>NZ_JBNJNA010000002.1:0-1690092 GCF_050936315.1 Pseudonocardia sp. CA-107938 | reverse complement strand
TCGGCAAACTTTGGACTTACCGCGCTGAGCACAAACGCGGCGCTGATCGCTGCGGCTCCAATCAGAATGTTGGTGAGCAGCTGCTCTGGGATGCCTAACGGCAACAGTCTCAGACCTAGAGGGGTCGGTCACGTCTCGGATTCGGCGCCGGTGGGCTCGCTCGTTACTGACACGGAAGCCGTCCTGTCTGCCGACGGCCGGTCTAACAGGCGGCTGTCGCTGTGGGAGAATTTTGGGAGACGATCTTGAAGAACATGGCTCCACAGGCGCTCTCAGACCGACAGTCACCGACGCTCTGACCTGCGGAATCGCAAGTGGGGGCATCATCGCGACGCCACCCAACCTTATTCGGGACGAAGAGGTCGCAGGTTCAAATCCAGTCACCGTGACCACCAAGCGGGCCTGATCAGAGACTCTTTCGAGCGCGTTCGGCTGGGCCGTTTCGTCATTCGTGGGCTGGTTAGGCATCAGATCGGCTTCAGGCCGGCACGAGCGCCCTCCCCCGACGGTGTCGCCAGCGCCCGGATCATCATCGTCGAGGGCGCGCTGTGATTCCGGCTGGTCGAGCGGGACCGGATGTTGCTGGAGCTGCTGGCCGATCATCGGGTGTTGACCACCGAGCAGATCGCCACGGTCGCGTTCGGATCGGTGCGCCGCGCGCAGGACCGGCTGCGGGTGCTGCGCGAGCTGGGGGTGGTGTTCGGCACGCGTCGATCGGCGATCCCTTCCGATCAGCATCGGAAGTCCGAGCCTGGCGCACGGAGACGATCCAGGTGCAGCGCCGCCCGATCGTGCCGCTGGACGCGGGCGGACGAGTTGTCCGGAAACCCCACGGCCTACCTGGCGTGTGTGGCCCAATGAGACCCACGCAGCCACCGTAGATACGGGAGATAGACACCGTGGACTTCGATGAGACGTCAACCACGCCGCGCCCGCTTTCGCCATCCCCGGATGCTGAGCCGGACGGCGGTGGCTGGGGAGGTGCCAGCGTTGACTCGGCGCCGGCAGCGACAGTCGTCCAGGTGATCGAGGAGGCGGCCACCGCGGCCGCGGGGCTGCGCCATGAGGTCGAACAGGCTGGGCTGTGCCCGGAGATCCGCACTCCCGATCCGGAGCGCCTCGGCGACCGCGACGCCTACACCGCGGTGACCGCGTCCTTGGTCGCGCGCCTCGCGAACGAACGCCGGATCAGTGCCATCGCCGGCCTGTTCGTCGATCACCTTCGCGACGCCGCCCGCACCCACCCGGACATCGAACACGACCTGTAGGCCACCTCCAGGCTCGGGCGGGGCCCTTCACTTGATCGCGCTAAGCCCGGCCCCGTGCGGCGGATTCGCGGGCGAGTTAGGACCTTGCTACGGGGTGTACGTCACCCGTCGAGGGTATCGAACAACTGTTCTACCCGGCTGTAGCCTGCACCCGCACGGCCGGCCGCCGGGGAAGGGTGTGCCGGCCGTGGCTCCGCCGGCTACCGGAAGGAATCCTGACCATGCCTGCCGCCCCGCTGTCCACGAGCAGGCGCCGCGACTTCGTCGACGCAGCAGAGGTTCTGCTCGAAGTCGCCGGGCATGAGCGATCCCTCGATCCCCGCCGCGCCGCGATCAGTGCCAGCGTCGCCGCGCTCGTCACCGCCTGCGGGCGCCACGTCGACACCCTCCCGTCCGACGTCGCTCGCGAAGCCCTGGCGCTGGTGAACGCCGTCGACCAGGCGGCAGGACTGCACCGCTACTCGTCATGACGGACTTCGAACGCACACGCGATGCGCGAAGCACCACGAACCCGGCAACTCCCGAGATGGTGCCGAGGGCAGGGCGGGCGACCGTGGACGCTCTCGCCGACGAGCTTGGGGTTCATCCCGGAGATGTCCGGGTGCTGTTGTCCTGGCTCGACCCCGAGAACGGTGGACTGCATCCGGACGGGACGCTGCAGGACGCGTACGGCGGCGAAGTCAGGGACCAGTTCGACCACCTCTGCGAGCGCACGGTTCCGGGCTACTGGTGGCCGGGAAGCCGCGATCCCGACGCCGGCAAGAGCGCAACCAAGATGATCTGACGGCCGCACATCAGGGCTGCCCAGGGACAGCCCTTGACGACGTCGGCAGCACCTGGGGGCGTCGCGTCTGCAACAAGCCCAGTGCATCGGCAAGGGCAACAACGGGTGCTCGCGCCGAGACGGTTCATCCCGCTCCAACCGCCCTTGATCGTCAGCCGGCTACTGGGGCGGGAAATCTGCCGGCGTTGCCCCGGCGGCGAGTTCTGGCAATGCCTCTGTTGCCCAGCGCCAGGGCACGATCACCGAGTCCTCTCGGCCGTGCCACATGACCACCGTGTGTTGACCTTCGCGCGCCGCCTCCAAGATCTGCCGCAGCGACGTCCGCCCTGGGCCGGCACCAACCTCTGTGCAGCGGCCGCCGTGCGGGATCCTGTCCAGTCCGCGCCGCCACACCACCGGCCCAAGGACGGTCGCAATCGGTGTGTCCCATTGCGTCACGAGGAACGACCGACCCTCGCCCGCGGCACGGCGAACGTCACGCCACTGCGTCCGCAGGTGCTCCGCCGTGATCCGGTCCATCCACCAAACCTTACAGAACTGACATAACTACTGGAACAGGCCGGACCCGGCCGACGTCCGAGAGCGGGCGTTCGCGCATGGGCGCGATGCGCGGTCGATGCTTGGCCCGATCGACCGGGCGTCTGACCGGAGCTGATCGGGCGTGCGCATCGCTCCGCGAGGTCCGACAACAGGGAAGGACTTGCGTAAGAATCGTAAGAAACGTAAGGTTGACGGCGTTGGTCGAGCGGGAGACGCGGAGAGGGAGACACCACATGGCCAGGAAGACGCGACGTACCTACAACGACGCCGAGCGCGAGGAGCGGGCGGCGGCCGACCGTCAGCTCGCCGAGCAGGCGGCCGAGTTGCTGGATGATCCGGACGCTGTGGCCGAGATGGTCGGGCACTTCCTCGTCGGCCGGTCGGCGTTGCTGCGCTACAGCCTGCGCAATCTGGCCTTGCTCTTCATCCAGGGCGACGAACGAGGCATCGACGTCACCGACGTCGCCACCTTCCGCGGATGGCGCGACCGGGGCCGCTGCGTCACCCGCGGCGCCCGCGCACTCCGCATCGTCGCCCCCAAGGGATCGAACAAGGCTGCGGAATCCGGCGACGGCGACGGCCCCACAAGGTCCACCGGAGCAGAGGACGCCACCCGTCCGGCGCCCGACGGTGATGCCACTTCGGAGGGCAAGCCGGGTCGACCGCGCTTCGCGTTGATCTCCGTGTTCGACATCAGCCAGACCGGCGAAGTCATCGCCGACGACAACACGGATGGGCCCGCTGCGGGCGAAACGGCGACAGGCGCAGAAGGCCCGGAGGTCGGCGCCGGTAATGCCCTGGACCCGGACGCGGTGCCGCAGCGCGCGTTCGCCGAGCACGTTGCCCGCTACGGATACACGGTCGACATCGACCCGGACGCCGAGTCGGTCGACCTCGACGACGCCACGCACACCGTGACGATCCCCGAGGACGTCGAGCCGCTTGACTTGGCGCGCGTCCTCGCCGAACTGCTGGCCCGTCCACGACCCGACCGCGACGCCGACGACTCCCAGGACGGCGCGCGCACCGACGACACCGGAGACGCGGCGCGCGCCACTACCCCGGCGGGGCGTCGCCGCGCGCACCGGAACACCAGCACTGCCGCGCAGCGCTGACGATCGCGGCCCGCCCCTCCGTCGAACATGCACGGCGAACACCCGTCACCCTCTTGCGTAAGAAACGTAAGAAACGTAAGATTCAGATATGGCGGAGACGAGGAAGGGGCGGGCGATGACCGACACCAACACCGACGCCACGCTTCCGGCGGCTGGCAGCGTGATCACGGCGCGACCGTGGACGTCGGGCCGTCGCCACGCCGCGGCGCAGCGGAGGATCGTCCTGCGCACCGATCAACTCGGCGGGGCGGCCGCGATCGTGTGGTTCCCGACCCTGGGCGCACCGCAGGTGGGGACACCGGCGCCGAGCGTGCAGGCCATCTACCCGGCCGAGATCGAGACCGTGGCGATTCTCGACGACGTCCCCGCGTCGTGGGTGATCGCCGCTGAGCGGACCGCACGCCTAACCCGCCGCACCGGTGGTTTGAGCATCGGGGCGGGCGCCGGTTTCCCCCTGGAGTCTGCCGCCCGTCGCCGCCGCGCCGAGCGCAACCAACGGCGCCACGCCGGACACGGCGCCGCGTAACCCCAGCTAACCCACCCGTCGTCACGAATCGAAGGGGCCTGTTCATGCGCACGATCACCGACGCTCAGTTCCGGGTGGCCGTCGCTGCTGCGGTCGCCGAGCGAGGAGACGACTTCATCTACCCGCGTGGCACCTGCGGTTGGTGCGTCCCGGACGACGGGACGCATTCGATCTCCGAAGCGGTCGACGTGCCCGGCGCGGCCTGCCTCTACGTCCGCACCGACGTCGACGAACCCGCCTGCCTGTTCGGGCTAGCTCTCACCACCTGCGGGGTACGGCCGGACGAGCTCCGCCCGTACGAGGCGTGGGCCGTCAACGACGTTCTTCCCCTCTTCATCGCCGACGTGTCCGAAGCGACGCAATGCGCCGCCGGAGAAGCCCAGCGCGAGCAGGACGAGGGCCAGACCTGGGGCGCGGCCCTGGAGACGTTTCGCCGCGTAGCTGCCGAACTCGACGACTGACCCCTACAGTTCCCGCGCCCCGCCAACCTCTACCTGCAAAACGTAAGAACTGTCAGATTCCGGCGTGTGGCCGGACGTCGGAAGGAACGCCATGTTCGAGACCTCCGAACTGTCAATCTGCGTCGTGTGTCTGCATCTGTTCGCCAACGGTGAGTACGTCGACGGCACCGACATTGCCGAGACCACTGCCGCCGCGATCGAGGACCTGTGGGGTGATCAGGCGCGGCACATCTGCGCCGAGGGGACCGAACTCGGGTTCTGCTCGACCGCGTGCGAGACCTGCGGCAATGCCGATCACGGGGACCGCTACTGCGCCGTCGCGCTCGTCCCCATCGCATCCTGATCCCCTAACTCGCACCCCGCGCGGACCCTCCGCGCGGGGTGTGTCGCGTGCGTGGCCGAACCGCGGCCGGGCAGCGTCTCCCGACCCGGTCCCGCAGATGCGATGGGGTGTCCTCCTCTGCGTGTTCTGTGCTGTCAGCTGTGGTCGGGTGACCGGTTCCGGGGCCGTCGGTCGGGAGGCCCCGGGCGCCCGGGCGGTCGGGCAGCGTTGCGGGCGCGCGCGAGCGTGCGCGCGGTCAACACCGCGGCCACGCCGTTGATCTGCTCGGTCGTCATCGGGTCGAGCGCCTGCACACTGGCCAGGATCGCCGCGTGATCCTCCGGCGTCAGGACCGCGCCCGCCGGCCGCGCCCACACCGGAACCGCGTCCGCCACGGACTCCGGTCCTGACTCCGGTATTGGCCCGGCCGCGGAGTCGGCGGCCGGGGCGGTGGGTGGGTCGGCAGGTGACGCGGCGCCGCTGGTGGGGCTCATGGCCCCGTCACCTGAGCCAGCGCGCGCCGGGCGGGATCGCCCGGACGCCACCACACCGACTGCGCGGGGCTCAGAACGCCGTGCGGACCGCTCCCGTCCCCGACGGCGGGGAAGGTGTCGGGTGCGCCGTCGGGGCCCCACGGCCCGTACGGGGCCGCGTACGCGCCGCGGTGTCGGTGCGGGTGGGCTGTGGCGTCGCGGTCGGGATCGGGATTGGCCCACGTGCGGCCGTGGTCGGTGGTGGCGATCGGGACCGGTGGGGCGCCGCGGTAGCGGTGGGTGAGGTGGTCGTGGAAATGCTGCTCGCGGGCTGGGCCGCTGAACACGAACAGGACCGGGCGGGTAAGCCCGGTGTCGGCGAGTTCGGCGTAGGCGTCGATCTTGCGCAGCAGCACGCGATGCGGTTCGGTGTCGGCGTCGTACTCCAGGAAGAACACCACCCGGGCCGGTGGTGGCCCCTGCTCGGTCTGCTCGGTCCAGGTGGCGCCCGCGTCGGGGCGCACGATGCCGCCGCACTCCTCGGCGACGGCGGCCGCGGTTTGCCAGTGGTCGAGCTGGGCGCCGGGGTGGTGGCGGGAGTGGTCGACCAGACGGGCAAGCACGTCGATCACGCCGAGATCGTGTTCGAGCGTGGGTGACTGCAGGACGCGGAAGACGCGTTCGATGGTCTCGGCGGGTTTGGGCATCCGCGCGTCGGCGCGGACCGCGTGGATCATCTGCCCGACGGGGCCAAGGGTGTAGATCCAGGGGCGGCGCCCGTTCCAGGTGTCGCGGCGCCGCGCCCGGGCGAGGACACCGCGGTCGGTGAGCAGCAGCAGCCGGTGGCGGGCCCGGTGGATGTTGGGGAAGGCCAGGCGGGCGAGGTGATCAGCGCGCATGGCGCGGTGGCGGGAGAGCAGCGCGAGCACGTGGTGATCGCGCGGGGTGAGCCGAGACGATTCCCGCACGGCGTCAGCCAGGCGGGAGTCGGCGTACTGGACGTAGCGGGGGAAGTCCCTACGGGACTGTCGGGGTACCGACACGATGCCACCTCTGTAGGGGTGAGCTGGGCTGTTGCGGATCTGGGTGTGCGCCGTGGGGTGAGCCGTTCTGTAGACGGCGGGGTTTCCGGCGGGCTTTCCGGCGGTGTGCGGCGAGCCGGCGACGCGCCTACGGCGGCGCCTCGACCGGTCGCGCGTCCGGTCGCTCGGGGGCCGGGCCGTACGCCGAGTTGATGTCGCCCGGGCCGCTCTCTCGGGCAGACGAGCTCGAGCGCTGTTCGTGTAGGCGCTGTACGCGCAGCAGCCCGTGGCGGGCGGCCGGGGTGATCCCGGTGCGGGCGCGGGCTGCGGCGCGCAGATGGTGGGCGCGGCCGCGGATCGGGCGGGTCAGGGGTAGGCCGGCGAGGGTGCACGGGGGCTGGTTGTGGCCCTGGTGGACGGTGCGGGCGGTCATGGTGTGCGCCGGCCGCTCGGCGAGATCACGTTCGTCGAACCAGCCGCCCATGTGGCGGGCCTGGTGGCGGGCGTCGTCCGGCGACACGGTGAACAGCAGTTTCGTCCGCGCGTTGGCGTCGATCGCGGCGCCGACCTCGCCGGAGAGCTGGCGCAGGTGTTGGTGCGCGACGACCCAGGACACGCGGTAGCCGCGGGACTCGGCGAACACCTCGTCCATTCCGATGGGCAGGTGCAAGAAGTTGTGCGCCTCGTCGACGAGGATAGTGGCGTCTGGGCGGTCCTCGGGTGTGCGGGCGCTGCGGCGCAGGATGTGCGCCCACACGGTGGTCAGCATCAGTGACCCGACCAGGGCGGTGGTGTCTGCGCCGATCTCACCCTTGGGGAGGCGGGCCAGCAGGATCCCGCCGTCCAGGACGTCGGTGAACGGGATCGTCGAGGCCGGCACACCGAGCAGGTCCCGGGCGAAGCTGCGCCCGAGCACACCGCGCAGCCGGGCCAACAACGGCCCGGCCAGTGTCCCGCGCGCGGCCGAGCCCATGGCGTCGAAGTCGCGCCACAGCCCAGCCAGACCGGGCGGGGCACCGTAGGTGGTGAGGACCTGGTGACGGAACGCGCTGTGGGTCAGCAACGCGACGATGTCGGCCAGGGTCGAGCCGGGCCGGCGCACGAGAGTCAGGCACGCTCCCCGCATGAGGTCGTCCATCCGCGGTCCCCACCACCGCCCGTAGAGGCGGGCGAACGTGGCCGCAACGTTCAGCGCGGTCCATTCGCGGTCCCGAACGGTGGCGCCGGGTCCGGTGTCGAGCACGTTGCACGCCGGCGGCGCGAGCGTCTCGGCAGGGTCGATGATGACCAGCCGGTTCCCGACGTGGCTGGGAAGCCGGTCGAGGATCATCCGACACAGGTCACCCTGCGGGTCGATCACCACCAGCCCGCGTCCGGCAGACGCTTCGGCAACGGCGGCGTGAACGAGGAAGGTCGTTTTCCCGGCGCCGGTGATGCCTTGCACGTGGACGTGGTGGCGGGCGTCGGGGACCGACAAGCCGATCAGATCCCCGGCGCCGTCGACGTCGAGCCCGAGCGGCTTGCCCGCCTGCCGCGCCGGGTCGTCGGGCGCGGTCAGCTCCAGCCGAGGCGGCCAGGGCGGGCCCACGAGCCCGGCCTGCTCGGCACGGGACTGCGCGGCCTGGGACTGCGCCGCCGCGGAGTACGCGGGTGTGGCGGTGTGTGCGGGTGTGGCGGTGTGGGAGGCGCGGTGGGCCGTCGGATCGGTGGTCACGACCGACCTCCCCGCACGACGGTAAGCGTTGGTGTGCCGGCGACGCGGTGGGGATGCGGGGTGGGGTGGAGCGCACGGTCACGTTCGGTGTGTCCGTGCCGCCCCGCCGGGCCGAGCGTGACCGTGCGCTGCGACATCTGGACCTACCTCCCGGACTCGTCGGTCAGCGCGCCGGCATCACCGGCGGCCACATCCCTGGTGCCGCGTCCCTGACGCCCGCGTCGCCGGCCCCGGTCGCGTCCCCGCTGGTCTCCCTGACCGCTGGCCGGAGCGGCGCCGGCGTCACGACCGGCATTGCCGGCATTGCCGGCGGTGTCGCTGCCGGTGTCGCTGGCGGTGTTGCTGGCGGTGTTGTTGGCAGGCCGGATCCGGCGTGCGATGCCCCACCCGAGCCCGATCCCAGCCAGGCCGGTGAGCACGCTGACGAGCACACCGACGAATTCGGGCCGCCCGCTGTCCTCGACGGCGGGGGCCGAAGCTCCGTGTGCGGCGGAAGGGTCGGCCGCAGCCGCCGGGGCCGGCGCCGGGGCCGTGGTCGTCGGGTCAGTGGAGTCGACGGTGGAGTCGACGCTGCCCGGGGTGTCGTGCCCGGTGCCGCCGCCGGTGCCGGTGCCGGTGGCGCTGCCGCTGATGGCGCTCGTGGTGTCGGTGTTGGCGTGCAGGAACTTCCGCAGGCGGGCGGTATCGGTGACCACATTGAAGTTCTGTGCGGCGAACGGAATGGTCATCTGGCTGTTGAGGCCGACGACCTCGCCGTCGGAGTTGAGGGTCGGGCCGCCGGACATGCCCTGGTCGAAGTCGGCGCTGACCTGGTAGACGGGCACACCGCCGCGGTACTGCCGGCTGCTGATGGTGCCGCTGGTGTTGACCGGCTGCAGCCGCGAGTCCTGCAGCATCCGCGCGATCGACTGCCCGACGTCGCTGTTTGCGATCGCGAGGCTGGACAGGTCCACGCCGTCGGTGTCCATCAGATTCAGGCCGGCGTAGCCAATTGAGGTGACGTTCTGTCCGATGCGCGGGTCGGTGGCCGCGACCGCGAGCGGGGCACCGGCGGGCATCCCGGCGACCGAGAGGGCGGCGGTGTCGCCGTCTCCAACGGAGCGGTAGTCCTCTACGTGCACCTTGACCGGGGTGTCGAGCACTCCGCCGGACTCGTGGGGCTGAAACGCCCACACCGTCGCGACCGGGTCAGGGCGCCCCGCCGGGGGCGGGGTGAACGTCCCGGTGTCCGGGTCGTAGGTCTGGTGCTGCCAGTCCAGCTCGGCACGCCCGACCTTCGGGTCCACGCAGTGCCCGGCCGTCGCGATCGTCGAGGGCGTGTCGAACCAGCCCGTGCAGATCGCGATCACCGGTGAGTCCGCCGGGCTGACGGTAAGCGGTTCGGTCGCCGCCCACGTCGTCGCGGTCGGCTCCTCCCAAACGATGACCAGTCCCACGATCGAGGCCTGCACCGACTCCAGCCGGTCCGGGTCGATGAGCCCGCTGTCCCCGGCCTCGCGAACAGCGCCGGTGGGGGTGACGGTCGCCGTCGCTGCCGGTGCTGCGGACGCGGGGGTCGGGTGTGCTGTCGGGGCTGCGGACGCGGCCACGGGGGTGGCGATCAGGCATACCCCTGCAGCGGCGACTGCGGCCGCGCAGCGGCGCAGTCGCGTTCCCGGACGCACTCCCGTGCGTGCCGTCGAGGGCGTTGCCGCTGGTGTTGGCTGTGCCGGGCCGGGGGTTGGTTCGAGGTGGTGATTCATGGCGGTTCCTCCGTGATTGGGGGTGGCGGTGATGGCGGGTGGGCGTGGTGGGCGGACTCCGGGTGTGGGCGGCCGGCGGTGCCCGCGCCGAACCGGCGCCCGGTTGCCCCGGCTGGCCCCCGCTGCGGCGCGGTGGATGGGTCATGCCGGGCGGTGCGGCCCGGTCGCGGGGCCGGCCGACGGGTCAGCGGGGTGGCCGGTGACGGCCGCACGCGAATGGGATGCCGGGATCGGCGTGTGGGGGTGCGCGGCGCGGGGCAGGACGCGGCCGGCGGGGCGGGTGCGCGCGGGTGGGACCGGCATGCCGTGCCGCGCCGGGTCGACGGGCAGATGCCACAGCGCGGCGAGTTCGGGCAGGGTCGCCACGAACGACCGCCCGGGCACGCGGTGCGCGATCCGCGTCCACCGCGTTGCGGTGCGGGCAAGCCGGCGCACGCGGAATGCGGCGGTGGGGTCGAGGACGAGCGCGTAGCCGTCGGTGATGTTGGCGATGCCGCGCCGTCCCGCGTCCCGCGCCTCGGCCGCGGTCGTGCCGCGGTGATGGGCCAGCGCGACGCGGAGCGTGACCCGCAAATGCGGCCCGGCCGCTCGCTTGCGCGCCACCCCCTCCGCGTGCGCGTCCCGCGCGGCGGCGACCGGGTCGCGTCCGGCGGCCCGCTTGCGCGCGTCCGGTCCGTTGGCGCGCCCGGAGGAGCGGCGCCGCCGGTGGATCGGGCCGGGCGCCACGATCGTCAACGCTTCGGACAGCAACGCGGCCGCAGCCCACGCAGCCGCAGCGAGCACGATCGCGGCGAGCGGGCGCGCCGTGGGGCTGGCGCGGGTGATGATGATCTGGACGAGCGCGTGATCCCCGGATGCGCAATCGGCGAGCGCGCCGAGCACCGCCCGCAGCGGGTCGCCCCCGGCTGACGCTGCGCGCTGCTCACCCGTGCCGGGCGTCGAGTGTGCCGGGACGAAGGCACCGGTTGGGCGGTGCGCGGGCGGGGTGATCAGCGGTGCCCACGGACCACCGGAGGGGGTCAGCTCGACGGCGGCCAACCTCGCCCCGGCCCGCGCATTCGCAGGCTCAACCGCTGACGAGGACTTGGGCGGGAGTTGGGGTGGGGGCGGGAGCTGGGGTGGGGTGGCGCGGTCGATGCGGGCGCCGGGCCAGGCATGGCGCAGCCCGGCGGCGATGCGTTCGCCGGGCAGTGGCGGCGCGATCCACAACCCCAGGCGGACGCCGCCGGTGGCCGTGGCGGTGATCTCCGCGACCAACGTGGGTGGGCCGGCCAGGCGGAGCCGGCGCGGTGTGCGGGCGATGGCGGCGTGCAGGACCCGCCACGCCGCCACGGCGGCGTCCGGGGTCAGCTCGGCGGGTGGGGTGATCTCCCACCACTGCGCTGCGGCCGCGCGGCGGGCCCGTGCCGCTGTCCGCGCGCGCATCCACATCGCCCCCGCGACCGCGGCAACGGCGGCCGCAACCACCAGAGCGGCGAGCACGGCCAGCCCGTGCGCGGCCAGATCCTCGACGAGCTGCCGCGCCCCGTTCCCGACCTCAGTGACCGCGGCCCCCGGGTCGCAGAGCATCCGCGTCAGGATCGAATCCGCACAGACACCGGAATCGGCAACCTCCCGCGCGAGCACCGCGCCCGGCTGGCAATCGACGCTCAATCCCGACGCCAGCCGGCTATTCCATGACGTGATCAGATCGGAAGGGATCGCTGGAATCTGGTCGCGCTGGTGCGTGCAGGTGAAGGTCTCGGTGGTCTCGGTCGCCATCGTCGGTGAATCCCTCCGCGTCGTCGACACCCACGACGACGGGAACCGGAAGAATGAACCGGACCGGCCTCACGGGAAACGCCGTGGCCGGTCACCCGTCGGGGTGTGACAACCAGAGAAACCCAGCCGCTACTACCGCCCTACTACCGCGCGACCACCACACGGCCACACCGGCGTGCAACACCGTTGCGGGCATCTGCCACAGCGCAGAACGACCGCCGGACCCACGCCGGCGGGACCGAGCGGGCGCCGGGTGCTCCCAGATGGCGCCGCCACAGGCGAACGTGGCAGCTCTGCGCCGCTGAGCTGGCTTGTTGCGGGCCTGTTGCGGGTTGGTGGCGGCCGCTGTTGCGGGCCTGTTGCAGGCCGGAGGCCCATCACCGTGGCCGCCTCCTGCGCGCCGGGCGAGCGGTCCGACATCACCCAGAACGTATCCGCGTTCTCCGGGCCGGGCGACTTGGAGAACTGCGCTGACAGTGCAATTTTCGCGTGATGTCACCGGACTGGCGAATTCGGTTCCACCTTGGTGTCGCGGCCGTAGGAGGTCTGTGGCGATTCGGTGGCGGTTCGGTAGGAGATCGGTAGTAGCTGGTGTGGCGACATGGCAGGGCCAGGTTGTTCTCGCCCTGTTTCGGGAGTTGCTATGCCTCGTTCGAGTTCGTCCCCGCGGCGCCGCGTTGCTGGTTCTGCCAACCGCTCGTCAGCTCTGGTTCCGGCGGCATTGCCGGATTCGCGGGCCCGTTTCGCCTCCCCATTGGAGGCGGTGGAGCAGGCATTTGTGTGGCTGGTGACCGAGCCGTCGCCGCTGTCGATCGAGGGCGGCGTGTTTCCGGGATTGCCGTCGGGGCGGGTGCCACTACACGTGGTCCGGACTCGCCTGGCCTCCCGCCGGCTGCCGGCCGTCACCGCGGACGCGGTGTGGGCGCACCTGATCGTGCGCGCCCGCCGCGGCGCCCCGGATGTGACCGCGACCGCGGCCACCCACGCCGCCACCCACGCGGCCGCCGCCACCGTCCCCACGACCCCCACGACAACACCGGCCGGGGCCGCAGCGGGGGCACGCCGACCGCGGACCGACGCCTCCGGCGCCGCTGGACGTGGCAGGGACGGTCGGGACGCGGTGTCCTCGCCGAGCGCGTGGACCGTCGGATGTGCCGGTGTGGCGCTGCCCGGATTGGTGCGGATCGCGGCCAACGTCGCGATCCGCCACCGCGGCCACGCCCACGACATCGAGGCCGCCACCTTGTCCGGATTCCTCGTGGAGCTGCACCGCACCGACCCGTGCATCCCGCACATCCCGGCCCGGTTGCGCACCGCCGCCTACCGCGCCGCCGTCCGCTACCGCGACACCCTCTCCGCCACCCCGGCCAACCCCGCCGCCTCGGCTGCGCCGCTGATCATCCGGGACGCGCGATGACCCGCCGCGCGCACCACCAGACCCCCGCAGCCGCACCCGACCAAGACCCGGCCCTGCCCGGCCATGAACCGGACCGCGACCCAAACCGGGACACGCACCGCGATACCGATCCCGAGCCGACCACGCACCGGCCACGGATCGCGCTGACCGGAGTCGGGACCGCCCTCGCGGTCGCGCTGGTGGCAGTCACCACGACGGCCGTCTCCGTCGCGGTCGCGGTGCTCGTCTCCATCCTGGTGTCGATCCTGGCCGGCGACGCCAACACCGTCAGCCGCACCGACACCCCGCCGGGAAACGGAACGCCGGTCGTCGTCTCAACGGCACACCCCGCCCTCCCCGCTTGTCCAGCCGATTCGGCCGCGACAGCGCGCGCGGCATCCGAGCCCGTAGGCCACGGTGCGCGCACCGCCTCGGACGCCGGGTCGACCCGACCGGATCGTGTTGCCGGGGACCAGATCGTGCTGGCGCAGGTGGGGTCGGTGGATCAGCTCCTGACCAACCTGCGGAACTGGCTGATGGGCATCCTGTTCGGCCTCACCACTGTGTGCGTCACCGTCGCTGGTGTCCGCTACGTCACCAGCGACGGCGACCCGTCGCAGGTGGAGCGCGCCAAGGCCACGCTGCGCTCCGGCGCGTGGGGGCTCGCGCTGGCCGCACTGGCTCCCCTGGTCGTGGAAATCCTCAAGAGCGTCGTCGGGGCCTGACCGTGGTCACCGCACACTCCAACGCCTCGCCCAGCACCGCCTCGCCCAGCACCGCCTCACCTACCGCTGGCGGCACCAGCCGCGCCCGAGCGGCATACAGCGCCCGGCCCCCGGCCGGCCCGGGCCGTGGCCGCCTGGTGCGGGTGCGGTTCGTCGGGTCGGTGCTGACGGGCGCGGCATTGCTGGTGGCGCTGCTGGTGACGCTGCTCGTCGGCCCTGTCGCCACAGCAGCATCCGCGGCAGAGCCGGGGCCGACGCCCACGAGCGGCGCGCCGGCCGGCATGGTCGAGGCCGCGACCATCGCGGGGGAAGCGACGGATGGGTACGCCGCCTTGGCGCAGGCCAGGCGGCCCGGCCAGCCGCCACCGTCCCCGACCCCACCGCCGACCGCACCCGTCGCGCCGAACCCCGATACCCCGGCTCCGGCTCCGGCTCCAGGTGGTGGGGCTGGGGCCGAGTCGTCGTGGCTGGGTGATCTTGTCGATTCGGCGGTCACGGGCTTGTTCCGCACGGTGGTCAACGCGGCGTTGAATCCGTTGCTCGATCTGATCGGCGGGACGTTGCTGCACACCCCGACTCCGGCGGATCTGCCTCCGGTGGCCGACCTGTGGAACGGGACGTGGCTGATCGCGATGAGCCTGTTCGGGTTGCTGGTGATGGCGGCCGGGGTGCTGGTCATGGGCTACGAGACGGTGCAGACCCACACCACGATCCGGGAGGTCGCCCCCCGGCTGGTGCTCGCGTTCATCGTGGCGAGCCAGTCGTTGTGGCTAATCGGGCAGGCCACCGACCTGGCCAACGGGCTGTCGGCGGCCTTGCTGGGGCCGATCGATCCGGCCACCGGCGGAGACAGGCTGCGCACGGCCATCCTCGACGACCAGACCGGCGGCCTGTGGTTGATCCTGATGTCCGCGGCGGTCGCGATCATGCTCGTGATCATCCTCGTCACGTTCGTGATCCGGCTGGCCATCGTTGCCGCGCTGACCGTGATGGCACCGCTCGCGCTGGTCTGCTACGCGCTGCCCGTCACCAGCGGCGCGGCCCGGTGGTGGTGGCGCGCGCTGTGTGCGGTGCTGGCTGTGCAGATCGCGCAGTCGCTGACTATGGCAGTGATGCTCCGGGTGTTCCTCACCCCGTACGGATTCTCGCTGTTCGGCGACGGGGCCGGCACCGGCTGGACCAACGTCCTGTTGGTCCTGGCGATGTTGTTGATCATGCTGAAGATCCCGATGATGGCGCTGTCGGTGGTCCAGTCCAGCAGCGGGGGATCGGTGACGCGGACCGCGTTGCGCACCTACTTCGCGGTCAAGAGCCTCGGCATGTTGCGCAGCGGCGCCGCCGGCGGCCGGCCTGGTGGTCGGCGGGGTCGCGGTGGCTCCGGTGGAGGAACCGGCGGAGGCGGCGGGAGTGGCGGCCGCCCGGGACCCACCGGTGGTCCAGGGGGACCGTCCGGCGGCGGTGGAGGTGGTGGCCTGGCCGGCCGTCGCGGTCGCCGGCCCAACCCGGGGCCTGGCCGCGACCCGAACCGACGGCGGCCCGTCGCCGGGCGCCGAACCCGTGGTGGGGGTGGGACCGGGCCGGGCCGGCCGCGCGGGCACGCCGATCCCTCCGGCGGCGCTCCGGGCACGACATCGGGCACGGGGTCTGGTGGGCATGACGAGGCGCCCGGGTCGACGCGGTCCGGGATGCCTTCGCGGCGGCGGCCGGGCATGGTCCCCCACCCGTCCCCGGTCCCGTCTCCCGCGCCCGCGCGGCGCACCCCTGGGCAAGCCGGCCCGCCGTCGTCGCGGCACATCGAACGGGGCGGGCTGGTGTTGATCCGTGGCGGCGCCGACGGCCCCGCCCCGGGGGCTGCGGCGGACGCTCGACCGTTGCGCCGCTCCACACCCGGCGGTGAGTTCGGTCCCGGTGCGCCGAGGGCGCGAGGCGGGGCCCGGATCGGGTCCGTCCCGCCGCTGGCACCGGCCCGTCCTGTCCGCGCGCCGCGGGTTGCCGGCCGACTCCACCCCGCGCCGGCCCCGCAGTCCTCCGGGGTTGCTGCGCGGTCGCGGACGCGGTCAGCGCGCCCGGTGCGGCCGCTGCGCATGACCCGCCCGTCTCGTTCGTTCTCTCCGGGTGCGTCCCGGGGATCGTCTCGGAAGAGGTGACCCGTCGTGGCCACGAACATGTCCGCGAATCTGTCCCCGGCCATGCCCGGGGCTGAGGTGTTGCGCAGCGTGCGGATACCCGCCGACGTCGACATGGAAGACCGGATCTTGGGGCGGCTGACCGCCCGGCAGGTCGCGATCCTGGGCAGTGCGGCGGTTGTGTTGTACCTGCTGTGGTTGGCGCTGCGCGCGGTGGTGCCGGTGATGGTGTTGCTGATCGCCGCGGCCCCGGTCGCGGCGGTCGTCGCCGTGGTGGCGCTCGGGCGCCGCGACGGCATCAGCATGGACCGGCTCGTTGTGGCCGCCGCTCGCTACGTCGTCACCACCCGCCCACCCCGCCACCACACTCAGGCTCCCGTGTCGCCGAGTGCGGCGCCGGGTGCGTCGCCGGATGGTGACGGCGCGGTGGGGGTGCCGGGGTGGCTGACCGCGGCGACGACACCGGCCCCACTCCTGTCCGGGACATCCCGGACCGGGGGGTCGGTGGGTGGTGCGGTGCGGGTGCCGACCCACCGCCCGCCACCACCGGCCCGCCACGTTCGCCCGCCCGTCGGGCGCGGGAGCGAGGTCGGTGTCATCGATCTGGGCGCGCAGGGGCTGGCCGCGGTCGCGGTCTGCTCGACGGTGGCGTTCGCGTTGCGCACCCCGCGCGAACAGACGGTGTTGTGTGCGGTGTTCGGCGGGTTCCTCAACGCCGCGACCGCGCCGGTGCAGATCCTGGTGCGCGCGGTCCGGGTCGAGCTGGGCGGCCAGATCGACGCCTTGCACGACGCCGCCGCGACGCTGCCGCATCCGGCGTTGGCCGCCGCCGCGCTCGACCACGCCGCCCACCTGGCCGACCTGACCCGCGAGCACGACCTGCTGCGCCGCCAGGTCCTCCTGGTGGTCCGCGAATCCCACCCCGACCACCCGGCACCCCCCGCCACGGGCCGCGGTCTGCTCGCCCGCATCCGGCACCGGATCCGGCCCGGGCACGGCGAGCCGAACACTGGCGACGCGGTGGATCCGGCGCGGACGCGGGCGGAGGCTGCGACGGAGACTCGGTTGCTGCGCCGCATCGCCGAAGCGCGGGACCTCCTCGCAGCGGCCGGGATCGTGGTGGCGCCGCTGGACGACGCCGGTGCGCGGGCGGTGCTGTCCGCGGCGTGTCACCCCGGCACCATCCCCGACGGTCTTCCCGGCTGCTCCGATACGGCCGGGCCACTCGCGATCACTACCGGCGGGGCGTGGGCGGAATGAGCCCGCGCCGCCGTGGCCGCCGCGGTCAGCCGTTGCCCCGGATGTCGCAGGTCATCGCCGAAGCCATCGCCACCGACACCATCGCAGATTCCGTCACCGATACCGCGGAGGAGGTCGATCGCGCGGCGGAGTTCTCGCCGGACTTGATCGAGATGGGTGCCCGGCATCTGGTGATCGACGGCGAGCACGTCGCCGTGTTCGCGGTGACCGGCTACCCGGCCGAGGTCGCGCCCGGCTGGCTGGAACCGCTGCTGACCTACCCGGGCCGGCTCGACGTGTCGATGCATGTGGAGCCGATCGACTCCGCCACCGCCGCGACGCGGTTGCGGCGGCAGTTGGCCCGACTCGAGTCCGGGCGCCGCCACGACGATGACCACGGCCGGCTCCCGGACCCGCACGTGGAGGCCGCGGTGGAGGACGCGCACGAACTCGCGTCGCGGGTTGCCCGGGGTGAGGCGCACCTGTTCCGGGTCGGTCTCACCCTGGCCGTCTATGCCCCCGACGAGCGCGCGCTGGCCGACGAGGTGGCCGCGGTCCGGCCGCTGGTGTCCTCACTCCTGCTGGACGCGCGGCCGGCGTCGTATCGGCAGCTCGCCGGGTGGACCACCTGTTTGCCGGTCGGGATCGATGCCCTGCGGGTGCACCGCATCATGGACACCGACGCCATCGCCGCGGCGTTCCCGTTCACCTCCCCGGACCTGCCCAGCGCGAACCCGGCCGAGACTGCCGCCCCGGACGGGGTGATGCTGGGGCTGAATCTCCAATCTTCCGGGCCGGTGATCTGGGACCGGTTCGCCGCGGAGAACCACAACGCGGTCATCATCGGCCGCAGCGGCGCCGGGAAGAGCTTCCTGGTCAAGGCCGAGGTGTTGCGGTCGCTGTATCGGGGGGTGCAGGCGTGGATCATCGACCCGGAGCAGGAGTACACCCCACTCGCGGATGCGGTCGGCGGCACCGTGATCCGCCTCGGCGACCCCGGGGTCTACCTCAACCCGCTCGACCTGCCCACGGTGGTCGGCCCGGACGGGCACCGCCGCGCCCCCGGCGACGCCCTCGTGCGCGCCGCGTTGTTCGTGCACACCGTGGTCGGGGTGCTGCTCGGGGAACCTACGTCGACCGAACGCGCCGTGCTCGACGCCGGGATCCGCGCCTCCTACTCCCGTGCCGGGATCGACGAGCACGACCCGCGCACCTGGGGTCGCCCGGCGCCGCTGCTGGCCGACCTCGCCGCCACCCTCGCGACCATCGGTGCCGCTGGACCGGAGCTGGCGGAGCGGCTCGCGCCGTTCACCAGCGGCGCCTATGCCGGTCTGTTCGCTGGGCCGACGACCACACCGCCTGAGGGGCAGCACCTGGTCACGGTGTCGCTGCGCGCGGTGCCGGACGAGCTGCGCGCGGTGGCCACGCTGTTGACGTTGGAGACGATCTGGCGGCAGGTGTCGGACCCGTCGGCGGTGCGGCCCCGGCTGGTCGTGGTCGACGAGGCATGGACGCTGTTGCAGTCCCCGGCCGGAGCCCGGTTCCTGGCCCGACTCGCCCGCACCGCCCGCAAGCGCTGGGCCGGCCTCACCGTGGCCACCCAGGACGCCCCCGACGTGCTGGCCAGCGAGCTGGGGCGGGCGGTCATCACCAACGCCGCCACCCAGATCTTGCTGCGTCAATCCACCCAGGCCATCGACGAGGTGGCCGCCATGTTCGGCCTGTCCGGTGGCGAGCGGGAGTTCCTGCTGCGCGCCGAGCAAGGCCAGGGCCTGCTGATCGCCGGCTCGCATCGGGTCGCCCTGCAGGTCACCGCGTCCGGGCGGGAGTACGAGGTCATCACCTCCGACCCGCGCGAGACCGTCCCCGACGACGCCGGCTATGTCGACCTCACCGACCAGCACACCCAGCAGCGCGCCGCCCGTCGCAACGACTGGCACGTCGCCCGGCACGAAGCTGGCCACCACGCCGGTAGGCCCTGGGACGCCGCCGGGATGGACGCCGCCGGGATGGACGCGGACACGGTGGAGCTTCCGATGGTGACACCATGAAAGCGCCGCTGCTCGTCGCCGTGGTGGCGCTGGCGCTGGTGGTGGTGCTGGTCGTGACCGTCGCCGCGGTCGTCGGGCAGATGATCGGCGGCGACCCCACCACCGGCACCGGCGGCTGCCTGGTCGCCGGCCCGGCCGGTGGCCTAGCTGGTGGCACGCGTGCCGGGCCTGCCGCGGGTGGGATGGACGGCTACACCGCCGAGCAACTGAGCAACGCTGCGGTGATTGTTGCGGTGGGGAAGCAGTTGGCGGTGCCGGTGCGTGGGCAGGTGATCGCGATCGCCACCGCGCTGCAGGAATCGGGGCTGCGGAACCTGAACTACGGCGACCGCGACTCCCTCGGCCTGTTCCAGCAACGCCCCTCCCAGGGCTGGGGTACCCGCGCAGAGGTCACCGATCCCGCGCACGCGGCAACCTCGTTCTACCGGGCATTGCTCGCGGTACGCGGGTGGGAGCAGCTCAGCCTCAGCGACGCCGCGCAAGCGGTGCAACGCTCGGCGTTCCCGAACGCCTACGCCCGCCACGAACCCGCCGCCCGCGCCATCGCGGCCGCGGTCGGCGGCGCCACCTGCCTCCCGCCCGGCACGCCCAACGGGCGGCTCGACTCCGGTGCTGCGCGGGCTGTGGCGTTCGCGCATGCCGCGATCGGACAGCCCTATGTGTGGGGTGGTGACGGCCCGGCCGACGGCGGCGGGTTCGACTGCTCCGGCCTGACCGTCGCCGCCTGGGCTACAGGCGGGGTCACCTTGCCACGGACCGCGCAGACCCAGTACGACACCGGCCCCCTTATCGCCGCGAGCGATCCACTGCAACCCGGGGACTTGATCTTCTACGGCACCCCGGCCCGCGTGCATCACGTCGGCATCTACGTCGGCGGCGGCCAGATGGTCCACGCCCCCGATCGCGGCCAAACCGTGCGCTTGGCGCCCTACCGCTACCCCGGGGACGACTTCCTTGCCGCCTCCCGACCGACCAGTCAGCTACGTAACCCGCGGTGATAGGTCAAAAGGGTGAACCCGCTGTAGCCCTCGTTACGCCGGACGGGCGGGGTGATCCGAAACGACCACGAGGCGATCACGACCGGAGTTCCATGGTCAACCACCTTCCCCTGCCCGCACCCCTACCCGTGCTCCAGCCAGCTCCAGTCAGCACTCGAACCAGCACTGAGGACGTCCACAGCCACACATCGACGCTCGGCCGCGCCACTGAGGAGACTCGCTATGCCATCTGACCGCACGGCACACGATCCCGCCTTCGCCCCCGACGCGGACGCCGACTCCGACGCCGACGCTGGCCGAACGTCGGGCACCGTCCCTGCCCAACGCACCGGCGCCGGGACCTCCGCG
The DNA here is from genome assembly GCF_050936315.1 of Pseudonocardia sp. CA-107938. Taxonomy (NCBI): domain Bacteria; kingdom Bacillati; phylum Actinomycetota; class Actinomycetes; order Pseudonocardiales; family Pseudonocardiaceae; genus Pseudonocardia; species Pseudonocardia sp. CA-107938. Next base: position 1,669,481 of record NZ_JBNJNA010000002.1, on the reverse strand, counting down.
GCCGACATGCTGGTGGTTGATCCTGACGCGATCGAGCGTGGGGCGCGAACGTTGGCCGACGCCGGGGAGCAGATGCAATGGCGCGCCACTCGCGCATCACACGCGCTCGCGGCTGCCCAGGCGGCCGGTAACCGCGCGGTGGGCGAGGCGATCGAGGCCTACCTGAGCGCATACCGCCGCAGCATCGCCGCGCTGGCAGCCGATCACACCGCCTACACCGCGGCCCTGCACGAGGCCGCCCACATCTACCGCGACGGCGAAGCCCGACAGCTCGCCGACCTCCGCGACGCCACCGCCCGCTTCACCACCACGACGCCCCGAGCCGCGACCGCGACGATCACCGGCACCGGCGACGAAGCCAGCGGCGACACCCCCAGCGTCGACACCCCCAGCGTCGACACCGCCAGCGTCGAGCCCGACGGCCGAGCCGGGGCCGGCAGCGGTGGCGGGTACGTCCCAGGCGTCATCACGGCAGCGCTTAGCGGATGACCGATCACAGCACCGGGACCGCACCCGGCCGTACCCCGGACGACTCGCCCCTTTCACCCCCCACCGCGGGGGATGCGGGAAGGGAAGGGCACTCGTCTGGGCTCGGGCTTGCCGACACTGCGCAACCCGGCCAACTCATCCCCGCTGACGCCGCCCCGCTGCGCGAGCTGGTCCACGATCTGCGAGTCGACGCCGCCACCCTCACCGAAGGCGCATCCACCCTGACCGAGCACGCCCCCGGCGGCGACAGATGGGCCGGATGGGCCGGTGACGGCGCCGACGCCGCCCGCATGGCCGCGCACGACCAGGCCGGCCGATTCAACGCCGCCGCGACGTCCGCGGGCCTCGCCGCCGCCGCGCTCGACCGCCACGCCGACCTGATCGACTGGGCCCACCGTCAAGCCCGCGAAGCGGCCGCCCTCTACGCCGACGCCAAACCCGCCGACAGCGCCGACGGACCCGCCAACATAGCCAGCACCGCATCCGCCTTCGCGCTCTTCGACCGCGCCCGCGACCAAGTCGACACCGTCAGCCGCGACACCGTCGCCGCGCTCACCACCGCCCGCAACGCCCTGCCCGACACCACCCGACTCCTCCGCGACCCCGACACCCCCACACCCACGAGCACAGCCGGGTCCGCCGTGGCCCCTCCGCGCCGCCACTCGACACCGACCACACCCGGACTCCGTGGCCCGCACGAAGCCACCGCGACCATCGCAGCCACCACCGATGCCGCCGGGGCGACGGCGAGCGTGGCGACGCCGGTCGCCGCGCACATCGGCCACACCTCGGCAGAACACGCCGCGACCGTGCAGCGACACGTGATCACCGTCGAGCGTGGCGACACCCTGACCGGACTGGCCGCGCAGTACCTCGGCGACAGTCGACGTTGGCACGAAATCTTCGAGCTCAACCGCGGCCTCCCGCAGACCGACGGGTCCAGCCTGGACCGGGTGTGGCTGCTCCACCCCGGGTGGACCCTCGCCATGCCGGACACACCACCAACCCCGCTCCCGGACGGCGACCCGGATCAAGGGCCGGACAGAGGGCCGGACAGAGGGCCGGATCCTGTGCCGTGGCCGGACCTGTCTCCGACCCTGCCCGGCCCCACCGCGCCCGATCCCGGAACCGATAGCCCCGGACCCGAACCCGGAGACAGCGACAGCGGGGATGGCGCCGACCGGCAGAACCCGGCACCGGGCGATAACGAGCCAGGCGGGCCGATCGCCTCGCCCCCGCGCCCGCCCACGCCCCCGCCCGCGCCGCCACCGGGCACCGGAGATCCACACGCATCGGAAGGGACCACCATGGACGTCGCGACCGTGGCCGCAATCGGCGGTGGTGGAGCCGTGGTCGCGCTCGCGGCCCTGATGCTCGCCCGCCGCCACCACCCCGCCGCCGGCCTCACCGGGCTTCCCGCCCGTGCCGCGTTCGACAGCGGACTACCACCGGTCGTGCGCCCGGCCCGACGGCTGCTCCCCGGCCCGCCCGTCATCCCGCGGCCCGCACCCCCGAGCACGTTCCCGCAACCCGAACCGCGCCGCTACCCTCCCGCGACCCCACCACCGGGCACACCACCCCGCCCCGGTCCGCGGCAACCCGGTCCACCCCCGGCCCGCCCGCCTTACCCGCCCACCGGGACGGCGTACCCACCGCAGCAGCGCCGGCAGGGCCAGCAGGGTCCGCGCGACGGTGTGCCCGAGGACCCCACCCGCCCGCGGCAGCGCCCGACCAGCGGCGCCGTCGTGCTCCCGCTCGCCTCGCATCCCGGACAACCCGTCCATCACCACGACCTCACCGCCGCCGCCGGCCTCTGCCTCACCGGCGACCCCGACACCATCACCGCCACCGCCCGTGCCCTGCTCGTCGCCGCGCTCACCACACCCAGTACCGCCCTCAACACGAGGCCCACCGGAACGGGCAGCAGCGACACCGCACCGGACACCGCACCCGCAGTCACACCTATCGCCGTGGCAATCGCCGCCGAGGACGCGCCCGTCCTGATCGGCGCCGACTACGCCGCACATCCGGCACCGGCGTGGCTGCACATCACGCCCAACCTCGCCACCTGGTGGCACCAGCATCCGCATCCGGATCGGCCGTGGATGCTGCTCATCCGCTCCGCCACCGCCGCGACCTATGCCGATCACTTCGACCTCGACCACCTCGTCCACGGCGCTGCGACCCCCGAGGAGGCGACCGCCACGTCCGGTCCGGCCGTGGTCGTGCTCGGCGCGTGGCCCACCGCCCGCACACAGCTCTCCCTCGACGCCACCGCCGTCATCACCCGCGCAACCGGGCCCAACACCGCGCACCTAGCCGGCACCACCGCCTACCGCCTCGGGCAACCAGCCGTCCGCTCCGCCCTGCGAGACCTCGCGCCACCCACCGCGATCACCGAACCACCCGCGATCCCCGAGAGCACACCGGACCCGGGCACACGGAACACCGACCCGATCGCCGACAGCGCCGTCACCGACCGTGCACCCACTGCTGAGGACGAATCGCCGGCACGGACGGAGCCGGCCGGCAACGACTCGGACGCGGCCGCGCCGGTGTCCCAGAAACGGACTCGGCCACCGACCACGACCATCCCGCCGGCGAGCCCACCGCCGCTGCGGCTGACCCTGTTCGGCCCGCCGCGCCTGACCTACCACGCCCACGCCGCGACGCAGCCGCCAGGCGAGACCGCAGCCGATCTCTCCGCGTCGCTAAGCGCCCGGAAATGGGAGCTACTGCTGCACATCGCGACTCATCTGCCCGGCGACCGCCGCGACACCATCATCACCGACATCTGGGGAGACACCGCGCCCACGCGGCCCACGAACACCATCAACACCGCCCTCGGCCGGCTCCGCAAAACCATCGCCGACGCGACAAGCGCCGAAACCGTCAACATGATCACTTCGCTCAGCGACAACCGTTACGGCCTCAACCCGGACCTCATCACCACCGACTACGCAACATTCACCGACGCCATCCATCAACGCCGCATAGCCACCACCCGCCACGAGCGAGAGACCGCCGGCCTCGCACTACTCAACACGTACGCGGGTCCTCTCGCGGACGGACACGACGCCGAATGGATCGCATCGATCCGAAAAGACGCCCTGCGACACGCGCTCGACACCGCCGACAGCCTCGCTCAACTCTTCGCCGACACCGATCCGGACCAGGCGGTCAGCATTCTCGAATTCGCTATCACACTCGACCCCCTCGAAGAGGAGACCTATCGCAAACTCATCGCACTTCAACGGCGGCTCGACCGGCCCGGGGCGGCGAAACGTACCTACGCGACCCTCGTCGAACAACTCGAAAGCATCGACTCCTCACCCAAGATGTCGACACGCAGCCTGGTCGAATCTTCATTCCCCGACCTCGACGCGCGACCTGCGCCATCGCGGTGAAACCGGGCCCGCCGACCGTCAGTGTGACGAACGCTAAGACCTAGCGTCAACGCCGGTGCAGAAGACAAGCGCGCAAGCAAGTGGTGGCAACTGGAATTCTGTCAGCGTCACCCTACCAAGTTTCGGCATGGACTCGGTCGTTCATGTCGGAGCCCAATGTATGACTGGTGCGCCAACGCCGCAGACGACGTTCTACTATTCATCGCTTGCGAAACCGATGCCAGCTGCCTGAGTAGCACCGCCCTCTCCGCTCACAATGGGCGCACTAACTGTGCGTCGACTCGGCCTCAAATGCCAGAATGCCTCTGGCGATCATGTTGGCTGCAATATATATATATATATCGCCGGCACGACGTACCATGCTGCCGCCAGTATGGTTCCAGTATCCATGGGCGCTGGCTTGGGCCCGATCGGCAATGCGCCACAGACTAAAAAGTAGCCGCTGCATAGTAGTCCGGCAACGAAGCCTGTCTTGCGGGCATCCAAGTTGGCGACAGGCCGTCGGCCGCGGACTATCCGTAGAATAATTCCGGCAAGAAGAACGACGAAAGCCACGGATCTATATTGAGCCACCAATACGGTATAAGTCGAGCCGCCGTGATTGCCGCCGCCAGCGGCGCCGCGGCAGCTACAAGCACTACTGGCCGGATGCGGCCGCCAAGCGGTTGATACATGGGCAGTGGCATACTCCTTCAAGTCTGCATCCCATAAAAGGAACTGTAACGCGATTCGGAATACCATCGGTTCCCCGGCGTGTGGATAAATACATGATGGATGCCTGATCGGCAGAGTGCGGGTCCATTCCGAACAGTTAGGGGCGCGACCCGAAGTGAATGAGGTCTATCGGCTGCTGTCGGGTCGCCGCGCTACCCAGCGATCGAGTCGCGGTACGCCTTGCCGAACTGGTCGCGGGTCTGGTGCACGGTGGCTGGCCCGGCCTCGGCACGCCATGTGATGAGCAGGTACTGCTCGGCTGGTTCGGCGTCGGTGGGCAGCTCGTCGACGATTTCGCTCGGATGGGTGTCCCGGCCGCGGGCGTGCACCCGCAGCCGGTAAACGCCGGGGCCACTCCCGCACAGATTGGGAAGGTCTGGCGCCTCGTCGTCGACCGCGACCACGTACAGGTTCCCCGAGACTGAACGGATAGAGACGTCGACGATTTCGTCCCAGCGCTCGAGATCGAGCGCGGTAGGTGCCGCTGGTGCTTCGGCACGGACGGATACCTCGCAGCCAACATCGCCCATCTGCATGCCGCAGACGATCTGCGCGCCGACCTCGGTCACTCCGACCAGCCCGTTGACCACGTCGGCGTCCGGGCGTTCGTCGGTGGCGGGATCGATGACGACGAACTGGTGGTACTCGACAGCCACATGGTCAGAACCGTGCGCCAGCTCACCCGAGGGCTGCTCGACGTCATGCATGCTTGGTGACCTTTCATGGTCGAACCTGGACGGTCACGGCGCCACGGCCACGAGGAACTTGTCTCCGTCGAGGAGACGGTACTTCGAGTAGAACCCCGAGACGGTCCCACCCTGGGAGGTCTGTTCCTTGGCCGGGACCATGCAGACGCTCACGCCGCCGGGACCAGTCATCCGGGGTAAGGCGAACGCCGCGTCGAACGAGCAGCCGTCGAAGGACCGTCGCTGTTGCGGCCCGGGAAAGGCGAGCCCTTGCTGGGTGCTGCGAAACGGGTACTCGTCGCAGCTGAAGGCGGGCTTCGCGGGCAGCTTGCCCGCCGGGCAGGCGAGGCTCCCATTGGCCCGCTTCAGGGTCTGGTTGGAGTTCCGGCTCAGCGGCGCTGCGGCGCTCTTGCCCGGCAGGCCTGAGCCCTGAGCCAGTTCGATGTGCCGCGCGATGTTGGGGGTCCTCGCCTTGCTGTAGACCATCGTCGGCAGGGCGAGGGTTACACAGCCGGCAGGCTGTTTCTGATCGTTGTCGTCGACGAGCGTGTCGTCGCAGCGGACGGGGCCGAGCTCGGTGCGCGGGTCGCCGGCCGTGGAGCCGATCGTTGTGGGCGCCGCGGGGTTCGTCAAGATCATGTTGATCGTCTGGCGACCAGTGCCGACACCATGAATCAGCGGCGTGGACGTGAAGTGAACGGGCTCGGCGATCGTCGAGCCTTGTTGAACAGGCCGACCAGCGACTGGTGCCGTTGCGGGCGCAGAGCAGTCCCCATGGCACTCCGCGTTGATCGTCGCGGTGGTGCCGGAGGCGGCCACGCCCGTCATGCTCAGGAAGTTCACCCCGACGGTCGCATCCCACTCGGTGCTGGTGGGGTTGAGCGTCTCGCGGACTGTCACCGTCGCGTCCACCGATCCGATTTCCGCACCACGGCCACCTTCGCGGATGACCCAGTGGTAGGTGCCGCTCTCACAGTCCTGGAAGCGTCCGCCTTCGCCGGCGCTGCACATCCCGACCGGGTCCTGTGCGGGCACTGCCAGGCTCGTCGTGGCCGCGACTGGCCGCACGGTGTCGGTCACCAGGACGCGCTCCCAGTACGGTAGCTGTGATTCGGCAGGAACCTGAGGGCCCGCGGCGATCACCACCGTGGCGGCGAAGGTGGTAGCGGCTGCAGCCGCTGCTGCTCTTCGTCTGAAGTAGCGCACGGTCCCCCCAGCGCATGCCCGACCGGTTCCTGCACAGCACGAAGAACACCACCGGGCTGGGTGGTGCTGTGGCGAGAAGATCCGGCACCGTCGGCCGATCCGACGGGTCAGGAGGACGCTATGGCGCGGTCCCGATCTTCGTGGGCGAATGAACCGGCATCACCCGTTTGCCGGCATGGTCGCCGCGACTTCTGTGCGGTCTCCGCCGCCGTGGAGTGCTCTCGGCACGGGCGAAAATGCGGCGTAACCAGGGCGGCTGCGACGACGAACTGTCCGTTATGCGTCTGACCGCCGCGGTGTCCGCCGTCGTGCTTGCCATCCTCGCCGGCTGCTCGGCCGCGCCCGCTCCGACGGCGGCGCCTGGCCAGCGGATCATCCGCGAGGACCGCATGCCGCAGTACCTCGATCAGCTGCTGAAGCTCTACCAGGCTGACCCGAAGTACGGGTACGTCTACCGCGATGGCTGGGACGAGGTCAGCCGCCACAACGCGGAGCTGTCAGGGCGTCAGATGTGCGCCCTGATCATCGCCGGGATCGACCCGGACGAGGCCTACGGTGCCGCATACCCGGCCGTAAAGGAGGCAGGGAACATCTCTGCGGAGGACAAGCAGTCCGGCGCGGTAGCCGCACAGGTGCTCTGCCCGAAGTCATGACGTCCGCTGACTCCGCGGGTTCACGTCGAGCTGCGCTCCGGTCGCGCCTTCAGCGGCCCGTGATCGTTCGGCCATTCCAGCGAACCTCGGATTGCGCTGCTCGCCCCGACGAGTTGCTCTCCTAACGTTGCCGAATGGACGCCACTGAGCTCGCCCGGCACGTCCGGGCGCTTGTCGATACGGCCCCGCCGCTCACGGCTCATCAGCGGCTCGTCCTTCGCGCGCTGCTGGCACCGCTGCCGCGGCGTGTGGAACCCGCCCTATCGGCCGATCATGAGTCGACCTCGATGTCGAAGAAGGTGGACCTTCGAGGAGGAATTCAATGAGGGGTGCCTCCACCTGAGCTCGACGTCGGTGCCGGAGAACAACCCTCCGGTGAAGAGACGCCGGCCCCCGATCAAGGCGTGTTCAGGAATCGATCTTGGCTCGTGGGACGGGAGCCTGGCATCCCGACCTCATCCTGGGTCGCCCTTGCCGACGGTGTCGAGCTACCTACCATCACTGAGGTGCGGCTGAGCGACCGACTCAATGAGCGTCAGCGGGCAGTGCTCAGTTGGATCGGCAACGGTTGCCCGGACGGCGTCTACGACCACCCGCAGCAGTACAAGCACACCGCCGGTGCGCTGCGCGATCGCAAGCTGGTGACCATCAGCAAGGCTAGTGGCAGCTGGCAGGCACTTATCACTGAGCGCGGCCGGTACTACCTGGAGCACGACCGCTACCCCGAGCCGCTGCTGCCGTCGAGCCGCATCGCCCCGTCGTTGACCGCGGCGAGCGCAGCGGGCTCGTCCGTCGCGGCCGTGACGAAGTCGGTCGGGGCGACACCCGTGCCGCCAACGCCCTCGGTCGCTGAGCTGCTGCGCCGGCTGGAAACCGGGCCGGTGGTCGTCGCCGATCCAGATCCGGTCGAACGGGCGGCCTGGCGCCGGCTGCTCGACGCCACCCGGCGCAGCGGCGACATCCCGACGGATCACCACCTCATCCATCGGGGCCGTGACCGTGGTGATCTGATCATCGAGCTGCGCGCCGGTCGGCATCCACTGCAGGAACAAGCCCAGCCCCAGCACCAGCTCGAAATCTACGTGCCCGACGAAGTCGCCGAACTGCACCCGCTGCTCAAACGGCTCGGCCGGCACGCCGCCAAGGCTTTGCGCGTCTCGGAGTCGACGCTGCCGCGGGCGCTGCGGCTGCTGCACGCGCTCTTCAGTGAGGCCGAACACCGCGGCTGCACAGTCGCCCTGTCTGATGCCAAGGACGTCGATTTCCAGTTCGGCCGCGGCACCGCCGTCTGCGGCCTCATGCTCTACGAGGTCGTTCAGTACACCCACGTCTTGCCGGACGCGGAGGAGCTCGCCGGAACGAAGACCTACGCCTGGCAACGCGTCCAGCCGCGCGGCGTGTCAGTGCCGACCGGGCGGCTGGTACTCGACGTCGGTCAGGACTGGAAGTTCAGCGGCCACCGGCACCGTTGGGCTGAACGCGAGCGCTGGAACTTGGAAGACAAGCTCGGCAAGGTGCTGCGCGAGATCCTGCACCGGCTTGACGCCACCAACGAACGCCACGCCGACGAACGCCGTGAAGCCGAGCAGCGTCAGCTCGACTGGCAGGATGCCATGTCACGTGCCCGTGAGGCGTTCCAGCGGGCCGCCCGAGCGGTCGTGCTCGAGACCCAGCTGGCCAACTGGGACAAGGCCGAGCGCATCCGGGCCTTCTGCGCCGCTGCCGCGGAACCGAGTGCTTTCGAGGCCGACCCAGCAGCGCGCCAGACGTGGCTGGATTGGGCGCTGGCCTACGCCGACGACATCGATCCACGCTTGCGTCCGCTGCGCATGCCGGCTGAGCGGACGCCGCGCCCGGAGGATCTGAGGCCGTACCTCAAGGGCTGGAGCCCGTACGGCCCGGAGCGCAGCCATCACTACTGACGACGCTGCTGTTCAGCGTGAGCTTGGATGACACTGACTGGCACTCCGAGCTTGGTCTCGACGGCGGCGGCGGCCTGCTTGGCTCCGGCGGCACGCAAGGCGGTAACGGCTTCCTCGACGAGCAGACCGAGTCGGACCACCTCTTCACGGAGGGCAAGTAGCTCGTCGTGTCGCTCCCGGGCCGGCTGACCGCACCACTCGCGGGCGAGCGCACGGGCGGGGGCGTACTCGGCGTCGACCTCAGCGCAGATCTCGGCCGGTATGTACCTGCCGCCGCTGTAGTAGCCCCAGCGGTTCTCCTGCTCGGCCCGACGCTCCTCAGCGTCGACCGCCGCCAAGATCTGTTCAGCGAAACGCTCAGCCAGGCGATGCACGATGTGCTGGCCGACTGACCAGGGGACGATCCACTGCGTGCCCTCCTCGAAGGACAGGGGGTGGTCGACGATCACGCTGCGGTCCAGTTCGAGTTCGCTGACAACGGCGTCGAGGTCGCTGATGAACAGCACACCGGTGTCGTTGTTCATTCCGCGCTGGAGAAGCGATCGGTCGAGCCAACTGTCCGGCAGGTTGTCGCAAACCAAGCTGATGGCTGAACCCGTCGGCGTATCGCGCAGGTAGGCGTCGCTGCGGACAGCATGCCAACGTTGCTCACGGTCGAGGTAAGCCTGCCGCTCCGGCCACGGCACTTTGAGCCGACCAGGTGGCACCCACTCCTCGCGACCTTCGTCCTCAGGAGCGATGAAGCGGACCAGGACACGCAGCGGCTTCTTGGTGCCGTAGCGGACGACCGCTACCGCGCTGAACGGATCGGTGCCTCGAGCGCGGTAAGCCCAGATCTCGCCTTCTGCTGGTTGCGCTTCAGTGCTCATCGTTGTGCCAAGCCTTGTCGCACATGATGCTGACCGCAGAGCACACGCCTCCATGTTGGCGCTCGTCACCGACAAGAAACAGCCCCTGCACGGCGACGGTCGGTCGCAACGCAGTCCGCTGCCCGACTCGGCCTACTTCTAGCGGCGGCCGGATCCGCTGCCACGCTCCAGTGGACGATCTCCGCCAGTGCCGCGAGGATGACCCGGCGCTCGCCGACCATGCGGCCAACAGCATCCGCGCGGGCCGCGTGTCATCTAGCCTGAGCGTGTCAACGGATCTTGAAGATTTCAGGATCCGGCGACAGAGCGCTCGAAGCGGACGGTCTCTCGGACATAGAGAGCTACGGGCTAACTGGCTCCTAGCCCCGGTGATTCATGAGGACCGGCGGCTGGCGTCAGATCCCTGATCGTCTTCGGTTTCCGGGCGCGGGCATGCGGGATTGTCCGGCCTGCGGTTCTGCCGGGTGCTCCGCGCCGCTCGTGCTGGCCGGGAGTGGATTCAGCCTGCGGGGACGGGCAGGGCGTGGAGCCGGGTGAACGCCGTGGCGAGGTCGGTCGCCCAGGGCCAGGACTGCTGGATCCGGGCGAAGGTGCGTCGCTGACCTCGGGTGATCCGGGCGGCGACGTGGAGCAGTCGGTAGCGCAGGGTCTTCGGTTCGGCCTTCGCGAGGTGGCCGTCGAGCGCGAGGTGCTGGGTCCAGGCGAGCAGGTCGACGGCGAGCATCACGACGTGCAGCCAGGCTGAGTTGATGGCGAACGTCCGGGACGGGAAGTGGTTGAGCCCGGTGTCCTTAGCGGTGCGGATGCGGTCCTCGACGCGGGCGTGGGCGCGGTTGCGGGCGTCGAGGAACGCCAACTGTCCGGCGCGGGTGTCGGTGGCGAAGCAGGTGTAGCGCCAGCCGTCGCGGGTCTCCATCAGGTCCAGCTGCGCGCCCGGGTGCGGGCGCTCCCGGCGGACGATCACCCGCGTTCCTGCGGGGTAGCCCTCGAGCGAGGTGGCGGGAAGTAGCCCGGTGAGCTCGGCCAGGCCGGCGCCGTCGCGGTGGCCGCCGTCGGCGTCGACCGCGTCGGTCCATACCTTGCGCGGGACCATCGCGAGGGCGGCGCGTTCGCGGTCGGTGATGGCCCAGCCAACGGAGAACTCGCAGCTCATCAGCTTGTCCTGCTGGCCGCGGACGTGAGCGAGGAATCCCTTCGTGCAGCCGGCGGTGTCGGCGCGGACCAGGATCGGGCGGCCGTGGCGGTGCTGGTCCGGGATCTGGGCGAGGGCGTGGTCGAGGACGGTGATGTGGTCGGCGGCGGTGTTCGCGCCGGCGTTGCCGCGGCGCAGCATGCCGGCGAGGAACTCGCCGGTGTTGTCGCAGAACGCCATCAGCGGGTGGTAGCCAAAGGTCCGCTTGAACGTCGGCGCCGCCTGTTCCTTCTCGCTGTGGCAGATCACGATCGAGGCGTCCAGGTCGATGACCAGCACGTCGAGGTCTCGGCCGGCCACTGTGGCCGGTGGGAACGCCCGCCCGTGGCGTTCAGCATGTTGGTCCCAGACCACCTCCCGCGCCCGAGCCCTGGCCGCCGCCGCCACGGCCCTGAGTGCGGCGTCGTCGAGGCGGTCGAGCAGCCGCCAGCACGTCGAGTCCGACGCCACCGCCCCGAACAACTCACGCTGATCGCGCAGCACGTCGATCTCAGAGATCGTGGTCGCGCCGTCGGCGACCGCGACCGCGAGGTCCACCAGCACTCGGCCCGGATCATGCCGGGCCCGCGCCCGCCGCAACCCGGTCATGGCCTGCGACAACTCGCCGGTCAACGTGGTCCGGTCCGCAACATCGGCCAACAGGCGGGACCCGACGTGTGACACCACCCCGGCCCCATCGGCGGTCACGATGATCCTCGGACGCGTGGTTGTAGCCTGCACTCGGAAAGTGCCTCCTCGACCGCGGTGAACAGAGCCCTCGACAAGCCCTGTCCTACCTGGTCACGAGGCACTTTCTTCTCTCGGGGTCACCCACCACCCAGCCCCCATGAAGAGCCCGGGCTAGCCTTGCCGTGACAGCCTGGCCCGGGTCTGCGATGTCGGTGACGGATCGAGGATGACCTCGCAGTCGATCTCCAGCGCGTACTCGCCAGGCCCGGTGAATTGCGCTGCTTGACGGGCCTGCTTGGCAGGCCTGCCGGCGGACCGTACTGATTCAACCGTCCAACCCGCGGCTGCCTCCTCCAGCGATGCCCGGAGCAGCGCCTCCGGATCGACCTGCATGCCAGGCAGTGCTCCAAACCTGATGACCATGCGTGCCGACGGATTGCACCGCTGTGCCACTGCGCGCCAGACGTCGGCTAGACCTGTCGTGAAGCCGTTGATACCCCCACGAGAGACTTGATCGCCAGCGCCGTAGACGACGAAATCGGGGCCTCCCAGGAACCAGTTGCGTAGCCACTGATCGGGAACATATGTATTCATCCCGTAGTACGGCGGCGATGTAATGACCCAGTCGAATCGTTTGCGCAGGCGAGGTAAGACTGTGCGAGCATCACCTTGGTAGATGTAGCTGCGGACCGGCACCGGTGGTATAAGGCATAAGCTATAGTCAATTCGCCGGATCAGCGTTTCGAGTACCGAAGTGGCAGGCGGCAGCATGCCGCGTTTTTGCCAGAACTTGACTGCCGCGGCAGGCTTGGTCGCGTACGTTCGCGGCATCTGGTTCGAGAGGTACGTAGGCTGCCCTTTTGTCATCGGTCCATGGAGAATTCCCAAGGTGATGGCTCGGAGCATGCTGGCGGTACCGCTCTTCTCCAGCATCAACTGCTCCCTTAGGCGGCAGATGTCAAGGAGGGTCGACGGGTGGTAAATCAGTTGCCAGAAGTCGCCAGTCGGAACGTCTTGCGGTGCATAGTCATTGGTGAGCAATCGCGTTGCTAAGCGTATGACGCTGCTCGCCTGCGCCGGGGCGATCTTGGCTTCAGCGATCGCGACCGCCACCGGGCTGATGTCGATACCGATGGACCCGAGTCCGAGCTGGCGAGCGGCAAAGAGTGTTGTGCCCCGGCCACAGAACGGATCGAGCACCCAGTCCCCAACATGAGCAGCGCTCAAGATCTGGAGCGGAAAGTCGAGCGGGAACATGGTGAAGTACGGGCACACGGTGTTCAGCCGCTGTGCCAGGCGAGTCCAAGCCTGATCGGCGACATGTTGGCCGACAGCTCGCGGAGTGGCTGTCAGCGTCACCGGCGCATCCTAGATCAAGACGTGCCGCCGGGACTGACGACATCCTGGTACGGACGACACCTACCGGTTGAGTGGCTGAATCGCCCGTTCGAGGCGACTTGGTCAGCTCGCGGCACGCGGGAGCGTGCGGATACGCCACGAACCGGTGGTGCATCGTGGCATGCTTCGGGTGATCCAGCTGACACTCTCTGCTACCCGCCTGCCGGAGGTTGCCATGTTCGAGGCAGCTGAGCTGCCTGAGCTGCGGCGTCTTATCAGCGCGCAGGTAGCGCGGGACCGCGCGGTACTCGACCGGCTCCTGGAGCAACTCGCTCCGGCCAAGGCAGAGGTACGAACCATCAAGCCGCGGTCGGCGAGCTCCGTCGCTCTGATGGCGGCGGACGGCGGCAACAACCGGGTCATGTTCAACCCGTTCTATCTGCAGATAGTTCGCATCGTCGACTCGCTCGGCAAGCAGCTCTGCCTCGACGTCGTGTCGCCGTCGACAGACATCGACGAGTTGAGCCGCAGCCAGTTCACCGACAGCCGGGGCGCGATGAAGCCCCTTGGCCGGCTGATGACGGCGCTCGACGTGCCGGACCTGCAGGCTCTGTCCCACATGATGTCTGGCGAGTCGGCCAGCTGGGTGCTCGTCTACCGCGAGCTGTGCGAGTGGGCCACCTTATTCGACCTGATCTGTCACCGGGACTTTGCCCATGACACTCTCATCGTCTACGACGGCCTGCTGCGATCCAAGAAGTTTCGCGGGGAGCTGTTCATTGCCATGTACCGCAAGCTGCAGGAAGCGATCGAGGCCAAGTGGCGTCAAGATCGCCGCCGCCTGTGGCTGGTTGGCCTAGCGAAGAGCAGCCAAGCGCTCGAGCACTACCGCCTGGCCATGTCGTTGTCGGGGATGTTCGAGCGCGGATCGCCGTGCTACGTCCCGGTCCCATACGAGATGCAGAAGGACGTTTACCGCTGGGAGGAGTACATCCGCGGGCCAGACGAGGCCGCCGAGGACCGAGAGAACCCCAAGTTCAACATGGGCGCGATGCACTTCGTGCGCTTCGGGTCACGCTCCGGCGATCCAGTCTGGACCGTCGATCTGCTCGACTGCCAACGGCAGGACGCCCAGACGGTTTTCGGCTACCTGCTGGCCGATGCTGTCGCCGGCTTCCCAGTGCCGTTCTACCCCAACTGTCTGCAACAGGCAGACCGATACTCGCGCGTGGCCGACTTCGACCTAGACATCGTCGAGGACGCCCTGATCGATGCTGTCCGCGGACAGGTCGGCGAGCAGCGCGCGACGATCATCGACGAGCTGCGGCTGGCGACAGACGTCGCAGCCAGACGCTACGAGTAGCCGGAGGCGGGACTTCCAGCATGGACTTGTTTGCTCCCGAACACATCGTTGGCGTCTTCCGCGGCTTTTCCGAGAGTGGCATGGAGTTCCACGCCGACTTGGTCATGCCGTATCGCGACGAGTTCCAGTCGACGCCGATGCACGGCCAATTCGTTCTTGTGCAGCTCGAGCACAACCGCGAAGCGGTCTTCGGTCGGATCACCACTATCGCCGCGCAGGGTCGGCTGGTCTCCCCAATCGGTGAGGACTACGCGGTGCGTGCCGTGCGCGACCAGCGGGAGATCCCTGAAGAGCTGCGCGATCAGTACCTGAAGTACAAGGTCAACATCCGCGTCCTCGGCGTGCTTCGCCAGGAAGGTGACAAGCTGCTCTTCGTGCCGAGCCATCGGCGCCTGCCGCACGTTGGCTCACCAGTGGCCTTCCTGTCTCCAGATGTTCTGGCGGAGGTGGCCAACGCCAACGACCCGGACCCGGAGGCCGCGGAGATCGGCTACCTGGCGTTTGGCGAGTTCGTCTATTGCGGCGCAGACCCCCGTGCCGATATCGAGTCGTGGGTGGTGCCGAAGGCGCCAGTCATCGCTCCGAAGTTTCCGATCGACAAGATGATCTCGCGCCGTAGCTTTGTGTTCGCGCGGGCAGGCTTCGGCAAGTCTAACCTGGTGAAGCTCCTGTTCTCCGCCTTGTACAGCACTGCCAACGGGCCAACGGTGCCGCGACGAGACGGCGGACGCGCTCCCGTAGGCACGGTCATCTTCGATCCTGACGGCGAGTACTTCTGGCCAGATCCGCGTGGCAACCCCGGCCTGTGCGACGTTGAGGCACTGCAGGATCGGCTTGTGGTCTTCACGAACCGCCAGGCCCCAAGCGAGACGTACGGCTCGTTCGTCATCGGTGGTATCAAACTGGATCTCCGGCAACTTACGGCAGCGAAGGTGCTCGGTATCGCCCTCTCCGCCGAGCGGCAGGATCAACAGAACGTCGCGAAGTTGAAGGGGCTCAACGCCGGCAAGTGGCGGGAGCTGGTTGATCTTGTAGCTGGATCAAGTCTCGGTGATCTCTATGCCGATCCGGCGCGCTTTAAGGCGATTGTGGGATTTGGTCCGGGTCAGGACGCCGAGGTCAACGCCGCAATTAGCAACATGTCCCGCGTAGTCCGGGAACTGCATGATCCATCGAGTCAACTATTGCGCGCCCTAGTCCAAGCGCTGCGAGATGGCAAGCTTTGCGTCGTCGATATCTCGCAGATGCGAGGGCCGCAGGGTTTGAGGCTCGCCGGTATTGTGCTCAGCCATATCTTTGAGCACAATCAGGAGCAGTTTACTGCAAGTCGACCTCGGACGATCCCGACAATTGCGGTGATTGAGGAAGCGCAGTCGGTCCTTGGCGGTGGCTCGGAGAAGGAGGATGGCCCGTTTGTGTCGTGGGTCAAAGAAGGGCGGAAGTACGATCTAGGCGCCTTGATGATCACGCAGCAGCCAGGCAGTATCCCGGCCGAGCTGCTTAGTCAGGGTGACAACTTTTTCGTGTTTCATCTCCTGTCGCAGGGTGACCTGGCTTCTCTCAAGCGTGCAAACGCTCACTTCTCAGACGACTTACTTGCTTCCCTACTCAACGAACCATTGGTCGGACATGGCGTATTTTGGTCCAGTGCTCCGGGTACTGATCGTCACGCACGCCCGTACCCACTATCTATTCGAGCATTGAACTTCTCCCGCTCCCATGTATTGCGCGACCCCGGCTACCGCGGGCAAGCCTTGGATGTATATGCGTCGCGTGTACGGGCTGAGTACGAGGCGGCGGTCGCTGCTGCGATCGCGGATGGAGGCCCCGTCGAAGCATCCGCCGCGTCAGGTGCCAGCGATGTAGACGTCGAGGCCGCATACAGGCGAGTGGTGATTAACGCGCTTGCCCAGGACCAGTCATTCTGGCGACAGCTCGAGTCGGATTCCGGTATCAAGTGGGGGACAGTGCAAGGCATCATGTCCAAGAGCGCTCCGTCTGTCATCGAAAAGCCATTCGACTGGGCATACGGCGTCGTCCCGCAGGCGATGGATGAGGTCACCGCGGCGCGCGGCCGTCGTTGGCGGAAGGAGCGACGTGAGGATCGGAAAGTCTGGTTCGTGCTCGAGCCTTTGCCGACGGTCAACCCCGCCGCGGATCCAGCGAACGATGGTGACGAGGAACCGCCGTTCTAACCTGATTTTCGACCTGTACCAGCGACCGCACTCCGAAGATTTGCGACAACAACTGGCGGCCATCAACGGGCAAAGTCAGGTCGAATATGAGTGAGGATCCGCAGTGGCGACCGGACGGTCGTCCGGTTACGGCTGAGACACTTCGGCTGCGCAACGCGACGCGGGCACTACGCCTCCACTTGGACCAACTACCCATTGACTACAACCTTGACGTACCCGGAGACCAGTTTCTGGCTGGCCTCGGATTTATGTTTGCCCGCCAACGCTACGCCTGTGCCGACTCCATGATCGGCGCTGGTTTTGGCGGTACCGTGATCGGATCTATGGCTCGCAGCCTGTTTGTTACCGGACTGCGGTGGCTGTGGATAGGCGGACGGCGCGATCGACGGCGCGCCTTCTTGGGAGAGTTGCGTGACGAGCGAAATCGCCTGCTCATCTTGCTTGAGCAGGCGAACGCCAGCTGCGGGAATTTGCCACGCTGGCTCATGCCATTGCCGGACATTGCGGACCTGACGGGCCAATCGCTCAACTGGATTGACTCCCCATCGCTGCCGTCCGAGGAAGAATTACTGGATGAATTCCTTGATCGACGTGGCGATGGAGGCTCAGAAGCGGGTGCCGACGACGATCAAGCAACCTTACTTGCCGAGTCGCGCAAGTTGCTGGACATGACGGGCTTGCGGGGCGCTGTGATGGTGCTGGCACATGCGGGTCATGGGAACTATCTGGGCCTGCAGAGCAGCCTCACGGATGACGGCGCCGCTGGGCACGACCTGCGAAGCGATCATGAAGCGCTCTACATGCATGCCGCGGCTGCTGGGGTAACCGCATCACTGATAGGCACAGCTGCGTCGGTTCCAGAATGTTGGCCCAATGAGGTGCCGACGCTGCCGTTTCTCGAGCGGGCGGTCATACTGACAGAAGATGTTTGCGCGGCCGCGGTACCTATCCATAGATTGGACACAGCTCGCCGTCCCATTGCGCAGAGCAAGAAGAAGCGCCTCGATTCCCGAGCGGGAGGGCTGCTGAGGCCTGGTGTCGTCGTACCTCCGAGCGAGCTACTACCTGACGTCAACTCGACTGAAGCCGTTATCGAAGCCGCCGAGGACTTCTATCGCACTGCTCGTGGGTTGCGCGTTAGGCCGTGGGACTGCGGACAGCCCGCATTGCATGCCATGTTGGCGTATGGCGGAGGGCACTCGAATCTGCAAACGGTGTTCTCTACCTATGATCAGCCGGGTTCGTCTGTGATCGCTGTCTTCGCCGCTCGGATGCTGCTGGAGGAAGCGGCTCGAATGGTCTGGCGATATTCGGTGAAGGACTGGACGGAGTTCACGGAACGCGCCAAGCAATATTTTGATGAGTTTCGATCCCGCCGAAAGAGGGCGATCGATACACTGGCAGGAAGTGGCGTGCCGCGTGCGGATGCGGAGCGAATATTTGACCAGCCGGAAACCGTTCTTGTTATCACGCCTATCGACGAAATAGCCAAGAACCGTCTTCCGCTTCCACCAATCGGGGCCATGCTCCGCGAGATGGGGGCTGCATTCCATGAGCCGGGCTGGTTAGAAGTTGCGTATTCCCTGCTTAGTCAGATCGTCCATAGTACATCTCTTGGGCATCTCCACACTGTACAGTTTCGGGACGGTATATGGCATGGTAACGAACTGACGCCGGAGATGCTTGGCCTGACGTTGGACGCTGCATGTCTGGGTAGTGCGCACCTACTCGGGTTGTCCGCTCGCCATTTGATGGATGGCGCCGAGGACGCTGTCCGCTATCATAAGGATCTTCTTCGACGCGCTCGGGATGTGCATTCGGCGGCACGGTGGGTACACGGCCTCGATTAGCCCGGATCTTTCGTCGGCCGGCCGATGGTGATCTTGGCCGGTGTCTGATCCGGTCGTGAGGTTGGATTTTGTCTGGTGGGCACGACAGTTTGGCCGAGGTCGCTCGGTGCGCCGGGTCCACGGTCCGGTCGGTTTCAGGGCTCGTCGGGTCGGTCGGGGTGGCGTTCATCCGGGAACGGCGAGCGCGCGGAGCCGGGCGATCCCGGCCAGGACCCGCGCGGTCCATGGTGAGCGGGCGGGCAGGTGCAGCACGGTGCGGCGGGCGTGACGGGCCGCTTCGGCGGGCAGCGACAAGATGCGCAGGCGCAGTCGTTTGGGTTCCCAGCGCCGCGCAGGCTCGGTGGCGAAGGCGAGCATCTGGGTCCAGGCGGTGATCTCGCAGGCGAGCATGACGATGGCCTGCCAGATCCGGTTCTGGTTCAACTCGTGCAGGGGCAGGTTGCGCAGCCCGGTGTCTTTCGCGGCGCGGATGCGGTCCTCGACCCGGGCGCGGCGGCGGTGCCGCAGCTCGAGATCGGCGAGTTGCCGCCCGGGTCCACCGTGGCGGGTGTTGGTGGCGCTGCTGATCGATGGGGCGATGTAGCGGTGCCCGTCGGGGTCGGTCAAGCGCAGTTGCGCGCCGGGGTGGGGGCGTTCCCGGCGCACGATCACCCGCATCCCGGCTGGCCACCCCGACAGCGCCATGAGGCCGGTGGCCTCGATCAACCACGCGCCCGGGCGGGGTTGTCCGTCGGCGTCGTAGGCGCGCTGCCAGGCCGACATCGGCAGCGCGGCCAGCTCGTCGACCAGGTCTTGGGTCAGGCCGAACCCGACCGAGTAGGACAGGCGCTGCCCGGTCAGCCAGTCCAGCAGCTCGTGGGAGGCGCCGGCACCATCGACGCGGATCAGGACCTTCCGCCCCGCTCGGTGACCGGGCCGATAGCCCGGGAGTTGGCGCAGCGCAGCACGGATCACCGCGATGTGGTCAGCGGCGGTGTTGGAGCCGGCGTTGCCCGGGCGCAGCAGCGCGGCCACCGGTTCACCGGTCCCGACCGGGCCGTGATCGACGAAGGCAAGCAGCGGGTGATGGCCGAACCCGCGCTTGAACGTCGGCGCCGCGCCTTCCTTCTCCGAGTGCGCGGTGACCAGCGTGGCGTCCGCATCGATGATCAACGGCCGGCCCGCGTCCACATCGTGGTCGGGGGCGTGCTTGCCGGCCAGCTGCCACGCCCGCGCGCGGGCGGCGGCGCGGGCGGTGTTGAGCGCGGCCAGCACCCGATCCGGGTCGGCGGCGAGCCGGTCGATCGTGCGCGACACCGTCGGGTCCGACGCAACCAGTCCGAACACCCCCGGCTCGGCCCGGGCCAGCGCGATGTCGGCCAAGCAATCGCCTCCTGCGGCCAGCGCGAGCGCGAGATCGCACAGCACCTTCGCCGGGTCATGCACCGCCGTCGGCGGCCGCCACCGCGCCAGCGCCGCGGACAAGGCGGTGTCGAGACCGGTAGCGCGCACGGTCTCGGTCAACAGCACCGCCCCGGCGTGCGACACGACCTGCGTTCCGGCTGCATCGGCATCGGGACGCGGGTAGAACCCACTACGCTTGCTCACCTGGAGGGTGCTCCTGATCTGGCGCGGACAGTGACCTTCGACAAGCCACATCCTTGCTGCTCAGGAGCACCTTTCAGCCGCTCGACACACCCTCCGTCGGGACCGCCCGTGAAAGCCCCGGGCTAGGCGAGCCAACGCTGCTCTTGACGGTGCCGACATGAGCGGCACCTCGAATCGTTCGTAACGCCGCGTGGCGCTGAACCGAAGGACGGCACGCACTGCCGGCGGACGCGGAGGCGGACATCTTGACCACGCACGGAAGTCCCGATCATGCCCCCGGCGGAACACGCCGTAGTCGACGGGCCAGACACCTGCTGGCCATCCTCGTGCTGCCAGTGGTCTTCGCAGCCTGCTCGTCGCCGAGCTCAAGTGCCCCGAGCTTCAACGTGCCGCCAGCTGCCACGCCTGTCGCCCCGCCCGCCGTGGAGATGACACTCGGGGAGGAAGAGCTGTTCGGCCCCCGCGAGGAATTGCCTGGCGGGTTGCTCAAGAAGCAGCTGGGCAAGGTCGCCCAAGCCGGACCGGAGAGCAATCCACGCGACTGGGACGTGCGCGTAGTGGTCGACAGCATCGTCGTCGACCCGAAGTGCAGCCAGTACGCCCCGAAGCCGACACGCGGTCACCGGTTGGTGGCGACCATCCGCGTCGAAACCTCGCCGAGCTTCTCGGCCGTGAGCGGCCGTGACGCCTCGACTAGCGCCTGGTCGACGATCGGAGCAGATGGGGTCGACGAGACACCGAGCCCGAGCGTCTGTGACGTTGACACCATGATCCCGAACCAGATGCGGCCAGCGGCCAAGTACCGCGGGCAGGTGTCGCTGGACACCGCCCATACCTCGGGCCAGCTGGTGCTGCTGCAGACTTTCGTGTGGGACTTTACTAAATGACGTCTCCTCGCTGGCCGCGACGCAGCCGCTGTTGGATGGGTGGGTCCGTGAGGTGGAGGGGAAGGGCTAACGCAAGATCGCAACCGACGCCTTGGAGATCACGTTTTGGCCGTGCGAACGTCCAGGTTAAGGTGCGATTGTATGGCGACCTAAAGATTCATCTTCAGGCGTGAAGACCCGCCCTGATGGCGGCATCGCGATGCACAGCACCGCAGAACCCGACGCGTTACAGGCGGGGGGCGGTCGCGGCGCGGTTCGCCTGCTCGGGCGCGACGACGACCGGCATGCGATGCTCCTTGAGAGGCTTGAACCGATGTGTCATGACGAGCCGATCTCCTTCACCGAGGTCGGCCGAATCGCACTTCTCCTGTCCGTTCCGGCTCCGCCCGGAACTCCCAGCCTGGCGCAGAAGATCTACCAGGACGTCGACGACATCGACGCACACTTCCCGAAACCTGGTTCTGTCAACGCCGCGCGGCTGGCTCAGGAACTACTCGCCGACCAACCCAACCTGCTCGTGCACGGCGACCTTCACCACGGCAACCTGATGCGCAGCGCGACCTCCGAGCGGTGGATCCGCACGGTCTCGCCGGCGACCCTGCCTACGACTTCCTGCAGGTCCTGCGCAGCGACTGGCCCGCCGTCGCCGCCGAGGCGAACCTCCGCCGAGCGATCGACCGCCGCATCGCCGAGTTCGCCGACTCAGCGCAGATCGATCCCGAACGGGTCCGGCAGTGGACACACGAGCGCGCAACGATCACCGCCCTCTGGCTTCGCAAGCTTCGGCGCCCGCGGGACGCGGCCGCTGCGTGCGACGAGATCGCCCGCGAAACCGTGCCGACAAGCGCCGTTCCCTGGTTGTCGAGCGACTCGACCCGACGCACAGAACGCATCCGTCATCGCTCTGACGACAGACAGAGGTCCCGCTGCGAGGCTCCCGGTCCGTACGTCGGATCGCCATGATCGGGACCAACGAGCTCCGGACGCCCGACGCGGCGGGACGGTATGAGATCTTCTATCCAACCTGGCCGTGTAGCCAGATCACGAGGACTTGCCCGATCAGCGAATCTCCGGTGTCGGCGCGGACATGACCGTGTTGTCGCCTAGTCGTTTGGCCGCGTACATGGCCCGATCAGCTGTGTCGAGGGCGGCGGCCGCGTCGCCGTCTGGCTGGACGGCCGCGGCGCCCACGGACAGCGTCACTCCGCCTCCGGTGTTGGTTGGCAAGGCGTGAACCGCGGCGACGGCGCGGCGGAGCGCCTGAACGGCGGGGGGTAGCGTCGTGTTCGGCAGGATCGCGACGAACTCGTCGCCGCCGAAGCGGGTCAGGATGTCGCGGCCTGGTGGCTTGGTGCGCAGGCTGGAGTTCACGGTGTGGGCGACGGTGATCAGGACTGCGTCGCCTGCGGCGTGGGAGCGCTGATCATTGACCGCCTTGAAGCGGTCGAGGTCGATCATCGCCACAACGCATGGCGCGGTCGTCCACGTGCTGCTCTGCGACAGATGATGGTTGAGGGCACGTCGGTTACCGAGGCCGGTGAGAGCGTCCTGATGGAGTTCGGCCTGAAGGGCCGCGAGGTAGGCGTCGTTGCCTGGGTCGCGTCGGGCCGCTGCGAGGTGGGCGTCGATGGCAGTCGAGAGCACGCCGAGGCCGTCGTATCGCCGGTCGTTCCACGCCGGGTCGGCGTCACGGTCGGCTGGTCGGCGCGCGAGCTCGTGCAGTGCGGCGCGCACGGCGTGCAAGGCCCGTTGTGGATCTGCGGCGTCGCGGGTGGCGCGGATCAGGGCGCGGATCCTGTCGTCGTGCAGGGCCACGTGAGAAGTGCTGCGGCGAGCGGCCGCGGACGGGGCGGACGGGTCATCTGGTGGTAGGGAGCGATCCGGGCTCATGGCGAGGTCCAGGGGTGTGGCTGTTGATCAGCGGATGCCAACTGAGGAGGTGGCGGGTTGACGATCTGGCCGCGATCGCCTGACCCGGTGGTGACGACGACGGTGTGCAGGTAGGCATGCGGCGTGATGCGGGCTGAGCGGTAGTGCCAGCGGGCGAGATGCGCGGCGATGTTCGCGCAGGTGGGCTGCTCGGTCGCAGGTAGGAGCAGGTTGAGGTCCTGATAGGCGTAGCGGCTATCGAGGTGGTCCAGGATCTCCGCGCGCATGTCCGCGTCGACCACCACGCCGGGATGGAGCAGACCGGTCGCGTGGAAGGTGAACGCCACGTGGAAGTCGTGCCCGTGCGGGCGGTGGGACCGGCGATCGAGTTCCGAGCAGCGACCGATGCCTTGGCGGCCGCGAGAATTCGGGGCGAACGTGCCGTCCGGTTGCCCGGTGTTCTGTTGGCCCAGATGGTGAACGGCGGGGAAGGTGACGGCGACGGTGTCGCTGTAGATGATCGGCAGGTAGGGGTGCGCTGGCGAGTACGGCACTGATCCTCTGCGACGCACGCCGCGCCGGTGTCCATGGGAGCCAGGACCGGTCACGTCGTCGTCCGGCGACGCAGGCATCCAGCATGACGAAGCAAGCGGACGAACGTTGCAGCTCTCCGTGCCGGTAGCAGTGCCGCAGCGACAGGGTTGGACGGGTCGGTGGTGCGGCAGGCTCTGCACGCTGGGCCTGGTGGGGACGCCAGGGCGGCCGCGATGACGAGATGTCCGCAGCGTGCCATGTACCGGCCCCGGCATACCTCTAACCCCGCGGCGAACGCGGCCAGACTCACCTGGTGCGATCGGCCATCAGCCGTGCAGGTGATGTCCGTCATCGATGTCAGCATGTCGCCCCCCACACCCGTCCCCGTGCCCCTCGCCCGTCCCCTCGCCGGCTTCGCAGCGGTGTCCGGCGCAGGCGCAAATGTACTGGCACAATTGTGCCAACGCAACCGAGCGGCGACGGTGGTCGTGCGCATGCGACGATGCGCAACGTGCCTCAACAGATCCCGACAACCCGCCGCCTGCGGCTGGCACGAGACCTGCGCCGGCTTCGCGAACAAGCCGGCGTGTCCCGTGAACAGGTCATGGAGCTGCTCGACTGCGACCCGGCGAAGGTCTCCCGCATCGAGTCCGGCAAGCAGGGCGTCTCGGCAGCCGAGGCCCGGGTTCTCCTGGGGCTGTACAAGGTCGACGATCCTGCCGAGCAGGACAGGATTCTCACGCTGGTGCGCGAGGCCCGGAAGCGCGACGAGATCGTCGCAGTCCCCTCCTACCTCCGTGCATACGTCTCCCTCGAAGCCGAGGCGGTGGAGATCAAGGTCTTCCAGATCGATCTCATCCCGGCCATGTTGCAGACCGAGCGCTACATCCGGGCCATCGCAGCCGCGCACGACCCGACGCAGTCGCCAACCGAGGTCGAGCAGCTCGTCGCGATCCGGCGCGAACGCCAGTCGAGATTGTTCACCGACAACCCGCCCACGCTCTGGGTGGTGCTGACCGAAGCCGCGGTACGCACCCTCGCCGGCGACAGCGACGTCATGCGAGAGCAACTTGCTCGGGTCCTGGAGATGGCCGAGTTGCCGCACGTCTCCGTGCGAATGATCCCGTTCGCCGCCGGACCGCATGCCTCGATGGGGATGCCGTTCCTGATCCTGCGACTAGCGGAGCCCGAGGGCGCACAGGTGGTGTACCTCGAGGACCGCTGGAGCGCCGACTACCTGGACAAACCCAAGCAGACCTCCGCCTACGCAGAGGTCTTCGATCGTCTCTGCACGTCGGCGATGGACGAGCAGGCCACACGGACTGCGATCAACGGGGTGATGAAGGAGCTGCCATGATCGAGACGGAAGGCCTAACCTGGCACAAGTCCAGCTATTCAAACGGCGGCGGCGGCGAGTGCGTCGAAGTCGCCAAACTTCCCGACGGTGGCCGGGCAGTCCGTGACACCAAGGCTCACGGCCACGGTCCCGTGCTGCATTTCACCGCGTCCGAGTGGCAGGCGTTCATCGCGGGCGCAAAGGACGGCGAGTTCGACGACTGATCAACGCCGGGATTTTGGGGATCGCGGTGGTGGTGGCGGCGGCGGTGGCGTTGAGGGCTGGTGGTCTCGGCCGCGCGCGACCCCTGGTGGTGATCTGGGAGACCGGAATCGCTTGTTCTCGCTGTCCGGATCCGCACGCGGCCAGCTGCCTGTTGGCGTGGTCCTTGACGCGGAGTTTTTACCACGTCTTGCGGTGGTACCCCATGTGGTTACGGCTGCCGGGCGAACACCATGACGCGACGGTGGTGCTGCCAGAGTGGTGCGAGCCGGTCCTTCATGAGAACGCGACGTTGCCCCCGCTGGTGGTCCGGCTGCGACAGACGTGGCGGGAGGTTCGGGGTGGCGACCGCGGCGGAGCTGACCCGCCTGGAATCTGAAGGATCCCAGACGTCCTGGTAGTCGGAGCGCGACGGCGCGTGGGAGCCAGTTTAGGTTCGCGCCAGGTCCTCCTCTGGTGATCTCGGGGTGTAACGGCGCCGTCACTCATGACGAATGAATCGTGCGTTGCCGCGCCGCGTCGAAGACCTCTTCCGCGCCGTCCGGCCGCGGCCGGGAAGGGAGGGGCGAATGGGCGGCGCCCTCGGCGACGTACACGCGGACGTGCACGTCGCGGGCGACATGCAAGGCCAGATCGCCGTCGGCAACAACATCGTGCAGATCGGCGTCATGCACGGAAACGTCGTCGTCCCGGCCACCTCGATCCCACAACCGGTGCGGCGGCCGGAACCCCTACGGGTGATCCCACGGCCGCCCGTGCCGTTCCACGGGCGGCGCACCGAAGCGGCGTTGCTCGTCGCGGAGGCCCGGACCGGTCGCGTGGTCGCCGTGCAGGGCCCGCCCGGCATCGGACGCTCCACGCTGCTACGGCACGTGGCCACGCACCGCGACCTGGCGTCGGTCATCTACTTCTCCGCGCGTGACGCAACGCTCGACGATGCCGTCCAGATGCTGTTCGAGGCGTGCTACTCGAGCGTCACCGCAGTCAAGCCGACCCTGGCGCAGGCAAGGCTGTGGTTGGGCGACATTCGTGCAGCGGTGGTGGTCGACGACATCCCCGCCGCCCACGTCACACGGCTGGTCGACGTTGCGCCCCGATGCGGCTTCGTCGTCGCCCCGGTGAACGGTGGGCCCGCGGGCGTCCGGTCGGTACCACTGTCGGGTCTCGCCACGGACGAAGCACGAGCCCTGCTGGAACACGGTCTGGGCCGCCCCCTGCTGCCCAGCGAGACCTACGCTGCCGACCGGTTGTGCATGCTGGCGGGGAACGCCCCGAACCGGGTGCTCGCCGCCGCAGCAGCCGCACGCAACTCCGGTCGACCGCTGCCCGAGTTCGCCGAGTCGGCGTGGACCGGAGGGCAGCCGGGTCCACGACCCACAGGTGTAGAGAGGCGCCTGCTCGACGTGCTCGCCGCCGTACCCGGCGCCCTGCTCGACGAGCGGTGGCTCGCGATGATCACAGGGGTGCCCGATGCGGGCGCCCGGCTCGCCCGCGCGGCCGCGAGCGGGCTCGTCGAGCACGTCCCCGACCTTGGATTCCGCGCAACCGGCTGGGCAACCTCGACTGAACAGGCCCGCGCCTGCCTTGTCGACCACGCAGTGCGGTGGGCGCAAGCGCGCGACGGCCGGGCACACCGGCCGTCCACGACGGTGGAGGCACTGCGCTGCATCCAGGCCGACTGCGCGCGGCGCGGCGAATGGCGGGCAGTGCTGGACCTGGGCCGAGTGCTCGACCCCAGCTACGCCCAGTCCGGGCGATGGGACGCCTGGCACGACGTCCTCACCACGAACCTCACCGCCGCACAGGCGATGGGCGACCGCGCCGCCGAGGCACTGGCCCTGCACCAGCTGGGCACCCGCGAACTCTGCCTGGCCGGCACGGCCGCCGCCGCATCCCTGCTCGCCGCCGCGCTGGCGATCCGCCAGGCCATAGGCGACACCCACGGCGCCGCGGCGACCGGCCACAACCTATCGATCCTGCCCTCCGCCCCGACACCGATCCCCCTTCGCCGGCCGAGGGCCACGCGGCATGCGCACCATGTACGGACGGCTGTCGCCGTGGCCGCTACGGCGGTCATCGGTGCGTCCATGACCGCCACCGTCGTACTGGCCTCGGCATCGCCGTCGGTCGCGTTTGAGCCCGCGGGGATCTCTTTCCAGGCGCAGCCGGTCAACCAGCCCGGCACCGTCCAATCCATTTCGTTGATCAACCACGGCAGCGCGACCGCCCACCTCACCGGCATCCGGTCAGCCGGCACCGACGCCACCGACTTCGAGATCACCGACACGAACTGCGGCACCGAGCTCCCACCAGGCCAATCCTGCCGGGCCTCCATCACGTTCACCCCGGTCGCGGAAGGCGAGCGCCAGGCCAAACTCGCTCTCGACACGGCCGACGGAGCGCCGATCCAGGCACACCTGTCCGGCACCGGATCGCCGCCGATCGGCCCGACCTCCGATCCACCCGCCGTCGTGTTCGGCCCTCAAGAGGTGGGCACCGGCAGCACCCCGTTCACCGTGACCCTGACCGCCCCAGCCAGCGGCACAGGTCTCGGCAGCCTCGTGCCCGACGGCCCGGCTGCCGCCGACTACCAGCTGGTCGCCGACACCTGCTCCCACATCACCGCACCTGCCGGCGGCACATGCACCTTCGCCGTCCTCTTCACACCGTCCGCGACCGGCACCAGATCCGCCTCCGTACAGATCCCCGCAACCGACGGACGCGTGGTCGCGACCGTGCCTGTGCGCGGAACGGGCACCCCGCCCAGGACAGCCACACCGGTACCGGTTGGAGCGGTCGTTCCCCGAACGATCGGCATGCCCCTCGCGGCTGCCCAGAATGCGATCAGCGCAGCACGCCTCCGGCCCGGCGCCGTCACCTCAGCACCGAGCGACACGGTCCCCGCAGGTTCAGTGGTGTCGAGCAGCCCACCGGCCGGCACCAGCCTGGCACCCGGGAGTCAGGTCCGGCTCGTCACGTCCTCGGGCGCTGCGGGTTGCACGGTGCCTCAGCTCGTCGGGCTGACGATCGAGGCGGCGAAGGCCGCCATCGCACGAAGCTGCGGTGTGCTCGGCGAAATGCGGCGGGGCAAGCCCAGCCTCGCGGTCAAACAGGCCACGGTGACCAGCACCGATCCGCCAGCTGGCACGACCCTGGCGAAAGGTGAGCCCGTCCAGCTTGCGGTCTCGACGCCCGGAGTCTCGGTACCGAACGTGGACGTGGACGACCACACGATCGAGGACGCCGAGAGGGAGATCAAGAAGGCCAATCTGGTCGTCGGGACTGTCCCAAAGGTCGTCAAGACGGGTGACAAGCTCGGAACCAGTCCTGGACTCGGGACCGTCGTCGCTGTCGGCTCCGCAGTCAACATCATCATCGTCAACAGCGACTGACCCAAGGAGCCCACATGACCAGCAAGGACAATAGCGTCAAGGCCCGGATCCGCATCGGTGGCGACGCATCCGGCCAGATCGCCGTCGGCAACCGGATCACACAGACGTCGACCCGAATCGAACGGCCCGAGGTCAGCGACGCCGAGCTGGCCGAGCTGCAGGCACTGATCAACGACCTCCGCACACGCATCGCCACCGAAGCTCCGCCGGAACGCCGCGACGGCGCCGTAGAGCGGGTGGACGAGCTCGCCGAGGCGATCACCGCCGAGCAGCCGGACATCGGCACCGTCCGCTACGTGCTCAACTGGTTCCGCGACAAGATCGGCCCACTCGCGGGCGCCGTCCGGGACCTGGTGCTCAACCCGCTCGTCGCGAAGGTCGTCGGCGCGGCCGGCGACGTCGCCGCCAAGGACCTCGAGCGCCTGCTCCACGACGTCATGGGAGCCTGAGTCCACCTGCCTCGGACCATTCCCCGATCCTCGCGGAATCCCTAGTCAAACGATTGGGCGAACCCCGGAACCGAGCTCGCAGTGCTCGACTGCGGCGGCAGCGACTGGGGTTGCTTCGTCGCGGAACAACCCCGCGAGCGCGGGGACGACGGCTGCGAGGCTCTTGGCGGCGACGACATCGTGGGACCACCCCGCCAGCGCGGGGACGACGCGAAGCCAGGGCGAGAAAGCCAGCCGTTGATGGGATCACCCCCGCGAGCGCAGGGACGACGACGACGAGTTCATGGCGCAGATCGATGGCCTGGGGCCACCCCGCGAGCGCGGGGACGACTTGGCCGGGAAGTCGACGATATCTTCACGGAACGGACCACCCCCGCGAGCGCGGGACGACCGGCTTCGCGGCCCGGACCGGTTGGCGACCGAGAGACCACCCCCGGGAGCGCGGGGACGACACTGCGGTGCGCTGGTAGCCCGACGCCTCGTTAGGACCACCCCCGCGAGCGCGGGGACGAAAGGGCCTTGTCGCGTGCGGCCTGCAGCTCGAGGGGACCACCCCGCGAGCGCGGGGACGACACCACCCACCGGTGATAGCCGAGCGGGTTGCCGGGACCACCCCAGCGAGCGCGGGGACGACGCTTGTTGACCTGCATCGATGTCCTCGGTATCCGTCGAACTGCGTCGACTTCAGCCTCTCCTGAACCGCCCGCGGCGCAGATCCCCGCGGTCAGCAGGCAGCCGAGACGCCCTTGTGTTTCGCGAGGTTCACGACCACCGCGGTACATGTCGGGCAGATCGCCCACCCGAGAAGAGTCGTGTCGGCGGGCTGACCGGTGGGACGGACCTGCTCGCCGGTCAGCTCCGCGATCACGGTGGAGCGTCGGTTCAGCTGCCGCTGCTTGACCGGCACCTCGGCTGGCGCCGGGCGACCCTCGGCACGAAGGAGCCGGGCGAGCCGGTTGAAGTTCGCCGGGTTGTAGTCCGCCGACTTCGGGTTGGCGTTGAAGGTGACCCGAAAGCCGGGCCGTTGACCGTTCTCGTCGGTCATCCGTCCGTCGTCGGTCACCAGTGAGATGGACTGGTCAGGCTGGTCGTAGAAGATCTCAACCGTGATCTCGACGCGTTTGAACGCGCTCGTACCGCTACTCATAGCTCTGTCCTCCAGAGGACATGTCGCGCCTCTCGAAGGCGCGGGCCGCTCCGTGCGGCCACCCACAAACTCGAAGCCCGGAAGGCGAGTGTTAACAGCGAGTACCGGCTCAGGTGCGGGGCCACAACTGCACGTGTACTCCGTCCGCTCCGTGCAGGCCGCGGACCCGCGGACCGAGATCCGGACGTGATACTCATCGCCCGGCTCCAGCGACAGCTTCGGTAGGTCCGCCACTCGCCGCCCATGCCGGTGACGGCGATCTCGTCGCCCTGGGCTTCGAGGGTCTACGGGTACTCGTCGCAGGGGCCCCCGGTGCCCTTGGTGCCGCCGGGGTTCCGCGCGTTGGCCTCACGATGCAGCGGGGCGGTCGTCTGCCCGGCCGGTGCCGTAGCGCCGACCGGTTGTCGGCGATCGACCGTGCGGTTAGGGATCGCCGCTCACTGCCGTGGGCGAATGGAAAACTCGCGAACGATCACACGTTCGGCGCAAGCAAGCACCAGCTGCCGACGCGTTGCGCGAAATCACCGGGTCCTGGCTGTGGTCGCGCAAGCACGTTGACCGCGCCGAACCCGACCATGAAGGAGGCCAACGTGACCGATCCGTCCTTCGGTGCGCGGCAGTACCTCCTGGTCGTCGACAAATGACGAAGGTGAGCGCGCCGACGCTGATCTGCCGAGCAGGGATGCCCTGGCCGGCGCTGTCGCACAGGTCGGCGAGCCACTGCGCCGTAACACGACGCTGTCATCGACAGAGTTCCTGTCCTGCGACGTCGTTGCCGAACTACACCTGGGGGGCGCACCACGATGGATCCGCTCGGCGTTATGTGGGGGAAGTCGAACGCCGGTGGTTCGATGCATCTGCTGATCGCGCACCTGCTGGATACGGCTGCGGTCGCCGAGCTGATCTGGGATCGCTACCTCGCGCCGTCGGTACGTGACGCGCTGGACCGTTGCGCGGCCGGGCAGGGCCGGGCGCTCGTTGCGCTGGTCTGCGGCCTGCACGATGTCGGGAAGGCCACGCCGGCGTTCCAGGTAAAGGACGCCGACTTAGCGGCGGTGGTCCGCGCCGCCGGGTTCGGCTGGCGGGAACCGATGCAGTCGAGCCGCTGGCACCATAGCTTGGCGGGTGGGCTGATCGTTCGGGATGCCCTGCGACGGGCGGGGTGGCCGCGGCGGAACGTGAACTGGGTATGGCCTCTGGTGGCGGGTCACCATGGCCGGGTTCCGGGAGCGGACAAGCTGGAGCTTCCTGATCGGCAGGTTCATGGTCGCGGCGGGTGGCCCGCCGCGCAGCAGGCGTTCCTCGCCCGCGTGCAGGCCGAGCTAGGCGTGGATCTGCGCGACTTCGCCGACATTCAGGTCCCGACGCAGGCAGTGCAGCTCGTGCTGTCCGGCCTGGTGGTCATGGCCGACTGGGTGGCAAGCAACGACGCAGAATTCTGCGGGATCTCCCGGCTGGACGAGGTGTCGATGGCGGCATCGAGGCACCGAGCGAGCAAGGCTTGGGATGCGTTGATGCTGCGTGGTGGCTGGTCGGCCGATGTGCTCGACCCGGGGCGCACTGCCGGCGGTCGCGACCTGATCCGGCAGCGTTTCGGCAAGTCGTCCCGGGCCTCGCAGCGCCAGGTGATCGAGCAGGCCGAGCGCATGTCAGAGCCGGGTCTGCTGATCGTTGAGGCCCCGATGGGGGAGGGGAAGACGGAAGCGGCGCTGGCCGCCGCTGAGGTCCTGGCTCGCCGGTTCGGCGCCGACGGGGTCTTCGTCGGGATGCCGACGCAGGCGACGAGCGATCCGATGTTCGGGCGGTTGCGGCGCTGGCTCGCCGCGATCGACCCCGACGTTCCCGTTGCGCTGTTGCACGGGCGCAGCCGGTTCAACAAGGAATGGATGCAACTGCGCCGCTCGGCGCGGTTTCAAGGTGTCGGCGACGAGTTCGAGCTGCCCGAAGAGTTCGGCCCGCCGGCTCGACTCGGCGGTCCAACATCGTGCTGCCCGGACGGCACCGGGGTAGCGGCGGCGGAGTGGTTCCTGGGCCGCAACCGTGGGTTGCTGGCCCCGGTGGTCGTGGCCACGGTCGATCAGCTGCTGCATGCTGCGACGCGCTCCAAGTTTGTGATGCTGCGCCATGCCGGGCTCGCCGGCCGGGTCGTGGTCCTGGACGAGGTGCATGCCCACGACATCTACATGTCCCAGTTCCTGGCCGAGGCGCTGCGCTGGCTCGCCGGTGCACGGGTTCCCGTCGTCATGCTGTCCGCGACGCTGCCCCCGGCGATGCGTGCCGCGCTCGTGCGCGCCTACGCCCAGGGGGCGACTTCTGTTCGCGACGTCGAGGTCGTGCTGGCAGACGACCCCGGCTACCCGCGGGTGACCAGCGTGGTCGGCGCTACCGCTGCAGCGGTGTCTTGCGCGTCCTGGCGCCAGTCGATCCAGGTACAGGTGGAGGTGCTGGCCGAGCCGCCGGATTTCGCCCCGGAGACGGTCAGCAATTTTGTCGTCGACGAGGTCGGCGATGGCGGGTGTGCGCTCGTCATCTGCAACACCGTCGCGCGGGCGCAGGCGGTGTATCGGGAGGTGCGTGCCGTGATCGGCGACGACGCCGTCCTGCTGCACGCACGGCTTACCGCGGCCACCCGGGCTGATCGCACTCAGCGGCTGGTGACTCAACTCGGTGCTGGTGTTACACGTCCGACGCGGCTGGTCATTGTCGCGACGCAGCTGGCCGAGCAGAGCTTCGACGTCGATGTCGATCTGCTGGTGACCGACCTGGCACCCATCGACCTGCTCCTGCAACGCGTCGGGCGCCTGCACCGCCACCAGCGCGACCCGGCCGACCGCCCTGAGCGCATGCAGACACCGCGGGTCGTCGTATCCGGGGTGCGGTTGGACGGGCCATCGTTCCCGCGCGGCAGCAGTCACGTCTACGGCGATCACCTGCTGCTGCGCGCGGCCGCCCTCGTCCACCAGGCGACACTGGACGGCGGCTGGTCGGTACCGGCGCAGGTGCCCGATCTCGTCGCTGCCGGTTACGGCGACTACTCGCTCGGGCCAGACGACTGGGCATCCCGGATGGCGACAGCTCAGGCGAACCACGAATGGTCCGAAGGTGAGCGCGCCGCTGCGGCTAAGCAGTTCCTGCTGGTCGGTGAGCAAGACTTCGGCGCGCCGACCTTGGCCGGCCTGCACGACCGCCATAGCGCCGACCTCGACAGCGACGAGAAGGTCGCGGCCGTCGTGCGGGACGGCGACCCATCGATCGAGGTCGTACTCGTCCGCCGGGAAGCCGGCAGCTACCTGACCTTGGCCGGGCGACCGATCGGCCCACACGGCGAGGGCGTCACCGATGACGCAGTCCTCGACGAGGTCACCAGCGCCACCGTCCGCCTCCCGCCCCACAACGACCTCACCCAGGCGGCACTCGCCACGCTGGCCCCGCTGTCGGGATGGGCGTTCGACCCGTGGCTGCGCCGCACCCGCGCCCTCGTGATCGAACCAGAACTGTCGGTGGCACTTGGTAGGTATCTCCTCTGCTACGACACCGACCTCGGGTTGATCGTCGAGCGCGTCTCGTAGCAGTCCTCATCTTCATCACCTCGAGTTTTGACATGCCCGAAAGGCCGGTTCGACATGAGCTTCGACCTGACGACGCAGCCCTGGATTCCGGTCACGGTGCAGGGTGTGCGCGCAGAGGTGTCGGTCCGCGACGCGCTGCTGCAGGCCCACGAGATCGACGGGCTCGCGGTCGACGATCCGCTGCAGGCGGTGGCGGTGTTGCGGCAGGTGCTGCTACCGGTCGTACTGCACGCCTTCGGGGTCCCGCGCGACATCGACGGCTGGCACGACCGGCACACCGCTGGCGCGTTCCCGCCCGAGGTCGTCACCGCCTATCTGGACGAGTATGCGGCGCGGTTCGATCTGTTCGATCCGGCCCAACCGTTCGCGCAGGTCGCAGACCTGCACGCCGCGAACGGCGAAACCAAGCCGGTGTCGCTGCTGCTCCCGCAGCTCGCCTCGGGCAACAACGTGCCGCTGTTCAGCGCTCGCACCGACGCCGACCCGCCGGCGCTGACTCCCGCCGAGGCGGCGCGCGCGGTGCTGTCCGCGCACTGCTGGGATACCGCGGCGATCAAGACCGGCGCGGTCGGCGACCCGAAGATGAAGTCTGGGAAGACCGCGGGGAACCCGACCGGGCCGCTGGGGCAGCTTGGTGTGGTGATCCCGCTGGGCGGGTCGCTGTTCGAGACGCTGATGCTCAGCGTGCCTGTCCTGCGGCAGGGGCTTCCGCTCGACGATCGGCCGCAGTGGGCGACCGAAGAACCGCAATGCCCGACCTGGGCGTCCCGCAGTCCGCACGGCCTGCTGGATCTGCTGACTTGGCAGTCGCGGCGGATCCGGCTCGTGCCCGAGAAGAACGACGGCGAGATCCGTATCAGGAGGGTCGTGCTGTGCGCCGGTGATCGGATCCAGACGTTGCCCCACGACGTCGAACCCCACACCGCGTGGCGCCTGGCGGACAGACGCAAGCCCGACGAACCGCCACGCCCCGACCGCCACCAACCCGACCGGTCGCCGTGGCGCGGGCTCGCCGCCATGATCGCCACCCGCCGACCCACATCCGAGGGCAAGGCCGCGCCCCTGGCCATGCAGCAGGTCGCCGCCCTACGCCAGGAAGGTGTGCTTCCCGAGGACTTTCCACTGCGCGCGCTGGTCGTCGGCGTCAGCTACGGCAACCAAGCTGCGGTGATCGAGGACGTCGTGTCCGACACGATCCCGCTTCCGGTGCTCGCGCTGCTCGACACCGACGACACCACCGACGACACCACCGAGGGCAACGAGGTGCGGGCGACCTTGTTGGAGGTCGTCGACCAGGCTGAGGCGCTGCGCCGAGCGGCCAACGGGCTCGACGACGACCTGCACGCCGCGCTCGGCGCCACGAAGGTGCCGTGGGACCGCGGCCAGAAGCTGGGCGAGTTACTGGTCAACGCGTTTACCCCGACCGTGCGCCGGCTGTTGGCCGGGCTACAGCGCCACCCGGACGACGCCGACCGGGCCGCAGCCGCGTGGCGCACCGTTGCCCGGCGCACCGCGGAACAGATCGCCGCGCCGGCGCTGGACGCCGTACCGGCCACCGCGTTCCTCGGCCGCAAGATCACCAAGACCCACCATGCCCGGCTCGCCACAGCGGACGCGGCATTCCGCCATCAACTCAACACGATCCTCGGCCCGGCTGAGGCGCTCGTCACCACCTCGGGGAGCGGAGGAAACCCGTGACCACATCCGACGACGTTCTAGAGACGACGCCTGGCTACGTCTGGACGCGGCGGCTGCACCCCACCCGGTCGGGCCAGATCGGCGGCATCGACGGCGCGGTTCTTGCCGCGCTGCGTCGCGGCATCGGGCGGGAGGCCGGCACCGTCGCGGCGATGTGGCCGTACTACCAGCACCTCAACGAACGCGGTGAGGTCACCCGGGTACTGCGGGCCGAGCACCTCGTGTTGACGCTGTTCGGTGTTCACCAGCAGTCGAAACGGCAACCCATGCACCGCGCCGGGGTGTCGGTCGGCGCCGCGATGGCGAGACTGCGTGGGTCTGATCGGTTCAGCACCGATGCCGTGGAGCGGCGCTTCGCCGCGTTCGCGACCGCCACATCGCTGACCGAGGCCGGCACGCACCTGCGTGGCTTGGTCACCCAGCTGCGCGAGATCGACCAGGTCATGGACTACACCGCGCTGCTCACCGACCTCGTGCACTGGCAGAACCCCGAGCGGGCCGGCGAGGTGCGCCGCAGGTGGGGCCTGCAGTTCTTCGTCACCAAGTCCAAGGACGACCACAACAAGTCGGAGGAGTTGTAATGCGCACCTACGTCGATGTGCACATCCTGCAGACGGTGCCACCGTCCAACATCAACCGCGACGACGCCGGAAGCCCGAAGCAGGCGACCTACGGTGGGGTACGGCGGGCCCGGGTGTCATCCCAGGCGTGGAAACGGGCCACCCGCCAGGCGTTCACCGACCACATCGACGAAGCGGCGCTGGCCACTCGCACCCGGCGGGTCTCCACCCTGCTGGCCAGCCGGATCGCCGACCGCGGCGGTCTCGACGCCGAACCGGCGACCCGGATCGCCACCGCGCTGCTGGCAGATCTGGGGATCAAGGCAGGAAAGAAGGAAACCGACACCGCCTACCTGCTGTTCTTCGGCCGGGCACAGATGGAGCGGCTGATCGACCCGATCGCCAACGACCTCGCCCGGATCGCCACGCTCAGCGACGACGAGCTCACGGACGCGGTCTCCGGGATCTCGGCACGCGCAGTGCTCGGAGAGGGGCATCCGATCGACGTGGCGCTGTTCGGGCGGATGGTCGCCGACATTCCCGGCCTCAACGTCGATGCCGCCGCCCAGGTCGCCCACGCGATCTCGACCCACGCCGTCGACACCGAGTTCGACTACTTCACCGCCGTCGACGACGAGAACACCGCCGACGAAACCGGCGCCGGCATGATCGGCACCGTCGAGTTCAGCTCCTCAACTCTCTACCGCTACGCGACGGTGGGCCTGCACCAGCTCACCGAGAACCTTGGCGAGGACGTGAACGCAACGGTCGAGGCGTTGCGCGTCTTCTTGACGACATTCGCGACGTCGATGCCGACCGGTCACCAGAACTCGTTCGCCCACCGCACACCCCCGAACCTCGTCACCGTCGTGGTCCGCGACGACCAACCGGTCAACCTGGTCTCGGCGTTCGAGAGGCCGGTGCGACCGATCAACGGCGGCGTCGTCAGCGACTCGATCACCGCGCTCGGCGAGGAGCTGGGCGCGGCGGCGGAGAACTGGGGGCTGCGCCCGGCCTTGGTCGCCTCGACCTACCGGGCTCCCGAGCCGGGCGCGCAGGACAAGGCGGTCGAGGCGCTCGGCACGAGCATGCCGTTCGAGCAGGTCGTGGCCACGGTCGTCGCCGCTGCCCGCGAGCGCCTGACGGGCACGGACCGGTGAGCTGTCTGGTGCTGCGCCTGGCGGGGCCGCTGCAGTCCTGGGGCGGGCACAGCCAGTACAACCGGCGCGAAACCCTCGGCGAACCGACGAAGAGCGGCATCGTTGGGCTGCTCGCGGCCGCGCAGGGCCGCCGCCGCCACGAACCCATCGAGGACCTCGTCAACCTGACCCTCGGCGTGCGGACCGACCAGCCCGGCACGCTGCTGCGCGACTTCCACACCGTCAGCGACCTGCGCGGTCTCGGGCTGCCGACCGCGGCGGTTGACGGCAAGGGACGTCAGAAACGCCGCTCGACCGGCGCCTCCCAGCTGACATACCGCTACTACCTGCAGGACGCGGTGTTCGTCGCGGCCGTCGAGGCACCCGAGCCGGTGCTGGCCGGATTGGCCGACGCCGTGCGTGCGCCGGGCTTCCCGCTCGCCCTCGGGCGCCGCGCGTGCCCACCCGCGATGCCGCTGCTCCTACCCTCACCCACCTCCGGGTACCTCTGGCCCGGTAACGCCATCGACGTCCTCGGCGCCGTGACCTGGCAGGCCGGCCCGGCAACGCGGGCGGCGATCGAGCGCCGACGACACCGGCCGCGCACGATTGACCTGCCCATCACCGTCGACGACCCCAGCGGCGACGACGTCCGCACCGACGTGCCGCGCAGCTTCGACCTTCACCGCCGATCGTTCGGCACCCGGCGAGTACGCCAGGACTGGGTCCACCTTGCACCGCCCTACGCCGTGCCCGATCAGACCGGGCCCGCCGACCCACACGACCCGTTCGCACTCCTGGGCTGGTGATCACAAATGCCCTACCTGTCCCGCATCTGGCTCAACCCGCTGCGCTCACGCGCCCAGCTGTTCCTGGCCAACCCGCACGCGCTGCACGCCGCCGTGCTCGGTGGACTCTCCCGACAACCCGTCACCGAACGGGTGCTGTGGCGGCTGAACACCGACTTCCGGCACCGGGCCGAGGTTCTCGTGCTCACCGAGTCGATGCCGTCGTGGGAACACCTCGTCGAGCAGGCCGGCTGGGCCAGCGCCGACGAACCTCAAGAGATCGTCCGCGACTACCAGCCCCTTCTCGACAAGGTCCAGCGCGGCCGGGAGTTCCGGCTGCGGGTGCGCGCCAATCCGGTCAGCAGCACCCGCCGGCCGGACAAGCCGTCACCAGCGCAGCAGAAGCAGCTCGCGAAGGAACGGCGCCGGGGGGTGCGGGTGGCGCACCGGACCGCAGGCCACCAGCTCCGGTGGTTCACCGACCACCTCGAGGGCTGGGGATTCGAGACCGTCCTGTCACCAGAGTCCGGGCCACGCGTCGCGCTGTCGGCTCGTGACCGGCTGGTCTTCACCAAGAACGGCGGGCACCGCGTCGTGCTCAACACCGCCACCTTCGACGCCGTCGTCCGCGTGACCGACCCGGCCATCGCCCGGGAACGGCTGCTGGGAGGGGTCGGGCCGGCCAAGGGCTACGGCTGCGGGCTGATCACCCTCGCACCCGTCACGGCCAGCGGCGCCTGAGCCGTGTGGTGGGTCTCATGGCCCCCGGACCTGCACCGCGTCGAGGACCGCGTCTCCACGATCTACGTCGAGAAATGCCACATCGACCGAGACGACAACGCCGTCGTGCTGGTCAATCGGGAACGCAGCGTTCGCGTGCCGGCCGCGATGGTCGCAACGATGCTCGTCGGGCCAGGCGCGCGCGTCACCAGCGGCGCGGTCCGGCTGCTCGCTGACTCCGGCACCGCGGTGTGCTGGGTCGGCGAGCGCGGCGTCCGCATGTACGCGTCCGGTCTCGGACCCAGCCACGGCGCAGGCATGTTCATTCGTCAGGCAACCAAGGAACGACTCGGTGTGGCACGCCAGATGTACGCCATGAGCTTCCCCGCCGACGACGTCTCCACCGCCATCATGCAGCAGCTCCGACGACGCGAAGGGGCCCGCATCAAGCAGCTCTACCGGGCCGAGTCGGCGCGGACCGGCGTGGTTTGCGGTCGCGCTCTACCGACCCGGTGAACCGTTCGCCGCCGGCGATGACGTCAACCGGCTCCTCTCCGCGGGACACAGCTGCCTCTACGGCGTCTGCAACGCCGCGATCGTCGGGATCGGAGCCAGCCCCGCCTCTGTGGCTGGTCGTCCCCGCGCCCGCGGGGGTCACCCCTGGTGCAAACACATCGTGGCCACGGGCGATGTGTCGTCCCCGCGCATGCGGGGTGATCCCGCCACGCCCAGCGGAAGGCCTGCGGGGCGGCGGTCGTCCCCGCGTACGCGGGGTCATCCGGGCTATATCGCGACGGTGACTGTCGAGGCGGTGTCGTCCCCGCGCACGCGGGGATCATCCTCTGTTCGACGGGCCGGACACCGTCACCGTGAGGTCGTCCCCGCGCACGGGGGGTCATCCCCTCTCCTTCATCGGGTCCCCTCCTGATCGACAGTCGACCCCGCGCACGCGTGGGTCCATCCCCTGAGCAGGCGGGCGCGATGTACGCGCGGTTCTCGTCTCCGCGCACGCGGGGGTCATCCGCTGACGTGGACGTGGTCGAAGTGGCCGCCGACGTCGTCCACGCGTACGCGGGGTCATCCGACATGCCTGCGACCAAGGCGATGGTGTTGTCCGTCATCCCCGCGCACGCGTGGGTCATCCGAACATCGAGTTCAGGTAGAGAACCCGGTAGCGGTCGTCCTCGCGCGCGCGGGGTCATCCCCGTTCCTTAACGTGCTCGTGCTCGGCGGAGCCTCGTCCCCGCGTCCGCGGGGGTCAACCGCTCACGCACGTCGGGTGGAGCGTGCCACCCGAGTCGTCCCCGGCCCGCGGGGGTTACCCGCTGATCTGGTCGGAGTAGCCGTAGGCGAGCTGGTCGCCCCCGGCGCCGCGGGGTCACCCGGTGTTCCGCCCGGACGTCCTGATCAAGGCCACGTCGTCCCCGCGCACCCGGGGGTCATC
The DNA here is from genome assembly GCF_050936315.1 of Pseudonocardia sp. CA-107938. NCBI lineage: Bacteria > Bacillati > Actinomycetota > Actinomycetes > Pseudonocardiales > Pseudonocardiaceae > Pseudonocardia > Pseudonocardia sp. CA-107938. Next base: position 1,629,587 of record NZ_JBNJNA010000002.1, on the reverse strand, counting down.
CGTCGAACACGCCCGTGTTCGCCAGGTACGTGGGCGTCGTCCCCGCGCACGCGGGGGTCATCCGGTAACGGGGTCGTCTTCGGCCGCGTCCGAACCGTCGTCCCCGCGCACGCTGGGGTCATCCGTCGTTCGCCGCGGCGTTCGACTCGACCGCGCCGTCGTCCCCGCACACGGGGGGTCATCCGCCCAGGAAGGTGAGGAGGGTGGCGATGGAGCGGTCGTCCTCGCGCACGCGGGGGTCATCCCGACGGGTTGGATTCAAGGAGGGCGCCCACCAGTCGTCCCCGCGCCCGCGGGGGTCACCCGCGGTTCTTCGGCCACGCCGCGGTGTTCAACACGTCGTCCCCGCGCCCGCGGGGGTCACCCGCTGCCCCCGGGCGGCTGGGTCCGCGACGGGGTCGTCCCCCGCCCGCGGGGGTCACTCGCCGTAGATGCCGAGCGGTCCCGGTGGGTGGATGTTGTCCCCGCCCGGCGGCGGTGACCCGTGGATGCGGCACAGCCCAGACGAGCTAGCCCGGTCGTCCCCGCGCCCGCTGGGGTCACCCGTCGGCCTCGATGAGCCCCAGTGCCGAACGATGTCGTCCCCGCGCCCGCGGGGGTCACCCCGGGATCGACTGCTCATCGCTGCACCTGCTGGAGTCGTCCCCGCGCGCGGGGGTCACCCGTCGCTGGCGATCCAGCCGATGCCCATGCCGGTGTCGTCCCCGCGCCCGCGGGGGTCACACGAACTCCCACGGCCTCGACTCGCTGACGCACAAGTCGTCCCTGCGCCCGCGGGGGTCATCCGTTCATGAAGTCGGTCATCATGGGCCACACCCAGTCGTCCCCGCGCCTGCGGGGGTCACCCGTAGCTGTAGAGGTCGGGCAGGTTGCGGATCGGGTCGTCCCCGCGCCCGCGGGGGGTCATCCCTGATCTCCTGAGAACTGACCTCAGTTTGTCCTGGTCGTCCCCCACCCGCGGGGAACGCCGGCTGTCAGATGTGCCGGCGAGCGGATCAACGTGGTCGTCCCCGCGCACTCGGGGGTCATCCCCGCGGGTCAGGCCGGGTGTCGCAGGCTCCTTCGTCGTCCCCGCGCACGCGGGGGGTCATCCGAGAGTGGGGTCGTCGCCATGGCGGAGGCGGTGTCCTCCCAGCGCACGCGGAGGTCATCCGTGCCCGATGTGGTTGCCGCTGAAGTCAGTGGTGTCATCCCCACGCACGCGGCGCTCATCCGCTGGGCCGGCGTATACGGCCGCCGTTGCAGTCGTCCCCGCACACGCGGGGGTCATCCGTCCTCAGCGGTCAATGACAGAGCGCCCTCTGTGACGTCCGCGCGAACGGGGCTATCCGACGGCCCGACGTCGTCGCAGCCTGGACGGAAGCAGAGAAAGACGGCGACGTGACCACGCTGCGTGCGCTGGTCCGCTACGCGTTCCCCAACTTGACCCTGGCCCGCCCGGCACACCGCGGCGACGCCGGCACTGGGCGGTTCCTGTGGAACGGTCCGGCGGCGGCGAGGACCGCGTAGACGCCGCACCGCCCGACAGTCCACCCGGTCACGAGTCGCCGTTGAGGCCGGCCGTGAGTCGGACCAGCTCGGCGAACTCGGGAGACTCGACGCCGTGCTCGGCGGCGGCAGAGCGGATACCGGCGACGGCCGGTGCGAGGCACGCCTCATGCGGCGACGGCAGGCCTTCGAACTTCGCACCGACGGCCGTCACGTCGACGTTCTGGAAGGCGCAGTTCGTGTGCGCCCAGGCCTCGGAGCCGTTGATGGCGCCGGAGACGGCGGGATCGGAGAAGTCGGGCATCTTCCCGGTCGTGCGCATGCTGTCGACGAGCTGCGCCATCTTGTCGAGGGCGGGCGCCAGATCTGCGGGGGCACCGGTCTTGGCCTGCTCGACCAACGGTCCGATCTTCGCGGCGAAGGTGGTGACGGCGGCGGGCGCGGGCTCCCGGCCCGGGCCCCGAGTCAGGGGTGGGGACGAGGTCGATCGCGCGCAGCTGAGCGCAGGCGCGGGCGGGCTCGGTGCGGTGGCCGGAGCGGCGGGGGCGGCGGGGGCGGCGGGACCACCGCACCCGGCGAGCGCACCGACCGCGAGCGGGACGAGCAGCGCCGCCACGGCGACGCGGGAGCGGGCGAGCGTGGTCATCGATCCTCCCTCCTTGGACGGACGTTCGTCCGCATCGTCGCCGCGTCGCAGGTGCGCGGCGCGGGTAGTGGACCACTCGAATTCCGTTGGCAGCGCACGCATCTGTGCGACCGGTGCCTCAGCCGCTCGCCGGCGGCCAGGGCACGTTGTGCCAACCGTCGATCCCGAGCCCCCGTCAGGCGACCGTGATCTCGGCCAGCATCCCCTGCTGGAACGCGGATGGCACGGTCTCACCGTCGGCGACCGCGTGGATGGCCCACACGATCCGCTCCGCGGAGTCGCCCTTGAGGACGTTCCCGGACGCGCCCGCGGCGAGCGCGGCCCGGACGGACTCGTCGTCGTCGAGCATCGTGAGCATCAGGACACCGACTGACGGATGACGCATCCCGCAATACCGTGGACTTGCTAGTCTCCCGCTTGAGCGTATCTTCATCGGCAACCCGTAAGCCAGACCGCGAGGATTGATCCCAGTCGCCATCAAACGAGCCGAATTCTCCGAGCGGACACGCCGGACGCTGGCAGAACGTGCCGGGTATCGCTGCTCGGCTCCAAGTTGCAGTCGCGTCACAATCGGGCCGGGGGTCGGTCTCAACGACGTGGCTAATGTCGGAACTGCTGCGCACATCTTTGCAGCCGCGGACGGCGGTCCGCGCGGCACCGGCGGACTTACACCTGAGCAACGGAGTGATTTGAGTAATGGGATTTGGCTGTGCGCTCACCACGGCCGGCTTGTCGACACTAATGAGGGCGGCGCGTATCCCGCTGCCCTACTTCAAGGGTGGCGAGGCCTGCATGACGCCCGCACTCGTTTGGCACTAGGCGGCCGTCACGAAACGCTCGGCTGGATCGAGCGGCTGAAGGTCGCCAACGCCCCCGCAATTGGCGATCACGAGCTAGTTCTATCGTCTCATAATCTGATCGTCGGACGAAATGGTGTCGGCAAGACGCTTCTCCTGCAGATTCTGTCGAGTGCCGCTGATCCCGACAGACTCGCCCGCCTAACGCAAGGGGGACGGGCAATCATCGTTGATCTAGTCTGGCATGACCCGCAGCGCCGCACGCTGACGATTCGCGCCAATGGCAGGCGCACAAGATTCGTGCTCGATGGCGTCGAGTCCCCGTTCGTACCACGTCCTTATCGAGTGCTTTTTTACCGCGAATGGCGAGGATTCTCTGCCGAGAGCGCCGCGAATGCGTACGGCCTTGGAAAGGTAGAGTTCGTCAATGCTGTCGCTCAATCACGTGAGCTGACTAGCGGCTGCATCGCAGACGCGGATGTAGACGCCGACGGCGCCCTAGTCGTTAGGTTGGTTCAACCAGGTCAGCCGGACAGATGGGTTAAGCCGGGTTCGCCGAACCTGAGCGGCAATGAACTACTGAGCATCAATCTTGATATCTGCCTAACAATCTCGCAAGTTAAGGCGCGGGAGAGTGCGGCAATTCTCATTCTAGACGCCATTACTGGACGCTTAACCCCCAATACTCAGCAAGAAGTGTACGATCGGCTCACCTCCCGAAATTGGAAGTTCCAGGTGATTACCACGTCGACCGACAGCGACCGCATAGACATCGGCGCCGACTGGTTGATTACGCATCTCCGTCGCCGGCGTGGTGTCGGCGCGTTTTCTATCGACCAAGAACGCTGACGTGGGGTGCGCTAGTGCGGCGCGCCCATGGTGAACGCGAGCAGCCGGGCCTTACGGAGGCGGTCTGCGGACGTCCATGACCCTATTGCGCGGTAGCGCCATCTGCACCAGCCTCACCGAGTAGTCGCGCTGCCGGCCGAACGTGGGGCCACGCCCTCTCGGCGCCGGAGATCAAGTCCCAACTCATGCAGAAGGTCGAATGCTCGCTTCACCGTCGACGACGACAAGCCGTACTCGACAGCCAGCGCCTTGCCTCCTGGAAGGTGATCGCCAGCGGCGTGCTCACCGTTCAGGATCTTCTCGCGAAGCTCGACGGCCAGACGCGGGGCTCCGTGGCCGGAGCAACGCTCGCTCAGCCTCGTCAGGGGGCGCCGCCGGGCGAGCCGGCGCCAGCGAAATGTGTCACGCGAGCAGACCCGCAGGTCAGCGCGTTCCAAATGTCCTGGGCAGATGCGTGGGCGCGGCAGGGTTCGAACCTGCGACCGCTCGGTTGTAATTCGGGGCGACGACAGCTCTCGACGCATCTTCCAGCAACGACAGTCGCAGGGCCCGTCTACGAAGGCTCAGGAAACACTCGCGACGACGTGGTCGTCGCACCACGATTGGTTCCACGCTTCCACCAAGGCCCCCGTCGATGCCATGAGAGTCGCCCCTCGACCGGACCTAATGATTCAAGACGGCCGACCTGGTGGCAACCACAGCAAGTACCAGCGCCGACAGCACACATCGCGGCAGCAGGAGGAGCCGCCAGTCAACTCGGCCACCCTCGTGCACACCAAGCTGATCACGCGACTGCCAGCGAACGGGCCCCGGCCGAGGCCGTCTGCCAGCTTCCGGGTCGTATTAGGGGTCCCCTGCCCGTGACACCCACTCGACATCGTGCTCCGTCACCGGCCCCGGGCGGCACCTCTTCGCCAGGGAGTGGACCCTCGTGATCGAGTCGCCGTCGAGGACGTATGACGCGCTCGCGCTGATCCACCTGTACTCGTCACCGGGGTGCTGATGATCGGGTGGCCGCAGTTCACACCCCAGGAGAACCGTCCAGAAGACCGTCACGCCATCAGCTTGGAGGGGGGACGCGAGGTCGCGCCGCATCACGAGCAGTCCTCGCCCGCCCAGCACGACGGAGGGATCATGGACGGCGAGACCATCGGGGTCGCGCCACCGAAAATCGCATCCCTTCGACAGCCCCAGCGCGTCGATCAGCGGTCGGGTGGGGACGAAACCGCGGGTTTCGTCCCCGGCGGAGGCGTCACGATCGGTGCCGGTTCCGCCGTACCAGAGCGCGCACTGCTGCAGTTCGCAGGGTGGCGGGACTCGCCCGGTGGGCCACCACTCGACAGCTCCGTCGGCGGCCTTCCATCCGGGCCCGTCCGGATGGGCTCCGAGCAGCACGTTGTGTATCTCGGCGGTATCGGGCATCCAGCGCCCGTACCAGTCCTGGCCCTGCGCCCAGCTGGTCAGACCGTCGACCTTGGTCGTGGGCACCAGGTAGGCGCGCAGGTGCATCCAGGTGACGAGCCGCGGGCCTCTCTGTGCGACGACCTCAACCGGCAGCGGCTGCTCCCAGGTGTGGTTGCCAATGAGAGTGAGCCAGTCCGTCCCGTCGGCGTCGGTGATCGCGAGCAGGTCTAGAGGGTCCGGTACCCCGGTCATGTCGCTCGGGTACTCGTCGACGACCGTGTCCGGGAACTCGGCGGCGACTGGGGCGAACCACGGGTGCCGCCCTCGCTGGGGCTGCCGGGGCGGCTTCCGTACCAGGACGGTCGGGTCGATGTCGCGCCAGATGAGCTGTTCGGCGTGCTCGTAGACGCGGGGAGTGTCGTCTCTCCACCGCGTCCGGACGAGGTGGTGGTCTGTGAGGCGGCCCAGCACTTCGTAGAAGGCGATCCACTGGTACTTCTTGCCGACCCGCTCGACGACACCGTCGTGGCCACCGTGGCGAGCCCGGTCCAGATCTTTGAAGCGTTCGGGGGTCCAGCCCAGGTCGAGCACGCGCTCGAACACAGCTCGCTCGACGTCGCGGGCCAGCTTCTGCTCGTCGTCCACCGCGATGTGCTCGAGGGCCGGCTTCAGGATGTAGCGACCGAAGTCGCCCCCAATGCCCGTGAGCGAGTGCCAGATCGTGCTGTACGCGTAATCTGGCGCCCCGGCGAGCGCGTTGATCTCCTCCGCTGGGCGCACCGGCATCGGCCAGGCGCCCGGCGCCGGTGCGGGGAGCGACCCCGCCCACCCGTGCGCGCGTGCGGTCTCGACCACGCGATGGGCGTAGTCCCGGGTCAGTAGGTGGTCCGGCCAGCAATCGGCGAGGAGGGCACTTACCCCGTCGGCGAGGCTGCGGATGGTCTCCTCGTCGTCGGTCCGGAGTGCGGCTCCACATGCTGCGCCCGCCAGCCGCTCGGTGACGTAGGGGTCGTTGATCCCGGCGAAGCGGGCGAGTCCGGTGGCGAAGCCGACCGGCGCGCGTTCGGCGATGCTGGTGAGAGCCTTCGTGGCGCGGTCCCTGAACCGGCGGTCGGTCGTGGTCAGCAGCCAGCCGAGGCAGGTCGTGGCTAGCGAGGCGACGTCGTCGGGGAGTGGGCGGCAGCTGTCGAGGTCCTCAGGCCAGGCCCAGTCGAGTAGGCGCCGCACCGGCGACTCGTGATCATCGTCGATGGACCCGATCAACCACTGGGACCATGTCGCGTCACGATCGGCAAGATCCAGGGACCGGAGGTGCTCGTGCAACCAGCCGGCGTTGAGCGGGTGCCCGGGGATGCAGGCGATCCGCAGGAGACGGCCCCAGACCTCCCAGGCGTCGCCCCGGCCCTTACCACTGTCGAGGAGACGCTGCACCGCAGTAACCGCTGGCGGGGTGATGCTGTCCGGACCGCGCAGGAGCAGGCTCTCCAGGAACGCGTCGGCGACGCCGCGCGAGACCTTCCCGTCGTCGTCCACCACGAGCTCGAATAGCTCCACGCCGTGCTGCTCGGGCATGACGACGGCAAGCGCCCCCAACAGCCCCCGTTCCTGCCAGCGGCGGTCGCCGAGCTCGTCGAACCATGCCCGTACCGCTTCGGTTCCGTCCTCCGCCAGTCGGGTGGCGCGAACAAGGTCCCCCAGGCGCTGATACCCGAACGCGATCCGGTCCGTGCCCACCTCGATGAGCACGCCCTCGGCAATCAGCCCACGCAGCAGCGATCGGGACCACCCACGATCGCCGGGCAGGACCGACTCGGTCAGCCGTCGCACGTCGGCTCGGTCATACGTGCTCCCGCCGAGCGAAGCGAGTTCGCGCACGACCGCAGCGACGGCATCAGACGTCTCGTCGTAGTCGCAGCGGGATGGCTCAGCGAGGCGGCGGTTCACGGCGTCGAGAAAGGCCTCGCAAACCGTCGTGACCCCGGCCGAGCCGAATGGAAACCGGGTCGCCCCCAGGGTGCGGAGAGCCTCGCAGGTCAGCTTCAGGTACAGCGGGTTGCTGAACTCTGGGCCCAGGACGGGGAAGGATGCCGGTTCGAGTCCGTACTCCTCGGTGTACCGGCTGATCGCCCGGTCCGTCGCCTCCGCGAAGCCCGGGTGCTCGACCGTCGGTCGATCGTCGTCGCCGAGGACGGCGTCGACGAACTCGGTCCGGCAGGACACTGTCACCGCGACGTGCTCGTACCGGTCCATGATGGACAGCAACGTGCGCAGATCATCGCGCCAGCGTTCAGGCCGTTCGCTCTCGTTGAGGGCGTCGATCATCACAAGACCGAGGTGCCCGGACGCCTCCGCCGCGGCCGCGAAGGACGCGATCGCAGCCTCGGTCCCGCCGTTGAGCTGCGTGATCTCCGCGAACTGCGGGAGCAGGTTCCTCGCGTCGAAGTCCTGGCCGAGCACAAGGAGAGTCGGCCGGCCCTCGGAGATGCGTTGAGTAGCGACGTCGCAGAACAGGTGGGTCTTGCCGTTGCCGGCGCGGCCGGTGATCACCAGGCGTTTCGTGTCCGCGGCACGCAGCAGGGCACTACGGGCGAGCTCGCTCGCCTGCCACAGCGCGCTTCGCACCTTGGTGCAGGCACTGGCCAGTGACCCGGCGTCGCCCACGAAGTACCGGCCATCGGTCAGGCAGTGTTCATGGAGGAGATCGTCGACTTCCCCGAGCGCTGCGAGAGCGCCGGACAAGACCGTGTCGATCGCGGGGAGGTTATCGCTCGACTCCAGGGTGGCGATCATGGTCGCCAGGCAAGTGTCGGCCACGGCCAGAGCCTCGCTGCATCGCGCCAGCGCGGAGTCGAAGGCTGGTAGGTCGCGCGGAGATCGCCAGCACCACCGGCGTGCCTCCCGGAGCTCGGCAAGGGCAATGCGCCAGCGATCGAGGTACGGGTCCGCCCGGCCGACGGCGTGCAGCGCCTGCACCGTGTGGACCTCGACGTGAATCTTGGGGGTGTACCGGCGTCCCGCCTTCGCGACGGCCTCTCCCAGGCGTCGGCGCTGCCATCCTTCGGTGAGGACGTCAGCGTCGAACCAGTACCGTGCGCGGCCCTCGTTCGTCGCAAGCGTCAGAGCCGAGGTCAGCTCGTGCGCGCCGACAAAGTGGAACTCGACGTCCATGCCACGCTGCGTGGCGAGCGCCTTCCACTCGCTGACCTTGTCGTCCCAGCGGGTCTGGGCGGAGCCCCTGGTCTCGGTGTCGCCAGCCGACAGGTCGATCGGCAGCGTCACGAAGTACCGCTTGAGGTTGGGTTCGCTCTCAAGGACTCGCTTGACCGACGAGCTGATCTGCGCCGCTGCCGACGCGTCGAAAGTGAACAGGTACTTCGACTGCCATGCCCAGACATCACCGTTCGGAAGGACTCCCCGACCCTCCCGCCCGCCGTCCGGGTTCCCGAACCGCTGGAAGCGCGTGCCGGTCGGCCACTCGATCACGCCGTGCCGCAGAAGGATCGATGACAGTTCCTCGAAGGCGTTCGGCCTGCTCGCGGGCCGCCCGTAGGGACGAATCCGTTCGAAGTCGATGTCCGGGCCGGGCATGACGTGATCGTGCCACCCGAACCGCAGCTCAACACCTACGCTTGGCCGGTCGCGACGGCGAGCTGCTCCGTTTCATCGCCGATCCGTCGGCCATCGCATGGCTCGTCGATCAGCGCGAGTTGAGGCTCCGCCGTCGGTCGGGTGTGCGCAGCATGGCCGCGCCGACGGTGGGGGTGCAGCGCGGACTGTTGATCCGGCGCCACCCCGGTCACGGCAGCTGGCGTTCTACCGCTGCTACGCACCCGAGCCGGTCGGGCTGCCCGAACCAGTTCGGGTCGCCGGTGCGCGGTGGAGCGTCGAGGAGTCCTTTCAGGCCGCGAAGGGCCTGACCGGGCTGGACGAGCATCAGGTCCGGCGCTGGACCTCGTGGCGGCGTTGGACGTTGATCGCGATGCTCGCCCACGCCCTACTCGCGGTGCTGGCTGTAACCGAACGAGACCGCGACCCGACACCGGCCGGGCTGATCACGTTGACCTGCAACGAGATCGCCCGCCTGCTCAACCAGCTCGTCCTCGACCCCGCCCGCCGCCCCGCCATTGCCCTGACCTGGACAGACTGGCGACGACGCCACCAATACCGCGCCCGATCCGAGACATGATCACGATCTCCGGCTGGAGTACTAGGACAACCTCCGCTCAGGCAACGCCATATCCGACGAGGACGGATGCGGAAGTGTTATCAATCCAGCGCTTGCCCGGACGTGTGTGAACGGGCCTGGCCGTGTGTGAGGTCGGGCGGGCGGGTCCCGCCGGCCGCACCCTCGACCCGGGGTCACCCCGGCGTGATCACCTCCACCCCGCTCGCGGCGAGGGCGTCGCGGAGGTCGGGGGGTGGGGCGGTGTCGGTGACGAGGTAGTCGGCGCTGCCCAGCTCCGCCACCTGCGCGAAGAGGCGGCGGCCGAACTTGGACGAGTCGGCGAGGATCGCGACGCGCGCCGCGCGCGAGATCATCTCCTGCATCATCGCGGCTTCGCCGAGGTGGCTGGTGGTGTAGCCGCCGTCCGCGGACACCGCGCCGACGCCGATCAGCGCCAGGTCGCAGCTGATGTCCAGTTCGGCGCCGCCGGCGGCCCGGAAGCTGACGGGCCCGATGGTCGTGAGCGTCAGCGTGCGCACCGCACCGCCGAAGATGTAGACGTCTCGGATCGCCGTGGGCGGCAGCGCGCCAGGCACCAGCAGGTTGTTCGTCGCGACCGTGAGGTCGCGGTGCTGCCGCAGGCTGCGGGCCAGCGCGAGGGTGGTCGTCCCGCCGTTGACCATGATGGTCGAGCCGTCCTGGACCAGCGGCGCGGCCAGCTCCGCGATCTGCTCCTTCTCCTCCGCCAGGAGCAGGAGTCGTTGGTCGACGGCGCTGTCGGTGCGGTAGGCCGTCGACAGGCTGACGGCGCCGCCGTACGTGCGCACGAGCACACCGTCGGCGCTGAGCTGGTCGAGGTCGCGCCGCACGGTGTCGATCGAGACCCCGAACCGCTCGGCCAGCTCCCCCACCGTGACCTGGCCCGTCTCCGCGACGTAGGCGGCCAGCTGCGCCTTGCGGCCTGCCGGCAGCCGCCGCTGCCGTTCCTGACTGTCAGCGCTCACTGCTCCCCCTCCACGAGTGCGGCAGTATGCCACAACCACGCGAACAGAACCGCAGAGAGTTGCAGCGCCATCCGTCCAGTTGGCGCACTCCAGCGCCCGACTTTGCAGTTTTCTGCGGTTCTTCTCTTGTTTCCGCTGTTACAGCGCTGCTAGCGTGACGCCGCTGCAGCAGAGAACAGTGCCCTCTCCAATGAAGGAGCTCGCCATGCCCATCCGCGCATCCCGGTTGAAGCGATTGCTCGCGGCGGCGACCGTGGCCGCGTCGCTCGCGGTCACGGCGGCGTGCGGTTCGGGTGGCTCGAGCGCGGCAGCCCCGAGCAACGGCCCCGTGACGCTGGAGTTCGCCCAGTGGTGGGGCGCGGAGCTCCCGGCCGGGGAGTTCGACAAGATCGTCGCCGGCTTCACCGCGCAGCACCCGAACGTCACGGTCAAGCTGCTCAGCGCGCCCTACGCGTCGACGAAACAGCAGCTGGTCACCGGCGCGGCCTCGCAGACGCTGCCGGACGTCGTCGGACTCGACGGCGCGTGGGTCAACGACTTCGCCAAGCAGGGCGCGATCACCGACATGTCCGCACTGATGGCCGAGACCAACTACGACCCTGGCGAGCTCGCCAGCCAGGTCCAGGTCTCGGGCAAGACGTACATGATCCCCGTGGTCAACTTCGTCTACCCGCTGTTCGTCAACAAGGACCTGCTCGCGAAGGCCGGCGTCTCCGCGGTGCCCACGACGCGCAGCCAGTTCCTCGACGCCGCGAAGAAGATCAGCGCGACCGGCGGTGACGCCAAGGGCTGGGCGCTCCCGCTCGACACCGCCGTGCCGAACGGCGTGCAGAACGACGTCATGTCGTGGCTGTGGGCCTCCGGCGGCAGCATGCTGAAGGACGGCAAGCCGGACCTCGGCAGCCCCGGGGTCAAGAGCGCCGTCGAGTACGTGAAGAGCCTGAACGACGCGGGCGTCATCGCCCCCGGCTCGCTCACGATGAAGGAGCAGGACAAGGTCGAGAAGTTCACCAACGGCCAGGTCGGCATGATGATCGACTCGCTCGCGCACATCAACCTGATCAAGAAGAACAAGCCGGACCTGAACTTCGAGGTGGCGGCCGTGCCCGCCGACGACGCCTACACCGGCAAGCGCGGCATCCCGTACGCGTCGTGGGGCATCGGGATCTCCGACTCCACCGAGCACAAGGCCGAGGCGTTCGCGTTCGTGCAGTACCTGCTCAGCAAGGACGTCAACGCGAAGCTCGCGACGATCGCCAACGGCTTCCCCGGCAACAAGACCGCGCAGCCCGACTTCACCGGCAGCGACGCGCGGTTCAAGACGGCCTTCGACATCTACCAGCAGGGCTACCCGGCCAACGAGTTCGTCGGCCTGCCGAAGTCCGAGGACCTGATGCGCACCTTCGACGAGCAGCTCCAGCTCGTGCTCACCGGCAAGGCGGGCGTCGACGACGCGCTGGCGAAGTCGCAGCAGTCGTGGTCGTCGGTGATCGGGTGACCGGGACGACATGACGTCCGCGAACATCGATCCCGCGGCTGCCCCGACCACTGCGCTGCCGGCCGGAGCGATGGTCTCCGGCCGGCAGCGGCCGGGCGTCGGGCGGCGCCTGGTCCCCTACGGCTACCTGTCCCCCACGATCCTGCTGCTCACCGTGCTGATGGTGGTCCCCATCGTCATGGTGATCGGCTACTCGTTCCGCGACAACGTGATCGTCAAGAAGAACCCGGTGTTCGCCGGGCTCGTCAACTACGCGAAGGTGCTCAGCGACGCGGACTTCCTGGCGGCGCTGGGCAACACCGCGGTCTTCATCACCGTCAGCACCGTGGCCCACCTGGTGCTCGGTCTCGCCTTCGCGATGATGCTCAACACCAAGCTGCTGAGCGGGGTCACGAAGGCGGTCTTCCGCATCGTCTACATCCTGCCGTGGCTGTTCACGATCGCGGTGATCGCCGTGATCTGGCGGCTGCTGCTCGACCCGGCCGGCGTCGTCAACTACGTGCTGCAGACGATGGGCCTCCTGCGCGAGGGCGTGAGCTGGCTCGGCGACCCGGGCACGGCGCTGTGGGCGGTCACGTTCGCCAACATCTGGTCCGGCTACCCGTTCTTCATGATCAGCCTGCTGGCCGCCCTGCAGGGCATCTCGGCCGATCTCTACGAGGCGGCGGCCGTCGACGGCACGAACTGGTTCCAGCGGTTCGTCCACGTCACGTTGCCGCAGCTGCGGCCGGTGATCATCAGCATGGCCGTGCTCGACCTGATCTGGACGTCCCAGCAGTTCGCGCTGATCTGGATGATGACCGGCGGCGGCCCGCTGAACGCCACCGAGGTGCTCAGCACCTACACCTACAAGCAGGCGTTCAGCGAGTACGAGTTCGCGACCGCGTCCGCCGCCGCGGTGGTCGTCCTGCTCCTCACGACGGTCCTGGCCTTCTTCTACGTGCGCCAGCAGCGGGAGCAGTGATGGTCACGATCAGGACGAAGCGCGCCCTCGCGAAGACGGGCGTCCTCACCGGGCTGGTCCTCGGCGCGCTGTTCGCCGGCCTGCCGGTGCTGTGGATGCTCTCCACCTCGTTCAAGAGCAACGGGGAGGTGTTCCAGAACCCGCCGCAGCTGATCACCGACGCCTTCTCCCTCGACGCCTACCGCGAGATCCTCGGCAACGCCGCCCAGCTGCGGTTCTTCCTCAACAGCTACGTCGTCGCGTTCGCGGTGACGGTCCTGACGCTGCTGGTGGCGCTGCTCGCCGGCTACGCGTTCAGCCGCTTCCGCTTCCCGTTCCAGCGGACCATCAACGCGGTGATCGTCAGCGTCCAGGTGGTGCCGCCGATCACGCTGGTCATCCCGTACTTCGGGCTCGTCGTGGGGCTCGGGCTCTACAACACCTACCTCGGGCTGATCCTCACGCACATGGTGTTCACCCTCCCGTACGCGATCATCATGATCACCGCGTACCTGAACACCCTGCCCCGCGAGCTGGACGAGTCGGTGAAGATCGACGGCGGCACGAGCTGGACGGCGCTGTGGCGGGTGCTGGTGCCGATCTCGGTGCCCGGCCTGATCGCCGTCGGCGTCTACACGTTCATGATCTCGTGGAACGAGTACCTGTTCGCGCTCACGCTGACCCGCACCGACGACATGCGCACGGTGCCGATCGGCATCCAGCTGCTCATGGGCCAGCACTCGTACGAGTGGAACCAGATGATGGCCATGAGCATCCTCGGCTCCGTGCCGGTCCTCCTCCTCTTCCTCCTGTTCCAACGGCGATTCATCGGCGGACTCACCGCCGGCGCCGTGAAGGCCTGACCCGCTCCAGAAGGAGAACCACAGCAATGCTGACGACCGGCAAGGTCATCCTCGACGTCGCCAACGAGCACAGCTTCGCCGTGCCCGCCTTCAACATCAGCGACTGGGCGATGTTCCAGGGGATCGTGGAGATCAGCGAGGAGACGAACGCGCCGCTGCTCGTCGCGATCCACCCCGACGAGGTGCGCCACATCGGCCGCGACATGATCACCGGCATCATCGAGCGCGCGCACCGCTCGACCGTCCCGATCGCGATCCACTGGGACCACGGCGCCACCTACGAGCAGATCCTCGAGGCGATCCGGTTCGGCTTCACGTCCGTGATGATCGACGGCTCGCTGAAGCCGTTCGAGGAGAACGTGGCGATCTCCCGGAAGGTCGCCGAGACCGCGCACGTGCTCGGGCTGTCGGTGGAGGCCGAGCTCGGCACGATCGGCGCCAACGACAGCTACGCGGAGGCCGGCTCCGCCGAGATCATCTACACCGATCCCGACGACGCCGTCACGTTCGTCGAGGAGACCGGAGTGGACAGCCTGGCCGTCGCGATCGGCACGTTCCACGGCCTCTACCCGGCTCACCTCAAGCCGGAGCTCAAGCTCGACCTGCTCAAGGAGATCAAGAGCCGGGTGTCGATCCCGCTGGTGCTGCACGGCGGCTCCGGCAACCCGGACGACGAGATCCGCGAGGCCGCGAGGATCGGCATCAACAAGATCAACATCTCGACCGACATCAAGATCGCGTACCACGAGAAGATGCGCGAGGTGCTGGGCAACGACCCGAAGATGCGCGAACCCAACGCCATCCAGCCCGCGTGCATCGAGGCCATGAACGTGGTCGCCGCCCAGAAGATCGAGCTGTTCGGAGCCGCCGGGAAGGCCTCGCTCTACCGATGACCGACGCGTCGCGGGTGGTGCTGGGTCTCGGCGGCTGCGTCGACCACGAGCTGACGCTGACCGCGGACGTCCTGGAACGGCTCGTCAGCGAGTTCGGCATCCGGGCGGCGGAACTGGCATCGCCGCCGCCCGTGGCCGGCGAGCGGGACCTCGTCGTGTCGATCCTCGGGTACGTGGCGCGGGGCGGGGGCGGCGAGCACTTCGTCGCCTCCGCCGCCGCGCTGCAGACCTTCGCCGGCCGGTTCCCGCACCGGACGACGCTCGGCGGCACGTCGGTGCGGGCCGGGCTCGCGATGAGCCGGCTGGGCGTGCCGGCCACATTCCACCTGGTCAGCATCGACGACACGGTGCGCAGGCTGCTCCCGGCCGGCGGCGAGTACCTGTGCAGCGCCGACGCGGACTCCGCGCACCCGCACCTGATCGTCCAGTGGGAGCAGGGCCTGCGGGTCCGTGCCGGCGACGTCGACGTCAGCGCGCCGTTCCCCAACCGGCTGATCTACGTCAACGACCCGGCCAACGAGGCCATGCTGCTCGACGACGAGCTCGGCGCACGCCTGGAGGCGGCGGAGATCTTCCTGATCTCCGGGTTCAACGCCATGCGCGACCAGGAGGCGCTGGATGAGCGGCTCCGCGCGCTGCGCGCCCACATGCGCCGGCTGCCGCCCGGCGCGGTGACGTATTTCGAGGACGCCGCGTACCACGTGCCCGCGTTCAGCAGCCGCGTCCGGGCCGCGCTGCTCGACGCCATCGACGTCCACGGGATGAACGAGGACGAGCTGCAGGCCTACCTCGGCCACCCCGTCGACCTGCTGTCGGCGCCCGAGGTGGCGGCCGCGCTCACCGAGGTGCACGCGCTCGTCCCCGTGCCGGCACTGGTGCTGCACACGAAGTACTGGGCGCTGGTCCTCGCCGACCGCGCCGTCGAGTACGTCGACGCCCTCGACACCGGCACCGTGCTGGCCGCGGTCCGGTACGGCCACGGCGACGGATTCACCGACGAGGACGTCGAGCGGATGAGCCGGCGGCCGCGCCGGCCGGAGTCGGTCGCCTTCGCGGCGGAGCTGCACGAGCGAATGGGGGACGATGTCCGGTGCGTGCCCGGTTTCGCGCTCGACGTCGCGCACCCGACCACCGTCGGGCTCGGCGACACGTTCGTCGGCGGGTTCCTGGCAGCGCTCTCCCGGAAGGAGGCTCGATGACCGTCGAGGTGCTGCCGGCCAACCAGCCCGAGACGTTCTACCGCGGTGCCGGCCGGATCGCCGCGTTCCGCTCCGCGCCGGCCGCGCCGGACCGCCCCGAGGACTGGGTCGGTTCGACGACCACCCGGTTCGGCCTCGCCCCGAGCGGCCTGTCCACCCTGCCCGACGGCCGGGTGCTGGCCGATGCGATCAGCGCCGATCCGGCGTGGTGGCTGGGGCCGCAGCGCACCGACGCCGGCGTGCTGGTGAAGCTGCTCGACGCCGGGCAGCGGCTGCCCCTGCACGTCCATCCCGACCGCCGGTTCGCGCTGTCGCACCTGGCGTCGCCGTACGGGAAGGCGGAGGCGTGGGTGATCGTCTCCGCAGTGCCGGACGCCTACGTCCACCTCGGGTTCGCCCGCGACGTCTCGCCCGACGAGCTGGCCGGCTGGGTGGCCGCGCAGGACACGGGGCAGATGCTGGCGGCCACCAACAGGGTGCCGGTCGCGGCGGGCGACGCGATCTTCTGCCCGGCCGGCCTGCCGCACGCGATCGGCGAGGGCATCCTGCTGGTCGAGGTGCAGGAACCGACCGACTTCTCCGTGCTCCTGGAGTACGAGACCTTCGGGGTGGCCGACGGGCACCTCGGCCTCGGCTACGACCTGGCGCTGCAGTGCGTCGACCGGGCGGCGTGGACCCCCGAGCGCCTCGACGGCCTGCGCGGCACCCCGTCCCGGTTGCTGCCGGAGACGGCCGACGAGTTCTTCTCCGCTCGCAGGCTGGGCGGCGGAGACCGCGTGGAGCAGGGCTTCGGCGTGCTCGTGGTGGTGTCCGGCGCAGGCCGGCTGGCCGGCGAACAGGACGACCTGGCCGTGCGCCGGGGCGACACGCTCCTGGTGCCGCACGCGGCGGGCCCGCTGCGCCTGGACGGCCAGGTCGAGGCCATCCGCCTGGCCCCGTCGGGCGGCTGACGCACACGCTGATGTGCCCACGCACACGTCGCACCGTGTGCGTGGGCACTCGACGGTGTGCGTGAGCGCGTCAGCGTGTCGTGTACCGGGCGACCACCCTCCACTGTGGGGCCGCCGGCGCCGCCGGCTGGCCCAGCGCGATGCGGGCGCACTGTGCGCCCTGCTCGCGCAGGGACTGGGCCACGGTCGTCAGTCCGGCCGCCTCGGCGGCCTCGCTGTCGTCCCAGCCGCTGACGGCGACGGCGTCGGGCACGGCGCCGCCCGCGACCTGGAGGACCCCCAAAGCCAGCTCGTCGCTCATGGCGGCGATCGCGTCCGGCGGGTCGGTGCCGGCGAGCAGCTCGGCTGCGAACCCGGCGCCGGCCGCGGTGCTGTTGGCCGGGCACACCGCCAGACGCAGGTCGGTGAGCGGCCGGCCACCCGCCGTCCACGCGTCGCGGAAGCCCGCCCAGCGGCGCCGGGTCACGGGGAACCGCACCTCCCCCACCTGCGGGCCGGCCAGGAGCTGCCGCACCCGGGCCCGGTCCAGCGGGAAGCCGAGCACCACCGGGCGGCGCGCGCCGGCGAAGACCGTGCGCCCGATCGCCGCGGCCGCCGCGCGGTCGTCGATGCCGACCACGGGCAGGCCGCGGTGCGCGGGCCCGGCGTGGACGACGGCGGGGAGGCCGCGGTCGGCTACGGCGTCGAGCACCGGGTCGTCGTCGCTGGTGGTCCAGACGACGAAGCCGTCCACCACCGCGCTGGTCACGCGGTCGACGTCGCTGGCCGCCCCGGACGTCGGCACGAGGGTCAGGCCGACGCCCTCCGCCGCGCACACGTCGGCCACGCCGCCGAGGAAGCGCGCGGCCTGCGGGTCGTCGAACGCGTAGCCGAGGTGTTCGCCGAGCACGACGCCGAGCGTGCCGACCCGCCCTCGGCGCAGCGACCGGGCCGTCGGGTCGGGCCCGACGTAGCCCAGCTCCCGCGCCGCCGCCATGACCCGCTCCCTGATCTGCGGCGACACGCGTCCCGGCTGGGAGTAGGCGTAGGAGACCGTCATCGGCGAGACGCCGGCGGCGCGCGCGACCTGCCGCATGGTCGGGCGGCCTTCCAGCGGGCGGTCGGGGCCGGGCACTCGTACAGTGTAGTCGTGTATCGTTACACAGCCACGGCGTTCCGCCGTGGCGCACCGACCGTCCTCAGCTACGCCGCCCTGCTCTGCTTCACGTTCTGGAACTACGGGTACGGGCCGGCGCTGACCCTGCTGCGCGCCGAGCTGCACTTCTCCTACACGTTGCTGGGCGTCTACACGGCCGCGTGGTCGGCCGGCGCAGTGCTGACCGGGATCGCGTTCCCCGCGCTCGCGCGCCGGGTGTCCCGCGCCGGGCTGCTGTGGGGCTCGGCGCTCCTGTCCTCGGCAGGAGCCGTCCTGTTCGTGCTCGGCCCCGGCGTCGCGCCGACGCTGATCGGCGGTGGCCTGCTCGGGCTGGGCGGCACGACGCTGCTCACCGTCATCCAGGCGGTCCTCTCCGACCAGCACGGTGACCAGCGCGAACGGGCACTCACCGAGGCCAACATGGGCGCCGCGGCGTGCGCCGTGCTCGCCCCGCTGGTGCTGGGCGCGCTCGCCGGCACGGTGCTGGGCTGGCGGGCGGCCTTCGTCCTGCCGGTGCTCGGGCTCGTGGTGCTCAACGTCCGCTACCGGCGCCACCCGCTCCCCCGGGCGGCGCCCGACCACCCGGCGGGGACCGCGCGGCTGCCGCGGGCGGCCCTGCTGTTCGCCGGCCTGGTCGCGGCCAGCATGGCCGTCGAGTTCTGCCTGGTCTACTACGGCGCGGAGCAGCTCGCGGCGATCGGCCTGCCCACGGCGGCCGCCGCCACGGCCATGAGCGCCCACTACGTCGGGCTGCTGGTCGGACGCGTCGCCGGCGCGCTCGCCACCCGCCGCCCCGGACGCACCACCGCGCTGCAGTTCGGGTCGCTGGCCGGCACCGCGGTCGGGTTCGCGCTGTTCTGGCTCGCTCCCCTGCCGGTCGCCGTCGTCGGCCTGTTCCTGGCCGGGGTGGGCATCGCCAACCTCTACCCGCTGGCCCTGGCCCTGGCGCTCGGCTCCGCACCGGGCCGGGAGGACCGGGTCAACGCGCTGTCGCAGGTGCTCGGCGGCCTGCTGGTCGTCGGCGCGCCGTTCGCACTCGGCGCGCTGGCCGACGCCGTCGGGCTGACCGCCGCGTACACCGTCGAGCCCGTCCTGATCGGGCTGTGCCTGCTGTTGCTGCTCAGCGGCCTGCGCAGCCGCTCATGAGCCGGGCAGCCGTCCCCCGCACTCCCGCACCAGGTCGGCCATGATCGCCCGGTCCGCCTCGTCGACGTGGTCGGCGTAGTAGGCGTAGAGGGTCTCGCGGGCCAGGCGGGAGGCGAGCAGCCCGTCGCGGTCGGCGATGGCGTCGAACACGGCGCGGTGGTGCCTGATCGACTTCAGCATGAGCGCGGTCCGGTCGTCGGCGTCGAGGATGGTGCGCTGGATCAGCGCGAGCACGGCCTCGCGGGTGACGTCGCCGTAGATCTGCACTAGCTGGTTGCCGCCGGCCTCGGCGATGATCTCGTGGAACTCCATGTCGGCCTGGCTGAACTCCGCGTACCCGCGGCGCAGGCACTGCCGCATGCGCGCCATGTTCCGTTCGAGGGCGACGAGCTGCGCGTCGGTACGGCGGTTGGCGGCGAGCAGGTTGGCCGACGCGTCGGCGATCATGCGGAACTGGACGAGCTCGGCGAGGCTGAACGCCTTCGCCGAGGTCAGCATGGCCACGGACCGGCGGACGGGCCCCGCCGACACCGGCAGGACCAGCGGACCGCGTGGGTCGCGCGGCCGCGACCGGACCAGCTCCATGCTCTCCAGCACGCGCAGCGCCTCGCGGACCGACGCCCGCCCGATGGAGAACTTCTCCACAAGCTCGCGCTCGCTGGGCAGCCGCTGACCGGGCCGCAGCTCCCCCGATGCGATCGCGTTCTGGACGTACTCGACCACCCGCTGGAAGACCCGCTCGTCGGCGGCTGGCTCGATCGTCACCGCGCACCTTCCCGGAAGCTCGGCCTCGACCCGAGCGTACCGGGCCTCAACCGCTGAGCGGGGCCAGCCGCGCCAGCGCCGTCATCAGCGACAGGTCGGGGTCACCGATCTTGCCGGGGTCGACGTCACCGACGCGCTCGGCGATCCGCCTGCCGATCTCGGCGGTGTCGGCGCCCATCGCGGGCCCGGCCATGGCGGGCAGCTCCGCCAGGACGGCGCCCACGGCCGCCTCCAGCGCCAGCGCGGCCTCGCGCTCACCGAGGACGGCGAGGCACAGCGCGGCCGACAGTGCCGCCGCCACCGGGTTGGCCCAGCCGGTGCCGGCGATGTCCGGCGCGGAGCCGTGGACGGGCTCGAACATGCTCGGCGCGCTGCCCGTCGGGTTGTGGTTGGCGCTCGCCGCCACTCCGAGACCGCCCTGCACGGTGGCGCCGAGGTCGCTGATGATGTCGCCGAACAGGTTGTCCGTGACGACCACGTCGAACCGGCCGGGATCGAGCGGCAGGTGCAGGCACATGGCGTCGGCGTGCACGTAGTCGTGCTCCACGTCCGGGTAGCGGGCGCCGACCTCGTCGACGACGTCCTGCCACAGCTGCCCGGCGTGCACGAGGATGTTCTTCTTGTGGCAGAGCGTCAGCCGCTTGCGCCGGGCTGACGCGAGCCGGAACGCGAACTCGACCGCGGCCGTGGTCGCCGGCACGGTGGTGATCGAGTTCTGGAACGCGACGGCGTCCGGCGTGCCGGCGTGCGCGGTCGAGCCGCTGCCGGTGTACAGGCCCTCCGTGTTCTCCCGGACGATCACCAGATCGCAGTTCTCCGGCGTCACACCGGCGACCGGGCTCATCACGCCCGGGTAGAGGCGGACGGGCCGGATGTTCACCGACTGGCCGAACGCCACGCGCAGCGCCACGATCAGGCCGCGTTCGAGGATCCCCGGCGGCACACGCGGGTCACCGACCGCGCCGAGCAGGATCGCGTCGTGCTCGCGCAGGCGGGCGACGGACTCCTCGTCGATCGCGACGCCGGTCGCCAGGTAGTGCTCGGCGCCCAGCCCGACGTCCGTGGTGCGCACCTCGAACCCGAAGCGGTCGGCGGCGGCGTGCACCCCGTCGAGAGCGGCCGCGGTCACGTCGGGTCCGATCCCGTCGCCGCCGATGACAGCGAGGTGGTGGGTGCGCATCGCCGGCCACCCTCTCCGTTGATGGCGAGATCTGGATACAGCGGACTCAAGACTGATGGAGTCGTTGCTCGACGTCAAGGCGAGCCCAGAGATGTCCGCGTTGTGCCTGGTAACTGTCGCTTGCGCTTGACGCGGCTCGCGACGGAAGGCATCCTCGTGGGCGCACAACTGGTCGGACCAGCTGACCCGCACGGCGTTCCGCCAGCCTCGCCGTAGACCAGGCGGGGACCACCGCGGTCCAGAGGAGATCTGCTGATGGGCTCGACGACGAGCATCGTTCTTCCCGCCGTCCCGGCCGGCCTGCCGGTGGGCCCGGGATGGCGGACCGATACCGGGGAGGCCCCCGTCGTGTTCCCCTACGACGGGTCCATCGTGGCGCACGCCCCCGTCGGCACCGTGGCGCACGCACAGGCGGCCCTCGACGCGGGAGTGGCCGCGGTCCGTCCGGTCGGCCGACTCACCTCGGCCGTCCGGCGCGCGATCCTGATCGACGTCGAGCGCGAGCTGGCGACGCAGTCCGAGCAGTTCGTCGAGCTGCTCGTCGCCGAGACCGGCAAGACCCGGTCGGACTGCGCGGTGGAGTTCTCCCGCACCCTGTTCACGTGGGCGGCGGCGGCCGAGGAGGTGGCGCGGCTGCACGGCGAGACCGTGGCGCTGGACGTGCAACCCGCCGGCGCCGGTCTGATCGGGTTCTGGGTGCGCAAGCCCATCGGACTGGTCATCGGCATCGCCGGGTTCAACGCGCCGCTGCTGCTGGCCAGCCACAAGATCGCCCCCGCGATCGCCGCCGGCTGCCCGGTCATCTGCAAGCCCGCCCCGGCGACCCCGCTGGCCACGCTGTGGCTGGCCGACATCGTGCGCCGTGCCGCCGTCGCGCACGGGGCGCCGCCGGAGATCGTGCAGGTCGTCACCGGCGACGCCGAGGTCGGGCGGACGCTGGTCACCGACCCGCTCATCGGCGCCGTGTCGTTCACCGGCTCGGCCGAGGTGGGTCACCGGATCGCCCGCGACGCCGCACCCCGCAAGACGCTGCTCGAGCTGGGGTCGAACACCGCGCTCGTCGTCGACGTCGACGCCGACGTCGCCAAGGCCGCCGACGCGGTGCTGCGCGGCGGGTTCTACTTCAACGGCCAGGCCTGCATCGCGGTGCAGCGGATCATCGTGTGCGCCGCGGTGCGCGACGCGTTCGTCGCCGCACTGACCGAGCGGATCGGCGAGCTGACCGTCGGGGACCCGCGCGACCCCGCGACCCGCGTCGCGCCCCTGATCGACCCGGCCGCCACCGAGCGCGTTCTCGCGTGGATCGCCGAGGCGGAGCAGGCCGGCGCCAAGGTGCTGCACGGCGGCCGGGTCGTCGACCGCACGATCGAGCCCACGATCCTGCTCGACGTCCCGGAGACCGCGAAGGCGTGGTGCGAGGAGGTCTTCGCCCCGGTCGTCGCGATCAACTCGGCCCCCGACCTGTCGAGCGCGCTGGACACGGTCAACCGGTCCCGCTACGGGCTGCACGCCGCCGTGTTCACCCGCTCGCTCGCCACCGCGTTCACCGCCATCGACGAGCTCGACGTCGGCGGTGTCGTGATCAACGAGGTGCCCGGGTTCCGCTCCGACGTCATGCCCTACGGCGGGGTCAAGGACTCCGGCATCGGGCGGGAAGGACCGCGGTTCGCCATCGAGGAGCTGACCGTGACCCGCATGGCGATCATCCGGCCCCAGTGACCGACGGAGTAGGGGTATGACCGACTACAGCACACTGTTCCGGCTCGACGGCAAGCGCGCGTTGCTCGTCGGGGCCGGTGGGATCGGCCGCGAGGCGGCACGCGCGCTGGCCGCCCACGGCGCGCACGTCATCTGCGCCGACAAGGACGCGGCGACCGCAGAGGAGACCGCCCGCGCCGTCGACGGGGAGGCGCGCGCGCTCGACGTGACCGACGCGGCGGCCGTGCACTGCGCCGCGGACGAGATCGGCGCCGTCGACGTGCTGGTGCTCACCGCGGCGACGAACGTCCGCAAGCGCATCCTCGACTACTCCCCCGCCGAGTTCGACCGCGTCGTCTCGCTCAACCTCACCGCCACCTTCACGGTGCTGCAGGCGTTCGGCCGGGGCATGGTCGAGCGCCGCGCGGGCAGCATCGTCGTGTTCTCGTCCGTGCGGGGTCTGGTGGTCGAGCCGGGCCAGTCCGTCTACGCCGCGACGAAGGCGGGGGCGATCCAGCTGGTCAAGACGGCGGCCGCCGAGTTCGGCGAGGCCGGGGTGCGGGTCAACGCGATCGCCCCCGGCGTCGTCGAGACCCCGTTGACGGCGCAGATCAAGGCCCAACCGGACTGGTACCGCGCCTACGCGACCAAGAGCGCGCTCGGGCGCTGGTCGAAGCCGGAGGAACTGGCCGGCGCCGTCGTGTTCCTCGCCTCCGACGCGGCGAGCTACGTCACCGGCGCCACGCTGATGGTCGACGGCGGCTGGACCGCCGTCGACGGCCGGTTCACCCCGCCCACCTGATCGTCTCCCGCGGCTGACCACCGCACCGTCGTCCGGCTCGGGCGCCGACCATGACCCCCGCGGGCAGGCCGAACCCCAGCTCCATGCGCTCGTACGCGGGCGCCTGCAGCGCCACGTGGCGGCGCAGCAGCCGCGGGTAGTCGATCGGGAGCGCGGCCAGGCGGCGGCGCAGCGCGGGCCCCTGGCCGGAGCGGTCCAGCGCGGCCAGCAGCACGAGCCGCAACGCGCCGCGGACGACCGCCGCGGCACCGTCGACGTGCGCCGGGCCGTCCACGGCGACGAGCCGCGTGACGGCGCCGGGGCCCGTGGCACCACCGGGGATCGTCAGCAGCACCTCACCGGGGCCGCCGGTCTCGGCCTGTGGGCCGGGGTCGGGGCGGCTGGTGGAGAGCCGGACGGTGAGGTCGATGGCGGGCCCGACCAGGTCGTACACCAGCACCTTGTCGGCGCGGGAGACGAACGCGCGGCTGCGCCACGAGCCGGAGACATCGGTCCAGTGGACGGTCACCTCGCCTGTGCGGAAGTCCGCCTCGCGGCGGTAGTCCGCGGCCGGCGCCAGCACCGCGCGGTCCAGCTCGATCACGACGCCGCGGTGCCCCTGCTGGTCCGTCGAGCTGCCAGGCAGCGGGTAGCGCCGTCCGCTCAGCAGCAGTCGTTCCGCCAGCGGGTCGCCCAGCATGACCAGGCCGCAGTCGCCGTCGCCGGACCGGAAGCCGTCCTCCCAGCGCGTGGCCGGCGCGGTGTCGTGGCTGCCGTGCCGCCCGACGACGCAGCGCGCTGCCCGGTACGTCGGTGCCGCCATTGCCCACCCTGATGTCCCAGATCGATACGCATCGACGACGGAGCAGCGTAGCGACGTCCCGATCCGCGCACAACGGTGCAGCAAGCACACGTCCGACCTTCTAGCGTCGCTAGATCTTCTGTCGTCGGCATGCTACCGTCGATCTCGTTCCTAGCACTGCTAGCTCATGGAGGTTCCTGTGCTCACCCCCACCGCCTACGGCCTCGCCGTCCTGCTCGACGTGTTCATCGTCTTCATCGGGGCGCGCTTCCTGTTCGCGCCCCGGGCGGCCGCCGCGGGCTACGGCGTCGCGGCCAAGCCGGGCGGCGACCGCGCCTACCTGACGATCAAGGGGCTGCGCGACGGCACGAGCGGGTTGGTCGGGCTCGCACTCCTGCTCTTCGCCGGCCCCGCGGCCGCGGCCTGGTTCGCCCTGGTCATCGCGCTGGTGCCGCTCGGTGACACGGTGATCGTGCTGCGCAACGGCGGCACGAAGGCCACCGCGTTCGGCATCCACTTCGCGACCGCGGTCGTCGTCCTGATCAGCGCGGCCCTTCTCTTCGCCGTCGCCTGACCGCCGCCGTAGGCTCACCGCCATGCCGGCGGGGGCCACGGATCACGTCAACAGGTCGGGTCGGCTGGACGTCGGCGACGGCCACTCCCTGTACTGGGAGGACTGGGGCAACCCGGACGCCGAGCTCGTCGTCGTGCACCTGCACGGCGGGCCGGGCGCCGGCTTCTCCGACAGCCACAAGAGCCTCTACGACCCTGCCCGGCACCGGGTGGTGTTCCACGACCAGCGCGGCTGTGGTCGCAGCACGCCGTTCGCCGCGACGGAGCACAACACCAGCCGGCACCTCGTCGCCGACGTCGAGGCGCTCCGGCGACACCTCGGACTGGGTCGGGTGGTCGTCGCGGGCGGGTCGTGGGGCTCCACCCTCGCGCTCCTGTACGCGATCGCCCACCCCGACGCGGTCCGCGCCCTGCTGCTGTGGAGCATCTACCTGGCCACCCAGTTCGAGTCGGACTGGGTGAACGAGGGCTACCCCCGCCATCACCTGCCGGCGGAGTGGGAGCGGTTCATCGGCCACGTCCCCGCGGAGCACCGCGGCAGCGGGACGTCGGTGATGCGGTTCTACGCCGACCAGCTCCGCTCTCCCGACCCCGCCCGCCGACAGCTCTTCGCCCGGGAGTGGACGCTGTGGGAGTCGGCGCTGCTGTCGGTGCAGTACGACCCGACCACGCTCGAGGCGGAGATCGCGGACGACCCGGCCACGCTCAGCATCGCCATCCTGGAGACGCACTACTTCCTGGCCGGCTGCTTCGTCCCCGAGGGCCACATCCTCGACAACCTCCCCACCATCACCCACATCCCGGCGATCGCCGTGCACGGACGGTTCGACCTCTGCACCCCCGCCTCCAGCGCCCACCACCTCGCCACGGCGTACGGCCCACGACTGGACCTGCGCTGGGCCAACAGCGGCCACCTCCGCACCGACCCGGAGATGCACGCCGCCTTGCGAAAGGCCGCGGCAGAACTGCTCGACCAGCACCCCTGACCGCGGGCGACGTGGAACCGGAGGCTCGGCTGTCGACCGGTCTGCCCGGCGGACGCAGTGGCTTCTCGGGGCTCCGCCCCGAACCCCGGCCCTCCTCTGGTGGAGCGGGAACGAGCGGGTCGGCTCCACCGCCGACCGGTCGCCCTGACGGGATGCCACAGCCCCGGCCCGCCCGCAAACGGTGAAACGTGTTTGCGGCCGGACCGGTGCTGCGGCGTTGCTGCGCACGCCCGATCGACGGTGGAGCCTCACACCTGCCTGCGGGCACAGTGCTGTCCCGGTCACGGCGCAGCCCACAGATCAGCCATCCAGGGTGGCGGGATGAACTCCGGTTTCCCGGACGACATGTCTATGCGCCACTCGGTCGAATGGACTTGATCATGATGCTGGCAACACAACATGACCAGGTTGTCCAAGGCGGTCGCGCCGCCGTGTTGCCACTCGATCACATGATGGACCTCGCACCACGACGGTGGTCGATCACAGCCGGGGTGGGCGCAACCGTGATCGCGCAGGGCAACCACGCGGCGCAACCAAGGCGGGACCAGGCGGCGGGTACGGCCGACATCGAGAGGTTGGCTGTCCCCGTCGAGCACGACCGGGACCAGGTGGGCATCGCACAACAGCCGCCGCAACTGCCCGGGAGTCAACTGTCCCCCGGTGTCCAGCATCGCCGTACGGGCCCGGTCTTCCAGATCGTCGAGGCGGATCGTGACGGTGACCCGCGGGCGTTCCCCACCGACCTCGCCGGAGGCGCCGTGGCCGAGGGCGAACCCGCAGATCTCCGCCAACGCCGCAGCGTTGCGCTCCGCACTCGTGGTGCCCCGATTCTCGGGAGTCGGTCGGGTGCGCGCCTCGATCGCGGTGCGGATCGCCGCGAACGCCAACGGATCCTCGAACTGCCCACGCAGCCACCCGCTGCCATCAGCGTTGGCACCCATCTGCAGTTCGTTACGACCGGGCCGCTCATCCGGCTCCGGCCCGTCCAAATCAGCCGCCGCCAACAGCTCCAGCCCCATCAGCCGCACTTCCCGCGGAGTGAAGGTGCGGGCCGCCTCACCGAGGCTGGCCTCGATCGAGACCCGATCCGCGAGACTGATCCGGGAGGCCGGCCGGGAGTTCATCAGCGCGGCGATGGTGTCCACATGCCGCACCATCGGCGAACGCGGCCGCGGTGGCCGGGAGCACCGGCTCCAACGGCTCGCCGTCCAGGGCGACCCGCGGCCCAACGTGCTCGGCGACGGTGACATGCCGGCGGGAAGTCTCGTGATCCCAGCCAAGCAGATCCTTCAACCCCGCAACGGTGGTGCGGTAGCCCTTCTCGGAAAGGGTGCCGTCGCGCTCGACAGCGGCGATCGCGGCAACCTTGGCCCGGTCGACCTGCCGTGACACACCCTCGAGAACGAGGAGTGCGGCGAGGGGGTCGGGGTTGTCGGAGATGGCCGTGAACGCCTGCTCGATCAGGCTCGCGGCCTGGGCGAGTGGGTTCTCGGTCATGCCCCAATGATACCCGAACGCAGGTTCGAACGGGTGCCGGTTGTCGCAGGTCAGACACCGTTTGGCGCCGGGTCGAATGACGAAGATCGACACGGGTGAGATGAACATCAGCGGGGTTCTGGGCGCGGAAATCCCCGCTCAGGTTCATCTCGCCCGTGTCGATCACGAATAGGCGCGGGTAAGTGGCTCCACCGTCGGCCGGACAGCTCCACCGGAGGGAGGCGCCGGGGTCCGGGGCAGAGCCCCGGAAAGACCGCAACCACCGCGCCGCTGGTCAGGACGAGTCACGGGCCGAGCAGCCGCCGCGGCGCGAGGTGCACTACTCGCGATCCGTCCGCCCGATGAGGACATGTGCTTGCACACGACGGGCGCCGTGCGCGCGACTCACCGCACCGCGCGCCCGCGAACGGCCCCGAACACGGCAGTGCCGACGAACAGCACCAGCGCCACGATCGCCAGCCAGAACAACGACTTCACGACGAACCCCACCACCGCCAGCACGACCCACAGCACCAGCAGACCGATGATCAGACCCATGAGACACCGCCTTCGTCGGGCGACCGGCCGCGCGGCCGCAACACGGTGTCTTCCCCGCGGGGCAGGGTGTCAACCTTCGCGCGCCGTCCACACGCCGACAGAGACGCGGTAGCGCTCGTCCGTCATCGCCACGCCCCACAGCTCGGTCATCGGCGAGACGACCAGCAGCCTTCGCTCAGGACGAGCAGGCCGTGCCCGTACGCGGCGGGCGGGTCGGCGGCGTCGCCCACCGTGAAGCGCACGTCCACCTCGCGCTGGCGGGCTGCCCGGGCCCGCCGGACCATCCGCGGTGGCCGAGCTCGGCGAGCAGCAGCCGTCAAAGTCGGCCTCGACGTCCCAGACCTCGGCCTCCGTCCCCGGACCATCCGAGGGAGCACCGTCAGTACCCCGCGTACGAGTGCAGACCGGCGACGACGAGGTTGACGACGAACAGGTTGACGACCACGGTCGCGCCGGCGGCGACGTTGATCCACGCCGCGCCGCGGGTGCGCCAGCCCGCTGTCGCGCGGGCGTGCAGGTAGGCGGCGTACACGACCCAGGAGATGAACGCGACGGTCTCCTTGGGGTCCCATCCCCAGAAGCGGCCCCACGCCGACTCCGCCCAGATCCCTCCGGCGACGATCGCGAAGGTGAACACGGGGAAGGCGACCGCGGTGAGCCGGTAGGCGAGCCGGTCGAGCTCGTCGGCGGGTGGCAGCGCGCCGACGATGCGCGGTACCCGGTCCGAGCGGGCCGCGACGACGGCCGCCGACGCCAGCCCGGCCAGGAGGAGCACGCCGGAGGACAGCGCGACGGTCGTGACGTGCACCGCGAGCCACGGCGACCGCAGCGCGGGCATCACCGGTCCGGCCGCGACGTGCAGCGCGGTGCCGCCGAGGAACACGAGCACCGACACGGGGGCGAGCACGAACACCCCGATCCGGCTCAGCTGCGGCCGGCGACGCAGCCGGACGAGCCACGTGACCACCATCGCGAACGTGATCACCGCGGTGAACTCGTACATGTTGGCCAGCGGCCAGCGGCCCGTTGCGATCGCGCGCAGGACGATCGACGCGGCGTGCAGCCCGGCCCCGGCGACGGTGACGTACGCGGCCATGCGGCCGAGGCGGAGTCCGACCGGCCGCGTGACGTCGGGCGCGGGGCCACCGACCGCCGCCGCGACGACCGCCCGCGCGGCGCCGACCGCCACGCGGTCGCCGATGACGAGGTCGACCGCGTGCACCAGCATCGCGACGACGTAGGCGGCAGCTGCCGCGAAGTAGCACCAGTCACCGAGCATCATCCGCCTCCGTCTTTCTGCTACAACTCGTAGTGTGACGAAACGTAGCAGAGCCGTCCGGGAGCCGGTCCTCGGTCTTCAGGTCGTCGTACTGGTCGACCTGCTCGGGCTGACGCTGATGCTCCCGGCGCTGCCGTTCCACGTCCTGGACCTCGGTGGCGGCGGCACCGGCCTGGGTGCGGTCCTCGCGAGCTTCTCCCTCGCGCAGTTCGTCGCGGCACCGCTGTGGGGACGCTGGTCCGACCGCGCCGGACGGCGTCCGCTGCTGTTGCTGAGCCTGGCCGGCTCGTGCCTGTCGCTGGCCGCGATGGCGCTCGCGCCGTCAGTCGGGTGGCTGGTCGTCGCCCGCCTGCTCGCCGGCGCCTGCGGCGGCAGCATCGGCGTGGCGCACGCCTTGGCCGCGGACCTCACGAGCGTGGACCGCCGGACCGCGGCGATGGGCAGGTTGGGCATGTCCGTCGGTGCCGCGTTCACCGTCGGGCCGCTGCTGGGCGCGCTGCTGGCCGGTGCCGGGTTCGCCGCGGTCGCGGCCGCCGGGGCCGGACTCGCCGCGCTCGCGTTCGTGCTCGCCTGGTCGACCATCCCGAGGACACCCGTCGAGCGGGCCGACCACGCGGAGCCGGCCGCTCGGGGCACGGGCCGGGTGTGGCCGCTGGTGGTCGCGGTGGCGGCCGGGATGCTCGCGCTCGTCGGGCTGGAGTCGAGCGTCGGGCTCCTGGCCGGCACGTGGTTCGCGGCGGGGCCCCGGTTCGTCGGTGTCGTCCTCGCCGCCGCAGGCCTGACGATGACGGTCGTCCAGGCGCGCCCGCTCGTCGTAGCGGCGGCGCGCTGGGGCGAGCGGCGGGTCGCCCTGGCCGCGGCGGCGTGCATGGTCACCGGGCTGGCGCTCCTCCCGCTGACAGAGCCGATCGCGTTCGCGGTCGTCGTGGCGGTCGTCGCGGCGAGCCAGGGCGTGCTGGCCACGGCGTGCACGAGCCTGCTCTCCCGCATGTCCACCACCCCTCGCGGCCGCGTCATGGGCCGGGCGCAGTCCGGCGCGGCGGCGGCACGCGCGATCGGCCCGGTGCTGGTCGGCGCCGGTTTCGACGTCACAGCGACCGCTCCCGTGTGGATCGCCGCATCGGCCGCGGCGGCCGCCGGTGCCGCGGTGGCGCTGTCGGCCGCGCCGGTGGAGCCGGATGCGAGACTGGCCCGTGGATGAGCCGGACCTGGGCGGGCCGGCCGGAGGAGGCGGGGTGGGCCGGCAGCGCGGCGAGCTCGAGCAGGACGTGATGAACGTGCTGTGGCGGCAGTCCGCGCCGGCCGCGGTGCGCACCGTCCTCGCCGCACTCGGCGACCCCGACATCGCCTACACGACGGTGAAGACGGTGCTCGAACGCCTCACCCGCAAAGGGATCGTCACGCGGGTGCAGGTCGACCGCTCGTGGCACTACAGCGCGGCCGGGTCACGCGACTCCTACGTGGCAGAGCTGATGCTCGCGGCACTCGACCGCACCGCCGACCGCGACGGCGCGCTCGTCCGCTTCGCCCACACGGTCAGCGAGACCGACGCCGCCGTCCTGCGCGCCGCCCTCGAGCAGAACGCCCCCGACGAGCAGCCGTGATCTACCTCGTCCACCACGCAGTGACGCTGACGGTCGGCGTGCTCACGATCGCCGCGCTCACCCGGTCCTCGCGCAGCCTGGGCGCGCCGCGGACATCGATCCTGTTGTGGCAGGCCAGCACCCTGACGGTCGCCCTGTCCGCGGTCGGGCTGCTGCTCACGGCGGGCCTGCGGCCCTACGCGCGCGGCATCGTCCCCGGCCTGACCGCGCTCACCGCCGACCTGACGACGGGAGCACCGCTGCCCACCACCGCGCAGCTGATCGCGGTCGGCACGGGTCTCGCCGTCGTCGCCGCGATGGTCGCGATCCAGGCCGGCAGCTCGTGGCGCTGCCACCGTCGCCGGTCGCGCCACCGGCAGCTCCTTGACCTCGTCGCCGCGCACGACGCCGACCGGCACGTCCACGTGCTCGACCACCCCGCCGTGACCGCCTACTACCTGCCGGGGCGCACCGGCTGCGTCGTGGTCAGCCGAGGCGCGCTGAGCGTCCTCACCCCCGACGAGCTCGGCGCCGTCATCGCGCACGAAGAGGCGCACGCCCGCTACCACCACCACATCGCGCTCGCCCCGTTCCAGGCCCTGCACCGGGCGGTGCCGCTGCGCCCGTTCCGCGTGATGGCGAACCGGATGGCGCTGCTCGTCGAGCTGTGCGCGGACGACGCGGCCGCCCGCCGGGTCGGGACGGCACCGCTGGTGTCCGCGCTCCGCTCGATGCGGCGGCACGCCGTGCTGCCGGCCACCCCGCTCGACACCCTCGCCGCCGGCGTCACGGCGCTGGACCACCGCATCCGGCGGCTCGACCGGCCGGCCCCACGCCGGCGCTCCGCCACCCCGATCGGAGCGGTCGCGGTCGCGGCCGCCCTCGTCGTGGCGGCCACTCCGCTCAGCCTGTTCGCCCTGCCGCTCTGAGTCCGAGCGACTGTACCGATCCAGTGAGCTCATCCGTTGACGGTTAACCGTTTACCGTTCACCCTTGTCGCGGCACATGGACGTGCTGCCTCCACCCGGAGGTCCCCCACGCGAGAGGCGTTGGCATGGTCGTCGCGACCGCGTTGCAGCAGGACCGTCGCTACACCTGGAAGGTCACGGGCTCCAGCTTCCTGGGCAACACGCTGGAGTACTACGACTTCCTGGTCTACGGAACGGCCGCTGCCGTCGTCTTCCCGAAGGTCTTCTTCCCGGACGCGAGCGGGTTCGTCGCCACGCTGGCGGCGTTCGGCACGTTCGCGGTCGGGTTCCTGGCCCGGCCGCTCGGCGGGTTGTTCTTCGGGCGCCGCGGCGACCGGAGCGGACGCAAGTCCACGCTGCTGATCACGCTGACGGTCATGGGGCTGTCGACGATCCTGATCGGCCTTCTCCCGGACTTCCACAGCATCGGGGTCGTCGCGCCCGTGCTCCTGGTCCTGCTGCGGCTGGTGCAGGGCTTCGCAGTCGGGGGCGAGTGGGGCGGCTCGATGATCATCGTCCTGGAGTCGGCGCCGCCGCAGAAGCGCGGCTTCTACAGCGCATGGCCCAACACCGGCGGCTTCTCCGCCCAGATCCTGATCACCGGCGTGTTCGCCTGGGTCTACACGCTCCCCCAGGACGACCTGCTCAGCTGGGGCTGGCGGGTGCCGTTCCTCCTGTCTGCGGCGATCCTGGTGGTCACGTTCTGGATGCGGCGCTCGCTGTCGGAGAGCCCGGTCTTCACCGAAGCGGTCGCGCCCGTCACCGACGAGGTCACGAGCGGCCGGCCCGGCACGATCCTCGGCACCTTCCGCGAGGACTGGCGCAGCCTGCTGCTCATCCTCGGCCTGCGCTTCGCCGAGGCGCTGCCCTACTTCCTGCTCACGGTCTTCGCGCTCTCCTACGGCAAGACCATCGGCGTCGCGGCGAGCACGCTCAACACCGCGATCCTCGTCGCCTCGGTCGTGGCGTTCGTCGCGCACGGCGTCTTCGCGCTGGTGTCCGACCGGATCGGACGCCGACCGGTGTACTTCTTCGGGGCCGCCGTCGTGTTCGTCATGGCGTTCCCGTTCTTCGGGATGCTGCAGTCCGGCTCGTTCCTGCTCATCGTGCTGGCCTACGTGCTGGTGCTGAACGTCGGCCACAACGCGATCAACTCGATCCAGCCGGCGTTCTTCGCGGAGCTCTTCCCGGCCGACCGCCGCTACACGGGTGCCGCGGCCGGTCGCGAGATCGCGTCGATCCTCGCGGGCGGGCTCACCCCCTTCGTCGCCACCGCGCTCGCGGGGGCGGACGGCAGCCGCTGGCCGCTGGTGGCGGGTTACGTGATGCTCGGCGCGCTGATCACGATGATCGCGGTCTGGAAGGCGCCCGAGACGTTCCGCCGAGATCTCACGGCGGTGTCCGGATGACCGTCGACCGACTACGGTCGACGGAGAACCGAGCACCGAGAGGACGTCTGCGCATGGTCACCGGCCCGGTCCGTCACGCACCACTCGGCGAGCAGCTGCTCGACCAGCTGCGCGCGCTGATCGTGCAGGGCGGGGTCCGGCCCGGCACCCACCTCGTCGAGGGCGCGCTGGCCGAGGAGTACGGGGTCAGCCGCGGCCCGGTGCGCGACGCGCTGCGCCAGCTGGAGATCGAGGGCCTGGTGGAGAGCCGCAAGCGCGGAGTGTTCGTCCGCGGCCTCACCGACACCGACCTGGTCGAGCTGTACGCCGTGCGCCAGACGCTGGAGGCTATGGCGATCCGCGAGACCATCGCCCGCCTCGCCGACGCCGACTGGCGTCCCGTCGACGCGGCGGTGGCGGCGATGCGCGCGGCCGCGGCCGATGCCGATCCCACCCGGTTCGGTGCCGCCGACCTGGACTTCCACTCGGCCTTCTACACGATCGCCGGCAACCGCAGGCTCGCCGCGACCTGGGGCCTGCACCGCCCGATCTTCGCCGCGATGCTCGAGGTCACCAACACCGACCGCGACCTGGCCCCCGTCGCCCAGGACCACGCCGACCTCTCGGCGACCATCCGGTCCGGCGAGGTCGAGCCCGCGCTCGCGGCGCTCGCCCTGCACCTGGACGGCTCCTGCGCCCGCATGCGATCCGTGCTCGCCGCCCAGCTGCGCGACGCGTCCTGACCCCTCTCCCACTGCGAACGAGGCACCACCATGTCCCGAGCCGAAGTGCTCGCCGCCCTGCCCACCTTCTTCGACGTCCGCGGTGAGCTCGACCGCCCCACGACGGCGGCCCACCTCGACTGGCTGGCCACCCGCGTCGACGGCGTGTTCGTCGCCGGCACCACCGGCGAGTTCCCCGCCCTGGACCGACCCGAGCGGGTGGCGCTCGCCGAGCTGGCGCTGGCCGCGTTCGGGGCCGATCGCGTGGTGGTGCACGTCGGGGCGGCGAGCACCCGCGAGGCCGTGGCGCTCACCCGGGACGTCGTGGCCGCGGGTGTGCGCCGCGTCGCGGCGCTGACGCCGTACTACCTGCCGGCGGACGCCGACGCCGTCGCGCGCCACTTCGCCGCGATCGTCGCGGCCGCCGGGAACGCCGCGACCTACGGCTACCTGTTCACCGAGCGCAGCGGCGTCGACGTCACGCCGGCCGAGTTCGGCGGGATCGCAGCCGCAACGGGGCTGGCGGGGGTGAAGCTGTCCGGGTCGGCGAACGACCAGCTCGATGCCTACCTGGACGCCCTGCCCGCGGGCGCGCGGCTGTGGTCGGGCGCCGACACCACGCTGGGCGCGGTCGTGCGACGGGGTGGGGCCGGCATCGTGTCCGGGCTCTCCGCGGCGTTCCCGGAGGTCTTCGCGGCGCTCGCCGACGCGGTCGCGACCGGCGACGCCGCTGCCGAGCGGGCCGCGCAGCAGCGCGCGGACGCCGTGCTCGCCGCCACCCGCGGCAGCGTGGAGGGCATCAAGCATGCGCTGACCCTGCTCGGCTTCGGCACCGGAGCGCTGCGCATGCCCGCGCCCGCCCTGCCCGATCCCGACGCGATCGCCCGGCTGGTGCCCGCCCCGGTCGCGTGATCCGCACCTTCCTGACCATCGACGATCCGCGGTGGACGCAGTGCCACGCCTCCACCGTCTCCCCCGACGGACGGGTCGCGGCGTGGTTCGCCGGCACCCGGGAGGGCACGCCCGACAACCGGATCGTCCTGTGGCGAGACGGAACCACCACCGTCCTGGACACCGGGCACGACGCGGCGCACTGGAACCCCGTGCTCGCCGACGGGCCGGACGGGCAGCTGTGGCTGTTCTGCAAGGTCGGCCCGCGGATCTCGGAGTGGCGCACCCTCGTCACCCGCTCGGACGACGGTGGCGCCACCTGGGAGCCGGCGCGCGAGCTGGTGCCGGGTGACGCGTCCGGGGGTCGCGGCCCGGTGCGGACGCCGCCGCTGCTGACCGCCGACGGGCTGTGGCTGGCCGGTGCCTCCGTCGAGCGGTGGGGCGCGCCGCCGCGCTGGGACCCGTTCGTCGACGTCTCGACCGACGCCCGCACCTGGGAACGCGCGGAGATCCCGGTCGACCGCGCCGGCCTGCGCGGCGCCGGGCACATCCAGCCGTCGCTGTGGGCCGGCAGGTCCGGCGTGGTCGCGCTGATGCGCAGCACCGAGGGCCACGCGTACCGGTCCACGTCACCGGACGGCCGCTCCTGGACCCCGGCCGAGCCGACCGGCCTGCCCAACAACAACTCCGGGCTCGCCGCCGTCGCCCTCCCGTCCGGCCGGGTCGCCTGCGTGCACAACCCGTCGTCGGACGACTGGGGCAGCCGCTGCCCGCTGACGATCTCCGTCTCCGACGACGACGGCCTGACCTGGCGTGCGGCACTCGTCGTCGACGACGGCCGGACGCCGGTCGACGAGTCGGTGCCGCACGACGCGAGCGCCGACCCCGGCGGGTTCGCCCCGGGCGACGCAGGTGTGGTGACCAGCGGGGTCGGCGAGTACTCCTACCCGACGGCCGTGGTCCGCGGCGACGAGCTGGTCGTCACCTACACGTGGCAGCGACGCGGGATCGTGCTGGCCCGGTTGCCCGTCGCGGTGCTGGAAGCCGATCTCGGCCGGCTCGACGGTTCCGCAGGGTGACCGGTCGCCTGTAGCGTCTGCCCATGTCACTGACCCCTCCCGGAGCCCAGCTCACCCCGACGCTGCGGGCCCTGGTGGCGGCGTGGGTGCCGGACCAGCCGTGGGCGCGGGCCCCGCTGACCGACGAGCTGGTCGGGTCGTTCCGCTTCGCCGATCCCGACGGCGAGGTCGACATCGAGACCCATCTCGTGCGCACCGCCGACGGCCGGGTGCTGCAGGTGCCGGTGACCCACCGGCCCGAGCCGCTCGAGAACGGCGACTTCGCGCTGCTCGGCACGGTCGAGCACCCGGAGCTGGGCACCCGCTGGGTCTACGACGGCTGCGCCGACCCGGTCTACTTCGCCGCCCTGTGCACCACGATCCTCGCCGGCGGCCACGAGTCCGCCCCGCATCCCGACGACGACGCGCCGCGCGTGCACGTGCGGGGCAGCGGCGGCGTCATCACCGACGGCACCGCGGTCGACGCCACCGTGCCGATGCAGCGGTTCGACGCCGGCGGCATCACGGCCATCGACACGGGGGTCCTGCAGGTCGGCGTGCAGCGCGCCGTCGGAGAGGGCGCACCCGACGACGGCTCGCGCGAGCGGGGTCCCACCCTCACCGGCATCTGGCCGGGCGTCGACGAGCCGGTCCTGCTGGCGTTCTTCCGGCCCGGCCTCCGGCGCCGCCGCTGAGCCGGCTCAGCCCAGCGCCTCGTCCAGGACCGCCCGCGCCGTCGACGCGGCCTGACGCGCCGCCTCGGCAGCAGGGAGCGCCCGCAGCTGCGGGGTGTTGACCTCGACGCTCCACGGCCCGGTGAACCCGGCGGCCGCGGCCGCCCGCACCAGGCCGACGACGTCCAGCTCGCCGGTGCCGGGCAGTTGCCGGGCCGCGCGCGCGTGGTGCAGGTACTCCGCGGGGGTCGCGGGCCGCACGTACGGCCCGTCGTTGAGCTGGACGGCGGCCACGGGCACATCGGCGAGCATCCCCGGGTCGCCGCCGCCGTTCCAGAACTGCCAGACGTCCACCATCAGCCCGGCGCCCGCCGTGCTCGCCAGACGCAGCAGGTCCGCGGCCGCGGCCGGACCGTCCAGCGCGGACCACGGGAACGCCTCCAGCGCGAGCAGCAGGCCGCGGGCGGCGAGCCGGTCGGCCAGCTCCCGCAGCCGCTGCGCGGCGGCCGTCCGGTCCAGGTCGCCGGCACGGAACTCGCCGGTGCTGACGTGCCGTCCACCCACCGCGTCGGCGACGGCCTCGATGCGCTCCACGAGCGCGGTGTCGGGGCCGTCGAGCGCCCAGCCGCCGAGGAACTCGATCTCGACGACGCGCAGCCCGGTCGCGTCGAGGACGGCCCGCATGTCCGCCGGCGGCGTGCGGTCCAGCTCGTCGACGTGGACGCCGATGCCGGCGAACCCGGCGTCGGCCGCCGCCCGGCAGCGCTCGGCGAACCCATGGCGCGGCGGCTCGGCGAACCCGGCTCCGGTGAGTGTGTAGTGGCTCGCGACCAGCTCAACCACGGTAGGCGGCGACCTCCACCATGAAGCGGGCGTGCTCGCCCGCCCGTCCGAAGTCCGTCGACTCGATCGCCGAGCGCGCGGGCCGGTGGTCGCCGAACCGCCGCGCCCACACCTGGTTGAACGCGGGCCGGTCGCGCTGCAGCGCGCGCATGACGATCCCGACCCGGACGACGTCGGTGAGCGTCGCCCCGGCCGCGGCGAGGATCGCCTCCAGGTTGTCGAAGAGCTGCTCGGCCTCGGCGGTCGCGTCCTCGGGGATGGCGTGGTCGTCCGGGTGCGCGCCGAACAGCGCCGACACGTGGATCCAGCCACCCGCCTCCACGGCCTGCGGGACGGGCCCGGTGTGCGTGGGCGCCGCATCGGTCCGGATGATCCTCACGCGTCCACCCTCGTCAGCGCGGTGGTCCGGTGCAACGCCCTTCCGTGCAGTGGGAACGCGGATCAGTCGATCCCGCTGTCCGCCAGCTGCCGGCGCCCGGTCACGCCGAGCTTCTGGAAGACGTTGCGCAGGTGGTACTCGATCGTCTTGATGCTGACGACGAGCTCGTCCGCGATCTCGC
Organism: Pseudonocardia sp. CA-107938; assembly: GCF_050936315.1. Lineage (NCBI taxonomy): Bacteria > Bacillati > Actinomycetota > Actinomycetes > Pseudonocardiales > Pseudonocardiaceae > Pseudonocardia > Pseudonocardia sp. CA-107938. Next base: position 1,591,822 of record NZ_JBNJNA010000002.1, on the reverse strand, counting down.
GGTTGCTCCGGCCGGCGGCCGCCAGCCGGGCGACGACCAGTTCCTGCGACGTCAGCTCCGTCCGGTCGCGGGTGGCGCGGCGCGCCGGGTGCAACCCGGAGCCGGCCAGCTCCTTCGCGCACCGCTGCGCGTAGGGCAGCGCACCGAGGGCGGTGAACCGGTCCTCGGCCGCGGCCAGCAGCTCCGCCGCGCGCCGCCGCCGACCCGCCCTGCGGAGCACCGCACCAGCGGCGAGCTCGATCCGGGCGCGTTCGAACGGGGCCCGCAGACCGTCCGAGACGTCGAGGGCGTGCGCGAACGCCGCCTCGGCCGCGTCGATCCGGCCGAGCGCGGCCTCCACCCGGCCGCGGGACCTGGCCAGCCGGGCGATCGAGGACCGCCGGCCCCGCTCCGCGGCGCGGTGCTCGTGCGGGACGAGGAACGCGTCGGCCTCGGCAGCGCGCCCGACCCCCACCAGCGCGTCGGCGTAGAGGTCCTGCCACGGCCAGAAGCCGGGCTCGTCGACGGCGTCGCGGTAGCGGAACCCGCACACCGGCTCGAGCGCGGCGACGACCGCGGCCGCGTCGCCCTGCGCCTCCCCGATCCGCGCCCGTGCCATCCCTCGCGCGACGACGGACCGCTCGTAGCCGGCGGTGCCCTCGCCCATGGCGCGCACGTGCGCCGTCGCGGTCGCCCAGTCGCCGCGGGCGGCCGGCACGAGCACGGCGATGCCGACGACCGCGGCCTGCATGAACCCGAAGTCGGACTGCAGGTTGACCGCCACCGCCCGTTCGGCGTGGACGGCCGCGCCGTCCCACTCCCCCGCCGTCCACTCGGCGCGCGCCAGGTAGGCCAACCCGAACGCGGTGGTGTTGAGGATGCCCAGCCGCGTCGCCGTCGCAGCCACCGACTCGAGGTCCGCGCGCGCACCGTCGAGGTCGTCGTCGACGAGGCGCAGCACACCCCGCGCCGATCGGGGATTCAGCCACAGCTCGTCCGCTCCGGCGTCCTCGTCGGCGGCCTTCCCGACCGCGGCAGCCGCCTCCGCGCGGCCTGCGTAGCCGAGCCCGTGCAGCAGGTAGGTCTGCGTCACCGCACGCGTTGCGGTGCCCGGTGCCGTGTGGGCGAGCGCGCGCTCGCACCACTCGACGGTGCCCGCGGCGTCGAGGCGCCCGTAGTGGTGGATCGCGATGGCGGTGGCGACGGCGGCGAGGGTCTCGCTGTCGGCTCCGTCGGCGGCTGACCAGGCGGTCGCCAGCAGGTGCTCCGCCGCGGCGGGATCGTCGGCCGCCGTGGCGAGCGAGCCGAGGACGGCGTCGCGCAGCGGCCCTGGCGGGAACGTCGCGATCTCCTGCGCGAACGGGCTCGCGCTCGCCGCGTCGCCGCGCAGGAGCGTCCACTCGACGGCCTGCAGCACCCGCCGCTGCGCCTCCGCCGGGGCGGTGCTGAGCCGGCTGGCGTCGACGAGGTGCGCGGACGCGCTCTGCCACGCCTGCCGCTCGGCCTCCGCGTCGGCGAAGCGGGTCAGGTCGGCCGCCAGCTCGTCGTCGGGCTCGGCCGCGGCCGCCACGCGGTGCCGCAGGATCTCGGCCTCGTCGGTGACGACACCGGCGGCCGCGGTGTGCAGGGCGTGGCGGCGGGCAGGTCCCATCGTGTCGTGGACGGCCGCGCGCACCAGCGGGTGCGGGAACGACAGCACCCACGGCGTGCGGGACTCGTCGGTCACGAGCAGCTCGGCGCGCACCGCCTCGTCCAGTGCCGGCAGCGGCGCGTCGAGTCCGGCGACGGCGGCGGCGAGCGGCAGCGGGCAGTGCGGGCCCAGCGCGGCCGCCCCCTCGACGAGCGCGCGGGCCGCGGCCGAGCATCGGCCGAACCGGTCCTGCACCAGCACCCGGAACGAGCGCGGCGAGGGCAGCGGCTGCTGCAGCGGCACCCATCGGTCCGGCGGGAACTCCTCGATCAACGCCTTGGCGTGCAGCGGGTTGCCCTGGGTGCCGTAGCGCAGCCGCTGGGCGGCGGTCAGGCCCAGCTCGTGCACACCGAGCCCGCGGGCGAGCTCGAGGAGGTCCTCCTCGTCGAGGCCGCGCACGCGCAGCGTGCTGCCGCGGTGCCCGTTGACGAGCCGGTGCAGGCTCTCGGGCAGCGCTGCGACCTCCTCGGCCCGCGCGGTGAACAACGCGAGGAGCGGCTCGGCCACCAGCCTGCGCAGCGCGAAGACCAGCGCCATCATCGACGGCAGGTCGGCCCAGTGGGCGTCGTCGACCACGAGGACGACGGGCATCTCCCCCTCGATGCGGTCCACCATGTCGAGGATGCGCGTCCCGACGCTGACGGGATCGGGGACCGGCTCCGCGCCCAGCGCGGCGAGCAGCCCCGCCCCGGCGGCCCCGGCGGACCGGGCCACCTGCTCCACCACCCCGTTGGCGAGCAGCGCCTCGGTCTCCTCGCCGCCGCTGCGCAGCACGACGAGCGGCTGCTCCACACCGGCGAGGAAGTGCTCGACCAGCGCCGTCTTCCCGATGCCGGGCGGCCCGTCGATCAGGACGACCTGCGGGTCCCCGGCGACCGTCTCCGCGAGCCGGGAGCGCAGCGCCGCCACCTCGAGCTGCCGTCCGACGAAGGGCGTCATGTCCGTCCTCCGTTCGTCGGGAGCATGCCCCCGGCCGGGGACCCTACCCGACCGGCGACCGCCCAGGAGGGATCGCTCGGGACAGCTCCGCACGTCGAGGGCGGCCGTGGAGCCGGCGCGGGAGCAGGCAGTCGAAGACGATCTCTGCGAGCCTCCCGGGCCGCTCATCCGTGCTGCGTCGGCGGCCGGCCGACAGCGCGGCCACGACGATGGCCTGCACGTCGGCTGCGTCCACGTCGTCGCGTACGGCCCCGGCCTGCTGGGCCCGCGCGAGGAGCGAGCCGAACTGCTCGCGCAGCTGCGCGGCACGTTCCTCGGCCTCGGCGCCCATGGGGCCGCCCGTTGAAGCGACGGCTTCGGTCAGGTCCTGCTTCGTGTCGGCCTCGGCGGTCATCCTGGCGAGGAAGGCGAAGAACGCCGGCCCGGCATCGGGGTCGGCCAGGGCGGCGCGGACGTCGAGTGTCAGCCGCTCCAGGTGTTCGCATGCGACCGCCTCGATCAGCGCCTCCTTGCTGGGGAAGTGGCGGTGGACGGTGCCCGGCCCGACCCCGGCCCGGTGGGCGATCTCGTCCAGGGGGACGGCGAGGCCCTCGGACGCGAAGGCTGTGCGGGCGGCTTCCAGGATGCGTTCCCGGTTGCGGCGGGCATCGGCGCGCAGCGGGCGCTGTCGCTCAGTGGTCACGTGTCCTCCCGGCACCGGGACTGGGGCCATTGATAAGCGGGGCACTTGCCCCGTATAGTCCTTCGCGCAACCGGGGCAAGCGCCCCGGTTGCGTCGAGAGGAGTGTCCCATGACCACTGCCGCACCGCGTGAAGTCCTCCACCACTTCCTCCGCCTCACCGCCGAAGGTCCCAGCGAGGCGATGGCCGACCTCTTCACCACGAACGCCGTCTTCGAGATGCCCTACCTGCCGCCGGGTGCACCCGCCCAGGAGCCGGGACGGGACGCCTTCCGGGCGCACCTGCGGGAAGGCGCGAAGCTGCAGAAGTTCACCGCCGTGGACCAGGTCCACGTGCACGAGACGACGGACCCCGAGCTCGTCGTCGCCGACTACCGTCTCCACGGCCGCGTCCTGGCCACGGGGAAGCAGTTCATCTTCGACATGGTGATGTTCGCCCGCGTCAGGGATGGGCTGATCGCGTGGTCACGCACCTACTCCAACCCGCTCGACGGGGCGATCGCCTTCGGCGCGGCGGAGCAACTGCTCGCCACGGTCACCGCTGTCTAGCCTCCGCGCTCCCGCGGGAACTCGGGTCGACCCTGGGGTCGGACCCTGGGGCGAACCTGGGGACGGGCCGCGATCGTCGGGCACGAGGCGACGGCTGCCGGCCTGGCGTTCGCCCGGCGCGTGCGGTTGTCGTCGGGTCGGTTCGCCGTCGGTGCGCTGCAGGCGCTCGACGACGAGGAGGCACGCTCAGATGGCTGGGAACTCGGTGGAATCGGGCCGATCGGTCACCAGCAAGATCACGTCGATCCTCCTGACGTTCACCGAGGGCAGCGAGCACTCCCTGACCGAGATCGCCCGCCTCGCGGGCCTCCCGATCTCGACGGCGCACCGCCTGGCGTCCGAGCTGACGTCGTGGCGGATGCTGGAGCGCACCGAGCACGGTCGCTACCGGGCCGGCCTGCCGCTGCGCATGATCGGCACCCGCGGCACCTGCCCGTCCAGCATCGCCGAGCGCGCCCCGTACGTGCTGGAGGACCTGGCCGCCGCCACCCGCTGCCGGGCCCGGCTGGGCGTGCTGCAGGAGCTGGACGTCGCGTACATCGAGAAGCAGCCGGGCCTCCGGCCGGTGACCGCGTTCTCCCCCGCGGCGACGCTGCCCGCGCACCCCACCGCGCTGGGCAGGGCGCTGCTGGCCTTCGCCCCGACCGGCGTCGTCGAGATGACGATCATGCGCGGGCTGCGCCAGTACACCCGGCACACCGTGACCTCTCCCGACCGGTTCCGCCGCGCGCTGGCCGTCACCCGGCTCACCCGGGTCGCGGTGACGCGCTGCGAGCTGGAGGCCGGCACCTGCGGGGTCGCCATGCCGGTCTTCGGCGCCGGTGGCGAGGTGGTCGCCGCGATCGAGCTGACCGTGCGTGACCTGGGCGCCGACCTGCAGCCGGTCATGGCGGCGCTGCAGATCGCGAGCCGCAGCCTCTCCCGGGAGCTCGCCGGCAGCGTCCCGGTCGCCACGCCTGCGGCCGGCTGACCGTCCGCGACCGGGTCGGTGCTCCCTCCGACCCGGCCGCGGGTTCGGTCAGACCGCGGCGCGCAGCCGGTCGTACTCCTCGCGCGGCACCTCGGGTGCGTCGCGGCGCCCGAGGTCGTTGAGGTGGACGCGGAAGGTCTCCCGCGCGCTGTACGCCGCGATGGCCGCGATGATCGCGAGCCCCAGCGTGAACGAGCCGACCGTCCACACCACGCTGGTCTCGATCGCGTCCGCGGCAGCGCGGCACGTCTGACCCGAGGGCAGCACAACGTCGCCGGCGAACTTCTTGTCGACCACGCAGGCGCTCGGCGTCGGCCCGACCAGCGCGGCGTAGATGGTGGGCAGGAACGCGGTGATGAGCGTGCCGATGTTCTGCGAGATCGCGAACGCCGTGACGCGCGTCCTGGTCGGGAACAGCTCCTGGTAGAACGCGGGGAACACCGCGTTGTAGCCCTGGTAGACGATCCCCCACATCAGCATGGCGAACACGAACGCCAGCACGATGTTCGCCTGCGACACGAAGTACAGGTAGAAGTATCCGAGGATGCCGGAGCCCAGGCAGCCGACGATCATCACCGGCCGCCGGCCGATCCGGTCGGACAGGTTGCCGACGAACGGGATCAGGATCACCGCGACCACGTTGCCGACCACCGAGATCCACAGGTAGTTCGTGGAGGTGAGGCCGACGCCGTAGCCGGCGTTGGTCGCGAAGGTCGCACCGAACACCGTGACGGCGGTGGGGATCGCGTTCATCAGCGCCATGCAGATCACGCGGAACATGTCGAGGCCGTTCTCCCGCACGGCCTGGACGATCGGCGCCTTGGGCAGGGCGCCGTGCACGGCCTCCTCCTTGAACGCCGGGGTCTCGTCAACGCGGCGGCGGATGATGTACCCGGCGACGACGACGAGCGCGCTGAGCAGGAACGGGATCCGCCAGCCCCACGACTGGAACGCCTCGGCCGACATCGCCGCCGACAGGGGCAGGAACACCGCAGCGGCCAGCACCTGCCCGGCCTGCACGCCCTGGAGGGTGAAGCTGCCGAAGTAGCCGCGCCGCCCGAACGGCGCGTGCTCGATGATCATCGCGCTGGCGCCGGAGATCTCCCCGCCCACCGCGAAGCCCTGGATGAGCCGCAGCACCACCAGCAGGATGGGCGCCCAGATCCCGGCGGTCGCGTAGGTCGGCAGCAGCGCCACCGCGAACGTCGAGACGCCCATCATCAGCATGCACAGCACCAGCACGTTCTTGCGCCCGTGCGTGTCGCCCCAGTGCCCCAGCACGAACGCGCCGATCGGGCGGGCCACGTAGCCCACCCCGAACGTCGCGAAGGAAGCGACGATGGCCACCTGCGGGTTGTTCGACGGGAAGAAGATCAGCGGGAACACCAGCGCTGCGGCCTGCGCGTAGATGAAGAAGTCGTAGTACTCGAGCGCACTGCCGATCCAGCCGCTGGCCGCCGCCTTCTTCGGGGTCTTGGCGTACTCCACCGGTTCGTGCGAGCCGGGTGGCTCGACGATCTCGCTGCTCATGCGTCCTCCTCGACGACCGAGCCCGCCGGCACCCGCCGGGGCTGTCGGCACAGTGCAGCGGTGACCGCCACCACGGTCAACGAGTTCCGCGCCGGTTTCCGCTGGACGGCAGTGCTCGGCCTGCGCTCGCCCAGCGCGGAGGTTGATCAAGGGCAAAAGGTCGTTGCGGAATCGATCCAGCACGACCGTTTGCCCTTGATCGACACGCCAGCTCGCCCCGCCGAACCTCCGCGGCTCAACCCGGCAGCTGCGAGACGGCCCGCAGCTCGTCGGGGGTGGCGGTGCCGAAGCCGAAGAACTCCAGGTAGGCCGGGATCTGCTCGAAGAGCATGTCGCTGCCGACCTGGATCGGGCAGCCCCTGGCCCGGGCCGCGGCCAGGAACGGCGTGATGGTCTGCCGCATGACGACCTCACCCACGAACGTGCCGGGCGCGATGCGGTCGACGTCGACCGGCAGCGGGTCGTCGTCCTGCATCCCGAGCGGTGTCGCGTTGACGACGAGGTCGTACCCGTCGGGATCCTTCGACCCGGTCCGCAGTTCCAGGTCCGGGTAGTGCGCGGCGAGCCGCTCCGCGAGCCCCTCGGCCGTGGCCGGGGCGGAGTCGTACAGCCCGAGCGTGCCCACCCCGTCGGCGGCGAGCGCCGCGGAGATCGCCGACCCGACCCCGCCGCCGCCGACGACGAGCGCCCGCTTGCCGGTCACGTCGAAGCCCTTGCGGGCGACCCCGCGGCAGAAGCCCGCGCCGTCGAACTGGTCGCCGACGAGCGAGCCGTCCGGGCGCCGGAGCACCGCGTTCACCGAGCCCGCTACCGCCGCCGTCGGCGTCAGCTCGTCGACCAGCTCGACGGTGACCACCTTGTGCGGCATGGTCACCAGCGCGCCACGGATGTTCGTCATGCGGAACAGGAGCGGGAACATGGCGCGGAAGTCGCCCGCCCGGACTCCCATCGGCACCACCACGGCGTCGATCGCGTTCTTCTCGAACCACGGGTTGTAGATCAACGGCGCCTTGAAGGCGAAGGTCGGGTCGCCGATGTGCGCGATCAGGGTCGTGGTGCCGCTGATCATCGCTCCTCCGTCTCCCACTGGACGACGCCCATGCCCGTGATCCACTGCTGCACCGGCTCGTAGGCCAGCTTCGTCGCGTTCACGGGTGCCATCGCACCGGCGACGGCCAGCCAGCTGCGGATCTCGTGTGCCCCGTTGCCGGCCAGCTCGATCTCGCTGTCGGGCATGTCGAGGACCTGGTCGAGCTCGCCCTTCTCCAGGCGGTCGAGGAACCAGCGGTCGAAGCCCTCCTCGATGTCGCCGACGCGGGGGTTGCCGAGGGAGTGCGAGATCCCGCCGGCCCCGACGAGCGCCACCCGCTGCAGCCCGGGGTAGGACCGGATGGCCGCGCCGAGCGCGACACCGAACTCGTAGGCGCGGCGCAGCGGCATCATCGGCGGCACAGCGCAGTTCTGCACGATCGGCACCAGCGGCAGCCGCATCTCGTGGTCGAGCTCGTGGTAGACGGTCATGATCCCGTGGTCGAGCTCGAGCTGGTGGGAGAACGCCGGGTCGAAGCCCGCCTGCAGGGTCTGCTCGGCCAGGTGCGTGGCCAGGCCGGGGTGGCCGGGGATCCACACCTTCTCGATCGGCAGCCACTCCTCGACCGGCCCCCAGTTCCGCTCCCCCAGCCCGACGCAGATCTGCGGGAAGTTCTCCAGGAAGAAGTTCGTGAAGTGCTCGTTGGCGAGCACCACCACGGCCTCCACGCCGCGCTCGACCGACTGCTCGCGCAACCGGGTCAGGGCCCCGAAGAAGTTGTCCCGCTGCTCCTGCGGCGCGGCCATCCTGGCCGAGGACATCAACGGCGCGTGCGATGCGCAGTACGCCAGGGCTATGTCTGCCACCGGCCCCTCCTCTCCGCCGGACGCCAGAGCGGCTCCAGCAGTTTCCGGTACTCGTCACGGCCGAATCCAGCGGCGCGGCAGAACCGGTTGAGCAGCACGTCGTGCAGCCCGAGCCGGTAGAGCCCGGCGACGTCCTGCTCCGCGAACGCCGCGCGCTCGTCGTCCGTGAGGTCGTAGCCGGAGTCGTCGAACCCGATCCGACCGTCCGACCCGGCGTTGCCGACCTCGCCGGCCCGCACCCAGTCGTACACACACCTGTTCAGTTGGTAGACACTCATCGGCCCTCCCCTCGACCTGCACGGTCGCACGCCCGTCCGCCTCGGCACGGCCCGTCGCGGGGATCTTCCGACCAGTGAGAGCCGGTGGGCACCGACCGTCCGGCACCGGGAGTGTGTCGCCATGGACGTCATCGGCGGACGTGCGCTCGACGTGCACGCGCACGCCATGCCGCTCCCCCTGCTGCAGCGGCTGGCGGTCCGGACGCTGGCCGATCTCTCCGACGTGGCGGACGGGATCGTCCGCATCGACCCGCGCGTCAGCGGAGTCGGACCCCGGGCGCCCCTGCCGTTGGCGAGGTCGCAGTACGACGTCGGCGCCCGGCTGGCGGAGATGGCCGCGCTCGGCGTCGACCGGCACGCGGTCTCGCTGCCACCGTTCCTGTTCTGCTCGACCGCGGACGACGAGCGGCTCGCCCGCGGTGTCGTCGCGGCGGGCAACGACGAGCTGGCGACCTACGTGGCGGAGGCACCCGACCGGCTGCTCGGCCTGGGCTCGGTGGCGCTCGGCTGGCCCGGCGCCGCCGAGGAGGCGCGCCGCGCGCTCGACGACCTCGGCATGGCCGGCATCGCCATCGGCAGCCGGGGCGCGGGCCGCGACCTCGACGACCCCGTCAACGACGAGCTGTGGGCGCTGCTCTCGGAGCGACGGACGTTCGTGTTCCTGCACCCCAGCGGCGTCCCCGACGCGCACCGCCAGTCCGACTTCTGGCTCCCGCAGCTCGTCGGCTACCCGATGGAGACCGCGCTCGCCGTCGCCCGCCTGGTCCTCGGGCGGGTGCTCGAACGGTTCCCCCTGGCCCTGTGCCTCGCGCACGGCGGGGGTTGCCTGCCGGCACTGCGCGGGCGCCTGGACCTGGGCTGGGAGCGCAAGGACGTCGCCCGCACGACCCCGCTGCCGCCCAGCGAGTACACCGGACGCCTGTTCTACGACACGGCCGTCTTCTCGCCCGTCCAGCTGCGCCGCCTCGTCGCCGACGTCGGCGCCGACCACGTCCTGCTGGGCACCGACCACCCCTTCGAGCTGGCCGACCGCGACCCGATCGGCACGGTGCGGGCGCTGGGCCTGGGTCCGGCGGAGACCCGCGCGATCCTGGGGGACAACGCGGCAGCACTCCTGGGAGGACCCGGGCCGCCCTGTCCTACGGTGACCCGATGAACCGGATCGCCCTGCACCAGTCCGTCGTCCTGCCGATGGACCCGGTGCGGCAGGTGGCGCTGGCCGGCGCCGCCGGTGTGGAGTCCATCGGCCTGCGCGTCGCCGCGGTGGCCGACGAGCAGGAGTGGTGGTCCAAGGGCCTCGGCTCGCCCATGCTGCGCGACCTCATCGAGGCCCTGCTCGCCTCCCGCGTCACCGTCCTCGACGTCGGCAGCGTCGAGCTCGGACCCGACCTGCACGTCATCGACGGCCGGGAAGCGTACGTCCGGGCGCTGGAGATCGGCGTCCGCATCGGTGCGCAGTACGTCACCGCCCGCGCCGGCCGCGGCGACCCGACCACGCTCTTCGCCGTCCTCGCGGAGCTCGCGCAGCACTACCAGCTGCGCGCGCTGATGACCCCGACCCCGGGCACCGCCGTCGCCACCCTCGCCGACGCCGCGCGGGTCGTCGGCGACACCGGCGGCGGCGTCGTGGTGGACGTCGACCCGCACGCGGACGACGACGCCGCCGAGGCGCTCGCCGACACCATCGCCGACCTCGGCCCGCTGGTCGGGTACGTGCGGATCGGGGCTCGCGCACTGGCGGCCGGCCCGCCGCGACCCGGCCTGCTCGCCACCCTCCCCCCGCAGGTGGCAGTCGCGATCGGGGCAGCGCCCGCGGACGTCCCCGGGACGGCCGGGCCGGTCGACTCCGACCATGTCGCGCGGGTGACCGCACTGCGGGCGGCGGTCGACACGCTGCTGCGCCACCCGCGGGCCGAGGTCACGCGCTGATCGCTCGGTTCGCGGCCGCCGTTGCGGTGATCAAGGGCAGAAGGTTGCTGTGCACGGTCGACGAGCGACACTCTGCCCTTGATCACCAAGCCCAACCGTGGCTCACGCTGCATCGCGCGTGCTGACACCGGGCCTGCGGTGGGCCACCAGCAGCTCGCGCAGCGGTCGTGGCTCGATGCCGCGCTCGGCGTCGAGCCGCCGCGCCCGACGCCGCCACACCAGCAGCCCGACCACCGCCACCGCCCACACCGGGTACTGCACGAGCCACGCCACGCGGAAGGCGTCCGCGCCGAACCCGCCGAGCGCGGTCAGCACGCCGCCCATCGCCGTCAGCACCAGCAACGTGGCCAGGAAGCCGCCCAGGTTGGCCATGCTCTGCGCGACGGCGAGGTTCGGGCTGGGGTTGGCGGTGCGCGCGATGTCGATGCCCACCACCGAGCCGGGGCCGCCCGTCGCCAGCACCAGGACGAGCACGACCAGCAGCCAGACTGGCGCCCGGCCGGGGTGCAGCAGGACGGCGGTCCAGGTGGTCACCTGCGCGCCGATGACGGCCAGCAGCAGCCACGACCGGCGCAGGGGATGGCGCACCGTCAGCACGCCGATGACCGGGCCCGTGCAGATCGTGGCGACGACGAACAGCGTCAGCAGCGCGCTCGCGGCCGCGCTGCTCAGCCCCTGCGCCGTCACCAGGTAGGGCACGCCCCACAGGAGCGTGAAGACCATCATCGAGAACTGGGTCCCCATGTGGCCGAAGAAGCCCAGCCGGGTGCCGGGCCGCCGCCACACCGCTGCGACGGCCGCGGCGATCTCCCGTGGGGACGCCGTGCCGCCGCGCGTCCACGCGCCGGGAGCGTTGCGCACGACCGCGCCGGCGAGCCCCGCCACGAGCACGCCGGCTCCGGCCGCTGCCACGAACGCCGGACCCCACCCGGCCCCGTGCAGGAGCGCGGCGAACGGGACGGCCGACACCACCTGGCCCAGCTGGCACAGGATCGTCGTCACCTGCGTCATCAGCGGGACGCGGCGGGCCGGGAACCACCGTGGGACGAGCGCGAGCGCCGCGGTGAACACCACGGCGTCGCCCGCGCCGACCAGTACCCGCGCGAGCAGCGCGAACCCGACGCCGGGGGCCGTCGCCAGCAGGAGCTGACCAGCGGCCATCACCAGCGCGCTGATCGTCAGCATCACGCGTGACCCGTACCGGTCGACGAGCACCCCGGCCGGGATCTGGGCCAGCACGTAGACGGTGAGCTGCACGAAGACGAACGTCGCCAGCGCGCCCGGGGAGATGCCGAAGCGCTCGGCCGCGTCGAGGCCGGCGACGCCGAGCGTCGTGCGCTGGGTGACCGCGACGACATAGGCCAGTACGCCGACGGCCCAGACGACCCAGGGACTCGCACGACGCATGAGTGCGAGTATGGCAAGCGTTTGCCATGATTTGCCAGCGTGCGGTAGAACCCCGGCCATGGATCACACCCGCGCCGTCACGCTGCACGACGTGGCGCGCGAGGCCGGGGTGGCCGTGTCGACGGTCTCCCGGGCGCTCTCCAACCCCGATCGCGTCAACGCGCGCACCCGCGAGCACGTCCGCGCCGTCGCGCAGCGGCTGGACTACCGGCCCAACCGGATCGCGCAGGCCCTGCCGACCGGCAGCATGCAGATGCTGGGGATGCTCGTCCCCGACATCACCAACCCGCACCACTTCGGGCTGATCCGCGGCGCCGAGGCGCAGGCCAGAGCCGCGGGCTACACGCTCGTGCTCGGCGACACGCAGGGCCTGCCCGGGCTGGAGGCCGGGCACACCCAGCGGCTGGCCTCCACGGTCGACGGGTTCCTGCTGGTGTCACCGCGCGGCGAGGACGACTCGCTGCACGCCGTCGGGACGCGCCGGCCCGTCGTCCTCTACAACCGCGAGCTGGACGGGGTGCGCAGCGTGGTCACCGACGCCGCCGACGCCGCCGGTCAGGTCGTCGACCACCTCCACGCGCTCGGCCACCGGTCGATCGCCTACCTGGCCGGCCCCGCCGACTCGTGGACCGAGCACCAACGGCACGGGGCGCTCGCCCGGCGTGCCGCGGACGTCGGGATCGCAGTGCGCCGGATCGGCCCGCACTCCCCCACGATGGACGGCGGCACCGCCGGGGTCGACGCTGCCCTCGCCACCCGGGCGACCGCGGTCGTCGCCTTCAACGACCTCATGGCCATCGGCGCGCTGCGCCGCCTGGAGCGCCGCGGCGTCGACGTCCCGGGCGAGGTCAGCGTCGTCGGGTTCGACGACATCTACGGCGCCGACTTCTGCCACCCGCCGCTCACGACGGTCGCCGCCCCCGTCGAGGAGGCGGGCCGCCGCCTCGTGGACGCGTTGCTGGCCGGCCCGGACGCGCCCTTCGCCGAGCGGACCGTCCTGCCGACCACGCTGCTCGTCCGCGACTCGACCGGGCCCGTAGCGTTCGGTTAGTTCAGCAGGTCGATCGCCAGCGGCAGCCGACCTGATCCCATCCCCTGGAAGGCGCCGAGGTCGGTGCTGCCCCCGGCCGGTCGCGGCGCCCCCGAGATGTCGAACGCAGGCGCCTGGTCCGCCACCCCGGTGCCCAGCGCGGGCGATCCGGCGGCCAGCCGCAGGTCCTTGGCGGCGCGGTTGACGAAGAGCTGGGGATCGCTCGCCGCGGTGGCCCCGGGCTTGGTCAGGAACAGGTTGTGGTCGATGACGAACTTGCTGGTGTCACCGATCAGGTCGCCCGGGCCGTTGCCGGCGAAGATGTTGTTGCGGATGAGGTTGATGCCCTCGAAGCCGCCGCGGATGACCTTCAGCCCGCCGCCGGGGTTGTCCACGACGGTGTTGTTGAGGATCTTGGTGTCGACGAAGACGCCGGGGTTCCCCGCCGGGGTCCAGTAGCCGATGCCGCCGTTGAGGCCGTCGGTGATCAGGTTGTTGAAGATCGTGACGTTGGTGGTCCGACCGGACGCCTCGGCGTTGAACCGCGCCATCATCGGGCGCTCGTACTCCTCGACCTCCTCGACGCCGAGCAGGATGCTGGGCTTCGACTCGTGCTTCGTCCCGGTGACGACGTTGTTGTAGATCTGGATGTCCCGAGAGGAGTCGACGTAGACGTCGGGGCCGCGGTTGTCCTTGACGATGTTGTCGTGGATCCGCCCGTTGCGGGCGCCGTACTTGGCGTCCACACCTTCCTCGCCGTTGTCGCTGATGATGCTTCCGGTCAGCTCGAAACCGTCGAGGTTGTCACCGAACGAGATGCCCTCGTGATCGGCCGACGTGCCGCGCGCGTTGTTGCGGCTGACCACGCTGTGCAGGACGCGGGCGTTCGACCCGCCGAGGAACACGATCCCGCCGTCCAGGGAGTCGGTGACGTGGACGTTGCGCAGCTCGATCCCGGTGGTGCCGGCCGCGAAGATCCCGAACCGGGTCGACCCCTTGACCGTGATGTCGGCGATCGTGATGTACGAGCGGTCCGAGAGCAGGATCAGCCCGTCGTCCTCCTCACCGACCTTGCCGCCCTCGATCTTCACCTGCGCACCCGGCGCGGCCGTGAACGTGATCCGGGCATCGGCCGTGCCGTCGTGGGGCACCCGCACCCGCTCCGGGTAGGTGCCCGAGCCGATCACCACCGTGTCCCCCGGCCTGGTCGCATCCGCCGCCGCCTGGATCGTGGTGAAGTCGGCCGGGCCGTTCTGCGCCACGGTGATCGTGCGACCGGCCAGCGGCCGCACCGGCCGTTCCGCGCTACCGGGCGCCACCGACACGGTGGCCAGCAACGCCGCGACCACCGCGGCTCCGGTCAGATGAACCGCCCGGCGGCTCCGTGGGGGTACTGACATCGTGCGGCTGGTCCTTTCCGGGCGGCGCGATCACGCACCTGTTCGGGGCCCGGGTGTCGCCCGCCGCCACGCGTTCAGCGCAGTCGACGCGCAGACGGCGCAGAGCGCGCCGTCCATCTGTGCCACCCCATGCCCCCATTCGAGTGGTCAACCCCAAGAGTATGGGCTGGCGATCGGGTTCAACGACAACTCTTCGACGATCTTCGAACGCCCGGGGCCTCCCGGGCGACGGACGCGAGGGTCGTGAGCAGACGCGCGATTCGATCCGGTGCCGGATCTGGTCGGTGGTGCGCCCGGCACATCAGGCAGAGCGGTCCGGGGGCGCTGACCAGTGCAGCGGCGACGACGACAGTTCCGCAGACGGCGCGATACAGTCTGAACCGCCCTGGGTTCGCGAGAGGCTCGGGTTCAGGCCACCTCGGCTGGGTGGGCTACCCGTTGGGTGATGGTGTCAGCGTACACCATTTCCCGTTCTACGGGTGTCATGTAGTCGATTGATGAGTGGATTCTGTCGTTGTTGTACCAGTGAACCCAGTCGGCGGTCTCGCGTTCGACCTCGAGGCGTCCGGTCCAGTTTCGGCCCCGGTCACGGGTGTTGATCAGTTCGGTCTTGTACAGTCCGATCGTCGATTCCATCAGCGCGTTGTCCAGCGCGTCGCCGACCGTCCCGATCGACCCGGAGATACCGGCCTCGGCCAACGCCTCGGTCATCGCAATGGCGGTGTATTGGGAGCCGGCGTCGGAATGATGGATCAGTCCATTGGTGGTGAAACCGTAGACCGTCCGGCGTCGGGTGCTCAATGCTTGCTCCAGCGCCGAGGTGACCAGATCTGCGGATCTGTCCATCGATGCCCGCCAGCCAAGAATACGACGTGAGTACACATCGGTGATGAACGAGACGTAGCAGAACCCGGCCGCGGTCCACACGTAGGTGAAGTCCGCCACCCAGATCGCGTCCGGCTTCGTCGGCGCCGCCCACCCACGCTTGACCAGGTCGGGATGTCGCGCGGCCCGCTCGTCGCGGGTGGTGGTCCGGGTCCGGTGCGCACCGCGGCGAACACCCTGGACACCGGCGATCCGCATCAGCCGCCCAACCTGGTCCCGGCCCACGCGCAGCCCGGCACGACGGGCGACGCGCCACAGCTTCCGCACCCCGTACACCGACCTGTTCTTTCGATAGAGCGTGACGATGGCGTTCACCACATACGCTTCCTCCAGCTGCGCATCACTCACCGGCCGTGTCAGCCAGCGGTAGAACGTGCCCGGGGCGATCGTGACGCCGTGTTGCGACAGCACGGCGCAGATCGGCTCGACCCCGAAACGGTCACGATGGTCTGCGATGTACTCGCAGATCAGCGAAGTCGACGGTCGAGCTCCGCCTGGGCGAAAAACGCTGACGCCGTCTTCAAGATGTCGTTCGCGCGGAGCAATTCCGCATTCTCCGCGCGCAACCGCCGCAACTCTGCCTGTACATCATCCGCAGCCGCCACAGGTCGGGCCGATGCCGATCCCTCGCCCTCCTCGGCGCGAATCCAGTTCCGGATCGTGGACTGGTTGATATCCAACAGCGCGCCCACATGGCGACGCGCGGCCAGCTTCGAGTCACCGTGCTCACGCAACCGGTCCTGATACAGGCGCACCGCACGGGCACGTGTCTCGTCGTCGAACTTCCGGGGAGCGGACATAGCCCCAGTCTCCTTGGTTAGATCAGGAGCCTCTCCCGCGCCCAGGGCGGTTCAGTCCGCGCCCGTTCCGTACCCCGGCGTCGAAGCTCTCCGTGGTGACCGTGTGGGTGCGGCCGTCGGCCACCGAGGTCATGTCCAACGGCGCAGCCGACCACGCGTAGCTCACCGGCCCGTCCCCCGTGCCAGCGAGATGACCAGCGGATCCATCCCGAGGAGCCACCGACCGGACCGGCACGACGTCCGACTACTGCTCCGAAGCATCACGAGCCCGCACCTCCTCCGCCTCCGTCGCCGCCGCAAAGATCGAGCACGGCCACCGGTGGCGGCCCGCCTGCGCGCCGAGCTGGCACGTCGCGCAGTGCCCGGTCCCGTCGTCGCGGTGCTGCGCGAGCAACCGGTCGGCCATCCCCGGCTGCGAGACGATCAACGCCACCAACGGGATCACCGCAGCACCCCCGCCCGCAGTTCCAGGGAGCGGTGGGAACGCAGCCGATGTCGGCCACCGCCACGCCACCACCCGACCCGGGCCCACCACGTCCTGATCGTGATCACACACGCACCGTCGCCGACCTCTGCGCGACCAGGAGGGACGCGTTGTCCGACTAGGACACGACGTCCTACCGGATCACCCGAACGGCCTCGTAGCGTCGACCACAACGACGGGGCGGAACCACCGGTACGGCCCCTACGAGCGGGGTACCGTCGAGCACGGGCACACAACGGCCGACGCGCTGCGCGACCCGACCATCCGGGCGACGCAGAGCAGGACCGAGGGGTTGATCTCCCACATGGACACCAGCACGGGGCCCAGCATCGGGCAGCGCATCGCCCACCTGCGCGGACACCGCATGACCCAAGCCGGCCTCGCGGCATCCGCCGGAGTTTCGGTCGACCTCATCCGCAAGCTGGAACAGGGTCGCCGCCACACCGTCACCATCGGCAGCCTGCAACGCATCGCCCGCGCCCTCGACGTCGACGCCGGGGAACTGCTGTCCAAGACGCAGGCCCTGCCCGACCCCGGCGAGCACTCCGGCGCGGTCGCCATCAGGCGTGCGCTCACCCACGTCGATGATCTCGTCGGTGATCAGCCCGACCTCGAGCCGCTCACGCTCGACGAGGCCCGGCGCACCGTCACCCTTGGCTGGGGCTACTACTGGGCAGGTCGCTACGACCAGCTCGGACACTTGCTGCCCAACGCGATCGGGCGTGGCCGCGCCACCGTCCGTGACGTGTCCGCCGACCAGCGCGCCGAAGCCCGCGACCTCACCGCGCAGCTCCTGCAGCTGTCCTCCTGCGTGCTGGTCCACCTCGGCTACGGCGACGTCGCGCACCTCGCCCTGCGCGAGGCGCTGACCCTGGCCGCCGACGGGTCCGACCCGCTGCTCGGGTCGGTCCTGCGCGGCTCCCTGTCCTGGGTCCTGCTCACCCAGGGCCGTTACGACGAAGCCCACCGCCTCGCCACCGCATCGGCCGCCGGCCTCGCACCCACCGGCGAGTCCCCGCTGCCCGCGTGGTCGGTCTACGGGTCGCTGCTGCTCGGCGGCGCCACCGCGGCGGGCCGCGCGGGTGACCGTCCGCTGGCCGGGGTTCTGCTGGACGAGGCCCACCTCGCCGCTGAGCGCACCGGCGCACGCAACGACTACGAAACCGCGTTCGGGCCCGACCAGGTGCTCATGCAGACCGTGGACGTCGAGGTCGTCACCGAGAACTACGGCGCCGCCCTCACCACCGGCCGACGCATGCCACCCAACGCCGCCCTCCCCGTCGCCGCCCGCGCCCGCCACCTCTCCGACCTCGCACTCGCCCACACCCGCCTGGGTCGCGACGCTGCCGCACTCGACGTCCTGCTCGGCATCGAACACCTGGCCCCGGACTGGATGCGCTACCAGAGCCAGCCCAAAGCAGATCGTGCGCGAACTCCGCGAACGCGCCGGTAACCCGCCCCGCCTGACCGCGCTCGCCCAACGCATGGGAGTCATCGCTCCCCGCGGATAGGCCGGGCAGCTCCACCGGGCCAAGGCATGCCCGTAACCTGCGGAAACTATCGCGGTGCGAGGGTTACGAAGTCCGCACTTCCTCGGACGTGTGTGAACCGGCCCGACGGTGTTCACCGACCGGTGCGGCGCCGCTCCAGCCCGTCGAGGATGAGGTCGAGCCCGAACGCGAACTCGGCCTCGTCGTCGCATCCTCCCAGTGCGCCGTCGTGCCGGGCGGCAGCGGCGAGCTCGGCGACGCGGGGCAGGTGCGCGGCCCACTCCGGCGGTGGGGGCGGGGCGTCGGCAGCGGCGGAGTCGTCGAAGAGGTCCTGGGAGAACCCCAGTACGCGGCTGCCGAGGACGTGCAGGGCGTGGTGGCAGAGATCGAGGGAGAACCCGCCGCCGCGCAGGATGTCGAGCACGGTGTCGATGTGGCGCAGCGCTGCCGGGGTCGGGGCCGGCCGGGTGGCGATGACGCGGGCCGCCCACGGGTGGCGCAGGAGCGTCGCGCGCGCGGCGAGCACCGTCGCCCGCAGCGCGTCGGCCCAGCTGCCTGCGCGCTCGGCCCGCGGGATCTCCGCGACGACCTGGTCGACCATCGCGTCGATCAGCACCTCCTTGTCCTCGACGTGGTGGTAGAGCGACATGGGATCGACGCCCAGCTCCTGCCCCAGCCGCCGCATGCTCACCGCGGCGACGCCCTCGCGGTCGGCGAGGGCGACAGCGGTCGCGACGATCCGGTCGCGGCTCAGCCGCGGGGCACCGGCCGCGGAAGGGCGGGTGGGAGCGCTGCGGGCGGTCCGGCGAGGCACCGGGCGAGTCTAGGCCCTTGACGTCCTACGCCGTAGACCGCATTCTCTACACCGTAGACCTACGCCGTAGAGGAGAAGGCCATGACGCTGCCGCCACGCTGGGTGATCACGGCGATCTGGCGCCTGCACCGCGCACTCGTCCGTGCGGGACGCGGGCGCTGGGGGCTCGCCCGGCCGACGGCCGGCGGCCGCTTCGGGATGCTGCGGCTGCGCACCACCGGCCGGCACTCCGGGCTCGAGCGCGCCGTCGTGCTCGGCTACGTCGAGGACGGCGACGACCTGGTCACGCTGGCGATGAACGGCTGGTCGGCGCCCGACCCGGCCTGGTGGCTCAACCTGCGGTCCATGCCCGACGCCGAGGTGGACCTGCCCGCGGCGGTCCGCCGGGTCCGTGCCCGGGAGGCGCACGGCGCGGAGCGCGAGCGGTTGTGGGAGCTGGTCCGCGGCTACGACGGCTACGGCCGCGACCTCGACGCCATGGCGGCACTGCGCGGCCGCGAGACCGCGGTCGTCGTCCTGGAGCCGCGGGACTGAGCGCGGCCGACCGGGACTCCTGCGAGCGGGGGGTTCGGCCAGGTGGAGCGGGTTGTGGGACCTCGGCACCGGCCCGGCCGGTGATGTCGGATGCCGGCCGATGCGGAGACCGCCGGCGCGGAAAGCGACGGTCGGCCTCAGGGCGTCCCGGTAGAGCTCCACGGCACGTTGCCCGTCGCTGACGTGGACCGTGGCCCCGGGTCCGGGCGGCCCCTCCCTCCGCCGCCCGGACCCGGTGTCACGGCGCCGTCACGCAGGCGCCGGTGTCGGTGTCGCAGTGGGTGCGGGCAGGACGCCGAGCTGCATGAGCATCGGGAACATGCCCTGCTCGGCCCAGTGCTCGACGGCCCGGCCGTCGCGGAACAGACCGATGTTCGCGCTCACCGTCTCGAAGCGCTTGTGGGTGGCGGGGAAGCCGAGCCCGTCGCCGGTGTGCGTGCCCGTGGTCCTGACCAGCCAGGCGCACCGGTCGCCGTCGACGATCACGGTGTCGATCTCGCAGTGCACGTCGGGGACGGCCGCCCGCCACTGGGCGACGAGCTGCTTGAACGCCTCCCGGCCGGCGATGTCGCCCATCGGGCCGTGGTCGACGTAGTCCTCGGCGAAGAGCTCGTCGGCCACGTCCAACCGGCCCTCGTTGATGATCTCGTCGAACATCCGCCGCAGGGTGGTCTCGGTGTCGGTCATGGCGTCACGCCGTCCCGAGTTCCGGCACGAGCGGCGAGGCGTCGAAGTACTCGGTGAAGCTCGTCGCCTTGCCGTCGCTGAGCGTCCAGACGTGGGCGAACGGGAGCTCTGCCGCGATGCCGCCGACGGTGCGCACCCGGTGGGTGCCCAGCACGACGACGGTGTCGCCACCGTCGACGAACCGCTCGGGCAGCACCGCGAGCTCGGCGTAGTTGTCCCGGAGCGTCCCGAAGAACTCGGCGACGTCCTGCGGTCCTGTGCGCCGGCCGCCGCCCCGGATGCTGTCCGGGGTGGTCCAGGTGATGTCGTCGGCGAACAGCGCGAGCACGGCGGGGATGTCGCCGGCGGCGAAGGCGTCGTAGCCGCCGCGGATGAGTGCGACGTTGTCGGTCGCGCCGGCCGGGACGGGGGTGGCGGCGACGACGAGGCGACGGACCGTGAAGACCTCGTGCGCCGGGTGGAAGGTGACCTCCGGTTGGGCGGTCACCCCCAGGTCCGCCATCGCCGGGCCGAGCCGCTCCTTGCCGAAGGCGTCGAACGCGGCCTCGTTCTCCCAGCCGTCGAGGTTGTGGCAGTCCTCGCCTTCCCACCACGTCAGATGCGCCAGCCCGCCGTCCGGCGCGTGCTCGAGCCAGCCCGTGCGTTCCCTGATCGCGTCGTACTGCTCCTGATCGACCCCGCGCAGCGTGACCTCGGCGATGACGGCCATGACGCCTTCCCTTCGGTGGTGGATGTGGAGTGTGTGCGCCGCCGGGGCGGAACCCGGATCAGTCGACGTCAGAAGTGATCCGACGACCGGTGCGGCGGCGCACCGGGGTGTGACGACAGTTCTGGCCGGACGGGCGCCACGGCGCCTGCTCGGCGGATGTCGCAGGCCCGGCGCCGGCACTAGCGTGTGCGCGGTGGAGCCGCCGACCAGCCTCCTCGCCGACCGCCTGGCGGCCGGCGACGAGCGTGCGCTCGCCGAGGTCGTCGACGCGCTCGGCCCCGCGGTCCACGCCACCGCCCTGCGCATCCTGGGCGACGACGCCGCGGCGCAGGACGTCGTGCAGGACGTGCTCGTCGAGCTGTGGTGCCACCCGGACCGCTACGACGAGGAACTGGGCAGCCTGCGGACCTACCTGAACCTGTGCGCGCGGCACCGCGCCTACGACGTGCTCCGCGCCGACCTGCGGCGCGCCGGTCGCGAGGAGCGCCGGCTGCGCCTCATCCCGCCGCAGCGCCAGCCGGCACCCGACGACGAGGCGGCCCAGGCCCAGGCCGCGTCCCAGATCCGGGCCGCGGTCAGCGCCCTCCCGCCCGAGCAGCGGGTGGTGGTGGAGATGGCCTACTACGACGGGCTGAGCTACCGCGACGTCGCCCGGGCCGTCGGCATCCCGGAGGGCACCGCGAAGTCGCGCGTGCGGCTCGCGCTGGCCAAGCTGGAGTCCGTCCTCGACCGCCAGCTGCTGGAGGGGCCATGACCACGGCCGGGCTGCCCGCCGGCCTCCGGGACCGGGTGCTGGCGGCGGCGCACGCCGCGCGGCCGCCCGGCAGATCGCTGCCGGCTGCCGCGGAGATCACGCCGGTGGAGGCGCTGCGGCGCGCCGTCGACGCCCTCGACGAACTGCTCCTCACGTTGGACGCGCAGCACGGGGGTGTCCCGGCGCTGCGTGGTCTCGACGTGAACGGGCTGGTGGGGCACCTCACCGGCGTCGAGCTGGACACGGCGCGCGCGCTGGCCGGCGACCCGGCCGTCGCCTGCGTCGACCACGTGCGGTCGACGCAGGCCGCGGCCGTCGCAGCGGCCGGTCAGGGATTCGAGGAGACCCGTCGCGCGTGGCGGGACGCCGCGGACGCCACGCTGAGCAGGGTGGCCGCCGACGACCCGGCCCGGGTCGTGGCGGTGCACGGCATGCGCCTGCCGCTCGGGGCGCTGCTGGTCGTGCGGGCGTTCGAGCTCTGGACGCACGAGAACGACATCCGGGCCGCCCTCGGCCTGGCGCCCAGCGCGCCCGACCCGTCGACGCTGCCGATGCTGACCGACCTCGCGGCACGGATGCTGCCCCACGGGGTGGCCCGCGTCGATGCCGGGCACGAACCCGTCGACGTGCACCTCGTGCTGACCGGCGCGGGTGGCGGCACCTGGGACGTCGCGCTGGGCGAGCGGCCGGCCGGCGGCGACGTCCCCGAGGTGACGATCGTGGCCGACGCGCTGACCTTCTGCCGGCTGGTGGCCAACCGCGTCCGTCCCGCCGACCTGCCCGCCCACCTGAGCGGTGCCGTCGCGCACGCGCCCTGGGTGCTGGCCGGGGCGGCCGCGCTGGCCCTCGACTGAGCGGGCGGACGATCAGTCCCGCTTCCGGCGTGCGGGGTCCTGCAGGAGGAGGCGGAGACCGGCGTCGGCCGGGCGGGTGTGCGGCCCGACGGCGGGGTCGGGCGGCAGCGGCGACGGCGCGGCGGCGACGGCGGCCTCGTCGAGCTGGATGCCGAGCCCGGCCTGGTCGCCCAGCACGAACGAACCGTCCGCCACCTCGAGGTCGAGCGAGATCCCCGTGGGCGGGGCCAGGTCCTGCCATTCGCTCGCGATGTGGTTGGGCACGGACGTCGCGGCGTGCAGCAGGCCGATCGGCGTGGTGCCGATGGGGCTGACGGGCAGGTCGAAGGCGTGCGCCAACGCTGCGACGCGGAGGAAGTGGGTGATCCCCCAGACGGCGGCCGTCTGGACGATGTCGACGGCGCCGGCCGCCAGCAGGGGACGGAACTGCTCCAGCCCCGTGAGGTTCTCCCCGGTGGCGATCGACGCGCGGACCCCCCGCCCGACGGCGGCCAGCCCCTCGGCGTCCCAGCGGCGGACGGGCTCCTCGACCCAGACGAGGTCGAGGGTCCGCTCCAGCTCGGTGACGTACCGCACCGCCTGTTTCCGGGTCCAGGACTCGTTCGCGTCCAGCATCAGACCGGGCCGCGGCGCTCCGGTGAGCTCCGCCAGCAGGTCGCGCACGAGGGTCAGCCGGTGCCGATCGCGGTCGACGTCGATGCCGCCCTTGAGCTTGGCCGAGCGCATGCCGCGCGCGGCGTAGCGCCGGTAGAGCGCGACCAGCTCGTCGTCGTCGAGTGCCGCGTCGAGGCCGGACGCGTAGGCCGGGAGCCGGCGGTCGCGACCCCCGAGCAGCCGCCACAGCGGTTCGCCTGCGGCCTTGGCCTTGATGTCCCACAGCGCCGTGTCGATCGTGCCGATCGTGCCGAACACCGCGCCCGCGTGCCCCGCCTTGAACGCCCTGCGCAGCATGCGGTCGTACAGCGCGGTCACCGAGCGCGGGTCCTCGCCCTCGATCGCGGCGAACAGCGGCTGCCACTCCTGGTGCGACCCGAGGCCGACGCCGGTGATCCCCTGGTCGGTCTCGACGACGACGATCTGCACCGGCGTGACACCGCTGCTGAACGCCCCGTTCACGTCACCGACCGGGCGCCCCCAGTCGTGCACGGTCGTCAAGGGCCGGAGTCCGGTCACCCGCATGGAACCTCCAGCTCGGTCGGCTCGCGCGCATGAAGCGTATCCATACGGCTCCGGTTCCTCCAGATGTATCGGTTCCAGTGATCACGTTTCAGTAACGGCACCTGGCTTCACCTGGCCACCGACCTAGCATCGCTTCCCCGAGCCACGGATGAATCAGGTTCATTCATCGATCGATCGACACGGAGGAAGGTGCGCGAGTGCAGTCGAACCCCGTCCCGCCGGAGCGGGGGGCCGATCCGGCCGGGGGTGCGTACCGCCCCGGCTACGAGCTGGTCGCCGAGCAGATCCTGCGGTTCATCGCCGAGTCCGAGCTGTCCCCCGGCGACCGCATGCCCACGGAGAAGGACCTGGCGATCCGGCTCGGCGCGAGCCGCACGGTCGTGCGCGAGGCCGTCAAGATCCTCTCGGCCACGGGCCGGGTCAGCGCCCACCGGGGCCGCGGCCTGTTCGTCGCCGACGGCACGGGTCCGCTGGGCGAGGCACCGTTCGGCGGGTTCTTCGTGCCGACGGACCTCGACCACATCTTCCAGCTGTTCGAGTTCCGCAAGGTCCAGGAGGTCGCCGCCGCCGAGCTGGCCGCGGTCCGGGCCGGCCCGGCGGAGCTGCGCGAGATCGAGGCCGCCGCGCAGCGCTGCCGCAACGGCCACGACCTCGCGGACATGGCCGAGTTCGAGGCCGGTGACGACGCCTTCCACCTCGGCGTCGCGACCGCGTCCCACAACTCGTTCCTCGTCGCCGCCGTCCGCGAGGCCCGGCGCCTGCAGCGACGGGCCAGCGTGATCGGCATCCGCGGCATCGGCGGGCACGCCGCGGAGGCCGTCGAGGAGCACGAGGCCATCCATCGAGCGATCCGGGACGGCCGGCCCGAGCTGGCCGCGGCCGCCACGGCGACCCACCTGGAGAACACCCTCAAGGACTACCGGCGCGAGATCCACCGGCGCGTGTTCGGGTAGGTCACGACCGGCGAAGCCGCTCCTCCAGGGCGGGACGAATTGCGTGGGCGGGCTACTCCCGGAGCAGGGCCAGGTCGAAGAGCTCGGCGATCGCCGCGTGACCTGCGTCGTTCGGGTGCACACCGTCGCCGGAGAGCAGCTCGCCGGGCATCGTCGTCGGCGCGGCCGGGTCGCGCAGCGCCGCATCCAGGTCGGTGACCGCGTCGAACTCGCCGCTCTCGCGGATCCAGCCGTTCACCTGCCGCCGCACGTCCTCGAACTCCGGTGTCCAGACCGGCGAGCCGCCGATGGGTGGCCAGGTGCAGCCGATGACGCGCAGCTGGTGCAGGTGCGCGCGGGCGATCAGCGTGCGGTAGCCGGTGACGATGTCGGCTGCCGTCGCCCGTTCGCTCTCCGGCATGCCCGGCATGAGGCCGAAGATCGCGTCGTTCCCGCCCTCGAGCAGGATGATCCAGCGGGCGCCCGGCCGGGCGAGCACGTCACGATCGAACCGGGCGAGCGCGGCGGCGCCCATGCCGTCGGTCTCGCGCAGGACGCGGTTGCCCGCGATGCCCATGTTGATCACCGCCCGGGGTGGGTGGCCGGCGAGGCGACGGGCCAGCGCCGAGGGCCACGGCGCGTCGGCGTCGGGCGTGGTCTCCATGCCGTCCACGAGGGAGTCGCCGAGCGCGATGACGGTGGCGGCCGTGGCCGGCGCGCGGACGTCGATGCCGGTGAGCCACAGGTACGACCGGAACGCCGTGGCGCCCTGCAGCTCGGCCGCGACGACCTGGTCGCCCGGGGCGAGCCACGCCGTGCGCAGCCCGACCGGGTGGACGGTCGGGGTGACCTCCTCGTCGGGGAGGTGCAGCGAGACGACGAGGTCGGTCTGCGGCGGCACCTCCAGCTCGACGGGGTCGCTGTGGATCAGTGCCCCAGCCGGCAGCACCACCGTGTCCCGGCCGCCGAAGGTCAGCCGGGCGAAGCCGTCGCCGCGCGCGAGGGACGCGGCGCCGATGCGCACCGGTGCGTGCCCGAACGAGTTCGAGAGGGCGACGCGCACGGCGGTGCCGCCGACGGTGCACCGGGCCACCATGCGCACGGTCTGCGCGTCGACGACCGCGGGTGCGGTGTCGGAGTCGGGCTCCTCGTCGGGCATCTCCGGGCCGCCGCCGGCTTCTGCCGCGGGCGCCAGCTGCTGCGCCGTGCCCCAGGTGGCGATCCAGCGCTCTTCCACGTCGACCTCCACGGTGTTCAGAACCAACGGGTGAGGGCCTTGTCGAACGAGCCGAGGTCCGGGTCGTGGTCGCCGGTCCAGGCGACGATCCCGTCGGGCCGGACGAGGACGGCGCCGAGCCCGAGGTCGGCGCGGGCCGGGCCGGCCACGTACCGGATCCGGGCGCCGCTGCGCTGCGTCGCCTCGCGCAGCCTCCGGCCGGCGCTGAGATCGAGGACGACGCCGCGGCCGTCCTGCAGCAGCTCGCCGAGCCGGGTCCCGTCGGCCAGGCGGAAGTCCGGCGCGTTGCGGCCCGCCAACGGCTGGTCGCCGAGGTCGTATTGCAACGACGTGCCGGACGTGCGCTCGAACACGTACGTGGTGCCGGCGCGGGTCGTCAGCAGGTCGCGCACCACCGACCGGATCGCCCGCGAGTGCGGGTCCGGCCGCATGACCGCCACCTGGGCGCGGGACCAGTCGAGCACGCTGGCGCCGACCGGGTGGCGTTCGGCGGTGTAGGTGTCGAGCAGACCGTCGGGTGCGTACCCGCGTGCCGTCGCCGCGAGCTTCCAGCCCAGGTTCATGGCGTCGCCGATGCCGAGGTTGAGCCCCTGCCCGCCCAGCGGCGAATGGATGTGCGCGGCGTCCCCGGCGAGCAGGACCCGGCCGCGCCGGTAGGTGGTCGCCTGCCGAGCGCGGTCGGTGAAGGTGGCGGCGAGGTGGACGTCGCGCAGCGTCACGTCGGTGCCGGAGACGCGGCGCAGCACGGACTGGAGGTGCTCGCGGGTCAGCGGCTGGGAACGGTCGTACGCGCCGCCGTCGAAGTCCAGCACGCCGACGTGGCCCGGCTCGGACATCGTCAGGTACATGCCTGCCGGGGTCAGGTTGAAGCCGGGGCGCAGCCGACCGGGATCGGCGAGCGTGGCCAGTGCGACGTAGCCGGTGAGCTGCGGCTCGGTGCCGGCGAACGGGAAGCCCACGAGCTTGCGCACCGTGCTCCGGCCGCCGTCGCAGCCGACGAGCCAGTGCGCCGCGTACTCGCGGCCCCCGCCCTCGACGACCACGGTCTCGTCGTACTGGGTGACGGCGGTGACGGTGACCCCGCGCCGCACCTCGACACCGAGCTCGGCCGCCCGTTCGGCCAGCACCGTCTCGACCACGTCGAGGCTGGTCATGATGCCCTCGGGCGCGGGGCTGGGCAGGCGGTGCGGTAGCGCGGCGAGGTCGACGTCGGCCGGATCGAGCGCGGTCCCGGCGAAGTGGCCGACCGACCGCGGCAGCGCGGGCTCGTCGGTGTCGGGCACCGCCGCCACGCCTGCCGCGTCCAGCAGCGCCTGCAGCATCCCGCGGCGGTAGAACGCCTCGACCGACCCGGCCGACAGTCCCCGCATCCCGAGCGGGAACCGCCGCCAGGGCGAGTGCGGCTCCGGCTCCCGTTCGAGCACGAGCACCGAGCAGCCCGCGAGGCCGAGCTCGCAGGCGAGGAACATCCCGACCGGCCCGCCACCCACGATCACCACGTCGTGCATGACCAAACCCCCTTTCCGAGGAACGCCATGAGCCTGGCGACCGCCGCTCACACGGGGCGCACACGACGCTCACACCCGGTTCGGGTGGCCGCGGGCTGGCGCGCGAGGATCGAGGGATGGAGGGGGAGGCGCGGCTCCGCGTGACGCTGCTCGGCGCCTTCCAGGTGTCCCGCGGCGGCGTCACGCTGCCCGTTCCCGGCGCGCGGCTGCAGGCACTGGCGGCCCGGCTGGCGCTCGCGGGCGGGCGGGCGATCGAGCCCGGCGTCCTCGTCGACGCGATCTGGGCCGACGACCTGCCCGCCGATCCCACGCACGCGCTGCAGGCACTCGTCTCCCGGCTGCGGCGCGCCCTCGGCTCGACGGGCGCCGTGCTGCAGGCCGCGGGCGGCTACCGGCTGGACGTGCACCCGACGGACGTGGACGCGCTGCAGCTCGAGCTCCGCGCCGCCGCCGGCCGGGCGCACCTGCGCGCGGGTGACCCGGCGGCCGCAGCGGTCGCGCTCGGCGAGGCCGCGGCGCTGTGGGGCGACCGGCCGGGCGCCGAGCCCGCGACCGTCGCCGCGGTGGCGCCCGCTGTCGCGACCCGGCTCGCCCACATCCGGGTCGAGGCCGTGGCCGATCTCGCCGAGGCCGAGCTGTCCCTCGGCCAGCCCGAGGCGGCCGCCGCCCGGATGACCGCCCTGCTCGCCGAGCAACCGGTCCACGAGCGCGCCGCAGCCCTGCTCATGGACGCGCTCGCCGCCCAGGGTCGCCAGGCCGACGCGCTGGTCACGTACGAGCGGATCCGCGCAGCGCTGGCCGACGACATGGGCACCGACCCGGGCACCGCCCTGCGGGAGCGGCACCTGCGCCTGCTGCGCGGCCCCGTCGCCGCGAGCGCGACCGACGAGGTGGTCGACACCCTGCCCGCTCCGGTGACGAGCTTCGTCGGTCGCGCGGCCGACCTCGCCCGGATCGACGCGCTGTTCACGACCGGCCGTCTGGTCACGGTGGTCGGACCCGGCGGCGCGGGGAAGACCAGGCTCGCGCTGGAGGCCGCACGCCGCCACCGCCGCGAGTACGCGGGCGTCTGGATGATCGACCTCGCTCCCGTCACCGAGCCGGCCGAGGTCGGCGCGGCGGTGCTGGCCGGGATCGGGTCGCGGACCGGGGCGATGTTCGAGACCCGGGTGCGGGTCGAGGGCGACGAGCTGGACGTGCTCGCCGACCGGCTCGGCGGCCGGGCGTGCCTGCTGCTCGTGGACAACTGCGAGCACCTCGTCGACGCCGTCGCCCGGCTGGTGGAGGCACTGCTGGCCCGGTGCGCCGGGTTGCGCGTGCTGGCCACCAGCCGCGAACCGCTCGCCATCGACGGCGAGGCGCTGGTGCCGCTCGGCCCGCTCGCACTGCCCGAGCCGGACGCGACGGCCGAGGAGGCCCGGCTGGCCGCGTCGGTGCGCCTGTTCACCGAACGGGCGGCCGCGCTGCGTCCCGGCTTCGACGTGGACGAGTCGAACCTCGCCGACACGACGGCGGTGGTCCGTGCCCTGGACGGCCTGCCGCTGGCGCTCGAGCTGGCCGCGGCACGCTTGCGGACGCTCACGCTGCCCGACCTGGCCGCCGGCCTGTCCGACCGGTTCCGGCTGCTCGCCAGCGGCAGCCGGACCGCGCTCCCCCGCCACCGCACCCTGCGCGCGGTCATCGCCTGGAGCTGGGACCTGCTCGACCCGGACGCGCGTACGGTGGCGGAGCGGATCTCGGTCCTGAGCGGGGGCGTGACCGCGGACTCGGCCACCGCCGTGTGCGCCGACGCGGCGGTGTCCGCCGGCGCGGTCCCGGAGGTGCTCGCGGACCTGGTCGACCGGTCGCTGCTGCAGCTCGCGCCGGACACCGGCCGGTACCGCATGCTGGAGACGATCCGCGAGTACGGCCTGGCCTGCCTGACCGAGCAGGACGCGCTGAACGGCGTCAAGGACCTGGCCGCAGCGCACTTCGCCGGTCTGGTCGCCCACCACGAGCCGCTGCTGCGCGGCCCACGGCAGCTCGACGCACTGCGCGTGCTGCGCGCCGAGTACGACAACGTGCTGGCCGTCCTCCGCCACCACTGCGACACCGGCGACGCCGACGCCGCCATCGGGCTCGCGGTGAACCTGACGTGGTACTGGCAGATGCTCGGCAGGCACACGGACGCGGTCCACTGGCTCGGCGAGGCGATCTCGGTGCCCGGCGCACGGCCCGGTGCCGCGCGCGACACCGCCGAGCAGGTCCTCCTGCTCAACCGGCTGGCCACCCAGTCCCCGCCCGCGGACTGGCGCGCACAGCTGAAGGACCTGGCCGGCCGGCTGGCCGACGGGCCGGAGCTGCCGTTCGGCAGCGCGCTGGTCGCGCTGCGCGTGGCCACCACGCCCGGGCCGGACGCGTCGCTCGACGTCGCCGCACGGTTCGTCGACGGGCCGGACAGGTGGCTGGCCGCGCTGGCGCACCTGTTCCGGGCTCAGTTCGCCGAGAACGCGGGCCGGCTCGACCTGGTCCGTGCCGACGTCGACGCCGCGCTGGACCTCTTCGGCCGGGCAGGCGACCGCTGGGGCATCGCCACGGCTCTCCCGCTGCGCGCGCTCCTGCGGCAGTACGACGGCGACCTCGCCGGCGCGGTGGCGGACCTGCGGGAAGCCCGGGCGCTGGCCCGGGAGTTCGGCGCGCTCAGCCGCAGCGACGAGCTCTTCCTCGACCTGCGCTGGATCGATCTGCACGTCCGGCTGGGTGAGACGGCGCGGGCGGCGGAGATGATCGTCGCCACCCGGGAGCATGCGCTGCCCTCGATCCCGCCCGAGGCGGTGATCCTCCTCGACGCGCTGGAGGCCGGCCTGTGGGTGCGGATCGGCGACCTGCACCGCGCCCGGGAGCGGGTCGAGTCGGCCGCGGCCGGGCTGTCCGCGCAAGCACCGTTCGGCGGCGGTCACGAGCAGGCACTGATCGGCGTGGCACGGGGCGCGATCTGCGTCGAGACCGGCGACGGGCCGGGCGCCGGAGCGGCGCTGGGCGCGGCGTACGAGGCGGCGGTCCACAGCTCGGACATGCCGATCCTGGCGACCGCGGCGGTCACGGTGGCCGGTCTGGCCGCGCTGCAGGAGCGGGTCCGGGACATGGCCGTGCTGCTGGGCGTCGCGGCCCGCATCCGGGGAACCCACGACCGGACCGATCCACACGTCCGGGCGCTGAGCAGCCGCGGCCGAGTCGAGCTGGGAGACGAGCAGTTCGCCGCCGCGTACGCGGAGGGCTGGGAGATGACCGGCCCCGAGGCGCTGATCGCGGCCGATCCGGCCCGCCTGCGGAGCGGCGGGAACGTCCGTCACTGATGCGAGGGCGGTCGCCTTGGCCGGCGTGCCCCGTCTGGCTACGATCCGCCGGTGTCGTCCGCCCGGTCGCCCAGGACGAGGGCGCGCGATCTCGACCGCACCGAAGTGTGCGGGCTCCTCGACAGCGGCTACGCCGACGGTCAGCTCGACGCCGAGGAGCACCGTTCCCGCACCGCCGCCGCCGCTGCGGCGAAGACCCTCGGCGAGCTGCGGGAGCTCGTCGAGGACCTGCAGCTCGACAAACCGCTGCCGGACCTGCGGGAACGCGCTCCGCAGGGGCCGCAGCGGCCCCGGCGGCCCCTCGTGGCGGGAATCGCGGCGTTGGCGCTGCTCGGCGTCGGGTTCGGGGTCGGGCAGCTGAGCACGCCGGCGTCACCGGTCGGCCCGAACGGCACGCCGATCGTGGTGGGTGGGCCACCTGCCGCACCGATCGTCATCGGACCGACCGCCCTGCACACCCCGGCAGGCCTGCGCGCGCTCATCGACGGCGTCCGCACCCAGCTCGGCACCACCCTCGTCGCCGACGTCACCGTCTACCCCGACTACGCCTCGGTCGACGTGCCGGTGCCGAGTGCGCCCGCCCGCGCGCAGAGCTACTACTACAAGGGCGGATTCGACGGCCCCAACACCGCGGGCAGCCGCGACCCCGACGACCCGCTCGTCGACCTGGCGACGATCGACGTCGACAAGATCCTCGGGCTGCTCACGGGTGCCGGGCAGAGCCTGCACGTCGAGAACCCGACGGTGCACTACCTGATCATCCGGGACAACGGCAAGGGCCCGCGGGTCGCGATCTACGCGAGCAACAAGGACACCGGCCAGTCCGGCTACCTCGAGGCGAAGCCCGACGGGACGGTCACCGGGGTGCACCCGTACGAGCGCCGTTGAGCGGTGCGGCCGGGATCAGGTCTCGGCCTCCGCGGCGTGCGGGTCGAACGCCGGGGTCGGCGGCCGGGGCGTCGTCAACCGGTCCGGGCGGAACCCGTCCAGCAGTGCCGACGGGGTGCCGCCGACCAGCTCGGCCGCGGCCAGCCTGCTCGTGACGGCGGCGAGCGTGGCACCGCTGTGCATGGTGATCAGGTACAGGCCCGGGACACCGGGCCAGAACCCGACGACGGGGAGGCCGTCGACGGGGTAGGGCCGCACGGCGACGCTGATCCGCTCGCCGCGGGTGCTGGCGGCGTCGACGTCGGAGAGGCCGTGCGCGGCACGGCGGATCAGGTCGGTCACGGTCTCCTGCGGCAGCGTCCAGGTAGCCGTGTCCAGGGAGCGGTCTGCCTGCGTCGAGCGGACGGCGAGTCGCCCGCCCGCGTCGGGCCGCACCACGACGCCGGGCAGGTGCAGCAGGACGGACAGCGCTGACGTACCGGGTGCGGTGACGACGGTGGCGCCCGGCTCCCCGGCCGTGGACATCTCGATCCCGACCCCGCGCATCAGCGCACCGATGCGGCTCCCGGCGGCGAGGACCACGCGGTCGGCGCGCACGTGGCTGCCGTCGCCGAGGACGATCCCGGTGACCTCCCCCGACTCGACGAGCAGCCGGGCCACCTCGGTGCGGGCGTGCACGACGGCCCCGTGCGCCGTCGCGGCCCGCAGCAGCTCGTGGACGAGCAGGGGCAGGTCGGCCCAGGTCTCCCCCGGGTAGAACACGGCGGTCCGGTAGTCCTCGTGCACCCGCACCACCGGGTCGTAGCGCGGCAGGTCCTGCGGTTCGAGCTCGATCGCGGCGTACCCGTACTCGTGCAGGCGCGCCACCTTGGCCCGGAGCGCGTGCGCCGCCTCATCGGTGCCGGCGACCTCGATGTTGCCCCCGCGGCGCAGCCAGCTGTCGTTGCGGAGCTCCCGGGCGACGGCGAGGTGCTCCGCCATCGAGACGACGTTGAGGTCGTGGTAGCTGCGCTGCGGCTTCGCGTTCGCGTTCAGCCACGCCAGGCTCGCCGCGCTCGCCTCCCCGCCGGGCTCGCCGCGTTCGAACAGCTCGACCGCGCAGCCCCGCTTCGCGAGCTGGTACGCGGTGGAGGCACCGAGCACGCCACCGCCGACGACGACGATCTTCATGAGGCACCCCAGGCGCGGTAGACCTCCCGGGCGGCGTGGTAGGCGCCGACGATCCGGTCCAGGACGGCCTCGGTGGCCGCGTCGGCCGTGGTGGTGTCGGGGTGGTCCCGTCGCCACGCGACCATGCGCGACGCCGCACGATGGAACGTCAGCCGCGGGGCGAAGCCCGGCACGAAGGTGCGGATCTTCGTCGTGTCGAACACCGCGCTGTGCCCGATGTCGCCCAACACCTCCCCCGACCAGAACCACCCCGGCGCCACCACCGGGTACAGCTCCGACGCGACGTGCACCAGCCGCGGCGCCACCCCCAACGCCTCGGCGACGATCGTGTAGATCTGGTCCCAGGTGTAGACGTCCGACCCGGTGATCGTGAACGTCTCGCCGATCGCGCGCGGGTTGCCGAGCAGGCCGACCAGCCCTTGGGCGAAGTCCTCGGCGTGCGTGAGCGTCCACAGCGACGTGCCGTCGCCGTGCACCGGCACCTCCGCGCCGCGCGCGATCCGGTCGACCACCGTCCACCCACCCGGCAGCGGCGGGTTGGCGTCGTCGTAGGTGTGCGACGGCCGGACCACCGTGAGCGGGAAGCCCCGGCGCGCGTCGGCGGCGTCGTAGGACAGGAAGTTGACCACAGCGTCGAACGTGCGGTCGCCGATCGCCGCGGTGACAGCGGCATCGTCCGTGACGTCGGCGACCAGGGCTTCGACCCCGTCGGGTAGCGGCCGGTCCTTCTCGTTGCGGCCGCGGTTGAGCATCGCGACGCGCATGCCGGTCTCGACCGAGAGCCGCACGCAGGACGCGCTGATCGTCCCGGATCCGCCGAGGTACAGCACGCGCAGCGGCGCGGCGTCGTGGTGCAGCAAAGGGACTCCTCCCCAGACCGTCCAGGCGGACTCCTTGACCGTAAAACACGCGTCTTCTTATGCTCGCCTTTCGACGAAATTTCGCCGTCGTTACCGAAACTTTCGAAGAGGTGAGGGTTGACCATCTCGCACCCGCCCCGGGAACGTGCCCGGCGAGCCTGGCAGGACCCGCAACGGACCCCGGACGAGCGCGTCGACGCGCTGATCGAGGCGATGACCCTGCGGGAGAAGGTGGCTCAGCTGCACGGGCTGTGGGTGGGCACCGACCCCGACGGCCCGGGCGTCGCGCCGCACCAGACCGAGATGGACAACGGCAACAGCTTCGACGAGCTGATCCCGTACGGCCTCGGCCAGCTCACCCGGGTCTTCGGCACCCGCCCGGTCGACGCCGCCGAGGGTGCCGCCGCACTCGTGCGCGCCCAGCAGCAGCTCGTCGCCGCCAACCGGTTCGGCATCCCGGCGCTCGTCCACGAGGAGTGCCTGGCCGGGTTCACCGCCTGGGGCGCCACCGCCTACCCGGTGCCGCTGTCCTGGGGAGCCACGTTCGACCCGGACCTGGTCCGCGAGATGGCCACCCGCATCGGTGCGGGCATGCGAGCCGTCGGCGTGCACCAAGGGCTGGCCCCGGTCCTGGACGTGGTGCGCGACGCGCGTTGGGGCCGCGTCGAGGAGACGATCGGCGAGGACCCCTACCTGGTCGGCACGATCGCCACCGCGTACGTGCAGGGCCTGGAGTCGACCGGCATCGTGGCCACGTTGAAGCACTTCGCCGGCTACGCGGCCTCGCGGGCAGGGCGCAACCTCGCGCCCGTGTCGATGGGACCCCGCGAGCTCGCCGACGTGGTCCTGCCGCCCTTCGAGATGGCGGTGACCGAGGGCGGGGTCCGGTCGGTCATGCACTCGTACGCGGAGGTCGACGGCGTGCCCGCGGCGGCGAACCGGGCGCTCCTGACCGAGCTGCTCCGCGACACCTGGGGCTTCGACGGCACGGTCGTCGCCGACTACTTCGGCATCGGCTTCCTGAAGCTGCTGCACGGCGTCGCGGGCACGTTCGGCGAGGCGGCCACCGCGGCGCTGACCGCCGGCGTCGACGTGGAGCTGCCCGGACCCGCGGCCTACGTGGCTCCCCTGATCGACGAGATCGAGTCCGGCCGCTGCGACGAGGCGCACGTCGACCGCGCGCTGCGCCGGGTCCTGCTGCAGAAGCTCGAGCTGGGCCTGCTGGACGCGGACTGGTCGCCGGTGCCGAGCGCACTCGCTGCCGGCGAGGGCGCACGCGTCGACCTCGATCCCCCGCAGGACCGCGCCCTGGCCCGCCGGATCGCCGAGCAGGCGGTCGTGCTGCTGAAGAACGACGGGCTGCTGCCGCTGGACCGGCCGCGCTCGATCGCGGTGATCGGCCCGACCGCGGACGACCCGATCACCCTGCTCGGCTGCTACTCGTTCCCTGCACACATCGGCGTCCACCACCCGGAGCTCCCGCTCGGCGTCGACATCCCGACGATCCTCGACGCCGTCCGGGCCGAGTTCCCCGACTGCGACGTCACCTACGCCGCGGGCTGCCACGTCAGCGAGCCCGGCACCGACGGGTTCGCCGAGGCCCTCGCGAACGCCGCGGCGGCCGATCTGGTGGTACTGGCCCTCGGCGACCGCTCCGGGCTGTTCGGGCGCGGCACCTCCGGCGAGGGTTGCGACGCGGCATCGCTGCAGCTGCCCGGGATCCAGGAAGAGCTGCTAGAAGCCCTGCTCGACGGCCCGACCCCGGTGCTGCTCGTGGTGGACTCGGGCCGGCCGTACGCGCTCGGCACCGCGCCGCAGCGAGCTGCCGGCATCGTTCAGATGTTCTTCCCCGGCGAGGAGGGCGGACCGGCGCTGGCCGGTGTCCTCAGCGGCCGGGTGAACCCGTCCGGCCGGCTTCCGGTCAGCATCCCCGCGACGCCGTACGGGCAGCCGTGGACGTACCTGAGCCAGAAGCTCGCCCTCGCCTCCGAGGTCTCGAACCTCGACCCGACCCCGGCGTACCCGTTCGGCGCCGGTATCGGGTACACGTCGTTCCGCTGGTCGGAGCTGACGGTGAGCGGCGATCGGCTGGCCACCGACGGGTCGGTCGAGGTGTCGCTCACCGTCGAGAACACCGGCGACCGGGCCGGCGTCGAGGTCGTGCAGCTCTACCTGCACGACCCGGTCGCGTCGGTGACGCGCCCGGTGGTCCGGCTGATCGGGTTCGCCCGCGTACCCGCCGAGCCCGGCGCCGCAGTCCGGGTCCGGTTCGACATGCCGGCGTCGGTGACGTCGTTCATCGGCCCCGACCTGACCCGGATCGTCGAGCCCGGCGAGATCGAGCTGCGGTTCGGCACGTCGAGCGCGGACATCCGGCGCACCGCGGTGCTGACCATGACCGGGCCGA
The DNA here is from genome assembly GCF_050936315.1 of Pseudonocardia sp. CA-107938. Lineage (NCBI taxonomy): Bacteria > Bacillati > Actinomycetota > Actinomycetes > Pseudonocardiales > Pseudonocardiaceae > Pseudonocardia > Pseudonocardia sp. CA-107938. The sequence goes on along the minus strand of NZ_JBNJNA010000002.1, from coordinate 1,556,018 downwards.
CCCTCGTACTCGACCACACCCGTGACCGGCACTGCCACGTCGTCCTGGAGCCCGGCCGCTGAGGAGAGCGTGCAGCCGCCGGCGGCGCGGCGGGGTGGCCCGGGTTTGCGTTGATCATGGGCAGAACGTCGTCAGTCGATCTTCGACAGCGACGGTTTGCCCATGATCAACGTTCAGCGGCGCTCGTGGGCGCGGTTCAGGTCCGCGTCGTACCCACCACGGTTCGCGACCACAGCAGGCCGTCGACGCCGGCGAGGAACGTCGCGCACACGTCGCCCGGATCCGACAGGCAGCCCGACACCATCGCCCCGTCGCGCAGCATCACGAAGTGCCGCCCCGCCGGCCCGGCGGGACCCATCCCGTCCTGCTCGAACAGCTCGGTGACGGCCCCCAGGAACCACTCGCGATGCCGCATCACCTGGCGATGCACCGGGTTCTCGGGCTCGGGGTACTCCGCCGCGGCGTTGAGGAACGCGCAACCGCGGAACGACTTTCCGCGGATGTCGGCCGCGATGTCGGCCGCGACCGCGCGCAGGGCGTCCGCGGCCGTCGCGCTGCCCTCCCGCCGGTCCGTGAAGCGCGCACGCACGGCCCGGTCGGCTTCCTCGAGGTAGGCGACGACGAGGTCCTCCTTGCCGGGGAAGTGCCGGTAGAACGTCGCCCGCGTGGTGTTCGCCTCGGTGATGATCCGGTCGACGCCGACCGAGTGCAGTCCCTCGGCGTAGAAGATCCGGCTCGCCGTGCCCAGGAGGCGAGACCGGGCCTCCGACGGTCGCGCACCGCTGTCCATCGCTCCACGCTAGCAGAGAGATAGAACGTTCGTTCTTGACAGGCGCCGCCGCCCAGGGCAAGCATGAACGCAGCACAGCAAGAACGAACGTTCTATCTACCGAATGAAGGAGCTCCTCGTGAGGACATCCGCATCTCCCGGTGCCGCCGGTCCGGCGCTGCGGCGCCTGTACCTCGTCCGGTTCGCGTTCGCGATCGCCTGGGCGGCCCTGCTGGTGGTGAGCGGAGGTGCGATCGGCGCGGTCACCGCGGTGCTAGTCGTGCTGTACCCGCTGTTCGACGCCGGTGCCGCCGCTGTCGACCTCCGATCGTCGTCGGCATCCTCGACGCGCGGGCTCTACGGCAACATCGCCATCAGCCTGCTCGCCGCGATCGGCCTGGGTGTCGCCCTCACCTCCGGCATCCCCGCGGTGCTGCGGGTCTGGGGCGCGTGGGCGGTCGTGGCCGGCCTGATCCAGCTCGCCGTCGCCGCCACCCGGCGTTCGCTGGGCGGCCAGTGGCCGATGATCCTCAGCGGCGGCGTCTCCGTGCTCGCCGGCACCGGATTCGTCCTGATGGCGTCGGGGCCGAACCCCGCGCTCACCGGCGTGGCGGGCTACGCCGCGCTCGGCGGCATCTTCTTCCTCGCCTCGGCCCTGCGGCTCGGCCGCAAGCACATGCCGAGGCGCTCGCGCACACGTTCCACCTTGTGCGCGAGCACCCGTCGGAATGCGTGAGCGGGATTCTCAGCCCTTGGGCATGAGGACCTTGTCGATGACGAACACCGTGGCGTTCGAGGTGGGGATGTTGCCGCAGAGGATCTTCGCGGTGTTCCCCTTGCCGTCGGTCACGGTCGGGGCGTCGGCGGTGCCGCCGATGGTCAGCTGACCCCCGGCCAGTTCGGTGGTCCTCCCCGCTGCGACCAGGCTCTTGGCGTCGTAGCGCTGCGGGACCACGTGGTAGGACAGCAGGGCGCCGAGCTGCTTCTGGTCGGCCAGGAGAGCGTTGAACGCCTTGTCCCCGACGGAGGTCTTCACCTGCTCGAACGCCCCGTTGTAGGGGGCGAACACGGTGATCCCCTTCTGCTGGTTGAGGGTGTCGGCCAGGCCGTCGACCTTGCCGACGGCGGTCACCAGCGTGGTCAGCAGCGGGTTGGTCGCGGCGGCGCTGGCCACCGGCATCGGGCCCATGGCGTTCAGCCCGCCGGGCGCGTCCCCTTGGGGCAGCTGGTTGCAGGCGGGGCCGAACACGTCCGCGTTGGTGGTCACGCCGGCCGAGGTGGGGGCCATGGTCGGCGCAGCGGCGGGCGCGGAGCTGGGCGCCGCGGTGGGCGCAGATCCGGCTGTCGCACCCGACGAACCGCCGCACGCGGTCAGCGTCACGGTCAGTGCGGCCATGGCGCCGACGGCCAGGTAGCGGATCGAGTTGTGCATCTGCTTGTGCTCCTCAGGTTTCCGGTTCGTCCGGCAGGGTCATGAGGCATTCGTTCGTCGTCGTCCGTTCGGTTCGACAATGTTCGGTAACGGTTCTGTCTCGACGACCGAATTGATTTCGGACACGCCGATGCGGCGCAGGTCGGATTCCTGCGCCCCGACGATTTCCGATTGTTCAGGCGGCGGTGAAGATGATGGTGGGCCAGCCTCCGGCCCCGTCGGGGATGGGATCGGTGCGAACGTCGGTCTGGACGGCGCCGGTGCGGTCAGTGGCACGGCTCTGGACGGTGTGGCTGCCGGGCGCGAGGGTGAACTCGGTGTGCCACATCCGCCAGGTGTCCCGGTCGACCTCGGTGGCGAGGGTGGCGTCGCGCCACGCGCCCCCGTCGACGCGGACCTCGACCCGGTCGATCCCGGTGTGCTGCGCCCAGGCGATGCCGGCGACGGTGACCGTCCCGGCGGGCACGACGGCGAATCCGCGCGGTGCGTCGATGCGGGTCTGGGTCTTGACGGGTGCGCGCTGCGCCCAGCCGCGGCGCAGCCAGTAGCCCTGCCGGTCGTCGAACGTGGTCAGCTCCATGTCGGTGATCCACTTGGTGGCCGAGACGAACCCGTAGAGACCGGGCACGATCATGCGCACGGGGAAGCCGTGCTCGGGTGGGAGTGCCTCGCCGTTCATGCCGATGGCCAGCAGCGCACCGCGATCGGGTTCCATGACGACCTCGGTCGGGGTGCCCGTGGACCAGCCGTCGCGGCTGGTGGTGAAGATCTGATCAGCCCCGGGACGGATGCCGACCTCCAGCAGCAGATCGCGCAGCTCGACGCCGAGGAAGGTGGCCGTCGAGACGAGGTCCCCGCCGATCGGGTTGGACACGCACGTCATCGTGATCGTGCGTTCGACCAGCGGCCGGGCGAGCAGGTCGGCGAAGTCGAGGTCGACGGGCGCGTCGACCATGCCGTGGATGCGCATGGTCCACTCCGCCGCGGGTTGCGCCGGCACCTGCAGGGCGGTGTCGATCCGGTAGAAGTCCGCGTTGGGGGTGATGAAGCTGGGCGTGCCAAGCTCCGGGAATGCCGCGGTGGCCGGGGTGGAGGGGGCGCGCTGCACGAGCGCGGCACGCCGCAGCTGCGCGGTGACCGCTCGCCGCGAGTCCTCGATCCCGCCACCGCCGAGGGCGACCCCACCCAGACCTGCGCCCAGCGAGGCTGCGCCGACCAGCGTGGAGGCACCGATCAGGACCCGCCGTCGGGACATCGCAGCCTCGCCGGGCTCCGCCGTCGGTCGGTGGCGCGCCAGCCGCGTCAGTCCCACCAGCACGCCCGTGCCAGTGGCCACGGCCACGACCGGCGCGACCAGGTCGACGGGCCGGAACGCGGGCGCGAACCCGACCGCCAGCAGCCCGACCACGCCGAGCACCCCGATCAGCGCCACCCCGCGCGCCAGGTGTCGGCAGGCGGCCAGACCGGCCGCGGCGGCCAGCACCGCGATCGCGACACCGACGCCGGCCTGCAGCAGCAGCTTGTCGAGCACCGGTCCCAGCGACTTGCCGAACTCGGTCAGCCACTCCGGGGACAGCCGGATCACCATGTCGGCGACGGCGAGGAACGGCGACGAGGCCGGCGCGACCAGCGCCGCCACCAACTGCCCCGCTCCCACTGCCGCCCCAGCGGCGAGCAGCCCGGTCGATGCGGCAGCAGCCGCGGACACGGCTTCCCCGTCGGTGGGAGGGGAGATGATCGGCGTGCTCATGGGTAGGCATTCGGCTGCGCCACCCAGGCGGTTCGATCCCTTCTCGCGCGGCGGCGGCGAGAACCCCGCCGAGGTTGCGTACGCTCCTGCTCCGCAGCGCCGGCTTCCGCACGACGGATCCGCGTTTGTGGCCGCCCCGCAGCGGTGAGGTGAACCGTTCCTGGGTCGTGGCCGAAAGCTCGAGGTGAGGACGCTGGTGATGGCTGGAGCCGACGAGTCGGACGGGGACGACCGAACCGATCGACCCGAGCCGGCGCGCCGCGTCGAGCAGCCGGCCGAGGATCTTCGCGGGCAGTCCGACGACGATCTGGTCGCCGACGTCGTCGACGGATCGCAGAGCGCGTTGGCCGCGCTGTACGACCGGTACAGCCGTCGCACCTACTCCCTGGCGCGCCGGCTGTGCGGTGACGACGGCCTCGCCGAGGAGGTCGTCCAGGAGGTCTTCCTGTCCTTCTGGAAGGCGCCGCACCGGTTCGATCCCGCCCGCGGGGCGTTCTCCACGTGGATCCTCACCCTCGTCCACCATCGGTCGGTCGACGCGGTCCGCCGGGAAGCGTCGGTCCGCCGGCACACCGTGCCGGCGACCGACGACGGGGAGGAGTGGTCGGCCGCCACGGGGCCCGGCGCCGACCAGGACGCGCTGGAGTCGCTGACCGCCGACGAGGTGCGCACGGCGCTGCGCGCACTGCCCGACGAGCAGCGCAGAGCCCTCTCGCTGGCCTACTTCGGCGGCTACACCCAGAGCGAGATCGCCGGCCTGACCGGTGCCCCCATCGGGACCGTGAAGTCCCGCATGTTCACCGGCATCAAGCGGCTGCGGGCCGTCCTCGAACCGCTGCTGGCCAGCACCGACACCACCACCGTTCGGGACGTCCGATGACCCAACCTGCCGATCCCCCGTGCCCGATCAACCCCGACGCAGCCGCGCTGGCGCTGCACGCGCTCGAACCCGAGGAAGAGATCGCCGTGCGCACGCACCTGCCGCACTGCCCCTCGTGCCAGGAGACCGTGCGCGCCACCGAGCTGGCCATGGCCGAGCTCGGCAGCTCCGTCCCGCAGCTCGATCCGCCTGCCCGACTGCGCGCCAGCATCCTGGCCGCAGCCGCGGCGACACCGCAGGAGGCACCGGACGACACCCCCCAGCTGCAGGGCCAGGACGGGTCGCTGCCGCGCCCGGGGGCCCGCCGAGAGCCGGCATCGCGACCCGCCGGCCGGGACGCCTCGGCCGCCCGTCCCAGCTCGACGCGGAACCGGCGCCGCATCGTCGCACTCGTCCTGGCTGCCGCGGTCGTCCTCGGGTTCGGCGGTGTCACCGCGTATGCGGTCCAAGCCCGCCAGGAACGCGACGCGCAGATCGCGCAGACCCAGGCGCTCGCCGAGCTCCTCGCGCGAGTGGCGCAGCCCGGCACCACCCGCGCCACGTTGAACACCCCCGCCGGGCAGACCGTGGCCGTGGTGGTGGCGTCGCCGGGCGGGGCCACGGTGGTCGCTGCCGGACTCGCCCCGAACGCGGCCGACCACAGCACCTACGTGCTGTGGGGCATCGACGGCAAGGGCTCGCACGCCGTTGCGGCCTTCGACGTCGTGCCCAGTACTGCCGCCTACCCACTGGCCGGGGTCGGCTCGGCGTACTCGGCCTACGCCATCTCCCTCGAACCCGGGCGGACCATGCCCGCCGTCGCCACCACCGTGGTCGCCAGCGGTCCCGCGCAGACCTGAGCAAGTGACTGAAACCGCGGTGAAAGCCGCTGCCACGACGCTGCGCGTGCAGGTTCAGCCACGTCAGGGGGCCGTCATGAACTGGTGCAGCACCCGCGGGCCCGACCGATTCGGCCCGGACCCCAAGGCGCCCGCCGAGGGCGCAGCGCTCGGCTGAGGACGCGGCACGCGGTCCCCCACGATCGACCGGGCCGTCGCCACGGGGCGTCGGCCGAGGTCTCGTGGTGTCGGCGCACACACGGGCACGCCGTTCACGGCGCCTGGACGTCCACCGTGACCGCGGAGAGCGGGCAGCCCACGCAGGTCAGGACGAAGCCGTCGGCTTCCTGCTCCGGCGTCAGGCAGTTCGGTCGGCTCATCACGACCTGACCGCTGCGCAGCCGCACCATGCACTCGCCGCAATTGCCGACGGTGCAGGAGAACGGCATCTCCAGCCCGGCCGCGAGGCCGGCGTCGAGCAGCGTCTGTCCGGGCTCGACCACCACCTCCCCGAGCGCGTGCTCCCCGTCCTGGACGACCATCGCCTGCGGAGCCGTGGATGCGTCGACCGGTCCGGTCGCGCTGGCGTAGCGCTCGAGGTGCACCTTCTCTTCTGGCACCCCGAGCTCGGCCAGGACCTGCCGGAACGTGTCCATCAGCCCGTCGGGCCCGCACGTGAGGTACCGGGTGTCCGCGGCCGGGCGCTGCTCGGCGAGCCAGCCGCGCAGGCGTGCCGCGTCGAGCCGGCCCTGCTCCTGCGTCAGGACGTGGGTGACGGAGAGCCGCTGCGGATGCCGCTCGGAAAGCCGGTGGAGCTCGTCGGCGAAGATGATCTCCTCGGCGGTCCGGCTGCTGTAGAGCAGCGCGACCCGGGCGTCCCCCGGCGCGGCGAGCACGGTGCGGATGATGCTCATCATCGGGGTGATGCCGCTGCCGGCGGCGACCAGCACGAGATCGTGGGATGCGGCCGGGTCGACGTGGAACGAGCCGGACGGTCCGCGCAGCGCCAGCCGGTCCCCGGCGCGCAGGCCGCGGTGCACGTGGGTCGAGAACCGGCCGCCGTCGACGAGCTTGACCGTGACCTCCAGCTGCGTCGCCCCCGCAGCCGACGACGCGGAGTACGCCCGACGCACCGGCCGCCCGGCGAGGTCGCCGGTCAGGGTGAAGAACTGCCCCGGCCGGAAGTCGAACGGCTGCGGGCGCCCGGCGTCCGCCAGGACCAGGGTGGCGGCGCTCGGCGTCTCCTGGCGCACGTCGACGATCCGGACCTGTCGTGGCGGGTTGTCCGTGGCCGGTGCGCCGGGGCGCGACCCGCCGATCTCGACGTCGTCGTACCCCTCCGCCGCCAGCTCGGAGCGGTAGCTGCTGTCGAGCACCCGGCGCAGCAGGCGGCCGATCCCGGGGACCCGCATGACGAGCCGCACCAGAGCCGCGGACACGCGCTTGCGCGACCGCGCCATCGTGCGGGCGAGGTGGGCGGCGGCCACCGCACCCATGTCCGGCGCGGTGGCCCGGTCCAGGTGCGTGGCGGGTGCCCAGACGCGCGACCGCGCGACGGCGTCGTTGCCGGTGATCTCGGCGTGCTCGACGTCGATGAGCAGCGCGGCGTGCGGTGGTGTGCCGCGCAGCGCGAGCGGCGCGAGCAGCTGCGGATCGTCGGTGATCGAGCCGCGCCCGCGGACGTGCAGCACGCCGGACCGACCAGGGACGAGCGCCGCGAACGACATCCGGTCGTCCCGCACGAGGTTGTGCAGGGTGTCCGCGCGCTTGTTCCCCTTGCGGTCCGGCAGGATCAGCGTGCGGTCGTCGAGGACGCGCACGACCTGCTGCCGGTCCCCGCGCGGGCTGGTGTCGCTGCCGCCCGCGTCGTCCCAGGAGGAGAGCGCGAGGAACGGCGCAGCTGCGACGAACTCCGCGATGCCGGGCGCGGCCAGTGGACCCGCGCCGTCGACCGGGGTCACCGGCTCGGCCGGGACGGGCGGCTGCCACAGCCGGGAACGGATGACGGCCTGCGCGCAGTGGACGTACGCCTCCTGCACGTCGACGACCGTCTCGGCGCCCTTCCGCCGGGTGACGGTGCCGTTGATGCGCAGCGTCTCCCCCACGCCCGGCACGAGGAACAGCAGCGACACCGGACCGTGCGCCGAGCCGTCGGGCAGCAGGAACGAGAACCGGGTCGGGGAGTGGACGCGCGCGAACCCCGGCGCGCCGCCAACGAAGGTGGTGCGACTGGTGCCGTCGGCGTCCCGGTAGCCGAGACCTGCGAGCGGGCTGTGCTCCAGCACGGCGCGGCAGCCCTCGTCGAGGACGTCGACCTGCTTCAGCGTGATGGCCGACATCGGGTGCCCGATGATCGCCTCGACCTCGTCGGCCGTCGTCAGCCGATGTGGGGTCTGGCCGAGCCCCGCGCTCATCGAGTGGTTCCGTCGCATGTCATAGCACTATTGTGAGCAATAGCTCAGATAGTGGAAACTCGCTTTTCCGATCACCCCCAGGAGGCCGTGTGGCACCGTCGGACCGACGCACCGCGCCACGTCGCAGGCCCCGTCAGGTGCGCGCCGAGCTCACCCGCGAGCGCATCCTCACCGCGGCTGCTCACGTTTTCGCCGAGCACGGCTACGCCGCCGGCACGACGAACCGCATCGCCGAGCGCGCCCGCATCTCGATCGGCTCCCTGTACCAGTACTTCCCCAACAAGGACGCGATCCTCGCCGAGCTGGCCGTCCAGCACATCGATCGCGGCCAGTGGACCGCCGCCGGCGACCTCGACCTCGCGCCGGGGACGCTGGAGGCGACCGTGCGGACCTTCGTCGAGGACGCGATCGGGAACCACAGGGACGATCCCCGGCTGCTCCGGCTGATGATCGAGGAGGCCGCGGTCTCCCAGGACGTGCTCGCGGCCATCGCACGCCACGAGAAGGTGCGCACCGCTCACGTCCGGGACGTCCTCGCCCGGCACCCGGACGTCGACGTCGGCGATCTCGACGTCGCCGCGGAGCTCGTCCTGTTCACCGTGGAGCTCAACACGCACAGGTTCATGGCCGCGGCACGCACCGTCGCCGTCGAGACGTTCGCGGACGAGCTGGTCGCGATGGTGACGCGCTACCTGCGCGGTGCCGGTTGACGCGTTCGCCCCACGTCCGCACCGTCGCGTCGCGCAACTCCGCGATCACGCGCCAGACGCAGCGGGCGCCGGGTACTCGTCAGCGTTGAGGACCCACCCCGGCTGCGCGGAGAAGTCCGCCCGCGGACCCGCGAAGATGTCGATCAGCTGGTTGCGCCCGGCCCCGACCGCCTCCGTGGTGTGCACGGTCGGCGGCGGGATGATCGTCAGCGACGGGCTGCCGACGGTGACGTGCTCGTCCTCCCGCCAGGTGGCGGCGTCGGTGCCCCACGGCGTGCGGATGTGGTGGACGAACTCGCCCTCGACGGCGAGGGAGAGCTGCTCGAAGTCGTCGTGGTGGTGCGGGGAGAGCTTCGAGCGGTCCCGCGGGCCGTCGTGGTGGTCCAGGAAGTTGACCATGAAGGACCGGGACCGGAAGATCCGGCCGAACCGTCCGGGCTCCGCGCGGACCTCGGCGAGCGGGTAGATCCGCAGCGCGGCGCCGCCCGGTGGCTCCGGCCACGGCACCGGTGGCGCGACGTTCGGGTGCGCGACGGCGTAGGAGTCGCGGTTGCGGGCGCGGTCGGCCCACGCCGTGCCGCTCTCCACGAGCCGCACCAGGTCGCCCGCACCGAGCGCGGTGATCTCGCACGGTCCGGGCGAGACGATCACGACTCCGCGACCGTGCAGGGTGCCTTCCCCGGCGGAGGTGACGAAGCGCGCCGCCGACGAGTCGTGGGCGAGGATCACCACCTGCTCGGAGTCGAGGTCGGTGGGTTCGAGCGCGTCCCCGGCAACGGGCCGCACGTGGACCACGACGGCGTTCTGCGCCCTGGTGATCCACGTGCGGCTGCCGGCATCGCTGATCTCGTCGGGCGCGAGCCGGGTGAAGTCGTGGTACTCCGGCGCTGCGACGTCGCCGGCCGGGCGCTGTGCTGCGGGTGCGACCAGCGTCGCCCGCGGATCGGACGGGTCGTACACGGTGAACCTCCCTGGATCAGTCCAGCCCGAGCAGGTAGCTGGGGTTGTCGCGCACCATCCGGCGCAGGTCCTTCTCGGGCAGCCCCAGGTCGAGCAGGGCGCCGGCGACGCGCAGGAAGCCGTCGACGGGTGGCGGGTTGTTGTGCTGGCCCATGTCCGAGGCCAGCACGGTGTGCTCGGGGCCGATCCGCTCGATCCACTCCAGCAGCGAGCGCGGATCCCACCGCATGGCGGCCTCGGGGTCGTACATCACGATCTCGTGCTCGATGAACGCGCCGAGCCGCACGTACTCCAGGCACTGCTCGGGCTCGGCCCCGATGACGAAGTTGGGGTGGCTGATGATCATGCGGCGCAGTCCGCGGGCCCGCCCGGCCTCGAAGAGCTGCCGGATGCTGTCGGGGTGCAGGTGCCCGGCCGACATCAGGGCGCCGGTCTCGTCGATGATGTCGAGGATCTCGTGCACCTCCGGCTTGAGCTCGCCGTCCGCGCCCGCGATGTCGATGCGGTCGACCGTCAGCGGCACCGTGGCCGTCGGGAAGTGGTCGCCCTCGGGATGGCAGTCGATGTGCCGCCCGGAGGAGATCGTCGGGAACCAGACGACCCGCCCGCCCATGTACAGCGACATCCGCACGGCGTGCGGGTTCAGCCCGCCCACCATGCTGTTGAGGGCGATCCCGCCGAAGACCTCGGTGCTGACCTCCGCCAGCCGCCCGGACATCGCGAGCAGGTCCATGACGGTGTTGTGGTGGTGGGACTTGGCGACCATCGCCCGCATCCCGAGCCGTTCCGCCCCGTCCCGGGCGGCCTCGACGTGGTCGAAGCGGCGGGGGAACGGGCTGGGCCCGGAGTGGCAGTGGAGGTCCACCAGGCCGTGCAGGGCGCGGGCGACAGCGGTGTCGGTCATCAGCTCTCCTCGGCTTGTGTTCACATTCCAGAGTGTGAGTTCACGATCCGATCGTCAAGTCCGACTCGTCCAGGCTTGTGCGACGGGAACGAGCTCGCTACGGTTCGCTCGGTTCGAATCGCGAACATCTCGTTCACAAACGGTGGTGGCCAGGTGGCAGAGTTCGACGCGCCCGATCCCGCGGGCGAGCCCGCGGAGATCCAGTCGGTGAGCAGGGCCGCCCAGGTGCTGGGGCTCTTCACCCCGGCGACCCCGGAGATCACGGCGAGCGAGGCCGCCGAACGGCTCGGCCTCAACCGCACGACGGCCTACCGCTACTGCACGTCGCTCGTGGCCGCGGGGCTGCTCGAGCGGGGGATGGAGGCCGGTTCCTTCGTGCCGGGCGGCCTCCTGCTGCAGGTGGGCGCTTTCGCGCTGGGGCGGCGCAAGGTGGTCGACCTGGCTCCGCCGTTCCTGCGCGAGCTGTCCGCGCGCAGCCACCTCACCGCGGTGCTCAGCCTCTGGGGATCGACCGGTCCGGTCGTCACCCGCGTCGAGGAGGACAGCACCCGGGCAGCGCTGGTGACCGTGCGGGTCGGTGCCCAGCTGCCGTTCGACACGGCGCAGGCACAGGTCTTCCTCGCCTTCCACCGCGACCAGCTCGCCATGGGACGGCTGCTCGGCAATCTCCCCGTGGCGGAGCGGGACCGCATCTCCGGCGCGCTCGTCCAGGTCCGGCAGCGCGGCTTCGCGTTCGCCACCGACGTCGCCGGCATCGTCGCGGTCGGCGCACCGGTGTTCGACGAGCACGGCATCTGTGCGGCGGTGGCCGGCGTCGGCACCGACCGCACGGTCTCGACCTCACCCGATTCCGCCACCGTGCGCGCGGTGCTCGACACGGCCCGCGCGCTGTCGAAGGAGATGGGTGCCGAGAGCACCTCCACCTAGCGATCACATCCGAGAGGACGACGATGTCCGATCTCCCCCACCCCGACGGTGACAGTGCGAAGGCCCGCGCGGCCGTCCGCGCCGGCGTGCTCGCCTACTTCGTCGACCAGTTCGACATCTACCTGCCGATCATCGCGCTGGCGCCGGCCACGGCCTACTTCCAGTCCGCCAACCTCGATCCCGGCACCTCCGCCATCCTCACGGCCCTGGTGTTCGCCTCGACGCTGATCGCCCGACCGCTCGGCGCGGCCGTGTTCGGCCACTTCGCCGACACCACCGGCCGCAAGAAGACGACGCTGGTCGCGGTCGCCGGCTTCGGCGTGACCACGCTGCTGATCGCGTGCCTGCCCGGCTACGCGACGATCGGGCTGTGGTCCGTCGGGCTGCTCATCGCGCTGCGGTTCGTCGACGGCTTCTTCCTCGGCGGCGAGTACACGACGGCCGTGCCGCTGGCGATGGAGTGGAGCCCCCGGCACCGGCGAGGGTTCATCGGCGGGGTCATCACATGCACCTCCCCGGGGGCCTACTCGCTCATCGCGGGGATCACGCTGGTGCTCCTGCAGTTCATCCCCGCCGGCAGCCCGGACTCGCCGTACGCGCAGTGGGGCTGGCGCATCCCGTTCGTGGTGGGTGCGCTGCTCGCGGCCGTGCTGTTCCGGCAGTACCAGCGGCAGGTCGAGGAGCCGCCGACCGAGCGCACCGCGAAGGGTGCCCGGCTGCCGCTCGGGGAGCTGCTCACCGGCCGGCACCGTGGCGCACTGTGGCAGGTGTTCGTGCTGATGAGCGGCGTGTGGCTGGCCAACAACATGACGAGTGCGGTGCTGCCCGGCCTGCTCGTCTCGCAGCTGCACCTGAGCAGCACCCAGGTCAGCGTGATCATGCTCGTGGCGATGGCGATCGTCTCGGCCTCGTTCCCGCTGTACGGGCTGCTGTCGCAGCGCGTCGGACGGCGCCCGTTCTACGTCGGCTTCGGGATCGCCATGGCCGTCGTCGGCGCCGGGGCGTACGCGGTGCTCACCACCACGCGGCCGCCGTTCGCCGGCGCGCTCGTCCTCGCGGCGGTGATCGGGGTGGCCACCCTCGGGTCCTTCGGGCCGATCGCGGCGTACCTCACCGAGCGGTTCCCGTCGGCCGTCCGCGCCAGCGGCTACGGCGTCGGCTACAGCCTCGCGCTGATCGTGCCCGCTTTCTACGCCTTCTACCTCAGCGGGCTCGCCGCGATCCTGCCCGCGGCGCTCGGGCCCGTCGCGCTCCTCGTCCTCGCCGGGCTGCTGGTCACGGCCGGCGCGCTCGCCGGCCCGGAGACACGAGACGTCGACATGCGCGACGCGGAGCACCGCACGGCATCGCCGCAGGAGATCCGGTGAAGGCGATCATCAGCTGCGCGGTGACGGGCTCGATCCACACGCCGAGCATGTCTCCGGCCCTGCCCGTCACCCCGGACGAGATCGCGCAGCAGTCGATCGACGCGCACCGCGCGGGGGCGGCGATCCTGCACCTGCACGCGCGCGACCCGCGCACCGGCCGGCCCAGCGGTGATCCGGCGCTCTTCGGCGAGTTCCTCCCGAAGATCACCGCAGAGACCGACGCGGTCGTCAACATCACCACCGGTGGCAGCACGGACATGCCGATCGAGGACCGGCTCGCCGCCGCGCGCGCCCACGCGCCGGAGCTGGCGTCGCTGAACATGGGCTCGATGAACTTCGTGTTCGACGGCGCCGCCGACCGGGTCACGTCGTGGCGGCACGACTGGGAAGAGCCCTACGTGCGCGGTTCGCGCGACCGGATCTTCGCCAACACGTTCGCCCAGATCGAACGGACCGTGCGCGAGCTGGGCGACGGACTGGGCGTGCGGTTCGAGTTCGAGTGCTACGACGTCGGCCACCTCTACACGCTGGCCCACTTCGCCGACCGCGGGCTGGTGCGTCCGCCGCTGCTCGTCCAGGCGATCTTCGGGGTGCTCGGCGGCATCGGTGCCGACCTCGACAACTTCCGGCACATGGCGACCATCGCCGACCGCCTCTTCGGCGCCGACCACCAGCTCTCCTGCTTCGCCGCCGGCCGCCACCAGATGCGCTTCGCGATCGCTGCGGCCATCGCCGGTGCCCACGTGCGGGTCGGCCTCGAGGACAGCCTGTACCTGGAGCGCGGCCGGCTCGCCACCAGCAACGCGGAGCAGGTGGAGAAGGTGGTGCGCATCCTGCGCGAGGTCGGGCGCGAGATCGCCACCCCCGCGGAGGTGCGCGCGATGCTGCACCTGCGCGGACATCGAGAGGAGACCGAGTGACTGCCGGGATGCTCGACGGCAAGGTGATCCTGATCGTCGGCGCGAGCACGGGCATCGGCGCCGACGCCGCCCGGCTCTTCGCGCGGGAGGGCGCCGCGGTCGTGCTGGCCGCCCGCACCGAGAAGACGCTCGCCGACCTCACCGACGAGCTCGTCGCCGCAGGCCACGACGCCGTCCACGTCAGCGGCGACGTCGCCGCGGGCGCCGACGTCGCGGCGTTCGTCGACGCCGCGCTGGCCCGCCACGGCCGGCTCGACGGCGCGTTCAACAACGCGGCGATGAACCAGTACGGGCGCCTCGACGAGGTCGCCGAGGCCGACTTCGACCGCATCATGGCGGTGAACGTCAAGGGCACCTGGCTGTGCCTGCGCGAGGAGATCCGCGCGATGCGCGAGCGCGGCGGATCGATCGTCAACACCAGCAGCATCGGCGGCTTCCGCGGCAACACCGGCCTCGGCGCCTACCAGGCCACCAAGCACGCGGTCATCGGGCTGACCCGCACCGCGGCGCACGACAACGGCCCGCTCGGCATCCGCGTGAACGCCGTCGCCCCCGGCCCCACCGAGACCCCGATGCTGGCGGCGTGGCGCGACGGCGACCCGGACGGGGTCGCCCGTCGGCTGGCCGCCGTCCCGCTGCGCAGGGCCGGGACCACCACCGAAGTGGCGGAGGCGGCGGCGTGGCTGCTCAGCGACCGCGCGAGCCAGGTCAGCGGCGTCGTGCTGCCCGTCGACGGCGGGCTCACCGCCTGAGCCGGGGCCGCGCCCGTCCGAGCGGCCGACGCCGGTCAGGACCCGTCGACGGCCTGCACCACGAAGTCGTAGCGGGCCTCCAGCCACGGCACCTCGGAGCTGCCGCCGTCGGGCGTCGGCCCGGCGGGTCGCTCGTCGAAGCGGACGACCAGCTCTTCCTTGACTCCGAAGACCACGTCGCTGTCGAGGTACTGCGCGCCCTCGCGGAACAGGTGCGTCACGAGCGGTTCGTAGCCGGGCTTCGTGACGATGAAGTGCACGTGGGCGGGCCGGTAGTGGCTGATCGGGGTCTGCGCGATGAGCTCCCCCACCGGCCCGTCGACGGGGATGCTGTAGCCCAGCGGGGCCACGGTGCGCACGCAGTAGCCGCCGTCGTCACCGGTGGTGTACTTCGCCCGCAGCCGCGCCTCCGACACGTCGAGCTGCGCCTCGTACATGCCCTCGTCGTCGGCCTGCCACACGTCCAGGACGGCGCCGGCGACCGGCTTCCCGTCGAGGTCGCGGACGGTGCCGTGGACGAACAGCGGGGTGCCGGGGATGCCGGCCGCCATGTCGGCGCCTGCCTCGAGCTCCGGGGAGCCGTCGATGTGGAAGGGGCCGAGCACCGTGGCCGGGGTGGCGGCGGGATCGAACGCGTGGTTGAGCTGCACGACGAGCATCGACAGGCCGAGCACGTCGGAGGCCAGGATGAACTCGGCACGCTTCTCGTCGCTGATCTGCCCGGTGGCGGTGAGCCACTGCATCGCGGCCAGCCACTCCTCCTCGGTGAGGTGCACCTCGCGGGCGAAGTCGTGCAGGTGCCGCACCAGCGCGCGCATGATCTCCGCCAGCCGCGGGTCGTGGGCGCTGCCCCACCGCTCGACGGCCAGCTCGGTGATGTTCTCCTCGGTGACGAGCTGCATCAGCTGTCCTCCAGTTCCGCTCTCAGCACGGCCGCCGCACCGGCCATGGCGCGCATCTTCCCCTCCGCGGACTCCCGCGGCAGGTACTTCATCCCGCAGTCCGGTGCGATGACCAGCGCCGACGGGTGGGTGTACCGGAACGCCCGCCGCACCCGGTCGGCGACCACGTCGACGGGCTCGACGGCGGTGTCGGACAGGTCGATCACGCCCAGCACCACCGTCTTGCCGGCGAGGTCGGCGAGCACGCCGAGGTCGAGGCCGGACTGCGCGGTCTCGATGGAGATCTGGTCGGCCGGGCAGCCGGCCAGCTCCGGCAGGAACGAGTAACCGGCCGGCCGCTCGTGCACGAGCGCGGCGTAGCCGAAGCACAGGTGCACCGCGGTCGTGCCGGAGATCCCGTCGAGGGCGGCGGTGACGGCGGCGAGCCCGAACGCGCGGGCGTCGTCCGGGCGGGCCTGCAGGTACGGCTCGTCGATCTGGACGATGTCGGCGCCGGCGGCGAAGAGGTCGCGGATCTCCGCGTTGACCAGCGCCGCGTACGCCATGGCGACCGCCTCCGGGTCGCCGTAGTGCTCGTCGGCGGACAGCTGGGTCATCGTGAACGGGCCCGGCACCGTGATCTTGACGGCGCGGTCGGTGCGCCTGCGCAGGAACTCCAGGTCGCGCACCTGCACCGGCGACGGCCGGTGCAGCGGCCCGACGATCCGCGGCACCGGGGCCGGCGTGCCGGAGCGGCTGATCACCGTGCCGGGGTGGTCGAGGTCGATGCCGTCCAGCGCGGTGGCGAAGTGGTTGGAGTAGCTCTCCCTGCGGATCTCGCCGTCCGTGACGATGTCGAGCCCGGCCCGTTCCTGGGTGCGGATCGCGACCTCGGTGGCGTCGTCCTGGGCCTCGGCGAGGTGCTCGGGCGCGGGCCGCCACAGCTCCCGGGCGCGCACCCGCGGGGGTTGGCGGCCCGACAGCTGGGCGCGGTCGATCAGCCAGTCCGGCTGCGGAGCGCTGCCCACCAGCGATGTAGGCAGCACGGGCAGGCCCGTCATGCCGGCACCAGCACGGTGCGGGCGGCGGCCGTCCACACGTCGGCGACGGAGGTGAGCGGCGCCTGCGCGTACTCGACGGTGAGCCGGCCGGCGGCGGCCAGCTCGGCGACGCGGGTGATGGCGGCGTGGCGCTGCTCGGCGCTCAGCTCGTTGTTGGTGTAGCCGCTGATCTGCAGGGACCGGCTGCGCAGCGTCGCGGAGTCGATGGGCGCGGTCTCGGCGGCGGCGCTGCCGAGGTTGACCAGGCGCCCGCCGGGGCGCAGCACGCGCAGCGCGGCCGCGGCGGCGACCCCGAACACCGGGTCGAGCACGAGGTCGACGGGCTCCCCGCACGCCTCGCGCAGCTCAGTGGCCAGCTCGGCGACCTCGGCCGGGCCGTCCGGCAGCGCGGCCACGGCGTCGGCGCCGAGCCGGAGCGCCCGGTCCCGGGCGGCCTGCGACCGCGCGGCCGCCACCACCCGGCCCGCGCCCGCGGCCCGGGCCAGCTGCACGGCCGCCTGCCCGACGATCCCGCCCGCACCGAGCACGAGCACGTGTTCGCCGGCGGCGAGCCCGCCGCGCCAGGTCAGCGCCATCTCCGCGGCCACGGCCGACAGCCCCAGCGCGGCGACCAGCACCGGGTCGGCCCCGTCCGGCAGCGGCACCACGTCCTGCTCGGCCGCGGTGGCGCGGGTGCGCATGCTGCCGTCACCGGGAGCCATGCCGGCCGAGGTGGCGAACCAGACCGGGGTGCCGGGCAGGATCCGCCCGACCCCCCGCTCCACCACCCCGACGCCCTGGACACCCGGCACGTACGGCACCGCGGGACGGCCGAAGTACGACGTGCCGGACGCGCACAACCGGTCGAGCGGCGTGATCGGCGCGGCCGTGACGGCGATCAGCAGCTCGCCCGGGCCCGGCTCGGGCTCGACCGCGTCGCCATGGCGCGGCGGCTCACCCGGGACGTGGACGAGGGCGGCGGAGTTCACGAGCACTCCCGAATCGACGTCACACACCTAGTGCGGTCCTCACACATGCTGCAACATGTGTGCGGACCACACTCGGTGTGTGACGTGGGCGGGGTCATGTCCACGGCTCCGGGGACCTCGGCATGCTGCTCGCCTCCACCTCGTCGTAGATCTGCCGGGCCACGGGGTGGCGCATCTCCTCCGCCAGTTGGCCGATCAGGCCGGCCGTGCGAGCCAGCAGGGCGAAGCCGCGCAGCAGCGGGATCGGCAGGCCCAGGTCGGCCAGCGCCGCGCCGCACACCCCGGCCCCGTTGAGCGGCAGCGTGCGACCGAGCACCTCGTGGTGCACCCGGCCGATCGCGCTGAACAACTGCAGGTGCGGCCCGACCAGGCCCTCCTCCGCGGCGATCGCGAGCAGCCGCGGGGTGCGCGGATCGCCCTCCTTGTGCACGGGGTGCCCGAGCCCGGGCACGAACGCGCCGGCCGCCCGACGCTCCCGGACGGTGGCGAGCGCGAGTGCGTCCCAGCCGGCGTCGTCGGTCGGCAGCTCGCGGTCGCGCAGCACGCCGTGCAGGAACGTGCCGCAGTCCTCGGTGACGCCCAGGAACCGGGAGCCCCCGCCGAGCAGCCCCGCCGCCAGCGCGCCCTGGATCGAGTCGGGAGCCGACAGGTACGTCAGGCGGGTCGCGATCGCGGTCGGGGTGAAGCCGTGGTCGGCCAGCGCGGCGAGCACGGCCTCGAACACCCGCACCTGCCCGCGCGTCGGTCGCTGCTGGGTGGCCAGCCAGAAGGCCAGCTCGCCGAAGCCCACGCTGCCCATCACGTCGTCGGCCAGGTCCTGGCCGAGCAGTGTGATCGTCCGCAGCTCGGACGCGCCGAGCGCGGTGGGGTACTCAGGCATCGGCGTCCCCTGCCAGCCACTTCCGCAGCTCGACGCCGTGCTCGTCGAGCTCCGGCGGGGGCAGCTCGTAGCGGGCGGGGGTGGCGGAGTACGTGATCGGGTGCCGGGCCATCGGCACCGCCCGCGAACCCTCACCCACCTCGACGACGGGGTCGAGCCCGAACTGCTCGGCCGCGGCGAAGCCGCCGTCGATCGTGTTGATCGGACCGGCGGGCACCCCGGCGGCGACGAGCAGCTCGAACCACTCCCCCGCGCCGCGGGCGGCGAGTGCCTCGACGAGCAGCGGCCGCAGCTCCTCGCGGTTGGCGGTGCGGTCGGCGTTGCGCAGGAACCGCGGGTCGTCCGCCACCGCGGGGATGCCCAGCACCTCGCACAGCTTGCGGAACTGGCCGTCGTTCGCGGCGGCGACGATCAGGTCGCGGTCGGCCGTCGGCAGCGGCTCGTACGGGAAGACGCTCGGGTGCGCGTTGCCCATCCGGTAGGGCACCACCCCGCCGGCCACGTACGCGGAACTGTGGTTGACCAGGCCCGACAGCGCCGACGACAGCAGCGCGATCTCGAGGTGCTGGCCCTCGCCGGTGGCGTCGCGGTGCCGCAGCGCGGCCAGGATGCCGATCACCGCGTCCTTGCCGGCCATCACGTCGAACACCGAGATCCCGGCGCGGAACGGGGGGCCGTCGGGGTCGCCCGTGAGGCTCATCAGGCCCGACATGGCCTGCACCATCAGGTCGTAGCCGGGCACGTGCGCGCCGGCGCCCGCACCGAACCCGCTGATCGACGCGTAGACCGAGCGCGGGTTCGCCGCGAGCACGGACCCGGCGTCGAGGCCGTAGCGGGCGAGCGCGCCCGGGCGGAAGTTCTGGATCATCACGTCGGCGCGGCGGGCCAGCTCGCGGCCCAGCGCGGCGTCCTCGGGATGGCGCAGGTCCAGCGCGATCGAGCGCTTCCCGCGGTTGATGCCCAGGTAGTACGTCGAGGTCGTGCCGCGGGTGGGCGGGGTCCAGGTGCGCGTCTCGTCGCCCTGAGGGGACTCGACCTTCACCACGTCGGCGCCCATGTCGGCCAGCAGCATGGTCGCGTAGGGCCCGGCGAGCACCCGGGAGAAGTCGGCGACGAGCACGCCGGACAAGGGTCCCGGGGAAGTCATCCTGCTCCTTGCGTTCGTCAGGCGGACAGTTGTCCGTCATCGTGATCCTACGACGCCACCGTCACGTGCGGCACCGTCTCCAGGCGCGCGAAGTCCGCGCTGATGTCGCCCGCCACCTGCAGCAGCAGCGGCAGGTGCTCGTCGAGCAGCTTCTCGACCGGCGTCTCGGCGGCGTGGGTGTTGACGTTGATGCCGGCGATGACGCGGCCGCTGCCGTCACGCAGCGGGGCGGCGACCGAGCGGATGCCGGCGGCCAGCTCCTGGTCGGTGAGCGCCCAGCCGCGGGCGCGGACGTCACGCAGCTCGGCGTCGCGGGTCGCCCGGTCGGGCACCCGTACCGGCACCAGCCCGGAGCGCGACGGCTCGGCCAGCACCCGGTCGACCTCCTCGGCGGGGAGCGCGGCGAGCTGCACCTTGCCCAGCGACGTCGGCAGCGCCGGGAACCGGGTGCCGATCTGCACCACCAGCGCGACGATCTTCGGCACGGACACGCGGGCCACGTAGACGATGTCGGAGCCGTCGAGCTGGGCGATGGAGCACGACTCGTTGGTGCGCGCCACGAGCCGCTCCATGTGCGGCCGCGCGACGTCCCACAGCCCGAGCGAGCGGGTGTAGGCGACGCCGAGGTCGAGCACCCGCGGGGTCAGCGCGAACCCGCGCTCGCCCGCGCGCACGTACCCCAGCTCGACGAGGGTGAGCAGGATCCGGCGCGCCGTCGGGCGGGCGAGCCCGGTGGCCGTCGCGACCTCGGCCAACGTCATCGACGGGCGGCCGGGCCGGAAGGCGGTGATCACCTCCAGCCCGCGGGCGAGGGCCTCGATGAAGTCCGGGCCGGTCCCCGCTCTCGGCATCGACGTTCCCCCTTCGGCCCAACAGGCGCACACCGCCCTTGACACGGACCGTACCGCAGTCGAGAGTCCGTGACCGTCACGCGGACGTGTGTCCGATACTTCTGGAGGTGCTCGATGACCGAGTCCGGACGTCCGGTGGTGCTGCGCGGCGGGTTGGTACTGACCATGGACGACGCGCACACCGTCCTCCCCGACGCGGACGTGCTCGTCGTCGGCGACCGGATCGAGGAGGTCGGCGCGAGCCTCGCCGTGCCCGAAGGCACCGAGGAGATCGACGCGCGCGGCGGCGTCGTCATGCCGGGCATGATCGACACCCACCGGCACATGTGGCAGACCGCGATGCGCGGCTACGGCGCCGACTGGACGCTCACGCAGTACTTCGTCTGGTACTACCTCGAGTCCGGGAAGCACTTCCGGCCGCAGGACGTGCGCGCCGGCAACCTGCTCGCCGCGCTGGAGGCGGTCGACGCCGGCGTCACGACGTGCGTCGACTGGTCGCACGGCCTGCAGACCCTCGACCACGCCGAGGCCGCCGTCGACGCGTTGCGCGCGGTGCCCGGCCGGTTCGTCCTCGCCTACGGCAACATCCAGCAGGGCCCGTGGGAGTGGTCGGCGTCGCCGGACTTCCAGGCCTTCGCCAAGCGCCTGATCGACGCGCGCGACGACATGCTCGGCTTCCAGATGGCCTTCGACGTGACCGGCGACCCGGAGTTCCCCGAGAAGAAGGCCTACGAGGTGGCGCGCGAGCTCGGCGTCGCCGTCACGACCCACGCCGGGGTGTGGGGCGCCACCAACGACGACGGCATCCGGCTCGCGCACGAGGCCGGGTTCCTCGACGAGTCCAGCATCTTCGTGCACGCCGCCACGCTCTCGGCCGACTCCTACCACCGCATCGCCGCGACCGGCGGCTCCGTGTCGATGGCGACCGAGAGCGAGCAGAGCGCCGGCCAGGGCTACCCGCCCAGCTGGGTGCTGCGCACGCACGGCATCCCCGTCTCGCTGTCGATGGACACGAGCGTGTGGTGGAGCGGCGACCTGTTCTCCGCGATGCGCACCACGCTGGGCGCCGACCGGGCGCGCGAGCACATGGACGCGCACGCCAAGGGCGACACGGTCACCGCGCACCGGCTGCGCGCCGAGCACGTCGTCGACTGGGCCACCCGCGGCGGGGCGAAGGCCCTGGGGCGCGACCACGAGCTGGGCAGCCTGGAGCGCGGCAAGAAGGCCGACGTCGTGCTGCTGCGCAACGACGCGTCGCCGGTGTCGTTCCCGATCCTGCACCCGTACGGGCACGTCGCGTTCCAGGCGCAGCGCGGCGACGTGCACACCGTGCTGGTGGACGGTCGGATCGTGAAGCGCGATGGACGGCTGGTTGACGCCGATCTGGCGGCGGCGCGGGCGGCCGTCGAGGACACCGTCGACCACCTGCGCGCGACGCTCGGCGAGGAGGCCTGGCGGCAGGGCATGCACCCGGAGGTGCCGGCGACCGCGCTGCTCGACAACCCGTACACGTACACGACGTACGGCACGGCAGCCACCCACGGGGGCTGACGGCCGACGGGAGCAGCCACGCGCCGATCCGTCTTCGCGGAGCGTCCTACGAGTACACGGCGGTCGCGCGGAAGCCGAAGTCCGGGACCTGGCCCCCGGACGGGACCGGTGCCATGGCGCCGCGGCACGTCGCCGTGCCGTTCTCGTAGGTGATCGCCTCGGCGAAGACGACCCGGGCCTCGGACCTGTTGATCGCGGACTGGCGCCAGCCGATCGCACCCGTCGCGATGGCTCGGCAGCCGCCGCGGGGGGTGATCGGCTCGAAGGAGCCCTGGTAGCCGGGCTCGGAGAAGGAGCAGACGATGCCGTCCTGGCAGGCCGGCTCTGCCGCGGCGGGAACGGCGGTCGCGACGGTTGCCGCGAGCATCACCACGACCGAGGCGCCGGCGACGATCGTCGATCGGACGGACA
The DNA here is from genome assembly GCF_050936315.1 of Pseudonocardia sp. CA-107938. Classification (NCBI taxonomy): domain Bacteria; kingdom Bacillati; phylum Actinomycetota; class Actinomycetes; order Pseudonocardiales; family Pseudonocardiaceae; genus Pseudonocardia; species Pseudonocardia sp. CA-107938. The sequence goes on along the minus strand of NZ_JBNJNA010000002.1, from coordinate 1,533,665 downwards.
TGCGAACCTCCGAGATGGGGAGCCGGCCTCGACGCGACGACGCTAGGGCGACCCGCTAACGGGGGACTAAATCGCGCGCCTACCCCGAGGGCGACCGGTCCGCCGTTCGGCGTCCAGGACCGGTGGTCCACCCGCGTCTTCGATACTTCGCAATTTCCTGCAGCCTCATCCGAGAGCGACGTCCGGCGGCCGGTCTGGCTCGATCACTGTGCGCTCACCGACCAGACCGCCCGTTGCCGAGGAAACACGATGCCGCTCCCCCGATCAGCTGCCCGGACCGAGTTGCCTGCACCCGATCGGCGCGGGCCGCGCAGTGCGACACCAGCCCGGCTGGCCATGATCACGCTCACCGCCGGTGCCGTCCTGTTCGCAGCCCTCGCAGCGCTGGGCGGCGTCATGCGGTGCGCGGCGGCCCACCGCCAACCGGAACACGCAGAGCGCGCCACCCGTGCCGACCAGCGCGTGTCGACAGGGTGAGCACCGCTCCTGCCGCCGTCGGAACCCACGCGGTGGCCTCGTAGGGTTCAGGCCGTCTGCTCGCCCGTCTCCCGCAGGTGCGCCGTCACCCAACCGACGACCTCGCGGACGAAGAGCGCGCGGTTCCCGCTGTCGTGCACCTCGTGGCCCTCGTCGGGGAACAGCAGGAGGCGCGGCGCCTGCCCGTGGGCGCGCAGGGCCTGGAGGATCCGCTCGGCCTCGCCGAGCGGGACGTTGGTGTCGTGCGCGCCGTGCACGACGAGCAGCGGGGCGGCGATCCGGTCGGCCCGGTGCAGCGGCGAGAGCTGTCGCAGCAGCCCGGCGTCGGTGCCCGGATCGCCGTACTTCGTGGTGGCCGCGTCGGCGATCCACGGCTCGGTCTCGGCGAAGAACGTCGCGAAGTCGCTGATGCCGCACACGTCCACGCCGACGGCGAACAGCTCGGGGAAGTCGGCGAGCGCCTCCAGGGTCAGGTACCCGCCGTAGGAACGGCCGGCCACCCCGACGCGGCACGGATCGGCCAGCCCCGATCCGGTCAGGAACGCGACGGTGGCGCGGACGTCGGTGATCGCGACGAACCGGCGCTCCCGGTCGTCGGCGGTGGCGAAGCGCCGCCCGTACCCGCCCGAGCCGCGCACGTTCGGCGCGAAGACCGCGATGCCCTCGGCCACGAGCGCCTGGAAGAGCGGCTGCCACACCGGCCGTTCCTGCGCCTCCGGGCCGCCGTGCAGCCAGACGAGCGTCGGCAGGGCGCCGAGCGCGCCGCGTGGGCGGAACAGCCAACCGGCGATCCGCAGGCCGTCCTCGGCGAGGTAGGTGTGCAGCGTCGGTTCGACGAGCGCGCCCGCGCCCGGCGGCACCGGGGGCACGACCGCGGTGTGCTCGGCGGCCAGCTCGGCGTCGCCGCCGACGGCCACCCGGGTGATCCGCGGGGTGGTGGCCGGCCCCTCCGACGCCACGAGCAGCGATGACCCGTCCCGCGCGAACGCCATGGACGTGACCACCTGACCCGGGGCGCCGGGCACCGGGCGCAGCAGCCCCGACCGCAGGTCGAGCAGCTCGACCTCGCTGCGCCCCTCGACGTTCCACACCAGCGCCGCCCGCGCGCCGTCGGGATCGAGGCTCACGGAGTCGAGATCGTCGTCGGCGCGCTCGGCGATCGGGTACACCGCCGACACCGATGAGCCCCGCACCGTGACGGCGAGCAGGGCCGGCCGGTCGCCGCCGGCGTCGGTGTGCACGTAGAGCTGGCCGCCGGTCACGGCGAACCGCGCGTCGGCCACGGAGACCTCGCCACCGGGGACGAGATCGGTGCGCCGGCCCGACCGCAGGTCCACCAGCTCCAGCGAGCGCGTGCCGCGTCGGCCGTGCCGGACGACGGCGTGCCGCGCCTCGCCGTCGATCGCGCACACGTGCGCGGCGGGGCCGGTCGCGACCGCCGTCGAGGTCCCGTCGCGCAGGTCGTAGAGGAACGCCTGACCGTCTCCGTGGTCCTCGGTGTAGAGCGTGAGGCCGAGGTGGTGGCCGTTGGGCGCCCAGGCACCGAGCGTGACAGCGGCTGCGCCGGAGCCGACTCGCCGCGTGGCGCCGGTGTCGGGGTCGACGAGGAGCACCCGGGTGCGTTCGCCGCCGGACGGGGCGACCTGGCACGCCAGCCATGCCCCGTCCGGGGACCAGGAGACGGCCGTGACGTCGGAGTCCGCCGTGACGGGGGCGGCGGGCACCAGCACCGGGCCGGTCGCCGGCAGCGGTGCGACCCACACCCGGGGGCGCCCGTCGCGGTCGCTGATCCACGCGACGCGCCTGCCGTCGGGAGAGGGCGCAGGGCGGTGGTGCACGGCGGCGGACAGGCCGTGGTGCTCCCGGACGTTGTGCTCGCCGCGCAGCCGGGCCACCCGGCGTTCGCTCAGGCCCGCCATTCAGATCCCCCTCTCCTGCAGCCACATCTCCAGCAGTGCTACCTGCCACAACGCGTTCGAGCCGAGGTTGGTTCGCGTGGTGTTCGGATCGGCGAGCATCGCGTCGATCCAATCCCGGCGCACCATGCCGCGGTCCTTGGCCCGCGGGTCGGTCACGGCGTCGCGCACCCGGTCGAGGAACGGGCCCTCGAGCTGGCGGATCGCCGGCACCGGGAAGTACCCCTTCGGCCGGTCGATCACGGCGTCGGGCACGACCCCGCGGGCCGCGTCCTTCAGCACGCCCTTGCCGCCGTGGGCGAGCTTCAACTCCGGCGGGCACGCCGCCACCAGCTCGACGAACTCGTGGTCCAGGAACGGTACCCGCGCTTCCAGCCCCCACGCCATCGTCATGTTGTCGACGCGCTTCACCGGGTCGTCCACCAGCATGACGGTGGAGTCGATGCGCAGCGCGGCGTCGAGCGCGTCCTCGGCTCCGGGCACCGCGAAGTGCTCGGCGATGAACGCCCTGCTCGGGTCGTCGTCGAGCATCCACTCGGGTTCGAGGATCTCGGCCATCGACGCGTGCGTGCGGTCGGTGAACACCTTCGCGTACTCGACGGCGGCCCGGTCGCGCGGCACGCCCGCGAGCGGCGGGTACCAGTCGTAGCCGGCCAGCACCTCGTCGGCGCCCTGCCCGGACTGGACGACCTTCACCGACCGCGACACGTCCTCCGACAGCAGGTGGAACGCCACGCAGTCGTGGCTCACCATCGGCTCGGCCATCGCCGCGATCGTCGCGTCGACCGCCGGCAGCATGCGCTCCGGCTCGACGAGGATCTGGTGGTGGTCGGTGCCGAACTCGCGGGCGACGATGTCGGAGTAGGCGAACTCGTCGCCCTGCTCGCCCCCGGAGGCCCGGAACCCGACGCTGAACGTCTTCAGGCCGTGCTGGCCCTCATCGGCCAGCAGCGCCACCACGAGCGACGAGTCGATGCCGCCGGACAGCAGCACGCCGACCGGCACGTCGGCCACCATGCGCCGGCGCACGGCCGTGCGCAGGGACTCCCGCACCGCGTCGGTCCAGTCGGCAGCGGTCCAGCCGGCGCGTGCGGGATCGCGCACGTGCTGCGGCCGCCAGTACACCTCCTCCGTCGACGTGCCGTCCGGTTCGATCTCCCGCACGGTCGCCGGCGGCAGCTTGCGCACGCCCGCGAGGATCGTCCGCGGCGCCGGGACCACCGAGTGGAACGACATGTAGTGGTGCAGCGCGACCCGGTCGATCGAGGTGTCGACCCGGCCGCCGGCCAGCAGCGCGGGCAGCGAGCTGGCGAACCGCAGCCGGCCCGTCGTCTCGGCAAGGTAGAGCGGTTTGATGCCGAGCCGGTCGCGGGCGAGCGTGAGCCGGCCGGTCGCGTGCTCGGCGACGGCGAAGGCGAACATCCCGAGGAAGCGCTGCACGCACGCGGTGCCCCAGTGCCGGAACGCCTTGAGCACGACCTCGGTGTCGGACGTCGAGAAGAACCGGTAGCCCGCGGACTCCAGCTCGGCGCGCAGCTCCCGGTAGTTGTAGACGCAGCCGTTGAACACCACGGAGAGCCCGAGCTCGGCATCGACCATGGGCTGGGCGCCGCGCTCCGACAGGTCGATGATCTGCAGCCGGCGGTGACCCAGCGCGATCGCGCCCCGGGCGTACACGCCCTCCGCGTCCGGACCGCGGCGGTGCATCTCCGCGGTCATCCGCGCGACCCCCGCGATGTCGGGGGGTGTTCCGTCGAAGCGGACCTCGCCCGCGATGCCGCACATCCCCCGAGTGGACGACGGCGAACCCGCCCGGCGCAACCCGTCCCCGTGTTGCGATGGTGTGTCCTGTCCCCTAGGAGGGCCGGCGGAGCACCCAGGTGTCCTTCGCTCCCCCGCCCTGCGACGAGTTGACGATCATGCTGCCCTCCGGGGCGACCCGGGAGAGGGCGACGGGCGCCACCGCCACCCGGCGCCGGTCGCCGGTGCCGGACTGGAAGGCGAACGCGCGCAGGTCCACCGCCCGCGGCCGCAGCCGCGTGCCGTCGAACACCGGGTGGGTCGACAGCGCCACCACCTCCTGCGCCACCCAGCCGGCCGGGTCGGCCCGCACCGCCTCGACGACCTCCGCCAGCTCCTGCCGGGACGCCTGCGGCCCGATCACGATGCCGCGGCCCCCGTACCCGTCTACCGGCTTGAGCACGAGCTCGGCCGCGCGGTCGAGGACCTGCTCGCGGGCATCGGCGTCGATGCACGGGAAGGTCGGCACCGACGCCAGCAGGGGCTTCTCGCCGAGGTAGAACTCGATCATCTGCGGCACGTAGGCGTAGACGAGCTTGTCGTCGGCGACCCCGTTGCCCAGCGCGTTGCCGATCACCACGGTGCCCCGGTCGACGGCGTTCACCAGCGCTCGCCCGATCGGGCGGTCCCCGGCCCCGTGGGCGGCCAACAGCTCCGCCTCGTCGATCCGCCGGTACAGCGCCGCCAGCCGTCTCCGTCCGCCGGGGCCGACGAGGTGCACGCCGTCGTCGGTCACCTGAAGGTCCCGCGGGGTCACCAGCGGCACGTCCATCCGCTCGGCGAGCAGCCGGTGCTCGAAGTACGCCGAGTCGTGCGGGCCGGCCGTGAGCAGGGCCGCCGAGTCGGCGCCGGGCTGGTCGGGGTCGGTGGCCGAGAGCAGGGCGGCGCGCAGCATCCGCGGCACCCCGTCGACCTCGACCACGCCCTCCGGCGGCTCCAGGTCGGGCATCGCGCTGCGGATGAGCCGCCTGCTGATCAGGCCGTACCCGATGCCGGACGGGACGCGCAGGTTGTCCTCGAGAACCAACCACGAGTCGGCGTCGTCGCGCACCAGGTCGATGCCGGCGACCGTCACGCGGACGGCGTCGGCGGGCACCGACCGGCCGGCCCGGTGCAGGCCGGGCGCACCCTCGACGACAGCCGCGGGCACGATGCCGTCGTCGACGATCTCGCGGGCCCCGTACACGTCGTGGAGGAACGCCTCCAGCGCCCGCACCCGCTGCGCCAGCCCGCGGGCCAGCGGCTCCCATTCGTCGGCGGTGAGGATGCGGGGCACCACGTCGAGGGGGAAGAGGCGGTCGGGTTCGTCGTCGCCGACGCGGAAGGTCACCCCGCGGGCCTGCTGCTCGGTGCGCAGCGCGCCCTCGGCCGCGGCGAGGCCGCGCCGGCCCATGCGGTCGAGCGCGTGGACCAGCCAGCCGTACTCGGGTCGCACGATGCCTGCGGTGCCCAGCACCTCGTCGAACCCGGGGGCGTGGTAGTCGTCGAACAGGCCCGACCGCGGCGGCACCGCGCGCGGTGGCCCGATGGCCGGGGTGCGGCCCTGCGTGCGTTCCACCAGCCCCGCGACGACGTCGGTGAGCTCGCCGCGGCGGCCGAACGCGCGCCGCTGCAGGGCCGCCGCACTGCCCCCCGCGAGCATCGCCTCGGCCAGGCCGCACACCTGGTCCCAGTCGCCGAGCTCCTCCAGCTCCGGCCGGACGTCGTCGAGCATCCGGTGCACCCGCTGCGGCGGCGGCACCAGCGACGGCGCGTCACCGCGACCCCTGCCGAACTCGACGAGGTCGCCCTCCAGCCCGGACCGCGCGGCCCGCCACGAGGCGGCGCGCAACAGCTCGTGCTGCACGGTGGGGAGCGGTGCGCCGGCCTGTGCCTCGGCCACAGCGCGCATCACCATCGCCCGGAACAGGCCGGCGACGAGCACCACCGCCTCCACGTCGGGGCAGGCGTCGCACACCCGCAGCTCGACGGTGGGCAGGTGCGCGCTCGGGCGGACGTCGAAGTAGACCATCCCGGCATCGCTGATCGTCCCGGACGAGATCAGGTCGGCGACCAGCGCGTCGTACTCGGCCGCGCTCTCGACGTGCGCGGGCGGGCCCGCGGTGGGCCAGCGGGACCACACGATGCTGCGGAACGACGAGTAGCCGCTGTCGTGCCCGTGCCAGTACGGCGAGCTGGCCGTCAGGGCGAGCAGCGTCGGCAGGTGCGGCGCGACGCGTTGCAGCACCTGAACCGCGGTGTCCCGGTCGGGCACGTCGACGTGCACCTGCGCGCCGCAGATGTGCTGCTCGCGCACCAGCATCTGGTACTCGTGCTGCATCCGCTCGTAGCGGGCACCGGCCGAGATCGCCTCGCTCGTCGTGTCCACGAGCGGCACGGTGCCGGCCGCGACCACGCCCAGCCCGAGCGGCGCGGCCGCCTCCTCCAGGCGGGCCCGCAGGCGCCGGAGGTGCCCGCGCAGCTCGTCGAGGGTGCCGCAGATCGGGGTGTTGGTCTCGACGAGCGAGCGTTGCAGCTCAGGCGCGAACTCGGCGCCGTCGAGCTGGTCGAGGAGGGTGTCGACCTCGGGCGCGGCGTAACCCGTCCGAAGGTCGACGACGTGGAACTCCTCCTCCGCGCCGAGCCGCGGGAGGTCTGCCATCCTGCCGACCGTAGGGCAGGGTTGTTACCGGCGGCACCCACAACGGGTTTCTCAGCCGTATGGACTCTCCCCCGCGCGGTCGAACCTGATCCCCGCACCGGTCGCGACCGTCGGTGCGCGGCTGGTTCCTGCAGCAGGCGGTTGACCGGCCCATGTCCGGGGCGGACACTTGCCGCCCTCGGAAGGAGCCGACGATGTCGTGGAACCTGACCGGCAGCTACGTCGAGACCTGTTCGTGCGAGCTGATGTGCCCGTGCAACCTCTCGTTCGATCACGGCGCCACCTATGACTTCTGCCGGGCGACGCTGGCCTTCGACATCCGTGACGGTGCGATCGACGGCACCGACGTGCGTGGACGCAAGGTCGTGACGATCATCGACACACCGAAGGTCATGACCGACGGCAACTGGCGGCTCGGGATGTTCGTCGACGACCAGGCCACCGACGAGCAGTTCGACAAGCTGGCGAAGGTCTTCGGCGGACAACTGGGTGGCCCGATGGAAGCACTGGCGCCCCTGGTCGGCGAGGTCGTCGGGATGGAGCGGGCCGCGATCGAGATCCGCGACGACGGGCTGCTGCACAGCGTCCGCGTCGGGGACGCGATCGAGTTCGAGGTCGAGGACATCGTGCCGTTCGGGGTCGACACCGGTCGGCCGGTCCGGTTCGACGGCATGTTCCACCCCGTCGGGTCGAGCCTGACGATGGCCGAGGCGCGGCGTTCGCGGATCAACGCCTTCGGCATCCAGTACGAGGGCAAGACCGGCCTCTCCACCTCGGAGTTCTCCTGGGCCGCCTGACCCCGATGAGCGAGCTTGCGAGCGAATCATCAGCACAGCGCCTGCGCGCAGTGCCGAGCTCGCGCAGCGAGGGAGAGCGGTGAGCGCGCGGGCGCAGGAGAGTCCGAGCGGAGTCGGCGGTCTCGCGCCGGCGTACGCCGCGGTCCGTGTCCGGCTCGGGCTGGTCGCCGTGCTGTTCGCCCTCGCCGGGGTCGGCTGGTGGTGGACGGCCGACCAGATGCGCGGCATGGACCAGGGACCCTGGTCGGCGCTCGGCGGGCTCGGCTGGTTCCTCGGGGTGTGGCTCGTGATGATGGTCGCGATGATGTTTCCGTCGGTCGCGCCGACGGTCGCGCTGTACTCGCGCATGACCAAGCAGCGATCTCCGCTGCTGCCACTGCTGTTCACAGCGGGATACCTCCTCACGTGGACGATCGCCGGCCTGGTGGCCTACGCGCTCGCAGCGATCCTCGGCGAGATCCCCGGCAACGTGCTCGCCTGGGACCACGCGGGCCACTGGATCGCGGGCGCCGTGCTCGTCGCTGCGGCGGTCTACGAGCTGACCCCGCTCAAGGACGTCTGCCTCGGCAAGTGCACCAGCCCGCTCGGCTTCCTGCTCGGCTCGTGGCGCGAGGGCCGCCGAGGCGCGCTGCGGATGGGAGCGAAGAACGGTGCCTGGTGCGTCGGCTGCTGCTGGGCGCTGATGGCGTCGCTGTTCGCGCTGGGCGTCATGAGCCTCATCTGGATGGCCTTCATCGCCGGGCTGATCGCCATCGAGAAGACCGTTCCGTGGCGGCGGGTGACGACGTACACGACCGTGGCGCTGCTCCTGACGCTCGGCGTGCTCGTGTTGGCCGCCCCTGACGCTGTCCCGGGCCTCACCGTTCCTGGCGACCAGATGAACCTCCCCGACCAGATGGGCGACACACCGCCGATGTCCTCCTAGGCATCGATCGCGACGACGTCGTACTCCGCCCAGGTCGTCCTGGTCGGACACGAGTCGCGCCGGGGAGTCCGCTGACGACGATCAACCCGGCGGCTCTTCGGCGTCATCTCACCCCTTCCTGCGCGTACGCTGCGCAGCCGTGCCACAGGATCGCCAGACCGGGTCGAGATCCGCCGATCGGGAGGAGACCGGCCCGGCGCGTTCCCCTTCCGCAGAGGCCCTCGATGCACCGGCCGCCCCGGGATCGTCGGCGGGTCCCGCAGGAGTGACGGCGTTGACGCTCGGTGCGCTCGGTGTGGTGTTCGGAGACATCGGCACGAGCCCGCTCTACGCGATGCAGACGGTGTTCGTGTCCGAGGGACTCCGGGCCGACGAGAGCCACGTCTACGGGATCATCTCGCTGGTCGTCTGGTCGATCACGATCATCGTCTCGCTCAAGTACGTCACCTTCATCATGCGCGCCGACAACGGTGGCGAAGGCGGGATCATGGCGCTGATCGCGCTCGTCCAGGGCGCCACCCTGAACAGCCGCGCCGCCAAGGCCGTGCTCGTCGCGCTGGGGATCTTCGGGGCAGCGTTGTTCTACGGCGACGGGATGATCACGCCGGCCATCTCGGTGCTGTCGGCGGTCGAGGGGCTCAAGGTGGTGACACCGAGCCTGGAGTCGCTGGTCGTGCCCATCGCCCTCACCGTGCTGACCGCCCTGTTCGCGATCCAGCGGTTCGGCACCGAGGCGGTCGGCCGCCTGTTCGGGCCGGTGATGGCGTTGTGGTTCGCCGTCCTCGCGGTCGCCGGGCTCGGTCAGGTCGTCCGGGACCCGGGCGTCCTGCGAGCCCTCTCGCCCGTCTACGGGATCGAGTTCTTCCTCGACGAGGGCGTGGTCGCGTTCCTCGCGCTCGGGGCGGTCGTGCTCGCGGTGACCGGCGCGGAAGCGCTGTACGCCGACATGGGCCACTTCGGCCGGCCGGCCATCCGGCGCGCCTGGTTCCTCTTCGTCTTCCCCGCACTGACGCTCAACTACCTGGGCCAGGGCGCCCTCATCCTCGACTCCCCCACGACGATCGAGAGCCCGTTCTTCCTGCTCCTCCCCGCGTGGGCGCTGATCCCGGCGGTCGTGCTGGCGACCGCGGCGACGGTGATCGCCTCCCAGGCGGTGATCTCAGGAGCGTTCTCGGTCACCCGCCAGGCCGTGGCGCTCGGTTTCCTGCCCCGTCTGAAGATCCGGCACACCTCGGAGGCGGAGGGCCAGGTCTACGTCCCTGCCATCAACGGCCTGCTCTTCGTCGCCGTCGTCGGGCTCGTCATCGGCTTCGGGTCCTCCACCGCCCTCGGCTCGGCCTACGGCATCGCGGTCACCGGCACCCTCGCCATCGACACGATCCTGTACTTCGTGGTCGTCCGAACGCTCTGGCGCAGGCCGCTGTGGCTCGTCGTGACCGGCTCCGCGCTGTTCCTGCTCGTCGACCTGGCGTTCTTCGGCGCGAACATCCCGAAGATCACCCACGGCGGGTGGTTCCCGCTCACGCTGGCCCTGGTCGTGTTCGTCCTGCTCACCACGTGGCAGCGAGGGCGCGAACTGGTCACCGCCAAGCGCGCCCAGACCGACGGGCTGCTCGTCGACTTCGTCGAGGAGATCCGCACCATGGACCCGCCGGTGTTCCGAGCGCCGGGCACCGCGGTCTGCCTCACCGCCGCCGCCGGGACGATGCCGCTGGCGCTCCGGGAGAACGTCGAGCACAACCACGTCGTGCACGAAGCCGTCGTCATCGTGTCGGTCGAGACGCGCAAGGTCCCGCACGTGCCGAGGGCCGAGCGGATCGTCGTGGACGACCTCGGCTACCGCGACGACGGCATCATGCACATCTCGATGCGGTTCGGCTTCCAGGACGAGCACGACGTGCCCGCCGCCCTGCGTCAGGCGGCCGAGCAGGGCCTGGAGGTCGACATCGACGTGGACGGCGCCACCTACTTCGTCTCCCGCATCACGATCGTGCGCGGCGACGCACCCGGGATGAGCACCTGGCGCAAGAAGCTGTTCATGGCGATGGCGAACACCTCGACGAACCCGGTCGACACCTTCTGCCTGCCCGAGCACCGCATCGTGACGGTCGGCTCCTACGTCGAGTTCTGACGCGACGGCCCACCCGGTCAACCCGCGGGTCGGCCGTCACGGACATGCGCGTCCGGTGGCTGCGCGGGTGCCACACCCGCGGCGGGCGCACGCGCGAGCACCCAGATCCCCACCGACGTCGCGACCAGGCCGCTCAACCCCAGCGCGACGGGACCGGGGGCGAGCTGGAGCGGCTCGTCCAGCACCGTCACCCCGATGATCACCGCAACCATCGGGTCGACCAGGTTCAACGTCGCGAGCGGCGCCCCCAGGCCGCCGTCGCGGTAGGCGAACTGGGCCAGTGCCAGACCGGCCACGGCACCCGCGACCGCCAACGGCCCCGTGACGAGCAGCGGGCCCATGCCGGTCACCGTCATCCGGGCCATGCCGGACGCGAACCCGAAGCAGGTCGCCGCCGCCACGGCGAAGACGACGGGGGCGACCCGGCGGGGAAGGCGCGTCGCGATCGTGGCGAGCCCGGCCGCCACACCTGCGACGACGGCCGCGGTGCCCAGCACGACGCCCGCGGAATGGGTGAGGGCAGGTGCCCGGTGCGGCGCGACGGAGAGCACCGCCGCCAGGCCGAGGGCCACCGCCACGGCGGCGCCCCACTCCGCGCGGGTCACCACGCGACCGGCCAGGCGCGCCCCCAACGGCAGCGCGAGGACCAGCGTCAACACCCCCAGCGGCTGGATCAGCGTCAGGGGTCCCAGCGCGAGCGCGCCGATGTGCAGCCCGGCCGCCGCGATCGTGGCGAGCACCGCCACCCACCACATCGGGCGGCGCAGCAGGTGCAGGATGTGCGCGGTCCCGCCGGCGTCCGGGCGCGCTGCCTCACGCTCCTGGAGCACCGCCGAGGTCGCGTAGCAGCAGCAGGCGGCCACCGCCATCACGATGGCCCAGCCGACCGTCCCGGAGTCCGGTCGCCCGAAGAGGGCCACAACCTCCACCACGGACATGAGCTCGCCTACACCCCGAACTCGATCTTCTGCACGCCTCGATGATGGCGGACCAGGGTCTCCATGGTGAGGGGGATACCCGCAGGGCGCAGCTGCACGCCTCGCACCTCGCGGTCAGGTGGGCGTGGTCCCTCGAGCACGGCGTGTTCCTGCCACTGCACCCGTTCCGTCGGGTGCCGGCGCGGTCTACCCCGGCGACGTGGGCGCGCACGGCCGGACCGGCACTCCCGAGACGATCAAGGAGCGACCTACGAGGGAGCCGGCGTCCAGGAGCGGGCCGTCGACGACCTCCATCCCAGGCACCTGAACTCCGACCGAGCATTCCGCGGAGCACCGAGTGCAGCGCCGGGGTCGCGGTCACCTGGCGGTCAGGCTCCGCAGTCGGGCGAAGGCGTCGCGGATGGAGTCGCGGAGGTCGAGGTGGTCGTCGGCGTCGATCCATCGCTGGAAGGCGACCCGGTACACCGCCACGCCGGTCTCGGCGGCCAAGCCGGCCTCGACGTCGGCGATGCCCCGCCGGCGGAGCCCGTCGGCGACGGTGGCCGCCATGTGCGCGAGCTTGATCAGTTCGCGTTCCCGGAGGTCGGTGTTGGCCATGATCACCGTGTGCCGGTTCCGGGCGAGCGCACGGTCGTGTCCGACCAGGTCGGCCACGACGTCGAGCGCGACCGCGACGAGGTCGAGCGGCGACGTCGTCGCGGGCGCCGCCTCCAGCGCCGCCAGCGACTTCTCCGCCAGCTCGGCCGAAGCGTCGAACAGGACCTCGCGCTTGTCGGCGAAGTAGCGGAAGAAGGTGCGAGCGGTCACGCCGGCCCGTTCGGCGATGTCGGCCACCATGGTCTGGTCGAAGCCGTGTTCGAGGTACAGGGCCAGGGCTGCCTCGCGCAGGCGGTCACGCGCGCCCGGCTCCCACCGTCCCATGCTGCGAGTTTAGTGCGGCTGCACACACACCGAGAGTGATGTCATCTGATGACATCACTGTGTTAGAGTGATGTCATTGAATGACATCATGCCGTCCTCGCGACCGGCTGACCATTCGTAGGACGATCGAGAGGAAAGATCATGCCGACGACCCCGGCGAAGACGTTCATGGTGTTCGCAACCCTCCGCGACGACACGGACGTCGCGGAGTTCGCCGCGCTGAGGGACGACGAACACCGGCAGTTGGAGGTGTTGCGCTCGGAGGGGAAGATCGGCGCCCACTACGTCTCCCCGGCCCGCCGGGCAACGTTCGTCGAGGTCATCGCCGCCGACGAGGCGCAGGTGGCCGAGACGCTGGCCACCCTGCCGTTCGCTCGGTTCTTCGATGCCGACGTCTACCCGACCTCGCCCCCGGACGCGGCGGAAGCCGCCCACCGGGCACGGGCGTGAGCACTCTGCGCTGCATGACGGCCGAACGCCGCCGGACACGCGGCGTCGACGACGTTCACACGTCGCTGAAGCGCACGACGGGCTTGACCGTGGCGCCGTGGTGCATGTCCGCGGCGGCCTGGTCGAGCTCGTCGAGGCGGTAGTGGCGCACGAGCCGTTCGATCGGCAGCCTGCCGCGCCGGTGCAGCTCGACGAGCTGCGGAAGGAGCGACTCCGGGTCGCCGTCGCCGAGGGTGACGCCGACGATGCGCTTGCCGGGCAGCAGGTCCTGCACGTCGAACGACGCCTCCGTGCCGGCCGGCGGGGCGCCGACCACCGCGCAGGTGCCGCGCACGGCGAGCGCGTCGATGGCGGCGCGGAGGACCGCCGGGACCGCCGTGGTGTCGATCGCGTGGTCGACCCCGCGGCCGCCGGTCGCGGCCAACACGGCGGCGGCGACGTCCTCGGTCTCGCCGTTCACCACGTGCGTGGCGCCGAGGTCCTTCGCCAGGTCGAGCCGGCCGGGGAGGCGGTCGACGGCGATGACGCCCGACAGCGGCAGCAGGTTCGCGGCCATGACGGCGGCCAGCCCGACCGCGCCCACCCCGAACACGGCGATCGTGCTGCCCGGTGCCGGGGCGAGGACGTTCCAGACGGTGCCGAAGCCGGTCTGCACGCCGCAGCCGAGCGGGGCCAGGTACTCCAGCGGCGCCTCATCGTCGACCTTGACGATGCTGCGCTCGTCGACGACGGCGTGGGCGGCGAACGACGACTGGCCGAAGAAGTGGCCGCCGAGGGGCGCGCCACCGCGGCTCACGGTGCGGGTGCCGTCGCGCCGGGTCCCGGTGATGAGGTTGTCGGGTACCCAGGTGGCGCAGTACGCGGGGTGCCCCGCCCGGCAGTTCGGGCAGCTGCCGCACGAGGTGAAGCTCAGCAGCGCCTTGTCGCCCGGCCGGACGCGGGTGACGCCGGCACCGACCTCGACGACGATGCCCGCGCCTTCGTGGCCGAGCACCCCGGGCAGGGCGAACGGGATGCCCCCGGCCCGGACGCCCAGGTCGGTGTGGCACAGGCCGGCACCGACCATCCGGACGAGGACCTCGCCGGGCCGGACGTCGTCCAGGAGCACGTCCTGCACGACGAACGAGGCTCCGGGCTCCTCCACGACGGCGGCCTGGGTGGTGGTGGTCATCGGGTCGTTCCTCTCAGCCGAGGTCGATCAGGACGGACTTGGTGCGGAGGTACTCGTCGAGCGCCTCTGGACCGTTCTCGCGGCCGTAGCCGGAGCGGCCGGTGCCGCCGAAGGGCATCTGGACGTCGAGCAGTGACCAGCCGTTGACCCAGACGATCCCGGCGCGCAGCCGGGCCGCGACGCGGTGGGCGCGGGCGAGGTTCGTGGTCTGCAGGCCCGCCGACAGGCCGTACGGAGTGCCGTTCGCCATGGCGACGGCCTCGTCCTCGGTGTCGAACGCCTGCACGGTGAGCACCGGGCCGAAGACCTCCTCCTGGACCAGCGGGGACGCCTGGTCGACGCCGGCGACGACCGTCACCGGCGCGAAGAAGCCGGGGCCGTCGTGCTCCGGCCCCGAGGCGAGGCGGTAGCCCGACTCGGCGGCCAGCTCGATGTAGCTGCGGACCTTCGCCTCGTGGGTCGGGCCGGCCATCGGGCCGACGACGGTCCCGTCCGCGAACGGGTCACCGACGGGCACGTGCCCGACGGCGCCGGTGAGCGCCTCCACGACGGCGTCGTAGACGGGCCGCTCGACGAGCAGGCGCGAGCCGGCCATGCAGAACTGCCCGGTGTTGAACACGAACGCGTTGATCGCCGTGCCGATCGCGGCCTCGACGTCGGCGTCGGCGAAGATCACGTTCGCGCCCTTGCCGCCCAGCTCCACGAGCACCGGAGTGAGCGCGGCGCCCGCGGCCTGGGCGACCGACCGGCCCACGGCGCTCGACCCGGTGAAGGCGATCTTGTCCACCCGCGGGTCGGCGACGAGCGCCCGACCTGCGTCGGCGCCGCCGGTGACCACGTTGAGCACGCCGTCGGGCAGGCCCGCCTCGTGGAACAGCTCAGCCATCCGCAACGCCGTCAGCGGCGTCTCCTCGGCCGGCTTGTGCACGACGGTGTTCCCGGCGACCAGGGCGGGCGCGAGCTTGGTCGCCGACAGGATCAACGGGAAGTTGAACGGCGTGATCGCCCCGACGACGCCGTGGGGCTCGCGGCGGGTGTAGGCGAACGCCGGGATCGACGGCGTGCGCGCGGAGCCCTCGATGCTCGCGGCGAGCTGGGCGTAGTAGGCGTAGGTGTCGGCCGCCGTCGGGACGTCGATCATGCGGGTGAACATCAGCGGCTTGCCGACGTCGAGCGACTCCAGCCGGGCGAGCTCCTCGGCGTGCTCCCTGATCAGCGCGGCGACCCGGGCCAGCACCTCGGCGCGAGCGCGCGGTGCCATGCCGGACCACACCCCCGAGTCGGCGGCCGCCCGGGCCGCGACGACGGCCAGCGCCACGTCCGCCGCGCCACCGTCCGCCACGGTCGTCACCGCCTGCGCGGTGGCCGGGTCGAGGATCGTGCGGGTCGCCCCGTCGGCCGCGGCCGCCGGGCGCCCACCGATCCACAGCGCACCGGGCGCGACGCTCGGCCGCGCATGTGTCGCGTCCTGATCCGTCACAGCTCGATCCACCGCAGCTGTCATCGCCGACCTCCTCGTCAGGGGTGGCGAGCATCACGCCGCGCACCCCGGGGCGAGGAGGGTGGAACCACCCGATCGGCTACCTGTTCCCGGAGGCGATGCGGCGTTCGGCGACCCATCCGGCGATCTGGGTGCGGGAGGTGAAGTCGAGCTTGGCGAGGATGCGCTCCAGGTGCCCGTCGACGGTCCGCGGCGACAGGACGAGCCGGGCGGCGACCTCGCGGTTGCTCATCCCCGCGGCGACCAGCTCGGCCACCTGCAGCTCGCGTGCCGTGAGCGCGACGGGCGGCTCGGCGTCGCGCGGTGTGGCCGGCCGGCCGAGCACGCCGGCGATGATCTGCGCGACGGTCGCCGGACCGCCCGTTCCCGGCGCGGCACCGATCGACCGGCCCGCCGCCTGCACCGCTGCGACGGCGGCGTCGTGATGGACGAGCAGCGGGGGCCCGAAGGCCGCGATCGAGGTGCCCGCCGCCGTCCACGCCGCATGCGCGGCGGCCAGCCGGGACGCGGCGAGCGGCATGTCGCCGGCCGACGCCGCGATCCACGCGAGCGTGTCGATCATGAGGGCGGCCCCGACGGAGTCGTTGAACGCGCTCTGGATCGTCAGTCCCTCGCACACCCGACGGCTCGCGACGGCCGTGTCGCCGCGTCGCCACGCGGAGAACCCGAGCACCCACAGGGTGTACGACCGGCAGAGCAGCTCGCCGTGCCGTTCGCTGATCTCCAGCGACCGGTTCAGGATGTCGACGACGACGTCGCGCTCGCCCCGGTGCGCGAGGGTGATCGCCTGCTGGAAGAGGCCCCAGACGAGCCCCTCGAGGTCGTTCAGGCGCTCCATGCGGTCCAGCGCGGCGGCGAAGAGGTCGGCAGCCGTGTCGAGCTCACCGCGGAACAGCGCCGCCGTGGCCCGCAGGCTCATCGCGTGCGCGACGGCCGGCTCGTCGCCCAGCCGCGCCGCGAGCTGCTCGCACTCCCCCAGCCGGGCGTTCGCCGTCGACTCGTCGCCCTGCAGCAGGGACACCCAGGCAGCGACCCACAGCGCGCGGACGCGGAGCGGGTCGGCCGCGCGGGGCAGCGCGAGTGCGGCGTCGCACCAGTGCCGACCGTCGCTGAGCTGCTCGTCCGCGTACCACAGCGGCCGCAGGCCCGCGGCGAGCCGCAACGCCGCGCGCGGGTCCGCGGTCGTCCCGGACGTCGCCGACTCGAGAGCGCTCGCGAGGTTGCCGCGGTCCGCGCGCAAGCGGGCGAGGTCGGCCTCCTGGTGACCGCTGCACCACCGCGCGGCCACGGTCTCCACCACGTCGACGTAGTGGTCCCGGTGCCGCTTCACCAGCGCGTCGGTCTCGGCGCGCTGCGCCAGCTGCTCGCGCCCGTACTGCCGGATCGTCTCGAGCAGCCGGAACCGCACACCGGCGCCGCTGTCCCGGTCGGCGAGCACGATCGACTGCGCCACCAGGTCGTCGAGCAGGTCGAGCACGTCGCCGGCGGCGAGACCGCCGTCCGCGACGGGATCGGCGTCCGCGCACACCGCCTCCGCGGCGGTCAGGTCGAACGACCCGGCGAACACCGACAACCGCGCCCACAGGGTCCGCTGCGCCGGCGAGCACAGCGAGTGGCTCCAGTCGACCATCGCCCGCAGCGTCCGCTGCCGCGGCTGCGCCGCCGACGACCCGCCGGTGAGCAGAGCGAACCGGTGTTCCAGCCGCTCGACGACCTGGTCGACGGACAGGCTGCGCAGCCGCGTGGCCGCCAGCTCGATCGCGAGCGGGAGGCCGTCGAGCTGCGCGCACAGCCGGGTCACGGAGGTGGCGTTCCCGTCCGTGACGGCGAACCCCGGATGGATCGCCGCCGCACGGTCCGACAGCAGCCGGACCGCATCGAACCGGCACGCCACCGCGGCGCCGTGCACGCCGTGCGGGTCGGGGACCGCGAGCGTCGGGACGTCGAAGACGTGCTCGCCGTCGACCCCGAGGGTGTGCCGGCTGGTCGCGAGGACGCGCACCTGCGTCGTCATCCGCAGCACGCGGTCGACGAACCGCGCGGCCTCCGTCGCGACGTGCTCGCAGTTGTCGATCACGAGGAGGACCTGGCGGGAACGCAGGTGCTCGACGATCTTGTCCAGGGCGGGACGGGTGGACCGGTCGGTGATGCCGAGCGCGGTGCCGACGGCGTCGGCGATCCGGTCGCCGCTGGTGAGCACCGCGAGCTCAACGAACCACACCCCGTCGGCGAAGGCTCGGCGCACCTCCTCCGCGACGTGCAGCGCCAGGCGGGTCTTCCCGACGCCGCCGACCCCGGTCAGCGTCACCAACCTGGCGTTCTCGAGCAGACGGCGGACGTCCCGGCTCTCGTGCCGGCGGCCGACGAACCGGGTCGTCGCGGCCGGCAGCATCGCCGCTGCCCCGCCGGGCCGCTCGTCGCTCATCGGCTGATGGTAGGAGGCACACCAGCCGATGAGCAGTCCTCGTCAGGCGCTCGCTGCCGGCGCGCGGTTCCATGCCCGGTCGAGCGCGGCGCACACCTGGTCGCGGGCTCGTTCGGCGGCCGGGACCAGGCCACCCAGCGCGAAGAAGGCGTGGATCATGCCCGGGTAGGACGTGTGCTCGACGGGCACCCCGGCCGCGGCCAGCCGCGCGGCGTACGCCGTCCCCTCGTCACGCAGCGGGTCGAACTCGGCGGTGATGATCAGCGCCGGTGGCGCGGCGGCGAGGGTCTCCTCGGCGGCGTAGAGCGGCGAGACCCGGGGATTCCGGCGATCCAGCTGCCCGACGTACTGGTCGGTGAACCAGGTCATGGCGGCCCGCGTGAGCAGGTAGCCCTCCCCGTTCTCGACGACGGACGGGTGCGACATCGTCAGGTCGGTGCCCGGGTAGAGGAGGACCTGCAACGCGAAGGTGCCGGGCAACTCGTTCGCCAGCACGGCGGCGAGGTTGCCCCCGGCGGAGTCGCCGGCCACGGCGAGCCGGGCCGGATCCCCGCCCAGCGATGCGGCGGTTGCGCGGACCCACAGGGCGGCCGTGCGGACGTCGTCGACGGCGGCCGGGAACGGGTGCTCCGGCGCCAGCCGGTAGTCGACGCTCACCACGATGGCACCTGCCCCGGCGCACAGGCCGCGCGCCACGGTGTCGTACCCGGCGGCGCTGCCCAGCACCCAGCCACCGCCGTGGAGGAAGATCAGGACCGGGTGCGGGCCCTCCCCCTCGGGCCGGTACAGGCGCGCAGGAACCCCGCCGGCCGACACGTCCTCCGTGCTGGCGACGGGCGCGGGCGCACCGGCGAAGGCGGCCAGCTGGTCGTACGCCGCCCGCGCCTCGGGCAGGGGCAGCTCGTCGAGCGGTGGAGCCCCGGAGGCGGCCAGGATGCCCAGTACGTCGCGGCAGGCAGGGTCGAGCGGCATGGGAGGACCTCCGACAGCGATTCGCCGATGAGTGCGCGTCGGGGGATCCTCACGCCGGCACGGCCGGCCGGGGAGGGTGAACCCACCCCCTCGACCACCCGTCCTGCACGACCGGATCCACCGCGACCCGCGGTCCCGCGTGGCGCCTGCTCAGGCTCTACGAGGCCTCGACGGCCGGGTCGGAGACGGGCGCCTGGTTCGGCATCACCGAGCGCCAGTGCGCGCTGCCCCCCATGTCCTGCGTGATCCCGTGGGCGGCGCGGCCGAGTGCCGACGCGATCGTGGTGTCGACGTCCAGCTTGCCGACGAGCGCCACGGTGGCGGCGATGTCGTGGTCGTCGAAGATGGGTGCGGCGAGGATGGACATACCCATCGGGGCATCCGCCCGGCTCAAGCCGACCTCGCCGACCTCGGCGACCTCGGCCTCGACGCGGCGACGCTCGCTCGGGCTCAGGCTCGCCAGGTACTGCTCCGCCGCGTGGCGGTCGCGGGAGAAGTGCAGGAACAGCTTGCCCTGCGCGGAGTCCATCTCGAGCACGGTGCCGATGCGCACGGTGATGAGGATCGGGCTGGTGCCGATCTCGCTCACCAGGGAGACCACCGGGCCCGCCGATCCCCACAACGACAGCACGACCGTCAGCCCCGTCTCGCGGGAGAGCCGGCGCATGTGGCTCGGCGCGAGGTCCAGCACGCGCCGCCGGCCCTGGGCGACCGCGCCGAGCTGCAGCAGCAGCGGCCCCGGCTCGTACGCCGTCGGCTCCTCGTGCGACCGCTCCAGGAAGCCGGCCAGTGCGAGCGAGCCGAAGTAGCGGCTCACCGTGCTGCGGTTGAGCCCGACGAGCGCGGCGGCCTCGGCGGCGGTGAGGCGCGGCCGGTTCACGGTGAACAGCGCCAGCAGCTGCCCGACCCGCTGCACCGCCTGGATGTCACCGGTGCCGCCCGCGCTGGCCAAGGGCCCTCCTCCGGGTTCGATCACGGAGGGGCCGGTCCCCACCTCGACCGACCTGCGACTATACCCAGGGTCCCGCCGACGGCCGGACTGCGGCGCGGTGAGCTCACGCCTCGAGCAGCTGCGCGGCGTTGCCGCCCACCATGCCGCGGATGTCGTCCTCCGGCGTGCCGGCGTCCAGCAGGGCACGCACCATCCGCCGGTACGCCGTGATCGGCAACGGGTTGCCCTTCTGCCCGAGGTCGGAGGAGAAGATGGTGTGCCGCACGCCGGCCGCGCTGCGGTACGGCGCGGTCCGCTCGACGGGCGATCCGGTGGACCGCGCGCCCACGAGCATCGCGAGGCACAGCTCGACGGTGGCACCCTGCCGAGCCCACGAACCGACCCGTTCGGGGTCCGCGTCGACGACGAAGTCGGGGTGGCTGATGACGATGCGCTCGATGCCGGCGGCGACGGCGGCGGGCACCAGCACGTCGATCTCGGCGGCGGGCAGGTGCCCGCAGTTGAGCACCGCCGACTCGGCGGCGATCACCGACAGGATGTCGTGCACCGGCGGCACCAGCGCGCCGGCCTCGTCGAGGATGCTGATCGGCTCGTTGTCGCGCAGCGGGATGCCCGAGATCGGGAAACCGCTGTGGTGCGAGGCGTGGAACTCGAGGTGGGCGGTCGAGGAGATGGTCGGGAACCACACCACCCGCCCGCCCATCCGCAGCGCCAGCTCGACGCCGTACGGGTTGAGCCCGCCCACGGTCCGGTTGAGCGCGATGCCGCCGACGACGTGGACCCCGGTGTCGCGCAACCCGACCGGCTCCAGGGCCAGGATGTCGGTCTGCATGCTGTGGTGGTGGGACTTGCAGACCAGCGCCCGGAAGCCCACGGTCGCCGCGTCGGTGGCCGCGTCCAGGATCGACATCCGTCGCGGGAACGGGCTCGGCCCGGGGTGGGTGTGCAGGTCGACGCCGCCGACGAGCAGCGCGTCGACGTCGGGGTCCGGCGTGAACCGGTCCGCGTCGAGCGTCTCGTCCCACAGGTCACTCACGGTCGCGGTCATGCAGGCTTCCTCTCGATCACTTGACGGCGATGGCGTTCGGTGGCGAACCCACCCCGCCCACCAGGTTCAGCGGTTTGACGGTCAGCAGGAACTCGTAGCGGCCGTCGGCCGCGCAGTCCGCGGCCAGCTCGTCGAGCTTCCACAGCTCGCCGATCACCATGCCGAGCAGCGCGAGCATCGGCCGGTGCAACATCCCGTTGTGCGACGGGCCGCGCGCGGGCGGCGGCTCGTCCGGGTCGATCCAGCCCGACGCCGGGTTGACCGGGAACGACTCCAGACCGCCGTTGTCGGACGCCATGAGCGCGATCCGGTGGTCCCACAGCCACGCGACCACCTCGTCGGACTGGTCGAGGCCGGTGGCGCCGCTGCGGCGCTCCGCCCGCTGCTCGGGGGTGCGGCGCACCCACTCCTCGGCGAAGCCGGTGCGCAGCAGCACGATGTCGCCGGGCCTGATCTCGACGCCGCAGTGCGCGGCGACGGCGTCGAGGTCCGCGGGCGTCAGCCGGGTCATCGTCGCGAAGTCCAGCGGCGCGCCGATGCTCGCGAAGTGCGCGACGGCGTCCAGGAGGACCCCGCGCCCGGCGATCGCCTTCTCCGCCAGCAGCTGCACGCCCAGCGCGGGGCGGCACACGTCGATCGCCTCGTCGGCGACGCCGCCGTAGAAGCCGTAGCGGGGGTGGCGGATGTGCCGCAGCCCGTCCACCTGGGAGGTCGACTGCAGGTAGAACGAGTCGAGCCAGTCGTCGCGGTGGTTCGGGTTGTTGGCGAAGATGTGGTGCTCGGTCGGCGGGCGAGTACCGGCCAGACTCGGCACGAACGTGTTGAGCGGGTAGTCGAGGTTGAACGTCGCGCCGCGGCGCACCAGCCGGGCCGCGGCCGCCGTGCACTCCTGCGTCAGGAAGTTGAGGGTGCCCAGCTGGTCGTCGGGGCCGAACAGGCCCCACGACGAGCCCGGCGGTGCGTCCGTCCGGCGGGCCAGCTCCGCGAAGTCGGGCAGACCGGCGATCGTCATCAGGTCTCCACCGGCGTGCGCACGGCCGGCGCCGCGGGCTCGACGGGAGCGGGGGCCTCCCGCTGCGCGTCCTCGCCGGCCTTCCGCAGGTCGATCCCGCGCGTCTCAGG
Organism: Pseudonocardia sp. CA-107938; assembly: GCF_050936315.1. Classification (NCBI taxonomy): domain Bacteria; kingdom Bacillati; phylum Actinomycetota; class Actinomycetes; order Pseudonocardiales; family Pseudonocardiaceae; genus Pseudonocardia; species Pseudonocardia sp. CA-107938. The sequence goes on along the minus strand of NZ_JBNJNA010000002.1, from coordinate 1,511,478 downwards.
GCCGAACGCCGTCGCGACGAAGATCAGGACCGCGCCGAGGACGGCCAGGATCCCGGCCGTGTAGACGAACGGCACGAGCGCGCTCAGCCAGAGCATGTAGTAGGAGAAGAACGACGGGATGATCACCGCAGTCCCGTAGGCCACGCCCCAGCCGGTCGAGCGGACGACGGTGGCGAACCGCTCGTTGATGTAGGCCGGCAGCACGCCCAGCGGGGCCACGGTCACGATGTTCACCGCGACGGCGAGCAGCGTCAGGTTGAACCACCCGTGGACGGTGTTGGAGCCGATCAGCGTGATCGCGATCGGGTAGACCACGGCCGTGAGCGGGGCGGCGATGAAGAGCGTCCGCTTTCGACCCAGGTGGTCGGACAGCCAGCCGAAGAAGACGTAGGAGACCATCGCGACCGGCGTGATCAGCTGCGTGCGCGCCAGGTCCGCCGGGGTGAAGCCGGTGTTGAGCAGCAGGAACTGCGCCTGCACGCTGCCCGTCAGGTTCACGACGAAGAAGACGCCGGTCATGATCACCCACGCCTGGACGAACGCGCGTCCCGTGCGGCCCTTCAGGATCATCCGCAGCGGCGAGGGCTGCGGCGCGTCCGAGGTGACGACCGCCTTCTGGACCTGCGAGTCCTCCACGCGGCGGCGCAGGAACCAGGCGACCAGGAACGACAGGACGGCACCGAGGACGAACGGCAGCCGCCAGCCCCACTGCACGTACGGCGAGTCGATGCCACCGCTCGGAGCGATGAGCAACGTCAGCGACATGGCGATCGCCACGAAGAGCGGGCCGGCGCTCGCGGAGCACTGGATGAGCGCGCCGATGAAGCCGCGGCGGTGCGGTGGGGCGTACTCCAGGGCCATCGGGGTGGCGGCCGTGTACTCCCCGCCGAGGAAGATTCCTTCGATGAAGCGCAGCGCGAGCAGCAGCACCGTCGCCGGCACCGCGCCGATGACCTGGGCGCCGGGCAGGCACGCGATGAGCAGCGAGACGGTGCCGAAGCCGTAGATCGTGATCGCGCCGATCAGCCGGCGGCCGATCCGGTCGGCGAAGTGCCCGAAGATCAGGCCGCCGAGCGGGCGGCCGAGCAGGGTGACGGCGAGCGTCATCCCGGCGAAGATCGCCTTCTCGGAGGGCGCCATGTCGCCCTGGAAGTAGATCAGCGCGGGCAGCAGCACCGACGACGCGATGTAGATCGAGTAAGAGTCGACGGCGAAACCGGCCCAGGCACTGAGGATCGCCCTGCGCCGGCGGCCGCGGAAGGCGGGATCGGTCGCGTCGGGGGGCGCCGAGGTGGGATCGGCCATGGACGTGTCTCCTTCACCGGTGAAAGGACAGGACGGGCGGACCGGTCCCCCGCGGTCCAGGCTCGGTCGTGGATCAGGTGTGGATCAGGTGGTCGGGGCGGGGTACTCGGCGGCGTTGAGCACCCAGCCCGGCCGGGCCGAGAAGTCGTGGCGCGGGCCCGCGAAGATGTCGATCAGGTGGTTGGTGCGCCAGCCGATGCTCTGCGAGGTGTGCACGGTGGGCGGCGGGATGATCGTCACCGACGGGCTGCCGACCTGGACGTGGTCCTCCGGCCGCCACTGCGTGCCGTCGGTGCCCCACGGGGTCTGGATGTGGTGCACGTAGGTGCCCGCGACGACGAGGCTGGCCTGCTCGAAGTCGTCGTGGAAGTGCGGCGACATGCGCGTGGCGTCCCGGGGCCCCGTCGAGGGCGGCATGAAGTTGACCATGAACGCGCGGGTGCGGAAGATGCGCCCGAAGCGCTTCGGGTCGGCGGGCACGTCGGCCATCCGGTAGGTGCGCCAGCGGTAGCCGTCGACCGGCTCCGGCCACAGCTGCAGCGGTGCGACGTGCGGATGCGGCTCGGCGTAGGCCGCGGCGTTGGACGCCTGCGCTGCCCATTCCTCCTCGTCGGACTGCAGGAGCTGCGCGATCGGTCCCGTGCCCGTGGCGGTGAGCGTGCTCTCCCCCGGCGGGACGACCACCTGCGCGGGGCCGACCACCTCGTGCTGGACACCGGTGGCGTCCGTGCCGCGCAGGGCGCTGCGCTCGTCGATCAGCAGGACGACCTGCTCGGACCGCAGCGTCGACCGCCAGATCACGTCGCCCGCGGCGGGTTCGGTGTAGATCAGCACGAAGTTCTGGCCCCGGGTGATCCACCGGTGGCTGCCGTCCGGCGACGTCGCGTCCGGCGGGAGCACGGAGAAGTCGAGGAACTGGGGCGCCGCGATCGCGGTGCCCGACGGCACCTCGCGGCTCGACGTCGCCAGCGCCGAGCGCGGATCGTCCTTCGTGTACGCCATGCGTGCTTCCCTTCGTGTGGTGATCAGCGCCCGTCGAGCGCGGACCGCGCTGCCGACGCGGCGGCCCGGGCGGCCCCGGCGAGGAACCCGGTGTCGTTGCCGACGACGATGAACCGGCAGCCCTGCTCGGCGCGCAGCCGGACCTGGTCCGCGCCCTGCACGACGGTGCCGACGGGCACCCCCGCGGCCACCGCGGCCTTGATGCAGCGGGTGACGGCGTCGTGCACCGCCGGGGAGCCCGTCGGCTCCCCCATCGACAGCGACAGGTCACCGGGCCCGACGAACACGGCGTCGACGCCGGGCGCCGCGAGGATGCCCCCGATGTCGTCGACGGCCTCCTGCTCCTCGACCATCGCGACGCGCGCCACGTCCTCCTGACCGGCGCGGACGTACTCCGCCGGCCCGCCGGGCAGCTGACCCCACCGTCCGGCGCGGGCGGCGAACCCCATGCCGCGCGTGCCGTCCGGCGGGAACAGGAACTGGCGCATCGCCGCGGCCGCCTGCACCCCGTTCGAGACGTGCGGCACGAGGATGCCCGCCGCGCCCGCGTCCAGGTAGCGCTGCGCGTCGCCGTAGCTGTGGTCGGTGATGCGCACCAGCGGCGCGACGCCCTGCTGCGAGTAGGCCACGAGCAGCCCGTACACGTCGCGGACGGAGAGCAGCGCGTGCTCGGTGTCGACGATGACGAAGTCGAACCCTGCCCCGCCGACGATCTCCGCCACTTCGAGGGCCGGGAGCTTCACGAACGTGCCGAGCACCGGCCGGTCGGTCGAGCGCAGCATCTCGCGGAAGGTGGTCATCGGGCGGCTCCATCAAGTCCAACGCTTGTTCAGTTTACGAACAGCTTGTTCGCGATGCAGAATGCACCTCGTGATGGCGATGTGCAAGGGGTCACAGAAGGCGGGCACCCGCGTATCGATTCAGCGGCAGTGGCCGCTGGGCCGACCGGCCCTACTGGGCCACGTAGCCGCCGTCGACGCTGAGGATCGCGCCGGTGATGCCCGACGCGACGGGCGAGGCGAGGTAGGCGATGGCCTGCGCGACGTCGTCCGCCGTCGAGATCCGGCCCAACGGGTGCCGCGCCAGCACGGCGGCGGCGGTCGCCTCGGGATCCGGGTCGGCGGCCCGCGCCTCGGCGATGAAGTCGGTGTCGATCGCTCCCGGCGCCACGGCGTTGACGCGCACCCCGCGCGGCGCCAGCTCCACGGCGAGCTGGCGCGTGAGCTGCACCAGCGCGCCCTTCGTCAGCGCGTACACGCTCTGGTTCGGCATGCCGACCAGCCCGGAGATCGACGTGACGGTGACGATCGAGCCGCCCGTCCGCGCCAAGGGCTCGACGGCCGCCCGGGCGTGGGTGAACGCGCCGCGCACGTTGACCGCGAACAGGGACTCGAGATCGACGTCGGTCGAGTCGGCGATCGAGCGGCGCAGGAAGCGCGCGGCGTTGTTGACCAGGAGGTCGAGCCGGCCGAACTCCCGCTCGGCCAGCCCGACAGCCTGCTCCGCCGACCCGGTCGTTGCCACGTCGGCGACGACGGGGAGCACCGCGCTGTCGCGCAGCTCCTCCACGGCGGGCGACACATCCTCCGCGACGACAGCGTAGCCGCGCTCCACCAGCACGGCGACGAGCGCCCGACCGACACCGCCTGCTGCACCCGTCACCAGCGCGACCCGGCCCTGCTCACTGTGCTCCATCTGCGATTCCTCCACCTCCCGCCGGCCGAACCGGGCCACCGCGTCCCCGGCCGGCAGGAAGAAGGGGGTGCGCGATGGGCCACCGTACCCATATCGTCTGACTGTCTGACAATGTTGGTCGGCGACGGGAGGGTCCGGTGCGGGACGCGAACGAGGAAGCGGTGGCCGCCGGGCTGGCCGTGCGACGAGAGATGTTCGGCGCCGGGCTCGTCGAGCAGAACTACACGAACGCCACGCCGTTCCACCGCCCCGCGCAGGACTGGATCGCGGGCGCGGTGTGGGCCGACGTCTGGACCCGGGACGGGCTCGACCGGCGCACGCGCAGCCTGGCGACGCTCGCGATGCTCACCGCACTGAACCGGCCCACCGAGTTCGCGTCGCACGTGCGCGCGGCGCTGGCCAACGGCTGCACCGTCACAGAGATCCAGGAACTGCTCCTGCACACCGCGCCCTACTGCGGCGCACCCGCCGCCCTGCAGGCCTTCCGGCAGGCGGAACAGGTGCTGGCCGAGGCCGGCGCACTCACGGACTGACCGGAGGACCACACGTGCCACTTCGACGCAGGGTGCCCCGCCGCACGATCCGGGTGGCGATCATCGGAGCCGGGTTCGGCGGCATCGCGGCCGCCATCAAGCTGCGGCAACGCACGTCGGCCACGTTCACGATCTTCGAGCAGTCGCCCGACGTGGGCGGCACCTGGTACGACAACCGCTACCCCGGCTGCGAGGTGGACATACCCTCGCACGCCTACAGCTTCTCCTTCCTCAAGTACGACTGGCCGCGCACGCACGCGCGGCAGCCGGAGCTGCTGCGCTACGCCCGTGAGGTCGTCGACGCCTTCGGGCTGCGCCGCCACCTCCGGCTGAACACGGCCGTCACGGACGTGACCTGGGACGACGAGCAACGGCACTACACCGTGCGCACCGCCGACGGCGACGTCGACACCTTCGACGCCGTGATCTCCGCGCTCGGACTGCTGAGCGTGCCCAACTACCCGGACTGGCCCGGCCTGGACGACTTCCGCGGGGAGCGCTTCCACACCTCGCGCTGGCGCCACGACGTCGACCTGGAGGGCAAGCGGGTCGCCGTGGTGGGCACCGGCTCGACGGCCGCGCAGGTCGTGCCCGGCATCGCCGACGCCGTCGGTTCGCTGCTGGTGTTCCAGCGCGAACCCGGCTGGATCGAGCCCAAGCGCGAGCGCGAGTTCACCCCGCGCGAGCGGTGGGTCTACCGGCACGTGCCCGGCGCGCAGTGGCTGCACCGCGGGTACCTCTTCTACGGCTCCATCACGCGGTTCAAGGGCTACGACGCGTCCAGCGCGATGCAGCGCTCGATGCGACAGCGCTGCCTCGACTACATCCGCACGACCGTGCAGGACCCGGCCACGCGCGACGCCGTCACGCCCGACTACCCGTGGGGCTGCAAGCGACCCGTCGTCGCGTCCACGTTCTACGAGGCGCTGAACCTGCCGCACGTCGAGCTCGTCCCGCACCCGGTCACGTCGGTCACCGACAAGGGACTCGTCGACGCGCGCGGCGTGCACCACGACGTCGACGTGCTGATCATGAGCACCGGGTTCCAGCCCACGCGGTTCCTGGCCAACCTGCAGGTCCGCGGCATCGGCAGACGCAGCATCCACGACGCGTGGGCGGAGCGGGCGTCGGCGTTCCTCGGCGTCACCGTCGCCGGCTTCCCCAACTTCTTCATCCTCTACGGACCCAACACCAACGGCGGGTTCTCGATCATCGCCCAGCTGGAGCGGCAGGCCGAGGTGGCGGCGCAGGCGATCCGCCGGTTGGAGATGGGCGCGGGGCACGTCGACACGGACCCGCAGGCGCAGCGCCGGTGGGTGGCGTGGATCGACGACCAGATCGCCCGCAAGGCCAACGCCATGGAGGCGGGCTGCCGCAACTACTACCACGCGCCCGGCGGCGCGAACATCACGCAGTGGCCGGGGGCCCACCTGAAGTACCTGGTCGCGACGCGGTTGTTGAGCCGGTTCGGGATCCGGGCGGTCCCGGCCGCGCGCTCCACCCCCGACCCGGTGCAGGTCTGACGTGCCGCGTCCGTCATGGGCCCGGCCCCGCAGCGCCGCCGTTCGCCCGATCCGCGTCGGCGCAGTGACCGTGACGCCCGTCGTCCAGTTCCACTACCGCGTCGATCCCCTGCTCTTCTTCCCCGACCTCGACCTCGCCGGCCTCGACCCCGGCGCGTGGTACCTGCGCCCTCCCTACTGCGAGGACGGCTTCCTCGTCGTCGACATCGGCGCGTTCGTGGTCCGTACGCCGGAGCGGACGCTGCTCGTCGACGCGGGGGTGGGCAACGGCAAGGCGCGGCCCAACGCGTGCTTCGACCGCCGCGCCGACGAGTGGCTCGTCGCACCCGGGGAGATCGACACCGTCGTCTTCACCCACCTGCACGTCGACCACGTCGGGTTCGCGACGCGGTTCGACGGGTCGGCGTGGGTACCGGCCTTCCCCGACGCGCGCCACCTGACGACCGCGGCCGAGCTGGAGTACTGGACCGGCACCGACCCCGACGGCTTCCGCGAGCGGCTCGGCGACTACGTCGGCGACAGCGTCCTGCCGCTGCGCGCGGCGGGCCTGCTCGACGTCGTCGCGCCGGACCACCGGATCTGCCCGGAGGTGCGGCTGCTCCCCGCTCCTGGCCACACGCCGGGCAACGTCTGCGTCGAAGTCGTGTCGGAGGGGCGGCGGGCCGTATTCGCCGGCGACATGGTGCACCACCCGCTGCAGCTCGCCCGACCGTCGCTGAGCACCGACTTCTGCGTGCACGGGGCGTGTGCGACGCACTCACGGGAGGCCCTGCTGCGCGACGTCGCCGACACCGACACTCTGCTGTTCCCGGCGCACTTCCCGGACGCGGTACCCGGCCGGGTCGTCACCGATCCGGCCGGCGGGTACCGGTACGAACCGGTGACCCGATGACGGAGGAATGGGCGGCCGCCCAACCGGCCGGTTTCGCCGACGTCCTCGCCGGCGCGATCGACGTCCATGTCCACGGGCAGTCCGACCTCGCCGCGGGCACGGCGAGCCGCGGCGCCGACCTCGCTGTGCTGCGCCTTGCGCAGCGCTACGGCATGGCCGGATGGGTGCTCAAGTCGCACCTCTGGCCGACCACCGACCGCGCCTTCATGCTGCGGGAGCAGGCGGGACCCGACTTCGCCGTCCACGGCAGCTTCACCCTCAACCCGACCCTCGGCGGGGTCACCCCGACCGTCGTCGAGCTGGCCGCCGCCCATGGGGCGACGGTGGTCTTCCTCCCGACCTGGGGAGCGGCCGCCGACATCGGGCGCGGCGGCTACATCACCACGCTGCTGCGCCGGCTCGCCCCGTCCGTCGACGCGTTCGCGGACGAGCGCGCCGTCCGCGTCGTCGACGGGAACGGGCGGCTCACCGGAGCCGCCCGCGACGCGCTCGACGCCTGCGCGGCACTCGGGCTCTCCGTCGGCACCGGGCACATAGGGCTCGACGAGAGCACCGCCGTCGTCGAGCACTGCGCGGCCATCGGCCACCGGCGCGTGCTCGTCACGCACCCCCTGCACTACGTCGACGACCCCGCCGAGCTGCGCCACTTGACCGACGCCGGTGCGCTCGTCGAGCTGGCCGCCGCGCCGCTGCTGCACCCCGACGGGCACCTGCACGTCCGCGATCTCGCCCGCGCCGTCGAGGTGCTGGGGCCCGACCAGCTCGTCCTCAGCTCGGACGTGTTCTCGCGGTGGGTGCCGCCCGAGCCGGAGTGCCTGCGGCTCGTCGCGGAGCAGCTCGCCTACCTCGGCGTCGACCGCGCCGCACTGCACCGCATGCTCGCCGCGAACCCGCGGCGATTCCTCGGGAAGGACCTCGGATGACCACACGTCTGGCCCGCATCACCCCCGACGAGATGACGCCGGAGCAGGAGGAGATCTACGCCGCCTTCACCAGCGGCCGCCGGACCGCTCCCGGCGCCGCGTTCTCCCTGGTGCACCCGGACGGCGGGCTCATCGGACCGCCCAACGCGTGGCTGCTGAGTCCCGCGTTGGCCCGCGGGCTGGAGGGCTTCGGCGGTGCGCTGCGGTTCGAGCTGAGCCTCTCCGCGCGCTCGCGGGAGATCGCGATCCTGCTGATGGCGTTCCATCGGGAGAGCCCGTTCGAGCTCTATGCGCACCGGAAGGCCGGCCGCGCTGCAGGGCTCACCGACGCCGAGATCGAGGGTCTGGCCACCCGCACCCCGCCAGCGTTCACGAGCGACGAGGAGCGGGCGGTCTTCGACGCCAGCCTTGCGCTGCTCGACCGCAAGACGCTCGACGACACCGAGTTCGCCGCAGCCGTCGAGGTGCTGGGCAAGCGTGGCGTGCTGGAACTGGTGGTACTGCTGGGCTGGTACGACTCGATCGCCACCCAGCTGGCAGTGTTCGGCGTGGTGCCCCCGGAATCGTGACCGGATCCCACTGCGGTGCGGCAACACCCGGGGCGGGCTCGGCGGTTGAGCACTGACGAGGGTGCTCAGCGACCCCCTTGCGCGGACATCGCGCAATGAGCCCCGAGGCCGTCGCGGCCCCGGCTGCTCGTCGGCGGCCGGGGCCCGGTCAGAACGGTGGCGGGTCGCTGTCCGGTGGTGGACGGCCGATGTCGACGGGCCGGTAGTCGCGCGGGTACGTCCGGTACGTCGAGCCCGTCGGCGAGGTCCACTCCAGCGCACCATCGGGCAGCAGTTCGACGCGCCAGTCGGTGTCGTGCTTGAGGTGGTGGTGGTGCGGACAGCCGACGGCCAGGTTCGTGTCGGCGGTCGGACCCTCCGGGTAGGCGATCACGTGGTCGAGCTCGCACCCGGACGCCGCACGGCGACAACCGGGGAACCGGCAGGTCGCATCCCGCGCACGGACCAGCTCCGCCAATCCCGCCGGCGGTCGGTACCTCGTGCGGCCCACATCGAGCACCGTGCCCGAGAGCGGATCGGTGACCAGTCGCCGCCATATCGCGTCCGAAGCCACCGCACGGGCCTGCCACGCGGTGATCGGACCGTAGCCGGCCAGCTCGGCGGGATGCTCGGTCGCCCCGCGCAGGGTGTCGAGATCCACGATCACCTGCACGAGCGACTTTCCCGGCGCAACCGGCCGCACCACCTCCACGACGAAGGCTCCGTCGGCGACCGGATCGCGGGCAGCCGGGCGCCCACCGGTCGCATCGCCGGCGGGCTCTCGAACGACCGACTCACCATCGGGGATCGCCTGCACAGCGGCAGACGTGACGTCGACCGACTCGCCGTCGATCGCCGCATCCCCGTCCGATCCGCCGGCGGCAGCCGAAGCTCGGGCGAACGCTGACCCAGCGGCCGCCTCAGCTCCGACGGGCTCCCGAACTCCGACCCCGGGAACCACCGGATCCTGGGCTGCCGGCGGACCTGCCGCCGAACCGGAAACGTCCGGCTGCGCGACGGCAGGCTCGCCCACGACCGGCGCCCCACCATCGGCCGGCTCACCGACCGTCGACCCACCGGCGCTTCCTTGGGAGGCCGGCTGTCCCGCAGACGGCTCCGCGACGTCCCACTCGCCACTGCTCGACTCGCCACTGTTCGACTCGCCACTGCTCGACTCGCCTGCCGCGGACTCATCAGGGACCGCCACCCCAGCCACGATCCGGCCCATGATCAGGCCGACTAGCAGGTCGGCCCGGCGGGCGTCCATCGGGCGAGGGTCATCGGCGCCGAGCCCGCGCGCCAGCCGGCTGAGCCACTCGTAGCAGCCCACGGCGTCGGGCGCGGACAACTTGGCGGCCAGGGTGGCCATCCCCTCCGCATCGGGCCAAAGCTGGACGGCTCGCTCGGCGTGGGCTGCCCGGTGACGAGCTTCGGCTCCGCCCGGGTCGGCGGCGATGATCGCGCGCTGCACCGCGGCGCGCAGCTGCCCCACGGTCTGGCGGGGCGCACGCGGCAGAACCATGTCCTGCACCCGGGCGGCGATCTCGACGGGGAGGTGGCCGGTGCCGTCGACGATCACGGCGACCCGGCGCTCGTCGAGCAGGCCCTGCTCCCACAGGGCACGGGTGGGCGCGAGGTGCTGGTCGAGGGCGGTGGCGCGATCGAGCAGGCGCTGTGCAGTGCCCGTGGCCAGCCGAAGCTCGACAGCGATCTCGTCCGCCGCGTAGTCGGCATCGTCGGGCTCGGCCGCCCGCCGCCGGGCGAACTCGGCCAACGCCCGCGCCCCGTTGGCCTGGGCCCACGCCGCGACGCGGGCGTAGGACGTGATCACGGAGAGCAGGGTCGCATCGTCGAGCTGATCGAGCGGGGGCAGGCCGAACTCCAGCTCCATGGCCAACCCCGACGAGGCCGGTCGGGCCGACAGCTCGACCTCGGGAAACACGACAGGACCGCCGTCGGGCGCCCACTCGTCGCCGTCGTCCCATCCGGGGACGGGCACGTCGAAGTCGGCTTGCGCACTCGAGCCGACGTCGAACATAGGTTCGACGATACCACGGCGGATGCGTCCGCGGGGTGCCTTCAGGTCTGCGCGGCGAGCTCCGCCAGGATCGGGGCCGCCGTCGTCGCCGCGTGGATCCCGATCACGCTGACGATGGCGAGCACCTCCATGATCTCGCCGGCGGTGGCGCCGAGCCGGACCGCGTTCTGCATGTGCAGCTTCAGGCCCGGGACGTAGAGGTGGGTGGCCGAGGCGTCGAAGGCGATGTAGATCAGCTCCTTCACCTTCGGCGGGAGCGTGCCGGTCTTCCACGGTACGGAGGAGAACTCGATGTAGGCCTCGAAGAGGTCGGGGTCGAGCTCGAGGAGTCCGTCCCAGAACTGGTGCCAGTAGCCGCGGTTCGCGGTGAACTCGGCCTTCAGCTTCTCGCGGCGCTCGTCGAGCGGGGCGGGGCCGTCGCGCAGTCCCTCCTCCTGCAGCACTTCCAGCAGCAGCGGGACACCGATGTTGCTGGCGTGGATGCCGAGGGTGGAGGTCAGCTCGATGACCTCCATGATCTCCTCGCGCGTTGCGCCGTGCTGCAGTGCGGCGGCGACGTGCTGGCGGATGCCGGGCTCGTAGAGATGGGTGGCCGCGGCGTCGGCGGCGATGTAGACGAACTCCTTGACCTTCGGCTCCAGGTGCTGCTCCCCCGTCCACGGGACAGCGGAGAAGTGCAGGTAGGCGCGGACGAACGCGGGGTCGAGCTCCAGCATCCGCTGCCACGGCTCCCCCCAGGTGCCCCGCACGGCGACGAACTCGTCCTTGATCTGCTGCTGCTCGGTGGTGAGGGCGTGCGACGGCATGGCTGTCCTCCGGAACGGCACGGATGGGAGATGGGTCAGGCGCGCAGGCGGGCGAGCGCGGTGCGCGAGGCGTTGTGCACGTGGGTGGCGCAGGCCGCGGCGGCGCGCAGGGCGTCGCCCGCCTCCACCGCCTCGACGACGGCGGCGAGCTCCGCCGCCGCCTGGGCCGGTCGGCCGGGCTCGGAGAGTGAGGTGGCCCGCAGCAGCCGCACCCGGGCCTGCAGGCCGGCGAGGGTCTGCTGCAAGGGCTCGCTGCCGGAGCCCTCGAAGAGGACCTCGTAGAAGCGGTCCTTCGCGCGCAGCTGGTCCTGCGGCTCGACGGAGTCGGCGGTGCGCGCGATCTCGTCGACGGCCGCCCGCAGCTCCGCCACCTGCTCGGGGGTGGCCCGCTGCACGAACCGCTGCACGGCGAGCGCCTCCAGCGAGGCGCGCATCTCGTAGATGTCGGCGGCGTCGTCCGGGGTGAGCGCGGTGACGATCGCGCCGCGCTGGGGCACCACGGTGACGAGACCCTCGGCGGCGAGCTGCCGCAGCACCTCGCGCACGGTCGGGCGGGACACGCCCAGCTGCTCGACCAGCTCGCGTTCGACGAGCCGTTGCCCGGGCTGCACCTTGAAGCCGAGGATCGCGTCGCGGACGAGCGTGACGACCTGCTCGCGCAGCGGCGCGGCGACGCGTCCGACCTGGTCGGCGGACCAGGTCGGGCCGTCGACGGCCGGTGGCGTGCTGGCGTTCATCCCCGCAACCATCGCACGATCTCGGTGTGGTCCGCATCGGGCCCCAACGCCTCGGCCGCCTCCGCCCACAGCTCGACGGTGCGGGCGGTGAGCGCCGCCGGGACGCCGGTGGCCTCGGCGAGGCCGAGCGCGATGCGGATGTCCTTGAGCATCAACGTCAGCGCGAAGCCGGAGTCGAACGTGCCGGGCAGGACGAAGTTCGGCCACTTGTTCTCCGTGGAGCCGCTACGCCCGCTGGAGCCGTTGACGGCATCGAGCATCACCTCCGGATCGAGCCCGAACCGCTGCCCGGCCAGCAGCGCCTCCGAGCTGGCCAGCAGGTGCGCGGCGGACATGAGGTTGTTGAGCGCCTTGAGCGCGTGGCCTGCGCCGACGGGTCCGACGTGCCGGACCCGCCCGAGCAGCGCCAGCAGCGGTTCCAGCGCACCGACGACGTCCTCCGGCCCGCCGGCCATGATCGTGAGCGACCCGGCGACGGCGCCCTTCACCCCGCCCGACACCGGCGCGTCGACGAGCGTGACCCCGCGTTCCGCGACGACGGGTGCCAGCGCCCGGGTGCGCAGCGGTTCCGACGAACCCATGTCGACGAGTACGGTGTCCGGTTCCAGCGCGTCGAGCAGCCCGCCGTGCACGACCGCCTCGACGACGCCCGAGTCCGGCAGCATCAGCACGACCACGGGCGCCGCGACCTCGGCCGCCGATCCCACGAGCGTGACGACGTCCGCGAGATCCGGCCGCGGCACCGCGTCGTGGCCGCGGACCGCGATCCCGGCCCCGGCCAGCCGGCGGACCATCGGGTCGCCCATGCGCCCGAGCCCGACGAACCCGACGGTGCCGGGCAGGTCAGCCATTCTCGGCCGCGATCTCTCCGAGCACCCGCTCCGCCACCCGGAACGACTCCAGCGCCGCGGGCACCCCGCAGTAGATCGCGGCTTGGAGGAGCGCCTCCTGGATCTCCTGCTCGGTGCACCCGTTGGTGATCGCGCCCTTCACGTGCACGCCCAGCTCGTGGTTGCGTCCGAGCGCGGTGAGCATGACGAGGTTGAGCAGGCTGCGGGTGCGCCGGTCGAGCCCCGGCCGGCCCCAGATGTCGCCCCAGCACACGCCGGTCACGAACTCCTGGACGGGCCGGGAGAACTCGCTCACGGCCGCGAGCGAGCGCTCGACGTGCGCCTCGCCGAGCACCTCCTTGCGGATCGCCAGCCCGCGCTCGTAGCGCTCGTCACCCATCGAGAGTTCCCTTCCGGTAGTCCGCTTCGTCGACCTCGTCCGCCCAGACCGTGGGCCCGATGGACACCGCGAGGTGCGTCATGATCGTGTCGGGGGTGCCGCCGTGCCAGTGGCGTTCCCCGGGCGGCACCCACACCACGTCACCGGCACGGATGACCTGCGGCCGCCCTCCGTGGGTGCACACCCAGCCGCGGCCCGCCGTCACGACGAGGATCTGGCCGGCCGTGTGGTGGTGCCAGTAGGTGCGCGCGCCCGGCGCGAACGTCACCGAGTTGATCGTGGTTCCGTCCGTGGTCGGCAGCACCGGGTCGCCCCACACCGTGCCGGTGAAGGTGTCGGTCCTGGCCGTGGTCGCGACGTCGTCGGGCGCTCGCCCTCGGACGATCTGCATCTTCAGTTCCCTTTCTCCTGGACGCGGACGCCGCCGGCGACGTCGCCGATGGCGTCGACGACGCGGTTGCTGATCTGGTCCCCGTAGCCGAGGTTCTCGGCGAGACCGAAGCTGGCGAGCGGACCGGCCGCGTTGAGCGTGGGGACGCCGAGCCGGCCGAGCAGGTCGACGTAGAGCGCGACGTCCTTGGTCATGAGTCGGCCGGTGAGCCCGCCCTCGAGGTAGTCGCCGCGGACGATGTGCGGGAACCGGTTCTGCGTCGCGAAGTTGACGCCGCTGCTGGAGTTGAGGACGTCGAGCAGCTGCGGGAGGTCGAGGCCCGCCTTGCGCCCGGCCACCATCACCTCGGCGGTGGCCGCGAGGCTGACCGCGTTGAGGAAGTTGTTGAGCAGCTTCGCCGTGTGTCCCGCCCCGGACGCGCCCATGTGGTGGACGTGCGCGGCGATCGGCTCGAACACCCACGCGATCTCCGCCAGCGCGTCGGCGTCGCCGCCCGCCATGATCGTCAGCGTCCCCTTCTCGGCGGCCGCTGCCCCTCCGGAGATGCCGGCGTCGAGGTAGCGGACGCCCTGCGCTGCGGCGGCGGTGTGCAGCTCGACGGTCGACGACGGGGACGCCGTCGAGAGATCGACGATCGTCGCGCCCGACCGCGCCGCCGGCAGCAGCGCACGCACCACCGGCTCGACGACGTGGCTGTCGGGCAGCGACAGCAGCACCACGTCCGCGCGAGCGGCGACATCGGCCGGATCGGCGGCAGCGACCGCACCCACCTCCTCCGCGGCGCCGGCCCGTGTGTCGAACCCGATCACCTGGATCCCCGCGTCGACCAGCCGGCGGGTCATCCGACCGCCCATGTTGCCCAGGCCGATGAACCCGACGGACCGTTCGCTCATGCTCGTGCCTCCAGTTCGGGGTGCATCCGCCGGTCGTGCGGCCGCGGGTCCCACGCCCCGGCCCCACCGGACGGGCGCACCACGCTCACGGCGGCCGCGCCGCCGTCGACCGACACCACCTCGCCGGTCATGTACGCCGCCCCGTCCCCCAGCAGGAACGCGACGACGGACGCGATCTCGTCGCCGGTACCGGGCCGCCGCAGCGGGGTGGTGGCCGCGCGGCGCGCCATGTCGTCCCCACCGCCGGGACCGCTGCCGGCGCCCGCGAACAGCGCCGTGGGGACGATGCCCGGGGCGACCGCGTTGACCCGCACCCCGATCGGCCCGCCGAACATCGCCGCGCCCTTGAGCAGGCCCAGCACCCCGTGCTTGGACGCGTGGTAGGCCAGCAGGTCGTCGCTGCCGCGCAGCGACGCGATCGACGCCGTGAGCACGATCGCGCCACCGGACCGCTGGGCTTCGTACTGCCGGAACGCCGCGCGCACCCCGAGGAACGGCCCGCGCAGGTTGATGCCCATGACCCGGTCCCAGTCCTCGACCGACAGATCGGTCAAGCGGGTCAGCGGGCCCGGGATGCCGGCGTTGAGGTGGTGCAGGTCGATGCGCCCGAACTCGGCGACGCCCGCCGCCACCGCAGCGTCCACGTCGGACTCGCTCGCCACGTCGCCGGCGTGCACCACCGCCGGTCCGGGCAGCTCCTTGGCCAGCGCGTCGAGGCGATCGCCGTCGAGGTCGGTGAGCACGAGCCGTACGCCATCCGCCGAGAGCCGACGGGCAGTGGCGGACCCGAGCCCGCCGGCCGCACCCGTGACCAGGCAGACCTTCCCCGCCAGGCTCATGACGCGATCCGCACGACGAGGTCGGACAGCCCGTCGGGCAGGCCCGGCACGCGGTCGGTGAACCGCGTGCCCACCGCGGCGTCGTGCCCGGCGACGAGCAGCCGCCCCGGGTCCTCGGTCATCTCCCGCAGCACGTCGAACCCCCGGTACATCTCGATCAGGTCGGACACCACGAAGAACGGCCGGTCGCGCTCCAGCTCCTCGTAGAAGTGCAGGGCGTCGGCGGCGAGCACCACGGCCCCGCCGTCGACGGCGACCTGCGCGACCAGCTGGCCGGGCGTGTGCCCGCCGACGACGACCACCTCGATGCCCGGCGCGAGGTCGAGCGTGTCCTCCACGAGCCGCAGCCGGCCCTGCTCCCGGACGGTGCCCAGGTAGGCGAGCTCGTCCGCCTCGGTGGAGTGCGCGAACTGCAGCCGGCCGGCGTACGGGCCGGTCCAGAACTCGAACTCCCGCCGCGCCATCACGACCTCGGCGTTCGGGAAGCGGTGCAGGTTGCCGATGTGGTCGTAGTGCGCGTGGGTGACCACGAGCCGGTCCACGTCCGCCGCGTCGACGCCGAGCGCGGACAGCGCCGCGACCGGATCGACGAGCATCGTGCGGCCGCGCCGCTCCCCCGCCTCGGCGCCGAACCCGCAGTCCACGAGCACCGTGCCGGACGGGCCGCGGACCAGCCAGAAGAAGTAGTCCATGCCGAACGGCTCGTCGGGCTCGCCGTAGACGTGGAAGTTCAGGTAGCTCTCGGCCTTGGTAGCCGTGCGAGTGCCGTAGCGCACGGCGAGAACCTCGGTCATGCTGCGCCGTCCACCACAGGGACCTCCTTCGCCGCTTCCGCGTCCAGCGTGCGCCCCCGCACCTCGGGCAGCCACTTCGCGAGCGCCAGCGTGCAGACCGCCGCCACGATCACCATGTACAGCGCCGGCAGGGTGCTGCTGCCCGTGCCGGCGGCGATCGCGGCGGCGACCAGCGGGCCCGGCCCGCCGATCAGCGCGAGGCCGAGGTTGAAGCCGATCGAGCTGGACGTGGACCGGGTCTCGGCCGGGAACAGCTCGACGAGCATGCAGACCGTGGTCACGCTGACCATCGACTGGAACACCGCGAACAGCACCATGCCGCCGATCACGCCTGCCGCCGTGCCGGTGCCCATGAGTGCGAACGCCGGCATCGCGACGATCGCCAGCCCGAAGCCGCCGATCAGGTTGACCCTGCGCCGCCCGATCCGGTCAGACAGCGCTCCGGCGAGCGGGGTGAGGATCGCGTAGCAGACGAGCCCGATCGCGACGAGCAGCAGCGCCTGCGGGCGGCCGAGCTTCACCGTCGCCGTCAGGTGGGTGATCACGTAGGTCGCCAGGTAGTAGAAGCCCAGGCCCTGCACGCTGGAGAACGCGAAGGTCAGCGCGATCGCCCGCACGTCGCGCCCGGAGCGGCGCAGCGGCGCCTCGACCCGCGCGCCGGCCTCGACGAGCCGCTGGAACACGGGCGTCTCGTCGATGCGCAGCCGCACCCACGTGCCGAGGGCGGTGAGCGGCACCGCCACCAGGAACGGGATCCGCCAGCCCCACGCCGCCATCTGGTCCGGCGTCAGTGCCTGCTCGAGCGCGAGCACCAGCAGCCCGCCGGCGCAGGTCGCGAGCGCCGCTGTGGCGGAGACGACGCTCGCGAACCGGCCGCGGCGGTCGGCCGGGGTGTGCTCGACGAGGAACGCCGCCGAGCCCGTCCACTCGGCGCCGGCGGAGAAGCCCTGGATGCAGCGCAGGAGCACCAGCAGCACGGGAGCGAGCAGGCCGGCGCTCGCGTAGGTGGGCAGCACCCCGATCAACGTCGTGGCGGCCCCCATCAGGCCGATGGAGATCGTGAGCAGGGCGCGGCGGCCGAGCCGGTCGCCCACCGCGCCGAGGACGAACCCGCCCAGCGGCCGCATGAAGAACGCGACGCCGAAGACGGCCAGCGACGCCAGCAGCGACGCGGCCGGGCTCGCGCCGGGGAAGAACAGCCGGCCCAGCGTCGCGGCGAGGAAGCCGTAGATGGCGAAGTCGAACCACTCGGTGAAGTTGCCGACCGCGGTGGCGAACGCGACGACGCGGCGCCCCGCCGCATCCTGGTCACCCTGAACACCGTGCGTCATCGCACACCTCCGCATCGACCCTTGAGCGATCGTCAGGCTGTCAGACAATATGGGCCGGCACAAGTGTGACGAGGAGGACACGGCGATGGAGTTGGACCCCGAGATCGTGCCTGAGCTGCAGAAACGTGCAGCTGCGAACGCGGGAGTGGTTCTCCCCCAGCGCGGCGACGCGCTCGGCCTGCGGGCGCTCATCGAGGCGCGCCAGGCCGACAGCTACGCAGCGCTACCGCCGGCGCCGGATGTGGCCGTCTCCCGGCACCACGCCGACGGCATCGAGCTGCGCTGGTACGCACCGGCGGACGGCGGCACCGGCGCCGCGGTCGTCTACGTGCACGGCGGCGGCATGATCGCCGGCACGCTCGACGGCTACGACCCGCTGCTGCGGCACTACACGCGGCTGGCGGGCGTCCCGTTCCTGGCGGTGGGCTACCGGCGGGCGCCCGAGCACGCCGGCACGGGCCCGGCGCAGGACGCGTTCGCCGCGCTCTGCTGGCTGATCGAGCGCGCCGACGGGCTCGACGTCGACGGGCGGCGGATCGCGCTGATGGGCGACAGCGGGGGCGGCGGCATCGCCGCGGGAGCGGCGATCATGGCGCGTGACGAGGGCGTGCCGGTCGCCCGGCAGGTGCTGGTCTACCCGATGCTCGACGACCGGACCGTGGTCCCGGACCCGGCGCTGGCAGCCACCGCGACCTGGTCCTACGACGACAACTGGACCGCCTGGACGGCCGTGCTGGGCACCGACCGGGGCAGGCCGGACGTGCCGGCGGTCGCGGCGCCGGCCCGCCTCGCCGAGCTCGCCGGGCTCGCCCCCGCCTACGTCGAGGTCGGGGAGCTGGACATCTTCCGCGACGAGTGCCTCGCCTTCGCCACCCGCCTGCTGGCCGCCGGGGTGTCGTGCGAGTTGCACGTCCGCCCCGGAGCGCCGCACGGGTTCGAGTGGCTCGCGAAGGAGGCGGACGTGAGCCGCCGAGCGGTGGCCGACCGGGTCCGCGTCATCCGGTCGCTCTGACCGTCAGCCCCCGGGTCGGAAACCACCAGGGGCTGCGCGCCGCCCGTCGACCTGTTCGGCGGGGAACGGGAGCAGCAACAGCCGGGCGGCGACGTCCCGAGCCCCCTTCGCCCGTCGATTCGCCGCGCTGGTCGGCCAGCCACCCCCGACCTGGGCAGCGAGAGCCCGGATCAGCGCCCGGACGATTCCGCCGGTCCACCCCTGGCGACGAGCCGCCAGCAGGAAGCACCTCCCGTCAGTCGTTGTGGGCCGACGGTGGGACCGCGGTAGTCCGGCCGATGCCGAGCGCGTCGAGGTTGTCGCGCGCGGGGTGGGCGACGCCGGCCGGACCGGCCGCGAACTCGGTGAGCAGACGGGTCGTGATCGCGTCCAGCGCCTGGGCGACACGGCCGCCGTTCCCCGATCCCTTGCAGCCGGGGTCCATCCCGCACACCCAGTCCTGCGTGCCGCTGGAGAAGACGCCGGCACCGCTGGACGCGGTGTAGTACGTGGCGTCGGAGAACTCCCGACGACCGGTCGTGCCGCACGTGACCGGGGAGTGGAAGAGCACCTCCATCGGACGCGGCGTCGGCACCGACAGATCCACCTTCGCGTACTCGATGCCCACCACGGACGGAAAGCGTTCGCCGTCGTGGACGATCCCGGAGAGCAGCCAGCTCGTGGCGTCGGACACGACCAGGTCGGCTCGGCCGGGGAAGCAGCTGTAGTAGCCGCCGACCAGCACGCTCTCCGGGCGCGGATCGGGCGGCTGCCGCCAGTCCTGAGTGGACTCGGTCGGGTCGGTCCGGCTGACGGGGTCCTCCGCAGCCGACTTGTAGTTGATCTCCAGCCGGTTGTCGCCGAGCGGGGTCGGCGCGAAGCGCATGTGCCGGTAGACCTCGTTGCCTCCCAGGAAGGCGAGGTTGACCCCGCGGTCGCGGGCGGCCGTCGCCGCGGCGCGCATCGCCGTCGTCCAGTACTCGTCGTGGCCCAGCGTGACCATCGCGCGCGCACCGTCGAGGAGGTGCGGATCGGCGTGCAGGTCGGTGTCGGTCGCGTACCCCAGCGGCACGCCGGATCGCTCGGCCACCCGCAGGAAACCGAGCTCGAACTGGAGGAACTGCCCGGCGCCCTGCATGCCCGCCTCGTAGGGCCGGTCGAAGCTCACCGCGCGCGACCTGCTCCTCCGCTGGCCGTCGGGGCCCTTGTAGAGGCTGTGGCCGCCCCACCTGTTGTAGGCCTGCCACGTGGTCACGGCGTTGATCACCACCACCCGTCCGGCGTTGGACGGTGTCCGCACCGTCAGGGGGACGAAGCGCTGCGCGCCGTCGGATCCATCGAGCCGCAGCAGGTAGACCCCAGGCGGCCAGCCCTGCGTCGCGACGCTCATCGACGGATGCCAGGGCGCGACGACGGTGTGGGTCGGCTCCTGCACCACCGCGGGCGCCTGGACGCCGCCGGTCCGGGGCGGTGAGGTCCAGACGGCCTGCGCGTCGGAGTCGCGGTAGGCGCCCATGCGGAACGCCGTGACCACGAAGGACGGCGCCGCCGTCGAGACGAACAGGCGGACCGGCTCGCCGGGTGACACGCTCACCCGGTCGGTGAAGCCCTCGATCGCGTGCTCGGCGCCCGGATCGGTCAGCTGCCATCCCGGGGTCCCGACCGGCGGCGCGACGGCCGCCGTGGTCGGGGCAGGTGGAGCAGGATCAGCGGCCGGGACCGGGCCCGTGCAGGCGCCGGTCACCACCGCGACGGCGACCAGGCCCGCGACCATCCGGCTGCGCCTCAGCACACCGAGATCGTGCCTGATCAGGCACGGTGGCGTGCTTAGCGGGCCCGTTCGAACGTGGTGATCGTGATCCCGTCGCCCACGGTGCGTGCCGCGGTGAGCCGCCACCGCGACATGTCGCTGGTCCGTTCGATCAGCCGCCGTCCGGTGCCGAGGACGAGCGGGTAGGTCATGAGGCGCAGCTCGTCGACCACGTCGTGCTCGATGAGGTCCTGGACGAGCTGGATGCTGCCCGGCACCTGGATCTCGCCGACGATCCGTTCCTTCAGCGCGGTGGTCTCGGCGATGACGTCGCCGCTCAGCACCGTCGTGTTGTTCCACGACGGGTCCGTGAGCGTGCTGGACACCACGTACTTGGGCATGCCGTTGTACTTGTCGCCCAGCTCGCCGTCGACGTGCGGCCAGGCAGCGGCGAAGGACTCGTAGGTGCGGCGGCCGATCAGCAGCGCCTCGGCGCCGAGCGCCTCGTCGACCTTGAAGCGCTCGCCGTCGTCGCCCCGGTCGACGGTCGACGTCCAGTTCCGGTGGACGAAGTCCTCGCCGCCGGGTGCCTCGACGACCCCGTCGAGCGAGATGAACTCCGTGACGACGATCTTGCCCATCTCGTGCTCCTCCTCCCCGATGTGCTCAGTTGGCCTGGACGAACTGCTGGATGGCCGGGGCGAGCACGTCGGCTGCGGCCGTGTGGTTCTCGCCCGGAACGCTCTGCAGCGACGCTCCCGGCAGCACCTCCGCGGCCGCCTGCGCACCCGTGACCAGGAACGGGAACGTCGCGTTCCCGTGCACGACCAGGGTCGGCACGGCGATCGTCGCCCACCGGTCGGTCGGCAGCGGCCGGCCCTGCATCACATCGCGCACCACCCGTCCGTCGTAGGCGATGGTCGGCGCGACCGCCTCCAGGACCGGCCAGTACTCGCTCTGCCGCATGCCGGCGACGAACTCGGCCGGCATGCCGACCGCGGCGGTCATGAACAGCTCGACCGCGTCGCCCGGCCGTCCGGCCGCGCAGGCCGCCTCCAGCCGCTCCACGTAGTCGCCCGGCAGGGGCGGGCGGCCGTCGTCGACCACGAACGGCGGCTCGAACGCGACGAGGTGGGTGACCGGCAGCCCGGCCGCGACGGCGTCCATGCACAGGATCGAGCCGGAGGACCAGCCGAACAGCACCACGGGTCCGCCAGCCTCCGCGACGAGCGCGGCGAGGTCGTCGATCTCGCGCTCGACGGCGTAGGGCAGCGTGTCCGTGCTGCCTCCCCGACCGCGCCGGTCGTAGGTGTAGACGCGGAAGTCGGCGCTCAACGCCTCGGCGAGCGCGACGGTGTCCGGGCTGATCGCCGGGTAGGCGGTGGCGCCGTCCACGAGGATCACGGGCCGGCCGCTGCCGCGCACCTCGAAGGCGATCGTCGTGCCGTCCTTGCTCTGCACTGTTCCCATGTCGCACGCTCCGTTTCGTAGATCCGAGAACTAGACCGTACAGTACTCAGACGGGAACGGAACTGTCTAGTACTCTGTGACCGTCGGAAGGAGCAGCATGGATCAGCGCGAGCAGGACATCGGGGCAGACCTCGACGAGGGCCGCACCGCCCGCAGGCGACGGGCGATCCTCTCCGCCGCGGCGGAGGTGTTCCTGCAGCACGGCTACCTGGGCGCGAGCATGGACGAGGTGGCCGCGCGGGCCGCGGCGTCCAAGCAGACGGTCTACAAGCAGTTCACCGACAAGGAGCACCTGTTCGCCGAGGTCATCCTCGGGAGCAACGCCCAGCTCGCCGCCCGCCTCGCCACGCAGTACGCGGCCCTGGACGAGGCCACGGACGCCGCCACGGCCCTGCGCGTCCTCGCCCGCCGGTTCGCCACCGACATCTGCCGGCCCGACATCGTGCAGCTGCGAAGGCTCGTCCTCGCCGAGGCCGACCGCTTCCCCGCCGTCTCCGGTGCCTGGTTCGTGGACGGTTTCGAGCGGTCGCTCGTACTGCTGGGCGCGGCGCTCGCGCGGATGGCGGGCCGCGGACTGCTGCGCGAGCTCGACGATCCGACCCTGACGGCGTACCAGTTCGCCGGCCTGGTCATGTACAAGCCGATGAACCAGTTGATGTTCGCAGGCACCGAGGCCCGTCCGTCCGACGACGAGCTGGCGAGGATCGCCGACGCGGCGGTGCAGGTGTTCCTCGCGGCCTACGGACCGCGCGGGAGACCCGAGGACTGAGCCGCTTCGCCGGCGACGCCTCCGCTCGGGCTAACACGATCGACGTTTCCGCCGACGACCTGAGGTGGGCGGTGACAGACCGGTTCCCGTCACCGGAGGGAGTTGGCGCATGTCGGACTTCGACAGCAGTACGCCGCTGTCGGATCGCGTCCTCACCGTCCGCGTCGAGCCGGCCGGCTACGTACGGCTGAGCTGGGACCGGAACCTGCGGATCACCGGCGAGATGGCCCGGGGCGCGATGGCGCTCGTCGACGCGACGAACGCCGGCCGCGAGCGGCCGCTGCTGGTGGACATGGCCGGCACGGCAGCACTGACCCGGGACGCCCGGATGACGTTCAGCCGGCGGTGCTCGGCCTCCAGGATCGCGCTGCTGGGCAGTTCACCCGTCGACCGGGTCATCGCGAACTTCGCCCTCGGGGTGAGCGGGGTCCCGGTGCCGACGAAGTTCTTCACCTCCGAGTCGCTCGCTGTCGCGTGGTTGACCGATGGCGACGTCGGCACCTGAGCCGTCCGACGGGCGGCTCGAACAGCTCGTCGAGCTGGTCGTCGCCCTCGCCTCCGGCGACGACGAGGCCCACATGGAGCCGTCGCCCGCCTCCGACGAGATCGACGCCGTGATCGTCGGCATCAACATGATGGCCGAGGAGCTGCGGGCGCTGAACGTCGATCTCGAGGCACGCGTCGCCGAACGGACCCAGCAGCTGGAGGAGGCGCAGCTGCAGCTCCAGCGACTCGCGCTCTACGACCCCCTGACCGGGCTCGCGAACCGGACCCTGCTGAGGGACCGCATCGACGCGGCCGTGGCCCGCGCCGAGCGCACCGGCGCGGGGGCGGCGGTGCTCGTGCTGGACCTCGACGGGTTCAAGGCGGTGAACGACAGCTTCGGGCACGCCGTCGGCGACCTCCTGCTCACCGAGGTCGCCCGCAGGTTGCGCTCCAGTCTCCGGGCGACCGACACGGTCGCCCGCCTCGGTGGCGACGAGTTCGCCCTCGTCATCGTGGACGCGTCGGCCGAGCAGGTCCTCGCCGTCGCCGAACGGATCCGGTCGGACCTGCAGACACCGGTGCTGGTGGACGGGCACTCGTGCTGGGTCTCCGCCAGCATCGGCGTGTGCTTCCCGACCAGGGGCATGGACGCGGACGCGCTGCTGCGCGACGCCGACACCGCGATGTACGCGGCGAAGAGCGGCTCTCGCGGCGGCGTGCAGATCTACGAGCCGGCGATGCACGCCGCCGCCGTGGCGCGCGTCCGGCTCGCGGAGGACCTGCGCGAAGCGATCGCGGGCGGCCAGCTGGAGGTCCGGTACCAGCCGATCGTCCACCTCGGCTCCGGCAGGTTCGTCGGGGCGGAGGCACTGGTCCGCTGGCGGCACCCGACCCGCGGGCTCCTGCTCCCCGGCGAGTTCATCGGTGTCGCGGAGAACACCGGCCTGGTCACGGCGCTCGACCGATGGGTGCTCGACACCGCGATGGCGCAGCTGGCCCGCTGGCGGGCCGACGTGCTCGGCGGCGCGGAGTTCGCCCTGCACGTCAACGTCTCCCCGGTCGAGCTGCGCTCCCCCGGCTACTCCGACGGCGTCCTCGCGTGCCTCGCGCAGCACGACGTCGCACCGGCAGACCTGCTGCTCGAGGTCACCGAGAACCAGATGATGGGCGAGGACGCGCAGACGCTGCAGGCCCTTGACGCGTTGCGCACGGCCGGTGTGCGCGTCGGCATCGACGACTTCGGCACCGGCTACTCGTCCATCGGCTACATCCGGCGCATGTTCGTCGACGTCGTCAAGATCGACCGGTCCCTGATCACCGGCCTCGACACCGACCCGCAGCAGTACCGGGTGGCCGCCGCGATCCTGGCGATCGTCCGGGCCTTCGACCTGGACGCGGTCGCGGAGGGGATCGAGACGCCCGAGCAGGCCGCGCAGCTCAGGGCGCTCGGCTGCCGCTTCGGGCAGGGGTTCAACTGGGGGACCCCGCTCGGGCCCGATGCGCTGATCGAGGCCCTCGCCGCCTGGCAGCGCGAGCGCGCGAGCCCCGCCACGCGCCGGAGCAGGGAACCCCTGCACCGCACCGCTCGGATGCCGGACGACGACGGAGTCCTGGCGAACTAGCCTCCAACGAGGAGGTCGGGATGCGGCTGCGCAGGGTCCTGCTCGTTCCGCAGATCATCCGGCTGGCCCGGCACGCCCCGCGCGATGTCGACTCCCGTTGGGACCGCTACTGGGCAGGCGTCGAGCGCACCGGGGACGACGGCGACGTCCTGTGGGACGCCAGCACCTCGAGCGAGGCCGACCACTACCTCGAACTGCTCGGCGCTCATGCGGATCCTCGGCTGCCGGTCGTCGACGTCGGCTGCGGCAACGGCCGGTTCACCCGTGCTCTCGCGCAGCGCTTCCGTCCCGCGATCGGTGTCGACCTCTCCCCGCACGCCGTCGCCCGGGCGCGCCTGGAGAGCGGTTCCCTGCCGCACCTGCAGTTCCGCGTGGCCGACATGACCGCCGAGAGCACCGGGCGAGCGCTCCGCAGCGAGCTCGGACCGTGCAACGTGCTGGTCCGCGGCGTCCTGCACGTCCTGGCGCCCGCCGATCGCCGGCGGCTCGCGGCGAACCTCGCCGAGCTCCTCGACGGCCCCGACGCCACCCTGCTCGTCGCCGAGACCAACCACCCCGGCTCGTTGCTGGCCTACCTGGAGGACCTGGGCGCCCGCCCGACCGGCTTCCCGCGAGCCCTCGGCCGCGCCATCACCGCGGGCCTGCCCCGCCCGTCCAAGTTCGGTGAGGACGAACTCGCCGACACCTTCCCCCCGGACCGCTGGGACCGCGTCCGCACCGACCGGAACGCCCGTATCGCGACGGTCCCGACGCACCGCGGCGGCGCGGACTCGGTCCCCGGCCTGGTCGCGGTACTGCGCCGGCGCAGCGGCTCCGCGCGTTCCTGAGACGGCGTGCTCAGCCGAGCTCCTCATCGCCCACCAGCGCGTCGACGCCCTGGATCAGTGCGTCCAGCTCGCGGAGCCGGCCGATCAGCACGCGAACGCCGAGCTCGGTGGTGCGGAAGCGCCGGCCCTCGCCCGTCCGGCGCACGAGGCGGTTCCGCTCGAGGTAGCCCAACCGGCGGTGGACCTCGGCGTGGAGCGGCACCAGGCGGCGGCCGGTGCGGCACCGGATGATCTCCACCGCCTCACTGCGCGTCCGCGGTGTCCCGTGCAGCGCCGCGAGCAGCAACACGTCGACATGGCGCGGGTCCCGCACGACGATCCGGGTGCCCGGCCCGTGCTGCGGGACAGGATCGCGGGCCGCCGTCGACGGTCCGTGGTCCTCGCGCGGCCGGACGGTAGGTCGTGTCCGCCCCGATGCGGCGGACGGTCCGAAGATCCTGGACAGGTCACGGGCGGACGGCTCCGACCCGCTCACCGCTGCGCCGCCTCACCACCGGCGTCGAGCTCGGCCTCCTCCGCAGCCTGCAGGGCGGTCAGGACCTCCACGCCGAGTGTGCGGTAGTCCCCCGCGACGCTCGCCGCGGTCTCCGCGATCCGCGGCTCCCGTACGCCGGAGCGGAGCGACTCCCACCAGGCCGGCTGCTGCGCAGCCTCGATCTCCAGCTCGTGGGCGAGCTTGCCCAGCCGACGAGCGTCCTGCGCCGTGCGTTCCGCGTGCCGGATGGTGGTGCGAAACCTCGGTGAGTCTCCCCCGAACGCCTCGTCGATCGCGTCGGCTGCCTGCGCCTGGATGACGCGCGAGCGGCTGCCGGTGCCGAACAGCACCACCCCGAGGAGTCCGAGTCGCTGGTTGATCTCCCGCGCGAGGGCGAACCGCTCGGCGACCAGACCGATCCCGATCAGGCCACCCAGGTCCGATCGCGTGGGCATCAGCACCCACCGGGCCGCCCCCAGAGCGAGGTCGGTGAGGATGGTCGACTCGGGCGGGCAGTCGATGAACGCGATGTCGTAGTCCCCCGCCAGCGGCGCCAGCACGTCCCCGAGCACGGTGAAGGCGGCCCGTCCGCGATGCTGCAGCCGCGACACCATGACCGGTGTCAGGTCCTCGAGCCGCGATCCCCCGCACACGACGTCGAGGTGCGGCCGCACGTCCGGCAACGCCCGCAACGGCGTGCCCGCGATCACTGCGGCGAGCAGGCCCGCGCCCTGGTCGTCACCGGCGGAACCGCGGTACCCGAGGTCGTCGGCCAGGTTCGCCTGCCGATTGAGGTCGACGAGCAAGCAGCGGTACCCGGCACCGGCGAACTGCCCGCCCAGGTTCGCGGCGATCGACGTCTTCCCGACACCGCCCTTGTCGTTGACGATCGCGATCACCCGCGCGAGCGCGCCGTCGCGTTGGCTGTCGGATCCGGCCATCACCCTCCTCCCTCATCGGCCCTGCTCACGTCCAGCGGCCCCGGGTGCGGCCGGACGCTCCGGTCACCGGCGGCGCGGCCGCCGAGACGCCGTCCGACGTGGAGGTTCTTCCGGCTCCCGCGCGGATCGGCGGGATCGGCGCGTGTCCGATTCACCTCGACCGGACTCACCTGATCGACGGCGCGGCCGTAGCAGCCCCTCGAGCCTCGTGGACTCCGGCGACCCGCTGCGGTCCTCCTCCTCTTCGCCGTCGTCGAGGTCGTCCTCGTCCTCCACGTCCTCGTCGAGGTCGTCCTCGTCCTCCTCGTCGTCGTCCTCGTCGAGGTCGTCGTCGAGGTCGTCAACGTCCTCGTCGTCAACGTCCTCGTCGAGGCCGTCCTGGTCATCGGCCGCGTCGCCGTCGTCGAACTCGTCGTCGAGATCGTCGTCCTCGTCCTCAGGCGGTTCGTCGACATCGTCGACGTCGTCGGCATCGTCGACGTCGTCGGCATCGTCGTCGGCCACCCACTCCTCGTCCGGCTCGGCAGGAGGTGCCGTCTCCTCGACCGTGATCCGCAGCTCCACTCGCCTGGTGCCGACCATGAACCAACCGCTGATGTCGGCGACGTCGGCAGACGCTCGATCGACCATGGCGTGCTTCCCTTCTCGCTGGGCGTGCACCGGTCCCGTCCCCGTTTCCCGCGCGCGCGAAGCGCGGTCGGCGCAACCGGAGGCAGGATTCGCCTGCTCGGCGGGGTCCTGCCGCCGCTGGACGCGCGCACCGCATGGGCCGGTCGGCCGCCGGGCCTGCAGACCCGAGCGGCTGGAATGCTCGGCTCTGTCGCTGGTCAGCGCAGCGCCCTACAGTCGCTGGGTGCGGCTGTGGGAGCGCGACCACCCCCTGGAGGTGCTCATCGACCGTGCCCGCCGCGCAGCGGACGGACAGGGATCGGTGGTGCTCGTCGCCGGTGAGGCGGGCATCGGCAAGACCGCCCTGCTGCGGGCGTTCGCCGAGGTGTCGCCGACACCGGTGCTGTGGGGGATGTGCGACTCCCTGAGCACTCCCCGACCCTTGGGCCCGCTGCGCGACGTCGCCGGCGAGCTGAGCGGCGAGGTCGCGGCCGTGCTGCGCGAGGCGACCGTCCAGCACGAGATCTTCGCGGCCGTGCTGGAGGCCCTGCAGGACCGGTCACGCGCTCTCCTGGTGGAGGACCTGCACTGGGGCGACGAGGCGACGCTGGACCTGGTGCGGTTCCTGGGCCGGCGCATCGACAGGCTGCCCCTGCTGCTGGTGCTGTCCTACCGCGACACCACCGGGCCGACCGATCCGCTCCGCGCCGTCCTGGGCGATCTCGTGTCCGCCCCGCGGGCACGGCGGCTGCAGCTCACCCCGCTGAGCCGGTCGGCGGTCGCCGAGATGGTCGGCGGGCACGCGCTCGACGCCGGCGACGTCCATGCCCGGACGGCGGGCAACCCCTTCTTCGTCAGCCAGATCCTCGCCCAGCCGGACTCACCGTTGCCGGAGAGCGTGCGCGACGCCGTCCTCGCCAGGACGGCGCCGCTCGCCGCCGACGACCGGCGCGCGCTCGAACTGCTGTCCTGCGCGCCCGACGGGGTGAGCAGCGAGCTCCTCGCGGCACTGGGGATACCCGAGGCCACCGTGGCGACGCTCGGCGCCACCGGGCTGCTCGACCGCAGCGGGCGCGGGGTCGCCTTCCGCCACGAGATCGCCCGATCGGCCGTGCTTGACGCGGTGACGCCGGGCGCGGAACCCGCGCTGCACGCGTCCATGATCGAAGCGCTCGAGGCCGTGGGCGGCGACGCGAGCGTGCTCGTCCACCACGCGGTCGCCGTCGCGGACGTGCCCCGGATCCTGCAGTACGCGATCGCCGCGGCGGCGGAGGCCGCGCGGTCCGGGGCGCACCGCGAGGCCGTCGCGTTCTACGAGCTGGCCCTGCCGCACACCGGTGACGGCGCCGCGACCCGCGCCGAGGTGCTCGAAGCCCTCGCCGGGGAGCTGTACCTCACCGACCGGCTCCACGACGCGATCGACGCCCGCACGCGCGCCGTGGCGCTGCGCCGCGCGCTCGGTGACGTCGTCGCGGTCGGGGCGGGACACTGCGCCATCTCCCTCTTCGAGTGGTACGCGGCCGATCGCTTCGCGGCCGAACGGTCGGACGCGGCCGCGATCTCGATCCTCTCCGAGGCGGGCGATCCCCTCGCGCTCGGTCGCGCGCTCGCCAACCGCGCCTACCTGGCCGCGGGCCGCGGTGACGAGGCGCTCGGGCTGCAGGCGGGCCGGGCCGCGCTGCAGATCGCCGACGAGCTGGGGGACGCCGCCCTGCACACCGCCGCGACGATCGGCGAAGCACTGGTCCGGCTGAACGCGGGCGACCTGCAGGCGCGGTCCCACCTGATCGCGGCCCGCGACACCGGTCTGCGGCTGCGGCTCGACGAGCTGGTGACGGTGCCGATGAGCAACCTCGCGCACCACGACGTCGAGCAGGGTCGGTTCGCGCAGGCCGACGAGATCCTCGGCGACGCGCTGCGGTTCAGCGAGGAACGGGACATCCCCATCTGCAGCATGTGGCAGCGCGGAGTGCTCGCTCGGCTGCGACTGCTGCAAGGTCGGTGGCAGGAGGCGGAGCAGGACGCGCTCGCGGTGCTCGCGGTGGGCGACGTGCCGCTGGGCCGGCTGTGGTCGCACCTCGTGCTCGGGCTGCTCGCCGCCCGGCGGGACGCGCCGGCGGAGAACCCCCACCTCGACGAGCTGTGGCGACTGGCCACGAAGCTCGACATCGCCGGCGTGCTGGCCCCCGTCGCGGCTGCGCTCGCCGAGCAGGCCTGGATCCTCCGCAGACCCGACCCCCGGCTCGACGAGTCCCTCGTCACCGCCGTCGCCGGAGTCGCGAGCCTCGGAGGGGACCAGGTGCGCCGGTGGGTGCGCCGGCTCGGCACGTCGGGCGTCCAGCAGGTCGGCGCCGACATCCCGCCGCCCGGCCGACCCCCGGAGCAGCAGCCCTACGACCAGGCGCTGGCGTTCTGGGACGGCGGCACCACCCAGGACCTCCTGGCCGCGCTCCCCCTGCTGGACGAGCTGGGCGCCCGGGCCGTCGCCGCACTGGTGCGCGGACGGCTGCGCGAGCTCGGGGTGCCGAACCCGCCGCGCGGCCCGTCACCCGCCACCCGCGCCAACCCAGCCGGCCTCACCGATCGGCAGCTCGACGTGCTGGCCCTGCTCCTGCAGGGGCTGAGCAACGCCGACATCGCCGCGCGGCTGGTGATCTCCCGCAAGACGGCCGACCACCACGTGTCGGCGATCCTCGCCAAGCTCGGCGCCCGGTCGCGGGGCGAGGCCGTGGTGGCCGCCCGCCGGCTCAGGCTCGAACGGCTCACGCAGCCGTCGCGCTGAAGCCCGAGCGGGGGCGGCCCTCGACGACCGTCAGTCCCCGGCGGTCGCGGGACCGATCTCGGCTGCGACCTCCACCACCACGTCGGCCGGGAAGCCGCCCCGGCGGGCGTGCTCACGGATGGTCTCCGGGTCGTCGGTCTCGTGCACGCAGTAGATCTTGTCGCCGGCCACGTAGCTGTGGTGCCACGTGTACTCGACGCCCAGGCCGTCCACGACGTCGTTCGAGGTGCGGGCGATGTCCCGCAGCTGCTCCGAGGTGAGCCGCGAGGCGCCGGGCAGGTTGCGCTCGATCAGGAAGGTCGCCATTGCCGTGTTCCGTTCTCTCCGAGTGATCAGTGGTCTGTGACCAGGGAGAACGCTAGGTCCGGGGACAGCTGGGGCGCGTCGGGAGAACTTCCTATCCGCACCCCCGCGGCTACCCATCTCCGCCCCGGCGGCGGCCCGGAAGCCGTTCACCGCCGCCGATCGCGCAGGAACTCCGTGATGTCCTGAGCGAGCAGGGCCGGCTCCTCGTGTGCCGCGAAGTGCCCGCCGCGAGGCATCCGGGTGTAGCGCTCGAGCCGGTAGGTCCGCTCCACCCAGGCTCGAGGTGGGTGCGTCAGGTCGGCCGGGAACACCGCGACGGCGGTCGGCACGTCCACCCGGGCCACCCGCGTGGTCAGGCCCTGCGCGTACTCGTAGTAGGGCCGGAACGAGGTCGAGATCGTCTCCGTGAACCAGTAGAGGGACGCCTGGGTGAGGAGGAAGTCGTCGTCGAACCGCGAGGACACGTCTCCGCCGCAGTCGCTCCACGCCCGGTACTTCTCGAGCATCCACGACAACAGCCCGACCGGTGAGTCGGCGAGCCCGTGGGCGAGGGTCAACGGCCGGGTGCTCTGCTGGCGCTGGTACGCGCCCTCCGAGCGCTGCCACTCGGCGACCTCGGCCAGGTGGTCGCGCTCCTCGGAGGTGAGCTCGTCCTCGTCGAACGCGGCGGGCGGAGCGACAGCGAGCAGATGGATGCCGACGAGCTCCTCCGGGTGGGCCTCCGCGAGCCGCGAGGTCACCCCGGCCCCCAGGTCGCCGCCGTGGGCGGCATACCGGACGAAGCCCAGCTCGTCGCGCATGAGCCGGTGCCACAGGTCGTGCGTCTGCACCTCGGCCGACAGCTCCGGGCGCTGCGGCGACAGCGGGAAACCGGGGAGCGAAGGAACGATGACCGTGAACGCATCGGCCGCCGCTCCCCCGTACCGCGACGGCGACGCCAGCCGCTCCGCGACACCCACCAGTTCGAGGAAGGAGCTCGGCCACCCGTTCGTCATCAGGAGGGGCAGGGCCTCCGGGATCTCACCCTCGAAGCGGAGGTAGTGCAGCGGGGTGCCGTCGAGGTCGGCGACGTGCGAGGGCAGCTCGTTGATCCGCGCCTCCTGCACGCGCCAGTCGTAGCCGTCCGCCCAGTGGGCGACGAGGCGGCGCAGCGTCGCCGTGTCGGTGCCCGCCTCCCACCCCTGGATCGGCCACGGTGTCGGCCACCGGGTCGCGCGCAACCGCGCGCGCAGGTCGGCCACCGCCGCGTCGCTGACGGAGAGGACGGTGGTGCGGGACATGTGCCTCCTGCCCCCAACGCTGGTCGGGACGTTCTGCGGTTCGGAGGGTTGCGACGATCTCATCGTCACCTGTCTACCGCCGTCGTGACCCGGCCGGTGTCGACGTCGCTGCGGACGGTCCGCGCCGGGTCGACGGGTGTGTCGGCCCTCGTCCCAGACCGCAGCGCGTCAGGGGATCAGCTCGGCGAGCTCGTGCGGCGTCTCCAGCTGCGGGAGGTGGCCGGCGGCGTCGAGCACGGTGAGCCGGGCGTCCGGGATCGCGTTCGCGTAGGCCGCCCCGTGTGCCAGGGGCACGATCCGATCGGCAGCACCCCACACGACGCTGGTCGGCACGGTGATCGCGGGCAGTCGGCCGAGCAGCGGCGGGTCACTCATGGTGGTGCCGCCGTAGGTCTGCAGGGCCGCACGGTTGCCGGCCATCACCGCCTTCTGCTCCGTCGGGAGCGAGGCGACGTCGAGCCGGAACGCGGCGGGGTTGCGATAGCTCAGCTCGGCGACCTCGTCCATCGTCAGGCTGAAGAAGTCGACGATCGGGCTGTCGGGCAGGTCGAGGCCGACCGCGTCGACGAGCACGAGGGCGCCGACGCGCGGACTGTGCAGCAGCGCGAGCTCGGCGCCGATCCAGCCACCGATCGAGTTGCCGACGACCACGACGTCGTCGAGGTCGAGGTCGTCGAGCAGCTGCGCGTAGTGGCGCGCGAGACCGGCGATGGTGTCGAGCTCGGGCGGACGCCCGGTCCCGTCGAACCCGGGGTGGACGGGCGTGACGACCCGGTGGTCGGCGGCCAGCAGTGCGCCGATGCCGCGGACCGACGCCGGCCCGGCGCCGCCGTGCAGCAGGAGCAGCGGTCGGCCGGAGCCCTGATCGACGAAGCTCATATCAATCTCCTTTGATAAGGATGTTGATACAGGCTTACGCGGCCATCCACCATAAGTCAATATGCTGATATAAGGTTGTGGACATGAGCGTGCACCTCCGGGACATCGGACTCGCCGTCAAGCGTCTGCAGAACCGGCATCACCGGGCGGCCAACCGCCGGCTCACCGCCGAGCTCGGCCTGTCGCTCCCCCAGTGGGACGCGCTGCGCCACCTCGGCGAGCACCCCGACGCGTCCCTGCACGACCTCGCCGAACTCACCTTCCAGACCGACCAGGCGATGGGCACCCTCGCCAGTCGCATGATCGCGAACGGGCTCATCGAGCGCGTCGACGGGCCGGGCCGGGCCGTGCGCCACCGGCTCACCCAACGGGGCGAGACCGCACGGACCGCCGGCGCCGCCGTCCTGGACGCCGTGCTCGCCGACTCACTCGGCGCCCTCACCGACGACGAGCGCACCACACTGCACAACCTGCTGATCAAGGCAGGCGGGACGGCCTGACCGTCACGTCGAAGGGGCCCCGGTCGAGCGCGGTCGCGGGCCGCGCCCTTCGCTCTGCGCCGTCACCCGCACCGCGGGGTCGACGCCGCTACGAAACCACGGCCGGCGCCCCCTGCGCCGCGCCGACGGCCCGACGCGACCGGACCTCCAGAACCACCACGGCGACCGTCGCCGCGAGGAACAGCACCTGCATGAGCGTGCGCGGCACGAGCTGGTCGTGCCACGGCAGCTCGGTCCCGCTCAGCGCGTGCTGCACGTTGGCCGGGAACATCGCCAGCAGCAACCCGGTCAACCCGGCGGCGGCCCAGGGCGCCGTCCGTTTCAGGACGAGCCCGACCGCGCCGAGCAACTCCAGCACGCCCGTCACGGTGACGAGCAGGTCAGGCGCCGGCAGCCACGGCGGCACCATGGCGATCAGCTCCTCGCGCAGCCCGATGAAGTGCGCTCCCCCGGTCAGCGGGAACATCGCCGCGAGGCCGTACCGCAGCGCCAGCGCGGGTGGCCTTCCGGCAACGGTCAGCAGTGCGGTGACGGCAACCAGCACGATCAACGGTTCCATGACGCCTCCTCGAGAACTTTACAGTGACAAGATGCCGTCGAATCCAGATCTTGTCAATGTAAAGTTCAGGAGGGGAGCGCCGCTCCCGCGAGGCGATCAGGCCCGGCGCAGCACCGTCACGGTGACGACCCCCGCAGTGGCCACTGCCACCGCACTGATGAGGAACGCCAGGTGGTAGCCGCTGGTCAGCGCCTCGGTCACGGTCGCGCCCGCCGCGGTGGCGGCATCGGTGCGGGCCGCGGCCAGCGCGGCGAGGACCGCCGTGCCCAGCGCGCCACCCACCTGCTGGCTGGTGTTGGCCAGGCCGGAGGCGAGCCCGGCGTCCTCGGGGGTGGCGTCCGACATCATCAGGGTGGTGACCGCCGGCAGCGCGAGGCCGGCGCCGATGCCGAGCACGATCATCGACGGGAGCACGTCCACCACGTAGCTGCCGACCGGCGGGCGGGTGAGCAGCAGCAGACCGGCCACGAGCAGGATCTCCCCCGCGATCAGCACGGTGCGCGCTCCCGAGCGCGCGATCAGCCGGCCTGACGCGGTGAGTGACACCAGCGCGATCGTCAGCGTGATCGGCAGCAGCCCGAAGCCGGTCTGGGCCGCGGTGTACCCGAGCGCCCGCTGCAGGTAGAGCGCCGCGACGAACTGGAAGCCGAGCATGCCGGCCACCATGAGCAGCTGCGCCGCATTGCCCCCCGAAACGGCCCGCGAGCGGAAGATCCTGAGCCGGACGAGCGGCTCGGCCGCCCGCTGCTGGCGGCGGACGAACCCGGCGAGCAGGGCCACCGCGAGGACGGCCATCCCGAGCCGCAGCGCGGGAGCCGACGTGTCGACGATCGTGAAGACGGCGAGCACCAGACCTGCGGTGACCAGCAGCCCGCCGGGGACGTCGGGGCGCGCGGACCGGTCGGTCGGGCTGTCGGCGGCGACGTACTTGAGCGCGAGCAACACGGCCGCCACCCCGATCGGGACGTTGACCAGGAAGATCCAGCGCCAGCCGACGGTGTCGGTGAGCACGCCCCCGAGCAGCGTGCCGATGGAGGCCCCGGCCGCGCCGACGAACGCGTAGGCACCCATGGCACGGGCGCGCTCCCCCGGCTCGGGAAAGAGCGCGACGACCATGCCGAGCACCACCGCGGAGGCCATGGCGGCGCCGACTCCCTGCACGAACCGGGCGGCGATCAGCATCGTCGCGTCGATCGCCAGCCCGCAGAGCAGCGAGGCCAGCACGAACAGCGAGAGGCCGCCGAGGAGCATGCGGCGCCTGCCGTAGAGGTCGCCCAGCCGGCCGGCGAGGAGCAGCAGGCCGCCGAGCGGCACGAGGTAGGCGTTGACCGTCCAGGCCAGGGCCGCGGTCGTGAAGCCGAGGTCGGCCTGCAGCACCGGAAGCGCGACGGTGGTGATCGTGCCGTCGAGAATGATCATGAGCATCGCGATGCAGAGCACGGCGAGCGCGAGCCAGCGCGACGGTGCTGTGCGGGATGCGAGAGCGGTCGAACTCGTCATGAGAGCGACCGTAACAGATAGTTTTTTAACAGACAATCCCGATAGAGACTGCTTGTTTCGGGACGGTCAGACGCCCCGCTTCCGTCGCGGCGCGTGCGGGTTCGGCTCGACGGCCGACAGCGGGCCGTCGTGGGTGACGAGTGCCAGCAGCGCGTCGAGGAGGACCTCGCGCCGCTCCGGCGCGAGCACGCCGAGGACCTCGGCGTAGAGCTCGTCGATCACGCCACGGGCCTTGGCCACGGCCTCGTCGCCCGCCTCGGTGGTGCGGACGATCCGCACCCGGCGGTCGCCGGGCGACGGGGTGCGCTGCGCCAGGCCCGCCTTCTCGAGGTGGTCGCAGGTGACGACCATGGTGGTCTTGTCGAGCAGCGCCAGCTCCGCCAGCTCGCTCTGCGTGAGCTCGTGGGCACCAGCCTTCGCCAGCACGCAGTAGTCGCGCACGGTCATGCCCAGCTCGCCCAGCACGGCGCCCATCCGCGCCGCGAGGGCCTGGCTCGCCTTGTCGAACAGGTAGGAGAGGTCGGCCCGGATCTCTTCGTCACTGCGCGCGTCCATGCCGCCAGAGTACAGACGATCCGCAACGGAACCATCCAGAACGGAACTAGAAACCGCTTCGTGCGGCCCGACCACGAGCCGGGCTCACCGGCACCGTCGCGCACCTCCGGATCCGTCCGCCCCACGGAGAGGGCGCGGGACTTGACCAGCCGGGAGATCCCGAAGGCCAGTCAGCGCGGTCGACTCGTACCAGAACACGCGCCGGACCGCCCCGGCGCCGGCGAGCACGCCGTCGACGAGTGCGGCCCTCACCGAGACGGCTACGGCCGCACCGCCGGCGAACGGCCGCGAGCCTCCGCTGCCGGGTCGGGCTTCGATGGCGTCGAGCATCAGGTCGATGATCAGCCTGAACTGGTGGTCGCGCTCCGTGAGGGCTACGTCGACGGTGCGGGTCGCGGCCTCGGCCTGCGTCCGGCGGCGCGGCGAGGTCACCCCGGTCGTCGCCCGCACCGACGAGGGGGCACGGTGGCGGCGCGGACCGCCGGCGGATCAGCCGGCCACGGCGTCCCCGAAGGCCGCCACGTGGGCCGCCGCGCAGGCGCACGGGAGGTCGGTGGACACGACGACGCTGCCCGTGATCGTCATCTGCGGTTCGAGCGGGATCACCCGCACCCGGGTGGAGCGGATCTCGGCCGCCTGATCGGCCGGCAGCACCGTCCAGCTGCGCTGGTCGGAGCCCACCTCGACGATCGTGTCGTGCACCGTCCCGCGGCGGTGCGCTGGTCGTCCCTGCAGTCCGGCGTCCCGCAGCGCGGTGACCACCGACGGGTCGTGGTCCTGGGACGTCCGCAACGGTCCGTCGGCCAGTTCGGCCAGGCCGACGGCCGCACGACCGGCGGCGGGGTGCCGCGCCGAGACGACCGCGAACACGGACTCGGACCAGCTCGGCAACACCCGCAACCCGGGTGCCGAACGCACTCCCCTGGCCAGGGCCAGGTCGATCTCCCCCTGCCGCAGCGCATTCAGGCGCGCGGCCACCGGCAGGTCGACGAGCACGACGTCGAATCCCGGAGCCTGCTCCCGCAAGGCGTCGATCCCGCGTTCCAGGCGGGCGGTGAACTGGCCTCCCGCCCCCGTTCCGATGCGCATGACACCCGCTCGCTCACGCGCCGCCACCCGGACCCGATCGGCGGCCGCGAGCGCCTCGCGCGCCACGTCGAGCACCCGATCCCCGGCCTCGGTCAGGCGGACCCGACGCGACGAGCGGTCGAACAGCCGGACCCCCAGCTCGCGCTCCAGCCCCGCGATCTGCCGGCTGACCGCGGGCTGGGCGATGTGCAGCCGCTCGGCAGCCCGGCCGAAGTGCAGCTCGTCGGCGACCGTGACGAAGTACCGCAACGCCCGTAGTTCCACATGCACTCCCCTGCGACGATGCCGCCACGTTATCGCTGCGCGTCAGCACTGGTCCTCGTTCCCGGCGGAACCCCGTGCTGGAGTCGGGGCATGCACATCGATCTCGGCCTGCTCGGCGCCCACCTGCGCGAGCACGAAGTGAATCCGGACCGCGCGGCGGAGGTGGAGCGCGCCGGCTACGGCACGCTCTGGCTGGACGCCTCGCCCCCGGCCGACCTCGCCCTCGTGGAGGAGCTGCTCGACGCGACCACCCGGATGGCCGTCGGCACGAGCGTGGTGAACGTCTGGACCGCCGACGCGGACACCGTCGCCGCCTCCTACCACCGGATCGAGGCCAAGCACCCCGGGCGGTTCCTGCTCGGCGTCGGGATCGGGCACCGCGAGGTCCACGCCGAGTACGCCTCGCCGTACGACACGCTGGTGTCCTACCTGGACCGGCTCGCCGGCGCGGGCGTGCCGGCCGACCGCACCGTGGTGGCCGCGCTCGGGCCGCGCATGCTGCGCCTGGCCCGCGACCGCACCGCCGGGACCATGCCCGCCCTGGTCACCCCGGAGCACACCCGGCAGGCCCGCGCGGTCCTCGGCGCCGGGAAGCTGCTGCTACCCGCCCATTTCGCGCTCGCCGAGACGGACGCGGAACGGGCTCGCGCGATCGCCCGGTCCGGGCCAGCCGGAACCGCGCTGGTCGTCAGCAACTACGCGAACAACCTCCGCCGCCTCGGCTTCACCGACGACGACCTGGCGGACAACGGCAGCGACCGGCTGATCGACGCCCTCGTCGCCCACGGCGACCGAGCCACCGTCGCGACACGGCTGCTGGCCCACCGAGCCGCCGGAGCCGACCACGTCGGCGTCTACCCCCTCGGCGACGACCCGATCGCCACGCTCGTCGCGGTAGCCGACGCGGTGCACGCCGCCACGGTCTGAACGCTCTGCCGCACGGTGTTCCCACGGTCGACGAGCCCGCGGGCGAACCGCGCGCTGACCGCGTCAGGTCACCAGGCCGTGCCGATAGGCGTAGACGACGGCCTGGACCCGGTCGCGGAGCTCGAGCTTGGCGAGGATGCGGGACACGAAGGTCTTGACGGTCTCCTGGCTGATCACGAGGGTGGCGGCGACCTCGCTGTTGGACAGGCCCTGCGCGATGAGCCGCAGCACCTCCAGCTCCCGCGGCGTCAACGGGGTGTCGCGCGCGGTGTCCGCCTCAGGGGGTCGGATCCGGGCCGCGTACCTGCCGACGAGCTGCCGGGTCACCTCGGGGTCCAGCAGAGCCGCGCCCGTGGCCACCGTGCGGATCCCGTGCAGGAGCTGGCTCGGCGGGGCGTCCTTGAGCAGGAACCCGCTCGCTCCCGCGCGCAGCGCCTCGTAGACGTACTCGTCGAGGTTGAACGTCGTCAGCACGAGCACCTTGACCGGCTGCGCGACCCCGGCACCGGCGAGCAGGCGGGTGGCGGCGATGCCGTCGAGCAGCGGCATGCGGATGTCCATCACCACGACGTCCGGGCGCAGCCGGCCGGCGAGGTCGACCGCGGCGGCCCCGTCCCCGCACTCGCCGACCACCTCCAGATCGGGTTGCGCGTCGATGATCGTCACCAGCCCGGTGCGGATCAGCATCTGGTCGTCGCAGACGAGTACGCGCAGCGGCGCCCCGGTCGGCTCGGTCACGACCGGTTCCCGGTCGGGATCCGCGCCCGCACGGCGAAGCCGGAACCGTTCCGGTCCGCGCTGAAGTCGCCACCCAGCACGTCGACCCGTTCGCGGAGGCCGGCGAGACCCCGCCCACCCCCACCGGGTGACGGGACGAGCGCGCCGGAGTCGGCCGTGCTGACCTCCACGGTGATCTCCCGCTCGCCGTGGTGCACCTGGACGGAGGTGCGGCTGCCGTGGGCGTGCTTGAGCGCGTTCGTCAGCGCCTCCTGCACGACCCGGTAGGCCACCAGATCGGCGCTGCCGGACGATGCCGCCGGCGTGCCCTCCTCGGTGAACTCCACCGGCTGCCCGGCCTGCCGCGCCTGCTCGACGAGCATGGCGAGACTGCCCTGGGCCGGCATCGTGGCACCGTCGCGGTCGCCGTGCGCGGGGTTGAGCAGGTCCAGCAGGTGCCGCAGATCGGTGATGGCCCGCCGGCCCGTGTCGGAGACCGCGGTCAGGGTCTGGTCGAGCCGCTCGGGCGCGGCCGTCAGGTACCGCGCCGCCTCGGCCTGCACGACCATGGCGGTGACGTGGTGGGTCACGACGTCGTGGAGTTCGCGGGCGATGCGGCTGCGCTCGGCGGCACGGGTGTCGTCGGCAACGCGCCGACGGCGTTCGGCCTCCGCGGCGCGGGTCGAGCGCAGCCACTCCCCGACGCCCCATGCGAGAGCGAGCGCGAGGTAGAACGTGACGAGCTCCTCCGGCGGCTCGCCCCAGCCGACTCCGAGGAGCAGCGCGACCAGCAGCAGGTACCCGGCGGTGAACAGCACCGCCGTGGTGCGGCGGCCCCGGTGCAGGTGGGCGCCCACGCTCAGCAGCGCGATCGGCAGGGCGGTGCCGGCGACCGCGTGGTAGCCGCGCAGCTGGTCGAGGGCGAAGCCCACCGACACGAGCAGGAGGCAGACGGCGGGCCACCTGCGGCGCACGGCCAGCGGGAGGCCTTCGAGGGCGACCACCCCGATGGCCAGCAGGTCGAACGGGCGATCCGGTACGCCGCCGAACTGCGTTCCGTGGTTGTGGAGCGCCGGCAGGAACGAGGCCCCCGACAGCAGCAGCCCGAGCGGGAGATCGCGGACCACGACATCGAACCGGCGCCACCGCTGCAGGGCCGACCGGCGATCGATCACCGGGCGAGCGTAGCGACGGCGGCCCGGTCGGCACGGCGGCGAGGAACCAGGTGGCCGCGCCGGTGCGCCAACCACAGGAACACGATCGTCGCCACCACGCAGAACACGACCGAGTACAGGCTCGCCTCCGGACCGAACGCGCCCCCGGTGAGGATCGTCGGACCGGACATCGTGGCGTCCAGCAGTCCCTGCGGGGTGCCGTTGCCTGAGACCTCGGTGCTGAAGACTGCGCCCGCCGCCACGTTCCAGCCGAAGTGCAGCCCGATCGGCAACCACAGCCTGCGCGTGGCGACGTAGGCGGCGGTGAGCATGCCGCCCGCCTCGATCGCGACGGCAACGGCGCCACCCCAGTCGGCGTGCGGGTTGAGCATGTGCACCAGGCCGAACAGCGCACCGGTCAGCACCAACGCGATCCACGTGCCGGTGCGCTCCTCGACGATCCGGAACAGCACGCCGCGGAACACCACCTCCTCCGTCACCGCCGCCGCGGCCATGAAGCCGACCAGGCCGACGGCACCCGACACCGAGCCGATGCCGTGGACCACGTAGCCGCCGAGGAAAGCGATGTTCACGATGACGGACCCGAACAGCGCGGCACCGATCAGCGTCCCTCTCGCGACCGCTCCCCCGGCGCCGGCACCGGCCACCTCGGTCGCCGGGCGACGCTCCGTCCGCCGCACCACCCACCCGTAGCCGAGGATCGCGAGCACGGCCGTCACTACCCCGATGACGAGTGTGAGCCACGGGTTCGCCGGTGCCGCGGCGAGGCACTGCCCGCCGACGAACGCGATCCCGACGGTGACGGCGAGCTGCCAGACCACTCTCATGAGAGCTCCTTCGCGAGGTCCGCGGCATGGATGCGGCGAATGCCGGGAACGCTATGAGCCCGCCGACGCAAGATCGTCCCCGTCGGGTGGACACTTGGATGTAGCTCGCTCGGGGGACAGGCCCATCCGGGCGTGGAGCAGACCTCCAGCTCGTCCTTGCTCCCACGTGCCGGTGGGGAGCGACTCGTTCCATCAGGACCGCCACGCGACCGCACATCTCACGACCGCGACACAGGAAAGGTGCTTGACTACTCCACCGTGGAATCCGCGCGCCGCCAGAAGGTGCTCGCCCTGGCCGCTGCGGCGACGGCGGTGCTGGGCGTGACCATCGCCGCGTGGCCCCGGACGCCACCCACCGCGACGCCGCCGGCGCCCCCGACAACCGCCGCGATGCCGTCGCCGACCCCCGCCACGCCGCCGCCCCGGCCCTACTACACGGCGGCCGACTGGCTGTGGAACCCGATCCCGGCAGATCCCGGCCTCGACCCGCGGAGCGCGGTCATCGCCCAGGAGCTGGGCACCGGTGAGCACCTGGCCGACCTCGAGGAATACGCGGTGACCCTGCGGGACCAGAGCTCGATCCCGCCCGGGACGCCCGGCGTGCACGTCACCGCCGGAGGACGGGACGTCTTCGGCGGCCGGACGGTCCCGATCCCGGCAGGCACACCGATCCCCACCGGCGAGGACAAGGCGCTCGCAGTCCTGGACCCCGCGTCCGGCACGGCGTTCGGCATGCTGGGTGCCGTCGAGCACGGCAACGGTTGGACAGTCGACGACGGCGCACTCACCCCCATCGACGGCGACGGCCGCGAGACGTCCGGCGGCTCCTCCACCGGTTCCGGGATCGCCCGCTTCGCCGCGGTCGTGCGGGCAACGGAGATCGAGACCGGCCAGATCAACCACGCGCTGTTCTTCAGCACGAACATGGCCGCCGAGCACGACCTGCGCTTCCCCGCCGTGAAGACCGACGGCTCCAACATGGACGGGATGCCCACACCCATTCCCGAGGGGACGCGGGTGCAGCTGGACCCGACCATCGACCTCGCCGCAGTCCCGGGCATCACGGCGTTCGAGCTCGCCGTCGGGCGCGCGCTGCAGCGGTTCGGCGCGTACGCGGGCGACAACGGTGGCGCCCGCATGGCGATCATCTTCGAGTACGTGCCCGGGCTCGCTGCCTACCGCGCAGCCGGCGCCACGGGCGACTACTACCGGATGCCCCACATCCCATGGGACCGGCTGCGGGTCCTGCGAAGCTTCGACGGCCGCTGAGGGTGCCCGTCCGACCTGTGCGGACCTGCGGGCGGCCGGCCGCTCATGAGCCTGGGGTTCCCATCTCGCTGGTGCGGCCTTCGCGGTGAGGCAGCGGCCGGCACCTGCCGGGGACTCGCGCGCGGAAGGCGGTCTCCGGGCCGTGCCGGATGGCCGAGCGCTGCGGGAACGTGGCATCGAGGAGGCGCTGGGCCGGACGGTTGCCGGCCGGGCACCCTCGGGCGACGACCTCGGTGATCCCCGCGGGCGTCAGGCGAGCGGCTGGGGTTCCCGGGCGGCGCGTTCGTCGTAGGCGTCGCGGGCGTCCAGCACGTCGTTGATGTGCTTCTCCGACCACACGCGCACGGCCTTCAGCAGTTCGATCACGCTGTGCCCCAGGTCCGTGGCGGCGTAGTCGACGCGGGGTGGAATGGTCGGGTAGACGGTGCGGCTGATCAGGCCGTCGCGCTCGAGGTTGCGCAGGGTCTGGGTGAGCATCTTCTGGGTGATCCCGTCCAGGCGGCGGCGCAGCTCGCCGAACCGCAGCGGGCCGCCGCCGAGGGCGCCCATCACCAGCATCGTCCACTTGTTGGCGAGCAGGTCGAGGATCTGCCGGGACGGGCAGGCGGCCAGGTAGGCGTCCGCACCGCCGTAGAACCGCAGGCCATCGATAGTACCCATGAGGTACCTATATACCTCTCAAGTGCCTTCTGTTCAACGGAAACCCAGTACCCAGAAGATGGCCGCATGCAGGCGATCACCCAGAACTCCTTCGGCGGACCCGACGTCCTCACGCTCACCGAGGTCCCGCGGCCCGATCCAGGGCCGACCGAGGTCCTCGTCCGGATGCGGGCCACCAGCGTCAACCCGGTCGAACTGTTCGTCCGTTCCGGCGCGTTCCCCATGATCGGCCCGCCCCCGTTCATCCTCGGCTGGGACGTCTCCGGGGTCGTCGAAGCCGTCGATCCGGGGGTCAGCCGGTTCGCGGTCGGCGACGAGGTGTACGGGATGCCGTACTTCCCCAAAGCCGCGGGCGCGTACGCCGAGTACGTGGTCGCCCCGTCCCGACAACTGGCGCACAAGCCCGCCAAGCTGAGCCACGTCGAGGCCGCCGGTCTGCCGCTGGTCGGGCTCACCGCCTGGCAGGCGCTCGTCGACGTCGCCGGGGTGCGGGCCGGTCAGCGGGTGCTGATCCACGGTGCGGGAGGTGGCCTCGGGCACGTCGCCGTCCAGGTCGCCAAGCATCTGGGCGCGGAGGTGATCGGCACGGCCAGTGCCGGCAAGCACGAGTTCCTTCGCGAACTGGGCGCCGACCAGCTGATCGACTACCGCGAGACCGACTTCACCGAGGCGGTCCGGGACGTCGACGTCGTGCTGGAGCCGATCGGCGGCGACTACGCCGTGCGCTCCTTCTCCGTGCTGCGACCGGGTGGTCTGCTCGTGACCGCGGTCGAGCGGACCAACACCGCACTCCCCGGCCTCGCCCGGCAACACGGCGTCCGCGCCGCCGCGGTCGCGGTCGAACCGGACCACGTCGGCCTGGAACATCTGGCGGACCTCGTCGACGCCGGCTCCTTGCGCGTCCACGTGGGCGCCACGTTCCCCCTGGCCGAGGCGGCCAGGGCACACGAGCACGTCGCGGCGGGCGGCGTGCAGGGCAAGACCGTCCTCACCATGTGATCGCCGGCGGTTGGTGCGAGTGCCCGGACGGTGCTTGCACCAGCCGTTCCCGGCCGGCCCAGTACTCCTCGCGCACTACTCTGCGCAGCACCCGTCCCACGCGCGCCCGGCGCCTTGACCGGACCCAGCGCCGAGCGGCAGAGCGTGGCAGAGCGTGATCAGCTCGGAGGCGTCGAGCCGGGCACCGTTCTTGAGTTCGACGACCGCGGTCACCGCCTCGCCCCACTTCCGGTCGGGAACTCCGATGACCGCGCAGTCGAGCACGGACTAGATGAAGCCGTCGTCATCCCGGTAGCCGATGTCGCCGGTGGCTGGGCCGGATCGCGCCGTTCCAGGTCGGCGGCCTGGACGTCGACCGGGTCGAGGCACGCCGGATTCGCGATGCTCGGCCGTGTGCTCGTCGCGGTCGGTGTGGCCCAGCGACGCCCCGGGTAACCGGCGAGCATGCCCACGTACCGCGTCAACGACACCGCTGTGAAGCACGCCCGCAAGCTCATCGATGCCGGCACGTACGACACCACCACCGAGTGGTCGGAGGCCGCGCCGTCCGCCGACGAATCCAACAAGGAGATCGATGAGGACAGCTTCGACGGATTCGCCGACTGGCACCTCGCCGTCAACCCCGACGCCTCCGAAGGCACCAAGGGCCGCTACGCCTTCCCCTACGGTGACTTCCACAAGGTCAATCGGGCCGCCCTCATCCACGCCAAGCAGCGCGCCGCCCAGAACGACCACGATGGCATCGAGAAAGCCGCCGACGACCTTCTCCGCCGCCTCGACCGCAAGTCTTCGCGCTGATCGTCGGCATCGGGGCCGGACTGATACGGCAGATGTCCATCCTCGGCGCACAGATCGTGCCGATGCCGCCGGCCGACGCCCGCCTCACGTGAGGTCGACGACGACCTTGCCGTGCACGTGCCGGCCTGCCTGCAGCGCGACGGCGGCGCGGACCTCGTCGACCGGGAAGGTCGCCGCGATCGGCACGCGAAGCCGGCCCGCGGCGACCAGGCGGGCGATCTCGTCGATCGCGTCGGGAGCGGCGGCGGCGCCGTTGGCCGGCGTGACGCCGTCGACGACGGCGGCGATCGTGGTCATGCGCGCGTCCGGGACGCCGAGCTCGCGCGCCGCTGCGATCGTGCCCGTGCCG
This sequence comes from Pseudonocardia sp. CA-107938, assembly GCF_050936315.1. Taxonomy (NCBI): domain Bacteria; kingdom Bacillati; phylum Actinomycetota; class Actinomycetes; order Pseudonocardiales; family Pseudonocardiaceae; genus Pseudonocardia; species Pseudonocardia sp. CA-107938. The sequence continues at coordinate 1,466,623 of NZ_JBNJNA010000002.1, read as the reverse complement.
TGCAGGTCCATGGCCGCCGTGATACGGGCGGGCGCCAGCCCGCGCACCCGGTCGACCAGTCCCTCTCCGTAGACGACCGGTTCGGCCCCCAGCGCCCGCAGGGCATCGGCCGAGGCGGCCGATCCCGTCCCGATCACGCGCGCGCCCGCGAGGCGTGCGAGCTGGACGGCGAACACCCCGACCCCGCCGCCCGCGCCACCGACCAGCACCGTGTCGGACGGGCCGGGGTCGACGACGGCGATCGCTGCGGCGGCCGTGCACCCCGCGATGGCCAGGGTCGCCGCGGTGCGGTCGTCGAGGCCGTCCGGCGTGCGGTGGGCGTCGCCACCCCTGCCGATGTGCCCGGGCGCATCCACGACCACGTAGTCGGCGACGCTGCGCGAGAAGGCACCGCCGAACACCCGGTCCCCGACCTCGTACAGGCCGTCGAGCCCGGCACCGACCGCATCCACGACGCCCGCGTAGTCGTTCCCGAAGCCGCACGGCAGGCTCAGCTCGAAACGCGCTGCCGTCGCGGCATCCGAGGTCATGAACCAGTCCATCGGGTTCAGCCCGGCAGCGGTGACCCGCACGCGCACCTGCCCGGCACCGACGTCCGGGACCGGCACTCGACGCAGCTCGAGGGCCTCGGGCCCGCCGAACGACCCGACGAACTGGACGGCCCTGCCGGTGGTGGTCGACGTACCCATGTTGATCGCGCTCCTGGAGAGAACCGGTGGCGACGAAGCGGACTATGCTCCGTTTCTCCCGACCGTAGCACAACCGGAGCGTGATCCGTTTTGACCGGCTCGTCCCCGTCGCCGCCACGGGCAGATGCCGCGCGCAATCGCCGGCAACTCCTCGAGGTGGCCACCCGCGTCTTCATGTCCGCCGCCACCGAGCCGTCGCTGCGCGAGATCGCTCGCGAGGCCGGCGTGGGCATAGCCACGCTCTACCGGCACTTCCCCACCCGCGAGGCGCTGGTCGCCGCGGTCTACGCCGACCAGGTGGCCCGGCTCACCGAGGGCGCGCACGAGCTCCTCACGGCCCTGCCGCCCGCCGAGGCACTTCGGCGCTGGATGGACCTGTTCGGAAACTGGGTCGCGACGAAGGAGGGCATGCTGAGCACGCTGCTCGCCATGATCGAGTCCGACCGGATCTCCCACACCCGGACCCACACAGCCCTGATCGCCGCGATCGACGACCTGCTCCGCGCCGGCCAAGCCGCCGGGGAGCTGCGGATCGACATCACCGCCGAGGACGTCGCCGCTCACCTGATCGGCATCTTCACCGTCGCCCCGCTGCCCGAGCAGGGCGCTCGAGCCGACCGGTTGCTGGGGATCCTGATGGACGGCCTCCGGCCCGCCACGCCAGGTGCTCGCACGCCGCAGTCCGGGTGACGTGAGCGCCGAGCGACCCACGACGCAGCGACGCCATGGACGCGGCGGGGACGCGGGAGGGACGCACCACTGTCGGCCTGACCTTCCCCAGCCACCTCGGCACGGACGGCACGTACGCGACGGCGGCGCTCCTGCTCGACGCCACACGGGAGGCGGCGGAGCTCTCCCGGACGAGGCCTACCCGGTCCAGGACCGGCCAACCGCGCTGCCGCCGGGCGAAGGCTGCTGTCAGGTCGACGGGCCCCGATCCCGCAGACCGGCGACGGCTGCTCGTCGACAACCCACGACCTGTTTCGAGTTCCCGTGACTGCGCACCCTGCACTACAGCCGGATCGACGGCGCGAGATCCGAGTCATCTGCCGGACCGGCGGCCTCGATGCCGCGCGTAGAAGTCCAGATGCTCCGCCGCCGCGGCGTCCCAGGTGTGCCGGGCCGCGAGGGCCCTCCCGGCGGCCCGGCGATCCGGGTGGGCACCGCTGGTCGCGGCCAACAGCTGCGCGGCGAGCCCAGGAGGGTCGGTGGCGAATGCGGCGGCGCCGTCGAACACCTCGCGCAGGACCGGGAGGTCGCGGGTGACCACCGGGACACCGGCAGCGAGCGCCTCCATCGCGGCCAGTCCGAAGCCCTCCTTCGTGGACGGGAAGGCGAGGACGTCCGCCGCGGCCACCAGCGCCGGGAGCTCGTCATGCTGCACCGGGCCGAGCACGACCGGCGCGACGCCCAGCTCGGCGGCGCGCGCCTCGACGCGGGCCCGGTAGCCGCGGTAGTCGAACAGCGTCTCCCCACCCGCCACCACCAGCGCGAGGTCTGGCCGCTCGCGGTGGACCAGCGCCATCGCCTCGACGAGGTCGAGGGTGCCCTTGCGGGGCTCGATGCCGCCGACGGCGAGGACGTAGCGGCCGAGCCGCTCACGCCACCGCGCCCTCGCGGCCGCGGCGTCGGGACCTGCGGCGGCGGCGAAGCGGGCCGCGTCCACGCCGTTGGGGATCACGGTGGGGATCCGTCCCCACCCGCACTCGACCTCGGCGGCCACGGCGGCGGACACGCAGACGAGAGCTCGAGGCCGCCGGACCGCCCGGTCGTGACAGGCCGCGAGGGCGGGCGTTGTGAACGTGTCGAGGTGGTGCACCGTGCGCACGCAGTCCGGCACGGCGTTGGCGCTGATGCAGTCCTGTGCATGCACGATGTCGTAGGTCTCGCCGCTCCTGTCGAACGCCGCATCGAGCACGGCTATCGAGCGCAGGATCCGGTCACCGACGTCCTCGCCGGGCACGTCCGGGAACGGCACCAGCTGCACGGCGACCGCCGGGTCGACCGGACGGAAGAACGCGGCGTCGCCCCCGCGGCCGATGGACCAGACGGTGACGTCCTGCCCGGCTCGGGCCAGTGCCTCGGCGAGCGCGAGCGTGTGCACCACGCCCCCGCGCGGCTTCGTGGAGTACGTGAGCAGCGCGATCTTCAGGGCGATCCCCATGGGCCTCACGCGTACGTCTCCGGGCGCCGCTCGGCGAGATGTGACAGGACGCTCCGGGCACGCGCGACCTCGCCGGCCACGTCCAGATCCGTGAGCGCGAGCCCGGCCTTCGCCCACGTGCGGGCGAGCACCTCCCCGCCCGGCCCGACGACCTTCGACTGGCCGAGGAAGCGCAGCCGGCCCATCGTCCCGGTCTGGTTCGCCGAGACCCACACCACCTGGTTCTCCGCGGCGCGGGCGCAGTCGTACAGGTCGAACAGCCGGGTCTGGCGGTCCTGCACGAGGCGCGGCGCACGGTTGGTGAGGCTCGCCGGCCACGCCGAGAGGCAGGCGATCAGCAGTGCGCCGTCGGCGGCCAGCGCGCGGGCGGCCTCGGGGAAGGTCTTGTCGTAGTCGATCAGCATCCCCAACCGTCCGACGGGGGTGTCGAAGGCGGCGAACTTCTCGCCCGCCCGGTACACGCTCGCCTCGCCGACCGGCTGATGCACCTTGCGGTGCCGGCCCAGCACGCCGTCGCCGGTGACGCACACGGACGCGTTGTACGGCAGGTCGGGCGCGAACTCCCGGTAGCCGAGGCACACGACCATGGCCCCGGCCGCGGCCGCGACCCGCTTGAGCTCCGGGGAGTCCTCGGTGAGCACCGGCGGCAGGCCGGTCTCGTCGGTCCCGGCGAAGGTGCCGAGGTAACCGCCGATCGTCGCGTCCGGGAACACGAGCAGGTCGACGTCCTGGGACGCCGCCGCCCCGATGATCATCTCGATCTTGGTGAGGCACTGGTCGACGTCGCGGCCGAAGTGCGCCGCCACCGCTGCGACCTTCATCGGACGGTCATCCCACCGCGGCCAACGCCCAGTGCAGCTCGGTGGAGATGTGCTGCGCGAGGTGCTCGGCGTCGCGGGCGATGCCGGAGAACCGGCCCGACCCCCAGGTGTGCAGCCAGGGCAGACCCAGCACCGACAGGCCGGGCACGCTGGTGACGCCCCGGGAGTGGGTGGGGTAGCCGCGCCCGTCGAAGGCCGGCACGTGCACCCAGCTCCAGTCGCTGCGGAAGCCCGTGCACCAGACGACCGCGCCGATCCGGTCACTGTCGAGGGTCGTCGGGTGGTCGGGGTAGGGCTTCCACACCGGCTCGTACCGCCGTTCGGTGGGCGCGTCGATGCCCGCTGCGGCGATGTGCGCGTCCACCAGGTCCTTCGCGTTCTCGCTGACGCGGTCCGCCGTGTCGAGGTTGGCGGCGAGATCGTCGGCGAACGTCAGCACGCCGCCGCGGACGTCGGCGAGCCTGCCGTACAGGTGCATGCCGTCACGGGCGAATGCCCGCAGGTCGATGTCGCGTCCGCCGTCGCGACCGGTGACGTAGTGGTTGGTGCCCAGGCGGGCCGCCTCGCCGTTGCGGTGCTGCTCGACCGGCACGTCGTAGTGGCCCATGTCGTGCAGCCACGCCACCATGTCGCGCCCTCGGTAGAAGCGGGCGATGCGCGGCGCCCGGCCGACGGCGAGGTGCACGGTGCGACCGGCGAGGTGCAGGTCCTCGGCGATCTGCGCACCCGACTGCCCGCTGCCGACCACGAGCACGTCCCCGGCGGGGAGCTGTCGCGGGTTGCGGTAGGCCGAGCTGTGCAGATGCGCGATCCGCTCGGGCAGCCGGTGGGCGCAGTCGGGCACGACGGGACGGTGGTAGCCGCCGGTGGCGAGCACCACCTGGTCGGCCGTGAGTCTCCCGGCCGGGGTCGTGAGGACGAACCCGCCGCCGGGGCCGGGCGCCAACCGCTCCACGGGGGTGTGCTCGAGGACGGGCGGGTCGAACGAGGCCGCGTAGCCGCGGACGTAGTCGACGATCTCGTCGCGGACCATGAAGCCGTCCGGGTCGTCGCCCTGGTACGGCCGCCCCGGCAAGCGGCACTGCCAGTTCGGGGTGACCAGGCAGAAGCTGTCCCAGCGGGCGTCGGACCACTCGTGCGCGATCGTCTCGCGCTCCAGCACGACGTGGGCGATCCCGTGCCGCCGCAGGCACCACGACATCGAGAGGCCGGCCTGCCCGCCGCCGACGACGGCAACCGGGACGTGGGTGGGGAACGGGACCCGGCGCGTGCCCCATGACGTGTCAGACACTGGTCGGCACTCCGTAGGTCGCTCCGTACGTCTCGGGGCGGCGGTCGCGCAGGTGCGCCATGGAGCGGCGGGCGCCGGCGAGCACCGCGGGGACATCGACGTCGGCGACGGCCATGCCGGGCTCGACGCCGGTGGTGGCCAGCACCTCGCCTCCTGGGCCGACGACCTTCGCGCTGCAGACGAACCGCAGCGACCCGAACGTGCCCGACTGGTTGGACGCCACCCACACCACCTGGTTCTCCAGCGCGCGGGCGCGGTCGAACAGGTCGAAGCGGTGGGTCCAGCGGTCCTCGGCGAGGTCGGGGCTCGCGGCCGTGCGCGCCGCGGGCCACGCCGAGACGCAGACGATGATCTCGGCCCCGTCCATGGCGAGGGTGCGAGCGGCCTCGGGGAAGGCCTTGTCGTAGCAGATCAGCATGCCCAGGCGGCCCACCGGCGAGTCGAACGCGCGGAAGGAATCCCCTGCCGCGTAGCTGTTGGACTCCCCGAGCGGCTGGTGCACCTTGCGGTGCACGCCGAGCACCCCGTCGCCGGTCACCGCGACGACCGTGTTGTAGCGCGAGGTGCCGTCCGATTCGCAGAAGCCTGCCGTGACGACCACGTCGCCCGCCATGCGCGCGAGCCGGGCGATCTCGGGTCCGTCGAGGTCGAGGGCGGGTGGTTGGGCGTGGCGGGGGAGCTCCCGCTCGACGCCGTGCTCGCCCAGGTCGGTGAGGTAGCCGCCGAGCGCGGCCTCGGGCAGGGCGAGCAGGCGCACGTCCCGCGTACGGGCATCGGCGAGCAACCGGTCGATCCGGGCGAAGCAGGCGTCGAGGTCACGCCCGAACGGCGCGGCGACGGCCGCGAGGGTGGTGGTCATGTGGTGTCTCCAGTGGCGGGGCCGAGCCCGGTGACCGGTCCGGGCAGGGCGGGGGTCAGCGATCCGTCCGGCCACCGCAGCGCCACGCCGCTGCCGGCTACGAGCTCGCCGCAGGTGGCGGTGGTGGCCGGGCCGGCGGGGGCGACGGCGCGGTCGGGGGCGTCGGCGGTGAGGAAGGCCGAGCCCGGGAAGCAGGTCAGCCAGTCCCCCGCGGTCGCCCCCTCGGGACGGGGCACGGCGGCGACGTCGAGCACGGCGCCGCAGCCGCTGGCCTCGGCGAGCATCCCGAGCGTGCCGACGAGGCCGGCCATGCTCACGTCCTTGGCCGCCGCCGGCGCGGTGCGCGCCACTGCGGATCCGATCAGCCGCAGCTCCTCGGTCGAGCGCCCGGTCGTCGAGTCCCACTGCCGGCCGGTGTGACCACGCCGCCAGCCGCCGCCGAGGTCGGCGGTGAGGCGCACGGCGTGGCCCGGCCGCCCGCCGCCGGCCGGCACCGGGCGGTCGGCGCGGCCCAGCGCGGTGACGGACAGGGCCGCGGGCACGCCGAGCTGGGTGTGCCCACCGAGCACCGGCACGCCCCACGCCGTGCTCGCCGCGCGGAGCCCGGCCAGCACCCGCGCCATGAACGAGGCGTCCCGGCCCGCCACCGCGTCGAGCAGGCCGAGCGGGGCGGCGCCCATCGCGGACAGGTCGTTCACGTTGACGAGCACGCCGCACCAGCCGGCCCACTCGGGGTCGCGCTCGACCATCGACGGCAGGATCGCGTCGCAGGCCGCGACGAGGTCCGTGCCCGGCACCGGGGCGCCGTCGTCGCCGACGAACCCCGCGCCGCCGAGATGCATGCCGGTGAGCAGCCCGCCCAGCGGACCCTTGGTGGCGCGCGCCAGCGCCGCGAGCCGCCCGACCGGCCACGTCATCGCCACGTGCGGACGCCCGCCGACGACGGCCGACCCGGTGCGGCGCCACCCGAGGCGGGTGAACATCCGCTCGTAGCGGTCCTGGACGGTGGCGTCGAACCGCAGCGCACCGGCGGACTCGGCCGTGGCGCACGCCGCCCGCACCAGCGCCGGCCCCACCCCGTGCGGCGCGCCAGGGGCCGCGACGAGCCGGGAGCCGATCCACCAGCCGACGTCGGGCTCGCCCGGCGCGGCCGGTCCGAGCCGGACGCCGCCCAGCACCGCCCCGTCCGCGGCCCGGGCGACCAGCACCCGGGTCCGCGGGTCGTCGTCGGCCCCGTCGCGGTCGGTAGTGGCGAAGAGCCCCTGCTCCACGACGAACGCCTGCTGCCGCAGCGCGGCGTGCGCGCGCCGCCCGGGATCGTCGGCCTCCTCGATGCGCCACGCCGGCGCGGCCGGCGTGCTGCGGTGGTCGACGAGCAGGACGTTGCGCACCAGCAGGTCGCCGTTCATGCGCCCGCCGCCTGCAACGCGCTGCACGCGCCACAGGCCGCGCAGCCGGCGCCCTGGTCGGCGCCGAACATGCCGCGGGCCCGCAGGCCGGCCGCCACCCGCCGGGTGATCCCCTCCAGCACGAGCGGGTCGGGCGGCCCGACGCCGTCTGACGTGGCGAGGGTCCCCGCGAGCGGCCGGTAGGGCACCACGAACGGGTAGACGCCCCGGTCGGCGAGCCGGAGCGCGCCGTGGACGAGGTCGTCGGGGTCCTCGCCGAGACCGACGAGCAGGTAGGTCGACACCCTGTTCGCCCCGAACACGCGCACGGCCTCGTCCCACGCGGCCTCGTAGTGAGCGAGCGGGACCGTGGCCTTGCCCGGCATCCACCGCTGCCGGACGGCGTCGTCGAGGGACTCGACGTGGATGCCGATGGCGGTGGCCCCGGCGTCGCGCAGCTCCCGGATCGCGCCGAGGTCCTCCGGCGCGGGCGGCTCGCACTGCACCTGGATCGGCAGCCCGGGCACGGCGTCGCGCACCGCCCGGACGCAGCGGGCGAGGTGCCGGGCGCCGCGATCGCGGCCGTTCGTCGTGCCGGTGGTCATCACCATCTGACGCACGCCGTCCAGCCGGACCGCCGCCTCGGCCACCTCGGCGAGCTGCGCCGGGCTCTTCACCGCGGTCGTGGCGCCCGCCCGCAGCGATGCCTCGATCGCGCAGAACCGGCACCGCTGGTCCTCGGCGTAGCGGATGCAGGTCTGCACGACGGTGGTGGCGAGGACGTCCCGGCCGTGCAGGCGCGCGAGCTTCTCGTAGGGCACCCCGTCGGCCGTGGTCAGGTCGTAGAACCGCGGCCGCCGCACCGGCTCGGCCTCCAGGCCGAGGTCGGCGCCGTCGAGCACGAGCCGGCCACCGCGGATCGCGTACGGGCTGGTCGGGTTGATCGGCAGCGCCGCAGCCCGGCCCGCCAGCACGACGTGGCCGTCGTCGCTCGGGCCAGCGCCTGCCCGGCGCGAGACGGGGGCGTCGACCCTGACGCCGAGGATCGCGACGTCCACGCGCGTGGACGGCCGGATGGGTGTGCCCGTCACGGCCGGTTCAGAGGTTGTAGGTGGAGTTGATGATGGCGCCCTTGCGCGCGTAGTGGATCAGCGCGTCCTGGACGTCGAGCGGGTGGCACGGGATGCACCCGGCGATCAGGTCCTCCTCGCGCAGGCCGTGCAGGGAGAGCCCGAAGCGGCAGACGTAGACGGTGCCGCCCTCGGCGATGAACCGCTCGATCTGGGTGTTGATGTTGTGCTCACCCGGGAACGCCGACTCGCCGGTGGTCGGGAAGCCGCGGGTGGCCATCGCGTTCATCGCGGCCGGACCGTAGAAGTACAGCACCGACTCGAAGCCCTTCCGCAGGGCGCGCAGCGCCTGCAGGATCGCCACGAAGCTCACCGACGACTCGTGGGCGATGCCGTGGACGAGCGTGAAGTAGCACTCGCCCTCGCCGGCCTGGTAGTCCGGGAAGATCTTGGTGGAGCCGTACAGGTTCGTGCCGGCGGGCAGCGACGGGTGCGGGATCTCGGCGAGGCTCGCCTGCTGGTTGGCCTTCAGCTCCTCGTCGGAGATCAGCGGGGTTCCGGTGGTGGCGGGCGCGGTCTGGGTCATCAGGACTCCTTCTCGGTGGTGGTCTGTCCGTGCAGGGCCTCGAAGTTGCGGGAGAAGACGAGCTCGGCCAGCTCGCCGTCACCGGCGGCGGCCCGCAGCCGCGCGTGCTCGCCGGCGAAGTCGCCCCACGGCTGGTCGGAGGCGAAGAGCACGCGGTCGGCGCCGATGCCGCGGCGCTCGATCTCGCCGGCCAGCCAGCGGGGCGCGAACCCGATCGCCCAGCTCGTGTCGGTGTAGACGCGCTTGCCGGCGGCGATCCAGTCGAAGAACCGGTGGCCGATGAGCTTGATGTGGCCGCTCATCCCGCCACCCAGGTGCACGAGGTGCAGGGGCACGTCGTCGGCGTACCGCTCGACGAGCAGGCCGATCTCATCGACGTCGCTCGCCGCGCCGGGGCTGGTGTGCACGTGCACCACGAGCCCGTGTGCGGCCGCCGTCGCAAAGATCGCATCCAGCTGCGGGCGGCACGCCTCGTCGCCCGCCCGGCCGCCGAGCAGGAACGACAGCTTCAACGCGGCGACCCCGCGCTCGCCCGCGAGGGCGAGCGCCTTCTCGGTGGCTGCAGCGTCCTGCGGGCGCGGTGATGTCCACAGCCCGGCGAGGATGCGGTCGTCGCGCTGCGCGGCCTCGATGACGAGGTCGTTCAGCGCGAACGACGTGCTCGGGTCCGGCACGCCGTAGTTCGGCAGAACCAGCGCCCGTTCGGTGCCCTCGCGGTCGAGGTCGGCGAGGAGCTCGTCGATGGTGGCCCGAGCTGTGGTGTCCGGGTTGACCGGCGGACCGCCGTAGAACGGGTGCGCCGGCAGCACCCCGAGGTGCCGGTGCGCGTCGTGCACCCGGGCGGGGCTCCGCGTCTTCATGCGGAAAGCGTCGAGCGCTCACATGTCGTCGTGGTGACGTCCGGAACGAATTCACGTTTCCCGGAGCGACGTGGCGTTGCACGGCAGTTGCAGTGCGTTGCCTGGCAGTGGCACGGACGTCGTCAGCTCGACAACACGCCTGTCGAGGATCGCGCTGCAGGCCGAGCCCGTGGCGGCACCGGCGCGGCGTCGTGTCGGAGTCGCGGCAGTGCTCGGCGAGGGTGGAGACGGTCACGACTGCCGATGCGGCCAGCGCGGCCGCTACCGATCGAGCGCCCACCCCCGATGTCGCCGGACCGGTGTTGTTCACGCCCTCGCAGGCAGCCGCACTGATGACGGTGCCCGAATCGTGACTGCGTCGCCGCGCTGCCCAACGCCAGATCCCTGCACGATGCTCGGCAAACGCGGAATGCAAGAACGGTGGCTGCGAAGCGGGGAGCAGGGCGTGGCGCAGGATCTGGACTCACCCCAGGTCAGATCTCGGTGTTGCGTGACCTCTTCGGTGTGGATCAAGAACGGTGCACCGCCCTGACCTGCGGGAACATGCCTTAAGCAGGTCAGGGCGGGAGAGTTGGAGACCGTTGACGCCCGCCGCGATCCGTTCTGCGCACGGGCCTGCTCGCTGATGCTCCCCGCACCTGCCCCCCACCTGACAGCGGATACCCCGGACGGCCGAGCGCCACCACGGCCTCGCCGGTCAGTGTCCGGCGGCCGTCATGCGTTGTGACGGCGAGCTGGATCTTGGCGTAGTCAGCGCCGCCCTCCTCGAAAAGCTCCGACACCGTCCCGGTGCAGGTGATCACGTCGTGGACGTGGGTGATCGCGAGGAACCGAACTCCGAGGGAGCGCAACCGCTGCGGGCCGCACCACTGCGTGACCAGCCGGGAAAGCACGCCGAACGAGAGCATCCCGTGCGCGAACACGTCGGGGTGGCCGGCGTCGCGGGCGAAGTCGATGTCGATGTGGACCGGGTCGTGATCGCCCGAGGCGCCCGCGTACAGCGCGAGGACGGTACGGGAGATCGGACCGAAGACCACGTCCGGCAGCGTGCTGCCGATCTCGAGCTGCGGCATCGTCGTCATCTCAGCCGGTGCACCAGCGTGCGGGTGGAGCGGACGATCGGTCCGCGGTCGCGGTGTCGCACGGTCGACTCGAGCACGACGAACTCCAGCAGGCCACCGCGCTTGTCGTAGAAGTCCACGACCTGCGTCTGGGCCTCCACGTCCTCCCCGGCGTACATCAGCCCGGCGTAGGCGAAGCGCTGCTCGCCGTGCAGCAGGTAGCGGAAGTCGGCACCGATGGTCTCCAGGATGTCGGGTGTGCCCTGCCGACGTCGTTCCGCGATCGCCAGCGACTCGACGACCGCGGGGAACGAGGGCGGCGCCGCGACGTCCGGGTGTCCTGCGGCGCGCGCTGCTTGCACGTCGGTGAACAGCGGGTCCGTCTCGCCCAGCAGCCGCGCGAACGACAGGATCCGACCACGCTCCAGTCGCACGACCACGGGCTCGTCGGTGATGCCTCTCGTCTCACGGCGGAAGAGCCTGGGAGGTCGCTCCGTCACTGGGCCGCGATCGACGGATTCGGTGCCGAGCGGGTCGCGCCGCTCCCGAACAGGTGGTACGGGGAGCCGTCGTACGCCGTTGACGTTGGGCTCATGTCGACGCCGGACCGGTCCCGCAGCAGCAACGTGCAGCACAGGCTCACCGCGGCGATGCCGACGATGTACCCGCCGACGGAGTAGAGCGACCCGGTGGCGTCGTAGAGCGCGGTGGCGATCATCGGGGCGAACGCGCCGCCGAGGATGGAGCCGAGCGCGTAGGTCAGCGCGATGCCCGAGTACCGGATGGTCGCCGGGAACAGCTCCGCCAGGTAAGCCGCGAGCGGCCCTGACGTGAACATCACCGCCGCCATGTAGAGCGTGACCGCCCCGCCCAGCACGACGATGTTCCCGCTGTCCATGGCCAGCAGCAGCGGGAACGTCGCGGCCATGAGCGCGATCCACCCGATCACGAACGTGGTGCGGCGGCCGATCCGGTCCGAGAGGATCGCCGTGCAGTGCAGCACGACGAGCCACACGAGGCCGGACAAGGTGACCATGAGCAGCACCGAGGTCTTGGTGAGCTGCCCGGGATGCCCCGGAGAGGTCACGTAGCTCTGCAGGAATCCGCCGGCGACGATGTACGAGCCGGCACTGTTGCCCGCGAAGGCCAGTGCTGCCACCACCACGAGCATCGGGCGGGTGCGGAACAGCTCCCCCACCGGCGCCCTGCGGACCTCACCCTGCTCGGCCATCGCGACGAAGGTTGGCGACTCCTCGACCCGGCGGCGGATGAAGTACCCGACGAACACCAGCGCGGCGCTGAACAGGAACGGGATCCGCCAGCCCCACGAGAGGAACGCCTCGTCCGTGGTGATGCCCGTCATCAGGGCGAACGCTCCGGTGGCGAGGATGAGCCCGATCGGTGCTCCCTGCTGCGGAGCCGAACCGAAGCGGGCGCGCCGGTCGGCGGGCGCCTGCTCGACCGCCATGAGTGCGGCGCCACCCCACTCCGCGCCTGCGGACAACCCTTGCAGGACTCGCAGGACGAGGAGCAGGACCGGCGCTGCGACGCCGATCGTCTGGGGCGACGGGAGCAGCCCGATGAGCGTCGTCGCGCCACCCATCAGGAACAGGCTCGCCACGAGCACCTGGCGTCGGCCGATCCGGTCGCCGAAGTGTCCCGCGATCACGGCACCCAACGGGCGGAACAGGAAGCTGATCCCGATCGTGGCGAGTGAGACCAGGAGGCCCGCCCGATCGCCCAGCGCCCGGAAGAACACCGGCCCGAAGACCAGCGCCGCCGCCTGGGCGTAGATGAAGAAGTCGAACCACTCGATCGTCGTTCCGACGCCGGTTCCCAGCACCACTCTGCGATTTCGCCGCCTATTTTCGGCTACCTCGTCATTGCCGCTCATGAAGGAACTCCCTCGGTCCTCGACGACCTGCTGAGCAATCACCCGAAATCCCGGTACGCCATGATCGGCGCGGCGATTCATCGTCCGGGAAGTCAACCACGGGGGGTTCGGCCGGGCAAATGCCGATGCCGACATGGCTGCGATAAGCAGCAGGTATTGGTCGCCATGCGCAGGTTCATCTAAAGTCCGGGAGCGCGTGTTTCGACCTTTCCCAGCGTGCTCGGACGCGCACCCCGGGTGCGCCCCTCGATCATCCGAAGGACAGGGACGTGACCATTCGGCCCACCACCGACGGCCGGCTGCCGCTGGTCGACATCGACTCCGTGGAGGGGCCGGTGGGCGTCGCCCTGCGCGCCTCCGCGCGGCTGAACATCATCGCGATGATGGCGCACGCCCCGACCTGCGTGCTGCCGCAGCTGGCGATCGGACGGGCCGTCATGACCGAGCAGTCGCTACCCGCACTGCAGCGCGAACTGCTGATCCTGCTCGCCGCCCGGATGGACGGCGGCCGGTACGTGTGGGCGCAGCACCGCTCGATCGCCGAGGGACTCGGTGCCACGTCCGCCGCCCTGGCCGCACTCGACGCCCTGGACACGGCGGCGACCGTCTTCGACGACGCGGAGCGCGCCATCCTCGCGTTCGGCGTGCAGGTGGTCCGCGGAGGCGACGTCGACGACGCGGTCTTCGAGCGCGCCCGCCAGCACTTCACCGCGCAGCAGATCGTCGAAGCGATCCTCGCGATCGGCTACTACATGACCATGAACCGGCTCACGAACGCGACGCGCACCCCACTGGAGCCGGTCCGCACTTGACGACCCCGTGCGCGCTCCGCCGTAGTATCGCGAAGTTTCGCTCCTCGTCCGCTGCCGCACGATGACGTCGCGGGCCAGGCGTGGGACTCCTCGAAGGAGAGCGGTTGAACATTCCCAGTCTGCGGTACTTCCTCGCGATCGCCGAGCGCGGCAGCATCACCCAGGCGGCCGCGGAGCTGCACATCACCCAGCCGGCGCTCAGTCGCCACGTGGCGCACCTCGAGCACGAGCTCGGGGTGACGCTGCTGATGCGGCACGGCCGCGGCGTGCGCTTGACCGAGCCGGGCCGGCTGCTGGAGGTCCGGGCCAAGGCGATCCTGGCCGACCTCGACACGTTGTCCGACGAACTGCAGGCACGCCAGACCGAACCACAGGGCGAGCTCTCCGTCGGGCTCCCCTACTCCTGGTCGGAGACCATCACCGCGCCCGCGGTCAAGGAGTTCAGCGATTCCTACCCCAGCATCCAGTTGACGGTGATCGCCGACTCCAGCGAGACCCTCGAGAGCATGCTGAAGTCGCAGTACATCGACCTCGCCGTGCTCTCGACGATCGAGGACGATGCGGAGGTCGAGTCCCGTCCCGTCGTCCACGACCGCCTCTACCTCTTCGGGCCGAAGGGGTCGGGCCTGGCCGAGCTCGGTGTCATCACCTACGCCGAACTGGCGGAGCGGCCGGCGATCCGCCAGCACAACGCCACCGTCGCTGCACGACGGACGGACCAGCGCATCGCCCGTTCCGGGCGCTCGCAGAACGTGCTGATCAAGACCAGCTCGTCGTTGATGCTCGAGCTGGCCGACCTCGGGCTCGGCTACGTGGCCATGGCCGGCTGTGCCGTGGGGTCGCGTCGCTACGACATGGAGACCGTGCCGATCGCAGATCACTCGATCACGTGGACGATGAGCAGGCTCCGCTCGCGCCCGGTCACCGCGGCGATGAGCGCGTTCGAATCCGTCCTGGCCAAGGCGGTGCGGCGGCGGGCCGCGACGGGTGAATGGCCAGGTGTCACGCTGGTCGAAGGCGGGTTCTAGGCGCGTCCCACGATCGCCTGGCGCGGGGCTACTCCTTACCGACCACGCGGCGCGACATCGCCAACTCCAGATGCGCGCCGGCGTCCATGATGAGGCTCTCGCCGGTGATGACCGCGGCCTCCGGCGAGCAGAGGAAGGCGATACCGCCGGCGATGTCCTCCGGCACGGCGGCCAGCTGCAGCGGGGTCGTGTCCTCGACCTGCTGGACAGCCGCCTCGTAGTCTTGCGCCGACAGCCGATCGGTGTACCAGCGGGTGCTCACGAACCCGGGGCAGACCACGTTGACCCTGATCACCGGCCCGAGCGCTCGGGCCAGGGACCGGGTGAGGTTGATGAGCCCTGCCTTCGACGCCCCGTACGCGACCGAGGAGCCGCCGCCGAAGAGACCGGCGATCGACGCGACGTTCACCACGGCACCGCGACCGGCGACCCGCATGCCGGGCGCCACCGCCCGGATCATCTGGTACGCGCCGATCACGTTGGTGCGGTAGATGTCGGCGAAGTCCTGGGCCGACAGGTCGTCGAGCCGGGTGTGCGGCACGAACCTCGTGGCCGCCGCGTTGTTGACCAGGACGTCGACCTCCCTGTCGAACTGCTCCGCCGCCTCCGCGACCAGCCGGCGACAGTCGTCGTCCGTGCCGACGTCCGCCGCGATCGCGACCGCGCGCACGCCGTGCGCACGGCACTCCCGCGCCGTGTCCTCGGCGTCGTCACGGCTCACGCGGTAGTTCACCGCGACGTCGGCCCCACGCGCCGCGAACGCGAGCGACGTGGCACGCCCGATGCCCGTGCCGCCGCCGGTGACGATGACAGCACTGACACCCCTACCGCTCAGGTCCACGACCGTCCCTCTCGTGCCATCAGTAGTCGAAAGTGGTCGCGACCTCGCCGAGGCCCTCGAACCGAGCGCTGATCGCGGCGTTCGGGCCGGCGGCCAGCAGCGGCGAGGGCGACAGCGTCGCCAGGATCTGGCCGGCCCGGATCCCCGCCCGCTCGCGCGCGGTGTTCGCGCCGACGAACACGAGGATGAAGGGATCGACGACCGGGTGCCCGCCGCGGATGTCGCCGACCGTCTCGCCGTCCTCGGTCGAGACGATCCGCAACCGGCGGTAGTCGAGCGACCGCCAGTCCGGGTAGGGCGCACCCACCACGAACCCGCCGCTCAACGTGTTGTCGGCGTACCGCTCGAACGTGCGGCCGGCCAGTTCGTCGAGGTCGTCGACGTCGAATCGCGTGGCGAGGAACTCGATCGCAGGTACCGCGTCGACTGCCGTCACCACTTCGTCGTAGGTGTAGGGCTCGGCCCGCGGGGGCAGGTCGGTCTTGGCGCGGAACACGATCTCCGGCTCCCAGATCCGCAACCGGGACATGTCGGACGTGATCGGCTCGCCGGAGCGGACGACGTTGACGATCGGCGCAACCAGGTTGGGCTGTCCGGCCTTGAACGGGAAGTAGAGCTTCCAGCCCTGAACGGGCCTGCCGAGCCGGGCGACGAGGCCGTCGAGGATCATCTGCACGTCGAAGAAGGACTCGGGGCTGCAGTCCTCGGGGAATCCCTTCACCGGCTGCTCGGCCGCGCCGCGGTACAGCGAGATCAGCAGGTCGGCGGCTCGGTCGGCGCTCACGCGGTCCACGGCTCAGTCCTCCTTCGGGTAGTAGGCGTCGAAGACCTCCGACTCCAGCTGCCACACGAACGCCTTGGCCAACTTGCCGTCGGCGATCTCGTAGACGCACAGGCGCGGCACGATGATCTCCGGCTGGCCGGGGCGGGTGTGCCTCTGGTGGATGAGTGCGGCGACCACCGCGTCGCCGGCCAGCAGGATGGTCGGCGTCCCGACGAGCTCGACCTTCCCGCCGTTCAGCTCCTGCAGGCGGAGCAGGTACTCCTTCGCCTCTTCGGTGTTGCGCACCGTGCCCGACAGCGCGGAGTTGCCGGCGATGTACGCCGGCTTGTCCTCGGCGTAGAAGCTCGCCATGCGCTCCACGCTCTCGGGCCCGCCGTCCCCGTGCGCGGCGTAGTAGTCGACCAGCAGCTGGAAGTTCTCGCTGGGCGTCGCCATCGTCAGCTGCTCCGCTCCGCTGCCACAACCGAACGACCGGTCGTGCGGTAGTCGCCGAACTGGCCGTCACGCCGATCGAGCGCGCTGGTGATGCCCCTGCGCATCTCCTCGACGTACGCGACGACCTCGGGCGTGAACCAGGCCTGTGCCTGCACCTCGGTGCCGGCGCGGACCCCGGTGCGGATCCCCATCGCCTCCATCTGGCGGTGCAGCGCGCGCTTGTTCATCTGCTGGAGGTTGGGCGGCACCTTGGCGACGCGCTCGGCGACGTCGAGGACAGCCTGCTCGAGGTCTGCTGCCGGGAAGGAGCGGTTCGCGAACCCCAGGCGGGCCGCCTCGACCCCGGAGATCGAGTCCCCGGTGAGCATCATCTCCATCGCCGGGCGCATGCCCATCAGCCACGGGAAGACCTGGTTGTCGGGTGGGCTCATCAGCCGGATGGGCGGGTAGCCGATCTCGGCGTCGTCGGCGACGTAGACGAGGTCGCACGACGCCGCGAGCTCGGTGCCGCCGGCGAGGCAGTACCCGTGGACCTGGGCGATCAACGGCGTCGCGAGGTCCCACAGGTGGAAGCAGCCCTCCACGACGTGCCGGGCCCAGTAGCCGATCCCGCGCGCCGTGTAGTACGGGGTGGGCCTGGTGGCTCGCACCCCGTCGGCCGCCGCCGCGCCCTGCGTGAGGTCGTAGCCGGAGGAGAAGCACGTCCCGGCGCCGCGCAGGATGATCACGCGGACCTCGTCGTCGGCATCCGCCTGCTCGAGCACGGCGAAGAGCTCCGTCCGCAGCTCGTTGCTCATCGCGTTCCGCTTCTCCGGGCGGTTGAGCGTCACCCGGAGTATTCCGTCGCGCGGGTGGTCGAGTTCGAGGAACTCGCATGGAACATACGTCGTCGTCATGTCGTCCTGTCCGCTCCCGTACTCATTGTTCGCCCAGGACACAACCAGATCGGAGCAGGAACGACAAATACTTCCTGCTTATCTCAGCCATGCCGAAATCGAGCGTTGTCCGCGACACCGGGCGCTGGTTCACTCGGGCGCGAGGCGTTCCTCGGCTCGAAGCACTCCATTCCGAGGATCGCGACGATGGCGGCTGGTGAGGCTCGGACGTCTGGCGCCGGTTCAGCCGGCAGCGTGCCGGTCCTCGAGCCGCCTGGGGACCACGGTGAGCCCGAAGATCACGAAGAACAGCAGTGCCACGGCAGCGCTGCCCGCGAAGAGCCATGCGAACACCGAGGCGGACGGCAGCGCACCCGAGCCGAGGTCGAGGGCGGCGAGGACCACGGCGCTCACGATCGCGGCGGTCACCATCTGCCCGGCCGTCGCCACCCCGAAGGTGATCGACGTGTTGTCCTGCCGCCCGGACGCGGCCACCAGCGACCAGGCGAGGTTGAAGCACATGACGACGCCCACTCCGTAGACGAACACCCACAGGTAGGGCTGCCAGGCCGCGTCGTGCAGCAGGCTCAGCCCGAGGAACGCGCCCGTCGTGGCCAGCCCACCGATCACCATCGGCGCCCGCGGCCCCCACCGCACCAGCAGCGCCTTGCCCACCGCCGCGGCCAGGAACGACCCGGGCAGGATCATGATCAGCGGCAGGGCCGCATCCAGCGGCCCCGCACCGCGGCCGTACCCGGTCTCCACCGGTGCGTGCAGCATGATCGGCAACAGGATGTAGAGGGCGAACGACACGACGATCGTCGCGAACATGGCGACGAAGCCCGCGACCATCTGCCGCACGTCCATGTCGCGGAAGTCCAGGATCGGCGCCGGCGCCCGGCGCTGCTGCCACAGCCACGCCACGAACACGACCACGAACGCCCCCAGCAAGCTCATCACCAGCGCGGACCCCCAGCCTGCCGAGTTCCCCTCGCTGATCGCGAACAGCAGCGCGGACAACCAGATCCCGAGCCCGAGCGCTCCCGGCCAGTCCAGTCGGGCCCGGGCACGCGAGCGCTCCGGGGTCTCGGGCGCCCACAGCGCGAAGGCGAGCATCGCGACGTACGACGCGGCGATGATCCAGAAGATGACCTTCCAGTCCATGCCGGCCGCGACCAGCGCGCCGCCGAGCAGCAGCGAGAGCGGCGTCAGTATCGCGACGGTGGTGCCCAACGACAGCCCCGCCGACCGGATCTGCACGGCACTCGCCCTGGCGCGCAGCAGACCCCACGCCAATGGGGTCGCGACCGCGAGGCCCATCAGGAACCGGCCGACGACCAGCATGCCGAACCCGTTCGCCAGTGCCCCGAGAACGGCGCCGACCAGCCCGAGCACCAGCATGGGCAGCAGCACCTTGCGGTGCCCGATCAGGTCACCGAGCCGTGACGTGATGCCCACGCCCATCGCTCCCGCGAGCATGAACGCGTTGAGCGCCCAACTGGTCTGGGCACTGCTCAACGACAGGTCGGCGGTCATCGTCCCCACCATGGGGGACAGCGACACGCTCTGGATGTCGGAGGCGACGCCGGTGCTGAGCAGCAGTGCCACGAGCAGCGGAACCCGGTCCCGCGTAGGAGTCCGGGCAGTGGTGGGGCTCGTCGATCCAACAGCGTTGTCGGAGATCATGGTGTGTCCTCGGGGTTGTCGGGGCAGCTACCACGTACTGAGGCCGCGGGTCCGTCGGCGCTGACGCGCCGCTACCCGCGCGGGTAGTACTCGTCGAAGGCCTTCGCCTCCAGTTGCCAGCCGAACGACTTGCTGATCTTGCCGTCGGCGATCTCGTAGACGTACAGGCGCGGAACGACCAGCTCGGGACGGCCGATGCGCGCGTGCTTCTCGTGGACCAGCAGCGCCACCACCGCGTCGCCGGCCACCAGGACGGTCGGCGGGGCCGCGAAGGTGATGTTGCCGCCGCTGAGCTCCTGCAGGCGCCGCATGACCTTCAGCGACTCCTCGGGGCTGTTGGTCTCGCCGGACAGCTCCGAGTTCCCCGCGGTGTAGGACGGCTTGTTCTCCGCGTAGAAGGCGGCCATCCGGGCGAGTCCCTCCGGCCCGCCGGACCCGTACGCCGCGTAGTAGTCGGACAGCAGCTGGTGATTCTCTGACGCCGTCGCCATGGCGACCTCCTGCGATCGGGCTCCGGCGACCAATCCACGTTAGCCGGAGCAGAACTCCATATAGCTATAACCTAATGATAGTAGCTTCTCTGGCGAGAGTCGAGCGCCGGATACGCTCGTCGCCAGGCACGCCGAGCCGGAGCGCCGCAGGCGCGACAGAACAAGCACAGGAGGAGTCGTGCCGAGAGTCGGCCTCACGAGGCAGCGCCTGACCGAGGAGGCCGGGCGACTCGCCGACGAGATCGGCTACGACAACGTGACGCTGGCCGCGCTAGCCCGGCGGTTCGGCGTCGCAGGCCCCAGCGTCTTCAAGCACGTCACCGGGCAGGACGACCTGCGCCAGGCCATCGCCGTCGCCGCGCTCGACGACTACCGGACCGACCTGGAGCGGGCGGTGATGGGCCGGTCGACCGGAGCCGCCGTCCGGGCGCTGCTGACCACCTCCCGGACCTGGGCGCGCGACCACCCCGGCCGGTACGCCGCGCTGTCGCGGGTGCCCACACGCGGGTCCGCCGAGCACGTCGCCGCGGCGAACCGGGTGCTCGCGGTGCTGGAGGCCGTGGTCGAGGGCTACGGCATCACCGGTGACGACGCGATCGACGCGATCCGGTTCGTGCGCAGCGCCCTGCACGGGTTCTCCTCCCTCGAATGCGCAGGCGCCTTCGAGCTGGACCGGGACCTCACCCGCAGCTTCGACCGGCTGACCGACGTGTGCGACGCGGTGCTGGCCTCCTGGAACCGCGCCCGGGTGCGGTGAGTACGCCGCTCACCGGGCGGCGGCCTGCCCGATGAGCCGCACCGCCTCGGCCGCGCCGCCGTCCCACGCCGGCCCGTGCCCGGGCAGGACCCAGGTCGCGTCGACGTCGGCGAGCCGCAGCAGCGACGTGGCCGCCTGCTCCGGGTCGATGGTGAACGGGGCGGGTTGCGGGCCTCGGGCGCCGGTCATCACGTGCCGGGTCGTGAAGATGTCGCCGAGGAACAGCGCGTCCACGGCCGGCACGTGCACCGCCACGCTGCCGGGGGTGTGACCCGGCACGTGGATCAGCCGCGGCGTCCCCGGCACGTCGAGCTGCTGGTCGCCGGTGAAGGTCTGCAGACCGGTCGCGGGCGGGATGCGCAGGCCTCCGTGGCGCACCGAGTACCAGATGAACCGGGCCGCCGGGCCGGCCTTCACCGGACCCCAGCCCGAGTACGGCTTGGTGATCTCCAGCCGGGCCCGCGGCACGTCGGCCTCGTGGATGTGGGCGGCGATGCCCAGCTCCCGGTGCATCCGTGCGGCGAACCCGATGTGGTCACCGTCGCCGTGGGTGAGGATCAGCGCCCGGACGTCGCGCAGCGTGCGGCCCAGCCCGTGCAGCTCGGCCTCCAGGTAGCGCCAGTAGCCGGGCAGGCCGGCGTCGATCACGGTGACGCCGTCGTCGGTGACCACCAGGTAGCAGTTGATGATGTCGGAGCCGATGCGGTGCAGACCGTCGGCGATCTTCATGGGGCGCTCTCCCGGTAGGTGTCGATCATGAATGGGGACACTGGCTCAGCCCGCCGTCATGCCGCCGTCGACGACGATCTCCGCGCCGGTGATGTGCCGCGCACCGGCCGACGCGAGGAAGCACACGGTCGCCGCGACCTCGTCGGGCGAGCACGCGACGCCGATCGGCACCGCGGTCTTCGCCACCTCGTCCAGGTCGGCCGGCACTGAACCGCGGGCCGGATCGGCCCGGTGCCCGCCGGCGATCGCCGCGCGCAGCGACGGGGTGTCCACGAATCCCGGGTGCACCGAGTTGACCCGCACGCCGTTGCGCAGCTGCGCGCACTCGAGGGCGACCGCCTTGGTCATCATGCGGATGGCGCCCTTCGACCCGCAGTACGCCGTCCACCTCGCCATGCCTTTCAGCCCGGCGATGGACGAGATGTTGACCACGGCGCCGCCGCCGTTGTCGGCGATCCGTGGAATGGCGTGCTTCATGCCGAGGAAGGTGCCCTCCACGTTCACTGACATGATGCGCCGGAAGTCGGCGAGCGGCATCGAGAACGTGTCGGTGACTCGGGCCGTGCCCGCGCAGTTGACCAGCACCGTCAGCGCGTCGGTGGCCGCGTCGCAGCGGGAGAGCGCGGCCTCCCACGCCGCCTCCTCGCTCACGTCGAGCCGGACCGCCTCCGCCCGGCCACCGGCCTGTTCGATCCCCGCGGCCGTCTCGGCTGCCCCGGCCGCGTCGGCGTCGGTCACCCACACGAACGCGCCCTGGGCGGCCAGCGCCTGCCCGATGGCCCGTCCGATGCCGGCCCCGGCGCCCGTCACGATCGCCGCCCGCCCTGCCAGCTCCGCCATGGGTGTCCTCCTCATTCCTGCGTGCCGGCCGATACAACCATTCGCCCCACCCGCGGACAACGTTCATTTCCGGCATGACGGCGATAAGAAGCAGGCATTTGTCGTCGCGGGGTCGGCCGGTTACGTTCGTCGGAGGATTCCCGTGGAATCAGCGTCACGACACGACGACGACGTATTTCCCTGCGAGGCCGGTGACGGTCAGTCGACGGTCAGGACGATCTTCCCCGTGGTTCGACCTCGCTCCCCGAGCGCGTGTGCGGCGGCGGCATCGGCCAGGGGGAAGGTCGCGGCGATGTGCGGGCGCAGCTCGCCCTGTTCGACCAGCGCGGCGACGGCGCGCATGCCGGCGTGGTCGGCCTCGACCATCAGCCCGGCCATGCGCACGCCCCGCGCGGCGGCCCGGCGCGCGGCGGCCGGTTCGGTGCCGTCGGCCACCAGCGAGACCAGGATGCCGCCCGGGCGCAGGACCTCCAGCGAGCGGGTGCGCACGTCGCCGGCGAGGGTGTCCAGCACCACGTCGATCCCGTCGAGCACCGCGTCGAAGGCGGTGGTGCGGTAGTCGATCAGCTCGTCGGCCCCGAGGCGGCGCAGCAGGTCGTGCTTGGCAGCGCCGGCGGTGCCGATGACGTGCGCGCCACGTGCCTTCGCGAGCTGGACGGCGAGGTGGCCGACCCCGCCGGCCGCGGCGTGCACTAGCACCCGCTGCCCGGGCTGCAGGTCCGCGGTGTCCACGAGGGCCTGGTGCGCGGTGAGCGCGGCGAGCGGCAGCGCGGCGGCGCCGACGTGGTCGAGGTTCGCGGGGACGCGGGTGAACGAGCGGGTGGGGGCCGTCGCGTACTCGGCGTATCCGCCGGGCCGGCGCGGGTAGGGCAGCATGCCGAAGACGTCGTCGCCGGGGGCGAACAGGGTGACCCCGCTGCCCACCTGCGCCACGGTGCCGGAGACGTCCCAGCCCAGTACCGGCACCGGTGTCGGCCGCCCGGTCAGGCCGGCGCGGTGCTTCCAGTCGGTCGGGTTGACCCCGGCCGCCCGGACGCGCACGACAATCTCGCCCGCCGCCGCCTCCGGCCGTTCCAGTTCGATCTCCTGCAGCACTTCGGGACCGCCGAAGACCCGCTGGCCGACCGCTCGCATCGGGACACCTCTCGTACTCCTGATCACCACCGGCAGGGACCGCTACGGGGCGCCGCGCGCCCAGCCCGGGCCGGGCACCGCTCGCCAGGCGTCGCCGACCGGCTCCAGGAACACCCCCGTCGGGCCCGCGAAGTGCGAGCCCAGGAGCAGCGCCTGCCGCTGCGCGACGTCGGCGAGGAGCTCCCGCCGGGTCGTCCCCGCGAGCTCGGCGTCCCAGCTGAAGTGATCGCCGATCGCGGGCGCGGCGAGCTGGACGGGGTGGTGCAGCGCGTCGCCGCTGATGATCGCCTCCCGGCCGCCGGAGGCGATGAGGATCGAACTGTGTCCAGGAGTGTGCCCGGGCGTGGGCAGCAGTCGCACGCTCTCGGTGACCACGTGGTCGGGCCCCACGATCGTGACGAGCCCGGCGTCGACGACCGGGCGGACCGAGTCGGCCAGCACGGCGGGCGCGTCGCCGCGGTCGTCGTGGCGCAGGTACTCGTACTCCGACCCCACGAACAGGTATCGGGCCTGCGGGAACGTCGGCACCCACGTGCCGTCGACCAGCATCGTGTTCCACCCGCAGTGATCGGTGTGCAGGTGCGTGCACAGCACGTGGTCGATGCTGGCGCGGGGGTAGCCGGCGGCGGCCAGGTGCTCCAGGAACGGCCCGTCGAGCATGTTCATCGACGCCGGGGTGCGCGGCTTGGCGTTGCCGATGCACGGATCGACCAGGATCCGCCGGCCGTCGGCCTCGATGACGAACGCCTGGAAGTGCAGGACGATGTTGCCCTCGGCGTCGGCGAACTCCGGCTGCAGCCAGTCGTGTCGGCGGATCGTGGCCCGGTCGGTCGCGAGGAAGCGCTGCGGATCGGCGACGAGCGGCGGCAGTTCCAGCACGCGCGTGACGGTCGCCTCGCCGATCGTCCAACGTCGGATGCCGGCGATCGAATCGGGGTGCGTCGTACCGGGCATCGATACCTCCGTGGCTCCACGGTCGGAATGCATTTCTCTCGGTGGACGGTAGCCGCCGCGGCGAGGCGACGACCAATACCCGCTGCTTATCGCTGCCATGTCGATATGAGCATTGGCACTGGTCAGCGGCCGATGATTGACTCGCCGGACAGTGCATCGGCCGCTCATCGGCGGATCGCGGCGTCGGTTGTGCCGGAGAGCCGAAGCTAGTACTATTAGTTTCTAGCGAAGATAATTAGCCTGCAACGGTGGAGGGCTGGCATGTCGGAGGAGCACAACAAGGCGACCTATCGTCGGTGGTTCCGCGAGGTGGCCGGTGAGGGCCGGCTCGACGTGGTCGACGAGCTCGTCACCCCGGAGTACGTCGTCAACGTTCCGGGCACGCCGCTGCAGCAGCTGACGGCAGCCGAGCACAAGGCGCTGATCTCGGCGATCCACACCGCCTTCCCGGACTGGACCGAGACGATCGAGGACATCGTCGCCGAGGACGACAAGGTCGTCGCGCGGCTCACCGTCGAAGGCACCCACGACGGCCCGCTGCGGAACTTCCCGGCCCCCGGCCAGGACTTCGCGGCGACCGGCCGGCGGGTGCGGTCGTCGTTCATCGGGATCGCCCGCTTCGCCGACGGCCGCATCGCCGAGGCCTGGACGCAGTTCGACACCATGGGCGTCGCCGGGCAGATCGGCCTGCTCGACCAGGTCCACCTGCCGCAGTGAGTGCGCCGACCCTGGGCGCCGCGCCGGTTCCGGCAGGCGCCCTGCTCACCGCGCTGGCCGCCGCGGAGCCGGATCGCCCGATGATCACGTGCGGGGATCTGACGGTGACCAGGGCCCAGCTGGAGGCGCAGGCCAACCGGCTGGCTCGGGTCTACCGCGACCTCGGCGTCACGCAGGGCCGGTTCGTCACGATCGCGCTGGGGAACTCCGTCGAGTTCGTGGCGGCCCTGTTCGCGGTGTGGAAGCTCGGCGCGGTCCCGCAACCCGTCTCGCCGGCGCTGCCGGCGGCCGAGCGCGCCGAGATCATCGCGCTCGCCGATCCGGCCCTGGTGCTCGGTGCGTCCGCCGACGACGTCGACCGGCCGGCGCTGCCGAGCGGGTACGAGCCCGACCCGACCGTCAGCGCCGCACCCATCGACCCGGTGGCCGTCTCGCCGTCGTGGAAGGCGATGACCTCCGGCGGCAGCACCGGGCGGCCGAAGCTGATCGTGGCCGGTGCCAGCGGCGCGGTGACCTCGCAGCTGGCCGAGCGCGTCGGCATGCGGCCGGGCGGTGTGCAGCTGGTCCCCGGCCCGATGCACCACAACGCGCCGTTCATCATGGGGGCGACGGGTGCGTTCCTGGGCAACCACGTCGTGCTGCTCCCCCGGTTCGACGCGGTCGCGGCGCTCGAGGCGATCGAGCGGCACCGGGTCGACTGGGTGCAGTTCGTGCCCACCATGATGCAGCGGATCTGGCGGGTGCTCGACGAGCAGCCCGGCCGTTACGACCTGAGCTCGCTGCGCGTCGTCTGGCACACCGCGGCGCCGTGCCCCGCGTGGCTGAAGGAGGCGTGGATCGAGCTCGTCGGACCCGAGCGGCTCATGGAGATGTACGGCGGCACGGAGGGGCAGGCGGTGACCGTGATCAGCGGCACCGAGTGGCTCGCGCACCGCGGATCGGTGGGCCGACCCGCGCTCGGGGAGATGCGGGTGCTCGGCCCGGACGGCGCCGAGCTGGGCCCCGGTGAGATCGGTGAGATCTTCATGCGGCGCGACCCCGGGACCCCGCCGACCTACCGCTACGTCGGGGCCGACGCGCGCGAGCGCGACGGCTGGGAGTCGATCGGTGACTTCGGCTCCACGGACGCCGACGGCTACCTCTACCTGCACGACCGGCGGGTCGACCTGATCATCAGCGGCGGCGCCAACATCTACCCGGCCGAGGTCGAGGCCGCGGTGACCGCCCACCCCGACGTGACCGGCTGCGTGGTGGTGGGGCTGCCCGACGGGGACCTCGGGCAGCGGGTGCACGCCGTCGTGCAGACCTCGGCCGCGCTCTCGGACGAGGAGCTGCGGACGTTCCTGGCCGAGCGCCTCGTCCGCTACAAGATCCCGCGGTCGTTCCGCTGCGTGTCGACGCCCCTGCGCGACGACGCGGGCAAGGTGCGGCGCGCCGACCTGCGCGACCGCGAGATCGCGCTACTGGGCGGCGACCCGCCCGACCGGTCGTGAACGGGCCATCCCGAAGGAGTGCACCACTGTGACCACGCGGAAGTCCGCACGCAGGAACCTGACCACCGAGGCCGTCGTGACGGCGGCGGCCGACCTGACCGACGAGATCGGATACGACGCACTGACGCTGGCCGCCGTCGCGGAGCGCTTGGGGGTGGCGTCGCCGAGCCTCTACTCGCACGTGGGCGGGCTCGCCAAGCTCCGCGGCCTGGTCGCGGCCGCAGCGCTGCGCGACTTCGGTGACGAGCTGCGCACCGCGGCGCTCGGGCGCTCGCGAACCGCGGCGCTGACCTCGGTCGCGGCGGCCTACCGGAGGTGGGCCCGGCAGCACCCCGGCCGCTACACCGCGACCGTCGAGGCGGCCGATCTCGACGATCCCGCGTACTGGTCTGCCGCCCAACGGGCGATCGAGGTGCTGTTCGCGCTGCTGACGGGCTACGGCATCACCGGTGACGACGCGGTCGACGCGATGCGGGTGATCCGCAGCACCCTCCATGGGTTCGTCGAGCTGGAGCAGGGCGGGGTGTTCGAGCTGCCGCAGAGCGTGGATCGCAGCTTCGACCGTCTCGTGGCCGGGCTGGACGCGGCGCTGGACGAGTGGGCCGCGACGCCGGCCCGGCGGGGAGAGGAGCAGTGACCGCCGCGCCGATGGCCCCCGACCTCGTGGCGGAGGCGGCCGACCTGCTCGCCGCCGTGCATCGGGGCGGGCCGCAGCTGAGCCGGCTGCCGCCGGCGTGTCGACCGGCATCGGTCGCCCACGCGCAGCAGATCGTCGACGCCGTCGCGGAACGCCTGGCGCGACCGGCGGCGGGCTGGAAGACCTACTTCCCGTTCAAGGCCGGGCAGCCGGCCCTGGTGTCGCCGGTGTTCGAGGTGCTGCCCAACGCGGCGCACATCCCGCCGCAGGTCGCCCGGCTCCGGATGATCGAACCCGAGGTCGTCTTCGTGGCCACGCGGGACCTCCCGCCGCGCGAGCGGCCCTACCCCGCCGACGAGGTGGCCGACGCGGTCGCTGCCGTGCCGGCGTTCGAGGTCCTCGACCTGCGCTTCTCCGACATCTCCGAGCTGCTGGGCGGGTCACCGGAGGCGGTGTTCGAGGCGTACGCCGACAACAGCATGAACGCCGGGTTCGTCCTCGGTGAGCCGGTCGCGGACTGGCGCGGCATCGACTTCCGCAGCCAGCGCGTGGTGACCGCGGCCGACGGCGAGATCATCTCCGACGTCCGCGGCGGCCACCCGGTGTTCGATCCGTTCCTGCTGCTGCCGACCGGCGTCGACCTGCTGCGGGAGCGCGGCGGGGTCCGCGCCGGCCAGATCATCGGCAACCACACCGTCGCCGGGATCCTCACCGTCAGGGCGGGGCAGCGGATCGTCAGCGAGTTCGCGGGGCTGGGCACCGTCGAGGCGACCTATGTCGACGGGTGAGCTGAGCGGCCGGCCCAGCGCCGAGCTGGCGGAACTGCTGGCCGCACTCGCCGCGTCGCCGCCCGATCCAGACGCCTCGCTGGCGGATCGACGCGCGCGCTCGGCCGCGACGTTCGGCGGGCCACCGCCACCGGGGGTACGTGTCGATCCGGTCGTAGCGGGCGGGGTGCCCGCCGAGTGGGTGCGGGCGCCAGGCGTGCCGGACCGTGCGGTGACGCTGCTCGTCCGCGGCGGCGGATTCTGCATCGGCGGGGTGGCGGGCCGGCGGCGCCTCGCCGCCGCGATCTCGGCGCACGCGCGCACCAGCGTGCTGGTGCTGGACTACCGGCTGGCTCCCGAGCACCCGTTCCCCGCGGCGTTCGACGACGTCGTGGCCGCCTACCGCTGGCTGCTCGACGAGCACGGCGCCGATCCGGCGCGGTTGGGCGTGCTGGGCGACTCGGCGGGCGGGAGCCTGCTGCTGGGTGCGCTGGTCGCGTTGCGTGACGAGGGGGTGGCGATGCCGGCCGCGGCGGTCGCGTTGTCGCCGTGGGTGGACCTCGACGTGGCCGGACGGCCTGCCCCGCCCGACGCGGTGGACCCGCTCGTGACCGTCGAGACGCTGCAGCTGTCGGCGCAGTGGTACCTGGCCGGGGCCTCCGCGCGGGATCCGCGGATGTCCCCGGTCAACGCCGACCTGACCGGACTGCCTCCGCTGCTGGTCCAGGTGGGCAGCGGTGAGGTGCTGCGCACCGACGCGCAGCGCCTGGCCGACCTGGCGTCGGCGGCCGGGGTCGAGGTGACGCTGCAGGTGTGGGACGGCGTCCCGCACGTGTGGCACCTGTTCGCGCACCTGCCCGAGGCGCACCGCGCGATCGCCCGGATCGGCGAGTTCCTGCTGGCACGCACCGGTGTTCCGGTGGATCGGAGGTAGGCGATGACCACCACTGCCCTCACGGTCGATCTCGACGAGCTGCGCGCGAGCGTGCGCGGGCCCGTCGTGGTCGACGGCGATCCGACCTACGACGAGCGGCGCCGCGTCTGGAACGGCATGTACGACCGCCGGCCGGCGGCGATCGTGGCCTGCACCGGTGTCGCGGACGTCGTGGCCGGCATCCGGTTCGCCACGTCCCGCGGCATCGACGTCGCCGTCCGCTGCGGCGGGCACGGCATCACCGGCTCCGGCACGTGCGACGACGGGATCGTGCTCGATCTGTCGCCGATGCACGCGGTGCACGTCGATCCCGGAACTCGCACGGTGGTCGTCCAGGGCGGGACCCGGCTCGGCCAGCTCGACCGGGAGACCCAGGCGTTCGGCCTCGCGGTGCCCGCGGGCGTGGTCTCCGACACCGGGGTGGGCGGGCTGACCCTGGGCGGCGGGGTGGGCTGGCTGATGCGCAAGCACGGCCTGACCATCGACAACCTGCTCGCCTGCCAGGTCGTCACCGCGACCGGCGACGTGATCACCGCGAGCGCGACCGAGCACCCCGACCTGTTCTGGGCGCTGCGTGGCGGCGGTGGCAACTTCGGGATCGTCACGGCGTTCACCTTCCGCGCCCACGAGGTGGGGCCGACCGTCCTGGGCGGGTTCGCGCTGTGGCCGCTGGAGCGCGCGGCCGAGGTGCTGCCGACCGTCGCCGACATCGGCCAGGACGCACCCGACGAGCTGGGCATGATGGCCGTGCTCGGCAGTGCGCCACCGCTCCCGGAGCTGCCTGCGGACCTGCGCGGCCGGCCGGCGATCTCCGTCGCGGTCTGCTGGACCGGGCCGGCGGCCGACGGCGAGCGCGTCCTCGCAGGGCTGCGCGCCCTGGACCCGGCGCTTCAGATGATCGGGCCGCTGCCGTTCACGGCGCTGCAGTCGATGGGCGACGCGACCGCGCCCGCGGGGGTGCGCCACTACCGCAAGACCGGCTACCTGCCGGACCTGCGTCCCGAGATCGTCGACGTGGCGATCGAGCACGCCCGCTCGCGCACCAGCGACCTGAGCCTGATCGAGATCTACCTGATGGGCGGCCAGGTCCCGCGCGTCGACGAGCACGACAGCGCGTTCGGCAACCGGGCCGGGGCGTACTTCTTCACCGCCGTCGGGGCGTGGGCGACCCCGCAGGAGGACGCGCCGGGCACCGCGTGGGTGCGCCGGGCCGCGGCGGCGTTCGCGCCGTTCGCCTTGGACGGCGGCTACGTGAACTTCCTCGCCGACGCCGGGGTCGACAGCGTCCGGCAGGCCTACGGCGCGTCGACCTACGACCGGCTGGCCGAGGTCAAGCGCCGGTACGACCCGAGCAACGTCTTCCACCTGAACGGCAACGTCCGACCGGCGCACCGCGGAGAGTGAGGCACAGATGGCAGTCGCACTGGTGACCGGGGCCGCCCGACCGCGGGGGATCGGCCGCGCCGTGGCGCTGCGCCTGGCCGCCGACGGGCACGACGTCGCCTGCGTCGACATCGCCGGGAACCGGCCCGATCCGGCCGCCCCCGCCGTCCCGGGCGGCCCGGACCTCGACGCGGTGGTCGCCGAGATCCGGGGCCTCGGGCGGCGCGCCCTGGCCGTCTCGGCGGACATCTCCGACGAGGACCAGGTCGAGGCCGCTGTCGAGCGGGCGAGCACGGACCTCGGGCCGATCAGCCTGGTGGCCAACGTCGCGGGCGGCACGTCGCTCGGGTTCGGGATCGCGCCGCTGGTGGAGGTCGCGGCCGCGGAGTTCCGGCGGGTGGTGGAGGTCAACCTGGTCGGGACGTGGCTGGTGTCGCGGGCGTGCGCTCGTCGGATGCTCGCCGCCGGCATCGCCGGACGCATCTGCAACACCTCCAGCCAGGCGTCGAAGGTCGGGTTCGTGCACATGGGCGCCTACAGCGCGGCCAAGGCCGGGGTCAACCTGCTCACCCAGGTGCTGGCGAAAGAGCTGGGGCCGCACGGGATCGCCGTCAACGCGGTCTGCCCGGGGACGGTCGACACCGAGCCCACCCGCCAGATCGAGGAGCACTTCGTCGGGGGGCCCGACGCCGTGCGCGCCTACATCGAGCGCGAGATCCCGCTGCAGCGCGTGCAGACCGCCGAGGAGATCGCGGCCGCCGTCTCATGGCTGTTGTCGCCGGACGCGGCCGGGCTGACCGGCGAGGCCGTGAACGTCAGCGCCGGACAGACCATGGTGTGACATCGGGCCCGTCCAGCTCGTCCCGTCTCGATCTCCACGGACGTGGAGTTGCATGCCAACGGCCCGCGCAAGCTAGGCGTACCCGGCCATCAGGGCTCGGCGGACCGGATGTACCTCTTCGAGGGCCTGGTCGAACCATCCGGCAGGCAGCGGCCTTCGAACTGAGCATTCGTCGCTGCGCCACAAGGTCGCGGCCATGTAGCGGAGGAACTCGACGGGCAGCGCGTGATGGTGGCCGAGGCGGCGAGCGTCTGCGGCGGCGATGACCAAACGAGCATGGCTGCTGGCGGCGCGGTAGCGCTGGAGGATCTCGTGCGCTTCGGCCAGGGTCTGGGTGAACCCAACATCGTCAGGATCGGCAAGGGCGACGGCGACGCGCACGTCCTGGCGTGCCAGAGCGGCGGCCCGATCACGTCTTGGGCCATCGAGGGTGCTGGGGATCTCATGGGGCTGACCCATCGGTTGGGCTCGACAAGTAGCTCGAAGCGTCGCGCCGGCGATCTTCGCGGGCATCGACACCGGTCGACTGGCACGGCGTCGCGTGACCTCTTCGGTGTGAAGTCGTCATCGACGAGCCCCGCAACGCATTGACCAGGCACTAACGTGCACCCGTGGCGCTGCCGATGGCCCGGATGCGCCCGCGTTGTTGTCAGAGCTGTTGTCAGATTGGTGATCGACTTCAGCGTCCACTCAGGACGATTCGTCGTGGTCCGGCAAGTATCGAGCGTGCACCGTGTCGGCCCAATCGCCAAGCTCGGACGACGGCGGCCGCAGCGAGGAACAGCCCGATCCCCACAGCTTTGAGGATTCGCCGGTACGGCTGCGGACCACCGGCGGCCTGCGGTTGGACGTCGGGGCCCTGACCCGGATCCCGGACTGAACGCGGCGGCTTATCGCCGTTTACATCGACGACTGCTTCTGGCACTCCTGCCCAGACCACCAGCACCTCCCCCACGCCAATCGCGAGTGGTGGAGGCGCAAGTTCGCGTCGATCGTGCAGCGCGACTACGACACCGACGTCGCTGTGCTCTCCGCCGGCTGGACGCCGGTGCGGATCTGGGAGCACGAAGACCCGGAAGCTGCGGCAGCGCGGGGGCGATCGCTGGCGACCTCGACGATGCGATCGCGACCCCCAAGGGCGCGTTAGGGAGCATCGTTACCTGAGCCTCTGCAGGTCGGGGAACTGATCTCGCGGAGATCCTCCGCGCCCGCTACGGTCCGTCGGACCTCGTGGAGTCAGCGCAGAGGAGGACATCCCGTGACGGCCATCTTCCCGTTCGGACGGCCGTCCACGCGCCGAAGTCCGCGGCGCCCCCCTGGCCGCGCGGAGCTGTTCGTGCTGGGTGTGTACCCCAGTGCGCTGCACGTGCGGTGGCGCCGGCCCGACGGGGCGACGATCGGCGCCCTCGCTGTCGATGACGAGCCCGAGGTGTTCTGGGACGGAGCTGACGCCGCTGAGCGCATCGCGGCATGGCTGGATGTGTCCGAATGGAGTGACGGGCACGGAACCATTTCGCACGCTGGCGGCAATGGGAGCTCCGGGCGGAGCGTCGTGGACGACGTCCTCACCCCGTTGCGCGTGGCGCCGCGCGACACCTACTTCACGGACTGCCTCCCGTTCTACTTCACGAAGACCGGCGCAGGCTCACAAGGACAGCGCATCGCCGAGCTGTACCAGCCGTTCGCAGCAGCGCAGCGCCTGTCGACGGCCGCGCTCCCGTCACGGCCGAGTCCGACAGCTCTCGTCCGTCGCACGCTCGCCGAGGAATCCGATTCGCTGCGCGGGCAACTCGCCGAAGCAGCTGCCGATCGGGTCATCACTCTTGGACAGGAGGCCGCGGACGTCTTCGCAGCTCTCGCGGCCGTCGAACCCGTCACCTTGCGCCCCGATGATGCCTATGGTGCGGCGCGGACGGTACGGCTGGGAGGAAAGGCGGTCGACTGGATCCCGCTGACGCACCCCGGCAACCACCACAGCGTCTGGCGAGAGCGGCACACGATCTGGATGCGAGCGCAGTCCTGATGACGGGAGACAGTCAATCCGCCCGCGCCGTTCGGAACGCGCGTCACTGGTTGTGGGTGGTTCGTCCGAAGTACTACCTCGATGACGCCGGCGATGAGCGCAAGGACCTCGAGCCGTCGGAGGGATTCACGCCGACGGCCTGGTGGACGTGTTCCGCGGAGACCCGGGCAGGCGACACGGCGCTCATCTACCGATCCACCGAGAAGAAGGACATCGCCTACTTCGCGGTCGTGCGCTCCGATCCGGAACCACTCGACCTGCCAGGCGATGAGCTGCACGGGAAGCCCGCGTGTCAGTACGAGATCCTCGAGCGCTTCGCGAAGCCCATCCCCTGGGCGGTGATCAAGAACGATGACGTCGTCAGCCAGTGGTCGGCTGTCAAGGTCAGGTTCGTCCGCTCCAGCTTCGCCGTCCCCCATTGAGATCTGGGCACGCCTCGTCGCGCTGGCCGGCCGCCGCCCTGACCAGCTGGCCAAGCAGGCGGCTGACGGGATCTACCGCATCCGGCGCGAGCGCGAGATCCAGGCTCGCCTCGAACGCGCCGCCGACCCGCTGAAGGCTGCCGGCATCACTGGCCTGCGTCTGGTGGCCGCGGAGTTCCGGTTCACCAACGGCAGGCGCGCGGATCTGCTCTACGAGCGAGGGCGGGGCCCTTTCAAGCGCGACGTGATCGTCGAGTTGAAGCGTGGCCTCATCGACGATCGTGCAGTGGACCAGGTACTCGACTACGCCGCCCTGATCTCGCAGGAGGCGGGGCGGCCGCGGCGGCGGGCCTTGACCGTGCTGATCGGAGACAGCCTTCACCCGAGCGCAGCGACACGAGTCGGCCGCTGGCCACGCCGGCCACGGTTCATCTCGCTGGCCGATCTGGGGTACGAGCGCGAGTAGCGGCACCCTTGGGCCCGGACCGCCCGTCGATCACTGGGCCGAGTGGCGCTGGAGATGCGCGAGATCGATGGCAAGCTGATGATGCTCCTGCTGCCGACCGAAGGGCGGATCGTGCCTCAGCTGGCCGTCCACGTCGATTTCCTGCGCGAGTACGCCAAGCTGCAACCGCCGATCCAGAAGCAGACCGACGCGGCGCTGAAGAAGTTCACCGAGCACACCCATGCCGGCCTGCACCTCGAGAAGCTCACCAACATGCGTGACGAGCGCGTGCGCACGATCCGCATCACGGACTACTGGCGCGGCGTGGTCCTCGCGCCCGTGTCCGGCGATCGCTACACGCTGATGCGGGTGATGGGCCACGACGAGGCCGTCGATTGGGCGCGCCGCCGGTTGTTCTCCGTCAACGAAGTGTCCGGTGTGCTTGAACTGCGCGACGTCGCCATGATCGAACAGTTGTCCAGCGAGGTCATCCCCACCACGACGGATCTGCTGTTCGCTCACGTCGACGACGGTGACCTCGCCCGGCTGGGCATCGACGAGCAGGTGCGCCGGCTCGCCCGGACTTTGAGCGACGACGCCGCGCTGGAGGCGGTCGAACCCTTCATCCCCGTCAACCAGTACGAGGTCCTCTACGGCCTCGCCACCGGGATGACCGTGGAGCAGGTGTGGGCGGACGTCGTCGCCCCGCGCATCCCCGACGAGCCGATCGACCAGGACGACATCGTCGCCGCGGTGGAACGCACACAGGGCCGGATCGCGCTCGTCGACGGTCCCGCCGAGCTGCTGGAGCTGCTCGACAAGCCGATCGCGATGTGGCGAGTCTTCCTGCATCCGTCGCAGGACGAGCTGGCCTACCGCCCGTCGTACGCTGGTAGCGCGCAGGTGACCGGCGGGCCCGGCACCGGCAAGACCGTGGTCGCGCTGCACAGGGTCAAGCACCTGGTCACCACCCGCGAGCTACCGGCGCGCTCGGTTCTGCTCACGTCGTTCTCCCGGGCCTTGGCCGAAGCGTTGGAACGCGATCTCGAGACCATGCTGGACGCCGACGAGCGGCGGGCGGTCGCGGTGCTCAACGTGGACCGGTGGGCGATGGGAGTCGTCCGCGCCGAACACGGCAACTTCACGATCGCTGAGGACGACCAGCTCCTCGAACGCCTCAACGCCGATGGCCCCTTCACCGCGACGTTCCTCCTCGAGGAATGGCGCCAGGTCGTCCTGGCCAACGACGTCCACACCCTCGATGACTACCTGGTGGCACCCCGCCGAGGCCGTGGCCGCGGGCTGACCAAGCGGCAGAAGCAGGAGATCTGGCCACGCCTGGACAAGTTCGCGGCCGATCTCCGCCGGGATGGACTGTGGACGTTCCTGACCGTGGCCGACGAGGCCGCGCGCCTCGTCGCCGCTCGCCCGAGCCCACCGTTCCGGCACGTCGTCGTCGACGAGATCCAGGACCTGCATCCCGCGCAGTGGCGGCTGCTGCGTGCGGCCGCGGCCGTCGGCCCCGACGATTTGTTCCTCACCGGCGACCCGCACCAGCGGATCTACGGCAATCACGTGTCGCTGCGCCGGGTCGGGATCGACGTCCGCGGCCGTTCCGCCCAGCTGCGGATCAACTACCGGACCACCGCCGAGATCCTGCGGTGGTCGATGCGCATCCTCGGCGACGCCGCGATCGCCGACCTCGACGAGGGAATCGACTCGCTGACCGGCTACCACTCAGCACTGCACGGCGAGCCACCGGAGATCGCACCAGTGGCCAACGCCGCCCGAGAGGCCGAGGACCTCGCGCTGGCCATCGAGCAGTGGCGCGAGGACGGCGTCGCCGCCGAGGACATCGTCGTGGTGGCGCGAACGTTCCCGCACGCCCGCACGATCGCCAAGGAACTGGGCGTCCACGGGATCAGCACCACCGAGCTACGGACCGGCAACCCCTCCCCCGACGCCGTGCGGATCAGCACCATGCACGGGATGAAGGGCCTCGAGTTCCGGTGCGTCGCCGTCGTCGGCGTGGGCAAGCGCTCGTTCCCGCTGCAGAAGGCCGTCACCCCGGTCGCGGAGGACCCGGTCCGCCACGTGCTCGACCTGCAGCAGGAGCGCTGCTTGTTGTTCGTCGCGTGCACGCGGGCACGAGAGCGGCTGCGAGTCTCGTGGAGCGGCGCAGCAAGCGATCTTGTGCCAGCCGCAGGCTGAGCCGCTGCCTACCGCTGCAGCGGAGGGCCCAGCTCGGCGAGATCGTTGAGCGCTGCCACGACCACTCTCCATGCGATGTCCACCGTATCGCCCTCCGGCGCGTAAGCCTGCTTCCACTGCTTCTTCGGGTGCACGAGATTGCGGTGATCGCGGAGGACATGTGCGTAGTCGACGACGTCCTTCGCGATCCACCGATTCTCACCGGCCATGTTGATGAGGGACTCGAGATGATCGGTGGGCACCTTGCCGGAGTCATGCCGACTGATGGCGACGTCGTAGAGAACGCCTTCTAGCACGCTGCCGAGCATGACGATCGCAGCCGTCGGCGCGGCCGATTGCCAGCAGCGATGCGCTTCGTCCAGCCGTCGACTCAGCTGCTCACCGAACTCTTTGTCGCTCACGATCTGACTCACGCTCGCTGTCAGCTCGATGGGCGCCGCCATCCGGCCCAGCTCCTGCTCATCCTCGACGAGTTTCGGTCGGCCTCGCTCGGTGACGATGGCGTATCCCTCGATCTGCAGCAGCGCGTTCAGATCGTCGAGAACTCGAGTGTGCGCGGTGTCCTCTCCCAGGTACTCACGGCGATCGGCGAGCCGCAGAACGAGCCGGGCCATCGCCACGCCGTCGTCCTTTCCCTCCAGCAAGCGCGCGATCGTCCATGCCCGGCGTGCGACGTCCACCTCGTCCGGCACCGACCAGCCAGCAGCCCGGAAGAACTTGACGATCTCGAATCCGCGCCGGTAGAACGGCCCGTCGTCGCCGCAGATGATGCTGGCCAGTCGTTCCAGGACCGCATCGTCCAATTCGATCTCCGTCACCGTCATTCGACCGCTCCTGCCGGGATGATTCCGCGTGCATCGAGGAGATCCCACACTCGGCGCAGCTCGCGCTCGGGATCGAACTCGAACTCGCTCTCGCGCAGCCGCACGACCTGCCACCTCTGTCGGGCGAGTTCGAGGTCACGTCGCGCGTCATTGCGCTGATCGTCGATCGAGGTGTGCCAGTGATGGCCATCGCACTCGACGCCGATGCGGCCCACTGCCCCGGCGCCCGACACCACGAGATCGAGACACCGCGATCCGACCTGGTACTGCGGGACGACGTGATAGCCACGCCGCTTGATCTCACGGAAGACCCGTTGCTCGAACATCGAGTCGAACGGCTCGCACGGCCGATCCGCGGGGACCTCGTCCAGGCTCGGCGACGCACCGAAGACCGAGGGCGGGTTCAGCATGTAGTCGAGCAGCTTCGCCCGCAGATCCTCGGGTTTGAGCTCTGCGCGTGGCACCGAAACGAACAGCCACATCTGGTCCTTGGCCCGGCTGGCGGCGACGTTGTAGGACTGGTTGTGAGACTCGGCCGTCATCGCGTACGGCCGCTCGGACACGACCATCGACAGGAAGATGATGTCGCGCTCGTCGCCCTGGAAATCGGCAGCGCTCCCCACTCTGATCTTCCGCTGTTCCCGATCCTCGAGGAGAATCGCCGCGTTGATCTCGTGCTGGAGCAGCTTGATCTGACCTTGGCCCTGCAGCACGATCACCCCGAACGACTTGCCGTCATACCGGGCATCGCGCAGGCAGGCTCCCATCTCCTCGACGATGGCCTTCGCCTCCCGCGGGTTCTTCTTCCGATCGTCCCGGCCTTCCGCTGCCGCATCCTCGACGTGCACGACCTTCAGCGGCTCCAGATCACCGGCTTTCCGCTCGCGCAACGGGATCAGGCC
Organism: Pseudonocardia sp. CA-107938; assembly: GCF_050936315.1. Lineage (NCBI taxonomy): Bacteria > Bacillati > Actinomycetota > Actinomycetes > Pseudonocardiales > Pseudonocardiaceae > Pseudonocardia > Pseudonocardia sp. CA-107938. Next base: position 1,428,975 of record NZ_JBNJNA010000002.1, on the reverse strand, counting down.
GGGCTTTCCGGAGTTGTCCGGATAGAAGTTCTGCGAGGAGAAGTTGATGATCTCCGGCACGCACCGGAAGTGCTCCCGAAGCCGGATGAGCGCGTCTCGGCCCGAGCGCGCCGACAGCACGCCGTAGAGGTTGTTCTTCTGGGTGAACAGTCGCCGGATGTCGTGGTCGATGTCGGGCATCAGAGCGTCGCTCTGGTTGAACAGGGTGGCCAGATCGCCGAGCCGCGCCGGCCCGGGCGTGCACTGCTTGTCGTCGCCGACGACGATCACCCGTGGCGCCATCCACAGCAAGTAGAGGTGCTCGATGCCCACCTGGCTGGCCTCGTCGACGATCACGACGTCGAACCGGTCCCGTTCCGCATCCAGGTTCTCCAGGAGCGTGGGCAGCGGCACCACCCAGGCCGGTACGGCATCCTGCGCCTTCCGCATCGCGGCGCGGGCGGCCTTGCGGAACTCGCTGGTCTTCTTGCCCGTCCCTGCGCCGATCTTGGACATGTGCTCGCGATAGCTGTTGAGCGCCCGGGCATGGGCGTCGGTCATCCGGTCGAGCAGCGCCACCATCGAATGGGCATGCACCAGCCGTTTGGTGACCACCTTGAGCTGACTGTCGATCCGCTCGAACTCGCTGAACAACTCGCGCTCACGATCGGCGTTGCGCTGCAGGGCGACGAACTGCTGCGCCTTCGACCAGGCCCAGGCATCCGCGGCCGCCGCAATGCGCTGGTTCCAGGCGGGCTCGTGCGCGGTGTTCCGCAGCAGCGCGGCCAGCTCGGGATGCGCTGAACCGAGCCGGCCGTGCAGTTCTTGCAGCCGCCGGTGCGCTGCCTGCTCCCGCCGAGCCGCCGCCACGGCGTCGACTGCCGCGGAGTACGCCCGCGGATCGGCTGACACGACGGAGGACAACACTTGGGCAAGTTCGGCGCAGGAGCCCGGTTCCGTCGCAAGATCTCGGATGTGCCGCTGGAACTGGTCCAACCGCTGCTCTTCCCGCCACAGCACGTGCTGCTGTCGGGCGGCCGGGATAGCCGCGCGGATCTCGACCAGCGACGCCACGGTCGACAAGTCGAGCGACAGGCCACAACGGCCCAGATGCTCGACCACTGCGCGGTGGACCGACGCCAGCTTCTCCACCTGCATGAGGCGGGCCGCGTTGTCGGCGAGTTCGGACAGCAGCGCAGGGAGCGAGCCGCTACCGGTGATCGGTACGTCCGAGTAAGCCCACTTCTGCGCCAGCTGCACGGCGGCCACTGCGGCAGCGAGATGCTCCAGCACCGCTGCCAACTGCTCGGCACTGTTGGGAGCCGCACCGTCGACCCGGACTACGTGCATCAACGGCTCGGCATCGCGCTGGACCTTCTTCTGCACCAAGTTGCGGAACTTTCCCCCACCTCGGACGTGGCCGAGCAGAGCACTCCCCGTATTGATCCAACCCTTGGCTGTTCCGAGATTCGCGGCCGTGATGTCCGGGATCTCGACGACGAACCGCACGCCCTGCGCCTGTAGCCGCCGTTGCAGCTGCCGGGCCTCGTCCGGCACCTCCAACAGGTGTCCCCACAGTCCGGCCCGCTGCCCGGCCAACCGATCGCCGATCGCACGCACCACCCACTGCGGAGCACGGCCCGGCGTTCCCGTCGGGGACAACCCGCATGCCACCATCTCGCGCGCGACCTGGTCACCAAGCGTTTCGAGGTGGCCCAGCTCCGGTTCGCCGAGGGAGGCCAGCTGCCGTGACAACGCGGTGCCATCGCGATGCACGATCGTCGTCGCGTGCTCGATCGCGGCCCGCAGTTCGGCCAGGTGCCCAGGTGACGGCAGCTGGTCGGGGTCGGGGATCAGTTGCCCCGCTCGCGCAGCGAGTGCTGTTTCCGGCTGCCGCAGGAGATCGAGCAACTCGAGCAGCTCGGCATGGTTCAGCGGCGGGAAGTCGGGAACGCCTGCAGGCACCGGTGGCATCCAGTCGTGCTGGGGGGCTTCGCGCTGGACGTCACGCACGATCTGCACGAGCGGTCCGTAGTACCGGTCGGTCGTGAAGCCGGCGACCACGGGGCCGTGCACCTGGTTCTCGACCGCGCGGAGGTTAGCGATCTCACGGTTCACCGAGACGGACCTGCCGCGGAGGTTGTCGCGCTCGGTCGCGTACCGGAGCACATCTTCCTGCAGTCGGCGGCGATCGGCGGATGCCTGCGCCGAGGAGAACGCGTCGAGCCCCTTCTGCAGTTCTGCTGCCGCGTCGCGACTGCCGCCGGCGAGCAGAACGCACAGATGGCGCAGCTCCTCGGGGATGTGGTCGCGCAGGACCTTCAGCGCCTGCTCCTTCTGGCTCGTGACCAGGATCCGCTGGCCGCGGGCGAGCAGGGCCGAGACGAGATTCGCGATGGTGTGGGTCTTACCGGTGCCCGGTGGGCCTTGCACGACGACGCCGGTCTCGGTGCGCAGGAGTTCCATCACGCGCTGCTGCTCATCGTTCGCCGCGAGTGGGAAGAGCGGATCGTCGCCGAGCAGGTCGCCGCGGTCGGCACCCTGGCTCGCCAACCAGCCGTCCCGCTGTGCGCGCTCGGTGTCGACGACCAACTGCGCGAGCCCAACGGGTACCGCTACGCCGGGATCGGCCAGCTCATTAGCGATCCTGCGATAGGCCTCGGCCACGAGGACCTGACTGCGCGGACGCATCAGGAATGCCGGCGACGTGGACAGCTGCGGGAGCGAAGGTAGCGGCATGCCTTCCCGGATCCGCGCAGCGACGGCGTCCACCGGCACGGTGATGGCCAGCCCGAGCCATTCGTGAAGCTCGTCCCGCACCGCCCCGGAATCCATCGGCATCTCACTGGTGAGAATCGCCTCCCGGCGTCCTCGGCCACGTTCGGGCAGGTAACACGGTTGATCGTGGAAGACCTCGGCGTCCTCCATCCGGCGCCGGCCACCGACCCGCGTGACGCGAACCTCCGCAGTCCGCCGGTCGATGGCGGGTCGAACCGGCTCGGTCAGCAGGTGCCGGCGGATCGTGACGTCGTTCGCCCGCCAGCACACCAACCCCGTGGCGATGACGCACTCGAACGCGTCGTCCTGCTGTTCCATCGTCTTAGCCGCTGCTTCCAGCTGGTCGTAGAGCTGACGAAGCGCGCGCCTCGGACGCTCGTCCGCTGCCCAAGCCCGCCAGCCGGCGAGCCAGCGACCGAACAATGTCCGCAGCCGGTCTTCGCCGGCTACCGGCATCTCGTCGTCTGTGTCGGGTGGGCCGAGCACCGGCTCGCGATCGATGTCGTTGATCTTCTCGGGGTTGATCCGCTCCCTCAGCTCAACCGGTGGGGCCGGCGGCGCGATGAGCGGGACGGGCTTGATCGCGAGGATCGGTTCATCGCCGTCGGCGTCGAGCCGAACATCGATTCCGGCCGGGATGTCGTCGAGCCATATCAGCGGTGGCCGCGAATCTGCAGATCCGGCGCAGATGTCGCGCCGCGGATGGCGATTCGCGGCATCGGTGACGCGAGCCAGAAAGTTGATCAGTTGGGTGGTTCGTTGCAGCGTCTCGTCGTCATGCAGCACCGCGGGCGCCATGCTTCCCCTCTCACAGGCAACATAACAGAATGCAGATGCTTCACCCGACGCTCAATCTCGATCGCCACATTTCACCTGGACGTCGCACAACCCAAATGTGAAACTTGACAATTACCGCTTCTGATGTCGCGAGCCTTGACCTGCGGGAATCGGCGCGAGCGAGGTCCACGCGGGGCCGCCGGCGATGGCGGCGGCCATGCGGTCGTAGGCGTCGAGGACCAGCCGCTTCGTGCGGAACTCGCCGTGATCGCGCTCCTCGTACTTGCGCACCACGAAGAACGAGTCCAGCACGTGCTCGGCCTCCGGCCGAGTCAGGCCGTAGACGTGCAGGAACGCGGCGTCGAGATCGGCGCGCAGCAGGGCACGGCGCTCCGGGTCCCAGCGGAACGGCGGCCCGTCGTCGTGCATCTCCTGCGCGTACGGCTGCAGTCGCCACGACGTATACGACAGCTCCAGCACGTACGGGACCACCCAATCCGCCAGCGAGCGATCCGGCTGCCACGCGGCCGGCCCGTCGAACGTGGCCGGGGTGGGGCAGGCGAGCTGCTTGACGATGAAGTACTTCATCGCGGTGCCGCTGACCTTCTGCCGGGACACGTAGTCGAAGGCCAACGATGACCACACGGCGTGCAGGAGCGGCCCGTGCGACGGATCCGCCGGGTAAGCAAGCAGGAACTTGTCACCGACGGCGCTGGTGGGCAGCACCGAGGGAACAAACGTACGCATGTCGCTGGAGCGGGCGATGTCGCGCCAGCCCAGCAGCCAGCCGCGGTCCCACCTCGGCCCTGCCGCCCGCGGCGGTCGGCCACGATCGTCGGGTCGTTCGCGCCCCGGCAACTCGCGCTCCGTCCTCGTGCGTGCAAGCGCCGTGGTCACCTCGGGTCGGGCGACCCAGTAGCGGGCCAGCGGCTCCATCTCCGGGGCGTCGTGCTGCTCGGCGGTGGGGCGGGGCAGCGAGCCGACGTTGAGCTGCGCCTGGGTGGCGTCGCGGTAGGTGGAGAAGCGGTGGTCGAAGTGGCCGAGCATCTTCGCCTCGTACAGCGGCAGATACTCGTCGCCGTGACGGTGGTAGGACCAGCCGTCGAACTCGGCGTCGGCGAACGCTTCGGGCTGGTTGAACAGCTCCGAGTCGTTGGCCATATGGAACAGCGTCCCGAACGACAGCCCCCACGGGTTCCGCTCGCCCGCGTCATGGATCAGGACGGGATGCCGCCGGTACGCGCCGAGGGTGATCTCGGCGTCGGCGCGGGTGCGGAACATCGGCAGGGTGCCGGTGTTCGGGTTGATCGCCAGCACCTCCTCGGCGCTCAGCTCGAAGCGGCGCTCGGGGACGTCGTCGACGTACCGGGTCAAGAAGGCGAACCGGGTCCGTTCGGCCTGCCACCGGGATCCGCTCAATGCTGTGATCGCGAATCGGACACGATGATCGACGCCGGCGAAAATCTTCGCCTCGTTCTCGAAGTCGTAGAACGCGAGCAACCGCTTGCGCTTCAGCGTGTCGGCGAAGAACGGTGCCGTGGTCTTGTCGGTAGCCAGCCCAGTCGGGGTGATCACCCCGGCCGCGCCGTCCGGCCCGACGATCGCCCTGATCGTCTCCGCGAACACGCTGTAGGTGTTGATGTCGCCCTGCCCGGTGAGCGGGTAGCGGCCGCTGTCGTGCAGGACGTGGCTGATGCCGTCCGAGGTGCGCAGGGCGTCGACGTACTCGTCGTAGAGCGGCGACTCGTCGTCAGCCAGCTGCTGGATCATCTTCCGGCGGATCGAAGCCGTCTTCGCCCGCACGATGTCCTCGCGGCCGTGGGCCTCGAAGAACTCCTTGTCCTGCACCTTCACCCGCTCCCACGGCGGGTTGCCGACCACGCAGGAGAAGCCGCCGGCCCAACCAGTCTCCGCGTCCACCCCGGCCCCGCCGGGCGGCACCGCGAAGATCTCTGGGAACGCCAGGTGCCAGTGCAGGAACCGGTACTGCTCGCGCAGCCGCGTGATTTCGAGCCGGGTCGCCAAGGGTGTGGTGTCGTCGTCCGGGTCCTGCAGCGCGAGGAACACATCCTGGGTGACAGCCTTTGGAGCATCGGCCGTCTTGTGCCACAGGAAAGCCGCACACCAGGCGTCTGCCGACTCCTGCGCCGCCTGGATGTCGGGATCGGCCGCGAGTGCGGCGAACTGCGCGGCCTGCTTGCGGACGTCGGCGAGGTTGTCAGCGGGCGCGTTGGTGATCGTCCGGTACTCCTTCGCGAAGCCGATGTTCGCGACACGGACCTCGGTGGCCACCTCGAACAGCGACATCTGGGAGTCCCGCGACTGCTTGGCCAGCGCGCGAGCGAACGCCGGATCGTCGCCGACGATCGGCTTGAACGCCTCGTCCGGGATGCCGTCCTGCAGCAGCCGCGGAGTGGCGCCGATCAGCGCGTTGCCGCAGCGGATGTGGGCGTCGAGGAAGCTGAGTGGCTTACCCGGTTCGAGGGCTTCCAGCCACAGCGACACCTTCGCGAGCTCGACGGCCATCGGGTTGAGGTCGACGCCGTAGATGCAGCGGGCGATCACTTCGTGCAGGGCGGTGCGCACCGCGGGGAGGGTGGGCTCGGGATTGCCTTCGCGGACCGCCGCGACGCGCTTGGCGATGCGGCGGGCGGCGGCGACGAGGAAGTGGCCGGAGCCGCAGGCCGGGTCGCACACCGTGAGCCCGAGGAGCTCACCAACGATCGCCTCGGTCGGGTCAGCGCCGCCGATCAGTTCACCGCGCTTGACGGCGTCGTCGATCACGGGGTCGAGGGCGGAGTCGAGCAGCAACTCGATCAGCGACGACGGCGTGTAGTAGGAGCCGGTGGTCTTGCGGGCGTTGCCCGCGGCCTCCTCCAGCACGAACTCGCGGTCCGCATTGTGTCGAGGCATCAGCTCCAGCAGCGACTCGTAGATCGAGCCCAGCTCCTCCGCGTCGAGGTGCCGGTAGTCGACGCTGCGCCAGCGGCGCGACCCGACGTCGCGCACCCGCGCGAGGTGCCGCACCGCTTCGAGGAGATGCTCGTTGGCGAGTTTAAGCCCATGCAGCGGGGCGTCGGCCACGGAGTCGTCGAAGATCCCACCCAGGCCGGGCAACCCCAGCTCCGGGCGGCCGCGCTCGTCGCCGAGGGCGTCAAGCACGATCCGCAGGCCCGCGTAGAGGTCGCTGTGGGCGGTACCTCGACGACGCAGGGCGTGCGCGCGCAGCCGGGCTGTCGAGAAGTACGTGGCGTACCGGGCACGCGTCTCGTCGCTCGCCGTCGGATCGTGCAGCACGTCGCGGTCCTCGGCGACGAACAGGAACAGCAGCCGGTACACCAGCCGCAGCAGTGCGCCGTGCAGTGCCTGGGTGTCGACGGCGTCGCGCAGCGCGGTGTTGTCCGGGTGGCGCAGGAACCCGGTGCCGAGCGTGATCATCGCGGCCTGCACACCCTCGCGGAGCTGGTCGAGCGCCCGCGCGCCGGAGGTGATCGCCTCGCCGCGCCAGCGCTCCAGCCAGCACGCCGACGGGGCCGCGCCCTCGTCCACCGCGAAGCGGGTGACATGCAGCATCCGGTAGAGCAGCAGGAACTCGCTGAACAGCTCACCGTCGAAGATCGCTTCGAGGTCGAACTCGACGTACGCGGCGGTGGCCAGGGCGTTGGAGTCGCGCAGCACCCGCAGCCGGCGGCCGTTGCTGACGATCGCCCACAGATGCGCCTCGGTGCGGTTGAGGCACTCCTGCACCAGCGACTGGGCGGGCACCGCGCCGGCGACGCGCTTGTCGAGCGGGTCCTGCCATGGCGTGAGGTGTACGAGCACGTGGGTCCAGCGGTGGCTCACGGGGAAGGTCTTGGTGGCGTCGTCGGCGTCGATCCCGGCGGCGCCGAGGGTGGTCAGCGCGCCGAAGCCCAGCTCGGTGAACATCGGCATCAGCCACTGCGAGACGGCGATCCCGGTGGCGTCGACCGGGGTCTCCGCCTCCGGCGCGCGGGGCAGCCGGTTGCGCAGCTCCACCCACAGCGACCGCAGGTAGTCCCAGTGCCGCTCGGCCTCGTCCTGCACCGATCGCGCCCCGAACACCCGGTAGTCGGCGGGCTTCGTGCCGGGTACGTCCTTGCCCTCGCTGATGCGCACGAGCATGTCGGCGGGCAGCAGGCCACCGACCGTGGTGACGGCGGAGAACACCTGGGTGCTGCTGGTCGGCGACATCACATGGCTCCGGGGGCCGGGAGGTAGACGTAGACGCCGAGGACATCGGCAGGTTGTTGGGCACGCACTTGCACGCCGCGCACGATCTCGCCGGACGCGCTGCGGACGCGGCGGTGCGCGGCGAGCAGTTCGGCGGCCAGCTCCGCACCGACGGCGTCCAGGTGATCGATGGTCGCGTCCAGGCCAGACAGGACCCGGTCGATCGTGCTGCGGGCGAAGTCCGGCGCGGTGTTGGCGTCCGCGCCCGCCTCCAGCAGTTCGAGGGCGGCGTCGGGACCGAGCCACACCGCGTTCTGCGGCGATCCGGTGAACGCAAGCAGCCGCGCGTCCTCCGCGACCTGCTGCCGCTCCCCCGTCCGGGAGGGAAGGGTGAGATGGAACCGGTAGCGCACCAGCAGCAACGTCGTGCGGATGTCGACGGACGCGGTGCGGATCACCCCGGCCCGGCGCGCCGGCCGCGGGCCGCCCGTGCGCGCGTCGAGGGCGGCGTCGAGGACGTAGCCGGCGAGCGCGCCGACCACCGGGTCGGTGCGGACCAGCGCGACCTCACCTCGGGCGACGGCTGCGGTGTCCCGGAACGGGACGCGCGGACCGTCGTCGACCGAGCGGCCCAGCGCGGACGACACCGCGTCGCGCAGCCCGACCGGGGAACCGGACAGGTCTGCGGCGAAGCCGCCGTCGGCGTCCTTCCACAGCACGCCGCCGAGCGATGTGAGGGCGTGCTCGACGAAGCCGCGCACCTCGCTCGCCCGGCCGAGCGTCTCCCGGATGGCCGCGACCTCGCGGGCCACCTCCTCCGGGTGGATGGAGCGCTGCGCGTAGCGGGAGCGCGAGGTCGTCTCCCGCTCCGCCGCCGACGCCCACTCCTCCTCGAGGACGAGCTGCTGCGGCCCCAGGTCCAAGTCCTCTGGGCCGAACAGCGTGCCCTGCTCGGGCACCCGGCGCCGGTCCAGCAGGTACTCGACGATCGCGTCGGTCACCCCGCCGGCCACGGCCTCCGGGACGGAGACGGAGATGCCCAGGTCCTTGCGGATCTGGCGGTGCTTCGTGATCAGCACGTCGAGCACCCGGCCGTCGATCACGTTGTCCTTGCCGTACACGGTGACGACCTTGACCACGTCGCGCTGCTGGCCGAACCGGTCGACGCGCCCTTCCCGCTGGTCGTGGCGAGTCGGGTTCCACGCCAGGTCGTAGTGCACGACGGCGTCGAAGTGGTGCTGCAGGTTCACCCCTTCCGACAGGCAGTCGGTGGCGACCAGCACCCGCCGCGCCGCCGGGTCCTCACCAGCGGCCTCGGCCAGCTCCTCGATGCGGGCGATGCGTTGCTGCGGCGAGAGCGTGCCGGTGACGGCACGGACGACGGCCTTGCGGCCGAGCTTGCCTTCCAGGTGCTCCGCGATGTACTCCGCCGTCGGGATGTAGCGGCAGAAGACGATCGGGTGGTATCCCTCAGCCAGCAGCCCCTTCAGTTGCGTGACCAGCACCGCGAGCTTGCGATCGCCGTCGGGGCCCTCGAGGGCCTCGGCTCTGTCGGCCAGCTCGGCCAGGCGGCCGGCTGCGCCGGTGAGCGCGCCGGGCACCACGTCGAGTCCTTCGAGCTGGTCGGCGTCGGCGGCGTCGCGCGTGATCGGGGCGCCGAGCCGGTCCGCCTCCTCCGCGGTGCCGGCCTCGGCGGTCGCCGACCGGGTCCGCAGGGTCTGCGCGGCCGCGCGCGGCGACGACACCAGCGACCGCAGCAGCGCGATCGCCGACCACCACGCGATCCGGGACTCCCGCTTGCCGCGCTCCCCCGCTGCGCTGACCCGCTCGCTCGCGAACGCGATCGCGTCGTCGAGCAGCGCTCGATAGCCCGGGGAGAGCGCGTAGGTCTTGTCGGCGAACAACCGATCTGACGGGAACGCGGTGCTCTCGGCGAGGCTGTCGTCGGCCGCGCCGTCCTCCTTGGTCAGGAACTGGCGGACGTCGGCCCGCTTGCGCTGCACGAAGTACCGCGCGAGAGCCCGCCGGCCGGCGTCGGTGTCGAACTCGACGTGCTCCAGCTCCGGGGTCAGCAGCCCCAGCAGGTTGCGGAACGCGCCCTCCTTTCCGCTGTGCGGCGTGGCCGTCACCAGCAGCAGGTGGCGCTCCTGGTCCTCGGCGACCTTGCGCAACAGCTCGAAGCGCAGCTGGTTCTGCGTCGTCGTGCTGTCGTCCGCCGCCACGCACGTGTGCGCCTCGTCGACGATCACGAGATCCGGGCAGTGCCGGACGAAGTCGTCGCGGTGCCGTGTCGACTTGATGAAGTCGGTGGACACCACCACGTGCGGGTAGCGGTCGAACAGCGACTGGCCCAGCGCGAGGTCCCGCTCCAGCCGCGACACGGTGGATGCCAGCACCAGCTCGGCGTCGATGCCGAACTTGCTGCGCAGCTCCCCTTGCCACTGCTCGGCCAGCGCCGGAGAGCACAGCACGGCCAGCCGACGAGCGCTGCCCTGCGCGAGCAGCTCCGCCGCGATCAGCCCCGCCTCCACCGTCTTGCCGATCCCGACGTCGTCGGAGATCAGCAGCCGCACCACCCGCTGGCGCAGCGCCATCATCAGCGGCACCAACTGGTAGGCGCGCGGCTCCACCGCGATCCCGGCCAGCGAGCGGAACGGGCCCGCACCGGAGCGGAACCCGACTCGCAGCGCGGTGCGCAGCAACCCGGCCGCGTGCGCGTCGCCGAGATCATCGGCCGTCGGGCGGGCGAACTGGGCACTCGCCACCGGCTCGAACGCCGGGAAGACCGCCGCGACGTCGTCGTCGCTACCGCCGAGCGGGCGCAGGACCAGCATGTCGGGGGCGCTCTCCGGGAGCACCACCCATTCCCGGCCGCGTGCGGACACCAGGGATCCGGCTGTGTAAGTCGTCATGCTCATTTCCTGATCAGTTCCGGGCCCTGGTCCCGAAGTAGTCCTCGTACCCACCGGCGATGGCAGCCCAATCGGTTCCGGCTGGGAACCTGACGACCACCCAGCCGGCGTCGGCGAGCCGTTCCTCGGCCTCGATGTCGCGATCCGAGACCGCCGCGTACTGGTGCACCGGCCCGTCGACGAAGACGGCGACCTGCGCGCCAGGCAGCCGGTAGATGAAGTCCGGCCGCGCCTGTGCCTGCGCGATGAGCGTCTGCGCCTCGTCGGGCAGGCGCAGACCCTCCGCCTTGAGGAAGGCCAGGAACTGGCCCTCCAGACCGGTGTCAGATGCCTCGGCCAACCGGGCGAGCTGCCCCGACCGGGTCTCGCCCGCTCCCGTCTGCAACGTTTCCGACCGTGCGAGCTGCTGCAGAAGATCCCGCACGGCATGCCGGTCGATCGCAGTGTGATGGATCTGGTTGCCGTAGGTGAGCAGGCAGTCGTAGCAGCCGCGGGCGCACGGCCGGTCGGGGTGCGTGCCGCCCAGATCGTTGCCATCGACGTCGAAGTGGCAGATCTTGAGCGCCGCGCGGGCGACCCGTCCCAGGTCGAACCGTTCCGACTGGAGCTGCCGCAGCACCCCGGCGCCACCCTCGGCGGCCTCGGTGAACAGCATCCGATCCCGCGAGGCGGTCAGCGGCGGCAGCAGCTCGCTGTTGAGCTCGCTGTCCTCCAGCTCGTAGGTCGCCTCGATCCCGCGCTCCAGGGCGAACATCAGCGACAGTGCGACCTTCTCGTCGACCGCCCGTTCCAGCCGGACGACGAGGATGTTGCGGGTGTCCTGGACGAACGGGAGCACGCGTGCCTTGCGTCGCCGCTCCTCGCCGGCGGCATCGATCACCGGCAGCTCGCTCGAATCACCGGAAGCCTCGGCGGCGTCCCGCTCGTTCATCCACCGGCCGTCGGCCAAGTCGAGCCAGAACCCCGGCGGCTCGTCCTGCTTCGCCCGCACCCGGCCGATGTTGGTGATCCGCACCGTCGCCGAGTCGCCGTAGGTGACCGTGGCGATCCGCTGCCCGTCGCACTCGACCAACCCGTCGCGGCGGCCGGGACGGGCACCGTGGTCGTGGAAGCGGTAGGCGGTGACCAGCTTGAATCCGGCGCGGCGGCGCTCCTCCTCGTCGGACGAGATCCGCTCTCGGCGCGAGGTGTAGACGGTGTGCAGCTGCAGCAGCCCGGCCGTCGGGCCGGGAAGCCGTGCCCCGCACATGTTGCACGTGTCCTCGGACACGACACCGAGATAGCCGCAGCCCTCGCACTGCTTCGCACTCGACGTCACTAGATCACCGCCACCGCCCAGCGGCAGCTGGATGCGATCGACCTGGTAGCGCGCGCCCTCGTGGTAGATCAGCGCGCCGGGCCCGAACTCGCGGATCGCCAGGAACCTGGGCCGCTGCAGGTAGTCGCCGTCGCCGAAGCGGCGCGCCGACGTCGGGATGTAGGCAGCCAGCGGCAGCCGCGGGAACGAGTAGCCGGGCAGGAACCCCTCGCTCGCCAGATAGCGGTAGGGATTGAAGTCCGAGAGCACCGACTTGCTGTCGACGCTCTCGTTGATCAGCAGCTTGAGCTGGGTCTCAGCCTCTCGCCGGCGCTGGGTCGCGGTCTTGCGCCCGCCCTCGGAGAGGGTGTGGTCGAGCACCCGGCGGTTCTGCTCGTCCTGATCGATCAGCGCTGCCTTGAACAGCTCCCGCCACCGGTCGAAGGCCCGATTGAACCGGTCGGGCGCCGACGCGACGACGTCCTCGATCCACTGGTCGTGCCACCACGTCGAGTCCGCCGCGAACTCGGTGCACAGTGCGCCGAGCATCTCGCGCGCCGCGGCGACGGCCCGCCGCGGCACCGACCGGTCGTGGATCTTCGCGCGCACGTCGTCGTGCAGGAGGAGCGCCGGAGACGGTGGGCGTACCTCCTCGTCGTAGCTGGCGTCGATGACGGACGGGATCGCGGCACCCAGCTTCAGCCCGGTCTCCGCCAGCCAGATGGCCTGCACGTGCGACCGGACGAGGTCCTCATTCGCCAGGTCCAGCCGGGGCGGTGCCACGACACCCGCGACCATCCGCTCGGACCGGCGGAAGTAGTACTGGTCGTGGCTGTTGCCGGTGGCGCAGTAGGTGGTGACCAGCGCGGGCTGGCCGGACCGGCCAGCGCGGCCGCTGCGCTGCGCGTAGTTCGCCGGGGTCGGCGGCACGTTGCGCATCATCACCGCGTTCAGCTCGGAGATGTCGACGCCCAGCTCCATCGTCGGCGAGCAGTACAGCAGCTTGAGCCGCCCCGCACGGAAGTCGTCCTCCCGCTGCTGGCGCGTCGCCGGATCAACCTGCGCGGTGTGCTCCCGCGCCGCCATCCCGGCCAGCCCTTGCGCCGTCTCCCGGTAGAGCTGCTGGAAGAAGAGGTTGACCCGCGGGCCGTCACCGCTGGCGTACGTGCGCGTCAACGGATCGAACGCGCCCTGCTCACCTGTCCCGGCCTTCCAGACCAGCACCGACGCCTTCACCCGATACCCCGTGCCGACCGGGACGGCCGAGCGCCGACGGCGCCCGCCCTGCAACGGCGCGTCCGCGATCTCCTCGAGGAGTCCAGCCTGCTTCAGCACCGTGAACAGGTTCTCGATCACGTGCTGGGCGTCATCGGTCGAGAGGTTCGGGAAGTGGATGCGCCGCAGGTACTTGCCCATCTTCCCGCGGCCGGAGAAGAACACGTCGGACCGCATGGAACCCGCCTTCGACCCGTGCGGGAACGCCGTGCCGACGCCCTGCGGCCGGTCGGTCAGCGCCAGCTTCCACGGATCGATCAGGCGTTCCTCGCTCGCCCGCTGCAGCACGTCGAAGTCGTCGCGGAAGGTCGCGACGTCGATCGCCAGCGCCCGGCGCATCTCGTCCAGCAGCGCGCGCATGATGTCCTCGCGCTGCTGCGCCGACGCGCGCTGCAGGTCGGGCGCCGCGGACGCCCACAAGGAGTCCTGCCGCGCCACCCAGTCGAGGCCGCCGTACTCGATCCGCAACAGCCCGGTCTGCTCCAGATTGGGCATCGTGACCCGCCAGCCGCGCTCCAGATCCCGGTAGAGCCGGAACGCGATCACGTCCCGCAGGGTGCGGGCCGCGGCAGTGCGCAGGAACGGCGGCAGGTCGGCGTTGCCCGCGTAGTCGGTGATGTCGAGGGCCAACGCACTCGACACACGATCGGCGATGTGTTCGTGGTCCAGGCCCTCGTCGCCTGCCTCGACGAGCGCCCGGTACAGCGCGCCGCGCAGCTGCGTGATCTGCGCGAAGTCGTTGAAGTGCCCAGCCTGCAGCGAGGCGTCCTGTCGGTTGTCGACGAACGTGAGCAGCTTGCGCGCCCGCGGATCCAGCGCGTCCTCCGGGATCGCCTTCAGCGAGCGCACGATCGACGCCGACACCACCGAGGTCGCCGAGGAGCGGCCTTCCTGGTCGAGCGTGGCCAGCTTGGCGAAGTCCTTGCCGCGCACCTGCTCGTAGCTCACCCCGCACTGCAGGCAGAACCTGAACGGCGCCGGGATGAACGTCGCCTGCAGCGCGCCGCGGCCCTCCATCCCGTACGGGTCGACCGTCACCGCGCGCGGCAACCGCTTGCGGTAGGAATCGCGCACGGACTGGTAGCCCGCGTCGTCCTCTTGCAGCCAGGAGTCGGGGAGCAGGCGCTGTTCGATCGCGTCCTCGACGCTGCCCGGCCACCGCTTGTCGGGATCGATGTGGAGGTAGCCGTCCTCCGCCCGGCCACCGCTCGCGTTCGTGTCGCGTCGCGACCGGTAGCGGATGCTGCCGTCCTCTTCCTCGGTTCGCCACACCGTGAGGTACTCCTGGCCGCACTCGCGGCAGAACGCCAGCGGCAGCAGGATCTTGCCGCCGGAGCCGGGCTGTTCGAGCTGGTAGTCGCGCGTGAGGGAGCGCTGCCCCGGCTCCTCCAGCGTGACGAACACCGTGTCGCCCTTGGACAGGAACTGGTGCAGGCGGAACGCGAACAGCGGCCTGCCGGTCACCGGGTGCAGCGCCTCCGAACCGGCTCGTAGAGTCGCGCGGATCGCCTCGAGGCACGTGTCCTCGGCGACCCGAGTCTGCCTGGCCAGCTCCTGTGCCGCGTCCTCGATCCGGGCGGGCGCGGCACGCGCCAGCAGGCCGTCCTCGTGTCGCAGACCGAACCGTGCTTCGATCCAGCGAGCCAGCGGATCGGCGGCCAGCTCTGCGTACGCACGCGGCGCCGCGGCCCCTATGCGCTCGACCGGCACGCTGGCGGGCGGCTCCCCGGTCGCCCGCTCCAACGTCTCGCCGATCACGTTCTCCGGCCGGACAGTCGTGCCGAAGAGCCGTGTGGCCACGTCCGCGACGGTCTGGCGACGTTCAGCGGCACCGCCTTCGTTCGACATCGTGGCCGAGGTGCCGATGCACTGCAGTTGCGGCGAGCCGCAGGCCTCCCTGACGCGGCGAACCAGCAGCGCGACGTCGGCACCCTGGCGTCCGCGGTAGGTGTGCAGCTCGTCCAGGACGAGGAACTGCAAGCCCTCCGCCATCCGCACCAGCGACTTCCGGTCGTCCGGCCGGGTGAGCATCAGCTCGAGCATCACGTAGTTCGTGAGCAGGATGTCCGGGGGGTTCTCGCGGATCAACTTGCGCTGCTCGTCGTTCTCCTGGCCGGTGTAGCGGGCATAGGTGACCGGTTCGTGGCCCTCGCCGTAGCCGTGCCGCAGGTACTTGTGCAGCTCGCCCAGCTGGCTGTTGGCCAGCGCGTTCATCGGGTAGACGATGATCGCCCGCACCCGCTTCTGCGCGTTGGGGCCTTCCACGGCGCGCTCGCGCAGCACGCGGTCCACGATCGGCACGATGTAGGACAGCGACTTGCCCGAGCCAGTGCCGGTGGTGAGGACGTAGGACTCGCCGGTGCGCGCGGCGTCGATTGCCTCCCGCTGGTGCTGGTGCAGTGTCAGCGGCCGGCCCTGGCAGACGACGTCGTCGGCGTTCTTCTGCGCCTGGAAGATCCGTGCGCACTCCTCGTGCAGCACACCGGCTGTCGCCAGCTCCAGAACAGAGCCAGCCGAGGCGAAGAACGGGTTGAGCGACAGCCACGGATCAGGCCACTGCGACTTCGCGTTCAGGTCGTTCTCGACGAACGCCGCGATCGTCGCGTCGCGGATCACGGTGCCGGCCACGGTGAACGAGCGGTAGTCCGCGATGAGCTGCCGGTGCACCTCGAACAGGTCCATGCCGAGACCGGCCGAGCGCGCCGGTGCGACCGCGGCGACCGGGAGCGGCCGGGCCGCGACTAACCCGGTGACCGGGTTGGCGTCGGCCCAGCCGGGCACGACGTCGTCGCCCACCGCGAACGCGGTCAGCGCGTCGCGCACGACGACGGCGCTCTCCGGGCGATCCTCGGGCTTCTT
This sequence comes from Pseudonocardia sp. CA-107938, assembly GCF_050936315.1. Lineage (NCBI taxonomy): Bacteria > Bacillati > Actinomycetota > Actinomycetes > Pseudonocardiales > Pseudonocardiaceae > Pseudonocardia > Pseudonocardia sp. CA-107938. The sequence goes on along the minus strand of NZ_JBNJNA010000002.1, from coordinate 1,412,907 downwards.
GCGCAGCAGCCGCTCGACCAGCAGCTCGAGATCGCGCGGAACGTCGTGGCGCAGCAACGTGAGCGGCGGCGGCTGCTCGGTGAGGTGCTTCTGCCCCAGCTCCAGCGCGGAGACGCTGTGGAACGGCGGCTGCCCGGTGAGCAGCTCGAAGAGCACGCAACCCAGTGCGTACAGATCGGCGGCCGGGGTGACTGCGGAGGACCGGAACTGCTCGGGCGCCATGTACCTGGCCGTCCCGACCGTGACCCCGCTGCTGGTCAGCGCGGTGCTCTCACCGTCGACGAGCTGCCCCAGCCCGAAGTCGAGCACCTTGACCACACCGCCGGCGACCACCATGACGTTGGCCGGCTTGAGGTCGCGGTGGACCACGTTCTTCGCGTGCGCGGCAGCCAGTCCCGCGGCGATCTGTGCCCCCACCGCGGCCACCCACGAGACCGGCAGCTGCGGGCATGCCTCGATCAGATCGGAGAGTTCTCGCCCGTCGAGGAGTTCCATCGCCAGGTACGGGCGACCGATCTGGTCCACCCCGCCGTCGATCGTCCTGGGCAGGTTCCGCTGATCCAGCAGTCGCATGATCGACACTTCGCGGGCGAAGCGCTCCACCGCCTTAGGGTCGGCGCCGACGGCCAGCGGCCCGTAGCGGCCGTTGAGCAGCAGCTTGACGGCGACCGTTGGATCGTCGCCGTCTGACGCCATGTCCAGCGCCCGGTGGACCTCGCCCATGTTGCCTTTGCCGAGCGGCGCGACGAGCTGGAAACGATCTGCGATGACGGTGGTCATCGAGCTTCTCCCCCTGGTTCGAGCTGACCGTGCACGACCGCGTCGGTGAGTCCCTGCACCAGCCGCCTGCCCGACGTTGCCACGTCGTCGACCGCCGCGCCGAACCGCGCAAGCTGCTCGAAGACCGCGCCCAGACGACGCTGCTCGTCCAAGGGCACGCGAGGCAACTCCACTCTGCGTATATCGACCCGATACGAACCGCTCTTCGTCGTCGCGGCTCGCAACGTTTCATCGCTGCGCAGCACGCCGGCCAGGAAGCTCGGATCGACCTGCTCGGGATCGGCCCGCAACAAGTGCAACCCCGGCCCCAGCACCGCACCGGCCGTGTCCACGACCACGGCGACCGGACGGGAGGCGGACGTCGGCACGACGACGTCCCCCCTCCGCAGCCGCACCCCGACGACGCCGTCCGCGACGGATCCGCTAGGCCCGCGCCCCGACACCACGTCCCCGCTGGTCAGGACGGGGGCTCCGGCAGGACCGGACCCTTTGGCCATCGGTCCGACCTGCTGATGGATGCTCACTGCACCCTGCCGGACCAGCTCACCGACTGTCGTCCGCGGACGCTCCGGCCGGTCGGCGACCGGGCGCAACAGCGGAAGCAACCCGCTCAGCGCGCCGAGCACCGCGGTGAAACGGTCTTGATCGGCGCCGAGATCGTCGACCCCGGTGGTCGACCGAAGATAGCGCGCCGGGGTGAGGTCGACGTCCTCGTCGAGGAGATCGATGGTCGGCACGAGACGCCGCAGGCCCAGATCGTCCTCCCGCGACGTCGCCCGCCGGTGGACCTCGGCCCAGCCGAGTTCGTCGAGGCGCGCCGGCGACCCGCCGGTCGTGTCGATCAGCCACGCACGGTCCGGCGCCTCGCCATCGTCGACGGCCAGCACCCAGAGCTGCATAGGCAAGTGGGCAGGCGCGACGGCGCCCGGTGGGAGGCTGATGATCGCCCTCAGCACCCCACGCCGCAGCAACGCAGCCCGGATCGACCGGCCGGATCGACGAGCGGCGACGCCGGGCGGCAGCACGATCACGACGCGGCCGCCCGGCCGCAAGTGCGCAAGGCAGTGCTGCACCCAGGCCAGCTCGGACTCCCCCTTCGACGGCAGGCCGTAGACCCAGCGCGGATCGAACTGCAACTCGTCGTGGCCCCAGCTCCGCTCGTTGAACGGTGGGTTGCACACGACGGCGGCAGCCTGGACGCCGGGGAACCCGTCAGCGCGGATGGCGTCGCCCGCCGCGATCCGCACCGTGTCATGGGTGAAGGCCAGGCGGGCCCTGGCGAGATCGGCCAACCCGCGGTCGATCTCCTGGCCCAGCACCTCGACTCCCGCCGGGACCGCGCGCAGCAGCGAGCCCGTCCCGCAGGCCGGGTCGAGCACCGGACCGGAGCCCACCCCGGCCAGTTCGATCATGAGCGCGGCGAGCTCCGGCGAGGTGGTCGCGAGCTGCCGGGATGCGGCCTCGGCGAACCGGGCGCACAACCGCTCGAACGCCCCGCCTGCGCCGAGGTCGGCGGCCAGGTCATCGACGGCGGCGCGCGTGCCGGCCGGCAGCGGCGTATCCACGCCACGCAGGTAGCTGCCGACAGACGCGACCGCCTCCGGCAACGAGCCGGCACCCGACTCGGCCTCGATCGCCTGCCACGCCATCTCCACCAGCGAGTGCGCGCCGAGCTTGCCCTGATCTCGTAGCCATGCCCGGATCTCGGCGAGCTGGAAGCTGGGGCTCGCATCACTCCCACCAGCCGGCTGGGGGAAGTCGCCGTACCTGCGCCGCCAGTTGCTCACCGCAGCCCGGCCGACCCCGGCCAGCCGCGCGATGTCCGCCGCCGACACGAGCGCGTGCTGATCCATAGCGCAACCTCCCTCCGATCCCGCCACGCGACAACGCACCCTACTCGCGTTGGCAAGTTCGACGATAAGTATGCGTGTTGACAGAGTCAACATGAGATGCTGAGATTGACGGGTCGGATCGAACAGGAGGGCTTGACATGGTCGATGCTGAGACGGGGACGGCGACTTCCGAGCCGGACATCCTCGCACTGGCGCTCCCGTCGCCGGACCTCGATCTACACCTCGACTCCAGGCAGGTGGTGCTGACCGACCATGCGGTACGCCGGTATCGGGAGCGGGTCGAGGGAGTGTCGCGGCGGCTCGCGGTCCGGCGGCTCCGGCACCTCGTAGCGACCGCGCGCTGGCGGTCACGGCCGCAGTCCTGGACCGAGATCGTGCTGCACCCGGGCGTTGTGTACGGCTACAGCCAGGACCGCCCCGACATCTGCCTGCTCCTGCGGGGCAAAGCCATCGTCACCGTCTTCTCCCTGCGGTTCCTGACCCGGCCCGCAGTCCCCGGACAGCGGACCGGGGGTGACTGCGCCGGCCGTCACGGAGGTGACGGCCGGCGAGCACCCGATCGGCGACACCCACGCGCCCTCCCGCGGTGTCGCCGAGCAGCTTCCTGATCTCCCGTTCGAGAGGAACGACCATGCACTCCTGCATCCACGGCCACCCGCGGTCGACCGGACCGCTGTCCCTGCGGTTCCGGCACAGCTCGTGCAGCCAGGGCGCGGACCAGACCTGCGTCGACGTCGCCATCCGCGGCGACACCGTGGTGGTACGCGACTCGAAGGACCCCACCGGACCGACACTGCAGTTCACCCCGGCCGAGTGGCGGGTGTTCCTGTGCGGCGTCAAGGCCGGCGAGTTCGAGCTCCCGGCGCACTCAGACCACCTCGGCGAGCCGGGCCGCGATCAGCTCCCGGGAGCGGGCGGGCCCGGCAGCGACGCCGGCCGCCTTGGAGAGGGACTCCCGGTAGGTCGCCACCGCGCCCGGCTCGTCGAGGAACCCGTTCGCGTCGAGCTGCTCCCGGAACACCACCCCACCCGGATCGCCGGCGAACCCGAACACGGTGAAGCTGACCCCGACCGCCGGATGCACCGGCGCGTCGAACTCGATCACCCGTAGCAACACCGACGGCCTATCCGCGACAGCGAGCAGGTGCCGCAGCTGCTCCGCGAACACCGCCGGCCCGCCGATCGCCCGCCGCAGCACCGCCTCGTCGAGCAGCACGTCGAGCCGCGGCGGTTCCGGGCGCTCCAGCAACGCGGCCCGACGAAGGCGCAGCTCGACCCGGCGATCCACGACCGCCGGGTCGAGCCCGGGCACCGACCCCATCAGCGCCCGGGCGTACCCCTCGGTCTGCAACAACCCGGGCACCAAGGAGGTGACGTGCTGGGCGATCAGCTCAGCACCGTCCTCCAACCCGTAGAACCGCGCGGAACCCGGCGGCACGACATCGGCGTAGGCCTCCCACCACCCCCGCGCCCGGGCCTGTCGGACGAGGCCGAACAGCGCATCACGCTCGGCACCGTCCACGCCGTACAGCTCGAGGATCGCGCGCAGGTCCTGGGGCCCGACCTTCACGATCCCGGTCTCCATCCGCGAGACCTTCGCCGGCGAGCACTCCAGGTGAGCCGCAACCTCCTCGATCGTCCGGCCGGAGGCTAGGCGGTACCTGCGCAGATCCAACGCGAGCCGCCGGCGCCCGACCGCAGGACTGGCCATCACTGCTCCCACACCAGCTAGAATATTGCGATCTGCAATCTGCAGATAGAGATTATCGTGACTTCGTGCGGTTGTCACCGTCGGATGCGGCGTGGCACGCTGCCATGGCGTCACCGCTCGTCCGTGTGAATGCACACAGAGTGAGATGGCGTCCCGGGGAGGACATGGATGCACGCGGCAGGATCCGGCCCGGAGGAGCGGTCCAACGGGAGCGGGAGGATCGAGTCCGTTGTCGCCAACTGGACAAGCAGCCTCATCGACCTGAGCCGTCGCAACAATCTCCTCTACTTCCGGCAGCTGCGAACCGGCACGCTCGATCTCGGCGACGCCGACACTGATGCGCGCGGCCGGCTCTTCGCCGGCGAACGAATGCGAGCCAGCGCCCTGTATCCCGGCGAGGAGGCCATCGGCCGGGCCCGCAGGAGCCTGATCGAGATCCAGCGCAAGATCCGCCTGCTCGCCGAGGAACGCGGTATCGATGCCGGCTACGTGGCACTGGGGCTAGCGAGCTGGCCGGCACCACAGGGACCGCGCGGCACCGCGCCGACACACGCGCCGATCATCCTCAGGCCACTCACCGTCACAGCGAAAGGCATCAACGCTGCCGATTTCGAACTCCAGCTGGGTGAGAGCGGAGAACTGAACCCGGTCCTGGTCTATGCCCTGGGCCGGCAAGCGGGAGTAGACACCGCCGGCCTGAGCGAGGACGTCGACCCGCTGACGGGCGACCGTCAGCTGGAGAAGGCGATCTCGTGGCTCGGCGAGCGCGCGGCCGCCGCACGGGTCCCTGTCGAGTTCGAGGAGAAGTTGGTCGCCGGGGTCTTCGCCTACGAGAAGTTGCCGATGGTGCGCGACCTGGAGCAGTCCACTGCCCTGCTGGCCCGCCACCCGTTGACGGCCGCGCTCGCAGGTGACCCGGACGCCCTCGACGCTGTGCGCAGACGAACAGCTCAACAGGCGAAGCTCGACGTCAACCGGATCGAGCCAACGCAGGAACACCTCGTCATCGACGCCGACCCGTCCCAGCAGGCAGCGATAGCGACCATCCTCAACGGCTCGGACCTGATCGTGCAGGGTCCACCGGGCACCGGAAAGAGCCAGACGATCGCCAACCTGATCGCCGAGGCCACTGCCCGCGGGAAGAAGGTGCTCTTCGTCGCCCAGAAGCGGGCCGCGATCGATGCGGTGGTCGCCAATCTCCGCCGCTCCAACCTTGGTGACATCGTCCTCGACCTGCACGACCCCAAGACCAGCCGTCGAGCTGTGGCGGAGCAGCTGAAGACCAGCCTCGACCAGGCAGGAAAACAATCTGCGCCAGACCTGACCGAGGTCAACCGGACTCTGACCGAGCGGCGCAGCCGCGTGATGCGGCACACGGAGGTGATGCGTCGACGTCGCGAACCCGCGGGGATGAGCATCGCCGAAATGGAGCAGCAGCTCTTGCAACTACCACCCGGGAGCGACCGCCGCGTCACGTTGCCACGTCGCGCCCTTGACCAAATCCCGGCCACTCACCTCCGCGCGATGCAGGATGAACTGGCCCGATTCGTGGACGCCGATGGCCTTCGCTGGTGGCGCGGCGGATCGCCGTGGTCCAACGCACGTCAGATCGTCGATCAGGATGCGCTCCGCTCCACCAGGGCAAGTCTCGACGAACTGACCGGCGCCCACGTCCACGAAGTCCGGCGAGTCCTCGACGATCTCATCGAGGAGACCGGGCTTCGACGGCCGCATTCCGTGTCTGAGTGGGGCCTGGCACTGGGACTGATGGTCGCTGTCGAAAAGACCATCGCCACGTACGGCAACGCAGCCTTCGACGACGAGCTCGACGATCGTCGCGCGGCCTTCTCAACCCGCGCGTGGCGCACAGAGGTGGGAGCGGTCAGCGGATTCTGGCAACGTCGAAAGGTCCGCTCCGCTGTGAAGGCTGCGCGAGCCGGCACCGCACCCCGGGCCACGGTGTTCGAGGAACTGTCCGCCGCAGTCGAACAGCGTGACCGATGGCGGAGCCTGTCCATCACCACGCCGGCGCCACCGCCCTCGCTCTCGCGGGCGATGCCTCGCTACGAGGCCCTGCGGGACAACCTTGCCGCGATCGGAGCGGCAGCTGTGATCGACGGTCTGACCGACAGGCCAGATCCCGACGTCGACCGAGCACTCCGTGCGCTCAAGGACGACGAACGCACCCTGCTCAAACTTCCGCTATTCAACCGGCACCGCGCTGAGTTCGAGCGCTTCGGGCTCGCGCCGCTCGTCACGGCGCTCGCCACGAGCGGCGCTTCAGCCACCGATGCCCGAAACGCGCTGACCTACGCCTGGTTGTCGTCCTGGTTGCGCGAGCTGCGAGTGGACGTCCCCGAGTACGGCGGCTTCGTCGCCGCTGCTCAGGACCGGGTCGTCCACGAGTTCTGCGAGGCGGATCGCCGCCACATCGAGCTCGCCGCGTCCCGCGTGCGACGAGCCGCTGCAGAGAGGCAGATCGCTGCGCGCGACCGATGGCCCGAGCAGCGGGCACTCGTCAACGACCAGGTCGCCCGCAAGCGAGGCCACAAACCGATCCGGGACCTCGTCGAGGAGGCCGAGAACCTGCTGCTCGCCGTCCGGCCCTGTTGGGCGATGTCCCCGCTCGTCGTGAGCCAGGTGTTGCCGCCCCGCGTGATGTTCGATCTCGTCGTGTTCGACGAAGCGAGCCAGATCGAACCCGCCGACGCGATCCCGGCGATCATGCGTGGAAGCACGGTGGTCGTCGCGGGTGACAACAAGCAGCTCCCACCGACGCCGTTCTTCGCAACCACCGGCAGCGACGATGGCGAGGACATGGCCGATGATCTGCGCGACTTCGAGTCAATCCTCGACGTGCTCTCCAAGCTGCTGCCCGCGGAGACACTTGCATGGCATTACCGCAGCCAGGACGAACGGCTCATCGAATTCTCGAACCGCAAGATCTACAATAGCAAACTCGTCACCTTCCCCGGAACCGCGCGCGAGTCGGCTCTGCGCCACGTGCTTGTGGACGGACCCATCCCGCCCGGCACGAAGGCCTACGGTCCCGCCGAGGTCGAGCGAGTCGTGCAGCTGGTCCTCCAGCATGCCGCGCACAACGCAGAAGACTCGCTCGGTGTCATCACACTCGGAGCGTCGGGTGCGAAGGCCATCGACGCCCGACTACGCCAGGAGCTCGCGGCGCGACCCGAACTCAGCGCCTTCTTCGACCCCGACAAGTCGGGAGGTCAACGCTTTTTCGTCAAGAGCATCGAGAATGTCCAGGGTGACGAACGCGACACGATCATCCTTGCCGTCGATGTCTCACGGACTGCCACCGGCGGCGTGAGCCACAATTTCGGACCGATCAATCAAGGCGGTGGTGAACGCCGCCTCAACGTGGCGGTCACCCGCGCCCGTAAAGCACTCACAGTGGTCAGCACCTTCACCCACAACGACCTGATACCGGAGAAGCTGACCAGCGAGGGCATGCGATTCCTGCACGAGTTCCTCCGGTTCTCGATCGAGCAGTCCGCCAGCCCAACAACGTCGATGTCGGGTGATGTCAGCCCCATCTCGCGTCAGGTGGCCGAGCGACTCCGCCGTGTCGGCGTCACAGTTCATCCGCAGTACGGCGTCGGCAAGGCTGGTATCGATGTCGCCGTTGAGCACCCTGATCAGCCCGGACGTATGCACTTCGCGATCGAGACCGATGGTGCGCCGTACTACCAGCCGGAACGCAGCGTGCGGGAGCGAGACCGGCTCCGGCCACAACAGCTGACGAAGATGGGCTGGCGTCATCGGCGCGTGTGGACCGCGGACTGGCTGCAAGACCCGGACGGCTTGATCGAGCAGCTGCTCGCCGATCTCGAGTCCGCACGGCAAGCGGGCCCGATCGCCGTTCAGCCGTCGCCCGACGATCCGCCGCCGGAACCGACCTCGCCGCCCCCGGAGCGGCGCCTGCCGCGTCCACGCGGCCTGGTGCCCGGCGCCCCGATCAAGACCCAGCCATCGCAAGGCCTCGTAGCGCTCGCGCGGTGGATCGACAGCGACGGCCTCCTTCGGGACGAGGAACAGATGATCGAGGCGATGATGACGGAGCTGCACTATCTCCGGCGCGGGAAGAACATCGTCGTGGCGCTACAGGCCGCGATCCGTACGGCACGGCGACAGCGGGGAGCCTGATCGTGCCCGTCCTGGATGAGCGGACCATCGAGCGCCTCGCTGCGCTCATTTGCGATGATGGCGGTCCGTATGAGCGTCGCGCCCGTCAGCTCTCACAATTCCTCAAAGCTGTCGGCTGGGACACACCGTACGACGGCGGCGCCAGGGTTCCGTGGCTCGAGGAGACGATCCGGGCCCACAACGACGATGTGGATGCCATCGAGGCGTTGCTGCGACGGGTGGTGGACCCGCGCGAGTACGACGAAGGCATGCCGGCCGCCCAGCACATGGTCGGCTTGGTCAACGGCATTGTTGCGGCCGACGGCTTCGAGGTTGGCCACGAGGGCCACCGCACCATCATCCGACGCATCGGCGAGGACAATGCGCTCGAGCAGATCGCTGCCCGTCTGGCTGCACCTGAACTGCGTCAGACGATCCGAGGCCTTGTCTTCCAACCGGTTGTCGCGGACGTCCTCATCGCACGACTCGACGAGGTGGAAGCTGCCCGGCGGGCCAGGGCGTTCCTCCTCGCCGTCGTCGGCACGGGATCTTTCATTGAAGGCCTACTCGATGAGATCCTCCGGTCGCGGGACAAGGAAACCCGCGCGCAGAACTCAACCACGTTGCAGTGGCTGCTGAAACGGGCACACACGCTGGGCTGGATCGAACACGACGCTCTCACCTTCAATGGTTATGTGCGGGAGTACCGCAATTTCGTGCATCCTCGCGAACAACTCGCCAACAACTTCAGCCCGGACGACGACACTGTTCTGTTGTGCTGGCAGCCGGTCCTCGCGATCATCAACGATCTCGATCGTCTGATCCCCGGACGCAAGAACACCCAGGACTGACTCCGCAACGAAGGCCACGGAGGATCTCGGTCCGGCCACTGCCGAGGAGCGAGATGAGAACCGCGCTGCGGACGTCCTCGGACTCGACGTCGTAGCCACGGAGGTGGGCGATCCCGGCTGACGTGCGGGCGCCGAACACGTAGAGGCCGGCGAGTGCGGCCGGGATCGTGACGGGCAATGTCACGACGCCACCGAGTCCGGTGAGGAAACCTGAACCCGCCGCCATGCGCACGTGTGGGGCGATGAGCCGTTGAACGGCTTCCTCACGATCGTCGGCGTACTGAGCCAGGTGCTCTTCGGTCACCTCGACCGCGCCTTTCATGGGACCGGCCCCGCGGATCGCGGCGCGAACGATCTGCTCAGCGACATTTGCGCCCCAGCTCTGGAGCTTCTTCTCAAGCGACGAGGGCACGGCAATCCTTCAGCGAGAGACGGGCGGAGCGCAGTGTCGATTCAGAGACTCGTGGTGATCATCCGTCTGTTGCGGGGCCGAACTCACGGATCAGGGCGAGCATGTGGCGCAGCTTCTCGACGGTCCCACCCGGAACCCCGTCGGGGTTGAAATGCATGACATCGTTGCGGATCCTGCGGAGGACGTGCAGCTGTGAAACCAGCGCCTGCCGATCGAGTGGCCAACCGAGCCGGACCCAGCAATCTGGGTCATCGAGGACCGTGACGTACTGGTACATCGTCATGTCGTCGTACGACTTTGGCTTCTGGCCGACCTTCCCGCAGACAGCCAGGACATCCTCGAACGGGATGCTGCCCATGATGCGGCGCAGCTCCTGGTCCAACTCGCCGATGAGGAGGAACGGCAGCGTGCGATCGCCGTAGAGCCCGACGACGTCAGCGTTCGTGATGATGTTCGAGATCTTGCCGCTCGAGTCACGGACCAGAACGAACTGCTCTTCCTGCAAGGTGGCGAGCATGGAGTGGAGATCCTGGTCGTAGGTCCGCACCACGGCGGGCACGACCGCAGCAGTCAGTGGAGCGTCGGCGTCCTTGAGTCTCGCGTAGGCCATCGACTTCCACGTGACGACGCCGTCACAGGTGTAGTCGTCGACAAGCATCGGAAGCTGGGAGTAGTCGTGCATCAACATCAGGGTCATCGCTTCGGCGAAGGTCGCTGTCGGCTTCAATGACACCAGCCGGTGCGCGACCGACGTCAGGTTGCCCAGGGTCAACCCGATCTCGGACTGGTTGCCGTCCACCAACCGTGGCGCCGCACGCGACTCGCCCGATATATCCCCGTCGCCCGGCTCGGGTTCGGACAGCACGGGAGGCAAGGGTATGAGCGCTACCTCGTCGTCGAGCGCCACCTTGAGGAAGCTGGGCTGTGTGACGAGGCCATGGTTGTCGAGGTCGGCCTCGATATGACGACCGACCCGGTGGTCCCGCACGTTGACGCCCCAGCGGCCTAACAGGGTCCGCACGGGCACGACCAGCGGTGTGCCGTTCTCGGAAGCCTCCCGCGCCTTCTTCAAGAACTCATGACGCGGCAGCAGCGATTCGACTCCATCTCCGCTACCGATCTCCTCCTCGTCTGCGGGTGCAGCGTGCCCCGCGTCGTCGCTGTCGGCGGCTGCGCGCTCTGCACCCGCCACCAGCTCGAGCAGATCGGCGCGGAGTCGGTGGAGTGACGCGCCGTCCTCCGTCACCCACGCCGTCCACCCGTCCACGGCAGCCATGCCGGCCGCCGTCGCCGCGGCGCGCGACGGCGTGGTGTAAGACCGACCATCGACGAGCAGCGTGCCGCCCTTCTCGACGACCGCGGTGTGCCGGCGACCGACGCGCGGTCGGTCGAACATGAGGGTCTGGCCCACGGTCAGCAGACCAGCTCCGATCAGGTCTCGGACAGCCACGCGACGCCCGTCCAGGACATACGTCATCCGTTCTTCCACCACGATGCGGCTGCTTCCCCTGGTCGGTCTGCCAGTGCTGAGACGATCAGTCCCGCGCCATGAACACCTTCCGCGCCGACGCATGATCCGGCGTCGACACGTACGCCTGTCCCACTGCGAGCCCCTCCAGCGCCTCGGACATGTCCTGGCCGCTCCTTCCCCGAAGGAATCCGGCGACCTTTCGGCTCTGCGGGTAGTTGCAGCGGAACGCCACCTTCGTGCCGGCGTTGCCGAGGACGTCGGGGTGGAAGTCCTCGACGCCCTGGCTCGCGACCACGACGGCGACGCCGTACTTGCGGCCCTCCTTCATGATCTTCGGGAGAGTGACGTCGCGGGCGAGGCGGTGGGCCTCGTCGAGCACGACGGCCAGGCGCAGCTGCTTCGTCTGCCCCCACCGGAACATCTCCCGGTAGACCTTGCGCAGCACGAACGCGCCCGCGGCGCGCTGGACCTGTTCCATCAGGCCGTGCACGTCGATCACGACGCCCTGTCGGAGCAGGTCGGCGAAGGGGCGGCTGCCGGCCGGATCGGCGAAGAGGCCGAAGTCGCTCAGCGGGCGCAGGCGGGCGACCACGTTGCGGGTGCGGGCGCTCGTGTCGACCGCAGCGACGGCGGTCGCGAGATCCTCCATCGTCGGCCAGTTGTCAGGGCTCGCCGGGAGCGGAAAGCCTTTGGCCTCGTAGATCGCGCGGACACCGTCGTAGACGGCGTTGCGCTGGATCTCTCCGAGCCCGCACACGTAGCCGATGACCTCGGACAGCTCCCACGACACCTCGCGGTAGCGGCCGGGCTCGTCGAGCTCGAACGGGGTGATCGGCAACCCCTGGGCAGCATCCAGGACCGCCGCGCCGCCGGCGGGCGCGGCGGCCATATCGCCGTGGAAGTCGACGACCAGTGCCGGCAGGCCCTGATCGGCGAACGAGTTGAGGATCCGCCTGGTCGTCACGGACTTGCCCTGGCCGGGGATGCCCAGCACGAACAGGTGCGGGCTGCCGGCGGTGCTGATGCGCCAGCTGACGTCCGCGGCGTGCGCGTCCGTCCCGAGCGTGACGTCGACGGCCTGCGGCAGCTCCACCACCGGACGTGGCTTTGAACCAGGTGCCGGGGGCGCCTCGGCCCGCAGCGGATCGACGATGACCACGGTCTGCTCGTCGTCGGTCGACGAACCGACCAACGCGCCGGGGACCACCGCAGGAAGCTCCGCAGTCACCTCGGGGCCAGCAGGTGGAACGTTCCGCGGACGAGGCGACGGTCGCGGGCGCGTGGGCTCCGCGCTGGTCGGAGCGGGCTCGGCCCGCCAGTCCGGTGCGGGGGCGACAGGGGCGCCCCGCCGAGATGTGAACCCGAGTGAACCGAGTTCGGCCGCCGTCAGCACGTCGATCTTCACCCCGCGGTGCATGGCGGGGAACCCGGCCGTCCCGGCGAGGCTGATGACGTATCCGCGCCTGCCGATTTCAGGCACCAGCGCACCGTCCTCGACCTTCTCGATCATGCGCTCGATCTCGCCGCGCCGCCGCCGGTCGAGCAGGCCCATGGCGAGCGCGCGGTCGGCGTGGTGGCGCAGGATGCCACCGAGCCGGGCACGCTGGAGCTCGGCGTCGATGCGCGGCGGATCGGTGCGGAAGAACGTGTCGTGCAGCATCGCCACCGTCGCGTCGAGCTGGTCGACCACGTCGTCGACGAGCGCGGCCGGTAGGGCGGATGCGCGGCGCGACTTCACCTCGATGCACTCCATCCGCATCGTCCGAGCGGTGGTGCGCACGACGATCACGTCGCAGCGCCGGACGCCGGAGTCGCCGCGCGTGTCGCCGAAGACCTCCTGGTGCGCGTCGACGGGAACGACGAGGCAGCCGTCGAGCTCGCCGCGACGGCGAAGGTGCGCGACCAGGGCGGCGAGACTGACGGCCTCCGTGGCGAGCGTGGAGCGGCCGACCAGGCGCAGTGCGAGGCGCCCCGAGACGACCTGCAGGTGGTCGAGCACGAGGCGGACCGAGTCCTCCACCGCTGCCAGATCCAGCCCGTGCATGGCGTCGGCGAGCAAGCGTTCGACTTCGCCGCGATGGGTGGTCGTGACGGTGAGGCGCGGGCCGAGCCCCTCCAGGAAGTCGGGCGCGTAGTCGAGCAGGTAGGGCGCAGCGTCGCCGTCCGCGGCCGTGAAGAGGTCGAGGCCGAGGTTGCGGTCGAGGGTGACGACCCAGTCGGCCCGCTCGTGCGCGGCCCGCAGGGTGTCGAGCTCGGCTGCGTCGAGTTGGGCAGTGAGCGCGAGCGGTCCGCCTGCGTAGCCGAGCGCGATGGACAATGCAGCTTGGTAACTCCGGTGCGCATCAACGGCGTCGACGGCCCCCTCGCGATTGCGCAGCCGGACCGCCGGGGCGGTCCGCCACACCGGCGTCGGGGCGGCGACCCGCTGCGTCTGCGCAGGCGTCAGCAGGTTGCGGAACGAGGTCGCGGCGTCCGGCACGGCGACCGCCGCCACGGTCGCCGCATCCGCGGTCCGCGTCACCGCGAGATCGGCGACGACGCCGATGTTCGCGGCCTCGTGATCACCCGCCAGCCTGGAGTGCGCACGCACGGTCAGCCCGAGCGGAGGTGTGAGGTGCGACCGGGCCCCGCTCACCTGCTGCGTCGCGACGGCACGCTGCAGGTCGGTCAGCGCCGGCACCGGGTCGGTGTACGAGGGGCGGTTGCTGTACGCCGTGATCTCCAGGCGAGCCGGGGGCGCGGCCAGTTCCTCGTCGCGGTCCGGTTCGCGCAGCACCGACTCGGCCAGGGCTCGGGCGAGCAGCTCGCCCGAGCCGGCGTTGTAGACGAGCACGCGCAAGCCGTCCTGGCCCGGGTTGACCGCACGGTAGGCAGCGAACCTCTCGGCAACCGACGCCGGCGGCACCTCGGCGGCGACATCGCGGCGATCCAGCCCGAGCACCTCGAACACTGCCTGAACGGCAGCACCCGGTTCCGCCTCGTCGGCATGCAGGTAGATGCCCGTGCCCAGCGTCGCCTCCCGCGCGTACACGTACGGGAGGCCGTTGACCCCGTAGATCGCGAACGGCAGGTTCGCGGGCGTGACCCGGCGCACCAGCCGAGCGTCGACGGCCTGCCTGCGCTTCGCCGCGGTCCGCCCGACGGTCGACAGTTCACCCGCCCACCGGGTCAGCGTCGCGTCGTACTCGGCGGCCCAGCTCAGGCGCAAGGGATGCAGCGGAAGGACGAGTACCGCGGCGATGGGCGGATGCCCGACGGTGTCGATGGAGAGGCGGACGGTGTCGAGCGCCAGCAGCGCGGTGCGGGTCTCGTCGTCCGGGGCGGAGTCGAGCGCGCGCCGGTAGGTCTGGCAGTACGTCGAGACCTCCTGCCGCAGCTCGTCATCCCATTCGAGGGCCTCGACCGCGTGTCGCGGCCGGCGGGCGTCGAGCCTCTCGAACAGCCGACGCCGCCGCTCACCGAACGCCGGCGGCAGCGTCCCGGCCACGGGCTCGAACGCCTCCGCGTCGAGCACCTCGCCCAGCCGGCCGTCTGCCTCCCACGCCACAGCGCGTCCGCGCGACTGCACGAGCTGGTCCTGCACCGTGACCAGCGCTGGACTCAGCGCGAGATGAGCGGTGCGCCTGCCGCCGAGCCGGACGGAGAACGCACCGCTGCTCCAGGTCGGGCTGCCCTCGGCGAGATCGTCCTGCCCGTCGAGGGCGGCGTCCAGCCGCGCCTGCGCGAGCGACGGGGCCGAGGCGCGGCGGCTCACGCCACCGACCGGGTCCTCCTCCCAGCGGAGGGCGAACTGCTGGCTCTCGTCGACGGCTTCGCCGCCGCTGCGCAGCAGCACCGGCTGGCCGTCGGCGTCGATCGCGGTGAGGCGAACCACGACCAGGCCGTTGTCGGCCACGTCCTCCTCGGCGACGTCGATGCGGATGGTTGCGCGGTTCTTGTCGCCCTTGACGGTCTGTCGCGCGACCGGGGCAGCATCGGGATCGCGCAGGTCCGCCGGCGGCAGTACCTCCAGCAGCCAGCGGTCGACCCCGGCGGTGGTCGGGGGGTCGGTCCGCCACTTGACCAGCACGGAACCTGGCGTGTCCGGGCCGGTCTCCACGTAGGGCAGCTCGCCCGGCCCCTCCTGGTTCAGCCGGGTTCCGGCGCGCAGCGTGCCGTCGTCCTTGAGGAATGCATCGAGCCGGACGCTGTTCAGCTCCGTCGGAGGCCGGTCAACGAGGGGCCACACCTCGAACGTCAGGTCGCCAGGGAGCAGCGCGGCCCACATCGGGGCGTCCGAGAGGTCGATCTCGGGCCGGGTCAGGAAGCGCATGATCCGATCGCGAGCCGGGCCATCCACCAGCGCTGCGGTCGTGAGCCGGTCGGCCACCGACGCCACAGCACGTCCAGGACGCGCGATCGCGCGCACGCAGGCGGCGTTGCGCGACAACCTCCCGACCAGTTCGGGCCCGCCGAGATCGGGGATCAGGCCGACCTCCCACAACGCGGCGCCGGCAGCTTCCCATGTGGGCTCTGCCGCCACTGCCGCCACGAAGCGCGCCCACGCCTCGACGGGTCGGGTGCGGCCCAGCTCGCGCGCCACCTGGCGTACCCCGGCCTGCAGTTCCTGATCCCCGACCGACTCCAGGAGCGCATCCGCGGCGGTGGCCAGGAGACGGGTCACGTCGATGCGGGCGAAGCTGTTGTCGAGGGAGCTGGCCGCCGAACCGCTGCCGACCGGCACCATGAGGATCAGCGGTCGTTCCTTGCGGTTGCGCAGCTCGACGGCCCGTTCGGCGGGCACCGACAGCTTGCCATCGGCTTCGCCGACACGATCGACCAGAACATGGACGTCCGCGGCCCCGTAGGGCAACCGCTCCCGCAGCAGATCGACGAGCTGCGCCGCGTCCGCACGGCGGATGCTGTCGATGCGTGTGCAGTGGCCGGCCTCACGACCGTCGATGGCGGTCGCGATCTGCTCGGCGACTGCTCTGAGGACGATGTCGGGGAGCGTGTGCGGATCGGCGGACGTGCGCGTCATGCGGGGTCTCCGAGGGGGTGGCGGACGATCTGCACGGAGAAGTCGTCCGACAGGCTGTCGAAGCAGCCCAGTAGCTGCAGCCGCTGCGTGAACGCTTCCCGGTTGGCGGTGGCAGCCTCGCGGGCCTCGGCACCGTCGAGGAACGCCGGCGGGCGGTCGACGAGGATGCCGAATCGGTGCGCGAGCGCGGCGAGGACGTCGCGCAGCGGCATCGCGGCACAGTGACCCGACCCGCCCGGCTCGACGAACACCGCCAGCAGCAACGCCGTCAGCAGCTCGTCGCCCGGCGCGTAGCGCCATGACCTGCGGTTGCGGACATCCCCGCGGAGCAGTCCGTACGGCTTCTCGATACCGCCCACCGACTTGAACCAGGCCGCCGCGTTGCGCACGGCCTTGTCCTGGTTGACGTGCTCCAGCAGGTCGAGCAGCTTGTCGAGCTCGGCGATGTCGGAGCGCTGCAGGCGCTCCAGCAGATCCAGGTCGGGGCCGGTCGCATCGGGCGACGACTGCGCCTGGGCGACGAGGTCGTCGATCCGGTTCTCGGCGTACGACTCGATCCGCTTGTGCTCTCGTAGCTGCGCGAGCTGGACGAGGCGCGCCGCTGCCGACAGCTCACCACGCCGCTCTGCTTCGGCCGGGATGCGCGGCAGCGCGTTCTCGACGACGACGAACGTCATGCGGTCGCGGAACGCGAGTCGGACGCGGTCCAGGTCCCGCGCGACGCAGGCCCTCGACATCCGGTCGGACTCGGACCCGAGGACGCCGGTGAAGTCGCAGTAGAGCTCCAGCGGGGAGGGTGGGGCAGCACCGTCCCCCATGTCAGGTGGTGCTTCCCCGGTTCGCAGCAGCTCGCGCGCCGCAGCATCAGCGCGCTGGGTGTATCCCAGCACGCCGATCGTCATCAGGGCAGCGAAGCTCGACATCAAAGCGGGCACCGGAAGTCGGTCGCCGTAGACCCGCAGGTGGTCGAGCAACATCCTGCCCAGGGCGGCGGTGACGCCGGGCAGTGGACTGTCGGGCGCGGTCGACGCCACCTCCCGCGCGTCCCCCATCGCGAATCCCTCGACGAACCGGAACGCGAGCAGCGCGCCGACGTCGAGCTCGGCCGGGTCATCAAGACGCGGCTCCCAGGTGGGCGCTGGTCCGATGGCCAGGCCGCGCCCGAGGGTGCGGGTGACCAGCTCGCGCAGTGCGGCGGTGGGCGCACCGGGGCCTGCGTCCGCCAGATCGGCGGCGACCGCGTCGAGCAGCAGGCGGTAGACGACGTCGTCGATGCCGCGGTGCCGGGTGCGCTCCTTGGGGAGCCCGGCCCGGTAGGCGGCGAGCGTGAGCGGGGCGATCGAGAGCATCTGCTCTCCGGTCCCAGACCGGCCGACCGTGCCCATGTCGACGACACAGGAGCGCAGCCAGCCGTCGAGCAACGCCAGGTCGCGCTTCTCGCTGAACCCGCTGACAGCACCGCTGTCGAGCAATGCCTGGCGGTATCCGAGGTAGTCGCGGGCGTCGGTGCGCGACCGGCTCGACCGGCCGCCCTTCACACACATCTCGAACAGGGAGGGCAGCACCCGGTCGGGATCGGTATCAAGCAGGGAGAACACCGTCAGTGGGCGGTACTGGTAGGTGCGGAGCGGCACGGGCAGCGTGATCGTCATCAGGAGACCTCTCGGACGATGCGGCCGTCGGGCGTAGCCGTGGCGGTGACCGACGACCCGGCTCCATCCACGATCTTGACCGTGCGCGCGGGCTGGAGCCGGAGGCGATCGCCGAAGCCCTGGATCTCCTGCCGCAACGCCGCCGAAGCGAGGTCGCCGAGGATTTCGCCGTCGGCGGAACGCAGGAGCAGCTCGGCGGTGTCCAGGGTGATCCGCAACCGCGCCCCGGACCGGAGGTGCCGCAGCTCCAACTGGTCGGGGAACGACTCGACGAACGGCGCCGCGCCGGTCAGGCCGATCAGCCGGAACTCGGTCGCTGGGAGCTCCTTCACGACGACGATCGACCGGACCGCGGGGTCGTCGAAGACCCGGTCACGCAGGGCGAGGTGCCCCTCGTCCTGGTAACCGACGAACGCGAGCACCCGCGAGACGCCGAGCAGGATCCGGGTGAGGCCGGTCGCCGGATCGGCGAGCGCGTCGAGAAATGCCGGCAGGTGGCGGTAGCTGCGCACCTCGTGCTCGGCCCCGGGGACCGGCCACGCACCGAACAGGGCGGCGCGCTTCAGGTGGGTCATCGTGTCGATGTCGAGCCCTGCCAGGTCCGGCACCACCCGGCGGTTGGTGCGCGCGGCGCGCGCCAGTGCGGGCGCCGGCAGCGTCGCGGGGTCCAGCTCCGCCCACTCCTGCACGAGGTAGTCACGGCTCGCCGCGTCGAACGCCAGGTCGAACGCCTGTCGCCCGGGTCCGGGATCGCGGCCGCTCTCGACGTCGTCGTGCACCTCCTCGCAGGACCGGTCCGCCGTGATCAACCACCCGAACGCCGATCGCACGTCGCGGACGGTCGCCCGTCGGCGACGCCGCAGGTGACTGGTGAGCAGCAGCTCCGAGACCGTTCGGCGGGCCTGCCCCGCGCGAAGGAGCTCGGCGTTGCGCTTGATCGGGCACACCTCACGGACCTCGCAGCCGCTGCACACCTCCCAGCGGTGCAGCACGGTCAGCTCCGAGAGGACGTTGACCCCGAGCGAGCGTCCGTCCAGGTCAGGCAGGGCCAGCGCGCGACGCTTGAGATCCACGAGCACGATCCGCGCATCCGGTGCAACCGCCGCGCCGAGCCGCTGGCGCTCCAGTTCAGCCGTGACCTCCGGGTAGCGCTCGCCGTGGTCGGCGCAGAACTGGGCGATGCGGCCGTCGTTCGCGGCCAGCAACACGGTGTGCTCGTCCTCGCCTTCAGCGCTGGGTTCGAAGGCCTGCTCGACCAGGGCATCCGAGGTGAGATCGCCATGCGACTCGGACGCGTCGTAGACGGCCGCGAACGTGCGGCTCCCGAGCCGGCGGCGCCAGCCGGCGGCGTCGCTGTGCAGCGTGACCGCGCCAGCCCGGTCGAGCTCGGCGCCGACGTTGACCAGGAACGAGGTCTTGCCGTCGCCGGGATTGCCGGACAGCACGACGACGTCGAGCGCACCGCGGACGATCGCCGGCAACAGCTCAGAGTCGAGCCTCGTCGCGACGTAGGTGTCCCTCGCGAACGCGTCGTCGAGCCCGCGGTTGCCGGCATTGCCGATCCGGCTGTGCCTATAGAGCCCGCGCAGCGCGGCGACAGTCGGGTTGACGACGCGGCGGCCCACCGCGGGGACGATGTCGCTCGCCCGTCGCACCTCCTCGGCGAACGCCCGCGCGTCGGACGGGCGGTCGGCCGGGTCGTATGCGATCCCGCGGTAGAGCACGTCGAGCAGCGCCTGCCCGTACCGCCCGAAGTGCTCGGACGTCGGGGGGACCAGCGTGCGCCGCTCCTCGATGCCCGGTCCGGCGTAAGGCAGCCGGCCGAGCATGGCCTGCAGCACCGCCGCCGACGCGCTGTAGACGTCGGCGGCAGGCGACCAGGTGCGCCGGGTCCAGACCTCAGGCGCAGTGTAGGGCGGCGAACCGACCGCCGACTGTGCGGCGTCGGCTCGGGACGCGAGCCCGAAGTCGATCAGGACAGCCTGCCCGTCGTCGCGCACGATGATGTTGTGCGGGCTCACGTCGCGGTGATAGATCGACCGGGTGTGCGCGTCGGCCAGGCCGGTGAGCACGTCGATCGCGATGCGGCGCGCCTGTTCCCTCTCGAGGGGCGGGCGGCCGTTGGTCAGGTCGTGGAGCGTCTCCCCGGGGACGTACTCCTGCACGAGACAACCGGGCTCGGGCTTCGCGAGCCGGTCGTGCATCCGGGCGCAGTGGAAGCTGCGCAGCGCCGCCGCGGTGTCGTACTCGGTCCTGACCTGCTCCGGGGTCGTGCGGCCGGGCCGCAGGTGCTTCACCGTGCGGCGCTCGTCGAGGTTCTCGTCGTGGGCGAGCCAGGTGACGGCCCAGGCGCCTTCGCCGAGGACCCGCAGTAGTCGGTACCGACCTCCGAGCAAGGCGCCTTCCTCGACGACGTCCACGGGCTCGGGGTCGGGCGCTGGAGGTGCCGGCTGCTCGGGCGTCAGCGCGGCGACGGCCTCGGCTGCCGAGAACGGCTCGCCCGACCCACGCGCCAGGCATCGGCTCAGCACCTCACCGACCTCGGGATACTCCGCGGCCCGCCGGCGGGCGAGGTCGTGGTCGGGTTTGTCGGTGGGATCGCAGTACAGCCATTGCACCAGGCAGAGCGCCAGACTGTAGAGGTCGTCAGCCGGCCGGAACATCTCCATCGTCACGCCCGGGGCGTGAAAGGCCGCCGACGGATGGGTGTCGTCAAGGGCGGGCGCAATGGTCTGCGTCGACGGCAGGTGGGCGCGGTCGAAGTCCTTGAACCGCACCCTGTTCTCGGGCGTGACCTCGATGCTGGACGGCTGGAGCGCCCGGTGGGTGATGCCGTGCTCGTGGACGTCCGCGAGGGCCTGGAACGCGTCCCGGACGACCGGAACACCGACCTCGACCGGCACTCGCCCTGACGCGTCGACGTGCCGCCGCGAGCGCGTGAGCTTGGCGAGGCTGGTGCCGTCCATGAGGACGGTGACCGGCGTGACGAGGTAGCCCTCCCAAGGGAACCAGGGTTGCACGCCCCAGGTCCGGTCCGCTGCGGCGAGGGCGGCGAGAGCGTCGTGTTCGCGGGTGGCGAGCAGCCGTGCCGCCGCCGGGTCGGACGCGGCGGCGATGGGCACGAGGAACAGCCCGACCAGCCCCCCGCCGGGGGTGCGGGCGCTGTAGACGACCGCGTTGCCGCGACTCATCGGCTTGCCCTCGACCCGGTACTGGTAGATCTGCACGGGCGACGCGGCCGGACCGCGCCGCTTGAGCCCCAGCAGGAATGCCATCAGCTGCTTGCGACGAGCACCCATCGCAGCCGGGCAAGTGGCGTCGAGTCGCTGGAGGGTCGTCGCGGCATCCTCGAGGCACAGGACGACATCCGCACCGAGTTCGTTCGCACCTTCAAGGAGCAGCTTGTCGTGCGACATCAGCACGTGGCCGCGCACGACGTAGTGCCCCCGCGGGAACTCCCGCTCGATGTCGCGCCAGTCCGGTACTCGGCTCTTGATCCGTCCAGCCAGCACCCGCGTTGCATGCTGGACCTGGCTGTTCGGGCTGTGCCGCCGGTCGCCACCGACGAACCAGGCGACCTCACCGACGATGACGTGGGGGCCCCACGCCTTCTCCTCGATGACGTAGACCGCGCGCGGCGAGACGACGATGAGATCGATGTCGACGGTGCTCATGCCGTCCGGCACGTTGCGCCCGGCCACGATGTCCCAGCCGTCGGGCAGGTCGGCCGCAAGTCTCCGCGCGGCCTTCTCCTCACCCGGCCCGTGCCAGTCCCCCAGAACGTGCAGCTTCGCCACGTCGTCGCTCCATTGCGGTCGTCACCCGACCGGAGCCGTGCCCACCCGACGTCTCCGGTTTCCCCCGACCGTGGACGCGACCGACCGTAGCGGAGTGCGTGCGAGGCGCAGTCGCGGCCACCCCATGGGGTGGTCCACCCGATCAGCTGACGACGTCGCGGCGGGACCGCGGCCGGCGAGAGCATGATCGAAGCTTCTGCGCATTCGTGACGATCCGAACGGACGTTACCTCCGCCTGGTCGGACGTGTGCGATCAGCGCACGTACCGGATTCACGTGCTCGCACCGAGTAACAGCGGGTCGGTCTGCAGCGAAGGGGCATGTGCGTTCGCGACGACGGAAGGGTGACGGCTCCCCACGGTCACCGCCTCCGTGTGGCGCGCGACCCACACGTGCGCAGGAGGTTCGAGGGTGACCACGGCGGCGACCGAGCTGCTCCGCGACACCGACCACTCCTGGGCGGTCGTCGATGTCGAGACGTCGGGTTTCCAACCCGACACTGGTCGCGTCCTCAGTGTGGCCGCGGTGGCCCTGGACGCAGCAGGACGCCCTGAGCAGCGGTTCCACACGCTCGTCGACGCGGGCGTGGACCCCGGGCCGGTGCACATCCACGGTCTCACCCGCGAGCGGCTGGCGGGCGCGCCGAGCTTCGAGCAGATCGCGCCCGATCTGCTCGAGATGCTGGACGGGCGGATCCTCGTCGCCCACAACGCCGCGTTCGATCACCGGTTCCTCGCCGCCGAGGTCGAGCGGGCCGGGCTCAAGCTGCCCGTCGAACGGCGGCTGTGCACGCTCGCGCTCAGCCGACGACTCGGTCTCGCGGTGCCCGATCACAAACTGGGGACCCTCGCCGGGTACTGGGGTGTGCCGCAGCAGCGTGCCCACGACGCGCTCGACGACGTCGAGGTGCTGTCCCGCATCCTCACCCACAGCCTGCTGCTCGCCGCCCGGCTCGACCTGCCACTGCCCCTCGTCGGCTGCGACGGCAAGGGCGAGATCAGCTCCGGCCCCGCGCGGCCGGCCACGGCGCGGTGCCCGTGGCGCAACCCCGGTCGACTCCAGACCGACGGTCCGCTCGTGCAGGGCATGCGCGTCGCGGTCACCGGCGTCGTCAGCGTGCCCCGTGAGCAGCTCGTCGACGAACTGGTCGCGGCCGGACTCGACGTCGGCCGCTCCGTGAACCGGCTGACCAGCGTGCTCGTCACCAACAACCCCCAGTACCGCACGCGCAAGGCCGAGCGGGCCCGCGCCGAGGGCATCCCCGTCATCGACGAGGCCACGCTGCGTCGCCTGCTCGCCGACGTCCGTCCGGGCGAGCCCGTGACCAGCGCAACCACCCGGACGACCACGCCTCGACCACGCATCAGGACAGCCCCGCGCGGCCCGCTGCACGGTCGCCGCGTCCTCATCATCGGCGGCACCCACGAGCAAGCGGCCGAGGTGCGCGCCGAGGTCGCCGCACAGGGCGGGAACGCCGCGGTCAACTTCACCGCCGCGGTCACCGACGTCGTGCTGATGGCCGGCGGCGAGACCGACCGGCGGCTCTACCGGATCCGCGAAACGGGCCTGCCGGTCCACACCGGATCTGTCGCCCTCGGCATCACGCTGCCCGCCCCCGCCACCGAGAGCGCTCCGACAGCATCAGCCGACACCGAGCTCGCGGCCTACGTCGGGCGTCACCGCAGCGACACCGCCGGGCCCGGCGTGCCGGTCATGGTCCGCGGCGAGGTCATCGACCTGCCCGAGGCGGCCGCGTGGACGGTCAACGCGGCATGGCGCGCCGACGCTCTCGCCGACGGCACCGAGGTCGACGTCGTCGCGTTCCTCGTCGACGCCGACGAACGCGTCGTCGCCGACGAGGACTTCGTCTTCTACAACGCCCCCGCCAGCGACCACGGCGCTGTCACGCTGTCCGTGGACGGCGACAGCGAGCAGAGCATCCGCGTCGACCTGTCCCTGGTCGAGGAACACCACACGAAGATCGTCATCGCCGCTGCACTCGCCGGCGACGCGACGTTCGGCGACCTCGGCGCCGTCACCCTCGCCGTCGACAGCGACCTCGTCACCGCCGCCACCGCTACCCTCGACGCCGCCACAACCGAGCGCACACTTCTGCTCGCGGAGATCTACCGCCGCGACGAGTCCTGGCGGCTGCGCGCCATCGGACAGGGCTACGACGACGGTCTCGCGGAGCTCGCCGTCCGCTACGGCGTCGCCGTCGACGAGGGCTGACCCCGCCGTTCATGATCGCCCGGTCCTCGTCCGTCCACTGCGCTGGCCGGCCAAGCTGCATGCGGTAGTCGGCCCAGCTCAACTCCGAACGCGGCGCCGGGCAGGTCAAGACGGACGCCGCCACGATCGGCGAGTGCAACGGCCACCCGGTCGTCCTCGCCGCCGACGGCGGCATCGCCCGCAGCGACACGACCCTGAGGGTGCTAGACCTGGCCAGTGGCGCGGCCGTCGGAGAGCACTTCAGCCTCGCGGCCTACCTGACCCGAACGTCGTCGTCCGTCGCGGCGACGAGGAGGGTGCGCCCGTCGGTCTGCGCGACCGTCATCGACGCACCGCTTCGTCGGCTACGGCGACGTCCGTGCCGGTGGTCCCGGCCGGCGGGGCGTCCGTCGTCGGCGCGCTGATCCGTCCGCGATCTGCGACGCCCTCCCCATCGCGGCCAGACGACGTCTGCAGCCGGCGCTAGCCCGTCGCGGGCAACGCGGCGCCCCTGCGGCGCGAGCCGCCCGGCATGCGGGCCATCGCGTGAGCACGTGCGCCGTGCACTCGGAGTCAGACGAGGGCCGATCCGTTCAGCCGAAGGAGCGTCCGGCACGGGGATCGCCACCCGACGCGAGTACGGATCTCGGGTTCACCCGCCGGCTGTGTCGCGACGTCGACGTCGATCCGGTGCGGGTCCGCGACGTCACCGAACGGTTCCGTCCTTCCGATCTTCCCCGAGCTGCAGGTCTGCGTGGACAGCTGATCGATCAGGTGCGAGACCCGTCCAGCGCGCGTACGCGGACCGCCAGCCGTCGTCCACGACACGCGGCCCGGCCCACGCGACGTACCCGTCGGGCCGGACGAGCACGGCGGGCCCGGCATCGGCGCGCTCGGCCTGCGCGAGCTCGACGTCGACGGCGGCCGCGCCCTGCTCGCGGATCAGCAGGAACCCGAGCGTGCCCAGCTGCTTCAGCACTGTGCCCTCGACGAGCGGGATCTGCGTGGCGCGGGTGCCCACGGGCCCGCGACGCCCGTACCGCAGGCCGACGCCGGAGAAGCTGCCGGCCACCAGGCTCGCGAACGGCCGCCAGTTCAGCAGCCGGGTGCCGACGATCGTGCGCATCCGACGCGCGGGCCGCGGATGCAGCGTGACGGCGCGCATCATCGCGCCGCTCTGCACCAGGACCCGGCGACCGATCGGGTGGCGCTCGGCGTGGTAGGTGTCGAGCACCTCGTCAGGGGCCCCGGTCAACACCGCGGCCAGCTTCCAGGCCAGGTTGACCGCGTCCTGGATGCCGGTGTTCATGCCCTGCCCGCCCATCGGCGAGTGGACGTGCGCGGCGTCGCCGGCGAGGAACACCCGACCGTGCCGATACCGCTCGACCTGCCGCTCGGCACAGCTGAACCGCGACCGCCAGCCGATCTCCTCGACGCCCACCGCACGTTCCATGGCCCGGTCGAGCACTTCGCGGATGTCGGCGTCCTCGGCGGGGGCGTCGTCGGGCAGCTGCTTCGCACGGTCCCACGTCATCGAGCGGTACCAGCCGTTGCCGTACGGGGCGAGGAAGCCGAAGCACTCCCGCGTGCTGCCGAGCGTGAGCCCCTCTTCGGCCGGCGGATGCGCGGGCAGCACGTCGGCCAGCACCACCGAGGACAGCACCTGCCTGCCGGGGAACCCGACACCGAGCAGCGTCCGCACGGTGCTGTGCGCACCGTCGGCGCCGACGACGTAGTCGGCGCGCCACCGCACCTCGGCTCCCCCGTCCTTCGGCCGCGTGACCACCGTGGCGCCGTCCGCGTCCTGCCCGAGCGCGACGACCTCGACACCGCGCTGGATGCGCGCACCCTGCTCGCGGGCGTAGTCCTCCAGGATCTCGTCGACGTTGGTCTGCGGGGTGACGACGACGTACGGGTGGGGTGTGTCGAGCAGGTCCAGGCGCACCGCCGCCCCGGGCCACAGGTTCACCCGCGAGGCTTTCGCGCCCACTGCCACCAGTCGCCCGGCGAGCCCGCGTGACTCGAACAGCTCCACGGTGCGGGGCATCGTGGCGAACGCGCGGCTGGACGGGTTGCGGCTGGGCCAGCGCTCGGCCACGACCACCGAGCGGCCGGCCCGCGCGAGGTCCCCGGCAAGGATCAGGCCGGTCGGGCCGCCGCCGACGACGAGCACCTCGGTGCGTTCCATGTGGGTTCTCCCTCGAGTCAACAATTGGTGACATATGCTCCGGAGATGGCCCGTCCCCGCTCGTCGGAGCAGACCCGCACCGACCTCCTCGCCGCCGCCCGCGGCCAGTTCGCGCGCGAGGGCTTCGAGCGCGTGACGATCCGCTCGGTCGCCGCCGAGGTCGGCGTCGATCCGGCGCTGGTGATCCGGTACTTCGGCAACAAGGCCGGCCTGTTCGCCGAGGCGGCGCGGGTGGAGATCCGGCTGCCCGACCTCGCCGGGCTCCCGCCCGAGAGGATCGCCGCTGCATTGGTGGACCGCTTCCTCGACCTCTTCGAGGACAGCCCGAACTTCCTCGCCCTGCTGCGCGCGGCGGCCACCAGCGAGCCCGCGGCCGACGCGTTGCGCGACGCCCTGCTCGCCCAGGCCGAGCCCGCGCTGGCCGCCGCGGCGCTGGACCAACCGGCGCGGCGGGCCGCTCTCGTCGGGTCACAGATGCTGGGGCTGGCGTTCGTGCGCTACGTGCTCGGCGTGCCGGCCGTGGCGACGATGAGCCGCGCCGACCTGCTCGAGTGGCTCGGTCCGACGCTGCTGCGCTACCTCACCGAGCCCGTGGGCCGGTAGCCGCAGCCGAGTCGAACCAGCGCAGGATGTCGTCCGGCGTGGCCTCGGGCGCCTCGTTGAACACGAACCGGGCATCGGGCAGCTCGACGTGCACGAGGTTGACCAGTTCCTCGAACAGCAGCGTGTTGCTCGCGACCATGCGCACCCCCGCGCCGATCAGCACGGCGTCGTAACGGGTGGTGGTCACCGCCGCGCGGACCGCGGCCACCGCGGTGGCGGGATCGAGCAGCACGTTGTCGACGTCGAACCCGGCCGCGCGAAGGGCGGCGACGTTGTCGTCGTTGGCCTTGCGCAGCACCTCGGGGGTGAGCCCGGTGAAACGGGCGAACTCCGGTGACGAGTAGTCGATCACGTCCGGGTCGAGCCCGGTCTGCAGCACTTTCGCCGGCATGTGTCCACACCTTCCATGTCATCAACCGTTGACTTCCACGATGGCACTCCTCCGCGACGAAGTCAACGGTTGATGACTTGGATCCTCCGGTCATCCCCCGTACGGCAGCACCGTCCCCGCGAATGCGTCCCGGGCGAACGCCGGGTCCCCCCAGCCGCTGTGCGGACCCTTCGCCGTCCACGTCGCGTACTCGTACATGGAGGCGATCTCGCCGCCGGCGGCCACCTCGAAGACGAACACGAAGTGGTTCGCCACCACCTCGCCGCCGAGGTTGCCCTCGACCCGGCTCTCGATCGAGACCACCGAGCCGTTGGCGGTGATCCGCTTGCCCTCCAGCACCGCCCCCTGCACCTTCTCGACGTGCCGGTTCGTGAACATCTGCCGGGCGACGTCCTTGCCGCGCAGCACCCCTTCCGGCGCGTTCTCCTCGCTCGCCGGCACCGGGATCATGATCCGGACGTCCTCGGCGAGCAGATCCACGAAGTCGTCCCAGATGCCGGTCGCGGCGCCGCGCTGGATGCCGCGGAACGCCGCCACTGCCACCTCGACCGCCGCCGCATCGGCCGGAGCGAGCACCGGAACCGCCTCGGGCAGAGCCGTCATCGGCCACCTCCTCGTCGGCCGGCGCGTCCATGGCGCCGGCGCCCCGCGTACCTGGCGCGGCGAGTATCCGCTGGGGTCGAGGCGCTCCCCGAGCGGCCGTCCCGGTGAGCGGGACGGGTCGGCCCACCACGAAGTGCATCCACTGAACGGCCCACGGGGCGGAGAGCGGTCAGGCAACGCCGAACGTGCATCCCACGCCCATGCCGGTGATCCACTCCGGCACGGGCTCGTAGGCCGTCCACACCAGTGGCCGTGCGACCGCCGCCTGACCCACCAGCCAGGTGCGGACCTCGTTCCCGCCGGAGCCGGCATCGCGCTCCAGCTGCGCGTCGCCGATCGCCGCGACGCCGTCGACGTCGCCTGCGGTGAGGCGGTCCAGGAACCAGCTGTCCCAGACGTCGGCAACCCGCGCGGCCGGGTTGCCGGCCATGGCGCGCACCCGCGGCTCGCGCACGGCGGCCACGGCGCGAACGTCCGCGCGCCCGTGGATCACCGAGGTACGCCGGTCGCCGTCGAGCCTGCGCGGGTCGTTGGACGGCAGCCAGTGCGAGAGCCCACCGCTGCCGATCACCAGCACCCGCTGCCGACCGGGCGCGGCGCGCAGCACGTCGCCCAGCGCGCGGCCGAGCGCGACGCAGCGGCCCAGACCCGGCAGCGGCGGCGCCGCCGTGTTGACCATCAGCGGAACCATCGGCAGCCCTCCGGCGCCCGCCATCTCGTAGCTCTGCACGAATCCGTGGTCGACGGTCAGCGCGTACGACAGCGCGATGTCGAACCCGGCGGCGGTCAGACCGTCGCGCACCGTCCAGGCCAGCTCGCCGGCCACGGGCAGCTGCCCGGGCGTGGTGCCGAAGTCGCCGAACCCCGAGGCCTGTTCCACGCCCAGCACGAACGGCGGCATGACGTCGTAGAAGTTGGCGTGGAAGTGGTCGACCCCGATCACGACGGCGATGTCGGGCGCGAGCTCCGCGACGGCCTTGGCGACCCGACGAGTAGCTGCCATGAACGCGGCCCCGGGGGCGTCCGGGGACGCCGGCGGGGCCATCGTCGCGAACGGCGAGTGCGACATCCCCACGAAGCCGACGAGCTCGCTCATCGCACTCCCTCGCCGGCGCTCGGTCGGCGCTGTGCCCATGACTCGCTCGCACGCTCGCTCATGAGGGGTCCTTGCCGAGGAGCAGGAAGTCGTGGTGGGCCTGCAGGTACTCCTCGACCTTCTCCCACTGCGGCCAGTGCCCGGCGTCGGCGATCACGTGCAGCCGCGCGTCGAGCAGCCAGCCAAGCAGGAGATCGGCCTCGTCGAGCCCGCCGGTGGGGTCGTGCTCCGTCCACAGCAGCAACGTCGGGGCGGTGATCCGCGCGACCCACGACGGGTCCCACGCGAACGCCTTGCGCACCTGCGGGTCCTGCAGCACGAGGATGTTCTCCACCGAGCGGCGGAACCCGGGCCGGGTGTACACGGCCTGGCGCAGCCGCACCAGCTCGTCGGTGACCAGCTCCTCGTGGTGGAACAGGAACTCCACCCGGGATCGGACGGTCGCGTAGCTCGGGTCCTGCACGGCGGCACGGGTACTGTCGCGCATCCTTGCCATCACCTCGGGCTTGTTCGCGATGTTGCCCGGCGTGTTGAGCACCAACCGCTCGACGCGGTCGGGGTGGTGCGCGGCGGTCCACGCGACCACCCAGCCGCCCAGCGACTCGCCGGACAGGTGCGCCGTGTCGATGCCGAGCGCGTCCATCGTGCCCAGCAGATGGTCGGAGAGGACGTCGATGGTGAACGGGCGGTCGGGCAGGTCCGACCAGCCGTGCCCGACCATGTCGTAGCAGGTCACGCGGAAGTCGGCGGCCAGGCCGGCGATGTCGCGGGCGTAGGCCTCCAGGTGCCCGCCGGTGCCGTGCAGCAGCACGAGATCGGGCCCGGTGCCGGCCTGCAGGACGCGGGTGCGCACACCGCTCACGTCGACGTGGCGCAGCGTGTGGTCGACGTCGGCCAGCTCGCCCCAGATGCTGATGTGGGTCACGGTGTCTCCTCCGCGAATCGGGCCCGCGCCTCGGCGAGGGTGGCCAGGCCGGCGCTCTGCCGCCTGCCCACGCCGAGCAGCGCGAGCAGCCGGGAGTTCTCGATGGTCAGGAACTCGACGGGGTGCTCGGCCGAGTCGTTGTAGTGGCGGTGCCAGGTCCACGGCGGGGTGTAGACGAAGTCACCGGTCGCCCACGCCGCGGTGTCGTCCTCGATCTCGCTGTGGCCCGACCCGGAGATCACATAGTGCACGGTCTCGTGGTGGTGGCGCTGCATGTCCGAGCTCTCCCCCGGCGGGATCGTCTGCCGGAAGATCTCGAACGTCGTCGTCGGCAACCGGCCGACGATCGCGAGCGCCGACGGGTTGTGCACCTGCCCGGCCGGCAGCGGCTCCAGCTCGTCGGCGTGCACCACGACCGGGCGCAAGGTGCTCGGCCGCACCGTGTCCGACAGGGAGCCGAGGAACTCCCCCAGGCTGAAGCCGGGTCCCGAGAGAGCCATCAGATCGTCTCCGTCCGTCCGCCGTCGACCGTGAGCACGGTCCCGTTGACGTAGCTCGCCTCCGGTGATGCCAGGAAGGCCACGGCCGCGGCGATCTCGCCGGGAGTGGCCGCCCGGCCGGCCGGGACGTGCGCGAGGTCGACGGCGTCGGCGTCCGGCCCGCGAGCCGCGATGATCTGCGCCCTCCGCTCGGTGTCGGTCGAGCCGGGCGCCACGCAGTTGACGGTCACTCCGCCGGCGGCGAACTCGTGGGAGAGCAGCTTCGCCGCCGCGGTCATGGCCGACCGCAGCACTACGGACATGGCGAGATCGGGCTGCGGTTGGCGCACCGCGGTCGAGGTGACCACGACGACCCGGCCGAACCCGCGCGCGGCCATGTCCGGCAGCGCCAGCCGGGCCAGCCGCAGCGGCCCGAGCAGCAGCAGCTCGAACGCGTGCTGCCAGGCCGCGTCGTCGACGTCGAGGACGCGGCCGGGCGGCGGTCCGCCGGCGTTGAGGACGAGCACGTCGAGCGCACCGGCAGCGCCCAGCACGGCCTTCGCCGAGCCGGGATCGGTGACGTCGGCGACGACCGGGGTCACGTCGGCGCCGATGTCGGCCCGCAACCGCTCCGCGGCCGCCACCAGCGGCTCCGTGCGCCGTCCGGTGATCACCAGCCGGTGTCCGGCTCGTCCCAGTGCCGCGGCGGAGGCGTAGCCGATGCCGCTGCCACCCCCGCCGACGACGGCGGTGCGTGTGGTCATGTGTCGAACTCCGATGCCGAACCCGATCCGTCCCGGCTAGCCTGGGCCGCGTGCGACGCCGGAGTCGACCGTGAGTCCCGCGCAGCGGGACGGCGGGGACGCCATGGGCGGCCTCGACCGGGCCGCCGCGATCCTGGGCGCGTTCGACGACACCCATCGGGAGCTGACGCTCGCCGGGCTCGTCGCCCGGTGCGGGTTGCCCCGATCGACCACGCACCGCACCGCCGACCGGATGATCCGGTTGGGCTGGCTCGACAAGCCGGCCGATCGCTACCGCATCGGGAACCGCATCTTCGAGCTCTCCGGACTCGCCCCGGTGCGCCTGGAGCTGCGCGAGTCGGTCCTGCCGTTCCTGCAGGACCTGCACGTCGCGACACGCACCACGGTGCAGCTCGGGGTGCTCGACGGCACGCAGATCCTGGTCGTCGAGAAGATCACCGGGCACCGGCCGATGCCGATGCTCTCGCAGGTGGGCGGCACGATCCCGGCGTACTGCTCCGGCCTGGGCCGGGCGATCCTCGCCTACTCCGAGGCCGCCACCGTCACCGCCGTGCTGGAGGCCGGGATGCCGGCGCGCACCCGGCGCACGCTGACGACGTCCGAAGCGGTGCTGCGCGAGCTCGCCGCGATCCCCGACCGCGGCTGGGCGGTGGATCGCGAGGAGGGCAACGTGGGGGTGACCTGCGTGGCCGCGCCGATCTTCGGCCCGCTCGGTGACGTGGTCGCGGCGCTGTCGGTCACCGGACCCTCGGCACTGGTCACGCCCGACCGCACCGGGCCTGCGGTGCGGCTGGCCGCGGCCGCGTCCTCGCGGGCGTACTCGGCCCGACGCTAGGCCCGTGTCCCGCTGACCGGGACGCCGGCTTTGTCCCCGCCAGTCGGTGCCACACGCTGTGGTCCCCGACACACCCGGGCAGAAGGAGATCACGGTGAGCCTCGGCGGCGGATACATGCTCGCGTCCCGCGACGGTCGACAGATCCCGGCGATCGGGCTGGGCATCACGATGAAGACGAACGGCAAGTCGACACACGACGCCTACTCGATGTTCGAGTACGCCGTGCCGGCGCAGACCTCGGGTCCACCGCCGCACCTGCACACTCGCGAGGACGAGTCGTTCCTCTGCATCGCCGGGCGCCTCGACGTCCACCTGGGCGGGCAGGACTTCGTGCTGGAGCACGGCGACTACCTCTTCCTGCCGCGCAACGTGATCCACACGTTCACGAACTCCTCGAAGGAGGAGGCGCGGGTGATCTCGGTGGTGTCGCCGGCCGGGCTCGAGGACTACTACCAGGCGCTCGCCGATCTCCCGCCGGGCCCGAAGGACATCGCGGTGCTGAAGGGGATCATGGCCGACTTCGGCATCGAGCTGCAGCTCCCGCCACAGGCGTCCTGATGCGGATCGCGATCATCGGGGCCGGCGTCGCCGGCCTCACCACCGCCAAGGTGCTGCAGCAGGCCGGCCACGACGTCGTCGTCTACGACCGCGCCCGGGACGTCGGCGGTGTCTGGAGCGCCACCCGCCGCTACCCCGGGCTCACCACGCAGAGCCCGAAGGCGCAGTACGCGTTCTCCGACCATCCGATGCCGCGCGCCTACCCGGAGTGGCCAACCGGCGAGCAGGTCCAGCAGTGGCTCGCCTCGTACGTCGACGTGTTCGGGCTCGGCCCGCGGCTGCGGCTGGGCACCGAGGTCACCTCGGCCGCGCCGGACGGTACCGGGTGGACGGTTCGCACGGCCGGCGCGAGCGAGCGCTTCGACCGGCTCGTCGTCGCCAACGGTGTGTTCTGCGAACCGGCCGTCCCCGAGTACCCCGGGCTGGCCGAGTTCACCGCGGCGGGCGGGCGCCTGTGCGCCGGCTCCGACTTCCACAGCGCCGAGGAGGGCCGCGACAAGCACGTGGTCGTCGTCGGCTACGGGAAGTCGGCGTGCGACATCGCCGCCGCGATCGCCGGAACCACCGCGTCCACCGACGTCGTGGCGCGGCAGATGCTGTGGAAGGTGCCGCGCAAGGTCGGCGGCGTCGTGAACTTCAAGATGCTGCTGCTCACGCGCATGGGCGAGGCGCTGTTCCGCTACATCCGGCTGCGCGGGTTCGAGAAGTTCCTGCACGGGCCGGGCAACGGCGTGCGGCGCAGCCTCCTCAACTCGGTCGGCTCGATCTCGGTGCGCCAGTTCGGACTGAAGGAGCTCGGCCTGCTGCCGGCCGGGCAGATGGAGGACATCGTCCGCGGCGCCATCGGCCTGGCGTCGGAGGGCTTCTTCGAGGGCGTGCGCGACGGCACGATCACCGTGCACCGCGACAGCACCATCGCCCGCCTCGGCGCGCGCGAGGGCGCACCGATCGCCGAACTCGTCGACGGCACCGTGCTCCCCGCCGACGTCGTGGTGTGCGCGACCGGGTTCCGGCAGGGCGTGCCGTTCCTCGACGCGGACGTCACCGCTCGCGTGCTCGACGAGCGCGGCAACTTCGCGCTCTACCGCCAGATCCTGCCCGTCGACGTCCCGGGTCTGTACTTCAACGGCTACAACTCGTCGTTCTTCTCCCCGCTCAACGCCGAGATGGCAGCGCTGTGGATCGCGGCGGACCTGGTCGGCGCGGTGGCCCGCCCCGAGCCCGCGCAGATGCGGCAGGCCGTGGCCGAGCAGCTGGCGTTCATGGACGCCGCGACCGACACCCACCACTGCCGCGGCACGAAGATCATCCCGTTCTCCCTGCACAACGTGGACGAGGTGCTCGGCGACCTCGGCCTGAACATCCCGCGGCGGATCCGGGCGGCGCACTGGCTGAACCCGGTGGATCCGAAGGCCTACCGCCCGATCACACCGGCGCTCCTCCAGCGGCTGTCAGGGCTGACCGACACCACGGACCCGGTCCCCGTCGCAGGGCGTGCCTCCCCACAGGCGTGACCAGGTGATGCCGGCACCGAGGACGGTGGCGGCGCGGTAGGTGATGGCGAGTTCGTCGGAGCGGGTCGCCGAACCTCGCCGTCGCTCGGCCAGGGCGAAGGGCCGTCAGCCCACCGCCCCGATACCGATCGTGCATACACTTGTTGCCTCGCACGCGTCGCGCCGGGCCGACGAGCCAGCACCTCGCCGAGGTGCACATCGTCGCCAGCCCGCGCGCCGATCAAGGAATCGCTGAGCATCGACAGGCCGGTCGCCACCCGGTGGGAGGGACGTTGACCTCGCACCCAAAGTGTGTGCACTATTGGTTCCTGAAGGGGGGCTCCGATGCCGAGTCAGGACAACGCGGACGACCTGCGTGAACCACCGTGGGCGCTGGTCACCTACCACCAGGGCGATCCGGCGAAAGCGGAGATCGGCATCCTCGCCGGGGAGATGGTCTTGCGAGGACCGGCCGAGTTCGCCGGGCTGACGATGCTCGACGTCCTGGACGCGTGGGACGTCTTCTCCCCCACGCTGCGGACGCTCGCTCCGGGCGAGTTCGCCCCCGTCGAGGACGCCGTGCTGCTCGCGCCGCTGCGCTACCCGCGCAAGGTGCTCTGCGCGGGCGCCAACTACTACGCGCACCTGCAGGAGATGGGCGTCGAGCGGCCATCCGGCGCGGTCGACCCGTACTTCTTCTTCAAACCACCCACCACCTCGGTCATCGGCCCGGACGAGCCGATCCTGCTGCCGACCCGCCCCGACCGGATGATCGACTGGGAGGTCGAGCTGGCCGCCGTGATCGGCCGCCGCACCACCGACGTGACCCCCGCGCGGGCCCGTGAGCACGTCGCCGGCTGGACGGTGGTGAACGACGTCTCCGCGCGCGACCAGCTCGCCCGCACCGACCCGGTCGCCCCGCCGTTCGCGCACGACTGGATGCGCGCCAAGGCCGGCGACGCGTCCTGCCCGATGGGGCCCGGCATCGTCCCCGACTGGCTCGTGGACGACCCGCACCGGATCGCTCTGCGACTGTCGGTGAACGGGGTCGTCAAGCAGGACTCCACCACCACCGACATGGTCACCGGAATCTGGGAGCTCATCGCCGCGGCCAGCGCCACCGTCACCCTCGAACCCGGAGACGTCATCGCCACCGGCACGCCTGCCGGTGTCGGCTACCCGCACCGGGACTTCCTGCAACCCGGCGACGACGTCGTCGCCGAGATCGACGGCATCGGCCGGCTGCGCAACCCTGTCACCGAGACACCCATGAGAGGACCCGCACGATGACCGCCGTCCGCGTCTCCAAGCTCGGCTACGTCGGGTTCGAAACCCCCGACGTGGCGCGCATGGTCGAGTACTACACCAAGGTGCTCGACTTCCACCTCGTCGAGGAATCCCCGCAGGGCGCGTTCCTCACCACCGGCACCGACCACCACTGCGTCGTGATCACCAAAGGTGAGGGCAAGGCGCGCACGATCGTCGGGTACGAGCTGTGGGAGGACCTCGACGACGCCGCCCGCCGGCTCAAGGAGGCCGGCTACGACACCCAGCGGCGCAGCGACATCGGCCCCGGCACCCCCGACGTGCTCGTGCTGGAAGAGCCGGGCACCGGGGTACCGCTGCACCTCATGACCAGCCAGGACCCGTCGGGGGTCGCCGGGTACACCCCGCTGCGGCCCACCAAGCTCGGCCACGTCGCCGCCTACACGCCCGAGCTCGCGCCGATGCAGGACTTCTACCAGGACCTGCTCGGCTTCCGGTGGTCGGACACCGTCGGCGACTTCTTCGTGTTCCTGCGCTGCAACGCCGACCACCACGCCGCCAACTTCATGGCCAGCCAGAAGTTCCAGGGCATGCACCACATCGCCTACGAGATGCGCGACCCCAACCACCTCATCGCTATGCTCGACCACCTCGCGCAGAACGGCCGCCGCCTGCACTGGGGCCCCGGGCGGCACGGCCCCGGCCACAACCTGTTCACCTACCACCGCGACCCCGACGGCAACGTCGTCGAACTGTTCACCCAGATCGACGTCGTGCACGACGAGCGCACCGGGCAGTGGGAGCCGCGGCCGTGGCACGAGGAACACCCCATGGGCCCCAAGACCTGGGAGGTCGACCTCGCCACCGTCAACCAGTGGGGTCCGATCGACCCACCGTCACTCGACCACTGACCCGATCCCCGCTGCGACGTTCACGCCAGGCGCGCTCGGTGGCCGCCGGCCCTTTTGCAAGGGTCTGACCGAGCAGGGACCACGATCCGGACCACCATCGACGCAGTCGCGGACCGGGCCGAGGAACTGCTGGGTCAGCACGAGCCGCGATCGCCGGCGTTCGGACCGACCTCGTCCTCGGCCGACTCCGCCCATCGCACGCCGGTGTCGCGTCGGACCGGTCGGCTCGTCAGTCCTCGGCATCGGCCAGTCGGTCGTGCACGCTGGAGACGTCGAGCTGGCCCCAGCCGTCGGCGACGGCCAGGTCGAACTCCCGCTTGGCGGCATCGAAGGTGGGGGTGCGCACCCCCAGCCGCCGGCCGTGCTCGGCTATCTGCTCGAGGATGGCGTGCAGGGTGTCGATGGGTCCTGGCGCGGGCGACCACTCTCGTTTGCGCATGCGCGGGCCGAATCGGCGGAACACCGCCGAGCCGCCGATGGACTCGTCGATCGTGCGCTGCACGACGTCGAGATCGAGTCCGGAGCGCTTCGCCATCGCCATCGCTTCCGCAGCGGCGACGGTGTGCACGGCCAGCAGGTGGTTCGCGATGTACTTGAAGTGCACACCTCGCCCGAACTCTCCTGCCGGTACCCACGGCCCCGAAATCGCCGCCAGTACCTCTGCCACGGCCTCGACGCTCTCCGCGTTGCCCGAGGCGAACGTGGTCGCCATCCGAGGAGCGACCATGCTCGGACTGCCACTGATCGGGGCGTCCAGCAGATCACCACCCGCCTCCTGTACCAGATCCCGCACCGCCGCCTTCGCCTGCACGTCGAGCGTGCTCATCTCGATGTGAACCGTGCCGCGGCGCAGCGCCGTGAGCGTGCCCGACGGGCCGAGCACGACCTCACGTACGGCGTCGATGCCGGGCAGGATCGAGACGATCACGTCCGACCGGGCAGCGAGATCGGCCGGCGAGTCCGCCGGCGCGACGCCGGCCGCTGCGAACTCCGGGCCCGGGTGACGGCGGTAGCCGATGACGTCGAAGCCTCGCTCGATCAGGTTGATCGCGATCGGCAGGCCCATCCGGCCCAACCCGATCACTCCGACCGTGGTCATCGCATCTGTCCCTCCGCCGGTGCCGCCTCGACGATCGCCACCTCGCGACTCAGCGCCAGATTCAGTGCCACCGGAACGTCCCCGTCCCGAGCGACGCCGTGATCCCGACCGACCCCTCGTTGATCCGCCAGAGGAACAGGTCGAACGATCGCAGACCGGCCCGCACGAACGGGTCCTGCTCGGCGAGCGCTCGCGCCTCGGCCGCGTCGACGGCACGCAGCACGGTCATCCCGCATCCGGCCCGCACCTCGGGGCCGTCCACCAACGGACCCGACATCAGCAGGCTGCCGGTCTCCTCGAGCGACAGCAGCCAGCCGATGTGCTCGTCGACGTGGGCACCGATGTCCTCGGCCGTCGTCGACGCGTGCGGGGTCGACACGACGAGCCAGTAGTCGCAGCCCAGCAGCTTCGCGGTTGTCGACGACGACATGGGGGAAACTGTATGCAGTCTTGAGGTGGTCGGCAAGGCTCCCCGCTATAGTTCCGTTACCGGAACGATCCAGTCCCTCCATGTCCCGCCGATCGCAACCCAGGCACGCAGCGTGGGTTGACAACGACAATAAGTGTATCCACTCTGATCGGGGCAGCCCCCACGGCGCTGACGGGAGGACGAGCATGATCGAGCTGACCGACATCGCGTACGTGCGATCGGGCGCGGCGGATCTCGCCGGTGCGGTCCGGTTCGCGGTGGACGTGGTGGGGCTGCAACGGGTGGACGACGTCGATGGGGAGCCTGGCGTCGCGCACCTGCGGGCCGACGCCCGCCACCACTGCCTGGCGTTCGTCGAGGGCGGCTCCGGCGTGATCGCCTCCGCGTTCAGCGTGCGCGACGAGGACGCGCTGGCGCTGGCCGAGACCGAGCTGGAGACCCGTGGGTTCGCCGTGCGCCGCGGCACCGCGGACGAGTCGCGGTCGCGACGGGTGGGGGCGTTCGTCGGGTTCGACGACCCGTTCGGCAACCGCATCGAGCTGGTCGTCGGCCAGCAGACGCTGGCCCGCCCCGTGGAGGTCGCGCGACACGCCGGCATCACCGAGTTCGGTCACCTCTGCCTCGACGCCCCCGACACCGCGGAGGCCTACCGGTTCTGGTCCACCACGTTCAACGCGCGCGTCTCCGACTGGATCGGTGACGCCGCCTGCCTGATGCGCATCGACGAGGTGCACCACAAGCTCGCCGTGTTCAAGGGCGCGGAGCCGGGCCTCTGCCACGTGAACTTCCAGGTCGCCGAGATCGACGACGTCTTCCGCAACTGGCACTTCCTCACCGAGCACGGCGTGCAGATCGAGCAGGGGCCGGGCCGGCACCCGCAGTCCGGGGCGATCTTCATCTACTTCCTCGGCCCGGAGGGGCTGACCTACGAGTACTCCTACGGCGTCCGGCGGATCACCGACGAGGCCGCGTGGACGCCACGGTTCTTCGATCCCGCAGAGCCGGGCTCGATCGACATGTGGCTCGGACCCACCCGCAAGCCCAGCACCCAACCGCAGTTGCGCGCACAGGAGGCGAACAGCGCATGATCTTCGTGACGCACGCTGTCCCCGTCAACGAGCCGGGCCATCCGGTGATCACCCGCGAGATGCTGTGGGACGGGCTGGTGCAGAAGGCCGACAACGCGTTGCCGTTCGTCCCGTCGATGACCGAGTGCGTGGTGACCGCGCGCCTGTCCGACACCGTGTTCGACCGCGACATCGTCTACCGCGGGCAGGCGTTCTCCGAGCGGATCACCCTCGAGGAGCCACATCGGGTGGTGTTCACCCGCACCGCGGGCCCGGTGCTGGGCACGATCGCGAACGAGATCGAGGGGGACGAGTCCGAGTTGGTGCTGCGGTTCAGCTTCGCACTGGTGGTGGCCGGCGAGCCGGGTGGGTCGGCGGGCGAGCGGGAGCACGCCGACCAGATGACCGACGGTTACCGCGCCGCGGTCGCCGCCACGCTCGATGCCGTCCGGCGCATCGCCGGCGGTGCCACCGTCTGATCCCCACCGTCCCGGCATTCCGACAGGTCCCCGACCGGAAGGTACGACGATGTCCGACTGGATCACCGACTACTACGCCGACGTCGACGCCATGCGGCTGGACGAGTACGTGGCCCGCCACACCAGCGACGCCACGGTCGTCTTCGCCAACAACCCACCCGCCGTGGGCCGAGCGGCGATCAAGGAGGCGATCGGCGGGTTCTTCTCGCTGATCGGCGGCCTGCGCCACGAGGTGCGCAACCGGTGGGACGTCAACGACGGCACCACGTGCGTGCTCGAGGTGGTCACGCACTACACCACGAAGGGCGGCGCGGCCGTCCCGCTGCCCTGCGTGTCGATCCTTGACCGCGCCCCCGACGGACTGGTCTCGTCGCTGCGCATCCACATCGACCTCGCCCCGCTGTTCGCCACCCTCCAGGCGGAGTCGCAGGAGACCGCTGCGGTCTCGTGACCGACGCGTTCGAGCTGCAGATCCGTGAGGAGGTCGTCCGGGCCGCCCGCACCCTGGCCCGGCACGGCCTCGTCACGGCGTTCGGGCACGTGTCGGCGCGGATCGGGGACCACGTCGTGGTCACGCCGCCGGTCGCGCCCGCCGCGGTGACCATGGACGGGCTCGTCACCGTCGACCCTGCGGCGGACCGGCTACCCGCGGACGCCGCACCGGAGACCTGGGCGCACGTGGCGATCTACCGGGCCCGGCCGGACGTCGGTGCGGTCGCGCGGGCGCAGCCGGAGTCGGCGTTCGCGGCGGCCGCGGTCTGCGCGGAGCTCACTCCGCTGCACGGCCAGGCTGCCTGGTTGGGCCGGCGGGTGCCGGTCCACCCGGTGGCCCGGCTCCTGCGCACCGCCGAGCTGGCCACGGCCGCGGCCGGCACGCTCGGCGGCGCCGACGCGGTGCTGCTGCGCGGCAACGGAGCACTCACCACGGGCGCCTCCCCCGGCCTCGCCGTCGCGCGGATGTGGCTCCTGGACGCAGCCTGCCGGGTGCGGCTGGCCATCGCGGGCCACGCCGCCCGCACGCTCGACGACGACGAGATCGCCGCGTGGCAGGCCGCCGGGCCGGCCCTGCTGGAGCGGCTGTGGCGGCACCTCGCGAGCACTACTTGATCGACATCCCGGCGTCCACGGGCAGCGCGACGCCGGTCACGTAGCGGGCCTCGTCGGAGGCCAGGTAGACCACGGCGTGGGTGATGTCCTCGCTCTCCACCCACGGCACCGGCAGCAAGTTGATGCCGCGGTAGAGGTCGATGACGTCGTCGAGCTGCGGCTTCTCCAGGTCCGGTCGGAAGATGCGCCAGTTGTTCTCGTTCAGCAGCAGCGGCGTCGGCACGGTGGTCGGGTGGATCGAGTTGGCCCGGATCGAGTGCTGGGCCAACTCGACCGCGAACGAGCGCATCAGGCCGACCACCCCGTGCTTGGCCGCCGAGTAGGCGCCGAAGTTGGGCGCAGCCTTCAGCGCGAGCGAGGAGCTGACCAGCAGGATCGCCCCACCCTCGCCTTGGGCGACCATCCGCGGGACGGCGACGCGCGCGGTGTTCCACACCCCGGTGAGGTTGGTGTCGAGCACCGCGCGCCAGTTGTCCTCGGAGTCGTCGGCGGTGGCCGAAGCAAGCCCCTGGATCCCGGCATTGGCGAC
Source organism: Pseudonocardia sp. CA-107938 (assembly GCF_050936315.1). Lineage (NCBI taxonomy): Bacteria > Bacillati > Actinomycetota > Actinomycetes > Pseudonocardiales > Pseudonocardiaceae > Pseudonocardia > Pseudonocardia sp. CA-107938. Next base: position 1,372,180 of record NZ_JBNJNA010000002.1, on the reverse strand, counting down.
CACGACGTCGACGCGGCCGAACTGGCCCACGCCGCGCTCGAACACCTCACGGACGGCGTCGACGTCGCGGGCGTCGGCCTGCCCGGCCACGATCCGCCCGCCCACCTTCTCCACGAGCTCGACGGTCTCGGCGAGATCGTCCGCGCTCGCCGCCGGCACGCCCGAGTACTCGACGGGCCCGCACACGTCGAAGGCGATGACGTCGGCGCCCTCCCGGGCCAGGCCGACGGCGTGCGAGCGGCCCTGGCCACGTGCCGCACCGGAGATGAACGCGACCTTGCCCTGCACGCGACCACCGTTGGACATGCATGAAGTGTGCACAGTTTGTCGGTCGGAGTCAAGCTGGCCAGGCCAGTTAGCCTGGGCGGCACGGCGTGCATACACTCATGGGGTGTCGATTGGCGAGCTGTTGGCGGGCCGCGAGGGCCTGCGCATCGCGGATCCACGCCATACGAGCGTGAGCGTCCATGCCTACCTGCGCGACCTCATCATCTCCGGGACCGTCCCCCCGGGCACCCAGCTCAAGCAGGCCGAGCTGGCCCGCGTGCTGGCCGTGTCGCGGACCCCCCTGCGTGAGGCGTTCCGCATGCTGCAGGAGGAGGGCCTGGTCTCGGCCGAGCCCAACCAGCGCAGCGTCGTGCTCGGCCTCGACGCCGAGGAGCTCGACTCGCTCTACGCCGCCCGCGTCACCCTCGAGGCGCTCGGCGCCCGGGTCACCGCCGGCCGTCTCACCCGCGAGGAGTCCCGCGCAGCCACCGCCGCGTTCAAGGAGATGGACCGGACCTACCGCGCCGGCGACATGGCCAGCTGGGCCCTCGCCCACCGGCGGTTCCACCGCCTGCTCGTCGGCCGCAGCGGCACCCCGGTACTGCGCACGATCAGCTCCTACGCCGAGCAGAGCGAACGCTACGTACGGATCGACCAGCTCACCCACACCCAGGACTTCGAAGCCCGCCAGCGCGAACACCAGTCGATCTTCGACGCCGTCCGGGACGGCGATGGACAGGCCGCCGTCCGCACGATGGCACACCACCTCTCCGGCACCGCACGCCGGGTCGTCGAGGCACACGCCCCTGGCCGCGGCACCCCCTGCGTTGACGCCGCGCTGGAACTGCTCTGCGGTGGCACCGGCACCGCGCCGCCGGTCGCCTGAGTCCCACCGTCGCCATCCGGGGGCGCTGACCTGTGCGCCGCAAAGTGTGCGCACTAGGCGGACAAGCAGAAGCCCGCCCACGCGGGACACCGCCTGCCCGGTACGGTCAGGTGGCGCCGCTGTCGGGTCCAGGCGGGCGGAACGTCACCGGCAGGTGCGCCGCGAAGGCGTAGTCGCCGCCGCCGAACTCGCAGACCAGCTCGCTCGCCTCGATGCGGAGGTCGGGAAGTCGGCGCAGCATCTCCTGCAGCAGGACGCGCATCTCCATGCGCGCAAGCGCGGCGCCGGGGCAAGTGTGGATGCCGTGTCCGAAGCTGACGTGCCGGTTGTGCGAGCGGTCGAGTCGGAACTCCCCCGGCCGGTCGAAGACCTGAGGGTCGCGGTTGGCCGCCGCCCAGCCCAGGTAGACGTCGGTCCCTACATCGATGTGCACCTCCGCCACGTCGACCGGCGTCACGGTCCGCCGGAAGAACCCGAAGAACGGCGGGCGCAGCCGCAGCGCCTCCTCGGCGGCGACGACGACCAGAGCAGGGTCGGCGAGCACCGCGGCCAGCACGTCCGGGCGGGAGTAGACCTCGAACAGCATGCTGGTCATGGCCGACGTGGTGCTGTGGTGGCCGGCGCCCAGGAACGCCGCCATCAGGACGACGAGGTCGTCGTCGTCCAGCGCACGCCCCATGACCTCGGCGTGCGCGAGCTCGGTCAGGTAGTCCTCACGCGGCTGTGCCCGCCGCTTGTGCAACTCGGTCACGGTGACCGCGCCGAACTCGGCCTGGCGGCGGCCGAACTCCTCGGGATCGCCCTGTGCGGCGAACATCGCGATCGCCAGCTCGCGCACCTGCGGCACGAGGTCGTCGTCCAGCCCGACGAGATGGCAGATCGCCTCGGCCGGGACGGGCTCGGTGAGCTCGTCGACGAGATCGGCCGACCCACGGCCGATGAACGCGTCGATGTGCCGGTTGATGTCGGCGCGCACGAACGGCTCCACCGCGGCGACCGCCCGCGGGGCCACGGCCGCGTTGTAGAGCGCCCGCCACTGCGCATGCTGCGGCGGATCGGTCTCCAGCCCGGGGATCGGCTTGCGCGGCAGCATCGGCCGCAACACCTGCGGCTCGGAGGAGAACACCGCGTGCTCGCGCATCGCCCGGCGCACGTCGGCGTAGTCGAGGAGCATGACGAACCCGTCGTGGCCGCTGCTGTGCGCCACCGGGCACTGAGCACGAGCCCGTTCGAACAGCTCGAGGCTCTGGTCCGGAGCTGCGGTGTAGCAGGTCCAGTCGCCGACGTGGAGCGGCGCGTTCGGGTGCGGTTGGCTGCTCATCGGAAACCCGCCGTGACCCCGCCGTCGATGCAGATGTTCTGGCCGGTGACCCACGCCGACTCGTCCGAGGCCAGGTAGACCGCGAGGTGCGCGATGTCCTCACCGGTGCCGGGGCGGCGGATCAGGTGCATACCCATCTGGAACGCGCGCAGCTCGTCGCCCACGAACTTGTCGGTCGCCGGGCTCTTCACGAACCCGGGCGAGATCGCGTTCACCCGCACACCGTGGGCAGCGCCCTCGGCGGCCAAGGTCCGGGTCATCGCGATCACCCCACCCTTGGCCGCGGAATGCGCGGCCTGCCCCAGCGGCGCGATGCCCCGCTCCCCCGACATCGACGCCGTGTTGATCACCGACGCGTTACCGGTGGCCAGCAGGTGTCGCCACGCCGGCCGGGTGGTGTGGAAGACGATGTCGAGCTCGACGTGCAGCACGTGCTTCCAGAGGTCGAGCGACATGTCCGCGAACGGCGCGAACCCGGCCCCGGCCGCGTTGTTGTAGAGCACGTCGATACCGCCCAGCCGCTCGGCGGACTCGTCGACCCAACGAGCCGCGGCCGCAGCATCGGCGAGGTCGACGGTGTCCCCGGCGACATCGAAACCCTGCTCGGCGAGCGCCGCGGCGGTGCGTTCGGCCGCGCCGGCCTGCACGTCGCAGCCGATCACCCGGGCACCCTCGCGCACGAACGCGGCCTGCGCCGCCGCGCCCTGACCACCGGCGGTGCCGGTGATCAACACCCGCTTCCCGGCCAGCCGACCCGACCCGACCACAGACGGGGAACGTTGATCCTCGGAACCATCGCGCGCGATCGTCGTCACCACTGAAGTGTGTACACATTATGTCGGCGAGTCAACCGCCGCACAGTCAGCAGGTCAAGCGGGCAGAAACTGTGGACAGTATGTCGATCACTCAGGCGACGGATAGGCCGCGCAGACTCCGCGGCATCGACATCGGTGACCGAGAACTCCGACATCGCGGATGTCTCGTGCCGGACGACCCCATGTCGACGCGGGTGTCCGCGAGACACCGCGCGCCGAGGTCAGGTCCTGGGTGATCCAGGAGTCGACCTCACTCGCGGCGCGCACCACGCTGATGCAGCCGTTGCGCTCGAGGACGACGCAGTGGATGTCATCGCGACGGGCGACGCCGGCTTCCCGCAGCCGCTGACGCAGGTCGTCCTCCGTCAGCCGGTTCCTACGGAGGGCGCTGGCATCCAGCCGGCCGTCGAGCATGAGCAGAACCGGCCGCGGAGTGATCACCGCAGCGAATCGAGGGTGCCGCAGGAGCATTCCGTACATCCGTTGCATCGTGAACAGCACGACCAGTGCGATGACGCCGGTGGCGAGGGTGGGTTCGGCGAGTGATCGGAACTCGTCGTGCGTTGCCCACGAGACCCTGGCAAGCGCACAGGCGCACGTGTGACCGAGCTGACTTCGTGAATCCATAGCCAACCGCTAGGCTGGCTGCAGGAATGTGTAGTCAGAGTTGGTTCGCCCGTGTCGGGGCCCCACCGTCTCGGAAGGAACTGCCGTGCTCGCGAACATCACCTATGACGTCTTCGTCGCCGCTCCCATCCCGCAGAGCGTCATCGACCTCGTGCCGAACGGCGACAAGCGCATGTTCTCCCCGCTCTCGACGACCCTGATCTCGGGCGAACGCGACGCCGTCCTCGTCGACCCACCGCTGACGATCGACCAGACGACCGCGGTCGGCGACTGGGTCGAAGCGAGTGGGAAGAGGCTCACCCACATCTTCGTGACCCACGGGCACGGCGACCACTGGTTCGGCGGCCCGCAGCTCGCGGCCCGCTTCGGGGCCCAGATGCTGGCGTCCGCGGGCACGATCGATCAGATGAAGCTGAACGTGTCCATCCGCCCTGCGTTCTGGGACGCGCTCTTCCCGGGGCAGATCGCCGTCGACACACCGGTGACGGCGGTGGTGCCGGACGGCAACCGGTTCGAGCTGGAAGGAAACGAGCTGCGGATCGTGGAGGTCGGCCATAGCGACACCGACGACACCAGCGTGCTGCACGCACCCGCGATCGACCTCGTGGTCGCAGGAGACGTCATCTACAACGGAGTCCACCAGTTCCTGCGGGAGGCAACCGGCGACGGGATCGACCAGTGGCGCAGGGCGATCGACATCGTCGAGGCGCTGAACCCCCGATACGTCGTCGCCGGCCACAAGAACGAGGAACTCGACGACGACGCGACCCGCACGATCGCCGAGACGCGCCAGTACCTGGACGTCGCGCAGAGCCTGCTCGCGCAGCACGACTCTGCGCTCGGATTCTTCGACGCGATGCTGGAACGCTTCCCCGACCGGTTGAACGCCGGAGCGCTGTGGGGCGGAGCGGTCGCGCTCTACCCCCGGTGATCCAGGTTCGGTCGCCGGGCCGCGCGGGAACCTGGCTACGGAGAAGGCGAGTCATGCGTAGGGTTGCGTCGTGATGCTGCAGGTGGCCCGAGAGGCGGCGAACCAGTACCCAGCCGAGTTCGACGACGCCTGCCCCATCGAGCGGGCAGTCACCGTGCTCGGCCGCCGGTCGACGATCCTGCTGCTGCGCGAGGCGTCGTACGGCACGTCCCGTTTCGACGAGTTCGTCCGACGTACCGGCCTGACCGAGTCGGTGACAGCCGGCCAGCTGCGGAAACTCGTCGACGAGGGCTTGCTCACCAAACGCCCCTACCAGGAGCCCGCCCAGAGGCAACGGTTCGAGTACGTCCTCACGGACGCGGGCGAGGACCTCCTGCCCATCCTGATCGCGATGGGCGCCTGGGGCGACAAACACCGACCGAAGACGCACCGGGTGCACATGGTGCACGCGGACTGCGGGGCAGCGATGGAGGTCCAGGTCCTCTGCGAAGCGGGGCATCGGGTCGCCGCGTCCGAGGTCGCCGTCGTCTTCGACGACGGACAGCCCTCGCGCTGACACCGAGACCGCCGACCTCGCGAGCATCGCTGCCACCTCGACACACCTCGTGCTCGTGGGCCGAGCCCGCATCAGCGACCGCTCGTCGAGCGGGACCGGGCCGCGTAGGCCGTCACGACTAGCGGACGGGCAGCCTCACCTCGTTGGGCTCGCGGTCCGGGCGCAGTCCACGCCAGGACGGGTGTCGAAACGCCCGGTCGCGGCCGAAGGAGCGGTATTCGATCTCGCCGACCAGCCTCGGGGCCACCCAGTGGATCGGACCTCGGCGCGGACGCGCGCCGCGCCATCCCCGGACCATGGCCCCGGTGATGGGCGGGTCGTCACGGGCCAGCGGGGCCAGCTGCAGCAGCAGCGCGTGTCGTGCCGTGTCGGTGAAGCCGGTGCCGACGTCGCCGACGTGCACCAGCTCGCCGTTCTCGTCATGGGCTGCCAGCAGCAGCGATCCGAGGACGTGCTGGGCACCGGTGGCCGGATACCAGCCGGCGATGACGACCTCGGCGTTGTGGCGGATCGGTGTCTTGATCCACGCGCGGGTGCGCCGGCCGGGCTGGTAGGTCGACGACAGCCGCTTCGCGACGACCCCTTCCAACCCTTGCTGCGCCACCGCGGCCAGCACCACCTCGCCCGAGGTGTCGACGAAGTTCGCCGGCACCCGCAGCCCCGGCCGGTCCAGGTCCAAGCCGGTCAGGATCGAGCGCCGCTGCACGTAGGGGAGCTCGGTCAGCCACACCCCGTCGCGGCCGAGCACGTCGAACAGCACGTACTGCACCGGGACCTGCCCGCGCAGCGCCGGCGACGGGCGCGCCACCCCCATCCGGTGCTGCAGTAAACCGAAGTCCGGGCGGCCCTGCGCATCCAGCGCGACGAGTTCCCCGTCGAGCACGAGACCGGGCTCGAGGCCCTGCCCGGCGCCGGCGATCTCGGGATAGGAGGCGCTGATGTCGCGGGCGTTCCGGCTCCACAGCCGCAACCCATCCGGGCCGGTGTGGCTGGTGGCGCGCACGCCATCGAACTTGATCTCGATCGCCCAACCCGAGCCGGTCGGGACGGGGCCGACGGTGGGCAGCATCGGCGCCACGAACCCACCCGGCAGCACTCCGCCCGACGCGGAGACCGGCGGATCAGCCATCAGCGCAGTCTGACCCCGGCCAGCTCAACAACCCAGACGATCAGCCCGAAGCCCCCCAGACGTGAGTCCCGGACGAGCTACGCCTTCGAGCCGCCTCCGCCTGGTCCTCCAGGGCGATGGGAGGTCAACCGGCTGCAGCCGGCGCGTAGGTGGCGCTCGCCTGGGTGCGGGCCTGGTGCTGGCAGCGCCCGCAACGCTTCCGCTCCGGGTCGGTGATCATCAGTACTTGCCGGCAGTCCGGGTTTGCGCAGCGGTCACCCTCGCGTTCGGCTTCTTCCCGCCCGTCGTCCGGTCGATCAGCAGGCCGACAGCAGGTGCTGGTCGCGGCGGTGCCGGTCAGCGCGCCGGTTGAGCATCACCACGATCAGGCGGCAGGGTGTGGTCGCCGCGCCCCGCCACATACAGCCCGGTCGCCGTGACCGGGTGGGGGCATTCGGCGGCGGGGTGATCGCCGTCGACCCCGCCACGGACGCGCGGCGGGTGGCGCCCTGGCGAGCCGCCGGCGGATCTCCGCGAAGCACTCGCAGAGCGCGGCCCCGACGTCGGCGAGCACGCTCTCGGCGCGCTCACCACGGCCCTGGCCCGGCTGCTGGTACTCGGCGCGGCCGGCCACCTGCTGGCGCGGCTGGGACCGCACCTCTGGCGCTGCGCCACATGTCCTCCGTGATCCGTGCGCGGTGCGGCAGAGCGCGGCCGCGATCGTGGGTCGACATCCCCTTGCCGGCGATCGCTGCGCTGCCTTCCTGTGCGGGCGCTGCAGCGAAGGATCCGCACGGGCTGGTTCACCTCAGCCCCAGAGGCGCTCGCTCGCGATCCGTGCGCCCTCGCCGAGGGAGCGCAGCTTCGCCCACACGATCTCCTCGTGCCCGACCCGCGAGCCGATGCCGCAGTCGGTACCGGCCTGCACGTTCTCCCGGCCCAGCACGCTCGCGAAGTTGGTGATGCGCTCGGCGACCAGCTCGGGGTGCTCGACGAGGTCGGTGGCGTGCGAGACGACGCCGGGCATGACCTGCTTGCCGTCGGGCAGCGTCACGTCCTCCCAGACGCGCCACTCGTGGGCGTGCCGGACGTTGCCCGCCTCGAACGCGTAGGTCTGCGCGTCGATCTGCACCAGCAGGTCGACGACGTGCTTGAACTCGATGTCGGTGGTGTGCGGCCGGTGCCCGCTGCCCCAGCAGCAGTGGAACCGCACGAGCTCGGTCGGCAACCCCTCGACCGCGTGGTTGATCACCTGCACGGCCAGCCCGAGGTAGCGGCGCAGGTCGGCGACGCTCCACTCCGGGTAGAACGTCCAGGTCGTGAGGAACTCCGGCTCGTCGATCTGCACCACCAGGCCGGCGTCGGTGATCGCGCGGTACTCCTCGCGCACCACCTCCGCCACGGCCATCAGGTACTCCTCCTCCGACGCGTAGTGCTCGTTGATCGCACCCGCGCCGAGGCTCAGCGGGCCGAGGGCGGCGATGAAGCCCTCGGCGTGATCGGCGTCGTCACGCGCCTTGAGCGCGTGCTGCAGGGCGGTGATGTCTGCGGCGATCGCCGCGTGCCCGACGTAGCGCACCGGCTCGACGCACACCCGCTGCCGCATCGGTGACACCGGCTTGCCGGGCGTCGAGAAGCCGGGGCGGACCGGACCGCCGGACCCGGACAGCCACAGCCCGGACTCGTACATGCCGGGGAAGAGCGCGCGGTCGCGCTCGGCCACCCCGCCGCGCTTGGGCGGCAGCGAGCCGGGCTCGCGCACCTCCCAGCCGGTGACGCGGGCGTGGATGTACCCGGCGTACGCGCCGGCGGCGCCCGCCTTGACGTACTCGCCGTCGTTGATCACGTCGAGGCCGGCGGCGAGCTGCTGGTCGACGACCTCCTGGATCGCGGTGGGCAGCCGCTCGGCGATCGCAGCCTCGTCGCGCTCGGGAGCGTTGACCAGCGCGCTGAGGTCCTTCGGCAGCGGCAGGTTGCCGCCGTGCGAGGTGCGGACCCGTCCGTCGTTGCGCATCATCGTTTCGTCCTTCCGGTGGCAGCGCGGGAAAGTGCGCAGGACCGTCCGCCGGAGCGGCGGGTTCGCCGTCCGGTGCTCCTCGGCCGTGCTCAGCCGATGGGGGTGAACTTCTGCAGTTGGTGGTCGGCCATGTCGGCGGGCACCCGGCCCAGCGAGACGCCGAACGTGCCGGTGACCTCGGCGACGTAGACCGCGCCCGTCGAGTCGACCGCGATGCCGTGCGGGGCGATGAAGTTGCCGGGCGCGTCGCGCATCACCGTCGACGCGCCCCAGCGGGCGACCACCTGGCCGCTGCGGTCGAAAACGGTGACCCGGCCGGGCCGGTCGGTCGTCGTGGCGCCCCGGGTGAACGAGGCGTTGCCGCTGGGCCGCCACAGCTCGGCCACGTACACCAGCCCGCCGGCGTCGACGGCGATGTCGCACGGGCGCTGCACGTCGGTCCACTCGGCGACGTAGGTGCCGTCGAGGTCGAAGACCTGGATGCGGTCGTTCTCCCGGTCCCCGACGAGGAGGTGGCCGTCGGCGGTGGCGCAGATGGCGTGCGGGAGGTGGAACTCGCCGGGGCCGGTGCCGATCCCGCCCCACGAGCCGATCAGCTCGCCGGTGGCGGTGAACCGGTGGATGCGGCAGTTGCCGTAGCCGTCGGCGACGAACAGCTCGCCGGTCGGCGCCACGGTCAGGTTGGTGCAGCCGTTGAACGGGCCGCCGGGGCGCTGCACGGTCTCGTTGAGGTGCACGACGGTCGGCCCGCGCCGGCCGTACCCGGTGTCGGACGCCAGCCCGGGGGTGCCGATGGTCTGCAGCAGCCGGCCCTCCGGGGTGAACCGGCGGACGGTGTGGTCACCGCAGTCGACGCAGTACACGGTGCCGTCCGGGGCGACGGTGAGCCCGTGCGGGGTGTGGAAGATCCCGTCGCCCCACGCCGTGACCACGGTGCCGTCGGTGTCGAGCACGACGACGCCGTTCCGGTCGCGGGTGAACAGGTAGACGATGTCGTCCGGGGTGACGTCGACCGCGGCGACGTCGCGGTGCGCGAGCTGCTCGGGCACCCGACCCCAGCGGTCGTCGACGGCGTAGCGCAGCTCGGTGCGGGCGGGGGCGAGGGTCATCGCGCTGCTCCTTCGGGGAGGAAGCCCCACGGGTGGGTGCCCCAGCCGGGCGCGACCAGCTCCCCGGCCCGGACCGTGTGGACGGGGACGATGCCGTGCTCGCCGGAGAAGCGGGCCTTGGTGGTGTCGGTGAACGTGAAGTCGCCGGACACGAGGTCGAGCACGGTGAGGTCGGCGGTGCGCCCCACGGCGATGGCCCCGACCTCGTCCTGCAGCCCCACGGCCGCGGCGGCGCGCCCGGTGGTCATGGCGACGACGTCGCGGAAGGTGTAGCCGACGGCCATGAACTTGGCCATGCACTCGACGAGGCTGTGGAACTTCTGCCCGCCCAGCGTGACGTCGCTGGAGATCGTGTCGGGCAGCAGCCCGCGCTCGGCCTGCTCCTTCGCGACGGCGTAGCCGAAGTTGCCCATGCCCAGCGCCGGGTCGAGCACCACCCCGCGGGCGCGGGCCTCGGTGAGCAACGGGAACGTGGAGTCGACGTCGTCCATGACGCCGCCGAGGTTGGGCGTGCAGAGGTGGGTGAGGATGTCGCCGGGTTCGAGCACCTCCAGCAGGTGCCGGGTCACCTCGGCCATGCGGTCGGGGCGCGGGCGGTCGGCCGCCTTGAGGTCGCCGATGTGCACCATCAGCGGCACCCCGTGCTCGCGCGCCACCTTCTTGGACAGGTCGACGATCCGCTCGCCCACCTCCGTGACGATGTCGCCGACCAGGCGCAGCTTGATGCCCGACACCAGGCCCGGGTTGTGCTGGACGCAGGACGCGATCGCGGCCTCGTTGATGTCGTCGAGGCTCGCGAGGTCCGACCAGCCCGGCATCGTGTGGGCGTAGCTGCCGATGTTGGCGAACACGACGACCCGGGTGGCGGCCTTCGGCAGCACGTGCACGGGGAAGACGCCGATGTTGGCCACGCCGACCGAGCCGCAGTCGACGACGGTCGTGACGCCGGAGCGCACGCCGACGTCGTCGGGATCGCAGCAGCCCATGCCGACGCCGGGGGTGGTGGCGCCGTGCGCGACGTGGGTGTGGATGTCGACGAGCCCGGGCACGACGTAGCGGCCGGCGCCGCGTATCTCGATCACCCGACGCGCGGCGGTCACATCGAGGTCGGGGCCGATCGCGGCGATCCGGCCGTCGATGACGCCGACGTCGAGGCGGCCGTCGAGGCCCGAGCCCGGGTCGAGCACGTGCCCGCCGCGGATCAGCAGGTCGAAGGATGGTGCGGTCACGCGGTGGCTCCCGGTCGTGAGGTCGGTGCGGGCCACCCGTCGGGCAGCCCGGTGGTCTGGACGGCCCACGCGCGCTCGAGATCCGGCAGCGCGTCGCCCATCCCGATGCGGTCCAGCACGCGGCGGGCGTCGGAGCCGGGGCGGCGCGCGGGGGCGCCGACGGCGAGCGGGGTGGCCGACATCCCGATCGTGATCCCGGGCGCGGTCACCTCGCCGACCTCCTCGGAGACCTGGGTGACGACGAGCCCGCGGGCGCGGGCGGTGTCGTCGGCCATCAGCTCGGCCAGCTCGACGACGCGGTGCGCGCCGATCCCGGCGGCCTGCAGGTCGCGCTCCCACTCCGCGACCGGGCGGCGGGCGAACAGGTCCTCCAGGACGGCGGCGAGCTTGTCCTGGTCGGTGTGCCCGGCCACCTCGCGCAGGCCGGGCACCTCGGCGAGCCGCGGCAGGTCGGTCGGGGTGGCGCCGAGGGCGAACCAGCCGTCGGACGCGCGGTGGAACCGGTGCAGCGGGTGCTCCCCCAGCGCTTCCGGCCCCGCCGGCTCGGCCCCGGGCTGGAAGAAGAGCCCGGCCTGGTGCTGGCTCGCCGTCCGCACCAGCGAGGTGGCCAGCGCGAGGCCCTCGCCCGTCCGCTCCCGGTGCAGCACACCCAGCACGGCCGCGTAGGCGGCGAGCACGCCGGTGCCGTAGTCGAGCACGTTGTACGGGCCGAGGACGGCGGGCCGCCCGTCACCGCCGGCCCGGGTCGTGATGCCCGTGCACGCCTGGGCCTGGGTCTCGTAGCCGCGGCCCTCGGTGCCGTAGCAGCTCACCGACACGTGCACGACGTGCGGGCAGCGGGCCCGCACGTGCGCGGCGCCGATGCCGTAGCGCTCGGCGGTGCCGGGCGGGAAGTTCGCGATGATCACGTCGGCCTGCTCGGCGAGCGCCCAGAACACGGCCTGCCCGGCCGGGTGCTCGACGTCGAGCAGGATCGTGTCCTTGCCGCGGTTGACCGCACCGTGCGCGTGGATGCGCCGCTGCGGCGCGTTGATCTTCGTGACGTGCGCGCCCAGCTCACCGAGCAGCCGCCCGCTGCTGGGCCCGGCGAGGATCTGGGTCAGGTCGAGCACGCGCAGGCCGGCCAGCGGCCGGTCCCGCTCCCCCTCCCGTGGCGCGGGCCCGGCCGGTGCCGTGACGAGCTCCGCCACGACCGCCGCGTGGTCGGCGTCCGGCAGCCGGCGGGGGCGCAGCGGGGGCGGCGACCCGACGACCTCGACGGCCGCCCCGGCCATGGTGGTCGGCCCGAGCAGCGGGTCGTCGAGGCGCGCGAGCGCACCGGACGTGATCGCCTCCGGCGTTGCCAGCCACTCCGCGGCGGTGCGCACGGGAGCCAGCGGCACACCGGCCCGCGCGCCCAGCTCCGCCCACTCCGCCGCTGGCCGGGACGCGAACAGCGCGGTCAGGTGCGTGCGCAGCTCGCCGTCGTCGGTGATGGCCGCCCACTCCGGCCGGCCGGCGGCGTCCAGCAGCCAGCCGAGGAAGCGGCGGCTGGCGCCGATGGGGTTGAACTGCACGTACCGGCCGTCCGCGCAGGCGTAGGTGCCGCTGCCGTGCATCGCCAGCGGACGCGGCACGGGCATGCCCTGCGCGGTGGGGAACGCGCCGGCGTCGCCGATCAGCTCGAACACCGCGTCGGCCAGCGGCACGGTCACGTGCTGGCCGCGGCCGGAGCGCTCCCGCTCGACGAGCGCCGCGACCACGCCGACCACCCCGAGGAACGCCGCGATGTTCGACGCCGCCGGCACGGCGGAGTACGTGGGCCGCGCCGGGTCCCAGCCGTCCGGGGCCTCGCCGGCGCGCAGCCGGCAGTTGCCGGTGGCCGCGTCGATCACGCACTCCCAGCCGGGAAGGTCGTGCCGCGGGTCGTCGGCGCCGAACCCGGGCAGCGACAGGTGCACCAGCCGGGGCGCGTCCAGCTGCCCGTGGCCGAGGCCGAGGCGCTCGAGCACTCCCGGCCGGAAGTTCTCGACGACGACGTCGGCGCGCTCGCACAACCGGCGGGCGACGGCCAGGTCGGCGGCGTCGTGCAGGTCGAGGGTCAGCCGGCGCTTCCCGCGCTGGTAGAACGCGTCGGACGGGCCCGGCGCGGCGCCCGGGCGATCGATGTGGACGACGTCGGCACCCTGGTCGGCGAGCATCGTCGCGGCGAGCGGCCCGGCCACGTGGTGGCCGAGGTCGATCACGCGGACGCCGTCGAGGGGGTGCGCCATGCCGTGCTCCCTGTCCTCGCCGACGGTGGGTTCCACCGGAGACTAGGCGCGGTGGAGCAGCCCCGACGGCGACGAAAAGGGCATGACTGTTGAGCTGGCGGCAACTGTTGCGCGGTGGTTGACGGGTCGACGACCCGTCGCCGAGACTCGCGGAGTGGCGGCGCAGCGCGGCGATGGTGGTTTGCACCTGCCGCCGCTCAACGCCCTGCGCAGCTTCGAGGCCGCCGGCCGGCTGGGCAGCATCCGCGCCGCGGCCGCCGAGCTGTACGTCACGCCGGGCGCGGTGAGCCGGCAGGTGCGCGCTCTCGAGTCGTGGCTCGGGGTGGCGCTGTTCCGGCACGAGGGCCGCACCATCCAGCTGACCGACGTCGGCGCGCGCTACCTGCGCTCGGTCACCGAGCACCTCTCGGCGATCGCCGAGGCCACCGGGCAGGCGACCGGCCGGTGGCGGGCCGAGGAGGCGCTCAACATCCGCTCGTACACGCTGCTGGCGAGCACCTGGCTGATCCCGCGGCTGACCCGGTTCCGCCGCAGCCAGCCGTGGATCGAGCTGGAGCTGGTCACCTCCAGCGACCCGGCCGACTTCGGGCGCACCGACGTCGACGCGGAGATCCGGCCGGCTGCGTCGGGCCCGTGGCCCGGCTCGGACGCCGACCTCGTCGTCGACGCCGACCTCGTGCTCGTCTGCAGCCCCGGCTACGTCGCGGAGTACCGGCTCGACGACCCGTCGGACCTGAAGCGGTTGCCCGGCGACGGGTTCCTGCGCTCGGCGGCGTCGCCGCACCTGTGGAAGATCTGGTTCGACGCCGTCGGGCTGGACGGCATCGCGGTCACCCGCGGCCCCACCTTCGGCGACTCGACGCTGGCCTACCAGACTGCCGCCGCGGGGCACGGGGTGATGCTGGCCCCGCTGCCGTTCGTAGAGCCGGACCTGGCCGCAGGGCGGCTGGTGATGCCGTTCCCGCAGGTGCGCCGGCCGCGCACGCAGTTCTACCTCGTGTACCCCGCCGATCGGCCGCACCGCAAGGCGTTCACCGCTTTCCGCAAGTGGTTGCTGGCCGAAGGACGGGCGACGGCGCGAGCCAGCGCCTGACGGGTCAGGCTCGACCCAACCCCTCGACGATCTCGACGGCCACTTCGGCCATGAGCCGGTCGCGCTGCACCCCCAGCCGCAGGCCGGTCAGCTCCTCGATCCGCCGCAGCCGGTAGGCGATCGTGTTGGGGTGCACGTGCAGGCGCCGGGCCGCCTGGCTCGGGCTGCTGTTGACCTGGAAGTACGCGACGAGAGTGGCGAGGTAGGGCATGCCGGTGGCGGCCTCCTCGTCGAGCAGCCGGCCGATCACCTCCTCGCCGAACGAGCGCAGCTCACCCGCGTCGGGGAACCGCGCCAGCAGCCGGTTGACGCCCAGGTCGCGGAACGCCACCACCTGGCCGGACCCGGCCCGCTGCGCGACCGCCAGCGCGCGGCGCGCCTCCCCGTAGGAGCGGGCGACGTCGACGGCCCGCCGGTGCGCCTCCCCGATCCCGGCCGGCCGGCCGGCGCGCTCGGCCAGTACGACGGCCCGGTCCACCGCGGCCGGTCCGTCGTCCGCCGCGACGATGACGACGAGCTCGTCCACGCGCGCGGCGACGATCGCGTCCGGCGCTCGTCGACGCACCACGGCCTCGGCGACCGACGGTTCGCCCGCCAGCACGGCGACGGCGTGCGGGCGCCCGTCGTGCCCGAGGTGCGCGGCCCACCGCTCGACCTCGCCGTCGTCGTGGCGACGGCCGAGCAGCAGCGCCTCGACGAGGTCGCGCCGCGCCGCGCCGCCGGAACCGCCGGCCACGGCGCAGGCCAGCGCGGCGTGCTCCGCGGCGAGCTGCCGCAGGTCCGACGGCGGCCCGCCGACCACGACGTGGCCGGCGCCCACGGGGATCGCCGCGAGCACGCCGTCGGAGAGGCCCAGGACCGGGCCCACCGCGGCGACCACCCGCGCGCCGTCGAGCACCGTGACGGGAGCGCCGAGACCGGCCGCGAGGATCTCCGCGACGGCCGCGGGATCGGCGCCGCGGGCCACGGCCGCGGAGATCCGGTGGCAGGTCGCGACGACGTCGCGCGCGTACGCGCAATGGTCCCCGGCCGGCATGGCGCGCACGCTAGTGGCTCGGTAACTAGATAGCTTTACCGGCAGGCTGCTTCGCGGGATCATGGTGTGTGGCGTTGACTGTGTCGGTGGAGGTGCCGGGGCGGGATCGTGAGGTTCTGCAGTCGTGGTTGCGTGCTACCTCGATTCCGGCCGGGCTCGCGCAGCGAGCGCGGATCGTGCTGCTGGCCGCGGACGGGGTCGCGGTCAAGGACATCGTGGAGCGGGTCGGGGTATCGAAGCCGACGGTGATCGGGTGGAAGAAGCGCTACGCCGCAGAAGGCATCGCGGGTCTGGAGGATCGCCCGAAGCCGGGCCGGCCGGCGGTGATCGACGAGGTCGCGGTGGTGCTCGCGACGCTGGAACCGCCACCGGAGCGGCTCGCGGTGACGCACTGGTCGTCGCGGTTGCTCGGTGTCGAGCTGGGGATCTCGCACGTGTGGATCGGCAAGATCTGGCGCCGGTGGGGGCTGCAGCCCTGGAAGGCCGAGACGTTCAAGTTCTCCACCGACCCCGAACTCGAAGCCAAGGTCCGCGACGTCGTGGGTCTGTATCTGAACCCGCCCGACAAGGCCGTCGTGCTCTGCGTGGACGAGAAGTCCCAGGTCCAAGCCCTGGATCGGACCGCGCCGATCCTGCCGATCCGGCCCGGGATCCCGGAGAAACAGACCCACGACTACGTCCGCCACGGCACCACCACCTTGTTCGCCGCGCTGGAGGTTGCCACCGGCAGAGTTGAGCAGGTGTGCCTGCCACGGCACCGCCACCAGGAGTTCCTGCGCTTCCTCAAACAGGTCGCCAAGGCCTACCCGCGGCGGAAACTGCACCTGGTCGTCGACAACTACGCCACCCACAAACACCCTGCCGTGCGCGCGTGGCTGGCCCGCAACCCGCGGATCACCCTGCACTTCACCCCGACCTCGGGCTCGTGGCTGAACCTGGTCGAGGTCTTCTTCTCGATCATCACCCGCCAGGCCATCCGCCGCGGCAGCTACAGCAGCGTCAAGGACCTGATCGCCGCGATCGGCCGGTTCATCGACGGCTGGAACGAACGCTGCCACCCGTTCGTCTGGACCAAGACCGCCGACGACCTACTCGACCACTGCAGACCAGGTCAACGAACATCGTTTACGCGACACTAGAACTGCGCAGCGGCAGCGGGCAACTGCTTCACCACGCGTGGTCTCCACCATTGTGGGGCACCACAACCGCAGGTCGGGACGGGCTTCCCGGGTCACGACGAGCGGGCCGACCGTTGAGTTTTCCGCACCCTTGATTGAGGTATTCGCCCAGCTCACGGGCATATCGCGGCGGTTGGTGGCCCGTTTGTGGAACCACCCAACGGCAGCCGCCCCGGAATTGGAATCGCAGCCGATACCGCAGCATCGGAACGCCTGCGAGCCTGGATTGCGTTCGGCACCGGATACCACTTCCGATTGCACGAAATGCCGTTTCCCGTCATTCGCCAGAGGTGATCGCCATGCTCGTCGACTTCCGGCCCCACACCCGTCTGCGGGCCGAGCAGCCCGTCGACATCGGCGCGTCCGTGGTACCGGTGCTGGAGGCGCTGAGCGAGAGCACGGCCGACCTGGACCGGGTGCGGGTGGTCGCCGACTGGGTGCAGTACCGCGCGAACTTCCGCGACGTCGTCGACGTCCGCCCGATCCTGCACACGCCGCGCGAGCCGCGGCCGGGCACCGTGCCCGTACCGATGCCGATGGGCGCCCGCGAGGACGACCTGGAGATCGCCGTCGACGTCCGTCGCAGCGGCGGAGCCGCCGCACTCGAGCACAGCGGCGGCGCACCACTCAAGGAGCTGGCCGCGGCCCGGCTGCAGCAGCGCTCCGGGCACGTTCTGCTGGAGGACTGGGGGCGCGGCAGCGAGAGCTGCATCTGGGACTTCAACGCTCTCTACTGGGCGGCGCTGGAGCTGTGGGAGAAGGCCAGCGGCCAGGGCTACGAGCAGGCGCTGCCCGGCGGGGAGAGCGACGCCCGCAACACCGACGCCGCCCGCGAGCTGATCGACGAGCTGTTCACCGTCTGGGACCGGCTCGCCGCCACGAACGCCCTGCCCGACGAGCTGTACGTCGTCGAGCTCGGAGTCGGCAACGGCAACCAGGCCAAGGTGTTCCTCGACGCGTTCCGCGCCCGCGACGAGGAGCACGGCCGCGGCTACTACCAGCGCCTGCAGTACCTCATGTGCGACTACTCCCAGCACGTGCTGGACCTGGCGCGCGAGACCGTCGCCGAGCACCTCGACCACGTCAGTGCGTTCGCGCTGGACGCCGTGCGGCCGTGCACCGCGCTGGGGTTCCTGCAGTACAAGGTGTTCCTGGTCTACGTCTCCAACGTCTACGACAACCTGCCGACCGACGAGGTCGCGCACCTCGGCGGACGCACGTACTGCGTGGAGACCCGCGCCTACCTGCCCGCCGACGCGGCCGCGGAGCTGGCGGCCTCGGTCGCCGTCGACGTCGCGGACCTGCCGGCGCTCGTGCACAAGCTGCTGCGGCTCGGGCCCGCGCTGCTGCCGGACGCGGCACCGCAGCACCTGTCCGACGTCGACGCGGCCGTCGACTTCTGGCAGCGGGTGTGGGCGGCGCTGCGGCTCGAGGAGCGGTACGTGCCGCTGGCCGGGCTCGACACCTACGCCCTCTCGACGCCGACCCTGCGCTCGTTCCACGGCGCCGAGACCGAGCTGGGCGGGGAGCTGCTCGGCCCGCTGCTGGAGTCCGGCGCCGACCTGCGCATGCACGTCAGCAACGGGGCCCTGACCAGCTTCGTCGAGAGCCTGCGGCTGCTGCACCCCTACGGCCGCCTGGTCTGCCACGACCTGTTCGTCACCGCGGCCGAGGGCTACCGCACGCACTTCCGCGGACCGGGCAAGTACGACGGCTCCGTCGTCAACTGGGTGAACGGGCCGCTGCTGGCCCACGTCGGCCGGCGGCACGGGTTCGACGTGCGCTACGAGCGCTTCCGGCACCGCAACGGCGGCAACATCGTCACGATGACCGCGCAGGTCGGTGACTGACGTGACCGTCCTGCTCCCCACCACGGTCATCGGTTCCTGGCCGGTGCCCGAGTGGCTGGCCCGGATCAAGACCGAGTGGTTCCGCGGCCGGCTGAGCCACGCCCAGCTGCAGGACGTGCACGAGACCGCGATCAAGGCGGCGCTGCGCGACCAGGAGCAGGCCGGCATCGACATCGTGTCCGACGGCGAGCTGCGCCGCGACAACGACGTCGACTACCTGCTGGCCCGGATGGCCGGCATCGAGATCCCGCGCACGACCAAGGACTTCTACTTCGACTACTACGAGCCGCGGATCACCGCGCCCCTTCCGGAGCCGGCCGGCACCCTCGGGCTCGCCGACGACTACGCCTTCACCGCCGGCCAGACCGACCGGCCCATCACGTTCTCCTTCACCGGGCCGTTCTCGCTGGCCCACCGCATCCGCGACGAGGCGTACGGCGACCGCCGCGCGCTCGCGCTCGCCGTCGCCCGCGTGCTCAACGCGGAGGCGCACGCACTGGCCGCCGCGGGCGCCACCCGCCTGCAGATCGACGAGCCGTTCCTCGCCGGCCACCCCGACGAGATCGGTGTGGCCGTCGAGGCGATCAACGCCGTCACGGCCGGCGTGCCGGTCTCCTGGGGCCTGCACGTCTGCTACGGCAACCGCTACGCCCGCCCGTCGTGGGAGGGGCACTACGACTTCCTGTTCCCCGCGGTGCTCGACGCCGCCGTCGACCACCTCGTGCTCGAGTTCGCCCGCAAGGGCGGTGCCGACCTGCCGGTGGTCGCCCGGTGGGACCGCGACCTCGGTATCGGCGTCGTCGACGTGAAGAGCCCGCACGTCGAGACGCCCGAGACGGTCGCCGAGCGCATCCGGCGGGCGCTGGAGTTCGTGCCCCCCGAGCGGCTCGTCGTCAACCCCGACTGCGGGCTGCGGCACCTCTCCGGAGCCGTGGCCAGGGCGAAGCTCGCCGCGATGGTGGCCGGCGCCGAGCTCGTCCGAGCCTCCCTGCCCGCCCTGCACACCGTCTCCCAAGGAGCAGCCCCATGACCCAGTCCACCCCGCACGACATGCTGTTCACCTCGGAGTCGGTCACGGAGGGACACCCCGACAAGATCGCCGACGCCATCTCCGACGCCGTCCTCGACGCCGCGTTGGCCGCTGATCCGCTCTCCCGCGTGGCCTGCGAGACGCTGATCACCACCGGCATGGTCGTGCTGGCCGGGGAGATCACCACCCGCGACCGGCTCGACTACACCGGCATCGTCCGCGAGACCGTCAACCGCATCGGCTACGACGACGGCGCCTACGGCTTCGACGGGCACAGCTGCGCCGTGCTCGTCGCGCTGGACGGGCAGTCGCCCGACATCGCGCAGGGCGTGGATCGCGCGTACGAGAGCAGCAGCTCGTCGGACGAGCTGGACCTGGCCGGGGCCGGTGACCAGGGGATGATGTTCGGCTACGCGACCGACGAGACCCCGGAGCTGATGCCGACGCCGATCGCGCTGGCCCACCGGCTCGCCCGCAGGCTGGCCGCGGTCCGCCGCGACGGCACGCTGGGCTACCTGCGCCCGGACGGCAAGACCCAGGTCTCGGTCCGCTACGTCGACGGCGCGCCGGTCGGCATCGAGCGGGTCCTCGTGTCCACCCAGCACGCCGAGGAGGCGACGCACGAGCAGCTCGTCGCCGACATCTGGGAGCACGTGGTCACCGCGGAGCTGCCGCCCGACCTGTACGACGCCGACGCGCTGCGCGCCGACCTGCTGGTGAACCCGACCGGCCGGTTCGTCATCGGCGGACCGGTCGGCGACGCCGGCCTCACCGGCCGCAAGATCATCGTCGACACCTACGGCGGGTTCGCCCGCCACGGCGGCGGCGCGTTCTCCGGCAAGGACCCGTCGAAGGTGGACCGTTCGGCCGCCTACGCCGCCCGGTGGGTGGCGAAGAACGTGGTGGCCGCGGGGCTCGCGCGCCGCGCCGAGGTGCAGGTGGCGTACGCGATCGGCGTGGCCCGCCCGGTGTCGCTGATGATCGACACGTTCGGCACCGAGACCGTCGAGCGCCGCCTGGTGGAGAAGCTGGTGGCCGAGCACTTCGACCTGCGGCCGGCAGCGTTCCGCCGCGACCTGGACCTGCACCGGCCGATCTACTCCCCCACCTCGGCGTACGGGCACTTCGGGCGCACAGACGTCGACCTGCCGTGGGAGCGGACCGACCGGGCCGCGGCGCTGCGCGCGGCGGCGGGCCAGTGAGCGAGCTTGCGAGCGAACCCTCGGCACAGCGCGCACTTGCGAGCGAACCATCGGCACAGCGCGCACCCGTGCTGGTCGCGGGCTCGGTCGCGACCGATCACCTCATGCACTTCCCGGGCCGGTTCGCCGACCAGCTCGTCGCCGATCAGCTCGCGCACCTGTCGTTGAGCTTCCTCGTCGACGACCTGGTGGTGCGCCGCGGCGGGGTGGCCGCCAACATCGCCTACGGCCTGGGCGTGCTGGGCGCCGCGCCGGTGCTGGTCGCCGCGGTCGGGGCCGACTTCGTCGAGTACCGGGAGTGGCTGGGGCACCACGGCGTCGACTGCAGCGCCGCGCACGTCTCGGCGACCGCGCACACTGCGCGCTTCACCTGCACCACGGACGACGACCAGTGCCAGCTGGCGTCGTTCTACCCGGGGGCGATGAGCGAGGCGCGCACGATCCGGCTGGCCCCGCTGGTGGCCGCGCACGAGCCGGCGCTGGTGCTGGTCGGCGCGGACGACCCGGAGGCGATGCTCGCCCACACCGCGGAGGCGCGCGAGCTGGGCCTGCCGTTCGCCGCCGACCCGTCGCAGCAGCTGCCGCGGCTGGACGCCGACCAGTGCCGCGCGCTCGTCGACGGCGCTCGCTGGCTGTTCACCAACCAGTACGAGTGGCAGCTGCTGCAGCACCGGACGGGCTGGGACGCGGCCGCCGTCGCGGAGCGCGTCGACACGCGCATCACGACGCTCGGCGCGAAGGGTGCGCTGCTGGTCACCGGTGACGCCGGCATCCACGTCGACCCGGTGCCGGCGCGGGAGGTGGTCGACCCGACCGGGGTCGGTGACGGGTTCCGCGCCGGGTTCCTCGCCGGGATCGGGCGTGGGCTCGACCCGGAGCGGGCCGCTCAGCTGGGCTCGCTCGTCGCGGTGACTGTGCTGGAGACGGCCGGCGCGCAGGAGTGGCGGCTCGATCCCGAGCGGGACCTCGACCGCCTCCGCTCCGCGTACGGGCCGGCCGCGGCGGCGGAGATCGAGCCCGTGCTCGCCTGGCAGCGGGTGCCGTCGTGAGGCCGCTGGAACTGGCCCCGCGCGCCGCGCTCGCCCAGGCGCTGGAGGGGGCGTCGTACGAGGTGCTGCCCCTGTCCGGCGCGGAGGCGTCGGTGCTGGTGCACGTGCCGCGCGACGTGCCGCTCACGGTGACGACCACGGAGGCCCGCGGCCTGGCCGCCACGCTCGACCTGGCGGCGCGGCTGCGCCGCGGCGGTTACCGGGTCGCGCCGCACCTGGCGGCGCGCCTCGTGCGCGACGAGGCCCACCTGGCCGACGTCGTCGCCCAGCTGCGGGAGGCAGGCGTCGACGACGTCTTCGTCATCGCCGGCGACGCGCCCGCCCCGGCCGGCCCGTTCCCGGACGCGTTGAGCCTGCTGGCAGCGCTGGACCGGGCAGGTCGCCCGTTCGCGTCGGTCGGGATCGCCGGCTACCCCGAGGGGCACGCCCGCATCGGCGACGGCCTCGTCGAGCGCGCGCTGGCGGCGAAGGCCCCGCACGCCACGCACGTCGTCACGCAGATCTGCTTCGACGCCGCGGCGACCGCGCGGTGGGCGCGCGCGTCCCCGCTGCCCGTGCGGGTCGGCGTGCCGGGCCCGGTCGCCCGCGCCAAGCTGGTGCGCATCTCGGCCGGTCTGGGCCTCGGCCAGTCGGCCAGGTTCCTGGCCAAGCAGCAGAACCTGGTGTGGCGGTTCCTGCTGCCGGGCGGGTACCGGCCCGACCGGCTGCTCACCGCGCTCGGGCCGGAGTTCGCACTCGGCGGTGCGCTGGCCGGCATCCACGTCTTCACGTTCAACGAGCTGGCCGCGACCGAGCGGTGGCGGCAGGAGTGGCTGGCCCGATTGGCGGACGCGGCATGACGGCCCACCTGATCGACGGCCACGGCTGCGCCCGCGCGTTGCTGGCCGGCCTCGCCGACGAGGTGGCCGCGCTGCGCACTGCGCCCGTGCTCGCCACCCTCGTCGCCGGTGGCGACCACGGCAGCGCCCTCTACCACCGCCGGCTGCAGGCGCTGGCCGGGCGGCTCGGCATCGGCCACACGGCCCGCGAGCTGCCGCCCGACGCCGGCCAGCAGCAGGTGCTCGACGCCGTCGCCGCGCTGAACGCCGACCCGGCCGTCTCGGGGATCCTGCTGCTGCGGCCGCTGCCACCGGGTGTCGACGAGGCCGCGGTGTTCGCCGCGCTCGACCCTGCCAAGGACGTCGAGGCGGTGCACCCGGAGAACGCCGGGCTGCTCGCGCTCGGGGTGCCCCGGTTCGTGCCGCCGACCCCGGCCGCGGTGTTCCACCTGCTCGACACCTGGCTCGACGACGTCGGCGAGGCCCGCGCGGACTTCTACCACCGGTCCCGCATCGTCGTGGTGGGCCGGTCGAACACCGTGGGCCGGCCGGCGGTGGCACTGGGCTGCGCGCGGGAGGCCGTCGTCGAGTCGGTGGACGAGTGGGCCGACCGCACCCGGGGCCTGGGCCGCCACACGCGCTGGGCCGACGTGCTGATCGTCGCCGCCGGCCGGCCCGGGCTGATCCGCGCCGAGCACGTCACCCCGGGCACCGTCGTGATCGACGTCGGGATCAACGCCGTGCGTGGGCCGGACGGGCGGGTCCGCACGGTCGGCGACGTCGACGCGACGTCCGTCGCGCCACGGGCGCGGGCGCTCACCCCGGTGCCCGGCGGCGTCGGACCCGTCACCGACGCGTGGTTGCTGCGCAGCACCGTCGCCGCCGCGCGCAACCGGACCGAGCCGAGTTTGCAGGAGGTGTCATGAGCACGCGTGGTGTGCTGCTGCTGTCGTGCCCGGACGTGCCGGGCATCGTGCACGCGGTGTCGGGGCTGCTCGTGGAGCAGCGCTGCACGATCGTCGCGAGCCAGCAGTTCGGCAGCGGGACGTTCTTCATGCGGGTCGAGTTCAGCAGTGTCGACGGGGAGGTCGATCTCGACGCCGTGCGGGCCGCGATGGGCCCGCTGGCGCAGCGGTTCGGCATGACCTGGAAGCTCGTCGACCCCGCGGAGCGGACGCGGGTGGTGCTGATGGTGAGCCGGCACCTGCACTGCCTCAACGACCTGCTGTTCCGCACCTCGATCGACGACCTGCACCTGGACGTGGTCGCGGTGGTGTCCAACCACCCCGACGCGGGCCGGCTCGCCGACAGCTACGGGATCCCGTTCCGGCACATCCCGGTGACGCCCGAGACGAAGCCGCAGGCGGAGGCGGAGCTGCTGGAGCTGGTGGACCGCGAGCGCGTGGAGCTGGTGGTGCTGGCCCGCTACATGCAGATCCTCACCGACGACGCGTGCAAGCACCTGGAGGGTCGCGCCATCAACATCCACCACTCGATGCTGCCCAGCTTCAAGGGCGCCCAGCCCTACCACCAGGCGCACGCGCGCGGGGTGAAGGTGATCGGGGCGACCGCCCACTACGTCACCGCGGAGCTCGACGAGGGCCCGATCATCGAGCAGGAGCTGACCCGGGTCGACCACTCGCTGGATCCCGACCAGCTCACCGCTCGCGGGCGGGAGGTGGAGAGCCGGGCGCTGGCGCGTGCGGTGCGCTGGCACTCCGAGAACCGGATCGCGCTCCACGGGCAGCGGACGGTCGTGTTCCCGTGATCACCGGCGCCCGGTCAGCGGCCGAACGTTGAGCGGAACGCAACCGTAGGCGCCGTTCTTGTCGCGGGAGCGACCCGTTCCCGCACCGTACGATCGCTCGAACCCGATCTTCAGGGCCGTTCGCACAACGTCGTCGAGCAACGGATCGAGTCCCCCGATGAGTGAGCTTGCGAGCGAATCATCGGCACAGCGCCTCGCGCAGCGCCGACCGAGCGTCAGCGAGGGAGTGCACGTGAGCGAGCTTGCGAGCGAATCATCGACACAGCGCCTCGCGCAGCGCCGACCGAGCGTCAGCGAGGGAGTGCGATGAGCTCACCTGCCCGCGAGCCGCTGCTCGCCGTGTCGGACCTCTCCATCGACCTGACGGGGGAGACCGTCCAGCGCGGCCTCATCCACGACGTCACGTTCGCGGTGGCGCCGGGCGAGTCCGTCGCGCTGATCGGCGAGTCCGGCTGCGGCAAGACGATGACGGCGATGGCGGTGCTCGGGCTGCTCCCCCGCGGCTTCGCGGTGACCGGCGGAGAGATCCTGCTCGCCGGCCGTGACCTCCTGCGCTGCTCCGCCCGCGAGCTGCGCGCGGTGCGGGGCCGCACGATCGGCGCGATCTTCCAGGAGCCGATGAGCAGCCTCGACCCGACGATGCGGGTCGGCGACCAGATCGCCGAGGCCCGCAGGCTGCACCTCGGCGAGAGCCGCAGGGTCGCCCGCGTGCGGGCGAAGGAGCTGCTCGACCGCGTCGGCATCGCCGACGCCGCGCGGCGCCTGGACTCCTACCCGCACGAGCTGTCCGGCGGCATGCAGCAGCGGGTCATGATCGCGTCCGCGATCGCCTGCGACCCCGACCTCGTGCTGGCCGACGAGCCCACCACCGCGCTCGACGTCACCATCCAGGCCGAGATCCTGGAGCTGCTGCGCGAGCTGCGCAGCGAGCAGGGCATCGCCGTGCTGCTGGTGACGCACGACCTCGGCGTGGTCGCCGACTTCTGCGACCGCGTCGTCGCGATGTACGCCGGCACCGTCGTCGAACGGGCCGGTGTCGACGACCTGTTCGCCGACCCCGCCCATCCCTACACGCGGGCACTGCTCGACGCCGTCCCGCAGACCGGCCACCCGCGCACGCTGCTCCCCGTCATCCGGGGGCGCGTGCCGGCAGCGGGCCACTTCCCGGCGGGCTGCCGCTTCGAACCCCGCTGCGCGCACGGCGGGGACGCGCGCTGCCTCGCCCCGCAGCACGAGACCACCCTCGCTGAGCGGCGCACCGTGCGCTGCGCGCGGGCCGCCGACGGCGATCCCGTCACCCGCCCCGTCGCGACCGTCTGACCCCCCGCACCCGTCCCGGGCGACGACGCCCCTTCACGGACAGGAACGCCATGGCATCGCTCAAGGCCCGACTGCTCGCACTCCTCGCCGCATTCGTGATGGCCGGTTCGCTGGCCGCGTGCGGCTCGCCGTCGGGGGGCGGCGCGGACGCGCAGGGGCGCCACCGGCTCACCATCGGCGCCAGCGCGATCCCGTCGTCGCTGGATCCGCGCAAGTCCGCGCCGTACGAGGCGCAGTGGATCGGGATGCTCTACGACACGCTGATCCAGCGGGCGCCGGACGGCACGTTCCAGCCCGCGCTCGCGGAGAGCTGGACCCTCTCGCCGGACGGCCGCACGCTGGAGCTGACCCTGCGGGCCGGCGTCACGTTCCAGGACGGTGCCCCGTTCACCGCGGCCGCGGTGAAGGCGAACATCGACGCCGCGAAGGCCGGCGGCACCAACTTCTCCACCCAGCTCGCCGGCGTCGAGTCGGTCGAGGCCGTCGACGACCGGCACGTCCGGTTCCGGCTCGCCGGCGCCCCCGCGCCCATGCTCGGGATACTCGCCGGCGAAGCCGGCATGATCATCAGCCCGGCCCGGTTGGGCGACGACCTGTCCCGCACCGGTGCGGGCGCCGGCCCGTACAAGCTCGGCAAGTTCGAGGGACCGCGGCTGGAGTTCACGGCGTGGCCCGGGTACTGGAAGGCCGACGCCGTCAAGGTCAGCGGGGTCGACATCGACGTCTTCATCGACGACAGCGCCCGGCTGCGCGCGCTGCGCTCCCGCCAGCTCGACACCGCGTTCATCATCCCGTCGCAGGTCAAGGAGGTGGAGTCGAGCGGGCTGACGGTCCTGCACGCGCGCACGTCCGAGTCGTTCTGGGGGGTGCTGGTGAACACCGGCCGCCGCGAGCTGGGCAACCCGAAGGTCCGGCAGGCGATGATGCTCGCCCTCGACCGCACCGCGCTCGCCGAGAACGTCTTCGGCACCGCGGGCTGCACACCCAGCGCGCAGCCCTTCGCCCGCAACGACTGGGCCTACTCCCCCGAGCTGGAGAAGCTCCCGGCGGCGCAGTTCGACCTCGCGCGGGCGAAGGCGCTGATGGCCGAGGCCGGCGTCAGCGGCTTCAGCATGGAACTGCAGATCGGCACCGCCCAGAACTACCAGCAGGTCGGCCAGATCCTGCAGTCGCAGTGGCGGGAGATCGGCATCGACGTGCGCCTGCGCCCGATGGAGAACGTCCAGTTCGTCACCGCCCGGCGCAAGGGCGAGTTCGACGCGACGGTGTCGGTCTACCTGCACGCCCGACCCGACCAGAGCGCGTTCGTCCAGAACTTCTACCTGCCGGGCGGGATCTTCAACCCGGGCCGCTTCGACCTGCCCGGCACGGCAGCGCTGCTCGCCGAGTCGTCGTCCAGCTCCGATCCCGCGGTGCGCGGACCGGCCATGCACAAGCTGATGGAGGCCGTCACCACCGCCGGTCCGCCGGTCCTGCCGATCTGCTCCTCGGAGCGGTTGGCCGCGTACCGCGACACCGTCCACGACCTCGACATGACGTTGGACACCAAGTTCGTGGGTGTCGGCGTCAACCCCGCCTGATGGGCGGCGGAACCGGCGCCGGAGGAGCGCGATGAGGCCGGCGTACGTGCTCACGCGCGTCGGCGGCGGGCTGGTGGTGCTGTGGCTGGTCTCGCTGTTGACGTTCTCCCTGCTGCAACTGGTGCCCGGCGACCCCGCCGAGCTCGTCGCGGGCGACAACGCCACCCCGGAGCGCGTGCAGGAGATCCGCACCCAGCTGGGCCTGGACCGGCCGCTGGTCAGCCAGTACCTGTCCTGGTTCGGCGGGGTCCTGCACGGCGACCTCGGCAGCTCGGTGTTCACCGGCCACCCCGTGACCGAGGCCATCCTGCGCGCGGCACCCGCCACGCTGTCGATCACGTTCGTCGCGCTCGTGATCGCGGTCGGCGTCGGGGTGCCGGCGGGCATCGTGGCCGGCCTGCGCCAGGGCGGGTGGGTGGACCGGGCCGTGTCGCTGCTGGCCACCGTCGGGATCGTGCCCGGGTTCTGGATCGGGATGCTGCTGGTCTTGATGTTCGCGCTGGTCAACCCGTGGTTGCCGGCCACCGGCTACTCCCCGATCGGCGACGGGATCGGCACGTGGCTCGCCCACATCGTCATCCCGGCGACCGCCCTCGGGTTGGCGACGGGTGCCGAGCTCGCCCGGCACGCCCGCGGCTGCGTCGCGGACGTGCTCGAACGGCCCTACATCCGCACCGCCCGCGCCCGCGGCGCCGGCTCGTCCTGGCTGGTGCGCCACCACGTGCTGCGCAACGCCGCGATCCCGGTGGTCACCGTGCTCGGCCTACAGGCCGGACGCCTGCTCGGCGGCTCGATCGTCATCGAGATGGTGTGCGGGGTCGACGGGCTCGGCACGCTCGCGATCAACGCGATCCTGCAGCGCGACTTCCCGATCCTGCAGGGGTACGTGCTGCTCGCCGCCGCCATAGTCGTCGTGGTCAACCTCCTCGTCGACGGGATGTACAGCTGGCTCAACCCGAAGGTGCGCACCTCATGACGCTCACCGCCCTCCCGCCGGTGGCGGCGCCGCCCGTCGAGTCGCCGTGGCGCAGAGCAGCGCGGCAGCTGCTGCGGCGCCCGTCCGGGGTCGTGGCGCTGGGCTTCGTCCTGCTGCTGATCGTGCTGGCGGCGCTGGCGCCGTGGGTCGCTCCCCACGACCCGCTCGCTCAGGACCTGTCCGACGCGTTCGCGCCCTACTCGGGCGAGCACTGGCTCGGCACCGACGACCTCGGCCGCGACGTCGCGTCCCGGCTGATCCACGCCATCCGGCTGGCGCTGCTCGCCCCGCTGATCTCGGTCGGCGTGGCGCTGCTGCTCGGCGTGCCCACCGGCCTGTGGGCCGGGCTGTCGCGCGGCTGGGTCGACACCGTGCTGAGCCGGATCGCCGACGCGCTGCTCAGCCTGCCCGGCCTCGCGTTCGCGCTGGCGATCATCGCGGTGGTCGGTCCCGGCCTCACCAATGTGATGATCGCGCTCGGCATCGTGTTCGCGCCCAGCCTGTTCCGGGTCGTGCGCGGCGCGGCGATGGCCGTCGCCGAGGAGCCGTTCATCGACGCCGCCCGCTCCATCGGCTCGCCCACCCACCGCATCCTCGGCGTGCACGTGCTGCCCAACGTGGCCGCTCCGCTGCTCGTGCAGGCCACGATCCTGATGGGGTTTGGCGCTGCTGGCGGAGGCCGGCCTGAGCTTCCTCGGCCTCGGTGTGCAGCCGCCTGCGGCCAGCTGGGGATCGATGCTGCGCACCGCGTACGACCACCAGTTCGAGGCACCGCTGTCGGTGCTGCCGCCGGGCATCGCCGTGGTGATCACGGTGCTGGCGTTCAACACCATCGGCGACGTGATCCGCGACGTCATGTCCGCGAGGGGGCGGCGATGAGTGAGCTTGCGAGCGAATCATGGGCACAGCACGCGGCCACCGGGATCGTCAAGACGACCCGCCCCGCTCTCGACGCGCGCGGCCTGCGCGCCCGTGGGTTGGTGAAGTCCTACCCCGGCGCCCGCGGCGCGTTCGGCCGCCCGCTGACGCAGGTGCGCGCCGTCGACGGCGTCGACGTCGACGTCACGGCCGGGATGACGCTCGGTGTGGTCGGCGAGTCCGGCTCCGGCAAGTCAACGCTCGGCCGGCTGGTGTCGCTGCTGGAGCGCCCCGACGAGGGCACGGTCGTGCTCGACGGGCGCGACACGGCCCGGCTGCGCGGGCGGGAGCTGACCAGGGTTCGCCGCAGCCTGCAGGTCGTGTTCCAGGACCCGTTCGGCTCGCTCGACCCGACCAAGACGATCGCGCACGCCGTCGCCGAACCGCTGCTGGTGCACGGGCGGGTCCGCCGCGCCGGGATGCTCGCGGCCGCGGAGGACCTGCTCGTGCGGGTGGGCCTGGATCCCGGGCTCGCCCGCCGCTACCCCGAGCAGCTGTCCGGCGGGCAGCGCCAGCGCGTGTGCATCGCCCGGGCGCTGGCGCTGGAGCCGTGGCTGCTCGTCGCAGACGAGCCGACCTCCGCCCTCGACCTGTCGACGCGCTCGGAGATCCTCAACCTGCTGCTGACGCTGCAGCAGGAGACCGGGCTGTCGATCCTGCTGGTCTCCCACGACTTCGCGACCATCCAGCACCTCGCCCACCGCGTCGCCGTCATGTACCTGGGGCGCGTCGTCGAGGAGGGGCCCACCGCCGACGTCGTGGCGAACCCGCTGCACCCGTACACGAAGGCCCTGCTCTCCGCCGTGCCCGTGCCCGACCCGGCGGTGCAGCGGGCGCGGCGGCGCATCGTCCTGCACGGCGAGGTGCCCAACCCGACGGCGCTGCCGTCCGGGTGCCGGTTCCGCAGCCGCTGCGGCTTCGCGATGCCGGAGTGCGCGACGACCGACCCCGGGCTGGGCGGGGACCGGCACCGCGTCGCCTGCCTGCTGCACACCGAGCGGCGTGTCGAATCCGGTCGCCCCCGTCCGTAGCTGTGGCCAGGCCCCCGCACCGGGGTTCTGCACGCCGCCGCCGAGATCGTCGCCGGGACGCAGGAACCGGTCAGTGCGCGGGGACGTCGTGCATCCCCGACCGCCGGACGGCAGATCGAACAGGCTCGTTCCCACTTTACTTATCGGACAACTTGTCCGATAATCAAGAAGTCAATCTCGTGCACTGTGGCACCCCGAAGGAGCGGTCCCATGTCTCGTGCGTGGCGGACGATGTGCGCGGCCGGGATGGCGGCGCTGATCCTGCTGGTCGCCGCGTGCAGCGCGGGGCCCGACGATCGACCGGTGATCTTCCGCGTCGGCTTCGGCGGCGACCCCGTGACGCTGGACCCGCGCAAGAGCCCGCCCGCGTACAACATCTTCCTGTCCCCGCTGTACGACACGCTGATCAAGTCCACCAGCGACGGCGGCTACGCACCGGGGCTCGCCACGGAGTGGTCGCTCTCCCCCGACGCGCGCAGCCTCGCGCTCACGCTGCGCTCCGGGGTGCGGTTCCAGGACGGCGCCCCGTTCGACGGGGCCGCCGTGCGCGCGAACCTCGAGGCGGCGAAGGCCCCCGGCTCGCTCGTCTCGCGCACGCTCACCGAGCTCGAGCGGGTCGACGTGATCGACGCCACGCACGTCGTCCTGCGGCTCGGCGCACCGGGCGGGCACCTGCTCGGGGTGCTGGCGAGCGAGACCGGCATGATGATCTCCCCGGCCCACCTGACCAGCGCCGACCTCGCGACCAAGCCGGTCGGCGCCGGCCCCTTCCGGCTGACCGAGCTCACCGGCGGACGCACGACCTACACGAAGTGGGACGGGTACTGGAACGCCGGCGCCATCGCGCTGGACGGCATCGAGATCCACGGCTTCCCCGACGACACCGCACGGTTGAGCGCGCTGCGCTCCGGCGAGCTGGACTCGTCGTTCCTGTTCCCGACCCAGATCGCGCAGGCCGAGCAGGCCGGGCTGACGACCACGATCTACAACCGCACCGCCATCCACGCGATCCTGCTCAACACCAGCCGTGCGGAGTTCGCTGCACCGCAGGTCCGCCAGGCGCTCAACCTCGCGGTCGACCGCGCGACGATCGCCGACACCCTGTACGGAGGGCACTGCGCCGCGGCGAGCCAGCCCTACCCGAGCGGCTACTGGGCCCGCCCCGCGGATCGCTCCGACGCCGCCACCTACGACCCGGTCCGGGCGCGGGCACTGCTCGCCGAGGCCGGCCTGCCGCACGGCTTCACCTTCACCCTCGCCGTCTCCAACATCACGACGTTCCAGCGGCTCGCCGAGGCCCTGCAGGGGCAGTTCGCCGCGATCGGGGTGACGGTGCGGCTGGACATCAGGGACAACCCGTCGCTCACCGCCCTGCGCCAGTCGGGCAACTTCGACGCGGTGGCCGGCCAGTACGAGTCCGGCCGGCCCGACCCGACCACGTTCCTGACCGACTTCTACCTGCCCGGCGGTGTCTTCAACCCCGGCGGCTTCAGCGAGCCCGGCGGACAGGAGCTCGTCACGCAGGCGCGGCAGTCCGCCGACGTGCAGCAGCGCCAGGTGCCGGTGCAGCGCCTCGTCGCCGCGGTCGCCGCCGACGGGCCGCCGGTGATCCCGGTCTGCTTCCCCGGCTACGTGGAGGCCGATGCCGAGCACGTCACCCACGGGGTCGGTGTCTCCGTCCTCGGCGACTACGACTTCACGACCGTTCGCATGACCAACCCGTGAGAGGTGACGCCGTGCCCGGACGGGTCGCGGGCAAGGTCGCGTTCATCACCGGCGCAGCCCGCGGGCAGGGCCGCAGCCACGCGGTGCGCCTGGCCGAGGAGGGTGCCGACGTCATCGCGGTCGACATCTGCGCGCCGGTCGGGTCGGTGCCCTACGAGCTCGCCGACCCGGCGGACCTGGAGCAGACCGTCGCCGAGGTCGAGGCGCTGGGCCGGCGCATCGTCGCCGCCCAGGTCGACGTGCGCGACCGGGCCGCTCTCCAGGAGGCGCTCGACGCCGGCGTCGCCCAGCTCGGCCGGCTCGACGTCGTGTGCGCCAACGCGGGGATCCTCAGCTTCGCCGGCGTCGGGGAGCTGACCGACGCCATGTGGCGCGACATGATCGACATCAACCTGACGGGCGTCTGGAACACCGCAGCGGTCGCCCTGTCGCACCTGCGGGACGGCGGATCGATCGTCCTGACCAACTCCGCGGCCGGCCTGCGGGCCCGGCCGAACCTCGCGCACTACGTCGCGGCCAAGCACGGGGTGGTCGGTCTGATGCGGAGCCTGGCCGTCGAGCTCGCGCCGCGGCGGATCCGGGTGAACTGCGTCCACCCCACCGGCGTCGACACAGACATGATCATGAACGACGCGATGTGGGCCCTGTTCCGGCCGGACCTCGCCGCCCCCGGCCGCGACGACGTGCGGCAACGCTGCCAGGACATGAACGCGTTGCCCGTGCCCTGGGTCGATCCGCGCGACGTGAGCAACGCGGTGCTGTTCCTCGTCTCCGACGAGGCGCGCTACGTCACCGGGGTGAGCCTGCCGATCGACGCCGGCTCGACCGTCCGGTAGCGCTCAGGTGTCGCTGCCGAGCCCCGCCATGGCTTCCAGCGCCGGCAGCGCGTCCAGTACCGCCCGCGCGTACGTCGGCGACAGGTTGTGCAGCAACCCGGTCACCACCTCGGTGCGCGCCTGGCGGATGCGCGCACTGGTCTCCTGGCCCGCGGTGGTGGCCTCGACGAGCACTGCCCGCTGGTCGTCCGGGTGCGGGAGCCGCCGGATCAGACCCTGATCGTCGAGCTTGCTCACGATCCGCGAGATCATCGTCGGGTTGACCTCCTCGACGTCGGCCAACGCGGCCGGCTGCAGCGGCCCGCGGAACCCGATCGTCGCCAGCACCGACGCCTGGGTCGGGGTCAGACCCTCCGCCGCGGCCGACCCGTTGAGCGTGCGGGCGAGCCGCACCACGACCCGACGGAGTCGAGCGGCCGACTCGGCATCGACCTCCGGCATCACGCTGTCCACCCGCAACCCCTTGCTCCGACCGGCGGTGGAGGCTACCAACCCTCGCGGCGGTCGGGTACGCGCAGCACGAGTGGGGCGGCGGCGAGCAGCAGCCCGGCCAGCGCCACGAACGCCCACGCCGTGATGTCCGCCGGCGCGCTGCTCGCCGTGCCGATCGCGGTGATCAGGCTGACCGTGACGATGGCGCCGCTCTGGCGGAACATGCCGCGCAGGCCGGACACGGCGGCGATCTCCCCGCGCGCCAGGTGCATGACCGCGTTGTTGGCGGCCGGGGCGGCCATCCCCATCCCGAGCCCGGTGATCCCGGCCGCGACCATCAGCCACACGTGCGCGCCCGCCGCGACCGGCACGGCGAGCAGCAGCAGCCCGGCGCCGATCAGGCCGAACCCGCCGCTGATCAGCACCCGCTGCCCGGTGCGCCGCATCAACCACACCGACAGGCCCGACGTGCCGATCATGCCGACGGCCCGGGCGGTGAGCAGTCCACCGGCCGCGAGCGGGCCGATGCCGTAGCGCAGCTCGGCGTAGAGCGGGACGAGCGCGGAGAACCCGATCGCCGACGCTCCGAACACCACGTTGACGACGTTCATCCGGCCGAACAGGTTCCCGACCACCAGCCGGGCCGGGATCACCGCGGCGGGGTCGCGCCGGATGTGGCGGACGAACACGGCCAGCGCACCGGCGGCGACACCGACCGCGCCGAGCGCGAGCGGGTCGACCAGGCGGCCGGTGCCGAGGCGGGCGGCGGCGGTCATGGCCGACAGGAACAGCACGACCAGCAGGGCGATGCCCCACCAGTCGATCACCTGGCGCTCCCGGGCCTGCCGCCGTTCCCGGATCACCAGCGCGGCGAGCAGGCACAGCACCACCCCGGGCAGCACGTTGACCATGAAGATCGAGCGCCACCCGGCGACGCTGACCAGCACGCCGCCGACGATCGGACCGACGATCGCGCCCACCGGGAAGATCGTGGTGAACATGCCGACCGCGCGGTCGCGCTGCGCCCCGAAGCTGTCGGCCACCAGCCCCGTCGCCGCCGGCAGGATCGCCCCGGCCGCGATCCCCTGCACCGCGCGTGCACCCACCAGCGCCGCGATGTGGTCGGCCAGCCCGCACGTGGCCGAGGCGAGGGTGAACACCGCCACCGCGACGACGAACAGTCGCTTGCGCCCGAACTGCTCGCACAGCCGGCCGCACACGGGCATCGCGATGATCTGGCCCAGCGCGTAGACGGTGATCGTCCAGCTGCTCCAGGCCAGCGAGCTCCCCAGGTCGGCCCCGATCGCGGGCAGCGCGGTCGCCACGGCCGTCTGGTCGATCGAGGCCATCAGCAGCCCGATCGCGACCACGGCGAAGGTCAGCCAGCGGCGACGTGCCACCGGCGGCGCGTGCGCCTCGTCGGAGAGGGACCTGCCCGGACACCGCTCCGTCGTCGACACCCGTCAAGTATATGCCTGCCGGCAGGCATTTTGCTGAGCAGATGCCCTCGGGCCCGGCACTGGACGCCCTGCTCAGGCCGAACGGCGGGTGTGGTCCTGCAGCCGCCCGGTCCAGTCGGCGAAGTCCGCCGCCAGTTGCTCGGCGGTCCAGCCACCCTCGCGGTGGGTCACGAACGACTCCTGGGGATGGGCCCAGATCGCCAGCCGATCACCACCGAAACCGAGGTACTGGCCGGTCACGCCGGCCGACTCCGCAGAGCCGAGGTAGACCACCAGCGGCACCACGTCCTCGACGGTGCCGGTGCCCTCCTTGCGCAGGCGCTCCGGCACGGGCCCGCCGGCCTCCACCTGGGCGACGATGTCGGTCAGCGCGGGGATCGTCGCGGCCATCCTGGTCAGCGCCTTGGGCACGACGGCGTTGACCGTCACCCCGTACTTCGCGAGCTCGACCGACCACACCCGCACCAGCCCGATGATCGCGGCCTTGGACGCGGCGTACGCGGTCTGGCCGAACCCGCCGAGCTGACCCGCCGGCGAGCCGACGAGGATCAGCCGGCCGCCATCGCCCTGCTCGCGGAACCGCCGCGCCGCGGCCCGACCGCAGGTGAACGTGCCGCGCAGGTGGCTGTCGACCACCACGTCGAAGTCCTCGTCGGTCATCTTGAGCAGCGTGCGGTCGCGCAGCGCGCCGGCGTTCGCGCACATCACGTCGAGCCGCCCGAACTCCGCCACCGCCCGCGCGACGAGCCCGTCCGCGGCCGCGGTCGGCCCGACCGCGCAGACGTGGGCGACGGCGCTCCCGCCGGCGGCCACGATGGCCTCCGTCGCCTCGTTCGCCGCCGCTTCGTCGAGGTCGTTGACCACGACCGCGGCACCGGCCCGGGCGAGCCCCTCCGCGTACGCGCGGCCGAGGCCGCGGCCGGCCCCGGTCACGACGGCCACACGCCCGGTCAGATCGATGCGTTCCATTCCTGCCTCTCGTCCGTCAGTGCCACCCGCGCGATCATTTGCTGATCTTGATCGACGGGAAGTCGTAGTCACCGAACTTCGGCACCTCGAACCCCGTCACGCCCTGCCGGAACGCGGCCACCCACTGCACGCCGCACACCGGGATCACGGGCGGGCCGGCCGCGAAGACGTCGGCGAAGATCTGCTGGGTGAGCGCGGCCCGCTCGGTGCTGTCGCTGCTGGCGCGCGACCTCGCCAGCAGGTCGGGCACACCCGCCACCGCGAACCCGCCGGGGTTGTAGTTGCCGCCCGGGCTGTAGAAGTCGACGGCGAACTGACTGGGATCGGGTCGCCCGGCCTGCATCAGCGACACCATCGCCGTGAAGTTGCCGGTCCGGCGGGCCTCGATCTGCTGGTTGAACTCCAGCACCCGCACTGTGGCCTTGATCCCGGCCCCGGCGAGCTGCGCCTGCAGCGCCTGCGACAGGTTCTGGTAGGTCGTGTTGGGTCCGTGCACGATCTCGAACGAGATCCCGTCCGGATGGCCCGCCTCGGCCAACAGGCTCTTCGCCTTCGCGACGTCGTGGTAAGGCGTGACGTCGTTGAGCGCCGGCACGTTCGGCCAGAAGCCCTCGGCGAAGGGCTGCACGATCGGGGTGCAGCCGCCGTCGAAGAGGCTGTCGGCGATCGCCTTCCGGTCGATCGCGTACATCAGCGCCTTGCGCACCCGTGGATCGCCGAGCTCGCCCTTCGACGTGTTGAGCAGGATGCCGTTGAGCTGGCTGATCGGGCCCTTGACGAGCGACAGGCCCCGCGCCTGCGCCTCGCGCACCTGCCCGGCCGAGATCGTGGTGCCGTCGATCTGGCCGGACACCACCGCGCGCAGCCGCGTCGGCTCGTCGGCGAAGATCGGCATCTCGATGCCGCCGATCGTCGTCCGCGCCGCGTCCCAGTAGCCGTCGAACTTCGTGAACGTGACGCGGCCCTGTTCGAGCGAGGTCAGCCGGAACGCGCCCGTCCCCACGGGCTTCGTGCCCAGCTGCGGGTCCTGCAGCGCTTTCGGCGCGACCACGATCCCCGCCTCGCCGGCCAGCACGTTGAGCATGTAGCCGGCCGGCTGGGTGAAGGTGATCCGCATCGACAACGGGCCGGTGGCCTCGACCTTCGCCACCGTCTTCAGCGCCGACGCCTGGGTGCCGCGCGCCCGCAGCGCCTCCATGGACGCGACCGCGGCGGCCGCGTCCAGCTTCTCGCCGTCGTGGAAGGACACGCCCTCGCGCAGGTCGAGGTCCAGGACCGTGTTGTCGGCGGAGAACGCCCACTTCGTCGCCAGGCCGGGCTTGATCTCCCCGGCCGGCGTGCGCCCGATCAGGCTCTCGTAGACCACGTCGAGGAACACCGGGTCCAGGGGCGCCGACTGGCGCGGGTCGAACGACGTCGGGTTGCCCGGCACCCCGTATCGGAACACCGCCGCCGGGTCGAAGTCGCCGCCCGCGGACGACGGTTGCCCGCCACCGCAGCCGGCGAGCACGAGCGCCGCGGCCGCGGCGACCGCCACGCACCGCGCCCCGCTCCTCATCCCGACTCGACGTGCTCTCCACAGCGCTGCTGCACGGCTCCTCACGGGGACCTCCACTGGTCAGCTGAACGGGGTGTTGCCTGCACCGCCGGCGTCCCCCGAGGCCGTTGGTGGGGAGTCAGCGCCGGACCGGCGCCGTGACGATCTGGGTGCCGGCCCCTGGGGGCTCGACGACGTCGGACGGGCTCGTGGCCGCCGGGTAGCGCAGGCAGGCGACCCGGCGCCGCGCACCGACGCGGACCAGGGGCGGGTCGGTCGTGGCGCACTCGGGCATCACCACCGGGCACCGGCTGCGGAACCGGCACCCCGACGGCGGCGCGGCCGGGTCGGGGAGATCCCCGTGCAGCTCGATGCGCCGGCGCGCGCGCTGCACGTCGGGATTCGGCACCGGCACCGCCGACAACAGCGCCCGGGTGTACGGGTGCAGCGGCTCCTCGGCGATCTCGGCGGCGTCGCCCTCCTCGACGACCCGCCCGACGTACATCACCGCGATCCGGTGGGCGAGGTGCCGCACGGTGGCGAAGTCGTGCGACACCAGCACCACGGCCTGGCCGCTGTCCTCCTGGATGTCGAGCAGCAGGTTGAGGATCTCCGAGCGGGTGGACAGGTCCAGCGCCGACGTCGGCTCGTCGGCGACGAGGACGTCCGGGCCCAGCGCCAGCGCGCGGGCGATGCACACGCGCTGGCGCTGCCCTCCCGACAGCTCGTCGGGGTAGCGCTCCACGAACCCCGGGTCCAGCGTGACCCGTTCCAGCAGCCGCGCCGCCGCCTCGTCCATGCCGGCGCGCGCGACCCGGCCGTGGATCAGCAGCGGCTCGGCCACGGCGTGCCCGACCGTCTTGGTCGGGTCCAGCGCGCCGTAGGGGTCCTGGAAGATGAACTGCAGGCGGGTCCGCAACTCGGTCAGCGCGCTCCCCCGCACCCGCGTCACGTCCCGGCCGCCGACCTCGATCGTGCCGTCGTCGGGTTCGATCAGCCGCGCCATCAACTGCCCGACCGTGGTCTTCCCCGATCCCGACTCGCCGACGAGGCCGAGCGTGGTGCCCGCCTCGACCTCCAGGTCCACGCCGTCGACGGCGCGGACGGCGCGCAGCGTCCGACCGAGGAGCGAGCGGGTCAGCGGGAACGTCTTGCGCAGGTTCCGCACGCGGACGGCCACCTCCGGCTCACCCACGAGACACCCCCTCCACCGTCAGCGCCCCGCTCGCGACCCGTCCGCACCGGCTGCGGTGAGTGCCGGCGAGCACGCTGTCGGGCTGGGGACGGCCGCACACCTCGGCCTGGCTGTGGCCGCACCGCGGCTGGAACCGGCAGCCCACCGGGAAGCGCCCGGCGGGCGGCACCCGGCCCGGTATGACGTTCAGCCGGGTCCGTGGGCTGCCCGACTGCGGCACCGCCGCGAGCAGCGCACCCGAGTACGGGTGCCCCGGGCTGTAGAACAGCTCGTCGATGCTCGCGCGCTCGACGACGTGCCCGGCGTACATCACCACCACGTCGTCGCAGAAGTCGGCGACCACTCCCAGGTCGTGGGTCACCAGCAGCACCGCGAGGTCGAGGTCGCGCTGCAGGTCGCGCAGCAGGCCGAGGATCTCGGCCTGGATGGTCACGTCGAGCGCGGTCGTCGGTTCGTCCGCGATCACCAGCTGCGGGTCGCACGCGATCGCGGCGGCGATCATCACCCGCTGCTGCATGCCGCCGGACAGCTCGTGCGGGTAGGACCGCATGCGCTGGGTCGCGTTGGGGATCCCGACGCGGTCGAGCAGCTCCACGGCGTGGCGCAGCGCGACCGCGCGGCGCTCCCCGAGGTGCAGCAGCCGCGCCTCGGCGATCTGCTCCCCGACCGTCATGGTCGGGTCGAGGCTGCTCATCGGCTCCTGGAAGACGACGCCGACCGGGCCGCCGCGCACGGCGCGCAGCTCGCGCTCGGTGCAGCCGAGCAGGTCCGTGCCGGCGAAGGTGATCCGGCCGCTCGCGATCCGCAGACCCGGCGGCAGCAGCCGCAGGATGGCCATCGAGGTGAGCGTCTTGCCGCAGCCCGACTCGCCGATCAGGGCCAGCGAGCGACCGCGGCCCACCTCGAACCCGACGTCCTGCACGAGACCGGGCTGCCCGGGCAGGTCGATCGTCAGCCCCTCGACGGCGAGCAGGGGCGCCCCGGCGGTCCGAGGTGCAGCGCCGGTCATGTGCGCCTCCGCAGGCCGACGGCGTCGCGGATCGCGTCGCCGATCGTGTTGAACGCCAGCACCGTCACCACCATCGCCACGCCGGGCGGGACGACGGACCACGGCGCGTCGAACTGGTTGGCGTAGGCGGCCTTGAGCATCGAGCCCCAGCTGGCATCCGGGGGCTGCACACCGAGGCCGAGGAAGCTCAGGCTCGCCTCGACCAGCAGGGCGACGCCCATCAGGATCGTCGTCTGCACCAACAGCGGGGCGGCGATGTTCGGCAGGACGTGCACCCACAGCGTCCGGCGCCGGGACGAGCCCACCGCGGCGGCCGCGCGGATGAAGGTCTCCTCGGTGACGGCCAGCGCGGCGCCGCGCACCACCCGGAACAGGCCGGGCGCGAAGATGATGCCGACCGCGATCATGGTCGTGACGAGGCCCGGCCCGAGCACCGCCACGATCGCCAGCGCACCGACGAGCGCGGGCAGGGCGAGCACCGTGTCGGCCAGCCGTCCGGCGAGCGCGTCCACCCAGCCGCCGCGGACCGCCGCCCACAGCCCCAGCGGGAGGCCGATCAGCACGGCGAGCCCGACCGAGATCGCGGGTGCGCTGATCGTCACCGCGGCCGCGTTGATGATGCGGCTCGCGACGTCGCGACCGAAGTCGTCGGTGCCGAACCAGTGGGTCCAGCTCGGGCCGGCGAACCGGTTGCCGAGGTCCTGTGCATCCGGGTCGTGCGGGGCGATCCACCGGCCGGCGAGCGCCAGCACGACGAGCAGGAGGACGAAGCCGATCGAGACCGCGCTCGCCGGCCTGCGCAGCACCTCCCGCGCCACCCGGGTGCGGCTGCGGCGGCGCGGCGGACCGATGGGGACCGCAGCGGTCGGCAGCGGCGCGTCCACGTCGCCGTGACGGGCGGTGGTCATGCCGTCCTCACCTTCGGGTTGATCCAGCCGTAGGCCAGATCGACGATCAGGTTGACGAGCACCACGGCGACCGCGCAGAACAGCACGTAACCCTGGATGACGGGGTAGTCGCGCTGCAGCACCGCGTTCACCGCGAGGGTGCCCAGCCCCGAGATGCCGACGACGGCCTCGATGACGATCGTGCCGCCGAGCAGGCGGCCGGTCTGCAGGCCGAGCACGGTGACGACCGGGATGGCGGCGTTGCGCAGGATGTGCCGACGCACGAGCCAGCCGGTGGCCGCGCCGCGCGCCCGGGCCGTCCGCACGTAGGGGCGGGTCAGCACGTCGGCGACGCAGCCGCGGGTGTGTCGCGCCAGCTCGGCGGCGGTGGCCAGGCCCAGCGCGACCGCCGGGAGCACGAGGTGCGACGCCCACGTGCCGAGGCCGCGGGACATCGGCGCGTAGCTGGTGGCCGGGAGCCAGCCCAGGCCCAGCGCGAACACCGTGACCAGCAGCATCGCGACCCAGAAGCTCGGCATCGCGATGCCGAGCGTGGCCAGGCTGGAGATCGTGCGGTCGAGCCAGCTGCCCTGCGCGAGGCCGGCGAGCACGCCGGCCGTGACACCGATGAGCAGGGCCACCACGACCGCGGCCGTGGCGAGGGCCAGGGTGGGCGGCGCCGCGAGCACGATCGTCGAGGTCACCGGGCGGCCGGTGAACAGCGACCGCCCCAGGTCGCCGCGCAGCACCCCGGCCAGCCAGGAGAAGTACTGCTCGAGGACCGGCCGGTCGAGGCCCAGCTGCGCGCGGATCCGTTCGACGTCGGCGATGGTGGCGTTCTCGCCCGCGATCACCTGGGCCGGGTCGCCGGGGATCAGGGCGACCATGAGGAAGGTGACCAGCGAGACCAGCCAGAGGACGAGCACACCGCCGCCGAGGCGACGCGCGATCATCCGTCCGCTCATGCTCGTCTCCGTCCGACCCCGGGCGGGCAACGTCCGATAGTTGGACAATCTGTTACGCCCTTGTGGCAAGGATGGTGCACTGTGTCGGGTGCCACGTCAAGGACGGCGACTGCGCGAGCGCGCGGTTCCGCTCGGACTCGCCGGCCGGGATGCAGGACTCGCCGAGCGGAACGGGAGCCTCGCGGGCCTCGTGGGCCGTCGCCGGCAGGGTTCGGGGGGTGCGGGTGCGCGCCGGTCAGATGCCGGCGTTGGCGATGAGCCCGGCGACCTCGATCAACCGTCGCCCCACGCGGTCGACGTCGACCTCGGCCATCGACACGATGCCGATGGCCGCGTCGAGGGTGTGCCCGTCGCCGTCGTAGAGCGGCGCCGCCACCCCGACGGCGCCGGCGGTCAGCGCACCGTAGGAGACGGCGTAGCCGACGTCGCGCGCCTCCCGCACCTCGTCGGGGTCGGCAGGCGCGGCGCGGCGCGCCATGAGGATGGCCAGCCCGCTCGCACCCTGGTTGAGCGGGTGGCGTGCACCGCTGCGCTGGGAGAGGTGGAAGACCGAGTCCGGCGGCTCCACGACCGCGAGCGCCACCGCGTCGTCGCCCTCCGCGACGACGCACTGCGCGGTGGACTGCAGCTCCTCGGCCAGCTGCCGCAGGAACGGCATCGTGGCGCGGCGCAGCTGCGGGTTCGCCTGCCTGGCCAGCTGCATGACGCCCAGCCCGAGCCGGTACCGACCGGCGCTGCCCTCGGCGACCAGTCGGTGCGTGCGCAGCGTCGTGAGCAGCCGGTAGACCGCCTGGCGGTGCACGCCCAGCGCGGTGGCGAGCTCGGCGACCGTCATGTCCCGGTCCTCGGCGGCGAGCAGCTCCAGCAGCCGCAGCCCGCGGTCCAGCGTGAGCGACCCGCCCTGGGAGGCGCCGGCCGGCTCGCGTCCCTCAGCGGACACGCGCTGCACCCCCTGCTCTCGCGGCGCCACGGCGCCCTGCCCTCCACCCCGGACCGATCGCGCCCGGCCGCATCGGCCGCCGCGCGTGTCCGGGACACCGTACTCGGGCCCCGGCCCGGGACGTGCGCGGCGCGCCTACCGCACCCCGGTGCGATCCGCCGCGACGGACTCGCCGGCGATCCGGCCGAACGCCAGGCACTCCGCCAGGCTGGCACCGCCGGCGGGGTACAGCAGGCCGTGGATCGACCCGAGCTCGCCGGCCGAGTACAGGTGGGCGACCGGGCCGCCCCGGGCCGAGACGACGCGCGCTGCCGCATCCCGCCGGGGACCGCCGACGGTGTGCGACCCGCCCGGCCACAGCGCCACCGCGTAGAACCGGTCCCCGACCAGCGGTGTCAGCGTCGCCGGGTCGCGGCCGTGGTCGACGTCGTGGCCGGCGGCGCACAGCGCGTTGTACCGCTCGACGGTGGCGACCAGCGCGTCGGGGTCGAGCCCGCACGCGCCGGCCAGCTCGGCGACCGAGCCGCCGCTGTGGATCCATCCGCGAGCCAGCTCCGCGCGGTTGTCGGAGCTCCACGCGTAGTCCCCGACCGGTCCGGCCGGCCCGGAGTAGGTGGGCACGAGCGGGGCCCGCGCCATGCGCGCGTCGTCGAAGATCCACCAGGTCGGGATGCGCGGTCGGGTCAGTCGTCCGGCGTCCATGGCGAGCAGGTGCAGGGTCGCGGCGTGCTGTCGCCCCGGCTCGGGCAGGAAGCGCCGCCCACCTCCGTCGACGAAGACCGCGCCCGGCGGCCGGACGGCGGGATCGGGCCCGAACCGCCCCGACCCCCACAGGTCGATCGCCGTGCCGCCGCCGTAGCCGTCACCGGGGAACCGCGCGACGAAGTGCCCGGGCCAGACGTTCATGTGCCACAGCGCCGCCCCGACGTCGAGGCCCATGGTGATGCCGTCGCCGGTGTTGTGCCGGGTGCCGTAGAAGTGCACGGGGGTGGCGGGCAGGTACTGGGTCTTGAGCGCGTCGTCGGCCTCGAAGCCACCGACGGCGAGCACGACGCCTCGGCGCACCCCGATCCGGGACGGCCCGTCGGCCGCGTCGACCTGCACGCCGACCACCGCTCCGGTGGCGTCGGTGAGCAGCGCCGTCGCCCGCGCGCCGTGGCGCACCTCGATCCCGCGGTCCGCCACCAGCCACCGCAGCAGCCCGTGCAAGGGGCACCCGGTGTAGCCGTCGGGCTGCCGGCCGGGCCGCGCCCTGTAGACGGTGACCGCGCCGTGGTCGGGCAGGGTGTCGTGCTCGCCGTGCAGGTCGAGCACCGCGTACTCGCCGCCGTGCGCGCCCAGCCACTCGGGGTTGCGCGCCGTCTCCCGCGCCCAGGTCGCGATCAGCTCCGGGTCGACGACCTCGCCGTTGACCGCGTAGGACGCGGCCAGGTAGCGGCAGGCGCCGGCGACGTCCGTGGGCACGAGGAAGAAGCCCGCGGCGTAGCGGCTGTTGGGCCGGTGCGTCGCGGCGTCCTGCTTCTCCAGCACCAGCACCTGCGCACCCCGGTCGTGCGCGGTCACCGCCGCGACCGCGCCGGCGTTGCCCAGCCCCAGCACCGCGACGTCGACCACCTGGTCGAACCCGCCGGTGTGGAACACCTCAGGTCACCGCGACCGTCGCCGAACCCGTGAGCACCCGCCGGTCGGCGCCCGCGACGCAGACGAGCTCGACCTCGGCGAGCCGCTGCCCGTCGACCTCGTCGACCGCCGTGACGGTCGCGGTGACGGTCAGCGTGTCGCCCGGCCAGGTGGGGGCCACGAAACGGGCCCGGTACCGGCGCACGTTCTCGTGGCCGAACCAGTCGGTGAGCACCCGCCCGGCCAGCCCCATCACGAGCATGCCGTGCGCCATGACCGTCGGGTTGCCGGCGGTCTCGCGCGCGAACGGCTCGTCGGTGTGCAGCGGGTTGAAGTCGGCCGACGCGCCCGCGTACATGACGATCTGCGTGCGCTTGAGATCGGTGACGACCTCCTCGGCGCGGGTGTCGCCGACGGCGACCGTGCTCGACAGGGTGCTGGTCATGGAGCCTCCTCGCTCGCCGGTGTCTGGGTCGGCGCGGTGGTCACGGTGACCGTGGTCGAGCGGACCACGGGCTGCTGCTGCGCGTCGAGGAAGTCGATGTGCCGCTCGGTGAAGGTGAGCACGCCCGAGCGGCCCGCCTTCGTCCACGTCCGGCCCGCCCTCTTGTGCGCGGTGAGCGTCTCCCCCTCCCCCAGCGGGCGGTGGTAGGT
The DNA here is from genome assembly GCF_050936315.1 of Pseudonocardia sp. CA-107938. Taxonomy (NCBI): domain Bacteria; kingdom Bacillati; phylum Actinomycetota; class Actinomycetes; order Pseudonocardiales; family Pseudonocardiaceae; genus Pseudonocardia; species Pseudonocardia sp. CA-107938. The sequence goes on along the minus strand of NZ_JBNJNA010000002.1, from coordinate 1,327,984 downwards.
GAACTCCTGCTCGGCGTGCAGGCCGCCGCTGCCCCGCGACTCCCCCGGCCCTGCGCCCGACCCGTGCCACGGCCGCCCGGGCCGCATCACCAGCGGCCAGTCCTCGTCGACGTGCGCGAACGCGATCGGGAACGTCGGCGGGATCCCCGGCCCGGCGTCGCCGAGCGCCCTCGCGAACGCCCGCACGTGCCCGCTCTCGACGGTGAACGGCTGGCCGGTCGCGATCTCCCGCGCGCGGGCGCGGTTGGCCTTGCCCGCGGTCGTGCGCGGCACCTCGTCGACCCGGACCAGCCGCCGCGGGTGCTTGTAGCGGGCGAGCCGCTCACCGAGGTGCGCCGTCAGCTCCGCGTCGGTGAGGCCCTGCAGCGCGGCGCGGGGTGCGACGAGCGCGGTGACGATCTGCCCCCACCGCGGGTCCGGCACCCCGACGACGACCGCGTCCGTGATCGCCGGATGGGCGAGCAGCGCCTGCTCGACCTCCTCGGGGAACACCTTCTCCCCGCCGGTGTTGACCACGCCGTCACCGCGACCGAGCAGCACCAGGCGCCCGTCGGCCTCGACGGTGGCGAGGTCGCCGGGCACCGCGTGCCGCACGCCGTCGATCACCCGCCAGGTGCGGGCGGTGCGCACGGGATCACCCAGGTACCCGACGGGCTGCGGCCCGGCGCTGGCCAGCACGCCCACCTGCCCGCTCCCCGGGACGACGTCGCGGTCCTCCTCGTCGAGCACCCGTGCGACCGACGCGAGCGTGAACCGGCCCTCTGCGAGGTCCTCCACGCGGCTCACCTCGGAGATCCCGAACGGGCCGCCCTCGGATGCCGAGATGTTGTCGACCAGCGTCATGGCGCCGCGGGCGAGCAGCTCCCGCTTCACCGCGACGCTCCACGTGACCCCAGAGCTCGTGATCCGCCGCAGGCAGCCGATGTCGTACGGGGTGCCGGCCTGCTCGGCGTCCGCGAGCGCGTCGACCAGCGGCCGGCCGAACGCGTCCCCGACGATCACCATCTCCGTGGCCCGCCGGCGCGCCACGATGCCCCACACCTCGTGGGCGTCCAGGGAGCGCGACGTGGCGAAGCAGACCGTGCCCCCGCCCAGCAGCGTGCGCATCGCGTTGAAGAAGCCGGTGCCGTGCATCATCGGCGACATCGGCACGACCACCGGGCGATCACCACGCCGACCCAGCTCGGTCACCCCGGCGGCCACCTCGGCGAGGCTGGTCGGTGCCGGGATCCCGTGGAGGCGGAACACCGAGCTCAGGATGCCCAGCAGGCCGTCCCGGTCCCAGACGACGCCCTTGGGGCGTCCCGTGGTGCCGCCGGTGAGCAGGATGATGCCGTCGCCGCGTTCGGCGTCGTCGGCGGGCAGTGCCGGACCCGCGACCGCGGACGCGTACGCCTCCGTACCGACCTGCAGCAGCACGCGCACCCCGGGCAGGTCGGCGACGACGGCCCGGGCGACGTCGGCCAGCGACTCGTCGACGACCAGCGCCGCCGCCGACGTGTACTCCAGCGCGTACCGCAGCTCCGGCTCCCGGTACCGGTAGTTGACGTTGACGGGCACGGCGCCGAGCCGGAACGCGGCGAGCACCGTCTCCAGGTACTCCGCACCGTTGTGCAGGCCGACGGCGACGACGTCACCCGGTCCGATCCCGCGCCCGGCCAGCGCCCCGGCGAGCCGCGCCGCCCGCTCGTGCAGCTGCGCGTGGGTCAGCTCGCGATCGCCCACGACGACAGCGAGGTCGTCCGCCGCGACCTCGGCCGCCACCCCCAGCGCCGCAGCGACGCTCCGCAACCCGGTCGTCATCGCGCCGGCAGGTCGTACGTCCGCGCGTTCGCGATCATCGCCGCGTCCATCAACCACTCCTTGGCCCGTCGGGGATCCGCCGCGGTCGCGGCGATCTGTTCTCGGAAGCGCGCGCGCTCGGCCTCGTCCTGCTCCCCGAGCGCGGTGGTGGTCCGGTGGGTGATCTCCTGGACGGTCTCCACGGCCGCCTTGCGCCGCCGCTGCGCCCACTGGTCGAGCAGGCCGTCGGTGGCACCGCAGGCGCCGGACAGCACCGCCGGCAGCTGCACCGACAGGTCGAAGGCGTCGTGGATCCCGCCGTTCAGACCCATCCCGCCCATCGGGCTGTTGACGTGCGCGGCGTCGCCGAGCAGGAGCACCCGGCCGTGCCGGAAGGAGTCGACCACGCGCTGGTGCACCGCGTACACCTTGCGCTCACGCAGCACCAGGTCGGGCACCTCGCCGAACAGCCCGCGCAACCGGGCATCGACGTACGCGTCCGAGACGGCCTCCTCGCCGGGCACCCCCGGCGGCACCGCCACCACCACCCGCCACACGTCCGGCACCCGCAGCACCAGCAGGTGCTCTGCGGGATCGGAGATGTAGTTGACGTCGCAGATGCCCGGCATCAGCGTCTCGATCGGGTAGTCGATGGACAGCACGAGGTAGCGGTGCTCGTAGGTGAGCCCGTCGAACGGGCAGCCCAGCACCTTGCGGACGGTGCTGCGGGCACCGTCGGCGCCGAGCACCCAGTCCGCGACCGCGACCGGCCCGGTGTCGGTCTCCAGCACGACGCCGTCGCCGTCGGGTCGCAGGTCGGTGACCGGGCAGCCGAACCGCACGACGACGTCCGGGTGATCGGCGGCGAGCGCGTCCCGGACGATCTGCGTGTACTTGTACTGCTCCAGCTGCAGCCGGAACGGGTAGTCGGTCTCGTCGGCGAGCAGGTCGAGGTCGAACTCCGCGATCAGCCCGGTGCGCCGGTCCCGCACCTGGTAGCGGGGCGCGACGATGCCGGCGTCGAGCATCGCGTCGACCACGCCCAGGTGCCGGGCGATCTCGATCGTCGGCGGGTGGAACGTCGAGGCCCGCCACTCGGTGCTCAGCTGCGCCTGGGCCTCCAGCACCGCGACCGAGACCCCCTGCCGCGCCAGTGCCAGCGCGGCCGTCAGCCCGACCGGGCCCGCCCCCACGACGGCCACGTCGGCGCGGATCACCTCGTCGCCGGTCATCCCCGGCTCCAGTCCGCGATGCGGTCGCACATGACCTCGACCAGGTCCGGCCGCCCGGCGAAGTAGTGATCGGCACCGGCGATCTCCACCAGCTCCCGGCGGCGCGGATCGGCGGCCTCGTACATGCCGCGGGCGTGGCTGGGGAATGCCGCGCGATCGGCCGTGCCGTGCACGATCAGCACCGGGGCGGCGACGTCGGGCAGGCAGCGGTAGGCGTTGGCCCGGCTGTGGTCGTAGCTCCACTGGCTCAGCCAGGAGCGCAGGCTCGTGAGGTGGCCCAGGGAGGCCGGCCGGAAGTTCGCCGTCCACGGGTCGCCCCAGAGCGTGCCGGGTGCCCGGTCGGACGGGTCGAGGGACAGATCGGTGAAGCGCAGGTCGGCCGCGGTGCCGTGGACGACGAACGGCAGGTCGTCGGGCGCGAGGTCGCCGCGGCGGTGCTTCTCCAGGCCGGCCAGCTGGTCGGCGGCCCAGGTGCTGATGCGCCGGTTGCGGGCCAGCTGCGCCTCCCGGTAGCGCGCCACGAACTCGGCCGAGTACGGGGGCGGCACGGCGAACATGTCGAGCTCCGGGTCGCGGTCGAACGGCAGCTGCTCGTCGGTGATCGCCGGGTCCAGGCCCTCGGTGTAGACGGTGGCCCGGCCGGGGTGCGCCATGGCCAGCACGATGCGGTCGGCGGGCTGCAGGCCGGCCAGGTCGACCGGGTCGCCCGCCGGCGTGGCGGTGATCGTCGGCCGCTCGGCCTGCTGCTGGTAGAGCGCGGCCAGCCCGCCCCCGCCGGAGTTGCCGACGAGCACGACCCGGGAGTAGCCGGCCGCACGCAGGTGGGCGACGGCGGCCCCGATGTCCAGGACGCAGTTCTCCATGATCAGCGCGGAGTCGTTGCCCACGTAGCGGGTGCACAGCCCGACCGCGGCCACCCCGCGCTCGGCCAGCCCGGGCAGCGCGTAGTGCCCGAGGAAGTTCGAGCTGGGGTGGACGATCAGAACGGCGGTCGTGGGGCGGATGCGGTCGTCGCGCCACAGCGCCGCCCAGATCTTGCCGGACAGGCGCGCCACCCCGGAGTTGATGTCCAGGCGCTGCCCGGGCGGCATGGTGATCGCCAGCAGCTCGCGGATCAGCACGGACGGCTCCCCCCTTCGCTCGGTGCCGAGATCGGTGCGCCGATCAACGCGGGCGCGCGTTCCAGGCCGCGAGGACCTCGGCCCCGGAGCGGGCGTCGTCGTCGGTGAGCGGCCGGGTCTGGACGGTCAGCTCCACCCGCACCCCGTTGGGGTCGAAGAGGTAGAGCGACTCCCACACACCGTCGTGGTCGACGATGCCGACCGTCTCGACGCCCTCGGCCGCGAAGTGCGCCTTCCACGCGTCGAGCTCCTCCACGGAGTCGACGTCGAGCGCGATGTGCCGGATCCACGACGGGATGCCGTCCGGGATCGGCCGGTCGAGCCCGTCGACCTCGAAGAAGGCGATCGCGCCGCCGTCGTGCAGGCCGAAGAACGTGTGCAGGTACGGGGTGCGCTCGCCGCTGGACGGCACGACGTCGAGGCGGATCGCGGCGAGGAACGGGCACTTGAGCACCCGTGTGTAGAAGTCGTGCGTGCGCTGGGAGTCCCAGGTCGGGTACGCGATGTGGTTCAGCGACCGGGGCGCCCGCAGGACGGCGGTGTCGACCATCACCGATCCTTTCTCAATTATCGGACATCAAGTCCGTATTCTGTTACAAGTTTCGAGGGTGGTTCACGGGTTGTCAACCGAGCACGACGACCCCGCGCAGTCCCTCCCCGGCGAGCAGCCGGTCGTAGCCCTCGGCCGCTGCGTCCAGCGCGAACGTCCCGGTGAGGTAGCGGTCCAGCGGCAGCGACCCGTCCAGGTAGCGGGCGGCGAGGAGCGGCAGGTCGCGGGCGGCGTCGCAGTCGCCCCAGATCGACACCCGGATCGAGCCGCCGGTGAGGAACAGCTCGCGCAGGCCCAGCTCCGCCACCTCGCCGGTCCGCGGCGCGCCCACCACGACCATCCGGGAGCCCGGCGCACGCATATCGACCGCGGTCGCGAACGTGCGCGCCCCGCCGACGGCGTCGAGCACGACGTCGGCGCCGCGCCCGCCCGTCAGGTCCCGCACGGCCGCAACCGCGTCCCCGGCGGCAGCGTCGACGACGTCGGTGGCCCCGAACACGCGCGCCACCGCGAGCTTCTCGGGGCGGACGTCGACCGCGATCACCCGCGCGGCACCGGCAGCCGCGGCGCCGGCCACCGCCGCGACCCCCACCCCGCCGCAGCCGAGCACCACCACGTCGTCGGCCGGGCCGACCGCCGCGGTGTGCACGGCGGCGCCGTACCCGCTCGGCACCCCACACCCGAGCAGGGCCGCCACCGGCGGCGGCACCCGCGGATCGATGGGGATCGCGTTGCGGGCCGGTACCAGCACCCGCTCGGCCAGCCCGCCCACCCCGAGCACGCCGGTGCCGGGAGTGCCGTCGCCGAGCAGGATCGGCGGCCGGCGCAGCAACCGGTCCGGGCAGGCCTGCGGCCGCCCGCCGGCGCACTGCCGGCACCGGCCGCACGCCATCATCGGGGCCACCACCACGGTGTCGCCGAGCGCCGGCCCGACGGCGTCCGGCCCGAGTGCGACGACCCGACCGGCGACCTCGTGCCCGACGACGTAGGGGAACGCGGTGCCCGAGGTGCCGTGCATGAAGTGCACGTCGCTGTGGCACAACCCGCAGGCCGTCACCTCCACGGCCACCTCGTCGCCCACCGGCTCGCGCAGCGGGACCTCCTCGATCCGGATCGGCCCGTGCGCCTCGCGGACGACCGCGGCGCGGTAGTGCGCTGACATCGGCGCTCCTCTCAGTACCAGCGCGGCTGGCGATGCGGCGCGGTGTCGATCACGACGGTCTTGAGCTCGGTGTAGGCCTCGTGCCCGATCCGCCCCAGCTCGCGCCCCACCCCGGAGGCACCGACGCCGCCGATCGGGGCGTCGAGCGCGAGCGCGCCGTAGGAGTTGATCCAGAAGTAGCCCGAACGGACCGCCCGCGCCGTGCCCAGCGCCAGTTCGACGTCGCGCGTCCAGCACCCACCGACGAGGCCGAAGGGCGTGTCGTTCGCCAGCGCGACGGCCTGCTCGGGCGACCGGAACCGCTGCACGGTGAGCACCGGTCCGAAGACCTCCTCGCGCACGATGTCGGGTACCGCCGGAAGGTCGTCGGGGACGTCGAGCACGGTCGGCGCGACGAACGCCCCGCCCGGGTGCACGCCCGGCGGGCGGGCCCCGCCGGTGAGCACGCGGGCGCCCTGCGCGGCGGCCGCGGCGGTCATGGCGAGGATGCGGTGCTCGTGGTCGGGCGAGATCACGCAGCCCAGCTGCGCGTCGGGGTCGAACGGGTCGCCCACCCGGATCCCCTCGGCGATCGCGACGATCCGGTCGACCACCTCGTCGGCGACGGAGTCGGCCACCAGCAGCCGCGAGCCGGCGAAGCAGCGCTGCCCGGCGTTGCGGAACACCCCGCCGACCGCGGCGTGCACGGCGGCGTCGAGATCGGCGTCGGCGAAGACGATGTTCGCCGACTTCCCGCCCAGTTCGAGCAGGACGCGCTTGCACCCGTCGGCGGCGTCGCGCATCACCTGCTGGCCGACGGCGGTGCTGCCGGTGAACGACACCATCGCCACGGCCGGGTGCGTGACGAGCGCGTGACCGACGTCGCCGGCGCCCTGCACCACCTGCAGCAACCCTGCCGGCAGGCCTGCCTCGACCAGCAGGGCGGCCAGCTCCGGCGCGGCCAGCGGGCTCAGCTCCGGGGCCTTGAGCACCATCGCGTTGCCGGCGGCGAGCGCCGGGCCGGCCTTCTGCGCGGCGAACATCAGCGTCGCGTTGAACGGGACCACCGCGGCGACCACGCCCACGGGCTCGCGGAAGGTCATCCGCAGGCTCGTGCCGTCGGCGGGCAGCGTCGCGCCCTCCAGCAGCGGCGCCCAGGCGGCGGCGCTGCGCAGGTGCGCGGCCGCGACGGCCACGTCGCCGCGGGCCTCGGCGAGGGTCTTGCCGTTGTCGAGGGCGACCAGCGCGACGAGCCGCTCGGCGTCGCGGTCGACCAGGTCGGCCGCGGTGCGCAGGATCCGTGCCCGCTCGTGCGGCGCCGTGGCCGCCCACGCCGGCTGCGCGGCGACCGCGCCCGCGACGGCGTGCTCCAGCAGGGCGGGGCTCGTCTGCTCGATCGTCGCCACCAGCGTGCCGTCGCCGGGGTGGTGGTCGGGGAACGCCGGCCCACCTCCCGCCCGGGCGACCCCGTCGACGTGGGTGTGCTCGGCCGTCGCCGCGACGTCGACGACGTCGGGACGGCCGGACCGGACGGTGTCCATCGCGCCTCCCCTTACCTCGGCCGCTGATCGACGCTACCATGGATCTACTCATTTATCGGACCCAAAGTCCGATAGATGGACAACCGCATCGTCGCGCGAGGGAGACCCGTGGAGTACACCCATCTCGGACGCAGCGGGCTGACGGTGTCCCGGCTCGTCCTCGGCACGGACAACTTCGGCACCCAGACCACCGCCGAGGACGCCTTCGCGATCATGGACCGCGCCCACGAGCTGGGCATCAACGTGATCGACACGGGCGACGTCTACGGCTGGCGGTTCGGCGAGGGCCTCACCGAGACGATCATCGGGAAGTGGTTCGCCACGGGCGGCGGCCGCCGCGAACGCACCGTGCTGGCCACCAAGCTCTACGGCCGCATGGCCGACTGGCCCAACAACCAGGGGCTCTCCGCGCTGCACATCCGGCGGGCGTGCGAGGCGTCGCTGCGCCGGCTCGGCACCGACCACATCGACCTCTACCAGCCCCACCACATCGACCGGCACACGCCGTGGCCGGAGATCTGGGAAGCCATGGACCTGCTCAAGGCCCAGGGCAAGATCGTCTACGTGGGCTCGTCCAACCACCCGGGCTGGCACATCGCAGCCGGCCAGGAGGCCGCGGCACGCCGCGGCGGCACCGGGCTGGTCAGCGAGCAGACCATCTACAACCTGCTGGAGCGCACCGCCGAGCTGGAGGTGCTGCCCTCCTGCGCGCACTACGGCGTCGGGATGATGGCGTGGTCGCCGCTCGACGCCGGACTGCTCGGCGGGATCCTCCGCAAGGAGGCGGAGCAGCGGATGGGTGAGCCGCTGCCCGGGGCTCGGATCGCCACGCACCGGGGCAAGCGCCTGGCCAAGCTGGAGCGGCACCGCGCGCAGATCGCGGACTACGAGGACCTCTGCGCGAAGCTGGGGCACGCCCCGGCCGACGTCGCCGTGGCCTGGCTGCTGGCCCGTCCCGGCGTTGCAGCCACCATCATCGGGCCGCGCACCGTCGAGCAGCTCGACGCCTCGACCGGCGCGCTCGCCGTCACCCTCGACGAGGACACCCTCGCCCGGCTGGACGAGCTCTTCCCCGGCCCCGGCCCGGCCCCCGAGGCCTACGCCTGGTGAGAACTCAGCGGAAGGTCTGCCGCAGCCCCAGCAGCCGGCCCACGCCGAGCTGCTCCAGGTACTCGGCGTGGCTGTCCACCGAGTACACGTGCTGCTGCAGGTAGCTCTTGGTGTCGTCGGCCACGGCCAGGTCGCGGTAGGCGACGAGCTGCTCGCGGTCGTAGCCGTAGTGGCCCGGCGAGGAGAGCGGGTGCGCCCCGTACGGAGCGTGCGCGACCCGCTCCACGATCGCCCCGGGGATGGAGACGATCCGCGGGTCGGGCGCCGGCGCGTACTCGTCGAGGATCTCGTCGGCGCAGACGATGACGTGGTCGCTGGCCTTCGCCATCACGTCCTCGAACTTGCGCTGGCCGAAGATCTGCGTGTTGCCCTTCCGGTCCACGACCTGGGCGTGGAACAGGCCGTAGTCCGCGCGCAGTGCGGGCACGGTCGTCACCACCGCCCCGGTGTACGGGTCGGTCGTCGTGCGGATCATCGGGTTGACCTTGGGCAGGTCGGTGCCCTCGTACAGCGGCGGCAGCGGCAGGAACGGCAGCCTGCTCGCGCCGGCCCGGAACCCGTAGACGACGTAGGCCTCGTCGCCCTCGACGATCTCGATCGTCCCCTGCTCCGCGGCCCGGCGGAAGTTCGGCGCCAGCCCCAGGAACTCCAACCCGACGTAGGAGACGTGCAGCTTCCGCACGCACCCCGCCGCGATCAACATGTCGACCGGCGGCCCGCCGCTCGGCGTCGGGATCAGCTCCAGGTCCTTGACCCCGCGCCGGATCAGCGCGTTGACCAGCGCCATCGGGCTGTTGTGCGAGTGCACGCCGCCGAGCGCGATCGTCGCGCCGTCCGGGATGTCGGCGACCGCCTCCTCGGGCGTGGTCACCTTGCTGCTGGTCATGGGCGTGGCTCCTTCGTCGCGCCGAGCAGCACCAGCCCGGTGCTGCCGGCGAGCTCCGCTCTCCTGATCTTGCCGCCGTCGTCGACGGGCAGCTCCGCGACGAACTCCACCTCGCGGGGCCGCTTGTAGCGCGACAGCTGCGTCGCGCAGTGCTCGAGGATCTGCTGCTCGGTCAGCCCACTGCCGGGCACGCGCTGCACGAGCGCCTTGACCGCCTCGCCGTAGCGCTCGTCCGGCACCCCGACGACGGCCGCCCGGTGCACGCCGGGGCAGCTCTGCAGGACGGCCTCGACCTCGCCCGCGTAGACGTTCTGCGCACCGGAGCGGATCACGCCCTGCGCGCGGTCGGCCAGGTAGATGTAGCCCTCCTCGTCGCGGCGGGCCATGTCGCCCAGCCGCAGCCAGCCGTCGGCGAGCACCGTCCGGGTCACCTCCGGCTGGCTCCAGTAGCCGGAGAACACGGCGGGCGAGCGGATCCGCATCTCGCCGACCTCGCCCGGTGCCACCTCGGCGCCGTTCCCGTCGACGATCGTGACGTCGGCGAACGCCGCCGGCCGCCCGACCGGCACGATCGACGTGGCCCCCGCGGCGAGGAACCGGCGATGGTCCTCCGGAGTCAGCAAAGCGCTGAACCCGCCGGCCTCGGTCGCCCCGAACGCGTGGTAGAGCCCGACGTCGAGCACGGCTGTCAGCGCCCGCACCAGGTCCCAGGAGCTGGCGGCACCGCCGTAGCCGATCAGCCGGAGCGCGCGCGCCCGCTCGGCGTCCAGTGCGGGCAGCGCGGCGACCAGGTCGACCAGCATCGTCGGCGCCAGGAACGTGTGGACGACGCCGTGCTCGGCGATGTCGTCGACGAAGGCGGCCGGGTCGAACCGGCGGCGCAGCAGCAGCGGCACGCCGAGGTAGGCGGTGGTGGTGACGAACGAGGCACCGACGCCGAGGCTCAGCGGCAGGGAGATCCAGGTGGGGCCGTTGCGCGGCACCTCGACCTCGCACAGGTAGTTCGCCGTGCTCGCCAGCTGCTGCTCGTGCGTGGCCATGCAGCCCTTGGCCGCACCGGTGGTGCCGCTGGTGTAGCGCAGCGAACGCAGGTCGGTGCCGCTGCCCGTCGGCGGGACCGGGGTCGGGTCGGCGGACGCCACGAGCTCGTCGAAGTCCTCGACGGGCACGCGCGCCGATCCGGACGGCACGTCCCCGACGGTGATGATCCGGCGGATCGCCGGCGCGCCGGCAGCGGCCTCGACGGCGACCGGTGAGTCGCAGATCAGGACCGAGGCCCCGGAGTGGACGAGGATCCGCCGCATCTCCGGCGCGGTGAGCCGCGGGTTGATGCCGACCGTGACGAGGTTGGCCTTCCACAGCCCGTGGTAGGCGACCACGACCCGGTGGTCGTTCGCCAGCACGAGCGCGACCCGCTCCTGCTCGCCGTGGCCGAGCGCGACCAGGGCGTTGGCCAGCCGGTCGCTCGCGCGGTCCAGCTCGCGCCAGGTCAGCCGGCCGCCGTCGGCGATCACGGCGAGCCCGTCCCCGCGGCGGACGGCGTTCTGGCGCAGCAGGGTCTCGATGCGCATCGTTGCTCCAGGTCGGTCTCGGTTCGGGGAACCGCGGCTCAGGTCGGTCGGCGGACGGCGAGCAGCTGCGACTCGATCACACCGACGACCACAGCCGGAAGCTCCAGGTGCAGGTTGTGGCCGGCACCGGGCACCACCTGCACCGGCCGGCCCAGCGTCATGGACATGTCGGTCGGTCGGACGGCCGGGTCGGCGGACCCGCAGACGAGCCGGACGGGCGCCGCCGCCCTGGCCACCACCTCCGCGAGCTCGACCCCGGACACGGGCGGCGCGGCCGAGACGCGCGGGTCGGCCGCGAGCGCGAACCCGCCGTCGACCGCACGGATCCCGGTCGCGAGATCGGCCTCCGCGATCGCGGCGAGCCCGCTCACCCGGGCGAACCGCTCCGCGGCCGCGTCCCGGTCGGGGAAGACCCGCCGCGGCTTCGCGGCGAGCGCGGCGCGCCCGGCGAGCTCCTCGGGGGTCCAGCGCACCTTCATCGCCATCGCCGTGACGGCGCCGACCCGCACCCCGAACGTGCCGTCGGCCAGCGCGAGCGCGACGAGACCGCCGAGCGAGTGGCCGATCACCAGGTCGACGTACCGGTCGGGCGCCACGGCGGCGGCGACCGCCGCGGCGCACGAACGGTGGTCGTACTCCGGCAACGGGGCGGACCGGCCGTGCCCCGGCAGGTCGACGGTGATCCAGCGCAGGCCGAGGCCGCGGCGGGCCAGCGCACCCAGCACCGGCGCCCACACGGCCGCGCTCGCCCCGGACCCGTGCAGCAGCAGCACCGACGGCCCGCTGCGCCCGCCGCGCTCGACGTGCAGCGAGGCGGTCACCGACGAACCCGCAGTGCGCCCAGGAAACCCAGCACCGCCGCGACGAACCGGTCGGGCCGCTCGACCTGCGGGTAGTGGCCCGCCCCGGGCACCGTGGTCGTGCGCGCGCCGGGGATCTGCGCCGCGAGCTCGCGCCAGGTCGCGTCGGGGACGAGCCGGTCGTGCTCGCCCCGGACGAGCGCGACCGGCACCGCGATGCTGCCGTAGTCGCGCCGCGGAGCGCGGACGTGCCCGCGCCGCTCGTCGCCGGATCGCAGCGGGGAGCGCACCGCGGCGGCGGCCGCGGTCTCCCACGCGCCGGGCAGCGCGGTGAAGGCGTGCCGGCGCCGCAGGTACTCCTCGCTGTCGCGCCATGCCGGGTCGTGGAACAGCACCTCCATCGACGGACGCAGCCCGTCGAGGGTGCCGTCGAAGTCCTCCAGCACCGCCCGGCCGGCCGCATCGGGCGCCGCCAGTCCGATGCCGGCGGCGACGATCGCGGGCAGCGGCCACGGCGGATCGGGCCGGGCGGCCATGTCGAGCACCATGCGCGCGCTCAGCGACGTGCCGACCACGGCGACCGGCTCGACGTCGAGGGCGGCGAGCAGGGCCGCCACCTGCCGGACCATGAGCCGCCGCTGCCCACCCGCGAAGTCGCGGATCTTGGCGCTGCGCCCGAAGCCGACCAGGTCGACGGCGAGCACCCGGTGCCGCGCGGCCAGCGCGGGCAGGCAGCCCGCCCAGGTCAGCTCCGCCGCTGCCCCGTACTCGCCCCCGTGCAGCAGGAGCAGCGGGGGCCCGTCCCCCGCGTCGAGGAGGTGGGTGCGGATGCCGTCGGCGTCGACGTACCGGGAGTGCGGGTGCGGCGCCGGCTCGGCGATCTCCACGGCTCAGCCGACCGCGGCGTGACGGCGCAGCACGCCGTCGCGGTCGATCCGGGTGCGCAGCAGCTCCAGCTCGTGCGCGGTCGGCGGCGTGACGGTCTGCACGTCGTCGGGGACGAGCAGCTCGAAGCCGGTGGCCTCCTGGATCTGTGCGACCGTCGTCCACGGGTGGATCTTCAGGATGCGCATGTGCTTGCTGACCGGTTCGAAGTCGAACACGCCCAGCGGGGTGAACACCCGCCGCGGCCCCGCCGACTCCGGCCGGTAGACCTTGCTGCGGGAGTCGCCGCCGTCGAGCCAGCCGGCGCCGCTGACGAAGTCGACCCGGTCGACGAACACCTTCGGCGTGTGGTGCTCGGTGTAGATGTAGCTGGTCTTGAAGCCGCCGGTGAAGATCAGCCCGATCGTGCCCGGTCCGCGCACCTTGGGCCGGGCCCAGTCGCCGATCATCGCCATGTTGAGGTTGCCGAACTTGTCGATCTGCATGCCGCCGAGGAAGGCGAAGTCGAAGCGGATCGCGGTCTCGAAGTCGACGACGTCGTCGAGGCTGTAGTGGTACTCGCTGGTGACCAGGTTGCGGTAGTCGGCCGACGACTCGGTCAGCCGCGCGATCTTCGGGTTGGACGCGCCGCTTCCCCCGCAGAAGAAGGTGAGGTCGGGCGCGTGGGTGAGCTGCGCCAGCCGCAGCCCGGCGGCCGGGATGTGCGAAGCCGCCCCGACCGAGCCGAAGTCCCCGTCGGCCATCTCGTGCGCGATGGAGATCGCCATCATCTCGGCCCAGGTGTAGCCCTCGTCCGCCACGTCGCCTCCTTGCACGCCTCAGCGTTCGCAATTATCGTACAGGAAGTCCGCAATTCGTTACAACGACGGTGTTGCTCGAACGGAGTGTGGTTGATGCCCGGACCTGCGATCGAACGCGTCCTGCACGGCCTGGTCGACCTGCACTGCCACTCGGGCCCCAACCCGCTGCCCCGGCGGTTCGACCACGTGGAGGCGGCCCGCGACGGCGCCCGCCTGGGCATGCGCGCCTTCCTGGCGAAGTCGCACCACCACAACACGGTGCTGGACCTGCTGGCGATGCGCGAGCAGCTCGCCGGCCTGTCCACGCAGGTCTTCGGCGGCATCGCGCTCAACCAGTTCGTGGGCGGCATCAACCCCTACGCCGTCGAGCTCTCGCTGCGCATGGGCGGGCGCTGCGTCTGGTTCCCCACCATCTCCTCGTCCGCGCACGTGGACCACCACAACCGCGGCGGCGGCTTCCCGACCCCGACGATCCCGCTCTCGTCCACCCAGATCGACGTCCGCGACGCCGAGGGTGCGCTGCTGCCCGAGGTGCTGCGGGTCATCGACCTCGTCGTCGAGAGCGACGCGCTGCTCTCGGCCGGGCACCTGGCGCCGGCCGACATCCGCGAGGTGTTCACCGCCGCGCAGGAGAAGGGTGTGCGCCGGATGGTGATCAGCCACCCCAACTTCGTGATCGGCTCCGATCCGGCGCAGTGCCGGGAGTTCACCGCGCTGGGCGCGTTCGTCGAGCACGAGACGGCGATGTACGACCCGGAGGTCGCCAACGTGCGCTGGGGGCCCGAGGTCCTCATGCAGTGGATCTCCGACGTCGGTCCCGAGCACACCGTGCTCGCCTCCGATCTCGGACAGGTCGGCCGCCCGATGCCGGTCGACTCGTTCCTGCGGGTGGGCGAGGCGCTGCTGGACCTCGGACTGCCGGAGAAGGACCTGCAGCGGATCGTGCGGGACAACCCGGCGTTCCTGATCGGCATCGAGGACGAGCCCTGAGGGGGAAGACCATGTACAGCGCCACGGACCCACGGGCCGCACTCGCCCCGGCCGCCACCGCCCGTTCCGACGAGCCGATCGCCCCGTTCGCAGCCTTCGAGCTGCAGGACCTCCCGCCGGCCGAGGTCTCCGCGCGGGGCAGCCGCACCTGGTACGTGCGCGGGCAGAACTTCGTGCTCGCCTACACCCGCGCGGTCGCGGGCGACCGGCTGGAGCGCACAGCCGCGCAGCAGGCGCACGAGTACGTCGTCGTCGTTCCCCACGACGGGGCGACCGTGCACCTCGACCACGCCGACGTGCCCGCCGCCGCCATGACGGGTCGCGGCGTCGCGATCGTCCCCGCCGGGGACAGCGGCGTCGCGCTGGACACCGAGGCCGACGTCGTGCGCCTCTTCGACGTGCGGACGGCCGACCTGCTCCCCCGCTGCCACAACGCGGCCGACTACGCCGAGCCGCACCCCCGGGTGGCCCCGCTCCAGGCGTGGCCCGACCCGGTCGACGGCCCGAAGATCCGCTGCTACCCGAACTCGGCGTACCCGCAGGCCCCGGACCGGTTCGGCCGGATCGTGCGGTCCAGCGCCTTCATGGTCAACTTCGGGGACCCGAAGGACGGTCCGCGCAACCCCGACCGGCTCTCCCCGCACCACCACGACGACTTCGAGCAGTGCTCGCTCACCGTGGCCGGCGACTACGTCCACCACGTCCGCACCCCGTGGACGGGGAAGCGCTCGCAGTGGCTCCCCGACGTGCACGCCGAGGTCGCCAGCCCGGCCGTCGCGATCATCCCGCCGCCCACCGAGCACACCAGCCAGGCGCTCGGCGAGGGCACCCACCAGCTCATCGACATCTTCAGCCCGCCGCGCGCGGACTTCTCGGCCAGACCGGGCTGGGTGCTCAACGCCGCCGACTACCCGGCGCCGGACGTGGCTGCCGTCCATGGCTGACCGCCTGCTCGACGGGCCCGGCGTGCGGCTCAGCGCCTGGATCGACCTGGGCACCACCCAGAGCGTCCACGGCACCCGGGAGCGGCCGTGACAGCCGCGCGGCTGGTCGGCGCCTGGGAGCTCGTCGGCTACGAGGTGCCCGCCGCCCCACCGCCGCAGCGGCACCCACTCGGCGCGCGGCCGCTCGGCCAGCTCGTCTACACCGCCGACGGCTACATGGCCGTGCACTACATGGCCGGTGAGCGCCCGCTGCTGGCCGCGGAGAACTGGCGGACCGCCTCCGACGGCGAGCGGCTGGCAGCCGTCGCGACCTACGGCGGCTACTCGGGGCGCTACGAGTGGCTGGGAGACCGCGTGGCCCATCATGTCGACGCGAGCATCTACCCGAACTGGATCGGCACCACCCTGGTCCGCAACGCCGTCCTCGACGGCGACCTCCTCGTCCTGCGCGCCACCGTCGACGACCCCGCGCCGGAGCCGGGTCGACCGCCCGCCCCGGTCCTGCGCTGGCGGCGCCGCCCGTGAACCGACCGGAGGTCCCGATGCTGGTCGACGCGCACGCCCACCTCGTCACGACCGATCCCGCGTACCCGTTCGCCCCGCCATCGGGCCGGGTCCCCGCTGCGGTCCGGGACGACCCGATGACGGCCGAGCGCCTGATCGCCTCGCTGGACGCGACCGGCGCGGCCGCCGCGGTCGCCGTGCAGCGGGCCCACGTCTACGGGCACGACAACCGCTACGTCCTGGACAGCGCGCGGCGGCATCCCGGCCGGCTGCGCGCGATGTGCGTGATCGACGCACAGGCCCCGGAGGCGCCGGCCACCGTCGCGGAGCTGGCCGCGCACGGCGCCGCCGCGATCCGGCTGACTGCGCCGGGCGGTGACCGGCACGGCGGGCCGGCGGGCACCGGCTGGTTCGCCGGGCCGGCGGCGCGCGGCGCGTGGGCCGCGGCCGCGAGTGCCGGTCTGTCGCTGTGCCTGCACGTGTACCGCTGGAACCGCGACGACGTGCTGCGCGCCCTGCCCGAGGTCTGCCGCGCCTTCCCGGGCGTGCCGGTCGTGCTCGACCACGTCGCGAGCGTCACCGCCGACGGGCCGCAGCCCTGGTCGGGGTCGGAGCTGCTGCTGGCACTGACCGAGCTGGAGCAGGTGCACGTCAAGGTGACGACGCTGAACTTCGCCTGGCTCCGCGCCGCCGGCCGCGAGCCCGCGGAGCTGATCGCCTGGCTCGTCGACCGGTTCGGCGCCCGCCGGGTGCTGTGGGGTTCCGACGTCACCCAGACCCCGGGCGCCCACGCGGACATGGTCGCGCTGGCCCGCGCCGGTGTCGCCGGGCTGCCCGAGCGGGATGCCGCCGAGGTTCTCGGGGGCACCGCGGCCCGCCTCTACGGCCTGGCGGCCGCGTGACGACGCACCTGGTCGACAGCCACGTCCACGTCTTCACCTCGGACCTGCCGGTGGCCGGACGGGCATGGACCCGGCCGACGGTTGCGCTGCCGGTCGAGGAGCTGGTCGCGCTGATGGGGTGCGCCGGCGTCACCCACGCCGTCGTCTCGGCCATGAGCCTGCTCGCGGACCCCAACCGGTACACCGTGGAGGCGTTGCAGGCGCACCCGGACCGGCTCGCGCCGCTGCTGGACGGGCTGTGCGCGGCGGGGACGGACGTGGTGGTCGATCACTTCGGCGACCCGAGCCCCACCGACGGCTACGCCGGTGCGGGTGGCCAGGCGCTGCTGCGGGCGTTGGGCACCGGGCGGGTGCGGGTGAAGCTCTCGGCGGCGCACCGCTTCCCGGTCGCGCCCGAGCTGCTGGCGCGCTGCGCGGCGACACTGCTGCGCCACGCCGGGCCGGAGCGGCTGTTCCTCGGTACGGACGCGCCGTTCGTCGGCTCCCGGGTGACGACGAGCTACGCCGAGCAGGTGGCGATGTTCGCCCAGCTCGTGCCCGACCACGACGTCCGGGCCCGGATGTCGGCCGCGGCGCACGCGTACTACTTCGGCAAGGGAGAATGATCATGACCAACGGGTACGAGGCGCACGTGGCAGCGCAGAACGAGGCGCTGGCCCGGGCCGGGCTGGTGGGCATCGACATGCACACCCACGTGCAGTACGCGACGGACTACGCGGCCTCTGCCGCCGGCAGCGCCCGGCTGCAGGAGATAAAGGCCCACTTCCGCTCCGAGCACCTGGGCATGGACCTGCACGCCATGGCCGCCTTCTACCGGGAGCGCCGGATGGCCGCGGTGGCGTTCACCGTCGACCAGCTGGGCGAGCGGCCCGAGCACGCCGTGACCAACGAGGAGATCGGCGAGATCGCCGCGCAGCACCGCGACGCGATCATCCCGTTCGGCAGCGTCCACCCGCTGCGCGGAAAGGGCGGTGCCGCGATCGCCCGGCGGCTCATCGAGACCTACGGCATGCGCGGGTTCAAGTTCCACCCCAGCACCCAGGAGTTCTACCCCAACGACCGTGCCGCCTACCCGATCTACGAGGTGCTCGCCGAGTACCGCGTCCCCGCCCTGTTCCACACCGGGCAGAACGGCGTCGGCGCCGGCACCAGAGGCGGCGGCGGGGTCCGGCTGAAGTACTCCGACCCGCTGCACCTCGACGACGTCGCAGTCGACTTCCCGGACATGCCGATCGTCATGGCGCACCCGTCGTTCCCCTGGCAGGACGTGGCACTGGCCATCGCCGTGCACAAGCCGCAGGTGCACATCGACCTGTCCGGCTGGTCACCGAAGTACTGGCCGGCGCAGCTCGTGCACTACGCCAACACGCTGCTCAAGGAGAAGGTCCTCTTCGGCACCGACTTCCCGCTCTTCACCCCGGAGCGCTGGACCGCGGACCTGGAGAAGACCGAGATCCGCGACTCGGTGAAACCCGGGATCATGCTGGGCAACGCGGCACGGCTGTTCGGCATCGACCTCGGGTCGGGGGTGTGAACGGGCGGTCCACCGCCTCCGCGACCGCCGGCCCGTGAACCGCGCCGGGTTCAGTGGAGGCTCGTTCTCCCGCCGGCGTAGCCGGGGCCCATGCTCTCCCCCCCAGAACGCCGGGCCCGCCGGCACGGGCGGCGCATCGGCGGCGATCGCGGTCCGGCGGGCCAGCGGTGCGCGCAGCACCTCTAGATCCGACGCCTCCGAAGGACGAGGCCGACGACCGTCAGGATGACGACGATGACGCCTCCGGGCGGCCCGAACGGCAGGTCGAAGGCCAGCCAGAAGACTGCTTGGAGAGCCGTCGCGACGAGGGCGATGACCGCGCCGGCGACGGCCGTCTTTCGAAGCCACAGGAAGATCGCGGCGATCACGCCGACCACGCAGGCGGCGACGAAGGCGAGGATCGCCGGGATGACGCCGACCTCGATGCCCCAGCGCTCGAAGCCGACTGGGTCATAGCTCGGGAACCCCGACTCAGCACCCAAGATGCGACCGGTCCGGGCGAAGTGTTCAGCGCCGAGCACCCCGGCGATGCCGAATCCGACGGAAAGCAGGGCGAGCTGCGCCGCCGCGATCCGGAATGCGATCATCATCCCGAAATGGTAAATCTGCGCCACCCGCTTGACACTGCTCGCGGTCACGGCGCGCCCAAGGCCCGCGGTCAGGTTGGTTGCATCGCTCCGGTCATCAGCGCGACGGTTTCGGCCATCGTGTGCGATTGCGGGGTCGTGACGGTCAGTCGCTTACCGAGGCGCTGGATGTGGATGCGGTCGGCGATTTCGTACACGTGCGGCATGTTGTGGCTGATGAGGATGACGGGAAGGCCGCGGTCGCGGACATCGCGGATCAGTTGGAGGACCCGGTCGCTCTCCTTCACACCCAGGGCTGCGGTAGGTTCGTCCAGGATCACGACCTTGCTGCCGAACGCGGTTGAACGTGCGACTGCAACGCCTTGTCGTTGACCGCCGGACAGGCTCTCGACCGCCTGCCCGATGTCTTGCAGGGTGGCTATTCCGAGGTCGCTCATGTGCCGGCGGGCCTCGGCCCGCATACGTCTGTGGTCGAGCCGGCGCAGCACGGTGCCGACGAACCCGGACCGGCGCAGCTCGCGGCCGAGGAACAGGTTCTCGGCGATGTCGAGGCCCGGTGCCAGCGCCAGTGTCTGGTAGACGGTCTCGATACCGGCCCGTCGGCCGTCCATCGGGGTGGCGAAGTGAACGGGCTCACCGTCGAGGCGGATCTCCCCGGCGTCGGGCACGAGCGCCCCGGACAGCGCTTTGATGAGGCTGGACTTGCCGGCGCCGTTGTCGCCGACGACGGCCAGGATCTCATCGGGGTAGAGGTCGAGGTCGGCGCCGGCGAGTGCGGTGACAGCGCCGTAGCTCTTGATCAGGTTGCGTGCCTGCAGCACCGGTGTGCGGGTGTCGGTGGCGGTCATGTGCGCACCTTCCGGATCCACTGGTCGATGGCCACGGCAATCAGAACCAGCACGCCGATGGCGAGCCCCTGCCAGACGACGTCGACGCCGCCGAGCTGCAGCCCGTTGCGGAACACTCCGACGATCAGGGCGCCGACGAGTGTTCCGGCGACGAGACCGCGTCCGCCGAACAGGCTGGTGCCGCCGAGGACGACCGCAGTGATCGAGTCGAGGTTGTACTCGACACCGACGTTGGGGCTGGCCGAGGCGAGCCGGCCCATGAGGATCCAGGCACCCGCCGCATACACCAGCCCGGCGACGAGGTAGACCGACAACAGCACCCGGTCCGTGCGGATGCCGGCCAGGCGAGCTGCTTCGATGTCGTCGCCGGTGGCGTAGACGTGCTTGCCCCAGGCGGTGCTGTTCAAGGCATAGATGAATGCACCGAACAACGCGAGCATGAGGATCGACCCGTAGGTGACACGGAAGTCGCCGATCGGGAAGGTGGTCCCGGTCCAGGTCAGCACTGGTGACATTTCGGCGCCGCGGATGGTCTCGCTGCGCGAGACAACGGCGTTGAGCGAGAAGAAGATGCTCAACGTGCCGAGGGTGACGATGAACGGCGGGAGCCTCAACCGGGTCACCAGCAGCCCGTTCACAACGCCCATCACGGTGCCCGACACCAGTCCGCCGAACAGCGCGACCAGGCCGTTGACTCCCAGGGAGTGGGACGCGTTCGCCATCAGAATCGAGGTGAAGACCGCGATGGCTCCGACGGACAGGTCGATGCCGGCAGTCAGGATGACGAGGGTCTGGCCCAGCGCGAGGGTGGCGATCACGGTGACCTGAGCCAGCACGAGGCCCAGGTTGGCGGCAGCCAGAAATCGATCACTGACCAGTGCGAACACCGCGATCGCCAACAGCAGGACGGCGATCGGGCCGAGTATCGGCCGGGCGTGCAAGACGCGTTTGATGCGGGCTGACATCCCTGCGGAACGCTCAGGCGCAGCCGCCTTGTCCGTGTGCGTCCCCATCGCGGCCGCGGAGGTGCCCCAGATGCTGCTCACGATCTCGTTCGTCCCTTCCTGGCGTCCGGGCCGCACTGGTGGCCTGCTGGTCTGGTCCCCGATCGGGGCGGCCCGCACCCCGCCCGCAGGTCGCGGCAGGGCTGTCGAGGGCGGTCAGCGGGTGGTGCGCGGTGCCAGCTCGAGGTGGTCGTCGGCGGAGAGGTCGCGCGCCCGGCAGCGGTCTCAGCCCCAGCAGTTCTGCGCGCCGAACGCGGTGTCCTGGGAGGCGACGCCACCCTGGGGGACGTCGGTGATGAGGTTGACCCCGGTGTCGACGAAGTCCTTGCCGGCGGTCGGCGTCGGCTTGGTGCCGTCCTTGGCGAACTGGGCGATGGCCGCGACCCCGAGCTGCGCCATCTTCAGCGGGTACTGCTGGGAGGTCGCTCCGAGACGGCCGGCCTTGACCGCCGCCACTCCGGGGCAGCCGCCATCGACCGACACGATCGTCACCTGCTTCTCGACACCGGCGGCCTTGAGTGCCTCGTAGGCTCCGGCCGCAGCGGGCTCGTTGATCGTGTAGACCAAGTTGATGGCGGGATCCTTCTGCAGGAGGTTCTCCATCGCGGTGCGCCCGCCCTCCTCGTCACCGTTGGTCGCGTCGTGACCGACGATCCGCGGGTCCGACTCGTCACCGATCCGGTTCTTGTCGCCCACCTCGATCCCGAACCCGGTGAGGAAGCCCTG
The DNA here is from genome assembly GCF_050936315.1 of Pseudonocardia sp. CA-107938. Taxonomy (NCBI): domain Bacteria; kingdom Bacillati; phylum Actinomycetota; class Actinomycetes; order Pseudonocardiales; family Pseudonocardiaceae; genus Pseudonocardia; species Pseudonocardia sp. CA-107938. The sequence goes on along the minus strand of NZ_JBNJNA010000002.1, from coordinate 1,306,526 downwards.
ATCGCGCTGCACGTCGACGGATACCTGGTTGGCGTTGACGTCGAGCATCGCGATGCGGGCGGTCTTGCCCTCTCCGTCGAACTTGGCCTTCGCCCACTGCCCGATCAGCACACCGGCCTGGAAGTTGTCCGTGGCGAACGTGGCATCGGCCGCGCTCGCCGGCTCGAGCGGAGTGTCCAGCGCGACGACCAGCATCCCGGCCTGCCGGGCGCGGTCGATCGACGGGATGATCCCCTTGGTGTCGTTGGCGGTGATGAGGAAGCCCTTGGCACCCGCGGCGAGCAGATTCTCGACCGCCTGCACCTGGGACTCGTTGTCGCCGTCCTGGCGGCCAGCGAAGGCCTGCAGATCGACACCGGCCGGTCCGGCCTGCTGCTGAGCGCCCTCCCGCATCTTGACGAAGAACGGGTTCGTGGCGGTCTTGGTGATCAGCCCGACCACCGGCCGGCCAGCTGTGTCCGTACCGGCGCCGCTGCTGGGAGCGCCGCCACAGGCGGCGAGCAGGAAGGTGGCGAGAAGGCCGGCGCTGAGGGCGGCGACGGTTCGACGTCGGGTGGGCAGCTGCGTCATCGGAGCCCTTTCGTGGGAGGTTGCTGAGGAGGCCGTGCGTTGAGGAGACCCGTGCGGCTAGGAGGCCGTGCGTCGTGAGGTCGTCCGACGGGCGTGGCTGGGAGATGCCAGAGACCTCAGCACGGCATCGGGAACGACCAGGTCGGCCGCGTCACGCGTGTCCCTGATCAGCGCCGCGTTGGCCTCGTCCGTACCCAGCGCCCAGGCCTCAGCAGCGGCGGGACTCTTGCCGAAGACGATGTGGCGCAGGATCAGTTGCTGGATGCGGCGGTTCTCGTCGGCATCGCAGAACCAGACCTCGTCCAGCATCGTCCGCAACGGTCGCCACGATTCGTGGTCGAGCAGCAGGTAGTTGCCTTCAGTGAGGATCAGTCTCGCCTGCGGCGGGACCGGGATGCTGCCGGCGACCGGGAGCCCGTGGCTGCGGTCGAACGCCGGGGCGTAGACGACGTCTCCGCAGTCGGCGGCCAACCGGCGCAGCAGCGCGACGTACCCGGCCGCGTCGAAGGTGTCCGGGGCGCCCTGCCGGTCGAGTCGGCCCAGTCGGTCCAGCTCGCTTTCCGCGAGGTGGAACCCATCCATCGGCACGTGCGCGACCCAGTCGCCGGCCGACAGACCGTCGGGCGGGTTCGAGGCAAGGGAATCCATCAGGCACCGGGCCAAGGTGCTCTTGCCGCAACCCGGCACGCCGGTGATCCCCAGGATGACGCGCTGCCCGTCCACAACGAGCTCACGCGCTCGTTGGACCAGGTCCGCAAGGTGCCGAACCTGCGGGACCTGGTCGATCTCGACCGAGCGTTGGCGCATTGTCGTGTCCACATCCGATCCACTCGTCGTGCGCGTGGACGGTCACCCTGCCGCATAGCAACGGTTTGCGCAATACGTCGCGCAGACCGGCAGTCGAGAGTGAGGGCTGGGATCAGGGTGAACGCAACGACCGGTGCCAACGCCTCGCGGGCCGGCTTGCTGCGGTCAGGACGCTGCGGTGTGCTCCGTGGGCTCGCTGTGGTCGGCGCAGCCACAGGAGTCTCGGTGGACGAACTGAGGGCGCAACGAGACGGTCCGGTGCGGGGTGTCGGGGTCGGCGATGCGATCGAGCAGCATGCGCACGGCCTGGTCGCCGATCGCGTCGATGGGCTGGGCGAGTACGGACAGTCTCGGGCTGAAGAAGTCGGCCCAGGCGAAGTCGTCGTAGCCGATGAGGGCCAGGTCTGCGGGGATGGTGATGCCGGCGGAACGGGCCGCGCCCATCACCCCGATCGTCATCTGGTTGTTGCCCGACACGACGGCTGTGGGCGGGTCGGGAAGTGCCAGTAGTTGCTGCAACGCTTGGAACCCGCCCGACTCGGTGGAGTCGCCGCTGATCAGGTACTTGCGGGCGAACCGAAGACCGTTGCGCTTGAGCCCGAGACGGTAACCCGTTGTGCGTTCGGTGCTCGTGGTGAGCCCCGGCTTTCCGCTGATCATCGCCACCTTGCGGTGGCCGCTGCGGGCGAGGTGGTCAACCAGGCTCGCGGTCGCCTCGATGTTCTCGGATCCAACCTGATCGATGTCCCGCGAGGGCAGCATCCGGTCCACGACCGCCACCGGGATGTTGCGCTGTGCGCAGTAGGACAGCGCCCGTTCCGGTTGGGCCGAGGGCGCCAGGATGACCCCGTCGACGTTGCGGGCGAGCAGGTCGGAGATCGCCCGCAGCTCGGTCTCAGGATCGTCGTGAGTGTCGGTGAGCAGCAGGGAGTACCCCGAGAACGTCAGGCTGCGCTCGATGCTCAGCACGAGCTCGGTGAACGACGGGTTGAGCGAGAGCGACAGCGCCAGCCCCACCATCCGGGTGCCGACGGTCCGCATCGATCGCACGACGTCGTCGGGCACGTAGCCGGTGGCGGCCACTGCCCGCAGCACGGCCTGCTCGGTGTGTGGAGCGACCTTCCGCGTGCGGTTGAGCACGTGGGAGACCGTGGTCACCGACACGTTCGCGCTGGAGGCGACGTCGGCCATCGTGATCGGACGGCGGCGACCAGTTGGCACAGCCGCAGGGTAGCAACGATTTGCGCACGATCATTCACCAGCGGTCGGGCAGCGCGCGGGAGAGCTCCACGGTGCACCCGCAACAGCCGCCACGGCGGACGGTACCGCGCTGAGCGAGCGACTGCGCAAACCCTTGCGCAATCTCTTGCCATACCGCATAGTCGCCCTCCACCACCGAACCTCGGAAGTAAGGAGAGCGTCGTCGTGGACGCCCCTACACGGTCAGCAGCTTCGGCCCACCACGTGCGCAGCCCGGTTCCTCGGGTGCCCGGGGAGCCGGTCGTCGAGCTGCACCGGGCGAGCAAGGTGTTCGGCGGGACCGTGGCACTGCGTGATGTGTCGCTGGCGCTGGTGCCCGGTCGAGTGCTGGCGCTGGTGGGCGAGAACGGCGCCGGGAAGAGCACGTGTGCCAAGTTGCTCGCCGGGGTCCATCGCCCGGACGCGGGAGCAGTCCTGATCGGGGGGCGGGAGGTCGTGCTGCGCTCGCCCGCGCTGGCCCTCTCGCGCGGCATCGGGGTGGTGCACCAGCATCCGGGACTGTTTCCCGACCTGTCGGTCGCGGAGAACATCTTCACCGGGCACCTGCCCCGGCGGCCGTGGGGCGGGGTCGACACGGACACGATGTTGTTCGGTGCTGAGCGGTGGCTGGCCAGGTTGGGCATGTCCGGGTGTGCCGACATTCCGCTGGGCACCCTGAGCACCTCAGAGCAGCAACTCGTCGAGGTCGCGCGCTGCCTTGCCGCTGAGGTGCGAGTGCTCGTGCTCGACGAGCCGACGGCCGCACTGAGCGGCGCGGAGGTGGATCGCCTGTTCTCCATCGTCGACGGTCTGCGCGTCGATGGCGTCGCGATGATGTTCGTGGGGCATCGTCTCGAGGAAGTCTTCCGCGTCGCCGATGACATCGCCGTGCTGCGCGATGGTCACCTCGTGGCGAGTGCTGCAACGGCCGACACCACTCCGGATGCGGTGGTCCGCGCGATGGTGGGGCGTCAGGTCGAGCTGGGACAGCGGCGCGCGGCGGCGGAAATCGGCCAGGTCGTCCTGTCGGTCCAGGGCCTGACCCGCAGCGGGGCGTTCGAGGACGTCACGTTCGAGCTGCGGCGCGGGGAAGTCGTCGGAATGGCGGGCATCGTCGGCAGCGGTCGCACCGAGGTGGCGCGGGCCCTGTTCGGTGTCGATCCACCCGACGCCGGCACCGCGCACTTGTTCGGTGCCCCCTACCTGCCCGACTCGCCAACCACGGCCATCGCCCGCGGCGTGGCCTACCTGAGCGAGGATCGGCGAGGGCAGAGCCTCATCGAGGACTTCCCCATCCTGGACAACGCGACGCTGCCGGTCATCTCCAGCGCCGCCCGCATGGGGATCATCGATCACGGTCGGGAACGCAGCCTCGTCACCGGACTCCTCGACCGGCTGCGGCTCAAAGCAGCGGGCCTCGATCAGCCGGCGCGGACCCTGTCGGGCGGCAATCAGCAGAAGGTCGTCCTGGCCAAGTGGCTCGCCACCCGGCCACGGGTGCTCATCCTCGACGAACCCACCCAAGGCGTCGACGTCGGCGCCAAGGCCGAAGTGCACCGCATCGTGGCCGAGCTCGCCGAGAACGGCCTCGCCATCCTGCTCATCTCCTCGGACATGACCGAGGTCCTCACCATGTCCGACTGCGTCCTGGTCATGCGCGAGGGACGCCTGGTCGCAGAGATCGACGGCAGCCGCGCCGACGAACTGTCCGTTGCTGCTGCTGCGCTCGGACTCCCGCAGCGGTCGTCCCGATCGACGGACCGGCCCGGCGAACCGGACCCGCAGACCATTGCAGCGACCCGTCCCCCGGAGACCCCACCCGAGAACGATGCCGCGCCGACGCAGCGGCCGCGCACGGTCGATGCCGATGAGCTCCGCACGCCGTGGTGGAAAGCGCGCCAGACCAGCCTCGCCGTCGCCCTGCTCGTGCTCGTCGTGCCACTCGGCGTGGTCAACCCGCGGTTCTTCAGCCTCGGCAACCTGCAGGACCTCTTCATCGCTGCCTCGCTCATCGGCATCGTCGCGCTCGGCCAGATGGCGGTCATGCTCACCCGCAACATCGATCTGTCGGTGTCGTCGGTCATCGGGCTGACCGCCTTCCTCGCCGCGGTGACCATGCGAGACCACCCCGACCTGCCCGTCATCGCCGGGATCGCGCTCGCCGCAGGCGTCGGCGCCGTCTGCGGCGCGATCAACGGCGCGCTGGTCGCCTACGGCCGCGTGTCGGCCATCGTCACCACGCTCGGGACCCTCGCCGCTTTCCGCGGGCTGGGCAGTGTCGTGTCCAGTGGCCAACAGATCTCCGCAGGATCAGTACCGGCTGCCTGGCTGGAGATGACCACCGCCCGCCCCCTCGGGATACCCATCCTCATCTGGATCGGCGCCATCGCCTGCGCCGGCGCGGCGCTGCTGCTGCGCCGCACCGTCGCAGGACGCGAAGTGTTCGCCGTCGGCTCCAACCCCGATGGAGCAGCGCTGATCGGTGTTCCGGTACAACGACGAGTCTTCGCCACCTTCATCGTCTCCGGCGTGCTGGCCGGGATCGCCGGCGCGCTGTGGGCGTCGCGGTATGCCACCGTGGACGGCCAACTCGCCCTCGGTGTGGAGCTGACGGTGATCGCCTCGGTGGTCGTCGGCGGAGTGGCGCTCCGCGGCGGATCCGGCACCGTCCTGGGCGTCGCCCTCGGCACATTGACCCTGCTGGTCCTGCAGAACGCGCTCACCCTCGCCCGGCTCAACCCGCAGTACCTGCAGGCCGTCTTCGGTGCGGCGATCCTGCTCGCCATCCTGCTCGACCGAATCGTCGCCGCCCGAACGGCCCAGGCCACGAGAAGGACACGGTGACAGCGCCGGTGAAGGCCGAAGTACAGGTGCCAGTCACGGCACGCGCGGCACAACTGCTCGCCCGATGGGAGACGCTGCTTGCGGTACTCCTCCTCGCCCTGATCATTCTCGCCGCGACCACAGCGCCCGGGTTCCTCGGTGACTTCAACGTGTCGACCTCACTCGCGCAGATCTCGGAGAAAGCCCTGTTCGCGCTGCCACTGGCGCTACTGCTGATCTGCCGAGAGATCGACATCTCGGTCGCGAGCACGGCGGCCCTGTCCGGGATCACGCTCGGCATGGCGCTGCAGGCGGGTCTTCCCGTGGCCGTCGCGGTCGTCGTCGCGGTTGGGACAGGGCTTCTGTGTGGTGCCCTCAACGGAGTGCTCGTCACGGTGCTGAAGCTTCCTTCGCTCGTGGTCACCCTCGGCACGCTCGCCCTGTTCCGTGGGCTGTGCTACGTCGCGGTCGGCGGCCAGCCGATCAGCGACATCGCGCCCGGCCTGATCGCGCTGGGCAACGACGACGTGCCGGGCCTCGTGCTGCCGCTGGCCCTGCTGCCGTTCCTGGTCTTGGCCCCGATCTTCACGGTGGTCCTGCAGCGGACCCCCACCGGCCGGCAGCTGTACGCGATCGGCGGGTCACCCGAGACCGCGCACTACGCCGGAGTGCGCTCGCGCCGGCTCGTCCTGGCTCTGTTCGTCGTCACCGGCGGGGTCGCCGCGATCGCCGGGGTCATCCTGACCGGACGCACCGCTCAGGCCTCCCCCGACAGCGGTCTCGGGTTCGAGCTGGACGCGCTGACGATGGTGTTCCTCGGCGGGATCAGCGTGCTCGGTGGCAAAGGCCGTCTGACATCGGTCCTGCTCGCCGTTGCCCTGATCGCCACGCTGCGCAGCTACCTACAGCTGCTCGGCGTCAGCGGATACGCCCAGTCCACCGCCATCGGCCTGGTGCTGATCCTGTCGCTTCTGGGCACCAATCTCGCCGAACAGATCCAGGCCCGAGTCAGTGGTCAGCGCCGCAGGCGACGCCTGCTGCACGAGCCCGCCGACGGTCTCGCCTGCCTGCAGGCAGGTCCTCACGTACCCACTCCCGACCGATGAGGAGCACCGACATGGCCACCATCCGAACCACGGCACTCATCGCCGCGCTCGCCCTGACCGGGACAGTCCTCGCCAGCTGCGCCGGCAGCGGCCCGGCCAGCACCGGTGCCGCGCCACAGTGCGCACAAGGTCCCATCACGGTCGGCATCATCCCCAAGCTCGGCACCGACCCGTACATGACCACCGTCCGCGACGGCGCCCAACGAGCAGCCACCGAATCCGGCGGGAAAGTGATCTACACCGAGCCCAGCGAGGCGACCGGCGCAGCCCAGATCCCGTTCGTGAACCAGCTCGTTTCCCAGGGTGTCGACGTCATCGCCATCTCCGGCAGTGACCTCAACAGCGCCTCGTCGGCGTTGCAGCGCGCCCGCGAGGCCGGTATCGACGTCATCTCATTCGATTCCGACGTCTCCGCAGATGCGCGGTCCTTGTTCATCAACCAGGCCGACAGCGCCGAACTCGGACAGAAGATGCTCGACAGCATGGCCACACTGATCGACAAGAAGGGACAGTTCGCGGTCCTGTCCTCGACGCAGACAGCGGTCAACCAGAACGCCTGGATCGCCGACATGCAGAAGCGCTTGAAGTCCGACCCGGAGTTCTCCGGGATGGAACTCGTCACCGTGGTCTACGGTGAGGAAAAAGCCGACGTCAACGCACAGAAGGCTCGCGAGCTCGCGCAGACGTACCCTGAACTCAAGGGCATCATCGTGCCGGCCGGCATCGGCCTGCCGGCCGCAGCAGAGGCACTCAGCCAGACCGGCGACCTCGGACGCATCAAGCTGACCGGGCTGGCACCCGCCACTCTCATCAGCAGCTACATCAAGAGCGGGAACGTGCAAGACATCTGGTGGAACGTCAACGATCTGGGCTACCTGGCGTTCCACGCGGCCACCGCCCTTGCCACCTGCAAGCTCGACCCGAAGGCCGGCAGCATCCTGAAAGCCGGATCACTCGGCGACTTCACCGTCGGCGAGAGCGGTGTCGTCATCCTCGGGCCCGCAACAGTCGTGACGCCACAGAACGTGAGCTCCTTCAAGTTCTGACGCGCTCGGCTGCACCGGCTTGATCGAGCTGCCACTTCGACGAGGGTCGCCACGCACAGGTCTGACCGCGCAACATTGTCCTGGTCGTACCGAGCGTGGCCCCTCGTCTCAGGGCCCGTCCGCGTTTGCTCACGCTGCGGTGGGCGCCACCGCCACGTGTCAACGGATCTTGAAAGTTGGATCTGGCCACTTGCGTGATCACGTCGACACCCCGCGGTGGTCACGACGCGAGCTGGACCCGACCTGGCCCGCGCGGACGGCCGGCAGCGCGTCGTCTGCTCCAGCCAGCGCGGGATAGGTGAGGTTCCGTAGCCCGGACCCAAGCTGGTGGCGCTGCCCGACAACCACCCATGGAGGTCCCCGAGGAGAACGCCGTCGCCGATCCGCCCTCCAGCGCGCCCACGATCGACTCGAACGCCGCCCCACACCGGACCGCCCGTCCTCATCGCCCACCGGGAGGCACCGCGGACCGGGCCGCGGAGCGGTGGTTCGCCGTGCAGCGGCAGGTTCATCGGGGTGCCGCTGTCCGGGCCGGTCGCCCTCCCGGTTGCGGGCGCCCGCCATCGCCGTCAGTCGACCGTCAGTCGAGGACGTCGGGCTCCTGCTCGACGAGGAGATCGGCCATCAACCGGAAGCTGTTGCGCGCCATGTTCGTGCTGCCGAACTGGCGCGAGGCGAGAGTCGCCTCCTCCTCCGTCATGACGCGGGGCGTGCCCGCCGCCTCCGCCATGAGCTGCATCTGGCAGGCACGGTCCATCGTGATGAACCACCACGCCGCCTCCTCCACGGTCCGGCCGACCGTCAGCAGGCCGTGATGGCGCAGGATCGCCGCGCGCTTCGGTCCGAGCCGGGCCGCGATCCGCTGTCCTTCGTCCCGCTCGAGGACGAGTCCCTTGTACTCGTCGAACACGACGTGGTTGTCGTAGAACGCGCACGACTCCTGGATGACCGGGTCCAGCGGGCGGTTCAATGCCGCCCACGCCCGCCCGTGCAGCGAGTGGGCGTGGGCGACAGCCACGACGTCATCGCGGGCCTCGTGGATCGTCGAGTGGATCGAGAACGCCGCCTTGTTGGTGCGCCTGTGCCCCTCGACGACCTTGCCCTCCTCATCGAGCAGAAGCAGGTCGCTGACCTTGATCCGGGAGAAGTGAACGGCGTACGGGTTCACCCAGAACCGGTTCGGGAACTCCGGGTCACGCGCCGTGATGTGGCCTGCGATGCCCTCGTCGAAGCCGTACCGGGCGAAGAGCCGGAACGCGATCGCCAGTTGCCCCTTGCGGTGCTCCCGCTCCTCGACCAGCGAATCGCGGCGCTCGGGCAGATCGTCGAGATCGAGCTGCTCCACCTCGTCGGCCGGGGCCACACCGCCGATCACCGGGGTCTCGGTCATCGTTCCTCCTCGTTGCGAACTCACGTATGGGCAACAGGTTGCCTCTGAGGCAACATATCGTCAAGTCGTCATCCCTCCACCGCTGCTCCGCGATCGGACATCGGTCGGTATTGCCAGTGAGGCAGTTTCGTGTCTGATGGACACCTTCGAGGAGGTTGAGATGCCCGTCACAGACGCAGTTCCAGCCGCTCCCACCAAGACCAGCGTGCGCCGAGCTGTCGCGGCCAGCACGGCCGGAAGCATCATCGAGTGGTACGACTTCCAGCTCTACGGCGTGGTCGCGGCCATCGTGTTGCCGACCGTGTTCTTCCCCCAGTCCAGCGTGTTCGCCGGCGTCCTGCTGTCGTTCTCCACGTTCTTCGTCGGCTTCATCGCGCGACCGCTCGGCGCCGTGATCTTCGGACACATGGGAGACCGCCTCGGCCGCAAGAAGGCCCTGGTCGCGACCCTGATGCTGATGGGCATGGGCACGGTCGGCATCGGTCTCACCCCCGGCTACGCCAGCGTCGGGGCGTTCGCCCCGCTGCTTCTGGCGCTGATGCGGGTCCTGCAGGGCTTCGGCGTCGGCGGCGAGTGGAGCGGCGCCGTGCTCGTGGCCGGCGAATCGGGCCGCAGCAGCCGCCAGGCACTGCTGACCAGCTTCCCCCAGGCCTCCGCCATGCTCGGAACGTCGCTCGCAACCGCCTCGGTGCTGCTGGTCGGTGGCCTCGCCGGCCCGGAGGCGTTCATCGAGTGGGCGTGGCGCGTCCCCTTCCTGGCCAGCGCGGCGCTCGTGCTCCTCGGGCTCTGGATGCGCACCGGGCTGTCGGAGACCTCGACGTTCACCGAGCTCCGCGAGAAGGGCGGCCTGGAGCGGGCACCCGTCCTCACAGCCGCCCGCTGGCACTGGCGCGCAATCGCACTCGGGGCGTTCCTCAAGGTCGGCGAGATGGCGCCGGTCTACGTCTTCGTGTCGTTCGTCTACACCTACGGTCGCAACGCCGGTGGCCTGAGCCAGACCACGTTGCTGGCGTCGGTGGCGGTGGCCGCCCTACTGTCGGCGCTGATCACACCGTTCATGGGACATCTCGGCGACCGCCTCGGCCCGATCCGGATCTACCTCGTCGGGGCGGCGCTGATGGCGGTGCAGTCCCTCGTCTACTTCGCTGCGATCAGCTCGGGGAACACCGTTCTGGCCGTCGGGGTGATCCTGGTCAGCCTGGTGCCCTATGCGCTGATGTTCGCCAACGAGGCCACCATCCTCACCGGCCTCTTCCCGGCCTCCGTCCGTTACTCCGGCAGCTCGCTCGCCTTCAACCTCGCCGGCATCCTCGGCGGCGGTCCCGCACCGTTCATCGCCGCGGCCCTGTACGGGACCACCGGGAGCTGGGTGTTGCTCTCGCTCTACCTGCTGGCCACCGTGCTGGTCGGCGCCGCGTCCGCAGTGCTCATCGCCCGCCGACAGAACCGGAGGAAGGTCGTCGCATGACACCACCGCCCACCGTCGCACGCCGCCCACTCCCCGCAGGGGGCAGCACGGCCGACATCCTGGTCCTCACCCCCGACGGGGGCCCGTTCGTCGCGGGCTCGGCGGCCGACCCGGCCGCCCGACCGGACGCCGCCGCGCACACCTACCCGCCGGGGCACGGATCACTCGCCGACCAGCTGGGCGGGCCCGACCCGAGCCTGGTCACCGAGACCGAGCGCGCGTTGGCCACGGCGTCGGACGGACGGATCGGAGGTCTGGCCGTCACGACGATCGGCTATCTCTCCCGTGCACAGCACCGCCTTGCCGCGGCCACCGGCCGGACCGTCGTGTCGTCCCCGCTGTTGGCGGTGCCGATGCTGCTGGCCGTTCTGCCGCCCGGGCGGCGCCTCCTGGTGGTCTACGCCCATCTGGGATACGCCGGACCCGACGACATCCCCGGCGTGCCGGCGGACCGGGCGGCCGACGTGCTCCGGGTCGGCCTGGAACACGAGGGACCCTTCCGCCGCGCCGTCCTGGACCGCACCGAGGCGTTCGACCATGCGGGGGTCGCGGCCCAGATCATCGACCTGCTGGACGTTCCCGACCTCGGCGCAGTGGTCCTCGAGTGCGGGGAGATGGCCGCGGTGGCCGACGCCGTCCGGGCGGCCACCCGCGTACCCGTGATCGACTACCACGCCCTGGTGGGCCTGTTCGCGGCGGCGACGGCGTAGTACCCCGGAACGGGGCGGTCCGGGAACTCCTATGCCAGTGGCCCGGTCCGGGCAGCCGCGATCACGACGATCACGTCCGCATCCGGCGCGCCGCGCAGTACGTGCTCGGTCGCGCCGGGGAACTGCGCGGAGTCCCCGGCCTCCAGCACAGTCGTCTCGCCGGCGAGCGTGAGCTCCAGGCGCCCCCCGACGACGTGGAGCCACTCTTCTCCCCCGTGCCGGACCGGACGCGGCGGCGTCGCCCGCGCCTTGAGCGACAGCCGAGTCGCCTCGATGATGTTTCCCGACACCGGGGGCGACAGGTGGATCAGCTCGGCGCCACCGGTGCCGTAGCGGGTCGCCTCCACACCCCGCAGAATCGGCGAGGCGTCGTGCGGTTCCTCTGCCAGGGCACCCACGCTGACGTCCAGCGCGCGGGCCAGCAGAACGAGCGTACCGATACTCGGTACCCGCTGACCGCTCTCGACCCGGGACAGATATCCGGGTGACAGATCGGCCGCCGCGGCCACCTTCTCGAGCGTCAGACCACGCTCGAGGCGTAGCGCCCGGAGCCGGCGGGTGATCCGCTGCTCCGCCTCTTCGACCGACCGGTTCATGTGCCCAGGGTATTTCGCCGTCCGCCCCGGCAACCGTCGCCGTCCGTCCCACGCCCGACCCCGAGCATGAACACCGGCACCGCTGACCCGCCCGGAGGCCGATCCCGGCGCCGTCCGGTGCGCGCGCAGATTCGTGCTCCGCGACACCTGGCCTCACTCAGCACGGCGATCTGGCCATGATCGACCCTTCCTCGGTCGTGGCTGACCTTGCCGCCGACGAGGAGCCGGTAGACGTGGAGCGCCCGCGGCGCCGGCCGGCGTACTCCGCCGCCGTCGAGACAGCACTGCGGCTGGCTCGCGACACTGCCGACGCGGTGCGCGCCCCGGTCGAACCTGGAGCTGATCCGAGAGCCGGATCTGGGGGTCGCGCTCACAGCTGAACCGATGACGCCGTGCAGCTGCAGCGACCGACCGGACGCGGGCACCGGGGCGGGCGGCTCCGGTTCCCGGGTGAAGTCCCGCGCTTGCTGCTGGGCGATCTGAAAGGGCAGAAACGCAGGAGGCTGACCTGCCTCGCTCTCGGGACCGCGTATCCTGTGCGGATAGGAGTCCTATCCAGGTGGGTGCATGACTGAACTGGACCACGATGCGGATCTCGACCGCAGGCTGGCCGACGCGCTCGAACGGCTGGGGAACGGCCTGCGCTCCCTGGCCCAGCGCACCGCACGGGGCCAGGGGTTGTCACCGCTGCAGCAGCAGGCTGTGCTCGCGCTGGCCCGGCAGCCGCAGGGACGTCGCGAGGTGGGGGCACTCGCCAAGGAGTTCGACGTCACGACCCCGACGATGGTCGACGCGATCGCGGCGCTGGAGCGCAAGGAGTTCGTGACCCGCTCCCCTACCACCGACGGCCGGCGGCGGGTGCTGTCGTTGACCGACGCCGGCGCTTCGGTCGCTCGTGAGCTGTCCACCTGGGACGACCCGCTGACGGCCGCGCTCGCCGCGACGCCGGTTGCCGATCGGGCGGCGACCTTGCAGACCGTGCTCGACGTGATCGGCCGGTTGCAGCAGGCGGGGGTGGTCGGGGTGATGCGGACGTGCACCGGGTGCCGGTTCTTCGGGCGCGACGTGCACCTCGATCCCGCCGCGCCCCACCACTGCAACCTGCTGCAGGCACCGTTGCCGCGCGCCGAACTGCGCACCGACTGCCCCGAACACGAACCGGCTCAGAGTGCGCCGTTTGCCTCGCAGGCCTTGCGGACACCTTCGCCGTAGGCGGCGTCGGCGCGGGTGCAGTTCGCGATGTGGCATTCGACCGTTTCCGGCCGGGCGCCCTTGATGGACCGGGCCGTGTTGTCGAACAGGACTTGTTGCTGCTCGGCCGACATCAGCCGGAACAGGTCGCCGGGGCTGGCGGAAGTAGTCCTCGTCGTCCTCGCGGAAGTCGTAGCGGCCGGCCACACCGGTCACCGGCAGCCCCGGTTCGGCGTAGCCGGGCTGCTGCGGCCACCGGCCGACTCCGTTCGGCTCGATCGGGGGCACTCCGCCGTGGTTGCCGTCCACGCGCATCGCCCCGTCGCGGTGGTAGGCGTTGACCAGCGCCGCCGCGCGCGGGTGGTTGACCGGGATCTGGTGGTGGTTGACCCCCAGGCGGTAGCGGGCAGCGTCACCGTAGGAGAACAGCCGGCCCTGCAGCATCCGGTCCGGGCTGACGGAGATCCCCGGCACCAGGTTGCCCGGTGAGAAAGCGGCCTGTTCGACATCGGCGAAGTAGTTGCCCGGATTCCGGTTCAGTTCCAACTCCCCGACCTCGACGAGCGGGTAGTCCTTCTTGCTCCACACCTTGGTGAGGTCGAACGGATGGAACCGGTAGTCCGCCGCGTCGTCTTCCGGCATGACCTGGACGTACAACGTCCACTTCGGATGATCGCCGCGTTCGACCGCCTCGTAGAGGTCGCGTTGATGGGACTCGCGGTCGCCACCGATGAGGGCGGCGGCCTGGTCGTCGGTGAGGTTCTCGATGCCCTGCTGCGTGCGGAAGTGGAACTTGACCCAGTGCCGGACACCGTCAGCGTTGATCATGCTGAACGTGTGCGAGCCGAAACCGTGCATGTGCCGGTAGGACTTCGGGATGCCCCGGTCGCTCATCACGATCGTGACCTGGTGCAGGGCTTCGGGCAAGCTGCTCCAGAATCCCCAGGTGTTCTCCGGGTTGCGCAGGTTGGTCCGCGGGTCGCGTTTGACCGCGTGGGCGAGATCGGGGAACTTCAGCGGGTCGCGGAAGAAGAACACCGGCGTGTTGTTGCCGACGACGTCCCAGTTCCCCTGCGTGGTGTAGAAGCGCACGGCGAAGCCGCGGATGTCCCGTTCCGCATCGGCGGCGCCGCGTTCCCCAGCGACGGTGGAGAACCGCACGAACGTCTCGCACGCGGTGCCGACCCCGGCGAACAGCGCGGCGCTGGTGTAGCGGGTGATGTCGTGGGTCACGGTGAACCTCCCGAACGCGCCCGAGCCCTTGGCGTGCATCCGCCGCTCGGGGACGACCTCACGATCGAAGTGCGCCAGCTTCTCCAGCAGCCACAGGTCCTGCAGCAGCACCGGCCCGCGCGGACCGGCGGTCGCGCTGTCCTGGTTGTCCGCGACCGGGGCACCCGCAGCCGTGGTCAGGGGCTCCCGGCCAGTGTCGTCGTGACGTGTCATCTTCCTTCTTCCTGGTGTGGGGATGCCGCGGGCGCCGCTTGGTCACCCGCAACGAGGACGCGCGCAACGCGGTAGGGGGGATCGACGATGTGCAGCTGCGTTCGACCCGCTTCACAGATAGGTAGGACTCCTAGCTAGATTGTGGCATGCTGGCGAAAGCGGCACAACAACCAGGAGGCATGGGTGAAGGCGGCAGTGATCCAGCACGTTCCCTTCGAAGGACCCGCCCTCATCGCGCCCGCCGTGGTCGCGGCCGGAGCCGAGGTGCGCGTGGTGCGAGTCGACCAGGGCCAGGCACTGCCGGACGCGGCTGAGCTCGACGTGTTGGTCGTCCTCGGCGGCCCGATGAGCGCGTCGGAGGAGACCCTGGCCGGAGAGCGGGAGCTGATCGCCGCGTGCGTCGAGCTCGGCCGTCCCGTGCTGGGTGTCTGCCTCGGTGCACAGCTGCTCGCGGCGGCATTGGGGGCCGAGGTGCGGCGCGGGCCGGAGGTCGAGGCCGGCGCGGGTTCGGTCCGGCTCGTCGCCGACGACCCGGTGCTGGGCGCGGCCGGGACCGACCTGCCCGTGCTGCACTGGCACGAGGACACCTTCGATCTGCCGGAAACCGGTGTCCTGCTGGCGAGTTCGGCCCGGTACCCGAACCAGGCGTTCCGCTGCGGAGTGTCGTACGGCTTCCAGTTCCACGTCGAGTTCGACGCCGACGCGCTCGACCGCGCCGCGCCGCACCTGCCCGCGGGCACCGTCGTCGAGCCGGCCGCGGCGCGGGCGGCGGCCGACGCGGGTACGGGGATCCTGCGCCGCTGGGCCGAACACGCCGTGGGCAGTGCGCGGTGAAGGTCCTCGCCGTCTCCGTCGGCACCGTCCGCCCGCTGCCGTGGCGCGGTCGCGCCCTGCTGTCGGGGATCCGTAAAGCCCCCGTCGACGGGCCGGTCGACGTCACTCCGCTCGGTCTGGCCGGCGACGAGCAAGGCGACCGGAAACACCACGGCGGTCCGGGCAGAGCGGTCCTGCTGTACCCGGCCGAGCACTACGCGGCCTGGGCACCGCTGCTCGGCCCGCTCGTCTGGCCCGCCTTCGGCGAGAACCTCACGACGACGGGACTGCTGGAGAGCGACGTCGTACTCGGTTCTGTCTACACCGTGGGGACCGTCGTGCTGCAGACCACCCAGCCGCGCCGCCCGTGCCACCGGCTCGCCGCGCACCACCGCGTCGACGACCTGGCCGTCCACATGCAGCGCACCGGTCGGACCGGCTTCTACGGTCGCGTGCTCGGGGCCGGCCACGTCGAGGCCGGCGATCGCATCGCTCTCGTGCAACGCCCACGCCACGGCATCACCGCCGCCGAAGCACACCGCGTCCTCAACGTCGACCGCGACGACCTGCCGGCCGCCCGGTACCTGCTCGACCACGCCGACGTGCTGCCCGACTCCTGGGCCGCGCTGCTGCGGCGCCGCCTCGACGGTCACCTCGACGACCAGATCGCCCGCCTCCACGGAAATTCCCCCGATACCGCGAAGGAAAGCAGATGAGCACACCCGCCCCGCCCTGGGCGACCACCGCCTGGTTCAACAGCGAGCCCCTCTCCCTGGCCGACCTTCGCGGCCGAGTGGTCGTGCTGGAGGCGTTCCAGATGCTCTGCCCCGGCTGCGTCAGCCACGGCCTGCCCCAGGTCACCCGGCTGGCCCGGACCTTCGGCGACGACCTCGCGACCATCGGGCTGCACACCGTGTTCGAGCACCACGAGGCCATGACCACGGTCGGGCTCAAGGCGTTCCTGGACGAATACCGGATCGGGTTCCCGGTGGGCGTCGACGCTCACGAAGGCAACGACCCCACACCGGTCACGTTCGCCCGCTACGGGCTGCGCGGCACACCGTCCACAGTGCTCATCGACCGCGACGGCGCCCTCCGGGCCCGCCACTTCGGCACGGTCGACGACATGACGCTGGCGGCGTCCGTCGCCCGCCTGCTGGATTCAGCGCCCGCCGGCGCCACTTCGACGCCCGTCTGCTCCATCGACGGCACTTGCAGTTGACCCGATCCCAAGGAGAGATCATGACCCGCATCGACCTCGTCGACCCCGACCAGGTAACCGACCAGCGCGCCGAAACGCTGGCGGAGATCAAGGGCGCCTTCGGCCTGGTGCCGAACATGTTCCGCGCCGTCGCCAACTCGCCCGCGGCCCTGACGAGCATGTGGTCCCAGTTCGGCGCACTCGGCAACGGCTCGCTCGGCGCCAAGATCGGCGAACAGATCGCCATCGCCGTCGCCGACCGCAACCGCTGCGACTACTGCCTGTCCGCGCACACCATGCTCGGCAGGAAGGCCGGCGCCACCACCGAGGAGATGACCGCGGCCCAGAGCGGCCGCTCCGAC
This sequence comes from Pseudonocardia sp. CA-107938, assembly GCF_050936315.1. NCBI lineage: Bacteria > Bacillati > Actinomycetota > Actinomycetes > Pseudonocardiales > Pseudonocardiaceae > Pseudonocardia > Pseudonocardia sp. CA-107938. Next base: position 1,289,758 of record NZ_JBNJNA010000002.1, on the reverse strand, counting down.
GACCCCCGCACCGACGCCGTCCTGAAGCTGGCCGCCGCGTTGGTGGACAAGCGCGGCCAGATCGACGAAACCGACCTGCAGGCCGCCCGTGGCGCGGGCCTCGGGCAGGAGGAGATCGTCGAGACGGTGGCGCACGTGGCGCTCAACGTGTTCACGAACTACATCAACGTGGCGCTGGACGTGCCGGTCGACTTCAAGCGGGTTTCCTTGACCAGCTGACAGCGGTGTGCCGGGCCCGCGAGGGGTGGGCCCGGCACCACCTACCGGGCCTCCGATGGCCGCGAACTCGAACAAGCCGCTCGCACCGGCGCAGACCGGCTCGGCTGCGGGGCGGTGCCGGAGACCGCGCAGGTCGCGGGGCGGTTCGGTGTCCTGTTCGCCGACATGGACGCCTCCGGCGCCGCCGAAGGGCCCGTCCAGGCGATCGCTGCATCCCGACAACGACGCGCCAGGTCGGTGCGTGATGCGCGGTGATTCATCGCGAGCTGGTGTCATTGCTGTCGCTCAAGCGATCGAGCAGCCGGAGCAGGACGGCGCTGGTCGCGGCGACCTCCTCCGGTCCGAGGCTGTCGAGCGCGGCGGCTTCGGCCTCGGTGGCGAGCGGCTCCGCGCGCAGCAGAGCGTCGCGTCCGGCGTCGGTCAGCGTCAGGACGAGAGGTTGACGCGGGCGGGTCGGGGCCTTGTCGATCAGGCCCGCCGCGAGGAGCCGTGCCACGAGAGTGTTCACCGCCTGCGGGGTGATGAGCAGGAGTCGGGCGAGATCGCTGCTGCTCAGCCACGGCCTGCGGGCGATGTGGGCCAGGGCGCTGAACTGGCGCAGGGTCAGTCCGACCTGGCCGACGGCCTTGTCGATCCGGCGTTCGAGGAGGTGCCCGACCTTCGCCATCAGATAGGTCAGGTGCGAATCGGGTCGCACGTCCAGCAGGTCGCCCCCCGGCGAGTCTTGCAACATGCTGCTAGTCTAGCAACATGTTGTAAGTCTGGGTGCGCGAGGGGAGAGCAAGCAGATGACCGACATCACCCGGGTCGCAGTGTTCGGTGCGAGCGGGCGCACGGGCCGGATCGTCGTCGACGAGCTGCTGGCCGCCGGCTACGAGGTCACGGCAGTGGTTCGCAACCCGGGAACCTTCGCGACGGACGCCCAGCGGGTCGTGCGTGCCGACGTGCGCGACGAAACGAGCGTGCGCGAGGCCGTCGCAGGCCACGACGCCGTCGTCTCGACGATCGGGTCCGGCCGCCGGCCCGACGGCTTGTACTCGGCGAGCGCGAAATCCTTGGTCTCAGCGTTGGAGGACGCGAACGTGAAGCGCCTCGTCGTGATCTCCTCCGGCGGCGCGCCCATCGACGATCCGGGATTACCCGTCTTCTTTCGTGCCGTGATCCGGCCACTGTTCTTCGGTGAGCTGTACGCCGACATGCGCGCGATGGAGGAGGTCGTCCGGGCGAGCTCGCTGGAGTGGACGCTGGTGCGGCCGGCCCGGCTGACCGACACCGCAGCCACAGGGAACTACCGAGTCGCTGACGGCACCAATCCGCGCGGCGGCGGGAAACTCAGCCGCGCCGATCTGGCCAGATTCGTTCTGACCACGCTCGAGGGCGATTCCTGGTCACGCGCAACACCCACGCTCGCACAGTAGCGAAAGGAGACACCATGGAATCGACCGACCACGACCGTGTCGACGCAATCGTCGAGAGCCTGGTCGCCGCATTCAACCGGCACGACCCGCACGGGTTCGCCGCCGACTTCACCGAGTCCGCGTCCTTCGTCGACGTGCTCGGCAGGCGCATGGCCGGCCGGCAGGGCATCGAAGCCGGCCACCGCTTCCCCCTCGGCGGCCCGCTCGCCGAAGCGACCCTGACGGTCGAAGGCCGCACCGACACCGTCGTCGCTCCCGACGTCGTGGTGGTCGACCTGGGCTGGCGCACCCGCGGCGGTCGCGGCGGCGACGGCCGCGCCGTCGGCGAACGCGTCGGGCTGCTCTCGTTGACCATGGCCCACAGCGACGGCGGTTGGCAGATCGCACTCGGCCACAACGTGGACTACACCAACGCCTTCGACCGCGCGACCGACGGCCCCGCACCAGGAACCCCCGGGGAAGTAGCCGTCACCGGCAACTGAGCTCACCGAGGTCCACGCCCTGGCCTTGCCGAGCTCATCTGCGAGGGCGACGGCGTCCTCAAGACACATCGCTGCGCCGGCTGCGAGTTGTGGTGTCGGGCAGTGAGCGGTGTTTCCGACGATCACCGATCTGCCACGCGACCAGGGTGCGGGAGGATGGTGTGGAACTTGGCCGAATCGACTTGGTCCGGGTGCTTGCTGTCGCCTCGGACTCGGTCCATGAAGCCACCGAGCTGGGCCGTGAGCCGCTGAGCGAGGTCCACTGAGCGGGTCACCCCGAGCTGGTCGCAGAGTTGGGCGTAGGCGCGGAAGGTGTAGACCGAGCCGTGGCCGGAGTGGAGGATCGCCCCGGCAAGATTCGGGCGACCGCAGCAGAGCCGTCGTCGCCCAGCATCGTTGGCTGGTCTGATCCTGCCGGGCTCCGGGACCCGGTGATGCTCAGTGCTGCAGGACCGAAGTACCACCAGTCCGCCGAAGGGCCCGTCGACCTTGTGCCGTGCGTCCCTGCCGGGCGCCCCGGCTCGCGACCAGGCTGGATCCGGTCAGGAAGGAAGTGGAGAAGATGAGGTTCACCTGGAAGGACACCACCGCCGCGGGCGTGCTCGCGCTCGCACTCGGCGTCGCCGCGATGTGGACCGAGTACCAGACCCTGTTGGCAGCGTTCGTGATCGCGATCTTGATCACGTGGGCACTCGGCATCCTGATCCACACCGAGGCCCTGCCCGCCACACGGTGGGAAGGGCACGTGCACCAGCACTCCTGACGCACGAGGGAGGCCGTCGACGCCGGTCCGGCAGCCGGGTCGACGGCCTCCTGCCGCAGTCCATGCCAAGGGATCGGAGCCCGCCATGAGCATCGACGACGACCAGCGTGCTGCCGACCACGCTGGGCCCGAGGACCTGCGGGGACGCGCGATTGCCCGACTGAAGCGCAAAGCCGACTTCGCCCGGCATGTGATGGTCTATCTCGCCATCAACGCGTTCATCGTGCTGATCTGGTCGTGGACGAACGTCGGGTTCTTCTGGCCCATCTTCCCCATGTTCTTCTGGGGGACCGGGCTGCTCGCCCACGCCTGGGAGACCTACCGCCCCGAGCACCCGAGCGAGGACCGCGTTCGGCGCGAGATGGACCGTCTGCGTCGCAACGGCGGGGACTGACCCGCAGCGCGTCGGTGACGTCGGCCCGTGGCAACGTGATCGGGTAAGGGCGACAAGCGGTTCATGGGTGCCACAGCGCTGCGCGTGCGGTCTTCCGCGAGACCGCTGTCACGCGCCCGCTGTCTTCGCCGGGTCTTCGCGCTCGTGGCGGTGCGCGGTCCCGTCGGCCACGCGGTCGTCGAGAGCAGCGACCTGAGACCCGTCACCAGCCTCAGTCCGGTCTCGTCACCGTGGACGTTCGGCCCTGGTCCGCACACGCCTTGCGGAGCAGACTCCCCTGACCTACGCAGGAGAGGACGGACCCGTGGACGGAGTGCAGCGATGGACGGTCGTGATCGACATCCGCCGCGTCGAGAGCATCACCCACGCCGAGGCGCACCTGCACCAGCGCGACGCCGACCACCTCACAGGGCAGGGCACCGTCATCGGGGAGATGACCGACGAACGGGCACCGCGCATCGGCGAGGCCTTGGCCACCGCCCGTACGCTGACCGACCTGGCCGAGCACCTGCGACGGACCGCCACCGAGCACGTCACCGGACCGGTCCGGCCGCTGCGGTGACACCCCTGCAACGGCCCGGGACGACCGTGCTCGCACTCAACGCCGGATCGGCGACCCTGAAGTACCGGCTGGACCGCGCGGGTGAGGTGCTGGCGGCCGGCCAGGTCGAACGCATCGGGGACGCGCGCGCCCAGCTCGCGCGGCGCGGGCGCGACGGCGAGGCCGACCACGAGGTGATCGGACCGGTGCCCGACGTCGCGACGGCGGTCCGGCTGGTGCTCGCCATGCTGCCGGGCGCGCCGCTGCACGCCGTCGGGCACCGGATCGTCCACGGCGGCGACCGGTTCACCGCGCCGGCGGTGCTCGACGATCGCGCGCTGGTCCACCTCCGGGAGCTCGCGCCACTGGCGCCGCTGCACAACCCGGCGGCCGTGAGCGGGATCGAGGCCGCCCGCGAGGCGTTCCCGGGGGTGCCGCAGATCGGCGTCTTCGACACAGCCCTGCACGCAGGCATGCCCGTGCCGGCCCACCGGTACTCCCTTCCCGCGGACATCACCGCTGCGCACCGGATCCGCCGCTACGGCTTCCACGGCATCTCGCACGGCTACGTCGCCCGCCGGACCGCGGAGCACCTCGGGCGCTCGCTCGGCGAGCTGTGCCTGGTCACCCTGCACCTCGGCAACGGGGCCAGCGCGGCGGCCATCCACAGCGGCCGGTCGATCGACACGTCCATGGGGCTGACCCCGCTATCCGGGTTGATCATGGGCACCCGGGGCGGCGACGTCGACGCCGGTGTCGTGTTCCACCTGCACCGCGCTGCCGGCCTGTCGATCGAGGAGATCGAAGACCTGCTGACCCACGGAAGCGGCCTGAAGGGGCTTGCCGGCGTCTCCGACATGCGCGACGTCCACCGACGCGCAGCCGCGGGGGACGGGCATGCGATCGAGGCGATCGAGACCTATTGCTACCGGATCCGCTGCTGCGTGGGTGCCTACGCGGCCGCGCTCGGCCGGCTGGACGGCATCGTCTTCACCGCCGGGATCGGCGAGCACGACCCGGAGGTCCGTGCGCGCGTCTGCGCCGGCCTCGCGGGATTCGGCGTTCGGCTGGACACGGCGCGCAATGCGGCGGCGACCGCGCTCACGCAGCCACGGACGATCTCCGCTGACGGCAGCCCGGTGGCGGTCACGGTGGTTCCGACGGACGAGGAGGCCGAGATCGTCACCCGCGCCCGGGAGGTCCTGGCCAGCGCCGGAGGACCGGTCCCGGGCGTGGTCACGGCACCGGCGAGGCGCCTCCGGTAGCGCGGCCCGGCTCACCGGAACGACGAGCCGCCCGGTCGTCGGGCAGCGTCAGGGTCGCAGCGCCTCCCCGGAGCCGCCCCGCAGGACGTCCAAGCGGTCGCGGTACTCCTGGGCATCGATCTCACCCGAGGCGAACCGGTGAGCCAGTACCTCCTCCGGTGCAGCGTCCCGCGGCACCGGCGGCGGCTGCGCTGCCCCACCGGCACCCGACGCGCCCCGACGGCCCATCACGACCAGTGCGACGACGACCAGCACCCACGGCAGGACACCGCCGGCGATCATCAGCACCCAACCCCACCCGCCCATTCCCGGGCCGTACCACCACATCATCTCCGCCACCTCCCGACCAGCCGGCCGACAACCGGCCTTCCGAGTCCCTCCATCGTGGTCCCGGACGGGTTCGTCCCACCTCGGCCGACGGTCCCGGTGAGCGCAGCCGAACGTCCCGACACGGCAGCGACACGGCAGCGACACGGCAGCACAGCGCGTCCCGAGGGCGTCCGTCGTCCGACGGACGCAGGTCCATCGCCCGGGCGCGCGGCGCATGCGGTCCTCGGGCCGTCACGACGATGAGAGCTGCGGTCGTGCCCGCGCTGGGAGCCCGCCTGGAGGTCGGCGACCTGCCGATCCCCCGGCCGGGACCCGGCCAGGTACTGGTCCGTATGGAGGCCAGCGGGATCTGCCACACCGACATCCACGCCGCCCGCGGCGACTGGCCGGTCAAGCTGCCGTTCCCGTACCGGCAGCGGTGTCGCCGTTCGACGCAGCCCCGCTGACGTGCGCCGGCGTAACCACGTACAGCGCGATCAAGGCGGCGGCGGTCGTCCCGGGTGAGCGCATCGGGGTGTTCGGCATCGGCGGGCTCGGCCATCTGGCCGTGCAGTACGCACGTCTCGTCGGCGGGGTCGTGGTGGGTGTGGACGTGGAGGAGCCGAAGCTGGCGCTCGCCACGGAGCTCGGTGCGGACGCAACGGTCGACGCTCGCGCGGGCGATCCGGTCGCCGCGATGCGCGATCTCGGCGGTCTACGACCCTTCTCGCCGTCCTCACGCACGGCCCGCTCGGCTTCGAGCAGGCGGCGAATCAACTGCGGGCGAGTCCGCGGCCCGGTCCGCGCGGCCATTCCTGCGCGGCAGCCGTTCTCGACCGGTACGGGAAGCGACGGTGCCGGGCGGCGAGGATGCCGAGCGTGAGGGCGGCCGCGGCGAGCGCTGCACCGCCCGTGCCCTGCCTGGCCACGAGCAGGCACAGCTGGGCTGCCGATCCTGCCACCAGCGCGGTGGCGTCGTAGAGGAACCGTTGCGCGTTGCCCGTCCTGCAGCGCAGCCGGCGGGCAAGACGCGGGCTGGACCGCGCGAACTCCTGCTCGATCTCGCCGAGGATCCTGTGGTCACGCTCGCTCAGCATCTGCGGCTCCCTTCGCCCGGCCCACACCGTGCGCCGTCCCGCGCGCCGGATCCAGTGGCGACCTGCCCCTGCTGCAGGGGCGCTCGGACGGGGGACCACGGTCCAACGACCCTGTCCCGGTCACGCGTGGGTCCGAACACTCGTCGACGACGCGGCCAGAGGAGGAGCTGATGGACGGCGTGACGCGATGGACGATCGTGGTGGACATCAGCCACGTCGACGGCCTGACCTGCGCCGGCGCCCACCTGTACGAGAGGGAGAGCGACGCACTCACCGGTCGTGGCATCGTCCTGCGCGACGGCGGCTCGACCCGCTCCCCGCGCGCCGTCGCAGCGCTCGCGACAGCGCAGGCGCTCGTGGACCTCGCTGCCCGGCTGCGCCAGCAGGTGGCCGACCAGGCCGTGGCGCCGTCGTGTCGTTGACGGTCGGTTCGGGTCGCGAACGACGGGCGCCCGGCGACCGCCGGTTCCCATCCGCGACGCCACGGGCTCCGTGGGGCCGCCCGTTCGCCGAGGTCGCCGATGCCCTGCAGGTGGATCCCGACATCGGACTCGCCGAGCCGGAGGTGCGCGCTCGACGGCAAGCGGCGGGGCCGAACGACCTGCCGGTCGAGCGAAGCCGCTCGCTGATCCGTTCCGTCGCTGCTCAGCTCGGCGACACCGTGGTGCTCGTGCTGCTCGGTGCAGCCGCCCTGACCGCAACGACGGGCGATCTCGCCGATTGCGCGGTCATCCTCCTGGTCATCGCCGTCAACACGATCGTCGGCGTCGTGCAGGAGCGCCGCGCGATCGGCGCGATCGCCGCGTTGCGGGCCGCGGCGGCACCGACGGTCCGGGTGCGGCGCGACCGCCGCGTGCTTCGGGTACCGACGCGCGATCTCGTGGTCGGTGACGTGCTGGTCCTCGCCGAGGGTGACGTCGTGGGAGCCGATGCGCGGCTCGGCTCCGCGCACGCCCTGCAGGTCGACGAAGCGCTCCTGACCGGTGAGTCCCAGCCGTCCGAGCGGGCCGTCGCGGCACAGCGCACCGCGGACCCGGAGACCCTGCCGATCGCGGACCGGGTGTCGATGGTCCACGCAGGCACCCTCGTCACGCACGGTTCAGGTACCGCCGTGGTGGTGGCCACCGGTGTCGACACCTGCATGGGGGCCGTCGCCTCGCTGCTGCACCGACACCCTGCCCCGCCGACGCCGCTGCAGCTCCGGCTCGCCGTCCTGGGCAGGCGCCTGTCGGCGGCAGTCGTCGCGGCCTGCGCCGTGGTCGTCGCGACAGGCCTCGCGCAGGGCGGCGACTGGCGCCTCGTCGCCGTGTCCGGGGTGAGCCTCGCGGTGGCGGCCATCCCGGAATCGCTGCCGGCCGTCGTCGCGCTGGCGCTGGCCGCAGCCGCGAGGCGGATGGCTGCCCGAGGCGCGATCATCCGTTCGTTGCCGGCCGCGGAGGCGCTCGGGTCGGTCACGGTCCTGGCCACGGACAAGACCGGGACGCTCACCACCGGCCGCATCACCTGCACCGCTGTCTGGACACCGGCCGGTGGCGAGTGGGAGATCGGCGGCGGGACGGGGCCCGCACCGGCAGACGTGCGCGCCGTGCTGGAGGCGGTCGTCCTCTGCTCCGACGCAGCCCCCGGCGCACAGGGCACCGAGGGCGCGCTGCTCGACGCTGCGCAACGCATCGGCATGGACGTCGAGCAGGTGCGCTGCCGCAGCCCACGGACCGACGTCGTCCCGTTCGATGCGGCGCACCGGACGATGACGACCAGGCACGTCGACGCCGATGCTCGCCCGTTCGAAGTGGTCAAGGGCGCCCCCGAGGTGCTGGGCGACATCGACGCGACCGGCACGGCCGTGCTCGACCGCTGGACCGGCGCGGGCCGCCGCGTCCTCGCCGTCGCGACCGGACCGCCTGGCGCGGTCCGGGTGATCGGGCTCGTCGCGCTCGTCGATCCGGTGCGGGCGGACGCGCGGGAGACGATCGCGGCGATCCGGGCCGCGGGCATCACGCCGATCATGATCACCGGTGATCACGCCGGAACCGCGAACGCGGTGGCGCGCGAGGTCGGCATCGGCGAGCCGGACCGTGAGCTGCGGCAGGGGTTGCACGCCGTCTACGCGCGCACCGACCCCGGTTCCAAGCTCGACATCGTGACGTCGTGGCGGGACACGGGTGCGGTGGTGGCGATGACCGGCGACGGGGTGAACGACGCTCCCGCGCTGCGTGCCGCCGACGTCGGGGTCGCCATGGGCCGACGGGGCACCGAAGTGGCCAAAGCGGCCGCGGACGTCGTGCTCACCGACGACAGCCTGGTGACGCTCGTGGCTGCCGTCGAGGAGGGGCGTCGGGTCTTCGACAACATCCGGCGCTTCGTCCGCTACGCCGTCGCGGGTGGCCTCGCGGAGCTGCTCCTGATGCTGATCGGGCCGCTGGTCGGGATGGCACTGCCGCTGCTCCCCGGCCAGATCCTCTGGGTCAACCTGGCCACGCACGGGCTGCCAGGTGTGGCGATCGGCTCGGAGGCCGCCGAACCCGACGTGCTGCACCGCCCGCCGCGCGATCCGTCCACCGGTGTCCTCGACGGTCGGGTGGCAGGTGAGATCGCCGTGCTGGGCGGCCTCGTCGCCGGCTGCTGCCTCGCGCTCGGTCTCTGGGCTCGTCGGGCGGGGCTTCCCTGGCAGACGATGGTGTTCGTGACCCTGGCGCTCGCCCAGCTCGGCATCGCGCTCACGACCCGGTCCGACACCGTCCCCGCGTGGCGCGTGCCGATCCGGGCGAACCTGCCCCTGCACGGTGCGATCGCGACGAGCCTCGCGGGCCTTGCCGCGGCCCTCTACCTGCCGGCGCTCGCCGGCCTGCTGTCGACCCGTCCACTCGGGCTGCTCGAGCTGTCGATCTGCCTGGCGGTTGCTGCGGTGCCCCCGTCGGTGGCGGCGTCGGTGATCGCGGCGCGGGCACGGCGGCCGCGGATGGTGACGGTGGTCGCCCGGCCGGACGCCTGAGCGCTGCTCTGAGCGCTGCGCGGTCAGCCGGCGAGGTCAGCCGGCGCGGTGGAAACCTCAGGCCGAGGCAAACCGGTCCCGCCGGATCCTTCCCTCGCTGTCGACGTGGTGCGTCGTGGCGACGGCGTCGACCCCGGGTTCGGCGATCTGCCCGTGAGCGCGCAGCGACCGCTCGAACGTCGCCTGCTCCACACCCTCGGGATCGAGGAGGTGGGCGACCAGCGGTGGCACCGCGCTCCAGTCGGGCACGTCGACCCCGACCTGGACGACCGGCAGGCCCAGGTCGCGGGCCTCCGCGGCGCGAGCGGCATCGGCGGTGATGGTGAGGCCGTCGTCGGCCCGGACGTGCAGCTCGTCGAGTGCTGGGCCGTACCCGGCGAAGCGCCCGGTGCCCGCTTCGTCCGTGCTTCCGACGAGAGCGACCTGCAGCGGCTCGCCGTCGGCACGGTCGAGCTCGCAGAGTGCCGCAACGGCACCGCGGCTCGCGGCCGGATCGACGAACACCACCTTCAGCACGGGTCGACGCTATGACGGCGAGGCACCGGCAGGCAGGAGGCGGACGGCACTCGCGCCGGTGACGAAGGGCCCCCGCAGCCACGGCGTTCACCGGTGGCCGCGGGTCGGCCGGGAGAGGCACCGTTCGACGCCGCCTTTCCCGTCGTGCCGAGGAGGAACCCATGCCGGACGTCCCGCCGGCACGCACGCCGAGCCGAGCGCCGACCGCGCAGGCCGGCCTCTCGGTCGCGGAGGCCGCGCGCCGCCTCGCCGCGGACGGGCCGAACGTGCTGCCGGTGCGCCGCCCGCCGTCGCCGTTGTTGCTGGTGCTGCACCAGCTCACGCACTTCTTCGCGCTGATGCTGTGGGTCGCGGCCGGTCTCGCGTGGCTCGGCGGCATGCCCCAGCTCGCCATCGCCATCGCCGTCGTCGTCGTGATCAACGGCCTCTTCGCCTTCGTGCAGGAGTACCGGGCCGATCGGGCCGGCCAGCGGTTGCAGTCCCTGCTCCCCCAGCACGCCACCGTGCTGCGCGGTGGCCACCGGCAGGACATCCCGGCCGCCGAGCTGGTGCGCGGCGACCTCGTCCTCCTGGAGGGCGGCGACCGCATCTGCGCCGACCTCGACGTGGCGCAGGTCGACGGGCTGACGGTGGACGAGTCGATGCTGACCGGGGAGAGCGTGCCGGTCCATCCGCCGCCAGGGGCGACGGCGTTCGCCGGCACGTTCGTCGTGCAGGGCACGGCGCAGGCGGTCGTCGCTGCGACGGGTGCCGCAACCCGGCTGGCGCGCATCGCGGCCCTCACCCGGCAGGGCACGCGCCCGCCCGGCCCGCTCGCCGTGCGCTTGAACCAGGTCGTGCGAGTCGTGGCGGTGGCGGCAGTCGCCGTAGGTGCCGTGTTCTTCGTGATCGCGCTGCTGCTGGGGATGGACCTGACCCAGGGCTTCCTCCTGGCCGTCGGCGTGACGGTCGCGCTCGTGCCCGAGGGGCTGCTGCCGACCGTCACGCTCTCACTGGCCAGGGCCGCGCACACGATGGCCGGGGAGCACGCGCTCGTCCGTCGGCTCGAGGCGGTGGAGACGCTGGGTTCCACCACGGTCATCTGCACCGACAAGACGGGCACCGTGACCGCCGGGGAGATGGCGGTCGCGCAGGTGTGGACACCGGCGGGTCCGGCCGCGGTCCAGGGGATCGGCTACCAGCCGGCCGGAACCGTCCGGCCCGGCGGCGCCGACCCGGTCGCCGTCCGTGGCGCCGTCCGTGGCGCCGTCGACGACCTCGCCCGTGCCGCCGTCCGCTGCGCCACGGGACGTGCGGTGCAGCGGCCGAACGGCTGGGGCCCGGTCGGGGATCCGATGGAGGTCGCACTCCACGTCCTCGCGATGCGCTGCGGGATCGACGTCGAGCTCGACGAGGAGAACCGGCCCGAACTGCGCCGAGCCGCGTTCGATCCCGACCGCCGGCGCACCACCGTGGTCCTGGGGCCGCCACGGCAGGCCACCGTGGTGATCACCGGCGCACCCGAGACCGTCCTGCGGCTGTGCCGTGCGCCCGGCGCGGAGGAGGAGGTGCATCGCATGGCGACGGCCGGCCTGCGGGTGCTCGCCGTCGCCGCCGGGCCGCTCCCGTCCGGTACGACACCCGACGACGCCATCGACCGGGTCGAGGCACGGCCGGAGCTGCTGGGCCTGGTAGGGCTGCACGACCCGCCGCGGGCCGGCGTGGCCGAGGCGATCGCCGCCTGCCGCGGCGCCCAGGTGCACCTGATGATGATCACCGGGGACCACCCCCTGACGGCTCGGGCGATCGCCGACCAGGTCGGGTTGACGACGGCCGGAAGCCGGGTCGTCGTGGCGGCCGACCTGCCCTCGGACAACACCGCACTCGGTGCGCTCGTCGACGTCGACGGCACCGTCGTGGCGAGGGCGACGCCCGAGGACAAGCTGCGCATCGCCCGGGCACTGCGGGCGCGCGGGCACGTGGTGGCGATGACCGGCGACGGCGTCAACGACGGTCCCGCGCTGCGCGAGGCCGACATCGGCATCGCGATGGGCGCGACGGGCACCGACGTGGCCCGGGAGGCCGCCGATCTGGTGCTGCTGGACGACCACTTCGCCACCATCGTGACCGCGATCCGGCACGGCCGCGCCACCTTCGCCAACATCCGGCGGTTCCTCACCTACCACCTGACCGACAACGTCGCCGAGCTCGCGCCGTTCCTGGTGTGGGGGCTGAGCGGTGGCGGGGTGCCGCTCGCGCTCGGTGTGCTGCAGATCCTGGCCATCGACATCGGCACCGACCTGCTCCCCGCGCTGGCGCTCGGCGCCGAACCCCCGTCGGCGACGGTGCTGCAGGGGCCGGCGCGCACCGGCAGCCTCGTCGACCGGCGCGTGCTGGGCCGAGCTTTCGGCGTCCTCGGCCCGACCGAGGCGCTGGTCCAGCTGGGCGCCTACCTGGCCGTCCTGTACGCCGGGGGGTGGACGTGGGGTGCCGACGCCTCGCCCGCGCTGCTCGCCGCGGCCTCGGGCACGGCCTTCACCACCGTGGTGCTCGGCCAGCTCGCCAACGCCGCGGCCTGCCGCAGCGAGAGTCGCCCGGTCGGTCGCTGGACGTTGCGCGGCAACCGGTTGCTGGCGGTCGCAGTGGCGGTGGAGCTGGCCGTGCTGGCCGTGTTCCTCGCCGTCCCGCCGGTCGCGGCGGTGCTCGGGCAGTCGGTGCCGACAGCTCTGGGCTGGGCGCTCGCTGCTCTTGCGGTGCCCGCCGTCCTGCTGGTGGACGCTGCGGTCAAGCGCCGTCGCACCGTGCGTCCGCTCGGCCCGGTCAAGACGTGAGGAGCGGATCGTCGACGCTGTCGACCGTGCGGAACTCGGCCAGCACCTCGGCGACCGCGTACGGCAGCGCAGCGCGGTGGCCGTCGACGCCGGTCAGGAGCAGTTCCATGCCTGCCCGGGCGCCGCTGATACGCGCGTGGCGCAGCAGCCGCACCCCCCGAGGGCTCGAACGACCGGACGTTCGCCACGTCGACGAGGAGGTGCGTGATCCCACCCCGTCGTGCGGCCCGGCCCACCAGCTCGTCGAGCAGCCGGAGGAGCCGCAACCCGGACTCGGCCGTCAGATCACCGGCCACGCGCACCTCGGCGACGCCGTCCGACGCGGGTTCGACGGCGATCTGGAACGGTCGGCCAGCACGCATCATCGGCCTCTTCTGCTCGGGGCATCCGACCGGGCGGAGTGTGCAGCGCGGACGTCGGCCAGGAACAGGGACGATCGGCCCGACCCTGCGGGACACGCGGCCCGTCACGCCGCGAGGCGGCCCGGCGGTTCCGCGGGTGGCGCCGGGAGGGTCGTGACCTTGGCCGGGCCGACGGAGGCAGCCGTCACCGGCCTGCGGCGCGACCACGCGACGACGACCCCGACCAGCAACGCCCCCGCACCGACCACCGCCCAGGGCCCGACGAGGAACGCGAGCCGGGCGGCCCCCGCCCCGACCGCGGCGGCGGCGGGCAGCGTCAGCGCCCAGGACAGCACCATGCGCCCGGCGATCCCCCACCGCACGCCGCCCGTCCGACGTCCGGCGGCCGCTCCGACGATGGACCCGCTGCACACCTGGGTCGTCGAGAGGGGGAGGCCGAGCCAGGTCGAGGTGAGGATCACCGTGGCGCTGGTCGCGTCGGCGGAGAAGCCCTGCGGCGGTTCGATCGAGCTGACCCGGTGACCCAGAGTGTGGATGATCCGCCAGCCGCCGGAGTACGTTCCCGCCGCGATCGCGACCGCAGCCGCGGCGATCACCCAGACCGGCGGCGCCGACCCGGGAGCGAGCAGGCCGGCGGTGATCAACGTCAACGTGATCACCCCCATCGTCTTCTGCGCGTCGTTGGTTCCGTGTGCCAGCGACAGCATCGACGCCGCGACGATCTGCCCCACCCGATACCGGCGGCCGGCAGGGGGACGCACGGCGCCCCGGTAGGCGATGAGGGTGAGGGCGGCGGCCAGCGTTCCGGCCAGCAGCGGCGAGACGGCCGCCGGCAGCAGCACCTTCCCCGCGAGCGCGCCGAACCGGACCGCGTCCGCCCCGGCAGCTGTCCAGACCGCGCCGATCAGCCCGCCGAACAGCGCGTGCGACGAGCTCGACGGCATGCCGAGCAACCAGGTCAGCAGGTTCCAGAGGATGGCCCCGACCAACCCGGCCAGGATCACCTGCGGGGTGACGACCGTGTCGTCGACGAGTCCCCCGGAGATCGTCTTCGCGACCTTCACCGACCAGAACGCACCCGCCAGGTTCAGCACCGCGGCGATCGCGACCGCTGTCCTGGGGCGCAGCGCGCCGGTCGAGATCGAGGCCGCCATCGCGTTGGCCGTGTCGTGGAAGCCGTTGGTGTAGTCGAACGCCAGCGCGGTCACCACGACCAGCGCCACCACCATGGACACGTCCATCCGAGGCCTCCCCCGCCGACGTCGACCGGCGAGCGCCCGGTCTGCAGCGGCGCAGCTCCCGGCGTCGAGGATCGCCGGCACGCGCAGCCGTCGGGCAGAGGCGTCGGACCCGCGTCGGGTGTCCGGACGGCCTGCTCCCTACTCCTCCGCGACGAGCACGGCGGCTCCCGTGATCCGGTCGGCGGCGAGATCGGCGAGCACCCGATCGGCTTCGGCCAACGGTCGCGCGGTCACGTGCGGGCGGATCGCCAGTGCGGCGGCGAGCCGCAGGAACTCCTCGCCGTCGGCGCGCGTGTTGGCCGTGACGCTGCGCAGCTGCTTCTCGAGGAAGAGCTCCTCGCCGTAGCGCAGCACGGGGACGTCGCTGAGGTGGATGCCCGCGACGGCGAGGGTGCCGCCGCGGTCGAGGGCCCGCATCGCCACCGGCACCAGTTCGCCGACCGGAGCGAACAGCACCGCGGCGTCGAGGAGCTCAGGAGGTGCCGCGTCCGCCGGACCGGCCGATGCCGCGCCGAGGGACAGGGCCAGCTCCCGCGCGGCGACCGACCGGGTCATGACGTGGACGGTCGCGCCCTGCGCCGCCGCGACCTGCGCCACGAGGTGCGCGGACGCACCGTAGCCGTAGATGCCCAGCCGACCGCCCGGCGGGAGCTCTGCCCGCCGCAGCGCGCGGTAACCGACGATGCCGGCGCACAGCAACGGCGCAGCGGTGACGTCGTCCAGCCCGTCGGGCAGCCGGTACGCGAACGCCTCCGGGACCACCGCGTACTCGGCGTAGCCCCCGTCGGTGTCCCAGCCGGTGAACGTCGCCTCGGCGCACAGGTTCTCCCGCCCCGTTCTGCACCAACGGCAGCTCCCGCACGTGCCGCGCAACCAGGCGATGCCGACCCGGTCCCCGAGCGCGAAGCGGCGCGCACCCGGCCCCCGTTGCGTGACCTCCCCGACGACCTCGTGGCCCGGCACAGTGGCCGGGTGGCGCGGGCGGAGATCGCCTTCGGCGAGGTGCAGATCCGTGCGGCACACCCCGCAGGCCCGGACCCGGACCAGCACCTCTCCTGCTCCTGGCTGTGGCCGTTCGCGCTCGACGGCACGCAGCGGTCGGCCATCCATCGGACCCGGAGCGTCGACCACCCATGCGCGCATCCGCCCAGACTCGCCGGGACGGCAGATCCTGGCCAGGGGCGTACGGCCCCGGCAGCACGCAGGCGGTCAGCGGAAGGGCCCGACGTGGACGTCGGTCCGTCGGTCGTCGACCCGGAACCGCAGGTGGTCCACGATGGCGACCACGCCGTCCATCCCTCGGACGAGGTGCCGGGCGATCTCGACCGCTGAATGCGTGCCGAGCTCGCCGGTGAGGGTGACCACACCCTCGGTCACGTCGACGCGGACCTGCCCCGGGTCGGCCCGGAGCGCCCGGCGCAGCACGTCGCGTTCGATCTCGGCGCGGATCTCCGCGTCGTCGCGCAGGAACACCCTGAGGACGTCGGAGCGACTGAGCACCCCGACGACCCGCCCGTCGGGCTCGGTGACGGGCATCCAGCTGATCGAGGAGGCCCGCATCCGCCGCGCGGCCTCGGCGACGCGCGTCCATGGACGGACCGTCTCCACCGAGGTGCTCATCAGCTGCTCGGCGGTGGTGGCATCGGCCGGGTGGGCAGGCAGGCGCAGGTGGATGTGCCGCGGACGCCACCACGGACGCGGCTCGGTACCGGCCGGGCGGGCCGCGGCGGACATGAGGTCCGCCTCCGACACCACTCCCAGCAGCGTGCCCGCGTCCGACAGGACCGGCACCGCGCGCACGGCGGCTGCGCTCAGCACTCGGGCCACCTCGGCGAACGAGTCCTGCGGCCGGACCGAGACGACGGCGGACGTCATGACGTCGGAGACGACGACGTGGTGCACGGCCACCCCTACGCGTTCGCCGGGACCGACGTCGCGACGGGCTCGGCCGCATCGGCGTCGGAACCGTCGATCCCCACCAGGACCGGTCGGTCGTCGATCATGCCCGGGCCCCTCACCGCGGCCAGACGCCGATGGCGTCCCCGCCGGGGTGGCTCCAGCGGCTCGCCCGTTCGACCCGCGACCCGGGCGGCGGAACGACCAGCGAGTCGCTGTCGTCGTTCAGCCACCGCACGACGTAGCGGACCTGGCCGCTGCCGTCGAAGATCGCCTCCCGGATGCGGCCCCAACGCCACTCGTGCTGGTGCAGCGGTCCGGGGACGACCAGCCAGTCACCCGGTCCGCCCACCGTCGGGGCCGAGGCCGGGTCGGGGTCGCGCTGCGCGGTCATGTCGTACCTCCGTCGTCGGGTCGCCCCCACGATCTCCGCTCGGACCGCTCGTCCGGTACGTGCGCCGGGCTCACACCCAGGGGCCGGTCGGCCCGACCCGCACGGGTCGCTCGGCGCTGCCGGGCACCGCGCAACGACGCGCAGACTTCGCGCCATCCACCCGGATCCGGAGGTGCTGTCGCGATGACCGACCACGACGTGGACGCCATGACCGTCCGCAGCGCCCTGGTGCTGGCATCCCGTGCACCGTCGGTGCACAACAGCCAGCCGTGGAAGTGGCGCTACGACCACCGCACGGTGCACCTCGTCGCCGACCTGCGCCGCTGGCTACCGGTCACCGACACCCCGGGCCGGGACCTCGTCATCTCCTGCGGAGCCGCCCTGCACCACCTGCGCGTAGCGCTCGCGGCCGCGGGTGTCGCCGCCTCCGTCCAGCGGATGCCCGACCCGGACAACCCGGATGTCCTCGCGACGCTCAGCCTGAGCGCACGGCCGGCATCCGACGCCGAGCTGCGCGCGGCCACGATGATCACCCGCAGGCGCACCGACCGTCGTCGCTACACCGACTGGCCGGTGCCCATCGCGTTCCTCGACGAGATCGTCGCCCGCGCCGCCGCCGAGGGCGTGGTGGCCCGGCCGGTCGACGAGGCCGGCGGCCGCGCCGCACTCATCGACGCGATGCAGGCGGCAGCCGAGCGCCAGCAGGCCCTCGACCAGTACACGACCGAGACCACCGTCTGGACCGGGCGCCTCACCGGCGACGACGGGATCCCCGCCGCGAACCTGCTGGTGGACGCGTCCACCGGTGACGGCCTGGCCAGGACGTTCCCCGCCGGAACGATCACGCAGGAACCGGGTCACGACGGAGCCGTCCTGCTGGTGCTGGGCACGGCGTCGGACGATCCGCTCTCCCAGCTGCGCGCCGGCGAGGCCCTGTCGTCGATGCTGCTGCACGCGACCGACCTCGGCCTGGCCACCTGCCCGCTCACCCAGCCGTTGGAGGTCGGATCGACCTACCGCGCCCTGCGCGACGAACTGCTCGGCGCACGGCTGGCCCCTCAGGTGATCCTGCGCGTCGGCTGGGCGCCCCAGGGCCCGGTGCCCCCGACACCGCGCCGTCCTCTCGAGGACATGATCGAACGGATCCGGCGATGACCCGTTCGAGCGGTGGGAGAGCGACTGAACGAGAGGTACGACGATGCCCGTTCCCGACGATGCGCGGTTCAGCCTCCGCTACGCGGCACCGCTGCGGCCCTTCCTGACCGCAGTGGGCATGGGCCCGCGTGCGTCCGGGGTCCGCGTCGACGCGGAGGTCATCGAGGTCCGCATGGGCTGGGCGTTCCGGGCCCGGATCCCCCGTTCCGCCGTCCGTGACGTACGACCCCACCGCGGGCCGGTCCTCTCCTGGGGCGTCCACGGCTGGCATGGCCGCTGGCTCGTCAACGGGTCGTCCCGCGGCGTGCTGCGCCTGACCGTCGAGCCCGCGTGCCCCGCGCTGGTGTGCGGCGTCCCGGTACGGCTGCGGGACCTCGCCGTCTCCGTCGAGCGGCCGGACGACCTTCTCGCCGCCATCTCCGACCCGACCACGCGCCCGGACGTCCCGGCCGCCGCACCCGAGTTCACCACCGACGAGGAGGGCCGACGATGAGGATCGAACTGAGCGACGAGGACGCCGCGGCCTTGCGCGAGGTGTTGACCGACCGGCTGGGGGACCTGTCCACCGAGATCGCCGGCACCGACAACCCGGCCTTCCGCCGGGCACTGCGCGAACGCCGCGACCTCATCGTCCGGGTCCGCGACTCGCTCGCCGCTGCCACCGCGGACCGCTGATCACCCACACCGACCTGGTCGCCGCGGTCGCGGTTGCCCTGCGGGCGCCGCCGGTCCACCGGCAGCCGTGGAAGTGGCGGATCCACGGCCGCGGCGTCGACCTGCACGCCGATCCCCTGCCGTGCGGCACCTGACGGCCCGGATCAGTGCAGTGGATCGATCCCGTAGTGGGCAGCTCCCTCGTCGACCGCAGCGTGGAGCCGGTTGACGACGCCGACGACGCCGTCCACCCGCTCGGTGAACAGCTGCGTCAGCTCGACCTCCGTTCCGGTGTCGAGTTCCCCGGTCAGCGTGACGACGCCACCCCGGACGTCGACCGACACCCGCGCAGGATCCACGAAGACCATGCGGACCAGCACGTCCTCGACGATCTCCCGCCGGATCTCGTCGTCGTCGCGCAGGAACAGCGAGAGCACGTCGGAGCGGCCGAGCACCCCGACGACCAGACCGGCAGGGTCGACGACCGGCATCCAGCGCACGCCCTCGGCGTGCATCCGGCGGGCGGCAGCCGCGACGGCGAGGTCCGGTTCGGCCGTCACGACGGCGGTCGACATCAGGTCGGCCGCGGTCGGCGCGGCACCGCGCGCACGGGGTGTGTGGTCGCGCCGGACGCGTCGCGGCCGCCACCAGTGCGGCGGTCGCTCGTCGGCGTCGACGGTCGGCAGCAGATCGGCCTCGGAGACGACGCCCAGGAGGTGCCGGTCGTCGTCGAGCACCGGCACGGCCCGGACCTCCGCGTCGTGCAGCAGCCGCGCCACCTCCGCGAACGAGCTGGTGGGGCGCACCCAGACCAGGTCGGTGGACATCACGTCGGCGACGGTCGCGTGCCGCATCGCCGGCCCCTACGCCGTCACGCCGGCGACCAGGGCCGGCTCGTCGGCCGGCGCGGTCGCCGGGACGCGGACGATCGTGACCGGGCACGTCGCGTGCAGCACGCAGTGCAGCCCGACCGAGCCCATCACCGAGCTGCGCACAGCTCCGCGCCCTCGGTGGCCGAGGACGAGCAGGTCGGCTCCCTCCGCCGCTTCGACGAGCGCCGGACCGGGCGCGCCGCTGAAGGTCTCGATCGTGACGGGCACCGACCCGAGGTCGGGTGCTGCGGCAACGGCGGCCGCGACCTCCTCGGTGACGCTCGCGCGCAGGCCCTCGGCCACCTCACGCGGTGTCGGCAGCCCGCCCAGCCCGTACACACCCGCCCAGCACTCCGGCAGCCGCGCCACGGCGACGACCCGCACGCGCGCGCCACGCCGCCGGGCCTCGCGCAGCGCGTGGTCGAGTGCGGCGCGGGAGGACGGCGAACCGTCGACCCCCACGACCACGGCGCCGTCCGCAGTGCCCTGCTCGTCCATCGTCCGTTCCCTCCGCCACGGCGACACCCGTGCGTCGCCTGGTCACGACCCTTCCCGAGAACCGGTCGATGGACGACGGCCTGAGGTCCCCCAGGGACCGGCCGGTGGACCTGTGTCATCCCCCGGCGGCGGATCCGCGTCGGTGGGTTCCGAGGTCTGCGCGACGGGCCGCGACATCGGCGGAGGTCAGCTCGCGGCGGGCCACGCAGCGCAGTACGTCGCGGCGGGTGATGATGCCGACGAGCGCGCCGTCGTCGACGATCGGCACGGATCGGGTGCGGGTCTCGAGCATCGTGGCGACGAGCTCGGCCAGGTCGTCAGCGGACCGGGCGGTCAGCGGCGCCGTGGTCATGACGTCGGCGACGGTCGTCTCCGGCGGGGTGGTGCCGGGCCTGCCTTCGGCGGGGATGCGTCCCCGCACGAGGTCGGCCTCGGTCACGATCCCCACGAGCGCGCCGTCGGCGTCCGTCACCGGCGCACCGCCGAAACCGTGGGCGACCAGCAGCGCGGCTGCGGCGTGCACCGGCGTTCGCGGTCCCACCGTGATCACCGGGCGGGTCATCACATCACGTGCTCGCATCGCCTTCTCCTTCTCCTGTCGGCGTCGCCCGAGCGTGTGCCTCCGCGCCGACTGCGGTCAGGGGCGACGGCATCACCACCCCAGAGCCGTTGGACCCCTTCCGCCACTCACGCGGACCGGACGACCCGACGACCGCGGACGTCCGACCCTGGCCCGCGCTCGACCCCGCCCGCAGGCTGCGAGCGGACCGAAGGAGCACCCATGCACGACACCAGGACAGGCCCTGGCTCCCAGCCGGTGAACCGTCGGCCCCGGAGCAACCGGTGACCGGCGAGGTCTTCGGCGAGGTCTTCGGCGACGTCTTCGACGACACCGACGACACCGGCGCGCTGGGCATCGTCGTCGGTGTCGACGGGTCCGCCGCAGCGTCGCGGGCCGTCGGCTGGGCAACGGCGGAGGCGCACGTGCGCGGGCTGCCGCTGAGCATCCTGCACGCGGCGCCTTACGTGCTGGGAGCGGCCGCCGGCCGGGAACGAGCCGGCGAGGTGCTCGCGGCCGCCGCCGCCCTCGCGCGGCGCCGCGCGCCGGGGCTCCGCATCACGACCTGGTGCGCGCCGGAACCACCGGTGGCGGCGCTGGGCAGCGCGGCAGCGCGGGCCCGGCTGCTGGTGCTCGGCGGCGCCGACCGGCCGAACGCTGAACCCACCGAGTCGATCGGGCTGCGGGTGCTGGAGAGCGCACCGTGCCCGGTCGTGGTGGTGCAGGGCCGCACGCGAGCCGCGGTCGACGACCTACCGGTCGTGGCCGGCATCGACAGCCCCGATCCTGGTGCTCCGCTCGTCGGCGCGATCCTGGCTGCCGCTGCCGAGGCTGCGCGGCGACGCCGCTGCTCCCTGGTCGTGCTGCACGCTGGCACCGCCGGGGCGCCGACCCACGACCTCGCGCACGAGCTGGCGGACCACCACCCCGACCTCGAGGTGCACCCACGGGTATCCCCCGGGCACCCGACGACGGCACTGCTGGACGCGGCGCGGGGCGCGCGGCTGCTCGTCATCGGCAGCCGGGGCCGCTCGGCGCCGGTGCGCGTGCGCCTCGGATCGACGTGCCGGGACGTGCTGCGACGCTCGTCCGCTCCGGTCGAGGTCGTGCCCGGCGACCACCTCACCGGGACGGTGCCCGACTTCTCGCCGTCGACGAACGATCAGACCCGACTGTGGTGAACGCGCAGGCGGTCGAGACGCACGTCGGGTTGGTCGTGCTGGTCGGCGACCGCGCGTACAAGACCAAGAAGGCGGTCCGCACCGCGTTCCTCGACTTCTCGACCGCTGCCGACCGCCGCGCCGCGCTGCGCCGCGAACTCGACCTCAACCGACGGCTCGCCCCCGACGTCTACCTGGGACTGGGCACCTTCACCGGCCCGGACAGGGATGACGAGGCCGTGCTGGTGATGCGGCGCATGCCTGCCGACCGGCGCCTGTCCACGCTCGTCACCGAGGGTGCCCCGGTCGACGCCGCGCT
The DNA here is from genome assembly GCF_050936315.1 of Pseudonocardia sp. CA-107938. NCBI lineage: Bacteria > Bacillati > Actinomycetota > Actinomycetes > Pseudonocardiales > Pseudonocardiaceae > Pseudonocardia > Pseudonocardia sp. CA-107938. The sequence continues at coordinate 1,267,842 of NZ_JBNJNA010000002.1, read as the reverse complement.
GCGCGACCTAGCCCGGCTCGTCGCGGCTTTCCATGCCCGCGCGCACCGCGGGCCTGAGGTCGCCGTGGACGGTGGCGCAGCCGCGCTGCGGGCGCGCTGGACGGCCAACATCGCCGAGCTCGCCGCCTACCGCGACACCGTCCTGGACGGTGCGGACGTCGACGAGATCGCCCGGCTCGCGCTGCGCTTCGTCGATGGACGCGCCGCCCTGTTCGCCGGCCGGTGCGCCGACGGCCGGGTGATCGACGGGCACGGCGACCTCATCGCCGACGACGTCTTCTGCCTCGACGACGGTCCGCGCGCGCTGGACTGCCTCGACTTCGACGACCGGCTGCGCCACCTCGACGGCCTCGACGACGTGGCGTTCCTCGCGATGGACCTCGAGCGGCTGGGCAGCCCGCAACTGGGCGCCGACTTCCTCGACGCCTACGCCGAGTTCTCCGGCGACCCGGCGCCGGCTGCGTTGCGCCACCACTACATCGCCTACCGCGCGCTGGTGCGCGCGAAGGTCGCGTGCCTGCGGCACGACCAGACCGGAGCGGCGACCGACGCCGACGCCGCGCGCCGGTACGCGGCACTGAGCGTGGATCACCTGCGGGTGGGAACCGTCCGGCTGGTGCTGGTCGGTGGGCTGCCGGGGACCGGCAAGACCACTGTCGCCGGCGGGCTCGCCGACGCGCGCGGCGCGGTCGTGATCTCCTCGGACCGGATCCGCAAGGAGGCTGCCGGCCTCGACCCGGTAACACCTGCAGGAGCGGGATTCGCCGGCGGGATCTACACCCGGGACCGCACCGAGCAGCTCTACGCGAACCTCCTGCACCGCGCGGAGCTCCTGCTCGGCCGCGGCGAATCGGTCGTGCTGGACGCGTCGTGGATCGCCGCACGGCACCGGGTCGCCGCGGCGGCCGTCTCCGCGCGTACGGGCAGCGAGTTCGTGCCACTGCGCTGCTGCGCGTCAGCCGACGTCGCCGCGCGCCGCATCGCCGACCGCGGCCCGACCGCCTCCGACGCGACACCGGCCATCGCCGCGGCGATGGCCGCCGTCGCGGACCCCTGGCCGCAGGCCGTTGTCGTCGACACCTCCGGTGTCCCTGCGACTGCGCTGGCGCAGGCTCTGCGCGCCTACGACGTGCCGGACGCCGCGCACAGCACCGGCGTTCCCGCGGGATGACTCCAGGGCCCGAGCTTCGCGGGCCTTCCGGCCCGGCGGCGCAGGGCACGGGCCTCTGCCTGCTCGCGCGCGGATTCCGCAGGATCGACCCAGGACGCGCCGGGAGGAGACCCCGATGGACCAGGACGCTCCACCACTCGCACCGGCGAGAGTGATCGTCGGCACCGACGGCTCCATGTCGGCTCTGCGGGCCGTGACCTGGGCAGCGACGGAAGCCCGCCTGCGCGACACCGGGCTGCAGATCGTGCACGCAGCGCCGTACGCGGACTCCCCGGCGGCCCGCAGGCACGCCGATGGCATCCTCGGCCGGGCCCGCACCGTGGCCCGCCGCGACGTGCCGGGGGTGCCTGTCCGCACCCGGGTGCTCGACGCCTCCCCGGCGCGCGCACTGGCCGGCGTCGCTGACGATGCCGAACTGCTGGTCGTCGGGATGATCAGTGAACACGCCGCGGACGTGCTGATCGGCTCCGTCGCGACGACGGTCGCCGCGACCGCGCCGTGCGCGGTCGCGGTCGTCCGCGGCCATCGGCAGGCGAACTCGGCGTCGCGACCGGTCCTGCTCGCGGTCGCCGACCCTGTCACGGACCGGTCGGCCATCGACGTCGCGTTCGCCGATGCCGAGCGACACGGCACCGGTCTGATCGTCGTGCACGCCACGAGCGACCACGCTGCTGCCGCCCATCTCGAGCGCAGCCTCGAGCCGTGGCGCGATCGCCACCCCGGCACCCCGGTGGAGATCCGCACCGACCACGGCAGCGTGATCTCGGTGTTGCTCGGTGCCACCGCACGCGCCCGGCTCGTGGTGACCGGCAGGCACAGTCACGGCGCCGTGGCGAGGGCGGTCCTCGGTTCCACCAGCCGGGACCTCGTCCGGCTCAGCCCGTGCCCGGTCCTGGTCGTGCCCCGGCTCGTGGCCGCGCCGAGTCCTGCGACGAGTCCTGCGTCGATCAGCGAAGCGGAGGGTGCGCGGTGACCACGCGGACCATCGGACGCGGCACCGTCCGCGCCGCCGCCGAGCTGGCCGGCCGGGCGCCGTCCCTGCACAACACGCAGCCCTGGCGGCTGCGTTGGGACGGACCGACGGTGCGGATCGACGCCGACCGGGCCCGCCAGCTCCCGGGCACCGACCCCGACGGCCGGGGACTGCTGCTCAGCTGCGGTGCCGCGCTCCATCACCTGCGGGTCGCCCTCGCCGCGCTGGACGTGGGCACCGTCGTGGAACGCTTCCCCGACCACACCGACATCGACCACGTCGCCACGGTGTTCCTCTATCCCGGTGCTGCAGACGCGGGCCTCGCCGAGCTCGCCGGTGCGATCAGCGGCCGGCACACCGATCGGCGCCGCTTCGCCGACCGCCCGATCTCCGACACCGACATAGACGCGCTGCGGGTCGCCGTGTCCGGCGCCGGCGCGACGCTGGTGTCGCTGCCCTCCGCGCACGCACACCACGAACTGATCTCCGCGATGGGGCGGGCCAGCCGGATGGCCGCGCGTGACCCCGAGTCGACGTCCGAGGCCGAGCTGTGGAGCGGCGCGTTCGCCGAGGACGACGGCGTCCCGTCCAGCGCGCTGCCCCGCGACCCGGCCGGTGTGCTGGGCGGGGTGCGGTTCCCCACCGGCTCGCTCGACCAGCCGTCCGATCCCTCGGACGGCGCCGCGCTGCTTCTGGTGGTCACGCACACCGATGACCCGCACAGCCGCGTGCGTGCCGGCGAGGCGACGAGCGCAGCCCTCCTGCGCGCCACGACGCTCGGCCTCGCCTCGGCACCGTTGAGCCAGGTCCTCGAGTACCCCGCGACCCGGATGGCGGTCGCGGAACGCGTCCTCGTCGACACCGACGCCCACCCGCAGATGGTGCTGCGGGTCGGCTGGCCGCGCGCGGCGACGCCGACCCTGCTATCGACCCCCCGACGCCCCGTCGACGACTACCTCGACGACGTCCGCGCCGGCCATCGAGGAGCGTGATCGCGATGTGTCCGACGTGCTGGGGCTACAACGCCGACCATCCCTGCCTGTGCCGCACCGCACTCCCGAAAGCTTCGGGACCCGGTCCCGTCGGCCTCGTCTCCGAGCGGGACGTCGTGACGCTGGTCGCGGTCGGCGCCGATCTGGAGCACGAGCAGGTCCGCGGTGATGTCGGTGGACCTCGTCACGGCGGACGTCGCTGACACGATCACGACCGTGGGCCGGCAGATGATCGAGGCCGGGGTGCGACACGTCGCGATCCGGCGCGACGGGCGGATCGTCGGCATCGTCTCGATGCGCGACGTGCTGGACGCCGTACTGGCCGGGGTGTGACGAACGGGTCGTGACGTGCAGCCGGCCTCGGGAGTCGGCTCAGCGGTCAGCTCAGCGGTCAGCTCAGCAGCGCTGTCAGCCGCACCTCACGGCCGGCGCACGTCCTTCCGCTCGGCCCGCGCGGCGTCCAGCAGCAGGCGTTGCTCCGCCGAGGCGAGGGCAGCCCGTGCAGCGGCGACCGCATCGGGGTTGACCGACACCGAGGTGATGCCGTCCTCGACGAGGTGGTCCACGAATCCCGGGTGGACCGACGGCGCCTGCCCGCACAGCGACGACGTGATGCCCAGCAGGGTGGCCGTCTCGACGATGTCGCGGATCGCGGCGAGCACCGCCTCGTCGGTCTCGTCGTAGAGCTCCGCGCAGATCTCGGAGTCGCGATCGACGCCGAGGATGAGCTGGGTCAGGTCGTTGCTGCCGATGGAGACGCCGTCGATGCCCATCGCCGCGTACTCGGGCAGCCGGTGCAGGACCGAGGGCACCTCGGCCATGACCCAGCGGTGCAGGCCCCGGTGATGGCCGAGCGCACTTCCGTCGACGAGGTCGAGGCAGGCCTCGAGCTCCCACCGGGTGCGCACGAACGGGATCATCAGGTGCAGGTTCGGGGTGCGTTCCCGCACCTGCGCGAGCACCCGCAGCTCCAGGGCGAACAGGTCGGGCTCGCGCAGGTACCGGAACGCACCGCGGTAGCCGATCATCGGGTTGTGCTCGACCGGCTCGTGGGCCTCGCCGCCGGTGAGGCCGCGGAACTCGTTGCTGCGCAGGTCGGTGGCCCGGTAGACGACGGGCCGCGGCGCGAAGGCCTCGGTGATCTGCAGCAGTGACGCCGACATCGCGTCCACGAACAGCTGTTCCTCCCCCCGGGCGATGACCTCCCTGGGGTGCCGGCCGCCGAGCGCCTCGGTGAGCATGAACTCCGCGCGCACGAGACCGACCCCGTCCACCGGGCCGGCGGCGACGGCCGCGGCGTGCTCGGGCATCGCCAGGTTCACGTAGAGCTTCGTGCCGAGCGGTTGGTCGGCGACGGGTGCGGGCGCGACCGGTGTCGTGGTGACCGGTGCCGTGGTGGCCTGCACGGCACCGGCGGTCACCTCGCCGGTGCTGCCGTCGACGGTCACCACCTGGCCGTCGTGCAGGACCGTCGTCGCGTCGTGCGTGCCGACGACGCACGGCACCCTGAGCTCCCGCGCGACGATCGCGGCGTGGCACGTGGTGCCGCCGGAATCCGTGACGAGCGCGGCTGCCCGGCGGATGGTGGGCAGCCAGTCGGGGTTGGTCATCGGCGCGACGAGCACCTCGCCCGCCCGCAGCTGCCCGCCCTGCTCGGGCGCGGTCAGCACGCGCACGGCGCCGCCGGCGCGGCCCGGAGCGGCCGGGAGCCCGGCCACGAGGGCGCGATCGGACCTGCCCAGCGTGGTGATCGGGCGGGCCTGCACCAGCCACAGCGTGCCGCCCTGCAGCGCCCACTCCACGTCCTGCGGTACCCCGTAGTGCTCCTGCACCTGCAGTGCCAGCCGAGCGACGGCGCCGACCTGGGCGTCGTCGAGAACGCGGGCCCGCCGCTGGTCGGGACCGAGGTCGACCGTGACGTCAGCGCCGTCCGGGCCGCGGACGATCTGATGGGTCTGGTCGCCGATGCGCATGCTGCGCAGCGGGGTGCCGGCCGCGGCGGAGAGCTCGTAGGTGTCGGGCTGGACCGAGCCGCTGACGACGACCTCGCCCTGGCCGAGCGCGGCCTCGACGACCACGACGTCGGTGCGGCCGGTCACGGGGTGGGCGGTGAACGCGACCCCGGCGCGCTCGGAGGGCACCATCACCTGCACGACGACCGCGACGGCCGGCTCCGCGGTCGATCCGCGCCCGGCCCGGTAGGCCACGACGCGCGAGCCGAACCCGGAGGCCCAGCAGTCGACGACCCGCCGGATCAGCTCCGCCTCGCCGCGCACGTTGGTGAAGGTCGCGTTCATCCCGGCGAACGAGTCGTCGGCACCGTCCTCTCCGACCGCCGACGACCGCACAGCGACGAACGCGTCCCCGTCTCCGGCGCCGCCGAGCGCGGCGTAGGCGGCGCGGACCGCCGAACCCAGCCGGTGCGGCACGCCGGCGGTGCGGACGAGCAACGCGGCCCGGGCACAGAGGGCGTCCAGCGCCGCGATGTCCCCGACGGCGGCCAGCGCCCGGTCGTGCAGCGCGAGCAGCTCGCCACGGATGCCGGCGTCGTCCATGGCGTCGAGGTACGCGTCGGCCGGCAGCACGAACCCGGGCGGCACCGGGAAGCCGGCCGCGATCAGCTCTCCGAGGTTTGCGGCCTTGCCGCCGACCGTCGGCGCGTCTCCGACGCGGATCGCGTCCAGACCGCGCACCCGCGACGCCGTCCGGTCTGCGGTGGGGGCGCTCATCGCTGTCCCTCCGCCGGTTCGGGGCGGACCACGACCACGGGACACGCCGCGCGGTGCACCACCACGTTGCTCACCGAGCCGAGCACGAGCCCGGCGAACTCGCCGTGCCCGCGGGATCCGACGACGACGAGCTGCGCGACGCGCGACTGCTGGATCAGCTGCTGAGCCGGCTCGGCCGTGGTCACGACCCGCTGCACCCGCACGTCCGGGTACTTCTCCGACCAACCTGCCAGGCGCTCGGCGAGCAGTGCCCGCTCGGCCTCGAACGTCTCGCGGTCGTGGAATGTCGGTTCGACGGTGACGGCGGGGTCGGCACAGGTGTGCACGGCGACGAGCGGCGCGCGCAACCGGTCGGCCGCATCGAACGCGAAGGCGAGCGCAGCCTCGCTCACCGGTGTGCCGTCGATCCCGACCACGACGGGCAGGCCGGTGGTGTCCGTGCCCTGCTGCCCGCGGACGACCACGACCGGGCAGGCGGCGTGCGCGGCGACCGACACCGCGACCGACCCGGTGAGGGCTGCGGTGAACCCGCCTGTGCCCTGTTCCCCCACCACGACCAGGGTCGCTGCGCGGGACTCGTCGACGAGCACCTGGGTCGGGAATCCGATGACCAGCTCCTCCATCACGGAGACAGCCGGCTCGACCCTGCGTGCGGCGATCGCGGCTGCGCGCAGGCTCTGCCGTGCCCGGTCGAGCAGCAGGTCCCAGGTGCGCCGACCGAGCGCCGGGTGCCCGACGACGTAGTCCGCGACCTGGGTGAAGGCCAGCACCAGCCGCAGCGGTGCCCGTCGCCTCCGCGCCTCCCGGGCCGCCCACCGGACGGCGCGGAGCGCGATGTCCGAACCGTCGACCCCGACGACGATCGCCCGGCTGCCCGGCTGTGCCCTCACGATCGATCCTCCCTGCCCCGGGCATGCCCGGATCCCGCGGCGACGAGCGCAGCCGCGACCACGATCGCGCCCACGGCGAGCGCGAATCCCCCTGCGACGAGCAATGCGACCCGCAGCGGCCGGAGCCCCGGCGCGGTGGCCCCCACGGACAGGTCCGCAACGACGGGCCGCGACCCGTCGGCGTTCATCACCACGACAGCCCAGTCCCCCGCGACCGGCGTCCAGCGCAGCTCCTGGGTCCCCGGGCCGGCGACGCTCGCGGTCCAGCCGATCAGCTGTGCCGGCACACCGGACGGAGCACCGCCCGCGGTCGGCCGGGGCGCGGGACGACCCCTGTCCCCGGGCACGACGAGGTCGTCGTGCGCGACGCCGCCGAGCGCGCGATCCACGGCGGCGGCCGGGCCGATGCCGATGAAGACACCGGCCGGGTTCGTGCCGGCGGCGCGGATGCGGATCTCGCCCAGCAGGTCCGACGGGGCGGCGCCGGTGGCGCGGCCGAGCCGCAGCGGCTCGGCGACGAGGGCGTACCCGGTTCCGGTCGCCCGGAAGTCCGGCGAGGTGACGTATCCCGCGGTGTCGCCGCCGAAGGTGTCGGCGCCGAGCAGTGCCGCACCGCCGGCGAGTGCGCCCAGGCCGGACAGCACCAACACGCTGCCGAGCACCACGGACACCACCCGACCGGCCGTCCACGGACCGCTTCCGGTAGCGGACTGCGCACCGGTGCCGAGCTCGTCCGGCGCGGGCGGTGGCGCGCCGATGTCGAGCGCCGCGGGTTCCGCACCGCCCAGGTCGAGCCGGAACGGCGGGTACTCGTCGGTCATCAGCGCCACGTAGGCACCGACGCGCAGCACCCAGCGGTCCAGGCCGAGCACCAGGTCGAACAGGCCGCGCGGGTAGCGACCGGTGAACAGCAGCGCGATCACGGCGAACAGGGCGAGCAGCCCGATCAGGCCTGCGCCGGCGGCTGCGTCCGACCTGGACGCCACGTACCCGCCGCCGAGCAGGAACGCGAGCACGATGTAGTGCGGTAGCGCGAGCAGCCACCACTTGACCAGCACCAGCCCGCGGGAGAGGTGGTCGGGGTAGGCGATGTCGAGCGTCGCCGGATAGTCGGGGCACTCCCCCAGCGAGAACGGCGGGTAGCGATCCGTGCCGAACGCAGCGGTGGTGTAGAAGGCGACGCGCCACGTCCAGCGCAGGACGCCGAGTGTGTAGGAGAAGATCCGGCGCGGGTAGTGACCCGTCACGAGGATCGCGACCAGCGCGACCACGCTGAGCACCAGGAAGCCGGCCCAGAGCAGCACCAGCACCATGGCGTGCGGGATCACCAGGACCCACTTCACCAGCCACAGCCAGCGGCTCAGCGGGGTGTCCAGGCGAGCGCCGACCCGGACGCTGCCGACAGCGCTGGTCATGCGTCCGCTCCTGGCCGGGCGGGCGTGAGCTGGACGGCCAGCTGGGCGCCCCACGCCTCGGCGCGGGCGAGCTCGCCCTCGCGGAGCGGACCGCGGGTGCCGACGACCCGGAAGGTCTGCGGTCGGGCGACCAGCTGCACCCCGCGCCGGCGCAGCGCCCGACCCGCGGCCTTCGCCGCCGAGCCGGGCAGCCGCAGCCGGTCCATCCGGGTGTCGAACGTCGCCCCCGCGGCGCCGACCACGTGCAGGGTCACGAGCCACTCGCGCAGTCCCACCGCATCGGCGGTGACGGTGCCCCCGGACTGCTCGGCCGCCGCCCGTCGCGTCTCGGCCCTGGTCATGCCGAACGCGTGCGTGGGACCACCGACGACGAGCAGGTCGACGCCGTCCACGACCGCCGGTGCATCGCGCACGTCGACGACCTGCACGTCCATGTGCCGCCCGATCCCGTTCGCGACGGCATCGGCGATCTGCCTGGTGTTCCCGAACACCGACTCCACCACGACGAGTGCCTTCACGGTTCCTCCTCGACAGGTCTGCTCCAGCAGCGTCGTCGCGCGCCCGCGGTCGGCCCAGGGTCCGGCGCACCGTCACCGGCGGGACCAATGCCGGCCGCAGCACGGCCTTCGGCCCGCAGCGCCCGGACGGGCCGGGCGGAACGCTGCAACCATGCAGACCGGACAGGCACCGGCCGAGACCGGTGACGTGACCAGGGGCCGTGTCGGATGGATCGCGGTCGTCCTCGAACCCGACGACCCGTGCGAGGCGGCGGTCCGTTGGGCGGTGCTCGAGGCTGCTCGCCGGCACCTGCACGTGCAGGTCGTGCTGCCCGACGACCATCGCCACCACGTGGGATGCCGCAAGTCGTTCGCGAGGGCCGTGTCCGTCGCCCGCCGCACCGCCCCGGAGGTCGTCCTCACCGCGACGGTCATCCCGGGTCCGGTCGACCGCGCCGGGCTGGCGGCGTCGGTCGACGCCCAGCTCGTCGTGCTCCCGGATGCCTCCACGCACATCGCTGCGGCGGTGACGGGCGCGTACTGCCCGGTCGTCGTGGTGCCCGACCTGCCGTCGACGCCGCGGCCGGGTCGGCCGCGGCACTCCGTCGACCCGTACCCCGTGATGGTGGCGGTCGGGCCGACCACCGGGTCGGAGGTGATCGAGTTCGCGTTCGCCGAGGCGGAGTCGCAGGACGCCGGACTGCTCGCCATCCGCACCTGGCACGACCCGCTGATCGACCTCGGCGCCCCGGCGGGACGACAGGCGCTGCGGTGGGACGCTGCGAACGCCGAGATCCGTGCCGACCTCGATCACCAGCTGTCGCTGTGCCGGCTCGCGTTCCCCGACGTGGTCGCGGAGACCCTCGTGGTCGACGACCGCTGCAGCGACCTGCTCGCCGCCGTGGCGCTGCACGCCCGGCTGCTGGTCTTCGGCCGGCCGACCCGCGGCGCGCTGCTGAACAGCGTCGCTGTCTCCCCGGCGCTCGCGCTGTCCCGGCGCCCACCGTGCCCCGTGACCGTCGTGCCGCCGGCCGAGCCCGCCTGGCCCGGGTGGCTCCCGTCGCGCCGCGTCGGCGTCGCGGACCTGCGAGGATGAGTCGATGCAGCTCCCGCTCGAGCTCGGCGAGGTCGCCGCACTGACCGCGCTCGGTTAGCCGTGTCGGTCGCGGGGCTGCTGTGGGCGGCTCTCGCGGCTGTCCTCAACACGGTCGCCGGGCTGTTGCAGTCCGATGCGACCAGGTTCGTCACCCGCCGCCGCCCGCTCGCCCGCCAGCCGCGTTATCTCGCGGGGCTGGCCGTCGACGGCCTCGGATGGCTGAGCACGGTCGCCGCGCTTCAGCGGCTGCCGGTGGTGCTCGTCCAGTCCGTGCTCGGCTGCGCCATCGTGCTGACCGTCTACGCGAGCCGGGTCCGGTACGGGACCGTGCTGCGCCGGCAGGACCATGCCGCGGCGCTCGCCTGCGCGGTGGGGCTGGCGCTGGTCGCGGCCGGCACGAGCAGCGACACCCAGGTCGGGATCTCCGGTTGGACCGTGCTGGCCATGGTGGCCGCCGCCGTGCTGCTCGTCACCGGGGTCGTCGCGGTGTGGGACGGCGGGCGGGGCTGGCCGCTCGGGGTGCTCGCCGGTCTCGCGTTCGGCGGTTCGGCGCTGGCCGTGCGCGCCGGCCACCTCGACGTCCGGGGCGTCGTGCCCGGCGCGGTGACCATCGCGCTGGTCGCGGCGTTCTGGCTGACCGGGCTGGCGGCGCACGCCCGTGCCCTGGAACTGACCGGCGTGGCCCGCCTGACCGCGATCGTGCTGGTCACCGAGACGGTGCTGCCCGGCCTCGCGGGCATCCTCCTCCTCGGCGACGCCGTCCGTCCCGGATGGGTCTGGCCGCTCGCCTGCGGACTGGCGCTGGCGATGGCCGGCATGCTCGTCCTGACCGGGTCGCCGGCACTCCGACCGCCACCGACGACGGCACTGCGCGGCCTCCGACGACCCCACCCATCGGCCATCGACCAGGGGACCGAGGACCCGATCGGGCAGCGCCCCTCGACCCTGCCCGGACGGGAGCCGGGTTCCTAGCGTTGGGTCATGAGCATCGCCGCCGACCGGGCACCGGACCAGTTCCCCGTCCCCGATCCCGCCAAGCTGCTGCGCGTCGGAAGCATGATCAAGCAGATGCTGGAGGAGATCCGCGCAACACCGCCGGACACCGCCGGCCGCGAACGGTTGGTCACCGCCCACGCTCTCGCCGTGGCGGAGGTCGAGGCGGTGCTGCCGACCGCACTGTGCCGCGAGTTCGACGCGATCGCGCCGCACCTGCGCGACGGCGTCGCCGTGACCGATGCGGAACTGCGCGTCGCCCACGCTCAGCTCGTGGGCTGGCTCGAAGGGGTGTTCCAGGGCGTGCAGTACGCCGCGTCACTGCACGCCGAGGGGCGATGACGAGTGCTCCGACCCGACCGGCGCGCGCCGCGCGGGCCGCGCTGATCGGGCTCGAGCTGATCGCCGGTGTGTCCGCGGTCGGCGGCGGGATCGGTCTGGTCGCCGGCAACGCGATCGGCATGCCGGCCGACTGGCTGGCGGCCACCCCCTTCCCCGACTGGACGATCCCGGGCATCCTGCTGATCATCGTCGTCGCAGTACCCATGCTGATCGCCGCGTACGGGGAGATCCGGCGGACGCCGTGGGCGCACGGTGCATCGGCGGTCGCCGGTGTGCTGCAGATCGGGTGGATCCTCGCCCAGTGGGCCGTCATCGGCCGCTACGACCCGCTGCAGCCCACGATGCTCGTCATCGGGTGCGCGATCGCAGTCCTCAGCCGGTCACAGCAGCGGTCCGGCCGCTGATCACCCGCGCGCGCCGGGGCTCCACGGCGTGGCACCGCAGGCGCTCAGGGCCACCAGGACGTGCGCGGTCAGCGCGGTGTCACCCGAGCCCGTCGTGCACGCAGCACGCAACCTGCCGGAGAGATCCGCGGGCCAGGCGACCAGCGTGATCGCACCGCCGAGCAGGCGCACGGTCAGCAACAGGCGCTGCAGTGCGGACCCGGCGCGCACGTGTTCGGCCGGCACATCGTGGTTGCTCCCGAGCTCCATGAGTCGCGCGCCGTCCGGCAGGGCCGCGATCCGCGCGTCGACATGCGCCAGCTGTGCGCGGCGTCGCGGGTCGAGGGTGCGCAACCACAGGCCCTCCGCTTCCACGGCAGCCCGGGACCGCAACAGCAGTCCCGGCGGTGCCGGGAGGTCCGCAACCGGGGGCAGGAAGCGGTTGACCGGCATGATCATCGACGCCAGTGCCCGCTCCACGGGTGTCGGCCCAGCCTGCGGACCGTGGTACAGGCGGGCGAGCACGGTGGTCCGGCCGGAGCTCGGCAACACCGTGACGACCGGTCGGTGTCCGCCCATCGCGATGCCCAGGCGCATGTTCGTGACGGCGGCGCCGGCAGCGAGCCGGAGCGCGCGTGCCCCGGCATCGGACATCCGGTCGACGGCGGGCCCGTCGGTCAGCAGCTGTACCCCGCCGTCGATCGGTGCGAGACACCACGGCCGTCCGCCCGGGTGCCCGACAGCGGCCAGCGCCAGCCGGCGCAGGTGCTCGAACCCGATCGTCGGGAGATGGTCCCGCGGCGGCGTCACCAGCGGTTCGGCTGTCACATGACGAGTCTCGGCACGCGGAGGTGCTGTGCTCAGGGTCGGAAGTCCTGCGATCGCCGACCGTTGGTCGGCTCGGGACCCGGCGGGGTCGCCGCCGATCCCTGGTCGCGTCCGACTCGGATCCGCAGGTCGACGGCATGCACACGGCCCGCTGACACGACGAGCGGGTTGACCTCGACCTCGACGACCTGCGGGAAGCGGTCGATCAACCAGGAGATCCGCGCTGCGGCGTCGTGGAGCGCCGCGACCACCACGTCGGCGTCGGGGCGTGCGAGCAGTCGTGGGGCGCAGCGCAGGCCGTCCAGGAGATGGTCCAGCTCGGCGGCGGTGGGCGGCACGGCGCAATGGCTACGGTCGTCCACGAGATCCGTGGCGGTCCCGCCGAGACCGACGGTGAGCAGAGATCCGAACACGGGATCGGAGACCGCACCGACCAGCAACTCGGTACCGGCGTCGACCATGGGTTGCACCACGATGCCGCGCAGGCGGGAACCGAACCGCCCACGCAGATCGCGGACGGCGGCGCGGATCGCGGCGCGGCTGTCCAACCCGATGTGGACCCCGCCGCCGGCCGACTTGTGGACGAGGCCCTCGGCGTCGGCCTTGACCGCGACAGGACAACCGAGCTCGCGCCACGCCCGCTCCGCTGCCTGCGCCGAGTCCACGATCGTCGTCCGGGTCAGGGGCAGGCCGGCCGCGCGGCCGACGGCGAGCGCCGCTGCCGCGGACAACCACCCGTCGTCGGTCCGCCCCGCTGCCGCCAGCAGCGTGTCCTCGACGACGTCGGTACGGACGTCGGGCGGCGGGGTGAGTGTCCGGTGCCGATCGGCCCGCAGCCAGCGCGCGCGACGCGCGACCGTGGCCAGCGCGCGTGCGGCGGCGGCAGCCTCGGCGAACTCCGGGACGGCGGTGTCCGCGAGCTCCCGGCGGGCAACGCCGATACCGACCGACGGCCGGACGACGACCAGCGGCTTCTCCTTCCCGACGGCCCGGGGCGTGAAGCCGGCCAGCGGATCACCCTCCGCGGTCGCCACGGCCAGCACGATGACCGCATCGACGGACGGCGACGTCAGCAGCACGTCGACCGCGTCCGCGAAGGCGGTCGGCGGGACGGTCGCGGTCGCGTCGACCGGGTTCGCCACGGCGGCTCCCGCGGGCAGGCAGGTCGTCAGGGCGCGCTGCACGGTCTGCGGCAGGGCGCACACGTCGAGGCCGGCGTGCGCGCAGGCGTCGGCGGCCAACACGCCGAGGCCGCCGGCGTTGCTGACGACCGCGACGCGGCGGCCGGCGACCGGCGGTTGCCAGATCAGGAGTGCGAGCAGCCCGGGTACGTCGTCGAGGTCGTCCACGGCGAGGACTCCGCATCGCGCGAAGAGCGCCTCCTGGTGGGCGCGCGGGGTGGCAGAGGCTGCAGTGTGGGACGCGGCGGCGCGCACGGCGGCAGCGGAGCTGCCCGAACGCACAGCCACGATCGGCTTGGCGGTGGCGAGCCTGCTCAGGTGCCGGGCGAGGTCGTGCACGCGCGGCATCGACTCGAGGTAGAGCACCGCCGCGGCGGTTCGTTCGTCCGCACCCCACCAGGCAGCGAGATCGGCCGCGCCGACGTCGACGGCGTCGCCGAGCGAGACCGAGCTCGACACGCCCAGCCCGAGCCGGTTGAGGGCCTCGGTCACCGCGATGGCGACCCCGCCGGACTGCACGGCGAGCCCGACGCAGCCCGGTGCGGCGGGTGCGCCGAAGGTCGCCTGCAGGCGGACATCGGGTTCGGTGTTGACGAGCCCGAGGCAGTTCGGGCCGACGATCCGCATGCCGTGCCGGTCCGCGATCCGCTGCAGCTCGGCGACAGAGGTCGCCGAGAGCCCCGACGTGATCACGAGCAGGGCCCTGATCCCGCGCTCACCGCACCGCCGCGCGGTGTCGGGCACCGCATCGGCCGGGACGCACAGCACGGCGAGGTCGATGCCCTCTGGCAGTTCCTCGACCTCGCGCCGCGCCGGGATCCCCGCCACCGCGGCCGAGTGCGGGGCCACGACCTCGACGGTCCCGGTGTAGCCGCCTTCGATGATGCGACGCAGGACGAGCCGGCCGACCGAGGTCGGCCGGTGCCCGGCACCGATCACGGCGACCGACCGCGGTCGCAGCACCGCGCGGAGGCCGGCCACCTCGGCTACGATCGCGCGGTCGAGGACCGCGCCGGCGTAGTGCTCGCCCGCGTCCGTCGTACCGGCCGGCGGGACGCTCAGGGTCACTTCCCGGACGTCGTAGGAGGGGTGGCTGCGCACGGTCAGGCCGAGGTGGTCGAGCACGTCGATCATGCCGTGGTTGATCGTGAGGACGTCGGCCGAGAGCCGGGGGATCCCGGCAGCGCGGGCGGCGCCCACCAGTTCCTGCAACAGCAACGAGCCCACTCCGCGGTGCTGGTGGGCGTGCGCCACGGCGACGGCGAGCTCCGGGTCGCCGTCCCCCGTGTGGCAGAAGTGGGCGACCCCGATGAGCTCGTTCCCCTCGAACGCGCCGACGGACGTCCAACCGGGACCGACGACGCGCTCGGCGAGTTCGTCGTCATGGGCCGTCGACACGCCGAAGAACCGCAGGTAGCGGTCAGTGAGGGGAAGATCGGCGTGCAGCCGGGCGACCGCCGCGCGATCTGCGGGACCGAGCCGGGCGACCGTCACGGTGGCCCCGTCGGACAGGAGTCGGCGCTGGGCGTCGCGGTGCTCTGGCATCGGGTCGGTCGGCATCGGTCGAGTCCACGCCACGCGACGGCGAGTCGGCAGCGGCGACCAACCCTCGACCGGTGGGCGTTTCGACCCCACAGCGGCTGACCTCCGCCCGTATCCGTGTAGCGGTCAGCCGTCGGGACGGCGCTGTTCGTGCCGCGTGCCGGTCGGCGCGCAGGCCCTCTCGGCTGCCGTCGACACCGGCGATGATCCCGGCGGTCCGGGGCATTCGATCGGCCCCGATCAGCAGGTTGCGGACGCGGTGCAGGTGATCGCCCGCCCGATCCGCATGCCGGCGAGGTCGACGACCTCGCCGTCAGGGGTCAGCTCGCCGATCCGTGCACCGTGGGCGTTCCGCACGATGCCGGACTCATCGACGGGTCCGATGCGGATCCCGGTGTCGCTGACCGCGACGCGCTGGTTGTCGTCCATGAGCCCCTCCTCCGTCGTGTCGTTGCCCACGCACCGTGCCCCCGTGACCACCGCATCGGTACGGCCGGAGGTCACCGCCTTCCCGGGACCGCCGGACCCGGCAGATGTCGTGCGGCCCGCGGGACCGGAGTCCGACGGCCCTGCCCGGCCGGTCGCGGACGTCGAACGATCGACGGGTAGTACCCCGAGCGATCGAGAGGATGTGCCCGTGCGCGCGCTGCGTCTGCTGGACTGGAAATCCGAACCAGAACTGGTCGAGGTACCGCGGCCGGTACCCGGGCCCGGCCAGGTCGTCATCCGGATCGGGGCGGCCGGGGTCTGTCACTCCGACCTGCACCTGATGCACGACTTCGCGCCCGGCATCCTGCCGTGGGGACCACCGTTCACCCTCGGGCACGAGAACGCCGGCTGGGTGGCGGAGCTCGGCACGGGCGTGACCGGTGTCGAGGTCGGGCAAGCCGTCGCCGTGCACGGCCCCTGGGGGTGCGGGACGTGCGCGCGCTGCCTGCTCGGGATCGACACCTACTGCGAGAACCCGGCGGCGGCGCCCGTACCTGGCGGCGGTGGTGGCCTGGGACTCGACGGCGGCATGGCCGAGTACATGCTCGTGCCCGATCCCCGCCACTTGGTGCCGCTGCCCGCCACGCTCACACCGACGGAAGCCGCTCCGCTCACCGACGCGGGGCTCACCCCGTACCACGCGATCCGGCGCTCGTGGTCGAAGCTCGCGCCCGGGACGACCGCCGTGGTGATCGGAGTCGGCGGGCTGGGGCACGTCGGTGTGCAGATCCTGAAGGAGACGACCGCGGCCCGCGTGATCGCGGTCGACTCCCGTGCCGACGCGCTGCGGCTGGCGGCCGACGTCGGCGCGGATCTGACGGTGCCCGCCGGTGAGGACGCGGCCTCGACGATCCGGGAGAGCACCGGCGGTCGCGGCGCCGACGTCGTCGTCGACTGCGTGGGCAGCGACGAGACCCTGGCACTGGCCGCATCCGTCGTCCGCACGCTCGGCGACCTGACCATCGTCGGCATCGCCGGCGGCACCCTCCCGGTGTCGTTCTTCGGACTCCCCTACGAGGCCAGCGTCCAGACCACCTACTGGGGCAGCCGATCGGAGCTGGTCGAGGTCCTGGATCTGGGCGCACGCGGGCTGGTACGCGCCGCATCCACCGTCTACGACCTGGAGCACGCCGTCGACGCGTACCACGACCTGCGAGAAGGCCGGCTCGACGGCCGCGCGGTCGTCGTCCCCTGACGGGCCCGACCGACACGCAGACGCCGCGGACCCGGGCTTTCGTCCCGGGCCCGCGGCGCAGCACTCGAAGCCGACCTCACCGCACAATCGCGACGGGGCAGGCTGCCCCATGGACGAGCGCATTGCTGACCGAGTCGAGCAGCATCCCCGCGAGTTCGCCGTGCCCGCGTGAGCCGACCACGACCAGTTGGGCACCGTGCGACCGGTCGAGCAGCACGTGCGCGGCGCGGCCACGGGCCACCAGCCGCTCCACCGCCACGTCGGGGTACTTCTCCGACCAGCCGGCGAGCCGCTCGGCCAGCTGCTGCGCCTCCTCGGTCGCCACCGCGTCCCAGTCGATCAGCGGCGCCAGGTACGGGTCGTTGAGGGCGTCCGACCAGGTGTGCACGGCGACCAGCGGCACCCCGCGGGCCGAAGCCGCTTCGAACGCGAACGCCAGCGCGGGCTCGCTGCGCGGGCTCGCATCGATCCCGACGACCACGGGACCGGACGCCGGCTCCGTGTCGTCGCCGGCGCCGCGCACGACGACCACCGGGCAGGTGGCGTGCGATGCGAGCGCCACCGCGACCGATCCGGCGACCAGCGAGGCGATCCGGCCCCGGCCTCGGTCCCCCACGACCAGCAGCTCGGCTCCCGTGCTGACGTCACGCAGCACCGAGGGGGCGAAGCCCACGATCTCCCGGCGCACCGTGACCACCCCGGGAGCGGTCACCTCCGCGGCCGCCACAGCGGTGTCGAGGGCCGCCTCGGCGAGGCGCCGCAGCACCTCGCCGGTCCGGTCGCGACCGACCGCAGGGACACCCGGCAGCCGGTCGTCGGACCAGAGGATCGCTGCCACCAGGTGCAGGTCCGCCGACCGGTGCTTCGCCTCGCGCGCGGCCCATCGCACTGCCCTGAGCGCATCTTGGCTGCCGTCGACACCGACGACGACCTTCCTGCGTACTTCCTCGGCAACCATCGCTGTTCCTCCTCCGTCGTCCGTCACGGAAACGGTGGCCGGACCAGGCACGCCCCGGTTAGCGGCGCTCGGCCCGCACGCTCGGGCACAAGGGCCCGATTCGCCCGTCCCGGCGCGGCACCTGGAGCAGCAGTCGAGCAGCGTGGTGTCCGACCTTGACCACGAATGCGGTCATCGGCTGGACGACGGAGTGATTCCGGCTCGCGGTCGAGCCGCTGTGCAGCGGCGGCCGCCACGTCGACGACGAGGTGCTGGCGGCCCACAGCTCCCCCGGCCCACAGCGAGAACGTCGACTCCTTCGGCGCGATCGAGGTCGACATCGACGCCGTACCCGGCCAGCTCGGATCGCGGCCAGTGGCGCGCACACGGCGGGCGTTGTCGACGGCCTGCTGGGGACGACCCGCACTTGCCCCAGCCCTCCGCCGAACACCAGTCTCGGTGGATCAGGGCCCGACCGGTCTTGTCGGTGTGGTGATCGCGGCCTCGCTCGAGCCACGCCCATCGCGCTGTCCGCCGACTTCGACGGTGGGTTCGATGGCGGCTGCCGGCGGGGCGGGGAGTGACGCGGGGTGGTGCCGGCGGAGGCGGTTGGCGTTGCCGACGACCGACAGCGAGCTCAGGGCCATTGCGGCGGCGGCGAGGATGGGGCTGAGGCGCAGGCCGAGCAGGGGGTAGAGGGCGCCGGCGGCGATGGGGACGCCGATGGTGTTGTAGAAGAGGGCGAAGAACAGGTTCTGGCGGATGTTGCGCATGGTGGCGCGGGACAGCTGGATGGCGGTGGCGACGCCGGCCAGTGAGCCGGAGATCAGGGTGATGTCGGCGGCTTCGATGGCGACGTCGGTGCCGGTGCCGATGGCCAGGCCGATGTCGGCCTGGGCGAGCGCGGGTGCGTCGTTGATGCCGTCGCCGACCATGCCGACCCGGCGGCCTTCGGCTTGCAGGCGGCGGATCTCGTCGGCCTTGTGCTCGGGGAGCACCTCGGCGAGCACCCGGTGGATGCCGACCTCGCGGGCGATGGCGGCGGCGGTGCGCGCGTTGTCGCCGGTGATCATGACGACGTCCAGGCCTAGCCGGTGCAGCGCGGCGATTGCGGAGACGGAGTCGTCCTTGATCGTGTCTGCGACGGCGAGCGCGCCTGCTGGTGATCCGTCCACAGCGGCCAGGATGGGTGTCTTGCCCTGGGCGGCGAACTCGGCGGCGATGGGGTCGAGCGTGCTGGTGTCGATGCCGGCGTCGGTGAGCAGCCGTCGGGTGCCGACGAGCACGGCGTGGCCGTCGATGGTGGCCTGGACACCCTTGCCGGTGATCGAGTCGAACCCGGTCGCGGTAGCGGTGGCGATGTCGCGGGAGCGGGCGCCGGCGAGGATCGCGGCGGCGAGCGGGTGTTCGCTGTCGGCCTCTGCCGCCGCGACGAGCCTGAGCAGGTCCTGCTCGCCCAGGGCCGCGGTGGCGCGGACGTCGGTGAGCGCAGGTCTTCCGGCGGTGATCGTGCCGGTCTTGTCCAGCACGATGGTGTCGAGCCGGTGCGCGGTTTCCAGGGCTTCGGCGGAGCGGATGAGGACGCCGGCCTGGGCGCCCTTGCCGGTCCCCACCATGATCGACAGGGGCGTCGCCAGACCGAGGGCACAGGGGCAGGCGATGATCAGCACGGCCACGGCGGAGACCAGTGCGAGAGTGAGCGCGGGCGACGGACCGGCGATGTACCAGACGGCGAACGCGGCGACGGCGATCGCGATGACGGCGGGCACGAAGTAGGCCGACGCGGCGTCGGCCATCCGCTGGATGGGGGCCCTGGACGCCTGGGCCTGCTGCACCATGCGGATGATCTGCGCGAGCATGGTGTCCGCGCCCACCTTGGCCGCCCGCACCCGCAGCGAGCCGGTGGTGTTGATGGTGGCGCCGATGACGGTGTCCCCGACGTGTTTGGTGACCGGCATCGGCTCGCCGGTGACCATCGACTCGTCGACCGCCGACGAGCCACCGAGCACGGTGGCGTCGACCGGGATCTTCTCGCCGGGGCGGATGACCACCTCGTCGCCGACGGTGACCTCGTCGATGGCGATCTCGGTTTCGGTGCCGTCGCGCACGACCCGAGCGGTGCGGGCCTGCAGGCCGAGCAGGGCGCGGATGGCCTCGCCCGTTCCGGCCTTGGCGCGGGCCTCGAGCAGCCGGCCGAGCAGGATCAGGGTGAGGATCACGCCGACGGCTTCGAAGTACACCTCGCGGAGGTCCTCGGGCAGCAGGCCGGGGGCCACGGTGGCGACCAGGCTGTAGCCGTAGGCGGCGAGCGTGCCGAGGGTGATGAGGCTGTTCATGTCCGCCGAGCGGTGCGCGAGGGTCAGCCAGCCGGTGCGGTGGATGGGCCAGCCGGTGTAGAGCATCACCGGGGTGATCAGGCCGAGTTGCACCCAGTGGTCGAGAAGCACCTCGGGCACCCAGTCGGCGCCGAACAGCTCGTGCGCCATCACGGCGATCAGCACCGGCAGGGTCAGGACCGTGCCCACGAGCACCCGGCGGGTGAGATCGAGGATCTCGGTGCGCCGCTCCTGGGCCTGGGCGGCTTCTTCCTCGGCGGCGGTGCGGGAACCCGACTCCGGTGTCGAGCTCTCGCCCCGCGTCGCCGTCGCGGGTGTCTGCGGCGTCGTGGCTCGGGGTTCGTCGGCGGGGTCGACGACGAGGGATCCGTGGATCATGTTCATGCCGCAGGCGAACCCGAACGTGCCGGTCCGGGCCGGGTCGACCCGGACGGTGGTGCGCGAGAACGCCGGGAGCGCGGCGTTGACGCCGAGGTCGGGGAAGACCACGTGCGAGCTGCAGTCGCCCGCTTCCTGGCGGTCGAAGACCAGTTCGAGCGGCACGTTCTGGCGGACCCTGATGATGTCGGGCTGGTAGCCGCCGCGCACGGTCACCTCGACCCGCTGCACGCCGTCGGCCAGCTGGGCCTCGTGGGCCCGACGGGGCCCGAAGAAGTACCAGGCCAGTCCAGCGATGACGGCGACCGCGGCCACCAGCACAACGATGTCGGCCGTGCTCATGGCGGAGCCCCCTTCACCGGGTTGCCGAGATTCGGCTCCGAGCCTGCTCGTCGGACACCGGCCGGGAGTAGAGACCAAGGCCCATCCGAGGAGGGCACTTCGGTGTTGTGTCCGGTGACGTGCTGCCCTCACCGTCGAGGCGCCGGCGTCAGAGGCTGATCGAGACCTCGGGAAGGAGGCAACCATGAAGCCTCGGCATCTGCCCTTGTACGCGATCGCGCTGGCGATCCTCATCGTGGGCCTGGCGGTTGTCGGTGTGCCGATGCAAACGATCCTGTTCGGCCTGCTCGTGCTGGCCTGCCCGCTGATGATGATGTTCATGATGGGCGGCCACGGGGGCAGCCCCGGCGGCTCCGACCGGCATACTGATCGCCCCGATCAGCAGCACGGCCCTGGGGTGGACCGCGGTTGATGCCGCACTGCCGAACCCATGCCCGGGAACGCGACTCGTCAACCGAGCCGAAGCTCGGAACGGCGTCGGCCCGATGGTGTGTGGTTGCCGTCTGCAGCGCGGCGCAGATGCTGGCGCAGTGTTAGCCGACCTGCTCCGGGCCTGCCATGGGTGCGGTCGGGGGCCCGGCCGGCCGGGCCGCCGCCGTGGTGATCAGTGGTGCCTTGCCCAGCGCGGTGCGCGGGATCGCGGAGACGTGCTGGATCCGGATCTCCGGCGCGGTCACGCCGTGCTCGGCCAGCGCCGTGCGCAGGGCGGCCGCGAGGCGGAGTGGATCCACCCGGCGAGGGTGGGCGAGCAGGACGTCGAGGCCGTCGGGCCGTTGGACGATCTGCCAGCCCGCGGCGCTGACCCGGTCCATGACGTGGTGGAAGACCACGGGTTGCACGACGCGGGTGGGTCCGGCGCCGGTCGGGAAGCGCAACGCCTCCTGCTCGCGGCCCTGGATCCCGGTGAGCAGCGCATACGGCCGGCCGCACGGGCAGTCGTGGTGGCGGGCGAGCTGGACGCTGTCGGTCATCTCGTAGCGGATCAGCGGCAGGGTGCGTGAGAACAGCACGGTGACCAGCACCTTCGCGCCCCACTCGCCCGGCGGTACCGGCTGGTTGTCCTCGTCGACGACCTCGGTGATCACCAGATCCTCGAACAGGTGCAGGCCAGGGTGATGGCCGCACTCCGCGGCGATCCCCGACGTCTCGGTCGCGCCGTAGACGTTGCGCGGGGCTGTCGCCCAGGCGGCTGTGGCGAGTTGGCGGGTGGAATCGGTCAGCACCTCCGAGGCGCTGAACACGAACCGCGGAGCGATTCTCAACCGGCCGGCGAGCTGCTCCTCGGCGAGCAGGCGCAGCATCGACGCATAACCGATGAGCATGTCGGGCTGCCACTCGGTGAGTCGTGTGACGATGCTGGCGAGGTCGTCGCCGGCGTCGAGGCGCAGCGTCGGCACCCAGCGGCTGTGGATCGAGGCGCCGACTCGTGCCGATTGGTGGGTCGGGTTGGTGGAGCTGACGACGGCTGTCCTGACCTGGTGGGTCAGCCCAGCCGTGGAGCCCGCCCAGTCGAACGCCCGGTTGTAGGAGGCGACGACGTGACGCCATTCGGCGAAGTTCCACACGAACACCCCTCGGCGCCCGGTCGTACCCGCGGTAGCGGCGACGTAGTAGCGGCCGCGGTACAGGTCCTCGCCGTGCAGCCCGGCCAGGTATCGCTCGACGCCCGCGAGTTGTACGTCGGGTGCGGTGACGAGCTCGTCGAAGCGCTCCATCAGAAGTGACTTGGTCAACACCGGCAGCTCGGAAAGCGGCCGTCCGTGCAGACCGGCATGGAAGCCCCGGTAGAACGCGGAGCGGGAGTAGGCGTGGCTTCGCAGGTCGGCGAGCGCGCGCGTCTGGTGGTCGAGCAACTGCGCACGGCTCCAGGAGTCACGTCGACGCAGCCGATGGCGACTGGCCAAGACACCGAGCACGAGCGCGGTCGTCCTGGCCCGCGCGGTGAACCTCCGATCAGACATGGCGCTCCTCGCCCCGGGGTTCGGTCCGCACGGTGTGAGGTCCAGGTCTGCGGGCCTGCTCATGCTTGAGGGCACGCCAGCAGACCAGGTAGGGCCAGACGGCGACCCGCGGCAGGACCTTCGTCAGCGGTGGACCACGCCGCGTCGGATCGGCGGCCTCCGTCCGATCCCGGGGAAGGGGTCGCCGTGAACGTCGTGCGTCCGGTCGGGCGCGTGCGGTGTCGGGTTCGGTGGTCGGTCCGGGGCAGGCACGCCGTCGCTCGAGCACGAGCGCGGGCACCGCGCCGAGAACTCTGATCCGAAGCTGATCAACCATCGACGGTGATCGTGGCCATCATCCCGCTGTCCTCGTGATCGAAGTTGTGACAGTGGTAGACGCTGCGCCCGGAGTGGGTGGTGAACGGGATGCGCAGGCGGACCCACCCGCCGGCGGGGACGAGGACGACGTCCTGGGGTACGCCGGTCGGTGGGGTTGCGTCACTGCTGGCCAGCACTGTGAAGGGCCACACGTGCAGGTGGAACGGGTGCGCGAGCGGGCCGGCGTTGCTGATCGTCCACTCCTCGATGGCGCCTGCGGCGACGACCTGGTCCACCCGGTCCGCCGCGAACGGGCGACCGTCGATGACGAAGCTCATCCCGCCCATGCCCATGCCCATCTGCATGGCGACGTCGCGCCATCGTGCCGTCGGTCCGGCGAGCGGCACCTCGGCGGGCAGGCTGGTCGGCAGCGGCGGCGCCGACACGGGCACCCCGTCGACGACCAGGGTGGCGAGGATGACCGGGCCGGTGGTCGGTGCATCGGCACCGCCCATCATCCCGCCCATCCCGCCCATCCCGCCCCGGTCCACCGGGTCGGCGAGGAGCCGGTAGCGGCCGGCGGCGGTCGGTTGCACGATGGCGTCAGCGCGGTTGCCGGGGGCGAGCAGAACTGCCGGACCGGCGAGCGGCGCGGGCAGGTAGGTGCCGTCCGCGCGGCGATCCGGGTGAGGCCGTGGCCCTCCAGACGCACCGCCATGACGCGGGAGACACAGGCGTTGATGATCCGCCAGCGCAGGGACGCTCCCGGCACGGCCGCGATGGCCGGTTGGTGCTGGCCGTTGACCAGCACGAGTGCGCCCTCCCGACCCATCATGCGCTCGCCGGCGGTCGCCGCGACGATGTGGCCGGCGCTGTCGAGCGTGGTGTCGGTGACGAGCAGTACCTGCTCGGCGGTGACAGGTAGGTCCTGGTCCACGTCGACGAGCAGCGCGCCGGCCAGGCCGGCGAAGAGCTGGTCAGCGACGTTGCCGTGGTGGTGGGGGTGGTACCAGTGCGTCCCCGCGGGGTGGTCGGGCGGGATGCGGTAGAGGTAGTCGAACGAGTCGCCGGGATCAACGCGGACGAAGGGGTTGTCGCTGTTGGCCTGCGGGGAGACCCGCAGGCCGTGGGTGTGCAGGTTGGTGGGTCGGTCGAGGCGGTTGACCAGGCGCACCGCGAGCTCGTCACCGGGCCGCACCCGCAACGTCGGCCCGGGTGAGGTCCCGTTGAAGCCGAACCCTGCGGTGTCACGGCCGGCCAGCCGTACCCCGGTGGCCGCCACCAGCTCGACCTGCAGCCGTCCATGCTCACTGGTCAGCTCGACCGGCTGCAGCAGGTCCGCACCGGTGACCGACGGACGTGACGCCTCCGCGGGATCGGTGCCGGCGGAGGTGTTCATCCAGCCGACCGCCCCGGTCGCCAGGCCGACCACCCCGAGACCGCCGAGCACGATGGCTCGGCGACGGCTGATCAGACGACCGCTCATCGCCGCTCGGCGCTCACGTGCCGGTCGCCCACGTCGGCGACCCCGCTGTGGAAACAACGCTCAGCGATCGGGATCGAGCTACGAGTCGTGCAGGAACACGGGCCGGGGCAGATGGCGACGGTCACACACCGCCTCAGGACGCGGCCGGCCACGACCGGGACCGACCCTGTCCTGGCCGTTACGTTCCCCATGAACGTGCTCCTGTCGGCCGCGTCCGGCGTCGCCCGAGGCCGGTTCGGCGGGCGGCGATTGAGGTGTTGGGACCGTCTGTGCGGGCCGGAGGACCTGGCTGCGGCACGAACCACCCGAACGTGGGTGGTGAGGTCGACCGGTGTCGAGCGTTGCACGGCCGAGGATTTCGACCCGGACCTGTTCGAGGTGATCGTGGCGGCCGCCGCAGACCCGGACGCCGGGGACGCCCGCCGAATGCTGCGATGCTCGCCGATGCGGTCACCCGGCCGGGCGTGCCCGCGGTCCAGATCGCCGTGGTGGCGGCCACGTGGCGGACGGGTCCAGACCTCACCGGGTGGTCGTGGACCTTCGCCGGGCTGCGGCGAATCGCGAAAGTGCGGGCGCGACCGCGATCCCGAGGGGTACGAGCACCCAGATCCGCCCGGCCGCGACGTCGTAGTCGGCGAGCATCGTCGACCAGGACAGCCGCTCCACCAGCCGTCCCCACCCGAACTCGAACGTCAACGTCAGCACGACCCAGGCCATCCCGGTGAGCCAGGCCTGGCGCGCCGTCGGGATGGGCCACCGGCCCTGCATCCACCACACGTACGCGGCGAGCGCAGCGAGCAGCACCACGGTGGCGATCGCGCGCGCGAGCGACTCACCCAGCACGGGTTGCACGACGACGGCACGCAGCGTGCCGTTGACCAGGGCGAGCAGCAGCATGCCCAGCCATCCGGCTGTCCAGATCCACCAGGTCGCCGTGACCGAACGGGCCATGCTGGTCATCGGCTCTCGCTGGGGGTCTCGGCGACCTCGACGGCACGTACGCCGGGCAGCTGCTGCACGAGGACTGCGACGGCGTGCCGTTCAGCGGCCGGGACACCGCGGACGCGCACGGCACCCTCCGACACGGTCGTGGCGCAGCGGTCGTGCCCGATGTAGGTGTCCAGGAGCCGGCGAACGGCGTCGGCGATGCGGGAGTCGACGACGTCGTCGGCGCGCAGCACGTCGGCCCGCGTGACGATCCCGACCAGGCGCTGGCCGTCGACGACCGGTAGCGACCGGTGACCGGTGCGGCGCATCGTGGCCACGGCGTCCGCGACGTCGGCCCACGGCGGGACGGTGACCGGGTCCGGGGTCGCGACCTCGGCGACACGGCTCGGCGCCGCGAGGGCCATCTCAGCCGCGAGGCGCGGCGACCGGGCGTCGTGGCGACGCAGCGCCGCCAGGTCGGTCTCCGAGACGACCCCGATCAAGTACCCGTCGGGGTCGAGGACGGGCAGTGCGGTGAACCCGTGCCGCACCAGGAGGTGCGCGGCCTCGGGAATGGCGGTGGACGGACCGACGGTGACGACGGCCGTGGTCATGACATCGCGGACGAGCACGGTCTCCTCCTTCTCCGGGCTCAGGCCGACGCCGCAGGGGCCGGCGTCGTCGTCGCTGAGAGCCGGGCGAATCGGTCCGGGGCTCCGCCTGGGTGCTCGATGATGTGCTCCACGAGGTCGCGGACGGTGACCACGCCGACGAGTCGTTCGTCGTCGAGGACGGGCACGAGTGGGGTGCCGCCGTCGAGCAGTGCCTGGATGGTCGGTGACGGGTTGTCGTCGGGGGCGGCGGTGAACGGGGCCGGGGTCATGAGATCGGCGACGAGCAGCACGCGATCCTGGTCGGCCTCGGTGAACAAGCCGCGCATCAGCTCGGTCTCGTCGACGACGCCGCACAGCCGGCCCTCGGCCGTCACCACCGGCACGGCCACGGTCTGGTGTTGGAGCAGCAGCGTCGCCGCGGCGGTGGCGGGGTGTCGCGGGCGCGTGGTCACCGGGTGCGCGCGCATGAGGTCGCGGACCAGCACGGGGGTCTCCTCGTCGTTCATCTCAGCTCCTTCCGCCAGTGCGGCTCGACCGCCGCCCACTCGTCCGCCCACCGCCGGCAGTTCACCGCCAGCACGACATGGCGCATCAGCACCCACGCGAACACCAGGGCCGCGGCGGCGGCCACGGCGGCACCGAGCCCGGCGAGCAACCCGCACAGCACCGCATCGGAGGCGGTGAGCGGGGAATGGGTCGGTCGACCGTCGCGGTCGAGCCAGACGGTCACGGCCGCGCCCGCCTGCAGACCTGCCTCCACT
The DNA here is from genome assembly GCF_050936315.1 of Pseudonocardia sp. CA-107938. Classification (NCBI taxonomy): domain Bacteria; kingdom Bacillati; phylum Actinomycetota; class Actinomycetes; order Pseudonocardiales; family Pseudonocardiaceae; genus Pseudonocardia; species Pseudonocardia sp. CA-107938. Next base: position 1,241,087 of record NZ_JBNJNA010000002.1, on the reverse strand, counting down.
GCTGCCTCGCCCTGCTGCGGCGTGCCGTCGGACCCGGTCCACCGCACGCTCGCGGTCACCCGCGGTCGGGCGGTGACGCTCGACGGGTTGACCACCGCCGTGGTGTCCTCGACCAGTTCGGCGGTCACCGGCCTCGACGTGGCGGTGTCGCGTCGTGCCTGGTCGCCGACCTGGCCGTGCACGGTCAACCCGATCACCAGCGCGACGAACACCGCGACCCCACCGAGGATCGCGAGGACGGTCCCGACGAGCGCCTCCACCGCGTCGATGGGCCGGCGCAGCGGGTTGCGATCAGCCACCACGACCACCAGTTCCGACCGTGGTCGCCGGCCTCGGTGCCGCGACCGGGGCGATGACCACCGGGCACCCGGCCGCGCGGACGAGGGCGCGCCCGGCCGAGTCGACCAGGTACGCGCCCAGGCGGCCGTGGCGGTGCGACCCGATGACGACCAGCTGCGCGCGGCGTGACAGCTCCACGAGCGCACCGGCGGCGAAGCCGGCACAGCTGATCCGCTGCACCACCACGGCCGGGTAGGTCGCGGCCGTGCGGGCGAGGTGCTCGTCGAGCACCATTTGCTCCTCGGCCGCGACACGCGCCCAACCGGTCTGGTCCTCGACCTCGCCGTCGGTGATGCGGTCCCACCAGGTGTGCACCGCCACGACTGCAACCCCGCGGCCGGCCGCGAACGCGAACGCGAGGTCGACCGCAGCCGTGCTCGCCGCGGTCCCGTCGACACCGACGACGACCGGACGGGTCGGGTCCAGCCCACCGCAGGCGGGCGGGAGCACCACGACCGGGCAACGCGCGGCCCACCGGGCCGGACCGGCGCTCAGCGACCAGACCCGGCCCCACCACCGGCCGCTCACGACGAGCAGGTCAGCAGCGGCGGATTCCGCGACGAGCAGGGACCGGCCATGGGTCCCAGCATCAGTCCCGGACAGCTCGACCGGGATCCGCGGCGCAACCGCGGCGGCGGCCCGCACAGCCGCAGCCAGCACGGCAGCGGTCCGCGACCGGCCGAGCAGCCGGGCGAGCAGCCGGCCGAGCAGCGCACGATGAGCCGGCACCAGCCGCACCACACCACCGCAGATGGCGGCCTCGCGGGCCGCCCACCGCACGGTATCGAGGACACCCCGGCTGTGGTCGACGACCACCAGGATCGTGGGGTGCGCCGGGTCGCCGGCCATGTCGTCTCCTGCAGTCGAGCTGACGGGGTTCAGGTGGCCGCGCCGGCGTGGGCGTCGGCGTGGGCGTCGGTGGCCCGGGCGCGCTGCGGCGACCAGGTGGCCGGCACGATCGTGACCGGGGTCGTCGCGTGCAGGACGCAGTACAGGCCGACGGAGCCCAGGATCGCGCTGCCCAGCACTCCGCGGCCGCGGTGACCGACCACGAGCAGCTCCGCTCCGGCGGCGACCTCGACCAACGCCCGCCCAGGCGAGCCGGCGACCACGTCACGGACATCGACCACGACATCGACCCCGCCCAGCGCAGGGTCGGCGGCGACGGCTTCATCGACCTGGTTCTGGGCCGCGCGGCGAGCAGCAGGGCGCAGGTCCGGCAGGTCCGGCAGATCCCTGGCCACCGCCAGCGCCTCCGACCAGTAGTCGGGTACCGCCACGGCCGCCACCACCCGCAACGGCACCGACCGCCGGCCCGCCTCCTCCAGCGCATACCGCACCGCCGTCGCGGCCGCCGGTGATCCGTCCGTTCCGACCACGATGCGCGCCGTCGTGTCCACAGCAGTCCCTTCCTCCGAACACAGAAGCGGTGTGTCTCCGGTTCCGAGCCTGCTCGCCCCCGCGGTGCTCGACGACGGTCCGAGGTCCCGGCGCGGGACGACACTGGGCGCGCGCCGACGAGGTGTTCTGGGGTCTTCCTCCGCCTCCGCGCGGACCTTCGGCCCTGTCCGCCGCCGCAGCCCGCGCCGCGCAGCGCTCGACACAGGGACCGCGCCGCAGGGACCGCGCCACAGGAACCTCGACACAGGTATTGCAGGGGCTCCAGGACGGGACTTTCGGCCGTGGTCGGAGAGGCCGCCGCCGGTGATCATGACCACATGACGGATATCCCTGCCGCGCTCGGGCTGACGTCCGAGGACGTCGTCGGCCTGCTCACCGCGGCAGGCCGCGCCCCCTCCCTGCACAACAGCCAGCCGTGGCTGTTCCGCGTCGCACCCGACGTGATCGAGGTATGGGCCGACCCCACCCGCCGGCTCCCCGCAGCCGATCCACACGGCCGCGAGCAGCGCCTGGCCTGCGGAGCGGCGCTGTTCAACCTCCGACTGGCCCTGCACGGCCTGGGCATCCGACCACTGGTCACACTCCAGGCCGACCGGGCCTACCCCGACCTGATCGCCACCATCCGCTACGGCGGTCGCAAACCACCCACCCCGAGCCAACGCGATCTGCTCGCCGCCATCCCCCGTCGGCGCACCAACCGCCGCCCGTTCACCGACCAGCCAGTAACCGGCACTGAGCTGACCGCGCTACGCCGCGCCGCGGTCGAGGAGGGCGCCTGGCTGCACGTCGTCGACGATCCCGATGAACGCGCCCAACTCCAGGACCTCTCCGCGCAGGCCTACGCCGTCCAACAAGCCGATCCCGCCTTCCAAGCCGAGTTCGCCCGCTGGACCGCTGTCAGCCCCGACCGCGCGGACGGAATCCCCGCCCTGCCCGGCGAGCAACGCCCCGCGCTGCACGACCGCTGGGTGAAGCGCGACTTCACCGACGGGCAAGGCCGCACCACCGCCCAAACCGGGATCGTCTTCGAAACCCGACCCGCGATCGTGGTGCTCTCAGCCCAGATGTTCGGTCCGACCTCCGAAGTCAGCACCGGACAGGCGATGCAACGGGTACTGCTCACCGCCACCCTCGCCGGACTCGCAGTGTCATTCCTCTCCCAGATCATCGAGGTCGACCAGACCCGGGAACGGCTGCGCTCACTGATCCGCGGCGTCCACAACCCCCAAGTACTGCTGCGCATCGGCCGCGGATGGCCCGTGCCGTCCACCCCACGCCGACCCGTGGCAGACACCCTGATCACCGCCCCTCCCCCGCACTCCCCCAGCCACAGCCACGCTGATGAGCACCGCGATCCAGGCTGGGCACGTCGCCCCAGTCGCGCCGCCGGCTGAGTGAGCGCACGCCTGGACCACGGGACGCTCAGATTCGCGCACCCTCCTCCAGGGCCGAACGGCACGGCCGGGCCCGGTCACCCGACCCGAAGTGTGAGCCGTGAGCAGGCCGATGCCCAGGAAACCGCCGCAGGTTGACGATGCGGCTGGGCTCGTCCCCGACGGGCAGATCGTTCGGCCCGAAGGACCTTCGACCCTGCCCGGCGGCTCGGCCGCCGTGCGACCGTGAACGACATCGCCGGGCCGTGGATCGCGGGCATGGGCACCACTGTCGCGATCCGTGCGGGGCCGCGGGCACGCTGGGGAGCGGTGCCCGCGGCCCATCACGTCGCCCGATCCGTCGGTCGACCGGTGCATCGACCGTGCCGCACTGCGGTTCACCGCACCGGGCGAAGCTCGATCCCTGCAGCCTCGAGCGCGGCTCGGGTCCGGCGAGCGATCTCGACGGCGCCCGGGGTGTCGCAGTGCACGAGCAACGCCTCGGCCCGCACCTCGATCCGGCTGCCGTCGTTCGCGGTGATGACGCCGTCGGTCGCCATGTGCACGGCCCGATCAGCGGCCTCGTCCGCGTTCTGCAGCAATGCGTGTGGCTGGGTGCGGGGCTGCAGCAACCCCTCGGCGGTGTACGCGCGGTCGACGAAGGCCTCCGAGACGACTCGCAGACCGGCATCCTGGCCACGACGCCACGTCTCGGTGCCCGCCTGGCAGAGGAGCGGGAGGTTCTTGTTGAACTCCACCGTCGCGTCGACGAGTGCCTGGGCGTGCTCGGCATCCTTGGCGGTCGCGTTGTAGAGAGCGCCGTGCGCCCGGACGTAGTCGACCTGGCCGCCGGCCAACCGCGCGAAGACCTCCAGGGCTCCCATCTGATACAGCAGGTCGTCCCGGAGCTCTGGGCCTGGCATCGCGATGTACCGACGGCCGAAGCCGTGCAGATCGCGATAGCTGACCTGCGCCCCGATCGACACCCCGTTCGCCACCGCGATGGCGCACGTGCGCCGCATGATGCCCGGATCGCCACCATGGAAACCGCAGGCGACGTTCGCGCTCGTGATGATCTCGAGCAGAGCATCGTCCTCGCCGAGGCTCCAGCGCCCGAACCCCTCACCGATGTCGGACGTCAACGCCACCCGGGTCGGCTCGGCCTCAGCGGCGATCGGGTGCGTGGCGGTCGTTGCGTTCATGGTGTTGCCAGCACTCTGCGGTGTGGATGGCGATGGCCCGCTCTGCGACGCCATGGCGGGGAGGTCCGGCCGGAGCCTGGTGATCACCTGGGCTGAGGCTCGCAAGTCCGCCCAGGATCCCTGCGGTGGACCGCTCGCACGGTTCCGGGGTGATGCTCGAGCCCGGGGCGATGGTCGTGGAGTCCTCAGAGGTGGCCGGCTCCGTTGCGCCACGGTCGGAGGTTGAGTCCGTGTCCTGGTCCATCCAGGCGGCGACATCGATTCCGTGGCGGTGCGCGATGTCGAGCAGGTCGTCGAGACGGGCCTGGTGGATGTCCACGTCGTGGTCAGGTCCGTTCTGCCTGGCCATGGCGAGGTTGTGCCGGGCCAGCATCGTCTGTTCGCGCAGTTCCCCGAGCATGATCACCAACTTCCGACAGCCTCAGCGGAAGTCAATGATGTACGCAGTTGCGAAAACCCGCAAGTGCTGGCCTGCTGCTGGTGGTCTACGGTTGAGGGGTGACGGTGAGCCGGCGCCCGGGGCCGTTGCGATGGTTGTGGTACGCGTTCGGCGGCAGGCTGCCACAGGCCTTTCGCGGCTGGGTGTTGCACGACGCGACCTGTCGCACATGGCGACTGCGCCACCTGGTCAGGTCGTTCGTCCAGGTCAGCCCGCTCGCGGTGCCGATCGTCATCGTCATTCCTGGTCCGTTGTGGGCTCGGCTGGTCGCGGTCCTGTTGGGCTGGCTGGTGGCCCTGCAGTACTCGTTGTTCATCATGGACGGTTCGGTCGAGCATCGGGTGCAGGCCGCCGGCTACCCACCGGGCACGGCCGATCGGGTCCGCGACGCCGCATCGGCACCGCGGCGAGCCCAGGCCGCTGCTCGCTACGCGGCCCGCTACCGAACCTGATGCGCGTGGCGGTGTGCCCGGCCGCGTCGACCCGGCCGTGTCGACCGGGCGGTTTCAGAACCCGGTCAGGCATCTGGCCCGCATGACTGCGACAAGGACGCAAGGGACGCGTGCGCGGTCACGGCGTTCGCAGGCCCTGCAGCAGCTCGATCTGCTCGGACAGCACCCCGGTCAGGATCGAGCGGGCCACCGCCAGAAGCTCGGGAACGCGGTGGCCGGTCACCGAGTAGTGCACGGCGGATCCGTCCTTGCGCGTGGTCACGAGACCTGCGCGACGCAGCACGGCCAGGTGTTGGGACAGGTTCGCCGGCTCGATCGCGATGGCCGCCAGGAGTTCCGACACCGCTTGCTCACGCTGGCCGAGAAGCTCCAGTACGCGGATCCGCACCGGATGGCCCAGCGTCTTGAAGAACTCGGCCTTGAGCTGATAGAGGGGTCTGCTCACCGCAGCTGCGCCCCCACTGTCGTCTCGCACCCATCGTCCGAACCGTCGACGCGGGCCTCGCGCACCTGAGGCCGATCGGTCCCGACCCTGCGCTCGACCCGTTCCGGGGTGGTGATCGGGCCGCAGCCGCGCACCAGCACGTAGGTCTCGGTCCGTTGCAGCGTGATGGTGGTCCCGCCTCCCGTGTGGCGCAGCTGCGCGACGACCGCGTGGGCGCGGGTGGCCGCCGGGGCGCTGGTCCACGTCGTGGCCAGTAGTGTCGCCCCGGTTCCGTGGTCGATCATGAGTTCGGCGCCGCGGAAGGCCTTGTCGAACACGGTCTCTTGCATCAGGTGTGTACGGATGAGTTCCTGCTCGGCGAGAGCGGTGGCCGGATCGATCTGCATGCGGTCGATGCGCACCGTGGCGCCGGGCCATGCCGGTGCGAGGCCGGGTTCCTGCCAGGCGACGGCGTAGCTCTCGGCGACGAGATCGCCGCCGGCTGCCGCCTTGATGCGTTCCCGGACCCGGGTGAGGTTGGGGGCGGAGGACTGGATGGGACGATCCCAGTAGGACACCGCGACGACCACGCCGGCGTCGCTGTCCATGAGGGTCGTCAGGCCCCGGTTGCCGATGGCGGCTTCGACCGCGGCGCGATCGGTTCCTTCCGCGCGTGCGACGCCGGCGGCAACCTGGTCCCGCCGCCCGAAGACAGTGTTGACCCGGGCATACACCTCAGATCACCTCACTGCCGTCGGGTGCGCCCGACGTGGCCAGCCGCGGGTCGATGCAGCGGCGCACCGCCGCTTCCACGGCGTCGGTGATCGCGGCGTCGTTGATCCGCCCGTGTCCGGGTCGCGGGGCGGCGAAGACCATCGCGGTCGCGCATGCGCGCAACACGCCCAGATCCAGGTGCATCGACCCGGGCGGGCAGGCCAACGCCACGCGCAGCACGCCCGCGACGACGTGGTGGCTCCACGCGGCATCGGCCGGGCGCAGCATCGAGCCTTCAGGACGGTCCTGCGCGATCCTCTCCGCCTCAGCCGCAGCGCGCATCCCCGGGCGCAGGTCGACCGCGACGTCGGCATCGCGGATCGCCTGTGTCCACGGGAATGCTGTCGCGTACCTGTCCTGCCAGGACAGCAGATCGCACACGCCGGCGATCATCAGCAGCGGGGCCAGTGCGGGCAGATGGTCGCCACCGGCGATCGCCACCTTGGCGACCTCGGTGGGTCGCCCGACGATCCTGAGGTGGCGCAGCACTGCCGCGCACAACGCAGCCGCGGCGCCGTCGTGATCGCTCACCACCAGGCGCAGGCCGTGCTCGGCCGCCCGCTCCGCTTCCTCTCGCGCGCGCACGGGGTCGATCTGAGCCAGGACCACGGCGCGGAACTGATCCGGCAGGTCGTCCACCCGAGCCGCGAGATCGTCGCCGACCGGCAGGATGATCACTCTTTCCGGGTCGAACCTTCCCAAGGTGCGCACCTGCGCGGCGAGGGCAGCCGGGTCTGCCTGGACCCGCGCGGATCGTGATCCCGCCGCCGCGGGGCCGCCAGGGCCGCTCAGCACTGCGACGGCAGGGGATCGGTACCGGGCCACCTGCTTCACCGCGGCACCTCCTGACACGGCACAATGCCATTTCCAGACTTTCGCATCTTAGCAAGTGCGGACTACGGCAAGATGATGGATGTTCGGTCCGTCGACGCGGTGATCGTCGGTGGGTCCTGGCGCTCGAGTGGGATGGACGATGCCGTGCTGAGTTTGTGGCGCAAGATCCGGCGGCTCGGGCGGGTCGCCGAACCGGCCCCTGCCGCCCCGACAGCGGGACGACCGGAAGTCGCGCTGACGCTGGGTGGTTCGGTCCAGGTCCGCCACGTCGATGCCGGGTCGTGCAACGGGTGCGAGGTGGAGATCGGGTCGGCGTTCGGCCCGGTGTACGACGCCGAGCGCTACGGCGCCCGGCTGGTGGCCTCGCCGCGGCACGCGGACGCGCTGGTGGTGACCGGTCCGGTGACCCGGAACATGGCCGAGCCGCTGCGCCGCACCTACGACGCCGTGCCGGCACCGCGGCTGGTCGTCGCGGTGGGCGACTGCGCCTGCACGGGCGGTCTGTTCGCCGGCGCGTACGGCGTCGTCGGTCCGGTGGGTGAGGTGGTTCCGGTCGACCTGGAGGTACCCGGCTGCCCGCCACGCCCGGAGGTGATCGTCGAGTCGCTGCGGACGCTGACCGGGCGATGAGTCCGATCGCAGCAGCGTTGGGCGCCGCGGTCGGCACCGCACTCGCCGCCGTCGTGGCCGCGCTCGTGGTCCGGCGGGGCGCGCGACCGGTGCTGGTCGGGGCACTCACGGCCGCGGCCGGGGCGGCCGGCGTGGTGGCAGGTGCGGCCGCATCACTGGGGCAGCGGTGGTCGGTCGAGCTGCCCGCGGTGCTGCCGCTCTCGGGTGTCGTGGTGGCAGTGGACGGGCTGAGCGGGGTGTTCCTGGCCGTCGGCGGTGCGGTCACCGTCGCGGCGTCGGTGTACGGGATCGGGTACGCGCGCCACGGCCTGGACGGGCGGTGCGTGCAGGCCGCGGTCCCGATGTTCGTGCTGTCGTTGCTGCTCGTGCCGGTGGCCGGCAGCGTCGCGACGTTCCTGGTGTGCTGGGAGCTGATGGCGCTGGCCTCGCTGGTGCTGGTGATCGCCGAGCACCGCCGCCGCGTCGAGGTGGCATCCGCCGGGCGCTGGTACGCAGTGATGACCCACCTGGGATTCGTGGCCGTCCTGATCGGGTTGCTGCTGCTGTCCGCGCCGGCGGCCGGTGACTCCTTCGCCGCGGTGCGCGCGGCCGCGCCGAGCCTGTCGCCGTCGGTGGCCGGACTTGCGTTCGTGCTGTGCCTGGTCGGGTTCGGTGCCAAGTCCGGGATCGTGCCGCTGCACGCCTGGCTGCCCCGCGCACACCCGGAGGCGCCCAGCCACGTGTCGGCGTTGATGTCGGCAGCGATGGTGAACCTGGGTGTCTACGGCATCGTGCGGGTCGGGTTCGACCTGCTGAGCGGGGGCGAGCGCTGGTGGTGGCTGCTCGTGCTGGCGCTGGGCGCCGGCTCGGCGGTGTACGGGATCCTGCAGGCGGTCATCAGCACCGACCTGAAGCGGCTGCTGGCCTACTCGACCACCGAGAACATGGGGCTGGTGCTGGTCGGGGTCGGCGCGAGCGGGCTGTTCGCCGCCACCGGGAACCCCGTGCTGGCCGCATTGGCCCTGGCCGCGGCCCTGCTGCACGTGCTGGGCCATGCCGCGTTCAAGACGGCGATGTTCCTGTCGGCCGGTTCGGTCCTGCAGGCCACCGACACCCGTGATCTCGACGCCCTCGGCGGGTTGCGGGCAAACATGCCGTTGACGACCGCGGCGTTCGGGTCGGGCGCGCTGGCCGCGTCGGCACTGCCGCCGGGAACGGCGTTCGTCAGCGAGTGGGTGCTGGTGCAGGCGTTGATCCACGGCCTGCCCGCACCCGGCACGGCCGCGTCGATCGTGCCGTCGATCGTGCCGTCGATCGTGCTGCCGATCGCCGTCGCGGCGGTGGCGCTCACCGCCGGACTGTCAGCGGTCACGTTCGTGAAGGCGTTCGGAGTGGGGTTCCTGGCCCGTCCCCGCAGCGACGCCGCCGCGCAGGCCCGGGAGAGCCCGCCGACCATGATCATCGGGATGGCGCTGGCCGGGCTCGCCGCACTCGGGGTGGCGGTCGCGCCCATGCTGGTGCTGCCGACGCTGGGCGAGGTGGCGGCCGGTCTCATCGGGTCGCCGGCCCCGGTGGCCGGGGTGATCACCATCGAGCTGGTCGGCATCGCCGGGTCGCTCTCACCACTCCTACTGGCGGTCGCGTTGGCAGGCGCGTCGGTGTTGGTGGTGACGGTGCCGCGGCTGCTCCTGGTGAGACGAGCGCGGCGACCGCGCCGCACGGCGCGGCTGTGGGACTGCGGTGGCGGACCGCTGACCGAGCGGATGGAGTACACCGCGACCTCGTTCGCCGAGCCGCTGCAGCGGGTGTTCGACGACGTGCTGCAGCCGGTGCAGGACGTCGACGTCACCCACCTACGGGAGTCGCGCTACCTGGTCTCGGCGGTGGCGTACCGGAGGCGGGTGCCCGACCGGGTCGAGCGACGCCTCTACGACCCGATGCTGGCCGCGGCCGCGGCGTGGGGACGGGCCGGGCGGCTGCTGGCCACCGGGAGCGTGCACCGCTACCTCGGCTACGGCTTCTACACCCTCTGCGCGCTGCTGGTCCTGCTGGTGATCGCATGATCATCGCGCTCGGGGTCGTCGGCGCCGTCCTGCAGGCGGTGGCGATCGTTGCGGGAGCGCCGCTGGTGGTGGGGCTGATGCGGCAGGTCCGGGCCCGGCTGGAGGGCCGGGTGGGCGCGGGGGTCGGGCAGCCGTGGCGCGATCTGCGCAAGCAGTTGCGCAAGGAGTCGATCACGCCGCGCGGCACCAGCGAGATGTTCCGCGCCGCGCCGGTGCTGATGGTGGCGATGACACTGACCGTCGCGGTGATCGCGCCGTTCGTGACCACCGCATCTGCGCTGCCGGCGGTCGCAGACCTGTTCGTGGTGGTGGCCCTGCTCGCGCACGGCACCGTCGTGCTGGCACTGGCCGGCCTGGACACGGGCACCGCGTTCGGCGGGATGGGCGCCAGCCGGGAGACCACGATCCTGGCTCTCGTCGAGCCCACCGCGCTGGTGGCGATCTTCGCGCTGTCGGTGCGGGTCGGCTCCACGAACCTCTCGGCGATCATCAGCTCGACCCTGGCCGATCCGGCCAGGGTGGTCTCGCCGGCCAGCCTGCTCGCCGCAGTCGCGCTGATCGTGGTGATCGTGGCCGAGACCGGGCGGCTGCCGGTGGACAACCCGTCCACCCATCTCGAGCTGACGATGGTGCACGAGGCGATGGTGCTCGAGTACGCCGGACCAGATCTTGCGCTGATCGAGCTGGGCTCGGCGATGCGGCTGTCGGTCTACCTCGGGCTGCTCGCCAACCTGTTCCTGCCGTGGGGGATCGCCACCGACGCCGGGCTCGTCGCGGTACTGGTCGGGGTCGCCGCGTTCGTCGCCAAGGTGGCCGTGCTCGCCGCGGCGCTGGCGTTCGCCGAGGTGTTCCTGGCCAAGGTGCGGCTGTTCCGCGTACCCGAGCTCCTGGCCGGCTCGTTCCTGCTCGCGCTGCTCGCCGTCACCGCCGCCTACCTGTTGGCCTGAGGAGGACGCCGAAGATGCACGCCGCCGGGTACGTACAGTTGCTCAACCTCGCCACGGGCGCGCTACTGCTCACCGCGGTACTCGTGCTGTGGCGCCGCGAGCTTTCCGTGATCATCCGCGTGTTCGCCGCGCAAGGCGTCGCTCTCGCGGGCCTCGTCGCCGTCATGGCCGTGCACGAAGGTGACCCGGAGCTGGGCGGCGTGGCGGTCGGGGTGCTGGTGCTACGGGCCGGCGTGCTGCCGGCGGTGCTGCGCCGGGCACTGGTCGGAACAGCCGCGGATTCCCGGGAGGTCCGGCCGCTGGTCAACGTCGCCGCGTCGTTGCTGGCCGCGGCAGTGCTGACGCTGCTCGCGCTGGCGGTGTCCCAGCCGCTCGTGCAGCTCGCGCCGTCGCCGGCGACCCAGGCCGTCCCGATCGGGATGGCGGTCGTGCTGATCGGGTTCTTCGTGCTGGTCACCCGCCGCCGCGCGGTGTCGCAGCTGGTCGGGTTCCTGCTGATGGACAACGGCATCACCGCCGTCGGGTTCCTCACCACCGCGGGGATCGGGCTGGTCGTCGAGGTGGGAGTGGCGATGGACGTGCTGCTCGCGGTGCTGGTGCTGCAGGTGCTGACCGGGCGCATGCGCGCGGCGTTCGGCAACACCGATCTGGACGAGTTGCGGGAGCTGCACGACTGATGACCACCCTGCTCGCCGTCCTCCCCGTCGCCGTCCCCGCGACGGGCGCACTCGTGCACGCCGTCGCGGGGCACCGGCGTGCCGCAGCGCCGCTGGGCCTGCCGTGGCTCGGCGTCGCGTCGGCGGCGACCTCACTGGTCGTGGCGGTGGTCCTGGCAGCGCGGGTGATCAGCGGCGGATCGGCCGTCAGCGTCGGCGGGTTGCTGCGGGTCGATGCGCTTTCGACCTTCATGCTGATCGTGATCGCCGCGGTCGCGCTGCTCGCCGCCATCGCGACCCCCGCCCACCTCGCCGCCGAGATCGCCGCCGGGCGGGCCAGCGGGCGCACCACGGCCCGGTACGGCGTGCTGGCGCAGCTGTTCCTGGCCGCGATGGCGACGGCCGTGCTCGCCGCCGACCTCGGTGTGCTCTGGGTGGCGATCGAGGCGACCACGATCGTGACCGCGTTCCTCGTGGGGCTGCGCCGCACCCGGGCTGCGGTCGAGGCGGCGTGGAAGTACGTGGTGATCTGCTCCGCCGGGATCGCGCTGGCCCTGCTCGGGCTCGTGCTGCTCAACTACGCCGGGCAGCAGACAGGAGCCGGCGCCGGACTGGACTGGGCCGCGCTGGTCGTCGCGGCGCCGGAGCTCGACCCCGGCGTCACCCGGCTCGCAGTGGTCCTGCTGATCGTCGGGTTCGGCGCCAAAGCCGGGCTGGCGCCGCTGCACGCCTGGCTGCCCGACGCACACAGCCAGGCCCCGGCCCCGGTCTCCGCGCTCATGTCCGGGGTGCTGCTGTCGGTCGCGTTCTACGCGATCCTGCGGACCAAGGTGATCGCCGACATCGCGATCGGGCCCGCGTTCACCCGCATGCTGCTGATCGCCGCCGCGCTCACCTCGCTGGGGGTGGCCGCGTCGCTGCTGCTGGCCCAGCGCGACTACAAACGGATGCTGGCCTACTCCAGCATCGAGCACATGGGCCTGCTCGCACTCGGCGCAGCCGTGGGCGGACCCGCCGCGACCGCCGCGGTGCTGCTGCACGTCCTGGGGCACGGGCTGGTCAAGAGCGTGCTGTTCCTCGGCGCCGGACACCTGCTGCAGACCTCCGGAACCAGCCGCATCGACGAGGTGCGCGGGCTGGCCACCGACCGGCCGGTGCTCGCCGGCTGCCTCGGCGTCGGCGTGCTGGCGCTGCTCGGCATGCCCCCGTTCAGCCTCTTCGCCAGCGAGCTCGGCATCGCCCGCGCCGGCTTCAGCGGCTCGGCAGCGCTCGCCGTGGCCACCGCCGCGGCGCTGGTCCTCGTCGTCGTCATCGCTGCGGCACTGATCAACCACACCAGCCGGATGCTGCTCGGCGAGCCGGCCGAGCAGCCCGGCTCGGCGCCGGGCGGGGACACCGTGACACGGACCCTGCCGCGGTCTACCACAGCCGCCCTGCTCGGCGGGCTGCTCGCCGCCGCGACGCTGGGGGTCACCACCGGACCGCTGTCGGTCCTGCTCGACGCAGCGACCCACACCCTGACGGGAACGCCATGACCTCCATCCCAGCCACGAGCGCGTCCACGATCGTGGCCTACGAGCTCCCCGACCAGGCCCGCGCGCTGCTGGCCGACGGCTTCCGCCTCGCGCTGGTCGCCGGGCACGACGACCGCCCGACCGGCGGCGGGCTCCGTGCGGTGTACTTGTTCACCCGCGCCGCCACCACGATCGATCCGGCGCGCCGCGCCGAGCTGCACGTCCCGCTCGACCCTGACCGGCCGCGCGTGCCCAGCCTGGCCGGCATGTCCTTCCCCGCCGGCCGGTTCGAACGCGAGATGCGCGACCTGTTCGGCATCACACCGGTCGACCACCCCCTGCCGCGGCGACTCGTCCGGCACTTCCACTGGCCCCGAGGGTGGTACCCGATGCTGTCCGACTCCGGCGAACCACCCGCCTTCGCCGACGTCGACGGCCCCTACCCGTTCCGCACCGTGGAAGGCCCCGGGGTCTACGAGATCCCGGTCGGCCCCGTGCACGCCGGCATGATCGAACCGGGACACTTCCGGTTCTCCGTGGTCGGCGAGACCATCCTCAACCTGAAGGCCCGGCTGTGGTTCGTGCACCGCGGCATCGAGAAGCTCTTCCAGGGCCGCACCCCCAGCCAAGGCATCGACCTCGCCGAACGCATCAGCGGCGACACCTCCGTCGGGCACACCCTCGCGTTCTGCGCCGCCGTCGAGGACGCACTCGACATCACCGTCACCGACGAGGTGCACCGCCGCCGCGCGGTCCTGCTCGAACTGGAACGGCTCTACAACCACGTCACCGACATCGGCGCCCTGTGCAACGACGTCGCCCACAGCGTGCTCAACAGCCACGCCGGGCGGGTCCGCGAACAACTGCTGCGGCTCAACGACCAGGTCACCGGGCACCGGCTCCTGCGCGGTGCCATCCAGCCCACCAGGACGATACTGCGCACTCTGCCCAACCCGGACGTGCTCGGTGCGATCGCCGATGACGTCGCCGAGATCGTCGGCCTCGCGCTGGGCCACAGCGTGATACGCGACCGCTTCGCCGGCACCGCCGTCATCACCGCCGCCCAGGCCACCGACATCGGAGCCCTCGGCTACGTCGCCCGAGCCAGCGGCCTGCGCGTCGACGCCCGCTACGACCACCCGTCGCTGCCCGGCCCGCTCCCGCGCCCCGTCCTCGACGATCCCGATGGCGACGTGCTGGCCCGATTCCGCATCCGCGCGCAGGAGTTCCACCACTCCGTCGCGGTCATCACCGCACTCGCCACCGCCCCCGGGGAAGAGCCCGACGCGGCGTCCCCGCCGCTGACCGGGACGCGATCGGGAGTAGGGATCGTGGAGGGATGGCGCGGCACGATCGTGCACCGCGTCGAGCTGGGCCCGGACGCCACGCTGACCCGGGTGAAGATCGTCGATCCCAGCTTCTTCAACTGGCCCGCGCTGCCGGTCGCACTGGCCGACACGATCGTTCCCGACTTCCCGCTGGTCAACAAGAGCTTCAACCTCTCCTACGCCGGCAACGACCTCTGATCCGAACCGACCATCAGCACCTCAGCCCGGCCAGACCCAGTCGCGCACGTCCGGGGCGTCCTCGCCGGTCCGGCGCGTGTGGTCGCGGCACCGCAGCCGCTCGTCGAGCATGTGCTGGCGGAGCGCGGCGCGCCGGGCGCCCAGGCCGGGTACCCGGTCGATCACGTCGGCGACGAGGTGGAACCGGTCCAGGTCGTTCAGCATCAGCATGTCGAACGGCGTGGTCGTGGTGCCCTCCTCCTTGTAGCCGCGCACGTGCAGGTGGTCGTGGTTGGCCCGGCGGTAGGTGAGGCGGTGGATCAACCACGGGTACCCGTGGAAGGCGAAGATCACCGGGCAGCCGGGCGGGAAAAGGAGGTCGTACTCCCGGTCCGGCAGCCCGTGGGGGTGTTCCCGCGGGTCCTGCAGGCACATCAGGTCCACGACGTTGACCAGCCGCACCCGCAGCTGCGGGAGGTACCGGCGCAGGAGCGTGACGGCGGCCAGCGCCTCCAGCGTCGGCACGTCACCGCAGCACGCCAGTACGACGTCGGGATCCTCGCCGGCGTCGTTGCTGGCCCAGTCCCAGATGCCGATCCCCCGCTGTACATGCGCAACCGCCTCGTCGGGACCGAGCCACTGGGGCGCGTCCTGCTTGCCGGCGACGACGACGTTGATCAGGTCCCGCCCCCGCAGGCACCCGTCCATCACCGCCAGCAGCGTGTTGGCGTCCGGCGGCAGGTAGACGCGGACGATCTCGGACTTCTTGTTCACCACGTGGTCGATGAAGCCCGGGTCCTGATGGGAGAAGCCGTTGTGGTCCTGGCGCCACACGTGCGAGGTCAACAGGTAGTTCAGCGACGCGATCGGGCGCCGCCACGGGATCGCCCGGCTCACCTTGATCCACTTGGCGTGCTGGTTGACCATCGAGTCGACGATGTGGATGAACGCCTCGTAGCAGGTGAAGATGCCGTGGCGGCCAGTCAGCAGGTAACCCTCGAGCCAGCCCTCGCACAGGTGTTCCGACAGCACCTCCAGGACGCGTCCGTGCGGGCTGAGGTGCTCGTCGGTCGGCAACAGCTCGCCGGTGAACAGGCGCTCGGTCACGTCGAAGACGGCCTGCAGCCGGTTGGACGCGACCTCGTCCGGCCCGACGAGGCGGAAGTTCGTCGGGTTGACCCGCACCACCTCGCGCACCCACGTGCCGAGCACCCGGGTCGCCTCGGCCGTCGCACCACCGGGTCGGGACACCGCGACCGCATGCTCCCGGAAGTCCGGGAGGCGCAGCGGTTCGAGCAGCTCGCCGCCGTTGGCGTGCGGAGAGGCGCTCATCCGCCTGTCGCCCACCGGTACGACGGCGTCGAGGTCTGCCACCGGCGCACCCTCGGCGTCGAAGAGCTCCTCGGGGCGGTAGGACCGCAGCCACTGCTCCAGCTGCGCCAAGTGCGCCGGGTCCTCCCTGACCCTGGCCAGCGGCGCCTGGTGGGCCCGCCACGTGCCCTCTACCGGAACGCCGTCGACGACGGCGGGGCCGGTCCAGCCCTTGGGGCTGCGCAGCACCAGGACGGGCCACCGCGCCCGCCCGTCGAGCCGACCGCCGGCCGCGCGTTCGCGGATGTCCGCAATGGTGTCGAGGATCCGGTCCATCGTCGCGGCCATGCGCGCGTGGACCGCCATCGGGTCGTCGTCCGCGGCGATGTCGACGATGAACGGCTCGTGCCCGTACCCCTCCAACAACGCGATCAGCTCGCGCTCGGGTATGCGCGAGAGCACGGTCGGGTTGGCGATCTTGTAGCCGTTGAGGTGCAGGATCGGCAGGACGGTGCCGTCGCTGACCGGGTCGAGGAACTTGTTGGCGTGCCAGGAGGTGGCCAGCGGGCCCGTCTCCGCCTCCCCGTCACCGATCACGCACGCCACGAGCAGATCCGGGTTGTCCAGGGCGGCGCCGTACGCGTGCGCGAGGGAGTAGCCCAGCTCCCCTCCCTCATGGATCGAACCGGGCGTCTCCGGCGCGGCGTGGCTCGGGATCCCGCCCGGGAAGGAGAACTGGCGGAACAGCCGGCGCATCCCTGACCCGTCGCGGGAAACCTCGGGGAACCGTTCGGAGTACGTGCCCTCCAGCCAGGCCGTGGCGACGACCGCAGGACCCCCGTGTCCCGGCCCGGTGACGAACAACGCGTCCTGTTGGCGTGCACGGAGCACGCGATTGAGGTGCGCCCACACGAAGGTCAGACCCGGCGTGGTGCCCCAGTGCCCGAGCAGTCGCGGCTTGATGTGCTCCGGCGCCAGGGGTTGGGTCAACAGCGGGTTGTCCAGCAGGTAGATCTGCCCGACGGCCAGGTAGTTCGCCGCGCGCCACCACGCGTCGACGCGGTCGAGTCCGACGTCCTCCGTACCGGGGGCGGGGAAGGGACCGGCACCAGCGGTGATCGTCATACGAGGTTCTCCAGGGGCTGGGAGGGTGCCGCGGGCGGACGCGACAGCGGCGGCCGCGCACCGGATCTGGTGTGCCGCCTAGACGGACGCCGGCAGCGGACCGGGCACCGCCTCGACCGCCGACAGCAGACAGCGCCCGCTGGGCATCTGCGGGGGAATCGAGACGACGTGCCCGTCGCGTCCGGCGACCCACGGACTGGTCAGGACGGCGACCAGTTCGGCAAGCGTGCTGCCGTCCGACCGGCGCGCCAGCCAGCATGGCCAGCACCCCGCGCGGTCGATCTCGGCCACCTCGCCACCTGCACGGCTCACCTTCCTCCGCGCCGTCCATTCGTTTCTCGCCCCACCCGACGGTGATTCTCGAAGCGCCACCCATGCTGGTCGGTGCCCCACCGGGCGTCGAGGGACCAAAGTCCCCACATTCCCGCGGACAGCCCCACGCGACGCGAGGCGCTGCCGCGGGGTCGGGTCGTTGTGCGTCCCATGTGGCCTTCCGCACCCGGCGAGGTGGTCCGCTGACGTTCCGCGCGTCGCAGCGCACGGAACGACCGGTCCGACAGCTGGGTGGGGCCGCCGCCGGGTGCTCGACGCGCTCGCCGGTCCGGACGCCGCACCCGACGTCGCGCTGCCGGTGGTGGTCGACACCGCGGCCTCCGAGCCCGAGAGGTGGCGGACCGGCCGACCTGGCACGTGCTGGTCTCTCGGGATCTTCCGACGGCCCGCGGCCAGGGAAACTTCCCCGTCGACGCCGCAGCGATGCCGCGCGACGAGGTGAGCACGATCGTGCAGGGCGCGTACGCGGGTTCCGCCGGCTGACCGCGAACCGGACCGTTCGGCACCGGGGCCGGGACGTTCGACCGTGGTGGCCGACAACGTCGTCGCAGAGCGTCGACGACACCGACACCGCGAGGAGGAGACCCATGATCGAGATCATGAGCGGGCTGCCCGACGGCATCACCGGCGTCCGCTGCGCCGGCAAGCTGACCCGGGAGGACTACGACACCGTCGTCCTCCCCCTGGTCGACGACGCGCTGCGGGACGGTCGCACGCTGCGGGCCCTCGTCGAGGTGGAGAGCTACGACGGCATCACCCCGTCCGCCGCGTTCGAGGACATCAACCTCGGCCTCCGGGCCCTGGGTGTGTGGGCGGCGTGCGCCCTGGTCACCGACGTCGCGTGGGTCCGCGAGGTCACCCCGTTCATGGCGTTCCTCATGCCGTTCCCTGTGCGGGTCTTCCCCCTCGCCGACCGCGAGCAAGCGGTGCAGTGGCTACTCGAAGCCCCGGCCGGGGCGTCCTTGACCCATCGGGTGCTGCCCGACGCCGGAGTCGTCGTCGTCGAGGCGAGCGGGCCGATCGGCGTCGCGGACGTCGAGTCGCTGGCCACGGTCGTCGACGGCTGGCTCGCCGAACACCCCACCCTGCACGGGCTGGTCGTGCACGCGCCGACGGTGCCCGGCTGGGAGAACGTCGGCGGGCTGACGCGCCACCTGCGGTTCGTCCTCGCCCATCACCGGCGGATCGAGAAGGTCGCGCTCGCCGTCGACGGGACGGCGGCCGGCATCGGCGCCGCGGTCGCCGGCCGGGTGCTGCACGCCGAGGTACGACGGTTCCCCTTCTCCGACATCGACGCCGCTGTCGCCTGGGCCGGCGGGAAGGCTTGACGTCGAGGTGACCCCGCTTCCGCGGCATCTCCCGCGGGTGTCTCGGCGGTCAGCAGGGCGTAGCCGGGACCTGCGACCCGTGCGGGCGTGGCGCTCGGCACTGGGGTCGTGCCGCTGCTCCCGCGGATCATGGCGCTGTCTGCGAGGGAGGTTCGATGCGCGCCAGTGGTGTGCTCATGCGCGTGCTCCGCGGTTCGGCGCCTGCTCTGCGCCCCGGGTTGCGCGCACTCCGCCGCAGGGACCGCTCGCTGCTCACCGGTGACCTGCTCGCCGGGATCACGGTCGCCGCGTATCTGGTGCCCCAGGTTCTCGCCTATGCACAGGTCGCGGGCCTGCCGGCGATCACGGGGCTGTGGGCGTCGGTCGGGGCGCTGACGATCTACGCCGTGCTCGGATCGTCGCGGTTGTTGTCGGTGGGACCGGAGTCGACGACCGCTCTCCTGACCGCCACGGCGATCACGCCACTCGCCCTCGGCGACGGTGGCCGGTACACGGTGCTCGCGGCCGCGCTCGCCCTGCTGGTCGGCGGCATCTGCCTGCTCGGCCGGATCGCCCGGCTCGGCTTCCTCGCCGACGCCCTGTCCAAGCCCGTGCTCGTCGGCTACATGGCGGGCATCGCGCTGGTCATGATCGCCGGACAGCTCGGCCGCACCACCGGTGTGCCGGTGACGGGCGACACGGTCGTTGCTCAGGTTGGGTCCTTCGCCGGCCGGCTCGAACAGGCCCACCTGCCGACCGTCGCCCTCGCAGCCGGTGTCCTCGCGCTCCTCGGGGCCACCCGACTGGTGTCAGCCCGGCTGCCGGGACCGCTCATCGCCGTACTGGCGGCCACGCTCGCGACGACGACCCTCTCGCTGGACGGCATCGGGATCGCCGTCGTCGGCGACGTCCCCGTCGGCCTGCCTACGCCGGGCCTCGCCGCGGTGGGCGTGACGGACCTCGCGGCCCTGCTCCTGCCCGCGCTCGGCGTCGCCATGGTCGGTTACTCCGACAACGTCCTCACCGCGCGCGCGTTCGCCGCTCGGGGCGACCACGGCATCGATGCGAACCGGGAGATGCTCGCGCTCGGTGCGGCGAACATCGCAGCGGGTGTGATGCACGGGTTCCCGGTCAGCAGCAGCGGTAGCCGCACCGTGATCGCCGAGTCCGTCGGCGGTCGCACCCAGCTGACGTCGCTCGTGACCGTCACGGTCCTGATCGTTGTCCTGCTGGTCGGCGGCCCCGTCCTGGCCGACTTCCCCACCGCTGCGCTCGGCTCCCTCGTCGTGGCCGCCGCGGCGCGCCTGGTCGAGGTCGGCGAGTTCCGCAGGTTCGGCCGGTTCCGCCGCTCGGAGCTGGCGCTCGCCCTCGCCACCACCATCGCCGTCCTGTCCCTCGGGGTCCTCTACGGCGTCCTGGCCGCGATCGGCCTGTCCGTCCTGGACGTCCTGCGGCGGGTGTCGCGCCCGCACTCGGCCGTGCTCGGTTTCGTCGCCGGCGTGGCCGGCATGCACGACGTCGACGACTACCCCGGCGCCACGACCGTGCCTGGGCTGGTCGTGTTCCGCTACGACGCGCCGTTGTTCTTCGCCAACGCCGACGACTTCCGTGCACGTGCCGTCAGCGCACTCGACTCGGCCGCGGACCCGCGGTGGCTGCTGCTCAACATGGAGGCCGTCGTCGAGGTCGACGTGACCGCCGCCGACTCCCTGACCGGCCTGTGTGACGAGCTCGACCGGCGCGGGACGGTGCTCGCACTGGCCCGCACCAAGCACGAGGTACTGGAAGACCTCGCGCGCGCCGGGCTCATCGACCGGATCGGGACCGAGCACGTGTTCGCGACACTGCCCACCGCGGTCGACGCCTTCCGCGCCGCCGAGACCGCGACACCCCGCCCGACCTGAACTCGGTCGGGTCCTTCACGGATCACGGGTCGGCTGCCGGGCCGGCGCGATCACGAACGACCACACCGCGTTCCACGGGCTCTCCGACGGCGACCGGCGCAGCACGATCGCCGAGCTCCCGGGCTTGCGCGAGGCTCGTCGCGTGTGCGACACCCCGGGCCCGGGCGCGGTCCAGTTCGCCCTCCCGCAGTGGCCTCTGCGTACCGGCCACGCGGAAGGTCCCGGATCGAACGCGGCAGTGCCGGCGAGCAGGGCTGCGGCCAGGCGGCCTCCGGCACCCGATCCTCAGGTCGTCGGGCCACGGCTACCCTGCTGCCGGTCCGGCACCTCCACCAGCAGCCGGCGGTGCAACTCCGCGGTCAGCTCGTGGATGGCCCGGGTGATCTGCGTGTTCGTCTTGAGCTCCATCTCCTGCTCGACGAAGTCGTGGTCGGCCTTCGCCTGCTGGAACGCGGCCTGGCGGTTCTGGCCGATCATGACGAACGTGGACAGGAAGATCGCCTCGAGCGACACCACGAGCGTCAGCGTCGGCCACGGTGAGCTCTCCACCACCAGCATCCACGTGGCGAACGCCGCCACGTGCAGCCACACGAACGCCATCGAACCCGCGAAGGCCGTGATCGCGTCGGCGAGCCGCAGCTGGAGACGGGCGGTCCGATGGGCGGTCTGCGCCGTCACGACCGGGTGGCGAACCGGCGGATCGGCGATGTCGGGCGCCACGGTCGCCGTGGGGACGGGCACAACCATCGGTGGCCTCCTCGCGGGGATGGGATGAGCCCGCCGCTCCCGTAGGGCGCGGTCGCGGACCGGGTCGATGCATCGTGCGTCGACGCAGCGGTCGTGCATCAGGTGCCGATGAGCCCGGCCGGTACTGCCCAGTGGCCCGATGTCGGCGGGATGGGCGGCGTCCGGCCCTCCCGCAGCGACGCCGCCACCCGGTTCCAAGCCCGCGCTGGAGTCGCTCGACACGGGTGGGGGCTCGGGATCGCCGGTGCTCAGACGCTCGTGACCACGCGGACGTCGACGACGCCGCGGACGCCGGCGGCCATCCGGGCGAGAGCAGTTCGGTCGGGCGGCCCGTGAACGCCCACGGTACTCCCGTCGGGACGACGACGGGTTGACCCTGACCGCTGGTCGCAGATCGGAGCACCCTGTTCACCATCTGGCCCTTCACCCGCCTCGTGCACGCCTTCACCGCGCCGCTGGGCTACCTCTTCCGGCCCTACATCGTCTACCGGTCGCGGGCCGGCGGCGCACCGTCGCGGCCGGCCCGGCGCGGGTGGGAGCGGACATCCTGACCTGAGCCGGGGGCTCCCTGATCAGGGCCGCGTCCGAGCCGGTGGTGCCCGGGTCGTGGCCAGCGTCGATACGGTTCTGCTTGCATCAAGTACGGAAGGTGTCGGGCACGATCGCGACCCGCGGACCGATCTGCTTGACCGCCGAATTCGACGACAACGCCGGCTCCTGGAGCCATTGCCTCCCGCACCAGCCGCCGCGGACCCTCAGGCAACTCGTCGGGGTACATCCGGGGAGCAGGCACCGACCCACCCTCTCGTGGGACCAGAGCCTCCAACGGACCCGGGGCGGTTCACTGTTCAGACGGCCTCATCGGAGAGGCGGGCATTGGGTCGATCCACCGGTTGCCCGACCGCTACCGCGCGACCGGGATGTAGTGAGCCCGCGGGAGAGCGCGACGGGAAGGGTTGCGGCGAGGGCGGTCTGGGAACGGTCGCCGCCGCCGTCAGGACAGTCCCTAGCTCCGCAGGTAGGTCAGCACCGCGGCCACCCGCCGATCGGCGGTGTCGTCGGCCGCCAGTCCCAGCTTGGCGAAGATGTTGCCGATGTGCTTGTGCACGGCGCCGTCGGTGACGACGAGGTGGCGGCCGATCGTGGTGTTCGAGTGGCCCTCCGCCATGAGGGCGAGGACCTCGCGCTCGCGCGGGGTGAGACCGTATAGGGGATCGTCGGCGCGGCGGCGCACGATGAGCTGGGCGACGACCTCGGGATCCAGCGCGGTGCCGCCGGCGGCGACCCGCCGCAGCGCGTCGAGGAAGTCGGCGACCCGGCCGACCCGTTCCTTCAGGAGGTAGCCGATCCCGCCGGTCGTGCCGCCGGCGAGGAGCTCGCTCGCGTAGCTCTCCTCGACGTGCGCGGAGAGGACGAGCACGCCGAGCCCGGGGTGCCGGCGCCGCGCGTCGACAGCGGCCCGCAGCCCCTCGTCGCGGAAGGTCGGCGGCATGCGCACGTCCACGACCGCGACGTCCGGCCGCTCGGTCTCGATGGCAGCAAGCAGGTCCTCCGGGTTGTCGACGGCCGCGGCGACATCGAGCCCTTCGGCCCGCAGCAGGAGCGCCAGCCCTTCGCGCAGCAGCGCGTCGTCCTCGGCGATGACGATGCGCACGCCGTCATCCTCGCGTGGGCAGCGCGATGCGCAGCACGGTGGGGCCGCCGGGCGGGCTGATCAGCTCGGTCGTGCCGTCGAAAGCGGCGACGCGGCGCCGGATCCCGGTCAATCCACTCCCCTGCCGTTCGGCGGCCTCGGCGCCGCCCCGGCCGTCGTCGCGCACCTCGACGTGCAAGGTGGCGTCGGCCGTCCACATCCGCACGAGCACGTGCTCGGCCCCGCTGTGCTTGGCCACGTTGGAGAGGGCTTCGGCGACGGCGAAGTACGCGGCCGCCTCGACGGCGGCAGGGGCACGATCCAGCGACGCGTCCTCCAGCCGGGCCGGGACCGGGCACCGCGTGACGAGCGCGGCCACCGCCCCGGCCAGCCCCCGGTCGGCGAGCACGGGCGGGTAGATGTGCCGCACCACCTCCCGCAGCTCCGCCAGCGCGCCGGTCGCGGCGTCCTGGGCGGTCTGCACGAGCGGGAGCGCGCCGGCCGGGTCGCGCTCCAGCGCCCGCTCGAGGATGCCCAGGTGCATCACGACGGCCACGAGCCGGTTCTGCGTGCCGTCGTGCAGGTCGCGCTCGATCCGGCGCAGTTCCGTGCCGTGGGCCTCCAGCGCCGCTGCGCGGGTGGCGGTGACCTCGGCGAGCCGCTCGACGAGCGTCGGTTCGGGCGGGGCGAGCCGCCGCGCACTGCTGCGCGCGTACCAGCGGCCGAGCGGCGGCACCACCACGATCCCGATCGCCGCGTAGCCGAGGCCGGTCAGCACGGCGAGCACGGCCGCCGACGGCGAGTCCACGGGCACGTCGAGGGACGTGGTGGCGCCGGGGAGCAGCGGCCAGGCGAGCGCGACGGCCACGTTCTGCAGCAGCCCGAGCGGTGCGCCGACCGCGACGGATCCGGCGAGCGTGCCGACCGCGGCGTGCACAGCGACCGCGCGTAGGTCGCGCCGGAACGCTGGGCTCGCGAGCACCGCGACCGGACCGCCGTCGGGCGCCGCCGGCAGCTGCGGCACCGCGGCACCCAGCAGCCGCCCGGCGCGCGTCCGCTCCACCGCGGCGAGCCGCTGGACCAGCCCGATACCGGCCGGCGCCAGCCCGAGGAGGGCACCGGCGAACAGCAGCACCACGGCCACGATCGACGCGATGCCGGTCCCGGCGCCGACCACGAGGTAGCGCGCCGGTGGCCACCATCGAAGTCGCAGCACGCCGGCCAGTCTCCCGCCCGCACCCCGCGCTGCGCAGTGGAGCCTGCTCCACCATCGATCCACCAGCGCTCCGGATGGGTCCCGGCCGATCCCGTCCCTAGCGTCGCCGCCATGACCGGATCCCACTGGCGGACGCGCATCGCGCAGCACCCGCTGATCACGTTCTTCCTGCTCGCGTGCGGTGTCAGCTGGCTCGGCTGGACCCCGTACGTCCTGTCCGCCGACGGGTTCGGCGTGCTGCCCTTTCGGTTCCCGGAGCTGCTCGGCAACACGCAGCTGCTCGGGATCATGCCGGGCGCGTACCTCGGGCCGCTGACCGCCGCGTTCGTCGTCACGGCCGTCACCGAGGGCCGCGCCGGCCTGCGCCGCTGGCGGGCCCGGCTCCTGTCGTTCCGCGTCGGGGCCCGCTGGTACGCGTTCGCGCTGCTGGCCGTCCCGGTCTCGCTGGTGCTCGCGCAGCTGGCGCTGCCCGGCGGGCCTGCCGCGTTCGAGCTCCCCGGCCTGGCGTTCGTGCCCGCCTACCTGCTGATGCTCGCGCTGCAGATCCTCACGAGCGGCCTCGCCGAAGAGCCGGGCTGGCGCGACTTCGCCCTGCACCGCCTCCAGCAGCGCATGCACCCCCTCACGGCGACGCTGCTGCTCGGGACCATCTGGGGCGCCTGGCACCTGCCGCTCTTCCTCACCACCTGGGGCGGCGACGGGCCCGTCCTGGCGACCGTCGGGCAGTTCGCGCTGCTCACGCTCGGGATCAGCATCGTGATCACCTGGCTCTACAACCGGGCCGGCAACAGCCTCCCACTGGTGATCATGTTCCACGCCACCGTCAACACCACCGCGACCGTCGTCATGGGCGCCTTCTTCCCGACACTGCCCTGGCAGTCCTCGTGGGCGCCGCTGCTCGCCGTCTGGACACTGGCGGTGGTACTCGTCGTCGCCACCCGCGGCCGCCTCGGGCTCCCGGCACTACCGACCCGGGTCGCCGACCACCAGCACGCACGCTCTGCGTAGCGAATGATCACCGGGAGAAGCCGACCCACCGGCAACTACGGAGGACCGAGCTGAGCGCCGGGGCCGGGCCGTTGGTGCAGGGTCGCCAGCAGCGCACGGTCACGATCGGTAGGCCCGTGCAGCCGCACCGGATCGAGCGTGACCGTGCGCTGTGTCACCGGATTTACCTCTCGTTCTGCTCGCCGGCCGGCACGGCGTCCGCGGCGCCCACGTCATTCGTGCCACGGTTGCCCGTGTCGCCGGTACCCGCGTCATCAGCGCTGCCGCTGGTGGAGTCGCCGCCGGCGGCTGCTGGGCGGCGCAGCGGTGCTGCTGTTGGCATCGGCGCCGTCGGGCAGGGCATGGCGCAGCATCGCGGTATCGGTGATCACGTTGAAGTTCTGCCCGAAGAACGGGACGGTCATCTTGGAGGCCGCCGGCTCACCAGCGGCGTCCTGCGCTCGGCTGTGCGCGACCGCCTGATCTCGCACAACCCGAGCGACGGCGTACGCGTGCCCCGCCGTCGCCGGTCCGACACCGACGACCAGGTGATCTCGCGCTCAGTCCTGCGGAACCGGCTGCGTCCCGTCGTTCCCGTCCAGCATCGTGCGGTGGTGGCGATCGCTGCGGGCGCCGGACTGCGCTGGGGTGAAGCGATCGGAGTAGGTGAGGACGTCCTGGATCTGGACCGTCGAGTAGTCCATGTGCGGCGCACGGTGATCGAGGTGGCCTGACACATCTCGTTGAAGCCGTTCCCGAGGTCGGACGCTGGCCGTCGCTCGGTGCCGCTGCCGGGGTGGGACTCCTACACCCGCCGCACGGACGACCCGACGCGCATCCTCCTGGCCCTGGACGACGACCCGCACGACGCCGGAGGGCTGCTCACTCCCGCGTGATGCCGATCTGATGCCTCACTGGGGCGGAAACGATCGAACGGCCTGGCCGGAAGCTCTCGAAAGAGCCTCTGACCAGGCCGTTCGCCTGTGGGCGATACTGGGATCGAACCAGTGACCTCTTCGGTGTGAACGAAGCGCTCTCCCCCTGAGCTAATCGCCCCCTGCGGAGAGGAACCTTACCTCACCCCAGCAACGGGCTGCGCAACCAGGTCCACTCCGAGAGCCCGACCCAGCCCGCCACCATCCAGAAGGCGTTGAGCAGCCAGAGGGTGGCGACGACGACGAGGGCGGTGGCGGCCAGTACGAGCACCTTGACGGGGAGGCTCTGGCGGCCGAGCCAGTCGGTCCAGGCGTCGTACTTCCCGCGCGCGTAGTGCAGTACCTGCTTCGCCCACTCGAACTCGCTGGCGAGGATCGCGAGGCCGGCGAACACGACGAGCCAGCCGGGGCCGGGGTACGGGATGAGGACGATCCCGAGCGCCATGACGGCGAGGCCGACGACGGCGACCGCGACGCGCCACGCCAGGCGCAGGCCCCGTCGATGCTCAAGGCGGGCCCGGAAGCCGGTCGGGGCCTGCTCGCCCACGGAACCTCCTCGGTGACGCTGGTCCTTCCGATCCTACGGATCCGTCACCGAGGCGCGACCGGTTCAGAGTAGTGCCGGCTTCTGGGTGACGCGTGTGTCGATCATGTTCACCGGGTCGGCCGCGTGTTGCGCCGCGCGAGGGCCGCCACGCTGACCCGTCAGGGTGATGGGAAGAAATTCGTCGGGCGACTCGCATCGCACCCGTCACGCCTACGCGCCGCGATCGTTTCTCCGGTGACAGACCAAGCGGGGACTGGCGAAAGAGGACGAAGGATGCGCGACGAGCACACGGTCATCTGCTCACCGGCGGTGTTCGAGCTGATCGCTCCCGATGCGCCGGTCGTGCCCGTCAAGGTCGACCTGACCTACCACAGCCGCGACCCCTACGCGGTGCAGGCGTCCTTCCGCACCGGCAACGGGACGGCGGTCGACTGGGTGTTCGCGCGGGACCTGCTCCAGGAGGGTCTCGTCGGGTTGGCCGGTACGGGCGACGTCCGGGTGCAGCCGGTCGCGGGCAACTCGGGCAAGGTGCAGCTGGAGCTGTCGTCCCCGTCGGGGCACGCGGTGTTCACCACCTGCGCGCAGACGCTGGGCGACTTCCTGCGCCGCACCTACGAGGCGGTGCCGCCGGAGTCGGAGTACAGCTGGCTCGACTTCGATCTCGCGCTCTCGGACCTCCTCAACGATCCGGCGCGCGACTAATCGCAGGTCACAGCACCTGCACAGGCGGTGCGGGGGGCGGTGTGGAACCCCGTTGAGGCCTACGGTAGTGTCATCCACATCAAACGCGGCGGAAACGCCGCACTTGCGGACGTAGCGCAGCTGGTAGCGCATCACCTTGCCAAGGTGAGGGTCGCGGGTTCGAGTCCCGTCGTCCGCTCGGAGGAACATCGGGTCTCGTCGGACCTCCTGAGATCGAATTCCCCGGTTGATCCCGAGGGTTCGGCGGAGTGGCCGAGTGGTTTAGGCAAGGGCCTGCAAAGCCCTGCACGCGGGTTCGATTCCCGCCTCCGCCTCGCGCGATTAGCTCAGCGGGAGAGCGCTTCCCTGACACGGAAGAGGTCACTGGTTCAATCCCAGTATCGCGCACCAGCTCAGGCCCCGTCCGCCACCGCGGACGGGGCCTGATTCGTTTCCGCTCGCACCAGGCGGCCGGACCTTCCGATACACCGTCGCGAGACGGCCACGCTGCGGATACGCTCCGTCACGCATCCATCGGAGGTCGGAGGTCCCACCCCCTTGCTCGCCCAGGACGAGATCGTCGCGCGCCTGCGCGCCGCGGGCTGCGTGTTCGCCGAGGAGGAGGCCGACCTGATCATCGCGACCGCCGACTCGGCGGCCGAGGTGGAGTGGATGCTCGAGCGCCGGATCGGCGGGGATCCGCTGGAGCACGTGCTGGGGTGGGTGGAGTTCTGCGGGAACGTCCTCGCCGTCGATCCCGGGGTGTTCGTGCCGCGCCGGCGCACCGAGCTGCTGGTCACGGCGGCGGTGGCGCGCTGCCGGCCGGACGCGGTCGTCGTCGACCTCTGCTGCGGCAACGGGGCGATCGGTGCGTCGATCGCTGCCGCGCGTCCCGGTGTCGAGCTGCACGCAGCCGACATCGACCCGGCCGCGGTGGCGTGCGCGCGGCGCAACCTCGCCGGCATCGGCACCGTCCACCTCGGCGACTTCGACGCCCCCTTGCCGGCGGAGCTGGCCGGCAGGGTGGACGTGCTGGTCGCGAACGTGCCGTACGTGCCGACGGGAGCGATCCCGCGGATGCCGGCGGAGGCGCGCGACCACGAGCCGCGCATCGCCTTCGACGGCGGCCCCGACGGGTTGGACGTGCTGCGGCGCCTGATGACGGCGGCTCCGCGCTGGCTCACGCCGGGCGGGCACGTGCTGGCCGAGGCGGACGAGCGGCAGTTCGACGCTGCGATCGACGCCGTGTCCGCCGCCGGCCTGCAGCCCGAGCACCAGCTGGACGAGGAGTCGGGGACCTTGGTCGTCGCCGGCAGGCTCGCGGAATGAAACGACAATCGTTGTCGTTTAGGGGGCATGCGCAACGGCATCCACCCCGAGTACCGGCCCGTGGTCTACCAGGACAGCAGCACCGGTGACGCGTTCCTGACCCGCTCCACCGCGACCTCCCGCGAGAGCATCCAGTGGGAGGACGGCAACACCTACCCGCTGATCAAGCTCGACATCTCGCGCTACTCCCACCCGTTCTGGACGGGCGGTGCGCGCGTGCTCGACTCGGCCGGTCAGGTTGAGAAGTTCCGTCGGCGCTACGGCACCCGCGGCGCCGGCAGGATCTGACGGGGCAGCAGGCGCGTGACGTCCAGGCCGAGCCGGGCGCCACGCGCCTTCCACTCCCGCGGGTAGCCGAGCGACGACTCGACGAACCGCACGCCGTCCTCCACCGTCACCCGCGGGATGTGCAGGTGGCCGTAGACGACGGCGGCGGCGCGGAACCGCACGTGCCAGTCGGCCGTGCGGTCCGTGCCGCACCACAGCGCGAACTCCGGGTAACGCAGCACCCTGGTAGGCAGCCGGGTCAGCGGCCAGTGGTTGACCAGCACGGTCGGCAGCTGCGGATCGATCGCGGCGAGCCGCTGCTCGGTCTCCGCGAGGCGCGCGTGGCACCACGCCGTCCGCGACGGGTACGGGTCGGGGTGCAGCAGGTACTCGTCGGTGCACACGACGTTGGCGGCGCGCGCCACGGCCAGCCCCTCCTCCGACGTGCGCGTGCCCGCGGGGAGGAACGAGTAGTCGTAGAGCAGGAACATCGGCGCGACGACGACCGGCCCGCCGGGCCCCTCCCACACCGGGTACGGGTCCTCCGGGGTGAGCACCCCGAGCGCGCGGCAGGCGTTGACGAGGTGCTGGTAGCGGGCCACCCCGCGGAGCTGGGACGCGTCCTTGGCGTGGGTCCAGAGGTCGTGGTTGCCGGGCACCCAGACGACCTTCGCGAACCGCCGGCGCAGCAGGTCGAGCGTCGCGACGATCTCCTCGACCCGGTCGGCGACATCGCCCGCGACGATGAGCCAGTCGTCGTCGGAGGTCGGCCGCAGGCCGTCGAGCACGGTGCGGTTCTCCTCGTACCGCACGTGCAGGTCGCTGACGGCCAGCAGGCGCGGCGTGCTCACCCCCCAGTCGTACCCGAGAGCTCGGCGAGCGCGTCCAGCGGGGCACGGGCGAAGCGGGGATCGGCGCCGTCGACGCCGACCGCGCGCACCCAGGTGAGCACCCGGGAGATCCGGGCGAGCTGGATGGCCAGCCCGGCATCGGCCGTCAGCCGATCGATCGACGCGAGGTCGGCGAACGCGGCGAGGTAGGCACGCAGCAGCCGCGGCGCCTGCGCACCGGCGACCCTCGACGGCACGAGCAGGCTCGCGAACGGGTGCGCGACCGCGGCGTCACCCCAGTCCAGGAACCGCACCGCTCCCCCACCGACGAGCACGTTGCGGGCGTGCAGGTCACCGTGGTCGACCGAGGCCGGCACCGGCGAGGCGGCCAGCTGCTCGGACCACTCCACGACCGTCGGCCGCAGCACTCGCACCGCGTCGACGACGGCGCGATCGCCGTCCCTGCCGTGCCGCTCGACGAACCCGGCGACGGCAGCGACCGCCTCGTCGAAACGCTGCGGCAGCACCGCGGGCCGCATGTCCGGCACGCCGGCCGCCACCAGCGCGTCCGCCTGCGGGCCGAGGGCGCGCTGCAACCGGGCGTAGCGGACGAGCACCGCCGTGGGCAGGAGGTCACCTGGTTCGCCCAGGTCGGGGGCGTGGTCGCGCAGCAGGAGCCAGCCACGTTCCGCATCGAGACCGAGCACGTCGGGCACGTACCGGGGTGCGGTCGCGGCGATGCCGGCGTGCAGCGCGGGCTCGTACCGGCCCTGCGGCCCGGTGGCCTTGAGCCATACGCGTCCCCCGCTGGTCGGCGCGGTGAGCACCGTGCCCCAGCGGCGCACGCGCGGCTGGGTCACCTCGCCGCAGCGACGCAGACCGGCAGTTGCGAGCATGGCGTCGAGCCACGCGGTGGCCGCCGCCCACCAGCCCGCACTGGTCCAGTCGTCCTCGGGCATCCGTCGAGCATCGCTGAGAGATCGCTCAGCCGCCGCCCATTTCGGGTTACCATCAGTAAGTTATTGGCGGGGAGGGGACAGCGATGCCGATCACGGACGGGCTGCGCCGGCGGGTGCGCTGGGGGCTGCGGCACGGGCTCATCAAGGTCGCGATGAACCGGGGCGTGAAGGCCGGCGATCTCGGCGCCCGCCTGATGATGGAGCGCGCCCTCATCGAAGACCCGTACGAAGCGTTCGAGACGTTGCGGGCCAAGGGCCGCCTCGTCCCCAACGGCATCGTCGTGCTCGCCCACGACCACGACCTGTGCACCGCCGTGCTGCGCAGCCCGGACTTCGGCGTGGTCGGCGGCCCGAGCGGGCCCACGCCGCGGGCGCTGCGGGTGCTCGACCGCTTCGCCGGGCCCGGACCCATCGGTCCGATCGAGCCGCCGTCGATGCTCGCCGTCGACGCACCGGACCACACCCGGTTCCGCAAACTCGTGACCAGGGCGTTCACGGCACGGGCGATCGCGAAGCTGCGCACCCGCACCGAGGAGATCGCCACCGAGCTGCTCGACGGGATGGCGGCCAAGCAGGGCCCGATCGACCTCATCGACGACTACGCGAGCCTCCTGCCCGCCACCGTGATCGCCGAGATGCTGGGCGCGCCGGTGTCGATGCGCCGCCAGTTCCTCGAGTGGGGCGCCGGCGGCGCCATGTCGCTCGACGCGGGCCTCGACTACCGCGACTTCGTGCAGTCGGAGAAGGACCTGCAGGCCCTCGACGACTGGATGCGCGGTCACTTCGCCGAGATCCGCCGCAACCCCGGCCAGAACATCCTCTCCGACCTCGTCACCGCCCGCGACGAGGCCGACGTGCTCACCGACGACGAGCTGGCGTCCATCTCGATCCTGCTGCTCGCCGCCGGTTTCGAGACCACCGTGAACCTCATCGGCAACGCCGTCGCACTGCTCACCGACCACCCCGACCAGCTCGAGCTGCTGCAGTCCGGCGAAGCGCAGTGGACCACCGCCGTCGACGAGGCGCTGCGGCTCGAGTCGCCGGTGCAGCGCACCGCGCGCGTCGCGCACCGCGACACCGAGGTCGCCGGGGAGCAGGTGCCGGCCGGCAAGATCGTGGTGACCGTGCTCGCCGCGGCCAACCGCGATCCGAAGGTCTTCGCCGACCCCGCCCGGTTCGACGTCACGCGGAAGAACGCCGGCGACCACGTCGCGTTCTCGTCCGGCGTGCACTACTGCCTCGGCGCCGGCCTCGCGCGGATGGAGGCCGAGGTCGGGCTGCGCGCGCTGTTCGAGCGCTTCCCCGACCTCGCGCTCACCGCCCCGCCGCACCGCCGCCCCACCCGCACGCTGCGCGGCTTCGACGCCATGCCCGTGCGGCTGGAGAAGGCCGACGACCAGGTGGAACAGCCGGCCTGAGCCGGCGCCCGACCGAGTCCCACGCAGCTCGCCGGCGGCTCTACTCCGTCAGCGCGTCCAGGGCCGCTTGGGCCTGCACCTGGATGGACGCGAGGCGGGCGGCGCCGCCGTCGGCCTCGCTGGCCCCGCCCATGGCACCGCCGACGTAGCGGCTGTAGACGCCGGCGCCGATGCACGCAGAGCGCCAGCGGGCGAAGGCGACGTAGAACGCGAGGTCGGAGACGTCGCGGCCGGATCGTCGGGCGTAGCGCTCGACGAGCTCGTCCCGCTCGGGGAAGCCGTCGGCGAGGCTCGGACCCGCGAGCATCGGGGCGACGCGGTCACCCGGCCGACCCCACGACGCGATCAACCAGCCGAGATCGGCGAGCGGGTCGCCGAGCGTGGCGAGCTCCCAGTCGAAGACGGCCCGCACGGCACCGTCCGGCCCGACGGCGACGTTGCCGAGCCGGTAGTCGCCGTGCGCGATCCGCACGTCGGACGGGGGCAGCTCGGCGGCCCTGGCCACCAGCCGCTCGTGCGCGGCGTCCACGACGTCGAGGTCGGCCACGCTCGACTCGTGCACCTGCCGGTGCCAGCGGCGCAGCTGCCGTTCGAGGTAGGAGCCGGACCGTCGCAGGTCACCCAGCCCGACGGCGTCCGGGTCGACGGCGTGCAGGTCGGCGAGCACGTCGACGAGCGAGTGCGCGGCGGCGGCCCGGGCCGGCTCGGGCAGGAGCCGGCCGGAGGCCTCGTCCCCGAGGACGGCGCCGTCGACGAAGCCCATGAGGTAGAACTCGGCACCGATCACCGCGGGGTCGCTGCAGTAGGCGACCGGCGGCGCGACGGGCACGGGCGTGCCGGCGAGCGCGCTGATGAACCGCCACTCCCGGCTCATGTCGTGCGCGGTGGCCAGGACCATCGCGGTCGGCGGCCGCCGCAGGGCCCAGCTGCCGCCGGCGGCGTCGACGATCCGGTAGGTGAGGTTGGAGTGGCCGCCGGAGATCCGCTCGACGGTGACCGGGCCGTCCACCGGGATGTCGGGGACTGCGACGGCGAGCCAGGCCGTCAGTGCCTCGGCCGGGACCGCTGCGTCGCTCATGCCGTTCATTCAAACATCGCACGCCGGCGGGCCCTGGTCGCGATGACCGGGGCCCGCCGGTTGTGCCTCCCGCAGCGGGGGTGGTTCAGCGGGAGGCGTGCGCGGCCCGCGAGCGGCGGACCGGCAACGGCCCGGAGTGCTCCGACGAGTTGGGCGCCGGGACGGACGGCGCCTCCTCGTTCGGGCCCGGGGCGGACGGGGCCGGCAGCACCACCGGCTGCTGGGCGGCGGCGAACCGGTAGGTGACCGGGGCGGCTTCGCGCAGGGCGGCCGCGGTGACGGGCTCGGTCAGCGCCGCGCGCGGATCGGCCAGGACGACAGGTGCGCTGGTCAGGTGGGCCAGCTCGCGGTCGCGCTGCGCCTGGCGGAGGCGCATCCAGCGGTCGAGGCTGTAGCGCCCTGGCCCCGCTGCGGCGAGGACCAGCGCGAACGCGCAGATGACCAGCACGTACTCGGCGCCGCCCTCCTTGACGAAGAGCCCGTTCTTGGCGTGCACGAACACGATCGCGCCGACGAACTCGACGAGGTAGAGGCTGCAGACGATCGTGGTGAGCGAGCCGATGAGGACGAGCAGCGCGCCCACGACCTCCATGACGGCGACGAACGACGCCGAGACGATGGCCACCGGGATGGCCATGCGCTCGAAGCCCTCCGTGGTCTGGCCCAGTCCATTGATGAACACCTTCTGGTACCCGTGGGCGAACATGACGACGGCGAAGATGACGCGGGCGATCACCAGCGCGATGTCACTCGCCGGCGCGGTCAGGGGTCGGTTCATCGGGTGATTTCCTCCGCTCGTCTCGGGTCTGCGGAGAGCTGTGCGTGATCACTCCACCGCGTCGAGTGACAACAGCTAACCCGATGGAGCGGCATCAGCACGTCCGGTCAGCGCAGCACGCGACCACCGAACGCCGGACTGCGACCAGCTGGAACTGCGCGGCCATTCGGACGTGCAACTGCACGTGCATGGCCGGTCACCCGACGCGACCGGCCGCTCGGCGTCCGCTTGCTCGTGCACGCACCGTGCCGTGAAGATCACGACCTGTGATCCCCTGCGGAGCGACCGCCCACAGAGCAACCCGTATCCGTGCGGACGTCCCCTGCATCCGGAACGGCGACCGGCTACCGTCGTGCGCGCACATCGGACGGGCGGGGAGGGGCACATGGCAGGACCGCTGACGCTGGCCATCGACGTGGGCGGATCGGGCCTGAAGGCCTCGGTGCTCGCTCCCGACGGGGAGATGCTCACCGAACGCGTCCGCCGGGACACGCCCTACCCGTGCACGCCGGCCGTGCTGCTCGACGAGCTGACGGCGCTGGCCGGCGCGGTCGGGCACGACTACGACCGGGTGTCCGTCGGGTACCCGGGCGCCATCCGGCAGGGCAAGGTCCGCGACGTCACCGCGTTCCTGCGCCCGGCGCCGGGTGAGCCGTTCGACCCGCTGCTGCGCGAGCTGTGGATCGGCTACGACCTCGCCGGGGCGCTCGCCGAGCGGTTCGGCAAGCCCGTCCGCGTCGCCAACGACGCCGATGTCCAGGGCTGCGCCGTCATCACCGGCACCGGCATGGAGCTCGTCATCACGTTGGGCACAGGGGTGGGCTGCGCGGTGTTCTTCGACGGGGTGCTGCTGCCGCACATGGAGCTGTCGCACGGCCGGTTCGGCGACGGCCTGTCCATCGAGGTGGCCTGCGGCGACAACGAGCGGCACAAGGTCGGCAAGGAGAAGTGGCGCGAGCGGGTGCTCGACGCGCTCGACGCGTTCGAGGCGATGGTGCTGCCCGACCACGTCTACATCGGGGGCGGCAACGCCAAGAAGCTCGACCCCGACAAGCTGGGCCCCAACCGCTCCGTCGTGCCCAACGTGTCCGGGCTGCTGGGCGGCATCGCGCTGTGGGAGCGGCTGCCCGACGCGGCACCCGCACCGACGACACCGGCGCCCGTGTCCACCTGATCGGAGCCGGTGGCTGCGGTGATCGGCGTGCAGCGGCAGGATGTGGGCCGTGTCCACTCCCGCCATTCCCGCGATCAGCCCCGACATCTCCGCCACCCCGGAATGGGCGGCGCTGGCCGAGCACCACGCCGCCGTCGGTGACCTGCATCTGCGCGACCTGTTCGCCGGCGATCCGGGTCGTGCCGAGGCGCTCACCGCGACCGGCGCCGACCTCGTCCTGGACTACTCCAAGCACCGCATCACGCGTGACACCCTGCCGCTGCTGATCTCGCTCGCGCACGCGGCGCACCTGCCCGAGCGGATCGAGGCCATGTTCGCCGGGCTGCACATCAACACCAGCGAGGACCGCGCGGTGCTGCACACGGCGCTGCGGGCGCCGCGCGACCTGGCGCTCGCCGTCGACGGGCAGGACGTGCCGACCGACGTGCACGCCGTGCTCGGCCGCATGGGCGAGTTCACCGACGCCGTCCGCTCCGGGGCCTGGACCGGGCACACCGGCGAGCGGATCCGGGCCGTCGTCAACATCGGCATCGGCGGCTCCGACCTCGGCCCGGTGATGGCGTACGAGGCACTGAAGGCCTACGCGAACCGCGACCTCACCATGCGGTTCGTCTCCAACATCGACCCCACCGACGTGACGGAGGCGCTGCACGACCTGGACCCGGCCAGCACGCTCGTCATCGTCTCGTCGAAGACGTTCACGACGCTGGAGACGCTGACCAACGCCAAGGTGGCGCGCACCTGGCTCGTCGACGCCCTGGGTGACGAGAAGGCCGTCGCGAAGCACTTCGTGGCCGTCTCGACCAACGCCGACGCCGTGTCGGCGTTCGGCATCGACGCGGCGAACATGTTCGGGTTCTGGGACTGGGTCGGTGGCCGCTACTCCGTCGACTCGGCGATCGGCCTGTCGCTGATGGTCGCGATCGGCAAGGAGCACTTCGCCGACTTCCTGGCCGGCATGAACGCCATCGACCGGCACTTCCGCACCACACCGCTGGAGCAGAACCTGCCGGTCATCGCCGGGCTGCTGAACATCTGGTACGCCAACTTCTTCGACGTGCAGACCCACGCCGTGCTGCCCTACAGCCAGTACCTGCACCGGCTGCCGGCCTACCTGCAGCAGCTCACGATGGAGTCCAACGGCAAGTCGACCAAGGGCGACGGCACCCCCGTCACCACGACCACGGGCGAGATCTTCTGGGGCGAGCCGGGCACCAACGGCCAGCACGCGTTCTACCAGCTGCTGCATCAGGGCACGCGGCTCGTGCCGGCGGACTTCATCGGGTTCGGCGAGCCCGTCCACGTCGTCCCGGTCGATGCCGAGACGGACATGCACGACCTGTTCACCGCGAACCTGTTCGCCCAGAGCTCGGCGCTGGCGTTCGGCAAGACCGCCGAGGAGATCGCCGCGGAGGGCACCCCGGCCGAGGTGGTGCCGCACAAGGTGATGCCCGGCAACCGCCCGTCGTCGACGATCATGGCGCGCAAGCTGACGCCGTCGGTGCTGGGCCAGCTGATCGCGTTCTACGAGCACGTCACGTTCGTCGAGGGGACGATCTGGGGCATCGACTCGTTCGACCAGTGGGGCGTGGAGCTGGGCAAGGTGCTCGCCAAGCAGCTGGGCCCGGTGCTGACCGCCGCCACCCCCGACACCGACGGCCTCGACGCCTCGACCGCCGCGCTGGTCGCGCGGTACCGGGAGTGGCGGGGCCGCTGACCGACGGAAGGACGCCATGCCCGACGACGAACCCGTCGAGATCGGCGAGTCGGACCTCGAACCCGACCTCGACGGGCCGGCGCGGGTCTCCCCGATGCGGGCGTGGCTGGTCGGGGTCTGCGTCGCGGGGTTGGTGCTGCTCGCCGGGCTGGCGGTGTGGGCGGCGTTCGTGGGGGTGGGCCCCGCCGAGGCCGACACGGCGGCGCTGCAGGACGCGATCGCGACCCGCACCCCGGGGCTCACCACCGCCGCGATCCTGATCACGACGGTCGGCAGCACGGTCGCCATGGCGGTGCTCGCCGCCGCCGTCGCCGCGGCGCTGTGGGCGCGCGGCCGGCCGATCGACGCCGCCTTCCTCGTGCTGACGACGGCGAGCGCGAGCCTCCTGTTCCGTGGGCTGAAGATCGTCTTCGACCGGCCGCGGCCGCCTGTCGCGACGCGGCTGGTCGTGGAGACCAACGAGTCGCTGCCGTCCGGGCACGCCACGATGTCCATGATCGTGATCGGTGCGCTGGTCCTGCTGTCGTGGGCCGGGCGGTCGACCGCGACGCGCGTGCTCGCCGTGCTCGCCGCCGTCGCCTGGGTGGGGCTCGTCGGCGCCACGCGCATCTACCTGGGCGTGCACTGGTTCTCCGACGTCGTGGCCGGCTGGGCCGTCGGCGCAGCCTGGCTGACGCTGTGCGCACTGCTGTGGCGGTGGTGGCTGGGGCGCAGCGTCGGCGCCGATCCGGCTCAGGTGTCGGGCTCGGACGGGCGCTGATCAGGCCTGTTCCCGCGGGCACCACCACGTGGTGCGGCCACCCACCTTGCCGTGCGCCATGGGGGTGCCGCACCGCGGGCAGGTGGCGCCGGCGCGGCGGCTCTCGATCACCTCACCGGTGTGGACGCCGCCCTTCCTGATGGCGTTGCGCAGGCTCGTCCGCAACGCCGTGTGCAACCGGTCGAGCTCGGCGCGGGACAGCCGGTCGGCGGGCGCCGACGGGGCGAGACGCGCCTGCCACAGCGTCTCGTCGGCCAGGAGGTTGCCCACGCCGGAGAGCACCGACTGGTCCAGCAGCCGCGCCTTCACCGCCGAACGGCTCCGCGCGACCCGCTCCCGGAACTCCGCGGGCCGGATCCGCTCGGCGTCCGGGCCGATGGCGTCCAGGTCGGGTTCGAGCCGGACGCGGCCCAACCGGCGCGTGTCGTGCAGGCGGAGCTGGCCGCCGTCGGCGAAGGTCATGGTGAACCGGTTCCACTGCGGCCGGCGGGGCGGATCGTCGGCCGCGTCGTCGACCACGACGATCCGCCCGCCCATGCCCAGGTGCACGCCGAGGTGCGGGCCGGGCTCGCCGCGGGCATCGGCCGTCTCGCACCACATCGTCTTGCCCAGCCGGTGCGCGGCCACCAGCCGGCCGCCCCGCAGGGCGGCCGCGATGTCGCCGGGGCGGTGCGGGCGGCACACCCACTCGTCGGTGTCGTCGACGTCGACGATCGTGCGGTCGAGGGCCTCCTCGAGGGTGCGGCGGGCGCGTTCGACCTCGGGCAGTTCGGGCACCCGGCCATCCTCACCCGACGGGGGCCCGGCCGCCCGTCGCGGAACACCCGCGGGGCACCCACGGTTGATCGTCAGGTGACGACCTCCCGCGTCCGCGCCCCCGAGCTGCGCGGGCGCCGCTGGCTGAACACCGGCGGCGTCGAGCTGTCCCTGGCCGCACTGCGCGGCAAGATCGTGCTGCTGGACTTCTGGACCTTCTGCTGCGTGAACTGCCTGCA
Organism: Pseudonocardia sp. CA-107938; assembly: GCF_050936315.1. NCBI lineage: Bacteria > Bacillati > Actinomycetota > Actinomycetes > Pseudonocardiales > Pseudonocardiaceae > Pseudonocardia > Pseudonocardia sp. CA-107938. The sequence continues at coordinate 1,202,524 of NZ_JBNJNA010000002.1, read as the reverse complement.
CGTGCTCGACGAGCTGCGCGAGCTGGAGGAGCGCTACGCGGACGTGCTCGTGACGATCGGGGTGCACTCCCCCAAGTTCGCGCACGAGGGCGAGCCGGCCGCCGTCGAGGCCGCGGTGGAGCGGTACGGCGTCGGTCACGCCGTGCTGGACGATCCCGACCTGCTGACCTGGGACGCGTACGCGGCGCGGGCGTGGCCGACGCTCGTCGTCGTCGACCCGCAGGGGTACGTGGTGGCGCACCTGTCCGGCGAGGGCCACGCACACGGCATCGCGGTGCTGGTCGAGGAGTTGATCGAGCAGCACCGTGACCACTTGCGTCGGGGTGACGGCCCGTACGTCGCCCCGCCCGAGCCGGCGACGGCGCTGCGCTTCCCGGGCAAGGTGATCGCGCTGCCCGGCGGCACGTACCTGGTCTCCGACACGGCGCACCACCAGCTCGTCGAGCTGCAGGACGACCTGGAGACGGAGGTGCGGCGGATCGGCACCGGCGAGCGCGGCCTGCGCGACGGCACCGCCCCGCAGTTCAACGAGCCGCAGGGCCTGGCCCTCCTGCCCGACGGGGACGTCGTGGTGGCCGACTCGGTGAACCACGCACTGCGCCGGGTCCGGCTCACGGACGGGCACGTCGAGCTGCTGGCCGGTACGGGGCAGCAGCTCCGGGACCGCGTCGAGCCCGGGCACACCGACGACCAGCTCTCCACGCCGTGGGACGTCGCGTGGTGGGACGGCCGGATCGCCGTCGAGATGGCGGGCAACCACCAGATCTGGACCGTGGACCCCGACACCGGAACGGCGACCGTCCTCGCCGGCACCACCAACGAGGGGCTACGGGACGGCCCGCCGGCCGACGCGTTCTTCGCGCAGCCGTCCGGACTGGCCGCTGGGATCGACGCAGACGGTGACGTGCTGTGGGTCGCCGACGCGGAGACCTCGGCGGTGCGCCGGGTGACCCGTGACCTGGTCACGACGGCCACCGGCCAGGGCCTGTTCGACTTCGGCCACCGTGACGGCCCAGCGGCGGACGCGCTGTTGCAGCACCCGCTCGGGATCACCGTGCTGCCCGACGGCTCGGTCGCCGTCGCCGACACCTACAACGGCGCGGTCCGCCGCTACGACCCGCGCACCTCGACCGTGTCGACGCTGGCAGAGGGGCTGGCCGAGCCGAGCGACCTGCTGGTCGACGGGGATTCCCTGATCGTCGTCGAGTCGGCGGCGCACCGGTTGGTGCGTGTGCCGATCCCGGCCGGGGCGCGCGTCGACGGCGCGGCACACGCAGTCCGCCGCCCGCGCACGGACCTTGCCGCGGGCGCGGTGACGCTGCGCGTGGCGTTCACCCCGCCGACCGGCCAGCACCTCGACACCCGCTTCGGCGACCCGACGCAGCTCACCGTCGCCGCCGATCCCCCGGAGCTGCTGGTCCGCGGCGCCGGAACCGCGCAGGGGCTCGAGCGCGAGCTGGAACTCGCGGGCACCGACGGCGTGCTCTCGGTCAGCGTCGCCGCGGCTGCCTGCGACGAGGGCGACGGCGTGTTCGCCGCCTGCCACCGCTACCAGCAGGACTGGGGCATCCCGGTCCGCGTCACACCGGGCGGCCCGGCAGAGCTGGCCCTGGATCTGCGGGCTATCCGATCGTGACGCGCACGTGGCCGAACATGCTGTGGCCGCTCACGCGCACGACGGGCCCGTCCGGCCGGACGGGCGTGGGGCGGAACGCGCGCTTCCAGCTCCCCCACTCCACGACGGAGCGCTTGCCCAGGTAGGCGGTGCCGGAGTCGTGCAGGCGGGTGCCTGGGGAGACCCGGATCTCGACCTTCCCGAACAGCGAGTTGGCCCGCACGTCGACCACCACACCGGGCGGGAGGTCGCGCAGGTCGATCTCGGCGGCGCCGAGGAACGCGTCGACGAGCACGGGTCCGGCCGCCGGGTCGGGACGGCGGCGCACCTTGGCGAACGTGACGCGCAGCGGCTCGGCCGAGCCGGACGCCACGACCGGCAGCGGTGCGGCCTGCGGGGCCAGATCGGCCAGCAGCGGCTGCAGCTCACGGGCCGTGCGCGCGGTGTAGACGCCTTCGAGGCGTTCGGCGTGCTCGGCCCAGGTGATGCGGCCGTCACCGACGGCGGTGTGGAGGACGGCGGCCGCGCGATCGCGGTCGGCGTCGGAGATGCGCAGCTCGACCTGCCCCGTCTGAACCATGCGCGACAGCATAAGACGTCATCGTGACGTCAACAAGACATCATCCTTGACGCAACCAGGCCAGCACGGCCATCACGCGCCGATGGTCGTCGGCGGACGGCGGAAGGTCGAGCTTCGTGAAGATCGACGAGATGTGCTTCTCGACCGCGCCCTGCGACACCACGAGCTCCCGGCCGATCGCGGTGTTGGTGCGTCCCTCCGCCATGAGCCCCAGCACCTCCCGCTCGCGCGGCGACAGCTCACCGAGCGGGTCGCGCCGGCGGCGCTTGGAGAACAGCGCCGACACCACCTCGGGGTCGAGCACGGTGCCGCCCGCGACCACGCGCTCCAGCGCGTCGGAGAGGTCGTCGAGCCGGCTCACCCGGTCCTTCAGCAGGTAGCCGACGCCGCCGCCGGCCGAGAGCAGGTCGTCGGCGTAGGCCTCCTCGACGTACTGCGAGAGCACGAGCACCGCCACACCGGGCACCTTCGACCGCAGCTCCAGCGCCGCTCGCAGCCCCTCGTCGGTGAACGACGGCGGCATCCGCACGTCGACCACCGCGACGTCGGGCTTGTGCTCGACACCCGCTGCGACCAGCGAAGGGCCGTCGCCCACCGCGGCTACGACCTCGGCGCCCGCCTCGTCCAGCAACCGGACGAGACCTTCGCGCAGCAGCAGGGAGTCCTCAGCGAGTACGACGCGCACCCACCGATCATGCACCCAGGCCCCGCAGTGGGATCTCCGCGGTCAGCACGGTCGGACCGCCCATCGGGCTGTGCACCTCCAGCACGCCCTCGGTGGTCGCCAGCCGGTCGGCGAGACCGGCGAGCCCGTGCCCCTTGCCCAGGTGGGCGCCGCCACGGCCGTCGTCGCGCACCTGGACGAGCAGCCGCTCGCCGTCGGCGTGCACCGCGACGGTGACCAGGGTGGCGTGCGCGTGCTTGGCCACGTTGGTGAGCGCCTCGGTGACGACGAAGTACGCGGTCGTCTCGACCGCCTCCGCCAGCCGGATCCGCTCCGGCAGGTCGATCTCCAGCGCCACCTCGACCGGGCTGCGCGCGGCCGCCGCAGCGAGCGCTGCGGCGAGACCGCGATCGGCGAGGATCGGCGGCGCGATGCCGCGGGAGAGGGCGCGGAGCTCGGTGAGCGCCTCACGGCTGTGGTCGATCGCCTCCCCGACCAGCACGCGAGCCTTGTCCGGGTTGTCGTCGAGCCGGCGGGCGGCCGCCTCCAGGTCCATCGTGAGGCGCACCAGACGCTGCTGCGGGCCGTCGTGGATGTCGCGCTCCAGCCGGCGCAACGTCTGCGCCTCCGCCTGCACCGCAGCTCGCCGACTGGACTCCAGCTGCGCCGCACGGGCCCGCAGGGCCGCGCTCTCGTTGGTGAGCAGTGCCGTGGCGAGCCCGGCCCGCACGCTGGTGAGCAGGGCAAGGACGAACGGCGCGGTGAGCAGCATGACGACGCCGAGCACGGTGTCGAGCACCTGCTCGAAGAACGGCGAGTAGACACCGGTCAGCAACCAGTAGAGCCCGCCCCCGTCGTCGTCGACGGGGAGCGACCACATCCAGGTGAACGCCAACGCCCCACCGAGACCGCCGACCACCCACGTCACGGCCAGCACGAACGTCACGATCCGCACCGGGAACGCGACGACCGCGTGCAGCAGGTCGCGCCACGACTGCGGATCGGCCAGCCACGCGAACATCCGCCGGACCCGCCCACCCTCCGGCACCCGGTAGTGGTGCGGCGGCAGCGGCCGCCCCAGCGCGAGCACCGTCGAGCGGCGCTCCAGGTCGGCGAACCACCGGCTCACCGCCAGCGCGGCCGACAGGATCGGGATGCCGACCCACACCACCGCCGTGCCGACCCCGGCCGCGAACCCGGCGATGGCCAGCGCGAACGCGGGGACCGCGAGGAACAGTCCGGTGATCTGGTAGCCCAACCGCCGCCCCGCCCGCCCCGCGATGGACGTGGAGGGCGCCGGCAGCGCCGCAGTCGTCTCCGTCATGTCCCCCAGCCTCGGCGTGCAGAGCGCTCGGACCCAGCCGGTCCGCCCCCTCCTCAGGGTAGGGCCAACCCGAACCGCTGTGTCCGGCCTTGATCTTTTGCGGGAGATTCGGCCCGGATAAGGGTTGCTGCCGCGCTGCTTCCGCTCCTCGGCCCTGACGGGCCTGCGGTGCGGCTCAGCTTGCCCACGAACCACCCGGGTCACCCTGCTCGGGTGGTCACCCCACGTGGTGCCGCTGATCCTGATTCTTCCCGTTTTCGCTGGTCACGAGCACCGACATGCGCTAGAATCGAACACATGGTCGACATCGAGGAGTGTGTCGGGGTACCCGACTCGTTGCTGCTCGACGGCTCCCCGTCCCCGGCGGCGGTGCAGCCGTCGGGATGGTTGGCGCTCGAACTCGACCAGTACTTCGCCGACCCCTCCACCCTCGACGACCCGGCCCTGATCGACGCCCTGGTCGGCTACGAACGCCTCGCCGCGTGGGCGCAGGCCCGGCAAGCCCGGCTGATCGCCGAACTGGCCGAGCGGCGGGCCGAACCCGGGGCGGTCACCGACTGGGCCGCTGATGAGGTCGGCACCGCCCTGCACCTGTCCGGTGGCACGGCGGCGTTCCGCACCCGCCAAGCCGAGACGCTGACCGCGCGGCTGCCGGACACCCTGGCCGCGTGGGAAGCCGGGCTGCTCGACCAGCGGCGGGTCACCGTGATCACCGAGGGCACCGCCCACCTGTCCGACGCCCACGCCGCCGCCGTGGAAGCCCGGGTGCTGCCGAAGGCGCCGCAACAGACCGCGGCGCAGCTGCGGGCCGCCGTCAAGCGGGCGATCATCGCCGTCGACCCGGCCGGCGCGCAGGAACGCCACGAACAGGCGCGCCGGGATCGGCGGGTCGCGGTCAACCCCGAACCCGACGGCATGGCGTCGCTGTGGGCGCTGCTGCCCGCCCCGGACGCGGTCGCGGCGTACGAGTGGTTGACCCGCCTGGCCCGCGGCTGCGGCGCCGACGACCCCCGCACCATGGACGAGCGGCGCGCGGACCTGCTCGCGGATCTGCTGTCCGGCCGGCTCACCAACCCCGACCTGGCGCTACCGACCCCGGTGAACCCGGGCAAACCGCTGGTGCAGCTGCTGATGCCGATGACCAGCCTGTTCGGGCTCACCGACGATCCGTGCGAGCTGCTCGGGTACGGCCCGATCACCGCCGAGATGGCCCGCGAGGTCGCCGCCACCGCGACCTGGCGGCGGCTGTTGTTCGACCCCGCCTCCGGGGCGCTGCTGGATCACGGCCGCAGCACCTACACCCCGCCCGCCGCGCTGGCCGATTTCGTGCGGGCGCGGGATGTGTACTGCCGCTTCCCCGGCTGCCGCCGCAAGGTCGTCAACGGCGAACTCGACCACATCCAGGCTTTCGCCGACGGCGGGGCCACCAGCGCGGCCAACCTGGCCGGGTACTGCGTGCGGCATCACCACCTGAAACATGCCGGCGGTGGTTGGCAGGTCCGCGCCCTGCCCGATGGCGGGCTGGAGTGGATCACCCCGACCGGGCACAGCCACATCACCCGGCCCTACGACTACCGGAGTGACCCCGACCCGCCCTGAACGAACACGACGACCACACCTTCGACCACGGTCGGCCGCGAACCCGAGCATCCCGAACAGACCGACGCTCACCTCACGTGCGCACCGGTCTTGTCGCCCAGGCCGTCCGGGCGGCCTCGGCGGCGTGATCGGGGCGATCCTTCACCCCGTTGCCCGCACACCATGAGACCCTGCCCGTCAGACGGGATCGGTGAACGTGACCGGCTTGCCGGTGGCTCGGGCGTACGCGATCTCCCTGCTCGTGGACTCGCCGACGTACCCTCCGGGGTTGACGACCAGGACACGGTCGGCCAGGTCGATCTTGCGCAGGTGGAGGGCGTCCAGCGCGGCCTTCTGCGCTTCGGTGATCTCGTGGTTCTCGGTGCGCAGGAAAACGCCTGGTGCGACGACGATGGCGCCGGCGAGGGTGAGGTCGCGGTTCGCCGCATGCATCTGGTCCACGAACCGGGTGGAGCCGCAGATGCAGACGATCTCGGGCCGGTCGGGCACAGCTCGGTCCTGCCTCATCCGCGCCGGAAGTCCGGGGCCCGCTTCTCCCGGTGCGCGGCGAGCCCTTCGCGCACCTCGGAGTGGCCGAATCCGTAGAACTCCAGTGCGAGGGAGGCGTCGAAGGTCGGGCCTGCGCTGCGGTACCAGTTGTTGAGAGCCAGTTTCGTGAACGCGATGGCCTGCGGTGCGCCGGCGGCGAGCTTCCGCGCCACCGTCATGGCCCGGTCCTGCACCTCCTCGTCGTCGACGACGAGCGAGACCAGTCCGATCCGTTCGGCCTCCTCACCGCTGATGGCCTCGCAGGTGAGCAGGTAGTACTTGGCCTTGGCCATGCCGCACAGCAGTGGCCAGCAGATGGCGGCGTGGTCGCCGGCGGCGACGCCGAGGCGGGTGTGCCCGTCGACGATCTTCGCGGTGCGGGCGGCGACGGAGATGTCGGCGAGCAGGGCGACGGCGAGGCCGGCGCCCACGCACGGGCCGTGGATCGCGGAGACGACGGGCGTGGTGCAGTTGACCAGGTTGTAGACGAGGTCACGGGCCTCGCGCAGCACCCGGGTGCGGACGGTCGGGTCCTCGACCATGCTCTCGACGAGGTCGAACGAGCCGCCTGCGCTGAACGCGCGCCCCTCGCCGCGCACGAGCACCGCGCGCACGGTGGGGTCCCGGTCGATCACCGGCCAGACATCGCAGAGCTGCTGGTGGGCGTCGGCGCCGACGGCGTTGAGGTTGGGGCCGTCGAGGACGATCCGCAGGATGCCGTCCTCGGGGCGGTCGATGCGCAGCGCGGTGAACGGCGCGTAGATCTCGTCGGTGGGCACGTCAGCGGACCCTAGTCTGGCCGGATGGGTCCAGGGCCACTCGCGGGGATCACCGTCGTGACGGTGGAGCAGGCCGTGTCTGCGCCGCTCGCGACCCGCACGCTGGCCGACCTCGGCGCGCGGGTGATCAAGGTGGAGAACCCGCGCGGCGGCGACTTCGCCCGCCACTACGACGACGTCGTGGCGGGGCAGGCGGCGCACTTCGTGTGGTGCAACCGCGGCAAGGAGTCCGTGGCGCTGGACCTCAAGGACCCCCGCGGCCGGGAGCTGCTGCACGCCCTGCTCGCACGGGCCGACGTGCTCGTGTCCAACCTCGCGCCCGGTGCCACGGAAAGGATCGGCGTCGCACCGGCACAGCTGCAGGAGCGGCACCCGCACCTGGTGTCGGCGGAGATCACGGGGTACGGCCCGGGCGGGCCGCTCTCGCACAAGCGCGCGTACGACCTGCTCGTGCAGGCCGAGTCCGGGGCCTGCTCGATCACGGGTACCGCGGGGGCGCCGGCGAAGGCGGGGCCGCCGATGGCCGACATCAGCACCGGGCTGTACACGACGATCGCGGTGCTCGCGGCGCTGTGGGAGCGCCGCGGCGGCGGCACGGCGGCCGCCACGCACGTCGCGATGCTCGACGTGATGAGCGAGCTGATGGGCTACACCCTGCACTGGACGCGGCACACCGGCGTCGAGCAGGTGCCGGTCGGCATGGGCTCCCCGGCCGTGGCGCCGTACGGGGCCCTACCCGACCGCGGACGGGCAGACCGTGGTGCTGGGCACGACGAACGACGCCGAGTGGCAGCGCTTCGCCCGGGACCTGATCGGCCGTCCCGACCTGGCCGACGACCCGGGCCTGCTGCGCACGGAGGGCCGGCTCGCGCGCCGTGCGGAGGTCGACGCGGCGGTGGCGGCGTGGTGCGCCGAGCACGACCTGCCGACCGTCCAGGACGCGGCCGACCGGGCCGGGATCGGCAACGCGCGCTACAACACCGCCACCGACGTGCTCGCGCACCCGCACCTGGCCGCGCGCGGCCGGTGGGCCGAGGTCGACACCCCGGGCGGGCCGGTGCCGGCGCTGCGACCCCCGATCGACTCGACGACGTGGGGTCCGCGGATGGACGCGGTGCCCGCATTGGGCGCGCACACCGTCGCCGTCCTGGAGGAGCTGGGGATTCCGACGACGGAGATCGACGCGTTGCGCGCGGCCGGGGTGATCGCCGGCTGAACCATTCCGCTGCGTTGCCGACAACACCCGGATCGGGTACGAATCTCTTCCCCGAAGGGCCCAGTCGCACGCGCGGACGCGCGAGGCCCGCGAAGGTTGCGCGAGCCGCTGGTAACGGTTTTATTTCCTGCCTTCTCGCAGGTCGGACCCGTCTGCGGCACAAATGGGATGCTGAGAAACCCTCAGTACGGGTGACCGGAAGACTCGTCACGTCGAGTACATATTCTCGTTGGGCCAACCGAGTGGTCGGACACGGGGGTGTCGACCGCATGGCAGGGGGACGATGATCGAGCTGGAGTGGGTCTCGAAGGTCTACAAGACCGGAGCCATCGAGCTGCGTGCACTCGACAACGCCAATCTCCGCATCGAGGACGGCGAGCTCGTCGCGATCATGGGCGCGTCCGGCTCCGGCAAGAGCACGATGATGAACATCCTGGGCTGCCTCGACATGCCCACCACGGGCGTCTACCGCCTCGACGGGATCGACGTCGGCAGCCTGCGGGAGAACGCGCTGGCCGACATCCGCAACAAGAAGATCGGGTTCGTCTTCCAGTCGTTCAACCTGATCCCGCGCACGTCGGCGATCCGCAACGTCGAGCTGCCGATGGTGTACGGGGGCGGCTCCGACCGCCGGGCCCGCGCCGAGCGCGCACTGCAGCGGGTCGGGCTCGGCGAGCGCATGTACCACATGCCCAACGAGCTCTCGGGCGGTCAGCAGCAGCGCGTGGCCGTGGCCCGCTCGCTGGTCATGGACCCGACGATGATCCTCGCCGACGAGCCCACCGGAAACCTCGACACCGCGTCGACGATCGAGATCATGAACCTGTTCGTCGAGCTCAACGACTCGGGTCGCACGGTCGTGCTGATCACGCACGAGCCCGAGGTCGCGGCGTTCGCCAAGCGCGTCATCACGCTGCGGGACGGGCACATCATCAGCGACGTCCGCCAGGAGCAGAAGCGCGACCAGGTCGTGCCGGAGGACGGGCACACCGAGGTGTTCGCCGCCGTCACCGAGCTGCCCCCGTCGGCTCCCAAGCACGCCCTCGACGTTGCCGACGCTACCGCCGTCGCTGCAGCCGACGAGGTCGATCCCGGCGAGCCGACCCGACCCGTACTGCGCAAGGACCTCGACCGATGAACATCTGGGAGGCCGCCCGCATCGCGCTGCGCGGTCTGCGGTCCAACCGCATGCGTTCGGTGCTGACGATGCTCGGCATCATCATCGGCGTCTCGGCGGTGATCCTGCTGGTCGCGTTCGGCAACGGCCTGCAGACGTTCATCAACGACGCGTTCGGCCCGCTCGCCAACCAGATCAACGTCACCAAGAGCCAGGGCAGCCTGGGCGGCAACGGCGAGCCGAAGGACCTCACCGACAACGACGTCGACGCACTGAACAACAGGACGAAGGCGCCGGACATCCTGTCGGTCACCCCGACCGTGAGCGGCAGCGCCAACGTCCAGCTGAGCGGCGGTAGCCAGGTCCGCGGGTCGATCAACGGCACCACCGCGGACTACCTCGTGGTGAACGACCGCAAGATGGTGATCGGCTCCTTCTTCACCGACCAGGACGTGCGCACCAAGGCCAAGGTCGCCGTGCTCGGCCCCAACATCGTCGCGAGCCTGTTCAACGGCGACGCGGCCGCGGCGATGGGCAAGGAGATCCGGGTCGGGCGCACGTCGTTCCGCGTGATCGGCGTGGTCAAGGGCAACGGCCAGGACGACGACGTGGTGATCATGCCGCTCGGCGCGGCGCGCAGCTACCTGCTCGGCGGCGGCGACAAGGTCAACTCGCTGACCATCCGCGCCACGTCGGTGGCCGCGGTCAACGCGGCCGAGCAGCAGATCCACGCCATCCTCGACGACCGGCACAAGATCCGCGACCCCGAGGACCGCGACTACAACGTGCTCAAGCTGCAGGCCCTGCTCGACCAGTCGTCGCAGGTGCTGTCGTTCGTCACGCTCTTCACCGCGGCCGTCGCCGGCATCTCGCTGGTGGTCGGCAGCATCGGCGTCGCCAACATCATGCTGGTCACCGTCACGGAACGGACCCGGGAGATCGGCATCCGCAAGGCCATCGGGGCACGGCGCCGGGCGATCCTGCAGCAGTTCCTGATCGAGTCGATGATGCTCACCGGCATCGGCGGGATCATCGGCATCCTGCTCGGCATCGGGCTGTCCCTGGCCGCCGGCTTCGTCCTACCGGCACTGATTCCCGACTTCCCGGCGCCGGTGGTGTCCACGGGCTCGGTGATCCTCTCGTTCACGATCAGCATCATCATCGGGCTGGTCGCGGGCGGTTACCCGGCCAACCGCGCGGCCCGGCTGCGCCCGATCGAAGCGCTGAGGTACCAGTGACGACCCCGGCGTCCCCGCTCCTCGGCACCACCCACGGAAAGGCATCCACCATGGCTCGAACGAGGCACCTGCACTGGGTAGGCCTCGCGGCAGTCGCCGTGCTGGTCACGGCATGCGGCGGCGGTGCCCCACCGGCGCCGACGGTCAAGGTGGACCGCGGACCCGTCTCGACCTCCGTCTCGGCCTCCGGGACGCTGGTGTCGATCAACGAGCAGAACCTGGGCTTCGCCGACCGCGGCCAGATCGCCGAGATCATGGTCAAGGTGGGCGACAAGGTCACCAAGGGGCAGCCGCTCGCCCGCCTCGACGACGCCGCCCTCTCGCAGGCGCTGGCCTCGGCCAAGGCGAAGCTCGACCAGCAGAACGCAGCTCTGGGCAAGATCACCGGCAGCTACACGGTCGAGGGTGCCCAGGCCGCGCTGGATGCCGCCAACGCCGTCCTGCACGCCACGGAGAGCAACGTCAACGCGGTCAACGCCGCCAACGCCGACGCCACCCGTCGCGCCAAGGTGCAGCTGGACTTCGACCGGGAAGTGCTGCGGACGACGCCGTGCGATCCGCCTAGCACGACCTCCCCTGCTGCGAAGCCCAAGCCAGCGCAGAGCGACAACTCCGACGGCAATACCTCAAGCCGCAACTCCGGCGGGTTGATCGGCAACAGCAGCATGGGACAGCCGGCTACCACCGAGGTCCGCCCGGTCGCCTTCAGCACCCCGCTGACCGGCGACGACGATGACGACGGCTTCCAGACCTGCGCGGGCAAGCAGGCCGCCCAGCGCCAGGTGATCGCGTCCGAGACCGCGTACAACGCGGCCAAGCACACCGAGGACACTGCCGCGACCCAGGGCCGCATCTCCATCGCGAACGCCCAGGCCCAGGTCGTCACCGCGGAGAACACCCTGGAGAGCGCCGGCCGGGACAACTCCGCCGACGCGAAGGTGCAGGAGGCGGTCCGCCGCGACGCGCAGATCGCCGTCGACGGGGCGCAGCGCGACCTGGCGAACGCCACGCTGAAGGCTCCGGCGGACGGCACGGTGTCGAGCATCAACGGCCTGGTGGGCGAGTTCATCCAGGGCTCGACGGGCGGCACGCCGCAGGCACCGGGCGTGGCGGCACGCGTGCCCAACGCGACCGGCGGCACCACCGGCACCACGGGGACGACCGGGGGCACGGCGGCCGGCGCGTTCATCACGTTGACGAACATCGACTCGTTCCAGCTGGTCGTGCCGTTCGAGGAGTCCGACGCCGCGCAGGTGGCGGCGAACCAGCAGGTCGAGGTCAGCATCGACGCGCTGGACGGGCTGACGAAGCCGGGCACGGTGGTGTCGGTGGCGCCGACGTCCGACACGATCTCCGGCGTGGTCAGCTACTACGCCACGATCGTGCTGAACGAGACCGATCCGCGGCTCAAGGACGGCCAGACCGCGCAGGCCGACGTGATCACGAAGACGGTGCCGAACGCGCTGCGCGTCCCGTCCAACGCGATCCGGAAGGAAGCGACCGGCACCGTGGTGAGCATCCCCGGGCCGAACGGGCAGCCGGTGCCGCAGCCGGTCACCACCGGCCTGCAGGGCGACCAGTTCACCGAGATCACGTCGGGTCTGCAGGACGGCCAGGACGTGGTGCTGCCGCAGGCCAACGTCGCGGCTACCGGTGGAACCAGCGAGAACCGTGGCGGCGGCCGAGGCGGCGGCTGACCCGAGCGCCCCACCCGGTTGCAGCGGAGCCACTTTCACGCGAGATTCTGGCGTGGAAGTGGCTCTGCTGCGCACCGACCGGAGGTTCCGTGGATCCCGCTGATCTCGACGACGTGCTGGCCGCGGTGCGGAAGTTCGTCCGCGACGACGTCGTGCCGCTGGAGGAGCAGATCGACGCCGAGGACGCCATCCCGGAGTCGATCATCGCGGCGTGCAAGGAGATGGGCCTGTACGGGTTCGCGATCCCGGAGGCCTACGGCGGTCTCGGGTTGTCGATGGTGGAGGAGGCGCAGCTCGCGTTCGAGCTGGGCTGGACGACGCCGGCGCTGCGGTCGCTGTTCGGCCCCAACAACGGCATCGCCGGCCAGGTGCTGATCACCGGCGGCACCGACGAGCAGCGCGCGAGCTGGCTGCCGCGCTTGGCGTCGGGTGAGGTGACCGCGGCGTTCGGGCTCACCGAGGCCGACGCAGGGTCGGACCCGTCGACGCTCACGACGTCGGCGCGCCGGGATGGATCGGACTGGGTGCTCAACGGCGCGAAGCGCTACATCACGAACGCGCTGGTCGCCGACGTGATCATGGTGTTCGCCCGCACCGACCCGGACGCGCCCGGCAACCGTGGCATCTCGACGTTCCTGGTGCCGGCGGGTACGCCGGGGCTGTCGTTCGGCAAGCGGGACCACAAGATGGGCCAGATGGGCACCTGGACCTCCGACCTCTACCTGGACGACGTGCGGGTGCCGGCGGATCACCTGGTCGGCGGCGACGCGGGGCTGCACACCGGGTTCCGCACGGCCGCGAAGTGCCTGGCGCACGGGCGGGCGCACATCGCGGCGCTGTGCGTGGGCATGGCGGACCGGCTGGTGCACGAGTCGGTCGAGTTCGCGAGGACCCGCTCGCAGGGCGGCAAGCTGATCGCGTCGTTCCAGCTGATCCAGGGGTTGATCGCGGACTCGGTGACCGACCACTACGCCGGCCGCGCCCTCGTGCTCGACGTGGCGCGCCGCTACGACGACGGCAGCGACAAGGTGGCGGGGCCGTCGGCGGCGAAGTACTTCGCGTCGGAGATGGTGGGCCGGGTGGCCGACCGCGCCGTGCAGATCCACGGCGGCGCCGGCTACATCCGCGGGGTGGCGGTGGAGCGCTGCTACCGCGACGCCCGCCTCTTCCGCATCTACGAGGGCACGTCGCAGATCCAGCAGGTGATCATCGCCCGGGACGCGCTGGGGTCAGCCGCGCGCGGGTGAGACCTCCTGCCTGCGGACGGTGGACGCGCTGGTCAGCAGCGTGATCAGGAAGCACAGGACCAGCGCCACCAGCACGCCGAGGTTCGCGTACGCCCACGGGCCTTCGCGGCCGCCGAGGCCGAGGTCGAGCAGGTAACCCTGCCAGGTCAGCCACGCGACCTGCGCGTTCGTCACCAGGCCCCAGCCGACCGCGGTGGCCGCGACCAGCAGCACCACCGCGGGCCAGTTGACGGCACCGTACCGACCGTCCGGGCGGTACAGGTCCTCGTCCGCGTACGTGCGGCGCAGCGCGATGTCGGCGATCAGGATACCGCACCAGGCCGCCACCGGTACGCCCAGCGTGACGAGGAAGCCGGTGAACTGGGGCAGGAACTCGCCAGCCACGAACACGACGTACACGGTGCCGATCACCATCAGCACGCCGTCGATCAGCGCCGCGACCCACCGCGGCGCCGGCAGTCCGAGGGACAGCAGCGCGAGCCCGGACGAGTAGATGTCCAGCACCGCGCCACCGACCAGCCCCAGCACCGCGGTCACGGCGAACGGGATCAGAAACCACGTCGGGAGGGCGGCGGTCAGTGCGCCGACCGGGTCGGCGGCGATCGCGGTCGACAGCTCCGGCGACGAACCGGCCAGCAGCAACCCGACGACCAGCAGCGCGACGGGCGCGATCGACGCCCCGAACGTCGTCCAGCCCACGATCGCGCGTTCCGACGACGTCCGCGGCAGGTAGCGGGTGTAGTCGGCGGCGAGGTTCACCCACCCCATGCCGAAGCCGGTGAGCACCAGCACCAGCGCGCCGATCACCGCCGACGGCGGCCCGGCCGGCAGCGCCGCCACCGCGGCACCGTCGACCTGACCGGCCACCAGCACCACGTACACGACGGTCAGCACGCCCGTGACGACGGTGATCACCGCCTGCGCCCGCATGATCACGTCGAAGCCGAGGACCCCGGCCCCGACCACCAGCGCGGCCACCAGGAGCAGCGCGATCACCATCGTCACCGGGCCGCCACCCAGACCGAGGCGACCCAGCACCGTGGCGGTGGCGAGGGTGGCGGTGATCGTCAGCACGGTCTCCCAGCCGACCGTGAGCAGCCACGAGATCAGCGCGGGCAGCGCGTTCCCGCGCACGCCGAACGCCGCGCGGGACAGCACCATCGTCGGCGCCGAGCCGCGCTTCCCCGCCACGCCGACGATCCCGCACAGCACGAACGACACCACGACGCCGATCACGCCGACGATCACGGCCTGGACGAACGAGACCCCGAACGCCAGCACGAACGCGCCGTAGCTGATCCCGAGCACCGAGACGTTCGCCCCGAACCAGGGCCAGAACAGCTGGCGCGGCGTGCCCTTCCGCTCCCCGTCGGTGATGACGTTGATGCCGTTGGTCTCGACGCTCAACCGAGACTCTTCAGCCACCTGATCGGCCACGTCCCGCCCCTCTCCACGTGCGTGGATCATGACGGGTGGCGGGGCGGCGCGCCAGCCACCCGGCCGCGGGCGCCCTCAGCGGATGCGGATCAGTGATCCGACGGGCGGATGTGGTACTCGAAGACCAGCCCGCCCACGGCGAACAGCACGAGGACCAGCCCGATCACGAGCAGCCACACCTGGAAGAACGCCAGCGAGATGCCGGTCAGGGCGGCCGCCGCGGCCAGGCCGATCGGCCAGTAGCTGCCGGGCGAGAAGAACCCGACGTCGCCGGCGCCGTCGGCCACCTCGGCCTCGGGGTTGTCCTCCGGGCGCTCCTCCAGCCGTCGGGCGACGAACTGGAAGTAGGTGCCGATGATCAGCGCCAGACCGCCCGTGAGGAACAGCCCGGCGACACCCACCGATTCCTGCGCGAGGACGGTGTAGACGATGCCGCACAGGAAGAAGAATCCGGCGCAGATCAAGAAGATCCGGGCTTCGACCCTCATGGCTGCCTCTCAGCTCCCAGCGGCGTTCGGCGGCAACGAGGCCGAACGCTGGGTGCGGTCGTTCGCGAACGGGTAGGTCGTGGTGGCGAGGGGTGCGCACAGCTGGCCGCACGACGGGTCCTGCCGGCCCAGCTCGGCGAGCGCCTCGCCCGCCGTGTACGGCGCCTGCGTCACCGGGTTCACCTGGGTGCGCAGCTGGATCCAGCGGTCGTAGCGGGTCGGCGACAGCGCGCGGACCTCGAAGTTCATCTGCGAGTGGTAGCTGCCGCACAGCTCGGCGCAGCGGCCGACGAACGCGCCCTCACGCTCGACGCGGTCGATCACCCACGTCGGGTCCTGGTCGTTCTTCTCCGGCAACGGGAAGACGTCGCGCTTGAAGAGGAACTCCGGGATGAAGAACGAGTGGATCACGTCGTTCGAGTGCTGGTAGAAGGTGATGCTGCGCTCGGTGGGGAGCACCAGGATCGGGATCGTGTCGGTGCTGCCGACCGTGACGACGTCCTTGCCGTCGGGCGTCTTCTTGCCCGGGTAGGCGAAGTCCCAGTTCCACTGCTTGGCCGTGACGTCGACGGTGAGCTGGGTCGGCGCGTCCTTCTCGACGTAGTTCTGCACCAGCACGGTGAAGCCGAACAGCACCGCCACGATGATCGTGGGGATCACCGTGAAGACGATCTCCAGCGGCAGGTTGTACTGCGTCTGGCGAGGGACGACCTCGTCGCTCTCGCCCTTCTTCTTGCGGTGGAAGATCACCGCCCAGAACATCGCGCCCCAGGTCACGGCACCGACGACGAGGGCGGCGATGGCCGACCACGTCCACAGGTGGCGCATCTGCTCGGCCTGCGGCGTGACGCCGCCGGGCCAGCCGAAGCGGATCACGTCCTCGATGCCGCACGAGGTCAGGAACGGCACGCTCAGGACGGCGAGGGCAACCACCTTCAGCGCCCTGCGGGCACCGAGGTCGCCGTGTGGGCGCGCGGTGTCGCGACGCCCGTCTCGCTGTGCTCGGCCCACTGCCCGCCGCCTCCCACCCGTCGTCGCACGATCGATCACCCGGTCGGTCACCGGGCATCTTCGACTTCGCGTAGAGACTAACGGAGGCGCACGCGCGCGGAAGGGTCGGGTGGCGCCGCCCGCCTCGGCGGTGCCCGGCGGCATACTGGCTCGCTGTGTGCGGACTGCTCGGACTGTTGACGGCGGAGGCCGACGCGGCCTCCCGGACCGACGCGATCGTCGAGGCGATGCGGTGCGCGCGGCACCGCGGGCCCGACGAGCCCGGGCGGGCCTGGCACGACGCGGACGTGGTGTTCGGGCACAACCGGCTGTCGTTCATCGACATCGACCACTCGCACCAGCCGATGTCCTACCTCGACGGCCGCTACTCGATGGTGTTCAACGGCGAGATCTACAACTACCTCGAGCTGCGCGAGGAGCTCACCCGTGAGCACGGCGCGAGCTTCGCGACGGCGGGCGACGGCGAGGCGATCCTCGCGGCCTACCACTACTGGGGCCCGGCGGGGGTGGCCCGGCTGCGCGGCATGTTCGCGTTCCTGATCTGGGACGCGCAGGAGAAGGTGCTGTTCGGTGCGCGCGACCCGTTCGGCATCAAGCCGCTGTTCTACGCGGTCGGCACGGCCGGCGCGGCGTTCGCCAGTGAGAAGAAGTGCCTGCTCCAGCTCGCGCCGACCCTCGGGCTGGCCGGCGATGCCGCCGCCACCGCGCTGGACCCGGTCGCGCTGCAGCACTACCTGACCCTGCAGTACGTGCCGGAGCCGGCGAGCATGCACCGCTCGATCCGGCGGATCGAGTCGGGCACCCACTTCACCGTCCGCCCGGGCGGCGAGGTGGAGCAGGAACGCTACTTCCACCCGACCTTCACCGGCACGGCGCCGGCCGCGGGTGCGCCCGCCCGGATCGCGACCGCCCTGCGCGACTCGGTCGCCAAGCACATGCGCGCCGACGTCACCGTCGGGGCGTTCCTGTCCGGCGGCATCGACTCCACGGCGATCGCCGCGCTGGCCAAGGAGCACAACCCGAACCTGATCACGTTCACCACCGGGTTCGAGCGCGAGGGCTACTCCGAGGTCGACGTGGCCGCGGAGTCCGCCGCCGCGATCGGGGTGCGGCACGTCGTGCGCACCGTGAAGCCCGACGAGATGATGGACCTGCTGCCCCTCATCGTCTGGTACCTCGACGACCCGGTGGCCGATCCGGCGCTGGTGCCGCTGTGGTTCATCGCGCGCGAGGCCCGCCGGCACGTCAAGGTCGTGCTCTCCGGCGAGGGCGCCGACGAGCTGTTCGGCGGCTACACGATCTACCGCGAACCCCTCTCGCTCGCGCCGTTCGAGCGGGTGCCCGGTGTCCTGCGCCGGCTGCTCGGCCGCGCGTCGACCCGGCTGCCGGAGGGCATGCGCGGCAAGGACCTGCTGCGCCGCGGCGCGCTGCCGCTGGAGCAGCGCTACTACGGCAACGCCCGCATCTTCCGCGACGACCAGCTCGCCGCCGTCCTGCGCCGCTACGACCCGCGCCGCTCGCACACCGACGTCACCTCCGCGTACTACCGGGAGTCGGCGGGCTGGGACCCGGTCGCCCGGATGCAGCACGTCGACCTGTTCACCTGGCTGCGCGGCGACATCCTCGTCAAGGCCGACAAGGTGACGATGGCCAACTCGCTGGAGCTGCGGGTCCCGTTCCTCGACCCGGAGGTCTACGGCGTCGCGTCCGGCCTGGCGCTGGAGTCCAAGATCGGCGAGGGGACGACGAAGCTCGCCCTGCGCCAGGCACTGGACGGGATCGTGCCGGCGCACGTGCTGCACCGTCGCAAGCTGGGCTTCCCGGTGCCGCTGCGGCACTGGCTGCGCGACGAGATGTACCCGTGGGCGCTCGACATCGTGCGCGACTCGCAGGCCGACCACCTGGTCGACCTCGGCGCGGTGCGCGCGCTGATCGAGGCGCACCGGGCCGGGCCCGTCGACCACAGCCGGCGCATCTGGACGCTGCTGATCTTCCTGCTGTGGCACGGCATCTTCGTCGAGGACCGCATCCGGCCCGAGATCCCCGAGCCCGTCTACCCCGTACGGATCTGAGCCGTCCGGTGCGGCCGGACGGCCGTCGCACAGGTGCGCCCGGATGCCTTAGGGTCCCGGTCCAGGCGGGGCAGCCGACGGGGGGTCAGTGGTGACGGACGCCGGTCCCGACGCAACTGCCGATCTCCCGAACCGCGCGCGGATCTGGAACTACTGGCTCGGCGGCAAGGACCACTACGCGGCCGACCGCCACAACGCCGACGCCATCAGCGCGTCCCTCCCCGGCGCGCCGCACCTGGTCCGGGCCACGCTGCAGTTCGGCGAGCGCGTCGTCCGGCAGCTGGCCCGCGAGGAGGGCATCCGGCAGTTCCTCGACGTCGGCTCCGGGCTGCCCGTCGACCGCGACCTGCGCGCCGCGCTGCGGGACGTGGCACCGGACGCGACCGTCGTCCACCTCGACCACGACCCGTTCGTGCTGATGCGGGCCACGGCGCTGCCTGCGAGGGACGGGCAGGCGGGGGTCTCGGTGTACCGGGCCGCCGACTTCCGCGACCCGTCGGCCGTGCTGTCCGCGGCCGGGACCGTCCTCGACCTGGCGAAGCCGGTCGCCGTGCTCTTCACCGGTGTGCTCGGCTACGTGCGCTCCCCCGGGCGGGCCGCGCACATCGTGCACGAGGTGCTGGCCGGACTGGTGCCGGGCAGTTTCCTCGTCATCTGGGACCTCGTCGCCGGCCGCGGGGCCGACGAGTCCGCCCTCGACCGGCGCCACGCCATCACCGGCGGGTACGACCTCGGCTCCGCGGGTGAGCTCGAGAAGCTGTTCGCCGGCCTGGAGATGATCGGGCCCGGGGTCGTCCCGGTGACCGAGTGGCTCCCGTCCGACGAGGACACCCGGTGGGACGGCACCGGCGGACCCATCGACGCCTACGGCGGGGTCGCCCGGCTGCCCGCCGACTGGGTGCCGACGCACGCCCCGGAGCCGGTGCACGAGCCGGAGACGCCGGCCGGGCGGACCACGTCGACTTGGTCGTTCGGGGCGTTGGACGGCCGGCCGCCACCGCCCGTGCAGGTGCGGTCCGACGTGCCCGCCCCGGCCCGTGTCTGGAACTACTGGCTCGGCGGCAAGGACCACTTCGCCGTCGACCGCGCCGTCGGGGACGCGGTGATCGCGGACTACCCGCTCCTGCGCGACCTCGTCCTCGCCTCGCGCGAGTTCCTCGTCCGCACCGTCCGCCACCTGGCCGAGAGCGGGGTCCGGCAGTTCCTCGACATCGGCAGCGGACTGCCAGCAGGGCGCAACACGCACGAGATCGCCCAGTCCGTCCGCCCCGACGCCCGCGTCGTCTACGTCGACAACGACCCGCAGGTGCTCATCCACTCGCGAGCCCGGTTGGGCAGCGCGGCCGCCGGGGGCGCGGTGACGTACGTGGAGGCCGACTACCGCGACCCCGACACGCTGGTCGCCCGCGCCGCCGCCACGCTCGACCTGGAGGAGCCCGTCGCGGCGATGTTCATGGGCGTGCTCGGGCACGCGGACGTGCCCGCCATGCACCGCGCGGTGCACTCGGTCGTGGCGGCGCTCCCGGCCGGCAGCCACCTCGTGCTGTGGGACAGCACCGACACCAGCGCCGCGGTCCGCGAGGCGGCGGTCACGCAGACCGTGATGGGCGTCCCCTACCGGCTCAGCTCGCTCGCCGACCTGCAGGAGTGCTTCGCCGGCCTGGAGCTGCTCGAGCCGGGGCTGGTCCGCATCACCGAATGGTGGCCGGACGCCGCCGACGGCGGACCGGGCTGGCCGATGGACGCGTTCGGAGGAGTGGGCCGGAAGCCCTGACCAGCGGGTTCACGGGGTCGCGTAGAGGATCTCCACACCCGCGATCAGCAGCTGCACGTGCTCCCGGGACCGGATGGTGAACCCGGCCGCGGTGAGCAGCGCCGCGACCTCGCCCGGGCCGAAAGCGGCCATGGGCGAGTGCCGCATGCGGCGGGTCAGCGGGATCCGGCCCGGGGAGCCGTCGAAGTCGGCCAGCACCAGCGCACCGTCGGGGCGCAGCACCCGGCGCACCTCCGCGAGCATCTCGCCCCGGGCGTCCGCGTCGAGGTGGTGGAACATCACCGACGACAGCACGCGATCGACCGTGCCGTCACCGGCAGGCAGGTCCTGGGCGTAGCCGCGCCCCCAGCGGGCCGTGCGGATGGCCGGGACGCGGCTGCGGGCGGCGCTGCGTCGGGCCGCGTCGAGCATGCGGTCGTCGGGGTCGATGCCCACGAGCTGCGCGTCGGGGTGCACGCGACCGACCCGGCGCAGGAGTTGCCCGGTGCCGCACCCCACGTCGAGGACAACCGGAGCGCGGGTGTCGTCGAGACGGGTGGCGCCCGCCACCGCGCGGTACATGCGCGGGCCCCCGACGAGCAGGCCGAACACGTCGTAGAAGCGGACCGACCGGCGCTCCCCCATGGCCGGCAGGAACGGCCGGTGGCCGTGTCCATGTCCGTGGCCGTGCCCGTGCTGGGATGTTCTTTCGCTCATGTCACCAGGTTGGCAGGCCGGCACGCTGTGCAGGTGTTCGATCTGCGGCGATGATGGGACGATGTTCCGGTGAACACCGTGCGGCTGCCGACCACGGTCCGGCGCGTCCCGGTCTACGGACTGCGCGCCGACCCCGCCGGCCCGCGGGTCGTCGTGCTGCGCATGGACCGCGCCGACCACCCGATCCCGCACGGCGACCACACCCACGACTTCTTCGCCCTCACCTACATCGCCGAGGCCGAGCCGGGATCCCCCGGCACCGCAGGCGATTTGCTCGTCGTCGCTCCCGGCGACCTGGTGGGGGCGCGCGCCCTCGGTCTCCCGGAGCACGGGCTGCGCGGCGTCGTCGGCTGGACGGTGATGTTCGACGCGGACGTGCTCGGCGCCCAGCCCGCCGCCTCGCCGCTGGCGTGGGGCACGCACCCGCTGCTCGCCCCGTTCGTCGGTGGGCACCGCGGCGGCATCGCCCGGCTCGTCGTGCCCGAGTCCGCCCGGCCGCGCTGGGCGGACCGCATCAGCGCGCTGGAGGAGGAGCTGCGCGCGCGGCGCGGCGGTCACCACGCCGCGGCGGCCGCGCACCTCACGCTGCTGCTGGTCGACGTCGCCCGGCTCGGCGACCGCGCGGACGGCGGCGACGTGCTGGCCGACCTGCAGCTCAACCGGGAACCGCTGCTCGGCGAGGTGTTCTCGGTCATCGAGCGGCGGTTCGCGGAGCCGCTCTCGCTGCGCGACGTGGCCGCCGCCGTCGGCATGTCACCGGGGCACCTCACCACTCGCGTGCGGGAACGCACCGGCCGCACGGTGCTGGAGTGGATCACCGAACGGCGGATGCTGGAGGCGCGCCGGCTGCTCGCGACCACCGATGAGCCGGTCGGCGCCGTCGCGGCCGCCGTCGGCATCGCGGATCCCGGCTACTTCGCGCGCGTGTTCCGCCGCGCCCACGGGGTGAGCCCCGCGAGCTGGCGCGGACGGCGTGGTCAGGCGGGCAGGATGGCGGCGATCTCCGCGGCCGCGTCCGGCCCGTAGGCGTCGCCGAGCCGCTCGAGACCCGCTGCGCGGTCCCACACCCATTCCTGCCCGCCGTGCGACTCCAGCACCTGCACGGCGATCAGCGAGCCCAGCTGTGCGGACCGCTCGAGCGACAGGCCCTGCTCGGTGCCCGCCAGGAACCCGGCCCGGAACGCGTCACCGACGCCGGTGGGGTCGACCTTGCCGGTCTCCGGCACCACGCCGACCTTCAGCTCGCCGTCGCGGCCGACGATCTGCACGCCGTTCTCACCGAGGGTGGTGATGCGGATGTCGACCTTCTCCGCCACCTGTGCCGGCGTCCAGCCGGTCTTCTGGAGCAGGAGCTCCCACTCGTAGTCGTTGGTCATCAGGTAGCGGGCGCCCTCGACGAGCGTGCGGATGTCGGCGCCGTCCATGCGCGTGACCTGCTGCGACACGTCCGCGGCGAACGGCATGCCCAGCTCGAGGCACTGCTTCGTGTACTGCACCATCGCCGCCGGGTCACTGGCGCCGATCAGCGTCAGGTCCACCCCGAGCGCCGGCAGCCCGGCCAGGTCGATCTCCGCGGAGCGGGCCATCGCGCCCGTGTAGAACGAGCCGATCTGGCGCATCGCGTCGTCCGTGGTGCAGATGAACCGGGCCGTGTGCACGTCCGGTGCGACGTGGATCTGCGAGCAGTCGACGCCGTGCTCCTCCAACCAGAGGCGGTACTCGGCGAAGTCGCCGCCGACCGCGCCGACCAGCAGCGGCCGCCTGCCCAGCACCCCCAGACCGAACGCGATGTTCGCGCCCGAACCACCCTTGTGGATCACGAGGTCGTCGACGAGGAACGACAGGGAGATCCGGTCGAGCTGCTCCACCATCAGCAGCTCGTGGAACTTGCCCGGGAAGTGCATGAGGTGGTCGGTCGCGATGGACCCGGTCACGGCGATGGACACGGAGCGCAACCCTACCGGCTGGGAGACGACGAGACCCTGGCCACCGGTGTGGCCAGGGTCTCGGCGGGAACGTCAGGTCAGTTGAACGAGTCGCCGCAGGCGCAGGAGCCGCCCGCGTTCGGGTTGTCGATCGTGAAGCCCTGCTTCTCGATCGTGTCGACGAAGTCGATCACGGCACCCTGCAGGTACGGGGCGCTCATGCGGTCGACCCCGACCTTCAGCCCGTGGAAGTCGCGGTAGAGGTCGCCGTCGAGCTCGCGGTCGTCGAAGAACAGCTGGTAGCGCAGGCCTGCGCAGCCACCGGGCTGCACGGCGATGCGCAGGTGCATGTCGTCACGCCCCTCCTGTTCCAGCAGGGTGCGGGCCTTGACGGCAGCAGCGTCGGTGAGCTCGACGCCGTGGGTCTCGGTCTCGACGGACGTGGCGTTCTCGACGGTCATGACTCTCCCAACAACGAACGACTCTTGCGACATTCCCGCATCACCAGTGTAGTCCTTCGTCAGCGGCTCCAGCGCTGCGCGACCCGCTCGGCGAGCGCGGAGAGGGTGCCGGCCGGGTCGGCCAGCGACGCCTCCACGCCGCCTGCGTCGTCGGCGACCCCGTAGGCGGCCTCCACGCCCGCGGCCGCGGCCTCGCGGCGCCCGACGCTCACCTGCCCGGCCAGCACGATGCAGGGCACGCCCCGGTCGGCCGCGCCCCGCGCGACGGTGGTGACGAGCTTGCCGCGGAGCGACTGCCAGTCGAAGCTGCCCTCCCCGGTGACCGCGAGGCCGGCCCGGTCCAGCGCGGCGTCGAGCCCAACCAGCTCGCGCACCAGCCCGGCCCCCGACACCCGTTCGGCACCCAGCGCCAGCAGCGCCGCACCGAGGCCGCCCGCAGCGCCGGCGCCGGGCTCGTCGCGCACGTCGGGCGGGAACGTCGCGGCCAGCACGTCGGCGAACCGGGCCAGCGCCGCGTCCAGCGTGGCGACCATCGCGGCGTCGGCGCCCTTCTGCGGGCCGAACACCGCGGCGGCGCCGTGCGGGCCCAGCAGCGGGTTGTCGACGTCGGCGGCGGCGACCAGCCGCACGCCGCCCAGCTCCGGGCGCCCGTCGATCCGCACGGCCGCGGCGAGCGCTCCGCCACCGTGCGGCAACTCACGACCGGAGGCGTCCACCGCGCGGGCTCCCAGAGCGGCCAGCATCCCGGCCCCGCCGTCGGTGGTGGCCGAGCCGCCCAGCCCGACGACGATCCGCGCGACCCCCGCCGCGACCGCGTCGACCAGCAGCTCTCCGACCCCGCGGCTGGTGACCACGGCCGCCGTCGCGGGGACGCGGTCCGCGCGCGGCACCAGGTGCAGCCCGCACGCCGCCGCCGACTCGACGTACGCGACGTCGTCGACCTGCAGCCACTCGGCCAGCACCGGCGCTCCCATCGGGCCGGTGACCTGCAGCGTGTGCAGCGTTCCGCCGAGCACGGCGTGCAGGACGGCGACGAATCCGGTGCCGCCGTCGGCGACCGGCAGCAGCTCCAGCTCGTCGGCCGGTGCGGCGCGGCGCCACCCGTCCGCTATCGCTGCGGCGGCCTCGGTGGCACTGAGCGTGCCCCCGAAGGAGTCCGGTGCGACGACCACGCGCATGCGCTGCCACCCTTTCGTCCCGGTTCGTTCCGGTGGACCCGGTCTCCCGTAGGCTAGTGAGGTGAGGTTCCTGGGCCGCTCCACCGCCGCAGATTCGGGCTCATCGACGCCCGACGAGTCCGCCACCGCGGTGCCCGATGCCACCCAGGTCGACCCGTCGCGCACGGCCGGCAAGGGCCGTGCCACCCCGAAGCGGCGCGACGTCCAGGCCAAGCGGCGGGGCCCCGCCCCGCCCCCGCCGAAGACGCAGCGGGAGGCGGCGAAGCTCGCGAAGGCCAACCGCCCCGACAAGAACGAGCGCCGCCGCCTCGCCGCCGAGCGCCGCGCCCGCATGGCCGCCGGCGACGACCGCGTCCTGCTGCCGCGCGACCGCGGCCCGGTCAAGGCCTACATCCGCGACGTCGTGGACTCCCGGCCGCACCTCATGGGCCTGTTCATGCCGCTCGCCGGGCTGGTGCTGCTGTCCGCGGTGTTCCCGGTGATCGCCGTGCAGCAGTACATGAGCCTGTTCAGCCTGGTCGCCCTCCTCGTGATGATCACCGAGGGCGTGCTGCTGGGGATGTCCACCGCTCGCAAGGTCCGGGCCAAGTTCCCGGACGAGCAGATCGGCGGCCTCTCCATCGGCTGGTACGCGTTCACCCGGGCGAGCCAGCTGCGCCGGCTTCGGGTGCCGAAGCCGCGCGTGAAGCGCGGCGCCCAGGTCTGAGCGACGTCGATCAGGACAGGTTGACCACGTTCCCGTCCGCGTCGATGTCGATCAGGTGGGCCGCGGGAGTGGCGCTCAGGCCGGGCATCGTGCGCATGTCGCCGCAGATCGGGTAGATGAACCCGGCCCCGACCGACGCGCGCACCTCGCGCACCGGCAGTCGCCAGCCCGTCGGCGCGCCCTTGAGCGACGGGTCGGACGAGAGCGACAGGTGCGTCTTCGCGATGCAGACGGGCAGGGTGCCGAACCCGTTGCGCTCGTACGTCGCGAGCTGGGCGGCCGCGGCCGGGTCGTAGTCGACGCCGTCGGCGCCGTAGACCTTCGTCGCGATCGTCTCGATCTTCTCCTTGAGCGACGCCTCGTCGGGGTAGAGGAACCGGAAGTCGGACGGCTCGTCGGCTGCCGCGACGACGGCCTCGGCGAGGTCGCGCGCTCCGGCGCCGCCATCGGCGAAGTGCGTGCAGACGGCCGAGCGCGCGCCTTCCGACGCCGCGATCTCGGCGATCGCCGCGTGCTCGGACGGGTGGTCGCCGGGGAAGGCGTTGATGGCCACTACCAGCGGGATCCCGTGCAGGCGGATGTTGTCGATCTGCTTGCGCAGGTTCGCGCCGCCGAGGTGCACCTCGTCCGGGTTCTCCTCCAGCAGCGCGGGCGGCAGCGGCTTGCCGGGGACGATCGTGTGCCGGCCGGACATCGCCTTGAGCGCCCGGACCGTCACGACGACCACGGCCGCGTCGGGCACCAGGCCCGACGCCCGGCACTTGATGTTGAAGAACCGCTCCGCGCCCATGTCGGCGCCGAACCCGGCCTCCGTCACGAGGAAGTCGCCGCCGCGGATGCCGATCAGGTCGGCGACGATCGACGAGTTGCCGTGCGCGATGTTGCCGAACGGTCCGGCGTGCACGAGGACGGGCGTGTTCTCCAGGGTCTGCAGCAGGTTCGGCTTCAGCGCGTCGCGCATGATCGCCGCCATCGCGCCGGCGCCGCCGATCTCCTCGGCGGTCACCGGGGACCCGCTGCCGGTGTAGCCGACGACGATCCGCCCGAACCGCTCCCGCATCTCCTGCAGCGAGCGGCTCAGCGCGAAGATCGCCATGACCTCGCTGGCCGCGGTGATGTCGAAGCCGGTCTGGCGCGGCACCCCGTCCAGCTTGCTGCCCAGCCCGATGACGATGTTGCGCAGCGCCCGGTCGTTGACGTCGAGCACGCGCCGCCAGGTGATGGCGTGCAGGTCCAGGCCGGACGCGTTGCCCTGGTAGAGGTGGTTGTCCAGCACGGCCGAGAGCATGTTGTGCGCGGCGGTGACGGCGTGGAAGTCGCCCGTCAGGTGCAGGTTGAGCACGTCCATGGGCACGACCTGGCTGTAGCCGCCGCCCGCCGCGCCGCCCTTGATGCCGAACGTCGGGCCCATCGACGGCTGCCGCAGCGCGATCGTCGCCCGCTTGCCGATCTGGTTGAGGGCCTGCCCCAGCCCGACGGTGGTGGTCGTCTTGCCCTCGCCGAGCGGGGTCGGCGTGACCGCGGAGACGACGACGTACTTGGCGCGCGGCCGGTCGGCCAGCTCGTCGATCGCCGAGAGCTTGATCTTGGCGACGTGCTCGCCGTAGCCCTCGATCAGGTGCGGGGCGAGGCCCATGTGGTCGGCGACCTCGTCGAGCGGTTTGAGCGCTGCGGCCTGGGCGATCTGCAGGTCGGTCGGGAATGTCATCGGTCCCCCTCCTCAGGCGGGCACGCTGAGGCGGGCCCGGTCGTGCATGGCGAAGCGCCCCTCGCGGATCTCCCACGCCCACGCGGCCGTGGGGACGAGCGCGCCGAACGGGAAGAAGTGCACGTTCTCGATCAGGCTCGCCGGGTCGGCCGTGACGGCCTCGGCGAGGCCGAGCAGCAGCGCGTCCGGGTGGTGGACGGGCGAGGTGGCGAGCTTGAACACGCCGCCGGTCTGGTGCCGCAGCACCGACAGCGACGGCCCCACCCCGCACGAGAGGCCGAACTTCAGCAGCTTCATCGGCGAGGTCAGCCCCGGCAGCCCGACGTGGACGGGCAGGTCGACGCCGGCGGCGCGGATCCGCCGTTCCCACGCCACCACGGGCTCCGCGGCGAACCCGAACTGGGTGACGACGTGAGCCGCGAGGCCGTGCTCGCGGGCCAGCGCCGCCTTGGTGAGCAGGGCGGCGTCGAGCACGTCGTCGGCGACATCGGGATGGCCCTCGGGATGCCCGGCGACGCCGATGCGCTCGATCCCCGCCTCCTCCAGGCAGCCGGAGGCGATGATCTGGGCGACCTCGTGGAACTCCCCGGCGGGATCCGTCGAGCCGGCGACGAGCAGCAGATCGGTCACGCCGAGCGCGGTCAGCGGGGCGAGCATCCGCTGCAGCGCGGCCCGGTCGGGCACGTAGCGGGCGGCGAGGTGCGGCACCGGGCGCATCCCGGCGTCCGCGACCCAGCGCGCCGCCTCCACCGTCCGCTCCCACGGCACGCGCGCCAGGTTCGTCAGGTACACGGCGGTTCCGGCGCCCAGCACCTCGCCGAGCGGCGGGAGCTTGGCGGTCTCGCGCGGGGTGATCTCCGCGCTGAACGAACGCACGAGCCGGCGCAGCGTCGCGCCGACGGCCTCGTCGGACTCAGGGGGCATCGCAAGGTCCCTCCGGGTACGGCGTCGAGAACGAAGTTGTGGTCGATTGAAACGATTAAGAACCGCCACAACTTCGTTCTCGACGGGGGTGGGGTCAGGGGTGGCGGCGGCGGAGTTCGGCCACCACTGCCGGGACGATCTCGTGCATGTCCCCGACGACCGCGTACGTCGCCTTCGTCACCATCGGGGCCTCGGGGTCGGTGTTGATCGCGAGGATCGTCTTCGAGCTGGCGCAGCCCGCCCAGTGCTGGATCGCGCCGCTGATGCCGCAGGGGATGTACAGGTCCGGGGAGATCCGGCTGCCGGTCTGCCCGATCTGCTCGTGGTGCGGGCGCCAGCCCAGGCTCGTCACGACCCGGGAGACGCCGAGCGCCCCGCCGAGCAACTGGGCCAGCTCGGCGACGGCATCGAACCCGTCGGGTCCACCGGCGCCACGACCGGCGCCGACGACGACGGACGCCGAGGTCAGCCCGCTCGCGTCCACCGACTCGACGGGCTCGACCGAGACCACCCGCGCCACCAGGTCGGCGGCGGCCACCTCCGGCGCGAACTCCCGCACGGTGCCCGCGCCGGCGTCGGCCGCCGGGGTGGCCTCGACGGCGTGCCCGGCGACGGCGAGCAGCGCCGGCGAGTCGGCCAGGCGCATCTCCTCCAGGACGGCGCCGCCCAGCACCTGCCGGACCGCGACGCCGTCGCTCACCGCCACCACGTTCGCCGCCA
The DNA here is from genome assembly GCF_050936315.1 of Pseudonocardia sp. CA-107938. Lineage (NCBI taxonomy): Bacteria > Bacillati > Actinomycetota > Actinomycetes > Pseudonocardiales > Pseudonocardiaceae > Pseudonocardia > Pseudonocardia sp. CA-107938. The sequence continues at coordinate 1,173,820 of NZ_JBNJNA010000002.1, read as the reverse complement.
TCGCGACGTCCAGCCGGGCAGCGAGGTGCGCGAGCACCTCCAGACCGCGCGGCGTGCCGGGGGCCAGCACCGCGTCGGCGCCGGCAGCCACCGACTGCACCGCGCTCGCCCACGCCGCCCCGGAGTAGGCGCCGAACGCCTCGCCGGTCGCGTGGTGCACCTCGCGCACCCCGTGCTTGGCCAGCTCGTCGGCCGCCCCGGACGGGAGGTCACCGACGACGACGGCGTCGACCTCGGCACCGAGCCCGCGCGCGAACGTCACGGTCTCCAGCGAGGTCTCGGTGACGCCGGCAGCCGACGTCTCCACGAAGACGATGATCACCGCGCTACCCCCATCCGCTCCAGCAGGTCGACGACGGCGCCCGCCGCGTCCGGGCCCTGTCCCAGCACCTCGACCGTGCTCGGCTGGGCGGGCGGCAGCAGGAGCCGCACCCGCCCGGAGCCCTTCGGCTCGAACTGCGGCGGCAGCGTCTCGATGACAGCCTTCTTCGCCTTCATCCGCCCTTTGAGCGACGGGTAGCGCGGCTCGACGCCGCCCTCCAGCACGGTGGCGACCGCGGGGAGCGGCACGGCGTAGGTCTCCACGCCGTCGACGCCGTCGCCGCGCGCGGTCGCCACGCCGTCGGCCACGGACACCGTCCGCACCCCGTTGACGACCGGGCGGCCGAGCAGGTGGGCGAGCCGGATGCCGACCTGGAAGTCGCCGGTGTCGGCGGCGTCGTTGCCGAGCAGCACGAGGTCGTAGGTGCGGCCCTCGACCACAGCGGCGATCTCGCGGGCGATGTCGGCCGGGCCGTACGCACCGGGATCGGGAACCTCGACCAGCACCGCCGACTCGCACCCGACCGCGAGCGCCGAGCGCAGCTGCTCGACGGCCTCGGCCGGGCCGACCGTCAGCACGGTGGCGGTGCCCCCGGTGTCGGCCGCGATCTGCACGGCCAGCTCGACGGCGCAGTTCTCGTGCGCGCTGACCGTGAAGCCCACGTGCCGTGCGTCGATGCCCTGCTCGTCGGCGGTGAGCGTAACCTCGCCGGCCACGTCGGGCACCCGCTTGAGGCACACGAGTACGTCCGTCATCAGCGCATCCGCTCGTTCTTCGGGTCGAACAGGGGCGTCGCGTCGTTCGCCGCGACCGTCACGGGGTAGAGCTGCTCCATGTACGACACGGCCAGCTCGTTGCCCACCCGCGCCTCGTCCGGCGGCAGATAGGCCATGAGCAGGTGCTTGCCGAGCGAGGGTGCCGAGCCGGCCGTCGTGACGTACGGGTGGTGGCCGTGCCCGTCGGTCAGCGGGCCGCCGTCGCGGGTCAGGATCGGCTCGCCGCCGAGCATGTAGCGGCGCTGCCCGTTCGCGGAGACGTGGTCGTCGACGGTAAGCGTGCACAGCACCGCTTTCGGGGCTTCCTCGCGCTGCGCGAGGTAGGCGTCGCGGCCGATGAACGACGCCTCCTTCACCCGCGGTCGCGCCATGCCGCACTCCACGATCGTGCGCTCGGCGTCGAGCTCGAAGCCGTACGCCCGGTAGCCCTTCTCGATGCGGCCGGTGGTGCCGTACACCCCGATCCCGACGGGGACGGCGCCGTCCGGCTTGCCCGCCTCGTGCAGCAGGTCCCACACGCGCGCGCCCTGCTCCATCGGCACGTACAGCTCCCAGCCGAGCTCGCCGACGTAGGAGATGCGCGAGGCGAGCACGGAGATGCTGCCCAGCTCGATCGGGCGGCAGGTGAAGAACGGGAAGCCGGAGTCGCTGATGTCGTCGTCGGTGACGCGGCCGAGGATGTCCCGCGCCTTCGGACCCCACAGCCCGATGGTGGTGAACGCCGAGGTCTGGTCGACCAGCGCGGCACGGTCGGCGAGGTTGTCGGCGAACCACTTCAGGTCGGCCATGCCGTGCGCGCCGCCGGTGACGACGCGGAAGCGGTCGTGCGCCAGGCGCATGACGGTGAGGTCGGAGCGGAACCCGCCGTGCGCGTCGAGGACCGGCGTGTAGATCAGCCGGCCGTCGGCGACGTCGGACTGCGCGACGACGGTGTGCTGCACCGACGCGAGCGCGCCGGGCCCGACGATGTCGAAGATCGCGAACGCGGAGAGGTCGACGATGCCGGCGCGCTCGCGCATCGCGAGGTGCTCGGCGTTGATGATCGGCGACCACCAGCGGCTGTCCCACTCGTGCTCGCGGGGCATCACCGCGTCCCCGTACTCGGCGAGCAGGCCCTCGTTCGACGCGTACCAGAACGGGCGCTCCCAGCCGGCCGTCTCGAAGAACACCGCGCCGGCCGCCTGCTCCGCGGCGTGCATCGGAGCCAGGCGCTTGCCGCGTTCCCCGGCCCACTGCTCGCCGGGATGCACGATGCCGTAGGTCTTGTTGAACGCCTCCGACGTGCGCGAACGGACGTGCTCGCGGGTGCGCTGGTGCGGGTAGAAGCGCGCGATGTCGGAGTGCCCGAGGTCGATCTCCGACCAGCCCTGGGTCATCCACTCCGCGACCGCGCGCCCGACGCCCGGCCCCTCCTTGATCCAGACGGCCGCGGCCGACCACAGGCCCTTGACCTCGGGCGTCTCGCCGAGGATCGGCGCCCCGTCGGGGGTGAGGGAGAGCAGGCCGTTGATGGCGTAGCGGATCTCCGCGCCGTCGGCGCCGAGCGCGTCGGGCATGAGCTCGAGCGCCTGCTCCAGCTGCGGGTCGAAGTCGTCCGCGGTGAACGGCATCTCGGTGGGCGACAGCTTCGCCTGCTCGATGGAGGGGATCTCCTCGGGCTCGTGCAGGATCGCGCGGTGGGCGTAGGAGCCGACCTCCATGTCGGCGCCGTGCTGGCGCTCGTAGCAGAAGGTGTCCATGTCGCGGACGATCGGGAAGCTGATCTCGCCGGGCCGCTCGGCCAGCTGCGGGATCGGGCCCACCGAGATCATCTGGTGGACGGCCGGGGTGAGCGGGATGGCCGCGCCGGCCATCCGCGCGATCTTCGGGCTCCACACACCGCACGCGATGACGACGTACTCGCCCTCGATGTCGCCCTTGTCGGTGCGCACCCGCTTGATCCGGCCCTGCTCGACGTCCATGCCGACGACCTCGACATTCGGCACCGTCGTGAGCGCGCCCAGCTCCATCGCGGCCTCGCGCATCAGCGTGCCGGCCCGCAGCGAGTCGACCACGCCCACCGACGGCGTCCAGAAGGCGCCGAGGATCTGGTCCTTCTCCAGGAACGGGATGCGCTCGACGACGTGGTCGGGGGTGACCAGCTCCGCCTCGATCCCCCACGCCTTCGCCGACGACATGCGCCGGCGCAGCTCCTCCATCCGTTCCTCGGTGCGCGCGACCTCGTAGCCGCCGGACTCGGTGAACACGCCCAGCTCCTTGTACTGGCGCATGGAGTCGAGCGTGAGGTCGGCCAGCTCGCGGGAGTGGTCGACCGGGAAGATGAAGTTGGACGCGTGACCGGTGGAGCCGCCCGGGTTGGGCAGCGGGCCCTTGTCGATCTGGACGATGTCGCGCCAGCCCAGGCGGGCCAGGTGGTGGACGAGGCTGTTGCCGACGATGCCGGCGCCGATGACGACGACGCGAGCGGTCGGGGGAACGGTGGCCATGGGTGGTCTCCTCCTCAGTCGCCCAGCTCGCGGCGGCGGCGGGTCACGTACTCGGTCAGCTCCTCGCGCACGGCGTCGTCGATGGGCGGGGGCTCGTACTCCTCGAGCTTCTTCTTCGCCACGTCGGCGGCGCGAGCCGCAGCGTCCTTGGCCCCGCCCCGCATCCAGCGGTCGTAGTTGTCGGAGCTGTTGACGAACGGCCGGTAGAAGCAGGTGCGGAAGCGCTCCATGGTGTGCGCGGCGCCGAGGAAGTGGCCGCCGTGGCGCACCTCGTCGTGGGCACCGAACGCGAGGCTCGCCTCGTCGATCTCCAGCGGCGTGAACTCCTGCTGCAGCATCTCCAGGACCTGCACGTCGAGGATGAACTTCTCGTAGCTCGCGACCAGCCCGCCCTCCAGCCAGCCCGCGGAGTGCATGACCCAGTTGATGCCCGCCAGGAACGTCGGGAGCATCGTCATGAGCGCTTCGTAGCCGGCCTGCGCGTCGGGCGTCTGGCTGGAGGTGAGGCCGCCGCCGGAGCGCACCGGCAGGTTGAAGTGCCGGGCGATCTGGCCGGTGGCGAACAGGCCGATCGCCGACTCGGGCGTGCCGAAGCAGGGCGAGCCCGACTGCATGTCGATGTTGGACAGGAACGAGCCGAACACCACCGGGCAGCCGGGCCGGATGAGCTGCGCGAGCGCGATGCCGGTGAGCGCCTCGGCCATCTGCTGGGTGAGCGCGGCCGGGATCGACACCGGCGACATCGCCCCCATCAGCAGGAACGGCGTGACGACGACGGCCTGGTTGGCCTCGCAGTAGGCGAACAGCGCGTCGAGCATGCGGTCGTCCCAGCGGAGCGGGGAGTTGCAGTTGATCAACGAGATGGTCGCGGGCGTGCGTTCGATCGCCTCTCTGCCGATCTCGCGGCCGCCGAAGAGGATCTCCGTCATCGCGATCGTGTCGCGCGCGTTCTCCCCCGAGACCACGTTCCCCATGTAGATCTTGTCGGTCAGCGTCTGTAACGCGAACGTCATATCCAGGTGCCGGGAATCGAGCGGTGTGTCCTCCGGCTCGCACACGATCCCGCCCGCGGAGTCCAATGCCGCGAAACTCTGCGAAAGGCGGGCGAAGTTCTCGAAGTCCGCCATTTTCGCGTCCCTGCGGACGTCACCCTCGCGGACGAACGGCGGACCGTACACTGCGCCGAACGCCATGGCGTCGTCGCCGATGTGCACGCTGTTGGCCGGGTTGCGGGCCTGCAGGTCGAAGGCGTGCGGCGCCTTCGCGACCTGCTCGAGGACGAACTCCGGATCGAACCGGACGACCCCGTCCTCCACCTTCTGCCCGGCCTGCCGGAACAGCTCCAGCGCCCGTTCCGAGCCGAACTCGACGCCGATCTCCGACACCAGGCGGCGCCAGCCGCCGTCGAGCGTCTTCATGGCGTCCGCGGAAAGGATCTCGTAGCGGGGCATGGCATTGCGGAACATGCGGCGCTCGCTCTCAGGAGTTACCGAGGAGGTGCAGAAAATGATCTCTTGACGTGCCGGATGATCGGCGTCACAGTAACCGCTATCGACGGAACACGGGTTCCATATCGTGAAACTCTCGGGCCCCGAGTTGCGAACCGGACAAAGCGCCAGGACGGATCCCTCATGACCACGCAGACCCAGCAGACGGGCAGCCAGGCCGTCGAACGGGCGAGCGCCCTGCTCGGCGTGATCGTCGAGTCCGGGGCGCCGCGCACCTTCACCTCGCTCGTCGACGAGCTGGGGATGGCGAAGTCCACGACGTCACGGTTGCTGAGCGCGCTCGAACGCGCCCGGCTCGTGCACCGCGACCGGGCCGGTGCGTTCCGCCCTGGGGCGCTGTTCTCGCTGCACGCGGCCCGGCCGAGCGCCTTGCACGACCTCTCCGAGCTGGCCCGCCCGACCATGGAGCACCTGTCGGAGCTGTCCGGCGAGACGGTCGTCCTCGCAGTTCCACGGGGTGGGCAGGTCGTCCAGATCGACCAGGTCGACAGCCGCTACCTGCTCGGCGCGGTGAACTGGGTCGGCGTCGACGTGCCCGCCCACTGCACCGCGCTGGGCAAGATCCTCTACGCCTACGACGCGCTGCCCCGCCCGCACGGCGCGCTGGAGCGGCGCACCCCGCACTCCCCCGTCGACCGGGCGCAGCTCGACCACATGCTGGTCGAGGTGCGCCGGCGCGGGTTCGCGGTCTCCCTCGACGAGCTGGAGCTCGGGCTGGCCGCCGTGGCGGCGCCCGTGCGGACCGTCGACGGCGTCGTCGCCGCCGCCATCTCCGTCTCCGGGCCGACCAGCCGGATCAACGACTTCGGCATCACCGCCCTCGGCGACCTGCTGGTCACCGAGCTGAAAGGGCTCTCGGCGCTGCTCGGCCATCGGCCAGCACGGAAGGAAGGCACGCGATGACCGATCATCAGGAGATCCTGCGAGGGCTCTACGACGAGACGCTCGTGGGCAACGGCCCGCGCGTGCTCGAGCTGACCCAGCAGGGCCTCGACGCCGGCCTGACGCCCGAGTCGATGCTGTTCGACGCGCTGATCCCGTCGCTGGAGGAGGTCGGCGCCCGGTTCGAGCGCGGCGACTTCTTCGTGCCGGAGATGCTCGTCGCCGGCCGGGCCATGAGCGGCGCCCTGGACGTGCTGCGCCCGCTGCTCGCCGAGACGGGCGCGCAGACCGTCGGCACGTTCCTGATGAGCACGGTCAAGGGCGACGTGCACGACATCGGCAAGAACCTGGTCAACATCATGCTGGAGGGCGCCGGCTTCCACGTGATCGACCTCGGCGTGCAGGTCTCGCCGGAGAAGGTGATCGCGGGGATCCAGGAGCACAAGCCCGACATCGTCGGGTTCTCGGCGTTCCTCACCACGACCATGCCGATGTTCAAGGCCAACATCAACGCGATGCAGAAGGCCGGTCTGCGCGACCAGGTGATCGTCATGGTGGGCGGGGCGCCCGTCACACAGGAGTACGCCGACGCCGTCGGCGCCGACGGCTACGCGGCCGACGCCGCGACCGCCGTCCGGAAGGCCAAGGAACTGCTCGCCGCGAAGCGCGCCATGGTGGGGGTCTGATGCACACGGTCGTTCGTTCGGCTACCCGTGAAGTGGTCATCGGCGGCGACCAGCCGTTCTGCCTGATCGGCGAGCGGCTCAACCCGACGGGCCGCAAGGTGTTCGCCCAGCAGCTGCGCGACGGTGACCTGTCGCAGATCGTCGTCGACGTCGAGCAGCAGGTCGCGGGCGGCGCGACGATGCTCGACGTCAACATGGGCGTGCCGCTCGCCGACGAGGCGGAGCTGCTCGCCAAGGCCGTCACGCTGGTGCAGGAGCTGACCGATCTCCCGCTCGTCATCGACTCGTCGGTGATCGAGGCGCTCGAAGCGGGGCTCGGGGCGTACCAGGGGAAGGCGCTGGTCAACTCCGTCACGGGCGAGCGGGAACGGCTCGACGCGATCCTGCCGATCGTCAAGCGGTACGGGGCGGCGGTGATCGCGCTGCCCAACGAGGAGGACGAGATCCCCGACGAGCCGGAGAAGCGGCTGGAGATCACGCGCAAGATCCTCGACATCGCCGTCGGCGAGTACGAGATCCCGCTCGAGGACATCGTGATCGACCCGCTCGCGATGCCGATCGGGGCCGACACGTCGCTGGTGAAGACCACGCTGCGCACCATCGAGCTGATCCACGACGAGTTCGACCTCAACATGACCCTCGGCGCCGGCAACGTCTCGTTCGGGATGCCGAACCGGCCCGCCCTCGGCTCCGCGTTCCTTCCGATGGCGATGACCTGCGGCCTGACCAGCGCGATCATGGACGTGCGGTCGGCGCAGATGGTCGAGGCCGTCAAGGCCGCCGACCTGCTGCTGGGCAACGACGACTGGGGCGCGGCATGGATCGCGCGGGCCCGGGCGGCGAAGGCGGCGGCGGTCTAGTGCCGCGCGGTGGGGTGGGGCTCCGGTCCGCGCGCGCCCGGCATGATCACCGCGGTCGGGGTGGCGCGGGGCTCGGCGCCCGGCCCGTTGCGGTGATCAAGGGCAAAATGTCGCCAGTCGATCTTCCCCAGCAACACTTTGCCCTTGATCACCGCACACCGGGCCGCGCAGACCTCGCCCCGCCCGGCGGACCGCCGGCCGCCCGGCCACTTCCGTCGATCATGGGCAAAACGCGGCCAGTGGATCTTGTTCAGCCACGGTTTGCCCATGATCACCACAGCGCGGGCGGCGCAGACCCCGCCGCCGACCCCGTTGCGGTGATCAAGGGCAGAACGTCGCCAGTCGATCTTCCGCGGCAACCCTTTGCCCTTGATCACGGCAGGCCAGGCAGCGCAGGTCCGGCCTGCGTGCGCCCCAGCGGCACGGAACCCCCGGGTTCACGCCCGCTTCCGTCGATCATGGGCAAAGTGTCGTCAGTCGATCTTGTTCAGCCACGGTTTGCCCATGATCACCGCGGCGCGGGCGGTGCGGACCCCGGCGCCCACCCCGTTGCCGTGATCAAGGGCAAAACGTCGCCAGTCGATCTTCCCCGGCAACACTTTGCCCTTGATCACCACACACCGGGCCGCGCAGACCTCGCCCCGCCCGGCGGACCGCCGGCCGCCCGGCCACTTCCGTCGATCAAGGGCAGAACGTCGCCAGTCGATCTTCCGCAGCAACACTTTGCCCTTGATCACCGCAACCTCCCCGGGGCCGAGCCGTGACCGGGACGGACCGGGTGCGGATCGCGTTCCGCCCCCACGAGTCGCCGCCGCGCGAGGTGCGGGTGCCGGCCGGCACCACGCTGTTCGACGCCGCGAGCTGGAACGGCATCGCCGTCGACTCGACGTGCGGCGGCCACGGCACGTGCAAGAAGTGCGTGATGCGGGTGGTCGAGGGCGAGGTGGCGGTCTCGCGCGTCGACCCGCGCGCGTTCACCCCCGAGCAGCTGCGCGACGGGTGGCGGTTGGCCTGCCGCGCGCCGGCCGAGCGGGACGTCGTCGTGGAGGTGCCGCCGCTCGTCACCCGGCCGAAGGCGGCCACGGTCGGGGTCGGGCGCCAGGTGGTCCTGCGGCCGGCCGTGCAGAAGCGCTGCGTGACGCTGCCCGAGCCGACGCTCGCCGACCAGCGCACCGACCTGGAACGCCTCCGCGATGCCCTGGACGACCTGGAGTTCACCGCGGACCTGCACGCGGTGCGCAACCTGTCCCGCGCCATGCGCGCGCAGGAGGGCGAGGTCACCGCCGTGATCGTCGACGAGGTGCTCGTCGACGTCGAGCCCGGCGACACCAGCAGCCGGCTCTACGGTCTCGCGTTCGACCTGGGCACCACCACCGTGGTGGCGACGCTGCTCGATCTCGCCACCGGCACGCCGGCCGCCGTCACCTCGATGCTCAACCCGCAGCAGCCCCACGGCGCGGACGTGATCACCCGGATCAGCGCGACGATGATGGACCCCGACGCGCTCGGCCGGCTCACCGCGCTCGCCCATCAGGCCCTCGACCAGCTCGCCGGTGAGGTGTGCGCGGAGGCCGGTGTCGACCGCGGCGAGGTGTACGAGATCGCGCTGGCCGGCAACGCCACCATGGTGCACCTCGCGCTCGGGCTCGACCCGGAGCCGCTCGGGGTGGCGCCGTTCGTCATGGCCAGCCGCGAGTTCCCCGGGCTGACGGCCCGCGACCTCGGTGTGCAGGTGCACCCGGGCGCCCGTGCCTACGTCTTCCCCGCGCTGGGCGCGTACGTGGGCGGCGACATCGTCGCGGGCGCGCTCGCGTCCGGCATGGACCGCGACCGGCGCATCCGCCTGTTCGTCGACATCGGCACCAACTGCGAGATCGTGCTCGCCTCCGGCGACCGCCTGATGGCGACGGCGGCTCCCGCCGGGCCCGCGTTCGAGGGTGCGGCCATCCGCTGCGGGATGCGTGCCGCGCCGGGCGCCATCGAGGGCGTCAAGATCAGCGAGGACGACGTGGCGCTCGACGTGATCGGCGATGTCGAGCCGATCGGGTTGGCCGGCTCCGGTTTGGTGGACGCCGTCGCCGCGCTCGTCACCGCCGGGCTCGTCGACGCGTCGGGACGGCTCGCCCTGCCCGACGCCCCGGGTGTTCCGCCCGGGCTGCGGTCGCGGCTGCAGCAGGTCGGGCAGGAGCGCGTGTTCGTCCTCCATCCCGGCCTGTACCTGTCCCAGCGCGACATCCGCGAGCTGCAGTTCGCCAAGGCCGCCATCGCGACGGGCTGGGCGCTGCTGCTGGAGGAGGCCGGGCTCACCCAGGCGGACGTCGCGCAGGTGGTGCTCGCCGGCTCGTTCGGCAGCTACCTGTCCGCGGCGAGCGCGGTGCGCATCGGGCTCGTGCCGGACGTCGCCGTGCTGCGCATCGTCAGCGCCGGCAACGTGGCCGGTGAGGGCGCGAAGATGGCGCTGCTGTCGGTGCGGGAGCGCGCCGCGGCGCAGGCTCTGCTGGAGGAGGTGCGCTACGTCGAGCTCTCCGACCGCCCCGACTTCAACGACCGGTTCGTCGACCGGCTGGCGTTCCCCTGAGCGGAGCTTGCGGAGCGAACATGGATGCTGAGACCCGCGTAGCGGTGGTGGCGTGCGGGGCGATCGCTCGGCACGTCCGCGACGTGGCTGCGCGCCGTGGCTGGCCCGTCGACGTCCACGCCCTGCCCCCGCTGCTGCACAACCGCCCGGAACGGATCGCCGCCGCCGTGGAGGAGCGGATCGCGGATCTGCGCGGCCGCTACGCGCGGGTGGCGGTCGGGTACGCCGACTGCGGCACTTCCGGCGGGCTCGACGAGGTGTGCGCGCGGCTGGGCGTCGCCCGGCTGCCGGGCGCGCACTGCTACGACGTGCTGGCCGGCGCGGCGCGGTTCCGCGAGCTGCTGGAGGCCGAGCCCGGCACCTACGTGCTGACGGACTGGCTCGCGGCGAACGTCGACCGCGCGGTGGTCGCGGAGCTGGGCCTCGACCGCTTCCCCGACCTGCGCGACGCGTACTTCGGCCACTACCGCCGGGTCGTGTGGCTGGCGCAGCACCCGACGCCGCGGCTGCGGGCCGCTGCCGAGCGGGCGGCCGGGTTGCTCGGGCTGCCGCTGGAGACGGTGGAGGTCGGCGACGCGCTGCTCGCGGAGGCGCTGCAGACGCTCGTCGCGCCGTCGGGCTGAGCGGCCTGCGCGCGACAGCGGAGCGGCAACGGGCGGGCACTCACAGCAGCCGGATCGTGGGCAGAGTTCTTCGTTACGTTGACTTTACTGCGAGCCGATCTCGCCGTCACGCCGTTCGGGCTAGTCTTTTGGGCACCTGATCGGTACAGGGGGGACAAATCTATCGCCGCGCCCGATGCGCGGCGCGCAAACGTTGAGCAACGGGTGCCGTGTTTGTGTGTCCGAATGTCTTTCAACGCGGGATCTCGGTCCTGCGGCCAGGAGAAGGAGACGATCGTGCCCACTGTCGTGTATGTGAACGACGATGGATCACAGATGACCGTCGACACGCCGGTCGCGACCAGCCTGATGCGCGCGGCGCTGGGCAACCAGGTTCCGGGAATCGTCGGAGAATGTGGCGGATCGGCGACCTGCGGCACGTGCCACGTCTACCTCGACCATTCGACGGAGGAGTTCGACCCGCCGTCGGGTGACGAGGACGACATGCTGGAATGGACGGCCGCCCCGCGTGCCGAGAACAGCCGGTTGAGCTGCCAGCTGGTGCCCAGGCAGGAAAGCAGCCACCTGATCGTCCGCGTGCCTGCGAAGCAGATCTGACGTGCGCGGGGTGGTGGTGATCGGCGCAGGACACGCCGGCATCGAAGCTGCGGCATCGCTGCGCACCGGCGGATATGCCGGGCCGGTCACCGTGGTGGGCGCAGAGGGTCATCTGCCTTACCAGCGGCCGCCGCTGTCGAAGGAGCTGCTCGACGATCAGGCGGATGTCACCGGCATCTCGCTGCGACCCCAGGCGTTCTTCGACGATCAGCGGATCACGCTGTGCCCCGGCCCTGCGGTGGAGATCGACCGGCTGCAGCAGCAGGTGCTGGTGCAGGACGGCAGCCGGCTGGGCTACGACCACCTCGTGCTGGCCACCGGTGCGGTGCCCCGCCGGTTCCCCCTGCCGGGTCTGCCGTTGCGCGGGGTGTCCGAGCTGCGCACGGTCGACGACGCCCTGGCCCTTCGCGCGTCGATGGCCGGGGCGCGGCACATGGTCGTCCTCGGTGGCGGCTTCATCGGGATGGAGGTGGCGAGCGCGGCGCGCAAGCGCGGCATCGACGTGACCGTGCTGGAGCTGGCCGATCGGCTGCTCCGCCGGGTCGTGTCGCCCCCCGTCTCCGACGCCGTCGCCGCCCATCACCGCGCCGCCGGGGTCCGGCTCTGCCTGGAGGACCGGGCGATCGAGGTGGTGGGCCACGACGGCCACGTCACCGGGGTGCGCACCGAGTCCGGGATGCTCCTCCCCGCAGACCTGCTGGTCATCGGCATCGGCGCCATCCCGGACGACGGTCTGGCCGCTCGCGCCGGACTCGAGACCGCCGACGGCGTGGTCGTGGACCGCTACCTGACCACCTCCGATCCGCGCATCATGGCGGTCGGCGACTGCGCGGCCGTGCGCGACCGCATCACCGGCCAGCTGCGCCGGCTCGAGTCGATCCAGAACGCCACCGACCAGGGCCGGTACGCGGCTGCCCGCATCCTGGGTTGGAAGCGCTCCTACCGCGCGGTGCCGTGGTTCTGGAGCAACCAGGGATCGCTGCGCCTGCAGCTGGTCGACCTCGGCGGCGGGCACGACCGGTTGGTCGTCCGCGGCAGCGCGAATCGTTTCTCCGTCTTCCGCCTGTGCGACGGGCTGCTGACCGGGGTCGAGTCCGTCAACGACCCGGGGACCCACATGGCCGCCCGCCGGCTGCTGGATCGCATCACGCCCACCGAGGCCGAGCTGAGCGACGACGACTTCGACGTCCGGGCGCTCGCCCGTCGCGTACTGGCCGGAGAGACGGCCAGCGCCTGAACACCGCCGCGCGCGCCCCGTTGTCCGACGGGGCGCGCCGCTGCACGTCCACATCATCGATCGCCCCGGTTCCGCGCAAACGAGCGGCCGGGGCGATCGGTCGTAAAGCCTTTGTGACAGTGCGCTCACGGGCATCCGTCAATACGACGGCTTCGACGTTACGAAGAGGTCATCGCCTCGCGGCCGTTCGTTACGGCGATTCTGCGAAAATATGTCGGTCCCGCGGTTGACAGCACATCGGTCGATCGGCGGGCGCTCCCCATGAAGAGCTCGACCGGCCCGGTCCCCGAGAACGTCGAAATGGAAGAGCAATGGACGTTCTCGGTAACCGGTCGGCGCGCCCTCCGCGGCGCGGTGCGCGCCGACGAGCACCCCAGCACAGCAAGGAGTCCGCGGTGACCTCCGCTCATTCCCGCCGGACCGCCGGATGGATTCCCGTTCGCGGCCTCGTCCGACCGCGCTCGTCGAGCAGTGTCGGTGTGCAACTGCGCCCGCTCGCCCGACGCGTGCACTTCCTCGCGGGGCTCCTCGTCGCACCGTTCCTGCTTCTCCTGTGCCTGACCGGTCTCGTGTACGTGTTCAGCCCGCAGGTTCACGAGGATCTGTACCGCGGTCAGTTGTTCGTCTCCCAGGTCGGCGCCGAGCGCCATCCGGTGGCGAACCAGGTGGCGGCAGCGCTGCGGGCCCATCCGGAGGCACACGTCCAGTCGGTCGTCCCCCCGGACGCGCCCGATCGCACCACCCGCGTCAACCTGCACGTGCCGGGCATGGACAAGCCCGGGGACGCACGCACCGTCTTCGTCGACCCGTACACCGACTTCATCAACGGCGAACTGCTCACGAGCGACGGCCGCCTCCCGGCGAACGTGTGGCTGCGCGAGCTGCACTCGGACCTGCACCTCGGCGAGGTCGGGCGGTGGTACTCGGAGATCGCCGCGAGCTGGGTGCCCGTCATCGTCGCCGGCGGGCTGATCGTGTGGCTCACCAAGCAGGGGCGGCGGCGGCGAACCGCCGCCGAGCTCCTGGTGCCGGTCCCGCGCGGCAACGGCGACATGAGCCGGCTGCGTTCCGTCCACGGTCCGCTCGGTCTGTGGCTGACCGCCGGCCTGCTGGTCGTCGGTGTCACGGGCCTGCTCATGAGCCGGCTCGCCGGGTGGGGCCTGCCGTCGGCGCGCGAACCCCGGCTCGCCATGGCTCCCATCAGCCCGGAGTCGAGCGTTCCGATCGGCATCGACGACGTGCTGGCCGTTGCCCGCGAGGAAGGGCTCACCGGGCAGCTCCTGGTCACCCCGCCGGCAGCACCCGATCGACCGTTCTCCGTCGTCGAGACGTCGACGGGACTCCCGATCCACAAGGGCGCGATCTCCGTCGACCCCTACACCGCGCGCGTCACGGAGCGGATCGGCTGGGACGACTACCCGCTGCTGGCCCAGCTGCGTGAGGTCGGCGTCCAGTTCCACACCGGCACCCTCTTCGGGCTGGCCAACCAGATCCTGCTGACGCTCGTGGTGCTCGGCACCATCGCGCTGATCCTCGGCGGCTACCGGATGTGGTGGAAGCGCAACCCGTTCCGCAGCACGGCGACTCCCCCGCCGCCGCGCGCGCTCGCCGCACTGCCGTGGCCGGTCGCTGCGGGGATCGCGGCCGTCGTCGTCGTGCTGGGCTGGCTGCTGCCGGCGTTCGCGATCAGCCTCGTCGCGTTCCTGCTCGTGGACGTGCTGATCAGGGCTTTCCGGGACGGGTCGGCACTGGCGCGCACGACCGCGGCAGCCGGCACCGTCGCGCTCGCGGCCGCGCTGATCGCGTTCGCGGTGCTGCCGACCGCGGCACCCACCACCGGTCAGCCGATCGGCGCCGGCCCGGCGCCCGGTCCGCGCGAACCCGACGTCCCGCCCAGCGGTGGCGAACTCAACCCCTGGACCGTGGACCGTCCGCCCGGCGGCACCCTCGACGTCGGCGCCGCCCCGCTCGCGCCCCGTCGCCAACCGGTCGTCCAGCGGTTCTCTGCGGGTGACGCCGTCGCCCCGGACGCCGCGGCGACCTCGACCGACCCGAGCGCCGACGGACCGGGTGGCGGCGCGGCGTCGGAGGACTCGCCCGACGTCCCCCTGACGAGCCCCGTCGGCCCGACCACCACGGCCCCGGCGCCACAGCCCGCCGGACCCGGCGCCACTCCCGCGCCGCAGCCCGCCGGACCCGGTGCCTCCCCCGCGCCTTCACCGGGAGTCGTGCAGAACCTCATCGGGATCCTGACCGGCACCCTCGCTCCGGTCACCGGCGATCTCCTCGGCAGCGTGACCGCCGTGACCGGGCAGCAGCCCCGCAACTGAGGCCCCCGCACCACCTGACGCTCGCCCCCCGCTCGCCCCGTTCACCACTGGTGACGGGGCGAGCGCCATGTCGGGCGCCCGCACGCGGCCCCCACCCTCGCCGTCGTACGGCTCGCCCGCGGCTGGGACCGCCCAGGAGCCCGGTCGAGGTGTTCGTGATCAAGCGCAGAAGCCAGCTGCCGCTCACGCACATGCTGACGTGCCCACGCACACGTCCCGCCTTGTGCGCGAGCACCCGAAGGTGTGCGTGAGCGGGGATGGTGACATGACGAAAGGGCGGTGGGGACCGGTCCGCGGACCGATCCCCACCGCCCTCTCTCTTCACCTCTTGCAGAGCTGGGCGCCGCCCCGATGGGGAGCCGGGCGACGCCCAAGCCGGTGGGTCGAACCTCAGTAGCCCGAGGGGCCCGTGCCCATGTCACCCTCGGGGGTCAGGCCGGCCATCATCTTGACCATGTCGAGGTGGATGTCCACGTACTTCCCGGGGTCGGTCGTGATGCGCTTGACCTCGTCGCCGGCGAAGTTCTCCTCGCCGTAGTGGTACTTGCCCCAGTGGTACACGAACCCGTCGACCGGGGTGGTCGGGGTGAAGGCAGTGGACTTCGGGGCGGTCGACCCGCTCGAGGCCGTGCTGTCGTGCCCGGTGTCGCCGTATCCCTCAGCGGCGGAAGCCGTGCCCGTCATGATTCCGGAAATGGCGAGCGCGCCACCCGCGACGACCGCACCCGCGCGACCGATGTTGCGCAGCCGGCTCGAGCCGGACGTCCTGTGCTTGGACATTGATCTCTCCTTCTGATCATCCTGCCGATCGGCGGAGGGCGCTGTCTGGCCGACACTGGCTAGATCCGGAGATGGGGAGCGTTCCGCCGATTGGTAGAGCCAACCAGAGACCAGATGTCAGATGATGCACTGAGCGTTACGGCGCAGTGAAAAAGAACTCTCATAGGACTCGCTGCGAACTTCCGTAAAGCCGCCATTGATTTCCTCACATGTCCGGCGATCCGGCGGTGAGGCGGATGTCATCGTTCCGCTGTCCGCGGCCACCAGTCGGTCACCGCTCCGCGGGCGGGCTACCGGGGTGTGCACCGCCGGTCGACCACAGGCCCAACACCGACTCCGAGGGATCGATCGCCGACGTCGCGACCATCAGCACGGCCGCGGCGCTCGCGGCGACCACGGCGACCCGGCGCAGGCGCTGCCGGCCGGGCAGGTCCTTGCCACGCGTCTCGGCCCGCCGGCGGACCCACAGGTGTGCGGCGATCCCCGTGGCGACGACCAGCGTCGCCAGCGCGAGCAGCGCCGCCAGCTCCCAGCCCCCGACCGTGATCAGCGCGACGACGGCCACCAGCGCACCGCACGCCCACATGACCCGGGCGAGCCGAGGCAGCACGGTGCGGAGGGCGGAGTCACCGGGGCCGCGCTGGAGGATCCACAGCAGCACCGGTCCGCCGACGGCGATCGCGATCGCGAGCAACAGCCCGGTCTCGGCAGCGATCGCGGGCAGTCCGGGGCCGTGCGGATCGTGCGGCTCGGCGAAGCTCCAGGTAGCGGCCAGCGGAGCCGCGCAGCCGAGCACCGCGAGCGCGGAGGACCACCGCTCGATCCCCGTCTCGGGCGGCCGGCCGGCGAGCAGGAGCACGAGCGCGACGGTGACCGGCACCAGCACGAGCAACCTGAGCAGCAACGCCGCACCGGTCTCCGAGCCGAGCGTGCCTGCCACGAGGGCGGGATCGAACGCCTCACGCAGCGATGCCCGGGCGGCGTAGGCACCGAAGCCGGCGATGGTGAGCAGCGTCGAGATCAGCAGCGTCCACCAGACCGAGGTGATCAGCCGCCGTACCACGGCCTGCCGCCCGGCGGCCGGCCACGCCACGACCAGGACGAACACGAGGCCGATGCCCAGCAGCAGCGCAGCGGTGGCACCGTGCACCGCCACCGCGTAGATCGCGACGACGACGGGATCCCGTTCGATCCCGACCACAGCGGGGTGCAGCTTCGTCGGAGCGGACACGGAGAAGCTCGACGTGCCGCTGATCAGCTCGAGCCGGCTGTTCGGCACGGACCACGCCACCGAGTAGGTCCCGCCGTAGCGGGTCTTCGGCATCGGCACGGTGATGGTCGCGGGCTCCCCCGGCGGGTTGACCGGCCGGACGGCGACGACCTGATCGCCCGGCGGGTTGTTCATGCGCACGGTGGCCAGCCCGGCGGGCACCGGCCGGTCGAAGGTGAGCCGGAGCTCGTCGGGTGAGGTGACGAACGCGCCGTCGGCCGGTGACGTCGAGAGCAGCACCGGATCTCCGGCGGGGGCCGGGAGGGCGACGAACAGCGCGCCCCAGCACGCGGCGACCAGCACCAGCAGTCCGAGGAATCGGCGGACGAGCGGCCAGCGGCCCACCGTCACGGAGCGGCGCTTCATCGGCTTCCCACCTTCTCCAGCACCCGCTTGGTGGCCGTTCCGGCCGTCGTCGGGAGCGACCTGATCGCACGCCTGCCCGGCGGCCAGTTCCAGAGGATGAGGGCGCACCCGCTGCCCACCAGCCCGATGGCGAGCAGCGCCCACGGCAGCACGCTCGGGCCGTCCTCCGCACCGTCCACGGATTCCGCGGAGTCCGCGGCGCCGGCGGGGCTTGCTGCGCCGGCGGGCGATGCGCCCCCGGCGGTGATCGTGATCGTCGGCGCGGTCCCCTTGGCGGACTCGCCGGCGTCGGTCCACCGGTCCTCGCTGCCGTCCGAGTAGCCCTGCGTGGCGGCGAACACCAGCCGGCCGGTCTGCGGCAGCGGACCCGCGGTGACGATGAACTGCTCGAACTGCTTGGGGGCGACCTCGCCGCCCTCCAGGACGATCGAGGCGACGGCCTCGTCGAACTTCTCGCCGCCGATGGTGACCGGCGGGTCGACGGGTCGGGTGGTGACCGTCGCCTTCCAACCCTTGACCCTGGACACGGTGGCCTTGGGGATCGGGACGTCGGCGGGGAAGGTGAGCTCGAGCCGGGTCGTCGACACACCCTTCCGCTCGTTCGACAGGCGCACGGCGAACGACTGCGTCTCACCGCCCTTCACGGATCCGGGCACGATGGACACCCGCGCCGACGCGGCGGGCGCGAGGACCAGCATGCAGACCACGGAGATCACAGCGGTGGTGAGCAGCGCCGTCGCGGCGCGAACGAGGGTCGTGAGCGGGTGGACCATGGAAACTCCTCAGGAACGCGACCCGGGGCTGGGCGGCATCGCCCAGCCCCGGACCGCGGTGTCAGTTGCTGCTCAGCTCAGCCGATCGGGTTGAGCTGCTCGGGCGTGAGCTTCTGCTTCCACGCCTCGGGGTTCTGCTGCACCCAGCCGTTGTAGACGAGCGGGATGGCGACGACGCCCTGCCCGCCCTGGCCGGCACCCGACTTGAGCTTGTCGTCGGTCTTGGTGCTGGAGGTTGCGTTCAGCACCAGCTGCCCGGCGACCGCGGCGTCCGCGATGTTCCCGTCGTTGTTCGGGTCGACGTCGATGACCTGAACGGCGTTGGAGAACTTGTTGGACACGTAGGCGTAGTAGCCGCCGCCCTTCTTGGCGCCGAAGTTGGCGCCGTGGCAACCGGGGTTGCACGGCAGGTCCTTGATCACCTTGTTCGTCTTCGGGTCGATCACCGAGACCGTCTGCGACAGGGTGTTCTCGGCCAGCAAGGCCTTACCGTCCGGGCTCACCGGGAGCTGGATGGTCAGACCGCCCCACGTACCGGTGGGCCCGGTCAGCGGGTTGTAGTTCTTCCACAGGTCGATCGTCGAGGTGTGCGCCAGCTTGCCGTCCTCGGTGGCGCAGGCGTCCTCCACGAGCGAGATGCAGCTGATGCTGCCGCCCAGGAAGTTGGACATGTACGCCTTCTTCGAGTCCGGCGTCATCGACGTGGCGATCGGGAAGTAGCCGACCTTGTCGTGCTTGACCGTGCCCGAGTCCATGTCGGCGATGACGGCCTCGTTGGTCATCGTGTTGGGCGCCACGACCGTCTTGCCGTCGTGGCTGGTCCAGTGCGCGTGCGGGTGCGGCGTGATCCCGCTCTCCGGGTCGACGTTGATCCGCTGGACGATCGACGTGGCACCGGGCGTCAGCTCGACGATGTCGGTGCCGGCGTTGGTCCCGACGGTGAGGTTGTCGTTGCCCGGACGGGTCATGACGTGCGCCGGGTTGTGGCCCACCTCGATCTGCCGGACGAACTTGCCGGTCTCGCGGTCGAACACGTCGGTCTTGTTGTCGAACCACTCGTTCGCGTACAGGTACTTGTAGTCCTTGTCGGTCCACATGTTGTGGACGTTGTTCATGTTGATCTCCGGCGCGGCGATCTTCCGGTCGATCGTCCAGTTCTCCACGTTGATCTTGGTGGCGGACCCGGGCTTCGCCTTGCCCTCGTAGTCCTCCATCTGCGTGGCGACCCAGACCTCACCGACGCCCGGCGTGGTCGGCTTCTTCAGCGCCGGCAGCGTCCGCGGGTACTTGAAGTACTGGTCGTAGTACGCATCCAGGTTGGGGATGAGCACCGGCTTCCCGGCGGCGTCGTACTGCAGGATCGGCGCCGGCGGCTGGAACGGGTTCCAGGAGACCTCCTCGGTCTCGCTGTACTTCTGCCAGTTGTTCGGGTTGGTGACCGTGAAGAAGGTGTTCACCAGCCGCTGGATGATGTCCGCGTTCGACGGGAAGGGCTTCGGCTGACCGTTGACGCGGAGGCTCTTGCCGAAGTCCAGGCCCAGCGTGAGCGGGTCGTCGACGACGACGGCACCGAGCATGTAGGGCGCGACCGAGTCCTGGAAGGCGTACAGGCCCGGCTCAGTGAGCTGGATGGTCTTCTCGCCGAAGAACGCGCCACCCGCGTCCATGTACGGGAAGTCCTTCGCCCCTTCCGGCGCGATCAGGCCGATCGGGTTGCGCAGGCCTTCGGAGTTCTTCGGGTCGACGTTGAAGGTCACCGAGACCGCCGGCCCGTTGAGCGCGAACTTGCCGAGGGAGTCGAGCACGCCCTGCAGGTCAACACCGACCGGGAGGTCGAGCAGGTTGACCGGCGACCCGGGGGGAAGCGCCGCCACCTCGGCGGTCAGCTTGCCGATGAGGCCCTCGGCCTGGGCGGCCAGGCCCGCGGCCTCCGGGGCGCTCTTGCCGATCCCCTGGACCGTGGCCAGTGTCGAGCCGAGGCCCAACACGTCGAGGCCCTGGACGCCCTTCGCCGGAGCCGGAGCCGGTGCCGGCGCGGGGGCCGGCGCGGGGGCCGGGGCCGCGGTTGCGGAGGCCGACCCCGAGGCGGAGGCCGATCCCGCGCTCGAGCTCGAGCTCGAGCTGGAACCCGCACCCGCGGACGGGGCGGGGGCCGGGGCGGGGGTGGGCGCAGGAGGCGGAGGCGCGACGCCGGGTGCCCCGCCGAGCAGGCCGCTGAGCGGCTTGGTCACGCCGTCGAGGAGACCGCCGGCCGCTCCGCCGGTGACTCCGTTGACGAGACCGTTGAGGTCGGACTCCAGGATCGGACCGCCGATGCTGGGCACCGCCAGGATGTCCGTGCTGACGCGCGGCAGGACGGCGACCGCGAGGGACTTGCTGCCGAACAGGTTCAGCCCGGAGTCGAACCACCCGTCGCTGTTGTCGGTCAGGTTGAAGGTGATCGGCAGGGGCCCGACACCGATCGGCTGCTGAGCAGCGGCGGGGGTGGCGTTGGCCACCGTCGCACCGAGCGCGGCGATCACCGTCACGGTGGCTAGGCGCCGTCGTCGTCCAGATCGTGGAGCGCCCGGGGGAGCGGTCGCGGACATGTGTTCCCTCTCTTGTCACTTATTCATTCGGCCCACGAAGGTCCCGCACTCGTGAGCCGCAGGGGTTCAACACCCCTGTTACTACGGAATTACGCGGATCAGTTCCGAGAACAACTTCCGGGCACGCCGGATCGACCATGATCACGCAGGCTTCGGCGCATGACCATGATCAAGACTTGACCCCGCCTTTAACCGCGGGATGGGCAATATTGGCACTACCTGCGTAACAGGCAAGGCCGTTCGGGTGACCCTTCCGTAACGGCTGCCTCTTCCGATCGGTCTACGACACGTGCGGCCGACGTCACGCAGGGTTTACAACCATCTGCCGTATCCACTCGTTGTACCAAGGATAGGGGTACACGAAAAGCGCGCCGATCCGGGACGGAATCGGCGCGTTTTCCGCCGCTCGCGCACACCTTCAGATGCTCACGCACATGATGGGACGGGTGCGCGAGCACATCAGCATGTGCGCGGGCGGCAGTTCCGGGTCAGACCATTCCGGCCAGGAACATGATCGACATTCCGGCGCTCATCACCGCGTTGGGCACCACGACGTGTCGATCGAGCCCCACGGAGCCGGCCGACGCGGCGCCGACGGGCACGGCCGCGACGGCGCCGCTCTGCGGCAGCAGCAGCCGGGCGAGGTCGGCGACGAACCAGGCGATGAAGACCAGCGCGATCGCGGTCATGAGCAGCGGCTGCCCAGAGGGGCTCTCGTGGTGCGCGTGCTCCATCGCGCCGGAGG
Organism: Pseudonocardia sp. CA-107938; assembly: GCF_050936315.1. Classification (NCBI taxonomy): domain Bacteria; kingdom Bacillati; phylum Actinomycetota; class Actinomycetes; order Pseudonocardiales; family Pseudonocardiaceae; genus Pseudonocardia; species Pseudonocardia sp. CA-107938. The sequence continues at coordinate 1,152,413 of NZ_JBNJNA010000002.1, read as the reverse complement.
GCGCCGCGTCGAGGGTGTGGCCCTGGAGCATGTAGATCATCGCCAGGCCGCCGACCGCGTGGTGGCCGGCCGCACCCAGCAGCGTTCCGTCCCGCAGACCGATCCCGGCGAACCACACGGCGACGGCGAGGAACACCGCGACCCACACCGGACGCGGCAGCGGGTCCGCGGCCGGGACGAACATCGCCGCCATGCCGAGCCCCATCACGGCGTGGGCCAGCGCAGGAGCGAACGGGACGCGGCCCTGGACCAGCAGCACGAGGTGGTAGAGGCCCGCGAGCAGGCACGCGAGCCCGAGTGGTCCGTCGATCCATGCCACACCCAGCTGCATACGGAGCACCCACCCTGGTCGTCGGTGGGCGCGACCCTAGGCCGAACGGGCTGATCGCTGGTTTCCGGAACGTCACCAGAAGCCGTTCCGTTGGTTTCCGACGAGCCGCCGGACTACCGGGACGTTTCGGGAGCCTCTCGCTGCGGGCACGGACCCCGTGAGCTCGCGCTCACTGGCCACTGCCGGTCGTGACGGTGAACATGGCCGCGTGCACGGCACCCCGGTGCTGGAACTCGACGAACAGCCGGTGCACGCCCGCGTCGGGCACCTCGACGGTGAAGGCGAGGGCCTGGCTGCCGCGATGGGGATCCTCCGGCGGGATCGCGAGCGGGGCGACGCGCAGTCGGGCCATGTCGCCCTGGCGCACGACGACGAGCTGGCCCGGCTGTCCGAAGCGGGGTTCGACGTCGGTGACGGGCAGCCGGTTGCGGTCGATCGCGACGAACACCTCCGACCGCGTGCCCGCCACGAGGTCGGCGTCGAGCCGCACGGTGTAGTCGTCCACCTGGGTCGTGCGGGAGGTCGTGGCCTCCTCGGGGGCGAACTTGCCCGGCGCCGACAGCTCGACGCCGAGCACGAGCTCCGGTCCGCCCGTCGGCACGAAGGTCGCGTACGCCCGGTACACGCCGGCGACCGGCAGTTCGAGCTGCGCCCGCCACACGCCCCCCGCGTCGGCGGCGGGCAGCACGTGCTGGAACCCCGCCCCGCCCCGGCTGACGACGACGAGGTCCAGCTGGCGTTCGTCCCGGACGTCGAAGGCGGTGACCGGGCGCCCGCCCGGTCCGGTGACGACGAAGGCGAACTCGGCCGGGACGCCCGGACGGAACGTCGTCGACCCGCGCGGAACCAGCGTGTAGCCGGATGCGGTGGAGACCAGACCCGTCGTCCCGATCGAGGACGGGCGGTCCGGCGGCAGCGCGACCGCGGCGTGCGGGTCGACCGGCGCGGGGGGTGCGGTTCCGGGAGGCGGCGCGGTGGCCGTGCCGAACCACCAGGCCCCGCCGAACACGAGCGCGAGCGTGGTCACGAAGCCCATGAGCCTCGCCACCACGTTCATGGGGAGTCCTTTCATCGTCGGAGTCCCCTGACGAACACGGAGCGGGCGGGAGCACGCGGTTCGACAGGGGACGTCGCCGGGGAGCGGATCGAGCCGGCAGCTTCTCCATCCCTCGTCACGGCATCGTCGGCGCGCCGTAAAAACGAGGTGAAGAACGCCTCCCGGCACCGGCGGGCCGGTGTGAGTGATCGGGGAGATATTGCACCGATCGTTCTCGTAAGACTAGCGTCGTCGGCATGCGCACCAAGGAGTTCGACCCGGACGTGGTGCTGGGGCGCGCCCTCGACGCGTTCTGGGAGAACGGGTACGAGCGGACCTCGCTGGTCGACCTCGTGGCCCGCATGGGCATCGGCCGGCGCAGCCTCTACGACACGTTCGGCGACAAGAACGCCCTGTTCCTGCAGGTCCTGCAGCGGTACGCGCACGAGCGGGAGGCCGGGTTCCGGGAGATCGTCGACCGCGCACCCGACGCGCGCCAGGCCCTCCGCGTCCTGCTGGAGACCGCGGTCGCCCAGGGCGTCGTCCTGCGCCGGGGGTGCCTCACCGTCAACACCGCCACGGAGCCCGGCGCCGGCGACGAGGCCTGCGCGCTGGTCCAGCGACAGCTCGACAGCTCGAAGGAGCTGGTGGGCGAGCTGATCGAGCGCGGCCGGCGCGACGGCAGCATCTCCAGCTCCAGCGACGGCGCGGTGCTGACCGCCGCCGTGTTCAACGCCTGGCTGGGCCTGCGCGTCCGCGTCCGCGCCGGGGCCGGCGTGGACGAGCTGATGGCGGACGTCGCGTCCGTCCTCGGCCTGCTCGACTGACCGCTGCTCCGTGGTCCGCACCTCTGCATGCCTTCAAACCGCACCAATCAGTCTAGAAAAGGACAACGTCATGGACATCAGCAGCTCGGTCGCACTGGTGACCGGAGGCAACCGCGGCCTTGGCCGTCACCTCGCCGCCCAGCTCCTCGAGCGGGGCGCCAAGGTCTACGTGGGCGCCCGCGACCCGGAGTCGGTCGACCTGCCCGGTGCCGTCCCGATCCGGCTCGACATCACCGACCCCGACGCCGTCGCCGCGGCCGCCCGGCTCGCCGCCGACACGACGCTGCTGGTCAACAACGCCGGCATCAGCACCGGTGTCGGGCTCGTCGACGGCGATCTCGACGACATCCGCCGGGAGATGGCGACCCACTACTTCGGCTCGCTCGACATGATCCGCGCGTTCGCGCCGGTGCTCACCGCCAACGGCGGCGGGGCGGTGCTGAACGTGCTCTCGGTGCTGTCCTGGATCCACCGCCCCGGCGTCGGCGGCTACAGCGCGGCGAAGGCCGCCGAGTGGGCCATGACGAACGTGGTGCGCACCGAGCTCGCCCCGGCCGGGATCACGGTCACCGCCCTGCACGTCGGCTACATGGACACGGACATGGCCGCGCGCGTCCCCGCCGGCCAGAAGATCGACCCGGCCGTCGTCGCGGTCCGCGCGCTCGACGCCGTGCAGGCCGGCACGCCGGAGGTGCTGGCCGACGAGCTCAGCCACACCGTGCGGGCCGGCCTGTCCGGCGGGCTGGAGGTGCTCTACCCGGAGCTGACCGCCCGGGTGTGACGTCCCTCGGACGGAGCAGTTCCGGCTCCACGCAGCGCCCCGGCCGGAAGCCGTAGGCTCCACGGCAGGCCCGGTCGATCGCCGCGCTCGCAGGATCATCACGGAACGTGTGGAGAGGAGGACGGGCTCCACCGACCGGTGGAGCCCGGACTGCCGGTGCCGGAGCAGCAGAGCGCAGCCGCGGGCCTCGTCGGGCACGTGGTGGCCGGGCACCGCATCGACGCGGTCCTCGGCGAGGGCGGGATGGGTGTCGTGTACCGCGCCACCCACCTGCGGTTGCACCGCCCCGTCGCGCTCAAGGTGCTGCCGCCGCCGCTGGCCGCCGACCAGGACTACCGGCGCCGGTTCGAGCGGGAGGCCGCGATCGCGGCCAGCCTGGAGCACCCCAACGTCATCCCGATCTACGACGCGGGCCACGCGAACGGGCTGCTCTACCTGTCGATGCGCTTCGTCGACGGCGAGGACCTCGGCGCGCTCCTGCGCCGCGAGGGCCCGCTGAGCGGCGAGCTGGTGTGCGCGGTGCTCGGTCCGGTGGCCGACGCGCTCGACGCCGTCCACGAGGCCGGGCTGGTGCACCGCGACGTCAAGCCGGGGAACGTGCTCATCGCGCGGACGGTCCGCCCCAACGGCCACCGGCAGGTCTACCTCTGCGACTTCGGCATCGCCAAGAACCCGACGTCCGGCGGGCCGGACCTGACCTCCGCCGGGCAGTACATCGGCACGCTGCAGTACTCCTCCCCCGAGCAGATCGAGGGCCGCTGGCTGGACGGTCGCTCCGACCAGTACGGGCTCGCCTGCCTCGTGTACCGCGCCCTCACCGGTCAGGTGCCCTACCCGCGCGACGACACCTCGGCCGTGATCTACGCCCACCTCGCGGGCAGCCCGCCCCGCCCGACGGAACTGCGGCCGGACCTGCCGCCGGCCGTCGACGGCGTCGTGGCGCGGGCCGCGGCCAAGCACCCCGACCACCGCTTCCCCACCTGCTCGGCGTTCGTCGCCGCGCTGCGGGCCGCGCTGGCCCCCGCGCCCCGACCGCGTCCGCGACCCGCGCCCGTCCCGCAGGGGCCGCCGCCGGCTCCGGTGCCGCGACCGGGCCGATCGCTGCCGCCGACCCTGCCGCTGCCCTCCCCCTCCCCGCCGGACCGCCCGACCCGTCCCGCGGAGCCCGACGAGGCGTCGCGGGTGCCGGCCGCGGAGACGGTGGCCGTGCAGGAAGCAGAGCCACCGGCGAGGCTCGCCCCGGCGCCCCCGTCCGACGTGCGTGCGGAACGGATCGAGGCCGACCGGTCGATCACGGTCACCTGGACCCCGGGCAGCGCGGCGCAGGTCGAGTACAAGGTCAGCCGGCGCACGCCGGACGGACGCTGGCAGGTCGTCGGGCGGACGGCCGCGAACTCGATCGTCGACGGCGCCGTCGCGCCCGACGCCGCCATCCCGGTGTACGGGGTGGTCGCCCGGCTCGGCACCGAGGTGTCGGACCTGGTCGAGTCGGTCGCGCAGCCGGCCGCCGCGCCCCCGGCGCCCGTCGGGATCCCGCCCGTGCGGAACCTGACGGCGACCGCGGCCGGCCCGCTGCTGTTCGAGTGGCCGGCGGGCGTCACCGAGGCGATGGTGGTGGTGCGCGCGGACCGGGCACCGGAGTCCCCGGCCGATCCCGCCGCGACGGCCTGGAAGATCACCAACATGCGCTACCAGCTCGACGGCGGGCTACGGCTGCCGCCGTCGGTGCCGCGGCCGTGCCACGTCGCCGTCGCATCGTGCGAGCGGGCAGGCACCACGCTCGTCGTCGCCCCGGCGTTCGACGCCAGCGCGCACGCGGTCGTGCCCCGCTGACGTCGGTCAGCGGCGGCGCTTGCGCACCACGGCCCGGGACAGCGCGGCCACGTTGCGCGGGGTGAAGCGGAACCAGAACCCGAGGTAGGAGCCGTTGGTGCGGAACTCGGGGTTGCGCGTCGCGTAGGCCACCGCTGCGGGCCGGGCGAAGTAGACGTCGCCGAAGGCCTGCAGGGTCTGCGGGGTCATGTGGATGTCGACCTCGAACAGCCCGTCCTCGTCGATGCGGAAGCCGTTGTAGCCGGCCATCTCGCGGAACACCCCGTCCAGCAGCCTGCCCTCCGCATCGGTCGGGGCCGGGTCGTAGAACCTGTACTCGGCCAGTGCCTCGGTGATCGACACGAACCCGAACATGCTCGCCATCGACACCCGGTAGATCCGGCCCAGCGGATGGCGCAGCCGGGTGCGCAGGTAGAACCGCAGCCCGGACTCCAGGTGCAGCCCGCGGCCGCGGAACTGCGGCAGGACGCGCAGCTTCCCCCCGACGATCACCCGTGACCGCCCGAGCGGGGCACTCTTCCAGAACTGGAACCCGACGACCTCGCCGCCTGCGGCCTCGAACACGTGCACGACGTCGTTGGACGCCGCGTGCAGGCGGAAGTGCTCGATGTCCTCGGCCATCAGGGCGTTCGCCATCGCGTGCAGCCGGCCGAGCAGCTCGTCGTCGAGGTCGCGGCACGCGACCGCGCGGATGCGCACCTTAGCCACGTCCCAGACGCTAGGGGGCGTTGTTTCCCCCGGGTCTCACCGACCGATCCGCCGCAGGTGCGCGGCGAGCAGGTCGCCGAAGCCGGCGTCGGCGCGGAACCCGGCGGCCACGGCCCGGGAGATGTCGGTGCGGGCCGGCCAGGTCCGCACGATCGCGTCGACGGCCGGGTCGGGCTCCCACCGGACGAGCTCGGCCACCTCCGGGCCGGCCGCCTCCGCCAGCGCCTGCACCATCTCCCCCACCGAGACCGACACGCCCGGCAGGTTCACCCCGCGCCGGTCGGAGCCGAGGTCGACCTCGGCGCCCGCCACCAGGTTCGCCACCGCCGACTCGGGCGACGCCAGCCACACCTGCGTCTCCGGCGGCACGGGACAGACCGCCGGCACCCCGGCCAGCGGCTCACGGATGATCCCGCTCAGGAACGACGACGCGGCCCGGTTCGGCGCGCCCGGCCGCACGCAGATCGTCGGCAGCCGCAGCGCCCGCCCGTCGACGAAGCCCTTGCGGGTGTGGTCGGCGAGCAGCAGCTCCCCGATCGCCTTCTGCGTGCCGTACGTGGACGACGGCCACAGCGGCGTCACGTCGTCGACGACGGGCGGGAGCTCGCCCCCGTAGACGGCGAGCGAGCTGGCGAAGACGACGACGGGCGTGCTGCCGGCCCGCCGGCAGGCCTCCAGCAGCCGCCGGGTGCCGTCGACGTTGACGCGCGCGCCGAGCTCGTGGTCCACCTCGGCCTGCCCGCTCACCACGGCGGCCAGGTGGAACACGACGCCCGTGTCCTGGTCGACGACCGCGTCGAGCAGGTCCGGGTCGGCGATGTCGCCCACCGCCGGCACCAGGCGCGGGCCTGCCCCATCGACCTCGACGGCGGGCGCGACGCGGTCCACCGTCACCACCCGCGAGATCTCCTGCCCGCGCAGCTCACCGCGGCGCAGGAGGGCGGCGACGACCTCCGCACCGAGGAACCCGGCCGCGCCCGTGACGACGATGTCCATGCCGCGATCCTGCCCTGCCGGGGCCCCGGCACATATCGTCCGCGTATCGAGATCCGCATACGGGCTGGCAACACGTCGGAGCCTTGACTCGCGGCCATGCCCCGCAGCGAACCGGCCCCGACCGCGTCGCCACCGGTCGTCGCGACGACGGGCATCACCGTCTTCGGCTGTGGCCAGGACGAGGCCGCCCTGTTCCGGGCGCTGGCGCCGCGGTTCGGCGTGACGGCGACCCTCGTCGAGGCCGCGCTGTCCGCGGCCACCGCCGGGCTGGCGGCCGGCGACCGCTGCGTCAGCGTCGACCACCGCACCCCGGTCACCGACGCGACGCTGCAGCACCTCGCCGACGTCGGCGTCGAGTACGTCTCGACGAGGAGCGTCGGCTGCAACCACATCGACCTCGCGGCCGCGGAGCGCGTCGGCATCACCGTGGGGAACGTCGCCTACTCCCCCGACAGCGTCGCCGACTACGCGCTGATGCTGATCCTGATGCTGCTCCGCGACGCCCGGACCACCATCCGCCGCTCGGACGTCCACGACTACCGGTTGAACCGGGTGCGGGGGAAGGAGCTGCGCGACCTGACCGTCGGCGTCGTCGGCACCGGCCGGATCGGCACCGCCGTCATGCAGCGGCTGCGCGGCTTCGGCCCGCGCGTCCTCGCCCACGACACCTGCCGGAGCACCACCGCCGAGTACGTCGAGCTCGACGAGCTGCTGGAGCAGAGCGACGTCGTCACGCTCCACACCCCGCTCACCCCGGAGACGCACCACCTGCTCGACGGCGGCCGCATCGCGCGGATGAAGCACGGCGCGCACGTCGTGAACACCGGGCGCGGCCCGCTGATCGACACGGCGGCGCTCGTGGCGGCGCTGGAGAGCGGCCGGCTGGGCGGCGCAGCGCTCGACGTCCTCGAGGGCGAGGAGGCGATCTTCTACGTCGACCACCGCTACCACCCGGTGCCGCGCGGCCCGTGGCTGCGCCTGCAGGAGCTGCCGAACGTGATCGTCAGCCCGCACACGGCCTACTACACCGACCACGCCCTGAGCGACACCGTCGAGAACTCCCTGGTCAACTGCCTGGACTTCGAAAGCAGGAAGCAGCATGGATAGAGCGGCCGTCGGCATCCTCTTCGGCGGGTGCTCCGAGGAGCACCCGATCTCCGTGAAGTCGGCGCGGCAGGTCGCGCAGAGCCTCGACCCGGCGAAGTACCGGCCGTACTACGTCGGGATCACCGAGAGCGGCGCGTGGAAGCTCTGCGACGGCCCCGAACCGGAGTGGGAGGACGGCTGGTGCCGCACTGCCGTGCTGTCCCCGGACCGCGACGTCCACGGGCTCGTCGTGCTGGGCGGGCAGGGCCGGTACGAGACGATCGCCCTGGACGTTGTGCTGCCCGTCCTGCACGGCAAGCTCGGCGAGGACGGCGCCATCCAGGGCCTCCTGGAGCTCTCCGGCATCCCGTACGTGGGCTGCGACATCCAGAGCTCCGCGCTGTGCATGGACAAGTCGCTCGCGTACCTCGTCGCCGCGAACGCGGGCATCGCCACACCGGCGTTCCGCATCGTCGCGCCTGGCGAGAGCGCAGATCCGGCCGGCCTCACCTACCCGGTCTTCGTCAAGCCGGCCCGCTCGGGCTCCTCGTTCGGCGTCAGCAAGGTGGCGGGGCCGGACGAGCTGGCGGCCGCGGTGGAGATCGCCCGCATGTACGACCAGAAGGTGCTGATCGAGGAGGCCGTCGTCGGCCGCGAGATCGGTTGCGCCATCCTCGGCGAGGGCGCCGACCTGGTCGCGGGCGAGGTGGACCACGTCGCGCTCAGCCACGGGTTCTTCCGCATCCACCAGGAGAGCTCACCCGAGACCGGTTCGGACAACGCCACCTTCATCGTTCCCGCCGACATCCCGGCCGAGGCACGGGCGCGCGTCCAGGAGGCGGCGATGTCCGTCTACCGCGCGTTGGGGTGCCGCGGGCTCGCGCGCGTCGACATGTTCCTCACCGACGACGACGAGGTGGTCCTCAACGAGGTCAACACCCTGCCCGGCCTCACGTCGTACAGCCGCTACCCGCGGATGATGGCCGCGGCCGGGCTGCCGCTCGGTGAGGTCGTCGACCGGCTGATCACGCTCGCCCTCGCCGGCAAGAACCGATGAGGGACGGCTTCGCGCTGGTGGACGAGGTCGTTCCGGGGATCCGCTGGGACGCCAAGTACGCGACCTGGGACAACTTCACCGGCAAGCCGGTGCCGGGGTACCTGGCCAACCGCATCGTCGGCACGACGGCGCTGTGCGCCGCGCTGGACCGGGCGCGGCGGCACGCCGCGGACCGCGGCTTCGGCCTGCTCCTCTGGGACGGCTACCGCCCGCAACGCGCCGTCGACAGCTTCCTGCGCTGGGCCCAGCAGCCCGAGGACGGCCGGACCAAGCAGCGGCACTACCCCAACATCGACCGCACGGAGATGTTCGAGCGCGGCTACGTGGCCGCGAAGTCGGGGCACAGCCGCGGCAGCACCGTGGACCTGACGCTGTACCACCTCGCCACCGGCGAGCTGGCCGCCATGGGCGGCGACCACGACCTGATGGACGCGATCTCGCACCACGGGGCGTCCGGGATCACGGAGCTGGAGGCGACCAACCGCGAGCACCTCCGCGCGATCATGGAGGCCAGCGGGTTCCGTCCGTACGACTGCGAGTGGTGGCACCACACGCTGGCCGACGAGCCCTACCCGGACACCTACTTCGACTTCCCCATCGGGTACGTCACGCGCTGACGAGGCCGAGCACCGCGGCGACGAGCAGCAGCTTCAGCAGCCAGTCGCCGGCGTGCAGGGCCGCGGTGACCAGCGGCACGCGTTCCCACAGCATCGAGCCGGTGAGCAGGATGAGCGGGAAGCCGAGCCACAGCACGGCGGCCAGGCCGAGCCCTTCGGGGAGCCCGAGCAGGCCCGCGCGGCCCGCCACCCACGTCATGACCGCGGCGAGCACGGCGGTGCGGGCCAGCTCGGCGAGCGCCTTCGCCGGGTGCGGCTTCCCGCGGTCGGGTGCGGCCGCGCCGAGGACGCGCTGCTCCAGCGGGGTGAGCAGGGCGTAGTAGACGGAGCTGACGACGAACGCGGCCACGGTTGCGATCGCGACGGCGAGGACGGTCATCGCGTCGAGCCGCTGCGTCGCGCGAGACCGATGAACAGGCCCATGACCAGCGCGGTCTGCAGCGCGTCGCCGACGTGGATCAGGTACAGCACGAACGGGTAGCCCTCGTGCAGCACCGAACCGAGGATCGCCATCGCCTCGAACCCGAACCACACCGTCGCGGCGACGGCGAGCGCGCCGCGCACCGTCCGCACGCCCATGCGCGTGATCAGCACGGTCATCGTGAGCATGACGGCGACGTTGCGGGCCAGCTGGCCGAGCATCTCCCCGACGCCGGGCCGGGCGGCCTGCTGGGGGTCGATGCCGGAGAGCTCCACCCACGTGGCGCCGAAGACGGTGTACCAGATCGACGCCGTGACGAGCGGGACGGCGGCGGCCGCGGCGAGGTACAGGACGTGGCGCCGGGTCAGGAACGGGGTCGGGGCTGCGGTCAGAACGGTCATCGCGGGTTCCTCCTTTTAGTACCTACCAGTACTTTAACCTCGAGTATTACGTACGCGCAAGTACTAAGATGGCGGCATGGCTGCCCCCGAGCGATCCCCGACCGGCCGGAAGCGCGGCCGGCCGTCCGGCACCGTCGGGCCCGAGCTCGTCACGCTCGCCCGGGACCAGTTCCTGGAACACGGGTTCCGCCGCACCACGATGGACGCCGTCGCGGCCAAGGCAGGCATCTCCAAGCAGACGCTCTACGCCGCCTACCCGTCCAAGGACGCGCTGTTCGCCGCCGTCGTGCAGGACTGGGTGGACCGCGGCCGCAGCGCCACCGCGCCGCAGCTGGCGGCGCTGCTCACCGACGGCGACGTCGAGCACGGCCTGCGCGCGCTGGCCGCGACCCTGCAGGCCGGGATCCTGAGCGAACCGGTGCTGGCGATGCGCGCACTGGTCGCCGCGCAGGCCGACACCCTGCCTGCGGTCGCCGCCGACTACGTCTCCCGCAGCTGGGAGCGCAACACGCAGAACCTGGCCGACGCGCTGGCGACCCTCGCCGAGCAGGGCCGGCTGGCCATCCCCGACGCGGCCGTCGCCGCCGAGCAGTTCGTGTGGCTCGTCGTCGGGGCGCCGCTCAACCGGCTGGAGCTCACCGCCGGCCGGGACCGCCTCTCCGACGACCGGCTGGCGCAGCTCGCCGAGGAGGGCGTGCGGACGTTCCTGAGCCGCTACGGCCGGTGATCTGCCAGTACGTCGAAGGCGCGGCGCCGGTGCTCGTCGAACAGGGCCAGCGCGGCATCGGTGTCCCCGGCCCGCAGTGCCGCGGCCAGCTCGCGGTGCTCGGCGGGCAGCTCGGCGAGGTACCCCTCGGCGCTGGCGTCCACCCGGGCGAGCAGGAACAGGTGGACCTGGTTGCGGATGGCCCGCCACGCCTCGACCAGCCGGCCGTGCCCGGTGGCCGCGTAGACGGCGTCGTGGAACGCGATGTCGCACGCGGCCATCTCGTGGACGTCGGCGGCCGCGGCCATGCGCGCCACCGCCTCGTCGACGGCGTCGATGCCGGCCGGATCGGCCGCCTCCACCACGAGCCGGACGGCGAGGGTCTCCAGGGCGCCGCGCAGGCTGTGCAGCTCGGCGACGTCGCGCGACGTCAGCGCCGTGACGGTGGCTCCGCGGTGCCAGCCGAGATGGACGAGCCCTTCGGCCTGCAACCGCAGCAGCGCCTCGCGCACCGGGCCGCGGCTCACGTCGAGCTCGGCGGCCAGCTCGGTCTCCCGCAGCTGCTCGCCCGGCCCGTACGCGCCGGCGAAGATGGCGTCGCGCACCCGGTCGGCCACCTCGTCGGCGAGCCCGCGCCGCTCGGCCTTCCGCACCCTCGGCTCGACCATGTCGCAATGTTAACATTGCGACATGACCGTCCTCGACTCACCCATCCCGCGCTTCCACCTCGCGATGCCCGTCGACGACCTCGCCGCCGCCCGCCGCTTCTACGGCGAGGTGCTCGGCCTCGCGCAGGGCCGGTCGGCCGACACCTGGGTGGACTGGAACCTCGACGGCCACCAGTTCGTCACGCACCTGTCGCCGACGCGCCGGGCCGCGATCCACAACCCCGTCGACGGCCACGACGTGCCCGTCCCGCACTTCGGGCTCATCCTCACCGTCGAGCGCTTCCAGCAGCTGGCCGAGCGGCTGCGCGCCGCCGACGTCACCTTCGTGATCGAGCCGTACGTGCGGTTCGCCGGCCAACCGGGCGAGCAGTGGACGATGTTCCTGCTCGACCCGGCCGGCAACGCGCTGGAGTTCAAGGCGTTCGCCGACGACTCCCAGGTCTTCGCGACCTGAGGTCGGCTATCCGCCCTCCTGGAGGCTCATCGGGCCGTAGACGACCTCGTCGCCGTCCAGGAGCTCGACGGCGTCGACGCCCTGCTCGCGCAGCTGCGGCCACTCGTCGGAGAACCAGGTCTCGGCCTCCTGCTGGTCCGCGAACCGTTCGTCGGGCCCGTCCACGGCATTGCCGTCGCCGTCGAGGTAGCGCCACCGGAAGGACATGGCACTAGCGTGGCAGCGTGATCACGCTCGTGCTCGGCGGCACCCGCTCGGGCAAGTCCGGGCACGCGGAGGGGCTGCTGCCTGCCGACGAGCCCGTGCGCTACCTCGCGACCGCCCGTCGGATCGACGGCGACGCCGAGTGGGAGGCCCGCATCGCCGCGCACCGGACGCGGCGCCCGGCCGCCTGGACGACCATCGAGGAGGCCGACGTCGCCGCGACCGTCGCGGCCGGCGGCGATCCGCTGCTCGTCGACGATCTCGCGACCTGGCTCACGGGGGTGCTCGACGACACCGGCGCCTGGGAGTCCGCGACCGTGCCGGCGGCCGTCGCCGACCGGGTCGACGCGCTGGTCACGGCCGTGGCGACCGCGCCGGGCCGGGTGGTGCTGGTGTCGGCGGAGGTCGGCCTCGGGGTCGTGCCGGCGACCCGGGCCGGCCGCCTGTTCCGCGACGAGCTGGGCGCCCTGAACGCGGCCCTCGCCGCCGTCGCCGACGAGGTGGTGCTCCTCGTGGCCGGCCTGCCGATCCGGCTGAAGGACCCCCGGTGATCGTCGACGAGCGGCGCTGTTAGGAAACACCCCGTGGATCTCCCCACCGTTCCCGTCCCCGACGAGCAGGCGCACCGTGCGGCGGTGGCCCGCCATGCCGAGTCGGCGGTGCCCGCCGGCGGGCTCGGCCGCCTCGCCGAGCTGGGCGTGTGGCTCGCCGGCGCCCGCGGCACCTGCCCGCCGCCGCCGCCGGAACGGCCGCGGATCGTCGTCATCGCCGGCGACCACGGCATCGCCGAGGCGGGCGTGTCGGTGCACCCGGCCGGCATGACGGCGCAGCAGGTCACGACGCTGCACCACTCGTCGTCGCCGGTGGCGATACTGGCGCCGGTCGGCGGGGCCACGGTGCGCGTCGTCGACGTCGGCCTCGCGGCGGGCGGCATCACCGGCGGCGGGCAGTACCGGGTGCGGCCGGGCAGCGGGCGCATCGACCGCGAGGACGCGCTCCTGGAGGCCGAGACCACGCACGCCGTCGCCGTCGGGCGGGCGATCGCCGACGAGGAGGTCGACGCCGGCGCCGACCTGCTCGTGCCGGGCTCGCTGGGGATCGGGGCCACCACCGCGGCGGAGGTGCTGGTCGCGGCGATGACGGGCACCGAGCCGGTGGCGGTCGTCGGGCGCGGCAGCGGCATCGACGACGCCACCTGGATGCGCAAGGCCGCCGCCGTCCGCGACGCACTGCGCCGCACGAAGGCCGTCCGGCACGACCCGCTGGGCCTGCTGCGCGTCGCGGGCGGCGCGGACATCGCCGCGCTCACCGGGTTCTGCCTGCAGGCCGCGCTGCGCCGCACCCCCGTCCTGCTCGACGGGGGCGTCGTGCCGGCCGCGGCCGCGCTGCTGGCCGAGCAGCTCGCGCCCGGCGCGAAGGCGTGGTGGCTGCTGGCCCAGCGCTCGACCGACCCCGCGGCCGGCATCGTCGTCGAGCGCCTCGGGCTGGAACCCCTCGTCGACCTCGGCGTGCGGCTGGGCGACGGCACCGGCGCCGCGGCGGCCCTGCCGCTCGTGCGGATGGCGGCTCTGCTGCTGGCCGGGGCCGCGCCGGCGTGAAGGGGCTCGCGGTCGCGTTGTCCCTGCTCACCGTCCTGCCCGTGCGGGTGGCGACGGTCGACCGGGCGACGGCGGCGGCCGCGTTGCGCTGGGCACCGGTGGTGGGGCTGCTGCTCGGTGCGGCCGCCGGCGGATTGGTCGTGGGCCTGAGCGCACTCGGCCTGCCGGCGCTGGTGGTCGGGTTGCTGACCGTCGGTGCGCTGGCGCTGGCCACTCGGGGCATGCACGTCGACGGGCTCGCCGACACCGCCGACGGGCTCGGCTGCTACGGCCCGCCCGAGCGGGCGCTCGCCGTGCTGCGTGACGGCGGCGCCGGCCCGTTCGCGGTGGTGACGCTGCTCGTCGTGCTGGGGGTGCAGGCCGCGGCGCTCGGCGCCGCCACCGTGCCCGCGGTCGCGCTGGCCGCGGCGACCGGGCGGGCGACGTTCGCGTGGTCGTGCCGGCGCGGGGTGCCCGCGGCCCGTCCCGACGGGCTCGGCGCGCTGGTCGCCGGCTCGCAGCCGTGGTGGGTCGCGCCGCTGTGGTGGCTGGTGCTCGCCGGGGCCTCGGTGCCGGTGCTGGGCTGGCGTGGGCCGGTGGCGGTCGCGCTCGCCGCAGTGCTCGCGATCGGCCTGGCCTGGCATACCGCGCGGCGCTTCGGTGGGGTCACCGGCGACGCGCTGGGCGCGGTGTGCGAACTGGCGACCACGGCGGCTTTGGTGGTGGCGGCAGTTCGGTGATCAAGGGCAAACTGTCGTCAGTCGATCTTCGTCAACGACCTTTTGCCCTTGATCACCGCCACCATCCGGGCCGCCTCCGTCAGGCCGGCACCATCGTGTGCATCCACGAGTGCGTGTCCGGGGCCGCGCCGCGCTGGATGGACGTCAGCAGCTCGCGCAGCCGCAGGGTGACCGGGCCGGGTTGGCCGCCCCCGATCCGCGCCTCGCCGTCGTGGCTCTTCACGCCGCCGATCGGCGTGATCACCGCAGCGGTGCCGCAGCCGAAGACCTCGCTGATGGTGCCGTCGTTCGCCCCGTCGATCCACTCCTTGCCGGAGATGCGCCGCTCGGTGACCTCGCAGCCGATCTCCTTCGCGAGCACCAGCAGCGCGTCGCGCGTGATGCCCGGCAGGATGCTGCCCGACAGCGTCGGCGTGACGACCTCCACGTGGTCACCGGAGCCGAAGACGAAGAACAGGTTGTTGGAGCCCATCTCCTCGACCCACGTCCGCTCCTCGGCGTCGAGGTAGGCGACCTGCGCGCAGCCGTGCGCCGTGCCCTGGGTCTGCGGCAGCAGGGACGCGGCGTAGTTGCCGCCGCACTTGGCCGTGCCGGTGCCGCCCTGCGCGGCGCGGGTGTAGTCGGTGGACAGCCACACGTCGACGGGCTTGACGCCGCCGGCGAAGTACGGGCCCGCGGGCGAGGCGATCAGCACGTACAGGTACTCGGCGGACGGTCGCACGCCCAGCCCCACCTCGGTGGCGAGCATGTAGGGCCGCAGGTAGAGCGAGTCCTCGCCGCCGGCGGCCGGCACCCACTCGCGGTCGGCGTCGAGGAGCTGCCGCAACGACTCCAGGAACAGCTCGTCGGGCAGCTCGGCCATCGCCATGCGCGCCGCGGACCGGCGGAACCGGGCGGCGTTGGCGTCGGGCCGGAAGCAGGCGATCGAACCGTCGGGGTGGCGGTAGGCCTTGAGCCCCTCGAAGATCTCCTGCCCGTAGTGCAGGACCATCGAGGCCGGGTCGAACGACAGCGGGCCGTAGGGCTGGAGGGTGGCGTCGTGCCAGCCCCGGTCGGCGCTGTCTGCTCGCTCCGACGAGCTCCGCTCGGCCGACCACCGGATCGTGACCATGTGGTCGGTGAAGTACCTGCCGAAGCCGGGGTCGGCCAGGATCTCCGCGCGCCGCTCCGGGGGTGTGGGAGCAGGGTGCGGGGTACGGGTGAATGGCACGGTCATGCGGACAAGGTAACCGGGCCGGTCGATGGTCGGAAGCCCGACCATCCCCCGTCCCAGCAGCTGATCAGCGCACGTGCGTCGCCACGAACGGCGGCTTCACGACGGTGGCCTCCAGCGCGCGTCCGCGCACGTCGATGGTGACGGTGTCGTCGAGCTCGACACCGGCCGCGGTGTCGATCAGCGCGAGCGCGATGCCGGTCTTCAGGCTCGGCGAGAACGTGCCCGACGTGGTGACGCCGACCCGTTCGCCGTCGCGCAGCACGTCCATGCCCGGACGGGGCACGCCGCGGCCGGTGGCGCGCAGCCCGCGCAGCCGGCGCACCGGTCCGGCGGATCGCTCGGCGAGCAGCGCGTCACGGCCCCAGAACTCGGGCTTGTCCCAGCCCACCGCCCAGCTGCTGCCGGCCTGCACGGGGGTGATGGCGGTCGACAGGTCCTGCCCGTGCAGGGGGTAGCCCATCTCGGTGCGCAGCGTGTCGCGGGCCGCGAGGCCGCACGGGGCGGCGCCCTCGGCGAGGATCGCGTCCCAGACGGGTCCGGCGCCGTCGTTCGGGAGGATCAGCTCGTAGCCGTGCTCGCCGGTGTAGCCGGTGCGGCAGACCCGCACGCCGGAGCCACCGTCGATCTGCGCGTCCAGGAACGCCATGTAGTCCAGGCCGCCCAGGTCGATCCCGCCGAGCGCCGAGGTGACCACCTCGGCCGACGCCGGGCCCTGCACGGCGAGCACGGCGCGCTCGGTGTGCCGGTCGGTGACCGTGACGCCCTCGGGTGCTGCGGCCCGCAGCAGCTCGGCGACCTGCGCGGAGTTGGCCGCGTTCGGCACGGCGAGCACCTCGTCCGGCCCGACGAGGTAGACGATCAGGTCGTCGACGACACCGCCGGACTCGGTGCAGCACAGCGTGTACTGCGCGTGCCCCGGCCCGATCTTCCCGAGGTCGGCGGTGAAGCAGCGGTTGACGAACTCCGCCGCGCCGGGCCCGGCCACGACGAGCTTGCCGAGGTGACTCACGTCGAACACGCCGGCCGCCCCGCGCACCGCGAGGTGCTCGGCGACGGTGCCGTCGGGGTAGGACAGCGGCATCGACCAGCCGCCGAACTCACCGAGGGTGGCCCCGAGGGCGACGTGCCGGTCGTGCAGCGGGCTGGTCAGGAGATCGTCCACGCTCCGGACGCTACTGCGCCCGCTCGGCCTCGGTGCAGCAGCGCCGGAAACCCTCCGCCTCCAGGCTGAGGTAGCGCCGGGTGAGACCGCCGTAGACGCGCCCGACCAGCCGGCCGAGCGGGCCGTGCTGCACCAGCCGGAGGGTGAGGCGGGCGCCGTCGCCCTCGGGTTCGACGAGGTGCTCGCCGACCGTGCGCGCCCCGGGCGCCCTGGACTCCCAGACCATGCCGCCCTCGTCGAGCCGCGTGACCGTCCAGATCGCGCGCGGCAGCTTGGGCTGGCGCACCTCGGCGCGGGAGCCGACGGCGAGCGGCCCGGGATCCAGGCGCCGGACCGACGTGATCGACGGCGTCCAGCGCGGCCAGTCCTCGACGTCGACGAGCGCGGCGTGCAGGCGCTGGACCGGGGCGGCCACGTGCAGGGTGTGCGTGAACTCCACCCGAAGAATGTACCATGTGGTACATGCTGTCCCGCGAGTCGTTGCTCGACGCCGCGATCGCCCACGTCGAGCAGCACGGACTGGGTGAGCTCTCGCTGCGCGCGCTCGCCGCCGAGCTCGGCACCAGCCACCGGATGCTCAGCTACCACTTCGGCTCCCGCGACGCTCTGGTCACGGCCATCGTCGAGCGCGTGGAGCAGCGCCAGCGCGACCGCCTCGCGGAGCTGTTCGCCGACCCGGACATCCCGCCGCTCGAGCAGTCCAGGCGGTTCACCGAGCAGCTCCTCGACCCGGCGCTGTGGCCGGCGGAGCGGCTGTTCTTCGAGGTCTACGGGCAGGCGCTGGCCGGCCGGCCGCACACCGCCGAGTTCCTCGACCGGGTCGTCACGGCGTGGCTCGACCCCGTCACCGAGCAGTTCGTGCGCCTCGGGCTACCCGCGGGCGCGGCCCGCGCCCACGCACGGCTCGGCCTCGCCGTCACCCGCGGGCTGCTGCTGGACCTGCTCACCACCGGCGACGTCGACGGCGTGCGCGCGGCGTTCGAGCTGCACCTGGCCGGCTACGCGGCGATCATGGGGTGACCCGCACGGTGGCGGCCGCCCATCCCACCGCGACCAGTGCCACCGCCACCAGCACCTGGATCGGCGGCAACGACGCCGCCAGCACCAGCGTCAGCACCAGGCCCAGCACCGGTGCCCAGCGCGGCCAGCTGCGACCGGCGGCCGGCAGCCGCATGGCCGCCAGGTTCACCACCGCGTAGGCCAGCAAAACCGCGCACGCAGACACCGCGATCGCGGCGGCCTGCCCGACCAGCAGCACCACCACGATCGACGCCGCCCCGGCGACGAGCCCGGCCCGGCAGGACGTGCCCCGAGCACCGGCCACGGCCAGTGCGGCCGGCAACTCACCGGCGCGCGCCATCGTCACCACGGTGCGGCTCAGCCCGCCCATGATGCCGAGCAGTGCCCCGAGTGCCACGACCGCGGCCCCCACCCGGACCAGCACGCCCATCGCCGGTGCGCGACCCGCGTCGACCACCGCGGCCAGCGGTGCCACCTCGCCGGCCAGCCGTTCCGGGCCCATCCCGGCGAGCAGCGCGACCGCGAGCAGGAGCAGCACCGCGAGCCCGATCGCCGACGTGGCGAGCACCGCGCGCCGCAGGGCCGCCGGAGGCTCCTCCGCCGCCGCGCCGACGACCGCGGCACGGGCCAGCCCGGCGAACGCGAACGACACGTACCCGGCCGCGCCGGTGATGCCCAGCGCGCCCCAGCCCAGCACGACCGGGTCGAGCACCAACCCGGCAGCCGGCGCCACCGGGGCCTGACCCGTCATCAGCAGCGCGGCGAGCACGGCGAACAGCAGGACCGCGATCGTGCCGCCGACCAGGGCGTACGTGCCGCGGACCGTCGCGCGCAGGCCCGCGACGTGCGCGATCGTCGCGACCACGATCACGCCGATCGCCGCCGGGACCGACGCCGTCGGCAGCACGTAGGACCCGAACACCAAGGCCACCGCCGCCGCGGCCGCGGTGCGCGCGACCAGGAACGCGACCGCGCCCAGCCGGCCGACGGCGTCGGGCAACCGGGCACGGACGATGTCGAGGGCGCCGAAGTCGCCCACCCCGTCCGTCGACGGGCGCTCGCCGGCGAGCACCAGCTCGGCGGCGGAGGCGGTGGTGCAGAACGCCGTGAGAGCCGCGAGCAGCACCGCGAGCGGCAACCACCGTCCCGCGGCGGCCGCCGCCGGACCCCAGACGGCGAACGCGCCGGCACCGAGCACCGTCGCCAACCCCAGTACGACCACATCGGCCGTACTGAGTCGACGCGGTGGCGGAGGCACTTGTACAGCCAAGCATCCCGGGCTGCCCGATCCGGGCGCACGCCGGTGTCATTAGCATCTCGAACGGATCTCGCCCCCGATCCCACCGCTCCCCGAGAGGAAGTCCGCGCACGTGACGACCGAGCTGCACCCCGCCACCGCCTCCGCCGCGACCGCCGCCGTCGACGCCGTGGTCGTCGGGCTCGTCCAGGGCGAGGACGGGCCGGTGCTCGCCGACGGCGCCGCCGACGTCGCCGAGGCGTTCGACGGCCGGCTGCCGGAACTCCTCGCCGCCGTCGGCGCGACCGGCAAGGCCGACGACGTCGTCAAGATCCCGACGGCCGGTGCCATCGCCGCGCCGCTGCTGGTGGCCGTCGGACTCGGCAGGCCCGCGGACGGCGGGATCCCCGGCGACCGGGTGCGCCGCGCCAGCGGGGCCGCGGCCCGCGCGCTCGCCGGCTCCGCACACGCGCTGTCCACGCTCGGCGCGCTCGACCTCGCCGCGGCGGGCGAGGGCAGCGTGCTGGGCGCCTACACGTTCACCGAGTACCGCCGCTCCAACGGCAAGGCCCCGCTCGGCCGGCTCTACCTCGACGGCGACGCCGCGGAGATCGCGCGCGCCGCCGCCGTCGCGCAGGCCGTCGTCACCACCCGCGACCTCGTCAACACCCCGCCCAACGACCTCTACCCGGCCACGTTCGCCGAGCGCGCGGCCGCACTGGCCGCCGACGCCGGCGTCGAGGTCGAGGTCCTCGACGAGCAGGCGCTCGCCGACGGCGGCTACGGCGGCATCCTCGGCGTCGGGCAGGGCTCCACCCGTCCGCCGCGCCTCGTGCGCCTCACCTGGGCCGGCGGTGACGCGCCGCGGGCCAAGGTCGCGCTCGTCGGCAAGGGCATCACGTTCGACACGGGTGGCATCTCGATCAAGCCGGCCGCCAACATGGACCACATGACCAGCGACATGGGCGGCGCCGCCGCCGTCGTCGCCACCACCGTGCTGGCCGCGAAGCTGAACCTGCCCGTCGCCGTCACCGCGACCGTGCCGATGGCGGAGAACATGCCGTCCGGCGCGTCGTACCGGCCCGGCGACGTGCTGCGCATGTACAACGGCACCACCGTCGAGGTGCTCAACACCGACGCCGAGGGCCGGCTGATCCTGGCCGACGCCATCGCCCGGGCCGCCGAGGACTCCCCCGACCTCCTCGTCGAGGTCTCCACCCTCACCGGCGCCCAGCAGGTCGCGCTCGGCATGCGCACCGCCGGCGTCATGGGCACCGACGAGCTGCGCGACCGCGTCGCCGCGCTCGGCCGGCAGGTCGGCGAGGACGCGTGGGCCATGCCGCTGCCCGACCACCTGCGCGAAGGCCTCGACTCCCGCGTCGCCGACATCGCCAACGTCACCGGCAACCGCTGGGGCGGCATGCTCGCCGCCGGCATCTTCCTGCGCGAGTTCGTGCCCGACGGCCTGGAGTGGGCACACATCGACATCGCCGGCCCGTCGTTCCACTCGGGCGGCCCCTACGGCTACACGACCAAGGGCGGCACCGGCGTCCCCGTCCGCACCCTGGCCGCCCTGCTGCAGGAGCTCGCCGACCGGCCCTGACCCCTCGAGTCCCGCGTTCCGCCGCGCGAGTTGCCCATCTCGACAGGGCGAGTTGCCCGTCCCAGCAGGGCGAGTTGGCCGCCTGAGCAGGCGACTCGCCCTGTCGAACGGGCCAACTCGCCCTGTCGAACGGGGCAACTCGCGGGGATTTCTCCGGGCGCGGCGATGAGTTTTCCGAGGAGCTGCGGTCTACCTCCCGACAACCCCGCCCCACGCACCCCGGGAGCCCGCGATGACCGCGACCACCATCACCCGCACCGCCGCCGCCTCGACCTCCGCCGCCCCCACCGCACGCCAGGAAGCCGCGCGCGACGCCGTCGTGCTCGCCTTCCGCCTGGTCATCGGTTTCCTGTACGCCGTGCACGCGGTGATGCCGTACGGCGCGTTCGGGGGCCTGGACGGGCAGGGCGCGGCGGCTCCCGTCGGGAGCTTCCCGTGGGTGGTCGGCTCGCTGCAGCTGGTCGGCGCGATCCTGATCGCCGCCGGCCTGTGGACCCGTCCGACCGCGTTCGTGCTGTCCGGGGTGATGGCCGGCGCGTACTTCATGGTCCACCAGCCGATGGGCGCGCTGCCCGTGCTGAACCAGGGTGAGCCGGCCGCGCTGTACAGCTGGGTGTTCCTGCTGCTCGTCGCGATCGGGCCGGGCCGCTACGCGCTGGACACCCTGCGTCGCCGCTGAGCAGCGCGTTCAGGCCTGGCGGCGCCGGCGCAGGATGCGCTCCCGCGCGTCGTGGTCGCGCATCCGCTGCGGGTAGCCGACGATCTGGGCGTCGTAGACGGGCATCCGCAGCTTCCGGGCGAACCGGGTGGCGGCGGCGGGACCGGTGACGCGGCCGCGGGTCCACGCGCCGTCGGCGTCGACGAGCAGGACGGTCGTCGGCGTGACGGCGGTGCGCGGCTCGACGAACGCCTCGACGCCGTGGTGCGCGCCGACCCAGGCGCGCAGCCGGGCGAGGTCGTCCGTGTCGGCGGCCTCCCGGCCACGCAGTCGGCCCAACAGTCCCATGAGGACCACCTCCTGGTCCTGTCAACGCCCGTGCGCTGTGTTTTTCTCCCGGACGGACCACATCCCGCCCGGGATGGCCATGGGTGACAAGATGGGCCGGAGAGCCCGGCCGACCCCGGGCCGACGGAAGTCGCAAGGGAGCTGTCGGGTGCCGGAGCACACGGTGCACAACGCGGACGTGGTGATCCTGGGTGCCGGTTCGGGTGGCTATGCGTGCGCGCTGCGCGCCGCCGAACTGGGCAAGTCGGTCGTGCTCGTGGAGCGCGACAAGCTCGGCGGCACCTGCCTGCACCAGGGCTGCATCCCCACGAAGGCCCTGCTGCACGCCGGCGAGGTGGCCGACGCCGCCCGCGAGGGCGCGAAGGTCGGGGTGCGGTCCAGCGTCGAGGGCATCGACATGGCCGGCGTCCACTCCTACAAGGACGGCGTGGTGGCCCGGCTGTACAAGGGCCTGCAGGGGCTGATCGCGTCCCGCAAGATCCAGGTGGTGCAGGGCACCGGCCGGTTCGAGGCGCCCAACGCCGTCGTCGTGGGTGACGAGCGCTACGTCGGCACCGACGTGGTCCTCGCCACCGGCAGCTACGCCCGCACCCTCCCCGGCCTCGACATCGGCGGCCGCATCGTCACCAGCAACGAGGCGCTGCACCTCTCGGAGGTGCCCGGCCGCGTCGTGATCCTCGGCGGCGGGGTGATCGGCGTGGAGTTCGCGAGCGTGTTCGCGAGCTTCGGCGCCTCCGTGACGATCGTGGAGGCGCTGCCGCGGCTCGTCCCGGCCGAGGACGAGTTCGCGTCGAAGCTGCTGGAGCGGGCGTTCCGCCGCCGCAAGATCGCCTTCCGCACGGGCGTGAAGTTCACCGGCGCACGGCAGACCGAGCAGTCGGTCACCGTGTCGCTGGAGACCGGTGAGGAGCTGGAGGCCGACTACCTGCTGGTCGCCGTCGGTCGCGGCCCGAACACCGCCGACACCGGTTTCGCCGAGGCCGGCGTGGCGATGGACCGCGGCTTCGTGCAGGTCGACGAGCAGCTGCGCACCAACCTGCCGAACGTGTACGCCGTCGGCGACATCGTGCCCGGCCTGCAGCTCGCCCACCGCGGCTTCGCCCAGGGCATCTTCCTGGCCGAGCAGCTGGCCGGGTTGAACCCGCCGCCGATCGACGAGGCCGGCATCCCGCGCGTCACCTACTGCGAGCCCGAGGTGGCCTCCGTGGGGCTGACCGAGGAGCAGGCCCGCGAACGCCACGGCGAGGTGCAGACCCTCACCTACGACCTGGCCGGCAACGGCAAGAGCCAGATCCTGCAGACCCAGGGCGCCATCAAGCTGGTCAAGGCCGGCGCCCAGGGCACCCCGGGCCCGGTCGTCGGCATCCACATGGTCGGCGCCCGGGTCGGCGAGCTCATCGGCGAGGCCCAGCTGATCTACAACTGGGACGCGCACGCCGACGACGTCGCCGCGCTCGTCCACGCCCACCCCACCCAGAACGAGGCACTCGGCGAAGCCCACCTGGCGCTCGCCGGCAAGCCGCTGCACGCCCACAGCTGACCGGCTCGCCGCCGATCGCAGTCGAGGACAGGAGTACCGACCCGCCATGGCCTTCACCGTCCAGATGCCCGCCCTCGGGGAGAGCGTGACCGAGGGCACCGTCACCCGGTGGCTCAAGCAGGAGGGTGACACCGTCGAGGTCGACGAGCCGTTGCTCGAGGTCTCGACCGACAAGGTCGACACCGAGATCCCCTCGCCCGCCGCGGGTGTGCTCCAGCGCATCGTGGCCGGCGAGGACGAGACCGTCGAGGTCGGCGGCGACCTCGCCATCATCGGCGACGCCAGCGAGGGCTCGGGCGACGCGCCCGCGTCCACCGACGAGAGCACCGAGGAGACGGCCGACGACAGCGCGTCCGCCCAGGCCGCCGAGGAGGCGGCTGAGGACGCCGGGGACGAGCCCGAGGTCGAGGACGCCCCGGCCGACGCACCGGCCCCGCGTCCGACACCGTCCGCGACGAGCGGCGGCGCCGCGAAGGGCGGCTCCGGCACGTCCGTGAAGATGCCGGAGCTCGGGGAGAGCGTCACGGAGGGCACCGTCACGCGGTGGCTCAAGCAGGTCGGCGACACCGTCGAGGTGGACGAGCCGCTGCTGGAGGTGTCCACCGACAAGGTCGACACGGAGATCCCGTCGCCGGTCGCCGGCACGCTGCTGGAGATCACCGCGCAGGAGGACGAGACCGTCGAGGTGGGCGCGCAGCTCGCCGTCGTCGGCGACGCCGACGCGGCCCCTGCCGAGTCCGAGCCGGAGCCCGAACCGGAGCCGCAGCAGGAAGCGCCCGCGCAGGAGGCCCCCGCGCAGCAGGAGGAGCCGAAGCAGGAGTCGGCGCCTGCGCAGAAGGAGGAGCCGGCGGCGGAGGCCGACTCCGACTCCGGTGGCGCGCCGTACGTCACGCCGCTCGTGCGCAAGCTCGCCACGGAGCACGGGGTCGACCTGTCGACCATCACCGGTTCCGGGGTCGGTGGCCGCATCCGCAAGCAGGACGTGCTGGCCGCGGCGGAGGCCGCGAAGCCCGCCGAGGAGCCGGCACCGGAGCCCGCCCCGGCCGCCGCGGCTGCCCCGGCCGCTCCCGCCGCGGCGGCGCCGCGCACGCCGCAGGCCACCCCGAAGCCCGCCGAGGGCGGCCCGCAGCGGGGCTCCACGGTGAAGATGCCGCGGCTGCGGCAGGTGATCGCGCAGCGGATGAGCGAGTCGCTGCGTATCTCGGCGCAGCTCACCACGGTGCAGGAGGTCGACGTCACCCGGATCGCCGCGCTGCGGGCCCGGGCCAAGGCGGAGTTCGAGCGCCGCGAGGGCGTCAAGCTCACCTACCTGCCGTTCTTCGCGAAGGCGACCGTCGAGGCACTGAAGGCGTTCCCGCAGGTCAACGCGTCGATCAACGAGGAGACGAAGGAGGTCACCTACCACGGTGCCGTCCACCTCGCGATCGCCGTCGACACGCCGCGCGGGCTGATCGTGCCGGTCATCCACGACGCCGACGACCTCAACATCGCCGGGCTGGCCAAGCGCATCGCGGACCTCGCGGCGCGCACCCGGGCCAACAAGGTGTCGCCGAACGAGCTGTCCGGCGGCACGTTCACGATCACCAACATCGGCAGCGCCGGCGCGCTGTTCGACACCCCGATCATCAACCAGCCGCAGGTCGCGATCCTCGGCACCGGGGCGATCACGAAGCAGCCCGTGGTGGTGAGCGACGCCGACGGTCAGGACGCGATCGCGATCCGCTCCGTCTGCTACCTGCCGCTGACCTACGACCACCGGCTCGTGGACGGCGCCGACGCCGGCCGCTTCGTGTCGGCGATCAAGGCGCGGCTGGAGGAGGGTGCGTTCGAGTCCGACCTCGGGCTCTGACCCCCGCGGCGCCCTCGCCGGGTCGCGCGAGGGCGCCGGTTCGGCGAAGATCGACGCGTGCGCGTCCTCGTAGCCGGATCGTCCGGTCTGATCGGTACGGCTGTCGTCGCCCAGCTGCGGGCGGCGGGGCACGACGTGCTGCGCCTGGTGCGGCGCGCCCCGGCAGGGCCCGACGAGCGCCGTTGGGACCCGCCGGCGGGTCGGATCGACCGGGGCGCGCTCGACGGTGTCGACGCCGTGGTGTCGCTCGGCGGCGCCGGGATCGCCGACCGGCCGTGGAGCGGCGCGCGCAAGCAGCTGCTGCGCGACAGCCGGATCGGGCCGACGGAGGTGCTGGCGGCTGCGGTCGCCGAGCACGGCGTCGCGTCGTTCGTGTCGGCAGCCGCCGTCGGCTTCTACGGCGACGCGGGGCCCGCGGAGATCGACGAGAGCGCGCCCTGCGGTGACGGGTTCCTCGCCGGGCTGGTGCGCGACTGGGAGGCCGCCACGCGTGCCGCGGCCGACGGCGGCGCCCGGGTGGTCACGCTGCGCACCGGGCTGGTGCTGGCTCGCCGGGGCGGCCTGCTGGGGCCGGTGCGGCCGCTGTTCCGGCTGGCGCTGGGCGGCCGGATCGGGTCCGGCGAGCAGTACTGGCCGTGGATCTCCCTCGACGACGAGGTGGGCGCGATCTGCTTCCTCGTCGAGCACCCGCAGGTCCGGGGGCCGGTGAACGTGACCGGCCCGGCGCCCGTCACCAACGCCGAGTTCACCCGGGCGCTCGCGCAGGCGGTGCACCGGCCGGCGCCGCTGGCCGTGCCGGCCGCCGCGGTGAAGCTGCTGCCCGGGGGGATGGGCGAGGAGATGCTGCTGTACGGGCAGCGGGCGATCCCGGCGAAGCTCCTGGCCGCCGGCTACGACTTCCGGCACCGCACGCTCGACGACGCGCTGGCGGTCGCCGTCGAACGATGATCACGATCGTGGAGACTGGGCCGCGTGGAGTTCCTCTGCTACCACCGCGACCGGCCGGGCTCGACCCCGCTGCGCGGGCACATGATCGAGGCGCACTGGTCGTACATGGACCGGTTCGAGCGTGAGCTGATCGTCCGCGGCCCGACGTTCGAGGACGACGACGAGACGTTGACCGGCAGCATCCACGCCGTCGACGTGCCCGACGCGGCTGCCGCCCGCGCGTTCGCCTTCGAGGAGCCGTGCTACCAGGCCGGCGCCTACCGGGACGTGCTCGTGCGGCGGTGGCGCAACGCGCTGGGCCGCACGATGTGGGAGGCCCCGACGCTGCGCGGCAGCGACCCCGGGTTCCTGGTGCTCGGCCTCGGCGAAGGGCCGCCCGTCGACGTCGAGCCGGCGGACCCCGACCGGCTGATCGCGTACGGTCCCCTGCTCTCCGACGACGGCGCGACCTGGCTGGGCACGGCGGCGGTGCTGCGCGCCGCAGACGCCGCGGCGGCCGGCGCGGTGCTCACGACCGACCGGTACGCGGCGGTCGAGGTGCACAACTGGGAGCCCGGCGGGCGGCGTTAACGGATCGCGGGGTCCAGCTGCAGGTCGAGGCCGACCGGCACGGCCGGCCGCGCCACCGGGTGGTCGGAGACGGGCAGGGTGCCGTCGAGCGCGGCCAGGATCGCGAGCTCCAGCGCGTCGATCACGTCGGACACGGGCACGTCGCGGCCCAGCTCCTCCGTCAGCGAGGTGACGCCGGCGTCGGAGATGCCGCACGGCACGATGCGGTCCCACGCCGACATGTCCGGGTCGCAGTTCAGCGCCAGACCGTGCAGCGTGACCCCGCCCTGCACGCGCACCCCGATGGCGCCGATCTTGCGCTCGTAGCGGGTGGCGTCGGCGGGCAGCCACACCCCGCTGCGCCCCTCGATGCGGCCGGCCTCGGTGAGCCCGTAGCCGTGCACGACGGCGATCATCGCCTCCTCGAGGCGCCGCACGAAGTCGACGACGTCGAGCGGCTCGGCCAGCCCGACGATCGGGTACGCGACGATCTGGCCGGGCCCGTGCCACGTGATGCGGCCGCCTCGGTCGACGTCGACGACCGGCGATCCGTCGGTGGGCCGGTCCTCGGGCTGGGTGCGCTTGCCGGCGGTGTAGACGTGCTCGTGCTCCAGGAGCATGAGCACGTCCGGCCCGGTGCCGTCGCGGCGGGCGGCCGCGTTCTCGCGCTGCACCTCCCACGCCACCTCGTAGTCGACGCGCCCCAGGCGGTCGACGCGGACGGGATCGGCGGTGCGGCGGCAGGATCGGCTGGCCATGGGGCTGAGGCTACGCCAGGTGCGGGGCCACTTCCGCGGCGACGAGCTCGAGGTGGTCGAGGTCGGTCAGGTCGAGCACCTGGAGGTAGACGCGGGTGGCGCCGGCCTTCTCCCGCCACTGCCCGACGGCGTCCACGACCTGGGCAGGCGTGCCGACGAGCGGGTCGCCGGCCAGCTCCTCGCGGGTCTTGCCGGCGGCCGCCAGCCGGCGCTCCACCTCGGCGTCGGAGGCGCCGACGGCGAGCACGTGCGCGAACGACCGCACGATCCCGGCCGGGTCGCGACCGGCGTCGGTGCACGCCTGCGCCACCCGGTCGTACTGGGCGGTCGCGGCGTCGAGCTGCTGGAACGGGATGTTGAACTCGGAGGCGAACCGCGCGGCGAGCGCGGGTGTGCGCTTCGCGCCCATGCCGCCGACGATCACCGGGATCGGCCGCGCCGGTTTCGGCAGCGCGGGCGAGTCGACGAGCGTGTAGTGCTCGCCGCGGAACGTGTAGCTCTCCCCTTCCGGCGTGGCCCAGAACCCGGTGATGATCTCCAGCTGCTCGGCGAGCCGGGCGAACCGCTCCGCCGTCGACGGGAACGGGATGCCGTAGCCGGTGTGCTCGGACTCGAACCAGCCGGCCCCGAGCCCGAGCTCGATCCGCCCGCCCGACATCTGGTCGGCCTGCGCGACGGCGATCGCGAGCGGGCCGGGCAGCCGGAACGTCGCCGACGTGACGAGCGTGCCGAGGGCGATCCGCTCGGTCTGCACGGCCAGCGCCGACAGCGTCGTCCACGAGTCGGTGGGACCGGGCAGGCCGGGCACGCCCATGGCCCGGAAGTGGTCGGAGCGGAAGAAGGCGTCGAACCCGAGCCGCTCGGTGGCCTGCGCCACACGCAGGAGGTCGGCGTAGATGGCGCCCTGCTGGGGCTCGGTGAAGATCCTCAAGTCCACGAGGTCGAACAGTAGTCGGGGCGTAGCCTGAGGGCGTGACGATCGCCCCGGAAGGACGGAAGCTGCTCCGGCTGGAAGTGCGCAACGCGGAGACCCCGATCGAGCGCAAGCCGGAGTGGATCAGGACGAGGGCCCGGACCGGGCCGCAGTACACCGAGCTGAAGTCGCTGGTCCGCTCCGGCGGCCTGCACACCGTCTGCGAAGAGGCGGGCTGTCCCAACATCTACGAGTGCTGGGAGGACCGCGAGGCCACCTTCCTCATCGGTGGGGAGCAGTGCACCCGCCGCTGCGACTTCTGCCAGATCGACACCGGCAAGCCCGCCCAGCTCGACCGCGACGAGCCCCGCCGCGTCGCCGAGTCGGTGCAGCAGATGGGCCTGCGCTACTCCACCGTCACCGGCGTGGCCCGCGACGACCAGCCCGACGGCGGCGCGTGGCTCTACGCCGAGACCGTCCGCCAGATCCACGCCCTCAACCCCGGCACCGGCGTCGAGCTGCTGATCCCCGACTTCAACTCCATCGACGCCCAGCTCGACGAGGTCTTCGGCTCGCGCCCGGAGGTGCTCGCGCACAACCTGGAGACGGTGCCGCGGATCTTCAAGCGGATCCGCCCCGCGTTCCGCTACGAGCGCTCACTGGAGGTCATCACCAAGGCCCGCACCGCGGGGCTGGTCACCAAGTCCAACCTGATCCTGGGCATGGGCGAGACCCCCGACGAGGTCACCGCGGCACTGCAGGACCTCCACGACGCCGGCTGCGAGATCATCACGATCACCCAGTACCTGCGGCCCTCCAAGCGCCACCACCCCGTCGAGCGGTGGGTCAAGCCCGAGGAGTTCGTGCAGCACTCCGACACCGCCACCGCGATGGGCTTCGCCGGGGTCATGGCCGGCCCGCTGGTCCGCTCGTCCTACCGCGCCGGGCGCCTCTACGCCCAGACCGTCGCCGCCCGCGGCGAGACCCTGCCCGCCGGGCTGGAACACCTGGCGAGCGAGGGTGCGGCCGCGCAGGAGGCGCGCTCCCTGCTGAGCCGGTAGGCCCGTATCCTGGCCGCATGGCGGGTGGGAAGAACGACGCTGCGGCGAAGGAAGCGAAGGCTGCGGCGAAGAAGCAGAAGCGCGAGGAGGGCCGCGCGCGGCGCCGCCAGATGTGGCAGGTGTTCCAGACGCAGCGCAAGGAAGACAAGCTGCTCCTGCCGCTGATGATCGGCTCGGTGCTCGGCGCGGCCGCGCTGGCGTTCGTCATCGGGCTGTTCTTCGGGCTCGAATGGGTCGTGCTGCCCGTCGGCATCGCGGTCGGCCTGCTGATCGCTGTCAGCATCTTCGGCCGGCGCGTGCAGCGCAACGTCTACGCCAAGGCCGACGGCACCCCCGGCGCCGCCGGCTGGGTGCTCGACAACCTGCGCGGTCAGTGGCTCGTCACCCCCGGGGTCGCCGGCACCACCCACCTCGACGCCGTCCACCGCGTCATCGGCCGGCCCGGCGTGATCCTCGTGGCCGAGGGCGCTCCGCACCGCGTCAAGTCGCTGCTGGCGCAGGAGAAGAAGCGCACCGCCCGCGTCGTCGGCAGCACGCCGATCTACGACGTCATCGTCGGCAACGACGAGGAGCAGATCCCGCTCAAGCAGCTGCAGCGCCACCTCGTGAAGCTGCCGCGCAACATCTCCGCCGCGCAGATGGAGTCCCTCGAAGCCCGGCTCGCAGCACTCGGCTCGCGAGCTGCCGCGCTGCCGAAGGGCCCCATGCCGCAGGGCGCGAAGATGCGCAGCATGCAGCGCACGGTGAAGCGGCGCTGACCACTCCGCTCACGCACACCGTCGGGTGCCGACGCACACGGTCGACCATGTGCGCGGGCGCCTCAGGGTGTGCGTGAGCCGATCATCAGTACAGCTATGCGCGTGACCAGCTCGTCCGGGCCGGACGTCGACGGGTCGGTCAGGTACGTCTCCGTCACCGGGCCGACGGCCTCGTGGCCCTGTTCGCGCACGTGCTCCAGCAGTGCCGTGTAGGCCGCGGAAAGCGTCTCGTACGGCCCGACGTGCAAGGTCGACGCCCAGGTGCCGGCCGGCAGCACCTGGGCGTCGGGCAGCCCGGCGAGCGCGCTGGTGACGCCGACCAGCACGTCCATCTCCTCAGCGAGGTCGAGCGGGTAGACCGCCATCAGCGGCTCCCGCCCGATCCCCGCGACCAGCGCCCGCCGGCAGAGCGCCGCGATGTCGTCGTCCAGATCGGCGGCCCGCACCGTGCCGCGCACCCCCGTCAACCGCTGCTGCGGGTGCGCCGCGATGGTCACGTCGTAGCGGACGCGGTCGGGGTTGGCGAGCAGCCCGTCCAGCGCGCGCAGGACCTGCTCGCGCCGGGCCAGCTCGGCCGCCCACTGCGCCCGCTGCCCGGCGAGCACGGCGGCGACCGCGGCCTCGTCCGGCGCGGCCAGCACCTCGCGCACCACCGGGATGGGCACCTCCAGGCGGCGCAGCAGCGCGATCGTCGTCGCCGCCGGGACCTGCTCCGCGGTGTAGTAGCGGTAGCCCGACGACGGGTCGACGTGCGCCGGTTCGAGCAGGCCCTCGGCGGCGTAGTGCCGGACCGCCTTGACGGTGAGGCGGCAGAGCCGGGCGAACGCCCCGATCGACATCACCGGACCATCATCACCGGCACCTGCAGGTAGGTCCGCAGCTGCTCGGCGGGGACGGTCGCCGGGTCGCTCAGGTACACCTCGGTGTGCCCGTCGGTCGGGACGAGACCCTGCGCGGCGACGAACCCGTACAGCGCGGCGAGGGCGGGCCGCTCCGCCGAGTACGGACCGACGTGCAGCACCCGCGCCACCCGCTGCGCCCGGCTGCGCCGCAGGTGGACGGGGGCGCCGAAGCGCTCGGCGGCCGTCGCGACGGCCGCGGCGGACGCGGAGGGAGCGGGCACCGCGAGCCGCCAGTGCCAGCCGTCGGGGGCGTCGAGGTCGAAGCCGTGCAGGTCGTCGCCCTGGGTGTAGGTGCCCTCCAGCGGGACGTCGCCCGTCCCGCCGAGGGCGGCACGCACGGCGAACAGGGCGCGGATGGCGCGGCCGAACCCGTCGGTCTCCGGCCCGCCCGTCCCGTCGACGGTGAGCAGGTCGCGAGCGGGGATGTCGAGGAGTTCGGGGGCGGTCGTCGAAGTGGTCATGGGAACGACGGTCGACCCTCCCGTACGGGGAGGGTCAAGCGCGCGTGCGCACCACGATCGTCCGCGTGGCGCGGTCGTGCCACCCGCGCTCGTCGCCGTCGCGCACGAGCGGTGGCAGGACGAGCGCGACGAGCAGCGTGCGCAGCACCGCTCGCGGCACCCCGATCACCGCGGCGTCGTCGAGGGACGCGACGCGGATGCCCAGCGCGGTCATGCCGGGGCTCGAGCCGAAGAGGGCGACGGGCAGCGCGGTGAGCACGAACCAGACAGCGAGCACCGTCCACTGCAGGGAGCCCGAGCGGAACGGGTCGGGCCCGCTGACCAGCAGCGCGATGGCGTAGCCGAGCAGCCAGTCGATCAGCAACGCGGCTGCGCGCCGGCCCAGCGACGCCACCGAGGACACGCCGCCGGCGGGCAGCCCGAACTGCGCTCCCGGGTGTGCGTCGGACGCTTCCACGCGCGGTGTCGATGAGCGCTCCGCCGGCGCTCCGCGCTTCGGGGACTGGCTGTCGCGGGCCATACCGCTAGCGTATGCGGCGGCAGCACGAGACCGACGTCACCTACTCCCGTTAACGTCCGTGAAACAGGTGAGTGATGGACGGGCAACAACGTCGACCTAAGTTGCCGCTGGAAAAAGAGCCGAACGAAGGAGCCGTGCAGGGTGTTCAGCAACTCGGAAGAGGTCATCAAGTACATCTCTGACGAGAAGGTCGAGTACGTCGACATCCGCTTCTGCGACCTTCCCGGCGTCATGCAGCACCTCACCGTCCCCGCGTCCACCGCGGGCCAGATCCTGGAGGACGGGGCCGCGTTCGACGGCTCGTCGGTGCGTGGGTTCCAGGCGATCAACGAGTCCGACATGGCGCTGCTGCCCGACGTGGCGACGGCGCGGCTCGACCCGTTCCGCAAGCACAAGACCCTCAACATCAACTTCTTCGTGCACGACCCGATCACCAGCGAGCCGTACAGCCGCGACCCGCGCAACATCGCGCGCAAGGCCGAGCAGTTCCTCGCCGCGTCGGGCATCGCCGACACCGCCTACATGGCGCCGGAGGCGGAGTTCTACATCTTCGACTCCATCCGCTTCGGGTCGAGCCAGCACGAGACCTTCCACCACATCGACTCCGCAGAGGGCTGGTGGAACACCGGGCGCGAGGAGGAGGGCGGCAACCTCGGCTACAAGGTCAACTACAAGGGCGGCTACTTCCCCGTCCCGCCGGTCGACCACTACGCCGACCTGCGCGCCGACATCGTCAGCACCATGACGGCCAGCGGCTTCGACGTGGAGCGCGAGCACCACGAGGTCGGCACCGCCGGCCAGGCGGAGATCAACTACAAGTTCAACACGCTGCTGCACGCCGCCGACGACATCATGCTGTTCAAGTACATCGTCAAGAACACGGCGTGGGCGCACGGCAAGACCGCCACCTTCATGCCCAAGCCGCTGTTCGGCGACAACGGCTCCGGCATGCACGTGCACCAGTCGCTGTGGAAGGACGGGCAGCCGCTCTTCCACGACGAGTCCGGCTACGGCGGGCTCTCCGACACCGCGCGCTACTACATCGGCGGCCTGCTGCACCACGCGCCGTCGCTGCTGGCGTTCACCAACCCGACGGTGAACTCCTACCACCGCCTGGTCCCCGGCTTCGAGGCCCCGGTCAACCTGGTCTACTCGGCCCGCAACCGCTCGGCGTGCATCCGCATCCCGCTGTCGGGCAGCAACCCGAAGGCCAAGCGCATCGAGTTCCGCTGCCCCGACTCGTCGGGCAACCCGTACCTGGCCTTCTCCGCCATGCTGATGGCCGGCCTGGACGGCATCAAGAACAAGATCGAGCCGCCGGCCCCGATCGACAAGGACCTCTACGAGCTGCCGCCCGAGGAGGCCAAGGACATCGCCCAGGTGCCCGCCAGCCTCGGCGCGGTGATCGACAAGCTCGAGGCCGACCACGAGTACCTGCTCGAGGGCGGCGTCTTCACCCCCGACCTGATCGAGACCTGGATCAGCTACAAGCGCGAGTCGGAGATCGACCCGCTGCGGCTGCGCCCGCACCCGTACGAGTTCGCGCTGTATTACGACGTGTGATCCGCTGCGTCTGATCGCTGCGTGACGCGAAGGCCCGGTGCCCGTGGGTGCCGGGCCTTCGTCGTCCTCTCACTCCTGCGCGTGCGGGCGGCGCAGCTGGTCCACGAGGTCGACGTAGCCGTCCACGGCGTCCCACAGGTGGTCCTCGGGATGCCGGCCGGCGCGGCGATGCTCCTGGCGCCAGTCGCGGTCCCGGTACCGCTCCCGGATCTCGCGGAGCCGGTCCAGCGAACGGTCGAGTTCCACCGCGGTGCGTCGCCGTAGCTCATCCGGGGTCCCTGACGCCCTCGGCAGGTCGGTGAGGCGGCGTTCGCGCAGGGCGTCGAGCACCGCCTCGTCGGGCCCGTCGAGCGACCAGAAACGGACCGGCTCGCGGATGAGGTGGTTCCACACCGGCTCGTGCCGGGAGCGCCACCAGTACGTGAAGCCACCCTTGTTCAGCCGGAGGGTGTCCACCAGCCACACCGACTCCGGCGGGTTGGAGCACCACGGCACATCGTCCGGCGGTAGGTCGATGGCGAGCGCGAGCCGGACCGACTCGATCGGATCGGCGCCGTCGAGCACGTCGCCGAAGACCCACGCCTCGTGCAGCAACGGCTCCTCGGGCGACCGGTGCCTCAGTTCCTGGCACGCCTCGGCCAGCATGCGCAACCTCTCGACCGCTCTGCGATGACGCATGGCCGATTCTCTCCTGCCCGCCCCTCGAGCTTGACCTGGAGCGCGCTCCAGGGTGCACGCTCGAGGCCATGACCAAGACGGAGCTGACGGTCGCGATCGGCGACCAGCGGGTTCCCGCGCTCGGTGTCGGGACGTGGGCGCTCGGCGGCGACTGGGACTTCGACGGGAAACCGGCCGGGTGGGGCGCGGTCGACGACACCGAGTCGATCGCCGCGCTGCGCGCCGCCTACGAGGGCGGGGTGCGGCTCATCGACACGGCCGACGTGTACGGCTGCGGGCACTCCGAGCGCGTGGTGGGGCGGGCGGTCGCGCCGTTCCGCGACGACGTGCTGATCGCCACGAAGGTCGGGTTGCTCTTCGACGAGGAGGCCCGCACCGGTGCGGGCGAGGACCTGTCGCCGGCGTACATCCGGCGTGCGTGCGAGGCCAGCCTGCGGCGGCTCGGGGTCGACCACATCGACGTGTACCAGGTCCACCCCGGCGGCGCGGATCCGGAGCTCGCCCGGTCGGTGGTGGCGACGTTCGAGGAGCTGGTCACGGAAGGCAAGATCCGCGCCTACGGGACGAGTGCCACCGAGTCCGCCTACATCGAGGCCGTCGCCGCCGGCGAGCACGGCGTGTCCGTGCAGCAGGAGCTCAACGTGTTCAGCGCCGACGCGGCGGCGCTCGAGGCCTGCGAGCGCCATGACCTGGCCGTGCTGGCCAGGACCCCGCTCGCGATGGGCCTGCTGTCGGGCCGCTACACCTCACCGGAGCAGCTGCCCGCCGGCGACGTGCGGCGCAACACGCCCTGGTGGACGTGGTTCGACGCCGACCGCATGCCCGAGTGGCTGGAGCGGATCGACGCGGTGCGCGAGCTGCTCACCAGTGACGGGCGCACCCTCGTCCAGGGTGCGCTGGGCTACGTGTGGGCGCGTTCGGGACGGGCGGTGGCGCTCCCCGGCGTGCGGACGGTGGCGCAGGCGAAGGAGCAGGCGGGCGCGCTGGCGTTCGGCCCGCTCGACGCCGCCACCATGGCTGACATCGACGCCCGGCTCCAGGCACCATCGTGAGCGTGAACATCGCCGAGGCCGCCCGCCAGTCCGAGCTCTCCATCGACACCATCCGCTACTACGACAAGCTCGGCATCCTCGGCGCGCTGCCCCGCACGACGGGCGGGGCGCGCACGTTCACCGAGGGCGACGTGGGCTGGCTGCGGATCCTGCGATGCCTGCGCAGCAGCGGGATGTCGATGGCCGACCTGCGCCGCTTCGTCGCCGTCGACGGCGACCTGGAGCCGGGACGGCGCCGGGAGCTGCTCGAAGCGCACCGGGACAGTGTGCTGGACCGGATGGCCCGCACCCGGCAGGAGCTCGAGGTGATCGAGGGGAAGATCGAGGCGTACCGGCGGATGGAGCTCGAGGGAACCGTGCCGGTCGTGGACCCGGCCCGGCTCGACGCGATGCTGGAGACAAGGTCCACGACCCAGGCGTAGTGGCCGGCGTGAGGTATCGGAAACGGTCCTGCCGGGGGGAGTCGATCAAGGGCAGATGGTCGTTCCGGGATCGGTTCAGTACGACCTTTTGCCCTTGATCACGAACATCTGGCCCCGTCTGCAGCCGGAACACTGCAGGGGCGGGTCCGGCCTCGTTCCTAGTGTCGCGTAAACGATGTTCGTTGACCTGGTCTGCAGTGGTCGAGTAGGTCGTCGGCGGTCTTGGTCCAGACGAACGGGTGGCAGCGTTCGTTCCAGCCGTCGATGAACCGGCCGATCGCGGCGATCAGGTCCTTGACGCTGCTGTAGCTGCCGCGGCGGATGGCCTGGCGGGTGATGATCGAGAAGAAGACCTCGACCAGGTTCAGCCACGAGCCCGAGGTCGGGGTGAAGTGCAGGGTGATCCGCGGGTTGCGGGCCAGCCACGCGCGCACGGCAGGGTGTTTGTGGGTGGCGTAGTTGTCGACGACCAGGTGCAGTTTCCGCCGCGGGTAGGCCTTGGCGACCTGTTTGAGGAAGCGCAGGAACTCCTGGTGGCGGTGCCGTGGCAGGCACACCTGCTCAACTCTGCCGGTGGCAACCTCCAGCGCGGCGAACAAGGTGGTGGTGCCGTGGCGGACGTAGTCGTGGGTCTGTTTCTCCGGGATCCCGGGCCGGATCGGCAGGATCGGCGCGGTCCGATCCAGGGCTTGGACCTGGGACTTCTCGTCCACGCAGAGCACGACGGCCTTGTCGGGCGGGTTCAGATACAGACCCACGACGTCGCGGACCTTGGCTTCGAGTTCGGGGTCGGTGGAGAACTTGAACGTCTCGGCCTTCCAGGGCTGCAGCCCCCACCGGCGCCAGATCTTGCCGATCCACACGTGCGAGATCCCCAGCTCGACACCGAGCAACCGCGACGACCAGTGCGTCACCGCGAGCCGCTCCGGTGGCGGTTCCAGCGTCGCGAGCACCACCGCGACCTCGTCGATCACCGCCGGCCGGCCCGGCTTCGGGCGATCCTCCAGACCCGCGATGCCTTCTGCGGCGTAGCGCTTCTTCCACCCGATCACCGTCGGCTTCGATACCCCGACCCGCTCCACGATGTCCTTGACCGCGACCCCGTCCGCGGCCAGCAGCACGATCCGCGCTCGCTGCGCGAGCCCGGCCGGAATCGAGGTAGCACGCAACCACGACTGCAGAACCTCACGATCCCGCCCCGGCACCTCCACCGACACAGTCAACGCCACACACCATGATCCCGCGAAGCAGCCTGCCGGTAAAGCTATCTAGTTACCGAGCCACTAGGATCACCGTGTGGACGCGCCCCCGCCCCCCGATGCGGTGAGCCTCGCTGTCGCGGACGCAGCCGCGCACAGGATGCTGCCGGCGTGGCGGGACCGGTGAGGCTCCCGCGCTGCCTGGCCGGGGCGCTCGTGGTGGCCGGGTGCGCGGTGCCGCAGGCCCCGCCGGCCGCCCTGCCTCCCCCGCCGGCCCCGTCGTGCCCGGGCCCGTGGACCTGTGAGCAGCAGGCGCACTTCGCCGCCGTCCACCAGCTCGTCGTCCACGTGCCCGGCGCGCAGGCCCACCTCGCCGTCGTCGTCACCGACCGCGAGAGCGGCGCCACCTGGACCGCCGGCGACGCGGACCGGCCCGGCTGGACCGCGTCGACGATCAAGCTGGCGATCGCTGCCGACCTGCTGGCCCGCGACCGCTCCGGGACGATCTCGCTGAGCAGCGCGGACCGCCACGACATCGCCACCATGCTGAACTTCTCCGACGAAGCGGCGTCGGACCGGCTGTGGCGCGCCTACGGCGGCGACGCGATGCTCGACCGCTTCCGCACCGACTACGGCATGCGCACCCTCGCGTTCGTGCCGGGTTTCACCCGCACCACCTACTGGGGCTTCCTCAAGACCAGCACCGCCGACCTCGCGACGCTCGCCCGGCACGTCCTCGACGGTGACTACCCCGGAGCCGACCCGCGCGACCGCACCCTGCTCGTGGCGGCCCTGCGCGGGGTCGCCACCAACCAGCAGTGGGGTGTGTGGGCCGCCGGTGCAGACCAGCGACCCGGCGTGAAGGACGGCTGGTCCTTCGAGGCCGACGCGTACGGCCGGCACTGGGTCACCGACACCGTCGGGTTCGCCGGCCCGGCCGAGCGCTACGTCGTGGCCGTCGGCTACCAGGTGGACCCGGCCGGATCGCTCGCCGACGGCGTCCACACCGTCAGCGACGCCGTGGCCCTGCTGTTCGGGCGACCGGTGCCGGCGCCCGTCGTCGTCCCGGAGCCGGACGGCTGACTCATGGCGCCTGTGTGACGTCCCCCGAGCCGGAGACGTCCTTCTTCAGCGTGGGCGTGCCGTGGTAGGTGACGGTCCCGCTGCCGGACACGTCGACCTTCAGCGCCTCGGTGACCCGCACGTCGGCATCGCCGCTGCCGTCGACCTCGACCTCCGCCGTGCGCGTGGCGAGCTCGGGAGCGGAGTAGCTGCCGGACCCGCTGATCGAGACCACCTGCCGGTCGACGGCGCCGCGCAGGACGACGTCGCCGGAGCCGTCGATGTCCACCCGGATCGACGGGACCTTCAGGTCGGGATGGCGCACCCTGCCCGCGCCGGAGACGGAGATGCGGTCGAGTGCCGGTACCGTCAACCGGTAGTGGATCTTGTCGCCGTTGCGCACGACGGTGCGGTTCTGCACCGACAACCGCAGCACCCCGTCGGTCACCTCGCTGGTCAGGACCGGCAGCACGTCGGACGGTGCTTCGATGGTCAGCGCCAGCGTGGGCCCGTTGGTGATCTCCACCTGCCCGGACGCGTTCAGGTCGACGCCGGTGACGTTCGCGATCGTCCGGTTCTCGGTCGTCATCGCTCCCGTCCCCGCGACCACCGCAGGCTGCAGACCGCATCCTGCGACGACCAACACCGCCAGCGCCGCCGCACCGACGACGGCCGTCCTGCTCCCCCACGTGCTCATGCGTCGGACGCTAGCGATCGGCGACCGCCGTCACAGTGGGGTAAGCCCCCATCCGGACCCTGATTCCCCGACCGTGCAGGGTGGGGGCATGAGCGACGAGACGGTCGAGCGGTTCGAGGTCAGCCGCACCATCCCGGCGTCCCCGTCGGAGATCTTCGCGGTGCTGCGCGACCCGCAGGGCCATGTGGACATCGACTCCAGCGGGATGCTGCAGGACTTCACCGGCGAACCGGTCTCCGCGGCCGGCGACACCTTCGTGATCCACATGGACCGCGAGTCGCTGGGCGACGTGCCGCTGGGCCGCTACGACGTCACCGTCGCGATCCGCACCTACGAGCCGGACCGCGAGATCTCCTGGACGATCCTCGGCGCGGTCCGGCCACCCATCGGGCACGTGTACGGATACCGGCTCACGCCGGACGGGAGCGACGCGACGGTCGTCACCTCGTTCTACGACTGGTCCGACATCGACCCGGTGTGGCGGGAGCGCGCGATCTTCCCGATCCTCCCGGAGAGCGCGCTGAAGGCCACCCTCGGCATCCTCGAACGGACCGTGCGCCGCCGGATCGCCGCACGGCGCTGATCCTCTACGCCACGTAGAATCAGTGGGCGAGGAGGCTGCCATGACGTCCGAGCACGGGTTCGAATCCGCGATCGACCGCCAGATCCGCCTCGCCCAGGAACGCGGCGCGTTCGACGACCTGCCGGGCAAGGGCAAGCCGCTGCCGGGTCTCGACCGGCCCTACGACGAGGACTG
This sequence comes from Pseudonocardia sp. CA-107938, assembly GCF_050936315.1. Taxonomy (NCBI): domain Bacteria; kingdom Bacillati; phylum Actinomycetota; class Actinomycetes; order Pseudonocardiales; family Pseudonocardiaceae; genus Pseudonocardia; species Pseudonocardia sp. CA-107938. The sequence continues at coordinate 1,113,037 of NZ_JBNJNA010000002.1, read as the reverse complement.
GTGGGTCCGCGGCTGGCTCGAACGTGAAGGCGTCACCGCCGAGGCACTGCTGCCGACCTCGATCCTGCTGCGCAGGGAGGTCGAGCGACTCCCGCAGACGGTGCGCAGACTGCGCAGCGAGGTCGAGGTGCGGGATGTGGTGGGCCAGCTCAACCGCCGCATCGCCGACCACATCCGCTTCCCGAGCGGGCCGCGCGTGCCCGTCGCCCCGGTGAAGGTGGACGAGGTGCTCACGCGCTGGCGCGCTCAGCGGGCGGCCGACCAGCCGGATACCGGGCCGTCACCGGCGACCGCGCCGCCGGCACGTGCGTGGTGGCGCCGATTCAGGCGCGGGTGAGCCGCAGCAGCGGGATCAGCCGGTCGGTCTTGCGCTGGTAGTCCCCGAAGCCGGGCCGCTCGGCCACGATCTGCTTCCAGAGCAGGTCCCGTTCCTCACCGGTGATCTCCACCGCGTCCACCGGGAACCGCTCGGTGCCCACCTCGACGTCGAACTGCGGGTTGGCCTTCGCGTTGTGGTACCAGGCGGGGTGCTTGGGTGCGCCGCCGGCCGAGGCGACGACGACCATCGAACCGTCGTCCTGCGGGAAGTAGACCAGCGGGATCTCGCGCTCCTGGCCCGACTTCGCCCCGATCGTGTGCAGGATGATCATGGGTGCACCCTCGAACATCCCCCCGACCTTGCCCGCGTTGGCCCGGAACTCCGCGATGATGCCGGCATTCCAATCGCTCACGTAACCCGTCCTCACTCAGCCGAACTGCACCCAGGCGGCGGCGATCACGGCCGCCAGCCCGATCAACCAGAACACGGCGATCCACATTCCGCGGGGCAGTCGCGTGAGAGCGGCCAGCATGTCGGCGTCGGACGTGCCGCCGCCGCGCCGCCGCGGATCGCGCAGCCGGCCGCGCTGCAGCTCCCGGACCGCGCGCAGCCCACCCAGCACCAGGAACCAGCACAGCGCCGCCGCGAACCCGTCCTGCAGGCGCGGGGACCCCCACCACGCCACGGCGCCGACCAGCACACCGGTCGCGACCACGGCGAGCGCCCCGAACGCGTTGCGGATCCACACCAGGGTCACGGCGAGGGCGCCCACCACGATCCACAGCAGCACGTGCGGCAGGTCCCGGGCGACCAGCACCATGCCGCCCAGCCCGATCAGCGACGGCGCCGGGTAACCGCCCAGGAACGTCAGCACGAGCCCCGGGCCGCGGCGCGCGCCCGTCGACACGGTCAGCCCCGAGGTGTCCGGGTGGAGGCGGATGCCGGTCAGGCCGCGGCCCGCCAGCACCGCGACGAGGGCGTGCCCGCCCTCATGCGCGATGGTGACGACCGTGCGGGTCCAGCGCCACACCACCGACCATCCGACGGCGATCAGCGCGAGCACCAGCGCGAACAGTGCCGCCCGCTGGTCGATGACCGTCTGGAGGACCGTGTCGACGGTCGCGCGGACGTTCGAGAGATCCTGCTGCCCCACGGCCCCATCGTGCCGGGACGGCCGGGTGTGGTGGCCGGCTACCCCGCGTGCGCCTGGTCGTAGCCGTAGTCGCCGTCGTCGTCGCGCTCGAAGGGCATGCCACGCAGGCCCTCGACCGACGACGTACGACGCTGGGTGGGCACGGACGCCGTGCGGGCCTCCTGAGCGAGGTCGTAGGAGTAGTCCCCTGCCTGGTCAACGTCGTTCGACATCGTCGGCTCCTCGCGCCCACCGTTCACGGCGACTACACAATGTAGCCGTCTACGTTCGGACGGTGGACACCCAATGATCGCCCGGACGGGGCTGCGAAGGCAATACCGTTCACTCAGCGGTCATTCCCGCGTCGCCACCGCCAGCCCCGTGCCCAGCGCGACCATCAGAACGCCCCCGGAGGCGCCGAGCCGGCGAACCCGTTTCGGCGACGTCGCCAACCACGACCGAGCTGCCCCGGCACCGACCGCGTACACCGCGTCCACCCCGGCGGCCAGCACGGTGAACAGCGTTCCCAGCACCGCCATCTGCACCCCGGGCGCACCCGCGGCCGGATCGGTGAACTGCGGCAGGATCGCGGCGAAGAGCACCAGCGCCTTGGGGTTGGTCACGCCCACCACGACGGCCTGCCGGTAGATGCGCGCCGTCAGCGGTTCCGCCGGCGCGCCCACGGCCGCAGCCAGCTCCCCGCGGTGCCGGAACGTCTGCACCCCCAGGTACACCAGGTACGCGGCGCCGACGAGCTTCAGCACCGTGAACACCTCGATCGAGTGTGCCGCGACCGCACCGAAGCCGAGCGCCACGACCCCGACGACCAGCAGCACCCCGGTCATGTTGCCCGCGACGCTCACCAGCGCAGCCCGCCGCCCGTACGTCAACGCCCGGCCGACGATGAACAGCACGCTGGGCCCGGGCACCACCACCAGCACCATTCCGGTGAGCACGAACGCGACGACGGTCTGCAGGGAGGGCACACTGTCACGCTAACCGGTGAGCACGCCCGTGCCTACCAGCCGTAGAACACCCGCTCGACCACGGCCCTGGCCCGCCGGGTGCAGCGGCGGTAGTCGTCGAGGAACACCCCGGGGTCGCCGTCGGCCGGGTAGCCCATCGCGTGCGCGACGGCGAGGAGCTCGCGGCCCGAGCGTGGCAGCTGGTCGCCCGGCTTCCCCTTGGCCAGCATGACGGCGTTGCGGGCGCGGGTGGCCATGGTCCAGCCCGCCTCCAGCTCAGCCGCGTCCTCCTCGGTGAGCAGGTCGGCGGCGACCGCCTCGCGCAGGCCGTCGAGGGTGGACGTGGTGCGCAGCTCCGGCAGGTCGCCGGCGTGCTGCAGCTGCAGCAGCTGGACGGTCCACTCGACGTCGGCGAGCCCGCCGAGCCCGAGCTTCGTGTGCAGGCTGCGGTCGGCCCCGCGGGGCAGCCGCTCCGCGTCCACCCTGGCCTTGATCCGGCGGATCTCGGCGACGGCGGCGGCGTCGAGACTGTCCGGCGGGTACCGGATCGGGTCGACCATCTCGACGAACCGCCGCCCCAGCCCGACGTCGCCCGCCACCGGGCGGGCGCGCAGCAGGGCCTGCGCCTCCCACACCTCCGACCAGCGGGCGTAGTAGGCGCGGTAGGACTCCAGGGTGCGCACGAGCGGCCCGTTGCGGCCTTCCGGTCGCAGGTCGGCGTCGACGACGAGGGCCGGGTCCGGGCTGGGCGCGCCGAGGCTGCGCCGCACGCTCTCGGCGACGGTGGTGGCGTACCGCACCGCCTCCTGCTCCCCCACGCCTTCGACGGGTTCGCACACGAACAGGACGTCGGCGTCGCTGGCGTAGCCCAGCTCGGCTCCACCGAGCCGGCCCATGCCGATGACGGCGATCCGGGCGGCCGGTGCGCCCCTCTCCGTGGCGAGGGTGCGCTCGACGGCGTCCAGCGTGGCCTGCAGCACCGCCACCCACACCGACGACAGCGCGGCGCACACCTCCCGGGTGGGCAGCACGCCCAGTAGGTCGGCGCACGCGACCCGCAGCACCTCGTGGCGGCGTAAGGAGCGCGCGGTGGCTGCGGCGACGGACGGGTCGGTCTGGCGGCCCACCGAGGTGCGCAGCGAGGCCGCCACTTCCGCCGGGTCACGGGTCAGCTCGTCGGTCTGGCCCGCGGTGGGTGCGGCGAGCATGCGCAGCACCTCGGGCGCCCGCACGAGCAGGTCCGGCACCAGCGCCGACGTGCCCAGCAGGTGCATGAGCCGGGCCGCGACCTGGCCCTCGTCGCGCAGCAGCCGCAGGTACCACGGGGTGCGGGCGAGCGCCTCCGAGACCCGCCGGTAGGCCAGCAGGCCGCGGTCCGGGTCGGGCGTGCGGGCCAGCTCGTCGAGCAGGACGGGCAGCAGCGTCGTCTGGATCGACGCGGCCCGCGAGAGTCCCGAGGTGAGCGCGCGGAGGTGGTTGAGCGCACCCTCCGGCGACACCCAGCCGAGCGCCGACATCCGGGCCTTCGCCGCGTCCTCCGACAGCCGTCCGACGTCGACGGGGAGGCGCGCCACCGCGGTGAGCAGCGGCCGGTAGAACAGCTTCTGGTGCAGCCGCCGCACCCGGCGCGCGTTGCGCTGCCACTCCGCGGTGAGCACGCCGACGACGTCGTTGCGCCCGTCGGGCCGCATCCGGGCGGCGCGACCGAGCCAGCGCAGCGCCTCGGTGTCGGTGGCGGGCGGGAGCTGGTGGGTGCGCCGCATCCGCTGCAGCTGCAGCCGGTGCTCCAGCAGCCGCAGGAACCGGTAGGACGCGGCCAGGTTCGCGCCGTCGTCACGGCCCACGTAACCGCCGTCGGCGAGCGCGGCGAGCGCGTCGAGGGTGGTCGGCGAGCGCAGCGCGTCGTCGGTGCGGCCGTGCACGAGCTGCAGCAGCTGCACGGCGAACTCGACGTCCCGCAGACCGCCGGGCCCCAGCTTCAGCTCGCGGTCGGCCAGATCGGGCCGGATGTGCTCCTCGACGCGGCGGCGCATCGCCTGCACCTCGGCGACGAAGTCGTCCCGGCTCGCCGCGTTCCACACCATCGGCGCGACGGCCTCGGTGTAGGCCTTGCCCAGCTCGGCGTCCCCGGCCACCGGACGGGCCTTGAGCAAGGCCTGGAACTCCCAGGTCTTCGCCCACCGCTGGTAGTAGCTGACGTGCCCGTCGAGGGTGCGGACCAGCGCGCCCTGCCGGCCCTCCGGCCGGAGGTTCGCGTCGACCTGGAAGCAGGCCTCCCCCGCGATGCGCATCAACCGGTTGGCGAGCTTCGTGGTGGCCTGGTCGGCCGGTTCGGCGACGAACACCACGTCGACGTCGCTGACGTAGTTGAGCTCGTGCCCGCCGCACTTGCCCATGGCGATGACGGCGAGCCGACCTACGTCCCCCACCTCGGCGACTGCCACCGCGAGCGCCGCGCGCAGCGCCGCGGCCGCGAGGTCGGACAGCCGCGCGGTGACGTCCTCGATCGCCATGACGGGCAGCTCCGCCTCACCGACCGAGCCGAGATCGGCGGCCGCCAGCGCCATGATCTCGTCGCGGTAGGCGGCCCGCAGCGCGGTGACGGCGTCGGCGCCGGTCAGCGTCGCCGCGCTCCCGCCGGGCGAACCGGCCGGCGGCCCGTCCGGGTCGGCGCCCACCGCGGCCAACAGCGTGGCGGCCGCGCCCTCCGCGTCGGGCGGCCCGACGTCACCGGCGAGCCGGTGCCAGCGGTCGGGATGGGTGACGAGGTGGTCGGTGAGCGCGGTGGAGCTGCCCAGGAGCGCGGTGAGCCGGCCGCGCAGCCGCGGGTCGGAGCGCAGGGCGCCGTCGAGTGCCGCCGGATCCGACACGGCCGCGATGAGCCGCTCGACGCCGCGCAGCGCGGCGTTCGGGTCCGGGCTGCGGGCGAGCGCCCACATGATCGGCTCGGCGCCCTCGACCGGTCCCTCCTCGCCCCACCAGCCGAGGCCGGTCAGTGTGGCCTCCGCCCAGCTCTCGGTGAGGCCGAGCAGTGTGAGCGAGGCACCGGTCCGTCGATCCACCCCTCGATCCTGCCCGGCGGCTCAGGGGGTGTCGAACTCGCCGGCCCGCACACCGGCGAGGAACTCCCGCCACTCGGCCGGCGTGTAGCGCAGCGGCGGCCGGCCCGCGGCCGTCGACGCGGTCGTGCGCAGCAGGACGTCGCCGGCGGGCAGCACCGCGATCTCCACGGCACCCTCGTCGGCCGCCGTGGCGGTGCTGCCGCGCCGCCACACCAGGCCGTCGGACTCGGTCATGCGCGGCAGCCTAGCGTCGGCCTTCAGTCGTTGAAGTCCAGGTCCAGCCCGTCGTAGACGGGTGCGAAGCCGATCCGCGGGTAGAGCCGGTTCGACACCGGGTTGGCCAGGTCGGTGAACAGCAGGACCCGGTCCGCCCCGTGGTCGAGAGCCCACCGCGCCGCCGCCGCGGTGACGGCTGCCCCGTAGCCACGGCCGCGGTGCTCCGGCGCGGTGTAGACGGGTCCGATGCGCGACATCCCGCCGACGGGCACGCGGGCGGTGGCCCACGCGACGGGCTGATCGTCGACGGTCCACAGCAGAACCCCGCCGTCGGACCGCGCGATGTCCCGCGCGACCGTCTCGACGGTGTGGACGACGTGGCCGGGCGGCTCGGCCTCTGCCTCGAACCCGTGCCGCCACCCGTGCATCAGCTCGGCGTCGGCGACGTCGGCCGGCCGGGCACGCCCGGGCACCCCCACCGGCGGGACCAGCGTGCCCAACGCGAACAGCCGCGTGGCCCTACCCACGGTGACGTTGCCGCCGTGCCGCGCCACGTGGGCGGCGGCGTACGCCTGCGCCTCCGCGGTGGGGCCGCGCGCGCCGATGGCGCGGAACCCGCCGTCGGCCAGCGCGTCGACGACCGCACCGGCCTGGTCGGGCGCCACCCCGGAGACGATCGGCGGCCGTCTCGGGCTGCACAGGAGCGCGCCCACCACGGCGCCGGCCGCGTGCACCGTGGCCAGCGCGGACGCCGGGTCGCCGTGGCGCACGACGCCGTCGAGCACCGTCAGCGCCAGCGTGTGCCGCTCGGGATCGCGGGCGTAGAACTCCTGGGCGTGCGCGGCGAACCGGGCCCCGTCCGCGTGCAGGACGACCTCCACCGACGCGCCGCTCACGCGTCCGGGTAGCCCTCCGGGTTCTGCGACTGCCAGCGCCAGGCGTCCACGCACATGTCGTCGACGCTGCGGGTCGCGCGCCAGCCCAGCTCGGCCGCGGCCCGGCTGACGTCGGCGTAGCTCACCGGCAGGTCACCGGGGCGGCGGTCGACGATCTCGTACGGGATCGGCCTGCCGGCCGCCCGCTCGAACGCGTGCACCATCTCCAGCACCGACGTGCCGTGCCCGGTGCCGAGGTTGAACGCGCGCGCCGGCTCGGTGGCCGTCGTCAGGTACTCCAGTGCGGCGACGTGCCCCTCGGCCAGGTCCTCGACGTGGATGTAGTCGCGCAGGCAGGTGCCGTCGGGGGTGTCGTAGTCGCCGCCGAAGACGCTGAGCTTCTCGCGGCGCCCGACCGCGACCTGCGCGATGTAGGGCACCAGGTTGTTCGGGATGCCGCCAGGGTCCTCGCCGATCATGCCGGACGGGTGCGCGCCCACCGGGTTGAAGTAGCGCAGCAGCGCCACCTTCAGCGCCGGCGCGGCCGCGGCCACGTCGGTGAGGACGTGCTCCAGCATCACCTTGCTGCGTCCGTAGGGGTTGACCGCCTCGATCGGCTCCTCGCCGTCCTCGCGGTAGGGCAGCACCGAACGCGGCCCGTACACCGTCGCCGAGGAGGAGAACACCAGCTTCGGGGTGCCGTGCCGCTCCATCGCGCGCAGCAGCGAGAACGTCGTGTCGAGGTTGTTGGTGTAGTACGTCAGCGGCTTCGCGACGCTCTCCCCCACCGCCTTGAACCCGGCGAAGTGGATGACGGCGTCGACGTGCTCGGTGTCGAAGAGCCGGTCGGTCTTGTCGCGGTCGGTGAGGTCGAACGCCTGCACCGGGATCTGCTGGCCGGCCAGCGCCTCCAGCCGGCCGACGACCGCGGCCTTGCTGTTGGAGAAGTCGTCGACGACCACCACGCTGTGCCCGGCCCTGATCAGCGCCAGGACCGTGTGGGACCCGATGTAGCCGGCTCCGCCGGAGACGAGGACGTGCATGGTTGCACGGTAGCCGCCCCTTCTCCGGCGGAACTCCTAGGCTGGGCGAGGTGTCGGACGACCAGCCACCGCCGGGCCCGCGCGAGGTACTGGAGCTCTTCCGGGCCGCGAGCCTCGCCCACTCCGTCGAGGGCATGGCCCGCGTGTACGCCGAGGACGCCGTCCACGACTTCCCCTTCACCGTGCCCGGCGTGCCGAGCCGGGTGAGCGGTCGCGACGCCATCGTGGCGTTCATCGCGGCCAACTGGGAGCGGAGTCCGCTGCGCGTCGAGCGCTACCGGACCGTCTCGCTGCTCGAGACGACCGACCCGAACACCATCGTCGTCGAGCAGGAGGCCAGCGGGACGACCCGGGCCGGGCGCCCGTTCACGGCGCCGAACCTCGTCATCCTGACGGTCCGCGACGGCCGGATCCGGCGGTTCCGCGACTACCTCAACCTCGCGGCGCCGCCGGGCGACTAGAGGACCGGGAGGTAGGTGGCGAGCTCGTACGGGGTGACCTGGCGCCGGTAGCCGTCCCACTCGACCCGCTTGTTGCGCAGGAAGAAGTCGAAGACGTGCTCGCCGAGCACCTCGGCCACCAGCTCGGAGTGCTCCATCGCCGCCAGCGCCTCGGTGAGGTTCTGCGGCAGCGACTCGTAGCCCATCGCCTTGCGCTCGGTCTCCGTGAGCGACCAGACGTCGTCCTCGGTGGCCGGGCCCAGCTCGTAGCCCTTCGCGACGCCGCGCAGCCCGGCGCCCAGGATCACCGCGAAGGCCAGGTACGGGTTGCAGGCGCTGTCCAGGGTGCGGATCTCCACCCGTCGCGTCGACGACTTGCCGGGCGAGTACATCGGCACGCGCACCAGCGCGGACCGGTTCGCGTGGCCCCACGACACGGCCGTCGGGGCCTCGCCGCCGACGATCAGGCGCTTGTACGAGTTCACCCACTGGTTGGTGACCGCGGTGATCTCGCGGGCGTGCCGCAGCACGCCGGCCACGAACGCCTTGCCCGTCTCGGAGAGCTCGTACGGGTCGTCGGGGTCGTGGAAGGCGTTGCGGTCGCCCTCGAACAGCGAGAAGTGGGTGTGCATGGCCGAGCCGGGGTGCGCCGAGAACGGCTTCGGCATGAAGGAGGCCCGCACGCCCTGGGTGAGCGCGACCTCCTTCACCACGTACCGGAAGGTCATGATGTTGTCGGCCATCGTCAGCGCGTCGGCGTAGCGCAGGTCGATCTCCTGCTGGCCGGGCCCGCCCTCGTGGTGGGAGAACTCGACCGAGATGCCCATCGACTCCAGCGTCTCGATCGCGTTGCGCCGGAAGTGCGGGGCGACGTCGTGGCTGGACTGGTCGAAGTAGCCCCCGGAGTCGGCGGGGACCGGCGGCGTGCCGTCGGCCGTCAGGTCGCGCAGCAGGTAGAACTCGATCTCCGGGTGGACGTAGCACGTGAACCCGGCCTCGGCCGCCTTCGACAGCGCCCGCCGCAGCACGTGCCGCGGGTCCGCCCACGACGGCGAGCCGTCGGGCATCGCGATGTCGCAGAACATCCGGGCCGAGTAGTGGTCACCCGAGCTGGTCTCCCACGGCAGCACCTGGAACGTGGACGGGTCGGGCCGCGCCACCATGTCGGACTCGTAGACGCGGGCGAAGCCCTCGATCGCCGAGCCGTCGAACCCGATGCCCTCGGCGAACGCGCCTTCCAGCTCGGCGGGCGCCACCGCCACGGACTTGAGGTACCCGAGGACGTCGGTGAACCACAGCCGCACGAAGCGGATGTCGCGCTCCTCGAGCGTGCGGAGCACGAACTCCTGCTGGCGATCCATTCCCTACCCGTCCCGTCTCCTGCGTCGACCGTGCCTGACCGAGCCTAGGAACGGCCTGTTACGGCTATGTTTCCGGCTCCGCACAGACCACTGTGACGTGCCGAAACGGGTGGTCCTCACCCTGCGCAGCGCATCCCGGCCGCCGGATCCTTCAGATCGATCAGGTACGCGGCGACGGCGTCGTCGATGCACGCCACCCCCTTGAGCGCCACCCCGTGCCCCTCTCCCTCGTGCGTGATGAGGCTGGCGCCGAGCCCCTGCGCGAGATCGACCCCCGCCTGGTACGGCGTGGCCGGGTCGCCCGTCGTCGAGATCACGACGATCTTCGGCAGCCCCGGCACCGACGGCACGTGCGGCTGCGACGTGGGCGGCGTGGGCCAGAAGGAGCAGATGTCCTCCGCCGCCACGGGCGGGGTGCCGTCGTCGGAGAACGGCGCGGCGGCCTTCGCTGCCTTGGACAGCTCGCCCTGCTCCTCGCGCGTGGTGCGCTCCTCGTCGAGGCAGCTGATGCTGCGGAACGCCTCGATGTAGTTCGAGTAGTGACCGTCCTGGCCGCGGTCGTAGTAGGCGTCGGCAAGGCTCATCAGCAGCCGCCCGTCGCCGTTCGCGTACATCGAGAGGCCCTGCGTGAGGTAGCGCCAGAAGTCCTTGCTGTACAGCGCCTGGATGACGCCGGTGAGCGCGTCGTTGTACGACATCTGCCGGGCACCGACCGGCATCGGCTTCGTGACCAGCGGCCGGGTCAGCGCCTGCAGCCGCGCGGTGGCCTGCTTCGGGTCGGTGCCGAGCGGGCAACTGGGGTTCTTCGCGCAGTCGGCCGCGTAGTTGTCGAACGCCAGCTGGAACCCGGCGTTCTGCTTCACGATGCGGTCGATCGTGGACTGCTTGGGGTCGAGCGCCCCGTCGAGCACCAGGGCCCGCACGTTCTGCGGGAACTGCTCGGCGTAGGTGTAGCCGAGCCGGGTGCCGGCCGAGTAGCCGATGTAGGACAGCTTCGCGTCGCCGAGCGCGGCACGCAGCACGTCCATGTCGCGGGCGGCGTCGCGGGTGCCCATGTTGGCGAGCACGTCGGCACCGCCGGAGCGGCGGACGCAGCCGGCGACGAAGTCCTGGTTCTCCTTCTCCGTCTGCGCGACGCCGGCCGGCGACGGGTCGATGTCGTGGTCGAGCCGCTCGGCCTCCCACTCCTTGTCGTCGATGCAGTCCAGCGCCGGGGTGGACGCTCCGGTGCCGCGCGGGTCGAACCCGACGAGGTCGAACCGCTTCGACAGCGGGCTCTGCTCGAGGTCCGGCGCGGTGTAGACGACCTGCCGGTTGCCCGACGCCCCCGGGCCGCCGGGGTTGAACAGCAGCGAGCCGATCCGGTCGGGACCCGTGGCCTTCTGCCGCAGCACCGCGATCTGGGCGGTGCGTTCGGCCGGCTTGGCGTAGTCCAGCGGCACCTCGAGCTTGGCGCACTCGAACCGCGGCTGCGCGTAGCGCTCCTGGTCCTCCTTCGCCGTGGCGAAGTCGCCGCACGGGCCCCAGCTCAGCTTCTGGTCGTAGAACTTCTGGAGGCCGGCATCGACGGGAGCCCCGGCGCCGGAGCCCTGGCCGCTCGGCGCGGTCGCGCAGGCCGCCAGAGCGACGGCGAGCGCCGCGACGACGGCGGGAACGAGGAGCGAACGGCGACGGGCTCTCACCCGGCACAGCATGCCAGCGTCGGCGCAGGTGAGCCGCGCAGGGCTGTTCCGGCTGCTCAGGTCGCTACCGTTGCGCCGTGGAGCTCCCCGCCGACGTCGCCCGCGTGTGCAGCCGATTCACCGACCTCGTCGACGCGGCGGTGCCGGGCCTGCTCGCCGGCCTGCACCTGCACGGGTCGCTCACGTTCGGCGAGTACCACGCGGGCCGCTCCGACGTCGACGCGGTGGCCGTGCTGACCCACCGTCCCGACGAGAGCGAGCTGGCTGCGCTGCGCGCGGTGCACGGGACGCTCGCCGCCGAGGGCGGGCCCGACCTCGACGTCGCGCACCTGCTCGCCACCGACCTGGCCAGGCCGCCCGACGACTGCCCGGACGTCCCGACGACGCTCGCCCGTGCGTTCGCCGTCAACCGCGCCGGGATCAACCCGGTCACCTGGCACGAGCTGGCCGAGCGGGGGATCTCCGTGCGCGGGCAGCTGCCGCCCGTGTGGACCGACCCCGCCGCGCTGCGCGCGTTCACCCGCCGCAACCTCGAGCAGTACTGGGCCACGCGCATCGACCTGGTCCGCACCTACCCCGACTCCGGGTTCGACCCGCAGCTCGTCACGTGGTTCGTGCTGGGGGCGCCGCGGCTGCACCACCTGCTCGCCACCGGCGCCATGACCTCGAAGGACGGGGCCGGCCGATTCGCGCTCGCCACCTACGACGAGCGCTGGCACCCGCTCGTGCGCACCGCGCTCGGCTACCGCGCCACGGGCGTCGATCCCGACCCGCCCGCAGAGCCCGCAGCGCGCGGCAAGGCGGTCGTCGCGTTCGTGGAGGAGGTGCTCGCCGCAGCGCTCTGACCGCACTGTGAACCTGACGACACCGGCGTGCCGCGCCCGGCCCCCGCTGTCACGCTGAGCGCGTCAACCACCTGACGACCCGGGGACCCGCACGCGGGCCTCGAGGGAGGACGGACAACGATGTCTGGCACAGATTCGGGCGCTGCAGAGAACCCGTACCGGACCGCGGCACCACCGAAGCGGGTGCGGGTGCACCACCTGCGCGAGCTGAAGGAACGCGGGGAGCGGTGGCCGATGCTCACCGCCTACGACGTGTACTCCGCCGAGATCTTCGACGAGGCCGGCATCCCGGTCCTGCTCGTCGGCGACTCGGCCGGCAACAACGTGTTCGGCTACGACAACACCATCCCCGTGACCGTCGACGAGCTGCTGCCGCTGGTCAAGGCCGTGGTGCGCGGCACGACGCGGGCGCTCGTGGTGGCCGACCTGCCGTTCGGCAGCTACCAGATCTCCCCCGAGCAGGCCCTGACCACGTCGTTCCGGTTCATGAAGGAGGCCGGCGCGCACGCGGTGAAGCTGGAGGGCGGGGCGCGGTTCGCGCCGCAGGTCGAGGCGCTCACCGCGTCCGGCATCCCGGTGATGGCGCACCTCGGGTTCACCCCGCAGAGCGAGCACGCGCTGGGCGGGTACCGGGTGCAGGGCCGCGGGCACGGCGGCGACAAGCTCGTCGAGGACGCGCTGGCCATGCAGGCGGCCGGCGCGTTCGCGGTGGTGCTGGAGATGGTGCCGGCCGACGTCGCGAAGCGGGTCACCGCCGAGCTGGTGATCCCGACGATCGGCATCGGCGCCGGCCCGGAGACCGACGCGCAGGTGCTCGTGTGGTCGGACATGGCCGGCATGAACCGAGGGCGCAAGCCGCGGTTCGTCAAGCAGTACGCCGACGTCGGCGCGGTGCTGCTGGACGCGGCCAAGCGCTTCGGCGAGGACGTGCGCGGCGGCAGCTACCCCGCCGAGGAGCACTCCTACACCTGATCGGCCCCGCCCCCGACCCGCAGAAGGGTCGGGGGCGGGTGCATCAGGAAGTCGTGGTGGCTGATGTTCCACGCGTACGCGCCGGCCAGGGCGAACACCACCCGGTCGCCCACCGCGATCCGGTCGACCGGCACGCGGCGGGCCAGCACGTCCTTCGGGGTGCAGAGCTGGCCCACCACGGTGACGGGCCCGGCGTGCCCGGGTCCGGCACCGGTGGGCAGCACAGTGAACGGCTGGTCGTGCCCCTTCGCCACGGGGGTGCGCAGGTGGTGGGTGCCGCCGCGGCAGATCGCGAACCACTCGCCGGCGCTGCGCTTGAGGTCGAGCACGTCGATCACGTACCAGCCCGAGTACGCCGTGATCGCCCGGCCCGGCTCGATGCGCACGGTCGGGCCGCGGTCGGGCAGCCGCAGCGCCGCGCGGTAGGCCGCCCAGTCGAACCCCTCGTCGGGGCGGGTGTAGTCGACGTTCATCCCGCCGCCGATCACCACCTCGGCGAGCGCGACGGCGTGCCGCGCGGCGAACCCGCCCGCCCAGTCGAGTACCGCGCGTCCCTGGGCGGCGCAGTCGGCGGCGTCGAGGCCGCTGGCGAGGTGCGCGTGCACCCCGACCAGCGCGATCTCGGGCGGGAGCTCCGCCACGCAGGCGTCGATCTCGCCCGGGTCCATGCCGAACGGGCTCGGCCCGCCACCCATCCGCAGCACCCCGCCCGGGCCGCCCGGCACGTTCACCCGCAGCAGCACCTGGGCCGTGACGCCGGCGGCGCGGGCAGCGGCGGCGAGCCGCCGGAGCTCGTGCCGGCTCTCGACGTGGACGCGGTCGGCGTGGCGCACCGCCGCGGCCAGCTCCTCGTCGGTCTTGCCGGGCCCGCCGAACGCGACCGGCACGTCGGGCCCGAGCACCCGCCGCACGTGAGCCAGCTCACCGCCGCTGGCCACCTCGACGCCGTCGACGTGCCGCGCGACGGTGGCCAGCACGCCCTCGTCGGGATTCGCCTTGGCCGCGTAGTGGATCTCGACGCGGCCCGGCCCCGCCCGCATCGTCGCCGCGATCGCGGCCACGTGCCCGTCGAGGTGGTCGAGGTCGTAGACGTAGGCAGGGAGCGGAGCCGTGCGAGCGGCCGTCTCGACCGCGGGCGTGATCACCGGGCGAGCGGGTTGGGCACCGGCACGTACGGGGCGTCCGGGTCCTCGGCGCCCCGCCAGCGCACCACGAGGTTCGCCTTGGCCGGCAGCGTCGGGCCGGTCAGGAGCTGCCGCAGCTCGGCCGGTTCGCCCAGCTCGGCCGCGACGGCGGCGACCGCGTCACGCACGGGCGTCCAGAGCCGCTGCTCGGGCACGCCCCCCAGCTCGGCCACCGCGACGGCGAGCTCACCCAGGTTGTTCACGAGCAGGCAGTAGCCGATCCGCGCGGCGGCCTGCTCGGCGTCGTAGGCGGTCGCTGCCGCCACCGGCGGGGCCAGCGACGCGAGCAGTGCGGCATGCCGGTCGGTGCGCAGCCGCACCCCTTCCATGTCGCGCAGCAGGACCCGGCGCGGCGACCCGTCGGTCCCGGTGACGACCAGGACGTTCTGCAGGTGCGGTTCCAGCACGACACCCTGCCCGGCCCACAGCCGCAGCACCGGCGGCACCACCAGCGCGACGTAGCGGTCCCACCAGTCCAGCGGGTCCCCGCCCTGCAGGACGTCGGCCAACCGGGTCGGGATAGCGGCCGGATCCACCTCCTGCGCGGCGAGCGTCCCGGCCAGGTGCGCCCGCTCCCCCGGTGCCAGGCCCAGCCCGCACCGGGCGATCACCCCGACCCGGCCGGCCAGCTGCGGCACGCGGACCGTCCGTGCGGACGGCTCGCCGAGCAGCGCGAACCCGGGCGCACCGGCGCCGGCCAGCAGCCGGGTCAGCAGGACCGCGCCCTCCAGATCGGCGACCGACGAGTGCCGCACGCAGTTGGTGATGCGCACCGTCAGGCTGGTCTTGAGGAACACGTCGGCCTCGGGCTGGTAGAGGGTCCGCACGCTGGACGTCGGGTGCCACGGCGGGCCGCCCGGTCCCAGGTCGACCAGCCCGGCTCGGGCCGCCAGCTCGGGCGCCAGCATCCGTGCCTGCCACGGGTGCAGCGGCAGCGCGCGGTGGCCGTCCGGCACCTCGGGGGCGAGCTCGTCGATCAGCGAGGGCCCGATGCTCCACTCCTGCACCAGGTCGTCGCGGACGGCGAACCAGTGCAGCGGGAACGCGGTGCGCGCCTCCGGGGACCAGCGGCGCCACTCCTGCGGCGTCCCGGAACGCCACTTCGGCGCCGGATGGCGGGGATGGCCGGCGAGCAGCGCCTGCTCCGAGTCGACGTAGCCGGCGGCGGGCTCGGCCAGCGGGCGCGCCGGGTGGTCCGGGCGATCGGCCAGCACCGCCGCGAGGGCCGCCCGACCGGCGCGCACCTCGTCGAGGAGCTGTCCGCCGGCCGGCCCGCACCGCTGGGTGAGGGCGGCCGCGACCAGCTCCAGCAGCCGCTCGAGCCCGATGTCGACCCACCCGTCGGCCGTCCCCTCCTGCACGGGGCCGGTGAACCGGTGCGCATGGACCGTCGAGCGGGCGCGCAGGCGGACCCGCAGCCGGGCCGGGAGAAGGTCTACCTCCAGGTGCTCCCCGGCCTCCTGCACGACACCGGCGGGCCCGGCCACGTCGCGGACCAGCACGCCGAACAGCGCGTGCGCGGCGACGGTGTCAGCCGTTCCCGCCAGGGCCGGGATGCGCCGCTCGGTTAGCACACCCTCACCTCACCACGAACCGGAGCGGCGCAGGTAGTTCGGACCCGAACGGATGTAGTGCTTGTTGATGTCCGTGCAGGCCACGCGCGCCTTCGGCAGCAACGTGCCGGCCGTCACCATCGCCTTCACCGGCCACCGGTCGGCCGTCAGCATGCGGTGCACGGCTGCCCGGGCGGCCACCGACCGCGGCTCGGCGGTGTCGCACCAGCGGTCGGCGGCGTCGACGATGCGGTCGCGGACAGCATCCAGGACGCTCGCCGGCAGCAACGCCCGCACGCAGAGGTGCAGCGTGATCGTCACGAACAGGTCGGCGAGCTCGCTCGGATCGGTGACCAGCATGCGGGCGTCGCTGAAGGCGGGCAGCGGCGCGCCCAGGGCAGCCGTTGCGTGCGCGGCGTCGACGCGGGCGCCGTCGTCGTCCTTGTAGACGAGCCGGAGCCGGTCGCTCTGCGCCACGGCGATGTTCTGCTGGTGCGACTCCAGCGCGATGCCGTAGCGCACCCACAGCGCGACGTGCCAGTCGAGCAGCACCGCGAGGTAGCGGTCGAACCACCCGGACCGGTCGCCGGCGGCCAGCTCGTCCAGGACGGTCGTGCCGCCGGCGCGTGGATCGCGCACCGGCAGCGCGGCCAGCGGCACCAGCCGGTCGTCCGCGATGTCCGGGGGCAGGACGCGCACCAGTGCCGCGACGTGCTCGTCCGGGCCCTCCAGGAAGCGGCGCTCGTCGGCCAGCAGCACCGTCGCGGCAAGGTCGGGCTCCCGGGCCAGCACCGCGCCGAGCAGCTCGTGCATCGCGGCGCCGTCCGCGAGCGTCCCCGGCTTGATCGTGCGGCGGTTGCGGGCGCCCAGGGTGGCGGTGGGCAGCGGCACCTTCACGTGCACGCCCGGGTCCTCGACCAGCGCGAGCGTGCGCATCGACAGGGTCGGCACCACCAGCGGCCCGGCCGGCTCTCCCCCGGCCAGCGGGTGCACCGGCACGGCCACCTCGCCCGCGGTGCCCGGCGGCCACCAGCCGGGTGGATCGGCCGCGAGCGCGGGCGAGATCCGCACGTCCGCGCGGCGCACCCGGCGCCAGTGGAGGCGGAACGGTCGGGCGTGCTCGGGCGCGTACGCGCGGCGGGCGGCGGTGTCCAGTCCGGGTCGGGCCCGGCCCGTCGGGTGCACGGGATGCTCGCGGGTCGCTGCCAGCGCGTCGTAGCGCAGCAGCCCGGCGAACCCCGTGCGCGGGCCGGGCGGGTCGACCGGCACCGCGTCCCGCGCCGTCTCCAGTGCAGACGCGCACTCGGCGCCGAAGTCCGCCCACCCGGCGGTCGCCTCCGCGTCGGACGCGTCCGGCGCCAGCACGGCCAGCACACCGGCCAGGTCCTGCAGCGGCTGCCCGTCGACGGCGAGGTCGGTGGCGGCGAGGTCGGCCAGGAACCCGTCTCGCCGCACGCCGAACACCGCGCGCCGCCCGTCGGGGAGGTCGACGACCCAGCGACCGTCCTCCAGCCGGCCACGGGAGTGCAGCCCGAGGTGGTCCTCGCGCAGCAGCGCGGCCAGCACCCGCTCGACCAGCTCCGCCTCCGGGCCCGTCAGGTGATGCGCCACTCGTGGGTCTCCCGGTAGCCGTCCACCGCGGCGTCGACGGCCTCCACGTCGGGTCCGGTGGCCCACACCGCGGAGAGGTAGTCGCGGTTGCTGCCGTCCAGCGGCGCGGTCACCCCGACCGCGCGCATCCGCCGGTGCCCCACGGTCAGCCCGCCCGTCGAGCGCTCCTCGTCCGGCGGCGCGGCGACCAGGGTGCCGGGACGCTCAGCCAGCACGTAGTCGACGCGGCCGTGCCGGTCCCCGCGCGCCGCACACACGGCGGCCGGCAGCGCCTCCCCCGCGTGCACGCGCAGGACGGCCTCGAACAGGTCCACGCCGAGCACGTCCGCCGTCACGACGTCCATGAGGTCGCCGATCAACCGGTAGTTGACCTCGATGATCCGCACCCGCTCGCCCTGCAGCACCACCTCGGTGTGGCACGCCCCCAGCCCGACGCCGAGCGCGTCCAGCTGGGCGTCGAGCTGCGCGCGCACGCCGGCCAGCGCCGCCGGCGCCCAGTCGAGCCGGACCTCGGTGAACGCGGGCGGCGGACCGAGCATGGTCCGCCAGGTGCCGGTGTGACAGCGGCGCGTGCCGTCGCCGAGCGTGTCGAACGTCAGCAGCGGCCCCTCCAGGTACTCCTCGACGAGCAGCGCCGCCCCGGGCCGCCGGGCTCGCACCGCCGCCACGGTGGCCACGAGCTCGTGCTCGTCGCGGACGAGCAGGACGTCCTCGCTGGCCACCCCTTCCCGCGGCTTCACCACCGCGGGGAAGGTCGGGAACACCGGCGGATCGTCCGGCCCCAGCTCGACGGCGACGACGGCGTCGAGCCCGGCCAGGCGCTGCCGCATCAGCGCCTTGTTCTTCGCCCGCACCGCGGCCCGCCACGGCTTCGCCGGGAGGTCGAGCAGCTCGGCGGCCAGCGCGGTCGCGGCCTGGAGGTGGTCGCTGTTGGAGAGCAGCGCACCAGGTCGGCCGTAGCGGTCACCCAACGCCGCGACCCGCGAGGCGACCGCGCCGGCGTCGCCCACCTCCGCGCCGACCACTGCGACCGGTGCCGTCGCCAACCCGGCGTACGCGGCCTCGTGCGCGCCCGGCTGGTCGGTGAGCAGCACCACCGGCAGGCCCAGCCGGGCCGCGGCCGGCAGGAGGCCGAGCGTGACGGAGTCGGTGGGTTTGCGGGCGGTGAGGTAGACCGTCACTCCGGATTCGCCGTGAACAGCACCCGGCCCGTCGCCGGATCGGCCTCGGTCAGGCGGGCCGCCACCGTCACCCCCGCCGTCGGTACGCCGGCGCACCGCGCGAACACGGCGGGCTCCAGCAGGAACACCTCGCCCGGCTCCCCGTCCGCACTGGACGCGCGCAGCACGATCACATCGAAGGACGCACCGACCCGATCTGCCAGCCGGGCCGCTTCGGTCCGGTCCACGCACGCCCGCTCGACCTTGCCGGCGAGCGAGTCGGACGCGCCCATCAGCTCGGGCAGCCGCGGCAGCGCCTCCGCGAGCCACGGGGCCGGCGCTTCACCCGCGGCGATGGCGAGGCACACCTCGGTGCCGAAGCGGTCGACGAGGCGCCGCAGCGGCGCCGTGACGTGGGCGTACGGCGCGCCGATCCCGCCGTGGCCGGGATCGACCGGTGGCGCCACCCCCGCACCGAACGCGGCGTAACCGGCGCCGCGCAGCAGCGTCGTCGCGGCCCGCCGCAGCGCCAGCACCGGTGCCGACGCGTCGTCGGACAGGCCGGCCAGCACCTGCGCCGCGCTCGCCCCGTCCGGCCACTCGATGCCCAGCCGCTGCGCGGTGCGTCGCAACCCGGCCACGGCCTCGGCATCCGGCGCCGGCAACGTGCGCAGCACCCCGACCCCCGCCTGCAGCATCATGCCGGCCGCGACGGTGCCGGTGAGCAGCGAGATCTCCGCGTTCCAGTCCTCGACGGGCAGCCGCGTGCGCACGCGCACCGTCCACCCGCCGTTCGTGTCCGGCACGACCTCCTGCTCGGGCAGCTCCAGCTCGATCGCGCCCCGCGCCACCGCCGCTGCCCGGCGCAGCCGCCCCACCTCCGGCAACGCCTCGATCGCCGGGTGCAACCGAGCACCCGCGTCGAGCTCGGCCTGCACGCCCGCGTAGTCCAGCCGTGCCCGCGACGCCACGAGCGCCCGCCGCACCTCCGTGGCCGTGACGGCGCCGTCGGCGTCCAGGTCGATCGTCCACAGCACGGCCCGTCGTGGCCCGTCCGGCAGCAGGCTGGACGCCTGCTCCGACAGCACCGGCGGGTGCAGCGGCACCGACCCGTCCGGCAGGTACACCGTCTGCCCGCGCCGGCGCACCTCCGTGTCCAGCGCGCCACCGGGCACGACCACCGCACCGAGGTCCGCGATCGCGTAGTGCACCCGGAAACCGTCGCCGACGCGCTCGATGCCGACGGCCTGATCCAGGTCCTTCGAGCCCGGCGGGTCGATCGTGACGAGCTCGACGTCCGTCGCGTCGACCCGGTCCGGGTCGCTCGTCGAGCCGTCGGCCGCCGCCGCGTCCGCTTCGGCGAGCACCTCGGGCGGGAAGCCGGTGGGCAGGCCGAACTCCTGCCGCACCGCGGCGAAATCGGGTTGGGCACCGGTGCTGGGCACGGGGTGAGCCTCCCACGACCCGGCCCGCCCGCGCTGCCGACCGCTATGCGAGCGCGTAACTGAGGTGCGTGACGTTGCGGCCCTCGACGACGCGTGGCGTCCCGAGGACGACCGGGGTCTTGCCCAGCGTCCCGGTCAGCCGCACCCCGTCGCCGAGCAGCACCGGCACCAGGTCGATCCGCAGCTCGTCGACCAACCCGGCGTCCAGCGCCTGGCCGACGACGGTCCCCGGCCCGATGCCCACGTCGCGGTCGCCGGCGGCCGCGCGCGCCCGCTCGACGGCGTCCACGATCCCGGTGGTGACGAACGTGAACCCCGGCACCGGCTCCGGCGGAGCCCGGTGCGTCAGGACGAACACGGGCGCACCGCTGGGGTGCCGCCCGTTCCACCCGTTCGTCACGTCGTACTGGCGGCGACCGACCACGATGGCGCCCGTGCCGTCCAGCATGTCGAGCACGTGGTCGGCGCTCGCGGCCGAGACCCGGTAGGTCCGCTCGACGTCGGCCACCCGGATCTCGACGTCACCGTTGCCGCACCAGTCGAAGAGGTGCTCGAACCCGGTCTCGCCTGCGCCGGCGACGAAGCCGTCCAGCGACATGGACGCCTGCGCGAAGACCCGCGACATGATCAGCCGACCTTCGTCGCGTCGAGCTCGTAGCCGCCGCCCGGCCACTGCCAGCGTCCGGAGAAGCCGGTGCGGTCGGCGTCGAAGGTGCCGCGGTAGAAGTTGTCCGAACCCCGTTCGCCGAACCAGTACGTCAGCGTGTCGCCGTCGATGTCGTACGTGTAGGTGAAGTTCGCCCCGTGGTTGTCCATCAGGTGCGAACGCAGGGTCTGGGTGTCCTCGTCGAACCCGACGTACTCCACGGCCTTGATGTGCCGGCCACCCGGCGTGTGGAAGTCGATGTGGCGGACCAGGAAGAACCCGCCCTCCATCCACTCGGACGTGGTGGTCCCGGACGCCACCGGGCCGGTCTCCTTCCACGTGCCGACCATGAAGTCCAGCGCGCGCAGTGCGGGGTGCGGTGTCGCGGGCAGGTTGCCGGCCAGTGCGTTGTTGTTGTCGGCCATCGCAGCGGACTCCTTCGTCGAGGAACTCTGACGTCGTCATCCTCTGGTCGAGGGCAGGCTGCCGGCACCCGTGCCGACCACGTGCCCACCACCTGACCACCACGTGCTCACGGTCGGAGCAACCGCAGGGTGGCCGCCTCCTCGAAGCGCGCACCCAGATCCGCCCACCGGCGCGCTGCACGGCGCACGGCCTCGGCATCGCCGGCGAGCCGGCCGCTGGCGCGTTCCAGCACCGCGGCGTTCCACGGGTCGTCCGCATCCTGCGCGGCCGCCGTCCGCTGGGGCGCGCTCGGCAGTCCGGCCGCCACGGCGAGCTCGGCGGCGGCAGCCCGGGCGAACGGCAGGTAGCGCCCCTGCACCCCGTCACCGAACGCGGCGGCGGTCAGCGCCTCCGCGGTGTCGAACGTCTCGAGGTGCAGTGCCGTCCTGGCCTCGACGTACAGCGCCAGCGGCGCCAGCCGTGACTGGAAGGCGTACGGCGTCGCGGCCAGTTCACGGGCGCGGTCGCGCCACCGGTCGAACCCGCCGGGGTCCGCCAGCAGACCGTGCGCCAGCGCCGCGAAGTGCACGCCGACCTGCATCCAGAACACCGGCGGGCGGCCGGCGCGCTGCCAGCCCTGCCACATCCGGTATGCCAGCGACACGGCGTCGTCGAGGTCGCCGCCGAGCACGACGACCGGAAGGACCTTGCTCGCGGCCAGGTAGGACGGCTCCGCGTCGGGCTCGTCGGCGAGCACCAGCCCGGCGGCGTGGACCGCCGCCGGGACGTCACCGGCGGCGACCGCGTCGAACGCGGCCAGCCCGACCGAGTCCTCGATCTCCGCGGCGGCGTACGGGTCGTGGCCGTCCATCCGCTCCGCTCCACCAGCGCGAGGCGGCGCATCGTGACGCGGTGCGCGTCGCCTGCTCGACCGGTGCTCGTCGCGACCGTCCGCACCGCGTCCAGGGCGGCGCTGAGCAGGACCGGGTCGGCCGTCGTCGCGGCCGCCTCGACCGCGGCGTCCGCAAGGACGGGATCCGGCGACAGCTTCTCCGGCGTCGCGACCCACGCCGACGCCAGCGCCAACCGGGCGGCCACGACCGGATCGCCCGCGTCACCGCGCGACCTCGCCGTCGCCAGCAGCTCGACGAGGCGGGCGTGCGGCACCTCGGTGCGGAACGTCACCGGGTAGCGGGCCGCCATCTCGACGGCCCGGGCGAGTGCCACGGCCTCGCCGTTGCCGTCTCCGGCCTCCCGCGCGGCCCGGGCGCCGGCCAGCCGGAGCTCGAAGGCGAGATCGGTGTCGTTGACGACCAGCGCGCAGTCCGCGGCACCCGCCAGATCGCGCATCGCCGACGCCGCCTCGGGCGCGTGCCCGGCAGCAGTGCGGAAGTGGCCGAGCGCCTCGTGCACGAAGCGGCGGCGGAAGCTCGCCCTGGCCAGCGACACCGCGATCCGGTGGACGACCGGGTCCGGGCCGGGCGAGGCCGTGGCCAGCGCGGCCCGCAGGTCCCCGAGGACGTCGTCCGACGGGTGCCCGCCGGCGCCGGCGACCCACTCCAGGTAGCGCGCCCGCACCTCGGCGTGGTCGGCGCTGCCGTCCAGCTGCTCGCGCGCGTAGGCGCGCACCGCGTCGAGCATCCGCCACCGCGGCGGCTCGCCCGGCGGGCGCAGCACCATGCTCTTGTCCGCCAGACGTCCGAGCACGTCCGCGACGAGCGCCACGTCACCCCCACCGGCGACGGCCGCGGCGGCGTCCAGGTCGAAGTGGCCGGCGAAGACGGCGAGCCGCCGGAAGATCGCGCGCTCCTCGTCGTCGAGCAGGTCGTGGCTCCATCCGATGACCGCGCGCAGCGACCGGTGCCGCACGACGGTGCCACGGTTGCCCGCCAGCAGTCGCAGCTGGTCGCCGAGGCCGGCCAGCAGCCCGGCCGCGCCCAGCGTCGCGGAACGCGCGGCAGCCAGCTCGATGGCGAGCGGCAGGCCGTCCAGGCGCGCGCAGAGCTCGCGCACCGCGTCCGGGTCCGCGCCGAAGCCCGGATCGAGGGCCCGCGCGCGATCGACGAAAAGCTGCTCGGCGTCCGATCCCACCGGAAGGGGACGCACCACGACGGTCCGCTCCCCCGCGATCCCCAGCCGTTCCCGGCTGGTCGCGAGCACCGCAGCCTGCGGGCAGGCGGCGAGCAGGCCGTCGACGAACGCGGCGACCGGTCCCAGCAGGTGCTCGCAGTTGTCCAGCACGAGCAGCGCCGGGCCGCGGCCGAGCCGGTCCACGACCGCCGCCTCCAACGTCGGGTGCCCGCGCTCCGACACGTCCAGCGCGGCGGCCACGGCTGCCACCAGCGACTCGGCCCGGGCCGGGACGAGATCGACGAACGCGCCGCCGAACGGGAACCGCGTCCCCTCCGCCACGACCGTCGCCAGGCGGGTCTTGCCGACGCCACCGGGCCCGACCAGCGTCACCACGGCTCCGCCGGCGAGCGCGGACGCCACCGTCTCGCGCTCCACCACCCGTCCCACGAACGTCGTGCGGGACGGCGGGAGGCCGGCGACCAGGCCCGGCCGGGCCGATGCGGACGCCGGGACCGCCGCCGCTACCGCACCCAGTGCCTTCCGATCGGCTACGCCGTACTTGCGCAGCAGCGAGGAGACGTGCCCCTCGACCGTGCGCACCGAGAGGTGGAGCCGGTGCGCGATCTGCGCGTTGGACATGCCGGCCCCGACCGCGTCGAGCACCTCTGCCTCGCGCCCGGACACCTCGACCGCCACGCGCCCATCATCGCGGGCACGGCCTACCTCCAGCGGCCCAGGTGCGGCAGCCGCACCCCGGGGGGCCTGCGCAGGTGCCGTCCGGGGGCCCGACCGGAGAGCCACGCCGCGAGCTCGGCCGCGCTCCCCGAGAACTCGGGGGCGTCCGCGCCGGGCTCACCCACGGTCCAGCGGCCCGCCGGCTCCCCGGTGGCGACCAGCACCATCGCGGGCACGTCGGGCCGCTCCCCCATCACCGAGGCGAGCTCGCCCACCAGCGCGCGCAGCATCGGCTGCGGCAGGTCCGTGAACGAGGCACCCGCGTCGAGGTCGATGGCGTGCACCCAGGTCTCCACCGCCCGCAGCCACAGCACGTCGGTGACCGGGATGCGGTGCCCGCGGATCTCCACGGTCGCCCGCCAGGCCTCGGCGGGCATCGCGCGGACGGCGTCGGCGAGCCGGTCCGACGACGCCACGACGTCGGCACGGATCTCCGCGGCCGAGCGCCGGGCGCCCGCCTCGATGTCGGCGTTGCGCTGACCTTCCCCCGAGTAGGCCGGCGTGCGGACGCCTGTGCGGGCCCAGTCGAGCAGGTTGATCAACGCGTCCGCGTTGCGGGCCACGTGGGTGAGCACGTGCGCACGCGTCCAGCCGGGCAGGCCGGACGGCATCGCGAACGTGTCACCGCCCAGCCTGCCCATCAGCCCGCGCAGGTGCTCGGCCCCGTCCTTCGCCCACGCCAGCGTCGCCGCCGGGTCGGTGCGGGGGTCTGTGCGTTCTTCGCGCCCACCCATCAGACGTCGGTGGCCGGGCGGCGCGCCGGGCTCACGGGTGTTCGGCGCGGCAGGTGTTGCGCAGCTCGCCGACGCCCGAGATGGTCGTCACCAAGGTCGCGCCGTCGGTCAGGTAGCGCGGTGGCTTCCGCGCGTGGCCGACACCGCCCGGTGTGCCCGTGGCGATGATGTCGCCCGGGTTGAGCGTCACGATCGTCGAGATGTAGCTCACCAGCTCGGTCGTGGTGAACACCAGCTGGTCGGTGGTCGAGTCCTGGACCTTGTCACCGTCGAGGACCGTGGAGACGGCGAGCCCGGACGCGTCCGGCGCCGGCAGGTCGTCCTTCGTGACGAGCCACGGCCCCACCGGGGTGCTCTTCTCCCACGTCTTGCCCTGGAGGAACTGCGAGGTGCGGCTCTGGTGGTCGCGCATGCTGACGTCGTTCAGCACCGTGTAGCCCGCGATGGCGTCCAGCGCGGCCGATGCGTCGGCCCGGCGCACCGGGCGGCCGATCACGACGGCCAGCTCGACCTCCCAGTCGATCTGGTCCGACTCGGGCGGCAGCACGATGTCGTCGTACGCGCCCACCAGCGACGGCGCGAACTTGGCGAAGAGCGTGGGGTGCGTCGGCATGTCGTGGCCCATCTCGGCCACGTGGTCGCGGTAGTTCAAGCCGACGCAGATGATCTTCTCGGGCGTCGGGACCAGGGGCGCGTAGTCGAGGCCCTCGAGGTCGTGCACCGGTCCCGCGGCTGCAGCTGCCCGCTCCGCCCAGTCGGCGTGCTCCAGCAGCGCGCGCACATCGGCATCACCGGTCTCGACGGCCCGACCGGCCTGCTCATCGATCCGGACCGCGCGCAGCCCGGTCGCCGTACGGATGGTCGCCAGTCTCATCGCTTCACTCCCAGTCGCGTCACGCCGCTGAGTCTGCATCGACCCACCGGCGCGGCGCGCAACGGGGGACCCGGTCGGACCAGCCGCGGCCGGACGGCCGCGGCACGGCAGACCCGTTCGAGGTCGGCGCGTCGCGCCCGGAACGGAGGCGACGACCGGCACCATGGCCGAATGGACCGACGCGCAGCTCTCCTCGTGCACCAGGCCGAGGAAAGCACGGCGCGTGCATTTCCGGGAAACTGCATTCCACCCGCGGAAACGGCAACGCGCCGGACCGCAGAGCGGTCCGGCGCGTTGTGCCGATCAGCGGGTGATCAGTCGTCGTTGTCCTGGTCGATGCTCTCGTCCACGACGCAGGTCGTGTCGTCGTTCGACGGGTTGGCGGTGGCGGTACCCGGGCCGAGCAGACCCAGGACGTCGCCCAGCGCGACGCCGACCCCGATGGGCGGGCACACGTTGATGTTGTTGAGCGCGTTGATCTCGCCGAGCGCGATCAGGCCGCTCGCGGTGCTGCCGCTCTTCTCGACGTGGTTGACCTGAACGCCGTCACGCCCGCCGCCCTCGTGCCCGTGGCCCTTGTCCCCGGCGAAGGCGAGCGGGCTCACCGCCAGCAGGACCGCAGCGGAGCCCGCAACGACGATTCCAGCCTTCTTCAACACAGTCATTCTCCTGTCGGGTGGTCCCGGCTCATGGTGTCTGAGCCTTCGTTTCTCCGGCGTCTGCGGGGAGCCTCGCCGGCCGAGAAGAAAGCTAGCCGGATCGTCTGCCGATGTAGCCATCAGCTACCACCATCGTGTGATCTACATTGCGAAGGGTGAGGATATGCGGCCATTACGGCGAAATGATCGGTCGGGAATTACCCCCACACATCCGCACATCGTCGACGGTGCGTGAGCACGCATCACCCGAATGTCAGAACATCTCCTGGCGGGTTCACGGTCCGTGTTCGGACCCCGTTCGGGTGCCCGGTGCCCGTGCGGCCGCACGCGCATCCGTCGTTGCGTCCGTGCTCTCGGTTGACTGCCGGCCCGCGCCGGGTGAAAGTGCTCCAGAACTTCCACGAGAACGCTCTCCGGCGGCCTCGTGAACCCCGGGAGGTCGGACCGGTCGGGGGCCGGTCCGGCCTCCCGACCCATGTCACAGGCCGCACAGCGGCATCCGCCACGGCTCCCGGGTACCGTCTGCGCCCGTGCCGTTCCACCACACGGATGTCCTGCCCCTGAGCCCTGACGACACCGCCTACCGGCGGCTCGACCTCCCGGCGGGACGCGTCGTCGAGGCAGCAGGTCGCACCTTCCTCGAGATCGACCCCGCCACCATCACCGCGCTCGTCCGCGAGGCCGTGCACGACATACAGCACCTGCTGCGGCCGTCGCACCTCGCGCAGCTCCGCGCGATCGTCGACGACCCGGAGGCGTCCGCCAACGACCGGTTCGTCGCGACCGACCTGCTGCGCAACGCATGCGTTTCCGCCGGCGGCGTGCTCCCCATGTGCCAGGACACCGGCACCGCCATCGTCATCGGCAAGCGCACCGAGACCGTGCTCACCGGCGGCAACGACGAGGAAGCCGTCTCCCGCGGTGTCTTCGAGGCCTACGACCAGCTGAACCTGCGCTACTCGCAGATGGCGCCCACGTCGTTCTGGGACGAGCGCAACACCGGCACCAACCTCCCCGCCCAGATCGAGCTGTACGCCGCGCCCGGCAGCACCCCCAAGTACGAGTTCCTCGTGATGGCGAAGGGCGGCGGCTCGGCCAACAAGACCTTCCTCTACCAGGAGACGAAGGCACTGCTGAACCCGAAGCGGCTCGGCGCGTTCCTCGAGGAGAAGCTGCGGTCCCTCGGCACCGCGGCCTGCCCGCCCTATCACCTCGCCGTCGTCGTCGGCGGGATGTCGGCCGAGTACACGCTCAAGGTCGCCAAGCTCGCGTCCGCGCGCTACCTCGACACGCTGCCCGACGCCGGGTCCGAGCTCGGGCACGCCTTCCGCGACCACGACCTCGAACAGCAGATCCTCGAGATGACCCGGAACTTCGGCATCGGCGCCCAGTTCGGCGGCAAGTACTTCTGCCACGACGCGCGGGTGATCCGGCTCCCCCGACACGGCGCCTCCCTGCCCGTCGGCATCGCCGTGTCGTGCTCCGCCGACCGCCAGGCCAAGGCGAAGATCACCCCGGAGGGGGTGTTCCTCGAGCAGCTGGAGACCGACCCGGCCCGGTTCCTGCCCGAGACCGGCGCCGAGGACCTCCCGTCCGACGTCGTCGAGATCGACCTCAACCGGCCGATGTCGCAGATCCGCGAGCAGCTCTCCGCGCTGCCGGTGAAGACCCGCGTCTCGCTGACCGGGCCGCTGGTCGTCGCCCGCGACATCGCCCACGCCAAGATCGCCGAGCGGCTCGACGCCGGCGAGGAGATGCCGCAGTACCTGCGCGACCACCCCGTCTACTACGCGGGCCCGGCCAAGACCCCCGAGGGCTACGCGTCCGGCTCCTTCGGACCGACCACCGCCGGCCGCATGGACTCCTACGTCGAGAAGTTCCAGGCCGCCGGCGGCTCGATGGTGATGCTCGCCAAGGGCAACCGCTCCCAGCAGGTCACCACGTCCTGCGCCACCTACGGCGGCTTCTACCTCGGCTCCATCGGCGGACCGGCCGCCCGTCTCGCCCAGGACTGCATCCGCAAGGTCGAGGTGCTCGAGTACCCCGAGCTGGGCATGGAGGCGGTCTGGAAGATCGAGGTCGAGGACTTCCCCGCGTTCGTCGTCGTCGACGACAAGGGGAACGACTTCTTCGCGGGCGTCAGCCAGCCGACCCTGCAGGTGACCTTCCGCCGGTAGCGGGCCGACCTGATCCTCACCGCAGCCGGCGGGGGCCGGTGTCGTCGCGCTGCGGTGGTGGGCCGACCACGATGCGGGCGCCCGCCACCGCGACCCCGCCCGGGGCGGCCAGCACCGGGTCGAGCGCGAGCGTCCGCACCTGCGGCAGGTCCTCGGCGATGCGGCCGACCCGCAGCACCAGCTCCTCCAGGGCGGGCAGGTCCACCGGCTCCGAACCCCGGTACCCGGCGAGCAGTGGCGCCGCGCGCGGCGCCCTGACCAGCGCCGCCGCGTCCTGGTCCGACATCGGCACCACCCGGAACGCCCGGTCCCCCAGCAGCTCGGTGGCCATCCCGGACACCCCGAACGACAGCAACGACCCGAACGACGGATCCTCCACGATCTCGATCACGCACGACACCCCGCGGGGCACCATCCGCTGCACGTACACGTCACCGCCTCCGGTGACCCGGAGGACATCGGCGTACGCGGTCCGCACCCCGTCGGCACCGGCGATGTCGAGTCGCACCCCGGCCAGGTCGCTGCGGTGCCGCCACCGGGGGCTCATGGACTTCAGCACCACCGGGTAGCCGATCTCCTCCGCCGCGGCCACCGCCGACTCCGCGTCGACGGCCCGGCGGAAGGGCGCGATCTCGATCCCGTAGCAGCTCAGCAGCTCCGTGGCCGCGTCGTCGCCGAGCGTCCGGCGCTCGCTCACCTGCCAGCCGTCGACCAGTGCCCGCGCCGCCTCGGCATCCACGCCGTCGGGCACCACGAACTCGCCGACGGGCAGCGACCGCCACCGCGCGTAGCGACTCACCCGCGCCACGGCCGCAGCCGCCCGTTCCGGGCTCGGGAAGCTCGGGACCGATCCGCGACCCGGCGTGCGATCGTCGGAGTCGTCCGGGTACACCGCGAGCTCGGCCGGCACGCCCTCCGCCGCGAGGAACACCGCCACGACCGGCCGGTCGCTGCCCGCCACGGCCTCCCGCAAGGCACGCGCGTAGGCCGCCCCGGGCACCGCCACCGGCGGCACGAACACCGCGACCAGTGCGTCGGCGCGGTCGGCGCCCTCGACCGCCAGCGCCGCCGACACCGCCGCCGCGAACCGCTCGGGTGACGCCGACGCACCGACGTCGACCGGCTTCCCGGCCAGCTCCAGCTCCTCGTCGAGCAGGGCATCGGCCACGAGGAGCCCGAGCGCGCTGGAGTTGCCGACCACCGCGACCCGCGGACCCGCCGGCAACGGCTGGTAGGCCAGCACCAGCGCCGTGTCGAACAGCTGCGAGAGCGTCTCCACCCGGATCACGCCGGCCTGCTCGAACAGCGCCCGCACACTCGCGTCGTCGATCGGCGCCGCCATCGGCGCCAGCGCCGCCACCGGCCCGGTGTGGCGACCGCTCTTCACCGCCACGATCGGTTTCGTGCGCGCCAGCCGGCGGGCCAGCCGGGAGAACTTGCGCGGGTTGCCGAACGTCTCCAGGTACAGCAGCACCACCTCGGTGGCCGGGTCGGTCTGCCAGTACTGCAGCAGGTCGTTGCCGGAGAGGTCGGCGCGGTTGCCGGCCGACACGAACGTCGACAGGCCCAGACCGCGCTGCGTGGCGCTGGCCAGGATCGCGGTGCCCAGCGCGCCGGACTGCGAGAAGAACCCCACGTGCCCGCGTCCGGGCAGCGCCGGCGCAAGGGTGGCGTTCAGCCGGACCGTCGCCGCGGTGTTGGCCACCCCCAGCGCGTTCGGGCCCACCACCCGCATCCCGTGCGCGCGGGCCTCCGCCACCAGCTTCTGCTCCGCCACCACCCCGCCCTCGCCCGCCTCGGCGAAGCCGGAGCTGACGACGACCAGCGCCCGCACCCCCTTCTCCAGGCACGAGTCCATGACCTCGTCGATCCCTGACGCCGGCACCGCCACGACCGCCAGGGACACCGGGTCGGGGATGTCGGTGACCGACGGGTACGCCCGCACGCCCCGCACCGACCGGGCCTCCGGGTTCACCGGGAAGACCGGACCGGTGAAGTTGCCGCGCAGCAGGTTCGCCAGCACCGCGTGGCCGATCTTGGCCGGGTCGGTGGACGCGCCGATCACCGCCACGGACTCGGGGTGCAGCACGTTGTGCACGCTCCGCGCCTCGGCCCGCTGCTCCCGCGAGTCCCGCACCGCCCGCGATCGCTCCGTCGGATCGATGTCGAACTCCAGGTGCAGCACGCCGCCGTCGAACTGACGGCTCACCTGGTAGCCGGCCTGCCGGAACACCCGCACCATCGCCCGGTTCTCCGCCAGGACCTCCGCCTCGAACCGGCGCACCCCGTTCTCCCGCGCTGCGGCCGCGAGGTGCTCCAGCAAGATCGAGCCCAGGCCCCGCCCCTGGTGGGAGTCGGTGGCCACGAACGCCACCTCGGCCGACGTCGGCGGCGCACCGTCCTCCGCATCGGCCGCCTGCAGCCCCTCGTAGCGCCCCACCGCCACGATCTCGTCGCCCAGCAGGCAGATCAGCCCGACCCGGTGGTGGTGGTCGACAGTGGTGAACCGCTCCAGGTCCCGCGCCGGGATCCGCGGGTACGGCCCGAAGTAACGCAGGTACCGGGTGCGCTCCGACAGGCCGGCGTGGAACCGCACCAGCGCGTCGGCGTCGGACGGCAGGATCGGGCGCAGGTGCACGATCCCGCCGTCGGAAGCGACGACGTCGGCCTCCCAGTGGCGGGGGTACGGGGCCGGCGGCGGACCGGCCCCGGTCTCCGAGGCAACGGCGGATTCGGGAGCAGGGTCGGGCACGGTCAGTCCCGCGGGTCGTCGGGGTCGAGCCCGTGGAGCGGGAACACCGCGCGGCGCGCTTCGAGGATCGCGGTGTCGACCCGGTCGCCGCCCTCCGTCCACGGCAGGTACCCGGTGTCGACGCCGTCGGTCATCGCACTCGGCAGCTCCTGGCGGGTGAGTGTTGCGGTGTGCGCCGTCCACGCGGGCGGCACCGCCCGTCCGTCCGGCACGTCCCGGTCGAGGACGGTGGCCAGCAGGTGCGTCCACGACCGCGGCACCACCCGGAACAACCCGTAGCCGCCGCCACCGGTGGCCAGCCACTTGCCACCCGCGGTGCGCCCGGCCAGCTCGCGCAGCCTCCGGTAGATCTCCCGGTGACCGTCGACCGACAACCCCAGGTTGGCCAGCGGGTCCTCCGCGTGCGTGTCGACCCCGCACTGCGTGACCAGCAACTGCGGCCGGAACGCCTCCAGCAGCGAGGGGACCACGGCGTGGAAGGCCCGGAACCACCCGCTGTCACCGGTGCCCGGTGGAAGCGGCACGTTCACCGCGTAGCCGGCGCCGGCGCCCTTGCCGTACTCCCCCGGCCACCCTGTGCCCGGCCACAGGGTCAGCGGATGCTGGTGCAGGGAGATCGTCAGCACGCGCGGGTCGTCGTAGAACGCCGCCTGCACCCCGTCGCCGTGGTGCACATCGACGTCGACGTAGGCGATCCGGTCGAAACCGTTGTCGAGCAGCCACGAGATCGCGACCGCGCAGTCGTTGTAGACGCAGAACCCGGCTGCCCGATCGGCCATCGCGTGGTGCAGACCGCCCGCGATCATGACCGCGCGGTCGGCCCGCCCCTCCGCGATCTCCCGTGCCGCGAGCAGCGACCCACCGCACACCAGCGCGCTGGCCTCGTGCATGTGCATGAAGATCGGATTGTCGTCGGTGCCGAGCCCGTGCCCGATGTCGAACGGCACCTCCGGCGCGGACTTCACCGCCGACAGGTAGGCCGACGTGTGGATCCGCTCGACCTCGCTGTCGGGTGCCTGCTCGGGTACGAGCAGCTCGACACCCTCCAGCACCCCCAGTTCGGTGGCCAACCGCATCGTCAGGTCCAGCCGGACCGGGTCCAGTGGATGCCCACCGCCGAGGTCGTAGCCGAGGAACTCCGGCGTCCAGACGACGGAGGCGCGCCCGCTCATGCGCGTCACCGTAGGCCGTGCCGGGCCTGCGGCGACACGTGGAGTCACCCCGGGTCACCCGCCGGGGCGTACGGCCCGGTGGCCACGGGCCGGCCCGGATCGGCCACCCAGTTCGACCACGAGCCCGGGTACAGCGGCAGCGGAGCCTCCGCCGGACGCAGCCCGGACCGTTCCGCGGCCAGGACCAGAGCCGCGGCGGTGACGCCGGATCCGCAGTAGGCAGCCACAGGCCGGCTGCTCGCGTCGCCCTGCAGGTCGGCGGCCACGTCGACGCCGGCGAACCGCTCAGCCAGCTCTGCGGGAGCCAGCCAGTGGCCGTCGGCGCCCGTGAATTCCAGCACCGGCACGTTGTGCGCGCCCGGCACGTGCCCGGCGACCGGGTCGATCGGCTCGGACTCACCGCGGTAGCGCACAGCCGCGCGGGCGTCGACCAGCACGCCCTCCCGACCGATGCGGGCAGCCTCGTCGGCGTCGACGGTCGGCATCGAGCCGGGCAGCACGACCAGCTCGCCGGGCTCCGGGGTGGCGACGTCGGTCGTGACCGGCCGGCCCGCCTCCTGCCATGCGGCCCAGCCGCCGTCGAGCACGGCGACCTGGGTGGCGGGCAGGCCGGCCCAGCGCAGCAGCCACCAGGCGCGGACGGCGGCGAGCCCGTTCCCGTCGTCGTAGGCCACCACGCGCGACTCGGCGGAGATCCCGGCGGCCCGCAACACCGACTCCAGCCGGCGCGGATCGGGAAGCGGATGCCGGCCGGCGGGCCCGGGCGGGTCGGCGAGGTCGTGGTCGAGATCGACGAAGACCGCGCCGGGGATGTGCCCGGCCAGGTAGTCGGGCAGGGCCGGCGGCCCGCCGATCCGGTGGCGCACGTCGAGGACGACGGTCGACCCGGCGGCGAGTTCGGCAGCGAGCTCAGGGACACCGACGAGGGGCGCCGAACGGGGTGCTGATCCGGGCGCTGATTCCGGCGCTGATTCTGGCGCTGACCGGGAAGCGGAAGGGTCGACCATCGCTGCATCCTCCCCGGTATGGCGTGGGTTTGCGACGACATCACTGGGTAGCATGAGGTCTTGACGAAAGGGCCCCGCGCGTGAATGAGCTCATCGACACCACCGAGATGTACCTCCGCACCATCTACGAGCTTGAAGAGGAAGGCGTCGTTCCGCTGCGCGCACGGATCGCCGAACGCCTCGGACAGAGCGGACCGACCGTGAGCCAGACCGTGGCGCGGATGGAACGCGACGGACTGGTGGTGGTGGCGGGCGACCGGCACCTCGAGCTCACCGAGGCCGGTCGCGCCCGCGCGGTCTCCGTGATGCGCAAGCACCGGCTGGCCGAGCGGCTGCTCATCGACGTGATCGGGCTCGAGTGGGAGCTGGTGCACGCCGAGGCCTGCCGCTGGGAGCACGTGATGAGCGAGGCCGTGGAGCGCAAGCTCGTCGCCCTGCTCGACAACCCGACCACCTCCCCCTACGGCAACCCGATCCCCGGCCTCGACGAGCTGACCTCGCCGCCCTCGGAGCCCAGCCGCAGCGCGTCGGCTCCGCCGGCGCTCGAGGTGGGCCTGCAGCGCCTGGACGAGTTCGCGCGCCGCGGCGGTGGACAGGTGGAGGTGCGCCGGATCGCGGAGCACGTGCAGAACGACGCCGACCTGATGGGCGAGCTGAAGACCGCGGGGATCGTGCCCGGCCAGGACGTGGCGGTCTCCTCCATCTCCCGCTTCGGCGACGCCGTGCCGGTGGCAGGCGACGGCACCCCGCCCGGCACGGTGGCTCCGCTGATCGCCCACGCCGTGCTCGTGCGGGCCCGGTAGGGCAGCGCGCACTCCGAGCAGCTTCGAGGCGCGCCGCACCACGGCGCCCAGGACACGACCCAGCATGGTCAGCACGATCACCACCTCCCGATGAAGCTGGACAGCACGCCGTCACGGAACTCCTCCGGCCGTACGCCCAGGGCGGCGACGGCCCGGAGGCGACTGCTGAGCAGGTAGCCCGGCCAGGCCTCCTCGGCGCGGTCGAGGGCCACGTTGGCCAGCGCACCGTCGCCGCGCAGCAGCGCCGACACCGCCAGCAGGCTCGCCGCGGCGGCCGCCTCGGGCTCCGGTGACTCGCGGGTGAGCGCCGCCCACAGCTGTTCGGCTGCGGCGCGCTCCTGCTCGGCGCCCTCCCGCGCGAGGACGGCCATGCGGACGATCGCCGCGCCGACGACCTCGGTCGACCCGAGTGCGACGGCCAGGGCCACGGCGCGCTCGTCGTCGATGGTGAGGGTGCCGCGTGCAGCGTCGGCCAGCGCTTCCGCCACCACGGCCCACCCCGTCGACGGTTCGGGTGCGCCGCCGGTGGCGGCGTACTGGTCGATCGCCGCGGCGATGAGCTGCTCGCGGTGCTCGAGGCGCAGCGGGTCGACCGGCTCGACCAGCTCGAGCAGCGCCTCCCGGTCGTCGTGGACGACGATCCCGCCCAGCGCGGCACCGGCCGCGAAGGCCCCCGCCGCGCCCTGCGGCACCTCGTCCCGGCAGCGGCAACGCTCGTAGCAGCCCAGGGTGTCGCCTGCTCGGGTGCCACTGGCCCACAGCGCGCTGTGCAGCGGGATGCCGACCTCGCGGAGCCGTTCGGTGAGCGCGGTGACGGCGGCCGACCACGGCGGGTCGCCGTCTGGTTCGACGTGCTCCTCCGGGACGACGACGATCGCGGCGGCGTCGGGCGCTGCGCGCATCAGTGCGGCGACCAGGTGCGTGGCGAAGTCGTCGAGCCGCTCGGGATCAGGTCGTGGGTCGGGCAGGTCGCTGCGCACCACCAGCTCGATGTGACGGGTCGGCCCGCGCAGCGCCACCGCGAGCACCGATGCCCGCGGATGGAAGCCGAGCAGGCCTGGCAGCGCAGCGACGAGCTCCCCAGGGCTGCCCACCTGCTGGCGAGCGGCGCGGCTGCGGAGGGTGCCGCGGCGCACGGTCTCCGGGAGGCGGACGCGGGAGGCGGGAAGGTCGGACGGGAACGTGGTCATGGGTGCAGGGTGGAGGTTTTCGCGGCGGCGTGCGTCGGGGCTCGGGCGAGCCTGTGGATAGACGAGGAAAAGGCCCAGGTCGCGATTCCGTTGGGGATGGATGGGGGCGGCGGCGCGGGAAATGTCGGTGGGCGCGGCTACCCTGCCGCGCCTGCCCCGGCCGACGGCCGGTCCGGGCGGCACGACCGGGCCCGCGGGTCGCGGCGACGCAGCCCGAGTGGGCGGGTACGGGTCCATACCCGGCTCCGTCTCCCACGCGTGCGAGCCGTCAGGCGGAGTCGGCGATCACCATCGACGGCCCGACGGGCCTGGCGGCAACGCCTGGTCCGTGGTCGGTCCTGGCTCGACGTCTCGGAGCAGGTGGGTCAGTAGCCGATGCCGTGGGCGTCGAGCCACGGCTGCGGGTTGACGTACTGGCCGTTCTGCATGACGCCGATGTGCAGGTGCGGGCCGGTGGACTGGCCCCGGTTGCCGGTCTCCGCGATCACGTCGCCGGCGTTGACCTTCTGCCCGACCTTCACGAACGAGCGGTTGATGTGGCCGTAGACGGTGATGGTGCCGTCGGGGTGCTGCACTCGCACCCACAGGCCGAACCCGCTCGCCGGGCCGGAGCTGATCACGGTGCCGCCCTCGGGCACGTGGATGGGGGTGCCGATCGGGGCGGCGATGTCGAGGCCCTGGTGGACGGTGCCCCAGCGGCCGCCGAACCCGGAGGTGATGCGGCCGACGATCATCTGGACGCCGCCGCCGAGCGAGAGCGCGGGGGCAGCGTCGGCGGCGGCCTTGTCGGCGGCCGCCTTGTCCGCGGAAGCCTTCTGCGCCGCCGCCTGCTGGGCGGCCTGGTTGAGGTCGGCCGCCTTGATGAGGGCCGCCGCGTCGGCGATCTGCGGCTCGGGCGCGATGTGGTCGACAGCTGAAGCGGCCGTCTGGGGTAGCTCGGTCGCCAGGGTCGAGGCGAGGCCGGCGGGCGCCACCTGGTCGGCGGGGACGTCGACGGTGGCGGCGGCGCCGAACGCGCCGCCGAGGCCGTCGAGCACGGCCGGGAGGGAGCCGTCGAGCGCCTGCTGGCCGGCGGCGGCGAGCGCGCCGCCGGCCACGACAGCAGCGACCGCACGCAGCGGTGTGGACGCGACGACCTCAGCGAACGGGGTCGCCGCCACGCGGTTCGCGGCGCGCGAGTGGGGGCGGGTCGCACCGCCACCGGCTCCCGCTGCCGCCAGGGCGGCGGTCAGCGGGAGCCCGAGGTGTGCGCGCCGGCCCGAGGGGGAGCGGTGCCGTGCCACTACCTTTCCTTCCGGATCCCGGCCTGGTCGGACGTCCCGTCGGGGGTCGGGCGGACCGCTCGGGGATGCGGTCCGTTGTCCGGTCTGTCACCAGGCCGTTATCGATCCGAGAGCAACGTTAACGAGCGATCGGCGTCTCGGAAGGGATCGGCGCCTTCGCCGAGCCCGCCGGACGGGGAGCCGCGACGAGCGGCACCTACGGCGTGTCGCCCCGACACGCCGGTCCGAGGCGGTCGCCGCTCGCCGCAGCGACCCGGCGTCTCCCCCGTTTGCTGCATACGGAGCAGCGACGTGCGGTCGATCGGCGGCAGCGGTGCCGGGGAACAGGCCCAAGCTGGGGGCGCTCGGCTCACCGAGCCGGCCATCCGCCCCCGCTCCTTCGTCAGTGACCGGCGCGGATCCCGAGCTGAGCGAGCCGCTCGTGGTACCGCGCCACGCCGGCGAGCTTGACGTCCTCGTAGCCGCGCACCAGGTCGGCGGCCTGCGCGGCCGCGACGGCCGTCGCGTGGTTCTCGGAGGTGAGCTCGCCGGCGAGCCGCAGCACCATGGCGCGGTAGTCGTCGCGCAGCCGGCGTTCCGTGCGGCGCATCGCCATCCGACCGAACGGGTCGAGCGGCGTGCCGCGCAGTACCTTGCCCTTCGCGAGCAGCCGCAGGACCGGCCGCATCCACGGCCCGAGCGCGATCTTCTCCTGCCGTCCGGCGGCCTTGAGGATCGGCGGGTGCAGGCGGTAACGCAGCCGCGTGCCGCCGGGCACCTCCGCGGCCAGGCGGGCCTCGAACGCCGGATCGGTGAGCAGGCGGGCCACCTCGTACTCGTCCTTGTAGGCGGTGAGCTTGTGCAGGCCGCGGGCAGCGGCTTCGGCGAAGGCGCTGCCCACGCCGAGCCGCTGCTCGGCCCGCCAGACTGCCTGCACGTCGGCAACGTAGCGGCGGGCGGTGCGCTCGCCCTGGTAGGCGACGAGCTGGGCGGCGCGGATGCCCGCGAGCCGTCGGGTCTCCCCCGCCAGCTCCCCCAGGTCGTCCCAGGTGGGCGGGGCCACCGCGGCCGGTCCGGCGGTGGCCGCGCCGAACGCCTCCGGGTCGGCGACCGCCACCCGCCCCCACCGGAACGCGGCGGTGTTGGCCGCCACCGCGACGCCGTTGAGCTCGATGGCGAACTCGATCGCCGAAGCAGAGAGCGGCAGCACTCCTGCCTGGTACGCGGCGCCGACGACCAGCAGGTTCGCCGGCATCGCGTCGCCGAACAGGGCCTGTGCCGCCGCTTGGGCGTCCAGGCGGACGAGCGCGCGGGACCGCTCACCGATCCGCGCGACCAGCCCGTCGACGTCCGGGGCGGCGACCTGCACGTCGGCGACCATCGCGCCCGTGGGCACCGGGCTCGTGGACACGATCGCCGTGGTTGCCTCCGCGGAGGCACGGGCGAGGTTCTTCGCGTCGGCGCCGACGAGCGCGTCGAACGCCAGGTACGCCGACGCCGTGCCGACGCGGTTGGCCGGCCCCAGCCCGGCCTCGTCCGGCGCGATCCGCAGGTGCGAGGTGACCGGGCCGGCCTTCTGCGAGAGCCCGGTCTGGTCGACGCCGTGCACGGCGCGCCCGTCGCGGATCGCGGCGGACCCCAGCACCTGGTTGACGGTGACGATGCCGGTGCCGCCGATACCGGCCAGGAACACCTCGCCCGCGACGGGCGGCTCGACGTCGGGCACCGCGGGCGGCTCGGCCCGGTCCACCTGCCGCTTCGGCGGGCGGGCCGGCGCCTCCACCGTCACGAACGACGGGCAGTCGCCGGCGAGGCAGGAGTAGTCGGTGTTGCAGGAGGTCTGGTCGATGCGGGTCTTGCGCCCGAACTCCGTCTCGACGGGCTGCACGGACAGGCAGTTGCTGGCCACGCCGCAGTCGCCGCACCCTTCGCACACCGCCTCGTTGATCACGACCCGCATCGGCCGCACCGGCAGCTCACCGCGCTTCCGCAGCCGCCGCGACTCGGCGGCGCACCGCTGGTCGTAGATCAGCACCGTGACGCCGTCGACGGCGGCGAGCGCCCGCTGGGCCTCGTCAAGGCGGTCGCGGTGCCACAGGTCCACGCCGCGCGGCAGCGGGTCGAGCGCGCGGAACCGTTCCGGCTCGTCGGCCACCACGAGCACCCGCGCCACGCCTTCTGCCAGCAGCTTCGCGGCCAGCTGCGGCACCTCCAGTGCGCCGGCGGCGTCCTGCCCACCGGTCATCGCGACGGCGCGGTTGTACAGCAGCTTGTAGGTGATCGAGACCCCGGCGGCGACGCAGGCCTGCACGGCCATCTGCCCGGAGTGCGCGAACGTGCCGTCACCCATGTTCTGGAACATGTGCCGCGCCGACGTGTAGGGCGCCTGCCCGATCCACTGCGCGCCCTCGCCGCCCATCTGCGTGATGGAGCTGACGGCGCTGGAGTCGCGGGTGACGCTGAACGCGACCATCGCGTGGCAGCCGATCCCGCCGCCCGCGACCGCCCCCTCCGGCAGGTTCGTGGAGCGGTTGTGCGGGCAGCCGGAGCAGAAGAACGGAGTGCGTTGCACGGGCAGCAGCTGCAGCGCAGGTGGCTGCCGCCGCTCGGGCGCCAGCTCGACCACAGCGGAGAGCACCCGGCGCAGCGGGCCGACCAGCCGTTCCGCGGTCAGCTCCCCCGCCACCGGCACCAGCGGGCGTCCGTCGGCATCGGTCGAGCCGACCACGGACGGGGCGTCGGGCATGCCGTAGAGGACGTCGCGCACCGCGGCCTCGACGAACGACGACTTCTCCTCCACCACCAGCACCCGGTCCAGTCCGCGGGCGAACTCGCGCACCAGGTCGCGCTGGATCGGGTGGATCATGCCCAGCCGGAGCAGCCGGACCCCGG
The DNA here is from genome assembly GCF_050936315.1 of Pseudonocardia sp. CA-107938. NCBI lineage: Bacteria > Bacillati > Actinomycetota > Actinomycetes > Pseudonocardiales > Pseudonocardiaceae > Pseudonocardia > Pseudonocardia sp. CA-107938. Next base: position 1,073,791 of record NZ_JBNJNA010000002.1, on the reverse strand, counting down.
CGCGGCGCAGGTCGGCGTCGGAGAGGCCCAGGTCGGCCAGTGCCTGCCGGACGTCGGTGAACGTCTTGCCGCCCGCGACGATGCCGATCCGGGCGTCGGGCGGGTCCAGCTCGACGGTGTTGACCGGGTTGGCCGCCAGGAACGCGTGCACCATCGCCCAGCGCGGCCCGTACAGCTGCTCCTCCGCGTCCAGTGAGTGGGGCGGGGCGAGGATCGGGTACTGGCGATAGGCGAACGGCGCGCCCTCCCACTCCAGCTCGGGGACGACCGGCGACACGTCGGCGATGTCCTTGCCGACCGCGAAGAGGCCGTCGGCGACGTCGGCGACGATCTTCATGCCGACCCACATGCCGGACGCGCGGGAGAGCGCCACGCCGTAGCGCCCGAGCCGGACGACCTCCTCGGCGTCGCCGGGGAAGAGCACCGGCAGCCCGTACCCGGCGAGGGTGCGTTCGCTGATGCACGGGATCGTCGAGGACTTGCAGCTCGGGTCGTCGCCGGCCAGCACGAGGACCCCGCCCCGAGGGTGCGCGCCGCACATGTTGCCGTGCCGCATCGGGTCGCCCGCGCGGTCGACACCGGGGCCCTTGCCGTACCAGACGCCCACCACGCCGTCGACGGACCGGTCGTGGTCGGGCACCTCCAGCTGGCTGCCCCACACGGCCGTGGCGGCCAGCTCCTCGTTGACGCCGGGGACGAGCGTGAGGCCGGCGTTCTCCTGCAGCTCGGAGGCACGGGCGAGGGTCTGGTCGAGCCCGCCGAGCGGGCTGCCCTGGTACCCGGACACGAACGTCGCGGTGTTCAGTCCGGCGGCGCGGTCGGCGGCGTACTGCTCGACGAGCAGGCGCGCGATGGCCTGCACCCCGGTCAGGAGCACCGGACCTCCGCCGCTGCGGTAGCGGTCGCCGAGATCGATCTCGACCGGGCCGAGCTCCTGTGCCGTCATGGCATCACTCCTGCGAACGCTCCAGTGCCGCCGAGACCGTGGCCGCGGCCCTCCGCACGCTCTGCACGACCGCGATCTTGCGGGCGCCCAGCACGCGCGAGGTCGAGCCGACCACGGAGATGGCCGCCACCGCAACCGTTCGATCACCACGGCGCAGGACGACCGGGGCCGCGATCGACGACATGCCCAGTGTGTGCTCCTCCCGGGAGGCGGCGAACCCGTCCTTGCGGACCTGCGCCAGCACCTGCCGGTAGCGGTTGGGGTCGACGATCGTGAACGGGGTGCGCCGGACGAACCCGCGCTCCAGGATCAACCGTGCCATCGACGGGTTGTGCGCCGCGATCACCTTGGCCGCGCTGGACGAGTGCCCCGGTCCGCGCCGGTACAGCTCGGTGTGGAACATCGTGCCGGCCCCGCTGCCCTCCAGCCGGTCTACGTACAGCACGTCGGCGCCGACGGGCACGGCCAGCTGGGCCGTCTCGCGCAGCAGGTCGCGCAGGTCACCGAGCACGGGCAGCGCCAGCTCGCGCAGCATCAGCCGGTCGACGGCGAGCTGGCCGATCTCGAACAGGCGCAGCCCGAGCCGATAGCGTCCGGACGTGGTGCGTTCCAGCATCCCGCCCGAGGCGAGCGCGGCCAGCATGCGGCACGCCGTGCTCTTCGCGACGCCCAGCTCCTGGGCGACCCGGGTGGCGCCCAGCTCGGCCTCGCGTTCGAAGCAGCCGAGCACCGCCATCGCGATCGACACCGACCGCAGCGGGCCGTCCTCCCGCTCGACGGGCTCCAGCGGCGGGATGACCCGCAGATCAGCGCTGATCTCGAGGTCCGCGAGCGTCATCACGCCTCCCAGGCAGGGAACTCGTCCGGCGGCGGCACGTTCACCTCGGTGACCCGGTTGCGGTAGGAGACGAACGCCGTCTGCCCGCCCTCCCGCACCTTGACCCGGATCTCCTCCGTGTTGAGCGGCTCCCCCGGGTCGTAGCCGTGCGCCCACGTGGCGAACGCGCGCATCGGCCCGGAGTGCGTGGCGGCGAGGATCCGCTGGTCGTCGGGGTACTCGGCGATGAGGCGGTGGAACCCCCGCCAGAACCGCCGCACGCACAGTGCAGGCGGCTCGAAGTACATCAACGGGATCGTCAACCACATCTGGATCGGGTCGGCCCCGCCCAGCTGCACCCGGTAGAAGCGGTCGATCTCGACGAGCCAGCGCGGGCGCTCCCCCACCGCCATCCGCTCCAGCTTCTCCATCGTCGACTGGTACTGGCGGAACGCCGACGTGACGTCGCGCAGCCCGTCGGGGGTCCAGACGCCGAAGTTGCGCAGCTCCGGGATCGGCTCCGGCTCGGTGAGGGTGATCTTCTTCCCCCACATGTCCATGCCGTCCGTTGCGCCGTTGTAGAGCTGGATCGCGGTCTGGCGGGCGCGGTTGGTGTCGGCGTGCACGAGCCGCACGCGGTCGCCGTCGTCCCAGCGGCGAGCCAGCTCGTGGCCGCGCTGATGGGCCTGCCAGCCGCCCATCGGCGTCAGGCCGGCGTCGGTGGAGTAGCCCTGCGTGATGCCGTGGCGGATGATCGAGATCTCGCGGACGAACCGCTCCGTCGCCTTCCGCTCGACGGGCGCGGCGATCTCCTTGCCGCGGGTGGCGGCGGCCAGCGCCGGGGTGAACGTGGCGCCCTCGTGCTCGACGACCTGCGGAGCCGGCGCTGCCACGCGCTCGCGGAACCGTCGCAGGTACAGCGGGGTCGCGTCGTCGGCCTGCGGAGCGGTCGCGACCCGCCTGCGGCGCTCCCGGTACTTCGACAGGTAGTTCGGCGGTTCGTAGCGGTCGACGGGGCGCGTCATGAGTGCACCGTGAAGAAGCGCTCGTTGACCTGACGCTGGTAGTAGAAGATCGCCCGGCCCATCTCCTCCTCGGTCCAGGTGATCGGCTCGAAGTCGGGATCCACCCAGTAGCCGCCGGTGAAGAGCTCGTTGCGGTTGCCGACGGGGTCGAAGAAGTAGGTGGTGTAGCCCCGGGTCACGCCGTGCCGCGTGGGCGCCACGTCGATCTCGACGCCGTGGTAGGCCAGGGTGTCGGCGGCCTCGCGGATGCCGTTCCAGTCGTCCATCCAGAACGCGAAGTGGTGCAGGCCGCCGTTCGGACCGGTGATGACGGCGATGTCGTGCGGGGTGTGGCTGCGTTCGAGGAACGTGGCGAGCTGGTGCCCGTCGTTCGCGACGATCTGCTCGGTGAGGCGGAACTCCAGCAGCTCGGTGAAGAACCGCGTGAACGCCTCCACGTCCTCCGCCATGACGAACACGTGGTCCAGCCGCGGCGGCGCGATCCCGACCAGGTCCTGCGGTCGCGGCGGCGGGTTCGTCATCGGCAGCATGTTGCCGACGCGCTCCATGCCGTGGACGAGCTCGACCAGGTGCCCCGACGGCGCCTCGAAGCGGATCGCCTCGCCCCATCCCGGCCCCAGCTCCCGGGCGGCGTACCGCTTGACCGGCACGCTCGCGGCCTCGAGCTTCCGCGTGAAGTGGTCGAGGTCGCCCAGCTCGGCGACCTTGAACGACATGTGGTCCAGCCCGTACGTGGGGGCCTGGCGCAGGATCACCGAGTGGTGCTCCTGCTCGTCCCAGCACTTGAGGAACACCTGGTTGTCCGTGCGCGCGGTCTCGATCAGACCGAGCACCTCGGTATAGTAGGCGGTGCACAGCTCGAGATCGGGGACCCTGATCTCGACGTGCTGCAGGCGCAGGATCCGATCGGTCATGTGTGCATCCTCAGGAAGCGCTGGCTGACGACGTTCTCGTAGTAGAAGAGGCCCTTCCCGAACTCCTGCTCGGTCCAGGTGATGATCTCCTTGTCGGGGTCGACCCAGTAGCCGCCGGTGAACACCTCGTTGCGGATCCCGAGCGGGTCGAAGAAGTAGATCGTGTTGCCGCGGGTGACCCCGTGCCGCGTCGGGCCCTGGTCGATCTGCACGCCGTTGTAGGCGAGGATGTCGGCCGCCTTGCGGATCTGGTCCCAGTCGTCGAGCCAGTACGCCCAGTGGTGCAGGGCCCCGTTCGGCCCGTTGACGATCGCGATGTCGTGCGGCGAGTTGGTGCGCCCGGCGAGCCACACGCCCAGCTGGTGGCCGTTGCCGTCGAGGACCTGCTCGGTGAGGCGCAGGCCCAGCACGTCGATGAAGAACCGGCTGGCCTCGGCCACCTCCTCGGCGTTGACCAGCATGTGGTCCATGCGGGGCGGCGCGATGCCCGGCAGGTCCGGGGGCGGGACGGGCGCCGGGTTGCGCTTGCCGAGGACGTTGCCGGTCTTCTCGATGTCCCAGACCAGCTCCATGATCTGGCCGGACGGGACCTCGAAGCGGATCGACTCCCCCTGCCCCACGGCCTCGCCGCGGGAGACCCTGGTGACCTGCGCGCCGTAGGCCTCCAGCCGGTTCTCCAGCTGGTGCAGGTCGTCCTCCGCCTCCACGCGGAACGTGAACGAGTCCATCCCCGCGCGCGGGTGGTAGCGCATCCGCAGGGAGTGGTGGTCCTCCTCGTCCCAGCACTTGAACCAGATGGCGTCGGACCCGTCGACCGTGTCGCGCTGCACCTGCTGCAGGCCCATGACCTGCGTGTAGTAGGCCGCGGCGAGGTCGAGGTCGGGCGTGCGGACGTCGATGTGAGCGAGCCGGAGAATGCCCATTTCCGCTCCTTGGTCGGGCCTCCTGCGCTTGACCGCCCGACGGTAACCCTCCTAACGTTCCAGATGAAAGACTGCTCGTTCCGCATATCGGAACGCCGATCGGAGACGCGATGCCGGGACCCGAGGAGATGCGCGCCGCCGTCGCGAGCTACGTGACCGCGCTGCACTCGGCCTACCTCGCCCAGGCCGACACGTTCCCGCCGGCGGTGCGCGGCCGGATGCCGCTCCTGACCGGCGGACCGCTCACGGTGGCCGCCGTCGGGGCCCGCAACCTCCACCTGCTCGCCACCCGGGAAGGGCTCGGGCCGCTGCGCGGGCAGGAGGTCGAGCTGACGGGAGAGCTGCCCGGCCTCGCCTGGTCGCTGCGGTTCTACGACCCCGTCGTCACGCCCGCTCTGGGCACCGTCGACGAGTCTGCCGGGCCCGCCTACGCCGAGGTCCGCCAGGCGCTGGGCGTCGCCACCACCGTCTACCACGTCGTGGCCCAGCCAGGGTCAGGGCTCAGCGCGCACCACGCCGGCCACGTCGGGTCGGGGCTGGCCGCGGGCGACTCGGCCGCCGCGCGCGACTTCGAGACGATCCGCAGCCGCGTCCGCGGACGCGAACGGCTCGTCGACGAGCTGATCGGCGCGACGACCGCCGGGCTGCCGCACGCGTCGGCACTGCTGGCCAAGGCGATCGTGCCGCACAACCGGTCGCTCGACGAGCTGGTGACGGCGGCCGACCCCGACCCGGTGGCGATCCGCAAGGCCCTGCTGGAGGCGGTCGGCGGCCGGACGGGCTGGACGCCGGAGCAGCCGCTGTGACGGCCCGATCCGACCAGGACCGGAGGCCATGCCGGTGACCGACGCGACGCTCTCCACGGTCCGCAACGCGGCGCGGCTGCTCAAGGCGTTCCGGCACACCGGCGGCCCGATCGGGGTGTCCGAGCTGGCGCGGCAGCTCGGGCTGGGCAAGTCGACGGTGCACCGGCTGCTCACCACGCTCGTCGCCGAAGGGCTGGTCGAGCAGGACCCGCGGACGGGCGGGTACCGGCTCGGGCTCGTCGTGTTCGAGCTCGGCGCGGCCGTGGCCGTGCACCAGGAGCTGCACGCCGCGGCCGGGCCGGTGCTGGCGCACCTGCGCGAGCAGACGGGCGAGTCGTCGCAGGTCGGGATCCTCGACGGCGGCGAGGTGGTGTACGTCGACCGCCTGGAGAGCGCCTACTCGCTGCGCCTGTTCACCGAGACCGGACGGCGGGTCCCGGCGCACGCCACCAGCTCCGGCAAGGTGCTGCTGGCCCACCTGGCCGAGCCGGACCGGGAGAAGGTGCTGACCGCCGCGCCGCTCCCCCGGTTCACCACGCACACCGTCGTCGACCCGGATGTGCTGCGCGCCGCGCTCGCCGTCGTGCGCAAGCGCGGGTGGGCCGACGCGGTCAACGAGCGGGAGATCGGGGTGGCGAGCATCGCCGCTCCGATCCGGGACGCGTCCGGCGAGGTGGTCGCCGCCGTGAGCATCGGGGCGCCGCTCGCGCGGTTCCGCGCCGTGCCCCGGGACCGGCTGGCCGCAGCGCTCGTGGAGGCGGGCGAGGCCGTCAGCCGGCGGCTGGGGTGGAGCCCGGAGGCCGGGCATGTTCCGCTCACCGGAACGTCCGTGGTGACCGACCGCGCCCCGCGCGCCAGGATCGGGCGGTGACCGTCTCCGATGCGCCGGCGCTCGCCCGCGCCCTCTACGACGCCCGCCGCACCCGCGTGCCGATCGCACCGTTCACCGACGCCGATCCGACGTTGGGGATGGCCGACGGCTACGCCGTGCAGCAGGAGCTGATCAAGCTGCTGCTCGCCGACGGCGACACGATCATCGGCCGCAAGGTGGGGCTGACCAGCAAGCCGATGCAGAAGATGGTGGGCGTCGACTCCCCCGACCACGGACCGGTGCTCGCCTCCACCGTGTACCGCGACGGCGACACGATCCCGCTCGGGGAGTTCATCGCCCCCAAGGTCGAGGCCGAGATCGTGTTCGTGATGCGCGAGCGGCTGCAGGGCCCGGGCGTGACGGTCACGCAGGCGTCCGCGGCCATCGCCGGTGCGGTCGCCGGCATGGAGATCGTCGACTCGCGGATCGCGGACTGGCGGATCAAGCTCGCCGACACCGTCGCCGACCTGGCCTCGAACGGCGCGCTGGCGCTGTCCAGCCGGGTGGTGCCGCTGTCAGGGATCGACGGAGTGCTGGACACCCGGCTGATCGGCATGACCTTCACGCGCAACGGGGAGCTGGTCGACACCGGCGCCGGCGCCGCCGCGTTGGGCGACCCGATCGCCGTCGTCGCGTGGCTGGCCAACGTGCTCGGCGAGAACGGCGTGGCGCTGGAGCCGGGCCAGGTCGTGATGACGGGCGCCCTGCACGCGGCGGTGCCGCTGACCCCTGGCGACGTCTTCCGGGCCGAGTTCGACCGGCTCGGCCCGATCACGATCCGAGTGGGGGCCTGATGGACATCCAGGAGCTCGCGACGCGGCTGCAGAAGGCCGTCGCGGACCGCACGGCCATCGAGCAGCTCTCCACCGACGTCCCCGACCTCGACCTCGCCGGCGGCTACGCGGTGCAACGGGTGCTCCGCGAGGCGGCGGGCCCGCTGGCGGGCTGGAAGCTCGGCGTCACCAGCCGCGCCAAGCAGGCGCAGGTCGGCGTGTCGAGCCCGGTGTTCGGGTTCCTCCCCGCAGCGTCGGCGCTGGACCTCGGCGAGCCGCTGGACACCGCGACCTGCATCCAGCCGCGCTGCGAGCCCGAGATCGTCTTCGTGATGGGGCGCGACCTCTCCGGCCCGCACGTCACGGCGACCGACGTGCTCGCCGCGACGTCCGGGGTGGCCGTCGGCATCGAGGTGCTGGACTCGCGCTACCGCGACTACCGGTTCACGATGGCCGACGTGGTGGCCGACAACACCTCGGCCGGTCGGTTCGTCGTCGGTACCCCGGTGCCGGCGGCGGGCATCGACCTGCGGCTGGTGGGCGTGGTGCTGGAGAAGAACGGCGAGGTCGTGGCGACCGCGTCGGGCGCCGCCTCGCTCGGGCATCCCGCTGCCGCGGTCGCGTGGATGGTGCGCACCATGGCAGCCGACGGGGACGGGCTGCGGGCAGGTGACGTGGTCCTCTCCGGCGGGCTCACGGCAGCCGTACCGGTGGGCCCCGGCGACGTGGTGGTCGCGTCGATCGACCGGCTCGGCACCGTCGAGCTGGGCTGCGTCTGAGCGTCACGAGGAGAACCGCATGCCGTTGATCCAGGTCACGCTGGCGAAGGGCCGCACGCCGGAGCAGCTGCGGGCGCTCGGCCAGGCCCTCACCGACGCCGCCGAGCAGGCGATCGGGGCGAAGCGGGAGTCGATCCGGGTGGTGCTCACCGAGTGCGAGCCGGAGCTGTGGTTCGCCGGCGGCGAGACGCTGGCCGAGCTGCGGGCCTCCGGACGCAGATGACGCTCGTCCCGCTCGATCCGCGCGACGCGCCCGCCTGGACGGTGCGCGCGGACGACGGGCGGGAGCTGGCCGTCTTCCGGGTGGGCGACGAGTCCGGCGTCGAGTTCCGCGTCACGGACGCGGTGTGCCCGCACAACAAGGGTCCGCTCGCGCAGGGCTGGGTGCGCGACGGCGGCACGCTGGTGTGCCCGTGGCACTGGTACCGCTTCGACCTGGCGACGGGCGCGTGCGCGACCACCCCGCAGTACCGGCTCCGCACGTACCCCGTCGTCGAGCGGGACGGGCGGTGGTTCGCCGAGGTCGGCGCACCGCCGGTGGCGCGGTCGTGGGCCGAGCGGCTGCGGGCGCACGCCCGCGGCGAGCGTTAGGGGCGGAGCCGGGCCCACAGGAACTCGGCGGCGTCGTCGGGCCAGGCGTGGCCGAACCCGTCGATCAGGTCGAGGGTCACCGTCCGCCCGCCGGGGCAGGTCCACGTCGTGATCGTGGCCGGCGCGTCGCGGTCGACGGCGGGCGGTTCGGCGCAGCCCGCCCGGAACGGCGCGATGCTCTGCTGGGCGGTGGGCTGGCCGGGCGGTGGGTCGGTGACGCGGACCCGGTCGTCGGCCAGCCCGTGCACCGCGACGACGGGGAGCGGTCCGGGCTGCGCGCAGGGGACGAGCAGCTGGCCGGCGACAGGCCCGATGCCGGCGAGGTCACCCGGCCGCGCGCAGGCCCACGCGTAGGCCATCATCGCGCCGTTGGAGAAGCCGGCCGCGATCACCCGGTGCAGGTCGATGCCCTCCTCGGCGGCCAGCCGGGCCACCAGACCGTGCAGGTACCCGACGTCGTCGACGCCGCGTGCCGCGGACGTGCCGCAGCACGTGCCGGCGTTCCAGGTGCGGTCGAGGCCGTCCGGGTAGGCGACGACGAACCCCTCCTCGTCCGCGAGGGCGTCCCAGCCGAACCGGCTGCGGGCGGTGGCGCCGGTGCCCCGCGCTCCGTGCATCACGACGACGAGCGGTGCGCCCGGCCGGGCGGTGGCGGGCCGGTGCACGAGCGCCGTCCGGTCGCCGTCGGCGGTGTTCGTGGTGAGGGTGCGGTCCGAGCCGGCGGGCGGTGCGCCGCAGCCCGCCAGCAGGAGGAGCAGGAGGGTCGCGAGGGCGCGCAGCACGCCCCAGAGCATGCCCGTCCGGGTAACGTTCAGGGAGAGCCGGGCGGAGCGGGAGGAGGCGCGTTGTTCCGACGCAACGACCGACCGTCCCCCGTGCCCGACGAAGCCACGTTCGCCGCACGCAACGCCGCCACCCAGGGCTTCCTCGCCCTCGACGACGAGCAGCGCGCGGCGGCGGAGGCGGTGCGGGCGGCCGACGAGCTGGCCGGCGGGGCGCGGCTGTGGCCGCAGTGGGAGCAGGTCTCGGCGCAGTGCGACCGGGCCACCGAGGCGTACCTGGCGGCCACGCAGCAGTTCCCGCTCGACGGCAGCGTGTCGCTGCGCGGGGCGAAGGCGGCCGACGAGCAGGCGCTGCGCGAGATCCAGGCGGCCCGGCAGGCCATCACGCGCTTCCGGTCGCAGCACTCCCGGCAGATCGACGAGGCGGACATGCTGATCCGCAACCTGCCGCAGTCGATCCAGCTGGCCAGGGTGGCGCTCGTCGACGCCGACAAGGCGGTCAGCGCGGCGGAGGCGGCCGGGTTCCCGTCGCGGCGGGCCGCGGAGAAGCTCGTCGAGGCCGTCCGGGCGGAGAGCGGCATCGACACGGCGCCCGGCCTGCGCGAGCGCAGCAGCGCGGCGCAGCGCACGGTGGAACTGGCCCGGGCGGCGGCGAGCCTCGCAGCGGAGGCGCCGAACACGGCGTCGGCGGTGCGCTCGGCGCTGCGCAGCGTCAGCACCCGCCGGGAGGCGGCCACCACGAAGATCGAGCGGATCGAGCCGGCACTGTCGGCCCTGCGCCGCGAGTTCTCCGAGCCGTGCTCCCGCGACCTCGTCGACGCGGAGCGGGTGGCGCGGGCCGCGGTGGCCGCGGCAGGCACGGCACTGGGTGACGCCGAGCGGCTGGCCGGCTCCGGCGACTGGGACGACGCCGCCGACGCGGTGGCCAGGGCCCGCGCCGAGCTGGGCCGTGCCGAGGAACGGGCACAGGCGGCCACCGACCGGTTGACCCAGCTGCGCGAGGTGAAGGCCGACCCGACGAAGGAGGCCGCGAGCACCCGGTTCGTGCTCCGCGACGCGCAGCGGCTCGTCGTCGACCGCGGGTTGGTGGCCCGGTTCGGACCGATCCTCGACGCGCAGGCGGTGCGCCTGGAGCACGCGCAGGAACGGCTCACCGGGGTGCACCCGGACTACTGGCTCTACCTCACGGAGCTGCGCGGCATCCGCGAGCGGGCGAAGGCCGTGGTGGAGGACGTGCGGGCGCTGCAGCGCCGCTGACCCCGCACTCTTGAGCGGCCGCTCAATCGCACGCTACGCTCCGCCCCATGTTGAGCGCCCGCTCAAACCGGCGGATCTACGTCGAGACGACGGTGCGCGGCGACCTGCCCACGCTCTGGGCCCGCAGCCAGGACCCCCGCCAGCACCGGCGCTGGGACCTGCGCTTCACCACGATCGAACCGGCCGCTCCCGGGCAGCTCCGCCACGCCGTGCGCGTGCTGCCCGGGGTCGAGGTCCCCGACCTCGACGCCGAGCGCCGGGCCGACGGATGTGCCGGGTCCCTGCTGCGGTTCCGCTCGCCGCACCTGCTGTCGTTGCTGCGCGCCGAGTCCACGGGCGAGGCACCGTCCCACACCGCCCGCGACTACGAGGTTCGCTGGGGCATCGCGGGCCGCGCTGCGGACCGCGCCTTCCGCCCCCTCATGGGCTGGCGCACCGCGTGGGCGTTCGACCGGCTCCGCCTGTGGGTGGAGCGCGGGATCACCCCGGAGCAGGCGCTGCGCAACGCGCTGGCCGACGCCGGGGTGCGGGTCGCGGCGGTCGGGCTGGCCGCGGCCCGGTGCGGGCGGGTGGCGGCGGTGGCGACCGCCCTCGTCGTGGTTCTGCTGCCGCCGTCACCACTCACCCCGGCAGCCCGCCGCTGCCTGCGTCGCCCCCGCCGCGCGTCAGGGGCATGATCGACCCGTGAGCGCTGCCGACACCCGCCGCAAGCTCCTCGACGGGGCCATCGACACCGTCCGCGCGGAAGGTCTCGGCGGGACGTCGGCGCGCAGCATCGCGCGGACGGCCGGCGTGAACCAGGCCCTGATCTTCTACCACTTCGACACGGTGGACGCGCTGCTCGCCGAGGCCGCCCGGCGCACCACCGAGCAACGGGTGGGCCGCTACCGGGCCCGGTTCGCGGCCGTCACCACGCTGGGTGAGCTGCTCGCCGCCGGCCGGGCGCTGTGGGCCGAGGAGGAGGCCCACGGCGCCGCGATGGTCCTCGCCCAGCTGCTCGCCGGCGCCCAGACCAGTCCCGCACTCGCCGAAGGCACCGCCGCGGCGTTGGGACTGTGGGCGACCGAGGTCGAGACCGCGCTGCGGCGCGTGCTGCCCCAGTCGCCGCTGGCCGGTCTGCTGGACCCGGTGGCGACCGCGCAGACCGTCACGGCGGCGTTCGCGGGGCTGTCGCTGTTCGGGGCGATCGGGGCGACCCCCGACGCGTTGGGCCAGCTGGAAGCGCTCGTCGCGCTCGTCGACGACCTGGGGCCGGTGGAGCGTCGGCTGGTCGCGCGCCGGCTCGCGCGCCGAGCGGAACGCCCTTGACGAGGTCGGCCGGGTCAGGCTGTGATCGACCCGTGGACCGGTTCGAGCTGCGGCGCGCGGAGCTGCTGCGCCGACCGCTCTACGGCACCTGCTACGACCGCACCGACGCGGACTGGTGAGCGGGCACACCGCCCGTTCGTCCCGTCCCGCTTCCGGAAGGTCCTCTCGTGCCCACCACCGACGTGGCGGCGTTCACCGCTGCCCTGCCCAAGGTCGAGCTGCACCTGCACCTGGTCGGCTCCGCCTCCCTCGACACCGTCCTCACGCTGGCCCGCCGGCACCCCGAGCGCGGGGTGCCCACCGACCGCGACGAGCTGCGGCGCTTCTACGCGTTCCGCGACTTCCCGCACTTCCTCGACGTCTACTTCGCGGTGAACCGGCTGGTCACCACGGGCGCCGACGTCGTCACCCTGCTGGACGGCGCCGCAGCGGAGCTGGCCACGCGCAACGTCCGCTACGCCGAGATCCAGGTGACGCCGGTGCGCAACCTCGGCTCCGGCATCTCCTTCGACGACCTCGCGCAGGCGCTGGCCGACGGGCGCGAGCTGGCCGCCGCGAAGCACGGCGTCGAGCTCGGGTGGATCTTCGACGGCGACACCGCGCTCGGCCTCCCCGGCCTGGAGCAGACGCTCGAGTTCGCGGTGCAGCACCGCCCGCCCGGCACGGTGGGACTCGGGCTGGGCGGCGCGGAGATCGGCGTCCGCCGCGCCGACTACGCCCCGCTGTTCGCCCGCGCCCGCGACGCCGGGCTGCACTGCCTGCCGCACGCCGGCGAGACGGTGGGGCCCGAGGAGGTGTGGGCGGCGGTCCGCGACCTCGGGGCCGAGCGCGTCGGGCACGGCATCGGTGCGGCCACCGATCCCGCGCTGCTCGACGTGCTCGCGGAGCGGGGCATCACGCTCGAGGTGTGCCCGATGTCGAACGTGCGCACCGCGGCCGTGCCCAGCCTGGCCGAGCACCCGCTGCCCCGGATCGTCGCGGCCGGCGTGCCCGTCACGCTGGCCACGGACGACCCGGGCATGTTCGACACCGACCTCGACACCGAGTACCGGGTGGCGCACGAAGTGCTGGGTCTGTCCCCCGCGCAGCTCGCCGACATCGCCCGGGCTGGTGCGCGGGCGGCGTTCTGCTCGCCGCAGCTGCGCGCCGAGCTGCTCACCGGCATCGACGAGGTGTGCGCCGCCCACGGCGTGTGACGTGCAGGGCCGCGCCGGGAGCCCCATCCTCCGGCGCGGCCCCGCGAGACCCGTCCCGCGCGATGCTCCCCAGCGATCGGTCGCGGGTACGGGCAGGCGGTCAGCGCCGCGGCACGACGCGCACGGCTCCGGGCCCCTCGCAGGTGATCACGAACGTGTCGCCCGACCCGTCCCGGCGCTCCACGTGCGTGCCGGGCTCGCCGGGCGCGGGCACCAGGACGTCCGCCCCCGGTTCGGCCGGCTTGGCGGGCACCAGCACGTCCGCCCCCGGTTCGGCCGGCTTGACCGGTTTGGCGGGCACGGCCTCGCAGGTGCCGACCCCGACCTCGTCCGGGCAGTCGACCTCCGGCCCCTTCGGGGTGCCCGGGTGCCGGTACCCGTGCGGCTCCGCACCGGATCGCGGCACGAACCGCGGCTCACCGGCCGGCGGTGGCGCGCCGTCCTCGAGCGAGCAGACGGTCAGGATGGGGCCGGGCGGGGCCGGGTCGCGGTCGTCCCCGGCCGGCGCCGCGGAGGCCGAGCCGCTGAGCAGCAGCGTGGCGCCGATGGCGGCGACCGCGGTGCCGGCGGCGTACGGGATGGTGCGCAGACGCACGATGGCTCCTCTGTCGAAGTGGATCGGACGCCGCAGACGGTCCCGCGATCATGCTGAGCCGACGCTGAACGTCGCCGAACCGGTCTTCAGGTTGGTCTCAGCCCCGTCCCGGACACTGATCGACATGCGGGTTCTCGTGGTGGACGACGAGGTGCGGCTGACCGAGCTGCTCACCAAGGGCCTCACGGCGGAGGGGTTCGCCGTCGACGTCGCCCACGACGGCCGCGACGGGCTGTGGCTCGCCACCGAGCACGACTACGACGTCGTCGTGCTCGACGTGATGCTGCCCAGGATGAACGGCTACACGGTGTGCGCCCGGCTGCGCGAGGCGGAGCGGTGGATGCCGATCCTCATGCTCACCGCCAAGGACGGCGTGCACGACGAGACCGAGGCCCTCGACACGGGCGCCGACGACTTCCTGTCGAAGCCGTTCGCCTACTCGGTGCTGCTGGCGCGGTTGCGCGCGCTCGTGCGGCGCGGCTCGGGGGCGCGGCCGGTGTCGGTCGTCGTCGGGGACCTGGTGCTGGACCCGGCCGGGCTGCGCTGCCGCCGCGGCGAGGTCGCCATCTCGCTCACCCCGAAGGAGTTCGCGGTGCTGCACAGCCTGGCCCGCCGCCCCGGCGAGGTGGTGTCCAAGCAGGAGCTGCTCGCGCAGGCGTGGGACTTCGCGTTCGACGGCGACCCCAACATCGTCGAGGTGTACGTGAGCGCGCTGCGCCGCAAGATCGACGCGCCGTTCGGGCGCACGTCGCTGGTGACCGTGCGGGGTGCGGGCTACCGGTTGGAGGGTTGAGATGGCCGGCAGGCTCTCGCTGCAGGTGCGGGCGACGCTGGCCGCGACCGCGGTCGTCGCCGTCGCGCTGGTCGTGGCGGCGGCGGTGCTCGACGGGGTGCTCGGCGACAGCTTGCGGCAGAGCGCCGAGCTCGACGCCGGCCGCCGCGCCGCGGTGACGGCCGCCCAGCTGACGGAACCGAGCCCGCGGCTCGTGAGCGACCCCGACATCACGGTGGTGCCGTTGCCGCCGGCCGCGCCCGCGCCCGGCGTGAGCGTCGGGCAGGCAGCGCAGGGAGTGCCGTCGTGGGAGACCACCGACTTCGTCGTCGCCCGGCAGGGCGTGGTGACCGAGGAGGGTCCGGTGCTCGTGACGTCGCGGGCGTCGCTGCTGCCCGCCGAGGCGGCCCGCGACACCCTGTGGGCGGTGCTGCTGCCGGGCATCCCGGCGCTGCTGCTGCTGGTGGCGGGCCTGACGTGGGCGGCGGTCGGACGGGCCTTGCGCCCGGTGGCGGCGATCCGCCGGGAGCTGGCCGACATCACCGCGACCGACCTGCACCGGCGGGTGCCCGTGCCGCGCGGCGGCGACGAGATCGCGGCCCTGGCCGCCACCACCAACGCGACGCTCGACCGCCTGGAACAGGCCGTCGGCCGCCACCAGCGGTTCGTCGCCGACGCCGCGCACGAGCTGCGCAGCCCGCTCGCCGTGCTGCGCACCCGGCTGGAGATCGACCCGGCACCGGGCCCCGAGCTGCGCGGCGAGGCACTCGCCGACGTCGAGCGCATCCAGCGCCTCTCCGCCGATCTGCTGCTGCTCGCCCGCCTCGACGCCGGCGAGCCGCCGGAGTCCGCCGACGTCGACCTGTCCCAGCTGGCTGCCGAGGAGGCCGTGCAGCTGCGGACCAGGTCCGATGTGGCGGTCGTGCTCGCGGTCGCCGAGGGCGTCGTCGTGCGCGGATCGGCCGAGCAGCTGCGGCGGCTCGTGGCCAACCTCGTCGACAACGCGGTGCGGCACGCCACCTCCACGGTGGAGGTGCGGCTGACCCCGACCGACGACGGCGCCGTGCTCGACGTCCTCGACGACGGGCCGGGCATCCCGGTCGCGCAGCAGGAGGCCGTCTTCGACCGCTTCACCCGACTCGACGAGGCGCGGGCCCGCGACTCCGGCGGGTCGGGGCTCGGGCTCGCCATCGTGCGCGACATCGCGGTCCGGCACGGCGGGACGGCGGCTGTGGTGGACGGGCCGCCGGGCGCGCACCTGCAGGTCCGGCTCCCGGGCTGAACGAGGAGGGTCCGGCAGTTGAGGGTTCGTGCGGCTTTCGGTGTCCAGGTGGTTCCTCGCAAGGCGCCGCCCGCAGCGCAGACCGGGCGTCTTCGCAAGGGCGGCAACGCCGCGAGGGGCCGCCTGGGCGCCGAAAGCCCGGACCCTCAACTGCCGGGCCCTCCATCCCCAACCGATCACGGGTGACGCTGATCGTCGCGGGCATGACCCCTCTCGCCGTTGCCCCGTCGCGGACGACCGGTCTCGTCGCGCCGGCACTCGTCGTGCTCGTGGGCTGGAACGTGCTCCTCGCCGTGCTGGCGTTCGGGCAGGCCACCGCACCGCGGTCGGACGGGCGGGCCACGGCGTGGACGCTCTTCGCCCTCGCCGCCGCGTCGCTGCTGGCAGTGGTCGCGGCCGGGGCCGGGGCCTGGCTCGCCACCCGTGGCGACGGGGGTCTGGCGATCGCCCTCACCGGGCTCCGGGTCCAGTGCTGCCTGGCGTTCCTGCACCTGGTGCCGGCCGGGGCGACCGTCGGCGCCGCCGCCGGGATCGGTGCCGCGGCCGTGATGGTGGGCGGCTGGGCCCTGCTGCCCCGCGTCACCGCCGAGCTCACCGAAGCTGCCGCGCGGTGGCGGCGCTGATCAGCTCCGGTGCTCCTGGCGGCCGATCCGGTAGGCGGCCGCGAGCCAGGACCGCACGTCGGCGTCGACCTCGGCCGGGCCGTGCAGCCGGAAGGCGTGCAGGACGTTGTGCCGGGAGAACTCCTCGATCCGGGTGAACCGCGGGTGCTCGACCCGCTCGCCGAGCACGACGTGCCCGTCGAGCCACCGGCGGCGCACGGTGAAGGCGGCGAAGCTCATCCGGACGTGCAGCGCGATCCGGCTGGTCTGCGGCAGCACCTCGACCGGGCCGAGCGCCCGCACCGCGGCGACCACCTCGTCGAACGCCGCCCGCACCTGCGGCTCGGACCGCGCGAAGTGGGCGTCGAGGTCGCCGAGGGGCCGGCAGGTGTGCACCGGCCCGGCCGCGGCGAACGTCCGCGCGCAGGATGGGCAGGTCCACATCCCGCCGGTCATCCGGCGATGCGGGCGGTGAGCGCGCGCAGCCGGACCGGGTCCTCCTGCTGCAGGGCGCGCACCGCTCGCTCACCCGCACCCGGCAGCGTCCCGAGCGCGCGCAGCAGCCTGTCGCGCACCGCGCGGGTGCGCGGGGAACGCAGGTGCGCCATGCGGGTGAGCAGGTCGGCCCGGGTGGCGACGGCGAGGACGGCACGTCGCCGGCGCGCCGTGTAGCGGGCGAGGGCGGCGTCCGCCGTCGGGGCGGCGGCGAGGGCGGCCACCAGCACGGCGGCATCGACGAGCGCGCTGTTGGCGCCCTGCCCGGACGTCGGGGCCAGCGCGTGCGCCGCGTCGCCGACCAGCACTCGGCGGCCGTCGTGGAACCGCGCACACCGCACCAGCGGCACGTCGTTGACCAGCAGCTCGTCGAACGAACCGACGGCGTCGAGCACGCGTGCGGCCGCGGGCAGCTGCGCGGTCCACGCCCGGCGGAGGGCATCCAGATCACGCGCGGCCACGGCATCGCGGACCGCCGGCGCGGTGGCCGACAGGTAGAAGTAGTGGGTCTGCGCGTCGACCGGTGCGCCGCCGAAGATCCCCAGCGGTGTCCACACCTCGCCGGCCGCGGCCCCGTCCGGCAGCGGCACCAGCCCGCGCACGTAGACCTCCCGCGACGTGCGGACCCGCGCGCCGAACGCGATCTCGTCGCGGACCGCGGACCGCGCCCCGTCGGCTCCGACGACCAGGTCGCACGACAGCACCGCGCCCGAGCCGGTGCGGACGACACCGCGCCGGTCGGCCGCGACGACCGGGGTCGCGAGCTGGAGCGTGATCCGCGGCTCGGCGTGCACGGCGTCGAGCAGGACGCCGTGCAGCACGCTCCGCCGCACGGCCACGTGGTGGTCGAGACCGGGACCGAACTCCGGGACGGCGAACTCGCTGATCGGCTCCCCGGCCGGGCCGCGCACGACGACCGACCCGACGAGCCGGCCCGCGGCGCGCACCGGGCCGTCGAGGCCGGCACCGGTCAGCACCGCCAGGCCGTTGGGCTGCAGCAGGATCCCGGCGCCCACGGCCCGCACCTCGGCGACCCGCTCGAGCAGCGTCACGGTGGCACCGGCCCTCGCCAGCAGCACCGCAGCCGTCATGCCGCCGATGCCCGCCCCGGAGACGACGACGTCGAGCCCGTCCACCGCCGTCACCGGGCACCTCGTGCGGTCGCCGTCGTCATCCCGCGACCGCCACCTGCACGGTGCCCGAACCGGCCTCGACGCGCAGCGTGCGCGCTGCCCCGGGGACGTCCACGACCCGGACGTCGGCCATCCCGGCGGTCGCGCGGGCGTCCACGTCGTAGTCGGCGGGGGGCACCCCGACCAGCAGCGAGCCGACCCCGGCGCGCATCGCGACCCGGTCCGGCGGTACCGCGAACGTGGCCGACACGGAGCCGGTGCCGATCCCCGCCGCGAAACCGTGCACGTCGAGACCCACGGCCTGGACCGAGCCGGCGCCCACACCGAGCCGCACGGTCGCCCCGGCCGGGACGGTGACGTCGTACGCCGTGGCGCAGCTGCCGTCCATGCACCGGGCGCTGATCCGCAGCACGCCGTCGACGACGGCGGCGCTCGTGCGGGGCTCCGCGGAGCGCCACTCGCGGGAGACGGTGACCTCGGAGGTCGCGCCCGGGGCACGGGCGAGCGCGACACTTCCCTGATCGACGTCGAGGACGATCTCGCGCACGCCGTCGAACGAGGTCGTGGTGACCGCGCGGTGCCGGGCACCGAGGAACACGCCGACGGCGACGCTCGCCAGCAGTACGGCGACGCCGATGACGATCCCGATGGTGCGGCCGCGGGTGGCAGCGGGACGGGGAACGGTCTGTGTGGTGGTCATGCCGCTCACGGTTCGCCGATCGCGCCGGCCCCACCAGCAGGTCGTCCCCGTTCCCGGGGCAGGGTTGTCCCTGCATCACGCCTGCTGGTGGAGCGGGAAGGCGGCCGTGACGACCGTGCCGGCGCCTTTCGGCGAGGTGATCCGCAGCTGCCCGCCCAGGGCTTCGACGCGGTCGGCCAGACCCCGCAGTCCGGTGCCGAGCGCCGGATCGGCTCCGCCGCACCCGTCGTCGGCGATCTCGACGGTGGCCCGCGCAGGTTCGCGGCGCAGCGTCACGGTGGCGCTGGACGCCGCGGCGTAGCGCGCCACGTTCGTGAGCGCCTCCGAGGCCACGAGGTAGATCGCGAACTCGATCGGCTCTGGCAGCCGCGGCCCCGGGTCGGCCGCGACCTCGGTGGGGACGGCGGCGCGCATCGCGAGCGCATCCAGCGCCACGTCCAGCCCGTGCTCGAGCGCGGCGGGATGGATGCCGCGGGCCAGCTCGCGCAGCTCCTCCAGCGAACGGGCGAGCTCGTCGCCCGCCGCGGCCACCAGCTCCTCGGCGTCGGCCGGGTGGGCGCGGATGCTGCGCCGGATGAGCGAGAGCTGCAGGGCGAGCGTGACCAGGCGCTGCTGGGCCCCGTCGTGGAGGTTGCGCTCGATGCGGCGACGCTCGGCGTCGGCGGCGGAGATGATCCGCTCGCGGGAGGCCTGCAGCTCGGCGAGCTTCGCCTCGACCTCCGACTGCAGGTGCCGGTTCTCCAGCGCGATGGTCGCCGCTGCGCCGACCGCGGCCACGAGGTCCGGGTCGTCGTCGAGCGCGCGGTCGTGGATCAGCGCCGCGACCGGCTCGCCGGCGCGTTCCAGCAGGAGGGCCGACCGGTCGTCGTCGGGCGGCGGCAGGGGGACCGCGGCCCCGTGGGCGTCGAGGAACGTTCCGTCGTCGCGCCGGTGCGCGATCGTCAGCAGCGGGTCGCCGAGCGCCCTGGAGAGGGCGCCCTGCAGCTGCGCCGGCCCCGCCGAACGGAGTTCCTGGAGCAGCCCGGCGAGCTCACCGCGCGCGAGCCGCGAGCGCAGCAGTTCGGCGAGGAAGGCCAGCGGCACCGTCACGATCGAGATCGCCGCGACCCAGGACACCGCCACGGCCAGCGGCGAGCTGCGTGAGCTGCCGAGCAGCAGGTCGATCACGAGCAGCGCGACGTAGAGGAGCAGGCACGCCACCCCGGCCAGG
The DNA here is from genome assembly GCF_050936315.1 of Pseudonocardia sp. CA-107938. Classification (NCBI taxonomy): domain Bacteria; kingdom Bacillati; phylum Actinomycetota; class Actinomycetes; order Pseudonocardiales; family Pseudonocardiaceae; genus Pseudonocardia; species Pseudonocardia sp. CA-107938. The sequence goes on along the minus strand of NZ_JBNJNA010000002.1, from coordinate 1,054,014 downwards.
CTGGGGAGCAGTGCGCGGCGCCCCGGACGCGTTGCCCTGCGGTACCGCACGGCCAGGACGACGGCCGTCGCGAGCGAGACGCCGGCGAAGAGGATGCGCTGCGCCGCGTCCACCACCGCCGCGGTCGGCGGATCGCTCTCGGCGACCACGAGGTAGGCCGGCGCCAGCACGAACACCTCGACGGCGACGACCGCCACCAGCACCCGGTCGGCGCGGTGCCGCAGCCGGCCGCCGGTGCGCAGCGTGAGCAGCAGCGGCAGGAAGAAGAGGAACCACAGGTCGGCGAACCAGTTCCTGATCAGGTCCGCCACCGGGTGCTGGATCAGCCCGATGAGCGGACCCAGCAGGAATGCCGCGCCCGTGAGCAGCATGAGCGGCCCGCTGCGGCTGTCGGGCCGCCGCCGCCACGCCACCAGTCCGCATGCGGCGAACGACCCGCCGACGAGCCGGTAGACGACCCCGATCGGCGGCACCTCCGCGCCCGCGATGACGGGCGCCAGCGCCGCGGCTTCGGCCGCCAGCACCAGGACCCACAAACCCGCCCACGACCACATCGACAAGGATGTGGACCGCTGCGCGACCGGCGCCGCGGTCCGCAGCGGAACCTCGTACGCCATCGGCGGCTCCTCGCGCGGGGGCGTCGACTGTAGAGAGTCCGCAGCCGGAGCGGCACCGCTGATCGGCGCCGATCCGGCTGTTCCGGTCAGGCCGCAACGGGCTCCCGCCGCCGGTCGGCGGTCGCTGCGGCAGGCGCCGGACGCCACATGCTGCGGTCGAACGCGAGGATCGCGGCCGCGAGCAGCGCCCACAGGGTCCCGGTGAGCACGTCCATCCTGGCCGCGTCGGCGGCGACGAACCCGAGCGCCGCCGACGACACCGTGCCCTGCAGCACGTGGAACAGCATCGTCATCAGCACGCTGCCCCCGGTGTGGTCGAACAGCCACACGTAGACCACCGTGATCACGACGGTCACGGCGATGCCGAGGAGCGGGAGCTGCCCGGCGACGACGAGCGGCACGTGCCAGACGGCCACGATCGCGCCGAGCACGGCGGCCGCCGCGGCAGGGGTGCGCCCGATCTGGAGCAGCGGCACGGCGTACCCGCGGTAGCCCGGCTCCTCGCCGGCGGGGCCGTCCATGACGTCGACCCAGCGCACCGCGAAGTTGAGCGCGAGCGCACCCCACGCCAGCTCCGCGAGCACCGGAGCAGGCGCCCCGAAGACGGCGACGTTGGCGAGCGACGCCAGCGCGAGCACGGCGAGCGGCGTCAGCGCCGCGACGGCGACCCACCGCCACCCGACCCGCCATCGGACCAGCCGGGCGCCGAGCGCGCGGTAGCCGGCCCGCCCTTCCGCGAGGCCGATCACGATGAGCGCGGCGGCGAGCGGGCCGATCGGGAACAGGGCGCCGGGGAAGAGCCCGAGCGCCCAGAACGGGAACGGTGCCCAGCTGATCAGGAAGGTGAGCCCGAAGAACGCGGTGAGCCGGTGCGCGCGGGTCCAGGCGATGACCGTCGACATGGAGTCCTCCTCGACGAGGGCTGGAGAGGGTGTGCCGGGGAGACGATCGCTGCGCGCGGGGCGGCGCGGTACGGGCCGGACCCCGTTCCTGCACGAGGGTTTGCCCCGTGGTCGGCGCCGCGGCGCGGTGCCAGCATCGACGGCATGGACGTGCGGGTGCTGATCGTGGACGACCACGAATCGTTCCGGTCGATGGCGCGCCTGCTGCTCGTCGCCGACGGGTTCGCCGTCGTCGGAGAGGCCGGCGGCGGCGTGGAAGCCATCGCAGCCGTGCGGGAGGTGCGGCCCGACGTGGTGCTGCTCGACGTCCAGCTGCCCGATCTCGACGGTTTCGCCGTGGCGGTCGCGCTGGCCGAGGAGGACGATCCCCCGGCGGTCGTGCTGGTCTCCAGCCGGTCCCGGGGTGACTACGGCGGCCGCATCGCCCAGAGCCCGGTCTGCGGGTTCATCCCCAAGTCCGAGCTGTCGGGCGAGGCGTTGCGCCGGGTGCTGCCACGGTCGGCGTGACGGTCGGCGTGACCGAGCTGGAGGTGGATCGTGCGGGTGATGGTGGCCGACGACGCGGCGCTCTTCCGTGAGGGCATCGCGCGGGTACTGGCCGACAGCGGCTTCGACGTCGTGGCCGCGGTCGGTGACGCGCAGAGCCTCCTGGAGCGGGTGGCCGACGACCCGCCCGACGCCGTCGTCGTCGACATCCGGATGCCGCCCACGCACACCACCGAGGGCCTCGACGCCGCGCACGCGCTGGCCGGATCACACCCGGACGTGGGGGTGCTGGTGCTGTCCGCGCACGTCGAGCCGCACTTCGCGCTGCAGCTGATCGAGTCCGGGGCCCGCGGCGCCGGGTACCTGCTCAAGGAGCGGGTGGCCGACGTCGACGAGCTGGGTGACGCGGTGCGGCGGGTGGCCGCGGGCGGGGTGGTCGTCGATCCGGCGGTCGTCGCGCAGCTCGTCGGGCGGCGCCGCGAGCGCAGCCCCCTCGACGACCTCTCCGAGCGCGAGCGACAGGTGCTGGAGCTCATGGCGGAGGGCCGTTCGAACCAGGCCATCTGCCAGCGCCTGTACCTGAGCCCGAAGACGGTCGAGGCCTATGTGCGCTCGCTGTTCGGCAAGTTGGGGCTCCAGGCGGGAGCCGACGACAACCGGCGCGTCCTCGCCGTGCTGGCGTTCCTGCGCAACTGACCGAGGAGGTCGTGATGGAGATGTCCACCAGCCGCGCAGGCGCGGTCGCGGTCGCGGCCGGGCTGCTCCTCGCGGCCCTTGATCTCGGCAGGCTGCCGATCCTGCTCGCCGACGACCGCGTGACGGCCCTGCTCGACCCGGTCAACCGCGCGGTCAACGCGGCGTACTTCTTCGGCCTCTGCGGCCTCGTGTTCGCGGTGATCGCCCTGCACTCCCACCACCGCACCGACGCGGGTGCGTTCGGGACGGTCGGGTTCGCGGCCGCGGTGCTCGGCACGGTGACGATGGCCGGCGACATGTGGTTCGACGGGTTCGCCGCGCCGTGGCTGGCCGACGTGGCCCCGCAGGTGTTCACGGTGGGTGCCACGCCGATCCTGCAGGTCGGCGCCGTCCTCTCGTACGGGCTGTGCGCGCTGGGCTGGGTGCTGTTCGGCGCGTCCATGGCCCGCGGTCGGCGCTACCCCCGTGCGATCGCGCTGCTCGTGGCGGTCGGCGGGGTGCTGTCGTGGCGGGCCGGCGTGCCGCCGTACGGCGCGGCGCTCGGACTCGCGGTCGCGGCTGCCGGTGCGTGGCTCGTCCGCAGCTCGGGCGAGGTCCCGGTCAGTGCTCCGGCTCGTGCCCCAGCACCCCGTCCCCCGTCGGGATGATCTCCCCCGACCAGCCGCACCCGGTGCACGCGCAGTAGAACCGCCGGTCGTCGGCCTCCCAGAACTCCGACGCCAGCGCCAGCGCCGTCGCGCACCTCGGGCAGAACCGGGGCGCGTCACGGCGGTGCGCCTCGGCGTCGGCGGCGAACCGGCGGTCGACGATCGGCCGCCACGGCTCCGTCATCGCGGCGGGCCCGAGTCGACCTGGGCCGACACGCCCGGCGCCAGCGTCGCACCTCCGAACCCGCCGACCGGGACGAACGACGCACGGCCGGCCGCCTTGTCCTTGCCGACCCGCTCCGCGGCCCGCACGTGGATCTTCTTGATGGTGTCGAGCACCGGCGAGAACCGGGTGGATCCCATGTCGCAGAAGTCGAGGGCGAACTGGGCGCCGCCGGCGTGGAACTTGTCCTTCTCGCACGGCAGGTCGATGCGCTCGTGCGGCTCGCGGATCGTGCCGAGCGGGTCCTCGCCCCTCGCGACGCGGGCCATCTGCTCGCGGAACATCTTGCGCAGCATCGCCACCCCGATGTCGCTGCGGCCCAGGTGCTCCGTGGTGCGGTCGGTGATCCTCCCCTGCGTCACCCAGGCCATGATGTCCTGGCCCTCGACGTAGTTGGTGACGTGCCGGCCGCGCTCGTCGAACACGGGGATCTGGTAGTCGGGCACCGATGCCTGCTCGACCGGCTCGTAGCCCTCCGGCGCGTGCACCGTGTAGAGCATGAACCGGGTGGTGGTGCGGTTGACCGGCACCCTGATCTGCATCTGGTGGATCCCGCCGCCGCCGACGCGCATGTTGTACGGGAAGACCAGCGGGTGCCCGACCTTCCAGTCGTCGTTGTCCTCGCTGGCGCCCTTCAGCACGCGGCGCTTGATGATCCCCCACTCGAACGCGTCGAAACCGATGCGCTGGTGCTCCTTGCCGAACGACGCCGGCGCGGTGAAGCCCTCGTGTCGTCCGACGAACTCGAAGTACCGCCCGTGCAGCCACTCGACGTGGTGCGGGTCGACCGCGTTCTCCATGATCTGCACGTAGTTGCACGGCAGGTCGGCCCAGCCGGTGTCGCGGAACCCGTCCATCACGTAGACGTCGAAGCGCGGCAGCAGCGGCGCCGGGTCGGGCCCGACGTACGCCCAGACCAGCCCGCCCAGCTCCTCGACCTTGCCCGCGGTCGCGCGTACCCGGTTCTGGAAGTTGGTGTTCTCCTTCTCCGCGGGCTGGTCGGTGCACGCGCCGTCGGTATCGAACTTCCAGCCGTGGTACGGGCAGCGCAGCCCGTCGGCCTCGACGACGCCGTACGCCATCGACGCCTTCCGGTGCGGGCACGGCTCGGGGATGATCCCGTACCGGCCGGACGGGGAGCGCCACAACGCGAAGAAGTCACCCAGCAGCTCGACGCGCTTGACGGGGAACTCGGCGAGCTCGCGCGTGAACGCCACCGGGTACCAGTAGCGGCGCAGCACCTCCCCCATCGGCGTGCCCGCCTCGACCTGGGTCAGCTCGTCGTTCTGCTCGGCGGTCAGCATGGGCGGTCCTCCGGTTCGGGTAGCGGGAACCGTAGGTAGCGCCTGCGCGGCCGACAAGGAATCCTTCCCGCATGGAGGGAAAGCCGCAGCTCACCTCGGTGCGCAACGCCGCGCGGCTGCTCAAGGAGTTCTCCCGCACCGACCGGGAGCTGGGCGTCTCCGAGCTGGCGCGGCGGCTGGACCTGTCCACCAGCACCGTGCACCGCATGCTCGCCACCCTCACGGCGGAGCGGCTGCTCGACCGCGGCCGGTCCGGGCGTTACCGGCTGGGCCTCGCGATGTACGACATCGGCGCCATCGCCGGACCGAAGCCGGACCTGCACGAGGCCGCGCTGCCGGTGATGGCGGTGCTGCGCGCCGACACGGGCGAGACCGTGCAGCTCGCCGTGCTCGACGGCCTGGAGTCGGTCTACGTCGACCGCCTGGAGAGCCCGCACACCGTGCGCATCTTCGCCCGCGTCGGCACCCGGCTGCCCGCGCCCACGACGAGCACCGGGAAGGTGCTGCTCGCCGCGCTCCCACCGGCCGAGCTGGACGCGCGGTTGGCGGCGTGGACGCCCGAGCGCGTCACCCCGTTCACGATCGTCGACCCGCGCACGCTGCGGGCCCGGTTGCGGGAGGTCGCGGAGCGGGGGTGGGCGGAGAACCGGGAGGAGTCGCGGGTCGGCGTGGTGTCGGTCGGCGCCCCGGTGCGCGACGGTTCGGGCACGGTCGTCGCGGCGCTGTCGGTCGCCGCGCCGACAGACCGGGCCGCCCCGGCGACGCTCACCCGCATCCGTGCCGCCGTGATCACGGCCGCGGCGCGGGCGAGTGCCCGGCTCAGCCGGCCAACAACGCCCGGACCTGCGTGAACGCCGCACGCGACTCGGGTGTCCAGGTCGCGGCGACGTAGACGTGGAAGCCCCCGTCGGCCCACGTCGCGGTGCCGGTGTTGCCGGCGGCCCGCAGGCGCACCGCGAGGTCACGGGCGTCCGCGGCGAGGATGTCGTGCCCGCCTTGGAACAGGTGCACCGGCGGCAGCCCGGCGAGATCGGCCCGGATCGGGCTGAGCAGCGGGTCCTGCGGATCCTGGTCCCGGGCCCACAGCCGGCCGGCCACCCGCAGCCTGTCCACCTCCAGCATCGCGTCGAGCGGCTGCAGCGGGGCGATACCGGGGTGACGCAGCTCCAGGTCGAGCCACGGCGCGAACAGCACCACCTGCCGGGCCGGCGGGAGGCCCCGGTCGCGGTGGTCGATCGCCTGGCCCAGCGCCAGCCCGCCACCCGCCGAGTCGCCGGCGAGCGTCACCCCGTCCGCCTCCGCGGAAACCTGCTCGTACACGGCCCGCAGCGCCGGGTACGCCTCCGCGGCGCAGGACTCGGGCGCCAGCCGGTACAGCGGCACCGTCACCGTCGCACCCGTGCCGAGCGTCGCGGCGACGATCATGTGCCAGTGCGCCCCGAGCAGCGGCCGCACGTACGCGCCGCCGTGGGTGTAGATCAGGTGCTGCCCGCTCTGCCCGGTGCGCGGGACGAGCCGGATCACCGGGATGCCGGCCACCGTGGACTCGGTCACGTCGAAGCGGGCGAGCACCGCCCGCGGCACCGGCGCAGGCGGCGGGTACGCGCGACCGCGCAGCTCGGACTCCAGGTCGCCGCTCGGACGGCGGTTCAGCAGCCGCAGCAGCGCCCGCGACGCCGTCATCGCCGTGCTCATCGTCAGACCGTCAGCACGAGCTTGCCGGTGGTGTGCCCCAGCTCCCCGGCCCGGTGCGCGTGCCGGGCGCGTTCCAGCGGGAACGTCTCGGCCACCAGCACCCGCAACCTGCGCTGGTCGACGAGCGCGGACAGGTGCTCCAACCCTGACGCGTCCGGCTCCACGATCATGCCGGTGGCCCGCAGCCCCCGATCGGTGGCGGCGGCGACCGCCTCGGCAGCGGTGGCCGACGGGATCGTGACCATCCGCCCGTCCGGCGCGAGCACGTCCAGCGACCGGGTCGCGACCTCCCCGCCGATCAGGTCCAGCACCAGATCCACCGGCTCGATCGCCTGCTCGAACGACTCGGCGCGGTAGTCGACGGCCTCGTCGATGCCCAGGTCGTGCAGCAGGTTGTGCTTGCCCACCGACGCCGTGCCGATGACGTACGCGCCGCGCGCCTTCGCGATCTGCACCGCGAGGTGACCCACCCCGCCGGCCGCGGCGTGCACCAGCACCCGCTGCCCCTCCTGCACCCCGGCCACGTCGACCAGCGCCTGCCACGCCGTGAGCCCGGCCAGCGGCAGCGCCGCCGCCTCCACGGTGGACAGCCGTGCCGGCCGGTGCGCGAAGTGCCGCGACGGCGCCGTCACGAACTCGGCGTACGCGGCGGCCTGGCGCGGGAACCACGGCATCCCGAACACGGCGTCGCCGACGGAGAACCGGGTGACGCCCGGCCCGACGGCGTCGACGGTGCCGGCGACGTCCCAGCCCACGGTGAACGGCGGCGGGCCCAGCACGGCCGCCATGCCCTTGCCCGCGCGGGTCTTCCAGTCGACCGGGTTGACCCCCGCGGCGCCCACCCGAACCCGGATCTCCGTCGGACCCGGCTCGGGCACCGGCGCCTCGCCCAGCTCCAGGACCTCCGGCCCGCCGGTCGTCAGCTGCGTGATGACTCGCACCTGCGATGCCTACCATCGCGGGCCGCAGCCCGCGGATCGGGGCAGCCGTAGGCTTCCGCGGTGACCACGCTCCCCGACTCCGCCCGCGCCCTGCTCACCTCCGGCGCACTCGCCCACTGCGTCACCCTCAACGCCGACGGAAGCCCGCAGGTCAGCGCCGTCTGGGTGGGCGTGGAGGACACCCCGGACGGCGAGCGGATCGTCATGGCGCACATCCCCCGCAACGCCAAGATCCGCAACCTGGAACGCGACCCCCGCGTCGTCCTGTCGCTGCAGGGTGAGGGCCGCAACGCGATCGGGATGCAGGAGTACCTCGTCGTGTACGGCACCGCGACGATCACCGACGGCGGCGCCGGCGCGCTGCTCCAGCGGCTGGTGAAGGTCTACGGCGGCCCCGACGCGCAGTTCCCCCTCGCCCCCGACGCCCCGCCCGGCCGGGTCGTGCACATCGCGGTCGACCGCATCGGCGGCTTCGGCCCGTGGACGCAGACCTGACGATCACTCCCTGTTACGGTCCCCGCCCCGCTTCCGCGTCGAGAACGACGTTGTGGTGATCAACAGGGCCTGTTGATCACCACAAGTTCGTTCTCGACGCGTACCGCGGGCGGGCCGTGGTCACGGAGGGTCAGCGGCCCGGGATCGGCTTCCCGCTGAACACGTACTTCTGCGCCAAGGCAACCGGGTCGTAGGCGGCCGGGGCGGCCTGCGCGCTGGTCACAGTGACCGGGCGGGTCTGCACGATGCAGATCGGGTCGCCCGCGCGGCGGTGCCGCGAGATCACCCACTCGACGTCGACGGGGTAGCCGTAGTGCGCCTCGATCGCCTTCACGGCCTCGGTGATCGCGACGACCTGCTCCACGTCGAGGACCTGGCGGTCGGCCAGCCGTTCCGGCATCGCGACCTCGGTGACGCGGCCCTCGGCGAAGTCGAACGCCGACACGGTCTTCTTGTGGGCGATGTCGTAGCGGAGGATCCGGTCGTCGGTCTTGCCGACCTCGACGTGGTCGGGGTCGACGAGCCCCTGCACGATGGCCTCGCCCCACCCCCACGACGTCTCGATGACGATCCGGTCGGCCTTGCCGGTGACCGGGTGCACGGAGAACGCCACGCCGGACGAGCGGGCGTGGATCAGCTCGATCACGCCGACGGCGATCGGCATGTCGTGGTGGCTGATGCCCTTGCGCAGCCGGTAGGCCAGTGCCCGTCCGGTGAACAGGGAGCCCCAGCAGGCCCGCACCGCGTCGAGCACCCGCTGCGGACCGGAGATGCCGAGGTAGGTGTCGAAGATGCCGGCGAAGCTGGCGTCGGCGGCGTCCTCACCGGTGGCCGACGAGCGGACCGCCGTGGGCGGGTTGACCTCGACGCACCGGTCCGACAGCTCCTCGTACGCCGCGACGATCTCCGCCTCGAGCTGCGGTGTCATGGCGGTGGCGGCGAACAGGCCCCGGATCGTCGCCGAGGCCTGCTCCACCTCCCGCTCGGCCGGATCGGTGCCGAGATCGGCGAGCACCTGCTCGATCCGCCCGTCCAGGCCGGACTCGGCGCAGTGCCGCCGGTACGCCTCGACGGTGACGGCGAACCCCTGCGGCACCAGAACGCCGATCCGGTGCAGCTCGGCGAGGCGCCCCATCTTCGACCCGGCCACGGCCACCGCCGTGGCCGGATCGACCTCGTCGACCCAGACGATGGAGTCGGTTCCCACAAGAGTTCCCGTCATTCGGCCAAGTCCGCGGCGCGCTTGAGGATGGTCACCTTGCCGTTCGTGCCGTCCACCTCGACGGTGTCGCCGTCCTGGATCGCCAGCGTGGCGACGCCGACGGCGGTCACCGTCGGCACGCCGTACTCGCGTCCGACGATGGCGGCGTGGCTGAGCATGCCGCCGCCGTCGCACACGGCGCCGGCGATCTTGCCGAACGCCGGGGTCCAGTTGGGCGAGGTCGACTCGCACACCAGGATCTCGCCCGGCGCGAGGCGGTGCAGCTCGTCGGAGCTCTGCAGCACCCGCGCCACCCCGACGGCCTGCCCCTTGGCCGCAGCCACGCCGGGCAACGTCGTCTGCGCCGCGGCGTCCGGGTTCTGCACCGCCTTCAACGAGCCGGGGTTGATGCCGAAGATCTCGATCAGCACCGGGTCCTCGACGGACTCGGGGATCGTGCCGAGCACCTTGGGCATCTCCGAGCGCTTGCCGTGCCAGTGGTCGAAGTACTGGCGCCGGTCGGCGACCAGGCTCTTCAGCTCGCCCGAGTACGGCTTGCCGCCGGCGACGTCGAGCAGCTCCGGCCAGAACAGGTAGAGCAGGTCGTTCCTGTCGTCAGCGCCCACCCGGGAGGCGAGCTCCTGGCACGCGTGCCGCAGCGGCAGCATCACCTTGAGGTCGATGTAGAAGTTGTGGTCGTCCTGCCACCAGGGGAAGTTCGCGGCCTGGTTGGCGGCGAGCCCGCCGTCGAAGACGGCCTGCTCCTCGCGGGTGAGGCCGGACCGGGCCGCGTCGATGGCGGCGTCGCGCTCGGCGAGCGCGTTGCGGGCGGCGGCCGCGAAGTCGTGGTCGGTGTCCTTCATGAGGAACGTCTTGATGTTGCCGAACGCGTTGGTGTTGTCCTCGATCCAGCTGGGCACGCCGACGTCGCACGTCGCGTCGGTGCGGTGGCCCCACACCTGCAACCAGTCGTCGAAGTCGGTGAGCCACTGCGACGCGGAGCCGCCGTGGGCCGAGAGCGCCTGGCGCAGGTTCTGCGGCTCGTTGTCGGCGAAGACCTGCGCGAGCCCGGCCTGGCGGGCCTTGATCGCGAGCCCGTACAGCTCGCGGTCCAGCTCCATGATCTTGGTGTCCTCACCCTGGAGGAACTTGCCGACCTGGCTGGTGTCGATGCCCAGCTCGGCGCACGAGCCGTAGAAGCCGAGGAAGTTGACCAGCATCGGGTACATCACCGCGAAGTGGATCTCCATGGCGCGCTTGTGGTAGCGGCGCGCCTGCCGGAGCAGGAACGGGAACTCCTCGGCCTTCGTCTGCGTGAGGTCCAGGCCCTGGAAGTAGTCCCAGGTGGCTTCCAGCTCGTCGCGTCCGGCGTTCCAGATCGCGTCGTAGTTCTGCAGGAAGTGCGGCAGGTTGGTGCCCAGCCGCTGCGCGCGGGCCCCGATCTCGCGGGGGTCCTCCTCCGGGATCGGCGACCCGTAGAGGTGGGTGCCGGCGAACCGGCAGGTCACGCCGCGGCCGGGCGGCAGCGGCAGGTTCTCCGACGCGCTCTGCGTGCCGTGGCAGTAGCCGTCGGCGCTCCACAGGGTGGCCGCGAGCGGGGTGAGGCCACGTGTCCAGTGGAAGTCGAGGAACCAGAACGCGTTCTCGTCACCCGCCTTGAACGGCGACGGGGCGTCGACGACGTAGGGGAAGTCGAAGAACTCCGGTCGGTACCCGGGGTACCACTCACCGGTGTAGGGCTCTACGGGGACGACGTCGGGCATCGGACCTCCAGGGTCTCCGGTCGTTCGGGCGACCGTGACAGCGGACACACCCCGGATCAACCCGGCCGTTCGCGCCTGCCGAACACCACACCGGTGTTCTGCCGTGCCGAACGATCACCTTCCCGCAGGTCACGAACGCTTCCTACGGTGTGGCGCATGCTGAGCGCGGAGAAGAACGAGCGGCTCACCCGCGTCGGACGGGGCACGCCCATGGGAGAGCTGCTGCGCCGCTACTGGTGGCCGGTCGGCACCTGGGACATGGCCACCCGCGTGCCCGTGAAGCGCCGGCTGCTCGGCGAGGACCTCGTCCTCTACCGCGACGGCAACGGCACCGTCGGCCTGCTCGCCGAGCAGTGCCCGCACCGCCGCGCCGCGCTGTGGCTGGGCTGCACCGAGCAGGAGGGCCTGCGGTGCGGCTACCACGGTTGGCGCTTCGACGAGACCGGGCAGTGCCTGGAGCAGCCCGGCGAGCCCGCCGACTCCACGTTCAAGGACCGGATCCGCACCCAGGCCTATCCCGTGCAGGAGCTGGGCGGTCTGGTGTTCGCCTACCTCGGCCCGCTGCCGGCGCCGGAGCTGCCCCGCTACGACCTGTTCGTGTGGGACGACGCGTGGCGCGACATCGGCCACGCCGAGCTGCCGTGCAACTTCGTGCAGATCATGGAGAACTCCGTCGACCCGTACCACGTCGAGTGGCTGCACGGGCGCTACGGCTCGTTCCTCAAGGAGCTGGGAGGCGGCGGCCCGCTCCCGTTCGTCACGAAGAAGCACATCAAGGTGGCGTTCGAGGTGTTCGAGCACGGCATCCTCAAGCGCCGCGTGCTGGAAGGGCACACCGAGGAGGACGAGGACTGGAAGGTCGGGCACCCGCTGGTGTTCCCGCACATGCTGCGGGTGGGTGCGGCCGGGCTCGCCACGTTCCAGATCCGGGTGCCGATCGACGACGAGAACACCTGGCACGTCTGGTACCAGACCTACCGCCCCGACGGCGGCGCCCCGACGCAGGACACGATCCCGACCTACGAGGTGCCGCTGAAGGACGAGCAGGGCGAGTGGCTGCGCGACTACGTCGACGGGCAGGACATCGTCGCGTGGATCACGCAGGGCCGGATCTCCGACCGCACGAAGGAGCACCTGGGCCGCTCCGACCTCGGCGTGATCATGCTGCGCAAGCTCTACGCGGAGCAGATGGATCGCGTGGCCCGCGGGGAAGACCCGATCTGCACCTACCGGGAGCCGCACGACGTGATCGACCTGCCGATGGAGCGCGACAAGTTCGGGTCGGCCGTCGAGTTCCGGCAGCTGTGGACGCGGGAGAGCTCCGTGCGCTACTCCCCCATCCGCGACGAGGTGCTGGAGCTGTTCGGCGACCCGGTGCCGGCGTGGATGTGACGTTCTGTCCCGGCTGCGGCGCCGCGCTCGACGGCGCGTCGTTCCAGCAGGAGTACTGGGTGGCGGCCGACCGGCACGTGGTGTGCTGGTGCGCCACCTGCGGCCTGACGTGCACGATCGTGATCGGCGCGCTCGTGGGGACGGAGCCGGAGCATTGAAGGCACTGCTGCTGGACCTGGGCGGCACGGCGTTCGTGTCGGGGAACGAGCTGCTCCGCCTGCTCGGCGAGCGGGAGCCGCGGCTGCGGGCGGTCGCGGCGCGGTGCGGGCCGCTCGGCATGTCGCCCGATCCGCTGTGGGATCGCATGATCGCGACGGAGATCGGCGAGCGCGAGTACTGGCGCGTCCGCTGCGCGGAGGTCGGCACCGCGATCGGCCGTGACTGGTCGCTGCGCGAGTTCATGGACGCGCTCTACACGCAGGTCGACGACGTCGTCCGGCCGGAAGCGGTGGCGCTCGTCGCTGCGGCGCGGGCGGCCGGGCGGCCCGTCGGGGCACTGACCAACGACCTGCGCGCGTTCCACGGCGAGGCGGGGCTGGCCGACCTGCCGTTCCTCGCCGGCCTCGACGCGGTGGTGGACGCCTCGGTGACCGGGGTGCTGAAGCCCGATCCGCGTGCGTTCGAGCTGGGCGCGAAGGCGCTGGACGTCGACCCGGCCGACGTCGTGTTCGTCGACGACATGCCGTGGAACATCGCGGGCGCGGAGCGGGCCGGCATGATCGCGGTCGAGGTGGACCTGCGGGAGCCTGCCGCGGCGTTCCGGCGGGCGGCGCGGGAGCTGGGTCTGTGACCGGGCTGGCCGTGGTCGTGGGGGTGTCGGGCGCGCTGGGCTCGGCGATCGCCACCCGCCTGCGGAGCGCCGGGCTCGACGTCGTCGGGGTGGCGCGGGGCGCCGAGGACTGCCGGGCAGACATCGGGTCCGACGACGCGATCGCCGCGATCGCCGCAGCCGTGGACGGGCGGCCGGTGCGGATGGTCGTCCAGGCGGCGGGGCTGCCGGCGGCCGGACCCCTCGCGACCGTCGAGCCGGACGCGTTGGGCCGGGCGGTGGCGCTGAAGTGCGGCGGGCTGCTGCGGCTGGTCCGGGCCGTGGACGGGCAGCTCTCCCGCGGTTCGCGGATCGTCGCGCTCGGCGGGCACTTCGGCAGCGAGCCTGCGCCCTACGCGTGCGCCGCCGGCGTGACGAACGCGGCGCTGGCGAACCTCGTCCGCCAGCTCGCCGACGCGTACGGGCCGCGCGGGGTCACCGCGCACCTGGTGGCACCCGGTCCGGCGGACACACCGCGGCTGCGCGGCCTCGCGGAGGCCGCCGCCGTCGAACGCGGGATCGCGGTCGAGGAGGTGCTGGCGGAGCGGGCGGCGGAGTCACCGCTGGGCCGGCTCGTCACGCCGGAGGAGGTGGCGTGGGCCGTCGTTGCCCTGCTCGCCCCCGAGGCCGACGCGCTGCTCGGCTCGACGCTGGCGCTGGACATGGGCGCGCGCCGAGGCATCTTCTGACGCGTCACACAGCGCGCGCCTTCCCGACGAAGGCGTAGGCCTCCGCTGCGAGGATGGGCCACGCCGACTCGTCGAGCACCGTCAGCCACTCCTTCTTCGGCGTGCCCGTGTTGGCGTCGAAGGGGCTGCCCACGCCGTCCGCGACGAGCTCGACGACGCGGGCGCGGGGCAGCTTCACCACGAGGTGATCGCGCACGTGCATCGCGAAGATCCGGCCGTCGACCTTGAGCGCGTGCGAGCCGAAGCCGGTGCCGTGCGCGGCGGGCGGGGTGACCCCGGGCCGGCCGACGAACTCCTCGACCAGGTCGTCGAACGTCATGACGCGCTACGGGCGGCGATCTCGTCGCGGCGCGCGGCGCTGGCCGGCACCCCGCCGATGCCCCAGTCCTCCGGCGGCACCTGGATGATCCGGCCGCGCACGTCCCGGCGTTCGACACCGAGCACGTCGACGACGATGTCGGTGAGCGCCCCGAGCACCCGAGCGCGCTGCTCCGCGGGCCTGCCCTCCAGCATGAGCGCCGTGAAGTAGGGGGCGGCCTTCCCCGGCTCGCCGCCCACGACCCAGTGCTCGGGCCGGTGCAGGGTCAGGTAGGCCCGCACCCGCTCGACGGGCGCCTCCAGCAGCTCCGCGTACCGCACGCTGAGGGTGCGCAGGAGCTCCGTGTGCTGGGTCGAGGTGTGCGTCCCCTCGACCAGGTGCACCTCGAGGATCGGCATAGCGCAACACCGTAATGGAGCGTCAAGCGGTGGCGCGGCGAACCTGTTCCTGCCACAGGACGAGCGCCGGCATCCCGACCAGCTCCAGGACCGTGGCCGCGATGAACGCGGGGTGCGGGCGACCGGTGGTGCGCCACGACAGGAGCCGGCCGATGCCGCCGACGAACCCCGCGGCGGCGAGGACCCGCAGCGGCGCAGCGGCCTGCTCCACCTTCGGGATGGAGGCCCAGATGACGGGCGCAGCGGCGAGGAAGAACGCGCTGGTGACGCGGTACTCGCTGTCGAGGGACGGCTCGACGACGCTCCGGTCCGGGCCGGGCAGCGCGCGGTGCCCCACCAGCACGCCGGCACCACCGGACAGTGCCGGGATCGCGGACAGGACGCCGAGGGTGATCTGCAGGGCGCGGCGGTTCTTCGTGGTGACCATGACCCCACCCTGCCAGTTTCTACGCCGTGTAGAAAGTCCTACGATCGCCGTGTGACGATTCCCTACGCGATCCCGATGCGCACCCGGTTCCGCGGGATCACGGTGCGCGAGGGCCTGCTGATCGAGGGCCCGGCGGGATGGGGCGAGTTCTGCCCGTTCCCCGAGTACGGCGACGCCGAGTCGGCGTGGTGGCTCGCGACGGCGATCGAGCAGAGCACCGACGGCTGGCCGGAGCCCGTGCGCGAGCGCATCCCCGTGAACGCGACCGTGCCCGCCGTCGGCCCGGAGCGCGCCCACGCGATCGTCGCGGCGTCGGGCTGCCGCACCGCGAAGGTGAAGGTGGCCGATCATCCGACGGCCCTCGCCGAGGACGTGGAGCGGGTCGCCGCGGTGCGTGACGCGCTCGGACCCGACGGCCGGGTCCGCGTCGACGCCAACGGCAAGTGGGACGTCGACGAGGCCGCCGCCGCGATCCGCGCGCTGGACCGGGCCGCCGGCGGGCTGGAGTACGTCGAGCAGCCGTGCGCGACCGTCGCCGAGCTCGCCGCCGTGCGCCGCCGGGTGGACGTGCGGATCGCCGCCGACGAGTCGATCCGCCGCGCCGAGGACCCTCTGGCGGTCGCCGTGGCCGGTGCCGCGGACGTCGCGGTGATCAAGTGCACCCCCCTGGGCGGCGTGCGCCGTGCACTGCAGGTGGCGCAGGCGTGCGGGCTGCCGTGCGTGGTGTCGTCGGCGCTGGAGACGAGCGTGGGGCTGGCCGCCCAGCTGGCGCTCGCCGGGGCGCTCCCCGAACTGGACTTCGCCTGCGGGCTCGGCACCCTCTCACTGCTCGACGGCGACGTCGTCGACGACGCCCACGCGCTGCGTCCGGTCGACGGCTACCTGCCGGTGCCGCGCACCCCGCCCCCGCCGGACCCGACGCGCGTGCCGCCGATGGCACCCGAGCGCGCCGCGTGGTGGCAGGAGCGGTTGCGGCGCTGCGCGGTGGAGGTCGCCCGCACGGCGTGATGAGTTCTCGCGCCCGCTCCCGTCACACCTCCGACGAAACACCATGAGCCGGGAGGATGGCGTGATGGGTGCGGACACGCGCGAGCTGGCCGACGTCGACGAGCCGACGTTCACAGGGCTGGCCCAGCGGCACCGGCGGGAGCTGCACGTGCACTGCTACCGGATGCTCGGCTCCTTCGAGGACGCCGAGGACACCGTGCAGGAGACGTTCCTGCGGGCCTGGCGGCGGCGCGAGACCTTCGAGGGGCGGTCGACGTTCCGGGCGTGGCTGTACCGGATCGCCACCAACGCCTGCCTGGACCTGCTCGCCAGAAGCCGCCCGGAGCCGGCGACCGGCGGCGAGGTGCGGTGGCTGCAGCCCTACCCGGACCGGTTGCTCGACGAGCTGCCCGCGGCGGGCGCCGACCAGCCGGAGGCCGTCGCCGTCGCCCGGGAGACGATCGAGCTGGCGTACCTGGTCGCGGTGCAGCACCTCGCGCCGCGGCCGCGCGCGGTGCTGATCCTGCGGGACGTGCTCGGCTGGCCCGCGAAGGACGTCGCGGAACTCCTCGGCGACTCCGTCAACTCCGTGAACAGCGCCCTGCAGCGGGCCCGCGCCGGCATGCGGGAACACCTGCCGGCCGAGCGGCAGGACTGGACCGGCGACGCCGACGCCGGGACGCGCGAGCTGGTGCGCCGGTTCACCGACGCCAGCATCGCCACCGACATCGACGGGCTCGCCGCACTGCTGCGCGACGACGTCCGGTGCTCGATGCCACCCACCCCTGGCCTGCAGATCGGCCGCGACGCGGTGGTCACGGGCTGGATCGACGACGGCTTCGCCGACCTGGGCCACCTGCGTGCCGTCGGCACCGCCGTGAACCGGCAGCCGGCCGTCGCGTTCTACCTGTGGCGGGAGTCGGAGGGCGCGTACCTCCCCCTGACGCTCGACGTCCTGCGCATCACCGGCGGCGCGATCAGCGCGATCACCACGTTCCACGCCGACCGGTTCGCGCGGCTCGAGCTGCCGGAGCGGCTGCCGGCGGATGCCGCGTCATGATCAGCAGGAACGACACCGGGACCCACCCATACCTGCGCCTCGCCGGCACCGGTCTGGCCGCCGCGCTGTCGGCGGTGGTGGCCACCACCCTCGTCGCCGCGCTCGCCCGGGCCGTCGGCGTCGACTTCGAGATCCCGGACGGGGGCGAGGCCATCCCGTTGCCCGGCTTCGCGGTGGTGACCGGGTTCTTCTCCGTCGCAGGGCTCGTCATCGCGGCCGCGCTGCTGCGGTGGAGCACCCGTCCCGCCGAGCGGTTCGTGTGGACGGCGGTGGCGCTGACCGCGTTCTCGCTGGGCGCGCCCGCGCTCTCGGGGGCGGACGCGGCGACCGTCACCGCCCTCGTCGTGCTGCACCTCGTCCCGGCAGCGGTGGTGATCCCCGTACTCGCGCGCAGGCTCAGCGCGCGGTGAGCACCATGGGACCACCGGACCGCTCGGTGAGCAGCACCCCGGCCTGCCACGACGCGGCAGCGCCGCGGACCGTCCGCTAACGGATCGCGCCGCTGCGGCGCCGCTTGACCGCGGCGACCGCGCCGGCACCCAGCAGCACCACCGCGCTGATCAGGATCGCCCAGAAGATGAGCTTGGCCAGGATCCCCAGCACCGAGAACACGAGCCACAGCCCGACCACGACGACGAGAGCGATACCGAGGATGCGCAGCATGTCCGTTATGACGTGCGGGCGTTGCGGGAAGTTCCCCGTCAGTGGGCCATGACCGTCGGCGCGTTGGGATCGGACTTCCCGGACCGCAGGAACAGGGCCAGCACCACGCCGAGACCGGTGAGCACGGCGGTGACGATCATGAGCTGGTCGAGCGCGGTCACGAACACCTGGGTCTGGGCCAGCGAGTACTGCTGGTAGGTGTGCATCATCTCCTGCTGGGCGGCCGCGCCGGTCGCCGGCGTCCCGGCGGGCACGAGCGCGCCGCGCCCGCTGATGAGCGACGCCTGCCACCCGGTCATGAACGCCGTGAGCACGGCCAGCCCGAACGCCTGCGCCGCCCGCTGCACCACGTTGTTGTACGCGCTGGCCGCGGCCACCAGCCGCTCCGGCACCGCCGCGACGCCACCCGTCATGATCGGCATCATCGCCAGGCCCAGCCCGACGGCGCGCAGCACCAGGAGCCACACGATGGTCGACCGCGACGTGTCGATGGTGATGTCGTGCAGCAGGTACGTGCCCAGCGCAGTGATCATGAGGCCGACCACGGCCGGCCACCGCGGCCCGATCTTGTCGTAGAGCAGCCCGGCGATCGGCATGACGACCGCCATCGCCAGCGCCTGCGGCAGCAGCACCAACCCGGCGTCGAACGCGCCGAGCCCTTGCGCCTGCTGCAGGAACAGCGGCAGGTAGAACACCACCGCGAAGAGGCCGGCCACCAGGATCGAGATGAGCAGCAGCGAGTTCGTGTAGGGCCACCTCAGGAACACGCGCACGTCGAGCAGCGGCTCGTCGACCTCCAGCTCGATCACCACGAACAGCGCGAGCGAGATGGCCGACACCGCGAACAGCGTGACGATCCGGCCCGACGTCCAGCCCCACGAGCTGCCCTCCTCCAGGGCGAGCAGGAGCGTGCCGAGCGCCGTCGCGATGGCGGCGAAGCCCCACCAGTCGAACCTGCCGGCCTTCGCCGTCGGGAAGTTCGGCAGCACGAAGACGGCGGCGAGCGCACCGAGGATGCCGATGGGCAGGTTGATGTAGAAGATCAACCGCCAGTTCACGTACTCGACGAGGTAGCCGCCGACGACCGGCCCGAGGGCGGGCGCGAAGATGATGCCCAGCCCGTACATGCCCATGGCCTGGCCGAGCTTGTCCTTCGGCACCAGCGCGTAGACCATCGTGAGCGTGATCGCCGGCAGCACGCCGCCCGGGATCGCCTGCACGACGCGGAACGCGACGAGCGAGTCGAGGCTCCACGCCAGCCCGCACAGCACCGAACCGGCGGCGAACAGCACGAGCGCGACGGTGTAGACGCGCTTCATCCCGAACCGCAGGCCCAGCCACGCGCTGACCGGCACCACGACGCCCTCGGACAGCGTGTAGGCCGTGGCGATCCACTGCACCTGGTCGGTGGTGGCGCCGAAGTCGCGCTGGATGTCGACGACGGCGACGTTGACGATCGTGGTGTCGAGGATCGACATGAACATGCCGGAGACCAGCACCAGCATGGGCAGGATCCAGCCCCGGTCACCTGCGGCAGGAGCCGTGGTGACGGGTGCCGGCGCAGCAGGAGGCGACTCGACCCGGCGGGGAGGCGCGTCCGCCAACACCTGGTCGTCGACGCTCATTCCCCCGAGCGTGGCACGGGGCGACGCCCGTCGCCGCTATGGGTGATCATCGCCACCCGGGCGGGTCAGGCGATCGCCATCACCACCGCCTTCGGTTCGGTGAAGAACTCCCGGCTGAACGTGCCGCCCTCGCGGCCCCAGCCCGAGTCGCCGAACCCGCCGAACGGGGCCCGCAGGTCGCGCACGAAGAAGCAGTTCGTCCAGATCGTGCCGGCCCGCAGCTGCGCCGACACCCGGTGCGCGCGCGAGAGGTTCTCGGTGAACACCATCGCGTTGAGCCCGTAGCGGCTGTCGTTCGCGGCCCCGACGGCCTCGCCCTCGGTGTCGAACGGGGTCACCGTGACGACCGGCCCGAAGATCTCCTCGCACTGGATCGCCGAGTCGGCCGGGGCGTCCACGACCACGGTCGGCTTCACGAACCAGCCGTCGCCGAGGCCACCGGTGAGCACCTTCCCGGCCGGCGCGTCGACGTAGCCGCGCACCTTGCGGTAGTGGGTCTCCGAGGCGAGCGGCCCGACCTGCGTGCCGGGGTCCTTCGGGTCGCCCAGCACCAACGCCTCGGCCGCCGCGACGAACCGGGCCAGGAACTCGTCCAGGATCGGACGCTCGACGTACAGCCGCGAACCGGCGAGGCACACCTGCCCGGCGTTGGTGAAGATCGCCTTGATCGACCAGTCGACGGCCACGTCGAGGTCGGCGTCGGCGAACACCAGGTTGGCACCCTTGCCGCCCAGCTCGAGGCTGACGGGTGTGAGGTTGCGCGCCGCCGCACCGGTGATGATGCGGCCGGTGCCGGACTCGCCGGTGAACGTGATCCGGTCGACGCGCGGGTCCTCGGTGAGCGCGGAACCGGCCGAGTCGGGCCCGTACCCGTGCAGCACGTTCAGGACGCCGGGCGGGATGCCGGCCTCCAGCGCGAGCCGGGCGAGGATCGTCGCCGAGGCGGGCGTGTCCTCGGCGGGCTTCAGCACCACCGTGTTGCCCCAGGCCAGCGCGGGCGCGACCTTCCAGCTCTCCAGCATCAGCGGGAAGTTCCACGGCGCGATCGCGGCGACGACGCCGGCCGGCTCGTACCGGGTGTACGCGTGGTGGCCGGTGTCCATGGGCAGGGTCTCGGCGGTGGCGAGCCGGGCGTGGTCGGCGAAGAACCGGAAGTTCTGCGCGGTCCGCGGGACGTCCTTGCCCTTCGCGTCGCTCACGGGCTTGCCCATGTCGCGGGTGTCGGCCATGGCCAGCTCGTCCGTGTGCTCGACGATCAGGTCGGCCAGCCGGTGGATGAGCGCGCCGCGCTCGGCGAAGCCCATCCGCGGCCACGGACCCTCGTCGAACGCCCTGCGCGCCGCGGCCACGGCGAGGTCGGCCTCGGGCGCGCCGCCGAGCGCGACCGACGCCCACGCCTCCTGCGTGTACGGGTCGACCGAGTCGAACCGCGCCCCGTCCAGCGACGCGCGCTCCACGCCGTCGATGACGTGCCCGAACGTCTCCATCAGGCCTGCTCCCCCGCCGCGGCGAGCTGGATGGCCACGTCGATGATCATGTCCTCCTGGCCCCCGACCAGGCCGATCTCGCCGCAGCGACGCAGGATCTCGTGGGCCGGCACCTTGTACCGCTCGGCGGCGATCTCCGCGTGGAGCAGGAACGACGAGTAGACGCCTGCCCAGCCCTGCACGATGGCGTTGCGGTCCATCTTCGGCCACCGCGGCAGGTACGGGCGCACGACGTCCTCGGCGGCGGCGAGCAGGCCGAGCACGTCGACGCCGGTGTCGACGCCGAGCCGGTCGAACACCGCCGCCAGCACCTCGGTCGGCGAGTTGCCGGAGCCGGCACCGAGCGCGCACAGCGACCCGTCGATGTAGCGGACGCCCGCCTCGTACGCGAGCACCGAGTTCGCGACGCCGAGGCTCATGTTCTGGTGGCCGTGGTAGCCGACCCACGCCTCGTCCCCCACCTCGGCGACCAGCGCCTCGAAGCGCGCCTTCGCCTCGTGCATGAGCAGCGCGCCGGCCGAGTCGGTGACGTACGCGGCCTGGCAGCCGGCGTCGACCATGATCCGGGCCTGCTTCGCCAGGTCCTCCGGCGGCGTGCGATGCGCCATCATCAGGAACCCGGCGGTCTCCATGCCCAGGTCGCGCGCCGCGCCGAAGTGCTGCGGGGAGACGTCGGCCTCGGTGCAGTGGGTGGCCACCCGCACCATGTCGGCGCCGGCGTCGCGCGCCTTCTTCAGGTCCTCCACGGTGCCGATGCCCGGCACCAGCAGCACCGCGATCTTCGCCTGCCGGGCCTCCTCACGGGCCGCGGCGATCAGGCGCATCTCGTCGGTGTGGCTGAACCCGTAGTTGAACGAGCTGCCGCCCAGCCCGTCGCCGTGGGTCACCTCGATGACCTCGACTCCCGCGCCGTCCAGCGCCCGCACGGTGTCGCGCACCTGCTGCTCCGTGAACTGGTGCGCCATGGCGTGGCTGCCGTCGCGCAGGGTCGTGTCGATCAGACGGATGTCGTGGGCGAGCTCCGGCCTCCTCTGGACCGATGATTCGCTCGCAAGCTCGCTCATGCGGGCACCTCCAGCTTCTTCGCAGCCATCAGCTCGCCGACCCGGGCCGCGGCGGCGGTCATGATGTCGAGGTTGCCGGCGTACGGGGGCAGGTAGTCGCCGTTGCCCTTCACCTCCAGGAACACCGCGACCCGGGCGTTGCCGCCCCACGACTCGCGCGGCTCGTCGAACTGCGGCTCGGCACGCAGCGTGTAACCGGGCACGTACTCCTGCACCTCGAGCACCATGTCGTGGATCGAGGCGCTGATCCGCTCGCGGTCGGCGTCCGGGGCGATCATGCAGAACACGGTGTCGCGCATGATCATCGGCGGCTCGACGGGGTTCAGGATGATGATCGCCTTGCCGCGCTCGGACCCGCCGACCTCCGCCACCGCGCGCGACGTGGTGTGGGTGAACTCGTCGATGTTGGCGCGGGTGCCCGGGCCGGCCGACCGCGACGCCACCGACGCGACGATCTCCGCGTACGGCACCGGCGTGACCCGCGAGACCGCGTGCACCATCGGGATGGTGGCCTGGCCACCGCAGGTGATCATCGAGACGTTCGGTGCGTCGATGTGCTCGCGCAGGTTGACCGGCGGGCACACCATCGGGCCGAGGTGCGCCGGGGTCAGGTCGACGGCCTGGATACCGGCCTCGGCGTAGCGCGGTGCGTTCGCGATGTGCGCCTTGGCCGAGGTGGCCTCGAAGACGATCTCGGGCAGCGGGTCCTGGCGCAGCAGCCAGTCGACACCCTCCGCCGAGGCCGCGATGCCCTTGTCGCGGGCCCGCGCCAGCCCGTCCGACTCGACGACGCCGACGACGTACCGGACGTCGACCAGCGGGCTGCGCTCGAGCTTCGCCAGCAGGTCGGTACCGATGTTGCCCGGTCCGACGATGGCCGCCGGGACCGCTTCTCCTGGGCTCATGCAGCGATGGTCGCCGCGCCGGACGTCGATCGGAACCGCCGCGTTCCGATGAGCGGAACGGCAGCGGACGTGACCGGCGTCACATTGTCGACGCGAACAATCGCGATATATCGTGATGGCACACGAGCTACTCGATGCCAACCGGCAGGAGGCTCACCACGACCGATCAGGAGATCACCACCATGAACGCGAACCCCGCCTTCGACCAGCCCGGATTCGGCCCCCAGTTCGGGCCCGGATTCGGCCCCCGCATGCGTCGCCGCTTCCGCGGCGGCCCGCCGTTCGGCCCCATGGCCGCGGCCGCCCACATCCACGCCGACGTCGACGACGGTGACGACGCCGACCCGCGCAAGGAGCACCTGCGCCACGCCCGCCGCCGCGGCGGCTTCGGCCCCGGTTTCGGGCCGGGCTTCGGCCCCGGCTTCGGCGGCCCCGGCCCGTTCGGCCCGCGTGGCCGTGGACGCGGCCGGCGTGGCCGGCGCACCGCCCGCGGTGACATCCGCCTGGCCGTGCTCGCCCTCGTGGCCGAGCAGCCGCGCCACGGCTACGAGATCATCCAGGAGATCGCCGAGCGCTCCGGTGGCGCCTGGCGGCCCAGCCCCGGCTCCGTCTACCCCACGCTGTCCCAGCTGGAGGACGAGGGCCTCGTCGCCGTCGAGAAGGCCGAGGGCCGTCGGGTCGTCAGCCTGACCGAGGCCGGCACGACCTACGTCGCCGAGCACCGCGAGGAGCTCGACAAGGTCTGGGAGTCGGCCACGGACGACTCCGACGACGACGGTGCCCGCGCGCTCTTCGAGCAGCTGCACCAGCTGGCCGCCGCCGCGCAGCAGGTCGCAGCCACCGGCACGCCGGAGCAGATCGCCACGGCGTCCGAGTCGATCACCGAGGCCCGCAAGGCCATCTACCGCCTGCTGGCGGAGTGACCGACCCCGCGTGACAGCAAGGCCACCTCCACGACGGATCCCGTCCTGGAGGTGGCCTCGCCGCCGTTCTGGACCCTCAGCAGTCCCGCAGCTCCGGGGTCTGGTTCAGGATCTGCTCCCGCGGGCTGATGAACCTGCGGTGGGCCGCGCCGCCGACCTCGTCGAGGGGGAAGGCGGCGACCTTGTGGCAGTTCTGGAAGGCCAGTGCCACGCCGAAGTGCCGCTCCAGCGCCGTGCGGATGGACGTGCTGGCCAGTGCGCGCAGCAGCTGGCCGCGATGCGCCTCGGACGGCGGAGGCACGGCGTGCTCGCCGTCGGCGGCGGCCGCGGACACGACCTCCCACGCGTAGGGCAGCGAGTCGCGGACGACGGAGAGGAACTGCTCGTCGGTCAGCTCGCCGCGCTCGGCGGAGGCGAGGACGGCGGCGGGGACATCGAGCGACACGGTGGACTCCGATCAGCTGACGGGAACGGGATACGCGAACTCGGGGTCGACCTGGTCGGCCAGGTCGGTGCCGGTGGAGCGGTTGCCCCACGCGGCGGCGTTGCGCAGGTGGAAGGCGACGGTGTCGCGGTGGTAGGCCGCGTGGTCCCGCACCTGCGCGTCGAGGGCGGCGCGCACCGCGGCGAACGCGGCCAGGTTCTCCGGTTCCAGCTCCGCGACGGGCGCGACGGATCCGCGTTCGGCGGCGCGCACCCACACCGACTGCGAGACGCAGCCGACGAGCGCGCCTGGATTGAGTCTGTCGACCTCGTTGCGCAGCCACTGCTCGTCCGACGGGTCGGTGATCTTGTTGCCGAGCACGCGCAGCGCGACCCCGAAGTCGGCGGCGTGCTGGGCGTACTGCCGGTAGACCCCGACGCCGCGCCGGGTCGGCTCGCTGACCAGCACCGTGAGGTCGAAGCGGGTGAACAGACCGGACGCGAACGCGTCGGCGCCCGCGGTCATGTCGACGACGACGTACTCGCCGGGGCCGTCGAGGAGGTGGTTGAGCCACAGCTCCACGGCGCCGGTCTTGGAGTGGTAGCAGGACACCCCGATGTCGGACTCGGCGAACTCGCCGGTCACGACGTAGGGCACCTCGCCCGGCGCGGCGTAGCGGCGCAGCAGCTCGCCCTCGGGATCGAGGTCGACGAGCCGGGAGCCGCGCCCCGGCGGCGTCGTCTTGATCATGGTGTCGAGCGCGGGGATGCGCGGGTTGGTACCGCGCAGGTGGTCCTTCAGCCAGGCGAGGTCGGTGCCCATGGCGCGCGGCGGCGGCCCGTCGTGGCCCAGCGCCGCACCGAGGTGCTGGTTGATGTCGGCGTCGACGGCCACCACCCGGTGGCCGGACGCGGCGAGGCAGCGGGCGAACACGGCGGCCGAGGTGGTCTTGCCGCTGCCGCCCTTGCCGACGAAGGCGATGCGCATGCGCTGACGATAACGGTTTTCACTATCGGGTGACGCGGCGAGGTCCCCGTCGGCGGTCCAGCACCTCCCGCAGCGGCGGGACGACCACCCCGTCCTCCGCCATCTTCCGGCGCGCCTTGCGCCGAGCCAGCAGCACCCCGACGATCGCGACGGCCCACCAGACGTACTGCACCGTCCAGGCGAGCCGGAACGACTCGGGCGTGTACCCCGCCGGTGCGACCACGCCCAGCACCGCACCCATCGCGAACGCCGTGAGCAGCGACGCGGTGAACC
The DNA here is from genome assembly GCF_050936315.1 of Pseudonocardia sp. CA-107938. Classification (NCBI taxonomy): domain Bacteria; kingdom Bacillati; phylum Actinomycetota; class Actinomycetes; order Pseudonocardiales; family Pseudonocardiaceae; genus Pseudonocardia; species Pseudonocardia sp. CA-107938. The sequence continues at coordinate 1,028,613 of NZ_JBNJNA010000002.1, read as the reverse complement.
CGCCGATGTTGACGATCCCGACGGCCGTGCCGCCACGGTGGGCCGGGTTGAAGGTGCGCGCGAAGTCGAACCCGATCATGGAGCCGGGCCCGCCCGTGGCCAGCACGATCACCAGCAGGACGAGCAGCCACACCGGGGCGGGCGGTGGCACCAGCAGCACGACCGTCCAGACCGCCGCCGTCGCCACGATCACCGTGATCACGAGCCAGGACCGGCGCAGCGGGTGCCGGGCCGTGAACTCCCCGAACAGCGGACCGGCCACGATGCCGACGCCCACGAGCAGCGTGAGCATGCCCGCGGCGCCCGTGGCGCTGAACCCCTGCCCGGCCACCAGGTACGGCACACCCCACAGCAGGGCGAAGACCACGCCGGAGAACTGCGTGCCCATGTGGCTCCACAGCCCCAACCGGGTGCCCGGCTCGCGCCACGACGCGCGGATCCCCTCGACGACCTGGGCGACGGTGCCGGCCGGCCGCGGCACCGGCGCACCCGGCGGCCGGTCCCGCACGACCGCCCACGCCGTCAGCGCCACGAACGCCCCGACCCCGCCGGCCGACACGAACGCCGCCGTCCAGCCGCCGACGTGCAGCAACGCCGCGAGCGGCAGCGCCGAGAGCACCTGGCCCAGCTGCCCGATCAGGCCGGTCAGCTGGGTCATCAGCGGCACCCGGCGCGCCGTGAACCACGTCGGGACCAGCGAGAACACGCTGACGAACGTCAACGCGTCGCCGATCCCCACCAGCACCCTCGCCGCGACGGCCAACGGCAGCTCGGTGGTCGTGCCCAGCAGCACCTGCCCGGCGGCCATGGTCAGCCCGCCGACGGTCACCACGGCCCGCGCACCGAACCGGTCCAGCAGCACCCCGGCCGGCACCTGCAGGGCCGCGTAGACCAGCAGCTGCAGCACCACGAACCCGGACAGCAGCGCCGGGCCGGCGCCGAACCGCTGCGCCGCGTCCAGGCCGGCCACCCCGAACGAGGTGCGGTGCATGATGCCGATCAGGTAGGCCGTGAGGCCCACCGCCCACACGGCGGTGGACCGCCGATCCACACCCCAGCCTGCGCCCATCTCCCGTCCATGGTGCGTGACGCGCGGTGCGGATGGGAACGCGGTGCGTGCCGTCTCACGCTGTGTGCCCGGTCGCACCCTCCCCCACCCTGCACAGGACGGCGGCGGACCGGAATGCTGTGCGTGCGCTCGCACGTTGTCTCGTGGTTGGCTGCCGCGAGGAAGGGAAGTGGACACGGTGCTCGACCCCGCCGGGCTGTACGAGATCATCGCCGACGTCGACGTCGACGATCCGGTGCTCATCGTGGCGCTCGACGGGTTCGTCGACGCCGGATCGGCCACGCGCCTCGGTGTGGCGGCCCTGCGCATCGGGCAGGAACCCCGCACGGTCGCGCGCTTCGACGTCGACCAGCTCGTCGACTACCGCTCGCGGCGACCGGCGCTGCGCTTCGACACCGACCACTGGGCCGGCTACACCGCGCCCGAGCTGGAGGTCGTGGCGATGGCCGACACCGCGGGCAACGAGTACCTGCTGCTGTCCGGCCCCGAGCCCGACACCCAGTGGGAGCGGTTCTGCGCGGCCGTCGAGCAGGTGGTGCGCCACTTCGACGTCCGCCTGGTGATCAACCTGTCGGCGATCCCGCTCGCCGTGCCGCACACCCGTCCGATCGGGGTCACCGCCCACGGCACCCGGCCGGAGCTGACCGAGGGCCACGAGGCGTGGTTCTCCAGCGCCGAGGTGCCGGGCAGCGCGATCGCGCTCATGGAGTACCGGCTCGGCGAGGCCGGGCACGACGCGATGGGCTTCGCCGTGCACGTGCCGCACTACCTGGCGCGCGCGGAGTACCCGCAGGCCGCGCGGGTGCTGCTGGACCACGTCGGCCTGGCCGCCGAGCTGTACCTGCCGACCGAGCCGCTCGCGGAGGCGTCCCGGCAGGCCGAGGAGGAGATCGCCGAGCAGGTGGCCGCGTCGGACGAGGTCCGCCAGGTCGTCGACGCCCTGGAGCGCCAGTACGACGCGGTGTCGTCCGGCCGCGGCGACCGCAGCGTGTTCGGCCTGGGCGGGGAGCTGCCCAGCGCCGAGGAGCTGGGCGCCGAGGTCGAGCAGTTCCTCGCCGAGCGCATCGACCCGGAGGACCCGCCGACCACCTGACCGATCAGCGCAGGTCGAGGGCCGCCGCGACCACGGAGTCCGCGTCGATGCCGTGGTGGCGGTGCACGTCGGCGAGCCCGCCCGACTGCCCGAACCGGTGCACCCCGAGGTGCGTGGCCCGTACCTGGTTGATGCCGGCGAGGAACGCCAGCGTGTGCGGGTGCCCGTCCAGCACCGTGACGAGCGGGGCGGCGCGCCGCGCCGGGAACGCGGCCTCCAGCACCCAGCTGTCGGCCGACGCGCGGCCGGCCCTGGCCTGCACGGCGTCGAACACCAGTCCGGGGCTGGTCACGCACACGACGTCGGCGGCGACGTCCTGCGCGGCCAGGCGGTCCGCCGCCGCAAGCGCCTCGGGCACCATCGCGCCCATGGCGGCGATCGTCACGTCCGGTCGGCCCGGGCTGCGGCGCAGCGGGTAGGCCCCGGCCACGACCTGGCGCCGGCGCCGTTCCCGTGCCGCCGGGTCGGCGGGCACCGCCGCCAGCGACTGGTCGACGGGCCGGGTGGACAGCCGCAGGTACGCCGACGTGCCGTCCGGCCGGCCGAGCTGCGCGAGCGCGGCGAGCAGCGTCCACTCCACCTCGATCGCGAACGCGGGCTCGTAGGCGGTGCATCCGGGCTGCTCCAGGCCCACGGACGGCGTCGAGATCGACTGGTGCGCGCCGCCCTCGGGGGCGAGCGAGACCCCGGACGGCGTCCCGACCAGGATCGACTGCCCGCCCGCGTAGATGCCGAACGACCACGGCTCCAGCGCGCGCTCGACGAACGGGTCGTAGAGCACCCCGATCGGCAGCAGCGGTTCGCCCCAGCGGCTCCACGTGGCGCCCAGCTCGCCGAGCAGCCCGACCAGGTTGGTCTCCGCGATGCCGAGCTCCAGGTGCTGGCCGTCGGGCCGTTCGCGCCAGTGCAGGATCGTCTCCGGGTCGTCGGCGAACCAGTCGACCCGCTCGCGCGCCGACCACACCCCCACCTTGTTCACCCACCCGCCGAGGTTGGTGGAGCTGGACACGTCCGGGCACAGGGTGACCACGCGCCGGGCCGCGTCGGGCGCCGAGCGCGTCAGGTCCAGCAGCGCCCGGCCCAGCGCCGCCTGGGTGGTGGCGGTGCCGCCCGGCGTCCGCCCGAAGTCGGTCGGGACGGTCACCACCGGAGGGGCGGGCACCGGCTCCCGGCGCAGCCGCGCGGCCACCTCGGCGCACAGCCGAGCGGCGTCGGAGTCCTCGGGGAACCGCGCCCACGGCTCGTCCACGTCGGCTCCGACCCGGGTGGCCAGCTCGCCGAGCTGGTCGGCCGTGAGCAGCGACGAGTGGTTCTGCGGGTGCCCCTCGGTGGCCAGCCCGTGCCCCTTCACGGTGTACGCGAAGATCACGGTGGGGCGCGTGTCGTCGATGGCGGCGAACGCGTCGCCGAGCGCGTCGAGGTCGTGGCCGCCGAGGTTGCGGATCGCCGCGACCAGCGTGTCGTCGTCCAGCCCCTCGACGAGCGCCGCGAGCTCCGGCGAGTCCGGCACGCGGACGCGCAGCTCGGCGGCGGTGCAGCGCAGCAGCCGCTGGTACTCGGGGTTGGGCATCTCGTCGATGCGCCGGCGCAGCGCCGGCCCACCGGGCAGCGTGAACAGCTTCTCCAGCAGCCGCCCGTACTTGACGGTCAGCACCTGCCAGCCCGCGGCGTCGAACATGCCCTGCAGGCGGGTGGCGCCGATGTTGGGCACGACCCGGTCCAGCGACTGCCGGTTGAGGTCGACGATCCAGCAGACCTCCCCCAGCTCGGCCACCATCGGGTCGAGCACGGCCTCCCACACCGCGCCCTCGTCCAGCTCCGCGTCGCCGACCAGGGAGTACTGCCGTCCCTCCCCCGCCCGGACGTACCGGCGGGCCAGCGCGCCCCAGATCGGGGCGGTGGCGCCGATGCCGACCGAACCGGTCGAGTAGTCGACGGGGTCGGGGTCCTTGGCCCGGCTCGGGTAGCTCTGCAGGCCACCGAACGCGCGCAGCGTGGTCAGGTAGCGCCCGTCCAGCTCGCCCAGCAGGTAGTTGATCGCGTGCAGGACGGGCGAGGCGTGCGGCTTCACCGACACCCGGTCGCCCGCGCGCAGGTGCTCGAACCACAGCGCTGTCATGATCGTCGTCATCGACGCGCTGGACGCCTGGTGCCCACCGACCTTGAGACCCTCCGGGTTGGGTCGCACCCGGTTCGCGTGGTGCACGATCGCCGTGGCGAGCCAGAGGACCCGCTGCTCGATCTCCTGCAGCGTGGCCGGCGACGTCCCGATCACCGCGTACCTCCATCCGTCGTGATGCGGCGACCACTGCAGCACCACGGGGCGGACTGCACAACCTCGGCGGATCCGACCGTGCACTCTGCCCATCCCGATCGCCCACCTTCGGCCCGTGGACAGGCAGACTGCGCAACGTGGACGCGACCGACGCCCGACTGCTCCTGGCCCTCGCGCAGGACCCGCGCGCGTCCGCGCTGGCGCTCGCCGAACGGCTGGGGATCTCCCGCAACACCGTGCAGGCCCGCCTGGCCCGCCTCGACCTCTCGGCGGTCCAGCTGCGCCTCGACCCGGCCGAGCTGGGCTACCCCATCACCGCGTACGTGACGATGGTGCTGCGCCAGCGGCGGCTCGACGACGTGGCCGCCGAGCTGGCGGAGGTGCCGGAGGTCATCGAGGTGCTGGGCATCTCCGGCGAGACGGACCTGCTCGTGCAGGTCGCCGCGCGCGACGGCGACGACCTCTACCGGGTCGCGGGCCGCCTGCTCGCCATCGACGGCGTGCAGCGCACCACCACCTCCCTGGTGATGCGCACACTCGTGCCCCACCGCCTCACCCCGCTGCTGGAGCGGGTGGCCGGCCGGCAACCGGGGTGAGCGTCAGCCCTTGCCGCCGGTGCCGCTGTCCCAGAGCGGCTTGTTGTTCGACGAGTAGACGACCAGGTTGCAGTCGTCCTGCACCGCGAGCCAGGCGCCCGGCTTGCCGCCGGTCGCCGAGTCCCACAGCGGCCGGAACGCCGGCCCGCTCGACACGACCACGAGGTTGCCGTCGCCCTGCATCTGCGCCCGCGCGCCCGGGTTGCCGCCGGTGCGCGAGTCCCACAACGCCTTCTTGTCGCGGGTCCGGTAGAGGACGAGGTTGCCGTCCTCCTGCATGGCGAGGAAGCACTTCTGGTTGGCCGAGCGGATGATCCTCGCGGGCTCCAGCACGTCGCCGGAACGCGCCCTGCCCCAGGTCAGCTGCCGCCCCCACAGCACGTCGCCGCCCTTGCCGTAGATCACGAGGTTGCCGTCGTCCTGCACGGCGAGCTTGGCTCCGGGGTGCCCGCCGGTGGCGGTGTCGTACAGCGGCTTGTCGTCCGGCGTGTAGACGACGAGGTTGCCGTCCTGCTGCATCACGGCGCGCAGGCCGGAGCCCTGGGTGCGCGAGTCCCAGATCGCCTTGTCCGGCTTGGCGTAGAGGACGAGGTTGCCGTCCTGCTGCATGACGAGGGTGTACTGCCCGTTGTTGGAGCGGACCTGGTCGTCGGGGGCCAGCGTCGCGCCGGGGGGCAGGACGCCGCGGGACACCGTTGGCGCGGCCGGGGCCGCAGCGGCGACGGGGGTGACCACCACGATCGGGAGCATCGCCGCGGCTGCGGCCACCAACAATCTCTTGACGTGCACCAATGCCTCAATTCGATGGATGACAGCGAGGCCGAGCCAGCGGGGAGCGTTCTCGGCGCGCGCCATCGTGGTGCATCCCGTGCACATTTCGCCACTTCTTCGATGGATACCGAAAGAAGCGGGAACGGCCTGCTCACCTCAGGTGATCAGAAGATCACGCGCAGTTCGGAAACACCATTCCCGACAATTGCTCAGCCGCCCGCCGCCACCATCGCCGGCGCCGCACGGTGCTCACGCGGACTGATCCCGTGCACCCGCTTGAACGCGGTGGAGAGCGCGAACCCGCTGCCGTACCCGACGCGCCGGGCCACCGCGTCCAACGTCGCGTCGGTGTCGCGGAGCAGGTCGGCGGCCATGGCGAGACGGCGCCCGGCGAGGAACGTCATCGGCGGCTCGCCGACCAGCTCGGTGAACCGGCGGGCCAGCGCCGCCCGCGACACCTGGGCCTGCGCGGCCAGCGCGGCGACCGTCCAGCTGCGCTCGGGCTCTGCCTGCATCGCCCGCAGCGCCGGGCCGACGACCGGGTCACCGACCGCCGCGTACCACCCGGGGACCTGCGCCTCCGGCCGGTCGAACCACGTGCGCAGTGCCGTCACCAGCAGCAGGTCCAGCAGCCGGTCGAGCACGACGTCCTGACCAGGCCGGTCCTTGCTGATCTCCTGCGCGAGCATCGCCAGCACCGACGAGTCGGCGCCGAACCCGGGCAGGACGAGCAGCGACGGCAACCCGGCCAGCAACCGGCCGCCGAGCGTGCTGGTGCTCAGGTAGTTGCCGACGAGGACCTCGGTGCTGCCGCTCGCGTCGTTGCCCCACGTGCGGACGCCGAAGAACGTGTTCGTCGGCACCGGCTCGCCGGTCACGCTGGTGCAGCGGCCGTTGGGCCAGATCACGGCGTCGGCGGGCCGGCCGGCGGTGTCGGCGATCAGGTAGTCCTGCACGCCGACGGTGATCGCGAGGTCGCCCTCGCGCAGCTCGACGACGCGCCCGTCGGCGTAGCTCATGAACGCCTCGCCGCGCATCACCGCGACCGTCGCCAGCGGCACCTCGTCGCGGATGTGCAGCGACCACGGCGGCTCCATCACCATGCGCAGCAGGAACGCGCCCCGGGCGCGCGGACCGTCGAGCAGGCCGCCGATCTCGTCCATGCAGAAATCGTAGACGGCAGCACCTGATCGAGGTAGACGATGAATGATGGAGCTGCGCGGCTGAATCATTCACCGTCTCGACGCGCGGCGCTTCAATCGTCGCCATGAGCCAGCACATCCTCGTCCTCGGCGCCACCGGCAAGACCGGACGGCGCATCACCGACCGCCTCATCAGCGGAGGTCACCGGGTGCGCCCCGGCTCGCGCTCCGCCGCGGTCCCCTTCGACTGGGCGGACACCGCCACCTGGGACGCCGTGCTCGCCGGCGTCGACGCCGTCTACGTCTCCTACCACCCCGACCTCGCCGTGCCCGGTTCCGCCGAGGCCACCGGCGCGCTCGCCGCGGCCGCGAACCGGGCCGGGGTCGCGCGCCTCGTGCTGCTGTCGGGGCGCGGCGAGCCCGGCGCCCAGGCCGCCGAACAGGCCGTGCGGGCCGCGTTCCCGGCCGCCACCGTGGTGCGGGCGTCGTGGTTCAACCAGAACTTCAGCGAGGGCCACCTGCTCCAGCCGGTGCTCGACGGGACGGTCGCGCTGCCCGTCGGGGACGTCCCGGAGCCGTTCGTCGACACCGACGACATCGCCGAGATCGCGACCGCCGCACTGGTCGACCGCCGGCACGCGGGCGAGCTCCACGAGGTGACGGGACCGCGTGCGCTGACCTTCGCCCAGGCGGTGGCGGAGATCGCCGAAGCGGCCGGGCGCCCCGTCGAGTTCGTGCAGGTGTCGGCCGACGAGTACCTCGCGGCCGCGGCCGACCAGGTGCCGGCCGACACCCTCTGGCTGCTGCGCCACCTCTTCCTCGAGGTGCTCGACGGGCGGAACGTGCACCCGACCGACGGCGTGGCGCGGGCACTGGGACGTCCGCCGCGCGACTTCGCCGACTACGTCCGGGAGACCGCTGCCACGGGCGTGTGGTCGGCGGTTCCGGTTCCGTGACCCTGCGCTGGTAACAGCACGGTTCCGACCGGTGCTCCGAATTGACGGCCGTCACGCAGTTGCGCACTGTGTTGCGCATGACGCTCCAGGAACCGGCAGTAGGGCCGTCCGCCCGGCCCGAACCCGACGTCGACAAGACCGGATCGGCCGAGCAGACCCATGCCCTCGACAGGTGGGTGTTCGGCGTCTCCGCCGTGCTCGTGCTCGTGTTCATCGCCTGGGGAATGCTCGCGACGGACAACCTCGCGGCCGTCGCCAAGGCCGTGCTCGCCGGCGTGATGGACGGCGGCGGGTGGGCCTTCGTGCTCGCCGCGAGCGGGTTCGTCGTGTTCGCGCTGTGGGTGGCGTTCAGCCGCTACGGCAAGATCCCGCTCGGCCGCGACGACGAGGCACCGGAGTTCCGCACGTCGTCGTGGATCGCGATGATGTTCAGCGCCGGCATGGGCATCGGGCTGATGTTCTTCGGCGTCGCCGAGCCGCTGTCGCACTTCACGTCGCCACCGCCGGGCACCGTGGCGAAGGGCTCACCCGAGGCGCTCGACGTCGCGATGGCCACCACGCTGTTCCACTGGACCCTGCACCCGTGGGCGATCTACGCGGTGGTCGGGCTCGCGATCGCCTACTCCACGTTCCGCCGCGGCCGCCGGCAGCTGATCAGCTCCGCGTTCGCCCCGCTGCTGGGCCACAAGGGGACAGAAGGCACGTTCGGGCGCGCCGTCGACATCCTGGCGATCTTCGCGACGCTGTTCGGCTCGGCCGCCTCGCTGGGCCTCGGCGCGCTGCAGATCGGCGGCGGGCTCGCCGCCAACGGCATCACGGGCCTGCCGCAGAGCATCCTCGTGCTGATCATCGTGGTGCTGACGATCGCGTTCATCCTCTCCGCGGTGACCGGGGTCGCGAAGGGCATCCAGTGGCTGTCCAACATCAACATGGTGCTGGCCGCCGTGCTCGCCGTCTTCGTGTTCGTCGTCGGACCGACGATCCTGATCCTCAACCTCATCCCGACCGCGATCGGCGACTACTTCCGCGACCTCGCGCAGATGTCCGCCCGCACCGCGGCCACCGGCGGCGACGGCATGGCCGAGTGGCTCTCCGGCTGGACCGTCTTCTACTGGGCGTGGTGGATCTCCTGGACGCCGTTCGTCGGCATGTTCATCGCGCGCATCAGCCGTGGCCGCTCGATCAAGCAGTTCGTCGTCGGCGTCATGCTGATCCCCAGCGCGGTGAGCCTGATCTGGTTCGCCGTCTTCGGCGGCGCGGCCATCGACCGCCAGCGCACCGGCACCGACCTGGCCTCGGCCGGCACCGAGGGGCAGCTGTTCGGGCTGCTGCACACCTACCCGCTCGGCGGCCTGCTCAGCGTCGTCGCGATGATCCTGGTGGCGATCTTCTTCGTCTCCGGCGCCGACGCCGCGTCGATCGTCATGGGCACCCTGTCGCAGCGCGGTTCGATCGAACCGTCCCGCTGGGTGGTGGTGTTCTGGGGCACCGTGATGGGTGCCATCGCCGTCATCATGCTGCTCGTCGGCGGCGATGCGGCCCTCAACGGCATCCAGAACATCACGATCATCATGGCGGCACCGTTCGCGCTGGTCATGATCGCGTTGTGCGTCGCGCTCGCCAAGGACCTGCGGAACGACCCGATCACCCGTCGCGACGACCGCGCCGTCGCCGCCGTCGAGCAGGCGGTGGAGTACGGCACCACCGCGCACGACGGGAAGTTCATCATCAACGTGAAGCCGGAGGACCACGCCGCGAAGCGCGACGCCCCCGGGTAGCGGTCAGACCTCGAGCACGACCTTGCCGAGGACCTGGCGCTCGTCGATGCGCGTCAGTGCCTCGCCGGCGCGCTCGAGCGGGAACACGGCGTCGATCGGTGGGTCCAGCAGCGTCAGGTGCGGCAGCAGCTGGGCCCACTGCTCGGCGACGAACCCGGGGCGAGCCAGCGAGAACGCGCCCCAGCCGACCCCGACCACGTCGATGTTGTTGAGCAGCAGCCGGTTGACCTTCACCGTGGGGATCTCGCCTGCGGTGAAGCCGATGACCAGCAGCCGGCCCAGCGGGGCGAGGCTGCGCAGCGAGTCGGTGAAGCGGTCGCCGCCGACCGGGTCGACGACGAGGTTCACACCGCGGCCCCCGGTCAGCGCCTTCACCGCGTCCTTGAACCCTTCGACGGGCACGGCGTCCGACGCGCCCGCGGCGCGCGCGACCGCGGCCTTCGCGTCGGACGAGACGACGGCGATCACCCGCGCGCCGAGCGCGGTGGCGAGCTGGGTGACCGCCGTGCCGACCCCGCCGGCGGCGCCGTGCACCAGCACCGTCTGCCCCGCCTCCAGGTGGCCGCGCGTGACCAGCGCGAAGTGCGCGGTCAGGTAGTTCATCGGGAGCGCAGCCGCCGCGGTGAACGCCACCTCGTCCGGGAGCGGGAACACCAGGTCCGCCGGCACCGCGACCTGCTCCGCGGCCCCGCCGATGGTGCAGAACGCCGCGACCCGGTCGCCAGGACGCACCGACGCGGACTCCGGGGCGGCGGCGACCACCCCGGCGACCTCCGAGCCGATCGTGAACGGCGGGTCCGGCTTGTACTGGTAGAGGCCGCGGGTCTGCAGCACGTCGGGGAAGTTCAGCCCCGCCGCCCGCACGTCCACGAGCACCCGGTCGCCCGGATCCGGCGCGGCGACGTCACGCACCTCGACCGACTTCGGACCGTCCAACGTCACAACCTGCACCGCGCGCATGCCGCGCACGCTACCGTCAGGGTCCGTGGCTGATCGCCTGGTCGACACCGGCAGATTCCTCCGAGAGTTCATCCGCGACCCCTTGCACACCGCGGCTGTGGCCCCCAGCTCCCCGGCGCTCGCCGCCGCGATGACCGCCACGGTGCCCGTCGACGGCGCGCCGACCGTCGTCGAGCTGGGGCCCGGCACCGGCGCGTTCACCGCAGCGATCGCGGCCCGCACGGCTGGCCGCGGGCGGCACATCGCGATCGAGCTGCACCCCGAGTGGGCGACGTTGCTGCAGGAGCGGTTCCCGCACGTCGAGGTCGTGCGGGGCGACGTCCGCGAGCTCGACGACATCCTGGCCGACCGGCGGGTGCCGCCCGCCGACGCGGTCGTGTCGGGGCTGCCGTGGGCGGCTTACACCGGTGTGGTTCCGTTGCACGCTGCGATCGGCCGGGCCCTCGCCCCGGAAGGCGCGTTCACCCAGTTCGCCTACTCCTGGACCCGCCACTGGGCGCCTCCCGCGCGGGCCCAGCTGGCTGATCTGCGACGGCACTTCGCCCAGGTCGAGATAGGACGAACGGTGTGGCGGAACGTGCCCCCGGCGGTGGTCTACACGGCGCGCAGGCGCCGCGACGGACGGTGATCCACCCCCGTTCCCGGGGGCCGGTACGGGGCTGGGAAGCTGGCCCGCGGTGCGACTCGTCTACGACTCAGAAGACCTCAGCGGGTACTCGTCTGCCCGCGATCGGCTGCGCCTGAAGATCGTCGCGTGGGCTCGCAGGCGGGGCGAGCTCGTCGAACCTTCGCTGGTCGCAGCCGCACTCGATCACAAGCACGCCGTCGACGGCCGGCTCGGGCACTGGACCCGCGCGCACATCGCCGACGCGATGGCCGTGTGGTTCCCGCGCACGGTCGCGCTGCTCGAGGAAGATCGGGCCGCGGTGCCCGCCGCGCTGCACGCGGTGATCGGGTTCCTCGCCGAGCACGACTGGCTCGACTCGCGCTCCGCGGCCCCCGAGGAGCTGCACGCGCAGATCGTCGACTCCACCCCTGCACTGCACGACGCGCTCGCCGACGAGCGCAACCTCGACCTCGGCACGTTCTGGGCCGTGCAGATGCTGCGCCACCGGGTGCCGACCGCCGACCCCGTCGCCGTCGCGAAGTTCCTGGCCCAGGTCGACGCCGGCGAGGTGGAGATCGACCGGTCTGCGTTGCAGGAGATCATGCGCCGCCAGTCCGCGCCGCCGGAGCCGGCGCCCGCGGCGTTCCCGCCGGTCGTGCTGCCCGGCGCCGCGGAGCTGCTGGCCGCCGCCGACGCCAGCCCGGCCCTGCAGCGGCTGCGCGCGTTCACCCGCTGGGTGCGCGCCGGCCGGGCGCTGCGCAACGGGCGGCTGCTGCTCGAGGACGCCCGCGCGGTGGCCGAGCTGCTCGACGTCGACCACTTCTCCCGCGGCCGGGCCCGCACCAGCGAGGACCTGCCCGAGGTGTCGCTGCTGCTCGACTGGGCGCGGCAGGCCCGGCTGGTCCGGGTGGTGCGCGGGCGGCTCGTGCCGGTGAAGAGCGCCGCGCCGCTGCTCTCGCGCCCGATCGAGCTGTGGCAACGCGTGTTCACGGCCGTCGGCGGTCTCGGCGACCACTTCGGCGGCACCAACGTGTTCGGGGCGCCGTCGCTGTTCGGCATGGCGCTGGGCGACGCGCTGCAGCTCCTGCTCACCCTGCTCTACAGCGCCGGGGGCGACCCGGTGCCCGTCGAGCAGTTCCACCGGGCCGTGCGCGAGTCCGTCAACGAGGACATGGGCTGCGTCGTCGACGACCTCGCCGGCGACGTCGAGCAGCGGTTGTGGCGGCGCGACGTCACCGCCCTGCTCGATGCGCTGGAGCTCCTGGGCGCCGTCGAGCTGGGCGAGAGCCTCGACGTGCTCGAGGAGCACGAGGCGCTCGTGGCGCTGGCCGGGCGCGACGACCCCGACCCGACGCTGGTGTCGCTCACCCCGATCGGCATCTGGGCGGTGCGGGAGATGCTGATCGAGCAGGGCGAGATCGCTCCGCTGGCCGGCGAGATGGCGGCCGAGGACATCGAGTACGTGTGCGTGCGCACCGCACCGCTGCGCGCCGAGGTCGCGGAGGCGGAGCTGGCCGCGTGGGTGGCCGCGCGCCCCCGCCGCGGCGCGGCCAGCGAGATCATGCGCTTCCTGCGGCGCGCCGAGGACGACACCCACCGCGACCTCGCGCTCTGGGCGCTGTCCACCACCGGCGGGCCGGCCGTCGCCGGCCCTCGCCGGGCGGTCGGCGCGACCGGTCCGCGGGTGGACTGCCACGCGCGCGCCCGGCGGGGTTGACCGGCCGGCGGGTAGCGTCGCGCAGGTGACGAGGAGCGGTACGAAGGGCGTGGCCCGGCCGGAGCGGGAACGCCAGCTCGTCGCTCTGGCCGTCGCGGAGTTCGGGGCGCGTGGCTACCTGCGAGCCTCCGTCGTCGACGTCGCGCACGCCGCGGGCGTCTCGAAACCGCTGGTGTACAGCTACTTCGGCTCCAAGGAGGGGCTGGCGCTCGCCTGCGTGCACGACGCCGGCGCCCGCCTCGCCGACGCGGTCGACGCGGCACAGGTGGCGACCACGGCGGGCGGGCGCGCGCTGCAGACCCTGACCGCGATCTTCACCGTGCTCGACGACTGCCCGCAGGCCTGGTCGGTGCTCAACGACCCGACGCTGCCCGCAGGCCCCGCGCTCGACGCCGCCCGCGAGTACCGCGCCCGGCTGTCGCGGCTCGGCGACCTGGGCACCGCCGCGGTGCTGGCCGCAGCCGGGAATCACGACGTGCGCGACCGCGAGCTGTTCAGCCAGATGTGGCAGTACGCCGTCACGGCCACGGTGCGCTGGTGGCTCGACCACCCCGACGAGCCGGCGGCCGGCATGCCGGCGCGCTGCGCCCGGATCCTCGCCGCGATGGGGCTACCGGCATTGACCACGAAGTGACCCGCGGGTAACTTCACCGGCATGGATGCGCCGTTCTGGGCCGAGATCAACGTCCCACTGCTCGTCGCGCTGCCGTTCTTCCTGCTGTTCATCGGCATCGAGGTGCTCACCCTCGCCCACGACGACTCCCCCGAGGACGAGCGGCCCCGCGGCTACCTGTTCCGCGACGCCCGCACGAGCATCTCCATGGGCCTCGGATCGCTCGTCTCGATGGTGATCTTCAAGCTGGCCACCCTCGTCGTGTACGTGGCGCTGTGGCAGCTCGTGCCCTGGAAACTCCCCGCCGACACCTGGTGGAGCTGGGCGGCCATGCTCGTGCTCGTCGACCTCGGGTGGTACTGCGCCCACCGCTTCGCCCACCGCGTGCGCCTCGGCTGGGCCGGCCACCAGGCCCACCACTCCAGCGAGTACTTCAACTTCGGCACGGCCCTGCGGCAGAAGTGGAACCCGTGGACGGAGGCGCTGTTCTGGCTGCCGCTGCCGCTGCTGGGCTTCCCGCCGTGGATGATCTACATCGCGTTCTCGTTCAACCTGATCTACCAGTTCTTCATCCACACCGAGACCGTCGGCAAGCTCCCCGCGCCCATCGAGCTCGTGTTCAACACGCCCTCGCACCACCGCGTGCACCACGGCAGCGACCCCGAGTACCTCGACAAGAACTACGGCGGCATCCTCATCGTCTGGGACCGGCTCTTCGGCTCGTTCCAGGAGGAGCTGCACCGGCCGCGCTACGGGCTCACCAAGCCCGTCGACACGTACAACCTGCTCAAGCTCCAGTACGGGGAGTACGCGCGGATCGTGAAGGACGTGCGCAGCGCCCGGACGTGGCGGGAGAGGCTCGGATACGTCTTCGGCCCACCCGGGTGGGAGCCGGCGGCAAGGGAGACGGTTCCCCGCTGAACGTCGGCAAGGCCACCTCCAGGACCGAATCCGTCCTGAAGGTGGCCTTGCTGTCATCGGCCGGCCCGCCCTACTGCGCCCGGAAGAACTCCTGCATGTCCGCCACCAGCAGCTCCGGCACCTCCATGGCCGGGAAGTGGCCGCCGCGGTCGTACTCGGTCCAGCGGGCGTGCGCGCCGGTCGGGTCGACCTCGCGGCGCACCGTCAGGTCGGCGGCGAACACGGCCACCGCGGACGGCGGCGCGGGCGGCGGCTCCCACCCACCGGCGCCGGCGTCCCATGACTGGTCCTCGGCCGGCTGCGCGAACGCCTTGTACGCCTGCATGCCCTCGTACAGCGAGTGCGCGGCCGAGACGCCGACCTGGTTGAACCAGTAGATGCTCACGTTGGTGAGCAGCTGGTCGAGGTCGACGGCGTCCTCCGGCAGCTCGTTCTTCGGGTCGGTCCACTCGGCGAACTTCTCCACGATCCACGCCAGCTGCGCCACGGGCGAGTCGGTGAGGCCGTAGCCGATCGTCTGCGGACGGGTCGCCTGGATGTGCAGGTAGCCGGCGCCGTCCTCGCGGAAGGTGTTGAACCGCTCGGCCCGGTCGCGCTCACCGCCCTCCAGCCCGTCCAGCGACAGCGCCGGGCCGAACGGGTACGGGCTGGGCCCGTTGACGTGCGTCGCGATGACGCGGCCCGGCGCCACCATCGGCAGCATGCCGACGATGCCGGAGCCGACGTCGGTGCCCTGGGCGAGGAACCGGTCGTAGCCGAGCCGGGTCATGATCTCGGCGAAGCCGCCGGCGATCGTGAACAGGTTGCCCCAGCCAGGCCCCGACAGCGGTGAGAACCCGAACCCGGGGATCGACGGGAGCACCAGGTGCACCGCGTCCTCGGCGCGGCCGCCGTGCGCGACCGGGTCGGTGAGCGGGCCGACGATCTTCGTGAACTCGACGAACGAGCTGGGCCACCCGTGCACCATCAGCAGCGGCCGGGCCGTGGGCTCCGCCGAGCGGACGTGCACGAAGTGGATCTCCTGCCCGTCGATCTCCGTGACGAACTGGGGCAGCTCGTTCAGCTGCGCCTCCGCGGCCCGCCAGTCGAAGGTCTGCTGCCAGTACTCCGCGATCCGGCGCAGGTAGGCGGTCGGCACCCCGCGGCTCCAGCCCAGACCGGGCAGCTCCCGCGGCCAGCGGGTGTTCGCGAGGCGGGCCTGCAGGTCGTCGAGGTCGACCTGCGGGACGTCGATGCGGAAGGGGCGGATCTCCGTGTTCGTCATGGGTAGAACTCTAGGAGCAATAGCGGCACAGATCGTTCCGCGTTAGCCTGCGGACGTGTTGGCGACCTCGACCCGGCTGCTGCAGCTGCTGTCGCTGCTCCAGACCCAGCAGCACTGGACGGGCACCGCGCTGGCAGCGGAGCTGGGCGTGACCCCGCGGACGGTCCGCAACGACGTCGAGCGCCTCCGCGAGCTGGGCTACCCCGTCAACGCCACGCCGGGCGTCGGCGGCGGGTACGCGCTGGGTCCCGGCGCCACGCTCCCCCCGCTGCTGCTCGACGACGAGGAAGCCGTCGCGGTCGCCGTCGGGCTGCGCACCGCGGCCGGCGGCGCGGTCACGGGCATGGAGGAGACGTCGGTCCGCGCGCTGGCCAAGCTCGAGATGATGCTGCCGTCGCGGCTGCGCCGGCGCATCAACGCCATGCAGAGCTACACCGTCGCCATCGCCGGCGAGGGCCCGATGGCGGCGCCGGCAGTCGACCCGTCGGTGCTCACCGGGCTGGTCGCGGTGTGCCGCGACCACGAACGACTCCGGTTCGACTACGCGTCCAACTCCGGGGCGACGACGCGGCGCACCGTCGAGCCCTACCGGCTCGCCCACCTCGGCGGCCGCTGGTACTTCGTGGCCTACGACCTGGACGCCGCCGAGTGGCAGACCTTCCGGGTCGACCGCATGACCCCGCGCATCCCCACCGGCCCCCGGTTCGTGCCGCGGCCGCCACCGCCGGAGGGGCTCACCGAGCACGTCACCCACGGCGCGGCGACCGCGACCTGGGAGTACCGCGCCCGCGTGCGCATCCACGCGCCGATCGAGGTCGTCGCCGCCCGCCTCCCCCGCACCGCCGGCACGCTCACCGCGGTCGACGACGGGTCCTGCGACCTGGAGTCCGGCGCCGACGACCCCGCGACGATGCTGCGCTACCTCAGCATGCTCGACCTGGACTTCTCCGTGGCCGAGGCACTCGAACTGGCGGCGGAGGTGCAGAAGCTGGCAGAGCGGTACGCGCGAGCGGTGGCACCTCGCAGAGGTTGAGGTGTCCTCGCAGAGGTTCGACCTCCTGCGAGGATGCCCTACCCTCTGCGAGGTGCCAGCTTCGCACCCAGGGCGACCGTGAAGGCTGGGATGTCCGGCCAGCCCCAGCGCGTCACGCCCATGTGCTCCGCGCGCAGCGCGTCCTCGCGGCGTTTCTCCGCGTACACCGCGTCGCCGGGATGCTGGCCCGGCTTCAGCAGCCGCCCGTACTTGACCCGACCGTCGAACTCCCCGGCCAGGCGGTGCTCCGGCCAGTAGAAGTCGACGCGGCACAGCCCGATGCTCGTCTGCACCTCCCACTGCAGCACCGGGGCGGGCAGGCCCGCCATGTCGATCGCGACCCGGCTGCGCGACTCGCCGACGCTCTCGCTGCGCCCGTCGGCGAACGCGATCGCGCGCCGGGCCGCCGTGGTGCCGGGCCGGCGAGCCGAGCGGGCGACGGCGACGGCGAGCTCGTCGGCGGTGACCAGCGGCGGCCGATCGCGCGGGCGGTGCAGCGCCGCGTCGGCCACCGCGACGGCGACGTCGAACGGCGCGGACCGGGCGATGTCGACGACGGTCCGGGCCGGGCAGGTCACGAGCACCCCGCCGACGGTCGTGATCTCGTCGGCGTCGAACGCGGCCGCGTGCAGGTGGACGTCCCGTCCCGTACGGGCTCCGGAGCTGCGGTCCCGGGTGGCGTGCACCCGGTCCAACGACAGCCCCCAGACCGGCAGCCCGTGCAGCACGGCAGCCGACACGTGGCTGACCACCGCACCGGTCCCGAGCTGACGCACGGCCGCCTCGATCCGCAACCGGTGGGTGTCGAGGTCGTCCGGCGGATCCTCACCCGCCCCGACGTACGCCCCGCGCCGGACGGCGACGATCGCCCCCCGTTGCCGTCCCCGCCGCACCTCGTCGACGGAGAACCCCGCGGCCAACAACTCCTGACGCAACCACACCCGCTGTCCCATGAGGACAACCCACAGCACAGAGTGCCGAGCGGGGACGCGATTCGGCGAAGTTGTGGACAACCTCCCCGACCTCGCAGACGTTCGGGTGTCCTCGCAGGAGGTGGAACCTCTGCGAGGACGGTCGACGGTCTGCGAAGTCGGTCAGGCGAGCGCGGCCGCCACCACGGCTTGCGCCTCCTCCTGGATCCGGGCGAGGTGCTCCGGTCCCTGGAAGCTCTCCGCGTAGACCTTGTACACGTCCTCCGTGCCGGACGGGCGGGCGGCGAACCAGCCGCTCTCGGTGGTGACCTTCAGCCCGCCCAGCGCGGCGCCGTTGCCCGGGGCTTCGGTGAGCCGGGCGGTGATCTTCTCGCCGGCCAGCTCGTCGGCGGTGACGTCGGAGGCGGAGAGCTTGCCCAGCTTCGCCTTCGCCTCCGGGGTGGTGGCGACGTCGATGCGGGCGTAGGCGGGCGCCCCGAACCGCTCGGTGAGCGCCGCGTAGTGCTGCGACGGGCTCTTCCCCGTCACGGCGAGGATCTCCGACGCGAGCAGGGCGAGGATGATGCCGTCCTTGTCGGTGGACCACACCGAGCCGTCGGTGCGCAGGAACGACGCGCCCGCGCTCTCCTCGCCGCCGAAGCCGAGGGTGCCGTCGAGCAGGCCGGGCACGAACCACTTGAACCCGACGGGCGTCTCGACGAGGGTGCGGCCGAGGTCGGCGGCCACCCGGTCGATCATCGACGAGCTGACCGCCGTCTTGCCGATGCCCGCTCCGCCCGGCCAGCCGGGGCGGTGCGAGTACAGGTGCTGGATGGCGACGGCGAGGAAGTGGTTGGGGTTCATGAGCCCGGCGTCGGAGGTGACGATGCCGTGCCGGTCGGCGTCGGCGTCGTTGCCGGTGGAGATCGGGAACCGGTCACGGGCGGCCACCAGCGACGCCATCGCGTACGGCGACGAGCAGTCCATGCGGATCTTGCCGTCCCAGTCGAGCGTCATGAACCCGAACTGCGGGTCGACGGCCGGGTTGACGACGGTCAGGTCGATGCCGTGCCGCTCGGCGATCGCGCCCCAGTAGGCGACGCTGGCGCCGCCGAGAGGGTCGGCGCCGATGCGCACGCCGGCGTCGCGGATCGCGGCGATGTCGACGACGTTCGGCAGGTCGTCGACGTAGATGCCGACGAAGTCGTAGCCCTCGAAGGACGCCGGATCGGCCGACCGGCGGCGTACGCCGTCGAGCTTCGCCTCGAGCAGCTCGTTGGCGCGGCCGGCGATCCACGACGTCGCCGCCGTGTCCGCGGGCCCGCCGTTGGGCGGGTTGTACTTGAACCCGCCGTCCGACGGCGGGTTGTGCGACGGGGTGACGACGACGCCGTCGGCGAGCCCGTCCTGCCGGCCCCGGTTGTGCCGCAGGATCGCGTGCGAGACGGCCGGCGTGGGCGTGAAGCCGTTGTCCGCGTCGACGAGCACCGTGACGTCGTTGGCGGCGAACACCTCCAGCGCGGTGCGCCACGCCGGCTCCGACAGCGCGTGCGTGTCGCGGCCGATGAACAGCGGACCCGTCGTGCCCTGCGCCGCCCGGTACTCGACGATCGCCTGGCTGGTGGCCGCGATGTGGTCGTCGTTGAACGTGGTGGCGAACGACGAGCCGCGATGCCCGGACGTGCCGAACGCGACCCGCTGCCCGACCACCGACGGGTCGGGATGCCGATCGGTGTAGGCGGCGAGGAGAGCCTCGACGTCGACGAGGTCGGCGGGCTGCGCGGGGGTGCCGGCACGGGGGTCGTTCGCCATGGCGGGAACCCTACCGGCGCAGTTCGTCGCTGTGCCGGTCTAGCGTCGGCCTCCGTGACCGATCCCGTGACCCACCTCGTGCGCTACCTGCAACGGTCCCGCGACGCCGTGCTGCGCGGCCTCGACGGCCTGTCCGAGTACGACGCGCGGCGGCCGGTCGTGCCGTCGGGCAACAACGTCCTCGGCCTGGTCAAGCACCTCGCCACCATGGAGCTGGACTACCTCGGCAGCTGCGTCGGGCGGCCCGCGGAGCCGCCCGTCCCGTGGGTGGCCGACGGCTCGGTCGACCAGAGCGCCGACACGTGGGCGAGCCCGGAGGAGAGCCGCGCGGAGATCGTGGCGCTGTACAAGCGGGCCTGGGCCCACTCCGACGCGTCGGTCGCCGCGCTGCCCGCGGACGCTCCCGCGCACGTGGAGTGGTGGCCGCCGGAGCGGCAGCACACCACGCTCGGCCACCTGCTGGTGCACCTCGTCGACGAGACGGCCCGGCACGCGGGCCACGTCGACATCCTGCGCGAGCTCGTCGACGGGCGCACCGACAATCCGGGCTTCGAGGGCGCGGAGCAGCAGGCCTACGTCGCCCGGGTCGTGGCGGCGGCCGAGCCGTTCCGCTGAGCCAGCACGGACAGGGCCTCGTCGGGGCCGGCCCAGACGTGCGCGTCCCAGCCGTGGGCGCGGGCGGCCACGACGTTGTCCGCGCGGTCGTCGAAGAACACGACGTCGGCCGGCTCGGTGCCGTAGGCGTTGTCGGCCGCGGCGTAGATCGCCGGATCCGGTTTCGCCAGCCCCACGTCGGCGGAGAACACCAGCACGTCGATCGGTGCGCTCCAGGCCGCCGCGCGCACCGCGGCTGCGAGCGGCGCCGGCGCGTTGGACAGCACCCCCAACCGCACCCCGTCCTCGACGAGCCCGGTGAGCAGCTGCGCGCTCGCCGGCGGCAGCGCCGACCACTTCGTGGCGTCCCGGTCGCGCAGCCGCGCCAGCAGCTCCGGCTCCGGGTCCACGTCCAGCGCCGCCAGCACGCCCGTCCAGTACACGACGTCGTCGGCGCCCAGGTCGTAGGCCAGCCGGCCCGGCCAGTAGGCGGCCTGCAGCCGCTCGACCTCGACGTCCAGGTCGGCGGCCAGCGCCGGCAGCACACCCGTCGACGGGACGAGCACCTCGCCGAGATCGAAGACGACGGTCGGACGAGCCACGGATCCCATGGCCCGACCGTACGTGTCGCTAGGCGCTCCGCTGCTGCGGGATCCGCAGGTGCAGCGGCAGGTCGCCGCGCGGGGTGGAGTCGGTGGTGAGGTGGAAGTGGCCGCTGCGCGACCGGTTGCAGCGGTAGGCCCGCAGCGGGCGCGCACCCAGCTCCTCCAGCTCGCGGGCGGCGGCCTCGGCGTCCTCGCGGCTGGAGTAGATCACCTTGCCGCTGGTGCCGCGGCCCTGCCGGAGCGGGACCGTGCCGGCCAGCTCGGCCCGGCTCGGCGTGCAGAAGACGGGCCGGCCGTTGCGCTGCAGCCGCGCGTGCCTGGCCACGACCTCGCCGCGCGCCGCGTCGCGGATGCCGCGCTGGGAGGGGAGAACGTGCTCGACCTCGGCCTGCTCCTGCTGCCTGTCCCGGTCCATCTCGGCCTCCCTCTCCGCGATCTCTTGCCCGTGCATCGCGTGGGGTCCAGCCTTCCGTTATCGACCGCGCAGCGGGATACCACGATCGTGTCGTTCATGTTTCGTCGGTGACGGTGCGTGCGCGATCACGTGAGGGGCCCGGCCGCCGAACTGTCGGGCCCCCTCCCTACGGTTTCGCCCATGGGCGAGCTGGTGCTGCACCGCGCGGAGCGGGCCGACGCGCTGGCCGACGCCCTTGCCGAGCTGCTGGCCACACCGCTGCCCGACCCGTTCGCGGCCGAGGTCGTCGCGGTCCCGGCGCGCGGCATCGAGCGCTGGCTCGCCCAGCGGCTCTCCCACCGGCTCGGTGCTGGCAGCAGCGGCGACGGGGTGTGCGCGGGCGTCGAGTTCCCCGCGCCCGTCGCGGTGGTCGCGGCCGCGGTCGGCGGGGCCACCGGGGTCGCGCCCGAGGCCGACCCGTGGCGGCCGGCCCGCGCCGTGTGGCCGCTGCTGGAGGCGATGGACGCGAGCCTGGACGAGCCGTGGTGCGCGCCGCTGGCCGCGCACCTGCGGGCCGCGCCGGGCCGGCGCTACGCCACCGCGCGCCGGCTCGCCGAGCTGTACGCGCAGTACGCCGCGCAGCGCCCCGAGCTCGTGCGGTCCTGGCAGGAGGGCCACGGCACCGTCCCCGACCTGGAGTGGCAGGCGCGGCTGTGGCGGCTGCTGCGGGAGCGGATCGGCACGCCCGGCCCGGCCGAAAGGGTCGAGCAGGCGTGCCGCGCGCTGCGCGCCGATCCCGAGCTCGCGCCGCTGCCGCAGCGGCTGTCCCTGTTCGGTCCCACCCGGCTCACCGACGAGGAGCTCACGGTGCTCGCCGCGCTGGCCGAGCACCGCGACGTCCACCTGTGGCTGCCGCACCCCTCCCCCGACCTGTGGGCCCGCATCCCGCAGGTTGCGGAGGTGCCGCTGCGCAGCGCCGATCCCACCGCCGTGCTCCCCCGCCACCCGCTGCTCGCGTCGCTGGGCCGGGACGTGCGCGAGCTGCAGGTGCGCCTGTCCACCCGGGCCACCCGCTCGGTGCACCACCCGCTGCCGGAACCGCCGGCGACGCTGCTGGGCCGGCTGCAGCGCGAGCTGCGCGACGACGCCCCGCCGTCCGTCCCCTCCCCCGTCGGGCCGGACGACACCAGCGTGGCCGTCCACTTCTGCCACGGCGCCGACCGGCAGGTGGAGGTGTTGCGCGAGATCGTGCTGGGCCTGCTGGCCGCCGATCCGACGCTCGAACCGCGCGACATCGTCGTGCTCTGCCCCGACATCGAGACGTTCGCGCCGCTGATCTCGGCCACGTTCGGCCTGGGTGACGTCGGCCATCCCGGCCACCGCCTGCAGGTCCGCCTGGCCGACCGCGCGTTGCGCCAGGTCAACCCGTTGCTCGACACGGTGGAGCGGCTGCTGGAGCTGGCGCAGCACCGGCTCACCGCGTCGGAGCTGCTCGACCTGCTCGCCTCCCGTCCGGTGCGCACCCGCTTCGGGCTCGACGACGACGATCTGGAACGGCTGCGCACGCTCACCGTCGCTGCGGGCGTGCGGTGGGGTCTCGACGCCGCGCACCGCGCCCCCTACCGGCTCGACGGCTTCCCGCAGAACACCTGGGAAGCCGGGCTCGACCGGCTGCTGCTGGGGGTCGCCATGCCCGGCGCCACGCGCGACTGGCTGGGCACCGCGCTCCCCCTCGGCGACGTCGACTCCGGCGATACCCAGCGGCTCGGCGCGCTCGCCGAGTTCGTCGACCGCCTCTCCGGGGTGCTCGCCGGGCTCGCCGGCGAGCGGCCGCTGCAGGCCTGGGTCGAGGGCCTGCTCGACGCGCTCGACCTGCTCACCGCCACCTCCGCCACCGACGCCTGGCAGGGTGCGCACGCACGCGCCGAGCTGGCCGACGCCGTTGTCTCGGCGGGCCCGCACGCCGGCACCGTCCCGCTCGGGTTGGCCGACGTGCGCGGCCTGCTCGGCGAGCGGCTCCGCGGCGGCCCGACGCGGGCGAGCTTCCGCACCGGCAGCCTCACCGTCGCCACGCTGGTGCCGATGCGCTCGGTGCCGCACCGCGTGGTGTGCCTGCTGGGCCTCGACGACGGCGCGTTCCCTCGTGCCACGGCCGTCGACGGCGACGACGTGCTGGCCCGCGAACCCCGCGTGGGCGACCGCGACCTGCGCTCCGAGGACCGCCAGCTGCTGCTCGACGCGGTGTGCGCGGCCACCGAGCGGCTGGTCGTGGTGGCCTCGGGGGCCGATGCGCGCACGGGCGCACGCCGGCCACCCGCCGTCCCGCTCGGGGAGCTGCTCGACGCGATCGCGGCGACGGCCGGCGACACCGCGGGGATCGTGCGCCGCCA
The DNA here is from genome assembly GCF_050936315.1 of Pseudonocardia sp. CA-107938. Lineage (NCBI taxonomy): Bacteria > Bacillati > Actinomycetota > Actinomycetes > Pseudonocardiales > Pseudonocardiaceae > Pseudonocardia > Pseudonocardia sp. CA-107938. Next base: position 1,005,112 of record NZ_JBNJNA010000002.1, on the reverse strand, counting down.
TCCGCTGCAGCCGTTCGACGGCCGCAACTTCCGGGCGCCCGCGCCGTTCAGCTTCGACACCGCGAGCCTTGCCGGAGCCCGCGCCGCGGCCGGCGAGCGGGTGCCGCCGCGCCCGTTCCTGCCCGACCCGCTGCCGCCGCTGGCGCGCGACCCGTTGCCACTGGAGGACCTGGTCGCGTTCGTCGAGCACCCGGTCAAGGCGTTCCTCACCCAGCGCGCCGGCGTGCCCGTCCGCGACGGCGACGAGGAGCCGCCCGACGCCCTGCCCGTCGAGCCCGACGGGCTGGCCCGGTGGGCCGTCGGCGACCGCCTGCTGCGCGACCGCCTCGCCGGCCTCGACCTCGACCGCGCCCGCAAGGCGGAGTGGCGTCGCGGCGCGCTCCCGCCCGGCGCGCTCGGCGACGCGTTCCTGCTGTCCGTGCTCGACGACGTGGAGCCGCTGGTCGCGGCAGCGCACGAGGTGCGCGCCGAGGAGCCGCCCACCGACATCGACGTCGACGTCGCGCTGCCGGACGGCCGCGTGGCCGGCACGCTGTCCGGGGTGCACGGCGGCACGCTGGTGCGGGTCGAGTTCTCCCGGCTGGCGCCGAAGCACCGGCTGCGTGCGTGGGTGCAGCTGCTCGCGCTGTCGGTGGCCGAGCCGGACCGGGAGTGGACGGCGGCCACGGTGGGCCGCGGGCAGCACCACGGCATCCTCGTCGCGAGGCTGGGACCGGTCCGGCCCGAGGAGGCCCGCACGGTGCTGGGCGACCTGGTCGAGATGGCCGCGATCGGGCGCTGCACCCCGCTGCCGCTGCCGACCGTCGCCGGCGCCACCTACGCGAAGGTGCGCCGCGCAGGCGGCGGGCCGGACGACGCGCTGGAGGAGGCGAAGCGGGCCTGGACGGTCGGCGCCGGCGCGGAGCAGACCGACGCCGCGCACCGGCGGGTGTGGGGTGAGCGCGCCGAGGCGGCCGTCGTGTTCGCCGAGCGCGGGCCCGTCGGTAAGGAGCCCACGCTGTTCGGCACGCTGGCGCTGCGCCTGTGGGATCCCTTGCTGCGGGCCGAAGACCTGGTGCGGCGGTGATGACACGATGACGTCGCTGCTGTCCGTCGCCGCCTTCGACGTGTGCGGCGCGCTGCCCACCGGCACCACCGTGCTGGAGGCGAGCGCCGGCACCGGCAAGACGTTCACGATCGCGTCGCTCGCCGTCCGCTACGTGGCGGAGGGGCACGCCGAGCTGCCCGAGCTGATGCTGGTCACGTTCGGCCGGGAGGCCACGCAGGAGCTGCGGGAACGCGTGCGCGAACGGCTCGGCGCGGTGGAACGGGCGCTGCGCGATCCGGCGGCGGCCCGGGCGTCCGGCGACGAGGTCACGGCGATGCTGGCGGCGGTCGACGACGCCGAGGTGGTGCGCCGCCGGGAGCGGCTGACGCGCTCGCTCGCCCAGTTCGACGCGGCCACGATTGCCACCACCCACCAGTTCTGCCAGCAGATGCTCGCGGGGCTGGGCGTGGCCGGCGACCGCGACGCCGACGCCGTGTTCGTGGAGAGCGTGGAGGACCTGCTCACGGAGGTCGTCGACGACTTCTACGTGCGCAAGTACGGCGATCGGGCCGCGGGCACGCCCGCGTTCACGCGGAAGGAGGCGCTGGAGCTGGCGCGCGTCGCCGTCAACGACGGGCAGGCGCGGCTGGAGCCGCGCGACGCGGAGCCGGGCAGCACCGCGGAGGTGCGCTACCGGTTCGCCGCGGCGGTGCGCGCGGAGGTGGCACGGCGCAAGCGCGAGCGGCGCCTCTACACCTACGACGACATGCTCACCCGCCTCGCGGCGGCCCTGGCGGATCCGGCGCGCGGCGCGGCGGAGCGGCTGCGGGCGCGGTTCCGGGTGGTGCTCGTCGACGAGTTCCAGGACACCGACCCGGTGCAGTGGGACATCCTGCGCCGGGCGTTCCACGGTCACACCACGTTGGTGCTGATCGGCGACCCCAAGCAGGCCATCTACGCGTTCCGCGGCGCCGACGTGCGCAGCTACCTCGACGCCACGGAGGTCGCCGACGCGCACGCCACCCTCGCCACCAACTGGCGCAGCGACGCCCCGCTGCTCGACGCGCTGGCTCAGGTGTTCGGCGACGTCGCGCTGGGCAACGAGCGGATCACCGTGCATCCCGTCGGGGCGGCGCACGGCGGGCAGCGGCTGCCGGGGGTGCCGCTGCGGGTGCGGGTGCTGAGCCGGGCGGGGTTGCCCGCGGCGCGCAGCGGGCTGCCGTTCGCCGCGGAGGCCCGGCGCGCGGTGGCCGACGACGTGGCCGCCGACATCGCCGACCTGGTGGCCGAAGGACCGGTCGCCCCCGGCGACGTCGCGGTGCTGGTCCGCACCAACGACCAGGGCACGCTCGTGCACACCGCGCTGTCCGCGGCCGGGGTGCCGGCGGTGCTCTCCGGCACGGCGAGCGTGTTCGGCACCCCCGTGGCCAGGGAGTGGCTGCAGCTGCTGGAGGCGTGCGAAGCGCCGCGGGCGGCGCGGCTGCGGGCGGCGGCGCTCACCTGCTTCCTCGGCCACACCGTCGAGGAGCTGTGCGGGACCGACGCCGACGCACTGCTCGACCGCATCGGCGTGCGCATCCGGGCATGGGGCGCGCTGCTGCGCGAGCGCGGGGTGGCCGCGCTGCTGGAAGCGGTCACCACCGACACCGGGCTGCCGGAGCGGCTGCTGAGCCTGGTCGGCGGCGAGCGGACCCTCACCGACCTGCGGCACATCGGCCAGGCCCTGCACGAAGCGGCCGGTGCCGGGCACCTCGGGCCGGCCGCGCTCGTCGACTGGTTGGGGCACCGCATCCGCGAGGCGGCGCCCGGCAGCCGGGCCGAGGTCGGCACGGAGCGGAGCCGCCGGCTGGAGTCCGACGCGGCCGCCGTGCAGATCATCACGATCCACCGCAGCAAGGGCCTGGAGTTCCCGGTCGTCTACGTGCCGTTCGGGTGGGACCGCAACGTCCGTGACCCCGAGGTGCCCCTGCTGCACGACGCGTCGGGGGCCCGCGTGCTCGACGTCGGCGGCACGAGCGGTGAGCGGTTCCGCGACCACGCGGCCGCGCACCGCTTCGAGGAGGCCGGTGAGGACCTGCGGCTGTTCTACGTGGCGCTCACCCGCGCGCGCAGCCGGGTGGTGACGTGGTGGGTGCCGACCACGACGACGTCCACGTCGCCGGTGCACCGGCTGCTGATCGGCCGGCCGGGTCCGGGCACGGTGCCCGAGCAGAGCTACCGCGTCCCGGCCGACAACGCCGCGATCCACGCGCTGCGCGCCCTGGAATCGCCGGTGCTGGCGGTGGAGCCGGTGCTCCCCCGGCCCGCGGCCGCTCCCGTCCCGACCGCGGCCGACGGTGCGGAACCGCTGGTCGCGGCCCGGTTCGAGCGCGAGCTGGACCTGCGTTGGCGGCGCACCTCGTACTCCGCGCTCACCGCCGACGTGAGCCACGCGCCGGGGGTGGCCAGCGAGGCCGACGCTCGCGGCACCGACGACGAGCCCGGGGTGGACGCGGCCCTGGACGAGGCGCCCGTCGACGAGCACGACGTCGCCGTTCCCGCGCCGGTCGGCAGCGCCGCCGCGGCCATCCCGTCGCCGATGGCGGAGCTGCCGATGGGCGCGGTCTTCGGCACGCTGGTGCACGCGGTGTTCGAGGCCGCCGACCCCACCGCGTCCGATCTGGCCGCCGAGCTGCGCGCGCAGTGCCGTGCCCAGCTGGCCCGCCACCCGGTGCCGGGCCTCGACGCCGACGAGCTGGCCGCGGCCCTGCAGCCGTCGATGGAGACCCCGCTGGGCCCGCTCGCCGACGGGCTGCGCCTCGCCGACGTCCACCCGCGCGACCGGCTCGCCGAGCTCGACTTCGAGCTGCCGCTGGCCGGTGGCGACAGGCCGCGGGGCGAGGTGCTGCTCGGTGACCTCGTGCCGCTGCTGCGCCGGCACCTGCCCGCCGCCGATCCGCTGGTCACGTACGCCGACGTGCTGGCCGACCCCGAGCTGGCCGCGCAGCCGCTGCGCGGGTACCTCACCGGCAGCATCGACGCCGTGCTGCGGCTGCCCGGCGCGCGGTTCGCCGTCGTCGACTACAAGACCAACTGGCTCGGCGCCGCGCCGGGCGAGCCGCTCACCGCCGCGCACTACCTGCCGCCGCTGCTCGCGCGGGCGATGATCGCCGCCAACTACCCGTTGCAGGCGCTGCTGTACTGCGTCGCACTGCACCGCTACCTGCGCTGGCGCCTGCCCGGTTACGCGCCCGAACGGCACCTCGGCGGGGTGCTGTACCTGTTCGTGCGCGGGATGTGCGGGCCGGCCACCCCCACCGTCGACGACGTGCCGTGCGGGGTGTTCAGCTGGCTGCCACCTGCGGCGTTGATCGTCGAGCTGTCCGACCTGCTGGACGGTGCGCCGTGACGGTCGACGTCGGCGACCCGCGGCTGGCCCGCAACGCCACCGGGCTGCTGGCCCCGTTCAACCAGGCCGGGGTGCTGGAGCCGGCCGACGTGCACGTCGCCGCGCGGCTGGGCCGGCTCGGCGGCGAGTCGGCGCCGGAGGTGCTGCTCGCGGCGGCGCTGGCGGTGCGGGCGGTGCGGCTGGGGTCGGTGTGCCTCGACCTCGCGACGGCCGACCACACGGTGCTCGGCGAGGGCGACGAGGTGCTCGACACCTCGGTGCTGCCGTGGCCGGAGCCGGCGGCGTGGCTGGCGGCGTGTCAGGCGTCGCCGCTGGTGGCGGTCGGCGCCGACGCCGGCGGTGGCCGGCCGCTACGGCTGGTGGGCGGCCTGCTGTACCTGGAGCGCTACTGGCACGAGGAGGAGCTGGTCCGCACTGCGCTGCAGGAGCGCGCCGCGCTGGATCCGCCGCCCGTCGACCTGCTGGCGCTGCAGTCCGGGCTCGATCGCCTCTTCCTGGAGTCCGACGCGGTGCGGCAGCGGCAGGCGGCCGCGGTGGGGGTGCTGCGCCGCGTCACGGTGCTCGCCGGCGGCCCGGGCACCGGCAAGACCACCACGGTGGCGCGGCTGCTGGAGCTGCTCGCCGAGCAGCCGTCGGTCGGCCGGATCGCGCTGGCCGCCCCCACGGGCAAGGCTGCGGCGCGGCTGCAGGAGGCGGTCACCGAGGTGCTGCCGCCGCACCTGCACAGCCGCGTGCCCGAGGCCGCGACGCTGCACCGGTTGCTGCGCTGGCACCCGGCGCAGGGCTTCCGGCACCACCGCCACCACCACCTGCCCTACGACGTCGTGGTGGTCGACGAGACGTCGATGGTGTCGCTGTCGATGATGGCCCGGCTGCTCGACGCGGTGCGGCCGCAGGCGCGGCTGGTGCTGGTCGGCGACCCCGACCAGCTCGCGTCCGTCGAGGCAGGGGCGGTGCTGGGCGACCTCGCCCGCGCCCCGGGCCGGCCCGAACCGTGGCTGGACGCGCGCCTGGCCGAGATGGGCGTGCCCGGCGGCGTGGTCCACGGCGTGGTCACCCTCGAGCACGTGTGGCGCTTCGGCGGCGCGATCGCAGCGTTCGCCCGCGCCGTCCGCGACGGCGACGGCGATGACGCAGTGGCGCTGCTGCGCGACCAGCACGACCCCGCGCTGCAGCTCGTGGCCCCGCTCGAGGTCGATCCGCACGGCATCGACGCGGTGCGCGCCGACGTCGTCGCGGCCGGCCGGGCGCTGACGGCCGCGGCCGACCGGGGCGACGCCGCCGAGGCCGTCGCCGCGCTGGACGAGCACCGCGTGCTGTGCGCGCACCGGCGCGGCCCGTTCGGGGTGAGCCGCTGGACCGCGGAGATCGAGCGCTGGCTGGCCGCCGACCAGCCGCACCGCCCGCACGGCCCGTGGGCGCCCGGCCGGCCCGTGCTCGTCACGTCGAACGACTACGACATCGGGCTGTTCAACGGCGACACCGGGGTCGTCGTGGCCACCGCCGCCGGTCCCCGCGTGGCGTTCGCGCGCGGCGGCACCCCGCAGCTCTACGCGCCGGCCCGGCTGCCCGAGGTGGCCACCGTGCACGCGATGACGGTGCACCGCGGGCAGGGCAGCCAGTTCCGCGGCGTCACGGTGGTGCTGCCTCCCGCGGAGTCGCCGCTGCTCACGCGCGAGCTGCTGTACACGGCCGTCACCCGGGCCCGCGCCGGTGTGCGCATCGTGGGCACCGAGGAGTCGGTGCGCGCCGCCGTGGCCCGGCCCGTCGCGCGGGCGAGCGGCCTGCGCGAACGCCTCGGGTAGCTTCCGTACTGCGCTCCGGTTGCGGCGAGTCCCGCAGCCCGCCGCGTTCCGCTGGACGAGTCGCGCGTTCCGCCGCGCGAGTCCTGCGTTCCGCGGGGCGAGTCCAGCATTCCGCTGGGGCGAGTCCCGCCGCTCGCTGGCCGAGTTCTGCATCTCACCGCTGGCAGTTTGCGCGACTCGCCCGGCGGAACGCGCGACTCGCCTGGCGCTTGCATCCGGACCGTTCGATCGGGGCGCTGCGCCTGACGGGGCACCCTGATATGCATGAGTCATGCATGACGAGCGTCTGGGGAACCTGCTCGGCGCCGCCGCGCTGGCCGTCACCGATCGGATGCTGGCAGGCGTGCAAGCGGCCGGCGGCGTCGGGGCGAGCAGCGCGGCGGCGCTCGTCGCGCTGGCCGAGACACCGGGCACGAGCGTCACCGAGCTGGGCCGCGGGATCGGGTTGTCGCAGCCGGCCGCGGCTCGGATGGTCGACGGGCTGGAACGCGCCGGGCTGGCGGCGCGGTCCCCGCGGCCCGGGCGGGCGGTGGCCGTCGCGCTCACGGCGGCCGGCGAGCGGGCGGTCGCCGAGATCCGGGCCGCCCGCGCCGCCGCGCTCGACGAGCTGGTCGCCGTGCTGGACGCGGCCGAGCGCGTAGCACTGACGACGGTCCTCGAACGCCTGCTCGCGGCGCTCTACGCCGGCCGCGCCGACGTGCTCTGCCGGCTCTGCGACCGCGCCTGCTGCGTCGACGGCGCGGTGTGCCCGGTCGGGCAGGCCGAGCGCGACCGGGCGGTCTGACTGTGGGCGCGGTGCTCGCGCTGGTGTCCGCGCTGGCCTACGGGTTCTCGGACGTGGTCGGCGGTCTGGCTGCCCGGCGGACGCGGCCGCTCGTGGTGGCGTTCGTCGGGCAGGTGAGCGGGCTGGTCACGATGGCCGTCGCCGTGGCGACGCTCTCCCCCGTCACACCGGCGGTGGCCGACCTGGCGTGGGGCGCGCTGTCCGGGTTGGGGACGGCCGCGGCGATGGCGTTCCTGTTCCGCGGCATGGCCCGGGGTGCGATGTCGGTGGTGGTGCCGGTGAGCGCGGTCGGCGGGGTCGCGCTGCCGGTCGTGGTCGGGGTGGCGCTGCTCGGTGAGCGGCCGTCGCTGATCGCGTGGGCCGGGGTGGTGCTCGTGCTGCCCGCGCTCTGGCTGGTCTCGCGCAGCGGATCGGCCACGCCGACCGGCCCCGCGGTCCGCGACGGACTGGCGTCCGGCGTCGGCGTTGCGGTGCAGTACCTGGCCCTTGCGCAGGCGGGCGCGGACTCGGGGCTGTGGCCGGTGCTCGCCGGACGCGTGACCGCGGTCCTCGCCGCGGGCGTCCTGGTGCTCCCCGAGCGACGGATGGCGCCCGGTGTCCTGGCCGTGGCCGCCGGGGTGCTCGCCGCCGGCGCGCTCACCGCGTACCAGCTCGCGGCCCGCACCGAGTACGTGTCGGTGGCCGTGGTGCTGTCGTCGCTCTACCCGGTGGTGCCGGTCGTGGTCGGGCTGGTGGCGCTGGGCGAGCGGGTCGGGCGGCGGCAGGGGGCCGGGCTGGTCGGAGCACTGGCCGCGGCCGCGCTCGTCGCGCTGGGGTGAGCGGTCAGTGCTCGCGCAGCCCGCCGATGCCGCGGGCCGGGTCCCACGATCCCGTGTCGGGCCGCTCGTGGGCCGCCGTCCGCGGTGCCGGGCAGCCGCCGTTGTGGAGGAACGAGTGCCGCCACACAATCGTGCCGTCGGGGCGGGCGTGGTCGATGTGCGCGAGCCGGACCACCGGCTCGCTCTCGGCGATCTGCGCGCAGCACCGCTCGCACAACATGATCATGGGCGTCCTCCGGCTCTCGTCACGGATTGTTACCCGCGGCCGGCGACGGCGGGCGACGATAGCGACGAGCCCCACACGAACTACCCCGCGGGCACCACCTGCGCCGCCGCCCGGCGCAGCGCCCGGTACAGCACGGCAGGCTCGCCGAGCCGCCGCCGCAGCGCGCGTTCCAGGCCGGCGATCGGGTAGAGGTTCTGCGGCGCCCGCGAGTCCTTGTACTCCGTGGACGCGTACCGGACGAGCGTGGCCTGGCTGCGCGCCGCCAGCTCGACCGACGCCGGCCCTGCGGGTGCCTCCACGCGCACGATCCCCGCCCACGGCGTGCCAGGCGCGGGCGGCAGGCGCAGGTACCAGGTGTGCCGCTCCCACGACGTGCCCAGCGCGAAGACCGGCGTGCGCTGGCCGGGCCGCAACTCCGCGACGACGGCACCCAGCTGCGGCGGCAGGTAGTCGCTGCGGTGGCTCTTCACGAACCCGATGGCCCGCGGCAGGTGCGCGCGCCCGCGCAGCGGACCGTCCACGACGAGCAGGTCGTCCGGCTCGCCGGCGCCGACTCGAGCCAGCTCGGCGGCCGCCAGCTCCACCTCGCCGAGCGCGCGCTGCAGGGCCAGCGACAGCACCTGCATCGGCGCGACGTCGGCGCGAGCGGCTGTCGGGACGGCCTCGTAGGTGCCGGCGGCCGTGTCGATGCCGGACGCGTCGGCGACCGTGGTGACCAGCCCGCGCCGCACCTCCGCGACCGCCAGGTGCGCGCCCTGCTCCGGGCAGCAGCACATCACCCCTGCCGCGTAGGACGCGCACAGCGCCAGCGCGCTCTCCTGCCCCTGGTCGACCCACACCTGCGCGTCGACCCGGCGCACCCCGTCGACGAACAGCACCGCGGCCGGCTGCGCCACCGGCATCGGGTCGATCGGTGCCCAGCGTCGCGCCGGCACCTCGACGTCCGGGTCGACGAGCGCCGACGACGCGCCCAGCTCGGTGTCGAGGCTGGCCCCGTAGCTGGGGTCCCAGGGATCGACTGAGAATCTCACGCAGCGAACCTCACACGCTCTCCCGCTCGATCGACGACGTGCGCTGGTCGCGCCGCACCGCGAACCGGACGGGCACCCGCTCGGCCAGCGCGGGCACGTGCGTGATCACGCCGACCATCCGCCCGCCGCCTGCGGCGAGGTTCTCCAGGGTGCTGGCGACCACGTCGAGGTTGGACTCGTCGAGGGTGCCGAAGCCCTCGTCCAGGAAGATCGACTCGAGGCGAGCGGCACCGCTGGCGGCCAGGTGCGACATCTGCGCCGACAGGGCGAGCGCCAGCGCCAGGCTGGCCTGGAACGTCTCGCCGCCGGAAAGCGTCTTCACCGGGCGGCGCGAGTCGGCGTCGGCGTGGTCGACGACGAGGAACTCGCCGTTGTCGTGGGTGAGCTCGAACTGCCCGCCGGACAGCTCCGCGAGGCTCGCCGACGCGTCGGTGACCAGCGCGTCCAGCGCGGACGCCACGAGCCAGCGCGGGAACCCGTCGGAGCGCAGCAGCCCGCCGAGCAGCTTCGCGACGCGGTGGGCCTCCTCGGCGCGGTCGCGGTCGGCGACCAGGCCGGCGACGGCGGCGCGGCGCTCGACGATCCGCTCGTGCGCGGCGCGGGCCCGCGCCGCCTCGGTGGCCACCGCGGTGATCGCCCGGGCCGGCTCGGCGGCGAGCCCGGCGCCGGCGAACGGGACGTCGTGCTCGGCCAGCTCGGCCGCGAGGCGTTCGGCCTGCCCGTCGACGAGGGTCGCGGCGTCGGCAGCTGCGCGCTCGGCCTCGACGACGCGCGTCGCCCGCTCGGCCCGCGCGGCATCGGCCCAGCTCAGGAGGGCCGCCCAGGCGTCCGGCAGCTCGACGTCGGGTTCGAGCGCCGGTGCGCCGAGCGCCACCAGCGGGTCCCGCGCGGCACGCAGCACCCGCCATCCGGTGGCGACGGCTCGTTCGACGTCGGCGGCGGCGGTGTCGGCGATGCGCTGCGCGCGTCGGGCCGCCCGCAGCTCGGCGTCGGCGGTCTCGGCGGCCTTCTCGGCAGCGGTGACCCTGGCGAGCGCGGCTTCTGCAGTGGCCGGAGACGGTGCCCCGTCCAGCGCGGAGCGCAGCACCTCGATCCGGCGCTCGACCGCGGTGACGGTGGCGCGGGCCTCCTGCTCGGCACGGGCCGCGGCGGTCTCGGCCGTGCGCCGGTCGCGGGCCGCGCGCTCGGCGGTGCGCAGCGCGGCCTCGGCGGTGAACCGTTCCTGCTCCGCGGCGCCCGCCGCGGCCGCGGCGGCAGGCAGTTCGGCCTCCCGCTCGGCAGCGGCGGTGGCCGCCCACTCCAGCAGCGCGGTCCAGCCTGCGAGGGGGTCGTCACCGGTGCCGGGGGCGCCGAAGGGCACGAGCGGGTCGCGCGCGGCACGCAGCGCGGCGGCGGCCCGGGCCGACGCGGCGCGCACGTCCTCGACGGCGGCGGCTGCCGTGGTGACCGCCGCCCGCGCCGCCCGCACCGCCTCCGCCGCGCGCTGCTGCTCGGCCGCGACCCGTTCGGCCTCTGCGACGGCGGCGGCGAGCTCGGCCGACGTGGTGATGCCGGTGTCGGCCAGCGCGGCCCGCAGCCGGTCGGCCGCGGCCTCCTGCCGCGCCACCTCGGACTCGGCGCGGGCGAGCGCAGCCGTCGCGGCCGCCTCCGCGGCGACGGCCTGCTCGTGCTCCTGTTCGGCCGCGGCGAGCGGTGACTCGGTGTCGGCGTCCACCGCAGCGGCCGGCGGCAGCGTCGCGACGGCCTGCGCGCAGACCGGGCACTCCTCCCCCGCCACCAGCGAGGCCCGCAGCGTGGCCGCCAACCCCGATCGGACGGCCTCGGCGTGCGCCGCGCGCGCGTGGTCGCGGCGGTGCCGGGCCGCGGTCACGGCCTCCGCGGCAGCGTCGGCCGCACGCCGGGCCTGCTCGACAGCGGCGACGGCAGCGGTGTGGGCCTGCTCGGCGGTGGCCAGCTCGGCGAGGTCACGCCGCGCGCGGTCGAGCACCGCCCGCGGCTGCGCGACGGCGGCGCGGGCCTGCGCCTCGGCCTGCTCGGCGGCGGCCAGCGCGCTCGTGGCCAGCGCGTGCTCGCGCTGCGCCGCGGCCTCCCGCCCGCGAAGCGCGTCCAGCCCGGCCGGCGCGGCGAGCCCGCGCAGTGCGGTGCGCTCGGCGCGCAGGCGGTGCGCGCGCTCGTCGGCGACGCGGTGCGCCGCGACCGCAGCCTCGACGGCGGCCCGCGCGGCGTCGTGGGCGGCCAGCGCGTCGCCGGCGTCGCGGGCGGCCAGCTCGTACTCCGCGACGGCCTTCGCCTGCCGGTCCTGCAGGCCGGGCAGCTCGGCGAGTGCGCCGGCCAGCTCGCGGTGGTCGTGCAGCACGCGTTCCAGCCGGGACCGGGCCGGTTCGGCGGCCAGCGCGGCCCGCGCCGCGGTGTCGGCCTCCTCCGCACGGGCGACGGCACCGGCCGCATCGGTCGCGGCGGCGACGGCCGCCGCGCGGCGGGCACCCAGCTCGGCGAGCCCGTCCGGGGCGCGGACGGCAGCCAGCCGCGCGCCCTCCTCGTGCAGCCGGGTCACCTGCTCTGCCGCGGCACGCTGCTCGGCGACGGCCGCGGTCAGCACCGGCACGGCAGCCGCGACCCGTTCGGCGAGCTCGTCGAGCACGGTGACGCGGTCGGCGGCGGCCTGCTCGGCCTCGGCCGTGGCGTCGGCGTAGCCGCCGAGCTGCTCGGTGAGCACCTCGGCGCGCTGCCGCTGCGCGGCTGCCTCGCCGTTGGCCTCCTTCGCGATCCGCTCGTACACGTCGAGGCCCAGCAGCCGGACCAGCTTCTCCTGCCGCTTGCGCGGCTCGGCGTGCAGGAACTCGGCGAACTCACCCTGCGGCAGCACCACGCAGGTGCAGAAGTCGGCGAACGTGAGCCCGAGCAGCGCGGTGACGGCGGCAGTGGTGTCTCCGGCGCCGTCGGCGAGCGGCTCGGTCTCCTCGTCGGCCGCTCCCGTGCCGGACGGGTCGCGCAGCCGCTCCAGCCGGGCGCCGCGCACCGACACCGAGCCGGACGCGGCCCGGCGCAGCTCGCGGGCGACGACGAACCGCTCCCCGCCCACGTCGAACACGAGCCGGACGGCGCCGCGGCCCGCGGTGGGGGCCAGCGCGTTCGCCACCGAACGCGGGTTGTCCCAGCGCGGCACCGAGCCGTAGAGGGCGAAGGTGAGCGCGTCGATGACGGTGGACTTGCCCGACCCGGTGGCCCCGACCAGCGCGAAGTAGTCGGCGCCCGCGAAGTCGACGGTGGTGGGCTCGCGGAACGCCGCGAACCCGGCCATCTCCAGCAGCACCGGCCTCATGCGCCCGACACCTCGTCGTGCAGGCGCCGGAACAGCTCCTCGACGCGCGGGTCGTCGACGGACCGGGTGCCGAGGTACTCGTGGAACAGCTGGGCGGGGGTCGCGTCCGCACCGCTGGGCCGTGACCGCGCGACGGTGACGGGTGCGGCGAACTCGGGATCGATGCGCACCTCGAGCGCGTTCGGCAGCACGGCCGTCACCTCCTCCCGCAGTCCGGCCCTCGCCGGTTCCCTGACGAAGATCCGCAACCAGTCGTCGCCGAGGGTGGCAGCGAGGTCCGACAGTTCCGCGACGGTGCCGCGGACGGTGCGCAGCCGGCGGCCGGCCGTGAGCGGGATGTCGGTGACCGTCGCCGGCACGCCGGGGGCCGCTTCCACCAGGCAGACGACGGCGGTGTTGTCCTGCTCGCCGAAGTCGACGGCGAGCGGCGACCCGCTGTAGTGGACGGGGCACGCGGCGGCCATCTGCTGGCGGCGGTGTAGGTGGCCCAGCGCCACGTAGTGCGTCTCGACCGGGAAGATCGTGGCTGGCACGGCGTACTCGAAGATCGTCTGCGCGGCACGCTCGCCACCGCCGAGCTTCCCGTCGAGCACGGTGAGGTGGCTCATCACGAGGTTGACGGAGTCGTCGCGGAACCCGCTGGTCAGCGAGGCGAGGATCTCCCGCAGCTGCTGGTCGTACTCGCCGGTGTTCTCGGCGGCGGTCTGCGCGATCAGGTCGAGCGCACGCACCGCGTAGCGCTGCGACAGGAACGGCAGCACGGCCAGCGTGCCGCGCTCCCCCGTGCCGCGCGCGGTGAACTCGATCAGCCCGCCGCGGTCGGCCGTGCGCACGCCGCCGACCAGCGTGATCCCGGCGGCGTTCGCGAGCGGCCGGTAGGCGTCGATCATCGTGGGGTTGTCGTGGTTGCCGGCGATCGCGTAGACCTCGGCGCCGGTGCTGGCGAGCCCGATGAGGGTGCGCACCACCAGGTTCTGGGCCTGTGCGGACGGGGCCGCGGAGTCGTACAGGTCACCGGCAACGAGCACGGCGTCGGGTTCCTGCTCGCGCGCGATCGCGACGATCTCCCGGAGCACCTGCTCCTGCTCGTCGAGCCGGCTGTGCCCTTTGAGGGTCTTGCCGACGTGCCAGTCGGAGGTGTGCAGCAGTCGCATCAGGGCGCCATCGTAGGAGCCCTCTTCGACGCAGCCGCGCAGGCGCACCGGAGCCATCTCAGAGCCAGTCTGAGCCAAACTGAGCCAACATGGCTTGCGTGTGATGCCACGGTGTGCCACAGTGTGCGTCGTGGACCTGACGCCCTACGTGGAATCCCTCGGCCGCCAGCTGCTCGCCGTCGTCGAGGCCGGTGGCCCCGACGCGTCCGCGCTCATCGAGCGGCTCGCACCGGGGATGGAGTCGGCGATCCGGCTCGCGCTGTTCGAGGCGCTCTCGGCCGCCGCCGACGAGATCACCCGCGATCTCGCGCCCGGCTCGGTCGAGGTGCGGCTGCGCGGCCGGGACCCGCACTTCGTCGTGGCCGCACCGCCCGCGCCGCAGCCGGTCGACGGCCCGAGCGAGCGTGTCACGGCCGACCCGAACCTCGACGACGGCCCGTCCGTGCGGATCAACGTCCGGCTCCCGGAGCCGTTGAAGGCCGCCGTCGAGGAGGCCGCGAACCGCGAGGGCCGCTCGGTCAACGCGTGGCTCGTCCGGGCCGCGTCCTCCGCGCTGCGCGGGCCGGTCCGCGACACCGCCGAACGGCCCGGCGGGCGCAGCGCGCAGCACTTCACCGGTTGGGTCCGCTGACCCAGCCTCGTCTCACCGTGCCCCGCTGACCTGCGGGGATGTTCTTCCCACCCATTCCGAGGGGACAGCCATGCCTACTTTCGCCACACCACAGCCGATCTCCGCGACGATCGAGCTCTCCGTCGGCAACGTGCAGCTCGTCGCGAGCGACCGCACCGACACCGTCGTCGAGGTCCACCCGACCAACCCGGCCGACCAGTCGGACGTCGAGGCGGCCGGCGCCACCCGCGTCGACCACGTCGACGGCGTGCTCACCGTGCGCGGGCCGAAGTCGCGGATGCTCGACTTCTCCCGCAAGACCCGCTCCGTCGACGTGGTCGTCGAGCTGCCCAGCGACTCGCGGGTGACGGTCGACCTCTCGGTCGGCGACTGCAGCAGCTCCGGCGTGCTGGGCGACTGCCGGGTGAAGAACTCGGTGGGGCAGGTCAAGCTCTACCGGACCGGCCCGCTACGCATCGAGACGGCCGCCGGCGACATCGTCGTCGACGCCGCCGACGGCAACACCGACGTCAACACCGGCAGCGGCCAGGTGCGCATCGGTGCGATCGGCGGCAGCGCCACCGTGAAGAACGCCAACGGCAACACCGACCTCGGCGACGTCGACGGCACGCTGCGGGTGCGTGCGGCCAACGGCAACATCTCCGTCGACCGGGCCGGCGCCGACGTGGAGGCCACCACGGCCAACGGCTCCATCCGCATCGGCGAGGTCGTCAGCGGCCGGGTCGGGCTCGACACCTCGTTCGGTGGGCTGGAGCTCGGCATCGCCGAGGGCACCGCCGCGTGGCTCGATCTGAAGACCGGGTTCGGCCGTGTGCGGAACTCCCTGGATGCCGGCGACGGGCCGGGCAAGGCCGAGAACACGGTCGAGGTCCGGGCCCACACCGCGCACGGCGACATCACCGTGGGGCGTGCGCGATGAGCGAGCTGGCGAGCGAATCATCAGCACAGCGCGAGCTTGCGAGCGAATCATCAGCACAGCGCGGCGAGGCGATCGCCGTGTCGGGGCTGCGCAAGTCCTACGGCGACCACCTCGTGCTCGACGGGATCGAGCTGCACGTCCCGCGCGGCACTGTGTTCTCCCTGCTCGGCGCGAACGGCGCCGGCAAGACCACCACCGTCAAGATCCTCTCCACCCTGATCGCGGCGGACGGCGGCCGCGTGGCCGTCGCGGGCCACGACGTCGCCACCGATCCCGACGCCGTCCGGGCCGCGATCGGCGTCACGGGCCAGTTCTCGGCGGTCGACAACCTGCTGACCGGCCAGGAGAACCTGCAGCTGATGACCGATCTGCACCACCTGGGCCGGGCGGCCGGGCGGGCGCGGGTGGCCGAGCTGCTGCGCCGGTTCGACCTGGTCGACGCGGCCACCAAGCCGGCGTCGACCTACTCCGGCGGCATGCGGCGCCGGCTCGACCTCGCGATGACGCTGGTCGGCTCGCCCCAGGTGATCTTCCTCGACGAGCCCACCACCGGTCTCGACCCGCGCAGCCGTCGCAGCATGTGGCAGATCGTGCGGGAGCTCGTCGCCGGCGGCGTCACGATCTTCCTGACCACGCAGTACCTGGAGGAGGCGGACGAGCTCGCGGACCGGATCGCGGTGCTCGATCACGGGCGGATCGTCGCCGAGGGCACGCCCGACGAGCTCAAGCGGCGCATCCCCGGCGGTCACGTCCTGCTCCGCTTCGCCACCCTCGCCGACCTCGAGTCCGCCACCCGCGCGGTCGGCCACGCCTCCCGCGACGGCGACGCGCTGGAGCTGCGCGTGCCGCACGACGGCAGCCTCCGCTCGCTGAAGGCGCTGCTCGACCGGCTCGACACGGACCTCGTCGAGGTCGAGCAGCTGAGCATGCACACCCCCGACCTCGACGATGTCTTCCTCGCCCTCACCGAACGGAAGGTGACCGCGCCATGACTTCCGCAACCTTGGCCTTGTCCGACTCGGCGACGATGGTGCGCCGCAACCTGCGGCGGATGCGCCGCTACCCGTCGATGACGGTGCTGCTGGTCGGCATGCCGATCGTGTTCCTGCTCCTGTTCGTCTACGTCTTCGGTGGCGCGCTCGGGGCCGGCATCGGCACCGCCGACTACGTCGACTACGTCACGCCGGCGATCCTGCTGATGACGATCACCTCGGTGGTGCAGGGCACCTCCATCTCGGTCGCCATGGACATGACCGAGGGCATCGTCGACCGGTTCCGCACGATGGCCATCGCCCGCGTCTCCGTCCTGACCGGGCACGTCGTGGGCAGCGTCGTCCAGGCACTGCTCGGCGTCACGGCCGTCCTCGCCGTCGCGCTGCTGATCGGCTTCCGCCCGACCGCCGGCGTCGGCGACTGGTTCGCCCTGGTCGGCGTGCTGCTGCTGATGTCGTTCGCGTTCGTCTGGCTCGCCGTCGCGCTGGGGCTGGCGGCCGGCAGCGTCGAGTCGGCGAGCAACGTCGGCATGCCGCTCGTGCTGCTGCCGTTCCTGGGCAGCGGGTTCGTGCCCACCGAGTCGATGCCGACGGTGCTGCGGTGGTTCGCCGAGTACCAGCCGTTCACCCCGTTCATCGAGACGCTGCGCGGGCTGCTGATGGGCACGCCGATCGGCGTCAACGCCCTGCTCGCGCTCGGCTGGGGCGTCGTGATCGCCGCGGGCGGCTACCTCTGGTCGACGAAGCTGTTCAACAAGGAGTCGACGCGATGACCAGGATCGACGGTTTGCCGACGGTCCGCCCGACCGGCTGCCCGCTCGACCCGCCCGCCGAACTGGCCACGATCCGCGCGGAGGCACCACTCGCGCGCATGGTCTACCCGGACGGACACGTCGGGTGGCTCGCCACCGGCCACGCCGCGGCCCGCGCGATCCTGGCCGACCGGCGGTTCAGCTCGCGGTACGAGCTGATGCACCTGCCCATGGAGATCCCCGGGATCACCGAGCTGCCGCCCGCCCCGGTCGGCGACCTCACCGGTATCGACGCGCCCGAGCACACCCGCCTGCGCAAGTTGCTGACCGGCCGGTTCACCGTCCGCCGGATGCGGGTGCTCGGCGAGCGGCTCGAACGGATCACCGCCGAGCACCTCGATGCGATGGCGGAGCACGGCCCGCCCGCCGACCTGGTGGCCGCGTACGCCCATCCCGTCCCGGCCATGATGATCTGCGAACTGCTGGGCGTGCCCGTCGCCGACCGCGCGACGTTCGCCCGCCACGCGCACGCGATGACGGCACCGGGCGCCACCCCGGACGAGACAGGTGCCGCCTACGGCGCGCTGCAGGAGTACATCCACGACCTGGTCCCGGCGAAGCGCGCCGACCCCACCGACGACGTGCTCAGCGAGCTCACCGCTTCCGAGCTGGACGACACCGAGATCGCAGGATTGGGCACGTTCCTGCTGGCCGCAGGCCTGGACACGACCGCCAACCAGATCGCGCTCGGCACACTGGTGCTGCTGACCCACCCCGATCAGCTCGCGCTCCTGCGCGCCGATCCCGCCCTGGTCGACCAGGCGGTGGAGGAGCTGCTGCGCTACCTGACCATCGCGCACACCGGCGCGCGGGCCGCACTGGAGGACGTCGAGATCGAGGGGCACCTGATCCGGGCCGGCGAGACGGTCACCATCGCGTTGCAGGCGGCCAACCGCGACGGCGCGCGGTTCGCCGACCCCGACGCGCTCGACCTGCGCCGCTCCACGACCGGCCACCTCGCGTTCGGCCACGGCGTCCACCAGTGCCTCGGCCAGCAGCTGGCCCGCGTCGAGATGCGCGTCGCCTTCCCGGCGCTGCTGACGAGGTTCCCGACGCTCCGGCTCGCGGTGCCCGCCGCGGATGTCCCGTTGCGGCACAGCCAGAGCATCACGGGCGTGTACGAGCTGCCGGTTGCCTGGGATTGATTTCAAGATCACTACCTTGAAGGCGGGGCCGGCCGTTCGTCTCGCCCAGCTCGCCGTGCTGGCCGGGGTCGTGGTCGCGCTCGACAAGGGGCAGCAGCGGGCCACCACCCTGGTGGCGACCCGGCCGAAGTTCCTGCGGGTGCTCGTCGACTTCCCGGACGGGTCAACGTGCGGGTGCCGCTGCAGCTCCTCCGCGCCGGGGTGAGCTGGCCGCGCTGATCCCGCCATGCACCGTCGACGTCGGCCAGGCCGAGGTCAAGGTGCGCGTCTTCTGTGAAGAGGCGAGCGCTAGGTTCGCTGACGTGACGGTGGTGCAGATCTGGACCGACGGCGCCTGCAGCGGCAACCCGGGCCCCGGCGGCTGGGGGGCGGTGCTGCGGTACGGCACAGCGGAGAAGGAGTTGTGCGGCGGCGAGGCCGGCGCCACCACCAACAACCGGATGGAGCTGACCGCACCGATCCGAGCGCTGGAGAGCCTCACCCGCCCGTCCGTCGTGGAGATCTGGACGGACTCCACGTACGTCCGCAACGGCATCACCAGCTGGGTGCCGAAGTGGAAGGCCAACGGCTGGACGACCTCGGCCCGCACGCCGGTCAAGAACGCGGATCTGTGGCAGCGGTTGGACGCGGCGGCGGCTCGGCACACGGTGGCTTGGCACTGGGTCAAGGGGCACGCGGGGCATCCGGAGAACGAGCGGGCGGATCGGCTTGCTGTTCGGGGGATGGCCGAGGCTCGCGGTCGTTGAGCCTCCTGAACTACCCCTTCGCTGTCCTGGTCTTCGGTTTGTGGTGTCCGGTCCTGGGTGCGCGAACGGGGTAGCGCGGTTGAGGCCCTCGGTCTGCGTTGCGGCGCTGCCGGGGTTCTCAAACGAATAATGTGGTCGGCCTAGCAGCCGTACCCGACTTGGAACTCCTTCTGACTGCCTTCCCTCCCGCTGCGTGCATGGTCATCTGGCTGCGGTGCCGTATTCGAACACTTGTTTGGCTCGCCTGTTTTCGGTAGGATACAGGCATGTCCACGTCCGTCTTGGTTGCGCAGCTCGCTGAGGCTGTTGCGCGGCTCGAAGAGCAGAAGAATGCTCTCGCCGCGCAACAGTCTGCGGCGATTCTTGCGCTCGGGCGGGCTGTGGCGGCCGAGCGGATCGACGCCGGTGTCACTGATCCCGACGATGTGCAGCGGGTTGTCGCCGAGCAGGTCGGTCAGGCCTGCCGGGTCTCGGCCCATGAGGGTGGGAAGCGGGTGCGGATCGCCCGGGACCTGCACGCCGGGCACTCCCGGGTGCGGGCCCTGTTCGCGGCCGGGCTGCTCAACGAGCAGAAGATCGCCTTCATCACCAGCGCCGGGTCGCACCTCGACCCCGAGGAACGATCCTGGGTCGACGAGCAGCTCGCCGAGCGCGGTGTCGAGACCTTGAGCGTGCGACGCATCCACGATCTGGCCCGGAAGCTGGCGGCGGAGGTGGCGCCGGAGAAGTTCGCCGCACGCTGCGCCCGGGCCCGGTCCGGGCGGCGGGTGACCGTACGGCCCTCCACCGAACCCGGCATGGCCGACCTGACCGCCCACCTGCCCGTCGAACAGGCCGTGGCCTGCTACGCGGCAATGCGCAAAGCCGTGAACGAAGTCTGGGTCCGGCCCGAGCCGGTGCTGCGGGGGCGGGGCGAGATCGTGGCCGACACCCTGGTCGAACGGCTCACCGGACAAGTCCAGGCCGACGACGTCGCCATGCAGGTGAACATCGTGGTCCGGGTAGAAGACCTGCTCGACCCCGACAGCGCGTTGCCCGCAGAGGTTCCTGGTTACGGGCCCGTCCCGGCCGACATCGTCCGCGCCGGCGCCGGACGGAAGACGTGGCGGCTGTTCACCCGCGACGGGGCGATCATCGGCAGCGACTCGGTGCAGCGCTGCTTCACCGGGGTACTGGCCGAGCTGATCAAGATCCGGGACGGGGGCCGGTGCACCGCACCGTACTGCGATGCCCCGATCCGCCACATCGACCACCGCGAACGCTGGCGCGACGGCGGCCGCACCACATTCGACAACGGCAGAGGGCTATGCGAGTTCCACAACCATCTGCGGGAAATCGGGACCACAGCCAGTCGACCACGCATGCAACGGAAGCGAAGGCAAGCAGACAGAGTTCCCAGTCGGGTACGGCCGCCAAGTCGACCACATTATGCAGTGAAAACCCCGGTTGCGCCGCCACGGAAGCGGTCACCCGAGGCGGCAACCCCGCTCGCTCCACAACGAGGCCGAAGACCTGAAACTGACGGCTGACAGCGCGGAGAATGAGCTCACCGCTGAGAAGAAGACGCAGCTACCGGAAACCCAACAGCACCACGAGGAGCAGAACCGCCACCAGGCCCGTCCCCACGACGACAGCGGTGAGCCGAGCGACGAAGGGCTGCCGCGCCGGGGGCGCGGCCATCTCCTGCACGAGCACGGGATCCGGCCGGCGGACGGGTGGCCGCGGCGGCGCCGCGCGGACGACGTCCGGCGGGGCGCAGCGCTGGGTCGGGATGAGTGCCACCAGGTCGAGCACGAACGGCTCGGTGACCGGTTCGGCGTCGTTGGGGTAGCGCTCCGCGGGGATCACGGTGATCTCTTCGGCACAGGAGTCCCACCCGTTACACACGGAGAGTGATCGATTGGCTACCTGACGGAGCGGATCCGGTAGACCAGCACTGCGCCGACGACGCCGACCGCCGCTGCCACTGCGTAGAGCAGCGGATATCCGCCGGGGCCGGTGACGAGTGCCCCCGCAGCGACCGGGGCCACCACCTGCGGCAGCGAGCTGGCGATGTTGAGCACACCGAGGTCGCGGGCGCGGTCGGCCGCCGTCGGCAGCACCTGGGTGAGCAGGGCGAGGTCGACGGCCGAATAGGTACCGAAGCCCAGGCCGAGCAGCACGGCCGCCACGAGCACGCCCGACCACGTCGGCCAGCACGCCATGAGCACGGCGGCCGCCGACATCGCCAGCGCGCCGCCGCACACGAAGACCCGTCTGCGGTGCAGCCGGTCCGACGCGATCCCGGCGACCATGGTGGCAACGAGCACGGCGGCCAGGTTGACGCCGGTCGCGATCGTGACGGCGAGCTTCGGGTCGGCGACGCGCACCGAGTCGGCGAGGAAGTAGAAGAGGTACAGCAGCGCGATGGAGTTGCCCAGGTTGACGAGGAAGCGGGTGAACCACGCCCAACCGAAGTCGGGGTGGCGGCGCGGGTCCACCCAGAACCCGGCGAGGAACCGGCGCCAGTCGATCGGGGGCGGCGCCGTCGTCGCCGGCCGCTGCCGGGCCAGCACGAACGGCAGCCCGGCGAGCAGCAGGAAGACCGCGCAGCCGAGGTAGCCGGCGGCGACGGCGTGGTCGAGGTTGGCCAGTCCGGTGCCGATCCCGACCCCGACGATCAGCGCGAGCCCGGACCACCCGGCAGCGGTTCCGCGCTGGCGCACCGGCACCTCGTCGGGGATGGTGGCCGACAGGGCTGCGTAGGCGGCGTTGAGCGCTGTCTGCACCACGCACCAGCCGATGATCATGACGGCGACGGAACCGGCCGCGGCCAGCACGATCAGCCCGACCGCCCCGCCGAGGAAACCGGCCGCGACCCACGGCACGCGACGCCCGTAGCGCGAGGTGGTGCGGTCGGAGATCGCCCCGAACACCGGGTTGGCGACGAGCGATGCCGCTGCACCCAGCCCGAGCACCAGGGCGAGCACGCCCTCCTTCCCGGCCCCGGCGAACGTCTCGGCCTGCATCGGCAGCAGCACCTGGATCGCGCCGAACAGGCCGGCGAACAGGCCCACCCAGGCCAGCGAGAACCGCAGGATCCACGCGCCGCGGACGGGCTGGACGGGCTCACCGGTCGCGGTGTGCGACGGGGTGGTGGCTGCGTCCGCGCCCATCGCCGTCACCGCCCGTCCTCGCGCATCCCGCCATCATCACAAACCGGTGGCGCATCCGGTACGACCGGACGGTCGGGTCGCCCGCAGCGCCCCCGACCGGGTCCGGGACGATCCTCGCGTGGCCATCACCGGAGCCGAGCAGCGGACCGATCGCACGGCGGTACTGGCCCCGGCCGTGATCTACCTGGCGGTGCGGATCGTGGGACTGCTGGTGCTCGCGGTCATGGCCGCGCACGACGGCACCACGCTGGGCGAGCGGCTCGCCAGCTGGGACGGCGACTGGCTGCTCGCCATCGCCCGCTACGGCTACGCCGGCGTCCCCGCGAGCCACCTCGATGCGTTCGGCAATCACACCCCCATCACGCCGTACGGGTTCTTCCCCGGCTACCCGCTGGCCGTGTCGGCGGTCGGGCTGCTCACCGGCGGCAACCTGGTGCTGGCCGGGCTCGTGGTGTCGCTGGTCGCCGGGGTCGTGGCCGCGTACGGGCTGACCGCGCTCGGCACGCTGGTGCCGGGCGGTTCGCGGCGCGCCGGGCTGCTGCTGGTGGCGCTGTTCGCGGCGATGCCGATGGCGGTCGTGCTGTCGATGACCTACACGGAGGCGTTGTTCTGCGCGTTCGCCGTGTGGGCGCTGGTCGGGGTGCTGCGGGAGCAGTGGCTGCTGGCCGGGCTGTGCGCGGCGGGCGCCGGGCTCGTCCGGCCGACGGGCAACGCTGTGGCAGCGGCGGTCGTGCTCGCCGCGATCGTGACGATCGTGACCCACCGCGCGACCTGGCGGACCTGGGTCGGCGGCCTCCTCGCCGGCGCCGGCATCGTCGGCTACCTGGCCTACGTGGCCGCGCAGGCGGGCCGGTGGGACGCGTGGTTCCGCATCCAGCGCGAGGGCTGGGGCTGGTACTTCGACGGCGGGGGCGGCACGGCGAAGTACGTGGCCGCGGTGCTCGCCGACGGGGAGCGGCTCTTCGACGTCGCGATCGTGGTCGCGCTGGCGGCGTCGGTCGCGCTGTTCGTCGTGATGGCGCGGACGCGCGTGCCGTGGCCGCTACTGGTGTACGCGTTCGTCGTGCTCGTCACCGTGTGGGGCACGGAGGGGCTGATGAACGCGAAGCTGCGCCTGCTGGTGCCGGCGTTCGTGCTGCTCGTGCCGGTGGCGGTCGGGCTGGCCCGGCGCCGGCCGAGCACCGCGGTGAGCGTGCTGGTCGGGGTCGCGCTGGCCTCGGCCTGGTACGGCGGCTACGCGCTCACGATCTGGCCGTACGCGATCTGACGAACGCCCCGCCCGCGCCGAAGGCGAGCGCGGCGAAGCGCTCCCCCATCAGCCGCTGCGTCGCGGCGTCGGGGTGCAGCCGGTCCGGGAGCGGCAGGTCGGCGGCGTCGGCCTCGCCGTACAGCTCGCGGCCGTCGAGCAGGTGCAGGTGCGGGTCGGCGCGCTGGTCGACGATCCGCGCCAGCTCGGCGCGGATCGTCCGCAGGGTCAGCCGCCCGGCCCGGACGTCGGCCGGGTCACCTGTGGCCCGGTAGCGGATCACCCCGTCGTCCGCCGAGAGGTCCAGGCCCGCCGGTCCGGGCACGTCCTCCTGCATCGGGCACAGCACGGGCGACACCACCAGCAGCGGCGTCTCGGGGTGGCCGTCGCGGATGGTGTCGAGGAAGCCGTGGACGGCCGGGGTGAAGGCACGCATCCGCATCACGTCGGCGTTGACGATGTTGATGCCGACCTTGACGCTGATCAGGTCGGCGGCCAGGTCGCGCAGCACGCGCGCGACCGGCTGGTCGAGCATCGCGCTGCCGCTGAACCCCAGGTTGACCAGCTCGACGCCGGCGAGACGGGCAGCGACGACCGGCCAGATGCCCGTCGGCTGCGCGGCGTTGGAGCCCTGGCTGATCGAGCTGCCGTAGTGCACCCACACCGGTCCGCGGGCCGGCACCGGCGCGACGGGCGCGTCGGTGCGCAGCTCCACCAGCTCGACCCGCTCGTAGTGCGGCAGCCAGATCTCGACGGTCTTCTCCCCCGCCGGCAGCCCGGCGAACCGGACGGTGCCGACCGGGCCCTCGACGACCTCGACGGCGAAGGTCGCCGGGTCGACGATCATCGCCGTGCCGCCGCCCGGCAGCGCCTGCCCGGCCGGCTCCCCGTCGACGACCAGGTCGAACGGGCAGTCCGGGCGCGGGGCGAGGTCGCGGAAGCGCGTGACCGTGCGGTGCACGTCCAGCTCGACGAGGGTCGCGGCGGTGCGCAGCACCAGCCGCACGCCGGAACCCTGCGCCGCGGCGCCGGCCAGCTGGGGGTCCGCGACGGCACGGGCGCGCGCGGGCAGCCGCTGCGGCAGCAGCCCGTGCGCGCCGCGCTCCAGGTCGAGCGCGCCGCGCACGAGCTCGGCGGTGATCGGGACTGCAGTGATCGTCGGCACGGCAGCCATCGTGCCCCTACTGCTCGGGGTGAACCTTCTCCGGGCTGCCCGTCAACGAGCCGGCGTGCGCGGTGAGCGTCGGGTCGTTGCGGGTCTTGATCAGGCTGGCCACGGTCACGATCGCCAGCACGCCGACGATCACGCCGAGCGAGAGCGGCGTCGGGATCTCGGGCACGGCCGGGGAGATGTCGACGTGCAGCCAGTGCAGGATCAGCTTCACGCCGATGAAGCCGAGGATCACCGCCAGCCCGGTCGACAGGTACACCAGCCGGTCGAGCAAGCCCTTGACCAGGAAGAACAGCGCGCGCAGGCCGAGCAGGGCGAACGCGTTGGCGGCGAACACGATGAACGCCGACTCGGTGACGCCGAAGACGGCCGGGATCGAGTCGAGGGCGAACAGCACGTCGATGCCGCCGATCGCGATCAGCACCACCAGCAGCGGCGTGACCATCCGCTTCCCGTCGACGCGGGTGAAGATCCTGCCGCCGTCGTAGTGCTCGGTGACGGGCAGCAGCCGGCGCGCCGTGTTGACCACCACGTTGTTCTCGACGTCGGGGTCCTCGTCGCGGTGCCGGAACAGCTGCACCGCGGTGTAGATCAGCAGCAGCCCGAACAGCAGGAACACGAACGAGGCCAGCGACAGCAGCGTCGCACCCAACGCGATGAAGATCACCCGCAGGATCAGCGCCAGCACGATGCCGAACGTCAGCACCTTCTGCTGGTGCTCGTCGGGCACGGCGAAGGTGGCCATGATGATCACGAAGACGAAGAGGTTGTCGACCGACAGGCTCTTCTCGACGATGTAGCCGGCGAAGTACTGGGTGCCTGCGTCACCGCCGTACGCGATGAGGAACCAGACGCCGAACGCGACGGCCACCGCGACGTAGAACACCGACCACAGCGCGGCCTCGCGGAACCCCACCTTGTGCGGCCGCAGCCACCCGAGCGCCAGGTCCAGGGCGAGCAGGACGAGCACCAGCCCGACCGTCACCACCCACGTGAGCGTGCTGATCTCGATCAAACCCCAACCCTCCACCGGTTCCATTACCAACGCTTTACCAACGGTGGCGACCGCGGCGTGGTTCCCCGGGGCCGGCCGCGCTACAGCAGCGCGCGGATCCCCGCCGGGTCGTTCGTGGTCACCTCCCCGACCCCCAGGTCGAGGCATCGCCGCAGGTCATCCTCCGTGTCGACGGTCCAGACGCGGGCCGTGGCGCCCGCGGCGAGCCACGTCCGTACCCGATCGGGGTACGCGGCCAGGTAGTCCAGGCCCGGTCCGGCGATGCCGACCGAGCCATCGTCGAGGCGCTCGGTCCCCAGCGCGAACCCGGCCGCGACGAGCTGGCACAGCAGCCGACCCGGCACCCCGCGCTGCAGCAGGTGGCCCACGGAGTCGGGGTCGAAGCTCATGAACGACACGTCGACCGTCCCGACGCGGCCCGTCTCCGGGTCCCAGCCGCGCTTCTCCAGCACGGCGAGCACCGCGTCCTCCAGCGCCGGCCCCTCGCCGAGCGCCTCGTGCTTGAGCTCGCACGCGAGACCCACCGGGCGGCCGGCGGCGAGCAGCAGGTCCAGCAGGTCGTCCAGCGTGAGCAGCTGGTCGGCGAGCAGTGCACCGGCCGGCAGCGCCACCCCTCTCCACGACCAGATGTCGAGGTCCCGCAGCTGCTCCAGGGTGTGCTCGGCGACCGGCCCGGAGCCGTCGGACGTGCGGTCGACGGTGCCGTCGTGGATCAGCACCACCTCGCCGTCGGCGGTCAGGTGCACGTCGCACTCGACGCCGTCGGCGCCGTCGACGAGGGCCTGGTCGTAGGCGGCGCGGGTGTGCTCGGGGAAACGGGCCGAAGCGCCTCGGTGGGCGTAGACGATCGTCACGCCGCTAAAATATGGTCAGTGCGCACCGCTCTGCTCGATCTCGACGGCACGCTCGCGGACTCCGCGGCCCTGATCGTCGAACACCTCGCCAAGGCCATGGCCACCGTCGGCGTGCCGGTGCCCGAACCGGCCGTGCTGCAGACGTTCGTCGGACCGCCCTTCGAGACGGCCCTGCCCGCCATCGGTGTGAGCGCCGAGCAGACCCGCGCGGTCATCCACGCCTACCGGGAGTCCTACGACCCGGTCGCCGCGCACGCCACCCCGATCTACCCGGGCGTGCCCGAGACCTTGCAGCGGCTGCAGGACGCCGGGCTGCGACTGGCCATCGCCACGTCGAAGCCGGAGTTCCTCGCCCGCAGCATCACCGCCGGCACCGGCCTCGACCGCTTCCTCACCGAGGTCGTCGGCGCCGACGACACCGTCGGGCGGATCGGCAAGGACAAGGTGGTCGCGGAGGCACTGCGCCGCCTCAGGATCGACCCCGGGCGCGACCCGGTGATCATGGTCGGCGACCGCCACCACGACGTCGACGGTGCCGCCGCGCACGGCGTCCGCTGCATCGGCGTCGCGTGGGGCTACGCCGCTCCTGGCGAGCTGGCCGGCGCCGAGCTCGTCGTGCCCGACATCGCCGAGCTGGAACGCGTGCTGCTGGGCGACGACATCTGGGAAGCGTCGGTCACCGCCGCCTGACCTGCGCTGTCAGGTCGCTGTCAGCCCCGGATCAGCGGTCGTCCGCAGGATCGCGGCATGACCACCCATGTCCGCACGTCCGCCGGCACCGACATCGCGTTCGAGCGCGTCGGCTCCGGTCCACCCGTCGTGGTGCTGCCGGGCGCGCTCAACCTCGGCGAGTCCTGGCGGGCCGTCGCGCTCGAGCTCGCCGACGAGTACACGTTCCTGCTGGTCGACCGCCGCTCCTCCGGCGCCAGCGGGCCGGGGCCCGAGCCTGCGACGTTCGCCGCCGAGATCGAGGACGTGCGCGCCGTGCTCGACGTGGCGCGCGAATGGGCCGACGCGCCCGCGCACCTGCTGGGGCATTCCTACGGCGCGCTGCTCGCGCTGCACACCGTCCGCGCCGACCCGTCCGGGATCGCGTCATTGCTGCTCTACGAGGCGCCCGTGCTCGCGGGCGACGCTCCCGTCGCGAGCGTTCTCGACCGGTTCCGCGTCCTCCGCGCCGCCGGCGACCACGCCGGCGCGCTGGGCTTGTTCCTGACCGAGGTCGTCGGACTGGGACCCGAGGAGCTGGCCGCGATGGACGGGCCCGACGCCGGCCCCGAGATCGATCTCGCGGGGCTGACGGCCTTCCTCCAGCACGACATCGAGGCGCTGACCGGCCTCCCGACGCCCGACACGTGGCACGGGATCGACGTTCCGGTGCTGCTCATGGCCGGTGCCGACAGCTGGCCGATGCTCCAGCGGAGCACGGCCGCCCTGCAGGCCGCGCTGCCGCACGCCGAGCTCGTCCCGTGGCCGGGTCAGACGCACTTCGCGAACCTGCTCGACCCTGGGCTCGTGGCGGTGACGATCCGCGAGTTCATTGCCCGAAAGGCAATTTTGCCGTTGAGGCAATAATCGGCGTAGCCTCGGGTCCGTGGTCGACGGCCTGCGAGAACGCAAGAAGCAGGAGACGCGCACGGCGCTGAGCTGGGCCGCCACCCGGCTCGTCATCGAGCGCGGGTACGCCGAGGTGCGCATCGAGGACATCGCCGACGCGGCGGGCGTCTCGCTGCGCACCTTCCGCAACTACTTCTCGTCCAAGGCCGAAGCAGTGGCGATGGCCGTGGCCGACCGGCAGCGGCAACGCGTCCAGCGCATCGCCGACGACCTTCGTGCCCGCCCCGCCGACGAGCCGCTGTGGCCGGCCGTGCTCGCGGCCGTCGAGGCGCAGTTCGCGCTCGGCCTCGACGACCACGCGCTCACCCCGCCACAGCAGGCCTGGCTGCAGGGCCTCCGGCTGATGCTCGACGAGCCGGCGATGCACGGCGAGATGTTCCGGGTCAACGCCGAGGCGGCGCAGACGCTGACCGCAGCCATCGCCGAGCGCACCGGCACCGACCCGCAGCGCGACCTCTACCCGGATCTGATCGCGCAGGTCATCGGTGCGGCGATGGACGTCGCCACGCGCCGGTGGGTCGCCGCCGACCCACCCGTGCCCCTCGCCCCGCTGCTGCGCGACGTCTTCACCCGGCTGGCCGCCGGCCTGCCCCCACCCGAGGAGACCCCATGATCGACGTCCTCGTCGCCGGAGCCGGCCCGAACGGGCTCATGACCGCCTGCGAGCTGGCGCTCGCCGGCGTGCAGGTCGTGGTGCTCGATCCCGCCGACGGTCCCGACCCGGCGCCGCGCGCCAACGGGCTCACCGGCCGGGTCGTGGAGCTGCTGCACCGCCGCGGCCTCTACGAGCGGCTCAGCGGCGTCGCCGGACCACCCCGGCCGGCACCGCACTTCATGTTCGCCGCGTTCCCCCTCGACCTCACCGGGCTCGGTGCCGACAACCCCGTGCACGGGCTGCCCGTGCCGCAGCGCGAGATCGTCAGGACGCTCGCCGCGCGGGCTGCGGAGCTGGGCGTCGAGGTCCGCTGGGGGCAGGGCCTCGACGGGTTCACGCAGGTCGCCGACCACGTGACCGTGGAGGTCGACGACGGCGCGCAACTGTCGGCGCGCTGGCTGGTTGGCGCCGACGGCGGCCACTCCCCCACCCGCAAGGCGGCCGGGATCGAGTTCGTCGGCGTCACCACCGACCGCTCGGTGAACCGGGCCGCGAACGCCGCGCTCCCGGCGGACTGGGTCGACACCGCGCGGCAGGTCGTCGACGTGCCCGGGTACGGCCCGGTGCCGGCGTTCGTCCACCACCGCACCGAGCGCGGGCTCTTCGTGTACGCCCCGTTCCCCGGGCGCGCGCCGCTGGTCAGCACCACCGAGTGGGACCGGCCCGCCGACGACGTACCCATGACGATCGAGGAGCTCGCCGCCAGCGCGTCCCGCGTACTGGGCACCGAGGTGCCGCTGACCGTCCCCGCGGTCGACGGGCCCGTCCTGCAGCGCCGCACCGTCGGCGGCAACACGCGCATCGCGGACCGGTTCCGCGCCGGCCGCGTCCTGCTGGTCGGCGACGCCGCGCACGTGCACTCCGCGATCGGCGGGGCCGGGCTCAACCTCGGCCTGCAGGACGCGGTGAACCTCGCGTGGAAGCTCGCCGGTGCCGTCCACGGGTGGGCGCCGGACGGGCTGCTCGACAGCTACGAGGCCGAGCGGCGGCCCGTCGGCGACCGCGTGCTCACGCAGACGCTGGCCCAGCAGGCGCTCATCGCGCCCGGACCGGAGGTCACAGCCCTGCGCGCGGTGTTCGGGGAGCTGTTGCAGGACCGCAGCACCGTCGCCCGCATCGCCGGGCTGATCTCCGGCGCCGACATCCGCTACGGCGACGCCGACCACCCGCTCGTCGGGAGATGGGCGCCCGACGTCGTCGTGGACGGCCGGCCCCTCGCCGAACTGCTGCGCACCGCCCGGCCGCTGTTGCTGGACCTGAGCGGCGGGGCGGTCGCGGCCGCAGCAGCGCAGTGGCCGGCCCGGATCGAGGTCGTCACCGGCGCGCCGGACCGGCCGTACCCCGCCACCGCGCTGCTCGTGCGGCCCGACGGGTACGTCGCCTGGGCCAGCAGCGCGGACACGCCGGGAGCGGGCGAGCTCGACGACCTGCAGGCTGCAGCGGCCACCTGGTTCGGCGTCGCGGCGCCCGCGCTCACGCGCTGAGCTGCCCCGCCACCAGCTGGTCGCGCATCCGGCCCGCGTCCCGCTTGATCGTCCGTGCGGCGCCGAACAGGCCGAGCGCGGCGACGAGCAGGGTGATCGGCACGACCCAGGCCAGCGCGGAGTGCAGCCCGATCGCGGCGGCCTCCTTCGCCGGCCCGCCGGCCGACTTCGCGAACCCGTCCGACAGCACGCCCGTGACGACCGGGCCGACCGCGCCGCCCAGCAGGTAGTTCGCGGCGAAGTACAGGGCGATCGTGGTGCCGCGCAGCCGCGGGACCACGACGTCGGCCAGCGCCGGGTAGGCCGCCACGTAGTAGATGTACTGCAGCAGCCACGCGACCCCGAAGATCGCGACGAAGGCGCCGACGGCGTCGCGGCCGAGCGACAGCGCCCACCACGCGAGCGGCGCCGCCACCAGCATCGACACCGCGCCCACCAGCACTCGCGACGTCGGCGAGCGGCGCCCGGCCCGGTCGGCCACCCACGCACCCGCGGTCAGGCCCACCAGGCCGGTGAGGCCGACGACCACGCCCGTCAGCGTGGCGGCCGGGGTGAGCGACACCCCGAACCAGCGCTGGAACAGCGGCACGGTGAACGTGTTGACCGAGTACGCGGCCATGTTCGAACCGACCCCGGCGAGCACGATCCACCACACCGTCGGCACCGAGAAGATCCGTTTGAACGGCTGGTCGCCCGGCCCGGCCAGCGCCGTCGGGCCGCTCGCCTCGGCCGAACCGCGGTGCGGCTCACGCACGAAGAAGAAGCACGCGGCCAGCAGCAGCCCCGGGATCGCCGCGAACAGGAACGGGGCCCGCCAGCTGCCGAACGCCTCCACGATCGGTCCGATCGTGAAGTAGGCGAGCACGAGGCCCAGGGGCAGGCCGAGCTGCATCAGGCCGGTCGCCCGGCTCCGCTTCTGCGCGGGGTACAGGTCGGCGAGCATCGAGTTGGCCGCCGGGGCGAACGTCGCCTCCCCGACGCCGACGCCCAGCCGGATCAGCAGCAGCGACACGAAGCCCGTCGCGCCGGCGGTGGCGGCGGTCAGGAGGCTCCACGCGGCGAGGCCCCAGCCCATGATCTTCGTGCGGGCGCGCCGGTCGGCGAGGAGGCCCAGCGGCACCCCGAACACCGCGTAGACCACGGTGAACGCGGCGGCCAGCACGCCGATGTCGGCGTCGGAGAGGCCGAACTCGTGCTTCAGCGGCTCCACGACGATCGACGGGATGACGCGGTCGAAGAAGTTCAGCAGGTTGCCCAGGAACAGCAGCAGGAGCACCCGCCACGCGGTGCCGGACGTTCTCCCGTCCTCGGGCATTCGGGTCCCCCTCCGCCACGACACTGTGCCGAGGCACGCACCGTAGCTCACTCCTCGGGCTGGACCCAGCCGTAGCTGCGCTGCACCGCCCGCCCCCAGTTCGCGTGCTCGCGCCGCCGCACCTGCGGATCCATCGCCGGCTCCCAGGCGGCAGCCCGGTGCCAGTTCGCGCGCAGCACCTCGACGTCGGACCAGTACCCGACGGCGAGCCCAGCCGCGTACGCCGCGCCGAGGCTCACCGCCTCCGAACCCAGCGGGCGCTCCACCGGCACGTCCAGCACGTCGGCGACGAACTGCATCAGCAGGTGGTTCGCCGTCATCCCGCCGTCGACCTTCAGCCGCGTCACCGGCAGGCCCGAGTCGGCGTCCATCGCGTCGACGACCTCGCGGGTCTGCCAGCCCGTCGCCTCCAGCACCGCCCGGGCCAGGTGCCCGCGCGTCACGAACGCGGTGAGTCCCACCATCACACCGCGGGCGTCGGGGTGCCAGCGCGGCGAGTACAGGCCGGAGAACGCCGGCACGATGTAGCAGCCACCGTTGTCCGGCACGCTCTCGGCGAGCGACTCGATCTGCGCCGCCGTCTCGATCATGCCCAGCGCGTCGCGGAACCACTGCACCAGCGAGCCGGTCACCGCGATCGCGCCCTCCAGCGCGTACGCCCGCCGGTCGCCGAGCACGTACCCGACCGTCGGGATCAGCCCGTGCGTCGACGTCGCCAACCGGTCACCCGTGTTCATCAGCAGGAACGCGCCCGTGCCGTACGTGCACTTGGCCTCGCCCGGCGCGAAGCACACCTGCCCGACCAGCGCCGCCTGCTGATCGCCCAGCGCGCCGGCCACCGGCACCCCCGGCAGCAGATCGGTGCAGGTGCCGTACACCTCGGCGTTGCCGCGGATCTCCGGCAGCATCGCGCGCGGCACGTCCAGGGCGGCCAGCAGCTCGTCGGACCACTGGAGGGAGCGGACGTCCATCAGCATCGTGCGCCCGGCGTTCGTCACGTCGGTGACGTGCACCCCGCCCGTCAGGTTCCAGATGAGCCAGCTCTCCATCGTCCCGAACAGGACGTCCCCGGCCTCCGCGCCGGCCCGCGCGCCGGGGACGGTGTCGAGGAGCCAGCGCAGGCGCGCACCGGCGAAGTACGTGGCCAGCGGCAGGCCCGTGACGCGGCCGATCAGCTCGCCGTGCCCGTCCGCTGCCAGGCGCTGGACCAGCGCCTCGGTGCGGGTGTCCTGCCAGGTGATCGCGCGGGCCAACGGGCGGCCGGTGCGCCGGTCCCAGACGACGGTCGTCTCACGCTGGTTCGCGATCCCCAGCGCGACGATGTTCTCCGGCCCCAGCCCCGCCGACCGCAACGCCGCCGGCACCACCCTCGTCACGTTGCGCCAGATCTCGGCCGCGTCGTGCTCCACCCACCCCGACGCCGGGTAGTGCTGCCGGTGCTCCCGCTGCGCCACCGCCACCATCCGCCCGGCCCGGTTGAAGAGCAGACACCGGGTGGAGGTGGTCCCCTGGTCGATGGCGGCCACCACCCGCTCAGTGCTCACCGCTCACACCCCCACCCGCGAGTTGCCCGGATCGGGACGGCGAGTTGCCCAATGTGGGACGCCGAGTCGTCCGACTGCGCCGTTCCGCAACGGGCAACTCGCCGTCCCAAGGCGGGCAACTCGCCGTCGTAATTCGGGCAACTCGCGGTCCTGAACCGGGCAACTCGCGGTCATGCCGAGGTCGCCAGGGTGCGGGAGACCGCGCGGGCCGCGGACTGGAGCTCGCGGATCACCGGGCGGCGCGGCTGCTCCCCCGCGAACAGCTCCTCCACCGGGCCGAGCACCGCCAGCGCGCCGACGACGAGCCCGCCCGCCGACCGGACGGGGGCGGCGGCGCCGCCGACCGCGGGCTCGTACTCGCCGAGGTCACTGGCCCACCCCCGTCGACGGGCGACGGCGAGGTGCCCCTCGAACGCGACCGGTGAGACGACCGTGCGGCCCGTCCACGGGTGCATGTCGAGCTCGCGCACGCGCGGCATCCCGACGGGCGCGAACGCGTAGAGGCACTTGCCCAGCGCGGACGCGTGCAGCGGCAGCTCGGTGCCGGTGAGCAGCCGTTGCGGGGAGGCGTCGGGCCGGAACACGTGGTGGACGACGCGGACGGCGTGCCCGCGCAGCACCCCGAGCTGGACGGCGAACCCGGTGGCTCCGGCGAGCGCGTCGGCCCAGTTCATGGCGGCGGCGCGGAGGTCGTGCGGGTCGGGTCCGCCGCGGCCGAGGTCGGCGAGCGCCGCGCCGAGGCGGTACCGACCGGAGGCGTCCTGCTCGACGAACCCGGCGTCGCGCAGGGTGCGCAGGATCCCGTGCGCGGTGGGTTTGGGCAGGGCGAGCGCGGCGGCGAGCTCGCCCAGCCCGAGTGACCGTCCGGTGCCGCCGAGCAGGCGCAGCAGGGCAGCGGCCCGTTCGACGGACTGGATGGGGCCGGGCATCGCGGCAGGATAGCGCGCATTCGACATTGTCGAACACCTGCCGTTGACCCTGCTGCTGGGCGTTCCTAGCGTCGAGCCGTCCTGCTACGGGGGCGGGACACGTCAGGGGGACTTCAATGACGAAGAACTCGTTACTGGGGGAGCTGGTGGCCGAATTCCTCGGCACCATGATCCTCATTCTGTTCGGTACCGGTGTTGTCGCCCAGGTCGTCACCTCGACCGACGGCAGCGCCGGCGATCACGACTCCATCGCGTGGGCGTGGGGCATCGGCGTGACGCTCGGGGTGTACGTCGCGGCCCGGGTGTCCGGCGCCCATCTCAATCCAGCAGTGACGATCGCGTTGGCCTGCTTCCGCGGGTTCGCGTGGCGCAAGGTGCTGCCGTACTCGCTGGCGCAGTTCCTCGGCGCCTTCGTCGCGGCAGCGATCGTCCGGTTCGTGTACGCCGACCTGATCTTCAAGGTCGACCCGCACCACACGATCAAGACCCAAGGCATCTTCTCGACGCTGCCCGGCAACGGGCTGGACGGCGTCAGCATCCCCACCGCGTTCTTCGACCAGGTCGTGGGCACGGCGATCCTCGTGTTCGTGATCTTCGCGGTGACCACTGCGCGCAACGCGGCACCGCTGGCCAACCTGGCGCCGGTGGTGATCGGGCTGCTCGTGGTCGCCATCGGCATGGCGTGGGGCGCCAACGCGGGCTACGCGATCAACCCGGCCCGCGACTTCGGTCCCCGCGTGCTCACGCTGATCACCGGGTACCAGGATGCGTTGTTCGACCAGCACGGCACGTTGTACTTCTGGTTGCCGATCGTCGCGCCGATCATCGGGGCAGTGATCGGCGGCGCGATGTTCGTCCACCTCATCGAGCGGTACCTGCCGGCGGACGAGCCGCTGGTCGCCGAAGACGCGAAGTAGGGAGAGCTCAATGGCAGAGTTCGTCGGTGCCGTCGACCAAGGCACCACCAGCACCCGGTTCATGATCTTCGACCACGGCGGCAACGAGGTGGGCCGCCACCAGCTCGAGCACGAGCAGATCCTGCCGCAGGCCGGCTGGGTGGAGCACAACCCCGTCGAGATCTGGGAGCGCACGTCCGCGGTACTGCAGTCGGCGCTCAACAAGACCAACCTCTCGGCGTCGGACCTGGTCTCGCTGGGCATCACCAACCAGCGCGAGACGGCCGTCGTGTGGGACCGGAAGACCGGGCGCCCGCTCTACAACGCGATCGTCTGGCAGGACACCCGCACCGACCGGATCGCGTCCGCACTGGAGCGCGAGGGCAAGGGCGAGGTGATCCGGCAGAAGGCCGGCCTCCCGCCGGCCACGTACTTCTCCGGCGGCAAGATCCAGTGGATCCTGGAGAACGTCGACGGGGCCCGCGCCGCGGCCGAACGCGGTGACGCGATCTTCGGCAACACCGACACCTGGCTGCTGTGGAACCTCACCGGCGGGGTCAACGGGGGCGTGCACGTCACCGACCCGACCAACGCCAGCCGCACGATGCTGATGAACCTCGAGACCCTCGACTGGGACGACGAGCTGCTCGGCTTCTTCGGCGTGCCGCGCTCGATGCTGCCGGAGATCAAGCCCAGTTCGGCGCCCGGTGACGGGTACGGGCGCACGCTCGCGAACGGGCCGCTCGGCGGCGAGGTGACGATCAACGGGGACCTCGGCGACCAGCAGGCGGCCACCGTCGGGCAGGTGTGCTTCTCCCCCGGAGAGGCGAAGAACACCTATGGCACCGGCAACTTCATGCTGCTCAACACGGGCTCCGAGCTGGTGCGGTCGAAGTCGGGGCTGCTCTCGACGGTCTGCTACAAGTTCGGCGACGAGCCCGTCGTCTACGCACTGGAGGGCTCGATCGCCGTCACCGGTTCGGCCGTGCAGTGGCTGCGCGACCAGCTGGGGATCATCTCCGGCGCCTCGCAGAGCGAGACGCTGGCCCGGCAGGTCGAGGACAACGGCGGCGTCTACTTCGTGCCCGCGTTCTCCGGCCTGTTCGCACCGTACTGGCGCTCGGACGCCCGCGGCGCGATCGTCGGGCTCTCCCGCTACAACACCAACGCGCACCTGGCCCGGGCCACGCTCGAGGCGATCTGCTACCAGAGCCGCGACGTCACCGAGGCCATGGAGAAGGACTCCGGGGTGCACCTGGAGGTGCTCAAGGTCGACGGCGGCGTCACCGCCAACGAGCTGTGCATGCAGATCCAGGCCGACGTGCTGGGCGTTCCGGTGAGCCGGCCCGTCGTCGCGGAGACGACGGCGCTCGGTGCGGCGTACGCGGCGGGGCTCGCCGTCGGCTTCTGGTCGAACACGGACGAGCTGCGCGAGAACTGGAACGAGTCGAAGCGCTGGGAGCCCCGGTGGAGTGACCAGCAGCGCACGGACGGGTACGAGCGCTGGAAGAAGGCCGTCACCCGGACGTTGGACTGGGTGGACGTCGATTAAGGAGTTCATGCGATGAGATCGGTCGCGCTGTCCCCCGCCTACCGCGAGGAAGCGCTCTCGGCCATGCGGTCGACCGAGCTCGACGTGCTCGTCGTCGGTGGCGGTGTCGTGGGCAGCGGTGCTGCCCTCGACGCCGCCACCCGCGGCCTCACCGTCGGGTTGGTGGAGGCGCGCGACTTCGCCTCCGGCACGTCGAGCCGTTCGTCGAAGCTCATCCACGGCGGCCTGCGCTACCTGGAGATGCTGGACTTCCGGCTCGTCCACGAGGCGCTGACCGAGCGCGGTCTGCTCATCGAGAAGCTGGCGCCGCACCTGGTGCGGCCGGTGCCGTTCCTGTACCCGCTGCAGCACCACGTGTGGGAGCGGTTCTACGCGGGGTCCGGGGTGGCGCTCTACGACGTGCTCGCCCGGGTGTCCGGGCGCAAGGCGGGGCTGCCGCTCCACCGGCACCTCACCCGGCGCGGCGCGCGCCGGGTCGTCCCGTCGTTGCGCAAGGACGCGCTGGTGGGCGCCCTGAAGTACTACGACGCGCAGGTCGACGACGCGCGGCACACGATGTTCGTGGCCCGCACGGCCGCCGCGTACGGGGCGCACGTCGCGTCCCGGGCGCGGGTGGTCGCGCTGCTGCGCGAGGGCGAACGCGTCACCGGTGCCACCGTGCACGACCTGGAGTCGGGCGAGACGTTCGACGTGCGGGCCAAGCAGGTCGTCAACGCCACCGGCGTGTGGACCGACGAGACCCAGGCGATGGCCAACGAGCGCGGCCAGTTCCACGTCCGGGCGTCGAAGGGCGTGCACCTGGTGGTGCCGCGCGACCGCATCCGCGGTGACTCGGGGCTGATCCTGCGCACCGAGAAGTCGGTACTGTTCGTCATCCCGTGGGGCCGGCACTGGATCATCGGCACCACCGACACCGACTGGCAGCTCGGCCTCGCGCACCCGGCAGCGAGCGCAGCCGACATCGACTACCTGCTCGACCACGTCAACGAGGTGCTGGAGCAGCCGCTCACGCACGCCGACGTCGAGGGCGTCTACGCCGGGCTGCGGCCGCTGCTCTCGGGCGAGTCGGAGTCGACGTCGAAGCTGTCGCGCGAGCACGCCGTCGCGCACACCGTGCCCGGGCTCGTGGTGGTGGCCGGCGGGAAGTACACGACCTACCGCGTCATGGCGAAGGACGCGATCGACGCCGCCGTCCACGCGCTGGACGCGAAGGTGCCGCCGTCGGTCACGGCGGACGTGCCGCTGCTCGGCGCAGAGGGGTTCACGGCGCTGAAGAACTCCCGCAAGGTGCTGGCCCAGACCTACGGGCTGCACGTGGCGCGGATCGACCACCTGCTCGGCCGGTACGGGTCGCTGGTGCACGAGGTGCTCGGGCTCGTCGCCGAGGACCCGACGCTGGGCGAGCCGCTGGCCGGCGCGTCGGACTACCTGCGCGCCGAGATCGTCTACGCCGCCTCGCACGAGGGCGCCCGGCACCTCGACGACCTACTGGCCCGCCGCACCCGCATCTCGATCGAGACGTTCGACCGCGGGCTCGGCGCGTTCGAGGAGGCCGCGAAGCTCGTCGCGCCGGTGCTGGGGTGGAGCCAGGAGCAGATCGAGCGCGAGGTGGAGCACTACCGCAAGCGCGTCGAGGCGGAGCGGGAGAGCCAGCGCATGCCCGACGACGAGACGGCGGACAGCGCCCGCATGGGCGCCCCGGACGTGGTCCCCCTGGTCTGAGCGCTCCGCTGGGGTACGCGTCGAGAACGAACTTGTGGTGATCAACAAGGCTTGTTGATCACCACAAGTTCGTTCTCGACGGGATTACGGTGGCAGGGTGGGCGAACTCCTGACCATCGACGACCTCCGTACCGCGGCCGACCTTATCGACGGGCGGGTGCTGCGCACTCCGACACTGCCCTCCCCCGGGCTGTCCGCGCTGTACGGGGTGCCGGTCACGGTGAAGCTGGAGCTGCTGCAGCGCACCGGCTCGTTCAAGCCGCGCGGCGTGTTCGCGAAGATCCTCGGCCTGTCCGACGCGGAACGGGCGGCAGGTGTCGTCGGCGTGAGCGGTGGCAACCACGGCGTCGCGCTGGCCGACGTGGCCGGCGAGCTCGGGGTGGCGGCCACCGTCGTGATGCCGCAGGCCGCGCCGGCCCGCTCGGTCGAGGCCGCCCGGGCGTCCGGTGCCGATGTGCGGCTGACCCCGGACATGGCGTCGGCGTTCGCGCTGATGGACGAGCTGGTGGTGGCCGGTGCGACGCTCGTGCACCCGTTCGACGACCCGGTGGTCGTGGCCGGTCAGGGCACGGTCGGGCTGGAGTTCGCGCACGACGCGCCGGACGTCACCGACGTGCTGGTCAGCGTGGGTGGCGGCGGACTGGTCTCCGGCGTCGCCAC
Organism: Pseudonocardia sp. CA-107938; assembly: GCF_050936315.1. NCBI lineage: Bacteria > Bacillati > Actinomycetota > Actinomycetes > Pseudonocardiales > Pseudonocardiaceae > Pseudonocardia > Pseudonocardia sp. CA-107938. Next base: position 966,497 of record NZ_JBNJNA010000002.1, on the reverse strand, counting down.
GGCGTTCCGCGCGCTCGTGCCCGGCGTGCGGGTGTGGGGCGTGGAGACCGAGGGCGCCGACGCGATGCGCCGCGCGCTGGACGCGGGCGGCCCGGTCGAGCTGGTGCCCACGTCGATCGTCTCCACCCTGTCCGCGCCGCACGTCTGCCAGCTGACCTACGACCACGTTTCGGCGCTGGTCGAGGACGTGCTGGTGATGTCGGACGCCGAGGCCGTCGCGGGCACGATCACGCTCGCCGAGCGGCAGAAGGTGTGGGCCGAACCGGCCGCCGGGTGCATCGTCGCCGCGGCGCACACCGTGCTGGAGCGCGTCGGGCCGGACGCCCGGCTGGGGCTCGTCGTCTGCGGCGGGAACGTGACGTTCGCCGACATCGCGCGGTGGCGGGACGAGCTGGCGCCCGCTCCGCGTTGACGGCGATGTGGAGAACGTCGACACGCTGGTGATCGGGGCCGGGCAGGCCGGGCTGTCGACCGCGTACGGGCTGCGCCGGGCGGGCGCGGAGTTCGTCGTGCTCGACGCCGACGACGGCCCGGGCGGCGCCTGGCGGCACCGCTGGGACTCGTTGCGCCTCGACGCCACGCACCGCGTCTCCGACCTGCCCGGCATGCCGTTCACCCCGGACGACGTGACGCGGCCGGCCAACCAGGTCGTCCCCGAGTACTACGCCGCCTACGAGCGGGAGTTCCAGCTGCCCGTCCGGCGGCCGGTGCACGTCCACGCCGTCCGTGACGCGGCCCCCGACCTGCTCGTCGAGACCGACCGAGGCGACTGGACCACCCGCACCCTGGTCAACGCCACCGGCACCTGGACGCACCCGTTCGTGCCGGCCGTGCCGGGCCGGTTCGCCGGGCGGCAGCTGCACGTCGCGGACTACCCCGGGCCGGCGGCGTTCGCCGGGCAGCGGGTGGTCGTGGTCGGCGGCGGCTCGTCGGCCGTGCAGCTGCTGCTGGAGATCGCGCCGCACGCCGCCGCGACCACCTGGGTCACCCGCCACGAACCGATCTGGCACGACGGCCCGTTCACCGAGGAGTTCGGCCGCGCCGCCGTCGCGCTGGTCGACGAGCGGGTGCGGGCCGGTCTGCCGCCGCGCAGCGTCGTCTCGGTGACCGGGCTCGCCCGCACGCCAGCCGTCGTCGCCGGCCAGGAAGCCGGGATCCTCGACCGCAAGCCGATGTTCGCCCGCCTCGTCCCCGACGGTGTGGAGTGGGCGGACGGCACCCGGGAACCGGCCGACATCATCCTCTGGGCAACGGGCTGGCGGGCCGCGCTGGACCACCTCGCGCCGCTGCACCTGCGCGGCCCCGGCGGCGGCATCGTCATGGACGGCACCCGCGTCGTCGCCGACCCGCGCATCCACCTCGTCGGGTACGGGCCCAGCGCGTCGACGATCGGCGCGAACCGCGCCGGCCAGGCCGCCGCCCGCGAGATCACCCGCCACCTCCGCGCGGCCGCCTGACACCCGCGAGTCGTGGTTTCGGCGCGCGCGAGTCGCGGAAACGTGTCGGCGAGTCGCGGAAATCGGCTGCGCGAGTCGTGGGTTCTGCGAGGCCGAGATGCGGATTCCGTAACGCCCTACCCGTGACGGAATCCGCATCTCACCGTTACGAGAACCGCGACTCGCCGACACCGGAACCGCGACTCGCGGGGGCGCGCCGGTGGCCGATCGCTGGACCGTCCGCCGGCTCCCCCGCGCCGATAGGGTGACGGCCGGGCGGAGCGAGGGGGGCGGATGCTCAGGTTCGGACGGTGGCTGCGGGCGAACGCGGAGGCGTTCCTCGCCCTCGCGATCGCGATCACGTTCGGTGTGCTGACCGTGCTGGACGTGATCGGGCCCGACGACGACATCATCAACGCCGCGATCCTGCTGGTGCTGGCCCTGCTGGTGGCCACGCTGCTGCGCGACCGCACCACGCTCGGCACGGCGTTGCAGACGATGAACGCGGTGCGGCTGGTGAGCGGCTCCGAGGTGGGTCCGGCGCTCGCCGAGGCGCGTCGTGACACCGACCGGTGGGTCCACAAGGGAGCCACCGGCGCGCACCTGCGCTCGGTGACGCTGCCCGCGTGCATCGAGCTGGCCCGCCAGCGCCGCCGCCCGTTGCGGGTGCAGCTGGAGATCCTGGACCCGACCGACACGGCGGCGTGCGACGAGTACGCCCAGTTCCGCTCGTCGCTCGGTTCGCGGAACTGGACGCGGGAGGAGGTGCAGCTGGAGGTCTACGCCACGCTGTTCGCCGTCTTCTGGCACCGCAGCCGCTTCACGTTCCTGTCCGTCGACGTCGGGCTGTCCCGCACGATGAGCACGCTGCGCGTCGATCTCTCGGCGAACGCGCTGGTCATCGGGCAGGAGGACCCGGCGGGCGCCACGCTGCTCGTCGCCGCTGGACGGCCGCACCACGCCGCCTACGACCGCGAGCTCGTCGCCAGCTTCCACCAGACGCGACGGGTGCACCTCGACGCCGCCGACGAGCTGACGTTCGACGACGAACCGTCCACCGACGACGTGCGCCGCCTGTTCCGGCTGCTCGGCATCGACCTGCCGGCGACGTTCTCCGAACGCGACATCGTCCGGATCGTCCAGCTCGCGCGGGAGGTCAGGCCGTGACCAGCAGCGCCGCTACCGCGGCGCCGACCGCGACCACCGCGAGCCCCAACCCGGCCAGCACGAACCCGAGCGCGGGCACCCGCAGGCCGTGGCGGCGGCAGGCCTCGAAGCACAGCAGCGTGGCGAGCGACGCCCACGGCGTGACGATCGGGCCGACGTTGGTGCCGATCAGCAGCGCGAGCAGGGTCGTGACCTGCCCGTCCGGCACGACGGCCTCGCCTGCGGTGTAGGCGGGCAGGTTGTTGAGCACGTTGGAGAGCCCGGCACCGGCAGCGGCGGCCCGGAACGCGCCCGCGGCGCCGGGGTCGGTCCCCATCAGGGCGATCATCACGTCGGAGAGCCCGTAGCGGCTCAGCGTCGGCACGACCAGGAACAGGCCCGTGACGAAGATCAGCAGCTGCCACGGCACGAGTCCGGGACGCAGCCGCCGCCGGTCGAGCACGGCGAACGCGACGACCACCACGAGCGCGGCGCCCGCCGAGGCGTACCCGATCGCGTCGCCGACGAACGGGATCGCGACGACGAACAGCAGGCACGCCGCGCCGCTGATCCCGAACAGGGCCCGTTCCCGCGGCCCGTCGAGCGTCGGCCGGGGCGGCGGGACGTACCGGTCCCGACCACGGGCACCGCGGCGCCAGTAGCAGGCCCACAGGAAGACCGCCGTCGCGAGGATCGACGCGACCTGCGGCAGCGCCATGTGGGCGGCGAACTCGGGTGCGGTGAGCGCGACCCGGTCGGCGGCCAGCAGGTTCGTCAGGTTCGACACGGGCAGCAGCAGGCTCGCCGTGTTGGCCAGCCAGATCGCCGTCATGGCCAGTGGCAGCGCCGCGATGTCGGCGCGGGCCGCCAGTGCCAGCAGCACCGGTGTGAGCAGCACCGCCGTGGTGTCCAGGTTGAGCAGCGTGGTGGTGAGCGAGGCGAACACCACGCACAGCCCGAACAGCGCCGCGTAGTTGCCGCGGCCCCCGATCGCCACCCAGGTCGCGATCACGTCGAACACCTTCGCCTGTCGCGCCAGGTTCGCGAGCACGATCACGGTGCCCAGGAACAGCAGGATCGGCGCGATCCGCGCGATGTTGGCCCGCGCGTCGGCCGCGGGCAGCAGGCCGGTCGCCACGCACAGCAGCCCGACGAGGAGCAGCCCGCCCCGGATCCAGTCGAGCACGCCGATCCGGGCCACCACCGAGCGCACGTCCACCCCTACCTCCGACCGGAACTGGACGGCTCCCCGCCATGCCCGCCGACATAATGACGTGATGGCGCCACGGGGTGGGGACGAGGGTGCAGCGATCGACTTCTACATCAGTCACTCACCTGCCGACGAGCAGTGGGCGGCGTGGATCGGCTGGCAGCTGGAGGCAGCCGGCTACCGGACGTTCCTGGCAGCCTGGGACCACGCCTACGGCTCCGACGAGCACGGCGAGCGGGTCGCGGCGCGCGCCGCCGCGGTCCTGGCCGTCGTCTCTCTCGCCTACCTCAGCGCCGAGCAGATGAGCGCGGAGCGGCGGGTCCTGCTCCGCGCCGATCCGGCCGCGCTGCTCGCCGTCCGCGTCGACGGCGCCCGGAACGGGTTGCCGCAGCACGTCACGCCCCTCGACCTGCACCGGGTGCCCGACGCGCGCACGGCCGCGGCGGCGCTGCTGGACCGGGCGCGGGCCGTGCGGCCGGCGCCGCCGCACCCCGGCGCCGGCGGCCGGCTCGCGCTGCGGCGGGCCCCGCTGGCCGCTCCCGGGTACCCGCCCGCGGTGCGGTCGAGCGCCCGTACCCGGTCCGGCCTGGCGATCCTGCACGTGGCGGGTCCGCGGTTCGGCCGCGGCGTCGCCGACAGCGACGAGCCGGTCACCGCGGCCGAGCTGCGCACCCGCATCCACGCGGGCGTCATGCGCTGGACCGACGCCGGCGCACCCCGGCCCGACCTGCTCGTCGTCAGCGGCGACCTGACCGACGGGGCCCGGCCGCGCCAGCTGGAGCAGGCCTGGGAGTTCCTCACCGGGCTGCGCGTGTCGCTGGGGCTCGACGCCGGCCGGATGATCGTCGTGCCCGGTGGCCGGGACGTCTCCCGCGCGGCGTGCCAGGCCTACTTCCACCTCTGCGACGCCCGCGACATCACGCCGCTCGAGCCGTACTACCCGAAGCTGGAGATGTGGGCGGAGCTGTTCGCCGATCTCTACCGCGGGCTGGACGGGCCGCAGTTCGACGCCGCGCAGGCGTGGACGCTGTTCACCGTGCCGGAGCTGCGGGTGGCCGTGGCGGGTCTGAACTCGACGATCGCGATCACCCACCGGCCGCGGGACAACTACGGCCGCATCGGTGAGGAGCAGGCCAGCTGGTTCGCGCAGCGGCTGCGCCGCTTCGAGGAGTCGGGCTGGCTCCGCGTCGGGGTGCTCCGCCACGACCCGCTGCCCGGCATCGCCGGCACGGCGGACCCGTCGGCATTGCGTGACGCCGACACCCTCGAGGACCTCCTCGGATCGCGGCTGGACCTGCTGCTGCACGGTCCGGGTCCGGGCGGGACGGGCACCGAGCTGCTCGGCGGGCGGCTGCCGGTGCTGCCCGCCGCCGGTCCGGGGCGGGCCGAGCTGATCGACCTCACCGCCGACGGCATCGCCCGCTGGACGTGGCCCGCGCGGAACCCCGCGGGCGAGGCCGGCGGCGTCCCGGTGCGTGCGCCGTGGCGGCAGCCGGTGGCGCCGGCGGCGTTCGCGGCGATCGGGCCGGAGCCCGAACCGGAGCCGGTACCGGCGCTGCCCCCGGCCGACGACCCGCACCGCAGGCTCCTGCACCGCATCGCCGACGTCTGCGCGGCCCGTCATCCCGGCGCGCGGATCCGGCCCGTCGACACCCGGCCCCCGCAGCTGCTCGTCACCCACCAGGAGGGCGGCTACACCGTGCAGCAGCGGGTCGGCGCGTGGGCGGCCGAGCTGACCACCGAGGTGATCGACGACTTCTGCCGCCACGACGACACGGACGGCTCCGAACTCGTCCACGCCGGTCCGGCGCCCTCGCCCGCGGTGCGCCAGCACGCGCAGCGGCGCCGGGTGCGGCTGCGCACGTTCGCGAGCTTCCAGGGCCTGCTGGACCTCTCCCGCTACACCGACGCCCTCGCCGAGCGCCTGCGCGTCGATCCCGGATACCCGCCCGAGCACTACGTGCCGCAGCGGTTCCGGGAGCTGGGCCGCGGCACGGCCGACGTCCGCGACGACCTGGCGGCGGAGCTGTACCAGCTGGTCACGGGCGAGGACGGGCAGTTCGTGCTGGTGCTGGGCGACTTCGGGCGCGGCAAGTCGTTCGCCCTGCGCGAGGTGGCGCGGCGCCTCGCGACGGACGGCGGCCCGATCGCGCCGGTGCTGATCGACCTGGCCGCGATGGACGGCTCGCTGCCCGTCGACGGGCTGGTGGCGGCGCACCTCGCCCAGCACGGCGAGGACCGCATCGACCTCGCCGCCTTCCGCTACATGCTCGCCGAAGGCCGGATCGTGCTGTTCTTCGACGGCTTCGACGAGCTGGTCACGCGGATCAGCTACGAGCGCGCCGCCGACCACCTGGAGGCGTTGCTCGCGGTGGCGAACGGCCGGGCGAAGGTCGTGGTGGCGAGTCGCACGCAGCACTTCCGCTCGCACGCCCAGGTGCTGACGGCGCTCGGTGAGCGGGTCGGTCTCGTCGAGCACCGCCGGGTCTTCGAGGTCGAGGCGTTCACCCGGCGGCAGATCCGGGCCTACCTGGTCAACCGGCACGGGGGCGACGTGGCGCGCGCGGAACGCCGCTACGCGCTCCTCGCCGGCATCGGCGACCTGCTGGGACTGGCGCAGAACCCGCGCATGCTGGGGTTCATCGCGGGGCTCGACGAGGAGCGGATCCGGGCCGCCGCCCGCAACCGCGACACGATCAGCGCTGCGGGGCTCTACCGCGAGGTGCTGCACGCCTGGATGGAGCACGAGCGCCGCCGGGCGCCGGACGGGCCCGACCCCGATGCGATGTGGGCGGCGGTCACGGCGCTGGCGGTGCGGTTGTGGGAGGCGGAGGAGACCTACCTGCCGCTGGAGCGGATCGCCGAGGTCGCCGATGCCCTCGGCGGGCTCGCCGGCGCCGACCTGGCCCCCGACCAGCGGCTGCACGCCGTCGCCAGCGGGAGCCTGCTCGTGCGCACCGAGGAGGGCCTGTTCGGGTTCATCCACCCGTCGGTCACCGAGTGGCTGGTCGCGCGGGCGATCGCGGCCGAGTTCACCGCCGGCGCGGACGCGCCGACGATGCTCGCCCACCGCGAGCTGACCCAGCCCGCCGTCGAGTTCCTCTGCGACCTGGCCCCGACCGGGCCCCTGCAGGTCTGGGTGTCCGCGGCGCTGCGGGCGACGGACGACACCCTGCGGACGAACGCGCTGAAGGTCCGCACCCGGCTGGAGACGCCGGCGTCGGCGGACCTGCGCGGCGCGGACATGCGCGGCGAGGACCTGTCGCACCGGCAGCTGGTCGACCGGGACCTCTCCGGCGCCGACCTCACCGGGGCGGACCTCGGTTCCGCGGACCTGTCCGGCGCTGACCTCACCGGCGCCCGGCTCGTCGGCGCGCGGCTCGACCGGGCCCGGCTCGTCGGCGCGGACCTCTCCGGCGCCGACCTGCGCCGTGCCCGGCTGGGGCGCGCTGACCTGACCGGCGCGACCACCACCCCGCAGACCCGGTGGGAGCGGGCCGCGCTGGTCGACACCGTCGGCGTGCCCGGGTACCCGCGCGGTGCGGCCGTCACGCCGCGCCATCCGGTGGAGGCGGAGATCGCGCCGTCCGCCGTCGGGGTGGCGCAGGGCTCGGCGCCGCTGCCCGGGGTGCTGCCCGAGGTCCTCGCCTACAGCCCCGACGGGGACCTGCTGGCGCTGGCCTCCGACGACGGCGGCGTGCTCGTGTGCGACACCGCCACCGGCACCGTCGTGCGCACCCTGCACGGGCACCGCAGCCGCGTCTGCGTCGTCACGTACGGCGGGAACCGCCTGGTCACAGCGGCGGAGGACGGCACCGTGCGGCTCTGGGACGCCGCCGACGGCCAGGCCGGGCACGTGCTCGCCGGGCACGCCGTGCGGCCGTGGCCGGTGGTCGTCGACGACGACGGCGCCACGGTCGTCGCAGCGGACGGTGCCGGGGTGCTGCGGATCTGGGACGCCGCGACCGGCCGGCTCCGCCACGAGCTGCGCCCGGCCGCGCCCGTCGTCAGCCTGGCGCTGCACGGCTCGACCCTCGCCGCCGCGCTCGGCGACGGCACCGTCGCGCTGTGGGACACCCCGACCGAGGTGGCCGGCACGGTCGTGGGACCGGTCCCCGACGTCCGGCGCGTCGTGTTCGGCCAGGACGGCACGAGCCTCGTCGTCGGGGCCGCCGGCGGCGGGCTCTCGGTGTGGGGGCTCGACGGCGCGCAGCGCCACGACCTGCGCGGACACACCGGCGAGGTGCTCGCGCTCGCCACCCGCGACGACGTTCTCCTCGCCGGCGACACCGACGGCGGGGCCCGCCTCTGGAACCTCGCCGACGGCACGCTGCGCGCACAGCTGCCCGGTCACGCCGCCGCGATCGGCGGGGTGGCGCTCGGCCCGTCCGGTCAGGTGGCGGCCACCGGCGACGCGAGCGGGGAGCTGCGCGTGTGGGACACGGCGACCGGCGCGCTGCAGCACGAGCTGGTCGGGCACACCGGGTCGGTGTGGCCGTTCACGTTCCGGCCCGACGGTGCCGAGCTGGCGGTGGCCGACGACCAGCGCACCACCCGCCTGTGGGACCCGGCGACCGGCACCTGCCGGCACGTGCTGAGCGGGCACGGCCGCCAGGTCCACGCCGTCCGGTTCAGCGCGTCCGGCGACCTGCTCGCGACCTGCGGGAACGAGGGCACGATCCGGCTGTGGAACCCGCGCACGGGCCAGCTGGTGCGGGAGCTGACCGGTCACGCCGACCGCGTGTTCCGGCCGCGGGACGCGGTGTTCAACCCGACCCAGCAGCAGCTCGCGCTCATCGGCGACGACGTCCAGATCGAGGTGCTGGACGCCACGACCGGACGGCCGGAACGGCAGCTCCGCACCGAGTTCGCGCCCGTGTGGGCGGTCGCGTTCGACGCGACGGGCGACCGCCTGGCCACCGGCGAGGACGACGACACGCTGCGCGTCCGGCACGTCGCCACCGGGCGGCTGCTGTACACGCTGCGGGAGCACACCGGCCGCGTCCGCTCCATCGCGTTCAGCCCGGACGCGCCCCTCCTCGCCACCGGCTGCGACGACTCGCACGTCCGGCTGTTCGACGCCCGCACCGGCACCCTGCTCCGCACCCTGACCGGCCACACCGACCGCGTCTACGCCGTCGCGTTCGGCAGCGGATGGGTGGCCAGCGCGTCGTGGGACGGCACCGCCGCCGTCTGGGACCTGGCGACGGGGGTGCGCCGGCACGTGCTCACCCGGCACGAGGGCAGGCTGTGGGCGGCGGCCGCCGACCGTTCCGGCCGGTTGCTCGCCACCGCCGGCGACGACCTGGTCATCCGGCTGTGGGACGCCGCCTCCGGCGATCACCTGCAGCGGATGCGCGGCCACGCCCGGCCCGTACGATCGCTCGCGTTCCACCCACGCAAGGACGTCCTGGCCAGCGGCAGCAACGACGGCACCGCGCGCCTGTGGTCGGTCACCGTCGACCACGCGACGCGCAGCGCCACCCTGCTCGGCCTCCCGCGCGGCGCCTGGGCGGCGCTGGGCCTCGACGGCCGCTACAAGGCCGACGGCGACGTCGAGGGCCACTTCTGGCACGTCGTCGGGCTGCACCGCTTCGAGCCGGGAGAGCTGGGCGCGCTGCTGCCGTCCGTCCGCCCGATGCCCCCGCACACCCCGCTCTGACCCCCAGCGCCGCCGATGAGTTCTACCCGTTCCCTGCGGCCGTGCGGGTGTCGTACTCCTCCCGCAGCACCCGCTTGAGGATCTTGCCCGAGTCGGTGCGCGGGAGACTGTCACGCACCTCCCAGCTGCGCGGTCGCTTGTAGCCGGCGAGCTGCCCGGCCACGTGCGCCTCCAGTGCGGCGACGTCGACGGTGTGGCCGGGACGGGCGACGACCGCGGCGTGCACGGACTGCCCCCACTCCGCCGACGGCACCCCGAACACGGCGACGTCCAGCACGTCGGGGTGGGCGTGCAGCACGGCCTCCACCTCCGCCGGGTAGACGTTCATGCCGCCGGTGATGACGAGGTCGCCGCCGCGGTCGCGGATGTAGAGGTAGCCGTCGGCGTCGAAGTGCGCGACGTCGCCGACGGTCTTCCAGCCGTCGGCGTCACCGACGGGTTCGGACCGCCCGTGGTAGCCGAAGAACGTGCTCGGCGAGCGCACGAGCAGCTTCCCGGGCGCGCCGGGTGGCAGGTCGTGCCCGTCCTCGCCGACGACGCGCATCTCGGTGCCCGGCAGGGGCAGCCCGCACGACCCGGGCCGGGCGAGCTGCTCCTCCGGCGGCAGGACGGCGGAGACGCCCAGCTCGGTGGAGCCGTACACCTCGAAGAGGAACCCGTCGCCCAGCTTGGCGACGATCTCCTGCTTCAACGCGTACGGGACGGGTGCGGCGTTGGCGACGAGCGAGCGCATCGACGTGAGGTCGGCGGTGGCGAGCACGTCGTCGGGCAGGGCGACGATGCGCTTGAGCGGCGTCGGCGCGGTGAACGTGTTGGTGACGCGGTAGGTGCGCACGAGCTCCAGCCAGCGCGCGGGGTCGAAGGAGCGCATCACGACCACGGTGCCGCCGATGGCGTGGGTGAGCACCGCCCAGGCCAGCGGCCCGGAGTGGTAGAGCGGGCCGGTGGTCAGGTGCACCTCGTCGTCCGGGACGAGGCGCAGGGTGCGCACGAGCGCGTCGGTCATCTCCGGCACCGGCCGGGCCCGCACGGCACCCTTGGGCTTCCCGGTGGTGCCGGACGTGTAGATCATCTGCGTGCCGGCCGCCTCTGCAGGCGCCGGCGGCTCGGGCGATCCCGCGGCGAGCAGCGCGTCCCAGGCCGGCGTGCCCCACGCGACGAGCTCGCGCAGGGCAGGCAGCTGCGGGCGCAGCGCTGCGATCCGGTCGACGTACCCGGGGTCGACGAGCGCGCCGACGGCGCCCGAGTCCGCCAGCACGTAGCCCAGCTCGGCGTCGGTGAACCGGTACGCGACGGGCACGGCGATCGCGCCGATCTTGCGGCACGCGTGCAGCACGACCAGCACCTCGACCGCGTTCGGTCCGCACCAGGCGACCCGGTCCCCGACCAGCACGCCCTGGTCCAGCAGCGCGTGCGCGAGCCGGTTGGCGCGCGCCTCCAGCTCGGCGTAGGTGAGGGTGGCGCCGGCCGGATCGATGATCGCGGTGCGGTCGGGGTGGGTGGACGCGCGCACGGTCAAGCCGTCGGGATCGGGCACGAGATCCACTCTCGCCCGCGCCAGGGCGCTGGACAACCCGTGCCACACTCCGAGCCATGACGGGGACACGCGTGGTGATCGTCGGGGCGGGGTTCGGCGGTGTCGCCGCGACGATCGAGCTGGCCCGCCACGGCATCACCGACGTGACCGTGCTGGAGGCGGGGCCGGAGATCGGCGGCACCTGGCTGTACAACACCTATCCGGGCGCGGCGTGCGACGTCCCGTCGCACCTCTACTCGTTCTCCTACGCCCAGCGCCGCGACTGGACGCGGCTGTGCTCGCCGCAGCAGGAGATCCTCGACTACCTGCAGGACGTCGCGCGCCGGAACGGGGTCACGGACAAGGTGGTGTGCGGGGTGCGGGTCACCTCCTGCGCCTGGGACGACGACACCGCCGCCTGGACCGTCACGGCGGAGGACGGGCGCACCTGGGAGAGCGACGCGCTGGTCGTCGCGACCGGGCAGCTCAGCCAGCCGCACGTGCCGCGGATCGAGGGCATCGACGAGTTCGCCGGGCACACGTTCCACTCGGCGCGGTGGGACCACGACCACGACCTGCGCGGCCGCCGCGTCGCCGTGATCGGGTCGGGGGCGAGCGCGGTGCAGTTCGTGCCGGAGATCGCGAAGCAGACGGCGTTCCTGTCGGTGTTCCAGCGCACCGGCAACTGGTTCCTCGCCCGCAGGAACACGCCGTACCCGCGATGGGTGCGCGCCGCGGTCGCCCACGTGCCGGGCCTGCAGGCGTACCGGCGCGGGTTCCTCTTCCACTACGGCGAGGCGCTGACGGCGGGCATCCGGCACCCCCGCACGCTCGGCAGGCTCCTCGGGATGCGTTCGGCGCGGTTCATGCGCAGGCAGCTGCGCGACCCCGACGTGCGGCGCAAGGCATGGCCCGACTACACGTTCGGCTGCAAGCGGGTGCTGTTCTCCTCGGCGTTCCTGCCGGCGCTGCAGCGCCCCGACGTCGAACTGGTCACCGACGCGATCACCCGGCTCGTCCCGGAGGGTTACAGACCGCCGACGGCCGCGTGCACGCCGTCGACACCGTCATCTGGGCCACCGGGTTCGCCACCACCCGGTTCATGTTCCCGATGGCGATCACCGGCAGCGGCGGACGGGAGCTGGAGAAGGTGTGGGCCGACGGCGCGCACGCGCACCTCGGCATGACGGTGCCCGGCTTCCCGTCGATGTTCGTGCTGTACGGGCCCAACACCAACACCTCCGGCGGCTCGATCATCTTCTACCTGGAGCAGCAGGCCGCCTACGTGCGGCAGGCGCTGCAGGCGATGCACGCGCGCGGCGCGTCGTCGGTGACCGTGCGGGCGGACGTCGAGGCCGCCTCCGACGCGGCCCTGCAGGCCCGCTTCCCCGGCACCGCCTGGACGACCTGCGACTCCTGGTACCGCGACGCGAGCGGCCGCGTCGTCACCAACTGGCCCGGCTACATGCGGGAGTACCGCAAGGCGACAGAGCGGTTCGAGCCCGGCGAGTACGAGTTCGGCGAGCGGGTCTCCGTGGGACACTCCTCCACATGACCGCGCTGCCCTATCCACTGCGGCCGCTGACGGCCGCGGAGTACGCCGCGCTGCCCGACGATGCGGACGGGCGCTACGAACTTCAGGAAGGCATGCGCGTGATGTCGCCCCGGCCGATCCCTGTCCACCAGCGCTGCCTGCGAATTGTGTGTGCTCAGTTGGATGCCCAACTCCCCCCCGGTCTGGAAGTGCTGCCGGAGGTGGACATCGACCTGCAGTTGGTGCCACCGGATCAGCCCGGCACGGTGCGAGTTCCTGACGTCGTCGTCACCCGTGAAGCCTTCGATCGCGTCGGCCGCGAAGGCGGCCTGCTCCGAGCGAGCGAGGTGCTCCTCGCCATCGAGGTCTTCTCCCCTGACTCGTATCGTCGCGACGCCCGCATCAAGCGCGGCGAGTACGCCGATGCCGGCATCGGTCACTACTGGATGATCGATCTGGAGGACGGACCGAGCCTGCTCGCGTGCCATCTGGCCGGCGCGTTCGGCTATGCGGACCACGGACCGGTCCGCGGCCGGTTCGCCACCACCGACCCGTTCCCCGTCGAGATCGATCTCGACGCGCTCGTCGACCGCACGTGACGTGGCGCGCACCGGCATCGACGACATGATCGAGACTGTCGACGCGGCGCGTCCGGATGACGGACATGTCGTCGATCGACACCTCGGCCGTCGTCAGTGACCCGGTCTATGACCTGATCAGCCGTCCGTCCGCACCTCGGTGCCGTCCTGCGACCAGCGGGTGTGGAAGGCGCCCTCGGCGTCGATCCGGCGGTAGGTGTGGGCGCCGAAGAAGTCGCGCAGCCCCTGGATGAGGTTGGCCGGGCCGCGCTCCCGCCGGTACGCGTCGTAGTACGACAGCGAGCTGGCGAACGCGGGGATGGCCACGCCCTGCTCGGTGGCGGTGACGACGACGCGCCGCCACGCGTCCTGCGCGTTGGCGACGGCCTCGGTGAAGTAGGGCACCATCAGCAGGTTCTCGATGTTGCCGTGCTCGGCGTAGGCCTCGGTGATGCGGTTGAGGAACTGGGCGCGGATGATGCAGCCGCCGCGCCAGATGGTGGCCATGGCACCCAGGTCGAGGTTCCAGCCGTTGGCCTCCGACGCGGCCCGCATCTGCGCGAAGCCCTGCGCGTAGGCGACGACCTTGGACGCGTAGAGCGCCTGCCGGATGTCGTCGACGAGATCGGGGCGGTTCGCCTCGTTGCTGGGGTTGGGCCCGGCGAGCGTGGTGGACGCGGCCTTCCGCTCGTCGCGCAGCGCCGAGAGCGTGCGGGCGAACACGGCCTCGGTGATGCCGGTGAGCGGCACCCCGAGGTCGAGCGCGTCGATGGCCGTCCACCGGCCGGTGCCCTTCTGCTCGGCCTGGTCGACGATCACGTCGACGAGCGGCCGGCCCGTCCTCTCGTCGGTCTTGCCGAGGACGATGCCGGTGATCTCGATGAGGAACGACTCGAGGTCGCCCGTGTTCCACTCCTCGAAGATCTTCCCGATGGCCGGGGCGTCCAGGCTGGCGACGTGCGTGAGCAGGTCGTACGCCTCGGCGATGAGCTGGATGTCGGCGTACTCGATGCCGTTGTGCACCATCTTCACGTAGTGCCCAGCGCCGTCCGGCCCGACGTGGACGCAGCACGGCGTGCCGTCGACGACGGCGGCGATGCTCGTCAGGATCTCCTCGACCTCGGCGTAGGCGGCCGGGTCGCCGCCGGGCATGATGCTCGGCCCGTTGAGCGCGCCCTCCTCGCCGCCGGACACGCCGACACCCATGAACCGCAGGCCCCGCGCCGCCAGGTCCTTCGTCCGCCGGTTCGTGTCGGGGAAGTGCGAGTTGCCGGCGTCGATGATGATGTCGCCCTCGTCGAGCAGCGGCGCGAGCTCCTCGATCACCCCGTCGACGGGGGCGCCCGCCTTGACCATCACGATGATCCGGCGCGGCCGCTCCAGCGACGCGACGAAGTCCTCGACGCTCTCCGACGCCGTGAACGTGCCCTCGTCCGCGTACGCCTCCATGAACTCCTTGGTGCGCGCGGCCGTGCGGTTGTGAACCGCGACGGGCACGCCGTGGCGGGCGATGTTGCGGGCGAGGTTCGCACCCATGACGGCGAGTCCGGTGACGCCGATGCGGCTGAGTTCGGTCACGATCCGCACGCTACTCCCGCCCAGGTACGCGTCGAGAACGACGTTGTGGTGATCAACAAGGCTTGTTGATCACCACAACGTCGTTCTCGACGGAAAGACCGGCTACAGCTCTGCCGCCGCCGGGATCACCTCACGGCCGAGCACCTTCAGCCGCTTCAGGTCCGCCACCTCCGGCACGAAGCCGTGCACCTCGGACACGCCGAGCTTCGCGAAGCCCTGGACCGCGGCGAGCAGCTCATCGACCTTCTCGCCATCGGCGCCGGGGTCGAGCGGCATCATCACGGTCTTCTCGATCTCGTCGTAGTCGCGGCCCACGGCCTCGCAGTGCCCGCGCAGCACGTCGAGCTTGTGCTCCAGCTCCGGGCCGGGGAACAGGTTGCACGCCTGCGCGTACTTCGCGACGAGCCGCAGCGTCTTCTTCTCCCCGCCGCCGCCGATGAGGATCGGCGGGTGCGGGCGCTGCAGCGACTGCGGCACGTTGAGCGTGCGGCCCAGCCGGTAGTGCTTGCCCTCGAACGGTGCGTCGGAGTCGCTCCACATCTGCAGGCAGATGTCGAGGGTCTCCTCCAGCCGCTCGAACCGCTCCGCCGTCGGCGGGAAGAACAGGCCGAGCCCGTCGGCCTCCTCGCCGTTCCAGGCGGCGCCGATGCCCAGCCAGGCCCGGCCCTTGCTCAGGACGTCGAGCGTGGTGACGAGCTTGGCGAGCAGTCCGGGGTCGCGGTAGCTGACGGCCGTGACCCAGGCGAGCAGTTCCACCTTCTCGGTGCGCGCAGCCAGGTAGCCCAGCGTCGTGTAGGCCTCCAGCATGTCGTGCTCGGTCGGCCCGACCACGCTGATCTGCCAGAGGTGGTCCATCACCGACACGCGCGCGAAGCCCTGCTCCTCCGCGGTGACGGCGATGCGGGTCAGGTCGTCGGCGAGCGCTGCGGGCCCGGACGGGTAGGTGAAGTCCGCGATGTGCAGACCGATCTTCATGGTGTCCTCCTCGGGATGCCTCGACGCTATGCCTGCTGGCGGCGCGTTGTGGGGGTCGGTCGATCCCTGGCAGGTGGAATGCGGTTGTGCTACTCGCAGGATGGACGGATGACAGCCTTCCCCGAAGCCACCGACGATCTCGGCACGCGCGCCGACGTGCTGCTGGCCTACCTGGACTTCTTCCGCGAGCGCACGATCACACGCGTCGAGGCCCTCCCGGACGACGCGGCGACCCGCAGCGGGCTGCCGTCGGGCTGGTCACCGGCCGAGCTGCTGCACCACCTGCGCCACGTCGAGCGGCGCTGGTTGGAGTGGGGGTTCCTCGGCCTCGACGTCGACGAGCCGTGGGGCGACTGGGCGGACGGCCGCTGGAGCGTCCCGGCCGGCACCGACGTCGCGGCACTGGTCGCGGCGCTGCGGGCACAGGGCGCGCGCAGCCGCGAGATCGTCCGCGGTCACGAGCTCGACGAGCGCGGCGCGCCGAGCGACCGCTGGGACGGCGCCCCGCCGGCGACGCTCGAACGGGTGCTGCTGCACCTGGTGCAGGAGTACGCGCGCCATTCCGGTCATCTGGACGTCGTCGTCGAGCTCGCCGGCGGGCCGACCGGCGAGTGACGCGTTCCGCCCTGAGGCACGGGGTGGCAGCCCGATCGGCGCGCTGCCCGTAGCGTCGTGGCGGTGGACTACGAGGTGGTGCTGCTGCGGCACGGCGAGACCAGCGGCTACGACGCCGACCACGGGCTGACCGAGCTGGGCGAGCAGCAGGCGACCGCCCGCGGCGCGGAGCTGGCCGCCGAGCTCGCACCCGGCACGGTGGTGCGGCTGCCGCACGCCCGCACGGCCCGCGCGACCGCCACGGCCGTCGCGGTGCGGGCGGCGCTGGTGGCGAAGCTGGGCCACGAGCAGGGCGTCGGCGCGCTCCGCCCCGAACCGTGGTTCGACAACCTGCGCTTCTCGCTGCACGGCGAGGGCGTCGACACGAACGGCGGGGCGGCCCCGGCCCGGCATGCCCTGCCGCCCGGCGAGCTGCCCGACTGGGCACGCGAGTTCGACCGCTTCGACCACCCCGACCGGCACCCCATCGAGTACTGGCTGCACAACCCGACGCTGCACTTCGAGCCGCCGCACGTCGCGGCGCACCGGATGTGGCGCGGCATCGCCACGGCCGCGGACGGGCACGACCCCGCCGACGGCCCGCTGCTGGTGGTGGCGGCGACGCACTCGGCGCCGATGCGCGCGTTCGTCGCCGCCACGCTGGGCCACGACGCCGGCGAGCCCCACAACCTGGAGGACGTGCGGGTGCGCATCACGGGCGACGCCGCCCGCGTCACCTTCCGCGAGCACACCGTCGCCACGACGGTGCCGGCGCACCTGCCGCCGTGGATCGACCGCGCCTGGTTCGAGTCGTTCGGCCGCTAGCCGACGACGGACTCCCTGATCGCGGAGAACACGCGTTCCACCGTCGCGTCCTTCTCCCCCACCGGCGCGACGTAGTCGACGGCCGCGCGCGCCGCGTCCTCCCCGACGGTGCGGGTGATCGCCCACGCGCCCAGGTACAGCGAGGCCAGGCAGCCGCCGGCGGTGGCGATCGAGCCCTTGGCGTGGAACGGGGCGTCGAGCACCGTGATCCCGCACTCCTCCACGAACGGACGGGTGGTGGTGTCGGTGCACGCCGGCATCGAGCCGAGCAGCCCGAGCTTCGCGAGCACCAGGGCGCCCGAGCACTGCGCGCCGATCAGCTGACGGGACGGGTCGAGCGGCAGCGCGGCGAGCAGGTCCGGGTCGGCGACGACGTCCCGGGTGCGGATGCCGCTGCCGATGAGCACGACATCGGCCTCCGCGGCGAAGTCGAACCCGCGCTGGCCCACCACCTCCACCCCGCTCATCGACGTGACGGACGGGGTGGGCGTGGTGATGTAGGCGTGCACCCCGGCCGGGCGGGCCCGGTTGATCAGCGCCGAGGCGATGAAGCTGTCGAGCTCGTTGAACCCGTCGAACGTGACCACCGCGATCTGCATGCCCTCGACGCTAGGCACGCGGCGCCGCTCGGCCAGGGCCAATTCAGATGTTCTGGTCCTGCGGCGCCGGGTCGGTCGCGACGGCCGGCCCGCTCGCGTCCGACCGGGCCGGCGGCGGCGCGATCCCGAGCGTGTACGACGTCATCGACAGCGAGCCGTACTGGCAGCCGTCGACGAGCACGCCGGTGCCGGTGCCGGCCGCGGCGCCCAGACCGGCGAGGTAGGCCAGCGGGAGGAAGTGGTCGGGCGTGGGCACGGCAGCGTCCCAGTCCGGCGAGTCGGTGAGCGCGCCGAGGCGGCCGGGGTCGTCGAGCATCAACCCGCGGGCCGCGTCGTCGAAGCGGCGGGCCCAGTCGAACCCGTCGTCGCGGTGGGCCGGGTCCATGCCGGCGAGGTTGTGCACCACGTTGCCGCTGCCGAGCACCAGCACCCCGCGTTCGCGCAGCGGGGCGAGCGCGGCCCCGAGCTCGACGTGGTACTCCAGCGGCTTCATCGCGTTGATCGCGAGCTGGACGACGGGCACGTCGGCGGCGGGGAACATGTGCGCGAGCACCGACCAGGTGCCGTGGTCGATGCCCCAGCTGTCGACGTCGGCGCCCACCCAGGTCGGCTTCACGATCTCGGCGACCTCGGCCGCCAGCTCCGGCGCGCCCGGCGCCGGGTAGCTCAGGTCGAACAGCTCCTGCGGGAACCCGAAGAAGTCGTGGATGGTGCGCGGCCGCGGCATCGCGGTGACCGCGGTGGCGTGGATGTACCAGTGCGCGGAGATCATCAGGATCGCCCGCGGGACGGGCAGCGCCGCCCCCAGCTCCGCCCACGAGCTGGTGTAGCGGTTGCGCTGCAGCGCGTTCATCGGACTGCCGTGGCCGACGAACGCGGCCGGCATGAGTGTCGTCCCGGCCATGGCGACCTCCCTGATGTGAGTGCTCAAGGATAGCCGCCCCTACGCTGCTGGCATGGACAATCCGGTCGGACGCTGGGCACTCACCGCGGTCTCGCAGGACGAACCCCGGCTGCGCGTCGACTGGGACGTCGAGTTCCCCGACGGACAGCCCGGCATCGCCAGGTTCGGTGAGGTCACACTGCCCTTGGACGAGCTGCTGCACCGCTGGCTCGCCGGCGCCGAGTTCCGTCCGGTGCCCGTGCCCGCACCGGCGTCCGGGCTGGTGCTCCGCATCGCCGAGGACACCGCGTTCACCGAGTCCGGCAGCGCCGACGTGCCCTGGTTCGACGTCGACGGGGTGCTGGAGGCGTCGGCCGTGCCGTTCGCCGGCACGGTCACCCGTGCCGGCTACCTCGTGGCCGACGGCGTGGAGCCGCGTCCGGTCGACGGACGGCCCGAGGTGCTGTGCCGCGTCGACGACGGCGACACCCGGATCACGGACGCCGTGCTGGCCGACGCCGACTCGCTGGTGCGGACCGTCTCCGTGGTGACCGACGAGCTGTACCCGAGCCGGATCCGCTACCGCTACGAGCGCATCTGACCCGTCAGAACGCCGGCCAGGGGATCGACGGCCCGTAGCCGGACGGCTCGGGGTAGCGGCGGGCCTCCAGCAGCGCGTCGACGCGGTCGGCGAACGCCCGCGTCTCGCGCCGGGTGACGTGCTCGCCGAGCGCGTCGGCCAGGCCGCCGTCCAGTCCCGCGCGCAGCTTCTCCATGCCGGCCACGACCTCGGCCGACAGCTCCTGGTCGACGAAGCCCCACAGCACCGTGCGCAGCTTGTCATCGACGTGCATCGTCAGCCCGTGGTCGACGCCGTAGACGTGCCCGTCCGTGCCTGACAGGACGTGGCCGCCCTTGCGGTCGGCGTTGTTCACGACGACGTCGAAGGCGGCCATGCGGCGCAGTGCGGGCGTGTCGGCGTGCGCGAGCACCGCCGGCCGGCCGCGCTCCGAGCGGGCCCGCAGCACCGCCAGCCAGCCCTCGCGCAGCTCAGAGGGGCTGCAGACGTCGACGAACTCCTGCTCGTCGGTGTCGATCCACAGCTGCACCATCCCCGGCCCGAACGGGCCGTCGCGCAGCACGGTGGGCGGCACGACGTGGAACCCCATCGCCTCCGACACCAGGTAGCTCGCCACCTCGCGCCCGGCCAGCGTGCCGTCGGGGAAGTCCCACAAGGGCCGCTCGCCGCGCACCGGCTTGTAGACGCACTCGGCTTCGAGGCCATCGTGCGCGATCGAGCCGAACAGGGTGGCGTTGGAGGCGTCGACGAGGCGTCCGGTGACCTCGATCCGGCCGTGCCGCAGCAGTCCCGGGACCGCCGGGTCGCGAGGGTCCACGTGCTCGGTCAGCGCGTCACTCGCCCGCGGTGGTGCGCTGGCGGTACCCGTTGAGCCGCACGCAGACGTGGCCCTGCGCGTCGAGCGGCTCCGCGCAGAGCGGGCACGGCGGCCGGCCCGCCGACACGACCAGCTCGGCCCGGTCGGCGAACGCGCGGGCCTGCACGGGCGAGAGGAACACCCGCAGCGCGTCGGGCCCTTCCTCGGTGTCGTCGAGCACGACCGACTCGTCGACCTCCTCCTCCGTGACGGCGAGCAGCTCGACCACGATGGACCGACTGTCGGAGTCCCAGCCCAGCCCCATGGTGCCCACCCGGAACTCCTCCTCGAGCGGCACGATCAGGGGGTCGAGATCGGCGGTCTCGGCCGGGGTGCTCTCCTCGGCCCCGAACCGGCGGGCGACCTCGGCGAGCAGCGCACTGATCCGCTCGGCGAGCACCGACACCTGCTGCTTCTCCAGCAGCACGCTGACGGTGCGCGCCTGCTCGGCGGCCTGCAGGTAGAACGAGCGGTCGCCGGGCTCGCCGACGGTGCCGGCGACGAAGCGCTCCGGCTGGCGGAAGACGTGGATGACGCGTGACATGACCCCGTCAAGAGTAGTCCGCCTGCGGCGTCGGAGCACGTCGATACAGGACGGAGCAACGCGACGGCGCGAACGGCGGCGGCCCGGGGCGCAGGAAACGGCCGAAAGCACCAGCTAGGCCGCTGGTCGGGCGGGAACCCTCCGTGCACGACCATCGATGCGCGAAGGAGCGGCCATGAGCCTGCCCGGTGACCGCTTTTCTCCCGAGGTCGACGCGACCGGGCCCGCCCCGCCGGCCGACACCGTCGACCTGCTGCCGATCTACTGCCGGCACGGCGTCACGTGGTCCTGGGTGGACTACGAGGGCGGCTACGTCTGCGACGACCCCGCCCACCACGAGGGGCCGCCGGCGACGATGGTCGGCGCGATCCCCGAGGACCACCAGCCGACCTTCGCCCACCCGCCGAACGACGCCCAGCGGGAGGCGCTCGAAGCCGAGGACGCCCGGCGGCGGGTCGAGCGCCTGACCGATCGCGTGAACAAGCTCACCCGCGGCTGAGCGGGCTCACGCGTTGGTGGCGCCGCCCACCACGGCGTCGGAGCTCGCCGGCTTCGCGGTGCGCCGCCGCTTGCGCTTGGGCGGGACGAAGCCGCTGAGGTCGCCGCCGACGTCGTTCATCCGGGAGACGAACGGCCGGGTCTGCGTGTAGTGCACGACCGAGATCGAGCACGTGTCGACCATGATCCGCTGGAAGTTGTCCAGGTGCGTGCCCAGCGCGTCGGCCAGTACGGCCTTGATCACGTCCCCGTGCGTGCAGGCGATCCAGATGGCGTGCGGACCGTGCGCGGCGGCGATGCGCGCGTCGTGCCGCCGGACCGCCGCGACGGCCCGGTGCTGCATGGCGGCCAGGCCCTCGCCCTCGGGGAACACCGCCGCGGACGGGTGCGCCTGCACCACCTTCCACAACGGCTCCTTGGCCAGAGCGCTCAGCTTCCCGCCGGTCCAGGCCCCGTAGTCGACCTCCGCCAGCTCCGGCTCGGTGACCGGCTCGAGCCCGCGGTCGGCGGCGAGCGGCGCGACGGTCTGCGCGCAGCGCTGCATCGGCGAGCACACGATCTCCGCGACCGGGACGCCGGCGAACCGCTCGACGACCTTCTGCGCCTGACCGCGGCCCACCTCGTCCAGCTCGACGCCGGGGGTGCGCCCGGCGAGCACCCCGGCGACGTTGGCCGAGGAGCGCCCGTGGCGCAGGAGGATCAGTGCGGTCACGATCTCCGAGCCTACGGGTCGTCAGGTCGACGTCGCGGCCAGCCAGCCCGACACCAGCGCCTGGAACAGCAGCACGCCCAGCACGATGCGGTACCAGACGAAGACGTACACGCTGTGCCGCTTCACGAAGCCGAGCAACCAGTGGATCACCGCGAAGCCGACGACGAACGCGATCAGCGTGCCGACGACCATCTGCGGCACGTCGGGCCCGGTGGGCGTGACCCCGATGTCGGGGATCTGGAACAGGCCGGCGGCGACCACGGCAGGGATGGCCAGCAGGAACGAGTACCGCACCGCCGCCTCGCGCGTGTAGCCCAGTGCCAGCCCGACGGTGATCGTGCCGCCGGAGCGCGACACGCCCGGCACGAGCGCCATCGCCTGCGCGAACCCGAGCAGGACGCCGTCGCGCCACGACATGTCGCGCAGCTCGAGCTTCTGCCGGCCGAGGAACTCGGCGAGCCCGAGCAGGATGCCGAACACCAGCATCGTGGTCGCGACGATCCACAGGTTGCGCGCGACCGTCTCGATCTGGTGCTTGAACGCGAACCCGAGCAGGCCGATCGGGATCGTGCCGACGATCACCAGCCAGGAGAGGCGGTAGTCGGGGTCGCGGCGGACCTCCGCGTCGGTGATCCCGCGGAACCACGTCGCCACGAGGTGACCGATGTCACGCGCGAAGTAGATGAGGACCGCCGCCTCGGTGCCCAGCTGGCTCACCGCCGTGAAGGACGAGCCCGGGTCGTTCCCGAAGAACACCTCCGACACGATGCGCAGGTGCGCCGACGACGAGATCGGCAGGAACTCGGTGAGCCCCTGCACCAGTCCGAGGACGACCACTTCGAGCCACGTCACGGCGCGTGACCGTACCGGGGGTAGCTGAGCGTGCCCGCATAGGCTCCCCCAGGTGCAGCGGCGTCGGGTCGGGGTGAGCGGGCTGGAGGTCTCCCGGCTCGGGCTGGGCACGATGTCCTGGGGAACCGACACCGACGCGGACGCGGCCGGCGAGGTGCTGACGGCCTTCGTCGACGCGGGCGGCACGCTCGTCGAGACCGCGGACGCCTACGGTGACGGCGCCGCCCAGTGCGTGCTCGCGCGGCTGCTCGCCGACGTCGGCCGCGAGCGGCTGGTGCTCGCCGTCCGGTGCACCCTGCCCGGCGGCGCGCTCGGCGACGGCCCGGGCCGTGCGGCGCTGCTCACCGCCCTCGACGCGACGTTGGCCCGGCTCGGCACCGACCACGTGGACCTGTGGCAGCTGCCGGCGTTCGACCCGACCGTGCCGCTGGAGGAGACGCTCTCGGCCGTGCAGGTGGCCGTGTACGCGGGCAAGGCCCGCCACTGCGGCCTGATCGCGCCCCGAGGCTGGCAGCTGGCCACCGTCGCCGAGCGCGCCCGCGCGCTCGGGCCCGTCACGGTGCCGGCGGCGGTGCAGGCGGAGTACTCGCTGCTGCACCGCACGGCCGAGCACGACCTGCTCCCCGCCGCCGGGCACCACGGCGTCGGCCTGCTGGCGTGGGCGCCGCTGGGGCGCGGGGTGCTGACCGGGAAGTACGCCGACGGCACACCCGCCGACTCCCGCGCTGCCTCGCCGGCCATGGCCCCGTACGTCCAGGCGCGGCGCAACGAGCGCTCGGGACGCATCGTCGCCGCCGTGCTGACGGCCGCCGACGGGCTCGGCACCTCCCCGCTGGCCGTCGCGCTGGCATGGGTGCGCGACCGGCCGGGCGTCGCGTCCGCGCTGGTGGGGGCCCGCGACACCGCCCAGCTGGCGGCGTCGCTGGCCGCCGAACCCGTCACGCTCCCCGCCGAGATCAGGGCCGCGCTCGACGACGTGAGCGGGATCCCGCCGCTCGACTGAGAACCCCTCAGAACGTGTGGCCGCACCCGTCGGCTCGTCCTACAGTGGGGGCGTCCACCTGGTGTTCACCTGCCGGATGGCACAGCGCACGGGGGCCACGGCGCAGCGGAAGCGGCGATGCACGAGGAGGTGGCCGGGTGGCAGGGAGCTCGACCGGCACGACGGCGGAGGCCGATGCCGATGGGTATCGGATCGAGGGCGACTGGGAGTACCGCCCCGTCCAGCTCGCCGGCGACGTCTCGCGGATGACGGCCGCGGTGCGGCTCGCCATCCAGGCGGAGTTCGGTGGCTGGGAGCTCTCCAGGGTCCGGCTGTACCCGGGCGGGGTCCGGAAGGTGTGGCTGCGCCGCCGCCGCACATCCGCGATGCTGCCGGAGCCGACGATCTCCTGAGGGATCTACGCCGTAGTCTCCACGCCGGTCTCGCCACGCACGGTCGATGTAATGGATCTCGGGGCGACACCGATGGGTGAGCGCAAGAGCCAGGAACGTGAGGGGAAGTCACAACGTGCAGCAGTCAGGGTCCAGCCGGCCGACCGCCAGGACCGTCCTCGTCGAGTTCAACGAGCTGAGCCCCCAGCTGCTCGACAAGTTCATCGCGGCCGGCCACCTGCCGGCGTTCCAGGCCTTCCGTGACTCCTCCGTCGTGTTCACCACCGACGCCGGGGAGGACCCGCCCGCGCTGGAGCCGTGGATCCAGTGGGTCACCGTGCACAGCGGCCTGCCCTACTCCGAGCACCAGGTGTTCGCGCTGGGCGACGGCCGCCGCAAGCTCACCGAGCCGCTGCTCGGCGACGTGCTCGCCCGCGCCGGGGTCCCGGTCGGGATCTTCTCGTCGATGAACACGAACTACACCCGCCGGCCCGGCGAGGCCGGCTACGTCGTCCCCGACCCGTGGGACGTCGAGGGCGAGGCTCACCCGAAGGAGCTGCAGCCGTTCTACGAGACGGTGTCGGCCACCGTTCAGGAGTCCTCCCGCGACGGGCTGCCGGGGCCGAAGGACCTGGCGAGGTTCGGGCTGTTCCTGCTGCGCAACGGGCTGCGCCCGGCCACCGTGAAGCAGGCCGTCGCCCAGCTCGTCGACGAGAGGCGCAAGGGCGGGGTGAAGTGGCGGCGCGCGTCGGTGCTCGACGCGCTGAACTACGACGTCTTCCGCGCCCTCAACAAGAAGTACGACGTGCGCTTCGCCACGTTCTTCTCCAACTCCACCGCCCACTACCAGCACTACTACTGGCGCGACATGGAGCCGGAGCTGTTCACCGAGGCCGGCGACGGCAAGCACGCCGAGGCCGTCCTGCACGGGTACAAGTCGATGGACACCCTGCTCGGCCGGATCATGGCCGACTACCCGGACGCGCTGCTGATCCTCGCCACCGCGCTGTCGCAGGAGCCGTGGACCGACACGGAGAAGCGCACGTTCCGCCCACGCGACTTCGCCGAGCTGCTCGCGTTCGCCGGCGTCACCGGCGGCGTGGCGAAGCCGATGATGGCCGAGCAGTTCGTCGTGGCCCTGCCCGACGAGGCGGCCGCGATCCGTGCCGAGGAGCAGCTCGCCGCGCTCGTCGTCGGGGACGAGCCGGTGTTGAAGCTCGACCGCGACGGCAACCAGCTGCAGGTCGGGGCCCGCCGCGCGGCCGCGCACGACGGAGCCGTCGTCAGCAACCCGGTCACCGGCGCCACGAAGCCGCACGACGAGCTGTTCTACGCGATCCACACCACGCGCAGCGGCCGCCACCACCGCGACGGGGCCCTGTGGTTCCGCACCGGGGAGCACCGCGTGGTGCCCGGGCACGTCTCGCTCACCGACATCGCGCCGACGATCCTCGCGCACTTCGGCGTGGCGCAGCCGGACTACATGAAGGGCCACCCGCTGCAGCTCGGCGCGACGGCCGACGCCTGAGGACCGTCAGGGCAGCAGCACGACCTTGCCGGTGGTGCCGCGTGCGCCGAGCGCGGCCAGCGCCTCCTTGGCGTCCGCGAGCGGGTACTCGGCACCCACCAGCGGATCGATCCTCCGCTCGGCCCAGAGCGCAGCCAGCTCGTCGTGCCAGCGGCGGATCAGCTCCGGCTGCGACTTGTACAGCCCCCAGTGCACGCCCACGACGGAGTAGTTCTTGACCAGCACGTGGTTGGTGGGCGCCTCCGCGATGCGGCCACCGGCGAACCCGATCACCAGCAGGCGCCCCTCGAACGCCACGACCCGCCGGGACGCGTCGAACACGTCGCCTCCGACAGGGTCGTAGACGACGTCGGCGCCGCGGCCGCCGGTGAGCTCCTTCACGCGGGCGACGAGGTCCTCCGACCGGTAGTCGATCACGTCGTCGACGCCGAGCCCGCGCACCAGCGCGCACTTGTCCGGGCCGCCCGCGGTGCCGATCACCCGGGCACCCGCGGCCAGGCCGAGCTGGACGGCCGCCGTGCCCACGCCACCGGCGGCCGCGTTCACCAGCAACGTCTCGCCCGGCTGCAGCGCGCCGCGGTGGTGCAGCGCGCACCAGCCGGTCTGGTAGGTGACGAACAGGCCGGCCGCCTGACCGGCCGTCATGCCGTCCGGCCAGGGCAGGGTCGACTCCGCGTCGAGCACGGCCAGCTCCGCGTACCCGCCACGGCCCACCGGCGGGGCACCGAGCACGCGGTCCCCGACGGCGGCGACCGCGCCGGGCCCGGCAGCGACGACCTCGCCGGCGATCTCGGACCCGGGGGTGAACGGCAGCGGTGGCTTCTCCTGGTAGCGGCCCTGGCAGAGCAGGATGTCGGCGAAGTTGCACGCCACCGCGGCCACCCGCACCAGCACCTGACCCGGACCGGGCTCGGGGTCGGGCAGCTCGCCGAACGTGAGGACGTCGTCGGGTTCGCCCAGCTCGCGGACCTGCCAGCCCTTCATCAGTGGTCCTCCCACGAGATCGACGGCGGCGCCGCGCCACCCTTCGGGCCCGGCACGCCGCGGAACCCGTACGGGCCGGGCTCGCGACCGGGCTGCACGTACCAGCACTCCCCCGGCGCCCCGCGCTCCAGGATCGCGGTCACCGCGTCGGCGATGTCGTCGACGGTGAGCAGCGGGAAACCGGCGTCGCGGAACGATCCCGCGGCCGCGGCGATGAGCGGGGTGTCGGTGAACCCCGGGCACAGCGCGGTGACGACGATGCCGTCGCCGGCCAGCACGGGCGCCGCGGCGCGGACGTAACCGACGACGGCGTGCTTCGTGGCCGTGTACAGCGCATCGCCGGGCATGCCGGTGAGCCCGGCCAGCGACGACGTCGCGATGACCCGCCCGCCACCGGTCCGGCGCAGCGCCGGCACCGCCGCCGTCAGCCCGAACACGACGTGGTCGAGGTTCACGCCCATGATGCGGCGGTAACCGTCGAGGTCGAGGTCCTCGATGCCCGACTGGCCCGCCGTGATCCCGGCGTTGAGGAACACCACGTCGAGGTGCCCGAACTGCTCCTCGACCGCGGCGACCGCCACCGGCATGGTCGCCGGGTCCGTCACGTCGCCGGGCAGCGCGATGCCGCCGACCTCGCGGGCCACGAGAGCCGCGGCGTCCGCGTCCAGATCCACCACGGCCACCGTCGCCCCGGCGTCGGCCATGCGCCGCGCGCTCGCCGCGCCGATGCCCGACGCCCCGCCGGTGACCAGCGCGACCTTGCCCGAGAGGTCCATCAGCAGTTCCTCAGGAAGCGGTCGAGCACGCGCGTGCCGAACGTGAGCGCGTCGATCGGCACCCGCTCGTCGATGCCGTGGAAGAGCGATGCGAAGTCCAGGTCCGGGGGCAGCCGCAGCGGGGCGAACCCGTAGCACTCCATGCCCAACGTGTGGAACGACTTGGAGTCGGTGCCGCCCGAGAGCATGTACGGCACCGTCTTCGCCGTCGGGTCCTCCTCGCGCAGCGCGGCCAGCATCACCTCGGTCAGCGGCACGTCGAACGCCGTCTCGACGGCCGGCAGCCGCGTCACCCACTCCCGCGTCACGTCCGGCCCGATCAGCTCGTCGACCTCGCGCAGGAACGCCTCCTCGCGGCCCGGCAGGAACCGGCAGTCGACCACGGCCTCCGCCGAGGACGGGATCACGTTGGCCTTGTAGCCGGCCTTGAGCATCGTCGGGTTCGCGGTGTCGCGCACGGTGGCGCCCACGATCCGCGACAGCGGCCCCAGCTTCGCCAGCGCCCCCTCGAGGTCGTCCTCGGGGAACTCGATCCCGGTCAGCTCGCTCATGCTGGCGAGGAACTCCCGGACCGTGTCCGTCACGATCAGCGGGAACGTGTGGTTGCCCAGCCGCGCCACCGCCTCCGCCACCTTCGTGACGGCGTTGTCGTCGTGCAGGAACGAGCCGTGGCCGGGCTTGCCGCGCGACCGCAGCCGCATCCAGGCGATGCCCTTCTCCGCCGTCTCGATCAGGTAGACGCGCTGGTCCTCCGCCAGCGTGAGCGAGAACCCGCCCACCTCGCCGACGGCCTCGGTGCAGCCCTCGAACAGGTCCGGCCGGTTCTCGACGAGCCACTGCGCCCCGTACGCGCCACCCGCCTCCTCGTCGGCGACGAAGGCGAACACGATGTCGCGCGGCGGCACGAACCCGGTGCGCTTGTAGTGGCGGGCGACGGCGAGCGTCATCCCGACCATGTCCTTCATGTCGACCGCGCCCCGCCCCCACACGTACCCGTCCTGGACGGCGCCGGAGAACGGGTGCACCGACCACTCGCTCGGCTCGGCCGGCACCACGTCCAGGTGTCCGTGCACCAGCAGCGCCCCGCGGCTCGGATCGGCCCCCGGCAGGCGCACGAACACGTTGTCCCGCCGCGGCGCCCCCGACTCGACCATCTCGGGTTCGAACCCCACCTCGGCCAGCTTCGCGGCGACGAACTCCGCCGCCTCCCGCTCCCCGGTCACCGTCTCCGGATCGCCGGTGTTGGACGTGTCGATGCGGATCAAGGAGGAGACGAGCTCGACGACCTCGTCCTCAGGAGTGCCGGTCACGCCCGCCTTCCTACCATCGCCGCCGCACCCCGATACCCCCGCGCGGTGGCTCGGAGGGGTGGGCTAAGCTCGTCCGGTCGCGTTCGCGCGACGAAGTCCGAGTGGCGGAATGGCAGACGCGCTAGCTTGAGGTGCTAGTCCCCTTTGCGGGGGGTGGGGGTTCAAGTCCCCCCTCGGACACAGAAATACCCCACGGCTGTCCCAACATCTGAGAGCACGGCTGGTTGTCAGTCGCTGCTGGTCACGGCCCAGGTTGAGGTGTCGTACACCTCGATCACCATATTGTTCGAGCGCATGAACTCGACGATGGCGCGGGGTGACGCGGGACCGGTTGAGCGATCATCGGCTGCCAGCTGCACGGCGAGCCTGTCGAGCACCTTGTCCTCCCGCACGTAGGTGTTCTCCACTTGGTCCGCCGATCTCGCGCTGGCGCTGCGATGCCCATGCCTACAGCGGTAGGCGGCTCGCCCGTGCACCCAGTGCGCATCCATCCGTCGACCACAGTGCCCGCACCGCACCAACCCGCTCAGCACATACCGCCTCGACCGCGGGTCGCCGCCGGCACGTGCTGCCCGAATCTGCTGTGCCGCCACGAAGTCCGTCTCGGTGACCAGCCCGGGATGCGACACCACCTTCGACACCGCCGCCTCACCAAGCACGGTTGCACGTCCACGCCGGCCGACGCCCTGACGGCGACTCCACGTTTCCCGGCCTGTGTAGCGCGGATTGGACAAGATCGCCCCCACCGTCGGCGCCGTCCACAACCCACTCGCCCGATCACCGTGCCGGCGCGAATCGTCCCGTGACGGGCACGCGACCCCGCGATCGTTCAACTCGCGCGCAATGCCGGCCATGCTGCAGCCCGCCAACCTGCGCTCGAACATCCACTGAACATGCGGCGCAGTCGCGGGATCCGGGTCCAGTCGCCGACGCCGCCGGCCCCACGCGGCGTTGGCCCGATTCGGATGCGGCCCCGCATCCACCAGCCGGTAACCATACGGCGGACGACCACCGAGGAACCGGCCCTGCTCCACCGTCTGCGTCCGCATCGCCGCCAACGTCCGGTGCCGCGCCCGCACGAACTCCCGCTTCGCATGCGCCCCGAGCAACGTGATCAGCGCACGGTGACCCGGATCCCGCGGATCGACCGGCCCGTCCGCCTCCGGCAGCCACACCCGCACACCGTGCTCCCCCAGCTGCTCGGCCACCTCCAGGAACTGCCGAGCGGTGAACCCGCGCTCGTACTCGCCCACCACCACCGCATCGAACGACCGGCCGGGGCTGCGCGCCGCCGCCAGCAAGGCTGCAGCCTGTGGGCGCCGAGCCCACGGCACTTCCCGCGACCACCCGATATCCATGAACTCGGCCGTGATCACCCCGCGCCCATCGATCACCGATTCGGCGACCTCTCGCTGCCATGCCCGCGACGTCACCGGGTCCTGGTACTCCACCGTTGAGGTCCGCGCATAGAACGCGAACCGCAGACCCGAGGCTGGGCTTGCTGCCAGATCCGCGACATGCCGTCGATGCCGTTCGCGACTCCGCACCTGGTCCAGGAGCTGATCCCGATCATCAACCTCGAAGAGTGTGTCCATCGGGCTATCCGAGACCACCCGACGCCGCGTCCTTCATCAACCCGGCCGTCGCCACCCCAGCCTGTTCCACGATGTTGCTCAGGTCGACCGCACCGTCGTGGACGACGCGTCGTTCCAGCTCTTCGCCGGCGAGACGCTCGGCATCGTCGGCGAGTCCGGCTCCGGCAAGACCACCACGGCCCGCATCGCGCTCGCCCTGCTCGAACCGACGGCCGGCGAGGTGCTGCTGCACGACCAGCCGTGGACGGCGCTGACCAGGACGCAGCGCCGTCCACGGCGCGGGCGGATCGGCGTGATCTACCAGGACCCGCTCAGCTCCTTCGACCCGCGCTGGCCGGTCGGGCGGGTGCTCGTCGACGCGCTCGCCACCGGACCGCGGCCACCCGCGTCCCGGGAGGAGGCACGGGCCCGGGCGGTGCGGCTGCTCGAGCAGGTCGGGCTGGACCCCGAACGCCTCACCGCGGCGCCGCTGCGGCTGTCCGGCGGGGAACGGCAGCGCGTCGCGATCGCGCGCGCGCTCGCGCCGGAGCCCGAGGTCATCGTCTGCGACGAGCCCGTCTCCGCCCTCGACGTCTCCATCCAGGCCCAGCTGCTCGACCTGCTCACCGACCTGCAGGACGAGCTCGGCGTGAGCTACGTGTTCATCTCCCACGACCTCGGCGTCATCCACCACGTCAGCGACCGGATCCTGGTCATGAAGGACGGGCGGGTCGTGGAGCACGGCAGCGCCGACGACGTCTTCGAGCGGCCGCAGCACCCGTACACGCAGCGCCTCCTCACGGCGCTGCCGCGGTTGAGGGCGGCATGAGCACCGACGAGGCACTGACCGCGCGGTTCGCCCCGGTCTACGAACGGATCGCAGCCGGAGCGCTGGACCGGGAGGCCGAGCGACGGCTGCCGTTCCCCGAGGTGGAGTGGCTGCGCGCCGCCGGCTTCGGACGCATCCGGGTGCCGGCGGAAGACGGCGGGCTGGGCGCCACCCTGCCGCAGTTCTTCCGCCAGCTCATCGCCCTGGGCCGGGCCGACTCCAACCTGCCGCAGCTGCTGCGCGGCCACATCGGGTTCGTCGAGTCGCGGCTCGACCACGCCGATCCCGACGTGCGCAAGCGGTGGCTGCGCCGGATCGTCGACGGGGCCCTGGTCGGCAATGCGCAGAGCGAGGACGCCAGCCCGTCGTTCTGGCAGAACGCCACCACGATCCGCCGCGACGGGGACGGCTGGCGGCTGGACGGCCGCAAGTTCTACTCGACGGGATCCCTGTTCGCCGACTGGATCCTCACCACCGCGACCATCGACGCCGACAACAGCGCGACCGTCCTCGTGCCCACCGACGCACCCGGGGTGCGCCGCGACGACGACTGGGACGGCTTCGGCCAGCGGCTCACCGGCAGCGGCACCACCGTCTTCGACGCCGTCCCGATCGCCGACGAGGACGTCGAGCCGTACGCGAACGGCACCTCCGCCCCGTCGCGGCAACCGGCGATCTACCAGCTCGTGCACCTCGCGACCCTCGCCGGCATCGGGCAGGCCGCAGTCGCCGAGGCCGTCGCGTTCGTCAACCAGCGCACCCGCAACCTCGCCAACCCCGCCCAGCCCAACCCGCGCCTCGATCCGCAGGTGCAGCAGGTGATCGGCCGGCTGGAGAGCCGGTCGTTCGCTGCCACCGCGACCACGCTCGCCGCCGTCGACGTGGTCGAACGCGGGCCGGGCGACGCCGCGGACGCCGCGGTGTTCGCGGCCCAGTCCGCCGTCATCGATCTGGTGCTCGGGTTGACGACCGAGCTGTTCGAGGTCGGCGGGGCGTCCGCGGTGACCGACCGCTTCCGGCTGGACCGGCACTGGCGCAACGCCCGCACCCTCGCCTCGCACAACCCCGCGATCACCCGCCAGACGATCCTCGGCGACCACCTGCTCAACGACACCTCGCCGAGCACCTGGGTGCAGCGCGCGTGGGAGAGCGTGCGCGGGTGAAGTGCTGCCGGGTCGCCCTGCGACGCCACGAGGGCACGCACGGTGTCGTCGCGGGCCTCCGGTGGCTCGCCAACCACCGTGCACCGGCGGCGCGGGCGAGGCTGTGCGCGGATCGGCGAGCACCCCGAGATCGCGGAGCAGCTGCTGCGCGTACTCGCGCGGCGGCTGCGGCGGACCAACCACATGCTCGCCGACCTGATCTTCAGCGACGTTCCGGGCCGGGCGGCGAAGTCGCTGTTGCAGCTGGCCCGCAAGTTCGGCTCGCGGGAATCCGGCATGCTGCGCGTCGCACATGACCTCACCCAGGAGGAGATCGCCCAGCTCGTCGGGGCGAGCCGGGAGACCGTCAACAAGGCCCTCTCCGACTTCGCCCACCGCGGGTGGTTGCAGCTGGATGGGAAGAGCGTGTTGATCCTCGAGCCCGAGCGACTCGCCCGCCGCGCTCGGTAACAGGCTCGCCCGCAGGGCACACACGAGGGCCGTCCCGCGCCACGACCGTGAACCAGGACGCCAGGGAGACCCGGTCCACTCCCGGCCAGATCCGACTGATGGTGCTGGTGACGAACGACTCGGTCGGGTAGATCCACTGCAGGATGTTGCCCCGCCCAGGGCGGACGCGTTGATCATTCCCCGGGGACGAAGCCCACGTCGATCACGCCGCGAGCCCCGGCGGTGAAGCGTGCCACGCGGCGTCGGACCTCCGCCGTGTACGGCGTGGCGAACGGGCATCCATACCAGCTCGCTGGCGGGCCGGGCTCCGATGAACCCGCACTTCGACGGCAGTTGCGCCATCCGGTTTCGCAGGTGGCAACGCGGGCACCCACCCCACGATCACGGACTCGGCCTCCCACGGCGGCCCTGGACGAGCAGGGCGAGATCACGCCATCGGGAGACCGATGCTGCGACCCGCAGAACCAGTTCCGACCTATCCGTCCAGTGACCAACTGAGATCGAGCGGCTGGGCAGCGAGCGCGTGGACGATGTAGGAGAGCTCCATGACGTGCTCGGCCGTCTTCCAGTAGAAGTCGAGCGGGCCGGGCTCGGGAGTCATGAACGACGCCGGCGCCCACGATCCGTCGTCGTTCTGGCGACGGACGAACCAGTCGCCCGACCGCACGACCCACGGCCGCAGCGCGGGGTCGCCGGTCGCAGCGTACGTCGCGGCGACACCCCAGCCGAACTTGCAGATCTGCACCGATGTCGGGTCGTCGAACTGCAGGTCCCCACCAGCTGTTGTGATGTCCAAGTACTTTCGTGCCCGGTCGAGGGCGACGGTGTCGCCGGTCTGCTCGTGCTGACCCACCAGGAAGGCCGCGGCGATTCCTGGATTGAAGTACGGCTGGTGAGGGCGGGTGTAGTCCAGCACGCGGAAGAACGCGCTCTCTGCCGGGAATTCGGTCATCACCTTGTCGTGACGGCGGCTGGTGTACAGCCGCGTGGGCAGTTCCGTCTGCTCGTCGTAGTTGGTGATGAGCCATCGAGCCACGCCGTCGGCGATGTCCCGCCTCCCCGTGACGAGAGCTGAGACGCCCACCTGGGCGGTCAGCAGGGTGTCCTGGACGGGGTCCGTGCGGTGGTCGAGCAGTTGGTAGACCCCGCCAGTGTGGGGGTCCACGTACGACGACATCGCGACCATGACAGCGCCCGCGATGTCGTAGCGGGCGAGCAGCCACGCTGCGATCGCGATCGGGGACAGGTGGTAGACCGGTGTGTGCGGTCCCGGCGGCCCGTACGGCCCGGGGCGGAACGTCCCCTTTTCGGTCAGTGCCGTTCTCTCGATCCAGCCCATCATGCGCGCTGCGGCGTCCGGCGCGCCGCCGACCACGAGGGCCCAGGGCGCGCGCCACCATGAGTTGGCGCGAGCTGCACCCATCGGTTCGCCGTCGTTCCCGATCTGCGCGACGAGCCAGTTCACCCCGAGGTCGCGGGCCCGCCGAAAATCCTCCAGCCGCTCGGCGTCACACGTCGTCGGCCAGGCGGTCGGGTCGGGCCGGGTCATCGTCCTTGCACCTTTCGCATTTCGTCTGCGACCTCGTCCAGGATGGGTGCGATGGCCGCGTTGAACCGCACCGGATCGTCTGCCATCGCGAAGTGGCTGAGCTGCGGCAGCACCGCGAATCGGGCGCCGGGGATGTTGTCGGGGATCTCCTGCGGTCCCCCCGGGATTCCGTTGACCGGGTCGAACTCGCCGACGGTCGCGTACATCGGTGTCCTGGCGGTGTCGATCAGGTGCCCGTCGACGCGCAGGTCGTGCTCGCCGCTGTAGTAGAGGTTGTCGCCCTTGTAGACGCCGGGGCCGTTGCTGGAGTAGATCCACTGGTTCTCGCGGCGCAGGGCTTCCGGTGCGATCGGTGAGCTGATCTCGTACATCAGCGAGGAGAAGTACTCACGCGGGACTCGTGGGTTGTCGAACGGGCTGTTGTCGAGGTACCCGAGCGAGTCGTTGTGGTAGGTGCCGTTGACCGAGATGGCACCCCCGATCTCGTCGCCCTGGAAGGCCAGGATGTCCGATGCCAGCTGTCCCCCGACCGAGACACCCATGATCAGGGGCCGGTCGAGCCCGAGGGCGTTCTTGAACGCCACGACCCACTTCATGAGCAGCTCCCGACCCGGCTCGTAGGCCTGCTCCCACCAGCGGGCGCCGACGACCGGCGGCAGCGAGCGGCCGTGGAACGGCAGGTCGTAGGCGATCATCCGGTACCGCTTCTGCAGCTCGGGGTCGGCGAGGAGATGACGCCACTGCCGCGAGTCTGCGCCTGCGGTGTGCTGCAGCAGCAGGGGCTCCCCCGCGCCGGCCTCCTCGTAGTACATCCGGTACTGCACCTCGTCGACCTCGAACCGCAGGTATCGGCCGACTGCGATGTCGGTCTCGGCGAACGGGTCCTCGGTCAGCGTGCCCTCCTCGGCAGGGGTGCCTTCGAGCTGACGCAGGACCCGGACGAGCCGGCGGAGCGCCTGGCCGTACCCGACCTGGTGCTCCATGAAGTCGGACTCGACCTGCAGGCCGGGGCCGGTTCCGGTGAGGAGGGCGTATCTCGCTGCCGGATCACCGGAAAGGAGTTTGGCCCATCCGTCCTCGGTGCCGATGATCCGGACGTCGAACGCATCGCCGGTGGCGGCGGCGAAGGCGACGGCGCGGCCGCCCTCGATCGTGAGATCATCGGCAGCGGATCCGCGTTGCAGGCGGATGACGACGGTCCAGTCCCGGATGGCGTAGGTGAACTCGCGATCCGCCTGCAGTGCTTCGAGGACCTTGTCGTGCTGGAAGTTGGTCATCAGAGGTGTCCTTCGGTACGTGGTGAGGGACGTTCGTCACGGCTTCAGGTCGTCACGGACGGGAGCGTGATCGTCAGGTCGTCGAAGACGTCGTCCTCGTGGTAGACGCCGCCGAAGAGCTCGGCACCCTCGGCGGTGAGCCGTACGTCGGTGCAGCGCCACGTCGTGGTGGCTGCCGCGTCGTGGGTCGGAACGGTGAACCGGACCAGCGGCACCCGGGTCGGGCCGTCGTGTTCCCCGCAGACACTGAGCTGCCCGAACCCGCCCTGGATGACGACAGCGGGGTCGGCGATGCGCACGAAGAGGAACCCGTGGTGTCCGGCGAAGCGGACGTCTCCGCGATAGTGCAGGCGCCATGTGCCGTCGGTCTTGTCGGCGCTGTCGAGGGCGAAGCTGAACGGCCCGTGGCCGGCGTCCGGCGTCATGACGACGTCCGCGCCGTCGGTCACGGAGCACCGGCCGTCCGGCATGCTCGCGATGTAGCGCAGGAAGCTGAGCTTGATCGTCCACTCGAGTGTGGGCGGCCGGTTCATCGAGCCACCAGGGTGTAGGTGGTGGCGAGGTACTCGTCGATTCCCTCGATGCCGCCCTCGCGGCCCGTGCCCGACTGCTTGACCCCGCCGAAGGGGGCGGCGGCGTTGGAGACGATTCCGGTGTTGATGCCGAGCATCCCGGTCTCCAGCCCGTCCATGAGGCGACCGACCCGGCTCATGTCCTGCGTGAAGGCGTAGGCGACCAGCCCGTACTCGGTGTCGTTGGCGAGCCGGAGCGCCTCCTGTTCGGTGTCGAACTCCGCGATGGGCAGCACCGGACCGAAGATCTCCTCGCGGCAGATGGCGCTGTCGACGGGAACCGCGGTCACGACAGTGGGCTGGTAGAACGAGCCGGTGGCCGGCAGTGCGTTGCCGCCGCGCCGCACGCAGGCCCCGCGACGCGCGGCGTCCCCGACGAGCCGTTCGATCTCGGCGACCGCCTCTGGGGTGATCAGCGGACCGATGTCGACGCCCGGTTCGGTCCCGGGGCCGACCCGCAACTGCGCGATCTCGTCGACGAGGCGATCGGTGAACGCCGCGCTGATCGACCGGTGTACGAGGAACCGGTTGGCGGCGGTGCAGGCCTGGCCCATGTTGCGGAACTTCGCGAGCATGGCGCTCGCGACAGCCACATCGAGGTCGGCGTCCTCGAAGACCAGGAACGGCGCATTGCCGCCGAGCTCCATCGATGTCCGCAGGACGTTGCGGCCGGCTCGCGCGATCAACTCACGCCCGACCCGGGTGGAACCGGTGAAGCTCAGCTTTCGGAGCCTCGGGTCGTCCAGCAGAGATCCGACGACCTCGGGGGACCGCGTCGTCGTCACGACGTTGACCACACCGTCGGGCACCCCCGCCTCCGCCAGGAGCTCGGCCAGCAGCAGCGTCGTGAGCGGGGTCTGCTCGGCCGGCTTCATCACAACGGTGCAGCCGGCGGCGAGCGCCGGGGCGATCTTGCGGGTCGCCATGGCCAAGGGGAAGTTCCAGGGGGTGACGAGCAGGCACGGACCGACTGGTCGACGGCGGATCACCATCGTCCCGGTGCCCTCGGGGTTGTCGGAGATCCGACCGGCGATGCGCGGTGCCTCCTCTCCGAACCAGCGCAGGAACTCACCGCCGTAGCCGATCTCGCCCTGCGCCTGGTCGAGGGGTTTGCCCATCTCGAACGACATCGTCATGGCGAACCGCTCACGACGGGTCATCAACAGGTCGAAGGCCCGCCGGAGGATCTCGCCCCGATCACGAGCCGCGGTGCTGGCCCAGGCCGCCGAAGCGGCGACGGCGGCATCGAGCGCTCGCCGTGCGTCATGCTCGTCGGCGTCGGCCACCGAAGCGAGGATCTCGTCGGTGGCCGGGTCAAGGACCGCGAAGCGGCCACCCGACTGTGCGGGCACGAAGGTGCCATCGATGTAGAGGTCGGTCGGTCCGGGTTCGAACGCGGGTGCCGCGCCGACAGCAAGGGTCGTCATGCCGTCATCCCGGCCAGCGTCGTGTCAAACCGTCGACGCAGGGCCTTCATGGATACGGTGGTATCCGTGGCCCCGGCCATGTCGATGGTGTCGCCGGCGTTGAGCGCGCGGCGGATGGCCACGAAGTCGCCGGGGCGATTCACGCACTCGGCAGCGATCAGGCGCTCGCCCTGGTAGTGGAGAACGGCGAACGATCCCTCGTCGACCGACCCTCGTACGACCAGTCGATCGGATCCGTGGGTGAGCCCGGCCACCTGCAGCTTGTCCGCGCCCTGGTCGGACCAGAACCACGGCACGGCACGGTAGGTCGCGGTGCCGCCGAGGAGCGTGCTGGCCGCGACCTTCGCCTGCTCGACCGCGGTGCTGACCGATTCGAAGCGGAGCCGTTCGGGGCCTTGTCCCGACATCGGTGACAGGATGCTTGCGCAGTCACCCGCGGCGACGGTCCACCGATCCGATGCAAGGCATCGATCATCGACTTCGATGCCGTCGTTCACGACGAGGCCCATCTGCTCGGCGAGCTCGGTCCGGGGACTCGCTCCAACGCCGACGACGACCAGGTCGGCTTCGAGCTCGCGCCCGTCCTCCAGCTCGACGGCAGCAACCGCACCCGCTCCGTCGTCGACGAAGGCCCTGGGCCGCGCCGCCAAGTGGACCCGCGTTCCGCTACGCCGGTGCGCCGTGAGGAAGTGCCGGCCGACCAACGCGCCGACCGATCGCGCCATGAGCTGGTCGTCGGCCAGGACGACCGTCACGTCCTTGCCGAGAAGTCGTGCACTCGCTGCGACCTCGAGACCGATGAACCCACCCCCGATGACGACCACCTGCTGCGCGGCCTGCATCCGGGTCCGCAGCGCTGTGGCGTCGTCGACGCTGCGCAACACCACGACGTTGTCGAGGTCGTGGCCGGGCAGGCGCAGATGCCTGGCCCGGGCTCCCACCGTCAAGGCGAGGCGGCGAAAGGGCAGTGCCTCGCCGTCCCTGGTCCATGCCACGCCGGATCCGTCCGGCCCTCGCTCGACCCGGTCCACCCGGCAGCCCAGCTTCAAGACGACGCCGCGGTCCTCGTAGAAGCGCTCGTTGCGCAGCTGGACCAGGTCCGGTGTCAAGCCTTCTCGCAGTGCCTTCTTCGACAGCGGTGGCCGCTGGTACGGCGCGTGCCTCTCTGCGCCTGCGAGGGTCACCGGACCGTCGTGGCCCATCTCGCGAAGGGAGGCGACGAGCTGCGCGCCCGACTGTGACGCACCCACCACCAGGATGCCGGGTCCGCCGATCGCTCCCGTGCTCATTCCTGGTACTCCGGCGTCGTGACCCGCAACGTCTCCAGTTGATCGCTTGCCTGCAGCTGGCAGGAGAGCCGCGACGTCGGCTCGCGGTCGACCGCGGTGCCCTCGAGCATCTCGTCCTCGCGATCGGTCACCGGCGGCAGCACGTCGACGACTTCCGGGTCGACGAAGACGTGGCACGTCGCGCACGAGAGCACCCCGCCGCATTCGCCGACGACACCCGGAACACCGTTGGTGGTGGCAGCACGCATGACGGACTCCCCCAGCGCGGCCTCGATCGTGGTGACCTGACCGTCGTGGGAGGTGTAGATGAAGGTCGTCACCGGGCCACTCCGTCGGCGTCGATGGTCAGGGGCGCGCGCGGGGAGAAGGTCGCCGGGACCTTGCTGAAGCCGTTGGCGCCGCCCAGCCTGGGGTACGCGACGACCTCGTCGAGGTCGATCCGCAGATCGGGAAGCGCCGTGCAGACGACTCGCAGGATGTCGGCGACCTCGACCTTGGCGAGCGGCGAGCCCAGGCAGCGGTGGTGTCCGGTGCTGAACGAGACGTGGTCCCGAGCGTTGACGCGTTCGGGGTCGAACAAGTCTGGGTCGGTGAACTTGCGCGGGTCACGGTTCGCCGCGGCCAACCACATGAACACCGATTCGCCCTTGGTCATGCGCTGCCCCATGAACTCGGTGTCGCGCACAACGGTGCGTGCCATGCCGGCCGGGGGCGGGCAGAGACGCAGTACCTCTTCGACGAAGTTCTTGCGGAACGCCTCGTCCTCGACGATGCGGTCGCGGTACTCCGGTGATCGTTCGAGGCGGATGAGCGCGTGGGCCGTCGTGGCGACAGCGGTGTCGAACCCGCCGAAGATGAGGGCGTTCATCATGCTCTCGCCCTCGTCGAGGGTCAGATCGCGCCCGTCGACGGTGCCGTGCGCGAGAGCGGAGATCAGGTCGCCGGTCGGCGTCGTCCTGCGATCGGTGAGCATGTCGCGGAACTTGCCGCGCATGCGGGCCATCTCTGCCGCCGGGTAGCCCTCGTCCGTCGGCTGCAAGACGAACGCCAGGTGCGCAGCCGTCGCGGCGTCGCGCCAGTCGTCAGCCCCGTACCCCGTCATGTAGAGGGTCGTCCGTGCGGCGGTCGGCAGGATGACGTCGTCGATCAGATTGCAGTGGCCACGGGACACGACGCCGTTGAGCGCCTCGACCAGGTGCTCCTGCACCTTGGGACGCCATTGCCGGATGGCCTTGGGCGTGAAGAACGGCACTTCGAGGCGGCGGCGCTCGGTGTGCAGCGGAGGATCGGACTCGCCGAGGTCGAGGCGGTAGGGCTGCTGAGGGATCAGCTGTCCCTTCCCGCCGTTGCCGGTGCCCTCGACGTCGTTGTAGGAGGTGAAGGTCTCCCAGTCCTCGCCGACCCTGTTGACCCCCTCCCATGTCGCGACCACCCAGAAGCCTCCCCAGGCCTCGGTCCAGGCGATCGGCTGGTCTTGCGCGAGGAAGGCCCGGGCCATCTCGACCCAGTCGTGCTTGTAGCGGAGCGAGTGGTGATCGAAGTCGATCGTCGGTCGCGTGAAGACGGTCATCGTCATCCGGCCCCTTGCTGTCAGTCATGCGCATCATGTCAGTGAGCGCGATCTCAGAGTAGGCGAGGGGCTCGACGGGCACAACCGGTTCATGTCAGTCATGCGCCTGATGTCAGTGCCGCGCCGTGGGGCGTAAGGTGGCACAGGACGCAGCACCACAGCTGCGGCGCGCCCGCCGGCCGCCGTTGCTGCGTCGGCGAGCGGAGGGGGCCCGCGTGACCAGACCGTCGTTACGGGAACGGCAGCGTCTGGAGGTCCGCGCCGAGCTGCAGCGGACCGCCATCTCCATGTTCCTGGAGCAGGGATTCGACAACGTCGCCATCACCGACATCGCCGAGCGGGTCGGCGTGGTGCAGCGGACCTTCTACCGGCATTTCGCCACGAAGGAGGACGCCGTCCTCAGCCTGCTCGACGACGTGGCCCCTGTCGTGCACGCACACGTCCGCGACCATCCGTCCGGCTTCTCGCCCGCCCAGGTCCTCGCGTCGGCGATGAAGGCTGCGAGCCGTCGGTATCAGGGCGTCAGTTCGCAGGTCGTTCTCATGATCGCGCGGACACCGAAGCTGCTCACCGCCTACTACGACCGGCAACGACGATGGGCGGAAGAGGTGGCGGTCGTGCTGGCCGAACGCCTCGCGGTCGACCCCCTCCACGACCCGCGGCCCGGCCTCTGGGCCGTGATCGCATTCGAGATCACCTCGCGTGTGACCTTCGAGAACATCGCGCGAGACGCGCAGCTGGATCCGCTCGAAGGCCTGGATGAACTGTTCGAGAAGGCCGGCGAACTCTTCACCAGCCGCCTGCCCTGACCCGCTGCGCCTCGGTCACCGGCCGTGTCAGCCAGCGGTAGAACGTGCCCGAGGCGATCGTGACGCCGTGTTGCAACAGCACGGCACAGGTGCTGCAGGTGCGCCTTCCCGCAGTGAGCCCGAGGACATGGTCGCCCTGACGATCGAGGCCGCCGCCATGGCCCGCGTCCCCCTCGCCGGCACCTCGTGGATCCCGGGGGTCACCGGTGCCTGAGGTCGTGATCATCGGTGGTCGCCTGGAGGGCTGCGCCGCGGACTGGGCGTTGACGCAGCGCGGGATCACCGACGTCACCGTCGTCGAGCGCGCCACCGTCGGATCGGGCGGCACCGGCAAGTCGTCGGGCGTCGTGCGCTGCCACTACGGCGTCTCCTCGCTCGCCGCGATGGCCACCCGGGCCCTCGACGTCTTCGAGAACGCCGAGGACGTCTTCGGCGTCGACGTCGGCTTCCACCAGACCGGCTACGTCGTCGGGGTCGGGCCGGAGAACGTCGAAGCCATGCGCGCGCCGCTGGCGAGCCAGCGCGCCGTCGGCGTCCGCACCGAGGAGATCGACGCGGCCGAGGTGCAGAAGCTGTGGCCGGTGGCCGACCTGGAGCCGTTCGGCGCCTTCGCCTGGGAGGAGCGCGGCGGCGACGGCGACGCGTACCGGACGGCGCAGGCGTTCGCCGCCGCCGCCCGCCGCGCCGGTGCGCGCCTGAGAGAGTGTTGACGAACCTCAGCGATTAGTTGGCGAGGTCGTCTGCTAGCCGGCGAGCGGCTTCGGTCTCGATCGGCCCGGTCGGTTCGATGTCTTCACCGGCCAACCGGGCAGCCATCAAGCGGATCATCGCGACCTGGATCATCGCTTCCGCATGAGCGATCTTGCGTTCGTAGTCTCGCGCCAACCGTCTGCACCTCGTCAACCAGCCGAAAGTCCGCTCCACCACCCACCGGTGAGGCAGTACCTGAAAGCCTTCCACCTCGACGTTGCGCGGCACCGCGACCACCTCGATGCCCTCCTGACGCGCCGCCCACCCGACCAGCCCGGCGTCCACGGAGTTGATGTAGCCGCCATCAACCCACACCAGCCCCAGCAGCGGGAACCGGGCTCGGGCACCGGTCAGGACCCGCCGGGCCCCGGCACGGTCTTGCACCGACGCCGAGTGCACGATCCCGACCAGCATCAACCCGAGCACATCAACCAACAGATGCCGCTTGCGGCCGCGCACCCGCTCACCGGCGTCGTAGC
Organism: Pseudonocardia sp. CA-107938; assembly: GCF_050936315.1. Lineage (NCBI taxonomy): Bacteria > Bacillati > Actinomycetota > Actinomycetes > Pseudonocardiales > Pseudonocardiaceae > Pseudonocardia > Pseudonocardia sp. CA-107938. The sequence goes on along the minus strand of NZ_JBNJNA010000002.1, from coordinate 924,209 downwards.
CGATCTGCTCGCCACCCTCGCTGGACTTGACCGACTGCGAGTCCAGCACCGCCGCCGACGGTTGCGGATCACGCCCGTCGCCGGCACGGACCCGATCGCGCAAGACCTCATGAACACGGGCCCAGGTTCCATCGGCGGTGCGGTCAGCGAACCACCGGTAGGCAGTGCTCCACGCCGCAAGATCGTGCGGCACCATCCGCCAGGCACAACCACTGACCAGCACATACAACACAGTGTCGATCAGCAACCGACGCGAGATCACCGGCGGGCGCCCACCCAGAGCCGCCGCCGTGCGCGGGAGCAACGGCTCGATCTGGACCCACTGGGCATCAGTCAGCGACGAGTCATAGGCAGGCTTGCACACGCAGACGCACACCCAACCGGATGATCGACGATCAAGATCGACTACCACCCGCGACACACCCTCTCACCACCGGGTTCATCAACGCTCTCTGAGGCAGGGCACGGCGGCCACCGACATCGTCGTCGAGCGCGGGCGCGCGACCGGGGTCCGGCTCGCGGACGGCGGCGCGATCCGCACGGACACGGTCGTCGTCGCCGCAGGCCCGTGGTCGGTGCCGCTGCTCGCCCCGTACGGCATCGAGCTGCCCATCACGGTGCACCGGGAGCAGATCGTGCTCATCGATCCCGGCATGGACCTCGGGCCCGTGCCGGTATTCTCCGATCAGGTGTCGCTGCAGTACGTCAGGCCGGAGAGCGGGGGTGAGATCCTCTTCGGCAACTCCGACCTCGCCGTGCTCGAGCCCGCCGATCCGGACGACTACGCGAACCGCGCCACCGCGGCGTTCATCGAGCTCACCGTCGAGAAGGTCGGCACCCGCTTCCCCGGCCTCGACGAGGCGTCGATCGAGTCCACCTACGCCGGCTGCTACGACGTCACACCCGACTTCACCCGATCATCTCGGCGACCACCGTCGACGGCCTGGTCGTGGCGGCCGGGTTCAGCGGGCACGGGTTCAAGACCTCGCCGTCGGTCGGGGGGCTCGTCGCCGACCTGGTCCTCGATGGCCACAGCAGCATCCCCGAGATCCCGGAGGCCGACTTCCGGCTCTCCCGGTTCGCCGAGAGCGACCTGCTGCGCAGCCCGCACCCCTACGTCGGAGCCGGTGAGATGCGGTGACGCTTCCTGGCTCTGCGGTCCCGCCGGTGGCTCGCGCTGCGCGGCGCTGTGGTGGCGGGCGCGGGTGATGGTGGAATCGACCGAGACGTCCCAGCTGATCAGGTCCGGCGGCTCTAGTCGTCGCCGGACGACTGCCGTGCGCGGTCGCGCATCGTCGCGAGGATCTGACGCAGCTGCTCGAGTGCGCTGTCGGTCGGGACGTCGTTGACGGCGCAGATCTGCTGGAAGACGAGTCCGTCGAGAGCAGCGAAGACCAGGTGGGTCAGCGCGTCGCCATCGAGACCGGCCGCCGCCAGCTCGGCACGCAGCGTCGAACGGTAGGCGTCGTAGAGCTCCCGCACGAGCGGACGCATCGTGGGATTGCGGCGTGATTCCAGGATCAGCTCGTACTGGAAGGCCTGTGTGTCCGGCTCCGATTCGACCAGGTTGGTGAGACCGGTGAAGAGGCTCTCGATGCGCCCTGATCCGGGTGCATCACTGAGCCCGGGCACGCTCCGGTCGAGCGAGTAGTGCAGGGCCTCCGCCAGGAGCGCCTCGCGCGTTCCGAAGTGATAGGTCACCAGGCCGTGCGTGACGCCGGCTTCCTCGGCCACGGCTCGGTAGGTCAGGTGACGCAGGCCGCGCTTCGCGACCACGCGGATCGCGGCCGCCAGCAGCGCCTCACGACCGGTGCCGTACGCCCGAGTCGGGGAGCTCTGCGCAGCAGATTCCTCGATCGTCAACCCCTCCGCCCTTCGACCTCACCAGGGTACGGCCCGGGGTCGATCAGGCCAGATTGGTCCAGATGCTCTTGACCTCGGTGAAGGCCTCGATCGCTTCCCAGCCCATCTCCCTGCCGAGACCGGAGGCCTTCATCCCGCCCCATGCCGCGGCCGCGTCGAGGAAGGGTGGCATGTTGATGTAGACGGTGCCGGCCCTCACCTGCTGCGCCAGCCGGTTGGCGACCCGCACGTCGCGGCTCCAGATCACCGCGGCGAGGCCGTAGTCGGTGTCGTTGGCCAACTCGACGAGCTGGTCCGGATCGTCGTAGGGCAGGACGGACAGCACGGGACCGAAGATCTCCTCCCGCGCGATCCGCATGTCCTGGGTGACCCCGCCGAACACGGTCGGCCGATAGAAGTTGCCCCGCGCGAGCTCCCCGTCACCGCGTGTGCCACCGGTCAGCAGCTGCGCGCCCTCGGCCTTCCCGATCCGGACGTAGGCGTCGACGCGATCGACCTGCTCAGGGGTGACGAGCGGGCCGAGCTGCGTTGCCGCGTCCAGACCGTTGCCGATCGTCATCGACCGGGCTGCTGCGGCCAGCTTCTCCGAGAACTCGTCGGCGCGACGGGCGTCGACGTAGAAGCGGGTGTAGGCGGCGCAGACCTGACCGGAGTTCAGCAGTCCGCCCATCAGGTTGCCCGCGACCGCCGCATCGATGTCGGCGTCCGCGGCGATGATGCTCGGTGCCTTGCCGCCCAGCTCGAGTGACACCTTCTTCAACGCCCGGCCGGCCTCGGCGGCGATCTCGCGGCCGACCTCCGTCGAGCCGGTGAAGGAGATCTTCGCGACTGCGGGGTGGGCCACCAGCGCCCTTCCGACCTCGGGTCCGCCGGTGACGACGTTGACCACCCCGGCAGGCACGCCGGCCTGCTCGATGAGCTCGGCGAGGCGCAGCGTCGACAGCGGCGTCTGCTCAGCGGGCTTGATCACGACCGTGTTGCCGGTCGCGAGCGCGGGAGCGATCTTCCAGACCGCGATCATCAACGGGAAGTTCCAGGGCGTGATCAGGCCGCAGACCCCGACCGGTTCGCGTCGGGTGCGGTAGTCGACGTCCGGCGCCGAAAGCGGTGCCGTGATGCCGGTGATCTTCGTTGCCCAGCCGGCGTAGTACCGGAAGTGCTCGACGGCGTTGGGGATCGAGATCCCGCTGCTGATGCCGAAGGGCTGGCCCTGGTCGATGGTCTCCAGCCGGGCGAGCTCCGCCGCGTTCTCCTCGATCAGGTCTGCGACCCGCAGCAGCAGCCTCGCACGCGACGCGGGCGCCAGCCCGGCCCACTCCGCACTCTCGAACGCCGCGACCGCGGCGCCCACCGCGGCGTCGACGTCTGCTGCGGAGCCCTCGGGCACCTCGGCGAGGATCTCCCCGGTTGCGGGGTTGCGTGTGGCGAACGTTCCGCCAGACCCCGGTGTCCACTTGCCGCCGATCAACATCTCAGTACGCATGAACGGTCTCCAACTCGTCACGGGTTGTTCAGGCCGTCGGTGTGCTGCCGACCTCGATGTTGACGATCTCCGCGAGTCCCGCGTAGGCCATGAAGCCCGGGATGTTCTCGGCTTGGGCGTTGGCCGTGTCGGCGTCCTCCTTCGTGGCGTAGATCCAGACGTCGATCCATTCGTGGTCGCCGACACGGGCGTGGAGCGGGGCCCCGACGAAACCGGGGATCCGTTCGGCGATGGCGGAGATCGCGCCGTCCCGGTTGGCGAGGAACTCGTCCTCGCGGCCCGGCTGGACGCGGAGGCGAACGAACTCGGTGAAGTGCGCCATGGGACTTCCTTCCTCAGATGATCAGGAGTTGAGTGCGGCGTCGACGGCGCGGGCGACGTCGAGGCCGCTCTCGATGGCGCCGTCGATGAATCCCATCCAGCCGCGCGCGTAGTCGGAGCCGGCCAGGAAGAAGCGCCCTTCCGGGCGACGCAGCTCGGCGAGGGCACCGGTGAGCTGGCCGGCACGCTGCATGGGCCAGGTCTCGCGGGTGTAGGGGTCCGCGACCCAGTCGTGGTGGGCGACGTCGACGACGTCGATGTCGGGGATCCAGGCGCGCAGGACCTCCTGGACAGCCTCGCGATCGGCGAAGTCGACGGCGGTGGAGTCCGCGCCGAGAGCGACGACGAGGCTGTCCCCGTCGACGGTGTACTCGAGCTGGGCGAGTTGCAGCGGATGACCGGCCGGCGCGAGGGCGGCGAACGGCGGCACGATCCCGCGGACCCGCGCCCACACCTTCACGCCCTGAGAGGTCTGGCCCTCCCGCGCGGCGGCCTGCTTGCCCTCCGCCAGCGCTGGGCTCACGGTGATGGAGCCGAGCGCGTTGAGCGGCAGCGTGACGACGACGGCGGATCCGGCGACCGTGCTGCCGTCTGCGAGTCGCACCCGCACCCCCGCCGGGTCGTGGTCGATCGCGGTGACCTCGGCACCCAGCCGCAGGTCCGCGTCGCTGTCGTCGAGGATCGCCTGCAGCAGCGAGGCGGTGCCGTTCTTGAGGCGGTAGGTCGCGCAGGCCTCGAACATCAGCAGCCAGTCGCCGCCGCACAGTGCGTGCCAGCGCAGGGCCTGCAGGTAGCCGCCGACGTTGGTCGGACCGCTGAGGCTGAGGGTCCAGAACGCGTCGAGCAGCTCTCGCTGGTCGTCGGAGAGGTCGAGCTGGGCGATCTTGTCCGCGACGGTGAGCTTGTCGGCGGCGAGCAACGCGGCCTCGGCGGCGGACCCGGCCTCGACCTCGTACGGTGCGTACGGGTGGGGGATCAACCGGAGGCTGTCCTCGCCGAGGGCCCGTGCGCCGGTGTCGAGCAGGTCCAGCATCTCGTCCGCGGTGCCCTCGTGCCGACACCCCCCGACGATCCAGTAGCCCTTTTCCGGTGCCGGGCTCTGGGTGAGCTCCGCACCGTAGCGGGTGACCTCGGCCCAGACGTGCGGCTGGAACCAGTGGACCCAGGTTCCGCCCAGCTCGAGCTTCCGGCCGAGCTTCTCGGTGTAGTAGGTGCGACCACCGATGCGGTCCCGCGCCTCCAGGAGCACGACCTGCCGGCCGCGGCGGGTGAGCTCGCGAGCCGCGGTGACGCCGGCGAATCCGGCACCTACCACAATCACCGGTTGGGAGTTGCTCATCAGACCTCCGTTGGTTCCGGTCGCGTTCGCGAGCGTGGTCAGCTCTGATCGGTGCGGCGAGAGGTGCCGGCCGGCGGGACCGGAGCCATCCGGTCGTCGGAAGGTGCCGGGTTCGCGGGGACATCGGGGATGTCCTCGCCGGGGCGCCAGCGGCGCCGACGGCGTCGGGTGGCGAGGTCGAGAGCCACACCGATGGCGAAGACGACCGGAACAGTGAGCATCAGCCACACCGCGACGTCGGCCTGGCCGCCGATCAGGCTGGTGAAGTTGGCGACGACGAGCAGGCCCGTTCCGAAGGTGAGCAGCGCCGCGACCGCAGGAGCGACGAGCGTGCGCCACGTACCCGCGTCGCTCGCGGGGGTGCGGCGGAAGAACACCACGACCGACACCGAGGTCAGGACGTACAGCAGCATCAGAGCAAGCACCGAAACGCCGCTGAGCCACGAGAACAGCGTCAGGACCGGATCGAGCCCGAGCACGGCGAACGGCAGGACCAGCACCAGGGCCACGGCGGTCTGCACGAGGCCCGCGGTGACCGGTGCGCCGCGTCGGTTCACCCGGGTCAGCGCAAGCGGCAGGGAGCCGTGGTGGCCCAGCGAGTAGAGGTAGCGGTTGATCGCGTTGTGGAACGCGAGGATCCCGGCGAGCAGTGACGACGCGAGCAGGAACCCCACGACATCGCCCGTCCAGGAACCGAGGACGTCCCCCACTGCTGCAGTCAGGAAGGATGTCGAGTCGCCGGACTGCAGCGCGACACCGGCTGCGCCCGGCGCGTTCGTCGGTCCGTAGTAGGCCACCAGCATCCACGTCACGAACGCGAAGAAGACCGCGATCAGGATGACGGACAAGAAGGTGGCGCGCGGAACCGTCCGCTTGGGGTCCTTCGCCTCCTCCGCGTAGATCGCGGTCGACTCGAAGCCGAACATCGACGCCACGGCGAACATGACCGCCACTCCCGGCGCACCGCTGAAGACGGACCCGGGAGAGAAGGCGGCGGCGGGAGCGAGGCCCTCGGGGCCGCCTCCGCGGAAGAGCACGCCGAACGCGAAGGCGATCAGGATCGACATCTCGAGGCCGACCAGCACGGCGAGGACGCGGGCGCCGGTGTCGATGCCGAGCGCCGCGACGACCTGCACCACCGCCATGGTGACCACGGCGCACGCCCACCACGGGATGCTGACCTGGCCGTAGGTGGCGAGCAGCCCGCTGACGACGGCGCCGTAGAGGCCGTACATGCAGGCCTGCACCGCCGAGTAGGACCACAGCGCCGTCAGTGCGGACCCGGTGGCGGCGGGGCGGCCCAGCCCGCGGCCGACGTAGGCGTAGAAGGCGCCCGCGTCCGTCACGTAGCCGCTCATCGCGATGAACCCGATCGCGAAAACGATGATCATCAGGCCGACCAGCAGGTAGGCGCCCGGTGCCCCGGCGCCGTTGCCCATCGCGACGGTCAGTGGCGACGCGCCGGCGATGCCGGTCAGCGGCGCCTGCGCGGACAGGACGAAGAAGAGGATGCCCAGCACGCCGACGGCGTTCGGGCGGAGGCGGGACGAGGTGTCGCCGGTCGTGCTGTGGCCGCCGGCGACATCGAACGGGTTGGCCATCGGGTGCTCCAGCTCGCGTGGAAGTGCACGGAGGAGTGCCTGCGCCTCGGTCGTTCCGGCGCCGTCGCGGCAGCGGGTCGCCGACGACCCCGAAAGAATTACCCAAGTGGATAGCCTTGTCAATTGCCAAGTTTCGGGATCGAACACGACCGCCACGCCGACCCACCCGTGCCATGGCCCTCGGTGGGGGCCGTCGTGGCGACCTGGAATCGTTCCGCGGCGCGCCGCAACGCCCACCATCGGCAACCACGCAGTCGGCCATTCGCGGACTCTGCAGCGTTACGGTCGAACGCGACGAGGATCTCGCAGCCGCCGGCTTCGGTGATGCCCGCCAGCAGGGCTCTTGTACGATCGCGTGCTCGATGCGTCGGCGGTGACGGCGGCGTGGTCATCATCGTCCTCCCGGGGATGGCTTCCGTCGCGGTTCGATCCGAAAGCCGGCGCGGGCGAGTACCGGCGCGGAGATCTGGACGGCCGAGGCCGAACATGGATCGCGCGGCCAACGGCCTTCTCGTCCGCAGCGGACCGATGCTTGACCGTCCCGGCACTGTCGCCCACAGGCGCAGGGGTCGAACCTGCGCACGCGATGTCGGCGAGGGTCGTCGTTTCCTCGACAAGGGTCCGGGCACGTCCCCGGAACGAGCCGCCCCGGCTACGCCGAGCTCGGCGGCGGCGCGCCTGCCGAGGACAGAACGCCGGTTCGGTACTCCCGTGGCTCCTGTCCGTCGGTCGCCTCGAACAGCCGGGAGAAGTGCGCGGGGTCCGGAAAGCCCCAGTGGCGGGCCACCGCGCGGATCGGGCTACCGCACAGTTCCGGGCGGCCCAGGTCCACCCGACAGCGCTCGAGGCGCCGGTTCCTCATCCACCGCGCGACGCTCTCACCATCGCGTTCGAACAGCGTGCGCAGGTATCGCGGCGAGATGTGGTGTGCGGTGGCGACGGTGGCCGGGACGAGATCCGGGTTGGCCGGCTCCGCGTCGATCTAGTTCTAGATCCGCTGCAGCAGCATGGCCCGTCGGGACCGTTCGCCGGGCCCGCCCCGATGGCCAGCTCGTCGACGAGGGCGGCGGCGAGCATGTCGAGCACGGAGTCACCCAGGCGCTGAGCGGCCGGAGCTGCCATCGGGGTCGAGCCGTGCGACCAGGCCCGACAAGAACGGGCCCATCAGCGCCCCGGGACCGTTGTCGCCCGCGATACGGTGGCCGGCCAGCAACCGCACCGACGACTCGGGCACCCGATCAAGGTCGCACGGCCAGCAGCGGTACGAACGTGCGCGAGACGGCTTCGCGGTAGGCCTCGAAGTGCATGTTCGAGGCCCCCCGGGCACCGTCGACCGCTGTGCTCATGGCCTCCCCAGCGCGCGTCGGGTCCGCGGTGGATCCGCGTCGTCGGGGTCGCCGAGCAGGCCGCGCACGAGGTCTGCGAAGGCCTGCAGCAGTTCGTCGCTGCGCTCGGGACGGCGAGCGACCTCGGTGAGTGCTGCCCGACTCGCACCGACCAGGAGGCGGGCGAGGGCGTCGGGGTCCGCGGTGCTGCTGAGCTCGCCGGCGGCGCGGCAGCGCCCGAGCTCGGCGGAGATCAGTTGCTGGAAGCTCCCTGAAGCGTGTCCTCGCACCGGATCCAGCGTGACTTCGAGCGCTGGATCGTCGATGGAGTAGAAGCGCCCGACGAGCGGGCGCGCCCCGATCTCCAGCAGCGCCTTGGCGAGAGCGGTCACCCGGTCGACGAGTCCCTCGCTCGAACCCCACAGCGCCAGCGCGCGGTCGATGAGCTCGGTGTTGATCTCGTCGTAGAGCTGGCGGAACAGTTCCTCGCGACCGTTCGGGAAGTAGCTGTACACCGTCACCTTCGACGCGCCGGCCCGTGCCGCGATCGCCTCCACCGTGGCCGAACCGAAGCCCTGCTCGGTGAAGATCTCCAGAGCCGCGTCCAGCAGCGACTGTCGAGTGCGCAGCTTGTTGCGCTCGCGCAGCGACATCGGTGCACGTCCCCGATCGGCACCTGTCGCCACCGACGCCCCCTCACCACCCGGACACGGACGCACGTTAACAAACGCGAAATCGTGAACGACTTGTTTGATCAGTGAACGGCATCGTACAGTCTTTTCGCTGAGGTACCGGGGACATCAGGCACTGCCGTCGGAGCACGACCACTCGCCTAGGGGTTGGACATGACCACAGGAAGCGCCAGCTCGAATCCAGTGACACCGGCGACGGCGCGGACGTCGCCGGAGCAGGCAACCGGCAGCCTGGCTCGCGACAAGCTGGGCGTCGTGGCCATCGCGTTCTTCGTCGTCGCGGCCGCTGCGCCGATGGCCGCGGTGGTCGGCGCGAGCGGGGTGCTGTTCTCCGCGGTCGGCCCGGCCACTCCGCTCGTCTACCTGCTGGCGGCACTGATGATCGCCCTGTTCGCGGTCGGCTACCTGCGGATGAGCCGCCACATCACCAATGCCGGGGGGTTCGTCGCCTACATCGCCAAAGGGCTGGGCAACCGCTGGGCGACCGGCGGAGCCGGGCTGGCGGTCCTCACCTACCTGACCCTGCAGGTCGGGCTCTGGTCGCAGTTCGGTGTCTTCACCCAGTCCCTGGTCGCGGACCTCACCGGCCTGTCCTTGCCTCCGCTGGTGTGGATCCTCGTGGTGCTGGCCCTGGTCACGCTGCTCACGATCCGCGGTGTCGACGCCAGTGTGCGGCTGCTCGGGCTGCTCATCGTCGGCGAGACCGCCGTCATCGCGGTGCTGGTGGTCGCACTCGTCACACAGCACGGGTGGAGCGTCTTCAGCATCAGGGGGTTCACCGCCGAGAACCTGTTCAGCCCTGGGCTCGGAGTGGCGCTGCTGTTCGCGTTCCTGTGCTTCACGGCGTTCGAGGCCACCGTCGTGTTCGCCGAGGAGGCCCGCGACCCACGCCGCACCATCCCGCGCGCCCTCTACCTGGTCATCGCCTTCGTCGGGGCGTTCTACAGCCTGTCGACCTGGGTCATCGGCGGCGCGATCGGGATCGACGAGGTGAGCGCTGCTGCCACCGCCGATCCCGCCGGTTTCATCTTCACCCTCGCGGAGGGAGCCGCAGGACGCGGACTCAGCCTCGCGATGCAGATCCTCGTCGTCACGAGCTTCGTCGCGATGCTGCTCGGGCTGTGCAACATGTTCTCCCGGTACCTCTTCGCGCTCGGTCGCGCGGGCGCACTCCCACGGCGGCTGTCCGTGGTCACGAGTGCAGGTAGCCCCCACGTGGCGGCGCTCGTCAGCAGCGGCGCGGTCGCCGTCGTGATCGCTGCGTTCCTGCTCGCCGGGGCCGACCCGATCGGGATCGTCTTCGCCTGGTTCACCGCGCTCGGGACCGCCGCGTTCATCTCCATCCTCGTCCTCACCTCGCTCGCGATCGTGGTCTTCTTCGGTCGGCGGTCCGCGGACAACGTCTGGAAGGAGATCGCTGCGCCGAGCCTGTCGATCCTGCTGCTCGCCTTCGTCGGATACCTGACGCTCAGCAACTACACGCTGCTCAGCGGGTCCGGCGGCGTCGCCGAATGGATGCTGCTCGCAGTCCCCGTGTTCCTCCTGGCGGGGGTGGTGCGCGGCGCCACCGCCCCGTCCATCGACTACGCCGCCGAGATCATCTGACCGGTAGCGGTCTTCCGACAGAAGGAACGAGATGAGCATCACCGCCGAGGAGGACGCAGCCGTCCGTCGCGTGTTCGAGCCGGGATCGGAGTGGAGCGGACCCGACGCCGTCGTCGAGGTCCTGTCCGGGGGCGCCGCGCACAAGAACTACCTCGTGCGCCTCGCCGGCCGGAAGCGGGTGGTGAAGATCTGGAACGGCTACTGGGAGGCGGTGAACGTCCTGCCGCCCGCCGACGTCATCTTGAGCAACACGCTGTGCGCGTCCCGGATCGGGGTCGGTGCGCCGGTGGCCGCTGTGTGCCGGGAGTCCTCCGGCATCGCGCTGGAGTTCCTCGAGGGCACCCAGCCATCCCTTGCCGGCGACGTCGACGCACTTGAGCACCTCGTGTCCGCCCTGCACGCGCTGCACGCCAGCGGCGAGCGGTTCGCGCGGGACCTGAACCCGTTCGTCCACGTACGGACCTTGCTGGCCACTGCGCGGCAGCGCGGTTACGTGATCCCGATCGGGTTGCCGGTCATCGAGGCACAACTCGAGGAGATCGAGGAGGTGCTCGATCTGCGGCCGGCCGAGTTCGTGCCCTGCCACAACGACCTCTGGGACGCGAACGTGATCGGCGACGGGGCCGGCTACCGGCTCATCGACTGGGATCTCGCCGCCAACACCGATCCGGCGTACGAGTTGGGATTCCTGGCCGCCTACAACGGCTTCGACCGGGCCCGGACCCGGCAGCTGGCCAGCCTCTACTACGGCGCGGACGATCCGCGTCACCTGGCGAGGATCCGGCTCTTCATGATCGTCGCGCACTGGTCGAACAGCGCGCTCTGGACGGTCGCGCAGGGCAACGCGCGCCCGAACGACGACTTCGACTACGCCGCCGAGCTGGTGCGGAGCTGGCACGGCCTGCTGGCCGAACTGCTGGCCCCGGACCATCGGGCGAACCTCGCACTCGCACGCAGGACGACCGCGTGAGCGCTGATACCGACCGGCGCCCCCTGAACCGACCCGACGGAGGCGACCCCGCATGACGCAGAGCTCAGTCGCTGCCGCGAACGACACCGGCTCGGCCGCCGCCGGCCCGACGGCTGGGACCGCGGACCTGCTCCGTCGCAGGTACGCCACCCTCGGCTCGCGGTCACCACTGTTCTACAGCACGCCCCTCGAGGTCGTTTCGGGATCGGGGGTGTGGCTGACCGACGCCGACGGAGAGGTCTACCTGGACGCGTACAACAACGTCCCGCACGTCGGCCATGCCAACCCGGTGGTCGCCGCCGCGGTGTCGGAGCAGATGGCCCGGCTCAACCTGCACACGCGCTACCTCAACGACCGCGTCGTGGACTACGCCGAAGCCCTGCTCGCGACTTTCGACGCGCCCCTGGACCGGGCCTTCCTCACCAACAGCGGCTCGGAGTCCAACGACCTGGCCCTGCGCATCGCCCGCCAGCACACCGGCAACACCGGTGTGCTGGTCTCGGACTGGAGCTACCACGGCAACACCGGCCGGCTCGCCGAGCTCACCACCGGTCTGGCCACGGGAGAGGGGCTCGCTCCCTACGTGCGGACCCTGCACATCCCCGACGCCGCCGGTGTCGGCGACGAGAGCGCCCTGCTCGCGGAGTCCCTTTCCGAGGTCGACACGGCCATCGCGTCCTTGGTGGAGGCGGGCCACGGCCTGGCCGCGGTGGTGTTCGACCCGCTGTTCTCCACCGAAGGCCTCGTCAGCCCACCGTCCGGGTACGTCGAAGGGCTCGCCGCGCGCGTCCATGCTGCCGGCGGCCTCGTCCTCTCCGACGAGGTGCAGTCCGGCTTCGGCAGGACCGGCGGGCGGATGTGGGGCTACCAGATGTTCGACATCGAGCCCGACCTGGTCGTCCTCGGCAAGCCGATGGGCAACGGACACCCGTTGTCCGCGCTGGTCACCACCGCTCGGTTGCAGGACGAGTTCGGCGCACGCAACGACTACTTCAACACGTTCGCCGGCAGCCCGGTCTCCGCCGCGGCCGGGATGGCCGTGCTCCAGGTCATGGCGGAGGAGAACCTGCTCGAGCGCTCTGCTCAGCTGGGCCACTACGTCTCCGAGCGACTGCACGAGATCGTGGCGGGCAACCCGCGCGTGGCCGCCGTGCGGGGACGAGGGCTCTACTTCGGGCTCGAGTTCGTCGACCCTGCCGACCCGACGGTTCCCGACGCAGCCGCCACGCGGTGGGTCGTGGAGGACATGCGTTGCCGCAAGGTCCTGATCAGCAGGATCGGACCCGCCGGCAACGTGCTCAAGATGCGGCCACCGCTCGTCGTCACGCGCAGTGAGATCGACATCCTGCTCGGCCGGCTTGCCAGCTCGCTGGAAGCGCTCCCCGCAGGCTGACGCCGCCCGTCCGACCCACTGCACCCAGCCTCCTCCCAGCCTTGTCGAAAGGACCAGAACGATGAAGACCTACGACGTCATCGTCGTCGGCGCGGGAACGTGGGGTTCCGCGGCGACATGGCACCTCGCCCGACGAGGTGTGCGCGTGCTCGCGATCGACGCCCACACTCCGCCGCACGAGCACGGTTCGCACGGCGGACTCACCCGCCTGGCACGACAGTCCAACAGCACCGGCCCGCAGTACGTCCAGCTCACCGTGCGTGCGTTCGAGCTGTGGGACGACCTCGCGGCACGCACCGGGACCGAGCTGATGACGGTCACCGGCAACGTCATGATCGGCGAGCCGGGGTCCCCGTGGTTCGACGCCACGGTGGCGAGCCTGGAGTCGTCGCCGTTCGAGCACCGAGTCCTGGCCGGCGAGCAGGCACGGTCGGCGTTTCCGCGCCTGCGGATCGCCGATCACGAGCTGGCTGTCTTCGAGCCCGCAGCCCGCATCGCCCACGTCCCGGCCGCCCTGCGGGCGATGCAACGGGTGGCGCGGGAGGCGGGCGCGGAGTTCCGCTTCGACGAGCCCGTCCTCGACTGGTCGTCCGACCCGTCGACAGTGCGGGTTCGCACTGCACGGGGCGAGTACGTCGCGGACCGCCTCGTCATCACCACGGGCGCGTTCTCCGCCCGGGTACTGCACCTCGACCTGCCCGCTCGGGTCGACCGCCAGGTACTGGTCAACTTCGCGATGCCGCCCGGCTCCGCGCCGCTGCCTTCGATCTACGTGGCCGGACCGGCCGGATCCGCCGCGGCGCCCGACTACGGGTGCATCGAGCCGGACGGCACCTGGAAGTTCAGCGTCGCGAGCAACAGCCACGAGATCGACCCCTCCACGTTGAGCCAGGACGTGACACCGGACGACATCGCGAAGGTCACCGCGGTCGTGCGCGACCGGATCCCCGAGATCACCGACCCGCCGGTGCGCTCCACCGTCTGCATGTGGACCGAGGCCGTCGACGGGCACTGGATCCTCGGCCCGCACCCCGACACCCCCCGCGTGGTCGTCGGCGCCGCCTGCAACGGTCGCGGGTTCCGCTACGCGCCCGCGATCGGGGAGATCCTCGCCGATCTGACCGAGGGCACCGCGCGCCCGGACATCGACGCATTCACGCCGGCACGGTTCAGCCTCACCCCGTCCTGAGGTCCCCGACGACAGAGGTTCCCCTGGACGTCGACCGCCCGCACGCACCGGCGCCCGATCACTTCGAGGTAAGCCCACCCCGTGCCACAACCCGGAGGCGAGGCCCGCGCCCGACGGCGGCGAGCTGGCGGAATCCGTCACACGCGAAGGGCGACGCGTCGTGGACCTCGGCGAACATCAGGAAGGACGCGGTGGCGTTCGTGCAGATCACCCACCGTCTTGGGCAGGCGGCGGGTGATCGCGGCCGAGGCGGTGGCGACGACATAGGCACAACGGTGCCGATCTCGCCAGCCCGCCACCGACGAACCGGTAGCCACTGCCGAGCTGACGACGGCATGACCTGAACCGCAGAGCCTCCGGCGAAGGCGTTCATGGAAGCTGCAGGTCAGCGGCGTGCCGCACGGTGGGGTTATGGTTCGACCCGCCCCTCGGACACATCCATTAAGTCCACGGGTAGCCGTGGCGTTGCCTCCACCAGCACGATCCGTTCCGGGTGCTGGTAGGTCATCGACACCCCCAGCTCGCGGTACAGCTCGCACTTGCGGTCGGCATCCGCGGAGACGAGCAGGCCGATCAACCCGCCCAGCGAGCTCACCACGGTCGAGATCTGCTGCTCGCTCATCCGACGCTGCAGGGCGGCGGGCTTCGCCTGCAGAGCAGCTTCCGCCGAGTCCCGACGACGGCGGACGTCCCGGGTCCACTCCGCCACCAGCGCCGGGTCCGCACCCGCCTCCAGGGCTGCCCGATGTCGGGCAAGCAGCCGGTCGCACTCAGCCAGCTCACGCTCTGCCGCCTCGGCACCCGCGTCGAGCACTGGCTCGTCCTGGACCCGCGAGAGCCGCTTGACGACGAGGTCGGGATGGAACGCCGCCGCCAACCAGGCATCCAGTGGACCAACTACGACGTCCTCTCGCACGTACACCGCGGCGGGATGCTCGATCCGGTTCGCCAGCGCGTACTCGGCCGGGAACCGGCACCGGTAGTGCGCCCTCCCGTGGTTCCACGTGCCCTGCATCTTCCGCCCGCACACCGAACACCGCACCAGCCCCCGCAACGCGTACCCATGACGCGCCCGCGCCCCGGTCTCGCGCACCGAACGGACACCACGAGAGGCCAGCCGACGCTGCACCTGCTCGAACACGTCGTCGTCGATCAGCGCCGGATGCGCAACATCGTCCGACACCACCCACACGTCCGACGCGTTCCACGCCAGCCGGGTCGTGTGCCCGAGCGCGACATCCTCGACGTCGATCAACGACTCCTGCTTGCGCTGACGGTTCCACACCTGCCGACCCGTGTACCGCCGATTCATCAGGATCGTCCGCAACGCACCCTTCGACCACGCCACCCCGCACCGATGCCGATCCCGCCCCGGATCGGCCGCGGACGGCGACGGCACCCCGTCCGCCGTGAGCCGCTGCGCGATCGCGAAGATCCCGTACCCGGCCAGGTACTCCGCGAAGATCCGCTGCACCACCGGCGTCGCCGAGTCCAGCTCGCAGGCATGCCCGAACCAGGTCCGTGTCCATGAGGTCCGGCCCGTCACGCAACTTCGCTGCAAGCCGTTCGCGGTCGACGCCGTGGTCGGACCACAGCGCCCGACGGTCCTGCGCACCGACACCATCCAGGAAAGCGTCGACCCGGCCCGGCCACCACGGCGTTCCCCACCATCGACGAGCCCGCCACCCAGCGGTGCAGGCCAGCACACCCACCGCTGCATCCGGGCCGATCTCGACGGCCAGGGCGGTCCAACGCCGGACAGGGGCGGAAACATGATCGACGTGCCGACGGGCCTCGATAGGTGACGGCGCGATCTCCGCCATGGTCCGTCCGCCAGGCAGGCGACGGGCCAGTTCACCCAGCACGTCCTTCAGGCCCTCGAACATCACCTCGGTCAGCCGCATCGTCATTTCACGTCGCACGAGCCGGGTCGTCGCCACACCGGCCCGCATAAGATCGGCATCGCCGATTCGGGAGTCCGGGTTCGCGTGCCAATCCTCGAGCGGCCCGTCCCGCCAACCGACGAGCGTGGCACCGATCGAGGCAAGATCAACAATCGCGCCGCGGTCCTGCGCATCCACTCCCAGCTCTGCCAGGCCGGCGCGAATCGGCCTGGCCCTCAACAGCGGCGCGGAGGACGAGATCGGCAGGTAGCCCGACGCCGTCGCAGGTTCGACTCCTGCCGGGGGCGCGAGCAGCGCATTTCGCCGACCAGCGAACCTGCGCTGCGCATTTGCCCTGGATATGGGCTCAGTTACTTTCGCATCCGACGTGAAGAACATGCCCGTCCCGTCCGGTCGGCACTAAGCCTCGGCGATCCGGCGTAGGTGCTGCGACTAGGCGATCACTGTGTGCCGGACCCTCCGGCAGTGGGCGATGACGGCGACGCCGCAGGTGGTGCGGGCGATGCTGGACGTGGCGGCGACCGCGGCGATTGCGCCTGCAGCCGGGTGCGTGGGATCGGTGCCGAGCAGTGTGAGCACGACGGCGTCACCTGCGATGCAGGTGAGGGCGAGCAGCGCCGTCGCGTCGAGCAGGTGCCGGGGCGTGAGACGGATCCAGCGGCCGAGCCGGCCGGTCGCGGCGAGCACGGTCAGGCCGGCGAGGCAGCCGACGGCGACGAGCGGGATGGCGGGGAGCGAGGTCAAGAGGGGTCGCGGGCCCTCTCGCCACCAACCCGGTGGCGCCAGCACGAGTAGCCAGCTGACGCCCACGAGGGGACCGGTCAGCAGGTAGGACAGGCTGATCTGGCGCGCCCGGGCGGTGACGAGCTCGCCGGTGAAGGCGACGGCGACCTCCGGCGCGCTGCCGAACTCCGCCAGGGCTTCGCGGACCGCTGCGTCCGGGGTCAGTCCGCGGGTGCGGCGCGTTGCGGCAGCGGTCTGCAGGCCGTCGCGCAGCTCGTCCAGGATGGCTGCGCGGGTGCCGCGGGGGCCGATCAGTCGTGCGGCGACCGCGGCGAGGTAGGCCTCGATCGCCGGGTCGGCTATGGCGCGGGGGCGCATGGTCGCCCTGTCAGGAGCGCGGTGACCGCGGCGGAGAACTCCTGCCAGCCGGCGCGGGTGTCGTCCAGCGCCTTCGTCCCGCGCGGAGTCAGCTGGTAGGTCCGGCGCTTGCGCCCGTCCCCGGTGGACCACTGGCTGCTGATCAGCCCGGCACGTTCGAGCCGGTGCAGGGCGGGATAGATGGTGCCGGTCGGCAGGTCGATCCGGCCGCCGCTGCCCGCCCGCACGGCTTCGATCACCGCGTAGCCATGGAGCGGGCCAGGTTCGAGCACGGCCAGCAGCAACCCGTCGAGGTGCCCCTTGAGCGACTCCGCCCGCATACGTAGCAACGCTACTCCTTCGAGGTGAGACCGGCACGAGCACGATGAGCCGCCGAGCCTCTATGAGTAGAGTAGCTATGCATAGCGTTCCTACTTATACCGGGAGGCGCGACGTGATCACCGTTGTCGTGGGCATCCACGTGATCAGCGGGCTGACGGCCGTCGTCGCCGGGGTCACCGCGATGCTGACCAGGAAGGGAACCCGGCGACACCGCCGCGCCGGCCGCGTGTGGTTGGTCGCGTTGGGCGGGGTGTGCGTCACCGCGCCGATCCTGGCGAGCATCGACTGGGCCCACCGGTGGCACCTGGTGGTGCTGGGGACGGCGGCGGCGACCCTGGCGGCGGTGGGGTTCCTCGGCGCTCGCCGCCGATGGCCGGGCTGGCGGGCGACGCACATCGCGGGGATGAGCTGCGCGTTCATCACGGCGCTCACCGCGTTCTACGTCGACAACGGGCCGCGACTGCCGGTGTGGAACCTGCTTCCCCCGATCGCGTTCTGGTTCCTCCCGGCCGCGGTCGGGCTGCCGTTGCTGCTGCGGGCACTGCATCGACACACCGGCCCGCGTCGGCGACTCGGACCGGGTGCGAGGCCCGGCCGTCACCGATGTCATCGTGGCCGAATGGCCGCGGATTCCTCGTGAGCGGTGATCTCGCGATGCAGGTGGTCCACGTGAGCGGCGATGTCGTCGCGGATGAGGCGCATGCGTTCGATGCCGTCGATGCCGCGCTCGGACGGCTCGTCGGTGTCCCAGTTGCGCAGCTCGGCCCCGGACGGAACGTCGAGCTGGGCTTCGCGGCCGAGCGTGACGACCAGATCGACCCGGCCGAGCAGGTCCGGGTCGATCGCCTTCGGGAGCTCGCCGGACATGTCCGCGCCGACCTCGGCGAGCGACTCGGCCGAGAGGGCGTTGATCGAGCGGCCCGGATGGGTCCCGGCGGAGCTGATCTCGACCCGGTCGCCGGCGATGTGTCGCATCAGTGCTGCCGCCATCTGGGACCTGCCGCCATTGCGGACGCAGACGAACAGCACCGACGGCTTCGAGATGGTCATCGTGCGGCGGGCTGGCTGGTGAGCTCGGCGACGAGGGCCCGGACGCGGGCGTCGATGTCGTCGCGGATTGCGCGAATCTGCTCCGCGGCTTTACCGGCGGGATCGGCGAGTTCCCAGTCGAGATAGCGCTTGCCGGGGGTAGACGGGGCAGGCGTCGCCGCAGCCCATGCTGATGACGACGCCGGCGGCCCGACGACGTCGTCGGTGAGCGGCTTGGGGAACTCCCTGGACAGGTCCAGGCCCAGCTCGGCCATGACCTCGCAGGCAGCCGACGCGATCGTGCTCGCCACCGGCTACCGCCCAACCCGCCCTACCTCACTGGCCTCCCTCCGCCACCCTGCGCGAGGTCTGCCGCGACGCGGCCTCTCGTCGGCCGGATCGTCGGCGCGCCCCAGGCCGTCCCGACAGCCCATGCTGCGAGATCACTGAGACGTAGCCGATCAAGGCGGCGGTGGGGTTCTGGACACCTGACAGGAACCATCGTCAGAGATGCTGACGTTGGGTCGGAGGGTGCACATCGCACGGACTCATCGGGCTCGTTCAGAGTCGCACTTGACTCCGTACTTCGGTACAGGGTTGAGGATGTGGTCGTGCGCACGGGTGAGCTGGCCGGTCAGGCCGGGGTGAACGCGGAGACGCTGCGCTACTACGAGCGGCGCGGTCTGCTGGCCGAGCCGCCGCGCAACCGGGCCGGCTACCGGGACTACCCGGCTGCAGCGGTGGAGCTGCTGCGGTTCATCAAGCGTGCTCAACAGCTCGGGTTCTGGCTGTAGCACTCTGATCTGGCCCCACTGTTCTTCTCTGATCTGGCCCCACCCGGGGCGTGTTCCGGTGCGGGCGTAGCACTGGGAGTTGGCCCCACCCGCGGGATGTTGCTGGTCGACACGCCGCTGGGGTGCTTCGTGGATCGCGGGTTCGGGCGGATCGTCGTTGTCGTCCGTTGCTCGTCCGTCCGCTCGCGCATAGGGGCCGGGATGGGGTCGAGGGTGGAGCTTTACGCGGCGATCCGGTTCGACCGGCAGCGTCATCAGATGTCGATCCGGGCGTTGGCGGAGAAGTACTCGGTGCATCGGCGCACGGTGCGTGAGGCGATCGATTCGCCGATCCCGCCGCCGCGGCGGCCGGCGGTGCGCTCGACGGTGGTGCTCGACGGGGTCCGCGGGTTGATCGATGCCATGCTGGTCGCGGATCTGGACGCGCCGCGCAAGCAGCGCCACACCGCCAAGCGGATCCACGAGCGGCTGCGCGGCGAGCATGACGCCGCGGTGTCCTACTCCTACGTGGCGAAGTACGTGCATCACCGCCGCCGGGAGATCGCCGCGGCGGCGGCCGCGCGCGAGGTCGCGCGGGCGGGGGTGGTGGCCGGGTTCGTGCCGCAGTATCACCGGCCCGGCGCCGAGGCCGAGGTCGACTTCGCTGATCTGTGGGTGCGCCTGGCCGGGGTGATGACCAAGTGTTTCCTGTGCACGCTGCGGCTGTCGCACTCGGGCAAGGCGGTGCACCGGGTGTTCGCCTCCCAGGGGCAGGAGGCGTTCCTGGAAGGACATGTGGCCGCGTTCGAGGTCCTGGGCGGTATCCCGTTCGACAAGATCCGCTATGACAATTTGCGGTCGGCGGTGCACCGGGTGCTGTTCGGGCGCAACCGCGCCGAGTCCGGGCGGTGGCTGGCGTTTCGCGCGTTCTACGGGTTCGAGGCGTTCTACTGCCAGCCCGGGGTCGAGGGCGCGCACGAAAAGGGCGGGGTCGAAGGCGACGGCGGCCGGTTCCGCCGCACCCACCTGGTCCCGGTCCCCGAGGTCGCCGACCTGGCCGAGCTCAACGCGCGGCTGATCGCCGCCGACGCCGCGGAGGACCAACGCCGCATCGACGGGCGGAGGTTGTCGGTCGGGGCGGCGTTCGCCGCCGAGGCGCCGCTGCTGTTGGCGCTGCCCGGCGAGCGGTTCGACACCGCGCTGTCGTTGACCGCGCGGGTGGATCGCTACGCCCAGATCATGGTCCGTCAGGTCCGCTACTCGGTGCCCGCCCGGCTGATCGGGACGCGGGTGCGGGTTGCGCTGTCGGCGTCACAGCTGCAGGTCTTCGACGGTTCGGCGCGGGTCGCGACCCACCCACGGGTGCTCTCCCGCGGCGAGGCGGTGCTCGAGCTGGACCACTACCTGGAGATCTTGCTGGGCAAACCGGGTGCGTTGCCGGGGTCGACCGCGCTGGCGCAGGCCCGCGCAGCCGGGAAGTTCACCGCGACGCATGAGGCGTTCTGGGCCGCTGCCCGGGCCCGGCACGGGGACGGCGCCGGCACCCGGGCGTTGATCGAGGTGTTGCTGCTGCACCGCCGCCTCGATGCCGCGGCGGTGCTGGCCGGGATCCGCGCTGCGCTGGCCGCGGGCAGCGTCGCCCCCGACGTGGTCGCCATCGAAGCCCGCCGCCACCAGGCATCCGACCGCCACTGCGCACCCGCGGGTGCCCAGCCTGCACCTATCGGCGACCCGGCCCTCGAGCCCGACGTGCTTGCCGGGCCGCAGCGTTCCCGCGCGGCGGTGGTGACCCTCGGCGCCCGTCGTGAGCAGCGCCAGGCCGCGGTGCTGGCCGAGCTACCTACCGATGCGCGTCCGGCGCCGTCGGTGCGCGACTACGACCAGCTGTTGGCCCACCGCCGTCCACCACACCGCCGGGCCAGCACCGATCAGAGCGGTCAGGAGCGCAGCTCATGAGCAGACCCGCCTCCACTCGCGACGAGTTGACCGACGCCGCCGCCGACGCCGCGATCGAGCAGGCCTGCCGGATCCTGCGGTTGCCCACCATCCGTGAACACCACGGCCGGGTCGCCGAGGCCGCGGCCCGGCAGAAGGCCGGCTACAAGGGGTTCCTGGTCGAGCTGCTCGCCATCGAGTGCGACGAACGGGAGGACCGCCGCAAGTCCCGGCTGGTCCGCGAGGCCGGGTTCCCCCGCCCGAAACGGCTCGACGACTTCGACTTCACCGCCAACCCGCTGATCGACCCCGGGCTGATCCACACCCTGGCCAAGGGCGCCTGGATCCGCGCCGGGCAACCGCTGTGCTTGATCGGCGATTCGGGCACCGGGAAGTCGCACCTGCTGATCGGGCTCGGGATCGCCGCCGCCGAAGCCGGCTACCGGGTCCGCTACGTCACCGCCGCCGCCCTGGTCAACGAACTCGTCGAGGCCGCCGACGACAAACACCTCTCCCGCACCATCGCCCGCTACGGCCGGGTCGACCTGCTCTGCCTCGACGAACTCGGCTATTTGGAACTCGACCGCCGCGGCGCCGAGCTGCTGTTCCAGGTGTTCACCGAACGCGAGGAACGCGCCTCGGTCGCGGTCGCGTCGAACTCCGCGTTCTCCGAGTGGGCCCGCACCTTCACCGACCCCCGCCTCTGCGCCGCGATCGTGGACCGGATCACCTTCGAAGCCCACATCGTCGAGACCGGCACCCAGTCCTACCGGCTGCGCTCCAGCCAGCGCAAACACACCAAGAACACCACCACACGCGACCGGGAAAGGAGCAGCACGTGAACCGCGACCTCGACACCGACCGCGACGACACCGACCGCGACGACACCGACCGCGACGACCTCAACCGCGAGAACTTCGGCTACGACCCTGGCTACCCGCAGACCTACGAACGCGACTTCGACAACGCCTATACCCGGGTCACCGCCCGCGACATCGCCGACCTGCTGCACCACGCCGCCCAGATGCGCTGCAACCCCCGCGACGGCATCACCACCACCATCGATCCCGCCGAGCGGGCAGCGTTCCTGTCCCGCAAGGCCGACCTGTTCACCCGGATCGCCCAGGACGCCGAGCGGACCCGCGTCGACGACTACAGCCGCCAAGTCCGGCAGATGGCCGCCGACGCCCGCGCCGCCGCCGAGCAAGCCCAGCTACAGATCCCGCAACAGCGGGTGGGGCCAGATCAGAGAAGAACACCCGACCCGTCGCGCACCACCGGTGGGGCCAGATCAGAGAAGAACTCCGGGGCCACTTCTGGTTGACACAGCCACGGGTTCACCCTCGACGAGGTCGAGGAGCTGCTGCAACTCAACTACGGCGGCCCGGACGGCTGCGACGCCGCGCGTGCCCTCGCTAAGGCCCGCCAGGCCGATCTGGAGGCCCGGATCGCGGACCTGCAGCGAATGCGCGACTCGTTGGCCGACCTGGTCGCCACCTGCGATCTCCCGCGCGCGGACCGCCGCTGCCCGCTGCTCGACGTGATCGACAACCCGCCCACCCCGCGTCCGACCGGGAGCCGGCGATGACACTCACCCTGGAAATCCTGCACGTGGCCGGCTGCCCGAACCTGGCTCCGTTGCTGCAGCGGCTGCGACAGGTCACCGATGTTCCGGTGACCACCCGGGAGATCCACACGACCGCCGAAGCGATCACGGCGGGGATGGCCGGATCACCGACGCTGCTGGTCAACGACCGCGACCCGTTCAAGGCGGGCGAGGGCCGCGAGGACGAGTGCGGGCTGTCGTGCCGGATCTACCGCGACGAGCAGGGCCACACCGTCCCAGTACCGTCGACCGCTCAACTGCGCGCGGCGCTTGCCGCCGCCACTCCGGTCTCAACCCCTACCGCGAGCACAGACCCGGCCGCGTCGACGGCCGGACCAGTCGCGGCGGTGGCGGACTGCGGGTCGTGCGAGCCGGGGCGACCGGGCAGGGTGCTGAGCGCGTGGCGGACCCGGGCGTTGCCCCTGGACCCGGTCGAGAAGGGTGTGCACCAGACGATCCTGCGTGCCTTCGCCGCCACCGGGCGCGCGCCCACCTCATCGGAGCTCGCCTGGGTGGTCGAGGGTTCCGGGCGGGCGGTGGTTGAGGTGCTGGGCGCGTTGCACGAGCTGGACGCGGTCCGTCTCGGCGGCGACGGGCAGATCGCCGTGGCCTATCCCTTCTCCGCGCGGCCCACCCGGCACCGGGTGCGGATCGATGATCGTGTGGACGCGTACGCGATGTGCGCGATCGACGCGCTGGGTATCGTGCCGATGCTCGGCGCCGACACCCGGATCGACTCGATCGACATCACCAGCGATCTGCCCGTGACCGTCACCATGATCGCCGGTCACACCACCTGGACTCCTGCCGGCGCCGTGGTGTTCATCGGCGCCGAACCCGGCGGCGGGCCTTCGGCGGACTGCTGCTGCGACTACCTCAACTTCTTCACCGACCACGCGGCGGCCACCGCCTGGACTACGGCACACCCGCACCTGCCAGGTGCAATCCTCGATCGGGTCGAGGCACAGCAACTCGGAGCCCACCTGTTCGGCACCCTCCTGACGACCTGATCACGGTGTCGCAACTGTTGTCCGTGTCGACCGCTGGAGGGGCTCAGGTGGGCGGCCGGGTCGGTCGCGCCACGACGGCCGGAGCGGGATCCTGGTGCCGAGACAGACTCGGTCAACCGGGATGGTTCACGGGAGGGGACCGCCGTGGAGCGTGATCAGCCAGGCCCGGTCTCGGGTCGGGAGCAGAGGTTCGCCTCGACCGTGGCTGTCGATCGGCAGGGCCGCACGCGGGTGCCGGTCCCGTTCGACCCGGACGCGGTGTGGAGTCCGAAGCCGCGCCATCACGTGACCGGCACGATCGCCGGCGTCGGGGTACGCGGCGTGCTCGAACCCTACGGCGGCGGCGTGGCCCTGGTTCTCGGACCAGCCTGGGGTCGCGGGTGCGGGCCAGCCGACGGCACCACAGTCGAGGTCGTGCTCACCCCGGAGGGGCCGCAGCGCACCGATCTGGCACCGGACGTGGCGGCCGCGTTGGACGCGTCACCGGCCGCGGGAACGATGTTCGACTCGCTCGCCCAGTTCTACCGCAACGGATTCCTACGTTGGATCGACGCCACCAAGCGACGCCCCGATCAGCGCCCGGTCCGTATCGCCGAGATGATCCATCTCCTTGAGCAGGGCAAGAAGGAACGCTGACCCCCGCCTGACCCGGCGGTGTCCAGTGCCAGAAAAGTCGGCCGATCACCCATCCTGCCTGGTCGCGGCTCGGCCGCGTAGATCCTGACGCACTCCCCGGGGGCCTGCCCACCCTTGACACCAACTATCTCCGTGCGTCTAGCCTTACCGTTCGTGGAGACTTACGGAGATGGTGGGTTGGGGTTGCTCGGTGACCCCAGCCGGCGCGCCATCTTCGAGTTGCTCGCCCGCCGCCCGTGCTCGGTGCAGGAGCTCGCCGACGAGCTGCCGATCAGCCGCCCCGCCGTGTCGCAGCACCTGAAGGTGCTGCGCGAGGGCGGACTGGTCGTCAGCCGGGCCGAGGGCACGCGGCGGATCTACCACCTGAACCCCGAGGGCGTCACCGCGCTGCGGGCGTGGCTGGACGGTGTGTGGAGCGACGCCTTGACCACCTTTCACAAGATCGCCGAGGATCCACGACCCTGAACTGCGACGACCATCGCGAGGAGTTTCAATGACCAGCACGGCCCCGATCCCACCCATCACCGGCAGCGTGACCCTGGCGGTTCCGGTGGAGCGCGCGTTCGAGGTGTTCACCGGATCGGTCAACTCCTAGTGGCCGCATCAGTACCACATCGGGGCGGCCGAGGTCGCCGAGATCGTGCTCGAACCGCAGGTCGGGGGCCGCTGGTACGAGCGCGGCGTCGACGGCAGCGAGTGCGACTGGGGACGGGTGCTGCTGTGGGAACCGCCGTCGCGGCTGGTGTTCACCTGGCAGATCAACGGCTCGTGGCAGTTCGATCCCGACCCCGAGCACGCCAGCGAGATCGAGGCCCGCTTCACCGCCAGCGGTCCGCAGGAGAGCGTGGTCGAGGTCGAGCACCGCCACTTCGGCCGATTGGTGGGCGGTCAGGGCATCCACGGCGCCATCACCAGTGGTGGTGGCTGGGCGCAGCTGCTGGACGGGTTCGCCAAGACCGTCGCCGAGCAGGGCTGACCATCGTGGCCGCACCCGGAAACGCCGAGGTCGATGCGATGGCGATGGCCCACGCCGAGCGCACCTCGCTGGTCGAACTGCTGGAGTCGCTGACCGCCGAGCAATGGGAGGCGCCCACCCTGTGTGAGCGGTGGCGAGTGCGCGAGGTCGTCGCGCACATGTTCAGCTACGACGAGCTGTCCACCCTGGGCGCGGTCGGTCGGCTGCTGTGCAACGGGATGTCGCTGGATCGCGCCAACGCCGCCGGGCTGGCCCGCTACGCCGATCACAGCCGCGAGCAACTGCTCGCGCTGGCGCAGAAGCATCTGCGACCGAGCGGGCTGACCGCGAAGTTCGGGGGCCGGATCGCGCTGGCCGACGCGATGATCCACCAGCAGGACATCCGCCGGTCCCTGGGCTTGCCTCGCCAGATCCCGGCCGATCGGATCGCCACCGTGCTGGAGTTCGCCACGACCGCGCGTCCGCTGCGCGCCGCGCCGCGCATCACCGGGCTGGAACTGACCGCGACCGACGTCGACTGGAGCTGCGGTGACGGCCCGCAGGTGCGCGGGCCGGCCGAGCCGCTGCTCATGGCGATGGTCGGCCGGCGCGGCATCACCCCGGAGCTGAGCGGGCCGGGCGTGCCCATCCTGGACGCACGGATCACCGGATAGGTTCACAGCGAGCACTGCGCGCAAGCCGCTGTGGGGTGCGTCAGCAGGTCGAGGTGGCGCGACCCGCCGTTGGGGCTGCGGCGGCTGCCACGATGCCGGAGATGGCGTCGCGGATGCGGTCCGCCGCGGTGTCGGGGTCGGGCTGGCCGGCGTCGAGCCACGCGGTGACCGCGGCGATCGTCGCGGTCGGAGTGAGGTACGCGGCCCACTCCCGCCACCCAGGGTCATCGATGTGGGCGGCGAGTTGCTGCCCGGCGGTGGCGGTCATCTCGGCTGCGAACACATCGGTCTCGGCGCGGAACTGCGGCTCGCGCGCGGCGTGGGTGAACAACAGCCGAAACCCTGCCGGGTCGCGGGCCGCGCCGGCCACCAGCGCGTCGATGATCGTCGCGTCGTAGTCGGGTGCCCCGACGGCTGCTTCGAGGTTGGCCCGAGCCCGAGCGAGCACCGCGCGGTAGAGGTCGGCCTTGGAGTCGAAGTGCCGGTAGAGGATGACCCGCGTGACGCCGGCTTCGGCGGCGATGTCGTCGAGCCCGGTCCCGGCGAAGCCGCTGCGGGCGAACGCTTCGGTGGCCGCGGCCAGGATCTGCTCGCGCCGTTGTGCGCGCGGCATCCGCTGCGTCTCGCTCACGCGACCACTGTAGCCTCACGCGTGTATATGATGAAGTAAACATAGGTGGGGGTGGGTGGACATGGCAAACGACGAGCAGCGGGCACGGTGGGCGCGGTACTGGGACCGGTCCGCACCCCGCACCGACGCGGCGATGCAGTTCATGGACCGGGTCCTGTTTCGCGACAGCCGAGCCTGGGTGTGTAGCCGCGCGGTCGGTGAGGTGTTCGAGATCGCGATCGGCACCGGGCTCAACCTGCCGCACTACCCGCCGGGGACACCGGTTCGCGGTATCGATCTGAGCCCGGCGATGGTCGAGCTCGCCCGAGCCCGGGCGAGCGAGCTCGGGCGGGAGGTCGATGTTCGGGTCGGTGATGCCGAGCACCTGGACCTGCCCGACGGTTCGGTCGATTCGGTGGTGTGCACGTTCTCGCTGTGCGGGATCCCCGATCACCACCGCGCCCTCGCGGAGATGGCGCGGGTGCTGCGCCCGGGTGGGATGCTGCTGCTGGCCGATCACGTCGCCTCCACCGTCGCGCCGGTGCGTGCGGTGCAATGGCTGACCGAGCTGGCATCGGTGCGGTTCATGGGCGAGCACTTCCGCCGCCGACCCGCCGACCTGGTGCCCGGGCTCGGGCTCGACATCGTCGAGATCGAGCGCTTCGCCGGCGGCATCGTGGAACGGCTCGCCGCCCGCAAGCCGGCGTGACCAGCGAGAGCGTCGAGACCGGGCCGACGCCGGCCGATGTCGACGTCGTCGATGTCGTCGTCGTGGGCGCCGGTCAGGCCGGTCTGGCGGTCGGCTACTGGCTGCAGCGCCGCCATCGATCCTTCGTCGTGCTGGACCGGGAGTCCGAGCTCGGTTCGACGTGGCGTCACCGCTGGGACTCGCTGCGGCTGTTCACCCCGGCCGGGTTCAGCCACCTGCCGGGCCTACCCTTCCCCGGCCCGGCGGCCGCTGCGCCCACCAAGGACGAGATGGCCGACTACCTCACCGCCTACACCCAACACTTCGCACTGCCCGTGGAGCTGGCCACAACCGTGGCGTCCGTCGACCAGGACGGCGATCACCTCCTGGTCACCGCCACCAACGGCCGAGCATGGCGTGCCCGCGACGTCGTGCTGGCCAGCGGCGCGCACAGCCGGCCACGGATCCCTGGGTTCGCCGCTGAACTCGATCCCGCGATCCTGCAGCTGCACTCGCGCGACTACCGGCAACCCGCCCAGGTTCCCGCCGGTGCGGTGCTGGTCGTCGGCGCGGGCAACTCCGGCGCCGAAATCGCCACCGAACTCGCCGCCGGGCACGCGGTACAGCTGTCCGGGCGCGACGTCGGGCACATTCCCCAGCTCGGGCCCTGGACCTACCCGCTCATGCGGCTACTCGGCCGCCCCGGCGCGTCCTTGGCCCGCCGAGCCCTGCGCGGCGGAGCCGAACCGCTCGGGCGCATTCGCGCCGGAGAACTCGAGGCAGCAGGAATCCGTCGAGTGCCCCGAATGGTCGGCGTCCGCGACGGGTGCCCGTTGTTCGCCGACGGCACAACAGCCCCGGTCGCGGCCGTCGTGTGGTGCACAGGCCTGAGCCCTGACTACCGCTACGTTCGCGTGCCGGTCCTCGACGATGCCGGCCAGCTGATCCACCGTCGCGGCGTCACCAACTGGCCCGGCCTCTACGCCGTCGGTCTGCCCCACCAGTCCTCGATCACCTCACACCTGGTCGGCGGCGTCGGTACCGACGCCCGCCACATCGTGCAGCACCCGACCCGGCGACAGACACCCCGACAGACACCCCAACGGCCCCGTCGGCTGTCCCGGTCCGAGACTGGTCGAGGCTGACCTGGTTGCCGGGCGCAGAGCCGATGACCGCCCAACACCTGTGCCGCGACCAGCACGACCGCGAGGGGCGCTGGGCCGCGGATGGCCAGTCCGCGCCACGGCCACCTCTCGTCGGGTCATTGCCGCGGAACTCCGACATGACGCGCTCCGACATAGAGAAACGGCTGCACCACTCCTGCGGGTGTGTGGTGCTCGACGCGTCGGCTGACCCGCACATCCCAGCCCGGACCCAACTCCGCGGCCAGCGCAGTGGCGTCCCAGCGCTGCACCGGCAGACCGGAACACTGCACCGGCCCGTCCGCGGCGAACGTGGCCATCACCAGCGCAGCACCCGGCGCGACCGCGTCGGCCAGCAGCGTCCGGTAGCGATGGCGCTGCCGCTGCTCGGTCAGGAAATGGAACACCGCCCGGTCATGCCAGACCTGGAACTGCCGCGGCGGCGTCCACGCGAGCAGGTCCGCCTCGATCCAGCGCACCTGCTCGGCGCGCGCACCGAGTTGCCCGCGCGCGGCCTGCAGCGCGGCCGCGGAGATGTCCAACGCCGTGACATCGCAAAACCCGCGATCGAGCAACGCTGCCGCGATCCCCGACGCCCCAGCACCCACGTCGATCACGGCCTCGCCGGGGTCGACGCCGAGTTCGCCCAGCACCTGCAACGACGAGGCTGGGTCCGGTTCGTACCAGCTCGTTTCGGTCGGGTCGCGCCGGCGATGCACCCGATCCCAGTGCGCCGCGCCCCCGGCAACCACCTCCGCCACAACCCCGTTCTACACTATTCCATAGAACATTGGAGGAATCGGTGAGAAGTCCGGCCAAGACGGAACTGTTCGAACGGGTCGCCCGAGTGGGCAAGGCCATGGGACACCCCGCACGGCTGGAGCTGCTCGACCTGCTCGGCCAAGGCGAATGCCCGGTCGAGCCCCTCGCTGCCGCCGCCGGGCTGCGCCTGTCGACCGCATCAGCGCACCTGCAGGTCCTGCGCCGGGCCGGGCTGGTCACGACCCGCCGCGTCGGCACCAGCATCCGGTACTCCCTCGCCGGCGACGACGTCGCGACGCTCTACGCGACCCAACGAGCAGTCGCAGCCGCCCACCTCGACGATCTGGAACCCGCACGCCGGGCCTTCCTCGGCCTCACCACGAACGACCCGAACATCGATCCCGCCGTCCGGGAGATCAGCCGCGAGGAACTCCTGCGCCGCGTACGCGACGGCAACGCCACCGTGCTCGACGTACGACCGACACGCGAATACGCCGCCGGCCACATCCCCGGCGCCATCTCCATCCCCGCCGACGAACTCGCCGACCGTCTCGCCGAGCTCCCCGCATCAACGACCGTCGTTGCCTACTGCCGCGGACCTCACTGCGTCCTGTCCTACGACGCCGTCCGCCTGCTCACCCGACACGGACGAGACGCCATCCGCCTCGTCGACGGAATGCTCGAATGGCGCCTGGCCGGACACCTCGTTGCCCGCGACGACGCCGCCTGATCCCACCCCGGGCCCGCATCACGCCCGTAGACCGCGCAGAAGCCGGACAGGATTCGTATCGAGCCCACCAGGTCGGAGCCAACAACCTGCCAACCATCGCGATCCCGACACCCAGAGTGCCCGCCAGAGCGAAGGCCCCGAGCCGTCCGACGGTGCGAACCTACGACGTGGCGGCCGGCCGGGTCGCCTTCCTGCAGCCACCACGGCGCTGCTTGCTGTGAGCCGAGTCGACGGCGAACGACACGCCCTCCACCTGCAGATTCGGGTTCGTACAATGCCAAGCTGGGTGCACATGGGTTCGAACCTCACCAGGGATTCGAACCTGCCATCAGACATGCTGCCGGCAACTTTCACGTGCACGTCGGAACGCCGGAGCAGGTCACGGCGGCACTGGCCGCCGACGGGGTGGTGGCGCAGGCGAGCGACCTGATTGTCCACTTGCGCTCGACCGAACCCGGCCAGGACGCCACCATGGAAGCGTTGGAGTAGGTCGCGCGTGAACTGGCGCCGGCGGTGGGCTGGGAAGCGGGGCGCGGTCAGACGATCACCCGGTTCTCGGACCGGTCGATCCGCCGCTCGGGCCACCGGGATCGTGCCGGCGCCCGGCGGCGCTGCTGCGGATCGCGGACGCAGCGCTTCGCGCTCTGACCAGCACCCGCGTGGCCCGCAGTTCAGCTCTGCCCGGCGTTGAACAGGCCTGCGTCGGCGATCCCGGCTGCAGTGGGCTCGACGTCGACGTCGTCGACCACCTGCGGGTGCTTGGACCGGTTCGACGACCGCGGGGTCGAACCCACTTCGAAGAAACGGTTGCGTCTCACCCAACGCTCGACCATCATGTCGGGTGGAACGGTTCCGTTCTTCCGGGAGGCAGGCATGGTCAGCGCAACGAGCTCGACCGCGGGTCGGGTGATCCGCCGGCCGCGCATGACACCAGGCCGGCAGGCGGAACTGCTGCACGCGGCTCTCGATGCCCTCCGGGAGGTCGGCTACGGCGGATTGTCGATGGAGCTGGTCGCGTCCCGGGCGGGCTGCAGCAAGGCCACCCTCTACCGGCAGTGGCAGACCAAGGCGCGGATGGTCGCAGCCGCGGTCCGAGCCTCTCGGCCGTCGAACACCCACGAGATCGACACCGGTTCCCTGCGTGGGGACCTGCTGGCGATGGTCACCCACCTGCAGGCCGACGGCGAGCACGACGCCACCCTCCTGGCTGCAGTGCACCACGCCGTCCTGACCGACGAGACCCTCGCTCTCGCCATGCGCACGACGGTGCTCGAGCCAGTCGCGGCCCAGCTGCAGCGCTTCGTCGGCCGCGCCACCGACCGCGGTGAGCTGACCGGACGACCCACAGCCGCCGAATTCCTGCATCAGCTCGTCTTCAGCCTGCTCATGGTCGAGCCCATCGAAGGCGCCTCGGTCGACGACGCGTTCCTCACACGCTTCGTCGACAGCGTGCTGCTCCCCGCACTGCACCACGGCGGACGAGCCCGATGAGCAGCGCCACGCAGTCGAGGCACGTCGACGGCGAGCTGGCCCGGGTCGAGCGGGCGGTCGCCGCGATCGCGGCGGGTCGGCCGGTTGTGGTGCGCGACGACGCAGACGGGACAGGCACCGTGGTGTTCGCCGCGGCGAGCGCCACGGGCCGGCAGCTCGCGTTCACGGTGCGCCACACGTCCGGCCTGGTGTGCGTCGCGCTCACACCCGAGGTGTGCGACCGGCTCCGGCTTCCGCCGATCCACTACGCCAACCCCTCGCAGCGGGTCACGGTGGACCTCGCCCACGGCATCAGCACCGGCATCTCGGCGCACGACCGCGCCAGAACGATCGCGGCACTCGGCGATCAGCGGACCGTCGCGACCGACTTCACCCGGCCGGGACATGTGATGCCGGTGCAGACCGACCCGGACGGCCTCCTCGCCTTTCCGGGGCCGGCGGAGGCTGCCGTTGAGCTCACCCTGCTCGCGGGGCTGGGTCCGGCCGCCGCCTTTGGCGCAGTCATCAGCCTCGACCTCCCGGCGGAGATGGCGCACGGACCGGAACTCCACCGGTTCGCCACCCGGCACGACCTCGAGCTCGTGTCGGTCGCCGACCTCGTGGCCCATCGGCGACTCGCCGGGCCACCCCCGCTCTGATCAGGGCAGACGGCGCTCGTGTCGTCGCTACGGCGCGGCCCGCTCCTCCCCGACGCTCCACGCCAGGTGCGCCTCGACCCCGTCCGCGAACAGCTGCAGCAACGCGTTGTGCGCCGAGCGGGTCCGGGCGAGCTCGGCGATCTCGATCAGCAGTTCGCGGACGACGACACTGGCCTCGTCACCCGGCGCGCCCTTCGCGGCGAGGTGCACGCACAGCTGCCGGCTCAGCGGTGCCGAACTCGGCCGCCTGGTCGTCAACCCGCGACCACGGCCGGGCCGCATGACAGCCGTCTCTGCATCCTCCATGATGCGGATCCCCTGGCGGATGACGCTGCGATCCGCGCTGTACCGCTCGGCCAGCTCGTACTCGTTGCCCAGCAGGCGACCCTGCACCCACTCGTCGGGCTCGATCTCCGACATCAGCCGTCGGACGATCCCGAACGCGGGGATCCGGATCCGGTCGCCCAGCCCTGGTAGCGCCGGCCGCGAACGGGCAGGGGCAACGACGGCGCCGAAGAGCGCGCGGGTACGCCGCACGGCGTCCTCGGTGCGCCCCTGCCCGAGGTCATCGAGGATCTGTCGCCACGCCTCGTCCACCGACGCCGCCGAGAGGGTGACGTCGAGTGACGGGAGCACCGGCTCCATCACCTCGCTGAGGTACGTGAGCAGGCCGCCGCTCCGCTCGAGCAGGCCCGCGCCGAACCGCCGCAGCAGCGCCGCGGCGTCCGACGTGCCCATGCCGTCGGACCGACCCGTTCCTGACCCGCGACACCCGATGACGCGGACCGCCGTGACGTGCAAGGTGCCCCACGCCTCCACGATCTCCGCCGGGCCGAGGCCGGTCAGGTGGGCGTAACCACCGAGCATCAGCTGCAGATGCGCGCCGTCCGGTTCGGCGACGACGACCCCACCCCGCGGCCCGCGCCGAACCTGGATCTCGTCGCGCGCCTCGAGGATGCGGAGAGCCTCCCGCATCACGTCCCGACCAGCACCGTAGTGCGCCGCGAGCTCGGCCTCGCCACCGTAGTTCCTGCCGATCGGCCATCCGTCACGCAGGAAGCGCTCCTCCAGGTCCCGCGCGACGATCAAGGGCAGCTTCATGATCTCGACGGTCGGCCTGGTCGTGGCCACAGCCGATCCTCCGATCGCGGTGGAGTGTCACGGCCCCGGTCCACCGGCGAACGAGTCTACCGGCGCGGGCGGCACCTCCGACAGATTCG
This sequence comes from Pseudonocardia sp. CA-107938, assembly GCF_050936315.1. NCBI lineage: Bacteria > Bacillati > Actinomycetota > Actinomycetes > Pseudonocardiales > Pseudonocardiaceae > Pseudonocardia > Pseudonocardia sp. CA-107938. Next base: position 891,203 of record NZ_JBNJNA010000002.1, on the reverse strand, counting down.
CCGGACGCGGCCGCTGCGGTAATTCCGCCGTCTGGTTTGAGCGAACGGGGTCTCCTAGCGTCGTTGAGAGCTGCGAGACCCCGCGGCGCAGAACCGTCGAAGGAGACAGCACATGGCAAAGGCCTTCCCCGCCGAGGTCACCGGAGGAATGGACGAGCCATGCAGGTTCGATATCGAGGTCTTCGACCTCGAGGTCGTCGAGGGGGCCGTGCCGACCGACCTGGACGGCCTGCTCGTCCAGGCGGTTCCCGACCAGGTCTACCTTCCCGAGGTCCCGGCGCTCCACCCGATGACGACGGCGGCGGGCGGGGACGGGGCGGTGCGGGCATTCCGCTTCAAGGACGGTTGCGTCGATTTCCGGAGTCGTTACGTCCGCACCGAGCGATTCCTGCTGGAACGCCAGGCGCGCCGACCGCTGTTCGGGAACTATCGAGATCCCTTCTCCGATGATCCCAGCGTCGCCGGGAAGGACCGCACGACGGCGAACACCGCGATCTATTTCCACGCGGGCCGGATGCTCGCGTCGAAGGAGGACGGGCTGCCCTACGAGGTGGACCCGGTGACCCTGGAGACCCGCGGTGTGTGGAACGCGCACGGCGACATCACGAGTCTGACCTTCACCGCCCACCCGAAGTTCGACCCGGCCACGGGCGAGATGTTCGGCTTCGGCTACGCCGCGAAGGGCGAGACGACGCGCGACATCGCCTACTACGTGATCGACGCCGCCGGCAAGGTGATCCACGAGGCCTGGTTCGAGGCCCCGTACTCGGCGATGATCCACGACTGCGCGTTGACCGAGAGCTACATGCTCTTCCCGATCATGCCGGTCACGAGTGATCTCGCCCGCCTGGAGGCAGGGGGTCCGCACTTCGTCTACGACGGCGACATGCCGCAGGTCTTCGGTGTCATCCCGCGCTTCGGGAACGCCGCGGACGTGCGGTGGTTCCAGGCCCCGCCCGCGTTCCCCGGGCACACGGTGAACGCGTACGAGGAGGACGGCACGATCGTCTTCGACGTGTACGAGTCGGACGGCAACGCGTTCGCCCCGGTCGTGCCGGACAAGCACGGGCGGCCGACACCTCCGGGCAGCGTCACCACGTGGCACGTGCGCTGGCGCATCGACTACCACGCGACCGGGCCGGACCTCTCCGACCGGGAGGTGCTCGCCGTCGTCAACGGGGAGGGCCCGCACATCGACCCGCGCCGCCAGCTCCGGCCGTACCGGCACGTGTTCGTCCCGACGCTCGACCGCAGCAAGCTGGAGATCGACGAGAACGGCCGTCCCTACCCGGTGATGTTCAACCAGCTCAGCCATTTCGACCTGGTCGCCGGTACTCGTGACGACTGGTTCCCCGGTCCTGCCGCGACCTTCCAGGACCCGGCGTACGTGCTCAAGTCCGCTGACGCAGCGGAGGCCGACGGGTACCTGATCGCTGTGGTGAACTGGCCGCTCGAGCGGCGCAGCGAACTCGTCATCCTCGACACGCTCGACCTCGCCGGTGGGCCGCTCGCGCGGCTGCGGCTCCCCGTCCGCATGCGCCTCGGCATCCACTCGACGTGGATCGACGGCGATCTCGTCGACAGCTGGAGGTGACGACCATGGCCACCGAGATCGAGACCGAAACCGAGGCCGACCGACTGGCCGCCAACAAGGACCTCGTGCGCACGATGATGTCCCTCCTGGTGGATCCGGCCACCTCCGACGAAGCGCGCCAGTACCTGACCGAGAGCTACCTCCAGCACAACCCGAACATCGCCTCCGGTGCCGACGCGATCATCGCCTGGACGAAGACCGACGAGGCGCGACGCGCCCGGGAGTCGATGCGCCCCTCGCCGGAGGCGCCCGTGTTCGTCGCCGAAGGGGACAAGGTCGTGATGATGCTGGCCCGAGACGTCCCCGACCCGGACGACCCGACGAAGACCTACCGCTCGTACTGGTTCGACATGTGGCGGGTGGAGGACGGCAAGCTCGCCGAGCACTGGGACGCCGCACCCAAGGAGGTCTCGTCGGACGGCGCGGACGAGCGTCTGCTCAGAGACGACTCCCCGCGCGTCTAGTCGAGATCGACGTCCGGCCCGTCACCGCACGCGGTCACGGGCCGGAGCAGGGCAACAGCGGCGTCCAGGACGCCCGGCGCGCTCCCCCCATCACACGACCATGGAGGACGAAGATGTCTGTCACGATCGCAACGCGGGGCTCTCGGAGCCCGTTCGAGCCGGGCGCGTCCCGATGACGACCGCCGGCGCCGTCACGGCGAACGCCGGGCGTGCCCGGGCGACCATCGGTGCCTTCCTCTGCATGGCGCTCGGCCAGTCGGGCGTCTTCGTCGGATCGTTCGCCGTCTTCCTCCCGGCGGTCTCCCCGTCGCTCGGCGGCGGCATCACGACCTTCACGCTCATCTTCACGGTGGCGACCTACGTCAGCGCGATCGGCCTGCCGGTGTGCGGACGACTCGTCGACCGCGTCGACGTGCGCGTGCCGGCCACAGTCGGGGTGCTGGTCTTCGCCGGCGGTCTGGCGCTGCTCTCGCAGATCCGCTCGACCGGGGTCATCTTCTGGCTGGGCGCGGTGTGCATCGGCGCGGGCGCGGCGCTGAGCGGACCCGTGACGTACGTCCGGGTCGTCTCGACGTGGTACAGCAAGAACCGCGCCCTGGCACTGGGGGTGGTGCTCGCGATCGCGCCCCAGCTCTCCCAGGCCGCTGCGGCGCCGGCCGTGAACCTCCTGATCGCGGACCACGGCTGGCGCACCGCCTACCTCGTGCTGGCCTCCGTCGTGCTGGTGGTCGCGGGGACCGCGGCTCTGTTCCTCGTCAAGCCACGCCAGTCCGCGCCCGCCGGTGACGCAACGCCCGGACGCGTCGAGGCCGTCGACGGCATGACCGCCAGGCAGGTCTACCGCTCACGCGTCTTCTGGGCGCTGGTGGGGGCCGACTGCCTCGCGGTCTCGGCGCTGATCGGCAGCCAGACCCACCTGGTCAGCTGGCTGACCAGCCGTGGCACCTCCGCGGACCAGGCGACCGCGCTCACGTCGATGCTGTCGCTCGCCGGCATCGCGGGGGTCGTGATCTCGGGGGTCGTCGCCGACCGCGCGCGGACCCAACGGGTCATCGTCGCCCTCTACGCGGTGCCCCCGCTCGGTCTGGGCTGCCTGCTGCTCTCAGGAGGCAGCACCCTCCTCCAGTCCGTCGGGGTGATCCTGACCGGCATCGGCATCAGTGCGGTGACGATGCTGTTGCCCTACCTGATCACGCGGTACTTCGGTCTGCGCGCCTCGGCCGAGGTCTTCGGCGTCAGCCTGGGCTTGAGCGTCATCAGCATCGGCACGGGTCCCCTGCTGATCAGCGTGGGCTTCGACGCGACGGGGAGCTACGCGCTCCCGATGTCGCTGGCCGTCACGGCGACCGTGATCTCGCTGCTCCTGGTGTCCACGATGGGTGCCTTCCGGTACTCGGTCGAGTCCGCGCCACCGGTCGCAGCCGAGCCCGCCGCCGAGCCCGCCGCATAGGCGAGCGGCGCGCCCGTGTCCCACCTCTGCCGAGAGGCGATCATCGTGGACAGTGCGATCCTGCGCGAGCATGCGACGGCGTTCCTCGAGCGCATGCAGCGCCACGGTGGCGGGAACGTCCGGCTCGGTCCGGGTTTCCGCGCCACGAAGAACGGGACGACGGTCGAGCCCGGCCCGGACCTGTGGAAGCTCGTCGACGAGTTCCTGGGCATGCAGGTGTTCACCGATCCCGAGCAAGGTCAGGTGGTCAAGCTCGGGGTGGCCGTGGTCGACGGCGAGCGCCATCCCTTCGCGGTCCGGTTGCGGATCCACGGCGACGCGATCAGCGAAGCGGAGCTGATCGTGAGCAATGCGCGCAAGGGCTACTTCTGCGACGTCGACCAGCTCGTGCGGCCTGACGTCCTCTACGCCGCGCCCGTTCCGGTCGATCGCGCATCCGACCGGGACGGGCTGCGCCGGATCGCCGGCAGCTACTGGACCGGACTGCAGGAGAGCGACGGCAGCCTCGTCCCGGTGGGCTACCGGTGCGACCGCTACGGCAACGGCAAGAAGATCACGAACAACCTCGAGATCCTGCTCTCGCCCGACGCCGCGGTGCACACGGTGGCGAGCTGCCTCAACCACACGCGCAGCGCCAGGCCGATCGTCCGCGGGCGGCGCTTCCCGGTGCTGGACGTGGCGCGAGGTGTGGCGGTCAGCTTCGCGGTCGTCGACTTCCACCCGGCGCCGTCCGGCGCCCGTCCGGACAACGGATCGTTCTGCATGGCCGCCCTGTTCAAGATCGTCGACTCCGAGATCCGGATCTTGGACCAGTTCTACGACATCCTGCCGCTCGGCGCACCGAGCGGCTGGGACGACCTCCCCGAGGAGCGAGAATGACCGACGCCGTCCACGAGTCACCGTTCAGCACGGCAGCGGGCCGCCGGATCCGGGACGCGCTCGCCGCACTGGCCCCGCGCATCCGCGAGCTCGCCGTCGACGGGGAGAAGCTGGGCTGCCTACCCCCCGAGACGCTGGAGGCGATGGCCGACACGGGAGTGTTCAGGGTGTCGGTGCCGGAGAAGTTCGGCGGCCACGCGATGGGCACGCGGGATCTCGCGGAGATCGTCACCGCTGCCGCCCGAGGGGACGGATCGGCCGGCTGGCTGACCATGATCGCCAGTGGGTTCGCCCGGGTGATGCTGACCTTCTCCGACGAAGCGGTCAACGAGGTCTACGGCCGGGCGATGGACTGGCCCGGCCCGGTCGTCGCGGGTGCGTCGCTGTTCTCGGACAAGATCCAGCGCGCCCACCGGGTGTCCGGCGGGTACGTGGTCGAGGCGGGCGGCCGGTGGGGCTTCGGGAGCGGCTGCAAGCACACCGCCTACGTGGTCGTCGGCGTCGTGCTCGAGCCGAGCCCCGACGAACACCTGCGCGGCATGGTGCTGCTGGAGCGGGAGCAGTACGAGATCCTCGACGACTGGCACGTGATGGGGCTCGCCGGATCGTCGAGCAACAGCGTGACCGTGCCGAACGACGTGTTCGTGCCGGAGTCCCGCTTCGTACCGCTCGCCGAGTTCCCCGACCGGCTCGACGACCTCCACAACCGCTTCGACGGCCCCGGTTACGAGATGGAGTCCCGTGGGCTGATGCTCGTCGTGGCGCTCGAGACGATGGCCGTCACGCTCGGGATGGCACAGGGCGCGTTCGAGTGCTTCGTCGAGCAGGCCCGGGCGCGCAAGCCGTTCAACCTGCCCTACGACACCGTCGCGGCCACCCCGTCCGTCCAGGTCACGGCGGGCAAGGTGCGCGCGATGATCAACTCGGCCGAGGCGCTCCTGTTCGGGCGCGCCGACCACCTCGATCGCAAGGCGCGCGCGGGAGAGCCGATCACGCCGGCCGAGGAGGCCGAGATCACGATGGACCTGGTTCACGCCGGGAACACCTGCGGCTCGGCCATCGACATGATCCAGATGGCCCTCGGGTCGTCGACGGTCAGCCTGCGGAACCCCATTCAGCGCTACGCACGAGACGTCCGGGTGGCGCTCACCCACGGCTCGACGCGGCTCGACCCGTCCGCGGAGATCAGCGGGCGGCACCTCATGGGCCTGCCGGCCTTCTCCGACGGCATGGCCGCGGTTCCGGGCGTCGACAAGGCGTCCCGCCAGGCGGCCTCGGTCGGCTGAAGGGCGACGCGCAGTGGACATGGAACTGAACGGCAAGCGCGTGCTGGTGACCGGCAGCAGCTCCGGGATCGGTGCCGCGATCGCGTCGACGCTGGCCGCCGAAGGGGCCGCGGTCGTCGTGCACGGACGCGACAGCGAACGCACCGCGAAGACGACATCCGTGATCCGGGACGCGGGAGGTCGGGCGGAAGAAGTCATCGGCGACCTGACCGACGAGGAACAGGCCGAGGCCGTGTGCCAGCAGGTGCTGGGCTCCGGCGGGGTCGACATCCTGGTGAACAACGCGGGCGGCCGCCACGGCGGGTGGGAGCCCGCGGGCTGGCTCGACACACTGCCGGCGACCTGGCTGGAGACCTACCGGCTGAACGTGGTCGCGGCGGTCACCCTGGTCAACCGGTTGGTCCCCACCATGACGACGCGCGGCTGGGGCCGGGTCATCCAGATCGCGAGCGCGGTTGCCCTGCACCAACCGCCGCGCTTCGCCGACTACCAGGCAGCGAAGGCCGCGGAGATCAACCTCTCGCGGAGCCTGGCCCGAAGCCTCGCCGGCACGGGCGTGACGGCGAACTCGATCAGCGCCGGCATCATCCACACCCCGGGCTCGGCCGGGGAGCTCGCGGGGATCGCGGAGCAGGCCGGGCTGGTCGGGGGCTGGCAGGCCAACGAGCAGCACCTGGCACTCCGGGTGTTCGGACAGGCCGTGGGCCGGGTCGGACGCGCGAACGACATCGCCGCCGCAGTCGCCTACCTCGCCAGCCCCAAGGCGGACTTCGTCACCGGGGTCAACCTGGTCGTCGACGGCTGCATCTGACCCAGGTACCCGCGGCCACGAGCAGCGCGGCCGGATCGGTGCGCAGATCCGCATCGCAGTGGGCCAGCACGCTCGGCGGCCCAGAGCTGCGCCGGCGAGGGAAGGTCGAGCAGCGAGCGTTGATCAAGGGCAGAACGTCGTTCGCAGAGATCAACTGACGACATTCTGCCCTTGATCAACGAACCGCTGGCGCGCGGACTCACGCGAGGCCGCCAGCGACGCGGCCCGGGGCAACGGGTACCCCAAGCCGGAACGGCTCGTGGCCGGCGCGGTCCTATCCGGGCACGGCGGTGCCGTCGCCATCGTCGTCCATCCGGGCGAGCGCGGCGCGGGCGGCGGCGGTGCGCTCGCGGACCATGGCCTGGAACGCCAGGCGGTCGGCGCCGACCTGCTGGCCCACGGGGAACGCGGCGAGCAGCTCCTCGCAGTACGCCGCCACCTCGTCGCGGAACTCGCCGTGGCTCACGATGTGGCCCTGGTTGGTGCGGATCGCGTCCACCACCATCTCGCCCATCTCCCGCGGGTCCATCCCGGCCTCCATCGGCCCGTCGGGCTGGTGGGCCGTCCGGGCGGGGCCGAACCGCGGCTGGCGGTTCCGCTCGGCCAGCAGCATGCGCGAGCGGGTCAGTCCCGGATAGAGCGTCGACACCCCGATGCCGTGGGGCGCGAGCGAGAGCCGCAACGAGTCCCCCAGGCCGCGCACGGCGTACTTCGAGGTGTCGTAGACGAAGTTGTCGACCGACGGCAGCAGACCCGCCATCGACGACGTCGAGACGATGTGCCCGCCCTGGTTCTGGCGGAGCATGTGGGGCAGGAAGCTCATGATCCCGTTGACCACGCCGCCGAGGTTGACGCCGAGCACCCAGTCCCAGTCCTCGTAGCGCACGGTCTCGACGGTGGGGGCCGTGCCGACGCCGGCGTTGTTGACCAGGATGTGCACGGCGCCGAACCGCTCGACGACCCGGGCCGCTGCCGCGGCCATCGCCGCCCGATCGATGACGTCGACCTGGATGAACTCGGTGGACGCCCCCTCGCCGAGCAGGGAGCGGACCTCGTCGAGGTGCTCGGCGTTCAGGTCCGCCACCGCCACTCGCACACCGCGGTCCAGGAGCGCCTCGACGATGCCCAGACCGATGCCGCTCGCGCCCCCGGTCACGAAGGCGACCCTGTTGGCCAGGTCTCTCATGCCATTCCTCTCGGTCGGTCCACGACGGGAGCCGAGCTCGCGCCTCACTCCGGCGCCGACGCGCGCGCTCGCCGGTCGATCTCGTCCGCTGCCGCGGCGAGCGACGCAGCCGCCTTGTCGATGACGGCCGCGTCGTCGGGCCCGCTGGGGAGCGCGAGGCTCAGGCTGCCCGCGACGCCGAGATCCTCGTGCTTCAACGGGACCGACACGTGCAGGATGCCCGGATCCGGATCCTCGATGCCCACGGCGTGGCCGAGCTTGCGCACGGTCCGCATCCGTCGCTTGTAGTCGCGCCACTCGGCCTCGCCCAGTCCGGCCCGCTGGTGGAGCGCTCGCACGGTCCGCACCTCCAGGAAGGACAGGTGCGCCAGGCCGGGAGCCCCGTGGAACAGCGGAGCCAGGCGCCCTCGGGCGAAGGCCCCTTCCGGGAACGGCTCGGCGCCGATCCGGTGCTCGTGCATCGTCATGACGGAGTCGCGGTAGATGCGGCTCAGGAAGACCAACCCCGGACCGGCGAACTCTGCGGCCACCGTCTCCATGCTGGGATGCGCGGCGCGGATCAGCGGATCGGACATCCGCAACCGCCGCTCGTAGTGGATGATCCCGGGTCCGAGCAGGTAGCGGCCGGGTCTGACGCTGAGGATCAGACCCACGGCCGCCAGGCTCCGGAAGTACCGGTAGACGGTGCTCTCGGACTGGCCCAGGACCGCGCACGCCCGCTCGACCGTCCACTCCGGCTCTTCGGGGGTGAACAGGTCGATCACCGACAGCATCCGGTCCGAGCTCGTCCCGTGTCGAGGAGCCTCGTCAGCCACCGTCACCACGTCCTCTCTCAGGCCACCAACCCGAGGTCGCCTTCAGCGGAAGGATCTCCCGGATCTCGTCGATGATCCGGATCTCGTCGTCGACGACCTTGAAGAGGCCGAGCATGTACATGGCGCCGGCGTCGGGTCGCGAGTGGCCCGAGATGGGGTGGAAGTCGACCACCACCAGGCTGGCTGCCACGCCCAGCTCCGTGTCGAGCACCGGGAACCGGCGCTCACGTGCGCGCGGGCGCGCTGCCCGGGTGTCGTTGAGGGCGGAGGCGCAGCTGTGGACCTTGGCGTCCGGGGAGAGCAGGGTGCGCAACGTGTTGGTCGTCTTGGCGCCGTTGTCGTACTTGTCGCACCGGTGGTTGAAGCGCGGGATCAGCCCGTCGCTCTGCTCCAGACCCTCCCAGTACGCGTTCGCCGCCGCGCGCAGTCCGTCGCGATCACTGCGGCGCTCGGTCGGTACGACGGCCGCGTAGATGACGTCGGGCTTGAGCAACTGCGAGACGTCGGCGAAGTGGCCGTGGGAGTCGGAGCCGACGATCGCCTCGACCTCCCGGATCGACCCCGCGCGCACGAGGACGCGCATCGCGAAGGGCTGCGCCTGACCACCGGCGACGGTGACCACACCCATGCAGACCGCCTGACCCGTCAGCGGATCCGCGAAGGCCTGGATCCCCGCGAACTGCGGCGCCCGTCTCCACAGACCCTCGCCGACCTCGACGACCACACCGTTCTCGGTGCAGCGGACGGCCGGGTGCAGCGGTCCGGCTTCGGGCGCTCCCGCGGAGAGCGCGGACAGCAGGTCCGTCAGGCAGCCGGTCAGCTGGCTCCTGTCCATCAGGCGATCCCGACGGGCGGGCGCCCGAAGTGGACGCGCCCGTAGTTGATCGCGGCGCTGTCCGACTGGTGCGCCAGATGACCGCGGAGCACGCCCACGTTGCGCCAGTAGCGACCCAGCAGCGAGTCAGTCCTCGACGCCGAGGAGCCTGCGGTGCGGAACATGATGTCGACCGCCTCGTGCGCGAGGTGGATGCTCTGCAGGATGACCATGGTGAGGCGTCGGACGTCGTCGTCGGAGCACGGCTCGCCCGTCGCCGACGTGCGCTCCGCCATCTCCATGTAGTCCTGCGCGGTCTGCAGGAGGGCGGCACGGGCGGTGTCGGTCAGGGCGCGGCAGCGGCCGAAGTTGAACTGGTACTCGGCCAGGTCGGCACGGGCGGCGCCCATCGGGCCGGGCGCCTTCCGCGCCCGGAAGGTCTCCTCGTAGACGTCGAGCGCGCCCTGCGCGGCACCCACGATGACGGCGGCGGACTCGGTGATGATGAAGGGCCGGGCGGGGCCGTGGAAGAGGGGGCTGTCCCGGTAGACCTCGGCCGGGAGGGTCGCCTCCGTCGGCGGGTAGGGCTTGGTCCGGTACGACGGCACGACGACGTCGTCCAGCACGACGCGGTCCGATCCCGTGCCCTGCATGCCGATGACGTCCCAGTTCCGCACGATCTCGTAGTCGGCGCGGTCGAACAGCCCCATCCGTACCGGTGGCTCTCCGGCCGGCGGGTCCGTGACCGTGAAGGCCAGCAGGATGTGGGTGGCGTGCGCGCAGCCCGACGCGTAGTCCCACGCGCCGCTCACCCGGAAGCCTCCCGGCTCCGCCACGCCGACGCCCTGGGGGGCCGCGACCTCGGGTGCCCGGAAGTCCCCGCTGGTGCCGTAGGCCTCCCGCTGCGCTCCGAGTGGGTATGTCGCGAGCTGGTGGACGTGTCCCGAGACGATGGAGAGCACCCATGCGGTCTCCGGGCACCCACGGGCCACCGCCGTGACCAGGCGGACGAAGGTCGGCTGGTCGAAGCCGTAGCCGCCGAAGAGTCGAGGCTGGACCACCCGGTAGAAGCCCGCGTCGATCATGACCTGGTTGGTCTCGGCCAGGACGTTGCCGGACGCCTCCGTCTCGGCCTGGCGCTCACGGAGGAAACCGGTCAGCTCCTCGGCGCGCTGGACCAGCGCACCGGGCGACAGACCGGGCTCCGGCGGCGCGATCGGCTCGAACGGTGCCGTGCGCGGCTGGGCGCGCGATGGCGCGGTCATGATGTCTGCAGCTCGCGGGCTCGGCCGTCGAGGGTGCTCTCGCAGGGCCAGCTCTTGACCTCCGGGAGGCACTTCTCGGCGAACAGCCGCATGTTCCGCTGGGCCTCCGCGCGCGGCATGCCGCCGAAGTGGAAGTGGGGGAAGAACCCCTGGAGGCTCAGGTCCGAGTTGATCCGGGCGAGCGCCTCGACGACCTCGGCCGGGTTGCCGGCCGGCATCACGCTCGCCGTGGTCTCGGCCATCTCCTCGATCTTCTCGGGCGAGATCCGCATCTTGGCGTAGTGCTCGTTGCCCTTGGTCGTCCCGAAGCTCTCGTCGGCCATGCCGTAGTTCTTGACCGCGGCGCGGAAGTTCACCCGGTGGTACTGGACGGACATCTCCTTGGCACGGTCGCTGCTCTCGTCGACGAAGATGGTGCCCGACAGCATCGGCGCGGGCGCTGCACGGGTCGCGCCGTGCACCTCCTCCCACACCTGGTGGTAGGTCTCGGTGTCGACACCGAGGTTGGCGCGCGGCTCCGGGTTGATGATCAGGATGCCGATGCCGAGCTCGGCGACGGTCCGTACGGACTCCGGCGACCCGGCCGAGCCGAAGATCCGCCCCTCGAAGCTCGTGGACGGTCGCGGACGCAGCTCGCGTCGAGGCTGCCGGGTGAGCTCGCCCCCTTCGATGACGCCGGTCTCCAGCGCTGCGATGACCAGCTCCGCGTGCTCGCGGTAGAGCTGGCGGGTCTGGTTGATGTCGACCCGCATGCCGTCATACTCCATCTTCCCGAGTCCACGACCGAAGCCGAGCAGCAGCCGACCGTCGGTGATGTTGTCGAGCCACAGCGCCTGCTCCGCGACGCGCACCGGGTCGTTCCACGGCAGCACGACGACCTGCGTCCCGAGCTTCACCCGCTTCGTCCGGCCCGCGAGGTACGCGAGCGACTGCAACGGCGACGGGGAGATGGAGTAGTTGGAGAAGTGGTGCTCGGTGACCCAGATCGAGTCGAAGCCGAGGCCCTCGGCCTCGACCGCCATCTCGAGGTCCGCCTTCAGGAACTGCCGGTCGTCGACCTCGTCCCCGCTCTGGTGCTGGAACCCGGTCGCGATACCTACGTGCATCGTCTGCTCCTACTGAGGTGGCTCTGGTGGTGGCTCTGGTGGTGGCTGATCGTCAGGTGCTGATCTGCGCGGCCGGTGCTGCCCGGTAGACCTCGCCCATCGGGCCGAGTGGTGGCAGCGCGGAGTCCGACGGGGTCCGCGCCAGTTCCTCGAGCCAGGGCTCGAACACGCGCGTGACCCGCGCTTCGGTGACCGAGTCGGGCAGGGAGTAGAGCGGCCCGACGTGGAGCGCCGCACGGATGCGCCGCCCGAGGGCAGCGGCCTCCTCGCCCTCGCGGGTGAGGACCAGGGTCACCTTCGGCTGCGTGGCCAGCAGCTCGGCGCGGAGGCCCTCGGTGAGGCCCACCAGGCTCCGGCCGAGCACCGAGTCGGCGCAGCGGGCGCTGTCGGCGAGGAGTCCTTCAACCGGGATGACGACGGCGAGGGCGCGCGGTCCCCGGTCGGGGATCACACCGCGCATGATCGTGAAGCAGCGGCGCAGGACATGGTGCACCTGCGTGGTCCAGTCGACGTCGGCGGAGCTACCCGGGCCGTGGGGAGCGACGGCGATGACCAGGGGCGCGTCGTGCGACAGCCCGCCCAGTCGTGCCGGTGCCCCCGCCGCCGCGTCGACCACTGCCGCGTCGAGGAGGTCGTATCGCGCGCCCGCGGCGTCGAGTGCACGCCGTGTCGCCGACTCCCCTGCGGGTTCCGCGAGGACGACCCGCTCCGGCCCTTCGCCTGTCCGCACCGGCGGCGCGTCCCGTGCCGCCCGCAGGAGTGCTTCGCGGCGCAGCTCGACGACGGCCGCGATGCCGCCGTCGGTGAACACGACGGATGCGTTGGCGTCGACGGCCCGCAGCACCCGCCGGCCGACCGCTCGGGGGTCGGCGCCCTTCGCGAGCATCGCGCGCGCAGCCTGCTGCCGTCTCGCGAGCTCCGCGTCGTCGGCCCGCAGGCCGCTGTCCCGGTAGGCCTCGGGGCGCATCGTCTCGTGGTCGTGGATGTTCGTGTTCACCCCGGCCGGGCAGAGCGTGGTCACTCCGATGCCTTCCGGCGCCAGTTCGGCGCGCAGGCAGTCCATCGCCGCGACCACGCCGAACTTCGCCGACGAGTACACCCCGCCGTCCGCGGCGACCATGAGCCCGCCGGCGGAGGAGGTCGCGACGACGTGCCCGCCCGCACCCCGTTCCCGCATCAGGGGCAGCACCGTCTCCAGCCCGTGGGTGACGCCGGCGAGGTTGACGCCCATCAGCCAGTCCCAGTCGGCGGGGCTGCTGGCCAGGATCTTCCCCAGTACGCCGATGCCGGCGTTCAGGCAGAGGATGTCGACGGCTCCGAACCGGTCGCCGATCACATCGACGGCCTCGCGCCAGGCCCGTCGGTCGGTGACATCCAGCCGGTGCGGCATCAGCCGACCCGCGTGGTTGCCCAGCCGCGCCTCGGCGTGCGCGAGGTGGTCCTCCCGCACATCGGCCACGACCACGTTGAGGCCACGGTCGAGGAGCGCCTCGGCGATGCCGAGCCCGATGCCGCTCGCGCCGCCGGTGACGATCGCCGTCCGTCCAGAGGCCGCGGGCGAGTGCCGGTCACTTGGCATGGCCGCAACGTAACACAGATGAACAGCAATTGCCTCATAGTGAGAATCTATGTATGTTTCGGCGACGGGGGTGAGCCGCCTCACCTCTGACCGGAGGACAGATGAACAGCACCGTCGCCGTCACGCCTCAGGAGATGCGACGCGCCCTCGCGCACTACCCGACAGGGGTCGCCGTGGTGACCGCTCGCGGACCGGGCGACACACCGCTGTCCATGGTCGTGGGCACCTTCACCTCCGTGTCCCTCGATCCGCCACTGGTCGGGTTCCTCGCCGACCGCACGAGCGCCAGCTGGCGCGGGATCAGGGCGGCCGGCCACTTCTGCGTCAGCGTGCTCGGCGCCGGGCACGAGCACGTGTGCCGCGCGTTCGCCACCAAGGCCCCCGACCGCTTCGCGTACGCGACGGCTGTCACGAGCTCCGCGTGTCCCTACCTGCACGACGCGGCCCTCTGGGTGGACTGCGAGATCACCGACGTGCTGCCGGCCGGCGACCACGACTTCGTGCTCGGCGGTGTCCGCCAGCTCGGTGTGGGCGAGGCTGCAGCGCTGCCCCTCCTGTTCCTGCGGGGCGGGTACGGCGCCCCCCGCATCGACTCACTGCAGGTGGAGGCGGCCGGCCTGGCCCCGGTCCTGCGCATGGCAGACGCCGTCCGGCCCGAGATCGAGGCGGTCTCGCGGGAGCTGGGCGTCGAGTGCGTCGTGCTGGCAGCCGTGGACGGCGACGTGGTCATGATCGCCGCGGCCGGCGTGGACGCCCGCATCGACTCTCCGGCGGGACGCTTGCGGACGCACGTCGGCTCGACCTTCCCGCTCGTGGCGCCGCTGGCGGCGGTCTTCACGGCGTGGGCCGGCCCGGAGGAGCAGCGGCGTTGGGTGGCCGAGGGCACTCGCCTGGCCGGGACGGACGTGACCGACCTCGCGATCGAGGCCATGGAGGCGGTGCGCGGTCGCGGCTGCGAGATCGCCACCGGCCGGGAGGTCGCCGAGCGCTTCCGGCGAACCGCCATCGGGGAGGAGACCGCCGGGTTCGAACAGGTCGTGCGGGAGGTCGTCGCCCGGCGCGACTCCGCCCTGAGGCTCCCCCTCGACCAGCTCTCCGATGTCGCGACGCTCTTAGTCCCGGTGCGCGACGGCACCGGCCGGGTCGTGCTCAGCCTCGGCATCGTGAACCTCACCGGGCAGGAGAACCACGAACAACTCCACCGCTGCCTGCGCAGGCTCGAGGAAGCGGCGGACCGCGCGACCCATCTCATCGGATAACTCTGACCAGCCCGGACAGGGCAGCAGGAGGAAGTTCGTGCCACAGCTGGACAAGGACGTCTTCGGCCCGGACGCCGTTCCGGAGGTCGTAGCGGCATTCAACGCGGCCATGGCCGAGCGCTTCGGCGAGCTCCCGGACATCTGGGACGTCGGAATCGACGCGGCGCGCAGCCGCGGTCTCCGGCCGGTTCCCCCACCGTCCCCGCGAGCCTTCGACATCGAGATCGCCGATGGCCTCTCCCTGCACGTGGTGCCGAGCACCCGTCCCCGCGGCGTCCTGCTGCACATCCACGGCGGTGGGTTCATCCTCGGCGGTGCGGCGCACCAGGACGCCCTCCTCGAGAGGATGGCGGACGAGGTCGGGGTGACCTGCGTGAGCGTCGAGTACCGGCTGGCGCCGGAGCACCCGTACCCGGCCGCCTGGGACGACTGCCACGCAGCTGCGCTCTGGCTGCTGGAGCACGCCGGCGAGCGGTTCGGGACCGAGGCTCTCCTGATCGCCGGCGAGTCGGCCGGCGCGTTGCTCGCCGTGGCGACGCTGCTGCGCCTGCGCGACCGCGGGCTCGCGGACCGCTTCCTGGGGGCAGCCCTCAACTTCGGGGTCTACGACTCCACGATGACGCCCAGCCAGACACTGGCCCGCTCCGGTGCGCTCACGGCGGCGACCATCGAGCGGATCGTCGAGGCCTACGCCCCCGAGGCAGCCACGCGCCGGCACGCGGCGCTGTCGCCGCTGTACGCCGACCTCGGCGGCCTGCCGCCGGCCCTGTTCACCGTGGGCACGCTCGACGCCATGCTCGACGACTCGATGTTCATGCACTGCCGCTGGCTCGCGGCCGGCGGCCGGGCCGAGCTCGCCCTCTACCCGGGCGCCGACCACGCCTTCATCGAGACCCCGCACCCCTGCGCCGCGGCGGCCAACGCGCGGATCGACCGGTTCCTGGCCGACTGCCTCGAGTCCCTAGCGAAGGACACCACCCGATGAAGATCAATCCGTTCGCCGCCGTCGCGGCCCTTGCGTGCCTGCTGCTGACCGCGTGCGGTTCGTCGTCCGCGACCGAGGCCGGCAGCCTGCCCCAGACCGTCGTCTTCTCGGTGCCGTCCCTCCAGGTCGAGGCCATGAAGCAGATGGCCACCGGGGTCGAGGCCCTCGTCGAGCCCAAGGGCTGGAAGGTCGTGGCCCAGGACGGCAACATGGACGGCCAGCAGCAGGCGCAGCAATTGAGCGTCGTGGTCGCCTCGGGCACGGCAGGAGCGCTGTGGATCATCGCGCTCTCGCCGCCCTCGCTCACCCAGGTGCTGCGTGATGCGCAGGCCAAGGGCATCCCGGTGGTGACCAACGGCGCACCGAAGGACTACGGCTTCGACGGACCGCAGCCGGGGATCACCTTCAGCACGATCGACTACGGCAAGTACGGCCAGAACGCCGGCACGGCGCTCGGGACCTGCATCACCGAGAAGCTCGGGGGCGAGGCCGCGGTGGTCTGGGGCAAGCCCGTGGCGGGTGCAGCCGGCAAGGAGGAGATGGAGAAGGCCCAGCTGGCAGCGCTCCAGGCCGCGGCTCCGAAGGCCAGGATCGTCTCCGAGGTCGCGTCGAGCACCCTCCAGGCGGCCCAGACCGACGTCGGCAACGCGCTGCAGGGCCACCCCGACGTCAACGCGGTGATGGCGAGCGTCGACGAGGTCGCGCTCGGGTCGATCAGCGCGTTCGCCTCGGCGGGCAAGGATCTGCCGTGCGCCGTCAGCAACGGGGGCGGCGAGCAGGCCCGAGCGGCCGTGAGGGCCGGCAAGCTGTACGCCACGGTCGCGCTGCAGTTCCAGGACGACGTGAGCCAGTGCTTCGACGCTCTGCTGGCGATGCGGTCCGACCCCAGGAAGGTCGGCGACCAGCTCTACGTCCCGCAGCAGGTCGTCAGGACCGACGGGTGAAGGCCATGACCGCTGTGATGAACTCCCGCGACGCGCAGGCCGACGACGACGTTCAGACCAAGGACTCGACGGAGATCAAGGCGCTCGTCTTCGTCCGCGACCGCGGCATCGTCGTGCTGTGGATCGTCCTGATCCTCGCCTTCTCGATGTGGGCGAGCCCGTTCTTCGGCACATGGGGCAACGCCGTGCTGATCGCCAACGCCGCGGCCGTGGCCGCGCTGTACGCCGCCGGCGTGGGCGTCGGCGTGATGTCGGGGGCACTGGACATCTCGATCCCGGGCGTCGCCGCCCTGGCCGGCGTCGTCTGCGGAAAGCTCGTGACCAGCCAGGTCTCGGTCGGGATCGGCATCGTCCTCGCCCTGCTGGTCGGGGTGTCCGTCGGCATCGTCAACGGGCTGATCGCGCTGCGCGGCTACAACCCGCTCATCATCACCATCGGCACGCTGTCGGTCACGTCCGGACTGGCGGCGGTGGTCTCCGGCGGGTACGCCATCCCGGGTCTCACCCAGCTGACGTTCATGGGGACCGCCCGGTACCTCGGCCTTCCCGCGCCGGTCTGGATCGTGATCGTGCTCTACACCGTGCTCACGGTGTTCATCACCCAGACCCGCCACGGGCTGCGGTTCATGGCGGTCGGGGGAAACATGGAGGCGGTCCGGCGCTGCGGGATCAACAGCAGCGTCTACCGCGTGCTGGGCTTCGCGATCGGCGGCCTGTGCGCGGCCCTGGGCGGCGTCGTCTCCGCCGCCGTGTCCTCCGAGGCCAACCCGTCGGCCTCCCCCGGCATCATCTTCACCGCGCTGACCGCGGTGGCGCTGTCGGGCGTGGCCCTCACCGGCGGCCGGGGCAGCCTGCCGCGGGTGCTCGTGGGGGCGCTGATCCTGGCGACGATCTCCAACGCGCTGACCATCAAGGGCATCCAGCCCTACTGGAGCACGATCGTGACCGGCCTCCTGCTGCTGTTCGCGCTGGGCATGGAGAGCAGCGTCAAGACCGCGGTGGAGCGGCGGCTCATGAAGGCCGCGACGGCGTCCGCGCACTCGGGAAGGCGGTGACCGCGATGACCACCGACGCGACGCCCGCGCTCGAGCTGAGCGGGATCGACCTGCACTACGGCTTCGTGCGTGCCCTCGACCAGATCGACTTCCACGTCATGAACGGCGAGGTGGTCGCGCTGCTGGGCGACAACGGTGCCGGGAAGTCCTCGTTGCTGAAGGTGATGTCCGGGGCGCACCGGCCCACCGGCGGCACCATCGAGGTGCACGGCCAGGAGATGGAGTTCCACTCGCCCGCAGCGGCGACGCACGCCGGCATCCAGATGGTCTACCAGGACCTGGCCCTGGTAGAGCCGCAGGACATCGCCACGAACCTGACCCTGGGCCGGGAGATCCTGCGCAAGCCTCCCCTGGGCTGGTTCGGCTTCGTCGACAAGAAGGCGCAGCGCACGCGGTCCCAGGCCGACCTGGACCGGCTCGGCGTGCGCACGGCCGCGATGACCCGGCCGGTCGAGATGCTCTCCGGAGGCCAGCGACAGGTCGTCGCCCTGGCCCGCAGCGCCGCCCGGGTCTCCGGCGAGCGGAACGGGATCATCCTCCTGGACGAGCCCACCGCGGCTCTCGGCTACGAGCAGACGCAGCAGGTCGAGTCACTCATCACGCGGATGGCGGGCGCCGGCATCGCCGCGGTCCTGGTGACCCACAACCTGCCACTGGCCATGGCGGTGTCGACCCGTTTCGTGGTGCTCAACCGCGGCCGCAAGTACGCCGACATCCCCCGGTCCGAGGCGACCCCCGAGGCGTTGGTGGGCTGGATCACCGGGGCCCGCCCGTCCATGTTCGCCTGAGGCACAGGTGCCCAGGTCAGCCTGCGACCGACGCCAGGCGCGCGCTGATCTCCTGCGCCGCCGCGCGCACCGCCGCCACCACGTCGTCCTCCCGCTCAGGTGGGACCCGGGACGCCACCGCCGCGATGCTCACCGCGGCGACCACCGTCCCGGCGTCGTCGCGGATCGGAGCGGCGATGCCCACCACGTCCCGGTCGAGCTCGCCGCGGGTCACGGAATGCCCGAGCCGGCGGATCTCGGCGAGCCGCGCCAGCACCGCGTCGACGTCGGTGAGGCTCGCCTCGGTGAACGCGGTCAGCCTCGTCGACCGCAGCACCGCGTCGGTCTCCTCCGGGTCCGCCCAGGCCAGCAGCACCTGCGCCGATGCGCCCGCGTTGACCGGCAACGTGCTGCCCCGCTCGTAGGAGATCCGGACCGGGTGAGCGACCGACTCCGCACGTTCCAGGCACACCACCAGGTTCCCCACCCGGCGGGTGAGCAGCACGGACTCCCGCACGTCCGCAGCCAGCTGCTCCATGATCGGCTGCGCGACCTCGGAGAGGCCGTAGGAGCGGCGGGCCACCCGGCCCAGCTCCAGCACGCGCAGACCCAGCCGGAACCCGCCCCCCGGCGCCTCCTCCAGGAAGCGGGTCGCGACCAGACTCTGCAGGTAGCGGTAGGCCGTGGACCGCGAGGTGCCCAGCCGCTCGGCCACCTCGACGCCGGAGACGACGGGGCGCTGCTCGTCGAACATCCCGAGGATCTCCAGCGCCCGGTCCGCCGTCGAGTTCCGCTCGCGATACGCCGACACCCGTTCTGCCATGCAGGACAGCCTACTGAGCCCCCGCGTCGCGCCGGCGCCTTGTCGCGAGTGCGCAACCGCCGTTCCGAACGCTGCCGTCCGGCACAGAGCGATCGCATCGACTCGACGCTTGACTTCACTCACGACTGTCGTGGGACCCCCCGACGAAACCTGGAGACGATTCGATGGCATCGCAGCCCGTGGCCGTTGTCCCGCACGCCGTTCGGAACGCCCGCACCGTCTCGCCCGACTGGGGCACCGCCAACAAGTTCCTGAACGGTCCCTTCGCGCCCTGGTCCGAGGAGAGCGAGGCCTACGGACTCGAGGTCGTCGGCGAGATCCCGGCAGACCTCGCCGGCGCGCTGTTCCGGATCTCGTCCAACCCGCGGTTCCAGCCGCGCAACCTCGACCGGTACCACTGGTGGGAGGGGGACGGCATGGTGTGCGCGGTCTACCTGCGCGACGGTCGGGCCGCCTACCGCACCCGATGGGTGGCGACCGACTCGATGAAGGTCGAGGTCGAGGCCGGCGAGGCGATCTACCCCGGGTTCGTCAACGGCGGCACCCCCGGCCGGCTGCCCGCGGGCGCTCCGCCGGCCAAGAACGTCGCCAACACCCATGTCGGGATCTTCGACGACCACCTGCTCGTCTACTTCGAGGGCGGGCTCCCGCACCGGATGCACCCCGAGACGCTGGCGACCCTCGGCACCCACGACTTCCACGGCGGTGTCGACGTCCTGTGCACCGCGCACTACAAGATCGACCCGGCGACCGGTGACATGCTGTTCTTCGCCGCCACCGGCCCCGTCCTGACCTGGTACCGGGCCGACGCCCGCACCGGGCAGATCATCGACTCGCACGTGCTGGAGATGGGCGTGCCCGTCCTCATGCACGACTTCGTGGTCAGCGAGCGGCACGCCATCTTCTTCGTGACACCCGCCCAGTTCCGGCTCGACCTGGTCGCGCAGGGCCGGCCCGGCGTGGTCTGGGACGAGTCCGCGACCCCGGACGGCGTGCAGATCATCCTGATGGACCGGCGCACCCACGAGGTCAGCCGGCACCACGTGGGCGGGCAGTTCGCGAACACCCACTTCTACAACGCCTACGACGCCGGCGACGAGGTGATCATCGACGGGCACCGGATCGACCGGCTCGGCAACCCGGCCGACCGCCTCGACGCACCGCTGGGTTCGCACGAGTGGTTCGGCCCCGCGCTGCCCTACCGGTGGCGCATCGACCTGCGCACCGGCCGTGCACGGGAGGAGCAGGTCAGCGGGATCGCCGGCGAGTTCCCGAAGATCAACGACGCCTACACCGGGCGGCGGCACCGCTACGGCTGGTTCGCGACCACGCGGGGCCTGTCCCCCGCCACGATGAGCGACGGGCTGGCCCGCCACGACTTCCTCCTCGACGCCACGACCGTCGTCGAGGGACCGGACGGCCTGACCAGCCCGAGCGAGCCGGTGTTCGTCCCGCGGGAGAACGCGCGCGGCGAGGACGACGGGTACCTGCTCTCGGTCTGGTGGAACCGGGAGACCGACCTCAGCGAGGTACTCGTGCACGACGCCGCCGACCTGCGCCGCACGCCGCTCGCCCGGATCAAGCTGCCCAGCCGGGTCCCGTTCGGCTTCCACGGCAGCTGGGCCGATGCCGCGGTACTGGACAGGGCGATCGCCACGCGCGACGCCAGCGCGTGATCCTGTCATGTCCTGTAAATCACGACCGATGTCCTTGTATTCAGGATTATGACCGCCTACTCTCAGGTCATGCCACGAACCGACGTCGCCGATGTGGCCGTGGTGGGGGCTGGGCCGGTCGGGATGACCGCGGCGGCGCTGCTGGGCGCGCAGGGCCTACGGGTCGTCGTCCTCGAGCGGAACGCGACGACGAGCGACGAGCCGAAGGCGATCAGCCTCGACGACGAGGCGCTGCGGATCTACCAGGCGGCCGGGATCGTGGACCGCATCCTGAGGGTGATCGTCCCGGGGATCGGCACCCGCTACTACGACGCTCACGGACACCCGGTCTTCCAGGCCCGTTCGCCGCGGCCCTACCGGCTCGGCCACCCGTTCAAGAACCCCTTCGCCCAGCCGGACCTGGAGCGCGAGCTGCACGCACACCTGAGCGCGCAGCCGAACGTGGAGGTCCGCATGCAGGCCGAGCTGGTCGGGCTCGCCCAGGACGCCGACGGCGTCGAGGTCCGTCACCGCCACACCACCGACGGAACGACCGGTGCGGTGCGCGCGACCAACGTCCTCGGGTGCGACGGCGGCCGATCCCCGGTCCGCACCCTGCTGGGCGTCGGCATGACCGGGCGCAGCCATGCCGAGGCGTGGCTGGTCGCCGACGTCCTCGACGACCACCACGATGAGCGCTACGGCATGCACCACGGCGATCCGCGGCGGCCGTACGTGATCATCCCCGGCCGGGACGGGCGGTGCCGGTACGAGTTCCTGCTGCACCCCGGGGAGGGCACACCCGAGGACGACGTGGACTTCGCCCTCGTCAAGAGGCTGCTCGGACCGTTCCGGACGATCGCTCGCGAACAGGTCGAGCGGGCGGTGATCTACCGCTTCCACGGCCTGGTCGCCGACCGCTGGCGGGTCGGGCGCGCGTTCCTGCTCGGCGACGCCGCGCACATGATGCCGCCCTTCGCCGGCCAGGGACTGAACTCGGGCATCCGCGACGCGGCCAACCTCTGCTGGAAGATCGTCGACGTCCTGGCCGGACGGCTCACGGACGCCGCTCTCGACACCTACGAGCAGGAGCGCCGGCCGCACGCCGAAGCCACGGTCCGGCTGGCCGAGCGCCTCGGACGCATCGTCATGACGACCGACCCACGGTTCGCGGCTCGGCGGGACGCGCGCCTGCGAGCGGCGCTGCAGGACCCTGCGACCCGCGCCTTCTACGAGGAGATGCGCTACCGGCCGAACCACGCCTACCGCGCCGGCCTGACCGTCCCGGCGCCGCCCGGCGGGCCGCCGGCGGGCGTGCTGGTGGGGCAACCGCGGGTGTTCGACACCGCCGGCGCCACGATCGGCCTGCTCGACGACGTCCTCGGCCCGGGGTGGGCCCTCGTCGGGGTCGGCATCACCGCCGACCAGCTCGGTGTCGCCGCCACGGCGGCGGCTCGGCTCGCGCCCCGGGCGGTGCGGGTCGCCGTCGACGACCGGCTGCCGGTCGGTCCTGGGCGCCTGATCGTCGACGTGGACGGCCACCTCGACGACGAGTTCGCCCCCTACGCCGGCCGCGCCGTCCTGATCAGGCCCGACCGCTTCGTCGCCGCCTCCTGGACGCCGGGCGACGAGCCCGACCTGACCACCGCCCTGTTGCTCGCCAACCAGCCCCAGCCCCTCGACGCCCCGGTGCTCGCTCGCACCTGAGCGCCGCGCCGGTCCTTCGAACCAAGGAGACCCTCCACATGTCTCGCCCCGACCGCGTCATCCTCGACGAGCCGGATGCCGCCGGTGCTCTGCGCCGCACCGCCACCTCCCACATCGGGCTGCGGGTGCCCGACGTCGCCGGCACCGCCGAGTTCTACGGGCGAGTCCTCGGGCTCGTGCCGCAGGCGGAGCTGCCCGGCGGTGGGCAGCGCCTGGGATGGGGCGTCGGGCACCACGTCGTCGATCTGCTGCCGGGGCCGGCGGGGCTGGACCACATCGGGTTCGAGGTCGCCGACCCGGACGGCCTCGCCGCCCTGGAGAAGCGGCTGCGCGGGGCCGGCCACGCGGTCACCGAGCTGGATCCGGCCCACCTCGACGACGCCCTTCCGGTCGATGGCGGGCAGCCGCGCGGCCTGGTCTGCACCGACCCCGACGGCAACACCGTGCACTTCCACACCGCGGTCCGGCGCGCCGGCGAGCACGCCGCCGACACCGGGCGGCGCCCGATCAAGTACCAGCACGTCACGCTGTCCACGGCCGACGTCCCGGCGATGGTCGCCTTCTACGTCGGGGTGGTGGGCTTCCGCATCTCCGACCAGCTGGCCGACGGCCGCTTCGCCTGGCTGCGCTCCAACCGCGACCACCACACCCTCGCGCTGGCCGGCACCGGCCGATCCGGCGGTCTCGACCACTACTCCTACGACCTCGCCGAGTGGGAGGACTTCAAGTCCTGGTGCGACCGGCTCACCGAGCAGGACGTCGACGTCGCCTGGGGCCCGGGGCGGCACGGCCCCGGCAACAACCTGTTCGTGTTCTTCGACGACCCCGCCGGCAACCACGTCGAGCTCTCCGCCGAGATGGAGAAGTTCCACGACGACCGCGTCACCTACACCCCGCGCCGCTGGGACCCCGTCCCCACGACGATCAACCTCTGGGGCGGGCAGCTGGCCAGCTGGCGCCGCACCTCCGAAGGGAACTGATCCCGCCATGGCCTACGCCACCTACGAGCACCACGGCCGCCGACGCGTCGGCCGCGTCGAACGCACGTCGGCCGGTGACCGCCTGATCCCGCTCGACGGGCTCACCGAACTCGGCCGCGACACCCCCGCCGGGGTCCTCGCGGCCGCGGCCGAGCTGCCCGACGAGGCCGTCGCCGCCGCCGACGTGTACCTCTGCCCGGTCGTCCCGCACCCCGACAAGATCATCTGTGTCGGGCTGAACTACCGCGCGCACGTCGACGAGACCGGCCGGGACCTGCCCACGTACCCGGTCATGTTCACCAAGTTCGCGTCGAGCCTCATCGGTCCGCGCGACGACATCCTGCTGCCGGCGGAGTCCGATCAGGTCGACTACGAGGCCGAGCTCGCCGTCGTGATCGGCCGGCCGGGCCGGCGCATCCCGCGCGAACGGGCCGGCGAGCACGTCCTCGGCTACACCGTGGCCAACGACGTCACCATGCGCGACTACCAGTACAAGACCCACCAGTGGTTGCAGGGCAAGGCCTGGGACGGCTCGACGCCGCTGGGCCCCTACCTCGTCCTGCCCGGCGAGGCCGACGTCTCCGCCGCCGGCGTCCGCACGATCAGGGACGGGGAGAAGCTGCAGGACTCCGACACCTCACGGCTGATCTTCGACATCCCGACGCTGGTCGCCACGGTCTCCGAGTTCACCACCGTGCTGCCCGGCGACCTCATCCTCACAGGCACCCCCGGCGGCGTCGGTTTCCGGCGCGACCCGCAGGTGTTCCTGCGCGACGGCGACGAGATCACCGTCGAGGTGGACGGGATCGGCTCCCTCACCAACCGCGTCCGCCAGGAGCCCTGAGACCGCGGACGGCCCTACCCCTCGAACGACGAACCCAGAAGAGGATCCCATGGGAACCCTGCTCGACGACCCGCGCTGGCACGGCCGCATCTACTCGGGTGGCTGGGCCACCGGCGCAGGTGAGGAGATCATCTCGACCGAGCCGGCCACCGGCGAGGTGCTCGGCCGGGTCGGCGCGGCGACCCCGGCCGACGTGCACAAGGCCGCCGAGCGCGCGGCACAGGCCCAGGTCGACTGGGCCGCCCGGCCGTACCAGGACCGAGCCGCCGTCCTGCGCCGCGCCGCGCGGCTGTTCGAGGAGCACCAGGAGGAGATCGAGACCTGGGTGGTCCGTGAGTCCGGCGCGATCCGACCGTTCGCCACCGTCCAGACCATCGGTGGGGGCGCCGACGAGTGCTACGAGGCTGCTGCGCTCGCGGCCGCACCCTACGGCGAGCTGCTGCGCTCGCAGGAGCAGCGGCTGTCGTTCTCCCGGCGCCGCCCGGTCGGGGTCGTCGGTGTGATCGCACCGTTCAACGCCCCGGTCGTGCTGGCCATCCGGGCGGTGGCGCCGGCCCTCGCGCTGGGCAACGCCGTACTGCTCAAGCCGGATCCGCGCACGGCGATCTGCGGAGGCGTCACGATCGCCCGGATCTTCGAGGAGGCCGGGCTGCCCGACGGGCTCCTGCACGTCCTGCCCGGCAACGCCGACGCAGGGGCAGCGGTGGTCGATGACCCGCAGATCCCGGTCATCGCGTTCACCGGCTCGACCCGTGCGGGCCGCGCCATCGCGGTCGCGGCCGCCCGGCACCTCAAGCGGGTCCACCTGGAGCTCGGCGGCAACTCCGCGCTCGTCGTGCTCGACGACGTGGACCTGGAGAAGGCGGCGTCGGCCGGGTCGTTCGGCTCGTTCCACCACGCCGGCCAGATCTGCATGGCCAGCAGCCGGCACATCGTGCACGCCTCCATCGCCGACGACTACGCCGCGCTCCTCGCCCAGCACGCCGACGCGCTCCCGGTCGGGAACCCCGCCGGCGGGGACGTCGCCGTCGGACCGATCATCGACGAGACCCAACGCGACGGTGTCCACCGCATCGTCACCGAGAGCGTCGAGGCCGGCGCCCGCATCGCCGCGGGCGGCACCTACGAGGGGCTGTTCTACCGGCCGACCGTGCTCGCCGACGTGCCACTGGCCGCACCCGCCTACGCCCAGGAGATCTTCGGGCCGGTCGCCCCCGTCGTCCCGTTCCGCGACCTCGACGAGGCCGCGCGGCTCGCCGCCGGCACCGAGTACGGGCTCTCGCTGGGCATCCTGACCCGGGACGTGATGAAGGGGTTGGCACTGGCCGAGCGCATCCCCACCGGGCTGGTCCACATCAACGACCAGACGGTCAACGACGAGGCCACGATCCCCTTCGGCGGCGTCGGGGACTCCGGGAACGGCTCCCGCCACGGCACCGGCGCGGCCAACCTCGAGTCCTTCACCGAGCAGCAGTGGGTCACCGTGCGCGGCGAGGTGCCGCACTACCCCTTCTGATACCCGTCCACTCGGAGTCCTGATTCGCGCTATCAGACTCCTGTCTTGCAGGACTAGAATGGGGGGCCTGCAGCAGAGGGAGCGTGATCGCGATGAGGCGAGCGTGGATGGCCGCACTACGTCCGACGGCCGATCCGGCCTCGGCCCCGACGCCCGCGAGCTCTCCGCGCGTCCTCGCGCAGGCCGAGGCCGTGCTGGGGAAATCGGCCGTCGGATGGGCCGTCGAGGCGGCGGTGGCGATCAACGACGAGGTGGTGTCCGCTGCCCGCAGCGACTCCCGCCTGCCGCTGACCGGCCTCGAGCTGTCCGCCTGCGAGGCCGGTCTGCTCACCGTTCTGCGGCTGATGCGGCTCGGGCGGGACACCGACGTCAGCGCCCCGGAGGAGGCGGTCGAGCAGGTCCGGCTCGCGGTCCGGCAGGGCACCCCCATCGACTCCGTCGTCCGGGTGGTGTGGATGTGCCACACCGGCGTCCAGGAGCGGTTGCTCGCGGTGATCAGCGAGGCCGTCCCTCCGGAGCACGTCGTCGCGGAGATCCGCGAGCTCACGCGGGATCTGCAGGTGTTCGCCGATCTGATGGCCCGCGAGCTCTCGGCCACCTACGAGGCCGAGCGCGCCGTCTGGCAGGACCGCATGGCCGCGGCGCGGCGCCAGGTCGTCGACGAGATCGTGCGCACCGGTCGGGCGCCGGACGGGGCGGAGCAGGTACTGGGCTTCCTGCTCACGGGTCACCACCTCGCGGGCCTGCTGTGGGCCACGGATTCGCCACCGCACGAGGACAGTCACGCCGAGCACCGCCGTTACATCAACCGGCTGACCGCCGCGGCCGGCGCCCGCGGCGCGTCCGTGCTCGACAACGTGGACGGCTCGATCACGGTGCTCTGGTCGTTCTCCGCACGCCCGCCGCGCGGGCTGACCGACGTGCTGCGGTCGGTGCAGCGTCCCCGTCGCACCGCACTGGCGCTCGGGCCCGTCGGCCCTGGTGCCTGCGGTCTGCAGCAGAGCGTTCTCGGCGCGCGGCAGACCCGCGCCGTCGCCACCCGCCGCGGGGTCGCCGACATCTCCACCTACGAGGACGCAGCCCTGCTCGCCCTCCTGCTCGCCGATGAGCAGTCGGCCGGCCGGTTCGCGCGAGGAGTGCTGGCCGGCCTGACCGGACGCGACTCCAAGTCGGCTGCTGTGCGGGACACGCTGGCCGCCTACCTGCGCCACGGGCGCGGCCGCACGGCCGCCGCCCAGGAGCTGCGACTCGCGGCGAACACCGTCGCCTACCGCGTCAAGCAGGCCGAGGACGCGCTCGGCCGGGCGGCGACCGAACGGGCACTCGACACGATGCTCGCGCTGAAGCTGGTGTCCGAGGCGCCCGATCTCCTGCAGGCCTGAGCTGCACGTCCGCACCTGCACGTCGGCGCCAAAGACGCGGCCCGTTTCTGTCGTCATCGCCACAGAGCGCTCCCCTGTCCCCCGGTCAGGATCTCGGGGCGGGCGCCACGGCGGCGCCCACGGGGACGGAGGTGACCACACGTGACGCGTGCACCTGCCGCCCCCACGACGCCCGGGCCCGGTATCGCCGGTGTCGTCATCACTCCCGGCCATCCGGACTACGACACCTCCCGGACGATCTGGAACCGCATGATCGACCGCCGGCCGAGCCACATCCTGCGCTGCGTCGACGCCGAGGACGTGTGCCGGGGCCTCGGGTGGGCGCGGGCGACCGGCCGCGAGGTCACCGTGCGCGGCGGCGGGCACAGCATCCCCGGGCACAGCGTGATCGACGACGGCGTCGTCATCGACCTCTCCGACATCAACGGCGTCTTCGTGGATCCCGTCGCCCGCATCGCCCGGGTGGGCGGCGGCTGCCTGCTCGGCGACCTCGACCGCGCCACTCAGGCCCACGGCCTCATGACCCCGGCCGGGGCGATCTCGCACACCGGCGTCGGCGGTCTGACCTTGGGCGGCGGCCTGGGCTGGACGATGCGGAGGTTCGGCCTGACCATCGACAACCTGCTGGCCGCCGAGGTCGTCACGGCCGCGGGCGAGGTCCTGCGGGCGAGCGCGACCGAGCACCCCGACCTGTTCTGGGCGCTGCGCGGCGGCGGCGGCAACTTCGGCGTGGTGACCGAGTTCGAGTTCGCGCTCCACGAGCTCGGTCCGGTCCACCTGGCAGCCAACGCCTTCGAGGTGCACGACGCCCCGGTCGTCCTGCGGGCCATGCGTGACCGCATGCCCACGGCTCCCGACGAGCTCGTCTGGTCGGCGTTCTTCCGCCGGCTGCCGGACTGGCCGTGGGCGCCCCGTGCTCGCGTCGGCGAGCCCGTCCTGCTCGCTCCGCTCGCCTGGGTCGGGGACGGCGACGGGCGCGACCACATCGACGGGATCCTGGCCGACCTGGCGAGGCTGGGCGTCCGCCCACTCGCCACCGGCCACGGGCCGATCCCGTACGTCGAGCTCCAGCAGCTGAACGACGAGCTGAACGGGCACGGGCATCGGAACTACCACAAGTCGGCGTTCCTGCGGGACCTGACCGACGACACGATCGACGTGCTCTGCGCGCGGGGTGGCGTCATCGCCTCGGCGAACTCGCAGCTCGAGGTCCTGTCCATGGGCGGGGCGATCTCGCGGACCGCCCCCGACGCGACGGCCTTCCCGCACCGCACCGAACTCTGGCCGGTCAACGTCTGCGGCATCTGGCGCCCGGACGAGGACGACGCGACGAACGTGGCCTGGGTCAAGGACACCTTCGCAGCCCTGCGCCCGCACCTGGGCCCCGGCTCGTACCACAACTTCGGCGGCAGCGACGCCGACGAGGCCGAGACCAAGGACGGCTTCGGCCGCACCTGGACGCGCCTGCGCGAGGTCAAGACCCGCTACGACCCGGACAACGTCTTCCGGCACTGCGCCAACATCCCGCCGCTCGGAGAAGGGGACTGAGATCGATGCGCGACCTCCGCGGAAGGACCGCGCTCGTCACGGGCGGGGACAGCGGTATCGGCCTCGGCATCGCGCACGCCGTGTGCGACGCCGGGATGTCCGTCGTCATCAGCGGGATCGTCGAGGAGACCCTGGAGAAGGCCGGGAGCGAGCTGGCTGCGGTCGGCACCGCGCATGCGGTCCGGCTCGACGTCCGCGACCGCGCCGGCTTCGCCGCGCTCGCGGACCGGATGGACCGCGAGTTCGGCGGCGTCGACGTCCTCGTCAACAACGCCGGTGTCGGCTTCCTCGCGCCAACCACCGAGGCCACGTTCGAGCAGTGGGACTGGGTGCTCGACATCAACCTGACCGGCGTGTTCAACGGCATCCGCACCTTCCTCCCCCGGATGCTCGCCGCCGGCCGGCCCGGCCACATCGTCTCCACCGCGTCCATCGGCGGACTGCTCGGCGCCCCCGGCTCCACCTACGCCGCCGCGAAGGCCGGTGTCGTCGGCCTGATGGAGGCGCTCGCCGCCGAGCTGGTCGACACGCCGGTCGGCGTCTCCATCCTCACGCCGGGCATCGTCCGCACCAACATCCACAACGGGCCCCCGCCCCCGGGCTCGGTGGTCGTGCACACCCCTGGCGACGCCGCGGAGACCGACCTGCACGCCGCTGCGATGCCGCCTCGGGAGGTCGGCGACCGCGTGGTCCGGGCGATCCTCGACGAGCAGCTCTACGTGATCACCCACGCCGAGCACCGCGAGCTGCTGGAGCGTCGGTTCGACGCGATCCTGAGGTGCGTCCCCGACGAGCAGCCCGATCCGCGGCGGGCCGGGGTGGAACGGTTGATCCTGCACAACCCGGTCTATGACCGGGCCCTGGGACGGACGGCCCGATGACCGCGGCCCATCCGACGGACGCACTGCGCGACGCCGTGGTGCTGGTGACGGGCGCCGGGTCCGGCATCGGCCGGGCGGCCGCCGAGCTGTTCGCACAGCGCGGCGCCGCGGTGGTCGCGGCCGACCGGGACGACACCGGCACCGAGACGGTGCGGCTGATCGAGGCACACGGTGGCACGGCCACCTCCGTCCAGGTCGACGTGTCCCGCGAGCACGACGTCGAGCAGATGGTCCACGCTGCGGTCACCACGTACGGACGCCTCGACGTCGCCTTCAACAACGCGGGCGTCGCCCCGCCGATCGGCCCGGTCGAGCAGCTCGACCCCGACAGCTGGGACCGGGCTCAGGCGGTCAACCTGCGGGGCGTGTGGCTGTGCATGAAGCACGAGCTGGCGGTCATGGTGCCCCGCGGCCACGGCGCGATCGTCAACACCGCCTCGGTGGCCGGGCTGGTCGGCAACCCGGGTTCGGCGGCCTACTCGGCGGCCAAGCACGGCGTCATCGGCCTGACCCGATCGGCGGCTGCCGAGCACGGCCGGCACGGCATCCGGGTCAACGCCCTCGCCCCCGGGCTCACCCGCACCCGGATGCTCAGGCACCTCGAGGAGGTCGAACGGCTCGACGTCGCGGCAGCGGCCGCGGCCACCCCGCTCGGCCGGGCCGCTGACCCCCGGGAGATCGCCGAGGCCGCCGTCTGGCTCGCATCACCGCTGGCCAGCTACGTCACCGGCCACGTACTGACCGTCGACGGCGGCGAGACGTGCGCCTGATGACCGAGCCCACCGGCGGCGCGGCCGTCGTCAGGATCCTGCAGGACGCGGGCGTCGACGTGATGTTCGGCATCAACGGCGCCCACATCGACAGCGTCTACCAGGCAGCCCTCGATGCGCGCCTGTCCATCGTGGACACCCGCCACGAGATGAACGCAGGCCACGCCGCAGAGGGCTACGCCCGGGTCCGGAACGCGCTGGGCGTCGCGCTGCTCACCGCGGGCGGCGGGTTCACCAACGCCGTGACCTCCATGGCGAACGCCCATCGGGACCGCACGCCGGTGCTCTACCTCGCCGCGTCCGGTCCGCTCGCCGAGGACGAGACCAACACCCTGCAGGCCGGGCTGGACCAGGTGGCCATCGCAACACCTGTGACCAAGTGGGCGCATCGGGTCACCCGCACCGAGCTGATCCCGCGGATCCTGGCCAAAGCCATCCGCACAGCGCTCGCTCCCCCGCGGGGGCCGGTGCTCGTCGACATCCCCTGGGACGTGCTGGCCGGACGGTTCGTGCTCCCCGACCCCGCGGCGACACCAGCGGTCCGGGCCGATCACGGGCCCGCCGGGCCGCGGGCCGCGATCGACCAGATCCTCGATCTGCTCGATCGCGCCGAGCGACCGGTCGTCCTCGCCGGGTCGGAGGTACCGCGGTCCGGTGCCGATGACCAGCTCCGGGAGTTCGCCGAGCGCACCGGCGTCCCGCTGCTCGCGGACTTCGAAGGGCTCGGCGCCGTCTCCGGCAGCCGCATGGGCTTCGGCCTCGTCCAATCGCTGTACGGACTCCCGGACGGGGAACGCCCCGATCTGGTGATCATGCTCGGGCTCCGCTTCGGCCTCACGACCGCGCACGGCAGCGGGACGTTGATCCCGCACGGGGCCCAGGTGGTGCAGGTCGACGCCGACGCCGGGGAGCACGGCCTCCTCCAGGACGTCGAACTGTCGATCGCCGCGGATCCGCTGCCGGTCCTCCAGGAGCTGAACCGGGTCCACGCGGCGCGGCGGAGTGGGACGCAGGATCGCAGCGACTGGCAGCGCACGCTCCGCGCCCACATCGGGCGGCGAGCAGCCGCAGTGGCCGACCAGGTGGTGGTGCGCGACGACCGCATCCATCCCTTCGACGCGGTACGGACGATCGCCGAGCAGGTCCCGCCGGGGACGGTCGTCGTCGCCGACGGGGCACTGACCTACCTCTGGCTGTCGGAGACGATCCCCGCCGCGCCGCTGTCGGCCTTCCTCTGCCACGGCTACCTCGGGTCGATGGGCGTCGGGATGGGCGTGGCACTCGGCGCCCAGGCCGCGCAGCGCGACACCCCGGTCCTCCTCGTGACCGGCGACGGTTCCGTCGGCTACAGCCTCGGCGAGTTCGACTCGATGGTCCGCGCCGGCCTGCCCGTCGTGGTGGTCGTGCTCAACAACCGGGCATGGGGCGCCACGCTGCACGCGCAGGAACTCACCCACGGCAAGGACCGGATCGTCAACAACCGCCTGGACAACGGCTCCTACGCCGCCGTGGCCGCCGCACTGGGAGCCGACGGCTACCAGGTCACGCACATCGACGAGCTCGGCCCCGCGCTCGCGAAGGCCCTGACCGTTCGCCGACCGGCCTGCATCGAGGTGCACGTGAGCCTCGACCCGATCCCGCCGGAAGAGCGCGTGATCATGGGCGGCCGCCCGTTCTGACGACGATTCGGAGGTGAGCGACGTGCTGTTCGACTTCGGGCAACCGACCGACAGCGTCATCCAGACGGCATTCGTGGTACCGGATCTGGACGAGGCGACGCAGCGGTTCGCGAGCATGTTCGGGATCGGCCCGTGGACGGTGCTGCGCGACTTCGCCGGGCTCGATCCGCGCTACCGGGGTGAGCCCACCAACGCCAGGGCCCACATCGCACTGGGGTTCGGCGGGCACATGCAGTACGAGCTCATCCAGCCGGCCGACGACCTGCCGTCCGTGCACCGCGACGTGATCGTCGAGCGCGGATACGGCTTCCACCACTTCGGCTACGCCACCACCAGGTTCGACGAGCTGGTCGCGCAGATGCACGGGAAGGGCTACGAGACCGTGTTCAGCGATTTCGTCGGGCCGAGATCACGGGTCGCGTACTTCGACACCCGCGACGTCCTTCCCGGAATGACCGAGCTGCTGGAAGCCGGCCCCGACCTGAACGAGCAGTTCACCGAGATGTACCGGGCCTCGCTCTGACCCCACCGCCCTCCGACGATGCAGGAGATCAGAACATGAGCAAGATCAAGGATCTGCTGACCTACGAGCACCGACTGGTCTCGATCTTCTTCCTCGCCTGGGGGCTGATCTTCCTGGATCGGTTGGCCATGTCGATCCTGCTGCCCCTGATGATCCACGACCTCCCGCTCACCAGCGGTGAGATCGGGCAGGTCAGCATGTGGCAGACCATCTGCTACGCGATCTGCGCTCCCGTCTTCGCGCTGCTGGCCGACCGGCTCGGCAGCCGCAAGCGAGTCCTCCTCATCGGGATCTTCGCGACGTCGCTGCTCACGGCCGCGACCATGGCGGCAGACTCGCTGACGTTCCTCATCGTGGTGCGAGCACTCCTGGGGGCCAGCGAGGGCGTCGTCCTGCCGATCGCGATCACCCTCGTCGCCCTGGAGTCCCGACCGCACCGCCTGGGCCGCAACGTCGGCCTGGTGTACGCCGGCGCCGCCGTCATCGCGTCCACGATCGGTCCCGCCCTCGTGACCCAGGTCGCCGCCGCGACCACGTGGCAGATGGCCTACCTCGTCATCAGCGTGCCCAGCGCGCTGGCCGGGCTGCTGGTGTGGGCCTTCGTCCGCGAGCCAGCCCGATCCGAGTCCGCGGCACTGCAGAGCGGGACGACGAAGGCCGCACTGGGCGCGGCGGTCCGCAACCGCAACATCCTCATCTGCGTGGTCATCAGCGTCTTCGCGATGGCCGGGCTGTGGACGATCAACTCCTTCATCACGCTCTACCTCACCGAGGTCACCTTGCTGTCGGTGACGACCGCCGGGCTGGTCATGTCCCTCTTCGGCATCTTCACGATCTTCTGGCAGGTCTTCCTGCCGTACTCCTCGGACCGGATCGGCCGCAAGCCGGCGATGATCGGCTACGCAGCACTGGCCGCCGTCACCCCGGCCCTGCTGTTCCTGTTCCCGCAGAGCGGCGCGACCCTGGTCGTCTACGTCGTGCTCGGCGGCATCTTCCTGACCCTCACCTCGCTGTTCACCAGCATCATCCCCGTCGAGAGCGTGCCCCCGTCGGTGATGGCCACCGCGGGCGCACTGATCATGGGCATCGGCGAACTGCTGGGCGCCTTCGTCGTGGGCGGCGCGGGCAGCCTCGCCGACCGCTACGGCCTCGGTGCCGTGATGGCCGCCGCTGCGGTGGCGTACCTCGTCGTCGCCATGGTCTCCCTCGCGTTGAAGGAGACCAGGAACGCGGCGGTCCCCGCCGCGACGGAGACGCTCGCAACGGGCGGAACCACCACCCAGGAATTCACCGCCTGAGGGTAGCGATGCACCCTGAACCATGTCACACACGGTCGGGCCCGTTCACTCACGTGGGAGTTTCCAGGAAGCAGCCTTCGCCTGACGCCGGAGTGTCTGGCGGATCGCGGCTGCGCGGGCGGACGTGCCCTCGTACCGGGCCAGGCCGACGGCGAGGATGATGGCCAGGCCGTTGAAGAGGTCCGGGATCCACACCGGCGCGCCGGCCAACTGCAGGCCCTTGCTGCCGGCGGCCAGCACGTAGACCGACAGCACGGTGCCGGCGATGTTGTAGCGACCACCGCGGAACTGCGTGGAACCGAGAGTCGCCGCCGCGAACGCCGGGAGCAGGTAGGCCGGGCCGACCGTCGGGTCACCGACGCCGATGCGCGAGCTGGAGAGGATTCCGGCGATCGACGCGATCGCGCCGCCGGCGATCAGGCTGAGGACGACCACGGCTCTCACCGGGACCCCCGCCAACCGGGCGGCCTCCGCGTTGCCGCCCGTGGCGTAGATGTAGCGGCCGATCGGTGCGCGTTCCAGGACGTACCAGGCCACGAGTGCGACGGCGAGCATGATCCAGACCGGCGGCGTCAGGCCGAGGAACTGGGTCGTGCCCATCGACTGGAAGTCCTCGGGGAGGTCGAGGATCTGCTGGCTGTCGGAGACCCACTGGACGACGGCGACCAGCACCGAACTCATCGCCAGCGTGGCGATGAACGAGTCGATGCGCATCCGCACGATGACGAGCCCGCTGATCAGCCCGACGACGACCGAGACGGCGAGCGTCGTGAGGATCGCGAGCGGGATCGGCATGTCGTAGGCGGTGAGAGCCTTGGCGACGACGATCCCCGCCAAGCCCGCCTGCATCCCGATCGCAAGGTCGAAGGCACCGGCCGAGAGCGAGATCGCGAGCCCGATCGCCACGATGGCGGTGAGCGACTGCGTGTCCAGGACCGACTTCCAGGTGCCGAGGGAGAGGAACGTGTCGGGCACCCAGATGCCGAACACGACGACGATGACCGCGAGGATGTACAGCGCGCTCACGCGCTGGAAGGACAGCGCCCGTGCCGCCTTGGCCAGTCGGCCGCTGCGTGCAGCCGAGCGCGGACGTTCCGGTTCGAGGATCGGCGGTGCCGCCTGGGTCATGTCGCTCATGCGCGGGGTTCCTTCGACGTGCCGTAGAGGTTGGCGCTGTCGGGGGCGCCGAGCGCCTCGAGCATGAGCCGCTCCTCGGTCAGATCAGTTCCGGTCAGCTCAGCGGCGAGCCGCCCGTCCCTGATGACGAGGACGCGGTCGCACAGCTCGGCCAGCTCCTTCGAGTCCGAGGAGGAGACCAGGATCGCGGCGCCCTCCGTGGCTGCCTTCGCCATGAGCTCATAGATGGCAGCCTTCGCGCCGACGTCGACGCCTTGCGACGGCTCGTCCAGCAAGAGGACGCGCGGGTGGGTGCGCAGCCACTTGGCCAGCACCACCTTCTGCTGGTTGCCGCCGCTGAACAGACCGAGAGGGCGATTCGTATCCGGCGGGCGCAGATCGACCTCTGCAGCCCAACGCTCGGCTTCGGCCAGCTCGGCCTGCTGGCGCACGCCGACGATCCGCCCACTCACCGCGCTCAGGTCGACGAGCGTGAGGTTCTCGCGCGCGCTCAGGCTCATCACCGCGCCCTTGCCCATCCGATCGGCCGGGACGAAGGCCATGCCCGCCGCGATGGAGGCTCGCGGGTCGCCCATGGTCGCGACGGTCCCGTCCACCCTGACCTCTCCCGCGTAGGCCGGGCTCGATCCGAAGACGAGGCCGGCCACCTCCTCCCGCCCGGACCCGATGACACCGGTGATCCCGACGATCTCGCCCGCTCTGACGTGGAGGTCGAGACCGTCGACCACCTCGCCGTAGAGACCTGTGACGCGCAGCGCCTCACCGGCCACCTCGCGATGGACGCTCGCGGCATCCTCCAGGTCGCGACCGACGATCATGCGGACGAGCGCGGCGTGGTCGACCGCGGTGACCGGGCTGTCCGCGACCGCACGACCACCGCGCAGCGCCACCACGCGGTCCGCCAGCTGCAACACCTCGTCGAGGTGGTGCGAGATGAACACGACCCCCGCACCGCGGGCGGCAACGCGTCGAACTGCGTCGAAGAGCCGCCCCACCTCCTCGCCGTGCAGCGCGGCCGTCGGCTCGTCGAGGACGAGCACCTGCCGCGGGCTCGTCCACCCGTCGAGAGCGCGGGCGATGGCCACGATCGCCCGCTCGCTCGCGGTCAGTGACGACACCGGGGCGTCGACGTCGATCGAGGCGCCCATCTGGCCGATGAGCTCGCGGGCACGCCGCCGCTCGTGCTGGCGGCGGGCAGGCCGCAGCAGCGAGAGACCGCGCCGGCGGTCCAGGCCCAGGTTCTCGATCGTGCTCAGCCTCGGGATCAGGCCGAGGTCCTGGTGGAGGAAGTGGATCGTCGAGTCGCCGAGCTCGATCCGGCTCCCTGCATCGGGCTGGTGGAGACCCGCGAGCACCTTGACCAGCGTCGACTTCCCGGATCCGTTCTGCCCGACCAGCGCCACGATCTCGCCCGGGTTGACCTCCAGGTCGACGTCGTCGAGTGCCCGGACCCCGGCGAAGGTCTTGGAAAGGGAGCGCACGCGCAGGAGCGCGGGCCCGTTGCTCGTAGGCATACCTAGGCCGCCGGGGATCCGCTCCACAACTTCGTGAAGGTCTGGACGAAGTCCGGGTAGGCCGCGTACCCGCGGGACACGTCCTTGCCGTCGAGGGACTTCGCGTCGATGAGTGACAGTGGGGGGATGCCGGCCTTCTCACCGTCGGTCAGCGGCTGTCCGGTGATGAGGCGTGCCGCCGCATCGACGAGCGCCCACTGGCAGACGGCGACGTCCACGTCCATCGAGGCAGCGGTCCTGCCGCTCTTGATGTCCTCCAGGATCGCGGGCGGCGCACCGAAGCCGTTGACCTTGACCTGCTCGTGCAGGCCGGCGACCTTGAGCTGCGCCGGAAGACCGGTCGCCGCCTCCTCGGAGGCGAAGACGGCGATGTTGGTGCCGGGGTGCGCCTGCAGGTCGCTCACGACCTTCTGGGGTGCAGTGCTGCCGATCGAGCTCACCGGGATGTTCTCGGTGCGGAGCGCACAGTCCGGGCAGAGGTCGGCGTACGTCTTCGAGAACGCCTTCTGCACGACGCCGGAGAAGTTGAGCTCGGGGATGGTGTAGAAGACGGCGTTCGTGCCGGCTCCACGCTGCTTGAGCGCCCACGCCGCGAGGACCGTACCCACGATGGTCATCGTGCTGGTGTCGTTGAAGCTCACGTCGATGCCGTAGTCGGCAGCGCCGATGATGCCGTTCCCCAGCACCGGCGTGCCGGACTTCTCCAGCGCCGCGAGCTGGTTCTTGATCGTGGCCGGGTCGATTCCGGGCAGGATCACCGCGTCGGGCTTCTGGCTGATGATGGTGTCGGCCGCGCTCTGGAGCCCGGTGGCGGACGCGTCGGCCTTGGTGACCGTCAAGCGTGCACCGATCGCGTCGGCGGCGGCCTTGAGCAGGTCGCTGAAGATCGCGCAGAAGGGCGTCGCGCATTGGAGGTAGGCGATCGTGGCGCCCTGTGGCTTCTTCGTCAGCGGCTGGTCGACGGGGAACGCGGTCGACGTGCCGGTGTAGGGCCGGAGGATCTCGTCGACCTTGGCGGTGTCGACCTTGGCTGCTGCGGTTCCTGCGTTGTTCGCGGAGCCGCCACCGCAGGCTGCGACCGAGAGGACG
This sequence comes from Pseudonocardia sp. CA-107938, assembly GCF_050936315.1. Lineage (NCBI taxonomy): Bacteria > Bacillati > Actinomycetota > Actinomycetes > Pseudonocardiales > Pseudonocardiaceae > Pseudonocardia > Pseudonocardia sp. CA-107938. Next base: position 853,598 of record NZ_JBNJNA010000002.1, on the reverse strand, counting down.
AGACCGATGAGCATCAGGACGCCGAGCCGCCTGCCGCTCCCCATTGACCGCCGAGTGACCACGTTGCCTCCTAGCAGACGGCACGGCCGAGATGGCCGGAGACACATAGTTGCCTATTGGACCTAAAACAGGCAAGTGATTGTCTGACAGTTGCCAGGCGCGCGCCCTCAGCCTGACCACGTCAGCGCGACGGGCACCGGGGTTCCGTACAGCCTCGAATCCATCGCGAGCACAGCACCGATGCCGATGGTCGGCTCCCCGGCGCCCGCCTGCGGCCACTCCGAGCGGCCCGCCCGCGCTACCTCTGGCCGTCACCCGCCGCGAGCCCGTCCAACACACGTTCGGCGACCAGCATGGCGCCGCGCGCGTGCGGTACCCCGGCGTACACCGCGGAATGGAGCAGCACCTCCGCGATCTCCTCGGGAGTCAGTCCGTTGCGCACCGCCACCGCGGTGTGCAGCGCGATCTCGTCCTCCCGTCCGAGCGCCGTGAGAATGCCGAGGGTGATGCAGCTGCGCGTGCGACGGTCCAGCGCCTCGCGGCTCCACACCTGGCCCCACACGGATCGGGTCAGGTAGTCGAAGAACGGACGGTTGAACGGGCTCAACCGGGCGATCGTGCCGTCGACCTGGTCATCACCCAGCACCTCCCGGCGCACGCGCATGCCGCGCACGAGTTCCGGGTCCGAATCCGGGTCGCGCTCCATGTCGCTCACAGGTGTCCCCACGAGGCGTGTCCGGTGACGATGTCGAGGAGGTGCTCGATGTCCGCCGGCAGCTCGTCCCCCCGCCACACGACGTGGTGGTCGGAGCGCACGAGGGCGGCCCGGCGCTCGTACAGGGAGAGCAGCGACTCGCGGTCCGCCTCGGCCGGCGCGAAGACGGCGAGGGGGATCCCGCGTTCCTCGGCGCGCTTCGTCAACTCCGTCGCGTCGACTCCGCCGAGGTCGAGCAGCGTGAACCCGAGGCCGAGGTGGTCGTAGAGCGAGCTCCCGTCCGCCAACCAGACGTGCGGCGCTCGGTATCCGGGGGCCGCGCACGGCGTGTAGTCGGCGAAGGTCGGTTCGGGCAGATCGCGCTCGGTGCCGTCGCGGACGATCAGCGGGGAGGCCGAGTAGCGGTAGCCGAGCTGCCCGCCCATCCGCTTGAACTGCACCAGCTTGCGCTCGAGGATGTCCTGCTTGACCGCCTCGCGAACCGCGTCACCCTCGGGCCCGTCGGCCTCGATGCCGTCCTGGACGAGCTCGATCGCGCCGAGGGCGTGGTTGGCCTCCGAGCCCAGCTGGATGAACCGCACGGCCTCCCGCCGGTCGATGGAGTACGACGGGATGAGCGCCGGTCCGCCCCACCCCTGCACGAGTGCGGCGAGCTTCCAGCCGAGGTCCGCGGCGTCCCCGATCCCGGAGTTCATGCCGAAGCCACCCTGGGGAGAGACCATGTGCGCGGCGTCGCCGGCGAGCATGACGCGCCCGACGTCGAACCGCGGCGCGAGCAGCGAGTTCTCGGCGAAGGCGCCACCGGAGAGCGGCTCGAGGTCGACCTCCTTCCCGACGGCCTTGACGATGAGTCCCTTGACCTGGTCCCAGTCGTCGCCGTCGACGCCCTGCGGCGCCGGGCCGGCGAAGTACTGCCAGGTGTCCGGGCCCTGCGGCGTGATCAGGTCGCTGCCGCGGTCCTCGTTGTAGAAGTAGGCCATCGACACGGCCGGTCCCGCGGTCCACACCTCGCGGAGCTGCCGGGAGCGGAAGTGCCACGAGAGGCTCATCGCCAGGGTCCGGCCCTCAAGGCGCATGTTGAGGACCCGGCGCAGGTTCCCGCGTGAGCCGTCGGAGAGCACGAGGTAGGAGCCGCGGACCCGGTAGGCGACGCCATCCGCGCCCGTGACCTCGACGCTCACACCGTCCTCGTCCTGCGCGAAGGTGACCACCTCGTTCTCGTTGCGGTAGTCGATCAGGGGCAGCTCGGCGACCCGAGCCCACATGGTCTTCTCGATGCCCTCGTTCGGGGCCCATTCGGCCACCTCGGACGCGAAGGGCAGCGGCTCGCTCCACTCGTACGATCGGCGCAGGTTGAGGATGAGGTGACCGTTGAGGCGGGTCACGAACGACACGTCGCGCTGGATGTCCTCGGGCACCGGGTCGTTCTTGCGCAGCGCGTCCGCCATGCCCCAGCGGCGGAAGTGCTCCATCGAGCGCACGTTCGTCATGTTGGTGCGCAGCAGGAACGGCTTTCCGCGCTCCCGGCGTTCGAGGACGATGCTCGGCACACCGCGCAACGCCAGGTCGATCGCCAATGACGAACCGACGGGGCCGCCGCCCGCGATGACCACCGGGGTATCCACCGGCCTGGTCGTGCTCATCGTCGAACCCCTCTCCTCGTCCCCGCACCGCCGGGGCCGTCCGTCATGGCAGCCACAGCACGGGCTAGAAGGTCATCGATCCAGCCTTCGTCTATTGGCAAATGTCAGACTATCATCCAACGCCCGACAGGATCAGCGAAGAGGAGTTGGCGGATGGACGCTCAGCCGGTGGACCAGGAGGCGGTCGCACGGGCCGTCGACGCGATCGAGGAGGCGCTCGGCGCCGACGCCGTGCTCAGGAGTCGCGCAGACCTCGACCAGTTCCGGGACCCCTTCTGGGTCCTGGGCTCGGACGACAACGACGTGGCCGCGGCGGTGCTGCCCGCCGGCGTCGAGGAGGTGCAGGCCGTCGTCCGCATCGCGAACGAGTACAAGGTCCCGCTGTGGACGGTGAGCACCGGCCGCAACTACGGGTACGGCGGCGCTTCGCCGAGGGTGCCCGGCTCCATCCTCGTCAACCTGTCCCGGATGAACCGGGTGCTCGAGGTCAACACCGAGCTGGGCTACGCGGTCGTCGAACCCGGAGTTCGCTGGTTCGACCTCGTCGACGCGCTCGAGGACCACGGCGGTGAGTGGTGGTCGTCCATCCCCGACCTCGGCTGGGGATCGGTGATCGGCAACAGCCTCGAGTACGGCCGCGGGCACACCCGCTTCGGCTCGCACGCCGAGAACGTCGTCGGCATGGAGGTCGTGCTGCCGAACGGCGAGCTGATGCGCACCGGCATGGGGGCCATGGAGGGCAACCGCGCCTTCCACGCCTACCCCTTCGGGTTCGGCCCGATGGTCGACGGCCTGTTCTTCCAGTCGAACTTGGGCATCGTCACGCAGATCGGCTGGCGGCTGATGAAGCGGCCCGAGAAGTACGCGTCCTGCTGGGTCCACTTCGACGGCGACGAGATCATCGTCCCGGTCATCGACGCCATGCGCGAGCTCATGCTCGACGAGACGATCAACAACTACCCGTTCCTCGGCCGCGGCGTGGCCGCCAACGCAGAGGGCCAGCCGGACCTCGACCCGAACAGCGAGAAGTGGGCGCTGCGCTTCGCGCTCTACGGATATGACGAGATCGTCGAGGCGAAGTGGCGCATCGTCGAGCGGGTCCTCGGCGCGATTCCCGGCGTCGAGATCGGCCGCACGATGTACGACGGGTCCGACCGGGCCGGTCCGCTCGAGGGGATCCATGACGACAAGGTCCAGGCGGGGATCCCCGGCATGGAGCTGCTCGACCTGTACAAGGTGCCCTTCGGCCCGGACACCGGCCACCTCGACTTCTCGCCCGTCGGCCCCCTCATCGGCACCGAGGTGCTCACGCTGATCCGGACGGTGCGCAGCATGTACGAGGAGTTCGGCGAGCCGTACGCCGCCGGCTGCATGCTCCTCCCCACCAGCATCCTGGTCGTGTCCGTGATGTTCTTCGATCCCAAGGACGCCGAGAAGACCCGGCGCATCTACGACAACTACGACCCCATGCTCAAGCGGATCGCGGCAGAGGGATACGGGTTGTACCGCTCGCACATCTTCAAGATGGACGCGGTGGCGGCGACCTTCGACTTCAACGACCACGCGTACCTGCGGTTCGTCGAGACGATCAAGGACGCGGTGGACCCCAACGGGATCCTCCAGGCCGGGAAGCAAGGGATCTGGCCACGGGAGCTGCGCGCTCGGCGCGGGCGTTGAGGTAGACGCTGTTGAAGATCAAGACGGGTGAGATGGACGTGGTGGGGGTTTTGCGGCTCCAGAACCCCACCATGTTCATCTCACCCGTGTCGATCATGGAACAGGCGCCGATGTATTGCCGAGCACTCGTAGGCCGGGCACCACGAGACCCGCCGGACCGGTCGGTCCGGTGGGTCGTCGTGACCGTCGACCTCCGCTACGAGCTGCCGTCCGGCAGCACGAGGATCTTCGCGTCCTGGCGCAGCGCAGCCTGCCGCACAGCGTCGGTCGCCGCGGCCAGGTCGAAGCGCGCGGTCACGATCGGGCGGAGGTCGATCCGGCCCGCAGCATGCAGGGCGATGACGGGATCGAGCCCACCGATGTTCCCGATCGACCCGCACACGCTCACCCCTCGAAGCATGTACGCCATCGTCTGCATCGGTACCGCGCCGCTCTCCGATCCCAGCAGCACGACCTTGCCGCCGACAGAGACGGACCTCTCGATCTCCGGGAGGACGGCCGCAGCCGCCCCTGCCGCCTCGACGCACACGTCGGCACCTTCACCGGACGTATGCTCCAGGATTACGTCCGACGGACGCGTTCCGGCACGGCGCAGCTCGTCGACGTCGTAGGCAGCGTCCGCTCCCACCCGTTCAGCGAGCGTGCACCGGGCCGGCTCCGTGTCGAACGCCAGTACCTTCGCCGCGCCGGCCGCGCGGGCCAGGGACACCGCAGCGAGCCCGATCGGCCCGCAGCCGTGGACGGCCGCGACGCCGCCCGGGTGGAACCCGCCGGCGCGCAGGAACAGTCCGACGTAGGCGACGCTGGCCGGTTCGCAGAGCGCACCGATCTCATACGTGTCGCGCTCGGAGCACCGCTCGCGCACGGCGGCGAGGGAGCGGACGTTGCTCTCCCTCGACAGCACGAACTCGGCCATCCCGCCGTCGATGGTGAAACCGCTGTCCTCGGCATCGAGGCAGTGGTTGGGGAGCCCCGACCGGCATGCGCCGCATCGTCCGCAGTAGTGCAGCGTCTGCACCGCGACAGGGTCACCCGGCCGGACCCGCCGCACCTCGGCGCCCACCTCGACCACCTCACCGGCGATCTCGTGCCCGGGGACGAGCGGCAACCGCACCCGGTACGGAAGCAGCACGTAGCTCTCGTCGTCCGTCTCGTGCAGATGGACGTCGGACCCGCAGATGCCGACCGCCTTGCTCCGCACGAGCACGTCGTGCGGGCCTGCCGGGCGGGGCACCGCACGCTCGTCCAGCGTCCACGTCGGCTCGCGCCAGGCCGCCGTGGCATCGCGCGCCCAGCGGCCGGCGACCTCCTCCGGGGAGAGCTCACGGCGCGGGGCCCACTCGCCCTTGATCACCACGGCACGCATCAGCTCGACACCCTCGCAGTCACGGGCTGAGATCAGACATCAGCCGCTTGTTGAACGTCTGACATTTAGTATCATCGAGCGCGCGCAGGAGGCAATCCCCGACAGGAATGAGAACCGACCGATGAAGATCCGCCGAATCGTCACCGGCTTCGACCGGGACGGGCGCAGCTGCGTCGTCTCCGACGGGCCCGCGCCGCGGACCCACGACTTCGAGCACCTGCCCGGGTTCAGCAACACGGTGGTCTGGGCCCTGGCCGACGCGGTCGCGCCGACGGGCTCGCCGGCGGACCCGACGCCGAGCCTGACGACGCTCATGCCCGGCCCGGGCGGCTCGGCGCTGACCATCGTGCGCTTCCCTCCCGCCGCCGCTCTCGCGCACGTCGACGTCGAGGCGGCAGCGGCGGAGCAGGCGCGCGAGCTTCCCGGACTCGCCGACACGTTCGATCCCGATCGGCCGGGCTTCCACGCGACGCGGACCGTCGACTACCAGATCGTGCTCAGCGGCGAGCTGTGGCTCGGCCTGGACACGGGCGAAGAGACCCACCTGCGCGCCGGCGACGTCGTCATCCAGAACGGCACCAGCCACGCATGGACCAACCGGACCGGCGAGCCCGCGATCCTCGCTGCCGTCTCGATCGGAACCGAGCAGGCCGGCTGACCGCGCATGCTGCTCGTCGTCGGGATCAGATCTCGACGACGAGCTTGCGGTGCGGACTGGACAGGATCCTCCCCCACGCGTCACCGACCGACGCGAACGGCACGCGCTCGACCTCGATGCTCAGCTGCCCGGCGTTCGCCCATCCGACCAGCTGCTGGTAGGCGGCCTCCCACTCGTCGAGCGGCACGAAGGGCTTCAGGAAGCCGAACACGCTCCGCCCGGTCAGGAACGGGTAGGCGATCGAGCTGGTGGGCGTTCCGCCGGACATGCCAACGACCACGTAGCGAGCGCCCATCTTCGTGGCGGGGAGCGCGGCCTCGAAGGCCGGGCCCATCACGGTGTCGAGCACGACGTCGAAGCCGATCGAGGCCGCCGCCTTCAGCGCTGCCGCGTCGTCCTCGCCGCCGAGCACGACGAAGTCGTCGATCTTCCCGTCGCTCTTGAGCTTCTCGAGCGTCTCCGCATTCCGCCCCGCACCGACGACCCGGCCCGCGCCGAGGAGCTTGGCGGCCTGTGCGCCGATCTGGCCGACCGCACCGGTGACGCCCAGGACCAGCACCTCGTCACCCGCCCGGAGCTCGGCGCGCCACTGCAGGGCGCTCAGCGCCGTGATGCCCGAGGTGCCGAGCGCCGCCGCGAGGCCGTCGTCGAGACCGTCGGGGATGGCGTAGTAGCGCGAACGGTCGCCGAGCAGGACCTTCTCGGCGAGCGCCCCGTACGGCGCCTTCGCGTCGCTGAAGTAGACCTTGGTGCCGTCGGCGAGCCGGCCCACGCCCTCGGAACCGACGACGGACGGAACCACCGGAGGACCGAACGGGCCTCCCGCCGCAAGTCGCACGTCGATGGGGTTGAGCGCCGCGACGATCACGTCGACGACCTGCTCGCCGGGACCCGGCCGGGGGGCCTCGAACTCACCGGCGGCGGGAAGGCCACCGACCTCGTTGAGGACTGCTGCCTTCATCGTCTTCTCCTCGTCGTCGGTGGCCCCGGCGATGCGGTCGTTCGCGACCCCGCCCTGCGCGGTGACCTGGCTGCGGAACATGTCGGTGTGCCGGGTGCCGAGACCCAGGACGTAGCGGATGGACCGCTCGGCCACCAGGTCCCAGTCCATGAACGCGTGGTTGGCGATCACGTTGATGTCTCGCCGGTAGCGCTGCAGCGCCTCCTTGCTCTGGTACGGGCTCGAGCCCATGCCGTCGCAGAGGATGCCGATCAGCTCCTGCGCGAGGTGGACGATCGTGGTCTGGTCGAGCTCGATCTGCCCGATCTCCTCCTGGCTCCACGGCTCCATCGCGTCGCACTTCCGGATCGAGCTCTCCAGGATGTGCGTGTAGAGCATCTGGGCGCAGCGGAGCTTCTCCCACGCCTCCGCGAACCGCATCCGGGACTGCGGCAGGTCCTGGCGGGTCCCGCCACCGAAGGCCCGGGTCGTACCGAGGCGCGACTTCACGATGTCGACCACGGCCTCGGCAGAGCCCAGCGCGATGGCAGTGATCATCATCCCGAGGCTCGCGAAGGGCGGGTAGCGGAGGAACTTCTCCTCGTGCGACGTGCCGGGGTGCTTGTCGATGGACAGCATCTCCTCGAGCGGGATGCTGTAGCTGTCGCGGATGAAGACGTCGTCGAGCGTGACGCTTGCGCTCCCGGTGGCCGCCATGCCGGACATGTGCCAGTCGTCGTTGACCGTGACGCCCGGCTGGTCCAGCTCGATGAGGAACGTCGTCGGCGTCATGGCGCCGTCGATCGTGACCATCGTCGAGAGGAAGGTGTGGGTCGCGTTCCACAGCCCGGAGGCGTAGCGGAAGGTGCCGCTGACCCGGAACCCGCCGTCGACCTTCTCGCCCTTGCCGGCCGGAGTCAGCGGAGCAGAAGCGAGGATGAAGGTCCGGCCGTCGAAGATCTCCTTCTGCGCGTCCCAGTTGAGGTGCGCCGCCATCCAGCTGTGCTCCATCAGGAACGCGAGCGTCCACGCCGCGGACGTGTCGCCGTGCGCCAGGACGCGGGCGACCTCGCAGAGCGCGCGGGATCCGAGCCCCTGGCCGCCCCACACGCGCGGGGTGAGCGCATCCATGAGGAACTCGGCGTCCTTGACGGTCTGCGGCGGCTGGTAGCGCAGGGCCTCGGCCTCCTGCGCGCGTGCGCGCAGGGTGGGGATCAGCACCTTCGCCTTCTCGATGAGGCGGTCGGTGCGCTCCTCGAAGTCCGGCTGTCCCGCCCCCACCGATGCGGGCTGCCGAGTGCTGGTCGGATCCACGTCCACAGTGGTCATTGATTGCTTCCCATCGCTGTCCCGAGGGGCGCGCACGCGTCCCGCCGCGTGACGGATCCCGCTCGTCCGCGCACACCGTGTGCCCCGGGCCACGTTATGACCACTGTCCGACATTTGTCAACCGGTCTTTTAGCTGTCAAACTTCAACGGAGAGGTCCTCAGCTCTCACTTTCGACGGTGCACTTCCGACGTGGTCGGAAGGAGATGGGAGACGCCCGATGCGGCTTGCGACAGTGCGTACGGAATCCGGCCCGGCGGCGGTCGCCGTCGTCGGCGACGAGATCGTCGACATCGCGAAGGCGGCGCCCGGACTGCCCGACACGCTGGTGGGAGTCCTCGAGCTCGGCCAGGTCGGTCTCGCCGCGATCGCGGACGCGATCGCGTCGGGGTCCGCGCGGTCGGCACTGGATCCGTCGACGCTGATGGCACCGATTCCCCGGCCGCCGAAGTTCTGGGCGATCGGGATGAACTACGCCGAGCACGTCCGCGAGACCAAGAAGCCGTTCCCCGAGTTCCCGACCGTCTTCGCGAAGATGCCCAACACCGTCGCCGGACCGTACGTCGACGTCGAGCGGCCGGCGGTGTCCGACCGGCTCGACTTCGAGTGCGAGCTGGGGGTCGTGATCGGCACGCGCTGCCGGCACGTCAGCAGGGAGAACGCGCACCGGGTCATCGCCGGCTTCACGGTCGTCAACGACTACAGCGTCCGGGACTTCCAGATGCGCGGGGGCCAGTGGGTGCTTGGGAAGTCGTTCGACGGTCACGGCGTCCTCGGGCCGTGGCTCGTCACGCCCGACGAGGTCGACCCGCATCGGCTGCCGATCCGCACGATCGTCAACGGCGAGGTGCGGCAGAGCTCGAACACGGAGAACCTGATCTTCGACTGCTACCGCCTGATCGAGGAACTGTCCAGCGCCGCGACCCTCGAGGTGGGCGACGTGATCGCGACCGGCACCCCCGGCGGCGTCGGCGTCATGGAGAACCGCTTCCTCGTGCCCGGTGACATCGTGCGGGTCGAGATCGACGGGATCGGTCACGTCGAGAACCGCATCGTCCAGGAGGGCGAGCCCGTCGAGTGGATCGACGACGAGGCGGCGGCCGCGGTCTGACACGCCAGGAACGATCGCCGGGGCGGGCTGGCTCGACCCCGGCGGTCGGCCCCAGGCCCGTCACCGCCCGGCGTCGGCGGATGCCGGTCTGAGTGCCGGGATGTCCCAGTGCTCCACGATCCGGCGATCGGCCAGCCGGAAGATGTCGACGCCGAGGCCGGTCAGATCGCCGACGCGGACGCGTTCGAGGAACCACACCAGATCGCCTTCGGCGACCGTGACGACCACCGTGAAGCTCGGTCTGACCTCATCGGGAAGGCCGCCGACCTCCTCCAGGGAGCGGCGGATGGCCTCAGGACCGTCGGGGATGACCTCGTTGTGCTGGAGGTAGACCTCGCCCCAGTGATCAGCGACGACGGTGTGGTCGAACGCGATGAACCGGGCGAAGGCCGCCGCCGCGACCTCGCGGTTGATCGCCGCCATGGCGGCTTCCTCGTGCCCCGTGCGCTGGTAGGCGTCGCTGAACACCGACCTCCCGCTGACCGTGCTCGACGGCACGGCGACGTGGAGCTGCCAGTGCTCCGCGACCCGGTCGTCGACGAAGCGGAAGAACTCGCACCAGGACTCGCCGCTGAACTCGTCCCGCGGATCCGTCGCAGCGTGCCAGTGCACGGCCACGAACTCGCCGTCGGAGACGGTTCGCTTCACCGTCGCGACGACTCCGGGAAGGCGAGCCTGCAGCTCGCGGTAGAGCTGACGCGCTCCGGCCGGCCCGTCGCCGAGCGGCTGCGAGGAGCGGTGATGGCGGGCCTCCGGCCAGAAGATCGTCTCGAGGACATCGCCGCTCCCGACGTCGAGGTGTCCGGCGGTCAGGGCGCCGTAGATGCGCAGCACCGACCGACGTCGGCCTTCGGGTTCGAGCATGAGCAGTGGTTCTCCGGTCGATCAGAGGTGCGGCACGAGGTCTGCCGCCGTCCTGTCCGCGGCGGCGTCGTAGCGGTGGCAGGCGACGTGTCCGCCGTCGGGCGCGAGGTGGACGGGCGGCTGCTCGACCCAGCACCGGGCCTCGGCGAACCCGCACCTGGGTGCGAAGGGGCAGCCGCCGCCCCGCGGTGGCTCGGGGCGCGGATCGCGGATCGGCTGATCCGGCTTCGCCGGCCGGTCGAGCTCGGGCGATGCCGCGACCAGGGCCCGGGTGTAGGGATGGCGGGGGTGGCGGGCCACCGTCTGCGCGGGCCCGTCCTCGAGCACCCGGCCGCGGTAGAGCACCACGATCCAGTCGGACATGTAGCGCACGACGTCGAGGTCGTGACCGATGAAGCAGTAGCTGAGCGAGCTGGCACGCTGCGCGTCCTTGAGGACGTTCAGCACCTGCGCCTGGACCGACACGTCGAGCGCGCTGACCGGCTCGTCGCAGATGATGAGGCGCGGATCGCTCATGAGCGCGCGAGCGATGGCGACGCGCTGGCGCTGCCCTCCCGAGAGCCGCCCCGGGTAGCTCGCCGCCACCGCGCGGGGCAGCCCCACGCGCTCGAACAGGTCGGAGAGCCTGGCGAACGCCTCGCTCCGCACGCGCCGGCTCCTGGGCACCTCCTCGGCGACGCTGACCGCGACCGGCAACGACGGGTTCAGCGAGCTGTACGGGTCCTGGAAGATCGCCCGGATCTGGCCCGGTTCCTGGCGCCGGCGACGATGGGCGTCGCCGCTGACGTCCTGCCCGTCGAACAGGATGCGTCCGGCGCTGATGGGCACCAGGCCGAGGATGGCGCGACCGATCGTCGTCTTGCCCGAGCCGGACTCGCCCACCAGCCCGAGGGTCTGGCCGGCTCGGACCGTGAAGTTCACGTCCGAGACCGCGGTGACCCGGTGGATGCCGCGCCGGTACTCGATCGCCAGGTCGACGACCTCGAGCAGGGGGGACTCAGACACGTTCCGACACTTCCTCGTGCTCGCGGCCGACGCGGAGGGGGTTCAGGCAGCGCACACCGTGGTCGCCGTCCACCTGCAGGAGAGGAACAGCTGCCGACCGGCACTGGTCAGTGCTGAAGTCGCAGCGCGACGCGAAGCGGCACCCGGTCGACCACTCCCCCGGCGCTGCGACCGAACCGCGGATCGTCGGGAGCGGCAGGTCGTCGTCGACGATGGTGGAGGGACGGCACGCGAGAAGCGCCGAGGTGTAGGGATGCGCCGGCTCGTGCGTGATCCTCGCCAGCTGCCCGTGCTCGACCAGCTCGCCGGCGTACATCACCAGTGCCCTGTCACAGACCTGCGCCACCACGCCCCAGTCGTGGCTCACCAGGAGGAGCGCCATGCCCAGGTCCTTCTGCAGCGAGCGCAGGAGGCTCAGGATCTCCGACTGGACGGTGACGTCGAGGGCGGTCGTCGGCTCGTCCGCGATGAGCAGGCGTGGTCGGGTCGCGATCGCGCGCGCGATCCCGATCCGCTGTGCCATGCCGCCGGAGAGCTCGTGCGGGAAGCGCTTGGCCACGCCGGCGGGATCCGGGAGCTGAACCAGCTCGAGCAGTTCGAGCACGCGGGCCTCGGCCTGCTTGCGCGAGAGTCCGCCGCCGGGGTGGACGATCCGGCGGAGCAGGACGCCCACGCGCAGGGTCGGGTCCAGGGCCGTCATCGGATCCTGGGCGATGTAGCTGACCGCGTTGCGGCGATGGTCGTGGAGGGAGCGGCCCTGCAGTGTCGCGACGTCGTGGCCGTCGAACAGGATGGAGCCCGCGACGATCTCCCCGCCCTGCGGGAGCAGGCGTGCGATGGCGCGCGAGATCGAGCTCTTGCCGCAACCCGACTCGCCGACGATGGCGACCGATTCCCCGGCCGCGACGGAGAAGCTGACGTCACTCGCGACGCACCGCGGGCCGTCGCTGCCGGAGTACGCCACGGAGACGTTGCGGAGCGTCAGCAGCGCTTCGTCGGCCGGCGCCGGTGCGGCGTCCTCGGGCTGCTGCGCCCGATCGCTGACGAGGACCCCGGGGCTCGACTTCCGCGGTGCGCCGCTCCATGCCTCGGCCGTAGCGTCACGGACGCCGTCACCGATCAGCACCAGTGCGAGCGACACCAGCCCCAGGGCGACGCCGCCGGACACGAGGGGCCAGGGACTCGAGTTGAGGACCTGGGACCCCTCGGAGATCATCGAGCCCCAGTCGGGGTTCGGCGGCTTCGCCCCGAATCCCAGGAACGCCAGGCCGACGGTGAACTGCAGCGCGATGGCCGTGGCGAGGGCACCCTGGACCAGCACCGGTCCGAGGATCCTGAGCAGGACGTGCCTGAAGATGATCCGTCGCGACGGCAGACCGGCGACGACAGCAGCATCGACGAAGAGCTCGCCCTTCACCGCCAATGCCGGGCCACGGACGTTGCGGACGATGGGCGGTGCGAGGAGGAGCCCCAGAGCGATCATCGCCAGGCCGAGCTGCCCGGAGAACGTCGACATCACGACGAGCATGACCACGATGGCGGGAAGCGAGAGTCCGATGTCGGTCACCGTCATGACGACGCGATCGACCCACCCGCCGGCGTACCCCGCCACCACGCCGATTGGGACCGCGACTACCACGGCGACGACGCTGACGACGAAGGCGTTCAGGAGCGTGGTCCGGCCGCCGTACAGCAGGCGGGTCAACAGGTCGCGTCCCAGCTGGTCGGTTCCGAGGAGGTGCTGCGCGCTCGGCCCCGCGAGGCTCTGACCCAGATCCACCTGGTCCGGCCCGCCCGACGTCACCACGGGCGCGAGCACGCACGCGGCGACGATCACGGCCAGGAGGATCAGCGACGCGGTGGCGACGCCGTTGCGGAAGTACTGGCGCAGGACGGTCTGCAGCGGGTTCGGCGGCGGGACCGGCACGGCGGTGGTGGCGGCGTTCACTGGACACGCACCTTCGGGTTGAGCCATCCGTACGCGAGGTCGACGACGAGGTTCGCTGCGACGACCGCGAGGCAGAACACGACGGCGACGCCCTGGAGCATCGTCAGGTCACCTGCCTGAGCAGAGGTGACCGCCAGCCCGCCCAGGCCGGGCAGGACGAAGACCGACTCGACCAGGACGGTTCCCCCGAACATGCCGATGAACAGCACCCCGGTCACCGTCACGATGGGGATCGCCGCGTTGCGCAGCGCATGCCGGAACACGATCTGCTTCTCGGAGAAGCCGTCAGCGCGCAGCGCCGTGATGAACTCGCGACCCATGACCTCGCGCATCGCGTCGCGCGTCTGCTTCGCCACGGCGGTGGCTCCCATGACCGCGAGCGCGGTGACGGGCAGGACGAGCGAGCGGAGCCAGCCCCCCGGCGAATCGCTGAGTGCGACATATCCCGTAGCCGGGAACCAGGCGAGCTTCACCGACAGGACGTAGACGAGCATGAGGCCGAGCCAGAAGTTCGGGATGACGTAGCCGACCACGGCGAGGACGTCGGTCACGCGGCTCAGCGCGCGGCCGCCGAGAGCGCTCACCATGCCGAGCCCGATACCGACCACCGCGGCGACCAGCGTGCCGAGCAGCACCAGGGAGAGCGTCGTCGGCAGCCGGGCTCCGATCGCCTGCCCGACGCTCTGGGAGGTCACGACCGACGTGCCGAGGTCACCCGTGACCGCATCTCCGAGCCAGCGCCCGTACTGCACGAGGATCGGATCGTCCAGACCGAGCTTCGCGTTGAGCTCGGCGATCGACTCCGGCGTGGCCGAGCTGCCCAGGATGGTCGCCGCCGGATCCCCGGGTGCGACGGCGGTGAGCACGAACGTCAGCGTGGAGACGATCAGGAGGAGCGGCACCGCGAGCAGCAGCCGGCGCACGACCAGCCGGGTCACCGCAGCCGACCAGTTCGGTCCGATCTGGGACGATCGCTCGGAGACGGGGTACGAACGGCTGACACGACTTCTCCTCGACTCTCGACACTGAGGTTCTGATGCTTCAAGCGCCGTCAAGGGCCGCGAGCACGGAAGCCCCTGCGTCGCCCGTTGACGACACCACGACGGTCCGGATCGATTCGTCCTCCAGCTCGACCGCGAGAGCCTCCATCACGACAGCAGTGCCGATCCGCGTCGCCTCGTGCGGACTGCTCGCCGCACCCCGATCAGGAACGGTCGTGACGACGAGGCCGCCGGCGCCGTGCCGGCGGAGCACGGGGAGCACCGCCGCGATCCCGCGGACGACCCCCATCAGGTTGATCGCGACGGCACGCTCCCAGCTCGCGGGCGGGAGGTCGACGGCGACGGCTCCCGGGTCGAACTCGGCGGCGCTGACGAGCGCGTGCAGGGGACCCACGGCTGCCTCGATCTCGGCGACGAGGCTCGACCAGCCCGCGCTGTCCGTCACGTCCAGGCGCCGGGTCAAGGGCTTCTCGACACCCGGCCACTCCGCCGCGACGAGGTCGAGGTGCTCCTCGTTGATGTCGGTGAGCACCAGGGTCATGCCGCGCCCGGCGAGGGCTGTGGCGATCCGCCGCGCCGGCTCGGTCGCCGCCCCGGTGACGAGCGCGACGCGACCTTCGCCGTCGAACATCGACCTGCTCTCCGTCTTCTTCGTCAGCTCGCCGGACGCCAGGCCTCGTTCGTGACGGGGCTGAACGGGTTCATCTCGATGGTCCAGAACTTCTCGCCCACGTTGGCGACCTTCGAGCTGACCGCCTGCAGTGTCGGGATGCTGGCGATCGGGACCGCGTAGACCAGCTCGTCGAGGCGCGCCGTGGCGAGCTTGATCTTCGCCTCCTGATCCTGCGGGTCCGCGGAAGCGGCAGCCGCCTGCATCAGGGTGGTCAGCTGGGGATCGAGGGGGACGCCCAGCGGGTTGGCCAGCCCCATCGGCCGGAACATGGTGTAGACCGCCTGCGAGAGGCCGTTCGCGCCGTTGGTCATGATCACCGCGTCGTACTTGCCCACCTGTTGGGCGACGACTCCCGGGGACGCGTCGCTGGGCACGAGATCGAGCGTCACTCCGACTTGCTGATAGGCAGCCTTGAGCGCCTGACCGACCGCGCTCGCGGGATCGAAGAACGCGGGGTCGAACACCTGGAGCTTCAGCCCGTTGGCGTACCCGGCCTCCGCGAGCAGCTGCCGTGCCTTCTGCGGGTCGTAGGCGTACAGGTTCTGGTCGCCGGCGTTGTAGCCTTCCGCGCCCTCGGCGACCACGGAACCGGTCGGGACCGTGTCGGCTCCGAAGATCGCCGAGGCGATGTCCTGGCGCGGGGTCGCGTAGGCGAGTGCCTGGCGGACCCGCTGGTCGGCCAACGGGCCGTCCGCGCGCTTGACCAGCGCCATCGCGGCGAACGATCCGAGCGGCCCGCGAGCGATCGAGGCGCCGCTCTGCTTGACGGCGGACACGTCCGCCGGGGCGATGTTGAGGGCCCAGTCCACCTCGCCCGACCTGATCGAGTTCAGCCGGGTCTGCGGGTTCATCACGGGCTTCAGGACGACCTTGCCGTAGTTGATCGCGTCCTGGTTGTAGTACTGGCGGTTCGGGACGTAGACGTACTGGACCGATTTGATGGTCTGGGCGGGATCGAGCTTGTAGGGCCCGATGCCGGCCGTGTCCGCGAGCAGGCGCTTGCGGTCGGCGGCGCTCCGGGGATCCACCACGTACCCGACACCGCTCTGGCCGGCGAGCAGGTAGAGGGCGTGGTGGGTGGAGACGGGCTCCGCGAACTGCACGTCGACCTTGTCCGGCCCAGCGGCTTGCGCTCCCTTCAGCGGGTAGCTCAGGGAAGCGAACGGCCCCGGCGCCTGGAGGTACGAGTTCAGCGACGCGGCCGCGGCCTGGCCGTCCAGCGGCGTGCCGTCCCCGAACTTCGCCCCCTGGCGAAGCGTCAGGCGGAACGTGCGGTGCTCCTTGTCGGCCCACTCCCAGGACGTCGCCAGACCCGGCTGCAGCTCGCCGGTGGCGGGCGAGATGTGGATCAAGGAGTCGTACGCGACGCTGCAGAAGACCAGCGGGACGCAGTTCGCCGTGTCGAGATTGAGCGGATCGCCCGAGACCGAGATGGTCAGCGTCCCGCCGCTCGCGCCCCCGGCCGAGGCACCGCTCGAGCAGGCGGTGACGGCGGACGCCAACGCCACGAAGCCGGCGAGCACCGATGCCGCACGGCGCCGGGTGATTTTGACGGACACGAGACACCTCTGTCTAATGTGCGATGTTTATCGCTCGTCAACGTAACCTCGATCGCAACCCGCGTCAACGGCCGCATGCACCAGCTCAGGCCCAGGTTGTACGGCGCCGACACCGGGAAGTCCGTACTGAACATTCGATCGCTTGCGAATGTCTGACAGATGCCCGACCATGTGCACCCGTACCGACGTCCCGAGGAGCTGCCATGACGGACCCACCTCCGCCGATCGACGCACTGCGGTACCGCGAAGTGATGGGGCACTACCCGACCGGCGTCACCGTCGTCACCGGGATCGCGGACGACGGTGAACCGGTGGGCATGGTCGTCGGGACCTTCACCTCGGTCTCGCTCGATCCGCCGTTGGTCGCGTTCCTGCCCACCCGAGCGTCCAGGACGTTCGCGCGACTGCGGACCGCGCGCTCCTTCTGCATCAACGTGCTCGCGCACGACCAGGTGGAGCTGTGCCGGACGATGTCGAGTCCGGCGCCGGGCAAGTTCGCGAACGTCGAGTGGCGTGCGTCCCCCACCGGAGCGCCGGTGATCGCCGGAGCAGTGGCGCACGTCCACTGCGCGCCGCAACGAGCCGTCGAAGCCGGAGATCACTTCATCCAGCTCTGCGAGGTCGAGTCCATGGAGGTGCACCGGCAGGTGACACCCCTGCTCTTCTTCCAGGGCGGATACGGCGGCTTCTCGCCGCACGGCATGACGGCCGGCGGCGATGCCGACCTGATCTCGGGAATCCGGCTCGCCGACCTGGCTCGCCCGCAGATCGAGGTACTGGCCCGCGATCTGGCGTGCGAGGCCGCCGTGCTCGTCGCCGTGAACGAGTTCGAGCTGACCACCGCGGCGACTGCGCACGGCGGATCCGCCGTCATGCGGGAGCTCCTCGGCGAGAGGTTGCCGATGAAGCCGCCGCTCGGCGAGGCGTATGCGGCATGGGCATCGGACGAGGCTGCGGCGCGCTGGCTGAGGATGGTGGGCAAGGACCCGGACCGGCTCGAGGCCCACCGGCGGCGACTGGCCGCGATCCGCGCACGGGGCTACGCCGCGTGGCAGATCGCCTCCCGCGATCAGGCCGACGTCGCGGCCATGATGGTCGAGTACGCCGCCGGCGACCTCACCCCGGCGCGCGAGCGAGCGCTGTTGGCGCGCATGGCGGAGTCCATGCCGTCGTTGGACACCGCCGACTTCGCCGACGAGCAGGACTACGACATCGGCGGTCTCATGGCGCCCGTCCTCGGCAAGGACGGCAACGTCGTGCTGCTCCTCCGGCTCGCCCAGCTGCCGACGCCCACCTCGGGCGAGCAGATCAAGCGTTGGGCCGCGGATCTGCGAACCGCCGCGGCGCAGGTCGAGGCGAGCCTGCCGGCGAGCGACCTCCTTCAGGTCTGAACGACGAGGGTCTTGGCGACCTTCCTGTCGGCGGCGTGCTCGACCGCGGTCAGGCCGTCCTGGAGGGCCCAACGACCTCCCACCATCGGCGTCAGGTCGATCCTCCCGACGGCGTGCAGCGCGATGACCGGGTCGAAACCACCGATGTGCCCCATGCTGAACGTGTGGGTCACCGCGTGCCCCATCGTCGCCATCGGCCGGAACGGACCAGGCGGACCACCGACACCAAGGTGCACCACGTGGCCGCCGACGGCGACCAGCTGCTGCGCAACGGGCAGGACCTCCCCGGGGGCTCCGCTGGCATCGACGACGACATCGACGCCGCGCCCCGCCGTTTCCTCTCGAACGGCGGCGGGCAGCGCAGCGGGCTCCAGCTCGCGTTCCGACCAGCCGCGATCCGCACCGAGCAGCTCGGCCAGGCCGACGCGCTCGGGCACCGGATCGAACGCCAGGACGTGCACCGCCCCCGCCGCTCTGGCCAGCGCCACCGCCGCGAGCCCCAGCGGGCCGCACCCCAGTACCCCGACCCGCATGCCCGGCCGCAGGTGCCGATCCACCTCGAACAGCGCGTTGTACACGATCGCGGCGGGCTCGCAGAGAGCTCCGACCTGGAAGACGCCGTCGTCGTCGAAGCACTCGCGCAGCGCCTCCAGCGAACGAGCGTGGACGGACGGCACGACCGCGTATTCCGCGAGGCCACCGTCGATGTCGAACCCGGCGAACTGTCCGTCCAGGCACGCATTGACCCGGCCACGCCGGCAGGCAGGGCAACGGCCACACGGCCGGAGCGCCTCGACCGCCACCGCATCACCGACCCGGAGGTCACGCACCGCGGCGCCGACCTCGACGACTTCCCCCGCGAACTCGTGCCCCGGAACGAGCGGGAGAGCCATGCGATAGGGAAGGGTGACGTAGCCGTCGCCATCGGAGGCTGCCATTCGTAGCGTCGACACGGCGACGCCGCTGGCCCGGACGCGGACGAGCACATCCGTCGCCGACCTCAGGACGGGATCCGGAACGGTGGCGGCAGCCCATCGGGGGTGCCGCCACACCTGGCTCGCGTTGCGCGCGCAACGGCTCGCGATCTCCTCCTCGTCAGGCACGTATTCCGGCCGGGGCTGCCAGTCTCCGGTGACGACAAGGGCTCGCATCGCCCCACCTCCAAACATCCAACAAATAACAGTCTGATGGTAGGCTGCCAGACGGGCCTTCGGTGTGGAAACAGCCGACGAATCCGCCGAGTGGCAGGGAAGAGCATTGTGGATAAAATCGAAGTTATGCCCTTCAGTCCCGAGCCGGTGCGTCGCCCCCGCGAGCAGGTCGAGAGGCAGCTCCGCGACGCGATCGTGTCCTCGACGTTCAAGCGCGGCGAGCGCCTGCCGAGCGAGGCTGAGCTGTCGCGCGAGTTCCAGGTCAGCCGTTCCACGGTCCGGGAGGCACTGCGCGTACTCGCGTCGGAGGGGCTCATCTCCAAGGTCCCCGGCGCCGGCGGCGGAAGCTTCGTCCAGAGCGTCGACCACGAGTCGCTCACCAACCTGATCTCGGGCTCGTTGGAGACCATCCTCAAGTTCGGCAGCCTGACGATGGCAGAGATCAACGACGTCCGCCGGATGCTCGAAGTGCCTGCCGCACGGCTCGCCGCGCAGAACCGCACCGAGGATCAGGTGGCCGAGTTCAAGCGGCTGATCGACCGGCAGAACGAGATGATGAGCAAGCCGGCGCGCGATTCACGCGACCCCGAGCTCTTCGAGCTCGGTCAGTCCATCTTCACGCTGGTGGCCGAGGCGAGCGGCAACAGGCTGCTCGCGTCCTTCGTCTCCGCGATGAGTGGCGTCACCATCCCCGTGTACATGCGCGACCTGTCGGCCGACGATGCCGCAGCCGCCCGCGACCTGACCGGCGAGCTCGTCGACGCGATCGTCCGGGGCGACGGCGACAAGGCGGCCGCAGCCATGACCTCGCAGCTCGACATCGTCCAGCCCCACGCGCTCTGAGCGGAGACCTGCTCCGCCCAGAGCGTCCGCACATCAGCTCAGTCCAGGGTCCGGGCCGTCCACGCCCGGGCCATCGAATCCTCGATGATCATGTTCACGTGGCCCCACGCCTGCGACAGGTCCCGGTAGGCGCGCTCCATCCGCTCCCCGTTGACCGCCGCCGACGAGCCCGCGGTGCGGAAGATCGTGTCCTGCACCGTCGACCAGGCGAGCCGGGTCGCCTCGCGGCACATCATGTTGAGCATCATGTCGTCGGTCGTCGTGAACGGTTCGCCGCCGGCTGCGGCGCGGTGGCAGGTCTCCATCCAGCGCTCCGCCGCGTCGTGGATGATCGCCTGCGCCGAGTTCAGCCGGGCGGTGGCGAGGCCGAACCAGCGCTGGTAGTCGGGGTCGGTGAGCCGTGCGGCCGGCGCCCGCCCGGCGTCGCCTGCGGTCCGTCGTTCCCGCATGAGGATCTCGTACTCGTCCAGCGCGCCGAACGCCCCGCCCACGAACACGGTCGCCAGGTCCAGGCCGAAGAAGCCCTGGCCAGGCGCCAGATGCATGGGGTTGCCGTGCAGTTCGAAACCCGGCGACGTGTTCGACGTCCTGATGTCGACCTGCATGGTGCCCTCACGGACGTGGTCGTCCGGCACGAAGGCGTCGTGGAAGACGATGGTGTTCGACCCGCTGCCCTTCAGCCCGAGCGTCTTCCCCCAGTCGTCCTTGATCTCGTAGGCGTCCCGCGGCGCGACGAAGAGCATCTGCTGGACCGGCGCGCCTCCGGCCGACCCGTACTCGAACGCCTGGCCCACGTAGTGGGTGGAGTACGGCGCCCCTGACGAGTAGGGATGCGTGGTGTTGAGTCGCCATCCCCCGTCGACCCGGATCGCCGGGCCACCCGGTCGCGCCGTGGACGGGATCACGACGTGCCCGTCCTTGAACACCGCGTCCTGGGCCGACTTCGGCCAGAGTGAGCTGACCAGCAGCGCATGGCTCGCGCCGAGGCACAGGCACCAGCCGGTGGACATGCAGCCGCGCGCGACCTCGCCCATCAGTCGCACGAAGTCGGGCATCGTCCACGCCAGGCCGCCGTAGGCCCTGGGCACCAGGAGCCGGTAGAAGCCGGCGTCCTTGAAGACGTGGTGCATCTCGGGCGAGTAGGTGGTGCGGACCTCGGTAGCGGCCTGCTCGGCGACCAGCTGCGGGCGGAGCGAACGCGCGATCCCGAGCGCCACGTCGAGCGTGAGGTGCTGCTCGGCAGGCACGGAACTCCGCCGAACGTCCAGCGCGATGTTGTCAGACATTATCCACTCATCCTAATTGTAGGATCGATGTTGCGCCAGCGATGTCGACGGACGCACGCAGCGACAGGGCGTCGCGCAGCGACCGCTCGGCCCGGTACTCGCGCAGGTAGCCGTAGCCGCCGTGGACCTGCAGCGCCGCGTCCGCGACCTCCAGAGCGAGGTCGCAGCTCAGCCTCACGACAGCGATCGCACCCAGCGAGTCCGGCGCACCGGCGAAGACCGCGTGGGTGAGGGCGGCTGTGCGCTGCACGTGGTCGTCCAACGACGCCCGCACCACGGGCAGGGCAGCCAACGGGCCGCCGAACTGGTGTCGCTGCGCGGCGTAACCGCTCGCCGCGTCCACGGCGGCGCCGGCGATCCCCGCCGCCACCACCGCAAGTCCTCTCAGCAGGATCGACCGCACTGCCGCCGCGTCGGACGGCAACGGGCGGACGGAGGTCGAGGTGCAGTCGAGGGTGAGCGTCACCGTGCGCAGGCTGGTGAGACCGGTCGTCCGCTGTGTTCGGCCGACGGAGATCCCCGCAGGCTCGATCAGCACCGACTCGTCCCCCAGCACCACGACGTGCGCGCGGTCGGGATCGAACGCGTCGAACCGATCGATCTGCCCCGTCCACTGCCCACCTGCGCGATCGACCCGCACGTGGCGCGCCGAGGAATCGAGCACGACGACCTCGATCGCGCCCGAGTGCAGCAGCGCGCGGAGGTCGTCGTGCGCATCCCCGGGTACGGCGAGCGCCGCCGCGTGGGCGTGCGCGCACGCCACGCCCAGCTCGGGCACCACGCGGCTGAGCCGCTCGATCACCAGCGCGGTGATCGGCCAGTCGGCGCCGCCACCCCCGAACTCCTCGGGCACCCCGACCGTCCACAACCCGAGAGCAGCCAGCGCACCGGGCAGCTCGCGGACCGTCGCGACGTCGTCGGGATCGACGCCACCGAGCAACTCGTCGACGACCTTGCAGACGTCGTGCTGGTCGGGGCTCAGCGCAGGACCGAACCAGCTCACGACCAGAACTTCCCGGGGTCCGGCGATCGCCGGTCGGCGAAGGCGGCGCTCGTCTCGTGCGCCTCCTGCGTGGTCAGGTAGAGGGTGAGGAGCTGGTCGTGGGCCATGCGGGCCTGACCGGCGACACCGTTGTGGCGGCCGGAGAACGCCGCCTTGAGCCCGGCGATCGCGAGGGGGCTCCGCGACGCGATCTCGGCGGCGACCTCCTGCGCGCGACCGACCAGCTCGGAGGCGGGGGCGACCTCGTTGACGAGACCCATCGCCAGCGCCTGATCAGCGGTGTACTTGCGGTTGAGGTACCACATCTCCTTCGCCCGCTTCCGGCCGATCGTGTCCTCCAGGTACCAGGTCCCGTAGCCGGCATCGAAGCTGCCCACCATGGGTCCGACCTGCCGGAACACGGCGTTGTCGCTGGCGACGCTCAGGTCGCAGACGGTGTGCAGGACGTTTCCGCCGCCCACGCAGAACCCGTTCACGGCCGCGACGACGGGCTTCATCGTGGTGTCGATCGCCTGGTAGAGATCGATGATGGGCAGGACCTGTGAATGGTCGAGTGCCGTCATCGGATCGTGCTCGCCACCGATGCAGAAGAACCTGTCCCCTGCACCGGTCAGCACCGCCGCGCGCAGATCCGGATCGAGCCGGAACCTCTGCACGGCGTCCGTGAGCTCACGGCAGGTCCGGTCGCGCAGCTTGTTGCCGGCGTCCGGCCGGTTGATGGTCCAGGTGACGACCGGACCGTCGACCGTGACGAGGATGTCTTCGTAGGCATTCATGCCGGCCCCTGCCCCGTCCGGAAGCCCCGACCGTTCTTGGTCCCGTGACGGCCGGCCGCCACCATCTGACGCAGGAGCGGCGGCGATGCGTAGCACGGATCGAGGGTGGCTGCGTAGGCGCTCGTCGTCGCATGGTCATGGACATCGAGCCCGATCAGGTCGAGGAGTTCGAGCGGACCGAGCTTGTAGCCCAGACCGAGCTTGAGCGCCGTGTCGATGTCCTCGGCGGTGGCAAGACCGTCGTCGTACTCCTGGACGACATCGTTGAGGTACGGCATCAACAGGTGGTTGACGAGGAACCCGGGACGGTCCTTCACGACGACCGGGTCCTTCCCGAACGACTCGACGAGGGAGACCAACCGCTCGACGACGCCCTCGTCGGTCTGCAGCGCGCGCACGACCTCCACCACGCGCATCAGCTGCGCAGGGTTGAAGAAGTGCAGTCCGGCGAACCGCCCCGGACGGGGCAGGGCGGTGGCGAGGTCCGTGACGGACAGCGCCGAGGTGTTCGTCACGATCACGGCGGAGTCGCCGGCCTCGGCAGCGACTCGCGCGAGGATCTCCCGCTTGGTGCCGGCGTTCTCGGTGGCTGCCTCGATGACGAGATCCGCGCCCGCGAGGTCCCGGACGTCGGTGGTGCCCGTGATCCTGCCCAGGACGGTGTCGCGCTCGTCCTCCGTCAGCTTGCCGCGCGCGACGCCGCCGTCGAGGAACGTGCGCACTGCTGCCGATCCAGTCGCGAGCCGGCCCGCGTCCAACTCGAGGACGGTCACGGCCCGCCCCGACTGCGCGACGACCTGGGCGATGCCCGCGCCCATCGTTCCGAATCCGACGACGCCCGTGCGAGCGAAGTCGAGGTTGATGTCGGTCATCTGGTTCTCCTCGGCCGTCGCGTCAGGACCCGAACAGTCGGGTGTCGTCGTAGGTGTAGAAGCCGCGGCCGGTCTTCCGGCCCAGGTCTCCGGCCGCGACCATGCGCTCGACCATCGGGGGCGGGAAGAACCGCGGGTCGCGCAGTTGCTCGTAGAGCCTCGTGGCGACCTGCTGATGGATGTCCAGACCGACGATGTCGAGCAGCCGGAACGGCCCCATGGGGTGCCCGAGCGCACCGGTCACCGCTGCGTCGATGGACTCCGTCGTGCCGAGCCCCGACTCCAGGGCGGCGATGCACCGGTTCTCCCACGGGATGAGGAACCTGTTCACGATGAATCCGGGGCGATCCTTCGTGACGACCGTCGTCTTGCCGAGCGCGTCCAGGAAGTCGACCGTGGCCTTGTGCGCCCAGTCCGCGGTGTGCCGCCCCCGCGCCACCTCCACGAGCTTCATGAGGGGCGCCGGGTTGCAGTAGTGCGTGCCGACGACGCGCTCCGGGTGGCGTGAACCTGCGGCGATCCCGGTGACGGAGAGCGTCGAGGTGTTGGTGTGGATCAGAGCGCTCGTCGAGACGATCTCGTCGAGGCGGGCGAAGAGCTCCTTCTTGAGCGACAGGTCCTCGAAGACGGCCTCCACGACGACGTCCGCATCGGCGATCTCCCGCAGGTCGGTGACGCCGACCAGCTTCGACCTGGCTTCCAGCGCCTGTTCGTCGTCGAGCTTGCCGAGCTCGACGCTGCGATCGAAGAAGCCGTTGACGGTGGCGACACCTCGACGCAGATTCGCTTCGTCCACGTCGTAGAAGAGGGTGCGATGGCCCGCCCGGCTCATGACGGTCGCGATACCGGATCCCATGGTGCCCGCCCCGAGGACGGCCACCGTGCTGCGCTGGTTCATGGGTTTCCCGTCGACCTTCACTGAAGGGACTGGCCGCCGTCGATGACGACGATCGAGCCGGTGGTGTACGCGGACCGGGGTCCGACCAGGAGCAGGAGCCACGGCGCCAGCTCGTCAGGGCTGCCCATGCGGCGAGCGGGGATCGTCTTGAGCACCTTGCCCGTCAGTTCCTCGTCCGCGCGCACGTCCGCGTTGATGTCGGTCACGAAGTAGCCCGGCGCAACGGCGTTGACCTGCACGTTGTGGCGCGCCCATTCCACGGCCATCGACCTGGTGAACGCCATGACCGCGGCCTTGGAAGCGCAGTAGGCGGCGTGGTGCGGAGTGCCCTTGAGCGCGAAGCTCGACGCCACGTTGAGGACCTTGCCCGATCTCTGGCCGACGAAGTGGCGACCAGCGGCTTTCGTGGCGAGGAAGGTCCCGCGGAGGTTGGTGTCGATGATCCGGTCCCAGTCGTCGGCGGGCTGGTCCAGCAGCGGCGTCGTGGTGAGGACACCGGAGTTGTTGACCAGGATGTCGACGCGCCCGAACGTCTCGACGGTTGCCGCGATCATCCGCTCGACAGCGGCCTCGTCCGTGACGTCCGTCGGGCAGGCGAGTGCTTCGCCGTTCGCTGCCTTGATCTCGGCCGACAGCGCGTCCAGGTGCGCGGCGGTGCGCCCGGCGAGGGTGACGGCAGCACCGGCCTCGGCGAGCGCGAGAGCCATCGCCTTCCCGAGGCCGCGGCCGGCCCCTGTCACGACGGCGACCTTGCCGTCCAGCACCCCGGTCATGGCATCTCCTTGATCACGTTCGCGATCTCGCGGCTGATCAGCAGCCGCTGGATCTCGTTGGTCCCGTCGTAGATCCGGGTGACGCGGGCATCCCGGAGGCATCGCTCGACGCCGAGCAGGGCGAGGTCGCCGTACGGCCCGAGCAGCGCCGTGGCGGCGAGGGCGACGTCCCAGCCGAGGTCCGTGCAGGCCTGCTTCATGAGCCCGATCTGGCCCGGGCTCGTGTCGGGGTCGGCGTCGACCTGACGGGCGACCGCGTGCAGCAGCAGCCGCCCCTGCGCGATCCGGCTCCGCCACCCGGCCAGTTCGTGCAGCGCGTCGGCCGGCACCCTGCTGCCGTGGATGCGCCGCAGCACCGCGAGCGTCCGGGCATAGGCCCCCCGGGCGAACCCGACACCCTGCGCCGCGGCGCTGATCCGGGACTTGATGACCGACCGCATCACGATCGACCAGCCCTCGCCCTCGTCGCCGAGGCGGTTCGCGGCAGGCACGGCCACGTCGTCGAAGAACAGCTCGGCGGTCGACGACCCGTGCATGCCCAGCTTGTCGAACGGGCTGCCGTGGGTGACACCGGGCCACGACGCCTCCACGACGAAGGCACTCACGCCGCCTCGCCTCGACGATCGGTCGGTGGTCGCGAAGCACACGATCACGTCCGCGCGATCACCGGTGGTGATGAAGG
The DNA here is from genome assembly GCF_050936315.1 of Pseudonocardia sp. CA-107938. Lineage (NCBI taxonomy): Bacteria > Bacillati > Actinomycetota > Actinomycetes > Pseudonocardiales > Pseudonocardiaceae > Pseudonocardia > Pseudonocardia sp. CA-107938. The sequence continues at coordinate 827,436 of NZ_JBNJNA010000002.1, read as the reverse complement.
TCTTGGTGCCGTTGAGGCGGTATCCGTCGCCCTGCGGGACCGCAGTCGTGCGAAGGCTGGAGACGTCACTGCCCGCATCGGGTTCCGTGATCGCCATGGATCCGTAGGCGGTCCCCGAGAGCAGCGGCGGGATGTACTGCTCGCGGACGGGTTCCGATCCGGCGACCAGGATCGGGTACGCGGCGTGGGTCTGCGTCATGAAGACGAGGCTCGTCGCCCCGCAGGCTGCGGCGATCTCCTCCACGACCACCGCGTAGGCCACGGTGGAGTCGCCGGTGCCACCGTGCTCCTCGGGGAAGCCGATCCCGCCGAGCCCGGCCGAGGCCAACGCCTGGTAGCTCTCGTGCGCGAACGCCTCTGCACGATCCAGCTCGGGTGCGCGGGGAGCCACGTCGCGCGCGACGATGCCGCGCGCCACGCGGCGCACCGTCATCTCGCGCTCGGTGAGCGACTGGTCCACAGCAGGCTCGTCGAGGAGGTCGTGCAGCCCGATGTAGGTGTCGGCCACGCTGTCGAGGTCGAGCGGCTGCATCTGCATCAGCCATCGCCCCCGGCCGCGAACGCCGGGGCACGCTTGGCCAGGAACGCGGCGATCCCTTCGGCGCCCTCCGGACCGCTGGTCGCGACCGCAGCCAGCCCGGTCTCCACGGCGAGTCCGGCATCGATGGCCGCGCCCGCGCCCATGTCGAGCGCTGTGAGGATCGCCCGTACCGCCTGCGGGCCCTTGGTCGCCACCTCTCGAGCGAGGTGCAGCGCCACCGCACACGGGTCCCCCGCCACGGGCTCGACCGGGGTGAGCCCCCACGCGAAGGCCCGCGCCGCGTCGATCCGCGCTCCCGTCACCATGACGTGCGCCGCGGCCGCTCGGCCGATCAGCCTGGGCAGGCGCTGCGTCCCGCCGTAGCCCGGCATCAGGCCCAGACCGGCTTCCGGGAGCCCGACGGTTGCGTGGTCGGCGAAGACGCTGAAGGTCGACGCCAGCACGAGCTCGAACCCACCGCCCAAGGCGAGCCCGTTGACCGCGGCGATCACGGGAACGGTCGAGCGCTCGATGGCGCGCAGCGTCGCCTGACCATCCGCCAGAACGGCGTAGGCATCGTCCGGCCCGAGGCCGGCGAGCTCCTTGAGGTCGGCGCCGGCGCAGAACGCCTTCGTGCCGGCACCGGTCAGGACGATCGCGCGGGCCCCTGCGCCAGGGGCGTCCACGATCGCCGACCGCAGTTCACGGAGGACGTTCCGGTTGAGCGCGTTGTAGGCCTTCGGCCGGTTGATGGTCACCACGCGGACCGGCCCCTGATCCTCCATGAGGACCACCGGAGGGGGCAGATCAGACATGGGACTCCTCCTCGGCGACGATGCCGACCTCGCTCAACATCGACTCGATCTCTGCCCGCGGGAAACCGAGGCCGGCCAGCACGGACTCGGTGTCGGCGCCGAGCTCGGGGAACCGCTCGTTCCTGGGCTCGGCGTTCGACGCGAGCCGGAACGGTGGGCGGACCGTGATGAGCGAGCCGTCCGATCCCGGGACCGGCAACAGCCCGCGTCGCGCTCGGACCTGCGGATCGGACACCACCCTCGACAGGGTCTGGACCGGCGCAGCCGGCACGCCGGCGGCGTCGAAGGCGGTCAGCCATGCGACCACCGGCCTGGTCCTGATGACCTCGGCGATGCGCGCCGTGATCTCGGACCGATGCCGTCGCCGGCCCGCGTTGTCGGACAGGGCCGGGTCCGCCGCCATCTCCGCCAACCCGAGCACCGCGCACAACCGCGCCCACATCCGGTCGTTCCCCGCCGCGATGACCATCGAGCCATCGGCGGCCTGGAACGGTTGGTAGACGGCGAGGACCGAGTCGGTGCCGCCGCTGGGGCGGGGTTCCGGCTCGCCGGCGTGGAACGCGGCGAGTCTCGGCGCCATCAGCGCGAGGTCCGTGTCGAGCAACGAGACGTCGATGACGTCGCCCTGGCCGGTGGTCGCCTGCCGGACCGCAGCAGCCGACACGGCCAGCGCCGCGCAGATCCCGGTGACGATGTCGGACAGGGCCGTCGACACGCGCTGCGGGCTGCGCCCTTCCTCTCCGGTGACCGACATCAGGCCCGAGCGGGCCTGGGCGACCAGGTCGTATCCGCGGAGATGCGCATCCGGACCGTCCAGGCCGAACCCGGACAGCGCGCAGTAGATGATGCGCGGGTTGCGCGCCAGCACCGACGTCGGATCGATCCCGAGCTCGACGAGCTTGGCGGGGTTGGTGTTCTGCACGAGCACGTCCGCCGCATCGATCAGCCGGGCGAGCACCTCGCGACCGGCGGTGGATCGGATGTCGAGGCACATCGACCGCTTGTTGCGGTTGGCCGACGCGAACCACGCCGACGCGCCGTCGGCGAACGGCGGCCCCCACGCCCTGGCGTCGTCCCCGGAACCCGGGCGCTCGACCTTGATCACGTCAGCGCCGAGGTCCGCCAAGTACATCGTGGCCGTCGGACCGGCGTACGAGGTGGAGAGGTCGACGACCTGCAAACCACTGAGCGGTCCGGCTGGCTGCGCGCTCACATCCCGGCCGGCATGCCGTCCGACGGGGCGCCCGGCATCCGGCGGTGCCCCCACACGTTCTCGATGGTGTGGACGCTCGGGACCCAGGTCGCGTCGTCGATCGTGATGCCCCCGACGCCGTACTCCACCTCGCACTTCGACGGCGTCTGGCAGTAGAACGACACCATCAGGTCGTTGATGTGCTTGCCGATCGAGCTGTTGAGCTGCGCGGCGCCGTCCAGGACCACGTCGAGCGCGTGACCGACGGTGTCGAGGTCGTCGACCTCGATCATGAAGTGGTGGAGACCCGGCTCGAGTCCGGTCTTCGTCGGCATCATCGCCAGGCTGTGGTGCCGCGGGTTGCAGTGGGTGAACAGCACGTCGAAACGCGGCGTCCGGACGCGGTCGGACTCGCGGAAGCCGAGCGTCTCCAGGTAGAAGCGCTCAGCCTCGTCCATGTCCGGCACGACGAGCACCGCATGCCCGAGCCCGAGCTCTCCGGTGACGAAGGTGGCGCCCGTCGGCGACGTGAACGGCGTCGCCGGCGTCTCCTGGCCGTGGAAGAACTCCAGGTTCGTCCCGGCCGGATCGACGGCCCGGACGAGGTCGGCGACACCCCGCTCCTTGGCGAGCACCGGATCGCGCGTGGTCTCCACGCCGGCGCGGCCGAGCGCCGACACCACGTCGTCGAGCGCGGCGGCGTCCGCGACCTCCCAGCCGATGAACTCGCAACTCCCGTCGCCGGGGGTCACCGAGACCCGGAACGCGCGCTCGTCGGCGCGCAGCAACAGGCGATCGGGGCTGGATTCGACGATCTCGAGGCCGAGCACATCGGTGCCGAACCGTTCCCAGGCGCCCAGGTCGGCAGCGGTCACGCCGACATAGCCAAGGCTCGACACCAGCGGCGCAGGCCGGCCTGCCGCGGTTGCTGACACCACGATCACTCTCCCTCGAGGGCCGCGGATTCCCTCGGCCGTATCTGTCTGACATTTGCCACATGATGATGCTGACAAACCTCAGACGATGCGTCAAGGTGTTGGCGTCGTAGGTTTCCTCCCCGGCTACCAGTGACTGGAGCACCTCATGCCCCCCATCTGGGTCCCCGATCCGCAGGACGCCGCCCGCAGCCGGCTCGCGGAGTTCACGGCGCTCGTCGAGGACGCGCACGGCATCCGGTTCCGCGACTACGACGACCTCTGGGCCTGGACCGTCGAGCACCTGGAGGAGTTCTGGGCGGCCGCGTGGGACTACTTCGACATGCGTTCCGAACCGGCGCCGACCACGGTGCTCGCCTCGGCAGAGATGCCCGGCGCGACCTGGTTCCCCGGCGTGAACCTCAACTACGTCAGCCATGTCTTCCGGGAACGCGACGTCGACGCGGTCGCCGTCGTCGAGGTGACCGAGCCGGGGGCGAGCCGCTCGCTGACATGGGGTGCTCTCGAAGACCAGGTCGCCGCCGTCGCGGCCGCACTGACGGAGCGTGGGATCGAACGCGGTGACCGGGTCGTCGCGTACATCCCCAACTGCGCCGCTGCGGTCGTCGCGTTCCTGGCGACCGCCAGCGTCGGAGCGGTGTGGTCGTGCTGCGGGCCGGACTACGCGGCCGAGGCCGCCGCGAACCGGCTCGCGCAGCTGGAGCCGCGCCTGCTGCTCGTCGCCGACGGCTACCACTTCGGCGGCCGGGCCTTCGATCGCCGCGCCGAAGGCGCCCGGCTCCTCGAACTGCTGCCGACCGTCGAGCACGTCGTGCACGTGGCGCATCTCGGCCTTCCGCCGATCGTGGCCGATCGCGACGTGGCCACGTGGGACGAGGTCCTGGCGACGGCGCACGACGCCTTGGCGCCGAGCCCGGTGCCGTTCGACCACCCGCTGTGGGTGCTCTACTCGTCCGGGACGACCGGAATCCCGAAGGGCCTCGTCCACGGTCACGGCGCAGTGACCCTCGACTACCAGAAGCACGTCGGGCTGCAGCTCGACGCCGGCGCGGCCGACCGCATGCTCTGGTACACGACGACCAACTGGATGATGTGGAACTTCGCCGTCAACATGCTGCTCGTCGGCGGCTCGATGGTGGCCTACGACGGGAGCCCGACCCACCCGACGCCGGACCGGCTCTGGGAGGTCGCCGTCGAGCACGGCGCCACCATCCTCGGCGCGAGCCCGGGCTACCTCCAGGCGTGCGAGCGGCACGGCACCCGGGTGCCTTCCGGCCACCGGCTCCGCATGATCGGGGCAACCGGCTCACCCGTGCCGCAGGCCGCGTTCCACTGGGTTCGCGCGCAGCTGGGCGACCACATGCCGCTCGTCTCGATGTCCGGCGGAACCGACATCGTCTCGGCCCTCGCCACCGGATCTCCGACGAAGCCGATCTGGCCCGGCGAGCTCTCGGCGCGGCCGCTGGGCGTCGCCGTCGACACGTGGAACGAAGCCGGCGAACCCGTCCGGGGAACCGTCGGCGAGCTGGTGGTGACCAAGCCGATGCCGACGATGCCGGTGCAGCTCTGGAACGACCCGGACGGGTCGAGGTACCGAGCGGCGTACTTCGACGTCTACCCCGGGGTCTGGCGCCACGGCGACTGGGCCACCATCACCGAACGCGGGACCGTCGTGATCCACGGCCGCTCGGACGCGACCCTGAACCGCAACGGCATCCGCCTCGGCAGCGCCGACATCTACGAGGTCGTCGAGAAGATGCCGGAAGTGGCGGAGGCGCTGGTCGTCGGCGTCGACCAGCCGGACGGCGGCTACTGGATGGTCCTGTTCGTCGCACTCGCGGGCGACCGCGTCCTCGACGACGACCTGCGCGCCCGCATCTCCGACGGACTGCGCGTGCACGCGTCGCGGCGGCACGTGCCGGACGCGATCCTCCAGGTGGCCGCCGTTCCCCACACGAGGACCGGCAAGAAGCTCGAGGTGCCCGTCAAGCGGATCCTCCAGGGCGCCGACCCGGAGCACGTCGTCAGCCGGGACGCGGTCGACGACCCGACCCTCCTGGAACAGTTCGAGAAGATCGACGTGCCCAGGACATCCGCCTAGCCCAGATCTTTCTTGTGACGTTGGATCCTGCCTTCGGGACACGCCACCGCCACCTCCGATCGAGGCTCTCGCCCGATCTGGCGGTGCGCGGGCCGGTACGCCAACCTCGGCATCTTCGCCGTCGAGGACAACCAGCAGCTCCACGACATCCTCGGGCCTGCATCTGTTGCCACACATGACCGTTCCCATCACCCCGCTCGCCGCGCACTCCTGGGAGCTCTCGGCGGGCGACGTCCCGGGGTGCGTCAGCCGCCGGCGGATCGACGTGCAGGCCAGATGGCGTTGCTGATCCCGAGCGCGAGCGCCAGCAGGAGCACAGCGCGCGGTCCCCTGCGCCTGCCGGCCCGCATCCGCCACCAACTCGGCCTCCGTACCCGTGACTGGATGCTGCTGGTCGACGCCGGCACCGATCGCGGCGCGGCAAGGATCGAGGGATCGCTCATTCGGGCCCCGGGTCGCGTTCGGGAGCCGGTGCGGACGGGCGAGGATCCCGACGACCGTGTACCGGTCCCGGCCGACGAGTCAGACGCTCGTACTCGTCGACCCGTCCGGCCCGGGCCGTCGTTCCCTCATGCTGGACAGAGCGGCCTTCAGCCGGCCGCCCATCGGGGACTCCGGGCGGGGCTCGGCGAACGCGGCGGGGATCGGCGCCACCTCGACCGGATCGGGAGCCCATCGCTGCCCGACGGTGATGAGCGTGCGCAGCGCCCACCGCAGGATCCGGGCCACGAGCGGTCGCGGGGCCGTGAGCCCGTGGACGGCGAGCAGCTCCGGGGTCGCAAGGGACAGCACAAGGCCACGACCGAGCCCGTGCAACGGGCGCGGGAACCAGCGGTCGCTGAACTGCTGCAGCAGCGCCTCGGCGACGACGTTGCTCTCCGGACCGGTCGAGTAGTCGTTGCGCTCGAAGTCGGCGAGGAAGTCGAGCATCCCGTCGAAGTCCGCCGGCAGCGGAACGCCCTGGTCCGAGCCGATGCGGAACAGCTGGGCGATCTCCGACCAGTGCCGGTAGGCGGCCCGCTGCTCCTTGGCGCTGAAGCCGGGCAGGCCGAGCCGCTGCATCACGCGGTGCGGCTCGGCGGCCATGATGCAGATCGTGTTCGTGTACTGGCGCACGTCGAGGATCGCGTCGGGGTACTTCCCCGCCCAGGCGTCGTGCTGCTTGTTCACCCGTTCGACCGACTCACGCACGCGCGGGTCGTGCGCACCCTCGCCGGTGTACCAGGTCCACACCTCCCGCATGGTGTGCTCTATCCGACGCTGCTGGTGCAGGACGACCTTGCCCGTGCCGCCGCGGACGAGTGTGCGTGCGCCGCTGGCCGGCCCGACGAGCCGCAGGAAGCCCTGGCACACCGCCATGTTGAGGATCATCGGGCTGGTCCGGTAGGCGTTGCCGAGCTGCCAGATCCGGGCGTGGTCGACGTCCGGGTCGAGCGACTCGATCTCGGCGTCGATCCACTTGCGCGGCTTCTCCCTGGGCACTCTGGTGGGCACGTGTCCTCCTCGGGTTCCTGATCGGGCCTGGTGATGTCGTCGGGCATCAGCGCTGGATCGTCTGGTACGGCTACCTGCGGGTCCGGATCAGAACGGGTACGGGGCGATGCTGCCCCGCACCGTCAGCCACTGCGTCTCGGTGAACGCCTCCAGGTTGGCCTCCGGGCCACCGAACCGGGAGCCGGTGCCGGACGCGCCGACGCCACCGAACGGCACGTTCGCTTCGTCCGCGACCGTCTGCTCGTTGATGTGCACGATCCCTGACGGCACTGCGTCGGCGACCTGCATCGCCAACCCCACATCCCCCAGGATCCCCAACGACAACCCGTACTCGCTGTCCGACGCCAGCCGCACCGCCTCCTCCACGGTGTCGAACGCGACGACGGGCGCCACCGGACCGAAGACCTCCTCTGCATACGCCGGCATGTCCGGCGTCACGTCCGCCAGCACGGTCGGCGCATAGAACAACCCGTCGTAGGTCCCGCCGGCCGCGAGCCGGCCACCGGCCCGCACCGTGTCCTGCACGAGCGCATCCACCCGGTCCCGCTGACCGGCGTCGATCAGCGGACCGATCGCGACCTGGCCGGTCGCCGGGTCACCGACCGGCAGGTGCCGTGCCTTCTCGGTGAGAGCCTCGACGTAGGCGTCGTAGACGCTGGTGTGCACCAGATGCCGACCGGTCGTCATGCAGATCTGCCCCTGGTGCATGAACGACCCGAACGCCCCCGCCGACGCCGCCTTCGCCAGGTCGGCCCCCGGCAGGACGACGAGCGCGTTGTTCCCGCCGAGCTCCAGGTGCGCCCGCTTGAGGTGCTCCCCGGCGATCTTGCCGACGATCCGCCCGGCCCGGGTGGAGCCGGTGAACGAGATCACGCGCACCTCGGAGGCGGTGACCACCGCCTCCCCGATCGACGCATCGCCCGGCAGCAGGTGCAGCAGGCCCGGCGGCAGCCCGGCCTCCTCGAACACCCGCACCAACGCCACACCACCGCACACCGCGGTCCGCGGGTCCGGCTTCAGCAGCACCGCGTTCCCCAACGCCAACGCCGGCGCCACCGAACGGATCGACAGGATCAACGGGAAGTTGAACGGCGCGATCACCGACACCACCCCCACCGGCCGCCGCCGCGCGAAGCTCCACCGCGGCTCCGCACTCGGCAGCACCGACCCCGCCGGCAACGACGGCAGCGCCGCCGCCTCGAAGCACTCCTGGCTCGCCACGTGCGTCTCCAGCGCGGCCTTTGGCGGGATCGAGCCTGCCTCGCGGACGATCCACGACTCGATCTCCGCCGCATGGTCCAGCCACAGCTGCCCCGCACGCCGCAGGACCGCCGCCCGCTCCTCGTACGACGCCGCCGCCCACTCCCGCTGCGCCTGTGCCGCGGCGGCAGCCGCCTTCGTCACGTCGTCCTGCGTCGCCACCCCCACGCGCCCCAGGACGTCACCCGTCGCCGGCTCCACGACGTCCGCCGCGCCACCGCTGCCCGATACCCAGCCCCCCACCGAGAAGACCCGTTCCGACCAGACCGCCGGATCCAACAGACCCATGACCGTTCCTCCTGTGCTCGAGATCGATGTGTGTGGACGTCAGCTGGTCCGTGCCGCCTCCAGCAGCGGCTCCAGTGCCTGCCGCGCCTGGTCGGTCGTGATGACGTCGGCGGGCTCCAGGAGGTAGAGGTTGCGCGACCCGACGTCGATGAACACGTTCTCCCCCAACAGCTTCGCGTCGGCGTCGTACGGCCAGACGTTGGCCACCCGTTCGGTGAGGACGTAGGTCGCTGCCGGGTCGACACCGTCGACGACGACGCCGTGCAGGGGCAGCGCAGGGCCCGGGACGACGTGGGCGAGCAAGGACTCGAAGGCGAGCCCCCAGTCGGCCACGGCCATCCGCTCCGAGAGGGGCATGATGAGGTTGAGCCCGACGTCGGTCATCCCGCGGTAGAAGCCGGCGACGGCGTCGTAGCCGTCGAAGACCTCGGTCGTCGTCCCCGCGGCCACCCGGTAGACCGGGTGGGAGCTGGTGAGCTCGGGCGCGAGGATCTCGGGCCAGCGGCCGGCCACCTCGAGCATGGCGTGCCGCCGGAAGTTCTCCAGGATGGTGCGCTGACGCTCGTCGGTGACGATCCCGAGGAGCCGGTCCGCCTCCCGCGGGACGGCGAGGACGTCGAGCTTCGGCGCGGGCTGCTCGGACAGGGCGAGAGACACGGGTGCTCCTAGGGTGTGGGGCGTTCGGGGCAGGTGGGCGGCCCGGCGACGTCGTTCACTTGGCCGTCGCCCCTCCGTCGACGGGCAGCGCGACGCCGGTGACGAAGGTGGCCTCGTCCGAGCAGAGCCAGGTGGCGGCCGCAGCCACCTCGGACGGCTCGCCGAGCCGGTGGATGGCCATCCGGCCGACCCACAGCTCGAGCTGGTCCGGGGTGAGGACGTCCATCAGCGGCGTCCGGATCGACGCGGGACAGACCGCGTTGACCCGGACCCCGGCGTCGGCGCACTCGACGGCGGCGGTCTTGGTCAGGCCGAGCACCGCGTGCTTGCTCGCGACGTACGCACCGAGCAGCGGCGGCGAGACGAGCCCAGCCAGGGAGGACGTGTTGACGACGGCACCGGACCCGGCGGCGAGCATGTGCCGCAGCTGGTACTTCATCCCGAGCCAGACACCCTTGAGGTTCACCGCAAGGACGCGGTCGAAGTCGACCTCCTCCATGTCCGTCAGCGACGCAGAGTGCTCGATGCCCGCGTTGTTGTGGGCGAAGTCGAGCCGTCCGAACCGGCGGACGCACTCGTCGACGAGGTTCTCCTGGTCCTTGGCGCTCGTGACGTCACCCGCCACGAACTCCGCGGTGCCGCCGTCGGCGCGGATGGCCTCGACGGTGCGCTCGCCCTCCTCGGAGCAGGCCTCGAGGTCGGTCACGAGGACCGCGCCACCACGCCGGGCGAAGGCGAGGGCGGTCGCCCGGCCGATCCCGCCGGCGGCACCGGTGACGATGCCCGCGCGCCCGTCGAACCAGCCGGTCATGCCGGCGCCGCCAGGTCGACCCCGGCGCGGAAGTGGACGAGCTCGACCAGGTTGCCCTCCGGGTCCGCGACGTAGGAGTAGCGGACAGCGGGGTGCCACGCGGGCCCGGGCGGCACGACGACCGTGGCACCTGCAGCCAGGAGACGGTCGAAGACCGTCTCCAGCTCCTGGACCCGGACACACAGGTGGCCGTAGCCGCGGTTGCGGACCGCCTCGTCGGGTTGGGTGTACCGGGCCACCGGGTCGACGGAGTCGGACCGGTGCATCAGCTCCACCGCCCAGCCGTCCTCGCTGCGCAGCACCACGGCCGTCATCCCCGCGCCGTCGACGGTGAACCGGAACTCCTCGGCGAGCCCGAAGGCGTTGCGGTAGAAGGTGATCGCCGCCTCCAGGTCGCGGACGGACAGCCCGACGTGGTCGAGCGCCGTCGCCGGTGGCCCGGGCGAGTGGGATGCACACATGGGTTCTCCTGGTGGTTCGGGTCAGGTCTGCTGGCGATAGACGTTGGGGGCGTGCTCGAGCGTCTGCGGCAACCGCTCACGGGCGACGGCCACGTCGACGACCGCGGGGATCCCCCGCCGGTTCGCCTCGGCGGCACGGGCCAGCGCGGCCGGAAGGTCGTCCTGGTCCTCGACCCGCTCACCGACGCAGCCGCAGGCGACCGCCACCGCCGCGAGGTCGGGCTGGTGCTCGAAGAGGGTGTCGATGATCCGGTCGCCGTAGCTGAGGTGCTGCTGGTCCCAGATCGAACCGAGGGCGTCGTCGTTGAGCACGACCCACGTCACCCCGAGCCGGTACTGCGCCGCGGTCGGGAGCACGGGCATCACCATCTGGAAGGACCCGTCACCGACGAAGCAGAGTGCCGGCCGCTCCGGGTGCACGAAGCGCGCGACCGGCATGGCCCCGGCGACGAACCCCATGCCGTAGAAGCTGGACGGCACGACGGCGGCCCGCGGGCCGGGCACCCTGGTGAAGGGGAAGGCCCCGCCGATCTGCTGGGCGAGGGCACCCACGTCGAAGCCCAGGACGGCGTCGCGACCGAACACCTCCGTCGCGGCCCGGATGACGCGGACCGGATGCAGGGGCCGTTGGGGGGACCGCGCCAGCGCAGCGACGTGCTCCTCGAGCTCGGCGAGGTCGACGGCGAGCCGGGCCCGCCGCGCGGCGCCGCGCGCGGCGTCCCGCAGCACCGCGGACGATCCGGACGACAGCTCGCCGAGCAGCTGCTCCACCACGGTGCGCACGTCCCCGATGAGGGCGACGTCCGCCCCGACGCTGCGGCCGATCTCGGACGGGTCGATGTCGACCTGCAGGTAGCTGGCGTTCGGGCCGGGAACGGCCCCCAGCTGCCAGTTCGTCTCCATCTCCTCGAACCGCGTCCCGAGACCGATGACGACGTCGGCCTCGGCGAGCACGCGCTTGGACACGGCGTTGCGGTGCGCACCGAGCCCGCCGGCGACGAGCGGGTGGTCCTCGGGGACGACACCCCGCCCCGCGAGGCTGGTGAGGACCGGGGCGTCGAGGAACTCGGCCAGCCGGACGACGGCCGCGGAGGCGTCCGAGGCCATCGCCCCGCCGCCGACCACGACGACCGGGCTGGCGGCCCCCGCGAGCCGCTCCGCCGCGCGCGCGACCGCGCCGGGGTCGGCAGCCGGGCGGGCCGGCGCCGCGGAGGGCGCGTAGCGCTCGTCCCGGACGCTCTGCAGCAGGACGTCGCGTGGCAGGTCGACGAGGACCGGGCCGGGTCGCCCGCTCTTGGCGAGGGTGAAGGCCCGGCGCAGGGTGTCCAGCACCAGCTCGGCGCGGTCGACCCGGACGGACCACTTGGTGACCGGCGCGAAGACGTGGTCGGTGGGGATCTCCTGGCTCGCCCCGCGGTGCGCGGTGACCGTGGACGCCCGCCCGCCCAGCACGACCAGCGGCAGCGTCCCGACCCACGCCTCGGCGACGGCGGTCAGCGTGTTCGTCACCCCCGGTCCCGCGGTGACGAGGACGACGGCGGGCCGGCCGGTGAGCTGGGCGTGCGCCGCCGCCATCGCCGCGGCCTGGTGCTCGTGCCGGACGAGCACGCTGCTGATCGCCGGCTCGTCGAGGATCGCGTCGTAGATCGGCAGGATGTGCCCGCCGGGCATCCCGACGACCAGGGAGACCCCCTCTGCGACAAGGGCGTCGACGATCGCCTTCCCCACCGGCACGGTGGCCCCGGGCTCGGCGGTGCGGTCCGGGCGTGCGCCGCCGCGGTTCGCTGCCTGCCCACCGGTCGCGGAGGTGGTCGTGGTGTACGTCATGGTGCTCCTGTTGCGGACGTGCTCGGCCGGCGCTGCAGCCAGTCGCCGGCGGGGGCGAGGCGGACGGTGTGCCCGCCGTCCACGGCCAGCGTCTGGCCGGTCATCCAGGACGCCCCGGGGCCCAGGAGGAACCGGACGGCGGCGGCGATGTCGTCCGGCCGGCCGATACGGTGGAGCGGGTGGGCGGCGGCGACCTCGGTCTCGCGGCCCTCCCACATCGGGCGGGTGGCATCGGTGCGGACGAGCCCCGGGGCGACGGCGTTGACCCGGACGCCCGGAGCCAGCTCGAGGGCCATCGCCCGCGTGAGGTGGTGGAGGGCGGCCTTGCTCACCGCGTAGGCCCCGATCCCCGGTTCGGGGTGCAGCCCGGCGACGGAGGAGACGTTGACGACCCGGCCACCGTGCTCGCCCATCCACACCTCCCACGCAAGCCGGACCCAGTCCCACGGGGCAACGACGTTCGTCTCGAACGCCTGCCGCAGGTCCTCCGCCCGGGAGTCGACGAGCAGGGTCGGGGTCCCGGCCGCCGCGGCGTTGTTGACGACCGCGTCGAGCCGGCCGAACCGGGCCATCAGCCGGTCGACCGTGCGCTCGCGATGGCCGGGTTCGGCGGCGTCTCCCGGCGCGGACAGCACCCGGTCGCCACCGCCGAGACGATCCGCCGTCTCGCGGAGCGTCCCGGCGTCCCGCCCGGTGAGGCAGACACTGCCGCCGGCGGCGAGCACGGCGTCGGCCACGGCCGCACCGATGCCCCTGGAGCCGCCGGTGACGAGCACGACCAGGCCGTCGAGCTCGGCCGGTGCGGGCGGCCGGTCGGTGACCGGGGACCCGAGTGTGTGTGGTGGTGTCATCCCGCGGTCGCCCCGGCGTCGACGGGGAAGGCGACCCCGGTGAGGAAGGATGCCTCGTCGGAGAGCAGCCACGCGACCACTGCACCGATCTCCCGCGGCGCGGCGAAGCGCTTCATCGCCTGCGGCGCGACGATCGCGGCTCGCAGGTCCGCCGGGAGCTCCGCCGTCATCGGGGTCTCCGTGGCGGCGGGGCAGACCGCGTTGACCCGGATCCCGCTGCCCGCCAGCTCCAGGGCCGCGCTGCGGGTGAGACCGACCACCGCGTGCTTGCTCGCCGAGTAGGCGCTGCCGCGTTCCAGGCCCTTGAGCCCGGCGAGGGAGGCGGTGTTGACGATGCTCCCGCCGCCACCGGCGAGCATGGCCGGGATCTGGCGCTTGAGGCCGAGGAAGACGCCGGTGAGGTTGACGGCGAGGACCCGATGGAAGTCCTCGATGCTGGTGTCGACGAGGTGGGCCGCGTGTCCGACGCCGGCGTTGTTGTGCGCCAGGTCGAGCCGCCCCGCCCGGGCGACGACGTCCCGGACCGTCCGTTCCCACGCAGCTTCGTCGGTGACGTCGAGGGGCTCGAACCAGGCGTCGCCGCCCGCCTCCTGGACCAGCGCGACGGTCTTCTCCCCGTCGTCGGCGCGCTGCCCGACGTCGGTGACGACGACGGTGGCCCCGGCCGCCCCGAGTGCGACGGCGCTCGCCCTGCCGATGCCGCCGGAGGCGCCGGTGACGAGTGCCACCTTGCCGGCCAGATGTCCGGTCATCTCAGTCCACCGTCCCGTCGTCGACGTGCGTTCCCAGCGGTCGCAGCGGCCGATCGGCCGGGTCACGCATCGACCCCGGCCAGATGCCCTGCCTGCCCGGGGCCAGGACGCCCCGTGGATCGAGCACGTCCTTGAGCCGCTCGGCGAGGCGCAGCCCCGCGTGGTCGTTCCAGTCGTACGTCGCGGCGACGTCGTCCATGTGCTCCAGGTGCGTCCGGTACGCGCCGTACCCCCGCTCGGCGCCGCGATGCACGAGCGAGCGCACCGTCGTGTAGGCAGCCCGGGTGCCGGCCTCGTCCGCCGTGGCGAACCACAGCGACACGACGGCGATCATGACTCGTGGCGTGAGCATGAGCGACACGGCGAAGTCGACGCCGAGGTCCCGACACGCTCCGTCGAGGAAGTCGCAGAGGTCCTGCGCCGAGCGACCGTCCAGCGGTGCCACCGGCGAGTAGTCGAGGTGGCCGCCGGCGCCCTGCTCGTCCCAGCTGAGGTGCTCCAGCAGGTCCAGCGACGGCACGCCGGCCTGGGTCGAGTCCGACTGCTGGCGCAGTCGCGCGACGGCGCCCTCGGGACCCGTGGGCGGTGTGTGCGACCGGGCGCGGTCCAGGAGTTCGTCGACCGCGGTGGCACCGTCCCTGCGCCGCAGGCTCGTCCGCGCCGACGGCACCCGTGCCAGCGCCTGCTCGCACAGCGCCTGCTGAGCGTCGACGATCGCCGCCGGTCCGTAGAGCGCGAACCGCATGAACCAGGCTCCGCACCCGGTCTCGGCACGCATCCGCAGCAGCGTCTCGGGGGTGAGCGGCCCCGGGTCCTGCTGCCAGTGGCTGCGGGGCACGTCGCTGAGCGCCCCCGCGACGAGCGCCGTGTTGTAGACGATCGGGTGGTTGGGGATGGTGCCGTCGAGGAGCAGCGGCCGGACCGCGTCGATGAGCGCAGCCAGGTCCTCGTCCCGTTCCACGACGACGTCCGCCGCGACGTAGACCTCCGGCTGCGGGACCAGCCAGCAGCCCATCTCGGTGACGATGCCGAAGTTCGACTGCATGAAGATGCCGTCCGCGGACGGCCCGTAGCTGTACTTGCGCAACGCTCCGGTGCGGGCCGTCGTCATGGCGCCGAGCCCCGTGCGCAGCAACGAGCCGTCCGCCAGCACGACCTCCATGCCGCACTGCCGCGCCTGGTGGTCGCCGAGCGGGGTGAAGCCGATGCCGTGGTCGAGGGTGTTGCCGACGATGCTGCCCCAGCCGAGGTCGGGGATCGAGGGCCACAACGGCAGGCGCCGACGGCGGATCTCCTCGAAGAGGTCGAAGAAGCGCACGCCGGGCTGGACGACGGCGTAGGCGAGCTCCTCGTCGAGCTCGAGGATGCGGTTCATCCGGCGCAGGTTGACGACTACGCCGCCGCCGACCCGAGGGGCCGGCCCGCCGTAGCCGTTGTTCCTGCCCTGGGAGATCGGCCACAGGTGCACGCCCGTCGCGGCGGCGATCCGGACGACCTCCTGGACCTCCGCGGTGCTCGCGGGCGACACGACAGCGGCCGGCTGGTGCTCGACCCAGGCCGGATGGGCGTACGGGTCGCGGAACTGCCTGACCTGCAACGGGTCGGTCGTGACGTGCTCTGCCCCCAGTGCTGCGGCGAAGCGGTCGACGGCGACGTCGAGGCCGCTGCGTCGGGTCTGCGTCGACGGGTCGTCGGTCCGGGTGTTCATGCGCTCTGCCTCTCCGTGGGCGCGGTGCCTGCCGCAGCCCCGAGCGCGTAGGCGGCGCTCAAGGCCTCGGGGTCGTCCTGCCAGGTCCGCGAGGCGGCGCTCGCGATGACGCACCCGCCGGACAGCACGTGGGCGGTCGTCGACACCGCGAGCGCCACGTGCGCGAACTGCTCGATGAGCAGCACCGCCGTGCCGGCCTGCGCCACCGTCGAGAGCACCGGTGCGAGCCTGCGCACCACCACGGGCGCGAGCCCGAGCGAGAGCTCGTCGACGACGAGGACCTCGGGTTGCCCCGCGAGCGCCTGGGCGAGCACGACCATCTGCTGCTGGCCGCCCGAGAGGGTGGACGCCACCTGGCCCCACCGCTCACGCAGCTCGGGGAACAGCTCCAGCGCACCCTCGATGCGGTCCTTCGCCACCTGCTTGGAGACGCTGCTCGTGGCGACCTCGAGGTTCTCGCCGACGGTGAGCGTCCTCAGCAGCCGCCGGCCTTCGGGGACGACGGCGACCCCCCGCCGCCGGATCCGCTCCGGCCGCAGGCCCGTGATCGGGCGACCGCCGAGGCTCACCTCCCCCGCTGTGACGGGGACGAGGCCCCCGACGGCGAGGACGAGGCTCGACTTGCCAGCGCCGTTCGCGCCGAGCAGAGCCGTCACCTCGCCCGCCGGCACGTCGAGGTCGACGCCGTGGAGGACTTCCCTCCCGCCGCGCGCGACCCGCAGCCCACGCAGCCGCAGACCGCTCGGCGTCTCGTCGGTGGTGCTCACGCGACCTCCTCGGTCCCGAGGTAGGCCCGCCGGACGTGCTCGTCCCGGAGGACCTCCGTGGTGGGGCCCGCCGCGATGACCCGACCGAAGTCGAGGACGACGGCACGTGCGCAGCACGCCGACACGAGGGCCATGTCGTGGTCGACGAGGATGGCCAACGCCCCGAACTGCTCGGGGATCTCCCGGATGGCGTCGCGCATCCGCGCGGTCTCGGCCTCGGGCAGGCCGGCAGCCGGCTCGTCGAGCAGGACGACCCGTGGCCGTCCGACCACCGCGCGCGCGAGCTCGACGAACCGGCGGTCGGCCGCCGAGAGCCCGGCGACCGGGCGGTCGCGCTGCCCGGTGAGACCGGTGAACTCCAGCGCCCGGTCGACTGCGGCTCGCCGGTCGCGACGTCCGCTGCCGCAGTGCTCGTGGACCATGGCGACGTTCTCCGCGACCGAGAGCGCTCCGATCGCCTGCTCGGTCTGGAAGGTGCGGCGCACGCCCCACCGGGCCCTCGTGTGAGCCGGCATGCCGGAGAGGTCCTCGCCGAACGCGACGACCCGTCCCGCCGTCGGCCGGACGAACCCGGAGAGCACGTTGAGCAGCGTCGTCTTGCCGGCGCCGTTGGGGCCGATGAGCCCGACGGTGCCCATCGGCAGCTCGGCCCGGACCGCGTTCAGGGACACCACGCCGCCGAACCGGACCGTGAGGTCGTCGATGAGGATCATCGTCCCCCCTGCCGGCTCGACGTGACCGCCGGTGCGGCGCCCGCGGCGGGGTGCCCGTCGTCGGGCACGCGGGCCGGCGGCGACGTGCCGGGCCGGGCCGCCGGGACGGCGTCCGGGGGCTCCGGCGCGGGGGCACCGGCACGGCGGGCGCGCAGCGTGCGGCGGAGCCGGCCCAGGTCGTGCCCGAGCTTCCCCACGATCCCGCCGGGGGACGTGACGAGGGTCTGCACGAGGCCGAGCCCGAAGAGCACGAGGAGCAGGTTGCTGCTCACCCCGAGGCCGTCGAACACAGCCGGCATCACCTTCATGAGGACGCCCGCGAGCACCGCGCCCCACGGCGATCCCATGCCCGCCATGAGCACGACGGCCAGCAGGGAGATCGACTCCTGCGCGGCGAACTGGTAGACGCTGAGCCCGCCACTGCTCGCCGCGAGCAGACCGCCCGCCACCCCGGTCATGAAGCAGGCCAGTGCGAAGGCCACGAGCTTGTACAGCGTCACGTTGATCCCGGCCGCCCGCGCCGCGAACTCGCTCTGCCGGATCGCGGCCCACGCCCGCCCCGGACGGCCGTGCAGGTGCGCCAGCGCCAGGACGAACATGAGCCCGCAGACGAGCACGGTGAGCCGGAAGTACGCCTCGTCCGTCGTCGCCCAGTACGGTCGCGGCAGGGCCACGTTGCCGGGCTTCAAAGGGTCGTGTCCGAGCAGCCCGCTGCCCCCGTTGGGGAAGCCGGCGTTCGTCAGCACGATGGTGAGGGCGGCGGCGAGCATGAGCGTCACCAGTGCCAGGTGCAGACCGGACAGGCGCAGCGCGGGCAGGCCGATGAGCACTCCCACGACTGCGGTCACCAGCCCGACCGCCAGGAGCAGGAGCGGGAAGGGCAGTGCGAACGCCTGGTCGAGGCGCAACGCCGTCCATCCGCCGATCGCGAGGATGGCGATCTGCCCCATGGAGATGAGGCCGACCCGGCCGTAGAGGATGCCCAGCCCCAGCGCCACGACGGAGTACACGGCCGCGGCGGTGAGGATCTGGAGCCAGTAGCTCCCGACGACGGGCGGCAGCACCAGGGCCGCGGTCACCGCCACGGCGAGCGGCGCGCCCACGACTCGCCGGACCTGTTCGGTCGTCCCGTGCACTCCAGCCTCCTCAGACCCGGGCCGTGGCCGGCCGGCGGCCCGCCATGACGAGGACGACGACGACCGCCACGACGAACGGCGTCAGCGCCCGGTACGACGACACCGCAGAGATCGGCGTGAGCAGGGACTGCATGACGCCGATCGCGATCCCGCCCGCGAACGTCGCGGACAGCGACGAGAGGCCGCCCAGCAGAGCCGCGGCCAGCCCGGACACCACGAGGAAGGTGAGGCCGGTGATGTCGAGCCCGACCATGTTCGACAGCAGCAGGCCGCTGACCGCGAAGACCAGCCCCGATCCGGCCCAGGCGAGAGCCTCCAGCCGGCCCACGTCGACGCCGAGCATCGCCGTGGTCTGCCGGTCCTCGGCGAGGGAACGCATCGCCGTCCCCGTCCTCGTCCGGCGCAGGAACCAGGACACCCCGACGGTCGCGAGCAGGCTGAGGACCAGGCCCGCGAGCTGGGTCCCGTTGACGTAGGCCTCTCCCAGCCGCAGGCCCCACTCCGTGCTCGGCAGCGTGAGGTCGTACGTGTCCGCTCCCCAGACGGTCGACATCGTGCCGAGCAGGGCCAGCAGGAGCCCGAGCGTCGCCGTGGACTTCACCACGGGCTCGCGGTCGGCCAGCCGGGGGCCGACCACGAGGCCGTAGGCGAGGGTGACGCCGACGCCGACGGCGACCGCCACCGCCGCCGCGACCCCCACCGGGAGCCCAGCCCCGTCGACCAGGCTCCACGCGCAGAGGGTGCCGAACGCTCCGACCGCACCTCCGGCGAGGAACAGCACACCGGTGGCCCGGTACAGGACGACGATCCCCACGCCGGACAGCGCGAACACGCTGCCCAGCGACACTCCGAGGACCAGGAAGGGAACGTACTGCGAGACGGTCATCCCTAGCCGATCCCGAGCGTCTTCTCGTACGCGCGGGCGTCGGCGAACTTGTTGTTCGGCAGGGCGGGGATCTCCTGGCAGCCCCGGACCTGCTCGAAGCCACCCTTCCTCGGGGTGACGATCCGGGTGGAGTTGTTGGCCGCGTGGAAGCCCTGGGTGCCGAAGTACCACTGCTTGCAGTAGAGGTCGGACGTGTAGTTGGTGAGGCCCTGGAAGGCCGCTGACACGGTGGACACCGTGACGTCGCCGCCCGCCGGGATCGTCAGCAGCGCCTTGGTCGCGATCCTCGCGGCGGTGAAGCCGAGCTGGCCGAAGTTGCCGACCGCCGTCTTCGGGCCGTACTTCGCCTGGACGGTGCGGTAGAGCTGGTCGTCAGGACCGCCAGAGCCGACGATGTTCATCTCGGCGTCGATCCCGAGCTTGCCGTCCCAGGCACCGCCGAGCTGCTTGGCGAACGACGCGTCGTTGCAGCCGGCGGGGCAGCCCCACTTGACCCGGTCGAGCAGGCCCTGCTGCTGGACCGCCTTGAAGACCTTGATGGCCTCACCGGGGTTGAGGTTGACGACGACCCCACCGCCGTCGCCGGCCGACTGGACGGCGCGCAGCGCGAGCCCGTTGGCGTCGTTCACCGGGACGTTCTCCAGCCAGGCCTCGACCGGCACCCCCGCCTGCTGGGCCAGCAGCGTGATCGACTCGTTGATCGCGTCCGACCCGGGGGTGTTGCTCGTGAAGATGACGAGCTTCTTCGCCCCGGAGTCGAGCAGGTACTTCGCCGTCGACAGCGCGCTGAAGCTCGGCCCGTCGTTGACCGGGGCGATCGCGGGGGTGCTGAAGCACTCGAGGCTGCTGCCCAGGTTGATGGCCCGCAGACCGCGGTCCGCATACGTCTTGGCGTTGACGACGCAGTCCAGCACGCTCATCGAGCCGACGAGCCCCACGACCTTCTCGCTGTCGAGCAGGTTCGTCGCCTGCGAGGCCGTGAGCTGCGGGTCGAGGGCGTCCTCCTTGAGGACGTACTCGAGCGGCCGGCCGTGGATGCCGCCGTTGTCGTTGACGCAGTCGAAGTAGGCCTTCACCATGCCCGTCGCGTCGGTGAAGCTCAGCCCGG
This sequence comes from Pseudonocardia sp. CA-107938, assembly GCF_050936315.1. Classification (NCBI taxonomy): domain Bacteria; kingdom Bacillati; phylum Actinomycetota; class Actinomycetes; order Pseudonocardiales; family Pseudonocardiaceae; genus Pseudonocardia; species Pseudonocardia sp. CA-107938. The sequence continues at coordinate 807,154 of NZ_JBNJNA010000002.1, read as the reverse complement.
GGATGTTGGTGACGACACCGCCGAGCTTGATCGGCTCCCCGGTCGCCTTCTGTCCCGTCCCCTCCCCGCAGGAGGACGCCGGCCCGGTGTTCGCGGGCCCCGATGCGGTGGCGGACGCGGCGTTCGTCGAGCCGCCGCCGCAGGCGGCGAGGACCAACGCGGCCGCTGCGACGGCGGCGACGGCGGGCCACCGCCGGGCGTGGATACGGATGTTCACGGCATCTCCTCATCGAGACAGGCGTTCGGGCGGAGCGCAGAAGAAGGACCCCCGCGGCAGAGCGGGGTTGCAGGTGCGCACGGTCCGGTGCGGACCGCGCGGGTCAGCCGGCCCGGTAGGCCGCCGGCCAGACCCCTTGCTTGCCGGGTGCCAGGACCCCCGCGGGGTCCAGTGCGTCCTTGAGCCGTTCGTTGAAGCGGAGCTGGGCGTGGTCGTGGGCGTCGAACTGCTCCGCCCCGACGTCCATGAAGTCCAGGTGCGCCCGGTAGAGCGCGAACCCCTCTGCTGCGGCCGCGCGGACGAGCCGCGGGTAGAGCTCCCAGACGCGCGAGACCGTGGCCTCGTCCTCGGGGTGGAAGTACAGCTGCATGACGTTGATCGCGTACCGGCGGCCGAGGATCATCGCGCAGTCGAAGTCCAGGCCGGTGCCGGCCATCAGCCCGTCGAGCAGGTCGTGCAGACGGGTGATGTCGTTGCCGCGCAAGGGAGCCACCACGGAGAAGTCGAGATGGCCGCCCTCCGGACCGCTGTACCAGTCCAGGGCCTTCATGAGGTCCAGGCTGGGGATGCCTGCCTGCACCTGGGCGTTCTGGTCGCGAGCGAGGTCGTGCACCTCGTGCCCCGCGAACGCTGTGCCGTCGACCCGTGCGCCGTCGATGACGGCGACCGCCGCCCGGACCGCGGCCAGCCGTGCGGCGACGACCCACTCGGTCCCGTAGAGCGCGAACCGCATCGTCCAGCGGCCGAGGTCCAGGCGGGCGGCCAGCGCCTCGACCGCGGCCTCGGGGATCGGCCCCGGACCGGAGTGCACCTCGCTGCGGGACGGAGCCCCCGGGACGAGTGCAGCGATGAACGCGGGATGCCCGATGGCGGGCGGGTTCTGCATGACCCCGGACAGGAGCAGCGGGCGCACGGCGTCCACGAGCGCCGGCAGGTCCTCGCGGCGCGGCACCCGGATGCTCCCGGAGAAGTAGTGCTCCGGCTCGGGCATCATCCACACGCCGGCCTTCGTCACGATCCCGAGGTTCGACTGCCCGAACAAGCCGTCGAACGTGGGGCCGAAGCCGCGCGGGTGCAGGTTCCAGGCGGGATTGCCGTCCATCGCACCCATCCCGGTGCGGACGACCTCGCCGTCCGGGAGCACGACCTCGAGGCCGCACAGCCGTGCCGCGTGGTCGCCGTGGACGGTGTACCCGACGCCGTGCTCGAGCGCGTTACCGACGACGCTGCCCCACCCGAGGTCCGGGGCGGACGACCAGAGCCGGTGCCCGCCCGCCCGCAAGTGGTCGTACAGGTCGAAGAAACGGACGCCGGGCTCGACGCGGGCCACCGCGTGCTCCTCGTCGACCTCGAGCACCCGGTTCATCCGGCGCAGACTCACGAGGACCGAACCGGGCACCCGCGGCGCCGAGCCGCCGTACGCGTTGTTGCGTCCCTGGGAGACGACCCACAGCGGGAATCCGTGACGGCCCGCGAGCCGCAGAATGCCTTGTACATCCGCAACCGTCTCAGGGAGCACCGTCGCCGAGATCCGACGACTGTGCCACCCGGCGAACGTGAACGGATCGCCGTACTCACGGCCCGAGGCATCCTCGTCCAGCACCGCGTCCGCACCGAGCAGCGCGACGAGATCGGCGCGGGCCGCGGAGGACAGGCCGGCAGCAGCACGCCCCTGGGTCGTCGTCATCGCGCTGCCCTTTCGGTCGCCGTCGGCCGAACCCCAAAAGTACTTAGACCTCTAAGTTGTTGCGAGACCGTACGGCGCGCATGGGACGTCGTCAAGAGCCGGCTGCCCGCGCATGCCGGGGCAGGCCGGGGCCGCCCGCAGGGCCTCGGCCTCGGGGTCCCCGGACCGACAGCGCCGGGCAGGGAAGCTCAGAACTCCCGGTGCAGGAGAGTCCGCAGCGTTCCGACGAGCCGGCCACGCTCGTCCGCGGGCAGCGCCGCGAGCCACCAGCTCTCCCGCTCGTTGATTTCGCGCAGGAGCTGCGTCACCGTCGTCTCGCCGGCGCGCGTGAGCCCGACGATGACCCCGCGTCCGTCGTCGGTCGACGGCGTGCGCGTGACAAGCTCGCGGCGTTCGAGGGTGTTGACCACGCTGGAGATCGTCGCCTGCGAGACGTTGGAGTGCCGGGCGATCTCCTTGGGCGGCACCGGTCCGACGGTCCGGATGCAGAACATCACCCGGAACGCTGCGTAGGTCAGGCCGACGGGACGCATGACATGCGCCTCGACGTCCTGCTGGAACCGGTTGGCCACCCGGACGATGCCGAACCCGAACGCCATCGCCTCCAGGTCGGCGTTGGGGACGACCTGGCGGACCGCTTCACGTGCCAGCTCGTCGTACTCCTGCGGTGGCACGCCCTGGCGGCCCGAGCCCGAAGCAGCCAAGCGCGTCATCACCCATCCCGGAGCCAGCGAGTCCGAGGGCGACTGTAGACGACGCCCGCCGTCGACTCGCGGACCGGCGGCGCGACGGTCCGGCTCGCCTCCGCCGCCGCGGACCGCCTCACCACGCACCCGCACCCCGACGAACTGAGCCCGCGCGACCCGGACGCCGGAGATCCGGCCAGCCCGCCTGGGCAGTCGAGATCTTGCACCTGGACACGGTCAGGGTCGCGGCATTCCACCACGCTCGCGACGCCCGACGTCGTTCAGAGCCAATCGGGCCACGTGTAGTCGGCCGATTCGTCGTGGTCCCGGCGGGGCGGCAACGGGGCGAGCCGCCCCCGGGAGAAGACCAGCGGTGGGGCGCCGATCTTCTCCACCCCGAGTTCCCGGACGCGGCCGAGGACGAAGTGGTGGTCGCCGACGGTCCACACGTCGGCGATGTCGCAGTCGATCCAGGCGACGACGCCCGCCAGGACGGGGCTGCCCGAGGCCGCGTCGCGCCACGGGTGGCGGTCGAAGACGTCGGGTGCCTTGGCGGTGACGTCCCGACAGAGGTCCTCCTGGCCCGCGGCCAGCACATTCACGCAGAAGGCGCCGCCGGCCCTGATCCTTCGCCAGGTCATGGAGGAGTGGCCGGGGAAGAACGCGACGAGCGGAGGATCCAGGGACACCGAGGTGAACGAGCCGATCACCATGCCGACCGGGGTGCCGTCGGGTTCCTTCGCGGTGACCACCGTGACACCCGTCGGGTAGTGGCCGAGCACGTGCCGGAACCGTTCGGGGTCGTCCGCCGGGCCACTGCCGGGCGCCGTCGCGGCGGGCGTCGACCGGATCACGCCGAGGTCTCCAGCCTGAGCAGCGAACGGGCGTACCCCGTAGCCCACGAGCCGTGCTGCGCGTTGATGTGTGTCTTGTACGTGGCGACGTCGCGCAGGTACCGCTGCATGCGCTGGCCGTTCGCCAGCGCGCTGGAGCCACTGGCCGCGGCCAGCATCTCGACGGCCCGGCAGGCGAGCTGGCCGGACTGCCGGGCCGTGAGGGAGAGAGCCTGGTCGTCCAGTTCGGAGAAGGGCTCGCCCCCTGCCAGGCCCCGGGCGGCGTACGCGGTGTAGTCGTCGGCGACCGACAGGATGATCCGCTGCGCGCTGTCGGCCAGGGCCGTGGCCAGGCCGAGGTTGCGCTGGTGTTCCGGATCGTGGCTGCGCGGCGTGAAGGGCGGCAGCGGGCTGCTCTTGGTGGTGATGATCCGCCGGTACTCGTCGACTGCGGCCCAGGCGGTGCCCGCCACGATCGAACACAGCTGGATGTTGAAGAACGACATCAGCCGACCCGCGTACATCGGGTTGCCGTGCAGTTCCACACCCGGCCCGTCGGTGGCGTCGTTCGCCAGGTGGATCCTGGACACGTACTCGTACGGTACGAGGACGTCCTCGGCCACGACGCTGTTGGAGCCGCTGCCGCGGAAGCCCAGGATCTCGCCCCAGTTGTCGAGCATCCGCCAGCCGGAGGGCACGAGCACCAGGCCCGGGGTGGGCTTGCCGCCCTCGTCGTCGAAGATGAGCGCGCCACCCAGGAAGTGCGTGGAGACGTTGACCCCGGAGGCGTAGTCCCAGCGTCCCTTGACCAGGTACCCGTCGGGGGTCCGCGTCGCGGTGGCGCTCGGGGCGATCGGCAGCGGGGTCCGGAAGTCACCGTCCGGCCCGAACACCTCGCGCTGGGTGCTCTCCGGGAAGCGGCCGGCCACCACCAGGCTGTGGGAGGCGGCCAGACACAGGTTCCAGCCGCTGGACGGGCAGCCGCGGGCCACCTCGGTGACCATCCGGGAGTAGGTCCGCAGGTCGAACTCGTAGCCGCCGAAGCGGCGCGGCTGGAGGGACCGGTAGAAACCCGCCTCCAGGAACGCCTTGTGCGTGTCCTCGGAGATACCGGTCCGCTGTTCGGTCTCGTCCTGATGATCACGTAGCCAGGCCCGCATACCGGCGGCCCGGCGCACCAGTTCCTCCGGTGTCAGGTCCGGCTCCGGCTGAGGAATCTCGACGATTTTCTCGGCTACCTCGGTTGTCTCGGACAATTCGCACCTCATCCTGGCTGCTGTTCCGGGTCGGTCTGAAGGGAGTGTTGGCAGCGCGGCGAAGGACCGTCCAATGCCGGTAGCCGTGGGCGTGATGAGTGCCGTGCATCACAGCAGGTCGGAGGCCGGATTTCTGCCCGGTGACGTGCGCGGAAGGGCGCTGTAACCTGGCGCGGGGGACAACGCCGTGGACCTCGCCGTTCTGGAGGGCTGAGTGGAACTCCGGAGCCTGCGCCATTTCTCGGCACTCGCCGAGACCTTGAATTACCGGGTCGCCGCTGAGCGTCTGCACCTCACCCAGCCCGCGCTGACGCGATCGATCGTCGCCCTCGAGCGTGAGCTGGGCGTCCGGCTGTTCGACCGCGACAAACGGCATGTGGCGCTCACCGCCGAAGGCGCGGAACTGCTCGAACGGGCGGGCGAGGTGCTGGCCGATGCCGACCGGCTCGCCGCCGCGGCCGACGCCATCACGGCCAGGCGACGGGACGAGGTGCGGGTCGCGCTCTACGGGGTGGCTCTCGCGGAGCTGACGCATCCGGTCATCGAGGCGTTCTGCGAGCGGTATCCCCATGCCATGATCCGGGTGCACGAAGCGGACTTCCACCAGGGTCTCGCTCCGCTGCTGGCCGGCGAGTGCGACGTCGCGCTGTTGTGTCTGAGCGTCGACATGCCGGGCCTGACACGCGTCCCGATCTTCACCGAGCCCGTTTCCCTCGCGCTGCGGAAGGGGCATCCGCTGGCCTCGGCCGCCGCGGTGGACATGGCCGAGGTCTACGACCAGCCCTGGGTCACCCCCCACCCGGAGGACGACTTGTGGGTGGGGGGACGCCAGGAGGACCACGAGGCTCCGACGGTCGGCTCCCACGCCCGCTCGCCCCTGGACATGGCCTTGAAGATCGCCTACCAGCACATGGTGGGACTGATGCCGCTGTCGGGCGTCCGGATGTTCCAGCACCCGGGAGTGGAGACCGTCGCTCCGAAAGAGCCGCTCGACGCGGTGGCTGCGGTCGCCTACCGGAAGACGGGCCACTCGCCAGCCGCCCCGGCGTTCGCCGAGGTCGCACGCCGGGTGGCCCGACGCGCGGCCGGCGTTCCACACGCCGAGATCTCCCGGTAGAAGGGGTCAGCCGCCGTACGGTGGCTCGCCCGCCCAGGCGCGGCCCTGCAGAGCCTCGACGGCGTGCGCGATCGCATTCATGCCGCTCGTCGCGGACTCCACGGGCGGCATGGTGAGCGTGAGCAGCGGGTCGTGCACGACGCTGCGCGGCAACACCTTCGGGTCGCGCCCGGTGCGTCTGACCCCGCCACGATGAGCACATCGGCCTCCACCATCGTCATCGGGCGTCCTGCTCCACCGCTGTCGGCCGCTTGTCCAGCCAGGCCATCAGCGCTTCCGCCACCTCGTCGGAGTTCTTCTCGCCCATGGGCAGATGACCGTTGCCGGTGATCCCCATCTCCGGCAGGCGAAGCAGCTCGGCATCCGCACCGGCCTGCGCAAGGTAGTCGGCGACGCCGTGTCCGGACGGCGCGAACGGCGAAGTGTCGGCCACGACGACGGCGATCGGGAGGCCCTTCAAGTTGGGCAGGGACCGGACGGGTTCGTCCTGCACGAGGCAGTCCTGCACCCCGTCGGCTCCGGCTGCCCGGAGCCTGGTGCGCAGCTCTTGCGGTTCCCGGACCGGCGGCTCGTAGGTGATCGGGGCCGCGGTGAGCCCCCAGTCCAGCCGGCCGAAGCCGGGCAGCTCGGTGAACGGCGGCCCGATCGGCTCCACCGCGATGATCGCCTTGACCAGCCCGGGCCGGGCGTCGGCGACGAGCCACCCGAAGGGGCCGCCCATCGAATGGGTGATGAGCACAGCCGGCCCGATGCGGTCCAGCAACTGGGCCCCGCAGCGCCGCATCTGCTCCTCGTTCTCGGTGAACGTGGGCAACGCGGGTCCCTGGCTCGCCATCAACTGGTCCAGCGCGGAGTCGGCGCCGATCTCGCCGCTGCCGGGCCACTGGCTACCGGGTCGCCCCGCCCCGTCGCAGAACAGCCAGCGGATGAACTCGTACGTCGGAGCTGCGCCCTCCATGGGCCCGAGGACATCGGGGTGGTACGGGGAGCGCCCGTGACCTGGACGGTCGACCACGTACACGGCGTAACCGGCCTGGAGGAACCGGGTGGCCCAGCCGGGGCGCCCGTCCGGCGTCGAGAGGTAGTCCGTGCCCTGGCCGCCGCCCCCGTGGACCATCACCACGGGCAGCGGATGACGGAGATCGGCCGGGATCTGGTACTGCACGTACATCGCGGCCTCGGCGGCGGCCCCGGCCTCGGTCGGCTTGCGCCCGACACCGACCCAGAACGCGCCTTGGTCGCTGATCGTCAACGGCGGGGCCGGCAGGGGCCGGCTCGGCGGTTCCGGGTGGTGGGGAGATGGTCATCGGCGAACCTCCGTCACGGCGTCTGCGCCCATGCCCAGCACTATTGGTGACCGTCTCCGGGGCGGTCCAATGCCGGTTGGGGACGCCGTGATGCATGGCGCTCATCAGCGTCCCTGAGGGCGGCTACGTCACCGAAAGGTGCGCGTGACTCCACGGACGCGGCGACGACGGACGGCGCGCCGGGCAGTACGTGACGCTGAGGCGAACCTCATCGGCTGCCAGGTGAACGCCGAGAATCACGCCGACCTCGCCCGCCGACCGCTACGGCCTCGGTGCGGTGATGGCCGCGGCCGCGGTGGCGTACCTCGTCGTCGTGGTCTCCCTCGCGCTGAAGGAGACCAGGAACGGCCAGTCACCGCCGCGACGGAGACGACCGCACCGGCGGGACCCCCGCCCAGGACGTCACCGCCTGAAGGGGGCAGTCATGTGCCGTTCTGGACCGATCGGATGGGCACGCCGCTGGAGCGCCGGTCGGGCGACAACGCAGGCAGCGACCGTGACCGCACCGCTCACGATTCGATCAGGAGACCCACTCGCCGTCGGCCGCGATCTTCCAGTTCCCCTCGCCCTCATAGGTGTAGAAGCGGAACGATGTCGAACCGACCGCGGGCAGCGGGCCGCCGAACTTCAGCGTCGGTGTCGCCATGAACACCGGCCCGGTGCCGGCCTTGAGCGCCGACGACACTGCCTCCGGGGTGATGACGCCGCCCAGCCCGTTGAGGATCCTGGCCGCGTAGATCCCGAGGGAGAAGTTCGCCGGCGCGAGTCCCCAGCGGGACGCCTTCGGCTGGTACTCCGTCATGGCGCCCAGGTAGACGGCCGCCTCACCCGTGTCGTCCTTGACGGACGTCGACGGAATCAGCGTCGGCAAGGGGAACGTCCACTTCGGCAGGTCGCCCAGCGCAGCGCCCACGGTCTCCTCCTCGGCGCAGCTGGACAGCGACAGCACCGGCGCAGTGACGGCGTACTGCGCCAGCGCCTTGGCGACCGAGGCACAACCGGCGCCGGTGGGCTCGAGGACCAGGATGGCGTCGGCCTCGCGGGCCTTCGACGCCAGCACAGCCGGCGAGACGTCGGCCGATCCCTGCTTGTACGTGCCGGCGCTGACGGTTGCGCCTGCGGGCTCGGCCACCTTCTTGATGGTGTCGAGGGCGATGGTCGTCCCGGCGAAGTCGGGCCCGATCAGGGCGATCTTCCTCGCATTCTCGTGGTCGATGAGGTACTTCGCGAGTGCGCTCTGGCCGAACGGGCCCGCTCCGACGTAGTAGGAGTTCTCGGCGGTGAGATCTGACGGGCTCGACGGGGTGGAGCCGAGGATCGGCTTGCTCTGTGCGAGCACGTTGTGGAGCGATCCCGCGGCGACAGACGTCGAACCGGTCAGCACCAGGGCGATGTCGTCATCGTTGTGCATCTTCTGAGCGCACTGCTGGCCCTCCTCCTCCGAGGAGGCCACGAAGCACTCGACCAACTCCACGCGGCGGCCCCCGATGCCACCGAGGGAGTCGTTGATCAGCGACACTGCGGCTCGGACGCCCGCCGTCGCCTCCGGCTGGCTGGTCGCTCCGCCCTCTTCGTTGACCCAGCCGATCTTCACCGGCTTGAGGCCGTCGTCGGCAGGTCTCGCGGTCCCGCCGGTGTACCGAACGGCCACAGAGAGGTCGACGTCGGCCAGGGCCACGTCGGACTTACCGGCTGCCGCGTTGCCGTTGTCTGCACACCCGGCGAGGCCGAGGCCGAGGACCAGCAAGGCCGCCGACACGCATTTCTTGGTCGACTTCACATTGCTCCTTTCATCAGGAGATCACCGAGTGCCTGCCGGCCTCGCCACGGTCCGTTTCCAGTGCTCCGCTGCGAGCAGCGGGCGGTTCGCCGAGATAGCTCGCCATGAGGGCGTGCACGTCCCTCCGGAGGTCCCGGGCGTCGCCTGACAGGACGATCGAACCGTGAGCGAGCACGTAGGCGCGATCCGCGACGCCGAGGGCCAGCGGCACGTGCTGCTCCACCAGCAGGACTCCCGCCCGCTGCTCCTTCGCGTAGGAACGGACCACCGGGAGCATGCGTTGCACGACCACCGGAGCCAGACCCATGCTGAGCTCGTCGAGCAGGAGCACTCTTGGCTGCCGGGCGAGGGCGAGCGCGAGGGCCAACATCTGCTGCTCACCTCCGGAGAGCAGGCCTGCCCGCCGGTGCTCGAGGACCTCGAGCTCCGGGAAGTAGTCGGCAGCCTTGCCGAAGTCCAGCGGGCCACACGGCGCACCTTTGAAGTGCTCGGCGACGGTGAGACCGAAGAAGATGCCGCGGTTCTCGGGCACCTGGACCAGGCCTTGCCGGACCAGTTCGTGCGCGGCCGTGCCCGCGAGCACCTCGCCATCGAAGTCGACGGAGCCAGCGGTGGGCTCGATCAGGCGCGACACCGCACGCAGCGTGGTTGTCTTGCCTGCACCGTTGGGGCCGAGGAGGGCGACCACCTCACCGGCCCGCACCTCCAGGTCGACGCCACGGACGACCGTGCCGCCGCCGTACCCGGCGGCGAGACCATTCAGCACGAGGAGGGGTTTGCCCGGCTCGTCGGACTCGGCCGTGGCGACGTCGGACTCCTCGACCACCGCGGCGTCGACCGCGGCCTGGAGGCTCTCGTCGAGGCTCGCGAAGTCCTGGTCGCCTTCGCCGTCCTCGTCGCCGGTGCCGAGATAGGCGGACCGGACCTTGGGGTCCAGCTGGATCTCGCTCGGGGTGCCGCGCGCGATCACCCGGCCGAAGTCCAGCACGACGACGCGGTCACACACCGAGAGGACGAGACTCATGTCGTGGTCGATCATCAAGATGGCCTGGCCCTCGTCGGCGAGGGCTCGCAGCCGGCTTCCCAGCTCCGCGGACTCGGTCGTGTCCAGACCTGCTGCCGGCTCGTCCAGCAGCAGCAGTCGCGGCTCCGCGGCGAGTGCCCGCGCCACCCCGACGAGGTTGCGCTGCGCATGGCTGAGGGCCTCGGGGAGATCGTCGGCCCGCGACCCGAGGCCCACCCGCACGAGGGCTTCCTCCACGACGGGCTCGGGGATCCGGCGTCCCGACAGCAGCTCCATCGCCACCTGGCGGACCGAACGCCGGCGCGGGACGCCCACGTTCTCGGCCACGCTGAGGTCGTCGAACAGCTCGGCGGCCTGGAACGTCCGTGCCAGACCCGCCCGGGCACGTCGGTACGGCGCCTGGCCGCCGAGCTCACGACCGTCCAGCACGACGGAGCCCGAACACGCGGCGAAGCCGGTGACGGCGTCGATGAGCGTCGTCTTGCCGGCGCCGTTGGGGCCGATCAGACCGACGAGCTCACCGGGCCGAACCTCGAGGTCGACATCGGTCAATGCACGGACCCCGCCGTACCGCACGGAGAGCGACCTGACCTCGAGAACAGGCGACGTCGATGTCATCGGGCCACCTCCTGGACCTCGTCGGAGGGCGCGCCCTCACGGATCCTGCGGAAGGCGCGCTTGACCCCGCGATCGATCCAGTTGAACGGCGGCGGTGGTTCGTCACCCTCTGCGTGGACGAGGCCGTCCGGATTGCGGGCGACGACGAGGACCAGGACCAGGCCGCCCATGATGAGCCACCACTGGCTGGAGATCGGCACCGCCATCTTGGTGAGGTGGATGACCACCCCGTCGAGCGCCATGATCGCCGCGATGACGGCGGCCTCCACGCTCCCGATCCCTGCGATGTAGGCGAACGCCAAGAACACCAGCGCGCCCATGAGCTCGTAGCGCTGTGTGGAGACGGAGTTGAAGTTGTAGGCGTAGAGAACGCCGGCGAAACCGGCGAGCATGGAGGAGATCGCGAAGGCGATGACCTTGATGTTGCGCACGTTCAGACCGCTCGCGGCCGCAGCCCGCTCGTTGCCGCGGACCGCCAGCATCCAGTGGCCCAGGTGGCCCCGGCGGAGGTTCACGGTCAGCAGCCCGAGGACCAGGCACACCGCGAGACAGAAGAAGCCGAACACCGCGCTGGGCAGCGCGTCGTCACCGAGGAAGAACGACGCGTCCGGCCCGAGGTTGACTCCGAAGACGTGCGGGGACTCGACGGGGTCCCCGGCCAACCGAGCACCCCAAGTCTCGTTGCCGAACCCGAAGCTGGCGATCGCGACCGCGGTCGCCATGCTCACGATGGCCAGGTTCACCCCCCTGACGCGGAGCCCGGGCAGGGCGAGGAGCGTGCCGATGGCGGTGGCCAGTGCGATACCCAGTGCCGGCGCGAGCGGAAAGCCCAGTCCCCAGGCGTCGGCGATGCGGGACGTCGCGAATCCCGCCACCCCGGCGAAGGCCAGCTGTGCCACGGAGAGCTGGCCGACGTAGCCGACGAGGACGACGAACGGGAGGATCGCGACGAAGGCGATCAGGGAGATGATCACCGCCTGCCGCCAACCACTTGACGAGACAAGCAGCACGAGGACGACCACTGCCGAGATGAGAACCGCCGGTCGGGCGACCCGGCCGGGCGCCGGCGCCTTCGGCAGTCTTTGCGACAGCTCGCTCCCTCGCTGCGGGAGGGACTTGCCGCGCAGGAACAGGGTCGTGACGATCACGAGCAGGACGAAGACGTCCGCGATGCCGGCGACTGGGATGCCCTCGGCCGTGGGGAACCACGTCATCGTCTGCAGGTAGACGATGAGGGCCTCGATCATGCCGAGCGACAGGCCGGCGATCGCAGCGACACCGAACCGAGTGAACCCTGCGATGAGTGCCGCAGCGAGCGCCGGCACGATCGCCTGGGAGATGGTGCTCGAGTCCAGCTGCGTGATCGGGGCGATCAGGACGCCGAATCCAGCGGCGATCACGAAGGCGGCTGTCGTGTTGGTGAGGGACAATCGGTTCGTGGAGTACCCGGCGAGGAGCGCCGAGCGCTCGTTCTCCGACGCCGCGCGGGTCGCCAGGCCGAAGCGCGTCCAGCGGTAGACGGCGATCAGCACCAGCGTGACGACGGCGATCAACCCAGCCAGGACGAAGCGGTCGATCGGCACCGGGATTCCGGCGATCATCACGGCATCGGTCGGGCCCGAGGGCAGGACCTCAGGCGCCTTGAGCACCGTGCCGCCGTAGAACTCGGCGATGAACGCTTGGGAAGAGAGCAGGAGTCCGAGGGTCGCGATCAGCTTGCTCATCGCCGGTGCGTCGCGGAGATGGCGGAACGCCGCCCAGTCGAAGAGCGCGCCGGCGAGGCCGGCGGCCACGAGCGTGAGTGCCACCGCGACGACCGTCGGAAGACCCACGTTGGTCCGCAACTCGTAGAACCCGAAGGCGGCGAGCATCGCCACCGCACCGAGGCCGAGGTTGACGGCACCGCAGCCGCGGAAGTTGATGACGACGCCGAGCGCGAGCCCTGCGAAGAGGGCGCCGGCACCGAGTCCGGTCAACGCGAAGGCCATCAATTCAGCCATGGGGGTCCTTTGCGGAGTTCTGTCGGGTGGGAACGCTCAGCGCACGGGACCCTCATCTCGGGACCGGGGGGCGGCCGGCGGCCGTGACGACGAGTTCCACGACGAGACCACGCGGGTCGCGGGTGGCCGCGAAGTGGACAGCTTCGGCGATGGCCCCCATGTCGGCGAGCGCCTCGTGATCCGGCAGGTACGGAGCCCCTGCAGCGATCTTCGGAGGATCGGCGCGCAGCGCCTCGAGCTTGGGCGAGTCCACGAGCGCATCGACCAGGACGGTCGCCACCCGGACTCCGTCGTGGCGCAGCTCCTCCGCCGCAGCGTGGACCAGGCTCCGCGCGGCCTGCTGTCCGGCGGCCCACAGGCCCTCCCCCATCTTGGGGCGCAGTGCCAGGCCGTTGCCGATCTGCACCAGAGCACCTCCCCCGCCAGCACGCAGGGCACGAGCCCCCTCGGAGAGGAAGACGAACGCCTGCCGCCCGATCGCGTCGGCCCATCGCTCCCAGCTGCCCAGGTCGGCGTCGGCGATCTGGCCGCCGCCGTACTGCTCACCGGGCTTGGGGATCCCGACGCCGGCCGCGTTGACCAGCGCGTCGAGCCGCCCCAGAACCTGACGCACATGCTCGAGCGCGGTGCGGAGCTGCAGTGGGTCGGTGACGTCCGCCGCGACCCCCAGCGCTCTCGACGCCCGCACCTGCTCGAGCGTGTCCTCGGTGCGCGCGATCGCAGCACCCCGCCACCCCTGCTCGACGAAATGCCGCAGCACGGCACCGCCGAGGTTGCGCGCGCCCAGCACCACGACGACCGGGCGGTCCGCCGGTTCGCCGGTCACTCGCCAACCTCCGTGGCGAGCCGCTCGAGCGCCTCCTCGGCAACGAGGACCGCTCCACGGGCCAGGGGGACACCAGCATCGGGCGTGGTGTGCAGCAGAACCTCGCGGATGTCGTCAGTAGTGAGCCCGTTCCTCAGCGCGACCTCGATGTGGAGCGCGATCGCGTCCTCTCGGCCCAGGGCGGTCAGGCTCGCGAGGTTGATGCAGCTCTTGGGATCCACTACGTGTCCGACACCACTCTGGCCGGCGAGCAGGTAGAGGGCGTGGTGGGTGGAGACGGGCTCCGCGGACTGCACGTCGACCTTGTCCGGCCCGGCGGCCGCAGCCTTCTGCAGCGGGTAGCTCAGGGAGGCGAACGGCCCCGGCGCCTGGAGGTACGAGTTCAGCGACGCAGCCGCGGCCTGGCCGTCCAGCGGCGTGCCGTCCCCGAACTTCGCCCCCTGGCGAAATGTCAGGCGGAACGTGCGGTGCTCCTTGTCGACCCACTCCCAGGACGTCGCCAGACCCGGCTGCAGCTCGCCGGTGGCGGGCGAGACGTGGATCAAGGAGTCGTACGCGACGCTGCAGAAGACCAGCGGGACGCAGTTCGCCGTGTCGAGATCGAGCAGATCGCCCGAGACCGAGATGGTCAACGTCCCGCCGCTCGCGCCCCCGGCCGAGGAGCCGCTCGAGACGGCGGAGACGCCGGATGCCAACGCCACACGGCGCCGGGTGGTTTTGACGGACACGAGACACCTCTGTCTAATGTTCGATCTTTATCGATGGCCAACGTAACGCCGGTCACCACTCGCGTCAATGGTCCACCACGCATCCAAGACCAGGCGCCGGGGACCCTGTTCGCCCACTTGGGGGCACCGTCGGACATCCGAGAGCTTGTTAATGTCCGATAGATGACCGCCTGTGTGCTCCAGCCCGACGACCCGCGGAGCTGCCCTGACCGACCCGCTTCCACCGATCGACTCACCAGCGATACCGCGAAGTGATGGGGCGCTACCCGACCGGCGTCACGGATGGGACTCCAAGAACATCGGTGCAGCTCCGACCATGGAGTGTGGACCCGATGACAGACGTGATGCCCGAACCGGTGGTTGAACTCGACGTCCTCACCGGTGCTGAGCCCAGCAAGCCCGTCGCTGCGGGGCGGACGTGCTCGACGCCGTGGACGAGCAGTTGATCGCCCAGCTGACCAAGCCTGACCCGTGCTGGTGCGGCGCACGCGCAGGCGCTCGCCGGCGAAGCGGCCGGCCACCGCGCGGATGAACCGCCCTGGGTTCGCGAGAGGCTCGGGTTCAGGCCACCTCGGCTGGGTGGGCTACCCGTTGGGTGATGGTGTCAGCGTACACCATTTCCCGTTCTACGGGTGTCATGTAGTCGATTGATGAGTGGATTCTGTCGTTGTTGTACCAGTGAACCCAGTCGGCGGTCTCGCGTTCGACCTCGAGGCGTCCGGTCCAGTTCCGCCCCCGGTCACGGGTGTTGATCAGCTCGGTCTTGTACAGTCCGATCGTCGATTCCATCAGCGCGTTGTCCAGCGCATCGCCGACCGTCTCGATCGACCCGGAGATACCGACCTCGGCCAACGCCTCGGTCATCGCAATGGCGGTGTATTGGGAGCCGGCGTCGGGCTGATGGATCAGCCCATCGGTGGTGAAACCATAGACCGTCCGACGTCGGGTGCTCAATGCTTGCTCCAGCGCCGAGGTCACCAGATCTGCGGTCTTGTCCATCGACGCCCGCCAGCCAAGAATACGACGTGAGTACACGTCGGTGATGAACGAGACGTAGCAGAACCCGGCCGCGGTCCACACGTAGGTGAAGTCCGCCACCCAGATCGCGTCCGGCTTCGTCGGCGCTGACCATCCCCGCTTGACCAGGTCGGGATGCCGCACGGCCGCCTGGTCGCGGGTGGTGGTCCGGGTCCGGTGCGTTCCGCGGCGGACACCCTGAATGCCGGCGATCCGCATCAGCCGCCCGACCTGGTCCCGGCCCACGCGCAGCCCGGCACGACGGGCGTCACGCCACAGCTTCCGCACCCCGTACACCGACCTGTTCTTTCGATAGAGCGTGACGATGGCGTTCACCACATACGCTTCCTCCAACTGTGCATCAGTCACCGGCCGTGTCAGCCAGCGGTAGAACGTGCCCGGGGCGATCGTGACGCCGTGTTGCGACAGCACGGCGCAGATCGGCTCGACCCCGAAACGGTCACGATGGTCTGCGATGTACTCGCAGATCAGCGAAGTCGACGGTCGAGCTCCGCCTGGGCGAAAAACGCTGACGCCGTCTTCAAGATGTCGTTCGCGCGGAGCAATTCCGCATTCTCCGCGCGCAACCGCCGCAACTCTGCCTGTACATCATCCGCAGCCGCCACAGGTCGGGCCGATGCCGATCCCTCGCCCTCCTCGGCGCGAATCCAGTTCCGGATCGTGGACTGGTTGATGTCCAACAGCGCGCCCACATGGCGACGCGCGGCCAGCTTCGAGTCACCGTGCTCACGCAACCGGTCCTGATAAAGGCGCACCGCACGGGCACGTGTCTCGTCGTCGAACTTCCGGGGAGCGGACATAGCCCCAGTCTCCTTGGTTAGATCAGGAGCCTCTCCCGCGCCCAGGGCGGTTCAGTTCGGGCAGCTCCCGACCCGACCGTGTTCACCGACCGCCCTAAACGGTTCCATCCGGCCCTACCATCGATGCGGTGAGCGCCGGAGGCGAGCTGTCCGAAGCTGAACGACAGGCTTGGCTGGGCTGGGGTGCTCTCGGGTGGGAGCACCGGCACTGGCTGCGCCGCTCGGTGCGCGCGATCCATCTGTTCGACTGGCTGCGCGAGGCAGACCGCTACACGGCGATGCTGGGCACCGACGGCTACCGCGCGCAGATGCTCGAGTGGCTGGCCGCGGCGCGACCGGAGGACTGCGCTGCGGCCGGCCTGCAGATCGACGGTGCGCTGGCCACCCTCGTCTGCGACACCGTCGAACTGAGCGTGCACTTCTCGCCCCGGCAGACCCACCGCGCGGTGGCGTGGCGCGAGGCGGCCTGGTCGGCGGCACAGGTCTGGGTCGACGGCGCGCCGCTGGACGTCGATGCCGACCCGCCCGGCTACTGGGCCGACGAGGATCTCTACGCGCTCGCCGTCGCCGGCCCCGCTGATCACCCGGGCCAGGACTTCAGCTCTTTCGGCGGTGCCCTCGGCCGCGTGCGCAGCCTGCTGGTGTGGCACGCGCGGGAGCGTCGACGCAGCGCGCTGCTGGTGCCGGCAGCGCACGAGGACTGGACGCAGCCGATCGCCGTCGTGCGCGCCGGCGCGTTGCACGTGCATGCCGACGCGCGATCCGCCGCGACGCGTGCGGCCGATCGCGTGCTGCCGCTCTGACGATCGTTGCGCTCGTCATCGGCATCGTCGGACCGACGCTGACGTGGCCACGCAACTCACCATCGAAGACGCAGCGCCAGCCGATGCGAGTTGCGCGATCTTGTCCCTGACTGCCCCGACGGAGGTGTGTACAAGATCGTCTCCACGTGATCTTGGTAAAGGTTGGGCGAGTGGCCGGCTCCCGGCCGCCGCTCACCGGGGTGCGGTTCATCACGTGCCGAGCCTTGCGGACGCCGGGATGCGGCGCGGTCTCAGCCACGCAGCTCTCTCTTCAGGAGCTTTCCGGTCGGCCCCTTGGGGAGCTCGGCGAGAATCCGCACCTCTCGCGGGTACTTGTACGCGGCGAGCTGCTCCCGGCAATGGGCGACGAGTTCCTGCGGTTCCACGGTCTCGCCCGGCTTCAGCGCCACGTACGCGAGCACCTCTTCGCCGAGCCGGGCGTCGGGTCGGCCGACGACCGCCGCCTCCGCCACGGCGCGGTGGGTGTACAGCACCTCCTCGACCTCGCGCGGGTAGACGTTGTAGCCGCCGCGGATGACGAGGTCCTTCAACCGGTCCACGACGAAGAAGTAGCCGTCCTCGTCGCGGTATGCCAGGTCGCCGGTGTGGAACCACCCGTCGTGGATGGCCCGCGCCGTGGCCTCGGGCTTCTTGTAGTAGCCCTTCATGACGTTGTGGCCACGGACGACGATCTCCCCGACGTGGTCCTCGCCGGGCGGCAGCTCCGCGCCGTCGCCGTCGACCACGCGCACCTGCACGCCCCAGATCGGCTTGCCGATCGAGAGCACCTTGCGCCGCTCCGCGTCGACGTTGCACGTCGTGGCGCTCGCGGTCTCCGACAGGCCGTAGCCCTCGAGGACCACCACGCCCGGGACCTTCTCCTCGAAGGCGCGGATGACCTCGCCCGGGATGGCGGCGCCTCCGGAGAGCGCGATGCGGAGGCTGCTGAGATCACGCCCCCTGGTGTCGTGCTGCAGCAGGCCGACGTACATCGTGGGCACGCCGGAGAACACGGTGCATCTGTGCCGCTCGATCGCGTCCACCACCGCACCGGCCTCGAAGCGCGGGACCAGGACGAGGCTGCCGCCGAACCGCACGGCGACGTTCAGCACGCTGGACAGGCCGAACACGTGGAACAAGGGCAGCACCGCCATCGCGACGTCATCGCGGCCCAGGCCGAACCCCTCCCCCGACACCGTGCAGTTCATGTAGAGCTGGAAGTGGGTCAGCTCCGCGCCCTTGGGCTTGCCGGTCGTGCCGCTGGTGTAGAGGAGCACGGCCGTGTCGTCCGAGCGGGTTGGGTGGATCTCGCCCGAGTCCTCGGCGCGGCAGAGCTCGGCGAAGTCGTGGGTGCCCTCCGGGCGCGCAGCGCTGCCGGGCGAGCTCACGACGTACGTCGGCACCCCGCCGGCGGCCCGAGCACCGGCGACCGCCGGACCGGTGAACTGCTCGAACGTGATCAGCAGCTTGGCGTCGCTGTCGCTCAGGTGGTAGGCGACCTCGCGCGCCGTGAGCAGTGGGTTCAGCGGCACCATGACCAGCCCGGCCTTGAGGATGCCGAAGTAGCTGAACAGGAACTCCGGCAGGTTGGGCAGCTGGACGGCCACGGCGTTGCCCGGCTCCAGGCCGAGCCCCAGCAGGGTCGTGGCGACCCGCCCCGAGGCCTCGTCGACCTCGGCGTAGGTCAGCGACCGGTCGCCGGCGTGCACCAGGGGCCTGTCGGGAGCCGTGAGGGCCGACTCGCGCAGTATCGTCGCCAGGTTGAAGGACATCTGAGTCAGTTCCCTCCCGACGGCGCCGGCCGGTGCTCGACGTTCATGCCTTCGGCCCTCCCGCGACGTACAGCACCTGACCCGACACGAAACCGGCACCCTCGCTGACGAAGAACGACACGGCGTGCGCGATGTCGGCCGGCACACCGGTGCGGGCAACCGGGATCTGAGCCGCGGCGGCCGCCTTGAACTCCTCGAACGGCACGCCGACCCGCTCGGCCGTCGCCGCGGTCATCTCGGTCTCGATGAAACCGGGGGCGATCGCGTTCGCGGTCACACCGAACTTGCCCAGCTCGATGGCGAGCGTCTTGGTGAAGCCCTGCAGGCCGGACTTGGCCGCGGCGTAGTTGGCCTGGCCACGGTTGCCCAGCGCCGACGTGCTGGACAGGTTGACGATCCGGCCCCAGCCCGCCTTGGTCATGTAGCCCTGGACCGCGCGGGTCATCAGGAACGAGCCGCGCAGGTGCACGCCGATCACGGCATCCCAGTCGTCGGCGGTCATCTTGAACAGCAGGTTGTCGCGGAGGATCCCGGCGTTGTTGACCAGCACCGTGGGCTCGCCCAGGTCCACGGCGATCCGGTCCACGCCGGCCCGCACGGCCTGCTCGTCGGCGACGTCGACGCCGACCGCCAGCGCTCGGCCGCCGACGCGCTCGATCTCCTCGACCACCGGTTTGCTTGCCGCTTCGTCCAGGTCCAGGACTGCGACAGCGAATCCGTCCGCGGCGAGCCGCTTCGCGACGCCGGCACCGATGCCGCGAGCCCCGCCGGTGACGACAGCGGTGCGAGGTGTGGTGGCCATGTCGGATGCTCCTGTCGATGAAGGGGACGGTTGTCAGCTCCGTCGCCGGGAGAGCGGCGAACCGGTCTGTAGCCGGTGGATCGGCGTTCCTTCGGAGGCGTTGCGCGAGGGCGCTGCTTCTCAGCTGAGTCGCTCGAGGACCATCGCCATGCCCTGGCCGCCGGCGACGCACATGGTCTCCAGGCCGAACTGCTTGTCGTGGTACTGCAGGGAGTTGATCAGCGTGCTGGTGATCCGCGCGCCGGTCATGCCGAACGGGTGGCCGATCGCGATCGCGCCCCCGTTCACGTTCAGCCGGTCCTCTTCGATGCCCAGCTCCCGGGCGGACGGGATCACCTGGGCGGCGAAGGCCTCGTTGATCTCGACCAGGTCGATGTCGTCGATGGACAGGCCTGCGCGGGCCAGGGCCTGCCGCGACGCCTCGACCGGGCCGAGCCCCATGATCTCGGGGGACAGTCCGGTGACTCCGGTGCTGACGATGCGGGCCAGCGGGGTGATGCCGAGCTGCTTCGCCTTGGTGTCGGACATGATCACGAGGGCGGCGGCACCGTCGTTGAGCGGGCAGCAGTTGCCTGCCGTCACCGTCCCGTCGGGCCGGAAAACCGGCTGTAGCGCGGAGACCGCCTCCCTCGTGACGCCGAACCTCGGACCGTCGTCCCGAGTGACCTGGGTCCCGTCCGGGAGCGTCACCGGTGTGATGTCACGGGCCCAGAAGTCGTCGGCGATGGCCTTCTCGGCGAGGTTCTGGCTCCGGACGCCGAACGCGTCCTGCTCCTCACGGGTGATCCCCTTGAGCTGGGCGACGTTCTCCGCGGTCTGTCCCATCGCGATGTAGACGTCGGGGAGCAGACCCTCGGTACGCGGGTCGATCCAGGCCTGGGCGTCGAGGGCGAGCTTCTCGGTGCGCGCCTGCGCGTCGGCGAAGACGGGGTTCAGGGTGTCGGGCAGACCGTCGGCGTTGCCCTTGAAGTAGCGGCTCACCGTCTCGACCCCTGCGGAGATGAAGGCGTCACCCTCGCCCGCTCGAATCGCGTGCATCGCCATCCGGGTGCTCTGCAGGCTCGAGGAGCAATAGCGGTTCACCGTCACGCCCGGCAGGTGGTCCATGCCCGCGAGCACCGCGACGACCCGCGCCAGGTTGTTGCCGGACTCGCCGGCGGGCTGGCCGCAGCCGAGAACCAGATCGTCGATCTCGGCCGGGTCGAGCTGGGGCACCTTCGCCAGCGCGGCCTGGACCATCTGGACGGCCAGGTCGTCCGGACGCATGTCCTTGAGCGACCCCTTCATCGCCCTCCCGATCGGCGAGCGGGCGGTGGCGACGATCACCGCTTCGGGCATCGATACACCTCCTTGCAATTGAGCCGTTGATCAGTCGCAATTGACGTGCCGTGGCACCGGTGGCGACGGGCATTCGTTAGCGGTCGTCGTCGGGGACCGAGGAGGTCAGGCGGGTGTTCAGCTGGTGGTGGCCGGTGCGGCGTTCCCGGGCGTAGTGCTCGCGGAGCAGGTCGTGGCCGAGGTCGTTGCGGTAGTCGCGCCACACGGAGTGGATGTGGTTGCCACTGTCGATGGCGTTGTCGAACTCGATGACGACGTGCGTTCCCTGTATCCGGTAGTAGTGGGGCGTCCCCTTCTCCAGCCCGCCGGCCCAGGCGAAGTGCAGGCCGTCGGGTCCGGCTGCCTGCACGCGGTCAAGTTGCTTGGTCCACAGTTCCTCAGGGGACCGCTTGAGGTATTGCGCGACGAGGGAGTACAGCAGGTCCTGCTGCGTCGTGGAAAGGTCACGGGCACAGATGCCGGCGGGCTCGTCCTTGCTGAACTTCAGCAGCTCACGGTCCTCGTCGTTGATCTGGTACCAGGGGATGCCGAGGTCGGCGTAATCGGGGTACTCGACCTTGCCGACGAAGGGGACCTGCCGGGTGGCGTAGTCGGGCGGTGCGACCGTGTGGATGACGGCTGTGGCCGACTGGGCGGTGTCCAGCGAGTGCAGCAGCGCGAACCCTAGATCCTCCTCGCGGGCCAGCGGTGCCAGCACGCCGCAACTGGCAGGCTGAGCACCGAGGTTGCACGGAGTCACGGTCAGATGGCGCTGGTCGACGATGGTGTAGCTGAGCGACAGGTGGTGACCCAGGACGCGCCATCCCCAGGTGTCCTCGAACCCGGGACGGCCGAAGAAGGCGAAATAGTAGTTGTCGGGGTTGCGGAAGTCGCCGGCCATGACACGGAGGAAGTCGGCCTCCCGTTCGCGAAGAACGTTCTCCATGGCGATGATCTGCAAAGCCTGCGTGTAGCCGTCCAGGCTCAAGCCGGCGCGCAGGAGGCTGTGCGCCAGGGTGCGCTGGTGACCGTCCATGGCGGCCAGCGGAACGCCCAGTCGGTCAGGCTTGGGGATGAAGTCCCAGTCGAGTCGCCCTGGGTGATCCATCGGCCACTCCGCCTGCGCCCGTAGCTCCGGGGTGAGGCTGTTGAGGAGCGACCACGTCGTGAACAGCATGCGAATGATCGTTTCGGGCGCCTCGTAGACGTCGGGCTCGTCGGGCGTGGACATGTCGCCTCCTGCCATCACCGTTGACCATGAGTCAGAAATATATACACTTTGGCCTGGCTGCGCCACCCTGAGTGAGTGGCTCGCCGCGCGGCTCATCCGCCAGCGAAACGACTGGAGACACCATGGATCTCGGCATTGCCGGACGCCGGGCACTGGTCTGCGCCTCCACGGGCGGGCTCGGCCTCGCCTGTGCCGAAGCACTGGCCCGCGAAGGCGTGCACGTGTTCATGAACGGGCGGGACGCCGACCGCCTGGCCGCCGCGGTGCGCGGAGTGGCGGAGCGTACCGGGGGTGGCGTCAGTGGAGTCGCGGCCGATGTGACGACGGCCGACGGGCGCGCGCTCCTGATGGACGCCCTTCCGGACCCGGACATCCTGGTGACCAACAACGCCGGCCCCCCACCGAGCCCGCTGGCGGAGACGTCGCGGGAGATGTGGCTCGACGCGCTGGAGTCCACCATGCTGGCGCAGCTCGACCTGATCTCCGCGACCCTCGGCCCGATGCGGGAGCGCGGCTTCGGCCGCATCGTCAACATCACCTCGGCGATGGTCACCACCCCCGATCCGCGCATGATCCTTTCGGCTGGTCCACGGGCCGGGCTGACGGCCGTGATGAAGGGCGTCTCACGGGAGGTCATCGCCGACGGGGTCACCATCAACAACCTGCTGCCGGAGCGGTTCGACACTCCACGCCAGGAGTTCATGGCCCACCGCATCGCCGGGGAGAACGGCCTCAGCTACGAGCAGGCGCGGGTGCGTCAGGTCGAGATGATGGTCGCCCGCCGGCTGGGGCGCCCGGCGGAGTTCGGCGCGACCTGCGCATTCCTGTGCGGGGTGGATGCCGGGTTCATCACGGGACAGAATCTGCACCTGGACGGCGGAAACTATCCGGCGTTGATCTGACCTGGGCGCCGGGCAGGAACCGGCCGAGCCGGTCCACCGTCCCCCGCAGATGGCTGGCCATCAGGGAGGCCGCGGCCTCGGCCTCCCCGGCAAGGCACGCCTGCACGATCAGCGCATGGGAGTGGGTGCGCTGCCCCGGCCGCAGATGCTCGCGCTCGCCGGCCGAGATCAGCTGGTAGCGCTGGCTGCGGTCCCAGAGCGTGTTCAGGAAGCGGAGCAGCCACTCGGAACCGCAGTGCTCGTAGATGGCGAAGTGCAGCCTGCGGTGCGCATCGAGATCGGCGTCCGGCAGTGCTGTGGGCAAGGGAGCGTTCGCCAGCACGGCGTGCCGTTCCTCGATGACCGCCTTGTCCTGCTCGGTCAGCCGCGGAACCGCCCACCGCACCGCCAGCGGGTCCAGCACCAGCCGCATCTGATAGACGTCGAAGAGCTCCTGCGGATCGAGCTCGGCCACCCGGAAGCCGCGCTGCCGGACCGCCACCACAAGGCCCTCGGCCACCAGGGAGCCGAGGGCCTCGCGCACCGGAACGGTAC
This sequence comes from Pseudonocardia sp. CA-107938, assembly GCF_050936315.1. Lineage (NCBI taxonomy): Bacteria > Bacillati > Actinomycetota > Actinomycetes > Pseudonocardiales > Pseudonocardiaceae > Pseudonocardia > Pseudonocardia sp. CA-107938. Next base: position 783,876 of record NZ_JBNJNA010000002.1, on the reverse strand, counting down.
TCATGTTGAGCCGTTCTGCGGTCCGGACCAGGTGGATCCGCGTTCCCGGCTCGAGCACGCCTTGCAGGATCTCGGCGCGAATGGTCGCCGTTGCCCGGTCGACCATGGTCTGCGTGGCTCGGTCGCCGTTCAACTGGCCCCTCATCGCTCGAACATCCTGCGCCGACGGCAACCGTCCTCAGCATTCTTCCACGTAGAAGGTGTTGCGCAGACTCCCCACGCCCTCGAGGCGTACCTCGAACGCGTCGCCCTCGATGAGCCGGCGTTGCGGGGAGAAGGAGAGCCCGACCCCGCCAGGGGTGCCGGTCAGGATGACGTCGCCGGGCTCCAGCGTCATCCACGTGCTCACGTAGGAGATCAGAGCTGCCACATCGTGCGCCATGTCGCTGGTCCGGGTGCTCTGCACGACCTCGCCGTTCAGCAGGCCCTCCAGCAGCAGATCGACCTGTGCCGGATCTGCGACCGGAAGTGGTGCCACGACAGGGCCCAAGGGGGTGGCGGCATCCCAGGACTTCCCGGGCCCGTGCTGCGAGCTGTGGTTCTGGAAGTCCCGCATGGAGACGTCGTTGGTCGCGGTGTACCCGAAGACGACGCTACCGGTGTCCTCGCGGGAGACCCGGCGGCAGTTCTTCCCGATCACGACGGCGAGTTCGGCTTCCCAGTCCACGAATTCCGACTCCGGCGGCAGCGGGATGCTGGCGTACGGGCCGGTCAGCGCGCTGTGCCACTTGGGGAAGATCACCGGGTGGGCCCCGACGGGCTGGCCCGCCTCCTCCGCATGGGCCGTGTAGTTCAGCCCCGCACAGAGGATCCTGCCTGGGCGGCCGACCGCGCTGAGCAGTCGACCGGCGTCCAGGTCGACGTCCTCGCCCATGTCGATGTGCTGCCAGTCCGCGCCGGAGGCTTCGATCAGCTCGGGCAGGTCCGGGAAGCCCCGGCCGTCCACCAGGGCGCGGCCGGTCCGGCCGTCCCGGCCCAGCAGGACAGCCGGACCGTCCGCGAGAGCGGCGCGGGCGACCCAGGTACCAGCGAAGATGTCGTTCATGGAGTTCTCCCGGAGAATCGAGGTGGCAATCACGGATCAGAGCGTCGACCGGGCATGTCCCGTGGTGGTCAGTGCGTCCGCCAGGGCCGCCACGGGGTCCGTCGGAACCTCGTCCCAGCGCCAGGCCACGTAGCGATCGGGTCGGACCAGCACCGCCCCGGCGGCGGACACTCCGCGCGCCTTGGTCCATGCGCACCGGACGTCCAGCCAGTCGCCATGGGCGTGCTCGATGTGCACCACCGCGGGTGTCAGGGACGAACGCAGTGCGGAAGCGGCCGTGCGCCAGGCGGCGCCGCGCGCTCCGATGATGAGCACCCAGCGCCCGCCGGCGACCAGATCACGCACCGAGCAGTGCCGGCCCAGCCGGGTCAGCGGGGCGTGCGGCAGCGGGCTGCCGGGAACGGTGCTGGGCCGGAAGATCCGGACCGGATCGGGAGAGTCGCACTGCTCTGCCGCGTAGCTCAGGCCGACCTCCAGGTTGTGGTCCCGGAAGTCCGCGGTCTGCTGCATCAGCGCGTCTTCCACCGCCGTGCGCAACGCCAGCGTTTCCGGGGATTCCCGCCACACCTGCTTGATTCGCTGCCAGTTCTCCGCCTCGGACAGTTCCGGGGACAGGCCGAGGACCGCGTCGAGCTCGAACACCGCCGTGGCGTTGGCCAGTGCGGCGCGGACAACGTCCTCCGCGACGGCCCGGCGCTCGCTCTCGTAGCTGTTCAGCAGGTCCGCGGCACTGCGGCCGTCCAGTACCTGGGCGAGCTTCCAGGCCAGGTTGTACGCATCGCCGATGCCGGTGTTCATGCCCAGGCCGCCGGTCGGTGGATTGCGGTGTGCCGCATCGCCTGCCAGGAACACCCGGCCGGCCGCGAACCGGTCGGCGACCGCACCGGCGATGGTCCACGTGCTGACGACCTGGACCTGCAAGTCGAGGTCGGGCAGGCCGAGCATCGCCCGGAGCCGTGGCACCACGCTCGCTTCGTCGTAGCTCTCCCCGTCCCGCAGCCCGAAGCTGATGGACCACTCCTCGGAGTCCGGGCCCCACCGCCGAGGCCCCACGGGCTGCAGCACGCCGCCGTCGACGGAACGGCCGAAGGCGGGATTGACCAGGTAGTGGATGATGGCGTCGTCATCGGGCGCCCACGGGGACAGGTCCGCGGTGAAGTGCACCGTGGTGACGCGCGCCAGGTCACCGGTGCCCGTCATCCCGATCCCGAGCGAACGCCCGACTGTACGACCACCGTCCGCGGCGACGAGATAACGGGCGCGGACCGCGAACTCGGCTCCGGACCGAAGATCCCTGACCAGTGCGGTGACCTGGTCGGCGTCCTGCTCCAGGGACAGCAGCTCGTGCCCGAAACGTATCCGGTCCGCACCGACCAGCTCGACCGCACGCTGGTGCAGCAGCGGCTCCAGACGCAGCTGCGGCAGGTTGGCGGTTCGACACGGGCTGGCGGCGACGTAGTCCGGGTCGCGATAACCCTCTCCCCAGGCCGGGATCTTCCCGATCAGTCGACCGTGGTCCGGGTCGGGCCCGGCGAAGCCCGCGTACCAGGCGGCGGTAGCCATCCGGTCCGGGGGCGCGCTGTGGACGTAGATGGCCTCGGCGAGCCCGAGTTCGGTGAAGATCTCCATCGAGCGCTGGTTCAGCATGTGCGCCTTGGGCCGGTCCGACGTCCGGAACCCCTTGTTGATCGCGAGTACGTCCACCCCGAGGCGCTTGAGCAGCATCGCGGCGGTGAGCCCGACCGGCCCTCCGCCCACGACGAGCACCCCGACTTCTTCGTCGCGCATGCGCACCTCTCCCTTGGATCGAAGGTTGACAGAGCGTAGCAAGAAAACATATATATAAACAGCTTCCGATCCGGCTGCGTCCAGCGTCCAGGAGGTCCAGATCCTCCGGGCCGAGGGCGTGGAGGCCACGGGCCTGGAGCACGTACTCGTACGACATGAGCACGCGGCGGCGACGACGGCGGTCACGCGCAGCAGGACCTCATGCCCGCACTGGAGCGCGCTCGCCGCGAACACCGGCGGCGTCCCGCCGTCCTCGACATCGCCGTCGCCCGCGATTCACCCGTGCCGGACCCGTCCGAGGCCGCCCACTGAGGCGTGCTGCTGCTTGACGCCGGGGGCGTCTGAGTCATCGAGACAAACGAGCAAAGGAGCCCGAGATGTCAGCGCCACCCGAGCAGAGCAACTCACCATCCGCCGATGCGTCCCGCGCCGCAAAACTGACCAAGGGGACCTTGTTCGCGGCTTGTCTGTCGGTGGCGATCGCGCAGCTGTGCCTCACCTTGCCGGCCCCGATCAACGGTGCGATCCAGCAGGAATTCCAGGCGTCGGGGTCGCAGCTGGCGTGGGTGGCAACCGCGTTCATTCTGCCGACCGCGGTCCTGGAGTTGAACTTCGGCGTCATCGGGGACATCTTCGGCCGTAAACGGCTGCTCGTGCTCGGCGGTCTGCTGATGGCGGTGGGGAACGCGGTGAATGTGTTCTCCGGATCGATCGAATGGCTGTGGACCGGGCAGGTGATCGCGGGTATCGGTGCGGCGGCGTTGTTCCCGTCCTCGCTCGCGGTGATCGCGGCCGGCACGACGGAGGCGAAGCCGCGGGCGAAGGTGGTGGCCCGGTGGGCGCTGAGCATGACGGCTGCCGGGGCGCTGGGACCGCTCGTGTCCGGAGGGCTCGCGACATGGCTGAGCTTCCGGTGGGCGTTCGTGCCCGCACTGGTGATCGGTCTGGTCGTCGCCGTGATCAGCCAGGTGTTCGTGACCGACTCGAAGGCGCCCGAGGGTCGTTCTCTGGACTGGCCGGGGCAGATCACCGTGGCCATCGCGTTGCTGAGCGTGCTGTGGGCGGTGCAGGAAGGTTCGGAGAAGGGCTTCGGCTCTGCCGCCGCGATCATCGGGTTCACCGTGGCGGCGGTCTTCCTCGTCCTGTTCGTACTCGCCGAGCTGCGGTCGGAGTCTCCGATGTTGCGCCTGAGCCTGCTGCGGATCCCGGCCTTCGCCGGTTCGTCCGGGGTGGGGCTGATCGGGATGTTCGGCGTGGTCGGCGCGGGATACTCGCTGTCCATCCGGATGGGCGCCATCCAGCACCAGAGCCCGTTGCGGATCGCGCTGCCGTTCGTGATCCTGGGAGGGGTGTCGTTGCTGCTCGCCCCCGTTCTGAGCCGGTTGCTGCACCAGGTGAGCGTGCGGTCGTTGCTGGTCGGGGGTCTCGTGCCGATGGCGGCGGGACAGTTCTGGCTCGCGTTCCTCCCGATCACCGACACCTCGCTGTCGTCGGTGACCGGACCGGTGTTCCTGCTCGGCATCGGCCTGATCCTGGTGATCACGTCGCTCACCGCTGCGGCGATCAACACCGTGCCGCCGCACCTGACCGGAATGGCCAGCGCCAGCACCAACCTCGTCCGCGAGTTCGGGCAGACGCTGGGCGCCGCAGTGATCAGCGCGGTCGCGATGAGCTCAGCGGACTCGGTCCTCGGCAGCCGGCTCGACCAGGCCGGACTGTCCGCCGCGGACCGCGCGGTGGCCGACGGCGCGCTCGCCCACGGCGGACCACTGGCCCTCGTCTCGGCCGACTTCGGCCCCGCGACCGACAAGATCTTCACCGCCGCCCGCGAAGCACTTGCCCACGGCCTCACCACCGGCCTGATCGCGTGCGGCGTGGCATCCCTGATCGGCGCGCTGATCGCCCTGCTGGTGGTCAAGCCCGACGCGACCGCAAGGGTGTGAATCCCCGGCATGTCCGCAGACGCGTCCGGCCGTTGGCCCTGACCCTTCCGCCTCCTGCGTGATCGCCGTCAACCCTGCGTTCGAGCAGTGCTGGGGCAGAGCTCGAGCGGCACCGACGTCAGGCCCACTTCAGGCATGCGCGCGCCCACGGTCGGGCCGCTGACGCGGAAGGACTCCGTTGCGCGCAGGAGGTGCGTGAGGGCAACCCTGATGCCGAGGCGCGCCAGCGGCGCTCCGGCGCAGCGGTGTCGCCCGCGTCCGAATCCCAGGTGCTGGTGGATGTTCGGGCGGTCGAGGCGGAACTCGTCGGGAGACGGGAACTGGTCGGGTCACGGTTCGCGGCCGCGTAGGCGAGGGCGATCAGCTGGTTCGGCTCGATCCCGATGCCGTGCAGGGTCACCGGTCGCGACACCGTGCGGGCGAAGCCGCGGTAGCGGCTACTCAGAACGGACGACCCACTGCCGGCGCGCGTGCCGGCGCACCCGCTCGCGGTTCCCGCCGTCGCCCGAGCTACACCACCCGGCGGCGCCACCCCCGACAGCTGCAGCGGACGCCAAGCAGCGCCGGATCCACCGCAGCTGCTCAGAGGCGTCGATCGGCCGGAGACGGCGACCGTCGGCCCCCTCGTTCGTGCATCGGACACCCGCGATTGCGTGTTGCCAGTTGTGGGTGATCGCGCTCGGCCGGGTCGGTGCTCGCGATGCTGCCGGTGCTCCCGACCGTCCACAGGGCTCGCGCAGTCCGCCACTGTTATCGCAGTCCGGTCGGTGCAGGCACAGGTCGGGACGGCGTGACGCGGGGACCTGCCGTCACCGGGCGGCTGGGGCCGCCGCGCCGGCGGAGACTCTGCCGTCGCCGACCGGGAGGGCGCCGCGGATCCGGTCCACCAGCGCGATCGGGTCGTCGAGTGCGGCGCCGAGGCAATCCGCATCGCCAACGACTCCGACTACGGCCTGACACCGGTCCCAACCACCCGTCCCGGACGGACAACCCTTGCTTCCCGGCGACTTGATCTTCTACGGCTCAACCGAGCGGGTCACCCACGTCGCGTTGTACCTGGGCAACAGCCAGATCATCAACGCCCCCACGTTTCGGCCAGCCCGTCCGAGTACAACCGGCCCGCTACCAGGGTGACTGCTATGTCGGTGCCGCCCGACCCGCACCCTGGCGCTGAACTGTCCGGGCCAGCGCCATCGGCATGCGTAGAGGGTGTTCGTGTCCCCTACGCTGCGTGGATGGTCGGTACCGCGTTCGTGACCGGCGGCTCCGGGTTCGTCGGCGGGCACCTGATCGAGCGGCTGGTCGGTGCCGGCTGGACGGTACGGGCCCTCGCGCGGTCGGCTGCTGCGGCCAGCGCGGTCGCCGCGCGCGGTGCGGAGCCGGTCCGCGGTGATCTAGCGTCCGCCGAGTCCGTGCGGGCCGGCGCGGCGGGTGCCGAGCTCGCGTTCCACGCGGCGGCCACCGTGAGCGAGTGGGCACCACGCGCGGAGTTCGTTGCCGGCAACGTGACCGGCACTGCGAACGTCATCGCCGGCACCCGCGACGCCGAGGTTCAGCGGCTCGTCCACGTGAGCACCGAGGCGGTGCTCCTCAACGGCCGACCCCTGGTCCGCGTCGACGAGACAGCACCGCTGCAGCCGGCCTCGCCCGTCCCCTACGTCGCGACCAAGGCAATGGCCGAGCAGCTGGTCCGTGCCGCCGACGACGGCGTGTTCGAGACGGTCGTGGTGCGGCCGCGGTTGATCTGGGGTCCGCGGGACACGACGATCCTGCCCGGACTCGTCGACAGCATCCGGCGTGGCCGCTTCACGTGGATCGGCGGCGGCCGGCACCTGACCGCGACCACGCACGTCGCCAACGCCGTCGAAGGCCTGATCCGCGCCGCAGAGCAGGGGGAGCGCGGTCAGGTCTACTTCGTGACCGACGGCGATCCCGTCGAGTTCCGTGACTTCGTCACCCGGCTCGTCTCCACCGCAGGCCACGTCCCACCGGCGAGGAGCCTGCCGGCATCCGTGGCTGCACCGCTGGCATCGGTGGCCGAGACAGTGTGGTCGGCGGCCCGGGTGACGAGTACTCCACCGCTGACCCGCCTGCGGTACTGGCTCTCCGCGCACGAGTGCACCATCGACATCAGCCGCGCCCGGACCGACCTCGGCTACACCCCGGTCATCACCCGGGACGACGGGCTCTCCGCTCTCGCGCAGTGAGCATCCTGGACTCGACGTCGTCGATGAGCTGACGTAGCTGATCTGTCCACCGCCTGCTTCCTGGGGTACGGCAGTCGGGGCAGTGAAGGAGCGCAATGGTCGCCGCGTGCTCGAAGCGGGCACCGACCCCGTTCCCCGCCGACACCAGCACCGACAACTTGCCCGAACACCGACAAGTTCGCTCCGACAGGACAGTCGAAGTAGTGCACGGCTCTAGGACGAGCAAGTCTCCAGGCATGGCGGCGGCGCCGGCAACCGAGACCAGACTCCCGCCGAAGGACAGGCCGCTGTTCATTTAGCCGCAACGCGAGTCCAGCTGCTGGCCAGCAGCGCGCTACGACGGGTCCCCACGCCTGCTTCCTGAAGCTCAAGCATTGCGATCCAGGTTGGGCCTCGGATCCGGCGACACCGGGCGGCATCGGCGCAAAGTAGCCCGAGATGACATCGACAGCCTGCTCGAACGAGTTGGGCGTCTTCCACAGGGCAGGACCTCGTACAGCTGGAGTTCGTCCCATGGACGCAAATTGCGCGGGTTCGCTCCCAGTGGGGGTTCAGCTCCTCCCTCGGACACACATGGGAAGCCCCCGGCGTCGTCGTCGACCTCGACGCCTACCCCTGAGGTGACGGCTCAGGCGATGCCGGCCCGCACAACCTCGGCGAACCCGGCGGGGTCGACGAGGTGGGCGAAGTGATCCAGACCGGGGAGCTCCGTGATCGATGCTCCGGGGATGACCTCGACGAGCGCGCGGGCGGACTCGAGCAGGAACGGGGTCGTGGCGGTGCCGGCGATCAGGCGGGTGGGCGCGGTGATCGCCGCGTAGTGCTTGAGGTCGTCGCCGAGCGCGTCGATCTGCTCCAGCTCGCGGACCCAGGTCGGCGTGAGCGGCGCGCACGCATCCCAGAGCGGGGTTTTGCGGATCTCCGGGACCGCCACGGGCGGCACCCGCACGAAGTTGACCAGCGCGTACTCGAACGCCGCGTCCAGGTCGCCCGCCTCGACGAGTGCGCGGTAGCCGGGCAGCCGCTCGCCTGCGACCGGTCGGTCGATCGCCAGCGGCGGCTCGAACAGGACCAGCGTGCCGTCCAGCGTCTCGTGCTCGGCGTAGGCGAGCGTGCAGAGCGCGCCGTAGGAGTGGCCGAGCAGATGGGCGCCCGGTCCGGCGACGGCCATCAGCGCGGCGATGTCGGCGACCTCGGTGGCCAGCTCGTAGGCCGCCGTGTCGCCGCTGCGACCGCGGGCGCGGCGGTCGTGGACGAAGCAGGTGAAGTGCTGGGCGAGGTGCTCGGTGGCGGGGATCCACTGCTCGGAGGTGGCCACGCTGCCGTGGGTGATGACGAGTGCGGGGCCGGTGCCGCGGCGGAAGTAGCCGATCTCGGTGCCGTCGGCGGAGGTGGTCGACTCGAACTCGATGTCGGACATGGCGGACCCTTCGTTGGGCTGATGTGTCGAGGTAGAACCGGTCAGAGCCAGCGCGGAAGTGCCGTGCGGTCCGGGACCGTGACGCGCCCCGTGAGCAGGCCCGCGAGGTCGGCGGCGCTCGCCGTCACCGTCCTGCGCGGGGAGTGCCCGCCGAGCGACCATGTCCGGTCGCGGTCGGTCGGGTGCAGCGTGAGCGAGGGGCAGCCGTCCTTCGCGGACAGGGCAGCGCTCACATCGTCGAGGAGAAGGTCGACGACGCCGCTGGGCAGATCGTCCATGGCGGCGCCGAGGTCGACGGCGTGCAGCCACACCTCGCGGATCCGCATCCACGGCACCTCGGCCGCGGGGATGGCCCGGCCGAGTGCGCTGCGGACGGGGGCCTGCCACTGGGCGGGGTTCAAGGCGTGGAGCGCCTCGTCGAGCACCTCGGCCGTGCTCGCGAGCTCCGCACGGAGCCGGTCCGCCGGATGCGTCGCGGACCGTTCGATCTCCGCCGCCCGCTGCTCGCGGTCGGCGTACATCGGGGTCTCCACCCCGGTGCACGCCCACGTCGCGAGCCGGTGCAGCGCCTCCGCGTTGCGGGCGACGTGCCCGACGACGTGGGCGCACGTCCAGTCCGGCAGTGCGCTGGGGCCGCGGAGGTCCTCGTCGGTCAGCTTGTCGACGACGGCGAGCAGGTGCGCGGTGCCCTCGCGCATCCACGGCAGCGTCCGGGAGGTGTCGTGGCGGTTCATGCCGGCGCGCCGCTGAGCCGGACGGCGATGTCGGCCCGCAGGGCCTTCTTGTCGATCTTCCCGACCTTCGTGGCGGCGAGCTCGTCGACCAGGACGAGGTGCTCGGGCAGCTTGAACCGGGCCACCCCGGTCGCGTCCATGAACCCGCGGATCTCCTCGAGGGTGACGGTCGCGCCGGGCCGCGGCACGACGTAGAGGCAGACCCGCTCCCCCAGCTGCGGGTCCGGCATCGCGACCGCGGCCACCTGTGAGACCGCGGGCAGCTGGTAGACGAGGTTCTCGACCTCCTCGGCGGAGATCTTCTCGCCGCCGCGGTTGATCATGTCCTTGTCCCGGCCCTCGACGATCAGGTTGCCCTCGGGGGTGCGGCGGCAGATGTCGCCGGAGCGGTACCAGCCGTCGTCGGTGAACGCGCGGGCGTTCTGCTCCGCGGCCCGGTAGTAGCCGCGGGGGGTGTACGGGCCGCGGGTGAGCAGCGAGCCCGGGGCACCCTCCGGCACGTCCTGGTCGAGCTCGTCGACGAGGCGGACCTCGTCCGCGGGGCACATCGGGCGGCCCTGGGTGCCGCAGACGACGTCGTCCGGGTCGTCGAGGCGGGTGTAGTTGAGCAGCCCCTCGGCCATGCCGAAGACCTGCTGGAGGGTGCAGCCGAGCACCGGGGTGACCCGACGGGCCAGCTCGTCGGCCAGCCGGGCGCCGCCGACCTGGAGCACCCGCAGGCTCGCGACCTGCGCCGATCCGTGTTCGGTGGCGTGGTCGAGCCAGCGCCCGGCGACCGCGGGGACGACCGCGGTGTGGGTGACGCCCTCGTCCTCGATCGTCGCGAAGGCGCGGAAGGGCTCGGGCGAGGCGAGCATGACGACCCGGCCGCCCGCCAGCAGCGCGCCCAGGATGCCCGGGCACGCCAGCGGGAAGTTGTGCCCCGCGGGGAGGCTGACCAGGTAGACGGTGTCGGCGTCGACGCCGGCCAGCTCCGCGCTGCGCCGCGCGTTGTAGAGGTAGTCGTCGTGCGTGCGGGCGATCAGCTTGGGCAGCCCTGTGGTCCCGCCGGAGAGCAGGAAGACCGCGACGTCCGTGCTGGACGGCACGAGCGCGTCGAGCAGGACCCGGTCCGCCTGCGGGTCGCCGGGACCGCAGAGCTCGCGCAGGTCGACGCTGCCGGGGGCGACGTCGTCGCCCGCGACGAGCACGTGCCACGGCGCGTCGGTCACCGCGCGGACGTCGTCGGCGAGCTCGTGGGCCAGCGCCTGGTGGTCGAAGTCCCGCATCCGGTCCGGCACGGCGATCGCGGTGGCCTCCGCGTGCCGCGCCAGGTAGGCGAGCTCGGTGCGGCGGTGCGCGGGCAGCGCCATGACGGGCACGATCCCGGCCCGCAGGCAGGCCATGGTGAGCACCACGAACTCCCACCCGTTGCCCAGCTGCACCACGATCCGCTCCCCCGGCGCCATGCCCAGGTCGAGCAGGCGCGCCGCGGCGGCGTCCGCGCGGTCGGCGAGCTCGGCGTGGGTCAGGCGCACGCCGGCGGCGGCGTCGATCAGGGCCGGGCGGTCCGGGTGCGCGGCAGCAACCTGTCGCAGCGCGGCGCCGATCGGGACCTGGGCCCAGTAGCCCTTCGCGACGTACTCCGCGGCGAGGTCGGGTGGCCAGGGAACGGTGTGGCTGCGGATCGGGCTGGGCATCATCGGCCTCCATCGGGGGAGTCGGCCGTGCTGGGGATGACGACAGTGCTGGGGATGACGACGGCGTCGAGGGCGACCAGGCCCGTCGCGGTGAGGCGCAGCGGATTGATCTCGATCTCGGCGAGGTCGGGGTTCGCGACGAGCAGGTCGCCCAGTGCCGCGACGACCCGGCCGAGCTCGGCGGGATCGAGCACGGGACCGCCGCGCCACCCGTCCAGCAGTGCGTGTCCGGCGAGCTGGGCGGGCATCTCGGCGGCTTCGGCGGGGCCCACCGGCGCCAGCCGGATGGCGACGTCGGCCAGTGCCTCGGCGGTGGTGCCGCCCAGGCCGAGCAGGAGGATCGGCCCGAAGACGGGGTCGCGGCGGGCACCGAGCACGAGGTCGACGCCGCCGGGGGCCATGGACTCGACGAGGTAGCGCTCGGCGCCGATCGACGCGAGGGCGTCGAGCGCGGTGTCGAGCTCGGCTGCGGTCCGGATCCCGAGGTGGACGCCGCGGACCTCGGTCTTGTGCAGGACGGCGGCGTCGAGGATCTTCACCGCCACCGGCCCGCCGAGCGCTCCGAGCGCCGCGTGGGCCTGCGCCCGGGAACCGCATGCCCGGCGCGGGGTGGTCCCGACGCCGATCCGGTCGAGGAGGCTCTTGGCCTGGTCCTCGTCGTGCGGGCCGTGAATCCCGGTCGGCACCTCGGCCGGGCTGAGCGGCACCGCGGAGCGGTCCCGGATGCGGGCGTCGGCGAGCAGGGCCCCGGCCGCGGCGGCCACGCCGCTCGGGTCGGTCGCGACCGCGATGCCGGCCGCGAGCAGGTCGCGGCGTTGCTGGACGACGTCCGTGCCGGTTCCGCCGAGGCCGACCACGACCGGGACACCGGGGACCCGGCCCTGCAGCGCGGCGGTGACCAGGTCGACCGCGTCCGGCTCGTGGAGCGCGTACGCGGCGAGGACGTCGATCTCCGGATCCGAGGCGACCGTGTGCAGGATCCGCCCCAGCTCCGGCCCCGGGCGGCCGGTGTCGACCGGGTTGGCCTGGTACGTCAGCGGTGGCAGCAGCGTCGCCAGCGTGTTCCGGGTGGCGGGGGCCAGCTCCGGCACCCGCGCCCGGCGGCCACGCAGGTCGTCGAGCAGCAGCAGCCCCGGCCCCGCCTGGGCGGTCACCACCCCCACCCCAGCCGCCCGTGCGGGCCGCGCGCGGGCCACGGACAGCGCCCCGACGGCGTCGACCAGCTCGCGGATGTCGTCGACGACGACGGCACCGGCCTGCGCCAGCGCGGCGCGGGTGGTGCGCCACGAGGTGGCGAGCGCCCCGGTGTGCGAGGCGGCGAACGCCCCGATGTCGTGGCGCCCCACGACCAGCGCCACGACCGGCCGCTCGGCGGAGAGCCCGCGGACCGCCTCGACGAGCCGCGGCCCGTCGGCGACGGACTCGACGTGCAGCGCGACGGCACCGGTCGCCGGGTCGTCCGCGAGGTGGTCGAGCACGTCCGGGGCGGAGACGTCGACGGCGTTGCCCAGGCCCACGGCCAGGCTGATGCCGTGGCCGGCCTCGGCGAGCAGGAACGACAGGGCGTGGTTGACCCCGCCGCTGGCCGCGACCACGGCGACCCGCCCCGGCCGCACCTGCGCCGCGCCGGGCACGAAACTGGCGGTGACGCCGGCGTGCGGAGCGAGGAAGCCGCTGGTGTTGGGGCCGAGCACCCGGATGCCGCACTCCGCCGCGACGGCGGCGAGGCCGGCCTGGAAGCCGACGCCGGGGCCGCCGGCCTCGGCGAACCCGCCCCCGCAGACGACGGCCGCGCGGGCACCGGCCGCTGCGGCTTCGGCCACGACCGCCGCGCTCGCGGCGGCCGGGACGCAGACGACGGCGAGATCGACCGGGCCGTCCTCCACGGCGGCCGCCACGCTCGAGTACATCGTGTCGTCACGGGAGTTGACCAGGGCAAGCCGGCCGCCGCGCTCGGCGAAGCCGCGCAGCGAGCGGGCCATCGCCGCCCCGAGCTTGGCGGTGGTGCGGGAGGCGCCGACGACGGCGATCCCCTTGGGCGCGAACAGCGCGTCGAGTTCGCTCATGTCGGCACCCCGACCAGGTCGGCACGGCCGGACAGGACCGTGGTGATCGCACGGTCGCGCAGGCCATCGGCACCGTCGGCGTCCACGAGCAGTGCGGGCAGGCGTTCCTGCATCCGGGCCTGCTCGCAGACCAGGGTGCGGGTCAGCGGGGTCCCGCCGTGCACGGCGACCAGCACCGGTGCGCGCTCCCCCAATGCGGCCCACCGGCGCAGCTGCCCGAACGCCTCGGGCAGCCCGTCCTCGCCGTCCGGGGCGGTGATGCGGGCGGCCCACGCGCCGGCCATCGGCTCATCTCCGAGGGGGAGGTCACCCGCGACAGCCGTCGGCGACGTGCTCACCAACCGGCCCGGCGTCGACCATCCGCGGTGCGCGAAGGGCGTCTCCAGCGGTTCCGCGCCGTGCGCGCCGACCCAGCCGCGGTGGCTGGCCGCCACGAACTCCGGCGCCCGCCGGGCCAGGCGCGCGTCGGAGATGCTGCGCGACAGGAAGTGGTAGGCGAACTGCCACGGCTCGAACTCGTCGTGGTAGCGCCCGAAGTGCTCCCACCAGGCCAGGCTCGGTCGCGCGGCGTCCTGGATCCTGCGGACCGACGGCTGGGCCGCCGCCTCGTACGCCGCCAGCGCCGCCCCCAGGTCGTCCGCCGACGCGGCGACCGCGCGGGCCAGCTCGACCGCGTCCTCCATCGCCATCTTCGTGCCCGATCCCACCGAGAAGTGGGCGGTGTGGACGGCGTCGCCGAGGAACGCGACCGGGCGCGGGCTCATGGCGTGCCAGCGGCTGGTCCGACGAGTGCGGAAGTTGCCCCACCGCGAGTTGTTGGTCAGCAGCCGCTTGCCGTCGATCTGCTCGGCGAACAGCTTCTCCAGGTACTCCTTGGTGATCATGTCGCTGGCGCCGGGCGGCGCGGTGACGTCGAACTCGTCGAGTCCGGCCCGGCGCCAGGACGCTTCATCCGTCTCCACGATGAAGGTGGAGACCTCGTCGGAGATCGGGTAGCCGTGCACGGCGAACACCCCGTCCGGGTTGCGCTCGTGGACGAAGGTCAACCCGTCGAACAGGTAGTCGGTCCCGAACCAGATGAACTTCGCGGTGGCGGTCTCGACTGCTGTACCCAGACCGACGCCCAGGTCCGCCTCCAACTGTTCCCGGATCCGCGAGCCGGTGCCGTCAGCGGCGACCACGAGGTCGTACTCGTCGAGGTCGGCCAGCGTGACCTCGGTCGAGAACCGCAGCTCCGCCCCGACGTCGCGGGCGCGAGCCTGCATCAACGCCAGCAACGTCCGGCGCACGACGGCGGCCATGCCGTTGCCGCCGCACCGGATGCGCTCGCCCTTCAGCCGGACCTCGATCTCGTCCCAGTGCTTGCCGTGCTCCGTCAGGGCCTGGCGCAGCACCGGATCGGCCTCGTGGATCCCGGCCAGCGTGCGGTCGGAGAACACCACGCCGAAGCCGAACGTGTCGTCGGCGCGGTTCCGCTCGAAGACGGTGACCTCGATCGACGGGTCGGCGCGGCGCAGGAGGGTGGCGAAGAACAACCCTCCCGGCCCGCCACCCGCGACGGCGACCCGCATCGCTCAGTCCCCCTTGACGACGGCGTTGTGCTGCTCGCCGACGCCCTCGACGCGGGTGACGAGCTCCGAGCCCTCGGCGAGGTAGCGGGCCGGCTTGCGCGCGTGCCCGACCCCGCCCGGCGTGCCGGTGGCGATGAGGTCGCCCGGCACCAGGGTGATGATCTGCGAGATGTAGGCGACCAGGTCCGCCGGTGAGAACACCAGGTCGGACGTGTCCGCCTGCTGCACGACGTCGCCGTCGACCGTGCAGGAGATCTCCCCCGGCAGGGCATCGGTCACCAGCCACGGCCCGACCGGGGTGCTGCGCTCGAAGGTCTTGCCCTGCAACCACTCCACCGATCGGAACTGGAAGTCCCGGGCGGTCACGTCGTTGACCACCGTGTAGCCGGCGATCGCGGCCGCGGCCTGCTCCGGAGAGGCGTGGCGCACCTCGGCGCCGATGACGACGCCCAGCTCCGCCTCCCAGTCCACCTGCTCCGAGCCGGCCGGCAGCTCGACGGGGTCGTAGGCGCCGACCAGCGCGCGGGCGAACTTGGCGAACAGCGTCGGGTACTCCGGCAGCTCGCGGCCCATCTCCAGGATGTGGTTGCGGTAGTTCAGCCCGACGCAGAACACCTTCTCGGGGCGCGGGACGAGCGTGGCGTAGTCCAGCCCGGCCAGCTCGTGGCGGGTGCCCGACGCCGACTCCGCGGTGGCGCGCCAGTCCGGGCGGGCCAGGAACTCGCCCAGGTCGGCGGCACCGAGCTCCACAGCCGCCTCGTCGTCGACGCGGACCGCGGCGGTTCCGGCGGTGGTGCGGATGGTCGCGAGCTTCACGAACGGTCCTCTCGAGCGGTGCGGGAGAGGCCGAGTGCCTCGAAGACGGGGGCGTCGGAGTAGGCGAAGGCGTCGAGCCCGTCGGGGCCGGCGTCGAGGGCGAGCCCGGCCCAGGACGGGACGCAGAACAGGTCACCCTTGCCGATCTCGTAGTGCTCCGCACCGACGGTCACGGCGCCGGAGCCCTCGAACACCTGCCAGACCGACGAGCCGGCGGTGCGGGTCAGCGCGGTCGAGGTGCCGGCGCGCAGCCGGTGCATCTCGCAGCGCATCGTCGACAGGCAGTCGCCGGCGGTCGCCGGGTTGGTGAACCGCACGACGGCGTGCCCGGGCTCGACGACGCCCGGATACCCCTCGGCCTCCAGCTCGAGCTGGGCGGTCAAAGCCGCGTCGGTGTGCTCCCAGCGGTACGCCATGAGCGGGGATGCCTTAGGGGCGGGCGCGCCGACCGGGGTGAGCCCGGGATGGCCCCACAGCCGCTCGTTGCGCGAGACCGCCGGGGTCTCCTTCGTCGCGAGCACGTCCGGCCCGAACTCGAAGAAGCCGGCGTCGAGCGTGCGGACCAGCGGGATGTCCAGCCCGTCGATCCAGGCCATCGGGTGGTCGGTGGTGTTGTGGTGCTCGTGGAAGTGCATGCCCGGGGTGAGCAGCAGGTCACCGCGCCGCATCGCCACCGGGTCGCCCTCCACGTTGGTCCACACGCCCTCGCCCTCGACGACGAACCGGAACGCGGTCTGCACGTGCCGGTGCGCGGGCGCCTCCTCGCGCGGGCCGAGGTACTGGATCGCCGCCCACAGCGTCGGGGTGGCGTACGGCGTGCCCGGCAGGCCTGGGTTGGCCAGCGCGATAGCGCGCCGCTCCCCGCCGCGACCGACGGGGACCAGCTCGCCCGCCTGCTCCGCCAGCGGCAGCAGGGTCGACCAGCGCCACAGGAAGGGCACCGCGTCCGGCCGCGGGCTGGTGGGCATCAGCCCACCGATCTGCGTCCAGAGCGGAGTCATGTGGGCCGCCGCGAAGTTCGCGTACAGCTCGTCGAGCTGCTTCTGCTCCTCCGGCGTGATCTCGGGCACCGTTGCTGACACGCTCACCAGAATACAACCAATCTGCGACGACCGTCCATGATTTGTCACGCTTTTGCGGCGGGTGACGAACTGGCCGGAAGCTGCGCGTTCGCGTCCGCTCGCACGCGCGGGACCAGGGCGATCAGGAGCGCCCCGGCCAGCGCCGGCACGGCGAACCCGTAGAAGTTGAACTCGAACCCGATCCCCGACGCCAGCACCCAGCCACCGAACAGCGGCCCCACGACGGCGCCGGCCCGGCCCACTCCCAGCGCCCACCCCAGGGCCGTGGCGCGCACGGCCGCCGGGTAGTGCACGGCGACGTAGCCGTTCACGAGGATCTGGGTGCCCACGCTGCCCAGCCCGGCCACGGCGACGGCCACGAGGAGCAGCCCGGTGCCGACCCGCTGGCTCAGCACCAGCAGGCACGCAGCGGCGAGCACGAACGCCGCGACGGTGACCGACTTCGGCCCGAACCGGTCGGCCAGCCGCGAAGCGGCCAGCGCGCCGGCGATCGCGCCGAGGTTGAGCACCAGCAGGAACGTCAACGCCGAGCCCAGCGGATACCCCGCCTGGCGCATGATCTGCGGCAACCACGTGTTGAGCCCGTAGACCAGCAGCAGCCCGCAGAAGCTCGCCGCACCGAACAGCAGCGTCGCGCGGACCAGCGAGGGCCCGAACAGGGAGCGGACGCCGCGACCCTGCGCGGGGACCGCTGCGGATCCGCCGGCCTCGGCGCGGACCGCGTCCAGGTCCAGGCCGTAGGTCGTCGCCGTGGCGGCGGCCTCGTCGACGCGACCCTTGGCCATCAGGTAGCCGACCGATTCCGGCAGGAACCACCACGCCAGGGGCAGGACCAGCACCAGCGGTGCGGCGCCGAGCCCGAGCAGGAGCCGCCAGCCGTGGTCGGCGAGCAGGTTGAGCGCGAGCACCGCGGCCAGCACGCCGCCGACCGAGTACCCGGCGAACATCACCGCGTTGTAGAACTGGCGGCGGCCGCGCGGTGCGTACTCGACGGTCAGCGCGATGGCGCTCGGGATGACCCCGCCCAGGCCCAACCCCGCGACGAAGCGCAGCAGGCCGAGGACCTCGGGACTCGGCGCCATCGCGCACGCGACCATCGCGAGCGAGAACCACGTGATGCCGACGAGCAGGATCCGTCGCCGTCCGAGCGCGTCGGTCAGCACGCCGGCACCGAGCGCCCCGATCAGCATCCCCACCAGTGCGTAACTACCGATCGCGCCCGCCTGCGCCGGGGTCAGGCCCCAGTCGCCGAGCAGGCTCGGCACGATCGACCCGTACACGATCAGGTCGTAGCCGTCGAAGACGATCGTGAGGAAGCACAGCGCCACGACGAGCAGTGGTGAGCGACGTCCGGCGCTCCTGGTCGGGTCCGACATGTCGCCCACACTCCCGTCGACGCACCTCCTGCCGCCATGGCAGGCGCGGAGGAAGCTACAACGAATAGCCGACGGACGTCCAGAGTGTGAAACTATTCGGCCTTGAGGTCACCCGGTGTCGGAGAGCGGGACGTCCCCACGCAGGAGGTCGTCGACGAACGCCTCGGCCGGCGCGCGGAGCAACCCGTGGGCACTGAGGAACACCTCGTGGGCGCTCCTCCCCGACCAGCCCTCCGGCAGCAGCTCCGCGGGCAGGTCCGGGTCCCGGAACGGGAAGTGCCGGTAGTCGATCACCAGCCGCATGCGCTCCACGAGCGCGTCCGCGCCGGCCAGCTCTCCCGCCCGGTAGCCGGCCAGAGCCGGGCGGTAGCGCAGGAGCAGGTCCGCGTAGTCACGGTCGAGCGCCTCCAGGTCCCACGCCCGGGAGGCGATGTCCCGGTCCGAGGTCAGCCCCGTCGAGCGCGAGAGGAAGGTGTCGAGCCGCACGGACGGCTCGGCCGCGAAGGCGGCGCGGACGGCGTCGAGCCGGTCGTGCGGGCTCAGCCAGACCGACGGCGCGATCGGCCCGAAACCCAGCCAGGCCAGCTTCTTCCGCAGCTGCTCGCGCAGTGCACGATCGGTCTCGGGGACCGAGTAGATGACGGTGCGCCAGTAGCCGTCCCACGGCCCCGCCGCCCGGTCGAAGATCCGGGCCCGTCCCTCGTCGAGCAGCTCCCACGCCGTGGGCGTCAGCGCGTACACCGTCTCCCGGCCGTCACGCCTGCTCTGCAGCCACCCCTCCTTGCGCAGCCGCGTCACCACCACCCGCACCGTGGTCTCCGGCACGTCGAAGCAGCCCATCAACGCCACCAGCGCACGCAGCCGGACCTCGCCACCCCGGTACCGGAGGTAGTCACCGAACAGGTCGAACACCAGCGACCGCGCCTTCATGCCGGCCCACCTCCGCAGCTTGCCCTCGACGAGGGTAGGCGGTGGCCACCGCATCCACGCGCAGGGTCGAGCGTGTCACTTCTCCGACGGTCGCTCGCCGCACGCAGCATCACTGGCGGCGAGGTCGAGCCGGCCCGTCCCCCGTCCGCCATTCACCGACGAGTGCCGCGGACCGGCGGTCACTCCTGGGGATCCTCCTGCGCGCCGTCGCCCGGCGCCGGGTTCTGCCCGGGCTGGTTGGGCGGCACGCGCAGCGGGGGCAGCACCTGCAGCGGAAGCTGCGGGGCGTTGCCGACCTCCGCGGGGAGCGGCAGGCCCTTCGTGATCCCGCCGGCCGGTGCCAGCGGATCGGCCGGCCGGTAGGTGCCCGGCTTCGCCAGGCCGCCGGAATCGGTCCCGTTGAACGACTCCGTGCGGTCGCAGCCCAGCAACGTCACCGTCAGCGGGCCGTCGGTGGCCACCTCGAGCCGGGCCCCGCAGCTCACCCCGGCCCGCTCCGGGTCGACCGTCACCCGGCCGACCCCGGCCGACCGGATCACGAGCGCGTCGGCCTTCGGCGCCGGCACCGGTGCCGCGAGGCTGCGGTGCTCACGCAGGTACGGGTTGACCGGCGAGAAGTGCCCGTCGGTCGATCCCACCTCGCGCTGCGCCGCCGGCACCGGCGCGTCGGCGAGCCCGAGCCCCTTGCTCACGACGTCGATCGCGCCGAGCTCGGCTCCGCGGGTGTCGATGCCCGACAGCCAGTAGGCCCGGTCCGCCACCAGCCCGGACTGCGGGTCGTCCATCAGCGGGTTGCGCACGAACGTGACGTGCGGCGGGTCCACCGCGCGCGGCCCGTCGCCGAACCACTTCGTGGCGATGCCCCACATGCCGTTCTTGCACATCGTGAGGTGCTCGGCGGCGAGCCCGACCCAGCTGTAGAACTCGTAGTCGTACTCGCCGGCCGCGTACGCCGCCGCGCGCTCGCGGGTGATGTTGTACGGGATGAAGTCGTCGTTGACCCCGGCCCACTCCATCACCGGCTGGTTGCGCCGGTTGGGCAGCATGTCCGAGACCCGCGATCCGGCCTCGTGCTTGGTGAGGGTGTCGACGCCGAGCACGTCGCCGACCTGGTCGGCCACCGCGTTCAACCCCGGGAACGACGGGGCCACGTTCAGCCCGTCGCAGATGAACGCGCGGGAGAACACGTCCGGGAAGCTCAGCGACAGCTTGTTGGCCATGTAGGCGCCGGAGGAGAAGCCGCCCATCGCCGTGCGGTCGGGATCGAGGTCGTAGTGCCGCCGCGCGTCGGCGATCGCCTCGAACACTGCGGCGCCGCTCTCCCCGTAGCCCCACTCGTCCTGGCCACGGGCGTCGACGTCGATCACCATCGTCGGGTCGCCCGGCCGCTGCGCGAACTGCCGGAAGATGTCGCGGTCACCGGCCACGTCGTCGCCCGGCCGCAGCGCGTAGCCGTTGGTCCACACCAGCGACGAGTAGCCCGCCGCCGGCGCGGGCGCCTCGGGCACGTAGACCATGTAGCGCTGCAACCGGCCGGGCAGGTCGGGCACGCAGTCGTCGCGGCACGGCCAGCCGAACGCCAGGCTCGGCCGGCCCTCGCTGCCCGCACCCGTCCCGGTCTGGATGCCGCTCTGCTGGGTGCCGGTGCCGGCCGGCGGGCCGCCGGGGTCACTGGGCAGCCGCCGGCCCTGCGCCTTCTCGAACTGCGACGCGAAGATCCGCGTCAGGTAGCCGCTGCTGGGGACCCCGGACTCGTCGTCGGCGCCGGCGGCGAGCTTGCCGAAGTCCACGTCGGCGAAGAACGGCGAGAGGTCGCCGTCGGCGATCGCCTTCTTCTGGTCGTTGTCGCGGTAGGGCGCCTCGAACGGCTCGTGGAACCGGAACGCCGCGTCGAAGAACGCCGACGGCGTCGGGTCACCGGCGATCGCCCCGCCCGGGTGCGTGGCATCGGCGACGGCCTGAGGGACGAGGTAGGCGTCGCGGGCGCGGTCCCACAGCCCGGCGGCCGCGGCGATCCGCTGCTTCCCCGCGCCGGGATCCCACGTGGCGTGCGGAACCCGGATCTGCACCTGCCGCCGCTCGACGTCGACGCTGACCTGCGGCGATCCGACGACCGCTCCGGTCCCTGCGTCGATGATGTCGCCCCCGGTCCCGTGGACGGTGACGAACCTGTCGGCCGGGAGCACCGTGTTCGCGCCGTGCGGCGCCGGACGCGGGGCATCGCCGCCGAGCGCCAGCGTCAGACCGAGCAGCTCGGGATCGGTCATCGTGTTCATCGTGACCCGGAACGCGGTCGCGTCGCCGTCGGGTCGGATGCGCACCTCGACGATGTCGGCCGCGTTGCGCCGGTAGGCCGGGTCCTCGGGATAGGTGTAGTTGCGCAGCATCGTGTCGTTGGGCCAGCGCCACTGCGTGCCGCCGCCCTGGTCGTCGTACACGCAGCCCTGGTGCACGTACTCGCCGGCCCGGTAGGCGCTGGTCATGCAGATCCCGATCGGATCAGCCCGCCAGATCCCGGTGTTCTGCAGCTGGGGCGCGTCGAACGCCGCAGCGCGCAGCAGCTCGGGACCGGTCCCGTCCGCTGCAGGGTCGGCGGCTGCTGCCGGCACTGCCGCGGCGATGCCCGCCCCCAGCACCGCGGCCACCACGACCACCCAGCCCGATCGCCTTCTCACGTGGGGTTCACCTCGCCCCTCCTTCGCCCCGCACACCGCCGTGCGAGGTTCGACCGCTCAACGAGCCGATCCACGAGAAGTGACGCCTCAGTGACGATCGGAGAGAAAGTGGCACTTATTAGGCTGAACGGGTGAGGCCACCTGGATGCGACCTCGGGACGAGATCGTCAGCCGCGCCTTCCGCGCGCACCTCGTGTCGTCGAGGTAGACGACGGTGTTCTCGTCGCCGACCGCACGGCGGATCTCGGCGGTCGCGACGTCGGGGTCCTGGGCCCGGTCCACGGCCTGCTCGGCCCGGTGCAGGACTGGATCCGCGGCTGCGGCTGATGGACGAGTGCGGCATCGAGCAGGCCGCGCGCGTCCCTGCTGTCCCCGCGGCCAGCAATCGCGATGCTTCGGCGCGCCGATCCCACGTCACCGATCGCGACCGCTGTTCAGACCATCCGAACCGGCAGGAGCAGCCGAGCTCCTGACCTCACCGGACCTGGGGCGGTCCGGTTGCGCGCCGATGACACCTGTGGCCGGCTGTTCGTCGACCGCAGCCGCAATCGCAGTAGGCGCCGGTGCAGCTCCGCCGACTGCGGCAACCGGGCGCGCGCCCGCCGCCACCGCTGACCGGCGTCCCACGGCTGGGGTCACACGACCGGGCCCCGTGAGAGCATGCGGGGCCACAGCAGCACCCAACGACGGGATCTGACGATGGGGCGCGACGAACCCGTTGCCCGCGCCGAGCGGTTCGGGCCGTACGAGCTGGTGGCGCTGCTCGGCCGGGGCGGCATGGGGGAGGTCTTCCGGGCGTTCGACACCGGGCGCCGGCGGACCGTGGCGCTGAAGCGCCTGCCGCGGCACCTCGCGGGTGATCCGGCGTACGAGGCACGGTTTCGTCGGGAGGCCGAGGTGGCTGCTCGGCTCACCGAGCCGCACATCGTCCCGATCCACGACTTCGGCGAGATCGACGGCCAACTCTTCATCGACATGCGACTGGTGAGCGGCCGCGACCTCGGCGAGGTCATTTCCCGCTCCGGCAGGCTGTCTGCTGCGCGGGCGATCGGCATCATCGCCCAGGTGGCGAGCGCGCTGGCCGCCGCGCACGCAGAAGGGCTGGTCCACCGCGACGTGAAGCCGTCGAACGTGCTGGTCAGCGTCAACGAATCCGGCGAGGACTTCGTGCACCTCGTCGACTTCGGGATCGTCCACGACCGCGGCTCGACGGCACTGACCGCCACCGGCTCCACGATCGGCACGATCGACTACATGGCACCGGAGCGGCTGCTGCACGAGCACTGTGACCACCGCGTCGACGTCTACTCGCTCGGGTGCGTGCTCCACGAGGCGCTCACCGGCTCGAAGCCGTTCCCGGTGCAGGGTTCGGCGGCGAAGATGTACGCCCACGTGCACACCCCGCCGCCCCGCCCCTCGGCGGCGGTGCCCGGACTGCCGGCCGGTCTCGACGCCGTGGTGGCGACGGCGCTCGCGAAGGACCCCGACGCCCGCTACGCGACGGCGACCGGGCTCAGCGCCGCCGCCAAGGCGTGCCTCAACGTTCCCTCGCGAACCACGGATCCCGGCTCCGCCGAGCCGACCCGCACGACCGAGGTACCCCCGCCGGTCGCCCCGAGCCCGCCGCCGACCGTCACGGCCCGGCCCGTCCCCCGCCCGCTGACGGAGACCGTGCGGGCGGCCGCCGATACCGACCGTCACCAGCCGGCACCGGGCGCGCGCCGGCGGGGCCCACTGATCGCGGTGGGCGCAGTGCTCGTGGCTGCGGCCACCCTCGCCGCCGCCATGCTGCTGTCGCCCCGCACCGAGACCCCGATCGGCCCCGGCGGTGGAGACGCGACGGCCGCCGCGTCGCAGCCCACCGCGCAGCAGACCGCGCAACCGACCCCGACCGTCCCGCCACGAAACACCTACGCAGTGATCACCGCTGTGGACGGCACGCAGACGCGGGTCCTCCCGTCGAGCGTCCAGCTGTGCGGCTCACCCATGAGCGATGACCTCGGCTTCGACCTCGTCCGCCTCGAGGTGTACTTCGTCGGCCCCAAGGCCGTCGCGGTGCGGTGGGTCGTGGCCGGCCGGGAACCCACGACGGAGGACGTCGACCGTCCCTGCGACGTCTACGCCGAGGACGGGAACACGATCCACAGGTTCGACCTCGCGAAGGTGCGGTCGATCGCGTTCCGCTATTGACCTGCCGTCCGGTGACGAGAAGTGCCGGGCCTGGCTGTACCTGCCCCAAGGCCCGCAGCCCCATCCGGTGATCGTCATGGCCCACGGCCTGGGCGGCATCCGCCAGATGCGCCTGGATGCCTACGCCGAGCGCTTCGCCGCGGCCGGCTACGCCTGCCTGGTCTCCGACTACCGCCACTTCGGGGCGAGGGCCATGCCATCGTCGCCACGGCCCGCGACGGCGGCATCGCCGCCACGATCGCCCAGTGCCCCTTCACCGACGGCCCGGCCTCGGTGCTGGCGATGGATCCGCGGAGCTCGGTCAAGGTCGCCGCCCGCGCCGCGCGCGACCTGATCGCCGCCCGCCTGGGTCGGTCCCCGACGCCGTGCCTGGTTACCTGGGGCTGGTCGAGTAGCCCGCTACGCATGTCAGCACGCGCTCGCGTCCCGATCATCGGGTCAGCGCCAGCACCCGGCGCCATCCCCGAGGAGGGACATGCTCATGAGAGCCGCCGTGCTCGCGCTGGCATCGGCATTCGCCCTGCTGTTGGCCGCACCGGCGTACGGACAGGTCACGGACGGTGGGCTGCGGCCCGCCCTCTACGGCATCCCGAACGTCTTCATCAAGAACGTCAAGACCGGCAAGTGCCTCACCATCGCCGGCGGGACGCTGCCCGACAACAACATCCACGCCGTCCAGTTCACCTGCGACAACGACGCCTCCCGCCGCTGGGACATCACCGGGTACGGGGCCGGCGTGCAGATCCGCAACGTCAAGACCGGCAAGTGCCTCACCATCGCCGGCGGCACCAGCTCCGCCAACAACCTCGTCGCCGTCCAGTACACCTGCGACTCACACCCGTCCCGGCAGTGGCAGATGATCAGCTACGCGGGCAACACGCAGCTGAAGAACGTCATGACCGGCAAGTGCCTCACCATCGCGGGCGGCACCAGCTCCGACAACAACATCGAGGCCGTGCAGTACGACTGCGACGCCGACACCTCCCGCCAGTGGACGATCGACTACCCACCGGAGAGCGGCGAGCTGATCAACATGAAGACCGGCCAGTGCGTCACGCCGGAAGGGTCGTCGGTGGAGAACAACGCCCGCATCCTGCAGACCCCGTGCAGCAGCGGGCCCCTCATCCAGTGGGCCTTCGACGCGCAGCCGGACGGCGCCTTCCAGGTCCGCAACGCGCGCAGCGGCAAGTGCCTCACCATCGCCGGTGGCACCAGCGCGGACAACAACGTCGAGGCGGTGCAGTACAACTGCGACACCGACCCATCGCGGCGCTGGGTGCGCACGGGCGACGGCAACTTCCAGCTCCGCAACGTCCAGACCGGCAAGTGCCTGACCATCGCCGGCGGGACCAGCCCGACCGCGGGCCTGGCGGCCGTGCAGTACACCTGCGACACCGACCCGTCGCGGAGGTGGAACTCGTTCTGAACGGCCGCCGCGCGGCGGGGCAGGCCGGCTGCTGGTAGGTCATCGACACTCCCAGTTCGCCGTACAGCTCGCACGTACGGTCGGCGAGCACGCCGACCAACCCGCCAGCGAACCCGTCGCGATCTGTGGCCCGCTCATCCGCCGGCGCACGGCGGGCTTCGCCTGCGGAGCAGCTTCCGCCGCGTCACGACGACGGCGGACGTCCACTCAGCCGGCGCCGCGAGCGCGAGGCGACCTCGGTGATGTCCACGGGCCGCTCACGACCCGGCGTGGCTGGGCACGGGAGATACGCGGGAGGGTTCGCCGCCGACGGCGAGCGCGACGACGCTGACGATCAGCACGCCGATGACGTAGGCGGCCACCGGGTACCACGACCCGCCGCTGCCGGCGAACAGCGAGCCCGCGATCGCCGGGGAGAGCCCACCGCCCAGCAGCGTGGCCAGGCCGTAGCTCACCGCGACGCCGGAGTAGCGCACCCGGGCGGAGTCGAACAGCTCCGAGAAGTACGCCGCGATGGGGCCGTACATCACGCCCTGGACGCCGAGCGCGACCGCCATCGCCACGAAGGACAGCGGCACGGACCGGGTCTCGAGCAGCCAGAAGAACGGGAACACCCACAGGATGGTCAGGAGGTTGCCGGCGAGGATGACGCGGTAGCGGCCGATGCGATCGGACAGCCGCGCACCGGCCAGCACGCCGACGATCATGAAGACGGTCCCGACCAGCAGGGCGCTCAACACGAGGTTCCGCGCGATCCCCAGGCTCGCGGTCATGTAGTTGATCGCGAACGTGTTGACGACGTAGACCCCGGCCGCCGCGCCCAGACCCACCAGGCAGCCGAGCACGATCCGGCGCCACGCGGTGCGGAAGGCCTCCACGATCGGGATGCGGGCCTCGGCGCTCTGCCGTTGGACGTCCACGAACGCCGGCGACTCGGCGAGCCGCAGGCGGATGTAGAGGGCCACGCCGATCAGGACGACGCTGGCGAGGAAGGGGATCCGCCATCCCCAGCTGAGGAAGGCGTCGCCGGTCAGCACCGAGGAGAGGGTGAACGCCGCGGTGCCGAGCAGCAGGCCAGCGGGTGCGCCGAGCGAGACGAAACCCCCGTACCAGCCGCGGCGCTCGTCCGGGACGTGCTCGCTCACCAGCACGAACGCGCCGGGCTGCTCACCGCCGACGAAGAACCCCTGCACGAGCCGGAGCACCGTGAGCAGGATGGGGGCCCAGACCCCGATGGTGGCGTAGCCCGGCAGCAGGCCGATCAGGACGGTGGCGGCGCCCGTCACGGACAGCGTGAGCACGAGCATCCGCTTCCGCCCGAGCCGGTCCCCGAAGTGCGCGATGAACGCGCCTCCGATGGGCCGGATGAGGACACCGGCACCGAAGGTGGCGAAGGCGAGCAGGACACCGACGCTCGGGTCGAAGGTCGGGAAGAACAGGCCGTCGAAGATGAGCGCTGCTGCCGTGCCGAACAGCAGGAAGTCGTACATCTCGAGCATCGTGCCGATGCCGCCGGCTATGGCGACCCGGCGATGGTCCCGGAACGTCGGCGTCATCACGGTGGAACCACTCATGGCGCTGCCCTTCGAGGAAGCGGGGTCCGGAGCAGTCGGTCGGAGCGACCGGGATCCGGGGGACGGTGGGCGGGCCGAGCGCGCGGCGGCCGCGAGCACGTCGGGGACCGCGGTTGTGGCGCGTGGCTCGACGTTCAGATCGGGGTGCCAACGATCGAGTAGACGGTAACAGTGTCGTATTCTCATCGTCAAGGTTGCGATGATTAGACCTGTGATGACCTAGTGGAGGTGTGGCGCCGGGACCGTCGCCGGCAAGATCGCCGACACCTGCGGGCAGCGGTTCGGTCCAGGCCCAGTCCGCGTGGTGTCCTGCTCTCCGACGCGGCCGCGTCCATCACCGGCCAGAGCGGGCCTGCGCCGGCGCGCGCACGATCACGTCCGGATCGGGAGCAGGCGCATACAGCCGCTCGACGAGGTCGGCGCGGCGCTCGAGCACGACGCGTTGGTTGAGGTAGCCCTTGTCGGTGATCTCGCCTGCGTCGAGGTCGGGTGGTTCGGCGCAGAGCAGCAGGCGAGCCACGTGACCCGCGGAGCCCGAGCCCTCGGCCAGCGCGGCGAGGGTGTCGGCGAGGTGGCTGCGCAGGACCGGGTGATCGAGTGGGAGGCCGTCGTCGGCGGTGACGCCGCACAGCTCCTTCGCCTCGGCGGGATGCAGCCAGGCCAGGGCGGTGACCTCGGCTCGGTCATGACCAGCGATGACGGCGTCGGCCAACACCCGAGTCGCCGACAGGAGCGCGCCGCGCACCGCCGCGACGCTCACCCACGTGCCGGTGGTCAGCTTGAAGTCCTCGGCGATGCGACCGTCGAACATCAGCCCCATGTCGGGATCGGACTCGTCGACGACGACGACGGCGTCCCCGGTGCGGTAGAAGCCCTCGTCGTCGAACGCCGCGGCGGTGGCATCGGGCCGGCCGTGGTAGCCGGGGGTCACGTTCGGGCCCTTCAGGCGGATCTCCTGCTTGCCGCCTTCCGGGACCAGCTTCACGGTCACGCCGGGCAGCGGAACGCCGATGCACCCGCAGCGCGAACCCGTCCAGTGCGCCGAGGTGGCGGCGGGCGCCGTCTCGGTGGTGCCCCATGACGAGGTGAACGGCACCGGGTGGTCGGAGTGCTGCTCCACCAGCCGTTCGAGGCGGTCCCACAACGCCTGCGGCAGCGCCGCGGCGGCGTAGAACAGCAGGCGCAGCCGGGAGAAGAAGTGCCGGGCGAACTCCGGGTCCTGCTCCAGGCGCGGGACGAGCATGGCGTACCCGGCCGGCACGTTGACGTAGACGGTCGGCGCGTGCCGGCGAAGGGCGGCGATCGTCTGGTCGAACCCCGCTGGGGTCGGGCGGCCGGCGTCGATGTGCAGGGTGCCGCCGTTGGTCAGCGCCAGGTTCAGGTTGTGGCTGCCGCCGAACGTGTGGCTCCACGGCAGCCAGTCGACGAGCACGGGTGGCTCGTCGACCAGGAACGGCCACACCTGCCGCATCATCTGCTGGTTGCTCGTCAGCATGCGGTGGGTGGTGATGACGCCTTTCGGCGTGCCGGTGGACCCGGACGTGAAGAGGATCTTGGCGACGGTGTCGGCGGTGACCGCATCGAACGCAGCGTCCAGTCGCGGGCCCGCATCGGTGGCGACGAGATCGGTGAAGCTGTGCGCGCCGGCGCGCGTCCCCCTCGAGACCACGACGGCCGGCGGCGACGGAGACGCGGCGAGTACGGCGTCGAGCGCCGCGCCGAACTGCGCGGCGTCCTCGGCGTGGACCACGCCGGGAGACACGAGCTCCGCCATGGCGCGGATCTGGCGGTGATCGGCCGACATCAGCGAGTAGGCCACGCTCGCCGGGACGGCGGGCACGCCTGCGCAGTAGCAGCCCAGCGTCAGGAGCAGGTGATCGAGCGAGTTGCCCGACAGCAGGAGCACGGGCCGGTCCGGCCCGGCACCCAGGTCGAGCAGCGCCTGTCCCACCGAGTCGGCCTGCCGTCGCGCCTGGGCGAAGGTCAGTGTCCGTCGCTCTCCCGACGGCTGCGGGGCGCTGGCGAGGACCGCGTCCGGGGTCGCCGTCGCCCAGCGCCGCAGCTCCTGGCCCAGGTGCTCGGCGTGTGGTCCGAGCGGGACTGCCGACCGGAGCAGCACGGAGTTGTCCGGGCGCGGTTCCGCGACGATCGCGGGACGGGCGAAGGTGCGCACGCCCGCGTCGATGTTCGAGGCCATGGTCAGTCCGTGACCTCGAGGACGACCGCTGCTCCGGTGTCGCCGGCAGCGCATCCGGTGAACAGGCCGAGGCCGCCGCCGCGCGCCCGCAGCGTCTCGATCAGCTCGGCGATGGAGCGCAGCCCGGTCGGACCCTGCGGGTGTCCGAACACCAGGCTGCAGCCGAAGGCGTTCATCCGGTCGAGCGGGAACCCGGTCTCGGCGGCGAAGTAGAGATCGTTGACGGCGAACGGGTTGTGGGTGGTGACGGCCTCGACGTCGCTGATCGTCCTGTCCGCCGCGCGCAGGGCGGAGAGCGCGGCGGGCACCGGTGCCTGCGGCATGCGGCTCGTGCCGACCCGCGCGAAACCGGATCCGAGGATCCGCACCACGCCGGCACCGCCGGAGAGCTCGCGGGCTCGGTCGGTGGTGGTGACGACCGCGCCGGCGCTGCCGTCGGCGGGATGTGTCTGCGAGGCGAAGGTGTGCACGCCGTCCGGGGTCGCCGCGTTGAGCTTGGCGATGGTCTCCAGCTCCTTGGGCCTGACCCCCTCGTCGGCGTCGAGCCGCAGCTCGCCGCGCTTCTTCGCGATCGTCACCGGCACCATGAAGCGGCGCTGGAACGCTCGGTCGTCGGCGAGCGCTGCGGTGTACTGCTCCCAGCGCAGGGCGGTGAGCTCGTCGATCTCGCGCCGGGTGGCGCCCACCTCGGCCGCGACGGCCTCGCCGGCCTCGATCATCGACGCCCCGGCCCACGGGTCACGCTCGAAGCTGTGCAGTACCCAGTGCTCGCTGACGGGGGCCCCGCCCGCGCTCGACGGGGCCGGCCACGACAGCGTCGGCCCGTTCGAGGTCCGGTCGGTGGTGACGACGAGCTGGGGCCCGGCACCTGCCGCGACGGCGCAGGCAGCGGCATGCAGCGCAGCGACGCTCGTGGCGCAGGCCTGGCTGACCATCGGGCCCGACACGCCGGTCGCGCCGAGCCGGGCGGCCACGGTCGGCGCGCCGTAGAAGATCTCCGGCTGCGGGATGGTCCAGCCCAGGACGAGCCCGTCGAACTCGGCGGGATCGACGCCGCGGTCCGCGAGTGCCCGGGAGGTGACGGCCACGGCGATGTCGAGGCTGGAGACCTCGCTGAGCGAGCCCTGCCACCTCGCGAAGGGCGAGGACCAGGCCTGCCCCAGCGGGATGGCGACATCGGTGTACTGCACGTGGTGCTCCCTCGGATCTCGTGGTTCGCAGCGCGGAGAGACGGGGGCAGCCGGTCCGCACACGATGCGTCCGACTCCCTGTCCACGCTGCTGATGCGGTCAGCCGGTGACGGCGAGGATCCAGTCCTGGACAGCCGGGATCGTGGTGGTCTCCGGGACCTCGCCGTCGGTCAGGACCAGGCCCGTCTTCGCGACGGGCGCGTCCAGCGGCACCAGCTCGGCTCCTTGCAGCCCACAGCTGCCGGCCCCCAGCACATGGGCCATCGCCCGATGGAACCTCGCGACGTTCCCGACGGTGCGCGCCACTGCCTGCTCGGCGTCTCCCGCGAGCACGACGCCGTCCACGCCGGCTTCGAGGAACAGCTTGATCTGGTCCACCAAGCCCGGATCCGCGCCGGGCAGCACGGCCACCAGCACCGCGTGGTCCCCCACGGTGCTGCGCAGCCTGCGGGTGGCCTCCAGCGCCGTGTCCCGGCGGACACCGCCGGGGTCCTCGGCGAGGATCGACGGCAGCGTGACCGCGACGCCGTCCGGTCGGACCGCCTCGATGAAGTCGGTGAGGCCGTTGGCGAGCTGGGTGGGGTCGGAGAGGAAGGCGTCCCAGGGGCGCTCGGCGATCTTCGCGGCGAGCCGCGGGGCCAGCGGGACGGCCAGCGTGTGCTGGCCGCCCCCCACCCGTCGGCCCTGGGCCGCGATCGCCTGCGCTCGGGCGCGGGGCGCGAGACTCATCACCCGGCCCCGCTCACATCCGCATCAGCGGGGTGACGACCTCGCCGTCCGGCCACGAGCCGTACAGCGCCAGCACCTCCTCGGGCGGCTTGCGCTGCGACCAGCCGGCGTGGAACTCGTCCCAGGTCTTCCCGCGGGCCTTGCGCGCCTCGAGGACCTCGCGGCGGACCTGCTGCGTGGCTGCCGGGTCGACGCGCCCCGTGCGCTCGGTGAAGCGCACCGCGTAGACGTGGGTGGCCGACCAGTCGGAGATCAGCCCGTCGACGACGTCCTTCTCGACGGCGGCCGGGTCACGGTCGAGCGGGTCGCCGTAGCCGGCGCCGCCCGTCGAGATCCCGAGCGTGATCACCTGGTCGCCCATCACGGGACGGGCCGTGCGCGCGTAGGTCTCCGACACGATCCGCCCGCCGTACTTCCCGGCCAGCAGGCTGGCCAGGTCGAGCGTCCCTTCCTCGCCGGCCCGCAGCAGTTCGGGGATGTCGACGCCCTCCATCGACAACCCGGGGCAGGTGCACATCGTGTAGCCGCCGAACAGCGGCTGCGGCGTCTGCACGATGGAGTTGTCCGCGATCGACATGAAGACCACGTAGGGGACGTGGTGGGCCACCCACAGCTGCGCGGTACCCACTCCCCCGCGGTGCTTCCCGGCGCCGCCCGAGTCGGGCCAGTGCTGGGAGAACGGCACGAGCATCGGCAGCTCGTTCTCCATGTTCTCCACGTCCGGTGCACGCCCGAAGGCGCACCACGGGAACCCGTAGGCGTTGATGCCGTCGGAGTGCGACCGCGCGCCCTGCCCCTCGGTGTTGATCGTGTAGGCGAGCATGTCGGCGAACGGCATGCCCCACTGCGACACCCCGGCCAGCACCGACGCGTTGCCGCCGTTGCCCAGCGAGGCGGTGACCTGCCGCCACTCGACCGTGCCGAACCGGGCCCGGCCGACGCAGTTGGCGATCGCGCTCATCGCGCCCGTCGCGGCCATGACCGCGCAGCTGGTCGCGGCGTTCGGCGCCGGCGACAGCATCGAGTTCGGCGGGAACTCGAAGTCGATCGGCTGGAACGTCGCCGAGGAGATCGGCAGGTCGTGGAAGACGTACTCGTAGATGTAGTTCGCCAGGTGGCCGATGACCGCCTGCGGGTGCGCGTTGTACGACGACCCGTTCTCCGGGCTGGTGCCGGTGAAGTCGATGTGGAGGGTGTCGTCCTTCTTCGTCATCGTCATGAAGCAGTTGCGCATCAGGCCGTGCTCGGTACCGGCCGCGTCGGAGAACGTCGCACACCGGTAGACCCCGTCGGGCCACGACGCGAGCCGCTTGCGGGCACCCTGTTCGGCCTCGATCAGCATCCGGCGGAACAGGCCGGTGACGAAGTCCTTGCCCTCGCGGGCGAACATCTCCAGCAACCGCACCCGCACGCGGTCCGCCGTCGTGCACCGGGCGCGCAGGTCGACGGTCACGCTGGTCTCCGACCGGAGCCCGAACGCCGCGAACATCTCGATCACGTCGTGGCGCAGGACGTGGTTGTGCCCGATCTTCATCGGCGGCAGGTTCATGCCCTCGTCGAACCGTGACTTCGCCGACACCGGCATCCCGCCGGGCTCGCAGGCGCCGGTCTCGGTGGTGTGCGACAGGGCCGCGGTCCAGGCGACGAGCTCGCCCTCGAAGAACACCGGCATGATCGCGACCTGGTCGGGGTTGTGGATCCCGCCGTAGAGGGCGTCGTTGGTGTACCAGATGTCGCCGTCGGCGATGCCCGGGTTCTCCCGGAAGTTCTTCAGGATGTACTTGATCACGATCGGCGGGATCACCGCGTGCAGGTAGGTGCCTGCCGAGGCGTTGACCAGGTCACCCTGGGCGTTGAACAGCGCGACGATGGAGTCGCCCGCGACCCCCATCTGGGAGCGCGAGCTGCGCATGAACACCTCGTAGCCCTCGTCGAGGATGTCCGCCGTGCGCTGCACGCCGATCTCGTAGTCACCGGCGCCGACCTTCTCCAGGCAGGCCTTCTCGTAGTCGGTCGGCTCGCTCACCTTCAGCGCGCCGAGCTTCTCCTCCAGGCTCGGGTACCCCATGATCAGACCCCTTCCAGGGCAGGCGCAGCTGTGACCGCCGCGCCCGGCAGGGCCGCGTCGGTGCCGGCGACGTCGGTGTTCTGCATCAGCCCGAGGCCGTGGCGATCGATGGACAAGCTCTTGCCCGGTGGGAGGACGATCGTGGTGAACTCCGCCTCCACCAGCGCCGGCCCGTCGACCTGGTTGCCCGGCTGCAGCTGGTCGAACGCGTACACCGGGGTGTCGAGCCGGCGGGAGAGCTCCGGCCAGTAGGCGTTGCGGTGGCCCGTCTGCGCCGCTGACGGGTCCGTGCCCTGCAGATCGTGGACGGGCAGGTCGAGCTTCTCGGTCGGCACGGTCGCCTTGACGACGATGTTCTCGATGTAGGCCCCACCGGGTTTGTTGACCACGTGCGGGCTGAACGCCTCCGAGTACTCCTTCTCGAACTCCTCGTACACCCGCTGCGCGTCCTCCGGGGAGTGGATCGCCAACAGCGGTGACGCGACCCGCTTCACCTGCACCTGACCGCCGTAGAGCATGTCCAGCTCGACGGTGAACACGGCGCTGTCCGGGTCGAGCCCCTCGGAGGTGAGGTCGGCCTTGGCCTGGGCGATCATCTGCTCGATCGGCGCGTTGTAGGCGGCGTAGTCGTCGGTGTACTGCTGGGTCATCCCGTTGAGGAACAGCAGCCGCTTCGACTGCTCGTAGACGTGCATGATGTCCATCACCGAGCTGCCCAGCGCCGAGAACACCGGCGCCTGCGGGAAGATCACCGACGTCGGGACGTCCGCGCCGTAGCCCGCGACGTGCGTGGGGCCGCCACCACCGAAGGCGAACAGGACGAAGTCCTCCGGGTGGTAGCCGCGCAGGTGCACCTCGCGCTTGATCGCCGAGGCCATGTTGTTCTCGACGATCCGGCGGATCAGCGCGGCGGCCTCGTCGACGCCGAGTCCGAGCGGCTTGGCGATCTTCAGCTCGATCGCCTCGACGGCCTTGTCCCGGTTCAGCGGCATCCGGCCGTTGAAGTAGCCGTCCGGGGAGATGTAGCCGAGCACGACGTCGGCGTCGGTCGTGGTCGGTTCGGTGCCGCCCAGGTCGTAGCACGCCGGACCGGGGTAGGAACCGGCCGAACGCGGGCCCACCTCGAGCCGCCCGCCGAGCAGCTCGTTGATCCAGGCGATCGAGCCGCCACCCGCGCCCATCGTCGCGGACTGCAGCATCGAGATGCCGACCATCCACTTGTCGATGATGGGCCGGAACTCGTAGGAGCGCACCGACGCGTCCACGACCATCCCGAGGTCGAAGCTGGTGCCGCCGACGTCGGAGGCGATGACGTTGCGGTAGCCCAGCGCCTTGCCGATGTGGAAGCTGCCCATGAGCCCGGAGATCGGGCCGCCGTTGTAGGTGCGCGACGCGGTGGTCTTGAAGATCTCCGCCGAGCCGCCGGTGTTGTGGGTGAGCAGGAAGCTGCCGCGGTAGCCGTGCTCGCGCAGCTGGTCCCAGGTCGCCTCCATCTCCGCCTTGATCGAGCTCTGCAGGTAGGCGTCGAGGATCGCGGTCATGGTGCGCTCGTACTCGCCGACCTTGCCGACGACCTCGTGCGAGAGCACGACCGGCAGGTAGCCCACGTGGTAGGCCTTGTACTCCTCGCGGATGATCTCCCGGATCCGCAGCTCGTGCGCCGGGTTCGCGAAGCTCCACAGCAGCGACACCGCGATGGCGCGGGCACCGCCGTCGACGAGCCTGCGCAGCTTGGCCCGCACATCGTCCTCGTTCAGCGGACGCAGGACCTGGCCGAACGAGTCGACGCGCTCGCGCACCCCGGCGATCATGTCGCGGGTGACCAGCGGCGCCGGCTTGTTCTGCACGGCGACGTTGCGCCGCTCCGAGATCCGGGTGCCGTCGGTCCACTGCGCACCACGGCCGATGAGGATCGCGTCCTCGTGGCCCTCGGTGGTCAGCAGCCCCAGTCGCGGCCCCTTCCGCTCGATGAGCCGGTTCATCGCGACCGTGGTCGAGTAGCGGACCAGCTCGATCTGCGGAAGCAGGTCGTCGATCGACATCTCGAGCTGGTCGGCGCCGTCGGTCAGGACGTCGAGGAACCCCACCGACAGGTCGTAGGGGGTCGTCGGCGCCTTCGCGGTGACCCGGCGGTCGCCCCAGGTCAGCACCAGGTCGGTGAAGGTGCCCCCGACGTCGATGTCGATCGTCTTGTGGGTGGCGCTCATGCGGTCACCTCCAGCTTGCCGTGGGCGTCGATGCACAGCGCGCCGTCGGCGAGCTTGCGCTGGAGGCTGTCGAGGTCGATCTCGGTGTCGTGGGTGATCGGGTGACCGGGCGGGAGGTACTCGGTCTCGACCTGGCGGCCGCAGCCGGGGCAGTAGAACTCGAGGATGCGGATCCACTCCGGGTTGGGCGCGAACGTGTACGCGCCCTCGATCAGCGGCGGGTGCACCTCGCCCGGGTCCCGCTCGTGGATGAGCAGGCCCTTCTTGTAGTTGTCCCGGGCGTCACCGATGTCGTGACCGCACGAATGGCAGGACCACCTCTCGGAGTCGACGTCGAGGTCGAGGTACTCCGCCACGTGGATCTTCCTCGGCTGCGTCATCGCTGCTCTCCTCTCGTCGCCAGGGCATCACCGTGCTGATCGACCTCCAGGGCCCACCCGGCCCCGACCAGCCAGGTGAAGCTGCCGCCGTCGATCAGAGCCGGGCCGGTGACCGTCTCGCCGGCCACCGACGCCCACGACCGGGTCGGGATCCCCCCGCGGTCGCCGCCGGCGGTCCCGTCGGCCTGCGCTGCGGCGACCTTGTCGAGGCTCGGCAGCGGATAGCGCGCGGTGAGCCTGACGAGGCCCGCGGGTGCGCCACCGAGCGCGGCGTCGATCGCTCCGTCGGCCGTCGTGCGGGAACCGTCGTCGTGCCGGACCTCCCAGTGCAGCGACGCGGCGCCGGGATCGAATCCCTCACCCTGCAGGTCCCGGCGCGCCTCGTCGGTGAGCTTCGCGGCGGCGGCCCGCGCCGCGTCGTCGGAGTTCACGGCGGACTCGTAGACGTGCACGACGTCGGAGATGGCCGAGCCGTAGGCGGAGAGCACGTTGCCGAAGGCGAACAGCCGGACCTTCTGCGCACCGATCCGCTCGGCCACGCCGGTCGCGAAGAGCGGGCCGTTGCCGCCGAAGGCGTAGACGGCGGTGTCCGCGGGGTCCCAGCCCATCTCTCGCGCCGTCTCGCGAGCGAGCTCGGCGGTCATGTCGAAGGCCTTGTCGACGATGCGCCGCGCCGCCTCCTCGGCCGTGACGCCCAGCGGATCACCGACGGTGCGCGCGATCGCGTCCCGGGCCGCGTCGAGGTCCAGCGTGCGGCGACCGTCGAGGAACGCCGTCGGCGACAGGTACCCGAGCAGCACGAACGCGTCGGTCGTGGTGGCGTTGCGCCCACCGAGGCCGTAGCAGGCCGGGCCCGGTGCGGCACCCATCGAGTCGGGACCGAGGGTGACCTCGCCGTCCTTCGCCCGGGCGACCGAGCCGCCGCCCAGCGCGATGGAGCGCAGGAGCGGGAGGTTCGTGCGGACGGGGATGCCGAACAGGTGCCCCTCGTCGCGGTCGACGACACGGCCGGACTCGACGGCGGACGCCTTCGCCGTGGTGCCGCCGACGTCGATGGCGAGGACCTTGCCGTCGCCCCGCGCCGCGGCTTCGTGAGCGCCGGCGTGCGTCCCGAACAGCGGCCCGGACTCGATGGTGTCGAAGGCCGTGGTCTTGCCGATCCGCGCCACACCGCCGTTGATGTGCCCGACCAGCACGTTGCCGCGCCAGGAGTGCTCCTGCTTGAGCGTCTCCTCCGCGCGGTAGAGGGTGGTCGCCAAGGAGGGGTGGACGTAGGCATTGATCAACGAGACGAACGTGCGGGTCGCGTCGTCGGGCCGCAGCAGGATCTCACTCGCCGGCAGGGCCGGGATCGAGCCCAGGAAGTGGTCCGGGTACTGGGCGTCGATCATCGCGACGACCTTGCGTTCGCGCGAGTTGTCCTCGAACGCGCCCTTCAGCGAGATGTTGATCCGCCGGATGCCCTTGTCGAACAGCCCCTTCACCGCGGTGCGGACCTCGTCGTCGTCCGCGTCGTCGGAGATGCCGGTGATGTTCTCCCGGTCGATCAGCGGCCCCACCACCGTCGCGGCCTCGCCCGCGCTCGTGTAGAGGTCGTCCTCGTGGCCGGCGCTCACGAGCAGCCCCAGCTTCGGCCCGGACCTCTGCGCCAGCACGTTCGACGTGATCGTCGACGACCAGCGGATCAGAGCCACGTCGTCCAGCAGGTCACGCAGGCTGGCCGCCCCGACCCGCGCTCGCGCGGCCTCCAGGACCTCGACGAACGCGATCGTCACGTCGTGCGGAGTGGTCTCGACCTTCACCGAGAACACCGTGCCGTCACCGCTGACCAGACCGTCGGTCATGGTCCCGCCGGTGTCGATGTCGATGTTCAGCACCTCGTCACCTCCATTGCTGACTTCGGCGTCACGCCTACCTCCTCCCCGAGGGTCGATTCCGGCTCGCTGCGCTCGCCTTCATCTCCGTCTCCATGGTCGATTCCGGCTCGCTGCGCTCGCCTTCATCTCCGTCTCCTCACCAGCTGGGCCTTCATCTCCCACCGTGGGAGCGCGTTCGGCGGGACGAGCTCCACCGCCGCCTTCACGACCAACCTGTCGCGCAGCTCCTGCTCCACCGCGCCGCGCAGCCCGTCGAGGTCCTCCTCGCCGGGTCCGTACTCGACCTGGACCCGCAGCGGCGGCCGCACGGGCACGGGTCGGTCCGCACGATCACCCGGTCCCGGACCCGGAAGCGGACCAGCGGCACGCATTCCCGGCGCAGGTGCGCGACGACGAGTTCACCTTCGGCGCCGTCGACCCAGTCGACCCGTTCACCTTCGCTGCACGCGCGGGCGCCGGGGTGGCGCTCAGTGATCGATCTCGGCCCTGGGCAGGCGCGGCCAGCTCGCGAGGGCCGGATCCGACACCGGTCGCCCGCCCTGACCTGCGGCGTACCCGGGAGGACAGGTCGTCGCCGGTGCCGAGGACCGCCCAGCGGCCACCCCGGCGCGGTTCACGCGTGCGGGATCTTGAACGGCGCCATGGCTCCGGCGTCGATCACGGTGGTCGTCCCCGTGACGTAGCGAGCCTCGTCCGAGGCGAGGTACAGCACCGCGTTGGTGACATCGACCGGATCGACCCACGGCACCGGCAGTGCGTTCATGGCCGTCATCCCGGCGGCGGCCTGCTCTCGCGTCGCCCCCTCCACCCCGCCGAGGAACAGCGACCAGGACGCCTGGTTGGCCACCATCGGGGTGTCCACGGTCGCCGGGTGGACGGAGTTGACCCGGATCCCGAAGGGCGCGAGCTCGATCGCGAACGCGCGCATCAGGCCCGTGACGCCGTGCTTCGCGGCGACGTAGTGGCTGATGTTGGGGAACGCGATGAGACCGGCGACCGAGGACGTGAGGACCACCGAGCCACCGCGACCACCCTCGACCATCAGCGGTGCGGTCGCCTTGACCGTCTTCCACGTCCCCGTCAGGTTGATGTCGATCATCGTCTGCCAGGTCCGTTCGTCCAGCTCGAGCGCCTGCCCGAAGCTCGCGATCCCGGCGTTCGCGCACACGATGTCGAGGCTGCCGAACTCCTCGACGCCGTGTCGGGCGACCGATTCCAGTGCGGCGAGGTCGCGCACGTCGACCTGGTGGGCGACGATGCGTCCACCGAGCGCCTCCACCTGCTTGACGGTCTCCGCGAGATCGCTGTCGTCGGCCCCCGGGTAGGGCACCGTCTCGACGTCGGAGCAGATGTCGACAGCGACGACGTCGGCTCCCTCCTCCGCCAACCGGATGGCGTGCGAGCGGCCCTGACCGCGAGCAGCGCCGGTCACGAAGGCGACCTTTCCCTCGAATCGTCCCATGTGGACTCCTCCTCCTGGCGGATCCGGTCAGATGTGCTTGGTCAGCAGGTGCTCGACGAACCAGTCGCGCGCCGGCGCGGACGTGGCGGCGAACCCCGGACCGGTGTAGGCGTCGAAGTGCCCGCCCGGCACGAGGACCAGCTTCTTGGGGTGCAGCGCCGTCTCGTACGCCGCGGTCGCCAGCTGCCCGTCGGCCAGCCGGTCGTGCGGTGCCACGATCATGAGCAGCGGGGTCGGCGCGATCAGCGGGATCCAGCTCCCGGGCTCGTAGCCGCGGAAGAACTCCATCGAGAGCAACGTGACCTCGTTGCGCCAACTCGGTGCCCGGTCCCTCGCGGCCGTCGCGCACCACTCGTAGGAGTCGCGGGTGGGCAGCGCCGCGTTCGTCTCCGGGTCCGCCGTGACGACCGGCAGCATCGTCGGGTCCGCCGCGTTCAGGCGAGCCAGCCGCTCCCCCGCGAACGCGGCATCCAGGGCAGCCCAGTGGTCGATGCGGATCAGCTCCTTGAAGGTCGCCGCCCCGGAGACGGGGGGAACCTGGCTGACGACGGCCTTGACCCGCCGGTCCGTCGCCGCCACCACCAGTGCGTGTGCGCCTCCGAAGCTCGAACCCCACAGCCCGATGCGCTCGGCGTCGACGTCCGGGCGGGACTGTGCGTAGGTGATCGCGTGCTGGATGAACCGGATCTGCTGCCAGGGATCGATCTCCTGGCGGGGACACCCCGGTACGGCATCGCTGGCACCGAACCCGGGGTGGTCGTAGACGAGGCAGCTCAGGCCGGCCGCCTGGAACACCTCGGCGAAGTCGTCGAGGTACATCTCCTTGACCCCGGAGAACCCGTGCTGGAGCACCACGCACGGGGACTCGCCGGTCGCCCCCTCGGCCGGGTAGAACCACCCGCGCAGCGTCGTGCCCTGCGCCGTGAACTCGACATCCTCACGCACCACGAAACCCTCCTCGGCTGTCGACGGTGTGGAGGAAGGGTCGCCGACCAGCGCTCCGGGTGCTTGTACCTGGCTGTCAGGGGCTGGACTCTCCCTGCCAGGGCGGCCGCCGCGACGATCAGCGCCGCGCCGCCACCTCCGCGCGGAAGTCGCGGGGCGTCCGGCCGTACCGCGCCCGGAAGGCGCGGCTGAAGTGGCTGGCGTCGGCGAACCCCCACCGCGCCGCGATGTCGGACACGGCATCCCGACCGGTTGCGAGGTCACGCCGCGCCCGGACCAGCCGCCGCGCCTGGACGAAGGCGCTCACCGTCTCGCCGGTCTCCTCGAAGACCCGGTACACGCTGCGCACCGACATCCCGTGCGCCGCCGCGATCGCCGCCGGGGTCACGTCTCCCGACGGGAGGCGACGCTCGATCCACGCCTTCATGACCACGAGGGGGGCGCTCACCGGCGCACCGGGTTGCAGCGCGGCAGCGGCGAGGTCCAGCGTCGCCCGGCGAGCAGCGGACAACGCGGCAGGAGCCAGCTGGTCCAGCGTGCGGGACAGGACGTCGAGGTACCCGGTGAGCAGCTGCGTGGCGGGCGCATCCCCGTGGAGCACCGCGGGACCGAGCAGGTCCTTCGGGCCGGTGACCTCGGTCAGCGCGATGGCCGGAATGATCACGGTCTGCTTGTGCTGCGGCTCGTGCACGCGGAACCGCGCCGGCTGGTCGCTCCGCCACACCAGCACGTCGCCGGCGCGGAGCTCGGCGACGACACCGTCCAGTGCGACGCTCTCCCGCCCGTCGCGCACGACCATGACACCGAGGTGGAGGCCGTCAGTGCGAGCCGCTCGCCGCCGGCCGCGCGCGCCGCTGCACGGATCGCACGCGACCTCGACGAGGACGAGGTCCTCCACCCACCGTCGGCGGATCGAGGCCCGGAAGACCGCCGGCGACCACCCCGGATCGATCCGGACGGCCATGTCGAGGTGCGTGGCGGAGACCAGGTCCTCCAGGCGGGCCTCTCGATCAGCAGCCGGGACACCGACGAGGTCGGCGACCTCACCGCTGTTCACCCACTCCCCTCCCGGCCGCGGACCGGTGGTGGCGCTCATCCGCGGAATGTAGGACACCCTCCGCCTCCCGCACACCCCCGCCGTCACGCAGACGCCGTGTCAGCCGACCGCGGCCGGCAGCCGCTGGAAGCTGTAGTCGTCGAACGGGAAGTTCTCGTGCGCAGCGACGGCTTCGGCGAAGGTCGTGGGTCGCAGGAACGGGGTGTCGCCGTGCCGGTCGAAGTAGTAGCTGTTGGACGTCTCGCAGGAGTTGAGCTGCAGCAGCGATCTCGCCAGTTTGGCCCGCACCCGGTCGGTCCACGCCTGGGCAGCCGCACGGCGCACCTCGACCCGGGTCGCGTCCCGCGAACCGGCCTCGTCCATCAGGCGGATCGCGTGCCGGACCGAGACGTCCACGATGTCGTGCCACGTCCCGCCGGTCAGCGAGTAGGGGCCGCAGATGAGGACGGTGTTGGGCAGCCCTGCAACGGTGACGCCTTCGTAGCAGACGATGCGCTCCTCGGCGAAGAAGGTCGCCAGGTCGAATCCGCCGGCGCCGCGGACCGGCTCTGCGCGGTAGGGCTCCGGGTCGTAGGCGTTGTAGAACCCGGTCGCGAGGACCAGCGCGTCCACCTCGCGCTCGGCGCCGTCTGCGGTGCGCACGCCCCGCGGCGTGATGCTCTCGATCGGTTCGGTGACCAGCTCGACGTTCGGGCGGTTGAAGGTGCGCAGGTAGGCGTTGGACAGTGACGGCCGCTTGCACAGCAGGCCGTAGCTCGGGGTCAGCTTCCTGCGCAGCTCGGGGTCCCGGACGCTGAGCCGGTAGAACACGTCGCGGAGCAGCCAGGTGAGTGCGTGCACGGGTCGGCGGACCGACGGCCGTTCGAACTCGACCCAGGCGGCGATCATCGCCCGCATCGCCGTCGTGATGTGCCGTTGCAGCGCCTGCTCGATGCCGGGGCACCGGCGGAACGCCGCGCGCGTGAGCGGGCCGAACCGCGGGTCGAACTTCGGCATGACCCAGATCGGGGTCCGCTGGTGCACCGTGACGTGGTCGGCGACCCGGGCGATCTCGGGGAGGAGCTGGACCCCGCTGGCGCCGGTGCCGATCTGGGCCACGCGCTTGCCCGTCAGGTCGTACCCGTGGTCCCAGTCGGCGCTGCGCAGGACCTGCCCGCGAAAGGTGTCCAGACCGGGCAGGCAGGGCTCACGCACCATCGGGAAGTTGCCGATCGCACTGATCACCCAACGGGCCGTCACCACCTCCTCCCCGACGGTGAGCTCCCACCAGTGGCTGTCCTCGTTCCACCGCCGGCCGGTGACCGGGCTGTTCAGGCGCACGTGGCCGCGGACGCCGAAGCGGTCGGCGAGCTCGTCGACGTAGGCCTTCACCTCGTGTCCCTTGGCGTACATCCGCGACCACCTCCCCAGGTGGTAGCCGAACTGGTACGCGTGGGAGGGGATGTCGACGCCGACGCCCGGGTAGGTGTTGTCCCGCCACACCCCGCCGATGTCGCCCTTGCGCTCGAAGACGACGAAGTCACGACGGCCGTGCCGCAGCAGCGCGACTCCGGCGCCGATGCCGGAGATCCCCGCGCCGATGATCGCGATCTCGTGGTCCGGGGCGTTCACGAGGTTCCGCCACGCACCAGGCGCCCCGGGCGCTCCCCGGTGGCCGCACCGTGCGAGTACGTCTCGACACCGGACACGAACGTGTGCACGTAGCCGTCCGCCCGCTGCAGGAGTCGCCGGCCCCCGGCCGGGAGGTCGAAGTGGACCTCCGGCAGCCGAAGCCGCAGGTGGGGGAGATCGATGACGTTGAGGTCGGCCTTGTACCCGGGCGCGATGACGCCGCGGTCGCCCAGGCCGACGAAGCGGGCGGTGTCGCGGGCCTGCCGCTGGACGACGTAGGTCAGCGGGAGGCGGCCGGACGGTCGTTCCCGCGCCCAGTACTGCAGCTGGCTGGTCGGGAAGCTGGCATCGCAGATCACGCCGATGTGGGCGCCGCCGTCGGAGAGCCCCGGGAGGCTGTGCGGGTGCACCAGCATCTCCCGGACGGGGTCGAGGGATCCGTCCGCGTAGTTGGTGAACGGCTCGTAGATCATCGCCCGTCCGCCGTCCTGGACGACGAGGTCGTAGGCGACCTCGACCGCGCTGCGCCCCGTGCGGCTCGCGATCGCGGCCACCGAACGGTCCAACGGCGGTTCGTAGTCCGGCGGATCGGTGAGCGGGAACATCGCCTCCCACCGGTAGATGCGGTCGCCGCCGAGTACGGTCGGGTCGGCGTGCCCC
This sequence comes from Pseudonocardia sp. CA-107938, assembly GCF_050936315.1. Classification (NCBI taxonomy): domain Bacteria; kingdom Bacillati; phylum Actinomycetota; class Actinomycetes; order Pseudonocardiales; family Pseudonocardiaceae; genus Pseudonocardia; species Pseudonocardia sp. CA-107938. The sequence continues at coordinate 740,971 of NZ_JBNJNA010000002.1, read as the reverse complement.
GTGTGCGCAGCCAGCACCTTCGCCTTCATGGTCGGCTCGGCCATGAGCCGGGCCTGCTCGGCCACCGGCCTGCCGGCCAGTTCGGCCTTCCACACCGGGTTCGTCATGAACGGGTGCAGGGAGCACTGCAGGCCCAGCAGCATGCCGATCCCGCGCGCGGCGACCTGCGCCTTGACCTGGTGCCCCTGCGCGTTGAGTGCGGTGATCCGCGCCAGCACCGCGCGGTAGGTGTCGGGGCGGTCCCGCTCCTGCGCGAGGGACACCGACACCGGACGACGCGACGAGCGGGCCATGCCCTCGATGACGCGGAAGTCGTCGTCCAGGTCGACGAAGTCGGCGACCAGTTGGAGGACTCCGGTGCCGGTCTCGCCGAGGGCTCGCGCGATGGCGGAGAGCTCGGCGTCGCCGACCCCGTAGGAGGGGGTGTTCTCCCCGTCCTTCGCCTTGTGCTTGAGCGTCCGGGAGGTGCTGAACCCGAGTGCGCCGGCCGAGATCGCCTCCCGGACCAGTCGAGCCATCTGCGCGATCTCGTCGTCGGTGGCGTCGGCCCGGGCGGCGGCGCGATCGCCCATGACGTAGACCCGCAGCGGCGCGTGCGGGATCTGCACCGCCATGTCGATGTCGCGCGGCCGCCGGGCCAGCACGTCCATGAACTCGGGGAAGGACTCCCAGTCCCAGCGCAGCCCTTCGGTGAGGGCGACCTCGGGGATGTCCTCGATGCCCTCCATCAGTTTGATGAGCCGGTGGTGATCCGTGGCGCGCGCCGGGGCGAAACCGACGCCGCAGTTGCCGGCCAGCACCGTGGTGACGCCGTGCCATGACGATGGCTGCAGGGTGGAGTCCCACGTGGCCTGGCCGTCGTAGTGGGTGTGGATGTCGACGAAGCCGGGGGTGACGGTCGCGCCGTCGGCGTCGACCTCCCGCCGTCCTGCGCCGTCGACGCGGCCGACGGCGGCGATGCGCCCGCCCGTGACGGCGACGTCACCGGTGAACTCGGGTCCGCCGGTGCCGTCCACGACGGATCCGCCGCGGATGATCAGGTCGAAGTCTGCCACGGTGCAGTCCTTTCACTGTGCGGGCAGGCCGCCGAGGAACTCGAGGATCGCTTCGTTCACCGGCCGCGGATGCGTGTAGCAGCTCGCGTGCGGCGCTCCGTCCACGGCGACGACCGGGCCGGCGTTCGGGATCCGGGCGGCGTAGTCGCGGGCCTCGTCGAGCGCGATGGAGGCGTCGGCCGTGCCGTGGATGACGAGGGCGGGCGCGGTGATCCGGCTCAGCCGGTCGGTGAGGTCGTCGCGGTGGAGCACGGCGCGGAACGGCACGAGGACGCTGTCCGGCGGCCGGGCCTTCCACTTCGCGATCCACGGTTCGACGTCGTCGCCGCCGAAGGCCATGTGCGCCAGCGCGCGGCACAGTTCGTCGGTCGGACCCTCGATCTCCCACCGGGCGGCCAGGTGCTCCCGTTCGCCGGTGTCGGCGGTGCTGGCGACCTGGCTGTGCGAGGTCGTGTTGATGAGCACCAGGCCGAGCACCCGGCCGGGGTGCCGCAGGGCTGCGGCCAGCGAGATGTACCCGCCCTGGCTGTGGCCGCCGATCACGGCCCGATCGATGCCCAGGGCGTCCATGAGGGCGACGAGGTCCTCGACGTTGTCCCACTCGGTGAACGGCCGGCCGTCGTAGGTCGTGCCGCCGTGTCCGCGCGCGTCCCAGGTGATCACGCGGAACTGCGAGGACAGCGCCTCGACCTGGGCGGCGAACAGGTCGGAGTCGAGCATGAAGCCGTGGGCGAGGACGACCGGCAGTCCCGGCCCCCCGGTGTCGGTGTAGGCGATCGTCGGACCGGTGGGCAGCGTCGCGGTAGCCATGAGCACCTCTGCGGTACGGAACGGGCGTCTCGGAGTCGCCGAACAGGGCATGCCGTCGGCGGGTCGTGGATGCCCGCCCGGATGGTCGCCGATGTGAACCAGAGCATAGATGTAGCAGGTCACATAGTCAAGAATCACATCATCTCAGACCTAATGAATGGCGGGATCGCCGGCGCCCAGCAGGGCGTAGACCGCCTGGTTGGCCGGGGTCGCGACGCCGTGCCGGCGACCGAGGCGGGTCACGGCGCCGTTGAACAACTCGTACTCCGTGGGCCGTCCGGCCAGGCGGTCGTAGAGCATCGACGTTCCGTCCTCCGGCCCGAGCTGGTCGTAGAAGGCGAGGATGCCGGCGACGTCCGCCGGGCCGAGGTCCGCGCCCACCGCCCGCCCGACGGCGACGGCCTCGGTGAGCAGGGCCGTCACCAGGTCACGGATCTCCGGCTCCCCCAGCACGTCCATCCGCCGCAAGGTCAGGGCCGTCACCGCGTTGGCGGCGACGTTGGTCAGCAGCTTGCGCCACGACGCGGTGCGGAAGTCCGCCTCGACGGCGATGTCGAGGCCCGGGGCGAGCCGCGCCAGCCGGGCGGCCGCGTCCCCGGCCGGCACCACGAGCCGCGCGCCGCGGTGGTGGCGCACCCGTCCGGGCGCGACCCGCTCCGCCGCGATGTACACCAGCGCGGGCAGCACCTGCGCGGGCCCGATCATGCCGGCGACGCGCTCGGCATGGCCGATCCCGTTCTGGCACACGACCACCGTCGTCGCGGCGGCGCAGGACCGCTCCAGCCACGCGGCCGCCGTCGGTGTGTCGTGGGCCTTGGTGCAGAGCAGCACCCAGTCCACGTGCGAGAGCCCGTCGGGGTCGGTCAGCACGCGCACGTCCAGCGTGGTCGACGTCCCGTCGCGGTCCAGGACCAGCGGCCCGGGCCCGGACCGGGCGCACACGACCACGTCGTGCCCGGCGTCGGCGACCGTCGCGGCCAGGACGGTGCCGATGCCGCCGGCCCCGACGACGGCGACCGAGGTCACAGGGTGATCACTCCCTCGTCCGCGAGCCGGGCGAGCTCGGCCGTCCCGATGCCCAGCTCCGCGAACACGTCCGCGGTGTCGCGACCGATCCTCGGGACGCCCCGCGCCGCGCCCGCGCGCCGCCCGTCGATCCGGAACGGGGCGGCGAGGTGGCCGCCCACGGTGCGTTCGGCGAACTCGGCCGTGCGCACGACGTCCGCGGGCCGGCGGACCGGTTCCGCCGGCACACCGGCCGCGGCGAGGACGTCGCGGACCTCGTCCGCGGGCTGCCGACGCAGCCGCTCGGCGAGCTTCCGGTCGATCCGGTCGCGGTCCGCCACGCGCTCCTCGAACGACAGGCCCGCCAGGTCCGCGAGGTCGAGGGCCGCGCAGAGGGCGCGCCAGTGGTGGGTCTCGTAGGAGACCGCCAGGCACAGTCGCGAACCGTCGTCGAGCCGGTAGACGCCGTACCCCGCGGGCGCGACGGGGGTGGCGTCCGCCGGCAGGCCGGCGAGCTCGCGGGTGAGCGCGAAGGCGTTCAGCGCCAGTGCGCCGTCGACCATCGCGGTCTCGATCGTGCGTGCCCGCCCGTCGCGGCACCGGCCCGCGACGGCGGCGACGGCGGCGAGCGCGGTCAGGAACCCAGACACCATGTCCACCACGGGCACCGCCGCCGCCGGGCCGTCGAGCAGCCCGGCGACGGCCTGGAACACCAGGTCGTGACCAGGTCGCGACGCGCCGGGACCGGTCAGCCCGTAGGAGGACACGCTCACGACGCAGGCCTGCGGGCAGCGGGCCCGCAACTGGTCCGGATGCACGCCCAGCTTCCGCGCGGTGGTCGGTCGAGCACCCGTCAGGACGACGTCGGCGCCCTCGGCCAGGCGGTCGAGGAGCTCGAGGCCGCGCGGGTCGGCCACGTCGAGCGAGACCGACCGCTGGTTGCGCGACAGGGCGGCGAACACCGCCGGGAACCGGCGGGCGGGATCCCCCGGCGGCGGGCGCTCGACGGTGACCACGTCCGCGCCCAGGTCGGCGAGCAGCAGCGCCGCGAGCGGGCCGGGCACGGTCTCGCTGAGGTTGACCACCCGCACCCCGTCGAGCGGGGCCCCGCTCACGCCGGCACCGTCCGGTACCGGGCCCGCAGGCCGCGCCGATCGAGCTTGCCGGTGGCGTTGTGGGGCAGCTCGTCGAGGACGACCAGCCGCCGCGGAACCTTGAACCGGGCGAGCTGCGCCCGGCAGAACTCCTGCACCTCCGCCAGCTCCGGGGCGGGGCCGTCCACCGCGAGCGCGGCGCAGATGGTCTCACCCCACCGCGGATCCGGTAGCCCGAACACGGCGGCGCCGCGCACGCCGGGCATCGTGGTCAGCACCTGCTCCACTTCCGACGGCATGACGTTGAACCCGCCGGTGATGATCACGTCGCTGAGGCGGTCGACCAGGTGGAGGTAACCCGAGGTGTCCAGGTACCCGACGTCGCCCGTGTGCAGCCAGCCGTCCGGGTCCAGCGCCTTCGCCGTCGCCGCGGGGTTCTCGAAGTACTCGGTCATCACGGTGTCGCCGCGCAGCTGCACCTCCCCCGGTTCGCCGGCCGGGCAGGGCTTCCCGGCGGCGTCGATGATGCGCAGGTCGAGGAAGGGCACCGCACGCCCGGCCGAACCGGCCAGCTCCGGTCGGTCACCCACTGCCGCACGGTGGTCGGCGGGGGTGAGCACGGTGGCCGGCAGCAGGCTCTCGCTCTGCGCGTACACCTGGTGGAGGGCGTGCGGGAACGCCTCGACCGCGACCGCGAGGTCGGCCCGGCCGATCGGCGACCCGCCGTAGACGATCGCCGACAACGCGGACACATCGTGCCCACCGGCCAGGGCCGCGCGGGCCAGCGGCCCCACGACGGTGGGCACCGCGGTGACCACCGAGACCCGGTCGCGCATCAGCCGCTGCAGCACGTCGTCCACCACGAACGCGGGCAACACCTCCTGGTCGGCCCCGTGGCAGGCGAACGCGGGCACGAGGTGCCCCGCGGCGTGACTCAGGGGGATCGCCTGCACGACCCGGTCGCCGGGCTGGACCGGGAAGGCGACCAGGACGTTGCGGACCATCGAGGCCATGGCCTGCTGGGTGGCGACCACGGCCTTGGGCTCCCCGGTGGTGCCGGAGGTGAACAGCAGGGCCGCCGGGGCGTCCGGCGACGGCAGCGGTACGGGCCCCGGGTCGGCACGGTCGGTCAGCGCCGCGACGTCGGTGTCCAGGTCGAGCACCGGGAGGCCGCCCCGCACGTGCGGATCGGCGGCGAGCCGCGCGGCCCATTCCGCGTCCGCGCAAAGCAGCGCGGGCTTCGCGGTGGCCAGGATCGACGGGAGTTCCTGCGGGTTCAGGCGCCGGTTCACGCCGGCCCGCACGAACCCGCCGAGGAAGCAGGCCTGGTCCAGGACCGCGTACTCCAGGGAGTTCGCGGCGATCGTGACCACCCGGTCACCGGGGCGCAGTCCGCGTTCGGTCAGCCCGGCGATCGCGCGGCGCACCAGCGAGCCCAGCTCGCCGTAGGTCGAAGCGGTGGGCCCGTCGCGCAGGGCGACGAGGGCGGCGTACCGGTCGTGCGCGCGGCTGAGCAGGCCGGCGAGGGTCGGAGGGACAGCCATCACGGGCCCCGCTCACACGCCCGCGATCACGACGCCGCTGGCGATCGCGTCGAGCGTCGCCACCCCGCCGCCGACCGTGTGGGACAAGCCGATCCGGGCACCGGCGACCTGTCGCTCCCCCGCGACCCCGCGCAGCTGGGTGGCCAGTTCGACGACCTGCCCGACTCCGGTGGCGCCGACGGGATGCCCCTTGGCGAGCAGCCCGCCACTGGCGTTGACCGGCACGCGCCCGCCCAGGCTGAGCTCGCCGGCCATCACCGCGGGCAGCGCCTTGCCCGGGCTCGCGAGGCCCAGCGCCTCGACCGAGGTGATCTCGCCGATCGTGAACGCGTCGTGCACCTCCGCGACGTCGATGTCGGCTGCGGCCAGTCCGGCAGCCGCGTAGGCCCGGCTGGCCGCCAGTGCCGAGGGTCGGGAGGTCCCGAACTCCGTCCGCGGGCCCGTCGTGGTGCCCGACGCGAGCCCGGAACCGAGCAGCCACACCGGATCGTGCCGGGACTCCACGACGTGCTCGGCGACCAGCACCAGCGCCGCAGCGCCGTCGGCGTTGGCGCAGCACTGCAGCAGGGTCAGTGGGTCGGCGATCGGCCGGGAGCCCAGCACGTCCTCACGGGTGACGGGCTTCCGGAACATCGCCTGCGGGTTGCGCGCACCGGCAGCCCGGTTCTTCACGCTCACCTCGGCGATGTCGTCCGGGTCCGCCCCGGTGTCGTGGGCGTAGCGCTGGGCGTTGAGCGCGTAGATCGCGGGCATGGTCAGGCCCAGCGCGGTGGGACGGTCGGTCCGGTCCAGGGTGATCCCGCCCTGGAACCTGCCGGTCATCTTCTCCGCCCCCACCACGAGGACGACGTCGTGCTGGCCGGCCTCGATCGCCAGGCGTGCGAGGTGCACCGCGGTCGTCCCGCTCGCGCAGGCGTTCTCCACGTTGACCACGGGCACGTCGAACACCCCCGTGCCCGCCAGGATGCGTTGCCCGGCACCACCGCCGCCGAGGACGTTCGACGACCAGACCGCGCCGATCCGGTCGGGCCCGAACCCCGCCTCGGCGAGCGCGGCCTCCGTCGCGGCGATCCCCAGCTCCTCGAGTGCGGTGTCCTCGTGCTTGCCGAACGGCACGAGACCGGTGCCGATCACGGCCACCCGCCTGGTCGTCATCGCTTCTCCTCCGCCTCGAAGACGTAGTGGTCGGGTGCCGACGCGGCGACCAGCCGGACGGTCGAGCCGATCGGCGCGCTGCCGCGCACCCGCGCGAACAGCCGCGCACCGGGCGCGAAGTCGGCGTAGGCCAGCGTGTACGGCACGTCGGTCCCGGGAGGCGCGACGCGGACCACCGTGCTGGTCACGACCTCCCCGGTCGGTGCGAGGGTGGTGTCCGACAGCTGGGTGCCGCCGCAGTACGGGCACCGGCCGCTGGTGTCCGCGGACGGGAAGACCGTCCCGCAGCGGGCACAGCGGTGGGCATCGAGGCCGGGCGCGCTCACAGCGCCACCGAGTAGCCGCCGTTGACCGGGATCGTCTGCCCGGTCACCCACGAGCCCGCGTTCGAGCTGAGGAAGAGGATCATGTTGGCGATGTCCTCCGGCTCGCCGAAGCGGCGGATCATGTACCGCTTGAGCTGCGCCTTCGCCGTCGCCTCGTCGTTGAGGATGTCCTCGACGAAGGGTGTGCGGGTGGCGCCGATCGACACGGCGTTGGCGGTGATGCCGTATCGGCCGGAGCTGCGGGCCACGGCACGGGTGAACCCGGCCGCGCCGGCCTTGGCCGCGGAGTACACCTCCAGGCCCGGCTCGCCCTGCCGGCCCGCGTCGGAGATCACGGTGACGACCCGGCCGGTCCCGTGCTCGCGCATCAGCGGCACCCCGTGCCGGACGCAGTTGAGCACCCCGTAGAGGTTGGTGCCGAGCCACCGGTCCCAGTCCTGCGGTTCCTCGGACCAGAAGTCGGAGAACCCGGCGCGGCCGCCGGGTCCGGCGTTGCCGGCGTTGTTCACCAGTGCGTGCAGCTCGCCGTACTCCTTCTCGACACGGCCGAAGGCGTCGGCGACCTGGGCGTAGTCGGTGACGTCGAACGCCAGCGGAAGGGCCTCGACGCCCTGGCCGCGGACCTCCTCGGCGGTCTTCTCGGCGCGGTCGGCGTAGAAGTCGTTGACCACCACGGCGCGGGCGCCGTGCGCGGCGAAGTGCAGGGCGACCGCCCGGCCGACGCCTTGGCCGGCGCCGGTCACCAGGGCGACCCGGCCCTGCATGGACAGTGGGTTCTGGTTCATCACGTGCCTCACAGGTGCGTCGGCTCGAAGATGGACGGACCGCTCAGGGTGTTGCCGTCCAGGAGACTGCGGGCGATCACGAACTGCTGGATGGTGGGCGGGCCTTCCTCGACGACGTTCGCGCGCGCGTCGCGGAACATGCGTTCGACGGGGAACCTGCGGGTGAACCCGATCCCGCCGAACACGAGCAGGGCCCGGTCGGTGACGCGGCAGACCGCCTCGGAGCCGAACAGCTTGCAGGCCGAGGCTTCGATGGGGATCCGCTGGCCGGCGTCGAGCTTGGCGGCGGCGTCCTCCAGCATGGTGCGCAGGGCGTAGACGTCGGTGGCCATCTCGGCGAGGTAGCGCTGGATGGACTGGCGGGTGCCGATCGGCTTGCCGAACGTGACCCGCTCGTTGGCGCGGGCCACGCTCAGCGCGAGGGCCTCCTCCGCGGTGCCGAGCGACGACGCGGCGACGAAGACGCGGCTGACCTCCATGCCGCGCTCGATCAGGCCGAGTCCCTGGCCCTCCTCCCCGAGCCGGTTGGTCACCGGGACGACGACGTCGTCGAAGGTCAGGTGGCCGTGCTGGAGGCCGCGGGTGCCGAGGGTGCCCGGCAGGGGCGCGATCGTCAGGCCGGGCCGGTCCCGTTCGACGAGCACGGCGCTCACCCCTCGCGCCCCGGCGTCGGGGTCGGTCTTGGCGAAGACGATGAAGTGGCTCACCCAGTCGGAGTTGGTGGTCAGCCACTTCTGCCCGTCGATGCGGTAGTCCTCGCCGTCGCGCAGGCAACGGGTGCCGATGTCGGCGCCGGTGCCGTGGTCGGGTTCGGTGATGCCCATGCCGAAGGAGGCGTGGCCGGTGGCCACCGCAGGCAGCAGCGCGTCCTTCTGCTCCTCGCCGGCCAGCATCTCGAAGACGTGCGCCGAGGAGTTGTGCGCGTGCACGAACCCGCGCAGTCCGCCGTGGATGCGCGAGAGGTCGGCGAGGATCGGCAGGTACTGCGACACGGTGAGACCCGAGCCGCCGTACCGCTCGGGCAGCAGCAGCCCGAACGCGTTCACCTCGCGCAGCGCGGGCACGAGGACGTCCTTCGGGATCCAGTCGGTGTCCTCGATCCGCTCCTCCATCGGGGGGATCAGCTCGGTCATCGCCTTGGCGATCGCCTGGCGCAGTTTCTGGTGGTCGGTGTCGTCCATGGCTGTCCTTGTCGGTGTCAGGAACGCAGACTCAGTCCGCCGTCGAGCGGGATGACGGCCCCGGTGAGGTAGGCCGAGGCGTCGGAGGCCAGCAGGAGCACCAGCCCGGTGAGGTCGTCGAGCCGGCCCAGGCGGCCCAGCGGGACGCGTCGGGTGATCCGGTCACGGAAGCGGTCGTCGGCGAGGAAGTCCGCGTTGAGTTCGGTCGGGAAGTGGCCGGGGCAGATCGCGTTGACGCGGATGCCCAGCGGCGCCCACTCCAGGGCGAGCTGCCGGGTCAGGTGGACCAGCGCCGCCTTGCTGGTGCCGTAGGCAGCGGTGTCGGCCACCGGCTGCAGCGCGGCCGCGGAGGCGACGTTGACGATCGAGCCGGGACGCCCGAGCCGGCGCAGACCGTCGGCGACCACGGTCGACACCGTCCAGGCGCCGGTCAGGTTGACCGCCAGCGCGTCGTCCCAGTCGGCGTCGGTGTGCTCGAGCGCCGGCAGGACGGCGCCGGCTCCGGCGTTGTTGACCAGCACCTCGGGCCAGCCGAGCTCCTCGGCGACCCGCGGAACCGCCTCCCGCACCGCCGCGCGGTCGGTGATGTCCAGTGCCAGCGGCACGATCCGGTCGCCGTCGCGGGGGACGCGATCGGGCCGCCGCGCGGCGCCGATCACGGTGGCGCCCCGCTCGGCGAGGACGCGGGCGATGTGCGCCCCCAGACCCGAGGAGGCGCCGGTGACCAGGGCGATCTTCCCAGCGAGGTTCGTCATCGTCCGGTGAACCTCGGTGCGCGGCGGGCGGCGAAGGCCCGCACTCCTTCGGCGTAGTCGGCGGATCCCTGGTGCGCCTGGGCGATGTCGAGCGCATGGGCGAGCCCGGTCGACCGGTCCTGCTCCAAGCCGTCCTGGACCAGTTCCTTCATCCGCCGCAGCCCGAGCGGGCTCTTGCGGGTCAGCGCGACGGCCAGCCGCTCGGCCTCGGACATCAGCTCCGCCCCCGGTACGACGCGGTGGATCAGGCCCCAGCGCTGGAAGTCCTCCACCGGCGCGGTGTCACCGCTGAACATCAGCCAGAGCGCGGGGTTGCGCCCGATGCGGCGGGGCAGCCGGTAGGTCCCGCCGGCGCCGGGCAGGAGACCGGCGTTGGCGTGCAGGTCACCGATCCGGGCACCTTCGGCGGCGAGGACGACGTCGCAGCACAGCAGCAGTTCCAGGCCGCCGGCCGCGGCCGTTCCGTTCACCGCGGCGATCACCGGCTGGGGCTGGCGCTCCAGCAGGGCGAACACGGCGTCGCTGCGGGCCAGGTCGACGTCGGGCAGCGCGTCCGGGTCGCCCGGGTCGACGGTGAGGTCGGCGCCGGCGCAGAAGGCGCTGCCGGCTCCGGTGACGACGAGCGCGCGGACGGCGTCGTCGCCCGCGGTGGCGGTCAGGACGGATTCCAGCTCGTCGAGCATCAGCGGGGAGATCGCGTTGCGCCGCTCCGGCCGGTTCAGGGTGATCCACCGGACCTGCTCGCGATCGGTGACGAGGACGGTCTCCAGCTCCGGCACGATCACACCGCCCCCGCCCACCCGGCGACCTGGTCGCGCAGTGCCCGCTTGAGCACCTTGCCGGAGGCGTTGCGCGGCAGCTGATCCACCAGCTGCCACCGGGTGGGGCGCTTGTAGCGGGCGATGCGGCCGGCGACGTGCGCGCCGAGTTCCTCTGCGGTCGCCTCCGCGCCCGGGACGAGGACGACCGCGGCGGCGACCGCCGCGCCGTACACCTCGTCCGGCACGCCGAACACGGACGCCTCCGCGACCGCGGGGTGGCTGTGCAGCGCCTCTTCCACCTCGCGCGGGTAGATGTTCTCCCCGCCGGAGATGATCACGTCGTCGATGCGGTCGACGACGGTGAAGTAGCCGTCCGTGCCGCGCACCGCGAGGTCGCCCGTGTGCAGCCAGCCATCGCGCATGGCCTCGGCGGTCGCGTCGGGTCGGTGGTGGTAACCGACCATGCAGGTGCCGGCGGTGCTGACGACGACCTCGCCGGTCTCCCCCACCGCCACGTCCGTGCCCGACGGGTCCACGATGCGCACATGGGCCCCGTAGGCCTCGCGGCCGGTCTGGGCAGCGCGGTCGCGGTGGTCGTCGGGGCGCAGCACCGCGATCGTGGTGGCTTCGGTGGTGCCGTACCACTGGTAGAACCCGGCCCGAGGGAATGCGCGCCGCGCCCGCTCCAACGTCGCCGCGGCGATGGCGGAGGAGCCGTACCAGATCTTGGTGAGCGAGCTGGTGTCGTGGGCCGCCACGTCCGCGTCCCGCACGATCATCGCGAGCATCGTCGGCGACCAGAGCGTGACGGTCACCCGTTCCTGCTCGACGAGGTCGAGCGCGCCGTCGGCGGAGAAGCCCCGACCGGTGAGCACGACCGTCGCGCCGAGCGCGAGCGCCGGCAGTAGCTGGATGACCAGGCCACCACCGTGGAACAGCGGCATCGAGATCAGCATGACGTCGCCCTCGCCGAGGTCGCCCTCGATCGCGTAGACCGGCAGGAGCCGCACGGTCGAGTCGTGCGTGGCGAGCACCCCTTTGGGGAATCCCGTGGTGCCGCTGGTGTAGAGCACCGTGGCGATGTCCAGCGGTTCGCTGAGGTCCTCCGGCGCGGCGTCGTGGTGCGCGGCGAGGAGGTCGCGATAGGACAGCCGCCCCCGGGTGGCTTCGCGGTCGTCGACGGCCACGACCGTGGGCCGGTCCTGCGGGAGCGCGGCCTCGACGGCGTCGGTGTAGCCCGGGCCGGTCACCACCACGCGCGGCGTGGTGTCGGCCAGGACGTAGGCCAGTTCCTCCGGCCCGTACCGGAAGTTGAGCGGGACGAACCAGGCGCCCGCCTTCATCGCGGCGAAGGCCACCACCACGAGCTCGACGCAGTTCTCCGCCATGATCGCGACGCGGTCGCCGCGCCGGACCCCCAGCTCCCGCAGCGCCGCGGACAACCGGTCGGTGTCGCGGTCGAGCTCGGCGTAGGTGAGGGCGGACCCGCTCGTCGAGACCGCCGTCCGGTCTGCGAACCGTCTCGCTCCCCGGCGCGTGACATCGGTCAGTGTGCGCACGCCAGCATCCACTTCCTTCCCGGCACCGTTGCACGTGGTCGGCGCCCGAGCAGCGGCCCGGACGCCTCTACGGTCCCCCATCGCCCCCGGCTCGTCAAGGATCGAATCATCGCAATCCTGATTATCTGGCTTGGCCAGGATCCCGTAGGATGACGAGAGCTCGGATGGAGTGGGTGCTGATGGTCAGACCTCGACCGGCGCCTCAGTGACGACAGGGGTGTTCATGAACCACATCCACGCCAAGGAGTACGAGGAGCTGATGGTCGAGCGCGCCGAGCGCTCCGGCGTCGAGGTCGACCTCGACGTGCTCGCCGTGACGTTCAACCTCGTCCGCGCGGCGAACAAGCTCGTCGCGGACCTCGAGCAGAACGTCTACCGGGCGCGCGGGGTGAGCTACGCGGGCTTCCGCGTGCTGTTCGCCCTGTGGGTCGTGGGCGAGAGCGAGCCCCGGCAGCTCGCGCAGCTGGCCGCCGTCACCAGGTCGAGCGTGTCGAGCGTGCTCAACACCCTGGAGGACGCCGAGCTCGTCGCGCGGCGGCGGGACTCCAGCGATCGCCGCATCGTGACGGTGGAGCTGACCAAGCGCGGCCTGGAGACGGTGCTGGAGACCTTCGGCAGCCACCACGACCGCGAGCGGGCGTGGACGAGCGGGCTCTCACCGGCCGACCGCCGCACGCTCGCCGACCTCCTGCGCCGCCTCATCGAGCACCACGCCGGCTGATCGTGCAGACCTTCGACTGGTCGCCACCGGTCGCCGGCCGGATCGTCTCGGCGCCGCGGGCCCTGGACTCGCTCGCCGGGCTGCTGGCCGATCTGGACCTGGCCGGCGTCGTGCTGGTGACCAGCCCGTCGATGGCCCGCAGCCCGGTGTTCGCGACGCTGCGGGAGCAGGCGGGCGACCGGATCGTCGGCGTGCACGCGACGGTCACCCCGCACTCACCGATGACGGACGTGCGCACGCTGCGCGACATGGCCGTCGCGCGCGGGGCCGACGGCTACGTCGCGCTCGGCGGGTCCAGCGTCATCGATACCGCGAAGGCCGCCATGTGGCTCGACCTGGACACGACGCGCCGCCGGACGGTCGCGGTCCCGGCGATGTTCGGCGGCGCCGAGGTCACCCCACGCGCGGGGGTGACCGACGAGGGCCGCAAGGTCGGGCTGAGCGACGAGCGGATCGTGCCGGCCGCCGTCGTGCTCGATCCGCGGGTGCCGGCCGCGCTGCCGTCCCGGCTCACGCACGTCTCCGTCGCCAACGCGCTGGCCCACTGCGTGGAAGGACTGGTCGGCACGGGCCGCTCGCCGCTGACGGACGCCTTCTACCTGCGCTCACTGGCGCTGATCCGCGACGGCGTGGACCGGCTGGACGAGCCGGGCGAGGCGATGAGCGCGTTCCAGTCCGCTGCCGTGCTCGCCGCCCTCCCCCGCGTCGGGATGGCGGCCGCGCACGCCGTCGTGCACGTCCTCGCCCCGCTGGCGAGGGTCGGGCACGCCGTGGCCCACGGCGTCGTGGGCCGGACGGTGATGAGCTACACCGCCCCGGCGGTGCCCGACCGGCACGCCCTGATCGCCGACGCGCTGCGCGCCGACACCGCGCTCGACGGCGTGACCTCGGTGCTCGACACCCTCGGCGTGCCGCGCGGGCTGCGCGCGGCCGGGGTGGACCGCGCGCAGCTGTCCCTGGTCGCCGACGCACTGCTGGAGTCCGGGCTGCCGGGCAACCCGCGCCCGATCGACGGCCGCGACGGGCTGCTGCGCATCCTCGACCACGCCTGGAGCGGCGAACTGCCGCAGGACTGGTGACGGGAGCGGGCCGCGCCCCGCGGCCCGCTCCCGTCCGTCAGTCGAGGAGGTCCGGCTCCAGCCGCAGGATCTTCTGGTGCAGCGGCTGGAAGTTGAACCACCCGAACTCCGGGGTGCCGGTGACACTCGCGACCTGACGCGCCTCCGCCTCGTCGATCAGGATCGGATCACCGGCGGCCATCGCGAGCAGCTGCGACTGGCACGACCGCTCCATCGAGATGAACCACCACGCGGTCTCGGCCACCGTCCGCCCGACCGTGAGCAGACCGTGGTTCTGCAGGACGACGGCCTTGTGGTCACCGAGCGCCTTGGCGATGCGGTTGCCCTCCTCCGGGTCGAACACCAGCCCGCCGAACCCGTCGTAGACGCTGTGGTCGCCGTAGAACGCGAGCGAGTCCTGGGTGATCGGATCGAGCGGGCGACCGAACGCGGAGAAGGTCTTGCCGTGCAGGGAGTGCGCGTGCGCCACCGCCTGCACGTCGGGTCGGGCGGCGTGCACCCGCGAGTGGATGTAGAAGCCAGCCAGGTTGACCAGCCCCGCGCCCTCCACCAGCCGCCCGTGCTCGTCGACCAGCAGGAGGTCGGAGACCCGGATGTGCTCGAACGGCACGCCGAACGGGTTCACCCAGAAGCAGGTGGGATGGATCGGGTCACGGGCGGTGACGTGCCCGCCGACGCCCTCCCCGAACCCGAACTTTCCGAACAGCCGGAACGTCGCGGCCAGTTCGCGCTTGCGGCGCAGGCGCTCCTCCTCCGGAGAGCTCGCCACGGGTGGCGTCGGAAGCCGGTAGGCGGCGTCGTCGAACGTCGGCAGGACCGTGCTCATACGGTTTCCCTTCTCTCCTGCGGTTGCGTGGGGGATCCGCCGTTCATCCGCTCGATCCGGGGCCCGACGGCCAGCACCGTCACGACCCCCAGGACCATGACCACCGCGATGAGCAGCAGGGCTGCGCGGAAGCTGCCGGTGGCCTGCTGGATGCTGCCGGTCAGCAGCGGGCTGACGATGCCGGTCAGGTTGCCCGCCGAGTTGATCACCGCGATCCCGGCCGCCGCCGCGGCGCCGGTTAGGCCGAGCACCGGGATGCGCCAGAACTGCGACAGCGACGTGTAGATCCCGGCGAAGCTCAGGCAGGTACCGACCAGGAACGCGACGCGGTCGTCCGTCATCGCCGCGAGGACCACACCGGCCGTGCCGACGCACAGCGGGAGAGCGGTGGAGAAGACGGCGCTGCGGCGGGCGAACACCTTCGGCCACACCAGCATGACCAGCAGTGCGAAGGCCGACGGGATGGCCGACAGCAGCACGCTGGTCGCATCGGTCGGGGACGCGCCGCGGGTGTTGGTGAGCAGCTGCAGCATCTGGGGCAGGAAGAAGCTGAAGGCGTAGATGCCGAAGGTGAGCGCGAAGAACGCGAAGGCCAGCGCCCACACCCGTCCGCTCCGCAGCGCGTCGGCGATGCGGGCCGGCACCGCGGTGTCCCGCTTCTGCGCGGCCTCGGCGTCGAGCTGGTCCTGGATGTGCTGTCGTTCCGCGGCGGAGAGCCACTTCGCGGTGGCAGGGTTCCTGGCGAGGCGCGTCATCAGCAGGATCCCGAGGACCACCGTGATCGCGCCCTCGACGAGGAACACCGAGCGCCAGCCGACCATCCCGGTGAGGTGCTGCCCCCATTCGAGCAGGCCGGCGGTCAGCGGCGCGCCGACGATGCCGGACACCGCGATCACCGACACGAACACCGGGTAGGCCCAGGCGCGTTGCTTCGCCGGGAACCAGTAGGTGATGTAGAGCAGGACCCCGGGGGCGAGGCCGGCTTCGGCGAGTCCGAGCAGGACCCGCAGGACGTACAGCTCGCCGGCCGAGTCGACGGCCGCCATCACCGCCGTGACCGTCCCCCAGGCGAGCAGCGTGCACCCGATCCAGGTCGGCGCGCCGAACCGCCGCAGCGCCAGGTTGCTCGGGACGGTCGCGACGATGTACCCGATGAAGAACAGCGTGGAGGTCAGTCCGATCTGGATGTTCGTGAGGCCGAGGTCGCGCGACATCGGTGCGGCGACGAAGCCGATGTTGACGCGGTCGATGTAGCCGAGCACGTAGGCGGCGCCGAGCAGGGGGAACGTGCGGAGGGCGACCTTGCGCCACAGTTTCGGGAGGTCGGGTGCCGAGCTGATCTCGGGCATGGTGTCGTCCGTTCGCAGGGCGGATCAGAGCGCGGGCGAGCGCTCGGACAGGAACCGGGCGATGGCGGACGCCACCTCCCGGGGATGGGTGGCCGGGCTGGCGTGGGGCGCGCCGTCGATCACGACGACCGGATCAGCGCCGGGCAGGTGCGACGCCCACTGCCGCGCCTCGGCCACCGGAACGGCCGAGTCCGCGCTCCCGTGCACCACCAGCGCCGGTGCGGTGATCTCGGACAGGCGGGGCGACAGGTCGTCTCGCTCCATCACCGCGCGGAACGGGTCGGCGAACTCCGCGGGGTGCCGCTTCATCCACTTCTCGATCCAGGGCTCGACATCGCCGTCGCCGAAGACCATCGCGCCGAGGACCTGGCACAGTTCCGGGGTGGGTCCGGCGGCCTGCCAGGCGTCGCCGAACGCCGTCAGCTCGCCGAGGGAGCTGCCGTCCTGACCGGCGGGCGTGGTGTCGATCAGGACGAGACCGGCGACGCGCTCCGGCGCGAGCAGCGCGGCCGACATCGCGACGAAGCCGCCCTGGCTGTGCCCGCCCACGACGGCCTGGTCGATGCCGAGGGCGTCGAGGAGGGCGATCAGGTCGCGCGCGCTGTCCCACAGGGTGAAGGGCCCGCCGTCGTGCGCGGTGCGCCCGTGGCCGCGCGCGTCCCAGGTGACGACCCGGAAGCGGTCGGCCAGCAGCGCGGACGGCTCGTCGAACAGGTCGGAATCCAGCATGAACCCGTGCCCGAGCACGAGGGGAACACCCCTTCCGCTGTCGCGGTAGGCGATCCGGGGGCCCGTGGCCACCGAGGCGAAGCGCGTCATCTCTGACCTCCAACCAGGTCGGCGTTGACCGGCGACCCGCAGAACGGTAGGAAGCGTGGTCTGTGATTGTCAAGGATCCCATCATTAGATTTAGGACGAGTTGCCGACGGGAGCGCGCATGCGGAACGAGTTCGAGGGCAGGATCGGGGTGGTCACCGGCGCCGCGAGCGGGCTCGGCGCCGAAGTGGCGCGACGGCTCCGCGAGCAGGGTGCGACGGTGGTGGCCGCCGACCGGAGCGAGATCACCGAACCGGACTGGGTCCGCGTGGCGTGCGACGTCAGCGACGAAGGCGACGTGCGACGGCTGTTCGACGTGTGCCGCGAGCGGTTCGGGCGGGTGGATCTGCTGTTCAACAACGCCGGGATCAGCGGTGCGCCCGCCCGGCGGGTGCACGAGTACGAGGCCGCGGAGTGGGACCGCGTGCTCGCCGTCAACCTGCGGGGCGCGTTCCTCGTGCTGCGCGCCGCACTGCCGCTGATGCTCGCCCGCGGTGGCGCGGTGGTGAACACGGCCTCGGTCGGAGCGGTCCGGGCGCGGCCCGGGTTCGCCGCCTACACCGCGTCCAAGGCGGCGGTGAGCATGCTGACCCGGCAGGCCGCGCTCGAGTACGCCGGCGACGGGATCCGCGTCAACGCGGTGGCGCCGGGGCTGATCGACACCCCGCTCGCCGGGGACCTGACCCCGGAGATGCGGGCCGAGACGGCCGCGCGGACCCCGCTGGGTCGGCTCGGCACACCCGCCGAAGTCGCATCACTCGTCGCGTTCCTGCTCTCCGACGCCGCGTCCTACGTCACCGGCCAGACGTACCTCGTCGACGGTGGCCGCTGCGCCTGACAGCACCGCAGACCGAGAGCGGGCGACATCGCTCCGCGACCCGTCACCAGCAGCGGCGACCTGCTCGTCCTGGGCGCTCCCCGCCGCCGCTGTCGGGTCGGAGACCTCACCCGTGCCTGCGGAGGTCGTGGAAGAAGTCCTCGACGACGTGCAGGTCGCCCGCCGCGCGCACCCGGTCGTAGACGTACTTGCCGACGGCGAGGTCGAGCACCCCGAGGCCGAACGGTGAGAACACCACCGTGCGGTCGGCCGGGATCTGCACCTGCCCGGTCATGACGTCGTCGAGGGTGCCCCCGCGATCACCGCCGAGGAAGTCGCGGTTGCCGGTGAGCTGCTCCAGCAGGTGCGGGGAGGTGTCGGCCTTCAGGCAGTGCTCGATGTCGTCGACGATGTTGACGGCGTCGAGCAGGATCTCCGGCGCCAGGTCGCGCAGGGAGATGTGCAGCACGAGCGGGTGGTGCTCGAACCACGTCGGGTCCTCGACGTGCGGCTTCGGCGCGATCGTCGCGAACACCACGAGGTCGGACGCGCGGATGAGCGACTCGGCGCTGTCGTGCACGGTGGCCTTGCCCGACCCGGACTGATCCAGGTAGGCGGCGAACCCGGCGGCGCTCTCGGCGTGCGTGTCGTGCACGCCGATCTCGTCGAAGGTCCAGCCCGTCCCGGCGAGGAACGTGTGGATGTAGCGGGCGATGAGTCCCGTGCCGATGAACCCGACGCGACGCGGCCGCGGCCGGCCGGAGGAGAGGGTCTGCGCGCCCAGCGCGGCCGAGGCCGCGGTGCGGGTGGCGCTGATGATGGAGCTCTCCAGGCAGGCGAACGGGTAGCCGGTGTCGTGGTCGTTGAGGATCAGCACGGCCGAGGCGCGCGGGATGCCGGCGGCGACGTTGTCCGGGAAGCTGGAGATCCACTTCAGGCCGTCGACGCGCACCTTGCCGCCCAGCGACGCGGGCAGGGCGATGATGCGCGCGGTGGGCCGGTCCGGGAACCGCAGGAAGTACGACGGCGGGTTCACCGAGTCCCCGGCGCCGTGCCAGTGGTAGGTGGCCTCGACGAGGTCGACGATCTCCCGTTCGCGCCCGGCGAGGGCGCCCTGCACCTGCGCCCCGGAGATCACGGCGAACGGCGGCGGCATGAGCGGCGCGGTCATGCCGGCCGCCCAGGCAGCGGCGCCGGCAGCGCCGGACGGATCGGCTCGGCCATCCCGACGAGCACCTCGCGCTGCCCCTCGTAGGGCTCCCGGCTGTGCGCGCAGCGCAGGTTGTCCACCAGCAGCACGTCGCCGGGCCGCCACGGCTCGCGCATCGTGTGCGCGTTGTAGACCTCGGTCATGAGGTCGACGATGCCCTTGCCGACGGGCTCGCCGTTGCCGAACAGGGTGGTGAACGGCAGGCCCTGCGGACCGTAGGTGTCCACCAGGAACTCCCGGACGTCGGCGTCCATCGTCCACTCGCTGAGGAACGCGATCTGGTTGAACCAGCTGCGGCGGCCGGTGGGGGCGTGGGTCATCACGGCCGAGCGGCGCTGCCAGGTGCGCAGCCCGCCGTCGGGCTGCCACTGGAACTCGATCGCGTTGGCGCGGCAGTACGCCTCGATGGCGTGGTGATCGGCGGTGCCGAAGGCGTCGGCGAACGAGGCCCCGATCTCGTCGTTGTAGTTGCGGGCGAGCACCCAGCCCTCGCGCGCGAACCGCTCGACCAGCGGCGGTGGCAGGGCGTTGAGCACGGCGGCGCCGTCGGCGACACCGGTCTCGCCGCCCCGGGTCGGTGCGGTGATGCAGGCGAACATCATGAGGCCGGGCACGGCCGAGGCGAAGCTCTGCTCGTGGTGCATGCACATCTGCTGGTTGGCGGGCCACGGCGTGGTCGACTGGAGGCCGTTCGGGAAGTGCTCGCGCGGCGCGAAGGGCTCCCGCTCCGGGATCAGGTCGCCGCCGATCATCCGGAACACCGTCGCGATGCGGTCGGGGCTGCGCAGGCCGAGACCGCGCACCAGCACGGCCCCGTGCTGCGCGACCGCGCCCCGCAGCGCGGCGCGGTGGTGGGCCGTCCAGCCCTCGGCATCGGGACCGCAGTCGGCCAGCACCAGCGGCGGCTTGCCGGGCGCGGTCTGCACGGGAAGCGGGTTCGTCATGGTCATCGGATCCTCCGCCGGTGATCGGTCGTTCCGAGGGTCAGCCGTTGGGCCGGTCGATGTGGGCGGCCAGGTCGGCCAGGACGGGTTGTTGCGTGATGGCCTTGAGCGACACCACCCGGCCGGTGGCGATGGCGAGCTTGACCGCCGTCAACGACGTGCCACCGCGGTCGAAGAAGTTGTCGTTGCGGCCGATGCGGTCCAGGGGCACGTCCAGGACCTTGGCGAACGCGGCCGCCAGCATCTTCTCGGTGGGGGTGGACGGCGGGACGACGACGTCGTCCTCCATGTCCGCGAGCTCGGCGGCGAACACCCGCAGCGTCTTCGTGTCGATCTTGCCGTTCGGGGTCAACGGCAGTGACGCCTGCCAGTGGAACGCCACCGGGACCATGTAGTCGGGCAGTGTCTCGCCCAGCCGCCAGGCGAGCTCCTCGGCCGGGATCGGTCTGGGGGCGGCGTAGAACGCCACGAGGTGCGCGCTGCCGTCCGGTCGCTGCGCCACGACGACGGCCGCGTCGCGGACGCCGGGCACGCGCAGCAGCGCGCTGTCGATCTCGCCGATCTCGATGCGGAAGCCGCGGATCTTGACCTGGCTGTCGCGGCGGCCGAGGAACTCCAGCTTGCCGTCGGGCAGCCAGCGGCCGTAGTCGCCACCGAGGTAGAGGCGCTGACCGGGCTTGTGCGGGTCGGTCAGGTAGCACTGGCTGGTCCGCTCGGGATCGTTGACGTACCCGCGGCCGACGCACACGCCGGAGAAGGCGATGAGGCCGGGCGCGCCCAGCGGGACGGGGTTCAGGTCGGGATCTACGACGTAGACCCGCACGTTGCGCACCGGGGGTCCGAGCGAGATCCGCCCGGACCGCGGCGCCTCCCGCAGCACCTCGTGGTTGGTGTCGTCGGAGGTCTCGGTGAGCCCGTAGGCGTTGACCAGCGGGATGTCGGGGGCGACGACGAACCAGCGCTGGACGACCTCGAACTTGAGCGCCTCTCCGGTGGCGGAGACGATCTTCAGGTCGGGCAGCTCGCGGCCGCGGTGCTCGAGGAAGGTGGCGATGACCTCGAGGTAGGACGGCACGACCTGCATGACGGCGACGCGCCGGGCGGTGATCTCGTCGACGAAGCGCTCGACGTCGAGGATGGTGTCCTGCGGGACGATCACGGTGCGCCCGCCGACGAGCAGCGCGGAGACCAGCTGCCACAGCGAGATGTCGAAGCACTGGGGCGCGATCTGGGCGACGGCGGCGCCCTCGTCGATGCCGAGGTCCTCGATCTTGGCGAGCAGGTGGTTGAGCATCCCGGCGTGCTCGCACATGGCGCCCTTGGGCTCGCCGGTGGAGCCGGAGGTGAAGTAGATGTAGGCGAGCTGGTCGGGGCCGACCGGAGTGCCCAGGTCGTCGTCGGCCCGCCCCTCGGCGTAGGCCTCCTCGAACAGGACGGTCCGGGTGCCGGTCGCGGTCGCCAGCGCCTTGCCGAGCATCTCGTCGCTGCCCGGCTCGGTCAGCGCCAGCCCGCACTCGGCGCGGTTGAGGGTGGTGGCGATCCGCTCGGCGGGGAACTGCGGCTCGATCGGCAGGTACACGCCGCCGGCCTTGAAGATCGCGATGACCGCCGCGAGCCAGTCGAGGTTGCGCTCGGAGACCACCGCCACCACGCCCTCGCGGCGCAGGCCGCGCGCCTGCAGCGCCCGCGCCAGGCGGTTGGCCCGGGCGTTGAGCTCGCGGTAGGTCCACTGCCGGTCCCGGTGCTCGGCCGCGACGGCGTCGGGGTGGGCGGCGACGCGCTGCTCGAACAGCTCGTGGAAGCGCTGGTCGGGAAGCTCCCGCTCGGGTCCGGCGAGGCCGTCGATCTGGAAGGTGCGCTCCTCCTCCGACAGCAGCGAGGCGGGCCGTCCGTCGGGATCGGTGGTGAGCTGCCTCAACGCGGTGACGTGGTAGCCCGCGATGCGGGCCGCGGCGGCGCCGTCGATCGCGTCGGTGCGGTAGCGCAGGCGCAACGCGCCGTCCGGTGCGGCGACCTGCAGCACCGTGTGCCACGCGAACTCGGCGTCGGCCGCGGTGGGGTCCAGCTCCGTCTCGAACAGCGGCTCGGTGTGGCCGCGCTCCGCGGCGACGTCGTCGAACGTGACCTCGTGGCAGGACAGCACCCACTGCTCGGCACGGGCGGCCGCGGTGACCAGCTCGCGGCACGGGGCCGCGGTGCCGAGCCGCAGCGGCACGGCCGGGTCGCCGGGCCCGCTGCGGTACCCGGCGGTGACCTCGCGCTCGCCGGAGAGCGCCGCCAGCACGACGGCGTGCGCTGCCGCCAGCTGCCCGGGACGCAGCGCAGGCAGGTCCGCGGGAAGCGGCTCGACGTGCTCGGCCACGGTCGAGGTGCCGGGTGCGGGCCATCGCGGGATCGTGGTGCGGCCGGCCTTGTCGAGCAGCTCGGTCCAGAACAGGCGCTGGGTTCCCGCAGGGACGATCATGGCTTCCTCCGCGACGCGATGGGCAGCTGTGGGGCGGACCCCAGCTCGGCCGCCGGGTTGCCGCCCCAGCGGGTGAAGGACCCCGTCTCCTCGCCCTTCATGACGAAGGAGTCGGCCTCGATGATCGAACCGTCGCCGAGCCGGGTCCCGTAGTGGATGAACGCGCTGACCCCGACCGTCACGTTCGAACCGACCACGACCCGGTCGGACTTGAACGCGTCGTTCTCCTGGGAGTGGCACTGGATGAGGCTGCGGTCGTTCATCGAGCAGTGGTCGCCGATGGTGACGAGCGACCGTTCGGTCAGCCCGAGACCGTCGTCGAAGAGCCGGCGACCCACCTTGACACCGAGCGCCCGCCACAGGCCGGCCTTGAACGGCGTGCCGTTGAGGCGCTGGATGTAGAGATCGGCGCTGACCTTCCAGTAGCGCTCGTGGCGCCAGAAGCTGCGGTCGTAGATCGACACGCCCTGCGGCCGCAGGGCGACCAGCCGGCGGACGACGGCGTCGAGCAGCACGAAGTAGCCGAAGGTGGACAGCAGCTCGACGACGCCCAGCGCGGCGATGGTCACGGACCCGAACCGCGGGTACAGCTCGAGCGAGAGCCGGAGGAGCAGGAAGACGACGGTGAGGTAGAGCAGCCTGCTGACCAGCAGCATCGCGATGCTCACCGCGTTGTGCCGGTCCTTCGCCGCGACCCCGGCGCGGCGCTGCGCCGGGGAGACGCCGAGCCGGTCGTCGCGGTCGGTGGAGCGCGGGATCGGGAAGCTCGGGGAGCCGAGCAGTCCGATGCCCCGCCGGACGGGTCCGTCGATCGGGACCATGACCTTCGTTGCCAGCAGGCAGTCGTCGCCCACCCGTGACCGGGCCGGGTAGAAGATCCCGTTGCCGAGGAAGCTGTGCGCGCCGATCTTCGCCGGGGACACCACGAACCGGTTGGCCGAGTAGTCGACGTTCACGAAGGTCAGCCCGTCGGCGACGACGGTGCCGCTGCCCACCTTGCAGAGGAACGGGCTGTCGTGGTTCACCACCGTGCCGAAGTTCGAGCCGGTCTGCTCCACCCGGTCGAACTTGTAGCCGATGGCCCGCAGGTAGCCGACGACGTACGAGCTGTCGCCGGTCACGCGCATCAGGAACGGACTGTTGGTCAGCCGCGTGATCGAGCGCAGCGCCCAGTAGGCGATGCCGTACGTGCGGCGGACCTTGTTCGGGCGCACCAGCACCGCGAGCAGCCGCGGGACCGTGGTCATGACCAGCAACCCGCCGACGATCCCGCCGAAGAGCACGACGGCGGCCACGACCAGCGCGTCGACGACCGGCGGCGTGACATCCGCGCCGGCTTCGAGGCTCACGAACAGCTGCTGGACGAACGGGACCTCGCGCACGAGCAGCGCCACGCCGGCCTCGCCCGCCGGCAGCGCGATACCGAAGAGCACCACCAGCTGCACGAGCGCGTACACCGCCTTGCGCAGGGTGCCGCCCTTCGCGGGAGGCACGGCGCGGTAGTCGACCGTCGTCGGTTCGGCCGGGTTGCCGTGCCAGCGCCGGCCGGCCGGCACCGACTGCCCGGCGTGCAGCGACGACGTGTGCCCGAGCTGCGCGCCGTCGCCCACCGAGGTGAAGACGTCGAGCACGGTCGCCTCGCCCACCAGCGCGTCGGCGCCGATCGAGACCGGGCCCGTCTGGATCATGCCGGACTGGGCCCGGTAGGCCGTGAACGACGACGACTTGCGGACGACGGCGTGGGCGCCGATGGTCAGCAGATCGGTGCACACCGGCACGGTGGGCGACAGGATCGTCGCTCCCTTGCCGATCTTCGCGCCGAGCAGGCGCAGGTAGACGGGATAGAGCGGGGTGCCGACGAACCGCACCAGCGGGTTCGTCCGCACCAGGGTCTTGACCAGCCAGAACCGGAAGTAGCGGAATCCGTAGACGGGGAACTGGGTGGGCTTCCACCGGCCCACGAGCAGCCACTTCACCAGGATCGGCAGCAGCGCGGTGCCGAGGAACAGGCCGCCGGTGAACGCCGCCGCGCGCTCGTAGAGGTCCAGGGGCGTGGTCCCCGCCAGCACCCACTCCGCACCCGCGGCGAACACGAACGCGATCAGCGCGGGGTAGCCGAGCAGCACCAGCAGCTGGAGGAAGCCGCAGATCAGGTAGGTCACGGTGTGGACCGGGGCCATGGCCGGGTCCTGCTCGACCGCGGCCACGTCGGTCTGGCGGAGCAGGGCCAGCTTGATCGTCACCGTGTCGGTCGGGCTGACCGGTGCCTTGGTGGCCGCCTTCGCGCCGGCCTTGGCGAGCTCGGCGATCGTCGGCGCGCGGTAGATGTCCTTGATCGCGACGTTCGGCAGGTCGGCCCGGCCGCGCACCTTCGCGCAGAACCGGGCCATGACCATCGAGTCGGCGCCGAGGTCGTCGAAGAAGTTGCTGGTGGTCGCGACCCGGGGCACGCCGAGCACCTCGGCCAGCAGCGCCGCGTACCCGGCCTCCAAGTCGCCGTCCGGGGCCACCGCGGTGGCCGCGACCGGTCGTGGGTCGGCGGGTCGGCTGCCCGGCGGTTCCGGCCGCGCGGGCTTGGCGGGGCCAACCGTGGGTCGGGCAGGTGCGGAAGGGCTGCCGGGTCGTGCCGGGGTGGAGGGGCCGCCGGGTCGTGCGGGAGTGGAAGGGCTGCCGGGTCCTGCCGGCGCGGAAGGGCTGGCGCCGGCTCGTGCGGGGGTCGAGGGGCCGCCAGGTCGTGCAGGAGCGGAAGGGCTGCCGGGTCGCGCCGGGGCGGAGGGGCTGCTGCTGCCGGGACGCGCGGGTGCGGACGGACCGGCGACCGGCCGCGCAGGAGCGTTCGGGCCGCTGCCGGGCCGTGCTGGTGTGGACGGGGCGCCGCCGCCCGGTCGTCCCGGAGTGGCGGAGGGGCCGCCGCCGGGCCGGGCCTTCGTCGCGGGTGGTGCATCGGTCCGCGGCGCCGCGGGCCGCTGGGTGGGCACCGCCTCGGGTCGCGGTGCCGCCTTGGCCTTCGATTCCGCGCCCTCCTCGAGCTGGTGGACGCGGTTCAGCAACTGCGCGACCTGCTTGCGCAGCTGCCCCAGCTCGACGGTGTGCCCCGAGGACAGCCGGGGCAGCCGGGTCACGGCGACGGTCGGGTCCTCCGGCCGGACCGGCTGCTCCGCGGCGACGGTGGCGTCGTCAGGGGCCGCGCCGAAGGCGACGGTCTCGTCGTCCGGGGGCGGCTTCGACGGGGGCTGTTTCGACGGGGGCTGTTTCGACGGGGGCTGGGGGGCGGACACGTTAGGCCGCTCGGTGCGGCGCGGTCGTGGCTGACGGGTCGAGGACCTCGCGCCCGTAGATCCCCTCGACCCAGCTGTCGTGGTAGACGGTGTCGAGGTAGCGCTCGCCCAGGTCGGGGGCGATCGCGACGGCGGTGAGCTCGGGGGTGCCGTACACGTCCAGCCACGTCCTGGCGCCGCTGACGACGGTGCCGGTGGATCCCCCGAACAGGAACCCGCGGCCGGCCAGGCAGCGGCACGTCCGGATCGTGTCCGTCTCCTCGACGAGCACGACGTCGTCGACGAGCTCCTCGTCGAGCTGCGGCGGCCGGACGCCGGTGCCCAGGCCGGGGATCATGCGCGACGTGGCCGGGCCGCCGAAGGTCACCGAGCCGACGGCGTCGACGGCGACCACGCGCACCGCCTTGTGCCCGTCCTGCTGGCGCTGCCGGAAGTAGCGGGAGCAGCCCATCAGCGTCCCCGTCGTGCCTGCGCCGACGAATAGCACGTCGAGCTCGGGGAACTCGGCGGCGATGTCCGGTCCGGTGGTGGCGAAGTGCGCAGCCGAGTTGGCGGGGTTGGCGTACTGGTTCAACCACACGTAGCGCTGGTCGGAGGCGACCAATGACTTCACGTACTTGATGCGGCTGCCCAGGAGGCCGCCGCCCTCCGGGTCGGGCTCGCGGACGACGTGCACGCGCGCGCCGAGTGCCTCCATCGTCCGCCGGGTGGTCTCGTTGCAGCGCAGGTCGGTCACGCAGACGAAGCCGTACCCCTTGCTCGCCGCGACCATGCTGAGGGCCACGCCCAGGTTCCCCGATGACGACTCGACCAGCACGGATCCCGGCTTCAACCACCCCGTCCGCTCGGCGTCGTCGACCATGTTCAGGGCGGCCTTCATCTTCACCGAACCGGCGAAGTTGAAGCCCTCGCACTTGAGGAACACCGGAAGTCCGAGCACCGACCGGAGGTCGATGAACAGCCGGTCGGTGTTGAAGTCGAGCGGGCTCGTAACCAGCACCACCATCATCCCCTAGCCTCGGACGGGGCGGTCGAGTGACCCACGACACAGACCGTGCCTGCTATTCGTTGGCGATCATGCGTCCGTTAGCCGGAACGGGCGGCGCGTTTGCGCAGGTCATCCTGACGCCGCCCGCAAGGGCACCTACTTACGACCGATCGATGGCGCTCCTGGGCCGCGATCAGGCCGCGCCGGGCGCGGTGGCGGGTCGGTGCGCCGTCCGCTCGCGCTCGGGCTCGACACCCAGCAGCGCGAGCGCGTCGTGGATGCCCTGTACGAGGACGTCGTCGGCGAGCTGGGGGTCGACGAGGACCCGTGAGAGCTGGAGCGTTCCGGCCATCATGGCGTAGGCGCCGAGGGTCCTGGTGCGAACCGAGAGCGGGTCGTCCGGCGCCAGGCGGGCGGCGATGCCGCCTGCGACCACCAGCACGCCGTCGGTGTAGGCCTGCTTGATCGGGTGGGTGCAGCGCCCCAGCTCGTCGAGCAGGGCGGCAGAGGGGCAGCCGGCGTCGCGACCGTCGCGGTGCCAGGGCGACAGGTACCAGCGCACGATCTGTTCGACGCCGGCGCGGCCGGGTTCCGCGTGCGCGACGATGCTCGCGTTCTGCGCCTGCAACTGGTCGGCGATCGTGGCGGCCACGAGCTCGTCCTTGGACGTGAAGTGGGCGTAGAAGGCGCCGTTGGTCAGGCCGGCGTCCTTCATGAGCGCCGTGATGCCGGAGCCGTCGATGCCGTCCTCCTTGAAGCGGCGGCCCGCCGACTCGATGATCCGCTGCCTGGTGGCCCGCTTGTGCTCGTCGCTGTACCGCACCTCCACCCCCTCCGCTCACCCTCCGCGGCCTCCGCCATTGTAGTCCGAACGTAATCCAATGAGCCCCTTGTGCGGCCATTGAATTATGGTCATACTTCAATGGCCGTTGCAGCCGCAGTCGGCAACCCCCACACCGAAGGGCACGACCGTGAGCAACACGCAGGGATCACCGGGCGACGTGGTGACGTCGTACAAGGACGCCCCGACCCGCACCGTCACCGCCGGAGGAGTGACCTACGCCTACCGTGACCTCGGCCCCCGCACCGGCGTCCCGGTGGTCTTCATCACCCACCTCGCCGCCGTGCTCGACAACTGGGACCCCCGCGTGGTCGACGGCATCGCCGCCCAGCACCGGGTGATCACCTTCGACAACCGGGGCGTCGGCGCGTCCACCGGCTCGACGCCGACGACCATCGAGGAGATGGCCACCGACGCCGTCACCTTCATCCGGGCACTGGGACTCGAGCAGGTGGACGTCCTGAGCTTCTCGATGGGCGGCATGATCGCCCAGGTGATCGCGCAGACCGATCCACAGCTCATCCGCAGGCTGATCCTCGCGGGCACCGGCCCGGCCGGCGGCGAGGGCATCAAGAACGTCACCCGGATCTCCCACCTCGACACCCTCCGGGCACTGCTCACCCTCCAGGACCCGAAGCAGTTCCTCTTCTTCACCCGCACCGCGAACGGGCGCCGGGCCGGCAAGGAGTTCCTCACCCGCCTCAAGGAGCGCACGCAGCACCGGGACAAGGCGATCCGGCCCACCGCCTACCTCTCCCAGCTCAAGGCCATCCACCGCTGGGGACTGGCGCGCCCGCAGGACCTCTCCGCCATCACCCAGCCCGTGCTCGTCGCCAACGGCGACGACGACCGGATGGTGCCGACACCGAACTCGGCCGACCTGGCCCGGCGCCTCCCCAACGCGGAGCTGGTGATCTACCCCGACGCCGGCCACGGCGGCATCTTCCAGTTCCACGAGCAGTTCGTGGCGAAGGCCCTCGAATTCTTCGGACGGCCGTAACCGAACCCATCCATGAGCTCAGCCCATCAGGCTGAGCCCGTTCTCGATCCCCCGCGCGAGGACCTCGTCGGAGAGCCCCCGGTCGGCGAGCGCGCGCGACAGCTGCAACGTCCCCACCGCCAAGGTGAACAGGCCGATGGCCCTCCCCCGGGCAGAGTGCGGATCCGCCGGCGCCAGCCGGGCGGCGATCTCGTCCACGATGGCCCGCGCACCCTCGGTGTAGGCACCCTTGGCGCCCTCGCCGCAGCGGCCGATCTCATCGAGCAGGGCGGCGGACGGGCACCCCTCGCCGGGGTTGTCCCGATGCTCGGGCGACAGGTACTCGCGCAGGAAGTCCTCGAGCCCCTCGCGGCCGGGCCGCAGCGCGGCATAGCTCCTCAGCTGGGCGCCCAGCTGATCCGCCACCACGTTCGCGACCAGGTCGTCCTTGGACTCGAAGTGGGCGTAGAAGGCCCCGTTGGTGAGCCCGGCGTCCGACATCAGCGTCGCGATGCCGGAACCGTCGATGCCGTCCTGCTTGAACCGCCGGCCGGCCCGGTCGATGATCCGCTGCCGCGTCGCCTGCTTGTGCTCCTTGGCGTAGCGCGCCACAGGGCCCCTCCCTCAACTCCGCCGTGCCGTTACCTCACACCCATCCTAGTCCATGGTCTGACGCACGTAATATTATGATCAGCAGATAACTTCGCCGACGCGCGCCCCG
The DNA here is from genome assembly GCF_050936315.1 of Pseudonocardia sp. CA-107938. NCBI lineage: Bacteria > Bacillati > Actinomycetota > Actinomycetes > Pseudonocardiales > Pseudonocardiaceae > Pseudonocardia > Pseudonocardia sp. CA-107938. Next base: position 711,908 of record NZ_JBNJNA010000002.1, on the reverse strand, counting down.
CCACACCCAGCCATCGGGAGCCGAGATGAAAGCCTTCGTCGTCACCCACTACGGGCCCGACGGCCTCGAAGAAGCCCAGATCCCCACACCGACCGTCGACCGTCATGACGTCCTCGTCGACGTGCGAGCAGCCAGCATCAACCCCCTCGACAAGATGGTCCGCAACGGCGAGTTCAAGCAGCTCCTGCGATACCGACGACCGTTCCCGCTCGGCCACGACCTCGCCGGCGTCATCACCGCGGTCGGACCCGACGTCCGCGACTTCACCGTCGGCGACGAGGTCTACGCGCGCCCCCGCGACCTGCGCATCGGCACCTTCGCCGAGACGATCGCGATCGACGCCGACGACGTCGCGCTCAAGCCCACGACGCTGTCGTTCGCGCAGGCAGCAGCCGTCCCGCTGGTCACACTCGCCGCGTGGCAGGCGCTCGTCGAGCTCGCCGACGTGCAACCGGGCCAGAAGGTCCTCGTCCACGCCGGCGCAGGCGGTCTCGGCTCCACGGTCGTCCAACTCGCCAAGCACCTCGGCGCGTACGTCGCCACCACCGCACACACCCGGGACATCGACAAGGTACGCACCCTCGGCGCGGACGAAGCCATCGACTACACCACCACCGACTTCACCGACGTCGTACGCGACTACGACGTCGTCCTCGACTCACTCGGCCCCACGAGCCTCGACAGATCGCTGACAGTCCTCAAGCGCGGCGGCCTGGCGATCAGCGTGGTCGGCCCACCCGACCCGGCATTCGCCGGTCAGCTCGGCCGGCCGGTGTTCAAGCCGCTCATGGCGCTGCTGAGCCGCAAGGTCCGCCGCCGGGCGAAGCGACGCGGAGTCCGGTACTCCTTCTTCTTCATGCGCGCCGACGGCGCCCAGCTGGCGACACTTGCCGCCCTGTACGACAACGGCACCCTCCGCCCCGTTCTCGACCGCACCTTCGACTTCGGCGAGACGCTCGACGCGATGGCCTACGTCGAGCAGGGCAAGGCGCGCGGAAAGATCGTGATCACGCGCTGACCCCGCTTCAGGTGCTCGCGCGCTGGACGACGGTGAGGATCTCGCCCATGTCGGCCGGTGCCGGCGGGGCTGCGGCGTCGACCAGCGCGAGGATCTTCGTCGTGATGATCGCGAGCGCGACCAGTCCGGTCCCCCGGCGGCCCGTGCTCACCGCGACGGCGACGCCGAGTACGACCCGCTGCGCGACGACGGCGAACGCTACGTCGAGCGGCTCGCCGACGCGGGCGTGCCCGCGACCTTCTCCCTCCAACCCGGGCACATCCACATCTCGCCGGGGTTCACCAAGGTCATGGCGGCAGCCCGGGACTGGCGCGCGGAAGCCCTCACCGTCCTGCGCCGCGTCGCCGGGTAGCCCGCGGCCGAGAGTACGTTCGCTTCCGCCCCGGGCGGACTACGCTGCCTGCACTCGCGTCACCACGCCCCAGGACGGAACCAGACGTGCATCGAGTCGAGCGCTCCCGCGGCACGGTCGTGCACACCTACCTCGGACAGCCCGGTACGGCTGCTGACGACCGGGACGCCGTGCTGGTGCGCAGCAGCACGCCGACCTACCGGGCCGACGCCAACTCCTGGCAGCTCGGCCGGATCGCGGCGTGCGACTTCCGCGATCCGGCCGACGTGGTCGTCACCCCGTGGCGACCGGTGCGCCGCAACGTGTTCTACCTGGGCCTGCAGCTCGCCGGGCGGGGCAGCCTGACCCAGCGCTCCTGCGACGGCCGGGAGCGCAGCGTCGAGCTGACCGCAGGAGGCATGGTCGTCTACTCCCATGACCAGCCGTTCCGGCTGTCCTTGGCAGGGCCGTACCACTACCTCGTGCTGGAGCTCGTCCCCGCCGAGCTCGGGCTCGACGAGCGCGGGCTCCGGCACGCCGCGGTGAACGCGGAGCTCGCCGCCACACCGTCGGCGTGCCTGCTCGCCGGCCTCCTGGGCGAGCTGCCCGACCAGCTTCCCCGGCTCGGCACGATCTCCCGGTTCGAGACCGCCGACGTCGTCGCCACGCTGCTGTCGGGTGGGCTCCGGTCGCTCCACGACGTCTCGCCGCCGGCCGATCGGCTGTTCGACGAGGTCCTGTCCTGGATCGAGGAACGCCTCCACGACCCGGACCTGGCCCCGGACGCGATCGCGAGCGCGCACCACATCTCGACCCGCTACCTGCACAAGGTCTTCTCCCGGCACGAGGTCACCGTCGCGGGGTACGTCCGCGCCCGCCGCCTCGAGCTCCTTCGCCGGGATCTCGGCGATCCCGCCAAGGCGCTGGAGCCGGTGTCCGCGCTGGCGCGACGTCGAGGGATCCTCGACCCCAGCTACCTGAGCAAGGCCTTCCGCAGCCGCTACCAGGTCAGTCCCCGGGAGTACCGGAACCGACTCGCGGAGCGCTGACGGGCTCGGCGAACGCCGGAGGCCGGCGGGAGCGCCACGGCATCGCCTCCTCCAGACTGCTCGCCACCCGGATGAGCAGGTCGTCCTGCCAGGGTCCGGCGACGAGCTGCGTCCCCACCGGCAGCCCCTCCGCGGAGACGTGCAGCGGGAGCGAGACGGCGGGCAGGCCGGCGAGGTTGACCCAGCTCGTGAACGAGACCATCCGCATCTCCGTGAGGCGCGGTCCCTCGGGGTCCGCGTTGGCCTCGGCGACGAGCACTCCCGCCGGCACCGGCAGGGTCGCCATGGTCGGGCTGAGGACGAGGTCGAAGTCACGGCCGAACTGCGCCACGACGTCGCGGCTCTCGAGCTGCAGCAACAACGCGCTGGTGACGTAGTCCGCGGCGGTGGCCCGCCGGGCGCGCTCCATGCGGAACTGCAGGTACGGCTCCGCCAGCGCGGGGTCCGCGTAGGGGAGCTGGGCGACCGATGCGTCCATGATGTGGGTCAGGTACCCGGTGACGGCCCGCTCGCTGTAGCTCAGCGGCGCGACCGGTTCCACGGTGTGCCCCATGTCGGCGAGGACCGTCGCGGTCGCCGTCGCGGCGCGGAGGCACTCGTCGTCGACGGCCACCCCCGTCGGGGGTTCGAGCGCCAGCCCGATGCGCAGCCGCCCGGGCGGGGCGCCGACCTCCGCGGTGAACGGCCGCGACGGGCGCGGTGCGTTGTACATCGCCAGCGGGTCGGGCGTGCCGATCACGTCGAGCACCGCGGCCGCGTCGCGCACGGTGCGGGTCTCCGCGCCGTCGGTGGCCGCGTGCTCCCACCCCGCGACGCGCACCGGCACGCGTCCGCGCGACGGCTTCAGCCCGACGAGCCCGCAGCTGGACGCGGGCACGCGGATCGACCCGCCGCCGTCCGACGCGTGCGCGACCGGCGCGAGCCCCGCGGCCACCGCAGCGGCGGCGCCGCCGCTGGATCCGCCGGGTGACCGGCTGGGGTCCCACGGGTTGCGGCAGACCCCGAACCGTCGGGACTCGGTGACCGTCATGGTCCCCGCCTCGGGTGCCGCCGTCCGGCCCATCAGGACGAAGCCGGCCGCGACCAGCCGCTCGACGACCGGCTCGCTGGTCGTCACGGGTTCGTCGGACGTGCCGAGCGAGCCGTAGAAGCAGGGTTGCCCGGCTGCCTCGGTGAGGTCCTTGATCGGGATCGGGACGCCGTGGAACGGACCCACCTCCGCCCCGGCGGCGAGCGCGGCGTCGGCTTGCTGCGCCGCGGCGAGGGACGCGTCGGCGTCCCGCCAGACGATGGCGTTGACCTTCGGGTCGAGCCGTTCGATCCGGTTTAGGTACGTCGTGACGACCTCGGTCGAGCTGAGTGCGCGGGTGCGGATCAGTCGGGCGAGCTCGGTCACCGGGAGAAAGGGGTCGAACACGGGTCCTCCGTAATCGGGCGCCGTAATCGGGCGTCGACGGGCGGCGTCGGGCCGTTCAGCGCAGCTGCAGCAGGTCGGCGACGCGGGCCGAGGTTGCGGGCGTGACCGGCTCGTCGAGGACCAGCCGGCCGCGCTCCATCACCAGCACGCGGTGGCACGCCCGGACGAGCGTCTGCGGGGACTGGTCGACCAGCAGCAGGCCGACACCGTCGGCCGCGAGCGCGGCGACCAGCTCCATCACCTCGGTGACGATCGAGGGCTGCAGGCCCTGCGTCACCTCGTCGACGACGACGAGCCGGGAGCCGGCGAGCACGGACCGGGCGAGCCCGACGAGCTGCTGCTGCCCGCCCGACAGCGTTCCGGCCGGCTGGCGGGCGCGCTGGGTGAGCAGCGGGAAGACGTCGCGCGGGTCGACCGCAGGCCGGTAGCCGCGCACCTGCGCCAGCCGGACGTTCTCCTCCACCGTGAGCGTGGGGAAGACGCCGCGGTCCTCCGGCATCAGGCTGGCGCCGCGGCGGGCGAGCAGGTCGGGCCGGCGCGGGGGAACCGGCGCGTCGGCCAGGGTGACCGTCCCGCCGTGCCGGGTGGCGAGTCCGAACGCCGTCCGCAGGGCGGTCGACTTGCCCATCCCGTTGCGCCCGACCATGCCGACCACCTCGCCGGGACGGATCTCCAGGTCGAGGTCGTGCACGACGGGTACGGCACCGTAGCCGCCGGTGAGACCGGCGAGTCGGAACAGAGTCACACGACCCCCAGGTAGGCGGCCCGGACGGCGTCGTGCGCGACGATCTCGTCCATCGACCCGTCGGCGATGACCTCTCCGGCGGAGAGGACGACGACCCGGTCGGCGAGCTCGCGGACGAGCTCCATGTCGTGTTCGACGACCACCACACCGCAGCGTCCGGTGGCGGCGACCGCCCGGATCCGCCGGGCGAGCCGGGTCGTCTCGTCATGGGACAGCCCGGCGGCCGGTTCATCGAGGAGCAGCAGGTCGGGAGGTCCGGCGAGGACCATGTCCAGCTCGAGGTTGCGCCGTTCGGCCATCGAGAGCTCGCCGGCCAGGACACCGACCTCGCTCGGCGCAGCCGGGTGGTCCTGCCCGGCCATCACCGCGGCAGCACGCCGGTTGTCGGCGACGGTCAGCTCGTCGAACACGCGGGGCACCTGGAACATGCGCCCCATCCCCTGCCGCGTGCGGCGGAAGCTCGGCTGATGCGTGACGTCCTCACCGCGGAGCACGATCGAGCCGCGCGCCACCTCGACCGATCCGGAGATCGCGCCCAGGAGGGTCGACTTGCCGGCGCCGTTGGGACCGATGAGGCAGACGCACTCGCCGCGCTCGACGGTCAGCGAGGCACCGCGCAGGACCGGGGTCCCCCCGAAGGAGACCTCGACGCCCTCGACCCGCAGCAGCGTCCGGTCGGCACCGCCGTTCCAGGTTCCGGCGGCGGTCCAGGCGCGGAGGCGCGGCGGCAGGGCCGGCACGTCGCGACCGCCGCCCACCAGGCGCCGGACGAGGCCGGCGAGCCCGGACGGCGCCACCTGGACGACGACGACGAAGACCGCCGCAGTGCCCAGGACGTACCAGCTCTGCCACGTTCCCCCCAGAGCCTGGGTGCCGACCGTGAGCAGCACCGCGCCGACGAACGGGCCGGCGACCGAGCCCTTCCCACCGACGGCGAGCCAGGTGAGGACTCCCGACGAGAGGGCGAGACCGAGCGCTGCCGGCGTGACGATGCCCGCGACCGGCGCGAAGAGGCACCCGGCCAACGCCGCGACGGCACCCGAGGCGGTGAAGGCGACCAGCCGGGTCGATCGCTGGTCGATCCCGAGGTGCTCCGCGCGGACCGGGTTGCTCAGCACGGCCGTCTGGAACAGGGCGCGCCGGCTCCTCCCCAACCACGTGTGGGTCAGCGCGACGACGAGGACGCACGCGGCCACCACCGCGTAGTAGCCGCTCACCAGGTCCAGGATCGGGACCGCCGTGCCGTTCGCCCCTCCGGTGAGCCCGGGCAACGACGTCGCCGTGCGCTGGAGCAGCTGACTGACGCCGAGGGTGAGCAGGATCAGCAGGGGCACCCCGGTCGACTCCGGCACCGACAGGGCGACCGAGCCCACCGCTGCGGCCAGTGCGGTGGCCAGCACGAGACCGGCGAGCCCCCCGACCACCATGGGCAGACCGGCGTCTGCCGCGACGGCGACGGCGTAGGCGCCGGTCCCGAAGAACGCGGCGTGCCCGACGCTGATCAACCCGACCCGGCCCCACGACAGGTCGAGGCCGTAGGTGAACAACCCGTAGACCAGTCCGAGGGTGAGGATGCCCAGGGCGTACGGCGCTAGCCCGAACGGCGCGGCGAGGAGCACGGCGACGGCGAGGGCGGCGGTCGGCGGTGCCCAGCGGCGCCGGCGGGCGTCCGGCGGATCGGGGCGCGTCGCGTCCGCCGCCGCCACGGGCTCGGTCCTCACCGACATGACGTCCGCAGGTCGTCGATGACGCCCTCGTCGCGCGCGACGGCGTAGCCGCCGGCGCCGATGGTGGCGGTGAGCATGTGCGCCTGGAAGACCCGGCCGCCCTTGCCGTCGGTCACGAAGCGCGTGCCGCGGCCGAGGGGTGAGTCGAGGGAGAAGGCGGCCAGCGCCTTGATGATCTCCTCGCGGGAGCCCGCCTTCGCCGCATCGACCGCCGCGGCGATGAACTTCACGCCGAAGTAGGCGTTGGCGGCCACCTCCGGGATCGGTGCACTGCTCCCGGTCTTCGCGCGGTAGGCCGCCACGAAGGCCCGGCTCTGCGGGTCGGCGACTCCGTCCGCCCACCGGACGACGTGCTCGCGCCCGGTGACGAGGGCGGCGACGGCCGGGTAGTAGTCGGAGTCCAGGGGTGCCCCCTCGTACCCCATCTTCGGGGTCAGCAGGCCGAACGCGGCCGCCTGCTGGGTGAAGGTCACCGCGTCGCTCCCGACGACCATGGACAGGATGGCGTCGGGCCGGGCGGCTGCCAGCCGGGCGATGGTCGACTCGAAGTCCGCGGTCCCGAGCGGGCTGTACTCCTCGGCGACCAGCTGGCCGCCGTTCCGGGCGAGGATCTCGGCAGCGGCCGCCGCGTAGTCGCGGGGGAAGTTGTAGTCCGAGCCGACGAACGCGATGCGCGGACCGTGGGCGGCCACGAGCGCTTTCACCTGCGGGACGAGCAGCTGACGGTTCGTCTCCCCGAAGGGGAAGGCGACCGCCGAGCAGTCGGACGGGTCGCCGAGGATCGCCGTCGCGAAGGCCATGCCGGCCTGCTCGGCGACCGGGGTGACGGCCGCGGCGGTATCGCCGGTGATCGTCCCGAACAGCATGTCGACGCCCGCGTCCTGGCTGTATCGACGGGCGATCTGCGTGGAGGCGGCGGGGTCGCTGCCGTCGTCCTGGACGTCGTAGGTGATCGGCTGCCCGTTCACGCCACCGGCGTCGTTGACCTCCGCGACCGCGATCTCGAAGCCGGCCTGCATCGCGAGGCCGGTGGCCGAGACCGGTCCGGTGGCCGGGACGATGAACCCGAGCCGCAGGTCGTTCCCGGTGGACCGAGCGGTTGCTCCGACGCTGGACCCGCAGCCGGCCAGCAGCAGCGTCGTCGGCACGAGGAGCGCGGCTACGGCGGTGCGCAGTCGACGCCTCATGCGGTGCTCCCGCGCGGGGCCCGAACCGATCGAACGAACCATGACGCGAACCTCCTGATGTGCGGATTGGCACGAACGATCACGGCCACGAGGACCACGAGGTAGAAGGCCGCTTCGGCCACGGTGTCGGTGAACGCGCGCCGGAGCACGACCTGCATCAGCACGAGGAGCCCGACCGCGAGCACGGCACCGCGGAGCGAACCGGGCCGGGCCAGCAGGAGCGCGACGAACCCGGGCACCAGCAGGCTGAAGCCCATCGACGGGGTGACGCCGAGCAAGGGGCTGTAGAGCGCACCCGCGAGGACGGCGAGCAAGCCCGCCACCGCGAAGGCGGCGGAGCGCGTCCTGGCGGGGTTCGTGCCCAGCAGCGCGGCCATGTCGGCGTTGTCCGAGACGGCTCGCAGCCGCAGCCCGACCCGCGTCCGGTAGGCGAGCAGGAGGACAGCTGCGACCACCGCCAGGCTGATCACGGCGATCGCGACGCGGTAGGCCGGGTACACGGACCCGAGGACCAGCACCGTCTCCTCGATCGGGGCCGGCACCGACCGCGGTGTGGCGGTGTAGAAGACCTCGAACAGCTGCCGGATCGCCAGACCGATGCCCCACGTCACCAGCAGTCCGGCCAGGCCGTCCCGGATCCGGCCCAGCAGCACCTTCTCCACCAGGTACAGGGCCGGCGCGAGGACGAGCAGCGCGATGGCGATCCTGGCCGCGAACGGCAGACCGGCGGTGATGATCATCGCGTAGGCACCGACGGCCGCGAGGTCACCCACCGCGAGGTTGACGACGCGGCTCACCCCGAACACCAGCGCGAGGGACAGAGCCAGCAGCCCGAACAGCCCGAACTGCGTGAGCGTCGCGAGCGCCACCTCGACCACCGCCGTCATCGGACGGCGCGGACGGCAGCGGCTCGTCCCCTGCGCGGCCGGACAGCGCGGGCGTGCGATCGACGCGACCGGCCCACAGGCATCCCCTCCCGGTGAACACCTCGACCGCCGGGAGCGGCCGAGGACGTGGAGGACACCTCATCAACCGGGCGGCAGGTGCGCGTGGTCGTTCAGCGCACTCCTGTGGTGGCTGCGCGCACCATCCCTCGCCGGTCCGTGCAGGGCGGTGGCTCAGACGGTGGTGACCATGCCGCCGTCGATGAGCACGTCGGACCCGGTCACGTTGCCCGCGGTGCCCGAGGCGAGGAGCAGCACGAGCTGGGCGACCTCGTCCGGGCGGGTGAACCGTCGGGTAGGGGTGCCGGCCACGGCCGCGTTCCGGACCGTGGCGGGGTCGAGGCCCTGCGCTCGTCCGACGGTCTCGGCGACGCCGCCGGGGCCGAGCCAGAGCGCGGTCTCCACGGGACCCGGGCTGACCGTGTTGACCCGTACGCCGACCGGCCCCAGTTCCTTGGAGAGGGACTTGGAGAAGCTGCGCAGCGCGGCCTTCGCGGCGCTGTAGTCGACGACCCCCGGGTCGGGCAGGGTGGCGTTCACCGAGCAGATCGTGACGATGGCGGACGGGGCGTTCGCGACGAGGTGCGGCACGGCGGCCCGGGTCGCCCGCACCGCGGAGAGCAGGTTCACCTCCAGCGCCCACTGCCAGTCGGCGTCGGTGATGTGGAGGAAGCCCTCGGTGCGTGGTCGCACCCCGCCGACGTTGTTGACGAGCAGGTCGATGCCGCCGAACCGCGCGACCGCCTCGTCCGCGAGGGCCTGGCACCCGGTGGCGGTCGTGAGGTCGCCGAGCACGACGGCCGCCTGACCGTCCTCGGCCCGGGCGCTCAGTTCCGGCGATCCGGTGAGCGCACCGGCGGCGACGCGGGCTCCCTCGTCGAGCAGTGCCCGGGTGATGGCGAGGCCGATGCCCTTGCTGGCGCCGGTGACGACGGCCCTCCTGCCGGCGAGGTCGAGCTTCACAGCGACTGCTTCCGCAGCCAGGCCAGGCAGGTCTCGGCGACGTCCGTCCAGCCGGAGTCGATGATCAACGAGTGGCCGCGGTCCGGGAAGGTCAGCAGGTCGGTGACGGCCTCGGAGTGCCGGTACTGCTTGAGGGTCGCGCGCGTCACCGACTCCGGCACGGTGTGGTCCTTCCCGCTGGCGATCAGGAGGAGCGGCCCGCGGGTCTGGTTGCCGGTGTCGACCTTGGCCGGGGAGTGCGGGTCGAAGTTGGCTGTGGCCGCCTCGAACAGGGGTCGGCCCGGTGCGGGGATGGTCCAGCGCTCGAACAGCTCGTCCGACTCCTCCGGCGAGACGGCGTTGCCGAAGGCGAACCGGAACTGGTCGCTCGTCAGCGAGACCGCGCGGTGCCTGTTGGCCGGGTTGCGGAAGACCGGCAGGGTGGCGCGCAGCGCGGAGAGCGGCACGGGCAGCACGCCCTTGATCTGGGCGGCGTCGATCGCGATGGCGGCCTTGGCCCGGTCCTGGCCGAGCAGCTTCTGGGCGATCATGCCGCCGAAGGAGTGCCCGATCAGGATGGGCGCTTCGGGAAGCCCGTCGATGATGCCGGCGACGTGCGCCACGACGTCGTCGATGCCGTGGTCGCCGATCGCGTCCGGGTTGCTGCGCGAGGCCTCGACGGTCTCGCCGTCGCCGGGCCAGCCCGCCGCGTGGGGCTCGTACCCCTCCGCGCGGAACAGCGTCATCCACTGCTCCCACGACGTTGCGTGCAGCCAGAGCCCGTGGATGAAGAGCACAGGTGTAGTCACAGTTGTTCCCTCGGCCGGTGCCGGGGCGCTGGGTGCACCACGGCGTCGCAGCACGCTAGGACGACCGGTGGTCGAACGGCTTCAGTCCGATGACTGAGCCGCGTGCAGTACGTCCCCGCCCAGGGCGCCGGCGAGCTGCTGGCGGCTGGTGATGCCGAGCTTCGGGAAGATCCGGTAGAGGTGTGAGCCGACGGTGCGGTGCGACAGGAACAGGCGCTGACCGATCTCCCGGTTGGACATCCCCTGAGCGGCCAGCTCGGCGATCTGCGCCTCCTGGGCCGAGAGCTGCGCCCGGTCGGTCGTCGTGGGCTGCCACCCCCGCTCACCGGTCGCGCGCAGCTCCTGGTCCGCGCGCACCGCCCACGCCTTGGCGCCGAGCGCGTCGAACGCGGAGCGAGCCGCGCGCAGCGGCTCGCGGGACTCGGTCACCCGTCGCTGCCGGCGCAGCCAGGAACCGTGCGCGAGCTGGGCGCGGGCCTGGTGCCACGGAAAGGGGTGCGCGGCGCCGGTGACCGCGGTGCGGAACAGGTCCTCGGCAGCTGCGTCCTCGGCCAGCACGGCGCGGGAGTACTCCAGCGCGATCGCGGTGCCGACGGCAGCAGTGCCGTTCGCCAGCCGCTCCACGGCGTCGACCTGCGCGGCGGCCTCGACGCGACGACCGGAACGGACGGCGGCCTCGGCGAGGTAGCTGACCGTCCACAGCTGCTGCACGCGCTGGTGGGCGGGGTCGGTCGGCACGAACACCCGCCGCAGCTCGCTGTAGGCCTGCTCGGGGCGGTCGGCGCCGAGCTCGCCGACCCCGCGGACCAGCTGCGCTCCGGCCAGCAGCGACGAGCTCGCGTTCGGTAGCTGCAGCGCGGTGCTCTCGGCCTGGGCGAGCAGGGGATGGCGAGCGCTCCAGCTCCCGCCGATGGCGTCGACGAGGGCCACCGCGAGCCGCGCGGTGCCGGCCCACACCTGCTGGCCGGTCTCGTCGGCCAGCCGCACGCCCTCGTCGGCCGAGCGTGCCGTGTCGAAGACCCCCAGGTTGATCTCGGCCCACGCCCGGATCGCGAGGGCCTCGGCCAGCAGGCTCAGGCGGCCTTCGGCGCGCAGCTCACGGATGGCGGTCGACAGGTACGACTCGGCACGCACGAAGTCGCCCGCGCAGAACGCGGCGATGCCGAGCAGGACCGCGAGGTCGGCGCGGCCGCCTCCGTCGGCCGGCCAGCCGTTCAGCTGATCGATGATCGGTCCGCTCAGCTCAGGGGCCTCTGCGAGGCCGAGCACGGCCAGCAACCGGGGATCGCCGGCCGGGAGGGGAACCGCGCGCGCGGCCCCGATGATCTCCTCCCGAACCGCCTCGCCGGGATCGCGCCACCACACCCGGCGGGCGGCGCCGAACAGGAGCTGCATGGCGAGGTCGGTGTCGTCCTGGCCGGTCGCGCGGCGCGCCAGGTCGACCAGGCGGCGCACGTCCGCCGGCTCGCTGGCGGCACCGTCGTGGAAGGCTCCCTCCAGCCAGGTGAGGCGGGCGCGGTCCCGTGGTCGCATGGTCAGCCGCGTGACCTGCGCCTTGATCTCCTCGACGCGGGCGAACCGGCCGAGCTCATAACCCAGCTCGGCCACGCCGAGCAGCCGTGCGGCCTGGTCGCGCGGGTCCGGGCTCAGCGCTGGCGCTCGTTCGAGGCGGGTCAGCGCCGTGGCGAACGCCCCGCGGCGCCGGGCCTCCGCTGCCGATCGCTCGAGCTCGGCGGCGACGGACTCCTCGCGTCCAGGGATCGAGTTCGCCCGGTGCCACACCGCGCGCTCCGGGTGGGCGGCCAGCGCGCTCGCCAGAGCGGCGTGACCCCGCTCCCGCCGCTCCTGCGACATCGCGTGGCGCAGCGCCGACCGCATCAGGGGATGGCGGAACGCGTACGTCGGACCCGAGATCGTCAGGAGGCCGAGGTCGAGGGCCGCCAACGCCGCCGTGCGGTCGACGGCGCGGCCGGACACCAGACCGGCGGCGGTCAGCACCTCGTCGAGGTCGTCGCCGTCGTCCAGCGCAGCGACGTCCAGGACCGTGCGGCCCGTCGGCTCCAGCTCGTCGGCCCGTGCCGCGAACGCCCGCTCCAGACGGGTGGTCATCGGGAGGTCGGTGTCCAGCTCGGTCCACGGATCCGTCCCCGACTGCAGCGCGGCGGCGAACTCGACCAGTGCGAGGGGGTTGCCGCCGGCGTGCGCGATGACGCGCCGGCGCACGCCGGGCGCGAGGTCGGGGGCGCGCGAGCGCAGGAGGGCCTCCGCGGCGCCGGTCGGGAGACCGTCCAGCTCGATCCAGCGCACCACCTGGTCGTCACCGAGCAGCGGCGACTGCGCGCGCGACGTGCACAGCAGCACGACGCGTTCATCGGCGATGCGGCGCGCCACGAAGGCCAACGCGTCCGTGGTGGGCCGGTCCATCCAGTGGAGGTCGTCCAGTGCCACCAGCAGAGGGCGCTCGCTCGATGCCTCGACGAGCAGCTCGAGGACCGCAAGAGCCGTGAAGAACGGGTTGACGTCCACCGCCTCGACCATGCCGAAGCAGGCCAGCAGCGACTGCTCCTGCTGGGTGGGCAATCCGTGCGCCTGGGACAGCAGCGGCCCGAGCAGCTGGTGCAGGCTCGCGTAGGGCAGGTGCGTCTCGGACTGGCTGCCCTGCGCGCTCAGCACGGTGAACCTGGCGGACTCCGCTCCCTCGGCCAGGCGGCGCAGCAGCGCGCTCTTCCCGACGCCCGGCTCGCCGGCCACGCCGATGCCGAACCCGCCGGCCTCGACCTCGCCCAGGGCGCCCAGCAGGCGACCCAGAACGTCCTCGCGGCCGAAGAACTGCTCGCCGGCGGTCACGGCCATGTGCCGAGCATGGGACACGCAGCCGCGCCCCGTCCACCCGCTCCCCGCTGCAGGAGTGGTCCGCCGGAACAGTCGCCGAGCCAGTCGTCGCACTCAAGCGCGCGGCGCGCAGGTCGGGCCACCGTCCGAGGACCTCGTCCCACCCATCACCGCCCAGGAGGGCTCCATGACGACCGAACCCACCGTCGCCTTCGTCCACGGCGCATTCGCCGACTCCAGCTCCTGGTCCTCGACGCTGCGCTCACTGGACCGAGCGGGGCTGCCGCTCATCGCCGTCCCGAACCAGCTGCGCGGCCTCGCCGCGGACGCGGACTACGTCCGCAGTGTGCTGAGCAGCATCGACGGACCCGTCGTGCTGGTCGGCCACTCGTACGGAGGTGCCGTCATCGGCGAGGCCGCCCGCGGGACGGACAACGTCGTCGCGCTCGTCTTCGTCGCGGCGTACATCCTCGACGAGGGCGAGAGCATCGGCGACGTCCTCGACCCGGCGCGCTTTCCGGGAGGCCTGCTCGGCCCCGCGACGACGATCGAGCGCCCCAACGGGGTCGACACCGACCTCTACATCGCGACCGAGCACTTCGCCGACGTCTTCGCGGCCGACCTGCCCGAGGAGCAGGTCCGGCTGATGGCGTTCGAGCAACGCCCCCTGTCCACGAGCGCGCTGACCGGCGTCGCCGGCGAACGGCCCGCCTGGCACGACCTGCCGAGCTGGGCGCTGGTGGCCGAGCAGGACAACGCCATCCCGCCCGCCGGTCAGCGCTGGATGGCCGAACGGGCGGGGGCGATCCTCGGCACGGTGGCCTCCTCGCACGCAGTGATGGTCTCCCAACCGGCAGCCGTCACCGAGACGATCCTCGAAGCCGTCCGCAGCGTGTCGGCTCCCTCCCGGGCGACGACATCGGCGAGGTGATCCTGGCGGCATGCCACGCTACGGTGTGCCCGCCAACTGCCGTGCGACCCCTGAGCGACGTGGATCCGATCCTGCAGCGCACCCCGGTCGGCGTGTTCGGCTCCCGGCATCACGGCGATCAGCCGGGCCGTGCCGCCGTCGCATCGACAGCAAGGTGAAGCCGCCGCTGCGCCTCGACCGGGTGCTCACGGAGGGGTGGTGATCGACCGTGCGACTCACACCGGGTGAACGGGACCGGCTGCTGATCTTCACCACCGCCGAGCTCGCGCGGCGCAGGCTGGACCGGGGGCTGCGGCTCAACGTTCCCGAGGCGACCGCCCTGATCGCGGACACGGTGTGCGAGGCCGCCCGCGACGGGCGGCGGCTCCACGAGGCGATCGCGGCCGGTCGGGCCGCGCTGGGTCCTGACCAGGTGCTTCCCGGCGTGCCGGAGGTCGTGGGTGACGTGAAGGTCGAAGCCGTGTTCGACGACGGCACGCGGTTGGTCGTCGTGACCGACCCGATCGGTGCGCCGCCCGCGGAGTCCGCACCCGGCGCGGTCCTTCTCGGACCCGAACCGCTGGCCGAATGGCCGGAGGCGGTGACCGTGTCCGTCACCAACACCGCGACGGTGCCCATCAGCGTGACCTCGCACTTCCACTTCTTCGAGGCGAACCCTCGCCTCCGGTTCGACCGCGCCGCGGCGTACGGGATGCGGCTGGCGATCCCGGCCGGATCCTCCGTCCGGTTCGGCCCCGGCGAGCGGAAGGCGGCGGAGCTCACCCCCATCGGCGGGGACCGGGTCGCCGTCGGGTTCGCCGGGCTCGTCGACGGCCCGCTGGACGCGCCCGGAGCGAAGGAAGAGGCGCTGCGCCGCGCCGTCGCCTGCGGCTACCAGCACGAGGAACAGGACCGATCGTGAGCTTCACTCCGAGCGACTACGTCGCCGCCTACGGGCCCCGGAAGGGCGACCGGGTGCGGCTGGGAGACACCGGCCTCGTCGTCGAGGTCGAGTCCGACGCCAGCAGACCGGGCGACGAGTTCGTCGTCGGCTTCGGGAAGACGGCGCGCGACGGGCTGCACATCCTGGCCGCGACCGCGCGGCAGACCTGCGACCTCGTCATCAGCAACGTGCTGGTGATCGACGCCGTCCAGGGCGTGCGCAAGGCGTCGATCGGGATCCGGGACGGCCGGATCGCCGGCATCGGACGAGCCGGCAACCCGAACACGCTCGACGGCGTCGACATCGTCGTCGGCACCGGAACGACGATCATCGCGGGCGAGGGCCTGATCGCCACGGCCGGCGCGATCGACACCCACGTCCACCTCCTGTCGCCCCGGGTCGTCGAGGCCGAGCTCGCCTCCGGCGTCACGACGGTCATCAGCCAGGAGTTCGGGCCGGTGTGGGGGCCGGGCATCGGCACGCCGTGGGCGCTGCGCCACGCGTTCACCGCGTTCGACGCGTGGCCGATCAACATCGGCTTCCTCGGCCGCGGCTCGGCTTCTGCCCAGGAGCCGCTGGTGGAGGCCCTCGTCGAGGGCGGCGTGTGCGGGTTCAAGGTCCACGAGGACATCGGCGCCCACGCACGTGCGCTCGACTCCGCGCTCACCGCCGCCGAGGAGTTCGACGTCCAGGTGGCGCTGCACACCGACGGCCTCAACGAGTGCCTCTCGGTGGAGGACACGCTGGCCGTGCTCGCGGGGCGGACCATCCACGCCTTCCACGTCGAGGGGTGCGGCGGCGGGCACGTGCCCGATGTCATGCGGCTGGCCGGGGAGCGCAACGTCATCGCGTCCTCGACGAACCCGACGCTTCCGTTCGGCCGCGACGCGGTCGACGAGCACTTCCACATGATCATGGACGCCCACGACCTGAAGGCGGACCTGCCCGGCGACGCAATGATGGCCCGCGAGCGGATCCGCGCCAGCACGATGGGCGCCGAGGACGTGCTCCACGACCTGGGCATCATCGCCATCACGTCGTCCGATGCCCAGGGGATGGGCAGGGCGGGCGAGACGTTCCGGCGCACGTTCGCCATGGCCGCCAAGATGAAGGACGAGCGCGGCGCGGTGGACCTGCGGCACGACAACGACCGGGCCGTGCGCTACATCGCCAAGCTCACGATCAACCCGGCGATCGCCCACGGCATGGCGCACGAGATCGGGTCCCTGGAAGCGGGGAAGCTGGCGGACATCGTGCTGTGGCGCCCGGACCACTTCGGCGCGAAACCGGAGCTCGTGCTCAAGGCCGGTTTCCCCGCGTACGGCGTGACGGGCGACCCGAACGCGAGCATCGACAGCGCGCAGCCGCTGGTGATCGGCCCTCAGCTGGGAGGACACGGTCCCACACCCGCCGACCTGTCGGTCGCGTTCGTCAGCGGCGCCGCCGCCGAGTCGGAGGACGATCGCCTGACCACCCGTCGACGGCGCGTGGGCGTGCGCGGGACCCGCGGCATCGGACCGGCCGACATGATCCACAACGATCGGACCGCCGAGGTCCGGCTGGAGGAGCGGACCGGCCGCGTCACCGTCGACGGAGAGCACGTCTCCTCGACACCGGCCGACTCGGTCGCTCTCTCCCGGCTCTACTTCCTCTAGGAGCGAGCATCGTCGGTGGGTGCACGGCCCGTCGCAGCGCAGCCGCACGCGATCGGGCTGAGCGGGGTCGGGCGGTCCGGCAGGCCGTCGGCCTGATCATGGCGAGAGTTCTTCGAGCACCCTGCCCTTGGTCTCGACGGCGTAGCGCATCGTGACGACCGCGCCGAGGAGCGTGACGACGGCGAAGGCGGCGAAGACGTAGCGGATGCCCAGGTCGGCGACGACGAACCCGACCAGCAGCGGGCCGGCGGAGGAGGCGGCGCGCAGCCAGGCGCTGCCGAACCCGGTGCCGACGGCGCGCAGTCGTGTCGGGTAGAGCTCGGCGGAGTACAGGTAGAGGGAGAACGCGATGGTCTGCAGGATCGCGTAGGCGATGGGGGCGAGGACGACGACCTGGGTGGCGGTCGTGGCACCGAGCGCGGCGAGGATCACGAGCGGGACGGTTCCGGCGAGGAAGGCGATGCCGTACCAGCGCTTGCGCCCGACCTTGTCGATGGAGAGGGCGCAGACGATGGACGCCACGACGCCGACGGCCGAGGTGATCCAGCCGTAGAGCAGGCTGGTCTGCAGCGGGAGCTTGAACACCTGCTGGTAGAGGGTGGGCAGCCAGGTCACCAGGCCGTTGTTGACCAGGTAGACGGTGATCCAGAGCCCCCAGATCATCAGGGTGCGCTTGCGGTAGATGCCGCGGAACAGCTCCCTCCAGTTCGAGGCAGCCGTCGGCTGGGCGTCGACGGGGGCGGCGACCGGCTCGGGCAGCGGCTTGCCCTCCTTGACCGCCTCGCGCTCGAGCATGGACACGACCTGGTCGGCCTTGTCGAACCGGCCCTTGGCAGCCAGCCACCGGGGCGACTCGGGCATGAGCATGCGCAGCGGGATCATCAGGACGGCCGGGATCAGGCCGACGACGAACAGCGCGCGCCACCCGAACGCGGGGACCAGGAAGTAGCCGGCGAGGCCGGCGAACAGCAGCCCGACCGGGAAGATGACCTCGTAGAGCAGGAAGAAGCGGCCGCGCTTGCGGGCGCCGACGAACTCGTTGATGTAGGCGCTGGCGACCGGGACCTCACCGCCGGTGCCGATCCCCTGCAGGAAGCGGAAGACCAGCATCGAGGCGCCGCTCCACGCGAACAGGCAGGCGACGTCCATCGAGACGAACAGCACGATGGTGATCAGCAGCGTGGGAAGGCGCCCGATGCGCTCGGCGAGCCAGCCGAACAGGATGGCGCCGATGAACTGCCCGACGTAGCCGGCCGACAGGATCGCGCCGACCCACACGGGCGTGAGCTGCCATTCGGTGACCAGCTTCGGCATCGCGAACGCGATGACCAGGACGGTGTAGGCGTCGAAGAACGTGGCCGTGCCGATGATGATGCGGATCAGGGACAGCCGGCGGGTGACCGGGATCCGCTCGAGCCGGGCCAGCAGCGCGGCGTTGGCGTTGGCGGCCGCGTTGGGGCCGCCGGCAGCGTAGGTCGTCATGGAGTCGTCGTTCCTCGCCCTCCGCGACGGCGCGGAGTAGTGGGACATCAGTGTCACCGTCCGGCGCGAACTGCGCGCCGGGGCTCGTTCGAGGGATCGGATGAGCGGGGATCAGATCAGCGGGGATCAGATCAGGGCAGCGCTCGTGAGCGCCTGGACGATCTCCTGCTCGGCTTCCGCGGAGAGGTCGATCAACGGGGAGCGGACGGTGGCGTGCTCGAGGATGCCGCGGGCCTTCAGCCCGAGCTTGAGCGCGACCGTGCCCTCCATGTGCGAGCCGCGGTGGTACACGGCCTTGGTCACCGGCAGCAGGCGGTCGTGGACGGCGCGGGCGGCGGCGTAGTCGCGGGCCTTGCCGGCGGCGATCAGGTCGAGCAGCGGCTCGGGGGCGAGGCTGCCGTAGCCGACGAGCAGGCCGTCGACGTCGAACATGGTGTGCAGCAGGTACTCGTCGTGGCAGGACAGGATCTGCAGGTCCGGGTGCTCGCGGCGCAGCACGGGGATCTCGGTGTCCCACCGGCGCATGTTGCGCACACCGTTCTTCGTGGCGAACACACCGGGCTGGGCGGCGATCTCGAGCTGGGTGTCGAGGTCGTAGTTGGCCTTGGTGGCGTCCGGGTACTGGAACAGGATGCAGGGCAGCCCGGACTCCTCGTAGATCGCCCGGTAGCGGTCCTGCGGGGCGCCCTGCTGGTAGCCGAACCGCAGCCAGCCGTGCGACGGGTAGATCAGGCCGGCCTTCGCCCCGGCCGCCACGGCCCGCTTCGCCTCGGCCACCGCGACCGCCGTGCCCTCACCGGTGATCCCGGCGACGACGGGGACGTCCACCGCCTGGGTCAGGTTCGCGATCGTCGCGACCTGCTCCTCCTGGGTCAGGAACGTGCCCTCCCCCGCGTGCCCCAGGATGACCAGGCTCGTCACCCCCTCGTGGCCGGCCAACCACGTGCCCAGCTTCGCCATGGCGGCGTGGTCCACCTCGCCGTCCGGTGTGAACGGGGTGACCGGAGCCGGGTTGAGGCCGCGCAGGTCCAGGCCGTGGTCGAGGGTCATCGTCGTGCTCCTCCATCGTCGATGATGCGCTTGGGAACGTTCGCGGGAACGTTCCCACACGATGCATCAGATGAGCCCGGCCGTCAACAGCCCACCCGCAGAAGTCCTGCGATCTGCGGCCGAGCGGCCCAGTAGCCTGGCCGCCGTGGTGACCATCCTCGATGTCGCCCGGGCGGCCGGGGTCAGCAAGTCGACGGTCTCGCGGGTGCTGGACGAACGGCTGCCGCGCTCGAACAGCCCGGCCGCCGAACGCGTCCGCCAGGTCGCCGCGGAACTCGGCTACGTGCGCGACCCGCTCGCGTCCGGGCTGCGCCGCTCAGGCACCAACACCGTGGGGGTCATCGTTCCGCGGCTGACCGACACCGTCATGGCGATGCTCTACGAGCAGATCGTCTCCGCCTCGGCCGACCGCGGCCTGTTCGCCGTCGTCGCCACCACCGAGGACCGACCCGAGACCGAGGACCTCGCCGTCCAGACCCTCGTCCGACGCCGGGTGGACGGCCTGATCCTCACCACCGCCCGCCTCGGCACCCCCACCGCCCAAGGCGTCCCGCACGCATTGGCGCTGCGCTCCGACGGGATCGGCCCGGCCTCGGTCGGCGACGACCACCTCGGCGCGCGCCTGGCCGTGCGACACCTGCTCGACCACGGCCACCGCCGCATCGCCCTGGTCGGCGGCCCCGACTACGCCTCCAGCGCCCAGAACCGGCACGCCGGCTACCGCCAGGAACTGCACGACGCAGGACTCGCCGTGGACGAGACCCTCATCGCCGGGAACGCCTTCTCCATGGAGTCCGGCGAGCTCGCCGGCCGCACCCTCCTCGACCGCGCCGACCGACCCACCGCCGTCTTCGCCGTCAACGACAACACCGCGATCGGCGTCATGGCAGCAGCGCACGCACTCGGCCTGACCATCCCCGACGACCTCTCCCTCGTCGGCTACAACGACATCCCCGTCGTCAGCCGCCTTCCGGTCCCGCTCACCACCGTCCGCGTGCCGTTCCAGCAGATCGCCACGACCGCCCTCGACCTGCTCCGCGACAGCGGACGCGGCAACCCGCCACGCACCGTGACCGCCACGCCGACGCTGATCCCGCGCCGCTCGACAGGTCCGGCACCACGTACGTAGGCCGTCGCTGGCACGACCGGATGCGCGCGAGGCCGGCTACCGGCACGTTCCGTGGCGTCGCGCCATCGAGGATCGCCCGGGCTAGCCTCGAACCGTGCACGCGACGCGACGACTGGTCGGCTGCGGGCACGTCTTCCCCGTGCACGCGCACGCCGGCTGGTCGGTGGCCACTGTCCAGGCCGGCGCTGCCGACCTGCGCGCGTCCCGCGGCTCCCACGTCGCCGGCGCGGGCGCCGTCACCGTGCTGCACCCCGGTGAGGCGCACCGCAGCCGGACGCACCGCACGGACGGTCTCGACTACGTCGTCGTCGACCTCGACGAGGACACGGCGACGAAGCTGCACGGCAGGCAGGGCGTGCCGACCTTCGCCTCCTGCGTGATCGACGATCCCCAGTGCGCAGCCGGTCTACGGGAGGCGTACCGCCTGCAGCACGCGGGAGCGAGGGCCCCGGCAGAGAACGCGTTCGCTGCCGTGCTCGCGCAGCTGTTCACCCGGCACGCCGGCCGATCGGCTGCATCGGCGGAAGGGACCTCGAACACCGTCCGCACGGTCTGCGACCACCTCGACCGGCATTCGTCCGAGCTGGTCACTCTCGTCGAGCTGGCCGAACTCGCCCAGGTGAGCGTCGCGACGCTGATGCGGCGGTTCCAGGACGAGATCGGCATGACGCCCCACCGCTACCTCCTGTCGAGGCGGATCGACCGGGCCAAGGACATGCTCGGGCGCGGCACACCGATCGTCGAGGTGGCTGCCCGAACCGGCTTCGCCGACCAGAGCCATCTGCACCGGCAGTTCACCCGATGCGTCGGTGTCACCCCGGGCCGCTTCCGCGCCGGCCACTGAGCAGATCGTCCAAGACCCACGCCCGGCCGGGTGCCAGTGTGCCGGCATGACCATCCCACTTCGTCTGCCGCCGGCGGAGATGCGCCGGCTCGGGCACCGCGCTGCCGACCTCGTCGTCGAGCACCTGTCGACGCAGCGGACGCAACCGGTCGGCGGCCCGCCCGACCCCGAGCTGCTGGCCGGGCTCTTCGACAGCCGTCTCCCGGACGCGCCCACCGATCCCGTCGACGTGCTGGAGGAGGTGGTGCGCGACGTACTGGCGACCATCGTGCGCACCGACCATCCGCGGTTCCTCGCCTACGTGCCCGGGCCCAGCAACTACGTCGGTGCGGTGGCGGACTTCGTCGCGGCAGGCCTCAACGTGTTCGCCGGTCAGGGTCTCGTCGCCCCTGGCCCAGCAGTGATGGAGCGGATCACGGTCGACTGGCTGCGGCAGCTCTGCGGTCTTCCCGACGGTGCAGGCGGGCTGTTCGTGAGCGGCGGGACGATGGCCACCCTGATCGCCGTGCACGCCGCCCGGGTGCACCACGGCGCCGGCGCCGTGTACGTCTCCGCCCATACCCACCGGTCGATCCGCAGAGGTCTCGGCTTCCTCGGGATCGACGACGCCCGGGTCCGGGTCGTGCCCCTCGACCACCGGTACCGGATGGAGGTCCACGAGCTCAGGACGATGCTCGCGACGGACCGTCGGGCAGGTGTCCCGCCGCTGTGCGTCGTCGCGACGGCGGGCACGACAGGAACCGGCGCGGTCGACCCGCTCGACGAGCTTGCCGAGGTCTGTGCCGAGAACGGCGCATGGCTGCACGTCGACGGTGCCTACGGCGCTGCCGCGGTGCTGTCGGAGCAGCACCGGCACCTGCTGGCCGGTCTCGGCCGCGCCGACTCGGTCGCGCTGGACCCGCACAAGTGGTGGTTCCAGCCCTACGAGGCCGGATGCGTGCTGGTGCGGGACGTTTCGCTGCTCGAGGCCGCGTTCGCGATGGAGGCCGAGTACCTGCGCGAGACCCGCGCGGACGACGTCCCGCTGAACTTCTACGACCTCGGCCCGCAGCTCACCCGCAGCTTCCGGGCGCTCAAGATGTGGATGTCGATGCGGACCTTCGGGCTCGACGCCTTCCGACGGGCCGTCGACCACGGGATCGGCCTCGTCGAACACGCCGAGCAGATGCTGCGGACCAGCCCGGGCTGGGAGATCGTGACACCCGCGCAGCTCGCGGTCCTCACCTTCCGCCCCGCCCGGTCGGGGCTACCCCCGGACGCGGTCGACGGCCTCACCCGCCGGATCGCCGCGGCCACCCTGCGAGACGGCCGAGTGCTGGTCACCACCACCGAGCTGGACGGGCGCCCGGTGCTTCGGCTGTGCGCCACCCACCCGGAGACCTCGCGCGCGGACATCGAGCAGGCCATCGACGTGCTCGACGAGTTGGCCGCGGCGAACGCCTCGGACAGCCCTGAGGCGGCCACCCGGTAGCCGGTGCGACGCGCGGAGTCCCCGGGACGGCGCCGGGCGCGTACCGGAAGGAACGCGCCCAGCGCCTGATCCCGTGCCGGCGGCGTCAGTCCACGAGCGCGCCGGCGGTCAGGTTGGCCACCGTTCCGGTCATGGCTCCGGCGCGGTCGGAGGCGAGGAACGCCGCGGTCTCCGCGATCTCGGAGAGCGTGGGCAGCCGCTTGAGGAGAGTGCCCTGCGCCAGCCCGTTCTCGAGGAACTCCTGGGTGGTCTGTCCGCCGGCGGCGGCCATGGGCCCGAAGAGCTCCTTCGTGTAGGACCCGGCTGCCGGCGCGTCGGCGACGGCGTGCGGGCGGATGTCGACGACACGGATGTTGGCGGGAGCCAGCTCCGCGGCCAGGAGCCGCGAGAACGCCTCCTTGCCGGCGGCGCTGACGCCGTGGCCCAGGATGCCGCCCAGCGCGAGCTTGGCGCCGGGCTCGGACAGCGTGAGGATGACACCGGTGCGCGAGCGGCCCATGTGCCGCGCCACGGCCTTGCTGGTGATGAACAGCGGCCGCAGGAAGCCGTCGATCGGCCGCATGAACTCCTCGAGCGAGAGGTCGGCCAGCAGCGTCCCCTGGTCGTGCATGACGCTGACGGCGTTGAGGGCGATGTCGATGCTCCCGGCGTTCGCCGCCACCGCATCGGCGTGGTCCTCGACCGCCTGCTGGTCCTCGACGTCGACGGGTGCGGTGTCGACCGTTCCTCCTGCGGCGGTGATGTCGCGCGCGACCGCGTCGAGCGTCGCCTTCGTCCGGCCGGCGATGAAGACCCGCGCGCCTTCGCGGGCGAACACCCGGGCGACGGCGCCGCCGATGGCACCGCCGCCGCCGTAGATCACCGCGTTCTTGTTCTCGAGCAGCAGACCGCTCATGGTCGTCCTCTCCTTCGATCGGTAGGGGTCAGGCAGGTTCGGAGGTCGCGTCCGCGGCGGCCGCGGTGGCGTCCGCGGCCGCGGGCGGGGTCAGGAAGCTGGTCGCCCAGGCGACGGCGATGGTGATCACGGCGAGGATCAGGCCGGTGATGACGGTGGCCGGAGCGGAGAAGCGGTCGATGGCGATACCGCCGACGAACGCGCCGAACGCGATGCCGATGTTGGCCGCGGAGACCGGCAGCGACTGCGCGAGCTGGCCGCCCGGACCGGCCAGGTCGATCACCCGGACCTGCAGCGACGGCACGATGCCGTACTGGCACAGACCCCACACGAGCAGCACGAGCGCGACGAGCCACGCGCTCGCGCCGACGACGTGGAGCGCCAGGAGGGAGGCCGCGATGCCGACGGACCCGACGATCAGGGTGCGCCCGGCGTCCCGGTCGGCGAACCGGCCGCCGCTGAACGACCCCACGGCCGTGGCGACCCCGTAGGCCAGGAGGAACGCGCTCAGCACGGCCCCGGAGATCCCGGTGACGCTCTGCAGGAACGGCACGATGTAGGTCAGTGCCGCGAACGTCGCCGCGAACACGACGAAGTTCAGGAACAGCACGGCGAGCACCCTGGGCGCGAACGCGTACCTGGCCTGGCGGGCGGCACCGGTGCCGGCGGGCGGCACCGACGGGACCAGCGCCGCCGTGGCGATGAGGGTCAGCACGGTGATCGCCGCGATCGCCGCGAACGAACCGCGCCACCCGAGGGTCTGGCCGACGAGGGTGCCCAGCGGCACACCGAGAGCGGTCGCCACCGAGACACCGGAGACGATGACCCCGATCGCGTGTCCCGTGCGGTCGGGTGGGACGACCGAGGTGCCCGCCGTGAACGCGCTCGCGATGAACATGCCTTGCAGGGCGCCGGTGAGGACCCGGACCGCGAGGAACGTGCCGTAGTCGGCGGTCAGCACCGCGACCAGGGTGCACGCGGTGAACAGGGTGAGCGTCCCGATGAGGACCGTCCTGGTGTTCAGCGCGATCGTCGACGCGGCGAGGATCGGGCCGCCGACGGCGAGGCCCAGCGCGTAGGCGGTGACCAGCACGCCGGCCGCGGGGATGGTCACGTGCAGGTCGGCGGCGATCAGGTCCAGCACGCCGACCACGAGCAGCTCGCCACTGCCCAGCACGAACATCCCGCAGAACAGCGTGGCCAGCACGAGGTTCGTCCTGGCCTGACTCGACCCGGCGAGGTGTGCCTGCCCCATGGTCCGTCCCCTCTCCATCATGTGGTTGCAGAACTGAACCATGATTGATCCTGAATAACAACCACTTGCTGTGATAGTTTTGGACCGGCGGACCAGGGAGGGACCATGCCGACCAGCCGTAGCTATCGGGACTCGTGCGGGGTCGCCCGGGCTCTCGACGTCGTGGGGGAACGGTGGGCCCTGCTCGTCGTGCGTGAGCTGCTCCTGGTGCCGCAACGCTTCTCCGAGCTGCGGCGCGCCCTGCCCAACGTCAGCTCCAACCTGCTCTCCGACCGGCTGCGGGAGCTCGAGGACAACGGGGTGGTCCGCCGGTCGGCGCCGACGGAGGGTCCGCGGATCTACGAGCTCACCGAGTGGGGCAGGAAGCTGGAACCGATGCTGCGGGCGCTGGGCGACTGGGGGATCGACGCGCCGCAGCCGCCGTCTCCGAGCTCGCTCAGCGCCACCTCCGTGCTGATCTTCCTGGAGGGTGCCGCCCGGCCCGACCCCGAGGCACCGCCCATGGACTGCTCCCTCGAGCTCGACGGGCGGGTGTGGACCGTCCGCGTCGCGTCGGGCCGGGTACAGGTGCTGCCCGGTGCGCCCGCGACGGCGGCGGTCTCGCTGCGCACGGAACCCGCGACGCTCAGCGCCCTGCTCTCCGACCCGGGCACGCTGACAGCTGCCTGCGCGGACGGCCGGGTCTCCGTCGTCGGGGACCTGCCGGTCGTCGAGCGACTCCTGCGCGCGGTCACCGAGCCGTGGAGCGGCGATCGGGCGAGCGCACCGCAGTAGTGCGCCGATCATTTCCCGGCCTCCGCGGTGTCCTACCTGTGAGACGACCCGTTGCTGGAGGATTCGATGGCTGGTGATCCGACCGATCTGACCGCGAAGGCCGTGCGGCTGCGCGAGCTGCACGGCGGGCAGACGCTCGTGCTGCCGAACGCGTGGGACGCGGCCAGCGCGAAGATCGTGGTGGAGTCCGGGTTCCCCGTGGTGGCCACCGCGAGCAACGCCATCGCCGCGATGCTCGGACATCCCGACGGCGAGGGCGCACCGTGGGAGGAGATGTTCGCCGCCGCCGGACGGGTGGCGCGCGCCGTGTCGGTTCCCGTCACGGTGGACGCCGAGGCCGGCTACCGGATGCGCCCGCGCGAGCTCGTCGACCGGTTTCTCGACATCGGTGCCGTCGGCTGCAACCTGGAGGACACCGACCATCGGGCCGGCGGGCTGACCGATCCCGACGTGCACGCGCAGTGGCTCGCCGACGTGCGCTCCGCAGCCGACGCAGCCGGTGTCCCGATCGTCGTCAACGCCCGCGTCGACGTGTTCCTGCCGGCGAGCGCCGTGCCGGAGGGCGACCGGATCGCCGAAGCCGTCCGGCGCGGCAAGCTCTACCGCGCAGCCGGCGCGGACTGCATCTACCCCATCGGGGTGCGGAGCAGGAGCGACCTGACCACCCTGCTCGCCGAGCTCCCGGGCCCGGTGAACGCGAACGTCGGGCCCGAACTGGACCTGCCCGCCCTGCGCGAGCTCGGCGTCGCACGGGTGTCGTTCGGGCCGACCTTCTACCACGCCGGCATGGCCAACCTGAGGAACGCGATCCAGGACCTCCTGCCCTGACCGTGTCGCGGGCAGGGCGCCTGCAGGTGGCCTCGCCGTCGAGCGCGCCCCGGGCGCGCGTGCTGAGCGGAGGGACGGAGGCGACGCTCAGGCGATGCCGGCGGCGTTGCGCAGCGCGGTGTCGAGGCTGGCCTGCTGGCTGTCGCTGAGGTTGGTGTCGACGGCGACGGTCACCGCGATCCCGTTGTTCCACATCGCGAAGTAGGAGCCGAACTTCTGCGGGACCGCCGTCGAGCCGGGCCAGTTGCCGAAGTGCCACAGGTTGCGGCCCTGCGTCGGCTTCTTCACCACGACGCCGAGGGCGTACGTGCCCTTGTCCGCGACGGCCATCGCGTCGATGAAGGTGTGGGCGCGCTGGCTGAGCAGCCGCGCTCCCGGGCTGAACGCCCTCGCGAACTGCGCGTACTCGACCGGCGACATCACCCAGCCGCCGTAGGCGCCCAGTGCGCGGACCTCGATGTGCGCGCCGGGGGCGCCGCGCGGGGCCAGCACCATCCGCTTCACGTAGCTCTCGTAGCCCTCGCCCGTCATCGAGCTGATCAACCGACCGAGGATCGCGTAGTTGACGTTGTTGTAGACCTCCTTGCCGCGGGTGCCCAGCGGCTTACCGAACGCCTCCTTGATCAGCACGAGATCGGCGTCGTCGGTGTCCGGCACCCCGACGAGGAGGTTCGCCGCGACCGGGTCGTAGGTGAGACCGCTGCGGTGACGGAGCAGGTCACCGATGGTGACCGCGCCGAACGTGTCGAGGTGGTCGGCCAGCCCGGTCCGGGTCAGGAAGTCCTGGGGCAGCTTGGCCACCGTCGTGTCGAACGTGAGCCGGCCGTCGTCGATCAAGGTCATGACGCCCACGGCCGTGACGGCCTTCGACAGCGACGCGAGCGGTGCGGGTGCCTCGGCTCCGCTCTGGTCGCCCTTGTCGAACTCGCCGACGAGGACGTCCTGGTTCATGACCGCCATGCTGGCGTTGGCGACGTGGTTGGCGTCCATCCACTGGCTCAGCGCGTTGCCCAGCTTGTCCTGCACCTTCTCCTGGGTCTGCTGGTTGCGGACGAACCGCTCGGCGGCGTGCGCGTTGTCGTCGCGGGCCTGGGTGCGCCGGTCCACGGGGACGCACACGGCGTCGCCGTCGAACGCCTCGCGCCACACGTACGGCACGGCGCAGGCCAGCGGCCCGTAGCCGCCGTGGCCGGGGTCGCGGCGCGACTCCGCGGCGGCGTTCTCCTCCGCGGTCAGCGTCCGGGTCTCGGGCGTCACGCACACGTGGTCGTCGGGCCGGGCCTCGCGCCAGACGAAGCCGTTGACGCAGGTGTCGGGTCCGTAGGGCAGATCGACGGCCGGCACGACGACGGCCGAGGCGACCGGTGCGACCTTGGCAGCAGCCGAGGTCGCGGCGGTCGCGCCCGGGAGTCCGACGACGCCGGAGGTGGCGAGCACAGCGACCGTGCCGATGAGGATGCGGGACATGTCGGCTCCTGAGGACGAGGGCGTTGCCACAGCGACCCGCGAAGCCTCGCGGTTCCACGCCCTCGGCGGACTCCCCCGCACCGGCACGGACTCCTCACCGCCGGGACAGGTCACCCTGACGATGTGGACACCTGCCACGTCCGGGCCGGCCCTTCGCCGCTCCGCGGGGCACTGACCGACGAGCCGGGGACCGTCTCCGAGCAGGCGCGTTCGTGCAGCTTCCGGTCCGACCTGCCCGGCGCGGCCCGGGCGCTGCGCTCAGCGTCCGCGCGCTGGTGTCCGCTCCGCGAGGAGGCGCGCCGCGGCGCCGGGGTCGGTACTCGCGATCCGCGGCAGGTCACCGACCCAGCGGTGGTCGGTCATGCCCGGGTTGTGGGTGGTGGTCCCGTCCGGCCAGAAGATCTGCGGGCTGCCCTGGATCGGCAGCTCGGCGCTCCGCCGGAAGTCGGCGACGACGTCGGCGCGCGGGTTGCCGTGGCGCCACAGGTCGAGCACCTCGTCCGCGGCGAGCGCCGGAGCCAGGCCGGCGGCGATGTCCAGCGCGGCCGCCAGCCCGGCCTCGATGCTGACGTCGACGCTGTCGCGGAAGAACGCCAGCCGCAGCGCGTAGTCGACGTCCTCGGCGGCGCGCGGCCCGCCCACGCGGCGGGCCGCAGCGACCAGTTCGAAGGCCGGCAGGAATGTCGATGGCCACGACTCGTCGCGGTAGGCGTTGAAGATCTCCGGCTCGTGACCGGCCAGCACCGCGGTCTCGGCCGTCACGATCGACCGGGGCGTGCCACGGCGGTTGACCCACTCCAGCGGCCACGCCCGCGGCGCGAACACCACGTCGACGCCCTGGGCGGCGCGGGCAGCGCGTAACCGGTGCACGGCGACCAGCGCCCAGGGGCAGTGGATGTCCGACCAGATGTCGATGGTGACGGTCATGACCGGCGATGCTGTCAGGCGGCCGCGGCTTCGGTCCGGGCGGCGGCGAGCACCTCGGCGAACCGGGCGAGGCGGCGGCCCTGGTAGCGGGCGCACTCCAGGGTGACCTCGTCGGGCATCGTCGAAGGGAAACCTGCCGGCCACGACGTCCCGTACGGGTTGCCGCCGGCCGCGTACACGACGTCGTCGGTGTAGCCGAGCGGCACGATGATGCTGCCCCAGTGGTAGAAGACGTTGTTGAGCGACAGGATCGTCGACTCCTGCCCGCCGTGCTGCTCCGCGGACGACACGAACACCGTGACCGGCTTGTCGGCCAGCTTGCCCTCGTGCCAGAGGCTGCTCGCGGAGTCGATGAACTGCTTGAGCTGGGCGGCCGGCGCGCCGTAGCGGGTGGGGGTGCCGAACGCGTAACCGTCGGC
The DNA here is from genome assembly GCF_050936315.1 of Pseudonocardia sp. CA-107938. Classification (NCBI taxonomy): domain Bacteria; kingdom Bacillati; phylum Actinomycetota; class Actinomycetes; order Pseudonocardiales; family Pseudonocardiaceae; genus Pseudonocardia; species Pseudonocardia sp. CA-107938. Next base: position 682,858 of record NZ_JBNJNA010000002.1, on the reverse strand, counting down.
CCACTCCAGGTCGGCCAGCGACGCGACCTCGACGTTCGGGTGGGTGTCGCGCTCGTGCTGGGCCCATTCGGGGTTCGACGCGACGGCCTCCGCGGGGGCGAGCTCGGCGACGCGGCGCAGCCGGACCTCGGCGCCGGCGGCCTCCGCGCCCTCGCGGACGGCCTCGGCGAGGCGGTGCACGGAACCGGTGGCGCTGTAGTAGGTGATCAGGACGCGGGGCGCCATGACGGGAACTCCTCTGGTTGCGGTCGTCACAGGACGACGGTGACGGTCTTCAACGTGGTGGTGGCCTCGATGCCGGCCCAGCCGAGCTCGCGGCCCTGGCCGGACAGGCCCGACCCGCCCCACGGCAGGCGCGGGTCCAGCGGGCTCCAGCCGTTGACGGCGACGGCACCGGCTCGCAGGCGCCGGGCGAGCGTGTGCGCGCGGGTCAGGTCCCGGGTCCAGACGGTGGCGGCGAGGCCGTACGGGGTGTCGTTGGCGAGCGCGACCGCCTCGTCGTCGCCCTCGAACCCGATGATCGTGCCGACCGGGCCGAAGATCTCCTCGCGGGCGATCGTCATCGTGGTGGACGCGTCGGCGAAGAGCGTCGGCTCGACGAAGTAGCCACTGCGGTCGGGGCGGCCACCGCCGGCGACCAGCCGGGCACCCTCGCGGTGACCCGCCTCGACGTAGCGCAGCACCCGGTCGCGCTGCCGTGCGTTGATCAGCGCGCCCATCGTCGTCCCGGCGTCGAACGGGTCGCCGACGACGACGTCCGCGGCGCGCGCGGCGAGCCGCTCGACGAACTCGTCGTGGACAGCGCGCTCCACGAGGATCCGGCTGCCGGCCGCGCAGACCTCGCCCTGGTTGGCGAACACGCCCAGCGCCACACCCTGCGCCGCGGCGTCGAGGTCGGCGTCGGCGAACACGACCTGCGGGCTCTTGCCGCCCAGTTCGAGGGTGACGGGCAGGAACCGCTGCGCGGCGGTCGTGGCGACGAACCGGCCGGTCTCCGGGCTTCCCGTGAACGAGATCTTGTCGGTCCCGCGGTGCTCGACGAGCGCCCGGCCCGTCGTCTCGCCCCGCCCGGGCACGACGTTCAGGGCGCCGGCCGGGAAGCCGGCCTCCTCCGCGAGCGCGGCCAGGAGCAGGGACGTCAGCGGCGCGTCCTCCGGCGGCTTCAGCACGACGGCGCAGCCCGCGGCGAGTGCGGGGGCGAGCTTCCAGGAGGCGATCATCGTCGGTGAGTTCCACGGGGTGATCGCCGCGACGACGCCCACCGGCTCCCGGATCGTGTAGCTGTGCGTGGGGCGGCCCGCGTAGCCCGGGGTGGGGATCGCGTGACCGGCCAGCTTGTCCGCCCAGCCCGCGTAGTGGCGGAACGCGCCGACGGCCTGCGGCAGGTCGATCACGCGCGGCTCGATGCCCGGTTTGCCGACCTCCAGCGACTCGAGGTCCGCGAACTCCTCGGCGCGGTCCTCGATGCGCTGGGCGAGGTCGAACAGCAGCTGTCCGCGGGTCGCGCCGTCCATCCGGCCCCACTCGCCGTCGAGGCTCCTCCGGGCAGCCGCGACGGCCCGGTCGACCGCATCGGCGTCGGCTTCGGTCACGGTCGCGAGGGACCGCTCGGTGACCGGGTCGACGACATCGATGGTCGGTGCACCGGCCGGCTCGTGCCAGCGGCCGTCCACGTACGGGACGGACGGCAGATGACCGACCCGCTCCTCGGCGTTCGCGCGTGACGTCATGTTCGATTACCGTTCTCTGCGACCGATAATCGTACGCTAAGACATCGGCATCGGCCCGTCAACGGGGGGCCGGGCCCCCGCCGTGCTACACATGCCGCACGACCTGCACGAAGGGCTCGGACACCACCATGCGCACTCCCGACGGCGAGATCTCGCAGACGCTCGACCGCGGGCTCACCGTGCTGTCGCTGCTCGCGCAGAGCCCCGAGGGCATGACGGCGAGCGAGCTGGCGGAGGCGCTGTCCACCGCCCGCGCGGTCGTGTACCGGCTCGTCCGCACGCTGGAGAGCCACCAGCTCGTCGGGCGCGTCGACACCCGCTACGTGCTCGGCATGGGCATCGCGGAGCTGGCCAGCCACCTGCGGCCACGCCTGCAGGCGACGGTCCTGCCGATCCTGCGTCGGCTCAGCCGGCAGACCGACAGCACCTCGCTGCTCTCCGTGGCCGACGGCGACGAGGCCATGATCCTGCTGACCGAGGAACCGCCGCAGAGCGCGCTGCACCTCGCCCTCCGCCAGGGCTCCCGCCACCCCCTGCAGGTCGGCGCGCACGGCGTCGCCATCCTGTCCGGCCGCCCGCCGTCGGCCGAGGACTCGCCCGACGTGCGGCGCGCCCGCCGCGACGGCTTCGCCTTCACCGCGGGCGCCATGCAGCCCGGCGCCTGGGGCGTCGCGGCCCCCATCCGGACGTCCGACTGGGCGACCGCGAGCATCGGCATCGTCCGGCTCGGCTCCGCGATCTCCGATCCCGACATCCCCCGACTGGTCGTGGACGCAGCGGCCGACGCCGCCCGCGAGCTGGCCGGCGACACCCGCCCGGCCGCCGCCGACCGCTGACGGCGTCACGCCGAGCGCACGTCGCAGACCGAAGGGCGTCCTCGCAGGAGTTCCACGTTCTGCGAGGACCCTTCAACCTCTGCGAGGTGCGGGGCCACTCGCGCCCCTGTTGACACCGCCCGCTCCCACGGCGCACCATGCGTTCGATATTTGAGCTTGCTGTTCGTTTATCGGACGTCACGGTCGGGGTGGCGTGGCACGTCGGTCGTAGCCCTCCTCTCCCCTGGAGCCCCCATGAGCGATTCACCCACCACACTGGGACGCGGCCGCGTGTCCATGACCGGGGTGCTCACGCAGTCCGTCGGGTTCATGGGCCCGGTCTTCTCCGTGGCCACCCTGCTCCCGCTGATCGTGGGCCTCTCGGCCTCCGGTCGCGGTGCCGGCGTGGCGACCCCGATCGCGGTCGTCATCGCCGGGATCGGCATCTTCGGCGCGGGGTGGGTGATCGCGCAGTACGCCAAGCGCATCCACCTCTGCGGCTCGCTGTACGAGTACATCTGCGACGCGTTCGGGCCGCGCACCGGCATCGTCGCGGGCTGGCTGTACTTCGGCGCCATGCTCGTGCTGGCCGCGGCGACGTTCCTCGTGCTGGGCGGCCTGACCCAGGACTTCGTGCTGACCACGTTCGGCGTCGACGTGGCGTGGTGGGTGTTCGCGCTGCTGTTCCTCGCGGCCGTGACGGCGGTGGTCGTGGTCGGCGTGCAGGTCTCGGTCCGCGCCCAGCTCGCGCTGGTGCTGATCTCGTCCGCGGCCGTGCTGATCTTCTCGATCGTCATCATCGCGCAGGGCGGACTGGGTGGGCACAGCCTCTCGGCGGCCCCGCTCAACCCGTTCTCGGTCGGCGGGCTCGACCTGCTCTACGGCGTGCTCTACGGCATCAACATGTTCATCGGCTTCGAGTCGGCCGCGAACCTCGCCGAGGAGACCGACGACCCGAAGCGCCACATCCCCCGCGCGGTGCTCTGGTCCCTGACGATCGTCGGCGTCTACTTCGTGATCACGGCCTACGCCCAGGCCGTCGGGTTCGGGCTCGACGCGGAGGCGTGGAAGGCCAGCGTGTTCCCCCTGCAGGCACTCGCGTCCGGCGCCGACTTCGGCTCGCCCGTGTTCGGCGGCATCATGGCGGTGATCATCATCCTCGACATCGCGGCCGTCGCCATCGGCGTCGGGGTCGCGGCGACCCGCGGCATGCTGTCCATGGCCAGGGCCGGCCGGCTGCCGGCTGTACTGGGCACCGTGCACCCGCGCTTCCGCACCCCGGTCGGCGGGGCCGCGCTCATCGCGGCCGTCTCGTTCGTGGCGATCCTGCTCGTCGTCGTGACCGACGGCGTCTTCTCCCGTGCCACCGCCGACCCCGCCACGCTGGCGCCGCAGTGGGCGCCGATGTTCGGCTGGATGGCGGGGGTCGCCGGCGCCGGGCTCGCGTTGATGTACCTGGCGGTGAGCGTGGCCGGCGCCCGCGGGCTGTGGCACCAGGTCAACCGGGTGAAGCTGGTCGTCGCCGCGGCGGCCGGGATCCTCGTCGCAGGCGGAGCGGTGTTCGGCGCGGTCTACCAGGCCGCCAGCCCGCTCGACACGGTCCCGTGGGTGCTCGGGGTGTGGATCCTGCTCGGCATCGTCTGGTCGTTCGTCGTGAGCCGCCGAACCCCGGCCGTGCCCGCCCCGGTCCCGGCCGGTGGTCAGCAGTGACGCACCCCTACGACCCGCTGAGCGCCGACGAGATCACCGCCGCGGTCGCCGCCGTGCTGGCCGCGCGGACCGAGCTCACCGAACCCCGCTTCCCGCTGGTGCGCACCGACCCGCCGGCCAAGGACGCCGTCCGCACCGGCCACGACACCGAGCGCGCCGCGTTCCTCGTCGTCTACGACCGCGCCGACGCCGCGACCTACGAGGCCCGCGTGCAGCTCGCGTCGGGCACGGTCACGGCGTGGGAGCACCTGCCCGGTGTCCAGCCCGCGATCATGATCGAGGAGATCATGGAGCTGGACACGATCGTCCGGAAGAGCCCGGAGGCCGTGGCCGCACTGGCGCGCCACGGCGTGACCGACCTGGACCTGCTGCAGATCGACCCCTGGTCCACCGGCACCCTGCCCGTCCCTGGCGTCGACGCCCGGCGCCGGATCATCCGGGCCTCGGCCTACGTGCGGGAGTTCGCGGAGGACAACGGGTACGCGCGCCCCGTCGGCAACCTCGTGTTCGTCGTCGACTGCAACGAGCGCACCGTCGTCGCGATCGAGGAGGGCGACCCGATCCCGCTGCCGCCGGAGAGCGGCAACTACGACGTCGCGAGCGTGGGACAGCTGCGCACCGACCTGCGCCCGCTGGAGATCACCCAGCCCGAGGGGCCGTCGTTCACCGTCGACGGCAACGTGATCGAGTGGCAGCGCTGGCGGCTGCACGTCCACGTCGACCCGGTCGAGGGGCTCGTCCTGAGCGACGTCTCCTACACCGGCCGGTCGATCCTGCATCGGGCCGCGATCAGCGAGATGGTCGTGCCGTACGGCGACACCAGCGGCGACTTCTACTTCCGCAACGTCTTCGACGCCGGCGAGTACAACCTCGGCAAGACCGTCGGCTCGCTGTCGCTGGGCTGTGACTGCCTCGGCGAGATCCGCTACCTCGACGCCGTCCTCGCCGACGAGTCGGGCCGCCCGCACACGATCTCGAACGCGATCTGCCTGCACGAGGAGGACTACGGGATCCTCTGGAAGCACTGGAACTTCCGGTACCAGGACCAGCCGGAGGTGCGCCGCTCGCGCCGCATGGTCGTCTCCGCCATCCACACGATCGGCAACTACGAGTACGGCTTCTTCTGGTGCCTCTACCTCGACGGCACCATCGCGTTCGAGGCCAAGCTGACGGGGATCGTGCAGACCCGCGCCGTCGCGCCCGGCGAGACCCCCGGCTTCGGCACGCTCGTCGCCCCCGGTCTCGACGCCCCCAACCACCAGCACCTGTTCAACATGCGGCTCGACCTCGAGGTCGACGGGCCGCGCAACACCGTCTACGAGGTCGACGCCGTCGGCCTGCCCATGGGGCCCGGCAACGAGCACGGCAACGCCATCGTCGCCCGCACGACCGCCATCACCAACGAGCGCGACGCGCGCCGCGCGTGCAACGCCGCCACCGCACGCACCTGGAAGATCGTCAACCCGGACGTGACCAACCGGCTCGGCGAGCCCGTCGGGTACAAGCTGGTGCCCTTCACCGGGCCGACCCTGCTCGCGGCGCCGGAGAGCGACCTCGCCCGCCGCGCCGAGTTCGCCCGCCACCACCTGTGGGTCACCCGCTACGACCCGCGCGAGCTGCACGCGGCCGGCGACTACCCCAACCAGCACCCCGGCGACGGCATCGGCGAGTGGGTCAAGCAGGAGCGCGACCTGGAGAACACCGACGTCGTCCTGTGGCACACGTTCGGCACCTCGCACCTGCCCCGTCCGGAGGACTGGCCGATCATGCCCTGCGACTACGTCGGCTTCTCCCTCAAGCCCGCCGGGTTCTTCGACCGCAACCCGGCGCTGGACGTGCCGCCGCCGACCCACGCCGCGGGCCACTGCGCCGCGCCGGACCCGTCGTGACGACCGGAGCCCGCGTCCTGCTCGACACGGCGGCGGCGCACGGCATCGACGTGTGCTTCGCCAACCCGGGCACCACCGAGATGCCGATCGTCGAGGCCCTCGATGCTGTGCCGGCGATCCGGCCGGTGCTCGGGTTGTTCGAGGGCGTGTGCACCGGTGCCGCGGACGGGTTCGCCCGCATCGCCGGCCGGCCCGCCTCGACGCTGTTGCACCTGGGGCCGGGCTTCGCGAACGGCATCGCCAACCTGCACAACGCGCGGCGCGCGCACTCCCCCGTCCTCAACGTGGTGGGCGACCACGCGAGCTGGCACCTCGCCTACGACGCCCCGCTGACCAGCGACATCCACTCGCTGGCCCGCCCGGTGTCGGGCTGGGTCGCGACGTGCGCGGCGGCCGACCGGCTGGCGGCCGACACCGCCGCGGCGATCCACGCGACCAGCACCTTCCCGCGCCTGCCCGCCACGCTCGTCGTCCCGCTCGACCACCAGCAGGCCACGGTGCCCGCCCGAGTGCCCGCTCCCGGCCCGGTGCCGACCCGTCCCCGGGTCGGGGGCGACGTCGTGGAGGAGTGCGCGAAGGCCCTGCGCGCCGCGCGCACCACCGTCCTGCTGCTCGGCGACGACGCGCTCACCGAGCGCGGGCAGCGGGCGGCAGCCGCGATCCTGGCAGCCACCGGGGCCACCGCGTTCAGCGAGACGTTCCCGGCCGTCGCCGAGCGCGGCGGCGGGCTCCCCGACGTCGACCGGCTGCCCTACTTCCCCGAGGTCGCGCAGAAGGCGCTCGCCGAGGCCGACCTCGTCCTGCTCGTCGGGGCGCGCGAACCCGTGTCCTACTTCGGCTACGCGGGCATCCCCGCGCTGCTGGCGCCCCCGGGCAGCGTGCGGACGCTGGCCCGCCCGGGCGAGGACGGTGCCGGCGCCCTCGCCGACCTCGCGGAGGCGCTGGGTGCGCCCCCGGCACGCGCGGCAACGGTCGACCCGATCACCGCACCGCAGTCCGGGGAGCTGACGCCGCAGACCGTCGGCGCGGTGCTCGCCGCGCACCTGCCGGACGGCGCGATCGTCTCGGTCGAGGGCGGGACCTGCGGCTACCCGTTCTTCACCGCGTCGGCCCGCGCGGCCCGGCACACGACGATCACGAACACCGGCGGCGCGATCGGGCAGGGCCTGCCGGTCGCGGTCGGCGCCGCGATCGCCGCTCCCGGCAGACGGGTGATCGCGCTGCAGTCCGACGGCAGCGCGCAGTACACGATCCAGGCGCTGTGGACGATGGCGCGCGAGCAGCTGCCGATCACCGTGCTCGTCGCCGCCAACCAGCGCTACGGCGTCCTGCAGGCCGAGCTCGGCCGCATCGGCGCGCCGCTCGACGGGCCCGCGACCCGGTCGCTGACCGCACTGACCGAACCGTCGATCGGGTTCGTCGAGCTGGCCACCGGCTACGGCGTGCCCGCCGTGCGGGCCGCTTCGGTGCCCGACCTCACCGCCGAGCTGGGCCGGGCACTGGCCGCAGGCGGGCCCGCACTGATCGAGATGGCGCTCTGAGGAGAGAAGCAATGGACCTGGAACTGACCGGCCGCGTTGCCTGCGTGACCGGCGGCGGGCTCGGCATCGGGCGAGTGGTCGCCGAGACCCTCGCCCGCGAGGGCGCGTCGGTCGTCATCACCTCGCGGCGCATCGAGACCCTCGAGAAGGCCGCCGCCGAGATCACCGAACGCACCGGCGCCGAGGTCGCCGCGATCGCCTCCGACACCTCCGACACCGCATCCGTGCGGCGGATGGTCGACGAGGCCGTCGAGCGCTTCGGCCGCGTCGAGATCCTCGTCAACGGGGCGGCGGCGCCGGCCGGGCTCGTCCGCAACAGCCTCCACGAGGCCGACCCCGAACTGCTGCTGGCCGACCTGAACACCAAGGTCGTCGGCTACCTGCGGTGCGCGCAGGCGTGCGCGCCGCACATGCGCCAGGCCGGGTACGGGCGCATCGTCAACATCGGCGGGCTGACCGGCCGGTCCAGCCACGCCCTGTCCGGGATGCGCAACGTCGCCGTCGTGCACCTGACGAAGGTGCTCTCCGACCAGCTCGGGCCCGCCGGCATCACCGTCAACACGATCCACCCCGGCGTGGTCGAGACCGAGCACATCCACGAGCTCTACGAGCGGGAGGCCCGCAAGCAGGGCACCACGGCGGCCGCCGTCGAGCAGGGCTTCATCGACCGCACCCCCATCCGCCGGGTACTGGCGGCCACCGAGATCGCCGACCTCGTCGCGTTCCTCGCCTCGCCCCGCGCGGGCGGGATCACCGGCGAGTCGGTCGGCATCGACGGCGGCCTGACCCGCGGCATCTTCCTGTAGGAGAAGGAGACACCCATGCAGGGAACGATCCTCGTCGCCACCGCAGGCCAGGGCGTGCTGCGCTCCAGCGACGACGGCGCCACCTGGGCGCGCACCCCCTTGGACCAGGCGCTGGAGTTCGACAGCGTGGTGCGCTGCATCGCCGTGCACCCGACCCGGCCCGAGGTCGTGTACGCCGGGGCCGAGGTCGGGCTCGTCCGCAGCGACGACGCCGGCTTCTCCTGGACCCGCGTCTCCGGCCCGTTCGACGACACCCAGCTGTGGACGCTGTCGATCGACCCGAACGATCCCGACTTCCTGCTCGTCGGCTCCGGCGCCCCCGACCGCGCCTACGTCTGGAGCAGCGCCGACGCCGGCGCCACCTGGACCGAGCTGCCGCCGCGGATCCCCGCCACCTGCGCGGGCGTCAGCAAGCCGCGGATCCTCACCTCGACCGTCGACCCGTCCGACCCCGACCACCTGTGGTTCGGCATCGAGGAGGGCGGGCTGTGGCACAGCGCCGACCGCGGCCACAGCTGGGAGCGGCTGGACGCGGATCCCGGCACCGCCGGCGCCGTCACCAACTCCGACGTCCACGCCGTGCTGGTGCACCCCGGCGACCCCAAGACCCACCTCGTCGTGACGGTCAACGCGCTGTGGACCAGCCGGGACCGCGGCGCCACGTGGGAGGGCCGGATCTCCCGCGAGGCCTTCGGCTACCGCTACGCCCGCACCGTCGCAGTGCTCCCCGACGGGCACACGCTGCTGTTCGCCTGCGGCGACGGCACCCCGGGCACCGTCACCCGCGTCTACCGCTCCGACGACATCGGCGCGACCTGGCAGGAGACCACGTTCGACGTCGAGCCGAACTCGACCGTCTGGGGCTTCGGCGTGCACCCGGCCGACCCGGCGCTGGTCTTCGCCGGCACCAAGTACGGGCACCTGCTGCGCTCCGTCGACGGCGGCCGCAGCTGGGTGAAGGAGTGGCGGGAGTTCCCGGAGATCACCGCCGTCACCTGGACCCCGGCCGTCGCGAACCCGACCAACCCCCACTGAACGGAACCTCTGATGAGCGAGCTCGACACCGCAGTCGACCCGGACGAGACCGTGCTCGGCCACACCGACGAGCCGACCCCGCTACCGGTCGACGACGCTGTGCCCGACGAACCGCCGCGGGTGCGGCGCACCCACCTGTCGCTGTTCGTGACCGACCCGCAGGCGCTGGCCGGCTGGTACGTCGACGTGCTCGGCATGGAGGTCACCGCCAGCACCGACGGCTGGGTGTTCCTGTCGTTCGGCGTCAAGCACCACGACATCGCCCTGATCAAGGCGCCCGAGGGGGCCGTCCAGGGCGGGTTGGGGCTGCAGCACTACGGGCTGGAGGTCGACGGCGACCTCGACGCCTGGCGCCGGCTCTACGGCCGGTTGATCGCCAAGGGCGTCCCGGTCGTGAAGACCACCGACCACAAGATCGGGTTCGGGATCTACTTCACCGACCCCGACGGCAACCGCTTCGAGTTCTTCCACGAGACCGTCACCGACGACGAGGAGGGCAAGCGCATCCTGCGCCGCTACGGCGCCCCCAGCGAGCCCATCGACGTCGAGCCGCTCTACGCGGCGGAGGTGCAGCCGTGACACCGCAGGTGCGCAAGTGGTTCGTGCAGCGCGAGGAGACGCACGCGACCGAGTCCGGCCGGCCCGCCGACGGGGCACCCGTGGTCAAGATCGTCGTCGCGGCGGCGGTGCGCAACCCGTACGCCGGCACGTTCGGCGACGACCTCACCGGCGTGTTCGCCGCGTCGGCCGCTCTGGGCGCGGAGTTCGCGACCCGGATCAAGGCCGCCGCGGACGGTGCCGAGCTCGCCAGCTACGGCAAGGCGTGCCTGGTCGGGGTGAACGGCGAGTACGAGCACGGCAACGCCTGGCTCACCACCGAGTTCGCCACCCCCGTCCGCGACGCGCTCGGCGGCGCCATCGCGTGGATGCCGTCCACCGGCAAGCGCGGCGGTCCGGGCACGTCGCTCGACATCCCGCTCGCGCACAAGAACGCCCTCTACGTCCGCTCCCACTACGACACCGCCACGGTGACCTTCTCCGACGCCCCCGCGCCGGACGAGGTCATCGTGGCGGTCGCCGTCGCCACCCGTGGCCGCCTGCACGCGCGGCTGGGCGGGCCGTCGGCCGCCGACGTCGTCGGCGAGGACGGGCTGCGATGAGGGTCGACCACCTCACGACGGACGACGGGCTGCGCCTGCGGTGGCTCGAATGGGGTCCCGAGGACGGCCCGGTGCTGGTCATGCTGCACGGGCTGCGCAGCTACGCCGCCACCTACGAGCCGCTCGCGCAGCGCCTCAAGGGCACCTGGCGCTGCGTCGCGCCCGACGCGCGCGGTCGCGGCGGCAGCGACTGGGACCCGCACGGCAATTACCACACCGACCGCTACGTCCCGGACCTGTCGCTGCTGGTCGAGCAGCTCGGGGCGGAGCGGGTGACGCTGCTGGGGCACTCGATGGGCGGCGCGACGGCGATGCTGTGGGCCGCCGCCCACCCCGATCGCGTCGACGCGCTGGTCGTCGAGGACATGCTGCCCGGCTCGTCGCTGCGCGGCGCGGGAGCCGACCGGATCCGCCGCGAGCTGTCCGGCATCCCCACCGCGTTCGCCGACGACGCCGCGGCGTTCGCCTACTGGCGCACCCTGCGCCCGGCCGCGCCCGACGCGGCCATCGCCGACCGCGTGCGGCACACGACGCGGCCGACCCCGGACGGCGGGCGGGAGTGGATCGCCGACATGGCCGGCATCGGCGCCGCCCGCATCGACCCCGCCCGGCCCCCGGTCGACCTGTGGCCGGCCGTGCCCGCCCTGCCGCAGCGCACGCTGTTCATCTGCGGTGGCGACTCCGACTTCAGCGACCTCGACACGCTCGCCGAGGTCCGCCGCCGGCACCCGTCCGCGCGCACCGTGACGATCCCCGGCGCCGGCCACTACGTGCACGACGACCGGCCGAAGGAGTTCGCCGCGCTCGTCGAGGCGTTCCTGGCCGAGGTCGTGGTGCTGCGGTGAGCGTCGCGGACTTCCTCGCCGTCCCCCGCCGCATGCTCGTCGGCGGGCAGTGGGTCGAGGCCCGCTCCGGCGAGCGCATCGACTCGCTCGACCCGGCGACGGGCAAGGTCCTCACCTCGATCCCGGCCGGCGACGGGGCCGACATCGACCGGGCCGTCGCCGCCGCCCGCGCTGCGCTCGACGACCCCCGCTGGCGGGACCTGACCCCGCTGGACCGGGGCCGGCTGCTCGACCGCCTCGCCGACCTCGTCGAGGAGCACGCCGACGAGCTCGCCCTCCTGGAGTCGCGCGACAACGGCAAGCCGGTCGCGACCGCCCGCGCCGTCGACGTGGGCACGACGATGAAGCTGTTCCGCTACTTCGCGGGCTGGCCCAGCAAGTTCGAGGGCGCCACGATCCCCGTCTCCCCTCGCGGCGGCCTGCGCGTGCTCAACTACACCGTCCACGAGCCGGTCGGCGTCGTCGGCGCGATCGTGCCGTGGAACTTCCCGATGTCGATGGCCTCGTGGAAGCTCGCGCCCGCGCTGGCCATGGGCAACACCGTCGTCCTCAAACCCGCCGAGCTGACCTCGCTCAGCACGCTGCGCCTGGCCGAGCTGATCGGCGAGGCCGGCTTCCCGGACGGGGTCGTCAACGTCGTCACCGGCCTCGGCGCGACGGCCGGTGCGGCGCTCGCCGCGCACACGGACGTCGACAAGATCGCCTTCACCGGGTCGACCGCGATCGGCCGGGAGATCGCCCGCGCCGCCACCGGCAACATGAAGAACGTCTCGCTGGAGCTCGGCGGCAAGTCCCCGCACGTCGTGCTGCCCGACGCCGACCTCGCGGCCGTCGTCGACGCCGCGGCCGACGCGATCTTCTTCAACCAGGGCCAGGTCTGCACCGCCGGGTCCCGCCTCTACGTGCACGCTGACGTCTACGACACCGTGCTGGACGGCCTCGCCGAGCGCGCCCGGTCCATCCGGGTCGGCCCGGGCAGCGACCCGGCCACGCAGATGGGCCCGCTCGTGTCGGCCCGGCAGTTCGCCGCGGTCGGCGCGTACCTCGACGCGGGCCGCGCGCAGGGCGCCACCGTCGTCGCCGGAGGCGGGCCCGTCACCGGCCTCGACGCCGAGTACGCGGACGGCTGGTTCCTGCAGCCGACGATCTTCGCCGACGCCGACCACTCCATGCGGATCGTCCGCGAGGAGATCTTCGGGCCGGTGCTGGCCGTCATGCGCTGGACCGACACCGACGAGCTCGTCCGGCTCGCCAACGACACCCCGTACGGGCTCGCGGCCGGGATCTGGACCCGCGACCTGGCCACCGCGCACCGGCTCGCCGCGCGGATCAAGGCCGGCACCGTCTGGATCAACTGCTACAACTACACCGACCCGGCGTCGCCGTTCGGCGGCTACAAGCAGTCCGGCTGGGGTCGCGAGATGGGCCGCGCCGTCCTCGACGCCTACACCGAGACCAAGAGCGTCTGGGTGAACGTCTCGTGAGGACACGGGTCGCCGTCGTCGGGGCCGGACCGGTCGGGGCCACCGTCGCCAACGCGCTGGGCCAGCTCGGCGTCGAGACGGTGCTGCTCGACCGCGAGACCGAGATCATCGACTACCCGCGGGCCGCCGGCATGGACGACGAGTGCCTGCGCACGATCCAGGGCATCGACCTGCACGAGCAGGTGCTCCGCGACGTCGTCCAGAACGTCCCGCTGCGCATGTTCGACGCCGCCGGCCGCTGCTTCGCCGACATCCGGCCCAGCACCCGCGAGTTCGGCTGGTACCGGCGCAACATCTTCCTGCAGCCCCAGCTCGAGCGGGTCCTGCGGGCCGGGCTGGCGCGCTATCCGCACGTCACGTTCCTCCCCGGGCACGAGGTCGTCGGGCTGACCCAGGACGCCGACGGCGTCGAGCTCACCGTGGACGGTCTCGGCACCGTCCGGGCCGACCACGTCGTCGCCGCCGACGGGGGCCGCAGCCCGATGCGGGAGCTGCTCGGCATCCCGCTGGTCGGCGCCACGCACCCGCGCAAGTGGGTCGTCATCGACGCGCTCGACCAGCGCGGCGCGGTGTGCACCGGCCTGCACTGCGACGCCCGGCGACCCTACGTCAGCGCCCACCTCCCGCGCGGGCTGCGTCGCTGGGAGTTCATGCTGCACCCCGGCGAGGACGCCGCGCCCGTCCCGGACCGGGAGCAGGTCCGCGCGCTGCTGGCCCAGCACGTCCCGGACGCGGACACCGTCGACGTCATCCGGGCGCGGGTCTACACCCACCACTCCCGACTCGCGTCCACGTTCGTCCGCGGCCGGGTGGCGCTCGCGGGCGACGCCGCGCACCTCATGCCGCCGTGGGCCGGGCAGGGGCTGAACACCGGCATGCGCGACGCCACCAACCTCGCCTGGAAGCTCGCGCTCATCAGCAAGGGCCACGCCGGCCACGGGCTCCTGCAGACCTACGACGACGAGCGCCGGGCCCACGCCGCCGCCATGATCGACCTCTCGACCACCCTCGGCCGGATCCTCGCCCCGAGCCGGCCGGTGTACGGGCGGCTGCGCGACGTCGCGGTCCGCGCGAGCGGGCACGTGCCGGGCGTCAAGGACTGGGTGCTGCAGATGCGCTTCAAGCCGATGCCGCACTACCGCCGCGGTGTCGTGCTGGAACCCGACCGCGACGAGGCCGTCGGGCGCATGTTCCCCCAGCCGCTCGTCGAGCACGCCACGGGCGAGGTCGTCCGGCTCGACGACGTGCTCGGTGACGGGTTCGCCGTCATCGGGCACGACCAGGACCCGACCGCCGTGCTCGACGCCGACACCGTCGCCTACCTGACCGACCTGGGCACCCGGTTCGTCGCCGTCGGGCGATCCCGTTCGCGGCCACCGGCGGTGTCGGACCGCTGCACCGCCGTGGAGGACGTCGAGGGCGTGCTGACCGGCTGGTTCGAGCACCGCCCGCCGATCGCCGTCGTGCGCCCCGACCGCTACCTCGCCGCGCTCACCGACCCCGCCGGGCTCGGCAGCGCCGTGGCCCGGCTCCGCACGATCCTCGAAGGTACGGCGTGACCAGCACCGACCCGCGCATCGATCGTTCAGGTGTCGCCGACCTCTGCGACGAGTCGGCGGCTCCATGCTTCGATGGCGGCAGCCTGGTCCGGTGAGAGCCGGTCGAGGGCGAGGCGGCGGATGGCGGTCCCGTGGCCGACCACGGCGCGCTCCACGACGTCGCGGCCCGTCGCGGTCAGCGTGATGCCGGTGCGGCGGCCGGCGGCGCCGGCCTCGTCGCGCGTGAGCAGGCCGCGCCGTTCCATGCGGGTCAGCTGGTGGGCGACCCGGCTCTTGTCCCAGTCGAGGGAGTCGGCCAGCGCGGTCACGCGCATGCTGCCCTCCGCCGCCCCGTGCAGGGTGAAGAGAACGCTGAACTCGGCCTTCGAGATCCCGAAGTCGCGTTGCAGCGCGCGGTCGAGCTCTCGGGTCAGTACCCGTTGGGCCTGCATCCACGCGCTCCAGAACGCCCACTCCCGCTCGGACAGGGGAGCGGGTTCGGCCATGGGCCCGACGCTACCAACCTGAAGTTGACGTGACAACTCGCCTGCGCCTAGTGTTGACGTGTCAACTCTGCGAACGGGGAGCGGCGCGATGGGTCGAACCGTGGTGGTCGTCGGCGGCGGCTACGCCGGCACGATGGTGGCGAAGGCCCTCGACAGCCTGGCGGAGGTGACCCTCGTCGATCCGCGGGACGCGTTCGTCAACGTGTCGAGCTCGATGCGGGCGGTAGCACGGTCGGACTGGGCACACGTGCCGTTCTTCGACTACGCGACGCTGCTGGGGCGCGGGCGGGTGATCCGTGACGCGGTGACGTCGGCCGATCCGGCAGCGGTCACCCTGGCCGGGGGCGGACGCGTGGAAGCCGACCACCTCGTCCTGGCGACCGGGTCGAGTCATCGCTATCCGGCGCGGCCCCGTCAGGCGACGACGAACGCGGCGGACGCCGCGGACGACCTACGAGCCACCAACGAGCAACTCGCGCGGTCGGGATGCGTGCTGATCCTCGGCGCCGGCCCCGCCGGCCTGGAGCTTGCGGGCGAGATCCGCGAGGCGTGGCCGCGCAAGCACATCACCCTGATCGATCCGTCCGCGCACCTGCTGCCCGGCTACCTCTCCGACGTGCGCGACGAGCTCCTGCGCCAGCTCAAAGAGCTGGACATCGACCTACGACTGCAGACCACCCTCACCTCGCCGCCTCCCGTCCCCGACGCGACGACCTCCTCGTTCACCGTCGTCACGGACGCCGGCGAACAGATCGCGGCCGACATCTGGTTCCGCACGTTCGGTTCACGCCCCAACACCGGTTACCTGGCCGACGGTCGGCTCGTCGAGCTCACGGAGCGGCACACCGTGCCGGTCGACGAACACCTCAACGTCATCGGGCCAGTAGCCACGTACGACCACGTCTACGCGGTGGGCGACATCGCCGACCTGCCCGCCGCGAAGATGGCCACCCACGCCATGGTCCAGGCGCGGACCGTGATCGACAACCTGACCGCCCAACTGCGGGGAGAGCAGCCCAGCAGCATCTACACGCCGGCATCTGCCGAGCGGATCCTGCTGCCGCTGGGTACCCGGCACGGCGTCGGCCAACTCCCCACGCCCGATGGTGGCGCGACACCCGCGTCCGTCGAGGAGGTCGTCGCGCGCAAAGGTGCGGACCTGTTCACCGCCCGCTTCGCCGCACTGTTCGACGCCGCCCGGACCTGAACGCCCGGACCGGGCTGAACAGGACGGCCTGCGTCGCGCGGACAACACCAAGCGCTTGGTCAGGGACGTGATCCGTGCCACCATGGCGGACGGGCCGCCGGGCCGGCGGCGCCGAGCGGAAGGGGTGGGATGGCGACGACGCAGGCCCCGCAGGGCGAACGGGCGGGCACGGCAGCGGACGCGGAGACCGTGCCGGCGATGCTCCGCCAGGCCGCCGCCCACCACGGCACCCTGGAGGCGATCGTCGACGGCGGAGAGCGGCTGACCTACGCGGAGCTGCTCGTCGAGGTCGAGCAGGTCGCCGCGGCGCTGCTGGCCGGTGGCCTGAACCCGGGCGACACCGTGGCGGTGTGGGCACCCAACTCCACGCGCTGGGCACTGGCCGCGCTGGGCTGCATGTACGTGGGGATCGCCATCGTCCCGGTGAACACCCGGTACCGCGGCGAGGAGGCACACCACGTCCTGGAGCGCAGCGGAGCTGCCGCGGTCTTCCTGGAGGATGGCTTCCTGGAACAGGACTACTCCGGGATGCTGGCCGCCGCGGGCGCGCTGCCCCGGCTCCGCACGGTCGTCACCCTCGGCGACCCGCGTCCGGGCGGGCCGATCGGCTGGAGCGAGTTCCGCGCCGCCGCGCCCGCCGGCGCCGCGCTCGTCGCCCCGGCCGTCGACGCCGTCGGGCCGGACACCCGCCTGGACGTCATGTTCACGTCGGGCACGACGGGCCGGCCCAAGGGCGTCCCCCACACCCACGGCCAGGTGGTGCGGCTCTACACGGAGTACACCGCCAACCTGGGTCTGCGGGCCGCCGACCGCTACTTGATCGTCAACCCGTTCTTCCACAGCTTCGGGCTGCTGGCCGGGCTGCTGTCCTGCCTGATCCGCGGCGCGACGGCACTGCCGGTGCGGCGGCTCGACACCGCCGCCGTGCTGGACCTCGTCGAGCGGGAGCGGGTCACCGGCGTCCCGGGCCCGCCCACGCTGTACGCGTCGCTGCTCAACGACCCGACGCTGCCCGGGCGGGACCTCTCGGCGCTGCGGCTCGCCGTGACCGGGGCGGCGGTGATCCCGACGGAGCTCATCCGCCGCATGCGGGCCGACCTCGGCTTCCGGGACATCCTCACCGCGTACGGCCTGACCGAGTCGACCGGTGTGGTCACGATGTGCCGGCTCGGCGACCCGGACGAGGTCGTCGAGGTCACCAGCGGCAGCGCCGTCGCCGACGTGCAGATCCGCATCGCCCCCCTGGCCGGCGCGGACGGCGCCGGGGAGATCCTGGTCCGCGGCTACAACGTGATGGCGGGCTACCTCGACGACCCGCAGGCCACTGCCGCGGCGATCGACGAGGAGGGCTGGCTGCACACCGGCGACGTCGGCCGCCTCGACGATGCGGGCAACCTGCACATCACCGGCCGGCTCGGCGACATGTTCATCGTGGGCGGGTTCAACGTCGCCCCCGCCGAGGTGGAGCAGCTGCTGTGCCGCCATCCTGCGGTCTCGGAGGCCGCCGTCATCGGGGTGCCCGACGAACGGCTCGGCGAGGTGGGGTGCGCGTTCGTGGTGCTGCGCCAGGGCGCGGCGCTCGGTTCGACGGACGAGCTGATCGCCTGGTGCCGCGACAAGCTGGCCAACTTCAAGGTGCCGCGCGCGGTCGTGGTGCTGCCGGAGCTGCCGCGCGCCGCGACGGGCAAGGTGGCCAAGGCGCAGCTCCGCGCGACCGCCACCCACTGACCGCTCCCGGCGCCGCGTCGGCCCCATCGCGAACGCCTATCGTCGACCCCGGCGAGGCGGACCCGACCACGGCCGCCCTTGACCAAGCGCTTGGTGAATCGCATGCTGGGAGCACCCCGAAGGAGGTCACCGGTGCCCGAGGCATACCTGGTGGAGGCGGTCCGTTCACCCGTCGGCAGGCGCGGCGGCGGCCTGGCCACCGTGCACCCGGCCGATCTCGGCGCGGCCGTGCTGACCGCGCTGGTCGAACGGTCGGGGATCGATCCCGCCGCCGTTGACGACGTGATCTTCGGTTGCGTGGACACCGTCGGCCCGCAGGCCGGGGACGTGGCGCGCACGTGCTGGCTCGCCGCGGGCCTGCCGGAGGAGGTGCCGGGCGTCACGATCGACCGGCAGTGCGGCTCCTCCCAGCAGGCGGTGCACTTCGCCGCGCAGGCCGTGATGAGCGGCACGGCGGACCTCGTCGTGGCGGGCGGGGTGCAGAACATGAGCGCCATCCCGATCAGCTCGGCGATGACGCTGGCCCAGCCGCTCGGCTTCCCCGATCCGTTCTCCGGCTCCACCGGCTGGCGTACGCGCTACGGCGATCAGGAGGTCGACCAGATCCGCTCGGCGGAGATGATCGCCGAGAAGTGGGGCCTGTCCCGGGCGGACATGGAGGCCTTCGCCGTCAGCTCGCACGAACGCGCGCTGCGCGCCCGCGCCGAGGGCCGGTTCGAGCGCGAGATCGTGCCGGTCGCGGGCGTCGCCCAGGACGAGGGCCCGCGCGAGCCGAACCTGGCGAAGATCCGCTCGCTCGAGCCGGTGCGCGAGGGCGGGACCGTCACCGCTGCGGTGTCGAGCCAGATCTCGGACGGCGCGGCCGCGCTGCTCGTCGCGTCCGAGGAGGCCGTGCGCCGCCACGGCCTGACCCCGCGCGCCCGCGTGCACCACCTGTCGGTGCGCGGCGCCGACCCGGTGTGGATGCTCACCGCGCCGATCCCCGCCACGGCGCACGCGCTGGCGCGCACCGGCATGAGCATCGACGACATCGACCTCTTCGAGGTCAACGAGGCGTTCGCGTCGATCCCGCAGGCGTGGCTGCAGGAGACGAAGGCCGACCCGGAGAAGCTGAACGTCAACGGCGGCGCGATCGCGCTCGGCCACCCGCTGGGCGCCACCGGCGCCCGGCTGATGACGAGCCTTCTGC
Source organism: Pseudonocardia sp. CA-107938 (assembly GCF_050936315.1). Lineage (NCBI taxonomy): Bacteria > Bacillati > Actinomycetota > Actinomycetes > Pseudonocardiales > Pseudonocardiaceae > Pseudonocardia > Pseudonocardia sp. CA-107938. Next base: position 663,675 of record NZ_JBNJNA010000002.1, on the reverse strand, counting down.
ACGAGCTCGAACGCACGGGCGGCCGCTACGGCCTGCAGACCATGTGCGAGGGCGGCGGCCAGGCCAACGTCACGATCATCGAGCGCCTGGGCTGACCGTGCAGGACGCGCAGAACCCCTGGGACCTGAAGGGGCACGCGGTGCTCGTCACGGGTGGAGCCCGCGGGATCGGCCGGGTCATCGCGACCCGGTTCCTCGCGAGCGGCGCGGACGTGGTGGTCTGCGGCCGCACGGAGCCCGAGTCGGTGCCGGAGGCCGCGGGGCGGGTGGCCGGGTTCGTGGCGGCCGACCTGCGGGAGGCCGACCAGGCCGCGACCGCGGTGCGCGCCGCCGCGGACCGGCTGGGCCGGCTCGACGTGCTGGTCAACAACGCGGGCGGCTCCCCGGCCGCGGATGCGGCCACGATGTCCCCCCGGTTCTTCGACCGGGTCCTCGCGCTCAACCTGCACGCGGCCTTCTACACCGCGCAGGCCGCGAACACCGTGATGCAGGAGCACGGTGGGGGTTGCATCGTCAACATCGGCAGCATCAGCGGGCAGGACCCGAGCCCCGGCACGGCGGCGTACTCCGTCGCGAAGGCGGGGCTCCTGATGATGACGAAGGCGCTGGCCCTGGAGTGGGGGCCGACCGTGCGGGTCAACCACGTGACGGTCGGCCAGGTCGCCACGGCCGGCATGGCCGACTGGTACGCCTCGGACGTCGAGAGCGGCGCGGCCGTCCTGTCCCGGTTGGACCGGACGATCCCGGCCCGCCGGATGGCCACTCCCGACGACGTCGCATCCGCGTGCCTCTACCTCGCCTCGCCCCTGGCGGGCTACGTCAGCGGCGCTGACCTGGCCGTGACCGGGGGCGGCGAGTTCCCGGCGCGGTTCACGGCCACGCTCCCACCGGAACGCCGGCCTTGAGCTCCGCCAGCCCGGCGCGCCGGGCGACCAGGGCCCGGACCCAGGACCGGCCGCCGAAGAGCAGATCGGTCGAGGTCGCCCGCTTGAAGTAGCGGTGCGCCGGGTGCTCCCAGGTGAACCCGATGCCGCCGTGCAGCTGGATCATCTCGCCCGCCACGGTGCGGAACGCGTCGGCGCAGTAGGCCTTGGCCAGCGGCCCGGAGACCGGGTCGACCGCGCCGCCCTCGCCGGCCGCCCACATCGCGTACCAGGCGGTGGAGCTCGCGGCCTCGACCAGCACGGCCAGGTCGGCGCAACGGTGCTGCAGGGCCTGGAACGTGCCGATCGGCCGCCCGAACTGGACGCGGGTCATGAGGTGGCGCACGGTCTCGTCCAGGCAGAACCGGGCCGCGCCGGCGCTCTCCACCGCGACCGCCGCGAGCAGGAGGTCGACCGCACGGGACGCGGCGGCCGCGTCCCCGATGTGTGCCGCCGCGGCTCCCGAGAGCGCGATGCGGGCCTGTGGCCGGGTGCGGTCCAGCGTCGGCAGCGCGGTCACCTCGACCCCCGGCTCCTGCAGCCACACCAGCGCGAGCACCTCGGTGCCGTCGAGCTGGGCCGGGGTGACCAGCAGACCCAGGTGCGGTCCGTCGACGACGTTGTCGAGCGTCCCGGTCAGCCGCAGTCCGTCCCCGGCAGCGGTCGCCTCGGGCGCCGGCCCGCCAGGGGTGGCGAGTCCGGCGACGACCTCGCCCGCCGCGATCGCGGGTAGCGCTGCGGCGGCCGCCGGGGCGTCCGTGGCGGAGAGCACCAGCCCGGCCACCACGGTCTGCAGGTACGGCACGGGTGTGAGGGCGCGGCCCAGCTCGGACAGCACGATGCCCAGCTCGACGGTGCCCGCACCGGCGCCGCCGTGCTCCTCCGGCACCGCGATCCCGGTCAAGCCCAGTTCGGCGGACAGCCGCTTCCACACCGCCGAGCCCAGACCCTCGGCGGGCTCGCGGGCGAGCAGGTCGCGCACCATGGCCTGCAGGTCGCGCTGCTCGTCGGAGAACGTGACGTCCATCAGGCGGGTCCTCTGGGCAGGCCCAGCATCCGCTGGGCGATCACGGTGCGCTGCACCTCGTTCGAGCCCCCGTAGATCGTGTCCGAACGGGTGAACAGGTACAGCTGCTGGGCGGGCGTCAGCTCGCCCTCACCAAACCCGGCGGCCACCGTGCCCGACACGCCGAGCACGTCCACGGCCAGCTCGCCCAGCCGCTGGTGCCACGGCGCCCACAGGAGCTTGGCGATGTTCGCCTCGCTCCCCGGCGTCGAGCCGGCGGGGGCGCCGAGGGTCATCACTGCGGTGTGCCGCAGCACCTGCAGCTCCATCCACGAGTCCAGCAACCGCTCGGCGATGGCGCCGTCCGACGCGGCCCCGGTCGCCCGCGCGGTGGCCAGCACCTGCTCGTACTCGCGCGCGAAGCCCATCTGCTGGCCGAACGTCGACACCCCGCGCTCGACGGCGAGCGTGCCCATCGCGACCTTCCACCCCTCCCCCGGAGCGCCCACGACGTCCGCCTCGGCGGCCCGGGCGTCGTCGAAGAAGACCTCGTTGAACTCCGAGGTGCCGGTGAGCTGCACGATCGGCCGCACGTCGACGCCGGGCTGGTCCATCGGCACCAGCAGGTAGGACAGTCCGCGGTGGCGCTGCGACCCCGGTTCGGTGCGGGCGATGACGAAGCACCAGTCGGCCTCGGTGGCCAGCGAGGTCCACACCTTCTGCCCGTCGATGTGCCATTCCCCGCCCCGCAGCACTGCGCGGGTGGCGACGGCGGCCAGGTCCGAGCCGGCGCCGGGCTCGGAGTAGCCCTGGCACCACAGCTGGGTGCCGGCGAGGATGCCGGGCAGGAACCGGCGCTTCTGCTCGTCGGTGCCGAACATCAGCAGTGTGGGGCCCAGCAGCTGCTCGCCGATGTGCCCCACGCGGCCGGGCGCGCCCGCTCGTGCGTACTCCTCGTGGAAGATCACCTGGCGTTCCCAGGACAGGCCGCGGCCGCCGTCGGCCTCCGGCCAGCCCAACCCGATCCAGCCGCCCTCGCCGAGGCGGCGCTCCCAGGCCTTGCGCTCGGCGAGGTGCTCGTGCTCCCGCCCCGGTCCGCCCGTGCCGACGACGTCGGCGAACTCGCCGGTCAGGTTGGCGGCCAGCCACGCCGCCACCTCGCGGCGGAACTCCTCGTCCGCCTCGTCGAAGCGCAGGTCCACGTCAGGCCCCGTACACCGGGGTGGGAGGCGCGGCCTCGGCGATCAGGTCCAGCACCGCCTTGCCGGCCTCGGCGACCTCGAACCGGCGCCCGATCTCGCGGCGGTGGCCGTAGCGCCAGCCGTCCGCCAGCCCGATCCGATCACCCTCGACCTCGAACACCCGGCCGGTGACCGAGCCCGCCTCCTCGCCGCCGAGCCACACCACCAGCGGAGAGACGTTCTCCGGGGCCATCGCGTCGAACGCCGCGTCCTGGGTGGCCATCATGTCGGCGAACACGGCCGCGGTCATCGGCGTGCGAGCGGCGGGCGCGATCGCGTTGACCGTGACGCCGTAGCGGGCCAGCTCGGCCGCGGCCACGAACGTCAGCCCGAGCACCCCGGCCTTGGCTGCCGAGTAGTTGCCCTGCCCGACGCTGCCCATCAACCCGGCTCCGGAGCTGGTGTTGATGATCCGACCGCTCACCGGACGGCCCGCCTTGGCCTGCGCCCGCCAGTGCGCGGCGGCGTGGCGGAGCGGACAGAAGTGCCCCTTGAGGTCGACCTGCAGCACGAGGTCCCATTCGGCCTCGCTCATCCCGACCAGCATCCGGTCGCGCACCAGGCCCGCGTTGTTGACCAGGACGTGCAGGTCACCGAACGTCTCGACGGCCGTGCCGACCAGCCGCTCGGCGTAGGACCAGTCCGACACGTCCCCGACCGAGGCGACGGCGACCCCGCCGGCCGCGGTGATCTCCGCGACGACGGTCTCGGCGGCCTCGCCGACGTCGTTGACGACGACCGAGAAACCCTCCGCGGCGAACGCGTGGGCGTGCGCGCGGCCGAGCCCCTGCCCCGCCCCCGTGACGATGACGACCCTCATGCGTCGCCTCCCTCGGCGCCGCGGCGGGAGTCCCGCATGCTGCGCGCGTCCTGACCGGCCAGCGAGTCCTGTCCGACCTCGGCGTTGTGGGCGTGGGCGAAGTGGTGCAGGCCGAACACGGAGTCCATCCCCGTGGACAGGCCCATCAGGTCCTCCGCCTGGTTGATCGCCTTCTTGGTCAGCGCGAGCCCGAAGCGCGGCATCACCGCGATCCGTCGCGCCATCGACTCCGTGAACTCCGCCAGCTCGGCGCGCGGCACGACGTGGTTGACCATCCCCCACTGCTCGGCCCGCTGGGCGCTGATCCGTTCGCCGAGGTAGAGGAACTCCTTGGCCTGGCGGGTGCCCATCACCCACGGGTGCGCGAAGTACTCGACGCCGGGGATGCCCATCCGCACCACCGGGTCGGCGAAGAACGCGTCGTCGGAGGCGATGATGAAGTCGCAGATCCAGGCCAGCATCAGGCCACCTGCGATGCAGGCGCCGTGCACCTGCGCGATCACCGACTTCGGCAGCTCCCGCCAGCGCTTGCACATGCCCAGGTAGACCTCGGACTCGCGGGCGTAGCGGGACTCGCCGCCCGGACGTCCGACGTGGTCCCACCACAGCCCGGCCCGGCGCTCGAAGGACTGGTCGACGTCGCGGCCCGGGGTGCCGATGTCGTGGCCGGCGCTGAAGTGCTTGCCCTCGCCGCGCAGCACGATCACCGACACCGCGTCGTCCGCGGCAGCGCGGTAGAACGCCTCGTCCAGCGCGTAGGTCATCGCCGAGTTCTGCGCATTGCGGTACTGCGGCCGGTTCATCGTGACGAACGCGATGCCGTCGACGACCTCGTACCGGACGACCGGCTCGGCCGCGTTTTCGGTGGCGGTCATCGGGACTTCCTCTCCTTCATCGACCCAGTCCGAGCGCGTCGCCGTAGGCCGCGCGGTGCTCCCCCGCGGTGCCCCACGCGGCGGCCAGCGCCCAGGTGCGCTTGGCGTAGAGCTGCAGGTCGTACTCGTCGGTGTAGCCGATGGCCCCGTGGCACTGGATCGCCGTGCGGGACACCTGGTCGGCGGCGTCCGAAGCGAGCGCCTTGGCCAGCGCGACGGGCCGGGTGGGGTCGGCGCCCTCGTCCAGTGCCAGTCCCGCCGCGCGCACCGGCGGCTCGGCGAACCGGATCCCGAGCAGCGCGTCCGCCAGGTGGTGCTTGACGGCCTGGAAGCTGCCGACCGGCACCCCGAACTGGCGCCGCGTGCTCACGTACTCGACGGTGATCGCCAGCTGGCGCTCGCCCAGCCCGACCAGCTGGGCGGCGGCACCCAGGGCAGCGCGGGCCCTGGCCAGTCCGACCTGCGCCGCGTCCACGGCCAGCGGGGTGCCGGCACCGGGGGCGATCCGCGTCAGCGGGCGCGACCCGTCCACCGCGGCGACCGGCTCCCCGTCCAGCTCGGCCTGTTCGACGAGCCGGGCCTCGGCCCGGTCGAGGACGAGCGCGTGGGAGGCGGCCGCCGTCCACGGCACCAGCGCACCGGCCGGCGCCGCGGTCGCGACGACCTCACCGGTCACGACGCCGTCGACGAGGTCCGCACGACCGGCCGCGACCAGGAGCGGCACGGCGACCAGCGCCGTCTCCACGATCGGCGCGGGCACCGCGGCACGGCCGGTCTCGACCAGCGCGGGCAGCAGGTCGCTCACGGTCAGGCCGAGACCGCCGGCCGCCTCCGACACGAGCGCGCCGGGCAGCCCCAGCTCGGTCAGCGCCACCCACAACGGGCCGTTCTCGCCCGGCTTCTCCCAGGCGGCCCGCACGACGGCCGGCGGGCAGCGGTCCGCGAGCAGCGCGCGGGTTCCCTCCGCCAGCTCCCGCTGCAGCTCCGACGGGCTGAAGTCCACGGCTACCGCCCGACCCGGGGCAGCCCGAGCAGCCGCTCGGCCACGATGGTGCGCTGGATCTCGTTGGTGCCCGCGTAGATCGGGCCGGCCAGCGCGAACTGGAACCCGCGGCTCCAGGCGTCGTCGACGGCGGCGTCCGCGCCGAGCAGGGCGAGCGCGGTGCGGTGGGTGTGCACGTCCAGCTCGGACCAGTAGAGCTTGGTGAGGCTCGACTCGGCGCCCGGCTTCTCCCCCATCACCAGGCCGCTCACCTGCGACAGCGTGAACAGCTGGTAGGCGTCGGCGCGCATCGCCGCGTCCACGACGTCGTCGCGCAGCCGCCCGGACAGTGCCTCGGGACGCGCGGCCGCCAGCTCCACCAGCCGCCGCGTCGACGCCAGGAACCGGCCCGGCGAGCGCAGGGTGAGGCCCCGCTCGGAGCCTGTGGTGGCCATCGCCACCGACCAGCCCTCGCCGACCCCGCCCAGGACGCCGGAGTCGGGGACGAACACGTCGTCGAAGAAGACCTCGGCGAAGCCCTCGTCGCCGTCGAGCCGGCCGAACCCGCGCACCGTGACGCCCGCGGCGTCCAGCGGGACCAGGAAGTAGGTCAGGCCCTTGTGCCGCCCCTTGTGCTGCGCAGCCTCCGGGTCGGAGCGGAACAACCCGAATAGGTGCGTGCAGAACGCCCCGCGGGTCGTCCAGGTCTTCTGCCCGGAGAGGAGCCAGCCCCCGTCGACCTGCGTGGCGCGGCTGCTGAGCCCGGCCAGGTCGCTCCCGGCGCCGGGCTCGGACCAGCCCTGGCACCACAGGTCCTGGGCTGCGGCCATCCTGGGCAGCAGCGTGTCCCGCTGCTCCTGGCTGCCGAACTCGAACAGGGTCGGGGCGAGCAGGAAGATCCCGTTCTGGGTCACCCGCTGCGGAGCCCCTGCCCGGTAGTACTCCTCCTCGAAGATCAGCCACTCCCACAGCGAGGCGTCCCGGCCGCCGTAGGCCACCGGCCAGGACACCACCGACCAGCGGGCGTCGAACAGGCGGCGCTCCCACTCCAGGTGCGCAGTGAAGCCCTCCCGGGTGTCTCCCGAGGGCAGCGGCCGTTCTGGCACGTTCGCCTCGAGCCAGGCCCGCGCCTGCGCCCGGAACGCCTCGTGCTCCTCGGTCCAGGTCAGGTCCACGCGCTCACCTCCCGAACGTGTCGCGGACCTCGTCCGCCGTCCCGGACAGGTTGAGCTCGAACGTGAAGCCCTGCTCGTAGCGGTAGCTGCGCTTGACGTCCCACGGGTCGATCCCGTTCAGCGACTCCTTGGCCGCCCGGATGATCGTCGGGGACTTCGCCGCGATCTCGCGGGCGAGCTGCAGGGCGGTGTCGCGCAACGCCTCCCGCGGGACCACGCTGTGCACGGACCCGAACTGGTGCAGCTGGGCTGCGGTGGCGGGTTTGGCGGTGTAGACCATCGCGCGCATGAGGTGTTGGGGCACCAGCCGGGACAGGTGGGTGGCCGCACCGAGCGCACCCCGGTCGACCTCCGGCAGGCCGAACGTGGCGTCCTCGCTCGCGACGATCACGTCCGCGTTGCCGGTCAGGCCGATCCCGCCGCCCAGGCAGTAGCCGTGCACCGCGGCGATCACCGGCACCGGGCAGTCGTAGACGGCGGCGAACGCGGCGAAGCAGCCGCGGTTCACCCCGATGATCTCGGAGTTGTCCGGACAGGCCTGGATCGCCTTGATGTCCACGCCCGCGTTGAACCCGCGGCCCTCCGCCCGCAGCACCACGACCCGGGTGGCCGGGTCGGCTCCGGCCGCGGTCAGCGCGTCGGCCAGCGCGAACCATCCGGCGGCGGTGAGCGCGTTCACCGGCGGCGCGTCCATCACGACCTCGACCACGCCGTGGCCGGCGTCGGCGACGGCGATGCCGTGGGTGGTGGGAACGACGGTGCTCATCGACGAGCTCCTCACGGATGCTGGCTGGACACGGACACGACCTCGCCCGTCATGTACGTCGAGTAGTCGCTGGCCAGGAACGCGATCACGGTGGCGACCTCCCACGGCTCTGCGGCCCGGCCGAACGCCTCGCGGCCGGCCAGCTCGTCGAGCAGCTCGGGCGTGGTGACCTTGGCGAGGAACTGGTGCGCCGCGATGCTCGGCGCCACGGCGTTCACCCGGATCCCCAGGTGCGCGACGTCCATGGCGGAGCAGCGGGTCAGTGCCATCACACCGGCCTTCGCGGCCGCGTAGTGCGCCTGCTCGCGCTGCGCGCGCCAGCCGACGACCGAGGCGTTGTTGACGATCACGCCGGAGCGCTGCTGCGCCATCACCGCCAGCGCGGCGCGGGTGCAGCGGAAGGTGCCGGTGAGCGTCACGTCCAGCACCGCGGACCACTGCTCGTCGGTCATCTCCAGGATGCTGGCGCTGCCGCCGAGACCGGCGTTGTTCACCAGCACGTCCAGCCGGCCGAACGACTCGGTGGTCGCCGCGATCACGCGCTGGACCTGGTCCTCGTCCGTGACGTCGCAGACGACGGCCAGCGGTTTGCGCCCGGTCTCCTCGGCGAGCCGTTCGGCGGTCTCGGCGAGCCGGCGCTCGTGCCGGTCGCTGATCGCGACCTCCGCACCCTCCTGGAGGCAGCGCAGCGCGGTGGCCGAACCGATCCCGGTGCCCGCGGCGGCGGTGACCAGCACCACCTTGTCGCGCAGCAGGTCCCGACCGGGCGGCGGGGTGGGCGCACTCATGGCGCGCCGCCCAGCCGGGCGAGAGTCTTCTCGGCCTCGGCGACGATCCGGTCGATCAGCTCGGCGCAGGTGGGCAGCTCGTCGATCAGGCCGGCGACCTGGCCGCTGGCCAGGCTCCCGACGTCCACCCGCCCGTCCACCATGCCGGTGCGGATCATCATGGGCGTGTTGGCGGCCATGAGCACCTGCCGCAGGCTGAGCTGCCGCTGGGTGCGCATCGCCAGCCCCTGCCGGACGATGTCCGGCCAGCTCGACCCGACCTGCCTCTTCAGCGCGACCGCGCTGCGCACCGAGCGCACCAGGGCTCTCGGCCCCCGCCCGCCGCCCGCGACGAGCTGTTCGACGAGCGGGGTGCGCAGCACGCGCTGCGGGACGCCGTCGATCAGGTCCGTGACGACCGTGCCGTCCACTCCTGCGTCCAGGTAGGCCTGCTTGACCTGGGGCGGCACCGTGCTGTCCGCGGTGAGCAGGAAGCGGGTGCCCATCGCGATGGCGTCAGCGCCGTAGGCCATCGCCGCGACCAGGCCGCGACCGTCGAAGAAGCCGCCCGCGGCGATCACCGGCAGGTCGACGGCGTCGACCACCTGCGGGAGCAGCAGGCTGGTCGGCACCGCGCCGGTGTGCCCGCCGCCCTCGCCGCCCTGCACCAGCACCGCGTCCGCGCCCCAGGCCGCGACCTTCTCGGCGTGCCGGCGGGCGCCGACCGACGGGATGATCGCCACGCCGGCGTCCTTGAGCAGCCCGAACACGCGCTGCTTCGGCGCCATCGCGAACGAGGCGACCGGCACCTGCTCGGCGACGAGCGCCGCCGCCCGTTCCTCGACGTCCGGCGCGGTACCGACGAGGTTGACCCCGAACGGCTTGTCGGTGCGCTCCTTGACCGCCCGGATGGCGGCAACCATCTCGTCCTTGGAGAGCGTGCCGCTCGCCAGGATGCCCAGCCCGCCCGCGTTCGCGGTGGCGGAGGTGAGCTCCGGGCCGGAGACCCACCCCATCCCGGTCTGCACGATCGGGTACCGGACCCCGGTCAGCTCGGTGATGCGGGTGCGCAACCCGGTCATCGCGGCTTGACCTCGCGCTCGCGCAAGGCCTTCGGATCGATGACCTCGCGGATCAGCTGCAGCTCCACCGGCGTCGGCAGGGGCGTGGTCGCCACCTCGTCCGCCAGTGCGAGCGGGAAGCCGGTGGCCTCCTGCACCTCCTCGACGGTGACACCGGGGTGGGTGAACACCAGCCGCATGGCGTGGTCGGGCCCACCGAAGTCCAGCACGCCGAGGTTGGTGACGACCCGCCGCAGGTCCAGGAACTGCAGCGCGGTCGGCCCCGCGGCCTTCGCGGTGTCGTACCCGATGCCGCACACCACGTCCACCTTCTCCACGAACACCCGCGTCCCGTGCCGGGGCACCCAGTAGCTGGTGGGGTGGTTCACGGTGTTGCCCGGTGCACCGCGCATCCCGAGCAGCGCGCGCTTCGGCCGGTCGAAGTCCCCGATCGCCGAGAGGTTCGCGTTGCCGTAGCGGTCCAGCTGCACCGGCCCCATCATGACGTGCCGGCGCCCGGAGGCCACCAGGTCGAACACGGTGCGGTAGGGCAGCCAGCCCTCGACGACCGCCGGTGCGTCGCCGACCGGCCAGGTCCCTGCACCCAGTGACGCCACGCCGTCGGACAGCAGCAGATCCGGGTCGGTGGTGGCGCGGGCGAGCCGGGCCCCGATCGTCGGGATGAGGGTGATCGGACTGGCCAGGATCTCGCCGTCGCCCGCCCAGGCACGGGCGCAGGCCACGACGCAGATCTCGGCGAGGGTCGCCGAGTCCGGGTCGTGGTCGACCGGCGCGCCGGTCGTGATCACCTCGGTCATGCGTGCGCCCCCACCGTCTGCTGGTAGTGCTGCTCGTCCCCGGACAGGTACCGCTGCACGAACTCCGTCCACGCCTGCGGGTCCCCCGCGGCCTGCGCGTACTCGCTCTGGAAGGCCTCGTCGCGGCCGTAGTCCGGCTCGCACGAGGTGAAGTGTGCCCCGCGCGGGGCGTGCACGACGCCCGCGACGTGCCAGCGCTGGAGGAGCAGGCTCTGCGGCGGCCCCCCGGCCAGGAGCTCGGCGGTGGGCACGATCTGCTCCGCCGACACGAACGCCTGGTCGGCCGCCTGGCAGAACAGGTCGTCGAAGAACGGGTCGATGCCCAGGTACTGCGCGTTGCCGGTGGCGTCGGCCCGGTTCATGTGCACCAGCGCGGCGTCCAGCCGGATCGCGGGCATCGCCACGAACTCCTCGTCCCCGTACGGCGAGCGCACGATCCGCAGGTCGGGGTTGGACCGCAGGACGTCCGAGGCCAGCCCCGCGCGGCAGGGCAGGAAGGGCAGCCGGTTCGCCGCGGCCCGCAGGCCCCACTGCAGCATGCCCTCGTCGTACTCGGTGACGGTGACGGCGCCGCTCTCCCGCGCGGCCCGGAAGTGCGGCTCCAGCGGGATCGAGTCGAGCGAGACGAAGCCGTACACCAGGTGGCGCACCTTGCCGGCCGCCAGCAGCAGGCCGACGTCCGGCCCGCCGTAGGAGACCACGGTGAGGTCCGTGACGTCGGATCGCAGCAGCGCCCTGACCAGCGACATCGGCTTGCGGCGCGAGCCCCATCCGCCGATCCCGATCGTCATCCCCGACCGCAGCCGGGAAACGACGTCCGCCTCGGTCAGCACCTTGTCGGCCATGCCACCACTCCGTTCCCGCGCGAAGCGACGATACTACATGAGCAAGCGCTTGGTTCAGCTGTGTGAGGCGCTGCCGACCTCCGCGTCGAACCAGCGCAGGAAGTCCAGGTACTCCGGCAGCGAGCTGATACCGGGCGCGTTCGCCACCGTCCGGGTGATCCCGACGTCGACGTACCGGCCACAGTAGGCGTCCAGCAGCTGCTCGCGGTACGACCGCAGCTGGGCCGGGGTGGCGTCCGCGAACCCGGACGGCAGCCGCACGCCGACCGGCTGTTTGAGCCAGGTCAGGTCGAAGCTGTCGGCCTTGCCCGCGAACTCGGGCTGGGCGCGCAGGTAGTCGTAGAGCGGGGGGATCTCCTCGATCGTGAAGTTCGTGGGGTTGGGCTGCCAGCCGTCGAAGCGTGCGGCGCGGCGCAGCGCCGGCTTGGAGTTGCCGCCCACGTGGATCGGCGGGCGCGGCTTCTGCACCGGCCTGGGCTCGAGTGCCAACCCGGCGATCTCGAAGTACTTGCCGTGGTGCTCCGGCTCGTCGGCGGTCCACAGCGTGTCGAGGGCAGCCAGGATCTCGTCGGTCAGCGCGCCGCGCTCGCGGAAGGGCACGCCCATCGCCGCGAACTCCTGCTCGGCGTGCCCCACACCGACCGAGACGTTGACCCTGCCGCCGGAGAGCAGGTCGATCGTCGCCAGGGTCTTGGCCAGCCGCAGCGGGTGGTGGTACGGCGCGACCAGCACGGTGTGGTCCACCCGGATCCGCCGGGTCCAGGCGGCGGCGAAGGCCATCAGCGACAGCGGCTCGTGCCAGAACGGGCCCAGCCGGGGCACCTCGCCGTACGGCATGCCCAGGTGCTCGGAGATCAGCACCGCCCCGTAGCGGAGCTCGTCGGCGACGGCGAGCACCTGCCGGAAGCCCTCGGCACCGAGGTGGTGCGACCACGGCATGAGGCCCGGGATGTGGCTGACGCCGGGCAGGATCAGGTCGAACTGCATCGCTCAGCCCTTCGTCCGGGCAGGCGGCCGTCCCGGCAGGTCGGAGAGCCACTCGCCGCCGTCCGGTCGACGTAGCGGCAGCCGGACGTGTGATGCAGGTCGGGTTCGCCGATGTAGCGGTGGGTGGAGATGCCGCAGGACGCGCTGCGGGCGATGTCGCCGTCGTGCCCGGCGTGGTGAACGGTGGCGCGGGTGGTAGCAGGTGCACAGGAGGCTCCGGTCGCGCCGGTGGACCGCATGTGCGTACGCGCGAGGTCCCCGCCGATCTCCTGCCTGTCGATCCACCGCCGCACGTCCCGGTGGGCGGTGTCGTCCATCGGTCCACTCCAGCACAGAGCCGGATCGCTATCAAGCGCTTGCTCCACCGCAGGCGGACGATCGGACCGGGAGTGCAACCAGCCAGGCGACGGCCGGCTCCAGGACGGTGCGGCCGCGCTCCTCTGCGAAGGCGGTCAACGATCTTGTGGGCGGGCGCCGCCGGTACGACCGCCTCCCGACCTCCCGGGAGAGCGGGCTCCACTCGATGTGCGTGCTCGGGATCGCGGGCCGTGCGGACATCAGGGCCAGCACCGGCATCGCGCCTCTCAGCTGCACGCCATGAAGTGCTGCACGTAGACCCCGCTCGGATCGGCATCGCCCGCTGCGGGATCGGCGGTGCCGGCGACCACGCCCACCGACGTGTGGGTCCAGCGCCCGTCGAGGATCGCGGCCTCGTGCGGCGGGCTCTTCTTCCACCACGCGAAGGCACCCGCGGGCGTGCTCTTCTCGGGCCCGCCCGCCTCCGGGTCCCCCCAACCGTCGTAGACGTTCTCCGCGTCGGCCAGCAGTTGGTGCCCGTCGCCGACGTAGGTGGTGCACGGGTGCTGGCGGCTGATGCGGTCGTGGATCTGCACCGAGGTCTCGCGGGGATCGCGCGGGTCGGCGTGCTTGTCGGCCTTGTCCGTCCACCACTTCCGGCCGGCGGCCGCGCGGGCGTAGATGTAGGCCGAGGTGTCGACACCCTCCAGCCGCTTCAGCGGCGGGAGGCCGTTGGCGTGCCGCTCGGCGTCGACCAGGCAGGCCACCGCGCGCGAGGCCCTGGCCTGCTCGTCGGCCAGCGCGAACATCGCCCCGAGGCCGTTGCCGGGGTGTTCCCGGAGGAACCAGGAGTAGCCGTGCAGGGGCATGTCGGCGTCCGGGCAGGCCGGCGCGGCCTGTGCCCGACCGGGCAGCAGCAGCGTCGTGGCGGCGACCGCGGCGAGTGCGGCGACGTTCGGCGAACGGGAGAAGTGCACTCGATCCGCGTCGGGAACCCTCCCGAGCGATCGCGCCGATCAACCAGCCGCGACGACCGCACCGTCGCCTGACCGCGCGCGGCGCACGGTCACGTGAGCTCGCGCAGGGCGGCGACGGGGCAGGAGTTGATGGCGGCCCGCGCCGCGGCCACCTGGTCCTCCGGGACGGCGCGGCCGTCGAAGTGGTGGACGACCTGGGCGTCGTCGTCGAGGTCGAAGACGGCGGGCGCCTGTTCGGCGCACAGGCCGTGGCCCTCGCAGCGGTCGCGGTCGACGGAGATCTCCATCGGGGTTACCTCTCAGGCCGGGACGAGTTCGAGCGGGAGCCGCTCGAGCCGGTGGATGATGTTGTTGAGCGCCCACTCGGGGGTTCCGACGGGCTCGATCCGGGCGACGCGGGCGGTGAGCGCGCGCAGCATCGCCTGCGTCTCCAGCCGGGCGAGGCCCTGCCCGGCGCAGCCGTGGGTGCCGTGTCCGAACCCCAGCTGGCGGGACGCGTCGCGGCGGACGTCGAAGGCGTCGGGACGGTCCCACTCCAGCGCGTCGCGGTTCGCCGAGGCGTAGACGACCAGCACGCGCGAGCCCGCGGGCAGCGCGGTGCCGGCGATCTCGGTGGGCTGCGCCACCTTGCGGCTGAAGGCCCGCAGCGGGGACTCGAACCGGACGACCTCGTTCACCGCGTTGGGGATCAGGCTCGGGTCGTCCCTGAGCAGCTGCCACTGGTCCGGGTGCGTGGCGAACAGGTGCAGGGCACTGGCGATCGCGCTGAGCGTGGTGTCCAGCGACGGCGCCAGGTAGTCGATCATCAGCGCGGGGCACTCGGCGTGGGCGAGCTTGCCCGCGTCCGCGGCGCGCAGGAGGTCGTCGCCCATGCTGCCCGGCAGGACCTTCCGGCGCCCGGCGACCGCGTTGGCGTAGCGCATCATCGCCACCCCGCCGGGTACCGCCTTGACCGCTTGCCCGTTCAGCGGGCCGAGCGCGTCGAAGGTGGCCGCACCCCAAGCGAGCAGGTGCTCGCGGCCGTCGGCCGGCCAGCCGACGAGGTCGGGAACCACGGCCATGGGCAGCGCGGCCGCGACGTCGACCCCGTCGACGGTCCGCCGGGCGACCGCGGCGTCGACGACCTCGGTGGCCTGGCGTTCCACGACATCGGTCATCGCGCGCAGCGCCCGCGGGGTGAGCCGGTGGGCGAGCAGCGACCGGCGCCGGGCGTGGTCCGCGCCGTCGCTGTTGAGGGTCGTGCCCCGGGAGAGCCGGTTGGCGATGGGGTTGAGGGCGACGCCCTCCCCGGAGCGGAAGGTCGCGTCGTCGCGCAGAACGGCCTTGCACTCGGCGTAGCGCGGGAGCGCGTAGACCTTCTGCTTGCTCAGCCACACCACCGGCCCGAGCTCGCGCAGCCGCGCGTAGTGCGGGTACGGATCCAGGATGGCCTGGGGCGAGTAGATGTCAGGGCGGTAGGTCGGGAGGTCGGGCATCATCGCTCCATCTCCGAGAAACGGCTGAGATCGCGGTCGAACCGGGGCAGCTCCCGGCACAGTTGCGCGACCCCCCGACCGGCCCTGAGCACGGTTCCGTCCGGGCGGACGACCGCGGCGGTGGCGCGGCCGGCGCGCAGCCACCGGTGCAGGTCGCTGGGGGGTTCGGCGATCACGAGGACCGCGCCGCACCGGTCGATGGCCGCACGTTCGGGCTCTGCCGGCCGGTCCACCGTGACGACGGCGAACCGTCCGGCGGTCACCTCGTCGAGCCGCCGGCCGCTGTCGACGACCGCGTTGGGGCAGAGGCGGCCCTCGAGCGACCGCCCGAGGCGTCGTCGGCGCAGCGGGGGTGTCTCGCCGTCGAGGACCTGGGCGGAGAGGCCGGGCACGAGAGCCAGTCGCGGCGCCAGCACCCGCCGGATCAGGTTGCCCAGCCGGCCGCCCTCGGTCATGGCCGTGCCGACCAGCTTGGCCGTGCGGATCATCGCGGCGGCGTGCGGCCCGCGTTCGGCCTGGTAGGTGTCGAGCACCTGCTCGGGGAGGCTTCCGTCGAGGACCCCGGCCAGCTTCCACGCGAGGTTGAGGCCGTCGCGCAGCCCGGCACCCATGCCCTGCCCGATGAAGGGCGGGGTCAGATGGGCAGCGTCGCCGAGCAGGAACACCCGCCGGTCCCGCCACCGGTCCGCGACCTGCGCGCGGAAGGTGTACTCGGCGAGGCGGACGACCTGCAGCTCGTCCACCGGGATGTCCTCGGTCCACGGCGCGATCAGCCGGTGCAGCCGGTCGCGGTCGTGGAAGTCGTCGCCGCGCTCCCCCGGCAGCAACTGGAACTCCCAGCGGTACCGGGTCCTGCCGATGCGCATGTAGGTCGCGGCGCGCCCGGGATCGCAGACCTGGTGCACGCCTTCCCACTCGCCGAGATCGGCGGTGGTGGCGATGTCGACCACGAGCCAGCGCTGGTCGAACCGGAGGTCCGTCATCGACGCGCCGATGGCCGACCGGGTGCCGCTGTTGGCGCCGTCGCAGCCGAGCACGTAGTCGGCGTGGATCGTCTCGCGCGCACCGCTGATGCGGTCGGTCACCTCGACGCGCACACCGGTGTCGTCCTGCTCGATGGCAGTGACCTCGGTGTTGCCCCGCACGGTGACCGCGGGGATCGCCCGCAGGCCGGCCCGCAGCAGCCGCTCCAGGTCGGGCTGGTCGAACATGGCCGCCTGCGGGTAGCCGTGGCGGCCGTGGCCGGGGGCGCGCCGGAACTCGGCCAGCACCCGCAGGTCCGGGCCCAGCAGCCGCAGCCCGTGACAGGGCCACGAGATGGCGGCGAACTCGCCGGCCAGCCCGAGGCGCCCGAGGATGCGGTGCACCTCGTCGTCCAGGTGCACCGCGCGGGGCTGCGGGAAGACCGACTCCCACCGCTCCAGGACCAGGCACTCGACGCCGTACCGGCCGAGCAGGGACGCCGCGGTCAGCCCGGTGGGTCCCGCGCCGACGATCACCACGGGCACGTTCACGACGACACCAGCACGGCGAGGTAGCCGACGACGAGCACCGCGCAGGCCGCGGCCGGGACGAGGTCGCGGACGGCGTCCCGGTTGCGGACGTGCGTGATCACCGCGCCCGCGAGCAGGAGCAGCAGGCCGGTGGCGGCCGCGGCACCCAGGACCGGCACGAGCAGGCCCAGCGCGATGCCGGCGGCGCCCGCCACCTCCAGCGCGCCGATGCCGCGGTAGGCCGCGACGGAGAACCCGGCGTGCGCGGCCCGCTCGCGCATCGGCGCGAGCGCGAGCAGCTTCGCCGCGCCGACCAGGACGAAGACGGCCGCGACTGCGATGGCCGACACGGTCAGGACGGTCATGGGGTTCCTCGGTGGGTCAGCCGGACCGGCACGGTGTAGCGGCCGAGGGCGGCCGCGACCGCGGAGGTGTCCGCTTCGGACGGGAGGGCGACGGTGACGACCACGGTGCCGTCTTCGATCACCGCGTCGACGCCCACGCCGTCCGCGCCGTCGACCGGGGCGAGCGCCTCGGCGATCGCGCGGCGGGTCGCGTCGGCGCGCAGCGCGAGCTTGTAGGGCTTGCCGACGGCGGTCACGGGCAGCGCGTCCAGCACCGTGACGGCCTTGGGTGCGGCAGCCCGCTCCGGCACGCGGCCGACGGCCCAGGCCAGCAGCTCCTCCTCGGTGACCGTGGCACCGGGCGCGCAGGTCACGTAGGCGACGGGCACCTCCCCCGCGTGCGGATCGGGGCGGCCCACGGCGCTCGCAGCGGTGACCTCGGGGTGGGCGAGCAGGGCGTCCTCGATCGTGGCCGGGTCGATGTTGTGCCCGCCGCGGATGATGAGGTCCTTGGCCCGCCCTGCCAGGTGCACGAAGCCGTCGGCGTCGATCCGGGCCAGGTCGCCGGTATCCAGCCACCCCTCGGCCAGCGTGCCGAGGCCGTCCAGCAGGTGACCGCTCCCGTCCCGTCCGACGACGTAGCCGGGGAACACGGTCGGGCCGCTGATGGCCAGGACCCCGGTCTCCCCCGGCGGAAGTTCCGCACCCGTGGCCGGATCGACGACCTTCAGCTGCTGGTACGGCAGGCGCTGCCCGACGGTGCCGGGGCGCGGGGCGTCGGGGAAGCTGCGCGCGCTCGCGCAGGTGGCCTCGGTCAGCCCGTAGCCCTCGACCAGCGTGACGCCGGTGTGGTTCTGGAAGCCCTCCCGCACGGCGGCGGGCAGCGGCGAGGCGCCGACCATGGCGAAGCGCAGGCTGGAGACGTCGGCGTCGACCGGGCACTGCGCGAGCACCGCGTACACGGTCGGCACCGCGCTCATCGCGGCGATCCGGTGGTGCTCGACGATCGTCCAGAACTGTCCGTACAGCGCCGGCTCGCGGTAGCCGAGCGGCCCGGCCCACACCGCCTCCTGGCCGCGGAACAGCGGCGCGAGGACCGTGACCACCAGCGCGTTGACGTGGAACAGCGGCAGCGCGGCGAACACCACCGAGTCGGCGCCGAGCAACGAGTTGGCCGCGATCATCCACGCGTCCGCGACCTCGTTGGCGTGGGTGTGCGCGGCGAGCTTCGGGGCTCCGGTGGTGCCTCCGGTGTGGAAGAACGCGGCCAGGTCGGACGCCGACGGCGGGATGCCGTTGAACGCGGAGGGCTCCATCGCCGATGCGAGGTCGGCGAGGTAGCCCGTGCGCACGCCGTCGAGGGCGGGCAGCGCAGTGGTACCGCCGGCCGTCGGCGCCAGCACGAGGATCGCGTCGAGCTCGGGGGCGAGCGCCTGCGCGGTGTCCCAGATCTCCGGCGCGAGCTCCGGTCCGGCGGTGATCAGCACGCGCGCGCCCGAGCGCCGCAGCAGCTCGCTCAGGTGGGCCCGCGACAGGCCCCCGTTGAGCGGGGACGCGATGCCGGCGAGCTGCGCGGCCAGGGTCGCCGGGATCAGGTCCGCGCAGTTGGGTGCCATCAGCGCCACCGCGTCGGTGCGCCGGACCCCCAGCTCCCGCAGCAGGTTGGCGTAGCGGTGGACGTCGGCGAGCAGCTCGGCGAAGGTGCGCCGGACGGGCTCCTGCCACCGCGCGGCCACGGGCAGCACGGTGGTGGCGCGGCGGTCCGGCCACGCGGCGGCGGCCCGCCGGAGCAGCGCGTACGTCGACTCCGGCAGACCCCGGTCGGCCAGCGGGACGGCCTCGATCGCGGCCAGGTCACCCGGCCCGGCGTAGCGCGGCCACAGCGCGGTGCCGGTCATCACTTGTGCCGCACGATCGTGCGCTGGGTACCGAGGTCGAGGGCGCCGTCGTCGGTCGCGACCGATGCCTCGACGACGTCGCCGTCGGCGAGGTACTTCGGGTTCTTCGCCTGCCCGTCGAAGAACAGCTTCCACTTGAGCGACTCGGGCAGCAACGCGGCCATCTTCTGGACGGCCTTCGGCGGAGCGGACAGCGCGGTGCCGACCGGTGTGCCGGTCAGCACCAGGTCGCCGGCGTCCAGGTGCTGGAACCGGCTCAGCGCCTGCAGTGCCTGCAGCGGCTGGTAGATCATGTCCCCGCCCACGACGGCGTCCTGGCGGACCGAGCCGTTGACGGCCAGCCGCAGCCGCAGCTCGGTGAACCGGGCGAGCTCGGCGCGGTCCAGCAGCACCAGCGCCGGTCCCACGGGCGTGAAGGTCGGGTACGACTTGGCCTCGTAGAACTGGGTCTGGGGCAGCTGGACGTCCCGGGCGGAGACGTCGTCGGTGACCACCAGCCCGGCGATGCACTCGTGCAGGTTGTCGGCGGTGATCTCGGTGCCGACCGGGATCGTCCGACCGATGACGAGCCCGACCTCCACCTCGTAGTCGAGCAGGCCCACGTGGGCCGGCCGGACGACGTCGTCGAACGGGCCGGAGATCGACCCGGACGCCTTGCGGAAGAACGTCAGCGGCACGGTCGTCGGATCCATCCCCGCGTCGGTGACGTGGGAGACGAAGTTGGTCATCTGGGCGACGACGCGGCAGGGCGCGGTGACCGGCGAGACCAGGTGGAGGTCCGCGACCCGGTCGGTCGCCGACCCCGCGGCCGCCGCCGTGACCGCGCGCTGGTCGGCGAGCAGCTCGGCGGTGGTCGTGGCCGCGGTGTCGATCTTCGTGGCTGCGGCACCGGCGGCGACGTACCAGGCGTCGGCAGTGCGCAGGATCGAGGTGCTCATGGGGATTCTCCGTGGGGGGTCAGCTGCGGGCGACCTTGAGCAGGCCGATGAGGCGCTGGGCGTCGAACTCGTTGTCCTCCCGCAGCGCCGCCAGCACGGCGCGCAGCTCGCGCAGGGACTCCTTGCCGGGCCTGACGCCGAGGAAGTCGGCACTGGCCGGCGGCCCCCACTGCGCGAGGCCGGAGGCGGTCATCGGGGCCCAGCCGGGTTCGACGGTGTGGTCGAACAGGTCGCCGTCGCTGAAGTGCTCGACCATGAACCCGTCCGGGTCGCGCCAGTAGTCGAAGATCTGGCTGCCCTCGATGTGGCGCCCGATGCCCCACGAGTGGTGGTAACCGTGCTCGCGCAGGTACTCCCCGCCCGCGGCCAGCGCGTCGAGGTCGGCGACCTGGTACGCGGAGTGGACGTAGCGGTTCGTCGGGCCGAGCGTCAGCGCCAGCGTGTGGTGGTCGGTCGGGGTGGTGCCGCGGTCGCAGCGGATGAAGCTCATCACCGGACCGCGCTGGCGCTGCCCGGCGTGGAACAGGAAGTCGCTGACGATCATCCCCAGGTGCTCGAGGTACCAGTCCAGCGTCTGCCGGTACCTCGTCGACTGCAGCACGATGTGCCCGAGCCGCTGCACGCGCGCCGGTGCCCGCGGGGGGCGCTGCGCGGCGTTGACCCGCAGGACCTCGTGCCCGACGTTGAGCGTGTGCGGCTGCTGCGACGGCAGCGCCGGCAGCTCGTCGACGTCCGACACGACCCGGACGCGCAGGCCGCTCGGATCGGCGAGGTCGACGGCGATGCCACCCAGTGCGTCGGGCAACCTCGTGACCTGCCGCCCGGTGACCTTGGCCAGCCGCAGGACATCGCCCAGGCAGGCTGCCCGGAACGCCGGCCCGAGGAACCGCGACCGCGTGCCCCTGCGGATGAGCACGCACGGCGCGCCAGGGTCGGTGCCCCGCAGGTGCAGCTCGTGCCCGGTGCTGAGCGTCGGGGTGAAGCCGAAGGCCCGGGCGAACACCTCGGCCCGCTGCAAGTCCGGCTTCTCGAACTCCAGCCACGCCACGTCGTGCACCTTGATCACCGGGTTCGCCGCACGGCCCGGGTGCTCGCCCGCGAGCGCCCCGCGCTCGCTGTGCAGGCCGGCGTGCGGGTCGTGACGGTCCAGCACGGCTGCTCCCTCCACCCACCTTGATGACGACATCGTCAGTTACGAAGCTACCGTCAGTCAAGAGTTTCTGACGATTTCTTCACTGTTGACGGAGCGGGCTACGATGGCCGCGACGAACGCCGGTAGTCAGGAGCACGGATGTCGGAGCAGGCCGCGAGCCGGCTGGAGCGGCGCAAGGCACGGACCCGCGCGGCCCTCGTGCGGGCCGCCCAGGCGCTCATCGCGGAGGGCCGGACCGCCGTGTCGGTCCTGGAGATCACCCAGGCCGCGGACGTGGGGCTGGGGTCGTTCTACAACCACTTCCCGACGAAGGAGCAGCTCTACCAGGCAGCGGTCGAGGACGCGCTCGACACCCTCGGTGCCGTGCTGGACGAGCTGACCACCGATCTGGACGACCCCGCGCAGGTGTTCGCGCAGAGCTTCCGGCTGACCGGACGGATGCACCGCAAGTGCCCCGAACTCAGCAAGGTGCTGCTGCACCACGGGCACGAGCTGGCCACCTCGGCGCACGGGCTCGCCCCCCGCGTCCGTCGCGACATCGACGCCGCCGTGCGCGCCGGCCGCTTCACCGTCCGCGACACCGAACTCGCCGTGGTCACCATCGCCGGCGCCGCCATCGGCCTCGGCCAACTCCTGCACCGCCAGCCCGAGCGCGACGACGCCGAGGCCACCGACCAGGTGACCGAGGACCTGCTGCGCATGCTCGGCCTCGACGCCGCCGACGCACACGAGTGCACCACCCGACCACTGCCCGCCCTCGACACCGTCGACCTCCTGCCCGACTCAGCCGCCTGACCCGTCACCAGGTTCTCCTCCATCGAGCCGTCGACCGATGGATTCCGGCACATCCCCGGATCTCCACCTACGACGACTCAACCGAAGGAGCGAGACATGCTGGGTCCTACTCGGATCGACGGATCGGTGGCGCTGGTGACCGGCGCCAACCGGGGCATCGGCCGCGCGATCGCCGAGGCGCTGCTGGAGCGCGGCGCGGGGAAGGTCTACGCCGCGGCGCGCGACCCGGAGACGCTCGGGGCGTTGCAGGAGCGCCACGGCGCCCGCGTGGTCGTGGTGCGGCTCGACGTCACCGACGCCGACCAGGTCGCCGCGGCCGTGCACGCGGCCACGGACGTGGATCTGCTGGTCAACAACGCGGGCGCGTTCGAACCGACGGAGCTGTCCGACGAGGGGATCGTCGAGGTGGCCCGTCGGGAGATGGAGGTCAACTACTTCGGGACCTTGCGGATGCTGCACGGCTTCGAGGGAACGCTGGTGCGCCGCGGCGGCGCCATCGTCAACGTCGGTTCGGTGGCCGGACTCACCAACGTGCCGCTGCAGCCCACGTACAGCGCGTCGAAAGCGGCGCTGCACTCGCTGACGCAGGCCGCGCGTGCCCTGTTGGCGGGTCGGGGTGTCAGCGTGCACGGCGTCTACCCGGGGCCGGTGGACACCGAGATGACCAAGGACCTCCCACCTCAGTTCGCGAAGACCGCGCCCGACATCGTCGCGAACGCGATCCTCGACGGCGTCGAGGCGGGTGTCGAGGACATCTTCCCGGACCCGTTCGCCGTGGCCTTCGGCGAGCAGTTCCACGCCTCGCCCAAGACCTCGGAGCAGCAGCTGGCGGCGATCGTCGCGGTCCCGGCGTAGGGCCGTTCGTGAACCGGCTCGTGCACCTGGAGCTGCACACCCCTGATCTCGACGGCGCGAGCGCGTTCTACGACGAGCTGCTGCGGTGGCGCACGGAGCGGATCGACGTTCCCCGCGGTTCGTACCATGCGCTCGCGATGCGCGGTCCGCTCGACGGCGGCATCGTCGAGTGCGGGACGGCGCACCCGACGTGGCTGCCGTACGTGGAGGTCGCGGAGATCGAGGCGATCACCGAGCTGGCCCGCCGGCTCGGCGCGTCGGTGCTGCTCCAGCCATGGGAGGGTCCTGCGGGATGGAGCAGCGTGCTGCGGTCGAGCGCGGGTGGCGAGATCGCGCTCTGGCAGCCGAAGCAGGCACTCCTGAAGGGAACGGGATGACCGAGTCGGAGCTGCTCGACGCCGCCGTCGCGGGGAACGAGAGCGCCTACGCCGACCTCGTCGAGCCGCACCGACGTCTCCTGCACGCGCACTGCTACCGGATGCTCGGTTCGGTCCACGACGCCGAGGACGCGGTGCAGGAGACGTACCTGCGGGCGTGGCGGAACCTGTCGTCGTTCCAAGGGCGGAGCTCGTTGCGGTCGTGGCTGTACACGATCGCGACGAACGTCTGCCTGAGGGCGATCGAGCGGCGACCGGGGCGGGTGCTGCCGATCGGCTACGGCCCGCCCGCCGATCCGCACGGGCCGCTCGGTGCGCCGCTCGCCGAGTCGACGTGGATCGAGCCGTATCCCGACGAGGGGCTCGACCTCGGCGACGGACCGGTCGGCCCGGAAGCGCGGTACGAGCAGCGCGAGAGCATCGAGCTGGCGTTCGTCGCGGCGCTCCAGCACCTGCCCGCCCGACAACGGGCGGTGCTGATCCTGCGCGACGTGCTCGGCTTCTCCGGCGCGGAGGTCGCCGCGGCGCTCGAGACGACGCCGGCGGCGGTGTACAGCACGCTGCAGCGTGCCCACCTGACCGTCGAGCAGCGCATCCCCGAGCTCAGCCAGCAGGCGACCCTGCGATCGCTGGGGGACGAGCAGCTGCGCGCGATCGTGGACCGCTACGTCAGCGCGTGGGAGCGCAACGACGTGGCGGCGATCGCGGCGATGCTGACCGAGACCGCTGCGATCGCGATGCCGCCGACCGCGACGTGGTACCGCGGCCGGAGCGCGGTGGCCACCGGTCTCGGACAGCTGGCGCTCAGCGGCCGGATGGCGTGGCGGCTGACCCCCACCCGCGCGAACGGTCAGCTCGCGGTCATGGCCCACGGCGGGGACGCGGGCGGCCCCCTCGTGCCGAACCACCTGGCCGTGCTCACGCTCCGCGGCGCGATGATCGACGAGATCACCTACTTCCTCACGCCGATGTGAGAAGGATCAGTCGGCGACGCGGGAGATGAATGCACCTGCGTGCGTCAGCGCGTCGGCGGCCTCGGGCAGGAACGACCAGAAGTACTGGAACACGTGGGTGGCTGCCGAGTAGATCTCCAGCCGTGCGTCGACGTCGAACGATCTCGCTCGTTCGACCACGCGCTGGGCGTCGCGGGCCAGCGGGTCGCCGGTGGCGCTCTGCACGAGCATCGGCGGCAGCCCGGCGAGGTCCGCGGTCAGCGGGCTGAGCCGCGGATCGCCCGGGTCGTGGTCGCCCACGTAGGCCGTGGCGAACGCGCGTTGCTGCCGGGGATCGAGGAACGGCTGGGGCTCGTGCGCCGGTTGCAGGTCGCAGGTCAGGTCCACCCATGGGCACAGCAGCAGCACCTGCGCCGGCAGCGGCACCGCCTGCTCCTTCAGGGTCAGCAGCAGCGCGAGCGCCAGCCCGCCGCCCGCGGAGTCGCCGGAGACGGTGATCCGCTCCGCGGGCACGCCCGTGTCGAGCAGCCATCGATAGGCGTGCACGGCGTCGTCGACGGCGGCCGGGAACGGGTGCTCGGGTGCCAGCCGGTACTCCGGCAGCAGCACGCCGGCACCGGCGGCGAGCGAGAGCGCTCCCGCCAAGGGGCGGAACCCGAAGGCCGAGCCGGCGACGTACGCGCCGCCGTGCAGGTGCAGCACCGTGAGGGGACGAGGCGGCCCGTCCGACACCGACAGGGCCGGCACACCACCGGCGTTCACCGGTCGCGCCACGGTGCCTTCGGGCGGCTCGATCTCGGCGTGGAACTCCTCCGTCGCAGCACGGATCCGGTGGATCGAGGCATCGGCGCTGGTCAGATCGTGGACCGGACGCCACGCCTTGGCGGCCCGTTCGGCCAGCTCGCCGCCCACCGAGCGGGTCGACCGGACGGCGTCGTCGACGTCGGTCAGCAGCCGCCGGGCCCGGTCCAGCAGTGCGTCCCCGGCCAGCGTGAGCTCCACCCGGTGCGTCGAGCGGCGCAGCAGGTCGTTGCCGATCAGCCGTTCGAGCGTGCGGATCTGCCGGCTCAGCGCCGGCTGGGACAGGAACAGCCGCGCCGCGGCCCGACCGAAGTTGAGCTCTTCGGCGACCGCCACGAAGGCCCTGAGGTGGCGCAGCTCGATGGCGTCCGGTGCCGGCGGGAGCGGCAACACCTGCCCGGCCGGCGCCGGCTCGTCGCGGTCGTGCTCGGTCGCCATGCCGACGATTATCGGGCCGCCGGCCGCCTCGGTGGTGATGCGCGGTCGGCACGACCGTCATGCACCATCGGCCTTTCCCTTGCCGGTCACGTCGCTGCCAACCTCATCCCATGCCCGATCGACGAACGGTGCGGCTCGTCGCCGACACCCGGTTGCGGGGGCCGGCCGGGCCGCAGCCGGCACGCACGTACTGGCCCTCGACGAGCACGACCCCGCCGTTGCTGGTGTTCCTGCCGGCGGACGACATCGAGCACGCCGACCGACGCAGCCGCGAGCTGTGCGTCGGTGCCGGTGTCGTCGTCCTGTCCGTCTCCTACCGCCGACCGCTCTGGCCGGACGGGCGCGACGACGCGTTCCTCGCCACCGGATGGGCGGCGGACCACGCCCGCGAGCTGGGCGCCGATCCCGACCGCGTCCTCCTGGCCGGCGACGGCAGCGGCGCCGAGCTCGCCGCCGCCGTCGCATCCGGCGCGCACGAACGGGGTTGGCCGCCCCTGCTCCACCTCACCGTCGACGACCTGCTCGTCCCGACCCCCGACAGATGGGAAGCCCGATGAACGAGACCGCTGCACCGCCGATCGTGGATCGCTCGACCTGGGAGGACGCCCGGGCAGACCTGCTGGTCGAGGAGAAGGCGCTGACCCGGGCCCAGGACCGGCTCAACGCCGCCCGGCGGCGGCTGCCCATGACCCGGGTCGACGCCACCTACACGTTCAGCGACCCGGACGGCAGGCGCTCCTTCGCGGAGCTGTTCGACGGGCGCCGGCAACTGATCGTCTACCACAACATGCTCACCGCCGACGACGACCACGTCTGCCTGGGCTGCTCCCTGTTCAGCGACGGGCTGGGCAACCTGGCGCACCTGCGGGCCCGCGACACCACCTTCGTCATGGTGTCTGCCGCCCGCGTCTCCGAGATCGCTGCCGTCCGGGCCCGGATGGGCTGGACGTTCCCCTGGTACTCCAGCTATGGCACGACCTTCCACCACGACTTCGTGACCGCGCGCGGCGCGAAGTTCGGGCTCAGCGTGTTCCTGCGCCAGGACGCGGCAAACTACACCGACATCTTCCAGACCTACTTCACCACCGGCCGCGGCGTCGAGTACGCCGGCGCCTTCCGCGCGCTGCTCGACCTCACCCCGTACGGACGCGGCGAGGACTGGGAGGACTCGCCCGCCGGCTGGCCGCAGGTGCCCACCCACAGCTGGGAGCGCCTCAACTTCCAGTACGACCACTCCGTGCCGGCCCGGTAGAAGGGACCTCCCGTGGCACACGTCGTGCTGTTCCACTCCATGCTGGGGCTGCGCGCGGTCGAGCGGCGCGCCGCCGACCTGATGCGCGCTGCAGGGCACGAGGTCGTCACACCCGACCTCTACGCGGGCCGGACCGCGCGGACCCTCGACGAGGGTTTTGTGCTGAAGGACGAGGTCGTCGGTTGGGCGACCATCGCGCAGCGCGGCCGAGAGGCCGTGCAGGACCTGCCGCCCGAGACCGTACTGGCCGGCATCTCCATGGGATGCGGAGTCGTGCACGAGCTGCTTCCCGACCGGCCCGACACCGGCGCCGTCCTGCTGCTGCACGGGGTCGCCGTGATCCCCACGACGGTGCGTGCGGGTCTGCCCGTCCACCTCCACGTCGCCGACGCCGACCTGCTCAACCCGCCCGTCCGCGTCACCGCCTGGCTCGACGCGACCGCCCGGACGCCCGCCCATCCGCAGCTGTTCACCTATCCCGAGGGTGGCCACTTCTTCACCGACCCCGAACAGCCCGACCACCACGAGCCCACTGCCCTCCGCACCTGGCAGCGGGCACTCGACCTGCTCGAAACCGCGTAGTTACGGTCACGGCACGCCAGCTGGGCGCACTGGACCGCGGTGGCTGCCGACCCGTCGCAGAACGAGCGCGATCACGCGATCGCCGAGCTCGTCACCTCCCTGGACGCCGTCGTCATCAGCGACTCGATGACGGTCGCCCCCGACGACCCGTGGGCAGCGACGACGCGGGTGGTGTCACGCGCCGAGGCTCCGCGGGAGATCGCGCGGCTCAAGCAGAGCGACGGTGGCGACCTGCTCGTGTTCGGCAGCGGGACGACCTGGAGTCCGCTGCTCGCGGCCGGCTTGGTCGACGAGCTGGTCGTCCTTGTCGGTGCCGCTCTGCTCGGCAGCGGATCCAAGCTCTACTCGGGATCGCGTGCGGGTCTGGCACTGCTCGCGGCTCGGGTACTGCCGGACTCACAACTGGTGGAACTGCGCTACGACGCGACCGGAGCCGGGGCCTGATCCGACGCCAGTGCGGCCTCGGCGACGTCGTCGTCCTGGCCGGGGCGGTCGCCACCGCTCACCGAGATCGCGCCGACGACGACGTCGCCCCTGCGGATCAGCAGCGAGCCGGCGCCGGCCAGCACCGCACCGCCGGCGATCTCGCTGAACCGGTCGAACAGCGCCGGCCACGACTCCTGCATCGTGCGCAGTCCGGCGCCGTCCCGGCGGATCAGGGCCACGCTCGCCGCCTTGCGCTCGGCGATCCTGGCCGACAGCGGCGGCGCGCCGTCCATCCGCCCGAGTGCCTGCAGGTGGCCGCCTTCGTCGGTGATCGCGACCGTGACCCGTGCGCCGATCTCGGCCGCGCGCTGGTGGGCGGCGCTGATGAGCTCGCCGCGGCCCTCGCTCCGGTCGACGGCCACGGCTTCGAGTTCGCGCTGCTCGCCGCGCTCGACGAGTTCGGTCCGGCCAGCCAGATCGCGCTCGGCCGGCGCTGCGGCATCGACCGCAGCAACACCCACACGATCGTCGTCGGTCTCGTGTCCGCCGGTTACGCGACGCGCGGATCCGACCCTGCCGACTCACGCCGCAACCTCGTCACCATCACCCCCGCGGGCCACCGGCGGCTCGCCCAGCTCGACCGCCTGGTCGACGGCGTGCAGATCGACCTGACCGCCGCCCTCGACGACGCCGAGCGGGAGCAGCTGGTGGCACTGCTGACCCGGGTCCTGGACAACGGCGCCCCCGCTGACGCCTGTCGCTGGGCGGAAGCCCGCCCCCGACACCTTGACCGGGCCGCCGCCGGAAGGTCGAGTCGAGGCATGCCCGACGTCCTCGTCCTCAACGGCCCCAACCTCAACCTGCTCGGCACCCGCAAGCCCGAGGTGTACGGGACGACCACCCTCGCCGACCTCGAGGACCTGTGCCGCCGGACCGCGGGCGACCTCGGCCTCGACGCCGTCTGCCGCCAGTCCAACCACGAAGGCCAGATCATCGACTGGATCCACGAGTTCGGCGCCGCCCAGCAGGCCGGGACCTGCGTCGGCGCCGTCTACAACCCCGGCGCCCACACCCACACCTCCATCGCTATCCACGACGCCATCGAGGGCGCCCAGCTCCGCGTGATCGAGGTGCACATCTCCAACGTCCACCGCCGCGAGCCGTTCCGGCACCACTCCTACGTCTCGCCCGTCGCGGCCGGGACCATCGTCGGGCTCGGCGTGCACGGGTACGCGCTGGCGCTGCACGCGCTGTCGCAGGGTTCGTGACCGTGGACCGGCCGCGCATCGCCGTCGTGGGCGCCGGGCTGATCGGCCGGCGCCACATCGAGGAGCTGGTCGCCAGCACGGAAGCCGACCTGACCGCCGTCGTCGATCCCGGCCCCGCCGGACCGGTGCTCGCCGCGCAGCACGGCGTGCCGCTGCACCACTCGCTCGCCGAGCTCCTCGCCGGTGACCGCCCCGACGGCGTCATCCTCGCCACGCCCAACCGGATGCACGTCGACGGCGGGCTGGAGTGCGTCGCGGCCGGCGTCCCGGTGATCGTCGAGAAGCCGATCGGCGACAGCATCGACGGCGCCACCCGCCTCGTCGAGGCCGGCGACCGGGCCGGTGTCCCGATCATGACCGGGCACCACCGCAACCACTCCCCCGTCATGGCCGCCGCCCGCGCCGCGG
Organism: Pseudonocardia sp. CA-107938; assembly: GCF_050936315.1. Lineage (NCBI taxonomy): Bacteria > Bacillati > Actinomycetota > Actinomycetes > Pseudonocardiales > Pseudonocardiaceae > Pseudonocardia > Pseudonocardia sp. CA-107938. Next base: position 634,680 of record NZ_JBNJNA010000002.1, on the reverse strand, counting down.
TGGCGAGCGGCGCGCTCGGCGACATCGTCGCGGTCACGGGCACGGCGCTGTTCCACAAACCCGACGGCTACTTCGACGTCAACGACGGCTGGCGGCGACGCCCGGGCGGCGGCCCGATCCTGCTCAACCTCATCCACGACGTGAACTGCCTGATGTCGCTCGCCGGCGACATCGTCCGCGTCCAGGCGACCACGTCGTCCGCGACCCGCGGCTTCCCCGTCGAGGACACGGCCGCCATGGTGTTCACCTTCGCGAACGGCGCACTGGGCACCTTCCTGCTGAGCGACACCGCCGCGTCGCCCCGCAGCTGGGAACAGACCTCCGGCGAGAACGCCGACTACCCCACCCATCCCGACGAGGACTGCTACCACCTCGCGGGAACCCGGGGCTCGCTCTCCGTGCCGTCCCTGCGCCTGCGGGACTACCCCGGCGAACGCTCCTGGTACGAGCCGTTCCGCACGTCGACGATCCCGGTCGTCCACGGCGATCCGCTCGCCAACCAGATCGCCCACTTCGCCGACGTCATCCGCGGCACGGCGGAACCCGTCTGCAGCGGTCGGGACGGGCTCGCCGCGCTCCGCGTCGTCGACGCCGTGCTCGAGGCCGCCCGCACCGCCCGAGCCGTCGGGATCTGAGCTGCAAAGCGATGGACGTCGTGCCTGTGGTCTCTACGGGTATGGATGCACCGCCACCGCCACCGCCACCGCCACCGCCGACGGCCGCCTGCAGTCGTCGGTGATCAGCCCGGAGAAGCACAACGACCGGAGCCTGCGGCCGTAGCCGCGCACGGGCAGGATGGTCCACTTCGGGGCGAGCACCACACCGACGGGGGGACGATGAACGACCGCGTGCTCACGCTCGACGAGATCGACGGCTGGACCGGCGGGCCGCTGGTCCTCTTCGTCGGCATCAGCACCGGCGGGTCGACCGCGCACACCGTCTTCGACGCCTGGGCGGCCGCGCTCGACCGGCCGTGGACGCTGCGCGGGGTCGACCTGCCGCCGGACACGACCGCAGCGACCTACCGCCGCCTGCTCGCGGCGATGCGGGACAACCCGCACGTCGACGGGGCGGTGATCACCGCGCACAAGCTGCGGCTGCACCGCGCCTGCGCAGCGGACCTGGGCGCCGGCGACCCGCTGGTCGAGCTCACCCGCGAGGTCAACACCGTCGCCCTCGACCACCACCGACGCGCCACCGGCCACGCAGGCGACGCCCGCTCCCTCACCGCCATCCTCGACCCGCCCGACGGACGGGTCGTGTGCCTGGGAGCGGGCGGCGCGGCCACCGCGCTGCTGCTCGCGCTCCACCTCGACGTCGCCACCGGAACACCGCGGCCCGATCCGCCGGACATGGTGTTCGCCGACATCGACCCCGCCGCGCTCACCGAGCTGCACGCCGTCGCCGACCGGATCGGCGCCCGGCCCACCCTGGTGCACCTGACCGGCCCGGCCGACGAGGTCGTCGCCGGCGCCGCGCTCGTGGTCAACGCGACCGGGCTGGGCAAGGACCGCCCCGGCAGCCCCCTCACCGACCACGCACCGCTCGGCCCCGGCACCCTGGCGTGGGACCTCAACTACCGCGGCGACCTCACCTTCCTCCGGCAGGCCGCCGCGCTCGGCGCCGCCACCATGGACGGCTGGGACTACTTCGTCGCCGGCTGGGCCGGCGCGCTCACCGCCGTCGCCGGACGCCCGTTCGACCAGCACGCGCTGACCGCGCTCGCCGCCGCAGCAGCGCCGCACCGACCGACAGGAGCCCTGCGGTGATCCCGTTCCGCATCGACGTCCCCGACGCCGAGCTCACCGAGCTGACCGAGCGCGTGCGCCGCACCCGCTGGTCGGACCCCGAACCCGTCGACGACTGGTCCCAGGGCGTGCCCCTGTCCTACCTGCGCGAGCTGTGCGCCTACTGGGCCGACGGCTACGACTGGCGGGCCACCGAACGCCGCCTCAACGCCTTGCCCCAGTTCCGCACCGAGATCGACGGCGTGAACATCCACTTCCTGCACATCCGCTCCCCGCACCCGAACGCGCTGCCGCTCGTGCTCACCCACGGCTGGCCCGGCTCGGTGCTGGAGTTCGAGAAGGTCATCCGGCCACTGACCGTCCCCGACGACCCCGCCGACGCGTTCGACCTGGTCATCCCGTCACTGCCCGGGTACGGGTTCAGCGACCGACCCACCGGGACCGGCTGGACGGTGCAGCGGATCGCCGCCGCCTGGCACGAGCTCATGGACCGACTCGGCTACGAACGCTACGGCGCCCAGGGCCACGACTGGGGCACCAGCATCACCACCAGCATGGCCCAGCAGGACAGCGGCCGGCTCGTCGGCATCCACGTCGTCCCGCCGATCGCCGCGCCCGACCCCGCAACCTTCGACGACCTCACCCCCGCCGAACAGGCCGCGCTCGCCGACCTGCGGCACGCCCAGGCCCACGAGTCCGGCTACGCCGAGCAGATGACCACCAAGCCGCAGACCGTCGGCTACGCGCTCACCGACTCCCCGGCCGGGCTGTGCGCGTGGATCGTGGAGAAGTTCGCCTCCTGGACCGACAGCGGTGGCCGCCCCGACACCGTCCTGACCCGCGACGAGATGCTCGACACCATCACCCTGTACTGGCTCACCCGCACCGCCACCTCGTCCGCCCGGCTGTACTGGGAGAGCTTCCGCGAGGTCGGGGAATGGTTCAGCACCGCCACCAGCGACACCGTCGACGTGCCCACCGGCTGCTCCGTCTTCCCCAAGGAGATGCCCCGCCCCTCCCGTCGCTGGGCCGCGAAGCGCTACACCGACATCCGCCACTGGGGCGAACCCGAGCGCGGCGGCCACTTCGCCGCCTTCGAACAACCCGAGCTGTTCACCAGCGAGGTGCGCACCTTCTTCCGGCTCGTGCGCTGACGCGGTCATCACCCTGCACGGTGATCGCCCTGTCGAGTTACCGCCTGCCGGCGCCCGGGGCGGCGCACGGGGCGCACCGGTCGCTCCGCGGGGCAGCGCCGGTGGCTGTCGGTGACGATGCACTCCGGTGCCGGGGCGGCGGGCGCGCTGCCCCACCGCGCGCCCGCTGACCTGGCGTTACGTCACCCTCAGCTCCACTCGTAGCCGCGCATGCTGATCACCCCCTGTCATCGGGCTGATCATCCATTTGGATCTCTTCGCAGGACCGCGGGCTGGGTAGCGTCAGCAGACCACGCGCCGTCACAGAGCTGTGACGGACGGTGATTGGGGGCGGGTTGATGGATCCGACGGCGGGCTACCCCGCTCACCCAGGATGACTGACCAACCACGGTCGGTGATAGATCCTCGCGGGTGGAAGCTGTGGCGGCTGACCACCCGATCGCTGACCTACGTCCTCCTCGTCGACGCCATTGCGGTGACCCTGGTCGGGTACGCACCCGATCGGCCCACCGGCGTGGGCCAGTGGGCGACCTTCGCCGCCCTCGTGGCCGGCATGGTCGGGCACGCCGAGCTCGCCCGCGGGAAGGAACGCCTCCGCAGGCTCGGAGCGCCCGAGACGGTGCACATCACGACCGACACGGTGTGGATCGTCGCCGGGATGCTGCTGGTCCCGTGGCCGCTGGTGGCCGGGCTGATCGCGGCGACGGTGCTGCACCTCCGGCTGCGGGTGGACCGCCGCACCCCGCTCTACCGCATCGTGTTCTCCGGCGCCGCGAACCTGGTCAGCACGCGCCTCGCGATCGAGATCCTCGCCGTGGGCGGCGTCGGGCCGGCGCAGCTCCCCGCGCTCGGCACCACGGTCGTCGCGGTGCTGGCCGCGATCATCGTCCGCGACGCCGCCTACTCCGGGCTCGTCGCCGCAGCCGTCGTGCTCGCCAACCGGACCCCGCCTCGGCTCCCGGCGAGCTTCGCGGCACCGGCCGTCCACGCCTTCGAGATCGCCGCCTCCGCGCTGGGGGTGCTCCTCGCCCTCATGGCGGTCGCGCAGCCGGCACTCGTGCCGTTCGTGCTGCTGCAGCTGGTCGTCCTCGACCACGCCGCCCAGTTCCCCGTCGTCCGCGACCTGGCCCGGATCGACGGCAAGACCGGCCTGCTCAACCCGACCCGCTGGGACGACGTCGCCCACCGCGAGCTCGCCCGCGCGCTGCGCCACCACCAGCCGGTCGGGCTGCTCATGCTCGACGTCGACCACTTCCGCACCATCAACGAGCGGCACAGCCACCTCGTCGGCGACATGGCCCTGCGCGCGGTGGCCGCCACCATCTCCCAGCACCTGCCCGTCGACGGCGTCGCCGGCCGGTTCGGGGGCGAGGAGTTCGCCGTCCTGCTGTGCGACACCACCCCCGACGAGCTCGCCGCGACCGCCGAGACCCTGCGCACCCGGATCGCCGAGCTCACCGTGCCGACCCGTGCCGAGCGACCGGCGCTGACCGTCACGGTCTCGCTCGGCGGCAGCCACAGCGACCAGCACCCCCACACCGACCCGGGGGCGATGCTGACCGACCTCCTGCTGGCCGCCGACTCCGCCCTGTTCCGCGCCAAGGCCGAAGGGCGCAACCGCGTCCACCTCGCCACCGGGACCGCGAGCCCGCGCCGCGACCCCGGATGACCGCGTCAGCCGCCGGCCGCCGCCAGGTAGCCGGGCCAGCTGCCGTGCTCGCTGACGTCGACGGCACCGGCCGGCGCCGCTGTGCAGACGATGCCCGTGACCGGCCCGTCGACGAGCTCGACGGTGCCCAGCGCCAGCGGTGCCGGCAGCCGGGCCGCGAGGACGGGGAGTGCGGTGGTCGGCAGCCAGTGCAGCTCGACCTCCACCGCCGCGCCGCCGTCGACTGCCGCGACCAGCCCGCCGCGCCGCAGCCCCGGTCCGGGCAGCGCGACGAGCCGGTAGGCGGGTGCGGTCCACGTGCACCCCACGAGCCGCGCGCCGAGTGCCACGAGCTCGTGGTGCAGCGGCTGGCCGGTCCGGTGGGCCGCCACGACGGCGAGCGTCGTGCGATCGGTCATCCCGGCGGCACCTCGGACACGTGCGCGGCGACGATCCGCCAGCCGTGCGGGAAGCGGAACCAGGTCTGGCTCTGCCGGCCCTCGACGGCCCCGTCGGGGTAGCCGAACAGGGTGGTGACGACGGCCGCGGTGTCGTCGATCGCGACCACGCGGGTGCCGTGCAGCCGCCGGCCGGCCGGCACCGACGGGTGGGTCGCCCGCCACGCCGCGATCGCGGCCGCCCCGTCCTGCCGGTCCGCCACCCCGAACCGGACGCACCGCGGGTCCGCCCAGAACAGCTCGGTCAGCACGGCCACGTCGCCGTCGACGAGTGCCTGCTCGTAGCGCTCGAACGCCGCCGTGACCTGCGCCACCACCTCGGGCCGGTCGATCACCACCTCATCGGTGATCACGCGGCGACGCCGTCGGCCACCGGATCCTGCGCCGCAGGAGCCTCGACGGCGTCGGCCCGCCGCCGCTCCACCAGCCCGAACGCCAGCAGCAGCACACCGGCGAAGGCGTAGCCGAGCGCGATCTGCCCGCCGACGTTCCACCCCACCTGCTCGGCGTGGATCAGCCCGATGAAGCCCAGCACCGCGCCGGCGAAGCAGTAGGCCGCGGCCGAGAAGAACCGCTTGTCCACGATGAACGCGACGATCGCGCCGAGCACCAGTCCGGCGAGGATCGCGCCGCCGCCGAGCAGCTTCGTGCCGTGGTAGACCAGGCCCGCGCCGGTGAGCGCGTCCTCGCCGAGCTTCGCCGCGCTTGTCCCGGCGGCGGCCAGCGCGTTGTCCATCAGCCCGGCCGCCCACGACGCGATGTTGGGGATGATCGCGATGACGACGGCGATGGCGTGCCGCTTCGGCGTCTCCTGGAAGGCCTGGGCGCCGATGAGCAGCCCGATGTAGAGCAGGATCGGCACGATCGCCGGCAGCGGCAGCAGCGCCCCGAGCAGCCCGAACAGGCCGAGGAAGCAGAACAGCGCGACCACGATCCCGGAGGCCAGCGAGTACGACGTCCGCCCGCCGGCCGCCTTCCAGCCGGGGTGGCCGATGTAGACCGCGGGCGGGAACGGGCAGCCCAGCACCGAGCCCACCACGGCGCCGGCGCCGTCGGCGAGCAGGATCGAGCGCAGGTTGTACTCGTCACCGGCGACGGCGGCGCTCTCCACGTTGGTCATGCCCTCGGTGAAGTTGTAGATGCCCAGCGGGATGGCCGTGGCCAGCAGCGGCGCGACGTCGGCGAGGCCGTGGGCGAGGCGCCCGAAGTTGGCCGTCGGCAGCGACACCGCGACGTCCCCGGCGGCCTTGACGACGTCGGGCACCGACATGTAGCCGCCGATCCAGCCGATGGCCGACCCGAGGAGCAGGGCGGCCAACCCGACCGGGATGTTGCCCGGCAGCTTCAGGTCGGTGAAGAAGCCGATCAGGATGATCACCATCACCGGCAGCGCGATCCACAGCGCCGCGAACATCTGGGCGGCCGGACGCATCGAGATGAAGGCGATCGAGATGCCCGCGAGGGTGCCGAGCATCGCCGCCTGCGGCGTGTACCTGCGGATGTACGGCCCGACGAACGCGCCGATCAGCACGATGATGCCGATGATGAACGACCACGCCAGCCCGGCCGCCCACGCGGCGAGGGGGTCCTTCGTCGCCAGGTAGATCGGCAACATGATCACGAAGACGACGATGAACATGTGCGGCACGGACGGCCCGTACGGCATGGCGCAGACGTCGGTGCGGCCCTCGCGGCGGGCGAGCCGCCGCGCGAGGTAGGTGTAGTAGACGTTGCCGATCAGCAGCTGGACGCCCAGCGCGGGCAGGATCACGCCGAAGACCTCGGCGCCCGGGATGTTCACCACGCCCAGGCACAGGCCCGACAGGACCAGCACGTTGACCATGGTGTTGAAGCCGAGCCCGAAGAACGCGTTGGTGTCGCCGCCGACCCACCAGGGCAGCTCGAGCGGCTTCTCGGTCGTTGCAGTGGTCACGACGCGACCTCCTGGAGGGCGAGGGCGGACAGGAAGGCCCCCGACGGAGCGACCCAGCCGAAGATCCCGCCCTGGGCGGCGATCATGGCGAGGCCGGCCTCGTGGAAGGCGGGGAAGTACGAGCCGGTGCAGTCGGAGAGGACGAGGCACTCGTAGCCTCGGTCGTTGGCCTCGCGGACGGTGGTGTGCACGCACACCTCGGTGGTCACGCCGGTGACGACGAGCCGCGTGATCCCCCGAGCTTCGAGCTCCGCGCCGAACGAGGTGCCGTGGAACGAGCCCTTGCCGGGCTTGTCGATCACCAGCTCGTCCGGCAGCGGGGCGAGGTCGTCGATGATGTCGTGGCCGTACTCGCCGCGGACGAGGATGCGGCCCTTCGGGCCCGGATCGCCGATGCGCAGGCTCGGGGCACCGCGGTGCAGCTTGGCGGGCGGGCAGTCGGACAGGTCGGGGACGTGCCCCTCGCGGGTGTGGATCACGGTCATGCCGGCCGTTCGGCAGGCCGCGAGCACCTTCCGCAGCGGCGGCACGACCGACTGCAGCAGCGACACGTCGTTGCCCAGGGTCTCGCCGAAACCGCCGGGCTCGACGAAGTCGCGCTGCATGTCGATGATCACCAGCGCGGTCGTCGCCAGGTCGAGCTCGAACGGGTACGGGTCGGCCTCAACCTGCATGGACGGTCCCCTCGATGACGGCGGTGGAGGTGGCGACCGCGCCGAACACCCCGCCCTGCATGGTCACCATGCGCAGCGCGGCCTCGTGGTTGGCGGGATCGGTGGCGCCCGTGGCGTCGGCAAGGATCAGGCACTCGTAGCCGCGGTCGTTGGCCTCGCGCATGGTGGTGTGCACGCAGACGTCGGTGGTGATGCCGCAGAGCACGATGTGCGTGATGCCGTGCGTGCGGAGCACGAGGTCGAGGTTGGTGGCGTAGAACGCGCCCTTGCCGGGTTTGTCGACGAGCACCTCGCCGTCGACCGGCGCCACCTCGGGCACGATCTCCCAGCCGGGCTCGCCGCGGACGAGGATGCGCCCGGCCGGGCCGGCCGACCCGATCTCCGCGCCGATCCGGGCGGAGCGCCAGCGCTTGTTCGCGGGCAGGTCCGAGAGGTCCGGTGCGTGGCCCTCGCGGGTGTGGATCACGAGCATCCCCGTCGCCCGCGCGTGGGCGAGCATCGCCGCAGCCGCGGGCAGGCCGGCCCTCGTGAGGGCCAGGTCGTAGCCCATGCGGTCGACGTAGCCGCCCGGACCGCAGAAGTCGACCTGCCAGTCGATGCAGATCAGCGCCGTGCGGACAGCGGCGACCGAGCCGTCGTACGGCCATGGGTAGGGGTTGGCCGCTACCGGGCCGATGAGTGCGTTACCGACCTGCGTGCTCGTCATGCGGCCTCCCTGACGGCCAGCTCGTGCGCTGCGGTGATCAGCCGGTCCTCCGCGAAGGCGGGGCCGAACAACGTGACGCCGACGGGTCGCCCGGCGGCGGTCGTGCCGACGGGCACCGCGATCGCGGCGAGGTCGAGCAGGTTCGCGAACTGCGTGTAGCGGCCCAGGACGAGGTTGCGCGCCACCGGTTCTTCCGCGATCTCCGCGCGGGTGAACGTCGTGGGCACGGTCGGCAGCAGCAGCACGTCGGCGTGCTCCCAGATCCGCGCGCACCACGCACGCAGCTCCTGGAGCCGGTGCCGTCCCCGGAACGCGGCGACGGCGTCGAAGTCCCGTCCGCGCTCGATCAGCATCCGGGTCACGGGCAGCACCGACTCCGGGCGGGCCTCGAGGAACGCCTCCAGGTCGGCGAGCCGCTCGGCGACCCACGGGCCGCCGTAGAGCAGGTCACCCGCCTCCACGAGCGGGCCCAGCGGGATCTCGGCGGTGATCTCGCAGCGCGCGGCGACGGACGCGAACACCGCGGCCGTGCCGTCGTCGACGTCGAGCTCGCGCGGGGCGGGCACGGCCGTCCGGGTGCCGGGTGTCGTCGGCGTCCCGGTGCGCGACCAGGGATCGTCCGGGTCCGGCCCGGCCAACACGGCGAGCACGTCGGCGGCGTCGGGCACGTCGGTCGTGAAGACGCTGACGCAGTCGAGGGAGCGGCACGCCGGCACCACCCCGGTGGTGGGCACGAGCCCGCGGGTCGGCTTGAGCCCGACGATGCCGTTGAGCGCGGCCGGGACCCGGCCGGAGCCCGCGGTGTCGGTGCCCAGCGCGAACGGCACGATCCCGGCCGCGACGGCGACGGCGCTGCCCGAGCTGGACCCGCCGGACACGAGATCGCCGCCGAACACGCTCTCGCACGCCCCGTACGGCGAGCGGGTGCCGACCAGACCGGTGGCGAACTGGTCGAGGTTGGTCTTGCCGACGACGATCGCGCCGGCGTCGAGCAGCCGCCGCACCGCGGTGGCGTCGGTGACCGGCTCGTACGCGAAGTCGGGGCAGGCGCAGGTGGTGGGCAGCCCCGCGACGTCGATGTTGTCCTTGACCGCGAACGGCACCCCGTACAGCGGCAGGTCGGCGCCGGCGGCGCGGGCGGCGGCCAGCTCGGCCGCTCGCGCGTGCAACGCCTCGGGGGTGGTGCGCGAGATCCACGTCGCGTCGGACCCGCGAGCGGCGATCCGGTCGAGCACCGCCTCGACGACGGCGTGCACGTCCAGCGCGCCGGATGCCAGAGCGGCGCGCAGGCCGCGCACCGTCGTCGGGACGGTGTCGCGCACTGCCAGCGGGATCAGCACTTGGTCGATTGTCGACCGTTTGGTGTCAGGCGATGGCCTGCCGCGTTACGGGCTTGTCACGTCCCGTGATCACGCGGGCCCTGTCAGCCCCGCAGCTCCGGCGCGAGGTAGGTGCGGCCGCCGTGGTGGTGCAGCTCCAGCAGGACCCGTTCCACGTCACCGCTCTCGATCGCGTCGAGGAGCCTGCGGTGCCGCTGCGGACCGTCGAGCGCCGAGCGGTCCTCGGCCTCGCGGCGCATGTTCGTCGCCATGTACAGCTGCAGCCGGAGCAGGACGGGCTCGTAGGCGCGCATGAGGTGGTGGTGGCCGGCCAGCGCGACCAGCGCAAGGTGGAACTCCCGGTGCGCGGCCGCCTTCCGCAGGGCATCGCCGTCGGCGGCGGCGCGCTCCATCTCCTCGACGGCGGCGCGGACACCGTCGACCGGCAGCCGGGCGGGCCCGCTCAGCGCGCAGCGCACCGCGAACTGCTCCAGCGCGTCGCGGAGGGTGAACAGCTCGTCGATGTCCCGGGGCGAGAGCCGCGTGACCCGCACCCCGCGTCGCGGCAGGTGCTCGACCAGCCCTTGCTCGCCGAGCAGCCGCAGCGCCTCGCGCAGCGGTGCCCTGCTCGTGCCGAACCGCTGGGTGAGCTGCCCCTCGACGATCCGCTCGCCCGGCGCGAGCGCGCCGCTGAGGATCTCCGACCGCAGCCGGATCACGGCCATCTCGACCAGGCTCGGCGGGGCGAGCGCCTCGTCGGCCGGTTCTGCGGTCATCACTCCCCCTCCTCCCTGTCGGTCCAACAGTGGCAGACGCACGCGTCCGCTCGGCGCACCGGGCACGCAGTCGACCCGATCTGGACGAAGCTCGTGATTCACCCAGCGCGCCGGAGAAATGTTCACGGATTCCCCGAAGAACGTGAGCGGACGGCAAAAACATCTGCTGCGAACCCGATGCCCATCGACCTCCCGATATGGTGCGGCGAGTTCGCTTCCCACCCCGATGGAGCGCAGTTGAGAACCAAGGTCGCCGAGGTCACCGCACTGTTCTGGGTGATCAAGATCCTGACCACCGGAATGGGCGAGACCGCGTCGGACTTCCTCGTGCGCCGGTTCGACCCGACGCTCGTCGTCCCGCTGTGCGGCCTGGTACTCGCCGGTCTTCTGGTCGTGCAGATCCGGGCCGCGCGCTATCGCCACGGCCTGTACTGGGCGACCGTCACGATGGTCGCGGTCGTCGGCACGATGGCGGCCGACGCCGTGCACGTCGTGCTCGACGTCGGCTACCTCACCTCCACCTTCGTGTTCGCCGTGGCGACAACCGTGATCATCACGGTGTGGCGGGCGACGCAGCCGACGATCGCGGTGCACAGCATCACAACGCGACCGCGCGAAGGCTTCTACTGGGCAACCGTCGGCGCCACCTTCGCCCTGGGAACGGCGGCCGGCGACCTCGCCGCCGCATCGGGCCTGGGCTACCTCACCTCCGGGGTCGTGTTCACCGCGCTCATCGCCGTGCCGTGGATCGCCCACCGCTGGCTGGGCCTGGCCGGCGTGCCCGCGTTCTGGACCGCGTACGTGCTCACCCGCCCGCTCGGCGCGTCCTTCGCCGACTGGCTCGCCGCGGGCGGCGACCGCGGCGGCCTGGGCCTGGGCACCGGAACCGTCACAGCGGCGCTGACCCTCGCGATCATCGCGCTGGTCGTGGCGAGCAGGCCGCGGACGAAGGCCCCCGCCACCGAACCGGTCATCGCCGGGTGACCTGATTGTGTCGGGGCTCCGCCCCGAACCCCGGCCCTCCTCTGGTGGAGCGGGAACGAGCGGGTCGGCTCCACCGCCGCTCGGTCGCCCGGACGGGATGCCACAGCCCCGGCCGACGCGCAAACGAAACGGCGTGTTTGCCCGCCGACCGGGTCTGCGGCGTTGCTGCGCACGCCCGATCGACGGTGGAGCCTGTGGCCTGCCTGCGGGCACAGTGGTGCCCCGGTCATGGTTGTGCCCACAGATCAGCCATCCACGGTGGCGGGATGAACCTCGGTTTGCCCGAGGTCATGTCTATTCGCCACTCGGTCGAATGGACTTGATCATGGTGTTGGCAGCACAACATGACCAGGTTGTCCAAGGCAGTCGCGCCGCCGTGTTGCCACTCGATCACGTGGTGGACTTCGCACCAGGATGGTGGTCGATCACACCCGGGGTGGGCGCAACCGTGATCGCGCAGGGCAACCGCGCGACGCAGCCAGGGCGGGACCAGGCGGTGGGTGCGGCCGACGTCGAGGGGTTGACTGTCCCCGTCGAGCACGACCGGGACCAGGTGGGCATCGCACAACAGCCGCCGCAACTGACCGGGAGTCAACTGTCCCCCGGTGTCCAGCATCGCCGTACGGGCCCGGTCTTCCAGATCGTCGAGCCGAAGGGTGACGGTCACGCGGGGGCGTTCCCCACCGACCTCGCCGGAGGCGCCGTGGTCGAGGGCGAACCCGCAGATCTCGGCCAACGCGGCCGCGTTCCGTTCGGCCGCGGTGGTGCCGCGGTTGTCCGCCGTGGGGCGGGTGCGGGCTTCGATCGCGGTGCGGATCGCCGCGAACGCCAGCGGGTCCTCGAACTGCCCGCGCAGCCACCCGCTGCCATCAGCGTTGGCACCCATGTGCAGTTCGTTACGACCAGGCCGCTCATCCGGCTCCGGCCCGTCCAGATCGGCGGCGGCGAGCAGCTCCAGCCCCATGACACGAACTTCGCGCGGGGTGAAGCTGCGGGCGGCCTCGCCCAGGCTGGCCTCGATCGAGACCCGATCGGCCAGGCTGATCCGCGATGCCGGGCGGGAGTTCATCAGCGCGGCGATGGTGTCCACATGCCGCATCGTGGCCGCGCCAGCCTCGAAGGCGGCCGCGGTGGCCGGGAGCACCGGCTCCATCGGCTCGCCATCCAGGGCGACCCGGGGCCCGACGTGTTCGGCGACGGTGACATGCCGGCGGGCGGTGTCGTGATCCCATCCGAGCAGATCCTTGAGCCCAGCGAGGGTGTTGCGGTAGCCCTTCTCTGCCAGGGCGCCGTCGCGCTCGACGGCGGCGATCTGGACAACCTTGGCGCGGTCGACCTGCCGCGACACACCCTCGAGAACCAGAAGCGCGGCGAGCGGGTCGTCGTTGTCGGAAATGAGCGTGAACGCCTGCTCGATCAGGCTCGCGGCCTGGGCGAGTGGGTTCTCGGTCATGCCTTGATTCTACCCGAACACAGGTTCGAACGGATGCCGATTACCGCAGGTCAGAAACCGTTTGGCGCCAGCCTGAAGAGGCTCCACCGTCGGTCGGGCGTGCACAGCAAAGCCGCAGCGCCGGCCGAGCCGCAAACACGTTCTATCGTTTGCGGCTCGGCCGGCGATGTGGCATCCCGAAGGGCGACCGAGCGACGGTGGAGCCGGCCCGAAACAGCTCCACCGGAGGAAGGGCCGGGGTCCGGGGCAGAGCCCCGGAGGAGACCGCACCATCGGCGACCCAGCCGGGGCCCGGGGCGGAGCCCCGGAAGCAGGAACCGCAACCCCGCAACCTCAGCGCACCACCGGCGCCTCGGCATAGGTCACGCCCTCGAGCGGAGGAGCCGGCAGCGTCCCCGAACCATCCGGAACCGGAACCGCGGCCAGCAGCGCCTGCGTGTACGGGTGCCGTGGATCGTCCCAGATCTGCTGCGCCGGACCCGACTCCACGACGCGCCCCCGGTACATCACGGCGAGGCGGTCGGCGATCAGCCGCACGACGGACAGGTCGTGGGAGATGAACAGCAGCCCGGCCCCGCTCTCGACGGCCAGGTCCCGCATCAGCGCCGCCACGACTGCCTGCGTCGACGCGTCGAGCGCGGAGATCGGCTCGTCGCCGATGAGCAGGTCCGGACGGGCGGCGAGCGCCCGCGCGATGGCGATCCGCTGCCGCTGCCCGCCCGAGAACTCGTGCGGGAACCGCCGTGCGGCGGAGGCGTCGAGCCCGACGCGCCCCAGCCACTCGGCGGGTGACACCGACGCCACCCCGCGGGCGGCCGCCGCGCGCACGCCCTCCCCGATCTGCGCCCCGACGGGCCGGCGCGGGTGCAGCGAGCCGTACGGGTCCTGGAACACCATCTGGATCCGGGTCAGCTCGGCCGGGCGGCGGCGCAGGCCGAGCGGCGGCACGGGCAGCCCGTCGAACGTGACGGTCCCGGCCGCCGGCTTCACCAGTCCGCACACGGCCCGCGCGAGCGTCGACTTCCCGCAGCCGGACTCCCCCACCAGCCCCACCACCTGGCCGGCGGCGACGGTCAGGTCGACACCGTCGACGGCGTGCACGGGCGGCCGCCCGCGGTAGATCACCTGCAGCCCGGCGATGTCGAGCATCACGATCCCTCCAGCGCGCGCACGTCGTCGAGGGTCTGCACGCCGCCGACCGCGCCGGGCAGGCTGGCCAGGAGCGACGCCGTGTAGGGGTGCGCGGGCGCGGTGAACACCTGGTGACGCTCCCCGTTCTCCACGACCTCGCCGTGGCGCATCACGGCGACCCGGTCGGCCACCGCGCTCATGACGCCGAGGTCGTGCGTCACGAGCAGCACGGCCAGCCCCAGGTCGGCGGCCAGGTCGCGGAGCAGGTGCAGCACCCCGGCCTGCACGGTGACGTCGAGTGCGGTCGTCGGCTCGTCGGCGATCAGCACCTTCGGCGAGCAGGCCAGCGCGATCGCGATGGCGATCCGCTGCCGCTGCCCGCCGGAGAACTCGTGCGGGAAGCGGCGCAGCGCGCCGGCCGGGTCGGGGATCCGCACCCGGCCGAGCAGGTCGACGGCCCGCTGCCGCGCGGACGCCCGGCCGATGCGCTGGTGGTGGCGCAGGTGGTCGGTGAGCTGCGCGCCGACCGCGAGCATCGGGTGCAGACTGGTCGACGGGTCCTGGAAGACCATCGCGATCTCGGTGCCGCGCAGTGCGTTGTGCTGGCGCGCCGAGAGCGCGAGCAGCTCCCGCCCGCCGTAGGTGATGCTGCCGTCCACGACGGCACCGGCCGGGAGCAGGCCCATCACGGCGAGCCCGGTCATCGTCTTGCCGGAGCCGGACTCCCCCGCGAGCCCCTGGATCCGGCCCGCCTCCAGGCTCAGGTCGACCCCGCGGAGGATCTCCGTCCCCCGGATCCGGACGGTCAGCCCGGCGATGTCCAGCACCGTCACCGCGTCTCCGCCTTCCCCAGCACGCCCGCGGTGCGCGGGTCGAGGGCGTCGCGCAGCGCGTCGCCGAGGAAGTTGAACGCCATCACGACGGTCAGGATCGCCAGTCCGGGGAACACGCCCATCCACCACGCGTCGAAGTTCTGCACGGCCGTCGCCACCATCGAGCCCCACTCCGGCGTCGGCGGCTTCGCGCCCAGCCCGAGGAACGACAGGCCCGACAGCAGCAGCGTCGCCGTGCCGATGTCGAGGCTCGCGAGGATCAGCACCGGACCGACCACCATCGGGACGATGTCGGTGCGCAGCGAGCGCAGCGCCGAGAAGCCGAGCAACCGATCGGCGAGCACGAAGTCGGCGCCTCGCGTGCCCACCACGAGCCCTCGCGTGACGCGGGCGTAGGCGGGCCAGGACACGACGAGCGCCGCGAGCACCGCGTTGATCAGGCTGGCGCCCAACGACGCCGCCACGACCATCGCGAGGATGACCGTCGGGAAGGCCATGACCAGGTCCGTCACGCGCATGACGGTCTCGTCGACCCAGCGGCCGAAGAAGCCGGCGGCGAGGCCCAGCACGCCGCCGATCAGCACCGACAGCCCGACGAGCAGCAGCGCGAGCGGCACGGTGACCTGCGCGCCGGCCAGCACCCGGGTGAACACGTCGCGGCCCAGCTCGTCGGTGCCGAACCAGTGCGCGGCGCTCGGCGCCTCCAGCCGCGGGAAGTCCTGGGCGAGCGGGCCGTACGGCCACAGCACCGGCCCCAGCACGGCGACGAGGATCCACAGCAGCGCCACCGCGGCCCCGGTGACGCCGAGCGGGGTGCGCCACGCCTGCGGGACGCCCTTGCGGAAGCGGGCGCGCAGCGGCGCGGCGATCGGGGCGCTCACGAGACCCGCACCCGCGGGTCGATCGCCCCGTACAGCACGTCGACGACGAGGTTGATCACCAGGTACACCACGCCCACGAACAGGCCGACCCCCATCACCGCCGGCAGGTCGAGGTGCGACGCCGCCTGGTAGGCGTAGGACCCCACGCCCGGCCAGGAGAAGACCTGCTCCACCAGCACCGTCCCCGACAGCAGCGCGCCGAACGCCAGGCCGACGACCGTCAGGATCGGCACCATCGCGGCGCGCACCACGTACCGGAACAGGACGGTGCGTCCCGGGAGCCCCTTGGCCCGGGCCGAGCGCACGAAGTCCTGCTCCAGCACCTCCAGCACCGCGGAGCGGGTGAAGCGGGTGAGCAGCCCGACGGTGTAGAGCGTCAGCACGAGCGTGGGCAGCATGAGGTGCGCGACGGCGTCGCCGAACGTCTCCCACTCCCCCGCCAGCAGCGCGTCCACGGTGTAGAGGCCGGTGACGTCCGGCGGCGCGGACGTGGCCGGCGACAACCGCCCCGACCCCGGCGCGAGGTCGAGCTGGAACGAGAAGACGTAGAACGCCACGAGCGCCAGCCAGAACGTCGGCACCGAGATGCCCACCAGCGAGACGACCCGCAGCGCGCTGTCCGACAGGTGCCCGCGCCGGACGGCCGCGACCACGCCGAAGCCCACCCCGATCACCACGGACAGCACGATGGCACCGAGCGCGAGCTCGAGCGTCGCCGGGACGGCGGCCTGCAGGTCGGTCAGCACCGAACGGTGCGTCTGCTGCGACTCCCCCAGGTCACCGCGCACCAGGTTGCCGATGTAGGTGCCGTACTGGACGGGCAGCGGCTGGTCCAGGCCGTAGTGCGCGCGGTACGCGGCGACGATGGCCGGGTCCTCCGCCGCCCGCTGCCCGACGTTCGCCGCCACCGGGTCGCCGGGCACCAGGTTGGTGAGCACGAACGTCACCAGCGTGACGCCGACGACGAGCAGCAGCGACACCGCGATCCGGCGGACCAGGTACCGGACGAGCGGATGGCCCGCCCGGTACCGGATCGATCCCTTACTTGGTGCCGATTCCGCTGACATCGACCGTCCAGATCGGGTTGTACGCCGCACCCGTCACCGTCTTCGCCGTGACGATGTTCGTGGGCGGCTGCACGAGCGGGATGAACGGGCCGCCGGCGTTGAGCGCCTCCTGGAACTGCTGGTAGAGCGCGTCGCGCTGCGCGGGGTCCGTCGTCGTCGCGGCCGTGGTGGCGGCCTTGTCGATGGCGGGTGCCGCGCTGGCCGGCCAGTTGGCGCGCTTGCCGATCAGCCCGTCGGGGGCGAAGGCGAGGTAGTTGGAGGGGTCCGGGAAGTCCGGGCCCCAGTACCAGAGCCCGATCTGCTCCTTGCCGTTGCGGTAGTTGTCGAGCTCGGTCGCGACGGGCGCGGGCGCGAGGTCCACGGCGATGCCGGCGGCCGCCAGCTGGGACTGCAGCTTCTCGGCGAGCGTCTGGAAGCTGAGCCCGTTGAGGGTGAGGTCGCTCGGGTAGGCGAGCTTGGCCTTCTGGCCACCGACGCCGCTGGCCGCGAGGTCGGCCTTGGCGCCCTCGACGTCCTGCTTGAGCGCCTTCTCCGGCGGCAGCGTGCCGGCGAGCATCGACGGGATGACCCCGGCCGGCTGCACCGAGCCCTTGCCCGCCACACCGAGCAGACCGGCGTAGTCGATGGCCTTCTTCACGGCCGACACGTACTTCGCGTTGCTCGTGACCGGCGAGACCGCCGCGCCCTGGTTGAGGAACAGGAAGATCGTGTACGCGGACGCACCGCTGGTGACCGTGACCTTGCCCTGGTCCAGCCCGGCCACCTGGTCGCCGGAGAGGTCGAGCGCGACCTGCGAGTCGCCCTTCTGCACGTTCAGCACCTGCGTGGGCGCCTTGACGTTGCGGACCACGATCGTCTCGTAGGTGGGCTTGGCCGGCCCGTTGTAGGCGGGGTTCTTCGTCAGCACGGCCTGGCTCGCGACGTCGAGCGTCTTCAGGACGTACGGGCCGGAACCTGCCGAGGCACCGTTGAGGAACTTCTCGGCGGCGTCCTTGTCGTCGGTCGTGCCGCCGTTGGCCGTCACGACCTTGGAGTTGACGATCGACAGCGCCGGGTTGGGCAGGATGAACGGCAGCGCCGGGTTCGGCTTCGCGCTGGTCAGGACCACCGTGGAGGCGTCCTTCTTCGCGACGGTCACGCCGTCGAGCAGGAACGACGGGTTGCCCTTCATGCCGATCAGGCGGTTCAGCGAGAAGACCACGTCGTCCGCGGTGACCGGGCTGCCGTCGGAGAACACGCGGCCCTGCGCGAGCGGCAGGGTGAGCGTCGTGGCGTCGGGCGAGAGCTGGTAGGAGCTGGCGAGACCGCCGACGGGCTTGGTGAGGTCGTTGCCCGCGAACGTCAGCAGCGTCTCGTACATGCCCTTGGTGAGCATCTGCCCGGTGAGCTCGTACTCGCGGCCGGGGTCGGTCGTCTTGAGGTCGAAGCTGGAGTCGATGACGAGCGTGCCGCCGCCCTTCGGCGCCGAACCGCCGCCGCCACCGCCGCCACCGCACGCAGCGAGCGCGGTGGCGGCCACCGCAGCCAGCACCAGCCACCGGGCGCGGCGGCGCAGGGACATCGGACGGGACATGGGCACCTCCGGCGGCTCGACGGATTGCCTCCGCGACCCACTTCGACTGGACGATTCCGCGGTATCATGGCGCCAGAGGTCCCAGTTCGTACAGGGGATCCACGTCACGTCGGACGTAATCCACCCGAAGCGGGTCAGGGGGCGCGGAATGTCTCGGAGCCAGGAGTCCGGCAGCCCTCCTCCTGGACGAATGGGTGATCCGCTCGACGACGTCGACCACCGGATCCTCGCCGGGCTCCGCGACAACGGCCGCATCTCGATGTCGGCGCTGGCCGAACAGGTCGGGGTCTCCCGGGCCACCGTCTACACGCGCGTGGAGAACCTGGTCAACGCCGGCGTGATCACCGGCTTCAGCGCGCGCGTCGACCCGCGCCGGGTCGGCTTCGGCATCTGCACGCTCGTGTTCGTCACCGTGCGGCCGCAGACGTGGGCGACGTTCCGCGTGCGCGTCGCCGAGATGAGCCAGGTCGAGTACTGCGCCGTCACCACCGGCGAGCACGACGCGATGCTGCTCGTCCGCGCCCGCGACGTCGCCGAGGTGCACGAGTTCGTCACCACCGTGCTGTCGGTGCTGCCCGAGATCCGCGCCGTCGAGTCGGTCCTGGTGATGGACGAGGTGGTGAGCCGGCCCTACCTGCTGCCCGGCGACGTCCCGCACGTCGCCGCCCCCACACAGGCCGTCGGCATGACCCGCTTCATCAGGACCGGCGACGGGCACCCCGCGCTGGATCAGCTCTGAGTGACCTCGGCGCAGACGCTGACCTGGTCGCCGTCGGCCGTGCGGAAGTCCTCGACGAGCCGCAACCCGCCCTCGCCCTGCTCGATGCGGCTGTGCGCGGCGCCGTCCACCACCTCGCCGGTCCGGTCGACCACGTGGGTGAAGCGGATCGAGATCCGCTCCCCGTCGCGGGTGCCGACGAACCGTCCGATGCGGACCGTGTCGCCCTGGTACTCGCCCCACAGCAGGCCGTCCCGCTCGTGGTAGTCGAACACCGTGGGCGAGAGCGGGTCCACCACGCTCGCGGAGGACGACACCATGGCGAACCGGCGCCCGTCGAGATCAACCGTCACGGAGGCATCATCGCCGATCCGGTCGGCTCAGGGTTGATCAAGGGCGCGGCGGGCGGGCACGGGCGGGCACGGGCGGGCGGGCGCGGCCGGGCCGGCGCTCACGTGTTGATCATGGGCAGAACGTCGTGATTCGATCTTGTGGAGCGACGTTTTGCCCATGATCAACGACGTCGGGCCGGCGCCGCGGCGCGGGCGCGGGCGGCGCGGTGATCAAGGGCAAAATGTCGCTCTTCGACCTCGGTTGAGAACGCTTTGCCCTTGATCACCGCAGCAGCAGCACAGCCCGCGGGGCAGACCACCCCCGACCACCCTTCGGTGATCATGGGCAAACCGTCGTCCGACGATCCCGGTCGATGATCTCTGCTCTTGATCAGACCCTGTTGGCTCTTCCGCGTCCGACGCCGCTCCGTCCCGCGTCGTGCGCGTGTAGTGGCCTGACCGCAGCGCCCGCACACCGCGGGGTCGAGCCGCGGTTGATCATGGGCAGACCGTCGTAGCTCGATCTTGGGAAGCGACGTTTTGCCCATGATCAACGACATCCCCGCCGATGGCTTCCTCTCACCGCAACAACGCCGTCACCGCGGACCGACCGGTTGGTGATCAAGGGCAAAACGTCGCTCGACGATCTTGATCTACGACAATCCGCCCTTGATCACCGCAACAACGCCGCGCCGCAACCCGACACGGACGACCCCGGCACAGCAGACGCACAGCCACCGCTCACCCGACACCCAGCGCCGACTCGTACGTTCGTGCCGTAACCGAACGAGCGGAGAGAACGTCGTGCATCCCGACCACACCCCGGCCCGGTACGAGGGGCGCGTGCTGCCGCGACCCGGCGAGGAGGTCCAGGACCAGGGTCTCGCCTTCGACCTGGGCACCGTGCTCGGGCGACGGCGGGTGCTGCGCGCGCTGGGCCTGGGTGCGGCCGCCGTCGGGCTCGCCGCCTGCGGTACGAGCACCGCTCCGGCGCGGACCAGCAGCACCAGCGCCGGCGAGATCCCGGAGGAGACCGCGGGTCCCTATCCCGGCGACGGCTCGAACGGCACGAACGTCCTGACCGAGAGCGGCATCGTGCGCAGCGACATCCGATCAAGCTTCGGCACCGGTAGCGCCACCGCCGGGGGCGTGCCGATGACGCTGGAACTGACCATCACCGACATCGCGGGCGGCAACGTCCCCTTCGCCGGCGTCGCGGTGTACGTCTGGCACTGCGACCGCGAGGGCCGGTACTCGCTGTACTCCAGCGGCGTCGAGAACGAGAACTACCTGCGCGGCGTGCAGGTCACCGACGCGGCCGGGAAGGTCCGCTTCACCAGCATCGTCCCCGCCTGCTACTCGGGCCGCTGGCCGCACATCCACTTCGAGGTCTACCCGAACCAGGCCGGCATCACCGACGCGAACAACGCCATCGCCACCTCCCAGGTCGCGCTCCCCCAGGACGTCTGCACGGCGGTGTACGCCCAGCCCGGCTACCAGCAGTCGGTCACCAACCTGGCGCGGATCACGCTCGCGTCCGACACCGTGTTCCGCGACGACAACGCCGCCCACCAGCTCGCCACGGTCACCGGCGACCCCACCGCCGGCTACACCGTCGCCCTGACCGCCGGCGTCGACACCACGACGCGATAGGCCGGTTCACGGCGTCCGAGCCGGCGGGGCCACGGTCGCCCGTGCCCGGGTGTACGCCCAGCCGACGAGCGCGGCCGCGACGGCGGTGAGGACGATGCCGACGACCGTGACGGCGTCGCGGAACTGCGCGGTCTGCTCCGCGCTCCAGCTCGTCGCGGTGATGTCGCCGGTGACCATCGCGGTGAGGACGATGCCGGCGACGGCGATGCCGATGCCGGTGGTGAGCTGGGCCGCGGTGTCGACGAGCGCGGCGCCGATCGTCGTGCGGTCCGGTGGCAGGCCGCGTAGGACGTTGGTCCCGGCGACGACCCCGACCACCCGCATGCCGGCAGCGACGAGGGCCAGCGCGAGCGCGACCCACACGTACCCGAGCCGGCCCAGCGCGGCGTGGACGGCGAGCCCCGCCACGATCGCGGCCGAGCTGAGCCATGCAGCGCGGTCGAGCCCGGCCCACTCCACGAACGGCCCGACGAACGCGCTGCCCGCGACCAGCACCACGACCTGCGGCAGCATGCCGATCGCGGCGAGGGCGGGCGGCCAGCCCCAGTCGAGCTGCAGCTGCAGCGTCACCACGTACCCGAGTCCGGCGGTGGCGAGCCCGGCGGCGGCGCGGTAGGCCAGCCCGGCTGCGACGAGCGGGCGGGCGACGAGCTGCAGGTCGAGCAGCGGGTGACGGGCCGTGCGCTGCCGCACGACGAACAGGACGGCGCCCGCCGCGGCGCCGGCGGCGGCGAGCCACGGCGTCCAGGCGGCGGCACCCTGCTCGACGAACAGCGTCGGCGCGACGAGCGCGAGGACGATGGCCGCGGTCCCGAGCACCGCGCCGGCGACGTCGACGGGATCGCGGTGCAGCTCCGCCGCGACGTCGGGGGCGACGCCGGCGCGCAGGCCGGCGATCGCGAGCAGCGCGACCGGCACGTTCACCAGCAGCAGGACCTGCCACGGCGCGACCGCCAGCACGAGCCCGCTCACCGTCGGGCCGACGGCGAGTCCGACCAGGCCCACGGTCGAGATGATGTTGAGCGCGCGGACGCGCAGGCCGTCGTCGTCGAAGAGGCGGAAGGCGAGCGCCATCGAGCCGGGGGTCGTCATCGCGGCGGCGACGCCCGTCGCGACCCGGACGGCGATGAGCTGCTCGGCAGTGGTCACGAGGGCCGTGGCCAGGCTCGCGACGCCGAGCAGCACGAGCCCGACGAGCATGACGCGGCGGCGGCCGAACCGGTCGGCCAGCGCACCGAAGACCAGCATGGACCCGCCGAAGACGACGCCGTAGGCGCCGGTCACCCACTGCAGCTGCGTCGTCGACGCCTGCAGCTCGCGCCCGATCGTCGGAAGGGCGACGGTGAGGATCGAGTTGTCCAGCATCTCGAACAGGAACACGGCGGACAGGCCGGTGAGGGCGGGCCACGCGGCGCGCAAGGATCGGGGTCGATCGGGCATGCGATTAGATTAAGTGACTAAATTTAGTGATACAAGATAGAGGAGTGTGAGCTCGGATGCCCCGGACCGGAGCACGCGGCGGCCCCCAGACCCGCGCGCGGATCCTGGAGGTCGCGACCGGCCTGTTCGTCGAGCGCGGGTACGACGCGGTCACCGTCGCCGAGATCGCGCGCGCCGCCGGCGTCTCGAGCGTGACGGTCTTCAACCACTTCCCGCGCAAGGAGGACCTGTTCCTCGACCGCCAGGACGACGCCGTCGAACTGGTGCGCGCCGCTGTGCGGGACCGCGGCCCGGGCGTCGACGTGCTGGCGTCGCTGCAGCACGCCACCGAGCGGCTCGCCGAGGCCCGGCACCCGCTCTCCGGGCTCGACGAACGCTCCCTCCCCTTCTTCCGCACCGTCGCCGCGTCGCCGGCGCTGATCGCGCGCGCACGAGAGATCGCAGCTGAGATCGAGGAGGCCCTCGCCGACGAGCTGGACCGCGACCCGGCGTTCGACGGCGACGCGGCCCTGCTCGCCGCCTTCCTCGTCGCCGGCTACGCCACGGTGCTGGTGGCGACGGCGCGACGGCGGCTCGCCGGCGCCGCCCCGGAAGAGCTGCTCGACGATCATCGTGCCCGGGTGACCCGGCTGTTCAGTGCACTGCGTGGCGGGGTCGCCGGCTGAGCCCGCAACCCTCCGTCGCAGGGCCGCGTCGAGATCCGACCCGATCGAGCCACCCGCCCGACCCGGTCGGCGGTACGGAAGGCTCGCTGACCGGAGTCCGGCCCCGGATCACCGTGTGCGCGGACGGCGGGTGCTCCATTCGCGCCTGCCCCGAACCCGCGCGATCCGCGGCTGCGCATCGCTTCGGGTGAGACGTCGGGAAAGCCCTTCTCGGCCCTCCGGACAGGCCCCAGAATCACCCACACGCGTATCCGGGGAGTTGCGTTGGGTGACCTGCACGTGCGGCTGTTCGGTGAGATCCAGATCACCCACCGTGACCGCCCCCTCGCCTTCTCCTCCACCAAGGCCCTCGAACTGCTCTGCTTCCTGCTGGTGCACGCCGACCGGCCGCACACCCGCGAGACGCTGGCCGACGCCCTGTGGCCCGACACGACCCGCGCCGTCGCCCGGCGGTACCTGCGGCAGACGCTGTGGCGGCTGGGCACCGTGCTCAGCAGCTGCGCGACCAGCCCCGCCGAGAAGTTCGTGATCAGCGACCCGCGGTGGATCCAGCTCGACACGCCGTCGCGGTGGTGGGTGGACGTCCACGTCGTCGACGCCGTCTACCGGAGCACCCGCGACGTCGCGGCGGGCGACCTCGACGCCGGCCAGATCCGTGACCTCGACCGGGCGGTGAACCTGCACCGCGGCGACCTCATGGCCGCCTGGTACCACGACTGGTGCGTCGACCAGCGGGAAGGACGCCGGCAGATCCTCGTCGCCCTGCTGGAGAAGCTCGCCGCGTTCTGCGAGGCGCACCGGTTGCACGCCCGCGGGATCGACCACGTCCGGGCGGTCCTGCAGCACGACCCGGCCCGGGAGCCGGCACATCGCCAGCTGATGCGGCTCTACGCCGCGATCGGCGACCGCGGCGCGGCGCTGCGCCAGTTCGAGACGTGCGCACGGCTGCTCGACGAGGAGTTCAACGTCGCGCCGTCGCCTGCGACGACGGCGCTGCGCGACCGGATCCGCGCCGGCCGCACCGTCCGCGACGCGGCGCGTCCGACCGAGGACGGCGACTCCCTCGTCGCCGAGATCGACGCCCGCCTGGGCATGCTGCAGGCGAGCGTCGACGCGTTGCACGACCTCGTCGCGCGCAACCTGCGCCGCCCCGCCGAACCGGCCGGGCGGCACGTCCCCCGGACGCGGCACCCGGCGCTGCGGCGCCCGGAGTGACCGAGCCGGTGGGCTTTACGGGGTCGACGGACCACCTCGCGGCCGAGTTCGCGCTGCTGGACGCCCGGCTGCGGCACCTCGCGGCCGCCGAGGCATCGATCTCGACCCCGGACGTCGATCAGCTCGCCGCCGACATCGACACCGCCGTCGCCGCGACGGAGGCGCCGCTGCGGCTGGTGGTGCTGGGGCAGATGTTCGGGCTGGCCGCCTTCGACGTCGACGTCGTCGTGGCCTGCCTCGCCGCGGAGGTCGACGCCTCCTACGGCCGGCGGTACGCGCTCCTGCACGACGACGCGGAACGGGCACACCCCAGCGTCGGCCTGCTGCTGGACCTGCTGTGCGGCCGCGACCTGCCCGCCCGGCTGGCCGGGCGGCGACGGTTCGCCGCCGACGCGCCGCTGCGCCGGCACGGGCTCGTCCGGCTCGTCGAGCCCGACCGCCCGGCTGCCCTGCCGGGCGTCGCGGTGGTGCTGGAGCGGCGCGTCGCGGGGTTCCTGCTGGAGGAGGATGCGCCC
Organism: Pseudonocardia sp. CA-107938; assembly: GCF_050936315.1. NCBI lineage: Bacteria > Bacillati > Actinomycetota > Actinomycetes > Pseudonocardiales > Pseudonocardiaceae > Pseudonocardia > Pseudonocardia sp. CA-107938. Next base: position 609,804 of record NZ_JBNJNA010000002.1, on the reverse strand, counting down.
GACCCCGCGCTCGCGGCGGTGTGCCGGGTCGAGCTGCCGAGCGCCGGGCTGGGCGAGCTGGTGCTGCCCGAGCCCGTCGCGACCGCGCTCAAGGGTCTGGCCGCCCGGCCCGCCGCCGACCTGGTGGTCCACCTGCGCGGAGCACCCGGTGCCGGACGGGGCGCGATCGCCGCGGCGCTGGCCGCAGAGTGGGGCGCGGCGCTGCTCACCGTCGACAGCGCGCAGGTCGCGGCGACCCCGCCGGACGCGCTGCCCGACCTGCTGCGGGCGATCGACCGCGAGACCCTCCTGGACGGCGCTGTCCCGTGCTGGGCCGAGTTCGACGAGCTCCTCGCGTCCGACCAGCGGCGGCGCGTCGTGCTCGACGCGTTCGCCGAGCACCCGGGCCCCGTGATCGTCTGCACGCGCGCGGCGTGGGCGCCCGACGAGCCGCGGCTCGGCGTCGTCCCGGTCGAGGTGCCGGCGCCGGGCTACGCGGACCGGGTCCGGCTGTGGTCGGACGCGCTCGGCCCCGCAGCCGAGACCGCGGCGGCGCGCTACCGGATCGGCGCGGGCCGCGTGCACGCGATCGCGGGCGCAGCGACCGCCATCGGCCGGGCCCGCGGAGCGGCCACACCGTCCGCCGACGACGTCGGGGCCGCGGCACGGGAGCACACGAGGCTGGCCCTGGACGGGCTGGCCCGCCGTGTGGATGGTCACCACACCTGGGCCGACGTCGTGCTGCCGGCGGACCGGACCGCGCAGCTGCGCGAGATCGCCGACCAGGTCCGCCACCGCGCCGTCGTGCACGAGCAGTGGGGCTTCCCGGGCTCGGCGGCCGGCGGGCAGGGCGTGACGCTGCTGTTCGCCGGCCCGCCCGGCACCGGCAAGACGATGGCCGCCGGCGTGCTGGCCCGCGACCTCGGGCTCGACCTGTACGTCGTCGACCTCGCCGCGACCGTCAGCAAGTACATCGGCGAGACCGAGCGCAACCTCGGGAAGGTCTTCGACGCGGCCGCCGGCGGCACCGCCGTGCTGTTCTTCGACGAGGCCGATGCGCTCTTCGGCAAGCGCACCCAGGTGCGCGACGCCCACGACCGCTACGCCAACCTCCAGACCAGCTACCTGTTGCAGCGCCTCGAATCGCACGACGGCGTCGTCGTGCTCGCGACGAACCTGCGCAAGAACATGGACGATGCCTTCACGCGCCGGCTGGCCGCGACCGTCGAGTTCCCGCTGCCCGACGCCGCCGACCGGCTGCGCCTGTGGCAGGGCGTGTGGCCGGCGGGCGTGCCCCGCGCGGACCTGGACCTGGAGCTGCTGGCCCGCGAGGTGGCACTGGCCGGTGGCAACATCCACAACATCGCCCTCGCCGCGGCCTTCCGCGCGGCGGCCGACGGCGGGGTCGTCACCATGGCGCACGTCCTCGCCGCCGCGGGGCGCGAGTACCGGAAGCTGGGGACGGTGGACCTGCCGGTCGGGCTGGGCAGTTGAGCCGCTGCACGCGTCAGCCGGCGGGCGTCCGCACGATCTCCTCGAGCTCGATCACGACCTGCCGCCGCCTCATCGGGTTCTTCGCAAGCCGCCGGACGGCGGGCGCGGCGGCGGTCAGGTCCAGTCCGTCGTCACTGCGCCACGATTCGTCGCCGAACCGCCGGAAGACGTTCGTGATCCTGAACGGCGTACCGGGCGGGATCAGAACCTCGTCCTCGTGTTGGGAGGTCGACAGATCGCGGATGTGCCGACCGGCCTGCTTGTTGTGGAACACGTATCCGAGGGTCCCGGGGAAGGCAGCGATCCAATCCCTGGTGGTGCTGTAGAAGTTGGGCAAACGGAAGATCGCGCCCTGCTTCAGCACGCCCTGGTGGCCGCCGTGGTCGATGTCGTAGTCCCCGCGGAAGGTGATCGTGTTCCCGCGGAGCTTGGGCAGTTTCCCCAGCCCGGACACCGCGAGCTTGGCGATGTTGGAGTACGCGACCCAGTTCGCTGTGTGGCCGTGCACCCGGAAGTCGCGGAACACCGCGTTGAGTTCCCGGTAGGAGTCGCCGGTGATGACCCGCAACGCGGCGATCTCCTCGCGCGTGAGGAGCTCCTTGGCCCCCTTCTTCGACCTCCCCTGCTCCGCCATCCGGGTGGCGCTCGCCATCGTGTACTCATCACGGATCTTGGGGGCCGTCTCGGCAGTCGCGGAGTCCAGCGTCGGCGCACCCCCTTGTCCAGGATCCTCGAGGTAGCGCCATCTCCGCACCCGATCGGGGTTGAGGTACTTGTCGCCGATGCGCTTGCGAACCTCAGCCTTCAAAGGCTTGGCCTTGTACGGCTTGTAGCTCATGAGGGTCGCGTATGTGCCGCCGATCGTGGGTGCGTGATAGGCGAGCAGCTGGCGCTGCGCAGCCATCATGTCGTCCCGCGTCCGCTCGAAATCGAAACGCCCGCCTAACTCTGCGAGTTTCTCGCTCTTGTACTCCTCGCGCCGCCAACCCAGCCTTCCTCGCTTGGCTCTCGCCGGGTTCATGACGGGCGGGTTGAGCGTGTCCAGAGAAAGTTGTGCCTGCTGCCAGTCCTTCCTCGCCAGCGCTGCGTGCGCCGTGTACAGCTCGTCCAGCTGCCCGGACGGCAGGGATTCCAGGTACTCCCGAGCGAGCCCGACCACCTGGAGCGCGGCAACGTTCGGCTGGTCCGAGGGGAGCTCGGCGTAGATCTCCCCATGCAGGCGCTGCACGGCTGCCTCGCGCTGGGTGAAGTGCTCCCTCGTCTTGAAGACGCTCTGCGCGTAGTAGGCCGTGTCTTCCAGGGCCGTGTCCAGCCTGATCAGCAGCTCGTGCCACCGGTGGTAACCCTTCGCCGCGAGAGCCTTCCGCAGCAGGCGGTCGACGGTGTCGAGAGCTCCCCGGGACTTCACGGAGCCGTCCTTCTCGCTCGGTGTGTCGGTGATCCAATTCCGGCGGCCCGTGATCGCGTCCCGGTCGAGGTAGCGGCGCTGCACCGTGCCGGCGGCCACCGGGGCCAGCGACCCGGGATCCACACTCCCACCCGCGGCCACCCGCGCCGCCGCAGCGTCCGCCTGCGCCTCCGCCGTCCCACCGATCGGACCCAGCCGCGGCGCCCCACCGCCCGAACCCCGCTGCTGCACCACATGGGTCAGCTCGTGCGCCAGCAACCGCTGCCCCGCACCCGTCCCCGGCTGGTAGGCACCGGACCGGAAGTAGATGTGGTCGCCCAGCGTCGACGCGCTCGCACTCACCTCCCGGTTGAACGCGTCGGACGCGCCGTCGGTGTGCACCCGCACCGCGTCGAACCCCGTCCCGAACGCCGCCGCCATCCGCTCACGAACGGCCGGGTCGAGGGGGCGGCCACGGCCCGCCGGGCGCCGGAGCGGAGCCCCGACGGTGGCGGCGACCGGAGCCGCGACGTCGAACGCTGGAGCCCGCACCAGCCGAGCATGCGGGTGCCTCGTGGCCTGCGCAATGCCGTGAGACGCCCCCGAGACGCCGCGACGCACACTGCAGCGGCGAGCGGCCGGGCTTGCCCTCCGCACGGTCACTGTCGCGACGCCGGAGCTCTCAGACGATCTCCCTGAGGACCAGGATCGTCGTGCGCTTGTAGTGGTTGGGCGGCGCCTTTTCGATCAGCTTCGCGAACCCCCGGAGCCCGACGGCGCCGCCCGCCTCTCTCCACAGCCAGGTCTGAGAGTCGTAGCGCCATTCCTCGATGACCTCGAACGGCGTCCCCGGCGGGATGAGGATCTCGCCCTCGCCAGGGACGGCCGAGAACGGCGAGACGTCCCGACCGCGCTTCCTGTTGATGAACACGTAGCCGAGCGCGCCGGGGAAGGCGGCTCCCGGGGCGACGGATGTGCTGTAGAAGAAGGGGGTGTGAAACCTCCTGCCGCGCTGCAGCAGGAGGTTGTTGCCGGAGTGGGAGAGGTCATCGTCGCCGCGGTAGCTGACGGTGTTGCGGACCTTGGGCAGCTTGTACAGCCCGGAGATCGCCAGCCGGGCGATCGCGCTGTACTTCAACCAGTTCGCAGTCGGGTTGCCGATGCGGAAGTCGCGCAGCACCGCGTTGATCTCGCGGTACTCGTCGGCCGTGTAGATGCGCAGGGCCGTGACCTCGTCGGGTTCGAGGGCCTTTCGTTTCGGCTTGGGCGCCAGCCCTTTGGCTTCCTGCCGCTTGGCGCTCGCCGTGTCGTACTCTTCCGCCTCGTCCTTGGCGCCGAGCTCCTTCGCGTCCTTCAGCGGCGCGAAGCCCTTGTCGCCGTAGGTGATCAAGGTGCCCCAGTCGCGCAGCTCCGCCGCGTTGAAGTAGCGCGCGCCCTGCCGGGCCTCGGCGTCCGTCAGCGGCGCGTTCCCCTTCGTCGGGCTGTAGGGCTTGTAGGTCATGAGCTGCCCGTAGAGCCCGCCGATGTCCTGCGCGTGGTGGACCATCAGCTGACGTTGGGCGCTGAGCATGTCAGCCCTGTCCCGCTTGATGTCGAAGATCACGCCCGGACGCACCATGTCGAACCCGTCGGGCCGCCAGCCCTTCGGCCGCTCGTGACCGGTCGCCTTCGACGGGGGATTGAGCATGTCGAAGATCGCCTGCGCCCGGTGGGGCTGTCCTGCTCGGAGGGCGAGACTGGCGTGGCACAGGCCGTTGATCTCGATCGGGTAGCACTGGTCGATGAATCTGGTGTCGAGACCGACGACCCGCTCCAGATAGAGGGCGGCGTCGAGCGTGCGGTAGAGCGCGTCGAGCTGCGACGGCGAGCCCAGCTGCCAGGCCCGCTGCGCGCGCAGCTGCTGCAGCGTCAGATACGGGAGCTCGACGGCGAGCGCTCGCAGGTCCGACACCTGCGCCGCCTGGGATCCGTCCGCCGGCTCCAGGTCGACGAAGAACTCCGGCTCCGGCTCCTCTTCCGGGATCCGGATCCCAGGGATCGGCTCGGGCTCCTCCGGATGGACGATCGACCAGTGGTCGTCCGGCGGGACGCTCAGGAACGTCGCCATGGACCCCGTGTCCGACTGCGACGGCGACTCGTGGACCTGCGGGGTCGTGGTGGTCGATGGTGCCTTCTTCCACCCCGCACGGCTGCGCGCCTCGGCGATCTCCCGGAGCAGCAGGAGGAACGCCGACCTTCGCCGGTCGAAGGTGTCGGTCCCCTTGGCCCAGTCACTGAGGTACTTCGACTGCTGTACGAACTCCTCGAGATCGTCGAGCAACCTGCCGTACTGGGGAAGGGCCGGGTCGGCCGCGTAGATGTCCTGCAGGAGGCTGTCGTACTTGGCGAGTTGCCCGCGGTTGTGGCGTGGGTTTGTCGACTTCCGGCTCTTCGTGTCCTCGTAGAAGGCCGTCCACCCCTCACGGAACGACGCCGCGTCGAGGTACTTGCGCTGCACCGTGCCGGCCGCGACCGGGGCCAGCGCTCCCGCGTCCACGCTCCCGCCCGCGGCCACCCGCGCCGCCGCAGCGTCCGCCTGCGCCTCCGCCGTCCCACCGATCGGACCCAGCCGCGGCGCCCCACCCCTCGAGCCCCGCTGCTGCACCACATGGGTCAGCTCGTGCGCCAGCAACCGCTGCCCCGCACCCGTCCCCGGCTGGTAGGCACCGGACCGGAAGTAGATGTGGTCGCCCAGCGTCGACGCGCTCGCACTCACCTCCCGGTTGAACGCGTCGGACGCGCCGTCGGTGTGCACCCGCACCGCGTCGAACCCCGTCCCGAACGCCGCCGCCATCCGCTCACGAACGGCCGGGTCGAGGGGGCGGCCACGGCCCGCCGGGCGCCGGAGCGGAGCCCCGACGGTGGCGGCGACCGGAGCCGCGACGTCGAACGCTGGAGCCCGCACCAGCCGAGCATGCGGGTGCCTCGTGGCCTGCGCAATGCCGTGAGACGCCCCCGAGACGCCGCGACGCACGCTGCGGCGACGAGCGGCCGGATATACCTCCGCGGTCACGCCGGGACGGAGGGGGGCGCGTGTTCCACGATCTCGACGCCACCCTCGCCGCGCTGCTGCAGGGCGAGCTGGGGCTGCCCGACGTGGCGGTCAGCTTCGCCGGCCCGGACGACCAGTTCCCGCCGTCGACGGTCAACCTGCCGGCCGTCGCGTTCTTCCTGTACGACGTGCGGGAGAACACCGAGCTGCGGTCGACGGTGTGGGAGACCGAGCAGCGCGCCGACGGCGTCACGACCCGCACCCGCCCGCCCGTGCGGGTCGACTGCTCGTACCTGATCACGGCCTGGCCCGGCGAGGGCGCACCCGACCCGGCCCGCGACGAGCACAAGCTGCTCGGCGCGGTGCTCACGGTCCTGCTGCGGCACCGGCGCATCCCGGAGCGCTACCTGAAGGGCGAGCTGCAGGGGCAGGAGCCGCCGGTGCCGACGCGCATCGTCGGCGAGGGCCAGCTGCAGAGCATGGGCGAGTTCTGGCAGGCGATGGGCGGCAAGCCGAAGGCGACGCTGCACTACGGCGTGACGCTCTCCGTCGCGGTCGCCGAGCCCGTCGAGGTCGGTCCCGAGGTCACCGAGCACGTCACGAACCTGAGCCTGAGGAGCTGAACCGATGCCGCAGTACCTGGCGCCCGGCGTGTACGTCGAGGAGGTCCCGTCCGCGATCCGCCCGATCGCCGGCGTCGGGACGAGCACGGCCGGCTTCGTCGGTGTGGTCGACGACGACGTCGAGCTGCCGCTGCAGCCGGGCCGCACCGGCGTGACGGCCGACGACACGCCAGAGCCCGCCGACCGCTACCCGCTCGCCCCAGCCGGGGAGCCGCAGCTGGTGGACGGATGGCACGCGTTCGTCACGGCGTTCGGCGACATCCAGGACGGCAACCGGGTGCTGGCCCACGCCGTCTACGGGTTCTTCAACAACGGTGGTGGCCGCTGCTGGGTCACCCGCGTCGCGTCCGACACCGACGCCGCGCTGATCGGCGCGCTGGAGGGCTTCACCACGATCGACGAGATCGCGATCGTCGCGGTCCCCGGCTCCACCAGCGACGCCGTGCAGGTGGCCCTGCTCGACCACTGCGAGAACGCCTACCTGCAGGACCGGTTCGCCATCCTCGACGGGCGCCGCACCACCACGCTCACCAAGTCCGCGATCCAGGGCGCGGTGCGCGACTCCAGCTACGGCGCCATCTACTACCCGTGGATCGACGTCGGCGAGCGCGACGACGACGGCGCCCCGGTGTACGTGCCGCCGAGCGGCCACATCGCCGGCGTCTACGCCCGCGTCGACACCGAGCGCGGCGTGCACAAGGCCCCGGCGAACGAGGTGATCCGCGGCGCGCTCGGCGTCGAGACGGCGGTCGGCAAGCAGGGCCAGGCCGGGCTGAACCCGGACGACATCAACGTGATCCGCCAGTTCGGCGGCAACACCACGATCTACGGGGCGCGCACGCTGGCCGGCAAGGAGAACGCCGAGTGGCGCTACGTGAGCTCGCGGCGGGTGTTCAACTTCCTGCGCGAGTCCATCGACGAGGGCACCCAGTGGGTGGTGTTCGAGCCGAACGCGCCGGAGCTGTGGTCGAAGATCCGGCGCAACGTCGGCGCGTTCCTCACCACCGTGTGGCGCGACGGGGCACTGCTCGGCGCCACCCCTGAACAGGCGTTCTTCGTGCGCTGCGACGAGACCACCAACCCCGCCGCCGTGCGCGAGCTGGGCCAGGTGGTGACCGAGATCGGGGTGGCGCTGGTGCGGCCGGCGGAGTTCGTGGTGTTCCGGGTCAGCCAGTGGTCGGGCAGCGAGTAGTGCCCTTCAGCTCTCCCGGCGTCCACCGCGTCGACGCCTTCCCGCAGCCCCGCCGAGCCTGCTCACCGGGGTGCCCGTGTTCCTCGGCGCCGCGGCGTCGGGCCTGTGGACGCCGCAGCGGGTGGCGACGTGGCCGCAGTTCGTGCAGCTCTACGGGCCCGGTCCGAGCCCGCTGGCCGGCGCGGTGCGCGGGTTCTTCGCCTGCGGCGGCCTGGTGTGCCACGTGGTGCGCACGTCGTCGCTGCACGCGGGGCTCGACGCGATCGCCGACCTGGACGAGATCGACCTCGTGTGCACACCCGATCTCGCAGCCGGCGGTGACACGATCGCCGGCCAGCGGGCGGTCCTCGCCCACTGCGCGGCGCGCGGCGACCGGGTCGCGCTGCTCGACGCCGTCCGGCCACCGGGAAACGTCGCCGCGCAGGCCGCGGCGCTGACCGGGCCCGACGGAGCGTACGGCGCGCTCTACCACCCGTGGCTCGTCGTGGACGGTCCGGTGCCGCCGTGCGGGCACATCGCCGGGATCGCCTCGCGCGGCGACCGCGAGGTGGGCGTGCACAAGGCACCGGCCAACCAGGAGCTGGCCGACGTGTGGGACGTCGAGGTCGGACTCGACGCCGCGCAGGTCGGGGACCTGTACGCGGGCGGGGTGAACTGCATCCGGGCACTGCGCGGGCGCGGGGTGCGGGCGTGGGGAGCGCGGACGCTCTCCGGCGAGCCGGCCGCCCGCGACCTGTCCGCGCGCCGCGTGCTCGTCACGATCGCACGATGGTTGGAACTGTTCATGGCCGGAATGGTGCACGAACCGCACGATGTGCGGCTGCGGGTGCGGGTGCTGCGTGAAGTGGGCGCCTACCTGGACGGCCTGCACCGGCAGGGCGCGCTGCGCGGGCGGACGTCGGAGGAGGCGTTCTCCGTGCGCTGCGACGAGCAGACCAACCCGCCCGAGGTCGTCGAGGCGGGCATGGTCGTCACGGAGGTCGGCGTCGCGCCCAGCGTGGCGGCGGAGTTCGTGGTGATCCGGGTGATCCACGGGGCGAGCGGGGTGGAGCTCCGCATGCCGGGACAGGAGGACTGACATGGCAAGGGTCGACCCGTACGCCGGGTACAACTTCTCCGTCGAGCTCGACGGCATCACCCGGGCCGGGTTCCGGGAGTGCTCGGGACTGGAGACCAGCCAGGACGCCGGCGAGTACCGGGAGGGCACCGACCGCAACCTCGCGGTGCGCAAGATCCCCGGCCTCAACACCTACGGCGACATCACGCTCTCCCGCGGCTTCACCAGCGACCGCAAGCTCTGGGAGTGGCGGGAGAAGGCCATGAAGGGCGCCGTCGAGCGGCACGACATCTCCATCACCCTCCTCGACGACCTCGGCAACGCCCGCATCACCTGGAACCTCTTCGACTGCTGGCCGAAGTCGTGGAGCGGGCCCAGCCTGTCGGCGTCGTCCAACGAGGTCGCGATCGAGCAGCTGACGCTGGCCTGCGAGCGCGTCGAGGTCGATCAGTGGAGCTGAGCGCGGCACCGACGCTCACCGAGTTCGCGTTCCGGCTCCCCCGCGGGCTCGCGATGCCGGACGGGCGCGTCCACCAGGAGGGCCGGATGCGCCTGGCGACCGCGTTCGACGAGATCGAGCCGCTGCGCGACCCGCGCGTGCGCACCAACCCCGGCTACCTGGTGATCGTGCTGCTGGCCCGGGTGATCACCCGGCTCGGCGAGCTGGAGCACGTGAGCACCGCGACCGTCGAGAACCTCTACGCGGCCGACCTCGCCTACCTGCAGGACTTCTACCAGCGCATCAACGCCACCGGCGACAGCAGGCTCACCGTCGAGTGCCCGCACTGCGCCGGCGCGTTCGAGGTGGAGGTCGGCCTGGGGGAATGACGCGCTACCCCGCGGATCAGCTGCACGAGGAGGTGGCGTACGTGGCCTATCACTTCCACTGGGCCCACGACGAGGTCATGCAGCTGGACCACCGTGAACGGCAGCGGTGGGTCACCGAGATCGCCCGCATCAACCAGCGGATCAACGAGCAGGCAGGAGGCCGGACATGATCTCGTCCGGGATGGCGATCGGGTTGAACTGGGTGCCCGGCGTCCGGCCGTTGCAGCCGTTCACCACGTTCAACTTCGCCGTCGAGGTGGAAGGGCTGCTCGTCGGCGGGTTCAGCGAGGTCAACGGCCTGGAGGCGGAGCTGGAGACCGAGCCGTACCGGGAGGGCGGCGTCAACGGGTTCACGCACAAGCTGCCGACCGTCGCGAACCCCGGCACGCTCACGCTGCGGCACGGGCTCACGGCGCTCTCGACGCTGTGGAACTGGTACGACGACACCGTCCGCGGCGTCATCCACCGCCGCAACGGCACGATCATGCTGCTGGACCCGCGGCAGATCCCCGTCATGTGGTGGAACTTCAGCAATGCCCTGCCCGTGCGCTGGACCGGCCCGACGTTCGACGCCCGCTCCGGCGAGGTCGGCTTCGAGGCCGTCGAGCTCGTGCACGAGGGGCTGACGAAGCCGCTGCTCAGCCAGGCCGCCGCGCTCGGCTACGAGGCCGCCCGGCTGGCCGCGCAGTGACCGGTTCGACCTCGTCCGGCTGGGTGCCCGACCCGCGGCTGGTGCGACGGCTGCGAGGACGGGTCGAGCGCGCCGGCGTCGTCGGCCGCGACCCGGCCCGGCGCATCGCGGTCCGCCGCGACCGCATGCTGCCCGCGCTGCCGCTCGCCGACCTCGCCGCCCGGCACGTTCCGGACGACGCCGCCGGTCCCGCGCTGCCGATCGTCTTCGCGGTGCCGGTGCCGCCGGCCGTACCTGCCGTGGCGGGGCCTGTGGGCACGGACGGCCCGGTCGTGCGCGTCCCCGCCGCAGCGGTGGCGCCGGGCGCAACCCCCGCTCCACCGGAACCACCGTCGAACCCGGTCGCCCCGCCCCGACGCGGTGCCGCACCGGACAACGTCGGAACGTCCGGCCGTGCCCGACCGGCCGGCCCGACCGGGCCGCGGGACGGTACCGCTGTCCCGGCCGCCCTCGCCTTCCCCGAGGTCGCCGCACCCCGGCTGAGCGCAGCGGTGCACGAGAGCGCAGCACTCCGGGAGGGCGCTACGGCTGAGTGGAGCGCTGCACTCCAGAAGAGAGTTGCACCGCAAAAGAGTGCTGCATCAGATGGGAGCGCTGCCTCCCAAGGGAGGACTGCCTCCCGACCGCGCGCTGCATCCTCTCCGAGCGCAGCGCTCCCACCGAGCGACACTCCCCTTCCCAGCGCCGCACCACTCCCGGGCGCGGTACCCCATCCGGGCCCATCGCGTCTTCCGAGCACGGCTCCTCTCGGGAGCGCGGCGCCTCTCGTCGGCGCAGCGCCTCTCGCCAGGGCAACACCCCTCGCGAATGCGGCGTCCCTCCCGACCACAACACCTCGCGCGAGCGCAACACCGCCGCCGACCGCAACAGCCCTCCCGACCGCGGCACCCCCTCCGAGCCCAGAGCCTCCGGGGAGTAATGCGGTCCAGGCGCGCGGAGCGGATCCGACGGGTGCGCCAGACCGAAGGAGCGCAGCACCCCGCCGCACCGCAGCCCTCCACAAGAGAGCAGCCCCCCAGCGGAGCGCAGCGCTCCATGCTGCTGCAGCACTCCCAGAGGTCGCGGCACTGCCGATCGTCGCGCCTGCCCCGAGGCAACCCGGCGCGCCGAACGACCGGCCCGTCGTCGCTCCGAGCCGGGCCCGGCACGCGCCGCCGACCCCGGTCCCCTCCGCCCCGCGCCGGACCGGGCTCCCGCTCGTCGACGTCGCCGCGGCGACGACCCGGGCCGTGCAGGCCGCGACCCGCCCCGCAGCGGAGCCGCGCCCCGAGCCCGTGCGCCGGGCGCCGCAACCGCCGCCGGTCGACGTGGACCGGATCGTCGACGCCGTGCACCGCCGGCTCGTGCGCAGGCTGGCGGTCGAGGCGGATCGGCGGGCCGCTCGATGAAGGGCCTGAACAAGGCGGCCGCGCTGGCCGGCCTGGGGTCGGTCGGCGGCGGCCTGCAGAAGCTGCGCATCGTCCACGACGGGCACGACGGGGACAAGCCGATCGTCGCCCTGTTCAACCCCGGAGAGCTGAACTTCTCCCGCTCGGTGAGCTGGGAGGAGAAGAAGGTCGCCGTCCAGGCGTACGGCGCGACCTGGTCGGACGCGACGCAGCAGTTCGTCGCGGTCGCCCCCGAGACGCTGACGCTGGAGCTGTTCTTCGACACCTACGAGTCCCGCGACGGGGTGTCGCTGACCGCGCTGATCGCCCCGACGAACCCGTTCGCCACGGGCGACGCCTCCGACGTCACCGTGCACACGGGCCGTGTCGCCGACCTCGCGCTCCCGGACTTCGACCTGCACCGCCCGCCGGTCTGCTGGCTGACGTGGGGCAGCAACGTGCTGTTCCGCGGCGTGCTGACCCAGCTCGACCAGCGCCTGACGATGTTCCTGGCCGACGGCACCCCGGTGCGCGCGACGCTGACCTGCACGTTCGTCGAGCTGTTCACGCGGGCGCACTCCGGCGTGGTGCGTGAGCCCCAGTCGGCCGACGTGGCGAAGACGCGGGTGGTGCGCCGCGGCGACACGTTGTCGGCGATCGCCGCGCAGGAGTACCGCGACGCGACGAAGTGGCGGGTGATCGCCCGCGCCAACGGGATCGTCGACCCGCTCGCCCTCGTCCCGGGCACCGTCCTCGCGATCCCGAAGCTGGTGGGCTGACCCATGTCGATACAGCCGTCGCCTGCCGTGCCCGTCGCGGACCTGCGCATCGTCGTCAACGGCAAGGAGCTGCCGCTGGCCGCCCGCGCCGACGTCGCGTCCGTCACCGTCGTCGACGACGTGGGCGGCCTGTCGATGGTCGAGCTGGTGCTGCACAACTGGGACGCCGACGGGCTGACGGTGACCTGGTCGGACGCGGCGCTGTTCGCGCCCGGCGCCGCCGTGGAGGTGTGGCTGGGCGAGGTCGACGACCTGCACAAGGTGCTGACCGGCGAGGTCACCGGGCTGGAGCCGACGTTCGGCGCGGACGCGCCGCCGATGCTGACGGTGCGCGGCTACGACCTGGGGCACCGGCTGGCCCGCGACCGGCGCACCCGCACGTACGCGCGGCAGAAGGACAGCGCGATCGCCGCGCAGGTGGCGCGGGCGGCCGGGCTGCGCGCCCAGGTCGCCGACAGCAAGGTCGTCCACGAGTACGTGGTGCAGCACAACCAGACCGACCTGGAGTTCCTGCGCGAGCGCGCCGCGCTGCTCGGCTACGAGGTGTACGTGCGGGACAAGGTGCTGCACTTCGCGCCGCCGCCCCTGCGGGCGACGGGCGCGCCGGTGCTGGAGGTCGGGCGGGAGATCGTCGAGTTCACGCCGCGGCTGCGGACGCTCTCGCAGGTCGACCAGGTCAGCGTGCGGGGCTGGGACGTCAAGAAGAAGGCTGCGGTGGTCGGCGCGGCCCGCCCCGGCACGCTGATGGGGCGGACCGGGGGCGGCGCGCAGGCCAAGCGCGCGTTCGGCGCCGCGGCGGACATCGGCGTGGGGACGCCGGTGCCGGTGCGGGAGCGGGCCGACCAGGTCGCCGGCGCCGTGTTCGAGACGCGGATGCTCGACTTCGTCACGGGCGAGGCGCGCTGCAGCGGCGACGCGCGGCTGCGGGCCGGCGCGGTCGTGCAGATCAAGGGCGCCGGCACCCGGTTCAGCGGCGACTACTACGTGCGCACCGTGACCCACACGCTCTCCCCCGGCGCGGCCCTGCGCACCGACCTCGACGTCGCCCGGAACGCGACGTGAACCCTTTCCTCGGCGTGACGGTCGGGATCGTCACCAACAACAAGGACCCGGACGGGCTGGGCCGGGTGAAGGTCGCGCTGCCCTGGCTCGCCGACGACGTCGAGACGGCGTGGGCGCGCGTGCTCGCGCCGGCTGCCGGGAAGAACCGCGGGTTCTGGTTCCTGCCCGAGGTCGACGACGAGGTGCTCGTCGCGTTCGAGCACGGCGATCCCGCGTCCCCGTACGTGCTGGGCGGGCTGTGGAACGGCAAGGACACCCCACCGGAGAAGAACGCCGACGGCCACAACGACGTGCGGGTGATCCGCTCGCGCAGCGGGCACGTGATCCGGCTGGTCGACGCGTCGGGCAAGGAGCAGATCGAGATCGCCGACAAGTCCGGCCGCAACAGGATCGTGGTGGACACCGCGAAGGGGACGGTGACGGTCTCCGGCGACACCGACGTCGTCGTCGAGGCGGCGAAGGGCACGTTGACGCTGCGCGGCAAGGACGTCGCGATCAAGGCGCAGCAGAGCGTGACGGTCGAGGGGGCGACGGTCGCGGCGAAGGCGCAGGCCCGGATGACCGTCAAGGGCCAGATCGTCGAGATCAACTAGGAGGTGGGTGCAGTGGGGCAGCCCGCGGCGAAGCAGGGCGATCGGGTGGTCGGCACGGACGTGCACATCGTGCTGGTGCCGGTGCCGATGAAGGACCCGGTGCCGACACCGCTGCCGCACCCGTTCGCCGGCATGCTCACGGGTGGCCTCTCCAGCAACGTGCTGATCGGCGGGAAACCGGCCGCCACCGTCGGCAGCACCGCCGACAACACCCCCGCCCACGTGCCGGCCGCGCCGGGCAACTCGTTCCAGCGCCCGCCCACCAACAAGGCCACCGTGCTGCGCGGCAGCACGACCGTGCTGATCAACGGCAAGCCCGCCGCCCGTGCCGGTGATCCCGCAACGACCTGCAACGACCCGTCCGACCTCCCGTCGGGCACGGTCGTGGCGGCGGGGACGGTGATGATCGGGTGACCTCGTTCCTGGGCAGTGGCTGGGCCTTCCCCGTCACCGCGGACACGGCCGGTGGGCTGCGCACCGCGCACGGCGAGGACGCGGTGCGGCAGTCGATCTGGGCCATCCTGTCGACGGCCCCGGGCGAGCGCGTGATGCGCTCCGACTACGGCTGCGGCATCCACGACCTCGTCTTCGACGTGCTGGACGCGGCGACGGCGGGCACCGTCACGCGCGTCGTGCGCGAGGCGCTGGCCGCGCACGAGCCGCGCATTGCCGTGCTGGACGTGTACGTGGCACCGGACCCGAGCGAGCCGGGACTGCTGCTGATCGAGGTCAACTACGAGCTGCGGTCCAGCAACAGCCGGGCCAACCTCGTCTACCCCTTCTACCTGTCGTGACGCACCCGCCCGTCGACCGCCGCGACCGCGCCGCGCTGGCCGCGCAGACGGCCGCGCTCGCCACCGCGTACAGCGGCTGGCAGCCCGCGCCCGGCGACGTGGGTGGCGCGCTGGTCGAGGTGTTCGCCGGGTTCGCCGAGCAGCTCGTCGACCGGATCAACCGCGCCCCCGACCGCAACTACCTGGCGTTCCTCAACCTCATCGGCACCGAGCCGGCGCCGCCGCTGCCGGCGCGGGTGCCGCTGACGTTCACCCTCGCCGAGGGCGGGCCGGCCAGCGCGCTCGTCCCGGCTGGCACCCGCGTGGCCGCGCAGCAGCTGCCCGGCGAGACCGACGAGGTCGCGTTCAGCACCGAGACCGACCTGGTCGTGACGGGCGCTGCGCTGCAGGCGGTGCTCGTCGGCGACGCCGAGAACGACATGTGGAGCGACCGCACCACGACCGACGCCGCGTGGCCGGCGCTGGTCGGCGACCGGCCCGTGCCGCACGAGCTGTACGTGGCCGTGGCCGGCGCGCCGGACATCACGCTCGTGCTCGCCGCGCCGTCCCCCGGCCCGCTGGCCGACTGGCACGTCGACTGGTCCTGCTGGGACGGAGCCGGATGGCGACCCGTCGACGCGACGGCGACCGTCGCCGGCGGGGTCTGGCGGGTGACGCTGACCGGGCTGCCGGAGCTGCCCCCGCGCACGATCCGCGGCACCACGGCGAGCTGGGTGCGGGCGTCGCTGGACATGGCGCTGCCGCGCGGCCGGTCCGGGTTGCCGCCCGAGGCGGTCGCGGTGGGCAGCCGGGCCCCGCAGGACGACGTCGCCGGGCTCGAACCGTTCGGCGCGAGCGGGCGCTACCTCTACCTGTCCGTCGACGAGGCCATAGCCGCCGGCGGCGCGACCGCCCGGCTCGACCTGGCGCTCGACCGCGCCGGCGTCGCCGCGCCCGGCACGGCCGTGCGGCTGGCGTGGACGTACAAGGTGGGCAGCGAGTGGCGCCCGCTCGGCGCGGCCGGCCCGGAGACGGACCAGGTCGCGGGGCAGGCGCTGCGCGACACGTCGCGGGCGCTCACCCGCCCCGGCACCGTGAGCTTCACGGTGCCGGCGCAGTGGCCGCGCGCACCCCACCGCGGCCGGATGGGCCGCTGGCTGCGCGCCGAGCTGGTCGCGGGCGGCTACGCGACGCCGCCGCGCCTGGCCGGGATCGTCGCCGGCTACCGCTTCGAGCTGCCGACCCTCGGCGCGGTCACCGTCGCCCCGGCCACGCCCGTCCCCCCGCGCCCACCCGCCGCAGCGTTCGCCGGGCCGACGCCGGTCGACCTGACCATGGACTTCCGGCCCTTCGGCACCGAGCCCGCGTTCAACGACACCCTCTACCTGGCCTGCCCCGACGACCTCGGCGGCGCGCCGGTCACCGTCACCGTCGCGATGACGAACGCGACCGCGGGCGGGCCGGTCCCGGCCGTCACCACCGACGGCTCCCCCGTGCTGGCCTGGGAGGCGTGGACGGCGGACGGGTGGCGAGCCGTCACGCTCGACCGGCCGGCGTTCGCGTTCACCGCCGACGCGACCCTCGCGCTCACGCCACCGGCCGCGTGGGGGCAGACCGAGGTGGCCGGACAGCCGGGCTGGTGGCTGCGCGTCCGGCTGGTGCGCGGCAACTACGGCAAGCCCGCCGAGTACGTCCAGTCCAGCGGCGGCTGGACGGTGCGCCCCGCGACGTTCTCGGCGCCGCTGGTGCGCACGCTGACGTTCGGTTCCTTCCAACGCTCCGACGTGCCGGCCACGGCGGTCGTCAGCCGCAACGACGTCGTCGTCCAGGAACACCCGGCCGGTTCCGTGTTCACCCCGTTCACCCCGGGCCCGGACGCCGACCCGGCGCTGTACCTCGGCTTCGACCGCCCCTTCGACCCGCTGCCGGTGACGCTGTACCTGCAGGTCGAGCAACCGGCCCCGGAGGACGTCGCCGCCGATCGGTTCGCCGACGTCGACCGCAGCACCCGACCCGAACTGGTGTGGGAGTACTCGTCGCCGGACGGCTGGAGCCCGCTGGCCGCCGTCGACCGCACCGAGGGGCTCGCCGCGAGCGGCACCGTCGAGTTCGTCGGGCCCGCCGATCTCGTCCCCGCCGACCGCTACGACCACCACTGCCACTGGCTGCGGCTGCGCTGGCGGCGCGGGCAGTTCCCGCTGCAGCCGGTGCTGCGCCGGGTGCTGCCCAACACGGTCGTCGCGGTGCAGGCGGTCACGGTCACGGACGAGGTGCTGGGCTCGGGCACGGGCGATCCGGGCCAGGTGCTGGCCACCGCCCAGGTGCCCGTGCTGGACGGGCACCGGCTGGAGGTGCGCGACGGCGAGCAGTGGACGGCGTGGACGGCGGTCGGCGACTTCCACGGCTCCGGCCCCGACGACGCCCACTACGCGCTCGACCCGGTCAGCGGCGAGGTCCGCGTCGGCGACGGCCGGTTCGGCCGGGTGCTCCCGCCCGGTGCCGGCAACGTGCGGATCACCTACCGCACCGGCGGCGGCCCGGCCGGCAACCGCGCCGCCGGCACCGTCACGACGCTCGGCTCGGCCGTCCCGTACATCGACGCGGTGACCAACCACGTGCCCGCGCAGGGCGGGTACGGGACCGAGCCGCTGGACCGGCTGCGCGCCCGCGGCCCGCAGGCGCTGCGGCACGGCGGCCGTGCCGTCACCGCGCAGGACGTCGAGGACCTCGCGTTCGGCGCCGCGCCGGAGGTGGCGCGTGTGCGGGCCGTGCTGCCGGCGGAGTTCGACCCGCTCAACCTGTGGCTCGACCCGGGCGCCGCACCGACCGCCGAGCACACCGCCGCCGACGCCGGCCGCTTCGGGGTGGTCGTCGTGCCCGACGAGACCGCCGCCCGGCCGGCACCCGGTCTCGCGCTGCTGCGCCTGGTCGAGGAGCACCTGCGGGCCCGCTGCGCGGCGACGACGGACGTGTGGGTGGCCGGGCCGGAGTGGATCCGGGTGCAGGTCACGGCGACCGTCGTGGCGACCGGCGCCGACACCGCCGACGAGCTGGCCGCGCAGGTCCGCGCCGCCCTGGACCGGCACCTGCACCCGCTGACCGGCGGCCGGGACGGCACCGGCTGGGCGTTCGGCCGCAAGCCGCACCGGTCCGAGCTGCTCGCCGTCGTCGAGGGCCTCGCGGGGGTCGACCACGTCCGCGCGCTGGACGTCGCGCTGACCCCCGAGTCCGCCGAGATCGGCGCGCGGCTGGAGGCCGTCCTCGCCAGGACGATGGCCGACACGGCCGCGCAGCCGCCCGCACCCGACCTGACCAGGTGGCTGGAGCGGGCGCTGGTCTACGCCGGCGGCCACGACATCACCGTCACGCTGCGCTGAGGAGTCGACACCTGTGCCCATCCCGCTGCCGGTCCTCGACGACCTCACGTTCGATGACCTCGTCGCGCAGGCCCGCGCGCGCATCCCGGCGCTGGCGCCGGGATGGACCGACCACAATCCGGGCGACCCCGGCATCACCCTCGTCGAGCTGCTGGCCTGGCTCACCGAGATGCTCGTGTACGGCGTCGAGCAGATCCCCGACGCGCACACGGTCGCGTTCCTGCGGCTGCTCAACGGGCCCGGCTGGACGCCACCGGCCGATCTCGACGCCGCCGTGCGCACGACCGTGCGCGGCCTGCGGGCCCGCTACCGCGCCGTCACTGCCGACGACTACGAGCACCTGGTGGCCGAGGTCTGGCCGACCACGCCGGAGGCCGCGCCGTGGGGCGTGCCGGCCCGCGTGCGCTGCCTGCCCGGCGAGCCGGGGCACGTCAGCGTCGTCGTGGTGCCGCGGCCCACCGGCCCCGACGACCGGTACCCGGAACCCGACGCCGCCCTCGTCGCCGCGATCGAGGAGTTCCTGCGCCCGCGCCGGCTGCTGACCACGCACCACCACGTCGTCGGCCCCGGCTGGGTCGACGTCGCCGTCACCGCGAACGTCGCCCTCGCCGACGGGGCGCCGCCCGTCGCCACCCTCGACGCCGCCTGCGCACGCCTGGCGGCCCACCTCGACCCGACCGCCGGGTGGCCGTTCGGCCGGCCCGTGCACCCGTCGGAGGCCTGCGCGGTGCTGGCCGGCACGCCGCTGGTCGACCACGTGGAAGACGTCGTGCTGACCGGCGCCGATCCGGCTGCCCACGAGCTGATCCGCCTGACGAGCGTCGACCTCGTCGGCTACGACGCGGTCGGCCGCACCCACCCGTTCCACTGGTGGCCGGCGTGACCAGCAGCTACCTCGACCACCTGCCCGCGACCTACGCCGAGGACGAGTTCGTCGGGCGGTTCCTGCTCGCGTTCGAGGCCGTCCTGCACGGCCGCGACGGCGTCGAGGGGCTCGCCCAGCTGGTCGGCCGGATCGCCGAGCACCTCGATCCGCGCACCGCGCCCGCGGACTTCCTGCCGTGGCTCGCCGGCTGGGTCGCGTTCAGCCTGCGCGCCGATTGGGACGTCGACACGCAGCGCGGGTTCCTCGCCGAGGTCGTGCCGCTGTACCGGCTGCGCGGCACCGCGGCCGGCCTGCAGCGGATGCTGGAGATCTACCTGCGCCCGCTCGACGGCAGCTCCGCCCGCGACGACGTCGTGATCCTCGACGACCCGGCATGGCCTGCGCACTTCTTCCAGGTCCGGCTGACCCTCGCCGACGCGGACGCCACGCGGCTGCGGGCCACGCAGGAGATCGCACGGGCGATCATCGACCGCGAGAAGCCCGCGCACACGTTCTACGCGCTCAAGATCGTCATCCCGACCATGCGGCTGCTCTCGGTCGCGAAGCAGCAGGCCGAGGGCGGGGAGCTGCTGCTGCTGGGCCGCAACACCTGGCTCGGCTCCCAGGACGGCAACCGGAAGGGCACGTGATGGCGGACTACACCCAACCCGACGTCGTCAACAAGCGGGTCCGCTTCTTCGACGGGCAGTTCCTGCAGGAGCAGGACCTCATCGACGAGCAGCGCTACCACCTCGACCGCGGCCGGCGCCTACCCGCGCTCGTCGGCCTCCGCGGGGTCGTGACGGGGCTCGCCGTCACCTCGCCCGGCCCCTACCAGGTGCGGGTCACGCCGGGCGTGGCCGTCGACGAGCGCGGCCGCCAGCTCGTGCTCGCCGCCGAGCTCGCGCTGACGCTGCCGTCCGCGCAGTTCGCCGGCACCCGCGACGTCGACCTCGTGCTCGTCCACCAGGAGCTGCCGACCGACCTCGCGCAGACCGGCAGCGAGAGCCACCGGCGCTTCGACGAGTCCCCGAAGCTGGCTGCGACCAGCCCCGACGGCGCGGTCGCCGTCGCCCCGCTCGGCGCGACGCCCACCTGGGACGGGCCGTCGGTGCCGCTCGCGACGCTGGTCGTCTCGGACTCCGGGGCGATCACCGTGGACGCGCCGGCCACCCTGCGCGCCGGCCTGCGCGTCCCCGGCCGGATCGGGATCGGCACGTCGACCCCTGAGGCCCCGCTGGACGTCGTCGGCGACGTCCGCGTCAGCGGCCGGTTCCAGACGCTGTCGAACGACGGCGGCCTCGCCGTCGGCACCGACCGGGTCGTCGGCGGGCACTCCGGCAACCGGGTCGGCATCCAGACCGGCGGCGCGTGGCGCCTGTCCGTCGGCCAGGACGGCCACGTCGGCATCGGCACCACCAGCCCGGAGAACGCGGGGAGCTGGGCCACGAACGTCGACGTCTACGGCACGACCGCCAAGCTGTCGGTGCGCACCGCGTCCGTGAACGGCCGGATCGCGGCCCACGACTCCGGCACCTGGAACGCGCCCGCCGGGCTCGTCGTCGGCACCCACAGCGCACATCCGGTCAGCCTCGGCACGGCCGGCGCGTCCCGGCTGACCGTCGATGCGAGCGGCAACGTCGGCGTCGGCACCGGAACGCCGACGGCGCGGCTGCACGTGGCCGGAGCGAGCGCGACCAGCGTCGACCTGCTGGTGGAGGGCCGCATCCGGTCCAACAGCAACGACGGCGGCCTTTGGATCGGCCCCGACCGGTTCGTCGGCGGCTACCGCGACCGGGTCGGGTTCTACACCGGCGGTGTGTTCCGGCTGTCCGTGTTGCCCAACGGGCACGTCGGCATCGGCACGACCGAACCGGAGAACAACGGCAACTGGGGCGGCAACGTCGACGTCTACGGGACGAGCGCCAAGCTGTCGCTCCGCACACCGAAGATGGACGGGCGGATCCTCGTGCACGAGAGCGGGGCATGGGACGCCCCGCCGGGGATGGTCGTCGGCACGGACGGTGCGTACACGGTGAGCGTGGCCACCGCGCGCACGACCCACCTCACCGTGGCCCCCAACGGCAACGTCGGCATGGGCACCGGCAAGCGCCCGGCGACCGCGCGCCTGGAAGTCGTCGGGCTGGGCGGCGAGAACGTCGACCTGCTGGTCAGCGGGCGCATCCGCGCCAGCGGACCCGCCGCCGGGGTCTGGCTCGACTCGGACAACCTCGTCGGCCTGACACGCGGCAAGCTCGGCCTGTTCACCGGCGGCACCGCCGGCGGGTGGCGGCTCGTCGTGGACGGCAAGGGCCGCGTCGGGATCGGCACCGAGGAGCCGATCGCCCCGGTGCACATCGCCGGCCTCGGCGGCAAGAACGTCGACCTGCTGATCAGTGGGACCCTCCGCACGGACAGCCCGGACGGCGGTATGTGGTTGGGCACCAACCGCTTCGTCGGCGCGACGAAGGACAGCATCGGGCTCCTCAACGGGGGCGTGGGACTCGCCGTCACGTCCAACGGCAGCGTCGTGATCGGCGGTGAGGACCCGGGCAAGTACAAGCTGTCCGTGCAGGGCGACGCGTTCGTCCAGCAGAACCTGTGGGTCAACGGCAGGATCCGCTTCGCCTGGATGAACGGCTGGCGCCAGATCGAGAACATCCCGTCGAGCACCATGCCGCTCAACGTCTGCGGCGCGATGGACGTCGGCCAGGTCTCCGACGGGCGGCTGAAGACCGCGGTGGCGCCGATCCGCGGCGCGGGCGACATGGTGGCCCGGCTGGCGGGGGTGCGGTACCGGTGGGCCGCCGACGGGCTCGACCACCTCACCCGGGATGCCGTCGCAGGCCTGTGCGCGGGCCCCGGCGCCTCCGCGGTCGACGACGAACGCGTCCAGGCGGAGGAGCGCCGCCGCATCGTCGACGAGCTGGACGGGGACTACCTCGGCTTCGTCGCCCAGGACGTCGAGCGCGTCGTGCCCGAGCTCGTCGTCACCGACGCCGACGGCTACAAGCGGATCCGCTACAGCCACCTGACCGCGGTGCTGGTGGAGGCGATCAAGGAGCAGCAGCGCGCCATCGACCACCTCACCGCCCGCCTCGACGCCCGCTAGGAGAAACCATGCGTGACCAGCTGGAACTGCGGCTCAAGGAGCTGACCACCGAGCTCGAGAGCGGCCGGCAGATGCTGGCCGAGCTCGACGCGAAACGGGCCGACCTGCAGCAGACGCTCCTGCGCATCGACGGTGCCGTGCAGGTGCTGACCGAGCTGCTGGCCGACGACGCCGAGAACCGGCCGGTGTCGGTGCCGGAGCAGCCGGTGCGCTGAGCCGGTCACCGGCGCAGGCCGCGCAGGCCGATGAGCGCGAGCACCGGCTTGAGCAGGAGCAGCTCGCCGGGGCGGTAGTCCCGCCCGCGGGCCAGGCGGGCTGCCAGGTCGGGGCGCTGCCGCCAGAGGTAGGCGCGTGCCTTCTCGGCGTGCAGCGAGTTCGAGACGATCTTGATGCGGTCGGCGTCCTCGATCAACGGGACGGAGTTCCGCACGTTCTCCCACGTCGAGCGGCTCGCGTTCTCGACGACGAGCGGGCCGGTGTAGCCGCGCGTCGTGCGGGCGTACTCCGCCATCAGCTCGGCCTCCGGTCGCCCGCCGCCGACCGGCCCGCCGCTCAGCACGAGCCGGGACTCGGGGCTCTCGATCGACCGCAGCCCGGCCCGGACGCGCCACCGGTTGATCGCGTTGATGCGGCGGCCCCGGTTGCGGTACCCGAGCACGACGACGACCTCGGTCACGGCGTGCCCAGGCTCCCCCAGCCGGCGCCGGGACGCCCGCCAGTGCTCCACCTCGCCCCAGACCAGCAACGCCACGACGCCCAGCACCACCGCCGCCACGGCTAGTCCCTCGCGCCCGGCCGGACCAACCCCGACTCGTACGCCATGACGATCAGCTGCGCGCGGTCGCGCACCCCGAGCTTCGCGAGGATCCGGCTCGTGTGCGTCTTGGCGGTGGCCAGGCTGATGACCAGCCGTCCGGCGATCTCCTCGTTGGTCAAGCCGGCGACGACGAGCCGCAGGACCTCGCGTTCACGGCTGGTGAGCTGGTCGACGGCGAGCGGCGGGCCGGTCGGGGCGGCGCGGGTGGCGAACTCCGCGAGCAGCCGCCGGGTGACCGACGGCGACAGCATCGCGTCGCCGTTCGCGACGGCGCGGATCGCGCGGATCAGGTCGGTGGGCTCTGCGTCCTTCAGCAGGAAGCCACTGGCCCCGACGCGCAGCGCGCGGTAGACGTGCTCGTCGAGGTCGAAGGTGGTCAGGACGATCACGCGGATCGTGCCGGTCTCGTCGTCGACGAGGATCCGCCGGGTCGCTTCGAGTCCGTCGAGCTCGGGCATGCGGATGTCCATCAGAACCACGTCGGGGCACAGCCGGAGCGCCTCCCGCACCGCGTCGAGACCGTTGCCGACCTCGGCGACGACGCTGATCTCGCGCCCGTCGAGCATCGCGCGCAGGCCGGCCCGGACGAGCGGCTGGTCGTCGACGAGCAGGATGCGGATCATCCCGCAGAGCCTGCCGGGAGGGTGGCGCGCACGGTGAAACCGCCCCCGGTCCGGGGGCCGGCGACGACCGTGCCGCCGACCGCTGCCGCCCGTTCCCGCATCCCGACGAGCCCGTTGCCGGCCACGGGTTCGGCGACGACGGGTCCGTCGTTGTCCACGACGATCTCCAGCTCGTCGGGCAGATAGCGGAGTCGCACCGAGACGGCCGACGGCTGCCCGTGCCGGCCGGCGTTGGTGAGCGCCTCCTGGACGATCCGGTACGCCGCGACGTCCACGTCGGCCGGCAGCGGGCGCCGCGCCCCGACGACGTCGATCGAGACGGCAGGGCCGCCCGCGGTGAGGAGCTCGGCGAGCCGGTCGAGTCCCGGCGGCGGAGCGAGCAGCGCCGGGTCGTCGGTGGGGTGGCGCAGCACACCGACGGTGGCGCGCAGCTCACGCATAGCCGCTGCCGCCGCCTCCTTGATCGTCGGCATCATCTCGTGCGCCATGGCGGGCCGGTCGTCCCTGTGCAGGATCGCCGCCCCGGCCTGCACGCTGATCACCGCGATGTGGTGGGCGAGCGCGTCGTGCAGCTCGCGCGCGATGCGCAGCCGCTCCTCGACGACCCGGCGGACGGCCTCCGACTCGCGGCTGCGTTCGGCGTCCGCGGCCCGGGCCTCGACCTGCTCGACGTACAGCTGGCGGCTGCGGACCACCTCGCCGAGCACGATCACCACCAGCAGCCACCCGAGCACCACCATGACCTCGCCGGGGTCGACGCGCGGCTCGGCGGCCAGCTGCACAGCCCCGATCAGCACCGCCGCCAGCACCGCGGCAGCCAGCGCGACGATCCGGTGGCCGTGCCGGCTCGCCCCGTAGAGGGCGACGACGAACGGGAGCGGTTCGAAGCCGGCGGGGTACCCGAGCAGGTAGTAGGCGACGGCGGCGGCCGCCGTGATCGTCAACGCGACGACTGGCCGCTGCCGACGCCACATCAGCACGCCGACGGCCACGGCGAGCAGCCCGGCGCCTCCCGGCCACAGCGGCCGGGCGGCGGGATCGTGCGCCGCGAGCAGAGGCGTCCCGGCGAACACCGCCACCGCCACGGCGCCGAGCACGGCCGCGTCCCCTGCCGGGCTCCGCACGAAGACGAGCAGGTCCCGGTAGCTCCGACTCACGGGGACGGACGCTACGCCGCGACGAGCCGGCGCTGCGGCTGCAAACGCCGGTAGCCCAGGTAGGCGAAGGCCAGCAGGATCGCCGCGTCGACCACGTGCGCGACCCAGCCGACCCGCGGCACGCGCGAGAACGGGAAGGCCACCCCGGCCGCGCACAGCAGCAGCGCCGCCCAGAGCGGGCTGGTGCGGCTGCGGGCCAGCCCGATGCCGATCGCGAGGAGCGAGAGCGGGAACAGCGGCCCCGGCCAGTAGAACAAGAGGTCCGCGGCCAACGGGAAGGTCTCGACCGCCGCGGTCGAGGCCTGCCGGGAGAAGTGGAACAGCTCGTCGTACAGGCCGCGGACGCCGAACGCGGCACCGCCGAACGCGCCGTAGACCAGCACGAGCCCGACGATGCTCGAGTAGAGCGGCAGGCGCTCCCGCATGTCCTCCAGCAGGCCGAGCAGGCCGTAGGTCATGAACACGAGCGCCAGCACGATCACCGTGCCCGACGCCGCACCGTACGTCCCGGTCGGCAGCCAGAAGAACGTCGACGCGGCGAACAGCGCCGCCCCGAGGATCAGGGCGGCGCCCTGCATCGGGCGGAGGAACCGGTTCGGGTCAGGGAGGGAAGTCGTCATGGCTGGAAGCCTGCGCCGCCCCGGCCCCCGGATCGTCAGCCGCAGAACGCTCTTCGCGTACGACAAAGGTGCACGACCTCGCCGCTGAGGCGATGAGCCTCAGCGGCGGTACGGGGCCGCCGCGTCCCGTGCGTGCGTCTCGATGCGGTAGAGGCTGGTCGTGGCCGTGATGTACAGGGTGGTGCCGTCGGGGCCGCCGAAGGTGAGGTTGGCGATCGTCTCCGGCACCGGGATGCGCTCGATGCGGGTCCCGGCCGGGTCGAAGACCTGCACGGAGTCCGCACTGGACGTCCACACGTTGCCGGACTCGTCCACGCGGAAGCCGTCCGGCAGCCCCGGGTTGATCTCGACGAACTCGCGGCCGTTCTTGCAGTAGCGCCCGTCGAAGACGTCGTAGACGTGGATGGAGTGCCCGCCCGGACGGTCCGCGGGGCGCACGCCGTCGGGTGGGGCGATGCCGGAGTCGGCGACGTAGAGCAGCGACTCGTCCGGGGAGAACGCGAGCCCGTTCGGCATCTCGACGTCCATCACGACCGGGGTGATCGAGCCGTCGGCCGGATCGAAGCGGAAGACGTAGTAGTCGCCGTACTCGACCTCGCCCGGGTAGCCCTCCTCGGGCTTCTTGATCCCGTAGGCGGGGTCGGTGAACCAGATCGTGCCGTCGCTCTTGACGACGACGTCGTTCGGCGAGTTGAAGCGGTGCCCGGCCCAGCCGTCGACGAGCGTTTCGACGACGCCGTCGCGGTCGCGCTCGACCGAGCGCCCGCCGTGCGAGCACTGGATCACCGAGCCGTCGAGGTCGAGGGTGCGGCCGTTGGTGAAGCCGACGTCGGAGCGGTAGACGCTCAGCTCACCGGTGGCGTGCTCGAACTGCAGGATGCGGTTGTTCGGGATGTCGCTGAAGCGCAGCGTGCCGGTGGCCGCGATCCACGCCGGCCCCTCCGTCCACACGGCTCCGGTCCAGACCCGTTCCAGGGTCGCGCCGGCGGGGAGAAGTTCACTCAACGAGGCTCCACGGTCTCGGTCATGCGGGCGAGCGGGATCAGCCCGAGCAGGCAGATCACCGCCAGCAGAACGTAGTGCACGCCGAATCCGAAGGCGTCGATGACGAGGCCGGACACAGCCGCGGCGAGCACGCCCGACACCCCCAGCGCGAGCCCGATCATGATCCCCATCGCGGTGCCGGCCGAGCGCGGCACCGAGTCGATGAGCAGCGCGTACACGACGGGGAAGGGCGCGTTGCGGAACAGGCCCCACGCGAGCAGCACGATCCACGCGCTCACCGCGCCGGCGATGCCGATCATGGCCAGCAGCGTCACGGCCCACCCGATCACGAGGAACCGGATGGCGAACTTGCGGCCGGCGTGGTCGGACCACGTGCCCCACACGATCTGCCCGATCCAGCCGGTGAGCCCCGAAACCCCGGAGAGGAACGCGGCCTCGCCGAGGCCCATCCCGGTGCCGACGAGCTGCGTGGTCAGGAACGTCACCGCGCCGGCCTCCGCCCACAGAAACAGGAAGATCAGCACCACCGACCAGCGGACGTTGGCGTGCCGCAGCGCCTCCCGCACCGGCGCGAGCGCGCCGCCGCTGAGCCGGCTCGACAGCTCCGGCTGCGGCCGGGTCAGCCCGCGGCCGTCGATCCAGTCGTAGACGCGCTCCTGGTTGCGCCGGGTGCCGATGAACGCCTGCGCGAGTATCACCGGGATACCGAGCAGCGGGATCAGCAGGAACGCCTCCCGCCAGCCCGCCACGCCCAGTACGGCCGCGATCAGCGCGCCGGTGACGAACTGGCCGAGCGGAAACCCGGTGTGGTGCACGCCGATCGCGAACCCGCGGTGCTCCTTCGGCCACCACTCGCCGACGAGCGCGACGTTGACCGGCTCGGAGCCACCGCGACTGATGCCCATCGGGATGCGCAGCAGCAGGAACGCGGCGAAGCTGCCGGCGAACCCGAACGTCGCCGCGCCGCCGAGGATGCCGATCGCCATGGCGACGTTCCACGTCCACGTGCGGCGGTAGCCGGTCCCGATCCGGTCCGACGCCCAGCCGAACAGCAGCGCCCCGACGATCAACCCGGCGAAGAACACCGAGTTGGTGAGCCCGGCCTGGCCCGTGGTCAGGCCGAACTCCGCCTGGATCGCCGGCAGCACCGCGGGCAGGATCCCGCCGTCGACCGCGGTCATGAGGATCGCGCCGGTCGTGACGGCGAGCGTCGCCCACGACAGCGGATGCGCCCGCGGAACCCAGGACACCCTGCGGAGCGCTGCGGGTTCGGTCATCACATCTCCTCGCGACATCGTCGAGCGCGTGGGGGAAGCCCTTGACCAGGCATCGGACGCCACCCTACCGTCGAAATACCGGATGTACTCCGACATATCGGATCGGATCGATGTGAGCGAGCTCCTCGCCAAGCACGGACTCCCCCGCACCGGCACCGGGCTGCCCGAGAGCCCGCTCCGGTTCGCCGACGGTGCGCAGTACCGCGTCGAGATCCCGAGCGTCGAGGGTCCCGCGACGATGGCGGCCGTGCTGGACGAGGCCGCCCGCCGCGGCGTGCACGTCGACCGCATCTCCCAGGGCAGCGGCGTGCTGCTCCTGACCGACGACGAGCTGGACCGCACCGCCGAGCTGGGCGCTGAGCACGGCATGGAGGTCAGCCTGTTCGCGCGGCCGCTCGCCGGCTGGGGCACCGGCTCGACGCACCTCACCCCCAGCGGCGCACCGGTCGGTGCGCAGGCCCGCGGGTCCGAGCAGCTCGCCGCCGTCCTCGCCGACGTGCAGCGCGCCGCCGACCACGGCATCCGCAGCGTCCTGCTCACCGACGTCGGCGTGCTGGACATCGCGAACCGGATGCGCCGCGACGGCGACCTGCCGGCGGGGATGGTGTTCAAGGCGAGCGTGCAGATGGGGCTCGCCAACCCCGCGTCGATCCGCGTCGCGGCGTCGCTGGGCGCGGACACCTACAACGTGCCGACCGACCTCACGCTCCCCCAGCTCGCCGACATCCGCGCCGCCGTCGACATCCCCCTCGACATCTACATCGAGTCCCCGGACGACCTCGGCGGCTACCTGCGCTACCACGAGATCGCCGAGATCGTGCGGGTCTGCGCGCCCGTGTACCTCAAGTTCGGGCTGCGCAACGCGCCGGCGCTCTACCCGAGCGGCACCCACCTGGAGGCGCTCAGCTGCCAGCTCGCCCGCGAACGGGTCCGCCGCGCCGAGATCGGCCTGGCCCACCTGCGGCGGGAGCTGCCCGACGCGCGACCGTCCACGGCGCCCGCGCCGGACCTCGCGGTGCCGGCGCCGGCGTAACGTCCTCAGCCCGTCGCACCGAGCCGGCGCGACAGCTCCGCCGCGCCGCGCCGCACCAGCGCCGTCCAGCCCGTCCAGCCCTCCGGGGTCTGCCGGGACGTGGGCACCGTGATGCTCATGGCCGCGATCCACCGGCCCGCCTCGTCCACCACGGGGGCGGCGACGCAGCCGGCGTCGAGGTTGGACTCCGAGCGCTCATGGGCGACCCCGTCGCGACGCACCTCGCGCAGCTGCTCGCGCAGGACCTCGCGCGACGTGATGCTGTTGCGGGTCAACGCCGGCAGCTCCGGCGGCAGCAGCTCGTCGAAGGCGGCGTCGGACAGCTGCGCCAGCAGCACCTTCCCGATGGCCGTGCAGTGCGCCGGCAGCCGCCTGCCGACGGCCGAGATCAGCCGCACGCCGTGCGTCGAGTCGATCTTCGCGATGTAGACGACGTCGGGCCCGTCGAGGACGCCGACCTGCACGGTCTCGTCGCACTCCGCGGCCACGACGCGGGCGACGGCCTCGGCCGCCGATCCGAGGTCGAGCCGATCCTTGTAGCGCGACCCCAGCTCCAGCAGCCGCGGGCCGAGCCGGAACCCGCCGCCGGCGCCCGTCGAGCGGTCCAGGTAGCCCCGCGCCACCAGCGTGGTCAGCAGCTCGTGCAGCGACGATCGCGGGATGCCCGAGCGCTCGGCGATCTCCTGGGCCGTCAGCTCCACCTGGTCGCCGAGGAACAGCTCCAGCACGTCGAAGGCCCGCACCACAGCGGGCACCAGCCTCGGCATGCGCGCAGCCTGCCACGAACAGTTGGAAGATCGTGGGAGGAAGGGTCACATCCCCGATCCCGGTCCTTACGGTGACCGGGTGCAGGTCCGCTACCTGGAGATCGCGAACAGGATCCGCCGGGAGATCCATCGCCGGCACCTGGCTCCGGGCACCCGGCTGCCGGTCGCCCGACAGCTGGCCGCCCAGTTCGGCGCGAACGAGAACACCGTCCTCCGCGCACTCCGGCTGCTGCGCAGCGAGGGGGTGCTCGACTTCGGGCGCGGCCGCGCGGTGACGGTCCGTCACCCGCTACCGGAGCAGCAGCTCGCGGCTCTCGAGGAGGTGCGGGCGGTGCTGACGAACGCGCTGCGCGCCGGCTCGTCCCGGCAGCACATCCTCGCGGTGCTGGACGAGGTCGCGCGCGCCCCGGATCGCCCGCCCGTGTGACAGGCAGCGCGAGGTGCCCTCGCGCTGCCTGCTCATGCGATCAGCAGATCTCGTGCGGGATGTTGCACGGCCCGCAGCGGGTGCCGTGGAGCTCGTCCCACAGCTCGTACATCATGACGCGCGTGCCGATCCCGTTCGAGACGCAGGCACAGCGCCGCTCGGTGCACTTCACTCCGGCGGCGGCAGTCGCCCGAGGGGCGAGCACCTCCAGCAATCGATCGCCCACCGTTCTCAGCAGTTTCATGGAACCTCCATCAGGTGATCACCGAGGGGACTCCAGCATATCGCGGGAAGCGCCAGAAGAATCGTCGTTTCCACCATTGTCGGACCGATTGTCCGGCCCCTGCGAAATGCTTGCGTTCGCATCGTCCTCGGCGTAGCCGGCGGCCTGCAGGCGGAACAGCTCGGCGTACACCCCGCCGGTGCGCAGCAGCTCGTCGTGCGTGCCCTCCTCCACGATCGCACCGCCGGAGAGCACGACGAGCCGGTCAGCGGCCCGCACCGCGGAGAGCCGGTGCGAGATCAGCACGCTGGTGCGTCCCCGCCGGTGCTCGCGCAGGCTCGTGTGCACCTCGTGCTCGGCCACCGCGTCGAGGCCGGAGCTGGGCTCGTCGAGGATGAGCAGGTCCTGGCCCTCCCGCACGAACGCCCTGGCCAGGGCCAGCCGTTGCCACTGCCCGCCCGAGAAGGCGACGCCCGTGGCGGGGTCGTCCGCGCCGTCCTCCGTGGTGAAGATCCGGGAGAGCATCGTGTCGTAGCCGCGGGGCAGTGCGTCGATCGTCGCGTGGATACCGCTCCGCCGGGCGGCCTCGGCGAGGCGCGGGCGGTCGTCGAGGGCGTCGACGTCACCGATCGCGATGTTCTCGGCCGCGGTCAGGTCGTAGTCCATGAAGTCCTGGAACACCGCGCCGATCCGCCTGCGCAGGGACGCGACGTCCAGCTCGCGGATGTCGATCCCGTCCCAGAGGATCGCGCCCTTCGTGGGGTCGTAGAACCGGCACAGCAGCTTGACCAGCGTGCTCTTGCCGGCGCCGTTGCGCCCGACGAGCGCGACGGCCTGCCCTGCCGGGATCAGCACGGTGACCCCGGACAGCACCCACGGGAGGTCGTCGGCGTAGCGGAACCACACGTCCCGCAGCTCGATCCCGTTCCGCAGCTCCGGCGCGGGCCGCGGGTCCGCGACCTCCTCCAGGTCCGGCTCTGCCGACACGACGTCGACGTAGTGCCCGAACATCAGCAGCTGCTGGTGCAGCCTCGCGATCGACGTCGCCACCGACGTCAGCGCTCCCTGCACGCCTGCCACCCCCGCGGCGAGCAGCATGACGTCGCCGGGCGTGATGGCGCCGCCGGCCGCGGTGACCACCGCCCACACCAGTCCGCCGCCCGCGACCCCGGCCGAGAGCGTGCTCAGCCCGCCCTGGGTGCGCAGGTCACGCAGGTCCATGCGCCGGCGGGCGACGTCGGCCGCCCGCCGTTCGGCCTGCATCCGCCCGCGCAGGAACGCGGCGGCGCCGAACAGCCGGATCTCCTTGGCCGCCTGGACGTCCAGCAGCAGCGACTCGAAGAACAGCTCGCGGCGCTCGACGGACCCGATGCTCCACATCATCGCGGCGCGCCGTCGCGACAGCCGCAGCTGCGCCACCAGCACCGGCACGGCCGCCGCCACGACCACCATCGCCATCACCGGGCTGATCAGCAGCAACGCCCCGACGAACCCGACGGACGTCAGCGCACCGCTGCCGATCGCCAGCGCCGAGCCGACGACGTCACCGGGCGACTGGCCTCCGCCCTGCTGCGCCATCCGCAGCCGGTCGAGGAACGCCGGGTCCTCGAACCGGGCCATCCCCTGCAACCGCCCGACCGCGGCGTAGAGCCGGTCCCGCGTCAGCACCGTGATGGCCCGGCCGGCCTCCTGCTCGAGGTGGTGCACCACCCGCGGCAGCAGCGCGAGCGCGAGTCCCGCCGCCATCAGGCCTGCGGCGAGGCCCAGCATCGCGGAGACCGCGGGCGAACCGGCCGTCAGACCGTCGACGATCGACTTGGTCAGCCACGCCGACAGCACGGGCAGCCCGGCGGCCACTGCGGCCAGCACCACCTGCGCGGCGACGTGGACCGGCGCCGCCTGCCAGGCGATCCGCCCGGCGGCGAAGGCGTGCGACATCTGGTGGATTCCCCCCGGAATGCGGAAAGACCGGAGCAACGACGATATCCAGGCCCACCGGACTGGCGTCAACGAGGAATTGTCGATGGAGCTAAGATAAATAGCGTCACGTCGAGATCCGGGAGTCCCGTGCGCCACCGCATCGTCCTGTCCGAACCCGCCGATGTCTTCCACGACGGCTTTCCCCTCGGGAACGGCCGGCTGGGCGCCATGATGCGCGGCCGCCCGGCCACCGAGATGATCGACCTCAACCTCGACGCGTTCTGGTCCGGCGGCCCCGACCAGGCCACGGACGCGCCGCCGCCCGAGCTGCCCGCCCTGCGGGCCGCCGTGCACGACGGCGCGTTCACGACTGCCGACGCGCTCGCCCGGCAGCTGCAGAGCCCCGGCTGGACGCAGGCCTACCAGCCGCTCGGCTCGCTGCTGTGGCACTACGGGCCTGCCGCGGACGGCTCCTACCAACGCGAACTGCACCTCGCCGACGCCGTCGCGACCACCTCCTACGGACCGGTCGAGCTGGCCGCGTTCGTCTCAGCGCCGGCCGGCGTGCTCGTCTGCACGGCCACCGCCGACGCGGAGCTGCCGCTCGCCCTGCCGCGGTTCCTGCACGTCCACCCGACCGCGGTGACGACCGAGCCGGGCTGGCTGGTCGCCACCGGTCGGGCGCCCGCCGTCGCGCTGCCGGACTACGTCGACCGCGAGCCGGCGGTCGTCTACGCCGACGACGAACCCGGTCCCGACGGCACGGTGCCGGCCGGGATGGGCTTCGCCGTCGTTGTGGCGGTGCAGCGCGTCGGGCCCGGCGAGGTGCGGATGATCGTGAGCGCCGAGTGCGGGCACCGCGGGTTCGACCAGCGGCCGAGCGCGGACGTCGACGCCCTCGCCGCGGTGGCGCGCGAACGCGTCGCCGCCGCCCTCGCGATCGGCACGGGGGAGCTGCGGGACGCCCACGTGCGGGACCACCGCGCCCTGTTCGACCGGGTGGACCTCGACCTCTCGCCCTCGTACCCGGTGGGGTCGGCCGACCCCGCTCGGGCCGAGCTGCTGTTCCACCACGGCCGCTACCTGCTCATCGCGTCGTCCCGGCCGGGCAGCCAGCCGGCCACCCTGCAGGGGATCTGGAACGCGGACCTGCGGCCGGGCTGGAGCTGCAACTACACGACCAACATCAACGTCGAGATGAACTACTGGCCGGCCGAGCCCACCGGCCTGCCCGAGCTGCACGAACCGCTCTTCGCGATGCTCCGGGAGCTGGTCGTCACCGGCGCGCGCACCGCGCAGCAGTTCTACGGCGCCGGTGGCTCGGCCGTGCACCACAACACCGATCTCTGGCGGTTCAGCGCCCCGGTCGACGGCGACCCGCAGTGGTCCAACTGGCCGTCGGGACTGCTGTGGCTCGCGGCGCACGTGTGGGATCACCTCGACCACGGGGCCCCGCCTGACTTCGCCACGACGACCGCGCTGCCCGTCCTGCGCGCCGCCACCGCGTTCGCCCTCGACATGCTGGTGCCGCACGCGGACGGGCGGCTGGTCGTGAGCCCGTCGACGTCACCGGAGCACCGGTTCCTCACGACCGACGGCAACGCTGCCGTCTCCGCCGGCTCGGCGATGGACCAGGAGCTCGTGCACGAGGTGCTGAGCCGGTTCGGCGCGCTCGCCCAGCTCGGCGACGCGGCGGACGCCGCGCTCGCGCCGCGGGCCGCGGACGCGCTCGCCGCGCTGCGTCCCGTCGCCATCGGCACCGGCGGTGACCTGCTCGAGTGGGCCGACGAGCGGGCGCCGCTGGAACCGGGCCACCGCCACGTCTCCCACCTCTACGGCCTCTATCCCGGCACGCGGATCTCCGAGACCGGCACCCCCGACGAGTTCGAGGCGGTGCGCCGCGCGCTGCGCATCAGGCTCGACAACGGCAGCGGCTACACCGGCTGGAGCCAGGCGTGGATCCTGTGCCTGGCCGCGCGGCTGCGTGACGCGGAGCTGGCCGAGCGGTCGCTCGCCGTGCTGCTGGACGACCTGTCGTCGGCGTCGCTGCTCGACCTGCACCCGGCGGACTACCGACCGGAGAAGGCGCTGTTCCAGATCGACGGCAACTTCGGCGCCACCGCCGGCATCGCCGAGCTGCTCGTGCAGAGCCACGACGGGGTGCTCGCCCTCCTGCGGGCGCTCCCGCCGAGCTGGCCGGCCGGTCGCGTCCGCGGGATCCGGTGCCGCGGCGGCCACCGCGTCGACGTCGAGTGGCGCGACGGCGTCGTCGTCGACGCCACCGTGGTCGCAGGCGCGGACGGGGAGCTCACTGTGGAGGTCCCCGCCGGCACCCCGCCGCTGCGGGGCGGACGCGCGACGGCCGCCGGGCCCGGTGGCCGACCGCGCCTGACGTGGACGGCCACCGCGGGCACGACCTACCGGCTCAGCGCGGCGACTCCCTAGTGGAGCGCGACCTCCGCCGCATCCTGGCGGTGCAGGGCCTGCGCGCGTTCGGGTACGGGTTCGGCAGCGTGCTGCTCGGCACCGCGCTCGCGACGGCCGGCCTCTCCACCGCCGTCGTGGGGGCGGTGTTCTCGGCCATGCTCGCCGGGACGGCGGTGTCCGCGCTGCTGGTGGGCCGGTTCGGGGACCGTTTCGGGCGGCGGCGCAGCTACGTCGCGCTGCTGCTGGTCATGGCCGTCGCGGCGGCAGTGTTCGCCCTCACCGACCGGGTGCCGCTGCTGCTGCTCGCCGCGCTGACGGGCACGTTGTCGACCGACCCGAACGAGTCCGGGCCGATCACCACTCTGGAACAGGCCATGATCGGCGGCTCTTCGGCCCGCGTCCGCGTGTTCGGCCACTACAACGCCGTCGCCTACCTCGCCGGGTCGTTCGGCGCGTTGCTCGCCGGCGGCCCCGCTGCACTCCGTGCGGTGTGGCCGGGTGTTCCCGCCGATCAGCGGTGGCTGCTCGTGCTGTCCGCGGCGGCGATCCTGGCCGCCCTGGTCGCCTCCCGACTCGGCCAGGCCGTCGAACCGCCGCCCGATCACGGATCCAGCGGGCGCCTGGTCCGCTCCCGCAGCACGGTGCGCCGGCTGGCCGCACTCTTCGCCGTGGACGCGTTCGCGGGCGGCTTCGTCGTCCAGGCCTTCCTGGTGTTCTGGTTCACCCGCTACTTCGAGGCCACCCCGCAGCTCATGGGTGTCGTGTTCTTCGCCGCCGGGTTGCTGCAGGCCGCGTCGAGCGTGGTGGCGAGCCGGCTGGGCGAGCGGTTCGGGCTGCTCCAGACCATGGTGTTCACGCACGCGCCCGCGAACCTGCTGCTCGCCGCCGTCCCGCTCGCCCCGACCCTCCCGATCGCCCTCGCCCTGCTCCTGGCCCGGGCCGCGCTCTCCCAGATGGACGTCCCGGCCCGCCAGGCCTACGTCGCCACCATCGTCGATCCGGCAGAACGCACCCCGGCCGCCGCGTACACGAACATCGCCCGCTACGCGGCGCGAGCCGGCGCACCCCTCGTCAGCGCTGTGCTGTTGCAGAGTTCCTGGATCGGACTGCCCTTCGTCGTCGCCGGTGTGGTGCGGCTCGGTTACGACGCCGTTCTGTACGGGCTGTTTCGCGAGGAGTCAGCGACACGTCGGTGACGGTGAGCTCAATCTGCGCCTGGCGCGCCGTACCTGACTGGGAACTCTGTCTGATTGCCGTCGCTTGCATTGCGGGGCGTGGCCGACTGGCCGTGGTCCCGATTTCCCGCAGATGGTTGTGGAACTCGCA
This sequence comes from Pseudonocardia sp. CA-107938, assembly GCF_050936315.1. Taxonomy (NCBI): domain Bacteria; kingdom Bacillati; phylum Actinomycetota; class Actinomycetes; order Pseudonocardiales; family Pseudonocardiaceae; genus Pseudonocardia; species Pseudonocardia sp. CA-107938. Next base: position 573,972 of record NZ_JBNJNA010000002.1, on the reverse strand, counting down.
CAAGCCCCGGCCGTTGTCGAAAGTCGTGCGGCCACCGTCGCGCCACCGCTCGATGTGATCGATGTGGCGGATCGGGGCATCGCAGAACGGGGCGGTGCACCGGCCCCCGTCGCGGATCTTGATCAGCTCGGCCAGGACCCCGGTGAAGCAGCGCTGCACCGAGTCGCCGCCGATGATCGCCCCGTCCCGGGTGAACAACCGTCGCCACGTCTTGCGGCCCGCGCCGGTGCGCAGGATGTCGGCCGGGACGGGACCGTAGCCGGGGACCTCCGCGGGCAGTGCGCTGTCGGGGTCGAGCAGGTCCTCGACCCGGACCACGATGTTCACCTGCATGTCGACGTCCTCGGCCTGGGCCTGACCGGTGAGCCGTTCGACCAGGGTGTCGGCCATGATCTCGCCCCGCCCCCGCAGCACCGGCTCCGGCTTGACCCACACGTCGTTGACCGCCTTGCGCAACGCGGCGTAGCAGGCCACGGCCTGTTCCACCGGCAGGTGCGCGGTCAGATCCGCCATGCCAGGCTCGGTGGAAGGCCGCACCGACACCCGCCGCCCGGACCGGGCGCGCCGGCAGCGCTCGGCAAACTTCTCCGGCGCCACCTCCGCCGCCAACTTCCGGGCGAGATCGTGGATCCGCCGGACGCTCAAGGTCTCGACAGCACGCTCGGCGAGCTGTTCATCGACCCAGGACCGCTCCTCGGGGTCGAGGTGCGACCCGGCGCCGGTGATGAAGGCGACCTTCTGCTCGTTGAGCAGTCCGGCCGCGAACAGGGCCCGCACCCGGGAGTGCCCGGCATGCAGATCCCGAGCGATCCGCACCCGCTTCCCACCCTCGACAGCTGACACGCGGCAAGCCTGACCGACCTGCTCGGCAACAACCCGCTGCACATCATCAGGGTCAACCACACCGGCATCGATCTGCTGCGCCGCGACCGCCCGCCCCAGCGCAAGAATCGCCGCGGCCTGCTGTGCGGCGAGAGCATTCTTCTGCTCTTCGAGCCGCGCAACAGCGTCAGCGAGCTGCGCAACCAAGACGGACGTGGACATGCCTGTATCCTACCGAAAACAGGCGCGCCAAACAAGTGTTCGAAATCGGCACCATGGCCAGTTGCCCACGCAAGCAAAGCGAGGAGAGGCAGTCAGACAGAGTTCCGAGTCGGGTACGGCCGCCAGGCCGACCACATTTTTCGTTTGAAAACCCGGGCAGCGCCAGAACCACAAGGAGCACCCCAACCGCGCTACCCCGCTCGTGCGAACAACACCGGGGACTACAAACCGAAGACCAGGAGAGCGAAGGGGTAGTTCAGGAGGCCCAACGACCGCGATCACAACGGACTGCCGAGAGCTACCCTCAACCACGTGAGCGACGTCGAGCTGAGACACCTCACAACGATGGCCGCCATCGTCGACGAGGGCACGTTCGGCCGCGCCGGCCAGCGCCTCGGCTACACCCAGTCGTCCATCAGCCAGCAGATCGCGGCGCTGGAGAAGGCCGTGGGCGGCCCGGTGTTCGAACGCCCGGGCGGACCGAGACCCGTCCGCATCACCCCGCTCGGCGCGGTCGTCCTCGAGCACGGACGCGAGTTGCTCGCGAAGGCGGCGGAGCTGGCCGACGCCGTCGACCGGTTCAAGGCGGGCGACGGCCGGATCGACGTCGGCACGTTCCAGAGCGTGTCCACGGTGATCCTGCCCGCGCTCATGCGGCGGCTGCGCGAGGAGCACCCGACGTGCGAGATCCGGCTGGCCGACGCCCCGGCGGCGGACCCGCAGATCGACGGTCTGGACCTGCTGTTCTACGACCGGGTCGTCGACGGCGACGTCGAGCACATCACGCTGCTCGACGACCCGTACCTGCTGGTGACGCGCCCGGGCGAGCTGCCGGACGGTCCCGTCGCGCAGGCGGAGCTCGACGGCCGCCCGATCGTGGGCTGCCACCTGGCGTGCGACCAGGCGTGGATGGATCCGGTGCTGGCCCATTCCGGTGCGCGGCCGCGGATCGTCTTCCGCACGCCGGGCAACGAGACCATCCTGTCGATGGTGCGGGCGGGTCTCGGTTGGACGGTGCTGCCGTGGCTCGCCCTCTACGGGTCGAACGCGCAGTCCGACGAAAGACTCTCCATCCACGCGCTGGAGCCGGCGCCGAGCCGGGGCATCCACCTGCACTGGCCGGCCACGTCGTCGCAGTCGCCCTTGGCGGCACGGGCGGTGGAGATCGCCGTCGAGACGGCGGCGGAGGTCACGGCGAAGCTGGCCGAATTGACCGGGGAGCGGGGGAAGACCCTTCCCGCCATGTTCAACGTATAGCGCACCCCGGGGCTTGCGGCAAGACCCCGGTCGTCCCTCACCATTGCCGATCGTAAATCCGGCTGACGGACGACGGCGGCCTCTCTGGGCCGCCAGGCAGGGACGATCCATGACGCAAGACACCGCTCCGACGACGACTGCGGACGCGCGACCCGCGCCCGAGAAGCTCGACCGGAGGATCCTCGCGATCGGCGGGGTGATCGTGCTCGGCGCGATCATGGCGATGCTCGACATCACCGTGGTCAACGTCGCGCTCGACCGCCTGATCACCGAGTTCGACACCACCCTCGCCACGATGCAGTGGGTGGCGACCGGCTACACGCTGGCGCTCGCCACCGTCATCCCGCTGTCCGGTTGGGCCGCCGACCGGTTCGGCACCAAGCGGGTCTACCTCACCGCGATCGTGCTGTTCGTCGTCGGCTCGGCGCTGGCCGGCTGCGCGTGGTCGGCCGGATCGCTGATCGGGTTCCGCGTTCTGCAGGGCCTCGGCGGCGGCATGCTGCTGCCGCTGAGCACGACGATCCTGGTCGGCGCGGCCGGGCCGGCGCGGATCGGCCGGCTGATGGCCGTCCTCGGCATCGCGATGCAGCTCGGCCCGATCGTCGGGCCGGTGCTGGGTGGCTGGCTGGTCGACGGGGTGTCGTGGCGGGCGATCTTCTTCGTGAACGTCCCGGTCGGGATCCTGACGCTGGCGCTGGGCGCGCGCATCCTGCCAGCGGACGAGCCGCGCCCGGCGGCGAAGCTCGACGTGCTCGGTCTGCTCCTGCTCTCCCCCGGTCTGGCCGCGCTGATCTACGGGCTCGCGCAGGTGCCCGCGCACGAGGGCTTCGGGCATCCCCAGGTGTTCCTGCCCGCCGGCGCGGGCGCCGTGCTGATCGCCGTGTTCCTGTGGCATGCCGCGCGCATCCCGCACGCCCTGATCAACCTGAAGCTGTTCCGCGACCGCGGGTTCTCGGTCGCCACGATCACGATGGTGCTGTTCATGGTGTCGGTCTTCGGGTCGCTGCTGCTGTTCCCGCTGTACTTCCAGCAGGTGCGCGGGGAGAGCGCCCTGGAGGCGGGGCTGCTGTTCGTGCCGCAGGGCATCGGCGTGATGCTCGTGATGCCGATCGCCGGCCGGCTGGTCGACCGCGGTCACGCGGCGCGGATCGTCCCGCTGGGCATCCTGGTGACGATCGGCGTGGCAGCGGCGCTCACGCAGCTCACCGACACCACGCCGTACTGGGTGATCTCCGTGGCACTGTTCGTGCTGGGCGCCGCGATGGGCCTGGTCGGGATGCCGAACATGTCGATCGCGCTGAAGACGCTGAAGCCGGTCGACATCGCCCGCGGCTCGACGAGCCTGACGATCATCCAGCAGAGCGCTGCCGCTATCGGCACCGCGACGCTGTCGGTGGTGCTCACCCACCAGATCGCGAGCCGGCTCACGGCGGTCGGGGCGGCACCGGTGGCGCCGCGCGACCCGGGCCCGCTGGCCGCGCCGCTGGCCGCCGCCTACGCGTCGACGTTCGGCTGGGCACTGGTGCTGCTCGTGCTGGCGCTGGTGTCGGCGCTGTTCCTACCCCGCAAGCCCGCGGCGTGACCCGGTTTCCACGAACACCCGCACGTCCCACGCCTCGAGCACGAGCGACTGCTCCGCCGGCTGCACCTTGTCGCCGAGCACGTCGCGCAGCTCCACCGGGGCGGTCACCGTCGTCGTCTCCCACGCCCAGTTGTGGACGACGTGGACGCGCCGCCCGTCGGTCGCGGTCGCGGTGGTGACCGTGACGCTCGCGGGCACCTGCTGCCAGCCGTGCCGCGGGTTCGGGACCAGCCAGCGGCTCAGCTCGGCGGCCAGCTCCTGGTTCGGCACCGTGCCGACGCAGGTGACGCGGCCGGCGCCGTGCTCGCGCGTCGTGATGGCGGGCCAGCGACCGAAGTGGGGGTGCTCGTAGCGCGTCAGCACCTCGGCGCCGGCCGCGTTCAGGCCGTCGACCCAGCGGGTCGCCGTCGCCGCAGCCCCGATGCGCAACGGGGAACCGTCGACGGCGTGCACCGGCAGCTCGCCGGAGATGTTGGAGAACTCGTCGTACCAGACGCCGGCGGGCTCGGCGAGCCGCCCGGGGGCGCGCTCGGCCCGCGCCCGGCCCTCGTGGTCGCCGTACCCGGTGCGCGGGCCGAGCACGAGGTGCCCGCCGGCCTCGGCGTAGGCGACGAGGTGGTCGAGCGTGACGTCGTCGACGACGTAGAGACCGGCCGCGACGAGCACGGGGTGCCGCGCGGCCAGCTCGGCCGGCTCGACGTCGAGGAGCTGGCGGGCGTGCACGATCCGCACCTGCAGCCCGGCGTCGAACGCGCCGCGGTAGAACGGGTCGGCGATGCCGTGGTACGCGTTGTCGTCCGGGCCGCCGTCCGGGTCGGCCAGCGGCGGGTACTTCTGCATCAGCCACCGGCTGGGCAGCGAGTGCACCACCGCAACGTCGGCGTCCGGGACGAGCCCGGCGACGAGCTCGCCCGCCGTCTCCAGCTCGGCGCCGAGCTGCGCGATCTCCCGGTAGGTCCGGCCCGGCCGGCCGCTGTGCGGAAGCACGCCGCCCCAGTACGTCTCGGTGCCGAAGTGCAGCGTGTGCCAGTGCCAGTACTCGATCATGCGGGCACCGCGGGCCACCAGCGCCCACGCCGCCTGCCGCCACTGCCCGTCGTAGGCGGGCCGGTTCGACCACGGACCACCGATGCTCGACGCGTTGGTCTCCGTGACGAGGAACGGCTCCTGCCGGGACGAGTACATGCGGTCCGCGCTGTGGTAGAGCGCCCAGGTGCCGGTGGTCGTCCAGTCCTGCACCGCCGTGCGGCGGTCGGGCAGTGCGAGCGCGTCCTGCATGCCGTAGTACGGGTTGCCCGCGGTGACGTCGAGGGCGTCGGTGAGCTCGTCGTCCTCGACGGCGGGGCGGTTGTAGGAGATGCAGGTCGTCACGAACTGCTCCGGCCGCGCGTACTCCCGGACGATCCCGGCCTGCCAGGCGATGAACTCGGTGGTCTGGCGGGCCTGGAAGCGCCGCCATGCCACGTCGTACTGGGGTTGGACGTTGCCGTCGGGCGTCCACAGGTCCGCCCAGGTGGAGAGCCGGTGCGACCAGTAGACGAGGCCCCACTCCCGGTTGAGCGTCTCGACGTCGCCGTAGGTGCGGCGCAGGTCGTCGACGAACCGCTGGAAGACCCCGCGGTTGTGCAGCAGCTCGTTGCCCGGCTCGTTGTCGACCTGGAAGCCGATCACGGCGGGGTGGTCGGCGTAGCGGGCGACGATCGCGCGGATCACGCGTTCGGCGTGGAACCGGAACGCGGGGTGGGTGAAGTCGACCTCCTGCCGCGCGCCCCACGGAATGGGCCGGCCGGTACCGCGTTCACCCGCGATCTCGGGGTGCAGCCGGACGAGCCACGGCGGGACGGCGTAGGTGGGCGTGCCGAGCACGACGGCGATGCCGCGCTCGTGCGCGCCGTCCAGCACGGGCTGCAGCCAGTCGAGCTCGAACTGCCCGTCCTCCGGCTCCCACGTCGACCACACGGACTCGCCGACGCGGATGACCGAGAACCGGGCCTCGACCATCAGGTCGAGGTCGGTCGTCAACCGGTCGTAGGGCTGGTACTCGTGGTAGTAGGCAGCGCCCAAGAGCACACGGGCAGGCAGTGCCGGCACGGATGGTCCTTTCACTCCTTGACCCCGCCCGCCGTGAGCCCCGACTGCCAGTAGCGCTGCAGCATGAGGAACGCGGCGATGAGCGGGATGATCGACATCAACGAGCCCGTGACGACGAGCGCCAGGAGCTGCGCGGTGCCGCCGCCACCCCCGACCGCCTGCGACGACCACGCCGAGAGCCCGACCGTGATCGGGTAGAGGTTCGGGTCGTTCAGCATGATCAGCGGCAGGAAGTAGTTGTTCCACGTCGCCACGAGGGTGAACAGCAGCACCGTGACGATGCCCGGGGCGAGGCTGCGCAGCACCACCTGGAAGAAGATCCGCAGCTCCCCCGCCCCGTCGATCCGGGCGGCCTCCAGGATGCTGTCGGACACGGCGTCCTGGGCGTAGACGCGCATGAGGTAGAGCCCGAACGGGCTGACCAGGCTCGGCAGGATGATCGCCCACACCGTGTTGGCCAGACCCACCTTGCTGAACAGCAGGTACGTCGGGATGGCGAGCGCGGTCGTGGGCACCATGATCGAGCCGAGGACGATGCCGAAGAGCGCGTCGTTGCCGCGGAAGCGGTACTTCGCGAACCCGTAGCCGCCCATCGCGCACAGCAGCGCCGCTCCCCCGGCGCTGACCACGGAGTACAGGACGGTGTTGGCGAGCCACTTCGTGAAGACGCCGCCGTCGTAGGTGAACAGCTCGCCGATGTTGGAGAACAGCGAGAAGTCCGGCGCCAGCCACAGGCCGAACGTGGAGAACAGGTCACCCGTCGTCTTCGTCGAGGCGACGACCAGCCAGAACAGCGGGATCAGGAAGTAGATCAGCAGGGCCAGCATGGCCAGGGTGAGCAGGTTGCTGCGCCGGGGACGCGCGCGGCGGGCCGGCGCCGGGACGTCCGGGATGGCGGGTGCGTCGAGGAGGGTCGCGCTCATGACCGGCGTCCTCCTCGCCGGGAGACGAACAGCACCGCGGACGACACGACGACGATCACCAGCCCGAGCAGGAAGGACACGGCCGCGGCGTAGTTCACCTCCTGGCCGGTGAACGCGAGCGTGTAGGCGTAGAGGTTCGGCGTGTACGCGCCGTCGATCACGCTGGGCGCGAGCCGCTGCAGCAGCTGCGGCTCCGCGAACAGCTGGAAGCTCCCGATCACGGAGAAGATCAGGCACAGCATCAGCGCCGGCCGGATCGCGGGGACCTTGATGCTCCACGCGATCCGCCACGCCCCGGCACCGTCGACGGCAGCCGCCTCGTACAGCTCCGTCGGGATCGTCCGCAGCGCGGCGTACAGGATGATCATGTTGTATCCGGTGAACTCCCAGGTGACGATGTTCGACATCGAGCCGAGCATCGCGCTGGGGGCGAGGAAGTCCGGCGGCGCGCCGCCCGTCGCCTCGGCGAGCTGGGCGAACGGCCCGAAGTCGCGGCCGTACAGGTAGCCCCACATCAGCGTGGCGACCACGGCCGGCACGGCGTACGGCACGAAGATCCCGAGCCGGAACACCTTCGCCGCCCGCAGCAGCCCGCTGTCGACGGCCAGCGCCGCGAGCAGCGCCAGCAGGAGCATGACCGGCACCTGCAGCAGGAAGAACTTCCCGACGTTCACCACGCCGGCGACCAGCCGTTCGTCGCTCAGTGCTCGGACGTAGTTGTCGAGGCCCGCGAAGGTGACGCCGCCGATCAGCCGTTCCCGGAACAGGCTGAGGTAGCCGGCGTAGCCGAGCGGGAGCAGGAACAGGGCGACGAAGACGACGAGGAACGGCGCGACGAACAGGTACCCGGCTCTGGCCCGCGGAGTGGCGGTCATGGCGTCGCGACCGTGAAGCCCTGGTTCTTGGCGTAGTCGACGATGCGCTGCTGCCAGGAGTCCAGCGCCGCGCCGACGTCGCCCTTGTCGGCGAACGACTTGCCGACGGTCTCGTCCCAGTCGGTGACGGCCTGGTCGAGGAACGGCGGCCACTGGAACTTGGTGTCCACGGTGTCGCTGACCTCGGCGAACATCTGGTTCACGGTCTGGCCGCCGTAGAAGTCCGGCTTCTGCTGGGTGAAGGACGGGTCGGCGAGCAGCGCCTTCGTCGCGGGGAAGAGGAACTGCTCGGTGGCGAACGCCTTCGTCGAGGCCGGGTCGGTGTTGAGGAACTCGGCGAACTTGGCCGCGGCGATCGGGTTCTTCGTGCCGGCGACGACGGCGCTGGTCGAGCCGCCCCAGTTGCCGGACGCAGGCTTGCTCGCGTCCCACTGCGGCAGCGGGGCCGCCCGCCACAGCCCGGACGTCGAGCCGGCGCTGCCGGACAGGAACACCGGCCCCCACGCCGCGGTGAGCCACGTGGCGTACTTGCCCTGGGCGAGGCCCTGGTACCAGGAGTCGGTGAAGTCCGGGTCGGTGGAGACGGACCCGTCGGCGATCAGGCCCTGCCAGTACTTCCCGAGGTCCTTCGAGCGCGGGTCGTTGACGGCGACCTTCACCGAGTCCGGCGCGGTGGCCTCGAACGGCTTGATGCCGGCCTGCCAGAGCAGGCCCATCCAGGCGCCGTTCTGGTTGTTGGCGAGGTTCGTCATCGCGATCTTCGGGTCGGCGGCGTGCAGCTTCTTCGCGGCCTGCGCGAACTCGTCCCACGTCGTCGGCGGCGTGATGCCGTGCGCGTCGAAGATGTCCTTGCGGTAGAGCATGCCCATGGGGCCGGTGTCCTGCGGGTACGCCCACACCTCGCCGTTGGCTCCGACGACCTGGCCCCACGTCCAGTCGACGAACTTGTCCTTCAGCCCCTCCGCGCCGTACGGGCGCAGGTCGACGAGGCTCTTCGTGATCGAGAACGTCGGGATGTACTGGAACTCGATCTGCGCGACGTCGGGGGCGCCGGTGCCGGCCTTCAGCGCGGTCCGCAGCTTGGTGTACTGCGGTTCGCCCTGGCCGGCGTTCACGACGTTGATCTTGATCGCCGGGTACTTCTGCTGGAAGAGGGCGACCTCCTTCTCGATCTTGGGCACCCAGGTCCAGAACGTGAGCTCGGTCGGGGTCTGCATGGCCTTGTCGATCTCGGCCTGCGTGACGGCCGCGGGCGCAGCCGGGTTCGCGCCACTGCTCGCGCCCCCGCCGCACGCGGCGAGCACCGTGCCGACGGCGAGGGCGGATGCGGCGGCCAGCAGCCGTCGCCGGGAAAATGTGGACGTCATCGTGCGCACTCCCTTTCCAGAAGCAGAAAAGTGGCCTATCGGGGCGGCGCCGTCGAGGAACGCACGACGAGCCGGCACTGCGGTGGTGTGACGTCCGGGGCCGGGTCGTCCGGACGTTCGAGGACCTGGACGAGCGCCGCGATGCCGGCCTGCACGATCTCGTCGAACGGCTGGAGCACGGTCGTCAGCGGCGGGTTCAGGTAGGCGGCGATCGGGATGTCGTCGAAGCCGACGACGCTCACGTCGTCGGGGACGGCGCGGCCGGCCTCGACCATGGCCCGGATGACCCCGATGGCCATGTCGTCGTTGCCGGCGAACACCGCGGTGACGGCCGGGTCGGCGGCCAGCGCGCGGCCGGCCGCGTAGCCCGACGCCACCGACCAGTCGCCCGCGAGGACCGCAGGCTCCACCGCGCCCCCAGCACGCAACGCCTGGCGCCAGCCGTCGACGCGCTCGCGCGCGGAGAACCACGGCTGCGGACCGGCCACGTGGTGGACCGTGCGGTGCCCGAGCGACAGCAGGTGCTCGGTGGCCTCGTACGCCGGGGGCGTGCCGATGCCGCCGAGGCTGGTGATCACGTGCGGGGCTGTCACCCCGGGCGCCGGCCCGAGCGCGAGCACCGGGACCTGCAGCGCGACCTCCACCGGCCCCTCGTCGATCGGCTCGGAGAGGACGATCGCGTCCACGCCCTGCTCGAGGAGGGTGTCGATGGCGCCGGCGATCCCGCCCGGATCGCCGCTGGTGGTGTTGACGATGCTGACTGCGTAACCGGTGCGCCGCGCCGCCCGCTCCAGCGCGACCAGCTCCGTCGCGGGCCCGTAGAGCGCGCTGCCCAGCGACACGACCCCGATGCAGTTGCTCCGCCCGGACGTGAGGGCGCGCGCGGCGTTGTTGCGCCGGTAGCCGAGCTGCTGCGCGGCCTGCAGCACCCGCTGCCGCACCTCGTCCGTGACGTGCGGCTCGTCGTTCATGACCCGCGACACGGTCTTCTGCGACACCCCGGCGAGGCGAGCCACGTCGGTGCTCCCCGGCGGCCGGCGGCGGGTACCGGGCTCGGACGTGCGCGCCATCGGTGGCTCCTGTCGGTCCGACTACGTAGTCAAGGCGGCAAATGTCTACGTAGTCAAAGATCGAGTCAACGGCCGTTACCGAACCGTGACCCGGGCGGGTGCGGCTGGGGCTGGTTGCGGTGATCAAGGGCAAAAGGTCGTCAGACGATCTTGAACAGCGACATTTTGCCCTTGATCACGGACGAGCCGGGCGGCCGACGACGGGCCCGGCCGACAACGCGCGCGAGCGGCACACCAGCGCTGTTCCAGCCGGCCAGAACTACCGTGGTCTGCCGCACGCGCGAGCCATCACCGGAAGAGCGGAGGCCCCACCGGAGGGAAGGCCGGGGTCCGGGGCGGAGCCCCGGGGACCCGAGCCGCGCGGAACAACACAACGAACGGGAGAACGAGAACCGTCACCGACCAGGCGGGGGCGCCACGCTGGACCGGACCACGAGGCTGGGCACCACGAGCCGCCCCTCGACGGACTCCGAGCCGTCGATGCGCTCGATGAGGAGGGCGAGGCTCTCGCGGGCGACGGCGTCGAAGTCCTGCCGGACGGTGGTGAGCGGGGGGATGAAGTGGGCGGCTTCCGGCACGTCGTCGAAGCCGACGATGCTGACGTCGTCGGGGACGCGGCGGCCGTGTTCGTGCAGGGCGTGCAGCACGCCGACGGCCATGGCGTCGTTGGCGACGAACACGGCGGTGACCTCGGGCATGCGGCCGAGGAGCTGGCCGGCGCGGTAGCCGGAGTCGGCGGTCCAGTCGCCGTCGATGACGGGGGGCGGGTCGATGCCGCGGGCGCGGAGCTCGGCCTGCCACCCGGTGACGCGGCCGGCGGCGTCGAACCAGTCGGGTGGCCCGGAGACGTGCCAGACGGTGCCGTGGCCGGCGTCGAGCAGGTGCGCGGTGGCGAGGCGTGCGCCGGTGACCTGGTCGACGGTGGCGCTGGACCCGGCCCGCGAGGGGTGCCCGTCGACGGCGACGAGGGGGAGGTCGTCGGGGAGGTCGTCGAGGGCGTCCGCGGCGGCCGCGAGCGGCGCGATGACGATCAGGCCCGCGACCCGCTGGTCGAGCAGGCCGCCCACGGCCTCGCGGACGACGGACGTGGTGAACGTCCGCAGCCGCGTGACGGTGACCGTGAACCCCTCCAGCGCCGACTGCTCCTCGAACGCCGCGAGCAGCGACGCAGGGCCGTAGAGGGTGGAGCGGGGGGCGACCACGCCGATGGACCGGTAGCTGCCGGTGACCAGGGCGCGGGCGGCCCGGTTGGGCCGGTACCCGAGTTCCGCGATGGCGGAGCGCACCCGTTGCCGGGTGGTGTCGCGAACGTTGGGATGGTCGTTGAGGACGCGCGAGACGGTCTGGTGCGACACGCCCGCGAGCCGAGCGACGTCGAGGATCGACGGGTCCCGCACGAGTTTCGGCACCGCATCGTCTCCTCACCGGCTCCGTGTCGACCCACCGTATCCGACGGATCGCGGCGCGCGTGTTGAGAGCGATCACTACAACGTGGTCGCCCGATGCGGGGGCACAGTACTGCAGAAATCGCTGTGCGCGACACCCTTGACGCGATCGAATGTTCACGTTCACACTACGCCGCACATCAGCCGCGCCCGGCTACTCCACCGGAGGAACCACCCGATGTCGACGACGACACTCCCGAGCTCCACTCGGCGCCGATTCCTGGCCCGAGCCGCTACCGCAGCCGTGCTCGCGACCGCACTGGCCGCCTGCGGATCGGGCGGCGGCAGCGCCCCCGCCGCCGGCGGATCCGGTGGCGGAGACAAGCTCACGATGGGCTTCGCGCAGGTCGGCGCGGAGAGCGGTTGGCGCACCGCCAACACGAAGTCGATCCAGGAGTCGGCCGCCAAGGCGGGGGTCGACCTGAAGTTCTCCGACGCGCAGCAGAAGCAGGAGAACCAGATCAAGGCGATCCGCTCCTACATCCAGCAGAAGGTCGACATCATCGCCTTCTCCCCCGTCGTCGAGACGGGCTGGGACGCGGTGCTGCTGGAGGCCAAGCGCGCCAACATCCCGGTGATCCTCACCGACCGCGCGATCGACTCGCCCGACACCAGCCTCTACAAGACCTTCCTCGGTTCGGACTTCACCGTCGAGGGCAAGAAGGCCGGCGAGTGGCTGGTGCAGAAGTACCAGGGCAAGACCGACCCGGTCGCGATCGTGGAGCTGCAGGGCACCACCGGCGCCGCGCCGGCGATCGACCGCAAGGAGGGCTTCGCCGAGGCCACGAAGGTCGCGCCGAACCTGAAGGTCGTCGCCTCGCAGACCGGTGACTTCACGCGCTCCGGCGGCAAGCAGGTCATGGAGGCGTTCCTGAAGTCGCAGCCGAAGATCGACGTCGTCTACGCGCACAACGACGACATGGCGCTGGGTGCCATCGAGGCGATCGAGGCCGCCGGCAAGGTGCCGGGCAAGGACATCACGATCATCTCGGTCGACGCCGTCAAGGACGGCATGACCGCGCTGGCCGCCGGCAAGATCAACTACATCGTCGAGTGCAACCCCCTGCTCGGCCCGCAGCTGATGGACCTCGCGAAGAAGGTCAAGGCCGGCCAGGAGGTGCCGAAGCGCGTGCTCACCGAGGAGACGACCTTCGACCAGGCGAAGGCTGCCGAGGCCCTGCCCAGCCGGCAGTACTGAGCCATGACCGCCCCACAGAACCCTCCGATCGTGGAGATGCGTGGCATCGAGATCGGCTTCCCCGGGGTCAAGGCGCTCGACGGCGTCGACTTCCGGTTGCTGCCCGGCGAGGTGCACGCCCTCATGGGTGAGAACGGGGCGGGCAAGTCCACCCTGATCAAGGCTCTGACCGGCGTGTACTCGATCGACGCCGGAACGGTCGTCGTCGGCGGGCGCGATGCGGTGTTCGCCGCGCCCGCCGACGCCCAGGCAGCTGGGATCGCGACCGTGTACCAGGAGGTCAACCTCTGCCCCAACCTCACGGTGGCGGAGAACATCCTGCTCGGCCGCGAGCCGCGGCGCGCCGGGCGGATCGACCGGAAGACGATGCGGCGACGCACCCGCGAGCTGCTGGCGTCGCTGCACCTCGACCTCGATCCCGACTCGCTGCTGGGTGACCACCCGCTGGCCACCCAGCAGCTCGTCGCGATCGCGCGGGCCGTCGACGTCGACGCGGCGGTGCTCGTCCTGGACGAGCCGACGTCGAGCCTCGACGCCCGCGAGGTCGAGGAGCTGTTCCGCGTGGTCCGCGACCTGCGCGACCGCGGGGTGGCGGTGCTGTTCGTCTCGCACTTCCTCGAGCAGGTCTACGCGATCGCGGACCGGGCGACGATCCTGCGCAACGGCCGGCTCGTCGGCGAGTACAGGATCGCCGAGCTGCCGCGCGTGGAGATGGTCGCCAAGATGATCGGCCGCGAGCTGGCCGAGCTGGAGGACCTCGACCGTGCTCCGGCCGCGCCGGTCGAGGGCGAGGCGCCCCTGCTCGCCGCGACGGGTGTCGGCCGCACCGGGGCGATCGCCCCGGCCGACCTCGCCGTGCGACCCGGCGAGGTCGTCGGGCTGGCCGGGCTGCTCGGCTCGGGCCGCACCGAGCTGGTGCGGCTGCTGTTCGGGGCCGACCGCGCCGACTCCGGCGAGATCGTCGTCGACGGGCAGGCGGTGGCCCTGCGCACCCCGCTCCCGGCCATCGCCCGTGGCATCGCCTACTGCGCCGAGGACCGCAAGGCCGACGGCATCGTCGGCGACCTGACCGTGCGGGAGAACCTCGTGCTGGCCCTGCAGGCCCGGCGCGGCTGGGCGCGGCGGATCCCCCGCCGCACGGCCGACGCGCTGGTCGAGAAGTGGATCGCGGCGCTGGACATCCGCCCGGCCGATCCCGACGCGCTCATCCGCAACCTGTCCGGCGGCAACCAACAGAAGTGCCTGCTGGCCCGCTGGCTGATCACCGAACCGCGGCTGCTGATCCTCGACGAACCCACCCGCGGCATCGACATCGGCGCGAAGACGCAGATCCAGAAGCTCGTTGCGGACCTGTCCGGCGACGGCATGGGCGTCGTGTTCGTCTCCGCCGAACTGGAGGAGGTCCTGCGGTTGTCCGACCGTGTCGCCGTGCTGCGCGACCGGCACAAGATCGCCGAGCTGACCCGCGACGAGGCCTCCACCGGCCGCGTCATGGAGCTGATCGCGAGCGGAGGCGGCAGCGATGCGTAAGGCCCTGCAGGCGCCACTGGTCCGCCCGGTGGTGGCGCTGCTGGCGCTCCTGCTGCTGAACCTGCTGCTCAACCCCGGGTTCTTCGCGCTGCGCGTCGACGATGGGCACCTCTACGGCAGCGTCATCGACGTACTGAAGAACGGCGCGCCCACCGCGCTGATCGCGCTCGGCATGACGCTGGTCGTCGCGACGCGGGGCATCGACCTCTCCGTCGGCGCCACCGTCGCCATCGCCGGATCCGTGGCCTGCTCGTGGATCGCCGGCTCCCCCGACCCCACCGCTCCCGGCGCCGCCGTCACCGGCGCCCTGGTCGCCCTCGGGCTCGCGCTCCTGCTGGGCGCCTGGAACGGCCTGCTCGTCTCGGTCTTCGGCATCCAGCCGATCATCGCGACGCTGGTGCTGATGACGGCCGGTCGCGGGATCGCCCAGCTCATCACGGACGGGCAGATCATCACCGTGAGCAACCCGCTGTTCGGCGAGCTCGGCGGCGGCTATCTGATCGGCCTGCCGGTCGCCGTGGTGTTGACGGCGCTCGTGTTCGCCGTCGTCGCGCTGGTCGTGCGGCGCACGGCGCTGGGCATGCTGATCGAGGCGGTCGGCATCAACCCGGCCGCGAGCCGGCTCGCCGGTGTGCGCGCCCGCGGGATCATCTGGGGCGGCTACGTTTTCACCGCGCTGTGCGCGGGTGCGGCCGGCCTGCTGATCAGCTCGAACGTCACCGCCGCCGACGCCAACAACGCCGGGCTGTGGATCGAGCTGGACGCGATCCTGGCCGTCGTCGTGGGCGGCACGCTGCTGTCGGGCGGCCGGTTCTCGATCAGCGGCACGCTGGTCGGCGCGCTGATCCTGCAGACGCTCACCACCACCGTCTACACGATGGGCATCCCGCCCGAGGTGACGCTGGTGTTCAAGGCGGCCGTGATCATCGTCGTCTGCCTGGCGCAGTCGCCCAAGATCCGCGCGCTGCGCCGGCGGCAGGCCCCACCACCGACATCCGGTCCGACGCCGGCGGCTGCCCCGGCTCTCGAGAAGGCGGACGTGCGATGACCGCGAGTTGCCCGCACCCGTACGGCGAGTTGCCCCGATCGGGACGGCGAGTTGCCCGGATCGCGACGGCGAGTTGCGGATCTCGGGAGTCCCGATCCGGCCAACTCACCGTCCTGAACGGGGCAACTCGCGGCGTGGTGGGGGGCGGACGATGACCGCGACCCTGCCCCCGCTGGTCGGGCCGACCCCGGCTGCAGGTGGCCGTGGCCGGATCGGCCGTCGCTCGCTCCCGACCATCGCCACGTTCGTGCTGTTCGTGGTGCTGTTCGCGGCCGGTTCGCTGCGCTACGACGGGTTCTTCTCCGGCCAGGTGCTGCTCAACCTGTTCGTCGACAACGCGTTCCTCATCGTGCTCGCGGTCGGCATGACGTTCGTGATCCTCACGGGCGGCATCGACCTGTCCGTGGGCTCGGTCGTCGCGCTCTCCGGCGTGCTCGCGGCCAAGCTGCTCGCCCAGGGATGGGCGCCGATCCCGGTGATGCTGCTGGTGCTGCTGATCGGGTCGACGCTCGGTCTCGCCATGGGCGTGGTGATCCACTACCTGGAGATCCAGCCGTTCGTCGTGACGCTCGCGGGGATGTTCCTCGCCCGCGGCCTCTGCTATGTGATCAGCGTCGAGTCGATCCCGATCCGCGACCCGCTGTTCACCGACCTCGCCACCGGCGCGGTCTACATCCCCGGCACCGACCTGTACGTCAGCCCGTCGGTGCTGGTGGCCGTCGTCGTGGTGGCGGTCGCGGCGTACGTGCTGGCCTGGACCCGGTTCGGGCGCACGGTCTACGCCGTCGGTGGCAACGCGCAGTCCGCGCTCCTCATGGGTCTCGCCGTGGCCCGCACCCGGGTCGCCGTGTACGTGATCAGCGGCTTCTGCTCCTCGCTGGGCGGGCTGCTCTTCGCCTTCTACTCGCTGTCGGGCTACAGCCTCGCGGCCGTCGGCACCGAGCTGGACGCCATCGCCGCCGTCGTCATCGGCGGCACCCTGCTCTCCGGCGGGGTCGGGCTCGTCGTCGGCTCGCTGGTCGGCGTGCTGGTGCTCGGCATCGTCCAGACGTTCATCTCGTTCGAGGGCACGCTCAGCTCCTGGTGGACCAAGATCGTCATCGGCGGCCTGCTGCTGGTGTTCGTCGTCCTCCAGCGCGTGCTCGTCCGCAGGCCCGGCTGATGGCCGAGGCCCCCACACAACCAGGAGGTCGCCGATGACCAGCCCGTCCGTGCCGTTCGAGCGGGCAGTCACCGTCGGCGTCGATTTCGGCACCCTGTCGGGGCGCGCCGTCGTCGTGCGTGTCGCCGACGGCGCCGAGCTCGCCGACGCCGTCCACCCCTACCGGCACGGCGCCGTCGAGCGGGAGCTGCCGGCCACCGGTGCGGCGCTGCCCCCCGACTGGGCGCTGCAGGTGCCGGCCGACTGGCTGGAAGTGCTGCGCACCGCCGTGCCGAAGGCCGTGGCGGCGTCCGGGGTCGACCCGCGCGACGTCATCGGCATCGCCACCGACTTCACCGCCTGCACCGTCCTGCCCACGCTGGAGGACGGCACCCCGCTCTGTGAGCTGCCCGAGCTGGCCGACCGCCCGCACGCCTACCCGAAGCTGTGGAAGCACCACGCCGCACAGGCGCACGCCGACCGCATCAACCGGGTCGCGGAGGAGCGCGGCGAGACCTGGCTGGCCCGCTACGGCGGCCGCATCTCCAGCGAGTGGGAGTTCGCCAAGGCGCTCCAGCTGCTGGAGGAGGACCCGGAGATCTACGCGCGGACCCGGTACTGGATCGAGGCCGCCGACTGGATCGTGTGGCAGCTGTGCGGCACCTACGTCCGCAACGCGTGCACGGCCGGCTACAAGGGCATCCGCCAGGACGGGCAGTACCCGTCACGGGAGTACCTGGCCGCCCTGAACCCGGAGTTCGCGGGCTTCGTCGAGGAGAAGCTGGAGCACCCGATCGGCGAGCTGGGTGCGCGGGCGGGCGGGCTCACCGCGCAGGCCGCCGCCTGGACGGGCCTGCCCGCCGGCATCGCCGTCGCCGTCGGCAACGTGGACGCGCACGTCACCCCGCCGGCGGCGAACGCGCTGGAGCCCGGCCAGATGGTCGCGATCATGGGGACCTCGACGTGCCACGTGATGGTGTCCGACCAGCTCGGCGAGGTGCCGGGCATGTGCGGCGTCGTCGACGGCGGGATCGTCGCCGGCCGCTGGGGCTACGAGGCCGGCCAGTCCGGCGTCGGCGACATCTTCGGCTGGTTCGTCGAGACGTGCGTGCCGCCCGCGTACCACGAGCAGGGCGCCGCGCGCGGGATCGGCGTCCACGCGCTGCTCACCGAGCTGGCCGCGGCGCAGGAGATCGGCGAGCACGGGCTGGTGGCGCTCGACTGGCACTCCGGCAACCGCAGCGTGCTCGTCGACCACGAGCTGTCGGCTGTCGTCGTGGGGCAGACGCTCGCCACCCGCCCCGAGCACACCTACCGCGCGCTGCTGGAGGCCACCGCGTTCGGCACCCGGACGATCATCGAGGCCTTCGAGGCCGCCGGCGTGCCTGTCGCCGAGCTCGTGGTGGCCGGCGGGCTGTTGAAGAACGCGCTGCTCATGCAGATCTACGCCGACGTCTGCAACCGCCCGCTCTCCGTCATCGCCTCCGAGCAGGGCCCCGCGCTCGGGTCGGCGATCCACGCGGCCGTCGCGGCCGGGGCGCACCCCGACGTCCCCACGGCAGCGGCCGCGATGGGCAAGGTCGAGCGGGCCCGCTACCGGCCCGACCCCGACCGCGCCGCCGCGTACGACGCGCTCTACGCGGAGTACCGGCTGCTGCACGACCACTTCGGACGGGGCGGCAACGACGTCCTGCACCGCCTGCACGCGATCCGCGTCGCGGCGCTCTCCCGGAAGGAAGTTCGATGACCGTGCACGACCTGCGGAAGCAGGTGTGCGATCTGCACGCCGAGCTGGTCCGCTACGGCCTGGTCGCCTGGACGGCCGGGAACGTCTCCGGGCGCGTGCCCGGTGAGGACCTGTTCGTGATCAAGCCGTCCGGCGTGGACTACGACGAGCTGACGCCCGAGAACATGATCGTCTGCGACCTCGACGGCAACCCGGTCGAGCCGGGGCTGCGCCCGTCCAGCGACACCGCGGCGCACGCGTACGTCTACCGCCACATGCCGCACGTCGGCGGGGTCGTGCACACGCACTCGACGTACGCGAGCGCGTGGGCGGCGCGGCACGAGGCCGTGCCCTGCGCGCTCACCGCGATGGCCGACGAGTTCGGCGGCGAGATCCCGCTCGGCCCGTTCGCGCGGATCGGCGACTCCTCGATCGGCGAGGGCATCGTCGCGACGCTCACCGGGCACCGCTCCCCCGCCGTGATCATGGCCAACCACGGCGTGTTCTCGATCGGCCCCGACGCGCGTGCCGCGGTGAAGGCCGCCGTGATGTGCGAGGACGTCGCCCGCACCACCCACATCGCGCGCCAGCTCGGCGAGCTCGTCCCGATCCCGCAGGACGACATCGACGCCCTGCACAAGCGCTACACGACCGCCTACGGACAAGAGGTGACGGCATGAGCGCGCAGGTCTGGTTCCTCACCGGCAGCCAGGGCCTCTACGGGGAGGAGACGCTCAAGCAGGTCGCCGACCAGTCCCGGGAGCTCGCGGAGGCGCTGGACCGGCAGCTCCCCACCGTCGACGTGGTGTGGCGCCCGGTGCTGACCGACTCCGCCGGCATCGAGAAGGCGATGCTGGAGGCGAACTCCGACCCGTCCTGCGTCGGGGTGATCGCGTGGATGCACACGTTCTCGCCTGCCCGCATGTGGATCCACGGCCTCGACGCGCTGCGCGCGCCGCTGCTGCACCTGCACACGCAGGCCAACGAGGCGCTGCCGTGGTCGACGATCGACATGGACTTCATGAACCTGAACCAGGCCGCCCACGGCGACCGCGAGTTCGGGTACATCGGGGCGCGGCTGGGCGTGGTGCGCAAGGTCGTCGCCGGGCACGTCAACGACCCGATCGTGGTGGCCCGCGTCGAGTCGTGGACGCGGGCGGCGCTGGGCTGGGCCGAGGTCCGCTCGCTGCGGCTGGCGCGCTTCGGCGACACCATGCGCGACGTCGCCGTGACCGAGGGGGACCGCACGGAGGCGCAGTGGCGCTGGGGCGTCACCGTCAACGCGTACGCCGTCTCCGACCTGGCCGACGCCGTGCACGCGAGCCTCGACTCCGAGGTGGACCGGCTCGTCGGCGAGTACGAGGACGCCTACGACGTGGTGCCGGAGCTGCGGCGCGGCGGGGAGCGGCACGAGTCGCTGCGCTACGGCGCCCGCATCGAGCTGGGCCTGCGGGCGCTGCTGGACGCGGCCGGTGCGAAGGCGTTCACCACGAACTTCGAGGACCTCGGCCCGCTGCGCCAGCTGCCGGGCCTGGCCGTGCAGCGGCTCATGGCCGACGGCTACGGCTTCGGCGGCGAGGGCGACTGGAAGACCTCGACGCTGCTGCGCACGCTCAAGGTGGCCGGTGCCGGCCTGCCCGGCGGCACGTCGTTCATGGAGGACTACACCTACCACCTCGGCCCCGGCCCGCAGCGGATCCTCGGCGCGCACATGCTGGAGGTCTGCCCGTCGATCGCGGCCGACCGGCCGCGCCTGGAGATCCACCCGCTCGGCATCGGCGCGCGCGAGGACCCGGTGCGGCTGGTGTTCGACACCGCCCCCGGCCCGGCCGTCGTCGTCGGCATGTCGGACATGGGCAGCCGGTTCCGGCTCGTGCTCAACGAGGTCGACGTCGTCGAGCCGGACGAGCCGCTGCCGAACCTGCCCGTCGCGCGGGCGGTGTGGGAGCCACGGCCGAACCTGCGCACCTCGACCGAGGCCTGGATCCTCGCCGGGGCACCGCACCACACCGTGCTCTCGACGGCGCTGACCACCGACGAGGTGCACGACCTCGCCGAGCTCGCCCGCACCGAGCTCCTCGTGATCGACGACGACACGACCACCCGCCGGTTCACCCAGGAACTGCGCTGGAACCAGGTCTACCACCACCTCGCCGGGTCCTACTGATCATGATCGAGCTCCGCTCCCCAGAGCTGGCCGCCGCCGTGGTCCCCCACGGCGCGCGGCTGGCCCGGCTCACCGCACCCGACCGGGACGGCCGGCCGGGACAGGTCGTGGTCGGCCTGGCCGAGCCCGACTACAAGGCCGACACCGCCTACCTCGGCGCCACCGTCGGCCGCTACGCCAACCGCATCGCGGGCGGCGAGTTCGTCCTCGACGGGCGGCGGTACGTGCTGCCGCGCAACGAGCCGGGCGCCACCCTCCACGGCGGCCCGGCCGGGTTCGACCACGCCGACTTCGCCGCGGGACCGGCCACCGCCGTCCCCGGCGGGCAGACCGTCACGCTGCGGCACACCAGCCCGGCCGGTGACGGCGGCTTCCCGGGCACGCTCAGTGTCACCGTCACCTACACGGTGCGGGGGCCCGAGCTGGCGATCACGATCACCGCGACCACCGACGCGCCGACCGTGGTCAACCTGACCAACCACGCCTACTTCGACCTGGGTGGCCGGGGCACGATCGCCGACCACGAGATCACCGTGCTCGGCGATCTCTACCTGCCCGTCGACGCGGACCTGATCCCGGCCGGCGGACCCGATCCCGTCACGGGCACGCCGTTCGACCTGCGGGTACCGACGCGGATCGGCGACCGGCTCGCCGACCCCGCACTCGCGACGACCGGTGGCTTCGACCACTGCTTCGTCGTGCGCGGCACCGGCCTGCGCCCCGCCGCGATCGTCCGTGACCCGGGCAGCGGCCGCACGCTCACCGTCCTGTCCGACCAACCCGGCCTGCAGTTCTACAGCGGCAACCGGATCGACACCATCACCCACGACGGGCGGCGGGTGCGCCGGCACGGCGCGTTCTGCCTGGAACCCCAGCAGTTCCCCGACGCCCCCAACCGTCCCGACTTCCCCGCCACCGTGCTGCGCCCCGGCGAGGAACACACCACCCGCATCGTGCTCCGCTTCGGAACCGACTCAACGGAGAGACCATGAGACTGACCCGATGGGCCGCCGCAGCTGCGGCAGTGGCCCTGTCCGTCACGCTGGCCGCATGCGGCTCCAGCGCGAAGACGGCCGACCAGGCCCCGGCCGCCGGTTCCGGCTCCGCGGCGGGCGCACTGGTCGGCGTCACCATGCCGACGCGGTCGTCCGAACGCTGGATCGCCGACGGTGACAACATCAAGAAGGCCCTGGAGAAGCTCGGCTACACCGTCGACCTCCAGTACGCGGAGAACGACATCCCGACGCAGGTGAACCAGATCGAGAACCAGATCACCCGCGGCGCCAAGCTGCTGATCATCGCCTCGATCGACGGCACCGCGATCACCACGCAGCTGCAGTCGGCCAAGGACAACAAGATCCCGGTCATCGCCTACGACCGGCTGATCCGCAACAGCCCGAACGTCGACTACTACGCCACGTTCGACAACTTCAAGGTCGGCGTGCAGCAGGCCGAGTCGCTGCTGGTCGGGCTCGGGATCAAGAAGGAGGACGGCTCCGACGGCGGCAAGGCCGGCCCGTTCAACATCGAGCTGTTCGCCGGTTCACCCGACGACAACAACGCCACGTTCTTCTTCAAGGGCGCCATGTCGGTGCTGCAGCCGCTGATCGACAAGGGCACCCTCGTCGTCAAGAGCAAGCAGACCGACTTCAACACCGTCGCCATCCTGCGGTGGGACCCGGCGACCGCGCAGAAGCGCATGGAGGACGTGCTCACCTCGACGTACTCCAGCGGAGCCCGCGTCGACGGCGTCCTGTCGCCCTACGACGGCCTATCGATCGGTATCCTCTCCGCCCTGAAGAGCAACGGCTACGGCACGCCAGCGCAGCCGTACCCGGCCGTGACCGGTCAGGACGCGGAGGTCGCCTCGGTGAAGTCGATCATCGCCGGTGAGCAGTTCGCGACCATCTACAAGGACACCCGCCAGCTCGCCGACACGGCCGTCAAGATGGCCGACGCCGTGCTCAAGGGCGGCAAGCCCGAGGTCAACAACACCAGCGACTACAACAACGGCGTCAAGGTCGTGCCGTCGTACCTGCTGCAGCCGGTCGTGGTCTACAAGGACAACTACCAGAAGGTCCTGATCGACTCCGGCTACTACACCGCGGCCCAGCTGCAGTGAGCCCCGCCGTGCCGACCTCCGACGCGATCCTCACCATGCGGGGCATCACGAAGACGTTCCCCGGGGTCGTCGCGCTGGCGGACGTGAACCTCACGGTCCGCCGGGGCGAGATCCATGCGATCTGCGGGGAGAACGGCGCGGGCAAGTCCACGCTGATGAAGGTCCTGTCCGGCGTGTACGCGCACGGCTCCTACGAGGGCGAGATCGTCTTCGACGGGGAGCCGTGCGCGTTCGCCGGCATCCGCGACAGCGAAGCCCTCGGGATCGTGATCATCCACCAGGAGCTCGCGCTGTGCCCGCAGCTCTCGATCGCCGAGAACATGTTCCTCGGCAACGAGCGCACTGGTTCGAGACTGGGCCGCGGCCTGATCGACTGGAACCGCACCAACCACGAGGCCGCGCAGCTGCTCGCCCGCGTGGGCCTGCGGGAGAACCCGGTGACGCCGGTGCTCGACATCGGCGTCGGCAAGCAGCAGCTCGTCGAGATCGCGAAGGCGCTGTCCAAGCAGGTGCGCCTGCTGATCCTCGACGAGCCCACCGCCGCCCTCAACGACGACGACTCCGCGCACCTGCTCGACCTCCTGCGCGAGCTGCGCGACCAGGGCATCACGTGCGTGGTGATCTCGCACAAGCTCAACGAGATCGCCGCCGTCGCCGACACGCTGACGATCCTGCGCGACGGGCGCACCATCGAGACGCTGGACATGCGCTCCGGCGGCGTCACCGAGGACCGCATCATCGCCGGCATGGTGGGCCGCGACCTGGAGCACCGCTACCCGCCGCACGAGCCGACCATCGGCGACGAGGTCCTGCGCATCGAGGACTGGACGGTGCACAGCCCCAGCCAGCCCGAACGAGCCGTCGTGCGGGACGCGTCGCTGACCCTGCGGCGCGGCGAGATCGTCGGGCTGGCCGGGCTGATGGGCGCGGGCCGCACCGAGCTGGCGATGAGCGTCTTCGGCCGCTCGTACGGCGTCGGCATCTCGGGGCGGATCGTCAAGGACGGCAAGCCGATCGAGGTGCGCTCGGTGCGCGACGCGATCGAGCACGGCATCGCCTACGCCACCGAGGACCGCAAGCGCTACGGCCTCAACCTCATCGACGACATCAAGCGCAACATCTCCGGCGCGGGGCTCGACAAGCTCGCGCGCCGCGGCTGGGTCGACGGCGGCGCGGAGTACCGCGTCGCCGAGGACTTCCGCCGCAGCATGAACATCAAGGCACCGACCGTCGCGAGCGTCACCGGGCAGCTCTCCGGTGGCAACCAGCAGAAGGTCGTGCTGTCGAAGTGGATCTTCACCGATCCCGACGTGCTGATCCTCGACGAGCCCACCCGCGGTATCGACGTCGGCGCGAAGTACGAGATCTACACCATCATCAACCGGCTGGCCGACGAGGGGAAGGCGATCCTCGTGATCTCCTCGGAACTGCCCGAGCTGCTCGGCATCTGCGACCGCATCTACGCGCTCGCGGCCGGCCGGATCACCGGCGTCCTCGACCGCGCGGACGCCACCCAGGAGCGCCTCATGCAGTTGATGACCCAGGTCCCGAACGGACAGGAGCTCGTGTCGTGACCAGCGTTGTCCCAGCGGGGACCGACACGCCCCCGACCACGTCCGAGCCGCCCGCCGGCGGCCGGCGGCGGATCTCGCTCAACCCGCGCCAGAGCGGCATCTACGTGGCGTTCGCGCTGATCGTGGCCCTGTTCGCGGTGCTGACCGACGGTGCGTTGCTGCAGCCGCAGAACATCTCCAACATCGTCGTCCAGAACTCCTACATCCTGATCCTCGCGATCGGGATGATCCTGATCATCATCGCCGGGCACATCGACCTGTCGGCCGGCTCGGTCGTCGCCGCGACGGGTGCGGTGTCGGCCGTGCTCATGGTGAACATGGACCTGCCCTGGCCGCTCGCCGTGCTGATCACGCTCCTGGTGGGGGCCGCGATCGGCGCGTTCCAGGGCTACTGGATCGCGTACTTCGGCATCCCCGCGTTCATCGTGACGCTCGCCGGCATGCTCGTCTTCCGCGCGGTCACGCTCACGGTGCTCGGCAACCAGGGCATCGGCCCGTTCCCGGACGCCGTGCGCACCCTCGCCAACGGGTTCACGCCCGGCTTCCTCGGCAACGTGGGCCTCGGCCCGCTCGGCGGCGCCGACATCGTGACGCTGCTGCTCGGGCTCGCCGCGGTCGCCGTCGCCGCGACCACGCAGTGGCGGGCCCGCAGCGCGCGGATCGGGTACGACCAGGCCGTCGACCCGCTGCCCGTGTTCGTCCTCAAGATCGCGGTTCCGGCGATCGTGATGATGTTCGTGATCGTCCAGCTGGCGCGGTTCCGCAACCTGCCCTACGTGCTGATCCTGCTCGCGGCGCTGGTCGTCGGGTACACGCTGCTGACCAACCGGGCCGTCTTCGGCCGGCACATCTACGCCATCGGCGGCAACAAGCAGGCCGCAACGCTGTCCGGCGTGAAGGTCAAGTCGGTCACGTTCTGGATCTTCGTGAACATGGGCGTGCTGGCCGCGATCGCCGGCGTGATCTTCGCGGGCCGGCTCAACCAGGCCGGCCCCACCGCGGGCATCAACTTCGAGCTCGATGCCATCGCCGCCGCGTTCATCGGCGGCGCCGCGGTGCAGGGCGGCGTCGGCAAGGTGGTCGGCGCGATCACCGGCGGCCTGATCATGGCGGTGATCAACAACGGCATGTCGCTGATCGGGGCGCCGAGCGAGCGGGTGATGCTGGTGAAGGGTCTCGTGCTGCTCGCGGCCGTCGCGTACGACATCTGGACGAAGCGGCGGGCCGCCGGCGCCACCACCTGAGATCGGTCAGCCCTTCACGGTCTCGGTGGCGACCGTCCAGGCCCTGGCCTGCTCGCTGATGGTCACGCCGAGGCCGGGGCGGGCCGACACGTGCATGCGGCCGTCCGCGATCTCCAGGTGCTCGTCGAACAGCGGGTCGAGCCACTCGAAGTGCTCGACCCACGGCTCGCGCGGGTACGCCGCGGCGAGGTGCACGTGGATCTCCATGGCGAAGTGCGGGGCCAGCTGCAGGTGCGCGGCGTCGGCCTGGGCCATGACCTTGAGGAACTGCGTGATGCCCCCAATCCGTGGCGCGTCGGGCTGCACGATGTCCGCGCCTGACGCGCTGATCAGCGCAGCGTGCTCGGCCACCGAGGTCAGCATCTCGCCGGTGGCGATCGGCGTGTCGAACGTCGCCGTGAGCTGGGCGTGCCCGGCGTTGTCGTAGGCGTCGAGGGGTTCCTCGATCCACGTCAGGTCGAACGGTTCGAGTGCCCGGCACATGCGGCGCGCGGCGGCCCGGTCCCACTGCTGGTTGGCGTCGACCATGAGCGGGGTGTCCGGGCCGATCGCCTCGCGCACCGCGGTGACGCGGCTGAGGTCGACGGCGTGGTCGGGATGCCCCACCTTGATCTTGATGCCGCCGATCCCGGAGGCCAGGGCGGCCTGCGCCTTCTCGACGACCTCCTCGACCGGCGCCTGCAGGAACCCGCCGGACGTGTTGTAGCAGCGCACCGCGTCGCGGTGGGCGCCGAGCAGCTTCGCCAGCGGCAGCCCGGCACGTTTGGCCTTGAGGTCCCACAGCGCGACGTCGAAGGCGGCGATCGCCTGCACCGACAGGCCGCTGCGGCCCACCGAGGCGCCCGCCCACACCAGCTTGTCCCAGAGCCGCCCGATGTCGCTGGGGTCCTCCCCGATGAGCGCCGGCGCGATCTCGCGGGCGTGGGCGAACTGGCCGGGACCGCCGGCTCGCTTGGAGTAGCTGAACCCGACGCCCTCCACGCCGGACTCGGTCGAGATCTCCGCGAACAGCATCGCGACCTCGGTCATCGGCTTCTGCCGACCGGTCAGCACCTTGGCGTCGCTGATCGCGGTGGCCAGCGGCAGCGTGACCGACGAGAGCCGGACGGCGGTGATCCGGTCAAGGGTGGCGGACGCGGTCATGACGGCTCCTCGTGCATCTGGGGGAGCAGCGCCAGGATGCGCTGCAGCGCGGGACCGATCTGGTCGCTGCGCCAGGCTGCGACCAGCACGACGTCGGGGCTGTTCGACACGGGCCGGAAGCGGATCCCGTCGCGCCGCAGCGCCGCCGCGCTGGCCGGCACGAGCGCGAGCCCGCGCCCGGCGACGACGAGCCCGAGCATCGTGTGGATCTGGGTGAGCTGGTGGGCCGCGCGGAACGGCACCCCGGCCAGCACGGTGGCCGTGAGGTCGGCGAAGTAGCGGGCGCGGTCGCGGGTGTAGAGCAGCAGCGTCTGCCCGCCGAGGTCGGCCGGCGCGACGGGCCCGTCGACGTCGAGTGCGTGGCCGGTGGGGACGGCGAGGACGAGCGGTTCGACCTGCACGACGCGCGTCGCGAACCCGTCGCCGACCGGCGGGCGGACCAGTGCCAGGTCGAGGCCGCCGCTGTGCAGGGTGGCGAGCTGCTCGGAGCTGACCAGCTCGTTCAGCACGATCTCGAGACCTGGCGCGCCCTCCTCGATGCGGGTGATGAGCCGGCCGAGGAAGTCGAAGCCCGACGCCGCGGTGAACCCGATCCGCACGGTCCCGGCGTGCCCGTCGGCGACGAGCCGGGCTGTGTCGGGCGCCGCGTCGGCCAGCGCCAGCAGGCGGCGGGCCTCCACGAGGAACGTCGCGCCGGCGGGGGTGAGCTCGACCTGCCGCTTGCTGCGGTCGAACAGGACGACGCCGATCTCCCGTTCCAGCTTCTGGACCTGGCGCGACAGCGGCGGCTGCGTCATGCGCAGGCGCTCGGCGGCCCGCCGGAAGCTGCGCTCCTCGGCCACGGTGACGAAGGCGCGCACCTGGTCGAGGGAGTACACAGGTCCAGGACGGTACTCGTCCCGGTTCAGCGCGAGGATCATGTCGCGGGGTCGAGCTGGATGCGCCGGATCGGGCCCATGACGGCCATCGCGACGATCGACAGCAGGCCGTGCAGGGCGACGAACCACAGCGCGACGTCGAACGAGCCGGTGGCGTCGACGGTGTAACCGATGACGATGGGCGTGACGATCCCGGCGACGTTGCCGAACGCGTTCATCGTCGACCCGACGAAGCTCGCGGCCTGCGGAGGAGCCAGATCGGTGGTGATCGCCCAACCCAGCGAACCGAGGCCCTTGCCGAAGAACGCCAGCGTCATCAGGGCGATGATCAGCGCCGTCGAGTCGGTGAGGCTGCAGATCGCGATGGCCGTGGCCAGCGCCATCCCGACGACGCTCGGCACCTTGCGCGCCGCTGTGAGCGGGGCACCCCGGCGCAGCAGCGCGTCGGAGACGGACCCGCCCGCCAGCCCGCCGAGGAACCCGCACAGCGCCGGCAGCGCGGCGACGAACCCGACCTCCAGCAGCGTCAGACCGCGGCCCTTCACCAGGTAGACGGGGAACCAGGTGATGAAGAAGTAGGTCAGCGCGTTCACCGCGTACTGGGAGACGTAGACGCCCCACAGCGCGCGCGAGGAGAAGATGCGGGCGATCGTCGTCCGGTTGAGCGGTGCGCGCCGTTCGGTGGTGCCCGCGGTGTCGAGGTCGACGAGCGCTCCCCCGGCCTCCATCGTCGCCAGCTCGGCGGCGTCCAGGCGGGAGTGGTCGCGGGGCGGGCGCATCCAGCGCAGCCACAGCGCGGCGAGGAGGATCCCGATCACGCCGAGCAGCACGAACACCCAGCGCCACCCGAACTCGTGCGTGACCCAGCCCATGATCGGCGCGAACAGGGCGGTGGCGAAGTACTGCGCCGAGTTGAAGATCGCGGTGGCGCGGCCGCGCTCGGCGGTGGGGAACCACGTCATCGTCACCCGGGCGTTCGCGGGGAACGCGGGCGACTCGAACACCCCGAGCAGCACGCGCAGCGCGAAGATCACCGCCACCCAGACGACGACGGGCAGCGTGACCAGCCCGACGAAGCTGAGCGCGAACGTCACCACCGTCCAGAGCGCGATGCTCGCCCCGTACACGCGGCGAGCGCCGAACCGGTCGAGCAGCACCCCGCCCGGCAGCTGCCCGACGACGTAGGCCCAGCTGAACGCCGAGAAGATGTAGCCCAGCTGCACGGAGCTGAAGCCGAGGTCGGTCTGCAGGCTGCTCCCGACCAGGGAGAGGCTGGACCGGTCGGCGTAGTTCATCGTGGTGACGATGAAGATCAGCCCGAGCACGAGGAACCTCGTCGGCACGCGCCGCGGGACCGTCGAGGAGCCGACGTCGATCGCCTGTCCCACCCCGTCCCGGTGCATGCCAGGACGCTAGGAGCCGCAGCCGATGCTCGTCCAACACCAAGTCGGCATCGACTGATGCCAGAACGGCATCATGGCGGTCATGCCGACCGTTCGCGGGATGAACTACCTGGTGGGCGACGCGCCGGAGCACGTCCTGCGGTGGACATCGGGCTCGACGCGTGGATCCGGCCGCACCTGGTGGACCGCCGCGGGCCCGAGGTGCTCGCGCACCTGGAGAGGACGGGTGACGTTGCTGGTCGGCAGCGAGCTCACCCACACCGTCCGCGGGATCCTCCGCCTGCGGGTGATCTTCGCGGCCCGCCCGCTGGTGCGACGTCGGATGCGGCGGCGGCTCGACGTCCGGCTCGGCCGGGCGGCCGAGACAGCGCGGCGGGTGTTCCGCGGCCCGGTCGGCTACGGGTCAGTGTCGTCAACGAGTTCGGCTGCGGCGCCTACGAGGGCGCCAAACGCAGGGGCCCGGCCGCGTTTCGGATCGTCGACTGGTCCGCCGAGGAGCCCACGATCACAGGCGAACATCCGAGGAGCGAGCAGACCCAGGCCCGCTACCTGGGCGAGCTGATCGACCTCTACGCAGCGTCCGGCGTGCACGGCTGCTTCGTCTTCGCCTTCGCCCTGCCCGGCTACCCCCACCACTCGGACCCGCGCCGGGACCTCGACAAGGCCGGGTTCGGTGTCGTGAAGGTCTCGGCCGAGGACCCTACGGCCTGGATGCCCAAGAATCCTTCCACGTAGTGGCCGCGCGCTACGCGTCTTCTTCTCGTCGGTGAGCTCATTCTGCGCGCTGTCAGCCGGCACTTTCAGGTGTTCGGCTTCGCCTAGGCGCGAGTGGGGTTTTCCGGCTCGGGCGTCCCGGTTCGTCGGAGTTCGACCGGGGTTTTCACTGCATCATATGGTCGACCTGGCGGCCGTACCCGACTGGGAACTCTGCCTGCGTGCCTTCGCTTCCGTTGCTTGTGTGGTCGACTGGCTGTGGTCCCGATTTCGCGCAGGTGGTTGTGGAATTCGCATAGCCCGCGGCCGTTGTCGAACTCGGTTCGGCCGCCGTCGCGCCAGCGTTCGATGTGGTCGATGTGTCTGATGGGTGCGTCGCAGTAGGGGGCGGTGCAGCGGCCGCCGTCCCGGATCTTGATCAGGTCGGCCAGCACACCG
Organism: Pseudonocardia sp. CA-107938; assembly: GCF_050936315.1. Lineage (NCBI taxonomy): Bacteria > Bacillati > Actinomycetota > Actinomycetes > Pseudonocardiales > Pseudonocardiaceae > Pseudonocardia > Pseudonocardia sp. CA-107938. The sequence goes on along the minus strand of NZ_JBNJNA010000002.1, from coordinate 543,992 downwards.
GTGAAGGTGCGCTGCACCGAGTCGCCGCCGATCACGATGCCGTCGCGGGTCACGATCCGGCGGAACGTCTTGCGGCCGGCACCGGTGCGCACGATGTCGGCGGGGATCGGCCCGTGGCCGGGGACCTCGGCCGGGAGCGGGCTGTCCGGGTCAAGGAGCGACTCGAACGGCACGATGATCTGCACCTGGACGTCGATGTCCTCGGCCTGGGCCTGTCCGGTGAGCCGTTCGACCAGGGTGTCGGCCATGATCTCGCCCCGCCCCCGCCGCACCGGCTCCGGTCGCACCCAGACTTCGTTCCCGGCTTTGCGCAATGCCGCGTAGCAGGCCACCGCCTGTTCCACCGGCAGGTGCGCGGTCAGATCCGCCATGCCGGGCTCGGTGGAAGGCCGCACCGACACCCGCCGCCCGGACCGGGCCCGGGCGCAGCGTGCGGCGAACTTCTCCGGCGCCACCTCCGCCGCCAGCTTCCGGGCCAGGTCGTGGATGCGTCGGACGCTCAAGGTTTCGACGCCGCGCTCGGCGAGCTGCTCGTCCACCCAGGACCGCTCGTCGGGGTCGAGGTGTGACCCGGCGCTGGTGATGAAGGTGATCTTCTGCTCGTTGAGCAGTCCGGCCGCGAACAGAGCGCGGACCCGGTCGTGCCCGGCGTGGAGATCCCGGGCGATCCGTACTCGCTTCCCGCCCTCGGAGGCGGAGACCCGGCACGCCTGCCCGACCTGCTCGGCAACGACCCGCTGCACATCGTCGGGATCAGTGACACCGGCGTCGATCTGCTCAGCCGCCACCGCCCGCCCGAGCGCAAGAATCGCCGCAGCCTGCTGCGCGGCGAGAGCATTCTTCTGCTCTTCGAGCCGCGCGACAGCCTCAGCGAGCTGCGCAACCAAGACAGACGTGGACATACCTGTATCCTACCGAAAACAGGCACGCCAAACAAGTGTTCGAAATCGGCACCACGGCCAGTTGCCCACGCAAGCAAAGCGAGGAGAGGCAGCCAGACAGAGTTCCGAGTCGGGTACGGCCGCCAGGTCGACCACATTATTCGTTTGAGAACCCCGGCAGCGCCAGAACGACCGCTCGTGCGACCAGGACAGCGAAGGGGTAGCTCAGGAAGCCGATCGGGCGCGAGCCAAGCGAGGGACAGATGTTTCACCGTCCGCGACCTGCGGGAACGCCGAACGACGACGTCGCACACCCAGGGAGGGGTGATCGCAAGTGGACACCACGACGCTCGTCCTGATCATCGTCGTGATCGTGCTCGTGCTGGTCGTGGCCATCGGTGGGTTCATGCTCGCGCGGGCCCGGCGCTCGCAGCAGCTCCAGGACCGCTACGGCCCCGAGTACCAGCGCAGCCTCGACGAGACCGGCGACCGCAGGGCGGCCGAGGCCGAGCTGGCCGAGCGGGAGGCCCGGCGCAAGAAGCTGGACGTGCGCGACCTCTCCGCCGAGGAGCGGCAGCACTTCGCAGCGTCGTGGACGGAGGTCCAACGCGGGTTCGTCGACGACCCGGTGCGGGCGGTGCGCGAGGCGGACGCACTCGTCGTCGAGATCATGCGCACGCGCGGCTTCCCGGCCGACGACGCCGACCGGCGCACCGACGACATCGCGGTCGACCACCCCGAGATCGCGCAGCGCTACCGCGACGCCCGAGCCGTCCGCGACGCCACGAACCAGGGATCGGTGGACACCGAGACCCAACGGAACGCCATCACTTCCTACCGCGACCTCGTCGAGGCACTGTTGGGCGACCAGCACGCGGCCGAACACGCGAAGGAGCAGACGCGATGACGAGCCACGGCAACGACCACGGTGGCGAGCAGGGCCCCATGGACAGGTTGAAGTCGGCGTGGCGGGAGGCCGTCGGATCCCGCGACGACGCCCGCGACGAGGAGACCGAACGCCACGACGAGCGCGCCCCGCTCAGCGGCGCCGCGCATCCGGCGGACGTGCGACCCGAACTGTCCGCGCAGCACGCCAGCGGCATGCAGCCGGCCGACGCCGGCGCGGCCACCGAGCGGCTTCCGCAGCAGGGAACCGCCCACCGCATCCCCTCTCAGCAGGCCGCGCCGCAGGAGCAGCCCGTGCACGCCGGAGCAGCCGCCGGGCACGCCCGGGGAACCGGGCAGGCGCCACCGGCGCCGACCGACGAGGACGACCTGCAGGAGCAGGACCGGTCGCGGCCGCCGCAGCAGCCGTCCGAGGCCGTCGTACCGCAGCAGGGCGGTCCGGCCGGGTCCGAGCAGTCCCGGCGGTCGGCCTGGTCGGAACCCGGTCGACGACCGGACGAGGAGACGACCGGCACACCGAACGGCACCCCCGGGGCACCCACGAGCACCGAACCGGCCGCCGAGTCGAGCGCCGCCCACTCCACGGACACCGACTCCACCGATACCGACCAGGAGCCGGAGCGCCCGATCGACACCGACGCCGACCCGCGGGCCACGGTCCGCACCAACGACAGCGTCGACAACATGACCACTGCCGGCACGACCGACAGCACCGAGTCGGGCGGACGGCACCAGTCCTCCTCCGTCGACGGCGGGTCCACCGCGACGGCCGGCGCGGCGGGTGTGACCGCGGACCGGACGGAGCGGCCCGAGGCGGCTCACGCCGAGCGTGACGGCGGTGCAGCGGGTGCACAGGACGTGCCGGCGGACCCGGAGAAGTTCGTCCCGGCCGATCGCGCGAAGGGCTTCGCGGCGCGGTGGGCCGAGGTGAAGGGCGAGTTCGTCGACGAGCCGCGTGACGCGGTCCGCAAGGCGGACGCGCTGGTCGGCGACGTGCTGGACGAGATCGGGCGGGTGTTCACGGAGCATCGGTCACGCCTCGAGCAGGGCCTCGACAACGACGGCACGTCCACGGAGGACCTCCGCCAGGCCATGCAGCGCTACCGGAAGTTCTTCGAGCGCCTGCTCACCATCTGACGGATCTGACGGATCGTCGTGAGGACCGCGGGCCTACCGCGGTCCTCACGACGAGAACCGCAACTCGCCATCACGAGATCCACGACTCGCGCGCCGGAACCACGACTCGCGCGCGCGGAAACCGCGACTCGCCGGCATCACGCCGCGCCCCGGCGGCCGCCCGGGAGCGTGCATCTGCACGTGCAGAGGATCACGAGGCGGCGCGGGCCTGCTTGATGCGCTGCGACTCCTTGCCGATCACGTACAGCCGGCAGGGCCAGACCGGGGCGGCGGTGGACGGGAGCCGGCAGCCGCGGCAGTGCCCGCTCTCGTCGGGCGTGTGCTCGGCGAGGATCCCGCGCACCGCCTCGGGCGTGTAGGAGGCCGCGAGGATCTCGGCGATGCCTTGGATCTGGTCGAACGGCTCCCGGTCCATACTGCGGCTCCCATCGGATTGCGTGCCAGTCGGGGCAACGAAGCCTCCGTGCGGAGACCCGGCAGATGCCGAAGCGGGAGCCCGTCCAGGGTGTGTGCGAGGCTCACTCCCCCCGATCACGGTACTCATGAGTCCGTCGCGATCAGTGGTGAGTTGTGCACGGAGAGCAGTATCGCCTGTGCCGGCATGCAGATGCAAGGAAGTCGTGCAGATGCACTCAAGTCATGCAGACGGCGCGTGCACGTGCACGTGCATCCGCACGGGCCATATTACCTCCGACGCCGCCGCAAGGCGGCATACCCCTCTGAGCTGCAGATACGCAGCAACCGTCCCAGTCCCGAGGGCGGCAGGCGCCGAGAACTTCGCCGGATGCATTTCCCGGTTGCAGATGCAGGTGCATCTGCAAGCCTGTACCTTGAGGGTCGCAACAGGTGTCGCTTCGAGATGGGTGATGACATGCAGCACGAGTACCGCAACGGTGAGTCGGCGGCCCTGCTCGTCGGCGCCGAGTGGCGCAAGAGCAGCTTCAGCGGCTACCAGGGCAACTGCGTCGAGGTGGCTGCGCTGGACTCCGGCGAGATCGCCGTCCGCAACTCCCGGTTCCCCGCCGACGCCGCGCTGATCTTCACGCCGGCCGAGTGGACCGCGTTCGTGCAGGGCGTCGAGAGCGGCGAGTTCCCGCGCTGACGCCGGCGCAACGCAAGCGGGTCAGAGGTTGCCGGCGGCGACCTCTGACCTGATCTTGTCCATCAGCTGGCGGGAGTTGTCCGGCGTCTCGGCGTCGACGGCCAGTCGGTCGAGCGCGCGGCCGTAGAGCTCCATGTCGTCGAGGCTGTCGAGGTAGAGCGCGCCGCCGAGGTGCTCGATGTAGATGACGTCGGGCAGCTCGGGCTCGGAGAAGCGCAGGATCGTGAACGAACCCTCGGCGGCGTAGCCGCTCAGCTGCTTGGGCACGACCTGGATCGTGATGTTGGGCTGGCGCGCGCTCTCGATGAGGTGGTCGATCTGGTCGAGCAGGGTCCGGCGGCCGCCGATCGGTCGCCGCAGCACGGACTCGTCGAGCACCACCCACAGAGTGGTCGGGTTGACGCCGGTGAGGATGCGCTGCCGCTGCATGCGCAGCGTGATGCGGCGCTCGATGTCGGGCGGCGCGAAGTCGGGGCGCCCACGGGTGGCGATGGCCCGCGCGTACGCCTCGGTCTGCAGCAGCCCGGGCACGAACTGCAGCTCGTAGCAGTGGATCCGGGACGCGGACTCCTCCAGCCCCACGTAGTCCTGGAACCAGTTGGGCATCACGTCCGAGTAGCGCCGCCACCAGCCCGGCTGGTTGGCCTGCCGCACCATCCCGAGGAACATCTCGCGTTCGCCCTCGTCGGTGATGCCGTACATCGTGAGCAGGTCGACGACGTCGCGTTCCTTGAACGCGACGCGACCCAGCTCGAGTCGCGAGACCTTCGAGTCCGAGGCGCGGATCTGGTAGCCGGCCTCGGCGCGCGAGATGCCCGCCTGCTCACGCAGCCTGCGGAGCGCGTTGCCGAGCACGATGCGGCGCGCGGTGGATCCGCGGCCGAAGGCGGAAGGTGTGACGTCCTCGGAGTTGCCGGCTTCCTCCATGGCTCCTCCCGTGCACCTTCCGTGATCCGGGGGCGCACACCGCGCGACACCCGGTGTGATCGCGGGGGAGGCGCCCACTCTGGCTCGACAGTGAACCGTACACGTTGCAGCATGTATCGAACACGCGGCGGCACGACTTCATCTCGCACGGTAGCTGTCGCTAGACTCCGCCACCTGAGGTCGAAGCCGCCTCAGAAGACGCAAGTCTCGAGGGGATGAGTATGCCTGCCGCCGAGCCCGCCACTTCCGAAGACGCCATTCCGGCCTACATCGACGTGTCGAAGGCCAGCGTCGCGCGGGTGTACGACGCCTTTCTCAACGGCAAGGACAACTACGAGATCGACCGCGAGGTGCTGCGGCGGATCCAGCAGGTTGCGCCTGAAGCCACGCAGCTGGGATGGGACAACCGCGAATTCCTGATTCGGGCCAGCCGGTTCATCGCCCGCCAGACCGGGATCAAGCAGTACCTGGACTGCGGCTCCGGGCTGCCCACCGCGGAGAACACCCACCAGGTCGTGCAGCGGATCGAGCCGGAATCGCGCATCGTCTACGTCGACAACGATCCGGTCGTGATGGCGCACGGCCGGGCGCTGTTGGAGGAGAACGACCAGACGCACCTGATCGGCGCCGACATCTTCAAGCCGCGCGAGGTGCTCGAGAACGAGGTCGTGCGCAAGACCATCGACTTCTCCGAGCCGGTCGCGCTCTACCAGTGCGGCACCATCCACCACTACAGCGGCGACGACTACGCCGACATCATGCAGGAGTACATCGACGCGATCCCGTCCGGATCGTTCGTGGCGGTCAGCCATTTCTACGACCCCGAGAACGAGGACAGCCCGCTCGCGCGAAAGCTCGAGGAAGTGTTCCTGCACAGCCCGATGGGCAGCGGCTGGTTCCGCACGCGCGAGCAGATCCTGAGCATGATGCCGGGGCTCGAGCTCGTCGAACCCGGACTGGTGCTGTGCGCCAACTGGTGGCCGGACGGTCCGCACGTCAAGCCGCTGGCGCCGATCCAGCGGTGCATCGTCGGCGCGGTCGGTCGCAAGCCCTGATCCGCACCTGACCCATCGGTCAGCCCCACGCGCCACCCGCATCACCCGACAAGGGCAGAAGATCGCTCCCGGCGACCTTCTGCCCTTGTCGCGTTCAGCCCGGCCCTTGGCATGCCCGCGCCGGGATGGTACGAACGTCGCATGTTCGCCGCCCCTCTGCTCGTGCGGCGTCGGCACGTCGACCACGGTCTGGTCCAGACGTGCGCCTGTCCGGGTTCCTGCTGATCCTCCGCTGATCACTGCCGCTCCGGCGGAACCGAGGACGTAGGCCCCTCCCTGCGCTGTGCGAGGCGCACCGCCGTGTCGCCACGCGCCCCGGCGCAGCACGACGCCCGTCCGTGCCTGCCCATCCGTACCAGACCCAAGGAGCCACCTTGACTTCCACCGAATCCCCCGCCGTCGACAACGGCGTGAACGTGGGCGCGCTGCTCGACGCGCGCGCCGCTCTCTCCGACGCCCCCGCAGGCGCCCAGTTCCAGTGGCGCGCCGAGACCGAGTGGCTGAAGGGCACCCACTCCCGCGGCACCGTGAAGACCTTCCACGGCCTGGGCGGCGAGCAGGAGCACATCTCCACGTTCACCTTCGACGCCGACCACCCGGAGCACTTCGCCGCCGAGGACCAGGGCGCCACCCCGGTGGAGATCGTGCTGGTCGGGCTGGGCGCGTGCCTGACCGGCGGCGTCGCGTCCGTCGCGCAGCTGCGCAACATCCAGCTGCGCTCGGTGAAGGCCACCATCACCGGCGAGCACGACATCCTCGGCATCCTCGGCGCCGACCCGGAGGTGCCCAACCGGTTCAAGAGCATCAAGGTGCACTTCGACATCGACGCCGACGCCACCCCGGACGAGATCGCCGCGGTGGTCGCCCAGTCGCAGAAGCGCTCGGCGGTCTACGACAGCCTGACCAACCCGGTCGCGGTCGCCGTCGACGTCAACTGATCGAGCGGACCGGAGGAGGGAGTCCCATGCCGCACGTGACCAGCGTCGTGATCGGCGCGGGCCACAGCGGGCTGGCGGTGAGCCGCCACCTCGCCGGGCGCGGGATCGACCACGTCGTGCTCGAACGCGGCGAGGTGGCGAACTCGTGGCGGACCCAGCGCTGGGACTCCCTCCGCCTGCTCACCCCCAACTGGATGACCCGGCTGCCCGACCACGCCTACCGCGGCGACGACCCGGACGGCTACCTCGCGGCAGCCGAGGTGACGGCGTTCGTCGAGGACTACGCCAAGGAGATCGCGGCGCCGGTCCGGGCGAACACCACCGTCGTCGCGGTCCGCCGCACCGACGACGGCTACGCCGTCGAGACCGACCAGGAGACGTGGCACGCGCGCACGGTCGTCCTCGCCGCGGGCGGTGCGACCGTGCCGTCGGTGCCCGAGCTGCGCGACGCCGTGCCGGACGGGATCGAGCAGCGGGTCGCGGGCGGCGCGGTCGCCGGCTACCGCAGCCCCGACGACCTGCCCGACGGCGGAGTGCTGGTGGTCGGCCCGTCGGCGAGCGGGATCCAGATCGCGCAGGAGGTGCAGGCGTCCGGGCGGCCGGTGACCCTCGCCGTCGGCGAGCACGTGCGCATGCCGCGCCTCTACCGCGGCCAGGACGTGCTGTGGTGGATGGACGCGACCGGCCTGTTCGACGACCGCTACGACGAGATCCCGGACCTGCAGCGGGCGCGGGTCCTGCCGTCGATGCAGCTGGTCGGCACGCCCGAGCGCGCGACGCTCGACCTGAACGCGCTGACCCGCGCCGGCGTGCAGCTCGTGGGCCGGCTGGCCGGCTTGCGGGACGGGGTGGCGCAGCTGTCCGGCTCGTTGCCCAACGTGTGCACGCTCGCCGACCTCAAGGTCAAGCGGCTGCTCGCGACGTTCGACGAGTGGGCCGCGACCGCCGGCGCCGAGCGGACCGCGGGGTTCCCCGACGGCGAGCCGGTGGAGCCGACCGTCCTGCCCGTCACCACCCCCCAGGAGTTGGACCTGCGCAGTGGCGCGATCCGCTCGATCGTCTGGGCGACGGGCCTCGGGCCCGATCTCGGGTTCCTCGGCGACCTGCCGGTCTGGGACCGCAAGGGCCGCATCCGCCACGACGGCGGGGTCGTCACCGCGAGCCCCGGGCTCTACGTGATCGGGCTGCCGTTCCTGCGCCGCCGCAAGTCCACCCTCATTGACGGAGCGGGCGCCGACGCCGACGACATCGTCACCCACCTCGCCGGCCACCTCGCCGGGATCTAGGCGTCCGCGGTGCGGTCGATCCGGCTGCGCACCGCGTCGGCGACGGCGTCGGACCGCTCGGCCGCCCGCACGTAACCGGCCCGGTCCGCGTCCGTCTCCGGCTGGTTCGTCGCGACGAACCGGGCCGTCACCGCGTGTTCCTCCAGCGCGGCGACCGCCGTCCACAGCGCGTTCTCAGCACGTTCCCGCTGCGCGCGCTCCAGCGTGAGCGGGCTGTACTGGTGGCCGACGTGGCAGCGGAAGTACGTGATGCGCGGCAGGTCGATCCGGGCGAGCACGCCGCCGCAGTCCGGGCAGGCCACCCGGAGCGCGGCGGATTCGTCGCCGGCGAGTGACCCCGGGCCGGCCGACTCGCTCATCGTCTGCCCGGCGGCCGGTTCGTCGTCGCGCTCGATCATCGAGACTCCCTCCCCGATCACCTTGTGCACCAGCGCCGCGAGCTGGGGCCCGAGGTCGGCAGCCGACGCGACGATGGCGTGCGGAACGGCGGTGAGCGCAGCCCGCGGCATGGAGTCGGTACCGGCGTCGTCGGGATCCTGGACGGCGACGACGCCGCCCCGGCTGTCGATCAACGCGGCCCCGACCGCACCGTCGTCGAGCGCGCCGGAGAGCACGGCCCCGATCACCGACGGGCCGCCGGCGCGGGCGGCCGAGCCGAACATGACGTCGACGGAGGGCCGGTAGCGGTTGACCCGCGGGCCGCGGCTGAGCACGACCCGGCCGTCGCGGACCATGAGGTGCCGGTCCGCGGGCGCGACGAGGATCCGGCCCGCCTCCACGGGCTGCCCGTCGCGGGCGTGCTCGGCCGGTAGCGGTCCCGAGCGGGAGAGGATCTGCGGCAGGTGGCTCTCCTGCCGGTCGCCGACGTGCACGGTGACCAGGACCGCAGCCGGCAGGGCGGCGGGCAGACCGGCGACGAGCGCGCGCAGCGCCTCGACACCTCCGGCGGAGGCGCCGACGACGAGCAGCACGGGGGCCATGTGTGCGGGTTCCCCGCTGAGCGGGGCTCAACCGTGATCGCCGACCGACGCGAGCTGCGGGGACGAGTACGCTGCCAGCAGCCAGATCCGGGGCACGGCCGGCAACGTCGCGTCTGCCGGACGGAGCGCACCCGGAGGGACGAGCACCGTGTCGCAGTCGCCTGCGCCGCTGGTCACCGACATCGTCGTGGTCGGCGCGTCCGCCGGCGGGGTGGAGGTGCTGCGTTCGCTGGTGGCCGGCCTGCCGCCGGACCTCGCGGCCGCCGTCGTGGTCGTCCTGCACATCCCGCGGGACGCGCCCAGCGCGCTGCCGGCGATCCTGGAGCGCGCCGGGCCGTTGCCGGCCCGTCCGGCCGCGCACGCGCAGCGGCTCCAACCCGGCACGATCTTCGTCGCCCCCGCCGACCGGCACGTCCTCGTCGTCGACGGGTATCTGCACCTGTCCCGCGGACCGGTGGAGAACGGGCACCGGCCGGCGATCGACCCGCTCTTCCGCTCGGCCGGCACCGACTTCGGCGCGCACGCCGTCGGCGTGGTGCTCTCGGGCAACCGGGACGACGGCTCGGCGGGTCTGGTGGCGATCGCCCGCCACGGTGGGGCGTGCCTGGTGCAGGAACCCGCGGACGCGCTCTACCCCGACATGCCGCGCAGCGCGCTCGCCGCGGTGCCGTCGGCGAAGCCGGTGCCGGCCGCGGACCTGGGCGCGGCCATCGCGGCGCTGATCCCCCGTCGCGCCGACGGCCCCGCGACCGGCCCGGACCCGCTGCTGGCCGCCGAGGTCGACATCGCCGCCGTCGATCCCGACGCGTCGACCGTCGACCTCGACGGGGCGGTGGCCTCCCCGTTGTCGTGCCCCGACTGCGACGGGGTGCTGTTCCAGCTGCCGGGCGCGCCGCATCCGCGGTTCCGCTGCCGCGTCGGCCACGCCTGGTCGCCCGTGAGCCTGGTCGGCGAGCACGAGACCACCGTCGACGTCGTGCTGTGGTCGGCGCTGCGCGCGCTGGAGGAGAAGGCGGCGCTGCTGCGGTGGCTGGCCGACGACGCGAGCGCCGCAGGGCGGCAGCGCTCGGCCGCCCGGCATCGTGACAAGGCCGCGCAGGCGGGGGCGGAGGCTGCGGTGCTGCGCCGGATGCTGACCAGCGAGGGAGGACGGACGTGAGCGAGGACCCGACGGCGGACGAGCTGGGAGCCGCCTCGCCGGGCCGATCCGAGCAGGACCTGGAGCTGCTGCTGCAGCACGTCAAACGCAGCCGCGGCTTCGACTTCACCGGTTACAAGCGGTCGAGCCTGCTGCGGCGGGTGGACCGGCGGATGGCGCAGGTCGGTGCCGCCGACTACACCGAGTACCTCGACCGGCTCGAACTCCATCCCGAGGAGTTCACCACGCTGTTCAACACGATCCTGATCAACGTCACGGGGTTCTTCCGCGATCCGGAGGCCTGGGACCACCTGCGCACCGAGGTGCTGCCGGCCCTGCTCGCGAGCAAGGGGCCGACCGAGCCGGTGCGGGTGTGGAGCGCGGGCTGCGCCACCGGCGAGGAGGCGTACACGCTCGCCATCGTGCTGGCCGAGATGCTCGGCGTCGCCGAGTTCCGCGACCGGGTCAAGATCTACGCCACCGACGTCGACGAGGAGGCGCTCGCGCACGCGCGCCAGGGCGTGTTCACCGAGCGGGAGGTGCGCGGAATCCCGTCCGACCTGCTGGAACGCTACTTCGACCAGGTGAACGGGCGGTTCGCGTTCCGGAAGGACCTGCGCCGCTCGGTCATCTTCGGGCGCAACGACCTCGTCCAGGACGCGCCGATCTCGCGGATCGACCTGCTGGTCTGCCGCAACACGTTGATGTACTTCAACGCCGAGACGCAGTCGCGCATCCTCTCGCGGTTCCACTTCGCGCTCGGCGAGACCGGCGTGCTGTTCCTCGGCAAGGCCGAGATGCTGCTCAGCCACGGCGCGCTCTTCACGCCGATCGACCTGAAGCGGCGCCTGTTCCGCAGGGCTCCCCGGGCGGCACCGCAGAACGGCGCGCTGTTCCTCGACCCGCTGCCCGGCGGTGGCCGCACCGAGCTGACCGGCCGGGACGTGCTGCGCGACGAGGCCGCCCTCGCGGCACCGCTGGCCCAGCTCACCATCACCTCTGACGGGCTGATCGCGGGGGTCAACCGGCAGCTCGAAGGCCTGTTCGGCGTCTCCGGTCGCGACGTCGGCCGGCCGTTCCGCGACCTGGAGCTGTCCTACCGCCCGCTGGAGCTGCGCCGCCACATCGAGAAGGCGCAGAGCGAGCGGCGCTCCGTGCGGGTCACCGACGTCGTCCACCACCGCGGACCCGAGGTGGTGCACCTGGAGGTGCAGGTCATCCCGCTCGTCGGCGCCGGCACGGAGGTGCTCGGCGTCGCGGTCGCCTTCCACGACGTCACCGACTTCCGCCGCCTGCAGGACGACCTGGAGCAGGCGAACCGCCAGCTGGAGACGGCCTACGAGGAGCTGCAGTCCACCAACGAGGAGCTGGAGACCACCAACGAGGAGCTGCAGTCGACCGTCGAGGAGCTGGAGACCACCAACGAGGAGCTCCAGTCGACGAACGAGGAGCTCGAGACGATGAACGAGGAGCTCCAGTCCACCAACGACGAGCTGCAGACGATCAACGACGAGCTGCAGGACCGCACCGGCGAGCTGGACCGCACCAACGCGTTCCTCGAGACCATCCTGACCAGCCTGCGCGCGGGCGTCGTCGTCGTCGGCTCCGAGCTGCACGTCCAGGTGTGGAACCGGCAGGCCGAGGAGCTGTGGGGACTGCGCCGCGACGAGGCGGTCGGCGAGCACCTGCTCAACCTCGACATCGGGCTGCCGCTCGACGAGGTGCGTCCGGTGGTGCGCCGGACCCTCACCGGCGAGGACGGCCTGCACGAGATCACGGTGCCCGCGGTCAACCGCCGTGGACGCAGCATCGACGTGCGCGTCATCGCCAGCCCGCTGCGCGGCGCCGACGAGTCCGTGGTGGGCGCGATACTGACGATGGAGGAGACGCCGGAGAACGGCACGCCGTAGCCCGTCAGACCTCCTCGGGGAAGGAGGCGCGCAGCAACGCCCAGACCGTCTTGCCGTCGGCGTGGGTGGTGACGCCCCACACGTCCGACAGCTCGGCGATGATGCGCATCCCGTACCGCCCGGACCCGGGCGCCGGAACGCCGTCGCGGCGCCCGTCGCGCACGCTCGCCCGCAACCCGTCCCCGTCGAGGGACAGGCTCAGCTCCAGCTCGCTCTGCGTGTGCTGAACAGCGTTCGTCACCAGCTCGTTCACCACGAACTCGAGCCGCTCCGCGTAGTGGCTCGGGATCTCCCAGTCCGTGCAGGCCACCTGGCACAGGACGCGGGCCAGCGCGGTCGTGCCCTCCGGTGCCCGGGGCAGCGACGTGGTGCGGCGCACGCGCAGCGGGCGGCGCTCGAGGAGTCGCAAGCCCCAGGCCAGGTCCGGCGCGACCGCGACCTCCCGGTGCCGGCCGGTTGCGCGCATGCCCTCCATGACCGGGCCGCCGGCCGCGACCACGACCAGCCGCGCCTCGGGCCATCCGCCGACCCGCGCGAGGACGGTCGGGAAGACGGCCAGCGACGCCGTCGAGGAGATCCGCAGCCGGTCGGCGTCGACCAGCACCCGTCCGCGATCCAGCAGGATCTTCCGGAGCAAGGTGTGCAGCTCCGCGGTCGAACGGCGCGCGAGGAGCCCGTCGAGCTCGACCACCGGCACGCCCGCGACCTCCACGGTCCGCGTGCTGAGCAGTCGGTCGGACCACTTCATCCGGCGTCCACCTGACCCGTGCGCCGCTGCTCGACCCAGGAGAGTTCGCTGTCGGCGTCGCACAGTGCCGTGATCCGGCGCAGGATCGGGCTCGCGCCGCGCAGGCGGAGCTCGGCGCCGGCCGCCCGCGCAGTCGCCGCGGCGCGCACGAGCGCCCGTACCCCGACGGCGCCGCAGAAGGTGACCCCGCCCAGGTCGAGGATCACCCGCCTGCTGTTCGCGAGTGCCTGGTCGAGGAGCTCGGTGAGCGCCGGCACCGTGACCAGGTCGACCTCGCCCTCGACCACCAGCACCGCCTCACCCGGTGCGGCTCGCTCGTGGCGCGCGCGGAGACCCGTGACGACCCGGCGGTCGGGAGAGTCCGACGGTACGTGCACAACTCCCTCCTCCCCACTGGCGCCGCTGTCGCTCGAGCGCTCCGCAGGTGGATGGCGGCGCAGTCAGTGAGTCTCCGCCGGTCCGGCATCTGGAGCAAACGCTGTACGGGTGACTTACTCAACCGGATCCGAATCGTATATGATTTCGTACACGACCCGCCTCGACGACGAGGAGCCTCGATGTCCCCCTCCCCCACCTCCTGGTCGCGACGCTGGTGCTTGCTACCTGCTCGGGATGGCCGCGCTCGCCGCCGCCGCGTGCGGCCTCCTGCGCGACCGGGCCGGCATCGACCTCGGCCCGGACAACCAGGCCGAGCAGGAGCGCGGCGACACCGTGTTGGACCGTGCCATATACGATTTCGTAGACGATCAGGCTGCGGAAGGGGCGACGACATAGACCAGGCCGACGCGGTGACCGCGACGCTCGGCACCCGGCCGGGCAAGGTGGTCGCGGTCCACCTGAACTACCCGTCGCGGGCCGCCCAGCGCGGGCGCACCCCGACCGCGGCGTCGTACTTCGTCAAGCCGTCGAGCTCGCTCTGCGGGAGCGGCACCGTCGAGCGGCCGGAGGGCACCGAGCTGCTCGCGTTCGAGGGGGAGATCGCGCTGGTCGTCGGGCGCACGGCCCGGCGCGTCCGGCCGGAGGACGGCTGGGCGCACGTCGGCTGGGTCACCGCCGCGAACGACCTGGGGCTGCACGACCTGCGCGCGGCCGACCGCGGCTCCAACGTGCGGTCCAAGGGCGGCGACGGCTACACCCCGCTCGGGCCCGCGCTGCTGGCGGCCGCCGACGTCGACCCGGACGGGCTGCGCGTCCGCACGTGGCTCGACGGGCAGCTCGTCCAGGACGACACGAGCGACACGCTGCTGTTCGGCTTCGGGCACCTGATCGCCGACCTGTCGCGGATGCTCACCCTCGAACCCGGCGACGTCGTGCTCACCGGCACGCCGGCCGGGGCGTCGGTCGCCCGGCCGGGGCAGGTCGTCGAGGTCGAGGTGTGCACGCTCGACGGCGGCCGCAGCACCGGGCGGCTGCGCACCGAGGTGGTCACCGGTCCGCCGCTGGGCCCGTGGGGCTCCGCCGCCGCCGTCGACGACGCGGTCCGCGCCGACGCCTGGGGCACGCCCGCCCCTGCGCTGGCCCCCGACCTGCGCGAACGGCTGGGCAGCGTCGCCGTCGCCACGCTCTCGGTCCAGCTGCGTCGCCGCGGCTTCGACCACACGAGCATCGACGGGGTGCGCCCGCTCGTGCCCGGCCGGCGGATCGTCGGCACGGCCCGCACCCTGCGCTACGTCCCGTTCCGGCCGGACCTGTTCGCCGCACGCGGGGGCGGCCACAACGCCCAGAAGCGCGTCGTCGACGCGCTGCAGCCCGGGGAGGTGCTGGTGATGGAGGCCCGCGGCGACTCCTCGGCGGGCACCCTGGGCGACATCCTGGCGCTGCGGGCGCAGGTGCGCGGCGCCGCCGGGATCGTCACCGACGGGGCGGTCCGCGACGCCGCGGCCGTCGCGGCGCTCGGCCTGCCCGTCCACTCCTCCGGTGCGCACCCGGCGGTGCTCGGTCGCCGGCACGTGCCGTGGGAGACGGACGTGACGATCGCGTGCGGCGGCGCCACGGTGCAGGTCGGGGACGTGATCGTCGCCGACGACGACGGTGTGCTGGTGATCCCGCCCGACCTCGTCGAGGAGGTGGTCGCCGCGGCCGAGGAGCAGGAGCGCGAGGAGGCCTGGATCGCCGCACGGGTGGGCGAGGGCGCCGCCCTCGACGGCCTGTACCCGCTCGCGGGAGCCTGGCGCGCCCGCTACGACGAGGAGAACGCGTGATCACCTCCGAGGACCGAACGGTCTCCAAGGTCGACCTCGCCTACGAGGTGATCCGCCGGCGCATCCTCGACGGTGAGTACACCCCCGGCTACCGGCTCGTGCTCGGCACGCTCGCCAAGGAGCTCGGGGTGTCGGCCGTGCCGGTGCGCGAGGCGGTGCGCCGGCTGGAGGCCGAGGGGCACGTCGAGGTGGTGCGCAACGTCGGTGCCACCGTGCGCATGCTCGACCCCGCCCAGTACCGCTGGACGGTGGAGACGCTCGCCGTCGTCGAGGGCGCGGCCACCGGCCTCGCCGCAGCGCACCTGGGCGGTGCCGCGCTCGCCGAGGCCCGCGAGATCAACGACGCCATGCGGGCGGGCCTCGACGACCTCGACCCGGTCCGGCACAGCCGGCTGAACCAGCGGTTCCACCACGTCCTGTCGGCCCCCTGCCCCAACCCGCAGCTGCGGGACCTGGTGGAACGGGGGTGGGCGCAGGTGTCCACGCTGCGGACCTCGGTGTTCTCGTTCATCCCCGAGCGCGCCCGCCGGTCCGTCGCCGAGCACGACGCGCTCCTCGACCTGATCGCCGGCGGTGCCCCGGCAGCGGAGATCGACGCTGCCGCGCGGGCCCACCGCCTCGCCACCCTCGACGCGGTCCTGCGCAGCCGGGCCGCCGCACCGGAAGGACCAGCATGAGGTTCCGCTCCGATCCCGCACGGATCCGCGGGTCGATCGCGCCGCTCGTCACGCCGTTCACCGATGCCGGCGACGTCGACCACGACAGCCTGCGCCGCCTCGTCCGCTGGCAGCTCGCCGCGGGCACGCACGGCATCTCCCTCGGCGGCTCGACGGGCGAGCCGTCCGCCCAGACGATCGCCGAGCGCGCGGCGGGCATCCGCACGGTCGCCGCCGAGATCGCCGACCGGGTGCCGTTCCTGCCCGGCACGGGCTCGGCCAAGCTCGACGAGACCCTGGAGCTGACCGCGGCCGCGCGCGACGCCGGTGCGGACGCCGCGCTCGTCATCACGCCGTACTACGCGCGGCCCACCCAGGAGGCCCTGCACGTCTGGTACTCGACGGTGGCCCGCGAGTTCCCCGACCTGCCGATCGTCGCCTACAACGTGCCGTCGCGGACCGCGGTGGAGATCGCGCCGGAGACGGTCGCGCGGCTGTTCCGCGAGCACGACAACTTCGTCGGCGTGAAGGAGACGACGAAGGACTTCGAGCACTTCTCGCGCGTGCTGCACGCGGCAGGGCCCGAGCTGCTCGTCTGGTCCGGGATCGAGCTGCTCTGCCTGCCGATCCTGTCACTGGGCGGCGTCGGGTTCGTGTCGGCGCTGGCCAACATCGCCCCCGCTGCCGTCGCGGAGATGTACGAGGCCGCGACGGCGGGCGACCTGCATCGGGCCCGCGAGATCCACTACGGCGTGCATCCGCTGGTCGACCTGCTGTTCACCGAGACCAACCCGGCCCCGGCAAAGTGGCTCATGAAGGAGCGCGGGCTCATCGCCTCCGACCACGTCCGGCCGCCGCTGCTCGGGCTGACCGACGCCGGGCAGCAGCGGGTGCGCGCGCTCGCCGAGGCCGGAGCGAAGTACCTGACCCCCGCCGAGGTGGTCGCATGACCGGCGTGCCGAGCCACCAGCCGCACTTCATCGACGGAGAGCCGCGCGACTCCGTCGACGGCGCGACGTTCGACGTCCTCGACCCGGTGTCCAACCGCACCTACGCCACCGCCGCGGCCGGCCAGGCCGCCGACGTCGACGCCGCCGTCACCGCGGCCCGGCGGGCGTTCGTCGACGGCCCGTGGCCGACCATGGTGCCGCGGGCGCGGGCCCGGGTGCTGAACGCGGTCGCCGACCTCGTCGAGGCCCGTGACCAGCGGCTGGCCGAGCTGGAGACGTTCGACACCGGCCTGCCGATCACGCAGGCGCTCGGGCAGGCGCAGCGCGCCGCGGAGAACTTCCGGTTCTTCGCCGACCTGATCGTCGCCCAGTCCGACGACGCGTACCAGGTGCCCGGCCGCCAGCTGAACTACGTCCACCGCAAGCCGGCCGGCGTCGCGGGGCTGATCACTCCGTGGAACACGCCGTTCATGCTGGAGTCGTGGAAGCTCGCGCCGGCGCTCGCGTCGGGCTGCACGGTGGTGCTGAAGCCTGCCGAGTTCACCCCGCTCTCGGCGAGCCTGTGGGCGGAGATCTTCACCGAGGCCGGGCTGCCCAGGGGCGTGTTCAACCTGGTCAACGGCATCGGCGAGGAGGCGGGCGCGGCGCTGGTCGCGCACCCGGGCACGCGGCTGATCTCGTTCACCGGCGAGACCACGACCGGGCAGACGATCTTCCGCGAGTCGGCGCCGCACCTCAAGGGCCTGTCGATGGAGCTCGGCGGGAAGTCGCCCGTGGTGGTCTTCGCCGACGCCGACCTCGACGCCGCGCTGGACTCGGCGCTCTTCGGCGTGTTCTCCCTCAACGGCGAGCGCTGCACGGCCGGCTCGCGGATCCTCGTCCAGCAAGGCGTGTACGACGAGTTCGTGGAGCGGTTCGCCGACCGCGCCCGCGCCATCGTCGTCGGCGACCCGCACGACCCGCGCACCGAGGTCGGCGCGCTGGTGCACCCCGAGCACTACGAGCGCGTGCTCGGCTACGTCGAGATCGGCAAGGGCGAGGCCCGGCTCGTCGCCGGCGGGCAGCGGCCCGACCACCTGCCGGAGGGCAACTTCCTGGAACCGACCGTGTTCGCCGACGTGCCGCCCACCGCCCGGATCTTCCAGGAGGAGATCTTCGGCCCGGTCGCCGCGCTCACCCCGTTCGACGACGAGGCCGAGGCGATCGCGCTGGCCAACGACGTGCGCTACGGCCTCGCCGGCTACGTCTGGACCCGCGACCTGAACCGCGCCCACCGCGTGGCCCCGTCCATCGAGGCCGGCATGGTCTGGCTGAACTCGCACAACGTCCGCGACCTGCGCACCCCGTTCGGCGGGGTCAAGGCGTCCGGCCTCGGCCACGAGGGCGGCTACCGCTCGATCGACTTCTACACCGAGGAGCAGGCCGTCCACCTCACCCTCGGCGACGTCCACACGCCCCGCTTCGGCGCCGGAGGAGACCCGCGATGAGCATTCCGGACGTCATCCGCTGCGCCTACGCCGAGCTGGTCGTCACCGACCTCGCCGCCTCCCGCGCGTTCTACGTCGACGTGCTGGGGCTCGTCGTCACCTTCGAGGACGACGACGCCATCCACCTGCGGGCCTTCGAGGAGTACCTGCACCACTCGCTGGTGCTGCGGCGCGGCGACACCGCCGCCTGCGCGCGGCTCGCCTACCGCGTGCGCACCCCCGGCGACCTCGACCTCGCCGAGGCGCACCACCGCGCGCTCGGCGTCCGCGTCGAACGGGTGCCGGCAGGCGCCACGCGCGGCATCGGCGAGGCCGTGCGCGTCCAGGACCCGCTCGGCTTCCCGATCGAGTTCTTCCACGACGCCGAGCACGTCGAGCGCTTCACCCGCCGCTACGACGTGCACGGCGCGGGCGCCATCTCCCGGCTCGACCACTTCAACGTCGTCACCCCCGACGTGCCGGCCGCCCAGCGGTACTACGAGGGCCTCGGCTTCACGGTCTCGGAGGACATCGAGGACGCCGCCGGCACCGTCTACGCGGCGTGGCTGTACCGCAAGGCGACCGTGCACGACGTCGCGCTCACCGGCGGCGACGGGCCGCGGCTGCACCACATCGCCTTCGCGACCCACGAGCGCAGCCAGATCCTGCACATCTGCGACCACCTCGGGGCGCTGCGGCAGTCCGACAGGATCGAGCGCGGCCCGGGCCGGCACGGCGTCTCCAACGCGTTCTACCTCTACCTGCGCGACCCCGACGGGCACCGCGTCGAGATCTACACCCACGACTACTACACCGGCGACCCGGACAACCCGGTCGTCCGCTGGGACGTGCACGACAACCAGCGCCGCGACTGGTGGGGCACGCCGGTCGTGCCGTCCTGGTACGCCGAGGCGTCCACCGTGCTCGACCTCGACGGCGTGCCGGTCGCGCCGCAGGAGCGCACGGAGGCGCGGGAGGCCGACGTCACGATCGGTGCCGACGGCTTCTCCTACACCCGGCCCGACGAGGGGTTCAAGCTCGGGGCGCAGGTCTAGCTCTCGAGCGTCGCGCTGGGCGAGCGGCCGTACGTCTCCCGGTAGAGCACCGCGAACCGGCCGGGATGCGCGAACCCCCACCGGCCGGCGATCGCGGCGACGGTCTCCTCGCCCGGTGCGGCGGCGTGCAGCTGCTCGTGCGCCCGCTGGAGCCGGGTCCGGCGCAGGTACGCCATCGGGGTCGTGTCGAGGTGGCGACGGAAGGCGTCCTGCAGGGTCCGGGTCCCGACCCGGACGGCGGCCGCGATCTCGGTGACGCCGATCGGCTCGCCGGCGTGCTCGTCGATGTAGGCGACGGCGCGGTGGACGACCCCGGCGTCGGCTCGGCCGGCCCGGGCGGGATCGGCCGCCGCCGTCGTGTTGGGGAAGATGTCGAGGACGGTCGCGGCGATGAGTCGCATCGTCTGCGCGTGGATGAGCGGGCTGTTGTAGGCGGCGTCGTTGGCGAGGAAGTCGTGGGTCAGGTGGCGCACCAGCCCCTGCCAGTGTCGGGCCCGCTCCAGCGACCGCACCTTGGCCACCCCGAACCGCACACCGCCCGGCAGCGGCGCGCCGACGATCTCGCTCGCCACCCGGTTCACGACGGCGAGGTCGAGGCGGACCAGCCCGGTGCGGAAGGCGTCCCACTGGATCTGCATGGGCACCGAGGGGTCGAGCACGAACAGCTCGCCGTCCGTCGGGCTCGTCTCCGACCGGCCGTCGGACAGGCGCAGCCGACCACTCAGCATCTGGCCGACCAGCAGGTACCCGAACGACTCGGTGTCGACCCGGCAGTTCATCGAGTGCTCGTAGCGGGCGACGAAGAACTGGTCGTCGCCGGCCACGTGGTGGCGGAAGCGGAACCGGTCGGTGCTCCCCGACAGCTGCACGGCGTGGTCGACGTACGTGGCACGCAGGTAGTCGTGCGCCTCGTCCGGGTCGCGGGTGTCGAGGGTCGACCGCTGCACGCGCACCTCTGCCATGGCCGGGTCCTCTGCTCGACTGACGTGGCGGCCAGCCAGCGTAGGTGGCGCCGGAGCGCGCTGACAGGGCCGAACGATGATACCGGCTGTACAGCGCACGTCACCCTCTGTCCAGTTCGCGCATTTCTCTCGCATTCGCCTGCGGCGGCGCGCACGAATGGACCACACTGGCGTCCCGGATGATCACAGGAAGGACTCGCCATGTGCACAGGGAACGGCCGGCCCCGCCCGGTCAAGCCGAAGTAGGGCGCTGGCAGCATCTGCGGGGTGCCCCTCCGCATCGGCGTCCTCGGCGCCGCCCGCATCGCCCCGACCGCACTGATCAGGCCGGCTCGCGTCGTGCCCGATGTCGAGGTCGTCGCCGTCGCCGCCCGTGACCGCGACCGGGCGGCCGCGTTCGCCGCGAAGCACGGCATCCCGACCGTCCACGGCTCGTACGCCGACCTCGTCGCCGACGACTCGCTCGACGCGATCTACAACCCGCTGCCGAACGGCCTGCACGGGCACTGGACGATCGCCGCCGTCCAGGCCGGGCGGCACGTCCTGTGCGAGAAGCCATTCACCGCGAACGCCGACGAGGCCCGCGCCGTCGCCGAGGTGGCCCGGCCCAGCGGCAAGGTCGTCATGGAGGCGTTCCACTACCGCTACCACCCGATGACCGCGCGCGTCCTGGAGATCGTGGCGAGCGGCGAGCTGGGCGAGGTCGGGCACATCGAGACGTGGATGTGCATCCCGCTGCTGCTGCCCCGCGACATCCGCTGGAACCTCCGCCTCGCCGGCGGCACCCTGATGGACGTCGGCTGCTACGCGCTGCACCAGCTGCGCACCATCGCCGGAGCCGAGCCGGAGGTGGTGTCGGCGACGGCCCGCACGGCGCGGCCGGGCGTCGACCGGTTCGTGCAGGCACGGATGCGGTTCGCCGACGGCCGCACCGGCGGCATCACGGCGTCGATGGCGTCGCGGCGGCTGCTCTCCCTCGGCGCGCGGGTGGAGGGCACCGAGGGCACCCTCGACGTCCGCAACCTCACCGGACCCCAGTTCGCCCACCGCCTGCGGGTGCGGCGCGGCACCGAGAAGCGCGTCGAGCACGTCACGAAGGAACCGACGTACAACTTCCAGCTCCGCGCCTTCGCCGGCGCCGTGCTGCGCAGCGAGCCGTTCCCCACCGACCTCGACGACGCCGTCGCCAACATGGCGGCCATCGACGCCTGCTACCGCGCCGCCGGCCTGGAGCCGCGGCAGCCGACCCCGGTCTGAACCGTGCTCCTGATCGTCGGGGAGGCGCTCGTCGTCTACCAGCGCGAACTCGGGCGCCCGTACACCGGGCCGTGGCCCAGCGGCGCGCCCGCGATCACCGCGTACGTGACGGGGCGGCTGGGGGTGCCCACGACGTTCGTCGGCGGCGTCGGCCGCGACGCGCACGGCCAGGTGCTGCAGGACGGGCTCGCGGCGGGCGGCGTCGACCTCGGTCACCTCGTCACGGGGAGCGGCCTGCCGACGGCCACCGCGCACATCACCTACCACGAAGCGGACCAGCGCGAGTTCGACTTCGCCGTCACCGGCACGGCCGCGACGCAGGTCGGCGAGGCCGACCTCACCGACCTGCCCGAGCGCGCCACCTGGCTGCACGTGTCCGGTTCGGCGCTCATCTTCGGCGAGCCGCTCGCGTCCACCACGCTCGCCGCGCTGCACCGGGCCCACCGCGCGGGCGCCCGCATCTCGATCGACCCCAACGTCCGCCCGGAGTCGCTGCAGCCGGGTACCGTCCAGGCGCTGCTCGACGTGCTGCCGCTGGCCCACGTGCTGCTGCCCACCGAGGGCGAGCTGGACGCGCTCGGGGCCGACGTCGACGCGCTCGTCGCCGGCGGCGCCACCGTCTGCACGACGCGGGGGCCGGCCGGATCGCTCGTCCGGGACGGGGACGGCGAGACGGCCGTCGACGCCGTCGCCGTCACGCCCGTCGACACGGACGGGGCGGGCGACTCGTTCGCCGGCGGCTTCATCGCGGCGTCCCTCGCCGGTGCCGACGCCCGCACGGCCGCGCGGCGCGGTGCCGCCGTCGCCGCGCAGGCGATCCGGGTGGCCGGGCCGATGACGGTCCTCTTCTAGCCGCTCACGCATGCGTTCGGGTGCTCGCGCACACGTCCCAGCATGTGCGCGAGCACCCGACGGTGTGCGTGAGCGGTGGCGACCCGCATCGGCCAAGCTGTGCGGGTGCCTTCGCGTCCCCGCTCCCACGCCAGCCCGGAGCTGCGTCGCGAGGCGGTGCGGCAGCGCGTGGCCGAGCAGGGGTTCGTCCGGGTCGACGAGCTGGCCGGCGAGCACGGCGTCAGCATCATGACGATGCACCGCGACCTCGACCAGCTCGAGGCGCGGGGGTTCCTGCTGAAGGTCCGCGGGGGCGCGACCAGCGCCCCCACCCGCACGTTCCACGGCGACATGGCGCACCGCATGCAGGCGCAGGCGCGGGAGAAGCAGGCGATGGCCGAGCACGTGCTGCGGACGTGCGTCGAGCCGGGGCAGGTGATCGCGCTCGACGACAGCACCACGTCGCTCGCGCTGGCCCGGCTGCTGCCGCAGCGGGCGCCGTTGACCGTGGTGACGCACTTCCTGCCAGTGCTGCGGATCCTGGGCGAGCAGCCGGGCATCGAGCTGATCGGGCTCGGCGGCCGCTACGTCGCCGCCTACGAGTCGTTCCTCGGGCAGGCGACGGCGGCTGCGGCGGCGGACCTGCAGGCGGACCTGCTCGTCATGTCGACGACGGCGGTCACGGACGGCGTCTGCTACATCCAGTCGCAGGACACCGTGATCACGCGGCACGCGCTCGTGGCGGCCTCGGCTCGGACGGTGGCGATGATCGACCACACGAAGTTCGGGCGGCGCGCGCTGCACCGGCTGGTGGCGCTCGCGGACCTCGACGTGGTGGTCGTGGACGCCGACACGACCCCGGAGACAGTGCGCGACCTGCGCCGCCGCGGCGTGACCGTCGAGATCGCCGGCATGTGAAGTCCGGCCCATCCGGGATCCACTGACCTGCGGATATTCCGTACTCGATGGCGCAGAATGTGATTTCTTGCGATGTCCTGTGAAGTTCGGTCTACTCCCCGCCCATGACGGTGGTGTGCGTCGACGCGGGGACCTCCCTGATCAAGGCGGTCCGCTACGACGCGACGGGCCGCGAGCTCGGGGTCGAACGGCGCCCGACGGTCGTCCGCACGTTCGCCGACGGGCGCTCGGAGCAGGACATGGGCGAGGTCTGGGCCGCGGTCGTCGACGCGGTGCGCGCGGTCACCGCGGGGGACGCCGACTCGGTGCGCGCGGTCGCGCTCACCGCGCAGGGCGACGGCGCGTGGCTGGTCGACCGCGGCGGCCGCCCGGTCCGGCCGGCGGTCCTGTGGAACGACGCGCGCGCCGCGTCGGTCGTGGAGCGCTGGCGCGCCGACGGCGTGCTCGACGAGGCCTTCCGTCGCACCGGCAGCCTCGGCAACTCGGGCCTGCCGCACGCGATCCTCACCGTGCTGCGCGAGACCGAGCCGGACGCCGTCGCTGCCGCGCACGCCGCCCTCACCTGCGGCGGGTGGCTCTTCCTGCAGCTGACCGGCGTGCTGGGCGTCGACCGCTCCGATGCCTCGGCGCCCTGGATCGACCAGCGCACCGGCACCTGCGAGCCCGACCTCGTCGCGCTGTACGGGCTGGCCGACCTCGCCCACCTCGTGCCGCCGCTGATCGAGGACGCCGGCCGCGTCCAGCCCCTGACCGCGGACATCGGGCTCCCGCCCGGCATCCCGGTCGTCCTCGCCCCGTACGACATCGCCACCACCGCGATCGGCAGCGGCGCGACCGCGCCCGGCGAGTCGGTGAGCATCCTCGGCACGACGCTCTGCACCGAGACGATCATCCGGCCGGCGGACGCGGTGCCCGGCCCGGACGCCCCGCCGACCGGGCTGACCCTCGACCTCGGGCTGCCCGGCCTCGCGCTGCGCGCCTTCCCGACGCTCGCCGGCACGGGGGTCGTCGACTGGCTGGTGACGCTGCTCGGCCTGCCCGACGCCGCCGCCGTGACCACTCTCGCGGCGCAGGCACCGGCCGGCGCGGACGGCGTCACCGTGCTGCCCTACCTCTCCCCCGCCGGCGAACGCGCCCCGTTCCTGGCGCCCGCGGCCCGTGGCGTCGTCGCCGGGTTGTCGTTCGCGCACGGTCCGGCGCACCTCGCGCGGGCCACCCTGGAGGGCCTCGCGCACGTCGTGCGGGACTGCCTCGACGCCGCACCGGCTGGCCGCCCCGACGATCCGCTGCACCTGTGCGGCGGCGGCGCCGCGTCGGAGCTGTGGGCGCAGGTCATCGCCGACGTCACCGGCCGCACCGTCACCCGCACCGCGGACTCGCAGGTGGGCGCCAAGGGCGCGCTGGTCGTCGCGAGCGCGGCGCTGGGCGACCACCCCGACCTCGCGAGCGCCGCGTCCGACCTGGTGCGCGAACGGGATCGCCTAGCCCCGGACCCGCTGGTACGCGACCTGCACGACGGGCGCCACCAGGAGTTCCTCGACACGCGCGCGGCGGTCGTCCATGCCTGACCGCATCTGGATCGGCGTCGACCTGGGCACGCAGAGCGTCCGCGCGATCGCCGTCGACTCCTCGGGCGTGCAGCTGGCCATGGCCACCCGCCCGCTGGTGAGCGTGCGCGACGGCCGCCGGCACGAGCAGGACCCGGCGAGCTGGTGGGCCCGCGCGGTGGAGGTGCTGGCCGAGACGACGGCG
Organism: Pseudonocardia sp. CA-107938; assembly: GCF_050936315.1. NCBI lineage: Bacteria > Bacillati > Actinomycetota > Actinomycetes > Pseudonocardiales > Pseudonocardiaceae > Pseudonocardia > Pseudonocardia sp. CA-107938. The sequence goes on along the minus strand of NZ_JBNJNA010000002.1, from coordinate 518,936 downwards.
GCCCTGCCCGCGGGCGCGCGGATCGGCGGGATCGCGGTCTGCGGCACGTCCGGCACCGTCGCGCTCACCGGCCCCGACGGCACCCCGCGCACCCCGGGCCTGATGTACGACGACACCCGCGCGGGCGATCTCGCTGCACGCGTCCAGGAGGCGGGGGCGGCGCTGTGGGAGCGGCTCGGCTACCGCATGCAGCCGGCGTGGGCGCTGCCGAAGCTGCTGTGGTGGCGGGAGCAGGGGCTGCTGCGCGACGGGGCGCGGCTCGTCCACCAGACTGACCTCGTCACGGCGGGGCTGGCCGGCCGGCCCGTCGCCGCCGACTCCAGCCACGCCCTCAAGACCGGCTACGACCTGCTGGACCGGCGCTGGCCCGTCGACGTGCTGCAGGAGCTGGGCATCGACCCCGGCGTGCTGCCCGAGGTGGTGGCCGCGGGTGCGGTGCTGGGCGAGGTCGGTGCCGCGGCGGCGGACAGCACCGGGGTGCCGGCGGGGACGCCGATCGTCGCCGGCATGACCGACGGGTGCGCCGCCCAGCTCGCCGCCGGCGCACTCGCCCCCGGCGAGTGGAACTCGGTGCTCGGCACCACGCTCGCGCTGAAGGGCGTGACCCGGCACCTGCTGCGCGACGCCACCGGCGCCGTCTACTCCCACCGCGCACCGCACGGCGACCTGTGGCTGCCCGGCGGGGCGTCGAGCACGGGCGCGGGCGCGCTCACCGAGCTCTTCCCCGGCGCCGACCTGGACGCGCTCACCGACGCCGCGCGCCGGCTTCGGTCCGTCCCGCTCTGCTACCCGCTGACCGGCCACGGCGAGCGGTTCCCCTTCGTCGCCCCGGAGGCGCGCGGCTTCTGGATCGACGGGGGCGTCGAGCGCGAGCTGGGGCCCGACGCCGGGTACGCCGCCGTCTGCCTGGGCGTCGCGCACCTGGAGCGGCTCTGCTTCGACCTGCTCGACGATGCCGGCGCCGACGTCAGCGGCCGGGTCAGCTTCACCGGCGGCGGCGCCCGCAACGCGTGGTGGAACCAGCTGCGCTGCGACGTGCTCGGCGTGCCGGTCCGGGTGCCGGAGAACGCCGAACCGGCCGTCGGCATGGCGGTGCTCGCTGCCGGCACCGTCGACGGCGACCTGCTCGGGGCCGCCGCCCGCATGGTCCGCGTCCGCACCGAGCTGCACCCCGACCCCGCCCGCGCCGCCGCGCTGGCCCCGGGCTACGACCGCTTCCTCTCCGCGCTGACCAGCCACGGCTGGCTGGACTCGCGCATCGCCGCCCACGCCCGCAGGAGGGCCGCCGCATGACACCCATCCCGCTGCTCGCCGCCGGCGACCTGTTCGTGCGGCCCGACCTGATGCGCGCCGCGCTCGACGACCCCGCTGCCTGGGACGTGCGGGAGCTGGCGACCCGGTGGCCGCACGACCCGTTCGGCAAGGTGGCCGAGGTCGACGAGGCGACTGGTGACGAGGACGCGATGATCGCCGCGCTCGACGGCGTGCAGGTCTGCCTCACCCACCTCGCGCCGCTGACCCGCCGCATCATCGAGGCCAGCCCGGACCTGCGGCTGTTCGCGGTGTCCCGGGGCGGTCCGGTGAACGCCAACCTCGGGGCCGCCACCGAGCACGGCGTGACCGTCACCTACGCGCCGGGCCGCAACGCGACCGCGACCGCCGAGTTCGCGATCGGGCTGATCCTGGCGGCCGCGCGCGGCATCGGCCGCGGCCACCTCGAGGTGACGAGCGGCCGGTGGGACGCCGACAACTTCGTCTACGAGTCGTCCGGGCTGGAGCTGGAGGGCGCCACCGTCGGCGTCGTCGGGGGCGGGGCGATCGGGTCGCGGGTCGCGCGCATCCTGCTCGGGTTCGGCGCCCGCGTGCTCGTCCACGACCCGTACGCGGCGCCCGACACGCTGCCCGCCGGGGTATCGCTCGTCGACCTGGACGAGCTGCTCGCCGCCGCCCAGGTGGTCACGCTGCACGCGCGCGTCACCCCGGAGACCACCGGCATGCTCGACGCGACCCGCATCGCGGCCATGCGCCCCGGATCGGTGCTGGTCAACTGCGCGCGCGGCGCGCTCGTCGACCACGACGCGCTGGCCGCGGCGCTGCGCGGCGGGCACCTCGCCGCCGCCGGTCTGGACGTCTACGACGTGGAGCCGCTGCCCGCCGACCACCCGCTGCGCGGCCTGCCGAACCTCGTCACCACCCCGCACCTGGCCGGCGCCAGCCGCCAGGTCGCCGAGCGGGCCGCCGCGATGGTCGCCGCCGAGGCGGAGCGGTGGCGGCGCGGCGAGCCGCCCCTGCACTGCGCGAACCCCGAGGTGCTCCGGTGACGCTGCTGCTCGCCCGGCACGGCCAGACCGTCTGGCATGCGGAGAACCGCTACGCGGGCGGCGCCAGCGACCCCGACCTGACCGACGAGGGCCGGGCCCAGGCCGACCGGCTCGCGCGGTGGGCCGTCGATCGCGGGGTCACGGCGGTGGTCAGCTCGCCGCAGCCCCGGGCCGTCGCCACCGCCGCACCGGCGGCCGCCGCGCTCGGCGTCGAGCTCGCACAGTGCCCGGAGCTGCGCGAGGTCGGCTTCGGCATCGCCGAGGGCCACACCCTCGACGAGCTCGATCCCGCGGTCGTGGCCGGGTTCCGGGCCGACCCGGTGGCGCACCCGTTCCCCGGCGCCGAGCCTCCGGTCGACGCGGCGCAGCGGTGCGTCACGGCACTCCGCGCGATCGCCACCGCCCGACCCGACGACACCGTCCTCGTCGTCGCGCACAACACCCTGCTGCGGCTGGGCCTGTGCGCGTTGCTCGGCCTGCCCGTCGCCCGCTACCGGCAGGTGTTCCCCCGCCTGGACAACGTCGCGATCACCGAGATCGCGCTGGGTCCCGACACCGCTGCCCTCCTGTCGTTCAACGTCCCCCTGTCCGCAAAGGAGCCGACATGATCCGCCAACTCACCACGGCGCTGGCCGCCGCGCTCGTCCTCGCCGGCTGCGCAACCAACCCGCCCTCGGGATCGTCCGGCGCCGCGCCGGCCGCCGGCTCCGGCGCCGACCTGCAGGCCAAGATCGCGTTCTTGATGCCCGACCAGGCCTCCACCCGTTACGAGGAGCACGACGCCCCGGGCTTCAAGGCGCAGCTGGCAAAGATCTGCCCGCGCTGCGAGGCGCTCTACAACAACGCGACGGGTGACGCGAGCAAGCAGCAGCAGCAGTTCAACTCGGCCATCGCCCAGGGCGCGAAGGTCGTCGTGCTCGACCCGGTGGACTCCACCGCGGCCGCGTCCATGGTCAACACGGCGAAGGCCCAGGGCGTCAAGGTGATCGCCTACGACCGGCCCATCCCGTCGATCGCCGCCGACTACTACGTCTCGTTCGACAACGAGGCCATCGGCAAGGCGATCGCGCAGTCGCTGGTCGAGAAGCTGAAGACCGGGCAGATCCCGCCCGGCTCCGGTGTGCTCGGCGTCTACGGCTCCCCGACCGACGCCGCGGCCGGCCTGATCAAGAAGGGCATGAAGGCCGGCATCGAGGCGGGCGGCATCCCGCTGCTCGCCGAGTACGACACCCCGGACTGGAAGCCGGAGGCCGCGCAGAACTGGGTCGCCGGCCAGATCACCCGGTTCGGCTCCAAGATCGTCGGCGTGGTCGCCGCCAACGACGGGACGGGCGGCGGCGCGATCGCCGCGTTCAAGGCCGCCGGCGTGAACCCGGTGCCCCCGGTGACCGGCAACGACGCGACGACGGCCGCCGTGCAGCTCGTGGTGGCCGGCGACCAGTACAACACGATCTCCAAGCCGAGCGAGATCGTCGCGGGCGCCGCCGCGGACGCCGCCGTCGGCCTGCTCACCGGCAAGGCCCCGCAGGCGCCGACGACCCTGTTCAACACCCCGACGCAGCTCTTCCAGCCCACGCTCGTCACGAAGGCGAACGTGAAGGCGGAGCTGTTCGACAAGAAGATCGTCGCGCCGGGCGACATCTGCACTCCCACGTACGCCGCGGCCTGCTCGGCCATCGGCGTCACGGGGTGAGCTGATGACAGCCCTCACGCTGCGCGGGATCTCCAAGCGGTTCGGCGCCGTCAACGCGCTCACCGACATCGATCTCGACGTCGCCGGCGGCGAGGTCGTCGCGATCGTGGGCGACAACGGCGCCGGCAAGTCGACGCTGGTCAAGGTGCTGTCCGGGGTGCACCCGCCGGACAGCGGCACGATCTCCTTCGACGGGGTCCCGGTCACGGTGCCGAACCCGGCCGCGGCCATCTCGCTCGGCATCGCGACCGTGTTCCAGGACCTCGCGCTGTGCGAGAACCTCGACGTCGTCGCGAACCTGTTCCTCGGCCACGAGCTCGTCCGGCCGCGGCTGGACGAGGTGGCGATGGAGGTGCGCGCGTGGGGGCTGCTCGGCGAGCTGTCGGCGCGCATCCCGAGCGTCCGCACGCCGATCGCGGCGCTCTCGGGCGGGCAGCGGCAGACCGTCGCGATCGCCCGCTCGCTGCTCGGTGACCCGCGGATCATCATCCTCGACGAGCCGACGGCCGCGCTCGGCGTCGCGCAGACCGCGGAGGTCCTCGACCTCATCGAACGGCTGCGCGAGCGCGGGCTCGGCGTCATCATGATCAGCCACAACATGGACGACGTCCGGGCCGTCGCCGACCGCATCGTCGTGCTGCGACTCGGCCGCAACAACGGCGACTTCCCGGCCGACGCCAGCACCGAGACGATCGTCTCCGCGATCACCGGGGCCGACGACAACGCCGTCACGCGCCGGGCCCGGCGCCGCAAGGAGGCCGACCATGTCTGACCTGGCCACCGAGCTGGACCGCCAGGACGTGCGCGTCGAGCACGCGTCCGGGCTGTCCGGGACGCTCGCCGAGTTCGGCCGCCGGATGCGCGGCGGCGACCTCGGGTCGCTGCCCGTGATCGTCGGGCTGGTCGTGATCTGGACGGTCTTCCAGATCGCGAACCCGGTCTTCCTCTCGCCGGACAACCTGGTCAACCTGACGCTGGAGCTGTGCTCGGTCGGCGTCATCTCGCTCGGCATCGTGTGCGTGCTGATCGCCGGGCAGATCGACCTGTCCGTCGGCTCGGTCAGCGGGCTGTCCGGCGCGATCCTCGCCGTCCTGTTCGTGAACCAGGGCTGGCCGGCCGCGCTGGCCGTGGTCGCTGCCGTCGCCGCGGCCGCGCTCGTCGGGTACGTGTACGCGCAGATGTTCAACCGGCTGGGCATGCCCAGCTTCGTGGCCACCCTGGCCGGGCTGCTCGCGCTGCTCGGGCTGCAGCTGTGGATCCTCGGGGCCGCCGGGTCGATCAACATCCCGTTCACGTCCGGGCTGGTGTCGTTCGCGCAGCTGTGGTTCCTGCCGCCGGTCGTGGCGTACGTGCTCGCGGCCGTCCCGGCGGCGGTGGTGCTCGGCTCCGGGCTGCGGCTGGCCGCGCGCCGCCGAGCGGCCGGGCTCTCGGCACGCTCGACGACCGCGCTGCTCGTCCGGGCCGGCGCGCTGCTCGTCGTGCTGGAGCTGGTGGCCTGGTACCTGAACCAGAGCCGCGGCGTGGGCTGGATGTTCGTCTTCTTCGTGCTGCTCACGGTGGCGCTGGACTACATGCTCACCCGCACGGCCTGGGGGCGCTCGCTGTTCGCCGTGGGCGGCAACGCGGAGGCCGCCCGGAGGGTGGGCATCAACGTGCGCATGGTCTACACGTCGGCGTTCGTGCTGTGCTCCAGCCTCGCGGCGGTCGGCGGCATCCTCGCCGCGTCCCGGCTGGCGTCGGCCAACCAGTCCAGCGGCACCGGCGACGTCAACCTCAACGCCATCGCCGCCGCGGTCATCGGCGGCACCAGCCTCTTCGGCGGGCGCGGCAGCGCCTGGTCGGCGCTGCTCGGCGTGGTCGTCATCCAGTCGATCTCGTCCGGGCTGACGCTGCTCAACCTCGACTCGTCGTTCCGGTTCATGATCACAGGTCTGGTGCTGGCCCTGGCCGTGGCGGTCGACGCGCTGGCCCGCCGCTCCCGCGCGTCGCACGGGCAGGCCTGACGCGGGTGAGATGAACGTGAGCGGGGTTTCTGGGCGCTCGAGTTCAAGGGGTCGTCGCAACACCGTTGGTTGGTTGTCGGCGTGACAGTATCTCGTTGAGGGCCTGGGCTGGTGTTGTCCAGCCCAGTGTCTTTCGGGGGCGCTCGTTCAGTTCGGCGGCGACGGAGGCCAGGTGTGCGGCGCTGTGCACGGACAGATCGGTGCCTTTAGGGAAGTATTGGCGGAGCAGTCCGTTCGTGTTTTCGTTGCTGCCGCGTTGCCACGGGCTATGCGGATCGCAGAAGTAGATGTCGAGGTCGGCGGCCATGGTGATCTCGGCGTGGCAGGCCATCTCCGAGCCCTGGTCCCAGGTCAGACTCCGGCGCAGGTGCGCGGGCAGGGTGGAGATCGCGGCGAGCATGGCGTCGCGCACCGCCTCGGCGCTGTGATCGTGGGGCAGGTGCAGCAGCAGCACGAACCGGGTGCTGCGCTCGACCAGGGTGCCGATCGCGCTGTGGTTGCCCGCGCCCAGGATCAGGTCACCTTCCCAGTGTCCTGACACCGCCCGGTCCTCGACTTCGGCCGGCCGGTTGACGATCATGAGCTCGTCCGGGATGGTGCGCTTGCCGCGCCGCTCTCCGGGGACGCTGCGAGGTTTGCGCAAGGCCCGCCCGGTGCGCAGGCACTGGGTCAGTTCGCGGCGGAGTTCGCCGCGGCCCTGCACGAACAGGGCCTGGTAGATCGTTTCGTGCGACACCCACATCTCCGGTCGCTCGGGGTAGTCCCGGCACAAGGTGGTGGCGATCTGTTCCGGGCTCCACCGCTTCTCCAGCCGGGCGAGCACCTCGGCGTGCAGTTCGGGTCGGGTGGCCAGCTTGCGCAGCTGCAGCTTGGGTCGCCGCGCCCGCAGCTCAGCCTTCCACTGCGCCACCGAGGCCCGATACCGCAGCCGCTCGTGCTCGGGTCGGTCCCGGCCCCGGTTGGTGCCCGGTTTCGGCCCTGGCCGCCGCGGCCCGTCCGCGCGCGGCCCGAGACCTGGCCCGGGAGCCGGCCGGCGCACGATCCGGTTTCGGGCCAACTCCCGACCGATCGTGGACCGATGCCGACCGAGCTGTCGGGCGATTTCCGCCCGGGATTTACCCTGTTCCCACAGGATCGCGATCTCTTCCCGTTCCTGCATCGACAAATACCTACCCGACGGCTCCGCAAGATCCGGAATCATGCCGCCAGACTTGGCCATCCAGCTCGCCGCGGTGGACTCCGACACGCCCGCCACCAAGGCTGCAGCTGTGATCGACGCGCCCGCGATCCGCGCCCGCCAGAACTCCCGCACGCGCTCCCGCGGCAGCCGAGGAGGACCTGCCACCCCATCACCCCAGTTCAGACAGGGTGTTGCGACGACTCCTTGAATCCACCGCCCCAGAACCCCGCTCACGTTCCTCTCGCGCGTTCGACGGCGCGGGCGTAGCGCCCGGCGAGTTCGGCGAGGCGCGCCACCAGCTCCGGGGGCTCCGTCACCTCGAAGTCGACACCCAGCAGGCCGAGGTGCACGGCCAGGCCGTCGAGGGTGTCCGAGCCGGTGTGCAGCACGCACGTGCCGTCGTCGCGGGCCTCGACGTGCCCGGCCGCGGACGGGATGCGCGGTGCGATCACCGAGGCCGGCGCGTGCACGAGCACGCGGGCACGGTGGCGCCAGGCCGCTGCGGAGACGCGGCCGGACAGGTAGGCGGCGACGTCGTCGGTGGGCAGCGGGCGCGGGGTGAAGCGGGGACCGGTGGGGGTGCGCGGGGTGATGCGGTCGGCGCGGAAGGTGCGCCAGTCGCCGCGCTGCACGTCCCAGGCGAGCAGGTACCAGCGCCGGCCCCACACGACGAGCCGGTAGGGCTCGACCTCGCGGCGGGACGCGCCGCCGTCGTGGGTGCGGTAGTCGAACCGCAGCCGTTCGGTGTCGCGGCAGGCCGCGGCGAGTGCGGTGAGGACGTCCGCGTCGACCTGCGGCGACGGGGTGTCGTCCGGCACGCGCAGCGCGTACTCGCCCAGCGCCGCCACCCGCCGCCGCAGCCGCGGTGGGAGCACCCGCTCCACCTTGGCCAGCGCCCGCAGCGACACCTCCTCGACGCCGGTGAGCCCCGTGGCCGAGCGCAGGCCGATCACCGTGGCGACGGCCTCCTCGTCGTCGAGCAGCAGGGGCGGGAGCTGGGCGCCGGCGCCGAGCCGGTAGCCGCCGACGGAGCCGCGGTTCGCGACGACCGGGTAGCCGAGCGCGCGCAGCCGCTCGACGTCGTTGCGCACGGTCCGCTCGCTCACCTCCAGCCGCTCCGCGAGCTCCGGTCCGGTCCACTCCCGGCGCGCCTGCAGCAAGGACAGCAGGCGCAGCAGCCGGGCCGACGTCTCCAACATGGGCGAAAGTCTGCCGCACCATCAGGAACGAACCTTGCCTGATGGGCTCGTAGTGTTCTGGACATGGAGATCACCCCGTTCCGCATCGACGTCCCGCAGGCCGACCTCGACGACCTCGCCGACCGCCTCGCCCGCACCCGCTGGACCGAGGAGCTCGACGACGCGGGCGGCAACGACTACGGCGTCCGCGTGGCGCCCATCCGGGAGCTGGTCCGCCGCTGGCGCGACGAGTTCGACTGGCGCGCCGTCGAGAAGCGCATCAACGCGATCCCGCAGTTCACCACCACGATCGACGGGCAGCGCATCCACTTCCTGCACGTCCGCTCCCCCGAGCCGGACGCGTTCCCGCTGATCCTCACGCACGGCTGGCCGGGCACGTTCGTCGAGTTCCTCGACGTGATCGGCCCGCTGACCGACCCGCGGGCGCACGGCGGCGACCCCGCACAGGCGTTCCACGTGGTCGTCCCGTCGATTCCCGGGTTCGGCTTCTCCGGCCCGACGACGGACCCGGGCTGGAACCGCTACCGCACCGCCCGCGCCTGGGCGGAGCTGATGGCCGGGCTCGGCTACGAGCGCTACGGCGCGCACGGCAACGACGGGGGCGCGTTCGTCGCGCCGGAGCTGGGGCGGTTCGACGGCGAGCACGTCGTGGGCGTGCACGTGGACCAGATCTACTCGTTCCCCTCCGGCGACCCGGCCGAGTTCGCCGACATGTCCGAGCAGGAGATGGCGGAGCTGACCACGCTGCAGGAGTTCAGCGCGGACAAGCTGGCCTACAGCGAGCTGCACTCCACGCAGCCGCAGAACCTGGCGCACGCGCTCGCCGACTCACCGGCAGGCCAGCTCGCCTGGTGCTACCAGCTGCTCGGCGACTCCGTCGACCCCGACTTCGTGCTGACCATCGCCGCGATCCACTGGTTCAGCCGCACCTCCGCGTCGGCGATGCGGTTCTACTGGGAGGATCGGCACGTGCCCGAGGAGGACAAGCCGCAGGGGCCGACGACGGTGCCGCTCGGGTTGGCGGCGTTCGCGTTCGACTTCTCCGGCATCCGGCGCTTCGCCGAGCGCGACCACGCCAACATCGTGTCGTGGAACGAGTTCGACCGCGGCGGCCACTACCCGGCGCACGAGGTGCCGGACCTGCTGGTCGGCGACCTGCGCCAGTTCTTCGCCGGGCTGCGGGGCTGACGTGACGGAGGTGCTCGGCCCGCGGGCGCTGAACCGGGCGCTGCTGGCGCGCCAGTTCCTGCTGGAGCGCACGACCCGGTCGGTGCCCGAGGTGGTCGAGCACCTCGTCGGCCTGCAGGCGCAGACGCCGCACACCTGGTACCTCGGGCTGTGGAACCGCATCACCGGCTTCCGGCCCGAGGACGCGGCAGACCGGCTCGTCGACCGGTCGCTCGTGCGGATCGCGCTGATGCGCTCGACGATCCACCTGGTCACCGCCCGCGACGCACACGGGCTGCGGCCCGTCGTGCAGCCGGTGCTCGACCGCGACCTGTTCACCAACCAGCTGCACGGGAAGGCGATCGCGGGCGTGGACGTCGCGGCCGTCGTCGAGGCGGCCCGCCCGTTGCTCGCCGAGCGCCCACGCACCCCGAAGCAGCTGGGTGCGCTGCTGGCGCCGACGTGGCCGGACGTGCCGCCGGCGACGCTCGCCTACGCGGTGCGCAACATGCTCCCGCTCGTCCAGGTGCCCCCGCGCGGGGTGTGGGGGCGCAGCGGCTCGATCGCGCACACCAGCGCCGAGAACTGGATCGGCACCGGGCCCGGCCACACCCCCGCGGACGTGGTGCGCCGCTACCTGGCGGCGTTCGGCCCCGCCACCGTCGCGGACGTCCAGACGTGGTCCGGCCTCACCCGGCTGCGCGAGGTCGTGGAGCCGATGCGCGGCGAGCTGCGGACGTTCCGCGACGACCAGGACCGGGAGCTGTTCGACCTCCCCGACGCCCCGCGCCCCGACCCGGAGACGCCCGCCCCGGTCCGGCTGCTCTACGACTTCGACAACCTGCTGCTCTCCCACGCCGACCGGCGCCGGATCAGCACCGACGCGTTCCGCGCGGCGTTCGCGCGCCGGGGTGGGCCGCAGCCGGGAGCCGTACTGGTCGACGGTGTCCCGGCAGGCCACTGGACACTCGCGGACGGGCGGCTGACCGTGCACCTGCACCGCCCGCTGAGCTCGGACGACGTCGCGGAGATCACCGCCGAGGGCCACCGGCTCCTCGACTTCACCGCTCCCGGCGCCGAGCAGGAGGTCCAGGTGGCTCAGGCCGGCCGCGCGGGCGCCGAGCCGGGCAGCGGGGTCGGGTCGAAGTAGCGGACCTCGTACACCCGCTCCGCGAACCGCCAGCCGTCGGGGGTGCGCCGGTAACGGTCGTGGTAGACGGCGTAGTTCTGCCCTTCGTGGCCGTCGAGGGTGCGGGCGAGTTCCTGCATGTAGGTGCGGCCGGTCGCGGTGTCGCCGTCCAGCTGGATCGTGCCCGGGTGCGCGGTCTGCACGAAGAAGTCCCACTGCGCCTGCAGCGCCTCGCCGCCCACGCGGATCTCGTCCGGGCCCACCATCTCGGCGGGGACGTTCGGCATGCGCAGGACCCCGTCGTCGGTGAACAGCGCCGCGAGGCGCGGGCGGTCGCGCATCATCACCGCGTCGGTGAACTCCGCGCGCAGCGCGTCGATCTCGACGCGGTCCGCGACGGCGCGGAGGCGGGCTTCCAGATCGGTGGAGAGTGTGTTCGTCATACCGGTACGACCCCGCAGCCCCCGAGAACGTGACATTCGCATCTGCTGTCCGCGGGGAGGTTCGCACTAGGTTCGCCCGGTGGTGCCTGCGCAGACCTACGTCGAGCGCTTTCCCGTGCCGGCGCTCGCCGCTCGGGTGCGCACGGTCTGGGTCCAGACGATCGGGGCGGAGCCGTACCTGCAGCGCAACGTGCCCACCGGCGGCGTCGAGCTGCACTGCCCGCTCGGCGAGCTGCCGCGGCTGGTCGGGCCGCTGACCGGACCGGACGTGCACCTTCTGCCCCCGCACACCACGGTCGTCGGGGCGCGGTTCTGGCCGGGAGCCGGCTCGTCGCTGCTCGGGTTGCCGGCCGACGAGCTCGTCGACCTGACAGTGCGGACGGACGACCTGTGGGGCGCCGAGGCGCGCCGGCTCGGCGACCTGCTCGCCGCAGCACCGGGGCCGGACGCGGCACTCGACGTGCTGCAGCGCTACCTGGTCACCCGGCTGGACCGCGCGGACCCGCCGGACCCGCTCGTCACCGAGGCGGTGCACCGGCTGATGCCGTGGCACCCGGTGGAGATCACCGCACTGACCTCGCAGCTGTCGATCTCGGCCAGCCAGCTGCGGCGCCGGTTCCTCACCGTCGTCGGCGTGCGGCCGAAGGTCCTGCAGCGGACGCTGCGCTTCCAGGGCTACCTCGCGCTGGCGCAGGCCGCCGCCGGTGACGCCGGGTGGCGGGTGGCCGACCTCGCCGCCGAGCTGGGCTACGCCGACCACGCGCACCTGAGCCGCGAGTGCCAGCGCCTCACCGGGAGCACCCCGCGCGAGCTGCTGCACGACAGCGAGGACCGGTGCGGCTGCGGGCACGACCACGCCGCGTCCTACGGCCCGTTCCTCGCCGGCCGCGCCCGCGCCGTGCGGGCCGGTTGACGCGCGGTTCGTTCAAGCGTCGCGTCCCGCCGGCACCCTAGCGTCGGCTCCATGACCGATCTGGACGGGCTGCGCGCGGCACTGGACGGGACCCTCCTGACCCCCGACTCGCCCGGCTACGACGCCGCGCGGCTCCCCGCACTGCCGCAGTGGCGCGACGTGCGCCCGCTGGCCGTCGTCCGGTGCGCCTCTGCGCGGGACGTCGCCGGCGCCCTGCGGTTCGCCGCGACGACGGGCACGCACGTCGTCCCGCGGGGCGGCGGGCACTGCTTCGCCGGCCGCTCCTCGACGGACGGGCTGCTGCTCGACCTCGGCCCGCTCGACGCCGTCACCGTCGACGCCGACGGCCGGGCCCGGATCGGCGCCGGGGCCCGGCTCGCGCAGGTCTACGACGCGCTGCACGCGCACGGGCGCACCATCCCCGCCGGATGCGGCCCGACCGTCGGCATCGCCGGGCTCGCGCTCGGCGGCGGGATCGGGCTGCTCGGCCGCCGCCACGGCCTGACGTGCGACGCGGTCGTCGAGGCGGACGTCGTCCTCGCCGACGGGCGGTGCGTCCGCTGCTCGGCGGACACGGAACCGGAGCTGTTCTGGGCACTGCGCGGCGCCGGCGGCGGCCAGTTCGGCGTCGTCACGTCGCTCGTCCTCGCGACCGTGCCGGAGCCGGTGGCCACCCGCATCGAGCTGCACTGGCCGGCCGCCGCGGCGGCCGACGTGATCACCGCCTGGCAGGCCTGGGCGCCGGACGCACCCGACGACGTCACGGTCAACCTCGCCGTCGTCGCCGAGCCCGGCCGCCCGTTGCGCGTCACCGCCTTCGGCGCGGCCCTGCGCGACCCAGACGCGACGTCGCCGCTGCTGGCGGAGCTGATCGACCTGGCAGGCGCGCCGCCACGGGTGGACCTGCGCGGCGGCCTGCCCGTCCGGGACCTCAAGCGGTCGTTCGCCGGCGACGGCCCCGCCGACCCGGTGACCAGCCGCTCCGAGTTCTTCGCCCGCCCGCTGCCGGCCGCGGCGATCACCGACCTCCTGGACGGCCTCGCCCACGAGCACGCCGAGCTCAACTTCACCGCCATGGGCGGCGCGTACAACCGGGTCGCCGTGGACGCGACGGCGTTCGCGCACCGCGGCGAACGGTTCCTGCTGGAGCACGTCGGGCGGAGACCGGACCACGTCGACCGCTCCTGGACGGTCGCGCACGCCCACGGCTCCGGCCGGGTGTACCCGAACTTCCCCGACCAGTGCCTCGACGGCTGGGCGCAGGCCTACCACGGCGAGAACCTCGCCCGGCTCCGCGCCGCGAAGCAGGCCTACGACCCGGACCGGCTCTTCCGGTTCCCGCAGGGGCTCGGCTCGGCGTGACGCCTCGCCGCGTCACCGGACCCTGATCGCCGCGTCCTCGGCCGCCCCGAACTCCTTGCGCAGCGCCGGGAGCAACTCCGCCTCGGCGTGGCGGAGGAAGTCGGGTTGGGTCTCCCCGCCGATCTGGACGAGCGCGACGTGGCTGAACCCCGCCTCGACGAACGGGCGCACCGCCTCCACCTGCGCGTCGGTGTCGGGGCCGCACGGGATCGCGGCCGCCACGTCCTCGGGGCGGACGAAGCTGGTGGCGGCGTCGAAGCCGGCGGGGCCGGGCAGCTCGGCGTTGACCTTCCAGCCGCCGCCGAACCAGCGGAAGAGCTCGTGCGCCCGTTCGGTCGCGGCCTGCGGGTCCGGGTCGTGGGAGATCGGCAGCTGTCCGACGGCCGGCACCTGCGCCCCGGCCACGTCGCGGAACCCGCTGACCAGCTCGGCCTGCGGCTCCACCGCGACGACGGCGTCGCCGACCGGCGCGAACCGCTGGACCGACTGCTCCCCCGACACGGCGACGGCGATCGGCACGCCACCGTCGGGCAGGTCCCACAGCTTCGCCGAGTCGACGCGGTAGTGCCGCCCCTCGTGGTTGACGTAGCCGCCGGCCAGGAGTGCGCGGATGATCTCGATCGCCTCGGCCAGCTTGTCCTGCCGGACGTCGGCGCTGGGCCAGCCCTGCCCGACGACGTGCTCGTTCAGGTTCTCCCCCGAGCCGAGGCCGAGGGTGAAGCGGCCCTGCGAGAGCAGGCCCACCGTCGCCGCCTTCTGCGCGACGACGGCCGGGTGGTAGCGCATCGTCGGGCACGTCACGTAGGTCATGAGGCCCACCCGTTCGGTCGCACAGGCGACGGCGCCGAGCACGCTCCACGCGTACGGCGCGTGGCCCATGCTGTCGAGCCACGGGAAGTAGTGGTCGCTCATCACCTCGAAGTCGAATCCGGCCTGCTCGGCCCCGACGGCGTCGGCGACGAGGTCGCGGGGACCCCGCTGCTCGGTCATGAGGGTGTAGCCGAAGGCAGTCATGTGCGCCGGGGTACCCGCACCGCGCCGGACCGACGCATGCGCACGCACCGTGAGCAGAACCGATCCGGGGGTTCACCCGCCCGGCGGTCCGATCATGGATTGACTACCGGTGGGGTGGGGTAGGTGCACGGCCGGGCACGGGAGAGCCTGCGCGCCACGGGTGAAGGGACGGGTCATGGGTGAGTTCTCGATCGCGGTCGAACGCGTCGGGATCGGCGTCCACCTGTTCCGTTGTGCCGGCGACCTCGACCGCACCGCCGGCGCGCACGTGGCGAGGCTCATCGACCACGTCCCCGGGCTCGTCCACGCGATCGTCGACCTCGGCAACGTCCGCTCCTACGCCGAGCACGCGCTCGATCCCTTCCACGACGACCGGGTCATCGTCATCGGGGTCACCGCGCACCTCATGCTGCTGCCCGGACGGGTGGCCGCCGAGCTCGCCGGTCTGCGCACCGCGCGCGACCTGGACGGCGCGCTGGCCCAGCTGCAGCGCACCCCGGCCGCCGTCATGCGCACCGTCGTCCCGTACCCGCGTGACCGCCGCCGCGGCATCACCGGCGCGACCACCCCGGTGTGACCCCGATCACTACCCGGCGATTGCCGCCACCATGATTCGGGTACCGCACGGCCGTGCCGCGCGGAGAACTACTGTGAGCCTCTGCAGGAGGCATCGAGTCGTGAGCGAACAACTGCACGTCGCCGCGGACGCCGAACCACATCTCGTGGGTGTCGTGCGGTTCGCGGTGTCGACGTGGCTCTCCGCCGTGCGCTGGCCGGCCAGTGCCGCCGACGAGCTGCTGTTCGCGATCGGCGAGGCCGCGAGCAACTGCGTGGAACACGCCTACCGGGGGCTCGAGGTCGGCCGGATGACCGTCGACGTCACGGCGGTGGACGAGCCGCGGGCGATGCACGTGGTGGTCACCGACTTCGGCCGGTGGCGCCCGCAGCGGCCGGACGCGGGCCGCGGCAACGGGTTGATCCTCATCAACGGCCTGATGGCGTGGTCGCGCGTCGAGACCGACGACGCGGGCACGCGCGTGCGGATGCGCAGCAACCCCGCGCCGTGAACCTGCCGGGTGCAAGGTCTTCACCCCACGTCCGAGGAACGGAAGAATCGTGACCCCCCATCCCCCCGCCCGGCGAAGGAACCCGATGCCACTGTCGATCAACACCGTCTCCGCCGCGGACGGCAGTGCCACCGTCGTCGTGGACGGCGAGGTCGACCTCGCGACGGTGGGCCAGCTGCGGGCAGCGCTGGGCAGCGCAGCGCGCACCGGCGGCGGCACGGTGCTGGACCTGACCTCGGCACGCTACTTCGACAGCGCGGCGATCAAGGCCGTGTACGAGCACGCGGCGGAGCTGCGGGAGATCGTCGTGCCGTCGGGCGGCATCGTGGCGCGGGTGCTGTCCATCAGCGGGCTCGACCAGCACGTGCCCGTGCGCCAGACGGATGGCTGACCCGCTGTTCGCCGGCGGCGGCCGGATGGGCGCGGTGATGGCCGACCACGACTGGGCGGCGACACCGGTGGGACCGCCCGCGACCTGGAGCCCGACGCTGCGCGGCGCCGTCAGCATCATGCTGGCGTCGCGGTTCTCCATGTGGCTGGGGTGGGGCCCGGAGCTGGCGTTCTTCTACAACGATGCCTACCAGCGCGACACGCTGCAGGCGAAGCACCCGTGGGCGTTGGGGCGGCCGGCCCGCCAGGTGTGGGCGGAGATCTGGCACGAGATCGGCCCGCGTGCCGACTCGGTGATGCGCACCGGCGTGGCCACCTGGGACGAGCACCTGCCGCTCGTGCTGGAGCGCCGCGGCTACCCCGAGGAGACCTACCACACGTTCTCCTACAGCCCGCTGCGCGAGCCGTCCGGCGAGGTGGGCGGCTTCCTGTGCGTGGTCACGGAGGACACCGAGCGGGTGCTCGCCGCGCGGCGCACGGCCACCCTGCGCGACCTCGCCGCCGCGCTGACCGCCGAGCGCAGCGTCGACGGCGTCACCGAGGCCATGGCCACGACATTGGCGGCCAACCCGCTCGACGTCCCGTTCGCGCTGCTCGTCCTGCACGAGGCGGGCGAACCGGTCGTGGCGCGGGCCGTCGGGATCAGCCCGGAGCACCCGGCGGCCGACCCGACGGCGTGGCCGATCGCCGACGCGCCCACCGAACGCGCCGTCGTGCTCGACGACCTGGGCGAGCGCTTCCCGTACCTGCCGTCGGGCCCGTGGGGGCGGCCGGCGCAGCAGGCCGCCGTGGTGGGGTTGGACGCGCCGGGTGCGACCTCGGAGACGCCGCGCGACGTGCTGGTGGTCGGGCTCAACCCGCTGCGCCCCGCCGACGACGCCTACCGCGTGTTCGTCGAGCTCACCGCCGGGCAGATCGCCGCCGCGCTCGTCGGGGCGCGGGCGTTCCAGGCCCAGCGCCGCCGCGCGGACGAGCTGGCCGCGCTGGACCGCGCGAAGACCGCGTTCTTCTCCAACACCAGCCACGAGTTCCGCACCCCGCTGACGCTGATGCTTGGCCCGCTCGACGAGCTGCGCCAGGCTCCCGCGATCGCGGAGGACCCGGTGCTGCTGCACGACGTGGAGCTCATCCACCGCAACGGTCTGCGGCTGGGCAAGCTGGTGAACCACCTCCTGGAGTTCTCGCGCATCGAGGCCGGCCGGATCGAGGCGCGCTTCGAGCCCGTCGACCTCGCCGCGATCACCGCCGAGCTGGCCAGCATGTTCGAGACCGCCGTGACGCGGGCCGGGCTGGCGCTCGACCTCTCCTGCCCGCCGCTGCCCGGGCCGGTCTGGGTCGACCTGGCGATGTGGGAGAAGGTGGTGCTCAACCTCCTGTCGAACGCGGTCAAGTTCACGTTCGAGGGCCGCATCGCCGTCACGCTCGGCCCGGACCCGGCCGGTTTCTCCTCCGGGGTCGTGCTGGAGGTGGCCGACACCGGGGTGGGCGTGCCCGAGACCGAGACGGACCGGCTGTTCGAGCGGTTCCACCAGGTCCTCAGCACCCGCGGACGCTCTGCGGAGGGCAGTGGCATCGGGCTGGCACTGATCAAGGAGCTGGTCGAGCTGCACGGCGGGCGGGTCGAGGTCACCTCGACGGAGCACGTCGGCACGTCCTTCCGTGTGTGGCTGCCGACGGGTTCGGCGCACCTGCCGCCCGACCAGGTCGTCGACCACCCGATCGAGCCCGGCCCGTCGGTGGCCGAGCTGGCCGCGCCGTACGTGGCCGAGGTGCTGCGCTGGCTGCCCGACGAGACCGCGGAACCCGCGCACATGCCGGTCACCTCGACCAAGGCCAGCACCCACGTCCTCGTCGTCGACGACAACGCCGACATGCGCGACTACGTCACCCGGCTCCTCTCCGTGGACCACCGGATCACCGCGGTCGGCGACGGCGCCACCGCACTCGCCGTCGCCCGGGCGGACGTGCCCGATCTCGTGATCAGCGACGTCATGATGCCCGGGCTGGACGGCATGGAGCTGCTCGCGGCGTTGCGGGCCGACCCCGCGACGTCGGCGGTGCCGGTGATGCTGCTCTCGGCGCGCGCCGGGCAGGAGGCCGCGCTCAGCGGGCTCGCCGCCGGCGCCGACGACTACCTGGTCAAGCCGTTCTCGGCGCTCGACCTGCGCACCCGCGTCTCCGCCCGCATCGAGCTGGCGCGGTTGCGCCGCAACACCGAACGCTGGTTCACCAGCATGGCCGACGCCGTGCCCACCACCATCTGGGTGGACGGGCCCGGCGCGGAACGCGTGCTCGCCAACGCGGCCTGGGCGCGGCTCGTCGGCGGTGACCGGTCGGCGTCCGACACCACCGCCGGACCGTCGCACGCCGACCTGGGCACGGGCTGGCAGGACCGCCTGCACCCGGACGACCGCGCCCGCTACGCCGAGGTCCGCGCCGCCGCCGAGCAGCAACGCACCCCGTTCGAGGTGGAGTACCGCATCCGCCGCGACGACGGCCGCTACCGCTGGGTGCTCGACCGCGGCGCCCCGTTCACCCTCGAGGACGGGTCGTCCGGGTTCGTGGGCGGCTGCCTCGACGTCGACGACCGGCAGCGCGACCGCGAGCGCCAACGCCTGCTCGCTGTCGTCGGCACCGTGCTCGACCTCGCGACCACCCTCGACCACCGGCGTCAGCTGCTGGTCAGGACCCTCGTCGACGAGGGCGTGGTGGACACCGCGCGGCTGATCGCGTTCGAGCGCCCCGGCGACGTCACGAGTGGCCGGCCGGTCGCCGCGGCCGCCGCGACCGGCGCCATGGAGCACCTGCTGGAGATGCTGGACCCGTGGTGGTTCCCGGACGACCCGTCGATCCCGGCCCTGGGCCGCGCCGGCCCGTTCGACGACGCCATGATCGCCGGCCGGAACCCCGATCCGCGCCAGCAGGAGATGCGCCGGCAGCTGCGCGACCTCGGCCTGCACAGCCACTCCGTGGTGCCGCTGCGCACCCGTGGCCAGACGATCGGCCTGCTCACGGGCGGCCGCGCCGGCACCGCACCGCCCTTCGACGACACCGACCTCGCGGTGCTCACCGAGATCGGGGAGCGCGCTGCGACCGCGCTGGACAACGTCGCGCTGCTGGAGCGGGAACGCGCCACCAGCCGGCGTCTGGCGGTGCTGCAGGCCGCGACCGGCTACCTGTCGGCCGCGGCGACACCCACGGAGGTGGCCGCGGTCGCGGTCAGCCAGTTCGCCGCGCTGCTGGACGCGGAGATGGTGGCGGTGTGGCACCTGCGCGGGGACACGCTCGTCGACCTCGCCGTGGCGGGCTTCCCGGAGCAGCTGTGGCGACGGGCCGACGGCGAGCCGCCGCTGCTGCTGCCGGACCTCGTGCGCTCGGGGCAGCGCATCTGGTTGACCGGCCGCGACGGGTGGGCGAGCCGCCCGCAGCACGAGGTCGAGCTCGTCACGCAGTGCGGGGTCGCGGCCATGGGCGGGATCCCGCTGCGGGTCGGCGACCGCGTGGTGGGCGCGGTCATCGTCGGGTACGCCGCCGACCAGGACCTCGACGACGACCGCGCGAGCTCCGTGCAGGCGCTGGCCGACCAGTGCGGGCAGGCGCTGGACCGGGCGGGGCTGCTCGCGGCGGAGAGCCTCGCGCGGCGCCAGGCCGAGGAGTCCGGAGCGCTGGTCGCGGCACTGTCGTTCACGGAGAGCCCGGCGCAGGTCGCCGCCGTCGTCACCGAGACCGCTGCCACCATGGGCGCCGTCGGCACCGCCGTCGTCATGGTCGACGGCGACGGCCTGCGGGTGCTCGCGGCGCCCGGACGCCCCCGCGGCGACGGCTCGGCGCGGATGTCGGTGGGGTCGGCGCACCCGCTCGCCGAGGTCGTCCGCACGGCGGTGCCGCGGTGGGCCCCACCCGAGGGGCAGGTCGTGGCCGATACCGAGCCGCGGCTGCCCGGCCAGGTCGCGATCCCGCTCGCGCTGGCCGGCACCGTGGTCGGCGCGTTCGGCATGGACTTCGGCGGCCCGGTGACGCTGGAGGCGGCGGACCGCAGCGCGTTGATGGTGCACGCCGAGCTGTACGCGCAGGCGCTGGACCGTGCCCGGCTGCGCGAGACCGAGCACGAGGTCGCCGAGGTCCTCCAGCGCAGCCTCCTGCCCGGCACGCTCCCCCAGCTCGAGCGCGTCGCGAGCGTTGCCCGGTACCGGCCGGGCGCGCTGAACACGCAGGCCGGCGGCGACTTCTACGACGTGCTCGAGATCGACGACCAGCACGTCGCCCTCGTCGTCGGCGACGTCGTGGGGCACGGGCCGCGCGCGGCCGCCGTCATGGGTCGGCTGTCCGCCGCAGCCACCGGCTACCTGCTCGACGGCCGCTCCCCGGCGGCCACCCTGGAACGGGTGGACCGGTTCACGGCCCGGCAACCCGACGCCATGGGCAGCACCTGCATCTGCCTCACCCTCGACCGCGCTACCGGCGAGATCGTGTGGGCGAGCGCAGGGCATCCGCCGCTGGTGCTCGTCGAGCCGGACGGATCATGCTTCCTCGAGCACGGCTCCGGTGTGGTGCTCGGGGTGCGCGGCCGCCGCCCGTACATGCAGGCGAGCCGCCGCATCGCCCCGGGCAGCATCCTCGTCGCGTACACCGACGGGCTGGTCGAGCGGCGCGGCGAGCTCATCGACACCGGGCTGGAGCGCCTGCGCAGCATCGTCGAGGAGCACCGCGACGAGCCGGTCGACGCCATCGCCGAGGCCGTCCTCGACGGGCTCATCGGGGAGAACCCGCCCGGCGACGACGTCGCCTTCGTGGTGCTGCGCTGGTTGCCGGCGCCGGCGCGGGCGTCCCTGCCGGCAGTCCCGGAGTCGTTGGCGGAGCTGCGCCAGCTCGTCGCGGACTGGTCGATCCGGTGCGGGCTGAACCCGCGCCAGGTCGACGACCTGCAGCTCGCGATCGGCGAGACCGCCACGAACGCCATCGAGCACGCCTACTTCCCGGACGGCAGCAGGCCGGGCGGCGGGATCGAGCTGGAGCTGGAGCATCTGGGCCCGCACGCCGTGCGCGCCACCGTGCGCGACACCGGCTGCTGGCAGCCGCCGACGTCCGATCCCGACCGGCCGGGCGGGTTGGGGCTGGTGGTGGTGCACCGCATCGCCGACGACGTCACCGTCGACGCGAGCGAGCACGGCACCACCGTGTCGTTCAGCGTGCCCGCCCAGCAGCGGTAGTCCGCGTTTGGATCCACTGTGGTCGGGAACGCAGTAGTCGTGCTGTTCCCGACGAAGGTCGCACTCGGCGCGCTCCTGGCCGCGCTGGTCGCCGGCTGCGGGTCGGCGGAGGAGCCGCAGGTGCGGGCCGCAGCGGACGCGTACGCGTCGGCCGCCGGCCGCGGGGACGGCGCCCGGGTGTGCTCGATGCTGACCGCTCGGGCCCGTTCCGACGTCGAGTCGTTCGGCCGCAGCTGCGCGGCCACGGCGGCGCAGCTGCCGGCGCCGGGCACGGTCCGGACCGTCGAGGTGTGGGGCGACAGCGCCCAGGTGCGGTTCGACGCGGACGTGGTGTTCCTGGCCCTGTTCGAGGACCACTGGCTGGTGCGGGCCGCCGGTTGCCGGCCACGGGACGGCGGGCCGTACGACTGCGCCGTCCACGGCTGAGGAGGTATGCATGCGCACCACGTTCGTGGCCACGTTGCTGATCGTCGGGGTCGGGCTCGCGTACTTCGTCGTGCTCGGCCTGCTACAGCGGTGAGGGGGACGACGGTGCGTGCGTTCCTCCGCGACAACGGGCTGTGGCTGTGCTTCGCGGGCCTGTTCGCGCTGTCGGTGGTCGGCCAGGCGTTCGCCGGCCTCGCCGACCACAACCACCTGCAGGTGGCCGCCGGCGTCGCCGAGTCGACGTGGGGCGAGTACGTGACGTCGTCGGACTTCGCCACCGACGTCGCCGAGAACTGGCAGTCGGAGTACCTGCAGTTCTTCCTGTACATCATCGTGACCGTGTGGCTGGTGCAGCGCGGCTCGCCGGAGTCGAAGAAGCTCGACGAGGCCGGCACCGAGTCCGCGGAGGACCAGCAGATCGGCCGCTACGCGACCGACGACTCGCCACGCCCCGCCCGCCGGGCGAGGGGCGCGGTGCTGTGGTTCTACGCCAACTCCCTGGGCACCGTGATGGCCCTGATCTTCGCCGGCTCCTGGGCCGCCCAGTCCATCTCCGGCCTCGCCGCCTACAACGACCAGCTCCTGCTCCAACTGGAGGACCCAATCACCTGGTGGGGCTACGTCACCTCCGCCGACTTCTGGAACCGCACCCTGCAGAACTGGCAGTCCGAGTTCCTGGCCATAGCCTCGATGGCGGCCCTGTCCATCTACCTGCGCCAACGCGGCTCCCCCGAGTCCAAACCGGTAGGCACCCCCCACGAGGCCACAGGGATAGAGAGCTGACCGGTGGTGTCTCGGGGCTCCGCCCCGAACCCCGACCCTCCCTCCGGTGGAGCAGGAAACCGCGGGCGGCTCCACCGCCGATCGGTCGCCCTGACGGGATGCCACAGCCCCGGCCCGACCGCAAACGATGAAGCGTGTTTGCGGCCGAACCGGCGCTGCGGCCTTGCTGCGCACGCCCGATCGACGGTGGAGCCTCACACCTGCCTGAGGGCACAGTGGCGCCCTGGTCATGGCGCGGCCCAGAGGTCGGTCATCCAGGGTGGCGGGATGAACTCCGGTTTCCCGGATGACATGTCGATGCGCCACTCGGTGGCGTGGATTTGATCATGGTGTTGGCAACACAGCATGACCAGGTTGTCCAAGGCGGTCGCGCCGCCGTGTTGCCACTCGATC
Organism: Pseudonocardia sp. CA-107938; assembly: GCF_050936315.1. Classification (NCBI taxonomy): domain Bacteria; kingdom Bacillati; phylum Actinomycetota; class Actinomycetes; order Pseudonocardiales; family Pseudonocardiaceae; genus Pseudonocardia; species Pseudonocardia sp. CA-107938. Next base: position 496,243 of record NZ_JBNJNA010000002.1, on the reverse strand, counting down.
ACGTGGTGGACTTCGCACCAGGATGGTGGTCGGTCGCAGCCGGGGTGGGCGCAGCCGTGGTCGCGCAGGGCAACCGCCCGGCGCAACCACGTGGGGACCAGGCGGTGGGTGCGGCCGACGTCGAGGGGTTGGCTGTCGCCGTCGAGCACGACCGGGACCAGGTGGGCATCGCACAACAGCCGCCGCAGTTGCCCGGGAGTCAGTTGTCCTCCGGTGTCGAGCATCGCGGTGCGGGCCCGGTCTTCCAGGTCCTGCAGGCGGAGGGTGACGGTGACGCGGGGGCGTTCTCCCCCGACCTCGCCGGAGGCGCCGTGGTCGAGGGCGAACCCGCAGATCTCCGCCATGGCGGCCGCGTTGCGCTCCGCCGCGGTGGTGCCCCGGTTCTCGGGAGTCGGCCGGGTGCGGGCTTCGATCGCGGTGCGGATCGCGGCGAAGGCCAGCGGGTCCTCGAACTGGCCGCGCAGCCACCCGCTGCCATCAGCGTTGGCGCCCATCTGCAGTTCGTTGCGGCCGGGCCGCTCATCGGGTTCGGGCCCGTCGAGGTCGGCCGCGGCGAGCAGCTCCAGCCCCATGGCACGGACTTCGTGCGGGGTGAGGGTACGCGCCGCTTCACCGAGGCTGGTCTCGATCGCGATCCGGTCGGCCAGGCTGATCCGCGCGGCCGGGCGGGAGTTCATCAACGCGGCGATGATCTCAACGTGCCGCATCGTGGCCGCACCGTCAGCGAACGCCGCCGCGGTCGCGGGCAGCACCGGCTCCAACGGGGCACCATCCAACGCGACCCGCGGCCCAACGTGTTCGGCCGCCGTGACATGCCGGCGGGCGGTGTCGTGGTCCCAGCCGAGCAGATCCTTCAACCCGGCCGCGGTGTTGCGGTAGCCCTTCTCCGCCAGCACGCCGTCGCGTTCGACAGCCGCGATCGCGGCCACCTTGGCCCGGTCCGCTTGCCGCGACACCCCCTCGAGAATCAGGAGCGCGGCAAGAGGGTCGGGGCTGTCGGAGATGGCCGTGAACGCCTGCTCGATCAGGCTCACGGCCTGTGCGAGTGGGTTCTCGGTCATGCCCCAATGATACCCGAACACAGGTTCGAATTGACACCGATTACCGCAGGTCAGGTGCCGTTTGGCGCGAGTCAAAAGGCTCCACCGTCGGTCGGGCGTGCACAGCAAGGCCGCGCCGGTGCTCGGGTGGCAAACACGCGTTTCGTTTGCCACCCGAGCACCGGTGTGGCATCCCGAAGGGCGACCGAGTGACGGTGGAGCCGGCACGTAACAGCTCCACCGGAGGGAGGGCCGGGGCCCGGGGCGGAGCCCGAAAACCGAATCCGGAGACCCCAACAAACGGGAGAAACCGACCCCCTACCCCGACCTCCGCGCCCGCACGTTCGTCTCGTCCAGATCCAGTTCCTGACTGATCTCCACCATCGTCCCCCGCGAGATCTCCCCCTCGTCGTACATCCGCCGCAGCTCCTCGCGCTCGACCTCGATCAACCGGAGCCGCAGTTCACCGGTATCGGAGGACGAGGTGGACGACGAGCCGAGTTGCTCGCGCAGGTGGTCGCGGCGCAGTTCGAGGACCTGCCGCAGCGCTTCGGCGCCGGACGAGGAGGGGAGGTTGTCGAGTTCGCGCAGCGCGGCGTCGACGGCGGCGCGGCGGGCGCGGGCGCCTTCGGTGAGTTCGTGCTCGTGCGGGCGGAGGCCGACGAGGGCGAGGAGCCACGGCAGCGGGAGGGTCTGGCCGACGACGGTGGCGAGCACGACGACCATCGTCAGGAACAGGAGGAGGTCGCGCCGCGGGAACGGCTCCCCGGCCGCGGTGAGGAGCGGGATGGAGAGGGCGACGGCGAGGGACACGGCGCCGCGGGGGCCGCACCAGGCCAGCACGATCCGTTCCTGCCACGGCATGTGGGCGGCGAGTTCCTCGCGGATGGGGAGTCGTTGCAGCAGCGGCGCGACCAGCAGCACCCACCCGATCCGGACGGCGACGGTGGCGAGCACCACCGCCACGGACGCCACCACCACCTCGCCGACGGGGTACCCGGCGACGGCGCCGAGCACGGCAGGCGCCTGCACGCCGAGCAGCACGAACAGCACCCCGACGAGGAGGGTGTTGAGGGCGCGCCAGAACGTCTCGGTCTGCAGCCGCGCCTCGGGCGCCACGAGCCCGCGGCCGCGGGTGCCGAGCCACACCGCGGTCGTCACGGTGGCCAGCACCCCGGACGCGTGGACGAGCTGCGCCGGCACGAACGCCAGGTAGGGCAGCACGAGGGAGAGGACGACCTGGCTCGGCACGTCCCGCACGCGGCCGCGCAGCCGCGCCGCCAGCACGCCGACGACCAGGCCGAACCCGATGCCGCCGAGCACCTCGATGCCCAGCCGGGCCAGGACGTCACCCACCGTCAGGCCGGCGCCGACGGCGCCGACGGCCACGGCGAAGACGGTCAGCGCGACGCCGTCGTTGATGAGGCCCTCGGTCTCCAGCACCCGGACGAGCCGGCGGGGCGCGCCGAGCCGCTGCAGCACCGACCCGGCGGCGACGGGGTCGGGCGGCGCGACCGCGGCGCCCAGCGCGAGGGCGGCCGCCCACCCCACGTCGGGGAAGACCACGAGCAGGGCGCCGGCCACGACGCCGGCGGTGGCCACGACGAGGCCCACCGACTGCCCGAGCACGGCGACGAGGTTGCGCAGCGACTCGCGGGGGTCGGAGAAGAACGCCGCGTAGTAGATCAGCGGGGGCAGGAAGAGCAGCAGCACGGCGTCCGGGGACAGGCGCAGCTCCGCCACGCCGGGCAGGAAGCCGGCGCCGACGCCCAGCGCCACGTAGACGGTGGCGTCGGGGATGCCCGTCCGGTTGGCCACGAACCTGCCGACGAGCAGCCCGACCGCGATCACCATCGCGACGGCGAACACCTGCACGGCCATGACCGATCACTACCCCGCCGCGGCCAGTGCCATCCCCGGCGCCCGACACTGCAGTGGCAACTTCTCAGCAATCGCTGCTTGCACACCAAGAAATCTGTAGCTACCATTGCAGCTATTCGACCGGGAGACCTCCGGTCGGACCTGGACGCCGTGTTGGACTCGCTGTGATGTCGATGAAAGGAGTTGAACAGCGATGCTGATGCGCACCGACCCGTTCCGCGAGCTCGACCGCCTGACCCAGCAGGTGTTCGGCACGACCGGCACGTGGTCACGCCCCACCGCGATGCCGATGGACGCCTACCGCGACGGTGACCAGTTCGTGGTCGCGTTCGACCTGCCGGGCGTCGACCCCGAGGGCATCGAGCTCGACGTGGAGCGCAACGTGCTCACCGTGAAGGCCGAGCGCCGGCCGGTCTCGTCGGGCGAGCAGGTCGAGATGCAGGTCGCGGAACGGCCACTGGGCGTGTTCTCCCGCCAGCTGTTCCTGGGCGACACCCTCGACACCGACCACATCGACGCGCACTACGACGCCGGTGTGCTGACCCTGCGCATCCCCATCGCGGAGCGGGCAAAGCCGCGCAAGATCTCGATCAGCGCCGGCTCCGACCGCAAGGAGATCAACGCCTGAGCCTCAGGCTCTGCACGACCACGGCCGACCGCCCGGGGCACCCCGGATCGCCCGCCGGCACGGCCGGAGCGCTACGCCCGGCCGGGCCGGCACGGCCGGCCCACTGCCGACGACGAGGCGTCGGTGGGAACGGAGGTGATTCATCGCAGATCCGGAAGTTGATCATCATCTGACGTCCGAGATCCGGCGGGTGGGCATCCGCTCCGCGGCCCCCGCACCACCCAGGTGCTCCCAGCGGCGCCCCGAACCGATGCGCCCGCAGCACCAGCGCCCGCCCGGCGCACACCATCCGGCCCTCGGGGTCGGACGTTCCCCGCCGACCCGGACCATCCCACCCACGGCCCGCTGCCGCGGTTCGAACCAGAGCCCGGCAGCGGGCCACGATCATGTCGGAGCCGGCATCTCGCCGCGCTCAGCGGGTGCAGCGCGCACCGACCTGCCAGCACGGTGAGATCGCGGAGGAACGCGAGCCACAGGAGCGCGCCAGCTCAGCGCCCCACTCAGCGCCGCTCGTCGTCGCGCCGGGCCAGCTCGCGCTCCAGCTCGGCGACGCGCGCGTGCGCCGCGGCCAGCTCGTCCTGCAGCGCGACGATCCGGGCCGCCGCGTCCAGCGTCAGGCCCTCGTCGAACAGCTCGCGCATGCGTTCCGCCACGGCCAGCTGACGCCGCGAGTAGCGGCGGTGCCCGCCCTCCGAGCGGTGCGGTTCCAGCACGCCGGCCGCGTCCAGGCTGCGGAGGAACGCCGGCTGCACCGAGAGCAGGTCCGCCGCCTGCCCCATCGTCGCCACCGGGTAGTCCTGGTCGTCGAGCCGCCCGAGCCCGCGCCCGTCCCGATCCTGGCCTCGCGGCACGACGAACCTCCTGCGGTAATCTCCAATGCTCACTACAGATTACCGCAATCCACCCGATGAGGTCAGCCCAGCGCGTCCAGGTCCTTCCGCACATCGCCGACGGTAGCGGCGTGCCGGGCCAGGTCCGCCCACGGGTCGGTGCGCTGCTGGGCCAACCGGCGGCGGACCGACGCGATGTCGTAGCCGTCCGGGGCCACCCGGCCCAGCTCGTCCCACGCGATCGGCACGGCGACGGGGGCGCCGGCGCGGGCCCGCGGCGAGTACGGGACGACGACGGTCTGCCCGTAGGCGTTGCGGTTGGTGTCGAGGAAGATCCGGTCGCCGCGCTTCGCGATGCGCTGCTCGGTGGTGACACCGTCGGGGTCGGCGGCGACCAGCCGGTCGGCGATCGCGCGCGCGAGGGCGCGGGCCTCGTCGAAGCCTGCGGAGCGGTCCAGCGGCGCGAGCACGTGGTAGCCGCGGCTGCCGGTCGCCATCAGGTACGGGGTGAGCCCGACCGCGTCGAAGAGCTCGCGAGCGGCGCGGGCGGTGGCGCGCAGCGCGGCGACGTCGACGTCGGCCGGCGGGTCGAGGTCGATCACCAGCAGGTCGGGGTGGTCGACGCCGGGCCCGTCGGCGCGGGAGAGCCAGCGGTGCAGCTCCACCGCGGCCTGGTTGGCCAGGTAGCGCAGGCCCTCGACGTCGTCGACGACGAGGTGCTCGACCTCTCCGCGCTGGTTGCCCGACGGCACCGTCACCGTGTCGACGGGCGGGTCGGCAGGCGCCTGCTTCTGGTAGAAGCCTGCGTCGTCCACACCGTCGGGGAAGCGGTGCGTGACGAGGGGGCGCGCTTCCAGGTGGGGCAGCATCGCCTCCGCGACGTGCTCGTAGTGCTCGGCGATGTCGGCCTTGGTCCAGCCGGGCTCGGGGTAGAGCACCTTGTCCGGTCGGGAGATCTCCTGATGGGCGGTCACCTGCTGCTCGCCTCCTCGCGCACCACGTCCTCGGGTGCCTTGTCCTCGCGCAGCCCCAGGTACCGGGGATGGCGCAGCCTGCCGTCGCGGGTCCACTCGCTGAAGCCGATCTGGGCGACCAGCTCCGGCCGCACCCAGTGCACGCCGCGCGCCCGCACCGGGTCGGCGAACGGGGCCTCCGCGGTGTCGAGGCGGCGCATGCGGGCTCCCAGGTCGTCGAGGACGCGCCGGTCGAACCCGGTGCCGACCTTGCCCGCGTACCGCAGCCGGCCGTCCTCGTGGTACCCGACGAGCAGCGCGCCGAACCCGGTGCGGGAGCCCTCGGGATCGGTCCACCCGCCGATCACCAGCTCCTGGGCGTGCAGGCACTTGAGCTTCAGCCAGTCCGGCGACCGCCGCCCCACCCGGTACGGGGCGTCGGCGCGCTTCGCGATCAGCCCTTCCCAGCCACGCGCGCACGCCTCGCGCAGGTACGCCTCCCCGTCGGCGTTGCGGTGCTGGGCGACGCGCAGCGGGTCGCCGGTGCGCACGGCCACCCGCAGCAGCCGCTTGCGGGTGCGCAGCGGCAGCGCGGTCACGTCGTGCCCGTCGACGACGGGGACGTCGAACGCGTAGAGGAACACCGGGATGCCGCTGGCCAGAGCCGCGCGCCGGTCGTGCAGGCCGCTGCGCCCCTGCAGCCGCTCGAAGCTGGTCCGGCCCCCGTCGAACGCCACGATCTCCCCGTCGAGGACGGTGCCGGGCGCCACCTGCGCGGCGACGGCGTCGACGAGCTCGGGGTAGGTGTCGTCGAGCGGCTGCTGGGACCGCGACCACAGGTGGGCGCCGCGCCCGTCGCGGGCGGCGACGACGCGGACGCCGTCGAGCTTGCGCTCGTACACCCACGCCGGGTCGCTGAACCGTTCCTCGGTGAGGGTGGCCAGCATCGGCGCGACGAACCCGGCTCGCGCGGGCCGCAGCTGCGCGCGCTCGTCGGGGGTGAGGCGGTCGAGCGGACCGGTCACAGGTCCTCGTTCCGCCGGCCCGACAGCACCGACCCGGGCTCCGTGACGGCCGGGTTGCGGCGGCGGTCGGCGCCCTCGTCGTCGAGCTTCACCATGAGCCAGGACCGCTCGTCGCCGCCGAGGCGGGTGCGCTGCAGCAGGTAGCCCCCGTCGAGCTTCCGGCCGTGCAGCCACACCTTCACGTGCCCGTCGGCGAGCGCGTCGGCGACCGGTTCCTCGGAGAGGTTGTCGTAGGTGCCCGTGTCCCAGACGATCACGGTGCCGGCGCCGTACCGACCCTCCTCGATGCGTCCCTCGTAGTCGGCGTAGTCGAGCGGGTGGTCGTCGGTGCGCTCGGCGAGGCGGCGTTGCCGCGGGTCGGTCGACGGGCCCTTCGGCACCGCCCACGACACCAGCACTCCCCCGATCTCCAGCCGCACGTCGAAGTGCAGGCTGGACGCGTCGTGGCGGTGGATGACGAAGCGCGGCCCGTCCGCGCTCATGCGGCCCGCACCTCCTGCGCGAGCCCGCCGTCCAGCGACACCCTGACCAGCGCGGCCGCCAGCACCCCGACCCGGTCCGCGCGCACGAGCCCGGCCAGCTCGTCGACGTCGGTGGGCAGGCCGATCGCGCGCGCCCCGTCGAGGGCCTTGCGGTCCAGAGCGGGGCGCAGCTGCGGCCACACCACCTGCGCCTCGCGGCAGAAGATCTCCGCGCCGGTCGGGCCCACCCGCGGGAACTCGGTGAGGAGCTCCCGGATCCTCGCCGGATCGCCGTCGGTTCGGTCGCGCAGCCGGCGCAGGTCGTCGCCGTACCGGTCGTGCAGCAGCTCGGCCCCCTCGCCCAGCGCGGTCGCGGTGCTCTCGTCGTAGCGGCGGTAGCGCGCCCGGCCCAGCGCGTCGACGCGCTGCTGCCAGCTCGCCGCGCGCATCCGGGCCGGGGTGCCCATGCCGCTGCGCACGAGCTCGGCGGTCGCGGCCACCGCGATGTCGGCCGAGATCGGCGCCGAGAGCAGCACGGACATCACCAGCAGCCGGTAGAGCGGTGCCGGCGTGTCGGCCATCCGGATCCCGGCATCCGCGGCGTACGTGCGACCTGCCCGGTCCAGCAGCTCGTCCACGGTTCTGCGTGTCACGGTTCCCCCTTCCAGGTGCGCGGGTCGGGTACCCAGTGACGGGCGTCTCATGCCCGGCGGTTGACCTGCCCCGTCCCGGGTACGCCGCGGGCATGGCACTCACCGCGCTCGCCCTCAACTGCACCCTCAGCCCGGCGCCGGCGGAGTCGAGCACGCAGCTGCTGATCGACCAGGTCCTCGCCGCCCTCGACGGGCACGGCGTGAAGGGAGACACGGTCCGCGTCGTCGACCTCGACGTACGGCCCGGCGTCGAGACCGACATGGGCGACGGCGACGACTGGCCCGTGATCCGCGAGCAGATCCTGGCGGCCGACATCCTGGTCCTGGGCTCCCCGACGTGGCTGGGCCATCCCAGCAGCGTCGCCCAGCGCGTGCTGGAACGGCTCGACGCCGAGATCTCCGAGACCGACGACGAGGGGCGGCCGACGATGTTCGGCAAGGTCGCCGTCGTCGTGGTCGTCGGCAACGAGGACGGCGCCCACAAGGTCACCGCGGACCTCTTCCAGGCGCTGGACGACGTCGGGTTCACGATCCCCGCGCAGGGCGGCGTCTACTGGAACGGCGAGGCCATGTCGGGCGTGGACTACAAGGACCTCGACGAGACCCCCGAAGCCGTCGCGACGACCACGGCCACTCTGGCGACGAACGCCGCGCACCTGGCCCGCCTGCTGGCCGGCGCCCCGTACCCGCCAAGCTGACGTCACACAGCGCGTGGCCACGTCACACAGGTTGGGCGCTGTGTGCGGCGGCCGCGCGCTGTGTGACGTCCTCGGGTCCGTACGGGCGCAACCTTGCCGCCCCATGGACGTCTCCCACTGTGTAGGCCGCTCCCCCCGGCCGACGTGTGCGCAGTAGAGGAGCAAGACGGTCAGCATGGGACGCAAACAGTGGCGCAGGCTCGGCGTCGCCCTGGCGGTCGTCGGCGCCGTGCTGGCCGTGCAGGGATGTGGCTCGCAGGGCACCCGGGTGTCGACGACGGCGCCGGCCGCGGCGCTCCCGGCCGCCGCGGTGGAGCCCGGGGCCGCCCCGGCCGAGACCGACCCGAAGGCCGTCGCGAGCGCCAAGCCGGCCGCCCCGAAGGTCGACCCGGCGAAGGTCGCGGCCTCGCAGCCGCTCGCCGCGGGCACCCCGTGCACGATCACGGTCAAGTCGTGCGTCGACCTCGACTCGCAGCGCGCCTGGCTCCTCGACGGCAAGGGCAAGATCGTCCGCGGCCCCGTCGACGTCGCGACCGGCAGCAAGACCGAGCCCACCCCGCCCGGGTGGAACATGCCGGTCTACCTGAAGGACAAGGACCACGCCAGCAACGAGTCGTTCACCAACGGCGTGCCCGACCCGATGCCGTACTCGGTGTTCTTCGAGGCCGGCGGCATCGCCTTCCACGAGGGCGACCCGGAGAACCCGTCCGGCGGTTGCGTCCACCTCTCCCACGAGGACGCCGTCGCCTGGTTCACGGCCCTGAAGAACGGCGACCAGGTCCAGGTCGTCAACGCGTCGAAGGTGCTGCCCGCGCGCGGCATGAAGTACGACGGCCCGATCTACGGAGCCGGCGGCGTCCGCGAGTGGATGAAGAAGCACGGCGGCGACGACAGCAGCGCCACCGACACCAGCAACACCGACACCAGCACCGCCGACGCCAGCGCCAACGGCGGCGGGGACGACAGCAGCAGCAACTGACCCTCAGTCGCTGAGCAGCTCGATCAGCCCGTCCCCGCGCGCGGTGCGGTGGAGCAGGACGCGCTGGCCGACCCGTTCCCGCACGACGAGACCGGCCCGCTCGAGGTGGTCGCAGTGGTGGGTGAGGGTGGCGAGGCTGCATCCGCATGCGCGGGCGAGCACGCCGAGCGGCTGGCCGGCCGCGGCGCGCAGGACCGCGGCGCGAGTGGCGCCGAGCACGGTCTGCAGGGGGTCCGGCGGGTCGAGCGCGATGGGCGTCCCGGCCGCGAAGCCGGCCAGCCCCGGCAGCGGGTAGCCGACCCACACGACGTCGCTGCGGTCGACGCTGTAGATCGACGCGCTCGACCCGGACACGAGCGGCACCAGCACGAGCGGCCGGTCGCCGCGGGCGCACACCAGCGGGAACGGGTCCGGCACGTGCAGCCAGGTGCCGTTGCCGCGCAGCCGCGGGGCCGCGACCGCGAGCGCGGCGGCGATCTCGCGGCCGGCCAGCCGGATGCGCCGCTCCTCCCGTTCGAAGAGCGGCTCGGCCCGCCGCATGACGGGCGCCAGCACCCGCCATGCAGAGCCCAGCACGTCGGCGTACGAGGAGACGAACCCGTCGGGATCGCGCAGGACGGGCCACCACGGCTCGGGCGGTGCGCCGTCGAAGTCGGTCTCGACCTCCTCGACGAGGCGGGTGGGCGCGGTCTCGCGCATCTCCTCCAACTGGTCGGTGACCGACTCGGCGGTCATCGACGAGGTGAGCGTCAGGCAGTCGGGCATGAGCGCGATGCCGGGCCCCACCAGCGGATGCATCAGCCGGCTGCTCCCCGCGGGCACGGCGGACCGCACCGACCGCCGCCACGACGGGTTCACCCCTTGCGGCCGGCCGCCGAGCGCGTCCGCGACGATCGAGAGCAGGCTCGCCCCCAGGTGCGGCACGATCGTCGTCTCGCCTCCGCTGATCTCCCCCAGGTCCAGCTTCGTGTAGTCCCCCACGAAGAGATCCTAAGCGGACATTTGCGGCTCACCGCTCGATCCAGAGCCGGCGGGGGCCGGCGCCGGCGGCGCCGAGCCGGTCGTCCCGGTTGCGCAGCAGGCAGCGTTCCAGCGACAGGCAGCCGCAGCCGATGCAGTCGGCGAGCTTGTCCCGCAGCCGGACGAGCTGCGCGATCCGCAGGTCCAGGTCGTCCTGCCAGCGGGCCGAGAGCCGCTCCCAGTCCTCCTGGGTCGGCGCCCGGTCGGCCGGCAGCTCGGCCAGCGCAGCGCCGATCTCGCGCAGCGGGATGCCGACGCGCTGCGCGACCCGGATGAACGCGATCCGCCGCAGCGCGTGGCGCGGGTAGCGGCGCTGGTTGCCCGCGGTGCGGCGGCTGGCGAGCAGGCCGCGCTCCTCGTAGAAGTGCAGCGCCGTGACGGTGACGCCGGATCGGCGGGCGAGTTGACCGACGGTCAGCTCGACGTGCGGGTCCACCACCTGCGCGAGTGTACGGCTTGACCTCAGGTTAAGCCGAGGTTTGAGGATCGGCGGCATGACCAGTGACACCACCCTCGCCGGCCGCCGGGAGTGGCTCGGCCTCGCCGTGCTCGTCCTGCCGGCTCTGCTGGCGTCCCTCGAGCTGACCGTCACCCACCTCGCGCTACCCGCGATCGGCCGTGACCTGGACGCGTCCAGCACGCAGCTGCTGTGGATCGTCGACGGCTACGCGTTCACGCTGGCCGGCACGCTCGCCGTGCTCGGGACGCTCGGCGACCGCATCGGCCGGCGCCGGCTGCTGCTCACGGGAGCGCTCGCGTTCAGCGTCCTGTCCGCGGTGGCGGCGGTCGCGCCGAACCCGGAGGTGCTCGTCGCGGTCCGCGCCCTGCTCGGCGTGGCCGGTGCGACCCTCATGCCGTCCGTGCTGGCGCTCGCGGTCGCGATGTTCCCCGATGCGCGGCAGCGCACCCAGGCCGTCGGCATCGTCGTCGCCGCCGTCTCCGCCGGTACGGCGATCGGGCCGCTCGTCGGCGGCTGGCTGCTCGACCACTTCTGGTGGGGCTCTGCGTTCCTGCTGCCGATCCCGCTGATGCTCGCCCTGCTCGTCGTCGGCCCGATGACGCTGCCGGAGCACCGCGCCCCGGGCCGCCGCGGGCTGGACCTGCCGAGCGCGGCGGTGTCGATCCTCACCGTCCTGCCGGTGGTCTACGGGCTGAAGCAGGTGGCGGCGGACGGGCCGGACGTCGCGGCGGCCGCGGCCGTCTTGCTCGGGCTGGGCGCCGGGTGGGCCTTCGTGCGGCGCCAGCAGCGGCTCGCCGACCCGATGATCGACCTGCGGCTGTTCGCCTCGCCGGCACTCACCACGGCGACGCTGACCCTGGTGCTGGGCATCTTCGTGCTCTGGGGCACGAACTACGCGGTCGCCCAGTACCTGCAGCTCGTGGCCGGGCTGACGCCGCTGGCTGCCGGGTTGTGGACCGCGCCGTCGGCGTTCGGGGTGATCGCCGGCTCGCTGGGCGCGACCCGGCTCGCCCGCCGGGTGCCCGCGGGCCGGATCATCGGCGGCGGCCTGCTCGTCGCGACGGCGGGGTTCGGCGTCCTGGCCTCGATCGGTCCGGCCACCCCGCTCGGCGTGCTCGTCACCGGCACGGTCGTGGTGTCGGCGGGGTTGGGACCGATGATGGCGCTGGCCACCGACCTCGTCGTCGGCAGCGCGCCGCCCGACCGGGCCGGTGCCGCGTCGGCGATCGCCTCGACGGCACCGCAGCTGGGCGGCGGGCTCGGCATCGCGGTCCTCGGCAGCGTCATCACGCTCACCTACCGGTCGGGCGTGGACACCGCGGGCCCGGCGGGTGACACGCTCGCCCACGCCGTCGCCGCAGCGGCCGCCCTGCCGCCGGACGCCGGCGCCGCCCTGCTCACAGCGGCCCGCGCCGCGTTCACCGCGGGGTTCGGGGTGAGCGCGCTCGTCGCGGCCGCGGTCACCCTGGCCACCACCGCGGCCGTCCTGCGCGTGCTGCGACCTCGCACGCCGTAACACCGCCGTAACGGTGAGCGAGTGCCTGACCGGAGGTCGGCCATGCCACCGGAACGCAGGAAGGTCCGCGTCGCCGTCGTCGTCGTGCACGGGATGGGCGAGCAACGGCCCCGGGAGACCCTCGACCGCTTCACCGACACCGCGCTCGCCCGCGACCCGGTCGCCGGCGAGCGCGTCTACTACTCACGGCCGGCGCTGCTGACGGGCTCGTACGAGGCCCGCCGGCACCTCGCGGTCCGGCTCGGGACGGCGGACGCGCCGGCCAGGGTGCAGACGGAGGTCTTCGAGTACCACTGGTCGTACCTGATGACGGGCAACCGGCTCGGTGACCTCGTCCCGACGACGCTGCGGCTGCTCGTGCGCCGACCGGCCGCAGTGCCGGCCGGGCTGCAGGGCGTGTGGTGGATGGCGTGGGGGGTCGCCGCGCTGGCCGTGGTGCTGGCGGTGGTGCTCTGGGCGACGGGGCTCGTCGGGGCGCTGGCCGCCGTCCTCGCCGTCCCGGTGGTGGCCGTCGTGGCCGGTGCCGTCCTGCGGTTCGCGGCAGGACGCGTGACCACGTCGTTCGTCGACGTGGTGCGCTACCTCGACACCTCGCCGCGCTCCTACGCGGCCCGCCGGGACATCCGCGCCGGGATGGTCGACCTGCTGCGCGCCCTGCACGCCGACGGCGGCTACTCGCGCATCGTCGTCGTCGCGCACAGCCTGGGCGCGTTCATCGCCTACGACGGGCTCACGTCGTTCTGGACGGAGGTGGCCGCGCGGACGGCCGGGCCCCGGCAGCGCGCCACCCCGCTCGTCGGGCTGCGTTCACTGGAGCGCGCGGCTGCGCGCCGGACCGCCGGGACGGCGTCGGTCGCCGAGTTCCAGCGCGCCCAGTTCGCGCTGTGGCAGGGGCTGCGCCGGCAGGGCTGCCCGTGGCTCGTCACCGACCTGCTGACGATCGGCACCCCGATGGCGTTCGCCGACCTGCTGCTGACCCGTGACCGGGCCGCGTTCGACCGGCTGGTCGGCCGGGCCGAGCTCCCCACCTGCCCGCCACGCAGCCGCACCGCGACGGTGGACGGGCCGCCGCCGGCGGGCGCGCCGCGCTACGGCTGGTTCCGCGACGGCCGGCAGGTGCTCGACTCGGCGGCGCCGTTCGCGGCGACCCGCTGGACGAACCTCTGGTTCCCGGTCGACGGGCTGCGCGGCGACTGGTTCGGCGGCCCGCTGCAGCAGCTGTACGGCCCCGGCGTCCGGGACGTGGCCGTCACGGGCAACCTGCCCGGCCGGCGCGCGTGGGGCGTCGCGCACGGCCGCTACTTCGACTACCCGGAGGCCACCGGACCCGACGACGTCGCCACCCACGTGCGAGCCGTGCTGGACCTCGGGCCGCGGACGCACGACGTGCTGCGCGCCCTGCTCGCGGTGCCTCCGACCAGCACGGATCAGCCGGCTCCGCTCTCGGCGGCGCTCTGACGAGGAGGTCGCCATGGACGGCGCAGCCCAGGCGCGGGCCGAGGTGGCCGCGGGGATCCTGCACGCCGACCCGGCGACCCTCGACGACGCCGGGCTCGTCAGGGAACTGCGACGAGCCCTGAACGCGTCGACGGTGTGGCGGCCCGCGCACCTGCCGCCCGAGCTGCGGGGCGGCGCCGCGCACGGGGACGAGCTGGCGCGCTGGGTGGCGCCGGGCTACGTCGGGCCTGAGGCGGCCGCGCGGCTGGCCGAAGCGTGGGCGGCCGCCGTTCCCCTGCACGACGGCTACCTGCGCCTCCGGGTCGACGGGCCAGCCGACGTCCGGCACCTGCGCAGCCTCGGCGGACTCGACGGGCTGACCATCGTGCCGTCGCTCGACCCGCGCAGCACCGGCCCGGTCCGGTGGCGCTGGCCGTTTCGCCTGGGTGTGGTCTCCGGGCCGTTCGTGGAGCCGTGGCTGGCCGTCGCGCAGCGCAGCGAGCACCACGGCCACGCCTTCGACGCCGACCGACTCCTGCCCGGGCAGGCGTACGACATCGCCCTCGTCGACGCGTTCGGGCTGGGCGTGCTCCCGCCCGGCACCCTCGACCAGCTGCGCGCCACCACGTGCGTCATCGCAGCCGGTTTCCGGCCGGCCGACCAGGTGCTCGACGAGCTGCAGGGCATCGTCGGCCCCACGATCGCCATCGCGGTCGACGCGCCGCCGGAGCGCTGGTGGCGGACGTTCTTCCACGAGCTGGCGCACGACGAGCCCGTCGACGTCGCGGTCGAGCGCGTCGTCCGCGACCACGGCGTCGACGCGCTGACAGCCGGTCCGCTGCGCGGCATGGACGTCACCGCGGCCGCCCACTGGTTCGCCGCCGTCGCCCCCGACTTCCCGCAGCTCACCCCGCTGCTGGAGCAGTACGCGGGCTGGGACTGGCGCTACGAGAGCGGCGGCACGCGGCGCGCGTCCCGCGAGGTCCTGCTGCTGCGGGCCGAGGGCGAGGACCCCACGGTCATCGTGTTGCCGGGTCCCACCGCAGCGGTCGAGGAGCCCGAGGAAGAGGCCGTGTCGCGCCGGCTGGTGGCACGCGTCTTCGCCGACGACGGCGTGCTCACCTCGGTCCTGCCGCCGGCCCGGGAGGTGCAGCTCGCCGTGCGCGTCGCGATCCCCGAACGCGAGGACGTCGCCGCCGACGGGCCGGCACTGGCCGTGCCGCCGGCCCCCGGTCCCACGGCCGAGCTGGAGGTGACGGTCAGCGGCGACGTCTGGGACCGCCCACCGCCGGCGCAGACGATCTCCCTGTCCCGCGTGCGGGCGGCGCAGCCGAGCACCTGGGCCGTCTTCCCGTTCACGACCCCGGCCGCCGGGCAGGTCGTCGAGCTCGACATCACCGTGTCCTACCGGGGCAAACCGCTGCAGGCCGCGCGGTTCGTGGCCACCGTCCGCGAGCGCGCGCTCCCCGACGAACGGCCCACCCTCACCACCTACGTGCTGTCCGGGCCGGACGAGCCGACGCCGAACCTCCGCCCCGTCGACGTCACCCTCGACGGCCGCGGCACCGAGCTGCGCCGGCACGGCGTCGACGCCGTGGTGCCGCTCGACCAGGTGCACGCCATGCTCGACACCATCGACGACCGCGTCTCGCGGGTGCTCGGGGTCACGGGCGCCCCGGACGTGTTCGTCGACCCGGCCGGTCGCCGCGACGCCGGCGTGCGCGAGTTGGTCATCGCACTGGCCGCCATGGGGGCGGCGCTCGTCGACCACCTCGCCCCGCTACGCATCGGCGACGCCGGCAGCATCAACCTGCTCGTCAACGACGTCAGCCCGGTGCTGCCCCTCGAGCTGGCCTACGCCGGGCCCGTGCCGGACCGGGACGCCCGCTTCTGCGTGCACGTCACGGACGGGCCGCCGGCACGCGGCACGGCCTGCACGAAGGCGTCCCGGAAGCGGGTGTGCCCGTACGCGTTCTGGGGGTTGCACCGCTCGATCGCCCGGACGATCGCGTGGCGGGAGGGCCGCGCCAAGGACACCCAGCCGTGGATCACGTCGCTCCCCGCCGCGCGGGTGCTGTTCGCCGCGACGGAGCTCGCCGACGAGGGCGCCGCGGACCCGCTGCCCAGCGACTCCGTGCCGGCCACGGCGAGGCAGCTCTTCTGGCCGGTCACCCGCGTGACGAGCTGGACGGCGTGGCGGCGCGTGGTGCGATCGGACCGGCCGAACGTGCTCGTCGTGCTCGGCCACACGCTGACCGAGAACGGCGACACCCACCTGTACATCGGGCGGCAGTCCACGCTCTCCCGGTTCCGCATCTCCGCGTCGGAGCTCCGCGCCGCCGGGGCACCGCGACCGCTCGTCCTGCTCGTCGCGTGCGCGACCGCGACGGTGGGCGACGCGTTCGGCACCCTGCCCGGCACACTCACCGCCCGCGGGGCGGGAGCCGTCGTCGCGACGCTGTCGAAGATCGTCGGCCCGCAGGGCGCCGCCGCGGCCAACCACCTCCTGCAGGCGATGCACGGCCTCGCCGGCAGTGACGCGACCGTCGGCGACGTCGTGGCCGCGGCCCGCCGCTCACTGCTCGCCGCGGGCAGCCCGATCGGCCTCGTGCTCGTCGCCCACGGCGAGCTGGACACCACCGTGGTCACCTGATGCTGGCCGTCGAGATGCTGCCGGCGGGGCACGGCGACGCGCTCGTCGTCGAGTACGGGACCGCGGCCGACCCGCACCGGATCCTCGTCGACGCCGGCACGTTCCACGCCTGGGACGGGGTGCGCGCCGAGCTGCTGCGGCGGCGCAACGATCGCTACGAGGTCTTCGTGATCACGCACGTCGACGAGGACCACATCGGCGGCGCGCTCGCCCTCCTCGACGACCCGGATCTGCGCCACCGCGTCGACCACGTGTGGTTCAACGGCTACGTGCACTGCGCGTCGGGCGGCAACGTGCTCGGCCCGGTCAACGGCGAGCAGCTCACCCGGCGCATCGTCACCGGCGGCTTCCACTGGAACGAGGGCTTCACGCCGCGCGCGTCCGCCGGGGTGGGCGGGCCGGTCGGGGTGCCGCGGAACGGCCCGCTGCCCGCCGTGAACCTGCCCGGCGGCGCCTGCGCCGTCCTGCTCTCCCCCACCGGCGCGCAGCTGAAGCGGCTCGCCCCCGTGTGGCAACGGGTCGTCGTCGCGGCCCACCTCGTCGCCGGTGCCGGCGCGCCCGGGCACACCGGCAGCCCGCGACCGCACGTCAAGCACGTCCCGCCGCTGCCGAACCCGCTCGACCACGCCGCGATCACCTGCCTCGCCGCGAAGAACGCCGCCGACAGCTCGGAGGCGAACGGCTCGTCCATCGCGTTCGTCGTCGAGCACGGCGGCAAGCGGGTGCTCATGGGCGCCGACGCGCACGCACCCGTCCTGGCTGGGGGGCTGCAGCGCTACGCGGCGCGCGTCGGCGAGCCGCGACCCCGCTTCGACCTGGTCAAACTCGCCCACCACGGCAGCAACGCCAACATCTCCACGGCACTGCTGGACCTGATCGACTGCCGCCGCTTCCTCGTCTCCACCAACGGCGACAACTTCGCCCACCCCGACGACGCCGCCCTCGCGAAGATCATCGAGGCGTACGGCGGCGGCGTCACGTTCTACTGCAACTACCGCACCGGGCGGACCGAACCGTGGGCGCTCCACGGACCCGGCGTCGGCGCCACCGTCACCTTCCCGCGGCCGGGGAAGCAGGCCCTCCGGGTGGTGGCGTGACGGTCCCGGCCTCCGCCCACGTCGAGGCGAGGACACCCAGCACGATGCCGTCGATGCCGGTGCAGGTGGTCGGCTGCCGGTGGCGGTAGTCGCGGCGGGTCACCGAGAACTCGACCGGGGCGAGGCAGGCGTCGCACCGTCGGCGAACCAGTACAGCGCGCAGGGCCAGGCCTTCTCGGGCAGGCCGGTGCCCGCCTTCGTGCAGGCACGGCACCGGCCCTGATCGTCGGGGCGGTGCAGCTGCAGCAGGGTCTCCACCACTCCCGGCAGGCCGGCCAGGAGCTGCGAGAACTCATTCATCGACGTCCCCCACGCGGTCGGAGCAGCGCTCCGGCGTCTCCGTGAGGAAGCGGGTCACAGCGCCGACAGCGCGGCCGCCGCGCTCGGCTGGTCCCAGGCCAAGGTCAGCCGCATCGAGACGGCCGCCACGTCCGTCACCCCGGACGACGTCCGCACCTTGCTGGAGCTGTACGGCGCCGCGTCCGACGAGGTCGCGGGTCTGGTCAAGCTGGCCATGGAGGATCAGCAGCCGGCGTGGTGGCGGCAGTACTCCGATGTGTTGCCCCAGAACTTCGCGCGGTTCCTCAGCCTGGAGTCCGATGCGTCGCGGATCTTGACCTACGAGAGCGAGGTCGTGCCGGGCCTGTTGCAGACCGATGCCTACGCGCGCGAGGTTCTGGGCCAGCACCCCGTGACCGTGATGCCCTACGAGATCCAGCAGGCCGCGCGGTTGCGGGTGGCTCGGCAGGCTCGCCTGTCCGGGGAAAGGCCGCCGCTGGAGTTCGATGCGGTGATCAACGAAGCCGTCGTTCGGCGGAGGATCGGTGACGACGGCGTCATGCGGGAGCAGCTCGAACGCCTTCTCGCCATGGCTCGTCTACCGAACGTCACGATCCGCCTGCTGCCGTTCTCGGCAGGCGCCCACCCGGCCACCAACGGCTCGTTCACCCTGCTCGAATTCGCAGACGAGGACGATCCCCGCGTCGTCTACCTGGACTCGCTCGTGACCTCGCTCTATCGCGAGGGACTGCGCGAAGTGAGCATGTACCAGGTCACCCATGAGCGACTTCGGGAGAAGGCCATGTCTCCCGAGGACACAGCGGCGTTCCTCCGCACGTTGCTGTAGCGGGACTGGCCGGACAGTCCAGCGCGGGCTCTTCGGGCGGACAGTCGGTCGAGACCCTCGCCGCGTCCGGCGCGACGGCCCGCCGCCGAGCAGCGGGTCGGGCAGCAGGTCGGGTAGCGGTGATCAAGGGCAAAACGTCGCTGGTCAAGATCAAACAGCGACATTCTGCCCTTGATCGCCGCCCGGACCCCGCCACACCCCGGGGCGACGGAATCTCTGCGGCCGCGGCCGGCCGGGGGTTGAGGTGATCATGGGCAAAACGTCGTCGACCAAGATCGAACAGCGACGGTTTGCCCATGATCACCACTCGAACCCCCACCGCTTCCCGCACGGCAGCCCCACCACCGGGCAGCCGGCCGCACAGCCGTGATCAAGGGCAAAAGGTCGCTGGCCAAGATCAAACAGCGACATTCTGCCCTTGATCACCTGCCAAACCCCCCGCCGAGGCGCGCGGGTGCGGGGCGCGTCCTGGCCGGCGAGTTCGACGACCTAACGTGGATCGCCTCAGACCGCGGCGACGGCGTCGATCTCGACGAGCAGACCGGGGCCCAGCGCGGAGACGACGTGGACGGTGATCGCCGGCGGCGGGTCGGCGCGGTTCCACACCTCCTGGAACGCGGCCACTCCCTCGTCGAACGAGGTGCCTTCGACGGTGGCGATCCGCCAGTGCACGACGTCGGCGAGGGTCGCGCCTTCGCCGGCCAGGATGGTGGCGATGTTGGCGAACGCCTGCCGGGACTGTTCGCCGACGGTGGGGCCGACGACCTTCCCGTCGGCGTCGACGCCGTTCTGGCCGCCGATGTAGATCGTCTTCGCCGGCTGCTCGACCACGACGGCCTGGCTGAACGCGGGGCTGCGGTGCAGCCCTTCCGGGTTGATGTGGCGCACGGGCATGAGGCGGCCTCCGCGGAACCGGTATGAGGAGTGTTGCGACACCAGTTATAGTGGTGTCATGCGAAGCGGCGCAACCGGGCGGATGCTCGTCGACCCCAGGGGCGGGTCGTTCTGGTTCGACGCGGGCGCCGTATGCCTGGACTTCGCGCACACGGGCGGCGAAGACCGCTATGCCGTGTTCGAGAGCCTCCACGAACCCGCCGACCTGGCCGAGTGGCTGGCCCACCCCTCGCTGGGCGCGGCGCCGACGGTGCCCGTGTCGGCCGGCGACTTGGCGGCGGCGAAGACCCTGCGCCAGGCGATCTGGGAGGTGGCGCACGCCAGGGCCGCGGGCCGCCCCCTCCCCCTCGACGGGATCGCGGCCATCAACCGGGCCGCAGCGAAGCCGCCGCTGCTGCCGGGGCTCGCGGACGACGGCGCCACCGCCGTCTGGGTGCCGCCGGTGCGCGCCACGCAGGCGTTGTCGAGCATGGCGCGGGAGATGATCGAGCTGCTGTCCGGGCCATGGGCCGGGCGCATCCGCGAGTGCGCGAGCGACACCTGCCCGATGGTGTTCGTCGACTCGTCCCGCCCCGGGGCCCGGCGCTGGTGCGCGATGGAGCGCTGCGGGAACCGGCACAAGCTGCGCGCCCGACGGGCCAGACGGGCGCCGGAGTCATGACGTCGCCACCGGAGCTCGCATGGGGACAGGTCGCTGCCTGGCGGTTGCGACGGCAGCATCTCGACCCGCGGACCACGCGCACGGCGGCCCAGGTCGCGAGCCGGCTCTGCGGCGTGCAGGCTCAGGTCCGCAGTGCCGCGGACCTGGCCGTCGCCCTCCGGCGGTCGCCTGCCGCTCCGGGCGCGGTCGACGACGGCCTCGCCGACCTCTCGCTGATGAAGACCTGGGCGATGCGCGGCACACTGCACCTGCTGCCCCCGCACGAGGCAGGCGCCTACCTGGCCCTCATGCAGACCACGGGCTTCTGGCTGCGCCCGTCGTGGCAGCGGGTCTCCGGGGTCACCCCACGACAGATCGACGAGCTGACCGAAGCGGTTGCGTCGATCCTCGACGGCGTCGTCCGCACACGGGACCAGCTCGTCACGGAGCTCGTCGCCGACGGACGGTTCGCCGCCATCGAAGGACCGTTGCGATCGGGATGGGGCCAGGTGCTCAAGCCCCTGGCCTGGCGGGGCGTCCTGTGCCACGGGCCGGACCAGGACAACGCGATCACGTTCACCCGGCCGGCGAGCCGGTTCCCCACCTGGGAGCCGATCCCGACGGCCGACGCCGCGGCACCCGTGGTCATCGCGGCGTACCTCGGGGCATATGGACCGGCGACCCCCGAGGCCTTCGACCGGTGGCTGTCGCTCAACGCCACGAGCCGGCTCAGGCTGCGTCGATGGTTCGCCGACATGGGCGACCAGCTGAGCGAGGTCGACGTCGACGGGCGCCGAGCATGGATGCTCGCCGAGCACGTCGAGGAGCTGATCGCAACGCCTCCAGCCAGCGGGGTCCGGCTGCTCGGCGGCTTCGACCAGTACGTGCTCGGCCCCGGCACCAACGACGACGCGCTGCTCCCGGCACCCCATCGCGCTGCGGTGAGCCGTGCGTCCGGCTGGATCTCACCCGTCGTCGTGGTGGACGGCCGGATCGCCGGCGTGTGGGAGATCAGCGACGACGAGCTGGTGGTGTCGCACTTCCCGGGCAGCACCCGCCCGCCGGCGGACGCGCTCGATGCGGAGGCGATGCACGTCGCGGAGGCGAGAGGGCTGAGCCGGCTCCGGGTTCGCCAGGCGTCCTACCCCGTGGACGCGGCTGCCGGCTGAGCCTGGTTCGTGGTGTGATCGAGGCACCACCACCGAGGGGACACATCGCGTGTTGCGCAGCCAGAGCTGGTTCTCGAACCCCGAGAACCCCGGGATGACCGCGCTCTACATCGAGCGCTACATGAACTGGGGGCTGACCAGGGAGGAGCTGCAGTCGGGGCGGCCGATCATCGGCATCGCCCAGACCGGCTCCGACCTGTCGCCGTGCAACCGGCACCACCTCCAGCTGGCCGAACGGGTCCGCGAGGGCATCCGCGAGAACGGTGGGCTGGCGCTGGAGTTCCCGGTGCACCCGATCCAGGAGACGGGCAAGCGGCCGACCGCCGCACTCGACCGCAACCTCGCCTACCTGGGCCTGGTCGAGGTGCTGCACGGCTACCCGCTCGACGGGGTCGTGCTCACCACGGGCTGCGACAAGACCACGCCCGCCTGCCTCATGGCGGCCGCGACGGTGAACATCCCGGCGATCGTGCTGTCCGGCGGCCCGATGCTGAACGGCTGGTACAACGGCGAGCGCACCGGGTCGGGCACCATCGTGTGGCAGGCCAGGGAGCTGCTCGCGGCCGGCGAGATCGACGAGGCCGAGTTCGTCGAGCTGGTGGCATCGGCGGCGCCGTCGCCGGGCCACTGCAACGTGATGGGCACCGCGTCGACGATGAACGCGCTGGCCGAGGCGCTCGGCATGAGCCTGCCCGGCTGCGCCGCGATCCCCGCACCGCACCGCGACCGCGCCCGCATGGCCTACCTGACCGGCCGGCGGATCGTCGAGATGGTGCACGAGGACCTGAAGCCGTCCGACATCCTCACGCGCGAGGCGTTCGAGAACGCGATCGTCGTCAACTCGGCGATCGGCGGCTCCACCAACGCGCCCGTGCACATCACGGCCATCGCCCGGCACATGGGCGTCGACCTGCCGCTGATGGACTGGCAGCGCCTCGGCCTGCACGTGCCGCTGGTGCTCGACATGCAGCCGGCCGGGAAGTACCTGGGCGAGGAGTTCCACCGCGCAGGCGGGGTGCCCGCCATCGTCCACGAGCTGATGCAGCACGGCCTGATCCACGAGGACGCCCGCACCGTCAACGGCGCCACGATCGGCGAGAACTGCCGCGCCCACCCTTCCACGGACCCGGACGTGATCCGCCCCTTCGCGGACGCGCTGCAGCAGGAGGCCGGTTTCGTCGTGCTCTCCGGCAACCTGTTCGACAACGCGATCATGAAGACCAGCGTGATCTCGGCGGAGTTCCGGGAGCGCTACCTGTCCGATCCCGCCGACCCGAACGCGTTCGAGGGCCGCGCCATCGTCTTCGACGGCCCGGAGGACTACCACAAGCGCATCGACGACCCCGACCTGAACATCGACGAGGACTGCCTGCTGTTCATCCGCGGCGCCGGCCCGCTCGGCTACCCGGGCAGCGCCGAGGTCGTGAACATGCAACCGCCCGCCGCCCTGATCAAGAAGGGCGTGCACACGCTGCCGTGCATCGGTGACGGGCGGCAGTCCGGCACGTCCGGGTCACCGTCGATCCTCAACGCCTCCCCGGAGGCGGCCGCAGGCGGCGGGCTGGCGCTGCTGCGCACCGGCGACCGGGTGCGCATCGACCTCACCAACGCCACCGCCGACATGCTGGTGCCCGACGACGAGCTGGAACGTCGCCGCGCGGAGCTGGAGGCGGCCGGCGGCTACCCGTCGCCGCCGTCGCAGACACCGTGGCAGGAGATCCAGCGCGGCATGGTCGACCAGCTCGGCGACGGGATGGTGCTGCGTCCCGCCGTCGCCTACCAGCGGGTCGCCCAGCAGATGGGGATCCCGCGCGACAGCCACTGACGACCCGCGGGTTCGACCGTTGCGGTGAGACCCGCCCGGCCGGCGATCGCTCTCCGTCAACCGGGCCACTGCGCGGTTCACCCGAGGGAGTGCTCCTCCGATCGGACGCTAACGAGGGTCCAGATGGCCCCGATCGATGCGGTATGGAGGCGTCACACGAGCGGTACCACCTCGGTATCGACCTGGGCTCGACGTGCACGACCGCCGCGGTCTGCCGCGGCGGCCGACCCGAGCCGGTCACGCTGGGCGCGTCGGGCATCAGCATCCCCACCGTGGCCCTCCGCACCGCCGACGGTGAGCTGCTCGTCGGCGAAGCGGCGCAGCGCCGCGCGGCGACAGAGCCGCACCGGGTTGCCCGCGGCTTCACCCAGCGCATCGGGGACGACATCCCGCTCGTCCTCGGCGACGAGGTGGTGCCCGCCGCCGACATCGCGGCGCGCTTCGTCGGCTCCGTCGTCGAGCTCGTCACCGCCCGGGAGGGAGCCGCGCCGGCGAGCATCGCGCTGACCCACCCCGTCGGATGGGGTGCGCACCGCCGGGCCACGCTGCTCAGCGCGCTGGCGACGCGCGGCATCGTCGACCTGCACCTGGTGGCCGAGCCGGTCGCCGCCGCGCTGGGCCACGGAGCCTCGACGGGCACGGTCGCCGTCTACGACCTGGGCGGCGACTCGTGCACCGCCTCCGTCCTCAGCTGCACGGACGGCACCCCGGCGCTGGTGGGCGAGCCCGTCCGGCTCCCCGGCATCGGCGGCCGCGGATTCGACGAGCACGTGCTCGACCACGTTCGGGACGCACTCGGCACCGCCTGGGACGCCCTAGACGCCGCCGATCCCTCCGTGCTGGCCGCGGTGGCGGCGCTGCGGCGCGACTGCGCCGAGGCCAAGCAGGCGCTCTCCGCCGACGTCGACGCCACCGTCACGGTGATGCTGCCCGAGCTGCACACCCGCGTGCGGATCGGGCGGGCCGACTTCGAGGACCGCATCCGCCCCGACGTCGCCGCGACCGTCGCGGCGCTGCAGCAGGCGCTCTCGACCAGCCCGGACACGGTGCTGCTGGTCGGCGGGTCGGCGCGGATCCCGCTCGTCCCGCAGATGGTGTCGGCCGGGCTCGGCCGGCCGGTCACCGTCGACGCGGACCCGTGCACCACCGCCGCCCGCGGCGCCGCGATCTCCGCGCACCGGCGGGCCACCGTCGTCGCGGCGCCGGCGGCGCTGCAACCCCCGGACCGGCCCGCCGTCCCGACCCTCCGCAGCGCTGCCCCGGTCTGGCCACCGGCCCGTCGCCGGTCCGCCCGCTTCCGCGGCGTGCTCGTCGCGGCTGTGGCGACCACCGGCATCGCGCTCGCCGCCGCGGCGACCGCGTACACGCTGGACCCGACGCTCCTGTCGGGCGAGGTGCCGGCGGCGCTGGTCGAGCCGGCACCGGCTGCGCCGGCCGTGGTCCCGGAGGTCGCGCCGCCTGCCGACCCGCCCGCGGCCGCGCCCGAACCCGTGCACGCCGCGGCCCCGGTCCGCCGCGCCGTGGTCGCCCCGCGCGTGGGCGGCGCGCCGAAGCCGGCGGCCCGCACCGTCGCGCCGACCACTGCCGCCGCGCCGACCAGCGCGCCCCCGAGCGTCGCGTCTCCCGCGCCGACCGTCGCGCCACCCGCCGACCCGCCGAACGCCGGTGGCTCCGGGAACGAACCCCCGCCCCCGGCCGGCGGTGGAGGCCCGACCGTCGCCCCGCCCCCGCCCGCCGACCCCGGACCGAGCAGCGGTCCGTCGGCCCCGGCGCAGCCGGCGGGTCTGCCCGTCGATCATGGGCAGAACGCGGTCAGTTGATCTCCGAGAGCCACGTTCTGCCCATGATCACCGCCGCCGCCCCGCACGCCGCCGCTGTGGTCACCCTGGTCTGCGGGCCAGTAGCTTCGCGAGGCATGAGTGACTCCAGCTTCGAGGGCCGCGACGTCGGCTCGGGCGTGTCGGTCATCCGGGAGAGCACCGACGTCGTCGGCGCCGGCCCGCGCCTGCACCAGCACCCCTACGTCGAGACCTTCGTGATCATCCGCGGCCGGGCGCTGTTCACGATCGGCGACGAGCAGCGCGAGGGCACCGGCGGCGACGTGCTGGTGGTGCCGGCGAACACGCCGCACAAGTTCGCCGTCCTCGGCCCCGACGTGTACGAGGCCGTGCACATCCACGAGAACGACCACTTCGTCACCGAGTGGCTCGAGTAGCCATCACCATGCCCCGCAGGGCCTCGAACCACAGCTCGGCCAGCGCCGCCACCTCCTCCTCGGCGAACATCGCGGACGGCCACTCCCACGAGGCGTGCAGCTCGTCGTCCACCGCGAGCACGTCGACCACCAGCGGGTAGCCAACGGGCATGCTGTCGCCCCGCCCGCCGTACAGCGGGCTGAGCCCGGGTGGTGTCTGCCAGTCGCCGCCGGTCTCGCCGTCGCCGTACCGGCCGAGGTAGTTGAACTGCAGCTCGGGCGGGACGGTCGCCAGCTCGGCGCGCGCCGCCGGGTCGAGGTGGCGCAGCACCCCGTAGCCCAGCCCGCCGTCGGCCACCGCGCACAACCGCTCGCCGACGCCGGCGGTGAGCCGGCGCACCGCGTCGGGATCGGCGAGGTCGGACCACGCACCGCCGGGCAGGTGCACCGGGAACGCGGTGGTGAACCAGCCGACGGTGCGCGTCAGATCCACATCCCCGACGTGCTCCTCCCGGCCGTGCCCCTCCAGCGCCACGAGCGTGCCGTCGCCCGGGTCGCGCCCGCTGCGCCGGCGCCACTCCGCCGCGGCCAGCGCCAGCCCGCCCAGCAGGACGTCGTTGATCGTCGCGCCGAGCGCGGCGGGCACCGACGACAGCAGTGGACCGCCCCACTCGGCCGGCAGCACCAGCGCGTGCTCGCGGACCGTGGCCGCGGTGTCGCGGACCGGGTCGAGCGGGTCGCGGGCGAACCGGCCCGCGGCAGCCCGGGCCGTGGCCCGCCAGGCCGGCAGCTCCGACGTCCTGGCCCCGGTCCGCCCGGCCTCGGCCAGCGCCCGGGACCAGGTGCGGAACGACGTCCCGACGGCGGGCAGCGCGATCGGCTCGCCCGCCTGCTGCTGGGCCCACGCCTCGGCCAGGTCGTCGACGAGGATTCGCCAGGACACCCCGTCGACCACGAGGTGGTGCGCCACGAGCAGCAGGATGCCGGGGTCGAGCAGCACCGCCTGCAGCATGACGCCACGGTCCGGGTCGAGGCGCTGCGCGGCCTGGATCCGCTGCTCGTTGACGACCTCCGCCGCGTCCGCGCCGGCCGGGACCACGGTCAGCAGGTCGTCGGCCCGCACCGCGCCGGGCTCGGGCACCTCCAGCTCCCACTGCGATCCCCGGTGCAGCCGGGCGCGCAGCAGGTCGTGGTGGTCGAGCACTGCCTGGAGCAGCGGGAGCAGGGCGGCGGCGTCGGCCGGGGTCTGCACGGTCACCGCCTGGTGGAACGCGCCGATCTCGTCCGTGAGCTCGGCGAGCCAGCCGATGATCGGCGTGGCGGGCAGCCGCCCGATCCCGTCGCGGTCCTGCTGCGGCGCGTCGGCGGGGCCGGAGCCCAGCGCCGCCAGCGCCTCGACGGTGCGGGCGGCGCGCACGTCGCGCGGCCGGAACTGGATGCCGTGCCGGCGGGCCTGCGAGACGAGCGCGATCGAGCTGATGCTGTCGCCGCCCAACTCGAAGAAGTCGTCGTCGATGCCGACCTCGGCCACCCCGAGCAGCCTGCCGACCACCGCGCACAGCGTGCGCTCCGCGTCCGTCCGGGCGGGGCGGTGCTCCCGCTGCCCCGTCAGCGCCGGGGCGGGCAGCGCCGCCGTGTCGAGCTTGCCGTTGACGTTCAGCGGCAGCTCCGCCAGCACGTCGAGCGTGGTGGGGATCATGTGCGGCGGCAGCTGCTCGGCCAAGCCGGCCCGGACCGTGGCGACCAGCTCCACCGGCTCCAGGTCGACCGCCGGCACCAGGTACCCGGCCAGGTGCGCGACCCCGGCCTCGCCGCGCCGGTGCACGGTGACCGCGGCCTGCGCCACCGCCGGGTGCCGTTCCAGGGTCGCGACGATCTCGCCCGGCTCCACCCGGTACCCGCGGATCTTCACCTGGTCGTCGGTGCGGCCCAGGAAGTCGATGTTCCCGTCCGGCCGCTGCACGACGAGGTCGCCGGTGCGGTACATCCGCCCTGCCGCGAACGGGTCCGCGACGAACCGCTCCGCGGTGAGCGCAGCGCGGCGGTGGTAGCCCCGCGCCAGCCCGGTCCCGGCGATGTACAGCTCCCCCGGCGAGCCGACGGGCACCGGCCGCAGCGCGGTGTCGAGGATGTACGCGCGGGTGTTGGTGATCGCCGTGCCGACGGTCGGGGTGGCGCTGTCCTCCGTGCCCCCGCCCAGGGTGTTGATCGTGTACTCGGTGGGCCCGTACAGGTTGTAGCCGACCACGCCCTCGGTGCCGGCCAGCTGCGACCACACCGACTCGCTCACCGCCTCACCGCCCAGCAGCACCAGCGGCAGCCCGCCGTCGAGCAGGCCGCCGTCCAGCAGGGTCCGCGCGTAGGTGGGCGTCACGTTGACCACGTCGATGCGTTGCTCGGCGCAGTACGCGACGAGCTGCTGGGCGTCGCGGCGCAGCTCCTCGTCGCACACGTGCACCTCGTGGCCCTCGACGAGCCAGAGCAGCTCCTCCCACGACATGTCGAACGAGAACGACACCGTGTGCGCGATCCGCAGGCGGCGCCCGCCGGTCCGAGAAAGGGTCGGCTCGAAGATCTCCGACCGGTGGTTGACCAGCATGTTCGTCAACCCGCGGTACGGGGTGACCACGCCCTTGGGCAGCCCGGTGGAGCCCGAGGTGTAGATCAGGTACGCCGGGTGCTCCAGTCGTCCCGGCGTGCCGGGGGCGAAGCGACCCAGCTCGGCGGCGCTCAGCGGCCCCGACGGGTACGTGGCCGCCTCCGCCGGCGTGACGACGTCGGCGGGCAGCCGGTCCAGTGCGGGTCCGGCGGCCACCACGCACACCGGGCGCGCGTCGGCGAGCATCACCGACCAGCGCTCGGCCGGGTGGTCGAGGTCCAGCGGCAGGTACGCGGCGCCGGTGCGCAGCACCGCGAACAGCGCCACCACCATGTCCAGCGACCGCGGCAGGGCCAGCGCGACGATCCGCTCCGGTCCGGCCCCGTGCGCCAGCAACAGCCGGGCAAGCTGGTTGATCCGGGCGTCGAACTCGGCGAACGTGAGCTGCTCGCCGTCGCAGACCAGCGCGACGACGTCGGGCTGCGCCGCGGCCCGCTCCGCGAGCAGCTCGGCCACCGTCAGCGGCGGCACCGGGCACGTGGTGCCCGCCCAGCCGGCCTCCAGCGCCGCCCGGTCCGCGGCCCCGATCAGCTCGAGCCGGCCGACCGGCCGGTCCGGGTCGGCCGCGAGCTGGCGCAGGACGGACAGGAAGACCTCGTGCAGCCGCTCCGCGCGCTCGGGGCTGACCCGCCGGTCGTCGTACTGCAGCCGCAGCGCGAGCTGCTCGCCGGGGAAGACCTGCAGGGACGCGGCGAAGTGCGTGCGCGCCTCCACCGACTCGCCCGTGCCGGTGATCCGCAGGGCGCCTTCCTCGCCTGCGCCCGGCGGGAAGTTCTCGAACACGAAGAGCACGTCGAACAGCTGCTCGGCCCCGGCCAGGGACTGCACCTCGGCCAGGCCGAGGTACTGGTGGCCGAGCAGCTCGGCCTGCTCCCCCTGGTGCCGCAGCAGCGCGTCGGCCGCCCGGTCGGCCGGTGACCAGCGCACCCGCACCGGCACCGTGTTGATGAACAGCCCGACCTGCGCGTCGATGCCGGGCACGTCGGCGTCACGGCCCGACACCACCGCCCCGAACACCACGTCGTCGCGCCCGGTCATGGCGCCGAGCGCGACCGCCCACGCGCCGCTGACCAGCGTGTTCAGCGTCAGCCCCCGGTCGCGGGCGGCCGCGGCCAGCGCACCGGTCAGCTCCTCGGACACCGTGCCCGTGATCGCGGCCGGGGCCACCGGGGCGGCCTCGTCCGGCAGGGCGGTGCCGAGCATCGTGGGTTCGGCGAGCCCGGCCAGCGCCTGCTGCCAGGCCGCCCGAGTGCGGGCGGTGTCCTGGGCGGTGAGCCAGCGCAGGTACTCCCGGTAGGACGGCAGCGGCGCCAGTTCCCGCCCGGTGCGCTGCGCCTCCACCAGCGCGAGCAGGTCGTCGAACAGCACCGGCAGCGACCACCCGTCGGCCACGAGGTGGTGCAGCGTGACGATCAGGCAGTGCCGGTCGGGCTGCCCACCGGTGAGCAGCGCGAGGCGCAGCAGCGGGGCCCGTTCCAGGTCGAACGCCCGCGCGCGCTCCTCACGGGCAACCCGCTCCGCGTCACCGGCGGGCAGCACCCGCAGCGGCACGTCGACGGTGCGCGCCACCGCCTGCACGAGCCCGCCGTCGGCGGTCTCGTGGAACGACGCGCGCAGCGCCGGGTGCCGCGCGGTGAGCGCGGCCAGCGCGGGGCGCAGCTGCTCCGCCGTCAGCGGCCCCTCCAGCTCCAGCACGTACTGCACGATGTAGCCGTCGGGGTCGGCGGCGGTGTGCGCGTGGTAGCGGGAGTGGAAGTACATGCCCTGCTGCAGCGGGGTCAGCGGCCAGACGTCGGCCAGCCCGCCGGGCACCTCCAGCGCGTCGACGTCCTGCTGGGTCAGTGTGACCAGCGGGAAGTCGACGGGCGACGGGCCCCACGCACCCGGTTCGGGGGCGTGCGCCGCCAGCGCCGCCAGCGCGGCCACCCAGCGGTCGGCGATGCCCGCCACCTCGGCCTCGGCCAGCACCGCGGCGGGCCAGCTGAACGTGGCCGAGAGCGCGTCTCCGGCGACCCCGGCGTTGATCTCCAGTGGGTACCCGGCGGCGGTCTCCGGGTCGGCCCGCTCGCCCAGTTCGGGCCGTTCCGGGGCCGGCGCCCAGTCCTGGGTGTCCCCGATGCCGAACCGGCCCAGGTAGTTGAACAGCACGGGCGGCACGGCGGTACCCGTCCAGGCGGTGGCCCGGTCGGGGTGCAGCCGGCGCAGCGCCGCGTAGCCGATGCCGCGGTCGGGCCGCGACTCGATCTGGGTGCGCACCCGCTTCGCGACGGCGGCCATCGCGGCACCGCCGGCCAGGAAGTCGGCCCACGCGACGGGCCCGGGGTCGAGCCGCACCGGGGCGATGGTGGTGAACCAGCCCACCGTGCGCGACAGGTCCAGCGCCTCGTCGACCGCGGCGCTCTCCCGACCGTGGCCCTCCAGATCGACGAGCACGGCGCCGTCCCGGTCGCCGCGCAGCGCGAGTGCGAGCGCGGTGAGCAGGACGTCGTTCACGGTGCCGCCGAACGCGGCCGGCACGGCGCCGAGCAGCCGGGCGGTGACCGCGGCCGGCACCGTCACCGTGTGCGAACGGGTGGTGCCGATGGTGTCGCGCGCCGGGTCCAGCGGCCGCTCCCCGATCGGGCACAGGCCTTGTGGCGCCAGCTCGGCCCGCCAGCGGGGCAGCTCGGCGAGCCGCTGCTCGGCTTCCTCGTGCAGCGCCTCCGTCCAGCGACGGAAGGAGGTGGGCACGGGGGCGGGCGGCCGCCCGTCCCGCCACATCTCGGCGAGGTCCTCGCCGAGGATCCGCCACGCCACCCCGTCGACCACGATGTGGTGGGCCACGAGCAGCAGCCGCCCCCGCCGCGCCGGTCCGGCGTCGACGAACACCGCCTGCACCATCACCCCGGCGTCGGGGTCGAGCCGGCGCACCGCCGCGTCCTCGCAGGTGCCGAGCAGCGCCGCCAGGTCGTCCTCGGCAGCGACGACGGTCAGCAGGTCCGCCGCCGCGACCGTGCCCGGCTCGGGCACGTGCAGCGCCCAGCCGTCGGCCCGGTCGAGCCGGGCCCGCAGCAGGTCGTGCCGGTCCAGCAGTGCCTGCAGCAGCTCGACGAGCGCAGCCCGGTCGATGCCGGCGGGAGTCTGCAGGCACAGCGACTGGAAGAACCCGGTGATGCCGACGGACTCGTCCCGCAGCCCGGCGAGGATCGGTACGGGGAGCACCCGGCCGATCCCGGAGTCGGGGGCCCGCTCGGCGACCGGGGCGATCTCGGCGGCCAGCGCCAGCGCCTCGGGCGTGCGCCGCTCGAACACCAGCCGCGGGCTGATCCCGATGCCGCGCCGCCGCGCCTGGCCGACCAGGCCGATGGAGATGATGCTGTCGCCGCCGAGCTCGAAGAAGTCGTCGTCGACGCCGACCTCGGCCACGCCCAGCACCTGCTCGAACAGTGCACAGAGCACCCGCTCGCGGTCCGTGCGCGGGGCCCGCCGCGGCCGGTTGGAGGTGAACTCCGGCGCGGGCAGCGCGGCGGTGTCGAGCTTGCCGTTCACGGTCAGCGGCAGCTCGGGCACCGGGATCAACGCCGCGGGCACCATGTGCGCCGGGAGCCGCTCGGCGAGCTGCGCGCGCACAGCAGCGACGTCGGGGTTCCCGACGGGCACCAGGTACCCGGCCAGCCGCTTGAGGCCGGACGGCTGGTGGGTGTGCACGACAACGGCGGCCTGGGTGACCTCGTCGAGCGCCTCCAGCGCGGCGACGATCTCGCCCGGCTCGATGCGGAAGCCGCGGATCTTCACCTGGTCGTCGGTGCGGCCGAGGAAGTCGATGTTCCCGTCGGCCCGCTGCCGGACGAGGTCGCCGGTGCGGTACATCCGCCCGCCCGTGAAGGGATCCGCGACGAACCGCTCCGCCGTCAGCGCGGCCCGCCGGTGGTAGCCGCGGGCCAGCCCGGTGCCGGCGATGTACAGCTCGCCCGGGCAGCCGACGGGGACGGGGCGCAGCGCCCGGTCCAGCACGTAGCCGCGGGTGTTGTGGATCGGCCGCCCCACCGTCGGCGTGGCGCTGTCGGCGGTGCCGCCGCCGAGGGTGTTGATCGTGTACTCGGTGGGCCCGTACAGGTTGTAGCCGAGCACCCCGTCGGCGTCGCGCAGCGCGGCCCACACGGAGTCGGTGACGGCCTCGCCGCCGAGCAGCACCAGCGCCGGCCGGTGCTCCCCCTCCAGCAGGCCCTCGTCGAGCAGCGCCCGCGCGAACGTGGGCGTCACGTTGATCACGTCGATCCGCTGGTCACGGCAGTACTCGACGAGCTTGCGCGCGTCGCGGCGCAGCTCCTCGTCGCACACGTGCACCTCGTGGCCCTCGACGAGCCAGAGCAGCTCCTCCCACGACATGTCGAACGAGAACGACACCGTGTGCGCGATCCGCAGCCGCCGCCCGGCACCGGTGGATCTTGCGCTGGCCACGACCGGGCCGAAGATCTCCGCGCGGTGGTTGGCCAGCATGTTCGTCAGGCCGCGGTACGGGGTGAGCACGCCCTTGGGCAGCCCGGTGGAACCCGAGGTGTAGATCAGGTACGCCGGGTGCTCCAGCCGGTGCGGGTCGGTCGCGGCGAACCCGGGCCGCTCCGCGTCGGCGAGCGGCCCGGCCGGGGCCGCGGCCAGCTCGGCGCGGACCGCGGGGTCGTCCAGCCGCACCACGGGCGCGTCCGGCGGGAGATCGGCGCCGGTCGACAGCACGCAGACGGGCTCGGCGTCGGCCAGCATCACCGCCAGCCGCTGCGCCGGGTACTCCAGGTCCAGGGGCAGGTAGGCGGCGCCGGTGCGCAGCGTCGCGAACAGCGCGACCACCATGTCGATGCCGCGCGGCAGGGCGAGCCCGACCACGCGCTCCGGCCCGGCCCCGCGCGCCAGCAGCAGGCGGGCCATCCGGTTGATCCGCTCGTCGAGCTCGGTGGCCGTGAGGCGCTCGGCACCGCAGACCAAGGTGGTGCCGTCGGCCAGCGTCTCCGCCACCGACGCGGTGTCCAGTGGCCGCTCCGCCGACGCCCAGTCCCGCTCCAGCGCGGCGCGCTCCCCGGGCGCGAGCAGGTCGAGCCGGCTGAGCAGCCGGTCCGGGTCGGCGGCCAGCGCCGCCGCGACCGCGGCCGTCCGCTCCAGCAGCGCGACGGCGTCCGCGTCGGGCATCGCGTGCTCCAGCGTGAGCCCGAGCTGCTCGCCCGGCGTCGCGATGATCACCAGCGGGTAGTGGGTGGCGTCGACGTGGCGCCGCCCGACCACACCCGCGGCGGCCATCGTCGCGGCCGGGATGTCGGCGAAGTTCTGCAGCACGAACAGCGTGTCGAACAGGACCGGCTGGCCCGCCGCGCGCTGGATCGCACCGAGCCCGAGGAACTCGTGCTCGCCCAGCGCGAGCCGCTCGTCCTGCAGCCTGCGCAGGAACGCTCCGACGGCCTCGGCCGGGTCGGTGCGCACTGGCGTCGGCACGGTGTTGAGGAACTGCCCGACGACGTGCTCGGCACCGGCGAGCTCCGGCGGCCGGCCGGCGACGGTGGTGCCGAACACCACCTCGTCGCGGCCGGTGAGGCCGCCCAGCACGAGCGCCCAGGCCGCGTTCAGCACCGTGTTCAGCGTGACGCCGCAGCGGCGCGCGCCGTCGCGCACCGCCTCGCTGACCGCTGCCGGCAGCGTGATCGCCGTGCGCTCCGGCACCACGGTGGAGCGGGTGCCCCCGACGAGCGTCGGACCGTCCAGACCGGCGAGGGCGCCGGCCCACGCCTCGCGGGCCGCGTCGGCGTCGCGCTCGGCCAGCCAGCGCAGGTACTCCGGGTAGCTGCCGGCGGGCGGCAGCGCCTCCGGCGCCGTTCCCGCGTAGAGGTCGAAGAGCTGGCCGAACAGCGTGCTGTGCGACCAGCCGTCCCAGGCGAGCAGGTGGTACGTGACCAGCAGCCGGTCGGTGCCGTCCGGCAGGCGCAGCAGCGACACGCGGAACAGGGGCGGGTCGGTGAGGTCGAACCGGCGGGTCCGGTCGGCGTGCGCGATCGCGGCGGCCCGCTCGGCGGCCGCGTCCGGCGCCAGGCCGGAGAGGTCGTGCTCGGTCACGGGATCGGCTGCGGCGGACCGCACGACCTGGCAGACCGAGCCGTCCCCGACGTCGACGAACGCGCACCGCAGCGTGGGGTGCCGCAGCTGCAGGGTGTGCACCGCGGCGCGCAGGCGAGCCGCGTCGGCCCGGTGGTCCAGCTCGAACGCGGTCTGCCCGGTGTAGAGGTCGAGCGCGCCACTGTCGTCGAAGACGGACTGGAAGTACAGGCCGGACTGCAGCGGCGACAGTGGCCAGACGTCCTCGACGTCGCCGAAGCGCTCTCGCACCGTGGCCGGGTCGAGCTCGACCAGCTCGAACGGCGCCACCGGTGGCCGGGCCGGTCCCCGGTCGTCGACCCCGGCGACCAGGGCGAGCGCCTCCGGGGTACGGCTGGTGAACACCTGCCGCGGGGTCAGCACCAGCCCACGCTCGCGCGCGCGGCCGACGAGCGTGACGGAGCTGATGCTGTCGCCGCCGAGCAGGAAGAAGTCGTCGTCGATGCCGATGTCGGTGGCCCCGAGCAGCTCGGTGAACAGGGCGCAGAGCACCCGCTCGGGCTCGGTGCGCGGGCTGCGACTCCCCCCGCCGGTGTAGACGGGCGCCGGGAGCGCACCGGTGTCCAGCTTGCCGTTCACGGTGAGCGGCAGCTCGGGCACCGCGGCGATCGCGGACGGGACCATGTGCGCCGGCAGGACGGTGGCGAGGTGGCTGCGCAGCGCGGCGACCGGGGCCCCGGCGTCGGGGTCGGCAGGCACCACGTAGGCGGCCAGCCGGGTCACGCCTTCCGTGTCGACGACGACGGCGGCCTGCGTGACCAACGGGTGCGCCTCCAGCGCCGCCACGATCTCGCCCAGCTCGATCCGGTAGCCGCGGACCTTCACCTGGTGGTCGGTGCGGCCCAGGAAGTCGATGCTCCCGTCGGGCCGGCGCCGGGCCAGGTCGCCGGTGCGGTACATGCGCCCACCCGCGACGAACGGGTCGGCGACGAACCGCTCCGCGGTCAGGTCGGGCCGGCCGTGGTAGCCGCGCGCCAGCCCCGCGCCGGCCAGGTACAGCTCACCCGGGGCACCGTCGAGCACCGGGCGCAGCGCGGTGTCCAGGAGGTAGACGCGGGTGTTGTGCACCGGCCGGCCGACGGTGGGGGTGACGCTGTCGGTGACGCCGGCGCCCAGCGCGTTGATCGTGAACTCGGTGGGCCCGTACAGGTTGTGGCCGTCGGTGCGCGGCGCGGTGCGCAGCGCGGCCCAGATCGAGTCGGTGACGGCCTCGCCGCCGAGCACCACGAACGCGGGCACGTGCTCGCCGTCGAGGAGCCCCCCGTCGAGCAGGGCACGGGCGTAGGTGGGCGTCACGTTGATCACGTCGACGCGCTGGACACGGCAGTGCTCGACGAGCCGGTGCGCGTCGCGGCGCAGCTCCTCGTCGCACAGGTGCAGCTCGTGGCCGGCCACCATCCACAGCAGCTCGTCCCACGACATGTCGAAGGAGAACGACGTGGTGTGCGCGACGCGCAGGCGCCGGCCGCCGACGGCGTCCACCGCGCGGGAGATGATCTCGGCGCGGTAGTGCGCGAGCATGTTGGTGAGGCCGCGGTACGGGGTCAGCACGCCCTTCGGCGTGCCGGTCGAGCCGGACGTGTACATCAGGTAGGCCGGGTGGTCCAGCCCGGTGGTGCGCGGCGGCACGGCGTCCGACGGCGCAGGGTCGTCGGGGTGGACCACCGGCACACCGAGGTCCGGATCGGCGAGCGCCACGACGCAGACCGGGCGGGCGTCGGCGACCATCGCCGCCAGCCGCGCGGCCGGCAGCTCCAGGTCCAGCGGCAGGTACGCGGCGCCGGTGCGCAGCACCGCGAACAGGGCCGCCACGAGGTCGGCCGTGCGCGGCAGGGCCAGCGCGACGACCTGCTCCGGGCCGGCGCCGCGCGCGCGCAGCAGCCGGGCGATCCGGTCGATCCGCGCGTCCAGCTCGCCGAAGGTGAGCCGCTCGTCCCCGCAGACGAGAGCGGTGTCGTCCGGGGCCGTCAGGGCGAGGTCCGCGAGTTGCTCGGCCACCGTGGTGTCGGCCAGCTCGCGCTCGGCCGCCGACCAGCCGGCCCGCAGCGCCGCGGCCTCGTCGCCGGCGAGCACGTCCAGCCGGCCGACCAGCTCGTCCGGCGCGGCGAGCAGGCGCTCGACGGTCGCCGCGAACCGGTCGAGCACGGCGGTCGCTGTGGCGGGCTCCAGCACGTCCGGCCGGTACTGCAGCGTGACGTGCATCGTCGGCTCGGGGTTGACCACGAGGATCAGCGGGAAGTGCGTGGCGTCGTCGTAGTCGACGTAGCGCGCCCTGACGGCGGTGAGCACCGCCGGATCCAGCTTCGGGAACGTCTGCAGCGCGAACAGCGTGTCGAACAGCGTGTCGCCCCCGGCGACGCGCTGGATCTCGGCCAGCCCGACGTGGTCGTGCTCGACCACCGCGGCCCGCTCCTGCTGGATGCGGCGCAGCAGGGCGGCCACGGTCTCGGTGTGGTCGAGGCGGACCCTGGCCGGCACCGTGTTCAGGAACATGCCGATCGCCCGGTCGCTGCCCGGCAGGTCCGGCGGGCGGCCGGCCACGGTGGTGCCGAACACCACGTCGGTGCGCCCGGCCAGGGCGCCCAGCGTGATCGCCCAGGCGGCGTTCAGCACGGTGTTGACGGTGACCCCGAGCGCGCGGACGCCAGCGTGCAGCGCCGCGTCGGCCTCGGCCGAGAGCTCCAGCCGGGCGGCCGACGGCAGGACCGGGGCGCTCTGCTGCGAGCCGGCGACCAGCGTGCCCCCGTCGAGCCCCGCCAGCGCGTCGCGCCACGCGGCGAGGTCGGCCTCCCGGTCGCGCCCGGCCAGCCAGCGCGCGTGGTCGAGGTGCGACGGCGGGGCGGGCAGGCCCGGATCGGCCCCGTCGTGCGCGAGGAACGTGAACAGCTCCTCCAGGACGACGGCCTGCGACCAGCCGTCCCACGCCGTCAGGTGCTGGGTGAGCACCAGCCGCGTCCGCTCGCCCGGCAGGTGCGCGACGAGCAGCCGGAACCGCGGCGGGGCGGCGAGGTCGAAGCGGCGGGCGCGCTGCTCCGCGCACAGCTCGGCCAGCCGGTCGGGCGAATCGAGGGTGACCTCCTCGATCGGCACCTCGGCCACCGGGTGCACGACCTGCACCGGGTACGGGGTGCCGTCGCCGACCAGCCCGGCGCGCAGGACGGGGTGCCGCTCCAGCAGCGTCGCGCACGCCCGGCGCAGCCGCGCCGCGTCGAGCGGATGGTCCAGCTCGAACGTGTGCTGGCCGGTGTAGGGATCAGCGTCCCCGTCGAAGACCGACTGGACGTACATCCCGGCCTGCAGGGGCGTCGCCGGGAGGACGGCGTCGGGCGCCACGCCGTAGCGGGCGGCGACCTGCTCCGCGACCTTCGGATCGACCAGCGGGACGGCGGCGACCTCGGAAGCCTCCTCCGGTTCGGCCGCGGGGAACCGGGCGGCCAGCGCCTCCGGGGTGCGCAGCTCCATCAGCTCGCGCACCCGCACCCGCAGCCCGTCCTTGCGCACGGCGCGGATCACCTGCACCGCCGAGATGCTGTCGCCGCCCAGGGCGAAGAAATCGTCCTCCGCCCCCACCTCGGGCAGGTCGAGCACCTCGGCGAGCCGCCGGCACCACAGCCGCTCCGCGTCGGTCGCGGGTGCCCGGCCGCCGCCGGCCGCGATCACCGGGGCGGGCAGCGCCGCCCGGTCCAGCTTCCCGTTCGGCGTCATCGGCAGCGTGGCCAGCGGCACCAGCACGGTCGGGACCATGTAGTCGGGCAGCGTGCCGGCCAGCGCGTCGCGCACCTGCGCCGGCACTTGCGCGGACTCGGGGCCCGTCCCGTCGAGCACCACGTACCCGACCAGCATCTTCCGGCCCGGTTCGTCCTCGCGGACCACGACCGCGGCCTGCGTGACGCCGGGCTGCACCAGCAGGGCGGCCTCGATCTCCCCCGGCTCGATCCGGTAGCCGCGCAGCTTCACCTGCTGGTCGGCGCGGCCGAGGAAGTCCAGGGTGCCGTCGGCGCGCCACCGGACGCGGTCGCCGGTGCGGTACATCCGGGCGCCGTCCCCGGCGAACGGGTCCGCGATGAAGCGGGACGCCGTCAGCGCGTGCCGCCCGCGGTAGCCGCGGGCCAGCCCGCGACCGGCGATGTACAGCTCGCCGACCTCGTCGACGCCGACCGGGCGCAACGCATCGTCGAGCACGTAGGCGTGCGTGTTGGGGTCGGGCCGACCGATCGGCGCCGGCCGCGTCCAGCCGGGCTCGGCCGTCCACAGCGTGGAGTTCACCGTGGCCTCGGTGAGGCCGTACGCGGTCACCACCCGCAGCGGGCCGGTCCAGCGCCGCAGCACCTCCGGCGGCACCGTCTCGGTGCCCACCACCAGCACCGCGCCGTCGGGCAGCCGCGCGTCCGCCGGCAGGGCCGCCACCAGCGACGGCGGCAGGATCATGTGCGTGACCTGGTGTTCGACCAGGTACTCGGTGAGGTCGGGCCCGGCCACCCGCCGGTGCGCGGGCACCAGCACGACCGTCCCGCCGACGCACAGCGACATGGTGAGGTCCCAGACCGCGACGTCGAACCCGATGGACGCGAACTGCGCGACCCGGCTGCCGGCGTGCACCCCGAGCCGGTCGACCGCCGTCGCGACGAGGCTGCCGATGCCCTCGTGGGTGAGCACCGCACCCTTCGGCCGGCCCGTCGAGCCGGACGTGTAGATGAGGTAGGCGGCCCGGTCGAGCGTGATCGGGCCGCCGACCTCGGCGTCGTCGAGGGTCGTGCCGGGCAGGGCGGCCAGCTCGGCCACGGTCGCCGCGGCGTCCACGACCAGCGTGGTCGTGGACGCCGGCAGCTCACCGGCCAGCTCGGCCGTGCTGATCACCAGCCCGGCGCCGGAGTCGGCCAGCAGGTAGCCGATCCGCTCGGCCGGGTGGTCCAGATCGAGCGGGAGGAACGCAGCTCCCGCCTTGAGCACCGCGAGCACCATCACCACCAGCTCGGGTGCGCGGGGCAGCGCGAGGCCGACGACGTCCTCGGCCCCCACCCCGCGCGCCCGCAGCAGCCGGGCCATCCGGTTGGCGCGCTCGTCGAGCTCCTGGTAGCTCAGCGAGTCGTCCTCGCAGATCACGGCGGTCGCCGCCGGTCGCTCCGCGGCCCGGGCCTCGAACAGGCGGGACCAGGGCTGCTCCTCGACCACCCGCACCGGAGTGCGGGCCCACGGCGTCAGCTCGTCGATGCTCAGTGCGGTCACTTGGCCGCGTCCATCCTCTCCAGTTCGGGCACGACCAGGTCCAGGGCGTACGGGATGCTCAGCACGGTGTTGAAGGTGATCGCGGCACCCGGGAACGGCGCCGTCGTGTAGTCGAAGTAGCCGACCCGGCCGGAGCTGACGACGCCCAGCCGGTTGTAGAGCTGGTCGGCCTGCAGGACCTTCAGCGTGTCGGGGTCGGAGGTCCAGGCCAGCCGGTCGACGTCGAGCAAGCGGACCTCCTCGGCGCTGACCGTCGCGACGTTCTCCTTCACCCGCTCCCCGATCCACGGCGGCTGCGTCGTGAACCCGAGCGCGGCGAAGAAGCGCGGCTTCGGGTCCTGCGGGGAGAAGACCTGGTACGTGCCGCTGGTGGCGGAGGCCATCACCAGCAGGGTCTTGTCGTGCCACTGCGGGTGGGCGGTCTTGACCGCGGCGAGCTTCTGCTCCACCCCGGCCACCAGGTCCTTGGCCTGCTGCTCACGGCCCAGCGCCTTCCCGGTGGTCAGGGTCATGTCCTGCCACGGGGCGCCGAACGGGTCGTACTTCGCCGAGTGCGCGACGGTCGGGGCGATCGCCGAGAGCTTGTCGTACTCGGAGCGGTCGAGGCCCTCGTAGAGCGCGAGGATCAGGTCCGGCTTGAGCGCGGCGACCTTCTCGAAGTTGATCTCACCGGCGTTCGAGACGATCTCCGGGGTCTGGCCCGTCGCCGCCGACTTCGCCCAGGGGAAGATCGCGCCCGGCTGCGCGTTGAACCACTCGGTCGTGCCGACCGGCTGCACCCCCAGCGCCAGGACGGCGTCCTGGTCGCTCCACCCGACCGTGACGACGCGCTGCGGCGCCGCGTTGATCGTCGTGGAGCCGAGGGCGTGCTCGATCGTGACCGGGAACCCGGTGCCCGCGCCCCCCTGCGGTGGGGCGGCCGGGGCCGGCGCGGGGGCGCCGCACGCGGTGGCCAAGGCCAGCGCGGCAGCCGCCGCGACGAGCCATCGACGTCTGACGGGGATCGACGTTGGGGTTCTCACACAGCACTCCTCGGGGGAACGAACGGGGGACTCAGCTCCACGCCTCGGCCAGGTCGGGGTAGAAGTCCTCGAAGAGGCCGAGATCGGTGGCGCGCGCGTAGCGCGGGTGGTCGCGGTGCGCGCTGAGGCCGCGCATGGCCGCAGCGCCGTAGTAGCCGCTCGGCTCCGCCGGCTGGGGACGGCCGGTCAGCGTCCCGGCGACCGCGGCCTCGAGGTGCTCGACGAAGAGCTGGTGGCAGGCCTCGACGAGCTCGACCATGACGTCCTCGAAGACGTCGTCCGGCCCGATGGGGAACCGCCGCTCGGCCAGCACCGGGCCGGTGTCGATCCGCTCGTCGACCTCGTGCAGCGTGGCGGCGAACTCGGTCTCGCCGTTGAGGATGGCGTAGGCGACGGTGGCCATCGGGATGCCGCGGTACGCGGGCAGCGGGCCGCCGTGGATGTTGTAGACGCGCAGCCCGGAGCGCAGCAGCGGCGCATCGAGGATGAACGGGTTGTCGATCGACCAGACCACCCCGTCGGTGGCGAGAGCGCGCAGCTCAGCACCCGGGACGTCGGCTCGGGTCACCAACCGGACGGGGACCTGCTCCGCCGGCGGGACCGGCGTGCGCCCGCCCGTGCAGACCAGGTCGACCGCGAAGCCGGCGTCCCTGGCGTGGTGGACGGCCCGCCAGAGCAGCGAGCCGTCCCCGATGAAGATCACCCGCGCTCCATCGCCTCGACGAGGCTCCGCGGCCGCATGTCGGTCCAGTTGGCCTCGATGTGGTCGAGGCACTCCTGCCGGCCGGCCGGCCCGTGGGTCACCGTCCAGCCCGCGGGGACGGGCACGAACGTGGGCCACAGCGAGTACTGGCCCTCGTCGTTGACGAGCGCGTGGAACTCGCCGTCGGGGTCGTCGAAGGGGTTGGTGGACACAGTCGTCTCCCTGATCCGGAGGTGAGGTGCTCAGACGAGCGAGGCCGGGCGCGCCGCAGCCGCCCCGGAACGGGCGACGATCGACGCGGCGATCTCGCCCGCGCGGACGGCGACGTTGGACAGCAGCGTCGAGGAGAGCCCGTGCGTGCGCTCGGTCGGTCCCTGCAGGTAGATGCCGGCGGTCAGCTCCGCCGCGGTGCGGACGCGGTAGTCGCGGCCGATGTCGAGCCGGCCGGCCTCGTCGCGGACGCAGCTGTCAACCAGCCCGCCGAGCAGCTGCCGCGGGTCCGACGGCCGGTAGCCGGTGGCGTAGACGACGAGATCGGCGGTCACCACTTCGCGGCGTCCGTCGAGCAGCGACTCGATCACCAGGTCGACGACCGGCTCGCCGGTCGCGTCGCCCACCGGCACCGCGTCGGCGACGCGGCTGACGTTGAGGAAGCGCAGCCGCTCGTGCCCGCTGACCTTCTCGTGGTAGTGCCGGCGGTACAGCGACTCGATCAGCTCCGGGTCGACCACCGAGTAGTTGGTGTTGGCGTGGTAGCCGAGGATCAGGTCCTTGACGTCGGCCGGCGCGTCGAAGAAGTCGTCGACGGCGTCGGGATCGAAGACCCGGTTGGCGAACGAGCTGTCGTCGGCGGGGCTGTAGCCGTAGCGGCTGAAGACGGCGCAGACCTCGGCGTCGGGGAACGTCCGATGCAGGTGGTCGACGGTCTCGGCCGCGCTCTGCCCGGC
Organism: Pseudonocardia sp. CA-107938; assembly: GCF_050936315.1. Taxonomy (NCBI): domain Bacteria; kingdom Bacillati; phylum Actinomycetota; class Actinomycetes; order Pseudonocardiales; family Pseudonocardiaceae; genus Pseudonocardia; species Pseudonocardia sp. CA-107938. The sequence goes on along the minus strand of NZ_JBNJNA010000002.1, from coordinate 454,393 downwards.
ACCGACGACGATCACCCGGCGCGGGTCGGTGACGCTGCCGATGCGGGTGAGCAGGTCGCGGCTGTGCCACACGCGCTCCCCCGTCCGCACGCCGTCGGGCAGGTGCGGCTGCAGGCCGGTGGCGAGCACGACGTTGCGGGTGCGCAGCACGGTGCCCGCGGAGGTGTGCACGTCGACGACCGACGGGTCGTCCGGCACGGCGGCGACGCGCTCGACGGACGTCGCGTAGTCGACGCGGTCGGCGAACCGCGCTGCGGACCACTCCAGGTAGTCGTGGAACTCCAGCCGGGTCGGGAAGGCGCTGCCGTAGTTGATGAAGTCGACCAGCCGGCCCCGGTCCTTCAGGTAGGACAGGAAGCTGAACGAGCTGGTGGGGTCGCGCAGCGTGACCAGGTCCTTGAGGAACGAGATCTGCATCGTCGCGTCCTCGAGGAGCATCCCGCGATGCCAGCCGAAGGCCTCCTGCCGCTCGACGAACCGGACCGAGAGCGGTGCCGCCTGCTCCTCCAGCGCGATCGCCAGACCGAGGTTCGACGGCCCGAACCCGATCCCGACGAGGTCGTGCACCGGTCCCACCCACGCCTGAGACATGTGTCCCTTCCCGAACCGTTTGCGAATGTGTGGCTAGCCTTCTATGAGGCAAGCCTAAGTTCAAGTGGTTCGTGAACTGTGCCATCGACCCGGCCGCGTTCACGCGGACACCGACCCGAACACGTGCGATCGTGACCGCGCCCCAGCGCCCCTCCCCCGGGTGGACGATGGACGAGCAGACGACCGGAGGCATCGATGATCGAGCTGACCCCCGTCGGGCACGTCGAGTCGCCGCTGACCGACGCGGCGACCGCGCCCAAGCAGGGCACCGAAGGCGCACCGGAGGCCACGGTGGTGATCGCCGCCGAGTACGCCCGCGCGGTCGCCGACGTCCACGCCGGTGCCGACCTCGTGCTGCTCACCTGGCTCGACCGGGCGCGCCGCGATGTGCTCGCCGTCCACCCCCGCGACGACCCCGCACAACCGCTGACCGGGGTGTTCGCCACCCGCTCACCGGATCGGCCGAACCCCGTCGGCCTGCACCGCGTGCACGTCGTCGCGGTGGACGGGCTCCGGCTGCGGGTGCAGGACCTGGAGGCGCTCGACGGCACGCCCGTGCTGGACGTGAAGATCGCGCTGCCCGCCGATTGACCGAACGAACCGTCGCCGGCGTCCGTTCCGCCTACCGGTGGGATCAATGGGGCAAGCCGGTCGCACCGCCACGCACGTCTGGCGCGCCGGCACGCGTCGGCCCACCATGGTGCTTCCGAACGAGCGCGCCGGAAGGACACCTGCCATGCAGATCGCAGACATCCTCAACCGCAAGGGTCACACGGTCTACTCGGTGCTCGAATGGCAGACGATCAGGGACGTCGTGGAGGAGCTGGGGGCGACCGGAACCGGTGCGCTCATCGTGATGGGCCGTGCCGGGGAGATCCGCGGCATCGTGTCGGAACGCGACATCGTCCGGGCGCTGCGTTCGCACAGCACGGACCTGATGTCGGTGCCGGTCAGCGAGGTGATGACCCGCAACGTCACCACCGTGGGACCGGACGTGACCGTGGCCAAGGCCATGGCCATGATGACGAAGCTGCGCCACCGCCACCTGCCCGTGCTGGACAACGGCAAGCTCATCGGGGTCGTCAGCATCGGTGACCTGGTCAAGCACCGGGTGGCCGAGATGGAGATGGAGAACACGGTGCTGCGCGACGCGGCCATCGCGAGGTACTGATCTGATCCACCGCATGGACACCCGGGTACGGGCGGTGCTGGACGAGGTGGCGACCGCCGCGGCGCAGCACGATGCGGGCATCGCGGACCGGCTGCTGCGCTGGCGGGTGCTGGAGGAGGACGCCGGGCAGCTCCTCGCCGTGCTGGTGCGGGCGACCGGGGCCCATGAGGTCGTCGAGGTGGGCACCTCGCGCGGGGTGTCGACGCTGTGGCTCGCCGACGCCGTCCGCGCCACCGGCGGCCGGGTCGTGAGCCTCGACCCGGACGCCGCGGCGCAGGCGGCGGCCGCCGAGAACGTGGCGCGGGCGGGCCTCGCCGACCACGTCACGTTCACGGCGGTCGACGGCGGCTCGTACCTGGCCAGGATGCCCGACGCCGCGATCGACCTGCTGTTCCTCGACGCGGAGCGCACCGAGTACCCCGGCTGGTGGCCGCACCCCCTGCGCGTCCTGCGCCCCGGCGGCCTCCTCGTCGCCGACAACGCCACCTCCCACCCCGACGAGATCGCCCCCTTCGCCGCGCTGCTCCGCGCCGAACCGGGCGTCACCACCACGATCGCCACCGTCGGCAAGGGCGAGCTGATCGCCGTCCGCGACCCCTACTGACCGCCGAGCAACCTCAGCACCAGCGCGGCCATCGCCGCGGGGTCGCCGTCCTCGGGGCGCAGCACCAGCTCCGGTGACTCGGGGGCCTCGTACGGGTCGTCGATGCCGGTGAAGCCGGTGATCTCGCCCGCGCGGGCCTTGGCGTACATGCCCTTCGGGTCGCGGGCCTCGCACACCTGGAGCGGGGTGTCGACGAAGACCTCGACGAACGGCAGGCCGGCGAGGTCGTGCGCGGCCCGGACCTTCGCCCGGTCGGCCGCGTACGGGCTGATCAGCGACACCACGGCGACGAGGCCGGCGTCGGCGAACAACTTGGCCACCTCGCCGGCCCGCCGCACGTTCTCCGCGCGGGCGGCCGCGTCGAACCCGAGGCCGGCGTTGATGCCGTGGCGCAGGTTGTCGCCGTCGAGCAGGTAGGCGGGGCGGCCCGCCGCGATCAGCATCCGCTCCAGCTCGACGGCGATGCTGGACTTGCCGGAGCCGGACAGCCCGGTCAACCACACGGTGCCGCCGTGCGAGATCCGCTCGCTGCGGCGCACCGCGGTGGCGTGCCAGACCACCTCCGCCCTGGCCGGCTCGGCCAGCACCGTGCCGGCGGCCACGGTGTTGTTCGTCTGCTCGTCGACCAGGATGAACCCGCCGGTCACGCGGTTGCGGCGGTACTCGTCGACGAACAGCGCGTCCTGCGTCTGCAGGCTCACCCGGCCGATCTCGTTGAGCGCCAACCCGGCCGCCTGCTCGTCGCGGTGCAGCGTGTTGATGTCGAGGCGGTACTCCACCGACCGCACCAGCGCCCTGGTCGCCCGCGTGGTGTGCAGCAACAGGTACCGGGCGCTCACGGTGAGCTCGCTGCGGTCGGTCAGCCAGCACACCATCGCGTCGAGCTCGCGGACGGCGCGGGGCTGGTTGCGCGGCCGGCAGATCAGGTCGCCGCGGCCGACGTCGTGCTCGCCGTCGAGCTGCACGGTGACGGCCTGCGGCGGGAACGCCTCGGCCAGCGGCGTGCCGCCGGGGCCGGTGATGGCCAATATCGTGGTGCGCGCCCGCGACGGGAGCACGAGCACCTCGTCGCCCGGCTTGAACACCCCGCCCGCGACCGTGCCGGCGTAGCCGCGGAAGTACCCGCCCTCCTTCGGCGTGCGGATCACGTACTGGACGGGCAGGCGCGCGTCGATCAGGTTGCGGTCCGACGCGACGTGCACCTCCTCCAGCTGATGCAGCAGCGAGCTGCCCGAGTACCACGGCATCCCGTCGCCGCGGTGCACCACGTTGTCGCCGGTCAGCGCGGACATCGGGACGAAGCTCAGGTCGCGCACGTCGAGCCGGGCGGCGAACCGGGTGAACTCGGTGCGGATCTCCTCGAACCGTTCCTGGGAGAACCCGACCAGGTCCATCTTGTTCACGCACAGCACCAGGTGCGGCACGCCGAGCAGGGACGCGAGGAACGCGTGCCGGCGCGACTGCTCCAGCAGCCCCTTGCTGGCGTCGACGAGGATCAGCGCGAGGTCGGCGGTGGACGCGCCGGTGACCATGTTGCGCGTGTACTGCACGTGGCCCGGGGTGTCGGCGATGATGAACTTCCGCCGCGGCGTGGCGAAGTAGCGGTGCGCCACGTCGATCGTGATGCCCTGCTCGCGCTCGGCGCGAAGCCCGTCGGTGAGCAGCGCGAGGTTCGGGTACGGCTCACCGCGGTCGCGGCTGGCCCGCTCGACCGCCGCCAACTGGTCGGAGAACAGGCTCTTGGAGTCGTAGAGCAGACGGCCGATCAGCGTGGACTTGCCGTCGTCGACGCTGCCTGCGGTGGCGATCCGGAGCAACTCGGTGTTCGTTTCCGGAGCCATCAGAAGTACCCCTCCCGCTTCCGGTCCTCCATGCCCGCCTCCGAGATCCGGTCGTCGGCACGGGTGGCGCCGCGCTCGGTGATCCGGCTGGCCGCGACCTCGGCGACGACGGCAGCGGGGCCGTCCGCCGTCGATTCCACGCAGCCGGTGCAGGTGGCGTCGCCGATCGTGCGGAACCGGACGGTGGCCGGGTACACCTCCTCGTCGGGCGCCGGCGTCAGGTACGGGTTGACGGCGAGCACCATGCCGTCGCGCTGGAAGACCTCGCGCCGGTGCGCGTAGTACAGCGACGGCAGCTCGATGCCTTCGTCGAGGACGAACTGCCACACGTCCAGCTCGGTCCAGTTGGACAGCGGGAAGACCCGGATGTGCTCGCCCCGGCGGTGCCGGCCGTTGTAGAGCTGCCACAGCTCGGGCCGCTGGTTGCGCGGGTCCCACTGGCCGAACTCGTCGCGGAAGCTGAACACCCGCTCCTTCGCGCGGGCCTTCTCCTCGTCGCGGCGGGCACCGCCGAACACGGCGTCGAAGCGGTGCTCGGCGATCGCACGCAGCAGGGTCGTGGTCTGCAGCCGGTTGCGGCTCGGTTCGTCGACGACGCGGCCGGCGTCGATGTCGTCCTGCACCGACGCCACCTCGAGCCGGACACCGTGCTCGGCCACCGTGCGGTCGCGGAACTCCAGCACCTCGTCGAAGTTGTGGCCGGTGTCCACGTGGAGCACCGGGAACGGCAGCGGCGCCGGCCAGAACGCGCGCAGCGCCAGGTCCAGCATCACCACCGAGTCCTTGCCGCCCGAGAACAGCAGCACCGGACGTTCGAACGTGGCCGCCACCTCGCGGAACACGTGCACCGACTCCGCCTCCAGCGTGCGCAGGTGGGGAAGCTGGTAGCTGCTGGTCGTCAACGGTGACTCCACGATCGACAGAGTGTGGCGTCACAGTAGAACAGGTTCTATTTAGGGCGGGCAAGCTGTCCGTCACCGGGGCCGGTGCCGCTCCCGTTGCACCGCCACCTCGACCGCGCCGCGGGCGATCGCGTTGGCCCGCTCCTCCGCCGGCGGGGAGATGCCGGCCAGGCGGATGTGCGTCATGTGCAGCAGGCCGCCCAGCGGCGTGCGGACGCCGCGGGCGCGCACCGCGTCGCCGTACGCCCGCACCGCGGGCTCCCGCGCCGCCCAGATCTCCCGGAGCCGGGGGTCGACCTGCCCGTCGGCGATGACGGCGACCGCGCGCTCGCGCACGGCGCGGAACGCGTCGCGGCGGTCCCGGTCGACCGCCGCGAGGAACCACTCCCGCCAGCCGGGGCCGCCGAACGCGGCCGCGACGTCCGCGAGGTTGGCGGCGACGAGCAGGTCCGACGGCAGGTCCGGCGCGAGCCGGAGCTGCGCGACCGCGGCCTCGCTGTCGGCGTGGAACGCGCGCTCGGCCGCCTCCAGCAGCTCGATCCCGCCGTAGCGGGCGACCTCGGGCTCGTAGGTGTCGAGCACGAACGTCTGCGCGAGATCGCCTGCGCACAGCGCGTCGGCCCACTCCTCCACCAGCTCGCGGGCCGGCCCGTGCACGCGGACGCGCAGGTGCGGCAGCGGGTCGGCGTAGCGGAGGAAGAACCAGCGGTCGACGGCGGCGGGCAGTCGGCTGCGCAGATCCTCCAGCGCCTCCGTGACGAGCCGGCGGTGCCGCTCCTCCGGCGCGTACACCTTCACGTAGACCCACTCGCTGCCCGGCGGGTACCGCAGCCGCGGCGGCCGCAGCTCCGGCCGTTGCCGCACACCCACTGCCGACCCGCCGGAACGCAGGGACACGACCAGCTCCGCCGCGTGCCCGTCCAGCCAGCCGGTGTCCTCCGGCGAGCGCTCCACGAGGAACGTCTCCTCGCCGCGGCCCAGCTCGTGGCGCAGCAGGGCGCGGTGCAGCGGCCGGTCGAGGTCGACGCCGACCCGGCTGTCGGCGATGGCGAGCGCGACCTGGTCCGGCACCCGCCACAGCTTCCGCCACGCGTCCAGCCGTTCGTCGAACGCTGCCGGCTCCGCGGCCAGACCGCGATCCACCCGCCAGCTCGCGGCGCTGAGGACCGTGCGCCCGTAGCGCACCCGCGGGAGGTGGGCGAGCTGGTCACCGGCCGCACCCCAGTCCCACGGCCGGACCCCGCGCTGGCGGGTGGCCGCGATCGCGCACAGGAACCGCACGACGTTCGGGGCCTGCGTGCGCATGTCCAGCATGTGCAGCGCCTGCGGCACGACCTCGGTGTCGTGGCGCAGCGACCACAGGTAGAGGCCGTACCGGTCCGCACCGACCGCGAGGTCGTCCAGACCGATCACGCCCGGGTCGTCCCCGTCCGCGAACAGCCCGACGGGGATGCGGTGCTCCAGGAGCCGCGGCACCCGCGACAGGTTCGCCGAGCGGGAGAACGCCGGCGTGAACTCCAGCTGGGCCGCGATCGCCCCCTCCGGCACCGGCCCGGCGGTGCCCCCGACGAGGTGCGCGAACCGTCCGGACAGCGCCCCGGCCTGCACCGCCATCAGCGACGACCACATGACCAGCCGGAAGTCGCCGCGATCGAGCGCGGCGACCGACCGCGCCTGCACCTCGACGCCCAGGTCGATGGCGGGCGGCGGCACGTCGTCGTCGAGGGCGAGTCGGTCGACGACGGCGTCGTCGAGCACCACCTCGCCCGACCCGTCCAGCAGGGCCTGCTGCGCCAGTGCCCCGCGCAGCCGGTCGTGCTCGACGTTGCGCCGCACCCGCGCCTCCCGCTGCACCTCCCGGGTGCTGCGCGGCACCGTGTACCCCGCGGGCGCGTCCAGGCCCCGCATCGGGTCGAGGAGCTCCAGGAGCGGGACGAGCTGCGCGTCGCCGTAGCGCTCGAGGAAGTCCAGGCGGTAGTGGTGCAGGTTGGCGGTGACCGTGTCGGCCGGCGTCATCCGCACCAGCGCCGCAACCGCCCGCTCCAGCTCGGCGGCGACCTCGCGGGGCAGCGTCACCTCGGCGTCCACAGCGAGGTCGACGTGGGGATCGTGCCGGTCGCCGCGGGCCGCGACCCGCCACCGCGCCATGGCCTCGTCGGGCGCGGCCTCGGCGTAGTCGGCCATCGCGATCCCGGCCTCGATCAGCTCGGGATCGCCGGGCAGCAGCGCGAGCACGTGCGCCAGCGGGTCCGGCGCGCTCGGCGGCGGAGCCAGCTCCGTGAGCAGCAACCGCTGCTCGACGAGCCCGGCCACCAGCTTCTGCAGCGCAGCAGGTGCGGCCGGGAAGCGCTCGGCGAGCGCCGCCACCAGGTCCGCGACGACGATCGGCCGGCCGGCCAGCTCCAGCGCGGTCGCGACGACGGCGGAACGGCGCACCGACACCTCGCGCGCCGCGCGGTCGGTCCCGTCTGCCGCGGACGGCACGTAGCGCAGCACCACCCGGTCACCGCGGTCGACGGCGAGCGCGTTGCGCACGACCCGCAGCCGCACCAGCACATCGAGATCGCGCTCCCGGCGGCGGACGAGCTCGGCGAGCCACCCGGCGTCCGGGCGCACCACCTTGCGGTGCGCCGCGCCCACCCGCACCTGCGTGGCATCGCCGAACGCGACGGGTGCCACGCCGGCCAGCGTCCCGAACGGGGTGGCACGGGTCGTGGCCCGCAGCACGTACCGGGTCACGGCGAGCGCGGCCCGCCGCAGCTTCTTCCGCTCGACGGGCCGTCCCGCGAGCACGGCGTCGAGGGTGTGGGTCAGAGACGGGCTGGAGACCGCGATCGCCTCCCGGACCTGCGGGTCCGCGGCGGTCTCCGTCAGGTACGCGGTGACGGCGACGACGTCGAGATCGGCGAGATCGAGGTCGCGCCACGTCAGCCTTGCCCGGTCGGCGGGCAACGCGGACATCCGCAGCACGGCCGCGGGAAGGGCGCGCAGCACCCCGCCATGATCGGCGCCTGCGCCGCCCGCCGCGCGGACAGTTCCACGATCCCGGAAACATCTGCGGGCACTCTCACCGTGCGTGCTCCCATGGGCACATGAGCCCTGTCGCCGCCCCTGCCGAACTGGACCTGGATCTGGACCTGGAGGTCGTCGAGGAGGCGAGCGAGACCAGCGAGGAGCGCAAGCTGCGTTGCGTGCGGTCCGCGTCGGGCTGTTGCCCGCGCTCGTTCCGCTCGGTCGACCTCGACTGACGCCGGCCGGCCCGGACTGGGGGGATCAAGGGTCCAAGGTCGCTCATGGGCAGCGACCTTGGCCCCTTGATCACCGAACCGGCGGCACGCCGACAGGCCGGCACGCGCCAACGCGCCCGGGCGCGACCCGGTAGACCCGTGTGCCGGGATCGGCGCTACGGCGTGTCGCCGAGCGCGACGAGCATCCGCCGCAGCGCGTCGACGGCCGCGTCGACGGCGTCCGCAGGGACGCCGCGCAGCAGCGCAGCCTGGGCTGTGCTGGCCGCGCGGACGGCGTCCTCCGCGACCTCGATGCCGCGCTTGCTCAGCCGCACCCACGAGCTGCGGGCGTCCGACGGGTCGGCGTCGCGCTCGACGAGCCCGGAGTCCGTGAGCCGCCGCAGCACGTTGCTGGTGCCGCCGGAGGTCAGCAGCAGACGGGCGGCGAGGTCGGTGGGGCGCAGCCGGTAGGGGGCGCCGGATGCGCGCAGGGTCGCGAGCATCTCGTACTCGGCCTTGGTCAGGCCGAGCCGCGCCAGCTCGGCGTCGACGCGCGCGGCGAGCATCCCCGAGAGTCGGGCGGCGCGCTTGCCGAGCGCCAGCTCCGCGCCGACGACGCCGGGGAGCTCGTGCGCCCACGCTGCGCTGATGGCGTCCACCGTGTCCCTGCCCACCGCGCCGATCCTAGTCGCCCCTTGCGCCGCGAAAAGCTTTCCGTATAGCTTTATGAAAAGCTTTCCAGGAGGGCACCATGCAGGTTGCGATCACCAACGGTCACGTCGTCCCTGGCGCGGGCGCGCCCGAGCTCCCCGCGGCCGACGTGCTGGTGGAGGACGGCGTGATCGTCGCCGTCGGGGCGGGCGCGGCGACGGGCAGCGCGGGGGAGGTGATCGATGCGACCGGCCTGGTCGTCGTGCCCGGCCTCGTGGACACCCACCACCACGTCGCGCAGGCACCCCTGCGCGGCACGGGTGCCGATCTCACGCTGCCCGCCTACCTCGACACCGTGATCGGCCGCTACCTGCCCGCGTACCGGCCGCAGGACGTGCGGCTCGCGACCCTGCTCGGCGCGCTGGAGAGCCTCGACGCCGGCATCACCACCGTCCTCGACTGGGCGGAGCCCACGAAGACACCCGAGCACACCGACGCCGTCGTCGCCGGGCTCACGGCCGCCGGCATCCGCGCCGTCGTCGGGCACACCGCCCCCGGCGACGAGGACGACGTCCGCCGGCTGGCCGCCCGCACCGGACTGGTCACCGGCGCCGTCGCGTCGCTCGGCCCGGAGTGGGGCACGTGGGAGCAGGCCGTGCACGACATCGAGCTCGCCCGCGAGCTCGGTGTGCCGGTCACGATCCATGCCCAGGGCGGCGGCGCCGACCCGGTCGTCCCGCGGCTGCACGCCGCCGGCCTCCTCGGGCCCGACCTGCTGCTCGTGCACCTGAACGCCGCCACCGACGAGGACGTGCAGCTGCTGGTCGCGGCCGGGGTGGGCGTCGCGGTGAGCCCGTGCGTGGAGCCGCTGATGGGCCACGGCACCGCCCCGTACGGCCGGTTCACCGACGCCGGCGGACGCGTCGCGCTCGCCGTCGACGTCGTCATCAACGCCGCACCCGACCTGTTCGAGCCGATGCGCGACGTCCTGCGCGCCGAACGCGTCCGCACGGGCCGGATGGTGCCGGCCGCGTCCCTGCTCGCGGCGGCCACCGAGCACGGGGCCGCCGCGCTCGGGATGGCCGACCGGATCGGCACGATCGCCCCTGGCAAGCGCGCCGATCTCCTGCTGGTCGACGGGCTCTCGCACGTCGAACCGGGCACCGCGGCCGGGGCCGTGGTCGCCACCGCCGGGCCGGCGCAGGTGCGCACCGTCCTGGTCGACGGGCACGTCGTCAAGCGCGACGGCCGGCTCGTCGGCCACGACCTCGACGCCGTCCGCGCCGAGGCCGCCGAGCTGGCCGTACGCGTCCGGGCGGCCTGAGTCAGGCGAACGCGCCGGAGTACGCGTTGAGCGCGGGCTGCCCGCCCAGGTGCGCGTAGAGGACGGTGGAGTCGGGTGCGATCTCGCCGGAGCGCACCAGGTCGATCAGCCCGGCCATCGACTTGCCCTCGTAGACGGTGTCGAGGATGACGCCCTCGAGGCTGCCGGTCAGCCGGATCGCGTCGATCGTCGACTGCACGGGGATGCCGTACCGGTCGCCGGCCCAGCCCTCCAGCACGGTGATCTCGTCGTCGCGCAGGTCGCGGCCGAGCCCGATGAGCGCGGCCGTGTTCTTCGCGATGCGGGCCACCTGCTCGCGGGTCTTGTCCAGGGTGGCGGACGCGTCGATGCCGATGACGCGCCGCGGCCGGTCCTGCGCGGCGAACCCGGCGATCATGCCGGCGTGCGTCGAGCCGGTGACGGTGCAGACGACGATCGTGTCGAAGAAGACCCCCAGCTCGGCCTCCTGCTGCGCCACCTCGCGGGCCCAGTTGGCGAACCCGAGACCGCCGAGGGGGTGCTCGGAGGCGCCGGCCGGGATCCCGTACGGCACGCCGCCCGCGGCGCGGACGTCCTCCATCGCGCGCTCCCACGAGTCGCGGACGCCGATGTCGAAGCCGGCCGGGTCGAGCCGCACGTCCGCGCCCATGATCCGGGACAGCAGGATGTTGCCGACCTTGTCGTTGACGGAGTCGGGCCAGTCGACCCACTTCTCCTGCACGAGTCGCGCCTTCAGCCCGAGCTTGGCGGCGACGGCGGCGACCTGGCGCGTGTGGTTGGACTGGTAGCCGCCGATCGACACCAGCGTGTCGGCGCCGGACGCCAGCGCGTCCGGGACGATGTACTCCAGCTTGCGGGTCTTGTTGCCGCCGTAGGCCAGGCCCGAGTTGCAGTCCTCGCGCTTGGCCCAGATCGACGCGCCACCGAGGTGCGCCGTCAGCCGTTCCAGCGGGTGCACGGGACTCGGGCCGAAGAGCAGCGGGTAGCGCTCGAAGTCGTCCAGGGACATGGGGCTCCTAGGGTCGGAGGGTCAGCCAGTTCTCGCGGTTGGCGCGGGCCGCGCCCTCGGCGTCACCGGCGCGGGCGAGCTCGACGATGCGGGCGTGCTGCGCCACCGACGCCCGGCCGGTGAGCGAGCCGAACCGGGCGCGTTCCGCCCGGCGCAGCAGCGGGGTGACGTCCTCCAGCAGACCGCTCAGCCTGCGGTTGCCGCAGACCCGCACGAACACACCGTGGAACGCGTCGTCGGCGGCGATCGCCGCGTCCACGTCGCCGGCGGCGAGAGCCGCGGCGAAGGTGGTGTTGGCGGCCGTCATCGTGTCGAGGTCCCCCGCGACCAGCGCGGGGACGGCCTCGCGGGCGGCCAGCTCGTGCATCGCCGCCGCGACGGCCTGCGCCTCGGCGGTGGCGCGGACGTCGAGCGGGCTGACCGTCGTCGAGCTCGCGGCGCGCACCTGCACCAGGCCGATCTGCTCCAGCCGGGCGATCGCCTCCCGCACCGGAGTGCGGGAGACGCCGAGCCACTCGCAGAGCTCGGCGTCGACGAGCCGCTCCCCCGGTTGCAGCGTGCCGTCGACGATGGCGGCGCGCAGCGCCCGGAACGCCTGGTCACGCAGCAGTGCACGCTCCGCGCCCGCCGCACGGGAAGGTACTGGCATGCAGCACACGATATCCAATATTTCAGCTGCCGCCAAGTCGGCCTCCGGACGTCGGCGACCCATCGCCCCCACGACGAGCGGCAGCCCCCACGCCCGGCCGCGTCGAAGCTCGCGGAGCGGATCTCCAGCTGGATGCCGAGGCCGCCGGCCGAGCCGAGGATGTCGCCGAGCAGCGTGATGATCGACGCCAGTGACGAGCTGACACGCACCGCGACCAAGCTGCGCAGCATCAGCCACCGCATCCGCCGCCGCGCCTCCACCGGCACCGACGCCCTGCCAGCAGCGAACGCCGGGTCGGCGCTCGCCTAACTCTTCGGTCGATCCTGCGGTGCCGCCGGGTGTCGACGCGGCGCCGGAAAGCTCATGCTCGACCCATGACAGGCCCGCCGGCCGACCCCGCCACCCGCCTCACCCTGGACGTCGATTCGGACAGCCGACCGATCAGCGGCTGGCTGGGCGACGGCACCCGGCGCTGGCGGTTCTCCGGATGGGTCGAGCTCGCCGCGGCACTGCAGACGGCGCTGGAGGCGCGGTCGCGCCCTCCGGCGCCGCCGGGTTGACGCAGGTCGCGGCCGGGAGGGGAACCCGGTCGACCGGGCCGCAGCCGACTGTGGCCCGGTCGACCGGTGCGCAGGTTCAGGGCTTGCGGGCGACGCCGCCGTAGGCGTCGACCTTCTCCGGGGCCCGGCGGGCGATGTCGTTGTCGGTCATCCGCCACTGCGACAGCTGCACCACGCCCGGGTCGACGAGCTCCAGGCCGGTGAAGACCTGCTCGATCTCCTCGACCGTGCGCAGCGTGTACGGGTGGCCCATCCGGGCCTGCAGCTTGTGCGACTCGCGGATGGCGTCGCTGGTGTCGGTGCCGTCCCAGAACGTGAGGTAGCTGCCGGACGGGACGGCGGCCATCGTGCGGTCGACGATCGCGCGCAGCTCGTCGTAGGGCGGGAGGTAGCCGAACACCCCCATGAACATCACCGACACCGGCTGGGACAGGTCGAGCACCTTCCCGGCGTGCTCCATCACCCCGTCGGTGTCGCGGTAGTCGCGGTCGACGAAGTCGGCGACCCCGTCCGGGGTGCTGCTCGACAGCAGGACCCGCGCGTGCGCCAGCACCACCGGGTCGCTGTCGACGTAGACGACCTTCGCGTCGGGCGCCACGCTCTGCGCGACGGTGTGGGTGTTGTGGCCGCGCGGCTCGGGCAGGCCGGCGCCCAGGTCGAGGAACTGCCGGATCCCGGCCTCCTGCGCCAGGTGGCGCACGGTGCGCATGAGGAACCCGCGCGACTGGATCGCCATCGTGCGGATGCCCGGGTAGATGCCGGCGACGACGTCACCGACCTCCTTGTCCGGGTCGTAGTGGTCCTTGCCGCCCAGCCAGTAGTTCCAGACGCGTGCCGGCGACGGCACGTCGAAGTAGTCGGCCGGCAGGTCGCCGACCCGTGACCAGTCGGGCGCGAGAGCGTCGGACACGAACCCCCCAAGGTTTGTGCTTCGTGTGATCACGATCGACCCTACTACCCGAACGGGCGATTCGGTCACGCACCGGCACCGCTCGCTGACGTGCAGCGACCGGACGGGGGGTGTCCCGCTCACGCCGCCGCGGGCGGGACCATCGGCTCCAGCACCCGCTCCACCAGCCCGGTGTCGCAGTGCTCCACGATCTCGACGATCTGCCGGTCGCGCACCGTGATGAGCAGCAGGTAGAGCTGCGGGTAGTCCTGGCCGGTCACGGTCGTGGCCGTGGCCTGGGCGCGGACGGCGACCCGGTCCCCCTCGGCGAGCACGACCTGCCCGTCCAGCCGGTAGCTCGCGAACTGGGTCATCAGCGGGCGCAGCAGGCCGTGGACGACCTGCTCGCGGCCCGACCAGGTGCCCGACCAGCTCCACGTGCCGGGGAAGACCCAACGCACGTCGTCGGACATGGCCGCGCTGAGCGCCGGAACGTCGCCCACGGCGACCCGGTCGAACACGTCCTGGACGAACGTCGCGGCTTCGGTGTGCAGTTCCATGCCGTCGACGGTACGAGCGACCCAGCCATGCGACCAGCGAAGATCTCTCATGGCAGGCATAAGGTGGACGCATGGCCGAGCTGTCGCTGCTGGGGTTGTCCGTGGTCCGCGAGGTCGCGGTGCACGGTTCGTTCTCGGCCGCGGCCGAGCGGTTGGGCTACACGCAGTCGGCCGTGTCCCGGCAGGTCGCGATCGTCGAGCAGGCCGTCGGGAGGCGGCTGTTCGAGCGGCACGCGCGCGGCGTGCGGCTCACCGCGGCCGGCGACCTGCTGGCCCGCCGCGCCGAGACCGTGCTCGGCGAGGTGCAGGCGGCCCGGCACGAGCTGCGGGAGCTGCCCACCCGAGCGCCGACCCGGCTGCGCGTGGGCGCGTTCTCCAGCGCGCTGGCCGCGCTCGTCCCCCGCGCGCTCGGCGACGCCGACGTCCGGTTGCACGAGGGCCTGTCCGAGCGGTTGGCCGACCGGGTCGCCCGCGGCCGCCTGGACGTGGCGGTGGTGAGCGGCGACCTCGGCGAGCCGCTGCTCGACGACCCGCTGCTGGTGGCGTTCCCCCGCGAGCACCCGCTGGGGCGCAGGCGCAGCGTCCATCCCCGCGAGCTCGCCGGTGAGCGCTGGGTCGTCGGCAGCACCGAGCCGCACAGCTCGCTGCTCGGGGCGTGGGCCGCGCGCCCGGTCGTCGCGCACGTGGTGCGGGACTGGACCGCGAAGCTCGGGCTCGTGGCCGCCGGGCACGGCATCACCACGGTGCCCGGCCTGGCGCTGGCCGGCCTGCCCGGCGGCGTGGCCGTGGCGCGCATCGACCATCCCGCCGCCGTCCGGCGCGTCGGCGTCGTCACGCGCCCCGAGGCCCCGGTCGAGGAGTTCGTGGAGCGGCTGCGCGACGTCGCGGCACAGCTCGCCACGGAGCTGCGCGCCGCGCTGCAGGGCTAGGGACGGCTGGGTGGCGCGGTCGTGCCGCGCACGACCAGCTCGGTGGCCAGCTCGACGTGGTGCGAGTCCAGCGTGGCGCCGGCCGCCAGTTGCAGCACCGAGCGCAGCGCGACGCGGCCCATCTCCCGCAGCGGCTGCCGGATGACGGTGAGCGGGGGCGACGCGACCGTGGCGACCTCGACGTCGTCGAAGCCGGTGATGCTGAGGTCCTCGGGGATCCGCAGGCCACGGACGCGCGCGGCCTCCATGATCCCGATGGCGATCGTGTCGCAGCCGCCGACGATGGCGGTCGGCGGCTCGGGCAGGTCCAGCAGGTGGCCGCCGTGCCGGCGCCCGACGTCGTAGTGGAAGTCGTCGTTGAGCACGTACTCGGGGCGGTTGGGGATGCCGGCGCTCTCGAGCGCGGCGCGGTAGCCGTGCGCGCGGGCCTGGTTGCACCCGGACGTCGCCGGGCCGCCGATGTAGGCGATGCGCCGGTGGCCGAGCTCGACGAGGTGCTGGGTGGCGCTCATCCCGCCGGCGAAGTTCGTCGACCCGACGCTCGGTACCTCGGCACCGGGCGTGTTCAACGGGTCGATCAGCACGAGCGGCACCGCGGCTCGGGTCATCGCGTCGATGTGCGCGCGGGTCAGGTCACCGCTCACCACGACGACCCCGGTGCGGCCCGTGACGGTGAACCGGTTGGCCCACTCGGTGGGCGTCGGGTCGTCCGTGCGCTGGGCGTCGAGCGAGTTGACCACCACTGACACCCCGGTCTCGGCCGCAGCGTGCACGGCGCCCTCGATGACGGCGGTGACGTACCCGCCGAACACGCCGCGGATCAGCAGCTCGACGGTCGACGTGCTGAGCGCCCGCCGCGTCGAGCGCGGCACGTACTGGTGCTGGCGCAGCAGGTCCTCGATGAGGGCGCGCGTGTCGGGCGCGACGTCGCCGCGACCGTTGACCACCTTCGAGACGGTCGGCACCGACACCCCGGCCGAAGCCGCGATGTGGGCGAGGGTGACAGATGCCGGCCGCCGCACCCCGGCGGGCCGTCCCGATCCGGACAGGGCGCCTCCTCCGCTGGACCTGCGTTCGAGCGTAGCCTGCCACGTCGCGGCGGCGCCGATGTCGAGAAGTTTCGATCATCAGGCCACCCGAAAGACGGAACCTTGACGTCCCTGTGACAGCGCTCATAGGGTCAGCACAACCCAGTTCTTTCGAAACTTTTCGAAAGCCGCGCGCCCCGTCGCGGCTGCGGGCGAAACGGAGAGAGATGTGACTCAGCGTCGAGTTTCCCGTCGGTCCTTCCTGGCGATGGCCGCCGCTGCGCCCGTCGGGTTGAGCGCGCTGGCCGCGTGCGGGACCGCAGGCCCCGGCCAGGCCAAGGCCGGCGAGGCCACGATCTGGTACCTGTCCAACCAGCCGCAGGAGGGCATCCGCAAGAGCTCGGTGGACGCGTTCAACTCCGCGCATCCGCAGGGCAAGCTGACCACGACGTTCTTCCAGAACGACGCCTTCAAGACCAAGATCCGCACCGCCATCGGCGCCAACCAGGCGCCCACGATCATCTGGACGTGGGGCGGCGGCGGCCTGAAGGACTACGTCCGCAACAACCAGGTCGACGACCTGACCGACTGGTTCGCCCAGAACCCCGACGCGAAGAACCGGCGGTTCGCCACGTCGTTCGGCGCCGCGACGATCAACGGGAAGATCTACGCGGTCCCGTGCGAGAACGTCTCGCCGATCGTCCTCTACTACAACAAGGACTTGTTCGCGAAGGTCGGCGCGGAGCCGCCGAAGACGTGGAACGAGCTGATGGCGCTCATCCCGAAGTTCAACGGCGCCGGCATCGCGCCGATGTCGCTGGCCGGGCAGTCGCGCTGGACCAGCATGATGTGGCTGGAGTACCTGTTCGACCGCACGGCCGGCCCCGAGGTCTTCCAGGCGATCGCCGACGGCAAGCCGAACGGCTGGTCGCACCCCGCCGCGATCGATGCGCTCACCAAGATGCAGGAGTTCATCAAGGCGGGCGGCTTCGTCAACGGCTTCCAGTCGATCACCGCCGACTCCAACGCCGACCAGGCGCTGCTCTACACCGGCAAGGCCGCGATGATGCTCCACGGCGCCTGGACCTACGGCAGCATGAAGACGGACGGCGGCCAGTTCGTCTCCGGCGGCAAGCTCGGCTACGTGCCGTTCCCCGCGATCGAGGGCGGCAAGGGCGACCCGGGCAACGCCGTGGGCAACCCGTCGTCGTACCTGGCGCTCAACTCCAAGGCCAGCGACGACCAGAAGGCGATCGCCAAGGACTACTTCAAGACCCTGCTCGACGACGCCGACGCCGGGCAGTGGATCGAGAAGGCCGGCAGCGTGCCCGTCGTGAACGGCATCAACAGCAAGTTCGCGGGCAGCCCCGACGCCGGGTTCCTCCAGTTCATCTACGACATGGCCGCGAAGGCGCCGACGTTCACGCAGTCCTGGGACCAGGCGCTGCCGCCCGCCGCCGCCGAGGTGCTGCTGAACAACATCGAGCAGCTGTTCGGCCTGGCGATCACCCCGCAGCAGTTCGCGACGAACATGAACGCGGCCCCGACGTCGTGACGGCGGCCGTGACGTCAGCGGGCCGGTCCTCGATCGGAGCGCAGCAGCAGCGGTCACTGGCCTGGCTGGTGGTGCCCGCGCTGCTGTTCTTCACCGCGTTCGGGATCGTGCCGCTGGTCGGGGTGCTGGCGCTGTCGTTCACGAGCTGGGACGGGATCGGCGAGATCTTCCCGGCCGGCTTCGACAACTGGGTGTCGGTGCTCGGCGACCCCGGCCTGCTGCACGCCCTCGGCGTCACGTTCCTGATCATGGCGCTGTCCTGGCTGGCGCAGACACCGCTGAGCATCCTGCTCGGCACGTTCGTCGCCGGCCAGCAGCGCTACCGCGCGGTGCTGGCGGTGCTGTACTTCCTGCCGCTGCTGCTCAGCTCGGCGGCCATCGCCATCGCCTACAAGGCGCTGCTGGACCCCAACTTCGGGCTGGGTGCCGGGCTGGGTCTGCCGCTCCTGGTGCAGAACTGGCTCGGCGACCCGACGCTCGCCGTGGGCGTCGTGGTGTTCGTGGTGTCGTGGCAGTTCATCCCGTTCCACTCGCTGATCTACCAGAGCGGGGTGCGGCAGATCCCGGTGTCGCTGTACGAGGCGGCGCGCATCGACGGCGCCGGCCGGATCCGGCAGTTCTTCTCGATCACGCTGCCGCAGCTCAAGTACACGATCATCACGTCGTCGACGTTGATCGTGGTCGGCTCGCTGACGTTCTTCGACCTGATCTTCGTGCTGACCGCGGGCGGGCCGAGCGACGCGACGCGGGCGCTGGCCGTCGACATGTACCTGCGCGGCTTCCGCGGCAACCTCATGGGGCCGGCCAACGTGATCGCGGTGATCCTCGTGCTCGTCGGCCTCGTACTGGCGCTGGTCCTGCGCCGCCTCGGCGGGACGGACCAGAACGCCAGCCAGCTGGAAGGGGCCTGACGGTGACCGACACGATCGCACCTCCGGCCCGCGCCCAGCACCGCGCACACGTCCGGCCGCCGACGCGGCGCGGGCGGTCAGCGCAGCGGCCCAACTACCTCGGCGGCCTGGCCGGCATCGTCTGGCTGGCGATCATCGTGGTGCCGATCTACTGGATCGTGATCACGAGCTTCAAGAGCCAGTCGACGTACTTCACGACGAACCCGATGCTGCCGCCCGGCGAGCCGACGCTCGCGAACTACCGGATGGTCATCGAGGCCGACTTCGTCAACTACTTCATCAACTCGGTGATCACGACGGCGGGCGCGACGGTGCCGGCCGTGCTGCTGTCGTTCATGGCCGCGTTCGCGATCGTCCGGGGCAAGGGCCGGTTCCTGCGGTTCGCCAACGGCGTGTTCCTCATGGGACTGGCCATCCCGCTGCAGGCGACGATCATCCCGGTCTACCTGATCATCATCCGGCTGCACCTCTACGACAGCCTGCTCGCGCTGATCCTGCCCTCGATCGCGTTCGCGATCCCGCTGACCGTGCTCATCCTCGGCAACTTCATCCGCGACGTGCCGAAGGAGCTGTTCGAGTCGATGCGCCTGGACGGCGCGAGCGAGTGGGGCACGATGTGGCGCCTCGCCTTCCCGCTGACGCGGCCGGCGCTCGTCACCGTCACGATCTACCAGGCGCTGCAGGTGTGGAACGCGTTCCTGCTGCCGCTGGTGCTGACCCAGAGCCCCGAGCTGCGGGTGCTGCCGCTCGCACTGTGGACGTTCCAGGGCCAGTACAGCGTGAACATCCCCGCCGTGCTCGCGTGCGTCGTGCTCACCACCCTCCCCATCCTCGCGCTCTACATCGTCGGGCGCCGGCAGCTGCTCTCCGGCCTGGCGGCCGGCTTCTCGAAATAGGAGGTACGACACGTGGTCGAGCGCAAGGCGCTGGTGGTCCGCGGAGGATGGGACGGGCACCAGCCGGTCGAGACGACCGACCGCTTCGTACCGCACCTCGAGGCGAACGGCTTCAGCGTCCGCATCGAGGGCTCGCCGAAGGTGTACGCCGACGCGGACTACATGGCGGGCGTCGACGTCATCGTCCAGTGCATGACGATGAGCACGATCGAGCCGGACGAGCTGGCCGGGCTGACGACGGCCGTCGCGAACGGCACCGGCCTCGCCGGCTGGCACGGCGGCATCGCCGACTCCTACCGCAACTCCAGCGACTACCTGCACCTCATCGGCGGCCAGTTCGCCTGCCACCCGCCCAAGGCCGAGGCCGAGCGGGTGGGCGAGCAGTCCGACTACTTCATCCCGTACCGGGTGAACATTCGACCGGAGGCGGCCGAGCACCCGATCGTCGCGGGCATCGCCGACTTCGACCTCGTCACCGAGCAGTACTGGGTGCTGACCGACGAGTACATCGACGTCCTGGCCACGACGACGCTCGCCGCGCGCGAGTTCGACCCGTGGCACCGGCCCGTCACGTCGCCGGCGATCTGGACGCGGCAGTGGGGGAAGGGGCGGGTCTTCGTCTGCACGCCCGGCCACAACATGGACGTCATCGTGCACCCGGACGTCACGACGATCATCGAGCGGGGGATCACGTGGGCGGCCCGGTGAGGTCGGCGCTGAGAGTTGGCATCGTCGGCGCCGGGAACATCTCGGGGCAGTACTCTGCGTCCCTCGCCCGGCTGCCGCAGCTGCAGGTCACCGCCGTCTGCGACCTGGACACCGAGCGGGCCACGGCGCTCGCGTCGGCCCACGACGCGCGGGTGCTGGCGCTGCCCGAGCTGCTCGAGTCCGACGTGGACGTCGTGCTGGTGCTCACCCTGCCCGCCTCGCACGCCGATGTGGGGCACGCCGCCATCGCGGCCGGGAAGCACGTGTACGTGGAGAAGCCGCTCGCGACGTCCGTCGCGCAAGGGCGTGAGCTGGTCAAAGCGGCCGCAGAAGCCGGGGTGCGGCTGGGCTGCGCTCCCGACACCGTGCTCGGCACCGGCGTCCAGACCGCGCGTGCGGCCGTCGACGCGGGCCGGATCGGCCGGCCGCACGCGGCCACCGCGTTCATGACCACGCCGGGCCACGAGCGGTGGCACCCCAACCCCGACTTCTACTACCAGCCCGGCGGCGGGCCCCTGCTCGACATGGGCCCGTACTACCTGACGTCGCTGGTGCACCTGCTCGGCCCGGTCGTCAGCGTCACGGGCGCGTCGAGCCGCCCGCAGGCGACGCGCACCATCGGCAGCGGCCCGCGCGCCGGCGAGACGTTCGACGTCGACACGGACTCGACGGTCGTCGGGATCCTGCAGCACGCGTCGGGCGCGCTGTCGACGCTGGTCATGACGTTCGACGTGTGGGCGGCGCGGCTGCCGCGCATCGAGGTGCACGGCACGGAGGGGTCGCTGTCCGTCCCCGACCCGAACATGTTCGACGGCGCGGTCGAGCTGTTCCCGGCCGGTGGCACGGAGTGGGCCGACCTCGGGGCCACGGCGGGCTACCTCGACGCCGGCCGCGGCTACGGGGTCGCCGACCTCGCGCTCGCCGTCGCGGACGGCCGCGCGCACCGGGCGGGCGACGAGATCGCGCTGCACGTCCTGGAAGTCATGGAGGCGGTGGCGCAGGCCGCCGAGTCGCGGAGCTGGATCGACCTCACCACCACGTGCGAGCGGCCGGAGCCGGTACCGGGAGTCGTGGACCTGACGGCCTGACACTGGCGACCATACCTACTAGTAGGTATGGTCGCGGGCATGCGAGACGTCATCGTGGCGGCGGCCAAGGCGTTGCTCTGGGAACGCGGGGTCGCCGCCACCAGCCCGGCGGCCCTGCTGGCCGCGGCCGAGGTGGGACAGGGCAGCCTCTACCACCACTTCCGCAGCAAGCAGCAGTGGGCGCTGGCGGCTATCGAGGCACTGGCCGCCGACCTCGACGCCGAGACGGCCGCCGTCCTCGACGACCCGTCCGCCTCCGGGTTGGCCAGGATCCTGGCCTACCTGGAACACCCCCGCGCCGCCCGGGCCGGTTGTCGGCTCGGCCGGCTCGCGTTCGACCCGCAGGTGGCCGCCGACCCGACGCTCTCCGCGCCGATCAGCGACTACTTCGCGCGGACGCGCGCCGCGCTGGCCGCTGCAGCGCGGGACGCGGTGGCCGCCGGCGAGCTGCGCGCCGATCCCGACGATCTCGCTGCCGCACTCGTCGCCGTCGTCCAGGGCGGGTTCGTGCTGGCCCGGGCCGCCGACGACGACAGCGCCATGACCGCTGCCACCCGCGCGACGGCCGCGCTCGTGCGCGCCGCGCGCCTGACCGAGGAGTCCCGATGATCGAGCTGCTCAGCCGTGATTTCGGCCCCTCCAGCCGCAACCGCCTCGCCGACACCGCCGAGTCCGCCGAGGCGGCGCTGGAGACGTTCTACTACGCCCTCAACCACGCCGACCTCGACGCGCTGGCCGCCGTCTGGGTCGACGACCCGCTCGCGCAGCTGGACAACCCCGTCGGCGGCATCCTGCGCGGCCGGCCCGCGATCGTCGAGCTGTACCGCAGGGTGTTCGACAGCGGGCTCGACCTCGAGATCACGTTCACCGACGCCGTCCGCGTCGAGACACCGGGCTCGCTCGTCGTCACGGGGCGGGAGGTGGGGAGCTACCAGGCGGACGGGCAGCGCGTGCCGCTGCACATCCGCACCACGCGGGTGCTCGCGTCCACCGCCGACGGCTGGCGGCTCGTGCACCACCACGGCAGCATCGACGACGCCGCCGCGCTCGCCGCGTACCAGCGGGCGGTGCGGGGGTAGCCGGCGGTGCAGGGGTAGCCGGCACGGCGCGGCCGGCACGGCGGCGCGGTGATGCGGGGCGGCTCGACGTTGATCAAGGGCAAAACGTCGTTGCCGGATCAAATCAGCACGACATTCTGCCCTTGATCACCGCAACCGGTGCAGGGCCGGAGCGGGCGGCACAACGGCGCAGCCGGCTTGGCGTTGATCATGGGCAAAACGTCGCTAGTTGATCTTCGGAAGCGACGTCCTGCCCATGATCACCGGGAACCCGGGGCGGCCCCCACGAGCAGTCCGCGCTCCGCGAGGTTGCGGAACAACGCCTTCGCCCCGACCGTCCACGGCGGGCACTCGTCGCTGCGGCGGATGCGGTTGACCAGGGTCCCGAGCAGCGGCGCGGCGACGGTGACGACGTCGTCCACGTGGTGGGTGAACCCCTGCCCCGGCGCGTCGCGGTCGGCGACCGGCGCGAACATCGAGCCGAGGTAGAGCACGGCACCGTCGGGGTACTGGTGGTGCGGCCCGATCAGCTGCGCGACCAGCTCGGTGGGGTCGCGGCTGATCAGGGTCATCGACGAGACGTCGGCCAGCTCGAACCCGTCGGTGCCGCGCACGGTGAGCGTGACGTCGGTGCCGCGGACGTCGTCGAGGGAGAACCCGTCATCGAACAGCCGGACGAACGGGCCGAGCGCGGCCGAGGCGTTGTTGTCCTTGGCGTGGCTGAGCAGCAGCGCGGAGCGGCCCTCGACGTCGCGCAGGTTCACGTCGTTCCCGAGCGTGGCCCCGACGATCTGCCCGGACGAGGCCACGACCAGCGCGATCTCCGGTTCCGGGTTGTTCCACACCGATCCGGGCCGGATACCGGCGTCGGCCGCCGTGCCGACGGCCGACAGCACCGGCGCCTTCGTGAAGATCTCGGCGTCCGGGCCGAGGCCGACCTCCAGGTACTGGCTCCAGGTGCCCTCGGCGACCATCCGCTCCTTCAGCCGCGCCGCCGCGGCGGAACCGGGACGCACGGCGGACACGTCCGCGCCGAGCACCGCGGAGATCGCGGCACGCTCCCGCTCGGCCGCTGCCGGGTCGCCGTCGGCCCGCTCCTCGATGACGCGCTCCAGCAGCGAGACCGCGAACGTCACCCCTGCCGCGCGGAGCACCTGCAGGTCGACCGGCGCCAGGAGGTGCGGCAGCGCCGGGTCCCGTGCCTCGGGCGGGGTGTTGGCGAGCACCGCGGCGAGGTCGGCGACCCGCTCCCCCGTGGCCGCCCGCAGCGCAGCGGCCGGGTCGGCGGTCTCGCACAGGTCGCTGACCGTCGCGAACTCGGCGGTCACGTCGTACAGCCCGTCCTCGCGGACGGCGACGACCGACGGGCCGCCCACCTCCGGCCGCCAGACCCGGCCCACCAGCGCGCCGGCCGTCCCGTCCGAGGGGAGGGTGGTGGCGGGATCAGGTGGGAACACGGGGACTCCGTTCGTCGGGACGAGATCGTCTGCCACCACGTTCGTAGCTCATCGCCGGGGGAAACGCCACGGCGAGCGCGGGGCACGGCGGCGTGTCGGTGATCAAGGGCAAAGTGTCGTCAGTGGATCTTGGGCGACGACCTTCTGCCCTTGATCACCGACGCGGCCGGGACCGGCGGCCACCGAGACCGGACCAGGCCGGCACCGGAGCCATCGGCCGCCGCAGCCGACGCCGATCAAGGGCAGAACGTCGCGCCCCAAGATCAACCAACGACACTTTGCCCTTGATCACCGACGGACCGCAACCGCGCCGCGTCCGGCAGCCACCGCCCCACCACCGCAGCGACGTGCTCCCCGGCCGCCGCTCCGTGCCGCCGCCGCAGCGTGAGGAACAGCTCCGTGCTCTCCCGCCCCGGCCAGTCGGCTGGCAGCAGGTCGGCGGGTAGGCCGGGGTCGACGTACGGGATGAGGCGCCACGAGTCGACGGCCCGCACGTACGTGACGAACGCCTGCTCCCCCGAGACCGGTGCGACGTCGGCGCGGTGCGCGTCGAGGAAGGCGTCGTGCAGCGACCGCAGGTACGGCAGGTCCCACCAGCGGGCGACGGCGGCGGGGAGGTCGCCGCCGACGTCCGGGGTGTCGGTGACGAACACCGTGGCGCGGCGGCGCAGATCCAGCTCCTCCAGGATCTCGACGACCTCGTCGACCAGGAAGGCCGGGCAGATCCAGAGGCCCAGCGACACGTTGCCGCAGCCGATGCCCTGCAGCCGCCGGCGCAGCTGGTGGCGCAGCGCCCGCTCGGCCTCCGGGACCGACACCGACGCCAGGCACCACCGGTCGCCGTGCGCCATCATCCGCGGGTGATAGATCCGCCGGTCGCCGCGGGCCAGCATGCGCTCGGCACCCGGCCCGAGCCGCAGTCCCGCGACGCCGTCCCGCGCCTCGGCGACCAGCAGCCCCTTCTGCTTCACCCGCACGATCGTCGTCCGCGTGACGGGCGCCGCGACCCCGACGGCACCCATCAGCTCGATCAGCGCCGGCGCGGCGATCCACCCGCCCAGCTCGCGCAGGTACATCCCGACGATCGAGCGCAGCAGGGAGGTCGAGCTGCCGGGCCGGGAGTCGAGGTCGTCGAGGATCATGTGCGCGGCGACAGCGATTCCTTGCTGATCGGGTTGCCGTCGGAGTCCGTGAGGTCGGGCAGCGCGGCGTAGAACTCGGCGAACACCTTCGGCAGGTCGGCCGCGATGTCGTTGACCTGCAGCTCCACCTCGTGGACGAGCGTCGCGGAGTCCTCGGTGTGGGTGTACCACTGGAACTTCTCCAGCGTGCCCGGCTTGCGCACCTGCTCGACGACGAGCCCGACCGAGCCCTCCTGCGGACGCTGCGGCGAGTGCGGCACCCCGGCCGGGAGCAGCCACGACTCGCCCTCCCGGATGTGCACGGTCCGCGGGCGGCCGTCGACGATCAGGTTGACGTGGATGTCGCCCTTGATCTGGTAGAACCACTCCTCGTACGGGTCGACGTGGTAGTCCTGGCGCTGGTTCGGGCCGCCGACCACCATCACGATGAGGTCCTGCCCCTCCGGGTGCAGCTGCTTGTTGCCCACCGGCGGCCGCAGCAGGTGCCGGTGCTCCTCCACCCAGCCGTCGAAGTGGATGGGCTCGCCGATCGCCATCTATTCCTCCTCGGTAACGGGCCGGTGGGCCACTGCGGAGATCTCGATCAACAGGTGCGGGTGCGGCAGCTGGTGCACGGCCACGGTCGTCCGCGACGGGCCGGTCGCCGCGTCGAAGAACTCGCCGTAGACCTCGTTGTAGCCGCCGAAGTCGTTCATGTTCACCAGGTAGGTCGTGATCGACACCAGGTCGGCCAGGTCGCTGCCGGCGGCGGTCAGCACGTCGCGGATGTTCTCGATGACGGCCCGCGTCTGCTCCCGGATGTCGAGCGACGTGGTGCCCAGCTCGTCGACGCTGACGCCGGCGAACGTGTTGTCCGGGCGCCGGCTGCTCGTGCCCGACACGTAGATCAGGTCACCGGCGCGGCGGGCGTGCGGGTACGCGCCGCGCGGCCGGGCCTTGCCCTGCACGACGATCGCGCGGTCGGTCATCGGCGAGCCCTCCAGGCGAGCAGGACGGACCCGACGGCGGCGGCGAGCGCGCCGGCGACCAGCCGGTCCTGGGTGCGGACCCGGCCCTCGATCCGGGAGTACGGGGTGGTGGTGAACGAGACGAGCTCGTAGCGCGACACGTAGCCGGGCACGACGCGTTCGAGGGCGTGCCGCGCCCGCGTGCTCCACCGGAAGAGCCGCGAGTTGACCTTGTTGCTCATCTCGTCGAAGTTCTCCAGCGCCATGTCGGCGATGGCGTCGGCGTTGGCCTTTCGACGCTCGCCGTAGAGCGCGAGCGCCGTCGACAGCTCGCCGCCGGCGTCGGTGATGCAGCGGCCCAGCTCGACGCAGTCCTCGAAGGCGCAGTTGGCGCCCTGCCCGAAGAACGGGACGATCGCGTGCGCGGCGTCGCCCAGCAGCGCCACCCGGCCGACGACCCACGGCGCGCACCGGACGGTGACGAGCGAGCCGACCGGGTTGCGCAGGAAGTCCTCGACGAGGGTGGGCATCAGGGGCACCGCATCCGGGTAGTGCTCGGCGAAGTGCGCCGTGACGGCCTCGGCGCTGTCCAGAGTGGACAGCCCGCCCGGCCCGTCCTTCGGCCAGAACAGGGTGCACGTGAAGGACCGGTCGAGGTTCGGCAGCGCGATCATCATCGCCTCGCCGCGCGGCCAGATGTGCAGCGATCCCGGGTCCAGCGCGAACTCGCCGTCCGGGGTCGGCGGGATGGTCAGCTCCTTGTAGCCGTGTGGGAGGAACGACTGGCTGTAGTCGAACCCCTCGCGGAACTGCAGAGCGCGGCGTACGGCCGAGTAGGCGCCGTCCGCGCCGATGACGAGGTCCGCGGGCACGGTGACCTGGCCGCCGGCGGTGTCGAAGCTCAGCGTGCCCGTGGCGGGGTCGACCCCGGTGCAGGTGTGGCCGAAGTGCAGCGAGACACCGGACGTCTTCTCCGCGCAGTCCAGCAGCGCCGCGTTGAGCGTGGCCCGGCTGATCGAGTTGATCGCGCGCGTGCCGTCCGCGGAGTACGAATGGAAGCCCAGCGCGCCGGCCCGCGGGTGCAGCGTGCGCCCGCGCATCGGCAGCGCCTCGGCGAGCGCGGCGTCGGCCAGGCCCACCCTGGCGAGCGCGTCGATCCCGCGGGCGGAGAGCGCGAGGTTGATCGAGCGGCCCCGCTCGGGCCCGCCGACGCGCGGATCGGCCCGCCGCTCGTACAGCGCCACCTCCAGCCCGCGCTCGGCGAGCATCGTCGCGAGGAGGCAGCCGGCGAGCCCCGCGCCGACCACGGCGACGCGACGGGCCGGCGCTCCGTGCCAGGTCAGCGGTTCAGCCGGCACGGAGCACCGCCGCGAGTGCGTGCGCGGCCCGCCACGCGTCGTGGTGGGTGCAGTACAGGGGCGCCGGGGCGAACCGCACGACGTCAGGGCGCCGGGCGTCGGCGATCACGCCGTGCTCGTGCCGCAGCCGCGCGCTGACGTCGTCGGCGTCGGGTCCGAGCAGGCGCAGCGACAGCTGGGCGCCGCGCCGGTCGGGGTCGGGCGGCGTCAGCACCTCGACGGGCAGGTCCGCGCACAGCGCCTCGACCAGCTCGGCGAGGTACCCCGTCAGGCGCAGGCTCTTCGCACGCAGCGCGTCCATGCCGACCTCGTCGAAGATCCGCAGCGACGCCAGCACCGGCGCCATCGCGAGGATCGGCGGGTTGGAGAGCTGCCAGGAGTCGGCGGTGTCGACCGGGTCGAGCTCCGGGAGCATCCGGAACCGTGTCGCCGGGTCGGTGCTCCACCAGCCCTGCAGCTTGGGCAGCGCACGGTCGGCGAGGTGCCTCTCGTGGACGAAGCAGCCGGCCGGCGCGCCCGGCCCCGAGTTGACGTACTTGTAGTGACACCAGGCAGCCCAGTCGACGCCCCACTCGTGCAGCCGCAGCGGAACGTTGCCGACGGCGTGCGCGAGGTCCCAGCCGGCGATCACCCCGGCGTCGCGGGCAGCCGCGGTGATCGCCGGGATGTCCATGAGCTCGCCGGTGAGGTAGTTGACCCCGCCGAGCATCGTGGTGGCGATCGTGTGGCCGCGCGTGCGCAGGACGTCGAGCACGTCCTCGGTGCGCAGGCATGCCTCGCCCGGGCGCGGGCGCAACCGGATCACGGCCTGCGCCGGATCGAAGCCGTGCAGCCGGACCTGGCTCTGCGCGGCGTAGGAGTCGGACGGGAACGCGCTGTCCTCGATGAGGATCGCGTACCGCTCCGGCGTCGGGCGGTAGAAGCTGACCAGCATCAGGTGCAGGTTGACCGTCAGCGAGTTCATCACCACGGTCTCCGCCGGCTGCGCGCCGACCAGCCGGGCCGCGGCGTCGCGCAGGAGCTCGTGGTACGGCTTCCACGGCCGGGTCGCCTCGACGTGCCCCTCCACACCGAGCCGCGCCCAGTCGGCCAGCTCCTCCTCGATCAGGCCGGCCACCGAGCGGGGTTGCAGGCCCAACGAGTTGCCGGCGAGGTACGCGACCTCCGGGTAGGCGCCCCCGCTCGCCGGCGGCACGTGGAAGCGCTCACGCAGCGTCGGCAGCGGATCGGCCGCGTCCAGCCGGTGGGCGTGCTCCTCGGTTCGGACGTCGACGGTGCTGGTCATGCCTTCTCTCCCAGGAAGCGCACGGCGTTGCGGCCGAGCAGCAGCGACCGCTGGTCGTCGGTCAGGAACCCGGCCTTGCGGATCACCGCGCCCGGCTCCGGCTCCCCCAGCGGGTACGGGTAGTCGGTGCCGAGCAGCACCCGCTCGGCGCCCATCGTGTCGACGAGCAGGCGCAGCGCGCGCTCGTCGAACACCACCGAGTCGACGAGGAACCGGTCGAGGTAGCCCGACGGCGGCAGCGCCGAGCCGCCCACGACGTCGGGCCGCTCCCGCCACGCGTTGTCCATCCGCCCGACCCAGAAGGGGAACGAACCGCCGCCGTGCGCGAAGCAGATCCGCAGCTCGGGGCCGATGCGATCGAACACGCCGCCCAGCGTCATCGCCACCAGCGACAGGTGCGTCTCGGCCGGCATCCCGACCAGCCACTGCGCCATCCAGCGCCCGACGCGCGGCGAGGACGGCATGTCCCACGGGTGCACGAACACCGGCACGTCCAGCGCGGCCGCGTGCTGCAGGAACGTGACGACGCCGGCGTAGTCGAGGTCGCGGTCGCCGACGTGGTTGCCGATCTCGACGCCGCGATGTCCGGCGCCGACCGCCCGTTCCAGCTCGCGGCACGCCGCGTCGGTGTCCTGCAGCGGGACCTGGCAGAACGGGACCAGCCGGCCGGGCGCCTGCGCGGCGATGTCGAGCGCGAGGTCGTTGAAGATCGCGGCCGTGGCGGCAGCGGCGTCGGCGGGCTGGTCGTAGGAGAAGAACACCGGGGTCGGGGAGAGCACCTGGCGGTCGACGCCGTGCCGGTCCATGTCGCGCAGGCGCACGTCGGCGTTCCACGCGGTGTCGGTGATCGTGCGGAAGGGCTGCTCGCCGAGCATGATCGTCGCGGTGCGCGGGGAGTCCACGCGCAATGACGGCCGCGGACCGACACCGGGCAGCTCCGGCCAGCCGTGCGGCACGTAGTGCGTGTGGACGTCGATCACGCTCACGAACCGATCTCCGTCCGCACCGCGTACAGCTCGGGGAAGAACGTCAGGTCCAGGGCGTGGCGCAGGAAGCCGACCCCGCTCGACCCGCCCGTCCCCCGCTTGAAGCCGATGGTGCGCTCCACCGTCTTCAGGTGGCGGAAACGCCAGATCTGGAAGTTCTCCTCGATGTCCACGAGCTCCTCACACGTCTCGTACTCGGTCCAGTACGTGTGGGTGTCCTCGTAGAGGCGCAGCAGGACGGGCACCAGCTCCGGTTGGAAGACGTGCGCCATCCGCACGTCCCGATCCAGCACGGAGCGCGGCACGGCGTGCCCGTGCCGCGCGAGGTAGCGCAGGAACGCGTCGTACAGGCTGGGCGCCTCCAGCATCCGGCGCAGCAGGTCCTGCGCGGCCGGGTCGTGCGCGAAGACTTCGAGCATCTCGGCGTTCTTGTTGCCGAGCGCGAACTCGACGGCCCGGTACTGGTAGGACTGGAAGCCCGACGCGGTGCCCAACGCGCCGCGGAACTGCACGTACTCCGCCGGTGTGAGCGTCGCCAGCACCGACCACTGCTCGACCATCGACTTCTGGATGTGCTTGACCCTCGCGAGCTGCTTCAGCGCCGGCGCCAGCTCGTCAGCGTCGATGCACTCCACGGCGCCCCGGATCTCGTGCAGCGTCAGCTTGAGCCAGAGCTCCGCGACCTGGTGCTGGACGATGAAGAGCATCTCGTCGTGGTGCGCGGGCTGGCTCACCGGCTGCTGCGCGGACAGCAGCAGGTCAAGGCGCAGGTACGAGCCGTAGGACGAGGTCGCCGAGAGGTCGCGGACGATGCCGTCCTCCACCGGTCGGGTATTGCCGGGGCTCGACACGAACGCCCTCCCGTCGCCGATTTCACGATCGTGACGCCCGTCAAGGTAACGCAATCGGCGCGGCCGGCAAAGGCCTCGCCACTATCGGACCAGGAAACCGGCGTCCACGGGCAGCGCCACTCCCGTCACGTAGCGGGCCTCGTCCGACGACAGCCAGACGATCGCGTGCGCGATGTCGACCGACTCCAGCAGCGCCACGGGGAGGGCGTTCACCAGCGCGCCGTCGGTGGCGTCGCCGAGGACGACACCCGTCGCGTCGTTGACGACCATCGGGGTGTTCACGCCCGTCGGGTGCACCGAGTTGACGCGGATCGAGTGCGGCGCCAGCTCGATCGCGAGCGTGCGCATCAGCCCGACGAGACCGTGCTTGGCCGACGCGTAGTGCGCGATGCGGGGCATGCCCTTGAGGCCCGCCGTCGAGCTGGTCAGCACGATCGAGCCGCCGTTGCCGGCGGCGATCATGTGCGGGACCGCGGCCCGGACGGTCTTGAACACGCCGGTCAGGTTGACCCCGACCGTCTCCTCCCACTGCTCGTCGGAGATCGACCAGGTGTTCTCCGCGAACGAGCAGATGCCCGCGTTCGCGCACACGACGTCGAGGCGGCCGAGCTCGGCCACGCCCTCGTCGACGACGGCCTGCACCGCAGCGGTGTCGCGGACGTCCGCCTCCCGCGCGACGATCCGCCTGCCGACCTTCTCGACCTGCCGGACCGTCTCGGCCAGGTCCTCCGGGTCCGCCAGCGGGTACGGCACCGAACCCAGCTGCGCGCACACGTCGAACGCGATGACGTCGGCGCCTTCCTCCGCCAGGCGCACCGCGTGCGCCCGACCCTGCCCGCGCGCCGCGCCCGACACCAGCGCGACCTTCCCCTCGAGCCGTCCGCCCATGTCCCCCTCCTCCTGTGCCTCCGCTCAGCCAGCGTTCCCGGCGGTCATCCCGGCGGCAACCGAGATCGTCTCGCCGGTGATGAAGCGCGCCTCGTCCGAGCA
The DNA here is from genome assembly GCF_050936315.1 of Pseudonocardia sp. CA-107938. Taxonomy (NCBI): domain Bacteria; kingdom Bacillati; phylum Actinomycetota; class Actinomycetes; order Pseudonocardiales; family Pseudonocardiaceae; genus Pseudonocardia; species Pseudonocardia sp. CA-107938. The sequence continues at coordinate 423,226 of NZ_JBNJNA010000002.1, read as the reverse complement.
GAGGAACGCCACGGTGGCGGAGACGTCGGCGGGCTCGATCCACGGCACCGGCAGCACGTGCGGTTCGGCGAACGCCGCTTCGGCGTCGGCCAGCGTCGGTTCCGGCAGGTCCGGGCGGAACAGGCGGTAGGTGGCGGGGTTGTGCGCCATGTCGGTGGCGACGGTCGTCGGGCAGACCGCGTTGACGGTGATGCCGTGCTCCCCGACCTCCATCGCCGCCGTCTTGACCAGCCCGATCACGCCCCACTTGGCCGCGCAGTAGTGGCCGAGGTTGGGGATGCCCTGCTTGCCCGCCACCGACGACGTCGCGACGACCCGCCCGTGGCCCTGCTCGATCATCAGCGGCAGCACGGCCCGCATCGCGTGGAAGACGCCGGTGAGGTTGGTGGCGATCATCTCGTCCCACTTCCGGCCGTCCATCTCGGCGACCGGCGCGTACGAGAGCACGCCGGCGTTGGCCAGCAGGAAGTCGACCCGCCCCAGCTCGGCGCGGGCCTGCTCGACGAACGCCGCGGTCGCCGCCTGGTCACGCACGTCGGCGACGACCCCGAGGCACCGCCGGCCCAGCGCCTCGACCTGCCGCACGGTCTCCGCGACGTCGTCGGGCGTCGCCAGCCCGTAGGGCACCGACGCCAGCGGCGCCGCGACGTCGCAGAACGCCACGTCGGCGCCCTCCGTGGCGAACCGCACCGCGTGCGAGCGGCCCTGCCCGCGCGCGCCGCCCGTGATCAGCACGACCTTCCCGTCGAACCTGCCCATCGCGCTCCCCCTCCGGTCTCCTCGGAGTCAAACACGCCCGCTTGGCGGCTGCCGGCCGTGCGCGGCCGCTGCCACCATCGACGGTCCTGCTCGGCCCCTCCGACGTGGGGTGACGCGATGACGCGACCGCTGCCGTTCCCGCCCGAAGCGCTCCACCTCCCGCCCGGCATCGGCGAGAACCTCCTGCGCAACTTCCGCGGTCGCGTCCGCTGGTACGGCATCGAGGGCGGCGCGGAAGGGGAACCGCAGGTCGGCGAGCTGACCGGCCCGCGGGAGGAAGGGCTGTGGTGGTCGGGCTGGCGGCACCTGGTCGTCGGGTACACGCCCGACCCGCACCTGCTGCTGCACGACCCGGTCGGCGGGCACCTGTCGATCCGCGCGACCGGGTACGGGGACTCGTCGGAGGAGCTCTACCGCGACTCCGACTGGCCGACCGGGTACCGGGTGGCCCGCCGGGTGGCGCTCCCGATCGGCGACGTCGCGCAGTACCTGTTCCACGACCCGGACACCGGCCAGCTCGACCTCGTCGAGGTGACCAGGGCCGGTCAGCGGGTGACCGTGCGGCGCCGGCGGCGCTGGCACGACCGCTCGCTCGTCGGCTGGTCCGACGCGGTCGCCGTGACCCGAAGCTCCACCGACCAGCAGGCCACCCACCTGCTCCTCCTGAGACCCGACCGCACCGGGCTGGAGGTGCGCCGCTTCTCCGACGTGACCCACCGGGTGGCGACCGTGCGCTTCGGCAGCCGCGCCGAACGGCTCGTCGTCGGCTGGTACGACGCCAACGGGGGCGGCGACACCGGTGACGACCTGCTGGTGCAGCTCCTGCCCACGACGCACGAGGAGCCGGCCGCGCACGTCCTGCGCGTGTACGTGCAGGACGGCGACGACGGCTACGCACCCGCCGCGAACACGCTGGTCGGGCGCCCGTTCACCAGCCTGACCACGGCACCGCTGACCATCGGCGGCCGCTCCGAACTGGTCGCCCTCGACCGCGAACGCGGCGACCTGACCGTCTTCGACACCGACGCGGACGGCCGCCCGTTCGTCATCGACCTGCACCGCGGCATCGCGCCGGGCTGGGAGCAGGTCGTCTACGTGCCGGACCTGAGCGGCCAGGACGCCTACGGCCAGCCCCTGCGCAGCCTGCTGCTGTACCGGTCGAGCTAGCGGCACCTCCCTCGACACGATCGTGGCCGACTCCTGCCGTCCCCGGCTTTCCGATCGCTCTACGGGCGCCGTCGCGCCCGGTGTGCCGCCACGCGCGTGCGGGTGGCGCAGTTCGGGGTGCAGAAGCGCCGGACGCGGCGCTCCGCGGGGTTGACGAACACGCGGGTGCAGTCCGGCGCCGCGCAGGTGCCGAGGGCGGTGAAGCCGTGGGCGGCCGCGTAGAGGGCGAGGCCGAGCGCGCCGGTCCCGGCGATCCACTCGGCCCAGGTCGCGTCGGCCCGCGTGGCGTGGACGTGCCAGCTGGTGCCGTCGTGGTCGGAGAGGTGGGGGCGCTCGGCGAACTCGGCGAGCAGCGCGTTGAGCAGGGCCGCCGCGGCGTCCGCGGGCAGGTCGAAGACAGGTCGGATCCGTTCCCGGACCGCCGTCACCGCCAGCGTGTCCGTGTCGTCGACGGTCACGGGTTCCGGTTCGCCGTGCGCGACGAGGAACTGCCGCAGCGCCTCCGCGTCGGGGAGCTGCGCGTTCACGAGGTCGACGGCGAGGTGCGCGGCGCGGTCGGGCACCTGCAGGGCCGACGCCATGACCACCTCCTCGTAACGCCATATATACGGTAACGCGTAACCATTGAGTACGCGCTACCAAGGAGCATGGCATGCGGCTGCGCGACAGCCCCGGGCTCCCCGCCTACCACCTCGCCGCCACCCTGGCCCGCACCGGGGACGAGATGGTCGGGTTCGCGCTGGTCCTGATCGTGCTCGACCGGACGGGCAGCGCCGGGCTGGCCGGCGCGATCGGCGCGGCGTACGCGTTCCCGGCGATCCTGACCGGCCCGCTGCTGGGTGCCTGGCTCGACCGCACCGCGCACCGCCGCCTCGCGCTCGGCGCGAACCAGGCACTGCTGGCCGCGGTCATGCTGATCATGCTCGGAGCGGTGGGCCGCGCACCGGACGCGGTGGTCATCGCACTGGCCGCCGTCGCCGGGCTGACGCTGCCGATGGTCAGTGGCGGCTTCACCGGCATGCTGCCAGCGATCGTTCCGGCGCCGCTGTTGACCAGGGCGAACGCCGCCGAGGCAGCGAGCTTCGGCACCGCCGCCATCGCCGGACCGGCGGTCGCCGCGACGGTCGCGGCGCTCGTGTCACCCGACGCCGCGCTGCTGCTGGTCGTCGGCGCGGCGGCGGCGAGCATCGTGGCGCTGACCGGGGTGCCGCCGGTGCGACCCGAGCAGGACGCCGTGCACCCGCCGATGCTCGGGGCCGCCGTCGAGGGGCTGCGCCACCTGTTCCGCGTGCCGCGCCTGCGTGCGGCGACGGTGGCATCGACCCTGTCGCTCGGCACGAGCGGACTGCTGCTGGTCGCGCTCCCGCTGCACGCCGTCACGCTCGGCGCACCGGCCGCGACCAGCGGCTACGTCTGGACGGCGCTCGAGATCGGCAGCGTCGGCGCGGCCCTGCTCGTCGGCCGCTGGCAGGCTCGCTGGCGCCCCGAGCGGACGGTGCTGCTGTCCGTCGCCGCGTTCGGGGCCGCGCTGCTGACCTGGCCGCTCGCCGGCACGCTGCCGGTGCTGGTCGCACTGGCGCTGGTGGCCGGGATCGTCGAGGGCCCGATGATGCCGGCGATGTTCGGCGCCCGGCAGGTCTACAGCCCCCTCGCCCTGCAGAGCCGGGTGTCGACGAGCGCGGCGAGCCTGCGGATCGCCACGCTCGCGGTCGGCCAGGCGGTCGGCGGCCAGCTCGCCCTGCACGTCCCGACCGGGGTGGTGCTCGCGATCGTCGGCGGCTGCCAGCTCGGCGCCGCCGTGCTCGGCGCGCTCGCGCTGGGCAGCCACCGCATCATGGCGCCGTGACCGCAGCCGGGGTGCACCACGCGTGTGTTCCGCACGTCAGGGGGTACGCGACGGGCATGACGTCACACACCCACGACCGCGCGACGGGGCCGGCGCAGGGCGCGGAGTCCGACCTGTCGGGCGCGTCGATCTCCGAGCTGGTGTCGCGGCTGACCACGCAACTGTCCGAGCTGATGCGTGGGGAGCTGGAGCTCGCCAAGGCCGAGCTCGCCGAGAAGGGCAAGCAGGCGGGAGCGGGTGCCGGGATGGCCGGAGCCGGCGCGGTGCTCGGCTGGTTCGGCGTCGGGGCGCTGGTGACCGCGGCGATCGCCGGGCTCGCGGTCGTGCTGCCGGTGTGGCTGTCCGCGCTGATCGTGGCCGCGGTGCTGCTGATCGTGGCCGGTGTGCTGGCGCTGGTCGCGCGGTCGCGGATCGCGCAGGCCGCACCGCCCACGCCGGAGCAGGCGATCGCCGGCCTGCAGCGCGACGTGGAGACCGTCAAGGAGGCGGCACGCCGATGACCGAGAAGGCGGGCAAGACGCAGGCCGAGCTGCGGGCCGACATCGACGAGGTGCGCGCCGAGATCGGCGACACGGTGGGCGAGCTGGCGGGCCGCGTCGACGTGCCGGCGCGGGTGAAGGCCAAGAAGGACGAGGCTGCCGCGCTGGTGGCGGAGAAGGCGCCGTCGCTGGACCGGATGGTGCGGCAGCGGCCGACGCTGGTTGCCGGCATCGCTGTCGTCGTGTTTATCGGCTGGCGGATCCTGTCCCGGAGGCGCTCAGGCGCCGGGTGAGCGGCGCTCGAACAGCAGGTCACGGGCCACGTCCAGGGCCCTGGCCACGGCCCCGAGCAGCACTCCCCCGTCACCGAGCTCGCTGGCGACGATCCGCGGCCGCAGCGGCCCGAGCTCGGCGATGCGGCGGCTGATGGCCTCGCCGAGCACGTCGAGGTTGCGCCCGACGCCGCCGCCGAGGACGACGAGGTCGGGGTCGAGGATCGCGGTCACCGCCGTGATCAGCGCGCCGATCCGCCTACCTTCCGCCTCGACGATCGCCTGTGCGCGCTCGTCCCCGGCAGCGGCCGCGGCGAACACCTCCTCCGCCGAGTCGAACGACAGCCCGGACTCGTGCGCGGCCTGCAACAGGCCGGACGCCGACGTCGTCGCCTCGGTCATGCCGCGGTGGCGCGTGTCGAAGCGGGGGACCTCGAGGTCGTTGTTCGGCAGGAACGACACCTCGCCCGCCGCGCCCGTGCCGCCCACGTAGAGCGACCCGTCGATGACGATGCCCATGCCGACGCCGGTGCCCACCGAGACGAGCACGAAGTTGCGCACGCCGCGGCCGGCACCTGCGGTCTGCTCGCCGACGGCGGCCAGGTTGATGTCGTTCTCGATCGCCGACTCCACCTGCAGCGCCGCCCGCAGCTGGTCGACGAGGCCGGCCTTGCCCCAGCCCGGCAGGTTCGGGGCGAGGTCGAGCCGCCCCGTCGACGGGTTGAGCACGCCGGGGGAGCCGATCACGACGTAGCTGACGGCCGTCCACTCGACGCCTGCCTCGGCCGCGACCTCGCCGGCCAGCGCGCGCACCCGGCGGACCAGCTCGGCGCCGGAGCGGGCCGTGTTGCGGACGTCGCGGCGTCCCACGAACTCGCCGCGGAGGTCGGCGATGGCGAGCCGGATCCACTTGCGGCCGATGTCGACGCCGGCGACGAGGCCGGCGCGCGGGTTCACGTCGTAGATGGCCGTGCTGGGTCCCGGCTTGCCGCCGCGTGACTCGACGAGGTGCACGAGCCCGGCGGACTCCAGCCCGGCGAGCGCCGCGGAGACGGTGGGCTTGGAGAGCCCGCTGGCCGCCGCGAGGTCGCCGCGGGAGGACGGCCCGTGCTCGTGGAGGTGGTCCAGCAGCAGCCGCTCGTTCATGGTGCGCAGCAGCTGCGGGTTCCCGACCTGGCCTTTCACCGCTGCTCCCCGCGTCGCGCCGGGCCGGGAAGACCGCGGCCCGCCGGTCGCGCAACGGAGCCGTGGTCCTCCCGGCGTGCCGGCGGCCGTCGACCACCCCCCTGGGTCGACGGCGTCTGGACACCGACCATGTCAGTAAACTACCTTTCTTACCAACGCTCAACCGAGCGACCACAGTTCCCATCGGGAGGGTGACTCCATGGGTCGAGGACGTCTCATCATGGCGGCCGGCGCGGCACTGCTCCTCGCGGCGGGGTGCGGATCGGGCGGCAGCGGCGGCTCCGCGCCGAGCAGCGGCGCGCCCGCGGCCGGGAACGCGACGATCGCGCTGTTCCTCCCCGAGTCGAAGACCACCCGCTACGAGAAGTTCGACAAGCCGATCTTCGAGGCGAAGGTGAAGCAGCTGTGCGCGGGCTGCACGGTGCTGTACTTCAACGCCGACCAGGACGCCGCCAAGCAGCAGAGCCAGGTCGAGTCGGCGCTGACCCAGGGCGCGAAGGTGCTCGTCCTCGACGCCGTCGACGCCGCGGCCGTCGCCCCGCTGGTCAACCAGGCCAAGCAGAAGAAGATCCCGGTCATCGGCTACGACCGGCTGATCTCCGGCATCGGCTACGAGTACTTCGTGTCGTTCGACAACGTCACCGTCGGCAAGGTGCAGGGCGAGGCGCTGCTCGGCGAGCTGACCAAGCGCGGCACGGCCGACAAGGGCCAGGTCGTGATGATCAACGGCTCGCCGACCGACCCCAGCTCCGCCGACTACAAGAAGGGCGCCCACATGGCGCTCGACGGCAAGGTGAAGATCGGCGCCGAGTTCGACACCCCCGACTGGAGCCCCGACAAGGCCCAGCAGCAGACCGAGCAGGCCATCACGTCGCTGGGCCGCGACTCGATCGTCGGCGTCTACTCCGCCAACGACGGCATGGCCACCGGGGCGGTCGCGGCGCTCAAGCGCGCCGGCTACACGACCCTGCCGGCACTGACCGGCCAGGACGCCGAGGTCACCGCCGTGCAGCGGATCCTGACCGGCGAGCAGACGATGACGATCTACCTCAACATCAAGCAGCAGGCCGAGACGGCGGGCGAGGCGGCCGTCGCGCTGGCCAAGGGCGAGAAGCCGAAGACCACCACCACGGTCAACAACGGCACCGCCGACATCCCGAGCACGATCCTCGACCCGATCGCCGTCACCAAGGACAAGATCAAGGACACGATCGTCAAGGACGGCTTCTACTCGGTGTCCGAGATCTGCACCCCCGACTTCGCGGCAGCGTGCAAGGAGGCCGGGCTCTCGTGACGCCGGTGCTCTCGGTCCGGGGCGCCACCAAGCGGTACGGCGCCGTCCAGGCGCTGGCCGGTGCCGACCTCGACGTGTACGCCGGCGAGGTCGTCGCGCTGGTCGGCGACAACGGCGCCGGCAAGTCCACCCTGGTCAAGGTGATCTCGGGGGCGATCTCCCCGGACGGCGGCACGATCGCGTTCCAGGGAACGCCGGTGCGCATCACCCGCCCGCAGGACGCGCAGGCGCTCGGCATCACCACCGTGTTCCAGGACCTCGCGCTCTGCGAGAACCTCGACGTGGTGGCCAACCTGCACCTCGGCTCCGAGGTGCGGAGCAGGACCGTGCTCGGCGAGATCCGCATGGAACGCGCCGCCCGCGACCTGCTGCACTCGCTCGACGTGAGGATCAAGGACGTGCGCTCTCCCGTGTCGGCGCTGTCCGGCGGGCAGCGCCAGTCCGTGGCGATCGCCCGCGCCCTCCTCGGCGACCCGAGGATGGTGATCCTCGACGAGCCGACCGCCGCCCTCGGCGTCGAGCAGACCGCGCAGGTGCTGGGGCTGATCAAGCGGCTGCGCGAGCGCGGTCTCGCGGTCGTGCTGATCTCGCACAACCTCGCCGACGTCCGTGAGGTGAGCGACCGGGTCGTGGTGCTGCGGCTCGGCCGCAACGCCGGCACGTTCGAGACGGCGTCGACCACCCAGGAGGAGATCGTGGCCGCCATCACCGGCGCCGACGCGTACGGGAAGGCGTCATGAGCGAGGTGGCCGTGACCGTTCCTCCTGCCCCACCCAGCTCGGGTCTCTTCGACGCCGCACGCGACCGGCTGCGTCGCGGCGATCTCGGTTCGCTCCCCGTCGCCGTCGGGCTGGTGCTGATCGCGATCGTGTTCTCCGCGCTCAACGGGCACTTCCTGTCCGCGGAGAACCTCACGAACCTCGCGCTGCAGATGGCCGCGACGGGGACGATCGCGCTCGGCATCGTGCTGGTGCTGCTGCTCGGCGAGATCGACCTGTCGGTCGGTTCCGTGAGCGGGCTGGCGGCGGTCGTGATGACGCTGCTCTACACGCAGCAGGGCTGGAACCCGGTGCTCGCCGTGCTGGGTGCGCTGGTCACCGGGGCGGTGATCGGGCTGCTGCACGGGCTGATGCGCACGAAGCTCGCGATGCCGTCGTTCGTGGTGACGCTCGCGGGCCTGATCGGCTGGCTCGGGCTGATGCTGTTCCTGCTCGGCAAGGCCGGCACGATCAACCTGCCGTTCGACCGCGGCATCGCGCTGCTCTCCGACACCTGGTTGCCGGCGTGGCTCGGGTGGGCGCTGATCGTCGTGCTGGCCGGGACGCACCTGGCGTCCGGGCTGGTCACACGGCGGATGCGGGTGGCGGCGGACCTGCCGGTGCCGAGCACCGCGTGGGTGCTCGCGCGCTCGGCGGGGCTGGCCGTGCTGCTGGCCGCCGGCGTGGTCGTCCTCAACGCCGACCGCGGCGTGCCGCTCACGCTGGTGATCTTCGGCGGGCTGGTGGTGGTGCTCGACCTCGCGCTGCGGCGCACGGTGTGGGGCCGGCGGATGTACGCCGTCGGCGGCAACGCGGAGGCCTCGCGCCGGGCCGGCATCAACGTCACGCAGGTGCGGGTGCTCGCGTTCGTCGGGGCGTCGACGCTGGCCGCGGTCGGCGGGGTGCTGGCGGCGTCGCGGCTCGCGGCGGTCAACCAGACGTCCGGCGGCAGCGACATCCTGCTCAACGCCATCGCCGCCGCCGTGATCGGCGGCACCAGCCTGTTCGGCGGACGCGGACGGGCCTACGCGGCGCTGCTCGGCATCCTCGTGATCCAGTCGATCACCAACGGGATGCTGCTGCTCAACGTCGACTCGTCGGTGCGGTTCATGGTCACCGGCGCGGTGCTCGCCGTCGCCGTCGCGATCGACTCGCTGGCCCGGCGCGGCGCAGCCGACGGGCTGACATGACGGACGGGTTCGTCCTCGCGGTGGACTTCGGCGGCACCAAGGCCGGCCTGGCCGCCGTCGATCCGGCGGGCACGGTGCTGGCCGACGTCCGCCTCCCGATCCACGCCGACCGCGGCGCAGAGCAGGCCGTCGCCCGCACGCTGGACGCGGCGCGCGCCCTGATCACCCGGGTCGACGGGACGCTGCTCGGCTCCGGCGTGGCCGGCCCCGGGATCGTGCTGCCCGACCGGGTGCTGCTCGCGCCCAACGTGCCCGGCTGGTCGCGGCTGCGGCTGCAGGAGATGTTCGAGACGGCGCTCGACGTGCCCGCGACGTGCGCGAACGACGTCAAGGCCGCGGCGCTCGCGGAGGCGCGCTGGGGCCACCTGCACGGCGTGTCCACGGGCATGCACGTGAACCTGGGCACCGGCCTCGCGCTCGCCGTCGTCGTCGACGGGACGGTGCTGACCGGTGCGCACGGCGCGGCCGGCGAGATCGGGTACAACCTGCGGCTCGGCAGCGACACCCCGCAGGGCGGCGCCCCGCTGGAGGAGCAGGTCGGCGGCAGGGCGCTCGGTGTCCGCGGCCGCGCGGTCGGCGGCAGCGGCGACGCGGAGTCGGTGTTCGCGCTGGCCAGGACCGACTCGGCCGCCCGCTCGTTCCTCGACGAGGCGCTCGACGAGCTGGCCGTGCACCTGGCCAACGCGGCGATGCTGGTGGACCCGGCGCGGATCACCGTCGGTGGTGGGATGGTCCGCTCGGCCGAAGTCGTGCTGCCGGTGCTGAAGGCCGTGGTCGACCACGCCGTCCCGTTCCCGCCGGAGCTGGTGACCGCCCGCTTCGCGCAGGACGGCCCGCTCGTCGGCGCCGCGGCGCTGGCCTGGGACGGCCTCCGGGCGCGCTGACGAGCGACCTCACACAGCGCGCGGCCACGGCACACAGGTTGCGACCTGTGTGCCGTGGCCGTCAGCTGTGTGACGCCCGTTTCAGCACGTCCAGCTCGCCGCCCGGGACGGTGATGTCGAAACCGTTCTCGATCAGCCACCGGAGCCCGCGCAGGCTGCGCACCGTCCACCACGCGCGGACCAGCTCGCGGTCGACGGGCGCGCTGTAGCCGGCGAGGAGGTCGTCGAGGTGCTCGGGGTGGCCGAGCGTCAGCGTCGCCAGGTCCCACAGGGCGTCGCCCTGCGCGGCCTCCGACCAGTCCAGCACACCGGTGACCTCGTCGCCGTCGACGAAGACGTGGTCGAGCTGGAGGTCGCCGTGCACGAACACCGGCGTCCACGGTCGGAGCGCGGCCTCGGCGATCTCGCGGTTGCGCGCGACCACGTCGGCGGGCAGGACGTCGTTCGCGACGAGCCAGCGGCACTCACGGTCGAGCTCGGCGGCGAGCTCCGCGGGGCCGGGGCCGACCCGCGCCGGCAGCGGCGCGGAGTGCAGCTGCCGGACGGCCGCGCCCGCCGCCGCCCACGCCGCCGGCGACGCGGTCGACGGTTCCCCGAGCCGGCCGAGCGCCCGCCCCGGAAGGGCGGCGAGCGCGAGGACGGGCGGCCGGTGCCAGCGGATCTCCGCGGTGGGGACCGGCGCCGCGGCCATCGCCGCGACCTCGGCGTCGACGCGGGCCCGATCGGTGTCGATCTTGAGGAACAGGTCGTCGACGCGGAGGGTGGCGCGCTCGCGATGGGCGACGACGACCTGGATGCCGGTCACCCTCGGCCCAGCGCGTCGAGGATCTCGCCGAACCGCGTCTGGAGGGACAGGTGCCCGACGCCGGGCAGCAGGTGCAGGTGCCCGACGCCCGCGGGGAGGCGGCGCACCAGGTCCTCGGCGTGGTGGACGGGTACGAACGGGTCAGCGTCGCCCTGGAAGACGTGGACGGGAACCGTGACGGCCGACCAGTCGACCCGCCAGGGCGAGCCCCAGAGTCGGTAGTCGGTGAGCACCCCGTCCGGGCCGGGGCGCAGCGCTTCCACGAACCCCGCCATGGCCTCGCGCGGGGTGTGCCGGGCCAGCTCCGCCCGGTCGACCGGCGTCAGCTCCGCGGACAGCTCCCGGACGGCGAGCGCGGGGACCAGCAGCGTCACGACGCGCTCGAACCGCAGCACGAGCCCCGCCCGGAACGGGCTGCGCACCGCGGCGTCGAGCAGGTGCCGGTCCGACGCCGCGAGGCCGTCCCGGGCGCCGGGCCGGTCGTCCACCGGCGCCACGGCCGCCATCAGCCCGACCGACGTCAGCCGCGGACCGCACCCCGCCGCGCACGCCACCGCGAACGGGCCGCCACCGGAGTAGCCGATGACCGCGAACTCGTCGATGCCGAGCGCGTCCGCGAGCTCCACCAGCTCGCCGGCGTACCCGGCGACGGTGCGGCCCGGAACGGGGTCCGACCGGCCGATTCCGCCACGGTCCGGGCACAGGACCCGGATGCCGCGCTCGCGTGCGGGCGCGTCGGCGAAGTCGTTGCCGAGCCGGCTGGCCGGCGTGCCGTGCAGGAGGAACACCGGCCGTCCCTCCGGGTCGCCGTACTCCGCGACGGCGACGCGGCGGCCGCCGCACACCACGGCCGATGCCCCGCTGAAGTCCCGAACCATGGCCGCGTTCCCCCGTACCGCCGGCACCCACCGAACGGCCAGCGTAACCCCGTCCACGCTGGTGACTTTCGTAGACGTCCGTCGACGACTCACGTAGATTTCTTCGCCGTGTCGAGCTCGCCAACACCCCTGCGCGAGCCCCAGCCGAGGCGTTCCCGCGCGGCGCCCACGTGGACCCGGTCAGCCACCGCTCACCGATCCCGACGGAGGTCCGATGATCCCGACCGACCTGCGCTCCTGGCTGGACGACGAGGTCCCGGCACTGCGCCGGGAGTTCGGGGTGCCGGGGTGTGCCGTCGGTGTGCTGACCCCGGACGGCGTCCTCGACACCGCTGACGGGGTGCTGAACCTGCGCACGGGTGCGCCGGTGACGACGGAGTCGCTGTTCCAGGTCGGGTCGATCACCAAGCTGTGGACGGCCACGCTGATCCTGCAGCTCGTGGAGGACGGCCTGCTCGATCTCGACGCGCCGGTCGCGTCGGTGCTGCCGGGGTTCCGGGTCGCCGACGCCGCCGCGAGCGCCGCCATCACCACCCGCCAGCTGCTGACGCACACGTCCGGCGTGCTGGGGGACGCGTTCGTGCCGACCTCCCGCGGTGACGACGCCGTCGCCCGCTACGTCGACGAGGTGGTGCCCGGGCTGCCGCAGGACGTCCCGCCGGGCGCCGGGCTGTCGTACTCGAACTCGGGGTACGTGATCCTCGGCCGGATCGCGGAGGTGCTGCGCGGCCGGCCGTTCCACGAGCTGCTCGCCGAGCGCATCGCGGGCCCGCTCGGGCTGGAGCACTGGGCGGCGCTGCCCGAGCAGGCGCTCCTGCACGGCACGGCGGTGGGGCACATGAACCGGCGAGGCGGCGACCCGCAGCCCTTCCCGTTCTGGAGCCTGCCGCACGCGCTCGCCCCGGCCGGCGCCCTGCTCGCGATGAACCCCCGCGGTCTCCTGGCCTTCGGCGCCGACCTGGCGGGCCACCACAAGCTGCTCTCCGCGGAGACCGTCGAGCAGGCCTGGACCCCCTACGTCGAGGTGCCCGACATCGGCGCGCTCGGCACGCACTGGGGGCTCGGGTGGATGCTGTTCGACTGGCCGGGCGCCCGCGTCGTCGGGCACGACGGCACGACCGTCGGGCAGAGCAGCCAGTTCCGGCTGCTGCCCGACGCCGGGATCGCGCTGGTCAGCCTGGCCAACGGGGGTCGGGCCGCGGGGTTCCACCGGGCGGTCGCGCGGCACGTGCTGCGGGCGACCGGCGGTGTGGACGTGCCGCCGCCGGTGGTGGCGCCCGGGCAACGCGTGCCCGTGGACGCCCTGCGCTACGCCGGCCGCTACGACTCGTCGTCGATGTCGCTGGTGATCCAGGTCCGGCCGGACGGCACGGCGGTGGCCGTCGAGTCCGCGCTCACGCCGGAGGCGCGGTCGGTGTGGCCGGAGGTGCTGACCACCGAGCTCGTCACCCTCGACGGGGAGCGGCTCATCGCGACCGAGGCCACGACGGGCATCCCGACGATCTTCGCGTTCCGCGGCGGGCCCGGGAAACCGGCCACGCACGTGTTCCGCGGCGGCCGGCTCACGGCGCGGACCGGCGACGTGTCGGCCTGAACTCGGTGGAAATCCGCCGAAACGGGGTACTTCGGACGGGTGACCCACGACGCCGGCAGCTCCAGCAGTGCCGTCGCGGCGGATGCCGACCGCAACGAGACACGCACCGAGAAGCTCGACCGCAACTGGCAGGACCTGCTGCAGGAGCTGCGCGTCGCGCAGACCGGTGTCCAGCTCCTGACGGGGTTGCTGCTGACCGTCCCGTTCCAGTCGCGGTTCCTCGAACTCGCGGCCCACCAGCGCGTCGTCTACCTGGTGACGGTCTCGCTGTCGGTGCTCGCGACCGGGCTGCTGATCAGCCCGGTGGTGCTGCACCGGGTGCTGTTCCGGCTCCACGCCCGGGACGACCTCATCGCCACGGCCCACCACCTGGCCCTCGCCGGCTTCGCCGCACTGGGCCTGGCCGTCGTCGGGGTGTGCGAGCTGATCTTCGACGTGGTGCTGGGGATCGACCAGGGCATCACCGCGGCCGTCGTCGCGCTCGTCGCGTTCGGGGTGCTGTGGGGCGTAGGGCCGCTGCTGGTGCGGGCCCATGCGCGGCGGGACGACTGACGCACGTCGCGCTACCGGGCCGGTAGGCCGACCAGCACGCGGAGGGTGTTGGTGAGCGCCTCGACGGGCAGCTCGGGATGGACGGAGCGGAAGACCCCGAGCCCGACGCCGAGGCTGAGCAGGGCGACGGCGATCTGGTCGGCGGGCATGCGGGGCCGGATGTCGCCGGCGTTCTCGAACATGGCGACGCCGCCGGCGATGACCCGGGTGATCCCGTCGATGCTGGCGGCCAGGTTCTCGCGCAGGGCCGGGTCGGTGCTGGCCTGCACGCCGAACTCGAGTTCGAGGCGCGTCCAGCCGGGATCGCCGACGACCGCCTCCGCCCACGCCTCGAAGCGCCGCAGCCGTTCGTCGACGCTGCCGGCCTGCACGATCTCGACGATCTCGCGGGCCCGTTCGATGCGGATCCCGTCGAGGACGGCCTGGCAGAGCTCGTCCTTGTTGCGGAAGTTCGAGTAGACGGCGCCACGGGAGAAGCCGGCGTCCTCGGCCACCTGGTCGAGCGAGGTCGCGGTGTACCCGTCGCGCAGGAACCGCGTGCGGGCGACCGCCAGCAGCTCCGCCCGGGTGCGGGCCTGGCTCTCGGCGCGGGTCAGTCGGGGCACGTTGACACCCTACCCGAATCCACATACCGTCTGAATCCAGATACGGCTCGTATCTGAAGTCGGGAGGCGCGATGACGCGGCGCGGGTTGGTCCTGGGGTGTGGTGGCACGGTCGGCAGTGCCTGGCAGGTCGGCGCGCTGGCCGCCCTCGAAGCGAGCTGGGGCTGGGACCCGCGCACGGCGTCGGTGATCGTCGGGACGTCCGGTGGCGCGAGCCTGGCCGCCCTGCTCGGCGCCGGCGTCGGCACCGCCGAGCTGGTGGACGGGCAGCGCGGCCGGTGGAGCGCGCGCCCGTCCGTGCGGCGGTTCTGCACGCGGCCACCGGCCGCGCTCCCCGCCCGTCCGGGGCTCCCCGGCACGTGGTCGCTCACCGGGTTGCGCGGCCCGGCCCTGACGGCGCTGGCCCGGTTGGCCCCGCGCGGCCGCACCGACCCGGCGTTCCTCGACGAGCTCGTCGACGACCTGGTGCCGGACGGCGGCTGGGTGCCGCACCCGGCGGTGTGGGCGGTGGCGCTCGACGCCGGCACGGGCCGGCGGGTGGCGTTCGGGTCGCCCGGCGCGCCGCCGGCGTCCCTGCGCGACGCCGTGCGCGCGTCGTGGGCGATCCCCGGCTGGTACCCGCCGGTCACGGTCGGCGGCCGCACCTACCTCGACGGCGGCGTGGCGTCGACGGGCTCGGTCGACCTGCTCGTCGGCCAGGAGCTGGACGAGGTCGTCGTGGTCGCGCCGATGGCCGGCGGGCGCATCCCGGGCGTCGGCGGCCGGGTGGAGGGGCTGCTGCGGCGGTCGATGACGCGCGGGCTCGACCGGGAGATCGCCGCGCTGGAGGCAGCCGGCACCCGGGTCGTGCGGTTGTGCCCGAGCACCGCCGAGCTGGCCGTGATGGGTCCGAACTTCATGAACCCGCGCCGCAGGCTGCCGGCCATGGAAGCGGCTTTGGTCCAGGTGCAGATCCCGGAAGGTGCCCGATGACGTACCCGCCCATCCCGCTGCAGGACGCCGTCGTGCTCGTCACGGGCGGCACGCGCGGCATCGGCGCCGCGACCGCGGAGCTGTTCGCCGAGCGGGGCGCCCGGGTGGTGGTCGGCGATCTGGAGCCCGCCGGTCACGCGCTCCCGCTCGACGTCACCGACCGCGCGTCCTTCGCCGCCTTCGCCCAGGCCGCGCTCGACCGGCACGGCCGGATTGACGTGCTGGTCAACAACGCCGGCGTGATGCCGCTCGGGGACTTCCTCACCGAGCCGGACGCCGTCGCCGCCACCACCTTCGACGTCAACGTGTGGGGCCTCGTCCACGGCATGCGCACCGTGATGCCGCACATGATCGAGCGCGGCCGCGGGCACGTCGTCAACGTCGCGTCGATGGCCGGGAAGCTCGCCATCCCCGGCATGGCCGTCTACAACGCCAGCAAGTTCGCCGCGGTCGGGCTCTCGGCCGCGGTGCGCGAGGAGTACGCCGGCACCGGCGTCAGCGTCTCGACCGTGCTGCCCTCCGCGGTGCGCACCCGGCTCGCATCGGGGGTGCCGCTGGGGCGCGGCCTGCCCACCGTGGACCCGATCGACGTGGCCCGCGCCGTCGTCGGCACGGTGGCGAGCCGCCGCGCCGAGACGCCCGTCCCCGGTTACCTGGCCGGCTGGGGCCTGGTCGACGCCGTGGTGCCCGAGCCCGTGATGCGGCTGGCGCGCCGCGCGGTCGGCGGCCGGCGCGCGCTCACCGCCGTCGACCACGCCGGCCGCGCCGCCTACGACGAGGCCGTCGCCCGCCAGGCCCGCGATCGAGGAGCCAGCACATGACCACGCACGACGCGGTGATCGTCGGCGCCGGGTTCGGCGGCATGGGCGCCGCCATCCAGCTCGACCGGCTCGGCATCCACGACTACGTCATCGTCGAGCGCGAGGACGACCTCGGCGGCACCTGGCACGTCAACCGCTACCCCGGCCTCGCCGTCGACATCGCGTCGGTCACCTACTCGTACTCGTTCGAGCCGAACCCGCACTGGTCTCGCGTGTTCGCGCCCGGCGCCGAGCTCAAGCGCTACGCCGAGCACGTCGCCGACACCTACGACCTGCGCCGGCGCATGCGGTTCGACACCACCGTCACCGGCGCCACCTGGGACGCTGAGGAGCAGCGCTGGCAGGTCGGGATCGCCGGCGGCGCGACGCTGTCCGCGCGCTACCTGATCACCGCCACCGGGTTCCTCTCGCAGCCGAAGGCGCCCGACATCCCGGGCATCGACGCGTTCGCCGGCACCGTCGTCCACAGCGCCCGCTGGGACGACCGCGTCGAGCTGGCCGGCAAGCGCGCGGCGATCATCGGCACCGGAGCGACGGCCGTGCAGCTGATCCCCGAGCTGGCCGCGCGAGTCGCCGAGCTGACGGTCTACCAGCGCACCCCGATCTGGGTCGTCCCCAAGATCGACGCGCCGATCCCCGAGCCGGTCCGGCGGCTGTTCGCGCTCGCCCCGGCGACGCAGCGGGCGGCGCGGCTGGCCAACTCGGCGGCGCTGGAGGCCCTCTCCGTGGCGGGCGTGCTGCACTACCGCGAGGCCCGGCTGCTCTCGAAGGGTGTGGAGGCGCTCGCCCGGGCGCACCTGCGCGCGCAGGTGCGTGACCCGGCGACCCGGCGCAAGCTGACCCCGCAGTACTCGTTCGGCTGCAAGCGCCCGACGTTCTCCAACAGCTACTACCGCACCTTCAACCAGCCGCACGTGCACCTGGAGACCACGTCCATCGCGCGCGTCGAGCCGGACGCGATCGTGACCGCCGACGGGCGGCGCACCGAGCTCGACGTGCTCGTCCTGGCCACCGGGTTCGACCTGTGGGAGGCCAACTTCCCGGCCGTCGAGATCATCGGCGCCGGCGGGCGGAACCTCGGGAAGTGGTGGCGCGAGCAGCGGTTCCAGGCCTACGCCGGGCTCACCGTGCCGCACTTCCCGAACCTGATCAGCCTCAACAGCCCGTACGCGTACACCGGGCTGTCGTACTTCTGGACCATCGAGACCCAGATGGCGCACATGGCGCGGCTGCTCGGCGAGCTGCGCCGCCGCGGGGCCACCACGTTCGACGTCACCGACGAGGCGAACCGCGCGTTCCTCGACCGCATGACCGAGCAGCTCGACAGCTCCGTCTTCTACAACGGCGACTGCGCGGGCTCGCGCAGCTACTACTTCGACCCGCACGGCGAAGCGGCGCTGCTGCGGCCGGCACCTGTCGTGACGAGCCGGCGGGAGGCCGAGCGGTTCCCGCTCGACCACTACACCTTCGCCTGAGCCGTCACGCCTTGCGCCAGTCGTCCGAGGTCAGGTGCGAGCCGGCCATCGGGCCCATCTGCAGCATCCCGCCGTCCACCGGCCACGACGCGCCGGTGACGTAGGCCGCGGCCGGTGAGGCGAGGAAGGCGATCACGGCTGCTACCTCGCGCGCGTCGCCCGGGCGGCCCAGCGGCACCCCGGGTCGCGCGGTGCCGTGCGGGTCCTCGTCCTCCTGCCCGGTCATGGGCGTGGCGATCTCCCCGGGCGCGACGGCGTTCACGGTGATGCCGTGCTCGGCCAGCTCGAGCGCTGCGGTGCGGGTGAGCTGGCCGAGCCCGCCCTTGGCCGCGCAGTACGGCGCCGCGCCGACCCGCGGCGCCGTCTCGTGCACGCTGGTGACGTTGACGATGCGGCCACCGCGACCGGCCGCGACCATGTGCCGCGCCGCCCGCTGCAGGCACAGGAACGCGCCGTCGAGATCGGTGGCCACGACGTGGCGCCAGGTCTCGAAGTCGAGGTCGAGCAGCGGCGTCATGGTCCCGGTGCCCGCGCAGTTGACGAGCACGTCGACGCCGCCGAGATCGTCGACGAGCTCGTCGATCGCGTCGACGGAACCGGGGATCGCCGCCAGGTCGAGGTGCCGCACGTACGCCGGCCGTCCGGCCGCGCGCACCTCGTCGGCGGTGCGCTCGGCGCCCTCCTGGTCCTGGTGCCAGGTGATCCCCACCGCGCACCCGGCCTCGGCGAGCGCGACCGCGGTCGCCCGGCCGATGCCGGAGTCGGAGCCGGTGACGACGGCGGTGGTCGGGAAGTCGGGCGGTGTCTGCATACCCGTCGGGTAGCCCTGGAGCCACGCCGCCAACCCTGCCCCGGCGCTGCGCCGTTTCGACAACTCGCCTCGCACATTTCCGCGCCGATTCCACCCTCCGTCCGGCCGCATTCGTTGCGGCAGCCGGGCGATTCCGATGGTCCGCGGATTCGCCGCTTCCCGGCGGGGTATCCGGGTCGTCGCACAGGCCGACACGAGAGCAGGAGCCCCCGATGACCCACCCGCCGGGATCGCCACAGGCACGCGCCGACGCCGTAGCGGACCTGCGCGACAGCCTGGCCGACCTGTTGCACGTCACCGTCGGGATCGCGCTGGACAAGGTGGAGGACCTCGCCCGCTCGTTCGACGTGCTGACCAGCGCCAAGGACTCCGTGATCGGCGCGGTGCTGGGCGGGTTGCGGGCCGGAGCAGCGGGCGACAACCCGATCTGGGGCGCGTTCCGCGGGGCGATCGCGGCGATGAGCACGAGCACGCGGATCGCGCTGGTCGTCGCGCTGGTGCTGGCGATCGTCCTGCTTCCGGTGACGGTGGTGCTGCTGCTGATCGCGCTGATCGTCGCCATCGTCGTCGTCTCGGCGTACCGGTGACGGTGCTCGGCGCGACCGGGTGCGCCCTCCCCCGATCGCCGAGGATCTTCACCCGTTTCCCCGGTCGGCCACCGCCGAACGAACGAACATTTCTCGATGTCCATTACCGGACGTGTCCCGGAATACGCATCCGGGTACGCGACAACTCGACCGGTTCGCTGGGGGGCGTCGGATCGGAAACCACGTGGAGGTTCGGATGAAATGCGGTGCGCGCGTAGCGCTCGGGGTCGCGGGGGGCTACTTCCTGGGACGCACGAAGAAGATGAAGCTGGCGCTGATGCTCGGCGGCATGGCGGCGGGGAGGCGCGCCGGCGGTCCGGGTGAGCTGCTGTCGCAGGGCGGGAAGCTCCTGTCGAGCAACCCGGAGATCGCGGCGCTGACCGAGCAGGTGCGCGGCCGGCTGATGGAAGCGGGCAAGAACGCCGTGCTGTCGGTGGCGACCCGGCAGGTCGAGTCGTTGACCGACCGCGTCGGCAAGCGGGTGGAGTCGCTCGGTGGCCTCGGCAGCAGCGTCAAGGGCCGCGGCAAGGACAGCGACGCGAAGGACAGCGACACCGAGGACAGCGACGCGAAGGACAGCGACACCGAGGAGGAACCGGTCGACGAGCCGGAGCCCGAGGCGTCGGAGGACGAGGACACGTCGGCGAGCGACGAGGCCGACGAGGAGACCGGGTCGGACGACGAGGCCGAGGAGAAGCCGGCACCGCGCCGCCGGCGCAGCGCGCGAGCCGGCACCGCCGCGGAGAGCACCGGACGGGCCGCGACCAGCCGTGCGCGGTCCACCGCGAAGAAGGTGGGCGAGACGGCCGGGCGCAGCGCGAACTCCCGATCCCGGTCGAAGATCGCGGCCAAGAGCTCCGGCAGCTCGAGCAGCGGTACGACTCGCCGGCGGACGACCCGGAGGAGCGGCGATGCCTGAGACCCCGAAACTGACCGACGCTCTCCCCACGGGCGCGCTCAAGGACGCCGGCCAGCAGCTGCTCGGACTGGTGGTGCAGCGCGCCGCGGAGGCGGCGTCCGACCGCATCACGGCGCTGACCGACCGGCTGGACGGGGTGACCGAGAACGGCGGGACCGGGCTCGGCGCGGCCCTCCGTGGACGGTCCCGCGACGACGACGGCGAGGACGACGAGAACGGTGGCGACGAGAACGGTGGCGGTGGCCTGCTCTCCGGGCTGAAGGACACCGTCACCGGCATGTTCGGCGGCGGCAGCGGTGGTGGCGGTGGCGGCAAGAAGCTGAAGGTCACCCAGATCGTCGAGGACCACGACATCGGGCTTCCGCTGCGCACCACCTACAACCTGTGGACCCAGATCGCCGACTTCCCGTCGTTCATGAAGAAGGTGGAGAGCGTCGAGCAGGTCTCCGACGAGAAGAGCCGCTGGAAGGCGCAGGTGTTCCTGTCCCACCGTGAGTGGGAGGCGACGGTCGTCGAGCAGGTGCCCGACTCGCACATCGTGTGGCGCTCCACCGGCGCGAAGGGGCACGTCGACGGCGCGGTGACGTTCACCGAACTGGGCCGCAACCTGACGAGGGTGCTGCTGGTGCTGGAGTACTACCCGCAGGGCCTCTTCGAGCGCACCGGCAACATCTGGCGCGCCCAGGGCAGGCGGGCCCGGCTGGAGTTCCAGCACTTCAAGCGGCACGCGATGACGAACGTGCTGATCCGTCAGGACGAGGTGGAGGGCTGGCGCGGCGAGATCCGCGACAGCGAGGTCGTGCGGACCCACGAGGAGGCGCTGGAGGACGAGCAGCGCGAGGCCGACGTGGATTCGGGCGTGGATTCGGACGTCGACTCGGACGTCGAGGACGAGTACGCCGAGGACGACTACGAGGACGATCTCGAGCCCGAGGACGAGGCCGACGTCGAACCCGAGGACGAGACAGAGGACGAACCCGAGGACGAACCCGAGGAGGAGCCGGAGGACGAGCCGGTCTACGAGGACGAGTACGACGAGGACTACGAGGGGCCGTCGGACGACGACCGGGAGGAGCGGCCGCGGCGTCGCGAACCGGCGAGGTCCGGCGCCGGAAGGGGCGGTGACCGATGACGGTCGCAACCACACAGCAGGGCGGCGGGTACGTCGAACGCGGGGGTTCGGGCAGCCTGGCCGACGTCGTGGAGCTGATCCTCGACAAGGGCCTGGTCATCGACGTGTTCGTGCGGGTGTCGCTGGTCGGGATCGAGATCCTGACGATCGACGCGCGGATCGTCGTGGCCAGCGTCGACACGTTCCTGCGGTTCGCGGAGGCGACGAACCGGCTCGACCTGTACGGCGCGGGCAAGGGCGGCAAGGACCTCACCGACCTGACGCAGGGGATGATGGAGGGCGGCGCCAAGGGCAAGACGTCCGGTGTGCTGGATGCCGCGGCCGACAAGGTCGAGCAGCTGGTCGGGCGGAAGAGCGACAACGGCGACGGTGACGACGACGGGGACGAGGAGCGACCCCGTCGCCGGCCGCGGGCCCGGGCGCGGGAGCGTGCGGAGTGACCGCGACCTACGTGTACGGCCTCGTCCCGGCGGGGACCCGGCTGCCCGAGGGCCTGACCGGGATGGGTCCGGGGTCGGTGGGCACGGTGGAGCACGACGGGCTCGCGGCGGTCGTCGGCGCGGTCCCGGAGGGGCGGGCGCTCGGTTCGCGCGCGGACCTGCTCGCCCACGAGTCCGTGGTGGACACGGTGGCGCAGGCGGCGACGGTGCTGCCGATGCGGTTCCCGGCGGTGATCGACGACGCCGGCATCGTCGACGAGCTGCTCGCACCGCATCGCGACGAGTTCCTCGCCGTGCTGGCCGACCTCGAGGGGAAGGTGCAGTACACGCTGCGCGGCCGTTACGAGCAGGAGGTGCTGCTGCGGGAGATCGTCGAGCAGGACCCGGAGATCCGCGCGCTCGACCAGCACGTTCGCGGGCTGCCGCAGGACGTCGGGCAGGCCGACCGGATCCGGTTGGGCGAGCTGGTCGTGGCTGCGCTGGACGAGCGTTCGACGGTCGACGCCGCCGACATCGAGGAGCGGCTGCGCCCGTACGCGGAGCGGGTGTCGCTCTCGGCCACGCCGCTGCCCGACGAGGTGATCACGGCGGCGTTCCTCGTCGACCGGGACCGGGCGGCCGAGTTCGAGGAGGCCGTGGAGGAGCTGGGCCGTGACACGCACGACTGGTTGCGGCTGCGGCTGCTCGGCCCGCTCGCCCCGTACGACTTCGTGACGGGGCGCTGATGGGGCTGGTGACCGGGTTGCTCGGGCTGCCCCTCGCGCCGGTGCGGGGGGTGGTGTGGCTCGCCCAGCAGATCCAGGAGCAGGCCGAGGAGCAGTTCTACGACCCGGCGCGCATCCGGGCCGAGCTCGACGCCGTCGACGCGGCCAGGCGGGCGGGCGAGCTGTCCGAGGAGGAGTGCGCCGAGCGGGAGGACGCGCTGATCGCCCGCATGCTGGCTGGCCGCGGGCGGGCGGGCTGAGGTGATCACATGGCCGAGGAGCAGGACGAGAGCGCCGACGACAGCAGCGAGAGCAGCGCAGAGAAGAGCACCGAGGAGAAGCCCAAGCCGCGCACGTCGCGGCCCCGGCGGACGTCGAGGACGCGCAGCAGCTCCAACGGGTCACGGCCGCCGGCCGACGTGGCTGCGCGGGACGCGGCACGGCAGGTGCTGACGCTGACCGGGCGCGAGCTGGAGGGCGTCGTGGCCGTCGAACGCGGCGACGACAGCTGGCGGGTGTGCGTGGAGGTGGTGGAGAGCCGCCGCATCCCCGACTCGGCCGACATCCTCGCCGTCTACGAGGTGGAGACCGACGATCACGGCGAGCTGCGCCGGCTCGCGCGGGTGCACCGCTACGCGCGCGGCCAGCTCGGGCGAGGAGGCAGATGAGCGAGCTCACGAGCCAATCAGCGACACGGCGCACGGCGTCCGGCATCCCCGTGCCGAGCCGGGCGCAGGGTCCCGACCACCGGCAGGAGTCCACCAACCTCGCCGACATCCTCGAACGGGTGCTCGACAAGGGCGTGGTGATCGCCGGTGACATCCGCGTCAACCTGCTCGACATCGAGCTGCTGACGATCAAGATCCGGCTGCTCGTGGCATCCGTCGACAAGGCCCGCGAGATGGGCATCGACTGGTGGGAGCACGACCCGACGCTCAGCTCCGGCGAGCGCGACCTGCACGAGGAGAACCGCATGCTGCGTGAACGCATCGGCGAATTGGAGGCGGGGCGCACGGAGGAGGACGGGTCGTGAAGGGCGGGGAGCTCACCTACCTGTACGCGGTCGCGCCGGCGTCGGTCGCGCCGCCGGACCTGCTGGGTGTGGACGGGGAGGAACCGCGGACCGTGGTCGAGGGCGCGGTGGCGGCCGTCGTGGGGTCGGTCGCTGCCGCGCGGTTCGACGAGTCCGCCGTCGCTCGCGACCTGACGGACCTGGGGCGCATCGAGCAGCTGGCCCGCGCCCACCACGCGGTCGTCGCTGCGGTGGAGCAGCCGGTGGCGCCCGTGCGGTTGGCGACGATCTACCGCGACGACGACGGCGTCCGCCGGCTGCTGCGCGACCGCGGGCCGGAGCTGGCGGAGCTGCTGGAACGGCTGGGTACCTGCCGCGAATGGGGCGTGAAGGTGTGGGTGGCGGCCGAGCCGGAGGAGCCCGTCGCGGCGGGGAACGGGCGGCCCGGCACCGCGTACCTGCAGCGGAGGATGGCGGTGCGGGACGCGGGGGTGCGGCGCCGCGCGGAGGCGGCGGAGGTGGCCGACCGGACGCACGCGGCGCTGGCCCGGGTCGCGGTGGCCGAGCACCGGATGGCGCCGCAGGACGCTGCGCTGTCGGGGCGGCGCGAGGAGATGGTGCTGAACGCGACGTACCTGGTGCGCCGCAGCGACGAGGACGCGTTCGCCGCGGTCGTCGCCGGCGCTGCGACGTGCGGTATCGAGGTGGTGCGGACGGGACCGTGGCCGCCGTTCTCGTTCGCGACGGTGGACCTGACGTGAGCGCTCCCCCGGCGCTGCGGTCCGACACCGAGCTGGCGCTGGTCGACCTGCTCGACCGGCTGCTGGCCGGTGGCGTGGTGCTGACCGGGGAGATCCGGATCTCGCTCGCCGACGTGGATCTCGTGCACGTGTCGTTGCGGGCGCTGATCAGCTCGGTGCAGACCCTCGTGGAGGGTGGCGCGGAGGGCGAGACGGATGCCTGAGCTGCCGCAGCGGATCGACGCGCAGCCGGAGACGGTGGCCCGCGACCTGGGCCGGCTCGTCCTGACCGTCGTCGAGCTGGTGCGCCAGTTGATGGAGCGGCAGGCGCTGCGCCGCGTCGACGCCGGTGATCTACCCGACGAGACCGTCGAGCGGCTCGGGCTCGGCCTCATGCGGCTGGAGGAGGCGATGGCCGAGCTGCGGGAGGTGTTCGGCCTGGAGCCGGAGGACCTCAACATCGACCTCGGCCCACTGGGGAAGCTCCTGTAGGTCAGCGCAGGCCGGCGATCACCTCGAGGTCGGCGACGAACGCGGCGAGCGCCTCGTCGCGCTGCTCGGGACGCCCCCGCAGGATCGACGAGGGGTGCACGGTGGGCACGAGCTGCCGACCGTTCCAGTCGCGGGGCCGCCCCCGTTCGGCGGTGACCCGGAAGTCGGCGCCGAGCAGCGCCTTCGCCGCAACAGCACCCAGCGTCGCGATCACCGCCGGGTCGACGGCGTCGATCTCCCCGTCCAGCCATGGCCGGCAGGCCCGCACATGACCGACGGCCGGGGTCTTGTGGATGCGCTTCTTGCCGTCGCGCTCGAAGCGGAAGTGCTTGACCGCGTTCGTCACGTACACCTCGTCCCGAGCGATGCCGGCCCGCTCCAACGCCTCGTCCAGCACCCGCCCGGCCGGCCCGACGAACGGCTCCCCCGCCCGATCCTCCCGATCCCCCGGCTGCTCCCCGACGAGCATCAGCCAGGCCCGAACCGGCCCCTCCCCGAACACCGTCTGCGTAGCCGGCTCGTACAACTCGCACCGCGTGCAGGTAGCCGCCTCCGCGCGCAGCGACTCGAGCCGGGTAGCCGTGGCACTCATGGCAGTGGGTTACCCAGCACGTCCAGACCGAACCGCCACCGCTCGGGGCTCCGCCCCGAACCCCGGCCCTCCTCTGGTGGAGCGGGAACGAGCGGGTCGGCTCCACCGCCGATCGGTCGCCCTGACGGGATGCCACAGCGGCGTTGCTGCGCACGCCCGATCGACGGTGGAGCCTGTGGCCTGCCTCAGGGCACAGTGGTGCCCCGGTCATGGCGCGGCCCAGAGGTCGGTCATCCAGGGTGGCGGGATGAACTTCGGTTTGCCCGTGAACCGCCCTGGGCGCGGGAGAGGCTCCTGATCTAACCAAGGAGACTGGGGCTATGTCCGCTCCCCGGAAGTTCGACGACGAGACACGTGCCCGTGCGGTGCGCCTGTATCAGGACCGGTTGCGTGAGCACGGTGACTCGAAGCTGGCCGCGCGTCGCCATGTGGGCGCGCTGTTGGATATCAACCAGTCCACGATCCGGAACTGGATTCGCGCCGAGGAGGGCGAGGGATCGGCATCGGCCCGACCTGTGGCGGCTGCGGATGATGTACAGGCAGAGTTGCGGCGGTTGCGCGCGGAGAATGCGGAATTGCTCCGCGCGAACGACATCTTGAAGACGGCGTCAGCGTTTTTCGCCCAGGCGGAGCTCGACCGTCGACTTCGCTGATCTGCGAGTACATCGCAGACCATCGTGACCGTTTCGGGGTCGAGCCGATCTGCGCCGTGCTGTCGCAACACGGCGTCACGATCGCCCCGGGCACGTTCTACCGCTGGCTGACACGGCCGGTGAGTGATGCGCAGCTGGAGGAAGCGTATGTGGTGAACGCCATCGTCACGCTCTATCGAAAGAACAGGTCGGTGTACGGGGTGCGGAAGCTGTGGCGCGTCGCCCGTCGTGCCGGGCTGCGCGTGGGCCGGGACCAGGTTGGGCGGCTGATGCGGATCGCCGGTGTCCAGGGTGTTCGCCGCGGTGCGCACCGGACCCGGACCACCACCCGCGACGAGCGGGCCGCGCGACATCCCGACCTGGTCAAGCGTGGGTGGGCGGCGCCGACGAAGCCGGACGCGATCTGGGTGGCGGACTTCACCTACGTGTGGACCGCGGCCGGGTTCTGCTACGTCTCGTTCATCACCGATGTGTACTCACGTCGTATTCTTGGCTGGCGGGCATCGATGGACAGATCCGCAGATCTGGTCACCTCGGCGCTGGAGCAAGCATTGAGCACCCGACGCCGGACGGTCTACGGTTTCACCACCAATGGACTGATCCATCATTCCGACGCCGGCTCCCAATACACCGCCATTGCGATGACCGAGGCGTTGGCCGAGGCCGGTATCTCCGGGTCGATCGGGACGGTCGGCGACGCGCTGGACAACGCGCTGATGGAATCGACGATCGGACTGTACAAGACCGAACTGATCAACACCCGTGACCGGGGCCGAAACTGGACCGGACGCCTCGAGGTCGAACGCGAGACCGCCGACTGGGTTCACTGGTACAACAACGACAGAATCCACTCATCAATCGACTACATGACACCCGTAGAACGGGAAATGGTGTACGCTGACACCATCACCCAACGGGTAGCCCACCCAGCCGAGGTGGCCTGAACCCGAGCCTCTCGCGAACCCAGGGCGGTTCACCCGAGCTCATGTCTATTCGCCACTCGGTGGCGTGGATTTGATCATGGTGTTGGCAACACAGCATGACCAGGTTGTCCAAGGCGGTGGCGCCGCCGTGTTGCCACTCGATCACGTGGTGGACTTCGCACCAGGATGGTGGTCGGTCGCAGCCGGGGTGGGCGCAGCCGTGGTCGCGCAGGGCAACCGCCCGGCGCAACCACGTGGGGACCAGGCGGTGGGTGCGGCCGACGTCGAGGGGTTGGCTGTCGCCGTCGAGCACGACCGGGACCAGGTGGGCATCGCACAACAGCCGCCGCAGTTGCCCGGGAGTCAGTTGTCCTCCGGTGTCGAGCATCGCGGTGCGGGCCCGGTCTTCCAGGTCCTGCAGGCGGAGGGTGACGGTGACGCGGGGGCGTTCTCCCCCGACCTCGCCGGAGGCGCCGTGGTCGAGGGCGAACCCGCAGATCTCCGCCATGGCGGCCGCGTTGCGCTCCGCCGCGGTGGTGCCCCGGTTCTCGGGAGTCGGCCGGGTGCGGGCTTCGATCGCGGTGCGGATCGCGGCGAAGGCCAGCGGGTCCTCGAACTGGCCGCGCAGCCACCCGCTGCCATCAGCGTTGGCGCCCATCTGCAGTTCGTTGCGGCCGGGCCGCTCATCGGGTTCGGGCCCGTCGAGGTCGGCCGCGGCGAGCAGCTCCAGCCCCATGGCACGGACTTCGTGCGGGGTGAGGGTACGCGCCGCTTCACCGAGGCTGGTCTCGATCGCGATCCGGTCGGCCAGGCTGATCCGCGCGGCCGGGCGGGAGTTCATCAACGCGGCGATGATCTCAACGTGCCGCATCGTGGCCGCACCGTCAGCGAACGCCGCCGCGGTCGCGGGCAGCACCGGCTCCAACGGGGCACCATCCAACGCGACCCGCGGCCCAACGTGTTCGGCCGCCGTGACATGCCGGCGGGCGGTGTCGTGGTCCCAGCCGAGCAGATCCTTCAACCCGGCCGCGGTGTTGCGGTAGCCCTTCTCCGCCAGCACGCCGTCGCGTTCGACAGCCGCGATCGCGGCCACCTTGGCCCGGTCCGCTTGCCGCGACACCCCCTCGAGAATCAGGAGCGCGGCAAGAGGGTCGGGGCTGTCGGAGAGGGCCGTGAACGCCTGCTCGATCAGGCTCGCGGCCTGGGCGAGTGGGTTCTCGGTCATGCCCCCTATGATACCCGAACGCAAGTTCGAACGCGTGCCGATTATCGCAGGTCAAGTGCCGTTTGGCGCGTGCAATGAAGGTGCCTGAAAGGCTCCACCGTCGGTCGGGCGTGCACAGCAAGGCCACGCCGGTGGTCGGGTGGCAAACACGCGTTTCGTTTGCCACCCGAGCACCGGTGTGGCATCCCGAAGGGCGACCGACCGACGGTGGAGCCGGCCGGAAAAGCTCCACCGGAGGGAGGCGCCGGGGTCCGGGGCGGAGCCCCGGAGAGACCGCAACCCCGGAAGACCTGCAACCTAGGCTCGAACCATGCCCCGAACCGCCTTCAGCACCCTCGGCTGTCCGAACGCCGATGTGACGGAGGTCCTCCACCTCGCTCGTATCGGCCCCACCCAAGGCATCGAGCTGCGCTGCGCCCCGGGCCAGCTGATCACCCCCGAAACCACCGACACCGAAGCCGACGCGCTAGCGGCACAGCTGCGCGACGCCGGGATAGAGGTGGTCTGCCTGGCCACGTATCTCCGCGTGGCCACGCCCACCGACGATGCGGACGTAGCGCGCCACCTGGAGCTGGCGGCCCGGTTCGACGCCCCGTTCGTGCGCGTCTTCGGAGGCGGAACAGAGCACCCCGACGGGCGCCGCGAGCGCGCGCTGGAGACGCTCGACCGGGCCGCGGAGCTGGCCGCCGCGATCGGCGTCGACGTGGCGCTGGAGACCCACGACTCCTTCCCGACGGGGGCGGCGGTGGCCGACCTGCTCGCCACCGTCGGCTCCCCGCACCTGGGTGCGGTGTGGGATGCACTGCACCCGTGGCGGGCCGGCGAGCCGGTGGCCGCCACGGCTGCGGCGCTCGGGCCGTGGCTGCGGAACGTCCAGTTCAAGGACGTGGCGTCGGTCGACGACACGACGCCCGTCCTCCCCGGGCACGGCGTGCTCCCCCTCGACGACGTCCGCGCGCAGCTGCGGCGGCTCGGCTACACCGGCTGGATCAGCCTGGAGTGGGAACGGGCCTGGTACCCCGAGGCCGCCCCGCTCGCCGACGCGTTGGCCGCGTTCCACCAGGTGCTCGACGCCTGACCAACCCAGTTTCCTCGTTCGGCCACGGAGCCGGGTGGTGCTGTCGTAGCGTCCCGAACCGTGGGGGACGTGACGGTGCCGGTGAGCGCGATCGGCGACGCGGGGCGGCTGGCGGCCTCGGTGGCTGGCGACGTCGGGGGCGTCGACGTGGCGGGCCCGGCGGGCGAGATCGCGGCCGCGCTCCCCGGTTCGCGCAGCGCGCAGGTCGCGGCGTCGGCGGCGCAGCTGTGGCGCGCGGAGATCGCGAACGTGACGACGGCGATGCAGGACTACGGCCTCCACCTCGCCGACGCCGCCGCGGCCTACGCCGACGCCGAGCAGGACCAGCTCCGGCTGATCGCGGCGGCCTCCGCCGTCGTGCCCGGGCCCGCCGCACTTGTCGAGCAGGCGGCGGCCGAGCTGCCGTCCCGGATCCGAGAGGCGCTGGGCTGATGGTCCGGCTGGCCGATCTGCGCCGGTGGGATCCGGCCGCGCTGGAGTCCGTGTTCGCCCGCTTCGGCACGGCCCGCGACCGGCTCGTGGACCTGGACGCCGGATTGGCCGGCTGTGCCCCACCGAGCGCGTGGGTCGCGCCGGCAGCCGACGCCGCGCGCGCGACGCACGACGGGGTGGCGGAGCGGCTGCGCCGGGTCGTGTCTGGAGTCACCGGGTGCCGTCCGGTGCTCGCGCAGACGGTCGACGCCATCGAGGGCCTGCACCGCGACCTCGCCTCCGCCGACGCCACGGCCGCGGCCGCCGGGTTCCTGATCGACGCGGAGTCGACGATCACCGACACCCGCACCGTCACGCTCCTGCCCGAGCAGGTCGACGCGTACCGCGCCGATCGGATCGCGCAGATGACGGCCCTGCGGACGCAGCTCGACACCATCCTCGGCCGCGCCGACGAGATCGACGCGGCGCTCGCCGACATCCTCGCCAGGGCGGCCGCCGGCCAGATCGACGACGGCGCAGCCACCACCCTCGCCGGCGCCGCCGACCACGTGCTGGGCGGCGTCGCCGTGCCGGAGCCACCGCCGGTCACCGCCGGCCCGAGCGCCACGAACGCCTGGTGGACCGGCCTCACCGACGCCCAGCGCGAGGCCGTGCTCCTGCGCGACCCCGGCCTGGTCGGCAACCGCGACGGCATCCCGGCGTCCGTCCGCGACGAGGCCAACCGCGCGCAGCTGCCCGACCAGCTCGGCAGGCTCGACTCCGATCTCGCGGCGTCGCAGGCGCGGCTCGCCGCACTCCTCGCCGCACACCCCATCACGTCGATCGATCCGCCTACGCCGCAGGTCTACGCCGAGGTGGCGAGGCTCAAGGAGCACATCGCGGACGTGCAGGTCCGTCACGACGCGGCGGTGGCGATCCAGAGCACCATCGCGGCACCTGATCGGCAGCTGCTGCTGCTCGACCTCGGCCCGCCCGGGGGTCACGCGCCGCACGCTGCAGTAGCGGTCGGCAACGTGGACACCGCCAAGCACGTCGCCGTGTTCACCCCGGGGATGACCACGACGGTTGCCGGCAGCGTCGGGGGCTACACCAGGGACATGCAGGGCGTTCGCGACGTCGCTGCGGCGGAGCTCAAGAAGGTCGGACAGCCAGACGCGGGGGTCGCCACCGTCGCGTGGATCGGCTACGACGCACCGCAGCTCGACGCCACCATGCTCGATCCGAGTCGGAGCGTCGCGTCCTCCGCCACGGCGCAGGCCGGGGCCGCCGACCTGGCGCGTTTCTACGACGGCATCGCAGCGAGCCGGCCGGGGGATCCGGCGCACGTCACCGCGTTGGGTCATTCGTACGGCTCCACGACCACCGGGTACGCCCTCCAGCAGACGTCCGTTCCGGTGGATCGAGCCGTCCTCTTCGGTTCGCCCGGCCTCGGCACCAACGACGTCGGCCAGCTCCACGTCGCTCCGGGCCACGTCGAGATCGTCGACGCCCGGAAGGACGGCGTGGCCGACCTGGGCCGGTTCGGCGGCGACCCGAACCTGCTCCCCGGGGTGACCAACCTGTACTCGGAGGAATACCTGCTTCCCGACGGCACCCAGCTGACCGCGTCGACCGGCCACAGCGAGTACCTCGCTCCGGGCACGACCAGCCAGTACAACATCGGGCTCGCCGTGGCCGGCCTCGACCACCATCAGATCCTCGAGTCGCGCATCGGCTACGGGGACGCTCTTCGAAGGGTGGTGTGGTGACCGTGGAGCAGCGCGTGCTCACCCAGGCCGATCTCGACGCCCTCCCCCGATCGCCGCGATGCAGGATCGCTACGAGGAGATGTTGCAGCGGATCCGCACCGCGGTCGACGCGGCCATCGGCCCGCGCGCGTGGCACGTCCACCCGGGCAGCGCCGGCTACGGCTCCTGCGGCGACCGCGCCTTCGAGCCGAACGTCCAGGGCCGTGACGTCACGCTGCCGTCCTGGGGGTTCGACGAGCCGATCACCGACGCGGACTGGCCTGCGGTGAAGCGCGCCGTCCTCGACGTGCTCGGTGAGCACGGCTTCCGGCCGGGCGGAATGGCCGTCGACACGGGCGGCAGCCACGAGCTGAACGCCTACGAGCCGACGTACGGCGGTTACTTCAACCTCGGCAACGTGACGCACACGGTGATGCGGGTCAGCACCGGCTGCCACCCGGGTGAGTGGCGGATCTACGAGTAGTCGCCGGTCGCGAACTCGGCCGCGAACCGCGCCTCCCCGAGCTCCGCGACGGCCACCGCCGTGATCCGGTCGACGTCGCCCCGCTCCGCCGCCGGGAGCGGGCTCCCGACCGACTCGCGCGATCGCGCGGCCGCGCCGAGCAGCCGGGCCGCCCGCACGTGGTCGCCGGCGAGCGCAGCGGCCCCGGCCAGGCCTTCCAGCGCGAGCGCGATCGCGCGCGGGTCGCCGGCCTGCCGGGCCAGCGCCAGCCCGTCGCGGTGAAGCGCCTCGGCGGCCGCCGCGTCGCCGCGCAGCTCGGCCACGAACCCCAGCTCGGCCAGGATGAGGGTGCTGGCGGCGTCGAAGCCGGTCCGGTCGTGCCAGCTCAGGACGTGCCGGAGGTGGCGTTCGGCGTCGTCGAGGCGGCCGGTGCGGCGGGCGAGCAGGGCCAGCCCGGTCTCGGCGAACACCTCGCCCGGCTTGAACCCCTGCTCGACGGCGCGGCGCAGCGCCTGCTCGTGCAGCTGCAGGGAGCGCGGGTGGTCGCCGTCGAGCAGCGCGATCCGGCCGAGCCAGGACAGCTGGTAGCTGACCTCCGGCAGCAGCCCCAGTTCCTCGGCCATCCGCACGCCGCCCTCGAAGAGGCGGGTCGCCGTGGCGTAGTCGCCGGCGATCTCGGCGAGCGTGCCCTGCGCGAACGTGGCCTGCAACCGGCCCCAGCGGTCGCCGAGCAGCGCGAACTCGCGCGCGCAGTGCTCGGCGTCGGCGGCCGCGGAGGCCATGTCGCCCTGCGAGACGCGCTGGGTGATGCGGTCGGTGGCGGCCGCTGCGGCGCCCCAGCGGTCGTCGCGGGCGCGGAACCCGGCAAGCGCCCGTTCGGTGAGCCGCTGCGCGGTGGGCATGTCGCCGAGCGTCGTGAGGACGTACCCGAGGAACCAGGCGACGCCGTCGCGGGTCGCGTCGTCGCCGATCGCCTCGACGGTGGCCAGCACGGTCTCGTCGATCGCGGACCCGCTGCCGGAGAGCAGGTCGAACGCGGCCAGCCAGCCGGTGGCGGCGCTCCGCTCGTCACCCGGCAGCGCGCCCTCCAGCGCAGCGGCCAGCGCGCGGGCGCCCTCCCCCAACCGGCCGCGCAGGAACCAGTACCAGGTCAACGCGTTGACCATGCGCAGCGCCGCCTCGGGAGCGGCGGCGTCGAGGGCCGCGCGCAGGTTGGCGGTGTCGGCGTCGAGCCGTTCCAGCCAGCGGCGCTGGTCCGCGCCGCGCAGCCCGGCGAGGGAACGCTGCGCCAGCGCGAGGTAGTGCTCGACGTGGCGGTGCCGCAGGTCCGCCAGCTCGCCGGCGTCACGCAGCCGCTCCAGCCCGTACGCCGCCACCGACTCCAGGAGCCGGTAGCGCGGCTCGCCACCAGGGACGGCGACGACGAGCGAGCGGTCGACGAGCGCGGCGAGCGCATCGAGCACGTCGTCGGGCGCGACACCGTCGCCCGCGCACAGTTCCTCCGCGGCCGCCAGGCTGCAGCCTTCGACGTGCACGGCGAGGCGGCGCAGCACCGCCTGCTCGACGGGGCCGAGCAGCTCCCAGCTCCAGTCGATCATGGCCCGGAGGGTGCGCTGCCGCAGCGGGGCGTCGCGGCGACCGGCCGCGAGCAGCCGGAACCGGTCGTCGAGGCGGCGCAGCAGCTCGTCGACGCCCAGCGCGCGGACCTTCGTCGCGGCCAGCTCCAGCGCCAGGGGGATGCCGTCGAGCCGGGTGCAGATGGTCGCGACGGCGCGCGCGTTGCCGTCGTCGAGCACGAACCCGGGCGCCGCGGCCGCAGCGCGCGCGACGAACAGCTGCACCGCGCTGAACCGGGTGAGCACGTCGGCCCCCGCCACCCGCAGCGCCTCGGCGCCGGGGATCTCCAGGGGCGGCACGTTCCACAGCACCTCGCCCTGCACGGCGAGGGGTTCCCTGCTCGTCGCCAGCACCCTGGCCTGCGGCGCGGCCGCCAGCAGCCGGGCGACGACGCGCGCGACGGGTGCCACGACCTGCTCGCAGTTGTCGAGCACGAGCAGGATCCGGCGTTCGGCCAGCGCGGCGGCGAGCTGGTCGACGGGGTCGCCCGGCTCCTCGCGGATCCCGAGCGCCGCAGCGAGGACGGCCACCACCCGCTCCTCGCCTGCGCCGGCCTCCACCCCGGAGAACTCGACGAACCACGCGTCGCCGGTGCCGCGAGCGGCGGCGAGCGCCAGGCTGGTCTTGCCGACGCCACCCGGTCCGGTGAGCGTGACCAGCCGCGACTCGGCCAGCCGCGCGCGCACGGCGGCGACGGCTGCCTCCCGTCCGACCAGCTCGGTGACGGCGGCCGGGAGGTGCGAACGCGCCGGCGGCGGCCCGTCCAGCGCGTGGTCGAGGATCGCCTGCTGCAGCGCCGCCAGCTCGGGGGCGGGGTCGAGGCCCTGCTCGTCGGCGAGCCTGCGGCGCAGGTCGGCGTAGGTGTCGACGGCGTCGGTCTGCCGTCCGGCCCGGTAGAGCGCGCGCATCTGCAGGCCGCGCAGCCGCTCGCGCAGCGGGTGCCGCTCGACGAGGTCGGCCAGCTCGCCGACGAGCTGGGCATGCTCGCCGAGGTCGAGCCGCGCCTGCGCCCACTCCTCCAGCGCGACGAGCCGTTCCTCCTCCAGCCGCTGCGCAACGGCGACGGCGAACGGCTCGCCGGCGAAGTCGGCCAGTGCCGGACCGCGCCACAGCGCCGTCGCCTGCTCCAGCAGCGCCGCCCGCACGGCCGGGTCGGGCGTGGCCATGGCCTGCGCGGTGAGCTCCCGGAACCGCTGCGCGTCGACGGCGCCGGGGGCGGTGCGCAGCAGGTAGCCGGGCGGCTGGTGCACGACGAGCGCGCGCCCGCCGGACTCGGCGGCCTCCAGCGCGCGGCGCAGCTGCGAGACCTTGGTCTGCAGCGAGTTGGCGGGGTCGCGGGGCTGCTGCTCGCCCCACAGGTCGCGGGCCAGCCGGTCGGCCGGGACCACCCGCCCGGGATCGACGAGGAGCTCGGCGAGCAGGGCGCGGACCTTCGCCTCGGGCACCGTGACCGGCTCCCCCGCACCGGTCCACACCGCCAGCGGGCCCAGCACCCCGAAACGCACGCTCCCGACCGTATCCTGCTCGGCATGCGTGAGCTGTCGGCCCGATCAGCCAGCCTGGCGTTCGAGCCGCCCAGCTCCCCGCCCGGCACGATCTTCGTGCTGGGTCCGCGTGGCGGCGTGAGCACCGAGCCCACGCCCGGCGCGACGATCACGTTCGGCCGCAACATCGACGACGTCGACGTCGTCGTCGCGCCCGACGACGACCGGGTCAGCCGGCGCCACGGCGTGCTCACCCGCGCCGGACGGAGCTGGACGCTGGCCAACACCGGGCGGCTGCCGATCCGGCTGCCCGGCTCGCGGATGGTGTTCCCCGACAGCGAGCCCGTCGAGCTGGCCGTGGGCTACACGCCGATGTTCATCCGGAGCCGGCACGGCCGCGACCACCTCGTCGAGGTGCGCATCACCGGCGCCACCGGGGTCACGCGGCCGCGCCACAAGGACCTGACCAGCTCGGACCCGATCTGGGCGCTGAACGCCGACGAGCGGCTCGTGCTCGTCGTGCTCGGCCAGCGCTACCTGCGCCACGACGCCCATCCGCAGCCGCTGTCGTGGCGGCAGGTGGCCGACGAGCTGAACGAGCTGCTGCCCGACCAGGGCTGGACGGCGAAGCGGGCCGAGCACATCGGCGTCGCCGTCCGCAAGCGGCTCTCCGCCGCCGGGGTGCCCGGGCTGACCCGCGACGAGGTCGGCGATCCCGTCGGCAACGCGCTGAACCACAACCTGATGCTGGAGCTGGTCTCCTCGGCCACCCTCGTGCCGCCCGACCTGCGCGTGCTGGACGAGCTGGAGCTCTGACCGCGGTTCGGGAGGGTTCCCGAACCAGCCGCTCTTCACTTCTCCCCATCAGCTCGATGGAGGAGATCGGACATGAGCATTCGCACGCGCATCGGAGCACTCGCGCTGACCGTCATGGCGGCGCTGACCGTCACGCTGTTCGCCACCGGCACCGCCTCCGCCGCGACCTGCGCTATTCCGAGCGCCGGTGACATCGGCGCCCGATGGGTGCAGCTCGGCGGTGGGGACGGGGTGCTGGGCTGCCCGACCGGGCCGGAGAAGGACCTCCCCGACGGCGCCAAGGGCCGCCAGCAGTTCTTCCAGAACGGGCACGTGGTCGTCTCGCCGGACCAGGGCAGCCACATGGTGACCGTCGCCTACCGGCAGGGCAACCGCGCGTTCTTCACGTGGGGCTACACCAACCCGTTCAGCTACGACCTGTTCCAGGTCCGTTGGGGCACGACGACCGAGGCCGGCATCTGGAAGCGGCCGAACCGCCAGATCGAGTTCAAGGACGCCGACGGCGGTCACCGGCAGAGCGGTTCCTGGTTCCTCGACCGCACCTCGGCCACGCCGACGATGTACAGCTTCCAGGTGCAGGGCAGCGACCGCTCCTGGGGCAACACGACCTGCCGGCAGGGCTTCACCTACCCGGTGCACGTCCGCGTGTGATCGCGCGCCCGACCTTCATGCCCCCAACAACCCGACACATCACAGGAGCACGTCATGACCAGCATCGTCGCCCGCACCCTGACCGTCGCCGCCGCCGTCGCGGCGCTGACCGGTGGCGCACTCGCCACGGCCGCCACGGCGTCGGCCGCCCCGCTCGCGGCCACGGTCGCCCCGGCCACGGACCACCACGACCGCCTGACGTTCGAGCAGGTCGCGGAAGCCCGCGATCAGGCCCGGATCGCGCGCGAGAAGGCCAACGCGGCCGGCACGGCCACCGGCGCCGCCCGCGGCGCGCTCGACGACAAGCGCGCCCAGCTGGCCCTCGCCCAGCGTGACGCGCAGGTCGCGCAGGAGGCCGTCACCGCGCAGCAGCCCGTCGTCGATGCGGCGAACCGGGCGTTCGTCGCCGCCGGTGACGCCAAGAAGCAGGCCGCGCAGGCGACCAACGCCAACCCGAACGACGCGGTGAAGGAGGCCGAGTACAACATCCGCAACCAGATGTTCCTCGACCGCCTCCGCGAGCTCGCCGACGCGAGCCGGGAGCTGAAGGCCCGCGAGCAGAACCGGGACGCGAAGAACGCCGCCGTCACCGCGAAGCAGGCCGAGGTCACGCAGGCGGAGAAGACCCTCGCCACCGCGCAGACCAACCAGGCGGCCGCGGAGAAGGCCGCCAAGCAGGCCGAGGACCGCTACAACCAGCTCAGGAAGGACTACGAGCGCGGCCACCGCTGATGCCGCCGCGTCCCGGAGCCCGGTGGTCGTCCCGCAGCGGACGCCACCGGGCTCCTTCGCGTTCACCGCCGTTGATCGTTCGGGAGGGTTCCCGAGCGCGACGCCGTTCACTTGTCCCATGACGAACCCCGCATTCCAGGCGAACCAGCAGGCCCAGATCGCAGCGCAGGTGGCGCAGGCCTCCGCCAGCCGCGCCGCCCAGCAGAACGCCGCGCTGGCGACCCGCCTCGGCCAGTCCCACCGTCCCCACTACTACGCCCCGCGCCGGGGCCCGCTCGGCCTGATCGGCCGGCTGTTCTCGATGGTCTTCACGCTGGTCGTCCTGGCCGTCGTGGCCGTGGTCGGGCTGCTCGTGCTGACCTCGGTCGACCCCGGCCTCGTCGAGCCCGTCTGGCACTGGCTGGACCGCCTCGGCTGACGAAGGACCGTGCGCGGACCGTCGGTGAACCGTGCGCGCCGCCCAGCACCGTGACCTCCATGACCGACCTGGGAAGAACTCCCGTCACGGTGCTGGGCCTCGGCGCCATGGGCACCGCGCTCGCCCGCGCGCTGCTCGCCGCGGGCCACCCGACCACCGTCTGGAACCGCAATCCCGCGAAGGCCGCCGCGCTCGTCGAGCACGGCGCCGTCGCCGCCACCACACCCGTCGAGGCGATCCGGGCGAGCCGCCTGATCGTCGTCTGCCTGCTCGACCAGGCGTCGGTGCTCGACGTGCTCGACGGCGACGCCGTGGCCGGTCGGGTGCTGGTGAACCTGACCAGCGGCACCCCACGGCAGGCCGAGGAGCTGGCCGCGTGGGCGGCCGACCACCAGGCCGACCACCTCGACGGCGGCATCATGGCCGTGCCGCCGATGATCGGGACGCCGGGTGCGTTCGTCCTGTACAGCGGCTCGTGCAGCGCCTTCGACACCCACCGCCCGGTGCTCGAGGTGTTCGGCGAGGCCGCCTACGTCGGCTCCGCGCCCGGGGCCGCGTCGCTGCAGGACATCGCGCTGCTCAGCGGCATGTACGGGCAGATGATGGGCGTGCTGCACGCGTTCGCGATGGTCCGCTCGGCCGGCATCGCCGCCACGGAGTTCGAGCCGCGCCTCTCGGCCTGGCTGGCCGCGATGAGCCGGTTCACCACCGAGGCGGCCCGCCTGATCGACGCCGGCGAGTACGGCGGCGAGGTCGTGTCGAACCTCGAGATGCAGACCGCCGCCTACCACCACCTGCTGGAGGCCGCGACCGAGCAGGGCGTGCGACCGGACCTGCTGGCCCCGCTGCTGCCCCTCATGCAGCGCCGCGTCGCCGACGGACACGGCGCCGAGAACGTTGCCGGCCTCGTCGAGCTGCTGACTCTCAAGGAGAACGCGTGAACACCCCCGTCACCCTCATCGGACTCGGCCCCATGGGCCAGGCCATGGTCCGGTCGCTGCTGGCCGCCGGCCACCCCGTCACCGTGTGGAACCGGACGCCGGCGCGGGCCGAGCCGCTGGTGGTGGAGGGGGCCGTGCTCGCCGCGACCCCCGGCGAAGCGCTGGCGGCGAACGAGCTGGTGATCCTCAGCCTCACCGACTACCAGGCGATGTACGACATCCTCGGCCCCGCGGAGGACGCGCTGCGCGGGCGCGTGGTGGTGAACCTCAGCTCGGACTCGCCCGGTCGGACCCGCGAGGCGGCGGCGTGGCTGGCCGAGCGCGGCGCGGAACTGGTGGTCGGCGGAGTGATGGTGCCGGCCGTGCTGGTGGGCAAGCCCGAGGCGATGGTGTTCTACAGCGGACCGGCCGCGGCCTACGAGGCCCACGTCGACACGTTGCGGGTGCTCGGGCGGCCGGACTACCGCGGCACCGACCCCGGCCTCGCCCAGCTGTACTACCAGGCGCTGCTCGACATCTTCCTGAGCTACCTCGCGGCCTACACGCACGCCACCGCGCTGCTGGGCGCCGCCGGGGTCGACGCAGCGACGTTCCTGCCGTACGCGACCGCGTTCAGCGACACGCTCTCGTACTACATCAGCGACACCGCGCGCGCCTTCGACAACGGCGAGCACCCCGGCGACGCGGGCAACGCCGCGATGATGGGCGCCACGGCCGACCACATCGTCGCGGCGAGCCGCGAGGCCGGGATCGACGCCGCGCTGCCGCTGGCGGTGAAGTCGCTCTACGACCGCACCGTCGCGGCGGGCCGCGGCAAGGACAGCTGGACGGCGACGATCGAGGTGATGCGCGGGTAGAGGTTGCGTTGATCATGGGCAAAACGTCGCTCTCGAAGATCGACTGACGACGTTTTGCCCATGATCACCGTCAACCCTGCGGCCCTGTTGTCCGCAACCACCGGCAGCCGTACGGGCGCATGCGCAGCTCCAGCACCCCGTCCTTTTCCGCCTCGACCGGTGGGGCATTCAGGTCCAGCAGGTCAGTGAGCGCCACTCCGGCCAACTCGGGCAGCTTCAGCACGGCGTCCACACCGGCCCCGGACAGGTTGTGCAGCGCGATCACGGTCTGGCCGTCGTCGTCGCAGCGGTGCGCCAGCACGGACCGCGCGTCCGGGCCGGGGTCGAGCACGGTCGCCGTGCCCCAGGCCAGCTCGGGGCACGCGCGGTAGGCCTCGACGAGGGTGCGGATCCAGGCGAGCAGCGACTCCGGGTCGCGCTCCTGGTCCCGGACGTTGACGTGCTCGGGCCCGTACTCGCCCTCGGGCACCGGGCCGGGGAACGTCGACGGGTCGGCGGTGGAGAACCCGCCGTGCGGCTCGGGTGTCCACTGCATCGGCGTGCGCACGGCGAAGCGGCCGGGGAGGGCGAGGTTCTCCCCCATCCCGATCTCCTCCCCGTAGAACAGCACCGGGGTTCCGGGCAGGGCGAACAGCAGGCTGTAGACCATGCGGATGCGGCGCAGGTCACCGCCGAGCATGGGTGGCAGTCGACGGCGCAGCCCGCGGCCGTACACCTGCATGTCCTCGTCGGGCCCGAAGGCGGCGAACACCTCCTGGCGCTGGGAGTCGGTCAGCTTGTCCAGCGTCAGCTCGTCGTGGTTGCGCACGAACGTCGCCCAGTGCCCGTCCTCCGGCGGCTGGGGCCGCTCCCGCAGTGACCGCGCGAGCGGTTCGGCGTCGCCGCGGGCCAGCGCCAGGTACAGGTTCTGCATGCCGATGAAGTCGAAGCACATCGTCAGCTCGTCGCAGGCCCCGCCGCCGTCCTCGGCACCGAAGAACTTCATCAGGTCCGGGTAGGGCAGGTTGACCTCGCCCAGCAGCACCGCCTCCCCGTTGCGCCGGCGCAGGAACGCCGAGAGGTCGGCCAGGTAGTCGTGCGGGTCGGGCAGCGCCTCCACGTCCTGCGGGCGCACCGTCTGCAGCAGGAACGGCACGGCGTCGACCCGGAACCCGGACAGGCCGATCTCCATCCAGAACCCCATGATCCGCGCGATCTCGTCCCGGACCTGCGGGTTCGCGATGTTGAGGTCGGGCTGGTGCTTGTAGAACTGGTGCAGGTAGTACTGCTTCGTCTTCTTGTCGAACTCCCAGAGGCTGGTCTCCTGGTCGGGGAACACCACGCCCTCCGACGCGTTGGGCGGCGGCTCGTCCTGCCACACGTACCAGTCGCGCTTGGGGTTGTCGCGGCTGCTGCGCGACTCGACGAACCACGGGTGCTCCGCCGACGTGTGGTTGACGACGAGGTCGGCGATGACGCGCATGCCGCGGTCGCGGGCGGTCCGCACGAACTCGACGACGTCGCCGAGGGTGCCCAGCCGCGGGTCCACGCCGTAGAAGTCGGTGATGTCATAGCCGTCGTCGCGGTCGGGCGAGGGGAAGAACGGCATGAGCCACAGGCAGGTCACGCCGAGCCGGTGGAGGTGGTCGATGTGCTGGATGAGGCCCTGGAAGTCGCCGCAGCCGTCACCGTTGCCGTCGGCGAACGTCTCGACGTCCAGGCAGTAGATGACCGCGTTCTTCCACCACAGGTCCGAGGTCTGCGTGAGCCTCATGCCGCCAGCTCCGGCAGCACCTTCGCGCCGAACGCGTCGATCCACGCGTCCTGCTCCTGCCCGACGTGGTGCAGGGCGATCTCGTCGAACCCGAGCTCGGCGTACTCGGCGAGCAGCGCGGCGTGCCGGCCCAGGTCGGCCGAGACGTTGACGACGCCGCGGACCACGTCGATCCCCACCTTCTCCGAGACGATGTCGAACGTGTCGACGTGGTCGATGTCCCAGCACACCGGCGGCGGGAACACGTTGCTGCGCCACTGCTCCAGCGCGATCGCCTCGGCGGTGGCCTCGTCGGGCGCCCAGGACAGGTGCACCTGCAGGCGCAGCGGGCCGCGCCCGCCGGCCCCGCGGTAGGCGTCGACCATCTCGCGCAGGTGCTCGGCCGGCGCGTTCGTCGTGATCAGGCCGTCGGCCCACTCGGCGCACCAGCGGGCGGTGGCCGTGCTGGTCGCCGCGCCGATGAGTGGTGGTGGTTCCGGTGGGAGCGTCCACACGCGGGCCCGGTCGACGGTGACGAGCCCGTCGTGGCTGACCTCCTCCCCGGCCAGCAGCGCGCGGATGACGTCGACGCACTCGCGCAGCCGCGCGTTGCGGACGTCCTTGCGCGGCCACACGCCGCCGGTGATGTGCTCGTTGCTGTTCTCCCCGGTGCCCAGCGCGGCCCAGAACCGGCCCGGGTACATGGCACCCAGCGTGCCGATGGCCTGCGCGATGATCGCCGGGTGGTAGCGCTGCCCGGGCGCGTTGACCACGCCGAACGGCAGCGACGTCGCCTGCAGCGCGGCCCCGAGCCACGACCACGCGAACGCCGACTGGCCCTGCCGCGCGCTCCACGGTGAGAAGTGGTCCGACGACATGGCGAAGCCGAAGCCCGCCTGCTCCGCCCGCTGCACCGCGGCCAGCAGCGCGCTGGGGTGGACCTGCTCGTGCGAGGAATGGAAGCCGAAGGTCGCCACGGGTGCCTGGTACCCGTTCGAGCCGAAGATCAGCCGCACCTCGCAGAGGTCAGGTCGTCCTCGCAGGAGGCCGAACCTCTGCAAGGACGCCTCAACCTCTGCGAGGTCGTTCAGGCCGGCCAGGCCGGGGTCGCCGACGCCGGGCGCGCGCCCTCGTACCAGCGCGCCACCTGCAGCAGCCGCACGTCGTCGTAGCGGCGGGCGGCGAGCTGCAGGCCCACCGGGCGGCCGTCGGCGGTGAACCCGGCGTTGACGGTCGCGGCGGGCTGCTCGGAGAAGTTGTACGGCGCGGTGTAGGCGATGTGGGCCATCGCGCGGGCCGGGTCGTTGGTGGGCGACGGGTCCTCCGCCGGGAACGCGGCCACCGGCGCCACCGGGGAGAGCACCACGTCGAACTGCTCGGTGGTCGTCACCGTGGCCCGGCGCAGCGCCTGCACGCCGTGGTAGGCCTGGATGACGGCCGTGCCGGGCAGGTCGGCCGCGCCCAGCACCCACTCGCGGATGTACGGGAGCACGCGGTCGCGCGCGGCCATCGGCAGCGCCTTCACGTCCACCCACGAGCGCATGCGCAGGAACACGTCCAGCTCGTGCAGCAGCTCCTCCGACGCGAACGGCGCGATGCGCTCGACGTGCGCACCCGCCCGTTCGAACAGGGCGGCCGCGGCGTCGACGACGGCGACGACCTCGGGATCGGTCGGCAGGCCGCAGCCCGCGTCGGTGTGGACGGCGACCCGCAGCCCGGCGAGGTCGGCCAGCGGCTGCCCGGCGACGTCGGCCCAGTTCGCCGCGCGCGGACCGGTGAACGTGTGGTCGCGGGCGAGCGGATCCGGCTCCGCGAGCACGGCCATCGCCAGCGCGACGTCGTCGACAGTGCGCGCGAGCGGGCCGATCACCCGACCCATGTACGGCGGGTCGACG
Source organism: Pseudonocardia sp. CA-107938 (assembly GCF_050936315.1). Taxonomy (NCBI): domain Bacteria; kingdom Bacillati; phylum Actinomycetota; class Actinomycetes; order Pseudonocardiales; family Pseudonocardiaceae; genus Pseudonocardia; species Pseudonocardia sp. CA-107938. The sequence goes on along the minus strand of NZ_JBNJNA010000002.1, from coordinate 380,618 downwards.
GGCACGATGCCGAACGTCGGCTTGAGCGCGGCCAGCCCCGTCCAGGTGGCGGGCAGCCGGACGGAACCGCCGATGTCGCTGCCGACGTGGATCGGCCCGAACCGCGCAGCCGCGGCGGCCGCGGACCCGGCGCTCGACCCGCCCACCGTCCAGCCCGGGTTCCACGGGCTGCGGGTGATGCCGTGCAGGCTGGAGACCCCGGCCGAGAGCATGCCGTAGTCGGGCATCACGGTCTTGCCGATCCGCACCGCACCCTGGGCGTCGGTGAGCAGCGCTACCGGCCCGTCGACGGTCTGCGGCGGCGCCTCGGCCAGTGCCGCGGTGCCCGCGGCGAGCCGATGCCCGACGGTCGCGATGTTCTCCTTGAGCGTGATCGGCACGCCGTCGAGCAGCCCGGCCGTGCCGGTGCTCGCGCGCGCCTTCCGGCCGGCGCGGTCGAACTCGGTCTCGCTGAACGCGTTGATCTGCGGGTTCCGCTCCGCGATCCGCGCCAGGACGGCCTCCAGGACGTCGACGGGCCGGAACGTGCCCGCGGCGTAGCCGGCGCGCAGCTCCGTCGCGGAGAGGGAGATCAGGTCGGTGGCCACAGCTGTCACGCCCTCGACTCTGCCAGGCGAGGCGGTCGCACTCGACGTCACCGACCGCGACACCGTCGCACCGTCGTCCTCGGTGCAGGCACGCCGTGATCGAGCCGTCCCGCAGCACGACCCCGGCGATCGACCGCACCCGACCGGCCACGATCGACGACGCGTTTCGCCGCGCTCGGCGCGGTCGTCTGCGTGGCGGCGCACGGCGTTCGGCGGCGGTCTACGACGCGCCCGGGATCGGTGGCCGAGACGCTCGCCGCGATGGGCCGCTCCCGCGCCGACGGGCGTCGTCGCGTAGCGGTTCCTGGCGATCGCCGCAGCTCATTGACCTCGAGTCGACTTCAGGTCGCAGGCTGTGCCGATGACGCCCTTCACTCCGGCAGAGCTCGCCTACCTCCGCGAACAGAAGCTCGGCCGCCTCGCCACGATCGGGCCCGACGGAGAGCCGCAGGTCCGCCCGGTCTCCTTCGCCGTCGACGAGGAGACCGGCGCGGTCGACATCGCCGGGCACCGCAACCCGGCCAGCCAGAAGTGGCGCAACGTCGTCCGCGACGGGCGCGCCGCCCTCGTCGTCGACGACGTCCTGCCGCCGTGGCGGCCCCGCGCCCTCGAGGTGCGGGGGAAGGCGGAGGTGCTGCCCGACGCCCCCGGCGATGCGGTCGTCCCCGGCGCGCCACCGGGGATCATCCGCATCCACCCGACCCGCATCCTGGCGTTCGGCATCGAGGAGGGTGGGCCGGGGACGCGCACGGTGGGGTAGTGCGGTGATCACCCACCCGCCGCGCCGCCCGTCGCGCCCGGGTAGAGCTCCCGGTAGCTCGCGATGTGCCCGAACCCGGTCGTGACGGACGTGGCGGCGAGGATCGCGTGCACGACGGCCCGGGCGAAGGCCAGCTCGGCGGCGGCCGCGACCTCGGCCGCCTGCCGGGGATCGCTGCCGAGCGGGCCCGTGGCCAGGGCGAACACCGTGTCGCCGTCGGTCTGCCCGTGCACCGGGCGGATCGCGCGGGCCATCCCGCGCTGGGCGGCCGCGGCGGCGCGGGTCAGGCCGGCGTGGTCGACGGGCGCGTCCGTCGCGACGACGCCGATCACGGTGTTGGGCAGGTCGAGGCCGGCGGAGGGTCGGTCGGGGTGCTGCAGGGCGTGCACGGCGGCGGCGTGCTCCGCAGGCTCCGGCACCCAGAGCCCGAACGCGCCCAGCCCGGCCGCCAGCGGGAGTCCGGTGGCCGGGTCGAGCGTCGAGCCGTGCGCGTTGACGACGGCCAGCGCGCCCACGACCGATCCGCCGGCCAGCGCCACGGAGGCGGCGCCGATGCCGCCCTTCATCTCCGCGGTCACCGCGCCGGCGCCAGCACCCACGCACCCCTGCGCGACGTCGGGCCCGGCAGTCGCTGCGGCCGCGTGCCCGGCGGCGGCGTCCGGCCGGTTGCCGCGCACCCCGCCGCGGCCGAGGTCGTAGATGGCCGCCGCAGGGACGACCGGGGCGTCGCCACCCAGCCACTCCACCACCCCGTCGGCCGCAGCGAGACCGTGCGCGCTGCCGCCGGTGAGCACGATCGCGTCGGCCCTGAGTCCGCCCGGCCGCAGGGCGATCGTGTCGCGCGTCGCCGGTCCCCCGCCGCGCACGTCGACGGCGGCGAGCGCGGGCGCGTCCGGCAGGACGACGGTCGTGCCGGTCAGCCAGCCGTCGCCGATCCGCTGCCAGTGCCCGACGCGGAGCCCGGGGATCACGCCGGGAGCCGCGGCACGGCGGCCAGCAGCCGTTGCGTGTACCCCTCCTGCGGCGCGGACAGCACCTGCGCGGTCTCCCCGCGCTCCACGGCACGCCCGTCGTGCAGCACGAGCACCCGCCGGCACAGCCGGGCGACGGCGCCGATGTCGTGCGAGACGAGCACCAGCGACAGCCCGAGGTCGGTGGCGAGCCCGCCGAGCAGGTCCATCACCTGCACCCGCACGGCGACGTCGAGCGCCGACAGCGGCTCGTCCCCCACCAGCACGCGCGGCCCGGGAGCCAGCGCGCGGGCGATCGCGATGCGCTGCCGCTGCCCGCCGGAGAACTGGTGCGGGTACCGGTCGACCGCGGATCGCTCCAACCCGACCGCGCCGAGCAGCTCGTGCACGCGGGCCCGATGGTCGCCCGGGACGTCCAGGCACTCCAGGGGCTCGGCCACGATGTCGCCGACGCGCATGCGCGGGTCGAGCGACGCGAACGGGTCCTGCAGCACCACCTGCACGTCCCGGCGGAACTCCCGCAGCCGATCCGCCGACGCGGCGGCCAGATCCTGCCCACGATGGGTGACGGTCCCGGCGTCCGGCCGGTCGACCGCCAGCAGCAGCCGGACCAGCGTGGACTTGCCTGAGCCGGACTCCCCCACGATCCCGAGACCGCCGTCACCCGGGCTCACCTCGAGATCGACGCCCCGCAGGGCCTCCCGGTACCGGCGCGGGCCGCGCAGGCTGGTGCGGGGCAGCCGGTAGCGGCGGGTCAACCCGTCGGCGCGCAGCAGCGGGTCCTTCACGACGGGCTCCACGCGCTCGCCCGATAGGCCGTGAGCAGCGCCTTCGTCGACGGGTCGGCCGGTTCGTGCAGCACCTGCTCCAAGGGGCCCTCCTCGCGCACCCGCCCGTCGGCCATCACGGCGACCCGCCGCGCCACCCGCGCCACGACGGCCAGGTCGTGGCTGATGAACAGCAGTGCCATGCCGCGCTCCTCGACGAGCCGGTCGAGCAGGGACAGGATCTCCGCCTGCACCGTGACGTCGAGCGCAGTGGTCGGCTCGTCGGCGATCAGCAGCGCGGGATCGCCGGCCAGCGCGATCGCGATCCCGACGCGCTGGCGCTGCCCGCCCGACATCTGGTGCGGGTAGGCGCGGGCCAGGCTCTCCGGGTCGGGCAGCCCGACCGCCGTCAGCAGCTCGACGGCGCGCTCGTCGGCGGCCCGCCGGTCCACCCCGGTGAGCCGCCGCACCGGACCGGCGACCTGCCGCCCCACCCGCATCAACGGGTCGAGCGCGGTCTGCGGCTCCTGGAACACCACGCCGACCCGGCGACCGCGCAGCGGCGCCAGCTCGCGGTCGCGCAGGCCGAGCAGGTCCGTCCCGTCGAGCCGGACGCGGCCGGTGACGTCGGCGTCGTCGGGCGCCAACCCGACGGCGGCCAGCGCGGTGAGCGACTTGCCCGACCCGGAGGCGCCGATGAGCCCCAGCCGGTCGCCCTTCGCCACGCTCAACGACACCCCGTCGACGACGGCCCGGCCGCCGAAGCGCACCGTGAGGTCCTCGATCGCCAGCAGCGTCACGCGAGCACCTCCCCGACCGTGACCTGCCGCTGCAGCCGCGGGTCGGTGACGTCCCGCAATGCGTCCCCGACCAGCGAGAACCCCAGCACCGCTGCGGTGATCGCGGCGCCCGGCCACACCACCGCCCACGGGTGGACGGTGACGAAGACCTGCAGGTCCTGCAGCATCCGCCCCCACGACGGCGTGGGCGGTGCGGTGCCGAAGCCGAGGTAGGACAGCGCGGCCTCGGCGAGGACGGCCAGCGCGAGGGTCAGCGAGAGCTGCACGAGCAGCACCGGCGCCACGTTGGGCAGCACGTGCCGGCGCACGATCCGCGCGGTCGACGCGCCGCTGGTGCGGGCCGCGAGCACGTAGTCGGTGCTCAACGCCGACGTCATCTCGGCGCGGCCCACCCGCGCCACGTTCACGCCGGTGCCGATGCCGATCGCGACGACCGCCGTCACCACCGAGCCCCCGTACACCGCCGATAGCACCATCGCCAGCAGGAGCGTCGGCAGCGCCACCAGCACGTCGATCAGGCGCGCGACGACCTCGCCGCTGCGCCGCCCGACGGCCGCGAGCACCGCCAGCCCGACGCCGACCACCCCGGCGACCACGGTCGCCGCGACCGCCGCCACCGTCGTGATGCGAGCGCCGGCGAGCAGCTGGCTGAACAGGTCGCGACCGCTGCCGTCGGCGCCCAGCAGGTGGCCGCCCGTGAACGGTGGGGTCCACGCCGCCGCCGGGTCCACGAGCGTCGGGTCGTACGGCGTCCACACCAGCGAGACCAGCGCGCACCCGACGAGCAGGCCGATCAGGATCACCCCGATGAGCCCGGACGGTTCGCGCAGCAGCGCCCTGAACATGCTCACCTCGCCACCCGCAACCGCGGATCGACGAGCCGGTGCCCGACGTCGATGAGGAACCCGATCGTCAGGACGACGGCGGTGAGCAGCAGCACCTCGCCCTGCACCTTGATCAGGTCCCGGTTGCCGACGTCGGCGAGCAGCATCGTGCCCACCCCCGGCAGCGAGAACACGCGCTCGACGACGACGGCGCCGACGAGCAGCGCCGCCACCTGCAGCCCGAGGATCGACATCACCGGCAGCGCGGCGTTGCGCAGCCCGTGCCGCAGCAGCGCGCCGGTGCGGGTCAGGCCGGTCGCCCGCGCGGTGCGGAGCATGTCCTGGTGTAGGACGCCGAGCGTGGCGGACCGGACGAACCGCAGCAGCACGGCCCCCTCGGACAGCGCGAGCGTCACGCACGGCAGCACGAGGCTGCGCACGGCTCGGCCGGGCTGGGCCCAGCCGGTTGTCGGGAAGCCCTGCACGGGCAGCCAGCGCAGCAGCACCGCGAAGACGATGGCGAGCACCAGCCCGACCCACAGCGTGGGCAGCGCGATCCCGAGCTGGGACAGCCCCGCGATGCCGACGCCCACCCGGGTGCGGTGCCGCACCGCTGCCACCACCCCCAGCGGCACGGCGATCAGCACCGCCAGCACCATCGAGCCGGCAACCAGCGGCGCGGTCACCGTGAGCTTGGCGCCCAGCTCCGCCGACACCGACACCCCTGACAGCGCCGACGTGCCGAAGTCGCCGGTGACGACGCCGCCGATCCAGTCCAGGTACTGCACGACCAGCGGCCGATCGGTGCCCAGCTTCACGCGCAGCAGCTCGACCTGCGCCGGGGTGGCCTCCACGCCGGCGATCACCTGCGCCATGTCGCCCGACAGCAGCCGCAGCAGCCCGAACACCAGCAGGCTCGCGACGAGCAGCGACAGCACGAACAGGCCCGTGCGGCGCAGCAGGAAGGCCGCCATCAGGCGGGTTCGGTGGCCGCGAGCCCGGAGAGGTCCAGCCGCGACGTGGTCGAGCTGGTGGGGAAACCGGTGACGCCCTTGCGGATCACGGTGCGCTCGCCGACGTTGAACAGCCAGTCGCTCGCCGCGTCGTTCGAGATCTGCTGGGCGGCCTGCTTCATCAGGCCGTCGCGCTCACCGTCGGACGCCGCGGTGCCGGCGCGCGCGATCAGGTCCTGCACGGCCGGGCTGTTGTAGCGCCAGTAGTAGGCGGCGTTGGCGTAGTTGGCGATGTCGCGCGGCTCGGCGTGGTCGACGATCGACATGTCGTAGTCGGCCTGCTTGAAGACCTTGTCCAGCCAGGTCGCGAACTCCACCGGCCGCACGGCGACGGTGATCCCGACCTGCCCCAGCTGCGACGCGACGTAGCTGCCGATGCTCTCCGGGTAGATGTTGGGCACGGTCAGCGTGAGCGGGAACCCGTTCGGGTGGCCCGCCTCGGCGAGCAGCCGCTTGGCCGCGGCCGGGTCGTACGGGTCGATCGAGGTGAGGTCGGTGAACCACGGGTCGGTCGGGGCGACGCCGCTGCCGATGCGCTTGTTCGTGCCGCCCAGGATCTTGATCAGGCCGTCCTTGTCGATGGCCTGGCGGACCGCGTGCCGCACCTTCGGGTCGGCGAGCGGGCCGCGCCCGTTGTTGAACCCGAGCACGAACTTGTCCGACGTGATGCCCTCGGCGACCGTGAACTCGTCCCGGCCGGTGAACGCGGACAGCAACGTGGGTTCGGGCCGCGTCTCGACGTCCGTCTCGCCGGTGAGCTGGGCGTTGTTGGCGGTGTTGGGGTCGGGGATGTAGTGCAGCACCACCGACGCGACCTTGGCCTTCTCGCCCCAGTACCTGTCGTTGCGGGCCAGCGTGATGGTGGAGCCGCGGTTCCACTGCTTCAGCACGAACGGGCCGCTGCCGTTGGGCGTCGTGGCCAGCGTCGACGGGTCGGTGCCCTTCTTCAGCACCGCGCCGGCACGCCCGGTCAGCGCCCAGGCGAAGTTGCTGTCGCGCTGCTTGAGCGTGATCTGCACGGTCTGCGGGTCGGGCCCGGCGACCGCCGCGACCGAGCCGAAGCTCTTCTTGTCCGGGTTCGTGGACTCCGGCGCGATCACCTGCTGGTAGGACCACACGACGTCGGCCGACGTGAGCGGGGAACCGTCGGCGAAGGTCACGCCCGGCTTGAGCTGGAACGTGTACGTCAGCCCGTCCGCGGAGACCGTCGGCGCCGCCTGCGCGAGCAGCGGCTTGACCTGCCCGTCCTGCGTGCGAGTCAGGAGTCCCTGGTAGACGTTGTCGAGCAGCACCTGCTCCAGCGCCACCCCCGCAACCGACGTGATGTCGAGGCTGGTCGGCTCCAGCACCAGCCGCACGTCGACGGTCGCGTCGGCGCTGGGTGCGGCGGCGCCGCCACCGGAACCGCAGCCGGCGAGCACGACGAGGGCGGCGAGCGCGACGGCCAGGGCTGATCTGCGGTGCCTCATCGGGTGGCTTCTCCGATCGGGGTGGTGATCGCGTCAGGATGGCCCAGGGACGCCACGAAACGCAGGAGCTCGGCGTGCACGGCGTGGCGGTCCAGCTCGTGCAGGATGTTGTGCCGGTCCTGCGGGTAGACGACGGCGCGGCCGCGGGGCAGCAGCTCCGCCAGGGCGACGGCGTCGGCGGCCGGTGCGAGGTCGTCGTCGGCGCCGTGCAGCACCAGCACCGGCAGGTGGTCGAGCGCGCCCGTCTCCACCACCCGGGTTGTGCGGGATCGCGCCGCGCTCAGCGCGGCGAACGTCTCGCGGCGCAGCCCGCCGTCCCACACGAGCGGGTCGTTGCGCACGCGTTCGGCCTGCTCCGGGTCGCGGACCAGCTCGGACGGGTCCTTGCGCAGCTCCCACGGGTCGATGCCGGGCGGCAGCACGAACCCCGGCCCGCGCAGCGACGAGCCGGCCAGCACCAGCCCGGCCACCCCGCCCGCCGGGTCGTCGGCCGAGTCCAGGCGCAGCTCGCCGAGCAGCAGGGTCGCCACGGTGGCGCCCAGCGAGTGCCCCACCACGACGACGGGCGCCCCCGGCCGCGTCCGACGCGCATCGGCGAGCACGGTCTCGGCGTCGGCGACGAGGTCGTCGATCGACTCGATCAGCACCCGCACGCCGTCGCTGCGCCCGTGCCCGGCCTGGTCGTGCGCCCACGTCTCGATGCCGGCTGCCGCGGCCGTCTCGGCCAGCGGCGCGTACTGGCCGGCGTGCTCCCCCAGCCCGTGCAGCAGCACCACGACCGCGGACGGGCGACCGGGCGGTGACCAGCGGTGCAGGTGCAACGACCCGCGCCGCCCGGCCAGCCTGGTCTCGCGGTGTGTCGTCACGGAGTTCCTCCCAGTGCCTGGTCCAGGTCGGCGAGCAGGTCGTCGATCCCCTCGATGCCCACCGACAGCCGCACCAGGCCGGGCGTCACCCCGCTCGCGAGCTGCTCGGCGGGGTCCAGCTGGGCGTGCGTGGTGGACGCGGGATGGATCGCGAGGCTGCGCACGTCGCCGATGTTGGCGAGGTGGCTGAACAGCCCCAGCGCGTCGATGAACCGGGCGCCGGCGGCGCGGCCGCCGCGGATCTCGAACGCGAGCACGGCGCCGGCCCCGTCGGGCAGGTAGCGCTGCGCGGCCGCGTGCCAGGGGCTCGACGGCAGGCTCGGGTGGTGCACGCGCTCGACGGCCGGGTGCGCCGCCAGGAACTGCGCGACGGCGGCCGCGTTCCGTACGTGCCGGGCCAGCCGCAGGTCCAGGGTCTCGATGCCCTGCAGCAGCAGGGACGAGTTGAACGGCGACGGTGCCGGGCCGAGATCGCGCAGCAGCCGGGTGCGCAGCCGCATCGCGTACGCGAACCCGGGGAAGCGGTCCCAGAAGGAGAGGCCGTTGTAGGTGCGGTCGGGCGCGGTGAGCCCAGGCCAGCGTGCGGGGTCGGTGCCGAAGTCGAACCGGCCGCCGTCGACGACGATCCCGCCGATCGCCGTGCCGTGCCCGGCCAGGAACTTGGTCGTGGAGTGCACGACGATGTCGGCGCCGTGCTCCAGGGGGCGCAGCAGGTAGGGCGTCGGCACGGTGTTGTCGACGACGAGCGGCAGCCCGGCGTCGTGCGCCACAGCCGCCACCGCCGCGAGGTCGAGCACGTTGCCCAGCGGGTTGCCGATGCTCTCGCCGAACAGGGCGCGGGTGCGCGGGGTGATCGCGGACCGCCAGGCGTCGAGGTCGTCCGGATCCTGGACGAACGTGACGTCGATGCCCAGCTCGGCGAACGTCGTCGACAGCAGGGTGTGCGTGCCGCCGTACAGGCTGGCCGCGGCCACGAGGTGGTCGCCGGCGCGGGCGAGGTTGAGCAGGGCCAGCGAGGTGGCGGCCTGGCCGCTGCCCACCGCGACCGCGGCCGTGCCGCCCTCCAGCGCGGCGATCCGCTCCTCGACGACGACCGTCGTCGGGTTGGAGAGGCGCGTGTAGGCGTGGGTCTCCAGGTCCTCCAGCGCGAACGCGGCGGCGGCGTGCGCACTGTCGTCGAAGACGTACGAGGTGGTCTGGTAGATCGGGACGGCCCCGCGCGCTCCGGCGTGCAGCTGGCGGGTGGCGAAGGCTTTCACGCGCGCCGCGCCAGCACGTCGGACCAGTACTTCTCCGCGACGCGCGGGTGCGAGCGCAGCCACCCCACGACGGCGTTCTCGCCGAACTGGGCGAGCAGCGGGTTGTCCGGGTCGTCGGTGACCCCGCGGACCTGCGCGGCCAGCTCGGCCGGCAGCTCGAGGGGCTCGACCACGGCGTCGAGGCGGGGGCCGAGGAAGAACGGCACGGAGAAGCGATCCACCCCGACCGGCGGGCTGACCACGCGGTGGCGGGTCGCGGTGAGGTAGCCGCGGGTGGCGATCTCGAGCATCTCGCCGATGTTGACCACGAACGTGCCGGGCAGCGGGGTGGCGTCGATCCACTGCCCGTCCGGGCCCTCGACCTGCAGCCCGCCGACGGTGTCCTGCTGCAGCAGCGCCAGGTAGCCGTAGTCCTTGTGCGCGCCGACGCCCTGGTCGGAGTCGGGATCGGGACGGCCCGGGTAGCGCACGATCTTGACGTGCAGCGACGACTCCTCGTCGAACCACGCGTCGAAGTAGCCCTCGTCCTGGCCCAGCGCGGCGGCCAGCGCGCGCAGCACCTCGCGGCTCACCCGCAGCGCCTCGTCCTGCCAGCGCAGCACCGCCTCGCGCAGCTCCGGCAGCGCCGACGGCCACTGGTTGGGACCGATCAGGCGCACCCAGTCGGGGTCGCCGGGCCGCTGCTCGACCGCGGCGCGCTCGGGCCCGATGTCGATCTGCTCGCGCCAGTCGGCGGTGCCGCCGGTGTGCTCGGTGCCGGTGCGGGTGTAGCCGCGGAACTGCGGCGAGTGGATGTTTTCGATCTCCAACCGCTGCTCGACGGGCAGCGCGAAGAACCTCCGCGCGAGCACCTCGATGCCCTCGGTCACCTCGGCAGGCACGCCGTGGCCGGTGACGTAGAAGAAGCCGACGTCACGGGCGGCGGCGCGCAGCTCGACCAGGAACGCGGCACGCTCGGCGGGGCCGGCGCGGAAACGGGAGAGATCGACGACGGGAAGGGCGGTGGGAAGGGCGGCGGGCACGACAACCTCGGATGCTCGGGAGCGGGCAGGGACGGTGCTCACCGACAGAGCGCCGCGCCCGTCCGGCAGAAGTCCACGTGCCGCCGCCGCCACCGGGCAGGGTGCGGGATGAGCACGGCGCCTCCCCCGGTGCGTGGTCGATCACAGCAGCCAACCTCTCGCCACGCCGATCTGTCAAGACCATCGAGGATCAACTCACATGGCCTTGACCTGCGGAAACGCGTACGGTCCCGAAGATCCGCACGGCCTCGTTGCGGCGTGGCTTCCGGGCTCTGCCCCGGGCCCCGGCGCCTCCGTCCGGTGGAGCCGTTTGGGGTTGCGGTTCTTTCCGGGGCTCCGCCCGGGCCCCGGCGCCTCCCTCCGGTGGAGCCGTTTGAGGTTGCGGTTCTTTCCGGGGCTCCGCCCCGGGACCCCGTCCCTCCCTCCGGTGGAGCTTCGACGGGCCGACTCCACCGTCGCTCAGTCGCCCTCCGGGATGCCACACCGGCGGCCGGGTGGCAAACGAAACGCGTGTTTGCCACCCGACCACCGGCGCGGCCTTGCTGTGCACGCCCGACCGACGGTGGAGCCTTTCAGGCACCGTTTTGGCGAGCGCTAAACGGCACTTGACCTGCGGCAATCAGCACGCGTTCGAACCTGTGTTCGGGTAGAATCAAGGCATGACCGAGAACCCACTCGCACAGGCCGCGAGCCTGATCGAGCAGGCGTTCACGGCCCTCTCCGACAGCCCCGATCCCCTTGCCGCGCTCCTCGTTCTGGAGGGCGTGTCGCGGCAGGTCGACCGGGCGAAGGTCTCCGCCATCGCTGCCGTGGAGCGCGACGGCTCCCTGGCGGAGAAGGGTTACCGCACCACCGTCGCGGGGTTGAAGGATCTGCTCGGATGGGATCACGACACCGCCCGGCGGCATGTCACGGTCGCCGAACACGTTGGGCCCCGGGTCGCCCTGGACGGTGCTCCGTTGGAGCCGGTGCTCCCGGCCACCGCGGCCGCGTTCACCGATGGTGCGGCCACGATGCGGCACGTGGAGACCATCGCCGCGCTGATGAACTCCCACCTGGCCTCCCGGATCAGCCTGGCCGATCGGGTCTCGATCGAGGCCAGCCTCGGTGAGGCGGCCCGCACCTTCACCCCGCGGGAAGTCCGGCTGATGGGGCTGGAGCTGTTGGCGGCGGCCGACCTGGATGGGCCGGAGCCGGATGAGCGGCCCGGCCGCAACGAACTCCAGATGGGCGCCAACTCTGATGGCAGCGGGTGGCTGCGGGGCCAGTTCGACGACCCGCTCGCGTTCGCGGCGATCCGCACCGCGATCGAGGCCCGCACCCGCCCCACACCCGACAACCGCGGCACCACCTCGGCCGAACGCAACGCCGCCGCCCTGGCCGAGATCTGCGGGTTCGCCCTCGACCACGGCGCCTCCGGCGAGGTCGGTGGAGAACGCCCCCGGGTCACCGTCACGATCCGGCTCGACGATCTGGAAGACCGGGCCCGCACCGCGATGCTGGACACCGGGGGACAGTTGACCCCCGGACAGCTGCGGCGGCTGCTGTGCGATGCCCACCTGGTCCCGGTCGTGCTCGACGGCGACAGCCAACCCCTCGACGTCGGCCGCACCCACCGCCTGGTCCCGCCCTGGTTGCGCCGGGCGGTTGCCCTGCGCGACCACGGTTGCGCCCACCCCGGCTGTGATCGGCCACCCTCGTGGTGCGAAGTCCATCATGTGATCGAGTGGCAGCACGGCGGCGCAACGGCCTTGGACAACCTGGTCATGTTGTGCTGCCAACACCATGATCAAGTCCATTCGACCGATTGGCGAATAGACATGTCGTCCGGGAAACCGGAGTTCATCCCGCCACCCTGGATGGCTGATCTGTGGGCTGCGCCATGACCAGGGCACCACTGTGCCCGCAGGCAGGCCACAGGCTCCACCGTCGATCGGGCGTGCGCAGCAACGCCGCAGACCCGGTCGGCGGGCAAACGCGCGGTTTCGTTTGCGCGTCGGCCGGGGCTGTGGCATCCCGACAGGGCGACCGATCGGCGGTGGAGCCGACCGCGGTTTCCCGCCCCACCAGAGGAGGGCCGGGGTTCGGGGCGGAGCCCCGAGAAAGACCGGAACGGCTGTCACCAGTGCGCGCGGAACGGCCACACGCCGTACTCGCACAGCAGACGCAGGCCGGCGGCGAGGGCGAGCAGCAGCAGGCCCGGCAGCCACTGCGAGTCCTCGTCGCCGTCGGGGATACGGGGGTCCAGGCGGTGCCACGGGTCGTAGAGCACGTCGATGCGGTCGCCGGGGGCGGCGACGCGGCGGTCGGTCGACATGGCTGTGACGGTGGGCACGGCGCAGTCCAGGTCGTAGGCGTAGCGGATGCGGGTCTGGGTGCGGCCCTCCGAGTCGCTCGACGTGACCGAGACGGGCAGCACGGTGCGGACCGTGCAGCTCGTCAGCTCGCCGCGCTGGTGCAGGGCGTCGTCGGTGACGGCGCCGCTGAGCAGGTTCAGGCCCGTGAACAAGGCCAGGAAGGCGCCGAAGAACACGATGACGTTGGTGTAGCGCAGCTGCGAAAACAGGGCGACGCAGTAGCCGGCCAGCCCGATCAGTGTGATGACGACGCGGCCCGGTGCGGTCGCGGCGAGCACGTCCGGTCCCTGCACGCTCAACAACCCGCTCCCGACGACGAGCCCCGCCGACACCGCCGGCACGCCGACCGCCCAGAACCACCGCACGACCGCCAGGTCCCCACCGAAACGCATGCCACCCCTCCCCCGTGGACGACCCGGCAGACCCGCAAACGGTTGGGGCGGCCCGAGATGGTTTGTGTTCGATGTAGTTAACGCCGTCGGAATGTGGGCGACCTAGGTTCCGACCGTGTCGAAGCCTCGCTGGTACCAGTCGCTGTTCGTCCACCTGCTCGTCGCGGTCGTGGCGGGCGTGCTGATCGGCCACTTCTGGCCGCAGATCGGCGGCGCGCTGAAGCCGCTCGGCGACGGGTTCATCCGGCTCATCAAGATGATCATCGCGCCGCTGGTGTTCTGCGTCGTCGTCACGGGCATCGCGGCGGTCGGCGACCTGCGCTCGGTGGGCCGGATCGGGTTGAAGGCGATCGTCTACTTCGAGATCGTCACCACGTTCGCGCTGGTCTTCGGACTGGCGGTGGCCAACCTGCTGCGTCCGGGCGCCGGGCTCGCGATCGACCCGGCCACCCTCGACCCGGGCGCGGTGGCGGCGAAGACGGCCGGCGGGCACCTCCCCTCCACCGCCGAATTCCTGCTCAACGTGATCCCCGACAGCATCGTCGGCGCGTTCGCGCAGAACAGCCTCCTGCAGGTGCTGTTCTTCGCCGTCATCTTCGGCTGCGCGCTGTCCCTCGTCGGGCCGGAACGGGCGCCCGTGGTGTTCGGGTTCATCGAGCAGGTGCAGCACACGATCTTCGTCGTCATGCGCTGGGTGATGCGGGTGGCGCCGATCGGCGCGTTCGGCGCGATGGCGTTCATCATCGGCCAGTACGGCATCGCGACGCTCGGCACCTACGCCGCCCTCATCGGCGCCTGCTACGGCGCCGGCGCGCTGTTCGTGCTGGTGCTGGCCGCCATCTCGCGCTGGTACGCGGGAGTGTCGCTGTGGCGGTTCCTGCGCTACGCCCGCGAGGAGTTCCTGCTCGCCCTCGGCACGGCGTCGACGGAGTCGGTGCTGCCGCGGATCATGGCGAAACTCACCGACGCCGGCTGCTCCCGCGCCACCACCGGGCTCGTCGTGCCCACCGGCTACTCGTTCAACCTCGACGGCGCCACCCTCTACCTCGCGATCAGCACGGTGTTCCTCGCCCAGGCGTTCGGCGTCGAGATGACGCTCGGGCAGCAGCTGGCCGCCGTCGGCGTCCTCATGCTCACGTCCAAGGGCATGGCCGGGGTGCCCGGTTCGTCGTTCCTCGCCCTCTCGGCGACGGCCGCGGCGATCGGCGCGTTCCCCGGTCGCCGGGGTGGCGCTGCTGCTCGGCGCGGACCGGCTCATGGACTCGATGCGCGTGGTGGTGAACCTGCTCGGCAACTGCGTGGCGACGTTCGTCGTGGCGAAGTCGGAGGGCCAGCTCGACCGGGAGCGGATGGAGTCCGTGCTGGTGCGCGGCGAGGCGCCCGAGCCGGTGACGGGACCGGAGGAGCGGGAGGTCGCCGTCACCACCTGATCGGCTTCAGAGCACCACCCACGTCGTCACGACGGCACCCAGCCGCAGTCGCACCGGCCCGGCCACCACCGGAGCGGCGGTGAACCAGCCGTCCTCGTCCACGGCGACGACCAGCTGTTCCGCGGCACCGAACTCGACCGTGACGGTCTCGACCTGCGTGCCGTCGACGAGGCCGCGCAGCTCCCGGCCCCGTGGCCCCTCCTGCACCTGCACCTCGACCGTGACGTCGCCGGCCTCGAAGGACAGCACCCGCACGTCGGCGGTGCCGGAGCGGACCGAGGTGAGTGCCTCCGCCGAGTCGAGCACGAGCTCGGCCAGCTCCTCGTCCAGGCGGCGGGTCGTGAAGGCCGTCCGGGCCATGGCAGTCACCAGCTCCGGGGGCGGGTCGACGGCGGCGGCGATGCCGCGCAGGCGTTCCAGGAACGCGTCGTCCGGGCTGGTCACAACCGCTCCTGCAGGTCGAGCAGGTCGTCACCGGCGGCGATCCGGCGCAGCTGGTCGAGGCAGCGCCCGCGGCTGGGCCCGATGCTCCCGACCGGGATGCCCAACGCAGCCGAGACCGCGGCGTACGACGGCGGCGGCGTCGCCATCAGCACCCGCAGCAGCTGCTGGCAGCGCTCCCCCAGCGCCTGCAGGGCCCGCCACAGGGCGGCGTCGCGCTCGTCGGCGAGCAGGGCCGCGTCGACGGGCGGGGTGTCGGCGACCAGCACGTCCGACCAGTCCTCGCCGCCCGGCGCCTCCCGGCCGCCGCGGCGCAGGATGCGCAGGCACTCGCGGCGCACGGTGGTGGCGAGCCAGCCGGGTAGCCGCCTCGGGTCCTCGATGCGGTCCAGGTTCTCGACGAGCCGCAGCCAGGTCGTCTGGACAGCGTCGCCGGCGTCGGCCTGGTCGAGCCGGAAGCTGCGCGCGATCGCCCAGAGCATGCCCGTGTACGCGTCGACGAGCGCGTCCCACGCCGCCTCGTCGCCCGCGGCGGCCGCGGACACGAGCCGAGCCGTCGTCGCGTCGTCGATCACGAACTCCTCCTTGCACCGGTACCCGGGCATCGCACGGTTCGAGAGCACCGGCGGTCCAGCGCTGATCCCGGGAATCACCCGGACGGACGCATCAACCGGCCGATCCGACCGCTCTGCCCCGCTGTAGACGCGGAGGGAGCCCCGATGGCGGAGTGGACGTTCAGCGGTGGTGCGGCCGAGCGGGTGCGGGCCGCGGCGGCAGCACTGCGGCACCGTCCGGGCGTGCTGGTCACCGGACCGGCCGGCAGCGGGCGCACCCGGTTCGCCCGCGAGCTGCTCGCGGCCACCGCGGAGCGGCACGGGCCCGGCGCGTGGGTCACCGCGACCGCGGCCGGAGCGACCGTCCCGCTGGGTGCGTTCGCCGCGCTGAGCGCGTCCGCCGAGGTCACGGCAGCCGCCGAGCAGGTCGCCGCCCGGTGCCGCGGCGTGCTGGCCGTGGACGACGCCCACCTGCTCGACCCGGCGTCGCTCGCGCTGGTGCACCGGCTGGTCGCCACGCGGGCGGTGCCGGTGATCGTCACCGCGCGGACGGCCGGGCCGCTCGTGGACCTGTGGAAGGACGGCCGCCTGGAGCGCGTCGACGTCGACGTGCCGGCGCCTGCGCAGCTGCACGAGCTGCTGGAGGCCGGGCTCGGCGACCAGGTCGAGTCCGGCACCGCGGCCCGGCTGCACGAGCTCACCGGCGGCGACCTGGCGCTGGTGCGCTCCCTCGTGGCGGACGAGACCGCGGCGGGGCGACTGCGCCGGGTGGCCGGCGTGTGGCTGTGGACGGGGGAGCCGGAGCTCTCACCGCGCACCGTCGACCTGCTCGACGCGCACCTGCCCGTCGACGCGGCCGCGTGCCCCGCCGTCGAGGTGGTGGCCGCGCGCGGGTCCGTCCGGCCCGGCGAGCTGGACCGGCTCGTCGGCGCGACCGCCGTCGAGACCGCCGAACGGGCCGGGCTGCTCCGCGAGCAGGACGGGCTGGTCACGCTGACCGTGCCGCTGCTGGGCCGGCTGGTGCGCGAGCGCGCGGGGACCATCCGCATGCGCCGCCTCGGCGCTGCCCCGCTGCCCGCGCCGCGCCCGCCCGTGGCCGACGCCGTCGCGACGGCGGCCGCGCTCGCCGCCCGCGGCCGGCTCGACGCCGCCACCCGCGCCCTGCGCGACGCCGTCGCCGTCAACACCGCGGACGGCGCGCCCACCGGCCCGATCCAGCTGCAGTTCGCCGTGGTGCTCGGCATGCGCGGCGACGCCGCAGGCGCCGCGGCCGCACTGGCGCTCAGCACGGGGTGCCGGCGCCAGCACCTGATCGCCCGCGCGTGGGCCGCGGCGGCCGCGGGTGCGGTGTCCGAGGCCGCGGCGCACGCCCGGCACGCGGCCGTGCTCGCCCGCGACGACGCCGACCGCGACGCCGAGGTGGCGGCGCTGCACGCGGCCGTCCGGTTCGGCGACCCCGGCGGCGCGGCCCGGCTGGCCGCCCTCGCCGACACCGTCCCGGGCGCCGACCTGGCCGCCGCCCACGCCGGGGCGCTCGCGGACGACGACGGCCCTGCCCTCGACACCGTCGCACGCCGGCTGGCCGAGCGCGGGGCGCTGCCCGCTGCCGCGGACGCCGTCGCCCAGGCCGCGGCCGCCCACCACCGCGCGGGCGCGCGCGGGTCGGCCATCGCCTCGGCGGCCCGCGCGGAGGAGCTCGCCCGGCGCTGTGGCGGCGCCGTCACCCCGGCGCTGCGCGCGGCCGCGCGACCGCTCCCGTTGACCGCCCGCGAACGCGAGGTGACCTCGCTCGCCGCCGGCGGGATGAGCAACAAGGAGATCGCGGCGCGGCTCGTCGTCTCGGTGCGGACGGTGGAGGGCCACCTCTACCGCGCCTGCGCGAAGCTGCACGTCGACACCCGGGCAGCCCTGGAAGCGGTGCTGGGCTGATACGACGATCGGGTGAATCCGCGACGGAACTGCCGGCTCCCCGGCGATGAAGGGTCGTGAGCGGCAGGGAGAACGTCCGACCGGACGCGGGCACGGCCTTGCTCGAGCTGTACGACGCCGCGCTGCCGCAGGTCTACGGCTACCTCCTGGCCCGGTGCGGGGGCACCGCACTCGCGGAGGACCTGACGGCGGAGACGTTCCTCGCCGCCGTCACGGCCTGTCGCCGGGTGCCGCCGCCCGCACCGAGCACGGCGTGGCTGGTCGGGATCGCCCGGCACAAGCTCGTCGACCACTGGCGGTCCGCGGAGCGCGAGCGCCGCGGACTGACGGCCGTCGCGCACGAGCCGGAGCCCGATTCCGACCCGTGGGACGAGCGCATCGACGTGCTGGTCGCGCACGACGTGCTCGCCGCCCTCGACGGCCTGCACCGGGCCGCGCTGACCCTGCACTACCTCGACGGCCTCGGCGTCGGCGAGGTGGCGCGGGCGCTGCGGCGCACGGTGCCGGCCACCGAGTCGCTGCTCGCCCGCTCCCGCGCGGCCTTCCGCCGGGAGTACCGCCGGATCGGGGGAATCGCATGACCAGCCCGTTCGACGAGCTGCGCGAACCGATCGTGCCCGTCGACCCCGACCCGGCGTTCGCCGCCGCGCTGCGCGCCCGGCTGGAGCGCGAGGTGCTCGCACCTGCATCGGAGACACCTGTGACCACGACCGAGACCCGCCCGGCCAGCACCGTGCGACCGCACACGCTGACCCCCTACCTGCGCGTCCGCGACACGGCCGCTGCCATCGACTTCTACGTGGCCGCGTTCGACGGCGTGCTCCGCGGCGAGCCCTTCCCGCGGGAGGACGGCCGCATCGCGCACGCCGAGATCACCATCGGCGACAGCGTGCTGATGCTCGCCGACTCGAACCCCGACATCGACATCCTGTCGCCTGCCGAGCGCGGCGGGCCGACGGGCTCGGTGCGCATCGAGGTGCCCGATCCGGATGCGGCGTTCGCCGCAGCCGTCGCCGCGGGGGCCAGCGTGGAGCGGCCCGTCCAGGACGAGCCGTACGGGCGCGGCGGGGTCGTGCTCGACGACTCCGGCAACCGGCTGATGATCGTGCAGGCGGTGCCGGCGCTCGGCGCCGGCGACCTCACCTACGCGTCGCTGTGGGTGCGCGACGTCGAGCGGGCCACCCGGTTCTTCGGCGCGGTGCTGGGCTGGGCGTTCGCCGCGGACCACGACGGCGCCGGCGTGCAGGTGACGAACCTGCCCGGGCACCTGGGCATCTGGTCGACCACCGGCACGCCGACGCTCTTCTGCTGCTACGCCGTCGAGGACGCCGAGGCCGCGGTCGCGGTGGTGCGCGCGGCCGGCGGAACCGCGCAGGACGTGGCGCCGACCCCGTACGGGCCGCTCGCGCAGTGCGTCGACGACCAGGGGGTGCCGTTCGCGGTCAACCAGGCCGTCGGCGGGCCGGTACCGGGCCAGGCGTCCGGCGCGCTCGGGTACGTCGAGCTGCGGGTGCCCGACGTCGCCCGCGCCCGCGCGTTCTACGGGTCGACGCTGGGCGTGCAGTACCTGCCCGGCACCGACCCGGGCTACTGGCACCCGTTCCGCGCCGGCGCGCCGCTGCGTCCCATGGCCGGGCTGGCAGCGGGACCGGAGGCCGCGGTCGTGCCGCTCTTCGTCGTCGACGACCTGGACGCGGCGCTGACGGCGGTCACGGCGGCGGGCGGCCGGGTGGACGAGGTGAGCGAGCGCGGCCACGACCCGATCGCCTCCTGCGTCGACGACCAGGGCTTCGCGTTCGGCCTCTACCCGGCCTGAGCACGCCGGCGGGCGTGGGCCCGCCGGACGACGACGTCACACATCCAGTAGGGACGTCACACACGTTGCAGCATGTGTGAGGACCGCACTCGGTGTGTGACGTCATCGAGTCACTGCCCGACACGACCGTCCACGAGCTCGCGCAGGAGGTCGGCGTGGCCGTTGTGCCGGGCGTACTCCTCGATCATGTGGATCAGCACCTGCCGCAGGTTCGTGTGCATGTCCGACGGGCGGCTGCCCGGCACCTCCAGGTCGGGCGCGGCCGCGACGAACGCGTCGGTCCACGCGCACTCCTCCCGCCACGCGGCCCACGCCTCCTCGACGACCGCGGGGTCGGCGACGGCGCCGTCGAAGTCGCCGTCCGGGTCCTCGGCCGAGGAGTAGCGCGGCGGTGCGTCCTCGCCGGCCATGTAGCGGCGGAACCAGCTCCGCTCGACGTCGGCGAGGTGGCGGACGAGCCCCAGCAGCGACAGCGTCGACGGCGGCACCGAGCGCGCCGCCATCCCGGCCGCGTCCAGGCCGGTGCACTTGATCTCCAGGGTGAGGCGCTGGTCGCGCAGGTAGCCGACCAGGGTGCTGCGCTCGTCGGTCATCGGCGGGCGCACCTCGCGGGGGTCGTCGGCGAGGTCGAGGAACATGTCCGCCCGTGCGGTCTTGGCCATGACCGCACCGTCCTACACCGCGACGGCGGGCGCGAGCGGATTACCAGGGCACGGTTCCATGGCGGTCGACGAACGTCCCCGTCGGCCCGTCCGGCGCGGCGGTGGCGAGCGCGACGATCGCGTCGGTGCCCTCGGTGACGGTCTGGTGGCCGCTGTTGCCGTTGAGGTCGGTGGCGGTGTAGCCGGGGTCGGCGACGTTGACGCGGAACCGCGGCAGGGCCTTCGCGTACTGCGTCGTGATCATGTTGAGCGCGGTCTTGGACGACGGGTAGCCGAGCGCGACGATGGTCGACTCCAGCCGCTCCGGGTCGCTGGTGACGGCGATCGAGCCCATCCCGCTGGAGACCATCACGATCCGCGGCGCGGCCGAGCGCTCCAGCAGCGGCAGCATCGCGTGCGTGACCCGCACCGGGCCGAACGTGTTGGTCTCGAACACCGTCCGCAGGTGCTCGGCGGTGGTGTCGAGCGCGCCGACCCGCTCGCCGGTGATGCCCGCGTTGTTGACCAGCACGTCCAGCCGGCCCCACCGCCGTTCGATCTCCTTCGCGGCGGCGGCGACGGAGTCGTCGTCGGTCACGTCGATCGGGACGGCGTGCACGTCGCCGCCGAGTTCGGCCGCGGTCGCGGCGCCGCGTTCGGCGTCGCGGCTGCCGAGCAGCACCGTCCAGCCCAGCTCGGCGAGGCGGCGGACCGTCTCCCGGCCGAGCCCCTTGTTCGCGCCGGTGACCAGCGCGATCGTCGTTTCCGTCATGCGATCACCGTGCGGCGCCGGCCGGAGCTCCGCCAGGGATCAGCAGTACCAGGCACGTCCGCGCGCCGCGGGGCATGCTGGACGCATGGACCGAGTGGAGCTGGGCGCCGCCCTGCGGGTGTGGCGCGAGCGCATCACCCCCGCCGACGTCGGCCTGCCCGCCGGTCTGCACCGGCGCACGCCCGGCCTGCGCCGCGAGGAGGTCGCGCAGCTGGCCGGGGTGTCCGTCGACTACCTGACCCGGCTGGAGCAGCGCCGCGGCCCGCACCCGTCGGAGGCCGTGCTCGGCAGCCTGGCGCGCGCCCTCCGCCTGTCCGACGCCGAGCGCGAGCACCTCTTCCGCCTCGCCGGGGCCAGCCCGCCGTTGCCCGGCCGAATCCGCAGCATCGTGCGCCCCAGCGTGCTGCGCCTGCTCGACCGGTTCACCGACCTGCCCGCCCTGCTCGTCGACGCGAAGACCGACGTGCTGGCGTGGAACCCGATGGCCGCCGCGCTGCTCGGCGACTTCTCGGCCGTCCCGCGGGCCGAGCGCAACATCGTGTGGATCGCGTTCGTCAGCGGCGAGCGCCGCGTCGGCCTGGACGAGGCGGACCGCGACCGCATGGACGGTCACCTGGTGGCGGGCCTGCGCCGGGCCGCTGCCCGCTACCCCGACGACCCCGGCATGCAGCGGCTGATCGCCACCCTGCTGAGGCGGAGCCCGCGGTTCGTCGAACACTGGGAGCGCCGCGAGGTCAAAGGGCGCCCGGACGAGCAGAAGACGATCCGCCATCCCGAGCTCGGCCCGATCGTCCTCGACTGCGAGCGCCTGCACGTGCCCGAGGACGACCAGGAGCTGATCGTCTACTCCGCGGAACCCGGCACCCGCAGCGCCGAGGCGCTCGACCTGCTCAGGGTCGTGGGTCTGCAGCAGCTGACGGCACAGACGTGAACGCGCGGGACGCGGCGGCGCTGAGCTGCGCCCGCAGCTCGGCCCGGTCGACCGTGCCGTCGGCGTCGCCGGCGATCATCGTCACCAGGTGCGGGAACACCCGCTCCAGCGTGCCCAGCGCGAGCCCGACGAGCACCGCGTAGCGCGCCTCGTGCTCGTCGATGCCCAGCATCTCGGCGAACGCCGTCACCTTGCGCGCGTAGACCGCGCGGCGCTCCTCCTCCGCGACGATCGGCGCGTCGGCCCGCTCGAGGGTCTCCCACATGACCAGCCGGGCGACGTCCGGGTGCTCGGCGTGGAAGGCCAGCTTGTGCGCCACGTAGGCGCCGAGGTCCTGGTCGTCACCGGTCTCCAGCTCGCGGGTGATGTCGCGCATCGAGTCGGCGAGCGCGGCGGCGAACAGGTCGTCCTTGTTGCCGAAGTGGCCGTAGATGCGTTCCTTGTTGACGCCGGCCGCGGCCGCGATGCGATCGACCCGGGCACCGGCCGACCCGTGCCGCGCGAACTCGTGGCGGGCCGCGTCGAGCAGCTTGCGACGGGTGTCAGCCGGATCCCTCGCCATGCGCATACACTACCACCAACTAGTTGGTTGACAGACCAGCCAACTGGTTGGTTGACTTGTCGCCATGTCCACCACCGCCTGCACCCGGCCGGGCGTCGACCGCCGGACCACGCTCACCCTCGCCGTCATCGCCGCGCTGGCCGCCGGGAGCATCTACTACGTCCAGCCGCTGCTCGACACCATCGCGCGCGAGTTCGGGGTCGGGCCCGCGGCCGCCGGGCTGCTGGTCACCGCGAC
Source organism: Pseudonocardia sp. CA-107938 (assembly GCF_050936315.1). Classification (NCBI taxonomy): domain Bacteria; kingdom Bacillati; phylum Actinomycetota; class Actinomycetes; order Pseudonocardiales; family Pseudonocardiaceae; genus Pseudonocardia; species Pseudonocardia sp. CA-107938. The sequence goes on along the minus strand of NZ_JBNJNA010000002.1, from coordinate 358,218 downwards.
CCAACTCGGGTTCGTCGCCGGCCTCGCCGTCGGCGGCCCGCTCGGCGACCGGACCTCCCGACGCACCCTCGTCACGGCGCTCCTGGCGACGTCCGCCGCCACCCTCGCGCTGGCAGCCGTGACGCCCGCGTTCTGGCTGCTCGTCGTCGCGATGACGGCGATCGGGATCGCAGCAGCGGCCGCCCAGGTCGCCGTGCCGTTCGCGGCCCAGCTGGCCGATCCCGCGCACCGCGGGCGGGTCACCGGCACGGTCATGGGCGGCCTGCTGCTCGGCATCCTGCTCGCGCGCACGGTGTCGGGCGCCGTGGCCGGCGCGGCCGGCTGGCGCAGCGTCTTCGTCGCGGCCGCGGTGGTCATGGCCGTGCTGACGGTGGTCGCATGGCGGCTGCTGCCCGCCGACCGCGACGGCAAGGACCCGCGCGGCCTGGGCGCGCTGATCGGGTCGATCGCCGGGCTCGTGCGCGCTGAGCCGGTGCTGCGCAACCGGATGCTGCTCGGCGCGCTGGGCATGTTCGGCTTCTCCGCCACGTGGACGGCGTCGGCGTTCCTGCTCGCCGGCCACTACGGGCTCCCCGACCCGGTCATCGGCCTGTTCGGGCTGGCCGGGGCCGCGGGCGCGCTGGCCGCGCCGCTCGTCGGCCGGTTCGCCGACCGCGGGCACGGCGCCCGCGCCACCACGGCGGGCTGGATCCTCGTCGCGGCCGGCTGGGGGCTGCTCTGGCTGGGCGGAAGCTCGCTCGTCGCGTTCGTCGCCGGGCTGCTGGTGCTCGACATGGCCGTGCAGGCGCTGCAGATCTCCAACCAGAACCGCATCTACCAGCTCGACCCGGCCGCGCGTGGCCGCATCACCACCGCCTACATGGTCTCGATGTTCAGCGGCGGCATGGTCGGCTCGGTCGTCGGCGCCTCCGCGTTCGCGCAGGGCGGCTGGACGGCCGTGTGCGTGGCCGGGCTCGTCGTCGCCGGTCTCGGCGGGGCGCGCTGGTGCGCGACCCGGGATCGCTAGAGCTGCACGCCGCGCGTCAACGCCCCGTCGACGACGAGGTTGGTGCCGCTGATCCTCGACGCGCGTGGGCTGGCCAGCATCACCACGGCGTAGGCGGTCTCGTCCGGGGTGCCCATCCGGCCGGTCGGGTTGAGCGCCATCGCCGCCTCGAACAGCGACGGGTTGCCCTGCTCGACGTTCTGCCAGACACCGCCGTCGAAGTAGACGTTGCCGGGCGAGACCACGTTGGCGCGGATGCCCTTCCCCGCCAGGTCGTGGGCCAGGCCGGAGACGTAGTGCACGATCGCCGCCTTCATCACCCCGTACGAGCCGTCGGCGAAGTCGATCTCCCGGCCGGACACGCTGGACACCGCGATGATCGACGGGGCCGCGCTGACCTCCAGGTGCGGCAGCGCGGCCTCCACCAGCCGCACGGTGTGCATGAGGTCGACCTCGAAGCTCGACCGCCAGTTCTCCTCGCCGGGCCCGATGGCCAGCGCGCTGACGTTCGCGACGACGACGTCGATGCCGCCGAACCGCTCCGCCGACGCGGCCACCCAGGCCGCGAGCGCAGTGCCGTCGGCCACGTCGACGGCCGTGCCGGCGACCTCGGCGCCGTCGGCCGTCAGCTCGGCCTGCGCCGTGTCGACGTCCTCGGCGGTGCGCGCGCAGAACGCCACCCTGGCGCCCTCCGCGGCGAGCCCCTCGACGATCGCCCGTCCGATGCCCTTGGTGCCGCCCGTGACGAGCGCGACCTTCCCGTTGAGTCCGAGGTCCATCAGACCAGCCCTTCCGCGATCGACCGCAGGTGCGCGTGCATCCCGTCGTACGCCGACGCCGGCGGCAGCAGCGCCTTCTCCAGCAGCGTGAGCGCGCTGTAGTTGACGTCGACGACGTTGGCCAGCGGCGCCCGGCTCACCTGTGTGAGCAGCTGGTAGGCGTCGAGCCGGTCGAGCCCGTACAGCTCGCCGAGCCAGCCGATCATGCCGACCTGGCTGGCCCGCCACGCGTCCTCCAGCGGGCGCGCCGAACCGACGACGGCGTAGTGGTCGTCGTGCTCCAGCCGCGGCCACGGCGGCGGGGAGCCGCCCTTGATCAGCTCGACGATCAGCGTGACGTCCATGGCGCCCTCGACCGCCGTGCCGCAGCTCTCGCCCTCGCCCTGCCGGTAGTGCCCGTCGCCGACGGAGAACAGCGCACCCTCGACGTTGACGCCCAGGTAGCAGGTGGTGCCGGGCTTCATCTCGGGGGTGTCCATGTTGCCGCCGAACGTGTCGGGCACCAGGCTCGACCGCACCTCCCGCGCGGGCGGTGCCACCCCGACGGTGCCCAGCATCGGAGCCACCGGCAGGTCGATCACCAGCGAGCTGCGCTCCGCCTCGAACCGGACGGTGCCGGCGGCACGGTCGAGCTGGTAGATCCACGTCCGTTCGGGCAACGGCTCGTTCAGCAGCGCCGTGCGGTCGGTGCCCGTGAGCGCGCCGAAGAACGGGATCGTCGTGGACGCGGCCCAGTCGCGCGCCGGGGTGAGGTCGACGATGTGCAGCGCGAGCGTGTCGCCCGGCTCCGCGCCCTCGACGAAGAACGGGCCGGTCTGCGGGTTGACCTCGGCCATGTTCAGCACCTGGCTCGGCCGGTCGGTGGTGCGGGTGAGCCGGCCGGAGAACGCGTCCTCCGTCCAGAGCCGCAGCACGGTGCCGGGCCTGATGCGGTGCGTCGGGGCGACCCCGCCGAACGTCCAGGCGTACTGGTCGGGGCTCGGGCGGAACTCGACGACGTCCACCGTGGTGATCGAAGCCCTCCCACAGGGCCGCGGCAAGACCTCAGGGCGAGTGCGCGGCCGCGGGCACCGGCCGCGACGAACCCCGCCGCTGCCGCGGGATCCGCTCCGCGAGCGCGGGCAGCAGCGCCGGGAGCAGCGCGAGCTGCCCCTCCTGCGCCCGGTTGGGCGCCCGGACGTGCGCCATCACCCAGCCCGTGGCGCGGGCGTGGCCGTGGACGAACGCCATGTCCACCACCTCCTCCTCACCGGAAGGAGAGCACGGGACACCGACAGTCTTCGCGAGGTCAGGCCGGGTGGCTCGTCAGGTAGCCGCCCATGCGCTCGAAGTACTCCGCGGCGTCGAACTCGCGTCCGTCGTCCGTGCGCACGCGCTGCAGCACGAGGCCGCGGTTGCGGCCGCGCCGCGCGTCGGCCCCCGCGACGATCACGACGCCGCGGCCGCGGCGGATCACGATCCGGCCCGGGGTGCCGCCGATCGCATCGTCGGTGACGGTGGCCGAAAGGACCCGCAACCGCTGGTCGCCGTGATAGCAGTAGGCGTTCGGGTACGGGTCGACCTGGGCGCGCACCAGGTTGAAGATGTCGCGCGCCGGCCAGCCGAAGTCGATGCGGTTCTCCTCGTCGCCGCGCCGGTGGAAGTACGACGCGGCCCGCCGGTCCTGCGGCTGCGGCCGGGCCGCGCCGGACTCGATCAGCTTCAGCGCGTCGACCGTGATCGGCCCGAACATGGCCAGGGTGCGGTCGAAGAGGTCGACGACGGTGTCGGCGTCCGTGATCGGGGTGGCGTACTGCAGCACCACGTCGCCGGCGTCGAACTCGGCGTTCATCATGTGCGCGGTGACGCCGACCTCGGGCTCGTCGTTGATCAGCGCCCAGTTCAGCGGGGCGAAGCCCGCGTAGGCGGGCAGCAGCGCGTCGTGCACGTTGAGCGTGCCGAGGCGCGGGATCGAGAACACCTCCGGCGCGAGCCAGGTGCGCCAGTTCGACACGACCACGATGTCGGCCTGCGCGGCGGCGATCGCGGCGCGCACCTCGGCGTCGTCGGCGCGTTCGCGCACGAGCGTCGGGATGCCGTGGTCGGCGGCGAGCTCGGCCACCGACTCGTTGAAGATCTTCTCGTACGGGTTGTCGCTCTCCGGGTGCGTGACGATCAGCGGCACCTCGTGGCCGGCGTCGAGCACCGCCTCGATGGTGCGCCGCCCCCACGTCATGTACCCGAACGCGACCACCCGCATGCGCCACTCCGCTCCGTTCGACTCAGGTGAGGATAACCTTACGAACATGGCGGGGATGATCACCGGGAGCCGCGTCCTCCGCGACGCCGTCGGCTCGCAGCGACGCCAGGTGGGGCTCTCCGGCCTGCTCATGTGCGGCCACCAGGCGGGCGAGGCGCTGGTCCCGGTCCTGGTGGGCGTCGTGATCGACGCGGCCGTCGCCACGGGCGACGTGGGCGCCCTGCTGTTCTGGATCGCCGTGCTCGGCGTCGACTTCCTGTTCCTGTCGTGGTCCTACCGGTTCGGCGCGCGCGTCGCGAAGGCCGCCGAGCAGCGGATGGACCAACGGTTGCGGCTGCAGGTCGCCGATCGCGTGCTCGACCCGCACGGTGGCGCCGAGACCGGTCGACTGCCCGGGAGCCTGGTCAACCTCGCCACCTCCGACACGTTCCGCGTGGCGGTGATGGGGTTCGTGCTGCCCATGGGCGCCGCGGCGGTCGTCGCGCTCGCCGTCGGGACGGTCGCGCTCCTGCGGATCTCCGTGCCGCTGGGCCTGCTGATCCTGCTCGGCACGCCGCCGCTGCTCTACGCCGTGCACCTGCTGGGCAAGCCGCTGGAGAGGCGCAGCGGCCCGGAGCAGGAACGGGCGGCGCTGGCGAGCGGCGTCGCCGCCGACCTCGTGGCCGGGGTGCGCGTGCTCAAGGGGATCGGCGCCGAACCCGTCGCCGTGCGCCGCTACCGGCGCACCAGCCGCGACGCCCTCGGCGCGACGCTGCGCGCCACCCGCGCCCAGGCCCGCTTCGACGGCGCGGTGCTGGCCATCAACGGGCTGTTCCTGGCGCTGATCGCGCTGGTCGGCGGCCGGATGGCGGCCGAGGGCACGATCAGCGTCGGCGAGCTGGTGTCGGCGGTCGGGCTGGCCCAGTTCCTGGTGGGGCCGCTGGAGATGTTCGGCGAGGTCATGGGCTGGCTCGCCATGGCCAGGGCGTCCGCGGTGCGCGTCGCGGACGTGCTCGCGGCCGCGCCCGCCGTCGGTGCCGGTGATCGGCCGGCCCCGGCGCAGGTCACGGGCGCGCTGCGGCTGCGCGGCCTCGCGCACGGCCCGCTGCCGGCACTGGATCTCGACGTGCCCGCCGGGGAGATCGTCGGCGTCGTCCCGGCGGATCCGGCCGCCGCGACGGCGCTGATGCGCCTGCTCGCCCGCGAGGTCGACCCCGAGGGCGGAACCGTCGAGCTGGACGGCGTCGCCCTGACCGCCTATCCCCCGCAGGCCGCCCGGGCCGCGGTGGTGGTCTCGGCGCACGACGCGGAACTGTTCGCCGGCACCCTGTGGGAGAACGTGGCAGCTGGGGGCGACGCGGTCGCGACCGCCATGGCCGCGGCCCGCGCCGACCAGGTCGCCGAGGCCCTGCCCGACGGCGTCGAGACGGCGATCACCGAGCAGGGCCGCTCGCTGTCGGGCGGGCAGCGACAGCGCGTGGCACTCGCCCGGGCACTCGCCACCGGCGCGCCCGTGCTGGTGCTGCACGACCCGACGACCGCCGTCGACGCCGTCACGGAGGCGGAGATCGCCGAGGGCCTGCGCGCGCACCGAGCCGGCCGCACCACCCTCCTGCTGACGACGAGCCCCGCGCTGCTCGCGGTGACGGACCGCGTGGTGCTCCTGGACACGGACGGCACGACCACGGCGGGAGACCACGCGGCGTTGCTGGACAGCGCCCGCTACCGGGAGGTGGTGCTGCGATGACCGCGAGTTGCCCCGCCCTGGACGGCGAGTTGCCCCGATCGGGACGGCGAGTCGCCCGAATCCGTACGGCGAGTTGCGGATCTCAGGACGGCGAGTTGGCGATCCCGGAACGGCGACGAGCGTCCCGATCCGGCCAACTCGGCATCCCGAGCGGGGCAACTCGCGGTGCGGGGGGCGGGCGATGAGCGGCGAGTGGGCCCTCCTGCCCGTCGCCGACGGCGCGCGCATCCGCGCCGCCCTGCGCGAGCTGCTCCGCCCGTTCCGGTGGCAGGCCCTCGCCGCCGTCGCCGCGCTGGTCGCCGGCGCCGCGGTCAGCCTGGTCACCGCGCCCCTCCTCGGGCGGATCGTCGACCTCGTGGCCTCCCGCCAGCCCGCCGACGCCGTGACGGGCCCGGTGCTGGCGCTCGCCGTCGTGGCCGTCGCGCAGGGCCTGCTCGCCGTCCTCGGGGTCACGCTGGTGGCGCGCGTCGGTGAGGGCATGCTGGCGGAGCTGCGCGAACGGTTCGTGGCCCGCGCGCTCACGCTGCCGCTGGAGCAGATCGAGGAGGCCGGCTCCGGCGACCTGACCTCGCGCGTCACGTCCGACGTCTCCCGCATCGCGGAGGCCGTGCGGGAGGCCGTGCCCGACTTCGCGCGCTCGGCGCTGCTCATCGTGCTGACGCTCGTCGGTCTCGCCGTGCTGGACTGGCGGTTCCTGCTGGCCGCGCTGTGCGCCGTGCCGGTGCAGGCGGCCACCGCGCGCTGGTACCTCAAGCACTCCACGGCCCTGTACGCCGAGCAGCGCCGCGTCGCCGGTACCCAGCAGCAGCAGCTCCTCGACACCATCGGCGCCGCGGCGACCGTGCGCGCGTTCGGGCTCGCGGCCGCCCACCGCGAGCGCGTCCACGCCCGCTCCGAGGACGTCGTCCGGCTCGGGCTGCGCGTGATGGGCATGCAGACGCGGTTCTTCGGCCGGCTCAACACCGCCGAGTGGATCGGCGTCGCCGCCGTCCTGACGGTCGGGTTCCTGCTGGTCCGCGCCGACCTGACGACCATCGGCACGGCCAGCGCCGCGGCGCTCTACTTCATCAACCTGTTCGGCCCGATCAACGTGGTGCTGTTCCTGCTCGACACCGCGCAGTCGGCCACCGCGAGCCTCGGGCGCATCGTCGGCGTCACCGACCTGCCGGCCGAGCAGCAGCCCGCCGAGCCCGCCCAGCCGGCCGACGGGCGGGTGCAGGTCAAGGGCCTCGGCCACGCCTACGTCGAAGGGCACCCCGTCCTCGACGACGTCGACCTCGACCTGCCGGCAGGGTCCACGGTGGCGCTCGTCGGCACGAGCGGCGCCGGCAAGTCCACGCTGGCCAAGCTGGTCGCGGGCGTGCACCGGCCCAGCGAGGGCAGCGTCGGCATCGGCGGGGCGGCGATCGTCGACATCGGCCCGGACGGCATGCGCCGCACCGTCGCGCTGATCACGCAGGAGGTGCACGTCTTCGCCGGCACCCTCGCCGACGACCTGCGCCTCGCCCGCCCCGACGCCACCGACGACGAGCTGCGCGCCGCCCTCGCCGCCGTCGACGCGCTGGACTGGGCAGTGGCTCTCCCCGACGGGCTCGCCACCGTCGTCGGCGCGGGCGGGCACACACTCACCGTCGTGCAGTCGCAGCAGCTTGCGCTGGCCCGGCTCGTGCTCGCGGACCCGCCCGTCGCGATCCTGGACGAGGCCACCGCGGAGGCCGGCAGCGCCGGGGCGCGCGTGCTGGAGGCCGCGGCCCGCACCGCCACCGCAGGACGGACCGCGCTGCTCGTCGCGCACCGGCTGACGCAGGCCGCAGCCGCCGACACCGTCGTCGTGCTGGACGGGGGCCGCGTCGTCGAGCAGGGCACGCACGCCGAGCTCGTCGCCGCCGGTGGGCGGTACGCGCAGCTGTGGCAGGCCTGGTCGGCGCAGCGCTAGACCGCCGAGGCCGACGGGCGGAGAATCGTCGCCCCCGATCGGCAGGAGGCGGCGCGATGTGGCGAGCGGACGGGTGGGACGCGCGGTGGCGGCTCGGTGTGCTGGTCCCGCACGCCGACGTGGGCCCGGAGTCGGAGCTGCGGGCGATGGCGCCGGCGGACGTCGGGATCCACACCGCGCGGGTCCCGTTCGGCGCGATGACGGCCGGCGGGGCGATGGACCCGACGATCCCGCTGGCACCCGTGCGGGCGTTCGCCGAGCCACCCGGCGTCGACGACGCGACAAAGCTGCTGGCCGCGGCGCCGGTGCAGGCGATCGGGTTCGGGTTCACCAGCTCCGCGTACGTCATCGGCGCCGGCGGCGAGGAGAAGATGATCGCCCGGCTGCGTGACGTGGCCGGTGGGCTGCCGGTCGTCACCCCGTGCGCCGCGGCCGTGACCGCCCTGCGCGAGTTCGACGCCACCCGGCTGGCCGTACTGAGCCCGCCGTGGTTCGACGCCGAGCTCTGCGACCTCGGCCGCGCCTACTACCAGGAGGCCGGGTTCGACGTGCAGCTCTCCGCGCCGTGCGGGCTGCCGAGCGGGCAGGGCCTGATCACCCCGCAGGAGCTGCAGGACTGGGTGCTCGCGAACGTACCCGACACGGTCGACGCCGTGACGATCGGGGGCAACGGGTTCCGCGCCGTCGGGGTCATCGAGGTGCTGGAGGGGCTGCTCGGACGCCCGGTGCTCACCGCCAACCAGGTGCTCCTGTGGGCGATGCTGGGGGCCGCAGGCGCAGATCCCGGCCTGGTGCGCGGGTACGGGAGGTTGTTCGCGTAGCGCCGACGCGTCGAGAACGACGTTGCGGTGAATATGAATCGTTTCAAATAACCGTAACGTCGTTCTCGACGCGTCAGGGTGGGCGGGGGGCGGCCGCCACCGCGGCGTCCACCGCCTCCGGCGCGTAGGCCGCGGCGACGACGAGCCGGGCCAGCCCGGTCACCGTGGCCCCGGACGTCCCGGCCTCGACCACCGGCCACGCCCGTTCGGTGACGGTCTCGTGGATCTGGCGCCGAACCCGTTCCACCACGAGCGGCAGCGGGCCGAGGGTGCCGCCGAGCACCAGCCGGTGCGGGTTGACCGTCGTGACGGTGGTGGCCAGCGCCGTGCCGAGCACGTCGGCCGCCTCCGTCAGCGCCGCGGCGACGGTCGGATCGAACTGCGCCGCCACCAGGTCCCCCAGCGAGCCGCCGAGCCGCTCCAGCAGCGCCCGCCCGGACGCGTAGGCGGCGAGGCAGCCGCGCCGCCCGCACCGGCACAGCGGCCCGGTGGCCGGGCCGACCCGCACGTGCCCGATGTCGCCGGCCAACCCGGCGGCACCGCGCAGCACCTCTCCCCCGACGACGATGCCGCACCCGATGCCCATCGACAGCTTGACGTGCACCAACGTCTCGTCCGGTCCGCGGCTCTCCCCCACTGCGCCGGCCCGCGCATCGTTCTCGACGACCAGCGGCACCGTCCAGCGCTCCCGCACCGCATCGCGGACTGCGCCGGGCGCCCAGCCCGGGATGGTCGTCGGGTGCACGACGGTGCCCGACGCCGGGTCGACCGCCGCCGGCACCCCGATGCCCACGCCGACGAGCCGTTCCCCGCGACCGCCGGCGAGCAGCGCCGCACCCGAGTCGAGCGCCGCCGCGAGCACCCCCGGGTCGGCGATCTGCACGTCACTGGCGCTGCCGCGCAGCTCGCGCCCGGCCAGGTCGGTGACGGCGACGCGCGCGTGGGTCTGCCCGAGGTCGACGGCGAGCACGACGCGTCCGCGGTCGTCGAACCGCACCCGCCGCGCCGGCCGCCCTCCCGTCGGCGCGAGCGCCTCGGCCTCGTAGATGTAACCGAGCCGGGCCAGCGCGTCCAGCCGCGCGACGAGGGTGCCCCGGGACATGCCCGTCACGTCCAACATCTGTTGGCGCGACAGGCCGCCGTGCTCGCGCACCAGCGCGAGCAGACCGCCGTGACTCGTCGCACTCATGGCTTGACGGTAACCGCCTTTTGTCTACATAGTGCACAGAAGGGAGGCAACATGCGCGTAACACGGCCGTCACGGCGCGCGTTCCTCAGCGGTCTCCTGGCCACGCCGCTCGTGGCTGCCTGCGCGGGCTTCGACACCAGCGGCGCCGCGTCCCCGGGCACCGTCGGCTTCCTCTCGACGCAGTTCGCGCCCGTCGAGGAGCGGCAGCGCTACGAGCAGGTGCTGCGCCGGCTCCCGGTGCCGGTGGCCTACAACCCCGTCGACGCCGGCGTCTTCCGCACCACCATCGACAGCCAGACCCGGTCCGGTCAGGTGCAGGTCGGCATGGTCGGCGGGCTGCACGGCGACCTGGCTCCGATCGCCGACCGCCTCGACGACGTCGACGGGCTGCTCGCCGACCTCTCCGGCGCCGGTTACGCCCCCGAGGTGCTGCAGCTGGCCCGGATCGGCGGCGCCGCGGCCAAGTACGTGCCGTGGATGCAGGCCACCTACGTGCTGGCGGTGAACAAGCGCGCGCTGGAGTGGCTGCCGCCCGGCGTGGACGTGCAGAACCTCGACTACGCGGGCTTCCTGCGCTGGATGCAGGCCGGCAAGGCTGCGCACGGTGCCCCGATCTTCGGACTGCCGGCGGGACCGAAGGGCCTGCACCACCGCTTCCACCAGGGCTTCCTGCTGCCCAGCTTCACCGGCGGGCAGATCACCACGTTCGCGTCCGCCGACGCCGTCACGGCGTGGGAGTACCTGCGCGACCTGTGGGCGGTCACCGCGCCCGCCTCGACGAACTACGCGTTCATGCAGGAGCCGCTGGCCCGCGGCGAGGTGCTGGTCGGGTGGGACCACGTGGCGCGGCTCGTCGGCGCCACCAAGGAACGGCCCGACGACTGGCTGATGGTGCCGGCCCCGCGTGGGCCGAAGGGCCTGGGCTACATGCTGATCGTCGCCGGCGTCGCCCTCCCGCACGGCGGTCCCGAACGCGACAAGGCCGAGCAGGCCATCCGCGGCATGGCGAGCGCGCCCATGCAGGTCGAGACCCTGCGCAGCAACGCGTTCTTCCCCGTCACCTCGATCGAGCTGCCCACCGACCTGCCCGGCGGCATCGCGCTGGAGGCGAAGGCCGTGCGCGCGCAGCGGGACGCCGACGGCGCGGTGCTCGCGCTGCCGCCCGTCGGCGTCGGCGCGAAGGACGGCGAGGTCTCGCAGGTGTTCAAGGACTGCTTCACCCAGATCTGCCTCGACGCGCGCCCGGCCCGTCAGGTCGTCGACGCGCAGGCCGGCGTCCTCTCCCGCATCCTCGACGGACTGAAGGTGCCGTGCTGGGCGCCCGACCCGCCCGGCGCGGTCTGCGAGGTGGGGTGATGAACCGGTCCCGGATCGCTCCCGTCGTGTGGCTCGTCGGGCCGTCGGTGCTGTTCATGGCGCTGCTGTTCGGCTGGCCGCTGATCGTGGGCATCGGCACGGCGTTCACCGGTGACGGGCTCGGCCGGATGGTCGCCGACCCGTACTTCTGGCCCGCGGTGCGCAACACGCTGCTGCTGATCGTGGTGCTCATCCCGCTGCAGTTCGCGCTGGCCGTCGGGATGGCGCTGCTGCTGCGCGCCAACCCGCGCTTCGGCGGCCTCTACTTCTACGTGTGGGCGATCCCGCTCGCCGTCTCCGACCTGGCAGCCGGGCTGGTGTGGCTCGCGGTGCTCACCGACCGCGGCTACCTCAACTCCGTGCTCGCCGGGCTCGGCCTCTCCCCCGTGCCGTGGCTGGCGTTCGACAACCCGGTCTCGCTGTTCGTGGCCGTGCTGGTCGCGGAGCTGTGGCGGGCCACCGCGCTGGTGCTCGTGATCGTCGTGGCCGGGTTGCAGGGCATCCCCAAGGACTACGAGGAGGCGGCCGCGGTGTTCGGCGCGAGCCCCTGGCAGCGGCTGCGGCACGTGGTGCTGCCGCTGCTGCGGCCGAGCCTGCAGGTGGCGCTGATCCTGCGCACGATCCTCGCGTTCCAGACCTTCGCCGTCGCGCAGGCGCTGACCGGTCAGAACTTCCCGCTGCTCGTCGGCGAGACCTACCGCTGGTACACGGTCCTGCAGAACCCGAACGTGGCCGCCGCGCTCGCCGTCGTCGTGCTGCTCGTCTCGATGCTGACGTCGGTCGTCTACCTGCGCACCCTGCGAGCGCAGTCATGACCGACATCGACCGCACTCCCCTCCGGCGCCACCGCCGCAACCGCGTCCTGATCCAGGTCGCCTGCGTCGCCGTGACGGCGTTCGTGGCCGTGCCGCTCTACCTGGTCGCGCTCGCCGCGTTCTCCACGCGCGCCGCGCTCGACCGGTTCCCGCTGTCTCTGCTGCCCACGGACGTCTCCACCGAGACGATCGGCCGGTTCCTCGCCTCCACCGGCATCGTCGCGTCGCTGGGCAACTCGCTGATCGTCGGCTTCGGCGCGCTTGTGCTCTCCACGGCGGTGGGGGTGCCGGCGGCGTACGCGCTGGCCCGCTACGCGTTCCGCGGCAAGGACTCCTACCAGCTGTTCCTGCTGTTCACCCGGGCACTGCCGATCGTGGTGCTGTCGGTGCCGCTGGCCCAGCTGTTCCTGGTGTCCGGCATCTACGACACGACGTACGCGGTGATCCTGCTGCACGCCGCGCTCGCGCTGCCCACCACGATCCTGATCACGGCGAGCGTGTTCGTCTCCGTGCCCGTGGACGTGGAGGAGGCCGCGCGGGTCTTCGGCTGCACGCCCGCGCAGGCGTTCCGGCAGGTCGTCGCGCCGATGGCGCTGCCCGGCATCGCGGCCGCGTCGATCTTCACATTCGTGTTGAGCTGGAACGAGGTGCTGGGCGCCTCGATCCTCACGCTCAACCGGCGCACGCTGCCCGCCCAGGTGCTGACGTCGCTGGGCGAGTCGCCGCTGGCGTACCGCTTCGCCGGCGGGTTCGCGCTGGTGGTGCCTGCGCTGCTGTTCATCGCGGTCATGCGCCGCTGGCTGACCAACATGTGGGGGACGACGATCAGGTGAGCACGCATGGCTGAGATCAGCATCGAGGGCCTGGTCAAGACGTACCCCGGCGGCACCGAGCGGGCGACCGACGACGTCTCGCTCGACGTCGCCGACGGCGAGTTCGTGGTGCTGCTCGGCCCGTCCGGCTGCGGCAAGACGACACTGCTGCGGATGCTCGCCGGGCTGGAGCTGCCGGACGCCGGGAAGATCACCATCGGCGGCCGCGACGTCACCTACCAGCCGCCGCACCAGCGCAACCTGTCGATGGTGTTCCAGTCCTACGCAGTGTTCCCGCACCGCACGGTGCGCACCAACATCGGGTTCGGGCTGGCCATGCGCAAGGTCCCGGCGAAGGCGGTCGCGGAGAAGGTCGAATGGGCCGCCGACCTCCTGCAGCTCACGCCGTACCTGGACCGCTACCCCGCGAAGCTCTCGGGCGGGCAGCGCCAGCGCGTCGCCGTCGCGCGCGCGATCGTCATGGACGCCGACGTGCTGCTCATGGACGAGCCGCTGTCCAACCTCGACGCGCTGCTGCGGCTGTCGTTCCGCGCCGACCTCAAGAAGATCGTGCAGGACCTCGGCACCACCACCGTCTACGTCACGCACGACCAGGGCGAGGCGCTCTCGCTCGGTGACCGGGTGGCGGTGATGCGCAGCGGGCGGATCGTGCAGCTCGGCGACCCGCTCGACGTCTACGACAGACCCGCCGACCGGTTCGTCGGCGGCTTCCTCGGCTCGCCGCCCATGAACTTCCTGCCCGCCACCGTCGCCGACGGGCAGCTGGCCGTGGCCGGGCACTCCCGGCCCGCGCCCGCGCACCTGCCCGCCGGTGACCTGCTCGTCGGGATCCGGGCCGAGCACATCGGCCTCTCGGACGACGGGATCGAGGCGCACGTCGAGGTCGTCGAGCCCACCGGGGCAGCCGTGCTGCTCACCACCCGCGTCGGGACAGAGGTCCTGAAGGTCTCGGCGCCACCCACGTTCCGGGCCCGGCCCGGCGACACCGTCCGGCTCGACCTGGCGCCGGACGCGCTCCGCTACTACGACGCAGAAACGCAGCTGGCACTCTCACCGTGAACACCTCGAACAACAGCATCCGCGACGCCGCCATCGACGTCCTGCGCACCAACGACCTCGGCGCGATGACCGCCGCCGCCCCCGACCTGTACCCGCACCAGTGGAGCTGGGACGCCGCGTTCGTGGCGATCGGGCTCGCCCGCTTCGACGTGCCCCGCGCGGTGACCGAGCTGGAGACGCTGCTCGGCGCCCAGTGGAGCACCGGGATGATCCCGCACATCCGCTTCGCCGACGGCGGCGACTACTTCCCCGGGCCCGAGCGCTGGGGCCGGGCGGCCGCCATGCCGGACGGCGTCGCGACCAGCGGGATCACCCAGCCGCCCGTGCACGCGATCGCGGTGCGGCACGTGCTGGACCGCGGCCGGGAGAACGGCGGGCACGACCAGGTCGTCGCCGAGCGCTTCGTCGCGGAGACGTTCGACCGCTGGCTGGCCTGGCACCGCTGGCTCGCGACCGCCCGCGACCCGGAGGGCGTCGGCCTCGTGGAGATCCACCACGGCTGGGAGTCCGGGTTCGACAACTCGCCGCGTTGGGACGGCCCGTACTCCCGGGTTGTGCCCGGGCCGGTGCCGCCGTTCGAGCGGCGCGACACCGCGCACGTCGCCGACCTGGCCGAACGGCCCAGCGACGCCGAGTACCAGCGCTACCTGTGGTTGGTGGAGCAGAAGCGCTCCGTCGGCTACGACGACGACGCGATCCTGCCGATCGCCGCGTTCCGCGTCCGCGACGTGTTCTTCTCCGCGATCCTCGCCGCCGCCAGCGACGTGCTGGCCGGGATCGGCGAGGAGCTGGGCCGGCCGGAGTCCGTCGAGCTGCGGGCGATGGCGCGGCGGTTCCGCGCCGGCGTCACGTCGACGATCGACCCGATCAGCGGGCTGGCCCGCGACCAGGACGTGCTAACCGGCCAGTGGATCGCGCCGGAGACGATCGCCGGCTTCGCGCCGCTGGTGAGCGGCGGTTTCGCCGACCTGCTGGCGCGGCAGAGCCGGATCATCCGCGGGCGCCGCTGGATGGGGCACCCCGGGCTCGCGTACCCGCTGCCGCCGTCCACGTCACCGGCGAGCCCGGCCTTCCGGCCGTGCACGTACTGGAGAGGGCCGGTGTGGCCGTTCCTGACGCTGCTGCTCGGCTGGGCGGCCACCCGCGACGGCGACCAGGTGCTCGCGAAGGAGCTGCGCGGCGCCTCGCTGGACCAGCTGTCCGACCTGGAGTTCGCCGAGTACTACGAGCCGTTCACGGGTGCGCCGCTGGGCAGCAGACGCCAGTCGTGGACGGCCGCTGCGGCATTGGAGTGGCTCGGCACCGAGTGAGAGTGGTCGCACATCGTGCGCGTACGGACAATTGGGCAAGACACCTGCCGCACACGTAACGCTACGCGTATCAACGCGGAGTGAGCAGGTGCGCGGCACTTCCCTCCCGTGCCGCGTAGCGGCAGCGCCCGCCCGTGCCCTGGCCGGGCGCTGCCGTGCCCTCGCTACCGTGGAGCCGTGCCCGCCCCCGTTGCGATCGTTTTCGACGTGCTCGGCACCCTCGTCGACGAGCCGGCCGGGCTCCGGGCGGCGATCGCCGCGGCGACGGATCGCAGCGCCGACGGTGATGTCGACGGGCTGGTCCGCCTGTGGCAGGACCACGTCGCCGCCGAGCAGGAGAAGATCGTCGCCGGCCGACGGGCCTTCGCCCCGAGCGACGTGCTCGACGCCGAAGCCGCCGCGCTCGTCGCGGAGCGGGCGGGCATCACCGACGCCGCTGCGCTCGCCACCGCGAGCCATCGCCTCCCGCCGTGGCCGGACACCCAGGCCGGGCTCGCCCGGCTCGCGGAGCGGTTCCCGCTGATCGGGCTGTCCAACGCGAGCCCGCGCGCACTGCTGCGGCTCAACGCGCACGCGGGCCTGCGCTGGCACCAGGCGCTGTCCGCCCAGGGCGCCGCCACCTACAAGCCGGACGCCGCCGTCTACCGCCTCGCCGTCGACGTGGCGGGGTGCGCGCCGGAGCAGCTGCTCATGGTCGCCGCGCACGCGTGGGACCTGCGCGGCGCCGCGGCCGTCGGGTTGCGCACCGCCTACGTCGAGCGCCCGGTCGGCGACCCGCCGACTGCCTCGGATCGCTTCGACCTGCACGCCCGCGACCTCGCCGACCTCGCGGACCAGCTCTGATGGAGATCGAGCGGGTGCAGGGCGTGAACGGGGAGCTGGTGCTGCGCAGCCGCGGCACCGACCACGAGATCGTCGCCAACGGCGTGTTCCTCATGGACACCTCCGACGGTCGTTCCGAACGGCTGCTCGTCACGGCCGCCACCGAACGCATTCCGGCGCGCGGGCGGATGCTGCTCGGCGGCCTCGGCGTCGGGTTCTCGCTGGCCGCGGCGCTCGCCGAGCCGCGCGTGCGCGAGGTGCACGTCGTCGAGGTGGAGCCGGCGGTGGTGCGCTGGAACCGCGGCCCGCTCGCCGCCCGGCACGGCGACGCGCTCACCGACCCGCGGGTGCAGGTGCACGTCGCCGATGTCGCCGACGTGCTCGCCGGTGCCGCGGCGGCGGAGTACGACGCGGTGTGCCTCGACGTCGACAACGGCCCCGACTGGGTCGTCGTCCCGGAGAACGCCCGGCTCTACGCACCGCCTGGGATCGCCGCGGCCCTGCGCGTGCTGGCGCCGGGCGGGGTGCTCGCGGTGTGGAGCGCGACCCGCGTCGACGCGCTCGCCGCGCAGCTGCGCGAGCGGCTCGACGACGTCCGGGTGCTCGAGGTGCCGGTGGCGCGCGGTGAGCCGGACGTGGTGGTGCTGGGCACGGTCCGCGGGTAGCCGGCTGCGCGACCGCTCACGCGAGGACCGCACCGCCGAGTGACCGCCGCCGGCGCCGGGGCACCGGAACGAGGTGCTCGTGCACGAGCGCGCGCCGGCTGTCGAGGTGCCCGATCTCGGTGGCCGGGAACGTCCGGCCCAGCCACCCGCACGAGCAGGCGGGGGCGTACGCGGTGAAGGTGAGCTCGGCGCAGCGCAGCACGTCCGTCCACCGGTCACTGAACGCACCGTTTCGGTAACGTCCTGCGACGAAGCCCTGGTGAGCGGCGCCTCCGGTGAACAGCATTCGACCATGATGCACACGATGTGTGAACGCGCAATGACCATCGTCGAACACCACTCGAACCGGGCACTTCGATCACCGCAGGCGTGATGTTCGCGGTACTCCCACGATTTCGGGATCGATACGGAACCCGACGGCCGCTCCGCCGCGGCGAAGATGCCCCTACCGTCTAGCGCTTTCTGCAGGTCACGAACCCGGAGGTCCCGTTGGCCACTCCCCGCCCCGCACAACTGGTGTACGACTTCGCCGACGGCAGCCGGGAACAGGTCGATCTGCTCGGCGGCAAGGGGGCGAACCTCGCCGAGATGACCAAGCTCGGCCTGCCGGTGCCGCCCGGGTTCACGATCACCACCGAGGCCTGCCGCTACTACCTCGCGCAGGGCGAGGAACCGCAGTCGCTGCGCGTCCAGATCACGATGGCGCTGCGCAGGCTGGAGGACCAACTGGGCCGTCGGCTCGGCGACGTGCAGGACCCGCTGCTCGTGTCCGTGCGCTCGGGCGCGAAGTTCTCGATGCCCGGGATGATGGAGACCGTCCTCAACGTCGGCCTCAACGACTACTCCGTGAAGGGCCTCGTCGAAGCGTCCGGTGACGAGCGGTTCGCGTGGGACTCCTACCGCCGGCTGATCCAGATGTTCGGCAAGACGGTGCTGGACATCCCCGGCGAGGCGTTCGAGGAGCAGCTGGAGGCCGCGAAGCGCCGGGCCGGGGCGGCGACCGACGTCGAGCTCCCGGTCGACGAGCTGCGCGAGCTCGTCGAGACGTTCAAGCAGATCGTGGCCGACCACAGCGGCCGCGAGTTCCCGCAGGACCCGCGCGAGCAGCTCGACCTGGCGATGCGGGCGGTCTTCCAGTCGTGGAACACCGAGCGGGCGCGGCTCTACCGCCGCCGCGAGCGGATCCCGGAGGATCTCGGCACGGCCGTCAACGTGTGCGCGATGGTGTTCGGCAACCTCGGCGACACGTCCGGCACGGGGGTCTGCTTCACCCGCGACCCCGCCACCGGTCAGCAGGGCGCGTACGGCGACTACCTCGTGAACGCGCAGGGTGAGGACGTCGTGGCCGGCATCCGCAACACCCTCTCGCTGGAGGACTTCGCCCGGCTCGACCCCGCGTCGCACACCCAGCTGACGCAGATCATGCGCCGGCTCGAGACCCACTACCGCGACCTGTGCGACATCGAGTTCACCGTCGAGCGCGGCAAGCTGTGGATGCTGCAGACCCGCGTCGGCAAGCGGACGGCCGCCGCGGCGTTCCGCATCGCCACCCAGCTCATGGACGAGCGGGTGATCACCGCTGACGAAGCGCTGTCGCGCGTCACCGGCGCGCAGCTCGGCCAGCTGCTGTTCCCGCAGTTCGACGCCGGCGCCGACCGCGAGCTGCTCACCAAGGGCATGGCCGCCTCGCCCGGCGCCGCGTCCGGGAAGCTCGTGTTCTCCTCGTCCACGGCGGTCGAGTGGGCCGCCCGCGGGGAGAACGTGATCCTCTGCCGGCGCGAGACGACCCCGGACGACCTGCCCGGCATGGTCGCCGCCGTCGGCGTCCTCACCAGCCGCGGCGGCAAGACGAGCCACGCGGCCGTCGTCGCCCGCGGGATGGGCCGCACGTGCGTGTGCGGGGCCGAGGAACTCGACGTCGACGGCGCCGCGCGCACCGTCACCGTCGACGGGCGCACCTTCGCCGAGGGCGACGTCGTCTCCATCGACGGGTCGACGGGCGAGGTGTTCGCCGGGCAGCTGCCCGTGGTCGCCTCGCCGGTCGTCCAGTACCTGGAGAGCGGTCTCGAGGCGGCGCTGGCCGACAGCGACGCGGAGACCGCCGAGCTCGTGCGCGCCGTGGACCGGGTGCTGCGGCACGCCGACCGCACCCGGCGGCTGCGCGTGCGCGCCAACGCCGACACCGCCGAGGACGCCGCCCGCGCCCGCAGCATGGGCGCCGAGGGCATCGGGCTGTGCCGCACCGAGCACATGTTCCTGGGCGACCGGCGCGTCCTGATCGAGCGGCTGATCCTCGCCGAGGGCACGGAGGAGCGGGAGGCCGCCCTCGCCGAGCTGCTGCCGCTGCAGCGCGCCGACTTCATCGGGCTGCTGGAGAAGATGGACGGGCTGCCCGTCACCATCCGGCTGCTCGACCCGCCGCTGCACGAGTTCCTGCCCGACCGCACCGAGCTCGCCGTCAAGATCGCCCGCGGCGACGGCGAGGAGGGCGACGAGCGGCTGCTGGCCGCCGTGGAGCGACTGCACGAGTCGAACCCGATGCTCGGGCTGCGCGGGGTGCGGCTGGGCCTGCTCGTACCCGGGCTGTACACGATGCAGGTGCGGGCGATCGCCGAAGCGGCCGCGGCCCGGCAGGACGAGGGCGGCGACCCGCACGTCGAGATCATGGTGCCGCTCGTCGGCTCGGTGATGGAGCTGCACCTCATCCGCGACGAGATCGACGGGATCATCGCCGGCATCGAGGAGGCCGCCGGCGTGTCGCTGGGCATCCCGATCGGCACCATGATCGAGCTGCCGCGCGCGGCCCTCACCGCCCGCCGGATCGCCGAGGCCGCGGAGTTCTTCTCCTTCGGCACCAACGACCTCACCCAGACGACCTGGGGTTTCTCCCGCGACGACGTCGAGGCGTCGATCTTCGCGGCGTACCTGGAGAAGGGCGTGTTCACCGTGTCGCCGTTCGAGTCGCTCGACCGGGACGGCGTCGGCGCCCTCATCCGCACGGCCGTCGAGACGGGCCGCGAGACCCGTCCGGCGATCAAGCTCGGCGTGTGCGGGGAGCACGGCGGCGACCCCGACTCCGTGCACTTCTTCCACGACGCGGGCCTGGACTACGTCTCCTGCTCGCCGTTCCGGGTTCCGGTGGCGCGGCTGGAGTCGGGGCGGGCGGCGTTGCGGGCGGAGGCCGGGGGGCACCTCTAAGGCCGGGCACTGGCGCGGGCCACGTCGGTTCGGCCGGGCAGGGCAGGGCGCGGCGCGGCCGAGCGGGGCGCGGTGATCATGGGCAAAACGTTGCTCTCGAAGATCGACTGACGACGTTCTGCCCATGATCGACAAACGCGCCGCCGCGCCCAGCCTCGCGGCGCGGTGGCTGAACCCGACCGCAGCCCGCCCGCGCCGATCAAGGGCAAATGGTCGTCAGTCGATCTTGTTCAGCAACCTTTTGCCCTTGATCACCGCCACGCCCGGCCGACGCAGCGGCGCCCCGGCCCGGCCACCGCACCGCACCTCTCACTCCGGCCGCCGCGCCCGCAACACGGCGAAGGTGATGGTCATCGGCTCTCCCGTCTCCGGGTGCCGCTGCTCCCCCGTCGGTGCGGCCGCGGTGTCGACCACCCATCCGGCCGGGAGGAGGGCGGCCAGCTGCTCGGCCGTCCGGAACAGGTCCGGGTGGGGTGGGCGGGGGACGCCGTTGGCGAGGTCGTCGGGGTGGTGCGCGCCGACGAGCAGCGTGCCGCCGGGCGCGACCATCGCCACGAGCCGGGCGAAGTACTGCTCGAACTGCCCGGCCGGCAGGTGCACGAACGACGACGTGACCAGGTCGTATCCCGGCGGTGGCGGGGTGAAGGTGCGTGCGTCGCCCTGCACCCACTCGATGCCGGGCACGCCCTGCGCGGCGCCGCGGTCGAGCGCGGTGCGGGAGAACTCCAGCGCCGTCACCTGCCAGCCGGCGCGGGCGAGCCAGACGGCGTCGGCGCCCTCGCCGGCGCCGACGTCGATGGCGGTGCCGGGTGCGAGCCCGGCCACCTCGGCGACGAGGTGGGCGTTGGGTCGGCCGCTCCAGACCGACGTCCGGGAGCGGTAGCGCGCCTCCCAGTACGGTTCCTCGAACATCTCCGCGAGTTCGTGCATGCCCCGACTCTGCGCCCTCGTTCCACAGTTCGACAAATCCGGTTGCCGTTCTGGCAAACTGTTGCCATGACCGACGACGTGCTGGCCGCGGTCGGCCCGCGCATGCGGGCGCTGCGCCAGGAGCGCGGGGCGACCCTGGCCGAGCTCTCCGACGCCACGGGCATCTCGATCAGCACGCTGTCCCGGCTCGAGTCCGGGCAGCGCAAGCCGACGCTCGAGCTGCTGCTGCCGATCGCCCGCGCCCACCAGGTGCCCATCGAGGAGCTGATCGGCGAGCAGCCGACGGGCGACCCGCGGGTGCGCCCGCGGCAGATCGTCCGCGGGGGTGTCACGTTCCTGCCGCTGACCCGTCGCCCGGGCGGGCTGCAGGCCTTCAAGATGATCTACCCGGCCGCCTCGGATGCCGAGCCCGAGCCGCGCACCCACGAGGGCTACGAGTGGTTCTACGTGCTGTCCGGGCGGATCCGGCTGGTCCTCGGCGAGCACGACGTCGTGCTCCGCGCCGGCGAGGTGGCCGAGTTCGACACGCACGTGCCGCACTGGTTCGCCGCCGTCGACGGGCCGGCCGAGATCCTGTCGATCTTCGGCCCGCAGGGTGAGCGGATGCACGTCCGCGCCCGCCCGGCACACGGGTGACCGGCCGTCAGAAGTACCCGACGACGCGCCGGATGCGGTCGCCCGCGAAGTCGATGACGTCGTAGCCGGTCGCGACGGCCTCCGCCGATCCGGGCGCTCCGAGCCGCCAGGTGATCAACGTGGTGTCGTGGTGGCTGCCGAGCGTCTCCCCGAGCGTGAAGACGAGGTCGCCGAACTTCTCGTGAGCGGTGCCGATGACGTCGCTGAGCGCTGCGTGGCCGTGGACGGCCGCGTAGTCGGGATCGCTGTAGGTCGAGTCCTCGGTCATCACGGCGACGATGGCGGTGTCGCGCGCCGCGCGGTCGCGCTCGTTCCAGATGTCGAGGTACTGCTGGACGAGGTCGGTGCTCGTGGTGGTCACGATGTCGGTCCTTCCGTGGATGTGGCGGGCGCGAGGTCGAGGTTTCGGGCAGGTCGGGCGATCAGGAGGGCGACGAGACCGCCGAGCGCGGTCGCGGCGGCGGCGACCCATCCGGCCGTCCGCAGGGTGTCGAGCTGGGGTGTCGTGCCGGAGCCGCCGGCGGCGATGCCGACCAGCACCGCCAGTCCCATCGCGCCACCGATCTCCTTCGCGGTCGTCGCGATGCCGGAGGCGATCCCCTGCTCGCCCGGCGCGATGCCGGATCCCGCCGCGACGAAGACGGAGACGAACGCGACGCCACCGCAGAAGCCCCAGACGACGCTGCCGGGCAGCAGCGCCGAGAACGACCCGCCGACGGACATCCCGCCCACCAGCACGGCGATCCCGGCGCCGGCGCCGATCATGGAGAGGCTCAGCGTGGCGCGGTGTCCCCATCGGCCGAGCAGGACGGGCGCGGCACGGAGCGCTGCGGCCATGCAGACGAGCGTCAGCGGGAGGAAGGCGAGCCCGGCCTCCAGCGACGTGTAGCCGAGCACGGGTTGCAGGTAGGTGGTCAGGACGTAGTAGGTGCCGCCGAGCGTGGCCTGGAAGACGGCGATGACGGCCATGGTCGTGGCGAGGTTGCGGTCCGTCAGCAGCCGCAGCGGCATCAGCGGGCTGCGGCTGCGCCACTCGACGAGGACGAACACGGCGAGGAGTACCGCGCCGAGCGCCAGCGCGCTGGGAGTGACCCAGCCCGCCTCGGCACCGCCGGCGAGACCGAACACCAGCGAGAGCGATCCGGCAGTGGCCAGCAGGGCGCCCGGCACGTCGAACCCGGTCCACCCACGCGGCAGCGGCGGGTCGGCGGCCAGGAGGCGGGTCGCCGACCAGGCCGCACCGAGCGCGAGCGGGACGTTGACGAAGAACACCCACTCCCAGCCCAGGTAGTTCGTCAGCAAGCCCCCGGCGAGGGATCCGGCGGCGAGGCCGGCGCTGCCCGCCATGCCCCACGCGCCCATCGCCTTGTTGCGGGCGGGACCCTCCGCGAAGCTGCCGAAGATCAACGCGAGCGTCGCGGGTGTCACGAGCGCGCCGCCGACGCCCTGCACGGCGCGGGCGGCGAGCAGCCAGCCGGCGTCGGTGGCGAGCCCGCCCGCCAACGACGCGACGGCGTAGAGCGCGAGGCCGATCATGAACATGCGGCGGGCACCGAGCCGGTCGACGGCGCGGCCGCCGAACAGCAGCAGGCCGCCGAGTCCGAGCGCGTACGCGCTGACGACCCACTGCACGGACTGCGCGGTGAACCCGAGCGCACTGCCGATGTCGGGCAGCGCGATGTACACGATGTTGTAGTCCAAAGCCACGATGAGCTGGGTCGATGCCAGCAGCGTCAGGCGGAGACCTGGTCGGTCCCGGAGTCCTTCCATCACATTCCCTCATCAGCATGCAGTTACTACACGGCGTTCAGTTAGAACACGGCGAACAGTAGTACAGCGCTGTAGAGTGTCAAGCGTGACGGAGAAGACGATCAGCCGGCGCGCCCGACTGCGGTCGGCCACCGTCGCGGAGATCAAGCAGGTGGCGCTCGACCTCATGTCGAGCGGCGGGCCGGACGCCATCTCCTTGCGTGCGATCGCCCGCGAGATGGGCATGACCGCGGGCGCGATCTACAGCTACTTCCCGACCCGCGACGACCTGATCACCACGCTGATCACCGACGTCTACGAATCCGCCGTCGACACGATCGAAGCGGCCCGAGACGCGCTCCCCAGCACGGACGCGGCCGGCCGGATACTGGCCTGGGCCAGGTCGTTCCGCGAATGGGCGCTGGCCAACCCCGCCGGGTTCCGGCTGATCTACGGGGATGCGATCACCGGGTACCAGCCGCCGGAAGGCGGGCCTGCGTCGGAGGCCGCCCACCGGGCCTGCGCCGGACTCACCGGCCTCGTCGCCGGCGCCTGGCCGCAGGCGGAGCAGAACTCGTCCGCGACGTACGACTGGTCGAGCTTCGACGCCACGCTCGCGGCCGACGTGCAGGAGCAGTTCCCCGGCCTGCCGCCGGCGGCCGTGGCGCTGGCGATGCGGTTGTGGGGGCGCATGCACGGGCTCGTCGCGCTCGAGGTCTACGGGCACCTCAGGCCGCTCATCCACGAACCCGCGCAGCTCTTCGAGGACGAGATGGCCGACCTCCTCCGCTCCTACGGCCTCCAGAGCGACGGATCGGCGATTGGAACGCACCCGCAGCGGGCATCCCAACCTCAGAACGGGGGACGGCGGCAGGAGGCACACGATGCTCAGTGAGCAGGAACGGCGCGCGCTCGAAGCGATCGAACTGCAGCTGCAGGCGGACGACCCGGCGCTGTGCCGCAGGCTCGACCAGCCGCTGGATCGGGCGGCGCGCAGCCGCAGGCGGTGGCTCGCCGCGGCGACCGTCGGCGCGCTCGTCATCGGGCTGGCCTCGGCCGTGCTCGGCCTGCTCGCGTTCAGCCTCGGCCTGGTGTTCTTCGGCTGCCTCGTGGCGGCCGCGAGCTGGACCGCGTTCCTCGTGCTGCGCAACCGCCCGCTGCAACGACCGGCCGGCGGCGCCACCGCCACCGGGTGGACGTGGGCTTGATCGCCTCACCCGGACGCGCCTCGGGGATGCGGGCCGTGGACGGGCGCGGTAGGAAGCCTGGGTGAGCACCCCGTCCCCGCACGTCGTGATCGTCGGTGCCGGCTTCGCCGGGTTCCATGCGGCCCGCACGGTCCGGCGCCGACTCGGCGGAACGGGCCGGGTCACGATCGTCAACCCCACCAACTACTTCCTGTACCTCCCGCTGCTGCCGGAGGTGTCGGCGGGCATCCTCGACCCGCGACGGATCGCGGTGCCGCTGCCGGCCGCTCTGCGCGGCGTCGACCTGGTGCTCGGCGAGGTCGACGTGGTCGACGTCGACGCCCGGACGGTCGGCTACACCGACCCCGAGGGCCGGCGGGGCGAGCTGCGCTACGACCGGCTGGTGCTGGCCGCCGGCAGCGTCAACAAGCTCCTGCCCGTCCCTGGCGTCAACGAGCACGCGCACGGCTTCCGCGGCTTGCCCGAGGCGCTCTACCTCCGCGATCACATCACGCGGCAGGTCGAGCTGGCCGCCACCGCCACCGATCCGCTGGAGCGGGAGGCGCGCTGCACGTTCGTCGTCGTCGGCGCGGGCTACACCGGCACCGAGGTCGCGGCGCAGGGCCCGTTGTTCACCGCGGCGCTGGCCAGGGGCCTGCCGCAGCTGCGCGAGCAGCGGATGCGCTGGATCCTGCTGGACGTGGCGCCGCGGGTGCTGCCGACCCTCGACGAGCGGCTCGCCCGCACCGCCGAGGCCGTGCTGCGCGATCGCGGCGTCGAGGTGCGCATGGGCCAGTCGGTGCAGGAGGCGACCTACGACGGTGTCGAGCTGTCCGACGGCGGCGGCCGCGTACCGACCCGCTCCCTGATCTGGTGCGTCGGCGTGCGGCCCGATCCGCTGATCGAGAGCACCGGCCTGGCCACCGACAAGGGCCGCCTGGTCGTCGGCACGGACCTCGCCGTGCCCGGGCACCCGGACGTGTTCGCGGCCGGTGACGCCGCCGCCGTGCCCGACCTGACGCGGCCCGGCGAGATCACCGCGATGACCGCCCAGCACGCGCAGCGGCAGGGCGTCGTCGCGGGACGCAACGTGGCGGCGTCGCTGAACGGCGGCCGGTTGCGCCACTACAAGCACCACGACCTGGGGTTCGTCGTCGACCTCGGCGGCCTCGACGCGGCGGCGAACCCGCTCCGCGTTCCCCTCGGCGGGCTGCCCGCGAAGGTCGTGACGCGCGGGTACCACCTGCTGGCGATGCCCGGCAACCGGCTCCGCATCGCCACCGACTGGGCGCTCGATGCGGCGCTGCCACGCCAGTCGGTGCACCTCGACCTGGTGCGGGCCACCGCAGTGCCGCTGGACACCGCGGCCCCGGAGATCCCGCGCGTCACCTGATCCGGCGGTCCTCGCAGCGGCCGCCCGGCCGCAGTTCACCCCAGTTGCCCTCCGCCGCGGCGGCCGTACGCCGGGCGACGGTCCGGCAGCTGCGGCGACACGCCCGCATCCGTCACCTCCCGTGAAGAGAATCCCCGTTCGACGGTTACGTCCGTTACCACGTTCGGCGTAGCGGGCTCCGGTTTCCCCGCGGCGCCGCCCGCTCCTACGCTGGTGCAGCCAGGTCGGCAGCGCATCGGGGGCAGCTGCCGGCGGCGCGGCGGTTGCCCGGCACCGGATCCCGGTGCCGGGCACCTGCATCTGCGGCGACTTCTCCGGAACGCCCACGGGCACACCCCCTGACGTGCGACGCTCGCCCCGATCACCCGACCGGCGGGTGTCGAGGGAGGCCGTGCACATGGTCCGGGGCGGTTGCAACCGGTGGCGCCGGTGACCCCGCCCTGGTCGCCGGAGCCCGCGGGCGGCGACGACCAGTACCGGCGCACCAGCCAGATCGTGATCGGCGTCGACAGCGGCGGGCGGCCGTCCGTGACGCTCGACGGGCGCCCGCTCGACGTCGACGGCGGCTGGCAGGCCGCGGTCGACGCCGGGTTCGCGCAGGTCGCCGCCACCGCCGAGCGCATCGGCGAGCCCATCTCCGTCACGGTGATCGACACCGCGTCCGACTGGACCGGCCGCTTCGTCGTCCAGGCCGACCGATCGATCGCCGAGGACGTCACCCCGCCGCCACCCGTCCGGCGCCGGCGGGGGCCGTTCCTGGCGCTGCTGGCCGCGGCCGCGGTGCTGGTCGCGGGTTCGGCGATCGTGATCGGTACGCAGCCGCGCTCGGCCGACCAGCCGCTGGCCGCGCCACCCGCCCCCACCAGCGCACCGACCGCTGCACCGACGGCGGCACCGACGACCGCGCGGGCCGCCCCCGCCTCGCCGACGCTGCCACCGCCGACGCTGCCACCGCCGAGCGCCACCCAGCCCACACTGCCGCCCCCGCCGACCACGGCAGCACCCGCTCCGGTCGCTCCTCAGCCGAAACCAGCCGGGCCCCAGGCGCCGCGCGCGACCGCCGCGCCGCGAGCAGCTCCCAAGCCGTCGCCGGCCGCTCCGAAACCCAAGCCGGCGCAACAGCCGCCAACCAAGCCTGCACCCAAAACTGCGCCCAAGCCGGCACCCCAACCGGCACCACCGCCCGCCCCGCAGGGGATCCGTGGCCGCGTCATCGACGGCCTGGGCACGTGCCTGAGCGCGTCCGCGACCACGCTCGGCTCCGGCGCGTGCCTGCGGAACCGGCCGGACCAGATCTGGACGCAGACCGCGTCCGGGCAGCTCGTGACGGGCGGCGGGTGCCTCACCGCGGTCGCCCCGCAAGCGCTGGCGGTGCAGCCGTGCCGCCCTGGCGACGCCACGCAGCAGTGGCGCCTCGGCGGCCGGATGATCGTCAACGGGAGCACGGGCGAGTGCGCGCTGGTCCGGCCGCCCGACGGGCGACCGGTCGCCGGGACCGTCCGCTGCGGCACCGGCAAGGACCCCACCGCGCAGTTCGTGACCAGCTCCTGATCTGCCGGTCAGTCCTTGCGGACGACCCGCTCCGGCGCGCCCGGCTTCCAGATGGTGATCTCGAGGTACTTCCCGTCCACCACCTCGACGGACGACGCGGAAGTGATGTCGGCGGCGAAGAACTGGTCGAACTTCTGGCCGCGCACGTCCATCCCCGTCTGCTCGAACAGGTACTGCGCGTAGCGCTGCTGCCGCTCCTCGTCGTCGACGTGGTGCACGGTGCCCCAGAGCTTGGCGTCGCCGTCGCCGACGTGGGTGTCGACGGTGGCGGTGTGCAGGCAGAAGCGCGGGTCGCGGGCGAGGTCGGCGAACTTCGTCGTGTTCGGCATGCCGCCGATCCACAGCTCGCCCTCCCACACGCGCGGTTCGAGCGGGCTGATCCGCGGCGAGCCGTCCGCGCGCAGCGTGGCGAGCATGCAGAGGTTGCCGGTCGCCTCGTGCCGGCGCGCGAAGATGGTGGCGATGCGCGGCGCTGCCTCGGTGAACTCGTTCCAGGTGACCATGGCCGCGACCGTAGGGGGCAAACCTGTCAGATGGTGTCGGTGAAGCAGCAACTAGGCTCGGGCGGGTGACCACCGCGGGTCTTCCCTTCGTCCAAGGCGATCGCGACGTGCTGCAGGTGCTGGTGGCGCGCCGGGAGGCCGGCAGCGCGCCCGGCGCCCGCACGGACGCCCACCGGGTGGCGCTGGTGATCGGCGGTGGCGGCATGCGCGGCTCGTACGCGGCCGGGATGCTGCGGGCGCTGCAGGAGCAGGGGCTGACCCGCGCGTTCGACGAGGTGTACGGCTCGTCGTCGGGTGCGCTCCTGGCCGCCGCGTTCGTGACGGGCGGGGCGGCGGGCGCCGCGGAGAGCTACGCCGAGGACATGACGACGCGCGAGTTCATCGACATGCGCCGCCTCGGCTCGCGCCGCCCGGTGCTGGCCCTGAACTACCTCCTCGACGACATCATGGGCGATCGCCGGCCGCTGGACTGGGACGCGCTCGGCACCACCCCGGCCGCGCTGCACCTGGTCGCCACCGACACCGCCGACCTCACCGCGCACACCCTCACCGGCATGACCGGCCGGGCGGACTGGCGGCAGGCGCTGGCGGCCAGCGCCACGATCCCGCTGCTCGCCGGCCCGCCCGCCGAGTTCGGCGGCCGCCGCTGGGTGGACGGCTCGGTGGCCGAGCCGCTGGCCACGGCGCGGGCGATCCGCGGCGGCGCCACGCACGTGCTGGTGATGCTGTGCCGCGGTGCGGCCGATCGCGGGCCCGAGCCGGGGCCGCGGATGCCGCTGTGGGCCCGCGGGCTGGACCGGGTCGCCGCCGGTCTCGGCACGCTCTCGCAGGGTTCCCGCCGCTACGGCGCCGAGCTGCGGCTCGTCACCGAGCCGGAGCACCCGCTGCGTGGGACGGCTCGCCTGGCCGCGATCGCCCCGGAGAGCTCGAGCGGCGTCGGCTCGCTGACGGTCGAGCGCGAGCTCGTGGCCGCGGCCGTCGAGATCGGGGCGGGCTCGGCCCTGCGCGCAGTGCAGGCCGCGGAGCGCGACCAGCGGGCGGCTTAGGAGCGCGCGCGGATCTGCGCGCCGAGCGCCGGCCAGTCCGTGCGCAGGGCGTCGTGGCCCATGAACAGGCCGAGGTGGCCGCCCGCGGTGGTGCGCCGCACGATGTCGGCCGCGGGGGTGCCGACGGCGTCGGCGAACGCGAACACCTGGGAGGGCGGCGTGATGTGGTCACGCGCGCCGGCGAGCAGGTGCAGCGGGCAGGTGATCGCAGCAGGGTCGACGCGCCGGCCGCCCACGACCAGCTCGCCGGCGATCAGCTCGTTGCGGACGAACAGGTGCTCGACGAGCCACAGGTAGAAAGCGCCGGGCAGGTCCTGGGTGTGCTTGAACCAGTCCTCGAACGCGCGGTAGCGGGAAACGTGGTCGGGCTCGTCGAGGTGCTGCAGGAGCTCCAGCTGGCGGCCGATCTCGGCGGCCGGCGCGATCCCGACGAAGTTCGCGAGGAGCGCCGCGCCCGGCACCGTGCCCCCGCCCGCGGCGACGAGGGCCCGGTAGGGCGCCATGCCGTAGAGGTCGTGCAGGAGGCGCGTCGAGTGCGCGATGACGGCGTCGCCGGCGTGGAAGTCGAGCGGGGCGCCGGCGAGGGTGAGCGTGTGGACGTTCTCGGGGTGCAGAGCTGCGTAGATCGCGGCGAGCCAGCCGCCCTGGCAGTCGCCGACGAGGTTGACCCGCCCGCCCAGATCGTCCACCGCGCGGCCGACGACGGCCAGGTAGTCGTCGATGGTGGCGTCGCGGGTGGCGGCGGTGGCGGGCAGCCACTCGAGTGCGGCCAGGCGCACGAGCCCGGCGCCACGGAGGGTCGCGAGCTGGCTCTGCTCCGGCGAGAAGTCGACGATCGACGACGAGTGCCCCGCCTGCGGCGGCAGCACGAGCGTCGGGACGGTGGCGGCGGCACGGTCGGCCGGCGCGGTCACGTCGCGGAGCGCGGCGATGGGCGTGCGGAAGCGGACCTCGGCCGGCAGGTGCCAGCGGGGCGGGCGGCGGTCGAGCACGGTCGTCCACCAGCGCAGGCCGTCGGTGGCCATGGTGAGCGGGTCCGCGGTGGCGAGGTAGCCGCTCCACGCGCGGATGGCGGTAGCCGAAGCCTCGGCGGCCGCCTCCAGGTGGTAGGCCGCGAGCCGCGCGTACATGGGAGCAGCGTACGGCATCCCGATCGGTTGCGCGGCATGTCAAGCAACGTCACACAGGTTGCGGCCGCCTCACACAGGTTGGGCGGTGTGCGAGGTGGCCGCGCGCTGTGTGACGTCAGCCGGCGGCGGCCTGCAGCCGCTCGCGCACCACCTCGGCGCCCAGTGCGCGGCTTACCGCGTGCAGGTCGGGGCTGCGGGTCGAGCCGGTCAGCGCCACCCGCACCAGCTGCGACGCCTCGCGGATCGAGCCGACGAACCGCTCCGGGTCGGACTTCTGCTCCTTCGCGTTGCGCGCGAACCCGTGCTTGGCGGCCAGCTCGCGGACCTGGCCGAACCAGTCCTCGCGGTCGTGGTCGTAGCCGTCGGTGAGGTCGGCCAGGAACGCCGACGCGACGTCCGGCGCCACCCCGAGCGGGGTCAGCAGCTCGGGAGTGAACGCGAACAGCTGCGGGAAGAAGAACCCGTAGGCCGGCCGGAAGTCCGACCACTTGCGGAGGTCCTTGCGCGGGTTGTCCCCGTCGCGCTCGACCGCGATCGCGCGCAGCGCGAGCTCCGGCTCCGCCTCCAGCACGGCGGCCAGGTCGGGGTCGTAGGTGCGGGCCCAGGCCAGCACCGCGTCGTAGACCTCCTGGCCGGACAGGGTGGCGATGTGGTCGCCGGAGATGTCCTCCAGCTTCACCAGGTCGACGAGCGGCCCGGCGACCCCGCACTCCTCCAGCCGGATCGGCTCCGCCAGCGCCTCGGCCAGCGGCAGCTCGGCGAGCCGGCCGTTGGCCAGGCCGCGCAGGTAGTACTGGACGGCCTTCGCGGGGTAGCCCGCGCTCAGGTAGAAGTCGACGGACGCCTCGTCGTCCTTGCGCTTGGAGAGCTTCCGCTTGCCGCCGGGGATCTGCTTCATCAGCGGCGCGATGTGCGCGTACGACAGCTCGGGGAAGTCGAGCGCGGCGAACAGCTGCCGGTGCAGCGGCACCGACGAGATCCACTCCTCCGCCCGGATCACGAGGTCGACGCGCATCAGGTGGTCGTCGACGGCGTGCGCGAAGTGGTAGGTGGGCAGCCGCGGCGACTGGTCGGACGACTTGAGGATCACCACGTCGTTGCGGTTGTCCTCGTGCTCCAGCGGCCCGCGGATCACGTCGGTGTAGCGGACGCGCCGGCCCCCCGCCTCCTCCGGGGCGCGGAACCGCACCACGTACGGCGCCCCTGCCTCCAGCTTCGCGGCGACGTCGGCCGGGCCGGCGTTGCGCCAGATCGCCCAGCCGCCGTAGTAGCCGGTGGGCAGCTTCGCGGCCTGCTGGCGCGCGGTGATGTCGGCCAGCTCGTCCTTCGTCGCGAAGCACAGGTAGGCCTTGTCCTGGCGCAGCAGGTGCCGCACGTAGGTGAGGTAGATCTGCTCGCGCTGCGACTGCAGGTACGGGCCGTACTCGCCACCCGCGGTGGCCGACTCGTCGGGCACCACATCGAAGTAGGCGAACGCGGCGTCGAACTGCGCGACGGCGCCGGCGACCTCCCGCGCCTGGTCCGTGTCCTCGACGCGGACCAGGTAGCGGCCACCGGAGCGGCCCGCGACGTCCTTGTTGATCATCGCGGTGTAGATGCCGCCGATGTGCACGTAACCCGTGGGGGACGGGCCGAAGCGGACGACGTGCGCCCCCTCCGGCAGCCCGCGCTCGGGGTAGCGCGCCTCCCAGCGCTCGGGTTCTGGCAGGTCAGCGGGGAACAGGGCGTCGACGACCGCGCGGTCGAGCATCGGGGATCTGTCTCACTTCCAGGGGTTGAACCGGCCCGGCGAGGCTACCCCGGGGTTGCCGAGCGGTGAGGCAGGGCTGCACGGAAACGCACAGCAGATCCACACCGGCGGCGATCGCGCATCGCCGCAGGCGCGCGCATCCTGGAAATGGGCGTGGGGGCCTGACCTGATCGGTGGGACGCAGATGGACACCCAGACCGTTCCGGCGCTCGTCGC
Source organism: Pseudonocardia sp. CA-107938 (assembly GCF_050936315.1). Lineage (NCBI taxonomy): Bacteria > Bacillati > Actinomycetota > Actinomycetes > Pseudonocardiales > Pseudonocardiaceae > Pseudonocardia > Pseudonocardia sp. CA-107938. The sequence continues at coordinate 326,394 of NZ_JBNJNA010000002.1, read as the reverse complement.
CGGCGCCGACACGCCCACGGGCCTCGCACTCGCCGCAGCACTGCAGGACGAGGGTGTCACCGTCGTGGCGATGGCGAGCGACCCGACCGCTCCCACGTGCTCCTCCGCCGCGTGGACGGCCGTGCTGCCCGTCGACGGGACGGACGCCGGCGCGTGGCTGGCCGCGCTGCGCACGGCCCACGCCCGCTACGGCCGCTGCGTACTGCTGCTCGCCGACGACGCGGTGGTGCGGATCGTCGGCGAGCACCGCGCGGAGGTCGACGCGCTGGCCGAGATCGTGCTCCCCGACTGGAGCCGCGTCGAACCGTTGCTGGACAAGACCGCGTTCCACGCCTGGGCGACCGAGCACGGGTTCCCGGTGCCGGCCACCGCCGTCGTCACCTCGCCGGCCGAGCTGGACGCGGCGCTGGCCACGATGACGTTCCCCGTGGTGGTGAAGCCGTTCGAGCGCACCGCAGGCTGGCAGGCCGTCAGCAGGCGGGACAAGGTGCGCCGCCTCGACTCCGCCGCCGACCTCGACACCTGGGGCTTCCGCCCGTTCGACGTCGCCGACAAGTTCGTCGTGCAGGAGTGGATCCCCGGCCTCGACTCCGACGTCTGGTTCTGCCTCACCTACCGCGACCGCACCGGCCGCGAGGTGATCTCCCAGGTCGGCCGCAAGATCACCCAGTGGCCGGTGGACACCGGCTCGTCCGCGCTCGCCGTCACCGCGGAGCACCCGCAGCTGCACGCACTCACGCACCGGCTGCTCGACGCCGCGGGGCACGTCGGGTTCGGGTCGCTCGAGGTGCGGCGCAGCACCCGCGACGGGCAGCTCTACATCACCGAACCGACCATCGGCCGGCCCAACCTGCAGTCCGCGCTGGCCACCGCGGCGGGCGCGAACCTCGCCGTCGCCGCCTACCGCGACGCGCTGCGCCGCCCGCAGCCCGCGCCCGTCCCCCCGCGGCCCGCGGTGTGGGTGCACGAGTCCGCGTTCCCGCGCTCGCTCGTGGTGGCGGCGCTGCGCCGCCGGCTGGACGTCGTCGAGGTGGTGGCCGCGCTGGCCCGCCGGACGAAGCGGACCGGCGCGTTCGGGGCCGCGGGTGACCGCGCGCCCGTCCGTGCGGAGTGGCGGCGGCTGGTGGGCCGCCTGGCCGGACGGCGCCCGCCGGTTGTTGCAGCCCCCGCCCCCGAGGTGCACATCCCCGCGCAGCGCACCCCGGTGCACGACCGCGCCGGCGCGCGGCCCGGCTTGGGTTGATCATGGGCAAAACGTCGCTCGTCGATCTTGTTCTGCAACGTTTTGCCCATGATCAACGAACCGGCCGTGCGAGCTGCGCCACGGCCCCGGCGACCCGCGCCTGTCGTGCGGCCGGGGTGCGGGCCTTCAACACCGGGAGGAGCACCCGGTACTGCTCCGTCCGGCCGAGTGCCGCGAAGGCCGAGGCGGCCCGCGGGTCGGCGGCCAGCGCCGTCAGAAGCTCCGACGGCACCTCCGCGGTCGCCTGCGACGCGTAGGCGCCCGCCCACCGCCCGTCGGCGCGGGCAGCCTCGATCTCCGCGAGCCCGCCGGCGCGCATCCGCCCGGCGGCGATCAGCGCCTCCGCCTTGGCGACGTTGACGGCCGACCACGCGCTCCCCCGCCGCCGCGGCGAGTACCGCTGCCGGAACGACACGTCGTCCAGGCCCTTGCGGTGCCCGTCGATCCAGCCGTGGCAGAGGGCGACCTCCAGCGCGTCGCCGATCGGCAGGAACGGCGCGCCCCGACCGGCGCGCCCGATCCGCAGCCACGCCTCGCCCGCGTCGGGATGCGTCCCGAGCCAGGCGTCCCACGCGGCGGCGTCGGCGAACTCCAGCAGCTCCATCAGCCGACCACGACGCCGGCCGCAGCGATCTTCTCGGCGATCTCGGCGTAGTGCGGGTTGTTCATGATCCCCAGCACGTTGCCGAACGGGTCGACGACCGAGGCGGTGACGAACGCCTCGGAGTGCGGCGTGATCGGCTCGTACACCGTGGCGCCGAGCTCGACGAGCCGCGCGAGCGTGCCCTCCAGGTCGTCGACGTGCCAGTGCATGACGGCGCCACCGGGACCGGCGGCGGCGCCGGCGGGCGCGAACCGGCGGTCGATGAAGCCGAGCTCGTCCTCCATGTCGCCGATGCGGAACTCCAGGTAGGCGGGCCGCCCGTCGGGCCCGTCGACGCGGTAGTACGGGGCGACGCCGAGGAACCGCTCGTACCACGCAGCGGCCGCGGCGACGTCGTCGACGAAGTAGTTCAGGGTGGCGAATCCGTTGAGGCTCATGCAGACAACACTAGAACCCCTTGTGGAAGATACCCTTCCTCAATGCGGGAGACCTCCGTTCGGCTGCTGCGCCTGCTGGCGCTGTTGCAGGCCCGGCGCGAGTGGTCGGGTGCGGAGCTCGCGCGCCGGCTGGAGGTCAGCACCCGCACGGTGCGCACCGACATGGAGCGCCTGCGCGAGCTGGGCTACGAGGTCACCTCCCGGACGGGCACGGCGGGCGGCTACCGGCTGGCCGCCGGCACGGCCGTGCCGCCACTGCTGCTCGACGACGAGGAGGCGATCGCCGTCGGGTTGACGCTGCGGGCCGGCGCGAGCGGTTCGATCACCGGCATCGAGGAGACGGCCCTGCGCGCGCTGGCGAAGCTGGAGCGGACGTTGCCGAAGCGGCTGCGTCCGCGGCTGGACGCGCTGCGGACGGCCACCGTGACCCACACCGGCGGCGGTCCGACCGTCGATGCCGAGACGCTCACGGTGCTCGCCGGGGCGTGCCGCGACCACGAGCGGTTGCGATTCGCCTACACCGACCACGACGGCGCGTCGAGCCCACGCAGCGTGGAGCCGCACCGGCTCGTCTACACGGGTCGACGCTGGTACCTGCTCGCCTGGGACCGGGACCGCGACGACTGGCGGACGTTCCGTGCCGACCGCATCACCCCGCACCTGCCGACGGGTCCACGGTTCGTCCCGCGGGATCCGCCGGAGGACGCGGCCCGCCGGGTGGTCCGCGGGGCCGCGTCGACCGCGTACCGGTACCCGGCTCGGCTGCGGTTCCTGGTGCCGATGCAGGTCGCGGCCGCGCACGACCGGATCACCTCGGGCTCAGCCCTGCTCACCCCGATCGACGACACGAGCTGCCTCGTCGAGACGGGCAGCGACTCCTTGCCCGACCTCGCCCGCTTCCTCGTCGGCCTCGGCCTGCCGTTCGTCGTGCTCGACCCTCCGGAGCTGCGGGCGGAGCTGCGCACGCTCGCGGCCCGCGCGCTCGCCGCCGCCGATCAGCCCTGAGGTCGCGGGAACGCGAGCCCGTCCGGCGGCGGCACGGCCCCCGGCCCACCCGCCCGCACCCAGTCGACGACCGCGTCCGTGGTGGCCTCGTCGAGCACACCACGCAGCCACACCGCCCGCGCCCCACGCAGTCGAGCAGCAGGTGTCGGCGCCACCACGACCACGTTGGACTCCTCGCACGGCCCGAGGCAGCCACTGGTCCGCACCCGAGCACCGCCCCCCAACCCGACCGTGAGCCGCTCCAGCAACGCCGCATGATCCACGCCGGGGTGCTTGTCGGTGCCGCAACAACAACCACGGCAAGCAGTGACCACCAGTCGCACCCCGAGAGCGTAGATCGCGCAGTGACCTCGGGGCTCCGCCCCGAACCCCGGCCCTCCTCTGGTGGAGCGGGAACGAGCGGGTCGGCTCCACCGCCGACCGGTCGCCCTGACGGGATGCCACAGCCCCGGCCCGCCCGCAAACGGTGAAACGTGTTTGCGGCCGGACCGGCGCTGCGGCGTTGCGGCGCACGCCCGATCGACGGTGGAGCCTCACACCGTGCCGCGGGCACAGTGGTGCCGCGCTCATGCCTGGGTCCAGAGGTCGGTCATCCAGGGTGGCGGGATGAACTTCGGTTTCCCGGACGACATGTCGATGCGCCACTCGGTGGAATGGATTTGATCATGGTGTTGGCAACACAACATGACCAGGTTGTCCAAGGCGGTGGCGCCGCCGTGTTGCCACTCGACCACGTGGTGGACTTCGCACCACGATGGTGGCCGGTCGCAGCCGGGGTGGGCGCAGCCGTGGTCGCGGGCGGCGACCACGGCTGCCGTGGTCGCGGGCGGCGACCGCGCGGCGCAGGCGGGGGCTGATGGTGCGGCTGGCTCGGCCGATGTCGACCGGTTCGCTGCGCTCGTCCAGCAGTACCGGGATGAGCTGGGCGTCGCAGGCCAGCCGGCGCAGTTGGCCGGGGGTGAGCTGGCCGCCGGTGTCGAGCATGGCGGAGCGGGCCCGGTTCTCCAGGTCGGTCAGGTTGATGGTGACCACCAGCCGGGGCCGTTCCCCGGCCACCTCGCCGGTGTCGTCGAAGTCGAGGGCGAACCCGCAGATCTCGGCCAACGCGGCAGCGTTGCGCTCCGCCGCGGTGGTGCCCCGGTTCTCGGGAGTCGGCCGGGTACGGGCCTCGATCGCGGTACGGATCGCCGCGAACGCCAACGGATCCTCGAACTGCCCCCGCAGCCACCCGCTGCCATCAGCGTTGGCACCCATCTGCAGTTCGTTACGACCGGGCCGCTCATCCGGCTCCGGCCCATCCACGTCGGCCGCCGCCAACAGCTCCAGCCCCATCAGACAGACTTCCCGCGGGGTCAAGGTGCGCGCGGCCTCACCGAGGCTGGCCTCGATCGCGATCCGATCCGCGAGACTGATCCGGGCGGCCGGGCGGGAGTTCATCAGCGCGGCGATGGTGTCCACATGCCGCATCGTGGCCGCACCATCGGCGAACGCGGCCGCGGTCGCCGGCAGCACGGGCTCCAACGGCGCACCATCCAGCGTCGTGCGCGGCCCGACGTGTTCGGCGACGGTGACATGCCGGCGGGCGGTGTCGTGGTCCCAGCCGAGCAGATCCTTCAACCCGGCAACGGTGGTGCGGTAGCCCTTCTCGGCCAGTACATCGTCGCGTTCGACAGCCGCGATCGCGGCAACCTTGGCCCGGTCGACCTGGCGGGACACACCCTCGAGAACGAGGAGTGCGGCGAGGGGGTCGGGGTTGTCGGAGATGGCCGTGAACGCCTGCTCGATCAGGCTCGCGGCCTGTGCGAGCGGGTTCTCGGTCATGCCTCCATGATACCCGAACACAGGTTCGAAAGTGCGCCGGTTATCGCAGGTCAGACACCATTTAGCGCCAGCCTGAAGAGGCCCGAAACAGCTCCACCAGAGGGAGACGCCGGGGCCCGGGGCGGAGCCCCGGAAGCAGGAACCGCAACCGCGGACAACCCACCCGATACGGTCCCGCCATGGACGCACCCGGGACGCTTAGGGACTGCTCGCCTCGTCAATGGGAGTCAACGTCGTGACGGTCCTCGACGATCGCGCCCTGAACCGCGCGACCCTGGCCCGCCAGCTGCTCCTCGAACGGGCCGAACGCCCTGCGCTGGAGGTGATCGACCACCTCGTCGGGCTGCAGGCGCAGGAGCCTCTCGAACCGTACGTCGGGCTGTGGTCGCGGGTCGCCGGATTCGCGCCCGCCGAGCTCGTCGGGTTGATGGAGGAGCGCACGGTGGTGCGCACGCACCTGCAGCGGCGCACCATCCACCTGCTCACGGCCGCGGACACGCTGGCGCTGCGGTCGCTGTTCCAGCCGATGCTCGTCCAGCGCATGTACGGGACGTTGAAGCGGGTGCTGCCCGGCGTCGACCTCGACGAACTGACTGCGGCCGGGCGACCGCACTTCCACGCGGAGCCGCTGCGCTCGTCCGACGTCGCACGGCGGGTGGCGGAGCGTTGGCCCGAGATCAAGGTGCGCGACCTCGGCGACGCGCTCACCAGCCTCGTCGAGCTCGTGCAGGTTCCGCCGCGCGGCATCTGGGGGAACGGCGGCGCACCCGCCGCGAGCACGACGATCGAGGCGTGGCTGGGCCGCGCACCCGACCCCGAGCCGGCCGACGCCGGCGAGCTGGTACTGCGTTACCTGCGCGCGTACGGGCCCGCGACCAGCGCCGACGTGCGCTCGTGGTCGGGGTTGGCCGGATTGCCCGCCGTGATCAAGGAGGTCCGCCCGCAGCTGCGCACGTTCCGCGACGCGCGCGGACGCGAGCTGCTCGACGTCCCGGACGGGCCGCTGCCCGACCCGGACACCCCGGCTCCGCCACGGTTCCTGCCCGCGTTCGACAACGCCGTCCTCGGCTACGACGACCGAACCCGCATCATCGACGTCGAGCACCGCAACCTGTCCGTCGCGGGTGCCCGGCTCCTGCTCGTCGACGGGCGGGTCGCGGCCACCTGGACGAGCTCGGCCGACGGCGTCACGGTCCACCCACTGCGCCCCCTCACACCGGCCGAGCGCGACGAGGTGGAGCAGGAGGGCGTCGAGCTGACGGCGTTCCTGGCCGACGGGACACCCGGCAAGGTGCAGTTCGAGTAGGCCGCCGTCAGCGACGCGCGGCCGTCAGCAGGGCCTGGGCGGACGAGCGCATGAGCGCTGCCGCGTCGGCCCGGGAGAGCCCGGCGACGTCGACGAGCCAGACCATCGCCTCGATCCCACAGGTGGCGCGGATCGCGATGGCCAGCCGGTCGACGTCGACGGCGGTGCCGTCGAGCGGCGCCAGCGCGTCGCGGATCCAGGTGATCGCGCGACCGCCGCGCATCACCGGCTGGGCGGCGCCCGGTTCGAGCGACAGCCGAAGCGCCGTGCGCAGCTGCGGCTCCCAGGCGCGCAGGATCCGCGTCTGCTCGGCGATCACGAGGTCGAGCCGAGCAGCCACGTCGGCGGGGGCGTCCGGGCCGAGCAGGGAGTCGCGGTCGATCTCCGGGAAGGTGGCAGCCAGGAGGTCCCGCTGGTTGGTGAAGTAGCGGTACGCGGTGGTGCGCGAGATCTGCGCGAGCTGGGCCGCGGACTCGACGGTCGGGGTGTCGCCGTCGGCGAGCAACTGCCGGGCCGCGGCAACCAGGGCCTGACGGGTGCGGGCCTTCTGCTGCGTCCGTCCGGTCGACTCATATGGTACTGAGGTGCCCATGATGGGACTATCATGCCATGACTGACCCCCTCGTGACCGACCCCGGCCTCTACCGCCTCCTCTTCGAGAACGACCGCGTCCGGGTGCTCGAGTACCAGGACCACCCCGGCGACGCCACCCACCTGCACGCCCACCCGGACAGCGTGATGATCACGCTCGGGTCGTTCCGCCGGGTGATCACCGCAGGTGGGCGCGACGTGGACGTGGCGCTGGAGGCGCACCAGGTCCGCTGGCTGGACGCCCAGCAGCACCAGGGCCGCAACGTCGGCGACACCGACACCCACTCGATCTTCGTGGAGCTGAAGGAGAGCACCGGCGCGGCAGCGGTGCCGAGGATCGGCCCATCGGCGTCGTGAACCGCCGACCTCACACATGGTTGGGCCCGTTCACACATGTCAGAACGTGTGTGAACGGGCCCGACGGTGTGTGACGTCGGTCAGATCGGCAGGCCGAGCGCCTGGGCCGCGAGCTGGGCCAGGTGCACCGGCTCCCGCGTGCCGGCCTGGCGCAGCTGGGTGCGGCAGGAGAAGCCGTCGGCCAGCACCTCGACGTCGGGGCCTGCGGCACGGACGGCCGGGAGCAGCACCCGCTCGGCCGCGGCCATGGACACCTCGTAGTGGCCCTTCTCGAAGCCGAAGTTGCCGGCGAGGCCGCAGCAGCCCGAGTCGAGCACCTGCGCGTCGATGCCGAGCGCGGCCATGACCGCGCGGTCGGCCTCCGAGCCGAGGTCGGCGTGCTGGTGGCAGTGCAGCTGCACCAGCGCCTTCCGCGAACCGGATGCCCGTTGCCGCAGCTCGTCGGCGTGCGCGGCGAGCACCTCGGCGAACGTGCGCACCCCGCCGGCAACGGCCTTGGCGGCCGGCTCGTCGGGCAGCAGCTCGGTGGCGTCGGCGCGCAGCGCCGCCGTGCACGACGGCTCCAGCCCGACGACCGGCACCCCCGCATCGAGCCACGGGCCGATGGTGGCCAGCGAACGGCGCAGCACCTTCTGCGCCGTGCCGACCTGCCCGGTCGACACCCACGTCAGCCCGCAGCACACCTGCGCCGGTGGCAGCTCGACGGTGTACCCGAGCGACTCCAGCACGGCCACCGCGGCGGCGGCGATCTCGGGATCGAAGTGGTCGGTGAACGTGTCGGCCCACAGCAGCAACCGCCCGCGGCTGCCCGGTCGCGCGACGTGTCGGGTCTTCGTGAAGCGCTCCCGCGCGATCGGCGGGATGGACCGCTCCGGCGCGATGCCGCCGGCCTTCTTCGCGATCGCGGCCAGAGCCGGCACCCGCGCGAGCCGGTTGATGCCGTCGACGGCGCGGGCCGGCAGCTTGCCGACCAGGTGCATCCACCGCGGCAGCGCGCCCATCGCGTAGTGGCTGGCCGGACGGATCTTCCCCTGGTACCGCCGCGCCAGGAACTCCGTCTTGTACGCCGCCATGTCGACCCCGACGGGGCAGTCGGTCTTGCAGCCCTTGCACGACAGGCACAGATCGAGCGCCTCGGCCACGTCGTCGTCGCCGAAGCCGCCGGTGATCACCTCACCGGTGGCCATCTCGTAGAGCAGGTGCGCGCGGCCGCGGGTGGAGTGCCGCTCCTCCCCCGTCGCCCGGTAGCTCGGGCACATCACGCCGCCGTGCGCGGTGACGCACTTGCCGACGCCGAGGCAGCGGCGCAGCGCGCGCCCGAAGTCGCCGCGGTCGTGCTCGAACGCGAGGTGCTGCTCCCCCGTCAGCTTCGGCATCCCGACGAAGACGCGCAGGTCCTCGTCCATCCGCACCGAGCGCACGATGCAGCCGGGGTTCATCCGGTCGTCCGGGTCGAAGATGCCCTTGAACTCCTCGAACGCCGCGATGACGTCCGGCGGGAACATCCGCGGCAGCAGCTCCGAGCGGGCCCGCCCGTCGCCGTGCTCGCCCGACAGCGACCCCCCGTGCGCGACGACGGTGTCGGCGGCGTCCTCCATGAACGCGCGGAAGTTCGCGATGCCCTGCTGCGACTGCAGGTCGAAGTCGATGCGGACGTGCAGGCAGCCGTCGCCGAAGTGGCCGTAGTAGATGCCGCGGCGGCCGTGCCGCTCCAGCACCTTGTCGAACTCCCGCAGGTACGCGCCGAAGCGCTCCGGTGGCACGGCCGCGTCCTCCCAGCCGGGCCACGCCTCGCCGCCGTCGACGTTGCGGGTGACGATGCCGGCGCCGTCCTCGCGGATGCGCCACAGCGCCTTCATGCGCGCCGGATCGGCCTCCACGACCGCCTCGGTGAGCCCGTACGGCCGCATCGCCGCGACGACGGCCTGCGCGGCCGCGACCGCCTCCTCCCGGGTGACACCGCCGGTCTCGACGTACAGCCAGCCGCCGCCGGGCGGCAGCGCCTTCGACGCCGTCTCGACGGGGTTGTGCGCGCGCAGGGCCGCGATCAGCCCCGAGTCCATGCCCTCGATGGTCAGCGGGGAGAGCTCGCGCACGACCATGACGTTGTCGGCGGCCACGTACGCGTCGGGGAAGCCGAGCACGGCCAGCGCGCGGACGGGCGGCGACTCCACCAGGCGCATCGTCGCCGCGGTGATCACGCCGAGGGTGCCCTCGGCGCCGACGAGCGCCTTGGCGAGGTCGTGCGGCAGTTGATCGAGGTTGTAGCCGGAGACGCGCCGGGTGAGGTCGGGGAACGTCTCGCGCACCCGGTCGCCGACGCGTTCGTGCAGCCCGGCCAACCGGGTCGGGATGACGCCCGTCGGGTCGGCGGTGTCGAACCGCTCCCCACGGTAGGTGAGCAGTTCCAGCCGCTCGGTGTTGTCGACGGTCTTGCCCCACGCCACCGAGTGCGAGCCGCACGCGTTGTTGCCGATCATCCCGCCGATCGTGCATCGGTTGTGCGTGGACGGGTCGGGACCGAACGTGAGCCCGTGCGGCGCGGCCGCGTCGCGCAGCTGGTCGCAGATCACGCCGGGCTGGACGCGCGCCGTGCGCGCCTCGGGATCGAGCTCCAGCACCTTGTTCATGTGCCGCGTGAAGTCGAGGATCACCGCGGCGCCGACGGCCTGGCCCCCGATCGACGTGCCTGCCCCGCGCGGGAGCACCGGCACGTCGTGCGCCCGGCACACCTGCAGGGTCGCCTCGACGTCGGCCTCGTCGCGCGGGCGGACGAGCCCGATCGGCACCTTCCGGTAGTTCGACGCGTCGGCCGCCCACATCGCCCGATACGCGGCGTCGAACCGCACCTCACCGCCGACGACCTTCGCGAGATCGGTGGCGAGCGCTCTGGTGGGGCCGGTCAGTTCGGTCGTGCTCACGCCCAACAGTGTGAACGAGTCACCAGTTCTCGACCGATCTGGTCAGGATTGCGGTGATGTCGTCCTCCGTCGGCGTCTTCGGGCAGGTCGCGAGGAGCCGCTGCTGCTTCATGGTGCCGGGCACGAGATCGGGCACGTCGGCCTCGGTGTAGCCGACTCCGCCGATGCCGTTCGGGATGCCGATGTCCCGCATCAGCCGGGTGAGCACCGACGGGAGCTGCTCGCGCGGGTCGCTGTGCTCGTCCGCGCCCGGATCGAGCAGCGCGGCGGCCCGCAGGTGGCGTTCCGGCGCGCTGTCGAAGGAGAACCGGAACGCCTCGGGCGCGGTCAGCGACACCGCCTGCCCGTGCGGCACCATCGGCTCGTCCTGCGGGTAGCCGGCGGGCCGGTAGTCCTTCACCATGCCGGCGATCGGGTAGCCGTTGGCGTGCGGGATGTGCACGCCGGAGTTGCCGAAGCCCATGCCCGCGAACGTGGCCGCCAGCATCATGTTCGCGCGCGCCTCGACGTCGGTCGTGCCGCGCTGCACGGCGGCGCGGAACGACTGGGCGAGCAGCGTCATCGACTTCTCGCACCACAGGTCCGACACCGGGTTCGAGCCGCAGTAGGTGACGCGTTCCTCGGGCTTCTTGCGGTCGAACGTGGTGTACCAGCGGGCCGTGTAGCTCTCCAGCGCGTGGCAGGTGATGTCCATGCCCGCCGCGGCCGTGACCTCGGGCGGCAGGGTCATCGTCAGCAACGGGTCGACGACGGCCAGCGTGGGGCGCAGCCGCCAGTGGCTGATGCCGGTCTTGACCTTCATCGACAGCACGTCCAGCACGCACATCGCGGTGGACTCCGAGCCCGTACCGGCCGTCGTCGGGACGGCGATGAGCGGCTTCAGCGGCCCGGGCGGCACCTTCGCGTTGCCGATCGGCTTGTTGATGTAGTCCATCAGCTCGCCGGGATGGCTGGTCAGCAGGTTGATCGCCTTGGCCGTGTCGATGGCGGACCCGCCCCCGACGGCCACGAACCCGTCCCACGGGCCCTGGGCGCGGGCGTACTCGACGGCCTTCGCCATCGAGTCGTCGGTCGGCTCGACGTGCACCCCGTCGAAGATCTCGGAGGCGATCTCGTAGCGCCGCAAGGTGTCGGCCAGCCGCTGCGGTGCGCCCAGCGCGTGCACCCCGGGATCGGTGACGATGAGGACGCGCCCGACCCCGTACGCCGTCAGCTCGAAGCCGATCTCGTCGATCGCGCCAGCACCGAACTTCAGGGGCGGCGCGCCCCACGTGAAGATCGTCTCCTCGGTGAGCTCCGGCACCGTCACGTCCGCCTCCTGTCCGCGCAGGCAGCGTCGCACCCGGCGGGAGCCCGTGCAACGCGGACGCGAGAACGGCGGACGGCAGGTCGCCGTCCGCCGTTCCCGGGGTCTATCAGAAGAGCCCGGTTCCGCCGAGGAGCGTGTTCACGCTGAACGAGTCGTTGGACGAGCCCGAACCCGAGCCGCCACCCTCCTCGCCCTTCTTGGAGTACGGGCTGCCCTCGTTCTCCTCGTCGTCCTCGTCGTCCTCGGTGGCCCCGAGCAGCGCGATGTTGCCGCCGCTGGCCGTGAGGGCGAAGTCGTCGAGGTCGTCGAGGTCGTCGAGGCGGTTGCCGCCGACGAGACCGACGACGTCGGTGACACGGTCGAGGCCGAGACCGTCGACCGCCGTGTCGATCGTGTCGGAGACCTCGAGGGCCGCGAGCGGCGCCTGCAGCGCCGCGAGGCCGCTGATGCCGTTGCCGCCACCGAGCGATCCCAGGCCGGGCAGGCTCGGGACGCCGGGGAGGCTCGGGACGCCGGGCAGGCTCGGGGTGCCGAGGCTCGGCACGCCGGGCAGGCTCGGGACACCCGGCAGCGCGAGGCCCAGGCCCGCGCCGCCACCGGTGACCTGGGAGACCAGGTCGGTCACGGTCGCGACGCCCGGCAGGGACGGCAGGCCCGGGAGCTCCGGGGTGGCGCCGGTGAAGTTGCCGAGGTCGACACCCGGGAGGGCGGCGGCCGACGGCGTGAAGTCGTACGAAGCGGCGGCGTCACCTTCATCGGAGTCGGCGGCGCCGTCGACCGTGGCAGCGCCGGCCGGGCCGGCCGCCGCGAGGAGAGCGATCGGGGCACCGAGCACGCCCACGGCCGCGCGGCGCGCGATGCGCCCGGTCCGGCCCTCGGCGGTGTGCCTGGGACGAGAGTTCTTCGACATGCATGTCCTCTGTTCTCGGGGGAACACAGTCGTTGTCGCAACGAACCTTCGGCCGTCACGGGGAGCCACAACGCGCATTCATCCCAGGGGAAGACCCTCCGAATGCGCCACCCGTTCGGGCGTAGATCGAGACGAACGGCGATGATCTATCGCCGAACGCCCAAATCGTCGTACCCCCGAATGGGCGTACCGCCGGTACGGCCGGAAATCGCGTGCCAGCGGCACGATCGTTGCCGTATCACTGACCTCCGTGCCGCGACGTCCGTCCACCGTCCTGATCGTCGGCGCCGGGATCGCCGGCCCCGCGCTCGCGCTCTGGTTGCAGCGCTACGGGTTCCGCCCCACGGTCGTCGAACGCGCGCCGCAACTGCGCCGCGGCGGGCACGCGGTCGACCTGCGCGGGGTCTCGCGCGCGGTCGCCGCCCGCATGGGGGTGCTCGAGGCCGTGCGGGCGGCGCGGCTGGTCACCGTCGACGTCACGCTCGTCGACGGCGACGGTGCCCCGATCGAGACGATGCGGGCGGACGACTTCGGCGGCGACGGCCAGCTCTCCGACCTCGAGATCCTGCGCAGCGACCTCGCCGGCATCCTCCACGACGCGACGGCCGGCGTCGGCTACCGCTTCGGCGAACAGGTCGTCGCGATCGAGCCCGGCGCGGACGGCGTCGACGTCACGTTCGGCTCCGGTGCGCGCGAACGCCACGACCTCGTCGTCGGCGCGGACGGGCAGCACTCGCAGGTGCGGCGGCTCGTGTTCGGCGAGTCGCCGGACGCCGTGCGGCCGATGGGCGTGCACGCCGCGTGGTGGCGCACCGCCAACCACCTGGGCCTGCAGGATCGGGCGCTCGAGCACGCCGACGGCGACCGGATGGTGGGCATCCGACCGGTCGACGGCAACCGCTCGGCCGCCGCTTTCCTCGGGTTCCCGTCCGACGGGTTGCCGCCCGGCCCGTACGAGCCGGAGGAGGCGCTGCGGATCGTGCGCGAGCGCTCGGCCGGGATGGGCTGGGAGGTGCCGCGGCTGGTGGCGGCCATCGACGACACGTCCGACCTGTTCCTCGAGGAGTTCTCCCAGGTCGTGCTCGACACCTGGGCGCGCGGGCGGGTCGTGCTGCTCGGCGACGCCGCGTTCTGCCCGTCACCGCTGTCCGGGCAGGGCACCGCGCTCGCCCTCGTCGGGGCGTACGTGCTGGCCGGAGCACTCGCGACCGAGCCAGACCCGGCCGCCGCCTTCGCCACCTACGAACGGACGCTGCGACCGTGGGTCGAACGCACCCAGGCGCTGGCCTGCGACGGCGCCGACGGCCCGTCCATCGCGGCGCTGGCCAACGACTTCACCCTGCCGGAACCGGTGGCAGCCCCCGCGATGACCCGCGCGATCGGCGAAACGGCCACGGGCCGGGTGGGCGATCGGGGATGCTCCCGCTCATGAGCGCTTCGGGGCTGCCGCCCGTTTTCCGGGGTCGGCGGCTGTCGCGGCCGGGCTCGTCACGCCCGGGCGGCTGCGCGGGCCCCGCTTCCAGCGGATCTACCCGGACGTCTACGCGCCGGCAGACGCCGAACTCGTCGTGCATCGGGACGTGCTGGCGTTCGACGAGATCACGTCCCGGGCCGGCGTCCGCGTCACCACCGGCGTGCGCACGGCGTTCGACCTCGCCCGCCGGCTCGACCTGGCCGATGCCGTGGTGGCGGTGGACCGGCTCGCCAACCGGTGCCGGTTCGACCCGAACCTGTTGTTGCACATGCTCGTCCGGTGCCCGGGCATGTGCGGGAACGCAGACGTGCCGGAGATGCTCGCGTACACCGACCGGCGTTCGGGCTCGGTGCCGGAGTCCCGGCTGCGGCTGCTGCTCGTCCGATCCGGGCTGCCGCGCCCGGAGGTGCAGTGGCCCGTCCAGGACCCGGTCACGCGGACGGCGAACTGGCTCCACCTCGCCTACCCCGACGCGCTGCTCGGCATCGAGTACGAGGGCGCCCACCACACCGAGGCCGACCAGGTGCTGGCCGACGCCGGCCGCTACACCCGCCTCGTGGCGCTGGCCAGCCGCGCCGCGTGACGCGCGCGAACGGCACACCACGGTAGTTCTGCGCGTCCGGAACAGCACTGACGTGCCGTTCGCGCGTCAGCAGCAGTGCTGCCCGCGCCAGGCGTCCCGGCCCTCCTTCACCGCCACCGCGGCGATGACCAGCGCGGCGACCGGGTCGGCCCACGTCCAGCCCAGGAGCGCGTTCACGACGAGGCCGGCCAGCAGCACCGCGGACAGGTAGGTGCACAGGAGCGTCTGATGGGAGTCGGCGACCGCGCTGCGCGATCCCAGCTCGCGGCCGGCCCGGCGTTGCGCGTGGGAGAGCACCGGCATCACGACCAGCGACACGGCGGCCAGCACGATCCCGACGGTCGACGGTGCCGCCTCGGCGACGCCGGCCAGCGCCCGCACCGACTCCACCGTCACGTACGCGGCGAGGGCGAAGAAGGACAGCGCGATCACCCGCAGCGCGGTGCGCTCGCGGGCCTCGGGATGAGGGCCGGAGAACTGCCAGGCCACGGCCGCGGCGGACGCCACCTCGATCACCGAGTCGAGCCCGAACCCGATCAGCGCCGCCGACGACGCGACGGTGCCGGCGGAGATCGCGACGACGGCCTCGACGACGTTGTAGCTGATGGTGGCGCCCACGAGCAGCCGGACCCGGCGGTTCAGCACGGTCCGTCGCTCGGCAGCGAGCACCGGCCCGCCGCAGCACGCACACCCGTCCTCGCACGCCATCAGCAGCACTCCTCGGCCGGCGCATCCGGGCAGGCGTCCGGGTCCGTGACGAGGACCAGCCCGAGCAGGTCGCCCAGCGCGTGCCCCAGGCGCGGATCGGCCAGCTCGTAGCGGGTGCGCCGACCCTCGGGCGCGGCGACCACGAGTCCGCAGCCGCGCAGGCAGGCGAGGTGGTTGGACACGTTCTGGCGGGTGGCCCCGAGCAGCTCGGCCAGTTCGGCCGGGTAGCCGGGGCCGTCCCGCAGTGCCATCAGGAGGCGGGCCCGGGTGGGGTCGGACAGGGCGTGCCCGAACCGGGCCAGCACTTCGCCGTAGGCCAACGTCTCCACGCGAGAACAGTACAGCGCTCGCTGTACCGTCGCAGCCGAGGTACGCGTCGAGAACGACGTTGTGGCGAACTGAATCGATTCAAAATCACCACAACGTCGTTCTCGACGCAGAACCCGGGCGGGCGGCCGCCACCCCGCTCAGCGGTGGACCGTGATCACCGCGACCGGGAACTTGCGGTCCGTCTTCGTCTCGTAGTCCGCGGCGTCGGGCCAGTAGTCGCGCCACACCCCGTAGAGGCGTTCCCAGTCCGCATCCCCAGGACGGACGACGCGGGCGTCCGCCTTCAGCGTCTCCGCGCCCAGCTCGACGGTCACCGGGCCGTCGGTCGCCTCGAGGTTGGCCACCCACTGCGGGTCGTCGGGTGCGCCGCCGGCACTGCCGCAGACGACGTACGAGTCGCCGTCCGGCGCGGCGACGAGCGGGTTGACGAGGTCCCTGCCGGACTTCCGGCCGCGGACGTGCAGCAGGAGGGTCGTCTTGCCCTCCCAGTGACCGCCGAGCACGCCGTCGTTCGCCCGGAAGTTCTCGATCACGGTGTCGTTGAACGAAGCCATACACCTAACAACGATTGAGCGCTCACGCTGTTCCAGATACATCATATGGGGGTACTTGCGCCGCGAGGCACGACATGTAGGGTCATGATCGCTGATGGTTCGCCCCGTCAACCCAGGCGGGGCGAGGCGAGAGGGAACCCGGTGCGAGTCCGGGACTGCCCCGCAGCGGTGAGCGGGAACGACCGCCGTCACGACGCACTGGGGTGCGCACCCCGGGAAGCGACGGCCAGTAGGAGCACGAACGACGCCCGCGAGTCCGAAGACCTGCCATCGGTGCGCGCGCCGCCCGGCGCGCGCTGTCCGGGGCCTCGCGGGACGGATCCGGCAGACCGGCATCGCCGGCCTGCTCCCCTCGCGACCCCGATGTCGAGCTCGCGAGGAGAGAGCGTGACACCCACAGCAACGATCGACCGCACCGTCCAGCAGGTACGGGTCGTGCGCCGCGACGGCAGCGTCTCCGCGTTCGACCCGGCCAAGATCTCGGTCGCCATGACGAAGGCGTTCCTGGCCGTGGAGGGCAGCGACTCGGCCACGTCGTCGCGGCTGCACCACCTCGTCGAGGAGCTGACGAAGCAGGTCAGCGCCGCGCTGCTGCGACACGTCGGCCCCGACACGGCCGTGCACATCGAGGACATCCAGGACCAGGTCGAGCTCGCCCTCATGCGCGGCGGCCACCACAAGGTCGCCCGCGACTACGTGCTCTACCGCGAGGAGCACGCCAAGGCGCGCACCGCGGCCACCCCGGCGCCGTCCGCCGACGTGCACGTCACCGACCCCGACGGCACCCGCCGCCCGCTGGACTGGGCGCGCGTCGAGCACGTCGTCGGCGAGGCCGTCGCCGGCATCGCCGACGTCGCCGCCGAACCCGTGCTGGCCGAAGCCAAGCGCAACGTCTACGACGGCATCTCCGTCGACGAGCTGGCACTGGCGCAGGTCATGGCCGCGCGCACACTCGTCGAGTCGGAGCCGAACTACTCCACCGTCGCCGCGCGCCTCCTGCTCGACTCGCTGCGCACCGAGGCCGTCTCGCACCTGGCCGGCACCCGCGAGCAGCCCAGCCACGCCGACATGACCGCGCGCTACCCCGCGTACTTCCGCAGCTACCTCGACCACGCCGTCGGCCTCGAGCTGGTCGACCCCGAGCTGCAGCGCTTCGACCTCGCCAGGATCACCGCGGCGCTGCGCCCCGAGCGCGACCTCGACTTCACCTTCCTCGGCCTGCAGACCCTCTACGACCGCTACTTCCTCCACGAGCACGGCACGCGGTTCGAGCTGCCGCAGGCGTTCTTCATGCGCGTCGCGATGGGGCTGGCGGTGCGCGAGGTCGACCGCGAGGACCGTGCCATCGAGTTCTACGAGCTGCTCTCGTCGTTCGACTTCATGGCCTCGACGCCGACGCTGTTCAACTCGGGCACCACTCGCGCCCAGCTCTCGTCCTGCTTCCTCACGACCGTGGAGGACGACCTGGACTCGATCTTCCAGGCCTACAAGAACAACGCACTGCTCGCGAAGTACTCCGGCGGCCTGGGCAACGACTGGACGCCGGTGCGCGGGCTGGGCGCGCACATCAAGGGCACCAACGGGCAGAGCCAGGGCGTCGTCCCGTTCCTGAAGATCGCGAGCGACACGGCGGTCGCGGTGAACCAGGGCGGCAAGCGCAAGGGCGCCGCCTGCGCGTACCTGGAGACGTGGCACATCGACGTCGAGGAGTTCCTCGACCTGCGCAAGAACACCGGCGACGACCGCCGCCGAACCCACGACATGAACACCGCGAACTGGGTGCCCGACGAGTTCCTGCGCCGCGTCGAGGCCGACGCGAAGTGGACGCTGTTCTCCCCCGACGAGACCCCCGACCTGCACGATCTGTACGGCACCGCGTTCGCCACGCGGTACCGGGAGTACGAGGCCGCTGCCGACCGCGGCGAGATCCGGGTGTTCCGGCGGGTGCCCGCGACCGCGCTGTGGCGACGCATGCTCACCATGCTGTTCGAGACCGGTCACCCCTGGATCACGTTCAAGGACCCGTGCAACCTGCGCTCCCCGCAGCAGCACGTCGGCGTCGTGCACTCGTCCAACCTGTGCACGGAGATCACGCTCAACACCAGCAAGGACGAGGTGGCCGTCTGCAACCTCGGCTCGGTCAACCTGCTCGCGCACGTCACGTCCGACGGGCTGGACACCGACAAGCTCAAGCGCACCGTGACCACGGCCGTGCGGATGCTCGACAACGTGATCGACATCAACTTCTACACGATCCCGGAGGCGCGCCGCTCCAACCTGCGCCACCGGCCGATCGGGCTGGGGCTGATGGGCTTCCAGGACGCGCTCTTCGAGCAGGGCATCCCGCTGGCGAGCGACGCGGCCGTCGAGTTCGCCGACCGCAGCATGGAGCACCTCTCCTACTACGCGATCGGCGCCTCGTCCGACCTGGCCGCCGAGCGCGGTCGCTACGCCAGCTTCGACGGGTCGCTGTGGAGCCGCGGGGTGCTCCCCGTCGACTCGTTGACGCTGCTGGAGGAGGCTCGGGAGGGCGACGCCCTGGACGTCGACACGTCGACGACGCTCGACTGGGCCGCGCTGCGGAAGCGCGTGCAGACCGTCGGTATGCGCAACTCCAACGTCATGGCCATCGCGCCGACCGCGACGATCTCCAACATCTGCGGGGTCGGGCAGTCGATCGAGCCGCAGTTCCGCAACCTGTTCGTGAAGTCGAACATGTCCGGCGACTTCACGGTGATCAACCCGCACCTCGTGCGCAGCCTCAAGGAGCGCGGGCTGTGGGACCGGGTGATGGTGGCCGACCTGAAGTACTTCGACGGGTCGCTGGGACAGATCGATCGCGTACCCGACGACCTGAAGGCGCTCTACGCCACGGCCTTCGAGATCGAGCCGCGCTGGCTCGTCGAGGCCGCGTCGCGCCGGCAGAAGTGGATCGACCAGGCCCAGTCGCTCAACCTCTACATCGCCGCCCCGAGCGGCCGCAAGCTCGACGAGCTGTACCGGCTCGCCTGGCACAAGGGCCTCAAGACCACCTACTACCTGCGCGCGCAGTCCGCCACGCACGTCGAGAAGAGCACGCTGGCCGGCACCGACGGCAAGCTGACGGGCGTCCCGGCCGTGATCGACGGTGCCGCCTGCCGCATCGACGACCCGGACTGCGAGGCCTGCCAGTGAACGGGTTGGGCGCCATCGACCGCTCGGGTGGCCGCGTCGACGCCGACACCAAGCGCATGATCAACGCGCGCGCGGACGTCAACCAGCTGCTGCCGCTCAAGTACAGGTGGGCGTGGGACAAGTACCTCGCCGGCTGCAGCAACCACTGGATGCCGACCGAGGTCGCGATGCAGGCCGACATCGCGCTGTGGAAGTCCCGGGACGGCCTCACCGACGACGAGCGCACGATGCTCAAGCGCAACCTCGGCTTCTTCGCCACGGCGGAGTCGCTGGTCGCCAACAACATCGTGCTCGCCGTCTACCGCCACCTCACCAACCCCGAGTGCCGCCAGTACCTGCTGCGGCAGTCGTTCGAGGAGGCCGTGCACACCCACACGTTCCAGTACATCTGCGAGAGCCTCGGCCTCGACGAGGGCGAGCTGTTCAACATGTACCGCGAGGTCCCGTCGATCACCGACAAGGACGCGTGGGCGCTGCGCTACACCCAGAGCCTGTCCGATCCCGACTTCACCACCGGCACGCCCGCCGCCGACCAGGCGTTCCTGCGCGACCTCGTCGCGTTCTACGTGGTGTTCGAGGGCATGTGGTTCTACACGGGCTTCGCGCAGATCCTCTCGCTCGGCCGCCGCAACAAGATGGTGGGGATCGCCGAGCAGTACCAGTACATCCTGCGCGACGAGTCGATCCACCTGAACTTCGGCATCGACTGCATCAACCAGATCAAGATCGAGAACCCGCACCTGTGGACGGCGGCGTTCACGGAGGAGATCCGGGAGATGCTGCGCGAGGCGTGCGCGCTGGAGATCGCCTACGCGCGCGACACCATGCCGCGCGGCATGCTCGGCCTCTCGGCGACGGCGTGCGAGCAGTACATGCGGTTCATCACCGACCGGCGCGCGCAGCAGATCGGACTGGCCCCGCTCTTCGGCGAGACGGAGAACCCGTTCCCGTGGATGAGCGAGGCCATGGACCTGGCGAAGGAGAAGAACTTCTTCGAGACGAGGGTGATCGAGTACCAGACGGGCGGAACGCTGGACTGGGACTGAGCCGCAGCCCCGGTCCGGTTGTTCAGGCGAAGACACGCTCATGGAGGAGGGGACTGCGACGATCGGGCGAACAAGTGTCAAACGGCAACGCGTGCGCAGCGCCCGCGGAACGGTTGCATCGTGTTCGGATGAGCCGAACCGCCGCATCAGGGAGGACCGATATGCGCAAGAGTCTCCGTCTGACCGTACTGGGCGCGCTGGTAGCGCTGATTACGTCCGTCGCTGGGGCAGGGACCGCTTTGGCAAGCGATCCATCAGACGGGGTTTGCGACCACAGTGAGGTTGGAACGCTGAAACTCGGCTCCGACAATTGGCTGTACGAGTGCGCGCCGCACAACGACGCGGGTTCCATCGGCTACTACTGGCAGGGCTACTGACAGCTGCGGGCGCGGTGCCGTAGGCACCGCGCCCGCTCAACCCGCCTGGTCGCGCGCCGCCTGGGTGACGACGTCGTCGGGTCCGAGCGCGCGCGTGGCCTGCTGGGCTACCTCGGTGAACAGCCGAGTTGCGCTATCAACATCCCCTGCCTCGCGGAGGAGCATCGCGTGGTTGTACTTCGATGCGAGGGCCGCGCGCGACTCCGCGCCCGATTCGGCCACCGTCGCCGCTACGACCTGGCCGTGCTCGACCAGCGCCTCTTCGTAGTTCCCGCTGCGTCGCAGCAAGGTCGAGAGCAGGCGCCTGCTGCCGAGCGCGGCTGGTCTGGCCCGGGTCACCAGGCGCATCAACGGCAACGCGGCGGCGGTTTCGCGCCGGGCGTAGTGCAGCAGTGCGAGGTGCTCTGCGGCAGCCACCGCTCGATCGTCGTCCTGCCCGTGCGCACCCGTGAGCTCCTCCCAGCGCCCCCGTGCGGCTTCGACCTCATCATTCGATGGCACTCGGGAACTGTCTTCACCGTGATCGGCCATCCTGCATCCCCCTCCTCACCGATGTACCGAGGCTACGGCGCTCCAGCGAGCTCCACGTGGAAGATCGGTGATCTGCCTGCCGTCCATCCCTGCACGCGCCGCAACCGCGGCGCCGGTCATCCGGTTGCGCTCCGCCAACAAATGCGTCCGCACGGGCGGCCGTGCTCCCCGAAGCGCCCGGGGCGTCCGAGCGCGGCGATCCCGTGATGACGGGCCGAATCCGGTCACGGCCGTTTTGCGCCAGGCGCACGACCTCCAGCGCGTCGTTCAGCTGCGAGACGGGGCGTCGGGTTTTTGGCGCTGTCGTCGAGTGGGCGCGGGGCCACCGCCACCACGTTGCATCGAGCGGCCCGACGCTCGACGTGGCGCCGCCTGCACCTTGTCGCACGCAACGCTAACGGCCGAGAGGGTATGGGCGACCGCGCCGAGGTCGGCGCCGTCCAGCGAGACGACAGTACGGGCGTCCACCATGTGCATCGTGAAAGACCGTCGCGAGCATCGACGGGCGGTCCTGCAGCACATCTGCGATCCCGACCCGGCACTCCGCGCTGCGGGACCTCGAGACGACGATCGCCGGCGTGCGGCGGCTCAGCCGATGACCTTCCGCATCCGCGCCCCGGACATCATCACCCCCGGTGCGGCCTCGACGGGTTCGCGCGCGACCAGCGCGTAGCCGGGGGTGCGGCGCGGTGCCTCGCTCGGCGGTGTGCAGAGCGCCTCGAACCGGGCGAAGCCCGTGATGCGCGCGGCCATCTCCGTGGTGCGGGCGAGCAGGCCGGCGAGGCTGCGCCGCGCCCAGGCCGGGTCGACGTAGCTGGCGCGATGACGGCGGTGTCGTCCTGCGCGGGGCGCCGCCGGCGATCGCCTCGCCGCCGGGACTCCTGCCGCTACTGGCGACGATCCGGCCGTCGATCTCGATCACGCAGTAGGTGCCGGCGCGGACGAGGCCGGCGTCGAGGGTGAACATGCCGGCGCTGCGCGCGGCCGCCAGCTCGGCTGCACCGAAGTGCAGGCCCTCGAGCAGCCCGTCGACGGCGCTGTGGATGATCGCCTGCACCGCGGGTACGTCGGCCGCGACGGCGGCGCGCAGCGTGATCCCGCGGACGCGGGTCGGGGACGTCATCGTGTGCATGCCACAACGATTACCGCGGGTCGACCGGAGCAGATTCGGCGGTCGTCACCCCTCTCGGGTCAGCGCGGCCACCAACTGCGGGGTGCGTCCCAGCGCGGCGGACAGGGCGACCGGGTCCATGTAGTCGTCGTAGTGCACGATCTCGCCGTCGCGGACGCGGATGACCCCGACCGCCGCGATCCGGTACGGCTTGCCGGTGATGCGCGAGCGGCCATGATGGGTGATCTCGGCGACGACGACCTCGGGATCGTCGGTCTCCCGGATGACGCTGTCGATGCCCGCCATGTCGAGGATCGCGCCGCTGCCGTCGGCGATCGCGGCGAAGTGCTCGCGGATGGTCTCGCGGCCGCGCAGCTCCGCGGGGGTGCCGGGAGCGGCGAACGGGTAGGTGAGCACGCCGTCGGCAGCGAACATGTCGGCGAACGACAGCGCCTCGCCGCTCACCATCCGGGCGACGCGCTCGGCGACCTCGCGCGGTGACCTGCTCATGACGCCCTCCTACAATCGGAACGATGGCCCCGTTTAGACGATACGGAACGCTCGCCCCGGTTGGCAACCGTGGCTGAGCGGCCGCTGCGCGCCGACGCCGCACGCAACCGGCAACGCGTCCTCGACGCAGCGCGCGCCGCGTTCGCCGAGGGCGGCCCAGGGGTGTCCCTCGACGACATCGCGGCCCGAGCGGGCGTGGGTCCGGGCACCGTCTACCGGCACTTCCCCTCGAAGGAGGCGCTGTTCGCCGCCGTCGCCGAGGCCCGGGTGCGCGACGTCGTCGCCGACGCGCGCAGCCGCGCCGACCAGCCCGATCCGGCCGCCGCGTTCGACGGTTTCCTCGATCGGCTCGCCGCCGAGGCCATCGCCAAGCGCGACCTGCCGGAGGTGCTGACCGGTGCCGGATCGGCCGAGGTGCGCGCCGCGGCCGACGAGCTGCGCGCCGCCCTCGCGGTGCTGCTGGCCCGCGCGCAGGAGGTCGGCGCGATCCGTGCGGACGTGACCGCCGCCGAGGTGTCGGCACTGGTCGGCGGGCTCGTCCGGGCCACGCTCGACGGCCCGGACACCGCGCCGGCAGGCCGGCTCCTGCAGATCGTCCGCGACGGCCTACGCCCCCGCTGACGCGTCGAGAACGACGTTGCGGTGATCAACAGGGCCTGTTGATCACGATATGGTCGTTCTCGACGAGGCGGCCGGGGCGGCGACCCCAGCCTTGGCCAGCGCCGTCTCGATCAGGGTCGTCAACAGCGAGCGGAACGGCAGGCCGGCCTCCTCCCACATGCGCGGGTACTGCGAGCCCGAGGTGAACCCGGGGAACGTGTTGACCTCGTTGAGCACCAGCTCACCGTCGGGCCGCACGAAGAAGTCCACCCGCAGCAGGCCCGCGCACTGCAGCACCCGGAACGCCCGCAGCGCCTGCTCCCGCATCCGCTCGTAGACGGCGAGGTCGAGCGCGGCCGGCACGTCGAGGCGCGTGATCGCCGGGTCGTACTTGGTCGCGTAGTCGAACACCACGCCGTCCGGGAGGATGATCTCCAGCGGTGGGCTCGCCCGCAACGTCCCGTCGGGCAGCTCCAGCACCCCGATATCGATCTCGCGTCCGGGGATCGCCGCCTCGACGAGCACGACCGGGTCGACGGCGGCCGCCACCGCGATCGCCGCAGGCAGGTCCGCCCAGCGCGACACCTTCGTCAACCCGATGCTCGACCCGCTGCGGGACGGCTTCACGAACACCGGCAGCGGCAACCGGTCGGCTACCGCGGCCAGGTCCGCGTCGCGGACGTCCACGACGACACCATCGGCGACGGTCAGGCCGGCCGCGGCGAGCACGGTCTTGGTGAGCACCTTGTCCATGCCGAGCGCGCTCGCGAGCAGCCCGCACCCGACCGTCGGCACGCCGAGCGCGGCCAGCACGCCCTGCAGGTGCCCGTCCTCGCCGAACTCGCCGTGCATCGCCGGGAACGCGACGTCGCAGCGCCGCACCGCGTCCAGGCCGGCGACGACGCTCGCGGCCACCCCCGACCCCGGGCTCCCCCACTGCCGGGCCGGGCCGGCGACCGTCCACCGCCCGTCCCGCTCGATGTAGACCGGCACGGGCCGGAACCGGGTCGGGTCGAGGTGGTGGACGATCGCCTCCGCGGAGCGGCAGGACACGTCGTGCTCACCGCCGGTGCCGCCGTGCACGACCGCCACCCAGAGCCGCTCATCCGACATGGCGACGCTCCACCCGGGCGCCGACGCGGCACAGCAGCTCGTGCGGGATCGTGTCGGCCCACGCCGCCCACTCCGCGACGGTGGGTTCGCCGTCGACGCCCGGCCCGAACAGCACCACCTCGGACGGGTCCGGCCCGGCCGGCCCGATGTCGACGACCAGCTGGTCCATGGCGATCACCCCCGCCACCGGACGCCGTTCGGTTCCCGTCCACACCTGCGCTGCGCCGGCTGCGGCCCGCGGGATCCCGTCCGCGTAGCCGACCGGGACCAGTGCGAGCCGGGTGGCGGTCCGCGTCACGTACTCGTGCCGGTAGGACACACCGGTGCCCGCCGCGACCCGCTTCACCGACACAACCGGCGCCCGCAGCGTCATCGCCGGGTGCAGCCCGACCGGACGCTGCGGGACGGGCTCGCAGCCGTACAGGGCGATGCCGACCCGCACGAGGTCGAGGTGGGTGTCGGCGTGGTGCAGGGCGCCCGCGGAGTTCGCCAGGTGCCGCAGCTGCGGGCGCAGACCGGCGGCCGTCGCGACGTCGACCGCCGCGGCCAGCCGCGCGACCTGCGCGGCGACCAGCACCGGGTCGTCGGCGTCCGCGTCGGCCAGGTGCGACCAGACGGCAACCACCTCGATCCGGCCGGCCCGTTCGTACCGGCGGGCCGCGGCGACCAGCGCCGGCCAGTCGCTCGCCGCGGCCCCGGACCGCGCCAGTCCCGTGTCGACCTTCAGGTGGACCCGCGCCCGCCGGTCCCCGGTCGTCGCCGCCGCGATGCCGGCGAGCTGCTCGAACGTCGACGCGGCGAGGTCCACCCCGGCCGCGATCGCGGGCCGGAGCTCGGCAGCGGGCGGATACAGCCAGGCCAGCACCGGCGCGGTGACCCCGGCGCTGCGCAGGACCATCGCCTCGCCCGGCCACACCACGCCGAGCCACGTCGCGCCGCCGTCGAGCGCCGCCCGCGCGACCGGCACCATCCCGTGCCCGAACGCGTCGGCCTTGACCACGGCCATGAGCGCGGCCGACGTCCGCGACCGGACGATCTTGGTGTTGGTGGCGATCGCCGCGAGATCGACGACCGCCTCCGCGCTGCGGGGCGGGGTTCTGCGAGGCACGGGTGAACCGTCGCCCTCCCGGGTTTCAGCGTGCTTTCACGGCCGTCGCGCAGACCCAGCGCTTGACGCAACCTTCCGGTTGCATCAAGAATGCAACCCATGAGTTGCGATACGATTGCTGCTTCCGCCCCCACCCGCTTCTCGCGCCAGGAGGCCCTGATCCTGGCCGTCCTGCTCGGCGCGTCCTTCATGCTGTCGATCGACTTCTCGATCCTGAACGTCGCGCTGCCGCATGCCGGCGCCGGCGTCGGGATGTCCGACGAGCAGCTGCCCTGGATCGCCACCGCGTTCGCGCTGCCGGCCGCCGGCTGCATGCTCCTGTTCGGACGCCTCGGCGACCAGTTCGGCAGGCGCCGGATGCTCCTCGTCGCGATGGCGGTGCTCGCCGCCGGCTCCCTGCTCGGCGGCATCGCGACCACACCGGCCGCACTGCTCGCCGCGCGCACCCTGCAAGGGTTCGCCGGGGCGATGGCCATTCCCTCCGCGCTCGCGCTGATCACCACGACCTTCGGCGATGGCCCGCTGCGCGAACGCGCGCTCGGCCTCAACGGCGCGCTCGCCTGCGGCGGCTTCACCGTGGGCGCGCTCGCCGGCGGCACCCTCGTCGAGGCGCTGAGCTGGCGCGCCGCATTCCTCGTCAACGTGCCGCTGGCCGTCGTCGTGATCGTCGCCGCGCCGTTCGTGGTGCCGGAGAGCCGCCGCCCCGACCGCACGCGCCTCGACGTCGCCGGCGCCGTGACCGGCACGGCGGGGCTCGTCGCGCTCGTCTACGCGGTGCTGGAGGCCGGTTCGGTCGCCTCGGCGGCCGCCGCGGTCGTCGGCGTCGTCGCCCTGGCGGCGTTCTGGCGCATCGAGCGGCGCACCCCGGCTCCGCTGGTGCCGATCGCGATCCTCGCCCGGCCCGGCGTCGTCCAGGGCAACCTCGCCAGCATCGCGATCTTCCTCGTCGAGCCGGCGGTCATCTTCCTGACGACCCTCTACCTCCAGCACGTGCTGGCGTTGTCGCCGCTGGCGACCGGTCTCGTGTTCGGCATCCCGGGCCTCGCGTCGATCGTCGCGGGCATCGTCGCCGGCCGGGCGATCGGGCGGATCGGGCTCCGGCGGGTGCTCGTCGTCGCCATGGCGGTGCAGATGCTCGCGATCGTCCCGCTGATCGCGCTCGGCACCGACCGCTCCGCGCTGCTCGTGCTCGTGCCCGCGCTGTTCGTCGGGTTCTTCGGGCACGTCGCGGCCATCGTCGCCGCCACCGTCACCGCGACCTCCGGCCTGCCCGACGGCGAGCAGGGGCTCGCCGCAGGGCTCGCCTCGACCACCCAGCAGGTCGCCATCACCGTCGGGATCCCGGCGCTCAGCGCGGTCGCCGCGCTCGCCGCCGACCCCCTCGGCGGCTACCGCCTCGCGGTCGGTGTCGCCGTCGTCGCGATGCTGGCCGTGATCGTGCACCTCGGCTCGACGACACTCAGCCGGCCGCGTCGAGCCGCGCGAGCTGCTCGGGGGCCAGCTCCAGCCGCATGCCGGCCGCTGCCTCGTCCAGCTGCGCCGCCGAGCTGACGCCGACGATCGGGCGGACGGTGGGGTCGGCGGCCAGCCAGGCCAGCACGACCTGGTTGCGGGTGGCGCCGAGCTCGGCGGCGACCTCGTCGAGCGCGGCGAGCCGGGCGGTGCTGTTGGGGTGGTCGAACTCGGCCGGCATCCGGTCCGGCCGGGTGTACCCGCCCCTCAGGAGCGGGGTGTAGGCCCACAGCTCCAACCCCTCGCTCCGCACGTGGTCGACGGTGTGGTGGGTGGCCCAGCTGAACTGGTCGAAGTCGCCGTCGACGTACGCGACCGGGCGGCGCTGCAGGTAGGTGTGCGCCAGCTGCACGGCGGTGTAGCCCGCATGGCCGTTCGCGGCGGCGAGCTGCCGGGCCTGCTCGACCCGCCAGCTCGGCTGGTTGGACACCCCGAGCTGCCCGACCGTGCCGGCCGCCACCAGCTCGCCGAGCGCACCGACGACGTCGACGAGCGGGACGCTCCGGTCGTCCACGTGGGTCCAGAACACGTCGACGTGGTCGACCCCGAGGCGGCGGAGGCTGCCCTCGATGCCCGCCTTGATCGCGGTCGGCGACAGGCCCTCGCGGTTGTCCGGCCACTCGCCGGGCGGCACGGGCTCGGCGCCCACCTTGGTGCTGATCCGCACGCGGTCCCGCATGCCCGGACGGGCCGCGAGCCAGCGGCCGAGCAGCTCCTCGCTGGTGCCGCCGTGGCCGTCGGGGTGCAGCCAGAACGCGTAGCAGTCGGCGGTGTCGAGGACGGTGCCACCTGCGTCGACGAAGCGGTCGAGCAGCTCGAACGAGAGCTGCTCGTCCTGTGTGTTGCCGAAGAGCATCGTGCCCAGCACGAACATGGGTCGATCGGTCATGCGCCGAGCGTTCCCCCTGGAGCGCGCTCCAGGTCAAGCGCTGCGGAGCGCCTCCTCCAGCACGTCGAGCCCCTCGACGAGGAGGTCCTGCGGGATCGCGAGCGGCGGCAGCAGCCGCACCACGTTGCCCCACGTCCCGCACGTCAGCACGATCACCCCGGCCCGATGGCACGCGCCGGCGACGGCCTTGGCGAGCTCGGCGTCGGGCTCGTCGGTGCCCGGGCGGACGAACTCGACGCCGATCATCGCGCCGCGCCCGCGCACGTCGCCGATGCGCGGATCACCCAGCTGCCGCAGGCGCGGCAGTGCGTGGTCGGCGATCTCGCGGGCGCGCCCGATCAGCCCGTCGTCGCGGACGGCACCCAGCGCGGCCAGCGCAGCGGCGCACGCCACCGGGTTGCCGCCGTAGGTGCCGCCGAGCCCACCGGGGTGGACGGCGTCGACCAGCTCGGCGCGGCCGGTGACCGCGGCGATCGGCAGCCCGCCGCCCATGCCCTTCGCCATCGTGACGAGGTCGGGCACGACCTCCTCGTGGTCGCAGGCGAACCACGCGCCGGTGCGGGCGATGCCGGTCTGCACCTCGTCCGCGATGAACACGATGCCGTGCTCGCGACACCACGCGGCGAGCGCCGCCAGGAAGCCGGGCGCCGGCACGACGAACCCGCCCTCGCCCTGGATCGGCTCGATCAGCAGCGCCGCCAGCCGGTTCGCCCCCGCCGAGCGTTCGAGCACCTCGATCGTGCGGGCCGCCGCGGCCGGACCGTCGAGCCCGTCCCGGAACGGGTACGAGGTGGGCGCCCGGTACACCTCCGGCGCGAACGGCCCGAACCCGTCCTTGTACGGCATGTTCTTCGCCGTCAGCGCCATCGTGAGGTTGGTGCGGCCGTGGTAGGCGTGGTCGACGACGGCGACCGCGCTGCGCCCCGTCGCGTACCGGGCGATCTTGACCGCGTTCTCCACGGCCTCGGCGCCGCTGTTGAACAGCGCCGTGCGCTTGTCGTGGTCGCCTGGGGTGACGGCGGCCAGCTCCTCGGCGAGCTGCACGTACCCCTCGTACGGCGTGATCATGAAGCAGGTGTGGGTGAACCGGGCCAGCGCCGCCCCGGCGTCGGCGACGACCTGCGGGTGGCTGTTGCCGACCGTGGTGACCGCGATGCCCGAGCCGAGGTCGATGAACGAGTTGCCGTCGACGTCGACGAGCACGCCGCCACCGGCCGCCGCCGCGTACACCGGCATCGTCGAGCTGACGCCGCGGGCCACGGCCGCGGCGCGGCGTTCCTGCAGCTCGAGCGAGCGCGGACCGGGCACGGCCGTGCGCAGCTCGCGGCGCTGGGGCAGCGCCGGGCCACCGGTCAGCGCGCCGGGGGCGGTGGTGGTCATGGGTGGCTCCTTCGCGGGTCAGCGGATCAGCAGCGCGAGCGGCAGGCGGTCGAGGTGGTGCAGCTCACCACCGGGGACGACCGAACCCACGACCAGTGCGGGATCGTTGGCGACGGCCACCCGGCCCCCGTCGTTCACCAGCGCGGCCGGCCGGCGGATCGCCCCGAGCTGCGGCAGCAGCGTGCGCTCCAGCCAGCGGTCGACGATGTCGGCGCCGACGACCCCGAGGAACCGGCCGCCGACGCTGATCGGCGCCGTGAACGTGAGCGTGTACTCCTGGGTGCACAGGTGATCGACGTACGGCCCGACGACGTGCCGGGCACCGGTGCGGCGGGGCACCGTGAACCACGGCAGCACGGTGTAGTCGTAGAAGGCCGTGGCAGAAGGGTCCAGATCCACCTCCAGCCGCTCGACGGAGCTGCCGTCCGGGGTGCGGTGCCACCACTCCATCCAGTGGCCGGCGCCCTCGACGAGCCCGGGTTCGAGCACGAGGCCGGCACCGACGAGCGGTGTGCCGTCGGTGTCGAGCAGCGGCCGCACGACGCGCGAGATCGGCTCGACGTCCTCGGGGCGCAGGAGCGCCGGCCCGGCGAGCGGGCGCAGCAGCTGCTCGGCGGCGCCGCGGATGCCCTCGATGGCAGCGAACGTGCTCTCGCAGATCGTCGCGACCCGCTCGATCACGGCCGCCACCGGATCGCTCGGCGGATCCGACTCGCCGTCGGGCTCACCGAGGAACGTGAGCTGCAGCGTGCTCGCCCGCGCGAGAGCCGTGGACAGGTGCGCGGCGGCCAGCCCGCGCGCGCCCGGCCCGTCCCCCGCGGCGACGGCGTCGAGGATGCCGCGATGGCGCGCGACGACGTCGGACTCGCCGCGCGACGGCCACAGCAGCGGCCCGATCTCGGCCTGCATGCTGATGACGGCCCTGGTCAGGCGGGGTGACTGGGCGGCAGCGGCCAGCTCGACGTGGAACCGCGACTCGGCGCGACGGCGGGCCCCGAGGTCCCCGGCGCCGGCCAGCGCGGCCACGCTGTCGGCGATCAGCGCGACGTCCAGCTCGCCGGCGCGTTCGGCGGCGAGGGCGGCGCAGGTGCTGGCCAGCGCGCCGTAGTGGTCGGCGAGGTCGCGCAGCTCGGACGGGCTGACCGCGCGCAGGCGCTCGCGCAGCACCGCGGTCTCGGCGCCCTCGTCGGTGGCCCCCCCGCGCACGAAGCTGCCGCCGTTGCGGCCCCGGCGCGTGACCAGCAGGCCCTGCCCGCGCAGCGCGGTGAGCGCCTCCCGCACCGTCACGGCCGAGACGCCGAAGGCCTCGGCGAGGTCGGTCTCGCTGGGCAGCTGCTCGTCGGGGGCGAGCAGGCCGAGGTGGATGCCCTCGGAGAGCCGGCGGACGACGGCGTCGGCCCGTTTGCCGACGTCGAGCGGTGCGAACACCGCCGCCCGGCCACCCGCCGCATGGGCGGTGTTGCGCACGCGTCACTCCTTCGCTGGGTCTTCGCGCTCACTCTGCCACAGGCATTGACATAAAACCTATGAACTCATAGTTTTTCGCCCACGTTGCTGCCACAACCGGACGAACGGGAGCGCTCGTGCCGTCTGACCCGTCCCCGGCGATCACGCTGCGCGGCGTGCGCAAGGAGTTCCCCGGCGGCGTCGTCGCCGTGCACGACCTCGACCTCGACATCGCCGACGGCGAGTTCGTCACGCTGCTGGGCCCGTCCGGCTCCGGCAAGACGACGGTGCTGCGGCTGATCGCGGGCTTCGAGAGCCCCACCGCCGGCACGATCTCCCTCGCCGGCAGGGACGTCACGCGCAACGCCCCGTTCGACCGCGACGTGCACACCGTCTTCCAGGACTACGCGCTGTTCCCACACCTGTCGGTGCTGCGCAACGTCGAGTACCCGCTGCGCATCGCCGGCGTCGACCGGGCCGAGCGCCGCCGGCGCGCGCTGGAGGCGCTGGCCACCGTGCGGCTGGACGCCATGGCCGAGCGGGCGCCCACCGCGCTCTCGGGCGGCCAGCGCCAGCGCGTCGCGCTCGCCCGCGCGCTCGTGGACCGGCCGGCCGTCCTATTGCTCGACGAGCCCCTCGGCGCGCTCGACCTCAAACTCCGCGAGCAGATGCAGGTGGAGCTCAAGCAGATCCAGCGCGCCTCCGGCATCACGTTCGTGCTGGTCACGCACGACCAGGACGAGGCGCTGACCCTGGCCGACCGGGTAGTCGTGTTCAACGACGGGCGGGTGGAGCAGGCGGGCTCGGCGCAGGAGGTCTACGAGCGGCCCGTGTCGGCGTTCGTCGCCGGGTTCGTCGGCACGTCGAACGTACTGGGCTCGGAGGCCGCGCAGGCGATCATCGGGCGCGCCGGCAGCTGGAGCGTGCGGCCGGAGAAGATCGCGATCAGCGACCCCAC
The DNA here is from genome assembly GCF_050936315.1 of Pseudonocardia sp. CA-107938. Classification (NCBI taxonomy): domain Bacteria; kingdom Bacillati; phylum Actinomycetota; class Actinomycetes; order Pseudonocardiales; family Pseudonocardiaceae; genus Pseudonocardia; species Pseudonocardia sp. CA-107938. The sequence continues at coordinate 294,486 of NZ_JBNJNA010000002.1, read as the reverse complement.
CGACCCGGTGCCCGCCGGCCGATCGGCCGCGCTCGGAGTCGTCGAGGAGCTGGTCTACACCGGCCCGACCACGCGCTGCGTCGTCGAGCTCGACGCGGGCGGGCAGCTGTCGGTGCTGCTGCTCGCCGGACCGGAGGACGACAAGGTGCCCGACCGCGGCGCGCGGGTCCGGCTCACCTGGCGGCACGACCACGAAGTCCCACTGCACCAGTGAAGGAGAGCGACAGATGCGGGTCATGGCAGCAGCGCGCACTGCAGCGCTGATCGGTGCGGTCGGGCTCGTGCTCGCCGCGTGCGGAAGTGGCGGCGGCAGCGCACCCGGCGGCGGGGCGGCGCCACCGGCGGCCCAGGCCTACGCCGGGCCCGTCGGGAAGGGCGAGGGCAAGCTGTCCGTGCTCGCCTGGCCCGGCTACGCCGAGGACGGCTCCACCGACCCCAAGGTCGACTGGGTCACCCCGTTCGAGCAGCAGACCGGCTGCCAGGTCACGGTGAAGACGTTCGCGACGTCCGCCGAGGCCGTGCAGCTGTTCTCCACCGGCGAGTACGACGTCGTCTCCGCGTCGGGCGACGCGTCGCTGCGGCTCGTCTACGGCGACCGGGTCCAGCCCATCAACACGGCGCTCGTGCCCAACTACGCCGACGTCATCGGCGAGCTCAAGGACAAGCCCTGGAACACCGTCGCCGGCCAGAACTACGGCATCCCGCACGGCCGCGGCGCCAACCTGCTGCTCTACAACACCGCCGCCAACCCGACGCCGCCCACGTCGTGGAAGAACATGTGGGACCCGGCGTCCCCGGCCAAGGGCAAGATCAGCCCGTACGACGACGCGATCTACATCGCCGACGCCGCCGTCTACCTGATGTCGACGAAGCCCGAGCTCGGCATCAAGAACCCGTACGCGCTGGACAGGAAGCAGTTCGACGCCGCCATCGCGCTGCTGCAGCAGCAGAAGCCGCTCGTCGCCGAGTACTGGGCCGACGTCGTCAAGCAGGGCCAGGGGCTCGCGTCCGGCTCGCTGCTGGAGGGCCAGGGCTGGCAGCTCACCGCGAACCTCGCCAACGCCGACGCGCCGGGCAAGGTCGGCACCACCAAGCCGACCGAGGGCGCAACCGGATGGTCGGACACGTGGATGGTCAAGAAGGGCACCGCGAACATCAACTGCTCGTACCTGTGGCTCAACCACGTCGTGTCGCCGCAGGTCAACGCGCAGATCGCGGAGTACTTCGGGGAGGCGCCGGCCAACTCGAAGTCCTGCGCGCTCACCACGAACAAGGACCACTGCACCCAGTACCACGCGCAGGAGACCGGGTTCTGGAACAACGTCTACTACTGGACCACGCCGGTCGAGAGCTGCGTCGACGGGCGCACCGACGCCAAGTGCATCCCGTACGACGAGTGGGTGCGGGCGTGGACGCAGTTGCGTAGCTCGTAGGCGCGGTCACCCGGGGACCACAGGAGGTGGAGTCTTGTCCGTTGCCGCCGTGCTGCACCGGCATCCCCGGCTGCGGCTCTCCGGGTTGCTCACGCCCGCGCTGATCTGGCTCGGGCTGTTCTACGTCGTGCCGCTCGGGTTCCTGCTCGCCACCGCGTTCTTCGGCACCGACAGCTTCACCGGACGGATCACCTACTCGTTCACGCTCGACAACGTCCTGAACGTGCTGACCGAGCCGGCGTACCTGCTCACGGTGCTGCGGACGGTCGGCGTGGCCGTCGGGGTGACGCTGCTGTGCCTGCTGCTGGCCCTGCCGCTCGCGACGTACATGGCGCTGGCGGCCGGCGCGCGCAGCCGGCCGGTGCTGGTGGCGCTGGTGCTCACCCCGTTGTGGGCGTCGTACCTGGTGAAGGTGTACGCGTGGCGGGTCCTGCTGGCGCCGGAGGGGCCGCTCGGCGGCCTCTCCCCCGGCTACGGGTGGGTCGCCGTGGTCGTCACGCTGACCTACCTGTGGCTGCCGTACATGGTGCTGCCCGTCTACGCCGGGATCAGCTCGATGCGCGGCTCGTTCCTGGAGGCGGCGGCCGACCTGGGCGCCCGCCCGTGGACGGCGTTCCGCACGGTCGTGTTCCCGGTGCTCGGTCCGGCGGTCGCCGCCGGCTCGGTGTTCACGTTCTCCCTGTCGCTCGGCGACTACATCACCGTGCAGCTCGTCGGCGGCACCAACCAGATGCTCGGCAACGTCGTCTACCAGACGTTCTCCACCGACCTGCCGTTCGCGGCCGCGGTGGCGGTGCTGCCGCTCGTCGTGATGGCGTTCTACCTGCTGACGATCCGCCGCACCGGCGCGCTCGGGAGGCTCTGACATGGTGCTCTCGGCGACCGCCCGCTGGCTGCTGCGCACCGCAGCGGTCGTGGTGCTGCTGTTCATCTACGTGCCGATGGCGCTGGTGCTGCTCAACTCGTTCTCGGCGAGCGCCACGTTCACCTGGCCGCCGCCCGGGTTCACGCTGCGCTGGTGGCAGGTGGCCGCCACCAACCAGGGCGTGATCGACGCGGCGTGGACGTCCGTGCAGGTCGCGGCCGGTGCGACGGTGGTCGCAGTGGTGCTGGGCACGCTCGCGTCGATGGCGCTGGTGCGCTACGAGTTCTTCGGCAAGGAGATCGTCTCCCTGCTGGTGCTGCTGCCCATCGCGCTGCCCGGCATCGTCACGGGCATCGCGCTCAACACCCTGTTCACGCAGGCGCTGGGCGGGCTCACGTTCTTCACGCTGGTCGTCGGGCACGCCACGTTCTGCATCGTCATCGTCGTCAACAACGCGTCCGCGCGGCTGCGGCGCATGTCCGGCACCGCCGAGGAGGCGTCGATGGACCTCGGCGCCACCCCGTGGACGACGTGGCGGCTGGTCACCTTCCCGGCGCTGCGCGGCGCGCTGTTCGCCGGCGCGCTCCTGGCGTTCGCCCTGTCGTTCGACGAGATCATCGTGACCACGTTCACCGCAGGTCCCGGCATCCAGACGCTCCCGCTGTGGATCTTCCAGAACCTGTTCCGGCCCAACCAGAGCCCGGTCGTCAACGTGGCGGCCGTCGTGCTCGTCGTGATCTCGGTGCTGCCGGTCTACCTGGCCAACCGGCTCTCCGGCGACTCCGCCGGCACCGTGACCAAGTGAGGGGACAGCTGTGCAGACGTTCCACAACATCATCGACGGCAAGCCGGTGGCGGCGGCCGACGGGCGCACGCTCGACATCGTCGATCCCGCCACCGGCGAGGTCTACGCGACGGCGCCGCTCTCCGGCCCCGCCGACGTCGACGCGGCGTACACGTGCGCGCAGCGCGCGTTCCGGGAGGGCTGGCGCGACACCACCCCCGCCGACCGCATGGCTGCGCTGTTGAAGATGGCCGACGCCGTCGAGGAGCACGGGCCGGAGCTCGTCGAGATCGAGGCGCGCGACACCGGCAAGCCCAAGGGCCTCACGCTGTCGGAGGAGATCGGCCCGATGGCCGACCAGCTGCGCTTCTTCGCCGGCGCGGCCCGGCACCTGCAGGGCGCCGCGACCAGCGAGTACATGGCCGGGCACTCGTCGACGATCCGGCGGGAGCCGCTCGGCGTGATCGGGTCGATCACGCCGTGGAACTACCCGATGATGATGGCGATCTGGAAGATCGGCCCGGCCATCGCGGCGGGCAACACGATGGTGCTCAAGCCGTCCGACACCACCCCGGCGAGCAGCGTGCGGATGGGCGAGCTGTTCAACGAGATCCTCCCGCCCGGCGTGCTCAACGTGGTGTGCGGCGACCGGGCCACCGGCGCCGCGATGACCGACCACGACATCCCCGCGATGGTCGCCATCACCGGCTCCACCCGCGCGGGCAAGGCGGTGGCCGAGTCGGCGGCGCGGCGCGTCACCCGGGTGCATCTGGAGCTGGGCGGCAACGCGCCGGTCGTCGTGTTCGACGACGCCGACCTCGACGCGGCCGCCGAGGGCATCGCCGCAGCCGGGTTCTTCAACGCCGGCCAGGACTGCACCGCCGGCACCCGCGTGATCGCGCACGCGTCCGTCGCCGAGGCGCTGGCCGCCAAGCTCGTCGAGCAGGCCGCCGACATCCGCTTCTCCCGCGACGAGACGGACGGGTCGGAGGACTTCTTCATTCCGCCGCTGAACAACCCGGACCAGCTGGCGAAGGTGTCCGGGCTGGTCTCGCGGGCCCCGGCGCACGCGCAGGTGCTCTGCGGCGGGTCCGCGGCGGACGGCGGCGGGTACTTCTACCCGCCGACCGTCATCAGCGGCCTCCGCCAGACCGACGAGCTCGTCTCCACCGAGATCTTCGGCCCGGTGATCACCGTGCAGACCTTCGACGACGAGGACGAGGCCGTCGCGCTGGCCAACGACACGACCTACGGCCTCGCGTCGAGCGTGTGGACCAGCGACCACGGCCGCACCATCCGGCTCTCCCGCGCGCTCGACTTCGGCTGCGTGTGGATCAACTGCCACATCCCGCTCGTCGCGGAGATGCCGCACGGCGGGTTCAAGCAGTCCGGCTACGGGAAGGACCTGTCGTCGTACGCGCTGGAGGACTACACGCGCGTCAAGCACGTGATGAGCACGTACTGACTCTCCAGGTCAGGTGCGCGGGGTTCGCGGCTGCGTGACCGTGCGGGACGTGGCCAGGGCGGGGAGGGTCAGGTTGCCCTCCTGGTAGTAGAGCTGCAGCGTGATCCCCACGATCAGGCCGGCCCGGACGCGCACGACGTAGTGCCCGTGGACGCCCCACAGCGGGCCGCCCTCGGCGTCGGCGATCCGGTGGAAGGCCCGGACGTGGGTGTCCAGCCGCAGCAGGCCGTCGTCCTCGGGCGTGACGACGCCGGGGCCGGTGACGTGCTGCGTGGCGTCGAACCCCGGGAAGACGGCCTGCCAGCGGCCGATCAGCTCGTCGGCGGCGACGTCCTCGACCTCGCCGCCGGCCAGCTCGGTGTAGTCGGCGCGGACGGTGTCGGCGAACGTCGCCCGGGCCGCGGCCCAGTCCAGCGCGTCGACGGCGTGCAGCAGCCGGGTCAGCACGGTCATGGGATCACCCACTGCGTCCTCCGAAAGCTGCTGCGTGCGCCGTCGCCCACTGCTCGAACGTGCGCGGCGGGCGTCCGGTGACCTCGGCGACGGTCGGGTACACGATCGACTCGTCCAGCGTCCGGTCGACGTAGAAGCTGAAGAACGCGCGCACGTACCGCTCGGGCATGCTCGCGGACATCCGTGTCCACGCCTCGTCGTTGGGCTCTGCCTCGAACCGCAGGTCGCGGCCGAGCACGTCACCGAGGATGCGCAGCCGATCGGCGGGCAGCAGCGGTTCGGGGCCGGTCAGCAGGTACGCCTTCCCGGCGTGCCCGTCGGACGTGAGCGCCTCGAGCGCGACGGCGGCGATGTCGGCCGGGTCGATCACGGCGATCGGTACGTCCGCGAACGGCGCCCGCACGACGTCGCCCGCAGCCAGCTGTTCCGTCCACTGGAGCGTGTTCGACATGAACCCGGACGGGCGCAGGAACGTCCAGTCCAGCCCGGAGGCCTGCACGGCCCGTTCGGTGGCGATCATGTACTGCGAGACGGCGTTGTCGGTCCGCCCGGTGGCCGCCGAGCCACCGGAGAGCAGCGCCACCCGGGTGATGCCGGCGGCGCGGGCCTCCTCCAGCACCGCGTCCGGGTAGCCGGCCAGCAGGAAGAGCGCATCGGCGCCGGCGAACGCCGCGCGCAGGCTCTCCGGCTCGTTCAGGTCGCCGACGGCGCGCTCGGCGCCGTCGGGGAGCGCGGCGGTCGCCGTGCGCACGACCCCGCGGACCGCCTCGCCCCGTTCCGCGAGCTGCCGCACCAGCTCGCCCCCCACGTTCCCGGTCGCACCCGTGACGACGATCATGACGGGAGGGTAGTGCGGTAGTGCTTGTCGGCTGCGTCGACGGCGAGCGTCACCTGTGCCTCCTGGTCGTAGAAGTCGATCTGGGTGCCGTCGGCCCATAGGATCTCCGTCGGCCCGCGCAGCGCCGCCGCGACGTGGCGCACGTTGTCGGGCAGCACGCAGTCCTCGCTGTGGACGAACAGCGTGGGAACCGACACCGCCGGGGCGGCGGAGAGGCCGTCGAACGTCAGCCAGTAGGCCCAGCTGAACTCGGCCATCGCGTTCTCCCAGTTCGGGACGGCGCCGCGGCCGGGCTCGGCGTAGTAGGGCAGCTCGAACGACATGCCCGCGCGGTCGTTGCCCGGCTCGTACGCCGGGACGGTCCGCACCTCGCCGGTGTGCTGGTAGAGCTCGAACGCCGCGGCCGCGCGGTCGAGGCGCAGCGCGACGCCGTCCGCTCCGCCGTAGAACGGCGCGACCGTCGCGGTGTCGTGGAACCACCCGGCCACGCTGACCATCGAGGCGATCGGGGCGCCCGCCGCCAGCGCGCGCAGCGCGTACTGCGCCGAGGCGCACACGCCGAGGTACCCGATCGCGCCAGGTCGGACGAACGACAGCGTCGACACCGCACGCGCCACGGCGACGATGTCGTCGATCTTCCGCGCGGGCAGCTCCGCGTGCCGCGGCGTGCCACCGCTGGCGCCCCAGCCGGCGAAGTCGAACGTGACCGCGGTGTACCCGCGGGCCGCGAGCTCGGCGGCGTACCGGTCGGCCATTTGCTCCTTGACGGTCAGCCACGAGCCGGTGACCAGCACCGCGGGCTGCGGTTCGAGCAGGTCGTCGACGTTGCGGTGGACACGGGCCGCGAGCGGGACGTCACCGTTGAAGAACTGGAACGGACGGGAGTGGATCACAGCCGGATGCTGGCACGCCGCCGCCGTCAGGAGAGGGTCCGATCCTGCTGTCCTCGAAGATCACCGGGCAGCATCCCCAGCTCGCGGCGGAACACCCGGCGGAAGTGGCTCAGGTTGGAGAACCCGACGCCGTGGGCGATGTCGACGACGCTCGCCTGCGTCGCCAGGAGCCGGGCGCGGGCGGCCTCGATGCGGCGGGCCGTCACGAACTGGTGCGGGGTGGCGCCGGTGGCCGCGCGGAACGCGCGCGCGAAGTGGAACGGGCTCAGCGCGGCGACGCCGGCGAGCCGGTCCAGGCTGAGCGTCTCCTGCAGGTGCGCGTCGACGAACTGCGCGACGCGGTCCACCAGCCGGCGGTCCAGCGCACCGCTCGGGGCGCGCGGTCTCCGGCCGCCAGGCGCGTACACCTCGTCGAGGTGCCGGGCGAGGCGGTGGGCGAGCGTGCTCGCCGCCACGTCGGTGAGCCCACCCCCGGTGACGTGCGCCCTGCGCAGCACGTGCGCGGCGCCGAGCACCACCCCGTCGCGGACGTCGAGCGCCGTCCCCACGGGCCGCGCGGGCAGCAGCGCCGGGTCGAGGTAGATCTCCACCGCCTCGGTCCGCTCGCCGATCTCGCTCCACGCGATGGCGTGGGCGCCCGTGACGAACACGGCGCCCGCGGCGACGTCGCCCTTCGTCGAGCGCCCGCCCACGGTCCGGACGGCCGCGGTGTGCTGCGAGAACGAGACGCCGACCTGGTCGGCCTTCGTGGTGGTCGTTCGGTCGCTCGGCGGCAGGGCGTGGTGTTCGGACCGCATTCCGGGCCACTGGATCGACGAGCTCGGCACGGGTCCACGGTAACCACGGAGTCAGGCGAGCAGCGGGGCCAAGCGCTCGGCGTGCTGGCGCAGGAGATCGAGCAGCGGCTCGTTCGGCTCCGCCACGCGGGCGACGGGACCGGCCAGTGCCAGCCCGGCGACGAGCCGGCCGTCGCCCGGCGCCCGGATCGGGACGGCGAGGCAGCCGCGCTCGGCGGAGAGCTCGCCGAGCTGGCGGGCCCAGCCGGCGGCGTCAACCTCGACGAGGACGGCGTCGAGCGCGGCCGCGTCCTGGACGGTGTGCGGGGTGAGCGGGCGCAGCTCGCGCACCAGCGCCCGCCAGTCGGGCTGCTCGGCCAGTAGCAACCGGCCCAGCGCGCTGGCCTGCGGGAACCTGGCCAGGACGGCGGCGGCGCTCGGCGGGTGGTCCGGGTCGGCGTCGACCACGACGACCTGCCCGGTGGTGAACGACGCCAGGTGCACGCCCCAGCGCACCTGCCCGCGCAGGTGCTCGACGACGGCGCGGGCCGCGGTCGGGACGGTGCCGGAGGCGGGCAGGGCGAGCCGGGCGGCGCGCCGGCCCAGCGCGAACCCCTTCAGGTCGGGCAGCCGCACCAGGTACTCGTCGGCGACGAGCAGGTTGAGCAGCCGGTAGGTCGTGGCCGACGGCAGCCGCAGCGCCGCCGAGATCTCCTTCGCCGTGACGCCCGGGCCGGCCGCGACGACCTCCTCCAGCACGGCCAGCGCGCTGCGCACCGCCTTGGGCTGGCGGCCGGAGAGCGGCGTCGTCACGGGGTGCCCAGCACGTCGGCGGCGACCGTCTCGTCGTAGACGCCGATGCCTGCCAGCTCGGCCGGCCGGGCGAGGCGCAGCCACGCGTACCAGGCCAGGCCCGCCACGGCGAGCCCTCCGAGCAGCATCGACGGCAACGGCGAGACCAGCACGAACGCGACCAGCACGAACAGCAGGACGGGCACGATCACGGCGGCGGCGACGACCGCGGGTCGGGTCAGCTCGTCGATGCGGTGCAGGAACACCGGGGCGGCCGCGCACACCAGCACGTACGCGACGAGGAAGCCGCAGGTCGCCATCGTCAGCAGCACGATGAGCACCGGCAGGATCGGCAGGCCGGTCGCGACGGGCACGGCGAGCGCACCGACGACCACGGGCACGGCCACGGCGAGCGCCACGTGCGGCGTGCGGTAGCGGCGGTGGGTACGACCCCAAGCGGCCGGCGCCAGCCCGTCCCGCGACAGCGAGAAGAGCACGCGCACCAGCGCCGTCACCGTCGCGAGCGCACAGGCGGCGAACGACATGACCAGCGCCGAGTCGAGCACGACGGGCACCCACGCCCATCCGCCGGCGGCGGCCAGCGCGTTCACCGGCTCCTGCTGGGCGGCGAGCCCGCCGGGCGTGGTGCTGAACCCGACCACCTGGACGTGCGCAGCGAACAGGTACAGCACTCCCGCGACCGCCGCCGTGGCGCCGACGGCCCGCGGCACGCTGCGGAACGGCTTGCGGGCCTCCGCCCCCAGCACGGTCGCCACCTCGAATCCGATGAACGCCGCGATCGCCGGCACCACGCCGACCGCGATCCCGCCCAGCCCCGGCGCCGGCAGGTCGGCGGGCGGGCCGGGGGTCGGCCCGGTCACCAGCAGCACCACGAACACCCCGACCATCAGGGCGATCGCCACGCTCTCCACGAGCAGCACCACGCGGGCCGAGAGCCGCACGCCGCGCAGCGCCAGCAGGGCGACGAGCGCACCGACCACGGCGATCCCGGCCGCCGTCGGCAGCGGGCCCGCCCGCACCCCCGCCGTCGCGAGCAGCGCCTCCCCGTAGGCGCCGACCCCGGCGAGCGCGGCGGCCGCCAGCAGCCCGTAGCCGGCGATCAGGCCGATCGCGCACGCGAACGCCGCACCGGGCGGCAGGCCCTTCGCGGTGAGGCTGTAGAGCCCGCCCGGTGCGGCCATCCGGCGGGTGAACTGCCCGATGCAGGTCGCCACGAGCAGCATCAGCACCGTCGCGACCAGGAACGACACCACCGTCGCGCGGCCGGCCGACGCCGCCACGATCACGGGGGTGGCCGCCATCGCCGCCGACGGTGCCGCGCCGGACACCGACTGCGCGAACACCTCGACCGGCCCCAGCCGGCGGCGCCGCAACCCCGCCACCGGGGAGCGGTCGCGCAGCGTCGGCGGGACCCATGCGGGCATGCGGCGCACCGTATCCACCGCAGGTCACCGCCGGCCACGGGGCGAATGAGAATTCCGCCGGCCGGTTTACCGCGGGGCGGGAACGGCCTTTGACCGGCGCCCCGCGGCCCGGTGAGGGTGACCGCCGTCGCCGTCGCTCGACCGGTGGGAGACCGGACATGGGCCCTGATCACAGCACGGAGAAACCCCACACCCTCGCCGGCTCGCTCGGCGTCGGATCGATCGTCTTCATGGTGGTGGCCGCCGCGGCACCGATGACCGTCATCGCCGGCTCGGTGCCGATCGGCATCGCCGCCGGCAACGGCGCCGCGTTCCCCACGACGTTCGCGCTCTGCTGCGCGATCCTGCTCCTGTTCGCCGTCGGGTTCTGCGCGATGAGCCGGCACGTGCCGAACGCGGGCGCGTTCTACGCGTACGTGCAGCGCGGCCTGGGCCGGGCACCGGGCCTGGGCTCCGCGTTCCTCGCGCTCGTCACGTACACGGCGGTGCAGCTGGCCGTGTACGGCTACATCGGTGCCGTCATCGACGGGCTGGTGCAGCACTGGGGCGGGCCGGCGCTGCCGTGGTGGCTGTGGTCGGTCGTCGTCCTCGCGATCGTCGCGGCGCTCGGCTACCGGCACATCGAGCTGTCCGGCCGGGTGCTGGGCGTGCTGCTGATCGCCGAGGTGGCGATCGTGCTGATCTTCGACGTGGTCGTCGCGGCCACCGGGGGCGGCTCGCCGGAAGGGCTGTCGACCGCCTTCCTGCAGCCCGGGCAGTTCGTCTCCGGCGCGCTCGGCGTCGCGATCATGTTCGCGATCGCGTCGTTCATCGGGTTCGAGGCCACCGCGGTGTTCCGTGACGAGGCCCGCGACCCGGATCGCACCATCCCGCGCGCCACCTACACCGCGCTGCTGCTCATCGGCGTCTTCTACACGCTGTCCGGCTGGGCCGTCGTCTCCGCGTGGGGCGACACCGCCGCCGTCGAGCAGGCCACGGCCGACCCCGGGAACATGCTCGTCACGACGATCACGAACGTCCTCGGGACGGTGGGCGGCGACCTCGCCCAGGTGCTGCTGATGACCAGCATGTTCGCGGCGATCCTGTCGTTCCACAACGTGCTGGCGCGGTACTTCTTCACACTCGGCAACTCCGGCGCGCTGCCCGCGACGTGCGGGCGCAGCCACCCGCGGCACACGTCGCCGCACGTCGCGTCGCTCACCCAGACCGTCACCGCGCTGGTCTTCATCGTGGCGTTCGCGCTGCTCGGCATGGACCCGGTGACGCAGGTGTTCGCGTGGATGGCAGGCACCGCCACCCTCGGCGTGCTGGTGCTGATGGCGCTGACCTGCGCTGCGGTGATCGTGTTCTTCCGGCGCACGCGGGCCGACACGCGCCCGTGGCACACGCTGGTCGCGCCCGCGCTCGGGCTGGCCGGGCTGCTCGTCTGCCTCTGGTTGACGATCGCCAACTTCCCTACGTTGATCGGTGGATCGCCGGCACTGGCCACCGCCATCGGTGCCGTCCTCGCGGCGGCGTTCGTCCTCGGTGCGGCCTGGTCGCGCCGTCCTGCATCCGCACCTGCGCTGGAGAGGAGCCGTTCGTGACGACGCTCGAGGCCCGCACGGGCCACCCGCTGAGCATGACCACCGAGGCCGAGGTGGCGGCCGTCCGCGAGGTGCTGGTCGAGGCCGGACTGCTCACCGAGCACGTCCGCGTCGCGTTCTTCGCGCCGGAGGAGCCGGCGAAGGCCGACGTCCTCGCGCACACCCCCGGCGCCGACGTGGACCGCCGCTTCCGCGCGGTGCTGCTCGACCTCGCCACCGGACGGTCGTTCGACACCGTCGTCTCGGCGACCTCGCGCACCGTGGTGTCGAGCCGCGAGCTCGATCCCCCGGTCGACGGCCAGCCGCCGATCATCGACACGGAGTTCGAGCTGGTCGAGGACATCCTCGGCGCCGAGCCGGCCTGGCTCGCCGCCCTGGAGCGGCGCGGCATCGACCCGGCGTCGGTGCGGGCGGTGCCGCTGTCGGCCGGGGTCTACCCGGACTACCCGGAGGAGGCCGGCCGCCGGATCGTCCGCTCGTTCGGGTTCCGCCAGGACCACGCGAAGGACCACCCGTGGGCGCACCCGATCGACGGGCTCGTCGCCTACGTCGACCTCACCGCCCGCACCGTCGACCGCGTGATCGACGAGGAGCTCGTCCCCGTGCCGGCGACCAGCGGCAACTTCGACGACCCCGAGGTGCAGGGTCCGCCGCTCGACTCCTTGAAGCCGATCGAGATCACGCAGCCGGAGGGCCGCTCGTTCACCGTCGAGGACGGGCGGGTGCGCTGGGGCAAGTGGGACCTGCGGATCGGGTTCAACGAGCGCGAGGGACTCACCCTGCACCAGATCGCGTTCGACCAGCGGCCCATCTGCTACCGCGCGTCGATCGCGGAGATGGTGGTGCCGTACGCCGACCCGTCACCGGTGCGGTTCTGGCAGAACTACTTCGACTGCGGCGAGTACATGTTCGCCCGCTACGCCGACTCGCTGCAGCTGGGCTGCGACTGCCTCGGCGACATCCACTACGTCGACGCGGTCATCGCCGACGACCTCGGCAACCCGCGCACCATCGCCAACGCCATCTGCATGCACGAGGAGGACTACGGGGTGCTGTGGAAGCACTCCGACCTCTTCACCAACTCGCGCGAGGTGCGCCGCCAGCGCCGGCTGGTGATCTCGTTCTTCACCCCGATCGGCAACTACGACTACGGCTTCTACTGGTACCTCTACCTCGACGGCACCATCCAGCTCGAGGTCAAGGCCACCGGCCTCCTGTTCACCTCCGGCACCCCCGGCGAGTACGCCACCGAGGTGGCGCCCGGGCTGGGCGCGCCGTTCCACCAGCACCTGTTCTCCGCACGCCTCGACATGACCGTCGACGGGGTCGCCAACGCCGTCGACGAGGTCGAGGCGGCGACCGTGCCGATCGGGGAGGGCAACCCGTACGGCAACGCGTTCCGGCGCCGGCGCACCCGGCTCACCCGGGAGTCGGAGGCGCAGCGGGCATCGGCCCAGGAGCGGGTGCGCACGTGGCACATCGTGAACCCGGACAAGCTCAACGGGTTGGGCCAGCCGGTGGGGTACGCGCTGATCCCGGAGGGCAGGGCCACGATGCTGGCCGACCCCGCCTCGTCCATCCACGCGCGCGCCACCTTCGCCACCAACGCGCTGTGGGTGACCCGCTACGACCCGGCCGAGCGCTACCCGGCCGGCGACTTCGTGAACCAGAACCCGGGCGGCGCCGGCCTCCCGGCGTGGGTGGCGGCGGACCGGTCGATCGACGGCGAGGACGTCGTCGTCTGGCACACGTTCGGCACCACGCACTTCCCGCGGCCGGAGGACTGGCCCGTGATGCCGGTGGAGTACACCGGTTTCACGTTGAAGCCCGTCGGCTTCTTCGACCGCAACCCGGCGCTGGACATCCCGGCGACGGAGGCGAAGCACTGCCACTGAGCGGCGGCCCGTTCCGCACACCGGCCGCGAGCGCGCGGCGACGACTTCGGGGGAGGCGCGCAGCGGCCCCTCGGAGGGACGACGCGGGGGCCGCGAGCACCGGAGGAGAAGTCGTCGCCACAAGAGCGCGCGAGCCCGCGGCCGGCGACGAAGGAGCGGACGCAATTAGAACACTGTGTAGCCGCCGTCGATCGTCACCACCGAACCCGTCATGTACGCCGAGGCGTCCGACGCCAGGAACGCCACCAGTGGGGCGATCTCCGCTGGTAGGGCGGCACGCTGTTGGGGTGCGTCGTCGATCCAGCGGGCCTTGAACCGCGGATCGTCGACGGGCGCCATCTCGGTCCGCACGTAGCCCGGGGCGACGGCGTTGACGCGGATGCCGAGCGGCGCCCACTCAGCAGCCAGTGACTTCGTCAGCTGGTGCACGGCCGCCTTCGACGCGTTGTAGGCGGGCTGCCACTGCGGCCGGTTGACGATCATGGCGGAGATCGAGCCGACGTTGACGATCGTGCCGCCACCGTGCCCGGCGAAGTGCCGGCCGGCTTCCTGGCACATGAGCCACAGGCCCTTGACGTTGATGTCGAAGACGGCGTCCCACTCCTCGTCGGGGACGTCGAGGGCGGGCCGGTGGTAGCAGACGCCGGCGTTGTTGACGACGACGTCGAGCCGGCCGGTGGCCTCCACCGCGGAGGCGACGGCGGCGCGCACCGAGGCCCGGTCGGTGACGTCGAGGGTGGTGCCGACGACGGTGCGGCCGGTCTCCGCGGCCAGCGCGGCCGCCGCCTCCGCGGAGGCCGCCCCGTCGCGGGCGCCGATCACCACGTCGGCGCCGGCCTGGGTCAGCTCGCGCGCGAACGCGAGGCCCAGCCCGCGGTACCCGCCCGTCACGATCGCGGTCCGGCCGTCCAGCGTGCCCATGGCGTCTCCTCGAAGTCGGGGTGTGGCCCCCATGATCGCCCGCCCCGCCTCCGTCGAGAACGAACTTGTGGTGATCAACAGGCCCTGTTGATCACCGTAAGTTCGTTCTCGACGAGGCGATGCAGGAAGGCTGAACCGGCGGTGAGTTGCTCATGCGGGACTCCGTCCTGGAGTGTGTGCGCGTGGGTATCGGAGTGGTCCTGGCCGAGGACAACGCGCTGCTGCGGCACGGGCTCGTCCGGCTCATCGGCGCAGCCGACGACATCATCCTGCTCGGCTCGGCGGCGGACCTGCCGGGCCTGGAGCAGCTGATCGAGGAGCACTCACCGGACGTCGTGGTCACCGACATCCGCATGCCTCCCGCGCACAGCGACGAGGGCATCGCCGTGGCCGCCCGGCTGCGCACCGAACGTCCCGGCACCGGGGTGCTGCTGCTGTCGCAGTACGTGGAGGCGACGTACGCGCTGCGGCTGCTGTCCGACGGCACGGCGCGGCGCGGCTACCTGCTGAAGGAGCGCGTCGCCGACGGTGACGAGCTGGTCGACGCCATCCGCCGGGTCGCGGCGGGCGGGTCGGTCATCGACCCGACGGTCGTCGAGGGGCTGGTGGCGGCCAACCGTCAGCAGCCCTCCGAGCTGGACGCCCTGACCCCGCGCGAGACGCAGGTGCTGGGCGAGATGGCGCAGGGCAAGTCGAACGCGGCCATCGCCGCGTCGCTGGTGCTGTCCGAGCGCGCGGTGGAGAAGCACACCAACTCGATCTTCTCCAAGCTGGGGCTGTCGGAGGAGCGGGACCTCAACCGCCGGGTCAGCGCGGTGCTGGTGTACCTGCAGAACCGCTGACGTGGTGGTACCAGCTACACCCCCGGTCCACCAGGAGGGCCTCCTGGCAGGGCCCCGGCGCGGCAGTCACACTGGGTCGCATGACCGGGGGGACGAGCGTGCGGCTGATGGTCGTCGACGACCAGCAGCCCTTCCGCGCGGTCGCTGCGAGGGTGGCCGCCCGCACGCCGGGGTTCGAGCTGGTGGGGCAGGCCGAGACGGGTGAGGACGCCGTCACCGCTGCCCGCGACCTGCGTCCCGACCTGGTCCTGATGGACGTGCAGCTGCCCGGCATCAGCGGCATCGAGGCGGCGTCGCAGGTGGCGTGCGCGGTGCCGGCCGCGGTCGTGGTGCTGTGCTCGACGTACCGCCGCGACGACCTGCCGTTCCCCCTGAACAGCCCCGGCGTGGCGGCCTACCTGCACAAGGAGGAGCTGCGGCCGAGCGCGCTGCAGGACCTGTGGGCACGGCTCGGCCCACCGGCGTGACAGCACCCCGACGTCGGATCAGCTGACCCGCAGCACCCCGACACCCCGCAGCACCGGGACGACCGCCGCACCCAGCGCGACGAGCAGCACCCCCGACACGACGCCCGGCACCACCGCCGGCACCACGATCTCCGCGCCCACGCCCGTGGCGGTGGCCACCTGCCACCACAGCACCCGCGCCACCCCGATCCCGAGCGGCACGCCGATGAGCAACCCCGGCCCGACAGTGGCGACGGCGACGACCGCGAGCGTGGCCCGCACCTGCGCCGGGGTCTGCCCGGTCACGGCCAGCACGGCGATCTCCCGCGCGTACCGCCGCCGCGTCGCGGTCAGCTCGTAGACCGCCCCGGCGGCGACGAGCACCCCGAGCGCCGCCGCCAGCACCTCGGGCAGCGAGCGGAGGTCGGCGAGCGTGCGGATCTCCGTCGGGACCTGCCGCGGTTCGATCTCCAACCGCGCACCCAGCTCGGTCATGAGCGCGTCCGCCTGACCGGGCATCGCCAGCACCGACGCCGAGTAGAGCGCCGCCCCGGACGTGACGCCGACGGCCTGCTCGCCGGCGAGGACGATGTCGTCGCCGAGCCGGTAGCGCTGGTCCGTCGGGGGTGCGACGACGATGCCCGTGACCGTCAGCGGCACGACCCCGCCCGTGCCCTCGACCGGCACGACGTCGCCGATCTGCGCCCCGGTCGCGCCGGCCAGCCGCTGCCCGATCGCGATCTCCCCGGCCCGCGCGGGCAGCCGGCCCGCAGCGACGGTGACGCCGACCGGGCCCTTGTAGGAGAACGCGACGACGGCCGGCACGGTGCGCCCGCCGGCGAGCGTCGCCGTCGACGTGCGGATGACGGTGACGGCGGCCGTCCGCGGGTCGGCCGCGAGCCGCTCGATCTCGCCGAGGCGGGCGTCGGCGACCGCGAAGTCGGCACCGGCCCCGTACCTCGCCGGTTCGCCGACGAGACGATCGAGGCTCGCCCCGAACACGACGGCGGCAACCACCCCCGCCGTCGCGACGGCGGACGCCCCGACGGCCAGTGCCGCCGATCGCCCGCGTGCCGCGAGCCGCACCCCCACCAGGACGGCCGGCCAGCGCCGCAGCCAGGTCAGCGGCAGCGGCCGCCGCACGTCGACCCCAGGAGCGGCGGCGCGCACGACGGCCGCGGCGGTCAGCGCCGTCCCACCGAGGAAGAGCAGCATCCCGACCGGAACGGTGGCCACCAGCACCGGCACGGGCAGCCGGAACCCCGGCTCCGGCTCGAAGCGGGCCTGGCTGCCGAGCGGTTCGAGCAGCCCGGCCGCGGCCCCACCGGCCAGCGCGATCGCGGTGGCGAGCGCCGCGGCCGGCCATGCCGCCAGCACCCGCGCGGCCACCCGCTCCCCCGTCGTCATGCCGAGCGCCAGCTCCACCTCCTGCGCTGCGCGCCCACCGGCGTGGTGGCGCAGCAACCCCTGCCCCACCACGAGCGCGCCGGCCCCGGCCACCACCAGCGCGAACACGGCCAGCCCGACGACGATCGCCCCCTCAGCGGCGCGGACGGACGGGTCGACCTCGCTGGTCGGCAGCTCCACGCCCGGGGGCAGGTAGCGGTCGGCGATCGACTTGGGCGCGGCCCGCGCAGCGGCCAGGTAGGCCTCGGCGAAGGCCGCCGTGCCGGACGGGCCCGTGGTGCGGACGAAGACGGCGTGCGCCGACGCCGTCCGAGCGTAGGTGCGGGCGAACGCCTCCGACGCCCAGAAGTTGGCCAACGTGCCGCCCCACGCCGGCATCCGGCCCACGCCGACGACCCGGAGCGTGACCGCGGGACCGTCCGGCGTGCCGAACCCGACGTCGAACCGGGCGATCTGGGACAGGGTGAGCAGCTCCAGGCGCAGCTCGTCCCCGAGGCGCACGCCGAACCGGGCCGCCACGGGCTCGCCGACGAGCACCTCGTCGAGCGCCGCCGGATCCGGGGCGCGACCGGCGACGACGACGGGCCGCACGAGGTCGCCGGGCCGGTCCGCACCGGCGCCCAGCGAGACGTACGCGAGCGCCGGGCCGGCGATCCGAGCCACCCAGCCGCTCGTCGACCATGCGTGGTCGACCCCGGGCAGTTCCGGCACGGCGCGGGCGAGCGCCGGCTGGTCGGCCGGCACCAGCACGCGCGCGTCGTCCAGGCCGACCTTCGCGACCAGCCGCGGATAGGCCGTCGCCGAACGCTCCGCCACCGCCGCCGAACCGGCCACCACCGCCCCGACGATCCCCGCGAGCACGGCCAGCAGGAGCAGGCCGCGGCGGCGGCGCTCCGCCCGCGCGACCGCGCGGACCCCCGCCCAGCAGAACGAGCTCACCGTCGAACCTGGGCGTCCAGCGGGACCGTGCCGACCACCGCCGTGCCGCGACCGGGCGCCGACCGGATCTCCAGGTCCCCGCCGAGCGCGCCGACCCGGTCCGCCATGTTCTGCAGCCCGTGGCCCGTGCTGCCGGCGGCCGTCTCGAACCCCGGCCCGTCGTCGGCCACGGAGAACCGCAGCATGCCCGGTGTGCGCGACCGGTCGATCTCCACATCGATCGCCACCGTCGAGTCCGGCGCGTGCTTCGCGGCGTTCTGCAGCGCCTCGACGCAGCAGAAGTACACCGCGGCCTGCACCGGTTCGCTCAGCTCGCCCAGGTCGCCCGTCGCGACCGTGACGTCGAGCGCCGTGCGCTTGCCGGCGGCCCGCAGCGCCTCGGCGAGCCCGGCGTCGCGCAGCAGCGGCGGGTAGATGCCGTGGGCGAGGTCGCGCAGCGCACCGATCGCCTCGCGCACGCCCGCGTCGAGCTCGTCGATCAGCTCCGTGTCCGCGGCCGCGGGTCCGGCGGAGTCGCGCAGCAGCTTCAGGCCGACGGCGAGCGCGACGAGGTGCTGCTGCGCGCCGTCGTGCAGGTCGCGCTCGATGCGGCGGCGCTCGGCGTCCGCGGTGGTGACGAGCCGGGTGCGGGACGCCTGCAGGGCCGCGTTGCTGCGCCGCAGGTCGGCGAGCGTGGACTGCAGGGCGGCGTCGAGGGCGCGGTTGCGCAGCACGATGCCGAGCCGGCGGGCCACCTCGCCCAGCGCCCGATCCTCGGCCGCGCTGAACGCGCCGGCGTCGACCGGCCGCTCCACCTGCACCAGCCCGAGCACGCGGCCCGCGTGCACGGCCGGCGCGATGCGCAGCTGCGGCACCAGCGCGAGCGCGGAGGTCGGCATGAGGGCGGGCAGCCAGGCCCGCAGCCAGCCGTTGCCGGCGACCCCAGCCCTGGCGAGGACGTCCAGGTCGGCACCGTCGAGGTGGGACGGGCCCGGCCGGGCGTTGGCGGGCACCACGACCTGCCGGTCGAGCTCGCCCGCGGCCTCGTCCTCCGCCCACCAGAGGCGGACCGCGGAGACCTGGAGGTCCCGCCGCAGCGCCTCGGCGAGCTGGCGCATCAGCTCGGCCGCCGGTGTCCCCTCGGCGGACCGGTCGCCGAACGCCGCGAGCAGCTCGTCCGGGGAGCGGCGCACGCCGGCGACGAGCGCCCGCGCCGTGCGGGCGGCCCGGCGGCCGAGCGGGCCCGCTGCCGTCCCGACGAGCAGGATGCCCACCAGGGCAGCGTTCACCAGGTCGACCTGCGCGCCGACCGGGAATCGGCCGAACAGCAGCAGCGTCACCAGCAGGCCGAGGTCGACGGCGGCGGCGAGACCGGCGACGTTGGCAGCCCACACCAGCACGGCCGTGCTGGCCCGGCGGGCGCGGACGCTGTACCCCGCGACGACGGCGAGCAGGAGCGGGAGCACGCACAGGATCGCCACGACGCCCCACGACGGCCCGGCGCGCAGCGGCGCCGCCGCGAGCGCGACCGAGCCGATCGCGGCGGCCGTCACCAGGCCGGCCAGTACCAGGGTCCGCCGGGCGCTCCCGGTCACGGCACTGCCGGCACGGGCTCGACGATGCAGCCGTCGTGCAGCTGCACCTGCCGGCGGGCCGCCGCCGCCACCTCCGGGCTGTGGGTCACCACGAGGATCGTCTGCCCGAGCTCGTTGATCCGGCTGAACAGCTCGAGCACGTCGGCGGTGCCCGCCGAGTCCAGTGCACCGGTCGGCTCGTCGGCGAGCAGGACGGTCGGCTGGTTCACCAGCGCCCGCGCGATCGCGACGCGCTGGCGCTGCCCGCCGGACAGCGCAGGCGGCAGCTCGGCGGACTTGTCGAGCAGGCCGAGCCGGTCCAGCAGGTCGCGGGCCCGGTCCGTCGCAGCACTCGCCCCGGCGCCGGCGATCAGCGCGGGCAGCGCGACGTTCTCCAGTGCCGTCATGTGGTCGACGAGGTTGAAGAACTGGAAGACCAGTCCGACGTGCCGGCGCCGGACCCGGGCCAGCCGCGCGGCGGACAACCCGTCCAGGGCGGTACCGGCCAGCGCGATCGTGCCCTCGTCGGCCGGTTCGAGACCGGCCACCACGTGCAGCAGCGTCGACTTCCCGCTCCCCGACGGCCCGGTCAGCGCCACGAACTCCCCGGCGTCGACGACGAGGTCGATGCCCCGCAGTGCGCGCACGGGGGCAGAACGCGCGTCGTAGGTCTTGCGCAGGCCGTGGACCTCCAGCGCGGGAGACCCGGCGGCGGGTGAGCCGGACATCGATCTGTGCTCGTGCAACCATCCCCCCGCGTTAACGCGCGCACAGAACCGCGGCGCAGGTCCCCCCGAGCGAGACCTGCGCCGCGGACGCAATACGGCTACTGGACCTGGTAGCTCA
Organism: Pseudonocardia sp. CA-107938; assembly: GCF_050936315.1. Classification (NCBI taxonomy): domain Bacteria; kingdom Bacillati; phylum Actinomycetota; class Actinomycetes; order Pseudonocardiales; family Pseudonocardiaceae; genus Pseudonocardia; species Pseudonocardia sp. CA-107938. Next base: position 274,307 of record NZ_JBNJNA010000002.1, on the reverse strand, counting down.
GGTTGCCGTTCTGGTCGACCGTCACGGAGACCGGCGCGTTGCGGTCGGGGTGCGCGGCGTTCGCGGCACCGCACTGGATCGGCTGGCCGGGCGGGTTGACGAGCACGGTCTGCCCGTCGGCGCCGCAGACGGCCACGATGTTCTCCCCGACGTCCTTGCTCAGGGTGGCCGCCAGCTCGTCGGCGACCTCCTTCGCCTTCAGCACGCGGTCGTGGGCGATGTTCAGGCCGCCCTGGCCGTCGGTCTGCGTGATCGTGTACTTCAGCTGCTGGCCGTCCAGGGTGGCGGAGCAGGTGAACGCGGCGCCCTTCTCGAACCGGATGTCGGAGGGGCACTGCACGTCGGTCGGGTTCATCGCCACCTCGGACGAGGTGACCCGCACGATCTCCTTCTGCAGCTGCGCCGGGTCGAGCACCGGGCGCTGGTAGTTGATCGTGATGGCGCCCTTGTCGTCGTTCTGCGTGATCGTGTACGTGGTCTGCTTGCCGAGCAGCGTGCCGGTGCAGGTGAAGGTGCGGCCCTTCTCGAACGGCACGTCGTCCGGGCAGCGGATGTCGGTCGGGGCGGCCTTGTCGTTCTCCTGGCTGACCCGGCTGATCTCCTTCGCGACCGTGTCCGGGTCGATGGACGCGTGGCTCAGCAGGAACCAGGCGCCGGCCCCGAGCGCGCCCAGGACGAGCACGACCGCGGCGATGACGGCGACGATGACGCCGGTGCGGCGCGCGGGCGGAGGGGGCGGCATCGGCGGGCCGTAACCGGGCATGCCGCCGAGGCCGGCGGGGGCCTCGTACGGGTGCTGGCCGGGCACGTACGGCGCAGGCTGCGGCCACTGGGCCACGGTCGGGTCGGTGCTGCCGGGCATCGCGCGGTCGACGGTCATCGCTTCTCTCCAGGGTCGGTGTGACGGCGAGAACTCTCGCCGGACACGACCCCTCGCGGACACGTTGTCTCCAGGTCAACCGGGGGTGGTGCTGACACCACCTCCGCTGGTGCGCTACCGCGCGGCGTCCCACCAGCGCAGCACCCGCGTCGCGTACAGGGTGAGCCACTTCGACGGCTGCCCCGCCGGCACGTCGACCTCGAACCAGACGGCGCCGGGGTGCCGGGGCGACTGCAGCCAGGTGCTGTCTGAACCGCCCTGGGTTCGCGAGAGGCTCGGGTTCAGGCCACCTCGGCTGGGTGGGCTACCCGTTGGGTGATGGTGTCAGCGTACACCATTTCCCGTTCTACGGGTGTCATGTAGTCGATTGATGAGTGGATTCTGTCGTTGTTGTACCAGTGAACCCAGTCGGCGGTCTCGCGTTCGACCTCGAGGCGTCCGGTCCAGTTTCGGCCCCGGTCACGGGTGTTGATCAGTTCGGTCTTGTACAGTCCGATCGTCGATTCCATCAGCGCGTTGTCCAGCGCGTCGCCGACCGTCCCGATCGACCCGGAGATACCGGCCTCGGCCAACGCCTCGGTCATCGCAATGGCGGTGTATTGGGAGCCGGCGTCGGAATGATGGATCAGTCCATTGGTGGTGAAACCGTAGACCGTCCGGCGTCGGGTGCTCAATGCTTGCTCCAGCGCCGAGGTGACCAGATCTGCGGATCTGTCCATCGATGCCCGCCAGCCAAGAATACGACGTGAGTACACATCGGTGATGAACGAGACGTAGCAGAACCCGGCCGCGGTCCACACGTAGGTGAAGTCCGCCACCCAGATCGCGTCCGGCTTCGTCGGCGCCGCCCACCCACGCTTGACCAGGTCGGGATGTCGCGCGGCCCGCTCGTCGCGGGTGGTGGTCCGGGTCCGGTGCGCACCGCGGCGAACACCCTGGACACCGGCGATCCGCATCAGCCGCCCAACCTGGTCCCGGCCCACGCGCAGCCCGGCACGACGGGCGACGCGCCACAGCTTCCGCACCCCGTACACCGACCTGTTCTTTCGATAGAGCGTGACGATGGCGTTCACCACATACGCTTCCTCCAGCTGCGCATCACTCACCGGCCGTGTCAGCCAGCGGTAGAACGTGCCCGGGGCGATCGTGACGCCGTGTTGCGACAGCACGGCGCAGATCGGCTCGACCCCGAAACGGTCACGATGGTCTGCGATGTACTCGCAGATCAGCGAAGTCGACGGTCGAGCTCCGCCTGGGCGAAAAACGCTGACGCCGTCTTCAAGATGTCGTTCGCGCGGAGCAATTCCGCATTCTCCGCGCGCAACCGCCGCAACTCTGCCTGTACATCATCCGCAGCCGCCACAGGTCGGGCCGATGCCGATCCCTCGCCCTCCTCGGCGCGAATCCAGTTCCGGATCGTGGACTGGTTGATATCCAACAGCGCGCCCACATGGCGACGCGCGGCCAGCTTCGAGTCACCGTGCTCACGCAACCGGTCCTGATACAGGCGCACCGCACGGGCACGTGTCTCGTCGTCGAACTTCCGGGGAGCGGACATAGCCCCAGTCTCCTTGGTTAGATCAGGAGCCTCTCCCGCGCCCAGGGCGGTTCAGTCGGGCCGGCGGGCGGCGCGGATCAGCTCGATCGCCTCGGCCATGCGCGGGTCCGGCGGGGTGCCGTCGACGGGTGCGGCGCGGCGGAAGTGCTCGGCGGCGTTGAGGACGGAGTAGTTCGCCCGGAACGGGTAGGTGAACCGGTCGACCCACGGCGCGATCGGCTCGCCCGTGGAGAGCCGGCGGAACAGCCGCCGTTCCAGCAGGTACTCCTCGCCGCTGCGCCGCGCCGCCCGCGTGGCCGCCGTGCCGCCGGTGGCGATCTCGTGGTCGAGCAGCCCCTTCAACGAGTTGAGCGTCGAGTGGACCGACGAGCGGGTCGAGCCGTTGACCCACTCGCAGTTCCAGCCGCCGTCGGGCAGGCGGTGCTCGACGAACCACTCCGCGATCGACGCGACGTCCGCGCCCAGCCAGAGCCCGTTGCCGAGCGTCCAGGCGTTGATGCAGCAGTCGACCTCGCCGCCCCAGTACGGCAGGTCGTCGTACTCCCAGCGGGCGTTCGCGGCGAGCAGCTCGGCGGTGCCCTGCAGCGCTGCGGCGTCCAGGCCCCACTCGCGCAGGGTGGTGAGCGTCCAGGTCGTGGCGGTCCACGGTTGGCCGTCCGCCGGCGCGGCCGTGGGGTGGTCGGGAGCCGGGAAGAAGGCGCCGCCGGCCCACTGCCCGTCCGGGTCCTGGAGGGCGAGCAGCCGCGCGCCGAAGCCCTCGGTCGCGACGCGTGCCCGCGTGGCCTCCCAGACCTGCGGCGGCGCACCGGTCAGGTCGCGCTCGACCTGCCAGCGCAGCGCCGGATCGGCGTCGAGCAACCACGCGATCAGCTCGTTCATCGGGACGCACCCGCGTGGTGGCGGACGAGGGGCAGGAGGAGCTGGTCGGCGATGCCGTCGAGGACGTCCTGCGACGGCACGGCCCGCTCGGTGACCACGTGGTAGCGGATCAGCGCGCCGGGCATCGCCAGCACCGCCTCCGGGACGGGCGAGTCGCCGATCTCGCCGCGCGCCCTGGCCCGCTCGACCACCTGCTCGACCACGCCCGGCACGGTCGCCTTGACGTCGTCGGGGATCTCGTCCAGCTCGCCCAGCAGCCCCGTGGCCACGTCCACGCCGATCCGCTCGATCCCCGCGGCGAGCTCGCGCAGCAGCGCCCGCACGTCGCCGTCGAGGCTGCCGGTGTCGGGCACCCGGTCGGTGACGCTGCCGGCGTGTGCCCGGACGGTCGCGTGCACGAGTGCGGCCCGGTTGGGCCAGCGCCGGTAGAGCACGGCGCGGCTGGTGCCGGCGGCGCGGGCCACGGCGTCGATGGTGAAGCCGGCGTAGCCCGTGCGCTGCAGCTCCGCCCACGCGGCCGCCAGGAGGGCGTGCTCGAGCGTGCTTCCCCGGCGTCTCTCCACAGCGTCAGGATACACGTGTATCTTATCGACCAATAAGATACAGGTGTATCCTACGGAGGTAGGGATGTCGAAGCTGGAACCGCTGGGCCGGCCGCTGATCCGCCTGGCCCTGGTCGTGATCGCCGGCGGGATCGCCCCGCTCGTCGACACCACCGTCGTGACGGTCGCCGTGCACGCCGTCGGCACCGACCTGCACGCCGGCACCGCCGCGATCCAGTGGGTGCCGACGGCGTACCTGCTCGCGCTCGCCGTCACCGTCCCGGTCACGGCGTGGGCGTCCGACCGGTTCGGCGCCAAACAGCTGTGGATCGCCGGGCTCGCGCTGTTCCTGGCCGGCTCGGCACTGTGCGCGCTGGCCTGGGACCTCGGGTCGCTGGTCGGCTTCCGCGCCCTGCAGGGCGTCGGCGCGGGCATCATGCTGCCGGTGCTCCAGACGATCCTGGTCCGGGCCGCCGGACCGGCCAGGACCGGCCGCGTGCTGACCCTCGTCATGCTCGTGAGCACGATCGCGCCGATCGCCGGTCCGCTCGTCGGCGGCGCGATCGTCGACGCCGGGAGCTGGCGGTGGGTGTTCGCGATCAACCTGCCGATCTGCGCGGCGGCGATCCTGCTCGCCGCCCGCTTCGTGCCGCGCACATCAGCGCAGGCCGGGAAGCGGCTCGACGTGCCCGGCGTGCTGCTGCTCGGGCTCGGCTCGGCCACGCTGCTCTACGCGCTGAGCGCGGGCACGCCCTGGCCGCTCCTGGCCGCCGGGCTCGCGCTGCTCGGCGGGTTCGTCGCCTGGAGCCACGCGCGCGAGCCGCTGGCGGCGATCCCGGTGCGGCTGCTCGCCGACCGCGCGTTCGGCCCGGCCACGGCCACGCTGTTCCTCACCGGGCTCGCGCTCTACGGTGCGCTGTTCCTCATCCCGCTGTGGTTCCAGCAGGAGCGCGGCATGACCGCGCTGGCCGCCGGCGGGGTGCTCGCTCTGCAGGGCGTGGGCTCCCTGCTGACCCGCTGGGTCGGCAGCGTCGTCGACCGCATCGGCGCCCGCACCGTCGCCGCCGTCGGGGTCGTCGTGTGCGCCGCGGCGACCGTCCCGTTCGCGACGGCCACGGCCGGCGCGACGCTGCTCGGGGCGGCCCTCGTCGTCCGCGGCGGGGCGCTCAGCGCGGTCAACATCGCCGTCACGGCAGGCGCGTTCGCCGGGCTGTCCCGCGAGCAGGTGCCGGCGGGCTCGGCCGTCGTCCGGCTCGTCCAGCAGCTCGGGGGCGCCGCCGGCACCGCCCTGCTGGCCGCCGTGCTCGCCGGCGCGGGCTTCGCGACGGCGTTCGGCACGAGCATCGCACTGACGGTGGCGGCGCTCGTCCCGTGCGCGTGGATGGTCCGGCCGGCCTACGCCGACCCGCGGGCGTTGTAGACGAGTGCGTTGCCGGCGGCGGCGTGCGCGGCGTAGTCGCGGAAGACCGCGATGGCCTGCTCGCGCAGCACGCCGTCGAGCACGGAGATGCCGCGGGCCTCGAACTGCTCGGCCCAGTCGGCCACCATCGGACCCTCGTCGAACGAGGTGATCTCCTCGAGCTCCGGTCCCGAGCCCGCGACGACGAGCGACGTGACACCGGACCACAGCGTGGCGCCGTAGCACTGCACGCACGGCCGCCAGTTGACGACGAGCTCGTGCGGCGGGACGCCGGTGCCGCCCAGGTCCCAGGTGCCGACGCGGGCCTGGGCCGTGCCCAGCGCCACCACCTCGGCGTGCGCGGCCGAGACACCGGAGGCGAGCACGACGTTCACCCCGACCGACACGATCCGCCCGGTCTCGCGCTCCACGACGATCGCGGCGAACGGCCCGCCGTTGCCCTCCACGAAGTTCCGCGCGGCGAGCCGGTGCACGAGCGCCATGCGGTCCTCGTGCGTGGGCAGGACGTCGGGCACGTCGGTCAGCTCGTCGGCGACCCAGGCGGGCAGCTCGATCACGAAGCGACGGGCGAGGTCGGCGACGGTCATGGGAATCCCTTCAGAAGAGCCCTTCAGAAGAGCTCGGCCTCGATGCGGGTGAGCGAGTGACGCAGTGCACCACGGATGACGGCGTCGTCCCCGAGCGTCGACGCGTGCAGCCGGGTGCCCGGCCGCACCAGGGTCGCCAACTCGCGCTCGATGGCCGGCACGAGCACGTCGCCTGCGCGGCCCGTCGAGCCGCCCACAACGAGCACCTCCGGCGCGAGCAGGCACATGATCGCGTGCAGCGCGGGGGTGAGGTCGTGGGCGAGGTCGGCGACGGCGCGCCGGGCTTCCGGCTCGCCCGCGCGGGCCCCGGCCAGCGCGTCCTCCGCCGCGCGGCGCGCAGAGGGGTCGGGCGATCCCAGGTGCAGCAGCGCGTTCGGCCGGATCGTGCGGCCGACGTGGAAGAACGACTCCGCCCAGAACACCTCGCCGGCCTGCCCGTCGTGCCCGCGGTACAGCTCGCCGTCGATGACGATGCCGACACCGGACCGCACCCCGTTGGACAGCACGAACACGAAGTTGTCGACGCCGCGGGCTGCGCCCTGCCACGCCTCGCCGACGGCGGCGAGCTTCGCGTCGTTCTCGACCGTGACGTCGCAGTCGAAGAGGTCGCCGAGCTCGCCGGCCAGGTGGAAGCCCGACCAGTCGCCCCCGACGAGCGCGAGGTCGCCGTCCTTGCGGCGCAGGTCGACCACGCCGTCGTCGTGCACGACACCCATGGACGCCACGGTCACGGCCCGCACGTCCGAGCGCCCGAGACCGGCGCGGGCGACGAGCGCGGTGACCGCGGCGTGCACCGCGGCGACGCGGTCGGCGCGCCGGGCGTCGCTCCCGACGGGTGTGCGCTCGCTCGCGACCACGTTCCCGACCAGGTCGCAGATCGCGACGGCGATGGCGTCCTCCCCGATCTCGATCGCCATCGCGTGGGCGATCCGCGGGTTGAACGCGTAGGAACGTGCGGGCCGGCCGACGGTGCGCGGCTCCGCGGACGGGTCGGTCTCGTGCACGTGCCCGCTCGCGAGCAGCTCCTCGACGATGAGCTCGACGGTGCGGCGCGACAACCCGCTGGCCCTGGCGAGCTCGGCCATGGTGACCGACCCGCGATCCCGGACGATGCGCAGGCAGGCGCCCCGGTTGAGCTTCCGCATGATCGCGGGGTCGATCCGTGCCGGGGGCGGCATTCAGCACACCCGGACCGACTCGATGTTCCGCGCCACCGCGCGTGCCGCACGCACGGCCGTGATCATGCCGGTCAGCGTCGAGTTGCACACGAGCGCGGTCGGCACGACGCCGTTGCCCGCGACGTAGAGGTTGTCGAAGCCCCACACCCGGCCTTCTGCATCGCACACGCTCGTGCCGTCATCGGTCCCGCCCATCCGCACGGTGCCTGTGTAGTGCAGCGACGAGCCGGGGGCGAGCAGCATCGACTCGGACTCCGGGTCGAACGGCCCGAACGCCTCGGCGAGGCGCCGCATGGTCACCCGCGCCTCGTCGATGAGGGCGAGGTCGCGCTCCGAGTAGCCGAACTCGACGGTGATGCGGGGCAGGCCCGCGGCGTCCGTCTCGGTCTCGGAGAAGACGAGCCGGTTCTCGGCGCGGATCTCGGTGGGCACGTAGAGCGAGATGCCGAACGAGTAGGCGAGCGGGGCGTTGTCGTCGTCGACGAAGACGCTGTTCATGATCTGCCCGTGGAACGGGTTGGCGGCCCCGTTGTGCGGGATCCACAGCGAGTCGGCGACCCACTCGTCCGCACGGCGGGGTGGCAGGTCGGCGAGGGTGAGCCCGAAGCGGTCGAGGTCGACCAGCACGCGGCCGGTGAGGAACGCGTGCTCGTTGAGGTAGCGGCCCAGCGCCGGCATGCGGATGCCGGACGCGAAGAGCAGCTGCGGCGTGCGCATGGTGTCGGCGCACACGATGGTCGAGCGCGCGGCGACGGTGTACTCGGTGTACTCGGAGTCGCCGGCCACGTCGCGCACGCGCGCGCCCGTGCAGCTCGTGCCGTCGTGGAGGAGCTCGACGGCGAGGGTGCCCGCGCGCAGCTCGAAGTGCGGGTCGTCGCCGGTGCCGATGGCCGGGAAGATGCGGTTGGGGCCGGTCCGGGGCATCGGGCCCGGCACCACCGGCTCGACCGCCATGGGCATGGCCTGCGGCGCGCGCCCGGGCGAGCTGGGCAGGAGTGCGTCGAGCGTCGCCAGCACGGCCTCGCCCGGCCGCGACAGCGGGAACGGGGCCGGGTGCACGCGCAGCACGGCGCGCGCCGTGTCGAGGTCGGCGGCCCACCGGTCCGGGTCGCCGTGGTCGAACACCTCGTCGCCGGCCGGCCACGGCGTCGCCGCGGTCCAGTGCACGCCCATCCCGCCGAGGTTCCAGGCGACAGCGCTCGCGGGCATGGCGTCGGCCTGCTCGCCGAACGCGGACAGGTGGTACATGCCCGGCTCGGCGCCCACGACCGTGCCGCCGATGTCCGGGCTGGTCTCGGCGCCGACGTAAAGGGCCTGGATGCCCGACTGGACCTCGGCGTTGTAGCGCTTCCAGATCGCCGGCTCTGGGGTGTCGTGCAGGTGCTGGCCGGGGATCGAGCCGATGGGCGAACCCCCGTCGACCATGACGATGTGCGCGTCCGGCTGTGCCCGGCGCACCAGCTGCGCGACCGCCGCGCCCATGAGCCCACCGCCCACGATCAGGACGTCGGCCGGGGCGTGCGTGTGGGTCATGTGGGGCCTTTCACGTGCATGTCCGCGACATCGTCGTAGCGGCCGGATCTCGTGCTGGGAACGGTGTCGTAGATGCGGCAGTCGTCGCCGGTGCGGCCGCGGGCCGGTGCCCACGCGGGGTCCGCGCCGTGTACGAAGCGGACCACCTCGCCGTGCAGGAACGTCGCGAGCGGCTGCGGTGCCGCGCCGAGCTTCTCCCGCACGCCGGGGGCGTCGAGCACGTCGAAGAAGAACGGGAGGTCGGCGCAGTGCGTCGCGCCACCGGTGACGGGCGAGTCCCAGTCGAACGAGTAGAGCCAGGTGCCGGCCGCGTCCCGGCGGGCCCGGGTGACCCGCGTGCACGTCGAGCGGAAGAGCACGTCGGTGGCAACGGGGTCGCGGAACTCGTCCGCCGTGCTGCCGAGCAGCAGCGGCTTGTCCAGCCCGCTGCGGGCGAGTCCGGCGCGGATGCCGTCCGGGAGCAGCTCGTCGCCCGACACCGGCATGAGGTGGACCCCGTCCTGCGCGTCCCGCCTGCGCCGCGCGGCGCGCTGCAGAGCGGTGTCGGAGACGCCGGCGAAGCCCTCGATCGTGGCCGGGACGCCCAACTCCCGGGCGAACGCCTCCGTGACCTGCCGGGCCTCGTCGGGCGTCTGGCACAGGTCGATGCCGGAGAGGCTGATCGCCCGGTCGAAGAGCGGCTGCGCGCGCTCGCACGCGAGCAGCGCGAGCACCGCGCCGCCACCGGCGGACTGGCCGGCGACCGTCACCCGGTGCGGGTCGCCGCCGAAGGCGGAGATGTTGTCGCGCACCCACTCGAGGGCGCAGATCCAGTCGAGCATCCCGCGGTTCGGCTCCGCCTCCGGCAGCAGGCCGAAGCCGTCGAACGCCAGCCGGTAGGCGATCGTCACGACGACCACGCCGTCGCGCACGAACGAGCGCCCGTCGTACCACGGGCTGGCCGCGGATCCCGCCGCGTAGCCGCCGCCGTGGATCCACACGAGCACCGGGAGTCGGGTCCCCTCGGCCGGCGCGAACACGTTCAGGGTGAGGATGTCGTCGCCGGGGATCGACGGCTCGGGGATGGCCGTGACCTCGGCGAACGGGACGCGCTGCGGGGTCGCGCCCCACGCGGTCGCCGCGAACCCGCCGTCGAACCGGGGGCGCCGCACCGGAGCACGCCACCGCAGCGGGCCCACGGGCGGTTCCGCGTAGGGGATGCCCCGGAACTCCGCGACCGCACCTCGGCGCAGCCCGGTGAGCACGCCGGCCGGCGCGTCGACGCGGGGTTCGCCGCTCACGCCACCCCCAGCGCGCGGAGGTGCGTGATCGCCGACCGCAGCTCGGCCACGGGGTCGGCGCACGCGTCGAGCTCGAGGAGCGCGAGGTCGCCGCCCCGGGACGAGCCCATGACGTCCGCCCACGCCGGCCAGTCGACCGTGCCCGCACCCAGCGGCCGCATGAACTCGCGGTGCCGCTCGTGGATCGAAGCGTCGATCACGACGTCGGTGCTCATGGGGCCGGCCGCGTCCTTCCAGTGGGAGATCGCGATCCGCTCCCGGTGCCGGGTCGCGACCGCCACGGGGTCGCCGCCCGAGAGCGTGATGTGCGCGCTGTCGGGGCAGAACCCTACGTAGTTCGGGTCGGTGAGCATGAGCAGGAGGTCGATGTCGCGCGGCTGGCAGAACACCGAGTGCGCCTCGGTGTGCATTGCCGTCACCACGCCGAGCTGGCGGGTCGCCGCGCCGATGTGGTGCACCCGGTCGGCGAGCTGGTCGGCCGCCCAGAGGTCCACGAAGCGCGGCGGCACGGCGTCCGTGGTCGCGCGCATCGGCAGCCCCAGCACCAGCGCGGTGGCGCCGGCGTCGGCCAGCAGCGCGGCGTGCGCGGCGGCCTCGTCCGCGAGCTGGTCGGCGGGGGCGGCCCAGTCGTCCGGTTGCCAGAACCCGCTCACCAGCCGCAGCCCGCGCGCGCTCAGCTCGTCCCGGAACGCCGCCGCCGAGCCGAACGCGCGGATCGCCGTCTCGACGTCGGCGGGCGCGAACGTCACCTCCACGGCGGAGACGCCCGCGGCCACCAGCGCGTCCATCACGGTCGCCCAGATCCGCTCGGGAGCGGTGCACCCGATCCGCCGGATGTCGTCCTCGGTGTCGACGCCCCAGAACCCGGGGTGGAAGAAGGTGATCAGGTCGACGCCGAAGGCCGTGACGGGCATGCGGTCCACCTTTCGCTACTTGAGGCCGGTCGCGGCGATGCCCTGGATGAAGTACTTCTGGAGCAGCAGGAACAGCACGAGCACGGGCAGCATCACGACCACGGCACCGGCGAGGAGGAGCCCGTAGTCGGTCGTGTGCGCCTGCTGGCTGGCGGCGGCGAGGCCGACTGGCAGCGTGTACGTCGAGTCGCTCTGGGCCACGATCAGCGGCCAGATGAAGTTGTTCCACGAGAACAGGAAGGTCAGGATCGCCTGCGTCGCGAGGGCCGGGCCGGTCAGCGGCAGGAAGATGCTGCCGAAGATGCGCAGCTCCCCCGCTCCGTCGATGCGGGCCGCGTCGAACAGGTCGTCGGGCAGGGACTGCGCGAACTGCCGCATCACGAAGACGGCGATCGGCAGCACGACCGTCGGCAGGGCGATGCCCGGCAGCGTGTCGACGAGCCCCAGGTTGACGGTCACGACGAACTGCGGCACGAACGTCGCGGCGAAGGGCACCATCAGCGCGACCATTACGGCGCCGAACACCAGCCGCTTGCCGGCGAACCGGAGCTTGGCGAGCGCGTAGCCGGCCATCGAGGCGAAGAGCAGGTTGCCCAGCACCATCATCGCGGCCACGAGCAGGCTGTTGCCCAGGTAGCCGGCGAACCCGTTGTCGCGGAACAGCCGGACGAAGTTGTCGAACGTCGGGTGCACGGGCAGCCAGCCGCCCGGGTCGGACCGGATCTCGTCGGTGCTGCGGAACGCGCCGGCGAACACCCACCCGAACGGGACGAGCGTGACCAGGCCGGCCGCGGTGAGCAGCACGTACGTCGCGACGGGCGCCGGACGCAGGCTGCGGGCCGGCCGGGCGGCGACCACGCGGGATCGCGGATGCGCGAGCGTCGTCATGTCTTCGACCTCAGCGATCGGAACTGGATGACGCTGACCACCGCGACGATGACCACCAGCACGTACGACGACGCCGCGGCCGTGCCGTAGTTGCCGAACCCGAACTGGTGGTAGGTGTACAGCGCCATCGACTGGGTGGACCCGAGCGGGCCGCCGTCGGTGAGCAGGTAGGGCTCGTCGAACACCTGCAGGTAGAACACCGTGATCAGCACGGACACGAGCAGCGTGGTCGGGCGCAGCAGCGGCAGCGTGATGGAGCGCAGCTGTCGCCACCGGCCCGCGCCGTCGAGCGCGGCGGCCTCGTACACGTCGGTCGGGATCGTCTGCAGGCCGGCGAGGAACAGCACCATCGCGGTGCCGAAGTTCTTCCACACCCCCAGCAGGATCACGACGGGCATCGCGAGCCTCTCGTCGCCGAGCCAGTTCGGGCCCGCGAGACCGATCGTCGCGAGCGCCTGGTTGATCGGCCCGCTCGCGTTGAACGCGTACTGCCAGATGATGGCGACCGCCACGACGTTGGTGATGACCGGGGCGTAGAAGGCGACGCGGAACACGCCCTTCAGCCGGTTGATCCCCGTGTTCAGGGCCACCGCCAGCACCAGGCCGATGCCGGCGGTGAGCGGCACCCCGATCACGACGAAGTACAGCGTGTTGAGGATGGAGCGCAGGAACGTCGGATCGGCCAGCAGCGCGGCGTAGTTGGCGAACCCGACGGTGTTCACTGCGAACGGCGACTGCAGGTCGGAGCTGCGGACGTCGGTGAACCCCATGAACAGCGACAGCAGCACCGGCCCTGCCGTGAAGACACCGAACACCGCGACGAACGGCGCGACCAGGAGCCACGCCGCGCCGTTGTGCCGGCGCCCGGTGCGGCGGCGCCGCGCCGGCGCCGCCGCACCCTGGATCGAGGCGAGAGCCATGATCGGCTACTTCGCGCCCGTGCTGATCGTGTCGGCGCGGGACTGCACGTTCTTCATCGCCGCTTCCGGGGTCTCCTTGCCGCGCGCGACGAACTCCATCTCCTTGCCGATCGCGGTCGCGACCTCGGTCCACGTGCTCACGTCCGGCATCTGCTTCGCCCCCTCCAGCTGCGTGAAGTAGGGGGCGAGCAGCGGCTGGCCGGCGACCGCCGGGTCCTTCCACGCCGCCGTCACCGCGGGCAGGCTGCCGTAGGCGGTGAACTGGGCGACCTGCGTGCTCGGCTGCGACAGGTACTTGACCACCTTCCACGCCGACGCGGCCTGCTTCGACTTGGCGAAGACGCCCCAGCTGCCGCCGCCGACGAAGCCGTAGTTGCCGGCCGGCCCGGCGGGGAGCACGGCGGCGCCGATGTTCGCGGCCGTCCATCCCGGCTGCTTGGCGACGGCGTCGAGCTGGCTCACGACCCACGGACCCGTGATGAGCGAGCCGACCTTGCCGCTCACGAGGTAGGGCTGCTGGTCGAGGAACCCCGGCGTGTCCGGCGACGCGACGCCGCTGGTGAAGAGCGACTGCAGGAACGTCGCCGCGCCCACCACCTGCGGCGTGTCGAGCTCCCACTTCGTCCGGTCCGCGTTGAGCAGCGTCGACCCGTTCTGGTAGGCGAGCAGGGCGAGGTCCTGGCCGCTGTAGCGGTCCCAGCCGACGTCGTAGCCGATGCCCTTGACCGCACCGCCGGCCTGCAATCCCTTCAGGAACGGCACCAGTTCGTCCCAGGTCCTCGGCGGCGTGACGCCGGCCTTCGCGGCGAAGTCCTTCCGGTACAGCAGCACGTAGGAGTACGCGTACCAGGGGACCGAGTACGCGACGCCGCCGACCTCGCCGGCGGCGTACGCGGCCGGGAAGAAGGAGCTCTTGTCGACGAGTCCCGCGGGCACGGGCGCGAGCGCCTTCGAGGCGAGCACCTGCGACTGCGACTCGGTGTACAGCTGGGCGATGTCCGGGGTCGTCCCGGCCGCGATGGCCGTCTGCAGCTTGGTCTGGTAGTCGTCGGACGGGATGATCGTCACCTGCACGGTGGCGTCCGGGTTGGCCTTCTTGAAGCCGGCGAGCATCGCGTCGAGCCCGTTCGCGTCGCCGCTCGGGGCCCACAGCGTGACGGTGCCCGTGGCCGGCCCGTCGTCGATCGCTGCGCCGGCCGAGGCGGCGGTGGTGGCGCTCGGCCTGCTGCATGCGGCCACCAGCGCGAGTGCGGCCGTTGCTGCGGCTGCTGCGACGCGCAGCGGGCGGGTGGTGCGGCGTCCCTGTCGGATCATGGGCGGGTCCATTCGCGTGTGGAGCTCGGGGGCGACGGCCTGATTATGCTACGCAGTAGCGTAATTTAATACCGCGTCCGGCGTCTCTTCACCAGGTGGAAACCTGGCGGCAACGGCGCTTCAGCGGGGCCCGAGGCGCGCGGAGTAGATCGAGTAGCCGTCGATCCAGCGGCTGACGGCCGTGGCCAGCGCCGTCGCCAGCACGAGCGGCACCATCAGGTCGAACCCGCCGTGCGTCAGCTCAAGCACGAGTGCGGCGCCGGCCAGCGGGGCCTGCATCGCGGCGCCCAGCAGGGCGGCCGCGCCGATCAGCGCGTACGCCCCGACGGGCGCGCCCGGCCACAGCAGCGACCACACCGCGCCGAGCGCGCCACCCAGGGCCGCGCCCGTCGCGAGCGTCGGCGTGACCAGTCCCCCGGTAGCCCCGCTGCCCAGGCACAGCGCGGTGACGAGCGGCTTCAACACGCACAAGGCGGCCAGCAGCAGCACGGGCGCCGACCCGGTGAACGCCAGCTGGGCGATCACCTGGCCGTTGCCGTAGAGCTGAGGGAACGCCAGGCCGACCGCGGCCAGCACCGCGAACGCGCCGAGCGGCGCGGGCAGCGCCCACCAGCCGCGCGGCTGGTGCCGAGACACCCACGCGACCAGCCGCACGAGCCCGACGGCCACGAGCCCGATCACGGGCCCGGCGAGCAGCGCCCAGCCGACCTCCGCCGGGTGGAACGGGAGGTCGGGCAGGCCGGGGTAGGTCGGTCCGGCCGGCAGCCCGAGCCGGGCCACCAGCGTCGCCACCGACGAGCAGGCCAGCGCCGGCAGCACCACCGGCAGCCGCACGGCACCGAGCAGCACCTCGGCGGTGAACAGCGCGCCACCGAGCGGTACGTCGTAGACGGCGGCGAACCCGGCGCCCGCCCCGCACGCCACGAGCAGCCGCCGCTGCGGCACGGTGAGGCGCGCCCAGCCACCGAGCAGGCTCCCGGCCACACCGCCCATGAGCTTGGGCGCGGCCTCCCGCCCGAGCGACGCGCCGAGCCCGACGACGGTCACCGACAGCACGGCGGTGCCCGTGCTGCGGGCGACGCCGAGCCGGCCGTCGCCCGTCCACACGCAGTCGTCGACGTCGGAGCGGCCGGGCACGAGGCGGCGCAGCAGGAACCAGCCGACCCCGCCGATCACGCCGGCGCCCAGCAGCGGCACGACGGGCGCGGGGGCGCCGGACGCCAGCCGGGCGACGGCGTCGAGGAGCCGCATGAGGGCGATGCCGGCCAGCCCGGCGAGGACGCCGGTGCCGGCGAGCGCGGCCCAGAACCGGACGGTCAGCGGCACGTCGCCGTCGCCGGTGGCGTTGGGTTGCTCCATGGCCCCGCGGCCGGAGCCGATCCGGGTGCGCAGCAGCGGTTGCGGGTCCCGCAGCCGCTCGCTCATATGTCCGGACATTACCCCGTGACGAGCAGTTCCTCCAGTCTTGCCGCCAGCGGCCGGTACCGGCTGACCGGCACCAGGTGCACCCCGGCGAACGCCCCGGTGGCCCGCAGGGCGAGCACCTGCTCGCAGGCGATCTCGACGCCGGCGGCCCGATCTGCGGCCACCCGGCCCACCAGCTCGTCCGGGATCACGATGTCGGGGATGGTCGTCTGCAGGCGCTTGGCCATCGCCTCGCTCGCGAGCACCATCACCCCGGCGTACGCGGGCGGGGCGTCAGGGTTGAGCTCGCGCCAGCGCAGGAACTCCGCCACCGAGAACCCGACCTGCACGAACACCGCGTCGGCCGCGCGCTTCCAGGCCGGCAGCCGCCGCCCGTGCCCGCCCGTCACGCCGACGCGGAACGGCGCGACCCCGGCGAACTCCGGCCGGTCCGCGGTCGCCCGCACCTCGTCGATCATCGTGCGCACGGTGAGCCCGCCCGCCCGGTCGCCCTCGGTCGGCCGGTCGCCGTGCACCAGCAGGAACTCGCGCACCCCGTACGCGGCGGCGGTGAGCAGGTCGCGCCGCAAGCCGAGCAGGTTGCGGTCGCGGGCGTTGACGCAGGCGATGCTGCGCCCGCCCATCGCGTCCACCTCGTTCGCGACGGCGATGCTCGACACCGTGGCCCGGCCGATGTGGTTGTCCGGGATGAGGAACGCGTCCGCCACCGGGGTCAGCACGCCGATCTGGTGGCGGGCGTGCCGCAGGTCCGGGCTGGTCGGCGGCTCGATCTCGCACACGACTCCGAACCCGTGCTCGATCTGCGCCGCCACGATCACCGACCCTACCGCCGACGAACCCGGCGACGACCGATGAGATCGTCACGTCCGCCCGGTCTACCCGCCGTCCACCACCGACAGAAGGAGCCCACCATGGGGAAGATCACCGTTCACGAGTTCTCGTCGCTCGACGGCGTCGTCGAGTCGCCGTCGTGGACGGCGGAGTACGGATTCACCGACAAGATGGGCGAGACCATCGGTGCCCTCACGGGCGCGTCCTCCGGCATCCTGCTCGGCCGCGTCACGTACGAGATGTTCGAGCCCGCGTGGTCCAGCCGCACCGCGGAGGAGGACCCGGGCGCCCCGTTCTTCAACGACACCACCAAGTACGTCGTGTCGTCGACGCTGACCGACCCGACGTGGCGCAACAGCGAGCTGGTCGGCGGCTACGACGCCGCGAAGATCCGCGAGCTGAAGGAGACGTCGGAGGGCAACCTGTTCGTCAGCGGCAGCATCACGCTGGTGCGCGGGCTGCTGGCCGACGGACTGGTCGACGAGCTGCACCTCTTCGTCTTCCCGCTCGCGCTGGGCAGCGGGCTGCGGCTGTTCCCCGACGGCGGCCCGCAGACGAAGCTGGCCCTGCAGTCGGCCGACACGTTCGAGAACGGCGTGGTGCACCTGACGTACGGGCCTGCCTGAGTCACGCCGGCACGGTGCGATCGGCCGGCGCGGCCACGATCCGGAGCCTGCGGCTCGGCATCAGCAGCGTCGGGTGGCCGATGCTCCAGGCCGCTGCGGAGCAGATGAACTCCTTGACGAGCGCCGCCGACCGGCCGGTGAGGACGACCGGGCGAGCCCGGTCGGCCGGGCTCACGTGCTGGACGATGCCGGCGCGCCGGCCGAGGCTGATGCACTGCGCGTAGTAGCCGATCAGGGGTTCCGGGACGCGCCGGCCGGTCAGCCGCGCCGCGACGGCATCGGCGGCCCGCCACGCCGACGGGATCCCCGACGAGCACGACATCCGCAGCGGCGCCCCGCCCGCCCCGATGGCGAACGCGGCGTCGCCCACGACGTGCACGTCCGGGTGCGAGACCGAGCGCATCGCGGCGTCGACGACGATCTGGCCCGTGGGCGCGAGCCGCAGCGTGGTGGCCGCCGCCATCGGGTGGGCGGCGAAACCGGCGGCCCACACGACGACGTCGGCGGGGATGAAGCCGCCCGCCCCGGTCGCCGCGCCGGCCCCGTCCACCGCGGTGACCTCGGTGTGCGCGTGGACGGCGATGCGTAGCCGGTCGAACGTGCGGCGCAGGTACCGCCGGGCCCGCTCGTGCAGCCACTCCCCCGGCTCCCCGCGGACGGCCAGCGCGACGTGCAGGTCGGGCCGGGACTCGGCGATCTCGGTGACGGCCTCGACGCCCGTCAACCCACCGCCGACGACGAGCACCGTGCCCCCCGCAGGGAGGTCGAGCAGGCGCTGGTGCAGCCGCAGCGCGGCCGGCCGGCTCGACACGGAGTGCGCGTGCTCGGCCACCCCGGGCACGCCGTCGGGGGCGACGCTGCCCAGCGCGTACACCAGCGTGTCGTAGCCGATCCGGTCGGTGCCGCCGTGCGGGTCGAGCAGCTCGACGGTGCGGGCGTCGACGTCGACCGCGGTGACCCGCGACGTGCGCACGACCACCCCGGTGTGGGCGAACACGTCGCGCAGCAGGCGCAGCCGCAGCTCCTGACCCACGGCGAGCTGGTGCAGGCGGACCCGCTCGACGAAGTCGGGATCCGCGTTGACCAGCGTGATCTCCACGTCGTCGCGGTGCAGCCTGCGCGCGAGGCGGCCGGCCGCGTGGGTTCCGGCGTACCCGGCGCCGAGGACGACGATGCGGTGCTTCATGGCTGCGCTCCTGTCCGGTTCGCTCGTCGCGTCCAGAACCGGACAGCGCCGCGATTGCTGACAGACCGGCGCTGTGACGTCGCTCACCACGCGGTGGCGATGGGCTCCCCGTGCTCGACCGCCGCCCACTGGCGCGTGATCCGCCCCAGCTTCGCCGGGTTGGCCTGGACGCGGACCGCGGCCACCCCGTCCGGCGTCACCTCCAGCGCCATGACGCCGACGACCCGGCCACCGCCGGCGGCGATCACCGCCGGGCCGCCGTTGACGACCGCGGCGTACAGGCCGGAGCTGCCTCCGACCAGCGACCGGGCGAGCGCCTCCAGCGCGGCGTTCGGCCGGAACAGCCCGCGCAGCAGGCGCGCCACCCGCAGCGCACCGACGACGGGCGCACGGCGGGCCGGCACCACCCCGCCGCCGTCGGTGACGGACGTCGCGTCGTCGGTGAGCAGGCGCAGCAGCGGCGCGGTGTCGCCGGACGTGGCAGCGGCGAGGAACTCCTCGACGATCCGCCGGGCCGCGACCGCGTCGGTCTCCGTGCGGACCCGGCCGTCGGCCAGGTGCTGCCGGGCCCGTCGGTGGATCTGCTGGCAGTTCGCCTCGGTGATGTCGAGGATGCGCGCGATCTCCGCGTGCGGGTGGCCGAACGCCTCGCGCAGCACGTACACGACGCGCTCGTTCGGCGAGAGCCGTTCCATCAGGGTGAGCATCGCCATCGACACCGACTCGCGCTGCTCGACGCTCTCCGCAGGCCCGAGCATCCGGTCGCCCGCCAGCACGGGTTCGGGCAGCCACTCCCCCACGTACGTCTCACGTCGTGCACGGGCCGTGGCGAGCTGGTTGCGGCACACGTTGGTGAGCACCGTCGTCAACCACGCCTCGGGCGTGCGGATGTGCGCCCGATCCGCCCCCTGCCAGCGCAGGAACGTGTCCTGCACCGCGTCCTCTGCGTCGCCCGCAGAACCCAGCAGGCGGTAGGCGATCGCCTCCAGACGTGCGCGCGACGACTCGAACAGCTCGACCTCGTCCGCGCTGAGCCGCACCGTCGCGAGCGTAGAGCAGCGACCGAGGAGGATGGGCCGGGCAGCATCGGGATCCCTGCCCGTCGACACCGGAGGACGCCATGCCCCGAGGACACGCGCAGGCTCGGCTGCGCCTGGTCGCGGTGCTGGTCGCGGCGACGACCGTGCCCGTGACCGCGGCCTGCGGGCAGGCGCCCGCCGCCCCGGTCACCCCCGCGTTCTGCCAGCGGGCCGGCGAGCTGATGGAGCTGGACGACGACATCGAGGACGAGGACGAGTACCCGCAGCTGGTCACCGCCTACGAGGCCACCATCGCCGTCGCGCCGGCCGAGCTCGTCCCCGACCTCACGGCGCTGAGAGACTACTACCGCAACGGCGGCACCGGCGACGGCGACGCCGTGTGGGACGCGAGCGTGCGGCTCACGCAGACCTGGCGGTCCGGGTGCCCGTGACGAGGCGACCTCGGCCGAGCTCCTCGACCAGGCCCCGGATGATGTTCCGCCGCCCGAGCGTCCTCCACACGATCAGGTCGGCGGCATCCCGGTGCGGTCCGGTCGCTGCGGCAACGTGATGCCGCAGGCGTCGAGCGCGGCCCGCACCTCGGGGTCGCCGTACATCCTGCCGCCGGGCGCGCCGGTGGGGCGGGGCCGGTCCGTGGGCCGATCCGTGGGCCGCGGCCCGGGTGTCGGCACGGGGATGCCGGCCGCCTGGAGGCACTGCTCGACCTGCTGCCGGGTCTGCTCGTCCAGGCCGCGGGGGCCGCTCGGCGTCGTGGATCCGCACGCCGCGAGCGCCGCCACCGCCACGATCAGGGACCCGACCCGCGCTGCTGTCCGCATCGTCCGTCCTCTCCTCAGCCGGTGCTCGGCCGCACAGTGACCGCGGTCGCCGTCACAGCGCCGTCGGGGCCTTTCGTGCCGCTCACCGACACCGGGTCGCCGACCTCGGGGTGGCCGAGCCCGGCCGTCGTCACCGTCGCGGTCGCGGGCACGCTGACCTGCACCGCGGTGCCGCCCAGGTCGGTGACCGTCAGCGAGGTGCCGGAGAGCGCCGACACGGTGCCCACCACCACGGGCGGGCCGGCGACCGGGCCTCGAGCCGACGACGCGCCCGCGGCGGCCGCCGGCCGGCCGCGCAGCGCACCCCCGAGCACCGACGCGTCGTGGTTCTTCTGCACCAGCACACCCGCGCCGAAACCCAGCGCCACGACGACCCCGCCGACGAGCAGCAGGGTCAGCTTCGAGGTCTTCCTGGCCGGCGCGTCCCAGCCCTCGTCGACGAGGTCGTCGGGCTCGGCCGCCACCACGGGGAGGACGTCGGTGGCGTCGTGATCGGACATGGTCACCCTCACTCGTAGCGCAGTGCGTCGATGGGCCGCAGCGAGGCCGCGCGGTTGGCCGGGTAGATGCCGAAGAACAGCCCGATGGCGACGGAGACACCGAACGCCAGCACCACCGAGTACGGCGCGACGACCAGCTGGAACGTGCCGAACCGCAGCTGCCCGGCCGCCACGCCGATGACGACGCCGACGATGCCGCCGAGCACCGCGAGCAGTACCGCCTCCATCAGGAACTGGCCGACGATGTCGGCGCGCTGCGCGCCGACGGCCTTGCGGATGCCGATCTCGCGGGTCCGTTCGGTGACGGTGACCAGCATGATGTTCATGACGCCGATCCCGCCGACGAGCAGGGAGATGCCGGCGACGGCGCCCAGCAGCAGCGTGAACGTGGACGTGGTGGCGAGCGCGGCCGACTGGATCGAGCTCGGGTTGAAGATCGAGAAGTCGGCGGTGGCGGCGGTGACCTCGTGCCGGGCCGTCAGCACCGACGTCACCTGCGCGCTGACCGCGTCCACGGCGTCGGCGGCGCGCGCCTTCACCGAGATGCTGGAGAGGTTGCCGTAGCCGGTCAGGGTGTCCTGCACGGCGGTGAGGGGCGCGATCATGCGGTCGTCCTGGTCCTGCGGGCCGGTGCTGCCCTTCGCGGCCAGCAGCCCGGTGACGGTGAAGTCGACCCCGTTGACCTGCACGACCTGCCCGACGATCGCGGCCGCGTCAGGGCCGGCGAGCGCCGTCGCGACCGTGGAACCGATCAGCGCGACCCGCCTGCGGCCGGTGTAGTCGGAGTCGGAGATGCCGGCGCCGGCGACGACCGCGTCGTTGTTGTTGACGAGGTAGCTGGGCGTGGTGCCCGTCATGCTCGGCACGGTGTGCGACGCGCCCCGGTAGGTGACGGTGACGTTCTGCGCGGCCACGACGGGCGCGACCGACACCACGTCGGGTGCGGAGACGGGGTCGGAGAGCGCCGCGGCGTCGGCGAGGGTGAGCGCGGGCACCGTTGTGCGGGTGCCGTTGTCCACGGTGGCGGTCGGTCCGGGGCGGGCGTTCGCGCCGGGCCGGCCGCCCGCCTGACCGCCACCGAGCAGGCCGCCGAGCGCACCACCGCCGATGGCGACCCGGCCGCCGCCGCGGTTGCCCGCCCCGGTCGACGTCGACGTGACGGTGATCGTGTTGCTGCCCAGCGCGCTGATCGACCGCTGCACCGCGGCGCTCGCGCCGTTGCCGGCGGCGATCAGGACGATCACGGCCGCGACGCCGATGATGATCCCGGACATCGTGAGCAGCGAGCGCAGCTTGTTGGCCAGCACGCCGCGCAGCGCGAACCGGGCGCTCTCCCGGACGTTCACCCGGCCGCCCGCAGCACCGGCGGCGGACCCGCGACCGCCGCCGCGCGACGGTCCGAGCGCACGGTGCCGTCCTGCATGCGCAGCACGCGCTTGGCGTGCGCCGCGACCTCCTCCTCGTGCGTGATCACCACGAGCGTGCGACCGGCCGCGTTGAGCCGGTCGAACAGCGCCAGCACCTCGTCGGTGCTGCGGCTGTCGAGGGCGCCCGTCGGCTCGTCAGCCAGAAGCAGGACGGGGTCGGTGGCGATGGCGCGGGCGATCGCGACGCGCTGCTGCTGACCACCGGACAGCTGCGAGGGCAGGTGCCCGGCCCGGTCCGACAGCCCGACCTGGGCGAGCGCGGCCAGCGCGCGCTGCCGCCGCTCGGCCGCCGCGACCCGCGCGTAGGCCATCGGCAGCTCGACGTTCCTGGTCGCGGTGGTGCGCGGGATCAGGTTGAACGACTGGAAGACGAAGCCGATCTTCCGGTTGCGGATGATCGCCTGGCGGCGCTCGTCGAGCCGGCGCACGTCCACGCCGTCGAGCAGGTAGCGGCCGCGGGACGGCGCGTCGAGGCAGCCGATGATGTTCATCAGCGTCGACTTGCCCGAACCCGACGCGCCCATGACGGCCACGTAGTCGCCGCGCTCAACGACCAGGTCGACCCCGTCGACGGCGCGCACGAGGCTCTCCCCCGTTCCGTAGAGCTTCGCGACACCGCGCAGCTCGATGACCGGGCGCGCCATCAGCCACCCACCCGCAGCTGCGCGCCGGGAACGCCGTTGCTCGCCGGGCCCGTCGCGGACGGCAGCACCACGGTGTCGCCCTCGGCGACCCCGGAGAGGACCTCGCTGTCGGTGTCGCCCTGCACCCCGAGCTGCACCGGCACCACCACGTCGGTGCCGTCCCGGCGGACGGTGACGGTGTGCCGGTCGCCCTGCGTCGTCACGGCCGCGGTCGGCACCCGCAGCACGGAGTCCTTGGCACTCGTTCGGATCGACAGGTTCGCCGTCGCGCCGACCCCGACACCTGCCGGGACGCTGTCGACGGCCACCGTGATCGGGTAGAGGACGACGTTGTTGGTGACGGTGCTCTGCGGCGTGATCTGCACGACCGAGCCCGTCGCCGTCGTGCCCGTGCCGGGGAAGGTGATCTGGGCCGGCTGGCCGAGCTTGATCTTCGACGCGTCCGCCTCGGCGATGTTCGCGGTGATCGCGAGCTGCGAGAGGTTCGCGATCACGACGAACCCGCTGCCGGCCGACGACGCCGACGACGCCGCCGACGACGCCGCGCTCGACGAGCCCGTGCCGGACGTGCTCGACGTCGTGCCCGTGCTCGAACTCGTCGAGGCGCCCGACGACTCGCCCACCTTCCCGTTGACCGCGAGCACCACCCCGGCCTGCGGCGCCTTCAACGTGGTGTCGTCGACGCCCCTGGTGGCCGTGTCGACGGCGACCTGCGCGGCGTCCACGGTGGCCTGGACCTGCGCGATCTGCGCCGGCGTCTGCGGGTGCTGGTCGGCCTGCTGCGCGAGCTGGGCCGAGGAGACGTTGTTCTTCGCCGTGGTGACCGCAGCTTCCGCGGAGGTGATCGCCTTCTCGTCGGCCAGCTCGGTGTTCCGCTGGTTGTTCTGCGCCGTCGTCACCGCGGCCCGGTCGGCCGCCAGGGTGGCGTCCTTCGAGTTGCACGACGACGCGTCGCTGCTCGTCTGCTTCTGGCTGCTCAGGATGCCCGAGGAACTCTGGTTCGCGTCCGTCCCGGCGGCAGATGTCGTCGTCGGACAGGGCGCCTGCTCGTCGATGCGGAGCTTCCGCTGCGCGGCGGCGACGGCGTCGGCGGTGCTCTTGTCGTCGAGGTCCTTCTGCTGATGGGCCTGGTCCAGCTGCTTCTCTGCGGTGTCGAGCGCCTGCTGGGCCGCCGTGATGGCGAGCGCGTCCTTCTGCGCCTGGACCGGCGTGGCGCCGGACTGCGCCTGCGCGAGCGCCGCCTTGGCGCCGGCGAGCTGGGCCTGTGCGGTGCGCAGGCTCGCCTGCGCCGTGTCCGGGTCGATCGTGGCGAGGACCTGGCCGAGCGCGACGGTGTCACCCGCCTTGACGTCCACCTCGCGCACGACACCCGTCGACGTGAAGCTGACCGGCGTGCTGGCCTGCGAGGCGGCGTTGCCGCTGCCGTTCACGCTGGCGGTCACGGAGCCGCGGGTGACGACCGCGGTGCGCTCGACCTGCTGGGGTGCGCTCGGCGTGCCGATCAGCAGGTACGCGGCCACCGCCGTGGCGACCAGCAGCAGGGCGAGTCCGGCGTTCAGCCAACGGTTGCGGTGCGGCGAGCTGCGGATCCGGGTCCACCGCGACGGTGGACGGCCGACGCGTGGCGGGCCCGGAACCATCGTGCTCATGGCACCTCTCGGCTTCTTATGAATCTGCTGTGAATAGTTCTCGAGAAACGACACAGCCGGCGTCAGGCGCCGGCGCGAACGCACCATAGTGGCCGGTCGCCGTTCCGTGTCAACGGGGTCGCCGACGTCATATCCACTGCTCAGCAGGCTGCCCGTTGGCAATTGGGCAATTCGTACCGAATGCACACGAATCGTCGCGCAGCATTCGCCGAACGCTAGGCCGGCCGGTCTGGGAGGATGCCGGTATGAGCTCGACGGACGCGTGCGCGGAGCTGATCTGGCAGGCCTGGACCACGGGTGAACGGATGGCGGCGCTGCCGGCGGAGATCCGGCCGGCCGACGCGGACGCCGCCTGGCGCGCGCAGCGCGCGCTCGACCAGCGGGCGGGCCACCGCTACGGGTGGAAGATCGCGGCCACCTCGCTGGCCGGGCAGGCCCACATCGCGGTCGACGGGCCGCTGCCCGGCCCGCTGTACGAGCGGTTCCGCCACGAGCCCGGCGACGTCCTGCCCTCGCACGACCTGCACATGCGCGTGGTGGAGGCCGAGTTCGCGTTCCGCATGGGCCGCGACGTGCCGGCCGGTGCGGACGTCGTCGACGCGGTCGCCGCGCTGCACCTCGCGGTGGAGATCCCCGACTCCCGCTTCACCGACTTCGTCGCGGTCGGTGGTCCGTCGCTGCTCGCCGACGCCGCCTGCGCGGGCCGGTTCGTCCTCGGCCCGGAGGTCGCGGGCTGGCAGGCCGACGACCTGGCGGCCCGCGCCACCACCATCTCCGTCAACGGGGAGCCGGCGGCGCACGGCTCGGGCAGCGCCGTCCTCGGCCATCCCCTCGCCGCCCTGCGCTGGCTGGCCGACGACCTCGCCGCCCGCGGCGAGACGCTGCGCGCCGGCGACATCGTGACCACCGGGACGACCACGGCGCCGCCGACCATCGCGGCCGGCGACACCGTCCGCGCGGACTTCGGCGACTACGGAGCGGTGGAGCTGTCGTTCCGGCACTGAGGTCGGCTGCGGTACCGCGGTGATCAAGGGCAAACTGTCGTCAGTCGATCTTCGCCGACGACGTTCTGCCCTTGATCACCGAGACCTCGCGCGGCCGATGCAACCCCCGCCGCCGCCCGCTCCGTCCTGCGGGCAACGGCCGAACCGGGGGATGTCATGAAGGCAATGGTCACCGCTCTCGCGGTCGCCCTACTGGCGTGCGCGGCGCCGGCAACCGCGGCGGCCGGCTCCTGCGCCACGGCGTGGGGCACGGACGTCGAGCAGGTGCTGGCCGGTGGCGGAGGCGAGGTGACGGGCGTCCGCGCGGGGACGGACGCCTGCTGGGACCGTGTCGTGATCGACCTCGCCGGCCCGGCCTCCGGCTACACCGTCACCTACGTCGACGAGGTCCGACAGGAGGGCTCCGGCGCGGTCGTATCCGTCACCGGTGCGGCCGAGCTGCAGATCTCCCTGTCCAACCCGCTGCCGCTGGACCGGCGACTGCCGCCCGCGCGGGTGGACGGCTACCCGACCCTGCGCTCGGTCGTCGTCACCGGCGGCTTCGAGGGCCTCGGCCTGGGCGTCGGGGTGCGCGACCGCCTGCCGTTCCGGGTGCTCACCCTGACCGGCCCCGACCGCCTCGTCGTCGACATCGCACACATCTAGACAGATCGCCGCCATGATCATCACCGAGATGAACGTGAGCGGGGTTTTCGAGGCGCAGAACCCCCCTCACGTCCACGTCACACGTGTTGATCAGGGTTCTGACCTGGGAGATGTGGCTCCTCCGGTTGGACTCGAACCAACAACCCTGCGATTAACAGTCGCATGCTCTGCCAATTGAGCTACGGAGGACCGCTCGCCTGCGGTCTCCCGCGCGGCCTGCGCACAACGATAGCCCACCCCCTCCACCGCTTTGGCCCCGGCCCTCCGCACCCGTACTGGGGCAGGATGGAGGGCCGCGGCCGGTGCAGCGGCCGGGACACGGTGAGGAGGCGAGAGATGCTCAGGTTCCTGTTGGGAATGGCGATCGGGTACGTGCTGGGCGCCAAGGCCGGCACCGAACGTTACGAGCAGTTGCGGCGCAGCTACCAGCGCGTGGCCGATCATCCGGCGGTGCAGGGTGCCGCCGGTGTGGTGCGCGCGCGGGTGGAGGAGGCCGTCAACGGCGGTCGGCACACGGCCGACGCGGGCTCGAACGGGCACGCGCGCTAAAGCGCGGACCTGTCCTGCGCAGCGTCGCGCGGGGCGGGTCAGCTCGCACCACCCTCACCTCGCACAGCGATCTGAGGCGCCCCTCCGCGCCCTGACCAGGGCCTCGGTGTGGCTCAGACCACTCCAAACTGTCCAATCTTGTTGGTATTCGGGCGACTCGGCGTTGGAGTCTGTTCGGAAGTATTGACTTCCGGGGCTGACGTGGGCCAAGGTTCGTCCACTTCTCGTCACCCAGTCGGCTGATCTCCAACGGAGGCGACCATGTCCCGACCCGCAACCGAAGCCCAGTACCTGGCTCAGCTGATGCCGCCGTCCGCCGCGGCCACGGGCCTGTCCCGACGCGCGATGCTGCGGGGGGCGCTGGGCGGCGCGGCCCTCCTCGGGGCCACCGGGCTGCTCGCAGCCTGCGGGGGCGGTGGCGGCAGCGCTCCGGCCGGCGGCGCGGCGTCCGGGACGCTGACGTTCGGCTCGAACCAGTCCGACGGCGTGCCGAAGAAGGCCTACGCGGACATGGTGGCCGGCTTCGGCGAGCCGGGGATCCAGGTCGTCACCAACACCATCGACCACAACACGTTCCAGGAGCAGATCACCAACTACCTGCAGGGCCAGCCGGACGACGTGTTCACCTGGTTCGCCGGCTACCGCATGCAGTTCTTCGCGCAGCAGGGCCTCGCGGGTGACATCAGCGACGTGTGGCAGGGCCTCACCGGTTACTCCGACGCGCTGAAGAAGCAGTCGACCGGCACCGACGGCAAGCAGTACTTCGTCCCGCTCGACTACTACCCGTGGGCCGTCTACTACCGCCCCAGCCTGTGGGCGGAGAAGGGCTACACGCCGCCGAAGACGCTCGACGAGCTCGTGGCGCTCTGCACGAAGATGCAGGCCGACGGGATCGTGCCGATCGCGTTCGCCGACAAGGACGGCTGGCCTGCGATGGGCACCTTCGACCAGCTGAACCTGCGCATCAACGGCTACCAGTTCCACGTGGACCTCATGGCCGGCAAGGAGGCGTGGGACTCGCCGAAGGTCGCGAAGGTCTTCGACACCTGGAAGCGGCTCCTGCCCTTCCACCAGCCCGACTCGCTGGGCCGGACCTGGCAGGAGGCCGCGCAGTCGCTGCAGCAGAAGAAGACCGGGATGTACGTGCTCGGCACGTTCGTCGCCCAGCAGTTCCCCGCCGGCCCGGACCGCGACGACGTCGACTTCTTCCCGTTCCCCGAGGTCGACTCGGCTGTCGGGACCGGTGCCATCGAGGCGCCGATCGACGGCTTCATGATGTCGGCGAAGCCGAAGAACGAGGCCGCGGCCAAGAAGTTCCTCGCCTACCTCGGGTCGGCCAAGGCTCAGGACATCTACGTGAAGTCCGACTACACGGTGGTGGCCGCGAGCGACAAGGCCGACACATCCGGCTACACGAAGCTGCAGAAGAAGGCCGCCGACTACGTGGCGAAGGCCCAGTCGATCGCGCAGTTCATGGACCGCGACACCCGTCCCGACTTCGCCTCCACGGTCATGATCCCGGCGCTGCAGCAGTTCATCAAGTCGCCCGACGATGTCGCGGGTCTGACGAAGAGCATCCAGAGCCAGGCTAAGACGATCTTCACGTCATGAGTGGAAAAGTGCGCACGATGACCCGGACCGACCGGGTCGTCGTGACGCTCATGGTCGCGGTACCCACGCTGGTGGTGCTGGGGCTGGTCTGGCTCCCGGCGCTCGGTTCGGTCGCCCTGTCGTTCACCAACTGGAACGGCATCGGGCCGATCAGCTCGGCCAAGGGCGTCGGCTTCACCAACTACGTCAACGTGGCGACGAACTACCCGCCGTTCTGGCCGGCGCTGCAGCACAACCTGATCTGGCTGGCGGCGCTGTTCATCGTCGCCACGCCGATCGGGATGTTCCTGGCGGTGCTGCTGGACCGCAAGATCCGGTTCAGCACCTTCTACCAGTCGGCGCTGTACCTGCCGGTCGTGCTGTCGCTGGCCCTGATCGGGTTCGTCTGGCAGCTGATCTACTCGCGCGACCAGGGCCTGCTCAACGCGGTCCTGGGCACGCAGGTCGACTGGTACGGCAACCCGGACTACAACCTGTGGGCCGCGATCGTGGCCACGTCGTGGAAGCACATCGGGTACATCATGCTGCTGTACCTGGCCGGCCTGAAGGCGGTGGA
Organism: Pseudonocardia sp. CA-107938; assembly: GCF_050936315.1. Taxonomy (NCBI): domain Bacteria; kingdom Bacillati; phylum Actinomycetota; class Actinomycetes; order Pseudonocardiales; family Pseudonocardiaceae; genus Pseudonocardia; species Pseudonocardia sp. CA-107938. The sequence continues at coordinate 245,903 of NZ_JBNJNA010000002.1, read as the reverse complement.
CGGGTCGTTGCGCGAGGCCGCGGCGATCGACGGAGCCAGCGAGCGGCAGACGTTCTTCCGGGTGGTGTTCCCGGTGATGCGGCCGATCAACGTGATCGTGCTGGTGGTGACGGTCATCGAGTCGCTCCGCGCGTTCGACCTGGTCTGGGTGATCAACAAGGGGCGCAACGGGTTGGAGCTCATCGCCACGCTCGTCACGGCGAACGTCGTGGGCGAGGCCAGCCGGATCGGCTTCGGCTCGGCGATGGCGACGATCATGCTGGTGATCAGCTCGGTGTTCGTCGCGATCTACGTGACCGTCGTGGTGCGGGAGGCGAGGCAGCGATGACGACGATCAGCACGTCCTCGCCGGTCGCCGTGCCGGCCGCGGCGACCACCGCGCGGGCGCAGCGACCGCGCTCGTCACGAGCCGGTTTGTACGTGTTCCTCACCGCTGTGGCGCTGTGCTGGATCTTCCCGATCGCGTGGGCGTTGTTCAACTCGTTCCGCGACTACGCGTACACCTCCGTGCACGGCTACGCCTCGATCGGCGGGTTCACGTTCCAGAACTACGTCAACGCCTGGAACCAGGGCGACTTCGGGCTGCACTTCTGGAACTCCGTGGTGATCACGGCGCCGGCGGTGCTGATCACGCTGTTCCTCGCGTCGTGCATGGCGTTCGTGCTCGCCAGGTTCAGCTTCCGGTTCAACGTCACCCTGCTCGGGATCTTCCTCGCCGCGAACCTGCTGCCCCCGCAGTCGCTGCTCATCCCGATCTACCGGATGTTCCGGGCGATCCCGCTGCCGGACTGGATGAGCTCGTCGGGGTCGTTGCTCAACACCCCGCTGGGCGTCATCGCGATCAACATCGCATTCCAGCTGGGGTTCTGCGTCTTCGTGCTGTCGAACTACATGAAGACCATCCCCGGAGAGATCTACGAGTCCGCCCGGGTCGACGGCGCGAGCGTGTTCCGGCAGTTCTGGCAGCTCACCCTGCCGTTGTGCCGTCCACCGCTGGCGGCACTGGCGACGCTGCAGGTGACCTGGGTCTACAACGAGTTCTTCTGGGCCACCGTGCTGCTGCAGTCCGGTGACAAGTTCCCGATCACCAGCTCGCTCAACAGCCTGCAGGGCCGCTTCTTCACCGACTACAACCTGCTCTCGGCCGGGTCGGTGCTCGCGATGCTGCCAGTGCTGGTGATCTTCTTCGTCCTCCAGCGGCACTTCGTGTCGGGCCTCACGCTGGGCGCGACGAAGGGATAATCACCCCGATGCTCGCCCGGCAGCGCCAGGAACTGATCCTCGACGAGGTCCGCAGCACCGGTGGAGTCCGCGTGTCGGACCTCGTCGAGCGGCTCGGCGTGTCCGACATGACCGTGCGCCGCGACATCGAGGCGCTGGCCGGACGCGGGCTGGTCACCCGTGTGCACGGCGGCGCCACGAACGCCAGCAGCAGCGTCGACGAACCGGGGTTCGCCGCCAAGGCGACCCTGCGGATCGAGGCCAAGCGCGCCGTCGCGAACGCTGCGGCCACGTTGATCGAACCGGGGGCGTCGGTGGCGCTCTCGGCCGGCACGACCACGCACCTCGTGGCGGGCGCGCTGCTGGCCGTGCCTCGGTTGACGGTGGTGACGAACTCGCTGCCCGTCGCGTCGGTGCTGCACGAGGCGGGCCGGGCGGACCTCTCGGTGATCCTCACCGGGGGTGAGCGGACCCCGTCCGACGCTCTCGCCGGGCCCGTGGCAGTGTCGACGATATCCGGCCTGCACGTCGACTGGCTGCTCATGGGCGTGCACGGGATGGACGCGACCGCCGGGTTCACCACCCCGAACCTGGCGGAGGCGGAGACCAACCGCGCGCTGATGCGCAGCGCGCGTCGCACGGCCGTCGTGGCCGACAGCTCGAAGTGGGGAATGGTGGGTCTGATCACCATCGCAGCTCTGGAGGACGTCGACGTCGTGGTGACCGACGACGGGCTCGAGCCGGAGGCGCGCGAGGCCGTGGAGTCGCACTGCTCGCGGCTGGTGATCGCGTGAACCGGATCGCGACGACCCTGGCCGACGGTCGCGAGCTGATCTACTTCGACGACGTCACGAAGGATCGCGAGCCCGCCAAGGACACCCGCGACCTGCCGCACGTCGAGCACGCCTCCACCGCACGGTTCGACGTGCTCACCGGCGAGTGGGTCACGCTGGCCGCGCACCGCATGAACCGCACGTTCCTGCCACCGGCCGATCACTGCCCGCTCTGCCCGACCCGGGAGGGCCGCGAGCCGACGGAGATCCCGGACCCGTCCTACGACGTGGTCGTGTTCGAGAACCGGTTCCCGTCACTTGCCCGGTCGGTGCCCGACACCGAGCCCTACGTCGACGACACCCCGCTGTGGCCGCAGCGGCCGGCGAACGGGCGCTGCGAGGTGGTGTGCTTCACCAGCGACCACGACTCGTCGTTCACGCAGCTGCCGCCGTCGCGGGTGCGCACCGTGATCGACGTGTGGGCCGACCGCACCGCCGAGCTGTCGGCGCTGCCCGGCGTCGCCGAGGTCTTCCCGTTCGAGAACCGCGGCACCGAGATCGGGGTGACGTTGGAGCACCCGCACGGGCAGATCTACGCCTACCCGTTCCTGGCGCCGCGCTCGGCGCAGCTCCTCGCGCAGGCTCGGGCGCACCACCAGCGCACCGGACGTGAGCTGCTCGCCGACGTGCTGGCCGCCGAGCAGGCGGCCGGCACCCGGGTGCTCGTCCGGGGCGAGCACTGGACGGCGTTCGTGCCGGCCGCTGCCCGCTGGCCCATCGAGGCGCACCTGGTGCCGCAGCGGCAGGCGCCCGACTTCGCGGCGCTCGACGACGCGGAGCGGGCGGAACTGGCCGTGCTCTACCACGACCTCCTGCAGCGGTTCACCGCGTTCTTCGGCGAGGAGCCGCCCTACATCGCGGCGTGGCACCAGGCCCCCGTCGGTGAGGGGCGCGAGCTCACCCGCATGTACCTGCAGCTGTTCTCGCTGCGCCGGGCACCGGGCAAGCTGAAGTACCTCGCCGGGTCCGAGTCGGGCGCCGGCGCATGGATCGGCGATACCACGCCGGAGGCGATCGCCGACCGGTTGCGAGAGGTGGGACCCGCATGACAGGGCAGTGGTCGGCGCCCGGGCGCGTCAACATCATCGGTGAGCACGTGGACTACGCGGACGGGCTGTGCCTGCCGTTCGCGATCCCCGAGCGCACCGTCGTCGAGGTGACGCGGCGCAACGACGACCGGCTGCGGCTGACCAGCGCGTTCGAGAACGGCGAGTTCGACGGCGAGCTCACCGAGATCGGCCCGGGCTCGCCGAAGGGCTGGGCAGGCTACGTCGCCGGCGTGCTGTGGGCGCTGTGGGAGGCCGGACACCCGGTGCACGGCATCGACCTGCACGTCACCGCGTCGGTGCCGCTCGGCTCGGGACTCTCGTCGTCGGCCGCCCTGGAGTGCGCTGCCGCGATCGCCGTCGACGAGCTGTTCGAGCTTGGCCTGCCGCGCACCGAGCTGGCCAAGGCCTGCATCCGCGCCGAGAACGAGGTGGTCGGCGCCAACACGGGCGGCATGGACCAGGCGGCGTCGCTGCTGGCCACGGCCGGCAACGCCATCCTCATCGACACCCGCAACGGCGACACCCGCCAGGTTCCCTTCTCCCCCGCCGACGCCGGGCTCGCCGTCCTCGTCATCGACACGAAGGTGCGGCACGCGCACGCCGACGGCCAGTACGGGCAGCGCCGGGCCGCCGTCGAGGAGTCGATCGCGCTCATCGGCTCGCTCCGCGACGCCGACCTCGCCGCCGTCGCCGGCCTGCCGGCGGAGATCCGACCGCGCGCCCGGCACATCGTCACCGAGATCGCGCGCGTCGAGCAGGTGGTCGCGCTGCTGGAGGAGGGGCGGCTCGCCGAGATCGGCCCCATCCTCGACGCCTCGCACGCATCGCTCGCCGATGACCTCGAGGTCTCCTGCGCGGAGCTCGACCTCGCCGTCGAGACCGCCCGCGTGGCCGGGGCCCTCGGCGCGCGCATGGTCGGCGGCGGCTTCGGCGGCTCGGCGATCGCCCTCACCCCGCTCGACCGCGTCGACGCCGTCGGCGACGCCGTGCGCGCCGCGTTCGGCGCCGCCGGGCTGGCCGAGCCGACGGTGCGGCTGTCGGAACCGTCGGCGGGGGCGCACCGGGACGGGCGATCGCTCTGGCGTCATCGCGCCCGGCCAGGGTGTCGGTGATCAAGGGCAAACCGTCGTCAGTTGATCTTCTTCGACCACCTTCTGCCCTTGATCAGCGAACGTCGCCTGGCCCGACGGCCCCGACCCGTGGGTCCTACGCCCCGTAGCTGTAGCGCAGGTCGCGGTGGATCAGCTCGTTGATCCGCTTGCGCAGGTGCCCGAGCTTCGACGCGTCCGGCGCGGGCTCGGCGACGAGCAGCGTCCAGGTCAGCTCCGTCCCTTCTCCCCTCGGCGCGACGTCGAAGCGCACGAGCGCGTCGGGGCGACTGGGCCACAGCGACGACCACACCACCAGCTCCGGCGACCGGGCCTCGACGATCGTGGGCGGCTGCTCGTCCGCGAGCAGCAGGAGCCACCGGCGCACCGGGTCGCTGTCCGGCCGCATCAGCGACCCGGCCACGATGTGCGGCGGCGCCGGGAGTGTCCGGCGTCGCCGGCCGACCTCGATCACGCCGGCGCCACGCGCACGCCGGCCTCCGCCACCAGCTCCCGCGTGATCTCGGCGGGCAGGCCGTAGGTGTCGTAGAGGTCGTCGACGTCCGCGGCGGGCAGTTCGGTCAGCCCGCGCCGGGCCAGCGCGCGCAGCCGGCGCTGCAGCTCGTGGGTGCCGCGGTCGAGCGCCCGCTCGAACCGCGCGACCTCCGCCGTCAGCTCGGTGACCACGTGCTCCGCGCGGTCCGGCGCGCAGGTGCCGGCCAGCCGGATCCACTCCGCCGACGACACGCCGAGCACCCGTCCGGCCCGCACTGCGCGGCGGATGAGCCGGCGCAGCACGTAGCCGCGGCCGTGGTTGGCCGGCAGCGTCGGGACGGGGTCGGCGAGGATCGCCGCGACCGCCCGCACGTGGTCGGCGAGGATCCGCACCGCCCGCCGGTCGCCGGTGCCGAGGGCCTGCACGAGCGGGGCCAGCGCGGACGTCTCGTACACCGACGTCACCCCCTCGACGGCGAGCAGCGTGCGCTCCAGCCCCATGCCGGTGTCGACGCACGGGCGCGGCAACGGCTCGTAGCGCCCGTCGCGGCGGTCGAACTCGATGAACACGTTGTTCCAGATCTCCACGAGCTCGTCGCCGACCTGCCAGAACACCTCGGTGTCGGGTCCGCAGGGGCCCTCGGCGCCGGCCGACCACCAGTTGTCGTCCACGCCGAGGTAGCGGATCCGCTCCACGCCCAGCCCGCGCCAGACGCTCGCCGACTCCTCGTCGCGCGGGCTCACCTCGTTGCCCGCGAACACCGTGACGTGCAGGCCCGCGGGGTCCAGCCCGAGTACACCGGTGAGGAACTCGTGGCTCCACGTGATCGCCTCGCGGCGGCCGTAGTCGCCGAACGACCAGTTGCCCAGCATCTCGAAGTAGGTGAGGTGGGTGTCGTCGCCGACCTCGTCGATGTCGACGGTGCGCAGGCACCCCTGCACGTCGACGATCCGCGACCCGGCCGGGTGCGCGCGGCCGCGGAAGTACGGCAGCAGCGGGTGCATGCCGGCGGTGGTGAAGAGCACCTCGGGGTCGTCCGGGACGAGCGACGCGCCCGGCACCACCGCGTGCCCGCGCGCGGCGAAGAACCGCAGGTAGCGGTCGCGCAGCTCGGCAGCGTTCGGGGGGCCGGTCATCGTCGTCTCCTCTCGGGGTCGTTCCCGGAGGGTAGGAGCCGAGCCGGTCGGAGCACTGCGAATTACCGGGTAGTGAGCCGTTCCGTACCGACGTAGGTTCGGTCCATGTACGTGCCGACCGCCTTCGCCGCCGACGACGCCGCCGTCACCGAGCTGCTCGCGAGCCGCCGCGCCGCCGACCTCGTCACGATGACCGAGGACGGGCTGGTCGCGACGTTCCTGCCGTTCCTGCACGACCCGACGGCCGGCACGCTGCGCGGGCACCTGGCCCGCACCAACGACCAGTGGAAGCGGCCCGCGATCGGCGAGTCCCTGGTGATCGTGCACGGTCCGGACGCCTACATCAGCCCGAACTGGTACGCGACGAAGGCCGAGCACGGGCGGGTGGTGCCGACCTGGAACTACGTCACCGCACACGTCTACGGCCGGCTCGTGGTGCACGACGACCCCGCGTGGCTGGCCGGGCTCGTGCGCGAGCTGACCGACCGGCACGAGTCGGACCAGCCGGCACCGTGGACGGTCGACGACGCGCCCGCGACGTTCGTGGACGGGATGCTGCGCGCCATCGTCGGCGTCGAGCTGGTGATCAGCCGGGTCGAGGCGAAGGTGAAGATGAGCCAGAACCGGCCCGACGCCGATATCGACGGGGTCATCGCCGGGCTCGCCGAGCGCAACCCGGAGGCCGCGGCGGCGGTCGGCGCCGCCCGCCCGGTTCGGTGATCAACCCGCCTAGTTCAGCGCTTCCCCGTCGAACTCCACCACCGTGCGGATGGTGAAGGCGGGCCGCAGCAGCCGGGTGGTGTCGGTGTGGTCCAGCGCCGCGGCGAGGCGGTGGGCGTCGTCGCGGCGCAGGTGCACCGGCAGGATCACCCGCCGGTAGAGCAGCGGCGGCGCGCCCTCGTCGAGCGTGACCACCACCTCGACCGCGCCCGGGTCTCCGTCGCGTTCCAGGTGGGTGCGCGCCGCCGAGGCCACGTCGGCGCCGTGCGCGCCGATCAGCAGGTGCAGCGGCCCCGGCGTGGAGCGGTCGGCCGGGTCGACGGTGACGGGGTGCGCGCCGAGCCGCAGCTCGACCGCCGTGCGGGACGTGAAGCCGGCCTCGACCACGGCCAGCGGGTCGGGCATCACGAGGCGGAGTCCGTCTCTTCGGTGAGCGGCAGCAGCACCCGGAACCGGGTGTTGCCCGGCTCGGACTCGACCTGGATGTCGCCGTGGTGGCGGTTCACGACCACCCGGTACGAGACGTCGAGGCCGAGGCCGGTGCCGCGCCCGACGGGTTTCGTCGTGTAGAACGGCTCGAAGATCCGCCGCCGCACGTCCGGCGGGATGCCCGGCCCGGTGTCGCCGATCTCGACGAACAGCCGGTCCTCGGTGCGGCCGGTGCGCACCGTGAGGGTGCCGGAACCGTCCATCGCGTCGATCGCGTTGTCGATGATGTTGGTCCACACCTGGTTGAGCTCCGCGGCATAGGCCGGGATCTGCGGCAACGTGCGGTCGAAGTCCTTGACGATGCGGATCCCCGCCTCCTCGCCGATCTTGCGGCCGAACATCACCAGGGTCGCCTTCAGACCCTCGTGCACGTCGATCCAGCGGTAGGGGGCGCGGTCGAGCTGCGAGTACTGCTTGGCCGCGCCGACCAGGTCGGAGATGCGCGCCGTGGCGTCGATGATCTCGCGCAGCAGGCTCTCGGTCTCCACGGTGTAGGCGAGCCAGCGGACCGCGCCCTCCAGCGGCGCGTCGCCGGCCGCGGTCTCGACGGCCTCGAGGTCCTCCACACCCAGTCCGCCCGCGACGAACACCGGCGCGAGGTCCCATCCGCCGGCGATGCCGTGGTCGTCGAGCCAGTCGCCCACCTCGTCCTCCCGGTCGCTCGCCTCCAGCGGCGAGAGCTCGGGCGCGTTGCGGACCTTCTTGACGAACTTGTCCTGCGCCATGACCAGCTTCTTCAGCTGGTCGCCCGCGATCTTCCCGTCGGCGATCATGGCGAGCTTGGCGCGCATACCGGCGACCTTGTCGCGCAGCGTGTCGGCGGCCCGCCCGGCCGCGGCAGCCGGGTTGTTCAGCTCGTGGGTGAGCCCGGCCGACAGCTTGCCCAGCGCCAGCAACCGCTCCCGCTCCGCGATCTGGGAGTTGTTCTTGCGCATCCCCAGCAGCATGCCTTCCAGGAGATGCACCGCCATCGGGAACCACGCGCTGAACTGTGCGGCGAACTCGGTGGCCGGCAACGCCAGCACGGCGACGTCGGTGACGGCACGCACCGATGCCGGATAGTCGCGGGCGCTGTCGTCGTTGAGGTAGAACTGGACGGCGCCGAAGTAGACGCCGCGGTATTCGGTCCGCGTGGTCTCCACCGCCTCGCCGCCCACGAGCCGGCTCATCGCGATCGTGCCGGAGAGCAGCACGTGGAAGCAGTCTGCGGGTTCACCCTCGCGGACGATGTACTCCCCCGCCGGCACCTCGACGACGTCGCCGTGCTCGGCGATCCAGGCGAGCTGGTCGTCGTCGAGGTCGGTGAACAGGAACAGGGTGCGCAGCTCGTCGGCGGGCAGGTGCGCGGGCAAGGTCACGGGTCCAATGTAACCGCGCGCGGCGCCGTGGGGTGGGAACTCTGCTCGACGTCGCCGCGTTGTCAGGGCATCCTTGCAGCAGACGTCAAGGGAGCCTGACGGAGGTGACGCGGTGGGTGCAGGTCAGTGGCGGGAGGCCCGGAGGGCGTGGAAGCGGCTGGGCACCTGGCTCGACGACCGGGTGACCGGTCCGGGCAGCCGTGACCGCGAACCGGAGCCGCTCGACGCGCTCGGCGACGTCGGCCAGGTGCGTCGGCTGCTCGACGAGGTGGAGCTGCGCGCGGTGCGCTGCGCACGTCAGCGGGGGCGATCGTGGGCCGAGATCGCGACCCGGCTCGGCGTCACGCGGCAGTCGGCGTGGGAGAAGTGGCGCGACCTGGACGAGTCGCCGGCCGGGCCGGTCGAGCGGGCGACGGAAGAGCTGTGGTCGGCGGCGGAACGCGAGGTCGGGCGGCTGCGCCGGAGCAAGCGGGTCCGCGTCCCGAACGTCGTCGGCCTCGCGGTGCTCGACGCGCGACGCACCCTGACCGACCTCGGCCTCGTCGCCGTGGCCGGCGACCCGGAGAGCGTGCTGGAGATGGCCCCGGCCAGCGCCGTCGTCACCGACCAGAGCCCAGAGTCCGGCGCGAACGTGCCGCCCGGCACCCGCGTGCTGCTGTGGGTCGACCGCGGGGAGGGCGGGGTGCGCGAGCCGCGCCGCCCGCGCCCCGACCCGCTCGAGGCCCGCAAGTACCTGCCCGACCCCGCCGACGAGGCGGTGGGCTAGGACTACCTCGCAGAGGGACGGTCGTCCTCGCAGCAGTTCGAACCTCTGCGACGACGCCCCGACCTCTGCGAGGACCGTGTCCGCTACTGGTCGGACAGGTAGCGGTGCACCAGCGTGACGGCCATCGCCCCCTCGCCCACGGCGGAGGCCACCCGCTTCACCGAGTCGGCCCGCACGTCCCCGGCGACGAACACGCCGGGGACGCTCGACTCCAGGTGGTACGGGTCGCGGTCGAGCGTCCACCCGCTCGGTCGCTTCCCCTCCACCACCAGGTCGGGCCCGGTGCGGATGAACCCGCGCTCGTCGCGCACCACCAGCCCGTCGAGCCACTCGGTGCGCGGCGCGGCACCGATGAACACGAACATCGAGCCGGCCTCGACGGTCTCCTTCTCGCCGCTGGAGCTGTCGGCGAGCACCAGCCGCTCCAGGTGCCCGTCGCCGCAGGCCTCGGCGACCTCGGTGCGGGTTCGGACGATGATGTTGTCGATCGCCTCGATCTGCTTGATCAGGTACGTCGACATCGACGCTTCGAGGCTCTCCCCGCGTACCAGGATCGTGACGTCGGCGGCGTGCCGCGAGAAGAACACGGCCGCCTGACCGGCCGAGTTGGCCCCGCCGATCACGTACACGTGCTGGCCGGCGCAGGCGGGGGCCTCGGTGGCCGCCGAGCCGTAGAACACGCCGCGACCGGTCAGCTCGGCCACGCCGGGGGCGTCGAGGGTGCGGTAGGAGACGCCGGTGGCGAGCACGATGGAGTGCGCCGCGATCTCGCTGCCGTCGCCGAACTTCACCACCCGTGCCGAGCCGCGCACCTCCAGCGCGACGACGTCGCGGGCGGTGAGCACCTCGGCCCCGAACTTCGCCGCCTGCCGCCGGGCGCGGTCGGTGAGCTGCGCACCCGACACGCCGTCGGGGAAGCCGAGGTAGTTCTCGATGCGGGAGCTCTGCCCGGCCTGGCCGCCCGTGGCGACCCGCTCGACGAGCACCGTGCGCAGCCCTTCCGACGCCCCGTACACGGCGCTGCCCAGCCCGGCCGGGCCGCCGCCGACCACGATCAGGTCGTAGAAGTCGCCGGTCGGCGTCGTCGTAAGGCCGACGGCGTCGGCGATCGCGGCCTCCGACGGGTTGGAGAGCACCGTGCCGTCCGGCGTGATCAGCAGCGGCACCTCGGCGGCGGAGCAGCCGGCGGCCTCCAGCAGCCGCGCCCCCTCCGGCTCGTCGACGGAGTACCAGCGGTAGGGCACCGAGTTGCGGGCCAGGAAGTCGCGCGCGGTGAAGCAGTCCGCCGACCAGCGGTGCCCCACCACGCGGATGTCCTCGACCGGCCGCTCCCCGACCGCGCGCCACGTCTCGATCAGCGCGTCGACGACGGGGTAGAGCTTCTCCTCCGGCGGATCCCACGGCTTCAGCAGGTAGTGGTCGATGTCGACGACGTTGATCGCCTGGATCGCGGCATCGGTGTCGGCGTACGCAGTCAGCAGGGCGCGCCGCGCGTGCGGCGCGATGTCCATGGCCTGCTCGAGGAACTCGATGCCGTTCATCTGCGGCATCCGGTAGTCGGCCAGGATCGCGGCCACCGGTTCGCCACGCAGCACCAGCTCGCGCAGCGCCTCCAGCGCGTCGGCGCCCGACTCGGCACGGACGATGCGGTGATCCTGCCCGTAGCGGCGGCGCAGGTCACGCGCGACGGAACGGCTCACGCCGGGATCGTCGTCGACGGTCATCAGTACGGGCTTGGGCATGCGCGCTCACTCTCACGTGCGGACCGGTGCGGCCACCACGCCCGCACCGGCACCGAACCTACCCGCGCGGCGGGGGTGCTGGGCAGGCGTTCGCCCGCGGCGGCGCGGGCTCGGCGGGGGTGGTCGGCAGCGCTCCTCGCGCTCACCTCGACGCTGCACGCGCGCCGGCGCGCGTCACGCGTGGGACAGGGCGCGGTCCGTCGAGTCGACCCGGGGCGGGCGCGGCCACCAGCACCGCTCGTCGAGCAGCGTCATGGCCGCGGGCAGCAGCAGCACGCGCAGCACCACCGCATCGAACGCGACGGCGACGGCCAGCCCGAGCCCGACCTGCTTCAGCTCCACCTGCGTCATGAACATGAAGCTCACGAACACCGAGATCATGATCACCGCCGCGCTGGTGACGACGCCGGCGGAGCGCTCGATCCCCTCCCGGACGGCGATCCGCGTCGGGACCCCGTCCGCCACCGCCTCGCGGATCCGGCTGACGACGAAGATCTGGTAGTCGGTGGAGAGGCCGACGAGGATCGCGCAGATCATCAGCGGCACCCGCGCCTCGACCACGCCGATCGAGGTGAACCCGAGCAGCCCCTCGGCCCAGTGGCCCTGGAAGACCAGCACCAGCACGCCCCACGACACCGCCACCGCAGCGACGTTGAGCAGCACCCCGAGCCCTGCGAGCACGGGCGAGCCGAGCGCCACCGCCAGGACGGCGAAGGTGGCCAGCGCGATGCACCCGATCACCCAGGCCAGCCGTTCCGCCTGGTGCGCGGCGTAGTCGACGCCGCGGGCCACCTCGCCGCTGACCAGCACGTCGACGCCCGGATCGGGGAACGCGGCCGGGATCAGGAGCGTCCGCAGGTGGGTCAGCGACGCCCGGGCAGGCGCCGAGTTCTCCCGCTCCGGCAGGGAGATCGCCAGCGTCCACGTCGAGCCGTCGGCGGACGTCCGCAGCCGCTGCTGCGACCCCGCGAACACCGGGTCGACGCGGAGCGCGGCGCCGAGCCGGTCCACCCCGGCCTGCGCTGCCGCGCGTGCGTCCGGCTCGGCGCGGACCACCACGAGGTGCGCGATCCCCTCGGTCGGGAACGCCGCCGTGAGCTCCCCGTACGCGGCGACGGCCGGCACGGCGCGCGGGAACGTGTCCTTGCCGGACGTGCCCAGCGCCAGTCCGACCGCCGGCCAGGCCAGCGCCACGACCAGCACCGCTGTGCCGGCGAGCGTCGCGACCGGGTAGCGCGTCGCCGGACCGAGGAGTGTGGCGAACCGCCCGGACGACCGCCGGCGCCACGGGTCGACCCGGTCACCGAGCAGGGCGAGCAGAGCCGGGAGCGCGGTCAGCGACCCGGCCACCGCCACCGCGACGACGAGCACCGCCCCCGTCGCGATCGAGGAGAAGATCACGTCGTCCACCACGTAGAGGCCGACCAGGCCGGCGGCCACCCCGAGCCCGGACGTGACGATCGCGCGCCCCGCCGTCGCGGCGGCCGCCTGCACCGCCGCGTCGCTCCCGCGGGCGCGCTCCTCGCGCACCCGTTTGAGGTAGAACAGCGAGTAGTCCACGCCGACGGCCATGCCCAGCATGAAGATCACGCTGGTCACGGCGCCGCCCGCGTCCGGGAAGATCCACGACGCCAGCGCGTACAGGCCGACCGCGCCGGCGACCGCCGACAGCGCCAGCAGCACCGGGATCCCCGCCGCGAGCACCGCCCCGAACGCCACCAGCAGGATCAGGAACGTCACCGGCAGGCTGATCGCCTCCGTACGGGCGAGGTCGCTGCCCTGCAGCTCGTTCACCCCGACGGCGATGGACGCGCTCCCCGTCTGGACGATCCGGACGTCGGGGTGCGCGGCCTGCGCGACAGCCGTGGCGGCCAGCACGCGCGGCACCACGGCCTTCGCCTGCTCCGGGTTGCCGGACAGCCGCACCGGCACGCGGACGACCGTCCCGTCGCCCGACGCGACCGGCTCGCCGACGCCGTCGACCCCCGGCACCTCCCGCATCCGGGCCGCGACGTCTGCGGCGACCGCCGGGTCCGGCGCGCCGCCTGCCGCAGCCGTGAGCAGGATCTGCTCGACGAGCGGCGGCGCCAGCCCGGCCGCCTCGGCAGCGGCCTCCGCCCGTCCGGCCTCCCCCACGCGGAAGTCGGCAACGGCCCCCTTGTTCTTCCCCACGAGCGAACCCGCCGCGACGCAGATCGCCACGAACACCAACCACCCGACCACCGCGCGCCACGGGTTGCGCGCGCTCCACGTCGCGACCCGCACGACGGCCCCCCGGTCCCCTGCCATGCGCCGAGCCTGGCGCCCGACCGCAGCCCGGGCACTGGTGCGCACCACCCGCCGGAGGTGGGGCCAACCCCCGTCAGGCGGGGCGGTGGGCCACCGCGAAGATCCGCCGGAACGGGAACCAGGTGCTGCCGTCGGGGCGCTGCGGGTAGGCCGTGCGCAGCCGTGGGGCCAGCTCCGCGGCGAAGTCCGCGTACGCCGCGTCCTCGAGCGCGTCCCGGACCGGGCGCAGGGCGGTGCCCTCGATCCAGCGCAGCACGGGATCCGGGCCGGTCAGCCGCTGCACGTAGGTGGTCTCCCACACGTCGGTCTGCGCGCCGGCGTCGGCGAGCAGGTCGGCGTACTCGGTGGGTTCCGCGACGGCGTCGGTGCCGCGCAGCGCGATCACGTCCGCCCAGCGCGGCTCGGCCGCCAGCTCGCGGGCGAGGACGTGCGACTGCGCGTCGAAGTTGCCCGGCACCTGCATCGCGAACCAGCCGCCGGCCGGGAGCGCCGCGATCCAGCGCGGCAGCAGCTCGCGGTGCCGCGGCACCCACTGCAGCACCGCGTTGGTGACGACGACGTCGTCGGTCGGGCCCGGCACCCAGTCGTCGACGTCGGCGAGCTCGGCCGCGATCCCGCGGTCGCGGGCGGCGGCGACCATGTCGGGCGACGAGTCGGACGCGGCGATCTCAGCGCCGGGCCACCGCTCTGCCAGCAGCGACGTCAGGTGCCCTGGTCCGCAACCCAGGTCGACGACGCGCCGCGGCTCGCGAGCCCCGATCCGCGCGATCAGGTCGTGGAAGGGGCGCGAACGCAGGTCGTCGAACGTCAGGTACGCGGCAGGGTCCCAGGTCGTCGCCATGACCTAACCGTACGCTTGTACTGTTTAGCGCGGAAGCTGCTTCCCCACATCCGCCGCGAACCGGCGCACCACGTCGGGATCGGTGCCCGGATCCGGGCGCACCTGCAGCACGAACCCGTTGCGGCCGGGCACCTTGCGCTGCACGAACCAGGCGCCCCCTCCTGGCAGGTCGCGGTGGTGCCGCGACCGGATCGACCCGGTGACGCGCTCGTGCACCACCTGCGGCACCCGGCCCGGCTCGGCAAGCGCCAGCCGACGGGGCCGCTGGTCGGCCAGCACCACCACCCCGTCGAGCGACTCCTCCTCGACCGCCTCCACCAGCACGATCGCGCCGCCCTGCCACGACGCCTTGGAGACGAGGTGCCAGCCCACCCGCCGCACGCCCTCGCCGTCGGGGAACCACAGCCCGTGCGAGGTGACGACCAGGTGCCCGCCGCCGGTGAGGGCGGCGAAGGCGAGCACGTGCTCGTCGGGTTCGAGAGCGCCGGTCGACCCGGCAGGGGCGACCTCCCGCCCCAGCAGCCGCCGCAGCAGGCGGTTCATCGCGCCGCCTGCTCCCGGAGCTTGATCGCGTACTGCTCCAGCGGCACGAGATCGCCGAACATCTCGAAGTAGGCGTCGGCCTCCTCGACGGGGTTGGTGCGCTGCAGCCGCGACTTGATCTCCGCGATCTGCCGCTCCACCAGCCCCAACCGCACCCGGCTGATCACGCTCGCGACGTAGCGGGCCTCGTCGGGGTTCTTCCTCGGCAGCTCCAGCGGCTCCACCGCGAGCTCGATCACCAGCGGCCGCACGTCGTCGGCGCAGCAACCGGACACCTCGTCGATCCACTGCTGGCCGTCGCGCGCGGCCGCGGCACCGCCGGCCTCCGCGATCGCCGCGTGCACGCCCGCGTACGCCGCGTGGGTGAACGACTGCACCGGCAGCTCGTCGAAGTCGGGGCCGGCCACGGCCGGGATCTGCAGCGCCGCCTTCAGCGCCTCCCGCTGCAGGTGCAGCCGCGGATCGTCGCGCGACGGGACGGGTGCCGCGCGCCGCCGAACCGCTGCGCGACCGCCGCCGGCCTCCTCGCGGACCCGCTCGACGACCATCGCGATGTCGTCCCACGCCGTCCAGCCGGCCAGCCGGCGCGCGTACTCGTCGCGCAGCTCCTCGCGGCGGATCTTCGCCACGACGGGCACCGTGCGCTTGAGCGCGGCCACCCGACCCTCGGCGGTGTCGAGGTCGTGCTCGCGCAGCATCGAGCGGATCGCGAACTCGAACAGCGGCTCGCGGCGCGCCACCAGGTCGCGCACCGCGGTGTCGCCGCCGGACTGCCGCAGCTCGCACGGGTCCTGCCCATCCGGCGCGATCGCCACGAACGTCTGCGCGGCGAAGTTCTGGTCGCCCTCGAACGCCTTCAACGCCGCGGCCTGGCCGGCCGCGTCGCCGTCGAACGTGTAGATGACCTCGCCGAGGTCGAACGAGTCGTCGCCGATCAACCGGCGGATCACCGCGACGTGCTCGGCACCGAACGCCGTGCCGCAGGACGCCACCGCGGTGGGCACCCCGGCCAGGTGCATCGCCATCACGTCGGTGTAGCCCTCGACCACCACCACCTGGCGGCGCTTCGCGATCTCCCGCTTGGCGAGGTCGAGCCCGAACAGCACCTGCGTCTTCTTGTAGACCGGCGTCTCGGACGTGTTCAGGTACTTCGCCTCGATGCGGTCGTCGTCGAACAGCCGCCGCGCACCGAAGCCGACGACGTCGCCGCCCAGATCGCGGATCGGCCACAGCAGCCGGCGGTGGAACCGGTCGCGCGGGCCGCGCTGCCCCATCTGCGACAGGCCCGCCTTCTCCAGCTCCTCGAACGTGAAGCCCTTGCCCAGCAGGTGGTTGGTGAGCGCCTCCCACCCGGCCGGGGCGTAGCCGCAGCCGAACGTGGTGGCCGCGGCCGCGTCGAACCCGCGCGAGGTGAGGAACGCCATGGCCTGCGTGGCCTCGGGGGTGCGCAGCTGCGCCGCGTAGAACTCGGCTGCGGCCTTGTTGGCCTCCAGCAGCCGCGACCGGGTGCCCCGGTCGCGCTGGACGGACATGCCGCCGCCCTCGTAGTTCAGCTGGTAGCCGATCCGGTCGGCCAGCCGCTCCACCGCCTCGACGAACCCGATCACGTCGATCCGCATCAGGAACGCCACCGCGTCGCCACCGGCGCCGCAACCGAAGCAGTGGAACACCCCGCGGTTGGGGCGGACGTTGAACGACGGCGTCTTCTCGTCGTGGAACGGGCAGAGGCCCTTCAGCGAACCCGCGCCCGCCGGGCGCAACGCCACGTACTCGCCGATGACCTCGTCGATCCGGGTGCGGTCGCGGACCTCCGCGATGTCGCTCTCGCGGATCCGGCCGGCCACGCGTCGAGCATAGAGCGGTGCCCCGACAGGTCCGGCGGCCCGGGGTTGTGGCCGTGGACCGACGTCAGCGCGCGGCGACGGGTGCCTCCGCCGGGTCGCGCGGCTCGGGCACCTCCACCCCCTCGTGCGTCCCCGGCTGCTCCTCCGCCTCGACGGGCGCCGCCGGCTCCCCGGCGAGCTCGGTCACCTCGGCGGCCGGCTCGACCTCCTCGACGGGCGGGGCCGCGGCACGGGGCCGCGGCTGCACGAGCCGGCGGATGCCGAGGAGCACGAGCACCACCGCGAACGCGACACCTGTGCCCGTGAGCAGGGAGAAGACCACCTGGTCGAGAGCGGGATCGGTCACGATCACCACGTTCCCCTCGCGTAGCTGAAAGGTTCTCAGGCTGCGGCGCGGTGCCGCGCAGGCGCGTCGCTCGCGGTCCGCTGGGCCGGGATCACGATGCGCGCGGCGGGGGCGGGCCGTCGCTCTCCCGGCAGGGGCAGCGCGAGCAGCAGCGGGACGGTGGCCATGAGGACGAGCACCGCCATGCCCGCCACCGCCCCGGTGATCGAGAGCAGGTCCGAGATCGTCATGCGTCCACTGTGCTCGGCCGGACGGCGTGCCACCTCGGCCTGCGGTACGGACCCTTGCCGAATCACTCGTCCATTCGGCCGAGTGGCAGGCTGGCCGGGTGCCGGCCGATCCCGCAGCGTTCGAGAGTCACCGCGCACACCTCCTGCGCGTCGGCTACCGCAGCACCGGCAGCCTCGTCGACGCCGAGGACGCCGTACAGGACGCGTGGCTGCGCTGGTCCGCGCTGTCGGACGCCGAGCGCGCCGACGTGCGGGACGTCCGCGGCTTCCTGACCACCACGGTCGCCCGGCTGTGCCTGGACCGGCTGCGGTCGGCTGCCGCACGTCGGGAGCGCTACGTCGGGCCGTGGCTGCCCGAACCGCTGCTCACGACGGGTAGGGACGATCCGCTGGCCGCCGTCGTCCAGGACGAGGGGGTGCGGATGGCGGCGATGGTCGTGCTGGAACGGCTGAGCCCGCC
Source organism: Pseudonocardia sp. CA-107938 (assembly GCF_050936315.1). Lineage (NCBI taxonomy): Bacteria > Bacillati > Actinomycetota > Actinomycetes > Pseudonocardiales > Pseudonocardiaceae > Pseudonocardia > Pseudonocardia sp. CA-107938. The sequence goes on along the minus strand of NZ_JBNJNA010000002.1, from coordinate 228,452 downwards.
GCAGCGCGTCGCCCTGGTGCTGCACGAGGCCCTCGACCTGCCCTACGCCGCCATCGCCGACGTGCTCGACTGCTCCGAGGCCACGGCCCGCCAGCACGCGGCCCGGGCGCGGCGCATCGTCGCGGAGGCCGCGCCCCCGCCTCCGGCCGGCGACGCCGAGCAGGCCGCCGTGCTCACCGCCTTCGCCGCGGCGCTCGCCCGCGCCGACCACGCCGCGCTGGTGTCCCTGCTGCACCCCGACGCCGTCTACCTGGCCGACGGCGGGGGCACGGTGAAGGCCGCGCGCCGGCCGGTGTGCGGGGCCGACAAGGTCGCCCGGCTGCTGCTGGGCTTCCTCCGGAGGTACGGCCCCGAGCTGACGACGGGCTGGACGCCGGTGCTGGTCAACGGCGCCGCCGGCGTCCGCACACAGGCGGGCAGCGACCTGCCGGCGGGCGTGGTCACCATCGCGGTCGTCGACGGCCGGATCAGTGGCATCTACCAGGTGATCAACCCGGCGAAGCTGGCCTGTTAGAGCCGGGTGGCCGTGCGGACGAGGTCGGCGACGGCCCGCGAGCGGCTCTGCGGCGGCCACGCGATCACGGTGGTGATCTCCGGCGCGTCGATCACCGGCACGGCGACGAGGTCGCTGCTCAGGTGGCTCCGGCAGGACTCGGGGAGGATCACCGTGGTGCGCCCGAGCTCGATCAACTGGAACAGCTGCGTCTGGCTGTGCACCTCCGGCCCGGGTCCGGCCGGGTAGCTGCCGCCGGGTTCGGGCCAGCGAGCCATCGGGAGGTCGGGCAGGCCGGTGATCTCGGTCATCGTGAGGAGCGGCCGCACGCTGAGCGGATGCCCGGCCGGCAGGACCGCGACCTGCGCCTGCGTGTCGAGCTCCTCGACGTCGAAGCCGGCCGTCGAGTCGAACGGCCGGTGCAGCAGCGCGACGTCGGCCCGGCCGTCCCGCAGCAGGCCGACCTGCTCACCGATCCCGCACAGCAGCACCTCGACGGGCACGGCGTCCGGCTCGGCGGCGTAGGCGTCGAGCAGCTTCGCGAGCAGCTCCCCGGACGCGCCGGCCTTCGTGACGAGCACGATGCCGGCAGACCCGGTCGCGGCCCGGCGGGTGCGCCGCTCGGCGGCCTCGACGGCGTCGAGCGCCGCCCGGGCCTCGCGCAGGAGCACCGCCCCTGCCTCGGTCAGGCTGACCGCGCGGCTGGTGCGGTGCAGCAGGGTCGCCCCGAGCCGGCGTTCGAGCCGGCCGATCGCGCGCGACAGCGGGGGCTGCGCGATGCCGAGGCGTTGCGCCGCCCGCCCGAAGTGCAGTTCCTCGGCCACGGCGACGAAGTACCGCAGCTCTCGCGTCTCCACCCGATCACCCTACGCGGATCGATACCCGCGGAGTATCGCTGCGCACTCGATCGGTCTTGGCCTTCCCATCAGCTCCACGCGCAGGCTGGAACCCATGAGTGAACGGACGATCGCGCTGGTGACCGGCGCGAACAAGGGCATCGGGTACGAGATCGCGGCCGGCCTGGGCGCGCTCGGGTGGCAGGTCGGGGTCGGCGCCCGCGACGAGGTGCGGCGCGCCGACGCCGTGGCGAAGCTGCGCGCCGGCGGGGCCGACGCGTTCGGCGTGCCGCTCGACGTGACCGACGACGCGAGCGTGGCCGCCGCCGCAGCCTTGATCGAGGAGCACGCCGGCGGCCTCGACGTGCTCGTCAACAACGCCGCGATCACCGGCGGGAGGGTCATGACCCCGACGACTGCCGATCCGGCGACGATGCGGGAGGTCGTCGAGACCAACGTCATCGGCGTCATGCGGGTCACGAACGCGATGCTGCCGATGCTGCGCCGCTCGGCCGCACCGCGGATCGTGAACATGTCCAGCACCGTCGGGTCGCTCACCCTCCAGACCACGCCCGGCGCCGAGACCGGCCCGATCGCCGCCGCCTACTCGCCGTCGAAGACGTTCCTCAACGCCGTCACGGTGCAGTACGCCAAGGAGCTGGCCGACACGAACATCCTGATCAACCTGGCCTGCCCGGGGTACACGGCGACCGACCTCAACGGCTTCCGCGGCGTGCGCACCCCGGCACAGGGCGCAGCGATCGCGATCCACCTCGCGACTCTGCCCGACGACGGGCCGACCGGCGGGTTCTTCGACGACGCCGGCCGGATCGCCTGGTGATCTAGCCCCGCACCTTGCAGGCCGCGTCGAAGCCCTGGTCGGTGATGCCGAGCGCGTGGTAGGTCCGGGCCCGCATGTTCTCCAGCCCGATCTGGGCGGTCAGCTCCACGAGCCCGGCCCTGCCGAACGCGGCCTCGAGCGCGGCGACCTGCTCGTCGGTCACGGTCATCGGCTGCGCGGTCATCGCGTCGGCGTAGGCGATCGCGAGCCGCTCGTGCTCGTCGTAGAGCGGGTGGTCGGCGTAGTCGTCGATGTGCTGCAGGCGGTCGACGTCGAGCCCGTCGAGGCGCTGCAGCATGGTGCCGAAGTCGACGCACCACGAGCAGCCCACCCGCGTCGCGGCGCGGTAGACGGCGAGCTCCCGCACGCGCTTCGGGAGCTGCGTGCAGGCCTTCTCGTAGGCCAGCTCGGCCACGCCGGCCGCCCAGAACACCTTCCGGTTGTTGCGGAGCACCGCGAACGGCTCCGGCACGTCGCCGAGGCGGCGGCGCATGTAGGCGTACATCAGCCGGCCGACCAGCCCGGCCTCGGCTGCGGGAACGGCGGGGATGCGGGGCATCGGAACCTCCATCGTCGGATGTCACCCCTGGGACGGGACAGCGGCCGCGGCCGTGACAAGGTCGGAACGTGACCGCCCCCACCATCGACGACGCCCAGCGGCGCGCCCGGCTGGCGACGCGGCACCGCCTCGTCCCGGCCGAGCGCACCGCGGACCCCGTCGCGATCACCGAGTCGCTGGTGGCGCTGCACTCCAGCGACCCGGTCACCGTCCACCTCTCGGCCGCGGTGCGCATGCCGGAGCCGGCGCTCGGGCCCGTCGAGACGGCGCTGTACGAGGACCGCACGCTGGTGCGGCACCACTCGATGCGCCGCACGCTGTGGGTGTTCGGCCGGGAGACCGCGAACGTCGCCCATCACGCCGCCACCCTCGACGTCCTGCGCCAGCAGCAGAAGCTCCTCGCGAAGGCGCTGGTCGGCGCCGGGATCGCCGATCCGGACGCCTGGTTCGAGAAGGCGGCCGCCGACGTCCTCGCCGTGCTGGCCGATGGCCCGCTCACCGCGCGCGAGATCGGGCAGCTCCTGCCGGGGCTCGCCGAGCTGCGCCTCGACATCGGCCGGGGCCCGCTCGCCGTCCCGCAGCCGGGGCACACCCGGGTGCTGCTGGTGCTGGGCTTCGCCGCCCGCGTGCTGCGCGCCCGCCCCACCGGCACGTGGATCAACGGCCAGTACCGCTGGGCCGCGGCCGACGGGTGGCTGCCCGGCGGCCTCGGCGAGCCACTCGACCCGCGCACCGCGGCAGCCGAACTGGCCCGCCGCTACCTGGCCGCGTTCGGACCCGTGACCACCGCGGACGTGGCCTGGTGGATGAAGTGGACGGTCGCCACCACCAAGCGGGCGCTCGCCGACGTCGGCGCCGTCGAGGTGCGGCTCGACTCCTCGGAGCCCGGCTGGGTGCTGCCCGACGACGTCGATCCGGTGCCCGATCCCGGCCCGTCGGCCGTGCTGCTGCCGGGGCTGGACCCGTCCACGATGGGCTGGAAGCAGCGTGGCTTCCACCTCGACGCCGCGCTGGTCCCGGACCTGTTCGACCGCAACGGCAACGGCGGGCCCGCGATCTGGGTGGACGGCCGGATCGTCGGCGGTTGGGTGCAGCGCAAGGACGGCACGATCCGCACGGAGCTGCTCACCGACGTCGGCGCCGAGCACCGCGCGGAGATCGACCGGGCCGCGCACACGATGGAGGCCCTGCTGGGCGACGTGCGGTTCACCGTGCGCTTCCCGGCACCGATGCAGAAGAGGTTGTTGGCGTGAGGGAGCTTGCGAGCGAACCATCGGCACCGAGTCTGCTTGCCCACCGGCTCACCGACGACGCCACGCTGGAGGCGTTGGAGCCGTGGCAGGCCGCCGAACTGGCGAAGTTCGTGGCGGCGAACAAGGCGCACCTCGACCCGTGGATCCCGCTGGGGCACGTCGTGCACGACGAGGAGACGGCCGAGCGGTTCCTGCGGGCCTACGCCGAGCGGGCAGCCCGCGACGACGGCCGCATCTACGCCATCCGGTCGGCCGGCGAGCTGGTGGGCGGCACGGTGTTCCGCCGGTTCGAGTACGACCGCCGCACCTGCGAGATCGGGGTGTGGCTCGCCGCGTCCGCGACCGGCCGCGGGCTGATCACGCTGGCCTGCCGGGCGATGATCGACTGGGCCGTCCACGCGCGCGGCATGCTCCGCGTCGAGTGGCAGGCGAACCCGGCGAACACGGCCAGCATCGCCGTCGCCCGGCGGCTGGGCATGACGCGCGAGGGTGTCCTGCGGTCTGCGTCGCGGCTCGGTGACCGGCAGCAGGACGTCGAGATGTGGTCGATCCTCGCCGAGGAGTGGAGTTCGCCGCAGCGTTTGCCTTAGAGCGCGCTCGAAGGCCTACCGTCGTCGTCATGACCGCATCGGTGGACGTCGCGACCCCACTGCTCGACCAGGCGATGGCGCGGCTGCAGGCCCAGGAGACCACCGCGCCGCCGGAGGGCAGCACGCTCTCGATCGCGGAGATGGCCGAACGCACCGGGGTCAGCGCGCACACCCTGCGCTACTACGAACGCATCGGGCTGATCCGGGTGGCCCGTGACGCGTCCGGCTACCGCGTCTACAACGCCGCCGACTTCGGCCGGATCGTGTTCCTGACCCGGCTGCGGATGACCGGCATGCCGATCCGCGACCTGCAGCGCTACGTCGCGCTCGCCGAGCAGGGCGACGCGACGGTTCCTGAACGGCAGGCGATGATGCTCGCCCGCCGCGACGCGGTGAAGGCGCAGCTCGCCGAGTTGCAGTTCGCGCTGGAGACCATCGAGTTCAAGATCGCCGTCTACGGCGGAGCCTGCTCCGCCTGACCCGACCTCCCCGTACCCGGCCGACCGGTCGGGCGATTCAGCACGTCATATGAACTGTTCTTCGAGTGAACAGTTCATCTCGGCAACGAGGAGTTCCCATGTCCCTGCCCACCCGTCACCTGGGCACCCTTCCCGTCAGCGCACTCGGCCTCGGCTGCATGGGGATGAGCTACGCCTACGGCACGGCCGACCGCTCCGAGGCGATCTCCACCCTGCACCGCGCGCTCGACCTCGGCGTCACCTTCCTCGACACCGCCGACATCTACGGCGACGGCGCCAACGAGGAGCTGCTGGCCGAAGTGCTGGCCACGCGCCGCGACGAGATCACGCTGGCCACGAAGTTCGGCATCCTGCTCGGCCCCGACGGCATGCCCAACGGGCTCGTCGACGGCAGTCCCACCTACGTGCGGACGGCCGTCGAGAACTCGCTGCGCCGGCTGCAGGTCGACCACATCGACCTCTACTACCAGCACCGGGCCGATCCGTCGGTGCCGATCGAGGAGACCGTCGAGGCGCTGTCGCAGCTCGTCGAGGCCGGCAAGATCAACCACATCGGCCTGTCCGAAGCCTCTGCCGAGACGATCCGCCGGGCGTCGGCCGTCGCCCCGATCACCGCCGTCCAGTCCGAGTGGTCGCTGTTCAGCCGCGACATCGAGGACGAGGTGGTGCCGGTCTGCCGCGAGCTGGGCATCGGGCTCGTCCCGTACAGCCCGCTGGGTCGGGGCATGCTGACCGGTGCGTTCACGGAGTTCGCCGATAGCGACTTCCGCGCCACCCTCCCCCGCTTCCAGGGCGAGAACCTGCAGCGCAACCTCGACGCCGTCGCGACGGTGGAGCGGATCGCCGCCGCCCACGACGCAACAGCCGGCCAGGTGGCGCTCGCGTGGCTGCTCGGGGCCGGCGAGGACGTCGTGCCGATCCCGGGCACCAAGCGCGTCCGCTACCTGGAGGAGAACGTCGGCGCGCTGGACCTGACGCTCACGGCGGAGGAGCGGGCGACGCTCGACGCGCTCGAAGCGGCCGGCGACCGCTACCCCGACATGGGCTGGACGGACCGCGACACCCCGGCGGCCTGAGAACCGCGAGGGTTCAGCGCACCACGGCCGCGTGCCGGGCGATCGCCTGCTGGTCGGTGAGCAGGGCGATCTGGTCGATGACGACGCGGTGCCGCGTCGCGTCGTCATCGGCCAGCGCCCATTCCGCGGCGAACGCCGGGTCCAGCGCGTCCGGCGCCTTGGCCAGCAGCGCCGCGCCCAGCTCGGCGAGCAGCTCGCGCTGGCGGGCCTGCATCGCGAGCCGGACGGGATCGGCCATCACGTACCGCACCGCCACCGCCTTGAGCAGCGCGACCTCGGCCGCGGCGGCCTCCGGCACCACCAGGTCGGCGGCGTAGCGGCCGAGCGGGCGGTCACCGTGCCGCTCGCGGGTGGCGGCCGTGGCGGCCGTGACGAACCGGCCGACGAGGTCGCTGGTCAGCCGCTTGAGCGCGATCTGGCCGGCCGCGCTGCCGAGCGCGTCGCGCTGCGCCACCACCGCCTCGACGGCAGGCAGGGCGAGCAGCTCCCGCCCGGCCGCGGTCAGCGCGTCGGGTTCGCCGCCGAAGAGCCGCGCCGCCAGCTCCACCAGCGCGGCACCCTCCGTCGACGAGGACAGCGCGCCGAGGTCGATGCGGGCGGAGACGATCCCGTCCTCGACGTCGTGCACGGAGTAGGCGACGTCGTCGGCCCAGTCCATGACCTGGGCCTCCAGGCAACGGCGATCGGTCGGGGCGCCCTCGCGGATCCACGCGAACACCGCCGCGTCGTCGGGGTAGGCCCCGTATTTGCGCTGACCGGGCCGCCGCACCCACGGGTACTTGCAGGAGGCGTCGAGCGACGCCCTGGTCAGGTTGAGCCCGCCACCGCCGACCTTGGGTTCGAGGCGGGTGAGGATGCGCAGGGTCTGCGCGTTGCCCTCGAACCCGCCGCACGCGGCGCCGAACTCGTCGAGCGCCTTCTCGCCGTTGTGCCCGAACGGCGGGTGCCCGATGTCGTGGGCGAGCCCGGCCGTGTCGACGACGTCGGGGTCGCACCCGAGGTCCTCGGCGATGCCGCGGCCGATCTGCGCGACCTCCAGCGAGTGCGTCAGCCGGGTGCGCGGCGCCCCGCTCACCTCGGCGCCCTCTCCCGGGCCCACGACCTGCGTCTTCCCGGCCAGGCGGCGCAGCGCCGCGGAGTGCAGCACCCGAGCCCGGTCCCGGGAGAACGGGCTGCGCCGATCCGACGCCGCGGTGCCCTTCGGGGTCTCCGGCGCGATCCTCTCGCGATCGTGGTCGGAGTAGGGGTAGCCGCTCACCCGACGCCGCTCGTCTCCGTGTCCACCGAGGCGTGGGTGAGCTGGTAGTACAGCAGCGCCCCGGTCTCGCGGACGATGTAGCGGAACTGCGTCTCCCTCGTCTGCACGACCGGGCCCGTCCGGGTCGGCGAGGTCCACGCGTCCAGCCCGGAGTCGCGGGCCATCTGCCGGGCGCGCAGCGAGTGCCACGGGTCCGAGACGAGCAGCGCCCTGCGCCAGCCATCCTTGCTCGCGCGGGCGGCGACCGCCTCCAGGCTGCCCAGCGTGTCCGAACCGACGGGCACCGCGACGACCGCGCTCGCCGGCACCCCGCGGTCGAGCAGGTAGCGCCGGCCCGCCTCGGCCTCGGTGAACGAGTCACCGGCCCGGTTTCCGCCCGTCGTGACGATGCGCGGCGCCAACCCCGCCTCCAGCAGCTGCTGGGCGTGCCGCAGGCGGGCGGCGAAGATCGAGCTGGGGTCGCCGTCGTACTGGGCGGCCCCGAGCACGACGACGGCGTCGACGGGGCGCCGGTCGTCGACCCGCGCGACCTGCCAGACCCGGAACGCCGTGCCCCCGACCACCAGCAGCCCCATGAGCAGCGCGCCCACCAGGATCCGCACGATCCAGGCGCCGGCGCCCGGCGACTCCCGGCGCAGGCGTCGGGTACGGGCATCGCGCCACGCGGGCACGGTCACCGCATCCGACGACATGAGTCCCTCCGCACTCGCCCTCCGGTGTCCGATAGTGCCAGGCGCTCCCGGACCCCGACCGGCCGCCCGCACGCGTGGCGAGTCGCGTTCAGGCGCCGATCTGGCCCTCCGCCGCGACGAGCGCCTGCCCGGATCGGCCGGCCCGCGCGGCGATCACCTGCGCCACGATCGACACGGCCGTCTCGGCAGGTGTGCGCGCGCCGAGGTCCAGCCCGACCGGCCCGTGCAGGCGGGCCAGCTCGTCCTCGGTCACGCCGGCCGCGCGCAGCCGCTCCCACCGCGCCGCCTGCGTGCGCCGTGAGCCCAAGGCGCCGATGAACCCGCGGCCGCGGCGCAGCCCCTCGACCAGCGTCGCGTCGAACGCCGGCGCGTGGTCGAGCAGCACCAGCACGTCGGCGTCGCCGAACGCCTCGACGGCGGCCGTCGCGGCGTCGACGTCCGGCTCGTGGCGCACCTGCCAGCCCAGCAGCGCGGCCTGCCCGTCGAGGGCGGCGCCGATCGCGCCCGAGCCGACGACCAGCACGGTCGGCACGGGCACCCACAGATCCAGCAGCAGCTCCGTGTCGCCGGCCGGCACGCGCTCCGTGACGGTCGCGCCGCGGCGCAGCAGCGAACGCGCCGCCTCGACGGCGACGCCGTCGAGCTCCGGGCCGAGGCCACCGGCGGACTCCGCCAGCTCCGGCCCCGTCAGCACCAGCGCCGACGTGCCGTCGAGCGTCGCGACCAGCGCGGCGGGCACCCCACGCTGCAACGCCTCCCCCAGCGCGGTCGCGACCGCCGGAGGCAATGGGTGGCCCAGCAGCGTGGCACCGCCGGCGCAGGCCAGGCCGGCCGCGAGCGCGTCGGGCTCGGCGACGTGGGCCGCGCGCGTCGCCGGCGCAGCCGCCGCGGCAGCGGCCAGCGGCACCGCGGCCGCGTCGAGAGCGCCGCGGTAGAGCGCCCCGGCCACCGCACCCGCCGCCGTCCCGGCGAGCAGCTGCCCGCTCTCCACGGTGCCGAACCCGTGCCGCTCCAGCACCCGCACCACCCCGACCGGCCCCTCCCCGGCCCAGGTGGACAGCGCAGCTCCCAGCTCCCGCAGATCAGTCACCGACGGACCCTAACCCCGCACGCCCCGCCGTCCCGGAATCCACATCTCCCCGTCCCGATTTCCACGACTCGCCGGCACGGTTTCCACGACTCGCGGGGCCGCCTCGGGTCACCGCGCGAGTCGCGGTTTCCGTGTCGGCGAGTCGTGGTTCTCGCGTCGGCGAGTTGTGGATTCCGTGAGGCTGAGATGCGGAATTCGGATCGAGGTCAGAGCCAGCCGCGCTCGTCCGCCAGCCGGACGGCCTCGGCGCGGGTGCGCGCGCCGGTCTTGCCGATGGCGTTGGAGAGGTGGTTGCGGACGGTGCCCTCCGACAGGTGCAGGGTGGCGGCGATGTCGGCGACGGTGGCCCCATCGGTGGCGGCGACGAGGACGTCGTGCTCGCGCGGGGTCAGCGGGCTGGTGCCGCTGGACAGGGACTCGGCAGCGAGCGCCGGGTCCACGACGCGCAGCCCCGCGTGCACCCGCCGGACGGCGTCGGCGAGCTGCTCGGGCGGCGCATCCTTGACGACGAAGCCGCTGGCGCCCGCCCGCATGGCGCGCGCGAGGTAGCCGGGTCGGCCGAACGTGGTCAGGACGACGACCCGGCACCCGGGCAGCGCGGCCCGCAGCTCCTGCGCGGCGGTGAGCCCGTCGCCGTCGGGCATCTGCACGTCGAGCAGGGCGACGTCGGGACGGGCAGCGCGTGCCGCCGGCACCACCGCCGACCCGGTGCCGACCTGGGCCACGATCTCGATGTCGCTCTCCAGCCCGAGCATCGCGGCGAGCGCACCGCGGACCATCGCCTGGTCGTCGGCCAGCAGGACCCGGATCACCGCAGCGCCCCCTTGGGTGCCGGAGCGACCTCGGCGCGCAGCCGGTAGCCCCCGCTCGGTGTCGGACCCGCGTCCACCCAGCCGCCGACGGCGGCGACCCGTTCCGCGAGCCCGCGCAGCCCGTTCCCGGACGGCGTGCCAGCGGGGCTGCCCACCCCGTCGTCGACGATCTCGATCGACTCCGGGCTCAGCCGCACGGTGACGGTGCTGGCGCCGCTGTGCCGGATGACGTTGGTGACGCCCTCGCGCAGCACGTACGCGAAGGCGTGCTGGCGATCCGCCGGCACGTCGTCGACGGCGACGGGCATCTCAGCGGTGATACCGGCGGCACGCAGCGCCTCGCGGCCGGTCGCGATCTCCCGCGGCAGCGACGCGACCCGGTTGGCCGCCACGGTGGACCGCACGTCGGCGAGCGCCTGCCGCCCCAGCGTCTCGACGTCGGTGACCTCGACGGCGGCCCGGTCGTGCTCGCCGTGCTCGAGCAGCCGCCGGGCCAGCGCGGCCTTGACGGTGATGGTGGTGAGGCTGTGCCCGAGCACGTCGTGCAGGTCGCGGGCCATCCGCTCGCGTTCCGCGGTGACGGCGAGCCGGGCCAGTTCCTCGCGGGCCGCGCGCAGCTCGGAGTTGATGCGGATGAGCCCGAACATCCCGATCTGGGCCATCGTGATCGCCGCCATCCCGATGAGGTCACCGAGTTCCAGCGTGCCGCGCACCAGCCAGACGAACCCGGCGGCGGCCACGGCGGTGAGCACGGCCGCGAGCCCGCCCCACCGCTTCGGCAGCACGGCCAGCACCGACACGACGAGGAAGCTGAGCGCGATCACCCCGGTGCCCTCGACCGCCATGGTCGTCCACAGCGCCCCCATCGCGAGCACCAGCCCGGCCGACCACCAGCCCGTCCGGTCCCGGAACATCGCCTCGTACAGCCCGAACACGTACAGCAGCGCGTACGCGAGCACGCCGAGCGTGAGCAGCACGCGCTGCCACTGGGGATGCATCGAGGTGGCCGCGACGATCGTGGGAACGGTCAGCACAAGCGCCCAACCGCCGGCGACGACGTACCACCGGGGGCGGGTCAGGTGGCGGAAGTCCGGACCAGGTTCGGCCATGGATCCACGATAGGTGCAGGTCACGCGGCCCACCCATGACGTCCGTCAGGACAGGAGACGGAACCTGGAGGATCATCGACTCGTTGCACGGTCGAGGAACTTCCGAGGAACGGAGCCGATGGACCCCGCCTGCAGTACCGGCACCGCCCACGACGGGCGGACCGCATGACCCTGCTCTCGATCCTGCTCGGCGTCCTCGTCGTGCTGGTGATCACCGTGTTCACCGGCTGGTTCGTCGCCCAGGAGTTCGGCTACATGGCCGTCGACCGGTCGCGGCTGAAGGCGCGGGCCGCGGCGGGTGACGCCACGGCCGACCGCGCGCTCGGCGTCACCCGGCGCACCTCCTTCATGCTGTCGGGCGCCCAGCTCGGCATCACCGTCACCGGTCTGCTGGCCGGCTACGTCGCGGAACCGCTGATCGGCGACGGGGTGGGTGAGCTGCTCGGCGGCTCCGGCGCCGGGGTGGCGGTGGGTGCCGCACTGGCCCTCGTGATCGTCACCGTCGTGCAGATGGTGATCGGCGAGCTGGCCCCCAAGAACCTCGCGATCGCCCGACCCGAGCCGGTGGCCCGCGCGCTGGCCCTGTCCACGTCGCTCTACCTGGCGACGTTCGGCTGGCTGATCCGGATCTTCGACGCGGCCTCGAACCTGCTGCTGCGCGCTCTGCGCATCGAGCCCGTGCACGACGTCGAGCACGCCGCCACCCCGCGCGACCTGGAGGCGATCATCGACGAGTCCCGCGGCAGCGGCGACCTCGACGACGACCTCTCCGTGCTGCTCGACCGCGTGCTCGACTTCACCGACCGCACCGCCGCGGCCGCGATGATCCCCCGCCCGCGGGTCACCACCGTGCGGGCGGGCGCCACCCTCGCCGAGCTCGTCGGCGTGCTGGCGTCGGGGCACTCGCGGCTCCCCGTGCTCGGCGCCACGCCCGAGGACGTCGTCGGCGTGGTCTGCCTGCGCGACGTGCTGGCCGCCGAGGAGCGGCCCGACGCGGACGGGCTCCAGGTCAGCGACATCGCCCGGCGGCCGGTGCTGGTTCCGGCCAGCCTGCCGCTGCCCGCAGTGCTGGACGAGCTGCGCGCGGCCGGCGAGGAGCTCGCCGTCGTCGTCGACGAGTACGGCGGGATGGCCGGGGTGATCACCGTCGAGGACATCGCAGAGGAGCTGGTCGGCGAGATCACCGACGAGCACGACGCGGCCGGCACCGACCGCACCGCCGTCGGCGACGGCGAGTGGACGGCGCCGGGCACGCTGTCCGTCGAGGAGGTGGAGCGGCTGATCGACGCGGACCTGCCCGCCGGGGAGTACCGCACGATCGGCGGGCTCGTGATCGCGCACCTGCAGCGGCTGCCGCAGGTCGGCGACGCGGTCGCGGTGCCCGTCCACGGGCGGGTCCTCACCGTCACCGTCACCGCGGTGGACCGGCGGGTGCCGGCCACCGTCCGGCTCGCCTGGGAGCAGTCGTGACCACCACGTGGGCCCTCATCGTCTCCGCGGCGCTGGTCGCGCTGTCGGCGTTCTTCGTCGCGATCGAGTTCGCGCTGGTCGCGGCGCGGCGGCACCGGCTGGAGGAGGCCGCCGCGACGAGCGCATCGGCCCGTGCCGCGCTGCGCAGCGCCCAGGACCTGTCGCTGCTGCTCGCCGGTTCCCAGCTCGGCATCACGCTGTGCACCGTCGGGCTCGGCGCGGTCGGCAAGCCTGCGGTCGAGGCACTGCTGGAACCGCTGTTCGGCGGTCTCGGGGAGCCCGCCGCGACGATCGTCGCGTTCCTGCTGTCGCTGCTCGTCGTGACGTTCGTGCACCTGGTGGTCGGCGAGATGGCGCCGAAGTCGTGGGCGATCGCGCACCCGGAGCGCTCGGCCACGCTGCTCGCGCTGCCCATTCGCGGGTTCATGGTGCTCACCCGTCCGCTGCTCGTGGGGCTCAACGCGCTGGCCAACGGCCTGCTGCGGCTCGTCGGCGTCGAACCCGTCAACGAGCTCGCGGGCGGCCGCAACCGCGACGACCTGCGCCAGCTCGTCGACCACTCCGCCACCGCCGGCGCGCTCGACGAGGCGCGCCACGACCAGCTCGTGACCGCGCTGGAACTGGACGCCGCACCCCTGCAGGAGCTGGCCCGGCCGCGCGCCGGCATGGCCTCCGTGTCGGCGACCGCCACGCCGGCGGACATCCGGGCCGTGGCGCGCGCGAGCGGGCACCTGCGGTTGTTCGTCGTCGACGGCGACGGGCGTCCGACCGGGTTCGTGCACGTCCGCGACGCGCTCGCCGTCCCCGCCGGCACCACCGCCGCGGACCTGCGCCGGCCCCTGCCCGTCCTCGCTGCCGACCAGCCCGTCCACGACGCCCTCCGCGCCATGCGCGAGGAACGCAACCACCTCGCGCTCGTCGCGGCGGGCGGCGCGGAGCCCACCGGCTTCGTCACGTTGCAGGACCTGCTCGACCGGCTCCTGCCCGCGAGGTAGCCCCTTCGGGCGAACCACCCTGCTCGTGGCCGCCGGAGGCCCTACCCTGCGCCGATGACCGCCCCCATCCTGCGTCCCGCCCAGCTCGACGCGGACGCGTTGCAGAAGGTGCGCACGCTGGAGGAGCAGCTGGGCTGCCCGCTCGTCGCGTACACGCCGCAGTACCCGTACGCCCCGCTGACCGCCGAACAGGTCGCCGCCGTCCAGCGCGCGGAGAGCGAGCTGGGCGTGCAACTGCTCGCCTACCGCGGCTGAGCGATGAGATCGGCGGCCGAGGCTGGTCGTCATCGTCGTGACCGACGAGATCAGATCCGCCGTGGCCGCAGAGCGGCGCGCACTGGTTGACCTGTACGCCTCCCTCACCCCGGAGCAGTGGCGGACGGCGAGCCTGTGCGCCGGCTGGCACGTGCACGAGGTGCTGGCGCACACGACGATGCCCTACCGCTACTCGCTGCCCCGCTTCGTGCTGGAGATGGCGCGCTCGCGCGGCAACTTCAACCGCATGTCCGACCGCCGGGCCAAGGCCGACGCGGCGGCGCTCTCCCCTGCCCAGCTCGTCGACGTGCTGCGCGCCAACATCGACCACCCGTGGACCCCGCCCGGAGGCGGCCCGCTCGGCGCCCTGTCGCACGACGTCATCCACGGATTGGACGTGTCGGTCCCGCTCGGCCGCGCCGACGACACGTCCGTCGAGCGGGTCGTCATGGTGCTCGGCGGGCTGTCGGTGAAGTCGGCCCGCTACTTCGGCGTCGACCTCGACGGCGTACGGCTGGAAGCGACCGACACCGACTGGACCTTCGGTGACGGCACCCTCGTCCAGGGCCGTGCCCGCGACCTCCTGCTCCTGACCTGCGGACGGCACCTCCCCGCCGGAACCCTCACCGGCCCCGGCGCGGAGCGGTTCGGCGGCTGACACCGGTTCTCCCGAACCGCCCCCGCCGCGCCGCCCCGGCTTCTACGCTGAGGCCATGGGGAGCTACGAAGGCGACGCGGCGGGGATGGTCGACGCCGCGGTGGCCAAGGCCCACGCCGACGCCGCGGGGCTCCGGGTGGACGCGGAGAACGTGCTGTACGTGCGGAAGGCGATCCTGGAGGAGTACGAGGAGCTCAAGGCGACCCTTGATCAAGAGGGCCAAGACCTCGGGTACAAGTCCCATCTGTACGGCGGCGATCCCGTCTCGGCTGATGCGGCGATTGCGTTCCCCGAACGCGTGTCGCGGTTGATCGGCGAGTGTCACCAGCATGTGAACGAGCTGCTCGACATGGCCACCAAACTCGAAGCAGCCGCAAAGGCATACCACTACACCGACGATGAGATCGCGGCGATGACGCCACAAGCTCAGGTGGCGTCCGTCGCCGCGATCAATGCGACGCTGGGTACATTCCTCCGCCCGTGGGAAAGGACATGAGGCGGGCGCCCTTCATGGGAGCAATCACCGCTGCGCTGATCGTGACCGGTTGCTCCGCCGGCGTTGCGGGCTCGCCGGCACCGAGCAATCCGCCAGTGACGCCCGGACCGCCGGCCGCCGAGCCCGCGATGCCAGGCACCCGGTCAATCGACATGACCACATTCGACTTCTGTACAGCGATCAGCCCTGCCCAGGCGCAGAGTCTCGAGGTGAAGGGTCCCCGGCCCGGAACCTCGCCGTCCGGAACACGATCCTGCGTCTGGACTCACTATCTGTCGGAACCCGTCGGCTCCTACCTGGTCTCAGGCGGGAACATCGGTATCGACGCCATGAACGCCGTCGGCGGGGAGTTCATGGTCGGTCGCTACCGTGCAGTGATCGCGCGCAGCAGCATCACCGACTTCGAGAAGGAATGCTCCATCCTCCTCGATGTCAGGCCGGGACAATCTCTGCAGGTCAGCTTCACCTACAGCGGCTCCCAACGCATGACCCACGACCTGGCCTGCCAGAAGGCCCGCCCGGTGGCCGAGATGGTGGTGCAGAACCTCGGCCCCTGACCCTCAGCAGCCGATCAGCCGCGCCGCCAGCCAGCCTTCGACTTCGGCGAGGGGGATGCGTTCCTGCGCCATGCTGTCGCGTTCGCGGATGGTGACGGCGTCGTCGGTGAGGGTGTCGAAGTCGACGGTGACGCAGAACGGGGTGCCGATCTCGTCCTGGCGGCGGTAGCGGCGGCCGATGGCGCCGGCGTCGTCGAAGTCGACGTTCCAGTGCTTGCGCAGGGTGGCGGCCAGCTCGCGGGCCTTCGGCGAGAGCTCGGCGTTGCGCGACAGCGGCAGCACCGCGACCTTGACGGGTGCGAGCCGCCGGTCGAGGTGAAGCACGACGCGGGTGTCGGTGCCGCCCTTCGCGGTGGGCACCTCCTCCTCGTCGTAGGCCTCGATGAGGAACGCCATCATCGAGCGGCCCACGCCAGCGGCGGGTTCGATGACGTAGGGGCGGTAGCGGGTGTTGGTGGCCTGGTCGAGGGACGACAGGTCGACGCCGGAGTGGTTGGAGTGCGCCGTCAGGTCGAAGTCGGTGCGGTTGGCGATGCCTTCCAGCTCGCCCCATTCCTGGCCGGTGAACTCAAACCGGTACTCGATGTCGACGGTGCGCTTCGAGTAGTGGGAGAGCTTCTCCTTGGGGTGCTCGTAGTGGCGCAGGTTGTCGCGGGAGATGCCCAGGTCGACGTACCACTCGGTGCGCTGGTCGATCCAGTACTGGTGCAGTTCCTCGTCGCTGCCGGGCTCGACGAAGTACTCCATCTCCATCTGCTCGAACTCGCGGGTGCGGAAGATGAAGTTGCCCGGGGTGATCTCGTTGCGGAAGCTCTTGCCGATCTGGCCGATGCCGAACGGCGGCTTGCGGCGCGCGGTGGTCTGCACGTTGAGGAAGTTGATGAAGATGCCCTGCGCGGTCTCGGGGCGCAGGTAGGCGAGGCCTTCCTCGGACTTCACCGGGCCGAGGTAGGTCTCGAGCATCATGTTGAAGTCCTGCGGCGCGGTGTACTGGCCGCGGGTGCCGCAGTGGGGGCACGGGACGTCGGAGAGGTCGTCCTCGCTCGCGGCCTTGCCGGTGCGCTCGGTGTACTCCTCGGCGAGCTGGTCGGCGCGGAACCGCTTGTGGCAGGAGAGGCACTCGACGAGCGGGTCGTTGAACGTGCCGACGTGACCGGACGCCACCCACACCTGGCGGGGCAGGATCACCGAGCTGTCGAGGCCGACGACGTCCTCGCGGCCGGTGACCATGAACTTCCACCACTGCCGCTTGACGTTCTCCTTGAGCTCGACGCCGAGGGGGCCGTAGTCCCAGGCAGACCGGGTTCCGCCGTAGATCTCGCCCGACGCGAAGACGAATCCGCGCCGCTTGGCGAGCGCGACGATTTTCTCGATCTTGCCGGAAGAGGGCTTGCTGGCCACGGGGAACGCTCCAGGACTGCGGACGGGAGGAGAAGAGCTACCAGCCTACCGAGGGCCCGACGGCGACCGTCGCCCAGTTCCCCCGCTATCTCACGCTTGACTTATATAAGCTGACACTTCTACTCTCGGTCCGTGCACGCGTTCGACGTACTGGGTGATCCCGTCCGGCGCCGCATCCTGGAGCTCCTCGGCGACGGCGAGCTGACCTCCGGCGCGGTGTCTGCGGTGATCCGGGAGGAGTTCGGGATCTCCCAGCCCGCGGTCTCCCAACACCTCAAGGTGCTGCGCGAGAACGGTTTCGCGAGCGTGCAGGCCGAGGGCACCCGGCGCATCTACGCCGTGGCACCCGAGGCGCTGCGGGAGGTCGACGCCTGGCTCGACCGCTTCCGCCACTTCTGGACCCCTCACCTCGACGCGTTGGCGACCGAGATCGCCCGCGGCAAGCGAGAACGGAGACGAGATGCCTGAACCCACCGTTGCGGGCGGCGTGAGCGACGTCCGCCGCACGCTCGGCACCCGCACCCTGGAGGCCGGCGAGGCGAAGGTCGCCACGATCAGCCGCGCCTACCCCACCACCGTCGACGACCTGTGGGACGCCTGCACCAACCCGCGCCGGCTGCCGCGCTGGTTCCTGCCGGTCGAGGGCGAGCTCGCCGTGGGTGGGAAGTACCAGCTGGCCGGCAACGCCGGCGGCACCGTCGAGCGATGCGACGCGCCGCACTCGTTCGCCGCCACCTGGGAGTACGGCGGCGACGTCAGCTGGATCGAGGTGACCCTGACCCCGGAGGGGGACGGCGCGCGCCTCACCCTGGAGCACGTCGCCCACGTGAACGACGACGCGCGGTGGGCGCAGTACGGGCCGGGTGCGGTCGGCGTGGGCTGGGACCTCGCGCTGAGCAGCGGGCTCGCCCGGCACATCGAGACCGGCGAGAGCGTCGATCCCGCCGCGGCCGAGGCGTGGACGGGATCGCCGGAGGGCGTCGCGTTCATCAGCGCCGCCAGCGCGGGCTGGGCGCAGGCGTGGATCGCCGAGGGCTGGCCGGCCGAGGACGCGCTCGCGGCCGCCGCCCGCACCACGGCGTTCTACACGGGACAGCCGGAACCGGCCTGACCCGCAGACCTCACACAGCGCGCGGCCACCGCACACAGGTTGCACCCTGTGTGCGGTGGCCGCGGGGTGTGTGACGTCAGGTTTCCTCGAAGCCCGCGCGGTCGATGCGGCGGTGGTAGCGCATGCCGGCCAGCCCGCCGAGCAGGGCGCCCAGGAGGGCCGCGCCGAGGGCGAGCAGGCCAGCGACGACGGCGGCGGCCGTGAACGCCTCGGGGAGGGTCGGGAGCGCCGGCAGCCCGTTGGCCATCGACGGGTCGGTGAAGCGCAGGCCGGTGGCCAGGCCCAGCAGCGTGACGACGGCGGCGACGATCAGCGACCACAGCCACACGGCGAAGCCCTGCTTGACGCCGTCGAACCGGGCCATGCGCCCGGCGACGTAGCCGCCGGCGAGGTAGGCGACGAACAGAACGGCCAGCACGACGATGCCGGCCGTGATGCCGTAGCCGGTGAGCGCCGCGGGGGTGGTCAGGCCGGCGAGGCCGCCGATGGCGGCGGCGACAGCCGTCAGCAGGACGGCCGTGCCCATGGCGGTGAGCCAGCCGAAGAACGCCGAACCCCACCTGATCCCGCCGAAGGCCAGCCGCTGACGGGCGACGGTGGTGCGCCGGTCGGGCATGACGGTCGTGGGCTGCTCGGCGACGCGCCGTTCGGCGCGGGTCGGGCCTGTGGGGTCGAGGGGGCGCGCTGCGTTCGGCGTCGCATCCGATGCGGTCGACATGGACGGTTCCCTCCGGTGCTCGGTGACCTCCCCGGGGTACCCCGAGGTGGGCCACTTCACACAGAGGTCACTCGGCCAGGAGGCTCTCGTGCTCGGTCACGGTGCCGTCGTGCGCCGCGACGAGCGTCTCGAAGGTGGCCGGCTCGTCGGCCAGCGCCTGCGCAAGCAGCGGCACGACGTGCTCGCGCACGGGGAACGGGCTCAGCGCGCGACGGTAGGCGTCGACGGAGGCGAAGCGGACGGTGAGCGTCCAGCGCCCCTGGTCCTCGATCGCGCGGCCCAGCTCGCCGCCGAGGCACCCCGGCTGCGCGCTGAGCAGTTCCAGGGCCGTGCGGGCGCGCTGCCGGAACTCCGGCACGTCATCAGGAGTGACGGCGAAGCGGCACACGAGCAGCATCGCCCGAGTATGTCGCCGGCACGCCTACGATGGACGGGCGGCCCGAACATCGACGCACGGCACGAACACACCGGAGGCGTGGCCGCCGCTCCGGGGACGGGATGGACCGATGTCGATCGTCGCGGGCGCCGCACGGGACGAGCAGCACGACGAACCGCACACCGGTGAACACCTGACCGCCGCCCCGGCCCCCGTCCGCACCCCGGCCACGCTGAGCGCGGCCGGCGACCTGCTGCGCGCACTGGCCGCGCCGGTGCGGATCGCGATCGTCCTGCAGCTGCTGGAGTCCAGCCGCTGCGTGCACGACCTCGTCGACGCGCTGGGCGTCACCCAGCCGCTGATCAGCCAGCACCTGCGGGTGCTCAAGTCGGCTGGCGTGGTGCGCGGCGACCGGCACGGTCGGGAGGTGGTCTACTCGCTCGTGGACGACCACCTCGCGCACATCGTCGTCGACGCCGTCGAGCACGTGGAGGAGGGATGACCACCGCCAAGGCCCAGCGGTCCACGCGGCAGCGGGCCGCGGTGTCGGCGATGCTCGACACGCTGCCCGACTTCCGCTCCGCCCAGGAGATCCACGAGGAGCTGCGCCGCAGCGGCGACGGCATCGGCCTGACCACCGTGTACCGCACGCTGCAGACGCTGGCCGACGCCGGCGAGGTGGACGTGCTGCGCACCGGTTCCGGCGAGGCCGTGTACCGGCGCTGCACCACGGCCGATCACCACCACCACCTGGTGTGCCGCTCCTGCGGGCTCACGGTGGAGGTCGACGGCCCCGCCGTCGAGACGTGGGCGCAGCGGGTCGCCGAGCAGCACGGGTTCTCCGACCTCAGCCACACCGCGGAGATCTTCGGGCTGTGCCGCGACTGCGCGTCTCAGAACGACACATCGGGAGCGTCCGAGCAGCGGTAGCGTCCGCCGCTGTGGCCGACACCGACACCCGTCCGAGCACGGTCCGCCGCATGGAGGGTGCGGAGGCGGCGCAGCTGGCCGCGCTCGCCACCGTCTTCGAGGACCTGCAGTACGTGCTGCGCTGCTGCGAGCACCTCGTCACGGCGCTCAGCGGAAGGCAGCGCGACGACGCACTGGTCGAGGCGTTGTGGACGGGTGCGCTCGTCGGCTACACGCGCTGCTTCTCCGGCCGCGCCGCAGTGCTCACGACGGTCGACCTGGCCGAGCTCGAGATCGACGGCGACGTCGAGCGGTTCCACGGCATGTTCACGAAGCTGCGTGACCACTACGCGTCGCGGCACGTCAACCCGCGCGAGTCGGTGACCGTCGGGGTGGCGCAGTCCAACGACGGTCGGCCCAACGGCGTGGCGATCGTGTCGGCGCCGAGCCCGGCCGTCGACGAGTCGGCGGTGCGGGTGCTGGGCCGGGTCTGCTACGGCCTGTCCGGGCTGGTCGACGCGCGCATGCAGCAGGCGCAGAACGACGTGCTCGGCGCGGCCGGGCAGCTCTCCCCCGCCCAGCTGGCGGCGCTGCCGCTCGTGCACCTCACGGACCGTCCGTGAGCTCCGCCCGCATGCTCGACGCGCTGCTGACCACCAGCATCAGCAGCGTGCCCATCGCCTTGTCGTCGAGGCCCGCTGCAGGGAACGCGTAGCGCAGCGTCACGTCCCAGCCCTGCTTGCCGCGGATGACGCGCGGCGTGCCGAACAGGCCCTCGCCCGCGCCCATCGCGACGCGGGTGGGCACGTCGATCTCGGGATCGAGGTCCCACGCCACCACGCACGTCAGGTTGAGGACGGGCAGGCCCTCCTCCAGCTCCATCCCCTGCACCACGCACAGCACCCCGCCGTGGGCGAACGTGAGCGCGCCGTCGTCGTCGACGGTGACGTCGTGGTAGCGCTCCAACGCGGTGCGCGCGACGCCGAGCATGTCCGGGATCGTCACGAGGCGGTTCCCGGGGTGTCGAGTGCGCCGCCGAAGCGGCGGTTGCGGCGGGCGTAGATCTCGATCGCCTCCCAGATGTGGCGCCGGTCGAAGTCGGGGAACAGGGTGTCGAGGAAGACCATCTCGGCGTAGGCCGACTGCCACAGCAGGAAGTTGGACGTGCGCTGCTCGCCGGAGCTGCGCACGAACAGGTCGACGTCAGGCATGTCGGGCTCGTCGAGGTGCCGCGCGATCGTGCGCTCGTCGATCTTGCCGGGCTTGAGCCGCCCGTCCGCGACCTCCTGCGCGATCGCCCGCACGGCGTCGGCGATCTCGGCGCGCCCGCCGTAGTTGACGCACATGGTGAGCGTGAGCAGGTCGTTGTCGCGGGTCTTCTCCTCCGCGACCTCCAGCTCCCGGATCACGCTGCGCCACAGCCGCGGCCGCCGCCCGGCCCAGCGCACCCGCACCCCGCGCGCGTGCAGCTCGTCGACGCGGCGCCGGATCACGTCGCGGTTGAATCCCATCAGGAAGCGCACCTCCTCCGGGCTGCGCTTCCAGTTCTCCGTGGAGAACGCGTACGCCGAGAGCCAGCGCACGCCGATGTCCAGGCACCCCCACGCCACGTCCATCAGGGAGGCCTCGCCGCGCTTGTGGCCCTCGATGCGGGAGAGTCCGCGCGCGTTCGCCCAGCGGCCGTTGCCGTCCATCACGAGCGCGACGTGGTTCGGGACCGCGTCACGCGGGATCGCCGGGGGGCGGACGCCCTCCGGGTGCGGGGGTGGTGGCTCGAACCGGGGCACTCCCGCACCCTACGGGGACCGCTCCTGCGACTTCGTGGATCGGGTACACCTGGAAGCATGACCGGACAAATCCGACGAACCGGTAGCCGATGATCGACTGGGTGGTCAGGCTCATGGCCGCGCTCGGCGCGCCGGGCGTCGGGGTCGCGATCGCGCTGGAGAGCGTCTTCCCGCCGCTGCCGAGCGAGGTGTTCCTGCCGCTCGCGGGGTTCGCGGCGGCCCGCGGTGAGATGAGTGTGGTGGCCGCGATCGGGTGGTCGACGGCCGGCTCGCTGACCGGAGCCCTCGTCCTCTACGGGCTCGGCACGTGGCTCGGGCTCGACCGGTTGCGGGTGATCGCCGACCGCGTCCCGCTCGTCGGCGCCGACGACGTCGACAAGGCCGACGCCTGGTTCCGCCGCTACGGCACGTGGGCGGTGTTCTTCGGACGCATGGTGCCGATGGTGCGCTCGCTCGTGTCGATCCCCGCCGGCACCACGCGCCTGCCACTCGGCCGGTTCGCGCTGCTCACGACGGCGGGGAGCCTGATCTGGAACACCGTGTTCGTGGTGGCGGGCTACCTGCTCGGCGCGAACTGGGGGGTGGTGGAGCGGCACGCGAGCCTCGTCTCGACGGTGCTGCTCGTGATCGCAGGGCTGGCGCTGGCGTGGTTCGTGGTGCGTCGCATGGCCCGTTCCCGACAACTCGACTGATGCAGCTAAAGTGCATGCATGCCTGCGATCACCATCCGGGACGTGCCCGAGAACGTGCGCGACGAACTGGCCGCTCGCGCCGCCCGGCGGGGTCAGTCCCTGCAGGCGTACCTGCAGGAACTGCTGGCCGACAGCGCACTGAGCCCGCACCCGGACGACGATCTGGCCACGATCCGGGCGAAGGTCCGGGCCCGAGGCGGAGGCCGCCTCACCATCCAGCAGATCCTCGAGGCCAAGGACGCCGACCGTCGATGACGACACATGGCGTCGTCGTGGTCGACTCTTCGGCGATCGTCGCGTTCCTCGAAGGTGGAGCCGCCGGTGACTGGGTGGTCGAGGAGATCCAGGGGCATCGTCGTGCTGCGCCCTCACTCATGCCGTACGAGGTCATGAACAATCTGCGCCGCCAGCTGCTGACGGGCTCACTCGACGAGGACGAGGCTGCTGCGGCTCGCCAGAACCTCGCCGCACTGGCGATCGACAACTGGCCGCACTCGCGCCTCGTGGAGCGCGCATGGCAGTTGCGCGGGGCCGTGACCTACTACGACGCCGCCTACGTCGCGCTCGCGGAGCTTCTCGACGCTCCGCTGATCACGCTGGATCGCCGGCTGGCCGGGGCGAACGGGCCGATGTGCGAGATCCGCGTCCCGCCCGGGGCATGACTCACGCCCGCGAGGGCCGCCGCTCCACCAGCGGCAACGAGCGCAGCTGGCGTTCCATGTGCCACTGCAGGTGCGCGGCCACCAGCCCGCTCGTGTCGCGGCGGACGGCCGGCGCGGCGGCGTCCGCCGTCGCCCAGTCACCGTGCAGCAGCGCGTCGAGCAGCCCGAACGTCTCCCGTGACGGCAGCACCGAGCCCGGCGGCCGGCACGACGGGCAGACCGCGCCACCGGCGGCCACGTTGAACGCCGGGTGCGGCCCCGGCTCGGCGCAGCGCGCGCAGTCGTTGATCGCCGGCGCCCAGCCGGCGTGGCTCATGGCCCGCAGCAGGAACGCGTCGAGCACCAGCGACGCGTCGCGCTCCCCGTCGGCCAGCGCGCGCAGCGCTCCCACCAGCAGCAGGTACACGCGCAGCGCCGGCTCGCCCTCCTCGGCGACGATCCGGTCGGCGGTCTCCAGGATCGCGCAGCCCGCGGTGTAGCGGCCGTAGTCGCCGACGATGCCGGCGCCGAACGCGTCGACGGTCTGCGCCTGCGTGACGATGTCGAGCGAGCGGCCCGTGTAGCACTGCACGTCGACGTGGTTGAACGGCTCCAGCCGCGCACCCCAGCGGGACCGGGTGCGGCGCACGCCCTTCGCGACCGTGCGGACCTTGCCGTGCCGGCCCGTCAGCATGGTGACGATCCGGTCGGCCTCCCCCAGCTTCTGCACCCGCAACACCACGCCGGTGTCACGGTAGAGGGCCATTCCGCCAGCCTACGATGCCTGGCCCCCTACGATCGGTAGGACACCCGACCGCACTAGGGAACGAGCTCAGAGATGGCGCAGGATCGACCGGACGAGGATCCGACGGCTGTGTTCCGGCCGGAGAAGACGGGCACCGAACAGCCGGCCGACCAGGTGTCGCTGTCGAAGCCGGACTCGCCGGCCACACCGCCCCCGCCGGCGACGGCCGCGTACGAGCAGGGCAGCCCCTACGGCGCGTCGTACACGCCGGGCGGGGAGCAGCCGACCTACGGCCAGCAGCCGTACGGGCAACAGCAGTACGGGCAGCAGCAGTACGGCGGCCAGCAGCAGTACGGCCAGCCCGGATACGGACAACAGCCGGGCTACGACCAGTCCGGCTACGCGCAGCAGGGCTACGCCCAGCCCGCGTACGGCCAGCAGCCGGGGTACGACCAGTACGGCAACCCGTACGGGTACGGCTACCCGCAGCCGTACGCGGCCCCGCCCACCAACACGATGGCCATCCTCGGGCTGGTGTTCGCGTTCGTGTTCCCGCCGCTGGGTGTCGTGTTCGGCTTCATGGGCCGCAACCAGATCAAGCGCACCGGCGAGGGCGGCGACGGGCTGGCGCTGGCCGGCATCATCGTCGGCGGCATCTTCACCGCGCTGATCGTGCTGTACATCGTGTTCGTCGTGATCCTCATCGGCGCTGCGGTCAGCAGTGCGGGTGGCATTCGGTGACGATGCCCGACGACGCCGAGCGCAGCCGCACCCTCCTGGCTGCAGCCCGCACCGGGATGCTCGCCACCCTCGGCGAGGGCGGCTACCCGTTCGGCTCGGTCGTTGCGCCCGCCGTCGACGAGCAGGGACGGCCGCTGCTGCTGCTCTCGGACCTGGCCGTGCACAGCCACAACCTCGCGGCCGACCCGCGGGCGTCGCTGATGGTGACCGAACCTGGTAAGGGCGACCCGCTGGACCTGGCCCGCGTCACCGTGATCGGCCCCGTCACGGAGGTGCCCGAGCCCGAGCGGGCCGCCGCGCTGGCGACCTACCAGCAGGTGCACCCCGGCGGCCTGGGCACCGACCACGGCTTCCGCATCTACCGGCTGGACGTGACCGCGGTGCGGTTCGTCGGCGGCTTCGCCCGCATGAGCTGGGTCGACGCGGCCGCCTACACCGCGGCGGAACCCGATCCGCTGGCGCCGCACGTCGACGCGATCGTCGGGCACATGAACGACGACCACGGCGCGGCGATGGTGCTGTACTGCCAGGTCTTCGCCGACCGTCCGGCCACCGCCGCGGCCCGCATGACCGGCATCGACCGCTACGGCTTCGACCTCCTCGCCACCGACGAGACGGGCAAGCACCGCGTCCGCCTCCCCTTCGCCGAGCAGGTCACCACGCCGACCGAGGCCCGGAAGGCGCTCGTGGCGATGGTGCAGGAGGCGCGGGCGATCAGCGGGCGGTCCACGGACGCAGCACCGACAGCCGCCGGCTGATCAGCTCTCCCTGGCGCCGCAGATCGGTGATCAAGGGCAAAATGTCGTTCCGGACGCCCCGCCAGCGACCTTTTGCCCTTGATCGACTCAGGTCGGCCGGGATCTGGCCAGCCTGCGCCGATCATGGGCAGAACGTTGCTGCGGAAGATTGACTGACCACGGTTTGCCCATGATCGACGACCAGGACCGCGGCCCCTCGGCTGTGTCGCCCCGGCGTGTGCTCGACGAGGACGGTCGGGCAGACCGTGGCTGCGTCGACCAGGTCGAAGCCCATCTGCGGCTCCGGAATCCGGTCACCTTCCCCCACCCCGTGCCGTAGCGCGGCTCGCGAACCACAGCAGGCTGCACGGCCACGGCGCCGTCGGCACGCCCGTGGCACGGGCGCGACAGCGGCCGTGGAGGGCGCGCAACGGCCCGTCCAGCGCCAGCACCCTCGACCGGGCGTGGTCCTTCCGGGACACCCTCCTCCCCCGCACGGCCGTTCGGTGATCAAGGGCAAAAGGTCGCTCTTCAAGATCGTCTGACGACATTTTGCCCTTGATCACCGCAATCCCCAGACGCCGAGCCGAGCCGAGCCGAGACCAGTCACCCCCGGGCAGCCGTGCGCGCCGCCGGCTCCGCCCACCGCACGGTGGTGTCGTCGATGGCTCGGGACGCGGCGACGGAGGCTGCGGCCGCGGTCCGCGAGAGGTGGCGGTTGACCACCTTCGCCCGGCCTCCGACGAGGTGCATGTGGTGCCAGCGCCCGCCAGGGCCGCGTTCGGGCGCGGGCGGGAGGGACTCCAGCAGCGCCGACGCGTCGGCGTCGTGCGTGGCAGCCTCCGCGCACGCCTCGAGGTCGGTCCACACCGCGGCGAAGAGGGTGCGGTACTCGCGGATCATGTGGTGGGCGGCCTCGCCGAGGGTGCAGACGAGCCGCACCTCCAGCACGTCGGGGCCGAGGTGCCCGGTGGCAGCGGCTGCGGTCAGGTCGGCGACGGCCTCCTCGGCGGCGAACGCGGACAGCCGCAGCTCGGTGTCCGCGATCGGGAGCCAGCCCGATGCGGCAGCACGGTCGGGCGCCGGGCCGGCGGCCACCGGTTCCGCCCACCACGCCTGGTCGGCCGCCCCCGTGCGGTGCGCGCAGGCGGCACCTTCGGCGAGGTCGATCGAGAGGTGCTCGGCGACCGTTGCCGGAACGCCGTCGTCGAGCACGCACACCCGCCACGGGCCGTCGGGCCGGGTACGGCGTGGCGCCCGCAGCCCGCGCGGCACGGCCATCGCGGCGACGTGCGCGTCGGCCGCCACCGGGCACCCGCTCGCCACCGCCTCCGCGCAGCGCCACTGCGCCCGGTAGTGCTGCAGCACCTCGGCCAGCCGGGCCGCCGCCTGCGCCAGCACCTTCCACGGGATCCCCGCACCGCCGGACGCGAAGACCCGCGCGGCGTAGTCCTCACCCGCGAAGACCTCGCGCCAGCCGTCGGTGCCCTCGTTGGGCAGCCACGCCGGGTCGAGGCGCTCCCCCCAGCCCGCGGGGATCTCCAGCCGCCACACGACCCGGTCCACTAGAACCCCAGCTTGCGCAGCTGCCGCGGGTCGCGCTGCCAGTCCTTGGACACCTTGACGTGCAGGTCGAGGTAGATCTTCGTGCCGAGCAGCTTCTCGATCTGGCCGCGGGCGTCGGAGCCGACCTGGCGCAGCCGCGCCCCGCCCTTGCCGATGACGATGCCCTTCTGGCTGTCGCGCTCCACGTGCACCGTCGCGTGGACGTCGAGCATGCCGTCCTTGCGGCCCTCGCGCGGGATCATCTCGTCGATGGTGACGGCGATGGAGTGCGGCAGCTCGTCGCGCACGCCCTCCAGCGCGGCCTCCCGGATGAGCTCGGCGACCAGCGTCTCCTCCGGCTCGTCGGTCAGCTCGCCGTCGGGGTAGAGCGGCGGGCCCTCCGGCAGGTGCCCGACCAGCAGGTTCGCCAGCACGTCGGTCTGGAACCCGTCGACGGCCGAGCACGGCACGATGTCGGCGAACGGCATCAGCCCGGCCAGCTCGGAGAGGCGCTCCGCGATCTGCTCCGGCCGTGCGAGGTCGGTCTTGGTGACGATGCCGACGACCGGCGTGCGCCCGGCGACCGACCGCAGCTCGCCCACGATGAACTCGTCGCCGCGGCCCACCGGCACGTCGGCGGGCACGCAGAAGCCGATCACGTCGACCTCTGCCCACGTCTCGCGGACGATGTCGTTGAGCCGGCTGCCGAGCAGGGTGCGCGGCTTGTGCAGGCCCGGCGTGTCGACGATGACGAGCTGCGCGTCGGCGCGGTGCAGGATGCCGCGGATCGCGTGCCGCGTGGTCTGCGGCCGGCTCGACGTGATCGCGATCTTCTCGCCGATCAGCGCGTTGGTGAGCGTCGACTTGCCCGCGTTGGGCCGGCCGACGAAGCAGGCGAACCCGGAGCGGTAGCCCTCCGGCACGTCCGGGAACATCAGGCGGCTCCGACGGGCGCGAGCACGTCGCCGGTGAGGCGGTGCAGGATCTCCCGACCGATCGGCATGGCCGCCGTGGCGGCGGGCGAGGGCGCGTTGAGCACGTGCAGCACCGGACCGTCGGACACCAGCAGGAAGTCGTCGACGAGCGTGCCGTCGGCCTTCACCGCCTGGGCGCGGACGCCGGCGCCGGCCGGGGAGAGGTCCTCGGCGCGCACGTCGGGCAGCATGCGCTGGATCTGCCGGGCCATCGCGGCCTTCGAGAGCGAACGGTGCATCTCGCCGAGCCCGTAGCGCCAGTGCTTCGCCGCCACCCGCACCATGCCCGGGTAGACGAGGGTGCGCATGGTCTCGCGCGCGTCCACGTCGCGCCACGAGTAGCCCTCGCGGGCCAGCGCGAGCACGGCGTTCGGGCCGGCGTGCACGTGCCCGTCGACGCCGCGCGTGGCGTGCACCCCGAGGAACGGGAACGCCGGATCGGGCACCGGGTAGATCAGGCCCTTCACCAGCTCGGCCGCGCGGGCGGAGAAGCCCGAGTACTCCCCCCGGAACGGGACGATGCGGATGCCCGGGTCGATGCGCGACGCTCGCGCCAGCTCGTCGCAGTGCAGGCCGGCGCAGACCACCACCCGTGAGCCGATGAGGTCGCCGAGCCCGGTGCGCACGACGACGTCGCGGCGCCGTCGCAGCACCTGCTGGACGGGCCGGCCGAGGAAGATGTCCCCGCCGGCCTCCTGCACCAGCTCGCCGAGCTTCTCCGCGACGCGCCGGAAGTCCGTGATGCCGGTTGACGGCACCCACAGCGCCGCGATGCCCCGCACGTGCGGCTCGTGCGCGCGCATCCCGGCCTGGTCGAGCTCGTGCGCCTCGACGCCGTTGGCCGCGCCGCGACGGGCCAGCTCGGCCAGCCGCGGCAGCTCCTCCGGCTCGGTCGCGACGACCAGCTTGCCGGTCTCCTCGACGGGCAGGTCGTGCGTGCGGCAGAACGACTTCGTCTCCGCGCAACCCGCCACGGCCAGCCGCGCCTTGAGCCCGCCGGGGGCGTAGTAGAGGCCGGAGTGGATGACGTTGGAGTTGTTGCCGGTCTGGTGCGCGGCGAGGCGCTGCTCGCGCTCCACGACCGCCACGGACTTGCCGGCGCGAACCGCGGCCCAGGCCGTGGCCAGGCCGACGATGCCGCCGCCGACCACGACCACGTCGTAGCTCGGGGTGGGCCTCACGACCGCTGGCTCTCAGGCTTGCCGGACATCGCTCTCCTCATGACGCGGAGTCTCCGCGTCGCTCTCGTTCTCGGGTTCGGGGGCCGCGACCGGTTCGATCAGGACCGACGTGATGCGCACCCGGCCGCGCGGGTCCTTGCCACCCTCCGCGGTGAGGCGCAGCCCGGCGACCTCGGTGGTCGCGCCGGGAAGCGGCACCTTGCCCAGCTGCTGGGCGAGCAGCCCGCCGACGGTGTCGACGTCGGCGGCGACCAGCACCTCGGCGAGCTGGCTGGGTTCGGCGTCGACGGGCGGGTACAGCTCGTCGAGGTCCTCCACCGGCAGCCGCGCCGACACCCGCCGGACGCCGTCGCCGAGTTCCTGCACGTCGGGGACCTCGTCGGTGTCGTACTCGTCGGTGATCTCCCCGACGATCTCCTCGAGGATGTCCTCGATCGTGACGACCCCGGCCGTGCCACCGTACTCGTCGACCACGATCGCCATGTGGTTGCGCGCGGCCTGCATCTCCTTGAGCAGCTCGTCGGCCCGCTTGGAGTCGGGGACGAACACCGCCGGTCGCATGACGGCGATCAGCGGCGCGTCGGGCCGCTCGGCCTGCGCCTGCACCAGGTCCTTCAGGTACGCGACGCCGATCACGTCGTCGATCGACTCGCCCAGCACCGGGATGCGCGAGTACCCGCTGCGCAGGGCCAGCTTCAGCACCTTGTCGACGGGGGTGTCCTGCTCGGTCCAGATCACGTCCGGTCGCGGCACCATCACCTCGCGGACCAGCGTGTCGCCCAGCTCGAACACCGAGTGGATCATCTGCCGCTCGTCCTCGTCGACCACGCCGCTGGTGCTGGCCATGTCGACCAGCTCGCGTAGCTCCACCTCGGACGAGAACGGACCCTGCCGGAACCCCTGACCGGGGGTGATGGCGTTGCCGACCAGGATCAGGAGCTTCGTCAACGGGCCGAGCAGCGTCGCCAGCGCGCGCACCGGCGCCGCGACCAGCATCCCGAGCCGGTACGGGTGCTGACGACCGAGCGTGCGCGGGCCCACACCGATCAGGACGTACGACACCACGACCATGATCCCGGCGGCGGTGAGCGCGCCCACCCACACCGTCGTGAACGTCATGACCAGTGCGACCGTGAGCAGCACGGTGGCCGCGGTCTCGCTCGCCAGCCGCAGCAGGAGCAGCAGGTTCACGTGCCGCGGCCGGTCGGCCACCACCCGCGAGAGCGCCCGCGCGCCCGGGCGGCCGGCCCGCACCAGCGCGTCGACGCGCGCCCGCGACACCGTGTTGAGCGCCGCATCGGCCGCCGCGAACAGGCCCGCCAGCGGCACGAGCAGGACCGCGATGACGATCAGCGGGACGGCGTCGGGAGGCATCGTCGCGACCGTGCGGTCAATGGTCTTCCAGCCCGACGACGCCCAGCACGGCCGAGTCGCTGCGGCGCTGCGCCTCAGCCGCCGCCTCCTGCTCGCGCGCGGTGCGCCAGCGGGTGAGCAGCTGGTTCTGCAGCGCGAACATCTCGCGCTCCTCGTCGGGTTCGGCGTGGTCGTGGCCGAGCAGGTGCAGCACCCCGTGCACGGTCAGCAGGTGCAGCTCGTCGGCCAGCGAGTGCCCGGCCGCGCGGGCCTGTGCCTTCGCGAACTCAGGGCAGAGCACGATGTCGCCGAGCAGCGCCGGACCGGGATCGGGCGCGTCGGGCCGGCGGGACTCGTCGGCCAGGTCGTCCATCGGGAACGACATGACGTCGGTGGGGCCCGGCTCCTCCATCCAGCGCTCGTGCAGCTCGCTCATCGCTTCTTCGGTGACGGCGAGGATCGACAGCTCCGCGGCCGGGCTCACGTGCATCGCGTCCAGCGCGAAGCGTGCGACGGAGGCGATCAGCGACTCGTCGACGCTGATGCCGGACTCGTTGCAGACCTCGATGGACACGCCGACGAGGATAGTCGCGCTGCTCCCCGCCACGCGCAGCGGTCGTTCAGGCGCCGGCGTGTCACGATCACGACGACCCGCTCCCTGACAGGACCGAGGTGGGCCCCTGCGCTCACGGATCGCCCTCGTCGTCCTCGTGCGCGGTCGACCCGGACCACCCGTTCACCTACGCCGAGAAGGCGTACCTGCTGCCGCAGGGCGACGACGACTTCCGCGCGTACGTCGACCAGTGGCTGCGCCAGGCCCACCCCGTCGTGAACGGGGCGCTGGCACCTCGCAGAAGTCAGGTCGTCCTCGCAGCAGTTCGAACCTCTGCGCCGACGCCTCGAACCATGCGAGGTCGGTCACCGCTGTCGGCGCCGCTCGCGCAGCTGCGCGGCGAGGTAGGTGATCGCCACGTGCGGGTGCGTGATGAGCGCCCGCAGGGCGGCCGCCGGGTGGGTCGGTGGCCTGGCGTCGAGCGCGGTGTGGATCACGTTGTGCACGACCTTGCCGTGCTCGTCGAAGCGCCAGATCTCGGTGCCCGTGGTCGTGTGCCGGCCGTTGAACAGGCGACCCTCCACCTCGTTGACGATCGTGTCTGCAGAGGTGGCGATGAGGGTCTTGGTGACCCGGCCGTGGTGGGCGGCGATCCAGTCGTAGAGGGCGCGCACGGCCGGCCCGGCCTCGGCGATGCCTTCGGAGACCTGGTGCACGCCGTCGCCGATCATCTCCAGTCGGACGTCCGGCGCGTAGACCTCGGTGAGCGGCCAGCCGGCGTCGTTGCTGTTGGTGGCCAGTTCGGCGCGGGCGACGAAGGCCAGAGCGTCCTCGGGGATCATCGACGGCCCCGGACGAGCTCGGCCAGGAGCACGGCCGCAGCGCGCGGCCACGACCTGGGTGTGCGGGCGAGCCGCGCGCAGCAGCGGCGCGGGGTTGCAGTAGCTGACGCGGGCAGCGGCCAGGCCGTCCTGCAGGGTGATCCGGTCGCAGCCGGGCATGGCGACCCGGCGCCCGCCGAGGGTGCCCTCCACCAGCACCTCGACGAACAGCGTGCCGTCGCGCGCCGCCCAGTCCTGCACCGTCACCCGCAGGTCGGGGACCAGCGCGAACAGCGGTCTCGCGAACCGCTCGCCGAACTCCTCGACGCCCACGCCGGCGCGGAGGAGCGGCTGGCTGAACCGGTAGTCCGGCTGCAGCCAGGGGCGGAAGTGGTTGACGAGCTCCTCCGCGCCGGCCGGCGCGCGCCAACCGTCGGTGAAGACGCGGACCCAGGTCTCGGCGCTCGCGATTGACATAGCTTCAGCTATTCATATAGCTTGAGCTATGTCAAGACGGTTTGTATAGTCCGGGCTATGCCAGATCCGGTCGAGGTGCCGCGGCGGATGACCCGCGCGGACGCGGCCGGGCGGACCCGGGAGCTGCTGCTGGAGAGCGCCCGTGAGGTGTTCGTCGAGCACGGCTACCAGAGCTCGTCGATCTACGAGATCGCCAAGCGGGCCGGCCGCACGATCGGCGCGCTGTACTCGCACTTCGGCGGGAAGGAGGGCGTGTTCCTCGCCTTGTGGGACCGCGACTTCGCCCAACTGCTGGACGGGTACCGGGCCCAGGCGCGCGGCGCGGGCGACCTCGGCGACGCGCCCGCCGAGGCCGGCGACTTCTGGATCCGGTTCCTCCAGCGCGACCCCGACCTGTTCCGGCTGTTCGTCGAGTTCTGGTCGCACGCGCTCCGCGAGCCCGACCTACGACCCCGGTTCGCGGAGTCGCTGCGGCAGTTGCGCGCCGCCGTGGCCGAGGTCATCGAGCAGTACCAGCGGACCTACGGGATCTCCGTCGCGGCAGCACCGACCGACATCGCCCTGGTCATCGAGTCGCTGGTCGACGGGTTCTCGCTGCACAAGCTGGCCGACCCCGAGCACGTCGACTCCGCCCTCCTCGGCCGCGCCCTCGGCTGGATGGTGCAGGGCCTGCTCGCCGAAAGGGGCGCGGCGCCGCCCGCCGACGTGTGAGGCAGCGGCGGCCGAAGGACGTCACACATCGTTGGGCCGCCTCACACATGTCCGGACATGTGTGAAGGGGCCTTGCGCTGTGTGAGGTCGGACCGCTGGCCACCTACCCGGGCAGCGGCGTCGTCCCGCGGTGATCACACCGCACTAGATTCGACGGTTGTGACCACCGCGAACTGGGCCGGCAACGTCGTGTACTCCGCCCGCAGCTTCCACCGCCCGACGTCGATCGCGCAGCTGCAGGAGCTGGTCGCGGCCAGCGACCGGGTGCACGCAGTGGGCACAGGGCACTCGTTCAACCGCATCGCCGACACCGTCGGCGACCTCGTCTCCGTGGCCGGCCTGCCCCCGCGGATCGAGATCGACGCGGCGGCCGGCTGCGTGACCGTCGGTGCGGGGATGCGGTTCGGCGAGCTCGTCGGGCCGCTGCACGAGGCCGGGTTCGCGCTGGCCAACATGGGGTCGCTGCCGCACATCTCGGTCGCCGGCGCCTGTGCCACCGGCACCCACGGCTCCGGCGAGCGCAACCAGGTGCTCGGCGCGTACGCCCGGGCGATCGAGATCGTCGGCCCGGACGGCGAAATGCGCACCTACCGGCGCGGCGAGCCCGACTTCCCCGGCGCCGTGGTCAACCTCGGCGCGCTCGGCGTCGTCACCGCGGTGACGCTCGACGTCCAGCCGGCGTTCGGCATGCGCCAGTGGGTGTACGAGGGCCTGCACGACCTCGACGCCGTCGACGAGGCGCTCTCCGGCGCGTACAGCGTCAGCCTGTTCGGCTACTGGGAGGGCGCGGGCTTCGAGCAGGTCTGGGTCAAGGTGCGCGACGGCGACCCGGTGCCCGAGCCCGGCTGGCTGGGCACCACGCCGGCGGACGGTCCGCGGCACATGGTGCGCGGCGTCGACCCGCAGCACTGCACGCAGCAGCTCGGCGAGCCCGGCCCGTGGCACGCGCGGCTGCCACACTTCCGGCTGGAGTTCACCCCGAGCAGCGGTGAGGAGCTGCAGTCGGAGTGGTTCCTGCCGCGCGCGCACACGGCCGCCGGACTCCGCGCGCTCGACGCGATCCGCGACACCATCGCGTCCGTGCTGCAGGTGTGCGAGGTGCGCACGGTCGCCGCCGACGACCTGTGGGTCTCCCCCGCGGCCGGCCGCGACAGCGTGATCTTCCACTTCACCTGGGAGGACACCCCCGCCGTCGCGCCCGTGGTGGCCGCGGTCGACGCCGCGCTGGCACCACTGGACGCGCGCCCGCACTGGGGGAAGGTGTCGTCGCGGCCCGCGGACGCGGTGCGGGCACTGTGGCCGCGGTTCGCCGACTGGGCCGAGCTGGCGCGTGGCGCCGACCCCACGGGGAAGTTCCGCAACGCCTACCTCGACGCCTACCTGGACTGACCGTCGTGGACCTTGGCGAACCGCTGGCCTCCGGGCGCACCGCACACGTCTACGGCATCGACGCCGAACGGGTGCTGCGCCGCGACCACGTCGAGATCGACGCCGGCCGCGTCGCCCGCGAGGTCGCCTACATGCGGCACGCGGCCGCGCACGGCATCCCCGTCCCGCACGTGTTCGACGCCGACGGCCGCGACATCGTGATGGAACGCATCACCGGCCCCGACCTGCGCGCGGCGTTCCACGCCGGCCGGCTCGGCCTGGCCGACGTCGCCCGGCACGTGACCGATCTGCTCGGCCGGCTGCGGCACGTGCCGGGCCTGCGCGGCCAGCAGCTCGTCCACCTCGACCTGCACCCCGAGAACGTGCTGCTCGGCGCGGCCGGACCGGTCCTGATCGACTGGGCGAACGCCGGCGACGGCGACCCCGACCTGGACGCCGCGCTCGCCCTCCTGGTCGTCGCCGAGGTCGCCGTGGCGCCGGGGGCGGAGGCGGCGCTGCGTGAGCTGGTCATGCTGACGGCCGCCGGTATATCCGGGGATCCGCTGCGCTGCCTCGACGAGGCCCTCGGGCGACGGCTGGCCAACCGCACCCTGGGCGCGGCCGAGAAGGCCCGCCTCCCCACGGCCGGCGAGCTCGTCCGGGCCGCTCTGCTCGCCCGATGAGTTCTGCCCCCGCGGGCGGTCACCCCTGCATGGAGAGACTGCTGCCCGTCGGCGACGTCGAGCTGTGCGTCGACACCGCCGGCTCGCCGACCGACATCCCACTGCTGCTGATCGGCACCACCGTCGCCACCTGGGACGACGCCTTCGTCGAGCGGCTGACCGGCCGTTTCGTCGTCCGCTACGACCAGCGCGACACCGGCCGATCCACCACCGTCGACCCCGACTCGCCCGGCTACACGCTGCGCGATCTCGTCGCCGACGCCGTCGGCGTGCTCGACGGGCTCGGAATCGACCGCGCTCACGTCATGGGCATCGGGACCGGCGGCTTCGTCGCGCAGGTCCTGGCGCTGGACCACCCGGACCGGGTCGCCTCCCTCGTGCTCATGGGCACCCGGCCGGTCGCGCCCGGCCCCGTCGACGACGACCTGCCCGACCACGCGCCGGAGATCATGGCCCACTTCGGCAGCGCCCCGCCGGTCGACTGGATGGACCGCACGTCGATCCTCGACGGTGCCGTCGCCACCGCCCGTGTGCTCTCCGGCTCGCCGCAGTTCGACCCCGCTGAGGCGCGTGCCCGCGCGGCCAGAGTGCTCGACCGCACCGGCCCGCATCCCGCCGCGGCCCGCAACAGCCTGCTGAGCACGGTGTTCGCGAAGCTGGACTGCGCGCCGCGCTGGCGCGAACGGCTCCCGCGGATCACCGCGCCGACGCTGGTGGTGCACGGCGCCGCCGACCCGTTCTTCCCGGTGGGCAACGCGGAGGCCCTCGCCGCGGAGATCCCCGGCGCCCGCCTGCTGGTCGTCGAGGGGATGGGCGCCGAGCTGCCGCGCCGGGCACACGCGGAGGTGGCAGCGGCCGTACTCGCACACACCGCGCGCTGACCCCACCCCCGTCGAGAACGACGCTACGGTGATCAACAGGGCAGTTCGATCACCACAACGTCGTTCTCGACGCGTACCCGGCGCTCAGGCCGCCCGGCGACGCTCGTCCTGCCGGGCCAGCCGGCGCAGGGCACGCGCGTCCGCGGGCACACCGTGGTGGCGACACCACAGCGCGACCTCGCCCCGGAGCCGGCGGGCGCCGGCCGAGAGCCGCCGCCGGGCGCGGCGCACTGCCGTCGCCGCGGCGGCCGCCTCCTCGGTGGCCGCGTCCAGATCCGGCACGGGATCCGCTTCGGCGCGGCCGCGCAGCCGCCGGGTCACCTCCACCACCCCGGCGAGCACGAGCGCCGCCGGCAGCACCAGCAACGGGCCGGGGAGCAGGAACAGCAGCGTCATCACGGCCAGCACGAACACGGCCGTGAGCACGCCGAGCGCGAGGATCGTCACCAGCAGCCGCCGCCAGCGCAGCAGCCCGATCTGCCGGTTCGCCGTCCGCAGCTCCTGCACCCTCCGACGCGCCCGAGCCGCCCGTTGCTGCGCGGCGCGCAGCCGTCGCCGCTCCTGGCGAAGGGGTGCGGCGAGCACGACGTCGTCGCCGTCGAGCACGTCGGCCATGCGGTCGAGGAGCGTCGGGGCGTCCGCGTGTCGTCCCACCGTCGAGGTCATGTGCGGCAAGTACCCCGATCGGCCGTGCCGGATCTCGCCCGTTAGGGGGAAGCGGATCCTCCGTCAGGAGCGCGCGCAGGTGGCATCGGCTGCGGGCAGCTGCAGATCCACCAGGTACCGGACGACGATGTCGTCTGCGCAGGCGTTCTCACCCTGCAGGCTGATCGTGTGGCTGTCGTTATCGACGGTCAGGAGCCGCGCCCGCAGCTGCTGGGCGAGCGCCACCCCGTCCTCGTACGGGGTGGCGGGGTCGCCCGTCGAGGAGACGACGAGCGTGGTGGGCAGCCCGGGGGCGACGACCGGCCCGGACCTGCTGGTGGGCGGCACCGGCCAGAACGCGCACAGCTCCCGCGCCGGGGACGGGCCGAAGCCCGCGTCGGTGAACGGCGCGAGCTTCAACGACTCGGCGCTGATCTGGAGGGCGACGGCGGGATCGGTGACCGCCTCGGAGTCGACGCAGTTGATGGCCTGGAAGGCTTCGAGCAGGTTGGAGTAGTCCCCGCGCGGGGTGCGCTCGTAGTAGGAGTCGGCGAGCCGCAGCAGGTTCGCCCCGTTCCCGCTCGCCACCTGCGCGATCGCCCGCGCCAGGAAGCCCCACGCGGCCTCGGAGTAGAGGGCGGCGAACACGCCCGTCATGGCGTCCGAGTAGCCGAGCGTGCGGCCCGGCCCGGCCGGCACCGGATGCTGGATGAGTGGCTTGAGGATCTGCTGCAGCTTCGCCGACGCCTGCGCCGGATCGGTGCCGAGCGGGCAGCCCGCCTGGGCCGCGCAGGCCTTGGCGAAGTTGTCGAACGCGCGCTGGAAGCCGCGCGACTGCGTCACCCGTGACTCGACGGGCCCGAGCGCCGGGTTGACCGCCCCGTCGAGGACGAGCGCGCGCACGTCGGTCGGGAACTGCGCGGCGTACTCGGCGCCGATGTGGGTGCCGTAGGAGTACCCGACGTAGGTGAGCTTGTCGTCGCCGAGCACCCGGTGCGCGATGCGCAGGTCGCGGGCCACGTCGCGGGTGCCGACGTTCTCCAGCACGTCGAGGCCGACCCGCTGGGCGCAGCGCTGGGCGAAGTCCTTGTTCTCGGCCTCGGTCTGCGCCACCCCGGCCGGGGACGGGTCGAGGTCGAGGTCGGCGCGCTCGGCGTCGATCTCCGCGGTGGTGGAGCAGTCGATGGTCGGGGTGCTCCGGCCGACGCCGCGCGGGTCGAACCCGATCTGGTCGAACCGCCGGCCGATGGGGGTGGCGGCCACGTCGGAGGCGAAGCCGGGCAGGAACTCGACGCCCGAGCCACCGGGCCCGCCGGGGTCGGTGAACACGGTGCCGATGCGGTGCGCGGGGTCGCTCGCCTTCGCCCGCATCATCGCGATCCGCGCCTGCTTGCCGCCGGGCTGGGCGTAGTCCAGCGGGACCGCGAGGAACGCGCAGTCGAACCGCGGGTCCGCGAACGTGGCCCGCTCCTCGTCGGTGTCGGCGAGCGGCACGCAGGAACCCCAGGTCAGCTTCTGGGTGAGGTACGGCGCGAGTGCTGCGTCCTCGGGCGCCACGACGGGCACGGCCACCGGTCGCACCTGCGGCTCCGTCGTGGAGGACGGCACGACGAGCACCGCCACGGCCAGCACGCTCGACAGCAGGGCACGCCAGGGGATCCGCACGACCCGATCCTGCCCCGCCGGCACGATCCGTGGCAGCGCACTCGCCGACGCGCCCCCGAACGGCCGCGCGGGCTAACCCGCTCGGACGAACGGCGCAGAGAACGGCTCAGCGACGGCCGCGGCGGCGGCGCAGATCCTGCGGCGGGCCGTTCCGCGGCGCGGCCGCACGCAGCTCCGGGCGGCGCTCCGACTCGTCCCAGCGCGCGTACGCGTCGACGATGTCGGCCACCAGCCGGTGGCGCACCACGTCGGCCGAGGACAGCTCGGCGAAGTGGACGTCGTCGACGCCGAACAGGATGTCGCGGACCACCGACAGCCCCGACCGCGAGCCCCCGGGCAGGTCGACCTGCGTGACGTCGCCGGTGACGACGATCTTCGAGCCGAACCCGAGCCGGGTGAGGAACATCTTCATCTGCTCGGGCGTGGTGTTCTGCGCCTCGTCGAGGATGATGAAGGCGTCATTCAAGGTCCGACCACGCATATAAGCCAGCGGCGCCACCTCGATCGTGCCCGCCGCCATGAGCTTCGGGATCGACTCCGGGTCGAGCATGTCGTGCAGCGCGTCGTACAGCGGCCGCAGGTACGGGTCGATCTTCTCGAAGAGGGTGCCCGGCAGGTAGCCCAGCCGCTCCCCCGCCTCGACGGCGGGGCGGGTGAGGATGATCCGGTTGATCATCTTGGCCTGCAGCGCCTGCACCGCCTTCGCCATGGCGAGGTAGGTCTTGCCGGTGCCGGCGGGGCCGATGCCGAAGACGATCGTGTGCGCGTCGATCGCGTCGACGTAGCGCTTCTGGTTGAGCGTCTTGGGCCGGATGGTCTTGCCGCGCCGCGACAGGATGTCGAGCGAGAGCACCTCCGCCGGCGACTCCCCGATGCGGGCGCTCTCGTCGGCGTCGCCACCGGCGAGCATCTCGACGGTGCGCCGCACGGCGTCGACCGAGACGTGCTGGCCGCGCTCGGCGAGCGTGACGAGCTCGGTGAACACCCGCTCGGCGAACGCGACGTCGCCCGGTTCCCCGGTGAACGTGATCTCGTTGCCGCGGACGTGCACGTCGGCGTCGAGGAGATCCTCGGCAGCGCGCAGGCTCTCGTCGCGCGAACCCAGCAGCGCGAGCAGAGCGGCGTCCGGAACGGCCATGCGGGACTGGACGGATTCCGGTCGGGTCAAGGGTGGTGCGCCTGCTTCCGCTCTTCGAGGTACGGGACGCGGCGAGTTTACCGCTGTGCACCGACGGTTCCCCGCGATTTGTCCGTCGAATCCTGGTCCGACACCTGAGCGCGACGCGGCCCGGCGAGCCCGCCACCGGCGGCGACGAGCGGGAACGCCGTCGCCACGCCCAGCACCACGGTCGGCCCGAAGCCGGCGAGCAGCCCGGCGAGACCGGCCCCGAGCGCTTCCGCGGTGGTGCGCAGGCCGGCCGCGGTCGTGAAGACCTGCCCGCGCACGGCGGGCGGCGCGTAGGCCTGACGGGCGGTGAACATGGCGCCGACGAGCGGGCCTTGCGCGACCCCCGACAGCGCGAAGAGCACCCCGACGGCCACCACGTGCATCGGCAGGAGCGCCGCGACGGCGAGCGGCACCGCCGTGGCGATCTGCGAGAGGGCCAGCACCTGCAGGGCCCGGTCGGCGCCGGCCGGACGGATGGTCCACACGACCGAACCGACGAGCGCGCCGCCGGCCACCGCCGTGACCAGCCATCCGGCGGCGTCGCCGAACCCCGCGGCCTCTGCGACGAGCACGGCGGCGACGGGCAGCATGCCGGTCGGCACGTCGCCGACGGTCGTCGTGGCGGTCACCACGGAGAGTCCCCGCGACCGCGTGATCGCCGCCGCCCCGTCGCGCAGCCGGACGGGCGACCCGTCCGGCGCGCCCGACCGCATCGGCAGGCTCGCGACGACGACGGCACCCAGCACAGCGAGCGCGGCCAGCACGCCCGTGGCTGCTGCGGCCGACCACACGGCCGCGACCGCCGCCGCCAGCGCCGGACCGGCCAGCCCGGCGACGCCGTAGGTCGCGGAATCGACGCCGAACGCCCGCGGTAGCCGGTCGGGCGGCACGATCTCCCCGAGCCTGCTGGTCAGCCCGCCGGTGAGCAGTGGCCCGGAGCAGCCCGCCAGCAGCAGCGCGCCGGCCACCGCAGCGAGCGGCAGTGCCCCGGTCCCGACCGCGGCGACCGTCAGTGCACCGGCCAGCACGAGCGCGGCAGCAGCAGTGACCAGCTGCGGGCGCCGGGCCCGGTCGGACAGCAGCCCGGCGACGGGCGCGGCGACCACGTGCGGCACGAGCAGCGCCGCCACCAGCACACCGGCCGCGGCGGCACCACCGGCGCGCTCCACGGCGAGCAGGGTGAGCGCGACGCGAGCGCCCATGTCGGCCAGCCGGATGGCGAGTGCCGCGACGGCGTAGTGGACGAGTCGCATCTCGGGTCCCTTCGTCACCGGTTCAACGGGTGACATCTACCCTTGACCGCCGGATCGTCACCTGTCAAGCTGGTGACGAGATGTTCGACTTCATCGCCGACCACCCGGTGCTCGACTTCGTCGCCACCGTCTCCGAGCGCCGCACCCGGTACGCCGACAAGCTCGCCGGCCCGACCGAGCTCGACGCGTGGGTGCGGGAGTCCGGGCTGCGCCCCGGGCTATCACCGGTCGACGCGGCCGGGTTCGCGCGCGCCGTCGAGGTGCGCGAAGCGGCGTTCACGCTGATCAGCGCCGTGATCGACGGCGAACCGCTGGCACCCGATGCGCTCGCGGTCGTCAACGAGGCGGCTGCGCGACCGACCCCGTCCGTCGCACTGGGACCCGATCTCGCCGTCGAGCGCTCCGGCGACCTCGACGCCGTGCTCGCCGCACTGGCCCGCGACTGCGTCGAGCTGCTCGGGGGCCCGGACCGCGCGCTCCTGCACTGGTGCGCGGACGCGACGTGCACCCGCTCGTACGTCGACCGCTCGCGCGGCGCGCGGCGACGCTGGTGCGGGATGCGCGGCTGCGGAGACCGCGCGAAGGCGGCGGCCTACCGGCGCCGGCGCGCGGTCACCGGATGAGCTGGAGCACCTCGCGGAACCGCGGGTGCGTGCTGTCGCGCAGCCACTCGAACAGCACCATCTCCGTCGTCACGACCTCGACGCCGTTGCGCTGCAACCGCTCCAGCGCGACGGCCTTGTCGACCGCCTTCCGCGATCCGACGGCATCGGCCACGACGAGCACCCGGTGCCGGGCTGCGACGAGCCCCAACGCCGTCTGCAGCACGCAGACGTGCGCCTCCAGGCCCGCCAGCACGATCTCCGACGTGCGTGGGGGCAGCAACGTCGAGAACCCGGGATCGGACGTGGCCGCGAACGCGGTCTTCGCCAGCACGTGCTGCGGCAGCTCGGCCAGTTCCGGCACCGTCCGGCCGAGCCCGTCCGGGTACTGCTCGGTGGCGCAGGTCGGCACCTCCAGCAGGCGGGCCGCCTCGGCCAGCCGCACGGCGTTGGCGACGACGGCCGGCCCGTCCTCGATCGCCGGCGCGAGGCGCTGCTGGACGTCGACCAGCAGGAGCGCGGCGCCCGCGGCGGAGAGCAACACGTCGCGGAGCGTAGCGAGCCGGATGGCGGCGCCCCGCGCCGGTCGACCCAGTCGGGCGAATAGGCCATCTGGACGAGCCGATCATGGCGTTCGCTGCCACGATGCGCAGATGACCGATCATCCGCCCCACTTCCTCGCGTCGGCCCCCGCCGGGACGCCGCCGGCGCAGCGCGAGCGGGTCGCGGACGTCTGGTGCCGGCATGGCGTTCGCTGGCGCCACGAGACGGCCGGCTACCTGCCCGAACGCAACGACTCGGCACACCCCGACATCCCGTGCCTGGACGTCGGCGCGATCCCCGCGGAGTGCCAGCCGGTCACCGCGTTCGACCCCGCCGAGCACCCCAACGCGGGCCCGGTCGCCGTGGACGAGGTGCGGCGCGAGCTGGGGTATCGCCCGGCCCACGGGCCGGATCCGACCGGCATCTGAGCTCAGGCCAACAGGC
The DNA here is from genome assembly GCF_050936315.1 of Pseudonocardia sp. CA-107938. Classification (NCBI taxonomy): domain Bacteria; kingdom Bacillati; phylum Actinomycetota; class Actinomycetes; order Pseudonocardiales; family Pseudonocardiaceae; genus Pseudonocardia; species Pseudonocardia sp. CA-107938. The sequence goes on along the minus strand of NZ_JBNJNA010000002.1, from coordinate 186,208 downwards.
GCTCTGCGGCGTCCCGGCAGGCCCGCCAGGCCGGCGTCGCAGGGTCGATGACCGCGAAGTGCTCCACGTCGCGCAGGGTCACCAGCTCGGCACCCGATGCCGCGGCGAAGCGCTCGCTCTGCCGGATCGGCACGTTGACGTCATCGGTCCCGTGCACGCACACCACCGGCACCCCGATCGGGATGCGGGCGATCGGCGAGCCGAGGGCGTACCGGTCCGGGACGGTGTCCGGGTCGCCGCCCATCAGGTTCTCGATCGCCCCGGAGCCGACGCCGTGCCGCGCGCCGTCGACGAGGTCGAGCACACCGGCCTGGCTGACCGCGCCGCGCAGGCGCACGACCGGCTCCGCGCCGGGCGCGCCGGCGGGCAGCCCCGGGCGGGCCGCGAGCCACGCGGCCAGGTGGCCACCGGCCGAGTGCCCGACGGCGACCACGCGGTCCGGGTCGAGCCGCCCGTCCGCCGCGGCGGCCACCGGGCCGGCCAGCGCGTCGACGGCGGCGGCGACGTCGTCGAAGGTGGCGGTCCAGCCACCGGCCTCGGCCGCTTCGCCACCGACCCGGCGGTACTCGACGTTCCACGCCGCCCAGCCGCGGGCGACGAGGTCGGCGGCCAGTGGGCGCCCCAGCTCTAACCCGTACGTCGAGCGCCAGAAGCCGCCGTGGATCACGACGACCGTGCCCGGGACCGGCGCCCCGCCGGCAGGCAGCGACAGCTCGCCGAAGTGGCTCCTGCCGGGGCCGTACGGGATCCGCAAGGGGCTCATACGGCGATCTTCGCAGGAACCAGGTACGACACGGAGCGTGGTGTACCGGATGCGAGCGAGAGGGATCGCCACGTCGCGGTGGGCGTGGGGGGACGGCCACCGCGACGTGGCTTCCGCCGGACGAGGGGGACTCCCCGGCGGCCCTACGGACTTGCGTCCGCAGCCCTCTCCCGAGCCCTGTGCAGGCCGGGAACGAGTAGACAGTACCGACCCCGGGCCGTCGCGGCAGCGTAGGTCACCCGTATGTCGGTGTCCGCTTCGGCGTGTCGTGCACGTGCACCCGGGCACGTGCAGCTGCACGCGCCGCTACGCTTGGTCATCATCAGTGCTCGGAGGACCGCATCCACCGGCGCCGACCTCCCGAGCGGCCGCGCCTGCGGTGCGACAGCCAGGTTGAGGGCTCAGCTGAGCGCTCACACGAGCAGACCTAACCCGTTGATCAGGTCCAGCGTCGCGTACGCACGCCGAGCGCCCCCAGAGCGACAGCGGCCGCGGTGGACGCCCGCAGCACCTCCGGGCCCAGGCGCACGGGACGCGCCCCGGCCGCCGTGAACCGGGCGAGCTCGTCGTCGGTGATCCCGCCCTCCGGGCCCACGACGAGCAGCAGCTCACCGGCGGCCGGCAGCTCGACGTCGGCGATGCCCGTCGTGGCCGACTCGTGCAGCACCAGCGCGCCCGCCGCGCCGGTCACCCGTCGCGCGAGCGCCTCCGTCGACACGGGCTCGGTGACCTCCGGCAGCCACGGCCGGCGCGCCTGCTTGGCCGCCTCCCGAACGGTGGTCCGCCAGCGGGCGAGCGCCTTCGCACCCCGCGGCCCGTCCTCCCAGCGGGCCACGCAGCGCGCAGCCCGCCACGGCAGGATCCCGTCCACCCCGGCCTCGGTGGCGAGCTCCACCGCCAGCTCGCCGCGATCGCCCTTGACCAGTGCCTGTGCCAGCAGCACGCGCGGCGCGGGCGGGTCCAGCACGGTCCGGTCGAGCACCCGGAGGTCCAGGTGGTCGCGCCCGGCGGTGGTGACGACGGCCCGCACGAGCCCACCGTGGCCGTCCGCGAGCTGCAGCTGCTCACCGGCCCGCAACCGGCGCACGGCAGCGGCGTGCCGCCCCTCCGGCCCGTCGAGCACGGCGTGCTCCCCGTCGGGGAGCGCGTCGACGAGGAACAGCGGCGCAGTGCTCACGGGCGGACGTCCAGCCTCAGCGGCTGAACCCCCGCAAGCGGGAGAAGAGTCCGTGCCCGTTGCGGCTGCCGGCCGCGAGATCGGGCTGCTCCTCACCGCGCAGCGCGGCGAGCTGCCGCAGCAGGTCGGTCTGCTTGGCGTCGAGCTTCGTGGGCACGGTGACGTCGACGTGCACCATGAGGTCGCCGAACCCGTCGACGCGGCCCGTGGAGCGCAGCCGCGGCATGCCCTTGCCGCGCAGGGTGCGCACGGTGCCGTGCTGGGTGCCGGGCTCGACGTGCAGCTCCTCCGTGCCGTCGAGCGTCGGCAGCGGGAGGGTGGCGCCGAGCGCGGCCGCGGTCATCGGCAGTTCGACCGTGCAGTGCAGGTCGGCGCCGTCGCGCGTGAACAGCTCGTGCGGCTCCTCCTCGACCTCCACGTACAGGTCGCCGGCCGGGCCACCGCCCGCGCCGACCTCGCCCTGGCCGGCCAGCCGCACCCGCATCCCGTCGGCCACGCCGGCCGGGATGCGCACCGCCACCGAGCGGCGCTGGCGCACGCGCCCGTCGCCGCCGCACTTGCGGCACGGGTCGGCGATGACCTCGCCGAACCCCCGGCACTTCGGGCACGGACGGGCCGTGACGACCTGGCCGAGGAACGAGCGCTGCACGCTCTGCACCTCGCCGCTGCCGTTGCAGATGTCGCAGGTGGACGTGTCGGTGCCGGGCGCGCAACCCGAACCGGAGCAGTCCGAGCACAGCACCGCCGTGTCGACCTGCAGGTCACGGGTGACGCCGGTGGCGCACTCCTCCAGCGTCAACCGCATGCGGATCAGCGCGTCGGCGCCCGGCTGCACCCGGCTGCGCGGCCCGCGACCGCGGCCGGCCTGGCCGCCGAAGAAGGCGTCCATGATGTCGCCGAAGCCGAACGCGCTGAACGGGTCCTGCCCGCCACCTGTGCCGCCGGCGCCGCCCATCGGGTCGCCGCCCAGGTCGACGATGCGCCGCTTCTCCGGGTCGGACAGCACCTCGTACGCCACGCTGACCTCGCGGAAGCGCTCCTGCGCGCCCGGATCGGGGTTGACGTCGGGGTGCAGCTCGCGGGCGAGTCGCCGGTAGGCCCGCTTGATCTCGTCGGGTCCGGCGTCCGATGCCACGCCCAGCGTCGCGTAGTAGTCCCGTGCCACGTGCGTGTTCCCCATGATCCTTCTCGCTCGGTACTGCCCCGGCCGACACAGTTAGCGCCCGGCCAGGATCTCACCCACATATCGCGCGACGGCATGCACCGCCGCGATGGAGCCCGGGTAGTCCATCCTCGTCGGGCCGACGACGCCCATGCCGCCGACCACCGTGCCAGGCCCGTAACCGATCGAGATGACCGAGGTGCTCCGGAGGTCCTCCGACTCGTTCTCCTCTCCGATGCGGACGGTGACGGTGCCCGGGTCCTGCGCCGATGCCAACAGCTTGAGCACCACGACCTGTTCCTCGAGCGCCTCCAGCACCTGCCGAAGCGAACCCGGGAAGTCGGCCGCGCTGCGCGTGAGGTTGCCGGTACCGCCGAGGACGAGCCGCTCCTCGGGGTGCTCGACCAGGGTCTGGATGAGCACGGTGGAGACGGCCGTCAGCACCTCGCGCAGGGAGGCGGGCCCGGTGGTGGGCAGCTCCGCCACCGCAGCGGACGCGGCCGCCAGCTGCCGCCCGGTCAGTGCCCCGTTGACCAGGGTGCGCACCTGCGCCACGTCGTCGTCGGAGAGCACCTGGCCGAGGTCGACGACGCGCTGGTCGACGCGGCCGCTGTCGGTGATCAGCACGAGCATCAGCCGCGCCGGCGTGAGCGCCACGACCTCGCAGTGCCGCACCGTCGAGCGGGTGAGCGTGGGGTACTGCACCACCGCGACCTGGCGGGTCAGCTGCGCGAGCAGCCGCACGCTGCGGCGCAGCACGTCGTCGAGGTCGACGGCGCCGTCGAGGAAGCTCTGCACGGCCCGTCGCTCGGCGGCCGACAACGGCTTGACCTGCGCCAACCGGTCGACGAACAGGCGGTAGCCCTTGTCGGTGGGCACGCGGCCGGCACTGGTGTGCGGCTGGGCGATGAGCCCGTCCTCCTCCAGGACGGCCATGTCGTTGCGCACCGTGGCGCTCGAGACGCCGAGGTTGTGCCGATCGACGATCATCTTGGAGCCCACCGGCTCCTGGGTCGCCACGTAGTCGGCGACGATCGCGCGCAGGACGGCGAAGCGGCGTTCGTCGGCGTTCAACCAGCCCTCCCTGTGCATGTACGTGTGTTCATTCTACGGGCTGGGAACGGGTGCGGGTCGGCGTGCAGGATGTGTCGGTGCAGATCCGCAGGCCGACGCTCGACGCCATCGCCGCCGGTTCGGTCACTGCGCTGTTCCGACGCTGGGAGAAGCCGCGGGTGCGGCCCGGCGGCACCCAGCGCACGCCCGTCGGGGTGCTGGAGTTCACGACGGTGGAGCCGGTGGCGGTGTCGCGGCTCACCGCGGCCGATGCGCGGGCCGGCGGCTTCCCGACCGTCGCGGCGCTGCGGGCGGCGCAGGTCGGCGAGGGCCGGCTCTACCGGATCGGCGTGCGGCTGGCCGGCGCCGATCCGCGGGTGGCGCTGCGCGAACGGGCCGAGATCACCGACGAGGAGCGGGCCGAGATCGCGGCCCGGCTGGCGCGGCTCGACGCGGCGTCGCGACGCGGCCCCTGGACGTCGACGGTGCTGCACCTGATCGCCGAGAACCCCGCCGTGCGGGCCCCCGACCTGGCGGCCGGGCTGGGGCTGGAGACGCTCCCGTTCAAGCGGGACGTGCGGAAGCTCAAGGAGCTTGGCCTGACCGAGAGCCTGGAGGTCGGGTACCGGCTCTCGCCGCGCGGGCAGGCGTACCTGCGATGACCGAGATGGATCCCGAGGAGTGGCTGCTCCTGGACGAGCCGAGCGGCCCGGCCTGCGCGGAGTGCGGCTACCGCGACCCCATCGCGTGCGCGCTGACGTGCCCGAGCTGCGACGCCCGCCGCCTGCCGGAATGACGGGGGACGGCCGCCGGTTGCAGCGGTCATGAGCGAGCCGACGCTCGTGCTGCACGAGGTGCTGGCCGCGGCCGGCGCCCGCTCCGGGCGCTGCGACCGGATCGCCGGCACACCGGTGCCGCGGACGCTCGTGCCGGTGGCGGCCGTCGTCGGCACCGTGGCGCGGCCCGGGCAGTTCGACCGCGGGTTCCGGCCGCTCACCACCCGTGCGGCGCAGCGGATCGCGGACCTGCCCGCGGCAGGGCTGCCACCGGTGCGGTTGGTGCGGGTCGGGGCGCTGCTGTTCGTCGAGGACGGTCACCACCGCGTCGCGGCGGCCGTCGCCCGCGGGCAGTCGACGGTGACTGCGGCGATCCGCACTACCTGCACGGTGGCCGCAGTGCCGCACGGACTGCGCGCCACCGACCTGCCGCTCCTCGCCGCCGAACGCGACTTCCTGCGCGCCGTCCCGTTGCCGGACGCGGCCACGCCCCACCTGCGCCTCCCGTCCGCCGCGGCCTACGCGGAGCTCGCCGAGCGGGCGCAGCGCTGGTGGGGCGGCCCGCTGGACGCCGCGGCCGCGGCGGCGTGGTGGGAGCTGGACGTCCGCGCCCGGCCGGGCGTCACGACGGCGGCGGAATACCTGGCGTCCTGAGGCGCGGCCGGCCTAGTACGGCCGGGGAGCCTGCGTTGATCATGGGCAAACCGTTGCTTGCTGATCTTCGAGGGCCACGTTTTGCCCATGATCGACCCACCAGGGTCAGGCCGGCACCGCCGTGAGCAGGTCCCGCACCACCGCGTCCGCGAGGAGCCGGCCCCGCCTCGTCAGCACCACCGCGTCGCCGGAACGGACGAGCAGCCCGTCGGCGACCGCCCTTCCGGCCACCGCGCGCGCGGCGTCGTCCAGCAGCGCGAGCGGCAGGCCCGACGAGAGCCGCAGCCGCAGCATGACGCGCTCGGTGTGCCGCTCCTCCGCCGTGAGCTGCTCGCGGCCGGCCTCCGGCGCCTCTCCGGCGGCCAACATCGCCGCGTACCGGGCCGGGTGCTTCACGTTCCACCACCGCTGCCCGGCCACGTGCGAGTGCGCGCCGGGGCCGACGCCCCACCAGTCGCCGTCGAGCCAGTAGCCGAGGTTGTGCCGGCACTCCGCCGCCGGGTCGCTCGCCCAGTTCGACACCTCGTACCAGCGCAGACCCGCCTCGGCGAGCCGGTCGTCGATCATCTCGTAGCGGGCGGCGGCCACGTCGTCGTCCGGCGCCGGGAGCTCGCCGCGGGCCACCCGACGGGCCAGCGCCGTCCCGTCCTCGACGATCAGCGCGTACGCCGAGACGTGGTCGACCCCGGCCTCCAGCACGGCGTCGAGCGAGGCCCGCAGGTCGTCGTCGGTCTCACCCGGGGTCGCGTAGATCAGGTCGAGGTTGACGTGCGCGAGCCCGGCGGCGCGGGCCTCCCGCGCGGCGGCCACCGCGCGTCCGGGGGTGTGCCGGCGGTCCAGCACGGCCAACACGTGCGGCGCCGCGGACTGCATGCCCAGCGACACCCGCGTGAACCCGCCCTCGACGAGCCCCGCGAAGAACTCCGGCGACGTCGACTCCGGGTTGGACTCCGTCGTCACCTCCGCCCCGTCGGCCAGCCCGAACCGGCCGCGGATCTCGTCCAGCACAGCCGCCAGCCGCTCCGGGCCCAGCAGCGACGGGGTGCCACCGCCCACGAAGACGGTGTCGACCGGCCGCTCCCCCACCGTCGCGACGGCCCGGTCGAGCTCCCGGCACACCGCCGCGAACCACCCGTCCGGCGACGCGCCGGACCCGGCCAGCTCCGACGCGGTGTAGGTGTTGAAGTCGCAGTAGCCGCACCGCGCCGCGCAGAACGGCACGTGGACGTAGATCCCGAACGGCACGGTCGTCCAGGCTACGCCGCCCCGCGAGTCGTGGTTTCCGCGCCGGCGAGTCGTGGTTCTGGTGACCCCGAGTTGCGGATCCGGGATGTCCGGAATCCGCATCTCGCCCTCGTGATCTCCGCGACTCGCCGACGCAGGAACCACGACTCGCCCGCGCGAGAACCGCGACTCGCGGGAGGTGCGGTCAGGCCTCGGGGGCGGGGAGGCCGCGCTCTGCGTGCTCCTCGCTCGCGCGCAGCACCTGCACCTGGTCGCCGACCTGCAGGTGGTCGAACCACGCCTTCGCGTCCTCCAGGGGCAGCTTCACGCAGCCGCTGGAGAACGTGTCGGGCTGGCCGGCGTGGAAGGCGATGCCACCGTCGTTGAAGAAGACGGCGTACGGCATCGGGTCGGGCACGCCGTCCGTGGACGACTCGGAGCTGACCCGGTCCTTGTCCTTCAGGTAGACGCGCAGCGAGTGCCCGGGCGGGGTGGGCCTGTCCTTCGCCCCCAGCCCGACCGCGACGGGTCCGCGCACGATCGCGCCGTCCTGGAACAGCCAGGCCCGGCCGGAGTCGAGGTCGACGCAGGCACGGGCGGTCGCGGTGCACGGCGTCCCGTCGACCAGCGGGAGCGCCTGGTGCGCCTGCGCAGCGGAGCTGGGCGCCGCCGGTTCGGCGATCGCCTGCCCGCCGATCAAGGTGGCGGCAGCCGCCACCGCCACGATGCCTGCCCCGGTGATGACCCGTCGCACCACGATCGCCCGTCCCTCCACGTTCCCTGCGTCCGAACTGTCAGACGTCGGTGAATCGCGAAGGTTGCCTGCAATGTCCGGTTTCCGGCGTGTCACGCCAGCGGCGCACCCCAGGCGTCCAGGTAGGTGAGCTCCTCGACGGCCTGGCGGCGAGGCGGGCGGAAGTCGTCGACGGTGGTGTACGCGACGGGCAGCAGGCCGACCTGCGTGACGTCGTCGGGGATGCCCAGCACCTGCGCGGCCTCGCGCTCGCGTTCCAGGTGGTAGGTGGTGAGCGTCGAGCCGAGCCCACGGGCGCGCAGCGCGAGCTGGAAGCTCCACACGGCCGGGAAGATGCCGCCGTAGAAGACGGACTGGGCGGCGTTGCCCTCCGGCGGCCGGCCGACCATGCACGGGATCACGAGCACCGGCACCTGCTCGATGACGTCGACGAGGTGCTGTCCCGACGCCCACCCGCTCGGTGTCGCGGTCGCCGCCCGCGCCGCCATGTACGGCTCGCCGACCTCGCGGAACAGCGCCCCGATCGCGGTGCGGCGCTCCTGGTCGCGCACCACGAGCCAGCGCCACATCTGCTCGGCGCCGGCCGTGGGCGCGCGCACGGCGAGCCGCAGGCACTCCAGCAGCACCTCGTCGGGGACGGGCCGGTCGAGGTCGAGCTTGCGCCGCACCGCGGGCGTGGTGGCCAGGAGGTGGTCCGTGACCTCCAGGTGCTCGGTGAGCCGCATCAGCGGACCATCCTGAGGTACGGGTCGCGGTCGGTGACGCAGTAGAACCAGCCCGTCGGGTCGGCCAGCACGGTCCACCGGTCGGTGCGCTGCACGACGCGCGCGCCGAGCCGCTCGTGCCGCGCCACCTCGGCCGCGCGGTCGGTGGTGGCGAGGTCGAGGTGCGCGGTGACGGCGTCCTGGTCGTCCTCGAGGCGCTGCAGCAGGAAGCGCACCGGCTGCTCGGGGGGCCGGCGCAGGCGGCCGAACTCGTTGGACGGCGTCGGGCGGGTGAGCGTCCAGCCGGTCAGCCGGTTCCAGAACGTCACCTCGGCGTCGTAGAGGCGGGGCGGGATGTCGAGGCAGAGCTGGTCGACGATGCTCGCGTGCCCGCCCGGCCACCGAACGGGCTCGGCCCGGCGCAGCTCCGCCGACGGCACCAGGCAGAACGTCAGGCCACCCGGCGAGGTCAGCACCGCGTAGGGCATCCCGGCGGGACGCTCGACGAGCTTCGCGCCGAGCTCCTCGGCGACCGGCACCGCGGCGTCGACGTCGGCCACGTGCACGTCGACGTGCAGACGGGTCTCGCCGGAGCCGAGCCGCTGCACCCGCAGGTGCCCGTCGCCCTCCGGCGGCTGGAGCGTGACGAACTCGTCGTCGGCACCCCGCGTCGCCGACACCGCGTAGCCGGTGACGTCGCGCCAGAACGCGAGTCCGCGCTGGTGGGCGTCGGGTTCGAAGTCGATGAACAAGGTGGTCCAGGTCGGGGTCGCAGCGTGCACGGGTGTGACGCTACCCACGATCAACCGTGTGAAGCTGCTCCCAGCATGCGGACACCGATGGATCGCTGACCGGACAGATGGCACTCTGGTGGGCATGACGCTGCCGGACCCGCTGCTGCTCGTGGCGCGCCGGCACGTCGATCTCCTCCGCGTGAACAGCGCGCTCTGTCTGCACGGCTGACCTCCCGCCGGCCCGCACGTCCCCACCACCGGCGCCGGAGTGTGCCGTGGGCATGCTTCCGCGCGCCGCGACACCGGAGGCACGACCTTGCCCCCCAGCACCCCCGTCAAGCGCAAGCGCGGCGAAGGCCAGTGGAAGCTCGGCCACCGCGAGCCGCTCAACCCGAACGAGCGGACCAAGAAGGACGACAACGGGCTGAACGTCCGGGCGCGGATCGAGAACACCTACGCCAAGCGCGGGTTCGACTCGATCGACCCGGCCGACCTCCGCGGGCGCATGCGCTGGTGGGGGCTGTACACCCAGCGCCGGCCCGGCATCGAGGGCGGCCGCACCGCCGTGCTGGAGCCCGAGGAGCTCGACGACCGCTACTTCATGCTGCGCGTCCGGCTCGACGGCGGCGCGCTCACCACCGAGCAGCTGCGCGCGCTCGGCGAGATCAGCCAGACCTACGCCCGCGACACCGCCGACATCACCGACCGGCAGAACATCCAGTACCACTGGATCGAGATCGAGTCGATGCCGGCGATCTGGAAGCGGCTCGAGAGCCTCGGCATGATCACGACGGAGGCCTGCGGCGACACCCCGCGCGTCATCCTCGGCTCGCCCGTCGCCGGCATCTCGTCGGACGAGGTGCTCGACCCGCGGCCCGCCATCGACACGATCCTCGAGCGCTACATCGGCAACCCCGCGTTCTCCAACCTGCCGCGCAAGTTCAAGACGGCGATCTCCTGGCAGCAGGACATCGCGCACGAGGTCAACGACATCTCGTTCATCGGCGTCGAGCACCCGGAACACGGGCCGGGCTTCGACCTGTGGGTCGGCGGCGGCCTCTCGACCAACCCGAAGATCGCGCAGCGGCTCGGCACGTGGGTGCCGCTGGACGAGGTCCCGGACGTCTGGGAAGGCGTCATCTCGATCTTCCGCGACTACGGCTACCGGCGCCTGCGCCACCGCGCGCGGATCAAGTTCCTCGTCGCCGACTGGGGCGTGGAGAAGTTCCGCCAGGTCCTGGAGGACGAGTACCTGGGCCGCAAGCTGATCGACGGGCCCGCGCCCGCGACGCCGGAACGGCCGATCGACCACGTCGGCGTCCACAAGCAGAAGGACGGGCGCAACTACATCGGCGTCGCGCCGGCGTCGGGCCGGGTCTCGGGCACCACGCTCGTCGAGCTCGCCGACGTCGTCGAGGCGGCCGGGTCGGGCCGGGTGCGGCTCACCCCGCAGCAGAAGATCGTCGTGCTGGACGTGCCGGACCGGAAGGTCGCGTGGCTGGTCGGCGAGATGAACAAGCTCGGCCTGCAGGCCGAGCCGTCGCCGTGGCGGCGCTCGACGATGGCGTGCACCGGCATCGAGTTCTGCAAGCTCGCGATCGTCGAGACGAAGGAGCGGGCGATCCGGCTGGTCGAGGACCTGGAGAAGCGGCTCGCCGACATCACGCCGGACGCACCCATCTCCATCCACCTCAACGGCTGCCCCAACGCGTGCGCGCGCACCCAGGTGGCCGACATCGGGCTCAAGGGCCAGATCGTCACCGACGCCGACGGCGAGCAGGTCGAGGGCTTCCAGGTGCACCTCGGCGGTGGCCTGGGGCTCGACGCCGGGTTCGGCCGGAAGCTGCGCGGGCTGAAGGTCACCAGCGCCGAGCTGGGCGACTACGTCGAGCGGGTCGTGCGCCGGTTCGTCGAGCAGCGCACGGACGGCGAGCGGTTCGCGCAGTGGGTGCTGCGGGCGGACGAGGACAGCCTCAAATGAGCGAGCGCGCCGTCCCGTTCTACTGCCCGTACTGCGGGGACGAGGACCTGCGGCCCTCGGAGGCAGGGCACGGCGCCTGGTACTGCGCCGCCTGCCTGCGGACCTTCACCTTGAAGATGCTCGGGATCGGAGTTCCCTCATGAGCCTGGCAACGAAGACGGACCTGCGGGAGCTGGCCGCGCGCGGCGCGGAGCAGCTCGGGCCCGACGCCACCGCTGAGGCCGTGCTGGCCTGGGCTGCGGGCACGTTCGACAAGCTGATCGTCGCGTCGAACATGCAGGACGCGGTGCTCGTCGACCTGGCGGCCAAGGCGGCGCCGGGCGTCGAGGTGCTGTTCCTGGAGACCGGCTACCACTTCGCGGAGACGATCGGCACCCGCGACGCCGTCGAGCACGTCTACGACATCACGCTGGTGAACGCGACGCCGAAGCGGAGCGTCGCCGAGCAGGACGCGGAGTTCGGCAAGGACCTGTTCGCGCGCGACCCGAACCTGTGCTGCGCGATGCGCAAGGTCGAGCCGCTGACCGAGACCCTCGCCAAGTACGACGCGTGGGTCACGGGCGTGCGCCGCGTCGAGGCTCCGACCAGGGCGAACACCCCTTTGATCACGTATGACGAGAAGTTCGACCTCGTCAAGATCAACCCGATCGCCGCCTGGAGCGACGACGACATGGAGCACTACATCGCCGAGCACGGGATCCTGGTGAACCCGCTGGTCGGCGAGGGCTACCCGTCGATCGGGTGCGCACCGTGCACGGCCAAGCCGGCGCCGGGGGCGGATCCGCGGTCCGGCCGCTGGGCCGGCACCGGCAAGATCGAGTGCGGGTTGCACGTCCAATGAGTGCTCACCTCACCCACCCCGGCCCTCCTTCGTCGGGCCTTCCGTCCCCCGGTGTGGTGGACGCGCTCGACGCGCTCGAATCCGAGGCCATCCACATCTTCCGCGAGGTGGCGGGCGAGTTCGACCGCCCGGTGATCCTCTTCTCCGGCGGCAAGGACTCCACGCTGCTGGTGCACCTGGCGGTGAAGGCGTTCGCGCCGGCGCCGGTGCCGTTCCCGCTGCTGCACGTCGACACCGGGCACAACTACCCCGAGGTCATCGACTTCCGAGACCGGCTCGTCGAACGGCTGGGCCTGCGCCTGGAGGTCGCGCACGTCCAGGACTGGATCGACGACGGGCGGCTCACCGAGCGTCCCGACGGCACCCGCAACCCGTTGCAGACCGTCCCGCTGCTGGACTCGATCGTCGAGCACCGCTTCGACGCCGTGTTCGGCGGCGGCCGTCGCGACGAGGAACGGGCCCGCGCCAAGGAACGCATCATGAGCCTGCGCGACGCGTTCGGTCGCTGGGACCCGCGCTCGCAGCGCCCCGAGCTGTGGAACCTCTACAACGGCCGGCACGCGCCCGGCGAGCACGTGCGGGTCTTCCCGATCTCCAACTGGACCGAGCTCGACGTCTGGCGCTACATCCAGCGTGAACGGATCGAGCTGCCGTCGATCTACTTCGCCCACCGTCGCGAGGTGTTCCGCCGCGACGGGATGTGGCTGGCCGAGGGTCCGTGGGGCGGGCCGCGCGGCACCGAGGAGCTGCAGGAGCTGTCGGTGCGCTACCGCACCGTCGGCGACGGGTCGTGCACGGGCGCCGTGGAGAGCACCGCGACCACCATCGACGAGATCATCGCCGAGGTCACGGCGTCGCGGCTGACCGAACGAGGCGCCACCCGCGCCGACGACCGCCTCTCGGAGGCGGCCATGGAGGACCGGAAGCGCGAGGGCTATTTCTGACATGAAGGACCTGCTGAGGTTCGCCACCGCCGGCTCCGTCGACGACGGCAAGTCGACGCTCGTCGGGCGGCTGCTCTACGACACCAAGTCGGTGCTGGCCGACCAGATCGAGGCCGTCACCCGGGCGTCCGTCGACAAGGGCCTCTCGACGCCGGACCTGTCGCTGCTGGTCGACGGCCTGCGCGCCGAACGCGAGCAGGGCATCACCATCGACGTCGCGTACCGGTACTTCTCCACGCCGACCCGCGAGTTCGTGCTCGCCGACACCCCCGGGCACGTCCAGTACACGCGCAACACCGTCACCGGCGCGTCCACCGCGGAGCTCGCGGTGCTGCTCGTCGACGCCCGGTACGGCGTGGTGGAGCAGACCCGGCGGCACGCCGCCGTGCTCGCCCTGCTGCGGGTGCCGCGGCTGGTGCTGGCCATCAACAAGATCGACCTCGTCGACTACGACGAGGCCGTGCTCACCGCGATCGGCAAGGACTTCGCCGGGCTGGCGCGCTCCCTCGGTTTCCCCGACGAGGCCGTCACCACGATCCCGGTGTCGGCTCTGGTCGGCGACAACGTCGTCGAGCGGTCCGAGCGCACCCCGTGGTACGAGGGGCCGACGCTGCTCGGGCACCTGGAGTCCGTGCCCGTCACCGGGCCCGAGGTGGACGCGCCGTTCCGGCTGCCCGTGCAGTACGTGATCAGGGACCACGCCACCGACTACCGCGGCTACGCCGGACAGGTCGCGGCCGGCACGGTCGCGCCCGGCGACGCGGTCGTCGTCCTGCCCGCCGGCATCCCGACCACGGTGACCTCGGTCGACACCGCCGACGGGCCGCTGGACGCCGCCGGCGCCGGCCGGTCGATCACCGTGCGGCTCGCCGACGACATCGACATCTCCCGCGGCGACCTGATCGCGGCGGCCGCGGACGCCCCGGGCGTCACCAGCGAGCTGGACGCCACCCTGTGCTGGCTCGCCGACAAGCCGCTGCGCCCCGGCGCCCGGATGCTGCTCAAGCACGGCACCCGCACCACGCAGGTCATCGTGGGTGCGCTCGGCGAGAAGCTCGACACCGACACCGTCGCCTGGGTGGACGGCACGGAGCAGCTCGGCATCAACGACATCGCCCGCGTCGCACTGCGGACCGCCGACCAGCTGCCCGTCGACGCGTACGCGGCGATCCGCGCCACCGGGAGCTTCCTGCTCATCGACCCGCCGACGGGCAACACGCTGGCCGCCGGGCTCGTCGGCCAGCCGCTGCAGGTCGCATGACAGCGCTCGTCGGGGTCGCGCACGGCAGCCGCGACCCGCGCTCGGCGGCCACGGTCGCCGCGCTGATGGACGTGGTGCGCGAGCGGCACCCCGGCCTCGACGTGCGCACCGCGTTCCTCGACCTGTCCGCGCCGCGGCTGCGCGACGTGCTGGGCGGCGTCGGGGAGGCGGTGGTGGTGCCGCTCCTGCTCGGACACGCCTTCCACGCCCGCGTCGACGTGCCCGGGGAGGTCGCGCGCGCCGGCCGCCCCGGCGTGCTCGTCGCCGACGTGCTGGGGCCGGCCGTCGAGGCGGCCGCGCTCGACCGCCTCGCCGCGGCCGTCGGGTCGCTCGACGACCCCGAGCTGGGCGTCGTCGTGGCCGGCGTCGGCTCGTCGCACGCACCCGCCAACGCCGTCGTCGCCTCGGTCGCGGCCGGCTGGCAGCGGCGCTTCGGATGGTCCGGTGCACGCGCCGCGTTCGCCACCGCGGAGCCGTCGGTCACGGACGCGATCACCCGGCTGCGTGCCCGTGGGGCGCGCCGCGTCGCCGTCGCGCAGTGGGTGCTGGCGCCCGGGCTGCTCCCCGACCGCATCGCCTGCGCCGCGGAGGCCGCGGGCGCCGTGCTGGCCGAGCCGCTGGGCGCCCATCCGTCGGTCGCGGACCTGGTGGTCGCCCGCTACACGGAGGCGCTGACCCGGAGCGCAGGAGCCCGCGCCGCAGTCTGACCCCGCCCGCCCCGCGAGTCTCGCTGCCACCATCTCGGCCGCCAGGCGCGGACGTCACTGCAGGAGCACGCAGGGCGCGGGCCCCTTGCAGGGGATCGAGACAGCGCGCGGGGTTTCCCGGATCTGCTGGTTCAGCGGCCTCGGCGGCGTTCCTGGAAACGACGTCTCGTCAGGGCCGCTGATGCGGGGCTCACTCCGGGCATCTCCTGATATGACCGGACGGTGCGCGCGCCTACGCTCGCGGCCGTGCGGGCGAAAGCACTTCTGTACGCCGGTGTCGTCGCAGGGCCGCTGTTCATCGTCGCGGTGCTCCTCGAAGGCGCCACCCGCGCGGGCTACAGCCCGCTGCGCCATCCGATCAGCTCGCTCGCCCTGGGCGAGGGTGGCTGGATGCAGACGGCCACGTTCCTCATCACCGGTGCGCTCAGCCTCGCGGCCGCGGCGGGGCCTTGCCCGTACCTTGCGAGCGCGGGCCGTCATCGTCGCGCTGTGGGGCGCTGGCATGATCGGCGCCGTTGCACTACTCGTTGGTTGCATCATCTTGCGTACGCACGGCGGGGCGGGTGGCGTGCGTACTCGCTCCTGACAGGGGCGGTCTTCCTCGTCTGGCTGACCGCGCTGGCCGTTCGGGCCCTCCGGCAGCCGGCGCAGCCAGCGCTGTGAGCCGCGGGGCGAGGGCCCTGTGTTGCAGGTCGGTCCTTTGCCGCGCCCACCGAACCCGCGGGCACCTTTCGATACGCGGGGCTCTTCGTGATCCCTGCCGCTCGCGACAGGTGCCAATGGCCTCCTCGCGCGTGCGGCGACGTCGAGTTGGCGCAACGGGCGCGCAGGCGCCGCCCCGCAGCTCGCCGCCAGCCCGGTTCATGCCCACGAACCGCCCCGGCCCGGCGACCATGCCGACTGACAGTCAGCTGAGCTTGACGGGAAGGGCTTGCAGGCCGCGGAAGATGCCGGCGGCGCTGGGGCGCCAGCGGAGTTCTTTCGGCGGGCAGGCCAGTTGGATGCCTGGGAATCGGCGGAGCAGCTCGCCGAACGCGATCTGTCCTTCGAGGCGGGCGAGCGGGGCGCCGAGGCAGAAGTGGATCCCGTGGCCGAAGGCGAGGTGCTGGTTCTCTCGGCGCGTGATGTCGAGGTCATCGGCGCCGGGGAAGCGGTTCGGGTCCCGGTCGGCGGCGGCGAGGGCGATCGACACCACGCTGCCCTTCGGGATGGTGGTGCCGCCGATTTCGACGTCCTCGAGCGCGATGCGCAACGTGCCGCGTTCCACCGGGCCGTCGTAGCGGAGCAGTTCCTCGATGGCCGAGGGGAGCAGCTCCGGTTGTGCCAGCAGGGTGTCGAGCTGGTCGCGGTGGCGCAGGAGCGCGAGCATGCCGTTGCCGATGAGGTTGACGGTGGTCTCGTGGCCGGCGGTGAGCAGCAGCATGAGTGTGCCCTGCAGCTCGCGCTCGGTCAGCGTGTCGTCCTGGTCAGTGGCGAGCAGCAGCGCGCTGAGCAGGTCAGGTTGCGCGTCGCGGGGCAGGCTGGGGTCGAAGTGGGCGCGGCGCTGCTCGGTGAGGTCGGCCAGGTATCGCTGGATGGCCGCGACTCCTTCGTTCCGCAGCTGACGGTCCTCCGGTGCGAGCGGCGGTGTGATCATGGCGGTGGTCCATGCCCGGAAGCTGTCCTTGTCCTCGGGTGGCACCCCGAGTAGTTCGCTGATCACCGTGACCGGCAAGGGGAAGGCGAACTCGGCGATGAGATCGGCCTCGCCGGTCATGGCGTCCAGCAGCAGGTTGGTGATGCTCTCGATTCGCGGACGCAGCGACTCGACGCGCCGCGGCGTGAACGCCTTGCCGACGACACGACGCAGGCGGGTGTGGTCAGGTGGGTCGCTGTTGAGCATGTTGACGCCGGTCGGTCCGGTGTCGTCGCCGACGACACCGAGATCGCGCAGCCACTGCGGCGCATACCGGGGATCCTTGGCGAAGCGGGGATCGGCAAGGGCCGCGCGGGCGTCCTCGTAGCGGGTGATCAGCCACGACTCGGTGCCCATCGGCGTGACGATGCGGTGCACCGAACCGGCTTCCCGCAGCTGCGCGTAGCCGAGGTAGGGGTTGGCCCTGAACTCGGGGCTCCACAGTGCTGGGGCGGTCATGCGTGCTCCTCGGATTGGTACAGCCGGCCGATGGCCTGGCGAAGTTCGTGTTCTGGATCGTCGGCACCGGTTCGGCTCCGCCAGGCGATGAAGCCGTCGGGCCGGATCAGGCTGGCGCCATCGTCGGCAACGCCGTACGCCTCCGAGAAGCGCTCATGACCGATGCGGTGGGCGGTCACGCCGAGCTGCTTCGCCGCGTGCGCCCAGCCGTCCGCGGCGATGCCCAGCAGTAGGACAGGATCGTGGGTGTGCCCGAACAGGTCCAGTGTGGACAACTGCTCGCCCGCGAGCGTCAGGTGCGCCGCGCGAGTGCCGGGATCGCCGGAGGGACGGCGTGGATCCTCGGTCAGCACACCGGGCTTGCCACCGGGGATCGCGGCCGAGTGGTAGCGGTAGCCGAAACCGATCGTGGAGTAGTCCTCGGAGTATTCGACCGTGCCCGGCGCGCTCTCTTCCTGCATCCGGCGCAGCGCCCATTTCATGGTGAGCTCGGCGACGGGTCTGCGTTCGACCTCGTAGGTGTCGAGCAGGCCGGGTCCGGCGTGGCCGTGCAGCACGGCCGCGAGCTTCCAGACGATGTTGTGCGCGTCCTGGATACCGGTGTTGCCGTTCAGGCCGCCGTAGGGCGGCCAGACGTGGGCGGCGTCGCCGGCCAGGAAGATCCGGCCGTGCCGGTACTTCTCGACGATCAACGCGGACAGCTCCCACGGGAGCACGCTGATCAGCTCGGCCTCGAGATCGGGGATGCCGGTCGCGGTGCGCAGCAGCTCCAGGCAGCGCCGCTCGGGGAAGTCGTCCGGTCCCTCGCCCCGGTCCGGGTCGTAGGGGACGGAGAGCTGCCAGACGCCGGGACGGCGGCGGACGAGGTGCGCGCCCAGCTTCTCGATGAGGCAGGAGAAGAACACCCGGCCGCGCAGCGCCTTGCTGAGATCGGCACGGAACACCATGCTCATCCGCTGAGCGAAGACGCCTGGCCCGTGCCTGGCGATGCCGAGCTGCTCCCTGACCGGGCTGCGCACGCCGTCCGCCGCCAACAGGAAGGCCGCGCGGACCGTACGCCTCGCGCCCGTCGCCCGGTCGATCAGCATCGCGGTGACGCCTCGACCGTCCTGGTCGAAACCGGTGAGCTCGGTGTCGAAGACGACCTCGGCACCCAGCTCCCGCGCTCGTGCCAGCAGGATGGGTTCGAGCTGGTCCTGATCGACGGCGAGCAGTTCGGTCGGGCTGATCCCGGTGGCCGCCTCCTCCTTGGGCAGCTCGACCAGGGCCAGCTCGTCGTCGGCGAGCGTGTTCACCTTGGCGATCAGCCCCAGCGCTTCGTCGACGTCGCCGACATCGCGGATGCTCCGTTCCACACCGATGCCGCGATAGATCTCCATGGATCGCGCGGTGATCCCGCGAAACCGCGGATGGATCGACGTGCCCTGGTGCCGCTCGACCACCAGGCATCGGACGCCTTGCCGAGCCAGCAGCGCGCCGGCCGTCAGACCGACCAGACCGCCGCCCACCACCAGCACCTCGGTGTCACTGACCATTCCAGACTCCGCCGTTAGCTACGAGTTCGTATCTAAGACGACGATAACGGAAGGTGTCGAGCTACGCAAACGGCGCTTGTATGCTGGACCGCACTGTTGAGGAGGGGCATTGACCGAGACGACCAGCGCCCGCCCCAAGCGTCGCGATCGGGAAACCCTGCGGCAGGCCGTCTACGCGGCCGTGCTGGAGGAGCTCGTCGAGCACGGGTACGGGGGCATGACCATCGAGGGCGTCGCCGCGCATGCCGGCGCGGCCAAGACCTCGGTGTACCGGCACTGGCCGACCAAGGAGGAACTCGTCCTCGACACGCTGCACAACGTCATGCCGGCCGCGGTGGAACCACCGAACACGGGGAGCATCCGCGGCGACTGCCTGGTCATGCTGCGCAGCATCCGGGAGTCGATCACCGGGCCGGCCGGGCCGGTGATCGGCAGCCTGCTGGGCGAACGAACGCGCCACCCGCAGATCGCCGGCGTGGTCGTGGACACGATCTTCAAGCCACGGCAGCGGCTGATGCTCGACGCGCTCCACCAGGCCGCAGCCCGCGGCGAGATCGCGGTCGGCGCGGTCTCCCTCATCCCCGTACTGGCGGCGACCGGCCTCATGCTGCAGCACTACCTGCAGCAGGGCACCGCACCGTCCGAACAGGACATCACCGACTTCGTCGACGGCGCGATCCTGCCCATCGTCGGCGCATCTGGCTGACCGCCCGGCAGGAGACGTTCCCGGCGGGGACCGGCGGTCTCCCCGCGTTTCGTCTCACCGTTCGGCTCGCCCTGACGTCTCCTGTCCGCGACGGCGCTACACGACGCAACGCCCCGGCCTCCCCGGCGGCCACGCCTGCGCGGCGAGTCTCGCGTTCCGCGGCGCGAGTCGCGCGTTCCGCGGCGACAGGCGCGGCACGGGCGTGCCTGGCCGATCGCGCAACTCGCCCCGCGGAACGCAGGACTCGCCGGGGCGGGGCGCGCGACTCGCGCGGCGGAACGCAGGACTCGCCGGGGGCGGGGGCTGTACGGACCTATGGCCGTTGGGCCGTTCGGTGAATCGGGGCGAGAGCTGCGTCACCGCACCTGCCCGCCTTGGCCCTGACCTGCGGATCCGCAGAAGTACGGACATTTCCCGGCCGTCTCGCACCGCGGGCGGCGGGTTGTCCTCGCCGTCCGCGTTCCGCACGATGGTGGAGTGACGACCGCTCCGAGCCTGGCGCGCGCCCATGCGCGACGGTTCCGCGTGCTCGTCACCGATCTCGAGCGGTTCTGGCCGTCGCGCCGTGGCCTCGCGTTCGACGAGTTCTGTCGCTGAACTGCGCCCTCAGCGTCCGCGTCTCCCCCCACTCGTCGAGGTCCCCCCATGCGCTCGCGCACCCGAAGTCTGCTCGCCGTCGCCCTCATCGCCGCCGCCGCTCTGGCCGGCTGCTCCCGCGCCGCCGAGACGCCCGCCCCCCAGCAGGCCGCAGCCGGCCCGGCCGCCGAGCTGCGGCTCGGCTACTTCCCCAACATCACCCACGCCCCCGCCCTGATCGGGGACGCGAAGGGCTTCTTCGCCCAGGAGCTGGGCTCCACGAAGCTGACGTCACAGCAGTTCAACGCCGGCCCGGAGGAGGTCGCCGCGCTGCTCGGCGGTTCGCTCGACGCCGGCTTCATCGGCTCCAGCCCGGCGATCAACGCGTTCGCGAAGTCGAACGGGCAGGCGGTCCGCCTGGTCGCCGGCTCGACGTCCGGTGGCGCCCAGCTGGTCACGAAGCCCGACATCACCTCGCCCGAGCAGCTCAAGGGCAAGATCGTCGCGACGCCGCAGGCGGGCAACACGCAGGACGTCGCCCTCAAGAAGTGGCTGAAGGACAACAAGCTCGAGATCGGCGAGGGGCCGGACAAGGTCACCGTCCAGAACCTCGACAACCCGCGCACGCTCGACCTCTACAAGTCCGGCGGCATCGCCGGCGGCTGGCTGCCCGAGCCGTGGAGCTCGCGGTTGGTGGACGCCGGGGCGAAGGTGCTGGTCGACGAGAAGTCGCTGTGGCCGAACGGGCAGTTCCCCACGACGGTGCTGATCGTGCGCACCGAGTACCTGCAGCAGCACCCGGACACCATCGAGGCGCTGCTGCGCGGCGAGCAGAAGGCGATCGACTTCGCCACGAAGGACCCGGCGGGCGCCAAGACCGCCACCAACGACGCGATCAAGAAGTTCACCGGGTCGTCGCTGGCGCCGACGGTGCTGGACCGCGCGTTCACCGAGCTGTCGTTCTCGAGCGACCCGCTCGCCGCGACGTTCCCGCAGCTGTCGAAGGACAGCGTCACCGCGGGCGCCCAGCCCAAGGAGGCGAACCTCAGCGGGTTCGTCGACCTGACCATCCTCAACAAGGTGCGGCAGGCCGCCGGCCAGCCCGCGGTGGACGCCGCGGGCCTCGACAAGCAGGGATGAGGATCCGATGACCGCCACCCTGGAGCGTCCCAGCACCGTGCGCCACGCCCCCGTCGTCACCCTCGACGGGGTGCACAAGACGTTCGGCACCGGCCCGTCGGCCGTCACCGCGCTGCGCGACATCGACCTGTCGGTCGCGCCGGGCGAGTTCGTCTGCCTGCTGGGCGCTTCGGGGTGCGGCAAGTCGACCCTGCTCAACCTGGTCGCCGGGCTCGACGAGCCGACGTCCGGCTCGGTGGCGGTGCGCACCGGCCGCCCGTCGGTGATGTTCCAGGAGGCGGCGCTGCTGCCGTGGCTCACCTCGGGCCGCAACGTGGAGCTGCCGCTGCGCCTGGCCGGCGTCGGACGGCGGGAGCGGCGCGAGCGCGCCGCGGAGCTGCTGGACCTGGTGCGCCTGTCCGGCCTGGCCGACAAGCGGCCCCACGAGCTGTCGGGCGGCATGCGCCAGCGCGTGGCGCTGGCCCGGTCGCTGGCTGCTGCCACCAGCACCACCACCGACGAGGCCGGGCTGCTGCTGATGGACGAGCCGTTCGCGGCCCTCGACGCCATCACCCGCGACGTCCTGCAGAGCGAGCTGCTGCGGGTGTGGCGAGCCACCGGCATCACCGTCCTGTTCGTCACGCACGACGTTCGGGAGGCGGTGCGGCTCGCGCAGCGCGTGGTGCTGCTGTCGTCGCGGCCCGGCACCGTCGTGCGGGAGTGGACGGTCGGCGACGACCGCGACGACCTGCACGACGAGATCACCGGACGGCTGCGTGAGGTGATCACGAGCCATGCCGCTTGACCTGGAGAAGCAGCAGGCCGATACGGATGCGGCCGCCGTAGCCGGCCTCGACGCGCTCGACACGCCGACCGTCGTCGCCACACCGTGGTGGCGCAAGGTGCTGGCCAGCTGGGTGCCGCCGGTGGTGGCGCTCGTGCTGTTCGTCGTCGTCTGGCAGCTGATCTGGGCCTCCGCCGTCACCAGCGAGTTCAAGGTGCCCGCGCCCATCGCGGTGTGGGACGAGTTCGCCTCCACGGTCGCCGACGGGCGCGTGTGGTCGATCCTCTGGACGTCGATCAGCCGCGCGTTCATCGGGTTCGCGGTCGCGCTGGTCATCGCCACCCCGCTCGGCCTGCTCGTGGCCAGGGTGTCCGTGGTGCGGGCGGCCATCGGGCCGTTGCTGTCGGGCCTGCAGAGTCTGCCGTCGGTCGCCTGGGTGCCGGCCGCGGTGCTGTGGTTCGGCCTCACCGACGCGACGATCTACTTCGTGGTGCTGGCCGGCTCGATCCCGTCGATCGCGAACGGGCTGGTGGCCGGCATCGACCAGATCCCGCCGATCCTGCCCCGGGTCGGCACGGTGCTGGGGGCGGGCGGGCTGCAGCACGCCCGGCACATCCTGCTGCCCGCGGCGCTGCCCGGCTACCTGGCCGGCTGCAAGCAGGGCTGGGCGTTCTCCTGGCGGTCGCTGATGGCCGCGGAGATCATCGCGGCTGGTCCGCTGCTCGGCTACGGCCTCGGCGCCTACCTGAAGGAAGGCAGCGACTTCTCCGACATGCCGGGCGTGATCGCCGCGATCTTCCTCATCCTGATCGTGGGCATCGGCATCGAGCTGCTCATCTTCCGCCCGATCGAACGCCGGGTGCTGCGCATCCGCGGGCTCGCCCAGTAGCTGTGGGCGCGAACCTGGAGGGGTTCTGGCCGTCGCGGCGGCCGCACGCGTACGACGAGTTCTGTCACTGACACCGCCCCGTCCCCCTCCCCCTCCAGGAACGGAGTTCCGGTGTCCTCCCCTGACGACCCCGCGATCGGTGCTGCCCGCCGCACCGCTCTCAACGAGGACTGGCTGGCGACGATCGTCGGCCTCGCCCTGCTCGTGCTGGTGCTCGCCGGCGTGATCCCGGGATGGCTGATCCCGTGACCGACACGACCACCGACGAGCCCACTTCGACCACCACCTGGGCGATCGGCGGCATCGCCGTCGTGATCGTCCTCGGCGCGCTGGTCCGCGTACTCGACAAAGGCGTGCCCGCCTGGACGAAGGGCACCGGCTTCGGCGGCATCGCCGCCGTCATCGAGTACCCCGTGTACGCGATCGTGCTCGGCCTGCTCGGCAACGTCGTGCTCACCCAGCTGGGCCTGCGCGACCGGCTCGCCGGCGGCTTCCGCACCGAGTTCTTCATCAAGACCGGCCTGGTGCTGCTCGGCGCGTCGATCAACTTCGCGGTGATCGTGAGCGCCGCCGGGCCGGCGATCGTCCAGGCACTGCTGCTGATCTCGATCGTCTTCGGCTTCACGTGGTGGCTCGGCGGCCGCCTCGGGCTCGACGACAAGCTGCGCGCCCTGCTCGCGTCCGCCGTGTCGATCTGCGGGGTGAGCGCCGCCATCGCCGCTGCGGGCGCCGTGCAGGCCAAGAAGGAGCAGCTCGCCTACACCGCCAGCATGGTCGTGCTCTTCGCGCTGCCGTCGATCTTCCTGCTGCCGCTGGCCGTCGACGCGCTGGGCCTCTCGCAGGCCGTCGGCGGCGCGTGGGTGGGCGGCAACATCGACACCACCGCCGCCGTGACCGCGGCCGGTGCCATCGTCGGCGAGCAGGCGCTGCAGATCGCCACCATCGTCAAGACGACGCAGAACGCGCTGCTCGGCGTGGTGGCGGTGGCGCTGACGGCGTGGTTCGCGCTGCGCGTCGAGCAGCGGGCCGACGCGACGAAGGGCCGCGGACGCGAGCTCTGGGAACGGTTCCCCAAGTTCGTGCTCGGCTTCCTCGCCGCGTCGATCATCGCGACGGTGTTCACGAGCGTCGTCGGGTCGGCGGCGGCCAAACCGCTGATCACGCACGTGAACGACCTGCGCACCCTGTTCCTGACCCTCGCGTTCGTGTCGATCGGACTCGAGTTCCGGGTGGCGCCGCTCAAGGAGGCGGGCTGGCGACCGGTCGGAGTGTTCGCGAGCGCGACGGTGGTGAACCTCGCCGTCGGGCTCGGGCTCGCCGTGCTGCTGTTCTCCGGTTTCGGCACCTGATCGGGGGCTCACTCCGCCGGCCCCTCGTAAGGTCGGCGGAGTGACCTCGATCGACGAGAACTGGACCGGTGAGCGCGCCGCGCGGTGGCTGCGGGAGGCCGCCGGCCTGGAACGGCAGCTGGCCCCTGTGTCCGACGTGCTCTTCGCCGCCGCGGATCTGCAGCCCGGTGAGCGGGTGCTCGACGTCGGCTGCGGCACCGGCCCGACCACCCGGCAGGCCGCGGCCGCCGTCGGGCCCACGGGCCGGGTGACCGGCATCGACATCTCCCCCGAGCTGCTCGCCGCGGCGGCCGCCAACCCGATCCCGGGTGCGTCGACGGACTGGGTCACCGCCGACGTCACCACGTGGACCCCACCCGCGGCGGCCTACGACGTGGTGCTCTCCCGGTTCGGCGTGATGTTCTTCGCCGACCCGGCTGCGGCGTTCGCCCACCTCGCCGAGGCCACGCGCCCGGGCGGACGGCTGACGATGGCCGTGTGGGGCCCGCGTCCGGCGTCACCGCTGTTCGAGGTGCCGCTGCAGGCGGTGCTCGGCGTGCTCGCCGCCCGCGGTGTGTCGGAACCCGACGGTCTCGCTCCCGACGGCGGGCCGTTCTCCCTCTCCGACCCAGCGGCGACCGCGCGCCTGCTGGAGGACGCCGGCTGGCGGGACGTGCGGCACGCCGAGCACGTGCTGCCCATGCTGTACGGCGGCGGGTTGGACGCCGCCGCGGCCGCCGAGGCGGCCACCGGATTCGGACCTGCCCGGATCGCCGTCGAGCCGCTCGACACCGACGCCCGGGCAGCCGCCGTCGCCGCGATGACCACGCGCTTCACCGAACACCTCGACGGGGAGGGGCACGTGGTCCTGGACGGGTTCGTGCGGGTGGTCACCGCGCGTCGGGGCTGATCTCCTCCACGACGCTCGCGCCGGCGCCGGGCCGCGACTCCCACTCCCACGTCTCGTGGGAGCGCACCCGGCCGTCGGGCAGCAGCTCGAGCCGGGCCGCGCAGTGCCCGCTGCTCGTGCTGCCGTCGGCGGAGACGTGCACGTAGCGGAAGTCGAGCGCGTCGCCGCTGCGGGTGCCGGCGAGGCGACCGAGCCGGATGCCGCCGCCGGCGTACTCGGCCCACACGAGGTCGGCCTGCTCGTGGTAGTCGAAGACGGTGGCGGCGCCGACCTCGCCGTCACCGCTGTTGGTGACGCCGACGAAGGTGCGCCCGTCGAGGCTGGGAACGGTCACGCACCGATGGTGCCATGCGCGGACGGAATGGCTGCTGTTCCGGATCAGCGCAGCCGGAATGTCCTGGTCGACCGTACCGTGGCCGGGTGAGCACGCCCAGCCGCGGGATCTTCCTGCACAACCACACGATCGCCACCGACCCGGCGGCCGCCGTCGAGATCGCCGTCCGGGCCGAGGAGCTCGGCTACGACTCGGTGTGGGCCGCCGAGCACGTGGTGCTGCCGAGCCCGCGGGTACGCCCGTCGCCGATGGAGCCGGAGGACCCGATCGCCGACCCCCTCGTGCTCCTCGCCCACCTCGCCGCCCGCACCGAGCGGGTGCTGCTGGGCACGGGCGTGCTGGTGCTGCCGCAGCGCAACCCGCTGGTGCTGGCCAAGCAGCTCGCCACGCTCGACGTGCTGTCGCGCGGACGGCTGGTCGTCGGTGTCGGAGCCGGTTACCTGGAGCCGGAGCTGACCGCCATCGGCGTCCCCATGGCGGAACGGGGTGCGCGCACCGACGCCTACCTCGCCGCGATGCGCTCGCTGTGGGAGGACGAGAAGCCGCACGCCGACGGTCCGTTCGTCAGCTTCTCCGGGGTCGACGCGCACCCGCGACCCGTCCAGCGCCCGCTGCCGGTGGTGATCGGCGGGGAGAGCCCGGCGGCGTGGCGGCGGACGGCCCGGTTCGCGCAGGGCTGGTACGGCTTCCGCCTCTCCCCCGACGAGGTGGTCGAGCAGGTCGCCGGCCTGCGCAGGGCGATGGCCCCGCTGCCGCAGATCAGCGTGACGCCCAGCCTGCCGCTCGACGACGACGCCGTGGCGGCGTACACGCGGGCGGGCGTCGACCGCCTGATCGTCGCCCCGCGCCCGGACGCGGACCTGCCGTGGCTGCGCCGCTGGCTGGAGCGCCACGCCCCTGCTTAGGCGGCAGCCCGGGCCGTGTCCACGACGGCCTGCAGCACGGCCCTGGCCAGCGCGTCGTTGTGCCGGAACGACAGCGAGTTCGTGCCCGGCCGGGTGAACGCGCCGGGCAGCTTGACCGTGGTGTGCGGGCCGACCGCGAACCGGCGAGGATGCACACGGCCGGCCGCGTCGAGCAGGGCGCCGTCGGTCGGGCGGGTGCGGATCTGGCCGGTGTTGCGCAGCACCGTGCCGTCGACGTCGGTGATGACGGCCTCGACGACGTCGCCCGCCGCCAGCAGGCTCGCGAGCAGCGGATCGGTGCTGCGCGCGGCGCTCGACTCCTGCAGCCGCGCGTCGACCAGCGCTCGCGCGTGCACCGGCGGGGCGTCGGGCAGGGTGGCGCTGGTGGCGCGGAACCCGTCAGGAGCGGCGACGACGGTCATGCCGGCGCCGAGGAACGTCAGGTATCCGGCCTCGGACAGGGCGAGCATCTCGCGCACGCGGAAACCGGGCGGCCCGCTCGCGACGCCGTTGAAGAAGCCCTGCCACCAGCCCAGGTCCTCGGCCTCGGACTGCGGCGTGAGCAGGCCGGACGCCACGATCCGGGCCGTGGCCGAGTACACCGACAGCATCGCCACGAACGCACCCAGGTGCGGTGTGTGCGCCTCGTCGACGTGCTGGCGCAGGTCCTCGGCGATCAGCCCACGGACGATCGGCTGCAGCGCGTCGAGATCGGGCGCGGTGACTCCGTCGAGCGGGTGGTGCAGGCCGGGGAGGTCGAGGCGGTCGACCGGGTCCGGCACGCTGCGCTCGACGAGCGCCAGCAGCTCCGGCGAGTCCCAGTCGGCATCGGCGAACGCGGCGGCGAACGCGGCCCAGGGCAGCCGCACCCGCTCGGGGTGGCCGCGGAACAGCTCGTGGTACCAGCCCCACGCGATCTCCTTGGCCATCAGCGGCCACACGTCGCGGCGGAGGTCGATCGGCGCACTGGCGTCGACCAGCGCGGAGACCTGCGCGTCCCCGAGGAACCGCGGCAGCGGGGGCAGGCCCGCGCGCAGGTCGTAGTGCGTCTTCGCGTGGTACGGCATGCCGCGCGGCGAGCCGGCCACCAGGTACGGCTCCGCACCGGACGGCACGTAGCGCAGGCCGTCGCCGTCGGGCTCGAAGCGCCCGCCGCGACCCTCGTACAGCAGCACCAGCAGGTCGATGAACGCCAGCCCGGTACCCCGCACCAGCACCGTCTCGCCGGGCGCGAGCACGGACAGGTCGGAGTCGGTGGTCTGCTCGGGCGGCAGGTAGGTCAACCCGTGCTGCTCGGCGTGCGCGACCAGCGCCGCCTCGTCCGGGGTCGGACCCGCGTCGAGGTGGCCGGAGGCGAGCACGACGGCGTCCACGAGCAGCGGACGCCCCTCGGCCAGCCGCACGACCTGCAGCGGCCCGTCCTCGTCCAGGCCGACGGCGCTCGTCCGGTGCAGGTGGACGCGCATGCCGTCGGGCAGGTGCGCGAGCAGGTCGGCCAGCACCCACTCGAGGTAGCGGCTCTGCAGGCGCCGGCTCGGGAACGTCGACGCCGTGACCGCGCGCAGCTCGGCGGCCAGCTCCGGCTCGAACGTGTCGGGGTCGGCGTGCTCGCGCGCCCAGTCCCAGAACGACGGTCCGGGCCGGATCGGGCCCTCGCACACCACCGACTCGTCGGTGTACATCGTGACGTCGGCGGCCATCGAGTTCATGGCCAGCAACGGTGACTGCGCGTGCCGCCAGATCCGGCCGGCACCCGGCGGGTACGGGTCGATCAGGTGCACGTCGAGCGGGCCGCCACCCAGCTCGGGGAGGTTGGCCGCCAGGCGCTCCACGATGCCGGTACCGCGGGGCCCCGCGCCGATCACGGCGATGGCGGGCATGGCAGGTCCTCTCGACGCACGACGGGCACGGTCAGCCGGTCGGTGCGAGAGCTGCGTGGGTACGGCAGAGATCGACGTGCCATCTCCGCGTGAGCTGCGTACCCATCCACTCGACTCTAACCCGGAGATCCGCCGTCCACGAGTGGAGTGAGCGCCGTCATCGTGTCGACGAGCCGCGTGAGCGCGCCGGCCAGCGCGGTGAACCCGTCCGTTGCGGGGCCGGCGGGCTCGACCAGGTACCCGTCCCGGCGGATCTCGACCATGATCGCGTGCACCCGCGGCTCGCGGTGGAGGTGCGCGAGCGGCACGTAGACGCCGGAGAACGGGGAGTCCAGGGTCGTGCCGGCGCCGAACGCGGCGCGGGCGGCGGCGAGCAGCTCCGGCGGGGTGTGGAACGCGTCGGTGCCGAGGCACACCGGCGGGCGCGGGCCGTCGGCGTGCAGCTCGTAGGGCAGCGGCGCGCGCGGGTAGGAGTGCACGTCCACCAGCACGGCCCGCCCGACCGCGGCCAGCCGGTCGGCCACGGCGTGGCGCACCGCAGCGGCCCACGGCTCGTAGAAGGCGGCGCGCAGGGCCGCGTGGTGCGCTGGGTCGTCGGCGCGGATGCGCTGCCCGCGGGTGCCGTGCGTGTAGACGGCGGCCATGCCGACCGCGGCCATCTCCTCGCGCTCGTCCGGGAAGCGCTCGACGTCGACGACGAACCGGGAGATCGGGTTGACCAGAACGAACGGCCGCACCCGTGCGGCGTCGGCGGCCGCGGCGGCCAGTGCGTCGGTCCGGTGGTCGGTGAGCGCTGCCAGCTCGGTGGCGAGCTCTGCGTCGTCGAGCAGGAGGTGGTCGCGGACCCAGCCGGGGACCTCGGTGCCCGCGTGCGGCACGTGCAGCAGGACGGGGCTGCGGGGATCGCCGGGGACGAGCACGGATCGCAGTCTAGGGGACTGAAGGGAATTGAGCGGACCACGCTCATGTTGAGGAAGGTGTCGGGTCGGAGGCACCGACCCCCGAGCACCAGTGGAGTCATCATGAGCACCCTCTCCCTGTGGACCCGGCGCGACCCGTTCGCCGAGTTCGACCGCCTCGTCCCCGCCCGGTTCACCCCGGCCGCCGAGGTCGTGCGCGACGGCGACGACGCCGTCGTGCGCCTGGAGGTCCCTGGCGTCGACGTCGAGAAGGACGTCACGGTCGAGATCGACCGCGGCCGCCTCGTCGTCCGCGGCGAGCGCCGTGACGAGCGGTCCGACGAGCAGTCCGGGCGCATCCTGCGCGAGGTCCGCTACGGGTCCTTCGCGCGGTCGTTCGCGCTGCCCACGCACGTCACCGCTGACGCAGTCACGGCGAGCTACGACGCCGGCGTCCTGTCCGTCCGCGTGGCCGGCGCGCACGCCCGCCCGAGCACGGCGACGCGCATCGCGGTGACGTCAGGGGAGCAGCCGGCGCAGGAGCGGCCGGCCGCGTAAGGCCGACCCCGTCGTTGCAGCAGAGCCACTTCCGTGCAGGAACCTGCGCGGAAGTGGCTTTGCTGCGATCCGGTCCCGCGCGACTACAGCCGCGCGTACGACTCCAGCAGCTGCGCCTCGGCCTCGTCGAAGTAGTCCATCAGGGCCCGCTCGGCCCCTTCACGGTCGCCGGCCTCCAGCAGTGAGCAGATGCCGTCGTTGCCGCCGACGAACGGCTCGTGGAACTCCCGCACCCCGGGCATGCGGTGGAAGATCAACCGCATCTCGGCGAGCAGCAGGGCCATCTGCTGCTCCAGCCGCGGGCTGCCGGCGAGCCCGACGAGGGCGCGGTGGAAGTGCTGGTTGGCGCTGGCGACGCCGGTCCAGTCGCCGGCGGCGACGGCCTCCTGCCCTTCGGTCACGGCGGCGCGCAGCGCGGCCAGCCGGACGGCGTCGAGGTCCTGCCCCCAGCGCAGGGCGGCGCGTTCGATGAGCCGGCGCGCGCGGTAGACGTCGCGGACGTCGTCCACCTCGGGGGTGGCGACGTAGACGCCGCGGTTGGGGTGGCGCACGAGCACCCGTTCGGTGACGAGCTGGCTCATGGCCTCGCGCATGGTGTTGCGGGAGACCCCGAGCGCTTCGGCCAGCTCGGTGTCGGGCAGTCTGGTGCCGGGCCGGAGCCGGCCTTCGACGACCTCTTCGCGGACCGCGTTGGCGGCGCGCTCGGCCGTGGTGCTGCCGGTGACCGCGGACCTGGCCTGACCGAGCTGCGCGATGGATCCGGAGGCGGGTTCGACGACGGTCACGAGGTCGATGGTAGTCCTCGCCGTTCACATGCCCTCTTGTAGGATTGTTCAACAATCCTTATGCTCGCCGGAACGCTTTCATCACCGACGCGGGGAGCAGAGCTGATGCGGATCGACCTGAACTCCGATCTCGGAGAGTCCTTCGGCCGCTGGCGGCTCGGCGACGACGAGGCGATGCTGGCGCTGGTCAGCTCGGCCAACGTCGCGTGCGGCTTCCACGCCGGCGACGCGAGCACGCTGCGCCGCACCTGCGCGGCCGCCGCCGAGCGGGGGGTCGTCGTCGGCGCCCAGGTCGGCTACCGCGACCTGGCCGGGTTCGGCCGCCGGTTCATCGACATGCCGGCCGGCGACCTCACCGACGACATCGTCTACCAGCTGGGCGCCCTCGACGGCATGTGCCGCGTGACCGGCACCGCCGTCCGCTACGTCAAGCCGCACGGGGCGCTCTACAACGCGATCGTCCACCACGAGGCACAGGCGGACGCCGTCGTGGCCGCGATAGTCGCCTACGACCCGACGCTGCCGGTGCTGGGCCTGCCCGGCTCCGCGTTCCTGAAAGCCGCGGAGGCCGCCGGGCTGCGCACGGTGCGGGAGTGCTTCGCCGACCGCGGCTACACCTCCGCGGCCACCCTCGTGCCCCGCTCGGCACCCGGCGCGCTGCTCGAGGACCCCGACGTCGTGGCCGACCGGGTGCTGCGCATGGTCACCGAGGGCGTCGTGACCAGCGTGGACGGCACGGACGTCGCCGTCGAGGCCGACTCCGTGTGCGTGCACGGCGACTCCCCCGGTGCCGTCGCGATGGCGGCCGCGGTGCGCGGGAAGCTGCGCGACGCCGGCGTCGAGGTCACCGCGTTCGCGGGACCGTGATGGACGCCCGTCTCTGCGCCGACGCCGGCCTCCTGGTGGAGGTGGGCAAGCTTGACGAGGTGCTGGCTCTGGCCGCGGCCGTGCGCGAGGCCCGGTTCACCGGGGTGGTCGACGTGGTGCCGGCGGCGCGCACCGTCCTACTGCGCACCGCGCCCGGCACCGACCTGCGCGAGCTGCGCAAGCTGGTCCTCGACCTGCCCGTCGACGTCGCCGCCGCGCGCGAGAGCGGCGAGACGGTCGAGATCCCGGTCGTCTACGACGGGCCCGACCTCGACGACGTGGCCCGACTGACCGGGCTGTCGCCTGCGGAGGTCGTCGCTGCGCACACCGGCACGCCGTGGACCGTCGGCTTCGGCGGGTTCGCCCCCGGCTTCGCCTACCTCGCGGGCGGCGACGAGCGGCTCACGGTCGCCCGCCGCGACACCTCGCGGACCCGCGTACCGGCCGGCGCGGTCGGCCTGGCCGGGGAGTTCAGCGGCATCTACCCGCGCGAGTCACCGGGCGGCTGGCAGCTGATCGGACGCACCGACGCGACCCTGTGGGACGCCGAGCGCGACCCGCCCGCGCTCCTGCAGCCGGGGGCGAAGGTGCAGTTCGTGCAGGTGGACGAGCTGGCCGGCCGACCGGAGCCGCACGATGGACCGGAGACGGCGATCGAGGGCCCGCGCGTGCTGGAGGTGCTGGCCACCGGCGCGCAGGCGCTGGTCCAGGACCTCGGCCGACCCGGGCACGCCGCGACCGGGGTCGGTGCCTCCGGAGCAGCCGACCGCTGCGCGATGCGGCTGGCCAACCGCATCGTCGCCAATCCCGAGGACGCCGCCGCGATCGAGGTGACGTTCGGCGGGCTGGCCGTCCGGGCGGGCGCCGACCTGCGGGCCCCGCTGCTGGTGGCGCTGACCGGCGCGGCGGCCCCGGCGACCGTCGACGGGCGACCGGTCGGCCACCACTCCCTCGTGCGGCTGCGCGCCGGCCAGACCCTGCGGCTGGGCACACCGCCCACCGGTCTGCGCACCTACCTGGCCGTCCGCGGCGGGGTGGCGGTCGCCCCGGTGCTCGGGTCGCGCTCCACCGATGTGCTGGCCGGGTTCGGCCCGGCCCCGCTCGCACCCGGCGCGGTGCTGCCGATCGGGCCGGAGCCTGCCGACCACCCCCTCCTCGACGTGGTCCCGGTCGCCCCGCCGCCCGGCGGCACCGTCACCCTGCGCGCGGTGCTCGGTCCGCGCGCGGACTGGGTGCGCGACCCCGGCCGGCTGCACGGCTCCACCTGGACGGTCTCCGACCGCAGCGACCGCGTGGGCATGCGGCTCGCCGGTGGCGACCTCACCCGCTGCCGCGACGAGGAGCTGCCCAGCGAGGGCATGGTGCGCGGAGCGATCCAGGTGCCGCCCGGCGGGGAACCGGTCCTGTTCCTCGCCGACCACCCCGTGACGGGCGGCTACCCGGTCGTCGCCGTCGTCGTCGACGCCGACGTGGACCGGGCCGCGCAGGTGCGGCCCGGCCAGCAGGTGCGCTTCCAGCTCGTCGACGAGGCCCCGTAGCGGGCGGACAGCCGCGGGGCCCCGTCCGTCAGGTGCGCCGGTCCTTCCGGATCCGGTCCTGCGGGTCGTCGACCTCGATGCGCTCCTTGCGCACCTCCTCGGAGACGGTGCGGTCCTCGGTGACGGTCTCGGTGCCCAGCCGCACGCGCTCCACGGCCTCGACGTCCTTGTCGACCACCGGCCGTTCGGCGTGCAGGGTGACCTCCTGCTGCTCGTCACCGATCCGGCCCCGGTGCTCGCCGTCGCGGATCGGTTCGCGCTCGACGCGGACCTCCTCGTGGCTGACCGGCACCGTCACCTGTTGGTTCTCGGTGACGACGTACTTGCGCAGCCGCACCCGGCCGGTCTCGGTGCGCTCGGTGCCCACGCGCAGGCGTTCCTCGGAGCGGGTCATGCCGTCGTCGCGGCCCCGGCGCCCGTCCCCGAAGGCCTCGCCGCCGGTCCACGCGGCGTAGTAGCGCTCCAGCCGGCTCTGCTCGGACTCGGCGAGGTGGTCGCCCGCGTCGTCGACCCGGGGTGCCTCCTTCACCTGGTCCTTCGTCACGGCGAGCCGCAGGTCGTGGTCGCGCACGTCGGCGTGATCCAGCGGGACGAACGTCTCGTTCATGCCGAACAGACCCGTGTTGACGGTGGCCCACTTCGGCGCCCCGTTCTGCTCGTCGACGTAGACCTGGCCGACCCGGCCGATCTTCTGGCCGTCCCGACCGATCGCCTGGGCACCGACGACGTCCTGGATCATGTCCTGGGTGATCATGCTGTGCTCTCCTCGGCTCGCTGATGAGCGGACACCGAGGGAGTTCACCTTCCCGGCCGCAGCCATGCCGGTGCCGGGCCGGCACGCTCGGATCGAGTGATCACACCTCGCCCACACGGCCGAGGCGGCGACCAGCCCGTGATCAGGTCGGGGTCGGCACGATCACCCGTCGGTGTCCTCAGGTGGGCCGCTGCACCGCCTGCGTCTGCGTCACGCGGGCGACGAGCCGGCCGCTCGCGTCGGTGATCTCCGTGTCGACGACGATCACGGTGCGGCCCACCTGCAGCGGTCGGGACACCGCCTCGACGTGGCCGTCGCGGACGCCGCGGAGGAAGTTGGTGGCCGAGCTGATGGTGGCGGTGCCGACCGCGCCCTCGGGCAGGTTGAGGAACGCGCACAGACCGCCACCGGCGTCGGCGAGCCCCATCAGCGCGCCGCCGTGCAGCGCGCCGCCCGCGGTCGTGCGCGTCGCGTCCCAGTCCAGCCGCAGCCGCACCTCCTCTTTCGAGACGGCCACCGTGGTGGCACCGAGGAGCTGGGTGAAGGGCATCGCGGCGTGCAGATCGTCCATGCCGATCATGGTGGCGGGCGGGAGCGACGCCCGTCCATGACCTCCGAGGTCATGGAGCGGCGCACCACCCACGGATAACGTCGCCGCCATGACGACCGCGACCCTGCCCGGCACAGCGTTCGGTCCGCTGCTGCGCGAGTGGCGGCAGCGCCGCCGGCTGACCCAGCTCGACCTGGGCCTGGCCGCAGCCGTGTCGGCGCGGCACCTGTCGTTCCTGGAGACGGGCCGGTCGCGGCCGAGCCGGGAGATGGTGCTGCACCTGTCGGAGGAGCTGGACGTGCCGCTGCGTGGCCGCAACGAGCTGATGATCGCGGCCGGCTACGCGCCGGCCTACACCGAGCACGGCCTCGCCGACGACGAGCTGTCGGACGTGCGGCGCTCGCTCGACCAGATCCTCACCGGCCACGAGCCCAACCCGGCGGTGCTGGTGGACGGCTCGTGGAACATGGTGTCGGCCAACCGGGCAGCGGCCGTGTTCGTCGAGCTGGTGGATCCTGCGCTGCTCTCCGGCACGCCGAACGTGCTGCGCGCGAGCCTGCACCCGCGCGGCCTCGCCCCGCACGTCGAGGACCTGGCCGAGTACGCCGCGCACCTGCTGGCGAGGCTGCGCCGGCAGGCCGAGCGGGCAGCGACGACGGGCCTGCGGGCACTGCTCGCGGAGCTGGTCGGGTACTGCCGCGACGCCGGCATCGACCCGAACGCCCACCCGCGGGACCGGATCGTGCTGCCCCTGCGCCTGCGCCATCCCGACGGGCCGCTGACGTTCTTCTCGACGATCTCGGTGCTCGGTGCCCCGCTGGACGTGACGCTCGACGAGGTCGCCGTGGAGACGTTCTTCGCCGCCGACGACGCCACCGCGCGCTACCTCCGGCGGCGGTTCGGCTAGGAGGGCACTTCGCAGAGGCGAGGTCGTCCTCGCAGGAGTTCGAACCTCTGCGACGACGCCTCAACCTCTGCGAGGTCACTCAACCGCCCCCGAACTGTCGGTGTCCGGCCGCATACTCGACGTGTGGCTGCTCCGCTGATCGGTGTCGACGACCTGCGGACGCCGAAATGGGCGGAGGGCTACGTCAACACGGCCTCGGCCAGCCCGCTCGCGGTGGCCGCTGCCGCGCCGCGCACGGCGCGCTACGTCGCGGGATGGGCGTGGCGGGCCGCGCCCGGGCTCACCGTGGCCGTCGCGGTGCTGCAGCTGGCCGCCGGCGTCGTGACGGCGTTCGGGCTGCTCGCCACCGCCGACGTGTTCACGCGGCTCCTGCAGGCCGGTCCCACGCCGGAGCGGGTGGTCGCCGCGTTGCCGGCCGTCGCGGTCGTGGTGGCGGCGCTGGCCGGCCGCGGCCTGCTCGACGCGGCGATCGGAGCGGTGCAGGGCTCGCTGGTGCCGCGCATCGAGCAGCAGGCGCACGACGAGGTGCACGCCGCCGTCATCGGGGTCGAGCTCGCCGCGTTCGACGACGCCGACTTCGCCGAGCTCGTCGATCGCGCGTCGGTGCAGGGGCCGAACCGGCTGCGCAGCGCCGCGGAGGACACGTCCGACCTGATCTCGCAGGTGGTGTCGGCGACCGCGGCCGTGGTCACGGCCGGGCTGCTCCACCCCCTGCTGGCCCCGGCGGTGCTGCTGGCGACGATCCCGCAGGGCTGGGCGTCCGTCCGGTCGGCCCGGATGATGTTCGACTCGGTGCTGCGCAACAACTCGCGATGGCGCCGGCGGAACATCACCGGCGCGCTGATCATGCAGCGCGACCCGGCTGCCGAGGTGCGTGCCTTCACCGCGCAGTCGATCCTGATCGCCGAGCACCGGCGCATCAATGACGCCGTCGCCGCGGAGGAGGTCCGGCTGGAGCGCGCGCAGACGGTCGTGCGCCTGGTCGGCCGCGCCCTCGGCGGGATCGGCGCCGGACTGGCGTTCGCCCTGCTGGCCGTCCTGCTCTACCTGGAGGTGCTCCCGCTGGCACTCGCCGGCACCGCCGTGGTCGCCATGCGCACCGCGACCCAGGCCACCGGCCGGATGATCTTCCAGGCCAACCACCTGTTCGAGTCGAGCTTCTTCATCGGCATGCTGCGCGACTGCCTCGTCGACGCCGCCGCGCGCCGGCGTCCGGCCGAGGCGATCCCCACGGACCTCGGCCCGGAGACGATCGCGCTCACCGACGTCACCTTCCACTACCACGGCAAGGACGAGCCCGCCGTCGACGGCATCTCGGTCACGCTGCGCCGCGGCGAGACGATCGCGCTGGTGGGCGAGAACGGCTCGGGCAAGTCCACGCTCGCGAAGCTGGTCACCGGCCTGTACCTGCCCACCACCGGCAGCGTCTCCTGGGACGGGCACGACACCCGCACGATCGCCGAACCGGTGCTGCACGAGCGGGTCGCCGTCGTCCTGCAGGACCCGCTGCGCTGGCCGATGACCGCGGAGAACAACGTGCGGATCGGCCGCATCGACGATCCCGACGACGGCACCCGGCTGGCGGCCGCAGCTGAGCGCTCGGGCGCCGACACCGTCGTCGCCGACCTGCCGGCGGGCTGGACGACCGTGCTGTCGCGGGAGTTTCAGGACGGGCACGACCTGTCCGGCGGGCAGTGGCAGCGCATCGCCGTGGCGCGCGGGCTCTACCGCGACGCCCCCGTCGTCGTGGCCGACGAGCCCACCGCGGCGCTGGACGCCCGCGCCGAGCACGCCGTGTTCACGTCGCTGCGCGGGCTCGCCGCGGCCTCGTCGACCACGGCCGGTCGGATCACGATCCTCGTCACCCACCGGCTGGCGAACGTGCGCACCGCCGACCAGATCCTGGTTCTCGACCACGGCAAGCTCGTCGAGCAGGGCCGCCACGCGGAGCTGATGGCGCGTGGCGGGCTCTACGCGGAGCTGTTCGACCTGCAGGCCCGGGCCTACGGGGACGGGTAGGTTCCTCGCGTGAGCTCCGAACTGGTCCACCTCGACGTCGCCGCGGGCGTCGCGACGATCACCCTCGACTCCCCCGACAACCGCAACGCGCTGTCGGCGCAGCTGCGCCGGGAGCTGCTGGCGCACCTGGAGTCGGCGATCGCGGACCCGGCCGCCCGGGTGATCGTGCTGACGCACACGGGTCGGGTGTTCTGCTCGGGGATGGACCTCAAGGAGTCCCGCGGGGCGAGTGCTCAGCAGCAGGGCATCACCGAGGTGCCGCGGATCCTGCAGCTGATCTGGGAGTCACCCACCCCCGTCGTCGCGCGGGTGGCCGGGCCGGCGCGGGCCGGCGGGGTCGGGATCATCGCGGCCTGCGACGTGGCCGTGGCGGCGCAGGACGCCACGTTCGCGTTCACGGAGGTGCGGATCGGTGTGGTGCCGGCGGTGATCTCGGTGGTGGTGCTGCCGCGCCTGTCGCCACGGGCCGGGCACGAGCTGTTCCTCACCGGCGAGACGTTCGACGGCGTGCGGGCCGCGGAGATCGGGCTGGTCAACAGCGCCGTGCCGGCCGACGGGCTCGACGCGGAGGTCGCCCGCTACGCCGAGATGTTCCGGCTCGGCGCCCCGGGGGCGCTGGCGGCGACGAAGGAGATGCTGCGCGGCGACCGGTCCGCGCCGATGGCGGAGCGCTTCGCCGCGATGCTGGAGCTGTCGGCCGCGCACTTCGCGGGCGAGGAGGGCCAGGAGGGGATCCGCGCGTTCGCGGAGAAGCGCCCCCCGGCCTGGGCCGTGCTCACCGAGTGAGCCGCCGCAGGATCGCCTCCAGTCGGTCGACGTCGTACCCGTCGCCGGTCGCGGCCTGCCAGTAGTAGCCGGTCAGCGCGGCGGTCACGGCGTCGACGGCGACGGGGTCGTCGGTGAGGGCGGCCGCGACCGCTTCCAGCTCGGCGTCCCATCGCTGCAGCTCCGGGGCGTGCCGCGGGGTGCGGGCGGCCAGCAGCCACAGCTCCAGTTCGGCCAGCGCCTCGCCGCGGGTGCGCCGGCCGGCGTCGACGGTGGCCGCGGCGACCGCGCGCACCGGATCGGCAGCGGTGGCGGCGTCCCGCAGCTCGGTGATGCACCGGTCGTTCACCTCGACCAGTGCGGCGTCGACGAGGTCGTCGAGCGTGGCGAAGTAGTAGTACACGGCGCTGGGCGGCACCCCGGCCTCCGCGGCGACGGAGCGCTGCGACACGGCCGCGAGCCCGTCCCGGCCGATGACGGCCAGTGCCGCGTCGAGCAGGGCGCGGCGGCGTTCCTG
Source organism: Pseudonocardia sp. CA-107938 (assembly GCF_050936315.1). Lineage (NCBI taxonomy): Bacteria > Bacillati > Actinomycetota > Actinomycetes > Pseudonocardiales > Pseudonocardiaceae > Pseudonocardia > Pseudonocardia sp. CA-107938. The sequence goes on along the minus strand of NZ_JBNJNA010000002.1, from coordinate 148,214 downwards.
GCCGCGCCGGCGTCGGCCGTCGACCTCAGGCATGTTGCGCGCCCAGCTCCAACGCCAGGACTCCGGCGACGACGAGCACGAGACCGCCCACCTGCACCCAGGTCAGCGACTCCCCGAGGAACGCGGCACCGATGCCGGCCACGAGCAGCACCCCCAGCGCCGACCACGTGCCGTACGCGACGCCGACCGGCATGCCGCGTACCAGCGCCTGGGACAGAGCGAAGAACGCGAACCCGTACCCGAGCACGACGAACACCGACGGGAGCGGCCGGGTGAAGCCTTCGGCGAAGCGGAGGGAGATCGTGCCGAAGACCTCCGCGGCGATCGCGCCGAACAGCCAGAACCACACGAGGCCACTCCCTTGTTGAGCGATCGCTCCACATACTACTGGAGCGATCGCTCAACTTCCAGGGTCAGGCCGTCCAGCCCGGGTCGCGGCCCGACTCGGCCAGCGCCCGGTCCAGCGTGGTCGCGTCGGCGCCGACCGGCACCTCCGCGCCGAACCAGCCGCCGTCGCGGCCCATCGGGGCGATCGCGCGCACACCCTCCAGCACCGTCGCCGCGAGATCGGGCGACACCTCGGCGAGCCGCGCGCCCGCGCCACGGGCCACGTCCCAGCCGTGCAGGACGAACTCGGCGGTCATCATCGAGCCGACCGCCGGCGCCGGCATCGTGGCGCCACCGAACGGCGCGTCGCCGTCCCACGCCGTCGGCTCCGCCCAGGCCCGGACGACCCGCTCGCCCTGCTCGGCGGCGAGCCGGGCCCACTCGGACTCGGGATGTCCGACCAGGTACGGAGCGGTGCCGTTCGGGTCCCAGTCGGCGTCCCACTCCTGCTTGCGCCCGGCCAGCTCGGCCAGCAGGAGACCGAACGCGAGGTGGTTGACGACCTTGCCGAGCGTGAACTCCGTGCAGGGTGTCGGGTCGTCGAAGCGGGCCGGGTCGGCCGCGCGGATGGCGGCCACGGCGACCTCGACGCTGTCCTTCATGTGGTCTGCGTGATCCATGTGTCCATGCTGTCGCGACGGGAGCCGCGTGGATTGGACGAACGCGCCAGCCACACGCACCCGACCAGCACGAGCACCCCGTGCGCGATCCGGAACGCCGGCGGGGCGAAGAACTGCGGCAGGAACAGCGCGAACCCGGCGGCGAACACCCACGCCGCCGCCGTCCGCTCGGCCAGCGCGACCATGATCCCGGCGACGGCCATGGTCACCAGCCCGAGCGCGAAGGTCGTGACGGCGACCGGGTTGTAGCGCACGGCCTCGGCCAGCTGGACCAGGTTGGGCTGCGCGGCGATCTCGTGGAGCGCGAAGTCCTCGGCGCCGTAGTACGGCAGCGTCAGCCCGGCGCCCACCCAGAACGTGACGGCGGCGGCCCGGCGGATGCCCAGCAGCGCGATCGGCACCAGGATGAACCCGATCATGGCGAACAGGTGGGACCAGACCCACGCCTGCGACCCCATCGCGGCAGCGGCGCCGGCCGGGGTCGACTCGTCCTCCCACGGCCGGAGGGCGGGGTAGAGCAGGAAGAGCAGCCCGGCGGCGGCCAAGGGGATTCTCACGTCGTTCTCCTGAGATCGTCGAGGTACATGCGGATGAGCTGGTCGTAGGTGTCGTCGAGGCCTTCGGGGAGGCCGAACCCGCCGCCGGACTCGATCGACGCGAACCCGTGCACGATCACCCGCAGGCGACGGGTGGCATGGATGGCCGCCGAGCCGGTCAGGCCGTAGCCGCGCAGCGTCGCGAGCATGACCTGCACGAGCTGCGTGCCGGCGGCCTGCTGGAGCGGGTCGTGCATCGGGTCCATGGGCATGGCCGCGTAGCGCTTCGGGTGCTCCTGGACGTAGGCGCGGTACTCGTGCGCGAGCGCCTCGACGGCCGCGTCGCCCGAGAGCCCGAGCACGGCTGCCGTGAACCGGCCGGTCATCTCGTCCAGCAGGCGCACGCCCACGTGGCCACGCAGCTCGCCGAGGCTCGCCACGTGGTTGTAGAGCGACGGCGTGGCGACCCCGGCGCGCTTGGCGACGATCGCGAGCGTCAGCCCGTCGAGGCCGTGCTCGTCGATCACCTCCAGGGCGATGTCCACGACCTTCGCCGTGGTCAACCCCGCTCGAACAACCATAGGTGAAATACTAACAGCATTAGTTTCACGCCGCCAGGGTTAGCCTGGAACGGTGCAGGTGCTGGAGGAACCGGTCGACGCGGCACTCGGGGTGCTGGCCGGTCGTCCGCTGGTGGCGTTGACCGGGGCGGGCCTCTCCACCGACTCGGGCATCCCCGACTACCGCGGCCCGGGATCACCCCGGCGCACGCCGATGACGTACCAGGAGTTCGTGTCGGGGCCGGTGGCGCAGCGCCGCTACTGGGCGCGCAGCCACGTCGGCTGGGCCCGGATGGCACACGCGGAGCCGAACGCCGGGCATCGCGCGCTCGTCGAGCTGGAACGGACCGGGCGGCTGCGCGGGGTGATCACCCAGAACGTCGACGGGCTGCACGGTGCCGCCGGCCAGCGCACCGTCGTCGATCTCCACGGCCGCATCGACGCGGTCGTCTGCCTCGGCTGCCGGCGCACCGGTTCGCGGGCGCGGCTGCAGGAGCGGCTGACGGCGCTCAACCCCGGCTTCGTCGAGGCGGCGGGCGCGGCCATCGAGGCCGCCCCCGACGGCGACGCGGTGCTGGAGGCGACCGACGGCTTCCGTACCGCGCCGTGCCTCGACTGCGGCGGCGTGCTCAAACCGGACGTCGTCTTCTTCGGCGAGAACGTGCCGAAGGAGCGGGTGGCGCGCTCGTACGCGCTCGTCGAGGACGTCGGCGCCGCGGGCGGCGCGCTGCTGGTGGCCGGCTCGTCGTTGACGGTGATGTCGGGCCTGCGGTTCGTGCGGCACGCGGCGAAGCAGGGCACGCCCGTCGTGATCGTCAACCGGGGCGAGACCCGCGGCGACCCCCTCGCCACGTTGCGGGTGGACGCCGGCTGCTCGGAAACCCTGGAGCAGCTGGCCGCCCACCTCGGTTGACCCTCACCCTCGGTCACCCCGGGCCCAGGTTTTCCGTCGAGAACGAACTTGTGGTGATCAACAGGGCCTGTTGATCACCGTAAGTTCGTTCTCGACGCGTACCCCGGGGTGCTGTGGGTGACCCAGCGTCACCGGTGGGACCGTTCCAGGGCTGACGTCTCCGCCGGCGGGTCCGGCGAGAGAAGCGAGCCGGGGACTGCTCGGCCGCCCGCGCCGAGCTGGTTCATGCGCTTCGGCACCGGGGCACCCTGGTACGTCAGGGGGCGGTCCGCCAGCGGCTGGTGCACCTCGATGAACGCGCCGTGCGGGAGCCGCTTGATGACGCCGGTCTCGATGCCGTGCTCCAGGACGTCCCGGTCGGCGCGCTGCAGGCCGAGGCAGACCCGGTAGGTCACCCAGTACGCCAGGGGCGGCGCCACGAGCACGCCGATGCGGCCGGCCCACGTCGTGGCGTTGAGGGAGACGTCGAAGAAGTAGGCGATCCAGTCGTTCGTCGCCGAGAGCGCCAGCACGACGTAGAACGTCACCGCCATCACCCCGAGCGACGTGCGGACGGGTGCGTCGCGCGGCCGTTGCAGCAGGTTGTGCCGCTCGCGATCACCCGTGAGCCGCCGCTCGATCCACGGGTACGCGCCCAGCAGCACGTGGATGAGCGGCAGGAACAGCGGGCTCGCCCAGAACGCGCTGGGGATCGAGTAGTCGCCGATCGTGACGTCCCAGGCCGGGAAGATCCGCAGCATGCCGTCGCTGAACAGCACGTACCAGTCGGGCTGGGACCCGGCGGAGATGTGGCCGGCCACGTAGGGACCGAAGTTCCAGATCGAGTTGATCTGCAGCAGCCCGGCCATGAGCGCGATCACCCCGACGGTGACGGCGAAGAACGCACCACCCTTGGCCGCGAACGCAGGGAGGATCCGCACCCCGACGACGTTCTGCTCGGTGCGACCGGCGCCGGGGAACTGGGTGTGCTTCTGGTACCAGACGAGCCCGACGTGCGCGGCGATCAGCGCGAGCAGGATGCCCGGCAGGAGCAGCACATGGATGATGTAGAGCCGCGGGATGACCTCCGTGCCCGGGAACTCCCCGCCGAAGAGCATGTGGTGCGCCCACGTGCCGACGACGGGGACGGAGAGCGTGAACCCGGACGCGATCCGCAGGCCGGTGCCGGACAGCAGGTCGTCGGGCAGCGAGTAGCCGGTGAACCCGGCGAAGAACCCGATGAACAGCAGCAGCACGCCGAGCACCCAGTTGGTCTCGCGCGGCTTGCGGAACGCGCCGGTGAAGAACGTGCGCAGCATGTGGGCGACCATCGCGCCCATGAACAGCAGCGCTGCCCAGTGGTGCACCTGGCGGATGAACAGCCCGCCGCGCACGTCGAACGAGATGTGCAGGGTCGACGCGTAGGCGCGGCTCATCCACACGTCGCGCAGGTTGTCGAACGAGCCTTCGTACTTGACCTCGGCCATCGAGGGGTCGAAGAACAACCCGAGGAACACCCCGGTGAGCAGCAGCACGATGAAGCTGTAGAGCGCGACCTCGTCCAGCATGAACGACCAGTGGGTGGGGAAGACCTTGTTGAACTGCCTGCGCATCCCCGCGGCCGGGTGGAACCGCTGGTCCAGCTCGTCGATCGTCCCCATGACCAGCAGACTACATCTGTAGTTTGACCGCGGCGAGCCCGGTAGGGTTCCCCGGTGCTGACGGAGCGGGCGCAGGTGATCGCCGACGCGGCCATCGCCGTGCTCGGCGAGCAGGGCAGCCGCGCGCTCACCCACCGCGCGGTCGACCACCGGGCCGGCCTCCCGACCGGTTCGACGTCGAACATCGCGCGCACCCGCGCAGCGCTCCTGACGCTGACGGTCGAGCGGTTCATCGATCTCAACGCCGCCGCCTTCGGCGCGATCACCGACCGCCTCCCCACCCGGACGGCCGACCTCGCGCGGCTGCTCGCCGAGGCCGTCGACGCCCTGCTCATGAGCGACCGGACCCGCATGATCGCGCGCTACGAGCTCGCCATGGAGGCCGTCCGTCGACCCGAGCTGCAGCAGGAGATGAACCGGGCGGGCGCCGCCCTGCGGCGGGCAGCTCACGACGTGCTGACGACCATCGGGTCGACCGCACCAGACCGGCACGCCCGACAGCTGAACGCGTTCGTGGACGGCCTGGTCTTCCACGTCTGCGTCGCCGCGGAGCCGGCGATGAGCATCGACGAGCTCACCGCCGTCTTCCGCGAGTTCCTCGACGGGATGCTCAGCTGATCCCGAGCGCGGCCAGCCGCTCCCGGTCGTTCAGGATGTCGATCTCGGTGACCAGCCCGTCCACCACCGTGAAGGCGAGCACCGACACGACCCGGCCGTGCATCGAGGTCACGATGCCGGGCAACCCGTTGACCAGTGCGATCCGGGCGTCGACGGCACCGATCCGGCGGAACGCGACCGCCGACCCCGCGATCTGCGCGGCCCCGCGCACGAGCCTGCTGAGCGGCGAACCGGCCCCGGCGTCCACGCGTAGCACGGCGTCGGGGTGCAGCAGTGAGAGCAGGCCCTCGAAGTCGCCTGCGCGCGACGCGGCCGCCCACGCGTCGACGACCGCGCGCTGCCGCACCGGGTCCGGCCGCCCGTCCAGTGACCGGCCCTGCACCCGCCGCCGCGCGCGGCTGGCGAGCTGCCGGGCCGCCGCCGGGGTGCGCTCCACCAGCGGTGCGATGTCCTCGAACGGCAGCCCGAACATGTCGTGCAGCACGAAGGCGAGCCGCTCTGCCGGCTCCAGCGAGTCGAGCACCACCAGCAGCGCGATGCCGACGGTGTCGGCGAGCGCGTTCTGCTCGGCCGGGTCGCCCGCCGGGCCGTCGCTGACGACGGGGTCGGGCACGTGCGTGTCGAGCGCCTCCTCGCGGCGGGTGCTGCGCGCCCGCAGCATGTTGAGGCACTGCCGCGAGACGATCGTGGTCAACCAGCCGGCGACGTTCTCCACCTCCCGCCCGGACGCGCGGGAGATGCGCAGCCAGGTCTCCTGCAGGGCGTCGTCGGCCTCGGCGTGCGAGCCGAGCATGCGGTAGGCGACGGCCCGCAACCTGGGCCGATGCTCCTCGAAGCGATCCAGCCAGAAATCTTCGTCCTGCACTGTCACATCCTTCCGTCGCGGCGGGTCACCTCCATGACCGCCCGGAGACGCCGGGTGTGACACCACAGGAGATCCCGATGCAGGCTCGCATGACCAGCCCCGTCTTCGTCCTTCCCGACGCGATGAAGGCGCTGCAGAACCTCCACAAGGCGATCATGACGGTCACCACCGTGCCGGCCACCACCCACCACCTGATGCACCTGCGCGCGAGCCAGATCAACGGCTGCAGCGTCTGCGTGGAGATGCACGCCCGCGAGATGAAGGAGGCCGGCGAGCCCGACGAGAAGATCTGGGCCGTCGGGGCGTGGCGCGAGTCGCCGCGCTTCTCCGACGCCGAGCGCGCCGCGCTGGCGCTCGCGGAGAGCGTGACCCGGATCGCGGACAACCCCGACGCCGTCCCGGACGCGGTGTGGGACGCCGCCGCCGACGTCTACGACGAGAAGGGGCTGTCCGCCCTGCTCCTGTCGATCGCCGGCATCAACGTGTGGAACCGGCTCAACTGCGCCACGCGCCAGCCGTCCGGCCAGAAGTGGTAGGAGATCGACCGGCGCCCCGCCGTGGAACGCGGTCGGAGCGCCGGTCCACACTCCCGCCGTGATCCCCGTGCTGGAGACCGAACGGCTGGTGCTGCGCCCGCTGGCGGCAGCGGACGCGGACGCGCTCTACGCCTTCCGCAGCGACCCGGTGGAGCAGCGGTGGAACGACCCGCCGCTGACCGAGCCGGCGCAGGCCGCCGAACTGATCGAACGGCTGGCCGCCGAGCACCGCACGATCGGCGCCCGGCACTGGGGGCTCACCCTGCGCGGCGACGACACCGTGCGCGGCCTGCTCGGCTACAACGAGGTCGTCGCCGCACACGCCCGCGCCGCGATCGGATACGACCTGGCGCGGCAGCTGTGGGGCCGGGGGCTGATGTCCGAGGCGATGCGCGCCGTGCTCGACCACGGCTTCGCGGACCTGCGCCTCAACCGGGTGGAGGCGCACACGAACGACGTCAACGCGGCGTCGATCAGGATGCTGCGCCGGCTCGGCTTCTGGCGCGAGGGCACCTTCCACGAGCGCTTCCACGAGGACGGCGAGTACCACGACGTCGCCCTCTTCGTGATGCTCGCGCGCGACCGCCGGCCGCACACCGCCCCGTCGAGAACGACCTTGTCGTGATCAACAAGCCCTGTTGATCACGGCAAGGTCGTTCTCGTCGCGTTCGCCGGTGGGCTGGGGAGCACCACCTGGAGCGGGCGGTGGGTCCCGGCGCGCTCCTCGACCGCCGCGGTGAGCACCTCCAGCAGCGCGGCGTGGCCGGTCGGGTCGGCGCGGCGCAGGTCGTCGGCGCCGTCCCAGACCAGCACGACCTCGCCGTCGGGCAGCCACGACAGGTCGGCCAGGCACTCCTCGAGCGCGTCGAGGTTGTGCCCGTAGTAGTCGGGGAACTGCAGCTCCCGGCCGATCTGCGTGAGGAGGTCCCCCGGACGGGCAGCCGGCCCGACGACCCCGACGACCGCTCCGCGGGACCGTGCCTCGGCCGCCGCCGCGCTCGCGTCCATCGACGTGCGCACGACCCCACCCCTCACGACGTCGCTCCCGCCGTCACGTCGACGACGACGAAGCTGCGGTAGTGGTCGCCGGAGTAGAAGACCTGCCGGTCCGGGCCGGGTGACCCACCGGTGACCAGCCGGCGCGCGCCGCGGTCCTTCGACCCCGGCGTCGGGACCGTGTACTCGTGGTACCAGCCGCTCGGCCGCTGGGGCAGGAGCCGTTCGCGGTTGTTGAAGACGATCCCGTCCCGCTCGTAGGGGAACGGGCCGTCGGCCGCGATCAGCTGCCACGTGCGCGCGACCTCGGCCGGGAGGGCACACAGCGGCTGCACCGGCAGCCCGGACTCGGCGGCACCGGGCACGGGATCGGCGCGGACCGCGCAGGCGGCCGGCTGCACCTGCTGCGCGGGCGCCCCGCCGGCCGGCCGGACGAGGTAGGCGATGCCGGCGAGCACCAGCAGGACGGCGAGCAGCCCGGCGACGATCCGGACGGCCCTCGTCCCGAGCATCAGGACCGGCCCTCCGGCGGGGTCGAGCGGCGGCCGCGCACCTTGGCCAGCACGAGATCGGTGACCCCGTCGAGGAGCCGGTCGGCGCCGGCAGCGGCGAACCAGCACAGCGGCAGCAGCACCACCGCGGCCAGCAGCACCTGCAGCGGGAACGCGAGCTGGGTGAGCCACAGCTCGACCGAGTCCCACCAGTCGACGAGGGCCCTGATCACGCCCACACAGTAGACCGGGCGCCGAAGCACTACATTCGCGAGCATGTTCGCCGTCTACGCCTCCGCACCGAACCCGGACGCCCCGCTCGACGGCCTGGTCGTGGGCGAGCGCCCCGATCCGCAGGTCCCGGACGGGTACGTCGCGGTCACCGTGGCCGCGGCGAGCCTCAACATGCACGACGTGTTCACGCTGCGCGGCGTCGGCATCAAGGCCGAGCAGTTCCCGATGATCCTGGGCTGCGACGGCGCCGGCACGCTCGACGACGGCACCCCGGTCGCGCTCTACCCGGTGGTCGGCGACCCGGACTGGCGCGGCGACGAGACGCTCGACCCGAAGCGCACCCTGCTCACCGAGAAGCTGCAGGGCACGATGGCCGACACCGTCGTCGTGCCGCGGCGCAACGTCGTGCCGATCCCGGACGGGCTCTCCACCGCGCAGGCCGCCGTCATGGGCACGGCGTGGCTCACGGCGTACCGGATGCTGTTCACCCGCTCCGGCGTGCGCCCCGGGCAGACGGTGCTCGTGCAGGGCGCGTCGGGCGGGGTGTCGACGGCGCTCGTCCAGCTCGGCCGGGCGGCCGGGTTGCGGATGTGGGTCACGGGGCGTGACGACGAGAAGCGCGCGCTCGCGGAGCGGCTCGGCGCGCACGCGACGTTCGCGTCCGGCGAGCGGTTGCCCGAGCGCGTCGATGCGGTGATGGACAGTGTGGGCGAGGCCACGTGGGCGCACTCGCTCAAGTCGCTCAAACCCGGCGGGATCGTCGTGACGTGCGGCGCAACGAGCGGGTTCGGCCCTAAGGAGGATCTGGCCAGGATCTTCTTCCAGCAGATGCGCGTCGTGGGCTCCACGATGGGCACGCGCGCGGAGCTCGTGGACCTGCTCGCGTTCGTCGTGACGAGCGGCATCCGGCCTGAGATCGGGCTCGAGCTGCCCATGGAGAAGGCCGCCGACGGCTTCCGCGCAATGGTCGAAGGTCACACTGCTGGCAAGATCGTACTCACGCGCTGAGACCGTTCGGCGCTGTCAAGACGCCGTTCGTCTCGGTTTTGTTCCAGTTCGCCATCCTTTGCGAACTGGAGACGACGTACAGTGTGTGACCGTGTCTGAGCCACCTAGTCGAATGGCGCCGGGAACGCTACCCATCCCGGCGCCGCGCGTCGCAGGTCTCGTCGATCTGTTGGACCGTCTGGACCGCGCAGTCGCGACCGCACTGACCCCCGTCACCGGTGCCGAGGGGGTGAGCCGCGACGGCTGGCGAGTGCTGTTGATGCTCGCCCGCGGCGGCGGTCGCAGCATGGGCGAGATCGCTTCGCACACCGCGCTGCCCGCTCCCACCGCCACCCGCGTGGTCGACCGCCTGGTCGCCGCGCAGCTCGCCTTCCGCCGTACCGACCCCCTCGACCGGCGACGGGTGCTCGTGCACCTCGCCGCCGACGGCCGGGCCGTCGTCGAGCGCGTCTGCGGCCGCGTCGAACGCGACGCCGGAGCCGTCATCGGCGCCCCCGCCACCACGGAACGGGCGCACCTCGCGGAGCTCCTCGAAGTGCTCGCCACCGCGAGCTGAACCCGAGCAGTCCCCTGGCCGGCTGACCCCTCGTGGGCAGCCGGCCCCGTCATGTCGGGCCTGGTTCAGGCCGACAGCCGGGCCACGATCCGGTCGAACCACTCCCGCTTCTCCGCCGAGAGGTGATCGCGCGCCGCGGTCAGCTTCTCCAGCCGGGTCCGGTCGCCGGCGTAGGCGGCCATGACGTCCGCGACCGTGGTGCCGTGCTCGGGTACGTCGAGCACGGTCACACTGTCGCCCGCCCGCACGTACCCCGGCCGATCGACGGCGAGGTAGCTGCCGGGCCGGCCGGCGGCGAGGAAGCGCTTGACCAGGTCGGGCGTCTGCCGGAACCCGGCGAACACCCGGCACGGGATGCGCGGGCCGCGCACCTGCAGGATCGGACCCTCCTCCGCGTCTCCGATGCGCCAGCGCTCGCCCACGACCGCGCCCGAGCAGTCGATGCCATCGAGGGTGAGGTTCTCGCCGACCCCGCCCGGGGTGAACTCCTGGCCCAGCTCGGCCGCCCAGAACGCCAGGTCGACGGTCGAGTACGCGTAGACGGCCTGGTCGGCGCCGCCGTGGTTGGCGGTGTCGCAGATCGTGTCGCCCTCGACGCCGAGCACGTCGAGCAGGACCGGGTGGTCGACCGGGCGCTTGTCGATGCCGGAGCGACCGCTCTTCACGCGCGTGAACTCGTCGGTGCGGACGACGGCGAGGTTGACGGCAACGACCGTGCCGGACTGTGCGGGCATGCCCTCAGCCTGCCATCGCGAACCGCGGCGCCAGGCGTGATTTCAGCCGACCGCCGCCATCCGCGCCGTGACCGCCGCGTACGGGAACGCGGCCAGCACGAGCACGGCCACCAGCAGGATGGCGAGCCGGGCGAACCAGCCGGCCCGCGCACCCAGCCAGCCCGCGAGGAACGCGACGAGCAGCGGCACCGTCAGCGGCAGCAGGGCACCGAACCACGCGGCCCGGTCCGCGAACCGGACGCCGGCCAGCGCGGTGAGCGCCACCCCGGCCACCACCAGCGCGATCAACCCGCCGAGCAGGAGACCGAACCGGTTCTTCGCGCGGCCGGTGAAGAACCCGATGACCAGGACGATCAGGAGCACCGCGGCGGCCAACGTGGTCTGGCCCGGCGACGCGGGACCGATCGGCGGCAGGATCGTGTCGGCGTTCACCACCCCATCGTGACGCACGCGCGGGCGGTTCGGGGGCGGTTCAGGGGCGGGTGCCGTCCAGGAGCCGGGCCGGCACCACCGTGACCGGGAACGGGTCGACGGCCAGGAACTCCTCGTCGCCGACGAGGTGCGCGATCTCCGCGTACTGCCCGTCGCGCAGCGCGAACACCGTGAGCGAGCCGGGCTCGGTGGGATCGAGCAGCCAGTACGACGGCACGCCCATCCGCGCGTAGTGCGCCTTCTTCGTGTTGCGATCCAGCAGCGCGGTGCTCCGCGACAGGACCTCCACCGCCAGCAGCGGCGCCACCGGCAGGTGCTTCGAGCGCAGGTCGGCGAAGCGGGCCACCAGCACGTCGGGCTGGACCTCGCTGTCGTACGCGGTCTGGACTGCGAACGGCGCGATCATCACCCGCAGATCCCGCGGGCAGTGCGCCCGCAGGAGGACGTAGACCGCCCCGCACATCTCCTGGTGTCCCCAGTTCGGTGCGGGGCTCACGATGAGCGCACCGTCGATGAGCTCGTACCGGTTGCCGTCATCGGGCATCGCCTCCAGGTCCGCCACCGTGAACGGGCGACCGGACGGGATCGACACCTGCTGCGTCATGGCTCCCATGGTCCCCTCGTTCCGTCGGGAGGTACAGACGGCTCCCGCGGCCGGGCGGTTCCGTTGATCCGCAAACCGATCGCTCATGGGTGCCGCGCCGGGGATCCTGGCGCCATGAACGACGAGCGGGTCCGCGAGGTGCTGCTCGCCGGCGTGGTCGGTTCGACCGCGTACGGCCTGGACCGGCCCGGATCCGACATCGACCGGCTCGGCGTGTACGCCGCGCCGACCGTCGCGTTCCACGGCCTGCACCTGCCGACGGGCAAGGCCGCCACCATCGCCCGCCACGATCCCGACGTCGTCCTGCACGAGGCCGGCAAGTTCGCGGCGCTCTGCCTGGCCGGGAACCCGACGGTCACCGAGCGGTTGTGGCTGGACGTCTGGGACGAGCGCACCCCGCTCGGCGTGCAGGTGGTCGGGCTGCGGCACGCGTTCCGGTCGGCGGCCCGCTACCGCGACGCCTACCTCGGCTACGCCGGCCAGCAGTTCAAGCGCCTCACCGCGGCCGGGCGGTTCCCGGACGTGCCGCGGTCGCGGATCGCGAAGCACGCCCGGCACCTGCGGCGGCTGATCACGCAGGGCACGCACGTCTGGCGCACGGGTGAGGTGGTGGTGCGAGTGGTCGACCCACAGGCCTACCTCGACTTCGGCGAGCAGGTCGCCGCCGACCCGTCCGCGGCGGAGCCGGTGCTGGCGCAGGCCGAGGAGGTGTTCCGCACGGAGCCGACGGTGCTGCCCGCCGAGCCCGACGTCACCGCCGTCGAGGCATGGTTGCTGGCCGTGCGACGGCACTACTACGAGCCCGGCTGACCAGCGTCACCAGTCGTAGTCGAAGTCGCCCTCGCGCTCCGGCCGGGCGACGATCACGAGCTCCAGCCCGGGCCGGTCCGGGGCGTCGCGCACCTCCTCGACCACGAAGCTCGCGTCCTGCAGCTCCGCGACCACCTCGTCGTAGTCGCGGAAGCACAGGGTGGAGTCCGAGGTCAGCTCCGTGCCGTCGGCGAACCGCCAGGTGCCGCGGAACGAGACGAGCGGCAGCTCCACGGAGGTCAGCTCGGTCCAGCTCGTGACCTCGCCGATCCCGTCGACGTGCACGGTCCGGCGGGTCGCCTCGGGCGTCCAGTCCTCCCAGCCCCGCGCGTCCGGGTCGCGGGTCTCGAACACCAGTCGGCCGTCGTCGTGCAGCGCCAACCAGCACCGACGCAGGGTCGTGCGCCACGCCTCGTCGTCGACGATCGCCTGCGCCACGTTGCCCGTCATCGTCACCATGTCGACGGTGAACTGCGGGAGCGCGGTCGCGTCGCCCTCGATCCAGCGCACCCGGTCGCCCCCGGGCCGGGCCCGCGCGTACGCCACCGACGCCGGCGCCGGATCGACGCCGACCACGTCGATCCCCCGGGCCGCGAGGCGGGTGGCGAACACGCCGGTGCCGCTGCCGATGTCGAGCACCCGGCGCGCCCCGAACTCCTCGACCATCGCTACGTAGGGATCGAGGTCGACGCGCTCGCCGTCGACGGCGTCGTACACCGCGACCAGGCGCGGATCGGTGAAGTGGCGGTCGGGCACTACTTCTTCTTGTTCTGGTCCGCCGCGGCCGCGTCGGTGGAGAGGGCAGCGACGAAGGCCTCCTGCGGCACGTCGACCCGGCCGATGGTCTTCATGCGCTTCTTGCCCTCCTTCTGCTTCTCCAGGAGCTTGCGCTTGCGGGTGATGTCGCCGCCGTAGCACTTCGCGAGCACGTCCTTGCGCATCGCGCGGATGGTCTCGCGGGCGATGATCCGCGAGCCGATCGCGGCCTGGATGGGCACCTCGAACTGCTGGCGCGGGATCAGCTCGCGCAGCTTCGTGGCCATCATGTTGCCGTAGGAGTACGCGTCGTCCTTGTGCCGGATCGCGGAGAAGGCGTCCACCGGCTCGCCCTGCAGCATGATGTCGACCTTGACCAGGTCGGCCGCCTGCTCGCCGGCCTCCTCGTAGTCGAGGCTGGCGTAGCCGCGGGTGCGTGACTTCAGCGAGTCGAAGAAGTCGAAGATGATCTCCCCGAGCGGCATCGTGTAGCGCAGCTCGACACGGGTCTCCGACAGGTAGTCCATGCCGCCGAGCTGGCCGCGCCGGCTCTGGCACAGCTCCATGATCGCGCCGATGAACTCGGACGGCGCGATCAGCGTGACCTTGACGACGGGCTCGTAGACCTCGGCGACCTTGCCGCTGGGCCAGTCCGACGGGTTGGTGACGGTCATCTCCGTGCCGTCGTCCTTCACGACGCGGTAGACGACGTTGGGCGCGGTGGAGATTAGGTCGAGCCCGTACTCGCGCTCCAACCGGTCGCGGGTGATCTCCAGGTGCAGCAGGCCGAGGAAGCCGCAGCGGAACCCGAAGCCCAGAGCCGCCGACGTCTCCGGCTCGTAGGTGAGCGCGGCGTCGTTGAGCTGCAGCTTGTCCAGCGCCTCGCGCAGGTCCGGGTACTGCGAGCCGTCGACGGGGTAGAGCCCGGAGTAGACCATCGGCCGCGGCTCGCGGTAGCCGGTGAGCGCCTCGGTGGCGCCGTTCCGCAGGGTGGTGACGGTGTCGCCGACCTTCGACTGCCGGACGTCCTTCACCCCGGTGATCAGGTAGCCGACCTCGCCGACCCCCAGCCCCTTCGACGGCTTCGGTTCCGGCGAGACGATGCCCACCTCGAGCAGCTCGTGGGTCGCGCCCGTGGACATCATCCTGATCCGCTCGCGGGGCACGATCCGCCCGTCGACCACCCGGATGTAGGTGACGACGCCGCGGTAGGTGTCGTAGACCGAGTCGAAGATCATCGCGCGGGCGGGCGCGTCGGCGTCGCCGACGGGTGGCGGCACCAGGTCGACGACCTCGTCGAGCAGGTCGGCCACCCCGACCCCGGTCTTCGCGCTCACCCGCAGCACGTCGTCGACCTCGCAGCCGACGATGTGCGCGATCTCCGCGGCGTAGCGGTCGGGGTCGGCCGCCGGCAGGTCGATCTTGTTGAGGACCGGGATGATCGTGAGGTCCTTCTCCATGGCCAGGTACAGGTTGGCCAGGGTCTGCGCCTCGATCCCCTGTGCGGCGTCGACCAGCAGGATCGCGCCCTCGCACGCCTCCAGCGCGCGGCTGACCTCGTAGGTGAAGTCGACGTGGCCGGGCGTGTCGATCATGTGCAGCACGTACTGCTCGCCACCGACCTCCCACGGCAACCGCACGTTCTGGGCCTTGATCGTGATGCCGCGCTCGCGCTCGATGTCCATGCGGTCGAGGTACTGCGCGCGCATGAGCCGCTCGTCGACGACGCCCGTGAGCTGCAACATCCGGTCGGCCAGCGTCGACTTGCCGTGGTCGATGTGGGCGATGATGCAGAAGTTCCGGATCTTCGCGGGATCGGTGAAGGTCTGGTCGGCGAACGAGGTCAAGGACATTCCTTCTCGGGATGCGGGTACCTCCATCGTCCCATGTCCGGCCAGGGGCTTCGCGCAGGTCCTGGCCGCGCGACAATCTGATATCACTTTGCTATAGTGGTGACATCATCGGCCAGCGAGACAGGAGAGCGCGATGACCGTCCACCCCGCCGCCGACAGCGGCGTCCACATGCCAGAGCCCGCGGTCGCGGAGCGGCGGGCCAGCTCGGTCAACGGGTTCCTCGGCCTGCTCGGCGGTCTCGCCGTCCTCGCCGGCGGCATCGCTCTCGCCGCCACGGGCGACGCCGCGGTCACCGTGCTGGGGATCCTGGTCGCCGTGCTCGGCGCGATCCTGCTCAGAGGGCTGTTCACGGTCGCACCGGGCGAGGCCAAGGTCGTGCAGTTCGTCGGCTCCTACACCGGCACCGTGCGCCGGCCGGGCCTGCACTGGGTCAACCCCTTCACCACCAAGCGGCGCGTGTCCACCCGGATCCGCAACCACGAGACGGCCGTCCTGAAGGTCAACGACCTCGACGGCAACCCCATCGAGATCGCCGCCGTCGTCGTCTGGCAGGTGGAGGACACCGCACGGGCCGTCTTCGAGGTCGACTCGTTCGTCGACTTCGTGCACACCCAGACCGAGACCGCCATCCGGCACATCGCCACCAGCTACGCCTACGACGCCCACGCCGACGACACCCTCTCCCTGCGCGGCAACGCCGACGAGATCACCTCGGAGCTCTCCGCGGAGATCGCCGCGCGCGTCGAGTCGGCCGGCGTGCGGATCATCGAGTCGCGGCTCACCCACCTCGCCTACGCGCCCGAGATCGCCGGCGCCATGCTGCAGCGCCAGCAGGCCGGGGCGGTCGTCGCGGCCCGCGGACGGATCGTCGAGGGCGCCGTCGGCATGGTCGAGATGGCGCTCGACAAGCTGTCCGAACGCGAGATCGTCGACCTCGACGAGGAACGTAAGGCCGCCATGGTGTCCAACCTGCTCGTCGTGCTGTGCGGCGACCGCGCCACCCAGCCGATCGTCAACACCGGCTCGCTCTACCACTGAACCGGTGCCGGATCGCAAGAGCTTCCTGCTGCGGCTCGACCCGGCCGTCCACGACGCCCTCGCGAAGTGGGCGGCCGACGAGCTGCGCAGCACCAACGCCCAGATCGACTTCCTGCTGCGCCAAGCACTGGCCGAGGCCGGCCGGCTGCCGAAGGACGCGAAGTCCCCCCGCCCACGGGGCCGCCCGCCGGGATGAGGCCGGGCGAGGTGGCGGTGATCAAGGGCAAATTGTCGTCAGTTGATCTTCGCGAGGGCTGGCGCCGTGACCCTTCGTGTCGCGCAGGAGCACACCGACTTCGGTGGGAGCCACCCCGACACAGGTCGCGCGCCATTGCCCTCGGCACGGCCGTAGAACTGCATGAGCCTGCGCACGTCGTCGGCGCGCTGCACCGAGGAGACGGGCGAAGCAGCTACCCACACGGGGTAACTGTGAGATCACCCACGGTTCGAACTGTGCACGGATTCCTGATTCACCCTCCCGCGATCGGCCGTGGGCGTGCCACGATGGAGCACCGAGATGTTGCGCTGGGTCGTCGGGGGCCGGCGTCCCGTCACCGGCCACTCGCCGGCGACGCCCACGCCGTACCGTCCATCCGAGGGGGCGACGGGTGACACCCACACACCCATCGACCGCAGGCCCGACACGAGGCCCTGGCAACCGTGCCCGCGCCGCCGGCCCCTGCCCGCTGATCCTCGGCGGACCCCGCTGCACCTGCGCGGAGGACGCTCCCCACCTCACCGACGCGGAGATCCGCTCCCGGGCGTCGGGGATGCTCGTCTGGTACCAGCGTGCCGGGCACACCGGCCGCATCGAGGCCCGTCGCGGTCTCGACGCCCTCCTCGCCTGCACCCGCGACCGGCCGTCCCTGCTGGCCGAGCTGCTGCGCATCGCGATCAGCGTCGTGCTCGTGCCCGACGACGAGGACGACGGCGCCGTCGCCGTCGCGGACATCGACGCGAAGCTCAGCGAGTTCGGTCGGCTCGCCGAGGGCGACGGCGACGCCGTCCGGCTCGGCGAGGCGGCGGTCTTCCGGGCGCTGCGCACCATGCGGTTCGGCTTCGGCGACAACGCACTCGTCGACACGGCCGTCGCGCTCACCACACTGGGCGAGGTCGCCGACTCGCCGCCGGACGACCTCCCCGACGATGCCGCGGCCGACTGGTTCCGGCGGCTGTCCCGCACCCTCAACGGCCTGGTCATCGTCCTGCTCAAGCTGGGAGCACACGAGCTCGCCGACGACGTGTCGCGCCGCGCCGTCACGCTCTCCGACACGTGGGGCACCCCGATGGAACGGCTGATCAACCAGCTGAACCGGGTGCGGCTGCAGCTGTCGTGGGCGCTGCGGCTGGAACGGGCCGGCCGGGCCGCGGCCGCCGCCACCCGGTTCGTCGGCGCAGCTCAGACGGCCCGCACCGCGGCCGCGTTGTGGTCGACCGCCCTGCATCCCGAGCCCGCCGGCGACCCGCCGACCGCCGTCGAAGAGTGCTCGATCATCGGCGCCGCGCTCGCCCTGCACCACCCCGGCCCGCACCAGCTCGACATGCTGACCGCCCTGCACGACAAGGCGCACTTCCACGACGACCGGATCGTCCTCGGCATCGCCACCTCGCGCTGCCTGCAAGCCGCGAACCGCGCCGACGACGCGCTCGCCCTCCTCGTCGCGCTGCGCGACGACCTGCAGGGCGGGAACGGCCGCGGACCCACCAGCGAGTCGGTGCTGTACCTGGCGCTGCACCGGGAGGTCGCCGCGCTCGACCGGATCGTGCACGGCGACCACCCCGCCACCGGCGCCGACGGGTCCGCCGCCCACCGCTACGCGGCTGCGCTGGAGAACGAGCTGTGGGCGCTGCGCGAGGCCCGGCTCACCGCGCTGCGCAGCCACACCGAGCACCAGCGCATCGTGCGGGAACACGGCCACGAGCTCTCCGAGCTGTCCGCCGTCGCCGCGCAGGCCCTGCAGGACCCGCTGACCGGTCTGCCCAACCGGCGGGCACTGGACCTGCGACTCGCCGAGGTCACCTCCAGCCCGTCCGGCCAGCCGTGCACGATCGCTCTGATCGACCTCGACGGGTTCAAGACCGTCAACGACGCACAGTCGCACGCCGCGGGCGACACCGTGCTCCGCGAGATCGCCGCCTGCCTGCGCACCGCGCTCCGCACCGGCGGGCGCGGCCAGGACATGGTGGCCCGCTACGGCGGCGACGAGTTCGTCGTCGTCATGCCCGCCACCCAACTGCCCGTCGCCGTCTCCGCGCTGACCAGGGCGACGGAGGCCGTGGCCGCGCTCCCCTACGACATCGCGGCCGGCGTCACCCTCAGCGTCGGCGTCGCCGCCGCACCGTTCGGCGTCGACCCCACCATCGCGCTGGCCGCCGCCGACGCCGCCATGTACCGGGCCAAGCACGCCGGCGGCAACACCGTCGTCGGCGCCGGCCTCCCCGACGCGCCCAGTGCCCGCCACCGCCACCCCGGCCGCGTCCGCCCCGCCGACCGGGCCCGCCGCTTCGGCTGACGCTCGCCCCGCCCGCCTGGCAGCCACGCCGTCGTGCGCCGGAGGTCAGGCCAGGCGGGTCATGTCCACGCTGACGTCCAGCGCGGACGCCGCCTGCCCGGAGAAGATGCCCTTGAGCGGCGGCACGTCCGCGTAGTCGCGGCCCACCGCGACCCACACGTGCTGGTGGCCGATCTCCAGGTCGTTGGTCGGGTCGTAGCCCCACCAGCCGCCCGTCCACGCCTCGATCCAGGCGTGGCTCTCCCCCTGCACCGTCTGCCGCACCTCGGTGTCCTTGCGCGGCAGCAGGTACCCCGACACGTACCGGGCCGGGATGCCCATCTCGCGCAGGAGCAGCAGGGTCAGGTGCACGAAGTCCTGGCACACCCCGGCGCGGGACTGCCAGGCCTCCAACGCCGACGTGTGCACGCCCGTGCTGCCCGGGATGTAGTCGAGCTGCTCGCGCACCCACCGGCACGCCGCGAGCACCGACTCCACCGGATCGAGTCCGCGGCACAGCTCCGCCGCGGCCTTCGCCAGCTCCGGGTCCTGGCCCACGTAGCCGGTGAACTCCAGCATCTCCGCGAACCGGTCGCGCACGTCGTCGCCCGCCAGCTCGTCCCAGCCCGCGGCGCGCACCGCCGGCAACGGGTCGGCCGTCTCCACCACCGACGTCGCCGTCACCACCAGCTCGGTGTGCGGCGCGTGCAGGTCGAACGCGGTGACCGCGGTGCCCCAGTAGTCGGTGTAGCGGTAGGCGCGGGTGGCCGGGGACGTCTCGACCCGGCTCACGATCACGTTCTGCCGCGCGTCACTGCGCGGGGTCAGTCGCGCCTCGTTGTACGACTCGACGACCGGCGACTCGTACGAGTAGCCCGTCGCGTGCACGATGCGGATCCGCCAGCCGGCCACGTTCACACCACCTCCGGCGCGGTCCACGCCACCCACGGCGACGTGTGGAAGTACTGCTGCGACACGGCCTCACCGGTCTCGCGGATGCACGTCTGCAGGCCCACCAGCCGCGCCGACAGGTCCACCAGCAGATCCTCCGGGCGGAGGAACTCCAGCTCGCTGCGCGCCCGCCCGAGCAGCCGCTGCGCCTCGGCCTTCGCCCCGATCCGCTGCGACGGGCGGCTGTCCAGCTCCGCCAGGCAGCTCTCCGCCTGCCGCAGCGCGTGGAACACCGAACGCGGGAACAACCGGTCCATCAGCAGGAACTGCACCACCCGTCCGGCGTCCAGCGCGCCCCGGTACGTGCGCAGGTAGGTGTCGGCGGCGCCCGCGCTGCGCAGCACCGTCAACCAGCCGGGCGACGACGCCCGGTCCGACACCCGCGACATCAGCAACCGCACCACCATGTCGACCCGCTCCACCGAGCGTCCCAACAGGTAGAACCGCCAGCTGTCGTCCCGGCTCATCGTGGACGCGGCCAGCCCGTTGAACATCGCTGCCCGGTCCTCCACGTAGGTGAAGAACGCGTGCGGGCCGGCCCAGCGGGCGTAGCGCTGCCGCTCGGGCAGCGCGTTCCACGTCGCGTTCAGGCACTCCCACATCTCGGCGCTCACCACCTCGCGGGCGCCCCGCGCGTTCTCCCGCGCACTCGACATCGACCGCACGATCGACCCCGACTGCTCCCCCGAGTAGCCGACGATCTCCGTCAACGACCAAGCGTCGAGCACCTCGTCGGCGGGCGCGGCCACCCCCAGCACCGACAGCAGCGTGCGGGCCGCGCGGTCCGCGTCGATCGTCGCGTCCTCCAGCAGCTGGTGCACGGACACGTCGAGGATCCTGGCCGTGTCGTCGGCCCGCTCCACGTACCGACCGATCCAGTACAGCGACTCCGCGTTGCGCGCCAGCATCAGGCACCCCTCCCCTGCTGCTGTTGCTGCTGCTGTTGCTGGGGGAATGTCAGCTCCGGGCCGTGCTCGGTGGCGTGCGAGCTCGGCGGCGCCGACGTCGCCAGCCCGGCCTCACCCAGCTCCCGTTCGGCCTCGGCCGAGCGTCCGGCCAGCACCCACGTGTCCTTGCTGCCACCGCCCTGGCTGGAGTTCACCACCAGGCTGCCCTCCGGCAACGCCACCCGGGTCAGACCACCGGGCAGCACGAACACGTCCTCGCCGTCGTTCACCGCGAACGGGCGCAGGTCCACGTGCCGCGGCACCAGGCGGTCCTCCACCTTCGTCGGCACCGTCGACAGCTGCACCACCGGTTGCGCGATCCACCCGCGCGGATCGTCCAGGATCGAGCGGCGCGCCTCCTTCAGCTGCTCGGCCGACGCGTTCGGACCGAACAGGATGCCGTAGCCGCCCGAGCCCTCCACCGGCTTGAGCACCAGCTCGTCGAGCCGATCCAGCACGTGCTGGCACTCGTCGTCGAGCCAGCAGCGGAACGTGTCGACGTTCGCGATGATCGGCTTCTCGCCCAGGTAGTAGCTGATCATCTCGGGCACGTAGGTGTAGACGAGCTTGTCGTCGCCCACCCCGTTGCCCACCGCGTTCGCGATCACCACGTTGCCGGCGCGCGCCGCGTTGAGCACGCCGGCGACACCCAGCACCGACGACGGGTTGAACTGCAGCGGATCCAGGAACTCGTCGTCGATCCGCCGGTAGATCACGTCCACCTGCTGCTCACCCTGGGTGGTGCGCATGTAGACGAGGTTGTCGCGGCAGAACAGGTCGCGGCCCTCGACCAGCTCCACACCCATCTGCCGGGCCAGCAGCGAGTGCTCGAAGTACGCCGAGTTGTAGACGCCCGGCGTGAGCACCACCACCGTCGGGTCGGCGGCGTTCGCGGGTGCGGCTCGGCGCAGCGCGCGCAGCAGGTGCGTCGAGTAGTCCGCCACTGCGCGCACGCGCTGCCGGTTGAACAGGTCCGGGAAGACCCGCGCCATCGTGCGGCGGTTCTCCATCACGTACGACACCCCGGACGGGTTGCGCAGGTTGTCCTCCAGCACCCGGAAGGTGCCCTCCTCGTCGCGCACCAGGTCGATCCCGGCGACGTGGATCCGCACGCCGTTCGGCGGCGACAGCCCGGCCGCCGCCCGGTGGAAGTGCTCGCACGTGGTGATCAGGCGGCGCGGGACGAGCCCGTCGCGCACGATCTCGCCGTCGCCGTAGATGTCGGCCAGGAACGCCTCGAGCGCGCGGACCCGCTGCACGATCCCCTTCGACAGCTTCGACCACTCGCTCGCCGAGATCACCCGCGGCACGATGTCCAGTGGGAACGGCCGCTCCTGGCCCGACAACGAGAACGTGATGCCCTGGTCGACGTACGCCCGGTCCAGCGCCTCCGAGCGGGCGGCGAGGTCGGCCGCGGCCGTCGGCGCGATCGCGTCGTGCAGCGCCCGGTACGGCGGGCGGATCTCCCCGTCGGCGGAGAACATCTCGTCGTAGGCCGCCGCGTGCGGACGCTCCGGCTTCAGGTAGCCCTCGAACAGCGCCGAATCGGCCACCTTGCTCTTCTTGCTGCTCTTCTGCCGCTGACCGCCCTTCTGGGCAGCCGGCCGGGACGGCGACTGCTTCTCGACCGGCTTCTGGGTCGCTCGCGGCACAGGACCTCCTCGACGTTCGGCCCGGTCGCCCAGCCCGCGCACCGGGTGGTCATCTTCACCCAGGAGATCGCGGCAGACCAGATGACAGGCTGATTTCGAGGCCCCCGCAGCCCGCTGTTAACATGGACGACCGAGCGCCCGGCGTGCTCGCACGAACCATCCCCGCCGCCGGAGCCAGCGAACGAACCAGCGGCAGGAAGAGACTCGAGGCAAACGCGTGGCCAACATCAAGTCCCAGATCAAGCGGGTCAAGACCAACGAGAAGCGCCGCCAGCGCAACAAGTCGGTCCGTTCCGCCGTGCGCACCGCCGTGCGCCGCTTCCGTGAGGCGGTCGCCGCGGGCGACACCGAGAAGGCCACCGAGCTGCAGCGGGCCGCCGCCCGCGCGCTGGACAAGGCCGCCAGCAAGGGCGTCATCCACAAGAACCAGGCCGCCAACCGCAAGTCGGCGATGGCCAAGCAGGCGGCCAGCTCCTCCTGACCCCACCCGACGGCGCCGTCCACTCCCGTGGGGCGGCGCCGTTGTCGTGTCGTGGTTCGGACTGTTCGCGGGTTCAGGCGCGGCGTTCCCGGGCAGCACACATGCGCAGCACGGCCCGCTCCAGCGCGTAGTCGGCGTCGGCGGCGACGCCCTTCACGTCCGCGTTGACCTCGGCTGCTGCCGCGAACGCCTCGGCCAGCGCCTCCGGTCGCCAGCTGCGCACCTGCTGCTGCGCCTTGCGGATCTTCCACGGCGGCATGCCGAGCGTGCCGGCGAGCCGGTTGGGGTCCCCGCGACCGGCCGACCCGACCTTGGCCAGCGTGCGCATCGCGTCGGCCAGTGCGTCGGCGACCAGCACCGACGGCACCCCCAGCACCTGCGCCCAGCGCAGCGCCTCCAGGGCGCCGGCCCGGTCGCCCGCCACCACCTTGTCGGCAACCGCGAACCCGGACGCCTCCGCGCGCCCCCGGTGATAGCGCCGCACCGCCTTCTCGTCGACCGAGCCGCCCGTGTCGGCCACAAGCTGGCCGGCCGCAGCCGCCAGCTCGCGCAGGTCGTTGCCGACTGCCTCGATCAGCGCCCCCACCGCCGCGGGCGCGATCTTGCCACCGGTGCGGCGGACCTCGCTGCGCACGAAGTCGGCGCGCTCCTCGTACCGGGTGACCTTCTCGCACGTCGTGACGGCCGCGCCGCCCTTGCGCAGGGCGTCGGCCAGCGCCTTGTTGCGAGCACCGCCGACGTGCTGCACGACCAGCACGATCCCCTCCGCGGGATCGGCGGCCTGCGTGACGATCGCCGCAGCCAGGTCCTTGCCCGCCTCGTGCGCCGCCATCAGCACGATCACCCGCGCCTCCGCGAACAGCGACGGGGACAGGCTCTCCGCCAGTTCCCCCGGGGACAGGTCGGTGGTGCGGTAACGCCGCAGCTCCGCCGCCGGATCCGCGGCACGGGCCTGGGCGACGATCTCCTCGACCGCCCGCTCGACCAGCAGCTCCTCCTCGCCGAGGACGAGCTGCACAGGTGCGAGAGCCATGGCCCCATGCTCGCGCATGCCCGTCGCTCGCCGTGACGCGGCTCCCAGATCCTGGATCGCCGCTTGGGAAGGCGGCGCGGCATGACGTACGGTTGTGGGCAAACTTCACATGGCTCATCCAGAGGGGCAGAGGGAACGGCCCGTTGAAGCCCCGGCAACCGGTGACGCGCGCGCTAGCGCGGCGAGCACGGTGCCAATTCCGACCCGCCACGGCGGGAAAGATGAGGAGACTCTCATGTCGCTGACGGCTGACCTCGGCACGTCCACCTCCTTCGATCTCGGTCCTGCCCGGGCGCTGTCGTGTCGCGAGTGCGGCCACCAGACGCCGCTGGCCGCCGAGTTCGCCTGTAGCCAGTGCTTCGGCCCGCTCGAGATCGCCTACGACTTCGGCGACGTGACGCGCGCCTCCATCGAGGCCGGACCGAAGTCGATCTGGCGCTACCAGCAACTGCTGCCCGTGCCCTCCACCGTGCAGCAGCACCCCAACACCGAGCCCGGCCTCACCAGGCTGATCAAGGCCGACCGGTTGGGCGCAGCGCTCGGCATCCGCAACCTGTGGATCAAGGACGACACCGGCAACCCGACGCACTCCTTCAAGGACCGCGTGGTGGCCGTCGCACTCGCCGCCGCCCGCGAGCTCGGATTCACCGTGCTGTGCTGCCCGTCCACCGGCAACCTCGCCAACGCCGTGGCTGCCGCGGCCGCCCGCGCCGGCTGGGACTCCGTCGTGCTCGTGCCCTCCTCCCTCGAGCAGGCCAAGGTGCTCACCACGGCCGTGTACGACGGCACCCTCCTCGCCGTGGACGGCAACTACGACGACGTAAACCGGCTCGCCACCGAGCTCGCGGCCGAGCACGAGGACTGGGCGTTCGTGAACGTCAACGTGCGGCCCTACTACGCCGAGGGCTCCAAGACCCTCGGCTTCGAGGTCGCCGAGCAGCTCGGGTGGCGGTTGCCCGAGCAGATCGTGATCCCGGTGGCCTCCGGTTCGCAGCTGACGAAGGTGGACAAGGGCTTCACCGAGTTCGGCAAGCTCGGCCTGGTGGAGGCCACCCCCTACACGATCTTCGGCGCCCAGGCGACGGGCTGCTCGCCCGTCGCCACCGCGTTCCGAGAGGGCCACGACGTCCACACCCCCGTGCGACCCGACACCATCGCCCGCTCCCTCGCCATCGGCAACCCCGCCGACGGCCCCTACGTGCTCGACGCGGTGCGCCGCACCGGCGGCGCGGTGGAGGACGTGAGCGACGAGGAGGTGGTGGCCGGGATCCGGCTGCTCGCCCGCACCGAGGGCGTGTTCGCCGAGACCGCAGGCGGGGTCACGGTGGCCACCACCAAGAAGCTCGTGGAAGCGGGCAAGCTCGATCCCGACGCCGAGACCGTGCTGCTGATCACCGGCGATGGTCTCAAGACCCTCGACGCGGTGTCGGGGCAGGTCGGCCCGACCGCGACGGTGCCGGCGACCAGCGCCGCCGTGCGCGCGGCGCTGGAGGGTCGCAGCTGATCGCCGCCTGCCGGGCCGGCGCGCGTTCATCGCCGCGCCGCCGGCAGGGGTGAGCCGCGGCTCACGAGCCCGAGGCGGGAGCCGTCGCCGCCCAGGTCTCCGGCGACCACAGCGGTGTCGCCGGAGACGTCGGTGCGGCGCACGGTGGCACCGGCCTGCTCCAGACCGGCCAGGAGCGCCCGGTTGGGGTGCCCGTAGCTGTTGCCGGCCCCGACGCTGACCAGTACGGCTCGTGGGCGCACCGCCTGCAGGAACGGCATGCCCGTGCTGCGCGATCCGTGGTGCGGGAGCTTGAGCACGTCGGCGTGCAGGTCGACGCCGGAGCGGATCAGGTCGGCCTGACCGGCTAGCTCCGCGTCACCGGTGAGGAGCACGGTGCCGGCCGGGGTGCTCGCCCGCATCACGACGGACGTGTCGTTGACGGCGGTGCCGTCGTCGGGGTCGACGACCGCGGCCGGGTGCCGCGGTCCGAGCACGTCGAGCACCAGCGCCGGCCACGCCAGGCGCTGTCCGGGTCGCAGCTCGGCGAACGGGGCCTCGGCCGCCGCGGCCGTGCGCGCCGCAGCACGCAACGTCCAGAACGGCTCGCGGCCCGGCCCCACCGCCACCGCACCGACGGGCCGGTCGCGCACGGCCCCCGCCAGGCCTCCGACGTGGTCGGCGTGCAGGTGTGTGAGCACCACGAGCGCCAGCGCCTGCACGCCCAGCCGGGAGAGGCAGGCATCGACCAGACCTTCGTCGGGTCCGGCGTCGACGAGGACCGCCCACCCCGGCTCGCCCGTCGCGAGCACCAGCGCGTCGCCCTGGCCCACGTCGCACGCCACCATGCTCCAGCCCGTCGGTGGCCAGCCGACCGGGACGAACCTGGTCGGCACCAGCACCAACGCGGCTCCGAGCACCACTGCCACGAGCAGGACCCGGACCCGGCGCAGCCGTGCCAGCCACACGACCACCAGCAGCAGGGCGGCCAGTAGCACCGCCCCGCCGGTGCCACCCGGCCAGCCGACCGCGAACCCGTCGAGCGCGGCAGTTCGGTCGGCGACGACGATCATCCACTCGATCGCCGGGCCGGCCAGCCAGGCACCGACCTGGGCGACCACAGGCGCGACCGGTGACACGAGCGCGGCCAGCACCCCCAGCACCGTCGCGATCGGCACGGCCGGGGCGACCAGCAGGTTCGCCACGACCGACGCCGGGTTCACCGTGCCGCTCAGCCCGGCCATCAACGGCGCGGTGGCCACACAGGCCGCCGCCGCGACGGCGATCGCCTCGGCCAGCGGCGCAGGCACCCGACGGCGCCGCAGCGCCTCCGCCCAGCCGGGCGCGACGAGCACCAGCGCCGCCGTCGCCGTGATGGAGAGCGCGAACCCGGCATCGACGGCCAAGGCCGGATCGGACATCACCAGCACCAGCACGGCCACGGCCAGCGCCGGCATCGCGGCCCGGGCCCGGCCGAGGCCGAGCGCCAGCAGCACCACACCCGCCATCACCGCAGCCCGCAGAACGCTCGGCGACGGCCGCGCCAGCACCACGAAGCCGGCCACGACGAGGGCACCGACGGCAGCGATCACCCGTGGATCGACGCGCATCCGGCGGAGCAGCCACAGCAGCGCACCCGTCAGGATCGCCAGGTTGGCTCCGGACACCGCAAGGAGGTGGGTCAACCCGGCGGCTCGGAAGTCGGAGTCGACCTCGGCGGAGAGCCGGCTGCGGTCGCCGACCGTGAGCCCGGGCAGCAGCCCGGCCGCGGCCGGGGACAGGGCCGCTGAGGACGCCTCGCGCAGGCCGGCGCGCAGCTCGCCTGCTGCCGACTGCCACCACGGCGGCGCCGACACCGCGTGCGGCGGGCCGCGCACGCGCAGGACGGCCACGGTGAGATCGGATCGGGCCGGTGGCGCCAGGAGACCGACGGCACCGACCTCCTGACCGGGCAGCAGCTCTGCCCACTCCGCGGCCGGCGCGAGCAGGAGCACACGTCCGCCGAGGGCCCAGTGCTCGCCGTCGACAGCGGCGGCCACCAGCTCGGCCGGTACCGCGACCTGGGGCGCACCCGGGAACCCGCCGCGGATGATGTGCGGATCGTCGCGGAGCACGACCCGCAGCTCCGCAGCCGCCGCCCGCTCGGCCGGCGCCCGCAGGGGATGGTGCCCCGCCGACCACCCGTGCGCGCTCGCCACCACCGCGGCCGCGGCCGCACACCCGGCGACCGCCAGCAGCACCGGCCGCGCGAACCACCAGCCGCCGACCGCTGCGAGCACCGCCAGCACGGCGGTCGCGATGCCGACGACCGTTCCTGTGGCCGGCCCCGGCCCCACCGTCGCGACGACGACCAGCCACGCGGCCAACCCCGCCGGCACCAGCCGAAGATCGGCCGGATGCCCACCCTCCGCTCTCGTGAGCACCGCAACGCTGGTCACGACCATCCTCCGACGCAGAGGGGGCTGAACCTCGTCTTCGGGAACGGGCCTGCCAGCACCGGCGATCGACCGGGCAGTCCGTGGCCGCCGTGACGTTGACGGCTGTCAGCCACGGCACTGCCCAGCCACTCCGCCCGCTGGACCGGCCGACCTGGCCGCGAAGACCCCGACCGCCACTGGAGCCCCGGCGAGGTCCTTTCGGCGCGCTCCCCCGCCGGGCCCGCACATGCCGTGCCCGGCCGGGCACCCGCAAGGGCGTGCAGCGGAGACCACGTCGCACACCAACCGCTGCCCGCTCCTGGGCGGAGGCCAGCAGGAGCGCCGCCCACGTCAGGTGACGACGGATGCGTCCGCGGCAGGATCGCGCCCCGCCCCTGACCGCCTGTCCGCGTGCGGCCGGGAGCCGCCACCGGCAGCGAGGGCACCGACGCCCGCGATGGGCTGCGGCTCGCCTCGCCGATCCACCCTCGACCATCTGCCCCGCCGGCGCGCTCGCCGCCCGAACCGCGGACAGGCCGCCGCACCGGACCCTGCTGGGCGCTCATACCCGCACCAGTCCCCGGAGCTGCTCGTAGCGGCGCTCGCCGATCCCGTCGATCTCGCGCAGCTGCTCGATGCGGGCGAACCGGCCGTTGCGGCCACGCCACTCCACGATCCGCTGTGCGGTGACGGGACCGACGCCCGGCAGGGTGTCGAGCTGGTCGACGCCGGCGCTGTTGAGGTCGATCGGCCCGGACGGTGCAGAGCCACCCGAGCCGGACGGACCGCCACCACCGACCGCTGCCGCGGCGGCGGGTTGCGCGTCGGGCGCCGCCGGGACGCCGACGGCGATCTGCTCGCCGTCGCCCACCCGACGGGCGAGGTTGAGCTGGCTCAGGTCGACGCCGGGCTGCGACCCGCCGGCCGCGGCGAGCACGTCGGCCACCCGCGCACCGTCGGTCATCGACACGAGCCCGGGCCGCACGACCTTGCCCACGACGCTGACGACGACCGGGGTCGGTGTCGGGGTGGCCGTCGGTGCGCCGGACGCCGGCGGGGAGCCGGAGTTGTGCGTCTCGGCGACCGACACCACCGGCAGGGCCGCCACGGGTTCGGTACGCGGGCGCCCACCCCAGACGAACAGGCCCGCGATCAGCGCGGCGGCAACAGCGACGACCGCCAGTAAGGCAGCGCCACGGCGTCCAGGATCGATCCGCGCGCCGCGCAGCGCTGCGGGCAGCCAGGCGCGGGGGCCGGACGCGGCCGGCGCAGCCCGAGGTGGTGGGACGGCGGACCGCTCACCGACGGACTCCTCGACCCATGCCGTCCATGCCGAACCCGGATCGTCGGGCGCGGGCGGCGGCCGACCGGGAGGCTCGTCGTAGGGACTTCGCAGCCGATCACCGAACGGGTCGGCGACTGCCGATCCCAGCATCGATGCCAGCCGCTCCCGGGGATCACGGGTGCCTGTGTCCTGCGTCTCTATCGCCACGCATCGACGGTAGGACCGCAATCCCGCCGCCGGGAGACCCCCTGATCAACTTGTGGATGTACCGACGAGTTGGGGACAACTCGGCCACCGCGGGCCAGAACTGTCGGTGGCGTGTGCATCCCCCGAGAGTGGCCCGCGAACTGCGGTTTCCTAGCCGTTCTTGGGCACCACGACGACGCCAAGCGCGCCCAGCCCGACGTGCGCGCCGATCACCGCGCCGATCTCCGAGACGACCAGCCGGGAGGTCGTCATGCGCTCGCTCAGCGCCCGCGCGACCTGATCGGCCCGCTCGGCGGCGGCGAGGTGGTGCACGGCGACGTCGGCCGGACCGTCGCCTGCGGCGGCCACCGCGTGGTCGACGAGCCGCTGCGTGGCCCGTGCGGTGGTGCGCACCTTCTCCAGCGGCACGATCCGCCCTTCCTCGACGTGCAGGAGTGGTTTGACGGCGAGCGCGGTGCCGAGCAGCGCGGCCGCGGCACCGATCCTTCCGCCGCGACGGAGCCGGTCGAGCGAGTCGACGCAGAAGAACGCCTGGCAGCGCCTGGCGACCGACGCTGCCGCGTACTCGACGGCGGCGCCGCTCTGCCCGGACGTGGCGGCGTCGGTGGCGGCGAGCACGGCGAAGCCGAGCCCCATCGCCGCCGACCGCGAGTCGACGACGCGGATCCGGGTCGGGTCCACCTGGTCGGCGGCGATGCGGGCGGCCTCCCACGTGCCGGAGAGCTCGGAGGACAGGTGCACGGACACGATCGAGTCCGCGCCCGCGCGCAGCGTCTGCTCGTAGCAGGCGGCGAACTCGGCCGGGGACGGTCGGGAGGTCTGCGCGTCGAGCTTGCGGTCCGCGAGAGCGGCGGTGAGCTCGGCAGTGCCGATCTCGATGCCTTCGCGGCCGATGCGGTCGCCGAGGCGCACCTCGAGGGCGACGGTGCGGATGCCCCGTGCGGCGGCGACGCCGGGGGGCAGGTAGGCGGTCGAGTCGGTCACCACGGCAACAGGCACGAGCCCGACCCTAGGTGTGCGCCTGCCGCACATCCAATGAGGTCCGCAACACGTCCGCCAGCGCGGCGCCGACGGCGGCGTGCCCGGCCCATCCCCAGTGCATGCCGTCAGGGTTGCCGGCACCGCTGAGCACGTGCTCGCCGACGAGTTCGGGCAGGTCGAGCAGGGTGACGCCGTGCGCTGCGGCCCAGGCACGCGTGGCTGCGTCGGCGGCCGGGCGGCCGACGTGGACGCCGCCGTACGCGGCGGCGCGGTGCAGCGGCGGCAGGAACGCGACGACGGGGATGTCGGGACGCAGTGCCAGGACGGCCCGGCGGCACCGGTCCAGGTAGGCGACGGTGAGCCGGGGCGGCAGCGCGACCGGCCCGCCTCCCGGCAGGTGGGCGAGCGCCCGGGCCAGCCGCGGCTGGGCCGCCAGGTACCCCGTGCGGACGGCGCGCCGCAGCGCGTCGGGGCGCAGCGTCGGGATGAGCTCGCGCAGCGCGGTCGGGAGCGGTGACGGGAGCGTGTCCATGCCGCCGACTCCGAGGACGAGCGCGTCGGCGTGCGGCACGGCGGCCCAGATCCGCGGGTCGTGGGTGACGGCGTGCCAGGCGTGCCGTGCCGTCCAGCCGATGCCGGCGACGAGCTCGGCCCGGCCACCGAGCGCGCCTGCGGCGACGTTCGGCCAGATCAGGGGGTGGTCGGCGGGCTCGCCGCGCTCGGGTCCGTGGAAGGCCAGCGAGTCGCCGAGCACGAGCAGCACCGGCACGTGCGCGTCAGACGCCGACGTTGTAGCCGGCGAGGCGCCAGCGGGGGTGGTCGGGGCGCCGCGCCAGGGTGGCCCACTTGCAGTTGCCGATCCCGCCGACGGACGGCCAGGCGGTGGTCGGCAGGGCCAGGAGGCCGCAGACCAGCCCGGCGATGAGCCCGCCGTGCGCGACGAGCACGACGGTGGTGTCGGGCCCACCGGCCAGTTCCTCGTCAAGCTCCTCGACGACGGGCCGTGACCGGCGCACGACCTCGAGCCGCGACTCGCCACCCGGCGGAGCCCACTCGGGGTCGGCCCGCCAGTGCGCGATCGCGCCCGGCCAGGCCGCCTCGATGTCGTCGACGGTCAGGCCCTGCCACTCCCCGAGGTGGGTCTCCCGCAGGCGCGGGTCCAGCTTGAGGGGCAACCCGGTGGCGGCGGAGATCAGCTCCGCGGTGTCGACGGCCCGGGACAGGTCGGAGCTGACCAGCCGGTCGGGGCGCAGGCCCGCGACGGTCGGGGCCACCGCTGCTGCCTGCTCCCGGCCGAGCTCGGTCAGCACCGAGTCGACGTGGCCCTGCATGCGACCGGCCACGTTGTGCTCGGTCTGGCCGTGCCGCAGCAGGACGAGCCGGCGCATCGTCATGACCCCTCCGCGGTGGTGCGGGCCTCAGGGAAGTCGAGCCGTGGGCAGTCCTTCCACAGCCGGTCCAGGCCGTAGAAGCCGCGTTCCTCGCTGTGCTGGACGTGCACGACGAGGTCGACGAAGTCGAGCAGCACCCAGCGACCTTCGCGGGTGCCCTCGCGGCGGGTGGGCTTGGCGCCGTGCAGCCGCAGCTTCTCCTCGACCTCGTCGACGATGGCCTGGACCTGCCGCTCGTTCGGGGCCGACGCGATCACGAAGCAGTCGGTGATCACGAGCTGGTCGGACACGTCGAGCGCCACGATGTCCTGGGCGAGCTTGTCGGCGGCTGCCGCCACCGCCACCCGTGCCATCTGCAGAGCCTCGCTGCTCGCCGTCACGCTGTTACCGCCATCGGTGATCCTCCTGCTGTTCGACCGCTATCCTCCCAGCCCCACGTCGGCGTCCCGCAGGTCGGGTCGGAGGAGGTCACGATGATCATCGGTCTGCACGCCGTGGTGTTCGCCTCGGACGCACCGCGAGCGCGTGCGTTCTTCTCCGACGTGCTCGGCCTCCCGCACGTCGACGCAGGCGACGGCTGGCTGATCTTCCGCTCTCCACCCGCGGAGCTGGCCTTCCATCCGGCAGCCCCGGACGCCGCCGGCGCACACGAGCTGTACCTGATGTGCGACGACCTCGCGGCGACGATGGCGGAGCTGACGGCGAAGGGCGTGGAGTTCACCAGCGTCGTCGAGGCCGGGTTCGGCCGGCTGACCCACCTGATGATCCCGGGCTGCGGCCGCCTGGCGCTCTACCAGCCGCGCCACCCGGTGGCCTACGACCTGTGACTCAGGCGAGCCCCTGCCGGTAGGCGTAGGCGACGGCCTGGGCTCGGTCCCGCGCGCCGGTCTTGGCGAGCAGGTGGGTCAGGTGGCTCTTCACCGTGGCCTCGCTCAGCACGAGCCGGTGCGCGATCTCGGCGTTGCTCAGGCCCTTCGCGACGAGCCCGAGCACCTCAACCTCGCGCGGGGTCAGCCCGTCCGGGCCGGGCTGCGGCGGCCGCGACTCCACCACGGCGTCGACGAGGTGGTGGGCGACGGCGGGGTCGATGGCCGCGCGGTCGTCGAGGACGTGGCGCAGCGCCTGGTGGATCTCGGCACCACCGGCGTCCTTGGTGAGGTAGCCGCGCGCGCCGGCACGCAGTGCGTCCAGCACGGAGCGGTCGTCCGAGTACGTGGTGAGGACGACGACCCGCACGTCGGGCTGCTCGGCGCGCAGCCGGCGGGTGGCCTCGACGCCGTCGCAGCGCGGCATGCGCAGGTCCATGAGCACCACGTCGGGACGCAGCTCGGCAGCCATCGCGATGGCCGCCTCTCCGTCGGGCGCCGCGCCGACGACCTCGACGTCGGGCAGCAGTCCGAGCACCATCGTGAGGCCTTCGCGGACGACGCGCTGGTCGTCGGCGACGAGCACGCGGATCGTCATGCCGGCACCACCAGCTCGACGCGGAACCCGTCCGCCGTGGCGCCTGCGGAGAGGGTGCCGCCGAGCAGCTCGGCCCGTTCCCGCATGCCGGTCAGGCCGTAGCCGCCCGGGCCTGCGTCCGCAGGTGGCGCGCCGATGTCGGTGACGGTGAGCCGGGTCCGGTCCGGTCCGTGGTACAGGTGCAGCTCGACCCGCTCGGGTCGCGCATGCCGGCCGACGTTGGTGAGCGCCTCCTGCGCGACCCGGTAGAGCGCGAGCCGGGCCTCGGATCCGAGGAGGTGCTCCTCGCCGGTGACGGTGAGGCGGCACGGGATTCCGTGGTCGCGCTCGAAGTCGGCAGCGAGGGCAGCGATCCGGTCCGGCCCTGGCAGCTCGTCGTCGCGGAGCATGCCGATGGCCCGCCGGGCCTCGGTCAGCCCGGCCCGCCCCAGGTGGTGGGCCTGATCCAGCGCTGCGGGCAGCCGCGGATCGGTGGGATCGGCGGCGGCGAGCATGCGCGCCCCTTCGAGCTGGAGCATCAGCCCGGACAGCGAGTGGGCGAGCACGTCGTGCATCTCCCGGGCGAGCCGTTGGCGCTCGGCCAGGCCCGCGGCCCGCTCCCGTTCGGCCTGCGACTCGGTGAGGTCGGCGAGCAGCTGCTCGGCGCGCCGGTTCGCCGCGTTGAGCCGGAAGGCGAGGATCAGGAGCCCGAACGCGGCCACCAGGACGGCGACGGCACCCAGGTCGCCGCGGCCGGTGACCCAGGCCAGGACGACGACGACGGCGAAGCCCGTGACGACGAGCGGGATCGCGGCGCTGCTCGGTACGAGACGGGCCAGGTAGACCACGGCCACGACCAGCCCGACGACCCCAGGACCTCCGGGCTGCAGCCAGGTGAGCACGGCCGCCGCCGCCAGCTGGGCGAGGGTGGCGACCGCGAAGGCCGGCCCACCGCGTCCGGCGGCGATCTCAGCACCGAGCACACCCACGACGAACGCGACGACGGCGATCGTGACGACCAACCCCGTCCCCGACGTGCCCGGCCGCGGCACCGTCACCGCTGCGGCGCCGACGAACGGCAGCAGCAACAGCGGTGCGAGCAGGCGCAGCCACCGGTCGAACGTGCGCCAGTGCGCGCCCGAGCTACGCAAACCGTCGAGCGCCGCCTCGGCATCCCGCTCGACCCCCATGGCGCGACGATACGACCGCGGTACACCCGGCGGCATCGCCCTGCGGTCGGACGCGCCACGTCCGACCCTGGTCGGAGGTCTCCGACCAGGGTCGACACCGTCGGGTTCCATCCGTGCTCCGATGCGCGTCGCACCTCCCCGCGCCGACGATCGACGCGTTGGATCGCCGAGATCGGGGAGGACGCCATGACTGTTCGGACCGAGTCCACGCGCACGGCCCTGCGGGGTGCGCGGATGCTGCTCGCCGCCTACGCCGCGCTGTCCGCGGTGGCCGTCGCGGTGCTGGTGGTGATGCGCGACGACGCGGCCGTCGCCACGGACGCCGCGTGGGTGCGGGCTTCGATCGTGCTCGTCAGCGCCCTGCTGACGGTGCTGTTCGCCGCGCAGGCGGCCGGTGGGTCGGCCCGCGGGTTCCTGCGGCTGCGGCTCGTCAGCGCGATCATGCTGGTGGCGATCGTCGTGATCGTCGCGATCCCCGGGGCGTTCCCGGTCTGGCTGCGGATCGAACAGACTCTGTGCGGGGTGCTGCTGGCCGGGGTCGTGCTCCTGGTGAACCGGACGTCGGTGCGGGCGCTGTTCGCCCGCTGACCAGAATGTGGCCGTGGCGTTGCGACGGCTGGCGGGCACGCTGGCCAGCGGGCGCGCGGCCACGGCGATGGCGCGCCTCAACGCGCGCCACCCGTGGAGCCACAACGACCACTTCCACAGCTGGATCCTGGCGAACCTCCCCGCACGGCGCCGCGCGGCACTCGACGTCGGGTGCGGCCGGGGCGAGCTGCTGGCGGCGCTGTCCCCGCGCTTCGCCGCCGTGCACGGGAACGACGCCGACCCGACGATGCGGGAGACCGCCGCTGCGCGGTGCGCAGGGCTGCCCAACGTCACCGTCGAGGACGGCGCGTGGACCGCAGCCGACGGCCCGTACGACCTCGTGACCATGATCGCCGTCCTGCACCACCTCGACGTCGGGCCCGCCCTGCGGGAGGTGCGCCGGCTCCTCGCGCCCGGCGGCCGGTTCCTCGCCGTCGGGCTCGCCCCGCCCCGGACCGTCCGGGACCACGCGTGGGACCTCGCGTCGATCATCAGCAACCCCGTCATCGGCTTCGTCAAGCACCCCTGGCCGAGCACCGGCGGGCCGCAGCCGCCGCCGTTCCCAGTGCGGGACCCGACCGTGCCGTTCGACGAGCTGCGCAGGATCGTCGTCGACGTCATGCCCGGGGCCACGATGCGACACAGCATCGGCTTCCGCCACACCATCGCCTGGACGAAGTGAACGGTCAGCCCTCCGGCTTCTCGTACAGGTGCCGCTTGGAGATGTACTGCACGACCCCGTCCGGCACGAGGTACCAGACGGGCCGCCCCTGAGCCACGCGTCCGCGGCAGTCGGTGGACGAGATCGCCATGGCCGGCACCTCCACGAGTGTCACCGACCCGGCCGGCAGGTGATCGTCGCCGAGTTCGTAGCCGGGCCGGGTGACGCCGATGAAGTGCGCCATCGCGAACAGCTCGTCGACCTTGTGCCAGGACAGGATCTGCGCGAGCGCGTCGGCGCCGGTGATGAAGTACAGCTCGGAGCCCGGCAGCTGCGCGTGCAGGTCGGTGAGCGTGTCGGCGGTGTAGGTGGGCCCGTCGCGGTCGATGTCGACGCGGCTCACGGAGAACCGGGGGTTGGACGCGGTGGCCACGACGGTCATGAGGTAGCGGTCCTCGGCCGGTGTCACCTCGTGGTCGAGCTTCTGCCACGGCTGACCCGTCGGCACGAAGATCACTTCCTCGAGCCCGAAGCGGTCGGCGACCTCGCTGGCCGCGACGAGGTGGCCGTGGTGGATGGGATCGAAGGTGCCGCCCATCACGCCGACCTTGCGTCGCGTGCTCGCCTGCTGCATCCGTGCAGCGTATCTACTGGTAGACGTGCCGGAACTGGATGCTGATCCGCGGTGCCGCGACCCGGGTCTTCGGCACGCTGTGCTGCCACGTGCGCTGGCAGCTGCCGCCCATCACGAGCAGGTCGCCCGGGCCGGGGAGCAGCCCGACGCTCGGGCCGCCGCCGGTGGGTCGCAGCCGGAACGGCCGCACCGCGCCGAGCGACACCAGCGCCACCACCGCCTCCGGCAGCTCGCGGGCCACCCGGTCGCCGTGCCAGGCGACGCTGTCGGCACCGTCGCGGTAGAGGTTGGCGCCGATCTGGGTGAACGCGACGCCGTACCGCTCCCCGAGCACGGCGGCCATGGCCGGCAGCGGGTCGGGCGCGGCCGGACCCGACCCGGCGTGCCAGCGGTGCGTGCGCCGGGGTTCCGCGACCATGCGGTCGTACATCCGCACCTCGCGCGGCCCCTTCCACGGCGTGTCGTCGAGCAGCCGTGCGAACAGCAGATCGGCACCGGTGCACCAGCCCGGCACCACGTCGAGCCATGCGCCGTCGCCGAGGTGGCGGCGACGCAGCCAGCGCATCGTCGGGTCGAAACCCACGGTGCCCGCGCCGTCGAGCAGCGACGGCTGCCACGCGAGGTCGGAGGTCACCTCACCGAGACTAGCTCGATTCGAACGAAAGTTCGAGCCCTGTCGCGAGGAAGCGCAGCTCGCGGTCGATCGCCGGATCGTCGCCCTCGTGACGAGCCACGGAGTGCCGGTAGGACAGGGCCGAGGCGAGCAGGCGCGCCGCACTGTCGACGTCGGCCCGACACCTGGGCAGGGCAGCCGACATGACCTCCCCGATCACGGTCACGAACCGCTCGAAGCGGGCCTGCAGGGCAGCCAGGACGGCCGGGTGGGTGTCGGCCTCGCGCCAGAGCAGGTGGGAGAGCACCGCCGACGAGTCGAGGGTCGCGTCGAGCACGGCGACGAGCCGGCGCAGGCTCTCCACGACGTCACCGGCGACGACGACCTCGTCGAGCGGGACCCGTTCGTCGGGCAGCCGGTGGACCAGCGCCTCCAGCAGGTCGGGCTTGCGGGTGAAGTAGTAGTGCACCAGCCCCTTGGGGACCCCGGCCCGGTCGGCGATGCGCGAGATCGGCGTGGCCTCGAACCCGCGCTCGGCGAACAGTTCCTCGGCCGCGGCGAGGATCCGGTCGCGGGCGGGCTCGTCGGTGGTCTCGTCGGTCATGTGCAGCCTCCCGCCACACAACGACGGGCGGCCGTGGCTGGTGCCACGGCCGCCCGAGTTCGAGATGCGTCGGTGATCAGTGTGCCGCGATGGCTCCACCGCGGTGCTCGGCGTTCGCCTCGGGCAGCGCGGCCGCCCCGGCGACGACGGTCAGCACGCCGGCGACCCACGCCGTCCAGGCTGCGCCACTGAGCGCGGAGAAGCCGAGGACCCACGGCGACAGGAAGAGCAGCACACCCAGCGCGAGGTGCACGTACTCGCTCGCGACCGATCCTGGCATCGCCAGTGACCAGGCGCCGGACAGTGCGATGAGGACTCCGAACACGATCAGCGTCCAGAGCGCGGCGGCGTTCGTCGCCACGACGATCGGCGAAAGGGCCGTCAGCACTCCGATCACGAGGGCTGCCCAGTCCTGCCAGCGGGTCCATGTCCTGGTGGCCATGACTCCCACCTCCCCTTCTGTGCGATGTGACCATGGTGCGCTTGGTTGGCCGGCCGGTCAAGACACGTCATTGTGAGGTGCGGAACTGGCCACGGGGTCAGGGTTTGCGCGCCACCAGCACGTACGAGTCCAGGTGCGGCAGCGGCTCGTGATGCGGCTCAGGACGCCAGTGCGGGCTCGGCACGAGGCCGGGTTCGAGGAGCTCCAGCCCGTCGGCGCACTCGCGGAGCTCGTCGGGCGAACGCAGCCGGTAGCCGGTCAGGTTCGCGCCCGACCGGGCCGCCTCGCTGGTGTCGGTGCCGTCGAGGAGGGCGAGGTAGCTGCCCGACGCCATCGCCGCCATGAGGGTGCGCACCACCGCGAGCATGTCGGAGAACTCGGGCGTCGCGAGCCCGAGGACGCCCAGGAGCAGCACGGCGACCGGCCGGTCGAGGTCGAGCAGGGCGCGCGCCTCGTCCAGCACCTGCTCCGGCTTGCGGACGTCGGCCTGCACGTACCAGGTGCGGCCGGCCGGCGACACGTTGGTGAGCAGGGCCTTCGCGTGGACGAGCACCAGCGGGTCCTTGTCCACGTACACGATGCGGGCACGCGGGTTGGTCCGCTGCGCCACCTCGTGGGTGTTCTCCATCGTCGGCAGGCCCGTGCCGATGTCGAGGAACTGGTCGATGCCGGCCTCGCCGGCCAGGAACGTCACCGCCCGCACGAGGAACCGCCGCCCTTCGCGGGCGACGTCGCGGATCTCCGGCATCCGCGCCGCGACCGCGTCGGCGACCTCGCGGTCCACCTGGTAGTTGTCCTTGCCGCCGAGCCAGTGGTTCCAGATCCGCGCCGAGTTCGGACGCGAGTGGTCGATCTCGCCGGGTTCAGGCACGCTTCGTCCTCGAACGGGGCCGGTGGGGGCGCCGATTGAACCACAGCCGCGCCCGTTCAGACAGGGAGCAGCGCCTCCACCACGTCGGCGAGCTGCGCCGCCGTGCGGCATTCGTGCATCGGGAGCACGTCGGCGTACTTCAACGCCGCCGAGTCACCGGCACCCCACTGGCGCCGGGGCTCCGGGTTGAGCCAGTGCGCGTGCCGCGCCACACCGGTGAGCCGGCGCAGCACCGTCAGGTTCGCGTCGCGGTAGTTGGTGCGCCCGTCGCCGAGGATCAGCAGCGACGTCTTCGACGTGACGGCCTCGCCCCACTGCTCGGCGAAGGTGCCGAATGCCCCGCCGTAGTCGCTGTGCCCGTCGAACGCGACGAGGTCGGCCTCGCGCAGCACGCGCTGCATCACCCCCGACAGCTCCGCGCCCGGGCTGAACAGGTGCGTCACCTCGTCGGCCCGCTCGATGAACGCGAAGACCCGCACCTTCGAGAACTGCTCGCGCAGCGCCTGCACCAGCAGCAGCGTGAAGTGACTGAACCCGGCGACCGAGCCGGACACGTCGCAGAGCACCACGAGCTCGGGGCGGCCGGGACGTCGGGTGCGCCACGCCGGGCGCATCGGCACCCCGCCCGTGGACATCGACCGGCGCAGCGTGCGCCGCATGTCCAGGCTGCCGCGCTTGGCGTGCTTGCGGCGCACGGCCAGCCGGCTCGCCAACCGGCGCGCCAGCGGGTGCACGGTGCGGCGCAGCGCGGCGAGCTGGTCGGCGTAGGCGGAGAGGAACTCGACCTCCTCGATCTGCTTGGGCACCGCGGTCTTCTCGACCTGCTCGCGGCCCTTCTGCTCCGCGGTGCGGCGGCGCACCTCCGCGGTGACGATCTCGCGGAACCGCGCGATCCGGTCGCGGATCTCGCGGCGGCGCATCTCGTCGGCGAACTCGCCCTCGTCGCCGTGCTCCTCGCGCAGCGCGGCCAGGATCTGCGCGAGCAGCGTCTCCGGGGACAGCAGGCGCAGCGCCTGGTAGGCCGACCAGGACGGCTGGCCGCTCTGCCCGCGGATCCCGGTGCCGGCGGCCCCTGCCGTGCCGAGCGCGTCGATCACCGCCCTGGCCAGCGCGGCCAGTGCCGCGTCGTCGCCGTCGCGGAGGAGCTCGGCCAGCTGGGCGCGCAGGCGATCGACGTCGACGGGCGCGTCCGGGGCGTCACCCACCCGCGGCACGTCGACCTCGCCCGTGCCGGCGCCGATCGCGGCCGGGAAGTACAGGTCGAACAGCGTGTCGAAGGCCTGCCGCTGGCCGGAGCGGCGCAGCAGCGCCGCGGCGAGCCCTTCCCGGAGGTGCTCGCGATGCAGCAGGTCCAGCGCGCCGACGACCTGCGCGGCCGCCACCGTCTCCCCCGGCCCGACGGGCACGTCGGCACGGCGCAGCGCTGCCACGAAGTCGACCAGGTGCCCGGGCAGGCCGTGGTCGTGCGCGAGCCGCGCCGCGGTGTCCACCACCGCATCATGCCTCGGCGGGCGCCCCTGGCGCACCGGCCGACCCGCACAGGATCTTCACAGTTCCTCCGCACCGGTACCCCACGCCCGGCCCTATCGTCAAGCCCGTGACCAGCGCAGGCAGCGTGACCCGGCGGGTGCTCGTCGTCGACGACGAGCCGACCATCGCCGCGTCCGTCGCGGCCCGGCTGCGCGCCGAGGGCTTCACAGTCGACGTCGCGCACGACGGGCCGGGGGCGATGGCGCAGGTGGCCGCGGCGCCGCCCGACCTGGTGGTGCTCGACGTCATGCTCCCCGGGTTCGACGGCCTGGAGGTGTGCCGACGCATCCACGCGGAGCGGCCGATCCCGATCATCATGCTCACCGCCCGCGACGCCGAGACCGATCTGCTCGTCGGGCTCGCCGTCGGCGCCGACGACTACCTGACCAAGCCGTTCTCCATCCGCGAGCTGGCCGCTCGGGTGCACGCGCTGTTCCGCCGGGTCGACCGCACCGCAGAAGCCGCCGCAGAAGCCACTGCTGGCCCGGCAGAGCGGATCGTGCTGGGCGACCTGGAGATCGATCCGGCGGAACGGCGGGTGCGCAGAGGGGGCACGCCCGCGCACCTCACGCCGATCGAGTTCGACCTCCTCAGCCAGCTCGCAGCGCACCCGCGGCAGGTGCTGGCGCGGGAGGCGCTGCTGGCCAAGGTGTGGGGCTGGACGGTGGCGTCGGGCACGCGCACCGTCGACAGCCATGTGAAGGCGCTGCGCCGCAAGCTGGGCGCCGACCTGATCCGCACGGTGCACGGCGTGGGGTACGCGCTCGAGGTGGACGGGGAGCCGACATGATCCGACCGCTGGACCCGCTCAGCTCCATCAAGCTGAAGATGAGCGTGCTGCTCCTCCTCTCGGGGGCCGCCGGCGTCGCCTACCTCTACAGCATCTACCGCTGGGTTCCGCCGCTGCTGACCGTCCTGATCGCGCTCGTGATCGTCATCGGGACGGCTCTGCTGCTCTCCCACGGGATGACGCGGCCGCTGCGGGAGATGACCGCAGCCGCGCGCGCGATGGCACGGGGCGACTACAGCCGCCGGGTACGGGCCACCTCGCGCGACGAGGTCGGTCAGCTCGCGGCCGCGTTCAACCAGATGGCGGCCGACCTGGCCGCAGCCGACCAGCAGCGCCGCGACCTCATCGCCAACGTCTCGCACGAGCTGCGCACTCCGATCGCCGCGCTGCACGCGGTGCTGGAGAACGTCGTCGACGGGATCGCGGCGCCCGACCGGGAGACGATGCAGACCGCACTCGTGCAGACCCAGCGGCTGGGCCGGCTGGTCACCGAACTGCTGGACCTCTCGCGCATCGACGCAGGGGCGCTCACGCTCGACCGCGAGGAGTTCGCGCTCGCCCCGATGCTCGAGGAGGCAGTGGCGGAGGTGCGGGTGGCGAGCGACGTCGCCGGCCGCCGCATCCACTTCACGGTCGACGTGCCACCCGGCACGACGGCCTACGCCGACCGTGCCCGCCTGCACCAGGTCGTGGTCAACCTGCTGGACAACGCCGCGCGGCACGGACCGCCCGGCAGCGACGTACGGGTCACCGCTCGTGCGGAGGGGGAGGAACTCGTGCTGGAAGTCCGAGACGAAGGGCCGGGGATCGCGCCGGAGGAGCGCACCCGCGTGTTCCACCGCTTCACCCGCGGGGAGCGACCGGGCGGCGGCGGCACCGGGCTGGGCCTGTCCATCGCGCACTGG
The DNA here is from genome assembly GCF_050936315.1 of Pseudonocardia sp. CA-107938. Lineage (NCBI taxonomy): Bacteria > Bacillati > Actinomycetota > Actinomycetes > Pseudonocardiales > Pseudonocardiaceae > Pseudonocardia > Pseudonocardia sp. CA-107938. The sequence continues at coordinate 106,435 of NZ_JBNJNA010000002.1, read as the reverse complement.
GTGGTGGACCTGCACGCCGGCAGCATCGCCGTGCTGGCCAACGACGAGTCCACGGTCGGACCGGGGTGCCGGATCCGCGTGACGCTGCCGGGTGCGGCATGACCGGCGACGAGAAGACGGGCGGTGCACCGGCCGACGCGACGGGGGCGGCCGGTGCACCGACCACGAACACCGAGGAGGGGCGCGCGGCGAAGCGGCTGGCCGGCGCGGAGCCGGTGACGTCCGGCCACGCTGCCGCGGTCCGGGCCGCGGCTGGTCGCACCGTGATGGTGGAGCGGCCGGGCGAGGCGCCAATGGCTCCGATGGGTCCCGTGCCGCCGATGGGTCCGATGCGGCCGATGGCGCCGCCGCTGCCGCCGCAGCCCGTACCGCCGCTGTTCGGTGACCGATGGCCCGTGCCGGCAGCGCCACCGTCGGTGGCGATGGTGGCGGGCACCGCGATCATGGCGCTGACCACGGCCGGTGCCGTGCCGGAAGGTCGGCCCGGGCTGGGCTGGCTGGTGACCGCTCTGGTGGGGGTGGCGGCGACGCTCGCCGTCGAGTGGCGGCACCGGCGCATCACGCCGGAGGGCGTGTGGTGGACGGCGGCGACCGTCGCCCTGGCCGCGGTGTGCGCGGTGCGGGCCGCGGAGTGGCTCGGCGTGCTGTGCCTGCTCGCGGCGTTCGGCACGGGCACGCTGGCGATCGTCGGCCGTTCCGGACGCGGGGTGCTGGCCGCCGCGGCCACGCTCGCGCTGGCGGCGTGCCGCGCGGTGCCGTGGTTCGGCAAGTCCGCCACCGAGCGCACCGACCTGCGCCGTGCGGTCCGCGTCGGGGTGGCCGTGGCCGCGGGGGCATTGCTGCTGCTCGTCTTCGGCGGGCTGCTGGCCTCGGCCGATCCGGTGTTCGGCAAGTTGGTGGAGGGCCTCACCCCCAGGATCGACGACGGCGCCGTGCGCTGGTTCGTCCTGGCGGCCTTCGGCGCCGCCGGGATGGCCGGCACCTGCTTCCTGAGCGCGTCGGCGCCACGTCCGCCGGCACCTATGGCACGGCGGCGGCTGAGCGGCCTGGAGTGGACGATCCCGGTCGGGTTCCTCGTGGTGCTGTTCGCCGGCTTCCTCGCCGTCACGGTCACCACGATGTTCGCCGGCGACGCGTACGTGCAGGCCACGGCCGGCATCACCTACGCCGAGTACGCCCGGGGCGGGTTCTGGCAGCTGCTGTGGGTCACCGTGCTGGCCCTACTGGTGATCATCGCGGCTGCCCGGTTCGCGCCGGTCGAGACCGCGCTGCAGCGGCGGGCCAAGCGCGGCCTGCTCACCGCGCTCACGATCCTCACGTTGCTGGTGGTGGCGTCGGCGACGCACCGCATGGTGCTCTACCAGCAGGCCTACGGGCACACCGTGCAGCGGCTGGTGGTGCTCACGGTCGAGCTGTGGCTCGGCGTGGCATTCGTGCTGGTCACGTGGTCGGTGCTGCGGCTGCGGGACCGCATCCCGACGCGGGCGATGGTGGGCACCGGCGTGGCGGCACTGCTGGCGCTCGCAGTGCTGGACCCCGAGCGGTTCGTCGCCCAGGAGAACGTCGAGCGGTTCGCGGTGTCGGGGAAGCTCGACGCCCACTACCTCTCGACGCTCTCCGCCGACGCGCTCGGTCCGCTGGAGCAGCTGGCCGATCCGGTGCGCTCCTGCATCCGCGCAGAGATCCTGCGGGACGTGCCGGGCGACGACTGGCGCAGCGCCAACCTCGCTCGCGCACGGGCCGGCGCGCAGCCGGTGCCGGCGTGCACCGACCCGAAGGTGGTGGTGCCCTCGTACCGAGACTGAGGTGGCCTCCGTTGTGACCTCCGACACTCAGCGATGCCGTCGCGGTGCGGCCGACGCCGTATCGGTGAGTCGTCGTCTCCCTGTCGCACGGAGGATCACATGAGCACCACCTGGCCGCTCGTCCATGCTGAGCGGGCAGCCCTGGCCGCGGACCTGGCCGGCCTGCCGGTCGCGGCCTGGGCGACACCGTCGCTGTGCGCCGGCCTGTCCGTACGCGAGGTGGTGGCACATCTGACATCGGGCGCGACGCTGACGTTCCCGCGCTGGTTCGCCGGCGTGCTGCGCCACCGGCCGCACCACCACTCCGCTCGGCCGCCGCGGCAGCGCCGAGTTCATGCTGGCCGAGACGGTGGTTCACGCCGAGGACATCCGCCGCCCGCTCGGCGTGCCGCGCAGCTACCCGGACGGCGTGCTGCTGCGGGCCGCCGAGTTCTACGCCGCCACCGACCTGGCGGTGCCCGCGCGCAGCTGGATCGCCGGGTTGCGCCTCGCCGCCACGGACTCTGCGTTCACCACCGGCACCGGGCCGGCCGTGAACGGTCCGACGATCGCCCTGATCATGGGGATGACCGGTCGCCCCGCCCACCTCGCCGACCTCACCGGCGACGGCGTGGCGGCGCTGCGGGAGCGCTGTTGAGAGGAGCCGGTGTGGATCGAGCGCCGGACGCCGCGTTCACCGAGCTCGTGGCACCGTTGCGGGACGAGCTCCACGCCCACTGCTACCGCATGCTCGGCTCCGTCCACGACGCCGACGACGCTCTGCAGGAGGCGCTGGTGCGGGCGTGGCGGGGCCTGTCCGGCTTCGCCGGCCGCGGCTCGCTGCGCTCGTGTGGCTCTACGCGATCGCGACGCACAGCTGCATCGACGCGGCGCGGAGCCGGCGCCGCCGCGCGCTGCCCGTCGACCTCGGCCCGGCCAGCCCCACCGTCGTGCTCGACGCAGCGCCGCGCACCGACGTGGCATGGCTCGGCCCGCATCCCGACGAGCACTACGAGCAGCGGGAGGCCGTCGAGCTGGCGTACGTGGCTGCCCTGCAGCACCTGCCGCCCAACCAGCGGGCGGCGTTGCTGCTGGTGGAGGTGGTCGGGTTCACCGTGGCGGACGTGGCGGACGCGATGGCGACGTCCCCGGTCGCGGTGGCGAGCGCGCTGCAGCGGGCGGGAGCTGCCGCCGGCCCGACGGTCGCGCCGACACCGGATCCGCGCCGGCGGGTTGTCGCCGCCGCCTTCGCCGACGCTCTGGAGCGCGGGGACGCCGACGCGCTCGTCGCGCTGCTCGCCGCCGACATCACCTGGTCGATGCCGCCGCTGGCCTCCTGGTACGCGGGTCGGGACGACGTCGCTGCGTTCGCGCGGGCGGTCCCGTTCAGCGGGTCCTGCGGAGCATGGCGCACGAGGTTGACGTGGGCCAACAGCCTGCCGGCCGTCGTCTGCCACCGCTCGGGGACCAGCAGCGCGTTCGAGCCCTGGTCCGTCACGGCACTGGACGTCCACGACGGACGGATACGCGGGATCGTCTCGTTCCTCGGGGAGTCGCACGTCGGGCTGTTCGGATCGCGATGATCGGGCATAGCGTGGCCGGCATGACCGAGGTGCAGGGACGGAACGATCCCGCGTTCGACGCGGTGCGCGACGAGTTGGCCGCCCGACTGGCCGCCGAGGAGGAGCTGGGCGCGGCCATCGTCGTCGACGTCGACGGGCACGTCGTCGTGGACATCTGGGGCGGGTGGCAGGACGCAGATCGGCGCACCCCGTGGGGCGCGGACACCGTCGTCAACGTGTGGTCGTCGACGAAGATGGTCACCGCGCTCGCCGTGTTGATGCTCGTCGACCGGGGCCTGCTCGACCCGTACGCGCCCGTCGCGCGGTACTGGCCGGAGTTCGCCGCGAACGGCAAGGACGCGGTGGAGGTGCGGCACCTGCTCTCCCACACCTCCGGGGTCTCCGGCTGGGACCAGCCGTTCCAGGTCGAGGACATGTACGACACAGAGGGCGCCACGAAACGGCTCGCCGCGCAGGCTCCGTGGTGGGCGCCGGGCACCGCGTCCGGCTACCACGCGCAGAACCAGGGGCACCTGCTCGGCGAGCTGATCCGGCGCACCGACGGCAGGTCGCTGACGGCGTTCGTGGCCGAGGAGATCGCGGGCCCGGTCGGCGCGGACTTCAGCATCGGCGCCCGCGACGTCGACCCGGCCCGCATCGCGCCCGTCGTCCCGCCGCCGCCGTTGGCGCTGGAGATCCCGCCGGACAGCGTCGCGTTCAAGACGTTCACCGGCCCGGCGGCGAGCGCCGACGCCGCCAACACCGACGCGTGGCGGAAGGCCGAGCTCGGGGCGCTGAACGGGCACGGCAACGCCCGCTCGCTCAACCGCATCCTCAAGGCGCTGGCCCTCGACGGCACGGTCGACGGCGTGCGTCTGCTCTCCCCGGAGACCATCGCGCTGACCCTCGAGGAGCAGAGCCACGGCGTCGACCTCGTGCTCGGGGTACCGCTGCGGTTCGGCATCGGTTTCGCCCTCCCCGAGTCGCAGACGGTCCCGTACGTGCCGCAGGGGCGCGCGCTGTATTGGGGCGGCTGGGGCGGGTCGTTGACGATCGCCGACCTCGACTCCCGCACAACCGTCAGCTACGTCATGAACCGGATGGCGCCGGGGATCATCGGTTCGGACCGGTCCGCGGCGTACGTGCAGGTGGTGCAGAGCTGCCTGACCTGAGCCGGGAAATGCCCACCTTCGGGTGGAACCGCTGGTCACGGACCGGGCGGCACCTACGCTCGCACCACCGCGCCGGACCCGGCGCCGGCGAAGGTGGTGGTTGCTCGTGGACGAGCCGATCTCCCGCCGGGGCGGCACCCTGCTCGTGCTGCTCCTCGCGGTCGCCATCGTCGCCGGGCTCGGTTTGGCGATCACATCCGTGGGCGGCCGCGCCCTTGCCGGGTTCGACCAGCTCGGCGCGCCGGTCGGGGCTGCGTCCAGCCGGGCGGAGTGCTGCAGTCGACCTGCGCCGGCCGCGGCCGTCCCGGGCGGTGCCATCCAGGGTGCGACGCCCAGCCGCGGCACGGCTTCCGCGCCGGTCGTCCGGTCGGTGGTGACGGGCGGTCGCGCCCCCGCCCCGCCCGCCGCAGTACCGCAACCGGTGCCGATCGCCCCTGCCTCCGGCGGGCTGTGCGCCACGCTCGGCCGGACCGGACCCCCGCTGCTGCAGACGGTCCTCTCCCCGATCGTCGCGGTGTGCGACGTCCTGCTCTAGTTGAGCCGGAGTTCCGTCGCCGCCTTCGTCGTGTCGCTCTGGTGCTTCAGCACCACACCGAGCGTGGCCCGCACGGCCTCGTCGTCGAGCGTGTCAAGGCCGAGGGCGAGGAGCGTGCGGCCCCAGTCGATCGTCTCCGCGACGGACGGGGACTTCCGCAGCTCCAGCCCGCGCAGCACGCGGACCGTGCGCACCAGCGCGTCGACGAGCGCGTCGGCCAGCTCCGGCACCCGTGACGCCACGATGCGCCGTTCCAGCTCGGCGTCGGGGAAGTCGAGGTGCAGGAACAGGCAGCGCCGCTTGAGCGCTTCGGACAGCTCCCGCGTCGAGTTCGACGTGAGCACCGCGATGGGCCTGCGCACGGCCGTGATCGTGCCCATCTCCGGCACGGTCACCTGGAAGTCGGAGAGGACCTCCAGGAGGAGACCCTCGACCTCCACGTCGGCCTTGTCGATCTCGTCGACGAGCAGCACGGTCGGGTCGGTGCGCCGGATCGCGGTGAGCAGCGGCCGCGGCAGCAGGAACTCCTCGCTGAAGACGTCGTCGCGGGTCTGGTCCCACGACTCGCCCTGCTTGCCCGCGGTGATGCGCAGCAGCTGCTTGGCGTGGTTCCACTCGTAGAGCGCTCGGGCCTCGTCGATGCCCTCGTAGCACTGCAGCCGCACGAGTCCGGAGCCCGTGGCCGCGGCGACGGCCTTCGCCAGCTCGGTCTTCCCCACGCCGGCCGGCCCCTCGACCAGCAGCGGCTTGCCGAGGCGGTCGGCGAGGTAAACGGTGGTGGCGACGGCGGTCGAGGCGAGGTAGCCGACACCGGCCAGCCGTTCGGCCACGTCCGCGACGGAGCCGAACTGGGGAGACTGCGGCGCCATCGAACGGTCGGTCACCTCGACATACTGCCGCCCACCAGCCCGTTCCGCGCGAGAGACGGCGGTCACACCTCGGTCGGCGCCGGCCGCAACAGGTGTGGCAGCTCCCCGAACCGGGGCGAGAGGTGCCCGTCGGGCGCGCGCATCCCGCGGCGCAGTCCGGGCCGCCGCAGGCGCTGCACCCGTGGTCTCGCTGCATGCGAGCAGCGCGTCGACCGAGTCGGCGGGGTGCGGGCCGCGCACTCGCCCCCCACCGCACGAGCCGGCGGTGCGCTCGCAGCAGTCCCGCGATCTCCGAGAGCCGTGCGAGCGTCTCGCCGAGCGCGGGCGGGCCGCCCTCGTCGCCGACATGGCGCAGCGCGACGCGTGGCTCGCCAGGGCACTCGCCGGGCGCACCCCCGCGGAGGTCCAGCTCCTCCGCATCGCAGGCGAGCTGATGGACGACCTCGCGCGGGAGGCCTGATCAGTACGCGAACTCTTACCGATCAGGAGAGCGGGGTGCCCCACTTGTCGAGGAACGCGATCTCCGGGACGGGACGGCGGCGTGCCGGCTTGAAGTCCGACACCGTCGTGTAGGCGACGGGCAGCAGGCCGACCTGCGTCACGCCGTCGGGCACGCCCAGGATGCGCGCCGCCTCCTGCTCGTGCTGGAGGTGGTAGCTGGTCAACGTCGACCCCAGCCCGCGCGAGCGCAGCGCCAGCTGGAAGCCCCAGACAGCCGGGAAGATGCCGCCGTAGAAGACGGAGAGCTCCTCGTTGCCGCCGCTCGGTACGCCCTGCACGCAGGGCACGACGAGCACGGGCACCCGCTCGATGACGTCGATCAGGTGCTGCCCCGACCGCACCATCCGCTGCACCTGCGGCGGGGCGTCCGCGCCGCCGGCCCGCGCCAGGCCCTGTCGCAGGTACTCCTCGCCGACCTGGCGGAACAGAGCACCGAGCGCGTTCTTGACCTCCCGGTCGCGCACGACGAGCCAGCGCCACGTCTCGGCTCCGCCCGGCGTGGGGGCCTGCACGGCCAGCCGCAGGCAGTCCGCCAGCACCTCGTCCTCCACGGGGCGCTCGAGGTCCAGCTTCAGCCGGACCGAACGGGTGGTGCTCAGGAGGTGGTCGGTCGCCGCAGTGTCCATGGCCCTCCACCGTAGTGCGACCCCAGCGCAGGTCACGGGGGCCGTCGAGGAACTGTCGGGGGGTTCGGCCACCATGGGGGCATGACCAGCGCCACCACCGATCTCCGCACCCGGGCCGAAGAGGTGCTGGCCACGCTCGCCGGGCACGGCGCCCGCCTGCGGGAGGACCAGTGGACCGCCATCCACGCCCTCGTCGCCGAGCGCCGCCGGGCGCTGGTCGTGCAGCGCACGGGGTGGGGCAAGTCGGCCGTGTACTTCGTGGCCACCGCCCTGCTGCGGGCCGCGGGTGCCGGGCCGACCGTGATCGTGTCGCCGCTGCTGGCGCTCATGCGCAACCAGATCGAGGCCGCCGAGCGGGCGGGCATCCGCGCGGTCACCGTCAACTCGGCCAACGTCGGCGAGTGGCAGCAGACCTACGCGGCGATCGACGCCGGCGAGGTCGACGTCCTGCTGCTGTCGCCGGAGCGCCTCAACAACCCCGACTTCCGCGACCGGGTGCTCCCCCGGCTCACCGCGAGCGCCGGCATGCTCGTCGTCGACGAGGCGCACTGCGTGTCCGACTGGGGCCACGACTTCCGGCCCGACTACCGGCGCCTGCGCAACCTCATCGCCGAGCTGCCCGAGGGCATCCCCGTCCTCGCCACCACGGCCACGGCGAACGACCGCGTGGTCGTCGACGTCACCGAGCAGCTGGGGCTGCAAGCGGGCGAGCCGCTGGTGCTGCGCGGCTCGCTCGACCGGGAGAGCCTGCGGCTCGCCGTGGTGTCCCTGCGCACGCCCGCGCAGCGGTTGGCGTGGCTGGCGGCGATGCTCGACACGCTGCCGGGTGCCGGCATCGTCTACACGCTCACGATCGCCGCCGCCGAGGAGGTGGCGGAGTTCCTGCGCGAGCGCGGCCATCCGGTCGCGGCGTACACCGGCAAGACCGATCCGGAGGAGCGGCTGGCCGCGGAGGCCGACCTGCTCGGCAACCGGGTCAAGGCGCTGGTCGCCACGTCGGCGCTGGGCATGGGGTTCGACAAGCCCGACCTCGGGTTCGTCGTCCACCTCGGTGCCCCGTCCTCGCCGGTGGCCTACTACCAGCAGATCGGCCGCGCGGGCCGCGCGGTGGAACGGGCCGAGGTGGTTCTGCTGCCCGGCCACGAGGACCGCGACATCTGGGCCTACTTCGCCTCCCTCGCGTTCCCGCCCGAGCACCTGGTCCGCCAGACGCTCAAGGTGCTCGACACCGTGGAGCCGCTCTCCACCGCGGCGATCGAGACCCGCGTCGACCTCTCCCGCACCCGGCTGGAGATGCTGCTCAAGGTGCTCGACTCCGACGGCGCCGTCCGCCGGGTGAAGGGCGGCTGGCTCGCGACCGGCCAGGAGTGGTTCTACGACGAGGAGCGCCACCGCCGCATCGCGGTGGCCCGCAAGGCAGAGCAGCAGGCGATGCTCGACTACCTGGCCACCGACATGTGCCGGCTGGAGTTCCTGCGCCGCCAGCTCGACGATCCCGATCCGGCTCCCTGCGGCCGCTGCGACAACTGCGCCGGCCCGGCCTGGCGCGCCGACGTCGACGCCGCCGTGGAAGCCGCGGCGGGTGAGCGGATCAACCGGCCCGGCGTGGAGGTGCCGCCGCGCAAGCAGTGGCCGAGCGGCATGGCCGAGCTCGACGTGCCCGCGTCGGGGCGGATCAAGGCGGGCGAGGTCGCCGAGAGCGGCCGCGTCGTCGGGCGGCTGTCCGACATCGGTTGGGGCACCCGGCTGCGCGAGCTCGTCGGTCCGGACACCCCTGACCAGCCGGTGGGCAAGGACGTGCTCGACGCCGTGGTGCGCGTGCTCGCAGGGTGGGGCTGGGCGGAGCGACCCGTCGGCGTGGTCGGGATCGGCTCGCGCACCCGTCCGCACCAGCTGGAGCACCTCGCCCGGCGGATCGCCGAGATCGGCCGGTTGCCGCTGCTGGGGATGCTGGAGCCGGTCGGCCCGCGGCCCGAGGCGCACGCCAACTCCGCGCAGCGGCTGGCGGCCGTCTGGGGCGCTTTCGCGGAGCCGGGGTTCGCCGTGCCGGCCGGACCGGTGCTGCTCGTCGACGACGTGATCGACACGGGCTGGACGGTGACGGTCGCCGCCCGCGCGCTGCGCCTCGCGGGCGCCACTGCTGTTCTTCCGCTCGCACTTGCCCAACGAGGTTAAGTTACCCGGAGTAAGGTGTTGTCATGCCACACGACCTCGCGCTCAAGGCGATGAACGGGATCCACCGGCTGCTGCTGACGGCAACCGGCGGAAAGGTGGGTCAGGTCGTTGCCGGGATGCCCGTCCTGGAGCTCACCACGATCGGTCGCAAGTCCGGTCAGCCGCGCGCGGTGATGCTCACCTCGCCCCTGCAGGAAGGTGACACCTACGTGGTCGTGGCCTCCCGCGGCGGCGACGACCACCACCCGGCGTGGTTCCTCAACCTGCGCGACAACCCCGAGGTCGAGGTCTCCATCAAGGGCGCGCCCAAGCAGCGGTGGAGCGCGCGGGTCGCCACACCGGAGGAGCGGGCCCGGATGTGGCCGAAGATCGCGACCAGTTTCACCAACTACGCCGGTTACCAGAAGCGCACCCAGCGCGAGATCCCGCTGGTCCTGCTCAGTCCGGCCTGATCATCGCCGGTAACGTGCGCGTGTGGCACCGCGGCCGGACGAGCTCGACCGGGCGCTGATCCACGCCCTGCACGTCGACGGGCGCGCACCGTTCCGCCGGATCGGCGAGGTGCTGGGCGTGTCGGACCAGACAGCGGCCCGCCGCTACGCGCGGTTGCGCCGCGACCACGGCCTACGGGTTGTGGGCCTCACCACCCCGCACCGGACGGGCGAGGTCCAGTGGATGGTGCGCATCCGCGCGCTGCCCGAGGCAGCGGCCGACATCGCAGCGGCGCTGGCCCGCCGCGCCGACACCAGCTGGATCTGCCTGTGCGCGGGCGGCACGGAGATCGTCTGCACCGTCTACGGCGACGGCGTGCAGCCGCTCCTGCTGGACGCATTGCCGCGCACCCGGCACCTGCTCGACGTGCGCGCCGACCGCGTGCTGCACGTGTTCTACGGCGGTGTCGGAGAGCCGTACAGCAAGCGCGGACCGCTCTCCGCCGCCCAGGTCGACCAGCTCGCCCGCCACCTCCCGGCCGTCGATCCGACGCTCCCCAGTCGCATCGACGGCGTCGACCGGGCCCTGCTCGACCTCCTCCGCCTCGACGGCCGCACCAGCACCGAGCGGCTGGCGGCGGCCGCGGGCACGTCCACGGTGACCGCCCGACGCCGGCTGGCCGAGCTGCGCACCGCCGGGGTGCTGCACCTCGATGTCGACGTCGAGATGGAGGTGCTCGATCTCCCCGTGCAGACCCTCCTGTGGTTGACCGTCGGCCCGCGCCACCTGCTGGCCGCCGGGGCCGCACTCGCGGGCCATCCCGAGGTCGCCTTCGCGGCCGCCACCACCGGCAGCAGCAACCTCTTCGCGGCCGTCCCGATGCCCGACGTCGAGGCGACGTTCCGCTACCTGACCACGACGGTGCCGAGCGTCGCCGGCATCGAGGCCGTGTCGAGCGTGCCGGTGCTGCGCACGGTCAAGGCCGCCACGACGGTGCTCCGCCCGCATCGGATGTCGTGAAACGACCGCGACGGGTGCTCCGGTGTCGAAAGCGCTCGACCCTCGGCCGCTGACGCGCTGTCGACGGCAGCAGGCGGCAACGCTCGCTGCCGTGGCCGGTCCTCGCCGGCCGGCTGGAGGTCATGTCATGTCCACGTTGGTCATTGGCGCGCGGGGCGCGGTCGGGCGGCACGTCGTCGCCGGTCTGCTGGCCGCGGGCGAGCCCGTCCGCGCCTCGGCCCGCGCCCTGTCGACGGCCGCGCTGCCACCGGGCGTCGACGTCGTCGAGGCCGATCTGACCCGACCGGAGACCCTGGAACCCGCTCTGGACGGCGTCGATCAGGTGTTCCTCTACGCGGCGCCGGGCACCGGCGCGGGGTTCGCGAAGGCTGCGCTCGCGGCCGGGATCCGGCATGTTGTGGTGCTGTCCTCGGGCAGCGTCCTGCTGCCGTGGGCGGCGGGCAACCCGATCACCGAGGAGCACCGCGCACTTGAGGACGATCTGGCCGCGGCCGGGCTGCCGGTGACGCCGATCCGACCGCTGGTGCTGGCGAACAACGCGTTGAGCTGGGCGGAGACGATCCGGGCCGAGGGAACGGTCGAGCTGGTGCATCCCGAGTCCCGGTCGGCCCCGATCCACGAACGCGACATCGCCGCCGTGGCCGTCGCCGCTCTCACCGGCGCAGGCGGTTCGGCCGTCAGCGATCTGCTCACCGGGCCCGACCTGCTGACCCAGCGGCAGCAGGTCGACATCGTCGCTGCGGCGCTCGGACGCCCGCTGCGGGTCGTCGAGCTGACCCCGGACCAGGCGCGGCAACGGTTCGGGGCCTACGGCGACGCCTCGACCGTCGAGGCGGTATTGGCCTTCATCGCGGCCGGCACCGTGGCCGGCCGCTCCCCAGCGACGGGCACGGCGCGCACGGTGCTGGGCCGCGAGCCACTCCCGTTCACCGAGTGGGCGCGCGAGCACGCCCCCGATCTGGGGTGATGCTCCTAGTCCTTGAGCAGCCGCACCACTGCCCGGTCGAGCACCGCGCGGCCATCGTCGTCGAGCGGGTCGGAGAGGTGGTTGCGGCGCAACGTGGGCAGCAGGGTGCGACCGTCCTCGAACCGCTCGATCACGCGCGGATCGACGTAGGACGCCCGCGCCACGGTGGGGGTGTTGCCGAGGTGCGCGGCCACCTCGCTGATCGCCGCGTTCACCACCCGTGCCCGGGCGCGCTGCGCGCTCGGTATCCCCTCCGCAGCAGCGCCGGCGAGGGTCACCGCGGCGAGCACGGTGGCGTTCCAGGTCCGCAGGTCCTTCGCGGTGTACCGCTTCCCGATCACCTCCTTGACGGCGAGGTTCAGGTCGTCGGCGGTGACGTCGTGCCAGGTGCTGCCGATCCGGTACGCCAGCAGGTCGTCACCCCCGCCGCGGCGGCGCAGCAACCCGTTGACCATGCGGTGCAGCGCAGGGTCGCGCAGGGCCACGGTCCGCTCGATCGCTCCTTTGGCGAGGTAGCTCACCTCGACGGCGCCGCGGTGCAGCCGGACGTGCTCGCGGCGCAGCGTCGCCAGCCCGAAGGTGCCCTCGTCGTCGTCCTCGCCGGGCGCGTACTGCTCGCCACCGGCCCGGAAGACTCCGAGGTCGAGCATCCGCAGCGCGCCGGCCAGCACCCGTTCGCGGCCCAGCCCCTTCCCGGCCATCCGCTCGGCGATCACCGGCCGCACCTGGGGCATGCGCCGGCCGAGCCCCAGCACGCGGTCGTACTTCTCCTTGTCCCGAGCCGCCCGCCAGTCCGGGTGGTAGAGGTACTGGCGGCGACCGGCGGCATCGGTGCCGACGGCCTGGATGTGCCCGGCCGGGTCCGGGCTGATCCACACGTCCTGCCAGGCGGGCGGGATGACCAGCGCCTTGATGCGGGCGATCTCGGCCGCGTCGGTGATCGCGACGCCGCCGACGTCGAGGTAGCCGAAGCCGCGTCCACGGCGCCGACGGGTCAGCCCGGGGCCGGCCGGATCGCTGCGGACGAGCCCCGGCGGCATCTCGTCAGGCTCCACATCGGATCAGTACCACCGATCCGGGAGGATCAAGCACGAGATCGACTCCTGCCGCGAGCAGGGTGTGCTGGAAGAGTGGCGCCGTGACGAGTTTCGACGAGCGGTTCGCTGCGGCCTCCGACGCCTGCACGGTGTCGGTCCTGCGCGGTCCCCGGCGCACCCCTGCAGCGGCGTTCTCCGCCCTCGCCGCGGCGTGCTCGGACTTCGGCATCACGAAGGCCGACTGGTACGGGGCGGAGGGCGGCGCCGTCGAGCTGCTCGAGGCGCGGGTCGCAGCGCTGCTCGGGAAGCCGGCTGCGGTGTTCCTCCCGACGGGCACGATGGCCCAGCAGGCGGTGCTGCGGGTGTGGTGCGAGCGGCGTGGCTCGTGGCGGGTCGCGCTTCCGGATCTGGCCCATCCCGTCACACACGAGCAGGACGGGCCACGCCTGCTGCACGGCTTCCGGTTCGAGCACCTCACCACCGGCCGCACCGTCGCGACGGCGGCGCACCTCGCGGCCGTCACCGGTGATCTGGGTGCCGCCATGATCGAGCTGCCGCTGCGGGAGGCCGGCTGCATCGCGCCGACCTGGGACGAGCTGCAGGAGCTCTCGACCGCGGCTCGGGAGCGCGGCGTGCCGCTGCACGTCGACGGCGCGCGGCTGTGGGAGGTCGCACCCTTCTACGAGGGACGCGCACTCGCCGATCTCGCCGGGCTCGTCGACAGCGTCTACGTGTCGTTCTACAAGGGCCTCGGCGCGTTCGCGGGAGCCGCCGTCGCCGCGGCCGAGGACGTCGTGGCCGACGTGCGGCGGTGGCGCCGCCGCCAGGGCGGGGAGATGTTCCAGATGACGCCGTACGCGCTCTCCGCGCTGCTGGCGCTGCGCGACGAGCTGCCGCGCATGGGCGAGTGCGTGGCGTGGGCCCGCACCTTCGCCGCTGCGGCGAACGGTCTGCGGGTGCATCCGGAGGTGCCGCAGTCCACCACGTTCGTGCTGTACGCCGACCGCTCCCCCGAGGAGATCAACGACCGGTTGCTCGCGTTCCTGGAGCAGGAACGCGCCAACCTCTGCGCCCGCTGGCGCCCGACCGAGGTGCCCGGCTTCGCCCAGTGCGAGGTCACCGTCACCACGACAGCCCTCGCCCACGACCCGGTGCACGTTGCGGAACTCGTCGCGAAGGTCGCCCTCGGCTGAGAGGACTGCCTCACGGCTCCAGCGCGGCCCCGAGGCGCAGGATGGTCGCCTCGTCGTACCAGCGGGAAACGAGCTGGACGCCGATGGGGAGGCCGCCGGTGCTGACCCCGAACGGCACTGCCAGCGCGGGCAGGCCGGTGAGGTTGAACGGGACGGTGGCCCGCATGATCCCGCGCGCCGGGACGGTCACGTCGCCGACGGGGAACGTCGAGCGGGCGTGGGGCTGCGCGGGGACGGGACACACGGGGCACAGCAGCGCGTCGTAGCGCTCGAAGTACCCGGCGAAGAGGCCGCTGAGCGCGTCCACCTGCTGCAGTGCGTCGACGTAGTCGGCCGTCGACACCTCCGGCGCGGCGAGCGTCCGCCGCACGACGGCGTGCACCTCGGACTCCCGTCCGGCCACCGCCCGGCGGAAGTACGGCACCACCTCCGCGGTGAACAGCACCGAGCTCAGCGCGGTGCCGTCGACGTCCGCCAGCCCGTCCAGCGGGGCGGGCTCGACCACGCAACCCGCGTCGCGGAGCGCGTCCGCCGCGGCCATGACCGCGGCCGACACCTCGCGATCCACCGGGCCGAACGCGGGCTCGCTCGCCCAGCCCACCCGCAGCCCGGTGAGTGCCGCGGGCCCCTTCCCTGTCGGCGGTGCGTGCTGGACGTACCCGTCGACGCCGTCCGGGCCGGCGAGGATCCCGAAGGCGGTGCCGACGTCCCGCACGCTGCGCGCCATCGGGCCGACGTGCCAGTAGCGGCGAGGAACGTCGGGCCAGTGCCCCGTGATCGGGATCCGTCCGCGGGTCGCCTTCAGCGCGACGATGCCGGTGTCGTGCGCGGGTCCGCGCACCGAGATCGCCACGTCGCTGCCCAGCCCCAGTGGCGAGATGCCGGCGGCGATGGCGGCGGACTCGCCGCCGCTGGAGCCCCCGGGGGTGCGGTCGAGGTCCCAGGGGTTGTTCGACCGGCCGACCAGGAGGTTGTCCGTCTCGGTCCAGTAGGAGAACTCCGGCAGGTTGGTCCTGGCGAGCGGGAGGGCGCCGGCCGCCCGCAGCCGGGCCACCGCGGTGGCGTCCGTGGCCGGCACCCGGTCGCGGAACAGGGTCGAACCGCGGGTGGTCACCGTGCCGGCCACGTCCAGCGAGTCCTTGATCGTGAACGGCACGCCGTGGAAGGGTCCGAGCGGCTCGCCCGCCGCCACCGCCCGGTCCGCCACCTCCGCTCCCGCGAGTGCCTGGTCGGCGAGCACCGTCACCACGGCGTTGATCGTCGGATTGACGGCGTCGATGCGGTCCAGGTGCGCCTGGACCACCTCCACCGCCGACGCCTGCCGGGTGGCGATCAGCTCCGCCAGCCCGGTCGCGTCCCGATGCCAGAGCTGGTTCCCGTCCACGACCGCGTCCTCCTCCTGCCGGCGACGGCGCACCGGTCGCACGGCGTCATCGGGGATCACACCACGCCGCCGGAGACACGACAGCACCGCGCAGCCACGTCGGGGCGACCGCAGGGGCAGCCCGGGTCAGCCGAGCGCGACCAGGTCGTCGGCGTGCACGACCTCGCGCCGCTGCTCGACGGGGAGGTCGCGGGAGCGGCGGCCGATCAGCGCCGGCAGCTCGGCCGCGTCGAAGCCGACGACACCGCGGGCGACCACCGCGCCGTCCGGGCCGACGAGGTCGACCACGTCACCGGCCACGAAGTCGCCGGCGACCCCGCGGATCCCGGCGGCGAGCAGCGAGCGGCGGCGCCCGACCACGGCGGCGACCGCTCCGGCGTCCAGCTCCAGCCTGCCCTGCGCGTCCGCGGCGTTGAGCAGCCAGAACCGGCGCGCCCCCATCCGCCGCCCCGACGGGCGGAACGCCGTGCCGATCTTGGGTCCTTCGGCCGCGGTGTCGAGCGCGTCGTCGACGTCGGCGGCCGAGGCGAGCAGCACCGGGATGCCCGCGGCAGCCGCCATCCCGGCAGCGGTGATCTTGGTGGCCATGCCGCCGGTGCCGAGGCTCCGGCTGGCGGGCTTCGCGATGCGCACCACGTCGAGATCCGAGGGCGCGTCGACGTCGGCCAGCAGCTGTGACCCGGCCTTGCGGGGGTCGCCGTCGTAGAGGCCGTCGACGTCGGAGAGCAGCACCAGCGCGTCGGCGCCGACGAGGTGGGCGACGAGCGCGGCGAGCCGGTCGTTGTCGCCGACGCGGATCTCCTCGGTGGCGACCGTGTCGTTCTCGTTGACCACCGGCAGCACGTCGAGCCCGAGCAGCCGCTCCAGGGTGCGCTGGGCATTGCGGTAGTGCGCCCGGCGGATCATGTCGTCGGCCGTGAGCAGCACCTGCCCGACGGTCTGGCCGTAGCGGGTGAACGACGCCTCGTACGCGTGCGCGAGCAGCAGCTGCCCGACGGCAGCCGCGGCCTGCTGCGTGGCCAGGTCGGTGGGTCGCTTCGCCAGGCCCAGCGGGGCCAGGCCGGCCGCGATCGCGCCCGACGACACCAGCACGACCTGGCTGCCGCGGGCGCGACGGCGGGCCAGCGCGTCGACGAGCGCGTCGAGCCGCAGCGGGTCGATCCCACCGTCGAGGCTGGTCAGCGAGGACGATCCGACCTTGACCACGACGCGCCGCGCCGCGGCCAGTGCCCGCCGGGTCGAACTCACTCCCCCGACTCCTCCTGCAGCGCGGCCTTCTGCGCCGCCTCGATGGCCAGCTCGGCGTCGCTGCGGTGGCGCCGCCGCTCCGCCCGGGCCATCTTGCGCGCCGCGGCACCCACGCGGTCGTTCTGCTCCAGCCTGCGGTCGGTGCCGCGGCCGGACATCAGCACCGCGATGCCGGCCGGCGTGGTGGGCTCCCAGTCGAACGTCATCGTGCCGATGGTGACCGGGCAGCCCGGCTGGGCACCCGCCTCCGCCAGCGCGTCCTCCACGCCGAGCCGGGCGAGGCGGTCGGCCAGGTAGCCGACGGCCTCGTCGTTGTCGAAGTTGGTCTGCCGCACCCAGCGCTCGGGACGGGCGCCGCGCACGATCCAGCCGCCGTCCTCCTCGGGGTCCGGCTCGATGGTGAACCCGGCGTCGTCGACGGCGACCGGCCGCACGACCACCCGCGTCGGCTCGACAACGGGCTGTGCTGCACGGAACGCCGCGACCTCGGCGGCCATCGCGAACGACAGCTCGCGCAGCCCGGCCCGGCTCGCCGTCGAGATCGGGAACACCGGCCAGCCGAACCGCTCGACGACGTCGGCGGTGACGATCTCGACGAGCTCCCGCGCGTCCGGCACGTCGATCTTGTTGAGGGCGACCATGCGAGGCCGGCCGGCGAGCTCGCCGCCCAGCGCCGGGGTGTAGCGGGCGAGCTCGTCCTCCAGCGCCTGGATGTCGGAGATCGGGTCGCGGCCGGGTTCGTACGTGGCGCAGTCGACCACGTGCACGAGCACCGAGCAGCGCTCGATGTGGCGCAGGAAGTCCAGGCCCAGACCGCGGCCCTCGGCGGCGCCGGGGATCAGACCGGGCACGTCGGCGACGGTGAACACCTCGTCGCCCGCGGTGACGACGCCCAGCTGCGGCACCAGCGTGGTGAACGGGTAGTCGGCGATCTTCGGCCGTGCCGCGGACAGCGCCGCCACCAGCGACGACTTGCCGGCCGACGGGAACCCGACGAGCCCGACGTCGGCCATGGAGCGCAGCTCCAGCACCAGGTTGCGGCTCTCGCCCGGCTCGCCGAGCAGCGCGAACCCCGGCGCCTTGCGCGCGGCCGAGGCCAGCGCGGCGTTGCCCAGCCCGCCGCGGCCGCCCTCGGCGGCGACGAAGCGGGTGCCGGGCCCGACCAGGTCGGCGATCAGCTCGCCGTCCTCGGTGAACACCACCGTGCCGTCGGGGACGCGCAGCTCCAGGTCCTCGGCGTTGGCGCCGGCCTGGAAGCTGCCCTGGCCCTGCGTGCCGTTCTTGGCGACGGCGTGCGGCCGGTGGTGGAAGTCGAGCAGCGTGTGCACCCCGGGATCGACGACGAGCACGACCGAACCACCGCGGCCGCCGTTGCCCCCGTCGGGGCCGCCGAGCGGCTTGTACTTCTCGCGGTGGACCGATGCGCAGCCGTTGCCGCCGGCACCGGCGGTGGCGTGCACCACCACGCGGTCGACGAACCTGGGCATGCAGTACTCCTGACACGAGCGAACGGCGGGCCACCCTCAGGGGCGACCCGCCGTTCGGCGAAAGCTGATAGCTGGCGCGGGTCTCAGACCTGCGCCGGCACGACGTTCACGACCTTGCGGCCGCGGGCGTAGCCGAACTCGACGGCGCCGTCGGCGAGGGCGAACAGCGTGTCGTCGCCGCCGCGCCCCACGTTGGTGCCGGGGTGGAACTTGGTGCCGCGCTGCCGGACGAGGATCTCGCCGGCGTTGACGACCTGGCCACCGAAGCGCTTGACGCCGAGGCGCTGCGCGTTGGAGTCGCGACCGTTGCGGGAGCTGGACGCACCCTTCTTGTGAGCCATGGTGTCGTCCTCCTACTTCGCGATCCCGGTGACCTGCACCTTGGTCAGCGGCTGACGGTGACCCTGCCGCTTGTGGTACCGGGTCTTGTTCTTGAACTTGTGGATGCGGATCTTGGGGCCCTTGGTGTGCTCCACCACGGTGGCCGTGACCGAGGCGGTCGCGAGCGCGGACGCGTCGGTGGTGACGTCACCGCCGTCGACCAGGAGGACGACGGGCAGGGTCAGCTCGGCCCCGGGCTCGCCGACGAGCTTCTCGACGGTGAGTACGTCGCCCTCGGCGACCTTGTACTGCTTGCCGCCGGTCTTGACGATCGCGTACATCGACGCACTGCTCCTAGCTCGGGGACACGAGGCGCCAGCCCGCGTCCACACATCCTCATGGCTGGCGCGTGCCGCAGATCGGGCATGACCGACCGCGACGCAGGTACTCAGGATACTGCACCGCCGACCCACCCCCAGCGGGTGGGTCGACGGACCTCGCTACTCCTCCCCCACCGGCGGACCGGCGGGCCGCGACGCCGCCCGGCGGGCCCGGCGGGGCCGGGAGGTGACGGTCGGTTCGGGCTGCGCCGGCACGGGCGGAGCCGCTGCTGCCGGCGCGGCCTCGGCCGGCACGGTCACCACGCCGACCGCCGGTGCCTCACCACTCGTCGTGGTGGGCGCGCCTGCGGTGCGGGTGACCCGGCCACGACGGCGCGGGCGCGGTGCCTCCTCCGCCGGGTGCGTGCCGTTGACGGGCTCCGGCGTCGGTTCCACTTCCGCCGCCGCGACTCCGTGTCCGTTGCGCGCCACCGGTTCCGCCGCCACCGGCGCCGGCTCGGGCTTCGGCGCGACGGGCTTCTCCGCGACCGACTCGGTCACCACGGCTGCCTCGACGGACGGCTGCTCCGCAGCAACGGTCTCCGGAACCGGCTTCTCCGCGACGGGCGTGTCGGCGGCCGGCCGCTCGACCCGGCCGCCCTGGTCGGACCGCTGCCCGCCACCGCCGGTGCTCCCGTTCGTGGAGCCGGTACCGCTGCCGTTGCCGCCGCTGCTGCCGTTGGTGGAGCCGTTGCCGCCGCCGGTGCCGCCCTCGTCGCCGCGCCGGCCACGGCCACCGCGGCGGCGCCCGCCGCGGTCGGCGTCGCCCGGCTGGGGCTTCTCGGCGGGCAGCTCGGTGCTGACGATGATGCCGCGGCCCCGGCAGTGCTCGCACGGGGTGGAGAAGTGCTCCAGCAGCCCGCCGCCGACCCGCTTGCGGGTCATCTGCACCAGGCCGAGCGAGGTGACCTCGGCCACCTGGTGGCGGGTGCGGTCGCGGGCCAGGCACTCGGTGAGCCGGCGCAGCACGAGGTCCCGGTTGGCCTCGAGCACCATGTCGATGAAGTCGACGACGATGATGCCGCCGATGTCGCGCAGCCGCAGCTGGCGCACGATCTCCTCGGCCGCCTCGAGGTTGTTGCGGGTGACGGTCTCCTCGAGGTTGCCACCGGAGCCGGTGAACTTGCCCGTGTTGACGTCGATGACCGTCATGGCCTCGGTGCGGTCGATCACCAGGGTGCCGCCCGAGGGCAGCCACACCTTGCGGTCGAGCGCCTTCAACAGCTGCTCGTCGATGCGGTGCGCGGCGAACACGTCGGACGGGCCGGTGTGCCGGTGCAGCCGCTCGACCAGCTCGGGCGCGACGTGGGAGATGTAGCCGGAGACGGTGTCCCAGGCGTCGTCGCCCTCGACGATCAACGAGGTGAAGTCCTCGTTGAACTGGTCGCGCACGACCTTGACGATGAGGTCGGGCTCCTCGTAGAGCAACACGGGCGCCTTGGGCTTGTTGGGGCCGGTGGCCTCCGCCTTGGCCTTGACGACCTCCCACTGCGCCTGCAGGCGGCGGACGTCGCGCTCCAGCGCCTCGTGGCTCACACCCTCCGACGCCGTCCGGATGATCACCCCGGCCTCGCTGGGGACGATCTCCTTGAGCATGTCCTTGAGCCGCTTGCGCTCGACGTCGGGCAGCTTGCGGCTGATGCCCGCGGCGCCCCCGGAGGGCACGTAGACCAGGAAGCGGCCGGCGAGGCTGATCTGCGTGGTCAGGCGCGCGCCCTTGTGCCCGACCGGGTCCTTGGTGACCTGCACGAGCACGCTGTCGCCGCTCTGCAGGGCCTGCTCGATGCGGCGGGCCTTGCCGTTGAGGCCGGCGGCGTCCCAGTCGACCTCGCCGGCGTACAGGACGGCGTTGCGGCCGCGCCCGATGTCGACGAACGCGGCCTCCATGGACGGCAGCACGTTCTGCACGCGGCCGAGGTACACGTTTCCGACCAGCGACTTGCCGTCGCGGCCGGCGCCGGCGACGAAGTGCTCGACGAGGACGTCGTCCTCCAGCACCGCGATCTCGACGCGCTCGCCGTGCTCGCGCACCACCATCGTGCGGTCGACCGACTCGCGGCGGGCCAGGAACTCCGCCTCGGACAGGATCGGGGCGCGCCGCCTGCCGGCGTCGCGGCCGTCGCGGCGGCGCTGGCGCTTCGCCTCCAGGCGCGTCGAGCCGCGCACCGACTGCACGCCGTCGCCCTCGTCGCGGTCCTCGCGGGGCGCGCGGACCTTGGTGACGGTGCCGGGCGGGTCGTCGTCGGACACCTCGTCGGCAGCTCCGCGGCGCCGCCGGCGGCGCCGGCGACGGCGGGACGTGCCCTCGGCCTGCTCGTCGGTGTCGTCACCGTCGTCGGAGTCGGACTCGGCATCCGAGTCGGAGTCGTCGGTGTCGGCGGCCTCGTCGGACTCCTGGTCGGCGTCCTCGCCGTCGGACGACTCGTCGGCGGCCTCGTCACCCCCGCGGCCACGACCACGGCCACGACGGCCGCGGCGGCGGCGCCGGCGGGCACCACCGTCCTCGGACTCGTCGGCACTCTCGTCGGTGCCGTCCTCGGCGGTGTCGTCGTCGGACTCGTCGGCGGCGGGCTCCTCGACCGGCTCGGCGGCTCGCCGCGCGCGGGTGCGCCGGCGACCCACCGGTGCGGCCGGCTCGTCACCGGCCTCGGGCTCCTCGCTCGCCGTCTCGTCGGCAGCCGGCTCCTGGGCGGCGCGGCGGCGGCGCGACACCGGCTCGGGGGCCTGGAACAGCGGCGTCGGCGGGGCGAACACGGGCGCCATGGAGGCAGCGGCCGGGGGCGCCGGCTCTGGCTCGGGCTGTTCGGCCGGCTCGGCCGCGGGGACCAGCGCGACGATCGCCTGCTCGGCCGCCTTGCGGTCGACGCTGGACTGGGCGCTCTTCGCCTCGACGCCGAGGTCGGCGAGCGTGGCGAGCAGCTCGCGGCTCGTGCGACCGATCAGCTTCGCCAGCGCGTGCACCCGGATCCGGTCGGGCAGTTCGTCCAGATCGACGCCGGCGGGTACGGTCGCCGACCCGCCGGTGCCACCGGCGGGCGCATCACTCTTCGACATTCAGCTCCTCCGCCCCCGGGCGCCTCGGTGAAGGCGGCCGCGCAGGGGCCCGTGCAGTTCTCGCTCGTTCGTCTCACTGCGCGCGGTGCGTGCAGCGCAATCCTGGTAGTGCCAGACGGCGTGCCGGATCCGGCAGTGGCGCCGGTGCGCCCGGGACCGCGCCGCAGGTTCAGGCCCGGGTGGTGACCCGGTCGGAGCCCAGCGGATCGGCCAGTTCGCCCCGGTCGTCGAGCAGGCCCTGGGCCAACCGGGTCGCCCTCGCGGGGACCGGTGGCCGCAGACCTGCGACAACGTCGAGAGCGCCCAACACGTCGTCGGGTCGCACGACGGGCGAGCCCTGCCGCACGACCGCCGTCAGTATCGCACAGTCCCGCTCGTCGGAGGTGCTCGCCGAGCCGTCCCGCGCCGTGACGTCGGCCCGGACCAGCGCCGCCCGCACGTCGACGTGCCGTCTGCCCTTGGGTGTGACGCGCTCGACGAGCACCTCGTCGGCGGCGAGCAGCGCGGCGATCGCGGCCTCCAGATCGGCGACCGGCACCCCGTCCAGTTCGATGCGCCACCGGGCGGCGTCGATCCGGTCGGCGAGCGCGACCCCGTCGGTCACGGCGGCGGCGAGCACGTCCAGTCCGTCCGGGAGGGCCGCGTCGAGGGCGGTGGCCAGCTCCCCCGGCTCGACGGGCCGGGTGAGCCCGATCTCCAGGTACTCGGCCTCGCTGGCCGTGCCGGTGGGCGCGGCAGAGCTCCAGGTCAGCCGCGGGTGCGGGCTGAACCCGTGCGAGTAGGAGACGGGGATGGCGGCACGGCGCACCGCCCGCTCCACGCTGCGCGCCACGTCACGGTGGGACAGGAAGCGCAACCGGCCGCGCTTGGCGAACTGCACGCGGACCCGGGCGACGGTGGGCAGGGAGGGGTTGGCCGCCTCCCCGGCGCGGACGCGGGGCATCGGAACAGCCTACGGTGCCCCACCGCGCACCCGACGAGAACGACGTTGCCGCGAGTTTGAATCGATTCAGTCGACGGTAACGTCGTTCTCGACGAGTCAGCCGGCGGAGCTACTCCCCCAGCGTCAGCAGGTCGCCGCCCACCGGGACGAAGCCGGCGCGCCGGTAGAAGCCCGCGCTGCCCGCCGTGGGGGCCAGGAGCAGCCGCCGGTAGTGCCGGGTCCGCGCGTGCTCGATGGCCGCCGCCAGCAGCGCGCCGGGCACCCCGCGGTCGGCGAACGAGGCGAGGACGAACGCGTTGCCGACGTGCCCGATCCGCCCGCCGCGGGCGCCGGGACGCGGCATGTGCACGATCTCGACGACGTTGATCGACCCGACCGCGGTGAACCCGCTGCGCGCCGATCCCGTCTCGGCCACCCAGAACGTGCGGCGCGGTAGCTCGACCCGCCACCACTGGGCGAAGGCCGCCTCGAAGCCCGGGTCGTCGACGGCGGTGCCGGTGCGTTCCTCCAGCCAGGCGCGGCGCAGCGCGGCGATCGCCGGCATGTCCCGCTCGTCGGCGACCCGCACGCTCACCCCGTCGGCATCAGCCACCCCCGCCGGGCCCCTTCACCACGGTGAGCGGCAGCAGGGTGGTGCCGCTGGGGCCGACCTGGATGTCGGTGCCGGTGGACGGGCACACCCCGCAGTCGAAGCACGGCGTCCAGCGGCAGTCGTCCTGCTCGCGGCCGGCGAGCGCATCCTGCCAGTCGTCCCACAGCCAGTCGCGCTCCAGGCCGGAGTCGAGGTGGTCCCACGGCAGGATCTCCTCGCGGGTGCGCTCCCTCGTGGTGAACCAGTCGAGGGAGACGCCCAGCGGCTCCAGCTCGGCCGCCGAGGCGTCGACCCAGCGCGGGTAGGAGAAGTGCTCGCTCCACCCGTCGAAGCGGCCACCCTCGCGCCACACCCGCTCGATGACGCGCCCGACCCGGCGGTCGCCGCGCGCCAGCAGGCCCTCGATCAGCGACGGCTCGCCGTCGTGGTAGCGCATGCCCACGTTGCGCCCCAGCTTGGACGCGTTGACGGCCGCCCGCAGCTTGCGCAGCCGCTCGTCGACGACGGTGGGGTGCGCCTGCGCCGCCCACTGGAACGGGGTGTGCGGCTTAGGCACGAAACCGCCGATGGAGATGGTGCAGCGCACGTCGTTGTGCCCGGCGGCGGCCCGGCCGGCGCGGATGACGTTGTGCGCCATGTCCGCGATCTGGACGACGTCGGCGTCCTCCTCGGTGGGCAGGCCGCACATGAAGTACAGCTTCACCTGCCGCCACCCCTGGCCGAACGCCTCGGAGACGGTGCGGATGAGGTCCTCCTCCGACACCATCTTGTTGATCACCCGGCGGATCCGCTCCGACCCGCCCTCCGGCGCGAACGTGAGCCCGGAGCGGCGGCCGTTGCGGCTGATCTCGTTCGCCAGGTCGATGTTGAACGCGTCGACGCGGGTGGACGGCAGGCTCAGCGACGTGTTCGTGCCCTCGTAGGCGTCGGCGAGACCCTTGGTGATCTCGGCGATCTCCGAGTGGTCGGCGCTCGACAGCGACAGCAGGCCGACCTCGTCGAACCCGGAGTTGCGCACGGCCGCGTCGACCATCTCGCCGATGCCCTGCAGGCTGCGCTCCCGCACCGGCCGGGTGATCATCCCGGCCTGGCAGAAGCGGCAGCCGCGGGTGCAGCCCCGGAAGATCTCGACGCTGGCCCGCTCGTGGACGGTCTCGGCGAGCGGCACCAGGGGCGCCTTCGGGTACGGCCAGTCGTCAAGGTCGATCGTGGTGCGCTTGGTGACGGTGGCCGGCACCCGCTCGTCGGTCGGCGTGACGGACGCGATCGCGCCGTCGGCGCCGTACGACACGGCGTAGAGGCTGGGCACGTAGCAGCCGTCGGTGGCGGCCAGCCGCAGCAGCAGCTCGCGGCGCCCGCCGGGGCGGCCCTCGCCCTTCCAGGCGGCCACGACGTCGGAGATGTCGCCGACGACCTCCTCGCCGTCACCCAGGGCCGCGACGTCGACGAAGTCCGCGATCGGCTCCGGGTTGAACGCCGCGTGCCCACCGGCCACGACGATCGGGTGCTCGTCCCCGCGGTCGACGGCGTGCAGAGGGATGCCGGCGAGGTCCAGCGCGGTGAGCAGGTTCGTGTAGCCCAGCTCGGTGGAGAAGCTGACCCCGATGAGGTCGAACGCGCCCAGCGGCCGGTGCGCGTCGACGGTGAACGCCGGCACGCCGTGCTCGCGCATCAGCGCCTCGAGGTCGGGCCACACCGCGTAGCAGCGCTCCGCGAGCGCGTCCGGGCGCTCGTTGAGGATCTCGTAGAGGATCTGGATGCCCTGGTTGGGCAGGCCGACCTCGTACGCGTCGGGGTACATGAGCGCCCAGCGCACGGTGGCGGCGTGCCAGTCCTTCTGCTGCGCGTTCAGCTCACCGCCGACGTACTGCACGGGTTTGGCGACGCGGGGCAGCAACGGCTCGAGCGCGGCGAAGACGGACGGAGCGGGCATCACGCTGCACCAGGGTAGACGCGGGACCCCTCCCGCACCCGTCCGCCCACGACGGCGCCGGATCGGTGGCATTGACCAGTTGCAGCAAAGCCACTTTCATGCAGGGATCCTGCGTGGAAGTGGCTCTGCCACTCCGGCGCCCCACCCCGCGGAGGGCCTTCGCATGGCGGCACGCCTGGACTCCGCCGTCCGCGCGGCGGCGGCCGGCCTGGGCGCGTGCGGTGCGGCCGCGCTGGCGCTGCCGTGGTGGACGGCGCCGCCGCCGGTGCTGCTGGTGCCGGGCGTCCCGGTGCAGGCCGCTGAGGTCCGGCGCGGCGCGGAGGTCGTCGGGCTGCCCGGTTCGGTGCTGCTGGCGGTGCTCGCGGTCGCCGCCGTCGGTGCGGTCGCGTTCGCGCCGAGCCGCGTCGCCCGGCCGGTGCTGGCGGCAGCCGGGGCGGGTGTCGCGGCCACCGGCATCGCGGTGCTGGTCGGCTGGGGCGTGACGGGCGCGCCCGGGGCATGGCTGGCCGCTGCCGCCGGGCTGCTGGCGCTGGCCGGGGCCGCCGGCCGCCCGGTCCTGCCCTGGCTCGCCGCGGCGGCGGTCGCCGCGACCGCCCTTGCCGTCGTGACGGCCGACCCGGCCGCCCAGCACGACGGGCCGTGGATCCGGCTCGCCGCCGGGACGGGGCGACCGGTCCTCGTCGGCGGCGCGACGGCGATCGCGTCCGACACCGCCGTCGTCGTTCTCGATGCGCACGGCCACACCCGCGACCTGGCCCGCCCGGACGTGCCCGGCGAGATCCTCGGGCTCGCCGGCGACCGGGTGGCCCGCCGGATCGCGGCCGACCGCCTGCGGGTGACGAGCCTGCGCGCCGCCGACCCCGTCGACCTCGAGATCTACGCGATCGCCGCGGTGGGTCCGGTCGGACCGGACGGGACGCTCTGGCTGCGCGCCGACGGCGACCCGCCGGGCGCGGTGCGGGTGTTCGACCCGGGCGTCTACCAGGGACGGCAGCGCCTGGCCGCCACGTACCTGCCGGTGCTGTCGATCGGGTTCCCGCCCGGCACGGTGCCGGTGGACCCGGCGCGGTCGGTCCCGCTCGCCGATGGCGGGCTGCGGATCGTCGACCGCGACGGCGGCCCGCGGCTGGAGCGCATCCAGCCCACCCCGGCCGCCGCCACCGTGGACGTGCTGGCCGGCGGCAGCGACCCCGCCTGCGGGCTGACGGGCGCGGCGCGCGACGCCTACCTCGCCGGCGCGACCACGCCGCCCGCCCCGGCACCGGACGGCGGCATCTGGCTCGCCACCGCGGACCGCCTGGTCCGCGTCGATCCCGCCGGCACCATGCGGGCGACCGCTCCCCCACCCGGCCCGGTCACCGCGATGATCGCGACCCCCGCCGGCGACGTCGACGTGATCGTGGCGGGTGAGCGCGCCGGCCTGTGGCGGCTCCCGACGGCCGCGACGACGCTGGTCGACCTGCCGCCGACGCCGGCCTGCACGCCGCACCCGCCGCGCGCCGGCCCGCCCGTGGCGTTCGTGCCGGTGGGTGCCACCGGTCCCGAGGTGGGGACCGCGCTCGCCGTCACCGGGCGCTGGGCGAGCCAGGCCCACGGCGACCTCGCCGGCGTCTCCGGCGCGACCCGCGTCCCGCTGGGGCGGCGGGACGGCCCGCTCCCGGTCCCGGTGGTGCCGGACGGCAGCGGCGGCGTGTGGTGGACGGAGCGCGCAGGCCGCGGTCACGTGGTCGCCGTCCACGCGCGCCCCGGCGCAGCCACCGAACGGTTCCCCGCGGTCGCCGCCCCGGACGACGCCGCGCCCGTGCCCGACCTCGGCGGGCGCGCACCCCTGCTCGCCTCGACCACCGGGCTCGCCGCCGCGGCGCCCGGAGCGGCCGTCCCGCCGGTGACCGGACCGGTGACGGGCGGTGTGGTGCGGGCCGACGGGCGCGGCTGGTTCCTCGCCGACGGCCGGCTCGTCGCCACCGCCGGGTCCGCCGTGCTCGGCACCCTCGTCGACGCGGGAGACCGGCGCTCCGAACCCGCACCGGCCGCCGTCCAGCTGGCCCGCGGCGTCCCGCCCGCACAGCTCGCGCTCACCGGGGCGCACCTCGCGCTCGACGCGTCCGGCCGGCCCGTCGTCGTCTGCTCGGACGGGGTGGTGCTGCGCGCCGACCCCGTCACCGGCGCCGTCACCGCCATCGCGCAGGACCCGCTGCTGGTGGCGCCGACGACCGTCGAGGGCGGCATCGTGCAGAACACCGACGGCACGCTGCAGCGCGTCGACCTGCCCGACTAGCTCAGTTCCGGTGCACGGCGGCGAACGGGTCGCCGAACCGCCGCGCCTCCAGCCCGGCGATCACCTCGGCGATGCCGTCGGGCACCGTCGAGGTGGTGGTGAAGCCGAGCACCTCGGCGATCTTCTCGAACGAGACCTTGTAGTCGCGCGGGTCCTCGTTGCGGGCCACGTACGACACCGACGCGTCCGGCACCGCCTTCGCCACCGCCTCGACGATGTCGAGCTTGCGGTAGTTCTCGTCGGTGCGTCCGACGTTGAACACCTGCCCGCCGACGACGCCGACCGGCTGGTCGAGCACCGCGCGCACGGCCCGGCCCGCGTCCCGGACGTGCACGTACGGGCGCCAGAACTGCTCGCCGAACACCTCGAGGTGACGGCCGGCCCACAGGTCGCGGGTGAACTCGTTGACCGTGAGGTCGAACCGCATGCGCGGAGCGACCCCGTAGATCGTGGCGAACCGCAGGCACGTCGCCGTCATGCCGTGCGCGCCGGCGAGCAGCAGCTGTTCGACGCCCACCTTCTGCTCCGCGTACAGCGAGACGGGGGCGAGCTCGCCGTCCTCCGTGATCGGCACCGTCGGGTCGGCCATCCGCCCGTAGTTCGAGCAGGTGGACGCGAACACGAACCGCGCCACCCCGGCGGCCGCCGCATCGGCGATCAGCGCCCTGCTGCCCTCGACGTTGACGTCGTGCGAATGCTGCGGATCGCGAGCGCAGGCCGGGTCGCCGACGATGGCGGCCAGGTGCACCACCGCGTCCACGCCGTCGAGCGCAGCCGCCCGTGCAGCCGGATCGCGCACGTCGCCAACCTGCAGCTCGACGCCGCTCGCGACCAGCTCGTCGGCCAGGCCGCGCTGCCCGTGCAGCAACGAGTCGAGCACGCGCACCCGGCGCCCGGACTCCACCAGCTGCGCGCAGGTGCCGATGCCGATGTAGCCGGCCCCGCCCGTGACCAGGACGGTCATGCGCCCTGCTCCACCCTGAGCCGGTCGAGCTGAGCCGGGATCGACGCCGGCCCGATCAGTTGCGGTTCGGGAAGCAGCCGGTGGCGCATGCGTTCGAACTCCTCCATCGCGCGCTCGTAGTCGTCGTGGCGGCCGATGTCGAGCCAGTACGCGTCGGAGCGCCACGCGCGCACGGTCTCGCCGGAGCGGATCAGCCGCAGGATCAGCTCGGGGAAGTCCAGGCGCTCACCCGGCACGATCTGGTCGACGGCCCGCGGGCTGAAGCAGTACACGCCCATCGACGCCTCGTAGCGGATCGCCGGCTTCTCGACGTAGTCGGTGATCCGGGTGCCGTCGTCGGCGTCCGCGAAGTGCAGCACGCCGAGGGAGACCTGAACCTCCTGCGCCCGCGCCGCGATCGTCGCGGCGGCACCGCTGTCGACGTGGTCGTCGAGCAGCTCGGAGTAGTCGAGATCGGTGAGCACGTCACCGTTCATGACGAGGAACGGCTCCTCCAGCCCTTCCATCATGGCGAGCGCGCCGACCGTGCCGAGCGCCTCCCGTTCCCGGAAGTAGTCGATCTTCAAGTCGAACGCCGACCCGTCGCCGAAGAACGCCTCGATCAGCTGGGCCAGGTGCCCGGTCGCGATCGACACGTGCTCGAACCCGTGCTCGCGCAGCTGGCGCAGCACGATCTCCAGTATCGGCTGCTCGCCCACGGGGAGCAGCGGCTTCGGGATCACGGCCGTGTAGGGCCGCAGGCGGGTGCCCAGGCCTCCGGCCAGCACCACGGCGCGCCGACCGCTCACCCGTGCTCTCCAGATGTCGCTGTGCCGTTGTCGGCTGCGGCGCCCATCGGTCTCCCGCCGTCACGGGCGCAGCTCTCCCCGGGAAGCCACGCGAAGATCGTCACCAAGTCGGCGTCATCGCCGGTCCGTCACGCTGGGGTGCGACGGAATGCCCGGATCGTAGGGCAGCCTCAGTGGTAGATCCAGAACTCCGGATGCTGCCTGTGTGACCACTCCGGCGAACGGTCACCCGACCGCGGTCACCGGGCAAACCCTGAATGAACGGCGCTCAACCGAATGCCGCACGGGTCCGATCTGCGGACGAGGCGAGGCGACGGACGGCCGCCGCGAGGACGCCGGCGACGACCACGACAACAGCCACCGCAACCGACATCGGCGGTCCGTTCAGGACGATCGCGACGAGCGCCCAGACGACGGCCGCCGCGTACCCGACGACGGCGGTGCCGTTCAGGATCGCCCACGAGACGACGGTCGCCACCGCGACCAGGACGATCACGGCGGCCACCGACGCGATCGCCGTGGCGCCGGGCAGCCCGATCCAGACCCCGGTGGCCGCGGTGCCCATGACGATCGCGATCGACACCCAGCCCGTGTACACCGCCACCGGCGCGCGGAACGCGAACCGCTCCGGCGTGCTGGTGGCCGGCTCCCGGCTGAGCCGGCCGAACACCAGCGCGAGGCTGACCAGCAGGCCGATCAGCATCAGCTCGGCGAGCGGAACGAGCCCCGCCGTCCACGCCCACGTCCACCCCAGGTTGCACACGGCGGAGAAGGCGAGCCACCACCCGGTGCGGCGGTGCAGGTCGCGGTGGCGCTGGCGCGGGAAGCACTGGTAGCCGGCGTAGGCGAGGAATCCGACGTAGATCGGGATCCAGATGTCGAACGCCCACGAAGCGGCCAGCAGCGGGGTCGGGTGGGCGAGCGCGACCTCGCCGATGCGCGTGCCCAGCCCCCCGTTCGCCCCGGCCGCGCCGACCGCGACCTGGGCGATTCCCAGCACGACCACCAGCGCGATGCGCGCCTGGTCAAGGCGGATCGAACGCGGCGACGTGACCGTCATGCACACATCATCGACCCGGACCGGTGCACCCGGCCACCCTGGCGCGGTTTCACTTCGGCTGCGGTCGCGTTGCCGTTCACCCGGCGGCGTCGACGACGAGTGCCGCAGCGCGGCGTCGCCATCGGCCGGCCCGACCTGCCGGCTCAGGCCGGCACGAGCCGAGCCGCGGCGAACGACACGGAGAACCGGTCGC
Source organism: Pseudonocardia sp. CA-107938 (assembly GCF_050936315.1). Taxonomy (NCBI): domain Bacteria; kingdom Bacillati; phylum Actinomycetota; class Actinomycetes; order Pseudonocardiales; family Pseudonocardiaceae; genus Pseudonocardia; species Pseudonocardia sp. CA-107938. The sequence continues at coordinate 75,937 of NZ_JBNJNA010000002.1, read as the reverse complement.
ACCAGATCGTCACGCTGCCCAGCGCCAACAGATCGACGTCGGCCGGGACGGCGTAGTTGGAGCTGCCGATGTTGCCCTTGAGGTCGCCGAGATCGACGTGGCGGCCGTCGTCGAACACGAACCAGCCGTCGCGACCCGGCAGCACCGGCTGGTCGGAGAGCCACACCTTGAGCTTCGGACCGTTGCTGGTGCGCAGGTCCTGCAGGCGCAGCACCCGCGAGCCGTCGGAAAGTGCGAGCACCTCGACGGTGCCGCTGCTCGCGTGCTCGTGGGCGACCAGCTCGCCGCGCGCGAGGACGGCGGGCGCTGCACTCGCGGCGACGGGCGGCGCGGGAGCCGCCTCGTCGACGCGCTGGTCGACCACCAGCTTCCACGGCTCGAAGACGAGCAGGGCGACGACGGCCAGCACCGCCGCCACCACGAGACCACTCATGACGACGGGGCGCCGCAGCAGGGACCGCATGCGTCCAGCATGGCGGCGAGCGGTACGTCCGGTTCTTACGGTTCGGGAACCTGCTGCGCGGGCAGCTGTCCCGCCGCCATCCGCCGCGTCACCTCGCGCCGCAACCACAGCAGGAAGAGCCACACCGCCGCGAACACCAGCCCCATGACGCCCAGGGCCGGGACCAGCACGAACCCGGCCACGATCACCGCGACCTGCAGCACCAGCGCCACCGCGAGGCCCCACGACCGCCGCTGCAGTCCGGACGCGACGACCATGGCGACCGCCAGCCCACCGATCAACCCGAAGGCGGCACCCGACGGCGCGCCGCCGAACTTGGGCAGCACCAGCAGCGCCAGCCCGACGACGATCGCCTCCAGCACCAGCGTCATGGCGAAGACGCCGCGGATGCCCTTCATCGGGTCGGGCGCAGGTGCCTGCGTCACGAGGGTTCCTTGCCGTACAGCGTGCGCGCCTCGCCGGCCGTGACCACCGAACCGGTGATCACGACCCCGACCCCGGAGCCGCCGCTCTCCTCCGCCAGCTCGACGGCCTGCTCGACGGCCCGGGCGAGCTCGGTCTCGACGCTGACGCGCTGCGCACCGAACACCTCGCTCGCCAGTGCCCCCAGCTCGTCGGGATCCATGGCGCGGGGCGAGGAGTTGGTGGTGACCACCACCTCCTGCAGGACGGGCTCGAGCTCGGTGAGGATGCCGCGCACGTCCTTGTCGCCGAGCACCGCGAGCACGCCGACCAGCCGCTCGAACCGGAAGTCGGAGGTGAGCGCACCGGCGAGGGCACGGGCGCCGGCCGGGTTGTGGGCGGCGTCGGCGAACACGCTGGCCCGTCCCGGCTCGGACACGAGCCGCTCCAGCCGGCCGGGCGACCGCACCGACGCGAACGCGGCGCGGATCGCGTCGGGGTCGATCGGCTGCTGCGGCCCTGCCCCGACAAGCGCCTCCGCTGCGGCCAGCGCCAGCGCCGCGTTGCTCGCCTGGTACTCGCCGTGCAGCGGCAGGAAGATGTCGTCGACCTGGCCGCCGAGCCCCTGCAGGGACAGCCGCTGCCCGCCGACGGCGATCTCGCGCTCCCGCACGCCGAACTCCGCACCCTCGCGAGCCACCTGCGCATCGACCTCGACGCACCGCTCCACCAGCAGCTCGGCCACCTTGGTGTCCTGCGCGGCGAGCACGGCGACGGCACCCGGCTTGATGATCCCCGACTTCTCCCGCGCGATGGACAGCACGTCGGCGCCGAGGAACTTCACGTGGTCGATGCCGATCGGGGTGATCACCGCGACGTCGCCGTCGGCGACGTTGGTGGCGTCCCAGCTACCGCCCAGCCCCACCTCCAGCACCGCCGCCTCGACGGGCGCGTCGGCGAACGCCGCGAACCCCATCGCCGTGAGCACCTCGAACTTGCTCAGCAGGCCGATGCGCTGGTCGACCAGCTCCACGTACGGCAGGACGTCCCGGTAGAGCTCGACGAAGCGCTCCGCCGTGATCGGCCGGTTGTCGATGTTGATGCGCTCGGTGGTGCGCTGCAGCTGCGGGCTGGTGTAGCGACCGGTGCGCAGCCCGATCTCGGACAGGATCGCGTCGATCATGCGGGCCGTCGACGTCTTGCCGTTGGTGCCGGTCAGGTGCACCACGGGGTAGCCGCGGTGCGGGTCGCCCAGCAGCTCCACGACTGCGCGCATCTTCTCCAGCGACGGCTCCATGACCGTCTCCGGCCAGCGCTGGTCCAGCACCGCGTCGACGGCCAGGAACTCGGCGAACCCGGCCACCGTCGACTGCGCGGGCACCACGTCCGGGGTCTCGGCGCCGCGGATCTGGTCGAGGACGCGCGCGATCAGCGCGTCCTCGGGGTCCGGCAGCTCGCCCGTGCCCTCGGCGCCGGGCTCGGGTGCCTCGCTGAAACCGTCGTCCGGGCCGACGAGACCCTCTTCGTAGTCGTCGTCGTAGCCGTCCTCGCGCGGGCTCACGAGGGAAGCGCCGCCAGCCGGGCGTTGATCCGCTCGATGTCGGCCACCGCGGCGGCGTGCCGCGTGCGGATGCCGTCGACGATCGCGGGCGGTGCCTTCGCGATGAAGGCCTCGTTGCCCAGCTTCTTCTCCGCCTGCGCCAGCTCCTTCTCGGCGACGGCGAGGTCGCGGCCGAGCCGGGCCCGCTCGGCGGCCACGTCGATGGCGCCGGAGGTGTCGATCTCGACGTGCACGTTGCCGCCGGCGAGCCCGACCTCGACCGTGGCGGTGGCCGTGAAGGCCTCCCCCGGCTCGGTGAGCCGCACGAGCGACGCCACGGCGGAACGGTGCCCGCCGAGGCCCGCCTCGTCGAGCCCGACCAGTTTCGCCGCGACGCGCTTGTTGTCGGGCACCCGCTGCTCGGAGCGGAAGCGGCGGATCTCCGTGACCAGCCGCTGCAGGTCCTCGACGCGGGCGCTCGCGGCAGCGTCGACGGGCGCGCCGGGCTCCGTCGGCCAGGCCGCCACGACGACCGACTCGCCGCCGGTCAGCGCCTGCCACAGCGCCTCGGTGACGAACGGGATCATGGGGTGCAGCAGCCGCAGCAGCGCGTCGAGCACGTGCCCGAGCACCGCGCGGGTGCCCTCGGCGGTCGCGTCGTCGGCGAGCTGGTCCTTGGCCAGCTCCAGGTACCAGGAGCAGAACTCGTCCCACGTGAAGTGGTAGAGCCCCTCGGCGGCCTTCGCGAACTGGTAGTCGTCCAGCAGCGCGTCGGTCTCGGCCGCCACCTCGCGCAGCCGGCCCAGGATCCACGCGTCGGCATCGGTCGGGCGACTCGGCAGCGGCAGCTGCGCCGACGCCCCGTTGGCCAGCGCGAACCGGGTGGCGTTCCACAGCTTGGTGCCGAACGCGCGCGAGCCGGCGACCCAGTCCTCCGACAGCGACATGTCCGCGCCCGGGTTGGAGCCGCGCGCGATCGTGAACCGCAGCGCGTCGGCGCCGTAGGCGTCGATCAGCTCCAGGGGGTCCTTCACGTTGCCCTTGGACTTCGACATCTTCGCGCCGTGCTCGTCGCGGACGAGTCCGTGCAGGTAGACGTCGGTGAACGGGGAGCGCCCCGTCGCGTAGGTGCCGAACATCATCATCCGGACGACCCAGAAGAACAGGATGTCGTAGCCGGTGACCAGCACCGCGTTGGGGTAGTAGCGCTCCAGGTCGACCGTGGCGTCCGGCCAGCCCAGCGTGGAGAACGGGAACAGGCCCGACGAGAACCACGTGTCGAGCACGTCCTCGTCGCGGCGCCAGCCCTCGCCGCTCGGCGGCTCCTCGTCCGGTCCGACACACACGACCTCGCCGTCGGGGCCGTACCAGACCGGGATCCGGTGGCCCCACCACAGCTGCCGCGAGATGCACCAGTCGTGCATCGAGTCGACCCAGGAGAAGAACCGGGACGTCATCTCCTGCGGGTGGATCGTGGTCTCGCCCGAGCGGACCGCGTCGCCGGACGCCTTCGCGAGCGACTCCACCTTCACGAACCACTGCAGCGACAGGCGCGGCTCGATCACCACGCCGGTGCGCGAGTCGTGACCCACCGAGTGCTTGTACGGGCGGGTCTCGGCGACGATGCGGCCCTGCGCGCGCAGCTCCTCGCGGACGGCCTCGCGGGCGGCGAACCGGTCCATGCCGTCGAAGCGCGTGCCGGTGCCGGTGATCACGCCGGACTCGTCCATGATCGTGGGCATCGGCAGGTCGTGCCGGCGGCCGATCTCGAAGTCGTTCGGGTCGTGCGCCGGGGTCACCTTCACCGCGCCGGTGCCGAAGCTCGGGTCGACGTGGCTGTCCGCGACGACCGGGATGCGCCGGCCGACGATCGGCAGCTCGATCTCGCGGCCGACCAGGTGGGCGTAGCGCTCGTCGTCGGGGTGCACCGCGACGGCGGTGTCGCCGAGCATCGTCTCCACGCGGGTGGTGGCCACGACGATCGCGTCGTCCCCGTCGCCGTAGCGCATGGAGACGAGCTCGCCGTCGACCTCCTTGTGGTCGACCTCGATGTCGCTGATCGCGCTCTGCAGCGCCGGCGACCAGTTGACCATCCGCTCCGCGCGGTAGATCAGGCCGTCGTCGAACATGCGCTTGAAGATCGTGGTGACCGCGCGGGACAGGCCCTCGTCCAGGGTGAACCGCTCGCGCGACCAGTCGACGCCGTCGCCGAGGCGGGCCATCTGGCTCAGGATCTGGCCGCCCGACTCGGCCTTCCACTGCCACACGCGCTCGACGAACGCCTCCCGGCCCAGCTCACGCCGTCCCGGCTCGCCCGCCTCGGCCAGGCGACGCTCCACGACGCTCTGCGTGGCGATGCCGGCGTGGTCCATGCCCGGCAGCCACAGCGCGTCGTAGCCCTGCATGCGGCGGCGCCGCGTGAGGATGTCGATCAACGTGTGGTCCATGGCGTGCCCGTAGTGCAGGCTGCCGGTGACGTTGGGCGGCGGGATGACGATGCAGTACGGCTCCTTGCCGCTGCCCGGGTCGGCCGTGAAGTAGCCGGCCTCGACCCACCGCCGGTACATGCCGGCCTCTACCTCGCCCGGGTTCCACTGGGCGGGCAGCTCGGCAGTGCGTGGGGGGAGGGTCTCGGTCACTCCCCAAGTCTACGAGCGGGGCGGTTGCCACCTTCGTGCGGTGTTGGCCCGGCACGTCACACATCGCTGGGCCCGTTCACACATGTTCGGACGTGTGTGAACGGGCCCGGCCATGTGTGAGGTCGCCGGCTCAGCTCAGGTGGGCAGCAGGACGGCGTGCAGGCGGTCGAAGCCCAGGAGACCGGCCGTGGCCCTGGCGCGCACCGTGTCGCGCGGGACCTCCCGCACCTCGCCGCTGGTCGGCTCGTACACCCGCCACCCGGCCGGGCCGGCGCCCGTCGCCATCACGTAGTGGCGCGGGACGAACGTGCCGATGAGCAGCGGCACCGGGCGGCCGGCGGCCAGCGCGGCGTCGACGGCCGTGATGGCGTCGTCGACGTCGTCGGCGGACACGTCGTCGACGAGCCGGACGCGGTACGGGCCGGCGCCGGGGGCGTTGCGGCGCAGCCACGCCACCATCCCCCACGGCGAGGTGCCCAGCGCGGCCGGCCAGTACTTGGTGGACTCGCGGTGCACCTGCAGCTGCCGCACGTCGTAGCGGGCGCCGAACCCCAACGGGGCGGACCCGCCGGCGCCCGCGGCGGCCCGGCCGGTGCCGTCGAGGCGCTCCAGCTCGGCGGGCTCCGCCCACGCCGCGAGGGCGACCAGGACCGCGCTGCCGCAGGTGGTGCCGTCGACCTGGTCGAGCACGGCACCGCCGTGGCGCTGCGGGCCGAGCCGGTCGACGATCAGCGGGCGGCGCCCCACGGCGAGCAGCCGGACCGGCGGCACGGGCGTCGGCGCAGGACGGCGGCGGGCCGCCAACCGCTGCACGCTCCGCGCAATTCCACACACCGTCCGCATACGTCAATCCTGCATCGCGAACCGGCGGTGCGCCACGGAGCGCCGCCCGTACGGATGCTTAGGGTGGGCCTGGTGGACGGTATGACCGACGAGGTGCGCGCGTTCCTCACCGAAGGCACGCGGACGGGCAAGCTGGGCTGGACCGCGAAGGACGGGCGGCCGCTGGTGGCGCCCGTCTGGTTCGTGGTCGACGACGCGACCGGCGAGCTCGTGTTCACCACGTACGCGACCTCGGCGAAGGGCCGGGCACTGTCCCGCGATCCGCGGCTGTCGCTGTGCGTGGACGACAGCGTGCCGCCGTACGCCTACGTCCAGGTGCAGGGCACGGCCACGGTGGCCGAGAACCATCCGGATCTGCAGGAGTGGGCCACCCGCATCGGCACCCGCTACATGGGTGCCGAGCGCGGGGAGGAGTTCGGGAAGCGCAACGGCGTGGAGGGCGAGCTCCTGGTGCGGCTGTGCCCCGTGAAGGTGCTGGCGGACTTCGACGTCACGGGCTAGGAGCCCTCGACCGTCCAGTCCTCGGAGAGCTTCGCGACCTTCGCGACCAGGTCACGCGCGGCGACCTTGGGGTTGTCGGCGCGACCGACGGCGATCCCGACCAGGAACGCGGTGATGGGCGCTCCGGGGCGGCTGACGTTGTGGGCGACGTCGGCCGTGAGGTCGAGCACGGTGTCGACGATCGCGTCGTGGTCGACCGCGTCCTCGATGTCGAGTTCGGCGGCCACGGAGGCGACCCAGTCGTACAGGGCGGTCGCTTCGCTACTGGCAGGCATCCCAGAACGGTAGCCCCACGCGACGCCTCCCCGCCGCGCGTGGCCGCAGAGTGCGACAACCTTCACACGCTGCGGAGTGACCCGGGTCGCTCAGCCGAACAGCGCCGGGATCTTGATCAGCAGCTGGTAGAGGCCGTACCCGAACGGGACGAGCACCCACAGCCAGAGCAGCACCGCGAGCACCCACTGCCCGGGTCCCCACGTGGCGCTGGGCTTCTCCGACGCGCTCGCGGTCATGCGGACGCTCCTTCCGCGCGGGCTCCGGTCTGCTCCGGTTCGTGGAACCGGTGGTCGACCGGTTTGATCAGCTCGTTGCACACGAACGCGATCACGAGCAGCCCGATCATGATCGAGAACGACAGGGTGTACAGCGACGGGCCGGTCACCCCGGCGGCCTTCTGCGCGTCGGCGATCGCGTTGACGATGACGGGCCCCAGCACGCCGGCCGTCGACCACGCGGTGAGCAGCCGGCCGTGGATGGCGCCCACCTGGTAGGTGCCGAACAGGTCGCGCAGGTACGCGGGCACCGTGGCGAACCCGGCCCCGTAGAAGCTCAGGATGAACAGGCAGCACACCAGGAACAGCGGCTGGCTGGCGTTGGTCGTGAGCGTGATGGTCAGGTACAGCAGCGCGCCGACGCCCAAGTAGAAGCGGTACATGTTCTTGCGGCCCAACAGGTCCGAGGTCGAGGACCAGAGGATGCGGCCCAGCGAGTTGGCGAGCGACAGGATCGCCACGAAGCTCGCCGCCGCGGCGGCGACGGCCGCACCGCCGAAGAAGTCCTGGAAGATCGGCGCCGCCTTCTCCAGGATGCCGATGCCGGCGGTGACGTTGAAGCACAGCACCACCCACAGCAGCCAGAACTGCGGTGTCTTGATCGCGTTCGCCGCCGAGACGTTGCCCCGGCTGATCAGCACGCCCTGCTTCGCGGTGGCCGGATCCCAGCCCGTGGGCGACCAGCCGTCGGCCGGGACCCGGATGAGCAGCCAACCGACCGACATGAACACCGCGTAGATCAGGCCCATGACGATGAACGTCGTGCCGATCCCCGGGACGGACGGCGTGCTGCCGGTGGCGCCGAACGCGCCGAGGAGCTGGCTGGTCAGCGGCGAGGCGATCAGCGCACCGCCGCCGAAGCCCATGATGGCGATGCCGGTGGAGAGGCCCGGCCGGTCGGGGAACCACTTGATCAGCGTCGAGACCGGCGAGATGTAGCCGATGCCCAGCCCGATGCCGCCGACGAACCCGTAGCCGAGCACCACCAGCCAGTACTGGCCGAGGTACAGGCCGATGCCGGAGATCAGGAAGCCGGAGACGAAGCACGCCGACGACACGGCCATGGCCCATCGCGGCCCGTTCGCGTCGACCTTCGTGCCGAACAGCGCGGCCGAGAGGCCCAGCATGATGATGCCGAGCGTGAACGGCAGCGCGCTCGCCACGCCGGAGATCCCCAGCCCCTTCTCCAGCGGCGGCTTGAACACGCTCCACGCGTACGCCTGGCCGATCGCGAGGTGGATCGACAGCGCGGCAGGTGGGATCAGCCAGCGACTCCAGCCGGGCGAGGCGACGATCCGTTCACGGGACAGGAATCCGGCGGCCATGTAGTTGGTCCCCCTCGCGCGCACCGATGCGTCACTGATCAACGAAACCTAGACACAACACTTCGTCTGCGCAACGGCTTCCGAAGTGTCGAATCAGCGTAGGTGAGCGAAGTTTCACGGGGGTCTCAGGCGCAGTACCGCGCTGCCACCGTCGATGGCGGCCGGCACGATCCGCAGCTTCGGCAACGTGATCTGGCCGCCCAGCAGGACCGTGCTCTGAACCCGGCCGCCGCGCGCGGTGGTCGGGCACCGGGCGAGGTCGTCGCCACCGCACGACACGCGCAGGTCGCTGCCCACCGGCACCGTGAACTCGACGCGCAGTGCCTCGGGCAGCACGGCGGTGACCCGGAGCTCGCCGCCCGCGCCGAGCTGCGGATCGAGCGGGATCGTGACGGGACCGGGGACGGCCACCGCGCAGTCGCCGTCGCGGCAGGCGGCGAGGTCGCTGCCGTGCACCGCCTCCGGATGTGCCAGCCGCAGCACGGCCGAGCTACCGACGACCGCGCTGGACGTCATGGTGAGCGCGGGGAACCGCACGATGTAGCCGGCCGGTGCCCGCACCTCGACGACCTGCGGGTCGTCCGGTCCGGTGGCCTTGGACCGCACCGAGGCCGACGCGCAGTCGCCCACCGGGCAGTCGGAGTAGATCGTGGACGACCGCGACATCGTGGCCGTCACCGTCACCGCACCGCCGCCCACGGCCGTCACTTGCAGCGCCTGCGTGCCGTACCGCTCGTCGACGGGGATCCCCACGGGCCCGTCGACGCGGATCTCGCACGCACCGTCACGGCAGGCCTCGACGTTCGTGCCGTCGGCAGCAGGTGGCGGCGCGGGCGTGGTCGGCGCCGGGGCGGGCGGAGGCTCGGAGGCGCCGCACCCCGCGAGCCCGAACACCAGTACCACCAGCGCGACGCTGCGCAGGAGGCCGTGCACGGGCCTGGCTCAGGCGGAGCGCTCGCGCCGCTCGCGACGCGCGGGGGTGCGCGGCACGATCGTCGGGTTGACGTTGCTGCGCACGGTCTGCTCGGTGACGACCACCTTGGCCACGTCGTCGCGGCTCGGGATGTCGTACATCACGGGGAGGAGGACCTCCTCCATGATCGCCCGCAGGCCGCGGGCACCCGTGCCGCGCAGGATCGCCTGGTCGGCGACCGCCTCCATGGCGTCGTCGGTGAACTCGAGCTCGACGCCGTCCATCTCGAAGAGCTTCTGGTACTGCTTCACCAGCGCGTTGCGCGGCTCGGTGAGGATCTTGACCAGGGCTTCCTTGTCGAGCGACGTGACGGACGCGACGACCGGCAGCCGGCCGATGAACTCGGGGATCAGCCCGAACTTGATGAGGTCCTCCGGCATCGTGTCGGCGAAGCTCTCCGCCGACTCGACGTCGTTCTTCGACCGGATCTCCGCGCCGAAGCCGATGCCGCGGCGGCCGACCCGATCGCCGATGATCTTCTCCAGCCCGGCGAACGCGCCGGCCACGATGAACAGCACGTTCGTCGTGTCGATCTGGATGAACTCCTGGTGCGGGTGCTTGCGCCCACCCTGGGGCGGCACGCTCGCCGTGGTGCCCTCGAGGATCTTCAGCAGTGCCTGCTGCACGCCCTCGCCGGACACGTCGCGCGTGATCGACGGGTTCTCCGACTTGCGGGCGATCTTGTCGACCTCGTCGATGTAGATGATGCCCGTCTCGGCGCGCTTCACGTCGTAGTCGGCGGCCTGGATCAGCTTGAGGAGGATGTTCTCGACGTCCTCGCCGACGTAGCCGGCCTCCGTGAGCGCGGTGGCGTCGGCGATCGCGAACGGCACGTTCAGCAGCTTCGCCAGCGTCTGCGCGAGATAGGTCTTGCCGCATCCGGTGGGGCCCAGCATCAGGATGTTGGACTTCGCCAGCTCGACGGCGTCGCCGTCGCGGCCACCCTTGTCGCCGGCCTGGATGCGCTTGTAGTGGTTGTAGACGGCCACCGACAGCGTGCGCTTGGTCTGGCTCTGGCCGACCACGTACTGGTCGAGGAAGTCGTGGATCTCGGCGGGCTTGGGCAGCTCGTCGAGCTTGACCTCACCGGCCTCGGCCAGCTCCTCCTCGATGATCTCGTTGCAGAGATCGATGCACTCGTCGCAGATGTAGACGCCTGGACCGGCGATGAGTTTCTTGACCTGCTTCTGGCTCTTCCCGCAGAAGGAGCACTTGAGCAGGTCACCGCCGTCACCGATGCGTGCCATGAGTGCAGACCCCAGTCCCATCTGGCGCGCCCGTACGACGCGCCCTTGTGACGGTACCCGGTCGACGCGTCCCCGCGGGAGCACCAGCACCCCGGAGTTTCGGGTGACGCGCCGACCGGTCGAGCAGTTCCTGGCTTGTAGCTGGAGAACCGTAGACGATCAGACCGCGGAAAGCTTGCGGCTCTGGATGATCTCGTCGACGATCCCGTACTCCTTGGCCTCCTCGGCCGTGAGGATCTTCTCGCGTTCGATGTCGAGCCGCACGTCCTCGACCGGCCGACCGGTGTGCCGCGACAGCGTCGACTCCAGCAGCTGCCGGGTGCGCGACACCTCGTTGGCCTTGATCTCGAGGTCGGTGATCTGGGCGCGACGCGGCGAACCGCTGCGCGGCTGCCGGATCAGCACACGGGCGTTCGGCACGGTGAGCCGCTTGCCCGGCGCGCCGGCCGCGAGCAGCACCGCCGCCGTGGACACCGCCTGGCCGAGGCAGACCGTGCGGATGTCGGGCCGCACGTACTGCATCGTGTCGTAGACCGCGGTGAGCGAGTAGATGTCGTCGGCGTACTCGTCGTTGGGGCCCGAACCCGGCGAGTTGATGTACATCGTGATCTCGCGGTCGGGGTCGAGCGACTCCAGCACGAGCAGCTGCGCCATCAGCTGGTCGGCGGCCTCGCCGACGATCGTGCCGCCGACGAAGATGATGCGCTCCTCGAACAGCTTCGCGATCGGCGTCATCGTGCGCACGCCGTAGTTGGTGCGCTCCTCGAACTGCACGTTGTAGACCGACTGCGGGTTCAGACCCGGCTGGTACATAGCGCGGAATGAATCGTCCATCGTCACGACGCTCCGTTCGTGCTGCCATTGGTCGAGTCGACGCCCTCGAATCCGCGGGCGAACTGACCGATCGGGATGATCGCGTCGATCAGGCCGTAGTCCTTGGCCTCCTGCGCGGTGAACCAGCGGTCGCGGTCGGAGTCGCGGATGATGGTCTCGACCGTCTGGCCGCTCTGCCGGGCGGTCAGCTCCGCGAGGTCCTTGTTGATGCGGGTGAGCCGCTTCGCCTGGATGACGATGTCGGACTCGTCGCCACCGACGCCCGCCGAGCCCTGGTGCATCAGCACCTCGGCGTGGGGCAGCGCCAGCCGCTTGCCCGGCGCGCCCGACGTGAGCAGCACCTGCCCCATCGAGGCGGCCATGCCCATCGCGACCGTCTGCACGTCCGGCTTGATCCACTGCATCGTGTCGTAGATCGCCATGCCCGCCGTCACCGACCCGCCGGGCGAGTTGATGTACAGCATGATGTCGCGGTCGGAGTCCTCCGCCGCGAGCAGCAGCAGCTGCGCGCAGATCCGGTTGGCGATGTCGTCGTCGACCTCCTGGCCCAGCACGATGATGCGCTGCTGCAGGAGCCGCTCGTACACCGAGTCCGACAATCCCATGGCGACCCCGGAACCGCTGCGCGACAACGGGGACCCGACCCGACGATTCACCTGATCCCTCACTTCACCCTGCTTTCGCCGATCACTCGGTAAGCCCCTGTCACGTTTCCAGACCCTACGCGGAAACCGGCCGATGACGGGCCGCACACCCGGGTTGTTCGCTCTGGGCGTGCGAACCCGTCGCGCACCGGCCCGGAGATCAGGCCGAGCCCGTGCTCGACGCGGCCGGCTCCTCGGTGGACTCCTCGGCCTCGGTCTCGGCCTCGGTCTCGGTCCCCGCCTGCGCCGCCTCGTCCTCGTCCGTCCCGAGGAACTCCGACATGTCGATCGCCGCGCCGGCCGAGTCGGTGACCGTGGCCTCGCGGACGGCGAGCATCAGCGCCTTGGAGCGCCGCGCGTCCGCGTAGAGCACGCCCAGCTGCTGCGCCTCCTGCAGCCGGCGCACGAACTCCTCCGGCGCCAGTCCGTACTGCTGGGCCTGGAAGACGATGCGCTCGGTCAGCTCCTGCTCGGAGACGGTGACCTCCTGGGCGTCGGCCAGCGCGTCGAGCACGAGGCGGGTGCGGACCGACTTCTCGGCCTCGGCGCGGGTCTCGGTGTCGAACTCCTCGCGGGAGCTGCCCTGCTCGACCAGCGACTCGGCGAACTTGTCCTCGTCGTGGTCGAACGGGTGCACCGCGTCGTGCACGGCGTTGTCGACCTCGGCCTGCACGATGCCCTCGGGAAGCGGCACCTCGGTGGCCTCGACGAGCGCGTCCAGCACCTTGTCGCGGGCCGCCGTGACCTGCTCCATACGCCGCACGCGGCCGAGCCGGGTGCGCAGGTCCTCGGTCAGCTCGTCGAGCGTGTCGAACTCGCTGGCCAGCTGCGCGAACTCGTCGTCGGCGTCGGGGAGGTGGCGCTCCTTCACCGCGGTGACCTTGACGGTGACCTCGGCGTCCTGGCCCTCGAACTCGCCGGCGACCAGCTTGGTGGTGAAGACCTTCTCCTCGCCGGCGGACAGGCCCGTGATGGCCTCGTCGATGCCGTCGATGAGCCCGCCCTGGCCGACCTGGTAGGAGAAGCCGGTGGTCTGGGCCTCCTCGACGGGCTTGCCGTCGACGGTGGCGGAGAGGTCGATCAGCACGAAGTCGTCCTTCGCGGCCGGCCGGTCGACCCCGGTGAGGGTGCCGAAGCGGGCGCGCAGGTTGTCGAGCTGCTCGGTGACGTCGGCCTCGTCGAGCTCGACGTCGTCGACCGACACCACGATCGACTTCAGGTCCGGCAGCGCGATCTCCGGGCGCACATCCACCTCCGCGGTGAACGCGATGCGCTCGCCGTCGGCGATCTCGGTGACCTCGATCTCCGGGCGGCCCAGCGGCTGCACCTTCTCCGCGGAGGCGGTGACGGCCTCCTCGTAGCTGCGCGGGATGGCGGCGTTGACGACCTCGTCGAGGATCGGGCCGCGACCGACGCGCGCCTCGATGACCCGCGCGGGCACCTTGCCCTTGCGGAAGCCCTTGACCTGGACCTGGTTGGCGAGCGAGCGGTACGCGCGGTCGAAGTCGGACTTGAGCTCGTCGAACGGCACCTCGACGTTGATGCGGACCCGGGTCGGGCTCAGCCGCTCGACGGTGCTCTTCACTGCGTACTCCTCGATCGGTGGAACTGGTGGAACGTGCGACGGCGGCCGGGCGCCGCACCGGCTCCCGCGCCGCTCGCCACCGGCGGGCGATCTGGCTCGTCGCCGCGGTCGGCGCAAGCCCTGCGAGCAGGGCCGGCAGGCGCACGGCCGGGCCCGTCGAGTCTAGGCGGTGCGCGCGCGAGCGGTCGGGCGGCCCACGCTCGCCCCGCTCACGCACACCTCCGCGCGCCCGCGCACACGTTCGACGCTGTGCGTGAGCGCCCGACGGTGTGCGTGAGCGGGGCCACGTGGTCCAGGTCATGCCGGACTACCCGATCGGCGGTGTCCCGCAATGTGAACGGGAGGTTGCGCTGGTCACTCCCGTTCCGTCTGGCGGATTCCGGCTACCGCATGCGACATTGTGCGACGGAAGACCGCACCCACTGACGCGTGCGCACTGCACTCAGCACCACAGCCCGGCCGACGCCCACCACGGCTCCGGTCGTCGTGCCGGCGTCCGCGGCCACAAACCCTCGGCCCTTCGGCACTGCGCGCTGCTCCGATGCGTCCTTCGACGGGCGCCCGGACAGCTTAGTCACGTACCCTCTCTCCACTTTCAGCAGCGTCGTCCCGATGCCTTGAGGTCGGGGTGCACCGAGACGACAGGAGGTCACTCTTGGCTGAGACGAACCACGGGACCGGTCCTGCCAGTGTCCCGCTCCCCCCGTCGGCCGGTGGGCTCTACTCTCCCGAGTTCGAGCACGACGCCTGCGGTGTCGCGATGGTGGCCGACCTGAAGGGCCGCCGCTCCCACGACATCGTCCGCAAGGCGATCACGGCCCTGCTCCGGCTGGAGCACCGCGGTGCCCGCGGCGCCGAGGACAACACCGGTGACGGCGCCGGCATCCTGCTCCAGATCCCGGACGAGTTCTTCCGGGCGGTCGTCGACTTCGACCTGCCCGCCGCCGGCGCGTACGCGGCCGGCATCGCGTTCCTGCCCGTCGACGTGGCGAAGGCCGACGCCGCGGTCGCGGAGATCGACCGCATCGCCGACGAGGAGGGTCTCGTCGTGCTGGGCTGGCGCGAGCTGCCCACCGACGTCGAGGCGGCCGACCTGGGCCCGACGGCCCGCGCGGCCATGCCGGCGTTCCGCCAGCTGTTCGTCGCGGGCAAGGCCGGCGAGACCGGCATCGAGCTGGAGCGGCGCACGTTCTGCCTGCGCAAGCGGGCCGACCACGCCACCGGCACCTACTTCCCGAGCCTGTCGCCGCGCACCATCGTCTACAAGGGGATGCTGGCCGAGCCGCAGGTCGAGGCGTTCTACCCGGACCTCGCCGACGAGCGGGTGACCAGCGCGCTGGCCGTCGTGCACTCGCGGTTCTCCACCAACACGTTCCCGGCGTGGCCGCTCGCGCACCCGTACCGCTACGTGGCGCACAACGGGGAGATCAACACGCTGCGCGGCAACCGCAACTGGATGGCGTCCCGCGAGGCGCTGCTGGAGAGCGACCTGATCCCGGGCGACCTGGCTCGGCTCTCCCCCATCGTCACCCCGGACGCGAGCGACTCCGCCACGTTCGACGAGGTGCTGGAGCTGCTGCACCTGGGCGGGCGCAGCCTGCCGCACGCGGTGCTGATGATGATCCCGGAGGCGTGGGAGAACCACACCGAGATGGACCCGGCCCGCCGGGCCTTCTACGAGTTCCACTCCACCCTCATGGAGCCGTGGGACGGGCCCGCGCTCGTCTGCTTCACCGACGGCACCCAGATCGGCGCGGTGCTCGACCGCAACGGCCTGCGCCCGGCCCGCTACTGGATCACCGAGGACGGCACGGTCGTGCTCGCGTCCGAGGTGGGCGTGCTGGACGTGGCGCCGAACCAGGTGGTGCGCAAGGGCCGGCTGGAGCCGGGCCGCATGTTCCTGGTGGACACCGACGCCGGCAAGGTCGTCGACGACGCCGAGATCAAGGGCGCGCTGTCGGCGGAGCACCCGTACGCCGACTGGCTGCACGCCGGGCTCATCCACCTGCGCGACCTGCCGGAGCGGGAGCGCGAGATCCCCGGGCACTCCGCGCTGGAGCTGCGCCAGCAGGCGTTCGGCTACACGGAGGAGGAGCTGTCGGTCCTGCTCAAGCCGATGGCGGCCACCGGCGCCGAGCCGATCGGCTCCATGGGCAACGACGCGCCGATCGCGGCGATCTCGGAGCGCCCGCGGCAGCTCTACGACTACTTCATCCAGCTGTTCGCCCAGGTCACCAACCCGCCACTGGACGCGATCCGCGAGGAGCTGGTCACGGCGCTGACCAGCCAGCTGGGGCCGGAGCAGAACCTGCTCGACGCGTCGCCGGCGAGCTGTCGCACGATCGTGCTGCCGTTCCCGGTGCTGGGCAACGACGACCTCGCCAAGATCGTCCACATCAACGACGACGGCGACAAGCCGGGCTTCACCGCCGTCACCGCCATGGGCACCTTCCGCGCGGCCGAGGGCGGCGCGGGCCTCAAGCGGCGCCTCGACGAGATCTGCACGCAGGTGTCGGAGGCCATCGAGGACGGCGCCCGGCTGATCCTGCTGTCCAACCGCGGCGTCACGAAGGACCTGGCGCCGATCCCGTCGCTGCTGCTCGTCGGCGCGGTGCACCAGCACCTCGTGCGGGAGCGGAAGCGCAGCCGGGTCGGGTTGGTCGTCGAGTCCGGCGACGCCCGCGAGGTGCACCACATCGCGCTGCTGCTCGGCTTCGGCGCGGCCGCGGTCAACCCGTACATGGCGATGGCCACCGTCGAGGACATGGCGCTGCGCGGCGACATCCCCGGCGTCGACCCGGCTACGGCGGCGAAGAACCTGGTCAAGGCGCTCGGCAAGGGCGTGCGCAAGACCATGTCGAAGATGGGCGTCTCGACGGTCGCGTCGTACACCGGCGCGCAGATCTTCGAGGCCATCGGGCTGGGCCAGGAGGTCATCGACACCTGCTTCACCGGCACCACGTCCCGCCTCGGCGGCGTCGGCTTCGACGTGCTCGCCGAGGAGGTGCTCAAGCACCACCGCCGCGCGTTCCCGCCCGACGGCGTGCGCCCCAACCACCGCGCGCTCACCGTGGGCGGCGAGTACCAGTGGCGGCGCGAGGGCGAGCTGCACCTGTTCAACCCGCAGACCGTCTTCAAGCTGCAGCACTCCACCCGGCAGGGCCGGTACGAGATCTTCAAGGAGTACACGAAGGCCGTCGACGAGCAGGCGCACCGGCTGATGACGCTGCGCGGGCTCTTCCGGTTCAAGGAGGGCGTGCGCCCGCCGGTGCCGGTGGACGAGGTGGAGTCGGTCGAGGACATCGTGAAGCGGTTCTCCACCGGCGCGATCTCCTACGGCTCCATCTCCAAGGAGATGCACGAGACGCTGGCCATCGCCATGAACCGGCTCGGCGCCCGCTCCAACACGGGCGAGGGCGGTGAGGACGCCGACCGGTTCACCCCGGACAAGAACGGCGACTCCCGGCGCAGCGCCATCAAGCAGGTGGCGTCCGGCCGGTTCGGCGTCACCAGCGAGTACCTGGTCAACGCCGACGACCTGCAGATCAAGATCGCGCAGGGCGCCAAGCCCGGCGAGGGTGGTCAGCTGCCGGGCGCGAAGGTCTACCCGTGGATCGCGAAGACCCGCTACTCCACGCCCGGCGTGGGGCTGATCTCCCCGCCGCCGCACCACGACATCTACTCGATCGAGGACATCAAGCAGCTCATCCACGACCTGAAGAACGCCAACCCGCGCGCCCGCATCCACGTGAAGCTGGTCAGCCAGGTCGGCGTCGGCACGGTCGCGGCGGGCGTGGCGAAGGCGTACTCCGACGTCGTGCTCATCTCGGGCCATGACGGCGGCACGGGCGCGTCGCCGCTGTCGTCGATCAAGCACGCGGGCGGCCCGTGGGAGCTGGGTCTGGCCGAGACGCAGCAGACGCTGCTCGCCAACAACCTGCGCGACCGCATCGTCGTGCAGACGGACGGGCAGCTGAAGACCGGCCGCGACGTGGTCATCGCCGCGCTGCTGGGCGCCGAGGAGTTCGGCTTCGCCACCGCGCCGCTGGTGGTGTCGGGCTGCATCATGATGCGGGTCTGCCACCTCGACACCTGCCCGGTCGGCGTCGCGACGCAGAACCCGGAGCTGCGCGCCCGGTTCGACGGGCGGCCCGAGTACGTCGTGAACTTCATGCGCTTCATCGCGCAGGAGGTCCGCGAGTACCTGGCGGCGCTCGGGTTCCGCTCGATCGCCGAGGCCGTCGGGCACGCGGAGGTGCTCGACACCGACGACGCCGTCCGGCACTGGAAGACCCAGGGCCTGGACCTGCGGCCGATCTTCACGATGCCGGAGCTGCCGCCGGGCACCGCGCGGCTGCGCACCCGCAGCCAGGACCACGGCCTGGAGAAGGCGCTGGACAACACGCTGATCCAGCTGTCGGAGGGCGCATTGTCGTCCGGCGACAAGGTGCGGCTGGACCTGCCGGTCCGCAACGTCAACCGCACCGTCGGCACGATGCTCGGCTACGAGCTCACCAAGCGGTGGGGCGGCGACGGCCTGCCCGACGACACGATCGACGTCACGTTCACCGGCTCGGCCGGGCAGAGCTTCGGCGCGTTCGTGCCCAAGGGCATCACGCTGCGCCTGGTCGGCGACACCAACGACTACTTCGGCAAGGGCCTGTCCGGTGGGCGGCTCACGCTGCGGCCCGACCCGTCGGCGCCGTTCACGGCCGAGGAGAACGTGATCGCCGGCAACGTCATCCTGTACGGCGCCACGTCCGGCGAGATCTTCGTCCGGGGCGTGGTCGGCGAGCGGTTCTGCGTGCGCAACTCCGGCGCGCTGGCCGTCGTCGAGGGCGTGGGCGACCACGGCTGCGAGTACATGACCGGCGGGCGCGTGGTCGTGCTGGGCAAGATCGGCCGCAACTTCGCGGCCGGCATGTCCGGCGGCATCGCCTACGTGCTCGACGCGCCGCGCGGCCGCGTCAACCCGGAGATGGTCGACATCGACCCGCTCGACGACGACGACCGCGCGTTCCTGCGCGACGCCGTCGAGCGGCACTACGCCGAGACCGAGTCGGCCGTGGCGAAGCGCCTGCTCACCGAGTGGGACGAGTCGGTCGGCCGCTTCGCGAAGATCATGCCCAAGGACTACAAGCGCGTCCTGCAGGCGCAGGCCACCGCCGAGGCGGAGGGCCGCGACGTCGACGCCGCGATCATGGAGGCCGCTCATGGGTGACCCGAAGGGCTTCCTGACGACCCCCCGTCAGGGCCCGACCCGCCGCCCCGTCGACCTGAGACTCCTGGACTGGAAAGAGGTCTACGAGGACTTCTCCCGCGACACCCTGGAGAAGCAGGCCGGCCGCTGCATGAACTGCGGCATCCCGTTCTGCCACCAGGGCTGCCCGCTGGGCAACCTCATCCCGGAGTGGAACGACCTCGTCTACCGGAAGGACTGGCGCACGGCGTCGGAGCGGTTGCACGCCACGAACAACTTCCCGGAGTTCACCGGCACGCTCTGCCCCGCACCCTGCGAGGCGGCCTGCGTGCTGGCCATCAACGACGACGCCGTCACGATCAAGCAGGTCGAGATCGAGATCATCGACCGGGCGTGGGACGAGGGCTGGGTCACCCCGCAGAAGCCGGTCACGAAGACCGGCAAGAAGGTGGCCGTCGTCGGCTCCGGGCCGGCCGGGCTCGCCGCCGCGCAGCAGCTCACCCGGGTCGGGCACGACGTCGTCGTGTTCGAGCGGGCCGACCGAATCGGCGGGCTGCTGCGCTACGGCATCCCCGAGTTCAAGATGGAGAAGTCGCGGCTCGACCGTCGGCTCACGCAGATGCGCGAGGAGGGCACGCTCTTCCGCGCGTCCGTCGACGTCGGCACCGACATCACCGCCGAGCAGCTGCGGGCCGACTTCGACGCCGTCGTGCTGGCCGGCGGGGCCACCGCGTGGCGCGACCTGCCGGCCAAGGGCCGCGAGGTCGAGGGCGTCTACCAGGCGATGGAGTTCCTGCCGTGGGCCAACCACGTGCAGCAGGGCGACATCGATGCGCCGCCCATCTCGGCAGAGGGCAAGCACGTGGTGATCATCGGCGGTGGCGACACCGGCGCCGACTGCCTCGGCACCTCGCACCGGCAGGGCGCCGCGTCGGTCACGCAGCTGGAGATCATGCCGACGCCGCCGGAGAAGCGCACCGCCGGCATGCCGTGGCCGACGTACCCGATGGTCTACCGCGTCTCCTCCGCGCACGAGGAGGGCGGGGAGCGGCTGTTCTCGGTCAACACCACCGAGTTCCTCGCCGACGACGAGGGCAAGCTGCGCGCCATCCGCATCGTCGAGGTGCAGCGCGACGCCGACGGCCGGTTCGTCCCCATCGAGGGCACCGAGCAGGAGCTGCCCGCGCAGCTCGTCCTGCTCGCGATGGGCTTCGTCGGGCCGGAGAAGGGCAAGCTGCTGACCGACCTGGGCGTCGAGATCGACGGGCGCGGCAACGTCGCGCGCGACGAGCAGTTCATGACCTCCGTCGACGGCGTGTTCTCGGCCGGTGACATGGGCCGTGGCCAGTCACTGATCGTGTGGGCGATCGCCGAGGGCCGCGCGGCGGCGGCCGGGGTGGACGCCTACCTGACCGGGCGGACGGTCCTGCCGCGGCCGATCGAGCCGACGGACCGGCCGATCGCGTAGGTCGCCGGTCGACGTCACAGCCCCGCCGGGCGCTTTCCGGCGGGGCTGCGTCGTCCGGCCAGGGTTCCGGGGCACACCGCCATATCGACGCGTATGCTCGTATGCGTGCGCACTACGGTGAACCTCCCGGATTCCCTCGCCGAAGCGGTCAAAGCTCGCGCTGCGGCGGAGGGCCGCACCGTGACCAGCCTGATCGAGGAAGGCCTGCGCCTTGTGATGGCGAGCACCCCACCCTCTGCGACGCGCGAACTGCCCGCCTTCGGAGACCCTGGCGGAAGGTTCCTCGTCGACATCACCGATCGGGATGCGGTGTGGGCCGCGTTGGACGCCGACGGGCTGCGATGATCCGGCGCTGATGATCATTCCCGATGTGAACGTGCTCGTGTACGCCTACCGCCGAGAAGCCGAGCTGCACGATCGGTACGCGGGGTGGCTGAACCGGATCGTCGCTGGCGCGGACGAGCTGGCGCTGCCGGAAACGGTGCTCACCGGCTTCGTGCGGATCGTGACCAATCCACGCATCCTGGCGACTCCGGCGCCGACCGACGATGCACTCGGGTTCGTCGAGGTTCTCCGCAGCGGATCGCGCGCGCATCCCTGCCCAGCTACGGACACCACCTGGAGCCGCTTCAGCACGCTGGTTGCGGCCGACCGCCAGATCCGCGGGAACCTCGTGCCGGATGCCTGGATCGCCGCCTTGGCCGCCTCGCACGGGGGCACCGTGGCGACCGCGGATCGCGGGTTCGCCCGCTTCGGTGTGCCGTGGTTCGATCCCGCGGTCGACCTACCCGGACAACGCAACGGCTGAGCCGGGGAGGGTCACCGCGATCTTCCCGAAGTGCGCGCCGTGCTCCAGGTGCCGCAGGGCCTCCCGCACGTCCTCGACGGGGTGCACGGAGTCGAGGACGGGCACGATGCCGTGCTCGTCCACGAAGGCGGCGAGCTCGGCGAACATCTCGTGCGAGCCGGTCTCGATGCCGTGCACGGTGACGTTGCGGGTCACGAACTCGTACGTGTTGATCTCGGCGGCGCGGCCGGCGATGAGGCCGATGAACGCGATCGTGCCGCCGATGCGCACCGATGCGAGCGACACGTTGAGGTTGGTGCCGCCCACCGTCTCGACCACGTGGTCCGCTCCTTCGCCGCCGGTGAGGGCCAGCACCTCGGCGGCGACGTCGGCAGTGCGGTGGTTGATCGTCAGGACGTCGCCGAGCTCGCGCAGGCGGGCGAGCTTCTCGTCGCTGCCGGACGTGACGATGACGCGTGCACCCAGTGCCAGCGCGATCTGCACCGCGTACAGGGCGACGCCGCCGGTGCCGTGGACCAGCACCGTCTCACCGGCCTGGACCCGGCTGCGGCGGACGAGCGCGTGCCACGCGGTCACGCCGGCGGCGGGCAGGACGGCGGCGTGGACGTCGTCGAGGGTTTCGGGCGCGCGCACGGCCTCGTCCTGGTCGAGGAGCACGTACTCGGCCAGCATGCCGCGGTTGACCGGTCCGCCGACCGGCGCGACGTACGTCTCGCGGGTGAGCGGGCCGGACCGCCAGCGCGGCAGGAACGCCGCTGACACGCGGTCGCCCGGCCGCCAGGCGGTCACCGCGTCCCCGACGGCGACGACGACGCCGGCACCGTCGGAGATCGGCACGACCGGGGCGGCAGGGCGCCACCCGTCCACCCCGCCGACGACGAGCAGGTCGCGGTAGTTCAGGCCGACGGCGGACATGCGCACCAGCACGTCGGTCGGTCCTGGGACGGGCACCGGCACGGTCTCCTCGGCGAGGTCGTCGATGCCGAGTCCGCGGGTGGTCCAGGCGCGCATGGTGGATGGTGCAACGGTCATGCCGACATGGTTGCGGTGGTCGACATCGCCGAACAGTGGCGCACGAGATACTCATGCACAAGATCCGGCCATACTCGGACGATGCTGCGCAGGATCGCCGTCGTGCTGCAGCCGCCGGTGGCGGCGTTCGAGTTCGGGACCCTGGTTGAGGTCTTCGGCATCGACCGCTCCGACGACGGCGTGCCCCGGTTCGACTTCCGTGTCTGCGCCGAGCACCCCGGCACCCCGCTGACCGTCGGCCACGGTGCCGCGATCACCGCCGCCGACCCGCTGTCGGCCGCCGACACCGCAGATCTGATCGCGCTCCCGTCGTCGCCGGTCACCGAACCGCCGAGTGCTGCGGTGCTCGACGTCATCAGGCGCGCCGAGCAGCGCGGCGCGTACGTGCTGTCGGTCTGCACCGGCGCGTACGCGCTGGCCGCCGCCGGCGTGCTCGACGGCCGTACGGTGGCCACCCACTGGCGCTACGCCCACGACCTCGCCCGCCGCTACCCCCGCGTGCACGTCGAGCCGTCGATCCTCTACGCGCAGGACGGCGTCGTCGTCTCCAGCGCCGGCACGGCCGCTGGCATCGACGCGTGCCTGCACCTGGTCCGCAGCGAGCACGGCACGGCCATCGCCAACCGCATCGCCCGGCGCATGGTCGTGGCGCCGCACCGCCAGGGCGGCCAGAAGCAGTTCATCGAGCGGCCGGCGCTGCGGCACGCCGACCCGACGCTCCAGCCCCTCCTCGACTGGATCACCGACAACCTGCAGCAGCCGCTCACCGTGGAGGACATGGCCGCCCGCGCCGGCATGTCGACCCGCACACTGACCCGCCGGTTCAGCGCCGAGATCGGCGACTCGCCGCACGGGTGGGTCACCCGCCAGCGCGTCGCCCGGGCGCAGGAGCTGCTGGAGGAGACCCGGCTCACCGTCGAGAACGTCGCTGCCGAGACCGGCTTCGGTTCTGCCCCGCTGTTGCGCCACCACTTCGTGCGGACGCTGGGGATCACGCCCACGGTCTACCGGCGGCAGTTCGCGGTGGCAGGGAGCTGATCCAGGCCGGCCCTCGACAAAGACGTCGTCGAGGCGCTCAGGGGCACCGCCGGCCGGAGCAGATTCGGCGGTGCCGGCTGAGACGTCGTTGATCATGGCAAAACGTCGCTTCCCAAGATCGAACTACGACGTTTTGCCCATGATCAACACGCGAGCCGAGACCCGTGTGTGACCAACAGGATCTGATCAAGGGCAAAAGGTCGCTCGGCGATCTTGGTCGACGACCTTCTCCCCTTGATCACCGCAACGTGCCGGCCGAGCCGCCGCGACCCCTCCCTTCAGCGCACACCATTCCGTCCTGGATTGTGTGGTCGGACCACACCATCGGCGGCGGTTTCCGCGCCTACCGTTCCCGTCCATGGCGCTGCTGGACGGCAAGACGGCACTGGTGACGGGCGCGGCGTCCGGGATCGGGGCGGCGCTGGCCCGGCGGCTGGTCACGGACGGCGCGCACGTGCTGGCCGTGGACCGGGACGCGGTGGGGTTGAAGGCGCTGGCCGACTCCCTGCCCGTCGAGGCGATCGAGTGCGACCTGTCCGACCTCGCCGCCGTCGACGCGTTGCCCGCGACGGTGGACGTGCTGGTCAACAACGCCGGGCTGCAGCACGTGGCGCCGGTGCACGAGTTCGACCCGGACCGGTTCTCCCTGGTCCTGCGCGTGCTCCTGGAGGCGCCGTTCCGGCTGGCGCGGCGCACCCTCCCGCACATGTACGCGCACGGTTGGGGGCGGGTCGTGAACGTCTCCAGCGTGCACGGGCTGCGCGCCAGCCCGTTCAAGGCGGCGTACGTCAGCGCCAAGCACGGGCTGGAGGGGCTGTCGAAGGTGATCGCGCTGGAGGGCGCCGAGCACGGCGTCACCAGCAGCTGCATCAACCCGGGATACGTGCGCACACCGCTGGTGGAGGGGCAGGTGGCCGAGCAGGCCCGCGCGCACGGCATCGCGGAGTCCGAGGTGGTCGAGCGGATCATGCTCGCGCCTGCCGCCGTGAAGCGCCTCGTCGAGCCGGACGAGGTCGCGGAGCTGGCCGCCGTGCTGTGGGGGCCGGCCTCGGCGTCGATCACCGGGGTGTCCTTGTCGATGGACGGCGGCTGGTCCGCCCGTTAGGAGGGTTCTCAATGGCCGAGTCCCGAGAGCGCACGAACATCGTGCGCGTGGTCGCCGCCAGCATGGCCGGCACCACCGTCGAGTGGTACGACTTCTTCCTCTACGGCGTCGCCGCGGCGCTGGTGTTCGGCAAGGTCTTCTTCCCCGGCTCGGACCCGGCGGCGGGCACGCTGCTCGCGCTGGGCACGTTCGCGATCGGGTTCATCGCCCGGCCGATCGGTGGGCTGGTGTTCGGGCACTTCGGCGACAAGGTCGGGCGCAAGCAGCTGCTCGTCGTCTCGCTGCTGATGATGGGGATCTCGACGTTCGCGATCGGGCTGCTGCCCGGCTACGCGACGATCGGGCTCGCCGCGCCGCTGCTGCTGACGGTGCTGCGGCTGGTGCAGGGCTTCGCGCTCGGCGGCGAGTGGGGCGGCGCGGTGCTGATCGTGTCCGAGCACGGCGACCCGGCGCGCCGCGGGTTCTGGGCGAGCTGGCCGCAGGCCGGCGCCCCGGCCGGTCAGCTCCTGGCCAACGGACTGCTGGCGCTGCTCGCGGCGATCCAGCCGGAAGCCGACTTCCTGGCGTGGGGCTGGCGGATCCCGTTCCTGCTCTCGGCGGTGCTGGTGCTGATCGGGCTGTGGGTGCGGCTGTCGGTCGAGGAGTCGCCGGTGTTCCGGGCGGCGCAGGCGGCCGCCCACCACGAGGTCGAGCCGCGGCTGCCGATCGTGACGGTGCTGCGCCAGTACCCGCGCGAGGTGCTGACCGCGATGGGCGCGCGGTTCGCCGAGAACGTGTCCTACTACATCTTCACGATCGTCGTCACGACGTACGCGACGAAGCAGCTGGGGCTGTCCAGCTCGTTCGTGCTGGGTGCGGTGCTCATCGGAGCGGCGGTGCACTTCGTGACGATCCCGGTGTGGGGGGCGCTGTCGGACCGGTTCGGCCGCCGACCCGTCTACCTGGTGGGCGCCGCAGGCGTCGGGGTGTGGGCGTTCGCGTTCGTGGCGCTGCTGAACACGCGCAGCTTCGGCGCTGCCGTGCTCGCGGTGGTCGGCGGGCTGCTCTTCCACGGGGCGATGTACGGGCCGCAGGCGGCGTTCCTGTCCGAGCTGTTCGGTACCCGGGTGCGCTACTCCGGCGTCTCGATCGGCTACCAGCTCGCCTCGATCCTGGCCGGCGGGCTGGCGCCGATCATCGCCGTCGCGCTGGTGAACGCGACTGGCAGCGGCTACGCGATCGCCGCGTACGTGCTGGTGGCGGCGCTGCTGACCATCGCGGCGGTGGCCACCTACGCCGAGACCCGCCACCGTGACCTGGCCGCGGACGTGGACCGGACTGACACGATGATCGGGTGACCGACCCGGCCGTCGAGCTGCTGCGCCTGCTCGCCCAGGACGTCTCCGCGGACCACCTGGACGAGCGCGCGCGGCAGCTCGACGCGCCGGCCGAGGTGCGCGGGCTCGCGCTGCAGGTGCGAGCCGCCGTCGACGCGCACCGCCGCCGCGGGGCCGAGCTGACCGCGCTCGTCGACACCGCGCGCGACCTCGCCTCCGCCGCCGACCCCGGCGGCGTGCTCGACGCCATCGTGCGCCGGGCGCGCAGCCTGCTCGGCACCGACGTCGCGTACCTGACCCTGGCCGACACCGAACGCGGCGACACCTACATGCGGGCGACGGCCGGCTCGGTGTCGGCGCGCTTCCAGGCGCTGCGCCTGCCCGCCGGCGCCGGGCTGGGCGGGCTGGTCGCGCAGACCCGCCGCCCGTACTGGACGGCCGACTACCCCGGTGACGAGCGCTACGCCCACACCTCGGAGATCGACAGCGCGGTCGACGAGGAGGGTCTCGTCGCGATCTGCGGCACCCCGCTGCTGGTGGACGGCGAGTTCGTGGGCGTGCTGTTCGCCGCGAACCGGGCGCGGCGCCCGTTCGCCCACACCGAGGTGGCGCTGCTGGGCTCGCTCGCCGCGCTGGCCGCCGTCTCGCTCGTGCAGGCGCGGCGGGTGGCGGAGACCGCGGCGGCACTGGCCGAGCTGTCCGCCGCGCACGCGGGCATCCAGGAGGCCGCACAGGCCCACGACCGGTTCACCCACGTCGTGCTCTCCGGCGGCGGCGTCGACGACATCGCCGCCGCGCTGGGCGAGCTGCTGGGCTGCTGGGTCGTGGTGCTCGACGCCGACGGGCAGCGCGTCGCCGCGCACGGCAACGCCCCGGACCGCGGCCTCGCCGGCGTGGCCGCGGTGCACCGGTCGGCGGAGACCGGCCGGCTCGCGGTCGACGCCGGTGTGGGCGCGGTCGTCGTGCGAGCGGCCGGGCAGGAGCTGGGCGCGCTGGTGCTGGGTGCAGGTGACCTCGACGCGGGTCGCGCCCGCACCGTGGAGCGCGCAGCGATGGTGACGGCACTGGTGCTGCTGTTCCGGCTGCGGGCGGCCGAGTCCGACCAGCGCGTGCGCACCGACCTGCTGGCCGATCTGCTGGCCCGTCCCGCCGGGGAGCTGGACGCCGGGCTCGTGGAGCGCGGGCGCCTGCTCGGGCTGCGGTTGCAGCGCCCGCACGTGCTCGTCGTGGCGCGCGGCCCGTCCCGGGCGGTCGTGCTGGCGGCGACGGACGCCGGGAGCGGACGCGGGCTGGTCAGCACGCGGGACGACGAGCTGGTCGCGGCCGTGCCGGGCACCGACCCGTCCGCGGTGGCGGCGGCCGTGGGATCAGCCGACCCGGCGGTGACCGTGGCCGCGGCCGGACCGGTCGTGCCCGGCGCCGGGCTGCGCGACGCGCTGGCCGAGGCCCGGCGCACCGCCACCGCGCTGGTCGCGCTGGGCCTGCGCAGCGGCTCGGCGCGGGAGCTGGGGTTCGCGGGGCTCGTCGGCGGCCCCGCCGACGACCGGGCCGTCGGGGACTACGTCCGCAGGGTGCTCGGCCCGGTCCTCGACCACGACGCGGCCCGCGGCACCGACCTGGTCGGCACGCTGGAGGCGTGGTTCGCTGCCGGCGGCAGCCCGCGCCACGCGTCCG
Source organism: Pseudonocardia sp. CA-107938 (assembly GCF_050936315.1). Classification (NCBI taxonomy): domain Bacteria; kingdom Bacillati; phylum Actinomycetota; class Actinomycetes; order Pseudonocardiales; family Pseudonocardiaceae; genus Pseudonocardia; species Pseudonocardia sp. CA-107938. The sequence goes on along the minus strand of NZ_JBNJNA010000002.1, from coordinate 48,749 downwards.
GTGCGCTGCACGTGCACGTCAACACGGTGGCGCAACGGCTGGACCGGGTCGCCGCGCTGCTCGGGGCGGACTGGACACGGCCGGACCGCGCGCTGGAGGTGCAGCTGGCGCTGCACCTGCACCGGCTGCGCGGCGGGCGGTAGGTCGACGTCACACACCGAGTGCGGTCCTCACACATGCTGCAACGTGTGTGAGGACCCGACTCCGTGTGTGACGTCGGGGTGGACCGGCCGCCGCTGCCACCGCTGCTTCACCCACCGGACCACCGCCACCGCACCGCCGAGCACCGCGGCCATGACGAGCCCGGCCACGAAGGCGCGGACGGGGTCGCCGCCGACGAGCGGGGCGATGACCAGGCCGGCCAGGAGCATGTAGACCGCCCACGCCGCGGAGGTGAGCGACGCCCACGGCAGGTACCTGCCGAACGGCACGCCGGCCCGGCCGGCGGCGAGGGTGGACACCAGCCGGCCCGCCGGCACGAACCGCGCTCCGACGAGCACCGCACCCGGCCGCTCGCGCACGGTGCCGGAGATCCAGGCGGTCGGCGCGACGTCCGGCAGCTTGCGGGTGGTGCGGCCGAGCCGCCACATCAGCACGTCGCCGCTGATCGCGCCGGCGAACGCCGTCAGGACCAGGCACGGGATCAGCCACCACTCGTGCGCTCCGACGGCGAGCCCGAACGCGGACATCAGCGCGGCCTCGCTCGGCACCATCGGGAACGGGGCGTCGAGCAGCACCAGCACGGCCAGCGTGGGCAGCAGCAGCGGGCTGTGCAGCACCAGGGAGAGATCCACGGCTCGACTCTCGTCGCGACCGCCCCAGCGCACAGTGGTGCAACCGGCCCGGCGGGGGTGGGGTGATCCCTACCCCGCCGCGCGCTCCGCGGCCGGATCGAGCAGTTCCCGCAGCGTCGTCAGGCCGTCGACGACGGCGGCGCGCTGGGCGGGGGTGGCGCGCTCCAGCGCCGCCACCAGCCCGCCGTACGGGCTGCTGCGGATGCGGCGCACGTAGTCCTGCACCTGAGGGGTGACGGCGATGCGGCTGATCCGGCGGTCGTTCTCGTCGCGGGTGCGGGTGACGAGGTCGCGGGCCTGCAGCCGGTCGACGATGCCCGAGGTGGTGCTGTGGCTCAGGTGCAGCCGGTCGGCGAGCTGGGTGACGGTGGCCGGACCGTCCTTGACCAGTGCGGCCATGGCCGCCACCTGCGGGCCGGTCAGGCCGGCCGCGCCCGCGTCGTGCGGTTCCGGCCCGCCTCCGAGCAGCAGCTTGCGCAGTGCCCGGACGTGCTCCATGACGTCCTCGGCCAGCGCAGCCGCGTCGGGATCGGGCATGGCGGAACCCTACCCGCCTGCGATACGTTCGATACGACGCGTCGTATACGACAGATTGGAACGGGCATGACCACCGCGCGGCAGGTGCAGACGGCGACCGGCGACCCGGCCTGGCTCGTCGAGAGCTACGACGAAGTGCGCGCGCTCCTGCAGGAACGCCTGCTCGGCCGCGCGCACCGGCACCCGGAACGGGCGTCCCGCACGTCCCGTTCGGCGCTGTTCGGCGGCCCGCACGGCAACGACCCGGACGGCGAGCCTGCCCGCGCCGCCGAGCGCCGCCGGCAGCTCGCCCCGGCGTTCTCCGCGCGCCGGGTGCAGCTGATGCGGCCCCGCATCCGGCAGCTCGCCACCGGCCTCGTCGACGCCATGCTGGCCGGAGGTCCGCCCGCCGATCTGCACGAGGCGGTGGCGTTCCCGCTGCCCTGCCTGGTGATCTGCGAGCTGCTCGGGGTGCCCTACGCCGACCGCGAGTCGTTCCGCCGCTGGGCCGACGAGGCCGCCGACACCGTCGACGAGCAGCGCTCCGTGCGCGGCGTCGGCGCGCTGTGGGCGTACATCCACGGGCTGGCCGAACGGAAGCTCGCCGATCCGGCCGACGACGTGCTGTCCGACCTCGTCGCGGCAGCGGACGGGCCGGACCCGATCACGGACGTCGCAGCACTGGGCGCCGGCCTGCTCTTCGCCGGGTTCGAGACGACGGTGACGGCGATCGACCGGGCCGTCCTGCTGCTCACCACGCACCCCGAGCAGTGGCGCGCGCTCTGCGCCGACCACGAGCTGGTGCCGGCAGCCGTCGAGGAGACGCTGCGGTCGGGCTGGCCGGCGGGGATGCGCACCCGCACCGACGGCGGCCTGCCCCGCTACGCCGCGGCCGAGCTGGACCTGGGCGAGGTGACCGTCGCCGAGGGCGACCTGGTGCTGCTCGGGTTGGACGCGGCCAACCACGACGCCGCCACGTTCCCGGAGCCCGAGCGGTTCGACATCACCCGCTCCCCCAACCCGCACCTGACGTTCGGGTACGGACCGCGGTTCTGCCAGGGCGTCGCGCTGGCCCGCGCCGAGCTCGCCGAGGTGCTGACGGCGCTGGCCGGCCGGGTGCCGGGCCTGCGGCTCGCGGTGCCCGTCGACGAGCTGCGGCTGGTGCCGGACCGGCTGGTCGGCAGTGTGTCCGCGTTGCCCGTCACCTGGTGACTCACTTCCCGGCGAGCCGCTCCACCACGGGCGCGAGCTGCTCGAAGAACGCCTGGTTCACCGAGATCGACGAGACGCCGATGGTCTCCCGGCGGCGCTGCAGCTCGTCGACGATCTCGTCGGTGGTGCCGCGCAGCATCGTCATCGAGTCGGCAGCGATGAGGCTCTGCACATCGGCGCCGATGAACTTCTCGGTCCACGGCGGCAGCTCCTCGCCGACCACGAAGATGTTCATGGCCAGCTCGATGTCGTCGGCCCGGTCCCCCGCCTCCGCGCGCACGGACGCGGCCATCGCCTCCAGCTCGGAGCGGGGCGCGAGGGCGTCGGCGGCGAGCGTGACGGTGTCGGCGAGCCGGGCCGCCACGGCGCGCGACTTCGGCCCACCCGCGGCCATCAGCACCGGCGTGCGGACGTCGCCGTCGAGCTCGCGCAGGATCTCCACGGTCCGCTCCACCTGCGCCAGTCGCTCGGCCGCGCTGCCGTAGGGCAGGCCGACGGTGGCGGCGGCCTCCTTGACCACCGGGCGGCCGGTGCCGATGCCGAGGTCGAACCGGCCACCGGTCAGCACCGTGGTGGTGTGCGCGTCCCACGCGGCCTGGTAGGGCGTGCGCAGGGGGCCGGCCAGCACGAACGTGCCCACTCGCAGCCGTTCGGTGACGTGCGCGGCCAGCGTCAGCGACGGGAACGGCGACAGCAGCTGGATCCCGTCGGGCATCAGGAGCGACTCGTAGCCGAGCTCCTCGACGCGGCGCGCGGTCGCGATCCACTGGTCGGGCCCGGCGCCCTGCGGGGTGGCGACCACCCCGAACCGGAACGGCTTGGCGGGGATGCTCATGACGGCCTCCATCGGTCGACCTCTAACGTTTGATATCTAATCATTAGAGATACTGGGGGTCTTGTCAAGTGGCGGTCTCGGCCCTCCCTCGGCGAGAAGAGGAGCAGGCCTGGCGGCCCGGGGCAGGCGTGCGGCTCGGCGGTTGCGGTGATCATGGGCAAAACGTCGTTGCGGGATCGATCCAGGACCACGTTCTGCCCATGATCAACGTGCGGTAACTGGACCCGGTGCCGGCGTACGGTGCGCAGTACTTCGCCGACAGCGGTGGGCCTGCCTCGCGCGTTCCGCCGGCGACGCCTTCGCCGCACCGCACACGCTCGAGGCCGGCAGGCCACCCTCGAACGCGTCCTCGGACTGGTCTACGACGGGATGCTCGGCCCCACCGATCCGACGTCCGGCCCGTAGCGGCGCAGCACCCGCTCGCGCACGACGGGATCGCTGCGCGGGACGGGCTCGAGGAAGATCTCGTCGAGGTCGGCGAACTCCTCGCGCAGGTCGGCGTCGATGGTGACGCAGGCGCGTTCGAGGTCGGCGGCGCCGAGCGCGTCGTCGAAGTCGAGGCGGGCGCACACGAGCACGCGGTCGGTGCCCAGCTGCATGGTGAGCAGGTCCACGACCTTCTCCACCTCCGGGCGCGCCGCCAGCCGGTCGCGCACCGCGTAGACGAGCCGCGGGTCGGCCTGCCGCCCGATGAGCAGGCCCTTGTTGGCGCGGCCGAGCACGTACGCGACGCCGGTGAGCAGCAAGCCGATCAGCAGCGACGCGACCCCGTCCCAGACCGCTGAGCCGGTGAGCTGGTGCAACCCCACCCCTGCGAAGGCGAGCAGGAGGCCGACCAGCGCCGCACTGTCCTCGAAGAACACCGTCTTGACGGTGGGGTCGTCGGTCGCGCGCAGGAACTGCCGGACGGTCTGCTCGTGCGCCCGCGCCTCGCTGCGCACCTGCCGCACGGCCTGCGCCCACGAGATGCCCTCCAGCACGAACGACGCGCCCAGCACCGCGTACGCGAGCCAGGCCAGCGTCTGCTCGCCCTCCTCGCCGGCGAGCGTGCGCACGCCCTCGTAGATCGCGAACACCCCGCCCGAGACGAAGATCGACACCGCGGCGATGAGCGCCCAGAAGAACCGCTCCTTGCCGTAGCCGAACGGGTGCCTCCGGTCCGCCTCGCGCTCCGACCGGCGCAGGGCCGTGAGCAGCAGGCCCTCGGTGGCGGTGTCGGCCGCGGAGTGCGCTGCCTCCGCGAGCATCGCCGCCGAGCCCGTCATGAGCCCGGCCACGAGCTTGAGCACGCCGATCGCCGCGTTCGCGGCGAGCGCCACCAGCACCGTCAGGGTGGACTCGCCACCGGACTCGTTCCCCGCCACGGCCGTCAGTGTCCCGCCCGGGAATTCGGGGCGCGAGTCGGTGGATCCAGGTCGTTCCTCGGAAGGCGCGCCGCAGCTCGGACCGGCCTCCTTGCAAGGACGGCAACGCAGGTGCGGTGAATGTCCGGCGCGGGACACTACTGTCGCGCCATGCCGGAGATCACGCATCGCACGGTCGACGTCGGCGGGATCTCGCTGCACCTCGCCGAGTCCGGCCCCGCCGACGGGCCGGTGGTCCTGCTGCTGCACGGCTTCCCCGAGTGCTGGTACTCGTGGCGTCACCAGTTGGACGCCCTGGCCGCGGCCGGCTACCACGCGGTGGCCCCCGACCAGCGCGGCTACGGCAGCAGCGACGCGCCCACCCCGATCGACGCGTACACGGTGCTGCACCTGGTCGGCGACGCGATCGGCGTGCTCGACGCCGTCGGCGCGGCGCGGGCCGTCGTGGTCGGTCACGACTGGGGCGCCCCGGTCGCCTGGCACACCGCGCTGCTGCGGCCGGACCGGGTCCGCGGCGTGTTGGCCCTCTCCGTCCCACTGGATCGTCGGTCGCAGCGCCCGCCGACCGAGGCGATCGCGCACCGCTTCGGACCGCACCACTACATGCTCCACTTCCAGGAGCCGGGACTGGCGGACGCGGAGCTGGCCGCCGACCCGCGCGGGTTCCTGCGCCGCATGCTCACCGCCACCTCGGGTTCGGGCACACCGAGCGCGCCGACGGCCGAGGGTGGGTTCGTCGCCGGCATGCCTGAGCCGGCCAGCCTCCCGGACTGGCTCACCGAGCACGACCTCGACGTCTACACGGCGGCGTTCGCGGAGCACGGCTTCACCGGCGGGCTCAACTGGTACCGGAACCTGGACCGCAACTGGGCGCTCACCGCCGCCTGGCGGGGCGCGCTCGTGACGCCGCCGGCGCGGTACCTGGCGGGCGAGTTCGACCTCGTGGTCGGCGGCCGGACGGCGGACCAGCTCGCGGAGACGATGGCGCACACGGTGGCCGACCTGCGCGGGGTGACTCTCCTGCCGGGCTGCGGCCACTGGACCCAGCAGGAACGACCCGATGAGGTGAACTCCGCGCTGCTGGCGTTCGCGGCCTCACTGGGCTGACCGGCGACTCGCCCATGTGGCGACGACCTGCGACCACTCGTCGTTCAACGGCTACCGCCGACCTGCCCAGCACCGATCGACCGATCACCGACCGTGTCAGCCCGTTCGGCGGAGGGCGTGGATCGGGCGAACCTCTCGGCCACCCGGGGCGTTGCAGTTCATGACCGGGGCCGGTGGGCTGGGGAGCCTCCGCCGGTACCCGGTTGAAAAGCTTCTCCCGCCCTCCTAGGGCGCGAGCACCCGGAATGCCGGGAAGTCGGGGGCAGCGGCGAGCAGCGCCGCATCATCGGACGAGGCGTCGAGACCGTCGAAGAACCGCCCGACCTCCCACGCCCACTTGCGCAGGTACTCGCGCAGCACCGGCACCTTCGCCGAATCGGCGAGCTCCTCCGCGACGAACCGCTCCGTGCGCCGGCCGATCCGCAGCTCGCCCTCCCCCGCGACGCGCAGGTTGCGCACCCACTGCACCTGGCCGCGCGGGGCCACGAGGTAGCGCTGCCCGTCGACGGTGAGCAGGTTGACCGGGACGGTGCGCAGCTCACCGCTCTTGCGGCCGCGGACGGCCAGCACCCGGCTGCCCAGCAGGCTGAGGCCGACCTTGGCGAGGCCGGTGACGGCGACGCCGACCATGCGGTCGGCGCGGGTGAGCGGGAAGGTGCGGCTGGTCATCGGGTCCTCCGAGGGAGATCAGTGCTCTCTGTTGTGAACAGTGAACACTCTTCAGGTGATCCCGTCAAGAGCAGTGCTCTCGCTCACGCATGACCGGCTGGTCCGGGAAACCATGAGTGATCATTTCGCGCGCAAATCGGACAATTCGCGGCATTGCCGGTCCGACCGTCCACAGCGAATCCACAGCCGCTCGCCACCACAACGGGGTCACTGTGGCGTAAATTGCCGAGAGGGGGCGCGCGCCGACCATGGCCGACCCCCTACGGTGCTCCGGTGGAGTTCGGCGATCGAGGCACCCGTGTGCTCGTGAGCGGTGGCGAGTACACCGGAGGGCTCGCCGCCGTTCGGGCCCTCCGCGCCGCCGGCTACGAGCCCTGGGTCGCTGACCCGGTCGACGGAACGTACGGTGCGCTGTCCCGCGCAGCCGCCGGGTCCGTCCGCGTCACCGATCCGCGGGCCGACCCGCTGTCGTTCGCCGGCGAGCTGGCCAAGGCGGCCAGCCGCCTCGGCGCCGGGGTCGTGCTGCCCGGCACCGAGCCCGCCCTGCTCGCGCTCGGCGAGCACCGCGGGCTCTTCCCGGCCGAGGTGGCCGTCGGCGCTCCGCCCCCCGAGCTGACGATCGCAGCCACCGACAAGCAGAGCCTCGCCGCGCGGGCGTCGGCGGCCGGGTTCGCCGTGCCGCCGACGCACCTGGTCACCCTCGACGACCTGCGTGCCGGACGGGTCGCGCCCCGCTACCCGGTGGTCGTGAAGCCGGTGCGCTCCGAGCTCTGGGACGGCGACGTGCTGCAGCGCTTCGAGGTCGTGCAGGCGCGCGACGAGGCCGCGCTGACCGCCGCGCTGACCGGCCTGCCCGATCAGGCCGGGCTGGTGCAGCCCTACGTCGTCGGCCCGATCCGCACCGTCAACGGGGTGGCGTGGCGCGGCGAGGTGGTGGCCGCCGTGCACAAGCTGGCCGACCGCACGTGGCCGCTGGACTGCGGGGTCGTCTGCTCCGCGCGCACCGTGCCGGTCGAGCCGGAGGTCGACCGCGCGGCGCGGGCGCTGATGGCCGACCTCGGCTGGAGCGGTCTGTTCAACCTGCAGATGATCAGCGCCGGCGGGGCGCACCACGTCATCGACCTGAACCCGCGCATCTACCACTCGCTCGCCCTGGCGGTCGCCGCCGGCGCGAACCTGCCGGCGATCTGGACCTCGCTGCTGCTCGGCCACCGGCCGACGTTCGCGGGTTACCGCACCGGCGTGCGGTTCCGGTCAGAGGAGGACGCCATGGCGCTCTGGGGCACCCTGCTGGACGGGCACGCCGGCGCCGCGCTGCGCGGGCTGGTGCCGCACCGGCACACCACGCACGCGGTGGTGTCGCTGCGGGACCCGGCTCCGACGCTCAACATCCTGCGCCGGGCCGTGCGCGTGGCCCGGCGGCGCGGCGGGCCCCGCGGCTAGGCCGTGCCGACCCTCACGGCCCGCCGCCGTTGGAGACGATCACCTGGCCGGTGACCCACCCGGCGTCCGGCCCGGTCAGCCACGTGATCAGGCGGGCAGCGTCGGCGGGTTCGCCCCAGCGCCCCATCGGCTCCCGCTCGAGCACCCAGGCGCGGGCGGCCGCGTCGGCGTAACCGGTGTCGGTGGCGCCGGGATCGACGGTGTTGACGGTGATCCGGCGCGGCGCGAGGTGCGCGGCCAGGCTCGCCGTGAGCTGGTGCAGCGCACCCTTCGACGCGATGTAGGGCAGTTCGCCGGGCATCGGGCCGCGGTGCTGGCCCGAGGTCGTCAGGACGACGCGGCCGCGGCGCGCGTCGTCGTGGCGGCGGGCGAACTCCTGCACCAGCAGCAGCGTCGCCCGGGTGTTGATCGCGTAGGTCAGGTCGATCTCCGTGGCCGTGAGGTGCTCGAGGTCCTGGTTGCTGCTGCGCGCGTGGTTGGCCACGAGCACGTCGACGTGCCCGAAGGCGGCCACGGCGGCGTCGAACACCGCAGCCGGCGCCGCCGGATCGGCCAGGTCGGCGGAGACCAGCTCGACCCGCGCACCGCTCTCGGCGGCGATCTCGCCGGGCAACGCCGAACCCCCGTCGGGATCGGCACCCCACGGCTGCTCGGCGTCGGCCGGCGACCAGCCGTGCAGGACGAGGTCGAGGCCCGCGCGACCGAGGTGCCGGGCGACGGTGGCCCCGATCCCGATGCGCCTGCTGACCCCCGTGACGAGTGCGACCGGTCGCTCCATACAGGCCAGCATCTCTCGTCCCCCGTCCGGGGCAACCGATTTGCACCGGTAGTCGCCGCGCGCGACCATCCGCGCGTGCTCGTCCGCCAGGAGGTCCGCGCCGACCACATCGACGTGCGCGGAGTGCATCTGGCGGCGTTCGCCCGCGACGACGGCGGGACGCCCGTCGAGGTCGGACTGACCGAGCAGCTGCGGTCCGGGCCGTGGTTCGTGCCGACCTTCTCGCTCGTCGCCGAGGCGGTCGACGACGGCCACGGCTCCGGCGTCGTCGGGCACGTGATCGCGACCCGCGGGACGATCGACCCGGCCGGCACGCCCGCACTGGGCGTCGGCCCGCTCGGGGTGCTGCCCGCCTGGCACGGGCGGGGCGTCGGCAGCGCCCTCATGCACGCGCTGCTGGGCGCGGCGGAGGCCGTCGACGAGAGGATCGTGTGCCTGCTGGGCGCGCCGCGCTACTACCGCCGCTTCGGGTTCCGGCCGGCCGTGGAGGCGGGCATCGCGTCCCCCGACGCCAGCTGGGGTGGCGCGTTCCAGGCGCGCACGTTCGGTGCCGCGCCGGTCCCGCCCGGCACGTTCCACTACGCCCCGCCGTTCGACTCCTTGTAGTGACCCCGCTCCGCGCCGGTGGCGCAGGACCCCTCACGAACCGGCGTGGCCCCTCGACCGTCCCCAGCCGCTGTCCTACTGGCCGAGGCCGTCGAGCACGGTCTCCAGGCCGGCGGTGAACCACTCCTCGGCGCTGCGGTCCGCCCCTTCGCGGACGAACCGGGCGAGCGTGGGGTAGCGGCCCGTGGCGAGCATGCGCTTCAGGTACGGGCCGGTCGCGGTCCGCCACTCGGCCTCCGACACGCCGCTCGCGCGCTCCACCTGCTGCTCGGCGATCTCGCTCCGCACGGCGCCGATCACGTAGGCGGTGACGGTGCCCCGCGCGGACATCATCTCGTCGATGTCGGCAAACCGGCCCGAGCGGTCCAGCGCGGCCAGCGCCGCCTCCATGACGCCGAGCGCGTGCGGCCCGATGTTCGGCCGCCCACCGGCCAGCTCCGTGAACCAGGGGTGGCGCAGGGCGGCAGCGCGGATGCCGGTGGCCAGTGCCCGCAGCGTCTCCCGCCAGCCCGCGTCGAGCGGGAGCTCGATCTCGCCGTGCACGGCGTCGGCCATGAGGTCGAGCAGCTCGTCCTTGGTGGACAGGTAGCCGTAGAGCCGCATGGGTCCGGCGTCGAGCGCAGCACCCACCTTCCGCAGCGAGACGGCGCCGAGCCCGTCGGCGTCGGCGAGCGCGATCGCGGCGGCGACGATCCGCTCGCGCGAGAGCGGGCTCAGCGCGGCGCGGGACGGCGGTTCCGGGCGGTCCCAGACGGGGCCGGCGGGCGCGGGTCGTCCTGCGGTCACCCGCGAACAGTAGCATGTTCGATACAGTGTATCGTACGATACATCGTATCGAGAATCGGAGACCTCATGTCGACCCCTCACGTCACCGTCGTCGGCGCCGGACCCGGCGGCCTCGTGCTCGCCGTCCTCCTGCACCGCGCCGGCGTCCCCGTCACCGTGTACGAGCGCGACGCCGGCCCGGCCGCCCGCGACCAGGGCGGCACGCTCGACCTCCACGTACCGTCCGGCCAGCTGGCGCTGCGCGAGGCCGGGCTGGAGGCACGGTTCCGGGCGGTGGCCCGCGGAGAGGGCCAGGACATGGTCCTGCTCGACAGCGCCGGCACCGTGCTGGTCCGCGCGGTGACCCCCGACGACGCCCCGCTGGCCCGGCCCGAGATCGACCGCAGCGCCCTGCGCGACCTGCTGCTCGGCGCGCTGCCCGACGACGTCGTGCAGTGGGGGCGCCGGTGCCTCGCGGCGCAGCCGCGGCCCGGCGGCGGGCACCGGTTGAATCTGACCGGCGCCGCGGTCGAGACCGATCTCCTCGTCGGCGCCGACGGCGCGAACTCGCGGGTCCGGCCGCTGCTGACCGACGTCGAGCCGCGCTACTCCGGCGTGACGATGATCGAGATGAGCATCCCCGACGCGGACCGCACGGCACCGGCCGTCGCCGCCGCGGTCGGCCGCGGCTCGTACTGGGCGCTGGGCGAGTGCCGCTGCCTCGCCGCCCAGCGCAACGGCGACGGCACCATCCGCGTCTACCTGAGCGACGCACTGCCGCAGGACTGGGCCGACACGTGCGGCATCCCGTTCGACGACCCCGACACCGCCCGCCCGATGCTCGTCGACCGGTTCCTCGACGGCTGGGCGCCCGAGCACGCCGCGCTCGTCATGGCGACGAGCGGTCCGATCGCGGTGCGGCCTCGGGAGGTGCTGCCGGTGGGGCTGCGCTGGGCGCCGCGGCCCGACGTCACCTTGATCGGTGACGCGGCCCATCTCATGCCGTCGGCCGGCGAGGGGGCCAACCAGGCCATGCTGGACGCCCTGCTGCTCTCCCGGGCGCTGGTCGAGCAGCCCGACGTCGCGTCGGCCCTGCGCGTCTACGAGGAGGAGATGTTCCCGCGCACCGCAGCGATCGCCGCGGAGGGCACGCGGATCCACGACATGATCCTCGGCCCGACCGCCGCGCAGGACCTGGCGCGGTTCTTCCGCGGCGCGGCTGCCTGAGCCGTCCGTCGTTGCACCCCTCCCGGGCGCCCCATAGTGTGCCGGGGTGGGTGGCCGCCCGACGATCTACGACGTCGCACGCGAGGCAGGTGTGGCGGCCTCCACCGTGTCCCGCGCGTACGCCCGCCCGGGTCGGGTCAACTCCGACACGGCGCGCGCGATCTTCGAGGCGGCCGAGCGCATCGGGTACCGGGCCACCAGGATCACCGGCACGCTCGGTGCGGGCACCGCGAAGCAGACCGGCGCGGTGGCGCTGATGGTCTCCGACATCACCAACCCGTTCTACGGAGAGATCATCAAGGGCGCCGAGGAAGCGGCGCGGCTTGCCGGGTACGCGCTGCTGCTCTCCGACTCGTCGGAGCAGGGGTCGGTGGAGCGCGACGTCATCGAGCGCACGCTCGACCTCGTCGAGGGCGTGGTGCTGGCCAGCTCCCGGATGAGCGACTCGGCGATCCGCACGATCGCGAAGCAGAAACCGCTGGTTCTGCTCAACCGGCAGATGCCCGACATCTCCTGCATCGTCGCCGACCAGGCACGCGGCATCCGGCGCGCCGCCGAGCACCTCGGCGAGCTGGGCCACGACACCATCACCTACGTGGCCGGGCCGGCCGCGAGCTGGCCGGAGGGCATGCGCTGGCGGGCGCTGCGCGAAGCCGGGATGGAGCTGGAGCTGCGCATCCGGCGGATCGATCCCGACGCCGCACCGACCATCTACACGGGCTTCGCGACGGCCGCCCGCGTCGTCGAGGAGGGCGCGACGGCGGTGCTCGCCTACAACGACGCGCTCGCCGTGGGCGTGATCAAGGGACTCACCCATCTCGGGGTCCGGGTGCCGCAGGAGGTCAGCGTGGTCGGGTTCGACAACGTGCTGCTCGGCGAGGTCGTGGACCCGCCGCTGACCACCGTGACCGCGCCGCGCCGCAAGATGGGCGAGGCCGGTGTGGGCAACGTCCTCGCGCTGGCGGCGGGCGCCCACACCAGCGGCGAGACGCTGGTGCTGCCGATCCGCCTCGTGGTGCGCGGCTCGACCGGTGCCTGCCTGCCCGTCGATCAGCGCAGGCGGTACAGCATCTCCCCGGCCCGCGGCACCACCAGCGTGTCCGGCTCGGCGGCGAAGGCCGCGGGGTCCACGGACGCCGGGTCGAGGTAGCCGAGGTTCACCGACCGGCAGACGTCCTCGGGGATACCGGTGGCGAGGGTGACCCGCACCCGCAGCCGCTCCTCGCCGGTCGCCGGGTCGTACGTGCCGGCGCCGCGCAGGTGCGTGGAGTGCGCGAGCACGCCCCAGTGGATGTGCGAGAAGCGGTCCCACTGGTGCACGAACCAGTCCCGGCAGTGGTAACCGACCTCGTGGATCTCCGGGTGGCTGGACGCGATCTCGGTGACGTGCGGGGCGTAGAGGATCACCTCGCCCCCGTCCCGGACCACCGGTTCGACCTTGTAGAAGCCCTTCGCCGCGGTCCAGATCTCGCCGTACATCTCGGGGACGAGCGAGAGCACCCGGCCGACCGGCGCGTCGAGGTAGGTGACGTGGGTGGCGGCGCAGACCTCCGCCGCCGACGCCCACGACGCCCTGACCTCGCCGAACGACACCGAGTGCAGTTCCGGCCCCTCGCTCGTCACGACGGAGACCGCGAGCTTCTCCGCCGGGATCAGCGCCGCTCCGTCGTCGATCAGCGCGCGAACGGGCGTGGTGCCGGTGGTGCCGATGATCTCCGCGGAGGTGATCAGCGCGCCCAGCCAGTGCGAGACGTCGATGATCCGCTGGCCGCCGACGCCGGGGAAGAAGTACTTGTTGCCGCCGGAGATGCCGACCACCTCGTGCGGCAGCACGGGACCCACCACCAGCGCCACGTCGTGCTCGACGACGGCCCGGTTGAGCAGCACCGGCACGTCGAGCTCCATGCGGCCCTCGGACAGCTCCCGGATCCGCGCCGCGGGCACCGTGCCGAGATCGGCGAACGCGTCGGGCCGCCACCACTCGTGGTTGACGACCGTCACGCCGGGATAGGTCGCCTCCAGCTCGCCGGGCGCGTAGCCGAGGTGGCGGGCCAGCGCCTCCTCCCCCATGGCCGCGTGCGTGCCCAGCGCGACGAGCACGGTGATCCGGCTGGCCCGGCCGTGCAGCGCGCCGTGCACCGCCTGCATCAGCAGCGGCAACGGGCAGGTGCGGGTGGCGTCGGGCACCAGCACGCAGACGCTGCGCCCGTCGAACGGGTGCGCCGACAGCTGCTCGTGGATGAACGCGCTGACCTGGTCGTCGTCGAGCACGCCGGACGCGTCGCCGAGGCGCGCGGCCGACGCCGCCAGCCCGGCCGGGAGGTCACGCACGACCGTCATGCGCTCCAGCCTGCTTCCCGCTTCACGAAGTCACAACCGGCCAGACAACTTCCGGCAACTTCTGGATAGGACGCGACGCCCCGCACGACGATCCGCGGCATGACCGGTGATGCTCAGGGGGCGGCCGAGAGATCGGCGCAACGGCCTCACCCGGATCGGCTGCTACCGGCCGACCCGTCGATCCGCGCCATCGCGCGCAGGCTCTACGAGGGGATCCGGGACCTCCCGATCATCTCGCCGCACGGGCACGTCCCGCCGCAGTGGATCGCCGAGAACACGCCGTTCGGCGACCCGACGTCCCTGCTGATCTCGCCCGACCACTACGTCGTCCGCCTGCTGCACGCGGCCGGGGTGCCGCTGAGCGACCTGGGCGCGGGCTCGGCCGAACTGACGCCGGACGGCGCCCGCGCGGCCTGGCGGGCGCTGTGCACGCACTGGTCGGCGTTCCGCGGCACCCCGAGCCGGTTCTGGTTGGAGAGCGAGCTCAGCGAGATCTTCGGCGTCACCGAGCGCCCGTCCGCGGCGAGCGCCGACGCGATCTACGACCGGATCGCGGAGACGCTGCAGCGGCCGGACTTCCGGCCGCGCGAGCTGCTGGCCCGCTTCGGCATCGAGGTCCTGGCCACCACCGACGATCCCTGCGACGACCTGGCCGCCCACGCCGCGATCCGCGACGACGCGTCCGTCGCGACGCGGGTGCTGCCCACGTTCCGGCCGGACCGCTACCTCGAGCCCGCCCGCGCGGACTGGCCGCAGCTCGTCGAGGCGCTCGGCGGCGCCGCGGACACCGACACCGGCGACTTCAAGGGCTTCATCGCCGCGCTGGAGGCCCGCCGCCGCTACTTCGTCGACCACGGCGCGGTGTCGGCCGACCACTCCCACCCCGACATCGACACGACGCCCCTGGACCTCGCCGACGCCGAGCGGATCTTCACCGCCGCCCGCGCCGGCCGGGCGTCCGCCGCGGAGGCCACGGCGCTGCGCCGGCACCTGCTGCTGGAGATGGCGCGCATGTCCGTCGAGGACGGGCTGGTGATGACCCTGCACCCTGGGATCTACCGCAACCACCACACCCCGACCTTCGAGCGCTTCGGCGCCGACGTCGGCTGCGACATCCCGACCACCGTCGAGTTCACCCGCGCGCTGCAGCCGCTGCTGGCGCGCTACGGCACCGCGGACGGCTTCCACCTCGTGCTGTTCACGGTGGACGAGACGGTGTACTCCCGCGAGATCGCGCCGCTGGCCGGCTTCTACCCGAGCGTCTTCGCAGGCGTGCCGTGGTGGTTCCTGGACGCGCCGGAGGCGATCCGCCGGTTCCGCGGGGCCGTCACGGAGACGGCCGGGTTCTCCCGCACGTCCGGGTTCATCGACGACACGCGCGCGTTCTGCTCGATCCCGGCCCGCCACGACATGTCGCGGCGGCTGGACAGCGCCTACCTGGCCGAGCTCGTCGCCACCCATCGGCTCGACGAGGACGAGGCCGCGGAGACCGCGCACGACCTGGTGACGGTGAACCCGAGGGTGGCGTTCAAGCTGTGACGCGACTGCTGCGCAAGGGTCCGCCTCCCCCGGTGCGGATCGCGCACCTGGGAGCCGGCAACTTCTTCCGCGCGCACCAGGCCTGGTACACCGAGCACGCGGGCGACGGCTGGGGCATCGCGGCGTTCACCGGACGCAGCAGGGACGTCGTCGACGATCCCGCGCAGGGCCGCTACCTGCTGTTCGTGCGCGCTGCAGACGGCGACCGCATGGAGATCATCGACTCGGTGGCGTCGGTGAGCGGGGACCTCGACACCTGGCGCAAGACCTTCGGGCTGGACGGGCTCGCGGTGGTCACCACGACCGTCACCGAGGCCGGCTACCGCGTGCGCGGCGGGCACCTCGACCGGGACGATCCCGCAGTCGCAGCGGACATCGCCGCTCTGCAGGCGCACGGGACGTCCGCCGAGGTGACCACCGCGCCGGCGAAGCTCGTGCTGGGGCTCGCGGTTCGCCGCGCCGCCGGGCTGCCCGGCGTGGCCGTGGTGCCCTGCGACAACCTGCCCGGCAACGGCGCGGTGGCCGCGGCCGTGGTGGGCGAGCTGGCGGTGACGGTCGATCCGCAGCTCGCCTCCTGGATCGACGGCTCGTGCGCCTTCGTCACGACGATGGTCGACCGGATCACCCCGCGGCCGACGTCGGACGTCCCCATCAGTGCCGTCGTCACCGAGCCGTACACGGAGTGGGTGCTGGCGGGCGAGTTCCCGGCCGGCCGGCCGGCCTGGGAGAACGCCGGCGCGCGGTTCGTCACCGACGTGGAGCCGTGGGAGCACCGGAAGCTCTGGCTGCTCAACGGCTCCCACTCGCTCATGGCGTACGCGGGCAGCATCCGCGGGCACGAGACGGTGGCCGAGGCCATCGCCGACCCCGTGGTGCGCGGCTGGGTGGAGCAGTGGTGGGACGTCGCGGCGCGGCACCTCCCGCTGCCCGCGACGGAGATCGCCGACTACCGCGCGGCCCTGCTGGAGCGCTACGCGAACCCGCGCATCCGGCACCTGCTGCGCCAGATCGCGGCGGACGGGTCGCAGAAGGTGCCCGTGCGCGTGTGGCCCGTCCTGAGCGAAGAGGTGCGATCGGGCCACATTCCGGACGGGGCCACCCGCATCCTCGCCGCCTGGGTGCTCCACCTCCGCGGGCGCGGCGCGCCCGTCACAGACGTCGCCGCCGACGAGCTGAGATCACTCGCCGGCGGCGACCTCCACGACGCGGTGCGACGCGTCCTGACCCGCATCGACATGCCGGACGAGCGCGTGCACGCCGCCGTCGCCCGGCTCGCCACCGAGTTGGAGGGATAGGACATGTGGACCCTGTCCGGCTTCGCCGACGAGATCGACCCCGACCTGACCCTGCAGTGCGAGACGCTGAACGAGCTCGGCATCACCCACATCGAGTTCCGCAGCGCGTGGGGCACGAACGTGCTCGACCTGTCCGACGAGCAGATCGACCAGGTCGCGCAGACCCTGGCGAAGCACGACATCCGCGTCTCCTCCATCGGCTCGCCGCTCGGGAAGGTCAACATCGCCGACGACTTCGACGCGCACCTGGTGCGCGCCGACCGGGCGCTCGAGGTGGCCGCGCGGCTGGAGGCCCCGTTCATCCGGATCTTCTCGTTCTTCCTGCGGCCCGACCAGCCGCCGGAGGCGCACCGCGACGAGGTGCTGCGGCGGATGGCAGCGCTGACCGCCCGGGCCGAGCCGACCGGCGTGGTCCTGCTGCACGAGAACGAGAAGGACATCTACGGCGACGTGCCCGAGCGGGTGCTCGACATCGTCGAGTCGGTGGGCTCGCCGACCCTGCGGCTGGCCTGGGACCCCGCCAACTACGTGCAGGTCGGGGTGCGCCCGTTCACGCAGGGCTACGCGGCGCTGCGGCCGTACACCGTCTACGTGCAGATCAAGGACGCCCTGCTGGCGACCGGCGAGGTCGTGCCGGCCGGCGAGGGTGACGGCGAGCTGCGCGAGACCGTGCGCGCGCTGGCCGCCGACGGCTTCGACGGGTTCTTCTCCATGGAGCCGCACCTGGGCTCGTACACCGCGTTCGGGGCACTCTCCGGCCCGGAGAACTTCACCCGGGCCACCCGGGCCTTCACCGGCCTGCTCGACAGCGAAGGGCTTGCGTATTCATGAAAGAGGCTTACTCATGATCAGGTTCGCCGTGCTCGGCGCCGGGGTCATCGGCAAGGTGCACGCCAAGGCGCTCGCGGAGCTGGCCGACGTCGCCCGGCTCGCCGTCGTGGTCGACACCGACCTGGCGAAGGCGCAGGCGCTGGCCGAGCAGTACGGGGCGCGCGCCTCCGACGACCTCGACGCGGTGCTCGCCGACGACCAGGTGGATGCCGTCACGATCTGCACCCCCAGCGGGCTGCACGCCGACGGCGCGGTGTCCGCGCTCGAGGCCGGCAAGCACGTCGTCGTGGAGAAGCCGCTCGACGTGACCCTGGCCGCCGCCGACCGCGTGATCGACGCGGAGAAGCGGACCGGGAAGACCGTCGCGGTGATCTCGCAGCACCGGTTCGACCACTCCACCGAGAAGGTGCTCGCCGCCGTCGCCGCCGGCCGGCTGGGCACGCTGACCTCGGCGGTCGCGTCGCACGCGTGGTGGCGCGGCCAGACCTACTACGACTCCGGGGACTGGCGCGGCACCTGGGCGCTCGACGGCGGCGGCGCGATCATGAACCAGACCGTGCACACCATCGACCTGCTCTGCGCGACCATGGGCACGCCGGTCGAGGTGTTCGCCTACACCGCCTGCCTCGCGCACGAGCGCATCGAGGTCGAGGACACCGCGGTGGCCGTCGTGAAGTTCGCGTCCGGCGCGCTCGGCATGATCCACGGCACCACCGCCGCGTACCCCGGCCTGGACGCCAGCCTGCGCGTGTACGGCTCGAAGGGCTCGGCCGTGATCTCCGACGACGAGCTCGTGTTCGTGCACGAGACCGTCGGCGAGGCCGCGGAGATCGGGATGCCGGAGGGCGCGGCGGCCAACCAGGTCACGGCCGAGGACCACGACGTCGTCGTGCACGGCCTCGGGCTCGCGCACCGCGCGCAGCTCGCGGACTTCGTCGACGCGGTCACCACCGGCCGGGCGCCGCGCGTCGGCACCACCCAGGCGCGCACGGCGCTGTCGGTGATCCTCGCGCTGTACGAGTCGGCGTCGACCGGGCGCCCCGTGCAGATCGGCCCGCAGTGATGAGCGCCGGCCCGCGGCTCGCCGTCAACCCGATCGCGTACTGGCTGATCGACGGCAGGGCCGAGCGCACCACCCGCGTCCTGGGGCCGGCGCTCACCGAGCTGGCCGAGCTGGGCTACACCGCGGTGAAGGCGGACGTGCCCGACGACCTCGACCCGGCCGACTACCTGTCGTGGCTGGAGTCGTTCGGCATGGCGCCGGCGCTGTCGCTGTTCCCCGGCACGTTCGACGACGCGAGCCGGCACGCCGAGCAGGCCGAGGCCGCGCGCGTGTTCGCCGCGCGGCAGGCCGGCTTCGGCCAGACGCACTGCATGGTCTCCACGACCGTGCCGCGCGACCAGCCCCGCCAGCTCCGGCCGGCCGTCGGCACCGACTTCGACGCCGACCGGCTGGCGGTCGTCGTCGACGGGGTGGCCGCCGTCGCGACGGCGATGCAGGCCGAGGGCGTCACGGCGGTCCTGCACCCGCACGTCGGCGGGTGGATCGAGACCGAGCAGGAGGTCCGCGCCGTGCTCGACGGCGTCGACCCGGACCTGCTCGGGTTCGGCCCCGACACCGGGCACATGGCGTGGGCCGGCATGGACGTTCCTGCGGTGCTGCGCGACTACTCAGACCGGATCGCCGGTGGTGCGCACCTGAAGGACACCTTCGCGGACGGCATCATGATCGCGAAGGCGGACGGGCTGACCTACCAGGAGGCGACCCGGCCCGGCTCGATCTGGGCCGAACCGGGCCGCGGGCAGATCGACCTCGCCGCGTGCGTCGCCGCGTTCCCGGCCGACTTCACCGGCGACTACATGATCGAGGTCGACGTGCCGTCGCTGCCCAACCGCGAGTGCCACCAGGTGGCCCGGGACTGGGCGCTGGCGAACCTGCCGCTGGAGCGGTCATGAGCGAGCTGCGCGTGGCCGTCGTCGGCTGCGGGGACATCTCCGCGGTGCACATCGACGCCGTCGCCGCTGTGCCGGACTCGACCGTCGTCGGCGTCTGCGAGCCCCACGAGGGCCGGCGGGCGGCGGCAGAGGCGCGGACCGGTGCCCCGGGCTTCGCGTCCCTCACCGAGCTGCTCGACGCCGTCGAACCGGACGTCGTGCACCTGTGCACGCCCCACCACCTGCACGCGGACCACGCCGTCGAGTGCCTGACCAGGGACGTGTCGGTGCTGGTGGAGAAGCCGCTCGCGCACAGCCTCACGGCGGGCGAGCGGCTGGCCATGGCCGCAGAGGACAGCGAAGCGGTGCTCGGGGTGTGCTTCCAGAACCGCTACAACGACACCTCGCGGAAGCTGCGCGAGCTGCTCGACACCGGCGCCGTCGGCACCCCGGTGGGCGGGCGCGCGTCGGTGAGCTGGCACCGCGACGCCGCCTACTACGCCGACCGCGACTGGCGCGGCCGCTGGGCGACGGCGGGCGGCGGGGTGCTGATGAACCAGGCGATCCACACGCTGGACCTGCTGCAGTGGTACCTCGGCCCGGTCACCGACGTGAAGGGGATCGCGGCGACCCTCGGGCTCAGCGACGTCATCGAGGTGGAGGACACGGCGGCGATCCAGCTGCACCACCGCGCCGACGGGGACGCCGAGATCAGCGCCGAGATCAGTTCCGTCTTCCACGCCACCAACTGCGACGTGGAGAACGCGCCGATCGTCGTCGAGATCGTCACCGACAGCGCCAGCATCCGGCTCGACACCGACCTCGTCGTCCGGCACGACGACGGCCGGGTGGAGGTGACGCGCCCGGAGGCGACGGGGACGGGTCAGCGCGACTATTGGGGCGTGTCGCACACCGCGCTGATCACCGACTTCCACCAGCACGTCCGCGCGCGCAAGCCGTTCTGGCTCGACGCGGCCGTGGGGCTGGAGACGCTGCGCATCATCGACGCCGTCTACGAGCAGAGCCCGGGGATCACCCGATGACCGTCCTTGTGGTGATGGGGGTGTCCGGCAGCGGGAAGTCGACCCTTGCCGCGCTGCTCGCCGGGCGGCTGGGGTGGGACCTGCAGGAGGGCGACGACCTGCACCCGCCCGCGAACGTGGCGAAGATGCACGCCGGCCATCCGCTGACCGACGAGGACCGGTGGCCGTGGCTCGACGACGTGGCGGCGTGGATCCGCGCGCGCACGTCCACGGGCCGACCCGGGGTGATCACGTGCTCGGCGCTGCGGCGGATCTACCGCGACCGGCTGCGCGGCGACCCCCCGGACCCGGACGTCGTGTTCGTGCACGTCGCGGGCAGCCGCGAGCTGCTCGCGGACCGGCTGCGGGCCAGGACCGGGCACTACATGCCGGCCGCACTGCTCGACTCCCAGCTCGCCACGCTGGAGGAGCCGGGACCCGACGAGAACGTCGTCACGGTGGACGCGGCCGGCACCCCGGCCGCCATGGCCACCGAGGTCGTCACGCGCCTGGGCCTGCGCCCCGCACCACCTCCGTAGGGCCTCAGGCAACAAGTGGCAATCCGTTCCAACCCCTCGCGGGACACCCATACGATCCCGCAACGCGCCGCCAATGTGGGCGGCCGATGGAAGGACAGCAGAATGCATTGGCTGCGTAAGGCGGGTGCCATTCTCGCCGCCGTCACCACGGCAAGTGTGCTGGCAGCATGCGGTGGCGGCGCCGCGTCCGGGCCCGGCTCCCTGACGGTCTTCTTGGGTTCCCAGCCCAATTACCCGAACGAGTGGGCGACCTGGACGAAGGATCTCACCGCCGCGTTCAAGGCGAAGACCGGTGCCGATCTGGTGATCGAAACCTACTCGAGCTCCGCCGAGGAGACGACGAAGATCCAGTCCTCCATCGTCAGCGGCACGGGGCCCGACGTCTACAGCCTGGGCACCACCTTCACCCCGGTCGCGTACGGCACCGGCGGGTTCCTCGAACTGTCCGACGCCGACTGGGCGAAGATCGGCGGTCGCGAGCGCTACATCCCCGAGACGCTCGGGATGTCCGGGCCGGACAAGTCGAAGCAGATCGGCGTCCCGGTCGCGATGCGCCCGTTCTCGGTCGTCTACAACACCGAGATGTTCGCCAAGGCCGGGATCACCGCCCCGCCCACGACGTGGGACGAGTACGTCGCGGACGCGCAGAAGCTGACCGACCCCAAGGCCGGGGTGTACGGCACGACGCTGACCTACGGCGACGGGTTCGACCCGTGGAAGTTCGTGTGGGCGATGACGGCGCAGCAGGGCGGCTCGTTCGTCAGCGCTGACAAGAAGACGGCACAGCTGACCTCGCCCGAGGTCGAGAAGGCCGTGACGAGCTACTTCGACCTGCTCACCAAGCAGAAGATCGCCGACCCGGCGAGCGTCGGCTGGAAGAACGGCGACGCCATCGCGGCGTTCGGCCAGGGCAAGGCCGCGATGCTGCCGATGGGCACCGCGACGGTGATCCCCGCGCTGGACAAGTCCTCCGTCAAGGGCAAGTACGCGTTCGCCGCGCTGCCCACCGTCGCGCCCGGCCAGACCCAGCGCCCCGCGAACGGGCAGCCGGCCGCGTCGATCGTGTCCGGCGACAACATCGCCATCGCGTCCTACACGAAGAACAAGGACCTCGCGCTGGCGTTCGTCGACCTGCTCACCAGCACCGACCAGCAGCTGGCCAACTTCAAGGCGTTCGGGAACCTGCCCACCAACGCCGAGGCGATGAAGCAGCTGGGTGCCCAGAACAAGCTGCTCGCCCCGTTCCTGGAGATCGAGGCCCAGTCCACGCCGACCGCGTTCACCGGGGCCTGGGCGGAGATCCAGAACGGCGTGCAGAACGTGGTCGTGCAGTCGCTGCCGGCGCTCGCGAAGGGCCAGTACGACCCGGCCGCCGTGCGTGACCTGCTGAGCAAGGCCAACGCTACGGCGCAGTCGGCGCTGGCCCGGGCGAAGTGACCGACCAGGCACTGGTCGAGTCGGCGGCGGCGACCCCGCCGCCGGCTCCGCCGGCCGCCTCTCCCCGCAGCCGCCGGGCGACCTCCGGCGCTCGGCCGCTGTGGTTGATGTGGCCCAACCTGCTCCTGCTGATCGTCGTCATCGCGATCCCGTTCCTGATCGCGGTCTACATCAGCTTCATCGACCTCGACCAGTACACGCTGCGGCGGTTCTTCAGCGCACCGTTCGTCGCCCTCGACAACTACCTCGAGGCGCTGGCCACGGCCAACCTGCTGCACTCGGTGTGGATCAGCGTGGCGTTCTCGCTGCTGACCACGCTGTTCGCCGCCCCGCTGGGGATCCTCGCCGCGATGGCGCTCAACACGCGCTTCCGCGGCCGCGCGCTGATCCGCTCGGCGTTCCTCATCCCGTACGTGCTGCCGTCGTTCGTCACCGCGACGCTGTGGCGGTTCATCCTGCAGCCGAGCGGGGCCGGCAACCAGGTCCTCGGCTGGTTCGGCATCGAGCACACGCAGTGGCTGATCGGCGGCAACGCCTTCTGGGCGCTGGTGCTCGTCGACGTCTGGGCGTCGTGGCCGTTCCTGTACATGATGGCGATGGCCGGCCTGCAGAACATCCCCAGCGAGCTGTACGAGGCCGCCGACATCGACGGCGCCACGTGGCGCCAGAAGATCCGCTTCGTGGTGCTGCCGCAGCTGCGCGGGCAGCTGCTGCTGGGCCTGCTGCTCTCGACGCTGGCCCACTTCAACAACTTCACGCTGCCGTTCGTGCTGCTCGGCACGCCGGCCCCCGATGCGGCGCTGACGCTGCCGGTGAACGTCTTCCAGACCTCGTTCCAGGTGTTCCGGTTCGGGCTCGGCGGCGCGATGGCGGTGATCTCGCTCGTACTGATGCTGATCCCGGCCGTGATCTACCTGCGGGCGTCGCGGCTCACCGCGAACGTCGGAGAGGAGTGACGGTGGCCGTCGTCGAGAACGCGCCCGTGCGCCGCGACCCGTTCCGGATCGTGCCGAAGTGGCTGCAGTGGCTCACGATCACGCTGCTGCTGCTCTGGCTGCTGCCGGTGCTGTACATGCTGATCATCTCGCTCAGCCCGGACATCGAGGCGGCGGCCGGCGAGCTGTGGCCGTCGCACTTCGTGCTGGACAACTGGGTCGACGTGTGGCGCACGGTCGACCTGGCGGGCGGCCTGCTGAACAGCCTGATCGCGTCGATCGTCGCCGGGGCCATCGCGACGATCTTCGGGCTGGGCGCCGCGTTCTGCCTGACGCGGTTCACGTTCTTCGGCCGGCGGCTGTACCTCAACTCGCTGGTCGGGCTGCAGAGCGTGCCCGGCGTGATGATCATCCTGCCGCTGTTCGTGATGTTCTCGTCGCTGGGCAACGCGCTGGGCATCCAGCTGGTCGGCACCCGGCCGGCGCTGATCATCACGTACCTGACGTTCGCCATCCCGTTCGCGACGTGGCTGATGGTGACCTACCTGCGCCAGATCCCGATCTCCTTCGAGGAGGCCGCGATGCTGGACGGCCTCTCGCGGTTCGGCGCCCTGCGGAAGATCATCTTCCCGCTGTCCTTGCCGGGCATGATCATCAGCATGGTGTTCTCCCTGCTCGTGGGCTGGAACGACGTGCTGTTCGCGGCCGTGCTCACGGTCCCGGAGACGCAGACGGTGGCGGTGAAGCTGCAGGTGTTCGCCGCGAGCACCGAGCTCGGCGGGCTTCCGTTGTACGGTCAACTGATGGTGGCGTCGCTGATCTCCTCGGCACCCGTCGTCATCCTGTACATGATCTTCCAGCGACAGCTCGTCGGCGGACTCGCGGCCGGTGGGGAGAAGGGCTAGGGCCCATGCACGCGCTCGACCGGCTCGAGGCACGGCTGGCACAGGAACGTGCGCTGGTCGTGGCCTTCTCCGGGGGCGCCGACTCGGCGTTGCTCGCCGTCGCGGCACACCGGGTGCTCGGCGAGCGGGCGCTCGCCGTCACCGCGGTGTCGCCGAGCCTCCCCGACCGGGAGCGGCGGGCCGCGGCGGCGTTCGCGCGTCGCCACGGCGTGCCGCACGTCGAGGTGCGCACCGACGAGGCCGAGCGACCGGAGTACGTGGCCAACGGCGCCGACCGGTGCGCGCACTGCAAGTCGGCGCTGCTGGACGCGCTGGCCCCGCTGGCTGCGCTCTCCGGCGGCGCGGTCGCGCTGGGCACCAACCTCGACGACCTGGGCGACCACCGCCCCGGTCAGCAGGCCGCGGCCGCGCGCGGCGCGATCGCCCCGTTCGTCGATGCCGGACTCTCCAAGGCCGACGTGCGCGCCATCAGCGCCGAGCTGGGCCTGGAGACCGCCGACAAGCCGGCGGCGGCGTGCCTCGCCTCGCGCGTCGCGTACGGCGAACCCGTCACACCCGAGCTGCTGGCCCGCATCGAGGCCGCCGAGGACGCCCTGCACGACCTGGGCTTCGGGGTCTGCCGCGTACGGGTGCACGGGGGCGGCGCGGTGGCCCGGATCGAGCTGCCGACCGACGCGTTCGACGCCGCCCACGAGCGCCGCGCGGACATCGCCGCGGCCGTCCACGCAGCCGGCTTCACCTTCTGCGCGCTGGACCTCGACGGCTTCGCGAGCGGCCGCATGAACGTGCTCCTCGGCATGCCGGCCGTGCAACGGTGACGGGATTCCGCGACCTGGACTGGGCCCGCCCCGACACCGACCGCGAGGCCCGGCTCGGCCTGCCCGAGGTGGTCTACGGGCCGGGCAAGGAGCCCGCGCAGATCGCCGGCGTGGTCATCAGCCTGCTGGACGCCAACACCGGGCCGGTGCTCGTCACCCGGGTGGAGCCGGAGGTCGCCGAGGCCGTGCTGGCCGCCGTGCCCGGGGGCGTCCACGATCCGCGAGCGCGGCTGCTGCACTGGCGGGCCGCCCCGCCCGGCACGTTCACCGTCGCCGTGGTCGCCGCCGGCACCTCCGACGGGCCGGTGGCCGCCGAGGCGGCAGCGGTCGCCGGCGCGATCGGGCTGGTCGTCGATGCGATCCACGACGTCGGGGTGGCCGGCATCCACCGGCTGCTGGCGGTGCGCGAGCGCATCGCCGCCGCCGACGCCGTCATCTGCATCGCCGGCATGGAGGGTGCGATGCCGAGCGTGGTCGCGGGGCTGGTCGGCAGCCCGGTGATCGCGGTGCCGACGTCCGTCGGCTACGGCGCCACGTTCGAGGGCGTCACGGCGCTGCTCGCGATGCTGTCGTCGTGCGCGGCGGGCATCACCGTCGTCAACATCGACTCCGGGTTCGGGGCGGCCATGGCCGCGCACCGCATCGCCCGCACCCGCTCGTGATCCTCTGGTGCAACCCGCTCGGCGGCGTCTCCGGTGACATGCTGCTCGGCGCGCTGCTGGGCCTCGGCGCGCCGCTCGACGAAGTGCGCGCCGCCGTCGCCTCGACCGGCCTGACCGGCTGGGACCTCAGCGTCGAGCCGGTGGCGCGGGGCGCGCTGCAGGCCACGCGCGCCGTCGTCGAGGTGGAGCCGCAGCCGCCGCACCGGCACGCCGCCGAGCTCCTGGAGATCATCGGCCGGGCCCGCCCCGCGCCCGTCGCCGAGCTGGCCGCCCGTGCCGTCACCGCGTTGGCCGAGGTGGAGGGCGCGCTGCACGGCAGCGACCCCGCCGACGTGCACCTGCACGAGATCGGCGGCGTGGACACGGTCGTCGACACCGTCGGCGTCGCAGCGGCGCTGCACCTGCTCGACGTGACCGCCGTGTACTGCGGGCCGCTGCCCGTCGGCACCGGCACGGTGGAGAGCGCGCACGGCACCCTGCCGCTCCCGGCCCCCGCGACGGCCGCGCTGCTGGCCCGTTCCGGCGCCCGGGTGAGCGGCGTCGCGGCGCGCGGGGAGACCGTCACGCCGACCGGCATCGCGCTCCTGCACGCCGCCGGCGCGGTGTTCGGGCCGGTCCCGGACATGACCGTCCGCGTGGTCGGGTACGGCGCGGGCGGGCGCGACGACCCCGACCGCCCGAACGTGTTGCAGGCGCTCCTCGGCGAGCCCGTCGTCCCCGTGGGCACCACCGAGACGGTCGTGGAGCTGGAGACCACCGTCGACGACGTACCCGGCGAGGTGCTGGGGCACCTGCTCGGCCGCGCGCTGGCCGCCGGCGCTGCGGACGCGTGGGTCACCCCGGCCACGATGAAGAAGTCGCGACCCGGGCACGTCGTGCACGTGCTGGTGGCGCCCGAGCGCGCCGCCGAGCTGGAGACGCTGCTGGTGCGCGAGACCGGCAGCCTCGGTGCACGCCGCCGCACCGTCGAACGGGTGGTGCTCCCCCGCCGCACGACCACGGTCGTCGTCGACGGCCACCCGATCCGCCTCAAGCACGGGCCGTGGGGCGCCAAGCCGGAGCACGACGACGTCGCGGCCGCAGCGGTGGCGCTGGGCCGCTCCCTGCGGGAGGTGGCCGAGGCCGCCCGCGAGGCCGGGCGCGCCGGCCCGCCGGCACAATGATCACGTGTTGCCCACCACGGCACGGACCCGGCTCGTCGCCGCCCTGCTCGGCGGCGCGCTGATCGGTGCCGGCGCCGGCGCGCTCGGCGGGGTGCTGGTCGGGGTCCTCGCCGGCATCGCCGCGGCGGGCGCGATCTTCGTCGCGACCGGGTGGGCCGTGCTGTGGCCGCTCGACGCCGCCGCCACCCGTGCCAACGTGCAGCGCGAGGACTTCCGGCCCGTCGCGGCCGAGATCATGGTGGTCGCCGCCGCGCTCGCCGGACTGGTCGGCATCGTCGTGCTCCTGCTCGGCGGGTCCGGCGACCAGCGGGCGGCCGCGATCGCCCCGGTCGGCGCGTTCACGGTGTGGGGCGCGCTGCACCTGATGTACGCGACGCGGTACGCGCACCTCTACTACGGCCCCGCGGACGGCGGGATCGACTTCAACAGCTCCGCCGAGCCGGCGTTCCGGGACTTCCTCTACTTCAGCTACAACCTCGGCATGACCTACCAGGTGTCCGACACGAGCGTCTCGAGCGCGCTCGTGCGCGCGATCGTGCTGCGGCACTGCCTGCTGTCGTACGTCTTCGGCACCGTCGTGCTGGCCACGACGATCAACCTGGTCACGGGAATCGTCACCGGCTGAGGGGCGAGATCGTGGACGATCACGCCATGACCAGGTACGTCGAGATCGACCACGTCGTCCCGGTACCGCTGGACCACGACCGCCCCGACGGCGAGCGGATCGCGGTCTACGCCCGGGAGATCAGCACCGATCCAGGGCTGCCGTGGCTGCTGTTCCTCGGCGGCGGACCGGGGTTCGCCGCGCCCCGCCCCCTCGGTACCGAGGGCTGGCTCGTCCGCGCGCTGCGCGACTACCGCGTCCTGCTGCTCGACCAGCGCGGCACCGGCCGGTCGACGCCCGTCACGCGGTCGGTGGCGCTGGCGCGCGGGCCGGAGTACGTCGCGCGGTTCCGCGCCGACGCGATCGTGCGCGACGCCGAGCTCGTCCGGCACGCGGTGGCGGGTGGCCGGCCATGGACGGTGCTCGGCCAGAGCTTCGGCGGGTTCTGCACACTGTCGTACCTGTCGTTCGCGCCGGAGGGCCTGCGCGCGGCGATGATCACCGGCGGGCTGCCCGGGGTCGGCGTCGCCGCCGACGAGCCATACCGCGCGCTCTACCCCGTCGTCCTGCAGAAGAACCGGGACCACTACGCGCACCACCCGGACGACGCGGACACCGCCCGGCAGGTCGCCGAGCACCTCCGCTCGACCGTCGTCACGCTCCCCACCGGCCGGCGGCTGACCGTCGAGGCGTTCCAGTCGATCGGCAACGTGCTCGGCCAGCACGACGGCAGCGCCCGGCTGCACCGGCTGCTGGAGGCACCGTTCGTCGGCGGCGCGCTCGGCGACGCGTTCCTGTTCGCCGTCTCCGACGCGCTCTCCTGGGCGACGGCGGCCAACCCGCTCTACTACCTGCTGCACGAGGCGACCTACGCCCACGCGACGGGGCCGACCGGCTGGGCGGCGCAGCGCGTCCGCGCGGAGTTCGGCGAGTTCGCCGGCGCGGACCCGGTCTGCTTCACCGGTGAGATGATCTTTCCCTGGATGTTCGACGACGACCCGTTGATGCGGCCGCTGCGCCGGGTCGCGGACCAGCTCGCGGAGCGACCGCGTTGGCCGGCGCTCTACGACCTCGACCAGCTGCGCGCGAACACGGTGCCGGCCGTCGCCGCCGTCTACGACACCGACATGTACGTGCCCCGCGACCTGTCGCTGGCGACCGCCGCGACGATCCCCGGCCTGCAGGTCTGGCACAGCACCGACCACCAGCACGACGCGCTCCGGGTGGACGGCGAGCGTGTCCTCTCCCACCTCCTCGCCGTGCTGGAGTAGTACAGCGGATTGCATGCGATTATCCTCGATCGCATGCAATCACGGGTGACGGTCGACGGGATCGCGCGAGCGTTCGAGCAGATCGACGAGGTGTTCCTCCGCACGCCCCAGTTCCGCGCCGAGGCACTGGAACCACTGGTCGGTGCCGAGATCATCCTCAAGGTGGAGACGGCGAACCCCATCCGGTCCTTCAAGGGCCGTGGCGCGGACCTGCGGCTCGCCGGGGCCGGCCCGGGCGACGTCGTCGTCTGCGCCAGCGCAGGCAACTTCGGTCAGGGCGTCGCCTACTGCGCCCGCAAGCGCGGCGCTGCGGCGATCGTGTTCGCCTCGGACGCGGTGACCGACAGCAAGCTCGCGAGCATGCGGCTGCTCGGCGCCGACGTCCGGCTCGTCGAGGGCGACTTCGACGCCGCGAAGCTCGCCGGCATCGCGTTCGCGGCGGACGCCGGGTGGGAGTTCCTCGAGGACGGCCGCGACCCCGTGATCTCGGAGGGCGCCGGCACCATCGGGCTCGAGCTGATGCGCTCCGCCCCGTTCGACGCGGTGATCCTGCCGCTCGGCAACGGGGCGCTCGCCGCCGGCGTCGGGCGCTGGATCAAGGCGCACGACGTCGACACCGAGGTGATCGCGGTCAGCGCGGCCGGGGCTCCCGCCATGCACCGGTCGTGGCACACCGGGGAGGTCGCGGCCACCCCGACGGTCGACACCATCGCCGAGGGAACCGCGGTCCGCATCCCGATCCCGGAGGCCCTGGACGACATGGCCGACGTCGTCGACGACGTCGTGCTCGTCGACGACGCGACCATCCTGCGCGCGATGCGCGCGCTGATGGCGACGACGGGACTGCTCACCGAGCCGGCCGGCGCGCTCGGGATCGCGGCGATGCTCGCGGACCCGCGCCGCTTCGCCGGTCGCCGCATCGCCACCGTCCTGACCGGGTCGAACCTGCCGAGTGATCGCGCGGCGGGCTGGCTGTGGCCGCAGTGAGCCCAGCCAACCCGGTGGCCGGCGACGAGCGGCGCCGGCTGGTCGAGGACGTGATCCAGCGCCGGATCCTGTCCACCGAGCTCAGGCCGGGGCAGCGGGTGAACGAGAGCCGGCTCGCGGAGGAGCTGGTGGTCAGCCGGACGCCGGTCCGGGAGGCGCTGCTGCGTCTGGAGGGGCAGGGCTGGGTCCTCTTCGACCACGGCCGCGGGTTCGTGGTGACCCCACTCAGCACGGACGAGATCCGCGAGACCTACCCGATCGTTGCGCAGCTCGAGCAGCTCGCCCTGACCAGCACCGGTCCGGCGCTGCGCGGCCTCGCGCCCGTCCTGTCCGAGATCAACGGCGAGTTCGGCGCGTCGACGGACCCGGCACGGTCGCACGACCTCGACGCGCGGTTCCACCGCACGCTGGCCTCACGGTGCGGCAACGGCCGGTTGATCGCCCTGCTCGACCGGCACTGGCAGGCCCTGCACCGGTACGAGCGCTTCTACATGACCCACCCGGACGACCACCGGCGATCCGTCCGGCAGCACGACGCGATCGTCGCCGCGATCGCGTCGGGCGACGTCGCCAGTGCCGCTGACCAGCTCGTCGACAACATCATCGGCCCGATGCACGTGCTGCTGGAGCGCCTGCGGTAGCCAATTTCGTCACCCGTGGTAGTTTTTATCTGAACAGATAACACTACGGGGGGAAGTCATGGCTCGGACGTTCACGAACGAGGCGCGGCGCGCGCAGATCATGAGAGCGGCGATCGACACGATCGCCGAGGTCGGCTACGCGAAGGCGTCCTTCGCCCGGATCACCGAGCGGGCCGGGCTGAGCAGCCCGCGGATGATCTCGTACCACTTCGAGAGCAAGGACGACCTCATCCACGAGATCGTGCTGCACGTCTTCGGTGCCGGCGCGGCGTTCATCAACGAGCGGGTGTCGGCCGCGGACGGCGCCATCGGCAGGCTGCAGGCCTACCTGGAGGCCAACCTGCAGTTCCTGCGCGAGCACCCGCGCGACATCGCGGCGCTCACCGAGATCGGCCCGCACCTGCGCGACGCGGCCGGGCAGCGGTACCCGTCGGTCGGGGCGCAGGAGGTCAGCGTCCAGAGCCTGGAGAAGCTGCTCGCCGACGGGCACGTCAGCGGCGAGTTCCGCGACTTCGACGTCCGCTCGATGGCGGTGCTCATCCGCGGCGCCGTCGACGGGGCCGCCCGCCGGCTGCGCGACGAGCCGGACTTCGACTTCGACGCCTACACCCGCGAGGCCGTCGCCACGTTCACGCGGGCGGTGGCGCGGTGAAGCGACTCGGTTCGGTGCTGGTCGACGTGCTGGCGCCGCTGGCGATCTTCTACGGCCTGCGGGCGGTGGGCGTCGACCAGGTGCTGGCGCTCCTGGCCGGCGCGGCCATCCCGGTCGTGACCGGCCTGCGCGACCTGGCGGCGCGCCGGCCCATCGGCGGGGTGCAGTGGTTCGTGCTGGGGGTGATGGCCACGACCCTGGCGAGCTCCCTGATCAGCGGCAGCCCGCGGGCGCTGTTGCTGCGCAGCGCGGTGATGATGGCGGCGCTGGGCGTGTTCCTGCTGCTCAGCCTGTGGGCACGGCGGCCCTTCCTCTACACGGCGGCGATGACCGTCCTCGACGAGGACAAGCAGCGCACGTGGAGCCACAACTGGGACGCGCATCCACCGTTCCGCAGCGTCCTCCGGATGGTCAGCGGCATGTGGGCGGCGGCCTGCCTGCTCGACGCGGCCCTGCGGGCGGTGGCGGCGCTGGCGCTGCCCGTCGACGTCGTCCCGGCTGTCGACCTCGCCCTGCTGGTGGTCACCCTGGCCCTGCTGGTCGTGATCCAGCGCGTCGTCGGACGTGCGTTCCTGCGCCGGCACGGCCTGCGCCTGCACGGCGTCGAGCTCGTGCCGGTGGCGCGGTGAGCAGTGCGGTCGCGCTGGTCACCGGCGCGGCGGGCGGGATCGGCGCGGCCACCGCGCGCCGGCTGCGCACGTGCGGGATGAAGGTCGTGCTCCTCGACAACGACCTCGACCGCGGCGCAGCGCTTGCCGCCGAGCTCGACGCCCTGTTCGTGCCCACCGACGTCGCCGAACCCGAGGACAACCTGCGCGCGGTCGACGCGGCGGTGAACGCGTTCGGCCGCATCGACGTGGCCGTGCTCAACGCCGGCATCGCCGGCCGGCGCCGGCTCACCGACTTCACCGTCGACGGGTACCGCGCGACCATGCGCGTCAACCTCGACGGCGTGGTGTACGGGCTGGCGGCGTGCCTGCCGCACCTGCGCGGTGCCCCGGCAGGGGCCGCGGTCGTGGTCATGGCCAGCATCGCCGGCCTGACCGGGTCGCCGGACGTGTTCTACGCGGCGAGCAAGCACGCGCTGGTCGGGCTGGTGCGCTCGGCCGGCCCGGCGCTCGCCGACAGCGGCGTCCGCATCAACGCGCTGTGCCCCGGCCTCGTGGACACGCCGGCCCTGGCCCCGCACAAGGCCGTGCTGCAGCAGCACGGCGTGCCCTTGGCGCATCCCGACGAGGTGGCCGTCGCGGTCGAAACCGTGCTGGCCGACTGCCGCACCGGCCAGATGTGGACGGTCCAGGCCGGACAGCTGCCGGCGCGCGTTCCGTAGCCGATCACGCCGAGAAGAGCGCCTGCACCGCCGCTCGGTCCCCGTCGACGCGGAGTGCGTCGTCGACGGGGAGCACACCGGCGGCCAGGCCGAGGACCGTTGCGGGGTCGGCGTGGACGACGGCGTCGAGCGCACTGCCGTCGTGCCGACCGGCAGTGACACCGGCGGACGTCGCCTTGATCTGGATCACGGCAGCGCCGTCGACCGAGACGCCCACAGCGGCCGAGCGGGCCACCGTCCGTCCGGCGAACAGGGCGGGGAGGGCGAGGACGAGCCAGTCCGGGTCGAAGGCATCTCCCTCCGGCCCGCGCACCATCAACGGCGCGGACCAGCGGATGAGTCCCTCGACCGGCTCGCGCAGCGCCGCGCCCCACGGGGTCAGCGCGTAGCGGACGGAGTTGCCCTCGTCCGCCAGCCTGCGCTCGACGACACCCGCGGCCTCGAGGTCGCGCAGCCGGGCCGCGAGCAGGTTGGTCGCCACCCCGGGGAGCCCATCGAGCAGCTCGCGGTAGCGAGCGGGCGCCACCAGGAGCTCGCGCACGATCAAGAGGTTCCACCGGTCGCCGATGACGTCCAGGGCTCGAGCCAGGCCGCAGTAGTGGCCGTAGCTTCGGGTCATAACTTGACAATCTCAAGCTTGCGTGACTTTATCAAGTGGCCCGTGAACATGATCTCGGAAGGGACCGCATGGCCACCCCCGCTGCAACCTCCACGTCACCCGTCGCGCGGGCCGTCGCGGCACTCCGCGCTGCGGCAGAACGCGGCGACGCCGCCGCCGTCGCCGACCTCCTCGCGCCGGACGTGCTGTTCCACTCGCCGCTCTCCGCGCGGCTGCGGTTCACCGGCCGGGACGAGGTCGCGGCACTGCACGGCGACATCTTCAGCGTCCTCGACGGCCTCCGCACCGCCGAACCGTTCGTGCGCGACGACGAAGCAGTCTTCTCGTTCCGCGGCCGCGTGCGCGGGCTGGAGCTGGAAGCCATGAACCGGGTACGCGTCGACGACGACGGCCGGATCGCCGAATGCATGGTCTACGCCCGTCCGCTGCCGAGCCTCGCCGCCCTGTTCTCCGCCCTCCCACCGCGCGTGGCCACTCGCCGGCGCGGCCGCGCGACCGGACTGGCCGTGCTGGCCCTGACCCGCCCGATCGCGCTGTTCCTCCGCGTCACCGACCGGCTCGCGCCGCGGGTCATCTGACCCGGCGCACCCGGTCGTACGTCAGTAGAGGCGGTACGGCCTCGTGCCGTCGCAGCGGTGGTCGTCGGCGCTGCCGTCCCGCACGGTCTGGTGGCCGTCCGCCGCGCACTGGACTCCGAGCCCGCCTCGACCCTGGAGATGCTCACGCGCCCGGAGGCGGCCGGGAGGCCATCGCCGAGCAGCAGGCCCAGCCGGCTCCGTCGATGGACCTGCCGGACGCGTCACTGCGCACGGCACTCTTCGGCGCGATCACGGGTGTGATCATCGGCCGCCATTTGCTGGAACTCGCCTGACTACAGAGCTCGTCCGACAACCCGTGCACGAGGATTCGCGTCACGCCACGAGCAGCAGCCGCACGATCCTTCCGAAATTCCACGGCGCGGTCGGGAAATGATCGACGACCTTTCGCCGACCGCCCCGGTTCCCGCCGATGCGGCGGCGCACCAGGACCGCGGTGGTGGCTACCGCAGCGGTCGAGGCCAGTGCCACCAGGAGGCCGGCACCAGGTCGTTCGTACCGCGTCACGGCCCGGCCGACCTCGCCGACCACGACCCCGATGGTGATGGCTGTGCCCACGTCGGAGACGGTCATCGGTCCTCCAGTGCATTCGCGACGGATCCCCCGGAGGGGGTACCCGGACCGAGCGAAATCAACGCGCTGAGCCATTCAGCGGCAAGCGACGCGGCATACGGACCATTGAGTTCGACGGCGGTTACGGGATCAGCTCAAGATTCATTCCTCGTCGGTGATCGAATCAAGAACGAGGTGTAGTGCCACCCATTGCGGGGTAAGCACGGGGAATGCAGATCGGTTCCAGCATCGGATTGATCCTCACCGTGGTCGGCGCGATCGGGCTCTCCGTCAAGCTCGCGGTGATGGGGTGGACCCGGTCGGTCGACGCGCGCGAGCAGCCCCTGCTGTCGGCCCGGGATCCGCGCCGCTGACCCGGCGCTGGATGCCGATCTGCTGCCGCGACGGCGCGGCACGTCGATGGGAGGTGCGGGATGGGTGTGGTCGGCGGTCTTTCCGCAGTGGTGTCCGGTCTGCTGCACGCGGTGATCGGGATACCGCTGGCGCTCCTGCGCGGTGTGCTCGCGCTGGTGTTCGCGCTGCTGGGCACGGTCCTCCTGGTCGTCGCCGGGGTCCTGTGCGTCACGGTGCTGCTGCTGCCGCTCGGCATCCCGCTGGGCGCGTTCGCCCTGTCGCTCTACGCGAAGGCCGCCCAGCTCATGGTGCCCGGCGGCTCCGGAGTGGAGCGGTCCCTCCGCGCACGCGGGGACGCGCTGCGCGCCCGACGGCGCCTCGCGGGGTAGCGACGATGCGGGCAGTACGGGGCGCGGCCGCCGTATTGCTGCTCGTCCTCGCGACGGTGCTGGCCGTGCTCGCCGTGGTGCTGTCCCTGACCCTCGTGCTGCTCCCGGTCGGCCTGCTTGTCGGCTACGCGGCGGCGCGGCTGTTCAAGCTCGCCACGAAGCTCCTGCTGCCCCGCGCGGCCGACGTCCGACGCGGGGTGCGGAAGGGCCTGCGCCTGAAAGAGGCGCGCGCCGCCACCGAGCACATGGCGAAGACCGCGAAGCGCGCCCTGCGACGGCGACGTCGGCCTCGGATCGGCACCGGCTGGCTGCCCGGAACACGATGACCCCGGGCAGCGGAGACTCGAGCGTGGAGCGGGCGACGGGAATCGAACCCGCGTAGCCAGTCCGGAAGGGATGGGCCTCGACGCGATCCGGGCCTTCTACCAGCATCGACAGCTGATCGTGACGTACTCGGCCGTCTATGCCGTCCGGGACACGCCCGAGTTTGCCCCACCTGTGATCCCACGGGCCGCCCAGAGCGTCATCGCCGGCAGGCACAGCCAAGGCTGTAGGTCGGTGCGACCCCGCCCGGGCCGCCGACCTGCAGAACGTCCCCGCCGGTACGCCGGTGGCCTCCACATCGCGCCGCAAACACCCGGCGCCGCCCGTCACCCCTGTCGAGGACGTCGGCCCGGCCTGCCGCTCGGGCGCTTCCGGCGACGGTTGCTCACCTCTGCCGAACGCGAGGGAAGGGTTGGCCCCGGTTCGCGGTAGGGGTCGCCCCGTGGTCGGCCGGGGTGACGGGCGCCGACACTCGGTAGCACCGCCGACGCGTCACCGGGACTTGGCGGCTCCTACCGCAGGGAGACGTCATGTCATCGCCCAGCTCCACCCGGACCGCAGGCATCCCGCCCTCCCGAAACCGTGGACGTGTGCCCCTCCGGCGTGTTCGGCGGATCGTGCTCGTCGTGCTGGGTGCGCTCGTCGTGCTGATCGGGTCAGGAGCGATCTACCAGGTGGCGGCCACGGCAGTCGATCAACAGGACCATCCGGCCCGAGGTCGGCTGGTCGACGTCGGCGGACATCGACTGCACCTGTACTGCACCGGCCCGACGGACACGGGCAATCCCACCGTCGTCCTGGAAGGAGGACTCGGCGCCACCGTGCCGGCCTGGGCGTGGGTGCAGGCCGGGATCGCCCGAACCGCGCGGGTCTGCGCCTACGACCGCGCGGGAACAGGATGGAGCGATCCCGGCACCGATCCACCCGATGCCCACCACATCGCCGGGGCCTTGCACGCCCTCCTCCACCAGGCCGACGTCGCCGGTCCCTACGTCCTCGTAGGCTGGTCGATCGGCGGTCTGTACGTCCGGGAGTACGCCGACGAGTTCCCCGCGGACGTCGCCGGTGTGGTCCTGCTCGACAGCTCGTCTACGGAACAGTGCACCAGCACGCCGTCGGCTGCCGCGCAGTGCGACTCGACCTCAGGCCTGTTCGCCGTCATGCCGGCATTGGCGAGGATCGGTGTCATGCGGGTGCTGGGAAGCCTTCAAGCTGCTACCGGCCTACCGGAGCCGGAGAACTCCGACATGCGTGCCGCCGCCTCCGCCACCAAGGATCTGGACACCCGAGCCGCCGAGCTCCGTGCCGCGCCGGCGACGTACGCGCAGGTGCGCGACGCCGCACTGCCGTCCGGTGTGCCGTTGTCCGTGGTAACCGCCACCGATCACGAGACCGCGCCAGACCTGGAGCGACTGTGGACGGGTTGGCAGAACGACATGGCGGCCTTGTCGTCGAACCGCGTTCATCGCGTCGTCGCCGGAGCCAGTCACGTCTCACTCGTCCTCGACGAGGAGGATGCCCGGCTGAGCGTGGCAGCCGTCCTGGAGGTGGTCGCGGCAGTGCGCAGCGGTCAGCCGCTGGGGCCGTGACAGGGACCGCCACGTAGTACGAGATCAGGCGGAGCGGACAGCCGCCCCGACTTCGGGCACCGGGAACGTCGTGGCGTTGCGCCGCCTCCCGCTCGAGCACCACGGCATGCGGCCCCGTCTGGACCGACCAGACCACGCGGGTGCAGCTGCCCGACCCCATCTGCGCGGGACCGACCCCGAGCCGTCTGCGCTGCTCGCGCCTTCAGCGCGGCGCTCGTCCCCGCCGAACCCGGGCTGCTGCGGGCGCTTCAGGACGGGGGCACCGCACGGCCGAAGAGGTCCCGAAGCAGCGTCGCGGTCACCCATGCCGCCCACTCGTGCTCGGCCCAGCCACTCTCGATCACCAGGGACCGGTAGAGCGGCGGACCGAGCAGGACGAACAGCAGGTCGACGGCGTGGGCGTAGCTCAGTCCCGGCCGCAGCGGGGCGGTGCGCTCCAGTAGTGTGACCAGCTTCCCGAAGCTGTCGCGACGGAGCTGCTCCCCGCGGCGGAAGACCGCACCGGCGGGGTCGGCCGAGACGGACTCGAACACCGGCAACATCGGCGCCACCCGGGCGAGGATCCCCGCCGCACCCGTCACCAAGGTCGCGACGGCATCGTCGATGGCCGGCGCGGCGATCGCTGCGGTGTACCAGGGCTGGTGCTCGGGCGGCTGACCGTCCTCGCCCAACACCGTGCGGTCGTGCACCGCCTGGAGCAGGCTGTCCTTGGTGCGGAAACTGAAGTAGGTGGTCTGGACCGCGACGCCGGCCCGGTCGGCGATGTCCTGCATCGTCGTCGCCCGGTAGCCGTGCTCACACCACAGCGCGTACGCCGCGTCGAGAATCCGCGTCCGCGTCTGCGCGCTCTTCTCCCGCCGCGCATCCCTCTTGACAGCCTTCACCCGCTGAATTCTACTAGTGGCTCTCACTAGTGATTACCTCTAGCGAGAGCCACTAGTCGCGGAGCGGCGAGGAGCCGACATGACCACAACCGAGCCGTTCGCGATCGAAGCCCCTGCACTGCAGGACCGGCCGTGGCGGATCCTCGCTGGGGGCGACCGCACCGGCGGCGCGGTCGCGTTCGGAGCCGCCGACGTGCCGCCTCACGGCCCCGGGCCGGGCCGGCACGTGCACACCCACGAGGACGAGGCCGTCTACGTGATCTCCGGGGTGCTCAGCTTCTGCGTCGGTGACCGCCGCTTCGATGCCGGCCCGCGCACGCTGGTGTGGATGCCCCGGCAGGTGCCTCACGTGTTCGCCAACCTCTCCGATGAGCCGGTTCGCACGTTCGGCGTGATCACCCCCTCCGGGTTGGAGGGCATGTTCGCCGAGCAGGAGGCCTATTTCGCCGCCCTGACCGGGGAGCCCGACATCGCGGCGCTGCGCGCGCTCTCCGCGCGTTATGGCGTGCTGCCGGTCGAGGGCCCGCCGCTGTTGCCGATCCCGCGTACTTGACAAGGACCCGCGTCGACCGCGCTGCACCAGGCACAGGCCGAGCCGCGGGCACGGGCGGTCCACCAGGACGGCTGGCGTACGCACCAGGTCCAACGCGCGACGAACTGGCGGACGTCATCGGCGCGATTCTGCCCGCCGCGTGACCGGGCGACGATCATGGCCGGCGACGTCGGGTGCGGTGCTGCGCCCGTTCCACCCGCCCGCTCACCACGAGCGCGTCGCCGCCGCGCCACCTCGAACAGCAGTCGACGACCGTGGCCAGGTGAAGATTCGTAGGCGCGGTAATTGTCGAGTATTTGGTGCACCGGCGAACTGGTCGAGGTACGTCGCCAGCAGCTCGTCGACCGTCGCGCTCGTCCGGGGAGCTCGATGTCGGGCGATCTCGGCCACGAATCGCACCCGTATCGCTTCGGCCTCGTCCTCAGCCACTCGGCAAGGACTCGACGGAGCCTTGACCCGTGATCATCCCGCACGCGGTCGCCCTGCGATGGCGGGGAGCGAAAAACTCCTGGTCAGGCGTTGGAGCGGGCGACGGGAATCGAACCCGCGTAGCCAGTTTGGAAGACTGGGGCTCTACCATTGAGCTACGCCCGCGCGCCCCACCGGAGCGGGACTTCCCCAGCCTAGCCGACGCGGCTCCCCCGCCTCGACGCGGTTACGCCTGACCACGGCGATCGGGGTGTGGGGCCACGCTAGACTGCCGGGGACGGGGTGTGGCGCAGCTTGGTAGCGCACTCGCTTTGGGAGCGAGGGGCCGTGGGTTCAAATCCCGCCACCCCGACCAGGTCAGGGCCATGATCGACGATCTGCAGAGGCCTCGACCAGACCGGATGTAGCAGTTGTGTAGCAACGAGCCCATCACAGGTCCCACTCGATCTTGTCGAGCGCTTCGCGCATCGCGTCGAGGTTGGTGTGGGCGTAGATGCCCATCGTGACGTCGAGGTCGGCGTGTCGGGCGATTGCCTGCACGACGTGCGGCGGTGTACCCAGGGACAACAGCAGGCTGACGACGGTGTGCCGAAAGTCGTGGAGTCGGACGTTGGGAAGACCGGCGCGGGTGCGGATGCCGTCGAACTGGCGGTTCACGGCGCGAGGTTCCAACGGGGTTCCCACGGTCGTGGTGAAGACGAGATCGTGCGGTTGCCAGATCTCCCCCGCTTCGGCGCGTTCGACATCTTGGCGGTCGCGGTGCGCCAGGAGAGCTTCCTTGGTGACCTTCGGCAACGGAATCAGCGCGTCGGAGGCCTCCGACTTGGTCTCCCCGATCAGTAGCCGGCCATCGACCCGCTGCACGGTCTGCCTGATCTGAAGGGTGGCGGCGTCGAAGTCGATGTCGGACCAGCGCAGTCCCAGCAACTCACCGCGACGGAGCCCGAGCGTTGCCGCCACTACGTAGAGGGCGTGCAGTCTGGTGGACTTGCTCTCGGTAAGGAGCTTCTTGACCTCTGGTACTTGCAGCCCCTTCCCCACCTTGTAGCGCGGGGTCGGGATCTGGACGAGCTTCGCCACGTTGCGCATCACCAGCTCGTCGCGCATGGCGTTACTCAGCGCGTTCCGCAACACGGCGTGGATGAACTGGATCTGTCGCATCGACGGATGCTTGCCGCAGCAGCGGCCTGCCGAGCAGCACTGCTCGTCCACGGGTCGATGCCGGTCGTAGCCGTTCATGCAGCAGAGGCACTTCTTGCGTGTTGCCGCGATGAACTGTCGGACGTCGGCGCCGGTCAGCTTGTCGAGCTTCTTGGCTCCCAGCAGCGGGATGATGTGCAGACGTGCTGCGCTCTCGTAGCCGCGCCACGTCGTCAGGCGCTTCGTCTCTTTGACCCGCGTGAGCCACTGTCCGATGTAGTCGCCGACGGTGATGGCGCGATCGGGGATGACCACGCCGTTGGCGGCGTCGCCCTTCAACTTGTCCAACTTCTGTCGGACTTCGTCGAAGCTGCGTCCGTACACCGGGCGGCGCTTCGTGGTGCCGATCGTCGTGTAGACGTAGGCGCTGCCGACCCATAGACCGTCCGAGGATCGCTGGTAGATCGACCCTTCGCCGTTGGCGCGACGTCGCGGCCCTTTCGCTCGGCGCTCGTTCATCAGGCCACGTCCAGCAAGCGCGCAACGTACGCATCAATGGCGGAGCGCGGGACGCGACGAAGCCCGCCGATCTTCACCGACTGCAGCTCCTTCCTCCTGATCAGATCGAAGACTTTCCAGCGGCTGATCCGAAGCAGGTCGGCAGCCTCCTCGACGGTGTGCAAGATCGTGGCCATTGGTCTCTCCTTCGTGGGGTTCAGGCTGATGTGGTCGTGCGTTCCTGCTTGACGAGGGCGCGGTACTCGCGGGCCCTGGCGGCGGCCGAGGCGGCGAGTTGGGCGTCAGCGGTGGAGTTCCAACCGATCCCGGCCAGGGTGAGGTCGGCGACAACCAAGGTCGTGTCGTCGACGTCGTGGCCCTGGTCGCGCTGCCACTGCTGCTGGGTGGTGCGCCGCCAAATCCGGCGGGCGGCCCGGAGTTCCCGGTGGGTCGTGGAGTAGCGGCGGCTCTTGGTGGCGAAGTGGCCGCCGAAGCCGAGCATGTGTGTCCAGCGGCGGAGCCGGCCCCAGGTGTCGTGCCAGTCCCGGCGTAGCTGGTCGCGTTCGTCATCGGTGGCGCCGAGCGGGACAAGGTCCTCGGGTGGGGTGCCGAGTTGAAAGGCGTAGGCGACCAGCCGGCCGAGGTGGGTGCGGGCGTCGCTGTAGTGCTCGGCAGCCTCTGCGGTCATCCGCCCGGTAGTGGGGAGCCCGGTGGGTTCGGTGGCCTTGGTGGCGTACTTGGCCAGGTAGGCCGCGACAGCCTCGGAGGTGATCTCTCCGTCGGCGAGGCCGGCTACGGGGCGGATATCGATCTGGGGTCCCCAGGTAATCGGCCAGGAGTGGCCAGTGTCGAGGTAGTCGGGGGTGCGGAACGCGGTGGTGGAGGCGGCGCCGGCGACGAGCTCGGCGAGATCCACAGGGGTGATGTCCTCGGGTGGCGGGAGTATCGCATCCGGGTCCTGCAAGGGTCCGCGCTTCGGGTCGGTGTTCGGTCGGGTGTCGAGGCGGATGAGCGCGTGGAAGTGGACGACGCCGCGGCGTTGATACTCGGCGACCTTGCCGTAGGAGACCCGCAGGCGGATGCCGTGGGCGTGCTCGTAGGGGCGGAGGTCGCGGCCGAGTCGGATCATGGTGCGGCGCCACAGTTCCCCGGCCCAGGCGTTCCAGACGACATGTGCGGCGTGGTCGTAGCAGTCCAGGCAGATCGG
Organism: Pseudonocardia sp. CA-107938; assembly: GCF_050936315.1. NCBI lineage: Bacteria > Bacillati > Actinomycetota > Actinomycetes > Pseudonocardiales > Pseudonocardiaceae > Pseudonocardia > Pseudonocardia sp. CA-107938. The sequence continues at coordinate 7,393 of NZ_JBNJNA010000002.1, read as the reverse complement.
CCGACCGAGGCACGATGCGTTGTCGGTGTGGCGTTGGGTGCAGGTCAGCAGCTTCCCGTGCGGGCAGGGTCGAGCGTCGCGGCGGATGCGGCAGGGGCGAACCTTGCCGGTCTTGGTGTTGACCACGCGGGTGTGCACCGGTCCGAAGCTGGGTGCAGTGAAGGTGGCGAAGACGGCCGGGTGGCCGGCGACGGATTCCGGGACGCCTTTGCCGCCGACCAGGCCGGAGCGGATGAGTTGGTAGGTATCGGCGCGGTAGGTCTCGGCACAGGGTGGGCAGACGGAGGCACGTCGGTCGCCGCAGGGGACGTAGAGGACGCCATCGGGCATGTCGGTGGCCGTGTGGCGGGTTCCGAGGATCTCGCCCGTCGTCGTGTCCACGGTGTGCAGGGACCCGGTGAGTCGGACGGGTCGGACGCACCCGCGGGTGTTCGCGGTGTGGGAGATCCACCGGTGGTGATCAGGGTGTGAGGCCTTGTGCACCACCCGGGCGCGGTGGTCGATGAGCGGGTTGAACGTGGCGCGGTGCGCGGCGGGTGGTGCGGCAGGCATCAGGAATTTCCTCCTCTCGAAGCTCGGGGTTCGGGCATCGGATGAAGAGCCGGCTACCAGGGGATGGGCGGGAACCAGGTGCCGAAGTAGGCGCGGGCGATGGCCTCTGCTCGGGCGAGCACGGTGGCGACGTCGGCCGGGGTGCGTCCGGTGGTCCAGGAGGTGAGGTCTCCGCGGGCTCCGGTGTCGAAGCGCATGAACGCGTCGATCGCGGTGAACGGGTCGACCTGGCGGATGTCGAGGGTGTCACCGAAGCGGGTGAGGTGGCCGGCGAGGACGAACACGATCTGGCGGGCGGTTAGCTCGTAGCCGGCGGCCTTGAGAAACACGGATTCGCCGCGGGCGTTGACGTTGACGCCGATCGTGGTGCCGGGCTCGAGGTGGACCGTGCTGCCGGTGCTCGTGGTGCCGGTGGCCGGGTGGTCGAGGGTGGCGGTCATGGTGATCTGTCTCCTTGCAGTGGTTGGTGGTTGGCGGTCACCCAGCACCCCCGGAAGCTGTGTTCCGGCCGGGGGTGAGGGTCACGGTCAACAACCAGGGGTTGCGGGTCCGGGACGGGTGGGCTCGTCAGCGACGGGCAAGGAATGGAGGTCGGCGGTGTCGAGGTGGTCGCAGCCGGGCCGGTGGCAGAACCGGAACAGGCCGCACCCGAACAGCGCGTGGTCGGGGATTCGTCCCTGGCAGTAGCAGGGATGCCAGTCCGACAGCTGGTGCCCGTGGGTGCCGCATTCGCGGATCGCGGTGCAGCGCGGGCAGTGGATGAGCCCGTCTTCAGTGACGGTCCAGCCGTCGGCGGCAACGTGGTCGAGGGCTTCGTCCGGGGTGTCGAAGTGGACGATGTAGCCGGCGTCGCCGTCGGTGTCGCAGACGTAGTTGCAGGTGTCGCAGGTCAGGACGTAGCAGCGGTGGGATTCGATGCTCATGGCGTCTCCTGCTGGTCGTTCCGCTGGTAGGTGATCGGGTCGGCGGGGCGGTAGCCGGTGGCCGTCATGACCGGGCAGAGCGGTAGTCCGTCCCGGTGGGAGTGAGGGGGCGGTGGTCCCCATGCCGGAACCCATGCCGATGGCGGCCGCACATGGGCGGATTCGTGGCATTCCGGGCAGATCAGTTCTCCCTCTTCGTGGCCGTAGAGGCAGTCCGGGCAGTCAAAACCATCACGAGGCCGTTCATCGATGTCGACGATCATTGCGGTGTCTCCACTTCGAAGAGGGCGTTCTGGTTTTGGCAGCAGTCGCAGAAACGGTCACCGCTCTCAGTGATGGGCATGGTTTGGCGGCAGCCTTCGCACGTTCGGCGGTGGTTGGTGCGACAGGTTGGGCAGTACGGGAGCCCGGAGTCGTCCTTGATGAATGCGGTGTCGCAATCGGTGCAGCGACGGATACCGGCGGCGCGTGATTTCCGTCCGGTGGTGACGAGGTGCAGGTTGTGGGCCAGGTGCTCATCGGGATGGGCGGGTCGGGGCGTCGGGATGGTCATGACTGCTCCCGATCGCGAGTGCCCCAGCGTTGGTGTGCTGCTTGGCGGGTGATGCCGAGCCGGTCGGCGATCTCTGCCCAGGAGTAGCCGGCGGCACGCAGGCCGGTGACGGCGTGGTTGAGGGCGTGGTCGACGTCGTCGGCGAGTTGGGCCAGGGCGGCGAGTCCTTCGATGTCGCCGTGGGCGATGCGGCGGCCCTGAGCGGCCACGATGCGGCGGGTGAAGGCGGCGTAGTCGTCGTTCTCCACCCGTGGTCGGTAGCGGCGTTTCGGTGTCAAGGCGCGGTTGACGGTCGGGGCGCTCACGACTCGGCCCCGGTGTGCGCGGTCCGGAGCGTGGCCTCCGGGGTCTCCTGGACGTCCTCAGCGTCGTCCTGGACGGCGGTGTCCCCGGGTGGGATGTGGGGGTGTCGATCCACAGACGGGGCGATCAATGCGGCGATGCCGGCCAGGAAGGCGATGAGCCCGAGGGCGGCGAAACCGGCCAAGGTTCCCCAGAATTTGAACTCCTCGCTGGTTTGGGCCATCCAATGGCAGACCCCGAGGGCGAGTAGAGCGGCAACGGCGAGTCCGGTGGCGCGGATGTTCATGGCATACCTCTCCCATGGTTGGAATTGCAGGAATTTCTTGCGAATTGGTGAAACGCGAGTGCCGGCTATGCGGCGGGCGGGGTGTTCCGCAAAGCCATAGCGGCCGCGATGACCAGTTGAATGTGGTCGTCGGTCAGATAGGCGGCCTTGAACCGGCGGGGCATGCCGCCTTCGGCGAGCAGGAATCCGACGCCGATGTCTTCGGGGCGGATGTCCTTGGCGGAGAACCCTTCACCGGCCCACCCCTGGGACAGGATGATGTCCGAGGAGGAATCGGTGGTGCAGCGGAACGCGGCACGGAACCCGAACAGGTCCCGCAGGCTGGTCGGGACGATGTCAGCGGACGGGCGCTGAGTGGCAGCAATGACGATGATGCCGGCCGCACGTCCCCGGGCGACCAGGTCGCGGACAAGGGTGCGGAATTCCTCTTGCTGGTCCTTGGTGCCGGTGGTGACCGAGTACCAGGCCAGTTCGTCGATGACGCACAGGATGGAGTCCAGGCCGTCGGTGGCGACGATCTTGCGTCGCTTGACAGCGTCGAGTTGGAGGTAGCGGATCTGCATCTCCGCCTGGAGCTCGCGCAGGCGCTGCAGGGCTTCGCAGATGTCGTTGCCGACGAACACGTCAGCGACCGGGCGCCACAGGCCCATTTCGACGATCTTGCCGTCGAACAGCCACAGCTTCGTGTCATGGCACAAGGCAGCGTGGGCAATGATGGTGTTGAGCAGGCTGGACTTGCCCGAGCCAGGCTCTCCCCCGGTGAGCAGGTTGCGGTACATCAGGGTGACCTCGACCGGCAGGCCGTTCTCGTCGATGCCGAACTCGATCGGGTCGTAGATGGAGCGGGGCGCAAGCACCCCCGGTCGGTTCTGACGGCGGTAGCGCCGTCGCTGTGCGCGGTTCATCAGCGTTCCTCGGTGTCGTGTGTGTCGTGGTGTGCTCCGTGCTGGTGTTGGGCCGTGCTGGATGACGAAGGAGCAGCGCGGGCGGGATCACCGGTTGTCGGTGCCGTGGGTGCTCGCGCTGATCCGTCGCTGGGTGGTGCTGGTGGACGGGCCGACGAGGGTCGTGCCGGTGGATCAGATGTAGTCGGTGACGTCCATGCCTCCGAAGCCGCTGATCGGCGGTTCGGTGGGCTTGTCCGGCGTGCTGGTGTCCTTCTGGCCGGCAGTTGGACCAGAGATAGACGGCCGCGGTGAGGTCGTCCCGGTCGGTTCCACCACGGGTGGGGCGACCTTCGGGATGATGATGGTGCCGCGGTCGGGCAGCGGCCGGATGGTGCGATCTCCCCTGTCAGTGCTGGTGTCGGGGCTGGTCTCGCGCTCGATCGTCGGGCCGGGCACGGGTCCTACGGAGAGGTCGCTGATCAGGACTGGTGTGAGTGGGCGGGATGCGGCCAGCGGGTCGCGGCGGACGACCTCGATCACGGCCATCGCGGCTTGTGCCCTCGATGGGATGATGCGGACCTCGCGGGCCCAGCAGGCGGTGGCGAACTCGTCGGTCATGCGGTCGAGGTCGTTGACGGACATGCCGGCAGGAAGCCACACTCGGACCCGTTCCCCCACGGGGGACGGTCGTGACCACAGCAGCAGCGGCAAGCGTCCGTTGCGGGTCATGGTCCGCAGTCGAGAGCCCGTCAGGGCGGCGCGGATACGGTGTCGGCTGATGCCGCACCACATGCGATCCAGCAGGTACCCGCGCGAGGCCGGGACGATCGCGAGCACACCCCCGGCGACGATCATGATGATCAGGGTGGTGTCGGAACCCCACGCGGGATCCACGGGTGTGAGCCCGGTGGCCGGGTCGGCCGGTCGGGGTGTTCCCCACGAGGTGGCCAGGCGCTGCAAGGCCAGGTAGGTGCCGATGAGGACGGCGGCCACGAACAGTTCCGCGCGGAGGCGGACGAGCACCCCCAGGGTTCGGAAGAACCAGTGCTGGTGTGGTGCAGCGAACAGGTCCAACCCAGCGAACATGCTGTGCGGTTGACGACCGTTGCGGCCCGAGCTGCGGGCCGATCGTGCGCTACGAGTTCCAGACGAACGTGCCATGATGGAGGAGTCCTTCCACTCTCTGACAGTGGTTGCGGCAGACAGAGGCGGACGCGGGACCGCATAAACGGTCGGCAAACCAAGCCGGTCCCGTGTCCACCCCTGCTCGTGCAGATCAGGTCAGATCACGTGCTGATCAGTACTGATCGGTCGGCCAATACCGCGGGTCGGCGTCGACCGTTGGCAGCGCCATGCGGTAGTTCACGGCGGCCTTCAACATCTCCAGGTGCATGCTGGCGATCTCGATGCACTCGGTCGCGTCGACCAGGTGCCCGTAGCGAACGCTGTTTGCGGCGTCGCGGTCTGCGTGCCGAGCGAGGTACATGAAGTGCCCCGCCTGCGTGATGGACTCATAAACGATGTCGCCCATCGAGCGCTCGACTGTCGTGCGAACCTTGTCCGTGCTGGCGTCTGGCCGGTACGGGGTGTAGTCCTCAGTGCTCGACTTCGTGGTCTTGGTTGTCTTGGTGGTCTGCTGCGGAATGCGTGCGGCAGATCCATTGGTGGCGTTGGTGTCGGTGGACATGTGTCAATTTCTCCTTGACGGTGAATCGACGATGGGTTGAGGGTTGGTCAGTTGGGCGTCGGCGCGGGCTTGCCGGCGGCCACAGGGACTACAGAGTTGGCGCGGAAGGCCACTCGGACGTTGCCGTTCTGAACCCATGGCATCGCCTGAAGCCGATCGACTCGAACGGACTGACCCCGGGTCACCTTGGGTGGATCAGCGATCGCGACGGTGACCAGAATCGTTTCCGTGTCGTCCTCGGTCCAGGCGACGAGCTTGACGGCATACAGCGGCAGGTTCGTGCCACCCTGCTTGTCCCGGCGGTGAACGCGGTCCTTGTCCAGACGCGGCTCGAACGGGCCGCCAATCTGAAACTCGGTACCAGAAGTGTCGATGATGAGATCCATGACTGCGTGTGCTCCCTGGTGGATCAACTTGCAGGTTGTGCTCAACCGGTTGGTTGTGCCCCTACAAGGTCCCGCGGTGCGGCACGGACGGTCCATTCACACTTGCAAACGTTTTGGTGTTTATGGCTGTGTTTACGACCAGGTTCATGCACACTGGAACCACGACCGCACCACGGCAGGGGGACCGGGAAGATGGCCTCAGCTCTGCAGGACGCTCGGAACAACCGGGGCTGGACGTTGGATCAAGCTGCGGGGAAGCTGCTGAAGTTGGCCGCGACTCGGGGGACTCGACTTAGCGCCACACAGGCCAGCCTTCGACAGATGATCTCGGACATGGAGCGCGGCAAGCGCAAGCCGGGGCACTACCGGCCGTGGCTGTGCGACCTGTACGGCAAGACGGCAGCAGAGCTCGGGATCGAGGACCCGGCGCCAACGACGTCAGCAGAGCCGTTGCCTGAGCTGGACACCCTCATCGGTCGGGCGACATCGGTGGATCTCACGTCCGTCGCTGCCTTCCAGCAACAGGTCGACGCCTTCCGCCTGCTCGACAGGCAGTTGGGCTCCCCTACCGTCGTCGATCCAACGTCCCAGCTGGTCACGACTATCAACGACCTGATGGTCCATGTGATCGACGGACGGACCCGTTCAGCATTGGCGGCCGTGCTGTCAGATGCCGCAGCGTTGAACGCGTGGCAGCTACTCAACGGCGGTGAGCCCCAGAAAGCGTGGCGTCTCCACGCCCTTGCACGCACTGCCGGTATGGAGTCTGGCGAGATCAACCTACTGACCCACGCGATCGGCGAGCAGGTCTACGACTTGATCGACATCGATCGGACTGCGGACGCCCTTACGCTTGCACAGGCGGCACGTGCTGAGGGTGGAACGAAGGTGAGCCCTGTCCTTCGCGCCTGGCTGCACGCTGTTGAGGCGGAGGCCTACGCCAACGTAGGCGACGATCACGCATGCCGGAAGCAATTGGAACTCGCCGAGTCCGTGTTACCCGACGACCCCGACGTTGAGGAAACCCCATACATCTCGCTGAACCGGTGGCATCTCGATCGATGGCGCGGAAACGTATTGTCGAAGTTGGGTGACAGCGCCGCACTTGAATCCTTGCTGACGGCTGTCGAGTCCACCCCAGCGGCATTTGTTCGAGCGGCTTCGTCATTGCACTGCGACATTGCCCAGTCCTACGCCGCCAGGGGCGAAAACGTACTCTCGATGCGACATGTCACGAAAGCGCGAACGCTGGCACGCCAGACTGGTTCGATCCGTCAGCTACGACGGATTGAGACGGTCAGTCGACGATTGGCGTAGCGTCGACACCACTATCTAGCGCCAACAATTGCAGCAGGGCGATGAGCGTTCCAGCGCCGAGGGCTTGGCCTGTGGCGATGAGTCGGGGGAGTTCATCCCGAGGGACCCAGACAAGCTCGCCGGCTTCCTCGGCGTCGGTGGGCTCTCCGACCTGCGCGAACTTGCGCCACAGGTAGATGTCCGTTTGAGACAGAACCATGCCCGGTATGGGTTGGAAGCTCGCGAGATGCTGCGGATCGCCCTCGGGCTTCCAACCGCTCTCCTCGACCGCTTCACGTGCCGCAGCCACACTTGGTTCCTCGCCCGGTTCGACAAGGCCCCCGAGCAGCTCATAGCCAGTCTTGTCAACCACCCACCGATGCCGTCGAAGCATCAGGACCGAGCCCGATCCGTCGACCAGTACGGCGATAGCGATTGGCTTCATATGTACAACGTGGTGATCGAATCTCTGACCATCAGGCGTTTCAATATCAACGACCGTGAGTCGGATCCATTCGCT
>NZ_JBNJNA010000001.1:6517500-6620831 GCF_050936315.1 Pseudonocardia sp. CA-107938 | reverse complement strand
GTGTGTGTGTGTGTGTGTGTGTGTGTGTGTGTGTGTGTGTGTGTGTGTGTGTGTGTGTGTGTGTGTGTGTGTGTGTGTGTGTGTGTGTGTGTGTGTGTGTGTGTGCGTGTGTGTGTGTGTGTGTGCGTGTGCGCGCGCGCGCGCGCGCGCGCGCGCGCGCGCGCGCGCGCGCGCGCGCGCGCATCGAACGATAGCCCGACCGACAGGCATCCGGTCGCTTCTAGCATAGTATGGTCTGCCGATAAGCGAAGCTTCCCCAAGATTGACGTCTATGTCTACTTGGATTGGGCTAACGCCGGTGACACCGTCGTTGTGAATGTAGTTCTTCCCGGGTGGTCCCGAGACCTAATGCTTGAAGGGCAGCCAGAGACGTTTGACGTCATATTCGAAAGATCTGTTCGTAGGTTCTCCTACTCGGTAAAGTTGGTGAATGCCGACGCTGATCGCGTATTCGTTCACAACCTAGATGCGCCGGGGGCGCGCCAATCTAGCTCTGGAGGCGATTTTGTACTTGCCTTTGGCGCAGAAGCGCCGGCAGTGGGCCGAAGGTTCGGTGTTCGAGTTGGCTACATCCCAGCCCGCCCACTGCAGGGTGCGGGAACGCGCGGAGCGCGCGCTCGATAATTCGGCGACAGGAGATCGGCGCGGCACCTCGCCCGGCGGCGGGGCTTTGTGGTGGCGCCGGTGACGAACGCGCCACATCCGGCCGCTGGCCAGATGAACGGCTCGCGGACGCGCGGCTTCCACAGCGGCGAGCAAGTCGACATCAGCACCGGTGCGTCTTGGCGGGCTGCGGGCCCTCGGTCGAATCCGCGATCTCTCGCCCGACCATCGTCACCGCGCCGTCGTGATCAATGCAATTTCCCAGTGACCCCGGGACCGGTTGACCACCTCGCTCGCTCGCGGCAACGGCTACGCGGCCGCGGCGGCCTCCCGGCCGTTCCACAGGAATCGGGCTGTGCTGGAGTCTCCGCGGCGGGCTGGGCAGGCCAGTGCAAGGTTTGGGAACGCGTAGCGGACGAGCGCGCGCAAGGTGGCCACGTCGCCGTCACGTTCTGCTCCCGTCCAGGCCGCGACCACGTTCGCACGGGCGGCCCGCGGCGTGTCCTCCTCGTCCAGCGCCTCCAGCTCCGCGCGCAAGGCGGTGATCTTGGCCAGAATCGGGGCCATCTGCCGATCCACCCGGGCGACACCCCATGTCAATGTCTTCTGACTCAGCGCGCTCGCCTCGTCGTCCCAGCGGGCAATCTCAGCCTCCAGCCGCGCTCGACGCTCGCTGACTGCAGCGGTGCGCGCGGCCATCCGTCCCGCATGCTTGGGATCGCCCAGCCGGGCCAGTACGGCGCTGCGGACCACCTCATCGGCTAACCGCATGTCGATACCGTTGCGCCCGCAAGCAAGATCGGTAGCTGTGTTCCTGCGGCACCGGTACTCCCGGCGCATCGACCCGTCCGGGTAGGGCGCCAGCCCCTTCCGCGGGTGACCCCGCATCGGCGACCCGCATCGCTCGCACACCATCACCCCGGTTAAGAGATAGGTCGGCGTCGGCGGGCGGCCGTGACGACGCGCGGCGAACAGTGCGCACAGCTCCTCCCACTGCTGCTGCGGCACCACCGGGTCGACTCCCGCCAACGGCACGGACTTTTCCTCACCGTCGGAATCGACGAAGGTCAAGATTCCTGCCATCGCAGGCCGCTGCAGCGTCCGCGACAACGTCAACACCGTCCACTCGCCCCCGGTCGTGGTCGCGCACCCCAGCTCACCGGCCCGGACACGCAGATTCAATTCCGCCACCAGCGACCGCGTCGACTCGCCAGCCAGCAACCGCTCAATGCACTCACGCGCGACCGCGCGTTCCGCCTCCACCTGCTCGGCAGGAACTCGCTCCCGATCATCACCCGGTTCCCACTCCGGGCCCACCGGCAACCATCCCGGCATGGCGAAACTGCGGTGTCCGCCCTTGACCCGGCCCCGCCGGGCCTTGCGACGCTTGCCGAACTTGACCCGCTCGCTGGTCTTGTCCGACTCCGCAGCAGCCTTGACCATGTCCTCCCGAAACGCCGCCCGCCCGTCCGCTGTGGTCAGCCGGTACTCACCGCCATACGACCACACCCGCACACCACGCTCAGCAGCATCGATCAGCCGCTCACCCTCGATGATCTTCCGCGTGAACCGGCGCGCGTCATAGACCATCACTCCGTCCGTCGCGCCGGACTCGATCCTGTCCATCAACGTGTTCCACTGAGGCCGGACCACCCGCGGATTCCACGCCGATAGCGAGTTGTCCATGAACACCTCGCCGACCTGGCCACCGCGCTCCAAGATCTGATCGGCGCACAGCTCGATCTGGTCCGTCACCTTGATCAACTCGCCGTTGACCGCCCGGGACAGCCGCGCGTAGATGTCCAGGGCCGGACCGCCACCAGGTACCGGCAGCGGGTAGGGCAACGCCAACCGATCCTCGCTCCACCGCCGCACCATCGCGGGACGTGCCGATGACCTGGGATGATCCTGCGCCCTGTGAGCCATAACTCCAAGTTACTTAAACATCACACGTCCGAACGTGTGTGAACGGGCCCAGCGGTGTGTGACGTGGTGCGGAGCAGGGTTTGCCGACCAAGCGGAGCTTCCGCCCGGCGCACGGGGGTTAGCCCAGCGCGGCTCGGGTAGGTGGAGCCGCATGCGCGCTGTGACGTGGCACGGGAAGCGGGACGTGCGAGTCGACACCGTCCCCGATCCGCGGATCCAGGAGCCGACCGATGTGATCGTGCAGATCACGTCGAGCGGGATCTGCGGCTCGGACCTGCACCTGTACGAGGTGCTCGGCCCCTTCCTCGATCCGGGGGACATCCTCGGCCACGAGCCGATGGGGGTGGTCGTCGAGACCGGCCCGGAGGTCACGGAGCTGCGCGCGGGGGACCGCGTGGTGGTGCCGTTCAACGTCTCCTGCGGCACGTGCTGGATGTGCGGGCAGGGCCTGCACTCGCAGTGCGAGACCACGCAGGTGCGCGAGTACGGCACCGGTGCCGCGCTCTTCGGCTACACGAAGCTGTACGGGCAGGTGCCCGGCGGACAGGCCGAGTTGCTGCGGGTCCCGTTCGGCAACACGCTGCCGATCAAGGTGCCCGACGGTCCGCCGGACGACCGCTTCGTCTACCTGTCCGACGTGCTGCCCACGGCGTGGCAGGCCGTCGCCTACGCCGACGTGCCGAAGGGCGGCAGCCTGCTCGTGCTCGGGCTGGGCCCGATCGGCGACATGGCCACGCGGGTCGCGGCGCACCAGGGTGTCGAGCAGGTCATCGGCGTCGACATCGTGACGGAACGGATCACGCGGGCCGCCGCGCACGGGGTGCGGGTGATCGACCTGCGCAGCCATGACGACCTCGGCGCCTCCGTGCGGGAGCTGACCGACGGGCGCGGCCCGGACGCCGTGATCGACGCGGTGGGCATGGAGGCGCACGGTTCCCCCGTCGGGAAGCTCGCGCACCAGATCACCGGCCTGCTGCCGGACGCGCTGGGCCGGGCACTGATGACGAAGGTCGGCACCGACCGGCTGGCCGCGCTGTACACCGCGATCGAGCTGGTGCGCCGCGGCGGCACGATCTCGCTCTCCGGCGTGTACGGGGGTGCGGCGGACCCGATGCCGATGCTGCAGCTGTTCGACAAGCAGGTGCAGCTGCGCATGGGCCAGGCGAACGTGCATCGCTGGGTGCCCGACATCCTGCCGCTCCTCACCGACGACGACCCGCTCGGCGTCGACGGGTTCGCCACCCACCACCTGATGCTCGACGAGGCGCCCGAGGCGTACCGCACGTTCCAGGCCAAGCAGGACGGCATGGTCAAGACGCTGCTCCGCCCCTGACAGGGGATCGCCGAGTGAAGACCGGCGTGCGGGGTACCTCCTCCGCATGGATCACTCGGTTGCTCCTGTCCTCGACGCCGTCGCGGCCTACCACCGGGACGGCCACACCGCGTTCACCCCGCCCGGCCACAAGCAGGGCCGCGGCGCCGACCCGCGCGCGGTCGCCGTGCTGGGTGAGGGCGTGTTCCGGTCCGACCTGCTCGCCAGCGCCGGCCTCGACGACCGGACGTCGTCGGGGAAGTTCCTGGCGAAGGCGCAGGAGCTGATGGCCGACGCGGTCGGTGCCGAGCACGCGTTCTTCTCCACCTGCGGCAGCTCGCTGTCGGTGAAGGCCGCCATGCTGGCCATGGCGGGCCGGCACGGGCGGCTGCTGGTCGGCCGGGACGCGCACAAGTCGGTGATCTCCGGGCTGGTGCTCTCCGGCCTGACCCCGACGTGGGTGCACCCGCGCTACGACGAGGAACTGCACCTTGCGCACCCGCCGTCGCCGGAGCAGGTGGCGGCCGCCCTCGACGCCGACTCCGACGTCGCAGGCGTGCTGATCACCAGCCCGACCCCGTACGGGACGTGCGCCGACATCACCGCCATCGCTCGGCTCTGCCACGACCGTGACCTGCCGCTGCTGGTCGACGAGGCGTGGGGCGCGCACCTGCCGTTCCACGAGGAGCTGCCGACCTGGGCGATGAACGCCGACGCCGACCTGTGCGTCGCGAGCATCCACAAGATGGGGGCCGGGTTCGAGCAGGGTTCGGTGTTCCACCTGCAGGGCGACCGCATCGACCCGGCGTTCCTGTCGTCGTGCGCGGACATGCTGTCGACGACCAGCGCGAACGTCATGGTGTACGCGGGGATGGACGCCTGGCGGCGGCAGATGGTCGAGCACGGGCACGAACTGCTCGACGCGGCGCTGGCGCTCGCCGCCGACGCCCGGGAACGGCTCGCCGCGGTGCCGGGCCTGCACGTGCTGCACGACGAGCTCATCGGGGCCGAGGCCTCGCACGAGCTCGACGAGCTGAAGATCTACCTCGACACGTCGGAGCTGGGCATCAGCGGCTACCAGGCCGCGGACTGGCTGCGCGCGCAACGCTGCGTCGACGTCGGGCTCGCCGACCACCGCCGGTTCGAGGCGCAGCTGACCTGCGCCGACTCGCCGGAGACCGTCGACGTGCTCGTCGACGCCGTCACCGCGCTCGCCGCCGCGGACCTGCCGGTCGCGCCGCCGGTGTCGCTGCCCCAGCCGGAGACGCTCGAGATCGAGGCCACGGTGCGCCCGCGCGACGCGTTCTTCTGCGACTACCGCGACGTGCCCGTGCAGGACGCGATCGGCGCCATCTGCGCGGAGCAGATCACGCCGTACCCGCCGGGGATCCCGGTGCTGCTGCCGGGCGAGCAGATCTCGGCCGACGCCGTCGAGTACCTCGTGAGCGGGGTGAAGGCGGGCATGGTGCTGCCCGATCCGGCCGACCCGCAGCTGGAGACGATCCGCGTGATGGCCTGAGTGCGCACGTCCGGGTACCGGCCGGTTTGAACGGTTCCCGGGCGGGGGAACCGAATGGCGCCCGATGCAGCGTGCGATGCGGAGGTCTTCGATGTCGGTTGCCACCGAGGCCGTGGCGGCGGAGGCACAGCAGGGCCGTGCGCCCAGCGAGTTCTCGGCGGAGCGGGAGCGGCTGTGCCGTCTCGCCGAGCTGCCCCCCGACCACCCGGAGCGGGAGCCGCTGCGCGAGCAGCTGATCCTGACCTTCCTCCCGCTCGCCGAGCGGATCGCCGCCCGGTACGGCACCGGACGGGCCGGTTCGCGCGACGACCTGCGCCAGGTCGCGTCGCTGGCCGTCATCAAGGCGATCGACCGGTGGGACACCTCCCGCGCCGAGGGTGACGTGCTGGGCTACTTCGTGCCGTGCGTGCGCGGCGAGCTGCTGCGCTGGTTCCGTGACCGCAGCTGGGCGGTGCGGGTGCCGCGGCGGCTCAAGGAGCTCACCGTCGCCATCGATCGGATGACGGGTGAGCTGACCCAGCAGCTGGGTCGCGCACCCCGGCCGAGCGAGCTGGCCAGGGCACTGAACGCCGATCTCGACGAGGTGCTGGAGGCGCTGAAGGCCGCGGCGCACCACGACACGCTGCCGCTCGACGCGCCCGGCCCAGGCACCGAGGACGACAACGCGATCGCCGACCGGCTCGGCGACGACGACCACCGGCTGGAGCTCGTCGAGGACCTGGAGGCGTTGCGCCCGCTGCTGGCCCAGCTGCCGGCGCGCGAGCGACGGATCCTGCTGCTGCGATTCTACGGCGGCCGCACCCAGACCCAGATCGCCGAGGAGGTCGGCATCTCCCAGATGCACGTCTCCCGCCTGCTCGCGAGGACACTGGCGACGCTACGGAGACAGATGCTGGCGGAGACAGCGCGCTGACTCCGGCCCGCGCACACCCTGGTGTGCCCACGCACAGGTTCCACCCTGTGCGTGGGCACATCAGGGTGTGCGTGAGTCGTGGTGCAGGTCCGTCAGCGCGTCGGACACCGTGGTGATGCAGGCGCTGCGCAGGTGCTTGCCCGTTGTGCAGCCGTCCGCGCGCGCCTGGCGCACCTGTTCGGCCGGCGCGGCGACGAGCTCGTCGCGCTCCTCCGGGGCGTCGAACCGGGCCACGGCGGCTGTCATGGTGGCGGCGAGCTGGTCGAGCACGTCGGCGAGGGTCGGGTCGGCCGGCTGGTCGCCGAGGTCGGCGAGATCGCCGAGCAGCACCGCGATCTGGACGATCCGCTCGACGAGCCGCTCGGTCTGCTCGACGGCCGCCGGCGCGGCGAGCGGTGCGGCGGGCCGGCGCGGATGCCGCATGCGCAGGTTCCAGCGCGCGCTCTCCCGTCCGAACCAGACCGTCTCCTCGACGCGGCGGGCCCGGCTGCGCAGGTGCCGCGCGCTGCTCACCCAGCCGGCGGCGTCGGCCGCCGACCAGCCGGAACGCACCCCGGCCGCCATCGCCGTGACGATGCCGGCGATGTCGTCGGCCAGCCCGTCGACGGCGTCGTGGGCGTCGCGCAGGTGCAGCGGCGGCAGCACCAGGGTGTTGACGGTGGCGCCGATCGCCGAGCCGGCGAGGCTCAGCAGCACCCAGGTGGCCAGGTCGGTGGGATGGCCCGCGGTCCCGTTGGCGGTGAGCAGCAGCGCGGTGACGGCGATCCACTGCTGGTCGTCGGCGAAGCGGCGCCAGCGCCCGAGCAGCAGCCCGGCCACGACGACGATGCCGAGCGCGACCGGCAGCGGCGGGCCGGCGAGCCCGACGGCGAACGCCAGCACCACCCCGGCGACGACCATCGCGCCCTGCCGGGCCGCACCGGACCACGACCGCCGCACCGTCGCGGTGACGGCGAGCACCGCGGCGTAGGGCGCGAGGAACAGCGGTCCCTCGCCGAGCGCCCGGGCCGCGAGCAGGGCGAGCACCGCGGCCACCCCGGCCTTGCCGGCCTGTACCGCAGCCTCGCCGGAGCGACCGCGCAGCAGCGCGGCGATGCGGTCGCGGGTCACACCCGGCGCAGGTTCGCGGCCGAGGTCTTGAACAGCGGCTGCTTGGAGACCGGGTCCCACTCGGTGGGGGTGAGCTCGTTGGCGGCGCGGTCGTGCGCCCGGTCGGGGGCGTCCCAGTAGCCGTAGTGGAACGGCACGAACAGCACGCCCTCGCGGCCGTGCGTGGTCCGCAGCCGTCCGCGGATCGTGCCGCGCACCCCGACGACCTCGACCATGTCGTCCTCGGCCAGCCCCAGGCGGTCGGCGTCGGCCGTCGAGCACTCCACCCACACCTCCGGCGCCGCGGCCTGCAGCTCCGGCGCGCGGCCGGTCTTGGTGCGGGTGTGGAAGTGGTAGATGCTGCGCCCGGTGACCAGCGCGAACGGGTGCTCTGGGTCGGGGAGCTCCGCGGCGGGCTCGTAGTCGGTGACCTTGAGCATCGCCCTGCCCTCCGGGTTCCATGCGCGGTAGTCGTCCGGCTCGACGGGCGTGCCGCTGGCCAGGTCGTGGCCGAAGTCCTCGCAGAAGTCGGGGTGGGCGGGGAAGGCGCCGTCGGCGTACAGCCGCTCGGTGCCGTCGGTCTGCCCCGACGGGCACGGCCACTGCACCCCGGACGCGCGGGAGCGCAGCACGTCATGGCTCAGCCCGGTGTAGTCGCACGGCCGCCCCGCGGTGGACGCGGCCCAGTCCGTGAACGCCGATGCCGCGTCGTGCCAGGGCGGGAACGGGGCGCCGTCGCGGTCGCGGAAGTCCATGCGGCGGGCGAAGTCCAGCAGGATGTCCAGGTCGGCGCGGGCCTCGCCGGGCGGCGCGACGGCCTGCTCCGACAGGTGCACGGTGCGGTCGGCGTTGGTGAACGTGCCGGTCTTCTCACCGCCGGTGGCCGCGGGCAGCACCACGTCGGCCAGCTCGGTGGTCTCGGTGCGGTAGAGGTCCTGCACGACCAGGAACGGGCGGCGCAGCAGGTCGCGAACCCGGCCGAGCTCGGGCAGCGACACCGCCGGATTCGTCGCGATCACCCACAGCATCCCCAGCTCGCCCTGCTCGGCGAGCTCGAAGATCTGCATGGCGTGCGTGGGTGGGCCGTCGTGCGGGATGCGGTCGGGGTCGACGTTCCAGTGCCGGGCCAGCTCGGCGACGTGATCGGGGTTGTGCCAGTTGCGGAACCCGGCGATGTCGCCGTCGGCGCCGGTCTCGCGGGTGTTCTCCGCGGTGGGCTGCCCGTTCATCTGCAGCACGCCGCAGCCCGGGCGGCCGAGCATGCCGCGCAGCAGGTGCAGGTTGTTCACGGCGACGGACGCCGCCGTCGCCTGGTGGGACTGGTAGAAGCCCTGCAGCACGGTCGACAGGAGGCGCTCCGCCTGCCCGAGCAGCCGCGCGGCGGCCCGGATCTCCCCGGGCGCCACACCGCACATCGTCGCGACCCGCTCCGGCGGGTACTTCGCCACCAGCTCGGCCAGCGCGTCGTAGCCGACGGTGTGCGCGTCGACGTACGCGCGGTCTACCCAGCCGCCCGCGACGATCTCGTGCAGCAGCCCGTTCATCAGGGCGAGGTTGGTGCCCGGCCGCGGGGCCAGGTGGAACCCGCCGTTCTCGCGGGCGGCGTGGGCCACCGGCGTGTCCCGCGGGTCGACGCACAGCAGTCGCGGCGGGTCGTCGCCGGCGAGGCGGTCCAGGATCCGCGCCCACAGCACGGTCTGCGTGGCGGCCACGTTGTGGCCGAACAGGGCGATCGTGTCGGCGTGGTCGACGTCGTCGTACGAGCCGGGCTGGCCGTCGGCGCCGAAGCTCTCCTTCAGCGCGGCCGCGGCCGTCGCCGTGCAGAGCCGCGTGTTGCCGTCGACGTGGGTGGTGCCGATGGCGCCGTGCGCGATGGCGGCGAGTGTCCAGTTGTCCTCCGCGAACAGCTGCCCCGACGTGTAGAAGCCGATGGCCGGCTGAGATCCGGACGGGCCCTTCTCGTCGAGCAGCTGCCGGGTGTGGGCCACGATCCGCTCCATCGCGGTGTCCCAGTCGGACTCGACGAGCTCGCCGCGCGCGTCGCGGACCAGCGGCCGGGTCAGCCGGTCGGGTGACCGCAGCGCCTGCCAGCCGTACAGGTCCTTCGGCCCGAGCCGGCCGCGGTTGACCCGGTCCTCCGCGCGGCCGCGGACCCCGACGACCCGGCCGTCCAGCACGGCCAGGTCGAACGCGTCGCCGTTGGAGTGCAGCAGCGACGCCGACCGCACCCACGTCACCGCGTCCGGGTCCACACCGTCGTCGAGGTGCGTGTCGACGCGGACCGGCCACTCCGCACCGGCGGCGTAGGGTGTCCGCGTCCCCCACACGTCGGAGATCCGCGACGGTCGAGCTGCTCGGGTACCAGTCACCTCGTTCGCGTACCCGCGCGCGGAGTCTGCAACCTCGCGCCGGACGGTTGCCGTCGCAGCGCTCGGGTACGTGAGCGGCATGGAGATCGAGGAGTCCGTGGTCGTGGTGACCGGGGCGTCGAGCGGGATCGGGCGGGCCACCGCGCTCGCGCTGGCCGGACAGGGAGCGCGGACCGTGCTGGTCGCGCGGCGCGCCCACGAACTGGACGCCGTCGCCGCCGAGTGCGAGCAACGGGGCAGCGCGGCGCTCGCCGTACCCGCAGACGTCACCGACCAGGAGGCGGTGGAGCGGGCTGCGGCTGCCGCGGTGGCGCGGTTCGGCCGGATCGACGGTTGGGTGAACTCGGCGGGGGTGACCGGCTTCGCGCCGCTGCTGGAGATGCCGACGGCCGAGATCGAACGGATCCTCGACGTCAACGTGCTGGGCACGGTGCACGGGGCGCGCGCAGCGCTACCGGTGATGATCGAGCAGGGCAGCGGGGTGCTGGTGAACCTGTCCTCGCTGCTCGGGGTGGTGGCGCCGCCGGTCGCGGGGGCGTACGCGATGTCGAAGTTCGCGGTGCGCGGGCTCGGCGTGTCGTTGCGTGAGGAGCTGCGGATGGCCGGCGTGCGCGGGGTCGCCGTCTCGACCGTGCTGCCGGCGGCGATCGACACCCCGATCTACGCCGCGGCGGCGAACCGGACCGGGCGGCGACCGCAACCGCCGCCACCGGTCTACTCGGTCGAGCGCGCCGCCCGCACGGTCGTGCGCGCGCTGCGCCGGCCCCGCCCCGAACTCGTCGCCGGCGGCCCGCTCGGGCGGCTGTTCGCGCTGCAGCACGCGGTCACGCCACGGCTCGCGGAACGGATGATGGCGATCGACATGCGGATCGCGCTGCGCCGGCCCGCACCGGACGACGAAGGCACGGCAGGTGCGCTCTTCACCCCGTCGACAGCGCCCGGGGCCGTCGACGGCGGGTTCGACGGCGCCCGCAAGGAACGGGTCCGGCGGGCAGCCGGGGTCGTGGCACTGGCCGGTGGGGCGGTCGCGGCCGGTCGGAGGTGGACGTCATGACGGAGGTCGCGCAGGTCATCGCCGCCCCGCCGATGGAGGTGTTCGCCGTGCTCGGCGACGGCTGGACCTACCCGCTGTGGGTCGTCGGCGCGTCGCACATGCGCAAGGTCGACCCGGAGTGGCCGGCCGTCGGCGCCCGGCTGCACCACAGCGTCGGGTCGTGGCCGATGCTGATCGAGGACACCACGGAGGTCGTCGAGCTGGATCCCGGGCGGCGGCTGGTGCTCGCGGCACGAGCGTGGCCGTTCGGCAGGGCACGGGTGGAGATCGTGCTGGAACCGCACACGGACGGCACATGCGTGCGGATGCGCGAGACGGTCGTGGCCGGCCCGGCCCGGCTGATCCCCGGCCCCGTCGAGGCCGCCCTGCTTCGTCTGCGCAACCGCGAGTCGTTGCAGCGATTGGCGGCCGTCGTCTGCCGCGAGAGGGTGTGAGCATGGGTGCGGTGCGGACGGCCGACGCCGTCATCGTCGGCGGCGGCCACCACGGGCTGGTCGCGGCCGCGGTGCTCGCCGACGCCGGCTGGGACGTGGTGCTGCTGGAGGCCGAGGCTGAGCTCGGCGGCGCGGTGCGCTCGGCCGAGCACCACCCGGGGTTCGTCGCCGACCGGTTCAGCGCGTTCTACCCGCTGGCCGCGGCGTCGCCGGTGCTGCGAGCGCTGGAGCTGGACCGCCACGGGCTGGAGTGGGCGCACGCGCCGGCCGTGCTGGCGCACCCGCTGCGCGCCGAGGGGGTCGAGGCCGCCGTCCTGTACCGCGACGCGGAGCGCACCGCCGTCGGGCTCGACGCGAACCACCCGGGCGACGGGGAGGCGTGGCTGCGGCTGTGCCGGCAGTGGCAGCGGATCGAGCCCGCGCTGCTGCGGTCGCTGTTCACGGCCTTTCCCCCGGTGCGCGGTCCGGCCGCGCTCGTCCGCGAGCTCGGGGTGGCCGAGACGCTGCGGCTGACCCGGTTCGCGCTGCTCCCGGCCGCGCGGATGGGGGAGGAGCTGTTCGGCGGCGAGGCGGCGCGGCTGCTGCTGGCCGGCAACACCGCGCACGCCGACGCGCCCCCGCACGCCCCGATCAGCGGCGTGTTCGGCTGGCTGCTGGCGATGCTGGGCCAGCACCACGGCTTCCCCACACCGGTCGGCGGCACCGGCCGGCTGACGGCGGCGCTCGCCGGCCGGGCCCGGGCCGGCGGGGCGGAGCTGCGCACCGGCGAGCCCGTGGAGCGCATCGTCGTGCGCGACGGGCAGGCCGTGGCCGTCGAGACGGCGGCCGGCACACACGTCGCGGCCCGGCGCGCGGTGATCGCCGACGTGTCGGCGCACGCGCTCTACACGCAGCTGCTCAGCCCTGACGTCGTGCCCGCCCGGATCCTCGACGACCTCGCCCACCGGTTCGTGTGGGACACCCCCGTCGTCAAGATCGACTGGGCGTTGCAGGAGGCGATCCCGTGGCGCGCCAAGGGCGTCGACGATGCCGGCACCGTCCACGTCGGCGCCGACCTGGACGGGCTCGTCCGGTGGTCGGCCGACCTGGAGACCGGGGTCGTGCCGCGCTCGCCGTTCCTGCTGCTGGGCCAGATGACCACCGCCGACCCGACGCGCTCGCCCGCCGGCACCGAGTCGGCCTGGGCGTACAGCCACTTGCCCCGCGGGGTGCCCGACACGGCCGCGGCCGACGAGCTGGCCGAGCGCATGGAGGCGGTCGTCGACAGCTACGCGCCCGGGTTCCGGGACCGGGTGCTGCACCGGCACGTCCAGCGCCCGTCCGACCTGGAGGCCGCCGACGCCAACCTCGTGGGCGGCGCCGTGAACGGCGGCACCGCCCAGCTCTTCCAGCAGCTGATCTTCCGCCCGGTGCCGGGGCTCGGCCGGCCCGAGACACCGATCGGGCGGCTGTACCTGGGCAGCGCCGCCGCGCACCCCGGCGGCGGCGTGCACGGCGTCTGCGGGTTCCTCGCCGCCCGCGCCGCGCTGGGGGAGAACGGGTGGGCCGGGCCGGTGCGCCGGCGCGTCACGTCGGCGGCGCTGGCGCTGGTGCACGGGCGCTGACTCAGCCGATCGCGTCGAGCACCACCGCGCGCAGGTCGCCGCCGCTGCGTTCGGCGACCGCGCGTTGGCGGGCCGCGCCCGTGCCGCGACGGAGCAGCCCGTCGAGCAGGGTCGTCACGGTGTCGCGGTCCCCGGCCTCGTCGAGGGCGTCCCCGACGTGGTCGACGAGCGTGTCCAGGACGGCGCGGGCCGGCGCGGGGCGCCCGGTCCGCGGGTCGAGCAGCGCTTCGCTCAGCCCCGACCGGCCCGCACGCCAGGTGGCGAGCCGCAGCACCTCGATCGGCACCGGGTCCACCGGCATGCCGGCGCGCCACTCCGCGGCGGCTGTGGTCACCAGCGCGCGGCAGAGGGTGGCGATCAGCACGGCGTCCTCGATCTCGCGGCAGACGTCGGCGACCCGGATCTCGACGGTCGGGTGGCTGCGCGACAGCCGCGCGTCGAAGTACACCATCCCGGTGTCGAGCACGGTCTCCGTCGCGAGCATGGCCTGCTCGACCACGGCGTACGCGGCGGCCGAGCCGAACACCGCGGTCGGCCCGGCCGACGGCCAGCGGTTCCACACCTGGCTGCGGAAGCTCGCGTAACGGGTGTCCTCGCCCCTCCAGTACGGCGAGTTCGACGAGAGCGCCAGCAGCGGGGGCAGCCAGGCCCGGATCCGGTCGAGGACGCCGACGCCCTCCTCGTCCGACTCGACGGCGACGTGCACGTGGCAGCCGCAGGTGAGCTGCTCGCTGCCGGTCAGGCCGAACAGCTCCACCATCCGCCGGTAGCGCTGCGCCGGCGACACGGTCGGTCGTGTCGCCAGCGGGGAGGTGGCGAGCGGCACGAGCGCCGCACCTGCGGCGGCCGCCGCGTCGCGGGCCTGCCGGCGGGTGCGCCGCAGCTCCGCCTCCAGGTCCGCCGGCGAGCGCTTCGGCCGGGTGCCCGTCTCGATCTGCTCGCGCTGCAGCTCGCCCGTCATGTCGGTGTCGTGCTCGGCGGCGGCAGCGAGCAGGACGGCGCCGCCGGCCGCGCTGGCCACCCCGGTGCCGGGGTCGACGAGCAGGAACTCCTCCTCGACCCCCATCAGTCGCGGGGCAGTGCCCACGTCCTGGGGTTCTGCGGTGCGCGCGGGGTCGGTCTGCGTCACGACGCACCTCCGTCCTGTGGGGTGAGCCGGGTGAGGAGCTGCTCCAGCGCGAGCTGCTCGGTCTGCTCGCACACCGTCGCCGGGTCGCCGGGCAGCTCGTGCTGCAGGACCGTGACCGGCCCCCGTCCGGCGACGGCGAGGAACACGGTGCCGGGCGGTTGCCCGTCCTGCGGGTCCGGCCCGCCTGCGCCGGTCACGGCCACGGCGACGTCCGCGCCGAGCACCCGGCGGACCCCTTCGGCCATCTGCTCGGCGGCCGGTGCCGACACCACCGGTCCGGGGGCGACGCCGAGCACGCCGTGCTTGACCTCGGACGCGTACGCGACGACGGCGCCGCGGAACCAGGAGCTGGCTCCCTCGGCGGCGGCCAGCCGGGCGGCGATGCGCCCACCCGTGATCGACTCCGCGACGGCCAGCGTCACGCCGGCCGCGTCGGCGCTCCGGCCGACGTCGGCGGCGAGCCGGTCCTGCGGGTCGGGTCCATCCTCGACGGTCATGCCCCTGCCGTACCCCGTCGGACGCGGTGGCGAACCGAGGTGTGGCGCGCCGGCACCCGGGTAGGCGACACAGCAGACGTGCCGAGCGGAGGAGCCACGGTGGCCGAGCAGGAACGACCCGAGCAGCAGCAGACCCCGCCCGGGGTGACCGGCGAGATGACACCCCGCCCCGACCACGGCGAGCAGAGCTACCGCGGCAGCGGCCGGCTGGCCGGCAAGGCGGCGGTGATCACCGGCGGGGACAGCGGGATCGGGCGGGCGGTCGCCATCGCCTACGCGCGTGAGGGTGCCGACGTGCTGATCAGCTACCTCGACGAGCACGCGGACGCCCGCGACACCGCGGACCTGGTGGAGAAGGCCGGGCAGCGCGCCGTGCTCGTTTCGGGGGACCTCGCCGATCCCGCCCATTGCCGTGCGGTGATCGATCGTGCGGTGTCCGAGTTCGGGCGCATCGACGTGCTGGTGAGCAACGCGGCGTTCCAGATGACGCACGAGACCGTCGAGGAGATCCCCGACGAGGAGTGGGACCGCACGCTCGCGATCAACCTGAGCGCGTTCTTCCACCTGGTGAAGGCGGCGCTGCCGCACATGCCGTCCGGGTCGTCGATCATCGGGTCGAGCTCGGTGAACTCCGACAACCCGAAGCCGACGCTGATGCCCTACGACGTGACGAAGGCGGGGATCGCGAACATGTGCGCGGCGCTGGCGCAGATGCTCGGGCCGCGCGGGATCCGCGTCAACAGCGTCGCGCCGGGCCCGATCTGGACGCCGCTGATCCCGTCGACGATGCCGCCGGAGCAGGTGGCCACGTTCGGCCAGCAGGTGCCGCTCGGGCGGGCCGGGCAGCCGGCCGAGCTGGCGCCGGTCTACGTCCTGCTGGCGTCGGACGAGGCGAGCTACGTCTCGGGTGCGCGGGTGGCCGTGACCGGCGGGAACCCGATCCTGTGACGGGGAAGGTGCGGACGACCCACACGGGGAGCCTTCCGCGCCCGGACGATCTGCTCGCCGCGTTGCTCGACCGCGAGCGCGGGGGAGCGGGACCGTCGGCCGCGCAGACCCGGGCCGCGGTGGCGGAGTGCGTGGCGCGGCAGGCCGAGCTCGGGCTCGACCTCGTCAACGACGGCGAGCTCGGGAAGATCAGCTACGTCACCTACGCCAGCAGCCGGCTGTCCGGGTTCGCGGGGTCGCGCCCGTCCGGGGAGCGGGAGCTGGACCCGGACTTCCCCGAGTTCGCGCGGCAGCGCCACGAGGCCGTCTCGGCGGCCGCGGCGGACGTGCGGATGCCGGTGTGCACCGGCCCGATCGCGTACGTCGGCGCGGACGCCGTGCAGGCCGACATCGACGCCCTGCGCGCCGCGCTGGCCGAGCACCCTGGCGTCGAAGGGTTCCTGACGGCGGCGTCGCCCGGCGTGATCGCGTCGTTCCTGCCCGACGAGCACCACGGCGACCGCAGCGCCTACCTCAACGCGCTGGGCGAGGCGATGAAGGAGGAGTACGACGCGATCCACGCGGCCGGCCTGCTCGTGCAGGTCGACTGCCCCGACCTGGCCGCCTCGCGCGCGAACTTCCCGCCCGACGCCGACGGCCTGCGCGCCTTCCGCGCACAGGCCGAGGAGAACCTGGCCGTCCTGGAGCACGCGCTGCGCGACGTGCCCGCCGACCGCATCCGCATCCACACCTGCTGGGGCAACTACGAAGGCCCGCACCACCGCGACGTGGAGCTGCGCGACATCGTCGACGTCCTGCTCGGCGCCCGCGCCGCCATGTGGTCGTTCGAGGGCGCCAACCCGCGGCACGAGCACGAGTGGGCCGTCTTCGCCGACGTCCGCCTGCCCGACGACAAGGTCGTCATGCCGGGCGTCATCGACAGCACCACCAACTACGTCGAACACCCTCAGCTGGTGGCCCAGCGGATCGAACGCTACGCCCACCTCGTCGGCCCGGAACACGTCATCGCCTCGACCGACTGCGGCATGGCCACCTTCGCCGTCGGCGCAGGCGGCGTGGACCCCCGCATCGCCTGGGCCAAGCTCGGCTCGCTGGTGGAGGGCGCCCACCTGGCCGAGGTCTGAGGAGCGTCTCGGGGCTCCGCCCCGAACCCCGACCCTCCTCCGGTGGAGCGGGAAACCTGCGGTCGGCTCCACCGCCGATCGGTCGCCCTGTCGGGATGCCGCAGACCCGGCCCGACCGCAAACGGTGGGGCGTGTTTGCGGCCGGACCGGGTCTGCGGCGTTGCTGCGCACGCCCGATCGACGGTGGAGCCTCAGACCGTGTGCTGGGCACAGTGGTGCCCGGGTCATGGCGCGGTCCAGAGGTCGGTCATCCACGGTGGCGGGATGAACTTCGGTTTGCCCGAACTCATGTCTATTCGCCACTCAGTCGAATGGACTTGATCATGATGCTGGCAGCACAACATGACCAGGTTGTCCAGGGCGGTGGCGCCGCCGTGTTGCCACTCGATCACATGATGGACTTCGCACCAGGGGGGTGGTCGATCACACCCGGGGTGGGCGCAACCGTGATCGCGGAGGGCGACCGCGCGACGCAACCAGCTGGGGACCAGCCGGTGGGTGCGGCCGACATCGAGGGGTTGGCTGTCGCCGTCGAACACGACCGGGACCAGGTGGGCGTCGCAGAGCAGCCGCCGCAACTGGCCGGGGGTCAGTTGTCCTCCGGTGTCCAGCATCGCGGTGCGGGCGCGGTCTTCCAGGTCCTGCAGGCGGAGGGTGACGGTGACCCGGGGGCGTTCCCCACCCACCTCACCGGAGGCGCCGTGGTCGAGGGCGAACCCGCAGATCTCCGCCAACGCCGCCGCGTTCCGCTCGGCCGCAGTGGTGCCCCGGTTCTCCGCCGAAGGGCGGGTGCGGGCCTCAATCGCGGTACGGATCGCCGCGAACGCCAGCGGATCCTCGAACTGGCCGCGCAGCCACCCGCTGCCATCAGCGTTGGCGCCCATCTGCAGTTCGTTACGACCGGGCCGCTCATCCGGCTCCGGCCCGTCCAGGTCAGCGGCGGCGAGCAGCTCCAGCCCCATGACACGGACTTCCCGCGGGGTGAAGGTGCGCGCGGCCTCGCCCAGGCTGGCCTCGATCGTGACCCGATCCGCCAGGCTGATCCGCGCGGCCGGGCGGGAGTTCATCAGCGCGGCGATGGTGTCCACATGCCGCATGGTGGCCGCACCGTCGGTGAACGCGGCCGCGGTCGCCGGCAGCACGGGCTCCAACGGCGCACCATCCAGCGTGGTGCGCGGCCCGACGTGTTCGGCGACGGTGACATGGCGGCGCGCGGTGTCGTGGTCCCAGCCGAGCAGATCCTTTAACCCGGCCGCGGTGTTGCGGTAGCCCTTCTCGGCCAGCACACCGTCGCGTTCGACAGCGGCGATCGCGGCGACCTTCGCCCGGTCGACCTGCCGCGACACGCCCTCCAGAACGAGGAGCGCGGCGAGGGGGTCGGGGTTGTCGGAGATGGCCGTGAACGCCTGCTCGATCAGGCTCGCGGCCTGTGCGAGTGGGTTCTCGGCCATGCCTTGATTCTACCCGAACACAGGTTCGAACGGGTGCCGATTATCGCAGGTCAGACACCGTTCAACGCCGGGCGTGGGTCGACCCCCGGTCCTCGCAGAAGTTGAAGTGTCCTCGCAGAGGTTCGAACTCCTGCGAGGACCACCGAACCTCTGCGAAGTCACCGGATTCCAGCCAGAGAGCCGGCACGGAAACGCTCCACCGGAGGGAGGGCCGGGGCCCGGGGCGGAGCCCCGCAAACTGCAACCGCCAGGAACCCCCGGAAACCTCAACCAACGGGAGAGCCGGGACTCCTCACGTCCCGCCGGTGTCCTCCTTGCCCTGCAGCTCCCGCAGGAGCTCGTGGCAGCGGGTGGCGCGCTGCGAGTCCTCCTTCATGACGTCCTCGAAGAACGATGCGACGTCGTCGTACCCGGCGTTGCGGGCGTCGCGGACGTACTGGCCGTAGTCGTGACCGGCCTTGAGCGAGTGGTACTGCACGGACACCAGGTCGAACATCACGTCGCTGAAGCCGGTCTCACCGGTTGCCATGGTTCCTCCTCGTCGTCGTGGGCGTACCTGGGTTCGCTACCCGGTGGGCGGGCGCCCAACCGTTCGGGGAGGGAGGAGTGGATCGGAGTACGTCGGGGGACCCGACAGGCATGTCGACCATGCTGCTCGTCCGTCCGCCCGGCGTGTACCGGGCCCAGAGCGACTCCCGGCTCGTGGCCGCGGTCATGCGCCGCAACGGGTCGGCTGCCGGCCAGGACGTGCTGGACGTGTGCACCGGCAGCGGGGCGCTCGCGCTGGTGGCGCACGCCGCCGGGGCGCGCTCGGTGACCGCGGTGGACCTGTCGCGCAGGTCGGTGGCGGCGGCCCGGTTCAACGCGCGCCTGCACGGGGCGCCGGTCACGGTGCTGCAGGGCGACCTGTTCGAGCCGGTGGCGGGCCGCCGGTTCGGGCTGGTCGTGGCGAACCCGCCGTACGTCCCGGCCGCGACGGGCCGGTTGCCGCGGCACACGCTCGGCCGCTGCTGGGACGCCGGAACGGACGGGCGCGCGCTGCTCGACCGGATCTGCGCCGGCGCTGCGGCGGTGCTCCGCCCCGACGGCGAACTGCTGGTGGTGCAGTCGGCGCTCAGCGGGGTGGAGGCGACGCTGGCGGCGCTGGCTGCCGGTGGGCTCACCGGCGCCGTAGTGGCCACCGCGGAGATCCCGTTCGGCCCGGTGCTGCGCAGCCGCGCCGCCGAGCTGGCCGCCCGCGGGCTGATCGAGCCGGACCGGCAAACGGAGGAGATCGTCGTCCTGGGGGCCCGGCATGCCTGACGAAGAGCCGCGGCGCGTCCTCGTCACCGATGAGGGCCCGGTGCTGGTGTGGGGTCCGGTCGAGGTCGAGCTGCCCGACGGCTCGGCGGTGAGGTCCGACCGCGCCGTCACGGCGCTGTGCACGTGCCGGCGCAGCCGCACCCAGCCGTTCTGCGACACGAGCCACCGCCGGAAGGAGCGCCGCCGTGCCTGAGCTGCCGCACCCCCGCGGCCCGCTGTCGGCCGCCGTGCTCGCCCGCCTGCGCGACGGTTCCGCCCCGTCGGTCGCCGTCGAGGACGCCGATCCCTACGGCGACGACCTGCAGCTCGCCCTCTACTGCTGCTACGAGCTGCACTACCGCGGCTTCACCGGCGTGCCCGACGAGCGCGAGTGGGACGTGCCGCTGCTCGCGTTGCGGGGCGCGATGGAGCAGCGGTTCCTGGCGCAGCTGCGCGCCGACACGACACCGGACGACGACGTGGCGACGGCGCTCGACGAGCTGCTCGTCGAACCGGCCGAGGCTCGTGGGGTGTCCCACCACCTCCGGGACGAGGGCACCGTGGAGCAGCTGCGCGAGTACGTGTGCCACCGCTCGCTGTACCACTTGAAGGAGGCCGACCCGCAGGCGTTCGTCATCCCGCGGCTGGCCGGCGCGGCCAAGGCCGGGCTCGTCACCGTCGAGCACGACGAGTACGGCGCCGGCCGTCCCGAACGCATGCACTCCGAGCTGTTCGCGCAGCTCATGGAGGCACTGGACCTCGACCCGACCTACGGCCGGTACCTCGATCAGGCGGCTGCGACGACGCTGGCGGAGGTGAACCTGATGTCGCTGTGCGGGCTGCACCGGGCGCTGCGGGGTGCGCTGGTCGGCCAGTTCGCGACGGTCGAGCTGACGTCCTCGCCCGGGTCCGACCGGCTGGTGCGCGGGATGCGCCGGCTCGGGCTGCCCGAGGCCGCGGTCGCGTTCTACGCCGAGCACGTCGAGGCCGACGCCGTGCACGAGCAGCTCGTGCGCCGCCAGGTCATCGCCCCGCTGCTGGTCGCCGAGCCGGCGCTCGCCGCCGACGTCGTGTTCGGGATCCGGGCGTCGACGTTCCTCGGCGACCGCTTCGGGGAGTGGCTGCTGTCGTGCTGGTCGGCGGGCCGCTCGTCGCTGCGGGAACCGGCGGCTCAGCGCGGCGCGGGGTAGCGAGTCGCCGCGGGCGCGGTCGGGTCGAACCGGTGCACGATGCCGCTGCGTGCGAGCGCCGCCACCGCCACCGCGGCCAGAACGACGAACCCGCCGATGCGCAGGAACGCCGTCACGGGGTGCGCCACGCGAGGAACACGCCGTACTGCCAGCCGGCGTCGACCCAGGACCCGGCATGCGCGAGGCCGTGCCCCTCGATCTCGGCCCGCAGCCGGGCGCGGTCGAACTTCGCCGAGTACCCGACGTTGATCGCGTCGCCCCGGTGCAGGTCCAGGTGCACGCCGGCGACGTCGACGGTGTGGTCCTCCGTCACGTGCAGCAGGCCCTCCACCATGCCGGTGGCCTCGACGTAGTGCGCGCGCGGCACGTACCGGTCGGTGACGAAGTCGGCGCCGAACCGGTGGTTGAGGTGGTCGAGGTGGTTGCGCCGGAAGCGGACGAACGCGGTGTGCCCGGGTGGGTCGTTGTAGCAGTCCTCGAAGACGGCTGCGGGTTTGTGCAGGTCGGCGGAGAACAGCAGGCCGTCGCCGGGGCGCAGGGTCGCTGCGATGTCGGCCAGCAGTGCGGACCGCTCGTCCGGCGTCATGTTGCCGATGCTGGACCCGAGGAACCCGACGATCAGCGGCTCGGCCCGCTCCTGGGCCCGCAGCCAGGTGAGTGCGGCGTCGTAGCGGCCCCACAGCGGCTGCACCCGCAGCGCGGGAACGGCTGCGCGAGCTTCGGCTGCCGCGACGCCGAGCATGTCGTGGCTCACGTCCACCGGCAGGTACGCGGCCGGCCGCACGTGGGCCTCGCCCAGCAGCGTCACGGTCTTCTTGCCGCTGCCGCAGCCGAGCTCGGCGAACCACGCCCCGTCCAGGACAGCGCCGATCTGCGGCCCGAACTCGCGCAGCAGGTGCCACTCCACGCGCGTCAGGTAGTACGACGGCAGGCGCGTGATCTCCTCGAACAGCTCCGAGCCGCGCTCGTCGTACCCGAAGACGGGCGGAATGCGGGGTACCGGTTCGCGGAGCGCGTCCTGCAGCGCGGCCTCGTCGCGCCAGAACGCCGGCCCGCCGTCGACGGCGATGATCTCGTCGGCCGGCAGCACTCGTGACGTCACGGTCGCCGCGTACCCGCCGAACCGGCCCGCAAACGGTGTGACCTCGGTCGCGATGCGCAGATGCGGGCGTCTGCCCGGTTTGCGGTGCTCGTCCGGTGGGAATGTGCGCTCCACAGGAAGCAGGAACAGGGAGGTACCGGTGATGAGCGGGTCGGACACAGCGGTTTCGGCGGGGGTCTCGGAGATCCTGGACAGCGTGAGCGCCGCCTTCCGCATGGACGACGCCGCCCGCGCCGTGCAGGCGATCCACGGCGGCCGGCGGTTCCGCCGGTTCCGCGGTCGGGAGGTCCCGACGCCTGACCACGCCGGCTCCACCGTCGTACCCGCGGCCCGCACGGCGTCGTGACCGCGACGCCCGAGCTGCTCGGCCGGGAGGGCGGCGCCGACGGCTGGTACGTGCTGCCCGTGCGCGGGACCCTCGACCGGCTGAGCGCGGCGCGGCTGGTCGGCCTGGTCGGGGCCCGGTTGCGGATGGCGGAGCTGGGTCAGGTGCGGCTTCGGCACGTCGCCGTCGACCTGACCTCGGCCGACGGGCTGACCGTCGACGGGCTGAAAGGGCTCACGCAGGCGGTCGAGCTCGCGGCCCGCTGGCGGGTCGGGGTGCACCTGATCGTGCCGGGCGCCGCCGCGGCGCGCCTGCCGCTGCCCGTGCGGTGCGCGCTGGGCCGCTACCGCGTCTTCCCGACGGTGGCGGCGGCCCAGCTCGCGGTCGACGGAGCCGTCCGCCGCGCGTGACCCGTCAGCTCGGCGTGGCCTCGTGCCCGGTCCGGCCGCGGGTGCGCCGGCGCTCCTTCATCTCGGCCTCGAACACGTGCCGGCGCCCGTCCATCGTGGCCTCGCGCACCGTGCGCTCCAGGTCGCGGAACGCGGCGTAGTAGCCGTCGTCGAACTCCTCGACGATCTGGAACGTCCAGCGGCCGGCGAGCACGTTGCGGCCGATCAGCTCGTCGCGCACCCGGTCGGCGAGGTCGTCGTGCCCGCTCGCCCGAAGACCCTCCACGACGTCGTCGAGGAGCGCGTCGGCGCGCCCGACCAGCTGGTGGACGTCGTACAGGGCGCCGCGGGCACGCTCGATCCGTTCGAGGGCCTCGCCGAACGCACCGTTCGCGGCGACGAGCTCGTCCGACGCCCCGGCGGGGCGGCTGTGCGCATCGTCGACGGACTCGGCCGCCATCAGCGCCGCCCCGGCAGGATCTCCTGCACCTTCTCCTTGACGCCCTGCATGATCAGGTGTGCCGCGGAGGGGTCGCCGCCGAGGACGGCCTCGACCATCGAGACGGCCTCGTCGAGGGTGGCGTGCGGCGGGATCGGCGGCACCTCGGGATCGCAGCGGACGTCGAGCACGACCGGGCCTGCTGCCGACAGCGCGTGCTCCCACGCCGGACCCAGCCCGTCGGGGTGGTCCACGGCGATGCCGGTCAGGCCGATGTCCGTGGCGACGTCGGCGTAGGACACGTCGGGCAGCACCTGGGACGCCTCGAACTTGGGCGCGCCGCCCATGGCCCGCAGCTCCCAGGTGACCTGGTTGAGGTCGTTGTTGTGCAGGACGCACACGACGAGCCGCGGGTCGGTCCAGCGGTCCCGGTACCGGGCGATGGTGAGCAGCTCGGCGAGCCCGTTCATCTGCATCGCGCCGTCGCCCATCAACGCGACGACGGGCCGGTCGGGGTGGGCGAACTTGGCGCCGATCGCGTACGGGACGCCGGCGCCCATCGTGGCGAGCGTGCCGGACAGCGATCCGCGCGTCCCGGCCCGCATGCGCAGGCAGCGGGCGTACCAGTTGGCGACCGACCCCGAGTCGGCGGTGACGATCGCGTCGTCGGGCAGCCGGTTGGACAGCTCCCACACGATCCGCATCGGGTTGACCGGGTCGGCGTCGACGAGGCACTGCCGCTCGACGGTGCGCCACCACGCGGCGACGTTCTCCTCCACGGTCTCGCGCCATGCGCGGTCGGTCGGGCCGACGAGGTGCGGCAGCAGCGCCTGCAACGTGGCCCGCGCGTCGGCGACGATGTTGAGCTCGGTGGGGTAGCGCATCCCGATCATGGCGCCGTCGATGTCGATCTGGACGGCCCTGGCCTTGCCGAACTCGGGCAGGAACTGGCTGTACGGGAAGTTGGAGCCGACGATCAGCAGCGTGTCGCAGTCACGCATCAGCTCGTAGCTGGGCCGGGTGCCGAGCAGCCCGATCGAGCCGGTGACGAAGGGCAGGTCGTCGGGCAGCACGTCCTTGCCGAGCAGCGCCTTCGCCACGCCGGCACCCAGGACGTCGGCGACCTGGGCCACCTCGGTGGCCGCGCCACGGGCACCCTGCCCGACGAGGATCGCGACCTTGCGGCCGGAGTTGAGGATCTTCGCAGCCCGCGTGACGGCGTCGGGATCCGGGACCGTCACCGGCGCGGAGAAGCCCGGCCCGCTGGACGGCACCTGCTTGAACGCGTGCGCCGGCGGCGTGTACTCGGCCGACTGCAGGTCGCTCGGGATGATCAGCACGGTGGGGCAGCGCCGTGCGATGGCCGTGCGGAAGGCCCGGTCCACCGCGTTCGGCAGCTGCTCGGGCACGTTGACCTCGACGAGGTACTCGCTCGCGACGTCCTTGAACAGCGCCTGCAGGTCCACCTCCTGCTGGTAGGCGCCACCCATGGCGCTGCGCTCGGTCTGCCCGACGATCGCGACCACCGGCACGTGGTCGAGCTTCGCGTCGTAGAGCCCGTTCAGCAGGTGGATCGCGCCCGGCCCGGACGTCGCCATGCACACGCCGGGCCGCCCGGAGAACTTTGCGTACCCGACGGCCTGGAACGCCGACATCTCCTCGTGCCGCGACTGCACGAACCGCGGCTGGTCGTCGGCCTCGCCGAACGCGACGACGAGCCCGTTGATGCCGTCGCCGGGATAGCCGAAGACCTGGTCGACCCCCCATTCCCGCAGCCGGAGCAGCACGTGGTCGCCCACGGTGGTGGTCATCGGGCACTCCTCTGGGTCGTGTCGTGCAGGCGGAACTGCAGGGCGTACGGGTCGAGGCCGCGCGGCAGCCCCGGACCGCCGTCGGGCACCCCGGCCGCCGCGGTGACGTCGCCGGCGTCGAGCAGCGTGGCGAGCACCGTGCTCGCGACGAGGAGCACGAGCTCTCGGCCCGGGCACGCCGCGGGACCGGCACTGAACGGGAGCAGCGACCAGTCGGCCTGCGCGCTGCCGTCGAGCCACTGCTCGGGGTGGAACCGGTCGGCGTCGGCGCGCACCTGGTCGTCGCGGTGCAGGAACCAGGCCGGCACGACCATCGCCGTGTGCGCCGGCAACGTCTCGCCGGCCCAGGTCGTCGGCTCTGTCGTGTCGCGCAGGACCAGCGGGGTCGTCGGCCACAGCCGCGCCGACTCCAGCACCGCGGCACGCAGCCGCGGCAGGTCCTGCGGCGCGTCCAGGTCGCGGCCGGCGAGCTCGGCGCGGACGGCGGCCAGCTCGTCGGGGTGGGCGACCAGCAGTGCCAGCGCGCGCAGCGCGACGGCGCCGGCCGGGTCGAACGCGAACAGCCACTGCGGGATCTGCCCGACGGGATCGGCGATGCCGTC
This sequence comes from Pseudonocardia sp. CA-107938, assembly GCF_050936315.1. Taxonomy (NCBI): domain Bacteria; kingdom Bacillati; phylum Actinomycetota; class Actinomycetes; order Pseudonocardiales; family Pseudonocardiaceae; genus Pseudonocardia; species Pseudonocardia sp. CA-107938. The sequence goes on along the minus strand of NZ_JBNJNA010000001.1, from coordinate 6,595,720 downwards.
GGGCTGCGCGGCGAGCAGCTCGGCGAGACTGCCGGGCGCCGCCTCGTCGACGTAGCGCTGGAGCCGCCGGCGCAGCCGCTCCGACCTGCGCCGATGCCGCCGACCGAGGCCCGACCAGTTCGCGGAGTGCCGCAGAACCGTCAGGTCGTCGGTGAGCGCGTGGTCGTCGCGGGCGGGATCACCGAGCACGACCCGGCGGACCACCCGCCACCACGCGGTCATGAAGTCGTCGGAGTCGAACCCGCCGCGTCCCCGAGCCTGCGCGACGAGCGCCGTGGCCTCCTCGCGCGCCGCGCGCACCAGCGCGTCGGCGTTGCGGTGCACGGGATGGCCGCCGTCGAGCACCTCCTCGACGACCCGACGTCGCGGCGTCCGCTCCTCGTTGCGCGACACCAGGACGCCGTGGCGCTGGAAGCGACCCAGCGCCCCGCGCTTCTCCCGGTTGCGCGGGGTGAACGGGCCAGGGGTGCCGGTCAGCACCCTGCGCACGTCCGCCGGATCGAGCACCAGCGCCACCGGGCGCAGTGGGATCCGCAGCCGCACCGGGCCCGGCCCGTAGCGCTCCCGGATCCGCTGCAGCTCCCGCACCCCGCGCCCGTCGGTGTCGAGCTTGCCGGCCAGTGCGACGACGCGGCGGCGACGTGCGATCACCCCCTGCGCCACGATCGGTGCCACTGCCAGGCCCAGCACGCGCACGGTGTCGGCGAACGATGCCGTCGCCGGCTCGCTGCGGGTCGGTCGTCCCGTCGTTGCGGTCATGGCTGGTCCGGTACCCGGCGGGCTCCGCCGGCATGCCGGCCTGTGACCCTGACCGCTACTTGACGGCCTTCTCCAGCTCGGCCTTCGTCATCGTCGAGCGGCCCTTGACGTTCTGGCGCTTGGCGTCCTGGTAGAGCTGCTCCTTGGTGCGGCCCTTCGAGCCGGAGTGCGAGTTCTTGCCGCCGCGGTGCTCCGGCGACGGACCCTTCTTCGACGTCTTGGACGCCTGCTTCGACTCCCCTGAGCGGGCCCGGTCCTTGTTCACGGTGCGCGCGGCGATCTCCTTCGCGCGCTTGTCCGACTCGCCGCGATCCTTGGCGGAGTCCTTGATGTGCTCGTACTGGCGTTCGCGCTTGGCGTTCGATCCGGCAGGCATGACGTCGCTCCTTCCGTGGTGTCCTTGTGGCGTTCCCGCGAAACGGCTCCGGCACACCTGGGATCAGCCGGACGGTGCGGTGCTCAGGTCGACGACGCAGAACGGGTTGCCGTCCGGGTCGGCCAGCACCACGACGTCCGGTGGGTAGAGGTCCCAGTCGAGCGCGCTCGTCCAGAACGCCACGGCGCGCTCGACGTCGGACACACCGGGATGCCCTCCGAGCACGCGATCAGCTCAGCACCGCGTCAGCGGCCTTCTTCAGCGCGCTGGGCGCCGACGGGCGCCGCGGCGCCTTCTCGCGCAGCTCCAGCATGCGGGCGCCGATCTCCTGCAGCTGCTTGCGGCCCAGTGCCTCCCGCACCTTCGGGAACCACTCGCCCTCCTCCTCCTCGATGTGGTGGGTGACGTTCTCGATGAGGACGGTGGTCTTGGCGTCGAACCGCTCGTCGTCCGGCGACATCGCGGCCAGCTCGGCGCACAGCAGGTCGGCGACGTGGTGCTCCTCGTACGACTCGAGGACGTCGTCCTCCACGGCCGGCAGCAGCTCCCGGACCTGCGGATACATGCCCTCGTTCTCGATGTAGGTGTGCACGGTCAGCGCTTCGAGGATCTGGTCCACGAGCCGGCCCTTGACCTTCGTCGCGTTCTCGCCTGCGGACTGGAACTCCCGGAACAGCCTGCGGATCTGCTTGTGGTCGTCCTTGAGCATGGTGATCGCGTCGGTCGACATCGGACTCCTCCGTTCGGGCGGGTGCATCTGGAGGAGCGGTACCCCGCCGCGCGGAAGACATGCATGGGGTGCGACCGGGTACCCGTCCCGCATGGCGTTGGAGTCCTACCGGGCCAAGCGCGACTTCGCCCGCACCCCGGAGCCGGCCGGAGCCCCGGAGATCGCGGGCGGCCGGCGGTTCGTGGTGCAGCGGCACCGGGCCCGGCGGCTGCACTACGACGTGCGGCTCGAGATCGACGGCGTGCTCGTCAGCTGGGCGGTGCCGCGCGGGCCGACGCTGGATCCGGCAGCACGGCACACCGCCGTCCACGTCGAGGACCACCCGCTGGAGTACGCCGACTTCGAAGGGGTGATCCCGAAGGGCCAGTACGGCGGCGGCGACGTCGTCGTGTGGGACCGGGGCACGTGGGAGCCGGCCCGCACCGACGACCCGGCCGCCGCCGTGGCGGCGGGGGAGCTGCACTTCGACCTGCACGGGCAGAAGTTGGCCGGCCGGTTCGCGCTGGTCCGGCGCGGGGACGACGACCAATGGCTCATGATCCACAAACGGGACGCGCACGCCGTCGACGGGTGGGACCCGGAGGACCACCCGCGGTCGGTGAAGAGCGGCCGCACCAACGACGAGGTCGCCGCCGCACCGCCGGCGATGTGGCAGGGCGGGGTGGCCGCCGCGTCCGCCGAGGTCCCGCTCCACGTGCCGGACTCCTGGGCCGGACCGACCCCCGACGAGCTCGCCGCCCTCGACGCGTTGGGCAGCAAGGGCCGGTGGGCGCTGGCCGGACGGGAGCTCGCGATCACCAACCTCGACAAGGTGCTCTTCCCCGCCCGCGACGGCGGCGCGCCGGTGACCAAGCGCGACCTCATCCGCTACGTGGCAGAGATCGGCCCGTGGATGCTGCCGTACCTCGCCGGCCGGCCCGTCAACATGCACCGCTACCCGAACGGCGTCGACCGGCCCGGGTTCTGGCACAAGGAGGTGCCCGACCACGCGCCCGACTGGATCGTCCGCTGGCACAACCGGGAGGCCGACGCGGGAGAGACCGACTGCTACGTCGTCCCCGACGGGCTGCCGTCACTGGTGTGGCTCGCCAACTTCGGTGCGGTCGAACTGCACCCCTGGACCTCACGCCTCCCGGACGTCCACGCCCCGACCTGGGCACTCATCGACATCGACCCGGGCACGTCCAGCACGTTCGCCGACGTCCTCGTGCTGGCGCGGCTCTACCGCACCGCGCTCGACCACCTCGGCGTCACCGCCGCCCCCAAGGTGACCGGCAGCCGCGGCATCCAGATCTGGGTCCCCATCACGCCCCGCTACACCTTCGCCGAGACCCGGGGCTGGGTCGAACGCATCTCCCGCGCCATCGGCCGCACCGTCCCCGAACTCGTCAGCTGGCAGTGGCACAAGGACCAGCGCCGCGGCCTCGCCCGCCTCGACTACACGCAGAACGCGATCAACAAGACGCTGGTGGCGCCGTTCAGCCCGCGACCGTCCCCCGGCGCCCCCGTCTCCGTGCCGATCCGGTGGGAGGAGCTGGAGGATCCGGATCTCCGGTCCGACTCGTGGACGGTGCACACGGTGCTGGAGCGGGTGCGGGAGGTGGGGGACCCGCTCGCTCCGCTCGTGGGGATGGAGCAGGAGCTCCCGTCGATCTAGCGGCCGACCTGCGTAGATCGCCACACGGCTGTGGTCGTCGAACCGTCGCCGGCGGCGACACCGTCGAGCAGTCGGGGTCTTCGGAGCGCGGTCTCCCGTGGTTGCAGTTTCTTCCGGGGCTCTGCCCCGGGCCCCGGCGCCTCCCTCCGGTGGAGCTTTTCCGGCCGGCACCACCGTCGCTCGGTCGCCCTCCGGGATGCCACACCGGCACTCGGGTGGCAAACGAAACGCGTGTTTGCCACCCGAGCACCGGCGCGGCCTTGCAACGCACGCCCGACCGACGGTGGAGCCTTTTGACTCGCGCCAAACGGCACTTGACCTGCGGCAATCGGCACCCGTCCGAACTTGTGTTCGGGTAGAATCGGAGTATGACCGAGAACCCACTCGCCCAGGCCGCGAGCCTGATCGAGCAGGCGTTCACGGCCATCTCCGACAACCCCGACCCCCTGGCCGCGCTCCTCGTTCTGGAGGGTGTGTCGCGGCAGGTCGACCGGGCGAAGGTCTCTGCGATCGCTGCTGTGGAGCGCGATGGTGTGTTGGCGGAGAAGGGGTATCGCACCACTCTCGCGGGGTTGAAGGATCTGCTGGGCTGGGATCACGACACCGCGCGCCGGCATGTCACCGTCGCCGAACACGTCGGGCCGCGGGTCGCCCTGGATGGCGAGCCGTTGGAGCCGGTGCTGCCGGCGACCGCGGCGGCGTTCACCGATGGTGCGGCCACCCTGCGGCATGTGGAGATCATCGCCGCGCTGATGAACTCCCACCCGGCCGCCCGGATCAGCCTGGCCGACCGGGTGTCGATCGAGGCCAGCCTGGGCGAGGCCGCCCGCACCTTCACCCCGCGGGAAGTCCGTGTCATGGGGCTGGAACTGTTGGCCGCCGCCGACCTGGACGGGCCCGAGCCGGATGAGCGGCCCGGCCGCAACGACCTGCAGATGGGCGCCAACGCTGATGGCAGCGGGTGGCTGCGTGGGCAGTTCGAGGATCCGTTGGCGTTCGCCGCGATCCGCACCGCGATCGAGGCCCGCACCCGCCCCACGGCGGAGAACCGCGGCACCACTGCGGCCGAACGGAACGCGGCCGCGTTGGCCGAGATCTGCGGGTTCGCCCTCGACCACGGCGCCTCCGGCGAGGTCGGTGGGGAACGGCCCCGGGTCACCGTCACCATCCGGCTCGACGATCTGGAAGACCGGGCCCGCACCGCGATGCTCGACACCGGGGGACAACTGACCCCCGGGCAACTGCGGCGGCTGCTGTGCGACGCCCACCTCGTCCCGGTCGTGCTCGACGGCGATAGCCAACCCCTCGATGTCGGCCGCACCCACCGCCTGGTTCCGCCCTGGTTGCGCCGGGCGGTTGCCCTGCGCGACCACGGTTGCGCCCACCCCGGGTGTGATCGACCACCATCCTGGTGCGAAGTCCACCACGTGATCGAGTGGCAACACGGCGGCGCGACCGCCCTGGACAACCTGGTCATGTTGTGCTGCCAACATCATGATCAAGTCCATTCCACCGAGTGGCGAATAGACATGAGTTCGGGCCGGCCGGAGTTCATCCCGCCACCCTGGATGGCTGATCTGTGGGCCGCGCCATGACCGGGGCAGGACTGTGCCCAGCGCACAGTCTGAGGCTCCACCGTCGATCGGGCGTGCGCCGCAACGCCGCAGACCGGGGCTATTGGGGCGGAGCCCCGACACGCCACCCCAGCTCAGGACGCCTTGCGCACCGCCTCGGCCAGCTCGTCGCGGGTCATGGTGGAGCGGCCCTTGATGTCGAGCTCCTTCGCCTTGGCGGCGAGGTCGGCCTTCGAGGCCTTGTCCGTCTTCGCTTTCGACTTCTTCCCGCCGCTCTTCTTGGGGGTCGGGTCCGATCGGCGGCCCGCCTTGGCGTCGGCGACGCTGCGTTCGAGGGCGGCGAGCAGGTCGGCCATCTCGGTGGGGTCGGGCGGCTCGGCCTCGACGACGGTCTGGCGGCCGCGTTGCTTGTCGGCGATCAGGGCGTCGACCTTGTCGCGGTAGGTGTCGCGGTACTTCTCCGGCTTCCACCGGCCGCTCATCGACTCGATGAGTTGCGTCGCCATGTCGAGTTCCTTGCCCTTCGCGGGGGTCTTGCCGGGCAGGTTCTCCAGGTCCTTCTTGGGGTCGCGGACCTCGTCGGCGAAGTGCAGGGTCTCCAGCGCGAGGACGTCCCGGTCGGGGCGGATCGCGGCCAGGTACTGCTTGCCGCGCATCACGAACGTGCCGATCGCGGCTCGGTTGGTGCGCGTCATCGCGGCCAGCAGCAGCGCGTACGGGCGGGCGTACTGCTCGGCGGTCGGCGCGAGCCAGTACGTCCGCTGGAAGTACAGGGGGTCGATCTCGTCGAGGTCGACGAAGTCGGAGATCTCCAGGTCCCGCGAACGGCCCGGCGCGATCGCCTCCAGTTCCTCCGGCTCGACGATGACGTGCTCGCCGCCACCCACGTCCGCGCCCTTGACGATGTCGGCGTAGTCGACCTCCTCGCCGGTGCGCTCGTTGACGCGCTTGTTGCGCACCCGGTCGGAGGTGCCGCGCTCGAACTGGTGGAAGTGGATGGTGTGGTCGTCGGTCGCGCTGAACAGCCCGACCGGGATGGACACCAGCCCGAAACTGATGGAACCGGTCCAGATCGCCCGTGCCATCTCCGCGCCTCCCCGTGCCGTCGTTGCAGGTCCGGGTACCCGCAGTCGGGCGCCGTCAGTCCACGAACAGGCAGAACGGGTGGCCGGCCGGGTCCAGGTACACGCGCACGTTCTCCTGCGGCTGGAACTCCGCCAGCACCGCGCCGCACTCCTCGGCATGACGACTGCCGGCGGCGAGATCGGTGACCTGCAGGTCCAGGTGCAGCTGCATCTGCTGCTCGTCCGCCCCGGCCGGCCACGTCGGCGGCGTGTGCTCCTTCTCGGTCTGGAACGACAGGCCGGCACCACCTCCGGGCGGACGGAGCATGAACCAGTCCGCCTCGTCGCTGACGACCTCCCAGTCGAGCAGACGCTGGTAGAAGCGGCCGAGCGCGCGGCCTTCAGGGGCACCGAGGACGGTCGCGCTGTACGTGATCGGAGAAGCCATGCCCCGACCGTGCCACCACCCGTCGCCCACCGCCCGCCGGAGCCGACCCGTCACCCCGGCGTGCCGGGGCGCGTGCCCACCAGCAGGTGGTAGGCGCGATCGCCGTCGCCCACCCGCTGGTGCTCGGTGACGGGCAGCCCGGCCTCGCCGAGCAGGCTCGTCACCAGCTCGATGGGCCGGATACGGAACCCGTGCCGGGTGAACGGCAACCCGCGCATGAAGTCCGGGTCGGCGTGGCCGAGCACGAACCGGCCGCCCGGTTTCAGCACCCTGGCCACCTCGGCGAACGCCCGGTCGGCCGCCTCGACGAAGTAGATGACGTTGATGCTGATCGCCCCGTCGACCGACGCGTCGTCCAGGGGAAGGTCGGTGATCGATCCGAGGTGGACGGTGAGCCGATCGGTCCGGTGCCGCGCCGTCGCCTGGCGCACCATGTCCTCCGCGAGGTCGACGCCGTGCACGTGCCCGCCCGGGCCGACCCGGTCGAGGAGCAGCGGGAGCCCAACCCCGCCGCCGAACCCGATGTCGGCGGCCACGTCGCCGTGCTGCAACGCCAACGCATCGACGGCGGCGGCGACGACCGGGCCGTTGCCCTTGTTGAGCATCCTCGCGATCACGTACCGGCCGACCGGCCCGCTCGGCCGGCCCAGCTGCCGGGCCAGGTGCCGCATCACGCTCGACGGGAGCTTCACGACGGGTGCACGCGGTCGAAGTCGAGGTCGAAGTCCTTCCGCCAGGTCGCTCCACCATCCTCGGAGGCTTCCCAGCGCCCCGCGATCCGCTCGGCGCCGACATCGGCGACGAACCGCTGGAACATGTCGGGGTCCTCACGGGTCAAGGTCCAGCGCGCACCGTCGAACGTCATCGCGTAGACCCGGCACACGCCGCGTTCGTCGTGGTAGAGCGCGGTGTAGGCGTCGTTGGCGTCGCTGCGGCCGAGCACCAGCACCATCTCGCTCGCGGCCTTCCCGACGTCGTCGGTCATGACCCACCGGACGACCACGAATGCGTCGCCGAGCCATTCGACGGTGGCCGTGCCCGGCACCTCGAGCCCGGCGGGTTCGAGGAACCACGCGTTCCGCAGCGTCGTCCGCCACGGCCCCACCAGGACCTCCAGGCGTTCCATGTGCTCGTTCCGCATGCTCCTCCTCGGGGTCAGTCCTGTGACGTCGCGTCGAACGGCCGCACCTCGACCGGGCCGCCGACCGCTTCCGCGCACCGCTGCGCCCAGGTCAGCGCGGCGTCCAGGTCGGGCACGCGGATCACCCAGATCCCGGCGAGCTGTTCCTTCGTCTCCGCGAACGGCCCGTCGGTCATGGCGGTGGTGCCGTTCTGCGCGTGTACGACGGTGGCGCTGTGGGTGCGCTGCAGCCTCCCGCCGAACACCCACACGCCCGCGGACTGCATCGCGCTGTTGACGCGCACGCCGCGCTCGTACGTGGCGCGGCGGGTGCCCTCGGCGGGCGGGGGTGCGCTCTCGTCGACCTGGACGGACAGCAGGTACTCCATGGTCGGTCGCTCCCTGTCAGGCGCGCAGCCGGCGGGCCACGACGGGCACCACGATGGCAGCTGCCACGACGTGCGTCAGCATCAGGATCAACTTCGTCGACGTGGCGGCATCGGCGAGCACGTCGGGCACCAGGGACAGCGCGGTGAGCGCGACGGTGGTGCGGATCCAGGCGGTGCGCGGGCTGCGCGCGAACCGACGGAGCGCAGCCGCGATGACCAGGCCCAGCACCGAGAAGATGACGGTCATCGTCGCGAACCCGGTCGGCGGGATCTGCTGGCCGGCGACGGCGAGGCTGATCCCGGCGGCCGCACCGGCCGCGGCGACGGCGGCGGTGGCGACCGCGGCCGCGACGGTGGCGGCCGCACCGCCCAGCAGCAGCGCGCCCGCCGACGGCGCGGCGACGGCGGGGGCAGTGGTGGCGGTGGTGGCGGTGGTGGTGGTGGACATGCTGGCCTCCGGGGGCGATCCGACCGGCCGGTTGCCGGTCTCTCACCCTGGCTACGAACGGCTCCGGCGCCGTTCGACATGTCCCCGGAAGAATTTCAGGCGGGGTCGATGCGGAACCCCACCTTCAGCCCGACCTGGACGTGCGCCACGGCGCCGTCCACGATGTGGCCGCGGATCTCGGTGACCTCGAACCAGTCGAGGTTGCGCAGGGTCTGGTTGGCCCGGCCCACGGCGTTGTCGATGGCGGCCTCCACCCCGTCCGGTGAGGTGCCGACGATCTCGGTGACGCGGTAGACGTGGCTCGAGTCGCTGCTCATGACGGGCAGCTTCCCACTCCGCGGCGCCTGGCGGGTCCCGCGATCAGGTCGCGTTGCGGCTGCGCAGCACCAGCACGGTCGTGACGGCGAGGACGACGGTGCCGATCGCCTCGACGACGAGCGTGGTGGGCACCAACTGGTAGTCGATGGTCTCGAAGATGCCGAAGAACCCGATCGTCAGCGCCATCACCAGCGCGAGCAGCGTCCCGGCCATGAAGAGCAGGCTCAGCACGCTGGCCCAGCGCAGCAGCCCGCCGCGGAGGACGACCATCGCGATCGCCAGCACGAGGCCGCCGATGGCGTTCAGCACGAACAGCACGCCGAGCAGGCCGCCTACCCCGTCGAACACGAGGTAGAGGTGGATCGCGCCCATCGCCAGGAGCAGGAGCGCGCTGAGGTACCGCAGGACGGTGACGGCGGCGCCGGTGTCGTCGCGACGGTGGGAACCGGCTGCCTGAGGTCGTGTGGTCATGTCCGTGACCTGCCTTCCCGGTGCGTCGGGGTTTCATCATGCACACGGATGCACGGGTCGGAAGGTTCAGATGAACCCGATCGGGTTCTCGTCCGTGTACTGAGCCATGCCTGGATCGCAGAACGGGAGCAGGGTCGCCGCGGCCGTGTGCACGGTGCTGGCCGGCGTGCTGGTGTTCGTCGCGCTCGTCCTGCCGAAGGAGGTCGGGCAGCTCACGCCGGTCGCGTTCCTGCGGATCCCGGTGGAGGGCCTGCTGCTCGGTGCGGTGCTGCTCGTCCTGCGCGGGCGTGCCCGGCGGATCGTCGCGGTGGTGGCCGGGGCGGCGCTGGGCCTGCTGACGGTGCTGGCCGCGCTGCAGATGGGCTTCCGCACGGCGCTGGGCCGGCCGTTCGACCCGCTGTTCGACTGGCCGCAGCTGGGCAGCGGCATCGAGCTGATCGGGAGCCCCACCGCCCGCGTCGCCGCGGTGGCCGCCGGGGTGCTCGCCACCGTCGTGCTGGCGGTCCTCATGGCACTGGCCGTGCGGCGGCTGGCCGGGCTCGTCGCCGGGCACCGCACCGCGACGGCCCGCACGCTCGCCGTCGCGACCGTCGGCTGGCTGGCCTGCTTCGCGGCCGGCGCGCAGCTCGTGGCGCCGGTCCCGGTCGCTGCGCGCAGCACCGCGGCGCTCACCTGGGAGACCGCACAGCTGGTGTCGACGAGCCTGGCCGACCAGCGGCGATTCGACGAGCAGGCCGCCGTCGACGCCTTCCACGACACCGCGCCCGCCGACCTGCTGACCGCGCTGCGCGGGAAGGACGTGCTGCTCACCTACGTCGAGAGCTACGGGCGGTCCGCTGTGGAGAGCCCGGAGTTCGCACCGACCGTCGACGCGGTGCTCGACGAGGGCACCCAGCGGCTGGCCGCCCACGGGTTCGCGGCGCGCAGCGCGTTCCTCACCTCGTCGGTGATGGGCGGGGGCAGCTGGCTGGCGCACGCCACCCTCCTGTCGGGTCTGCGCGTCACCAACCAGCACAGCTACGAGAAGCTCGTGACCGGTGACCGGTTGACGCTCACCAGCGCGTTCCACAAGGCGGGCTGGGACACCGCCGCGGTCATGCCGTCCAGCTCGGGCCCGTGGCCCGAGCAGGCGTTCTACGGCTTCGACCAGGTCTACGACTCGGGCAACCTCGGCAACCGGTCGCGGACCTACGCGGGCTTCCAGACGCCCGACCAGTACACGATGTCGGCGTTGCAGCACATGGTCCGCGAGCGCCCCGGCCGCGGGCCGGTGATGGCGGAGGTCCCGCTGGTCACGAGCCACTGGCCGTGGGCGGAGGTGCCGCGGCTCCTCGGTTGGGACGAGGTCGGCGACGGCTCCGTCTACGACCGGCCCGGCGCGGGGCAGGGCGACCCCGAAGAGGCGGTGAAGGCGAGCCCCGAACGGATGCGCGACGGGTACCGCCGCTCCATCGCGTACTCGCTGTCGACGCTCATCTCGTACGTCGAGAACTACGGCGACGACGACCTGGTGCTGGTCTTCCTCGGTGACCACCAGCCGGCGCCCTTCGTCGCGGGTGAGACCGCCGGGAAGGACGTGCCGATCACGATCGTCGCCCGCGACCCCGCCGTCCTCGACCGGATCAACGGCTGGGGCTGGCAGGACGGCCTGCGACCCGGCCCGGCCGCCCCGGTGTGGCCGATGGACTCCTTCCGCGACCGGTTCCTCACCGCGTTCGGCCCCCCGGCGAGCTCGGGGCCCCCGTCCCCGCACCGATGATCGCTTCCGGCCGCCAGTATGGAGGTATGACCCACCACCTGACGGTGTGCCGATGATCGCGCGGATCTGGCGCGGATGGGCGTCCGAGGCCACGGCCGACGACTACCAGCGCCACTACGAGACCGAGGTGACCGACCACCTCCGGCACGTCAGTGGCTTTCGCGGCGCCCGCCTGCTACGCAGCCAGGACGGCGACGAGGTCCGGTTCACCTCCATCACGTTCTTCACCGGCCTCGCCGATGTCCGCGAGTTCGCCGGCGACGACCACGAGCAGGCCCTCGTGGAGGACGCGGCCCGCCGTGCCCTCACCCGCTGGGACGACCGGGTCAGCCACCACGAGGTCGCCGTCGACGTCCGACCGTGACCGGTTGAACGGTGTCCGGGCCCTTCGCGCGCGGTCGCAGCCCGACGGGTTCGTCGGTGATCAAGGGCAGAACGTCGCCGCCCAAGATCCACTGACGACGTTCTCCCCTCGATCGACACCACCCCGCCCCGCCGCGCGGTCGTCACGCCGGCGATCTCGCCCGCCGCGCCGCCGACGTCGATCAGCGCCCTACCGGCGCCGCGGTGGCGGCGCGGACGAGCGCCGCGACCGATCGCGACGTGCTGTGCGCCGGCCAGGCGAGCAGGAGGACGGCCGGCTCCAGGTCCGTCACGGGGATCGTGGTCAGGTCGTCGCGCAACGGCGTGGTCAGCACCCGGGGCAGCACGGCGACCTTGCGGCCGAGCGCGATGACGTGCATCAGCTCGCCGATGCTCGTCATCTCGTGGGGCGCGGTCGGTCGCCGGTGGAGGTTCTCGCCGGCCAGGTCGGCCATGCGCAGGCTCGCGCGCTCCGCCAGCGGGTGCGTGCGGGGGAGCACGGCGACCGGCGCCTCGGCGAGCAGCGTCTCGGTGTCCATCCCCCGCAGCTCGTCCGGGTGCGCGAACAGCATCGCGGCATCGGCCCGTCCCTCGCGGAGCGCACGGGCGCAGTCGACCTCGAAGACGACCTCGACCGGCAGGACGTCGGGCTCGCGCTCGTAGGCCGCGAGGATGCCGGGGAGGAGGCCGGCGTCGCCACCGGGCTTCATGGCGAGCGCCAGTCGCGGCGCACGGGTGCCGGCCCGCTGGGTGCGCAGCGCCGCCGCGGCCGCCACGCGCCTCGCGGGCCAGGACCTGACCGGCCTCGGTCAGCGCGACCGAGCGGCTGCTCCGCTCGAACAGGGTGACGCCCAGGCGGTGCTCGAGCCGGCGGACCGACTTGGACAGGCCCGGTTGCGCGATGCCCAGCCGGGCAGCGGCGCGGCCGAAGTGCAGTTCGTCGGCGACCGCCAGGAAGTACTCCAGCTCGCGCGTCTCCAGGCGATCCATTCCTCCAGTTTATCGATCGCGGCACGGCCGGTCTTGGACGCTGCGGCGCCGCCGGTGCTGGGGTGGAGGAGTCCCACCGACAGATCACAGGAGAACGATCCATGCCCGCAATCGCGCTCGTCGCCGCCGGTAACCGCCTCGGTCTGGCGCTCGGGACGCTCTTCGGCCGGCACGGCTTCGACGTCGCGTTCGTCGCGCGGTCGGAGGAGCGGCTCGGCGAGCTCACCGGGAAGGTGGCGGCCGACGGCATCCGGGCCGCCGGCTTCGCCGCCGACGTCACCGACCGGCCGGCGCTGGCCGGAGCACTGGAGCGGGCCGCGGACCGGTTCGACGGGATCGAGGTGCTGCACTACGCCGCCCCCGTCGCCGGCAGCAGCGCGGACGTCCGCCGCACCGGCGCGGTGGACGTCACCGCGAGCGGCGTCGCAGCGCAGATCGACAGCATCTGCCTCGGGGCCGTCGCCGCCACCCGCGCGGTGCTGCCGGCGATGCTGGCCGCCGGCCGGGGAACGCTGCTCTACACCACCGGCGCCTCGTCGGTGGTGCCCACGCCGATGTTCGTCGGCGCCGGTATGGCCGGCGCGGCCCTGCGCAGGTGGGTGCTCGGCCTCGAGTCGGAGTTGGCGGACAAGGGGATCTTCGCCGGCCACGTCGCGATCGGCGCCTGGCTGGCCGGCACGCCGGGCGCCCCCGAAGGCGCGGTGCTCACCGAGCCCGAGCAGGTCGCGCGCCGCTACTGGGACCTGCACGTCCGCCGCGAACCCGTCGACCAGCTCGTCACCGGGTGAGCGTCAGCGCTCGGCGCCGATCCGGCGGATCAGCAGGTGGTCGACGTCGACGCCGGGCCCCGGCCGGCGACCCACGCGATCCACTCGGCGACCGTGGCCGGATCCAGGTATCCGCCGGGGCGTCCGTCGGGCGGGCCGCCGATGGGCTCGAAGAAGCCGGTCCGCACCGCCCCGGGACTGATCAAGGTCACCCCGATCCCGTCCTGCGAGACGAGGAGCCGCAGGTTCTCCGCGAGGCCCGTCATCGCGAACTTCGTCACCCCGTACAGGTTGCCCCGGGTGTGCACGTGCCCGGCGACGCTGCCCACGATGACGATGCGCCCGCGCGTCCGGCGCAGGTGCGGGATGGCGGCACGGGCGAGCAGCGCGGGGCCGAGCACGTTCGTCACGACCATGTCGTGCCACTGCTCGGGGTCGCCGTCGAGGAACGCGTCGTGGGTGGCGTAGCCCGCGTTGGCGACGACCGTGTCGATGCGGCCGAACTCGGTGACGGCCGTGCCGATCGTCCGGTCGACGGCGCCCGGATCCCCGGCGTGTCCGGTGACCAGCCGGAGATCGGCGTCGTCGGGCAGGGTCGCGGCCAGCTCGTGGAGGCGGCCGGCGTCGCGGCCCGTGGCGACGACGCGGTGACCGTCCCGCAGCAGCTCGCGCACGGTCGCCGCGCCGATCCCGCGGGACGCTCCGGTGACGATGGTGACACGACGGTCGCTCATGCCCCGGCACGCTAGGGATTCGAGTGCGCTCGAACGCAAGCGCGAGCTGCCGCAGGTGCTCAGTCAGGCAGCAGTGCGGTGCACTTGATCTCGGCGAACAGTCCCGGCATGGCCAGCGCGGCCACGCCGAGCGCGGTCCAGGTCGGCGGCCGGTCAGGGTTGGACGTACCGGGTGCGGGCGCCGGCCGGCGCAGGGGAGCCAAGCCGTTCCCGGAGAGGCTGTCGAATGGATTTCGATCAGTGCCCCGGCCCCAGGAAGTTGAGGTAGATCAGGCCGCGCACCAGCGGCGTGACGCCGAGCCCGAGCGTGTAGAACGCGTCGAGGCTGCCGAACTGCGCGACGGCCTGGTCGAACGCGGCGTCGAGGTACTCCTTCGCGACGTGCGGGCCGCCGAGCTGCGCGTTCGAGTAGAGGTACTCGGCGTAGACGGCGTCGCGCGGCACACCGAGCAGGGTCAGCAGCAGGGCGGTCATCCAGCCGACGCGGCCGGTGCCCGTCGCGTCGGTGACGAGCAGCGGGAGCGCGGTCGGGTTCGCGAGGAGCCGGAACGTGGCGGCGAACTGCCCGAGCGACTCCGGGTGCGACGTGTAGGAGCGGTACGTCGCGATGAGTGCCGGATCGGGCCGGGCCGGCAGCAGCCCGTTCAGCACCGGTTCAGCTGCGCCGACCGGGAGCTCGACCACGCGCACCCGGGGCGGCACGCGGCCGGGCCCGCTGCGGGCGATCTCGGTCGCGTCGCGGTAGTCGACGATCGTGTGCAGGCGGAGCGCGGCGAGCTGGGCGAGTCCGGTCTCGGTGACTCCGCTGAGGGTGCCGGAGCGGACCATGCGCCCGTAGCGGACGGTCGTGCCCTGACGCGTGCGGTGGCCGCCGACGTCACGGGCGTTGAGGGAGCCGTCGACGGGCACGACGCGCGGCGGCACAGCCGGCTCGGCGAGTGCGGTGCCGGGCGCGAGCAACGCGGCTGCGGCAACGCCGCCGGCGGTGAGGAACCCGCGACGCCCGATCCGGCTCGGCATGCGAACTACTCCCTGCGCTCAAGTGGAGGCGCCGAACGTAGCGGTCGGGTGATCGACTGCGCCGACCAGGTGGCCCTCGGTCACGCCCAGCGGTCGGCGCCGACTCAGAAACCGCGCTGCTGAATCGGATCGCGAACCCCTGTTGGACGGTGGGCCGGACCCGCGCGAGAGTGCTGGCATGGAGTACCGCACCCTGGGTGGCACCGGAACGATCGTCTCGACGCAGTGCCTCGGCACCATGACGTTCGGCAACGAGAGCAGCGAGGAGGTGTCGCACGCGCAGCTCGACCGCTTCCTCGAGCGCGGCGGCAACTTCATCGACACCGCGAACGTGTACTCGCGCGGCGTCTCCGAGGAGATCGTCGGGCGCTGGCTCGCCGCCCGGTCGGAAGTGCGGGACCAGGTGGTGATCGCCACCAAGGGCCGCTTCGCGATGGGTGACCTGCCCAACGACGTCGGCCTGTCGCGGGTGAACCTGAGCCGCGCGCTCGACGCCAGCCTGCGCCGGCTGCAGGTCGACACGATCGACCTGTACCAGGCGCACGCGTGGGACGCGCTGACCCCGCTCGAGGAGACGCTGCGCTTCTTCGACGACGCCGTGCGCGCGGGCAAGATCCGCTACGCGGGGGTGAGCAACTTCCTGGGCTGGCAGCTGCAGAAGGCGGCCATGCTCACCGACCGGCTCGGCCTCACCCCGATCGTCACGCTGCAGCCCCAGTACAACCTGCTCGTCCGCGAGATCGAGTTCGAGCTGACCGCGGTGTGCGAGAACGAGGGCATCGGCATCCTGCCGTGGTCGCCGCTGGCCGGCGGGTGGCTCACCGGCAAGTACCGCCGCGACGAGGTCCCCACCGGCGACAGCCGGCTCGGCGACAACCCGGAACGCGGCATGGAGGCGTACGCGCCGCGCAACGCGCAGGAGCGCACCTGGCAGGTCATCGACGCGGTCCGCAAGATCGCCGACTCGCGCGGCGTGTCGATGGCGCAGGTCGCGCTGGCCTGGACGGCGGACCGCCCGGCCGTCACCTCCGTGATCCTCGGTGCGCGCACCGTCGAGCAGCTCGACGACAACCTCGCCGCGGCCGACCTGCACCTGTCCGCCGACGAGACGGCGCTGCTGGACGAGGTCAGCGAGCCGATCGTGGGGGACTACCCGTACGGCCCGCAGGGCAAGGCGCAGCGCGCCAGCGGCCGCGTCCTCTGACCGCACACATCGTCGGGCCCGTTCACACACGTTCTGACGTGTGTGAACGGGCCCAGCGGTGTGTGCGGTGCGCCCTCAGAGGCCGGCGCCGCCGTCGATCAGCCGATCAGGCCGCGGATGAGCTCGACCGAGTCGCGCTCCGAGAGCGCCGACTCCCACAGCGACGTCCACAGCCGCTCGTAGAGCCCGACGACGTCCCGGTCGTGCAGCTCCTGCCCGCCGTGCAGCAGCTCTGTCGTCACGAACACCGCGCCGTCGTCGGCTGCTGTGAACATCGCGAAACTGTGCCAGCCCGGCGTCCCCGTCCGCTTCGACGGCAGGACCCGCACCTCGACCGTCTCCAGGGTCGCCACCGACACGATCCGGTCCAGCTGGGCCGGCAGCACGCCGGGGCCCGGCGACCACGACAGCAGGTGCTCGGCGATCAGGAACTCGAAGCGGCGGCCGGGCTCGAAGAGCACCTGCTGTCGCTCCAGCCGCGCCGCGACCGATGCCGCATGATCGATCGATCCGTACGGATCCACGAGCGGGAACAGCTGGCGGGCGTACTGGGCCGTCTGCAGCAGGCCCGGCAGGAACTCCGTCGTCCAGCCCCGCACCAGGCTCGCGGCGACCTCGCGCCGGCCGGCGACGCCCTGCAGGTGCGGGGCGTCGTCGAGGTCCGGCCACGGTGTCGTCGCGCCGTGCGCCGCCTCGGCCAGCGCGACCACGCGCTCGACGACCTCGGCGGCAGCCGCGGTGCGGTGCACCCAGGCCTGCACCTGGTCGCGTGTCGGCAGGCGTTCGCCGCGCTCGATGCGGGAGACGGCGACCTGGCCGAGCCCGATCGCATCCTGCAGATCCCGCTGGGTCAGGCCGGCCAGCGTGCGCAGCGCCTGCAGCTCCGCGCCGAGCTGGCGACGCACCGACGACACCTCAGCCACGTCGGCCTGCCAGGAATTCGTTGAGCGACACGGTCCGCGCCAGCACCTCCTCCAGCTGGTTGCGCAGGTTCGCGAGCGTAGCCGGGTCGGTGCACAGGTCCGCTCCCAGCCAGTGACCCTCGGCGTCGTAGCTCATGAGCACGGCGTGCTCGCCGGGAAGGCCGGCATCGAACAGCCAGAAGTCGCTGACATCGCCGGGCACGTCGGCACGCAGCGCGATCCGCACCACTTCGCCGACAGCCTGCGCCTCGCCGTACGAGATCAGCTCGGCGGATTCGTAGTCGGTGAGTGGATCGTCGAGGACGCGGACCCTGGTCCACACCTTGCCCTGCTGGATCGTCTGGATCGCGATGCGGGTCAGCCACGGGGAGGTGGACACGGACCGCAACGGACGCGGGGTGCCGGCGCGGGCTGCGGCCAAGCGGTCTGCTTCGTCACCTCCGACGTCGTAGGCGGGCAGCGTCTCCAGCCGGGAGACGGTCGAAGCGAAGGAGTCGAAGAGGGCGTCGAATTCCTCGGGGGTCACCGTGTGGCCGGACCCAGCGCTGCTGCCGGCGTACGGACGCGCCGGAACCGCCACGGCGACACCAGCGCGCGCAGGAGCATGCCGACCGGCAGATCCGCCAGCAGCCGGCCGAACGCCGGAGCGTCGATGCGGACGACGTCCTCACTGGCCGGGAGCGGCCGGTCCAACGTCGTCACGTAGCCCTGCACCTTCACGTCTTCCCCGTCGAGGTAGAGCGTCGGGCAGGGGCCCTGATCGCAACTGCCCGCAAGCAATCGACTCACCATCGTCCAACCCCCCGCAGTCGTCCTGAGTCTAGATGGATGGCCATAGTCGGCCGAAGTCCGATGTGCAGTCAAGCCCAACGTGCTACTGATGTATCAGAATGTATGTGATTGAATGATGGTGCTCGGCGTGGCTGCGCGGAAGCGTGGAAACAAGGGAGGCCTCGGCGGATTGCGCCCGCCGAGGCCTCGGTGACCCGAACTGAGGAGTCCCAGGTCGATGAAGAGCGTACGTGAGTTGTGGGCGGGAGATCTCCGGTGACCCCGCTGGTGGCGCTGATCGTCTCCCAGCCGGGGATGGCCGGTCGGCTGATCGCGCAGCACCGCGATGACGGGTCGGGCCGCTGCACCACCTGCCAGCTCGGCGGTCAGGCCGGCCGGTGTCGCTGGCCGTGCTCGATCTATGCCGCGGCGGCCGCGGCGGAGGAGGTGCGGGCGGGTGGTCCCGAAGCCAGGTAGCCGCCCGCCGTGCGACGTGTGTCTGCGACCGGTGCGGTTCGACGTGCTGACCATGGAGTTCGTGCACGTCGAGCCGACGTGGTGCCGCGGGATCGACGGCGTGGTCCTCGACGTCTCGTACCGGGATTGGATCACCGGGAAGGCGGACGAGGACCGCCCAAGCTCACACCCTGCTCCACGGCAGGGCTGACCGCAACGGTCACGAATGGTCTGCTCGTCTCGAACCGGAGGGACCGCCGGTCGAGGACCGTGGTCGACGTTCCCCTGACGATGGCGCACGACCCCGGGCTGTTCCGGGTCACGTTCCACGAGGACGGACACATCGCCGGTCTGTTCGTGCTGAAGGCCGGCACCCCGGTCCCGTGAGTGTTCCCAGTCTGAGGTCGGTCCCAGGCGTGTGTGACGTTCAGACGGCGAACCGGGCCCGGATCGGGGCGAGGAACGTCTCGGCCGCGAGCGTGATGGCGGCGCTCGGCACGGCGATCGCGACGTGCCAGCTCGGGGCGTCGGCCGGCAGCGCGACCACGGCCAGCACGTCCGGCCGTTTGCGCGCGATCGGCGCGGGGACGACGGCGATCCCCATCCCGCGCTCGACGAGGTCGAGCAGGGTGTGGACGTCGTTGACCTCGGAGGTCACCGAACGCGGGATCCCGGCGGCCACGAACCCGCGGTCGGTGATCCGCCGGGAGCCCCAGGTCGGGTGGAAGTCGACGAATGCGGCGTCGGCGAGCGCATCCCAGCCGGTGGCGCCGCGGCCGGCGAGCGGGTGGTCGGGCCGGCAGACCAGCTGCATCGGCTCGGTGGCCAGCCGCAGGAACCGCACGTCCTCCGGGGCCGGGCCCGGCTCGGCGACGAAGGCCACGTCGAGCCGGCCCAACCGCACCTCCTCGATCAGGTCGGCCGAGCCGGTCTGCTGCACCTGCAGCTCGACGCCGGGGTGGTCGTCGTGGAAGCGGGCCAGCTCCGCGGTGACATCGACGATGCCGAGGCACTGCTCGGTGCCGACGCGCAGCCGGCCGCGGTGCAGGCCGCGCACCGCGGCGACAGCGTCTCGCCCGGCCGCGACGCTCGCGAGGGTGCGCCGGGACTCCTCGAGCAGTGCCCGTCCGGCGTCGGTCAGCTCCATGCGCCGGGTGTTGCGGATGAACAGGTCGGCCGCCAGTTCCTTCTCCAGCGCGCGGATCGACGCCGACAACCCGGACTGCGAGATGAACAACCGCTCCGCGGCCCGGGTGAAGTGCAGCTCGTCGGCGACGGCGACGAAGTGTTCGAGTTGGCGCAGGTCCACATTCAGAAGTCTAGGTGCTGAGTCGCGCGCGCTCCATGAGCGGAGGTCATGGGCAGATCGCGGCACTGACGGCGTCGGCCAGCCATTGCGCGTACCGCTCGCGCGACCAGCCCCGGTCGAGCACCAGCCGTTCGTAGTGGTCGACGGCCATGTAGTTCCAGAGCAGGTCGCGGACCTGGTCGAGGTCCAGGTCCGGCCGTAGGCGGCCGGTGTCGAGCAGGTGCTGCCCCAGCATCGTCGCGCCCGTGAGGGCCTCGCCGGTGAGGGCGCGCCAGACCGGCTCGAGGGTGTCGTCGACGTGGCGGCCGTCGCGGATCAGCATCTGGACCTTCGCCGAGCGCTCGATGCGCTGGGCCAGCCCGTCCGCGTAGAGCGCGATCTTGCGGCGGACGTCCGGCTCGGCCTGGATCGTCAGCGCCTCGGGCCGCCGCGCGACGGGGACGTCCTCGTCGTCGCCCGCGATGACGACGTCGAAGACGGCCTTGGCCAGTGCGGCCTTGGTGCCGAAGCCGTTGTAGACGAACTTGTCCGAGACTCCGGCCCGGGCGGCCACGCCCGCGATGGTCGTGGCGCGGAAGCCGTCGCGTTCGAACAGCTCCTGCGCCGCGCGGAGCACGGCGAGCCGGCGTGCGCGGCCCTGTGCTCGTCGCCCGCTGCTGTCATAGGCCCTCTTGACCTGGGTCATCGCGGGTTCCATACTTTCAGTTCAGTCTGGCAGAACTCAAATTGGCGGTGCGGCATGAGCACTGATCCCACGGTGGCGAACGACCTCGCATCCGTCGCGGTGCGCAGCATCGAGATGATGCCGGCGGGCGATCTGGCCGCCTTCGCCGAGGTGGTGCACCCGGACGGGTTCACCCGCGAGCGGCGGGCCGCACCACCGTGGGCACGCGGCACCGGCCCGGCCGCCTTCCACGCGCTCGCCGAATGGCTGCGTGCGGCCATCGACGACCTGTCGTACGAGATCCATCACGTCGTCGCCGACGGCGATCTCGTCACGGTCAACTCGACGATGCACGGCCGGCACACCGCAACCGTGGTCTTCTGGACCGAGGACGCGCAGGTCGACCAGGCGTTCGTCCCGACAGGCCGCCGGTTCGCGATCACGCAGTCGCACTGGTTCCGCATGGCCGACGGCAAGGTCCTCGAGCACTGGGCCAACCGCGACGACCTGGGCATGGCGCGCCAGCTCGGCTGGGTCCCGCCCACCCCCGCGTACCTGGTGCGGTGCGCTCTCGCCGCGCGGAAGGCACGGCGCGCGCCCCGGTCGGCCTGAACGGGTCAGCGCACGACCCGGCGGGCGACGCGTGCGGCCCGCGACGGTCGAGGCGTCCAGGGGACGGTGTCGGCCGGCGACCAGGCGTAGGTCGGGATCCCGTCCTCGACGAGGCCTCGCAGCTCCGGCACTCCGAGCTGAACGGCCGACCACGCGTAGAGGCGTGCGAGCCGCGGCTGGATCACGCCGAAGTCGACGAGGTGCCCGAAGCCGTGCTCGATCGCGACGAGCCGCTCGACGTCGTCGTCGAGCGGGTACCGGTCGGGCAGGATCCGGGACAGCGACAGGAAGATCCCCGTCATGCCCAGCCGCGGGTCGCCGAGCAGCGGGGCGGCCGGGCCCAACCAGCCCAGTGCGAGCCGCGGCGCCGCGACCATGGCGTGGGCGTACATCACCCTGATCAGCACCACGTTGAGGAAGAACCGCTCGACCCGGCCCTCGGCTCGGGCGAGGTCGTGGTGGTCGAGGTAGGCCGCGGCGATGCTGGCGTTGTGCGCGCGGTACCAGCTTCGCGCGGTGGGCCGGGTGATGAAGGCCAGTGCCGCTGCGGTGCTCGGCGACGGCGGCGGCCCGCCGCACCCGGCGGCGCGGGCGCGGGCCTCCCAGCCGTCGCGCAGCAGCCGTTCGTTGACGGCGCGCCACCACGGGCTCCCCGGCGACGGCCCGTCGGGCGGGTCCAGCAGCCGCCGCCGCAGCTGCCACGCCATGAAGGCGGCGGCGGCCCGCCGGTAGGGGAGGTAGGCCTGCCGGCCGGCGACCCCGTCGCGGTACAGCTCGTCGAGCAGCCGCAACCGGCCCGCGGGGTCGTCGCGGACCTGGGCCACGCGTTCTGCCGCGTACTCCACCGCGGAGCGGTACGTCGTCACGCCCGTGCGACGAGGGCGAGCTTCTCCCCGCTCAGCTGCGCGTGGATCGCGTGGATGCGGGCGTCGGCCACCTCGAGCGCGGCGACCAGGAACGGCGTCCCTCCCGTCGTGACGAGCAGCCCCGGCTCGCCGTTTACCGTGACGACGTGCAGGCCGAGATCCGCCGGCCAGAACGGCTGGGCACTGCGGAACCAGTCGGCGATCGCGGCCGCCGTGTGCAGCGGCGTGCGCGGGGTCTCGCGGCGCCCGGCGGAGTCGGCGACGAACACGGCGTCCGGTGCGAGCAGCGCCACCAGCGCCGCGACGTCGCCGCGGACGGCCGCGTCGGCGAACCGGGCGACCAGCTCGCGGTGCTCCTGCGGGTGCGGCTCCCGCCGTGGCCGCCGATCCCGGACGTGCCGCCGCGCCCGGTAGGCGAGCTGCCGCACGGCCCGGTCGGTGCGCCCCAGCATCGCGGCGATCTCGGAGTGGCCGAACCCGAATGCCTCGTGCAGCACGAAGACGGCCCGCTCGTCCGGGTCGAGCGACTCCAGCACCACCAGCAGCCCGACGGACGCGGCCGCGCGGGTCTCGACCTCCTGCGCCGCGTCGCCGACCAGCGGCTCCGGGAGCCACGGCCCGACGTACGTCTCGCGGCGGGCCTGCAGCCGCCGCAGCTGATCCACCGCGGTGTTGGTGACCAGCCGGAACAGGTACGCCCGCGGGTCCTCGACGCCGGCCTGGTCGACGCGGCTCCAGCGCAGCCAGGCGTCCTGCAGCACGTCCTCGGCGTCGACGCGGGTGCCGAGCATCCGGTAGGCGAGCCCGAACAGCGCCGGCCGCTCGGCCTCGAAGAGATCAGCCATCCAGGCCGAGACTAGCGCCGCGTGACGCGGGCCCGTCGGCATCCGTCTTCCCTGCATGAGCACCAAGAATCAGAACAGAGAGATCGTCGAAGAGCTGCTCCACCTCGTCTTCGACGCGAACGACCTCGACGCCGCCGGTGCCCTCCTGCACCCCGACTTCGTCTCCCACAACCCGCTCGTCCCGCACGACCCGGCCACGCAGAGCGGCCGCGACGCGTTCCTCGCGTTCTTCCGCGGGCCGGCCGGCACCGCGCTGATGCAGGCCGACACCGAGGTCCGCCGGATCGTCGCCGGCGACGACCTGGTCGCGGTGCACAGCCGGCTGGCCCGCGCGGGCGCGCCGGCGACGGCGGTCGTCGACATCCTGCGCGTGCTCGACGGCCAGGTCGTCGAGCACTGGGACGTCGTCCAGCCGTTCCCCGACGCGCCGGCCAACCCGCACGGGATGGTGTGAACCTCAGACGTACGGCGCCCCGAGCGGGTCGACGGTCTCGTGGTCGCCGACCCGCTCGGCCAGCCGGTCGAGCGCCCAGTCGCCGTCGCCGAGCAGGTGGTCGATGACGGCCAGTCGGCTGAGGCGGTGCCCGGCGGAGTACTCGGCGGTGACGCCGATGCCGCCGTGGAGCTGCACGCTCTCCTCGCCGATGTGCCGCCCGGCCCGGCTGGTCTGCAGCCGGGCCCGGTCGGCGGCAGCGACGACGTCGCCGCCGGCGTCGATCACGAGCGTCGCCCACAGTGCGATGCTGCGGGCCAGCTCGAGGGAGACGTACATGTCGGCGGCACGGAACGTGAGCGCCTGGAACGTCTTGAGCGGCACCCCGAACTGGGTGCGCGTCTTCAGGTAGTCGCTGGTCGCGGTGATGGCCGACGACATCACGCCGACGGCCTCGTGCGCGTAGGCGATCCGGGCCTGCGCCAGTGCCCGCTCGATGTGCGCGCTGTCGTCCGCTGCGTCGCCGAGCGCCTCGGCCGGTGTGTCCGCGAACGCGACGTGCGCGGCGCGGCCACCGTCGGTGGTGCGGTAGCCGGTGCGGGTCAGGCCGTCCGCGTCACCGGACACGACGAAGAGGCGGGTGCCCTCGTCGGTCGCCGCGCTCACGACCAGCACGTCCGCCCGGGCGCCGTTCACCACGGGCTCCTTGACGCCGGAGAGCCGCCAGCCGTCCCCGTCGGGGGTGGCGCGCACCGCCGACGCCTCGACGGTCCAGCGGCTGCCCGGCTCGGCGTGCGCGAAGGCGACCAGCTGCGTGCCCTCCGCGATGGCGGCGAGCAGGCGGGAGCGCTGGGCGTCGGTGCCGGCGGCGTCGATCACGCCGCCGGTGAGCACGACGGCCTCCACGAACGGTTCCGGGGCCAGCACCCGGCCGATCTCCTCGGCCACGATCGCCACCTCGACGGGTCCGGCGCCGGTGCCGCCGTGCTCCTCGGGGAACGGCAGCCCGAGCAGGCCCATCTCGGCCAGCCGGGACCACACCTTCTCGTCGAATCCGGGGTCGTTGGCGACGGCCCGGCGGCGCTGCTCGTTCTCGCCGTAGGCGCGTTCCAGCAGCGCGCGGACGGCGCTGCGCAGGTCGTTCTGCTCGGTGTCGAAGTCGAAGTCCACGTCAGCTCACAGCCCCAGGATCGTGCCGGCGATGATGGTGCGCTGCACCTCGTTGGAGCCTCCGTAGATGGAGACCTTCCGGTAGTTCAGGTAGCCGGGACCGGCGGTGCGGGCCCATTCGGGCACGTCGGAGCCGTCCTCGGCGAAGGAGGCGACGGCGAGCGGGCCGGCGATGTCGAGCACCAGCTCGGTGGCAGCCTGCTGCAGCTCGGAGCCGCGCAGCTTCAGCACCGACGACGCCGGGTGCGGGCGCCCGTCGGACGAGTGCGCGACGACCCGCAGCGCGGTGAGCTCCAGTGCGAGCAGCTCGTTCTCGATCTCGGCGATCCGTGCGGCCATCCGCGGCTCCTCCAGCAGCGGTCGCCCGTTGCTGGTGACGCTGCGGGCGTGCTCCTTGGCCTCCGCGAGCATCCGCTTGGTGTAGCCGACGCGGGCGATGCCGACGCGCTCGTTGCCGAGCAGGAACTTGGCGTAGTCCCAGCCATGGTTCTCCTCGCCGACGAGGTTCTCCGCGGGTACCCGCACGTCGGAGAAGAAGACCTCGTTGACCTCGAAGCTGCCGTCGACGAGCTCGATCGGTCGCAGCGTGACGCCCGGGCTGTCCATGGGGAACACCAGCAGCGAGATGCCGCGCTGCTTCTTCGCCTCCGGGTCGGTGCGCACCAGGCAGAAGATCCAGTCGGCGTACTGGCCGAGCGTGGTCCAGGTCTTCTGCCCGTTGACGACCCAGTCGTCGGCGTCGCGGACCGCGGACGTGCGCAGGCCGGCGAGGTCGGAGCCCGCGTCGGGCTCGGAGAAGCCCTGGCACCACCAGATGTCGAGGTTGGCGGTGGCCGGCAGGAAGCGCTCCTTCTGCTCCTGGCTGCCGAACGCCGCGAGGACCGGGCCGATCATGCCGGCGTTGAACGGCAGCGGCTCCGGCACGCACGCCAGCTGCATCTCCTCGCGCCAGATGTGGCGCTGCAGCGGCGTCCACTCCCGGCCGCCCCACTCGACGGGCCAGTGCGGCACGGCCAGCCCGGCCGCGTTGAGGATCTGCTGGGTCTGCACCCACTGGTCACGGGTCAGTTCCCGGTGCGCCGCGACCGTCTCCCGGATCGACTCGGGGACCTGGCTGGTGAAGAACGTGCGCATCTCCTGCCGGAAGGATTCCTCCTCCGGGGACAGCTGCAACCGCATCGGACCTCGTCCTTTCCTCGTGCCGGCGACGTCGCCGTGGTCGACACTGTCAGGGCACGGTCGCCGCGCGCAACGCAGGGTTCGTCACCGATCAGGTCAGATCGAACGCGTGCAGCGTGCCACCGGTCGTGCTGGTCGTGCCGGACGTGCGCCGCGGGCCGAGCAGCGCGAACAGGGTGTTGCCGTCGAGCGCGAGGCTCGCCTCCAGGTTGGTCGCCGACGGGCTGATCAGGGGAACCGTCCACAGGATGTCCCCGTTGGCGGCCGAGCGGGCGGTGACCCGGTAGGTGTACGAGGTGTACGACATCGGCGCGTTGCGGTCGAATCCCCGTTCGGCGAAGAAGATCACGTCCGCGTTGCCGACGCTCTGCGGCTCCAGCAGCCACAGCTTGCTCGACGGCTGGCGCGGATCGGGGTCGTTGGCCTGCCACCGCAGCTGCCCGGTGTCGGTCGACCAGACCTGCGCCCGCTGCCCGCCCGCCGACGTCAGGCACAGCGCCGCGCCCGTCGCGTACGTGGTGGGCGAGATCTCGGCGGGGAACGGCGGGTCGGGCAGGTCGCGGCGCCACCGAATCGTGCCGGTGGCGGGATCGAGGGCGACGGCCTGACGACCGTCGGTGAGGAACAGCCCGGCCCCGGACACGGTCCAGCTGAAGCCGCGCGGCGCCCGCGGCTGCTGCCACAGCTGCGCGCCGGTGCCGGCGTCGAAGGCGGTGACGGCTTCCTGGCTGACGAACACGCGACCGTCGAGCACGGCCGCGCCGTCGGGGTGCGGCAACCCGGTCGGGGCCGCCCAGCGCCGGGTCCCCGTCGCCGGATCGAGCCCGACGACCGACCACGCGTCGTCGACCAGCTGGAACGCGACGACCACGTCCACGTCGGCCGTGACGAGGAAGGTCGCGGGCGCGGCCCACCGCAGCAGCCCGGTGCTCGTGTCGACGGCGGAGAGGCCGGGCTCGTCGTCGACGTAGCAGGCGGCCGGTGTCGCCCGGAAGCGCGGCAGGAGCAGGCTGTGGTCGTCCTGCAGGGCGTACGTCCAGGTCACCGAGCCGTCGCGGGGTGCGACGGCCCGCACGACCCGGTCGCTGCCGTAGAGGTAGGGCACGCCGCCGGCGACGTCCAGCGTCGCGGGGCCGGGCACGTCGATGACCCACCGCGCGGCCCGCGGCGTCGACCGTGCGGCAAGCACGAGACCGACGCCGCCCGCGGCCGCCGCCCCGACCAGCCCGGCCCCGATGAGCAGGCCGCGCCGGCCGATGCCGCGGCGACGGCGCTCGGGCTCCGGCGCCTGCAGCACCCGGGTGCCGCCGTCGACGGCCGGGGCAGTGGGCGCGGCCGCGATCAGGTCGACCAGCTCGGCCGCAGTGGGCCGGTCGTCGGGCTGCTTCGCCAGGCAGGGCTCGACGATCGCGGCCAGCCGCGGCGACAGGCCGGTGAGGTCGGGGGCGTCGTCGATCACGCGCCGCAGCAGCGCGAGCGGCGTCGTGCTCGTCCCGAACGGGCCACGGCCGATCGCGGCGAACACGACGACGGACGCCAGCGAGAACACGTCCGACGCCGGCCCGACGTCATGTCCGGCGGCCTGCTCCGGCGACATGAACCCGGGGGCGCCGAGCACGCCGCCGGTGCGGGTGATGCCGGCTTCGTCGAACGCGCGCGCGATGCCGAAGTCGATCAGCTTCGGGCCGTCGAGGGCCAGCAGCACGTTCGACGGCTTCAGGTCGCGGTGCACGATGCCACGGGCGTGCATGGCGGCCAGCGCCTCGGCGAGGCCCGCGGCCAGCCGAAGCACGGCGTGCTCGGGCAGCGTCGCGCCGGCGACGGCCTGCTCCAGCGACGGCCCGGACACGTACTCGGTAGCCAGCCACGGGACCCGCGCGTCGGGCTCGGCATCGATCAGCTGGGCCACCCGCGGCCCCTGCACCGCGCGGGCGACGGCAACCTCGCGGGCGAAGCGCTCCCGGAACCGCTGGTCGGCCGCGAACTGCTCGTGCACCACCTTGACGGCGGCCTGCCGCGGCCCGTCCGCGGTCGGTTCCTCGCCCAGGTAGACCTTGCCCATCCCGCCGGCCCCGAGCAGCCCGAGCAGCCGGTACGGGCCGATGGTCGGCGGGTCCCACTCGGACAGCGGGGACACCGTCGGGGTCCGCCGGCGCGCCCCGAACTGCGCGGCGACCGACGCCGCGTCCGGCCGCGTCGTCGGATCCTTCGCCAGGCACGGCTCCAGGACCGAGCGCAGCCCGGGGGAGAGCGCGGAGAGGTCGGGCTCGTCGTCGCGGATGTGCCGCAGCAGCGCCACGGCGTCCGTCTCGTGACCGTACGGGCCCGCCCCGGTCGCGGCGAACACCAGCACGGCGGCCAGCGAGAACACGTCCGACGCCGGCCGGATCTCGGTGCCCCCGGCCTGCTCGGGGGACATGAACGCCGGGGTGCCCAGCACCGCGCCGGTCGCGGTGATCACCGACTCGCCGATCGACCGCGCCACCCCGAAGTCGATCAGCCGCGGCCCGTCGTCGGTGATCAGGACGTTGGACGGCGCCAGGTCGCGGTGCACCACGCCCTGCGCGTGCAGCTGCGCCAGTGCGTCCGCCAGGCCGCGGCCGAGCACCGTGACCTCCGGCTCCGACAGCGGCCCGCGGTCCTCGACGACCTGGTTCAACGACCGCGACTCCACGTACTCCGTCGCGAGCCACGGCCGGGGAGCCTCCGCGTCCCCGTCCAGCAGGGGCACGAGGCCGTGGCCGCGCACCGTCCGCGCGACGGCCACCTCGCGCGCGAACCGCCTGCGGAACTCGACGTCCGCGGCGAACCCGCTGTGCAGCACCTTCACCGCCGCCATCGCCCCGTCGCCGGACCGGCCGAGGTACACCGTGCCCATCCCGCCGGCACCCAGCCGGCCGAGGAGCGCGAACGGGCCGACCGTCGCAGGATCGTCCTGCTCCAGCGCCTCCACCCGGCCCCCATCGCGTCTGCGCGTACCCGATCGCGCCTCGAACGGGTGACGTCCCGGTCGCCGTGCTCACGGACAGTGCGCCTCTACGCCGAATGGTCGCACAGCGCTCCGCGCGCGCAGGTGCAGAGGGGCGCCCCCCGGAGCCGACACCCCGGGCCTCGCGACGACCCGCGCCGCTAGGGTCCCGCTCGATGAGCCAGCAGGAGCGAGCCACGATCCCGACGCGCTCCGGCGCGGCCGTCGGCGCCGGTGCGGTGGCGGTGCTGCTCGCCGCGCTGGACGCGTACGTCGTGGTGACGCTGCTCGTCCAGATCATCACCGACCTCGCCGTGCCGCTGACCCAGCTGGAACGGGCGACGCCGCTGGTCACCGGGTACCTGCTCGGTTACGTCGGCGCGATGCCGCTGCTCGGGCAGGTGTCGGACCGGTTCGGGCGCCGGCCCGTGGTGCAGCTGTGCCTGCTCGGGTTCGCGGCCGGCTCGGTGGTGACGGCGCTCGGCACCGATCTCCCGACGGTCGTCGCCGGGCGGGCGCTGCAGGGCGTCGCGGGCGGGGCGCTGCTGCCGGTGACGATGGCGCTGGTCGGCGATCTCGTGGCCGAGCGCCGGCGCGCGACGATGCTGGGGATCGTCGGGGCCGCTCAGGAGTTCGGCAGTGTCCTCGGCCCGCTGTACGGGGCGGGGCTGGCCGCGCTCGTCGGCTGGCGCGGGGTGTTCTGGGTGAACGTGCCGCTGGCGCTCGTCGCGATGGTGGCGGTGCACCTCGCGCTGCCCCGGGCCGCGACCCGTCCGTCCCCGGCACGGCGGGTCGACGTCGTCGGCGGGCTGCTGCTCGCGGCGGCGCTCGGGCTGCTCGTCGTCGGGCTCTACAACCCCGATCCGAAGCACGCCGTGCTGCCGCCGTGGGGCTGGCCGGCGCTCGCGGCCGCGACGGTGGCGCTGGTCGCGCTCGTCGTCTGGGAGCGCCGGGCCGCGACCCGGCTGTTCGACCCGGCCGGGGTGCGCGGGCGGCCGGTGCTCGCCGCGCTGGTGGTGAGCCTGCTGGCCGGTGCGGCGCTGATGGTCACGCTCGTCGACGTCGAGCTGTTCGCCCAGACCCTGCTCGCGCGGGACGCGACGGGCGCAGCGCTGCTGCTGACGCGCTTCCTGGTGGCGCTGCCCGCCGGCGCGGTGCTGGGCGGGTTGCTGGCCCGCCGTCTCGGGGACGCGCCGACGGCGACGGCCGGGATGGTGGTGGCCGCCGTCGGCTACTGGTTCATGTCGGGCTGGCCGGTCGACCCGACCGCGGCGCAGCGGGTGCTCGGCGTCTCGATGCTCGACGCCGACCTGGTGCTGGCCGGGCTCGGGCTCGGACTGGTGATCGCGCCGGTGTCCGCCGCCGTGCTGCGGGCGGTGCCGGCGGACCGGCACGGGGTGGCGTCGGCCGCCGTCGTGGTCGCGCGCATCACCGGGATGCTCGTCGGGGTGGCCGCGCTGACCGCGTGGGGCCTGCACCGGTTCGCCGAGCTGACGGCCGGGCTCACCCTGCCGCTGCCGTTCGACGCGACCGGGTTCGTCGAGATGGCCGTCTACCAGCAGCGGCTGGCCGCCTACGCCGACGCCCTGCGCGGCGCCGTGCTCGTCGAGTACCGGGAGATCTTCGGGGTGACGGCGGTGCTGTGCGTCCTCGGCGCGGCGGCGGCGCTGCTCCTCGGCTCCCGCGGGCTCGCGGTGCCGGCGGACGAGGACGACGCCCCGTTCTGAGTGCCTGGCTCGGCGAGTCCTGCGTTCCGCCGGGCGAGTCCTGCGTTTCCCCGCGCGAGTCCTGCGTTCTGCCGGGCGAGTTCGGCGTTTCACCGTCGCGGACGGGCCGGCATGATCACCGGCGCCCGTCGACCGAACGCAGGACTCGCCCCGCAGAACGCAAGACTCGCGCCGCGGAACGCAGCGCGCCGGAGCGAGCCGTCACGTGCGCCGGCTGGCCAGCACCGCGACCAGGCCGAGCGCCGCGATCGCCGCGCCGGCGATCGGCGGGCCGGTCACGCCGAGCGTGGTGTCGATCGCGAGACCGCCGAGGTACGCGCCGAGCGCGGCGCCGGCGTTGACCGCCGACCCGCCCGCCGCGGACGCGAGCAGCGGCGCGCCGGCGGCCTGGTCGATCAGCCGGGTCATGAACGGCGCCACGATCGCGAACGCGCTGGCCCCGACGATCATCAGCAGGACCGCGGCGACGACCGGGGAGCCCGCCCCGACGGCCAGGCCCGCCAGGCCGATCGCGAGCACCGCCAACCCGCCACCGAGCACCGGGAGCTGGGCCCGGCTCCCCAGCCGCCCGCCGACGGCGTTGCCGGCGAGCAGGCCGATCCCGAACAGACCCAGCAGCGGGGCGATCGCGCCGGGCGGGAAGCCGCTCGCCGACGTCAACAGCGGGGCGATGTAGGTGTAGGCCGCGAAGAGGCCGCCGAGTCCGGCCATGCCGATCGCGAGCGTCAACCACACCTGCACCTGGGCGAACGTGCTCAGGCCGGCCCGCAACGACGTCGGTGCCGGCGGCCCCGATGCGGGCACCGCGCTCACGACGGCCACCAGCGCCGCCGCCCCCAGCACGGCGACGGCCCAGAACGTGGCCCGCCAGCCGATCAGCTGCCCGACGAGCGCGCCGAGCGGGGTGCCGGCCACGTTCGCGACCGTCCCGCCCGCGAAGACGATCGCGATGGCGCGGGCCCGCAGCGCCGGCGGGACCAGGTCGGCGGCCACGACCGACGCGGTGGCGAGGAACGCGCCCTGCCCGAGCGCGCTGAGCACCCGACCCGTCATGAGCAGCGCGTACGTCCCGGACAGCGCGGCGAGGGTGTTCCCGACCACGAACAGGGCCGCGGCGATCACCAGGAGCCGTGGCCGCGCCACCCGGGTACCCGCCACGACGAACAGCGGCCCGCCGACGACGATGGCCGCCGCGTACCCGGAGATGAGCAGGCCTGCCGTCGAGATGCCGACGCCGAGGTCCGCGGCGAGGTCGGGCAGCAGCCCGGCGATGACGAACTCGGCGGTGCACATCACGAACGCTCCGGCCGCGAGCGCGAGCAGCGCGAGGCGCGGGAACGTGCGGGGCTCCGGCCGGGCGACGGTGGCGGTCATGACGCGCGCACCGACGTGAGCGCGGCGGTGATGCGGGCCAGCCGGGCGCCCTGGTGGACTGCCGCCGCGAGCACCTCCGGCGGTGGCCCGCCGGGCGCCGCCACCGTGCTCAGCCCGTACGGGTTGCCGCCGGCCGCGTGGATGAGGTCGTAGTCGACGTACCCCGTCGGCACGATGACCGAGCCCCAGTGGTGGGCCACGTTGTACAGCGCGAGGATCGTGGCCTCCTGGCCACCGTGCACCTCACCGGTGCTGGTGAAGCCGGTGAACGGCTTGCCGGCGAGGTGGCCGGCCTCCCAGATCCCGCCGGTCCCGTCGAGGAAGTGCTTGAGCTGCGCCGCCACGTTCCCGAAGCGGGTGGGCGTGCCGACGGCGTACCCGTCGGCCCAGGTCAGGTCGTCGAGGGTGGCCTCACCGACGTCGGCGGTGGCCTCCAGGTGGGCCCGCCAGTCCGGGTTGCGGTCCACGACGTCGTCGGGCACGGTCTCGGCCACCCGGCGCAGCCGGACCTCGGCGCCGGCCTCGGCCGCGCCCTTCGTGAGCGCCTCGGCGATGGCGTGGACGTTGCCGGTCGCGGAGTCGTAGACGACGGCGATGCGCGGGGACATCACGTCCTCCTCTCGGGGGTGGGGTCAGCTCGCGATGGCCAGTGCGGGCCGGGCGGCGGCCTGCAGGGCCGCGACCAGCTCGGTCAAGGCGGCGGTGTGGGCGGGGTCGCGGAGCACGGCGGTGCCCGGCTGGAACGCGACGTCGGCGAGCGGCAGGGAGAAGGAGGGATCCACGACCTGGCTGCCGGCGATCCTCAGCACCTTCCCGAGGTGCTCGGCCGCCCACGCGCCGCCGTACTCGCCGGGGCTCGCGCTCGTGACGCCGACGAGCTTGCCGGTGAGCACCGAGTCGCCGTACGGCCGCGAGGCCCAGTCCAGCGCGTTCTTCAGCTGGCCGGGGATCGAGCCGTTGTACTCGGGGGTGGAGATCAGCACGGCGTCCGCGCCGGCGATCGTCGCCCGCATGTCCGCCACGGCGGCGGGGGTGTCGTCCTCGCCGTCCTCGTTGAACGGCGGGATGGCGCCGAGGCCGCACCAGACCTCGAACCAGGTGTCGTCGCCCGCGACGGTCGCCGCCGCGCGCAGCAGCGCGGTGTTGACCGAGTCGGTGCGGAGGCTGCCGGAGATGGCGAGGATGCGGGTGGTCATCGGTCTTCCCTCTCGGTTCGTCGGTGTGAACGGGACCGACTCTGTGCTTCCGCACTTACCGATCACTTCCCGTGCGCTGACGATCCGCCCGTTACGGTCGTAACCGTGCGATTCGGGGTGCTCGGGCCACTGGCGGTGTGGACCGACGACGGCACGCCGGTCGTGGTGCCGGGCGCGAAGGTCCGCGCGCTGCTCGCGGACCTGCTGGTGCACCGCGGCACCCTGGTCACGGCCGACCGCCTGGTCGAGGACCTGTGGGGCGCGGAAGCGCCCCGACGACCGCTCGGCGCCCTGCAGGTGAAGGTCTCGCAGCTGCGGCGCGCGCTCGACGACGCCGAGCCGGGCGCCCGCGAGCTCGTGGTCTCGCGCGGGCCCGGCTACGTCCTCGACGTGCCGGCCTCAGCCGTCGACGCCGGTCGGTTCGCCGAGCTCGTGGCGGCGGCCCGGCGCGGCGAGCGCCCCGTCGAGCAGCTGGCCGCGGCGCTCGCGCTGTGGCGCGGGCCCGCGTTCGCCGACGTCGCCGACGAGGAGTTCGCCGCCCCGGCGATCGCCGAGCTGGAGGAGCTGCGCCTCGGCGCCGTCGAGCAGCGGGCCGAGGCGCGGCTGGAGCTGGGCGACCTCGACGCCGTCATCGGCGAGCTGAACACGCTGCTCGACCAGCACCCCCTGCGGGAGAAGCTGCAGGCCGTCCGGCTGCGGGCGCTGTACCGGGCCGGCCGCCAGGCCGAGGCGCTGCAGCGCTACGCCGAGCTGCGCGCCCGGTTCCGCGACGAGCTCGGTCTCGACCCGGCACCGGAGCTCGTCGAGCTGCACCGGGCGATCCTCGTCCAGGAACCGGCGCTGGCCGCCCCGGCGCGCCCGCGCACCAACCTGCCCGCGACGTGGGACGAGATCATCGGCCGCGACGCCGACGTCGCCGACCTGCGCTCCCTGCTCGCAACGGCCCGGCTCGTGACGCTGACCGGCCTCGGCGGCGTCGGGAAGACGCGGCTGGCCGTCGAGACGGCCCGCCGGCTCGTGCCCGGGACGCGCGACGGGGTGTGGATGGTCGACCTGTCCGGGGTCGACGCGGCGCGCGGCGCCACCGTCGGGGAGCTGGCCGATCTGGTGGCCGCCGTCCTCGACCTGCGCGACGACGGGGCAGCGTCCGCCGACCCGCTCGGCCGCCTCGTCGGCGTGCTCGCCGACCGGCGCGTCCTGCTCCTGCTCGACAACTGCGAGCAGATCGTCGAGCAGGCAGCGGAGCTGGTGGCCGCCCTGCTGCGCCGAGCGCCCGACGTGCGCGTGCTCGCGACGAGCCGGGAACCGCTCGGCCTGCGCGGCGAGGTCGTCCGACCCGTCCCGGCCCTCGACCTGCCCACCGACCCGGCCGACCCCGCCGGGTCCGCGGCGGTGCAGCTCTTCGTCGCCCGCGCGGCCGCCGCGGCGCCGGGGTTCGCCCTCACCCGCGAGAACGCGGCGGTGATCGCCGCCGTCTGCCGGCAGCTCGACGGGCTCCCGCTCGCGCTGGAGCTCGCGGCCGCCCGCGTGCGCACGCTCGGCCTCGCCGAGGTGGCCGCGCGCCTCGACGACCGCTTCCGCGTCCTCGGCTCCGGCCCCCGCGACGCGCCCCGGCGGCAGCGGACGCTGCGGGCCGTCATGGACTGGAGCTGGGAACCGCTGGCGGAGTCCGAGCGGGCGGTGCTGCGCAGGCTCGGGGCGACCGCCGACGGGTGCACGGCAGGGCTCGCCGAGGCGGTGTGCGGGGGCGCCCCCGTCGACGAGGACGACGTGCTGGAGATCGTGTCCCGGCTGGTGGACCGCTCGCTGGTGCTCCCGGTGCAGGACGGCAGCCGCACCCGCTACCGGCTGCTGGAGACCGTCGCCGCGTACGCGTGCGAGCGGCTCCACGAGGCCGGCGAGGACGCCGCGGTCCGCTACCGCCACGCGGTCGCGTACACGCAGTTCGCCGAGCGGGCCGCACCCCGGCTGCGCGGCCCCGAGCAGCGGGACTGGCTGGCGCAGCTCGACGCCGAGACGGCGAACCTCAAGGCGGCGCTCGACACCGCCGTCGCCCGGCCGGACCCGGTGCTCGCGCTGCGGCTCGTCGACGCGCTCACGTGGTACTGGTTCCTGCGGGGCCGCCACCGCACGGCCGGCCGGTCCCTCGCTGCGGCGCTGCGGATCGCCGGGCAGGAACCGTCGGTGGCGCGCGCCGCCGCGAGGGCCGCGCTCGCCGCCGTCGAGATCCGGGAACGCGGCGTCGCCGATCCGGTGGCGCACAGCAGCGCCGCGCTCGCCGCGTTCACCGGCCTGGACGCGGCGGGCGCGCTCGCGCACGCGCAGTGGCAGCACGCCAACGTGCTGAGCGGGATCGGCGAGCTGGAGGCCGGTGAGCGGCTCGCCGCGGCCGCGCACGCCACGTTCCGCGAGCTCGGCGACCCGTGGGGCACGGCCGCAGCGGCGCGCGAGGTCAGCATGTACGCGATGTCCCGCGGCCGGATCGAGGCGGCGCGGCAGGCCGGGGAGGAGAGCGCCCGGCTGTTCGACGAGCTCGGCGACCAGTGGGGGCGGACCAGCGCGGCCGAGGTCCTGGGGAACCTCGACGAGATCGCGGGCGATCACGAGTCGGCGGCCCGCCGGCACCGGGACGGCCTGCGCTGCGCCGAGGAACTGCAGCTGTGGCCCGCCGTGATCGACCACCTGAGCCGCCTCGGCCGCATCGCCGCCCTCACCGGCAACCCCGCGCTCGCCGACGACCGCCACCGCCGTGCGCTGGACCTCGCGCGGGAGCAGGGCTACGAGTCCAAGGCGGCCTACGCGCAGCTCGGCCTGGGCATGGTCGCCCGCCGCACCGGCCGGCTCGCCGAGGCGCAGGACCACCTGGCGGAGCTGCACGAGTGGTACCGCGACGCCGGCTACGAGCCGGGCAAGGCGATCACGCTCGCCGAGCTCGGCTTCCTCGCCGAGCAGCGCGGCGACGCCGCGGCCGCCGGCCGCCTGCACGCGGAAGGGCTCGACGCGGCCCGCCGCAGCGGGGACCCGCGCGCGGTCGCGCTGGCGTTCGAAGGCCTCGCCGGCGAGCGGGTGCTCGGCGGCGACCACCGCGCCGCCGCCCGCCTGCTCGGCGCGGCGGCGGCCGTCCGGGCCGGGGTCGACGGGACGGAGGTGTCCAGCGACCGCGGCGACGTCGACCGGATCACCGCCGCCGCGCGGGCGGCGCTGGGCGATGCCTTCGACACCGAGTTCTCCCAGGGCGCCGCTCGCGGCGACGCGCTCGACGTCGGCGCGGTCAGTGGAACGGCCGGTGGGGGATCTCGGCGTCGTTGAGCTGCTGGTCGACGTCCACCCAGATGGCGTCGTCCTCGATCTTGCAGGCGTACACCGGGATCGGCGCGACGGCGGGGACCCCCTTCGGCTCGCCGGTGCGCAGGTCGAAGCAGGAGTTGTGCGCCGGGCAGATCAGGGTGTCGTCCTCCTGCAGGTAGCCCTCGTTGAGTGGCTGCTGCTGGTGCGTGCACGTGTTGTGCACGGCGACCGCCTCGTCCTCGTAGAGCCGGACGACGCAGATCGGCTCGCCGTTCATGCGGACGACCATCATGTCGCCCTCCTCGAGCTGGTCGAGGTCCGCGACCGCTTCCCACGCCATGGGTGCCTCCTATCCGCTGCCGCGCCGCCGGGGTTCGGCGCCGCGGACCTCGATCCATCCGTTCCGGATCCGCGCCGGCAGCACCGGCTGCGGGTGGTGGGCCGGCCCGCGCACGACGTGCCCGTCGCGCAGGTCGAAGCGGGACGCGTGCAGGGGGCACGTGACGACGCAGCCGGTGACCTCGCCGCGGGAGAGGAGGGCGCCGGCGTGGCTGCACAGGTCGTCGATGGCGTGCACGTCGGCGCCGGCGCGGTGCAGCAGCACCTTGCGGCCGTCCACGTCGACGCCGGCGATCCCGCCGTCCGGCAGCTCCGGCTCGGGGAGGGCACGCACCCACCGGCTGGGGACGTTGCCGCCCAGCGCGCGGTTCACCATGACGGCGCGGCCCTGCACCAGGTGCCCGCCCAGATAGCCGGCGGCGGCCGTGACGGCCATGCTCGCCGCCCCGAGCGCCTGCGCGGGCCGGCGGTGACCGCGCACGCGCGCCGTCAGCGACGCCGCCTGCAGCACCGTCGCCGCGCCGTTGAGCAGGCCGTGGAGGAGCCCGACCCGCCGGTCGTCGCCGTCGCTGACCGCCCAGTCGGTGACCCCGGTCGCGGCGGTGATCGCGGCGGCGGCGATGCCGGCCGCCGACAGCGTCGCGGCCGGGTCGGGCCGGCCCGGCGTGCTCCCGCCGAACGCGTCGAGCACCAGCGCGCCGGCGTAGAAGCCGATCGGCAGGTCCGACAGCGCCGCGTGCACGGAATGGCCCGCCCAGCGCCCGCCGTGCATGAGCTCGACGGCGAGCGCGTCGCGGTGCCGGTCGTACAGCGGCTCGACGACGGCGCTGACCTGCTGCTCAGCCGTGCGCAGCCACGGCCAGCGCAGGATCGCGGCGAGCACCTCGCGGTGCCATGTCGTCAGCATCGGCGACTCCCGGGTGGTGGACGCCGCGTCACGCTCCCACGCGGACCGAGCGCGTGATGTCTCATCGTGCGACGGCGTACGAGGGGACCCGGGGACGGTGCTGGTGATCGTGGGGATCGGCGCCGAGCCGGCGGTGGCCGCGCGGTAGAACGGTGCCCGTGGACATCCCCGAGGCTCTGCGTCCCCTGCTCGACTCCACCGCCGTCGCGTTCGTCTCGACGATCGGGCCGCGCGGCGAGCCGCAGACGACCCCGCTCTGGTTCCTGCACGAGGACGGGAAGGTGCGGATCAGCCTCGTCGAGGGCCGGCAGAAGCTGCGCAACCTGCGCCGGGACCCGCGGATCTCGGTGGTGATCGTCGATCCCGCACGTCCGACGCGGTACGTGGAGCTGCGCGGACGCGTCGACGAGCTGGTGCTCGATCCCGAGGCGGCGTTGGAGGCCCGGGTCGCGGCGAAGTACGCGCCGGTGGCGCCGGAGGCCGCTGAGGGGGACTCGGCGGACGACGGGCTGCCGCGCTACGCCACGTCCGTGCTGGTGGAGAAGGTGACGAGCCAGAACTGGTGACGTCTATTGATTAGACGTCTAAGCGTTAGTACTCTATCTGCATGCGACTGAGTATGAGCGTCACCAACTTCTCCTGGCGCGACGGCGCCCTCGCCACGCGACTCGCCGAGATCGCCCGGGCCGCCGACGCCGGCGGACTGGACGGCCTGTGGGTCGCCGACCACCTCCTGCAGGCCGACCCCTACGGCGCCCGGCCGGGGGAGACCGAGATGCTGGAGGCCTACACCACCCTCGGCTACCTGGCCGCGGTCACCGGCCGCATCCAGCTCGGCACGCTCGTCACCGGGGTGACGTTCCGCCCGCCTGCGTTGCTGGTGAAGGCCGTCACCACGCTGGACGTGCTGTCCGGTGGCCGGGCCCTGCTCGGCATCGGCGCCGGCTACCAGGCCGACGAGGCCGCGGCGATGGGCCTGCCGCTCGGGCCCGTCGGGGAGCGGTTCGACCGGCTCGAGGAGGCGCTGCAGATCGCGCTGCAGCTGTGGGCGGGCGACGAGACACCGTTCCACGGCGCCCACTACCGCCTGGAGCACCCGCAGAGCAGCCCGGCCCCGATCCGCCGGCCGCCGATCCTCATCGGAGGCACGGGGGAGAAGCGGACCCTGCCGCTGGTCGCCCGCTACGGCGACGTGTGCAACGTCTTCGACATCCCCGACGGCGGCGCCACCGTCCGCCACAAGCTCGGCGTCCTGCAGCGGCTGTGCGACGAGATCGGCCGTCCGTACGCCGAGATCGAGAAGATGATCGCCACGCGGCTGGGCCCGGACGAGACGGCCGAGGCGTTCGTCGAGCGCTGCAGCGCCTTCGTCGAGCTCGGCATCGACCACGTCGGCGTGATCACGACGGGACCGTGGACCGACGCGGCCGTCGCAACGCTGGCGGAGGCGGTGCCCGGCATCGCGGCGCTGTGACGGCCGGGACCTCGCAGGGGTTGAGGTGTCCTCGCGAGGTCCTGGTTCGAGCGCCGGTCAGCGATCAGCACGCGGCGGGCCATCGCGGTGCTCGGCGGCGCTGAGGCCGTCCTGGCCGGTGTGGATCCACTCGGCCTGCGCGATGCAGGCGGCAGCAACAGCGGCCGCGCCGTCCCAGGTGCTGTGCGGCATCGAGCGGCTGGCCGCCCACCGTGCGCGCTCGTCGACCGCCTGCAACCGCGCCAGCTCCGCGGTGGCCACCACGACCTGAGCCTTCACGACGCGTCCTGTGCCGCGGCGCGGGCGAGCAGGACGGGCGTGCACGGCCACTGCCCGTGCGCCGTTCCGTAGCCGGGCGTGGTGCACCCGCGGCAGCGGCCAGTCGCGTCCGCCGTGTGCTGGGCCAGCAGTCGCTGCGGCCCGCCCGGCTGCGCGGCGATGAACGCAACGGCGGCGGCGCGGAGCTGGTCTGCGGGGTTGGCGCTGCTCGGTGTGGTCATCGCCGTGTGTCCTCTCGCCGGCCGCTGGCTCGCCTAGACAAGTTATCGGATGGCTACACGACTAGACAAGGCGCGAGTGGCGCGGCGCGGCCGGGGTTCGCCGATCAAGGGCAAAAGGTTGCTGCCCAAGATCGGATGACGACCTTTTGCCCTTGATCAACGCAATCCGGGCGGGGCGCGGTCAGCCTTCAGCGGGCTGGGAAGTCGTACTCCAGCACGTAGGCCGCCGCGGACTTGACGGTGTCGCACACCTCGACGGCCACGTCCTGCTCGTCGAACGCCGTGCGCACGACCGTCAGCACGGGCATGCCAGGTCCGAGGCGGAGACTGCGGCGCTCCTGCGGGGTGGGCATGCGCGCGCCGACCTCCTCGACGAACCGGGCCAGCGGGTGCCCGGCGTCCTCCAGCCGGGCATAGATCCCGCCCGGGCCGGAGTCGATCTCTGTGATCGCCGTCCCGCGGGCAAAGCCGGCCGGGACGTAGGACGTGGCGATCTCGACGGGCTCACCGTCGGCGAGGTAGCGCCGCTCACGCACGATCACCGGTTCCCCGTCC
The DNA here is from genome assembly GCF_050936315.1 of Pseudonocardia sp. CA-107938. Lineage (NCBI taxonomy): Bacteria > Bacillati > Actinomycetota > Actinomycetes > Pseudonocardiales > Pseudonocardiaceae > Pseudonocardia > Pseudonocardia sp. CA-107938. Next base: position 6,555,973 of record NZ_JBNJNA010000001.1, on the reverse strand, counting down.
GCGATCCTGAGCCGCTGGGCCACCTCCGCGGTGGCCGGCGCCTCGTGCACGCGAATCCCGTCCACCCCGGCGGCGTAGCCCGCTTCGTCGGCGTCCACGAGAAAGGCCGCCCGGCCGTGTTCGCGGTGCCGGCGGGCGAATCGCTCCGATGCGAGCCGGCGCACCACCGGCACCGGCCGGACGAACACGCCGCGCCCGTGCTCGGCCGTGGCCAGTCCTTCGGTCTTCAGTTCCTGGATGGCCTGCCGCACCGTCATGCGGGCGACCCCGTAGAACCTGGTCAGCTCGCTCTCCGACGGCAGCCGATCACCGGGTCGGAGCCGCCCTGCGCCGATCGCCTCGCGCAGCGCCGCAGCGATCTGCAGGTACGGCGACCGGGCATCGGATCGGTCGAGCTGGTCGAGCTGGATCACTGCCAGTCACTTTCCTGGACGTCTGGACCAGTACGATCGTGGCACACGCAGCCGCCCACCGGAGATGCTCGACATGCCCGACACGCCGAAGCACTCGGTGAGCGTCGCCGGAGTCGTCGTCGACGATCGCGGGCGAATCCTCGTGATCAGGCGGCGCGACAACGCGCACTGGGAGCCGCCGGGCGGCGTGCTCGAACTCAGCGAGAGCCTCGATGCCGGCGTGCGCCGTGAGGTGATGGAGGAGACGGGCGTCGCTGTCGCGGTCGAGCGGCTCACCGGTGTCTACAAGAACATGGCGCGAGGGATCGTCGCCGTCGTGTTCCGCTGCACGCCGCTCAGCGCCGGCGCCTCGACGACCGCCGAGGCGACAGACGTGCGCTGGGTCGATCCGGGCGAGGTCGCCGAACTGATGGACCCTGCCTACGCGGTCCGGGTGACCGACGCCCTGGGCGACGACCCGCCGGCCGTGCGCCAGCACGACGGCGTGCACCTCCTGGCCCGGCCGACCTGACCGCAGACCCGCAGAACCCGTCGCACGCACGAACGGCACAACACGGTAGTTCGGACGCGCCGAAACTGCGCTGGTGTGCCGTTCGCGCGCGTTATCGGCCAGACGATGTGTGACGTCGACCGGCGCCGCGCCGCCGACCGACCGACCTCAGGTGAGGTGGTCGAAGTCCCCCCGCACCCACGCCATGTGCCGGTCCGCCGAACGCCGCACGATGGCAGCGGCGTCGCGCGGGATCACGTTGTCGAAGTTGCCGTAGAGCCGGTCGAACGGGTAGCTGGAGACGGCTTTCGCCACCCGGTCGACGACCGCGGCGGACAGCGGGATGCGGTTGGGGTAGCTGCGCATGAAGCTGACCGACACCCGGTCCGGGTTGGCGAAGATCGTGTCGCTGGCCAGCAGCACGCCGGCGCCACCGGCACCGGCCGCCCAGTGGACGACGGTGCTGCCCGGGAAGTGCCCGCCCGGCTGGAACAGGGTGACGCCGGGCAAGATCTCCCGGGTGCCGCTCCACGTGCTGATCGCGTCGTCGGGGCGGGCGATCCACTCGGCGTCGGCCTCCGGCACCAGGATCGGCGCCCCGCCGAGCGCCCGGCTCCACTCCACCTGCACGCCGTACATGTGCGGGTGGCTGGCGAGGATCGCGGCCACCGGGCCGAGCTCGGCGACCCGCGCGGCGCCGGCGTCGTCGACGTAGCCGATCGGGTCCCACAGCAGGTTGCCGGCCGGGGTGCGCAGCAGCTTCGTCAGCTGCCCGATCCCGACGGCCGGGCGAGCGGCGATGCCGTAGAGGTCCGGTTCGAGCTCGCTCACGACGACCGTGGTGCCGTCGTCCTGCAGGTCTTCGAGCGTCGTCCAGATCTGGCCGGCGGCGGGCACCCACTGGCGCTCGTCGGCGCAGATCGCGCAGACGTCGGGCAGCGGCTCGGCGTGTTCGACCGCGCAGGTGCGGCAGAGCGTGATCGTCATGCCGACGGATTCTTCTGAGGGGGCAGCCGCAGCGCCAGGTGCAGTTCCTTCAACCGCGCCTCGGTGACCGGGCTCGGTGCGCCCATCAGCAGGTCCTGCGCGTTCTGGTTGAGCGGGAACGCGATGATCTCGCGGATGTTGGGCTCGTCGGCCAGCATCATGACGATGCGGTCGACGCCCGGCGCGATCCCGGCGTGCGGCGGCGCCCCGAAGTGGAACGCGCGCACCATGCCGCCGAACTCGGCGTCGACCTGCTCCTTCGAGTAGCCGACGATGCGGAACGCCTCGTACATCACCTCGGGCTGGTGGTTCCGCACCGCGCCCGACGACAGCTCGATGCCGTTGCAGACGATGTCGTACTGCCAGGCCTTGATCTCGAGCGGGTCCTTGGTGCGCAGCGCCTCCAGCCCGCCCTGCGGCATCGAGAACGGGTTGTGGCTGAACTCGATCGCGCCCGTGTCCTCGTTGCGCTCGAACATCGGGAAGTCGACGATCCAGCAGAACCGGTACTCGTCCTCGACGAACTGCCCGGCCCGCTTCGCCGCCTCGACGCGCACCGCGCCCATGATCTTCGCGACCTCGTCGATGGTGCCGGCGCCGAAGAAGATCGCCGTGCCGGGCTGCGCGCCCACCTCGGCGAGCAGCTTCTCCGTGGTGCCCTCGTCGAGGAACTTCGCGATCGGGCCGGTGAGCGTGCCGCCCTCGCCGACCTTGACCCACGCCAGGCCCTGCGCCCCCTGCTCGACGGCGAACGCGCCGAGCTGGTCGTAGAACGAGCGCGGCTGCTCCGCGGTGTCGTGCACCGGCAGCGCGCGCACGTGCTTGTCGGCGAACGCGCGGAACCCGCTGCCCGCGAACAGGTGCGAGACGTCGACGAGCTCCAGCTCGGAGCGCAGGTCGGGCTTGTCGGTGCCGTAGCGGGCCAGCGCGTCGGCGAACGGGATCTGCACGAACGGGGACGTGGTGCGCCGGTCGGGCCGGAACTCGGTGAACAGCTCCGTCATGACGCCCTCGATGACGCCGAAGACGTCGGACTGCTCGGCGAAGCTCATCTCCATGTCGAGCTGGTAGAACTCGCCGGGGGAGCGGTCGGCGCGGCTGTCCTCGTCGCGGAAGCAGGGCGCGATCTGGAAGTAGCGGTCGAAGCCCGACACCATCAGCAGCTGCTTGAACTGCTGCGGCGCCTGCGGCAGCGCGTAGAACTTCCCAGGGTGGTTGCGCGAGGGCACCAGGTAGTCGCGGGCGCCCTCGGGGCTGGTGGCCGACAGGATCGGCGTCTGCAGGTCGAGGAAGCCGCGCGCGGTCATCTTGTCGCGGATCGCCGCGATCACCCGCGAGCGCAGCTTGATGTTCTCGTGCATGCGCTGGCGGCGCAGGTCGAGGAAGCGGTACGTGAGCCGCAGCTCCTCGTTGACCTTCTCCTCGGGGAACACCGAGAACGGCAGCGGGTCGCACGAGCCGAGCACCTCGATCTCGGTGACCGAGACCTCGATCTCACCGGTCGGGAGCTCCGGGTTGACGTTCTCGGCGTCGCGGCGCAGCACCCGCCCGTCGGCGCGCAGCACCGTCTCCTTCGGCAGGCTGCCCAGCGCCTCGTAGGCGGGCGAGTCGGAGCGGAGGACGAGCTGCACGATCCCCGAGTTGTCCCGCAGATCGGCGAACAGCACGCCGCCGAGATCGCGCCGGTTGTGCAGCCACCCCGAGATCCGGACGTCGGAGTCGACGTCGGCCGTGGTCAGCTCGCCGCACGTGTGGGACCGGTATCGGTGCATCGTCCATCCAGATCGTCTGCTTGCGGGGGGGTGTCTCTCGGCCGTCAAAGCTACCGGTAGCCCGCGAACGGTTTCGATCGGTTGCCGCCGCACGGACCGGGGTACGCCCGATCCGTGGCGCGCGGCGGCGGTGACGCTCCCGGACGGTGGGTGGAGGTGCTCGGCCGCGCCGGAGTCGTGGCGTACGGGGTCGTGCACCTGCTGATCGCGTGGCTGGTGGTGGCCGCGATGCTCGGCAGCCGTGGCCAGCCGGCTGCGGACCAGGGCGGCGCCGTCACGGTGGTCGCCGGTCTCGGCACGGCCGGCCGGGTGCTGCTCGGGGTGGCCGCGGCCGGGCTCGTCGCGTTCGGGGTGTGGCAGGTCTGCGCGGCCGTCGCCGGGTTCCGCTGGGTCGACGGCGGGGAGCGGGTCCGCAAGCGGATCGGGGCGGTCGCGAAGGCCGTCGCGGTGTTCGCCGTTGCGGCGGCCACGGTGCCGGCGCTCGTCGGCGAACCCGTGCAGGACGGCGACGCGACCGTGCGGTCGCTGACCGCCTCGCTGCTCGTGCTGCCCGCGGGACGGTGGCTCGTCGCGGCGATCGGCGCCGTCGCCGTCGTGACGGCGGGCACGATGGTCTACACCGCCGTCCGGGCGACCTTCCTCGGCGACCTGCGAGGGCGGGACCTCCCGCCGCGGACGCACGCCCTCGCGCGCTGGCTCGGCCGGGCCGGCAACCTCGGACGCGCCGTCGCCATGGGCGGCGTCGGCGTGTCGTTCGGCTGGGCCGCGTTCACCGTCGACCCGCGACGCTCGGCCGGCTTCGACGGGGTGCTGCGGGCCCTCGGCTCCGACCTGTGGGGTTCGGTCGCGCTGGGTCTGGTCGCGGCCGGGATCGCCGCGTTCGGTGCGTACTGCTTCATCGACGCATGGGCGCGGCGCGCCTGACGATTGCGCCGAATGGCCGCAACCTTCCCGCCGATCGGCCGTTGGCCCTCCTGAGTGTGTCGACCGAACGTGCACTCATGATCACGGAAGGTAGGGGAGTCGGGCATGGGCAAGGCGCGGGCGGCAGTCGTGACGGCAGCCGCATCGGTGATGGTCGCGACGACGGTGCTGGCCGGGCAGGCCTTCGCCGAGGCCGACGCCGCGTCGGACGCCGCCTCTCCCGCCGCGCAGGCCGCCCGCTCGCAGGCGCTCGCCGCCGGCACGCCGTGCTCGGTCGGCGCCCGCTCGTGCGTCGACCTCGAGTCGCAGCGCGCCTGGCTGCTGGACCAGGGCAAGGTCGTGCGCGGCCCGGTGAAGATCTCCTCCGGCGGCAACGGCACCGAGACGCCGGTCGGTCACTCGCTGCGGGTCTACCGGAAGGAGGCCGACCACAAGAGCACCGAGTCGCGCCTGCCCAACGGCGAGCCGGCACCGATGCCGTGGTCGGTCTTCTTCGAGGACGGCGGCATCGCCTTCCACGCCGGCAGCCCGCAGCGCTCGTCCGCCGGGTGCATCCACCTCGACGCCGCCGATGCCCGGGCGTGGTTCGACTTCCTGCAGGTCGGCGACCAGGTGCAGGTCGTGAAGGCGTCCGAGGAGCGCGCGGCGCGGGAGGCGGCGGCCACCGGGAGCGACGAGGAGTAGTCCCCCTGAGAGTGGTCTGAGGACCCGGCGGAACCGGACCGGTCCGGCAGCCGTTCGGCCCTGCATGGGGGATCGAGGAGCAGGGGTGCGCCGTGCCGCCGAGCGCCTGCCGGGGGTGCGCCGCATCGCGCGCCCGTTGCCGGACGGGCGGACGTTCGACCTGAGCTACGTGCGGACCGGACCACGCGGCGGCCCGACCGTCCTGGTGGTGCCCGGCGGGCCGGGCCTGGCGTCGGTGCTGCCGTACGCCGTGGTGCGCGCGATCGCCGCGGCCAAGGGGTTGGACGTGGTGATGGTGGAGCACCGCGGGGTCGGGCTGTCGCGCTGCGACCGGGACGGCGCCGACCTGCCACCCGAGGTGCTGACGATCGAGGACGTCGTCGCCGACCTCGTCGCCGTGCTCGACGCCGAGGGCGTCGACCGGGTGGTGGCGTACGGCTCGTCGTACGGCACCTACCTGGTGCAGGGCCTCGGCGTGCGGCATCCCGGGCGGATCGCGGGGATGGTGCTCGACTCGCCGATGCGCTCGGCCCGCGACCTCGACGTCGTGCGGCGGCACCTGCGGTCGCTGCTCTGGGACGGGACGGTGCACACCGCGGCGTGCGCCGCCCGGTTGCGGGAGCTGGTCGCCGACGGGGTGGTGGACGCCCGCGAGACCGGCGCCGTCGTGCCCGTCGTGTACGAGGCCGGTGGCGTGGACGTGCTGGAGCGGCTGCTCGGTGCGCTGGCGCGGGGTCGTGGTCGGACGACCTGGGACTGGGTGCAGTCGGTCGGCGGCGCGGAGGCGGACGGTCCGGGTTCGGCCTACACGCTGGAGACCGACCTCGTCGGCCGGATCGCCTACGCCGAGCTCGACTACGGCGCCCCACCGGACGGGCTGCCGCTCGACCCGCAGGTGCAGCTCGTCGACGGCGCTCGCCGGCACCCGGCGTTCGTGCGGGAGCCCTACGACCTGGTGGCCGCGTCGGCGAAGTTCGAGTGGCCGACGGCCGTCGTGTCGGGTGCGCGGGACCTGCGCACCCCGCGGCCGGTGGCCGAGGCGCTGGTGGCGGACCTCCCCGACGGGGTGCTGGTGCCCCTGCCCACCACCGGGCACAGCATCCTGGACACGCACGCGCTGGCCGCCGTGCACGTCGTGGGCGCGGTGGCCACCGGGCACCACGACCGGCTGCCGCGCCTCGCCGACCGGATCGACGCGCTGCCCCGGCGCGGCAACGGCAGCCACTGGCTCGGCCGGGTGCTGCGGGCCCGGCTCGCGGTCGATCTGGTGTTCGGCCGCCGCACCGGTTGATCACGGCGATCGGCAGCCCGCCGGGCGGTCCCCGCCAGCAGTGCCGCTCGGGCACTGGGGCAGGCTGCACGGGTGGACGCCGAACGTCGTGGCCGGACCCGGACGCTCCCGACCACCCTCGTCCGGCTCGCGCGGCGGGCCCCGATCACCTGCGGCGTGCTCGCGGTCGGGTGGGCCGTCGGCGTCCTCACCTGGACGCTGCCCGCTCCGGCGGCGCACGCCCTCGTCGCGTTCCTGACCAGCGGGCCGCGCCCGCTCAGCGCCGGGCACTGGTGGAGCCCGGTCACGGCGATGCTGTTCTGGGGCGGGATCGGCGCCCACTTCCTGACGACGGCCGCGGTGGTCGTGGCCGGTCCGGTGGCCGAGCGGCGGATCGGCCCGTTCCGCACGGCGCTGTTCCTCGTCGGTACCCAGGTGCTGGGCACGGTGCTCGTGTCGGCGTTCGTCCAGGTCGGGGTGCTGTTCGACCGGTCGTGGGTGGACGTGCTGGGCACCCAGGAGATGACGAGTGCGGCGCCCGGTGCGTTCGGCCTCGGCCTGGCGACGTCGGCGGCGCTGTCGGCGCTGTGGCGGCGCCGGCTGCGGGTGATCCTGCTGACGGTGCCGGTGATGCTCGTTGCCTACTCGGGGCAGCTGTCCGACGTCGTGCTGCTGGCATCGGCGCTGATCGGGCTGGTCAGCGGCGCGTGGATGTTCGGGCACCGGCGCGATCGACGCCCGGGGCCGGCGTCGCGCAACGAGACGCGCGTGCTCGTCGCCATCGTGGTGGCGGCCACCGCGGTCGGTCCGGTGATCGCCGCGGCGGCGCACACCCCGATCGGCCCGCTGGCGGTGCTGCGGTTCCTGCTGCTCTCCCCACCCCCGGACCCGGGTGCCGTCCTGCAGGCGTGCGCGCACGGCGTCAACCGGCACTGCCGCGCGATGGAGGCCCGGCAGCGGCTGTTCGGGTTCGGCCCGGCACTGGCGTCGGCGCTGCCCGTGATCGTGCTGCTGGTGATCGCGGAGGGGCTGCGGCGGGGCCGCCGGGCGGCGTGGGTGCTGGGCATGGCGGTGAACGTCGTGCTGGCCGCGCTCGGGGTCTGGCTGGGCGCGCTGATCGCGAGCACCCCGGACGAGGCGATGGTCGCGTACACGACCGCGCCGGGGGTCCGGGCTGCGCTGGCCACGGTGGTGCCCGCGCTCGTGCCGGCCGTGATCGCGGCTCTGCTGTGGTTCACCCGCGAGCAGTTCGAGGTCAAGGCGCCGCGCCGCACGTACCGGCGCACCGCCGTGCTGGCCGCGGCCATGTTCGTGGGGCTCTCCGCCCTCTACGTCGTCGTCGGGTTGGTGGCCTCCGGCCAGTTCGACACCCCGCCGACGGTGCTGGCGCTGCTCGCCGACGTGCCGCTGCGGTTCCTGCCGCCGGGCTACCTCGGTGAGGTGGCGCCGTCGTTCCTGCCGCAGGGCCCCGTCGCCACGGCGGTGTCGGACTGGGTCGGCGTCGTGTTCTGGCTGGTCGTGGTAGGCGGTCTGCTCGTGGGGTTCGTCCGCTCCCGGATCGACCCGGCGTCCGCCGACGCTGCGCGCGCCCGGGCCATCCTCGTCGAGCACGGCGGGACGGACCTCGCGTGGATCACCACCTGGGCGGGCAACTCGTACTGGTTCGCCGACCCGCCCGACGCCGCCGTCGCCTATCGGGTGATCGGCGGTGTGGCGCTCACCACCGGTGACCCGATCGGGAGCCCGGAGCGCCGGGCCGCCGCGGTCGCCGGGTTCGTCGCGACCTGCGCGGAACGCGGCTGGGTGCCGGCGTTCTACAGCGTCACCACGGCCACGCGGGACGCGTGCTCGGCGCTGGGCCTGCGCTCGGTCCAGGTGGCGGAGGAGATCGTGCTGCCGCTGGCCGGGCTGTCGTTCACCGGCCGGCGCTGGCAGGACGTGCGGACAGCGCTGAACAAGGCGGGCAAGCAGGGCATCACGGCCGAGTGGTTCGCGTTCGCGAAGGCGCCGCTGGCGATCACCGACCAGATCCGCGCGATCAGCGAGGAGTGGGTGGCCGACAAGGGGCTGCCCGAGATGGGCTTCACCCTGGGCGGGCTCGCCGAGCTCGCCGACGACGCCGTGCGGGTGCTCGTGGCCGTGGACGCCGACCGCACCGTGCACGGCGTCACCAGCTGGATGCCGGTGCACCGCGACGGCAAGGTCGTCGGCTGGACGCTGGACTTCATGCGCCGCCGCTCCGGCCCGGACCCGTTCCGCGGCGTCTCGGAGTTCCTCGTCGCGTCGGCGGCGCGGGACCTGCAGGAGGAGGGCGCGCAGTTCCTGTCGCTGTCCGGGTCGCCGCTGGCGCGGCAGGACCGCGGAACCGGCGACGCCCGGCGCCTCGAACGCGTGCTGGACGGGCTGGGCGCGGCACTCGAACCCATCTACGGGTTCCGCTCGCTGCACGCGTTCAAGGCGAAGTTCCAGCCGGAATACGCGCCGCTGCACCTGTGTTATCCCGATCCGGCGGCGCTGCCCTCGATCGGGCTCGCGATCGGCCGTGCGTACGTTCCCCACATCGGGGCACGCCAGTCGGCGAAGTTGCTGGCCAGGCTGCGTCGAGGGTCCCCCGAAGACCGATCTTCGAACGTCCGTGCGATCCTGTCCGAAGCGGTTCCCGACGCCCGCGCCGAAGCTCGCACGGATGCTCGTCCGGATTCTGTCGGTGGTCGCTCGTAGCATGGATCGGGGCGGCATCCCGCCGTCCAGACGCGATCCGGCAGCCCGATCAGGAGGCTCCCCACCGTGGTCGACCGCAACATCGAACGTGCAGGTAGCCGGCTCGTCGTGCGTGGCGCGCGCGAGCACAACCTGCGCGGTGTCGACCTCGACATGCCCCGCGACAGCCTCGTCGTGTTCACCGGCCTGTCGGGGTCGGGCAAGTCGAGCCTCGCGTTCGACACGATCTTCGCGGAGGGGCAGCGCCGCTACGTCGAGTCGCTGTCCGCGTACGCCCGGCAGTTCCTCGGGCAGATGGACAAGCCCGACGTCGACTTCATCGAGGGCCTCTCGCCCGCCGTGTCGATCGACCAGAAGTCCACCAACCGCAACCCGCGCTCGACCGTCGGCACGATCACCGAGGTCTACGACTACCTGCGGCTGCTCTACGCGCGCGCGGGCGTGCCGCACTGCCCGGTCTGCGGTCACGTCATCGAGAAGCAGACCCCGCAGCAGATCGTCGACCAGGTGCTCGCCATGGAGGAGGGCGCCCGGTTCCAGGTGCTCGCCCCGGTGGTGCGCACCCGCAAGGGCGAGTTCGTCGACCTCTTCACCAACCTGCAGGCGCAGGGCTACGCGCGCGTGCTCGTCGACGGGGTGGTGCACCAGCTCACCGACCCGCCGAAGCTGAAGAAGCAGGAGAAGCACGACATCGCGGTCGTGGTCGACCGGCTCTCGGTGAAGGCGTCGTCGAAGCAGCGGCTCACCGACTCGGTGGAGACCGCGCTCCGGCTCGCCGACGGGCTCGTGGTGCTCGACTTCGTCGACCTCGACGAGCACCACCCGCAGCGCGAGCGCCGCTTCTCCGAGCGCATGGCCTGCCCCAACGGCCACCCGCTCGCGCTCGACGACCTCGAGCCGCGCACGTTCTCCTTCAACTCGCCGTACGGCGCCTGCCCGGAGTGCACGGGCATCGGCATCAAGAAGGAGGTCGACCCCGACCTCGTCGTGCCCGATCCGGACGCGAGCCTGGCCGCCGGTGCGATCGCCCCGTGGGCGGGCGGGCAGACCGCGGAGTACTTCGGCCGGCTGCTGGAGGGGCTCGCGAGCCAGCTCGGCTTCCGCATGGACACGCCGTGGCGCAAGCTGCCGGCGGCGGCGCAGAAGGCCGTGCTGCACGGCTCCACCGACCAGGTGCACGTGCGCTACCACAACCGGTACGGCCGCGAGCGCTCGTACTACGCCAACTTCGAGGGCGTCATCCCGTTCCTGGAGCGCCGGCTCGACCAGACCGACTCTGAGTACGCGCGCGAGAAGTACGAGGGCTACATGCGCGACGTGCCGTGCCCCGCGTGCAAGGGCGCCCGGCTGCGGCCCGAGGTCCTCGCGGTCACCCTCGCGCACCGCGATGCCGGCGAGAAGTCGATCGCCGACGTCTCCGCGATGTCGGTGGCGGAGTGCTCGGAGTTCCTCGACGGGATGCTGCTCGACCAGCGGCAGGCGATGATCGCCGGACGCGTCCTCAAGGAGGTGCAGGCGCGGCTGGGCTTCCTGCTCGACGTGGGCCTGCACTACCTCTCGCTCGACCGCGCGGCGGGCTCGTTGTCCGGCGGCGAGGCGCAGCGCATCCGGCTGGCGACGCAGATCGGGTCCGGCCTGGTCGGCGTGCTGTACGTGCTCGACGAGCCGTCGATCGGGCTGCACCAGCGCGACAACCGCCGGCTCATCCAGACGCTGGTGCGGCTGCGCGACCTGGGCAACACCCTGATCGTCGTCGAGCACGACGAGGACACCATCCGCGCCGCCGACTGGGCGGTCGACATCGGCCCGGGCGCGGGGGAGCACGGCGGCGTCATCGTCTACAGCGGCGAGGTCGCCGGTCTCGAGTCGCACGACACGTCGCTGACCGGCGCGTACCTGTCCGGGCGGCGCTCGATCCCGCTCCCGGAGAAGCGCCGCAAGATCGACCCGAAGCGCAAGCTCACGGTCGTCGGCGCGCGCGAGCACAACCTGCGCGGCATCGACGTCGACATCCCGCTCGGCACGCTGGTCGCGGTCACCGGGGTGTCCGGCTCGGGCAAGTCCACGCTGGTCAACGACATCCTCGCCACCGTGCTGGCCAACCAGCTCAACGGCGCGCGGCAGGTGCCGGGCCGGCACACCCGCATCACGGGCCTCGACGGGCTCGACAAGCTGGTGCGGGTCGACCAGTCGCCGATCGGGCGCACCCCGCGCTCCAACCCGGCCACGTACACCGGCGTGTGGGACAAGATCCGCACCCTGTTCGCGGCCACCACCGAGGCGAAGGTGCGCGGCTACCAGCAGGGCCGCTTCTCGTTCAACGTCAAGGGCGGGCGCTGCGAGGCGTGCTCCGGCGACGGCACGATCAAGATCGAGATGAACTTCCTGCCCGACGTGTACGTGCCGTGCGAGGTGTGCAAGGGCGCCCGGTACAACCGCGAGACCCTCGAGGTGCACTACAAGGGCAAGACGGTCGCCGACATCCTCGACATGCCGATCGAGGAGGCCGCCGAGTTCTTCAAGCCGATCACCTCGATCAGCCGCTACCTCGAGACGCTCGTCGACGTCGGGCTGGGCTACGTGCGGCTCGGGCAGCCCGCGCCCACGCTCTCGGGCGGCGAGGCGCAGCGCGTGAAGCTGGCGTCGGAGCTGCAGAAGCGGTCCAACGGCCGCACGATCTACATCCTCGACGAGCCCACCACGGGCCTGCACTTCGAGGACATCCGCAAGTTGCTGCTGGTCATCAACGGGCTGGTCGACAAGGGCAACTCGGTGGTCGTCATCGAGCACAACCTCGACGTCATCAAGACGGCCGACTGGATCATCGACATGGGCCCCGAGGGCGGTTCCGGCGGTGGCACCGTCGTCGCCGAGGGCACCCCGGAGCAGGTCGCCGCACACCCCACCAGCTACACCGGGCAGTTCCTGAAGGAGCTGGTCAAGGAGGAGCCGGCTGAGGCGAAGCCGGCGCGGCGGCGCAAGGCCGCGGTGGGTCAGTAGACCGTCGTCAGGGAGAACGGGTGCCCGGGCCGGGTGGCGCCGAGCTCACGGAGCCGGCGCTCGTCGGCGGCGAGCTCGGTGGCGGTGAGGTCGAGCCGGGTCGTGGGGAGGCCGGTGGGCCAGTCGGGGCGGGCCGCGTGCGGCACCTGGTCGAAGCCGACCCATGGCCGAGGTCGAGGTACACGCTGGTGTCGCTGGAGAAGATCACCGTCGCGTCCGTGGCGGCGCGGTAGAACTCGGCGAGCCGAGCCGGGTCGGCGCAGCCGAACGCGATCGCGGTGACGGTCGATGCGGTCATACCGGCGACCGTAGGTGGCGTGCGGAGCTCCGGTCTTGAAGGAACGCGACACGCGTGAGATCGGTGGCGCCTGGCGGGCCGCCCAGCGACACGGCGTGGCCGAGCCGGGCCCGGTGCTCGCGCCGTTCGTGGAGCGCATCTGGTGGGCCTGCTGGTCGTACGCGCGGCCGTACCGTCAGGTGGTGGTGCCGTTCCCCGGCGTGCACCTGACGGTGCGGCCGGGGTGCGCTCCCGAGGTGCACGGGGTCGCGACGAGCCGCCGGATCCGTGAGCTGGACGGGGAGGGCCGGGTCACGGGCGTGGAGTTCCGCCCGGGCGGTTTCCGCCCGTTCCTGCGATCACGGGTCGCCGCACTGACGGATCGGGTCGTGGGCGTCGCCGACGTGCCTGGCCTGCGCGGCACGCCCGCCGAGCCCGGCGGCCCGCACGAGCTGCGAGCCTGGCTGGAGCCGCTCGTCCCCGCGCACGATCCGGCCGCGGAGTGGGCGGCGGAGACGGTCGCGCTGGTCGCGGCCGACCGCACGATCGTGCGGGTGGACCAGCTGGCCGAGCTGCGCGGGACGCACGTGCGCGGGCTGCAGCGGCGTTTCGCGGAGTACGTGGGCGTCGGGCCGAAGCGGGTGATCCGCCGCTACCGGTTGCGCGAGGTCACCGAGCGGATGGCGCACGCCCGCCCCGTCGACTGGGCGGCCCTGGCCGCCGAGCTCGGGTTCGCCGACCAGGCGCACCTCGCCCGGGACTTCGCCGCGCTCTTCGGCGAGCCGCTGACGCACTACGCCGCACGCTACTGAGCAGGCGCCACCCGATCCGGGGGTTTCGGCGTGGTGTGCGGATGCCGCGGCGGTCCGGAGGGCGATCCTGGCGGTCAGCCGTCGAGGAGGTCGCCATGTTCCGCGCGTCGCTGCACCGCACGGCCCTCTGCCTTGCCGCGGTCGCCGTTCTGCCGGTGTGGGCGGGCCCGGCAGCGGCTGCGCCGCCGACGGACGTGTCGGTGCCCGAGCCGACGACGTTCACCAGCACGCTGACGTCGACGGCGACGCCCGACCAGGTGGTCGACGACTTCGGCAAGCCGATGCCGGGCCAGCCCGGCGCGTCGGGCACGTTCACCCTGCGGATCAACAGCCAGCAGGACATCGTCTGCTACGACATCACGCTCACCGGCGTCACGCAGCCGTACGAGAGCTCCGCGCGCACGGCCACGCACCTGCAGGAGGGCAAGCCGGGGGAGAGCGGCTACCCGCGGATGGTGTTCCCCGACCCGCAGGGCCCGCCCGGCGGCCCGCTGACCAGCAAGGGCTGCCTGAAAGGTCCCTTCACCACCGGCGTGGTGCTGGCCAGGGGCGACACCGGCCGGGGCTTCCGGCTCGCCATGGTGGAGAGCAACCCCGCCGACTGGTTCGTCGACGTGCACACGAAGCAGTTCCGGGTCGGCGCGGTGCGCGGGCAGCTCGTGAAGGCCGGTTAGGACGACAGCCCTCGCGCACACGTCGCACCACGTGCGTGTGGGCAGCGGGGGTCAGGCGAGGTTCGCGGGCGCCCACACCTCGATGGCGTCGCGCAGGAACACGGCGAGGCCGGGCTGGGTGCGGTCGATGTTCGCCGTGAAGCGCTCGTCGTCGACGTACATGCGTCCGACGCACAGGTAGCCCTCGCGGTCGGGCGTCCAGGACCGGCACATCCACGCGTAGTGGCGGGCGACGACCGCCTGCACCGGCGGGTCGCCCGGCTGTGCTCCGCCGCGCAGCAGCTCGGCGAACTGCTCGTTCACCTCCTGCAGCTCGACCATGAAGTCGCGCTTCTCCGCGGGGCTCCACGCGGCCGCGCGCTCCTGCGCCTCGCGGGCGGTGTCGCCCCAGCGCTCCACCGCCTCCGCGGCGTACGGGTCGCCGGCGAACCCGTCGAACATCTCGGTCGTGCCCACGGGCACCCCTCCTTCGTGCTCGGCGATCGTGCGGGCCACCGTCGCGGCCAGCTCCTTCAGCCGGTCCGACTCGGCCAGCAGCCGCCGGTGGTGGCGCCGCAGCGTCTCGACGACGTCGGTGTCGCCGTCGACGACCTCGGCGATCTCGGGCAGTCCGAGCCCCAGCTCCCGCAGCACGAGGATGTGCTGCAGCCGCAGCAGCTGGTCGCGGTCGTAGTGCCGGGTGCCGCCCGCGCCGATGTCGGTGGGCCGCAGCAGCCCGATGTGGTCGTAGTGGCGCAGCGTGCGGGAGGTGACCCCCGCCAGCCGCGTCACCTCGCGCGTCGACCAGACCGTCATGCGGACCAGCGTAGAAGTTGACGCCACGTCAACCGCAAGGATGTTCATCCGGCGGCCATCGACACGATCGGCACAGGTCCCGGCCGGTTCGACCGCGGCGGCTACACCTCCGCCATGGCTCCCCGCCTCACGGTCATCGGCACCGGCTACCTCGGCGCCACCCACGCCGCCTGCATGGCGAAGCTCGGCTTCGACGTGCTCGGGGTCGACGTCGACCCGGAGAAGGTCGCGCTCCTTCAGTCCGGGCGCCTGCCGTTCCACGAACCCGGGCTCGCGGAGCTGCTCGCCGAGCAGGTGTCCGTCGGCCGGCTGCGGTTCGGCACCTCGATCGCCGAGGCGGCGGCCTTCGGCGACGTGCACTTCGTGTGCGTCGGCACCCCGCAACGCAGGGGTGAGCTGGCCGCCGACCTCAGCCACGTCGACGCGGCGGTTGAGGCGCTCGCCGCGCACGTCGCCGGTCCGTGCCTGATCGTCGGCAAGTCCACCGTGCCGGTCGGCACCGCGGCCCGGCTGGCCGCACGGCTCGCCGAGCGGGCGCCGACGGCCGAGCTGGCCTGGAACCCGGAGTTCCTCCGAGAGGGGCACGCCGTAGAGGACACGCTGCGCCCCGATCGACTGGTCTTCGGGGTCGGATCGGCGCACGCCGAGTCCGTCCTCCGCACGGTCTACGCCGAGCTCCTCGACGCCGGTGTGCCCGTCGTGGTCACCGACTTCGCGACGGCCGAGCTGGTGAAGGTGTCGGCGAACGCGTTCCTCGCCACCAAGATCTCCTTCATCAACGCGATGGCGGAGGTGTGCGAGGCCACCGGCGCCGACGTCACCCAGCTGGGTGGTGCGCTCGCGCTCGACCCGCGCATCGGCGGTCGGTTCCTGCACGCCGGGCTCGGGTTCGGCGGGGGCTGCCTGCCCAAGGACATCCGCGCGTTCATGGCGCGTGCCGGGGAGCTGGGCGTCGACCAGGCGCTGTCGTTCCTGCGCGAGGTGGACGCGATCAACATGCGCCGCCGTGCCCGCATGGTCGACCTCGCCCGCGAGCAGCTCGGCGGGTCGTTCATCGGCAAGCGGGTGGCGGTGTTCGGGGCCGCGTTCAAGCCGCACTCCGACGACATCCGCGACTCGCCCGCCCTCACCGTCGCGGCCACCATCCAGCTGCAGGGCGCCCAGGTCACGGTGCACGACCCCGTCGCCAACGACAACGCCCGCAAGCTGCACCCCGGCCTCGGCTACGAGGACACCCCCGAGCTGGCCGCCGACCGCGCCCACCTGGTGCTGCACCTGACCGAGTGGCCGCAGTTCCAGGCACTGGACCCGGCCGAGCTCGCCGGGGTCGTCGCCGAGCGGCGGATCGTCGACGGACGCAACGCGTTGGACCCGGCCCGGTGGCGTGCGGCAGGCTGGACCTACCGCGCGCTCGGCCGCCCCTGACTCATCTCACACAGCGCGCGGCCACGGCACACACGTTGCAACCTGTGTGAGGCGGCCACGCGCTGTGTGACGTCGCCGGAGCGGGCCCATCGGGCACCGACCGACGCTGCCTGCTACCCTACGGAATGCGACCACCCCGTCGCGCGTTCTCACGTGCGTCAGGGCGTTCAAGTGGAGCCCCGCTCCCACCCGCCACCACCGGTGACCGGGTTCCGGTCCGGTAGCCGCGCACGCGTGGCCTCCTGATCGTAGGGTCTCCGCTTCGTCGCGCCATTGGACGCCGAAACGAGGAGACCCCATTACCACAGAGACGCGCATCAACGACCGCATCCGTGTTCCCGAGGTCCGACTGGTCGGACCCAACGGTGAACAGGTCGGCATCGTGCGCATCGAGGACGCCCTGCGGCTCGCGCAGGAGGCCGAGCTGGATCTCGTCGAGGTCGCCGCTCAGGCCCGCCCGCCGGTCTGCAAGCTCATGGACTACGGCAAGTTCAAGTACGAGAGCGCGCAGAAGGCCCGGGAGTCCCGCCGCAACCAGCAGCTCACCACGATCAAGGAGCAGAAGCTCCGACCGAAGATCGACAGCCACGACTACGAGACCAAGAAGCGCAACGTCGTGCGTTTCCTCGAGGGCGGCAACAAGGTCAAGGTCACGATCATGTTCCGCGGTCGCGAGCAGTCCCGTCCCGAACTCGGGTTCCGGTTGCTGCAGCGCCTCGCCGAGGACGTGGCGGAGCTCGGCACGGTCGAGGCCGCGCCGAAGCAGGACGGCCGCAACATGACGATGGTGATCGCTCCGAACAAGAAGGGCCGCCCGCGCGCGGCCGAGAGCGTTCCGCAGGCCTGACGGCCGCAGCAGCTCGCACAGCTCACGACGCCGGCGTCCGCGCCGGCAGGGAAGTAGGACCCGCCATGCCGAAGAACAAGACGCACAAGGGGACCGCCAAGCGGATCCGCGTGACGGGGAGCGGAAAGCTCATGCGTGAGCAGACCGGCCTCCGCCACCGGATGGAGGTCAAGTCGAGCAAGGAAGCACGCGACCTCGGGCGACTCGCGCCCGTCGCGAAGGCCGACGTCAAGCGCGTCAAGAAGCTGCTCGGTCGCTGACCACTCCCTGCCCCTGACCTCCCACACGTAAGGACACACCCATGGCACGCGTGAAGCGCGCGGTCAACGCCGCCAAGAAGCGCCGCACCACCCTCGAAGCGGCCAGCGGCTACCGCGGGCAGCGTTCCCGGCTGTACCGCAAGGCGAAGGAGCAGATGCTCCACTCGCTGAACTACGCCTACCGCGACCGGCGCGCCCGCAAGGGTGACTTCCGGCAGCTGTGGATCACGCGGATCAACGCGGCCGCCCGCGCCAACGGCATGACGTACAACCGCTTCATCCAAGGTCTGAAGATCGCCGAGATCGAGGTCGACCGGAAGAACCTGGCCGAGCTCGCCGTCTCCGACCCGGCCGCGTTCACCGCGCTCGTCGAGGTGGCCAAGGCGAACGTGCCGGCGCAGGCGGGCGGGACCGCCGCCTGAGCACGGCAGTACCGGGACCGCCCGGCACCGACCGCACCCCGCGCGTGGTCGCAGCACGCAAGCTGCTGCGCCGCGCGGGCCGCGATCGGGCCGGGCGGTTCCTCGTCGAGGGCGCGCAGGCGGTCCGGGAGGCGCTCGCGTACGGGCGGGTGCACGAGCTGTTCCTCACCGACGCAGCCGCCGCGCGCAACCCGGAGCTGATCGACGCGGCCGACCGCGCGGGCGCCCGGATCAGCCCGGTCACCGAACGGGCCGCCGAGACGCTCTCCGAGACCGTCACCCCGCAGGGGCTGGTCGCGGTCTGCGACCTGCTCGACGTCCCTCCGGCGACCGCGCTGGGTCCGGCGCCCACGCTCGTCGCGGTGTGCGCGGGCATCACCGACCCGGGCAACGCGGGCACGATCATCCGCGTCGCCGACGCCGCGGGCGCCGACGCCGTGCTCCTGGCCGGCGACACCGTCGACCCGCACAACGGCAAGGCCGTCCGCGCGTCGACGGGCAGCGTGTTCCACCTGCCACTGGCCCGCGACCGCGACGCCGCCGCCGTGCTGGCCGCGTGCCGCGCGGCCGGTCTCACCCTCCTCGTCGCGGACGGGCACGGCGAGCGGGACCTGCACGATCCCGGCACCGCGGCACTGCTGGCCGGCCCGGTGGCGTGGATCTTCGGTGGCGAGGCGCACGGCGTGCCGGCGGACCTCGCCGCCGCGGCCGACCACCGGGTGCGGGTACCCATCCACGGCCGCGCCGAGAGCCTCAACCTGGCCACTGCCGCGGCGATCTGTCTCTACGCGACGGTCGCCGCCCGCCGCTGACCCGGCGCCTCAGCTCCGGCCGACGGCCGCCCCCACGGTCCGGCCCGCCGCCAGCACGACGTGGTCCTCCCACAGGCGCCCGACGATCTGCACACCGATCGGCAGTCCGGCCGCGTCCGCCCCGGCGGGCACCGCGAGCGCCGGCGCTCCGACGAGGCTCGCCGGCAGGAGGTGGAGGAAGCGCTCACCCTCGACGGGTTCGGAGCGCAGCGGCGCGGTGTCGGGCGTGGCCGGTGTGACGATCAGGTCGACGTCCGCGGTGGCTCTCAGGTAGCGGTGGACGTAGTGGTCCCAGTCCTCCAGCTCGCGCATCACGTCGGCGCCGGTCAGGCCGGGTTCCCCGCCGGCCCGGGCCCAGTACCGCCGAGTGACGTCCCAGGCCGGCGGGAGCCAGTCGAAGGTCCACTCCACCTCGACGGCGCCCGCAGCCACGAGTGCCGCGCCGGCCCGCCGGACGGCTGCCTCGACCACCGGGACCGCGCCGCCCGGGATGACCGCGATGCGGCGCCCCTGCAGCTCCACCGTGGTCGACGACAGCAGCGGGACCGGTGCTGCTGCCGGATCGCGGCCGTCCGGCCCCGCGAGGACGGCGAGTGCCAGCTCGACCGCGTCGACGGAGTCCGCGAGCGGCCCGATCTGCGTGCGGCCGTCGCTGCGGAGGCCGACGCGCGGGTAGTGCCCGGTGGTCGGCACCCGCCCTGCGGTGGGACGCAGCCCCCACACCCCCGCCCAGGACGCGGGGAGTCGGATGCTGCCGCCGGAGTCGCTGCCGATGCCGAGCACCGACGCGCCGGCGGCGACGAGCGCGGCCTCCCCGCTGCTGGAACCGCCCACCGATCGGGTGGGATCGCCCGGATGCGCGACGTCGCCCCAGGGCTTGGTCTTCGCGACGACGACGGCGCCGGCGGCCCGCAACCGGGCCACCGCCGCGGCGTCCCGGACCGGGCGGCGTTCCCGGTCGTCCGTCTCGCCCGCGCACGGGAAGCCCTCGACGTCGATCCAGTCCTTGACCGTGATCGGAAGGCCGTGCAGGGGCCCGACGGGGCCGGTCCCGGCGAACGCGCGGTCGAGGGCGCGAGCGTCCGACAGCGCGCGCTCGTCCTCGAAGAAGGCGACGGCACCGGTCCGCTCGTGCGCGGCCCGCACCAGCGCCAGCCGCTCCGCCACGGCCTGCTCCGCCGTCTCCTCGCCACGCCGCAGCCGGCCGAGCAGCTCGGCGAACCCGTCACGCATGGCTCGCATCCTCCAGCACACGGTGTCCCCGTCGTGACGCTCGGGAGCCGCTCTCTAGGATCGAGCCCATCATGAGCGAGACCAGGCCTACCAACCCCGGCCCTCCTTCGTCGGGCCTGCCGTCCCCCGGACTCTTGGACGCCGGGGCGCTGGCCGAGGCGGTCGCGGCCGCCCGCGCCGCGTTCGCCGAGGCAGCCGACCTGGCGGCGCTGGCCGCCGTCCGCCCCGCCCACCTCGGCGATCGGGCGCCGTTGCAGCTGGCCCGCCGCGAGCTGGGCTCGCTGCCGGGCCCGGAGCGCGCCGACGCCGGCAAGCGGGTCAACGCGGCGCGCCAGGAGGCGCAGGCCGCGTTCGACGAGCGGCGCGCCGTGCTCGTCGCCGAGCGCGACGAGCGCGTGCTCGTCGAAGAGGCCGTGGACGTCACGCTGCCGTGGGACCGGATCCCGCGCGGCGCCCGCCACCCCCTGACGCAGATCGGCGAGCAGATCGCCGACGTGTTCGTCGGGATGGGGTGGGAGGTCGCGGAGGGCCCCGAGGTCGAGTCGTCGTGGCTCAACTTCGACGCGCTGAACTTCCCGAAGGACCACCCCGCCCGCACCATGCAGGACACGTTCTACCTGGGCGACGGCGAGCAGTCCGGGCTGGTGCTGCGCACGCACACCTCCCCGGTGCAGATCCGCGCGCTGCTGGAGCGGGACCTGCCGGTCTACGTCGTGTGCCCGGGGCGCACGTTCCGCACCGACGCGCTCGACGCCACCCACACCCCGGTGTTCCACCAGGTCGAGGGCTTGGCGATCGACAAGGGCCTCACGATGGCGCACCTGAAGGGCACCCTCGACGCGTTCGCGCGGGCCATGTTCGGCACCGAGTCGAAGATCCGCCTGCGCCCCTCGTTCTTCCCCTTCACCGAGCCCTCGGCCGAGCCGGACGTGTGGTTCCCGGAGAAGAAGGGCGGCGCGGGTTGGGTCGAGTGGGGCGGCTGCGGCATGGTCGACCCGAACGTCCTGCGCGCCTGCGGCGTCGATCCCGACGTCTACTCGGGCTTCGCGTTCGGGATGGGTCTGGAGCGCACGCTCATGTTCCGCAACGGCATCCCCGACATGCGTGACATGGTCGAGGGCGACGTCCGGTTCAGCCGGGCGTTCGGGGTCTAGGGGTATCGGGTGCGCGTAACGCAGTCCTGGCTGTCGGAGTACGTCAGCATCGGAACAGGGGTCGACGCGAAGTCGGCCGACGAGCTCGGCGAGGCCTTCGTCAAGGTCGGCCTGGAGATCGAGGAGATCCATCCGGCGCCCGACGTCAGCGGTCCGGTGGTGGTCGGGCGGGTCCTCGCGATCGAGGAGCTGACCGAGTTCAAGAAGCCGATCCGCTGGTGCCAGGTGGACGTCGGCAACGCCAACGACACCGGGGCGCCGCAGAACGTGATCTGCGGTGCCACCAACTTCGCGGTCGGCGACCTCGTCGTCGTCACGCTGCCGGGCACGGTGCTGCCCGGCGGGTTCGAGGTGGGCGCCCGCAAGACCTACGGCCACCTCTCCGAGGGCATGATCGCATCGGTGCGTGAGCTGGGCATCGGCACCGACCACGCCGGCATCCTGGTCCTGCCGCCCGGCACGGCCGAGCCGGGCACCCCGGCCGCCGATGTGCTCGGCCTGGCCGAGCCGGTGATCGAGATCAACGTGACCCCCGACCGCGGTTACTGCTTCGCGCTGCGCGGGCTGGCGCGCGAGCTGGCCGCTGCCACCGAGGCCGACTACACCGATCCGGCCGCGCGGGTCGCGGTGCCGGACACGACCGGCGACGCGTGGCCGGTCCGCCTCGACGACGAGGGATGCGCGCGGTTCGTCGCCCGCCGGGTCGACGGCGTCGACCCGACCGCACCCACCCCGTGGTGGATGCAGCGGCGGCTGCTGGCGGGTGGCATGCGGCCGATCTCGCTGATCGTCGACGTCACGAACTACGTGATGCTGGAGCTCGGCCAGCCGCTGCACGCCTATGACGCGTCGCTGGTCAGCGGCCCGATCGTGGTGCGCCGGGCGGTCGCGGGGGAGAAGCTCACCACCCTCGACGACGTGGTGCGCTCGCTCGATCCCGACGACCTGCTCATCACCGACGACAGCGGCCCGATCGGCCTCGCCGGCGTGATGGGCGGGGCCAGCACGGAGATCCCGGTCGGTGGCACCGAGCCCGTCGACGTGCTGCTGGAGGCCGCGCACTTCGTGCCCGCCGTGATCGCCCGCGGCGCGCGCCGGCACAAGCTGCCCAGCGAGGCGTCCAAGCGCTTCGAACGTGGCGTCGACCCGATGCTCCCTCCCGTCGCGGCGGAGCGGGCGGCGCAGCTGCTCGTCGAGTTCGGCGGCGGGACGATCGCCGCGGGACGCACCGACGCGGGCGGCGTCACGGCACCCGCGGCGGTCCGCATGCCGCTCGACCTGCCCGACCGCGTCGCCGGCGTCGGTTACGAGCGCGGGGCCACCGTGCGCCGGTTGGCCCAGATCGGCTGCGCGGTCGAGCTGGTCACGGGCGACGACGGTCGCGGCCAGGTCGTGGCGACGCCGCCTACCTGGCGACCCGACCTGGTCCGCCCGGCCGACCTCGTGGAGGAGGTCCTGCGCCTGGAGGGGCTCGACCGGATCCCGTCGATCCTCCCGTCGGCGGTGCCGGGACGTGGCCTCACACCCGCCCAGCAGCGCAGACGGGTCGTGGGCCGGGCGCTCGCCGAGAACGGCTACGTCGAGGTGCTGCCGTTCCCGTTCATCGACCCCACCGTGTGGGACGCGTTCGGGCTCGACGCCGGCGACCCGCGCCGGCGCACCGTGCACGTGGTGAACCCGCTGGACGCCGAGCGGGCCGAGCTGGCGAGCACCCTGCTGCCGGGCCTGCTGGAGACACTGGGCCGCAACCGGTCGCGCGGGCTGGTCGACCTCGCCCTCTACACGATCGGTCAGGTCACCCAGCCCCACCACGAGACCGTCCCGATGCCGGACCCGCCCGTCGACGCCCGCCCGTCCGACGACGTGTACGCGCAGATCAACGCCGCGCTGCCGCAGCAGCCCACGCACGTCGGCGTGGTGCTCGCCGGCGACCGGGAGGCGCGCGGCTGGTGGGGCGCCGGACGTCCCGCCGGCTGGGCCGACGCGGTGGCGGCGGCCCTGCTCGTGGGCAAGGCGGCCGGGGTGGAGCTGCGGGCCACCGCGGCCGCTCTGCCCCCGTTCCACCCGGGGCGGTGCGCGGAGATCCGGCTCGGCGACTTCCCGCTCGGGCACGCCGGCGAGCTGCACCCGAAGGTCGTCGAGGCGCTGGATCTGCCGCCGCGCACGTGCGCGATGGAGATCGACCTCGACCTCATCCCGCTGGACGAGGCACGGCCGGTGCCGGTGGTGTCGCCGTACCCGCCGATCACGGTCGACGTCGCGCTCGTCGCGGACACGGCTGTGCCGGTGGCCGCGCTGGCCGAGGCGCTGGAGGACGGCGGCGGCGCGCTGCTGGAGCAGGTGCGGCTGTTCGACGTGTACGCGGGCGAGCAGGTGGGCGAGGGCAAGCGTTCGCTGGCCTACACGCTGCGATTCCGCGCCCCCGACCGCACGCTGACCAGCGAGGAGGCCAACGCGGCCCGGGACGCCGCGGTCGCGGTGGCCGTCGAGCGCCACGGGGCTGCGCTGCGCACCTAGAGTCGTCGGGTGACGAGCATCGAGGCGACGACGATCTCCGGCACCGTCCGTGGAACGGTCGAGGGCGGGGTCGCCCGCTTCCTCGGCATCCCGTACGCGGCCGCCCCGTTCGGGGAGCACCGGTTCCGCCCGACCCAGCCGCATCCCGGCTGGTCGGGGGTCCGCGACGCGCTGCAGCTGGGAGCGACCGCGCCAGCAGGGCCCTACCCGCCGGTGTTCCGCGACGTGCTGCCCGAGCCGGTGATCCCGGGCGACGAGATCCTCACCGTCAACGTGTGGGCGCCCGCGGACGCGAGCGGCGCGCCGGTGATGGTGTTCATCCACGGTGGCGCGTTCGTCAACGGTTCCAACGCCGTGCCCGTCTACGACGGCACGGCCTTCGCCAGGGACGGCATCGTGCTGGTGTCGGTGAACTACCGGCTCGGCGCCGAAGGGTTCCTGAAGCTGCCCGGCGGCCCGGCGAACCTCGGCATCCTCGACCAGGTGGCCGCCCTGACGTGGGTCCGCGACAACATCGCGGCGTTCGGCGGCGACCCCGGCCGCGTCACGGTGTTCGGGGAGTCCGCCGGCGCGATGAGCGTCGGCACGCTGCTCGCGATGCCAGCCGCGGAAGGCCTGTTCCAGCGGGCGATCCTGCAGAGCGGCGCAGCGCACAACGCGTACTCCGTCGAGACGGCGGAGAAGATCGCCACGCTCGTCGCGGCGCAGGTCGGGCTGGCGCCCGCCGAGCTCGGCCAGGTCCCGCCCGAACGCCTGGTTCGCGCGCACACCGAGCTGCTGAAGGAACTGCGGGCCAGGCCCGACCCGGTGAAGTTCGGTGAGGCGGCCGCCGGCGCGCTCGTCTACGTCCCGATCGTCGACGGCGAGTCGCTTCCCGGCCGGCCGATCGACCGGATCGCCGCTGGCAGCGCCACCGACGTCGAGGTGCTGATCGGCACCACCCGCGACGAGGTCCACCTCTTCACCGTGGCCGGCGGCATGACGGAGTTCGTCACCGACGCCGCGATGACCGGGTTCGTCGGGATGCTCGGGCTGCCCGACGGCGCCGTGGACCGCTACCGCGCCGGACGCCCGGGCGGCGCGCCCTGGGAGGTGCTGTCCGACGTCATGACCGACCAGATGTTCCGCATCCCCGCGATCCGGCTCGCCGAGGCGCACGGCCGCGCCTGGGTCTACGAGTTCGACTGGCCGGCACAGGGGCTGGACGGGCGGCTCGGCGCCTGCCACGCCGTCGAGCTGCCGTTCGTGTTCGACACGCTGGCCGCCGCCGAGGCCATGAACGGGCCGGACGCGCCGCAGGAGCTCGCCGACACCGTGCACGGCGCGTGGGTCGCGTTCGCGTCCGGTCGGGATCCGGGGTGGGCGCGCTACGGCGACGCCCGCACCGTCCGCACGTTCGGCGCCGCGACGGAGACGGCGGACGACCCGCGCGGCGCGACGCGGGAGCTGTGGGCCGGAGTGCGGTAGAGGCCTCTCAACCGGCGGCGGGCGCGTGTCGGCGCGCCACCTCCGCGCGCACCAGCGGGGCCACCTCCGTGCCGAGCAGCTCGATCGCCCGCAGCACGTCGCGGTGTGCGACGTCGCCGATCGCCATCTGGATGAGCATCCGGTCGTGGTCGAACAGCGAGTGCAGGTGCAGGATCTTCTCCGCCGCGGCCTCCGGGGCGCCGACGAGGTAGGCGCCGTCGATGGCGGTGGCGGCGTCGAACGCGGCCCGGTTGGTCGGGCCCCAGCCACGCTCGCGGCCGATGCGGTCCATCACGCCGGAGTGCGCGGGGTAGTACGTGTCGGCCGCGGCCGCGCGGGTCTCCGCGACGAACCCGTGCATGTTCAGGCTGGTGGGCTGGGTGCCGCCGGCCTGGCGGTACAGCTCGACGAGCGGCGCGAACCGCGCCGGCTGCCCGCCGATGATCGCGAGCGCCATCGGCAGGTCGAGCCGGCCCGCCCGCACCACCGACGGCGGGTTGCCGCCGACGGCAAGCCACACCGGCAGCGGATCCTGCAGCGGCCGGGGGTAGACGGCCTGCTCGACGAGCGGGGCGCGGTGCCGGCCCGACCACGTCACCCGCTCGTTCGCGCGCAGGGCGAGCAGCAGCTCCAGCTTCTCCGCGAACAGCTCGTCGTAGTCGGCGAGGTCGTGCCCGAACAGGGGGAACGACTCGATGAACGAGCCGCGACCGGCCATGATCTCCGCTCGCCCGCCGGAGAGCAGGTCGAGTGTGGCGAACTGCTGGAACACGCGCACCGGATCGTCGGACGACAGGACGGAGACGGCGCTCGTCAGCCGGATCCGGCTGCTGCGCTCGGCGGCCGCGGCCAGGATCGTGGCGGGCGTGGAGGAGGCGTAGTCGCGGCGGTGGTGCTCGCCGATGCCGGCCACGTCGAGCCCCACCTCGTCGGCCAGCGCGATCTGCTCGACCGCCTCCCGGATCCGCAGCGCGGGAGCCTCCGGGTCCGCGTCCAGCGCCACGTCG
This sequence comes from Pseudonocardia sp. CA-107938, assembly GCF_050936315.1. Classification (NCBI taxonomy): domain Bacteria; kingdom Bacillati; phylum Actinomycetota; class Actinomycetes; order Pseudonocardiales; family Pseudonocardiaceae; genus Pseudonocardia; species Pseudonocardia sp. CA-107938. Next base: position 6,530,010 of record NZ_JBNJNA010000001.1, on the reverse strand, counting down.
ACGAAGCCGTACACACCGATCTCCACGGGGCAGTCAACCACGCGACCGGTGCTGCGCGCCGGACGTGGTGATCACGCGCAGCGCCTCCCGCTTCGACAGCGGGGAGAGCTCGGGGTGTGCGGCGACGAACGCCCGGACCCAGTCGGGGTCGGTGCGGGCGTACTGCCGCAGGGCCCAGCCGATGGCCTTGCGCAGGAAGAAGTCCGGGTCGGCCGCGTTGGTCTCGATCGCGTCGGTCAGCAGGTCGCGGTCCGTCGCGGCGGCGGAGGAGAGCTGGCAGATCACCGAGCTGCGGCGCAGCCAGCGGTCGGGGTCGGAGATCCAGCTCCGCACGACGGGCGTCACCTCGGCGGGGTGCGCCCGCAGCAGCCGGCCGACGTGCCGGTTGGCCAGCTCGTCGGTGACGTCCCACCAGCCGGCGTCGACGATCCAGCCGCGCAGCCGCGGCAGCCACGCGAGGCCCACCCACGGCAGGTGCCGGCGGTGCGCGGCCAGGTCCATGGCCAGGTAGCGCTCCTCCCGGTACGCGGCGCCGTCCCACAGGTCGTCGACGGTGGTGGCGAGCTCGGCTGCGTCCGCCACCGGGTGCGTGGCCAGCGCGGCACGCAGCACCCGCGCGCGGGCGGGCTTGGGCACGCCGCGGAACGGCATCGCCGACTTCATGTAGGCCTGCATCGCCGGGGCGGCCTCCGGGTCGGCCACCTCCGCCAGTCGCGTGCGCAGGACCTGCGCCAGCGCGCTCACCGGGCCCGGCCCAGGCTGCGGGCCCAGCCGTGGACGTGGTCGAGCAGCTCCGGCGGCGAGACGATCTCAGCGTCCGCACCGAGCACGGCGATCGCCATGGCGGCCCAGTCGAGCGTGTCGCTGCGCACGCGGAAGCGGCAGCCGTCGCCGTCCTCGTCGACCTGCCCCCACCGGCCGATCGCCGTCCGCACCCGCTCGACGGGTGCCGCGAACCGGATCTCGATCTCGTAGGACGACGGTCGCTGGTCGACGGCGGCCTGCACGAACTGGGCGGCGTCGGCGGCCGGCAGCTCGCGCGGGCGGAACCGGACGCCGGTGCAGCGCGGACCGGCCAGCCGGTCGAGCCGGAAGCTGCGCCATGCGTGCCGGTGCAGGTCGTAGGCGACGAGGTACCAGCGGCGGCCGAGCGCCACCAGCCGCAGCGGCTCCACCAGCCGGTCGGTGCGCGCGCCGTCGGCGGCGGTGTAGGCGAACTCGAGCCGCTCCTCGGCGCGGCACGCCTCCGCGACCGCGGTGAGCACCTCCGGGTCGGCCGTCGGCCCGCCGGCCGACCACGTCACCGGCGTGGTCATGGCGCGCAGCGCATCGACCCGCTTGCGCAGCTTCGGCGGCATCACCTGCACGACCTTGGCCAGCGCGCGCACGGACGACTCGGCGATCCCGGCGACGCCTCCCTGCGCCGCGGTCTGCAACCCCACGGCGAGCGCGACCGCCTCCTCGTCGTCGAGGACGAGCGGGGGAAGCGCCGCGCCGGCGGCCAGCTGGTAGCCCCCGTCGACGCCGCGGGAGGCGTTGACGGGGTAGCCGAGCTCGCGCAACCGTTCGACGTCCCGGCGAAGGGTGCGCACCGAGACCTCGAGCCGGTCGGCCAGCTCGGCGCCCGGCCAGTAGCGGTGGGTCTGCAGCAGGGACAGCAGCCGCAGCGTGCGGGAGCTCGTGTTCGCCATGGATTCCAGGATCCGCCGGATTGAGGTCAATAACTGACACCAGCAGGTCCTAGAGTACGGCCCATGACCACCACCGAGCAGACCGCCGTCACCGGCGAGCGGGCCGACATCCTCGCCGGCCTGGCCAAGGCCCGGCACTTCCTGCTGCACACCGCCCAGGGGCTCACCGACGAGCAGGCCAACACCCGCAGCACGGTCAGCGCGCTGACCATCGGGGGATTGATCAAGCACGTCGCCGAGGTGGAGAAGGGCTGGGCCACGTTCGCCACCTCCGGTAAGCACGGCAACCAGGACGACTGGTCCGACAGCCCGGGGGAGTTCACCCCGGAGCTGGTCGCGGCGTGGGAGGCGAACTTCCGCCTCGTCGACGGCGAGACCCTGGACGGCGTGCGGGCTGCGTACGCCGAGGTGGCCGCGGCGACCGACGAGCTGGTCCGCACCGTCGACCTCGACACGACCTACGAGCTGCCCGAGGCGCCGTGGCAGCCGGCGGGGGTGTACTGGACGGTACGCCGGGTGTTCCTGCACCTGATCGCCGAGATCGCCCAGCACTCGGGGCACGCCGACATCATCCGGGAGACGATCGACGGGCAGAAGAGCATGGGCTGAGCAGCACTTACCGTGGCCGGTGCCGGGTCCGATCGGGTGGTGGGCGACATCCGATCCGGTCGGACCGCTCCAGTCGCGGTTGCCCGCCGGGCATCGTGGCGACTCCGAAGGCATGTGGTCCGTGATCGCCGTTCCGCTCGCCGTCCTCCTGTTCCCGCTCGTGATGTCGCAGATCGAGCTGCAGCTGCCGCCGCCGCGTCGGCGACGAGCGACAAGGCGGCGCCCCCACAACACGCTTGCATGATTTTCCGTGATCCTGCATAGTCATCCGCATGGTGCGGATCGCGGTGGCGGGTGCGAGCGGGTATGCGGGGGGTGAGCTCCTGCGGCTGTTGCTGGGCCATCCCGAGGTGGAGATCGGTGCGCTGACGGCGGGCGGCAACGCGGGGAGCCTGCTGGGGAGCCACCAGCCGCACCTCCTGCCGCTGGCCGACCGGGTGCTGGAGGAGTCCACCGCGGAGGTGCTGGCGGGCCACGACGTCGTCTTCCTCGCGCTCCCGCACGGCCGATCGGCCGAGCTCGCCGCCCAGCTCCCCGAGGGCACGGTCGTGATCGACTGCGGCGCGGACCACCGGCTCGCCGACCCGGCCGCGTGGCAGCGCTGGTACGGCGGCGAGCACGCCGGCCGGTGGCCGTACGGCCTGCCCGAGCTGCCCGGCGGGCGCGACGCACTCCGCGGCGCCACCCGCGTCGCCGTGCCCGGTTGCTACCCCACCGTCTCGAGCCTGGCGCTCGCTCCGGCGCTGGTCGCCGGTCTGGTCGAGCCCGAGGTCGTGATCACCGCGGTGACCGGCACCTCGGGCGCCGGCAAGTCGCCGAAGCCGCACCTGCTCGGCTCCGAGGTCATGGGCGCGCTGTCCGCGTACGGCGTCGGCGGCGCGCACCGGCACACCCCGGAGATGATCCAGAACCTGTCCGCCGCCGCGGGCGCACCGGTCTCGGTGAGCTTCACGCCGGTGCTGGCGCCGCTGCCGCGGGGCATCCTCGCCACCTGCTCGGCGCCCACCACGGCGTCGGCGGGTGAGCTGCAGGAGGTCTACGCGAAGGCGTACGCCGACGAGCCGTTCGTGCACCTGCTGCCGGAGGGCGTCTGGCCCACCACGGCCGCCACGCTCGGCGCCAACACCGTCTTGCTGCAGGTCACGGTCGATCCCGACGCGGGCCGCATGGTCGTCGTCGGTGCGATCGACAACCTCACCAAGGGCACTGCGGGCGCCGCCGTGCAGTGCATGAACCTCGCCGTCGGGCTGCCCGAGACCACCGGCCTGCCGCTGACGGGAGTGGCGCCGTGAGTGTCGTCCACGCCCGAGGTTTCCGGGCGGCCGGGGTCAAGGCCGGCATCAAGGCCAGCGGCAACCCCGACCTCGCACTCGTCGTCAACGACGGGCCCACGTTCACCGCCGCGGGCGTGTTCACCCGCAACAAGGTGAAGGCGGCCCCGGTGCTGTGGTCCGAGCAGGTGCTGGCGGCCACGAAGCGCCTGCGCGCCGTCGTGCTGAACTCGGGCGGTGCCAACGCCTGCACCGGCCACGAGGGCTTCCAGACCGCGCACGCCACGGCGGAGCAGGCCGCGAAGGGCCTGGAGTGCGGGGCCATCGAGGTGGCCGTCTGCTCCACCGGGCTCATCGGGGCCCAGCTGCCGCGCGCCCGCGTGCTCGCCGGCGTCGACGCGGCCACCGCTGCGCTCGCGGCCGATCCGGCAGCGGGTCTCGCCGCCGCCACGGCGATCATGACCACCGACACCGTCGCCAAGCAGTCCTCCCGCTCCCATCCGTCGGGCTGGCGGATGGGCGGGATGACGAAGGGCGCGGGCATGATCGCGCCGTCGATGGCCACGATGCTGGCCGTCGTCACCACCGACGCGGTCGTCGAGCAGGGCGTCCTGCAGGAGGCGCTGCGGGCCGCCGTGCGGGTCAGCTTCGACCGCCTCGACATCGACGGCGTCACCTCCACCAACGACACCGTGCTGGTGATGGCGTCCGGCGCCAGCGGCGTCACCGCCGACGCGCTCGATCTCACGGCCGCGTTGACCGCCGTCTGCCGCGACCTCACCCAGCAGATGCAGGCCGACGCCGAGGGCGTCACCAAGCGGATCGTGGTGCAGGTCGTCGGCGCCGCGAGCGAGGACGACGCCGTCACCGTCGCCCGCACCGTGGCCCGCGACTCGCTGGTCAAGACGGCCCTGTTCGGGTCGGACCCCAACTGGGGCCGGATCGCCGCGGCTGTCGGCTACAGCGACGCCGACGTCAACCCGGAGACCCTCGACATCACCATAAACGGGGTGCTGCTCTGCTCGGGCGGCACCGCGGCCGGCGATCGGGGCGCGGCCGATCTCAGCGGCGAGGACATCGTCGTCGAGATCGGGTTGGGGCTCGGCACGGGCACCGCGGAGATCCTCACCACCGACCTGTCGCACGCCTACGTGGAGGAGAACAGTGCCTACTCCTCGTAGTTCGACCATCAACGGCGCCTTGGCCAAGGCCGGCGTGCTCGCCGAGGCGCTGCCGTGGCTGCAGCGCTTCCACGGGAAGATCGTCGTCGTGAAGTACGGCGGCAACGCCATGGTCGACGACGAGCTCAAGCAGGCGTTCGCGCAGGACATGGTGTTCCTGCGGCTCGCCGGCATCCAGCCGGTCGTCGTCCACGGTGGGGGCCCGCAGATCAGCGCGATGCTCAAGCGGCTCGGTCTGCCGGGGGAGTTCCGCGGGGGCCTGCGCGTCACCACGCCCGAGACGATCGACGTGGTGCGGATGGTGCTGGTCGGGCAGGTCGGTCGCGAGCTGGTCGGGCTGATCAACCAGCACGGGCCCTACGCGGTCGGCTTGTCCGGCGAGGACGCCGGGATGTTCACCGCGGAGAAGCGCACGGCCCTCGTCGGCGGGGAGCCGGTCGACATCGGGCTGGTCGGCGACGTTGTCGAGGTCAATCCCGACGCGGTGCTCGACATCGTCGCGGCCGGCCGCATCCCGGTCGTCGCCGGCGTGGCGCCCGACGTCGACGGCACCGTCTACAACATCAACGCCGACAGCGCGGCCGCCGCGCTCGCGTCGGCGCTGGGGGCGGCGAAGCTGGTCGTGCTCACCGACGTCGAGGGCCTGTACTCGGCCTACCCCGACCCGGAGTCGCTGATCAGCTCGCTGACGGCCGACGAGCTGGAGCCGATGCTGCCCGGCCTGGAGAGCGGCATGGCACCGAAGATGGAGGCATGCCTGCGGGCGGTGCGCGGCGGGGTACCGCAGGCGCACGTGATCGACGGGCGGGTGCCGCACTCGGTGCTGCTCGAGGTCTTCACGAGCGAGGGAGTGGGCACGATGGTGGTGGGCGCATGACCGGGGAGAACGCGCTCGGCGAGCGCTGGCAGGCGTCGCTCATGAACAACTACGGCACCCCGCCGCTCACGCTGGTGCGCGGGCAGGGCGCCGAGGTGTGGGACTCCGCGGGCCGCCGCTACCTCGACCTGCTCGGCGGCATCGCCGTCAACGCGCTGGGTCACGCGCACCCCGCGGTGATCGAGGCCGTCACCACCCAGCTGTCGACGCTGGGCCACACGTCCAACTTCTTCATCACCGAGCCGCCGGTCGCGCTGGCCGAGCGGCTGCTGGAGCTGGTCGGCGCCCCGGGACGGGTGCTGTTCTGCAACTCCGGCACGGAGGCCAACGAGGCGGCGTTCAAGCTGGCTCGCCGCACCGGCCGGCCCACGATCATCGCGTGCGAGAACGCCTTCCACGGCCGCACGATGGGCGCGCTGGCGCTCACCGGGCAGCAGCCGAAGCGGGCCCCGTTCGAGCCGATGACCCCGGGCGTCACGCACATCCCGTTCGGCGACGTCGCGGCGCTGGACGCGGCCGTCGACGAGCAGACGGCCGCGGTGTTCCTGGAGCCGATCCTGGGCGAGGCCGGCGCCGTCACCCCACCCGCGGGCTACCTCGCGGCCGCCCGGCGGATCACCGCGGAGCGCGGCGCCCTGCTGGTGCTCGACGAGGTGCAGACCGGCATCGGCCGCACCGGCTCGTGGTTCGCCTTCCAGCAGGCCGGCATCACCCCAGACGTGGTCACGCTGGCGAAGGGGCTGGGCGGCGGCCTGCCGATCGGGGCCTGCATCGGGCTCGGTGAGGCGGGCGAGCTGTTCCTGCCCGGCCAGCACGGCACCACGTTCGGCGGCAACCCGGTGAGCTGCGCCGCCGGGCTCGCGGTGCTGTCCACCATCGAGTCCGAGGGGCTGCTGGAGCAGGTCGCGCTGGTCGGCAAGACGATCACCAACGGCATCGAGGAGCTGGGCCACCCGCTCGTCACCGGGGTCGACGGTGCCGGCCTGCTCATCGGGGTGATGCTGCGCAAGCCGGTGTCGGCGGCCGTCGCCGCGGCCGGTCGCGCTTCCGGTTTCCTCTTCAACAACCCGGTGCCGGACCGGTTGCGGCTCGTGCCGCCGCTCACCCTCACCGAGGCGCAGGCCGGCGAGTTCCTCGCCGCCCTGCCCGGATTCCTGGACGAAGCCGATGGTTAGGCACCTCCTGCGCGACGACGACCTCACCCCTGCCGAGCAGGCCGAGGTGCTCGACCTGGCGGCCGAGCTGAAGGCCGACCGGTTCGCGCACCGCCCGCTCGCCGGTCCGAAGAGCGTGGCGCTGCTGTTCGACAAGCCGTCCACCCGCACCCGCGTCTCGTTCGAGGCCGGCGTGGCGCAGCTGGGCGGCCACCCGCTCGTCGTCGACGCGCGGTCGTCGCAGATGGGCCGCGGGGAGACGATCGCCGACACCGCGCGGGTGCTCTCGCGGTTCGTCGACATCATCGTGTGGCGCACCGGCGACCAGTCGCGCATCGCGGAGCTGGCCGCCCACTCCACGGTCCCCGTGGTCAACGCCCTGACCGACCAGTTCCACCCGTGCCAGGTGCTCGCCGACCTGCAGACGATCCGCGAGCGGTTCGGCCGCACGGCGGGCCTCACGATGACCTACCTCGGCGACGGTGCCAACAACATGGCCCACTCGCTCCTGCTCGGCGGCGCCACCGCGGGCATGACGGTGCGCGTGTGCGCGCCGGAGGGCTTCCAGCCGCACCCGGAGTACCTGCGGGACGCGAAGGCGCGCGCCGCCGAGACGGGCGGCGGCGCCGAGGTGGTCGCCGACCCGCACGCAGCCGTCGACGGTGCCGACGTCGTCGTCACCGACACGTGGACGTCGATGGGGCAGGAGTCCGACGGCCTCGACCGGATCGCCCCGTTCCACGGTCTGCAGGTGAACGCGGCACTGATGGCCCGGGCCAACGCCGGCGCGATCGCCCTGCACTGCCTGCCGGCCCACCGCGGCGAGGAGATCACCGACGAGATCCTCGACGCCCCCGACAGCGCGGTCTGGGACGAGGCGGAGAACCGCCTCCACGCCCAGAAGGCCCTCCTCACCTGGCTCGTCCGACGATGACCATCAGCCGGGCCGAGCGGCAGTCGATGATCCTCGACATCATCCACACCGGCGGCATGCACAACCAGCGCCAGATCATGGTCGAGCTGGAGAGCCGGCACGTCCACGCCACCCAGGCGACCGTCTCCCGCGACCTCGACGAGCTGGGCGCGATCAAGGTGCGCGGCGCCTACGTGATCCCCGACGACGGCCAGCCGGTGCTCGGGCCGGAGAACGGCACCGGCCGGGTCGCCCGGTTGCTGGGGGAGCTGCTCACCGGTTCCGACGCGAGTGGGAACCTGGCCGTGCTCCGCACCCCGCCGGGCGCCGCGCACTACCTGGCCAGCGCGCTCGACCGCGCCGGCCTGCAGGACGTCGTCGGCACCATCGCCGGCGACGACACGATCCTCGTGGTCGCCCGTGAACCGCTCACGGGCGCCCAACTCGTCGCGCGGCTGCGCGAACTCGTGAGCAAGGAGACTGTTACATGAGTGAGCTTGCGAGCTCATCGTCCAGCACAGCAGCAGCGCGAACGCGCGCGACGAGCGTCAGCGAGGAGTGCTCGTGAGCAAGGTCCTGACCTCGATCCCGAAGGGCGAGCGCATCGGCATCGCCTTCTCGGGCGGCCTCGACACCTCCGTGGCGGTCGCGTGGATGCGCGACAAGGGCGGGATCCCCTGCACGTACACGGCCGATCTCGGCCAGTACGACGAGGCCGACATCGCCGGCGTCCCCGCGCGCGCGAAGCAGTACGGCGCCGAGATCGCCCGCGCCGTCGACATCAAGCCGCAGCTGGTCGAGGAGGGTCTCGCCGCGCTCGCGTGCGGCGCGTTCCACATCCGCTCGGCCGGCAAGACGTACTTCAACACCACGCCGCTGGGCCGCGCCGTCACCGGCACGCTGCTGGTGCGGGCGATGCAGGCCGACGACGTCAACATCTGGGGCGACGGCTCCACGTTCAAGGGCAACGACATCGAGCGGTTCTACCGCTACGGCCTGATGGCAAACCCGGAGCTGCGCATCTACAAGCCCTGGCTCGACGCCGACTTCGTGCAGGAGCTGGGCGGGCGCGACGAGATGAGCCGCTGGCTCGCCACGCACGGCCTGCCCTACCGCGACTCGGCGGAGAAGGCGTACTCCACCGACGCCAACATCTGGGGCGCCACCCACGAGGCGAAGACGCTGGAGCACCTCGACGTGTCGCTGGAGACCATCGAGCCGATCATGGGGGTCAAGCACTGGGACCCGTCGGTCGTGATCGAGCCGGAGGACGTCTCCGTCACGTTCGAGGCGGGCTATCCGGTGGCGATCAACGGCATCCGGTTCCCGGACCACGTCGCGCTCGTGCTGGAGGCCAACGCGATCGGCGGCCGGCACGGCCTCGGGATGTCCGACCAGATCGAGAACCGGATCATCGAGGCCAAGTCGCGCGGCATCTACGAGGCGCCGGGCATGGCGCTGCTCTTCGCCGCCTACGAGCGGCTGCTCAACGCCATCCACAACGAGGACACCCTGGCCAACTACTACTCGGAGGGCCGCCGGTTGGGCCGGCTGCTCTACGAGGGCCGCTGGCTCGACCCGCAGGCGCTGATGCTGCGCGAGTCCATCCAGCGCTGGATCGCCTCGCTGGTCACCGGCACCGTCACGCTGCGGCTGCGCCGCGGCGACGACTACACGATCCTCAACACGGAAGGCTCCGGCTTCTCCTACCACCCGGAGCGGCTGTCGATGGAGCGGGTGGAGAACGCCGCGTTCGGCCCGACCGACCGCATCGGCCAGCTCACCATGCGCAACCTCGACATCGCCGACTCGCGCGCCAAGCTGGAGGCGTACGCCGGGCAGCCGGCCGAGCAGGGCACGGTGCTCGTCGAGCACGGCACGCTGTTCGGTGAGCTGCCGTCGGGCGGTTTCGACCGGATCGCCACGGCCGACGGCGAGCGCGAGGACGGCAGCTCGCTCGACGCCGCCGCGCTGGAAGCGGGCACGGACTGATGTCGGGCTCGCAGCTGTGGGGCGGTCGGTTCACCTCGGGACCGGCCGACGCGCTGGCCGCGCTGAGCAAGTCCACGCAGTTCGACTGGCGGCTCGCCCCGTACGACGTGCGCGGGTCGATGGCGCACGCCCGCGTGCTGCACCGCGCCGGACTGCTGTCCGACGACGAGCTGTCCGGCATGCTCGACGCGCTCGACCGGCTGGCCGCCGACGTCGCGTCCGGCGCGTTCGGCCCGGAGGAGGCCGACGAGGACGTCCACTCGGCGCTGGAACGCGGCCTCATCGAGCGCGCCGGACCGGAGCTGGGCGGCAAGCTGCGGGCGGGCCGGTCGCGCAACGACCAGGTCGCCACCCTCTTCCGCATGTGGCTGCGCGACGCGGCGGTGCGCATCGGGTCCGGGGTGCTCGACGTCGTCGACGCGCTCGTCGCGCAGGCCGAGGCGCACCCGGGCGCCGCGATGCCGGGGCGCACGCACCTGCAGCACGCGCAGCCCGTCCTGCTCGCGCACCACCTGGCCGCGCACGCGCACGCGCTGCTGCGCGACGTCGACCGGCTCGCCGACTGGGACCGGCGCGCCGCCGTGTCGCCGTACGGGTCGGGGGCGCTGGCCGGCTCGTCGCTGGGGTTGGACCCGGAGGCCGTCGCGAAGGAGCTGGGCTTCGACTCCAGCGCCGCCAACTCGATCGACGGCACCGCGGCCCGCGACTTCGCGGCCGAGGCGGCGTTCGTGCTGGCCATGATCGCCGTGGACCTCTCGCGCGTGAGCGAGGAGGTCATCGTGTGGGCGACCGCCGAGTTCGGCTACGTCACCCTCGACGACGCGTACTCCACCGGCAGCTCGATCATGCCGCAGAAGAAGAACCCCGACGTCGCGGAGCTCGCCCGCGGCAAGGCGGGCCGGCTGATCGGCAACCTCACCGGCCTCATGGCCACGCTCAAGGGCCTCCCGCTCGCGTACAACCGCGACCTGCAAGAGGACAAGGAACCGCTCTTCGACTCCGTCGAGCAGCTGGAGCTGTTGCTCCCCGCGGTGGCCGGCATGATCGCCACGCTCACGTTCCACACCGAGCGGTTGGCCGAGCTCGCGCCCGCCGGGTTCACCCTGGCGACGGACATCGCCGAATGGCTCGTCCGCGAGGGCGTCCCGTTCCGGGTCGCGCACGAAGCGGCCGGCGGTTGCGTCCGTGCGGCGGAGGCGCGCGGCGTGGGCCTCGACCAGCTCACCGACGCCGAATTGACCGCCGTCCACCCCGCGCTCACGCCTATGGTGCGGGACGTGCTGACGGTCGAAGGCTCGATAGCCTCGCGCGACGCCCGCGGCGGTACGGCGGGCGAACGCGTCGCACAGCAGCTCGACGAGCTGCGCGCGGGGGCCGCAGCCGCCCGCGCACGTCTCATGAAGGGAACGTCATGACCTCGCCAGCCGATCTGGCCCGACCCGACCTGGACGCCGCCCGCGCGGCGTACGACGAGCTGAAGGCCCTGGGCATGAAGCTCGACCTCACGCGCGGCAAGCCGTCGGCGGAGCAGCTCGATCTGGCGAACGACCTGCTCACGCTCCCCGGCCCGGACTTCCGCGCCGCCGATGGCCTCGACACCCGCAACTACCAGGGCCTGCAGGGGCTGCCGGAGCTGCGTGAGATCTTCGCGGACGCGCTGCAGGTGCCGGTCGCGCAGCTCGTCGCGTTCGGCAACGGCAGCCTCGAGCTGATGCACGACACGCTCGTCCACGCGCTGCTCTCGCCGCTGCCCGGCGCCGAGCAGCGCTGGGTGGAGCAGGAGCGGGTGGTGTTCCTCTGCCCCGTCCCCGGCTACGACCGCCACTACGGCGTGTGCGAGCGGCTCGGCATCGAGATGGTGCCGGTGCCGATGACCGACAGCGGTCCCGACATGGACGTCGTCGAACAGCTGGTCGCCGAGGACCCGACGATCAAGGGCATCTGGTGCGTGCCGAAGTACTCGAACCCCACCGGGGTCGTGTACTCCGACGAGACCGTGCGCCGGCTCGCCACGATGCCGACGGCCGCGCCCGACTTCCGCATCATGTGGGACAACGCCTACGCGGTGCACCACCTCACCGACACCGCGCACGAGATCGCCGACCTGCTGGCGCTGGCCACCGAGGCGGGCAACGCCGACCGCGTCTTCGTCTTCGGCTCCACGTCGAAGATCACACTCGCCGGGGCCGGCGTCGCGTTTTTCGGCGCGTCCGAGGCGAACCTCGCCTGGTGGCTGACCCTCACGGCCAAGCGCACCATCGGCCCCGACAAGGTCAACCACCTGCGCCACGCCCGCTTCCTCGGCAGCCCCGAGGGTGTCGCTGCCCACATGGCGAAGCACCGGGCGATCCTCGCGCCCAAGTTCGCCGCGGTGCAGCGGATCCTCTCCGAGCAGCTCGGCGGGGTCGAGGGCGTGTCGTGGACCCGGCCCGACGGTGGCTACTTCGTCACCCTCACCGTCCCGGCCGGCCTGGCGTCCGCCACGGTCGCGCTGGCGAAGGACGCCGGTGTGGTGCTCACCCCGGCCGGTGCCACGCACCCGTACGGCCAGGACCCCGATGACGCCGTGATCCGGCTCGCACCGAGCTTCCCCGTGCTCGACGAGGTCGAGAAGGCCACTGCCGGGGTCGCCACCTGCGTGAAGCTGGCGATCGCGCAGCAGGGGGCGTGACAGCTCTCCTCGATCGTGCCGAGCTGGCGGACGACGTCCTCACGGGCGCCGTCCGCCTGCTCGGCACCACGATCGAGGCCGACACCCCGGAGGGCATCGTCGCGGTGCGCCTCGTCGAGGTGGAGGCCTACCGGGGCGCCGACGACCCCGC
>NZ_JBNJNA010000001.1:3740000-6515000 GCF_050936315.1 Pseudonocardia sp. CA-107938 | reverse complement strand
TGGAACACAAAATCATTTCTGGTTGAACGTTGCTGGTCTTTCGGGGCTGGTTGGCTTGGCACACTGTTGGGTCCTGAGAAGACACCCTGGAGGTTGGGGTTGTGTTCTTGGTGCCGCCGGTTGCTCGGCTTGTCTAACGCTTCCTGCTCGTGAGGGTGTGGGGGTGGTGGCGGGTGTGGTGAGTGGCTTGTGTGGTGGTGTGTTGAGTGTTGCATAGTGGATGCGAGCATCTTGTTGTGGTCAAGTTGTTGAGGGCACATGGTGGATGTCTGGGCATCAGGAGCCGATGAAGGACGTGGGAGGCCGCGATAGTCCTCGGGGAGTTGTCAACCGAGCTGTGATCCGAGGGTGTCCGAATGGGGAAACCCAGTACCCGTCATGGGGTATTACCAACATCTGAATGAAATAGGGTGTTGGGGGGAACGTGGGGAAGTGAAACATCTCAGTACCCACAGGAAGAGAAAACAACCGTGATTCCGTGAGTAGTGGCGAGCGAAAGCGGATGTGGCTAAACCTTTACCGTCAAGCCGGCAGGCGCTGCGGTGGGGTGTTGTGGGTTGGGCCGTGGACTTCGCCGGCCTGCGAAGTCATGTGGGCGTTAGTGGAAGACTTCTGGAAAGGGTCGCCGTAGTGGGTGAGAGCCCCGTACGCGAAAACGTCTGCAGTGGTTTGGGTCTTGTCCCCGAGTAGCAGCGTACTCGTGGAATGTGCTGTGAATCTGCCGGGACCACCCGGTAAGCCTAAATACTCCCTGGTGACCGATAGCGGACTAGTACCACCGTGAGGGAAAGATGAAAAGTACCCCGGGAGGGGAGTGAAAGAGTACCTGAAACCGTGTGCCTACAAGCCGTCAGAGCTGGCCTTTCGGGGTTGGTGATGGCGTGCCTTTTGAAGAATGAGCCTGCGAGTTATGCTTCGTGGCGAGGTTAACCCGTGTGGGGTAGCCGTAGCGAAAGCGAGTCTGAATAGGGCGTGTGAGTCGCGGGGTATAGACCCGAAGCGGGGTGATCTACCCATGGCCAGGGTGAAGCGACGGTAAGACGTCGTGGAGGCCCGAACCCACCAGGGTTGAAAACCTGGGGGATGAGCTGTGGGTAGGGGTGAAAGGCCAATCAAACTCCGTGATAGCTGGTTCTCCCCGAAATGCATTTAGGTGCAGCGTTGTGTGGTGGATGCCGGAGGTAGAGCACTGGATGGGCTATGGGGCCGACAAGCTTACTGATCTCAGCCAAACTCCGAATGCCGGTATTTCTAGCATGGCAGTGAGACTGCGGGGGATAAGCTTCGTAGTCGAGAGGGAAACAGCCCAGATCACCGGCTAAGGCCCCTAAGCGTGCGCTAAGTGGGAAAGGATGTGGGATCGCACAGACAACCAGGAGGTTGGCTTAGAAGCAGCCACCCTTTAAAGAGTGCGTAATAGCTCACTGGTCAAGTGGTCCTGCGCCGACAATGTAGCGGGGCTCAAGCGCACCGCCGAAGCCGTGGCAATGCCACAAGAGATCCGCCCCGGGGTTTGTCCTGGGGGTGTAGTCGTGGTGTTGGGTAGGGGAGCGTCGTGCATCCGGTGAAGCAGCCGAGTGATCGAGTTGTGGAGGGTGTGCGAGTGAGAATGCAGGCATGAGTAGCGAATGCAGAGTGAGAACCTCTGCCGCCGGATGACCAAGGGTTCCTGGGCCAGGTTAATCCGCCCAGGGTGAGCCGGGACCTAAGGCGAGGCCGACAGGCGTAGTCGATGGACAACGGGTTGATATTCCCGTGCTCGTGACAGTGCGTCCGTGTCGAGGCCGGTGATGCTAACCATCCGAACCTCCTTCCTGACCTTCGGGTTGGGTTGTGGGGGGAGCGTGGGATCCGATCCGGTAGTAGGCAAGCGATGGGGTGACGCAGGAGGGTAGCTCCGCCAGGCGTTGGTTGTCCTGGTGTAAGCGTGTAGCCCGACATCCAGGCAAATCCGGGTGTCATATAAGGGTGAGACGTGATGCATAGCCGATTGAGGCGAAGTAGAGTGATCCCATGCTGCCGAGAAAAGCCTCTAGCGAGTGCTGTTGCGGCCCGTACCCTAAACCGACACAGGTGGTCAGGTAGAGAATACCAAGGCGATCGAGTGAACTGTGGTTAAGGAATTCGGCAAAATACCTCCGTAACTTCGGGAGAAGGAGGACCATCTGCTGTGAAGCTCCTTGCGGGCTAGCGGTGGGTGGTCGCAGAGACCAGGCCCAAGCGACTGTTTACTAAAAACACAGGTCCGTGCGAAGTCGTAAGACGATGTATACGGACTGACGCCTGCCCGGTGCTGGAACGTTAAGAGGACCTGTTAGTCCCTTTGGGGGCGAAGCGGAGAATTTAAGCGCCAGTAAACGGCGGTGGTAACTATAACCATCCTAAGGTAGCGAAATTCCTTGTCGGGTAAGTTCCGACCTGCACGAATGGCGTAACGACTTGGGCGCTGTCTCGACCACAGACTCGGCGAAATTGCACTACGAGTAAAGATGCTCGTTACGCGCGGCAGGACGGAAAGACCCCGGGACCTTTACTATAGCTTGGTATTGGTGTTCGGTTCGGCTTGTGTAGGATAGGTGGGAGACTGTGAAGTGGCCACGCCAGTGGTTGTGGAGTCGTTGTTGAAATACCACTCTGGTCGAATTGGATGTCTTAACCTCGGGCCATGATCTGGTTCAGGGACAGTGCCTGGTGGGTAGTTTAACTGGGGCGGTTGCCTCCCAAAGAGTAACGGAGGCGCCCAAAGGTTCCCTCAGCCTGGTTGGCAATCAGGTGTTGAGTGTAAGTGCACAAGGGAGCTTGACTGTGAGACCGACGGGTCGAGCAGGGACGAAAGTCGGGACTAGTGATCCGGCACCTCCTTGTGGAAGGGGTGTCGCTCAACGGATAAAAGGTACCCCGGGGATAACAGGCTGATCTTGCCCAAGAGTCCATATCGACGGCATGGTTTGGCACCTCGATGTCGGCTCGTCGCATCCTGGGGCTGGAGTAGGTCCCAAGGGTTGGGCTGTTCGCCCATTAAAGCGGTACGCGAGCTGGGTTTAGAACGTCGTGAGACAGTTCGGTCCCTATCCGCCGCGCGCGTTGGAGACTTGAGGAAGGCTGTCCCTAGTACGAGAGGACCGGGATGGACGAACCTCTGGTGTGCCAGTTGTCCCGCCAGGGGCACGGCTGGTTGGCTATGTTCGGAAGGGATAACCGCTGAAGGCATCTAAGCGGGAAGCTCGTTCCAAGATGAGGTCTCCCACCACCTTGAGTGGGTAAGGCTCCCAGTAGACCACTGGGTTGATAGGCCAGAGATGGAAGCCTCGTGAGGGGTGGAGTTGACTGGTACTAATAGGCCGAGGGCTTGACCACAACTTGTTTATTGCATCCACTATGCGACCCTGAGCACACCACTGTGGTGGTGCTCACGGCCCGAACATCGACACCCTTTTGTTGGGTGTGGGTGTTGGGGTTGATTTGTGGATAGTGTTGTCGGTGGTTATGGCGGAGTGGGAACGCCCGGTCCCATCCCGAACCCGGAAGCTAAGCACTCCAGCGCCGATGGTACTGCACTCGGTAGGGTGTGGGAGAGTAGGTCGCCGCCGACATCAAATGTGAACGAGAGTGGGCCCCCGCAGTAGCGGGGGCCCACTTTTGTATCCTTGGTCAGTGAGTATCGCGGATGGTTCCGGCGATGACCACCCGCGAGGCGATGAGCGCACCGGGTCGGGAGATCGTTCGGGTCGAACAGGTCAAGGCAATGATCGTGGGCGTGGTGAGAGCCGCGCAGGATCGGGCTGGGCGCGTCATCCTGGACGGGTGAGTGACGAGCGAGGCCGCCCCCGGGACGGTGGGCGGGACCGTCCACGACGCGACGAGGGCGACCGTGGCGGCCCTGCTGCACGCGGAGGCGCCTCCCGATCCGCCGGCGGACGCCGCGACCGAGGCGACGACCGCCGAGGCGGCGGCTGGCAGGACCGCGTCGGTGGTGACCGCCCGCGCGTCGACCGCACCGACCGCCCCTCCGGCGACCGCAACGACGATCGCGGCACCGGCCGGCCGTGGCGGGACCGCAACGAGGACCGTGGGGCCGGCGGCGACCGGCCGTACCGGCGGAGCAGCGACCCCGGTGCACGTGGTGGCGACCGGCCTTGGCGTGAGCGCGCCAAGGATGACCGGGGATCGCGCGGGGACAGGCCGTCCCGTGCCGACGACCGCGGTTTCCGCTCGGGCGGTGATCGGCCGTATCGCGATCGCAGTGACGACCGTGGCTCGCGTGGTGGTGACCGGCCGTACCGGGACCGCGGCGAAGACCGTGGTTTCCCTTCTGGTGGTGACCGGCCGTACCGGGACCGCGGTGATGACCGTGGCTCGCGTGGTAGTGACCGGCCCTACCGGGATCGCAGTGACGACCGTGGCTCGCGCGGTGGTGACCGGCCCTACCGGGACCGCAGTGACGACCGTGGCTCGCGCGGTGGTGACCGGCCCTACCGCGATCGCAGTGACGACCGTGGCTCGCGCGGTGGCGACCGGCCCTACCGGGACCGCAGTGACGACCGTGGCTCGCGCGGCGGTGACCGGTCCTACTGGGACCGCAGTGACGACCGTGGCTCGCGCGGTGGCGACCGGCCCTACCGCGACCGGGGCGACGACCGCGGGTTCCGCTCGGGTAGTGACCGGCCGTATCGCGACCGCAGTGACGACCGTGGCTCGCGCGGTGGCGACCGGCCCTTCCGGGACCGCAACGACGATCGTGGCTCCCGCTCGGGTGGGGACCGGCCGTACCGCGACCGGACCGACGACCGTGGCGCACGGTTCGGCGGGGATCGTCCGTACCGCGAGCCCAGCGACGATCGGGGTCCGCGCGGCGACCGGCCCTACCGCGACCGTGGCGACGATCGTGGCCCACGCGCCGGCGGTGATCGCACCGATCGGCCGTGGCAGGACCGCGGGCCCCGGACGGGTGGTGACCGGCCGTGGCGCGACCGCGGCGACGACCGCGGGCCGCGCACCAGCAGCGACCGTCCGCAGCGCGACCGCAGCGACAGCGAGCGAACCGGTGGGGCTCGGCCGTACCGCGACCGTGGAGACGGGCCGCGCAGCGGTGGTGACCGGCCGTTCCGTGACCGCGGCGAGCGGGACCGTCCAGGAAGCGGAGCCCGCGGACCCCGGGACGGCGACCGGACGTTCACGCGGCGCGGGGACGACCGTCCGGTGCGGGACAGCGGACCGGCGCTGCCGGACGAGATCCAGCCCAGCGACCTCGACCCCGCGGCCCGACGCGACCTGCGCGGGCTGCAGAAGGAGACGGCAGAGCTGGTCGCCCGGCACCTCGTGGCGGCGGGGCAGGCACTCGAGGACGACCCCCAGCTGGCGTTGCAGCACGCCCGCTACGCGCGTCAGCGGGCGTCGCGGATCGCGATCGTCCGGGAGGCCGCGGGCATCGCCGCGTACCACGCGGGTGAGTGGGCTGAGGCGCTGAGCGATCTCCGCGCGGCGCGACGCATGGGTGGCGGCCCGGGGCACCTCGCGGTGATGGCCGACATCGAGCGCGCGCTCGGCCGGCCGGAGCGCGCCGTGGAGATCGCCCGCGGCCCGGAGGTGAAGGAGCTCGATCCTGCTGAGGCGATCGAGCTGACGATCGTCCTGGCGGGTGCGCGGCGTGACCTGGGCGAGCTCGACGCGGCGGTCGTGACCCTGCAGGTCCCGGAGCTGGACGCGAAGCGGCGGGACCCGTGGTCGGCGCGGCTGTTCTACGCCTACGCCGACAACCTCCTCGCCGCCGGTCGCACCGGCGACGCCGTGGAGTGGTTCGTGCACGCGCTCGACGCCGACGAGGAGCACGAGACCGACGCCGCCGACCGCGTCGCCGAACTCACCGGCGAGCCTCGCCAGGCGGACGAGGTGGACTTCCTGCCGGACGCCGAGGGTCTCGCTGACCTGGTCGCCGACGAGCCGTCGCCGAGCGACGGTGCGGAATCCGCGCCGGAGGAGGCCGGAGACGGCGATCCCGGCGAACTGTCGACGGACGTGACCGACAGCGAGGAGGCCGACGGCGAGGGCGCCTTGCCCGACGGTGACGTCGAGCCGCCCGATGCCGAGGCACCGGGCACCGAGGTGGGCGAAACGGCTGTGGCCGACACCGTCGAGCCTGACGGTGAGCCGTCCGGCAGCGATGAGGTCGACGCAGAGGACGGCGACACGGCCGGCACCGCCGAGCCGGCCAGCAGCAGCGAGATCGATGCTCCCGACGCCGAACTGCCGGACTCCGACGCGGGCGGCACGACAGACAGCGAGGAGCCGAAGCAGTGACGCCCCTGCGCGACCAGCACGACGTGCTGCTCGCCGACCTCGACGGCACGCTGTACGCCGGGCGGGCAGCGGTTCCGGGGGCGGTGGAGGCGGTGCGCGGGGCAGCGGAGCACGGTGTTCGCACCGCGTACGTGACGAACAACGCCTCGCGCCGCCCCGCCGAGGTCGCCGCACACCTGGCCGAGCTGGGCTTCCCGGCGGAACCGGCCGACGTGGCGACCAGCTCGCAGGCCGCGGCGGCGATGCTGGCCGAGCAGCTGCCGGCGGGATCGTCGGTGCTGGTCGTGGGCACGGACGCGCTGGCGGAGGAGGTGGCGGGGGTCGGCCTGGTGCCAGTGCAGGAGGCCGCCGGCGCCGTGGCCGTCGTGCAGGGCCACAACCCGCAGACGGGGTGGGCGCAGCTGGCGGAGGCCGCGATCGCGCTGCGTGCGGGCGCCGTGTGGGTGGCCTGCAACGTCGACGCGACCCTGCCGACCGAGCGCGGCCTGCTTCCCGGGAACGGCTCGATGGTGGCGGCGCTGCGCACGGCGACGGGGCTGTCCCCGCAGGTCGCGGGCAAGCCGGCGCCGACCCTGCTGCGGGACGCCGCCCGGCGCACGGGAGCGGAGGCACCTCTCGTGATCGGCGATCGGCTCGACACGGACATCGAGGGCGGACGCGCCGCCGGGATGCCGACGCTGCTCGTCCTGACCGGGGTGTCGACGGCGGCGGACCTGCTGGCTGCGCCGGCGGCGCAGCGTCCCGACCTGGTCGCCGCGGACATGTCCGCGCTCGTCGACGCGTCGGAGGTGTTGCGGATCGGGCCGCAGGACGGCTGGTCGGCGGACCGCAACGGGGCGGGGCTCGTCCTCTCCGGCGCCGGCGAGCCGCTCGCCGCCCTGCGCGCGCTCTGCGCCGCGCACTGGGCCGCCGGCGAGGGGCCGACGACCGTACGACCCGACGGCGACGACGCCGCGGCCGCGCTGCGTGAGCTGGGCCTCGGCGGCGACGGGGCGACCTCGGCTACCGTGGCTGATGACGCCACCGCACCGGGAGCTGCTCGATGACGAATCCCCTGCCGGACGACGGCCACTCCGTCGCCCGCGCTCTCGCCGGGCTGGACGGCCTCGCCGAACGGCCTCTGGCCGAGCACGTCGACGTGTTCGAACGCATCCACACCGCACTCGGCGACGCACTGGCCGCCGGCTCCGCCGGCTCGGCGTGACCGCGGTGGCCACGAGGGCCCGGCTCGACGCCGAGCTCGTGCGCCGCGGGCTGGCCGCCACCCGCGACCAGGCGGCGGAGTTCATCGCGGCCGGTCAGGTCACCGTCGGCGGCATGCCGGCGGGCAAGCCGACCACGGTCGTCGGGCGGGAGACCCCGATCGTGGTCGCCTCCGGTGAGCGTGAATGGGCGTCGCGCGGCGCGCACAAGCTGCTCGGAGCGCTCGATGCGTTCGGGGTGTCGCCGTCCGGGCTGCGCTGCCTCGACGCGGGCGCGTCCACCGGCGGCTTCACCGACGTGCTGCTGGAGCGGGGTGCGGCCGAGGTGGTCGCCGTCGACGTCGGGTACGGGCTGCTGGTGTGGCGGCTGCGCAACGACGAGCGGGTGCGGGTGCACGACCGCACCAACGTCCGCACGCTGAGCCTGGACGACATCGGCGAGCCGGCCGATCTCACCGTCGCGGACCTCTCCTTCATCTCCCTGCGCACCGTGCTGCCGGCGCTGCTGGCCTGCACCACGGCGACGGGCACGCTGCTGCCGATGGTCAAGCCGCAGTTCGAGGTCGGACGACGGCTGCCGCCCGGCGGCGTGGTGCGCGACCCCGAGCTGCGGTTGGCGGCGCTGACCGAGGTCGCCGAGGCCGCTCGCGGGTTGGGGCTCGCCGTCCGCGGCGCTGTCGCGAGTTCGCTCCCCGGCCCGTCGGGGAACGTGGAGTACTTCCTGCAGCTCGACCGCACCGGACCCGACGCCGGTGACGGCGTGCTGGCCACGGCGGTCGCGGAAGGACCTGAATGACGGTGCGCGAGATCCTGGTCGTCCTGCACTCCGGGCGGGAGACGAACCGCCGGGTCGCCGCCACCGTGGCGCAGCGGCTCGCGAAGGACGGCATCCGGCTGCGCGTGATCGGGCCGGAGTGGGCCGAGGTCGACTGCGAGGGCCTGCCCGACGAGCTGACGCCGCGGATCGTCGAGGGCCGTCCGGGGTGCGCGGAGGGCGCCGAAGTCGTGCTCGTGCTCGGCGGCGACGGCACGCTCCTGCGGGCCGCGGAGATGGCCCGGCCGGTGGGCACCCCGCTGCTCGGGGTCAACCTGGGCCGCATCGGGTTCCTCGCCGAGACCGAGCAGGACCTCCTGCCCACCGCGCTCGACGCGCTCGTCGACGGCGGGTACGCGATTGAGGAGCGGATGACGCTCGACGCCGTCGCCCGCTCCAACGGCGACATCCTCGCCCGCACCTGGGCGCTCAACGAGGCGACCGTCGAGAAGGGCATCCGGGAACGGATCCTCGAGGTGGTGCTGGAGATCGACGGGCGCCCCGTGTCGGCGTTCGGCTGCGACGGCGTGCTGTGCGCGACCCCCACCGGGTCCACGGCGTACGCGTTCTCGGCGGGCGGGCCGCTGGTGTGGCCGCAGGTGGAGGCGTTGCTGCTGGTGCCGAGCAACGCGCACGCCCTGTTCGCGCGGCCGATGGTGATCTCGCCCGACTCGGAGGTGGCGATCGAGGTCGACGCGTCCGGTCCGCACGCGCTGCTGGACTGCGACGGCCGCCGCACGTTCACCCTGCCGCCGGGGGCGCGGGTCGAGATCACCCGCGGTGCCACCCCGGTGCGGATGGTGCGGCTGGACGGGAGCCCGTTCGCCGACCGGCTGGTGCGCAAGTTCGACCTGCCGATCCGCGGCTGGCGGGGCGCGCCCAGCGATTGAACGTATGTTCGGGCGACACGCCGCGGGTGCGTCGCGATCGTGTCGGTGGGTGTCCGTACCCTGCGAGCCATGCTGGCCGAGATGCGGATCCAGGGCCTCGGCGTCATCGAGGACGCCACCCTGGAGCTCGACGCCGGGCTCACGGTGCTCACCGGCGAGACCGGCGCCGGCAAGACGATGGTCGTCACCGGCCTGATGCTGCTCGGCGGCGGCCGCGCCGACCCGTCGCGCGTGGCGGCCGGCGCGGCCCGCGCGGTCGTCGAGGGCCGCTTCACCGCTGACCCTGCGGCGCAGGCACTGGCCGACGAGGTGGGCGCCGAGGTCGACGACGGCGAGCTGATCGCGGTGCGCACCGTCGGCGCCGACGGGCGCTCGCGCGCTCACCTGGGCGGCCGCTCGGTGCCCGCCGGCGTGCTCGGTCGGCTGGCCGAGGCCAGCCTGGCCGTCCACGGGCAGAACGACCAGCTGCGGCTGCTGCGGCCCGCCGAGCAGCGAGCGCTGCTCGACCGGTTCGCGGGCGCGCCGGTGCTGGAGCCGCTGCAGCGCTACCGCGACGTCCGGGCGCAGTGGCAGCGGGCGACCGCTGAGCTGGCCGAACGGCGCGACAACACCCGCCGCATGGCCCAGGAGGCCGACATGCTGCGGCTGGGCCTCACCGAGATCGAGGCCGTCGATCCGCAGCCGGGCGAGGACGTCGAGCTGGTCGACCTCGCCAAGCGGCTGGCCGCGGCCGACGACCTGCGCGCCGTCGCGGCGGCCGCGCAGGCCGCTCTGGTGGGCGGCGAGGACGGGTCCGATCCCGAGCATCCCGACGCGTTGGCGCTGGTCGGCGAGGCGCGCCACCGGCTGTCCGGGGCGGGCGACCCCGAGCTGACGGCGCTCGACGCCCGGCTCGGGGAGGCGCTGGCCCTGCTCGGCGACGTCGGGGCCGAGCTCACCGGCTACCTCGACCGGCTCGACGCCGACCCCGAGCGGCTCGCGCAGATCCTGTCCCGGCAGGCCGAGCTGAAGGCGCTCACCCGCAAGTACGCCGCTGACGTCGACGGGGTGCTGGCCTGGGCGGACGAGGCCCGGGAGCGGCTGGCCGGGCTCGACACGTCGGACGAGGCCCTGGCCGCGCTGGCCGCGCGACGCGACGAGCTGGCCACGGAGCTGGCCGGCCACGCCGCCGCCGTCACGGCCGCTCGCACCGCGGCGGCCGCGACGCTGGCGAAGGCCACCACGGCCGAGCTGGCCGGCCTGGCGATGCCCGACGCGCGGCTGTCGGTGGTGGTCGTGCCGCGGGAGGCCGAGCCCGGCGCCGCGGACGCGCTCACGGTGGGCGCGGCCACCCTCGCGGCCGGCGCCGACGGCGTCGACGAGGTGGAGCTGCGGCTGGTCGCCCACGGCGGCGCCAGCCCGCAGCCGCTGCACAAGGGGGCGTCCGGCGGCGAGCTGTCGCGCGTCATGCTGGCGCTGGAGGTGGCGCTCGCCGGCACCGATTCGGTGCCCACCATGGTGTTCGACGAGGTCGACGCCGGGGTCGGCGGGCGCGCCGCCGTCGAGATCGGGCGGCGGCTCGCCCGGCTCGCGAGCCGGCACCAGGTCATCGTCGTGACGCACCTGCCGCAGGTCGCGGCGTACGCCGACCGGCACCTCGTCGTCGACAAGCAGCGCGGGAAGACCGTCACCCACAGCCGGGTGCGCACCCTGCCCGACGGGGAGCGGATCGCCGAGCTCGCGCGCATGCTGGCCGGCCTCGACGACACCGACACCGGCCGCGCCCACGCCGAGGAGCTGCTGGAGACCGCGCGCGCCCACCGCGCAGCCGATCGGGCACAGGGCACCACCCGAACGAAGGCAGCTGCCGCCCGGTGAGGTCCATGCCCGGCGTTTCTGCCGGGCGCAGGGTGGCGCGGGTGTCACAGTGCGCGCATGGAGGTGCGCGCATGAAGCTGTCCGGTCTCATGAACCGGACCCGAGCGGAGCTGCCGGGACTCGCCGGCACCGCGCGGGTGGACCGGCGCACCGAGAGCCTGCTGCGCCGGATCAAGCCGGGCGAGATCGCCGTGCTCGACCAGGTGGACCTCGACCGGGCCACCGCCGACGCGCTCGTCGCCGCGCAGGTGGCGGCGGTGGTGAACGCGGCCCCGTCGATCTCGGGGCGGTTCCCCAACCTCGGCCCCGGCATCCTCGTCGACGCCGGCATCACCCTGGTCGACGGCGTCGGCGCCGACGCGCTGCACACGATCAAGGACGGCGCGCGCATCCGGCTCGTCGACGGCGCGGTGTACGCGGGGGAGCTGAAGCTCGCGGAGGGCGTTGAGCAGGACGCCGACTCGGTCGCCGACTCGCTCGTCGAGGCGAAGGCCGGGTTGACCCACCAGCTGGAGGCGTTCGCCGCCAACACCACCGAGTTCATGCAGCGGGAACGCCAGCTGCTGCTCGACGGCGACGGCGTGCCCGACGTCGAGGTGGAGCTGGCCGGCCGGCAGGTGCTGGTCGTCGCCGCCGGGTACGACCACGCCAAGGACCTCGCGGCGCTGCGCAGCTACGTGCGCGAGTACCGGCCGGTGCTCATCGGGGTGGGCGGCGGCGCCGATGCGCTGCTGCAGGCCGGGCACCGGCCCGACCTGGTCGTCGCCAACCCCGACCACGTCTCGGACGAGGCCCTCACGGGCGGCGCCGACGTCGTCGTGCCGGCGTTCCCCGACGGGCACGCGCCCGGCCTC
This sequence comes from Pseudonocardia sp. CA-107938, assembly GCF_050936315.1. Lineage (NCBI taxonomy): Bacteria > Bacillati > Actinomycetota > Actinomycetes > Pseudonocardiales > Pseudonocardiaceae > Pseudonocardia > Pseudonocardia sp. CA-107938. Next base: position 6,503,086 of record NZ_JBNJNA010000001.1, on the reverse strand, counting down.
GCACGAGTGCAGGACCTCGGCGTCGGCGCGGTCACGTTCCCCAGCTCGGCCAACGAGGAGGACCTGGCGCTGCTGCTGGCCGCGCACCACGATGCCGCGCTCGTCGTCACCGTGGGACTGTCGGCGACGCTGACGGAGTTCCTCGACCGCGGTCGCTCCGGCAGCAACGCGTCGACGTTCCTGACCCGGCTGCAACTGGGCGGCGCGCTCGTCGACGGCCGCGTCATCGCCATGCTGTACCGCAGCCGGATCTCGGTCGGGGTGATCCTGCTGCTCGTCGCTGCCGGCGCTGCGGCGGTGCTCGGCGCGCTCGCCGTCACCGACATCGGGGACGCGCTGCTCGCCTGGCTCGCGACGACCTGGGACTCGTACGTCGGCCCGCTCGTCGGCGGACTCATCGGCGTGGTCAAGGGCTGGTTCGCGTGATCTCGCTGCGGACGCACATCGTCTCGATCGCGGCGGTGTTCATCGCGCTCGCCGTCGGGCTGCTGCTCGGCTCGGGCGGTGTCTCCAGCCGGGTGCTCGGCGCCGTGACCGACCGCAACGCGGACCTGCAGAACCAGCTCACTACGGTCACCGCGGAACGCGACGGGTTGGCCGCGGCCGCGCGGTCGGCCGACGAGTTCGCCGAGCGGGTCGGGCCGGCCGCCATCCGGGGCGTCCTGCAGGGGCAGCGCGTCCTGCTCGTGACGTCCGCGGCCGACCCGACCGACGTCGTCGCCCTCACCGGTCTGATCAAGCAGGGTGGCGGCGCGATCGCCGGGACCGTCGCGCTGACCGATGCCGTCGGCGACCCCGCCCGCGGCGACCAGCTGCGCGAGCTCGCCGCCCGGCTCCTCCCGTCGGGCGCGCAGCTGCCGGCCGCGGCGGACACCGGCAGCATCGTCGGCGGACTCGTCGGCGGCACCCTGCTCGGGCCGGGCGCCGACCAGAACGGGGCGCGCAGCGTGCTCGGCGGGCTGGCGGCAGCCGGCTTCGTCGCGCCCGGTGACGTGCCGGGGCCCGCGGACCTCGTGCTCGTGGTGACCGGTGGCGCCCTGCTCGGCGTCGACGCCGGCGATGCCGCCGCCGTCGTCGCCCGGTTCACGGCGCAGCTGGACCGGCTCGGCCGCGGTGCCGTCCTCGTCGGGCGGACCGGGTCGGCGGACGCGACCGGTGTCGTCGGGGTGGCGCGGGCCGACCCCGGCATCACGAAGGGCGTCTCCACCGTCGACGACGTGCAGTCCGGCACTGGACGCGTGTCGGCCGTGCTGGCCCTGCGCGAGCAGGTCGACGGCCGGGCCGGGCGCTACGGCGTCGCCGCCACCGCGTCGGACGGGGCGTCGCCGAAGGCCTGAGCGGACTCGCCGTCCCGGTCCGGGCAACTCGCCGTCCCGGTTCGGGGAACTCGCCGTCCGGTCCGGGGAACTCGCCGTCCGGTCCGGGGAACTCGCCGTCCCTGGCCGGCGGACTCGCCGTCCAGGGAGGGGCAACTCGCGGTCCCGAGAGGGGCAACTCGCCGTCCTGAGACGGGCAACTCGCCGGCACGATCTCCGCGACTCGCGGGCGCGGTTTCCGCGACTCGCGGGGCCGTGCGAGGGCTCAGCTGTGGAACAGGACGCTGCGGCAAGCGAGGTGGAGGGCGAGGCGTTCGTCGGGGTCGGTGAGGTCGACGCCGACCAGCTCCTGGGCCCTGGCGACCCGCGCCGCGACGGTGTTGCGGTGCACGCCGAGCTCGGCGGCGGTGTCGGTGAGGGAGGACTCGGCGTCGAGGTAGCACGTGAGGGTGCGGAGCAGGTCGCCGGGCTGGCCGAGCAGCGGGTCCACCATCGAGCGGGCTGCGGGCAGGAACGTGTCGGTGCGGGTCCACGCGAGGAGCATGCGGCCCAGCCCGAGCCGGTCGACGTGGACGAAGTGGCCGCTCGCCGAGCGGGTCGAGGCGAGCCGGGCGGCGTCCCCGGCCTCGCCGAGCGTGCGGACGAGCCCCGCTGTGCCCGCGTGCACCCGGCCGACGCCCATGGCGCTGTTCAGCGAGTCGCGCAGCACTCCCTGCGCGCTGCGCGCCGCGGTCGCGTGGGCCTGCAGTTCCGCGGCGCCGGGTTCGTGGTCGAACGTCGTCCACGCCGCCCACCCGGAGCCCTGCTCGACGACGGTGCCGCCAAGCCCGGCGGCGGCGAACGCGCGCAGCACCTCGGGACGCATCGCGACGGCGTCGACGCCGGTTGGCACGTCAATGCGGATGCCGAGGTGCCAGCCGTCGAGGCGCCACCCGGCTTCGACGGCGCGCCGGCGGGTGGCGGGCGCGGGGTCGCCGGTCGTCTGCACGAGCTCGCCGAGCAGCGACGTGCGCAGGCGGGCGTGCCGCTCGACGGTGAGCCGTTCCTGTGCGAGCCGGGCCCCCATCGACTCGGTCGCCACGGCCATCGCGGCGGACACCGCGGCTGCCTCGGCCGCCAGCCCGGGCGGGACGGCGACGGCGAGCATCGAGCCGCCCGGCCCGTCGGCGGCGACGGCGCGCAGCAGGGGAGTGGTGTCGCCCGGACCCGGTTCCGATCCGGCGACGCGTCGACCGGTGCCGTCGAGCAACCACACGGGACGCCGCCACACCCTGGCCAGCTCGGCGACGAGCACGTCGACGCCGTGCGCGACGGTCGCGCAGACCTCTGCGGTGCGCCGGACGAGGTCGGCGATCAGCTGCTCGGGCAGCAGGAGCAGCCGGGTGGTGGTGAGGCCGGTGGCGAGCGGGTCGGGGGTGCCCAGCACGGGCAGGCCGATCCGCTCGGCGAGCAGCGCGCTGACCTGCCGCAACGGTTCGGTGCCCGGCAGCAGCACGGCCGCTGCTCCCGCGGCCTGGGCGCGGCGCAGCAGGGCGTCGAGGTGCCAGTCGTCCCGGTCGGCCACCAGCGCGACGACGAGCAGCGCGCCGGCCGCGTCCGCCGGCTCGGCGCGCAGGTCCGTCACGGTGACCACCGTCGTGATCGTGACCGGGTCCGGGTCGCCGGCGAGCACCACGGTGCCGGCCCAGTCGGGGTGGCCCAGCAGCGCGGTGAGGCGGACGCTCACGGGACCGGCTCCGCCGGCGCCATCAGTACCGGGTCGCAGTCGAGGCCGAACGCGCGCGGATCGACGTGCGCCAGCCGCTCCGGCGTGGCCGTCCACCACTGCGGTCCCGGCAGCACCAGCACCGTGACGTCGTCGCCCTCCCGCAGGCCGTCGACGGCGATGGGCGCGGCGGTGCGGCGGTTCAGGACGCACAGCAGGTCGGGGGTGCTGGCGACCGGCTCCCCGTCGGCGAACGCGAGGAGGTACTCGTTCTCGGCCTCCAGCCGCAGCACCGCCCCCGAGTGGTCGTCGACGAGCGCGATGCCGGCCGTGCCGAAGCCGGCCGACGAGCGTCGGGCGATCTCCAGCACGCGCCCGGCGGCGAGCCGGCGGCCGCCGAGCGCGGTCGCGACGTCGGCGGGGTCGGCGGCGGTGTGGGCCTGTCCCAACCGCAACGCCCTGCTCAGCGAGCCGGCGCAGGCCGCGTGCTGCAGCCGCGAGGCCGGGATCGTGCCGAAGGCGCAGCCGGCCCAACCGCTGGTCTGGGCGATGACGGCGCGCACCACGCGTTCCAGGCCGGTCGGGTCGACGCGGTCGACGAGCACGACCCGCCCGCCCGGTTCCACCATCACGAACGGGGTCAGGGAGCCGCCGGTGACGGCGTGGGTGGTCTGGTCGGCGCGCGGGAACGCGCGGCCCATCAGGTCGGTGTCGAGGAGCGGCAGCCCGAGCGCGGCGGCGGCCAGCACGGCCACCACGCCGTTGAGCCCGCCCACCTCGACGGCCACGACGGCGGCCGGTGTGACGCCGGTCCAGCGGGTCAGCGCCTGGACGGCGTCGGGGATCTCCTGCCCGCTGGGCAGCTTCTCGGCCATGACGCGGGTGGCGCCCATGACGGCGACCGGGACGACCGGCGCGTCGCCGAACCCGGCCGGGTCGTGCAGCTGGATCCCGTCGGGTTCGAGCGCGTGGCGCAGCGCCGCACCGAAGACGGCCGGGTCGCCGCCGCCGCCGGCGCCGAGCAGCTCCAGCCCGACGAGGAACGCGGCGGCGTCGTCCGCGGTGAGCGACGCCGGTCCGGTCATCGCCGGATCGTCCCAGATCCGGCAAGTGGCCCAGGAGGGTCCTGAACGATTGGGGCCGTAGCGAGCGGCGTCCAGGTGGTGGCCTCGCAAGGCGCGCGGATGCGGCGATACCGCTGTTGTATCGACGTGTCCGCGCAACGCCGCGAGGGCGCCGCCTGGGCGTCGCGCAGTAGGTCCCAATCGTTCAGGGCGCTCCTAGCGCGAGGCCGGGACGCTCTCCTCCACCGGCCGGAACTGCTCGGTGAGCCCGAAGCAGGACGGGCCGAAGGTCGCGAGCGCCTCCGGTGTCCGCATGAGGTCGGGCGTGGAGATGCCGACGACCACGACGCGCTGCCCGTAGCGCAGCGCCTCGGTGGTGATCGGCTCGGCCGACTCCGCCTCGAGGATGCAGATCAGGTCGGGGACGATGCAGACGACCTCGCCGTCGACCTCCGCGACGAGGGTCTCGTTCTGGAAGCGGGTGCGCAGCGTCGACGTGCCGTCGAAGGACGTGACGTGTGCGCGGCCGCGGGCGAACCCGTCCACGGTGCGGCGCTCCACGTCGGTGACCTTGCCGGTGAACAGCACCCGCAGGTGCGCGTAGAGGGTGGTCGAGAGCACCTCGGCCAGCGCGGCGACCGGGTCGCGCAGCTCCTCGCGCGCCTCCCGCACCGCGCGGCCCAGCCGCAGCCCCAGCGACAGCGTGCGCGGCACCGCGGTGCGGCGCACGTCCGCGCCGCTCATGGCGTACTCGGCGATGAGCGCCGACCCGCCCATGCGGATCGTGGCACCGCGGGCCAGCCACTCCATCCGGACGTTGTCCCGGCCGGTGTCGATGACGACGGTCTCCCCGTGGTCGCCGGCCACCACCATCGGCGACCCCGGGATCCCGTAGACGGAGAACGTCTCCATCTGCAGCTCGGGGAACGCGCGGCCCATCCCGTCGGCGTCGACGACGGGCAGCCCGGTGTGCGCGGCGACCAGCAGCGGCACCATCGAGTTGATCCCGCCGCACTCGATCGGCATCGTCGCGGTGGCGCGCCGGCCGAGCACCCGTTCCAGCGCGCGCAGCGCCGCCGTCGCCTCGTCGCCGCGCGGGATCTTCTCGATCATGACGGTGGGTGCGCCCATCATCGCCGTCGGGACGACGAACGCGTCGTCGGCGACCTCGTCGGGATCGAGGACGGTGACCGGGCCGTGGCGGCGCATCGCCTCGGCCACCATGAGCCGGCCGATGTGCGGGTCACCGCCGCCGCCGGTGCCGAGGATCGCGGCACCGCGCGCGAGGTCGGGCAGGTCGGCGGGCCCCAGCTCCCAGCTCACGACCCGACGCGCACAGGATCGGTGTCGTACCCGAAGTACCGCGGCCCGACCAGCTCGATCCCGCCGGGGGTGTGCCAGCGCTCGTCGGCGGGCGCCGCGACGACGGTGACGCGGTGCCCGAAGCGCAGCGCTTCGGTGGTGACCGGTTCCCCCGAGTCCGTGTCCAGCACGATGATCAGGTCCGGTGTCGTGACGAGCGGCCGGTCGCCGCGCATCGCCATCAGGTGCTCGTTCTGGAAGTGCAGGACCAGCTCGCCGTCGTCCGGGGAGACGATGACCGCCTGCCCCCTGGCGAAGCCGGTGGTGGTGCGCCGGGAGACGTCGACGACCTTGCCGGTGTGCAGGATCTCCCCGCCGACGGCGTGCGCGACCGCGCGGATCGGGTCGGCGAGCTGCGCGCGCGCCTGCTCGACGGCCCGGCCGATCGTCACGCACATGCTCAACGTGCCGTGGACCAGCGCGGTGTTGGCCTGCGCACCCGACATCACGTAGTTGGAGATGATCGCCGAGCAGCCCATCGTGATGGCCAGCGCCCGCGCCATCGCCTCCCCGGCGTGGTTGTCGACGGTGTGCAGGATGGCGGTGTTGCCCTTCTCGTCGCCGATCGACATCGGGGTGGCGGCGATGCCGTCCAGCGTCGCGAGCACCATCTGCAGCTCGGGGAACGCGCGGCCCATCCCGTCGCCGTCGACGAGCGGCAGCCCGAGCTGGGCGGCCGCGACCACCGGGAACAGCGAGTTCACCCCGCCGGCCTCGATGCACGCGATGTGCGTGGGGACGATGCCGAGGTGCTCGGCGAGTGCGGTGACCGCGTGGCCGACCAGTTCGGTGGCGGGGGTCTTCTCGATCATCACCGTCGGGGCGCCCATCATCGCCACCGGCACGACGACGGCGCCGGGTGGCAGCTCGTCGGGCGCGACGAGCGGGACCGGGCCGTGCCGGCGCACCGCCTGCTCGGCCATCAACCGCCCGATGTACGGGTCGCCGCCGCCGCCGGTGCCCAGCACGGCGGCGCCGCGGGCGAGCGCCGGCAGGTCGGCGAGCGTGATCTGGTCCAGCGGCTCCATCCCGGGGTCGGACACGTCGGCGGGCCTGCTGGTCGTGAGGGTCATGCCCGGCCTCCCACGGGGGTCTCGATGCGGAGGTCGCCGACGGCCTTGCAGCGGATCCGCGTGGCGTTGCCGGGCAGGTAGGGGATGGGCACCTCGTCGAAGTCGACGATGGACACCGTCGCCGGGTCGGCGCCCGCGACCACCGCACGGTCGACCGCCTCCTGGCGGGCCTCGTCGGCGACGGCGTCGCGCTGGCCCGGCTCGATCGCGAACACGCGGTCGACCTCGCCGCCGACCTGCGCGATCGCGGCGCCGATGGCGTTGGCGACGGCGAAGTTCTCCGGGCGGTGCACCGCGCCGATGCCGGGCAGCTCCTCCGGCAGCAGGATCGAGCCGCCCCCCACGGCCACCACCGGCAGCGGGTCGGCGGTGACCCGCATCCGGTCGACGACGTCGGCGACGTTCGCGGCGATGCGCTCCAGGGTGGCGGCGACCAGGTCGCGGGGGAGGCCGGCGACCCGGCCGGCATCGCCGATGTCCGCGCGTCCCGCGGCGACCGCGACGTCGGTGGCGGTGAGCACGTCGCCGCCGAAGACGAGCGCCTGGTCGGTGAGCCGGTAGCCGACCGACTCCGGCCCGACGACCGGCGCGTCGTGCGGCCCGGTGACCAGGCTGCCGCCCCCGATGCCGACCGACAGCACGTCGGGCATGCGGAAGTTGGTGCGGATCCCGGCGACGCTGACCTCGACGGTCGCCTCGCGCGGGAAACCGGCCGTGAGGACGCCGACGTCGGTGGTGGTGCCGCCGATGTCGACGACCGCGCACGTGCCGAGACCGGACAGGACGGTCGCGCCGCGCATCGAGTTGGTCGGGCCGGACGCGAACGTGGCGACGGGGTAGCGGCGGGCGTACCCGACGTCCATCAGCGTGCCGTCGTTCTGGCTGAGGTAGAGCGGCGCGCCGATGCCGTGCCCGGCGATCGACGCGGCCAGCCCGTCGACGATGCCCGCGGCGAGCTCGCGCAGCGCGGCGTTGATGATCGTCGCGTTCTCCCGCTCCAGCAGGCCGACCCGGCCGATCTCGTGCGAGAGCGAGATCGGCACGTCTGCGCCGAGCTCCGCCGCGACGATCTCGGCCGCCCGCAGCTCGAACTCGGTGTTGACGGGGGAGAACACCGAGCTGATCGCCACCGAGCGGACGCCGTGGGCCGCCATGTCGGCGGCGTGGCGGCGCAGCTCGTCCGGGTCGAGCGCGGAGATGGGGCGCCCGTCGAACTCGTGACCGCCGTGCGCCAGGTAGGCCCGCCCGGAGATCGCGGACACGAGCCGCTCCGGCCAGTCGACCATCGGCGGCAGGGACGCCGTCGCCGGCAGGCCGAGCCGCAGCGCGGCCGTCGGCGCGAGCCGCCGGGCCTCGACCAGCGCGTTGATGAAGTGCGTCGTGCCGATCATCACCGCGGCGACGTCGCCCGGCTCGAACGGGTGCTGGGCCTGCAGCGCGTCCAGTGCCGTGACGATGCCGGACGTGACGTCGGCCGTCGTGGCCGCCTTCACCGCGCCGAGCAGCCGGTCGCCGTCCATGAGGACGGCGTCGGTGTTGGTGCCCCCGACGTCGATCCCGATGCGCATGCGGGTCAGCCCTTCGCCGGGGTGGGCTCCCCGAGGTCGGAGGTGGCGCTCGAGCCGATGCCCTGGACGAGCCCGAGCCGGCCGGCCACGACGTACAGCACGAACGCGGCGACCAGGGAGTTGATGCTGGGCAGGCCCCAGTCGATGAAGTAGCCGATCAGGGCGGAGCCCAGCCAGATGACGAGCGTGGCGGGCACCCAAGTCGGTGCCGCGTCGGGCAGCGTGCCGCCGGCCCGGCTCGCCTCCAGCTCGCCGCGCCACCGCTTCACCACGAAGTACTCGGCGATCATGATCGCGGCGATGGGTGGGAACGCCACACCCAGGATGATGAGGAACGACGTGAAGCTCTCGAGGATGCCGGCGGCGGCCAGCACGCTGCCGACGACGCCGAGCGCGAGCGTCGCGAGCGCGCGGTGGGTGTGCCGGCCGAGCACGGTGCCCATGAAGTTGACCAGGCCGAGGCCGGAGCTGTAGAGGTTCCAGTCGTTGATCTTGAGCGTGCCCAGGACGATCACCAGGATGCCGACCCAACCGACCGAGGACATCACGATCGCCGTGACGTCGCTCGAGCCGACGGCGTGCGCCAGCAGCACCCCGGACAGGCCGATCAGGTACTCGCCGACGGTGATGCCCACGATGGTCTGCTTGACGACGTCGGCGTCGGAGCGGTTGAACCGCGTCATGTCCGGGGTGATCACCGCGCCGACCATGAACCCGCCGGCCACCAGCGTCGTCGCCTCCAGCAGCGACAGTCGCGGGCCGGGCGGGGGAGAGGCCAGCAGCGCGCCGAGGTCGTGCGCGGCCAGCTCGCTGCCGATCGACCAGCCGACGAGGATCAGGAACGCCGGCACCGTGATGTAGGCGACCCACTTCATCGACAGGAAGCCCCACAGCACGATCGCCGTGACGGCCAGGCCGAACAGCAGCGACCACAGCCAGACCGGGCCGCCGAACAGGCTCACGAGACCCTGGGCGGACACCGCGGACTGGATGCCGAACCAGCCGATCAGGCTGATGCCGATGGCGAGCCCGACCAGCGCGCTGCCGCCCTGGCCGAAGCCGGTCCAGCGGGCCAGCACCGAGGTCTGCAACCCCTCGCGGCGCCCCATGATGCCGACGCCGATCGAGACCAGCTCCAGGACGATCGCGCCGAGGGTGAAGGCCAGCACCGCCGACCAGAAGTCCATCCCGAAGCCGATCGTGGCGCCCAGCACGAACTGGGACAGCGCGGACAGCTGGCCGAACCGCTGCACCGCCACCGACCACCAGGAGTACCGCTCGGCCGTGGGCACCCTGGCCAGGGCGTGGTCGTCCACGCCGAGGCTCAGGTGCTGAGCCGACGATCCGTCCGCGAGCTCGTCCATGCGCACTCCCCCAAGTCCCCCAGTACCGCAGACGCTATGGCCTGGGCCACTCGCCGTCACGAGGCGGAGTGCCATGCGTGCCCGGAGTGACAGTGCGATGTGCACAGTGTGGGTCGCCCGACCGGTGGTCAGGGCGGCGCTGTACCCTGAAACTCCGTGCAGCCTCGCGCGACGCGTCATCTTTTCGTCACCGGCGGGGTTGCGTCCTCGCTGGGTAAGGGCCTGACGGCTTCGAGCCTCGGTCGCCTGCTCACCTCCCGCGGACTGCGGGTCATCATGCAGAAGCTGGATCCCTACCTGAACGTGGATCCGGGCACGATGAACCCCTTCCAGCACGGCGAGGTGTTCGTCACCGAGGACGGTGCCGAGACCGATCTCGACATCGGTCACTACGAGCGGTTCCTCGACCGCGACCTCACCGGGCGGGCCAACGTCACCACCGGCCAGGTGTACTCGCAGGTGATCGCCAAGGAGCGCCGCGGCGAGTACCTCGGCGACACCGTCCAGGTCATCCCGCACATCACCAACGAGATCAAGGACCGCATCCTCGCGATGGCCGAGCCCGGTCCGGACGGTGTCGTGCCCGACGTCGTCATCACCGAGGTGGGCGGCACGGTCGGCGACATCGAGTCGCTGCCGTTCCTGGAGGCCGTGCGGCAGGTCCGCCACGACGTGGGCCGCGACAACTGCTTCTTCCTGCACGTCTCGCTGGTGCCGTACCTGGCGCCGTCGGGGGAGCTGAAGACGAAGCCGACGCAGCACTCCGTCGCGGCGCTGCGCAACATCGGCATCCAGCCCGACGGCCTCGTCCTGCGCGCCGACCGGGACATCCCGGAGCCGATGAAGCGCAAGATCAGCCTCATGTGCGACGTCGACACCGACGGCGTCGTCGCCGCGCCGGACGCGCCGTCCATCTACGACATCCCGCGCGTGCTGCACAGCGAGGGGCTCGACGCGTACGTGGTGCGCCGGCTCGGCCTGCCCTTCCGCGACGTCGACTGGTCGGTCTGGGGCACCCTCCTCGACCGGGTCCACCAGCCCGAGGAGACGACCCGGATCGCGCTCGTCGGCAAGTACGTCGACCTGCCCGACGCGTACCTCTCGGTCACCGAGGCGCTGCGGGCCGGCGGGTTCGCGCACCGGGCGCGCGTCGAGATCGTGTGGGTGCCGTCGGACGAGTGCCGCACCCCGGCCGGTGCCGCGGCCGCACTCGCGGACGTCGACGGCGTGCTGATCCCCGGCGGCTTCGGCGTGCGCGGGATCGAGGGCAAGCTCGGCGCGGTGCGGCACGCCCGCACCCGCGGCATCCCGGCGCTCGGGCTCTGCCTCGGCCTGCAGTGCATGGTCATCGAGGTCGCGCGCTCGCTCGCCGGGCTGGAGGGCGCCAACTCCGCCGAGTTCGACGAGCGCACCCCGCACCCGGTGATCTCCACGATGGCCGACCAGCGCGACGTCGTCGCCGGCGAACGCGACATGGGCGGCACGATGCGCCTCGGCGCGTACCCCGCCTCGCTCGCGGCCGGGTCGGTCGTGGCCGCCGCGTACGGCAGCCGTGAGGTCTCCGAGCGCCACCGGCACCGCTACGAGGTCAACAACGCCTACCGCGGGCGGCTGGAGGAGGCGGGGCTCGTCTTCGGCGGCACCTCGCCCGACGGGAAGCTCGTCGAGTTCGTCGAGCTGCCCACCGAGGTGCACCCGTTCTTCGTCGGCACCCAGGCCCACCCCGAGCTGAAGAGCCGTCCCACCCGGCCGCACCCGCTGTTCGCGGCGTTCGTCAAGGCGGCGCTGGACTACCAGGCGGCCGGCCGGCTGCCCGTCGAGCTGCCCGCCCGGGAGCGCGTCACCGTGAACGGAGCCGGCAGCTGATGGCCAGGCACGAGTTCGAGGTCGCGTCCTCGAAGGAGATCTACACGGGCCGCGTGATGGCGCTGCGCGCCGACGAGGTCGTCATGCCCGGCGGGGGCACGGCCGTGCGGGAGATCATCGAGCACCCGGGGGCCGTCGCGATCCTCGCGCTCGACGCCGACGACCGCGTCATGCTCATCCACCAGTACCGGCACGCCGTCCGCCGGCGGCTGTGGGAACTGCCGGCCGGGCTGCTCGACCACGCGACGGAGGAACCCGTCGAGGCGGCGCGGCGCGAGCTGGCGGAGGAGGCCGGGCTGACCGCGCAGGAGTGGTCGGTGCTGGTCGACATCGTGCCGTCGGGCGGCTTCTCCGACGAGTCCGTGCGCGTGTTCCTCGCCCGCGACCTCACCGAGTCGGACCGCGTCGACACCGGCGCCGACGACGAAGAGGCCGACCTCACCACCCGCTGGGTGTCGCTGTCGGTGGCGGTGCGCATGGTGCTCGCCGGCACGATCGTCAACGCCGCCGCCGTCGCCGGGCTGCTCGCCGCGCACGCGGTCGCCGGGTCCCCGGCAGGCGGCCGCCCTGTCGACGCGCCGTGGACGGACCGGCCCACGGCGTTCGACGCGCGCCGGGGCTGACGAACGGTCATCACGACATCCACGAGGAACCATCGGCGTGGCACGGCCGTCCTCCGTCACCGAGCGGTGTACGCCTACCTCGGTCTGGGGGCGCGGGGTGCCGTCGTGATCTCGCGCATCAGCAGGGCGCGGCTGTCGTCGATGCGACGACGGGACTTCGCGAGCGCCTGACGCACCCGCTCGGGCAGTGACCCGCTCGAGTGGCCTGCGCCGGCCGGCACGGCGCTCTCGTCCGGCTCGGCGACATTGACCAGTTGCCGCTCGACGTCGGACTGCTCACGATCGCCTGCGGACGCGCGGCGATCGGACGCGGCGGCGTGCCCGTCCTGCGCGGCCTGCACACGGTCGCGACGGGCATCGCGCCGATCCCGGTCGGCCGCGTAGCGGTCGGGCATCGCGCGGCCGGCTACCTCGTGGGCCTGCTCGAGAAGTCGACCTGCAACGGCGAGGTCGTCGTCGGCGAGGCGCCGCTGCTGCGTGGCGTGCGCGCGCAACCGCTGCCGACCCGCCGGGGAGAGGCCGGCCAGGACGAGAGCGTCGTCGAGCTCGTCCTGGCCGTGATCGAGCCGCTCACGCAGCCGGGAGTGGAGCGCCTCGAGGTCACGTTCCAGGTCGTGGATGGACGAGCCAGCGTCCTCGTCGCGCGACGTGGCCCGCGCATCGCGCCGATCCGCGTCACAGTCGCGTTCCGCAGCGGCGGTGTCGCGCAGATCGCCCGCGTCGTCGCGAGCGAACGCTTCGTCGTCTCGGACCTGGGACGTGGGATTCATCAGACGATGCCCCTTCAGCTGCTGCGGAGTGGCGGGGCTTGCTCCACGAGGGTAGCCCTGCATCGCCCGCATGGCCGACCCGCGGAACGTCGACGTCAGAGCGTTGCTGCTCGGCATCAGTGGGACCCGACCGCACTTGGTGGACCGAACCGCGGCCGTGTGAGGCGGAACTGTCGGTGTGCCGACGTACCGTCGCGCCATGCCCGACATCGCTGTTCACGGCCCGTTCTCCCTGGCCGCGGCGAAGGAGTTCTGGGTCGGGTTCACCCCGGCCGCGCTGCCGGACGCTGCGGCCGACGGGCCGCTGCGGCTCGCCTTCCCCGTCGAGGACGACTGGCGTCCGGCGGGGGTGGCGGTCACCGAGCACCCGGGCGGGGTGCGGATCGAGACGTACGGGCCGGGGGCAGGCGATGCCGCAGTCGCACAGGCCGCGCGGTCGCTCTTCCTCGACGTCGACGGGAGCGGGTTGGCCGCTGTCGGTGAGCGGGATCCGGTCGTGGCGGGGCTGTTGCGTCGATGGCCGGGGCTGCGGCCGGTCTGCTTCGCCTCGCCGTACGAGGCGGCGGTGTGGGCGATCCTGTCGCAGCGGGTCCGCATGACCCAGGCGGCCGCCGTCAAGGCGCGGATCGTGGCGCGCCACGGCGCCGTCGTGCAGGTCGACGGGCAGGAGGTGCGTGCCTTCCCGCCGCCGCAGGAACTGGTCGCCGCCGCGGTCGCCGAGGGCGTCCAGGACGTCAAGGTGGAGCGGCTGCGGGAGGTGGCCGACGCAGCCCTCGACGGCGTGCTGGACGCCGCCGAGCTGCGAGCGCTGCCCGTCGAGGAGGCGTTGGCCCGGCTGCGCACGGTGCCCGGTGTCGGGCCGTTCTCCGCGGAGCTGATCCTGGTGCGCGGCGCCGGGCACCCCGACGTCTTCCCGTCGGCCGAGCGGCGGCTGCACGCCGAGATGTGCCATGCGTACGGCTTGTCCGATCCCACGTCGGCCGAGCTCGCGGCCGTCGCTGAGGAGTGGCGCCCGTACCGGAGCTGGATCGCGCTGCTGATGCGTGTCGATCGCGAGCGTCGGACGGGCGGGACCGGCCGGCACCGTTAGCATCGAACACCATGACCGCGATGCGTTTCGGGATCTTCGTACCTCAGGGATGGCGGCACGACCTGGTGGGCATCGAGCCCGCCGAGCAGTGGGCGACGATGAAGGGGCTCGCGCAGGCCGCCGACGCCGGCCCGTGGGAGTCGATCTGGGTCTACGACCACTTCCACACCGTGCCGAAGCCGTCGGACCAGGCCACCCACGAGGCGTGGTCGCTGATGGCCGCGTTCGGCGCCGTCACCGAGCGGGTGCGGCTCGGGCAGATGTGTACCTGCATGGGCTACCGCAACCCGGTCTACCTCGCGAAGGTGGCCGCCACCTGCGACATCGTCTCCGGCGGTCGCGTCGAGATGGGCATCGGCGCGGGCTGGTACGAGCACGAGTGGCGCGCGTACGGCTACGGCTTCCCGACCGGCCCCGAGCGGCTCAAGCAGCTCGACGAGGGCGTGCAGATCATGCGCCAGGCGTGGGCGGACGGCGTCGCGTCGCTCGACGGCAAGCACTACCAGGTCGACGGCGCGATCGTGCAGCCGCAGCCGCTGCAGGAGGGCGGCATCCCGCTCTGGATCGCCGGTGGCGGGGAGAAGGTCACCCTCAAGATCGCCGCGAAGTACGCGCAGTACACCAACTTCGACGGCACCCTCGAAGGCTTCACGCACAAGTCGGAGGTGCTGGCCGGGCACTGCAAGACCGTCGGCACCGACTTCGACGCGATCGTCCGCTCGGCCAACTACAACGTCGCCATCGGCGCGACGGAGGCCGAGGTCGAGGAGCGGCTGCAGCAGACCGTCGCCCGGCTCGTGCCGTACATCGGCCAGGAGAGCGCCGACCAGTGGACGGGCTCGATGATCCGCAACATGCCCTGCCACGGCACACCGGAGCAGATCGTCGAGAACCTCACGAAGCTGCGCGACGCCGGCATGACCTACGCGATCCTCAACTTCCCGGAGGCCGCGTACGACCGGTCCGGCATCGAGCTGTTCGAGCGCGAGGTCATCCCAGCGCTGAGCTGAACCGAGCCGAGCCATGACCACGCCCGCCGCCGCTGTCGACGCGTTCCTCCACCACCTCGCCGTCGAGAAGGGGAGCGCGGCCAACACGCTGCGCTCCTACACCGGCGACCTGCGCCGGTACGTCGAGCACCTCAACGCGTGCGGCATCGACGACCTCGGGGCGGTCCGGGAGGCGGACGTGTCGGGGTTCGTGACGGCGCTGCGCAACCCGGGAACGGGGGGCGCGGTGCCGCTCGCGGCGTCGTCGGCTGCGCGGGCACTGGCCGCGGTTCGCGGTCTGCACCGCTTCGCCGCACGCGACGGGCTGGTGGCCGACGACGTGGCCCGCGCGGTCACGCCGCCGGCCCTGCCGGCGAAGCTGCCGCGCGCCCTGACCGTCGACGACGTCGACCAGCTGCTCGCCGGCTGCATCGGCACCGGCCCGGTGCCGTTGCGCGACCGGGCGCTGCTGGAGCTGCTGTACTCGACGGGGGCGCGGATCTCCGAGGCCGTCGGCATCGACCGCGACGACCTCGACGTCGACGGACGCACGGTGCTGCTGCGCGGCAAGGGCGGCAAGCAGCGCATCGTGCCGGTGGGGCGGCCGGCCCTGGCCGCGGTCGACGCCTACCTGGTGCGGGCCCGGCCCCAACTGGCCGCCCGCGGCACCGGGTCGTCCGCCCTGCTGCTCAACGCCCGCGGCGGCCGCCTGACCCGGCAGAGCGCGTGGCACGCCCTGCAGGCCGCGGCGGACAACGCGGGGCTCGCGGCGGCCGTGTCGCCGCACACCCTTCGGCACTGCTTCGCCACCCACCTGCTCGCCGGCGGCGCCGACGTGCGCGTCGTGCAGGAGCTGCTCGGCCACGCGTCGGTCAGCACCACGCAGATCTACACGCACGTGACGGTGGACACGCTGCGGGAGGTCTACGCCACGAGCCACCCGCGGGCGACGGCACGCAGGTGACCCGCTGTCAACGGCCCGGCTACCCTGAGGTAGCGTCGTCGGGAAAATCGGCCGCTTCCGGTCGAAGAGAACGGCCACGACACGGCGGGGCGCGTTGCTGCACGTGAGCAGCGCCTCCTACCCTGCGGTGACCGGCCCCTCCGTGGGGTCGGCAGCGACAGACCGGGAGCCCGCATGGACACACCGCGGCCCTTCGCCCCTCGCCCGGAGCGCTTCGCCGAGGACGGTGCCGAGCCCGATGTCGATCCCGATGTCGAGAACGTCGCCGACGACATCAGCGCACCCGAGCCGATGGGGAGACATCGCTTGAAGGTTCCCGAACCGGAGCCGCTCACCTCGCACGGTCCCGCGCGTGTCATCGCCGTGGCGAACCAGAAGGGTGGCGTCGGCAAGACCACGTCCACCATCAACCTGGGCGCCGCGCTGGCCGAGTACGGGCGCAAGGTGCTGCTGGTGGACTTCGACCCGCAGGGCGCGCTGTCGGTGGGCCTCGGCGTGGCCGCGCACGAGCTCGAGACCACGATCTACAACGTCCTCATGGAGCGCGGCGCCGACATCCGCGAGATCATCCGGCAGACCAACGTCGAGGGCATGGACCTGCTGCCCAGCAACATCGACCTGTCCGCCGCCGAGGTGCAGCTGGTCACCGAGGTGGGCCGCGAGCAGGCGCTGGGCCGGGCGATCAAGCCGATCCTCGGCGACTACGACATCGTCCTCGTCGACTGCCAGCCCTCGCTCGGCCTGCTCACCATCAACGCGCTCGCCTGCGCCGACCACGTGCTCGTGCCGCTGGCCTGCGAGTTCTTCTCACTGCGCGGCGTGGCGCTGCTGATGGACACCATCGAGAAGGTGCAGGACCGGCTCAACCCCGAGCTGACGATCCTCGGCATCCTCGCCACGATGTTCGACCCGCGCACGCTGCACACCCGCGAGGTGCGCCAGCGCGTCGAGGAGGCGTTCGGCGACCTCGTGTTCGACGCCGTGATCAACCGGACCGTCCGGTTCCCGGAGACCACCGTGGCCGGCGAGCCGATCACCACCTGGGCGCCCCAGTCCAACGGAGCGGAGTCGTACCGGCTGCTGGCCCGCGAGGTCCTCGCGCGGTGACGATCGCCCCCGAGGAGTTCCCCGGTCAGGTGGAGGACGGCCGCCCGCGGTTCACCGTCCGCCTGCACAACTTCACCGGCCCGTTCGACCTGCTGCTGCAGCTGATCGGCAAGCACGAGCTCGACATCACCGAGATGGCGCTGCACACGGTCACCGACGACTTCATCGCCCATCTCGCTGCCCTCGGCGACGACGCGGAGCTCGAGGAGACCACGCAGTTCCTGGTCGTCGCGGCGACCCTGCTGGACCTGAAGGCGGCCCGGCTGCTGCCCCAGGCCGAGGTGGAGGACGAGGAGGACCTCGCGCTGCTGGAGGCGCGCGACCTCCTGTTCGCGCGGCTGCTGCAGTACCGCGCGTACAAACAGGTGGCGGAGGTGTTCGTCGAGCTGGAGGCCACCGCGGCGCGGCGCTTCCCGCGGTCGGTCGCGCTGGAGGAGCGGTTCTCCGCCCTGCTGCCGGAGGTGCTGCTCGGCGTCGATCCGGCGACGTTCGCGGAGCTGGCGGCGTCGGTGTTCCGGCCGAAGCCGCCGCCCGAGGTGCGCGTCGACCACCTGCACGCCCACGACGTGTCGGTGCCCGAGCACGCGGCGATCATCGAGGCGCGGCTGAAGGAGCTGGGGGAGGCGAGCTTCGCCGAGCTGACGGCCGACTGCGTGGCCCCGATCGAGGTGGTCGCCCGCTTCCTCGCGGTGCTGGTGATGTTCCGCGAGCAGTGCCTCGACCTGGAGCAGCCTGAACCGTTCGGCGAGCTGACCGTACGCTGGACGGGCTACCCCGACGGCCGTGCCTGACGATCTGGAAGTTCCACCCGTGATTCCGCCCGCAGAAGCCTCGATCGAGCTCGACGAACTCGAGACCGAGCTCGAGACCGAGCTCGACGGCGAGCTCGACGGCGAACTGGCCGGCGACCTCGCCGACGACTCCGCCCTGGAGGCCGCCCTCGAGGCGCTGCTGCTCGTCGTCGACGCCCCGACCGACGACGAGACCCTCGCCTCCGCGCTCGGCGAACCGGTCGCGCGGGTCCGGTCGGCGCTGCGACGGATGGCGGGCGCCTACACCGAGGCGGGCCGGGGGTTCGACCTGCGCCACGTCGGCGGCGGCTGGCGCTTCTACACCCGGGACGTGCACGCCCCGTACGTGGAGAAGCTGCTGCTCGACGGGCAGCGCGCCAAGCTGACCCGCGCCGCGCTGGAGACCCTCGCCGTGGTCGCGTACCGCCAGCCGGTCACCCGGGCGCGGGTGTCGGCCGTGCGCGGCGTGAACTGCGACGGGGTGCTGCGCACCCTGCTGACGCGTGGCCTGATCGAGGAGGCCGGGACCGACCCGAGCACGCAGGGCACGCTGTTCCGCACCACCGAGCTGTTCCTGGAGCGGCTGGGGCTGTCCGGTCTGGACGAGCTGCCACCGATCGCCCCGCTCCTCCCCGACGTCGACGCGATCGACGAGTTGTGAGATCGAAGAAGGACATGAGTGAGATGAACACCGCGGCTCATCCCGACGGCGTGCGGCTGCAGAAGGTGCTGGCCCAGGCGGGTGTGGCGTCCCGGAGAGCGGCCGAAGAGATGATCGCGGCCGGCCGGGTCTCCGTGAACGGGAAGGTCGTCCGCGAGATGGGCCGGCGGGTGAACCCCGAGACGGCCGTCGTGCACGTCGACGGCGCCCGCATCCAGCTGCGCGAGGACCTGGTCTACCTGGCGTTGAACAAGCCGCGCGGGATCCTCTCGGCGATGTCGGACGACCAGGGCCGGCCGTGCGTCGGCGACCTCGTCGTCGAGCGCGGGCTGGTCGAGGCGGAGTTCGAGGGGCGGGCCCGCAACCGGCTCTTCCACGTCGGCCGGCTCGACGCCGACACCGAGGGCCTGCTGCTGCTCACGAACGACGGCGACCTCGGGCACCGGCTCATGCACCCGTCGTACGAGGTGGAGAAGACCTACCTGGCGGAGGTCATCGGCACCCCGGCCCGGGACCTGGGGCGGCGGCTGCGCGAGGGCATCGAGCTGGAGGACGGCTCTGCGTCGGTGGACGGGTTCCGCGTCGTCGACGTGATGGGCGGCAAGTCGCTGGTGGAGCTGGTGCTGCACGAGGGCCGCAAGCACATCGTGCGCCGCCTGCTCGACGAGGTCGGCCATCCCGTGCAGCGGCTCGTGCGCACCGCGATCGGCGAGGTGAAGCTGGGCAACCAGCGGCCGGGGAAGTTCCGCCCGCTGGACCAGGTGGAGATCGGCTCGCTGTACACCTCGGTCGGGCTATGACCATCCGCGCTGTCCGGGGCGCCATCCAGATCGACTGCGACACCCGCGACGAGATCCTCTCCGGGGCCGCGGAGCTGGTCACGACGGTGCTGGAGCGCAACGGGCTGGCGGCCGACGACATCGTCTCGATCCTGTTCACCGCCACCCCGGACCTGACGGCCGAGTTCCCCGCCTACGCCGCGCGGCTGCTCGGGCTCACCGACGTGCCGCTGATGTGCGCCGCCGAGATCGCGGTGCCGGGGGCGATGCCGCGGGTGCTGCGGCTGCTGGCGCATGTCGACACGCCGCGGTCGCGGGCCGAGGTCCGGCACGTCTACCTGCGCGGAGCCGCTGCGCTGCGCACGGATCTGCCCCAGTAGCGTGGTGTTGGTTTCTCGTCGCTCACGGGAGACGGGAAGCGGCAGTGGAAGGGGTTCGTCAGCGTGACCGGAGAGCTGCGCGGGGTCGTGGCGATGGACGGACCCGCGGGCACCGGCAAGTCGACGGTGTCGCGGCGGCTGGCGAAGCAGTGCGGTGCCGGCTACCTCGACTCGGGCTCGATGTACCGGGCGGCGACCTTGGCGGTGCTGCGGGCCGGGCTCGACCCGGAGGGGCCCGTCGAACCCGTCGTCGAGATCGCGACGACGTGTGAGCTGGAGCTCGTCACCGACCCCGACTCGCCCGGCATCCGGCTGGCCGGGGAGGACGTCAACGCCGAGATCCGCGGGCCCGAGGTCACCGCGGCGGTGAGCGCGGTGTCGGCGATGCCGGCCGTGCGCGCGGTGCTGGTGGACCGGCAGCGGGAGCTGATCGCGGCCGCCGTCCGCGAGACCGGCGGGATCGTGGTGGAGGGCCGCGACATCGGCAGCGTCGTCGTCCCGGACGCCCCGCTGAAGGTGTACCTGACGGCCTCGGCGGAGGTGCGAGCCGCGCGGCGCAGTGCGCAGGACCGCAAGGCCGGCCGGGACGTCGACGTGGCGGCCGTGCTGGCCGACGTGCGGCGCCGCGACCGCCTCGACTCCACCCGCAAGACCTCGCCCCTGCACGCCGCCCCGGACGCGCTGGTCGTCGACACCGACGAGCTGTCGGCGGACGCCGTGCTGGACCTGCTGGTGCGGCTGGTGAAGGAGCGTGGGCTCTGTGAGTGAGCCCGCGCGCGACCTGCCGCCCGGCGCGTGGCCGTGGCTGCACGACCTCGCCCGCTGGATCGGCACCTGGATGTGGTTCGTCGTGTACCGGCTGCACGTGCACGGCCGCGAGCGCATCCCCGCCGCCGGGCCGGTGGTGGTCGTCGCCAACCACAGCGCGTTCATCGACGGGCCGCTGCTGTTCGGACTTTTCCGGCGCCGCGCGGTGTTCTGGGTGAAGCAGGAGATGTTCACCGGTCCGCTGGGGTGGGTGCTGCCCCGGATCGGGCAGCTCCCGGTCCGCCGCGGGACGGCCGACCGCACCCCGCTCACCACGGCCGTGGCCGTGCTGCGGGGCGGTGGCCTGGTGGCGATCTTCCCGGAGGGCACCCGCGGCAGCGGCGACGTGGCGGCCGTCCAGCAGGGGGCGGCCTGGTTGGCCCGCACCAGCGGGGCGGCCGTCGTGCCGGTGGTGTGCCGCGGCACCCGCCGCCCGGACGGGTCGCGCCGGCGCTTCCGCCCCCGGGTGGACGTGCTGGTCGGCGAGCCGGTCAGCATTCCTGCAGGTGGCGGCCGGGCCGGGCTCGCCGCCGCCACCGAGACCGTGCGCGCCGAGCTGGCTGCGACGGTCCGCGAACTCGATACACGACGGAGCACGGCATGACTGACACCCCGCAGGACGACCTGGCCGCGATGGCGGCGCTGGGTCTCGACCCCGACGAGTTCGGCGCCGACATCGAGGGCGAGGGCGCCGACGCGCTGCCTCCCGCACCGGTGCTGGCGGTGGTGGGCCGGCCGAACGTCGGCAAGTCCACGCTGGTCAACCGCCTGATCGGGCGGCGTGAGGCGGTGGTGCAGGACATCCCGGGCGTCACCCGTGACCGCGTCTCGTACGACGCGCTGTGGAACGGGCGCCGGTTCGTGCTCGTCGACACCGGCGGCTGGGAGCCCGACGCCACCGGCCTGCAGGCGGCCGTCGCGACACAGGCCGAGTACGCGATGCGCACGGCCGACGCCGTCATGCTCGTCGTCGACGCGTCGGTGGGCGCCACCGCGACCGAGGAGGCTGCGGCGCGGGTGCTGCTGCGCTCGGACCGGCCGGTGCTGCTGGTGGCCACCAAGGTCGACGACGACCGGCTCACGTCCGACGTCGCGGACCTGTGGCGGCTCGGGCTGGGCGAGCCGCACCCGGTGAGCGGCCTGCACGGCCGCGGCTCCGGCGACCTGCTCGACGCGATCCTGGACATCCTCCCCGAGTCGCCGCGCGACGACATCGGTGCAGGTGGCGGCGGTCCGCGCCGGGTGGCGCTGATCGGGCGGCCGAACGTCGGCAAGTCGAGCCTGCTCAACCGGGTCGCCGGCGAGGTGCGCTCGGTGGTGCACGACGTCGCCGGCACCACCGTCGACCCCGTCGACTCGCTGGTCGACCTGGACGGCGAGATCTGGCGCTTCGTCGACACGGCGGGCCTGCGCAAGCGCGTGAAGAACGCGGCCGGCATGGAGTACTACGCCAGCCTGCGCACCCAGGCCGCGATCGAGGCGGCCGAGGTGGCGCTGGTGCTGCTCGACGCCAGCGAGCCCGTCTCCGAGCAGGACCAGCGGGTGATCACGATGGTCGAGGAGGCCGGGCGGGCACTCGTCATCGTGTTCAACAAGTGGGACCTCGTCGACGAGGACCGGCGCCTCGCGATGAAGCGGGAGCTGGAACGCGACTTCGTCCGCGTGCGGTGGGCCGAGCACGTCAACATCTCGGCTCTCACCGGCCGGTCCGTGCAGAAGATCGCGCCGTACATGCGGCGGGCGCTGGAGTCGTGGGACCGGCGCATCTCCACCGGCGTGCTCAACTCGTGGATCGGTGACGTGGTGGCGGCGAACCCGCCGCCCGTGCGCGGGGGGAAGCAGCCGAAGATCCTCTTCGCGACGCAGGTGCGCACCCGTCCGCCGACGTTCGTGCTGTTCACCACCGGTTTCCTGGAGGCGGGCTACCGGCGGTTCATCGAGCGGCGGCTGCGCGAGGACTTCGGATTCCCGGGGAGCCCGGTCCGGGTGTCGGTGCGGGTCCGGGAGAAGAAGCCGCGCAGCGCGGCCCGGTGACCCCGGGCTGGGCGCGGCTCGACGACATGCGGTCGGGCCGGGCGCTGGCGTTCTCCGGGCCGCGCGACGAGCTGGTCGCGTGGCGCCCGGACGAGGTGCGCGAGGTGCTCGACGAGGTCGAGCGGCGGACGGCGGCAGGGGAGTGGGCCGTCGGGTTCGTGGCGTACGAGGCGGCCGGTGGGCTGGATCCGGCGCTGGTCACGCATCCGCCGGTCGACGGGCTGCCGCTCGCGTGGTTCGGTGTCGGCGCGGCACCGGTGGAGACCGAACCGGTGGCCCTGCCGCCCGACGGGCCGCCGTGGCGGTGGGCCCCGCAGTGGGACGCCGCGCAGCACGCGGCGGCTGTTCGCGCTGTCCGGGAGCGCATCGCGGCCGGCGACACCTACCAGGTCAACCTCACCACCCGGCTCGACGCGCCCGTCGTCGAGGACCTGCGGGCGCTCTACGCGCGGCTCGCGCACGCCCAGCGCGGGGCGTACCACGCCTACCTCGACACCGGCCGGTTCACGATCGC
The DNA here is from genome assembly GCF_050936315.1 of Pseudonocardia sp. CA-107938. Classification (NCBI taxonomy): domain Bacteria; kingdom Bacillati; phylum Actinomycetota; class Actinomycetes; order Pseudonocardiales; family Pseudonocardiaceae; genus Pseudonocardia; species Pseudonocardia sp. CA-107938. The sequence continues at coordinate 6,480,259 of NZ_JBNJNA010000001.1, read as the reverse complement.
CGGGGCGAGCCCTGAGCTCTTCTTCGAGCTGCGCGGCGACCACGTCCTGATGCGTCCGATGAAGGGCACCGCGCGGCGCGGCCGCACCCGCGCCGAGGACGCCGACGTCGTCGCGGCACTGCGGGCCAGCAGCAAGGAGCGCGCCGAGAACGTCATGATCGTCGACCTGGTGCGCAACGACCTGGCGCGCATCGCGCGGACCGGCAGCGTGCGGGCGACGGCGCTGTTCCGGGCCGAGCAGTACGAGACCGTGCACCAGCTGACGTCCGACGTCGAGGCGCGGCTGCGACCCGGCATCGGGCTGGCGGACGTGTTCGCGGCGCTGTTCCCGTGCGGCTCGGTGACCGGCGCACCCAAGGCGTCGACCATGCGGATCATCGCCGAGCTGGAGGACGCGCCGCGGGGCGTGTACTGCGGCGCGGTCGGGATCGTCGGGCCGCCGGACGCGCCGGTGCGTGCTCGGTTCGGCGTCGCGATCCGCACGGTCGTCGTCGACCGGGAGCGCGGTGTCGCCACGTACGGCAGCGGCGGCGGGATCACGTGGAGCTCGGAGCCGGCAGCCGAGCACGCTGAGGTCATCGCGAAGACGGCGGTCCTGACGGCGCGGCCCGTCGACGTGCACCTGATCGAGACGCTGCGGTTCGAGGCCGGCCGCGGGCCGCTGCGCCTGGACCTGCACCTGCAGCGCATGGCCGACTCCGCGGCCTGGTTCGGCTTCCCGTTCGACGTCGAGGAGGCCCGCGCGGCCGTCGTCGACGCGGTGCGCGGCCGTGCGGAGGACGCGCGGGTGCGGCTCACCGCGCACCGCGACGGCGCGGCCCACGTGACGCTCGGACCGGCACCGGTCCCCGCGCCGGCGCGGGTCGCGCTCGACCTCGAACCGGTGGACTCCCGCGAGCCGTGGCCGCACCACAAGACCAGCCGCCGGGAGCCCTACGACACGCGGCTGGCCCGTCACCCCGACGCCGACGACGTCCTGCTCGTGAACGAGCGCGGCGAGCTCACCGAGTCGTGCGTCGCCAACCTCGCCGTGCTGCTGGACGGGCGCTGGTGGACCCCGCCGCTGGGCAGCGGCTGCCTCCCCGGCATCGCCCGCGGCGTGCTCGTGCGGGCCGGGGTGCTGGCCGAGCGGGTGCTGGTGCCGGCGGATCTGGCGCGCGCGGAGCGGATCGCCCTGGTCAACTCCCTGCGCGGCTGGCGCACCGCCCACCTCACACACCGCCGGGCCCCTTCACACACGTCCGGACATGTGTGAACGGGCCCAGCCGTGTGTGACGTCGTGCTACGTGTCCGCCAGGGCGGCGAGGGGGTTCTCCACCGCGTCCGCCACGTAGCGGAGGAAGCCGCCGGCCGTGCCGCCGTCGCACACCCGGTGGTCGAAGACCAGCGACAGCTGGCCCACGGTGCGGGCGACGATCTCGCCGTCCACCACCCAGGGGCGGGGGATGAGGCGGCCGATGCCGAGGATGGCGACCTCGGGGTGGTTGATGATCGCGGCGCTGCCGTCGACGCCGAAGCGGCCGTAGTTGTTGAGGGTGAACGAGCCGCAGGACAGTTCGGCGGCGGTGGCCGTGCCGGCGTTCGCGGCGGCGGTCAGCCGCCGGATCTCGGTGTCGAGGTCGCGGATGCTGCGCCGGTGCGCGTCGCGGATGGCGGGGACGAGCAGGCCCTGCGGGGTCTGCGCGGCGATGCCGAGGTTGACGCCGTCGAGGTGGACGACCTCTCCTGCGTCGGTGTCGACGCGGGCGTTGAGCTCGGGGTAGCGCTGCAACCCGGCGACGACGAACCGCGCGAGCAGGGCGAGCACGCCGGGGCGCCAGCCGTCGCGGCCCATCTGCTCGCGCACGGCGAGCAGGCCGGTCGCGTCGACGTCGACCCAGGTGGTGGCCTCGGGGATCTCGCTGCGGCTGCGGGACAGCGTGGCCGCGATCGCGCCGCGCACCCCGGTCAGCGGCACCCGGCGGGCCTCCGGGAGGCCCGTGCGGCGCTCCACGCCTGACGAAGTGGGTGCGACCCGCGACGCGATCGCCCGCTCGACGTCGGCGCGCACGATCAGCCCGCCCGGGCCGGTGCCGCTGAGCTGCGCCGGGTCGAGCCCGGCGTCGCGGACCAGCCGGCGCACGATGGGTGAGGCGATGCGCGGCCGTTCCCCGCTCGGAGCAGCAGGCGCCGGTCGCGTGCCGGGGCGCCGACGGCGGCCGGGGCGCTCGGCAGAGGTGCCGTATCCGACGAGCACGTTGCCCGAGCCCGCCCGTTCCTCCTCGACGTAGGTGGCAGCCGCCGGCTCGCCCACGGTGATCAGGGGCGCGCCCACGGCGACCGTCGTTCCGGCCTCGGTGTGCAGCGTGATGACCACGCCGGCGAACGGCGACGGCACCTCGACGGTGGCCTTGGCCGTCTCGACCTCCGCGATCGGGGCGTCGACGGCGATCCGGTCGCCGGGCTGCACCAACCAGCTGACCAGCTCGGCCTCGACGAGTCCTTCGCCGAGGTCGGGCAGGGTGAAGACATGCTCGGTCGCGGTGGCGGTCATGACAGGTCCCACTGCAGGTCGTCGACGGCGTCGAGGACGCGGTCCACGCCGGGGAGGTGGTGGCGTTCCAGTGCTGGCGGCGGGTAGGGCACGTCGAACCCGGTGACGCGGCGGACCGGGGCGGCGAGGTGGTGGAAGCAGCGCTCGGACACCCGCGCCGCGATCTCGGAGGCGACCGACGCGAACCCGGGCGCCTCCGCCACAACGACGGCGCGGCCGGTGCGCCGAACCGCGGCCATGACCGTCTCGTCGTCGAACGGGACGATGCTGCGCAGGTCGACCACGGCCAGGTCACGGCCCTCGGTGGCGGCCTGCTCGGCCGCGGCGAGCGCGACCGGCACCGACGGCCCGTACGCGATCAGGGTGGCGTCCTGCCCGTCCCGGCGGATCACGGCCTGCCCGATGGGCGGCTGCGCGATCGCGCTGTCGAGGGTGTCCTTGGCGAAGTAGAGCTTCTTCGGCTCCATGAAGACGACCGGGTCGGGGGAGTCGATCGCGTGTCGCATCAACGCGTATGCGTCGGTGACTGTCGCGGGAGCGACAACGGTGAGACCCGGCGTGTGGGCGTAGTAGGCCTCGGAGCTGTCGCAGTGGTGCTCCACCCCGCCGATGCCGCCCGCGTACGGGATGCGGATCACCAGCGGCAACCGCACCCGCCCGCGCGTGCGGTTGCCGTACTTCGCGACGTGGCTCGCGATCTGCTCGAACGCCGGGTAGGCGAACGCGTCGAACTGCATCTCGACGACAGGCCGGAACCCGTTCATCGCCATCCCGACGGCCATGCCGACGATGCCGCTCTCGGCGAGCGGGGTGTCGAAGCAGCGGTCGGGCCCGAACTGCGCGGTGAGCCCGTCGGTCACCCGGAACACCCCGCCCAGCGGGCCGACGTCTTCACCGAAGACGACCACCCGCGGATCGGCGGCCATCGCGTCGCGCAGAGCGGTGTTGAGGGCCTGGCCCATGGTCGTCGTGGCGGGCGCGGCGGCCACCGGGCGCTCGGCCATGATCGTCATCGGGTGCCCTCCAGCTCCAGCTCGGCGGCCAGCACCGCGCGCTGCTCGGCCAGCTGCGGGGTCGGCGCGGCGTAGACGTGCGCGAACAGCTCGGTCGGGTCGGTGGCCGGCTCGGCGTTCATCCCTGCCCGGACGTGCTCGGCGAGCCGCTCCGCCTCGGCGGCGAAGGCGGCCTCGCGCTCGTCGTCCAGCTCGCCGGTGGCGACGAGGTGGGTGCGCAGGCGCAGCAGCGGGTCCCGCGCGCGCCACGGCTGCACCTCGTCGTCGGTGCGGTAGCGGGTCGGGTCGTCGGCGTTGGTGTGGGCCTGGACGCGGTAGGTGTCGGCCTCGACCAGCGTCGGGCCGCCGCCGGACCGCGCCCGCTCGACGGCGGCACCCAGCACGACCAGCAGAGCGGCGAGGTCGTTGCCGTCGACCTGCTCACCGGGCATGCCGTAGCCGACGGCCTTGGCGGCAAGTGACTCCGCGGCGGTCTGGCGGGCCAGCGGCACCGAGATCGCGTACTTGTTGTTCTGCACGAGGAACACCACCGGCGCGCGGAACACCGCGGCGAAGTTGAGGGCCTCGTGGAAGTCGCCCTCGCTGGTGGCGCCGTCGCCGCACAGCGCCATGACCACCGTCGGCTCGCCCTTCAGCCGGGCCGCGTGCCCGACACCGACGGCGTGCAGCAGCTGCGTCGCCAGCGGGGTGGCCTGCGGCGCGACGTGCGAGACGGTCGGGTCGTAGCCGCAGTGCCAGTCACCGCTCAGCATCGCCAGCACCTCGACCGGGTCCACCGCGCGCGCGACGATCGCGGCGCCGTCGCGGTAGGTCGGGAAGAGCCAGTCGCCGTCGCCGAGCACCCGCGCCGCGGCGACCTGGCAGGCCTCCTGCCCGTGCGAGGACGGGTAGACCGCCAGCCGACCCTGGCGCACCAGCGCGCTCGCGACGTCGTTCAGCCGCCGCGCGAGCACCAGCTCGCGATAGCCGTCGAGCAGGCCGGCCGGCACGGGATCGCCGACCGCCCGACCGTGCTCGTCGATCAGCACGCGCATGGGGACCTCCTCGTGAGACGCCTGGCGCCATGGTCAGCCACCGAACGATCATTCGGCTATGGGTGCCGGAGAATCGGAGAGGATCGGCCGGGTGCATCGGTTCCGATGGACGATCGGTCTCAGACGATCTCGCCGCCGGTCGGGCGGGTGAGACGGATGGCCGCGTTCAGCGCGCGGCGAAGGCGCCGATCGTGTCGGCGGAGAGCACCTGCTCGATCCCGAGGACCATCGCCCCGGCGAGGCCGGCCCGCTCGCCGAGCACGCTGTTGGTGAGCACCAGGTTGCGCGTCGCGAGCGGCAGCGCCCGCTGGTAGACGACGCTGCGCACGCCGGCGAGCAGCTCGTCGCTCGCGGCGGTGAGCGATCCGCCCAGCGCCACGCGAGCCGGGTTGTAGAAGTGCACCAGCGTGGCGACGAGCTCGCCGATCAGCCCGGCGGCGTCGCGGACGGCGGCGATGGCGGCGGGATCGCCGCGCCCGAGCAGGGCGCGCAGTGCGCTGATCCCCTCGACGTCGGGAAGGCTCCGCACGATCGCCGACGCGGACGCGACGGCCTCGATGCAGCCGACGTTGCCGCACACGCACAGCTGGTCGGGGGCACCGCGCACGCGGACGTGCCCGATGTCGCCCGCCGCGCCGTCGGCGCCGTGGTGCAGCCCGCCGTCCCGCGTGACCAGGCCGCCGCCGATGCCGGTGCCCACCTTGACGAACAGCAGCGGCGCCTGGTCGGCCGGCAGCGCCCGCGCCTCGCCGAGCGCGCGCAGGTTGACGTCGTTCTCCAGGACGGCGGGGCAGCCGAACGTCTCGCGCAGCCGCGCCGTCACCGGGTAGGCGTGCCAGCCGGGCATGATCGGCGGCCGCACCGGGATGCCCAACCGCCCGTCGACGGGGCCGGGCACGCCGATGACGATGGCGCCCGGCGGGGTGGACGTGCCGCTGCGGCGCAGCAGCGCCCGCAACCCGTCCTCCACGGCGTCGAGCACGGCGCCGGGGCCGTCGCGAACGTCGGCGGCGATCTCGGTGCGGGCGAGGATGTGCTGGTTGAGGTCGCCGACGGCGAGCTGGCAGATGCGCGCGCCGAGGTCGGCGACCAGGATCGTGCCGCCCTGCGCGGAGATGGCGAGGCGGTCGGCGGGCCGTCCGCGGCCGAGCGTGGGGCGCATGCCGTCGGGGCGCAGGAGCCCGCGGGCGAGCAGGTCGTCGACGGCCGCGCTGACGGTGGTGCGGGCGAGGCCGGCGGCCGGCACGAGATCGGCACGGCTCACCGCCGTCCCCGACGCGACGAGCCGGGCGATCGTGCTCAGCACGGTGGCCGAGTCGGACCGTCCGGGCCGGTCGGGCGTGCTCAGACGCAGCGGGGGCAGGGGCGACATATCATCCCGAATTCGGCCGGAAATTTGACGTTAAACGGCATTATTCGGTCGTTGTACGGCGCTGGTCAACGCTCCTACGGTGCGTGCGTGTCAGAGCAGACCCCGGTACCGAGTCCGGTCCTGCTCACCATGCGGGGGATCGTCAAGACGTTCCCCGGGGTGCGGGCCCTCGACGGCGTCGATCTCGAGGTCGCGGCCGGCGAGGTGCACTGCCTGCTCGGCCAGAACGGGGCCGGCAAGTCCACGCTGATCAAGGTGCTGGCCGGGGCGCACCGCCCGGACGCCGGGGAGATCACGTGGGCCGGCGAGCCCGTCGTGTTCGCGTCGCCGCACGCCGCCGACGCGGCTGGCATCGCCACGATCCACCAGGAGCTGGACCTGGTGCCCGGGCTCTCGGTCGCCGAGAACGTGGTGCTCGGCCACGAGCCCGCCCACCTCGGCTTCACCCGCCCCCGTGACGCGCAGGAGGTGACCCGCGGCCTCCTGAAGCGCCTCGGCCACCCCGAGATCCCGCCGGGCCGCGAGCTGGGTCGCCTCTCCGCCGCCGGCCAGCAGGTGGTGAGCATGGCGCGGGCGCTGGCCCGAGACGCCCGCCTCATCGTCATGGACGAGCCGTCCGCCGTGCTGGACCCGGAGGAGGTGCAGAACCTCTTCCGCGTCATCCGCGAGCTGACCGCCGACGGCGTCGCGGTCGTCTACATCTCGCACCGCCTCGAGGAGATCCGCGCCATCGGCGACCGCGTCACCGTGCTCAAGGACGGGCGCACGGTCGCGCGCAACCTGTCCGCCCGCGAGACCCCGACCGCCGAGGTCATCCGGCTCATGACGGGCCGCTCCATCGAGTACGTGTTCCCGCCGCGCGGCGCGGAGCCGGCCGGCGAACCGGTGCTGCAGGTCGAGGACCTGGGCCGGACCGGCGAGTTCAGCGGCGTCTCGCTCACCGCGCGGCCGGGGGAGATCGTCGGGCTGGCCGGGCTGGTGGGCTCGGGCCGCTCGGAGATCCTGGAGACGATCGCCGGTGCCCGTCGCCCGTCGACGGGCACGGTGCGGGTGGCCGGGAGGGCGCTGCGCACCGGCTCGGTGCCCGCCGCCGTGCGCGCGGGCGTCGGGCTGTGCCCGGAGGAGCGCAAGAGCCAGGCACTGCTGATGCTGGAACCGGTGGCGCGCAACGTGTCGCTGCCCGTGCTCGGCCGGTTCGCGCGCGGCGGTCTGCTCGGCGGCGGGTTCATCGGCCGGGACGCCGAGCTCGCCGAGGCCGGCACCGTCACCGCGCAGCTGGACGTGCGGCCGTCCGACCCGGGCCGGCCCGTGCGCACGCTGTCGGGCGGCAACCAGCAGAAGGTGGTGCTGGCCCGCTGGCTGATGCGCGGCTGCACCGTGCTGCTGCTCGACGAGCCGACCCGCGGCGTCGACGTGGGAGCCCGCTCGGAGATCTACCAGCTGATCCGCCGCCTCGCCGCCGACGGCGTGGCGGTGGTGCTCGTGTCCAGCGAGGTGCCGGAGGTGCTCGGGCTGGCCGACACCGTGCACGTGGTGCGCGAGGGCCGGATCATCCACTCCGCCCCCGCGGACGAGCTGGACGAGGAACGGGTCTTGGACCTCGTGATGGAGGGCAGCGACATGGAACGACGCCATGGCTGAGCCGGCGACCTTGAAGAACGGTGCCGCGCACCGTCGGCGGGCCGGCATCGGCGATCTCCTCGACAGCGGCGCCGGCCGCAACCTCGGGCTCGTCGCGGTGCTGCTCATCCTCGGCATCGTCGGCGTCGCCACGGCGGACACGTTCCTGACGACGTCGAACCTGCTGACGATCCTGACGTCGGCGTCGATCATCGGTGTGATCACCGTCGGGGTCACGTTCGTGATCATCGGCGGCGGCATCGACCTGTCGGTGGGCAAGGTGATGGCGCTGGCCTCGGTGTGGGCGACCACCGTCGCCACCCAGTCGTACGGGCCGTTCGTGATGATCCTCTGCGCGCTGGCCGTCGGAACGGGCGCGGGCCTGGTCAACGGCCTGCTCATCGCGTACGGGCGGATCGTCCCGTTCATCGTCACGCTGGCCGCGCTGATCTCCGCGCAGGGGTTGGCCGAGCAGATCTCGGGGCGGCGCAGCCAGATCGTCACCGACCAGACGATCGCGTCCATCGCGACGACGCGGCTGCTGGGCATCCCGCTGCTGGTGTTCATCTTCGCCGCGGTCGTGGCGGTCGGCTGGGTGGTGCTCAACCGCACCACGTTCGGTCGTCGCACGTTCGCCATCGGCGGCAACCCGGAGGCCGCCCGGCTCGCCGGTCTGGACGTGAAGCGGCACACCGTCGCCCTCTACGCGCTGTCGGGCCTGTGCTGCGGCATCGCCGCCATCATGATCGCCTCGCTGACGACCACCGGGTCCAGCACCCACGGCACCCTCTACGAGCTGGACGCGATCGCCGCGGTGATCATCGGCGGCACCCTGCTCTCCGGCGGGCGCGGCACGCTGATCGGGTCGATCCTCGGCGTGCTCGTCTTCACGGTGATCACGAACCTGTTCGTGCTCAACAACCTCGCCACCGAGGTCCAGAACATCGCCAAGGGCGTGATCATCGTCGTCGCGGTGCTGATCCAGGCCCGCGCGCGCCGCTCGTCCGCCTAGTACAACCCCACGAAGGAGTGTGGTTCCCCCATGTCCGAGCAACTGGGTCGGCGCGGCTTCCTCTACGGCGCGCTCGGCGTCGGAGCCGGCGCCGCGTTGACCGCCTGCACCAGCAACGCCCCGGCCGGCCCGGCCTCCTCCGGGTCGAACGTCGGTGCCGCGGGCGGCAACAACGCCGCGCCCGGCAAGCCCGTCACCATCGGGTTCTCCGCCCCGGCCGCCGACCACGGCTGGATCGCGGCCATCGCCAACAACGCCGCGGCCCAGGCCAAGCAGTTCTCGGACGTGACGTTCGAGCCGGTCAACCCGACCAACGACATCGCCCAGCAGATCGCCGCCGTGCAGACCCTGATCACCAAGAAGGTCAGCGCGCTGGTGATCCTGCCCAACGACGGCTCGCAGCTCACCTCGCTGGGCCGCCAGGCGATGGACGCCGGCATCCCCGTCATCAACCTGGACCGCATCTTCGACTCCCCGCTCGCGTACCGCACGTGGATCGGGGGCGACAACTACGGCATGGGCGTCTCCGCCGGCACGTACATCGGCGAGAAGCTCAAGGCCAAGGGAGTGTCGAACCCGGTGATCGGCGAGATCGCCGGCATCGACAACCTGCCGCTGACCCAGCAGCGCAGCCAGGGCTTCAAGGACGCGCTCTCGAAGTTCGGGTTCAGCGTCGGCCCGCGCCAGGCCGCCGACTTCACCGCGCAGGGCGGGCAGCGGGTCACCGCGAACCTCCTGCAGGCCGCACCGAAGCTGGACGCCGTCTGGAACCACGACGACGACCAGGGCATCGGCGTGCTCGCCGCGATCACGCAGGCCAACCGCAGCGAGTTCTTCATGGTCGGCGGGGCCGGCTCGGCCAACGCCATGCGCGAGATCCAGAAGGACACGAGCGTCCTGAAGGCGACCGTGACCTACAGTCCGACCATGGCGTCGTCGGCGATCGCACTGGCCCGGCTCGTGGCGCAGAACAAGGGCATGGGCGACCTCGTCGAGCACGAGGTGCCCAGCTCGATCACCCTGAAGTCAGCAACCATCACGAAGGACAACGTGGCCGACTACCTGCCCCTGGGCTTCGAATCATGACGGGAACCCTCAACATCGGGATGGTGGGCTACGCCTTCATGGGCGCGGTCCACTCGCAGGCCTGGCGCACCGCCGGCCGGTTCTTCGACCTCCCGCTGACCCCCGAACTGGCCGTCCTGTGCGGTCGGGACGCGGCGAACACGCAGGCCGCGGCCCAGCGGATGGGCTGGGCGGCCGTCGAGACCGACTGGAAGGCGCTCGTCCGCCGCGACGACGTCGACCTCGTCGACGTGTGCACCCCCGGTGACACGCACGCCGAGATCGCCATCGCCGCCCTGGAGGCCGGCAAGCACGTGCTCTGCGAGAAGCCGCTCGCCAACACCGTGGACGAGGCGCGCGCGATGGTCGCCGCCGCGGCGCGGGCCGCCGAGCGCGGCGTCCACTCGATGGTCGCGTTCAACTACCGGCGGGTGCCGGCGCTCGCGCTGGCGCGACGGCTCGTCGAGGAGGGGCGGATCGGCGAGATCCGCCACGTCCGCGCGGTCTACCTGCAGGACTGGATCGTCGACCCCGAGTTCCCGCTGGTCTGGCGGCTGCAGAAGGACAAGGCCGGCTCGGGTGCGCTCGGCGACATCGGCGCGCACATCGTCGACGCCGCCCAGTTCGTCACCGGCGACCGGCTCACCGGCGTCTCCGCGCTGACCGAGACGTTCATCAAGGAACGGCCGCTGGTCGGGGAGTCGAGCGGCCTGGCCGCCACGGCGACGAGCCAGCGCGGCACCGTCACCGTCGACGACGCCGCCATCTTCTTCGGGCGGTTCGCGGGCGGCGCCGTCGCGTCGTTCGAGGCCACCCGGTTCGCCACCGGCCGCAAGAACGCGCTGCGGCTGGAGGTCAACGGCAGCCTCGGCTCGCTCGCGTTCGACTTCGAGTACATGAACGAGCTGTCCGTCTACGAGGCCGGCGACGACACCGCCGGGTTCCGCCGGGTCCTCGTCACCGAGCCCACCCACCCGTACACCGGGGCGTGGTGGCCGCCCGGCCACGGGCTCGGCTACGAGCACACGTTCACGCACGAGATCGCCGACCTCGTGCGCGACCTCGGCGCAGGCACCGCGCCGACCCCGTCGTTCGCGGACGGGCTGCAGGTCCAACTCGTGCTGGAAGCGGTGGAGCGGTCGGCGGCCGAGGGCAGCCGCTGGGAGGAGATCGGGGAATGAGACCAGTCACGCTGTTCACCGGCCAGTGGGCCGACCTCCCGTTCGAGGAGGTCTGCCGGCTTGCGGGGGAGTGGGGCTACGACGGGCTGGAGATCGCCTGCTGGGGCGACCACCTCGACGTGTGGGCCGCCGCCGAAGACCCGTCCTACGTGCAGGGCCGGAAGGACATCCTGGAGAAGCACGGCCTCTCCGTCTACGCGATCTCCAACCACCTCACCGGGCAGGCGGTCTGCGACGACCCCATCGACGCCCGCCACCAGGGCATCCTGCCCTCGCGGGTGTGGGGCGACGGGGAACCCGAGGGCGTGCGGCAGCGCGCGGCCGAGGCCATGAAGACCACCGCGCGGGCCGCGGCCGCGCTCGGCGTCGACACCGTCGTCGGGTTCACCGGCTCGTCGATCTGGAAGACCGTGGCGATGTTCCCGCCCGTCCCGCAGTCGATGGTGGACGCCGGCTACCAGGACTTCGCCGACCGCTGGAACCCCATCCTCGACGTGTTCGACGAGGTCGGCGTGCGGTTCGCGCACGAGGTGCACCCGTCGGAGATCGCGTACGACTACTGGACCACGGTCGCGGCGCTGGAGGCGATCGGGCACCGGCCGGCCTTCGGGCTGAACTGGGACCCGTCCCACTTCGTGTGGCAGGACCTCGACCCCGTCGGGTTCCTGTGGGACTTCAAGGACCGCATCTACCACGTCGACTGCAAGGACGCGAAGCGTCAGGTCGGCAACGGGCGCAACGGTCGGATGGGCTCGCACCTCGCCTGGGCCGACCCGCGGCGCGGGTGGGACTTCGTCTCCACCGGGCACGGGGACGTGCCGTGGGAGGCGTGCTTCCGCATGCTCAACACCATCGGCTACTCCGGGCCCATCTCCGTGGAGTGGGAGGACGCGGGGATGGACCGGCTCGTCGGGGCGCCCGATGCACTGGCGTTCGTCCGCCGTACGGCCTTCGACAAGCCGTCGGCAGCGTTCGACGCGGCGTTCAGCAGCGGGGACTGAGCTCACTCGCCCGCCAGGTGGTCGGTGAGTGAGATCGTGGCGTTGATGACGCGGGGGAAGCCCGCGTAGGGCAGGACCTGGAGGAGTGCCTCGCCGAGCTGGTCACGGCTCAGCCCGGCGTCGAGCCCGGACTCGGCGTGCGCGCGGAGCTGCAGACCGGTGTCGCCGAGCGCGACGAGCGCGCCGAGCGTGACCAGTTCCCGCTCTGCGCGGGTCAGCCCGGGCCGGGCACCGATCGTCCCGTGCGCGAACTCCTCCGCGAACCGGACGAGGTCGGGCAGCGTCTCGCCGAGCCTCGCGTACGCCGCGTCGCGGGTGCCTGGCGCATCGGTCGATCGGCGGGCGACGAAGGCCAGGATCCGCTCCCACGCGTCGCGGCAGGCGTCCTGCCACTCGACGGCACTGCGGTCGAAGAACGAGTGCGGGGCGCCGTCGTAGATGTGGTGCTCGTACGGCACCCCGACGGTCGCGAGGTCGGCCGCGAACCGCTCCGAGCGCTCGCGTGGTGTCGCGACGTCGTCGCCGGCGACCAGGAGCAGCATCGGCCGGTGCAGCTCGGTGAGGCGGGGCTGCACGAGGTCGGGGTTGCCGTAGAACCCGATGACGCCGGCGACGGGCAGCGTCGATGCGGCCAGCAGCCAGGACTGGCTGCCGCCGAAGCAGAACCCGACCGTGAAGGTGTCGACGACTCCGTCCCGTGCCAGGTGCTCGATGGCCGCCGAGACGACCGGTTCCACCGTGTCCGCGGTGACCTGCGGGAGGCGGGACTGCCAGTCGAAGTCGTCGTCGCGGCGCACGTCCTCGGTGAGGTGGCCGTAGTAGTCGATCACGACGGCGTGCATGCCGGCTTCCGCGAACCGGACGGCGAGATCCCGGTAGTACCGATGGGCGCCGCGCACGTCCGGGAGGATGACGACGCCGCGGGTCGAGGGCGTCGCGGGATGGGCCTCGTAGGCGACCGAGCGCACGCCGGCAGCAGTCTCGAGGACGAGTGCGGCATGCCGGTCCGTGGGCAGCACGAGCGGGGGCGCCGGCGGGCGGGACGCCGTGGAGTGGCACACGATGATCTCCGGGGGAGTGGCCGTCGGGAATGCCGCCCACGCTCACCCGCGGCCCCGCGGCACCGGAACGCCCGGTCGATACGCGTACTGACAGGTCCTGGAAGACCCTGCCGGAGCTGCCAGAATCGTTCGCGTGTCACGACGCAACGAGCTCGGACAGTTCCTGAGGCTGATGCGAAGCCGTCAGGACCCGGCAGACCACGGCATCCCCGGCGCCGGGCGTCGTCGGGTGCCAGGGCTGCGTCGTGAGGAGGTCGCCCAGCTCACCGGCATCAGCAACGAGTACTACGCCCGGTTGGAGCGGGGCGTGGCCCGGTCCCCGTCGCCTGCGGTCGTCGACTCGCTGGCCCGGGTGCTCCGGCTGAGCCGCGTCGAGCGCGACCACCTCGCTGACCTGAGCGCCGCCGTGTCCCGGCCGCCCGCCCCGGCTCCGGCGCCGGTGATCCGGCCCGAGCTGGCCGCACTCGTGGACGCGCTGCCGGGCCCCGCGCTCGTCACGAACCACCGGTTCGACGTGCTCGCCGCGAACCCGCTCGCCCGGTCGGTCTTCTTCGACTTCACAACCCTGCACGGCGGCAACCTGGCCCGGTTCCTCTTCACCGATCCCCTCGCGATGCGCCGCTACCTGGACTGGGCCGCCGTCGCGCAGGCCACGGTCGGCCAGCTGCGGGTCGCCTCCGTCCGCCAACCGCGCGATGCGGAACTGCGCTCGCTCTTCGCCGACCTGACCGCCGACGGCCACCACTTCACCCGGATGTGGGCGGCCGGCGACGTCGACGAACGCTCCTACGGGCGCAAACGCCTGTGGGTGGACGAGGTGGGGGAGCTGGACCTGCGGTTCGAGAACCTCCACCTTCCCGAAGACCCGAGCCTGCGGCTGGTCGTGCTCCATGCCGATCCAGGCTCCGTCTCCGAGGACAAGCTGCGGATCCTCGCCTCGATCGTGGTGGAGCGGGTCTCGGCTCGGAGTACATAGCTGGGGTCGCGGTTTTCCGGGGTTGGGGTCTTTCCGGGGCGCTGCCCCGGGCCCCGGCGCCTCCCTCCGGTGGAGCTGTTTCGCGCCGGCTCCACCGTCGGTCGGTCGCCCTTCGGGATGCCACACCGCCGGCCGAGCCGCAAACGATAGAACGTGTTTGCGGCTCGGCCGGCGCTGCGGCTTTGCTGTGCACGCCCGACCGACGGTGGAGCCTTTCAGGCACCTTCATTGCACGCGCCAAACGGCACTTGACCTGCGATAATCAGCACTCGTTCGAACCTGCGTTCGGGTAGAATCAGGGTATGACCGAGAACCCGCTCGCACAGGCCGCGAGCCTGATCGAGCAGGCGTTCACGGCCATCTCCGACAGCCCCGACCCCCTCGCCGCGCTCCTCGTTCTGGAGGGGATGTCGCGGCAAGTCGATCGGGCGAAGGTCTCTGCGATCGCTGCTGTTGAACGCGACGGCACCCTTTCCGAGAAGGGGTATCGCACCACTCTCGCCGGGTTGAAGGATCTGCTGGGCTGGGATCACGACACCGCCCGCCGGCACGTCACCGTCACCGAACACGTCGGGCCTCGGGTCGCCCTGGACGGCGAGCCATTGGAGCCGGTGCTCCCGGCCACGGCGGCGGCGTTCACCGACGGCGCGGCCACCATGCGGCATGTGGACACCATCGCCGCGCTGATGAACTCCCGCCCGGCCGCGCGGATCAGCCTGGCGGATCGGGTCACGATCGAGGCCAGCCTGGGCGAGGCCGCGCGCACCTTCACCCCGCGCGACGTCCGTGTCATGGGGCTGGAGCTGCTCGCCGCCGCTGACCTGGACGGGCCCGAGCCGGATGAGCGGCCCGGCCGCAACCAACTCCAGATGGGCGCCAACGCTGATGGCAGCGGGTGGCTGCGCGGCCAGTTCGAGGACCCGTTGGCGTTCGCGGCGATCCGTACCGCGATTGAGGCCCGCACCCGCCCTTCGGCGGAGAACCGGGGCACCACTGCGGCCGAGCGGAACGCGGCGGCGTTGGCGGAGATCTGCGGGTTCGCCCTCGACCACGGCGCCTCCGGTGAGGTGGGTGGGGAACGCCCCCGGGTCACCGTCACCCTCCGCCTGCAGGACCTGGAAGACCGCGCCCGCACCGCGATGCTGGACACCGGAGGACAACTGACCCCCGGCCAGTTGCGGCGGCTGCTCTGCGACGCCCACCTGGTCCCGGTCGTGCTCGACGGGGACAGCCAACCCCTCGATGTCGGCCGCACCCACCGCCTGGTCCCCACGTGGTTGCGGCGGGCGGTTGCCCTGCGCGACCACGGCTGCGCGCACCCCGGCTGTGATCGACCACCGTCGTGGTGCGAAGTCCACCATGTGATCGAGTGGCAGCACGGCGGCGCAACGGCCTTGGACAACCTGGTCATGCTGTGTTGCCAACATCATGATCAAGTCCATTCGACCGAGTGGCGAATAGACATGAGCTCGGGCAAACCGAGGTTCATCCCGCCACCGTGGATGACCGACCTCTGGGCCGCGCCATGACCAGGGCACCACTCTGTGCCCAGCAGGCAGGTGTGAGGCTCCACCGTCGATCGGGCGTGCGCAGCAACGCCGCAGCACCGGTCCGGCCGCAAACACGCCCCACCGTTTGCGGTCGGGCCGGGGCTGTGGCATCCCGTCAGGGCGACCGATCGACGGTGGAGCCGACCCGCAGTTCCCGCTCCACCAGAGGAGGGCCGGGGTTCGGGGCGGAGCCCCGGCACACCCGTCGGCTGGACGGGGCGTCGCACGAATCCGTCACACGATGTTCTGGCGACGGTCCGTCACGATATCCTCACGTATGGATGACCTCCCGGCCCCGTACCTGCTCTCCCTTCCACTCCATGCAGTCACCGAGGTCTACGGGGAAGCGGGGTTGCGGCGCCGGTTCAGCCTGGAACTCTCGTCGTTCGCCGAGGCGGAGCAGGTGGTGTTGCAGCGGGCGCTGCGGCTCGCCTCGCGGTTGCACCGGGAGGATCGGCGAACCCGTGAGCCCGTCATCAACCACCTGCTGCGGGTCACGCTCCGCATCATGTGCCACTACCGGGTGCGGGACGTGGAGGTGCTCGCTGCCGCGTTGCTGCACGACTCCGTCGAGGACCATCCGCGTGACCTCGCGGGCGGCGAGCCGGAGGACTCCACCTCGGCGGCGCTCGGTGTGCTCGCCCGTGACTTCGGGGCGCGGGTCGCCTGGCTCGTCGGGGCAGTCACCAACCCGCAGTACGACCCGGCGCGGGACAAGGACGAGCAGTACCGCGAACACCTCGTCGCCAGCCTGGGCGGTGAGCCGTGGGCGCGGCTGATCAAGGTCTCCGACTTCACCGACAACGGGGCGGGCGTGCTCTACACCATCGGGCCGAAGGTGCGGCGGGCGGCGACGAAGTACCGCGCGGTGGTGCCGCTGCTCCGCGAGCTCGTCGCCCGCCCCGACACCCCGCTGCACGACGAGGTGAAGGCGCACATCGCGGGGCAGTTCGACCGAGCCGAACGGCGCTTCGCCGCCATCCTCCAACCGAGCTGAGCTACACCGCGGGGGTGCGTTGCAGCGCGGACCGGGTGATCGCCAGATGGTGCGCGACCTCCGCCGCGATCAGCTCGGCGTGCAACGCGTCGCCGTCCTCGGAATGCAGGCCGCGGTGGCGCTGGATCAGCGCCTCCAGGCCGTCGAGGAACGACGTGGTGATCTGCGCCCGGCGGCGCGCTCGGGTCGGGTACTCGGACATGGTGGGCTCCTGTCGATGAGGGGGACGGGCGAAGGGCTCGTCACCGACAGAGAGCAGCCGCGGTGCGGCAGAAGTCGACGTGCCGGCGGCGGGTCATGTCCCGGCCCGCCGCACGACGTGCTCCAGCAGATCGACCGCACCCGGCAGGGCGGCCTCGTCGAAGTCGAACCGCGGCGTGTGGTGCGGGCCCGCGAGATCGGCGCCCACCCCCGCATAGGTGGCGATCCCGCCGTGCGCCTGCACCCGCCGCATGAGCGCGGTGGCGTCGTCGCTGGCGATACCGCCGTCGACTGGCCCGGTGCGCCGCAGCCCGGCGTCCTCCGCCGCCGCGGCGACTTGCGCGCGAGCGGCGGCGTCCGCGACTGCGGTGGTGACCGACCCGATCAACTCGACGTCGACGGTGAGCCCGTGCATCGCGGCCGCACCCTCCAGCATCGCCCGAGCGCGCGCCTCCAGATCGGCGTTGACGGCGCCGTCGTCGGCGCGGGTCTCCAGGAGCAGCTCGGCCAGGTCGGGCACCACGTTCGGGACGGTGCCGCCGCTGATCCGGCCCACCGAGACCCGCGTGTCGTGCCCGGCCACGCGGGTCAGCCCGGCCAGCGCCAGCGCCGCCGACGCAGCCCCGAGCAGCGCGTTGCGCCCGTCCTGCGGGGCGAGCGCGGCGTGCGCGGCCCGGCCGTGGAAGAGCGCGCGCAGCTTCGAGTTCGCCAGCAGCCCGTCCACCGACGGCAGGACGGTGCCGGTGGGCAGCCCGAGGCCCAGGTGCACCGCGACGAACAGGTCGACGTCGTCCAGCACCCCGCTGGCCGCCACGGCCCGCCCGCCGCGGCCTCCCTCTTCTGCCGGCTGGAAGACCAGCCGGACGGTCGCGGCGGGCGGTGAAGCGGTCAACCGCTCCGCGAGCTCGACGGCGATGCCCACGTGCCCGTCGTGCCCGCAGGCGTGCATCTCCCCAGACCACCGGGAAGCGAAACCCTCGCTGACCGGATGGTGCTCGGCAGCGGAGGTCTCGACGATCGGCAGCGCATCGAGGTCGGCGCGCAGCCCCACCACCGGGCCGGATCCGTGCAGCGTCGCCACCACCGCGGTGTGCCCGCCGCGCAGCGCCGGGAGGAACCGCGGGTCGCCGCCCTCGGCCTCGGCACGCGCGTACGCGGCGTCCAGCTCGGCGGCCGGGGGCACGCCGAGCCGCTGATCCGACGCGATCGCGTCCGGTCCGGCCACGACGTCCCACCCGAGATCGGCGAGGTGCCCCGCCACCCGGGAGGCGGTGCGGAATTCGGTGAACCCCACCTCGGGGTGGGCATGGAGATCACGCCGCCACAGCACAGCCGTCCTCACGACGTCACACACCAGGTGCGGTCGTCACACACGTTGCAGCATGTGTGACGTCCATGCTCGATGTGTGACGTCATGGGAGGCGGCCGTCCTTCGCCACCACGGGGACCTCCGTGACACCGACCGTATCCGGGTAGATCAGGCCGGAGCCGGTGTTCAGCACCACCACCTCGTCGGACTCCGCCACCTCGCCGGCCTCCCGCAGCCGCGCCACCGCGGCGACGCAGGCCGCGCCCTCGGGGCAGATCCAGGTGCCCTCGTCGCGGGCCAGCGTCGCCTGCGCGGCCAGCAGCTCCTCGTCCGTGACGGCGACGGCGGTGCCGCCCGTCTCGCGCACCGCGTCGAGCACGAGGAAGTCGCCGAGCGCCTTGGGCACCGTGATGCCGAACGCCACCGTCCGTGGGGAATCCGGCGCCACGCTCTCCGCCGCCCCGGCGAGGTAGGCGTCGACGATCGGGCGGCAGCCCTCCGCCTGCACCGCCACCAGGCGCGGCAGCTCCCCGGAGACCCAACCCAGCTCCCGCAGCTCCTGCAGCGCCTTGTGGATCCCGATGATCCCGACGCCGCCGCCGGTCGGGTACGCGATGACGTCCGGCAGCCGCCAGCCCAGCTGCTCGGCGAGCTCGTAGCCCATCGTCTTCTTGCCCTCGATGCGGTACGGCTCGCGCAGGGTGGCGGTGTCCTGCCACCCCGGCCGCCGCCCGACGGCCTCCCGCACGAGCGCGCCGGCGTCGCCGATCAGCCCGTCGACCAGGTACAGCTCCGCACCCGTCACCACGCACTCGCGGCGCGTGATCTCCGGCGCGTCGACGGGCATCACGATGAGCGCGCCGATGCCGGCCCGTGCCGCGTACGCCGCCCAGGCCGCGCCGGCGTTGCCGTTGGTGGGCATCGCGATCCCGGCCACGCCCAGCTCCGCAGCCCGCGACACACCCACCGCCGCCCCGCGGGCCTTGAACGCGCCCGTCGGGACGAGGCCCTCGTCCTTCATGAGCAGCCGCGGGAGCCCGATCCGCGTCCCGTGCCGCGGGAGCGGCAGCAGCGGCGTCATGCCCTCCCCGAGCGTGACGACGTGCGCGGGATCGCGGACGGGCAGCAGCTCGTGGTAGCGCCACAGGTCCGGCGGCCGGGCCGCGATCTCCTCCCGCGTCACGGTGACCCGTTCCAGGTCGTACCTGGCCAACAACGGGGCACCGAGCTTCGAGACCCCCTGCACGGTGTCGGCGTCGTACGGCGAGCCGTCGCGGGAGCACTCGAGGTGGGACAGCGCGGAGTACATGCGGATCAGCGTCGCGTCAGCGGGGGCCGCAGGTCCAGGTGCTCGCGCAGCGTCGTGCCGGTGTACGCGGTGCGATAGACCCCGCGTTCCTGCAGCTCCGGCACCAGCTTGTCGACGATGTCGTCGAGCCCGTCCGGCGTGAGGTACGGCGAGACGTTGAACCCGTCGACCGCGCCCGAGCGCACCCAGTACGCGAACTTCTCCGCCAGGCCGCCCGGTGTGCCGGCGTGCCCGCGCTGGGGCCCGAGCCGGATCACGGTCTCGCGCAACGAGAGCTTCTCCGCCTCCGCCACCTCCCGCCACTGCGCGACGATGGAGCGCGGATCGGTCCAGCGCCTGCTGCCCATCTCGCCGGTCGGCTCCGCGAAGACCGGCTCCTCCGACGGGAGCGGCCCGTCGGCGTCGCGGCCGGACAGGTCGAAGCCCCACACCTGGCCGGCGATCGCGAGCGCGGTGGCCGGGGTGACCTGCTGCAACCGGACCCAGCGCTGCTTCTCCTTCGCCTCCTCCTCGGTGTCGGCGATGACGATCTCCGTGCCGGGCAGCACCCGCAGGTCGTCGGACGGGCGGCCGGCGACGATCAGCCGCTCGCGCAGGTCGTCGGCGAACGCGAGGGCGTCGTCGAAGTCGGCGCCGTGCGCGGAGAAGATCACCTCGGCGTGCGCGGCGGCGAAGTCCCGACCGGACGCGGAGTCGCCGGCCTGGAAGATCACCGGGTGGCCCTGCGCCGACCGGGGCAGCGTCGGCACGATGTCGACGTCGAACTGGGACGTCTGCGCCCGTACCCGCGTGACGGCGTCCGGCCGCGCCCAGGACGAGCCGTCGGCAGCCTGCCAGTCGTCGGCCCAGCCGTCCCACACGGCCCGGGCGACGTCGAGGAACTGCCCGGCCCGCACGTAGCGGTCGGCGTGGTCGAGGTAGCCGCCGCGGCGGAAGTTCTCCCCGGTCCATGCGTTGTCCGTGGTGACGACGTTCCAGCCGGCCCGACCGCCGGACAGCACGTCCAGCCCGGCCAGCCGGCGGGCCAGGTCGGCCGGCTCGTTGTAGGTCGTGTTCTGCGTCGCCACGAGCCCGATCCGCTGGGTGACGGCGGCCAGCGCGGCGAGCTGCGTGATCGCGTCGGGCCGGCCGGCCACGTCGAGGTCGTGGATCTTCCCGCCCGACTCCCGCAGCCGCAGCCCTTCCCCCAGGAAGAACGCGTCGAACAGGCCGCGCTCAGCGGTCTGCACCATCCGCCGGAACGACGCGAAGTCGATCTGCGAACCGCTGTCCGGGTGCGACCAGATCGTCCAGTGGTTCACGCCCTGGAAGAACACCCCGAAGTGCAGCTTCGCGTCGGGGAACCGGAAGTCACTCACGACGCCACCTCGAACCGGTTGGCCGGCCGTGCCAGGCCCAGCGTCGAGCGCAGCGACGCGCCGTCGCGCGGACGGGTCGCGATCCGGGCCTCGAACAGCGCTGGCAGCACCCGCGCGGAGAGCACGGGCAGGTCCTCGTCGAGCACCAGCGGGTGCAGGCGCACGCCGTCGACCTGACCGGCCAGCTCGGCCAGCCGCTCGACGAGCGCCGCCGCCGACCCGACGTGCCGCGGGCGACCCGTCGCCGGCCACGCGGTGTGCGCGTCGAGCGCGTCGAGCCGCTCCTGCGCCGGGACGTCGGTGTCGAGCACGACGTCCAGCTCCAGGAACGTCAACGGAGCGGCCGTGCGGGCAGGCGTGGTCACCAGCGCCACGTCGGGCAAGGGAGCCAGCCCGTCCGGTGCGATGACGACGACGTGGCCCTGCGGCGGCCGCGGCACGATCGCCGGGCCCTTCACGGTGTACGTCTCGCCGACGAAGTCGATGTAGTGCAGCTGCTTCCGGTCCAGGTAGCGGCCGGTGGCGACGTCGCGGATCGCGGCGTCGTCGCCCCAGGAGTCGAACAGGTCGCACGCGACCGTGACCGCGTCCCGAGCTTCGCGGGCCAGCCCGTCGCCCGTCACGGGCGTCCGGCCCCAGGCGGCGGCGGGCTCGGTCGCGGCCGCCACGACCCAGCCGGCGCGCCCGAGCGACGCGTGGTCGAGCGACGCCAGCTGCGACGCCACGTGGAACGGCTCGGTGTACGTCGTCGCGACCACGGGCGCGAGCCCGATCGAGCTGGTCTGCGGCGCGACGAACGCGGCCCGCTCGACCGCGCCGATCCGCCCGACCGGGCCGGCGGCCGGTGGGGTCAGCGCGTCGTCGAACGTCGCCAGGGTGAACCCGGCGTTCTCCGCCCGCCGGGCCACCTGCGCGGTCCGGCGGCCGGTCAACAGCTCGGCCGGCCCGTGCTGGGACCGCCGCCACGCCGCCGGATGGGCGCCGTCGCCGTCCAGCTCGACGGCCAGGTGCAGCGTCATGATCGCTCGCCGGCTTCGACCGCCACCGACAGCCGGTTCTCCTCCGGCGGCAGCGGGCAGGTCGCGTACGCGGTGAGCGCGCACGGCAGGTTGACGACGCGGTTCAGGTCGAGCTGCACGTACCCGGCCGCATCCGGGGCCGGGACCTGCACGATCCGGCCGCCGCCGTACGTCGTGTCGCCGGAGGTGGCGTCGCGGAAGTGCAGCGCCAGCCCACCGTCGCGGCCCGCCAGCGCGACCAGCTGGTGGCGCTGCCCGTCGAGCTCGAACGCGACGGTCCCGACGGCTGTGGGGAAGTGCTGCAGGCCGTCGACGACGGCGCCGACGGTGATCTTCTGCGGCTGCGGGTACGGCGTGAACCGCGCGGTGACGACCCAGCGCGCGTCGACGGGGAACGCCGGCACCCCGGTGAACGCGGTACGGGTGGGCGCCTGCGGGTCACGCACGCGCAGCGCGTACGAGTCGGTGCGGCGGATCACCTCGACCCGGCGCTCGCCGGCCGCCACCAGCACCCCGGGCTGCCCGTCCACCGGGGCGACGCGCACGGTGCCGCGCACCGGCGCGCCGTCCACG
This sequence comes from Pseudonocardia sp. CA-107938, assembly GCF_050936315.1. Taxonomy (NCBI): domain Bacteria; kingdom Bacillati; phylum Actinomycetota; class Actinomycetes; order Pseudonocardiales; family Pseudonocardiaceae; genus Pseudonocardia; species Pseudonocardia sp. CA-107938. The sequence continues at coordinate 6,458,075 of NZ_JBNJNA010000001.1, read as the reverse complement.
GTGAGCTCGCCGTCGGCGGTGATCTCGACGCCGCCGTCACCCGTCGCCCGCCAGGTGCCCGGCAGGTCGGGGAACGCGGTGGCGTGCTCGTCGAGCCAGTGCAGTGCGGTGAGGCTCAGCCAGCCGTGCGGCTCGCGGAGGGTCTCCTCGCGCTCCGCGTGCCACGCGGCCCAGTCGGTAGCCAGATCGGAGTGGGTCGTGACGGTCATGCGCTCTCCCTGGAGACGAAGGTGACGGAACGGGTGCCGAGGGCCAGGCGCTCGCGCAGCGAGCCGCCGTGCCCTGGCCGGAACAGGCCGCGCCCGGCCAGCAGCGGCACCAGCTCGGCGCCGATGCGGCGCAGGTCGGCGTCGGGATCGACGGGTCGGAGGGTGACACCGTCGGCGGCGCGCAGCCGCACGGCCGCCTCGACGACCCGGGCGATGTCCGCGACCGAGCCGCTGACCTGCAGCAACCCGGGTGGTCCTGGCCGGCCCCGGTCGGTGACGTGCACGTCGAGATCGGCGAGCACCGGCACGCCGTCGGGATCGCGGCCCGCGGCGGCGACCGCGGCGCGCACCCGTTCCCGGACGGCACCGGCGACGGCCAGATCAGGTGCCGACACGCGGACGGCGTCGGCGAGCGCGGCGGGCCCGACCGGGTCGTCAGGCCCGAGGTGGTGGAAGAGCGGCAGGTCGGCGGGCTGGAGCCGGTCCGGTTCCCACCCGAAGCGCGGTTCCGTCGCGGGTGGGGTGGGATCGCGCACCACCAGCCCGATGCCGCTGACCTGCGGCCCGATCCGGGCGGCGGCATCGCCGGGCAGTACCGCGAAGTCGAAGCCGCGGCTGGCCACGGTGCGCACCTGCGCGGCGGTGGCCTCGGCACCCAGCTCGATGCCGAGGTGGTTGCGCGCGGCGTAGAAGGACGGGTGCGTCATGTCGTGACCTCCGGGATGCGGGTGCGGCCCTGGCCGGCGACGGCCGCGAGCAGTTCGACGGTGTAGGGGTGACCGGGTGCGGTGAACAGCTGCTCGGTGGGCCGCAGCTCGACGAGCCGGCCGTGCTGCAGCACGCCCACCCGGTGCGCGATCGAGCGCACGACGGCGAGGTCGTGCGAGATGAACAGGTAGGCCAGACCCTGATCGGCCTGCAGCTCCCGCAGCAGGTCGAGCACCTGCGCCTGTACCGACACGTCGAGCGCCGACACCGGCTCGTCGCAGACGACGAGGTCCGGGGCCAGCGCCAGCGCGCGAGCGATCGCCACGCGCTGGCGCTGCCCTCCCGACAGCTCCGCTGGACGGCGCTGCAGGACCGAGGCCGGCAGCGCGACGCGATCGAGCAGCTCGGCCGCGCGGGCCCGCTGCTCGGCACGGGTGCCGACGGCGAACGCCCGTAGCGGCTCGGTCACCACGTCCTCGATGGAGAAGCGCGGATCCAGCGACGCGTACGGGTTCTGGTAGACGAGCTGGGCGCGGCGACGCAGTGCCCGCGCCGCCCGGCCGCGCACCGTGGTCACGTCGGCGCCGTCCAGCACGACCCGACCCGACGTGGGATCGGCCAGCCGCAACAGCAGCCGGGTGATCGTGGACTTGCCCGAGCCGGACTCGCCGACCAGCCCCAGCGTCTCGCCGCGACCGATCGTGAACGACACCCCGTCGACGGCCCGGAGCAGGTGCCGGCCGGGCAGCCGGTACTCCTTGACCAGGTCGTGCACCTCGACGAGCGGCGGCCCGTCAGGGAGCGGCGCAGGAGGCGGCACAGGGCGCAGACCGGGCGCGCTGGCCACCAGCCGGCGGGTGTACTCGTCCTGCGGGTCGTCGAGGATCTGCCGCACCGGACCCTCCTCGACGATCCGCCCACCGGACATCACGACGATGCGGTCGGCCCGGTCGGCCGCCACGCCGAGGTCGTGGGTGATCAGCAGGACCGCCGTGCCGGACGTGCGGGTCAGCTCGTCGAGGTGGTCGAGGATGCGCTGCTGCACGGTGGCGTCCAGCGCGCTCGTCGGCTCGTCGGCGATGATCAGCTGCGGGTTCGCCGCGATCGCGATCGCGATGAGCACGCGCTGGCGCATGCCACCGGACAGCTCGTGCGGGTACTGGCCGGCCCGCACCGCGGCCTCCGCGAGCCCGGCCCGTTCCAGCAGCGCAACCGCCTCGATCCGCGCGGTGCGCCGATCGGCGAGGCCGTGCACGCGCAGCACCTCGGCAACCTGGTCGCCGATCTTCGTGACGGGGTTGAGGGAGACCGTCGGGTCCTGCGGGACGAGTCCGATGCGCCGCCCTCTGATGGAGCGCTGCGCTCTTTCGGAGAGTGCCGTCAGCTCCTGGTCGCCGTCCAGCACCACCCGCCCGCCGTCGACGCGGCCGGTGCCCGGCAGCAGCCCCAGCACGGCCATGGCCAGCGTGGACTTGCCGGAACCGGACTCACCGACCACAGCCACCACCTCGCCGGGCTCGACGGTGAGCGACACCCCGTCGACCGCCGTCAGGTCGCCGAGCGCGCCACCGTAGGAGACGCGCAGGTCCTCGACCTGCAGCAGCGGAACGCTCACCGGAACCGCCGCCATTCCCCGTCCAGTGCTCGGGAGATGCGGTTCACGGAGAGCACCGTGGCCGCGATCGTCAGCCCGGGCAGCGCGCACAGCCACCACGCCACGGCCAGGTAGTTGCGACCCTCCGCCACCAGCGACCCCCACTCCGGCGCCGGCGGCGGCGCCCCGTACCCGAGGAAGGACAGCGCCGACACCGCGAGGATGGCCAGGCCGAACTCCAGCACGGCCAGCACCAGCACCGGCCCAGCGGCGTTGGGCAGCACGTGCCGCCACAGCGTCACCCACCAGCGCGTCCCGACGGCGTACGCGGCCTCGACGTACGTGGCCTGTCGCACGCGCAGCGTCTCCGCGCGCATCACCCGCGCGAAGCTCGCCACGCTCGCGATGCCGACCGCGATCGCGACCTTGACCGTGCCGTAGCCCAGCGCCGTGATCAGCGCCAGCGACAGCAGCACCGCGGGGATGGCCAGCAGCACGTCCACCACGCGCATGAGCACGTCGTCGACCCAGCCGCGGACGAACCCCGCGACCAGCCCGATCAACCCGCCCACGACCAGCGCCACCGCCACCGCGATCACCGTGGCCTGCAGCGACAGCGACGCACCGTGCACGACCCTGGTCCAGACGTCCCGGCCCAGGTAGTCGGTGCCGAACACGTGGCCGGGGCCGGGCGGGCGCAGCTTCTCCGCGACCACCCCGACGCTCGGATCGCCCGGCGCCAGCACCCACGGCGCGAACGCGGCGACCAGTACGAGCACCACCAGCACGCCGGCCGCGACGAGCCCCGGCCGGCGCACGAGGAAGCGCAGCAGCCGCGCCCGCGCCGGCCGCTGCGGTAGACCGGTGGCATCAGGCACGGCCGTCGTCGGTCGGATCAGGAGTTCCGTCATGCGTGTGCCCCCGTCGCGATCCGCGGGTCGAGCAGCGGGTAGACGAGGTCGACCGCGAGGTTGACCAGTACGAACACGGCGGCCGCGAACACCACGATGCCCTGCACGAGCGGGATGTCCTGGACCCCGACGGCGGCGACGGTGAGCCGGCCGATCCCGGGCCGGGTGAACACGGTCTCGACCACGACCGACCCGGCGAGCAGGTTGCCCACGACGTAGCCGAGGACGGTCAGCGCGGGCAGCGCGGCGTTGCGGAGCGCGTGCCGCAGGTGGATGGCCGGCCGACCGACTCCCTTGGCCCGCGCGGTCGTCACGTACGGCTCGTCGAGGGCCTGGTCGAGGCTCTTCGCGAGCACCTGCGCGACGAGCGCGCCCGTGGGCAGGCCCAGCGTGACCGCCGGCAGCACCAGTGCCGACGGCCCGGCCGCGCCGACCGACGGGAACAGTCGCAGCCCGAACGAGAAGACCTGCACCAGCATCAGCCCGACCCAGAACACCGGCAGCGACACCGCCACGGACGGCAGTCCCAGCAGCGCCTGCTTCAGCCAGCGCGACCGCGTGTACGTGGCGGCCAGCGCCAGCGTCGTGCCGCCGACGACCGCGACGAGCAGCCCGGCCAGCGCGATCTGCAGCGTGTACGGCAGCGCCTCCGCGATCGCCGCCCGCACGTCCTGGCCGTTCTGCACGGACGTGCCGAAGTCGCCGTGCAGGGCCGACCACAGCTGCTGCCCGTACTGCTCGAGCACCGGCCGGTCGAGGCCGTAGCGGGCGCGCAGCGCGTCCAGCTCGGCCGGCGAGACGGGCTCCCCGTCGAGGCCGCCGCCGGCCATCGTCGCCACGGGGTCACCGGGCATCAGGTAGAGCACGACGAACGAGACCGTGAACGCGGCCCACAGCACCGCCGCCGCGAGGGCGACGCGGCGCAGCAGATACCTGACCAGCTGGGTCACGCCGCGCTCTTCCACGTGTCGTACAGCTGGATCCTGGACGACGCGTCGAACTTGAGGTCGTGCACGGCCGGGGCCACCCCGAGCGTGGTGGTCAGCTCGACCACCGGGACCGTCCAGTAGTTCTCGGTGATGGTCGCGAGCGCCTTCGCCACCGTCGCGGTGCGCTGGTCCTCGTCGGGCTGGGCGGCCTGAGCAGCCAGCAGGTCGTCCAGCGGGGTCTTCGGCAGCCGGTAGATGTTGGCGCCCGCCGTCGAGTACGTGCTGCGCAGGACGTCGGGGTCGGCGCGGGTCAGGTTGCCCCACAGCGCGTCGAACTCGCCGCTCTGCTGGACGACGGCGTTGTCCGAGATCGGGCGATCCCGCAGCTGCAGGTCGATGCCCACCTTGCGCACCTGCTGCTGGATCAGCTCCAGCGTCGGCTTGTTCGATCCGGCGTTGGCGAACCAGGTCAGCTCGATGCGCAGCGGCTGTCCGTTCCTGGTGCGGATGCCGTCGGGGCCCGGCCGCCAGCCGTCGGCGTCGAGCAGGGACCCGGCCTTGGCGGCGTCGAAACCGAGCCGGGCCGCCTGGTCGGCGTAGCCCGGCGTGCTCGACGCGAGCGGGGCCGTCGCCGGCTTGGTGGCGGAGGTGTACACGGCGCTGACGACCTCGGGGCGGTCGATCGCCCACGACAGCGCCTGCCGCACGGCCGGGTCCGCCCCCAGGGGGCGCGACGCGTTGAAGGCGATCCCGAACGGGAGTCCGGGGTTGGCGCGGGCCGGCAGCTGGATCCCGGCTCCCGTCAACGGTGCCTCGTCCTGCTGGCCGATGTTGCCGATCGCGTCGACCTCGCCGGAGGTCAGGCTGCCCACCCGCACGCCCGACTCCGGGACGACCCGGAACTCGAGCCGGTCGAGGTAGGCGTCGCCGCTGTGCGCGGCCAGCGACGACGGCGACGTGTAGCCGGGGCGCTTGACCAGCGCCGTCACGGAGTTCTTGGTGTAGCTCTGCAGCGTGAACGGGCCGGAGCCGACGACCTTCGCGCAGCGCTCGTCGTCGGACAGCGCGACGGTGGCGGGGGAGAGGATGCCGAGGCTGTGCGTGGATGTGCCCTGGAGGAACTGCACGTTGGGCCGGTCGAACGTGACGGTGAGCTGCGTCGGGCTCACGACCGTGCTGCCGGCGTACCCGGTGAGGTAGCCCTTGGGCAGGGTGCCGCGGGCGCCGAGCGACGGGACGCGGTCGAAGTTCGCCTTCACCGCGGCCGCGTCGAGCGGGGTGCCGTCGCTGAAGGTGACGCCCGGCTTCAGGGTGAACGTGTACGACTTCGCGTCCGGCGTGCTCGTCCAGGACGTGGCGAGCCACGGCTTCAGCTCGCCGGTCCCCGGGTCTTGGTCGGTGAGGGAGTCGACGAGCTGGCGCAGCGAGTAGATGGAGTCGTTGCTGCCGACCTGCTGCGGGTCGACGCAGCCCTGGTCGCTGGAGACGGCGAAGCGCAGGGTGCCGCCGGGCTGCGGCGGGCCGGCGGGGGCGCCGGCCGTGGCACCACCCGCTCCGCACCCGGCCAGCAGCCCTGCTCCCAGCACGGCGGCGAGTGCGCGGCGGAATGGTGAGACGCTCATGTGATCGTTCCTCGAAATGGGCATGCCGGAATCGCCGTCGATGCGGCGGGGGAAATGGGGTCAGCGCGGCTGGTTCAGCGACAGAGCGCGGTGGCCGTGCGGCACAGGTCGACGTGGTGGCGCCAGGCGTGCCAGGTCGTCACAGCAGCGGGTGCTGCGTCGACCCTCGCCGAGCTGGTCACGTCCGACCTCCATCGTTCCCGGCGGTAGCACCCGCTCCCGACGGCTCGGGGGGTTGCTGCGGCGTCGTCGATCCGGGTCTCTCGGCCGCTCTGGATGGGCACCGGCATGCACCGGTTCTTCGACGGTAAGCGGCGGAAGCCCCGTGAGCAACCCCCTGTGGTGCAGGCGACCATTGCCCGGACATTTACCGATCCGTCCCACGGCTGAAGCGCCGGAAACTATTCCCGAACCGCGTAGTGATGTGCTTCACACTGCAATTCCGGGCGGGCGTGTGCCTAAGGTCGTTCGTGTGAGGTTTCAAGTACTCGACATCGTCCCGCACGCCCCGCACCCGGTCACCGGCGAGCTGATCAGCGTGCACGAGCGGCTGGCGCGCGTCGTCGAGAACGCCGTGCTTGCCGAACGCCTCGGGTTCGACTCCTACGCGGTGGGGGAGCGGCACGCCGGCGAGTTCGTCTCGTCCGCCCCGACCGTGCTGCTCGGCGCCCTCGCCCAGGCCACCGACCGCATCCTGCTCTCGACGGGCGTCACGGTGCTGTCGCTGCTGGACCCGGTGCGGGTCGCGGAGGACTACGCCACCGTCGACCAGCTCTCCGGCGGCCGGCTCGAGATCGTCATCGGCAAGGGCAACGAGGACAAGCACTTCCCGCTGTTCGGGCTGGAGCTCGCCAAGCAGTACGAGTACCTCACCGAGAACTACGAGCTGCTGCGCCGGCTGCTGCGCGAGGAGGACGTCACCTGGCGCGGCACCCACCGGGCGCCGCTCGACGGCGTCACCACCCACCCCCGCCCGTTCGCCGGACCGTTCCGCATCTGGCACGGCTCGGCCACCTCCACGGCCGCGGTCGACCTGGCCGCGAAGTGGGGCGACCCGCTGTTCACCGCCAACGCGCTGCAGCCGCGGGAGAACTACAAGGTGCTCGTCGACCGCTACCGGGAGAAGCTCGCCGAGCACGGCCACGACCCGGACGCCGCCTACGTCGGCTCCGGCTCGGGCGGGCTGTTCCTCGCCGACACCGACGAGGAGGCGATCGCCCAGTACCGGCCGATCTACGAGGGCTTCGCCGCGAAGGTGCGCGCGCTGCACGCCGGGGACGACCGGCCCGGCAAGGCCACCTCGTTCGCGACGATCGAGGAGGCGGTCGAACGCGGACCCGCCCTGGTCGGGACACCCGAGCGGGTCGCGGCCAAGATCGTCGACTACCACGGCGCGTACCGCCACGACGTCCAGTCGGTGTCGATCAACCCGGTGCTGCCCTACCGGCAGCAGCAGGAGGTGCTCACCCGGTTCGCCGAGGAGGTCGTGCCGCTCGTGAGCCGCGAGCTGCACACCACGCTGTGGGGTCCGGACGATCCGGGGCGGGCTCGCGGCTTCACCGCTCGGGACGCCCCGGTGCCCGCCTGAGCGTCAGCTCTTCGCGATCGCCTCGACCAGGGTCGCGCTGAACGCGGCGAGGTCGCCCGGGTCGCGGCTGGTGATGAGGTTGCCGTCGACCGCGACCTCCTCGTCGACGACCTTCCCGCCCGCGTTGGCGATGTCGGTGCGCAGGCTGGGGTACGAGGTGAGGGTGCGGCCCGCCACGAGGTCGGCCTCCACCAGCGTCCACGGCGCGTGGCAGATCGCTGCCACCGGCTTGCCGGACTCCAGCACCGCCGTGACGAACGAGCGCACGTCCGCGTCCATGCGCAGCCGGTCCGCGTTGACCGTGCCGCCCGGCATGATCAGCGCGTCGTAGTCGTCGGCGCTCGCCTCGGCCGCGCGGCGGTGCACCTCGTGCTTCCCGGCGGGTTCGATGTCGGAGTTCATGGCCTGGATCGGGTCGGTGTCGATCGACACGACCTCGACCGTCGCGCCCGCCCGTTCGACCGCCGCGCGCGGATCGGTGAGCTCCACCTCCTCCACGCCGTCGGTGGCGAGCACGGCGACCCGCTTCCCGTCGAGCACTCCCATTTCTTTCCTCCTGAAGGGTCAGGGCACGATCACGTTGGTGATCTTCGCGATGTCGTCCGGGCTGGCCCCGCCGCGGGTGAGGACGTCGCGGATCTTGTCGTTGCCGGCGGCGCCGGCGGGGTAGGGCTGGTTGTCGACGAGCAGCTGCGCCCACTTCTCGGGGTCGCTCACGTCGTTCGCGTGCAGCTGGGCGGCGATGTCCTGGGCCGACGAGTAGTTGATCGTGACGCGCGGACCCGGTGCGCCCTGCGCGATGCTGGTCGGGCCCTCCACACCTGGCTGGTTGGAGCCGCCACGGCCGCCACTGCTGCAGGCGGTGCCCGCGAGAGCGCAGGTGAGCAGCCCGATCACGACGGCCGAGCCGGCCCGCCGTCGGACGTTCGGCGTAGTGCTCATGACTCCCGCGTACCCCCTCGCACCGCCCGTCACGCGTCGGCCGTGCGCTGCAGCACCGATTCGATGTCGGCGGTCGGGTCGGGTCCGACCACGTGCACGTGCAGGCCGCGGCGGCGCGCCCGGGTGGCGGCACGGTCCAGCTCGGCGGCGGCCGTGGCCGTCACGCTCGTCGTCCCGCGCAGGTCGACGACGATGTGCCGGGTCACGACCCCGCCCGTGCCGGCCAGCCGAGCCCTGGCCTCGACGATCCGCGCCACCCGCACCGCGGTCACGCCGTCGAGGGCGCCGCGCAACGCCACGACCTGCACGTCGGGGCGGGGCGCGGTGAGGGCGATGAAGGGGTGCACGGGGGGCGCGTACCCCGGGGATCGTGGTCCCAATCGCTGCGGTGATGCGGTCGGGGACCCGCCCGGGTACGGTGTTGCGGGAGTCGTGCCGACTCGTGGGGTGCAACCGGTCGCCCTCCGTCGCAAGGTGCGGAGGTGCCATGCCCGAGACACCCGTTTCCGACCGAGATCCCGTCCGGGACCGCGCCGCCCCTGACGGTGCCGACTCGCCCGAGCGCCCCGCCAGCGAGTTCGCGTTCGTCGCCCCCATGCTGGACCGGTTGGCCGAGCTGCCGCCCGACGCGCCGGAACGGGCCGAGCTGAGGGAACGGGTCATCGTCGAGCTGCTGCCCGTGGGGGAGCGGCTGGCTCGCCGCTACGCGTCCGCCAACCCGTGGTCGCGGGAGGACCTGCAGCAGGTGGCGTCCGTCGGGGTCATCAAGGCCGTCGACCGCTGGGACCCCGTCCGGGCCGGCGACTCCGACGTGCTGGCCTTCCTGGTGCCGAGCGTGCGCGGCGAGATCCTGCGCTGGTTCCGGGACCGGACGTGGGCCATGCGAGTGCCGCGGCGGCTGAAGGAGCTCAGCGTCTCGATCCGCGCAGTGACCGGCGAGCTCACCCAGGACTTGGGGCGGGCCCCTCGGCCCAGCGACATCGCCCGCCGGCTCGAGGTGGACGTCGAGGAGGTGCTGGAGGCGCTGCGCGCCGAGGCCGGCCACCACACGTCCACCCTCGACGCGCCGAACGGGCCCGACGACCAGGCGCTCGCCGACCGGCTGGGCGCCGAGGACGAGCTGCTCGCCGGCGTCGACGACGTCGAGTCGGTGCGGCCGCTGCTCGACCAGCTGCCCGACCGCGAGCGCCGGATCCTGCTGCTGCGGTTCTACGGCGGCCAGACCCAGAGCCAGATCGCCGAGGAGATCGGCATCTCGCAGATGCACGTGTCCCGGCTGCTGGCCCGCACGCTGGCCACCCTGCGCCGGGAGCTGACCGACGACGGTTAACCGGCCTCGACGTGCCGCGTCACGACCCACCGGTGCGGTGCGATCGGGCGGGTGCGGGTGAAGCCGTGGCGTTCGAAGGCGGCCATCGGGCCGGTGTGCAGGAACGACCCGTTGACCGCCCGGTCGTCGGTCTCCTCGGGATAGCCCTCGACCGTGCCGCCGCCGAGGCGCGCGATCTCGGCCAGCGCTCCGCCGAGCGCGGCGTGCGCCACCCCGCGCCGGCGCCCGCCCCGTCCGGTGAAGAAGCAGGTGATCCGCCAGTCGGGGAGCGCCGTCAGCTCCTTCTCGTACCGTCGCCGGCTCTTGATCTCGGGCAGCTCGGCCGGCGTGCCGAACTGGACCCAGCCGAGGCAGCGGTCGCCGTCGAACACCAGCGTGTTGTGAGTGCGCCCGTCGCGGACGCGCTGCTCCTTCTCCGCCCGGTTCTGCGCGGGCGTGCGCCCCGCGAGGCGGACGTGGAAACCCATGCACCAGCAACCGCCCCACACCCCGTTGTTCGCCTCGACCAGGTCCGCGAACGCGGGCCAGGTGGTCGCATCGAGCTGGCGGACGGTGAGGTCGGGCACGCCCGCAGGATGCCAGGAAACCGTCGGGGTCAGGCGCCGTGGCGCGCCACGCGTGCGCGGTTGCCGCAGGGCGGGCCGCACCACGCCTGGTTGGTGCGGTGCCGGTAGAACAGCTGGCCGCAGCCGGGGGCGTCGCAGAAGGCCAGGTCGGGTCGGGCGGCGGCGTCCCGCACCTCCGCGGCGAGCCGGGCCAGCAACCGCGGCAGGACCGCGGGCTCGCCCAACGGCTGGTGGGTTCGGGCTCCCGGAGCGTCCCCGACGAGCTCGATCTCCGGCGCGGCGAGCAGGACGGCGTTGACGGCGCCGACGTCGGCGGCGAGCCACGGGCCGCGCCCGACGGCGGCGCGCAGCAGCCGCAGAGCGGGGTCGCGCAGCGCGATGACGGCCGCCAGGTCCGCCTCGTCGACGGTCTCGGGACGCGGCGCCGGGAGGGCGGCCGCGTCGAGCCAGGAGTCCAGGTCGCGCGGGCTCCGCAGGAGGTCGTGCTCCTGCATCCCCGTGCGCTTGACCGTGTTGGCGAGGTCCAGCGCCGGATGGCCCTCGAGCCAGGTCCACGTCGGTACCGCCCGCATCCAGGCATCCTAACGGTTTGCGGATGTAAAACCATTATCCTACCGTCGACGTCGATGAGTGCTTCGCGAACCGCCACCGCCGTCCTGTGCGGGGTGCAGATCGTCGACGTCATGGGTGTGACCGTCGTCGTCTCCGCGCTGCCGCGCATGCTGTCTGACCTCGGGGCGTCCCCGGCGGCCGCCGGCCTGCTCGTCCCCGGTTACGCCGTCGGGTTCGCCGCGCTGCTGGTCGTCGCCGCGCGCTGGGGCGACCGCCGCGGCCACCGGTGGGTGCTGCTCGGTGGCCTCGTGACGTTCGCCGTCGCATCGGTGCTGGCCGCTGTCGCGCCGACGACGGCGGTGCTCGTCGCGGCCCGGTTCCTGCAGGGCGTGGCCGCCGCGGTGAGCGTGCCCAACGCGCTCGCGCTGCTGACCAGGGAGGCCGGCCCCGACCGGGGACGGGCGCTGAGCGCATGGAACGCGTGCGGCGGGCTCGCCGGCGCCGCCGGACTGCTCGTCGGCGGGCTCGTCACCGACGCCGTCGGCTGGCGGGCGATCTTCTGGGCGAACATCGCCGTCACGGTGCTGCTCGCGGCCGGTGTGCTGCGCACCGTGCGTCGCGACTGCGCCGGCGGGCGGGCGCAGGAGTCCTTCGACACACGCTCGGCGTGCCTCCAGGTCGCGACGATCGCGCTGGTCGTCGCAGCGGCCGACGCCGCCCGGCACTCCGGCGTGCTGCTCGCCGTGCTCGGCGCCCTCGCCGCCGGCGCGGCACTGCTGCTGGTGGTCCGGGAGCGCCGCGCGCCCTCGCCGCTGGTGCCGCACGAGCTGTGGCGGCGACCGGCGTTCGTCGCCGGTCTCGCGGGATCGTTCGGCGTGACGGCCACGACCAGCACGTTCATCGTGATCACCACCGTGCACCTGCAGCAGGACCTCGGGTTCGCGACCGGGTCTGCCGGGCTGATGATCCTCTGCTTCAGCACCGGGGTCGTCGTCGCGGCGGCCGCCGCCGGGCGGCTGCTCTCGGCGGTAGGCGCCACCGCGGTCCTCGTCGGCAGCCTGGCCGTCATCGGCGCGGGTGCAGCGGCAGCGGCCGCGATCCCGGAGGTGGTCGGGGTGGTCGTCGTCGGGCTGGTGCTGGCCGGTCTCGGCAACGGCGCCGGCGCCGTCGCCGCCTACGCGCTCGGCACCGAGGTGCCGGACGACCAGCAGGCCGGTGCGGCCGGACTGCTCAACACGGCCGCGCAGGTCGGCACGGCCGTGGTCGTCGCCGTCGGGGTGGCCGTGGCCGCGGCGGTCGGAGGCGGCGCGACGCTCGACGCCCGCAGCGGCGCAGGCGTCAGTGTGGGTGCCGCGATCGTGGTGATCGCCGCCGTGCTGGTCGGCCGGGCGCGTCGGGCATCGCGATCGTCCGTGCCGGCTGGGTAGTGTCGGGAGTCGATCTCTCGTCGTCGAGGAGGACGCCGGTGTTCGCTCCCCACCACTCGATCGCCGTGCTCGACGACGCCGTGACCAGGTCCATCTCGCCGGAGAACCCCACGGGGGCACGCGGCGGCGGTGGCGGGGCCGTCCACGGCACCGGTGCGCACGCGGCCCGCGGGCTCGGTCAGGGCTGGAAGGTGTCGCCGTCGATCGAGATCCCGGCCGGTGCGACGGCCGACCTCGCCGAGATCGACGGCGCCGGCACCATCCAGCACATCTGGCTCACCACCCACCCGCGGCACTGGCGCCAGCTCCTGCTGCGCATGCACTGGGACGGCGACGCCGAACCCGCCGTCGAGGTGCCGGTCGGCGACTTCTTCGGGCAGGGCTGGGGCGAGTTCGCGCAACTGTCGTCGCAGATGGTGGCCGTGAACCCGCACGGCGGCTGCAACAGCTACTGGCCGATGCCGTTCCGCCGGGGAGCGCGCATCACGCTGGAGAACCTCGCCGGCGAACCCGCGATCGTGTACTTCCAGATCACCTACGCGCTCGGCGACGTCCCCGATGATGCCGCGTACCTGCACGTCCAGTGGCACCGCGACAACCCGCTCGAACGCGGCCAGGTGCACCGCATCGTCGACGGCGTGACCGGCCGCGGCCGCTACGTCGGCACCTACCTGGCGTGGGGCGTCAACAACACCGGATGGTGGGGCGAGGGCGAGGTGAAGTTCTACCTCGACGGCGACGACCGCCTCCCCACCATCTGCGGCACCGGCACCGAGGACTACTTCGGCGGCGCGTGGAACTTCGACGTGCCCGGTCAGGGCTACACCGCGTTCACCACGCCGTACCTGGGGCTGCACCAGATCCTCCGGCCCGACGGTGCCTACCGCAGCCAGCAGCGGTTCGGCATGTACCGCTGGCACGTGCCCGACCCCATCCGGTTCGACCGCGGCCTGCGCGTCGACGTGCAGGCGCTGGGCTGGCGCTCGGACGGCCGCTACCTGCAACTGGCCGACGACATCGCCTCCACGGCCTTCCTCTACCTGGACCGCACGAGCACCGAGCGCCCGACCTGCCCGGCGCTCGACCACCTGGAGATCTGCTGAGCCGCGCCCGGTGGCCTGAGAGAATGACCGGATGGCGCTGACCGACCTGGCGATCGGCCGGATCAAGGAGATGATCCGGACGGGCGAGCTGCGCCCCGGTGATCGGCTGCCGCCCGAGAAGGAGCTGTCCGAGACGCTGGGTCTCTCGCGCAGCTCGTTGCGCGAGGCCGTCAAGGCGCTGGAAGCGATCCGGGTGCTCGACGTGCGGCGCGGCGACGGCACGTTCGTCACCAGCCTCACCCCTGAGCTGCTCCTCGAGGCCGTGTCGTTCGTCGTGGACGTGCACCAGGACACGTCGCTGCTGGAGATGTTCGAGGTGCGGCGCATCCTGGAACCGGCCGCCGCCGGCCTCGCCGCCGGACGGACCACCGACGCCGACATCGCCCGGCTCGAAGAGCTCCTCGACGAGGTCGATGGCAGCACGCCCGTCGACGAGCTCGTGAAGCACGACATCGTGTTCCACCGCTGCATCGCCCAGCTCGCCGGCAACGGCTACCTGACGGGCCTGCTGGAGACGCTCTCCAGCAGCACCCTCCGTGCCCGCCTGTGGCGCGGCATGTCGGAGGAGGGCACCACCGAGCGCACGCTCACCGAGCACCGCGCCATCGTCGCGGCACTCGCCCGTCGCGACCCCGTCCTCGCCGCGGCGCAGGCGACGGTGCACATCGACGGCGTGGCCCAGTGGCTGCGCCGGACCGCGGGCTGACCCCGCCCATCGCGGGCTCGGTCGTCAGATCAACTGGCTACCATCGGGCGGTAGACGTGATCATGGGGGCGTTGCGCATGACGGTGGTGGTCTTCGGGGCCAGGGGGAACGTGGGGCGGCACGTCGCCCGTGGTCTGCTCGATGCGGGCGCGGAGGTCCGGGTGACCAGCCGCAGTCCCGACGCGGCGGGATTCCCGGCGGGCGTCGAGGTCGTGGCGGCCGATCTCGAGCGACCGGAGACGCTCCCGGCCGCGGTGAAGGGCGCGGACAAGGTGTTCGTCTACGCCAAGCCCGACGGTGTCGAGGGATTCGTCGAGGCCGCCGTGTCCGCCGGCGTCCGGCACGTCGTGCTCCTGTCGTCGGCCGCGGTGGTGCTGCCCGGCGCGGACGACAACCCGATCGCGCAGTCGCACCGGGTCGTCGAGTCGGCCATCGAGCGGTCGGGCATCGACTGGACGTTCGTCCGGCCGGGCATGTTCGCCACCAACACGCTGTGGTGGTGGCAGCAGCCCATCCGCGACGAGGGCGTCGTGCGCAACCCGTACCCGGACGCGCAGACCGCTCCGATCCACGAGGCCGACCTGGCCGCGCTGGCCGTGACCGCCCTGACCCGGCCCGGCCACGAACGCCAGGCCTACACCGTCTACGGGCCGCAGTCGCTCACCCTGCGGCAGCAGGTCGAGCACATCGGCGACGCACTCGGCCGGACGATCCGGTTCGACGTGATCTCCGTCGACGAGGCCCGCGCCGAGCTGAGCAGGACGATCCCGCAGATCGGCGTGGAGACCTTCCTGCGCCAGTGGGCGAGCCGCAACGGCAGCCCCGCCGACGTCTCGACGGTCGTCGCGGACGTCACTGGCCGTCCGGCGCGCACCTTCGCGCAGTGGGCCGTGGACCACGCCGGCGACTTCCGCTGACCGTCAGGCCGTGGTGAGGCTGGTCGGGCCGCTGGCCAGCACCGCCGCGGCGAGCGCGCGGGTGGCGGGTCGGTCCTCGGTGCGCGGGTTGGTGAGCAGGACGAGGTCGATGTGGCCGAGCTCGGGCAGGCGGTGGCGCGGCCCGAGCGCCGTGAGCTGGACGGGGACGAGGCTCGCGGCCATCGCCGAGACCCCGATGCCGGCGGCGACCGCGGCGATGAGCCCGTTGACGCCGCGGCAGATGCAGGCGCTGCGGTAGCCGCTCCTGACGCGGTCGAGCGCGTTCTGCATGGCCGCGCGGCTGATGCTCGGGTTCGGGTAGACGACCAGTGGCAACGGGCGGGTCGGGTCGATGCGGGTGCCGGCAGTGCCGACCCAGACCAGCTTGTCCCGCTTCACCAGCTTGCCGGCGTGCTCGCCGCGCGGGCGCTTGCCGACGAAGAGGTCGAGGCGGTCGTTCTCGAGCCTGCGGTGCAGGGTGCCGCTCTGGTCGATCGTCAGGTCGAGGTCGACGAGCGGGTGCTCGGCGCGGAAGTCGCGCAGGATCGCGGGGAGCCGGGTCAGGGCGAGGTCGTCGGACATGCCGATGCGCAGCCGCCCGTGCGGCCGGTCGCCGCTGAAGAAGCGGGCGGCCTGCTCGTGCGCGGTGAGGATCGAGCGCGCGAACCCGATCATGGCCTCGCCGTCGGGGGTCAGGGCGACGGTGTGGGTGTCGCGCAGCACGAGCACGCGCCCCGTCGCCTCCTCCAGCTTGCGGACGTGCTGGCTCACGGTCGGCTGCCGGATGCCCAGCCGGGCGGCGGCCTGGGTGAAGCTGCGGGTCTGCGCGACGGCGAGGAAGGTGCGCAGCTGCGCGGGGTCGTACGGCTCGGTCATAGCGTCTCGCGATAACAGTTAGCTCCGGGATCGGGGTTCAGAATAGATCGTCGCCGTCGCAAGGTGGGAGTACGCCTCCCCACCACGACGAAGGGCCCCTCGTGACGACGGCCACGGCCGAGCAGTCCACCAGCATCGCTGCGACCGGGGGGAGCGCCTTCGCGGTCCTCCGGGAGCGCACCTACCGCATCTACCTGGCCGGCCACACCGTCGCCAGCACCGGCACGTGGATCCAGAGCATCGCGCTGGACTGGCTGGTGCTGGAGCGCTCCGGCACGCCGTCCGCGGTGGGGATCGTGATGGCGTGCCAGTTCCTGCCGATGCTGCTGCTCGGGATGCACGGCGGCCTGATCGCCGACCGGTTCCCGAAGCGCACGGTCCTGCTGCTCACCCAGTCGCTGAACGCCGTCGTGAGCGGCACGATCGCCGTGCTGACGATCAGCGGGGTGGTGCGGGTCGAGCACCTCTACCTGCTGGCCCTCGCCGGTGGGTTGGTCTTCGTGGTGGACAACCCGGCCCGTCAGGTCTTCGTCAACGAGGTGGTGCCGCCGGGACGGGCCCGGGACGCGATCGCGCTCAACGCGGCCACCTTCCAGGCGTCACGGCTGGTCGGGCCGGCCGTCGCGGTCCTGCTGATCGGCACCGTCGGGACGGGCTGGGCGTTCGCCGCCAACGCCGTGTCGTTCCTGTTCCCGATCGCCGGCCTCCTGCTGATGCGACCGGCCGAGCTCCAGCCGGCGCCGGCGGTCGACCCGTCGGCGGCGCGGGTGCGCGACGCGCTGCGCCACATCGCGGCCCGGCCCCGGGTGGCCGCGACGATCGTCCTGGTCGGCGTCGTCGGCACGTTCGGGCTGAACTTCCCGATCGTGCTCACCGCCATGGCCGGCGAGTCGTTCGGCGGGGGAGCGGGACTGTACGGGCTGTTCAACGTCGTGCTCGCCGTCGGCTCCGTGGGCGGCGCACTGGTCGCCACGCAGGTGCGCCGGCCGGGCATGCCCGTGCTCGTGGGCTCGGCGGCGATCTTCGCCGGGGTGCAGGCCGCGGCGGCCGCAGCGCCCAACGTGGCGGTGTTCTGCGTGGCTCTGGTCGCGCTGGGCGTGGCCAACCTGGCGTTCCAGGCGATGGCGAACGCGTCGGTGCAGGCCTGGGTGGACCCGGCGATCCGCGGCCGGGTCATGGGTCTCTACATGCTCGTCTTCGCCGGCGGGACGCCCATCGGCGCGCCGATCATCGGGGCTCTGACCGCGGCGTACGGGGCGCGGGCCGGGATGGCGGTCTGCGGGATCGTGCCGCTCGCGGCGTGCGCGGGCCTGGTACTGCTGCGTCGCCGTCGCGCCACCGTCCTGACGCACGTCCCCGCCTGACCGCACGGGCTGAGCACCCCCAGCAGCCGCGTCGACCTGGGCAACTCGCCGTCCTGAAGCGGGGAACTCGCCGTCCCGATCCGGGCAACTCGCGGTCCCGAAGCGGGCGACTCGCCGTCCCGATCCGGGCAACTCGCGCGGTGCACTGGACCCCGTGCCCGCGAGTTGTCCGTCTTGGGACCGCGAGTTGCCCGTCTTGGCACCGCGAGTTGCCCGCCTTGGGACCGCGAGTCACCTGTCTCGGGACGGCGAAGAGCCCGCCCCGTGTTCCGGGGCGGGCTCTTCGGTCTGTCAGGGGTGGATCACTGGTACAGGACGGCCGTGATCTCCGGGCTGTCGATGTTGGACTTGTCGTACCAGTAGTAGCCGGAGTCGATGGTCTTCGGCTGCTGCTCGCCCTTGATCGCCTTCACCGCGGCGACGACGGTCGACGCGCCCATGCCGACCGGGTTCTGGGTGACCGCGCCGAGCATCGCGCCGCTCTTGATGGCGTCGATCTGGGCCTTGCCGGAGTCGAAGCCGATGACCTGGATGCCCTGCTTGCCGCTCTCCGCGATGCCGCGCAGGACGCCGATGGCGGAGCCCTCGTTGGCGCCGTAGATGCCCTTGATGTCGGGGTTGGCCGCGATGATCGCCTTGGTGATGTCGGCGGACTTCGCCTGGTCACCGCCGCCGTACTGCGGCTCGAGCACCTGGATGCCGGGCGCGTTGGCCTTCATCCAGTTGATGAAGCCGTCGCGGCGGTCGGCGCCGGTGCGGCTGGTCTGGTCGTGGACGACGAGCGCGACCTTGCCGGTGTTGCCGACGGCCTGGGCCATGTGCTTCGCGGCCTCGCCCGCGGCAGCCTTGTTGTCGGTGGCGGCGGTGGTGACGGGCACGTCGGAGTCGACGCCCGAGTCGAACGCGACGATCGGGATGTTGCGGCTCTTGGCCTGCTGCAGCAGCGGCGCGGCGGCCTTGGAGTCCAGCGCGGCGAACGCGAGCGCGTTGGGCTGCCGGCCCAGCGCGTTGGTCAGCATCGTGATCTGGTTCTCGATCTCGGACTCGCTGGCCGGGCCCTCGAACGTGATGCGCACGTTCTGCTTGGCGGCCTCCTGCTCGGCGCCCTTCTTGACGGCCTGCCAGAACTGGTGCTGGAAGCCCTTCGACACGATCGCGACGTACGGCTGGCCGCCTGAACCGCCGCTGGACGAGCCGCTGCCGCCGCCACAGGCGGCCGTGACCAGTACGAGCGCGGCACCGACCAGGGCCGCGGCGAGACGTTGGGTGCGCATGGGTTGGGGATCTCCTCTGGGCGACGTTGCGAGGTCGGGGATCAGGCGGCGCGCTTGCGGGCCATGTCGGCGTACACGGCCAGCAGGATGACGATCCCGAGGATGACGTTCTGCCATTCCTGGGGGATCGACATGATCTGCAGGCCGTTGTTCAGGACCGAGATGATCAGTGCGCCGATGACAGTACCGACGATGGAACCCTTGCCCCCGGTGAGGGAGGTTCCGCCGATCACGACGGCCGCGATGGCCTGCAGCTCGTAACCCATGCCGGTGGCCGGCTGGGCGGATCCGAGCCGGGCGGAGATCATCACTCCGGCCAGCCCGGTGAACAGTCCGGCGACCGTGTAGATCACGATCTTCCAGCGCCGGACGTCGATGCCGGACAGCGCCGTGGCCTCCTCGTTGCTGCCGATCGAGTAGGTGTAGCGGCCCAGCACCGTGCGGTTGAGGACGACCCCGGCGATGACCGCGGCGACCGCCAGCACGAGCACGGCGTTCGGGAAGTTCGCGCCGGGGATGATGCTGCCGATCGACAGGTCGATGTAGGCGGGGGAGTCGCTGAAGTAGATCGGCGCGCTGTGCGACACGACGAGCGCCAGGCCCTGGGCCACCAGCATCATCGCCAGGGTCGCGATGAACGGCGGGAGCTTGAGCACGGCCACCGACAGGCCGTTGATCAGCCCGATCAGCCCGCCGAACAGGATCGCGCCGAGCACCCCCAGCGGCATCGGGACGCCCAGGTTGACGATGAACACCCCGGACATCACGGCGCAGAGCGCCATCCCGGTGCCGATGGAGAGGTCGATGCCACCGGTGATGATCACGAACGTGGTGCCGAGCGCGAGCAGCCCGATCACCACGGTCGAGAACAGGATGTTGGTGATGTTGCCGTAGTTGAAGAAGTTCTCGCCGACGATCGAGAAGAACGCGAAGATCACGATCAGCCCGCCGAACGCGAGGAACTGCTGCAGCCGCGCACGCACCGTGGACGTCACGGCCGTGGCCGCGCCGGCGTGCTCGGTCTCCTTCGTGATGCTCACTCCTGGTCCTTCTCTCTTCGCAGCGTCGCGAGGTGCATGACGGCCTCCTGGGTGGCCTCGTCGGCGGTCAGCTCGCCCGTCACCCGGCCCTCGCTCATGACGACGACGCGGTGCGACATGCGCAGGACCTCCGGCAGCTCGGAGGAGATCATGACGATCGACTTGCCCTGTGCGGCCAGCTGGTCGAGGAGCCGGTAGATCTCCTCCTTGGCACCGACGTCGATGCCGCGGGTGGGCTCGTCGATGATCAGGACGTCGCAGTCCTTGACGAGCCAGCGGGCGATGACGACCTTCTGCTGGTTGCCGCCCGACAGGTTCTGCACGGTCTGGTCGACCGACGGCGTGCGGATCCGCAGCGCGCCGACCATCTCCTTCGCCCGCTCGCGCATCGCCCGCGGCCGGATGAAGCCCCACGAGGCGAACCGGTCTGACACGGTGGAGAGCGCCACGTTGGCCGTGACGTCCTGCTCCAGCAGCAGGCCGAGGTGCTTGCGGTCCTCGGACAGGTAGCCGATGCCCAGGCGGGCCGCGTCGGCCGGGTTGCCGATGTGCACGGGCTTCCCCCGCAGGCTGACCGAGCCACCCGTCGTCGGGTCGGCGCCGACGATCGCGCGGGCCAGCTCGGTGCGGCCGGCACCCATCAGGCCGGCGACGCCGAGGATCTCGCCCTCCCGCACCTCCAGCCCGACGCCGCGCAGCGCGGTGTGGGTGGCGTCGCCACGGGTGGTGAGGCCCTCGACGGAGAGCACGACGGGCCGGTCGGCGCGCACGTCGCGCGGCCCCGAGTCGTGCGCCGCCAGCTCCCGGCCGACCATCCGCGCGACGACCTCCTGCGTGGTGGACGTGGCGGTGTCGAGCGTGTCGACGTAGCGGCCGTCGCGGATCACGGTGATCCGGTCGCTGATCCGCTTCAGCTCGTCCATCCGGTGCGAGATGTAGACGACGGCGGTGGTGGGCGTGACGAACCTGCGGATCAGGTCGTGCAGTACGGCGACCTCGGCGTCGTTCAGCGCGGCCGTGGGCTCGTCCATGATCAGCAGCTTGGCGTCGTACGAGAGCGCCTTCGCGATCTCCACCATCTGCTGCTGGGCGACCGAGAGGCTGCCGACGACGCGGCCGGCATCCAGCGGCAGGTGCAGCCGCTGCAGCAGCTCCGCGGCGCGGGCTTCCAGTGCCCTGTCGGAGAGGAACACGCCACCCACGCGCGGCTCGCGTCCGATGAAGATGTTCTCCGCGACCGTGAGGTCGGGCATCAGGTTGAACTCCTGGTGGATGATGCTGATGCCCTGCTCCAGCGCGTCCCGCGGACCCGTGACCTGCAGCGGCCGCCCTTCCAGGAAGAACTCGCCGGAGTCGGGGGTGTAGATGCCCGACAGCAGCTTCATCAGCGTCGACTTGCCGGCGCCGTTCTCCCCGACGACGGCGAGCACCTCGCCGTAGCGCACGTCGAGGTGCATGTCGGCCAGCGCCTGCACGCCGGGGAAGCCCTTCGCCACCCCGCGCGCCTCGAGCAGCAGCGCCGAGCTGGATTCAGGCATGCACGACCCCCTTCCGCACGAGCGCGTTGCCGTAAGTGCGGGTCTCGCCGGTGCGCACCACGAGGAACGCGCCCTGCGCCTCGGTGTAGAAGGCGAACCGGTCGAGCATGCGCGGCTCGGCCCCGCCCGTCGCCGCGATCAGCTCGTCCTGGACGGGTAGCCGGGTGTGGTCCGGGGTGTCCATGAGGTCG
Organism: Pseudonocardia sp. CA-107938; assembly: GCF_050936315.1. NCBI lineage: Bacteria > Bacillati > Actinomycetota > Actinomycetes > Pseudonocardiales > Pseudonocardiaceae > Pseudonocardia > Pseudonocardia sp. CA-107938. The sequence goes on along the minus strand of NZ_JBNJNA010000001.1, from coordinate 6,436,688 downwards.
AGCGCCGGCGCGTCATCCAGGGGGAGCACGGTGCAGATCGCAGCCAGCAGCGCGGGCGTCCCGACGGCGGGCAGCTCCAGCAGCCGCGTGGCGACGCGGGCTGCGGGGAAGTGCGCGTCGGCGAGGACGACGGCGTCGGAGTGGCCCATCGCGTCCAGGTGCGCGAGCAGCGGGCCGACGAGCAGCGGGTCGATGCCGGTCAGCACGACGGAACCTCCAGCCGGTACACGCGGGTGGCAGTGCCGCCGAGCAGGGCCGCCTGCTCGCCGGCGGTCAGCTCGTCGATCAGCGTCCGCAGCACCTCCCAGGTGCCGCGGTAGCCCTCGGTGAGAAGGGTCATCGGCCAGTCGCTCCCCCACATCAGCCGTTCGGGCCCGAACAGCTCCAGCGCCGCGTCCCACGCGGGACGCAGCAGCTCGACCGTGGTCGGTGTGCCGGGCACCTGCAACCCGGAGATCTTCGCAACCGTGTTCGGCCGGGCCGCCACCGCGGTGCACTCCGCCAGCCAGGCCGGTAACTCGGGGCGCCCGTGCGGCGGTTTGCCCAGGTGGTCGAGCACGACGACCAGCTCCGGGAGCGCGCCCGCCAGCTCCGCCGTGGCGGCGAGGTGGCGCGGCCACGCGTCCGGCACGTCGAACGGGATCCCGCGCTCGGCGAGCAGCCGCAGCGACGCCCGCACCTCCGGCAGGGCGAGGAACCCGTCGCGCGGGTCGTCGTGCACGAGGTGGCGCACGCCGGCCAGGCCGGGGAAGCGGTCGAGGTGCTCGGCGGCCTGAGCCGGGTCGTCCAGCTGCACCCACCCGACGACGCCGGCGACCCACGGGTGCTGCTGCGCGACCTCCAGCAGGTACGCCGTGTCCTCGACGGTGTCGTCGGCCTGCACCAGCACCGCCGCGTCGACGCCGACGGCGGCGAGCTCGGTCGCCGCGCGCTCGGGCGGGATCGTCGCGTGCAGCGGGCCCAACGCGGGCGTGAGCCAGGAGTAGCCGCTGCGGGTCAGGTCCCAGACGTGCAGGTGCGCGTCGACGGTCGGGCTCACGCGGGCACCCCGGCGAGCTCGGCCCACAGCTCGTCCGGGACGGGCTCCGCGAGACGCGCGACGTTCTGCCGCACCTGCGCGGCATCGGCGCCCGCGATCACGATCCGCCGCACCGCCGGGTGCCGCAGCGGGAACTGCAGCGCGGCAGTGGGCAGCTCGACGCCGTGCGCGGTGCAGCGCGCCGCGAGCTCGCGCGCCTTCTCCAGCACGGCGGGCGGGACGGCGCCGTACTCGTAGTGCGCGTCCGGCCCGGGATCGGAGGTGGCCAGCAGGCCCGAGTTGAACACGCCCGCCACCAGCACCTCGACCCCGCGGTCCGCGCACTCGGGCAGCAGTCGCGCTGCGGCGGGCTGCTCCAGCAGGGTGTACCGCCCCGCGATCATGACGACGTCGGCGAGCCCGGTGCGGACGGCGGCGAGCAGGGCGTCGGTGGACTTCGAACCGATGCCGATCCGGTCCACCGCGCCCTCCTCGCGCAGCTCCGCCAGCGCCGCCATCCCGGACGTGATCGACGGGCCGACGGCGGCGGGTTCCTGCTCGTCGGGGTCGTGCAGCAGCGCCACCTCGATCCGGCACCCGAGCCGTTCCGCCGATGCGGCGAGCGACGCGCGGACACCCTCGCGGGTGAAGTCCCAGGCGCGGCGCCACTCGGCCGGAACGGCGAAGCCCTGCTCGTCCCACTGCCCGGCCGTCTCCGGGCTCGGCACCAGCAGCTTGCCGACCTTCGTCGACACGACGAACTCCGCGTCCGGCCGCCCGGCCAGGAACTGCCCGAGCCGGCGCTCGGACAGGCCCAGCCCGTAGTGCGGGGCGGTGTCGAACCAGCGGATCCCCGCGTCCCACGCCGAAGCGAGGAGCGCGGCGGCCTCGTCGTCGGTGATCGCCTGCCACAGGTTGCCCACGTTCGCGCAGCCCATGGCGAGCCGGTCGGTGCCGATCATGGGCATCAGCCGCCGAACGTGTGGGCCGAGATCGACTCCGCCAGCATCTCGGTGCCCGCGCCGGGCGCGGTCGGTGCGACGTAGCGACCGTCCTCGATGACGACCGGGGTGGTGAAGTGCTCGTGCAGGTGGTCGACGAACTCGATCATCCGGCCGTCGATCGTGCCGCTGACGGCGACGAAGTCGAACATCGCCAGGTGCTGCACCGCCTCGCACAGGCCGACGCCGCCCGCGTGCGGGCACACCGGCACGCCGAACTTGGCGGCGAGCAGCAGCATCGCGATGTTCTCGTTGACCCCGGCCACCCGGGTGGCGTCGATCTGCAGCACCTGAAGGGCGCGCTGCTGGAGGAACTGCTTGGCGAGCACGCGGTTGGCCATGTGCTCGCCCGTCGCGACCGGCACCGGGGCGATCGCCCGGGAGATCGCGGCGTGGCCCAGCACGTCGTCGGGGCTGGTGGGCTCCTCGACCCAGGCCAGACCGAAGCGGGTCAGCTCGCGGATCCAGTTGATCGCGTCGCCGACGTCCCAGCGCTGGTTGGCGTCGACGGCGATGCGGATGTCCGGGCCGACCGCGCGACGCGCGATGCCCAGGCGGCGCACGTCGTCGGCGAGGTCGCCGCCGACCTTCAGCTTGATCTGCGTGAAACCGGCCTCGACCGCCTCGTGGCAGAGCCGCTCCAGCTTGGCGTCGTCGTAGCCGAGCCAGCCCGGGGTGGTCGTGTAGGCCGGGTAGCCGGACTCGAGGAGCTGCTTCTCCCGCTCGGCCCGGCCGGGCTCGGCGGCGGTGAGCAGGTCGAGCGCCTCCTCGCGGGTGAGGGCGTCGGTCAGGTACCGGAAGTCGACGAGATCGACGATCTCCTCCGGCGACAGCGCGGCGAGCAGCTGCCACAGCGGGCGGCCGGCGCGCTTGGCCTTCAGGTCCCACAGCGCGTTCACCGCCGCGCCGATCGCCATGTGCATGACGCCCTTCTCGGGCCCCAGCCAGCGCAGCTGCGAGTCGTGCACGAGGGAGCGCCAGGTGCCGCCCATGTCGGCGAGCAGTGGCTCGACCTCCTGGCCGACCAGGTGGCCGGCGAGCGCCTCGATGGCCGCGACCTGGACGTCGTTGCCGCGCCCGATGGTGAACACGAAACCGTGCCCCACCAGGTCGTCGTCCGCGTCGGTGCGCACGCGGACGTAGGCTGCCGAGTAGTCCGGATCGGGGTTCATCGCGTCCGACCCGTCCAGGGCCAGCGAGGTCGGGAACCGGACGTCCGCGGTCTCCAGAGCCGTGATCACGGCCACGTGGGTACCCCCTTCGGTGAGTGCGCGCACACGGTAGACATCGGATCTATCTACCGTCAATCTGTCCGACGGTAGCGTGATTGCGCTGAGACATCAGATGTCTAAGGAGGGTCTCATGGGTGCGTTCTCGGACCTCGTCGCGGTCGTGACGGGGGGCGCGTCGGGTATCGGAGCGGCGGTGGTCCGCAGGCTCGCGGCCGACGGTGCGCGGGTCGCGGTGCTCGACCTCGACCCGTCGAACGCGCCGAAGGGGGAGCCCGGGACGATCCTCGGCGTCGCCGTCGACGTCACCGACGACGCCGGCGTGCGCGCCGCGATCGACCGGGTGCTGCAGGAGTGGGGCCGGCTGGACGTGCTCGTGAACAACGCGGGGATCGGCGCGCAGGGCACCGTCGAGGACAACTCCGACGAGGAGTGGCACCGCGTGTTCGACGTCAACGTGCTGGGCATGGTGCGCACGAGCCGGGCGGCGCTGCCGGCGCTGCGCCGCTCGCCCAGCGCCGCCATCGTCAACACAGCCTCGATCGCGGCGACGGCCGGGCTGCAGCAGCGCGCCCTGTACAGCGCGACCAAGGGCGCCGTGCTGTCGCTGACCCGGGCGATGGCCGCCGACCACCTGGCCGAGGGCATCCGCGTCAACTGCGTGCACCCCGGCACCGCCGACACCCCGTGGATCGGCCGCCTCCTCGCGAAGGCCGACGACCCCGTCGCCGAGCGGGCCGCGTTGGAGGCACGCCAGCCGCACGGCCGGCTCGTCTCCGCCGACGAGATCGCCGACGCGATCGCCTACCTGGCCGACCCGCGCTCGCGCTCCACCACCGGCACCGCCATCAGCGTCGACGGCGGCATGCAGGATCTGCGGCTGCGCCCGCGCCAGAGCTGATCACCCCGGTGTGAACGGCGCGGACCGGGGTACTCACCACTGTGGATCGATGGGAGCGATTCGCGACGACCATGGCCGACGTCGCCCGGGACCTGCTCGACCAGCCCACGCACCGCGCGACGCTCGATCGCGTGGTCGCCCACGCGGCGGAGCTCGTCGACGGGTGCGTGGCGGCGAGCGTGATGGTGCTGAGCGGTGACGGCGTACGGACGCTGGCCGCCACGGACGAGCTGGCGGTGGCGGCCGATCACGCGCAGGGGGAGACGCACGAAGGCCCGTGCCTCGACGCGATGCGGAAGCGGGAGCAGGTGTACCGACTCGACGACACCCGCGACCGGAGCGTGTGGCCGGACCTGGCCCAGCGCGTCGAGGGGTTGGGCGTCGGGGCGGTGCTCGGGTTCCTGCTGCACGCCACGGACCGCGACAACCTCGGCGCGCTCAACCTCTACGCCACGACGCCGGGCGCGTTCACCGAGCAGTCCGAGCGGGCCGGCTGGATCGTGGCCTCGCACTGCGCGATCGCCGTCGCCACCGCCCGCCGGGACGAGGCGATGCAGCTCGCCCTGCACAACTCGCGCCGCATCGGCCTCGCGGTGGGCGTGCTGATGTGCCGCCAGAACCTCACCGAGCAGGCCGCGTTCACCCGGATGTCGCGGTTCTCGCAGGACCACAACGTCAAGGTCCGCGACATCGCCGAGCAGGTCATCCGCATCGGCGACCTGCCGCGGCGACGCTGACGACGGGCTACCCCGCGTCGCCGTCCCGGCGGCGCAGCCGCAGCGGGACGATCAGCCAGAGCAGCACCGTGCCGACCAGCAGCCCGCCGCCGAGTGCCAGCGCGATCGAGCGGCCGACCGCGAGGTCGAGCACCAGCACGAACCCCGCGCAGGACGTGATGCCGAGCCCGGTCGTGCCGGCGAGGGCGGCCCGCTGGGTCAGGTGCACGAGCTCCACCTTCCGGCCCCGGCGGAACAGCAGCCGGTGCGCGGCGACCGGCGCCACCAGCAGCATCGACGCCGCCGTCGCCGCGACGATCGCGATCACGTAGAGGACGTGCTGCACGTCGTCGAGGCGGTGCACCGCGCCGCTGACCGCCGCGGTCAGCAGGAAGCCGAACAGGATCTGCACGCTCGTGATCAGGACGCGCAGCTCCTGCAGGAGCTCGGCGAAGTTGCGGTCGGCCCGTTGCATGGCCGACTCCGCGCGGTGCATCGCGTTCCACGAGTCGTCCTGCAGGGTCGCCGTCATGGCTGCACGCGTACCCCGATCGGGCGATGTCACACCTCACGTTCCGGGTAGCTCCGGCGCGGACGGGTACCTCCCTCGCGACCATGTCTCCGTCGGAAGGAACTCGATGACCGACACCCAGCCCCGGTCCCTGCGCTCCTGGCCGGCCGATACCGTCCGCTGGGGACCGGTCGTCGCCGGCGCGGTGATCGGCCTCGGCCTCCACCAGCTGCTCACCATCCTGTGGTTGGCCGCCGCGGCGGACGGCAGCACCGCCGTGACCGTGAACCTGTCCTGGTTCCTCGTCGGCTCCGCGGCGGCCGCGCTGTTCGTCGCCGGCCTGGTGGCCGGCAACCTCGCCGGCGTGCACACCCCGGCCGCCGGCGTCGCGAACGGGGTGACGGCGTGGGGGCTCCTCTTCGTGCTGACGACCGTGACCGTGGTGCCGGCCGGGGTGAACCCCGCGGCCAACCTGGGCGCGGGTGGCGCGATCCTCGGCGGACCGGCCAACGGCCAGGCCGTTCCCACCTCGCTGTGGGCGACGTTCTGGGCGCTGCTGGCCGGCCTGGTGCTGGCCGCGCTCGGCGGGCTGCTGGGCGGACTGCTGCGCCGGCCGGGCGCCCGGCGGGCCGAACCCGCCGCCGAGACCGTGCCCGAGCACCCGGTCGAGGTGCACTGAGCCCGCTCAGGGAGGCGTCACGGCCGCCGGTCCGGGGTAGACGGTCCTCCGTGGCCCTCGACGTGGTGGCGGTGCAGCAGCGCCGGCCCGACCCGACGCGCGCGGCCCGCCGCACCGGGCTGGCGGGGTCGCTCGCCGCCGCGGCGGGCGCGTTCGGGGCCGGCGCGCTGCCCGCCGGGCCCGTTCCCGGCCTGCTGTCCACGGTCGCGCTGGCGCTCGTCTACGCGGGCGCGCTGCTGATGGTGATCGGCTGGTGGGACGCGACGCAGCTGGTCAGGAGCGGGGAGGTGCCGGCGGGCGCCGCGCTCCGGCTCGTCGGCGTCTGGGCCGCCCCGCTCGCGCTCGCGCCGCCGCTGTTCTCCCGCGACGTGTACGCCGCCCTCGCCCAGGGCACGATGGCCGCCCGCGGGTTGGATCCGGCGGTGTGGAGCCCGGCCGCCGCGCTCGGTCCGGACGCGCCGTCGGTGCTCGCCGTCTCCCAGCTGTGGCGCGCCGCTCCCTCCCCGTACGGGCCGGTCGCGTCGCTCGTCCAGCAGGCCGTTGCGGCGCTGACGGGAACGGACCCCGTGGCCGGCGTGCTGGTGCACCGGGCAGTGGCGCTCGGGGGGCTGGCGGCGATCATCTGGGCGCTGCCCCGACTGGCCGCCCGCCACGGCGTCGATCCCGGTCGGGCGATCGTGCTGGGTGCCGCCCATCCACTGGTGCTGTTCCACCTGGTCAGCGGCGTGCACCACGACGCGCTCATGCTCGGTCTGGTGCTGGCCGGCCTGGAGCTGGCCGCACGCGCGGGACCGCTGCGCGTCGCCGGTGTCGTGCTGATCGCCCTGGCCGGGATGGTGAAGCTGCCCGCGCTGCTGGTGCTCGGGTTCGTCGCCGCGCAGGAGGCGGGGAAGCGGGGCGGGCGGGTACGGGACGTCGTCGTCACCGGTGCGTCCACGGCCGCGGTGGCGGGCACGGTCGCGGCCGGCGCTGCGGGGCTGTTCGCCTGGCAGGTCGGTGGCACGGGCTGGACCTGGATCGGCGCGCTGGACGTGCCGGCCACCGTCGTGACCTGGCTGTCGCCGCCGTCCATGATCGGGTTCGGGGCGGCGCACCTGACCGGCGCCCCGCTCGACGGCGTGTTGGCCGTGACCCGCGGGACGGCGCTCGTCGTGGCCGCGGTGGTGCTGGCCGGGCTGCTGCTGGCAACGGTCGCCGGCCGGCTCGACGCCCTGTCCGGCACCGCGGTCGGGTTCGGCGTGGTGATCGTGTGCGGGCCGGTCGTCCAGCCGTGGTACCTGCTCTGGGCCCTGCTGCCGCTCGCCGCCGCGGGTCGCTGGCCGCGCTGGACGCCGCGCCTGCTCGCCGGCGCCGCCGTCGTCGCGCTGCTGGACGTGCCACCGGGGGACTGGTGGGAGTTCACGGCGATGCACCCGCTGGTCGCGGTCCCCGTCGCCGCCGCGGTGGTCCTGCTGGTGCGCCCCGGTTTGCTCTCTCCTGCACCGGGTACGCCGCCGCCATGGTGCGCAAGTGGCTCGACTCGTGGCCGGTCGTCCGCCAGCTGACCGGGGACGATCCCAGCGGCCGCGGCGCCGCCGCGCGCAGCGGGCCGACCGACCGGCTGGCCCCGCGCACCGCCACCGCCGACCGGGTGGTGAAGTCGGTGTGCCCGTTCTGCGCGGTCGGCTGCGGCCAGAACGTGTACGTCGAGGACGAGCGGGTGGTGCACATCGAGGGCGACCCCGACTCGCCCGTCTCGCGCGGCCGGCTCTGCCCGCGCGGCTCGTCCAGCCTGCAGCTGACGACGGGACCGACGCGAGTGGACAAGGTCCGGTACCGCCGCCCGCACGGCACCGAGTGGGAAGACCTCGACCTCGACACTGCGATGGACATGATCGCCGACCGGATGATCGAGAGCCGCCGCAAGGGCTGGCAGTGGGAGCACGAGGGCCGGCGGGTGCGGCGCACGCTCGGGTTCGCGGGGCTCGGCGGGGCGACGCTGGACAACGAGGAGAACTACCTCATCAAGAAGCTGTTCACGGCGCTCGGGGCGATCCAGATCGAGAACCAGGCCCGTATTTGACACTCCGCCACGGTTCCCGGTCTGGGGACCTCCTTCGGTCGCGGCGGCGCCACGACGTTCCTGCAGGACCTGCAGAACTCCGACTGCATCGTCATCGAGGGCTCGAACATGGCCGAGTGCCATCCCGTCGGGTTCCAGTGGGTGGTCGAGGCGAAGGCCCGTGGCGCGACGGTGATCCACGTCGACCCGCGGTTCACCCGCACCAGCGCGCTCGCCGACCTGCACGTGCCGCTGCGTCCGGGCAGTGACATCGCGTTCCTCGCCGGGATCGTCAACCACGTCCTGCAGAACGACGCGTGGTTCCACGACTACGTCGTCGCCTACACGAACGCGGCGACGATCGTGGGGGAGGGCTTCCGCGAGGTCGACGAGGACGGCGTGTTCTCCGGCTTCGACCCCGGCACCGGCCACTACGACATCACCTCGTGGCAGTACGCGGGCGGCACGGTCGCGGCGGCGTCGGGGCAGCGGGAACACGACCCGGATCCCGACGTCGACACCGACGTCAAGGAGGCGGCGCGCGGCGAGGCGCACGGCTCCGGCGGGCCGGCGGTCAGCGGCGACTTCGCCCGCGACGAGACGCTGCAGCACCCGCGCTGCGTGTTCCAGATCCTCAAGCGGCACTTCGCCCGGTACACCCCGGAGCTGGTCGAGGAGACGTGCGGCGTGCCCGTCGCGACGTTCCTGCGGGTGTGCGAGCTGCTGGAGGAGAACTCGACTCCGGAGCGCACGTCGGCGTTCGTGTACTCGGTGGGCTGGACCCACCACACCGTCGGCGTGCAGTACATCCGCACGGCGTCGATCCTGCAGGCGCTGCTGGGCAACATCGGGCGGCCCGGCGGCGGCATCCTGGCGCTGCGCGGGCACGCGAGCATCCAGGGCAGCACCGACATCCCGACGCTGTTCGACCTGCTGCCCGGTTACCTGCCGATGCCGCACGCGGAGTCCGCGCCGGACCTCGCGTCGTACGTCGCCGCCGAGAAGGGCGAGAAGGGGTTCTGGGCGGAGCTGGAGTCGTACCTGGTCAGCCTGCTCAAGTCGTACTTCGGGGACGCCGCGACGGCGGAGAACGACTACTGCTTCGACCACCTTCCGCGCCTCACCGGCAGCCACAGCTCGTTCGAGACGGTGATGGCGATGCTCGACGGCGAGTGCTCCGGCTACCTGGTGCTCGGCGAGAACCCGGCCGTCGGCTCGGCCAACGCGAAGATGCAGCGGCTCGGCATGGCGAAGCTGGACTGGCTGGTCGTGCGGGACTTCTCGTTGATCGAGTCGGCCACCTGGTGGAAGGACGGGCCGGAGATCGAGACGGGGGAGCTGCGGACCGAGGACATCGGCACCGAGGTGTTCTTCCTGCCCGCCGCCGCGCACACCGAGAAGGACGGCAGCTTCACCAACACCCAGCGCATGCTGCAGTGGCACCACGCCGCCGTCGAACCGGCCGGCGACATCCGCAGCGACCTGTGGTTCACCTACCACCTCGGCCGGATCATCCGGGAGAAGCTGGCGGGGTCCACCGACGAGATGGACGCGCCCGTCCACGACGTGACCTGGGACTACCCGACGCACGGCCCGCTGGACGAGCCGTCGGCGGAGGCGGTGCTCGCCGAGATCAACGGCTACGCCGACGGCGAGCCGGTCTCGGCCTACACGCAGCTGAAGGCCGACGGCTCGACGTCGAGCGGGTGCTGGATCTACTGCGGGGTGTACGCCGACGGCGTCAACCAGGCGGCGCGGCGCAAGCCCGGCGCCGAGCAGAGCTGGGTGGCGCCGGAGTGGGGGTGGGCGTGGCCGGCGAACCGGCGGATCCTCTACAACCGCGCGTCGGCGGCCCCGGACGGCACGCCGTGGAGCGAGCGCAAGGCGTACGTGTGGTGGGACGCCGGCGAGGGGAGGTGGACCGGGCACGACGTGCCCGACTTCCCGCCGGAGCTGGCGCCGGACCACAGCCCGGCCGACGACGCCACCGGTCCGGCCGCGCTCGCCGGCACCGACGCGTTCATCATGCAGTCCGACGGCAAGGCGTGGCTGTTCGCGCCCGCCGGCCTGGTCGACGGGCCGCTGCCGGTGCACTTCGAGCCGCAGGACTCGCCCGTCGCCAACCCCGTCCACGGCCGGCAGCGCAACCCGACCCGGCAGGTCGCGCCCGTCGTGCACCCGGACGACCGGTTCCAGCCCAGCGGCGCCGAGCCCGGTTCGGCCGTCTTCCCGTACGCGGCGTCGACCTACCGGATCGCCGAGCACCACACCGCGGGCGGGATGAGCCGCTGGTCGCCGTACCTGTCGGAGCTGGCGCCGTCGATGTTCTGCGAGGTGTCGCCGGCCCTGGCGCGTGAGCGCGGGCTGACCAACGGTGGCTGGGCGACCGTCGTGACGGCGCGCGGCGCGATCGAGGCGCGGGTGCTCGTCACCGAGCGGGTGCCGGTGCTGCGGGTGCGCGGGCGGGAGCTGCACCAGGTGGGGCTGCCGTACCACTGGGGGCCGAACGGGCTGGTCACCGGCGACGCCGCCAACGAGCTGACCAGCCTCGTCATGGACCCGAACGTCCACATCATGGAGGCCAAGGCGTTCGCCTGCGACATCGTCGCCGGACGTCGACCGCGGGGACCGGCGCTGCTGGAGTTCGTCTCGTCCTACCGGCGGCGCGCGGGCATCACCGCGGACACCGGGCTCGACCCGCACGACCGGTCAGGAGGCTGACGGTGGCACGCATGGGGTTCTTCACCGACACGTCGGTGTGCATCGGCTGCAAGGCCTGCGAGGTGGCGTGCAAGGAGTGGAACGCGATCCCGGCGGACTTCCCCGACGGCGGGTTCACCGGGACCTCCCTGGACGCGACCGAGACGCTGGGTGCGAACACGTGGCGGCACGTCGCGTTCGTGGAGCAGCAGGACGTGCTCGCGAGCGCCGGTTCCGGTGACTTCCGCTGGCTCATGGCATCGGACGTGTGCAAGCACTGCACGCACGCCGCCTGCCTCGACGTCTGCCCGACCGGCGCGCTGTTCCGCACCGAGTTCGAGACGGTCGTCGTGCAGGCGGACGTGTGCAACGGCTGCGGCTACTGCATCCCGGCCTGCCCGTACGGGGTGATCGACCAGCGCAAGGACGACGGGCGCGCGTTCAAGTGCACCATGTGCTACGACCGGCTGGGTGCCGGCATGGAGCCGGCGTGCGCCAAGGCGTGCCCCACCGACTCCATCCAGTTCGGCGAGCTGGACGAGCTTCGGGAGCGCGCCGACGCCCGGCTGGCTCAGCTGCAGGACGCCGGCGTCGAGGAGGCGCAGCTGTACGGCCGGGACCCGGGCGACGGGGTCGGCGGCGCCGGCGCGTTCTTCCTGCTGCTCGACGAGCCGGAGGTGTACGGGCTGCCGCCCGACCCCGTCGTCACGACGCGGGACCTGCCGGCCATGTGGCGGCATGTCGGCGGAGCAGCGTTGACACTGCTCGGGGCCGCGGTGGCGGCCTTCGTCAGCACGCGGGGGCGGGGATGAGGGAGGCGTCCGAGGCGCGGTCGGGCCGAGATGCGGTGCGGCGAACGCCGTTGATCATGGGCAGAACGTTGCTACATGATCTTGTGCAACGACGTTTTGCCCATGATCAACGTCATGCCCCCGACCCGGCCGCCGCCCAGCCCCGGCGCAGCGGGGAGCGGGCCGTGGTGCCGGACGCCGAGTTCACCTCCTACTACGGCCGACCGGTCCTCAACCCGCCGCGGTGGCAGGCCCGCGACATCGCCGGCTACCTGTTCCTCGGCGGCCTCGCCGGCGCGTCGTCGGTTCTCGGGGCCGGCGCGCAGGTCACCGGCCGGCCGGGTCTCGCGCGCTCGGCGAAGGTGACGGCGCTGGGCGCGATCGGGCTGTCGGCCGTCGCGCTGGTGCACGACCTCGGCCGGCCGGAGCGGTTCCTCAACATGCTGCGCGTGGTGAAGCCGACGTCGCCGATGAGCATGGGGTCGTGGCTGCTGTCGGCGTACGGGCCGGCGGCCGGGGTGGCTGCCGCCACCGCGGTCACCGGCAGGTTGCCGAAGGTCGGCGCGGCCGCGACCGCCGGGGCCGCCCTGCTCGGCCCGGCCGTCGCCGCGTACACGGCGGCGCTGTTCGCCGACACGGCCGTCCCGGCCTGGCACGACGCCCACCGCGAGCTGCCGTACGTGTTCGTCGGTTCGGCAGCGACGGCTGCGGGCGGCTTCGCGCTGGTCACGGCGCCTTCGGACGAGCAGGCGCCGGCGCGGGCGCTGGCCGCGATCGGCGTCGTCACGGAGCTGGGCGCGTTCGAGCTGATGCAGCGGCGCATGGGGCTGACCGCCGAGCCGTACCGGAGCGGGCCGGGCGGGCGCTGGATCCGCGCGTCGCAGGTGCTGGCCGTCGGTGGCGCGGCCGGTGCGCTCCTCGGGCGCGGCCGCGTGGCGTCGGCGCTGTCGGGTGCCGCGCTCGTGGCGGCGTCGGCGTGCACGCGGTGGGGCATCTTCCACGGCGGCGTCGAATCGGTCCGCGACCCCCGGTACACGGTGGTCCCGCAGCGCACCCGCGCGTCGAGAACGACGTTACGGTGATCAACAGGGCGATTTGATCACCACAACGTCGTTCTCGTCGCGTACCCCGGCCTCAGCTCAGGAGGCGGTCCAGGGCCTGGTCCAGCTCCGGCAGGGAGTCGAAGACGTCGCGGGCGCCGGACTCGCGCAGCTCGCCCTCCGAGAAGCCGCCCGTGCGGATCGCGTAGCCCGCCTGGCCGGCCCGGCCGGCGGCGCGGAAGTCCCAGACCGAGTCGCCGATCACGATGCCGACGTTGCCGTCGACGCGTTCCAGCGCCACGGAGATCAGGTCGGGGTCCGGTTTGGTGCGGTCGACGTCCTCGCTGGTCGTCCAGGCGTCGGCGAGCTCGCGGCCGTCGAACAGGTCCAGGTAGGCGTCGACGTGCTCGGGGGCGCCGGAGCTCGCCAACACCACCTTCAGGCCGGCGTCGCGGAACGCCGTCAGCAGTTCCCGGACTCCGCCGAACGGCTGGATCTCCGGCAGCAGCGGTTCGAACTCGTCCTTCCACGCGGCGCGGGCCTCGTCGCCGTGCTCGTCCTCGAAGCGGTCGCCGGCCACCGCGGGCACCAGCTGGTCACCGCCCATGCCGATGGCGCGGTGCAGCCGCCACACCGGCAGCGTCACGTCGAACCGCCGGAACGCGCGGAACCAGGCCAGCGCGTGCTGGTAGTTGGTGTCGACGAGCGTGCCGTCGATGTCGACGACGGCGGTGTCCGCGCGCGTCATCGCTGCTCCCGCGCCTCCGCCCCGGTCTCCCCGGCGAAACCCTCGTCCTGCCCGGCGACGCGGCCCACGTACTCCTCGGTGCGGCCGGTGCCGGTGGTGGCGGCGCTGTCGGTGTCGTCACGGTCGGCGCCCCCGGTCTCGCGGGTGCGGGCGGTGTGCGCGTCGGGCGAGACGTCCTCCACCGGACGGGGCCGGCCGAACAGAGCGCGCAGGCGGTCGAACATCGCAAGATCCTCCTCGGGTCGCAGGTGGGGTACCCAGCCCGCCGCGGGTTTCACCACCCCGGTCCGGGGAACACCGACGGCATGCAGCGACCGGGCCCGTTCCGGTGGGTCCTCTACGCGTTCGGCGCCGGACTGCCGGCGGGGATGCGCCGCTGGGTGCTGCACGACGTCACGACCGGCACGTGGCTGCTGCGGCACGTTGTCCGCGCGGTCGTGCAGATCGTCCCGGCCGCGGTGCTGCTCGCCGTGTTCCTGCCCGGCAACGCGACCCTGCGGATCTCGGCGATCACGATGGGGGCGGTGATCGGCCTGCTCTACTCGACGGTCTTCGTCGAGGCCGCCACCGAGCACCGGGCCATCAAGGCCGGCTATCCCGAGGGTTACGCCACGCGGATCCGGTCGCGCCGCAGCCGGCTGCGACGGGCGCTGCGCCGGCTCAGGTCGGGATCCGTGTCCGCTCGATGATCGTGCAGTGCTCGACGAAGCGGGAGATCGCCGTCGCCCGTTCGGCGCGCAGCCAGTCCAGCTGGGGGAGGGTCGCGTCCCACGCCAGGTGGTTCCGCTCCGACGGGCCGCCGTGCGCGGCTGCGAACGACAGGTACGACTGGACGTGCTCGCGGTAGCGGCGCCGCAGCTCCGCGTCGGGTTCGCGGGTCGCCAACCAGGCGATGAACGGGGCCAGGTGCGTCGCGATCATGGGCGTCCTCTCGGGCGCACGTCCGGGCGCGCGCTGCCGGTCCGATACCCCGAACCGGCAGCGTTAAACGTGGTTTCCGCTACGGGTTCCGATCCCCGAGCACGACCCCTTCCCGCCGCGGGTCGGCGCCCCCCGCCCACCCGTCGGGGGTGCGCTCGAGCAGGGACAGGCCGCTGGACTGCGCGGCCACCGACACCTGGTGCCCGAGCGCGCGCAGCCCCGTGACCAGCGCGTCGTTCGCGCCGTCGGCCGCCTCGCCGATGTCGGGGTGCTCGCCGCCGACGCCGGTGACGGGTGAGTTGGTCGCGCCGACGTCCGGTGCCGACACCGCGGCCTGCGGGTCCTGGCCCCAGTCCAGCGCGTTCACCAGCGTTTTGACGACGAACTGCGGGATCTGGCTGCCGCCGGGCGACCCGGTGACGTAGCGCAGCTCCGGCTTGGTGCCGGTGGTGGTCACGATCGTCGGTGCCATCGAGCTGCGCGGGCGCTTGCCCGGCTGCACCCGGTTCGCGACGGGGACGCCCTTGTCGTCGAGGGGTTGGGCGGCGAAGTCGGTCAGCTGGTTGTTCAGCACGAATCCGCCTGCCATGTGGTACGCGCCGAACGCCGACTCCACCGAGGTCGTGAACGAGACGGCGTTGCCGTACGAGTCGACGATCGAGAGATGGCTGGTGCCGTGCTCGGGCCCCTCCGGGCCGTTGCCGACCGGCACCGCGCCGAGGTCCCCGGCCGGCGCCTTGCCGAGGCTGCCCTGCGGCTTGACCATCGCGGCCCGCCCGTCGAGGTAGGTGCCGTCCAGCAGCTTCGACTCCGGTGTCCCGCCGGGCAGCGGGACGAAGTCGGTGTCGGCGACGTAGCGGTCGCGGTCGGCGTAGGCGAGCCGCTCGGCCTCGGCGATCAGGTGCACCGCCCGCGGTGTCGGCACCGCCCCGTCCGGTCCGGCAGGTTCCGGCTTCTCCGCGTCGATGTGGACGCGGGCGAGGATGCCGAGGGTGGCCAGCACGATGATGCCGCCCGACGACGGCGGCGCCATGCTGCACACCTGCAGCTCGCGGTACGGGCCGCAGGCCGCCTTGCGCTCGACGGGCCGGTAGCCGGCCAGGTCGGCCCCGGTCAGCAGGCTCGGGGTACGCCCGCCGGTGGTGTCGGCGGCCGCGGCGAGGATCGCCTGCGCGATCGGGCCGGTGTGCAGCGCGTCGGCGCCGCGCTCGGCGAGCGCGGCGTAGGTGTCGGCCAGCGCCGGGTTGCGCAGGGTCTCGCCGGCCGTGATCGGTGAGCCGTCCGGGTGGAGGAAGTAGCCGCGGGTCGCCGGGTCCGCGGCGAGCCCGTCGTGCTCCGCGGCGATCGACGCGGCCAGCCGCGGGCTCACCGTGAAGCCGTCCCGCGCCAGCGTCGTGGCCGAGGTGAACAGGTCGCGCCACGCCGTGCGGCCGTGGTCACGATGCGCGAGCTCCAGCATCCGCATGACGCCGGGCACGCCGATGGAGCGGCCGCTGGCCCGCGCGCTCGGCTTCGGCGGCGTCGTGTCGGACGCGGACACGCGGTTGAGGTAGTTGCCGTCCGCGGCGGCCGGCGCGGTCTCGCGGCCGTCGTAGGACTGGATGCGCCCGCTCGCGGCGTCGTAGCTCAGGAGGAACCCGCCCCCGCCGACGCCGGACGACTGCGGCTCGACCAGCCCCAGCACGAGCTGCCCGGCGATGGCGGCATCGACGGCCGTCCCGCCGGCGGCGAGCACCTCGCACGCGGCCTGCGACGCCAGCGGGTTCGCGGTGACGACCGCGTACGTGCGGGTGTGCACCGTCGTCATGCCCGACCGGTAGCCGGTGGCGATCTCCGGCGCGCCGGGCACCCCACCGCCCGGCGACCGGCCGCCCGGACCGGTCGCCGCCGACGCGGTGCACGGGCCGTCGGACGGGGTCGTCGGCGCTGTCGGCGCCGAGCACGCGACGAGGAAGGACGCGAGCAGGAGGACGGCGAGCAGGACCTTCGGCCGGCGGGCGGTCATCCGGCCACTGCACACCGCCGCGCCGGAGCTGGCAACCGGAGGCCCCCCGTTCCTCCGTACGTCGCAGACCGGCCTACTTCCCGAGCAGGGCGAGCAGCTGTGCGGTGTGCCCCGGCACCTCCGTCTCGGCCAGCCCGGTGAGGATGTCGCGCAGCGACACCGGTCCGTCGACCAGCACCGCGCCCTGGGAGATCAGGCGCGTGGGCACCATCGTGTCGAGCTCGACGTCGCTCAGCCCGGCTGCGTCGAACGTCGCGAGCGCCTCGCTCTGGCGGGCGATGCGGTCGCGCATGCCCGCGGAGCCGCCGGCGACCGTCGCGACGTGGCCGAGCGTCCAGCCGTCGTGCGAGATGCGGTTGTCGTACGTGGTGGGCACGCCGGCCGCGACGGCGGCGGCCGTGGCGATCGTGGTGGCCGCGATGATCGAGACGTGGGCGAGGACCTGGTCGGCGTTCCACTCACCGGGCGGCGGTGCAGGGTCGGCGTCGGCCACGGCGGCCGCCGCGTCGAGGAATGCGCGGTAGGCGGCGCGGAGCGGGGCGGTGTCCATGGTGTGCCATCGTCGAACCGGCAGATCATGCGGTCCAATGATTGTTCTGATGGTCAACGATAAATAGGGTTGATGAGTGCTGGATTCCGCCCGGCTCCGGGTCCTCGACGCCGTTGCGCGCACCGGATCACTGACCGCTGCTGCACGCGAGGTGCACCTGACCCAGCCGGCGGTGAGCCACCACCTGGCCCGGCTGGAGGCGGAGACCGGCGCCCAGCTGGTGCAGCGGGTCGGGCGCGGGATCCGGCTCACCCCGGCCGGACGGCTGCTCGCCGATCGCGCCGCGGAGATCGTCGGCCGGCTCGACGCCGCATCGGCGGAGCTGTCCGCGCTGGTCGGGCTCACCGCCGGGCGGGTGCGGCTGGCCGGCTACACGACGGCGTTGAGCACGCTGCTGCCGTCGGCGACGGCGATCCTGCACGCGGCGCACCCCGGGCTCGAGCTGAGCATCGTCGACACCCACCCACCGGAGGCGCTGGCGATGCTCCGCGCCGGCGACGTCGACGCCGCCCTCATCTTCCGCTACGACACGTCCGCGCCGGAGGACGCCGACCTGCGGCTGGTCCACCTCCTCGACGACCCCACCTACCTGCTGACGCGCGAGGGGCCCACCGACGTGGCCGGGCACCGGGACTCGCCCTGGATCGGCGGGTGCGAGCGCTGCCGCGCCCACCTCGTCGACCTGTGCCGGGCGGCCGGGTTCGCGCCGACCATCCGCTACACCACCGACGACATGGTGCTCATGCAGACGCTGGTCGGCGCCGGCCTGGGCGTCACCACGATCCCGGGGCTGGCCCTGCGCGTGCACCGGCTCGCCGGTGTCACGGCCACCCCGCTGCCGGACGCCGCCCGGCACGTGTTCGTCGCGACCTACGGCGAGCCGCCCGACCCGCCCGCCACGCAGGCCCTGCTCGCGGCGCTGACGGCCGCGGTCTGACGCGCGGGGCGGCGATCCCTCCGGTTCAGGGGCTCCAGGCCCAGATCGTGCCGTCCCAGTTGCCGGAGACGACCAGTGGACGCCCGTTGTCGTGGTCGAACGCGATGGCCTCGGCGCCCTTCTCCGGACCGACCAGCCCGAGCCCGTGCAGCCGGCGGTGCTCGAGGTCCCACACGCGGGTCTCCCCGTCGTCGCTGCCGGTGACGGCGACGGGGACGTCGCGGATGTCGCCGAGCGCGACGGCCTTCACCGCCACCCGTACCCGGCCGAGGCTGGTGCTGGTGGGGACCGGCGCGTCCAGGTCCCAGAGCCGGATGTCGCCGTCCTCACCCGCGGACACGGCCACGTTGCGGTCGCGGACCGTGCCGATCGCGATCCGGTTGATCACGTCCTGGTGTCCCGGCAGCACACCGCCGACGGCGGAGCGCGTGGCGAGGTCCCACACCCGCATGCTCCCGTCGGCGCCGCCGACCATCGCGATGGTCCGGCCGCCGACCGCGCCGAGCGCCACCGACTTCGCCTCGGTCGGCAGGCGCTCACCCAGCACGGTGCCGGTAGCGGTGGGTACCGACGGATCCCAGACCCGTGCCGTCTTGTCGTCCCCGACGGTCACGACGACCGGTCGGCCGCCGAGCTCGATGGCGGCGACGCTCATCAGGCCACCGTCGGCGGGGGCGCCGAGCTGGGTGCTCGTCGGCGGGTCGGTGCGCAGGTCCCACGCCCGCAGGACACCGTCGACGCCGGCCGAGTAGGCGGTGGAGCCGTGCAGCGCGATGCCGTAGACGGGCTTGTCGTGCGCCGTGACCGGCGCGCTGCGGGCCACGCCCGCCACCGGGTTCCACAGCTGGACGGAGCCGTCGGCCCGGCCGACCACCGCGACCGGTGCGCCGGCCAGCTGGCCCAGCGCCACCGCCCACACCGGGTTGTCGGCGCCCAGCGGGGGGCTCACCAACCGACCCAGGCGGTTGTAGTCGACCGGCGGATCGGCGGGGCCGGCCGCCGAGGGCGTGCCGCGGAGCCACTCCGGCACCAGCCAGGCCGCCCCGACGACGGCCACCGTGGCCGGGACGGCCGCGCGCAGGACCCAGCGGCGGGAGCGTGCCGGCGGCGCCGGGGGCACGTCGGGAGGCGGCGGGGGCGCGGAGCGTGAGCGGTCGAGGTCGCTGCGCAGCTGCCGGTAGGCCGCGTCCCACGCGTCGCGGTCGCCGAGGTCGGGCGGCAGCTCGACACCGTTCTCTGCGGCCACCCGCAGACAGGTGTCGACGAAGACCTCGAAGTTGGCGGGCTCGGGCCGCGCCGGTCGTTCCCGGCTCGTCATCCCCGCGACCGTGCTGCGGCGCAGCCGGATCGGCTCCTCCGCCCGCCGTCGCGGCGTGCGCTCGCTCTCGATCTCCAGCTGCCGCAGCGACAACCCGACCGCGGCGCGCAGCGCCTGCAACCGGCCGGCGAACTCGATGCGTGGATCCGCTTCCTGCTCGGTCGGACCTACGGCCACCCGATCGCACCCCCACCCGCCGTGTCGCACCGCCATGCGGCCGGCCGCCGCTGATCATGGCGGCAGCGGGCGGCGCAGGGAAGCGGCGATCAGGTGACGGTGAGTTGCTCCGTACCGCGCACCCGTGGTTCCCACGATGCCGGACACCCCTCGCGCATCGTGGACTGACGTCGTGCCCACGACCGCATCGCAGCTCCGGACACCCCGGGGCGCAGGCCGGCGACCTGCACCGATCCGGCGTCCGCCGGCAATGCGTCCGGACGCCTTGCCGGACACCCCCTCGGCGGCGCACGGTTCGGCCGCCCTGATCGAGAAGGCGAGTGCAGATGGCGCAGGAGATGACCGGGTCCCCCAGCGGTCGTGGGGTGCTGGAGGGCGCGTTCGGGTTGCTGCAGGTGCTGGCTCGGCACCCGGACGGGCTGGGCCTCTCGCAGGTCGCGAGGACGGCGGGCATCCCCAAGGCGACCGCGCACCGGCTCCTGGAGCAGCTGGTCGAGCTGGGCGCCGCGCAGCGGATCGAGCGCAGGTACGCCGTCGGCACCCTCATGGCGGAGCTCGGGGAGTCGTGGCGGCCACGGCCGGCGCTGCGCCGGGCCGCCCGATCGCCCATGTCCCTCCTCTCCCGGACATCGTCGGCGTGCGTGATGCTCTCGGTGACGCACCGGGGCGAGACCCGGATGCTGGCGGGCAACCGCGGCCCGCTGCAGGAGCTGCCGCCGCTGCGCCTGTTCGACGAGTTCTCCTCCGACACGGCCGCAGGGCGGGTGCTGCTGCACGCCGCGGACGCCGACGACCCGGCCACCGGCGGCCGCCCGCGCGAGTGGCGACAGGAACGGGCGACGCTCGCACGGACCGGATGGCTCGTCGCCGAGCACGGGTCGCTGTCGTGCGTGGCCGCGGCCGTGCAGGAGCCGGGCGGTGCCACGGTGGCGTCGTTGAGCGCGCTGGTGCTGCGCCCGACCCCGCCGGCCGGACTGCCCGAGCTGGTCACCCGCGCGGCCGGCGAGATCAGCCGCAACCTCGCCGCGATCTCCGCCGGGACCGCGTGAACCGGCACCCGCGGTCCGCTGGCCGGACCGACCGCTACCGGGCGGGCCGGCGTCGATCGAGACTGCTCTCCCGGGCGGGCGGGACGTTCCTCCCTGGTTCCCGGGACATCGGGACCGGCACGGTCGGGCCGTCCCACCAACCGGACGCGGGGGAGACCGGATGCCGAGCACGGTGCTGCTGACGCAGACGCGCCCGCAGATCCCCGGCCGCGCGGCACCGCGGTGGCGCGCGCCGGTCGCGGTCGCCATCGCCGTCACGTGCGGACTGGCGTTCGGTGCGGTGCTCGTGCTGGCCGGCGGCCGGGTGGACACGCTGCTGCCGACGTGGATCGCCGTCGGCGGGCTCTACCTGCTCGTGGCGACCGGAACGGCGGTGTGGCCCGTGCGACCGGTCCGGCGCCGCCTGCTGTGGACGGGTGCCGCGGCCGTTGCCGCGCTGGGCGCCGGCGTCGTCGCGGCGGTGGGCGGCCTGCCGATCGGGGTGGTCGTGCAGGGCGGGGCGCTGGCCGTTGCGGCCGCGTACCTCGGCGGGCTGCTGCGCGACCTGTCCCGCCACACGGCCGTCACCGATCTGGTGGCACAGCTGCCCGGCACGCCGTCGGATCTGGTGCCGGACCGGCTGCGGGCCGCACTGCACGACCCGACGGTGCGGATCGTCCGCGCCACGGCGGACGGCCGGCTCGTCGACGCGGCCGGGCACCCCGTCGACCCCGGTCCGGCGGCCCGCACCGACCTGCCCCGGCTCGGTCGCGAACGCATGGTGATGCTGCACGACCCCACCCGCGGCACCGAACCGGCCGTGCTCGACGCGGCTGCTGCAGCGGCCGCGTTCGCGCTGGACAACCAGCTGTTGACGGCAGAGGTGCGAGCCCAGCTCGTGCAGGTGCGCGCGTCGCGGGCACGGGTCGTCGCGGCCGCCGACGAGAGCCGCCGGCAGATCGAGCGCGACCTCCACGACGGCGCCCAGCAGCACCTCGTGACCGTCTCGCTCGTGCTGCGGATGGCCCGCGACGCGCTGGCCGCCGACGCCGGACCCGAGGCCGTCGACGCGCTCCTGGACCGCGTCGCGGACGGGCTCGACGCGGCGCTCGTCGAGCTGCGCGAGCTGGCCCGCGGCATCCACCCAGCGGTGCTCACCGAGTCGGGGCTCCTGCCCGCGCTGCGGGCGCTCGTGGCGCGGTCGGTGCAGGCGGTGGACGTGGTGTGCCCCGGGATCGAGGCGGACACCGACCTTCCGCCCCTGCCGGCACCGATCGCGGCGACCGCGTACTTCGTCGCCGCCGAAGCCGTCACCAACGCCGCCAAGCACGCAGGCGCGCACCGCGTCCACGTGCAGGTGCGGTGTGCCGGCGCGCGGCTGCTGGTCACCGTCGTCGACGACGGGGTCGGCGGCGCCGACGCCGCCCCCGACCGCGGCTCCGGGCTCGCCGGCCTGCAGGACCGCGTCGCCGCCGTCGGCGGCGTGCTCACCGTGCACAGCCCGCCCGGCGCCGGCACCACCGTGCACGCCGACCTGCCGATGGACGTGCCAGAGGAGCCCCGATGACCGCCGCCGTCCTGCCCGCTCCCGCTCCGGCCTCGACCGCCGCGCCCGTCCGCGTCGTGCTGGCCGACGACGCCGCGCTCTTCCGGTCCGCACTCGCCGAGCTGCTGGAACGCCACGGCTGCACGGTCGTCGCGCAGGCCGGCGACGCCGTCGAACTGGTCGCCGCCGTCGAGGCCCACCGGCCCGACCTCGCCGTCGTCGACATCCGGATGCCACCCACGCACCGCCTGGAGGGGCTGCGTGCCGCGGTCGCGCTGCGCGAACGCGACCCGGACCTCGGGGTGCTGTTGCTCTCCCAGCACGTCGAGGCGGCGCACCTCGGCGAGCTCGTCGGCCGGGTCGCCCGGGGCGTCGGCTACCTGCTCAAGGACCGGGCGAGCGGGCCCGAGTTCCTCGACGCGGTGCGCCGGGTCGCCGACGCCGGATGCGCGTTCGACCCCGAGGTCGTCTCCGCGATGCTCGGCACGCCCCGCCGTCGGCACGAGCTGGCCGGGCTGACCCCGCGCGAACGCGAGGTGCTCGCCCTCATGGCGCAGGGCCGGTCCAACGCCGCCATCGCCGCCGACCTGCACCTCACCACCAAGACCGTCGAGACGCACGTGCGCAGCATCTTCCAGCGGCTCGTGCTGCCCGACGAGGCCGAGCACCACCGCCGGGTGCTCGCCGTGCTCGCCTACCTGCGGGCGTCCTGACCGGCCATGATTCGCGCGACGGCCGCCGCCGACAGGAGCGACTTCGGCAGGAACCCCGCCACGCCCGCACGCTCCACCGCCCCGCCGTAGTGCTCGGCGTCGCGCACCGAGCACAGGACCACGACCGCCCCGGGCGCCACCTGGCGCAGCTGCGCGGCCACCCGGAACCCGTCGACGTCCGGCAACCCGATGTCGAGCAGGACGACGTCGGCCGCGGAGCCGGGCACACCGACCATCGCCGCCGCCCCGGTCGCCGCCTCGCCGACCACCCGGAAACCCCCGGACTCCAGGACCGCACGGGCGACCGTCCGGAACGGGGCGTTGTCGTCGACGATGAAGACACCACCCACCGTGCCGACGGTAGGCACCGGCACCGCACCCGGCATCAGTGCCAGCACCGACACCACGTCCCGGGCCCGCACCGATGTGCGGCGGCCCGCCGATCCCGACACTCGAACGCATGAGATCCGCGCGATACCTGCTCCCGGGCGGTGGTGGGACGGGACCGACGGCCGCGCCGGCGTCGCGTCCGGGCCCGAGCGCGAGTCCGACCGAGGGGGCCACCGACGGCACCCCCATGACGACCGTCCGCGGCACCAGCGGCTCGGACACCGTCGACCGCGCCGCGGTGGACACCGAGTTCGGCCTGACCCTCAACGGTGGCGCGATGTGCTGGACGGCCCGACCCGGCGTCGGCTCCATCACCGTCACCCCGTCGTCCGGCCGGCTCCCCGACGGCGCGTCGATCCGCTCGGGCGTCGGCTCGGACCCCGTCTCGTTCACGTGCCGATGACGGGGGAGCAGGCGCCACTCTGGCGGCACCCGCGCGTCGTGCCCGTCTTCGCGGCGCTGCTGGCGTTCGGCGCCGTCGGTGCGGCGAGCCTGGTCCTGCCGGAACCGGCGGCGACAAAGGAGAATCCGGGGACACCACCGACGACCTCGGCCCCGCCGTCGGGCCAGCACACGACGCGATCGTCACCGACTCAGACGAACCGGCTGACGGAGACACCGAAGCCGTCCGACGTCTCGGCCACCGCCAGCGCCGAGGTGACGAGGTGATGGCGCGCGGCACGTCCCGGAGTGAGCTCCTCGGCTGGTGCACGGCGGCCGGGTTGGCCGGCGCCACTGCTGGCGTTGTGTTCGTCCTCCCCTGGCAGGGCTGGCTCAGCGTCGTCGTCGGGCTGGGTGCGGCAGCGATCGGCGCGCTCGTCGCCGCGCTGGTGGCGGCTCCCGAACCGGCTCCGCCTCCACAGCGCTCGCCGCACCGCCCGCCGCGGGGCCCGTGGCCCGATCCCGGGCAGCCTGCCCGACCGCGACGGGTACCGGAGCCCGCGGCGTCCGCCGACGCGGCGCGCGTCGTGCTGCCCGTCGAGCCGGCCCCGACGAACTGGTGGGGCGACGGCCGCCCCACGGACCGGACGGTGGCTGCGGCGCCCGTCCGCACCGTGACCGCCCCGGATCTCGCGACCTACCGCCGTCCGGTGCGGACCGTGCAGTGCCCGCGCTGCGGCGCGTTCCGCATCGACGTGCGGGAGACCGACCACGGCTACGCCTTCCGCTGCCGCGCCGACGACCACACCTGGACCTGGCAGGCCGGGACGCCCTGGCCGGCGACCGTGGTCGCCAGCCGGCGCCGACCCGACCGCTGAGACAGCGCACGACCTCTACAGACGGAGCAACGACCGTGTACGAGCAGACCTTCTCCCGCACCAACCCCGGCTGCATCGTGTTCCTGCTGGACCGCTCGGACTCGATGAAGCTGCCGTGGCAGTCCAGCGGCGGCTCGATGGCCCAGGGTGCCTCCCGCGCGGTCAACAAGGTGCTGCTGGACCTGTGCGTGAAGTCGGCGAAGGAGGTCGGCGGCACCGCGCGGCACTACTTCGACGTCGGCGTGTTCGGGTACGGCGCGCGGCCCGTCGCCGGCGGGGAGGGGGTGGAGTCGGCGTTCGGCGGCGCGCTCGCCGGCCGGCCGATCGTGCCCATCCCGGACGTGTTCACCAACCCGCTGGCCGTGGTGTCGAGCAACGGGTCGGGGCCCACCTCGGTCGACGTCGTGTCCGCCCCACGGATCCCGGTCTGGGTCGAGCCGGTCTTCGGCTACCGCACCCCGATGTGCCAGGCGATCGCGACGGCCGGCGAGCACGTCTTCGACTGGGCGGCCCAGCACCCCGGGTCGTTCCCGCCGATCATCATCAACATCACCGACGGGATGGTCACCGACAGCCCGTACGACGGCGCCGACCTCACCGAGTGGGCGCGGCGCCTGACGTCGATCGAGACCGCGGACGGGCCGGCGCTGCTGTTCAACATCTTCCTGTCGCCGGAGGCCGCGCCCGAGGTGCACTTCCCGGCGACCGACCGGGGGCTGCCGGAGCCCGGACCCGAGCTGTTCGGCATCTCCAGCCCGCTGCCTCCGTCGATGCTCGCCAACGCCCGCGGTTCCCGGGTCGAGGTCGCCGACGGCGCCCGCGGGTTCGTCTTCAACGCCGGACCGGCCGCGCTCGTCACGTTCCTGGAGATCGGCACGCGCGTCGCCGACATCCGGGACCGGTGAGGGGCGGGCCATGCTGCTCGCCTGCTCGACCTGCTTCGCGCTGGAGAAGCGCGGCAGCGCACCGCGGGAGTGGGAGGACGCCGCCGCGTTCGACGACGGTGCGGCGAGCCCGCGCTGCGTCGTCGTCGACGGGGCGACCGAGGCCTACGACGCGCTGCGCTGGGTGGAGCACCTGGCCGGCTCGTTCGTCACGGAGGCCGGGCCGGACCTCACGGGCGCGGGCCTGCTGGACTGGTTCGCCCGCGTCCAGCAGCAGTGGCGGGACGAGGCACCGGACCGGTTCGCCACCGTCATCGAGGAGCTGAAGTTCCACGAGGAGGGCTCGTTCGCGACGTTCCTCGGGTGCCGGCTCGTCGACCTCGACGGGCCCCGCGCCCGCTGGGAGGCGGCCGCGCTCGGCGACGCCGTGCTGTTCCACGTGCGGGCCGGCCGGCTGCTCGGCCACTTCCCGCCGCTGTCGGTGGACGACTTCGGGCTGGCGCCCGACGGGATCAGCACGCAGCCCGCGGCCGTCGACCCCATGATGCGCGCGCTGCAGTTCGGCGGCGGCCGGCTCGTCGACGGCGACGTGCTCTACCTGGCCACGGACGCGCTGGCCCGGTGGCTGCTGCTGACCGACGGGGCCGAGGTCTGGAACCTGCTCGACGAGCTGGAGCACGACGCCGTGTTCGCCCGGCTCGTCGCCGACCAGCGGGCCGCCGGTCGGCTGCACAACGACGACGTGACCCTGCTGCGGGTGCGGGTGACCGCCGCCGAGCCCGGAGCGCTGGTGGTGTGCCTGTGACGAGCTATCCCACCGCCGAGGACTACATCCTCGCCGTCCAGCAGCCCGAGCAGGCGTTCGACCGGCCCGACCTCGCCCGCTCCGAGTTCGTCGCGCACCCGCTGCTCGGCGTCCCGATGCCGGCGTCCGGCACGACCGCGGTGGTGTTCAAGGCGATCGTCGACGGCCGGCCGCAGGCGCTGCGCTTCTTCACCCGCGAGGACGCCTCCACCCGGCAGCGCTACAACCAGCTCAACAGCTGGTTCACCGAACGCGGGCTGCGCGGTGACGTCGCACCCTGCGCCTGGGTCGACGACGCCATCCGCGTCGGCGGGCGGCGCTGGCCGATGGTGCAGATGGAGTGGATCGAGGGCAGCACGCTCGACCACCACGTCGCCGACCTCGTCGAGGCCGACGACCGGCGGGCGCTCGCCACGCTCGCGCAGCGGTGGCGCGACCTGGTGCGACGGGCGCAGTCCGCCCGGTTCGCGCACGGCGACCTCCAGCACGGCAACGTGCTCGTGCAGGACGACGGCCGGTTGCGGCTCGTCGACTTCGACAGCGCGTGGATCGCGCCGTTCGCCGGCGGTCCGCCGCCCTCCGAGGTCGGCCACCGCAACTACCAGCCCGCCAACCGCGTGTGGGGCCCGTGGATGGACACCTTCCCCGGCCTCGTCATCTACCTGTCGCTGCTCGCGCTGGCCCGCGACCCCCGCCAGTGGGAGCGGTTCAACGACGGCGAGAACCTGCTGTTCCGGCACGACGACTACGCGCCACCGCACCGCACGCCCGCGTGGGGGCAGGTCGCTCAGCTGCACGACCCCGTCGTCGACCAGCTCGCCGAGCGGCTCCGCGCCTGCTGCACCCCTGGCTGGACCGCGACCGGTGACCTGGAGTCGCTGCTCGGCGCGCCGGTGCCGTGGTGGCTCCAGACGCCGTCCGCCGTTCGGGCGCCCCAGCCGTCGCCCGTGCCCCGGCCATCGCCCGGCCCGCGATCAATCCCTGGCCCGAAGCCCGTCCCGCCGCGCCGGCCGTCGCCCGTGCCGCGCGCGGAGTCGGCTCCGCCACCGATCCCGCAGCCGGCGCAGCCGCCGGTCATGCCGGGGGACTGGATGCAGCAGTGGACGGCGACGGCGTCCCGGCCGGTGCCACCCGAGCCGACCGCGGCGCCGAAGCGGGCACGGCGCGGGTACGCCGCGGGCACCGTCGGACTCGCGGTGCTGGCCTTCATGGTCGTCGCGCTGGCCGTCACCTCGGCGCTGCAGAGTGCTCGCGTCCCGTCGGCGGACCGCGGAGGCATCGTCGTACTGTCCGGCATGGGCGCGGTCGCGCTCGTCGTGATCGTCCGGGAACTGTGGAAGCGCCGGTCTTGACCGGGCGGGAGTGCGCGATGAACCAGCGGATGTTCGGGCCCTACCGGATCGAGGAGCTGCTCGGTCGCGGTGGCATGGGCGAGGTGTACCGGGCCTTCGACACCGAGCAGAACCGTCAGGTCGCGATCAAGCTGCTGCTGCCGGGGATGGCGGCGGACCCGCACTACACGGCGCGGTTCCGGCGGGAGTCGGAGGTCGCGGCGCGGCTGCGCGAGCCGCACGTCATCCCGATCCACCGCTACGGCGAGATCGACGGGCAGCTGTTCATCGACATGCGCCTGGTGGAGGGCGCCGACCTCGCCGACGCGCTGGCCGACGGCCCGCTGCCGCCCGAGACCGCGGTCTCCGTCGTCGAGCAGGTGGCGGCAGCGCTGGCCGCCGCGCACGCCGACGGACTCATCCACCGCGACGTCAAGCCGTCCAACGTGCTCTGCGCCGGGGCGAGCGCGCCCACCGACTTCGTCTACCTCGTCGACTTCGGGATCGCCCGCACGGTGGGCAGCACCATGATCACCACGGCCGGCACCGCGATCGGCTCCGTCGACTACATGGCACCGGAACGGTTCTCCGCGGCACCCCTCGACCACCGCATCGACGTCTACTCCTTGGCCTGCCTGCTGTTCGAGTGCCTCACCGCGCGCAAGCCGTACGTCGCGGGGGAGCGGATCGCGGTCGTCAAGATGCACCTGCAGGACCCGCCGCCGGTGCCGTCGCAGGTGCAGACCGGCGTGCCGACCGGGTTCGACGAGGTGGTCGCGCGCGGGATGGCGAAGTCGCCAGACGACCGCTACCAGGCCATCGGCGAGCTGGCAGCCGCCGCCCGTGCTGCGCTCGGCACTGCCGCCGCCGCGCCGGTGCCCGCTCCTGCTGCCGCGCCGTCCGTCGCCTCGTCGCCCACGGCAGCCACCGGGTGGTGGACGCGCACGAACGCGGGCGCACCACCGGCCACGGGACAACCGGCCCCGGCGCCGTGGTGGCGCCGCCCATCCACGACTGCGGGTGCGCAGAGTGGAGGGGGCGCACCCGCGGGTCCCGCCTCAGGGACACCGGCGGCCCGGCCGGCCGGCTTCGCCTGGCGCCGGCCCGGCGCGGCAGCGGCCCCGCAGTCGTGGTCGCCACCAGCAGCTGCCGCGCCGGTCGAACCGCCGCGCCCGTCCGGCACGCGGCCGTACACGCGGGCCGTGCCGCCCGGCGCGCCCGGCCGCGGAGGTCAGTGGTGGGACCGCAGCGCGACCGCGCTGCACCCCGTCGCCGCGCCGTCGCTGACGATCGGGCGCGCCGCCGACTGCGACATCGTGCTCACCGACCCGCTCGTGTCGCGCCAGCACGCCCGCCTGACCCGCGACGGCGATCGCTGGCAGCTCACGGATCTCCGCAGCTGGAACGGCACGTTCGTGAACGGGCAGCGGGTCACCCGGGCCGTCATCGACACCGACGACGTCATCGGCATCGGGCACGCGCTGCTGCACCTGCAGGGCGGCACGCTCGTCGAGTACACCGACCACGGCGACATCTCGTTCGAGGCCGAGGACCTCGTCGTCACCCGTTCCGGCAAGCGGCTGCTCGACGGCGTCGGGTTCGCGTTGCCGCAGCGGAGCCTGCTGGCGGTGGTCGGGCCGAGCGGTGCTGGCAAGTCGACGCTGCTCGGCGCGCTGACCGGCCAGCGGCCGGCCGACACCGGCGAGGTCCGCTACGCCGGCCGCGACCTCTACGACTCCTACGACGAGCTGCGGCAACGCATCGGACTGGTGCCCCAGGACGACATCCTGCACCCGCAGCTGACGGTCCGCCGTGCCCTGCGCTACGCGGCCCAGCTGCGGTTCCCGGCCGACACCCCGGCGAAGGAGCGCAACGACCGCGTCGAGGAGGTCATCGACGAGCTGGGACTGACCGGTCAGGCGGGGCAGCGGATCAGCACCCTCTCCGGCGGGCAGCGCAAGCGGACGAGCGTCGCGCTGGAGCTGCTGACCCGCCCGTCGCTGCTGTTCCTCGACGAGCCGACGTCCGGGCTCGACCCCGGGATGGACAAGTCGGTGATGCAGACCCTGCGCGCCCTCGCCGACGACGGCCGCACCGTCGTGGTCGTCACCCACTCGCCGGCGCAGCTGGAGATGTGCGACCGGCTGCTCGTCCTGGCGTCCGGAGGCAAGCTCGCCTACTTCGGTCCGCCCGACGAGGCGCTCACCTACTTCGGGCAGGCCGACTTCGCCGACATGTTCCTGCTGCTCGACCGCAACCGGGAGGTCGACTGGACCGGCCGGTTCAAGGCGTCGCCCTACTACGCCCGCTACGGCGCCCCGGCCACGACCACGCCGCCCGAGCGGCCGGCCCGGTCCGCGCCGGCGCCGGCTCCGCGGCAGCAGCCTGCGCTGCGCCAGTTCGCCGTGCTCGCCCGCCGCTACCTGGCGGTGATCGCAGCCGACCGCGTGTTCGCGCTGGTCATGCTGCTGATGCCCGTCGTGCTGGCCCTGATCGCGATGCTCATCCCGGCCGAGCACGGCCTGTCCGTGGAGTCGTGGCGGGCGGCCGGCTTCACCCCGAACGGTGATCCGCTGCCGCGGCTGCTCGTGCTGGTGGTGATGTGCTGCTTCATGGGCTTCGCGGCGTCGTTCCGGGAGCTCGTGAAGGAGCGGTCGATCTTCCACAGGGAGCAGTCGATCGGGCTGTCCATCGGGGCCTACCTGGCGTCGAAGCTCGTGGTGCTCGCGGTGATCGCGGGCGTGCAGGCGGTGCTGCTGACCGTGATCGCGCTGGCCGGCGCTGCGGCGCCGCCCCGGCCCGTGGTGTTCACCGACGGCAAGGTCGAGATCGCCGTCGTCCTCGTGCTCGTCGCCGTCGCGATCATGGTGCAGGGGCTGCTGGTGTCGGCGCTGATCGCCAACGCCGACCAGGGCATGCCCGTGCTGGTCGTGGTGCTGCTGCTGCAGTTCGTGCTGTCGGAGTTCTTCCTGTCCGTGCACGGCAAGCCCGGCCTCGACCAGCTGACCTGGCTCGTGCCCGCCCGGTGGGGGCTCGCCGCCACCTCCGGCGCGACCGTCGGCCGCGGCACATCGCTGACCGAGGGCGACCGGCTGTGGGAGCACACCGCCGGCGCCTGGACGCTGGACGTGAGCGGGCTGCTCCTCCTCACCGCGGCCGGCGTCCTCGCGACGAGGTACGTGCTGCGTCGCCGGACCCGGGTGCACCGGTGACCCGCCGCCCCGCCCGGCTGGCCGGCGCCGCCACCTGACACGCGCGAGTCGCGCGTCCTGCCGGGCGAGTCGCGCGTCCTGCCGGGCGAGTCCCGCGTCCTGCCGGGCGAGTCGCGCGTCCTGCCGGGCGAGTTTCGCGTTCGGCGGGGCGCGGTCGCCGCGTCGGGGTTTGCGGTGATCAAGGGCAAAACGTCGTTGCCGAAGATCGACTGACGACGTTTTGCCCTTGATCACGGACCAGCTCGGCGCCGGGGCGGCTGGCTGGCCCGGCACCTCGAGGCTCGCGCCCGAGGGTTGCTGATCAAGGGCAGAACGTCGCCGCTGAAGATCAACTGACGACGTTTTGCCCTTGATCACCGACACCTCAGCCGGCGAGCGCGGCGAGAGCGGCAAGCCGGGGAACCGTCACCGCCTCCCCGGCATCCCGCGCCGCGGCCAGCGCCTCCGCCGCGATCGCCGCGGCGGAGGGATCGCCGCGCGTCGCCGCCAGCTCCGCGGCCGCGAGCCGCGCCTCGAACCGCCCCAGCGGTGGCCCGATGGCCAGCGCCCGCGCCACCAGCGCGTCGACGCCGTCGAGCCGGCCACGGGCGATCGCGACGAGCGCACTGCGCGCTGCGGCCCACGCCGCGAACAGGGTCAGCGAGTCTCCGGCGGCCGTCGCCGAGGCGGCGAACGCGGATGCGGCCGCGTCGAGGTCGCCCGCCGTCTGGTGCGCGATGCCCAGTGCCCGGTGCGCGGTCGCCGTCCAGCCCTGGTGGTCGACGGCGCGGGCGATGGCGAGCGCCTCGCGGGCGTCGGCCTCCGCTTCCGTGGTGCGGCCGAGGCCGGACAGCGCCTCCGACCGGTGCCACAGCGCGTAGGCCTGCCCTTCGGGCGCGTCGAGGTCGCGGGCCAGTTGCAGGGCAGCGGTCGTCGCGGCCAGCCCGTCGGTGGGGCGCGCCATGAAGACGAGCCCGTGCCCGTGCGTCGACTGCGGGGTGACGACCCGCAGCAGCTCCCCGGAGTCGGTGAACAGCTGCGCGACCCGCGCGAACAGGGCGACGCCGTCGGCGATGCGGCCGTCGAGGAACGTGGCCATCGCGCGCCCGTCGAGGATGCGGGCGACGCCGCCGCCGTCGCCGAGCGCGCGGTAGCGCTGCAGCGCCTCCTCGGCCCGGTCGCGCGCCCGGTCGGGCCGGTCCAGGTTCATGTCCAGGATCGCCGCCGTCTCCAGGGCGAACGCCTGCGCGGCCGGGTCGGGGCCGGCCTCGACGACGGCCAGCTCCGCCAGCTCGGCGGCCTGGCGCAGGTCGCGGGCGCCCGAGATGAGCATCGCGAGCCGGGCCAGCCGCCGGGAGCGCAGCGGGCCGGGCGCGGTGTCGGCGAGCGCGGCCCGCAGATCCGCGACGGCGGCGGTGAGGTCCCCGTGGACGGCCCCGGCGTCGGCGCGGGCGGCGAGCAGGTCGGCCCGCACGTCCGGCGGCGGCGCCAGTGCGAGCCCCGCCGACGCCGACGTCGCGGCCTCGTGGGTGGCGTGCCGGGCGAGCGCGCGGTCCGCCGCGCGAGCGTAGGCCCGGGCGGCGGCTGCCGCGTCGCCCGCGGCGCGGTGGTGCCGGGCGACCTCGGCTGGATCGGACTCGTCGAGCGCACGGGCCAGCAGCGCGTGCAGCCGGCCGCGGTCCGCCTCACCGAGCCCGGCCGAGACCGCTTCGGCGACGAGGTCGTGTGCGGTGGCCCAGCCCTGCTCGCCCAGCCGTGCGAGCCCGGCCGTCGCGAGCCGGGAGAGCGCGTCCAGGGCGGCGCGCGCGTCGATCCCCGCGGCGGCGGCGATCGTGCCGGCCGGCGCCTCCCTGGCCAGCAGCGCGAGCAGGCGCAGGACCTCGCCGGCCGGTGGCGCCAACCGGTCCGCGCGCTGCTGCACCGCGCGCAGCCGGCCGGCCCGTCCCACCTGCGCGGCGACGGTCGCGGTCCGGGCGGTCAGTGCCGTCCAGCCGCCGGCCGGGGCTGGGGCGATCTCCCCGCGTGCGGCCAGCTCGCGCAGCAGCTCGGCCACGGCGAAGGGGGTGCGGTCGGTGCTCTCCTGCACGGCGTCGGCCAGTGCCGGATCGGCGACGAGCGTGCGGATGGCCGCCGGTGGCAGCGGTCCGAGGGTGACGTGCACGGTTCCACCGCGCAGTTCGTTCAGCTCGTGCAGCGTCGACGGCGGCAGCTCGTCGGGGCGCAGGGCCAGCACGGCCGCCATCCGGGGCAGCCGGGCGAGCGCCGAGGCCAGCACGGTGACGCTGCTCGGGTCGGCCCACTGCAGGTCGTCGACGACGAGGAGCGCGCCCGGCCCGGTCGCCGCCTCCAGCACGCGCAGCGCCCCGGCGAGCAGCAGCGCCCGTCGGGTCTCGCCGTCCAGCGCCGCACCGGGATCGCCCAGCTCGGGCAGCAGGTCGGCCAGTGCCGCGCGGATGCGGGCCGGCAGGACGTCGGCGACGGCCGCGTCCAGCGCGAGCGCCTCCCGCAGCACCGACCGGACGAGCCCCCACGGCTCCGCCCGCTCCGGCAGGAACGCCCGCGCGGCGACTACGGGGCGCTCGGTGCCGCGCATCAGCTCCGCGACGAGCCGCGACTTGCCGGAGCCGGCCCCACCGGCCAGGACGACGACCGCGTCATGGTGGACGGCGGCGCGCAGCGTCGCGAGCTCGTCGGCCCGTCCGACGAACGCCAGCTCCCCGAACGCGGCCGGCCGGGACGCGATCGGTACGGGCACGGCCACCCCGACGGCGGGCACCTCGTTGCGCAGCAGGGCGAGCTGGAGGCGTTCCACCTCGGGGGAGGGGTCGACGCCGAGCTCGTCGGCGAGCGCGGTGCGCAGCTGGGCGAGCCGGGCGAGCGCGCCCGCCGGATCGCCGAGCGCGGCCATCGCCGTCGCGACGGCGACCACGGCCGACTCCCGCAGCGGAGCCGCGGCCGCGGCGTCGGCGGCCAGCGCGAGCGACTGCCGGGGGTCGCCGAGGGCCAGCGCGGCCGCGGCCGCCCGCTCACAGACCTCGACGTGGTCGCGGTGCAGCCGCTCGCGGTCGGCGCTGGCCCACTCGGCGTAGGTGTCCTCGGCCAGCGGCTCGCCCCAGAGCGCGAGCGCAGCCGTGCAGGCGCGCAGGACGGCGACGTGGTCGGAACCGGCCCGGCGGGCCGCGGCCAGCGCTGCCTCGAACTCGGCGACGTCGACGGTGCAGGTGCCGAGCGCATAGCCGCCGGTGCCGGTGACGATCGAGCCGGCGTCGCCGAGCGCGCGACGAGCCCGGTTGACCAGCACTCCGAGGTTGCCGGCCGGGTCGGCGGGCAGACGGTCCGGCCACAGCGCTTCGGCCAGCACGTCGTGCGGCACGAGGTCGGGACGACGCACCGCGAGCACGCGCACGAGCGTGCGGACCTTCCGCCCGCCGAACGCCGCAGGCGGTATCTCCGCGTCGTCGTGGCGGACCTGGAACCGCCCGAGCAGCTGCACCCGCACGCCGGTCGGCATCCGCACATGGTGGCGCAGCGGGCCGCCGGCGGACAGCGGGTGAACGCTGAGCGGGTGAACACTGCAAGATGGCGCCGCCATCGAACTGCAAGGTGGCGCTCCTAGCGTTCGAGGCCCATCGGTTCCCCGAACCCAGGAGGTCGTGATGACCAGCTACGAGCAGCAGGACTTCGCCAGCCCGACCGAGGTCCGCGAGTTCCCGAACGGGCGGGTCGAGCTGGTCCGCATCGGCGGCGCCGAGATCGGCCGGCTGACGCTGCAGCCGGGCTGGCGCTGGTCGAACGACGTGAAGCCGCTCGCCGGCACCGACTGGTGCGAGGCGCCGCACTTCCAGTACCACGCCGCCGGCACGCTGCGCGTCCGCACGAGCGACGGCACCGAGTTCGACGCCACCCCCGGCCAGGTCACGGCGCTGCCGGCCGGGCACGACGCGTGGGTGGTGGGCGACGACCCGGTCGTGGTGATCGACTGGTGGGGCGCCTCCGACTACGCCCGCGGGTGACGGCCATGTCCGTGCCGGAGCTGTTCGCGAGGAGCGTGGCCGAGTTCGGCGCCCGGGTGGACGCCGTCGGCGGGCGATGGGACGAGCCGTCGGTCCTGCCCGGCTGGACGGTGCGCGAGCTGGTGCGCCACGTCGTCGAGGAGGACCTGTGGGCGCCACCGCTCTACGCGGGGGAGACGATCGCGGAGGTCGGCGACCGGTTCGCCGGTGACCAGCTGGGCGCGGACCCGGCGGCGGCCTTCCGCGCCGCCGCCGCGGCCGCGGTGGACGCGGTGCAGGAGGACGGCGCGATGGACCGCACCGTGCACCTGTCGTTCGGCGACGCCCCCGGCCACGAGTACGCCATGCAACTCGCTGCCGACCACCTCGTGCACGCGTGGGACCTGGCCCGTTCGCTCGGCGCCGACGACCACCTCGACGCGACCGCCGTGGCGGCGGTGGCGGACTGGTTCGGCGGGGTCCAGGAGCTCTACCGCCAGGCCGGGGCGATCGCCGAGCCGGTCGCCGTTCCGGCCGGCGCGGACCGGCAGGCGCAGCTGATCGGGATGACGGGGAGGACACCGTGACCACCGAAGACACCGTGACCACCGAAGACACCGTGACCACCAAAGACACCGTGACCGTGAACGCAGCTGTGGCGCGGTTCCAGGCCGCCTTCGACGCCAAGGACGTCGACGCGGTGATGGCGGCGATGACCCCCGACTGCGTCTTCGAGGACACCGCGCCACCCGACGGCGGCCGCCACGTCGGCGCCGCGGCCGTGCGGGCGGCGTGGACGGCGCTGTTCACCGCGTCTCCGAACGGGGTCTTCCACACCGAGGAGCTGATCGACGCCGGCGAGCGGGTGGTGGTGCGCTGGCGCTACGAGTGGGGCGACGGGCACGTCCGGGGCGTCGACGTCTTCCGGGTGCGGGACGGCCTGGTGGCGGAGAAGCTCGCGTACGTGAAGGGCTGAGGCGACCAGGAGGTCACGCCACCGCGGCGACGGAGAGCCCGCACAACCGCAGCACCGTCGCCGCGGTGCCGGTCGGCGCGCACCGGATCTCCAGCCCGATGCCGCGCCGGGCCGTCTCCTCGACGAGGTCGATGAGCACCCCGGCACCGGCGGCGGCGAGGAAGCCGACGCAGCTCAGGTCGACCGTCAGGTGGGTGACCGGTTGCCGGTCGAGCACCGCGGCGAGCTCGGCGGCGAACACGCCGGCGGAGGCCAGGTCGATCTCCCCGACGACGGCGACCCGTGGTCGCGCCGGGGCAGAGTCGGGCGAGACGATCACGTGCGTCGTCTGCGATACGAGCGCCATGCCGGTCCCCCTTGGCCCGCGAAGGTGATCACCGTCGGCACGTGGCTTGGCTGCGGTGTGGTGAACCTACCCGACGGGATCCCGTTCGCCCTAGCACGAGATTTCCGCCTTTTCAATTGGCGTTGCGTTTGCACGTGCATGTGCATCCGTGCAGGTGGCGGGGGCGTGCGCGATGCGCGTCCAGGTGTTCCAGCGCGGTCATGTTGGCCGGGATCCGGGCGCGCGCACTACTCTCGGGCCGCCGCGAATCTCGTCCGGGGAGGCCCGATGGCCGACGTGCGGGGCCCCGGTGCCGTCGCGATCGGCTCCGGTCCGTCGGTGCTGTGCGGCGAGCTGGTGGGGCGCGCCGCCGAGGTGGCGGCGCTGCACGAGCGGGTCGCCGCGGCGGCGCGGGGCGACGGCGGCGTGGTGGTACTGGTCGGCGAGGCCGGCGCCGGGAAGTCCCGGCTGGTCGCCGAGGTCACCGCAGCCGCCCGGGCGGTGGGTGCGGCGGTGCTGACCGGGCGCGCGGTGCCGGGTCGCATCCCCGTCCCGTACCGGCCGGTCGCCGAGGCGTTGCTCGCCGCGTTCCGCACCGTGCCCGTGCCGGACGCGCCGGAACTGGTGGGGTTCCACGGTCACCTCGGCCGCATCGTGCCGGCGTGGCGGGACGCGGCCGGCGTCGAGGAGTCGCCGGTGCTGCTCAGCGAGGCGGTGGTGCGCCTGCTCGCCCTGCTCGGCCGGGACGCCGGCTGCGTGCTCGTCCTGGAGGACCTGCACTGGGCCGATCCCGAGACGCTCGACGCCGTCGACTACCTGGCCGACGCCGTACCGGGTACCCCCGTGCTCTGCGTGTGCACGACACGCCCGGAGGGTGCGGCGGCGGGCCTGATCGACCGGCTGGCCCGCCGCGACCCCAGGTCCGTCCTGCCGGTGTCGATGCTGCCGCCGGCCGACGTCGACCGCATGGTGGCCGCCTGCCTGCAGGTCTCCGCAGCTCCGCCGGAGGTGCTGGAGTTCGTCCGCGCGCACGCCGAGGGCAGCCCGTTCCTGGTGGAGGAGCTGCTGGCCGGCCTCGTCGCGTCGGACGCGTTGACGTTCGTCGACGGGCGCTGGAGCCGCAGCGGGGAGCTGACCCCGACCGTGCCGTCCGGGCTGAAGGAGTCGATCCGCAGCCGGGCCGGCGCGCTCGACCCGACCAGCCGCCGGGTCGTCGACGCCGCGGCCGTGCTGGGTCGCCGGTTCGACTGGCAGTTGCTTCCCGGTGTCGCCGCGGTGGACGGCCGGGCCGTGGTGGACGGTCTGCGCGCGGCCGTCGCCGAGCAGCTGTTCGAGGTGGAGGACGGCGAGTTCGCGTTCCGGCACGCGCTGACCAGGGAGGCGCTGCTGGCCGACCTCCTGCCGCCGGACCGGCGGGACCTGGCGCAGCGGGCGCGGTCGGTGATCGTGCGGGCCCACCCCGGCCTGCCCGGTGCGCTGTGCGAGCAGGTCGCCGAGCTGGCCGAGGCCGCGGGCGAGCTCGCCGACGCGGCCGACCACCTCGTCGAGAGCGCCCGCCGAGCGCTGGCACAGGGTGCGCTCGGCACGGCCGAGACCACGGCGCGACGGGCGCGTCGGCTCGCTCCCACCCTCGACGCCGACGAGCTGCTCGTCCGGATCCTGGTAGCGGCCGGCAAACCGGCCGAGGCCTCGGACCTGGGCACGGAGGTGGTTCCCCGGATCGACGATCCCGAGCGCCGAGCCGACCTGCTCCTGGTGCTCGCGCGAGCCGCGGTGGAGGCGGGCGACACCGGACGGGCCGCCGAGCACGTCGCTGCTGCCCGGGCGGCGCTGCGCGGTGGCCCGGCCGCGGCCGCGCGGATCGACGCCGTCGCCGCGCACGTCGCGCTGGACGACGGCCGGCTCGCCGAGGCCGAGGCGCTGGCCACGGCCGCCGTCGCCGCCGCGGAGCAGACCGGCCAGCCCGACGTGGAGTGCGAGGCGCTGGAGGTGCTGGGCCGGGTCGCGAGCGTCGCCGGACCCGACGCCGCGGCACCATGGCGGGAACGGGCGGCCGAGGTGGCCGAGCGCGCCGGGTTGCACACCTGGCACCTGCGCGCGCGCCAGCAGGCGGCGATCGCCGCATGGGCGAACGGCGATCCGAGCCGGCTGCGGTCGACCCGCGAGCTCGCCCAGCGGTACGGCGCTCTGGTGACCGTCGCCGTGATGGACCTCAGCCTCGCCGACATCGCCCTCTCCAACTTCGACCGGGCCGGCTGCCTCGCCGCCGCGCAGGCCTGTGCGGACGCGAGCCGCCGGTACGGGCTCGCCACCGAGCCGGTCGCGCAGCTGTGGCTGGCCGGCGCGCACGCGCTCGCCGGCGACGAGCCGGCGATGCGGACCGCTGTCGCCGCCGCGCTGGCCCGCGATCCGGCGGATGCGCGGATCCTCGCCGACCTGTACGGCCGCGTGCTGCCGACGCACTGCATCGTGAGCGGCGAGCTCGACGCCCTGCGCGGGCACCTCGACACGATGATGGAGCACGTCCGCGTCGCCCCACCGCTGCGTTCGGTCTACCCGGGCCGGACGCTGTGGTTGACCGTCCACGCGATCGACGACGACGACCTCGGTGCGGCGGCGCGCGCCGAGTTCGAGGACTCCGTCGCGGGTCCGGGGCTCCTCATGTTCACCCACAGCCGGCACGTCGCCGACGCGATCGTCTGCGGCCGGCGACGTGACGCGGCCGGCGCGACCGCAGCGGCCGCCGCCATGGAGGCCGCGGACGCGCAGATGCGCCACACCGCGCTGAACATCGGGATGCTGCACGGCCAGCGGATGCTCGTCGCCGCCGCGGCGATCCGGGACGGCTGGGGCGACCCGGTGCGGTGGCTGCGTGAGTGCGAGGCGTTCTTCACCGCCGGCGGCTACGCGGGCGCCGCCCGGCGCTGCCGGATCATGCTGGGCGCGGCGGGCGCGCCGGTGCCGCGCCGCAGCCGCGGCACGTCCGCCGTCCCGACGGGGCTGCGGGCCATGGGCGTCACCGGCCGGGAGTTCGACGTGCTGCAGCTCGTGGTCGAGGGCTGCTCGACGCGCGAGATCGGGGAGTCGCTCTTCCTGTCCCCGAAGACCGTGGAGCGGCACCTGAGCAGCCTCTTCGACCGCACCGGTGTGCGGAACCGGGTCGCGTTGGCCGAGCTGGCGCGAGCACACGGCGTCGAAACTGGGTGATGGCGCACGTTGATTGGGGGTGCCGCGCCCGGTCCGCGCGCGCCGCCCCGGCGGGACGCTCGGCGCATGTCACCGTCAGTGCACGAGATCGCCGCCGGGATCTACCGCATCTCGACGTTCCTGCCCGACGTCGGGCCCGGCGGGTTCACCATGAACCAGTACCTGGTCGACGCCGACGAGCCGATGCTGTTCCACCTCGGCCCGCGGCGCATGTTTCCCGCCGTCGCGGCCGCAGTGGCGCGGATCGTGCCCGTGGAGCGGCTGCGGTGGTTGAGCTTCGGCCACGTCGAGTCCGACGAGTGCGGGTCGATGAACGCGTGGCTCGACGCCGCCCCCGACGCGACCGTCGCGTTCAACGAGCTCGGCT
Organism: Pseudonocardia sp. CA-107938; assembly: GCF_050936315.1. NCBI lineage: Bacteria > Bacillati > Actinomycetota > Actinomycetes > Pseudonocardiales > Pseudonocardiaceae > Pseudonocardia > Pseudonocardia sp. CA-107938. The sequence goes on along the minus strand of NZ_JBNJNA010000001.1, from coordinate 6,397,391 downwards.
GCCAGGTGTCGCTCGACGACCTCGCCGACCGCGCGCCGCGCCGCACGTCCGCGGAGGACGTGCACGACCTGGGCGGGCACCGGATGCGCACCGTGCAGACCCCGCACGTACCGCACGGCTGGGAGGCGCAGGTCCTGTTCGACGAGACGACCAGCACCCTGTTCTGCGGGGACCTGTTCACCCGGCTCGGCGACGCGCCGGCGATCGTCCACGACGACGACCCGATCGGTCCGGCCCTCGTCGCCGAGGACGTCTTCGGGGCCACCGCCGTCACCGCGGCGACCGGGCCGACGATCCGCCGGCTCGCGGACCTGCAGCCGCGCACCCTCGCCCTCATGCACGGCCCGGCGTTCGCCGGTGACTGCGTCGCCGCGCTGCACGGGTTGGCCGACGCCTACGAGGCGCGGTTCACTGCAGGACACGCGGTCCGGGCATGAAATGGCAGGAGGGAGCCGAGGTGACCGTTCGCACCGAGGACCACCGGCCCATCGAGCGTCCTGAGGCGGCGCGACTGGGCGCGGCGGAGACCGCGCGGATGGTCGCGCTGCTGCGCGACCTCGACACCGCGGACTGGTCGCGGCCCACCGACTGCAGTCTCTGGGACGTACGCGCGATGGCCGGGCACGTGCTGGGCATGACGGAGTCGTTCTCCAGCGTGCCGCGCTTCGCCCGGACCATGATCGGCGCGAGCCGGGGGAAGGGCGACGGCCCGTTCATCGACGCGATGACGGACCTGCAGGTGCGCGGCAACGCCGGCCTCTCCACCGACGAGCTGATCCGCCGGATGGAAGCCGGCGGCCCGGTGCAGGCCCGGTGGCGTGCCGGCCGGCGGCTGATGCGCGCCATGCCCGTGGCGGGCGAGCTGCACGACGGCACCACCGAGCAGTGGCGACTGGCGTTCATCCTCGACGTGATCCTCACCCGCGACACCTGGATGCACCGCGTCGACATCGCCACCGCGACCGGACGTCCGCTCGAGCTCACCGCGGAGCACGACGGGCGCATCGTCGCCGACGTCGTCGCGGAGTGGGCGCGCCGGCACGGCCGGCCGTTCCGGTTGCAGCTGACGGGTCCGGCCGGCGGCCGGTTCACCGGCGGCACGGGCGGCCCGGAGCTGTGTCTCGACGCGATCGAGTTCTGCCGCACGCTCGCCCGCCGGCTGCCGGGGGAGGGCCTCCTCGCGCAGGAGGTGCCCTTCTGACCACCGGCCCAGGGGACGGGAGGGCCCCTGGGCAGGGGGATCAACGGCGCGGAGCGGGCGCCGGCGGTGGCGTTGATCATGGGCAAAACGTCGTCTGTTGATCTCCGCGGGCAACGTTTTGCCCATGATCAACGCAAAGCCGCGGCGGCCGTCGCTCCGGCCATCGGCCGCACCGGCCCGGTCACGGCGCGTCCTCGTGCAGCGCCACCTGGTGCAGGCGACCCAGTGCGGCGTCGATCGGGTGGTCCGGCCCGGCGCTCGCCCAGCGGACCAGGTTCACCGCGAACGACAGCTGCCGCGCCCCGTCGTCGCTGATCCATGCCATGGCCAGCGCACCCCACACCGTGCCGTCGTGGCCCCAGAGAGTGCCGCACCCGGGGAGGACGTGCCGGTGCAGGCCGAGCCCGTACTCGATCTGCTTGCCCTCGAAGCTGGTGACGGGCACCGTGCGCTGCATCTCCTGCAGCGACGACCGGTCCACGACGGCACCGTCGAGAAGCGCGGCGAAGAAGCGGGTGAGGTCGGCGACGGTCGAGACCATGCCGGCACCGGTGCCGATCCACGACGCGTCGTAGACGCTGTAGTCGCGCGGCGGGTCGATCAGGCCGTAGAGCGCCTCGTACATGGCGGGGTACGGGCCGTCGATCGCCGGGCCGTCCGGCAGGGCGGTGTGCGTGAGGCCGGCCCGCGCGGCCACCTCGGCGATGCACGCGGCCGGGCTCGCGCCGGTGAGCGCGGTCAGCAGCTCGCCCAGCAGCAGGTAGCCGGAGTTGGAGTACGCGCCGGGGGTGACGCCCGGCGTGCCGGCCGGCGCGGCGAGCCCCATCCCGATCAGCTCCGTGGGGTGGAACCTGCGGAAGCGGTTCTCGTCGAGGCTCTCCGGCGACAGCGTGCGGATCGACGGGAACGCGAACGGCAGGTAGTCCGGGATGCCGCTGGTGTGGTTGAGCAGCATCCGCACCGTGACGGCGGCACCGCGCTCGCCCGGCACCAGCCGCGGCAGGTAGCGCCCGATCGGGTCGTCCAGGCCGACGGCGCCGCGCTCGACCTGCCGCAGCACCGCGGCCGCGGTGAACGTCTTGGTGATGCTGCCGACCCGGTGGCGCAGGTCGGTGGTCATCGGCCGGCCGGTGTCGCGGTCGGCCACGCCGGCCGCCCCGGTCCAGGTCCGGCCGGCGCGGCGCACGTCGGCGCAGACGCCCGGCACGCCCGCCCGATGCAGGTCGGCGATCGCGGACTGCAGCGGTGCCGGATCGAGGCTCGTCGGCTGTTCGGTGACGGACACGGCCCTCACCCGGACAGCCCGCGGCGCAGCGCCGCGGCGAGCTCGGCGATCTGGCGCTGCGACACCTCGGCCGCGACGATCGACTGCGACCCGTGGAACGTGCCGGCCCACTGGTGCAGCTCCACCGGGACGCCGGCCTGCAGCATCCCGAGCGCGTAGCCGATGTTCTCGTCGCGGTTGGGGCAGAACTCCGCGCTGGCGACGTACGCGGGCGGCAGATCGGCGAGGTAGGTGGCCCGCGCGGGGGCGGCATACGCGCTGGCGGGGGCGCCGCCCAGGTAGTGCCGCCACGACGTGGCGACGGTGTCGCGCGTCAGCCACGGCGTCGCGGTGAAGGTGCGGGCCGACCACGTCTGCTGCCGGTCGTCGAGCTGCGGCTGGTTGAGCAGCTGGAAGCAGATCGACGGGCCCCGCTCGTCCCGGGCCCGCTGGGCGAGCGCGGCCGCGATCCCGCCGCCGGCGCTGTGCCCGCCGACGGCGATGCGGTCCGGGTCGACGCCCAGCTCGTCGGCGTGCGCCGCGGCCCAGTTCAGCACCGCGTACGCGTCGTCGAGCGCGGCCGGGAACGGATCCTCCGGCGCCACCCGGTACCCGACCGACACCACGACCGCGCCGGACGCGAGCGCGAGCCGGGTGGCCCACGGGTGCTCGGTGTCCAGGTCGCCCATGACGAACCCGCCACCGTGGAACCAGACGATCGCGCCGTGCGCCTCCCGCGGGCGGTAGATCCGCACGGGCACGTCCGGGCCGGCGGGCACGGTGCGGTCCTCGACGTCGAGGTCGGTGAGGTCCGGCAGCGGTGCCGCGGCGGCCAGCTTCGCGAGGTCGCGCCGGGCCGACGCCGGATCTTGCAGGTCCGCCTTCGGGAACAGCGGGATGAACGCTTCGAGCTCCGGGTCCATGGCGACCATCCTGGCGACCTGCGCGGCCGGCTTCAGCCGACGGTCGTCGCGTCTTCGCTCCCGGTCGCGCACCGATCGGCGCATATCCTCCTGGCATGGAGGTCCTGTTCGAACGGCTGTCGCAGCTCGACTCGCAGTCCGCCGGCGCGATCCGCGTGGTGATGGTCTACGACACCCTGATGCGCCGGCGGGTCGACCTCCCGGCGCTCGCCCGCGTCTCCGCCGGCCTGGCCGAGTGCGTCGTCGGTATCCGGCTGCACGGCGCCGGCCGGACGATCCGCACCTCCCCGGACGGAACGCCGGCACCGGTCCCCGCGCCACAGCCGTCGACGTCCGTGCCCATCACCCTCGACGACGAGGAGATCGGCACCGCCTGGCTGGAACGCGCCGGCGCACCCCACCCGCTCGACGACATGGTGCTCGACCGCCTCGCGATCACCGCAGCCGCGATCGTCGAGCGGTACGGGCCGGCTCGCACCACCATGGCCGATCCCGCCCTCGTCGAGCTCGTGATCAGCGCGGACACCGACGCCGCCGCACGCAGCCGGGCACTGCGCCTGCTCGGGTTCGCGGCCGACCTGCCGGTCCGGGTCGTCGCCGTCCGGTCGCCGGTGCCGCTCGACCGCGTCGGCGACGCCGTGTGCAGGGCCCGGCCGGTGAAGGCCGCTCCGGTCGCCGACGTCGGCGTCGTGCTGGCCACGACCCTGGACCCGACGGCCTTCCCGGCCGGGGTGCGCGCCGGCATCGGCGGCGCCGGGAGCCCCGACCGGTCCTGGCGCGAGGCGCGCACAGCGCTGCGCTTCACCACCGACCGGGAACCCGTCGTGCAGTACGCCGAGCTGGGCGCGCTCGCGCTGCTGGCGGAGGTGCCGGCGGGAGCGGCACAGTCCAACGTCGACGTGGCGGCCGTCGCCAGCCTCGACGCCGACGACCTCGCCACCCTCGACACCTACTGCGCCGCCGGTTCCCTCCGCCGCGCCGCGGAGCTGCTGCACCTGCACCACAGCAGCGTCTCGCGACGGCTGGAGCAGATCGGCAAGGCGCTCGGCATGGACGTGACCACGCCGGCAGGCCTCACCCGCGCCCGCATCGCGTTGACGTCGTGGCGGCTGCTTGAGTCGCCCAGCCCCTCGTCGAGAACGAACTTACGGTGATCATCAAGCCCTGTTGATCACCGTAACTTCGTTCTCGACGCGTGCCTCGGGAGCGTGGGCATCGAACGCGTCGCCCGGGTACCACGCGCCGTGCGCGAGGCACCAGCCGTGCTCGGTGGCGAGGACCATGGCGATGGCGCGCCAGTAGGCGCCGAGTGCGGCGGCGAGGCGGCGGTTCGCCGCGGGGGTGGCGGTGGTCAGCATGCGGGGGAGTGTGCGGCGGCGCGGCCGCACGCCCATCGCGGAGAACACTGAACACCGGTACTGAACTGCCGGTCAGCGCGCTCGGCGGGCCACCCACGCCGCGATCTGGCTGCGGTTGCTGAACCCGAGCTTGGCCATGATGTGCTGCACGTGGCTCTCGACGGTGCGCTCGGAGATGTGCGCGGAGAGCGCCACCTGCTTGTTGGTGAGCCCGTCCGCCACCAGCTCGGCGATCTCGGTCTCCCGGCGGCTGAGCACGCCGCCGTCGCGCAGCTGCCCGGACAGCTCGGCGATCCGGGCGAGCAGCACCGGCATGCCCATCCGCTCCGCGGCCGTGTCGGCGGCAGCGAGCAGGGCGACGGCCTCGTCGGCGTCGCCTGGACGGCCCCGCGACCGCAGCGTCGCGGCCAGGCGCATCCGCGCCGTGGCGGCGAACGGGGCGAGGCCGGCGGCGTCGTTCGCGGAGATCGCCGCGCGCAGGTGCCGCACGGCCGCATCGGTTCGACCGGCGCCGGCTGCCGCCAGCCCGAGGTACAGCTGGACGGATCCACCCGTCGTGACGGCGCCCGCGCCGCTGACGGCGTGCAGGTCGGCGTGCGGCAGGAGCAGCCGGTGACAGGTCTCCGCGGCGGCGGCGTCGCCGAGGTCGGCGGCGAGGTGCGCGCGTTGGGCCAGCAACGGAAGCACCATGAACGGTGGGATGCGCCGCGAGTCCGGCGGCGGCAGGCGGTCGTACCACTGCTGGGCGTCCGCCCGCCGGCCCGCGGCGAGCGCGCCCAGCGCCAACGACGACGTGACGAGCGCGGTGAACGGCGTGGCGTTCTCGGTCGCCGCCGCCGCGAGCGCCGACGGGTCGCCCGTCCCGTTCCTGGACACGTCGATCGTGTAGATCATCGCCCGGGCCGTCATCAGCGGCCCGATGTGGCCGCCGTCCTGGGCGATGCGCAACGCCTCGTCGTTGAGCCGGGCGGCGTCGGCGAACCGGCCCCGTCCCGCCGCCAGCGCCACCCGGCCGCGCAGCAGGTGCAGCCGGGCGAGGGGCCGGCGCAGCCGCGCGACGACGGGTTCGAGCAGGTCCAGCTCGTGCTCGGCGTCGTCGACGCGGCCGGCCTGCAGGAAGGCGTCGAAGCGCCAGGCCCGCCCCCACAGGAGGGGCTCGGCGTCGGCGTCCGTCCCCAGCGCGAGCATCCGCTCGCCCAGCGAGATCCGCTCCGCGAGCCCGTCGGCGCCGGAACGGGCGAGCTGCCGTGCGCGCAGCGCGCTGACCAGCGACTCCCGGTCGCCCAGCCGCTCGGCGATCGCGAGTGCCTCCGCGCTCACGACGTCCATCTGCTCGTGCTGCGGCTCGGGGATGACGAGCGCGTGGCACAGCTGGGCGAGCAGCATCGCGCGCAACGGGCTGTCGCCGTCGTCGAGCCGCCGCAGCGCCTCCTCGCTCCACTGCCGTGCCGCCGCGAGCCACTCCACGTCCGACATCCCGGGCATGACGAGCGCCGCCCGGCCGAGCAGCGCGTGGTCGCCGGTGTGCCGGGCGAGGTCGGCGGCTTCGGTGCAGGCCGCCGCGGCCGCTGCGACATCGTTCGCCGCCGCGTGGGCCTGGGCGGCGGCGAGGAGCAGCTCACCGCGCTCGCCGGCCGGCAGCACGCCGCGGCCGGCGTCGACGGCGAGCCCGAGCAACCTGGCCGCCTCCTCGTGGGCGAGCTGCGCCGTCGCCCGTTCCGCCGCCCGTCGCGCCCACCGGACGGCGGCGGCCGGGTCACCGAGCGGCAGCGCGGCCAGCGCGTGGTGGGCCAGCTCGGGCGCGACGTCGGGGTCGTCGGCCAGGGGCTCGAGCAGGGCGGCGAGGCGCTGGTGGATGCGCGCCCGCTGGGCCGGCGCCAGCTCGGCGAGCAGCGTCTCGCGGACGAGGTCGTGCCCGAACCGCAGCCCGACGCGCCCGCGCGGCCGGTCGAGCAGCCCGTCGTCGAGGGCGGGGGCCAGCTCGTCCAGCGCGGCGTCGGTGGGGCGATCGGCCGCCTCGGCGACGCGGACCGGGTCGAACTCGCGGCCGAGCACCGCCGCCACGTCCAGCACCGCGCGGCACGGCGGTGGCAACCGGTCGAGGCGGCGGCGCACGGCGTCGCGCACGGCCCCCGGGACCTCGTCCTGCGGGGCCGCCGGGTCGGCCATGAGCCGGGCCAGCTCGCCCACGAAGAACGGGTTGCCGCGGGTGCGCGCTGCCACCGCCGCGACGACGTCGGGTGCGGGCCGGGTGCCGAGCCGTTCGGCGAGCGCGTCCGCGATCGCCCCGTCGTCGAGGCCGCGCAGCTGCAGGTGCAGGGTGCCGGGCAGCTGCGCGAGGACGGAGACGGCCTCAGCACGGATGGTGTCGTCGGCCAGCTCCCGCGGCCGGTAGGTGACCGCGAGGAGGAGCCGGGCGTCGCGCGCGTGCCGGGCGAGGTGCACCAGCAGCGCCGTGGACGCCGGATCGGCCCACTGCGCGTCGTCGAGGACGAGCACGAGCCCACCCGCAGCGGCGGCCTGGGCGAAGAGCCTGGTGGCGGCGTCGAACGTCGCGAACCGCTGCTCAGGCCCGGCCGGCCCCGAGGGCGTGCCCAGCTCCGGCGCGATCCGGGCCAGCTCCGGCACCAGGTCGGGCGGCGGCCCCGCTCCCGTGGCGAGCCAGGCCCGCAGGATCTGCCGCCACGGCCAGTACGCCGGCGCGCCGTCCTCGTCGGTGCAGGTGCCCCACAGCACGGGCACGGCGCGGGTGCCGGCGATCCGCCCGACCTCGGCCACCAGCCGGGTCTTTCCGATGCCCGGCTCGCCCGCGACGAGCACGACCCCCGGCCGCCCGGCGAGGGCGTCCTCGAACCGCGCGACCAGCTCGTCGAGCTCGGCCGAACGGCCCACGAACCGGGGCTGCACGGGGGGACCGTAACGCACGTTCAGTACCGGGTTCCCGTGGTTCCCACGATGCCGGGCCGACCGTTCCCGACGTGCACTTCCCTGGTGACCGCAACCATCACCCGCGCGCGCCGCCGCACCGCGGTGCGCGCCGCCCGCCTCTTCGACGGGGTCGGCGCCACCACGATCCCCGACCCGCTCGTCGTCGTCGAGGACGGGCGCATCGCGTCCGTCGAGTTCGGCGAGCGCGCCGCGGCGCCCCCGGACGCCGAGACCGTCGACCTGCCCGGCGCCACTCTGCTGCCCGGGCTGGTCGACGTCCACGTGCACCTGGCGTTCGACGCAGGCGCGGACCCGGTCGGCGCGCTCGCCACCCGCGACGACGAAGCCGTGCTGGACGCGATGGCGGCAGCCGCCGCCGCGCAGCTCGCGGCCGGCGTCACCACGGTGCGTGACCTCGGGGACCGGGACTTCCTCAGCCTGCGCCTGCGGGGGCGGCCCGGCCCGTCGCCCACGATCGCGGCGGCCGGCCCGCCGATCACGTCGGCGGGCGGGCACTGCCACTTCCTCGGCGGCGAGACCGTGGCGGACGTCGCCGGCGTGCGCGCGGCCGTCCGGGAGCACGCCGACCGCGGGGTCGACGTGATCAAGGTGATGGCGAGCGGCGGCAACCTCACACCGGGGTCGAGCGCGCTGAGCGAGCAGTTCGGCCCGGCCGAGCTGGCCGCGCTCGTCGTCGAGGCCCATCGGCACGGCCTGCCCGTCACGGCGCACGCGCACGCGCTCTCCGCCGTCGAGGCCGCGGTGGCGGCCGGCGTGGACGGCCTGGAGCACTGCTCGTTCCTCGCACCGGACGGCGTGCGCGCACCGGACGAGCTGCTCGCGACGATCGTGGCCCGCCGCATCGCGGTGAGCGGCACGCTGGGCGTCGTGCCGGCCCCCGGCATGGCCGGACCGCCTCCGGAGATGCTGCGCCACCTGCCAGCGATCCTCGCCGCGCACGCCCGGCTCGTCGAGCTGGGGGCGCTCTACGTGGTCGGCACCGACGCGGGCATCGGCCCGATCAAGCCGCACGGCGTCCTGCCGCACGGGCTGGCCGACCTCGTGCGACTGGGCATGTCCCCGGCCGCGGCGCTGCGCAGCGGCACGAGCACGGCGGCGCAGGTCTGTGGGTTCGGCGACCGCAAGGGCCGCATCGTGCCCGGCTACGACGCCGACCTGCTCGCGGTCGACGGCGACCCGGTCGCGGATCTGGCGGCGCTGCGCCGTCCCCTCGCGGTGCTGGTCGGTGGGCAGCGAGTCCGCTGAACAGCTACGCTCCGCAAGGAACTACTACGGAACGTGGCGTACCGAGACCTGATCGGAATGCGCGAAACCGTCCGGAGTCGTTGCCGGACGGCCAGCATCGGACACAGAATCCCGCCACCGCGAGCCGGAGACCCGCAGCGCGGCCGCAGACGTAACGTTCCGGCGCCGCCCTCCTACTCCCAGGCCGTGGCGCCGGGCGGCTCTCCTGGCCCTGCTGCTCGACTGCGCACTCCTCCCACCACCGACAGGAGATCGACATGAGAACGGCGTACAAGGTGCTGGCCTGGCTGGTCGCGATCGAAGTGGTCGCGCAGGCCGCGTTCATCGCGTGGGCCGTGTTCGGCGAGTCCAAGTTCATCGACGGCGGCGGCGTCGTCGACAAGGCACTCGTGGAGAGCCAGACCGCCGACTTCGAGGGCGTCGCCGGGTTCCCGCTGCACGGCATCAACGGGCAGATCGTGGTGCCGCTGATCGGCCTGCTCCTGCTGGTCGTCGCGTTCTTCGCGAAGATCGAGAGGGGGGTGGCGCTCGCCGCGTCGACCTTCGGGCTCATCGTGCTGCAGGTGCTGCTGGGCATGTTCGGGCACGGCCTGCCGTTCCTCGGCCTGCTGCACGGGCTGAACGCCCTGCTGATCTTCGGGGCCGCCGTGGCGGCGGTGCGCGCGGCGTCGGCGGTCTCCGCCGATCGGGTCGTCGCCTGACCGTGGCCGGGATCGTCCTGCGTCGGAGCGGCGTGATCGCGGCCGTGCTGGCGCTGGCGGTGCTGGCCCCGGTGGCGGTGGCCTGGTACTCCAGCCTGCTGCCGGCGCGCCTCGACATGGCGACGACGGGCCGGCCGGACCTGGGCGGTGGCGCCGCCCCGGTCGGGCCGGCCCGCGCCGTCCCCACCCTGACCGGCCCCGCCGTCGGGACCCCCGACGTCGACGTGACGCTGACCGCGCGCCGCGAGGGCACCCGCTACACGCTGAACGGCAGCTCGCCCGGCCCGCAGATCCAGGCCGTCGAGGGCCAGCTGGTGCAGGTCAAGCTGGTCAACGAGTCCGTGGCCGGCGGCGTCACCCTGCATTGGCACGGACTGGACGTGCCCAACGCGGAGGACGGCGTCGCCGGCGTCACCCAGGACGCGGTGCCGATCGGCGGCGAGCACGTCTACCGGTTCGTCGCGCGGTCGCCGGGCACGTACTGGTACCACTCGCACCAGGTCGCGCACGACCAGGTGGTGCGGGGCCTGCTCGGCCCGCTGGTGATCGTGCCCCGCGCCGGGCTCGGCGCCACCACCGACGTGACGGCGCTCGTGCACATCTACGACGGCGTCCGCACGATCGACGGGATCGCCGGCGACCACGCCGTCGAGGCGGCCGCCGGCGCCACCGTCCGGCTGCGCGTGATCAACACCGACAACGGGGCCGGCGCGGTGTGGATCTCCGGGGCGCCGTTCCGCGTCGTCGCGGTGGACGGCGTCGACGTGCACGGCGGTGCCGACGTGCAGGGGGTCGGCGTGCTGGTCACCGCGGGCGGCCGGGCGGACCTGCAGGTCACGGTCCCGCCCGGTGGAGTCCGGCTGGAGACGGGCACCGCAGCGCTGGTCGTCGGACCGGCCGGGTCGAACCCGCAGGCCACGCCCCGTCCGGCCGGCAACGTGGACCTGCTCACCTACGGCACCCCGGCGCCGCTCCCGTTCGACGCCACCCGGCCGGACCGCCGGTTCGGCTACGCGATCGGTCGCGCCCCCGGCTTCCTCGACGGCGTGCCCGGGGTCTGGTGGACGATCAACGGCGAGCACTACCCGGACGAGCCGATGTTCATGGTCGGTGAGGGCGACGTGGTGGTCATGCACGTGTCCAACGACAGCGGCGAGGCGCACCCGATGCACCTGCACGGCCACCACGCCGTCGTGCTGGCCCGCAACGGGGTGGCGGCGACGGGCAGCCCGTGGTGGTTCGACTCGCTGGAGGTCGGCAACGGCGAGAGCTACGACGTGGCGCTGCGCGCCGACAACCCCGGCGTCTGGATGGACCACTGCCACAACCTGCAGCACGCCAGGGACGGCCTGGTCACGCACCTGATGTACGCGAACGTGACCACGCCGTTCCGCATAGGGGACCACGAGAACACGCCCGAGTGACTACCTGGTCCGGAAGCCGCGCACCATCGCGTCGAGGCCGGCGGTGAACCAGCGCTCGTAGTAGTCGCGCTCGGCGCTGGTGTGCTCCGGCGGCGCGCTCCCCGCATGCCTGAGCGGCGGGTCGACGCTTCGCGGATCGGCGAAATCGTTTGGCCAACGCTGATCCGCCTGCAAAGCTCAGATGCGTGAGAGCGCTCTCACGCATAGGTCATACAATGAGGGGGAACAATGAAATCGATTGTCAGGATGGTTCTCATCGCCATGCTCGCGTGCCTGGCCGGGGTCCTCGGTGCGGCCCCGGCACTGGCCGCACCTGCCGCTCCCACCGCGCCCACCAGTGTGTCTCCGGCGGTGCCGCCGCACGCGGATTACGAGGAATGGCGCTGGGAAAGGACCTACACCGGATCGGACGCGCGCCAGCGGTGCTACCGCGAAGCGTACGACATCGCACGGAGCAAGGGGGCGGATTCGTACAACTGCGAGATCGTCCGGAACGACTACGTCATCCTCTGGCTCATCTATCACGTCTAGACTGGCCGCATGCCCGCGGTGTTCGTGCACGGCGTGCCGGAGACCGGCGCGCTCTGGAACGGGGTGCGCGCGCACCTCACCGGCGCGTCGGTCGCGGTCGAGCTGCCCGGGTTCGGTGCGCCGCGCCCGGCCGGGTTCGGCGCCACGAAGGACGAGTACGCGGCGTGGCTCGCCGCGACCCTGCAGAGCATCGACGGTCCGATCGACCTCGTCGGCCACGACTGGGGAGCGGGGCTCGTGCTGCGCGTCGTCTCCGCGTTCGACGTGCCGCTGCGCAGCTGGGCCGTCGACGTCGCGGCGGTGTTCGCGCCCGACTACGTCTGGCACGACATGGCGCAGGTGTGGCAGACCCGGGGCCTCGGCGAGGAGCGGATGGTCGGGATGCGCAACGGCCGGGTCGCCGCGATGATGGAGTCGATTGGCACCCCGCCCGCGGACGTGGCGACGATGCGCGCCGCCTTCGACGAGACGATGGGCGACTGCATCCTCGCCCTCTACCGCTCCGCGGTGCCCAACCCGTACGCCGACTGGGGTGCCCAGTTGGCCGGGCCCCTGAGGGGTCCCGGGATGGTGGTGCAGCCGACCGCCGACGAGTACGACGACGAGGCCGCGTCGACGTCCTGCGCGGCCCGCTGGGGCGCCCGGGTCACCCGGCTCGACGGCCTGGGGCACTGGTGGATGCTGGAGGATCCGGGCAGGTCAGCGGCGGCGTTGACGCAGTTCTGGTCGGCCTGCGGCGATCCCGCGGTGTAGTGGTCACCCGACCGGGGTACCCGGGCCGCATGAGAATCGGCTCCAGCATCGGATTGATCGCGGTGGGCCTCATCCTGGCCCTGGCCGTGCACGTCCGCCTCGGCGGCCTCGACCTGAACCTGATCGGGTGGATCCTCACCGTGGTCGGCGTGATCGGACTGATCGCCAGCATCGCGATGGCCCGGCAGGCACGTGGAGTGGTCGTGCGCGAGGACCCGCTGCCCCCGGCCCGCGACCCGCGCTACTGAGCGAACTGCGCCGGTACCTGCGTCGCGACTGCTGCGGCGCCTCCTCACCGTGCGCGGGCACGTTTGGTCGCCTGTGGGACGGGGATCGAGGAGGTACCGAACGCGACGGAGGAGGACCGCCATGCCGAACGGTGACGAGCAGGAGCACGAGGTCGTGGACGAGCTGGGCCGGCCCGTCATCGACCCGCCCGAGGGCGGCCCGAACGCCGACCCGGACGCGCCCGACCCCGGCGACCTGGTGCCGCCGCGCCCCGGCCCGCCGGAGGACATCGAGCCGAGCGGGCCGAAGGACGGCTGACCCAAGCGCGCAGCGACGACGGCACACATCGCGAGGCCCGTTCACACACGTCCGAACGTGTGTGAACCCGCCCAGCGGTGTGTGCGGTCGCGTTGGCGGCCGCCTCAGCCCGGCGCCACCTCGTCCGCCGCGGACGCCTCGCGGCTGCCGAGGGGGCGTTCCGGGCCGTGGGTGGTGTCGCGCCGCGTCTGGCGTTCCGACTCGGCGTTGATCTCGGCGCCGAGCAGCACGATGTAGCTGGTCAGGTACAGCCACAGCAGGAGCACGACGACGCCGGCCAGCGCGCCGTAGGTCTTGTTGTAGCTGCCGAAGTTGTCGATGTAGAGGCTGAACAGCGCGCTGCCGACGATCCACAGGACCGTCGCGACGACCGCGCCGGTGCTCACCCAGCGGAACTGCGGGGAGGAGCGGTCGGGCGCGACGCGGTACACCACCGCCAGCGCCACGACGACCAGCAGCACCAGCAGGACCCAGCGCACCACCTGCGCCAGCACGGTCGCGACCGGGCCCAGTGCCAGGGCGTCGAGGGCGGGCGGGACGACCGCGACGAGCGTGAGGGTGAGCAGCACGAACACGACCGCCCCGAGGGTCAGCGCCAGTGCGGTGCCCCGCAGCTTCACGAACCCGCGGGTCTCCTCCTCGTCGTAGGCGATGTTGACGGCCTGCATGAGGTTGGCGACACCGCTGGACGCCGACCACAGCGCGGCCACGAGCGAGACCACGAGCCCGAGGCCCAGCGCCTCGCCGCTGCCGGCGGTGATGGCGGCCAGCTGGTCGGCGATGAGGGGCCGGGTCTCCTGCGGCAGGCCGGCGGTGAGGTCGCGCACCTGCTGGGCGACCTGTGCCGGCTCGGCGACCAGGCCGTACAGCGTGATCGCGGCGATCAGCGCGGGGAAGACGGCCAGGAACGCGAAGAACGCGACCCCGCCCGCGAGCATCGGCACGTGGTCGCTGCTGCTCTCGCGGAACGCGCGGCGAGTGACCTGCCACCAGCCGCGCGGGGGGATCTGGGTGGGTCGCTCGGCCTGGACGCCGGCGGGGGGAGAGGCCATGGCGCGGGCCTACCACCGCTCCGCGCCCTCAACCCTCCGGTTTGGCCGGCGTTGCGGTCGGGGACCTGCTCGCTCGTGCCCCACGAGGAACGACTGCGCCGTGCCGCTCGCGAACGGTTCGGCTGGGCCGAACTCTCCGACCATCAGCTCGACGCCATGCAGGCCCTCATGGCCGGCCGCGACGTGCTCGCGGTGCTCCCCACCGGCGCCGGGAAGTCCGCGATCTACCAGGTCCCCACCGTGCTGCTCGACGGGTTGTGCGTCGTCGTGTCGCCGCTGATCGCCTTGCAGCGCGACCAGCGTGCGGGACTGGAGGGCACCGACGCGCCGGACGCGGTCGTCGTCAACTCGGCGCAGCGGGTGCGGGAGACCACCGCCGCGTGGGAGGCGGTGGCCGACGGGACGGCCCGCTACCTGTTCCTCGCCCCGGAGCAGCTCGCGTCCGCCGAGGTCGTGGACCGGCTGGGGGCAGCCGGGGTCGCACTCCTGGCCATCGACGAGGCGCACTGCGTCTCGGAGTGGGGCCACGACTTCCGCCCCGACTACCTGCGGCTGTCCGATTCCATCGAGCGGCTGGGGCACCCGCGCGTGGTCGCGCTGACGGCTACCGCCGCGCCGCCGGTGCGCGCCGACATCGTCGAGCGGCTGGGGCTGCGCGAGCACCACGAGGTGCTGGCCGGCTTCGACCGGCCGGAGCTGCACCTGGCCGCGCACCGCCACGCCGACGCCGAGGTGCGTGATGCGGAGATCGTCGAGCGGGCCGTCGAGCTGCCGGGCCAGGGCCTGGTCTACGTGGCCACCCGCAAGGGCGCCGAGCAGCTGGCGGCCGCGCTGGTCGAGCGCGGGCGCCGGGCCCGGCCCTACCACGCCGGGCGGCGTCGCGCGGACCGCGCGGCCGATCAGGAGGCGTTCATGTCCGGCGACGCGGAGATCGTCGTGGCGACCTCCGCCGTTCGGGATGGGCGTCGACAAGCCCGACGTCCGGTTCGTGCTGCACGCCGCCGCGCCCGCGTCCCTCGATGCCTACTACCAGGAGATCGGGCGCGCCGGCCGCGACGGGGAGCCGGCCGTCGTCGAGCTGCACCACCACGACCGGGACTTCCACCTGCAGCGCTTCCTCACCGCCCGGCGTCCGCAGCCGGCGGCCCTGCGCGCTGTGCTCGACGCGCTGCCAACGGGGGAGACCCGCACCGCTGCCGGGGTCGGCGAGGCCGCCGGGTTGTCGCGCGCCCGGCGCACGGCCGTGCTCAACCTGCTGGAGCAGGCCGGCGCCGTCCGCATCGGCGCGGACGGGGTGACCCGCACCGAGGTGCCGCTCGAGCAGGCGATCGAGGACGCCGTAGCGGTCGCGGAGCGGCGGCGCGAGACCGTCCGCTCGCGGATCGAGATGATGCGCTCCTACGCCGACGCGCCGGGCTGCCGCCGGATCGCGCTGCTCGGCTACTTCGGCGAGGAGCGCACCGAGCCGTGCGGCAACTGCGACGCCTGCGACGCCCCCGGCGCGGCGCCGGAGGAGCCGCCGCCGGACGTCGGGTTCGCCGGGGGCAGCGACGTCGAGCACGACGAGTTCGGCGCCGGCACCGTCATGAGCGTGGAGAGCGACCGCGTGACGGTGCTGTTCGCCGAGCACGGCTACAAGACGATCGCGCTGTCGGCGCGCGACCGACTCCACTGACGCCCGCGCACACCGTGGTGTGGCCGCGCACATGGTGGAACGTGTGCGCGGGCACCTCAGCGTGTGCGTGAGCCGAGGCGCGACTCGGCCTCGTCCCATGCGCGGGCTGCGGCCGGGTCGGGCTCGTACCGGTGCGGCGCGGTCGAGGCCGCGACCACCCGGCGCAGATCGGGCAGGCCGCCCGTCACCGCGCCGAGCGCTCTGGCCTGCACCAGCACGTTCCCGAGCGCCGTCGCCTCGACGGGTCCGGCGACGACGGGGAGTCCGCACGCGTCGGCGGTGAGCCGGCACAGCAGCTCGTTGCGGGAGCCGCCGCCGACGATGTGCACGACGTCGACCTCGCGGCCGGACAGCGCGGCCGCCTCGCGCACCGCTCGCCGGTGGGCCAGCGCGAGGCTGTCCAGCACCACCCGCACGGTGGCGGCGCGGGTGGCCGGTGCCGGCTGCCCGAGGCGGGTGCAGGCCGCGGCGATGCGCGCGGGCATGTCGCCGGGCGGGATGAACGCCGCGTCGCCCGCGTCGACGACCGCGGCCAGTGGTGGTTCGCCGGAAGCCTCCACGAGCAGGGCGGCGAGGTCCGGCGAACCCCACTCCCGCACGCACTCCTGCAGCAGCCACAGCCCCATCACGTTGCGCAGGTAGCGCACCGTGCCGTCGACGCCGAGCTCGTTGGAGAAGTTCGCCGCCCGGCTCGCCTCGGTGAGCACGGGCGCGTCCAGTTCCACCCCGACGAGCGACCACGTGCCGCAGGAGATGTAGGCGAACCGCTCGGTCTCCGCCGGCACCGCGACGACGGCCGACGCGGTGTCGTGCGATCCGACGGCGATGACCGGGGCGCCGTCCGCTGCGCCGAGCACCGTGCCCGGTTCGCAGAGCGGCGCGAACAGGCCCGGATCGATGCCGGCCTTCGCCATCAACCCGCTGTCCCAGCGCCGCGCCACGGGGTCGAGCAGGCCCGTCGTGGAGGCGTTGGTGACCTCGGCGGCGCGGACCCCGGTGAGCCAGTAGCCGAGCAGGTCGGGGATCAGCAGCAGGTCGGTGGCCGCCTCCAGCGCCGGCGTGCCCGCAGCGGCGACGAGCTGGTAGATCGTGTTGAACGGCAGGACCTGCAGGCCGTTGGTGGCGTAGAGATCCGGCAGCGTCTCCGCGATGCCGTCGGTGCGGGAGTCGCGGTAGTGCACCGGGTTACCGATCAGCGCACCGGTGCGGTCGAGCAGCCCGTAGTCGACGGCCCACGTGTCGATCCCGATCGACGCCACCTCGCCGGCGGCGCGCAGCCCCTCCGTCACCTCGCGGTAGAGGCCGAGCACGTCCCAGTGCAGGGTGTCGCGGACGCGCACCGGTCCGTTGCCGAACCGGCGCACCTCCTCCAGCTCGACGCGCCCGTCACTCACGACGCCGCGCATCACCCGTCCGCTGGACGCGCCGAGGTCGACCGCGGCAACGGTGGTCACGGAACTCTGACCTCGCGGAACTCGCACCCCACCAGCTCCGCGACGCACCGCAGTTCAGCGGCGCGGTGCCCGGTGCCGAGCGCCCAGTGGTGGTTGACCCCGGACGCGCTCCACGCGTCGGTCCACTCGCCGGGGTCGCACCCGAAGTCGACGCGTGACGTGGTGTTGCCGATCCGCAGCAGCGGCCCCGGCACCACCGTGCCCTCGGACGCGACCATGACGAACCGCCCGTCCGGCTCCTGGCCGAGGCCGAGCAGCGTCACCGGCCCGGGCTGCACGTCGAACTCGACGGACACGCCCCAGCCGCGCTTGCCGTGGTAGACCCCCAGCCCGCGCAGCAGCGGTCGGCGCGCGGAGATCGCGAGGTGCGCGGGCCCGTCGTGGCCCATCTCGACGACGCCGTCGTCGAAGTTGAGCGCCTGCAGCTCGGTGAAGGAGCCGCCCGCACCGAGCCGGTCCATCACCAGCATGGCCAGCGAGTTGCGCAGCTCGTACTCGCCGGCGGCGGGAATGCCGCGGGCGGTGAGCAGGGAGGCGCCGAGGATGAACCCGGCGCCGAGCCGCTCGTGCTGCTCGCCGTCGAGGCCGCGGTGGTAGTAGGCGAGCGAGTCGAGCGCGAAGTCCTCGACGAGCCGATCCAGCCCCACGGACACCTTGGCGCCCCACGCGAAGTCCTCGTCGACGACGGTGTCGTCGATCTCGAAGACCTCGCGCGCCAGCGCCATCCGCTGCTCGACCTCGGTGTCGGTGACCCGCTCGACGCGCACCCGCAGGTCGTCGATCTCGAGCACCTCGACGTGCCCCCCGAGCTGCGCCGACACGCTGGTCAGGTCGGTGGCGACGTCCAGCATGCCGGGGTAGAGGTGCCCCAGCAGGCCGTGCCGGCCGTGCCGCAGGCCCGCCCGCACCCCGGCGGCGCGCACCCACCGCGCGATCCGCGCCCACGCCCGCTCGTCCTCCAGGTAGCCGGAGACGCTGCGGAACTCCACCCCGGCCCGGCGGAACGCGTTGGCCATCTCCGGCAGCGGGCAGGCGCCGCAGTAGGCGAGCCACGCGCCCGTGTCGAACGTGGCGTGGTCCATCTTCTCGGTCGGCTGCAGGTTGATCAGCAGCACCGGCGCGTCGCTGCGCTGCGCCACCGGCACCAGCATCGACGACGTCATGTACGTGGTGAGGAACCCGATGATCAGGTCGCAGCCTGCGGCGCGCAGCCGCTCGGCAGCGGCCGCGCCCTCCTGCGCGTCGGAGATGAACCCGACGTCCACGAGGTCGATCTCGCCGATGGCCCCCAGCCGCTCCGCGACGCGGGCGGCCGAGCGCTGCAGCTGCGGGAGGAGGTCGGGGAACTGGGGCCAGTAGGCGCCGAGCCCGCCGGCCACCAGGCCGACCTTGGTTCGCCGGGTCTCGACGCGGGTGAGCGCGGCACCGGGGAGGACAGCGGTCATCGATGACTCCCTCTCAACGCAGGAACGCGGCGGCCACCCCGGCGTCGACCGGGATGTGCAGGCCGGTGGTGTGCGACAGCTCGCCGCCCGTCAGCACGAACACCGCGGCCGCCACGTGCTCGGGGAGCACCTCGCGCTTGAGGAGGGTGCGCTGGGCGTAGAACGCGCCCAGGTCCTCCTCGGCGACACCGTAGACGGCGGCGCGCTGCGCGCCCCAGCCTCCGGCGAAGATGCCCGAGCCGCGCACCACCCCGTCCGGGTTGACGCCGTTGACGCGGATGCCGTGCTCGCCCAGCTCGGCGGCCAGCAGCCGCACCTGGTGGGCCTGGTCGGCCTTCGCCGCCCCGTAGGCGACGTTGTTGGGGCCGGCGAACACCCCGTTCTTGGACGCGATGTAGACGATGTCGCCGCCCATGCCCTGCGCGACCATCGCCTTCGCCGCGGCCCGGGCCACCAGGAACGAGCCGCGCGCCATCACGCGGTGCTGCACGTCCCAGTCGTCGTCGGTGGTCTCCAGCAGCGGCTTGGAGATCGACAGGCCGGCATTGTTGACGACGAGGTCGACACCACCGAACGCGAGCGCTGCCGCGTCCACGGCTGCGGCGACGGCGTCGGCGTCCGTCACGTCCACCGTGACGGGCACGGCGACGTCGGTCGAGCCCAGCTCCGCGGCCACCCGGGCGGCCGCTTCACCGTCCCGGTCGGCGACGACCACACACGCGCCCTCGGCGGCGAGGCGCTGCGCGATCGCCCGGCCGATGCCCGAGCCGCCGCCGGTGACCAGCGCGATCCGGGTGGCGAGCGGCTTGGGCTTCGGCCGGCGCGCGAGCTTCGCCTCCTCCAGGGCCCAGTACTCGATGCGGAACTTCTCCGACTCGGGGATCGGCGCGTAGGTCGACACCGCCTCCGCGCCGCGCATCACGCGGATCGCGTTGCGGTAGAACTCGCCCGCCACGCGCGCGGTCTGCTTGTCGGCGCCGAACGAGAACATGCCGACGCCCGGCACGAGCACGATCGCCGGGTCTGCGCCGCGCATGGCGGGGGAGTCGGGGGTGGCGTGCCGCTCGTAGTAGGCGCGGTAGGACTCCCGGTACTCCGCGTGCAGCTCGCGCAGCCGCGCCACTTGCTCGTCGAGCGACGCGGTGGCGGGCAGGTCGAGCACCAGCGGCGCGACCTTCGTGCGCAGGAAGTGGTCCGGGCAGGACGTGCCCAGCGCGGCCAGGTGCGCGAGCTTCTCCCGCGAGCAGAAGTCGAGCACCTCGGCGTCGTCGTCGAAGTGGCCGACCTGCGGGCGGTCGGTGGACGCCAGCCCCCGCACGACGGGCGCGAGTGCGCCCGCTCGCGCCCGCCGCTGCTCCTCGGGGAGTGCCCTGTACCCCTCGCGGACGGGGCCGAACGGTTCCGCGACGCCGCGCTCGTCGAGGTAGCGCTGCGCGGTGCGGATGATCTCCAGCGAGCGCGCCTCGCACTCGTCGGACGTGCGGCCCCACGCGGTGATGCCGTGCCCGCCCAGGATCACGCCGATGGCCTGCGGGTTCGCCGCGGCCACGGCCGCGATGTCCAGGCCCAGCTGGAAGCCGGGGCGCCGCCACGGCACCCACAGCACCTTCTCGCCGAAGATCTCCTTGGTGAGCGCCTCGCCGTCGGCGGCGCAGGCGATCGCGATGCCGGCGTCGGGGTGCAGGTGGTCGACGTGCGGGGCGTCGACCAGCCCGTGCATGGCCGTGTCGATCGACGGGGCCGCGCCGCCCTTGCCGTGCAGGCAGTAGTCGAACGCGGCGACCATCTCGTCCTCGCGCTCGACACCAGGGTAGGTGCGGGTGAGCGCCTGCAGCCGGTCGCGGCGCAGCACGGCGAGCCCGGCCTCGGTCAAGGTGCCCAGGTCGCCGCCGGAGCCCTTCACCCACACCAGCTCGACCGGCTCACCCGTGACGGGATCCGTGTCGGTGCCCTTGGCGGAGGTGTTGCCGCCGGCGTAGTTCGTGGTCGTCGGGTCGGCGCCCAGCCGGTTGCTGCGCGCGATCAGCTCTTCGACCGGACGCTGTACCGATGGTTCGCTCGCAAGCTCGCTCACGCGCCCCACCCCGCCTGCGTCCCACCGACCCGCTCGGCCACGATGCGCTCCTGGTAGCCCGACCGTTGGTATGCGGCCACGGGATCGGGATCGAGCCCCTGCTCCGTCCGCAGCTCGGCCAGCAGCGGGCGGACATCGGTGGCGAACGCGTCCATCAGCGCGGCGTTGGCGGCCAGCACGTCACCGGCCTGCTGCGCGGCGGTCAGCGCCTCGGTGTCCACCAGCAGCGCCTTGGCCGTGGCCTCCTGCACGTTGAGCACCGAGCGGATGATCGCGGGGATCTTCGCCTCGATGTTGTGGCACTGGTCGAGCATGAACGCGATCCCCGCCTCCGGCTTCAACGCGTCCGCCGAGACGATCTCGAACATGATCCGGAACAGCTGGAACGGGTCCGCGGCACCGACCATCAGGTCGTCGTCGGCGTAGAAGCGGGAGTTGAAGTCGAACGCGCCCAGCTTCCCGGCCCGCAGCAGGAACGCCACGATGAACTCGATGTTGGTGCCGGGGGCGTGGTGGCCGGTGTCGATGCACACCGTCGCCTTCTCACCCAGCTCGATGCAGTGCGCGTACGACGTGCCCCAGTCCGGCACGTCGGTGGTGTAGAACGCCGGCTCGAACAGCTTGTACTCCAGCAGCATCCGCTGGTCGTCGCCCAGCCGCGCGTAGACCTCGGCCAGCGCCGCGGCCAGGCGGTCCTGCCGCGCGCGGATCGAGTCCTGGCCGGGGTAGTTGGTGCCGTCGGCGAACCACAGCTTGAGGTCGCGGCTGCCGGTGGCGTCCATGATGTCGACGCACTCCAGCAGGTGGTCGGTGGCCTTGCGGCGCACCCGCGGGTCGGGGTGGCAGACCGAGCCGAGCTTGTAGTCGTCGTCCTGGAAGACGTTGGCGTTGATCGCGCCGATGCCCACGCCCTCGTCACGCGCGTGCTCGGCCAGCTTCGCGTAGTCGTCGACGCGGTCCCACGGGATGTGCAGCGCAACCGTGGGGGCGACGCCGGTCAGCCGGTGCACCACGGCCGCGTCGGCGATCTTCTCGAACGGGTCGCGGGGCACGCCGGCCTGCGCGAACACCTTGAAGCGGGTGCCCGAGTTGGCGTAGGCCCACGAGGGCGTCTCGATCCGCTGCCCGCGCAGGGCCGCGCGCACGGCTTCGTTCACCTTCGGTCCTCCAGAGCTGTGAGCTGGTCCTCCAGGTGGAAGACCTCGTCGAGCACCTGCATGCGGGCGTCTGCGAAGTACGGGGCCATCGATGTCTGCCACCGCGCGTCCACCTCGGTCGCGGCCATCGCGGCCCGTGCAGCGTCCAGGTCGTCGGCCTCCACGTACCCGACGAGCAGGCCGTCGGGCGCGAGGTGCAGGGAGTAGTTGCGCCACCCCGTGTCGCGCAGTGCGGCGAGCATCTCCGGCCACACGGCGGCGTGCCGGGCGCGGTACTCCTCGAGCCGGTCGGGCCGCACCCGCAGCAGGAAGCAGTACCGCGGCATCCGGCCCCCTCAACGTCGATTGAAACCTTTCATGACGGTAGGGGTGGCGGGGTCGGCCGTCAACCGTCTCGGCTGACCCTTGTGTTCAATCTTCGCCGTGGCTACTGTCCCGGCCACTAATACGTTTCAATTCGTGACCCGTGGCACCCCACGACGACGAAGGAGTCACCGTGACCTCCCAGGAAGCCGAGACGCCACCTGACGCGTCGGAGAGCACGATCACCCGTGAGCAGTGGCGGGTCTCGATCCTCGGTGCGATGGCGTCCTACCTCGACGCCGGCTCGATCGTCGCCCTCGGCGCCGCGCTCACCGCCTTCCAGGCCGCGTTCGGCCTCGGTGCCGGCGCCATCGGCGTGCTCACCGCGATCGGCCCCAACGCGATCGGCTGCGCGCTCGGGTCGATCGCCGGCGGCCGCCTCGGCGACAAGCTCGGGCGCAAGCGGATCTACAAGTGGGACCTGCTGGTCTACGCGCTCGGCATCCTGCTCATCGCCTTCGCCGTCGAACCGACGATGCTGTTCGTCGGCACGTTCATCGTCGGTGTCGCCGTCGGTGCCGACGTGCCCACCTCGCTCGCGCTCGTCGGCGAGCTGGCCCCGTCGAAGCGCCGCGGCAAGCTGATCGGCCTGACGCAGGTGGCGTGGAGCCTCGGCCCGGTCGTCGTGCTGCTGCTCGCCCTGGTGCTGACACCGCTGGGGCTGTGGGGCTCACGGATCGTGTTCCTGTCGCTGTTCGTCGCCGCGATCGTCACCTGGGCGCTGCGGCAGGGCATCGCCGAGTCCGCCACCTGGAAGGCGGCCGCGGAGACCGGCGCCACGGCACGGGCGTCCGTACGCGAGCTGTTCTCCGGCCCCAACCTGGCGGCGATGGTCTGGACCTGCACGATCTACACGTTCTGGGGCTTGGCCGCCGGCACAGGTGGCATCTTCATGCCCTACATCATCGAGACGTTGGGTGCAGGTACCCAGGCCGCCAGCATCGCCCTGTCCTGCGCCGGATTCGTGATCGGCATCGTGGTCGTCGTGTTCGTCTTCATGCGCCTGGCCGACGCCAGCCACGAGACGCGGCGACTGATGTGGGCCGTCGGCTCGGCCATGCAGGTGCTCGCGTTCGTGCTGTACCTCGTGCTGCCGTTCACGATCCCGGTGGTGATCGCGAACATCGTGCTCTTCGCCGTCGGCGCCAACCTGGCCGGCGAACCGACCTACAAGCTGGTCAGCCAGGAGCTGTTCCCGACCCGCCTGCGCACCACCGCCCAGGGCGTCACGTTCGGCGTGGCGCGCGTGGTGCTGGGCTTCTGGAGCTTCTTCGTGCCGCTCCTGGCCGCGGTGTCGATCGGCCCGCTCGCCGCGCTGCTCACGGCGTTCCTGCTGGTCAGCGGCATCGTCGGCTACGCGTGGATGCCGAACACGGCCGGCAAGTCGCTCGCCCAGATCGAGCGCGAGCGGGCGGCCTGACGCTCGTGTCGGCTGCCGATCTGCTCGCCCGCTTCACCGGCCCCGAGCCGCGCTTCGGACCGCTGCCGATCTGGTGGTGGTCCGGGGCGCGGGTCACCCGGGAACGGCTGCGCGAGCAGATGCAGCAGCTGATCGCCGGCGGGGTGCGGCAGGCCGTGGTGCTCTGCCTCGCCCCGACCGGGCCGACGTTCGGCGCCGTCGCCGACGACCCGCCGTTCCTCTCCGACGAGTGGATCGCGCTGTTCGACGGGGCGTGCGCCGACGCGGCGGAGCTGGGCTTCACGCTGTGGCTCTACGACCAGATCGGCTTCTCCGGGGCCAACTTCCAGGGTCGGCTGATCGCCCGCGAGCCGTCCTTCGAGGGGTGGGCGCTGCGGCGCACCGAGGAGCACGTCCCCGACGCGCTCGCCGCCTACGCGGTGCCCGACGACGGGGCTCCGGTGGCCGTTCCGATCGTGGACGGGCAGGCCCGGTGGCCGGCCGGGCCGGCCCGGCGCGTGCTGGTGCACGCCGTGCCGGCAGGCTTCGACTACTTCAACCCGAGCGCCGGCCAGGCCCTGCTCGCCGAGGTGCACGGGCGGCTGGAGGCCGGCCTCGGGCAGTGGTTCGGCACGTCCATCGACGGCTTCTTCCAGGACGAGCTGCCGCCGATGCCGACGTGGGGTCCGGACTTCGCCGACACCTTCCGCGCCACCTACGGCTACGGCGTGCTCGACGAGCCGTGGGCGCTGTTCGAGGAGGGGCCGGCCGGGGCGCGGGTGCGCCGCGACTACCAGGAGCACCGCGCCACCCTCGCCCGCCGCGGCTTCATGGACGCCCACGACGCGTGGTTCCGCGACCGCGGCCTGATCTGCGGGTTCGACCAGGCCAGCCCGTCGCGCGAGGGCTCGCCGCACGGCGGCGTCGCCACCTACGGCGACTACCTCGGCCTGCACACGGGCTACGGCGCCCCGGGCAGCGACCACTGGGGCGACGCCAAGGTGCACAGCTCACTCGCCCACGCGAACGGCCACGAGCGCGTGTGGATCGAGGCGTTCCACTCGTCCGGCTGGGGCGGCACGCTCGAGGAGACCTACGACTGGCTCGCGCCGTTCCTGCGCCGCGGCGCCAACCTCTACGACCCGCACGCCGTCTACTACTCGACGGTCGGCGGCTGGTGGGAGTGGGCGCCGCCGTCGACGTGCTGGCGGCAGCCGTACTGGCCCGCATACCCGGTGTTCGCCGGCGCCATCGCCCGGCTCTGCTCGGTGCTGACCGCCGGCACGCACGTCGTCGACGTGGCCGTGGTGTCGCCGACCACGCAGGTGCAGGCGCACACCGGGCCCGAGGGCACGATGCCGGCGGCCCGCCGCGCCGGGGAGGCGTTCCTCGCGCTCAACGGGGTCGGCACGTGGTTCGCCGAGCGCCGCGGCGCGCTCGAACGCGCGGGCATCGACCACGACGCGCTGGACGAGGCCACCCTCGCACGTGGCGAGATCGAGGGCTCCACCCTGCGCGTGGGGGCTGCCGCCTTCCACACCGTGGTGGTCCCGGGCGTCGACGCGCTGCGGGCCGACTGCGCCGCCCGGCTCCTCGACCTCGCGGCCGCCGGCGGCCGGCTGATCTGCGTCGGGAAGGTGCCGACCGAGTTCCCGGCCGGCGACTCCACAGGGCTCGCGGAGCGGTTCGCCGCCGCGGCCGTGGTCGTGCCGACGGCGGAGGACGTGCCCGCCGCGATCCTCGCCGGCCCGGTGGGGGTGCGCGCCGACGCGCCGTTCCTGCTGCGCCGCCACGGCGACACGCACGTGCTCGCCCTCACCGCGCACGACGACGAGACCGGCACCGCCGCCCCGATGATGGGCGCCGCGGACGTCGGCGACGGGTACTGGCTCGACGACGGCTGGTTCAGCTTCGAGCGCTACAACGAGGTGCTGCGCGACACCGGCTACACGTTCCGCCCGCCGCGCGACCGGGTCGCGCACGTGCACGTCGAGGGGATCGCAGCACCCCGCGCGCAGAGCTGGGCGCCCGGCCGCGGCACCCGCACCGAGCTGGCCGTCCGCGCCGACGGGAACGGCTGGGCGTTCGACGTGCCCTTCGACGACGGCGCGATCGCGCTGGTCGTGCTGGGCGCGGACCTGCCCGACGCCACGGCGGAACCCCTCGGCCCGGTCGCCGCCGAGACGGTCCTCGACGGGCCCTGGACGGCTCGCGCCGAGTCCACCCTCGACAACTCCCGCGGCGACCTCGCCGCCGCGAACCGCCCCGGGATCCTGCCGATCGAGGTGTGGCGCTTCGAGCACCGGACCGACGCCGGGTGGGCGCCCGTCACGGCGTCCTTCGGGCCGTTCGCCGAGATCATCCGGGACGGGGTGGCCGAGCAGGCGGAGTGGTCGCTCTCCCGCGGCATCCGCGACGACCCGCTGCACACCGAGACCCTCGGCCCGAAGGGGCAGGTGCCGGAGGAGTTCGTCGACGTCCGGCCCGTCCGGGCCGGCGAGACCATCCTACTGCGGACGCACCTCACGCTGCCCGCGCGGGAGGGGTTGACCCTGGCCGTCGGGGCGAGCGCGCCGCGGCGCGTCCTGCTCGACGGCGTGGAGCAGCCGGCGGAGGGCACCGGCCACCAGACGTTCACCCCGCTCGCCGTCAGCGGCACCGTCCTGCTGGAGATCGAGTTCCGCCCGCTCCGGGACGGCGTGCTGCGGGCCGGGTTCGCCGTGATCACCGATGTGGCCGCGTTCCGGCGGCCGGAGCAGCTGCGCGGCCGGGAGCTCTCCCGCACCTTCTCCGTCACCGGCGAGCCCGTCGTCGTGCACGTCGCGTCCGACGGGGCGTGCGCGGTGCTGCTCAACGGCGTCGAGATCGGCCGTCAGGGCGACTTCAGCCCGTACCCGGACCAGCGGTTCACCGTCGGCCAGGCCTACGAGCTGGCGCCGCCGGCGGGCGAGAACGTGCTGACCCTGCGGCTCGGTGACGGCGCCACCGCGACCGTGGACTGCGACCTGCCGGAGCTGGTCAGCGGCCCCGGCTGGGGCGCGGAGCTGGAGCCGGCGTTCCGCCACGACCCGCGGTTCCACTGCGCCCGCGCCCGTCCGCACCCGCTGCCCACGGCGGGCTGGCTCGACCCGGCGGCCGATCCCGGTGACGTCGTCGTCCCACTCGTGCCGGATCTCGCGCCCGGCGGTCCCCGCACCGAGTTCCTGCGGTTCACCGCCCCGCCCGGCACCACTGCACTCACCGTGCCGACCGACCTCGACGTCGTCGCGACGGTGGGCGGCGAGGAGGTGAAGGTCGTCGACGGCGTGCTGCGGCTCCCTTCGCCAGCCGCTGCGGGCACCGAGGTGGTGCTGGAGGTACAGGCCGTCGACGGCCGCCGCGGTGGCGCCCTGCTCTCCGGGCCGGTGCAGGTGGAGGTCGCCGAGGCGGAGGTGCCGCTGGCGAGCTGGGCGGAGCTGGGCCTGCGCAACCTGGGCGGCAGCGTCACCTACCGCACGTCGCTGCACGTCGACGGCGTCGACGGCCGCTTCGTGCTGGACCTGGGCGACGTGCGCGGCACCGCCGACGTCGTCGTCAACGGGACGCTCGCCGAGACCCGCGTGTGGGGGCCGTGGCGGGCGGAGGTGACGGAGCTGCTGCGGCCCGGCGCCAACACCGTCGAGGTCGTCGTGCGCGGCACCCTGGCCGGCTACCTCGACGACGCCTCGCCCACGCAGGGCGTGTACGCGGGCCAGGTGCGCACCGGACTCTTCGGACCGGTGGTCCTGCGCCGCCACTGACGTACGTTCGGCGGATGGAGATCCGCTCGGCCCGCATCGCCGACACCGACGCCGTCAACGAGCTGCTCGTCCAGCTCGGCTATCCCGGCGGCGGCCGGTCGACGACGGCGGAGCGGATACGGAGCTGGGTCGACGATCCGACCCGCGCGGTCCTGGTTGCCGACGCCGACGGCGACGTGCTCGGCGTCATCGCGGTCCAGATCTGCCCGTTCTTCGAACGCGACGGCGCCTGGGCCCGCATCACCGCCCTCGTCGTGGCGGACCGGGCCCGCCGGCAGGGCGTCGGCGCCCGGCTCGTCGAGGCCGCCGAGGAGTTCGCCGCCGGCCACGGGTGCATCCGGGTGGAGGTCACCAGCGCAGACCGCCGCCACGACGCGCACAGCTTCTACAAGCGCCGCGGCTACGCCGACCAGACCGGAACGTCGACCAGGTTCCTGCGCGACCTGCCTCAGTAGCGCAGCACGTCGTGCAGGAGCCGCGCCGCCTCGACGGCTGCGGAGTCGGTGATGTTCCCGTACCCGAGCACCAGCCCGTTCGCCGCGTGGCGCGCGTCGTGGTGGTAGGCCCGCAGGTCCACCAGCCGCAGCGACGCCGCTGCGGCGGCCCGGACGACCGCCGCGCTGTCGACGGCATCGGGCAGGTCGAGCACGAGGTGCAGACCGGCGGCGATCCCCGACACCGCGTAGCCGGGAAACAGGCGGCCCAGCTCGTCGACGAGGACGTCCCGCCGGGCGCGGTAGCGCAGCCGGAGTTGGCGCAGGTGGCGGTCGTAGATGCCGTGCTCCACCAGGTCGGCGAGCGCGAGCTGGTCGAGGAGCGGTGGGAGGGCGGGCGTCCCCGGCGCGGCGCGCAGCCGCGTCGTCCAGCGGTGCGGGGTGACCATCCAGCCGATCCCCAGCGCGGGCGACAACGTCTTGCTCACGGACTTGACCAGCGCGACCCGTGACGGATCCATGCCCTGCAGGGTCGCCACGGGCCTGCGGTCGTAGCGGAACTCCGCGTCGTAGTCGTCCTCGACGACGAGCCCGTCAACGCTCCGGGCCCAGCCCAGCAGCGCGGCGCGGCGCTGCGGCGACAGGACCGTGCCGCGCGGGAACTGGTGGGCAGGGGTGACCAGCACCGCGCGCAGTTCCGGGTGCGCGGCCAGCTCGTCCGTCCGCATCCCGTCGGTGTCGGTCGCGATCGGGACGGTCTGCATGCCGGTCTGCTGGATGACCGTCCGCAGGCGCGTCCAGCCGGGTTCCTCGCACCCGATCGCGGTGATGCCGTCGTCCTGGAGGACCTGGCACAGCCGTCGGACGCCGTCGGTGACGCTGGTGCAGATCGTCACGTCGTCGGCCTTGGCGTCGACGTGACGGGCCCGCCGCAGGTAGGTGGCGAGCAGCTCGCGCAGCCGGGGGTGCCCGTTCGGGTCCGGGTAGCCGAACTCGGTGAACGCGACCGACTCCGACTGGGTCGCGATCGCAGCGGCCCAGTGCCGCCGGGGGAACGCCCGCAGGTCGGGCAGGCCGGGCGTGAGGTCGAAGCGCGGGGCCGGCTCGCGGCGGGTCGCTTCGGTTGGGTGGTCGGGCGCCGACTCGCCGGCGGCCCACCGGACGCGCGTCCCGGCCCCGGTTCGTGCCTCCAGGTAGCCCTCGGCGACCAGCTGGCCGAAGGCCTCCGTCACCGCCCACCGGGAACAGCCCAGCTCCCGGGCCAGCGTCCGGCTGGGCGGCAGCAGGTCCCCGACGGCGAGCTCCCGCCGGTTGATCGCGCTGCGCAGGGCCGCGGTGAGGCGTTCGTGCAGCGGTCCGCCGGCGTCGGGCTTCAGGTCGAGGAGGACGTCCCAGGGCAACTTGGTCTGGGATCCTGCCACGAGATTGGACCGTATCACCAGGCCGATCGTGCTTACCGTTGCTCGCATGAGTCGATCGCGCAACCCACTGCCGGAGTACACCCACCCGCTGTTCCGCGTGCAGATCGAGGAGTGGGGCCGGCGCGCCGGTCTGGACTCGGCGCGGCCCGACGCACCGGTCGTCACGGAGCTGTCCCGCGGCGAGCGCCTGATGCGGTGGTGGCGGACAGCCCGATGGCGGCGTCCCGGCCTGCAGGCGGCACCGGCCGCCGCCACCTGCTACCGCGTCGCCAGCTCCACCAGCCGCTGACCCGTCCCCTTGACGTCCCGGCCGTCCCACCCGAGCAGGGCCGGAAGGACGGTGACGGGCTCGTCGAGGTGGCGGGCCAGCCGCTGGGCGAGCGCTGCCCCGTCGGCGACGAGCCCGTCCGCCGCGGCCGCGGTCACCCACGCCGACCAGATCCCCGCGTCGTCCAGCGCGTCCCGCACCGTGCGGATGGTGGCGGGTGGGCGGACCGGGTCGGCGACCTCCCGGCGGTGCCGGCCGGCACCGACCGTCTCCGACGCTGCGCCGGGCAGCTCCAGGTGCGCGACCGTGCCCGGCGGCACCGTGACCTCGACGGCGAGCCGGCCGTCCGCGCGCGTCCACGACACGGCGGCGGGCCCGTACGGGGTGACGTGCCGGGCCGCGGCGTGGGTGAGCCCGCCACCGGGCTGCGGCGCGACCCGGATCTCGCGGTAGCCCGGAGCAGCGGGGCCGAGCCCGGCGACCGTGCGGTGCAGCCAGTCCGCGACCGCGCCCAGGGCGTAGTGGTTGAACGACGTCATCTCGCCGGGGTTGATCGAGCCGTCGGGCAGCATCGAGTCCCAGCGTTCCCAGACCGTGGTGGCGCCCATCGTGACCGGGTAGAGCCACGACGGGCAGCCGCGCTCCAGCAGCAGCCGGTACGCGAGGTCGACGTGGCCGGCGCGGGTGAGCGCGTCGCAGATCAGCGGGGTGCCGACGAACCCGGTCGCGATGCGGAAGCCGCCGAACCGCACGAGGTCGGCCAGCCGCCGCCCCGCTCCGGCGCGCTGCCGCTCGTCGGTGACGAGGTCCCAGCAGAGCGCCATCGCGTACGCGGTCGGGGCGTCGCTGGTCATCCGGCCGTCCGGGGTGACGTAGGCGGCCGTGAACGCGGCCCGTGCGCGGTCGGCGATCCCGCCGTAGTGCGCGGGGTCGTCGGCGCGGCCGAGCACCGCGGCCGCGTCGGCGACGATCCGGGCCGACCGCACGAGGTGCGCGGTCGCGACCACGTCGGCGTCCACCCGGGCGGCGAACGGCTCGTCGGGCGGCGCCGCGGGATCGAGCCAGTCGCCGAACTGGAACCCGCCCTCCCACAGCAGGTCGTCGCCGGCGAGGTCGAGCTGGTGGTCGACCCACGCCCGCATGCTGGGGAACTGCTCGGCCAGCACCCGTGCGTCGCCGTAGCGCTCGTACAGGACCCACGGCACGACCGTCGCGGCATCGCCCCAGGCGGCGGCCGACGGCGACGGCGTGCGCAGGACGTCGGGCACCACGAACGGCACCGACCCATCGGGCTGTTGCTCGGCGGCGAGATCGCGCAGCCACGAGGTGAGGAACGCCGCCGAGTCGGCCAGGAACGTCGCGGTGGGGGAGAAGACCTGGATGTCGCCGGTCCAGCCGAGGCGCTCGTCGCGCTGCGGGCAGTCGGTGGGGACGTCGAGGAAGTTGCCGCGCATCCCGCGCCGGACGTTCTCGTGCAGCGTCTCCACGTCCGGCTCCGAGCAGGAGAACCAGCCGGTCTGCGGCAGGTCCGACGAGAGCACCACGGCCTCGGCGGAGACCAGCTCGCCGCCCGCGACCTCGGCGTAGCGGAAGCCGTGGAAGGTGAGCGACGGCTCGCACACCTCCTCGCCCGTGCCCGCGAGCAGGTAGGTGTCGGTCGCCTTCGCCGAGCGCAGCGGCCGCACACCCAGCTCGCCGTCCTCCAGCACCTCGGCGTGCCGCACGGTCACCCGCTCGCCCGCGGCGCCGCGCACGCGCAGGCGCGTCCAGCCGACGACGTTCTCGCCGAAGTCGACCAGCTGCTTCCCGGACGGCGACCGCGTGATCGCCACCGCCGGCACGACGGCGACGGCCCGGATCGGCGCGCTCGCGGCCGGCACCAGCCGGGACAGGTCCTCGTCCAGGACGTCGACGGGCCGCGGTGTGGTGTCGGAGGGGCCGCGCAGGTCGGTGTCCTGGCCGTCGTAGAGGTCGTCGGCGAGCACGGTGCTGGCGCGGTGCGTCCAGTCCGGGCCGGTGGCGAGGACGTGCGTGGAGCCGTCGACGCACTCGACCTCCAGCTGCGCGAGCGCGGCCAGCCGGTCGCCGTAGAACGCCCGCCCGCCCTGCCAGCCCAGCCGGCCGCGGTACCAGCCGTTGCCGAGCAGGATCTCCACGTCGTTCCCACCGGGGTGGAGCAGGGCGGTGACGTCGTGGGTGCGGTAGCGCAGGCGGGCCGGGTACGTCGTCCAGCCGGGGTCGAGGTGGTGGTCGCCGACCCGCTGCCCACCGATCGTCGCGACGTGGACGCCGAGCGACGTGATGTGCAGGCGCGCCCGCCGAGCAGCGGCGGGCAGGTCGATCCGCCCGTGCAGGACGGGGGCGGACCCGGCGTCGGTGCGGGGAGCGACGAACCGGGCCTGCCAGTCCTGCAGCGGAGTCTCGAAGGCGGCGGGCTCCGACCACGCCGACCACTCCCCGGCGCTGCGGACGCGCACCCGCACCGTTCCGTGGGTGCGGGGCGCCAGGGGAGCGAAGGGCCAGTCGACGAGGACCTGGTCCGGCCCGTCGAGGTGCCGGGTGGTGGTCGTGTCGCCGACGGTCAGCTCGACCTCGGCGGCCTCCTGCGCGCCGTCGGGCAGCTGCCACGACAGCCGCGGCGCGGGCTCCGGGAGCACCACCGGTGCGGTCGTGGGGATCAGGTGATCGAACCGGACGGGTGACGGCACGGGGCGGCTCCGACGTTGGAACGTTTCATTCAGGTGCGGGGGACGCTACGATGGCGACACGACGGGCGTCAACAGCCGGCGGTTCCGCCTCGCCGTCGGAGTGGGAGGGGGGCCGGTCGTGGCCAGTGCGCCGAGCATGAAGGACGTCGCGGCGCGGGCGGGGGTGTCGCTCGGCACCGTCTCCAACGCGCTGAACAAGCCCGACCAGGTGTCGGAGCGCACCCGGCAACGGGTGCTCGACGCGATCGAGGCGCTCGGGTTCGTGCGCAACGAGTCGGCGCGCCAGCTGCGCTCCGGCCGCAGCCGCACCCTCGCCTTCGTCGTGCTCGACGCCGGCAACCCGTTCTTCACCGACGTCGCCCGCGGGATGGAGGAGGTCGCCGAGGCCGCGGGGCGCGCGGTGTTCCTCTGCAACAGTGGCGAGGACCCCAAGCGCCAGGACGCCTACCTCGACCTGCTCGAGCAGCAGCGCGTGGAGGGCGTGCTGATCACTCCCGTCGACCAGCCCGAGGAGCGCCTCGACCGGCTGGAGAAGCGCGGCATCCCCGTCGTCGTCGTGGACCGCGCCGGCGGCCCCGACCGCTGCTCCGTCACCGTCGACGACGTCGCCGGCGGCGAGCTCGCCGTCGAGCACCTGCTCGAACGCGGCCACGAACGGATCGCGCTGGTCGGCGGCCCCGTCTCCATCGGTCAGGTCGCCGACCGCTGGGCCGGCGCCCGGCGCGCGCTCGCCGCCGCCGGCGCGCCCGAGCCGACACTGCTCGAGACGGCAGCGCTCAACGTCGCCGAGGGCCGCCGCGCGGGAGAGCGCCTGGTGGGCCTGCCCGCCTCCCGCCGCCCCACGGCCGCGTTCTGCGCCAACGACCTGCTCGCGCTCGGCCTGCTGCAGCAGATGGTCCGCATGGGCATGGCCGTCCCCGACGACCTCGCCATCGTCGGCTACGACGACATCGAGTTCGCCGAGGCCGCCGCCGTGCCCCTCACGTCGGTGAGCCAGCCCCGGCACCTGCTCGGACGCACGGCCGTCGAGCTGCTGCTCGCCGAGTCGAGCGGAGCGGCCGGCCACCTGCACCGGCAGGTGGTGTTCGCGCCCGAACTCGTGGTGCGGGCGTCCACGGGTCGGGTGGGCTGACGCGCTCAGCGCTGCCCGTCGAGCTGGCGGGCCATCTCCTCGTGGAACGAGACGAGCTCGGCGAACGAGATGGCCCGGCGCGACACGGCCGACAGGTCCGCGCCTTCGGTGCTCCACGGCGGCGGCCACGTGTGGATGCCCTTGTCGAGCGGTACGGCAGCCACCTCCTGCTCCCACCCCGGCCACCGCACCGCGGAGTAGAACGTCGTCAGCCCGCCACGCAGCACCGACTCCAGCCAGTCGCCGTAGCCCGCGCCGAGGTCGTCCCAGATCAGGTCCTCCGGGCCGAAGTAGCGGATCGTGGGCGCCCCCTCGTCGTTCTCCATCCAGTCGAACCGGCCGCCCAGCACGTCGTAGGCGACGGTGAGCCGCCCACCCCCGGGCTCGGCCACGTCCGCCACACCGGGCAGCTCCGCGGTGCCCGCCCCCAGCACCCGCAGCCAACCGTGGTCGACCAGCAGCCCTCCCGAGTTCTGCACGACCGCCGCGAGCCACGACCACGTGCCCAGACCGAGCCGCGCCAGCTGGTCCGCGCCCCGGGCCGCGTCGGTGGGCAGCACCGTCACTGGGTACGGCGCTTCTTCGATCAACGACTGCACCTCGGGCCACGACGATTTCCGCATGCCCGGAGAGTGCCAGAGGGCCCATGTCAAGCCACGACGGTTCGAGGGAGGTCGAAGTCTTGTCGACCGGTTGCGTCTGCGGCGGTAGTGGGTTCTCGGGGGTTGCGGTTTCCGGGGCTCTGCCCCGGGCCCCGGCGCCTCCCTCCGGTGGAGCTTGCCGGCTCCACCGTCGCTCGGTCGCCCTTCGGGATGCCACACCGGTGCTCGGGTGGCAAACGAAACGCGTGTTTGCCGCCCGACCACCGGCGCGGCCTTGCATTGCACGCCCGACCGACGGTGGAGCCTTTTCAGGCACCTTCATTGCACGCGCCAAACGGCACTTGACCTGCGATAATCGGTCTCCGTTCGAACCTGTGTTCGGGTATCATTGGGGCATGACCGAGAACCCGCTCGCACAGGCCGTGAGCCTGATCGAGCAGGCGTTCACGGCCATCTCCGGCAGCCCCGACCACCTCGCCGCACTCCTCGTTCTGGAAGGTGTGTCGCGGCAGGTTGATCGGGCCAAGGTCGCCGCGATCGCGGCGGTCGAACGCGATGGTGTGTTGGCGGAGAAGGGCTACCGCACCACCGTCGCGGGGCTCAAGGATCTGCTCGGCTGGGATCACGACACCGCCCGCCGGCACGTGACCGTCGCCGAACACGTTGGGCCCCGGGTCGCGTTGGACGGTGCCCCGTTGGAGCCGGTGCTGCCCGCGACCGCGGCCGCGTTCGCCGATGGTGCGGCCACCCTGCGGCACGTCGATGCCATCGCCGCGCTGATGAACTCCCGCCCCGCCGCCCGGATCAGCCTGGCCGATCGGATCGCGATTGAGGCCAGCCTCGGTGAGGCGGCCCGCAGCTTCACACCGCACGAAGTGCGTGTGACGGGGCTGGAGCTGCTCGCGGCGGCCGACGTGGATGGGCCGGAGCCGGATGAGCGGCCCGGCCGCAACGAACTGCAGATGGGCGCCAACGCTGATGGCAGCGGGTGGCTGCGGGGCCAGTTCGAGGATCCGCTGGCGTTCGCGGCGATCCGTACCGCGATCGAGGCCCGCACCCGACCGACCCCGGACAACCGCGGCACCACTGCGGCCGAGCGCAATGCGGCGGCGTTGGCGGAGATCTGTGGGTTCGCCCTCGACCACGGCGCCTCCGGTGAGGTCGGGGGAGAACGGCCCCGGGTCATCGTCACGATCCGGCTCGACGATCTGGAAGACCGCGCGCGGGCGGCGATGCTGGACACCGGGGGACAGTTGACTCCCGGGCAGTTGCGGCGGCTGCTGTGCGATGCCCACCTCGTCCCGGTCGTGCTCGACGGCGACAGCCAACCCCTCGATGTCGGCCGCACCCACCGGCTGGTCCCCACCTGGTTGCGGCGGGCGGTCGCCCTGCGCGACCACGGCTGCGCCCACCCCGGCTGTGATCGACCACCATCCTGGTGCGAGGTCCATCATGTGATCGAGTGGCAGCACGGCGGCGCCACCGCCTTGGACAACTTGGTCATGTTGTGTTGCCAACATCATGATCAAGTCCATTCGACCGAGTGGCGAATAGACATGTCGTCCGGGAAACCGGAGTTCATCCCGCCACCGTGGATGACCGACCTCTGGGCCCAGGCATGAGCACGGCACCACTGTGCCCAGCGCACGGTCTGAGGCTCCACCGTCGATCGGGCGTGCGCAGCAACGCCGCAGCGCCGGTCCGGCCGCAAACACGCTTCATCGTTTGCGGTCGGGCCGGGGCTGTGGCATCCCGTCAGGGCGACCGATCGGCGGTGGAGCCGACCCGCTCGTTCCCGCTCCACCAGAGGAGGGTCGGGGTTCGGGGCGGAGCCCCGAGAACGAGCGGTCAGATCCGCCGCAGTGTCACCTCCAGCACCGCGGGGGCGGCGTGCAGCTGGTACGCCGGCAGCACCCCCGGGCCGCAGGCCGCGGTGCCCACACCGTTCTGCGCCAGGTCGAGGTTGACGTGGACGAACGGGCCCGGCACGAGGTCGGTGGTGTGCTGGGCCGCGTCGAGTTCCTCGGTGGTCCAGCGGCGGGCCGTGAGGTCGATGGTGGGGGTGCCGTCGATGCGGATGCCGTGTCCGCCGGCGTCGGTGATGGTGGCCCAGCGCACCTCGGCGCGGTTGCCGTTCTCCTGGGGGCGGACGTACGGGGTCTGCAGCTCGTCGACGGTCGCGGCGAACCGGCCGACGCGGGCGGCCTGGCGGGAGTCGGCGTACGCCTCGCCGGGGCCGCGGCCGAACCACTCGACGCGGTCGAGCTGGGCGGGCAACGCCATGCGCAGCCCGAGGCGCGGCAGCACGGTCGACCAGTCGCCGTCCGGGACGATCTCTACGCGCAGGTGCAGCGCGCCGGGGTCGGCGGTGCCGGTCCACCGGTAGGTGACGCCCATGCCGAGCGCCAGCGCGGGCGGCGCCACCCGGGTGCGGACGACCACCTCGGACGCGCCGCGGGTCACGTCGATGACGCGGTGCTGCAGGCGGTGCAGCCCCAGCGCGCGCCACGCCGGCTCGTCGGACGGCTGGTCGTTGTCGGTCGGGGCCCGCCACAGGTCCAGCCGCGGGCCGCTCAGGGCGAGCCCGCTCAGCTCGACGAGCGTGCCGTCGAGGTCGAACTCGGCCGCGTCGATCGGGCGCGGCTCGATCACCCGGGCCGGCGCGGGCAGCACCTCCAGCTGGCCCCACGCCACGACGTGCCCGGCAGGCGCCCACGGTGCGTCCTTCGCCAGCGCGGCCCGCACGGTCAGCCAGGTCTCGTGGTCGGTGGGCGGCAGCTCCGGCAGCGGCAGGTCGACGGACGCGCCGGCCGGCACCTCCGGCACCGCCAGCTCGCCGCCGGCGACCTCGAGGCCCTCCTCCTCCAGCACCCACGTGAACGTGAACGCGTCCAGCCCGGCGAAGTCCTGCATGTTCGTGACGGTCAGGCCGGCACGCGAACCCGTGATGCGCACGGGCTCGATCACCTTCGCGAACTCCACGAGCCCCGGCGACGGGGTGCGGTCGGGGAACACCAGGCCGTCGACGACGAAGTTCCCGTCGTGGATGGGCTCGCCGAAGTCGCCGCCGTAGGCGAAGAACTCGCGGCCGTCCGCCGTTCGCTGCCGGATGCCGTGGTCGAGCCACTCCCAGATGAACCCGCCCTGGCAGTGCGGGTACCGCTCGAACAGCTCCCGGTACTCCATCAGCCCGCCGGGCCCGTTGCCCATCGCGTGCGCGTACTCGCACAGCACGAACGGTCGCGTGGTCTGCTCGCGGCCGATCTCGTCGACCTCGTCGACGGAGGCGTACATCCGGCTGTAGACGTCCACGTACTCGCAGGCGTGGTCGCCCTCGTAGTGGATCGGGCGGCTCACGTCGCGGCCACGGGCCCAGTCGGCCATGGCGGCGAGGTTGGCGCCGGTGTGCGCCTCGTTGCCGAGCGACCACATGATCACGCTGGGCCGGTTCTTGTCGCGCTCCACCATGCGCTGCATCCGGTCGAGGAGCGCGTCGCGCCACTGCGGCTCACCGGTCGGGTTGCCCGCCCAGTCGATCAGCTGGAAGCCGTGGGTCTCCAGGTCGCACTCGTCGATGACCCAGAAGCCCAGCTCGTCGCACAGTTCGAGGAACGCCGGGTCGGGCGGGTAGTGGCTGGTGCGGACGGCGTTCACGTTGTGCTGCTTCATGAGGAGCAGATCCGTGCGCGCGGTCTCCAGCGGGACGGCGCGGCCGAGGTCGGGGTGGAACTCGTGCCGGTTGACGCCCTTGATCATGATCCGCCGGCCGTTGACGGTGAGGATGCCGTCGACGATCGCAACGGTGCGGAACCCGATCCGCACCGACACCCGCTCGCTGTCGGTGGCGAGCGTGCCCTCGTAGAGCCGCGGGGTCTCCGCGCTCCACGGCGTGACGGAGCCGGCCTCGATCGGCCCGGTGACGGGCCGGTCCTCGATGCCCAGCTCCGGCACGGACAGGCGGGCGTCCGCATCCGTCTCGACGCGGATCGTCCCGGTGCCGGTGCGGTGGTCGTAGTCGGCGCGCAGCCAGTAGTCCACGATGCCGCCGGCGGGCTGCGCGATGAGGGTGACCGCCCGGAAGATCCCCGAGAGCCACCACATGTCCTGGTCCTCGAGGTAGCTGCCCGCCGACCACTGGTGCACGCGCACGACCAGCACGTTGCGGCCGGGGCGCAGCACCTCGCTCACGTCGAACTCGGTGGGCAGCCGGCTGCCGCGAGTGATGCCCAGCTCGACGCCGTTGAGCCAGACCCGGCCGCAGGAGTCGATGCCGTCGAAGCGCAGCACCGTCCGCCCGCCCGGCCAGCTGTCCGGCAGGTCGAACGTCCGGCGGTGGTCGCCGGTCGGGTTCTCGCTGGGCACGTGCGGCGGGTCGATCGGGAACGGGTAGACGACGTTGGTGTACGCGGGGCGGCCGTGCCCGTGCATCTGCCAGTTCGACGGCACCGGCAGGGTGTCCCAGCCGGAGTCGTCGAAGTCCGGGTCCTCGATCCCGGCCGGCGCGGCCGCGACGGAGGGGGAGAGGTGGAACGTCCAGTCGCCGCCGAGGTCGATCCGCGGCGCGTCCGAGACGAACGCGGCCCGCGGGGGCAACGCGCCGAGGCCGGGGGACAGGTCCTCCAAGTAGTGCACGTGGTCAGCCTTTCACTACGTCGTGGACCAGGCATCCCCGTGAACGGTCACGTGAACGCTCTCGGCGAGTCTCGGTCGGCCCCGCGAGGATGTCAAGGTCAGGCCGAGCCGCGCAGCAGCAGCTCTCCGGGGATCGTGACGACCTCCGGCTGTTCCCCGGCCAGCAGCCGGGCCGCCTGGTCGATCGCCGTGCCGCCGAGGCGGCGCGTGTCGATGCGGACGGTGGTGAGCGGCGGCTCCACCAGCTCGCCCAGCGCCAGCCCGTCGTGCCCGACGACGGCCAGGTCGTCGGGCACCGAGCGGCCGAGCGCCCGCGCCCTGCGCAGCGCGCCGATGGCGATGACGTCGTTGTAGCCGATCACGGCGTCCAGCGCCGTGCCGTCGGCGAGCAGGGCGTCGAGGGCCTCACGGCCGCCGTCGAACGACTGGTGCGCGCCCACGACGCGCCCGGTCAGGCCGTGCTCGGCCATGGCGGCGTCGAACCACTTCCGGCGCGCGCTGGGCTCCGGGCGGTCGTGGTCGACCATCGCGATGTGCCGGCGCCCGCCCTCCACCAGGTGTGCGACGGCGGCGCGCAGCCCGACCTCGCCGTCGATGCGGATGGCGCCGAACGACGGTCCCGAGTGGTCGCGCTCGACGTAGACCACCGGCAGCCCGGCCGTGTGCTGGTCCACGACGGCCGCGGGCGCGGCGAGGTAGCCGACGATGGCGTCGACCTGCGAGCCGATGACGCGCAGCGTGCCCAGCTCCTGGTCGGGGTCGTCGGCGGTGTCGTAGACGAGGACGTGCCAGCCGCGCAGCCGGGCGGCGGCCAGCGCGGCGGAGGCGAGCTCGGTGAAGAACGGGTTGAGCAGGTCGGGGATCACCAGCCCGATCGACGTGGTGTCCTGCCGCACCAGCCCGCGGGCGAACCGGCTGGGCCGGAAGCCCAGCTCGCGCGCGGTCTCGAGGACGCGCTGCTTGGTGCCGCTGTCGATCTCGCCCTTGTCGTTCAGCGCCCGCGACACCGTCTGGTAGGACACCCCGGCCGACCTGGCGACGTCCCGGATGGTGACGCGTTTGCCTGTCATGGACCCATCTCCGTGCGGGGGCGGCAAGGCTAGCAGGGATCTTGCGGTGAACCCGATCAGACGGTGGGGCCCTGCCCGTTCGCCTGCCGGCCGCCGCGGGGCGCGACGGACATGCCGACGCCGACGGTGTCGCCCGGCTCGACCTGCTCGGCCCGCCGCACGGCCACCTTGACGGGCAGCACGTAGCCGCCGTCCTTGGGGAGCAGCGAGGTTTCCCACTCGGTCGCGCCGATCCGGGCACGCACGGGGATGGCGCCCCACCCGTAGGAGGCCTGCGCGGCTTCGGCGCGGACCAGCTCGCAGCCGTCCTCGGGGAGGGCGAGCCAGTAGAAGGGGGCGGGCCCGCGCCACTCGAACAGCTCGGCGCTGAACTCCAGATCCATGCGGGCCACCGTAGGGCTCAGGCGAAGTCGGCCGCGGTCATGCCGGCCGCGTGGCCGGTCGGCCACTGGACGAGCTCGATGCGGTAGCCGTCGGGATCGGTGAGCCACGACGTGCGGATGCCGGGGCCCGGGTCCGCCGGCGGCTCGGTGTCGAGGCCCGCGGCTGCGAGGTCGGCGAGCGTGGCGTCGAGGTCGTCGGTCTGCACGACGAGGTGGTTGACCGCGCCGGTGTCGGTGACCGGGCGGGCCGGGTCGTGCACCAGCTCGAGGCTGACGAAAGGGTCGTCGGGCAGTTGCAGCATGGTGAGGCTGCCGAACCCGGTCTCGGGGACCGTGCCCACCACGGCGTAGCCGAGCGCGCGGTAGAAGGCCAGCGATCGCTCCAGGTCGGAGACCCGCAGCCCGAGGTGCAGCATCCGCATCCCGGAACCGTACTTCTTGGAACCGGCGCCGGCGTCGTGACGCGGCCGGAGGAGACGCTGCACCCGATGGTGCGGCAGAGCCTGCTGCCGGATTTGCTGCTGGCCGAGACCGCGATCGCGCAGGTGGAGGCGCTGGGCTTCGCGCCGTCCGACGTCCGGCACATCGTGCTCACGCACCTCGACTGCGACGACGCCGGCGGGCTGCGCGACTTCCCGCACGCCGCCGTGCACGTCTCCGCGGACGGGTACGCGGCGATGCAGCAGCCACCGACCCCCCGAGCTGGCCGCCCGCTACGCGGCGAAGCAGTGGGAGCACGGCCCGGACTGGGTGCTGGAGCCGACCGGCGGGGACGAGTGGTTCGGGATGCCCGGCGTCCGCCCGCTCAGCGGAGTCGACGAGCTGCTGCACGTCGGCGACGCGGTGTTCCACCGCGGCCGGTTCGCCCCGGAACACGGCTCGTGCCCGCCACTCCTCGAGCAGATGGAGTGGGCCGGTGCCGCCGACGTGGCGCGGGACGAGGCGACGGTGGAGCGGCTGGTCGCGCTGCACCGCGACCACGCCGACCGGGTCGAGATCGTGGCCGCCGCCGCCCGTTGATCCGGCGGACCTGGCGCAAGCGCGAGAAGGTGGGCCCGTCGAAGGGAGCGCAGTGTTTCCTCAGGAACGGTCGACCTACCAGTACCCACCCGGCCCCGATGCCGACGACCCGCAGTACACCGGGCACCTGCGGCGCGCGGCGCTCGCCGCATCGGTCGGCAGCACGCTGGAGTACTACGACTTCACGCTCTACACGCTCGCGTCCGCGCTGATCTTCGGGAAGGTGTTCTTCCCCGCGCTCGGCCCGGCCGCCGGGGTGGTGGCGAGCCTCGCCACGCTCGCCGTCGGCTTCGTCGCGCGGCCGGTCGGCGGGCTGTTCTTCGGGACGCTCGGCGACCGCTTGGGCCGCAAGTGGGTGCTGATGGTGACCATCGCGCTGATGGGCGGCGCCAGCACGCTGATCGGCGTCCTGCCGACGGGTGCGCAGGTGGGGTTCTGGGCGCCGGTGCTGCTGGTGGTGCTGCGGTTCGCGCAGGGCTTCGGGGCGGGAGCCGAGCAGGCGGGCGCCACGACGTTGATGGCCGAGTACGCGCCGGTGCGGCGCCGCGGCTACTACTCCGGGCTGCCGTTCGTCGGCATCTTCGCCGGCGCCCTGCTGGCGTCCGCGGTGTTCGCCGTGCTCGGCACCCTTGACCAGGAGACGCTGCTCGGCTGGGCGTGGCGGGTGCCGTTCCTGGCGTCGGTGATCCTGCTGGCGGTCGCGGTGTACATCCGGCTGCGGATGCGGGAGAGCCCGGCGTTCGCGGACCTGGAGAAGCACGAGCAGGTCGCGGAGCGGCCGTTCCAGGAGCTGATGCGGCAGTCGCGGCCGACGGTGCTGCGCGGCATCGGCGTGCGGATGGCCGAGGTCGGCGGCTCGTACATCTACCAGACGCTGTCGATCACGTACGTCACCACGCTCGGCGTGCAGTCCTCGATCGGGCCGCTCGCCGTAGCGTTCGGGGCTGCGCTCGGTCTCGTCGTGGTGCCGATCGCGGGCCGGATCTCCGACCGGTACGGCCGGTTGCCGGTCTACCGGGCGGGCGCGATCTTCCAGCTGGTCTTCGCGCCGTTCGCGTGGTGGCTGCTCTCGCTCGGCAACCCGGTCGCGACGGTCGCCGTCGTGACGGTCAGCTACGGCATCGGCGTGAGCGTCATGCTCGGCGGGCAGTGCCCGCTGCTGCCGGAGCTGTTCGGCGCCCGCCACCGGTACATCGGCGTGGCGACCGCCCGGGAGGTCAGCGCCGTGCTCGGCGGCGGGTTCGGGCCGCTCGTCGGCGCGCTGCTCCTGGGCTGGTTCGACAACTCGCCGGTGCCGCTCGCGATCTTCGTCGCGGTCCTCTCCGTGATCACACTGCTGACCCTGCACGTCACACCGGAGACCCGCGCTCGGGACATCACCCTGCTCGGGGACGCCCTCGACGACACGGAGGAGCAGCGCGCGGCGCGTCCCGCCCCGTCATGACGGTCGCCCGGCGACGCCGATCAGCTCGTGCAGCCGGGCCCGGGTGTGCGGGTCGTCGAGCGACTCGCGGATCCAGGCCTCCGCGTCGGCCTGCTCCGGGGAACCCGGTGCGGCCGCGAGCCAGTTCCGGCCGGCCAGCTCGATGATGTGGCCGAGGATCGCGACGAGCATGCCGAACTGGCGCGGTCCGCGGATCCGGCCCGGTCCGCCGGCGGCCTCGTAGGCGTCGACGAGCGCGCGTGCCCGGGCCGGGTCGGTCCGCCCGTACTCGAACAGCACCATGGCCAGTTCCTCGGCGGGGTCGGCGGCGCCGCTGTTGTCCCAGTCGATGACGTGGAGCTGCCCGTCCGGGCCGCGGCGCAGGTTGTCGGCCCAGAGGTCGCGGTGGCAGAGGCGCAGCGTGGTCGGCGGCCCGAGCCACGACTCCAGCGCGACGAGCTCGTCGCGCAGTGCCGCCAGCGCGCCGGCGAACGGGGCGCCGGCGGCCTGCAGGTCGACGACGAGCCCGTCCCACCCTGCGGGCCCGACCGGGTGCTCGTACCAGGGCTGCCGGTCCCCGGGATCGCCGGCCGGCACGGTGTGCAACCGCCCGAGGACGGTCCCGACCTGCGCCGGATCGGCCAGGGGATCGGGCGGGGCCAGGTCGAGCCACTCGTGGACGCGCACCTGCCGGCCGTCGAGGACCGCGACGACCGCGCCGTCGACGGTGCGGCGGATCCGCGGTGCGGCCACCCCGTGTGCCTGGGCGGCCTCCTGGAACGCGGAGGTCCGGCCGACGTCGTCGAGGTCCCACCGCCCGGTCGGGGTCTTCACCGCCCACCGGCCGTCGGCCGTCTCCAGCAGCCGGACGGCCCCCAGCCTGCCCGTCGCGACCGCCTCCGCGGAGAACACGGGCCGGGCACCCAGGTCGAACAGCTCGGCGATCCGCGCGGCGTCCACCGGCTCACCCCAGCACGTCGCGGCCTGCGCTGGCGTGGGGCCGATTGGGCTAATCTTCCCCATCCGAACGGCCGGTACCTTGGAGCGTCTGTGACCACTGTCGACATCGCGACGGGCGGGTCGTGGGCGACCCGCGCGCTGGACGTGCTGCTGCTCGTCGTCGCGGCGGTGATGTTCGTCGACCTGCGGTTCAACGTCGAGATCGACGACCCGATCTACCAGGTGACCGCGCTGCTGTGGATCGTGCTGGCGGGCGCGTTCATCGGGATCCGGCTGTGGCGGATGCGACGGGCGCGCCGCGGCGACACGCAGTGGACGCGGCGGCTGCAGGACGTCCGCATCGGCTACCTGGTCGTCGCCACGACGCTGCTGACGGTCGTCAACGCGGTGACCCTGCTGCTGGCGTTCACCGGGGACGCGGGCGAGAAGGCCGTCGCCG
Source organism: Pseudonocardia sp. CA-107938 (assembly GCF_050936315.1). Taxonomy (NCBI): domain Bacteria; kingdom Bacillati; phylum Actinomycetota; class Actinomycetes; order Pseudonocardiales; family Pseudonocardiaceae; genus Pseudonocardia; species Pseudonocardia sp. CA-107938. Next base: position 6,353,606 of record NZ_JBNJNA010000001.1, on the reverse strand, counting down.
AGCTCGTCGAGCAGGGCGGCGCCCCGGAGCGCATGGAGGAGCTGGTGTCGATGTACTCGGCGTCGGCGCTCCTGCTGATCATCCTGTCCTGGGCCGTGCTGCACCTGAGCTACGCAGAACGCTATGCGCGGGTGTGGGCGCTGGGCCGGGCCGCCGGCGTGGAGCACGTCGCGTTCCCCGGCAGTGGGGAGCCGACGCTCACGGACTTCGTCTACATGGCGGTGACGGTCGGCTTCACGTTCGCGACGTCGGACGTGAGCGTGCTCTCGTCGGAGCTACGCGCCAAGATGATCTTCCACGGCGTGCTGTCGTTCCTGTACAACGCCGTGATCGTGGCGTCGACGGTCAGCGTCCTGACCAGCTGAGTCGGGCGCGAACGACGTCAGGCCGACGCCCTGGTAGCGCCGTACCAGCTTCCGGTACTGCCGGCGGTTGCGGGCCAGCGGCGTGTCGGTGAGGACGCTCGGCAGCACCCGGAACGCGACCTGCAGCATCCGCGTGAGCAGCCGGAACTCCACGTCGTGCCGCGGGCTCCAGCGCACCGGCATCCGGGCGCGCACGGCCGGGTGCATGATCCCGCAGCCGAGCACGGTCACCACGCGGCTGGCGATCGGGGAGGCCAGCCGCCAGGCCGGGGCGGCGACGGCGGGCCAGAAGTCGGGCCGCGGCGGGCGGCGGACCGAGGCGGTGGCCGCGGCCAGGGTCGCCGTCTGCTGCAGCTCCTCGACGGCCGTCCGGTCGTAGTACGCCACCAGCTCCTGGTAGTCCTCGATCAGCCGGGACCGTCCCGGCAGCTGCAGGCCCTCGGCCAGCGCGCGGAAGCGGTCCCAGATCGCCTGGTCGGCGGCGGGGGAGGGGACGTCGCCGGTGACGGCGAGGTAGGCACCGCGCTGGACGAAGAACGTCGAGTACAGGATCCAGTTCCAGTTCTGCGGGGTGAGCGCGGAGTAGCGCAGCCCGCCCGGAGCGGTGCCGCGCACGTCGCGGTGCAGCTCGACGAGCCGCCGGGACTCGGCGGCCCGTTCCTCGTCGGTGCCGAGGTAGATGAGCTGGTCGGCGGCCGCGGTGCGGATGGCGCGGGCCCACGGCTGCTCGCGGATGCGGCCCGTCGCCTCCAGCGCCGCCGACACGGGCGGCAGCATCGGCTGGTCGAACAGCCCGACGCTGAACAGCCCGAGGAAGAGCGAGCCGCCCACCCGTTCGAACCGCTCCAGCACGGCCGCGTGCGGGTGCTCGTCGTCCTGCCGAGCGCTGACCGGGCACGTCATCCGCGTACTCCTCTGCTCGACGCCCTAGTGTGGTGCGCAGTGGCACCAGATCGATCTGGTGTCAGGGTGCACCAGAATGGGGACGGTGGCAAGGCATGACCGACGGTGCGCGCGCCTACGGCGGGGTGGCGGTGGCCGAACGGCGGGCCCGCCGCCGCTCCGCGCTGCTCGACGCCGCGCTGGACCTGCTGGCCGACGGCGGTGCCGGGGTGGTCACGAAGCGGGCGGTGTGCCAGCGCGCCCGGCTCAACGACCGCTACTTCTACGAGCACTTCGCCGACCGCGACGCCCTGCTGGAGACCCTCGCCGCCGAGGTCACCGGCCAGGGCATCGTCGTCGTGGTCGCTGCCGTGCACGCCGCCCCGCCCGACGTCCACGCCCGCGTGCGCGCCGCGGCCGACGCCGCGATCGGCTTCGTCGTCGCCGACCCGCGACACGCGGCGCTGCTGCTGCAGGGGCACAGCGCCGAGCCCCTGCAGCGGGCTCGTCAGGCGAGCCAGCACGCCATCGCCCGGGCCATGGTCGCCGTGGCGGCCGATCAGCCGGCCGGGCCGTCCACGCTGCTCGCCGGCGCTCCCGTCGACGCGGAGATGATCGCGTTCACCGTGGTCAGCGGGCTGCTGGAGCTGGTGGCCGCCTGGATCAGGGAGGAGTTCACCGCGAGCCGCGAGCACCTCACCGACCTGGTCGCGCGCCTGCTGCTCGCCGGCGTCACACGGTGACCTTCGCGGGACTCGGCCGGAACGTCGCCGCGGTGAAGACGGCGGCGATCGCCGCGATCGCGACCGCCGTGCCGACCACCGCGCCGGTGCCACCGATGCCGAGCGCGACGCCCCCGGCCGCGCTGCCGAGCGCCGTGCCCAGGTAGAGCGCGGACCCGTTGATGCCGAGCGCGGCGGTGGAGCTCTGCGGGGCGAGCGTGACCATCCGGTGCTGCTGGCCGACGACCGTCAACCACACGACGGCGCCGCCGACCGCCCACACGACGGCGACGGTCATGGAGACCGGCAGCAGGAGGAGCGCCTGCAGCACGATCAGGCCGGTGAGCCCGCCGAGCACGACGGGCCGCGCTCCGCGCCGGTCGGTGAGGTGGCCGGCGACGGCGTTGCCCGCCACCCCGGCGATCCCGGTGATGGCGAGCAGCACGGCGAGGAGCCCGGCATCGCCGCCGGTGGCGGGCGCGAGGACCGGCGCCACGTACGTGACCGTCGTGTAGAGGGCGGCGAAGGTGAGCGTCGTGGTGAGGGCGGCGGCAAGCACGCGGCGGTCGGCGAGCGGGGCGAGCCGGTCGCGCAGCCGCGCCGGCCCCGGCAGCACCAGCGCCGGCACGCCGACGAGGATCCCGATCCAGGCCGCGGCTCCGACGGCGGCCACCAGCCACAGCGTCAGCCGCCAGTCCGTGCCGCCGATCCACGTTCCGAGCGGCACGCCGACCGCGCTGGCGACGGACAGCCCGCCCATGACGAGCGCGAGCGCGCGACCGCGGCGCTGCTCGCCGGCGAGCGCGACGGCCACCGCGACGACGTTCGGCGTGATCACGGCGGCCGCGGCGCCGGCGAGGATCCGCGACGCCATGGCGACCTCGTACGTGGTCGCGAGCGCGGTCAGGACGTTCGACGCCACGAAGACGCCGAGGCCGCCCAGGACCACCCGCGTGCGGGCGAAGCGGGCGGTGAGCGCGCCCAGCACGGGCGAGAGCACCGCGTAGGTCAGTGCGAACGCGGCGACGAGCTGGCCCGCGCCCGCGACGGGTACGCCGAGGTCGCGCGCGACGGCGGGGAGCAGGCCGTTGATCACGAAGCCGTCGGTGCCCACGGCGAAGGTCGCCATGGCGAGGACGAGGATGCGCAGCACGCGGGTCTCCTTCGGGTATGTTTGACGTCGGTCAAACTATCCAGACCGTTGGATGACTGTCAAACAATTGAGGAGGCGCATGACGACCCTCGTCCATCCCGAGATGGCGGACGTGTCGCTGGCCAGCGTGCTGCACGCCCTGTCCGACCCGGTCCGGCTGCGCCTGGTCACGCTGCTCCTCGACGGGGAGGACCCGCGCTCCTGCGCGCCGGACCTCTGGGGCGTCGACGTGCACAAGTCGACGCTCTCGCACCACTACCGGGTGCTGCGCGAGGCCGGGCTGACCCGCACGCACGTCCACGGCCGCACGCGCTCGGTGGAGCTGCGGCGCGCCGAGCTGGAGGAGCGGTTCCCGGGCCTGCTCGAGTTCCTCGCGAAGAACGGCTAGCGGGTGTGGCCGACCATCCGCAGCGCCAGCTCGGCGTAGTGCTCGCCGATGCCGTCCGGCGTCCACTCGCCGTCGGGGCGGTACCAGCGCGCGACGTCGATGCCGAGTGAGGTGAGTGCGTTCGCGGTCATGCCCGCGTCGGCCACGTGGAAGTCGCCGCTCTCGACGCCCGCGCGCACCAGTGCCCGCACCTCGCGCGCGATCTCCCGGCGCAACCCGACGATCTCGGCGTAGTGCTCCGGGTTCAGCGCGGCGAGCTCGTAGTTCACGACCCGGGCCATCGTGTGGCCGCGCGCGTGGTGGACCGCGAACGCCCGCATCGCGGCGGCCAGCCGGCCGGGCGGGTCGGCCTCGGCGGCGATCGCGGCGCGCAGGAGCTCCAGGGTGCGGGTGTGGCCGGTGCGGGAGATCAGGTGGAGCAGCTCCTCCTTGGAGCGGTGGTGCACGTAGACCGCGGCGGGGCTCATGCCGGCGGCGGCGGCGATGTCCCGGGTCGTGGTCGCGTGGAAGCCCTTGCTCGCGAACGCCGCCGTCGCTGCTTCGAGCAGCTTGGTGCGCGTCTCGTCGCTGCGCGGGGTGGTGGTCACCGTGCTCCCTGGTTCGCGGTTGTGACGCAGGTCATCCGCTGCGGCGTTGACCCGGTCTGCCGGGTGCTCCAGCGTAGGAGTCTACGAGTCTAAGCAAGCGCTTAGTCACTTCGGAGGTCATCGATGCCCGACGCCCTGGATGCGCGCGCCCGGTTCGCGGGGCGCACCGCGATCGTCACCGGCGCGAGCCGCGGGATCGGCCTGGCCATCGCCGAGCGGCTGGTCGCCGACGGTGCCCGGGTCGTGATCACCGCCCGCAAGCAGCCCGCGCTCGACGAGGCGGTGGCCGCCCTGGGCGGTCCCGAGCACGCACTCGGGATCGCCGGGAACGCCGCCGACGTCGACCACCAGGCCGAGGTGGTGGCCGCTGCGGTCGAGAAGTTCGGTGGCGCCGACCTGCTGGTCAACAACACCGGCATCAACCCCGTGTACGGGCCGCTGCTCGACCTCGACCTGGCCGCGGCCCGCAAGATCGTCGACGTCAACTGCCTCGCCGCCGTCTCGTGGGTGCAGCACGTGCACAAGGCGTGGATGGGCGAGCACGGCGGCGCGATCGTCAACGTCTCCTCCGTCGCCGGCCTGCGACCCGCGCCCGGCATCGGCTTCTACGGCGCCAGCAAGGCGATGCTGACCTACCTCACGCAGGAGCTGGCCGTGGAGCTCGGGCCGAAGGTGCGGGTCAACGCGGTGGCGCCGGCCGTGGTGAAGACGCAGTTCGCGACCAAGCTCTACGAGGGCAAGGAGGCGGAGCTCGCCGCGACCTACCCGCTCGGGCGACTCGGCGTGCCGTCGGACATCGGTAGCGTCGTGGCGTTCCTGCTGTCCGCCGACGCGGCGTGGCTCACCGGCCAGCTCCTCGTGATCGACGGTGGCGTGACGCTGACCGGGGGAGTCTGATGCCGGTACGGGACAAGGGGGTCGTCGTCACCGGCGCCGGCCACGGGATCGGCCGCGCGCTGGCCACCCGGCTCGCCGCCGAGGGCGCCCGCGTCGTCGTCAACGACCTGGACGCGGAGGCGGCGCAGGAGGTGGCCGCGGCCATCGGCGGGCACGCCGTTCCCGGCGACGCCGCCTCGCAGGACGGGGTCGCGGCGCTGGTGGAGCGGGCCCGCGAGCAGCTCGGCGGGATCGACGCCTGGTTCGCCAACGCCGGCATCGCCCGTGGCGAGGGCCTCGACACGAGCGAGGCCGACTGGGCCGCGTCGCTGGAGATCAACGCGCTCGCGCACGTCCGGGCGGCCCGCCTGCTGGTGCCCGGCTGGATCGAGGCCGGTGGTGGCCGGTTCGTGGTCACCGCGTCCGCTGCCGGGCTGCTCACCGCGCTGGGCAGCCCGACGTACTCCGTGAGCAAGCACGCCGCCGTCGCGTTCGCGGAGTGGCTCTCGGCCACCTACCGGCATCGCGGTGTCGTCGTGCAGGCGATCTGCCCGCAGGGGGTGCGCACCCGCATGTACGAGGCGTCGGGCGCGCTGCGCGACGTCATGGCCCACGACGCCACGCTCACCCCGGACGACGTCGCCGATGCGATGTGGGACGCGTTGCAGGACGATCGCTTCCTCGTCCTGCCGCACCCGGAGGTGGCCGGCTACTACGCCGGCCGGGCCGCGGACACCGACCGCTGGTTGAGGGGCATGAACAAGCTGCAGCAGCGACTCGACGCGGCGCAGACCGCGGTGAAGGAGACGTAGGGATGGACTTCGCATTCGACGCCCGCACGATCGAGCTGCGGGACGCCTTGCTCGACTTCATGGACGGGCACGTGTACCCGGCGGAGGCGACGTTCGCCGAGCAGCTGGCCGGGCTGCCCGACCGCTGGGCGTGGGACTCGGCTCCGGTGCTGACCGAGCTGCGGGCGGAGGCCCGCAAGCGCGGCCTGTGGAACCTCTTCCTGCCTGGCGACCACGGGGCGGGCCTGACCAACCTGCAGTACGCCCCGCTCGCGGAGATCACCGGGCGCAGCATCCACCTGGCGCCGCCCGCGCTGAACTGCGCCGCACCCGACACCGGCAACATGGAGGTGCTGGCCCAGTTCGGCAGCGAGGCCCAGCAGAAGGAGTGGCTCGAGCCGTTGCTCGACGGCGAGATCCGCTCGTCGTTCGCGATGACGGAGCCGGACGTCGCCTCGTCCGACGCGACCAACATCGCCACCCGGATCGAGCGCGACGGTGACGAGTACGTCGTCAACGGGCGCAAGTGGTGGATCACCGGCGCGATGAACCCCAACGCGAAGATCTTCATCGTCATGGGCAAGACGGATCCCGACGCCGCGCGCCACCAGCAGCAGTCGATGATCCTCGTGCCGCGCGACACCCCGGGCGTGCACGTCGAGCGGGCGATGCACGTCATGGGCTACGACGACCACGAGCACGGCGGGCACGCCGAGCTCTCCTTCACCGACGTGCGGGTGCCGGCGGCCAACCTCATCGCCGGCGAGGGCGACGGGTTCGGCATCGCGCAGGCCCGGCTGGGTCCCGGCCGGATCCACCACTGCATGCGGTCGATCGGCATCGCCGAACGGGCCGTCGAGCTGATGTGCGCCCGCGCCGAGGAGCGGGTCGCGTTCGGCAAGGCGCTGTCCGAGCAGGGCGTGATCCGGGACTGGATCGCCGAGTCGCGGGTGCGGATCGAGCAGCTGCGGCTGCTGGTGCTCAAGACCGCGTGGCTGATGGACACCGTCGGCAACAAGGGAGCGCACTCAGAGATCCAGGCGATCAAGATCGCCACCCCGGCCACCGTCCAGTGGATCCTTGACAAGGCGATCCAGGTGCACGGCGCCGGCGGCCTGTCGCAGGACTTCCCGCTGGCCAACGCCTACGCCGGCATCCGCACGCTGCGGTTCGCCGATGGCCCCGACGAGGTGCACAAGAACGCGCTGGCCCGTACCGAGCTGCGGCGGCAGGCGGGTGCGCGGAATGGCTGACGACCAGTCACTGCGGGCGGATCTGCGCGAGCGGGTCGACGCCCTCCTGGCCGCGCATCCGCCGGCCACGACGCCCCGGCTGGAGTTCCTGCGGGCCCGCTACGACGCCGGGTTGGCCTGGGTCTCCTTCCCGGAGGGGCACGGCGGCCTCGGCCTGCCGGCGGCCCTGCAGGGCGAGGTGGACGCGCGGCTCGACGCCGCCGGAGCCCCGGACAACAACCCGCGCGGCAACGGCATCGGCCTCGGCATGGCCGCGCCGACGATCCTCGCGTTCGGCACGGAGGAGCAGAAGCAGCGGTTCCTGCGCCCGCTGTGGACCGGCGAGCAGATCTGGTGCCAGCTGTTCAGCGAGCCGGGCGCGGGCTCGGACCTGGCGAACCTCGGCACCCGCGCGGTCCGCGACGGCGACGAGTGGGTCGTCAACGGGCAGAAGGTGTGGACGTCGGTCGCGCACATCGCCGACTTCGCGATCCTGGTGGCCCGCACCGACCCGGACGCGGTCAAGCACGCGGGTCTCACGTACTTCCTGTGCGACATGTCCGACCCGGGCGTCGAGGTGCGGCCGCTGCGGCAGATCACCGGGGAGGCCGAGTTCAACGAGGTCTTCCTGACCGACGTGCGCATCCCGGACGCCAACCGGCTGGGCGCGGAGGGTCAGGGCTGGCGCGTCGCGACGGCGACCCTGAACCAGGAGCGGGTCTCGATCGGTGGCCGGGCGGCGGCTCGGGAGAGCGGCCTGATCGGCGTGGTTGCGCGAGAGTGGCGGGACCGGCCGGATCGCCGCACCCCCGACCTGCACGACCGGCTGCTGCGCCTGTGGGTGGACGCCGAGGTGGCCCGCCTGACCGGGGTGCGGCTGCGGCAGAAGCTCGCCACCGGCCGTCCGGGACCGGAGGGGGCGGCCATGAAGATCACGTTCGCCCGGATCAACCAGCAGCTGTCCGGCCTGGAGCTGGAACTGCTCGGCGAGGACGCCCTGCGCTACTCGGACTGGACGCTCGTGCGGCCCACCGAGGTGGACATGACCGGCCGCGACGCCGGCTACCGCTACCTGCGGGCGAAGGGCAACTCCATCGAGGGCGGCACGTCGGAGATCCTGCGCAACATCGTGGCGGAGCGGGTGCTCGGGCTGCCGCCGGAGCCGCGCGTCGACAAGGACGCGCCGTGGAAGGAGCTCCAGAAGTGATCGCCCGGATCAGCACCGAGCTCGATCTGCTCCACTCCGAGGTGGAGGACGACCTGCGGGCGAGCGTCCGTGACGTCCTCGGCGACCGGTGCGACCCGGCCGCGGTCGCCGCGCTGTACGACGGCGACGACGCGGTCGTCGCCCCGCTGTGGCGGGTGCTCGCCGCCGAGCTGGGACTGGCCGGCCTGCTCGTGCCGGAGACGGTGGGCGGGGCGGGTGCCTCGGCCCGGGAGGCCGCGGTGGTGCTGGAGGAGCTGGGCCGCGCGGCGGCGCCGGTGCCGTTCCTGACCAGCGCCGTCGTCGCGACGACCGTCCTACTGGACAGCAGTTCGGAGCTGCTGGGCCCATTGGCGGCGGGGGAGCGGGTGGCCGCGCTGACGGTCCCGCTGTCCACCGGACCCGCGAGCGCGCTGCCTGCGTTGACGATCGATGCCGACGGCCGGGTCTCGGGCAGCGTCACCAGCGTCGCCGGGGCGGTGGAGGCCGACGTGCTGCTGGTGCCCGTCGCCGGACCGGACGGTCTCGCGGTGCGCGCGGTCGCGGCCGGTGCGGCGCACGTGACGCCCGTGGTGTCGCTCGACATGACCCGCCGGCTCGCCGACGTCACGTTCGACGGCGCCCCGTCCGAGCCGGTGGCGGCCGGGGAGGCCGCGGTCCGCCGCGGGCTGGCCGCCGGCGCGGCGCTGCTCGCGTCCGAGCAGCTGGGCGTGGCCCGGTGGTGCCTGGAGGAGACCGTCTCCTACCTGAAGGTGCGCCGGCAGTTCGGGCGCGTGGTCGGTGGGTTCCAGGCGATCAAGCACCGCCTGGCCGACCTGGCGATCGCCGTCGACTCCGGCTCGGCGGCCGCCCGCTACGCCGCGGTGGCGCTCGCCGAGGGCGTCGACGTCGAGATCGCGACCGCGGTGGCCCAGGCGTTCTGCAGCGACCTGGCCGTCACCGCGGCGGAGGAGGCGGTGCAGCTGCACGGTGGCATCGGGATGACCTGGGAGCACCCCGCGCACCTGTACCTCAAGCGGGCCAAGGCCGACCAGATCGCCCTCGGCACGCCGGGCGCCCACCGCGCGCAGCTCGCCGAACTGGTCGACCTCCCCGCCCCGGCCTGATCACTCAGCCGCGGCGAACCGCCGCGCGCAGGGCGGCCACCCTCGCCAGGGTCGCGTCGACCCCGGCCGGCTCCGTGTCGACGGGGGAGGCCGAGGCGCGGAGGTTCGCCTCGACGTTCGTGCGGCTGATCGCGACGGCCGCCCCGGCTGCCTCGGCTGCCGCGGCGACGTCGGGGAGGACGGCGCGGCTCGCGACCGCCACCAGCTGCTCCGCGAGGTCGACGACCGCGCCGCCCAGCCGCACGACCTCCGCGGGCGGGCCGGCCGCGGCCAGCAGCGCCTCCGCCACCGCGGCCGACCGCCGTTCGCGCTGCTCGTCGGTGTCGCGCGGCAGCCGGGTGGCGGCCGTGACGGCGTCGAAGACGCGCATGTCCGCGGCCGCCAGCGCCACCGCCTGCTCCTGCAGCTCGCCCGCGCGGTCGAGCACGTCGGGCGGGCTGCCGGCGATCCGCGCCACCATCGTCAGCAGCGCCGCCGCCTGCGCGACGGCGAGGGCGGCGATCACCCCGCCGGCGGGGGTCGGCGGTCGGGGCGCCGCGAGCCGCTCCAGGTAGGTTTCGATCGACCAGGCACGCACGTCCTCGCCCGGCTCGGTCGTCACGCGGCAGAGCTTAGATGCACTGCGTCGATGAACCGGGTCGCATGTCGCCTTGACATCGCGGTGGGGGCGGCACCTACTGTCTGGGATCTTCGCGGGCGATCAGGGGGAGTCGACGTGCGGGCTGGACGGGGCGGGTCGGCGGGGATGACTCTGCCGACCTGGTCGCGTCGGCACGTCGACCTGTGCCGTACCCACGCCGCGCTGTGTCCCTAGATCTGCCGAACAGCTCCCGACGCACTGGCGTCGGTCCCTTGCCCGCCGCCCCCTGACCGGATGAACCGCGCGGCCGGCGCCCACCACCTCGAAGGAGCAACCCCGTGCGTCGCACACTCCTCGGTTCACTCGCCGCGCTGCTGGTCGCGGTCACCCTCGCCGGCTGCGGCGGCGGATCGAACTCCACCACCCTGCGGGTCGGGACGGAGGGCACCTACAGCCCGTTCAGCTTCCAGGGCCCCGACGGGAAGCTCACCGGCTACGACGTCGAGATCGCGCAGGCCGTCGGCGCGAAGCTCGGCAAGACCGTCGAGTTCGTGCAGACCCCGTGGGACTCGATCTTCGCGGGGCTCGAGGCGAAGCGGTTCGACCTGGTCGCCAACCAGGTGACGATCAACGACGAGCGCAAGGCCAAGTACGACCTGTCCGCGCCGTACACGGTGTCGGAGGGCGTCATCGTCACGCGGGCGGACAACACCGCCATCAAGACCCTCGCCGACCTCAAGGGCAGGACGACCGCGCAGTCGGCCACCAGCAACTGGGCCAAGGTCGCCCGCGATGCCGGCGCCAACGTGGAGGCCGTCGAGGGCTTCGTGCAGGCCGTCCGCCTGCTCAAGGACGGGCGGGTGGACGCGACGGTCAACGACACGCTCGCCGTCGGCGAGTACGTGAAGACCACCAGCGACGCCGGGGTGAAGGTGGCCGGCACGACCGGCGACACCAGCCAGCAGGCGTTCGCGGCGCGCAAGGACAGCGGCCTCATCGGGGACGTGAACCGGGTGCTGGGCGAGCTGCGCGCCGACGGCACGCTGAAGCGGATCTCGGAGAAGTACTTCGGCTCCGACGTGAGCGGCAGCTGAGTGGACGCGTCCACCTGGGCGCTGATCTGGCGCAACCTGTGGCCGATGCTGGTCGCGACGGTCACGCAGACGATCCCGCTGACGGTGATCAGCTTCGCGATCGGCCTGGTCATCGCGCTGTTCGTGGCACTGGCCCGGATCTCCGCGATCGTGCCGCTGTCGTTGCTCGCCCGCGGCTACATCTCGGTCATCCGCGGCACGCCGCTGCTGGTCCAGCTGTTCATCGTGTTCTACGCGCTGCCGCAGTTCGGCGTCGTGATCGACCCGTTCCCGGCGGCGGTCGTCGCGTTCAGCCTCAACGTGGGCGGGTACGCGGCGGAGGTCGTCCGGGCGGCGATCCTGTCGATCCCGAAGGGGCAGTGGGAGGCGTCGCAGACCATCGGGATGGGCTACGCCACCACGCTGCAGCGGGTGATCCTGCCGCAGGCGGCGCGCACCGCGGTGCCACCGCTGTCGAACACGTTGATCTCGCTGGTGAAGGACACGTCGCTGGCGTCGACGATCCTGGTGACGGAGCTGCTGCGGGTCGCCCAGCTCGCGGCGGCGCCCACGTTCGACTTCTTCGCGCTCTACGGTGTGGCCGCCGTCTACTACTGGGTCATCTGCCTGGTGCTGTCGTTCGCGCAGAACCGGGTGGAGGAACGACTGGAGAGGTACGTGGCGCGATGACGGACCTGCTGACCGTGAAGGGCGTGCGCAAGGCGTTCGGCGAGCTGCAGGTGCTGCGCGACATCTCCTTCGACGTGCCCGCGGGCACCGTCACGGCGGTGATCGGGCCGTCGGGCTCCGGCAAGACGACGGTGCTGCGCACGTTGAACGCGCTGGACCGGGCGGACGCCGGCGTGATCGGCATCGGCGACGTGTCGGTGGACTTCGCGCAGCCCGTCGACCGCGCCACGCTCGCCCGGTTCCGGGCGCAGAGCGGGATGGTGTTCCAGGCCCACAACCTGTTCCCGCACCGGACCGTGCTGCAGAACGTCATCGAGGGGCCGGTGATCGTCCAGAAGCGGCCCAAGGACGAGGCGATCGCCGACGCGAAGGCGCTGCTGGAGCAGGTCGGGCTGGCGGAGAAGGCCGACCAGTACCCGTACCAGCTGTCGGGCGGCCAGCAGCAGCGCGTCGGGATCGCCAGGGCGCTGGCCCTGCGGCCCAAGCTGATGCTGTTCGACGAGCCGACCTCGGCGCTGGACCCGGAGCTCGTCGGCGACGTCCTGCGGGTGATCAAGGACCTGGCCGCCGAGGGCTGGACGATGGTGATCGTCACGCACGAGATCCGGTTCGCCCAGCAGGTCGCCGACCAGGTGCTGTTCATCGAGGGCGGGGTCGTGCTGGAGTCGGGGCCGCCCGCGCAGGTGCTGGGCGAGCCGGAGCAGCCACGGACCCGCCAGTTCCTGCAGCGGATCCTGGACCCGATCTAGGCGGGCGGATCTACACCACCGCGTGCGGCTCGGTCCCCGGCGCGACGCTGATCCAGGTCGGGTACTTGGCCGCGCGCCCGTCGCCGGACGAGCGACCGCGGAGGCGCCGGCCGACCCAGGGCAGCACGTGCTCGCGGTAGTAGCGCAGCTGGGCGCCGGGCGGGCGGTCGAAGTCGGCGGGCCCCACGGATCCGGTCGCGTCCGCGGCGCCCAGCGCCGCCAGCACCAGGTCGGCGACCCGGCGGTGCCCGGCCTCTGCCAGGTGCAGCCGGTCGGCCGACCAGTACCCGGGCCGCCGGATCTCGACGTCGTTGAAGACGTCGACGAACGTCACGTCGTAGCGGGCCGCGAGGTCGGCGACGGCCGCGGTGAACGCGGCGGCGCGCTCGTGCACGACCCGGCCCAGCGGCAGCCCGTGCGACGGGTCGGCGCCGCTGATCAGCACGAGCCGCACCCCGCTCAGGGCGCACCGCAACACCGCGCGTTCGGTGATGACCGCGAGCCGGCCGATGTCGACGCCGGGCCGGAGCAGGTCGTTGCCGCCGCCGTTGAGGGTGATCAGGGTCGGCGGGGGGTCGAGGGCGAGCGCGGTGTCGAGCTGGTCGGTCACCACCGGGGTGAGGAGCCGGCCGCGCACCGCCAGGTTCACGTACTCGATCGGCTCGCCGTGGTGCACGGCCAGGCCCGCCGCCACCAGGTCCGCCCAGCCGCGCGGGCCCGCGCCCGCCGGCTCGTCCCCGACGCCTTCGGTGAAGCTGTCCCCGATCGCCGCGTACCGCACGCGCCCTCCCCGTCCTGCCGGCCGCCCCCTTTCTTGCGCCTTGCTCGGGGCGCGGCCGGTGACCGGGTCGGGCTGCGCTACCGGCGCAGCTCGGAGCGGACCAGCGAGAACGCCGGGGCCGGGTCGCGCAGCGACAGGACCCCGGTGTCGCGCACGCCCCGCCAGCTGCTCAGCACCGCGGGTGCAGACCGCGGCCGGGTGCGCACCTGGTGCCAGGCGGCGAGCAGGTCGGGGTGCATGACGACCTTGCGGCCCATGCGCGGCTGCGGGACGGGGCCGAGCGGCATCCGGGCGAGGGCCGCGTAGAGCCGCCACGCGCCGTCGGCGCCGCAGGCCTGCGCGAGCCCGAAGTTCGCGGGCATCCGCACGTTGATCTCGATGAGGTAGAGCCGGCCGTTGCCGGCGTGCCGCTTGGCCTCGCAGCTCGACAGCCCGTGGAACCCGACGTGGTCGAGCAGGCGCCGGTTCAGGGCGAGCATCTCGGGTACGTCGGCGGACTCCAGCAGGGAGCCGGTGCCGTAGTCGGGCGGCCACTGCCGGACCTTGCGCCGCCCGTACTCCAGCAGGTAGCCGCGGTCGCGGTCGCGGATCGTGACGGCGCCTTCGAGCGCGCTCTCCGGGCCCGGCACGAGCTCGGTGACGATCAGGTCCAGGTGCCGGTCGAGCAGCGCGCGGGCGGCGGTGTCGAGGGCGCGCGGGTCGTCGACGCGGACGGTGCCGACGCCGACCGCGTCCTTCCCGAGGTGGCCGAGCGCTGGCTTGACGATGCACGGGTAGTCGACCTCGCCGTGGACGCGGTCCAGGTCGGTCCGGGAGCCGACGTGCCACGTGCCGGGCGTGCGGATGCCGGCCTCGCGGGCGGCGCGGTGGAGCTCGTGCTTGTTCATGAGGGCGAGGTGGACGCCGTCCTTCGACTCGAACGTCCACAGCTGCGGCGGGAGTTCGGCGCGGTTGCGGGCGAGCCATTCGGTGGCCGCGTCCGATCCCGAGAGCACGATTCCGCCGCCGGTCCGGGCCAGGTCCTCGAACTCCGCCGCCCAGACGTCCGGGCGCTCGGCGAGCGACGGCATGACCCGGCCGGTGACTCCGCGGGAGGCGAGCACGTAGGAGTACCGCTCGTCGGTGAGCGCGTGCACCGCAACACCGCGCCGGACGAGCCTGCGCGCCACCGTCAGCCCGCCGTCGTTCGGCTGGGCGAGGACCACCCGCGGCAGGTACGCGGGGAAGGCCGGGGGAATGCTCACCATGCCTTGAGTGTTGCTCCGGCGATTTGGAGCATTCTTGGATCAGCGCATTCCCAGGTTAATCGACGGCAATTTCTCGATTTACGTGCGACGGCTGGCGAGGATCGACCTGACCTGCGCGAACGCCGGCGCCGGGTCGCGCCAGGACAGGGCGGCGGTGTCGCGGACCCCGCGCCAGCTGCGCAGCACCTCACGCACGGTCGTCTCGCGGCGGCGGAGCCGGGCCAGCGCGGCCTGCGCGTCCTTCTGCGGCAGCACCACCTTCCGGCCGAGGACGGGTTCGGGCTGCCGGGCCACCGGCAGCTCGGCGAGCGTCGCGTACAACCGCCACGCGCCGTCGGTGCCGGCGGCCTCGGCGAGCCCGAAGCTGGCCGGCACCCGCACGTTGATCTCGATGAGGTACAGCTCGCCGCTCTCGGCGTGCCGCTTCGTCTCGCACGCCGCGATGCCGACGTACCCGGTGTGGTCGAGCAGCTGCCGGTTCATCTTCAGCGCCTCGGGCACGTCGGCGCTCTCCAGCAGCGAGCCGACGCCGTAGTCGAGCGGCCACTGCCGGACCTTGCGCCGGCCGTACTCCAGCCGGTACTCGCCGTCGCGGCCGCGGACGGCCACGGCGCCCTCCAGCGCCGTCTCCGGGCCGGGCACCAGCTCCGTGACCAGGAACGGGAAGTCGTGGTCGAGCAGCGGGTTGGCCACGGCGAACAGCTCCGCCCGCGACGCGACGGCCGTCGTGCCGATCCCCAGCAGCTGCTTCGTGACGTGGCCCAGCGTCGGCTTCACCACGCACGGGTACGTGAGCACCGGCAGCTGCGCCTCCAGGTCGTCGAGCGTCGCGACGTGCGCCGTCCACGGGGTGCGCACGCCCGCCTCGGCGGCGACCCGGTAGAGGTCGTCCTTGTCCATGAGCGTGACGTGCGTGCGGTCGGCCGACTCGAACGTGCGCAGGGTCGGCAGCAGCTGGTCGCGGTGCCAGGTGATCCACTCCGTGGCCGCGTCGGAGCCGGAGAACACGACGGCGTCGCCGATGCCGTTGAGCTCGTCGAGCCACTCCTGCGCGGAGCTGCGGATGTCGGGCATGACGCGGCCGCGCACGCCCCGGGAGGCGAGCACGTAGCGGTAGTCGGGGGTCGCCAGCAGGTGCACCTCGACGCCGCGCCGCACCAGCGCCCTGGCAGCGGTGAGGCAGCCGTCGTTGGGGTGGCAGAACACGGCTGCGGGCAGGGACATCCGTTCCTCGCTCTCACCGGGGCGCGCGGGCGGGGGAGCGAGCGGCCGGGAAGCTCATCCTCCCGATCCGTTCTTGGAACATTCTTGGAGCCGAAGCCGCTGGTCACAGCCGTGGGCGGGGCGGTCATGATGGGGGCGTGAACCAGATCGCCCCACCCCGGGTGCTCGTCGTGGAGGACGACGACGAGCTGCGCGGGATGCTCGTCGAGCTGCTCGCCGACGAGGCCTACGAGGTCGAGGCCGCCCCCGACGGCCATCGCGCGCTGCACCTGGGGCTGACCCGGCACTACGACGTGATCGTGCTGGACCGGCGCCTGCCCGCCCTCGACGGCCTGGACGTGATGGTCCGGCTGCGGCGCCGGGGTGTGGGCACCCCGGTGCTGGTGCTGTCCGCGGCGGCGACGGCGTCGGACCGGGTCACCGGCCTGGACGCAGGTGCCGAGGACTACCTGACGAAGCCGTTCGACGTGGACGAGCTGCTGGCCCGCCTGCGGGCGCTGCGCCGCCGGCACCTCGACACGGCCCGGACCGTGCCGGTGGGCGACGCCCTGCTCGACCTGGACGCGCGCGAGCTCGCCCCCGGACCGGACGGGCAGCCGGTGGTGCTGTCCGCCCGCGAGTGCGATCTGCTGGCCACCCTCGCCGCCCGGCCCGGGCAGGTGTTCAGCCGCGACGAACTGCTGTACTCCGTGTTCACGGAGGCGGAGAAGCCCGTTGTCGTCGACACGTACGTGCACTACCTCCGGCGCAAGCTCGGGCGCACGGTCGTCGAGACCGTCCGCGGGCGGGGATACCGCCTCGGGCGTGGGTCGCAGCCGTGAGCCGGGCCGGTTCCACGATCATGGTGCGCCGGGCGGCGCGCCGGCTCGGCCTGCAGGCGGCTCTGCTCGGGGCCGTCGTCGTGGTGCTGCTGTCGGCGGCCGCGGTCGTGGTGGTGGTGCAGGGCCAGCACCGGAGCGCCGTCGACGAGCTGCACGTAGCGGCCATCCGTGCCGACGACATCGACGACCCGCCGGCCTGGACCGCGCTGGCGATCCAGGGCCCGTCCGGCGATCGGCGGGCCGGCGTGGACCCGTCCCTGCCGAAGGGGTTGCCCGACCGTGCGGCGATGGACCGGGTCGCCGCGGGTGGGCCGGCGGAGCTGTTCGAGGTCCACCTGGGCGGCGTCGACTACCTGGTCGAGACGCTGCGGCAGCCGACAGGGCTCACCGTCCAGGCCGTGCTCGACCTGACCCCGAACCACACTGCCCGCGACCAGCTGATCGACGCGCTCCTGATCAGCGGGATCGCCGGGCTCGTGCTCATCGCGCTGGTCGGCACGTGGCTGGGCGGCCGGGCGCTGGGACCGTTGTCGACGACGCTGGAGATCCAGCGCCGGTTCGTCGCCGATGCGAGCCACGAGCTCCGCACCCCCGTCACGCTGCTGCACACCAGGGCGCAGCTGCTGCGACGCCGCATGCGCCGCGACGGCCCGGACACCGCGCCCGACGACCTCGACGCGCTCGTCGCCGACAGCGCGCGTCTCGCCGACATCCTCGACGAGCTGCTGCTCGCGGCCGACCCGGGGATCGAGCAGGCCCCGGTGCCGATCGAGCTGACGGCGCTCGCCCGCGACGTCGTCGAGTCGGCGGCGGCGTTCGCGGCGCAGCGCCAGGTCGCGCTGGTCGCCCCGGCGTCCGACGACGCGCCGGTCGCGGTCTCGGGGTGGCCGGTGGCCCTGCGCCGGGCGGTGACCGCCCTGGTCGACAACGCCGTCCGGCACGCGCACGGCCGCGTCGCGGTCGAGGTGTCGGCGACGGGGCACACCGCCCGCATCGACGTGATCGACGACGGGCCGGGCATGGACCCCGAGCTGGTGCCGCGGATGTTCGACCGGTTCGCGGTCGGCGGCGGCAGCACGTCAGGCCGTCGCCGATACGGGATCGGGTTGTCGCTGGTCAACGAGATCGCCGCCGCCCACGGCGGGCGGGTGGAGCTGCTCGACCGCGACACCCCGGGCTCGGCGCTGCGCATCGCCCTGCCCGCCCGTGGCGTGGGGACGCCGGCGTCGCCACGTTCCGGGCAGGCCGCGGCCGGACCGCGCCGCGGCCGTTCGTAAGCTGCCCCCGTGGAGATGCGGAAAGCGGGGCGGCTCGGTCGCGACGTCGGCGTGATCGGGTTGGGGTGCTGGCAGCTCGGGGCCGACTGGGGCCAGGTCGACGACGCGGACGCGCTGGCGGTGCTGCACGCGGCCGTCGACGCCGGCGTCACGTTCCTCGACACCGCCGACGTCTACGGCGACGGTCGCAGCGAGACGCTCATCGGGGGCTTCCTGCGGGAGCGCGGGCCGGAGCACGGGCTGACCGTCGCGACGAAGATGGGCCGGCGCGTCGAGCAGGTCCCGGAGAACTACTCGCGCGCGAACTTCCGCGCGTGGAACGACCGCTCCCGGGCCAACCTGGGCGTCGACACGCTCGACCTGGTCCAGCTGCACTGCCCGCCCACCCCGGTGTACGACCGCGACGAGGTGTTCGACGCGCTCGACGAGCTGGTGGCCGAGCAGCGGATCGCGGCGTACGGCGTGAGCGTCGAGACCGTCGACGAGGCGCTGGCGGCGATCGCGCGGCCGGGCGTCGCGAGCGTGCAGATCATCCTCAACGCGTTCCGCCAGAAGCCGCTCGAGCGGGTGCTGCCGGCCGCGGCCGAGGCCGGCGTCGCGATCATCGCCCGGGTCCCGCTGGCCTCCGGCCTGCTGTCCGGCCGCTACACGGCCACCACGACCTTCGCGGCCGACGACCACCGCACCTACAACCGCCACGGCGAGGCGTTCGACGTCGGCGAGACGTTCTCCGGCGTGCCGTACGACGTGGGGCTGGCCGCGGTGGCCCGGCTCGTCCCGCTGGTGCCTGAGGGCGTGACGACCGCGCAGTTCGCGCTGCGCTGGATCCTCGAACAGCCGCAGACCACTGTCGTCATCCCGGGCGCGCGCAACGCCGACCAGGCCTCCGGCAACGCCGCGGCGGCCGCGCTCGCCCCGCTGGACGCGCAGACCCACGCCGCCGTGGCCGCGGTCTACGACGAGCTGATCCGGGAGCACGTGCACGACCGCTGGTGAGAGAGCCCCAGCCGCCACAGGTGGATGCGTTCGCGACGGCGGGCGGCCGCGACCGGGTCCCGACCGTCGACCCGGCTCGGCCGGGTTGATGGGCGGACGTCCGCGTGCCCGCGGATCGTCAGACCGGCAGCGGCGGCGAGCGCCGGGATGTGCCCGGCCGGCCGTAGCTGCAGGTGCTCGGCGAGGTCGGAGCAGATCAACCAGGCCTCGCCGGTCGGGGTGAGGTGGTCGGCGACGCCGCGGACGAACCGGTCGGTCATGGAGCTGCGCCGGTCGTAGACACCCGCCTCGGCGGGGCTCGCCGGGGTGCCCGGCAGCCACGGCGGGTTGGCCACGACCAGGTCGGCCCGCCCGGGCGGGAACAGGTCGCGCTCCTGGACGTCGACGCGGCCGGCGAGCCCGAGCCGGGCCAGGTTCTCGCGGGCACAGGCCACGGCGCGCGGGTCGGCGTCGGTGGCGACGACGCGGTCGAACCCGCGCCCGCCCAGCAGCGCGGCGAGCACGCCGGTGCCGGTGCCGATGTCGAACGCGGTGCGCCGCGGCCCGGGCAGCGGCGCCGTCGCGGGAAGCTGCAGGTAGTCCTGCCGCGTGGGCGCGAACACGCCGTGGTGCGGGTGGATGCGCAGGCCGCCGAGCACGTCGACGGCGATCCCGTCCTTCCGCTGCCGGTGGGCGTTGAGCACCCCCAGCAGTTCGCGCAGCGCCACCAGGTGCGGCTCGGACAGCGGGCCGTAGACCTCCCGGCAGGCGTCCGCGACGTCGGGCGCCCGCCGCAGCCGCAGCTGCGCCCCCGGGTGCAGCTCCACCAGCACCGATCCGAGCAGCCGGGCCACGCGGGCCCGGTGCTGGCGGCGGCGGTGGAACTCCGCGGCCACCGGCAACGGGCCGCGCGGTGGGGGCAGGCGCCGGCGCATGGCGTCGAGGAGCTGGCAGGCCTGCGGGTAGTCGTCGCGCCACAGCAGCGCGGTCCCGGCGGTGGCGAACGCGAGCGCGCGGTCGGCGCTCAGCCCGGCGGGGGCGACCCGGACCGAGCGCGGCGCGGGCCGGTCGTCGGCGGTCAGCCAGTTGAAGTTGTCGACGGAGGAGGGGGTGGACGTCGTCGGGCACGGTGGGGTTCCCCGGAGGATGGGGAGCTGTCCCGGCCGAGGCCGATCACAGGGGCCGCGCGCGGAACACGGGCGCATGCAGGAGCCGTCGGCAGGACGGCTCGGGCGGTCGGAGGCGCAGCCGTCAGGACGGCTCTCGGAACACCACCGCACCCACCATGTCGATCATCCTAGCGCCCCCGCGCTGGACGGTCAGCGCCGGAACGCGGTGAGGAACCGGTCGCGGAACGCCTCCATAGGCCACACCGGCGCCGCCGCGCCGGGGCGCAGGCCGTCGGTCCATCCCCACGGCGCGATGCGGTCGAGAACGCCGCGGTCCCGCGTCACCACCGAGATCGGCACGTCGCGGGAAGCGCCGTCACCGGTGAGGAGCGGCGCCGGCTGGTGGTCGCCGAGGATCAGCAGCACCAGGTTGTCGTCGCCGTAGGTCTGCACGTACGACACGAGGCTCCCCAGCGAGTACTCGATCGACCGGCGGTAGGCGTCGCGCACCGCGGTGGTGCCCTGACCCCAGATCGCGTCGGGATCGCCGGTGCCGGCGAGCGGGCCGTAGACGGTGCCGTCGCCGACCGTGTCCCAGCCGATGACGGGCGGGATCATGCGCCACGGGGCGTGGCTGGAGACGAGGTCGATCTCGGCCATGACGGGTGGCGCGCCCGGGGCGCGGGCGGTGAGGCGGTGGAACGCGGAGAGCGTGTACTGGTCGGGCACGCTCGCCCAGCCGCGGTCCGGCCCGCGGTAGTCCAGGCGCCCGTAGTCGAGCACGTCGGAGAAGCCGTAGTACCGCGCCTCCGGCCACGCGCTGGTGGTGCCTGGTTGCACCGCCAGGGTGCGCCAGCCGGCTTCGGCGAACGTGCTGGTCAGCGTGCGGCGGTCGCTGGTCACGAGTGAGTCGTAGCGGCCCTGGTCGCTCACGTGGAGCCCGGACAGGAACGTGGCGTGCGCGAGCCAGCTGCTGCCTCCCGCGACCGGCGAGGTGAGGTACGCGCTGCGCGTCGCGAACCCGGCGGCGCCCAGCCGCGCCGTGCCCTCGTCGAGCACCGAGCCGACCGGGGCGGCGAACTCGGGGTTCTCGACCGCACTGCGCCCGTAGCTCTCCACGAACGCGACCACGACGTCCTTGCCGCGCAGTGCCGTCAGCAGGTCGGCGGACGGAACGGCGCGGAACGGGTCCTCGCCCAGGTGCGCGGCGAAGTCCTCCTGCGCGGCGACGCTGGCGGGGATCCCGACGGCGGTGTCGCGCGCCAGCGCCGCGGCACCCGCCGCCGCCACCGGCACCCCTGGCACGAGCTGGGCACCGATGAGCGCGCAGCCGATCCAGATCGGCGTCAGCACGGCGATGAGCCGGGTCGCCCCGGTGCGCCGCCGCACGACGATGCGCCCCAGGCGCACCACCGCCACCGCCATCCCGACGGGGAGGGCGAGCGCGAGCAGGCCCGCGAGCACCGCCACAGCGACGGCCGCGGGCCGACCGATGTTGCCTGAGAGGAACCGCATCCCGTCGGCGAACAGGGGAGCGTCCACGACCGGGTCGAAGGAGCGGCCGAGCACCGAGCGGAAGCCGACGTGCAGCACACCCAGCAGCGTCAGCAGCCCGAGCAGCGCACCGAGGGCTGCGGCGACCGGCGTCCGCGCCCTGGTTGGGAGGACGAGCAGCAACGCGATCCCGACCAGCGCCTCGACCGGGATGCGCACGAACGCCAGCGGGGTCAGCGGTCCGTCGGCGGGCAGGACGAGCGCAGCCAGCACGATCACGCCGAGCACGACGACACCGACGCGCCGCAGCACCGTCACGGTGTCGGTCCCGGATGCGCCATCTGCCACAGCCGCGGGATGTCGACGGCGAACGACCACACCAGCAGCGCCAGCGCGACGGCGACCATGATCACGGCCAGCAGCGTAGGCAACAGCTCGGAGGCCGCGACCACCAGCACGATCCCCTGCAGCGCGGCCACCACCTTCGCGGCGTACCGCGCGGTCAGCGTCGCACCCAGCCACGGCAGCGCGAGGCTGACCGCGACGAACACGTAGCGGATCAGCCCGATCGCGAGCACCCACGGGCCGAGCAGCACGGCCACGTGCACGCTGAGCACCAGCAGCAGCACGGCGTCGATCTCCATATCGAAGCGGGCGCCCAGCGGCGTCACCGTCTCCGTGCGCCGGGCGACCTTGCCGTCGACGGCGTCGAGCACCAGCGCCACCGACGACAGCGTCACCAGCACGGCGACGGGGGTCGCGCCGGTCGCCAGGCCGTCGGCCACCAGCGCGGTGACGCCGACGATCAGGACGGCGCGCAGCAGCGTCACCAGGTCCGCGGGGCCGAGCGTCGTGGCGCCGGCGCGCCGCACCGCCCAGGCGAGCACCGCCAGCAGCGCGGCGAGGTAGGCGAGGCCGGCGGCCCAGCCCACCGGGCCCGACCCGATCGCGACGAGCAGCACCACCGCGCCAGCCGCCGCGACGGCCAGCTGCCAGGTGGCCGGGGTCGGCCCGGCGACACGGTGCGGGCGTACCGGCAGCCCGCGCCCCCCGCTTCGCAGGAAGGACCCTAGGCTCGCCATCGTCGTCATACCTCCCACCACGGATCCAGGACTCAGGGGGTTCAGGTGGATCGTCTCGATCACACGGCGCGCGCGTTCTGGCTCAAGGAGCCGGGAGAGGGCGAGATCCGCCCCGTACCGCTGCCCGAACCCGGCCCCGACGACGTCGTCGTCCGCACCCTGTTCTCCGGCGTGAGCCGCGGCACCGAGACCCTCGTGTTCCGCGGCGGGGTGCCGCGGAGCCAAGCCACCATCATGCGCGCCCCGTTCCAGGACGGGGAATTCCCCGCCCCGGTGCTCTACGGCTACCTGAACGTGGGCGTGGTCGAGCAGGGCCCCGACGAGCTGCGGGGCCGCACCGTGTTCTGCCTGTACCCGCACCAGACCCGCTACGTGGTGCCGGCCACCGCGGTGACGGTCGTGCCCGACGACGTCCCGCCCGCCCGCGCCGTGCTGGCCGGCACCGTCGAGACCGCGGTGAACGCGTTGTGGGACGCCGGACCGCTCCTCGGTGACCGGATCGCCGTCGTCGGCGCGGGGATGGTCGGGTGCAGCGTGGCCGCGCTGCTGGCGCGCTTCCCGGGGGTGCGCGTGCAGCTCGTCGACGTCGAGCCGGGACGGGCGGAGATCGCCGCGGCGCTCGGCGTGGGTTTCGCGCACCCCGACGCGGCGCTGGGGGACTGCGACCTCGTCGTGCACGCCAGCGCCACCGAGGCCGGGCTGGCCCGTTCGCTGGAGCTGCTCGGGAACGAGGGCGAGGTGATCGAACTGAGCTGGTACGGCGACCGCCCGGTGCGGATCCCGCTCGGTGAGGCGTTCCACTCGCGCCGGCTCACGATCCGCGCGAGCCAGGTCGGCCAGGTGGCGGGGGCCCGCCGCGCCCGTCGCGACTACGCCGACCGGATGGCGCTCGCGCTGCGGTTGCTCGCCGATCCGGTGTTCGATGCGCTGGTCACCGGCGAGTGCGCGTTCACGGAGCTCCCCGATGTGCTGCCGCGGCTGGCCGCCGGTGAACCGGACGCGCTCTGCGTCCGTGTGAGGTACGGAGAGCCGTAGCAAGGGGGAACGTTGTTCAGCATCACCGTCCGCGATCACGTGATGGTCGCGCACAGCTTCCAGGGAGAGGTGTTCGGGCCGGCGCAGCGCCTGCACGGCGCCACGTTCGTCGTCGACGCCA
The DNA here is from genome assembly GCF_050936315.1 of Pseudonocardia sp. CA-107938. Classification (NCBI taxonomy): domain Bacteria; kingdom Bacillati; phylum Actinomycetota; class Actinomycetes; order Pseudonocardiales; family Pseudonocardiaceae; genus Pseudonocardia; species Pseudonocardia sp. CA-107938. The sequence continues at coordinate 6,330,042 of NZ_JBNJNA010000001.1, read as the reverse complement.
CGTTCCGGCGCACCGACCTCGACGCCGACGGCATCGTCGTCGACATCGGATTGGCCACCGAGCAGCTGAAGGCCGTGCTGGGGGACCTGAACTACCGCAACCTCGACGAGGTCTTCCCCGGCGTCAACACGACGACGGAGTTCCTGGCGAAGGAGATCGCGGACCGGCTCGTCGCCGCCGTCCACTCCGGCGCGCTGGGGGACGGTGCCCGCGGCCTCGCCGGTCTCACCGTCACGCTGCACGAGTCGCACGTGGCGTGGGCGGCGTACGAGCGGGAGCTGTGATCCGGGACCTGCACGTCGTCGTCCCCGCGGACATCGACGATCCCACGCTGCCGAGCGGCGGCAACGCCTACGACCGGCGGGTGTGCCGCGAGTTGGCTGCGGCAGGGGTGTCGGTGCGGGAGGTCGCGGTGGCGGGCGCGTGGCCGCGGCCCGAGCGGCCCGCCCGCGCATCGCTGGCACGGGCGCTGGCCGCGCTGCCCGACGGTGCCGCCGTGCTGCTCGACGGGCTCGTCGCGTGCGGGGTGCCCGACGTGATCGTCCCGGAGGCGGGGCGATTGGTGCTGGTCGCGCTGGTGCACCTGCCGTTGGGTGAGGAGGACGCGACGCTCGCGTCGTTCGAGCGAGAAGTGCTGCACGCCGTCGACGCGGTGGTGGCGACGAGCCCGTGGACGGCACGGCGGCTCGTCGCCGCGCACGGCTTACCCGCGGGGCGGGTGCACGTGGCGACGCCGGGGGTCGATCCGGCGCCGCTCGCGCCCGGCTCCGGCGGGGCGGGGCTGCTGTGCCTCGGTTCGCTGACCCCGACGAAGGGGCAGGACCTGCTGGTGGACGCGCTGGCGGCGGTCGCCGACCGGTCGTGGACCTGCGGACTCGTGGGTGCAGTGGGGCGCGACCCGGAGTACGTCGCCGCGGTGCGGGGCGCGATCTCCGCGCATGGCCTCGACGGCCGGGTCGAGATCACCGGCCCGCTCGTCGGCGACGCGCTGGAGGCGACGTTCGCGGCGGCCGACCTGCTGGTGCAGCCGTCGCGCGTGGAGGCGTACGGGATGGTCGTCACGGAGGCGCTGGCCCGCGGCATCCCGGTGCTCGCCGCAGACGTCGGTGGGATGCCGGAGATCCTGGGCGACCAGGACGTTCCGGGGATACTGGTGCCGCCCGGCGACGTGGATGCACTGGCGGCGGCGCTGCGTCGCTGGTTGGACGAGCCCGGTCTGCAGGCGGAGCTGCGACAGGCCGCGGCGCTGCGACGTCCCACGTTGGACGGGTGGGAGGTGACGGCACGGTGCCTGGCACAGGTGATGGCGAGCGCGCGCCCTGGGACGCCCGCCTGAGCGAGCCCGGCTCGCCGGTGTGCGCGCCGGACTGGCTGGCGCTGCGGGAGCCCGCCGACGCGGCGGCCCGGGCGACCGAGCTCGCCACGGCGGCCGCTGCGGGCCTGGGTCGAGGACCGGTGACGGTGCGCGACCTCGGTTGCGGCACCGGCTCGATGCTGCGCTGGCTCGCGCCACACCTGCCGGCCGACCAGCGGTGGTACCTGCACGACCGTGACCCGGAGCTGCTGGCGGTGGCTGCGGCGAGGGCCGGGTCGGTGCCGGTGGAGACCGTGCTCGGGGATCTGACGGGGCTGGGCGCGGCGGACCTCGCCGGCACCTCGCTGGTGACGTGCTCCGCGCTCCTCGACCTGCTCACGGCGGAGGAGGTCGCGGGGGTCGCCGCGGCGTGCGTCGAGGCGGGGTGCCTGGCGCTGTTCACGCTGAGCGTGGCCGGCCGGGTGGTGTTCGACCCGGCCGACGAGCTCGACGCCGTGTTCGCGGCGGCGTTCGACGCCCACCAGCGCCGTCCCGTCGACGGCCGCCGGCTGACGGGTCCCGACGCCGGCGCCGCAGTCGCGGCTGCGTTCGCGGAGCTGGGCGCGACCGTGGAGCAGCGGTCGAGTCCGTGGCGGCTCGGGCCGGCGGACGCGGCGCTCGTCGAGGAGTGGTTGCGCGGCTGGATCGGCGCGGCGTGCGCGCAGGTACCAGAGTTGAGGATCAGCGCCGGCGGGTACCTGGGTCGGCGACTGGACGAGCTGGCCGCCGGCCGGCTGCACGTGCTCGTGGACCACCTCGACGTGCTCGCGACCCCCGGGAGGCCGCCATGCTGATCCTCGTCCGGCACGGGGAGGTGGCCGCGAACGCCGAGGGGCTGCTCCTGGGCCGCGCCGACCCACCCCTCACGGAGACGGGCCGCCGGCAGGCCGCCGCGCTCGCGGAGCTGCTGCCGCACCCCGCTCGCGTCGTCTCCAGCCCGCTGACCAGGGCACGGGAGACCGCGGCGGTGCTCGCCGGCGACGCCACGGCCGTCGAGGTCGATCCGCGGTGGGTGGAGCTGGACTACGGCGACCTGGACGGCCAACCACCGACCGCGCTGGGTGAGAGCGACTGGCACGAGTTCCGCACCGACCCGAACTTCGTGCCCCCGGGCGGCGAATCCCTCGCCTCCCTGTGCCGCCGCGTGCGGTCGGCGTGCGCCGACCTGGCCCCCGACGCCGCCCACCGCGACGTCGTCGTGGTCAGCCACGTCTCGCCGATCAAGGCCGCCGTCACCTGGGCCCTGGGCGTCGACGACTGCGTGGCGTGGCGCATGTTCCTCGGCGACGCCGCGATCAGCCGCATCGACACGAGCGGCAAACACCCCCTGCTCCTGGGCTTCAGCGACACGACCGCGGCAGGACAGGTAGCGGCCGCACCCACGCCACACCGCTGACGTTCTCGGGGCTCCGCCCCGAACCCCGGCCCTCCTCTGGTGGAGCGGGAACGAGCGGGTCGGCTCCGCCGTCGCTCGGTCGCCCTGTCGGGATGCTGCGGCGTTGCTGCGCACGCCCGATCGACGGTGGAGCCTCACACCTGCCTGCGGGCACAGTGCTGCCCCGGTCACGGTTGTGCCCACAGATCGGTCATCCAGGGTGGCGGGATGAACTCCGGTTTCCCGGAGGTCATGTCGATGGTCCACTCGGTCGAATGGATTTGATCATGATGCTGGCAACACAACATGACCAGGTTGTCCAAGGCGGTCGCGCCGCCGTGTTGCCACTCGATCACATGATGGACCTCGCACCAGGATGGTGGCCGATCACACCCGGGGTGGGCGCAACCGTGGTCGCGCAGGGCAACCGCGCGGCGCAACCAGGGCGGAACCAGGCGGCGGGTACGGCCGACATCGAGAGGTTGGCTGTCGGTGTTGAGCACGACCGGGACCAGGTGGGCATCGCACAACAGACGCCGCAACTGCCCGGGAGTCACCTGTCCCCCGGTGTCCAGCATGGCGGTGCGGGCCCGGTCTTCCAGGTCCTGCAGGCGGATCGTGACGGTGACGCGGGGGCGTTCCCCACCGACCTCGCCGGAGGCGCCGTGGTCGAGGGCGAACCCGCAGATCTCCGCCAACGCCGCCGCGTTCCGTTCGGCCGCGGTGGTACCCCGATTCTCCGGGGTCGGTCGGGTGCGGGCCTCGATCGCGGTACGGATCGCCGCGAACGCCAACGGATCCTCGAACTGGCCCCGCAGCCACCCGCTGCCATCAGCGTTGGCGCCCATCTGCAGTTCGTTACGACCGGGCCGCTCATCCGGCTCCGGCCCGTCCAGGTCAGCCGCGGCGAGCAGCTCCAGGCCCATGACACGGACTTCGCGCGGGGTGAAGGTGCGGGCCGCCTCACCGAGGCTGGCCTCGATCGAGATCCGATCGGCCAGGCTGATCCGGGAGGCGGGCCGGGAGTTCATCAGGGCGGCGATGGTGTCCACGTGCCGCATGGTGGCCGCGCCGTCGGTGAACGCGGCCGCGGTGGCCGGGAGCACCGGCTCTAACGGCTCGCCATCCAGCGTGGTGCGCGGCCCGACGTGTTCGGCGACGGTGACATGCCGGCGGGCGGTGTCGTGATCCCACCCGAGCAGATCCTTCAACCCGGCGAGAGTGGTGCGATACCCCTTCTCGGAAAGGGTGCCGTCGCGCTCGACAGCAGCGATCGCAGCGACCTTCGCCCGATCGACTTGCCGCGACACACCCTCAAGAACGAGGAGCGCGGCGAGGGGATCGGGGCTGTCGGAAATGGCCGTGAACGCCTGCTCGATCAGGCTCACGGCCTGTGCGAGTGGGTTCTCGGGCATGCCTCCATGATACCCGAACGCAGGTTCGAACGACTACCGATTATCGCAGGTCAGATACCATTTGACGCCCGCGCGGGCCGGCTCCGAGACCTCGCAGAAGTTGAGGCGTCGTCGCACAGGTTCGACCTTCTGCGAGGACCACCTCACCTCTGCGAAGTCACCGCATTCCAGCGAAAGAGGCTCCACCGTCGGTCGGGCGTGCACAGCAAGGCCGCGCCGGTGGTCGGGTGGCAAACACGCGTTTCGTTTGCGACCCGGCCGCCGGTGTGGCATCCCGGAGGGCGACCGAGTGCCGGTGGAGCCGGCACGGAACAGCTCCACCGGAGGGAGGCGCCGGGGCCCGGGGCGGAGCCCCGGAAACTAGACCGAAAACCTAAACCGAACGAAGAACCGAAACCACAATCCCGAGCACCACGGCCGAATCCCCGTCGATCACCGGATACGCAGGATTACGCGGCTCCAGCAACACATGCCCACCCCGCCGCCGGAAGACCTTGACCGTGGCCTCCCCGTCGATCATCGCCGCGACGATCTGCCCGGAGTGCGCCTCGTTCTGCTGCCGCACGACGACGGTGTCGCCGTCGCAGATCGCGGCGTCGACCATGGAGTCGCCGCGGACGCGGAGGGCGAAGACGGTGCCGCGGCCGGCGAGTTCGGGCGGGAGTCGCAGCACCTCGTCGACGTGTTCCTCGGCGAGGATGGGGGTGCCGGCGGCGATGTCGCCGACGACGGGCACGGCGACGGCGGAGTCCTGCTCGACGGAGCCGGAAGCGCGCAGGAACGCGCGGACGTCGATGGGGCGGGCCATGGTGGTGCCGCGGCGCAGGAAGCCTTGTTCCTCGAGGCTCGCGAGGTGCTTCGACACCGACGACGGGGAGCGGAGTCCGACGGCTTCGCCGATCTCGCGGGTGCTCGGCGGGTATCCGTGGCGCTGCACCCAGTCGCGGATGGCGAGGAGGATGCGCTGCTGGCGGGGGGCGAGCGTCGAGGGGTCGAGCTGGCCGAACAGGTCGAGATCATCGGCGACGGACATCCGCGGATCGTAGAGCCCGACGATCACCCGTCCGGTGCCAGGCGGGCGTACACGTCGCCGGAGCGGCCGGCGGCCCGGACCCGCTCGAGGAGCGCGCGGAGCGAGTCCGCGTCGAGCCAGTGCGGGCTCTGCCAGCGCAGGGTCTCGACCGGCGAGTAGTTGTAGCGGTAGCGCCCGAGCCGGTCGACCGCGGCGAGCACGGCGAGTGCCTCGTCGTGGGCCATCGACAGGTACTCGAACGACAAGGCGCGGAGCGGCCGGCTGAGCCCGGCGAGCACGTCGAGCTCGAAGCCCTCGACGTCGATCTTGCAGAACGCCGGTTCGCCGTGCTCGGCGACGAGGGCGTCGAGGGTGGTGACCGCGACGTCGACGGACCGGTCCCACCGCACCTTGGCGAAGCGGCGGTCGGTCGACACCGAGCTGATCCACTCCGGCGACATCGACGAGACGGTGGGCGTCGCCGTCGACACGCCCAGCCGGGCTCGTCCGGCCCGGGCACCCACCGCGTCGGTGACGAGGACGACGCCGGGGTCGCGGCCGAAGAGGAGGCGCAAGATACGGACGAGGTCGGGCTGCGGCTCGATCGCCACCACCCGCGCACCCAGCTTCCGCCACGCGCGCACCCGGCTGCCGACGTGTGCGCCGACGTCGAAACCGAGGTCGCCGGGCACGAGGAACTCCCGGTAGAACGCCACCATCCGCCGGTGCCGGCCGGGGATCCCGTGGTACATGAGCAGGGAACGCGTGAGCCCCAGCACCCGTCGCAGCATGGGACGAACCTACGGGCCGATCCTGCGCTCCAGCTCCGCCAGTTGCCGCTCCGCGGGCCACGCGGCGGGATCGAACGTCGCGTGCAGGCCGATCCCGTCGACGGCCAGCATGAGCGACTCGGCGGCGGCGGGGTCGCGGCCGTCGCGTTCGAGCAGGTCGGCGAGGGTGTTCCGCCACCGCCGGTACCGCTCGACGTGGGCGACGCGCAGCGCCTCGTCGACGGCGGCCGCGCCCCAGAACGCGATCCAGACGCCCCACTCGATGCGCCGGACCTCGTCCAGGGGCAGCGACTCGGCCAGCACGGCCGGCAGCAGCGGCCCGCGCGCCGTGCGGACGTGGGCGCGGATCCGTGCCGCGACGGCCCGGGTGACCGCGTCGAGTGCGGCGAGCAGCACCTGCTGCTTGTCGTCGAAGTAGTGGGTGACCATGCCGGTGGTGCACCCGGCTTCCTCGGCCACCTCGCGCATGGTCGCGCCGGACAGCCCGGCCCGGGCGATGACGGCGGCGGCCGCCGCGGCCAGTTCGCGGCGGCGTTGATCGTGGTCGACGAGTCGAGGCATCGTCGACAGGTTACACAACACTCGGTATATAACAGATGTTGTGCGAACGAGGCGTTTGACCGCGATCACGACGCTGATGCTGGTCACCGACGTGGGGTTCGTCGCCTACTGGGCGGCGACTGCGCTCGAGCTGATCCCGCCCGAGTTCGCCTACAGCGACTACCACGATGCGCGGGTCGTCGCCTGGAACTGGTCGTTCCTGCCCCTCGACCTGCTGATCAGCGTCACGGGCATCGCCGCTGTCGCCATCCTGGGCCGGCGGCCGCTCCTCGGCCGGCCGCTGATGACGATCTCGCTGGCGCTCACCCACGCCAGCGGCCTGCTCGCCATCTCGTACTGGGCGGTGCGCGGCGAGTTCCAGCCGGAGTGGTGGGTGCCGAACCTGTTCCTGCTGGTGTACCCGATCCCGGCACTGGTCCGGCTGCTCCGCCACGAGCCGCGAACGGTCGTGCAAGCGCGGTGAAACCCGGGTCGCCGATGCTGCGGCGCGGGCGCCCGCCCGTCGACGACAGCGAATGCGAGGACTTCGATGGACTACCCGTGGTTGACGGCGACGCCGGGGGAATGGCCGCGGTTGCGGGGGCGCGTCACCTACCCGAGCCGGGCGAGCGTCCTCGAGTTCGCCGTCCACCTGGCGCGGCCGGTCCCCGGCCACGTCGTCGAGTTCGGGGTGTGGCAGGGCGCGTCCACCCGCGTCATCCGTGACGAGCTGGCCCGCACGCGGGTGTGGAGCCCGACGCAGCCGCGGAAGCGGATCTACGCCTGCGACTCGTTCGAGGGCCTGCCCGAGAACTACGAGCACCTGGCCGCCGGCACGTTCGCCACCGCGGTGCCGCGGCTGCGCGGGGTGCGGATCGTCAAGGGCTTCTTCCAGGACTCGCTCACCCCGGCGCTCGCGGCCGAGGTCGGCCAGGTCAGCCTCGCGCACTTCGACGCCGACCTGCACTCGGCCACCGAGACGGCCCTGAACTGGGTCACGCCGCTGCTGCGCGGTGGGAGCCTGCTGCTGTTCGACGAGTTCGACGGCGAGGACCCCGCCGAGGCCCGCGCCTTCGCCGAGTGGAGCGAGCGGACGCAGGTGGAGACCGCGCTCATCGCCTGGTTCGGCCGCGAACCGAGCGGGAAGGGTGCGATGTCCGACCGGCGGGCCCTGTTCCAGGTGATCGGCGACGAGCGGCGCACCGGCCCACGTGCCCTGTTCCCGACGAGGGTCCGGCGCAAGCTCGCGTCACGCTGGTGACGTCGTCGGGGTGCGGCGGTACGCGCCGGGGGTCTCGCCGAACGTGCGGCGGAACGCGTCGATGAAGGCGCCGGTCGACGACCAGCCGCAGCGGTGCGCCACCGCGGTGACCGGCACGTCGTCGGCCAGGAGCTGCAACGCGCGGTAGAGCCGCAACTGGGTGCGCCACTGCGGAAAGGTCATGCCGAGCTCGGCGCGGAACAGCCGGCTGAGCGTCCGCTCGCTCGCCCCGACCTGACGGCCGAGCTCGGCCAGCGTGCGGCTGTCGGCGGGGTCAGCGTTGAGGAGGTCGCACACCGCGCGCACCCGCGGTTCGGTCGGGGTGGGGAGCTGGACCGGTTGCTGCGGGCTGGCGCGCAACTGGTCGAGCAGCACCGCCTGCAGCCGGCGCCGCTCCGGGCCGTCGTGCGGGTCCCGGGTGCACGCGCGGATCAGCTCGCGCAGGAGCGGGCTCACGCTCACGACCGTGGGGGAGTCGAGGCGCAACGGGTTCGCCGAGACGGGCAGGCCCAGCAGGTGCAGCTCCGCCGCGCCGTGGGCGCGATGGGCGTGGACGCAGCCGGCCGGCACCCAGATCGCCCGCGTCGCCGGCGCGATCCACGTGCCCGCGTCCGTCGTGACCGCCAGCACCCCGGAACCGGCGTAGACGATCTGGTGGTCGTCGTGACGATGGGCGTCGATCTGCTCGCCGGACGCCATCGGCCGGACCTGCGTGGGCGCGGCGGGCACGTGGCGGATCTCCGGCACGAAGCGCAGCCTATCGGCGCTTTGGCGGCTTTCTGACATCACATGGCTCTGTTCTGGAAGCGCGCCGCCGACGCAGACCAGAGGATCGAGGCGTGCCTGTTCGTTCCCGTGCGATCACGTTGTTGTCCGTCAGCCACGCCTGCGTCGACGTCCATCAGGGCGCGGTGGCGGCGTTGGTGCCGTTCTTCGTCGCCGAGCGGGGGTACGGGTATGCCGCGGCGGCGGGGATCGTGCTCGCCGCGTCGCTGCTGTCGTCGGTGGTGCAGCCGCTGTTCGGGGTGCTCACCGACCGGTGGGCGCTGCCGTGGCTCCTCCCGGTGAGCACGCTCATGGCGGGTGCCGGGGTGGCCGTTTCCGGGACGGCCGGCGGCTACGCGACGACGTTGGCCGCGGTGGCGATGTCCGGGGTCGGTGTCGCGGCCTACCACCCGGAGGCTGCGCGGGTGGCCAGGGTCGCCGCGGCGGGGAGCCACCGGGCGATGAGCTGGTTCTCCCTCGGCGGCAACCTCGGGTTCGCGGCGGCGCCGGTGCTGGTGGGCGTGGTGGTCGGCACCGGAGGGTTGGCGGCCTCGCCGCTGCTGGTCGCGCCGGCCGTGCTGGGTGCCGTGCTGTGCGCGGGCGCGGCCAGGTCGGCGAACCGGGCCGCCAACAGCGCGACGGGGCCGGCGCCCGGCATCGACGACCGCCGCTCGTTCCTCGTGCTGTCGGCGGCGATCGTCTGCCGGTCGATCGTGTTCGTCGGGCTCAGCGCGTTCCTCGCCCTGCACGCCGCCCGCCAGGTCGACGGGGACGCCCGCGTCACCGGTCCGGCGGCGCTGTTCGTGCTCTTCCTGGGCGGCGCGGTCGGCACGGTCGCGGGCGGCCACCTCGCCACCCGGTTCGGGCGGCTCCCGGTGCTGCGCTGGTCGTACGCGCTGACCGGGCTGGCGGTGGCCGGGGTGGTCCTGGTGCCGGGTCCGCTGCTGTTCGGGTTCGTCGCGCTCGCCTCCGCGGGGCTCTACGTGCCGTTCTCGCTGCACATCAGCCTCGGGCAGGACTACCTGCCGCAGCACGTCGGCACGGCGGCCGGGGTCACGCTGGGGCTCGCGGTGAGCGTCGGCGGAGTCGCCGGACCGGCGATCGGCGCGCTCGCCGACGCCACCTCGCTGCAGGTGGCGCTCGCCCCGCTGATCGCGCTGCCGGCCATCGGCGCGCTGCTCCTGCGGCGCCTGCGCGAGCCGGCTCTTCAGCCGCGGTAGACCTGGGCGAGGAGCCCGACCATCGCGGGCACCGCGGGATGCGGGTCGGCCCGCCACCACAGCGCCCGCACCGGGACGGGCGGCGCGTCGCGCAGGCGCCGGAACACGATGCCGGGACGTCGGTACTGGGCGGTCGTGCTCTCCGCCGTGACGCCCACGCAGCGACCGACGGCGATGACGGCGAGCCAGTCGTCGACGTCGTGGACGTCCTCGAACACGGGTGCGCGGTCGGGTGGCCACAACTGCGGGGAGGTCGTGCCCGTGCGCCGGTCGATCGCGACGACGTGGTCGGCGAGGTCGGCCAGGCGCAGCACGCGGCGCCGGGCGAGCGGGTGGTCGGCGGCCAGCGCGCACGCCCGTGCCTCCTCGCCGACGACGAGCTCGGCGAACCGGCGGTCGACCACCTGGTGCTCGGGGGCGGTGCGGACGATGGCGATGTCGCAGCTGCCCTCGGCGAGGCCGCCGGTGGGGGAGTTGGTGCGCACGAGGGAGAGCTCGGTGGCGGGATGCTCGGCGGCCCAGCGCCGCTGCAGCTCGACGGTGTGCGCGCCGAGCGCGGCCCAGGCGTGCCCCAGCCGGAGCCGCCCGCCGCCGGCCGTGGCGTCGCGGACGAGGTCGTCGACCTCGGCGAGGACGCGCCGCGCCCGTGCCAGCACCCGCTCGCCGGCCTCGGTGAGGACGATCTCGCGGCTGGTCCGGCGCAGCAGGCGCACCCCCAGCTCGTCCTCCAGGGCGGCGAGCGTGCGGGAGACGGACGGCTGGGTGGTGTCCAGCTCTGCGGCCGCGCCGGTGAACCCGCCCGCGTCGACGATCGCGACGAGGCAGCGGAGGTGCCGAAGATCCATACGCTCAGTGTATAGATGAAGCGCAAGATGCATTTTTGTGAATGCCTCTGTGCGACGCAGACTGGCCGCGTGGACGTGCGCACACCCCCGCGGATCGACAGCTCGGCCGGCCTTGCGCTCATGCTCGGTAGCGCCCTGTCGAACCAGACGGGCGCGGCGATCGGGGCACTCGCCTTCCCGGTGCTCGGCCCGGTGGGCGTGGTGGCGGTGCGGCAGTGGATCGCGGGGATCGTCCTGCTCGCCGTGGGGCGGCCGCCGCTGCGCTCGTTCACCCGCCGGGAGTGGCGGCCGGTGCTCGGCCTCGCCGGGGTGTTCGCCGCCATGAACGTGTCGCTGTACACCGCGATCGACCGGATCGGGCTCGGGCTCGCGGTCACCCTGGAGTTCCTCGGCCCGCTCGGCGTGGCGCTCGCCGGCGCCCTCACGGCAACGCCGCGCGGTGCCCGCCGCCGGGCGACGGTGGCGTGCGCCGTGCTGGCTGCGGTCGGTGTCCTGGTGTTGACCCGTCCGCAGCCGACGACCGACCACGTCGGGGTGGCGTTCGGCCTGCTCGCCGCCCTGTGCTGGGCCGGGTACATCCTGCTCAACCGCACCCTCGGACGGCGGCTGCCCGGCGTCGTCGGCTCCGCCGCGGCCGGCACGGTCTCGGCGCTGGTGTACGTGCCGATCGGGATCGCCGTGCTGGTCGCGCACCCGCCGACGCCGCTCGCGCTGGCCTGCGCGGCCGTGGCCGGCGTGCTGTCGTCGGTGGTGCCGTTCCTCGGTGACCTGCTCGCCCTGCGCCGGGTGCCGGCGCACCTGTTCGGCGTCGTGATGAGCGTCCACCCGGTGTTCGCCGCCGCGATCGGTGCGCTCGTGCTGCACCAGTCGCTACTGCTGCCGGACGTGCTCGCCATCCTGCTGATCGTCGGCGCCAACGTCGGCGTGGTACTGATTACACTGTAAAATGTGTCTGACGTCCCCACGCTGTGCGACTGGGCCGGCGGCCCTGCGGCCCTCCGCCGGATGATCGACGCGTTCTACGACCGCGTCGAGCGCGACGACCTGCTGTCGGTGCTCTTCCCCGGCGGGGTGTCCGAGGAGCACCGCGCCCACGTCACGCTCTGGTGGGTCGAGGTGTTCGGCGGCCCGGCCGGCTACACCGAGCAGCTCGGCGGCTACGAGCGGATGCTCGCGCACCACCGCGGCCTGGGCATCACGGCCGAGCAGCGGTTCCGGTTCGTGAGCCTGATGAGCCGGGCCGCCGACGACGCTGGGCTCCCCGACGACCCCGAGTTCCGCGCCGCCCTCGTCGGGTACCTGGAGTGGGGCACCCGGCTCGCGCTGCACAACTCCCAGCCGGGCGCCGACGTCGTCGAGCACGCGCCGGTGCCGCGGTGGGGCTGGGGCGTCGCCCCGCCCTACCGGCCGGGGAGCTGAGGCGCCGCCCGGAACTCGCGCTGGAGGCGACGCGCGCGTCACAGGCGGAGGAGTTCGGCGAGGTTCTCGCCGAGCACGCGGTCACGGACCTCGCCCGACGTCGTGCAGCGCTCGACGGTCGCCCTGGCCGGCACCGGTCCGGCCGTGCTGCGGCGCACCCTCGCCGCGACCGCGGCGGACGGCGGCTGACCGCGCAGGACGCTCGGCTACTGTGCGCGCGTGCAGCAGCTGCAGGGCAGGACGATCGTGGTGACCGGTGGCGCGCAGGGCCTGGGCCGCGAGATCGTCCGAGCTGCTGGGGCCGAGGGCGCGTTCGTCGTCGTCATCGACGTCGACGCGGCCGGCCTCGCGAGCGTGGAGGCCGAGCTCGGAGCGGCCGCGTGCGCGACGTTCGCGTGCGACATCCGGGACGCGGCAGCCGTCGGGGCGACGGTGCGCGCGATCCGCGAGCGCTTCCGCGCCGGTGTCGCCGCCCTGGTGAACAACGCCGGCGTCTACACGAACGACGCGATCGAGGCCGCGGACCCGGACCGGGCGGTGCTCGCGTTCGCGGTGAACGTGCAGGGCACCATGAACGTCACGAACGCGACGCTCAGCCAACAGCTGCTCGACCCGGACTCCGGGCAGATCGTGTTCGTCAACTCCTCGGCGGGTGACCCGCTCGCGACCGCGATGGGCGCGAGCGAGCGCACCTACGCCGCCACGAAGGGCGCGTTGACGGCGTACGCGAAGTCGGTCACCGGCGCCTGCAAGGGCACGGGGATCCGGGTGACGACGATCTTCCCCGGTGGCATGGACACCAACCTGTACGCGAACGCCGGCATGGCCGCCGAGGTGAGCCACGGGCAGTCCTGGATGATGTCGCCGCGCCGGGTGGCCAGCACCGTGGCGTTCGTGCTGGCCATGCCCCCGGACACGGTGATCTCGCGGATCAGCATGGGCCCGAACCTGCGGTAGTCAGGCCATCGTCATCCCGCCGTCGACGGTGACGACGGCGCCGGTGACCTGCCTGGTCAGGTCGGACGAAAGGGCGACGACGGTGCCGGCGACGTCGTCGACGGTCGAGACCCTGCCCAGCGGCGTCATGCGGTTGAGCATGGTGATCGCCGCGTCCTGGTGCGGTCCGGCGTTGGCGTCGGTCGGCACCATCCCCGGAGCCACGACGTTGACGCGGATCCCGTCCTCGCCGAGCTCGGCGGCGAGGTGGCGGGCCAGCGCGTCCTGCGCGGCCTTGGTCACCCCGAACTCGGCGAACCGGCCCTGGACGTGGGTCGACCGGCTGAGCGCCGCCCCGATCAGCACGATCGTGCCGCCGCCGCGGCGGCGCATGCCGGGCACGACGTGCCGGACGGCCGCCAGGGTGGCCGCCAGCTGGATGTCGACGCGGGCGCGGAGCGCGTCGGCCTGGTCGAGCAGCGGCGCGTCGGGGCTGACCATGCTGGTGGTGTCCCCGAACGCGTTCGCGACGAGCAGGTCGATGTCCCCGAGCTCGGCCGCCGCGGCGGCGACCAGTGACGCGACCTGCGCGTCGTCGGCCGCGTCCGCGGCAAGGGCGAGACCGCGGGACCCGGCCGCCGTGATGTCGGCGACGACCGCGTCGGCGGCGGTCCGGTTGGAGTGGTAGTTCACCGCGACGGCGGCGCCGTGACGGGCCAGGGCGCGCGCGATCGCGGCCCCGATGCCACGGCTGGCCCCGGTGACCAGCGCGACCCGGCCGTGCAGCAGCGGTTCCGCGGCGACGGCGGTCGGTGCGGGTGCGTTCATGGTCCGCTCCTCAGCGCAGGGTGTCGCCGGGCTTGACGGTGATCACGGCCTGGTACTGCATGGGCCGGACCTTCGCGTCGGCGAACTCGGGGTCGTCGAGGAACCGCCGGGCCGCGGCGATCCACTCGGGGTTGCGGTGCGCCTCGTCGAGCGCGACGCCCGACTCCCACTCCGCGACGTTGATGAAGGTCAGCTCGGCCTTGTCGCTGACGGCGCGCATCATGCGCGCCCCGATGAAGCCCGGGGCGGTGGCGAGGACCCGGGCGTTGTCGCGCCAGCGGGCGAGGAAGCGCTCCTCCTTCGCCATGTCCACGGTGAAGGCGTTGATGAGGGTGACCGGGGTGTCGAGCCCGGACGGGATGGTCGGGATGGGTCGTGTCATGCCCTCATGAAAGCACTGATCCTTGATTGTCACAAGACATGACAATCACGTGATTGGGCAAGTAGTGCTCAACGGTCAGGGGCGAGCCGGAAGGTGAAGGTCAGCTCGCGCCACTCCCCGTCGACGGCGCGGCCGTCGGGGGCAGGCCCGGTGCGCGGGGCGAAGGGGACGACGAGGTCGTCCTTCACGCCGAACACGGCGTCCGAGTCGAGGTAGCGCCCGCCTTCCACGAACAGCTGCGTGATCAGCTGCCGGTGGCCGGGCGAGCGGATCAGGAAGTGCAGGTGCGGGGCGCGGAAGGGGTGCCGGCCGGTGGCGGCCAGCATCGCCCCGACCGGCCCGTCGTCGGGGATCGGGTACTCCGACGGCAGGATCGACCACAACCGCACCCGGCCCTCGGCATCCGAGCGGAGGCGGCCGCGCAGCACCGGGCCGTCCAGGTCGGGGAGCTGGATGTCGTAGAAGCCGTCGTCGTCGGACTGCCAGACGTCGACGACCGCGTCGGTGACGGGCCGGCCGACGGTGTCGGTCACGAGCACGTCGACGTGCAGCGGGGTGCCTGCGGCGCCGCGGGCGATGTCGCTGCCGGCCGGCAGCTCGGGCGGACCCTCCACGTAGAACGGGCCGAGCACCGCGGACGGGGTGCTGTCCGGGGTGCGCGAGTTGGTCAGCAGGTCGACGACGCTGGAGAGCCCGAGGGTGTCGGAGAGCAGCACGAACTCCTGCCGCGTCGGGCTGCACAGCTGACCGGTGCGGGTGAGGAAGTCGATGCCCTGCTGCCACTCGTCCTGCGTGAGGTCGTTGTCGACGGCGAAGGCGTGCAGCCGCCGGACGAGATCGGTGAGCAGGGTGCGCAGGCGCGCGTCGGCGGTGCCGGCGAAGGTCGCGACGACCTGCTCGGTGATGCGCGCCGGCCCCGCGATCCCGGCCGGACGCTCCCCGCGCCATGCCCGGTCCAGGAGCGCGGCGATGCCGTCGCGGGTCAGCGGGGCCGGGTTCGGGTAGGGCTTGGCCACGGCCAGTTCGGCGGCCCGGCCGATGTCGGCCTCGCCGAGCCCGAGCTCGCGCAGGGAGGTCGGCCCACCTGCGTCGCGGATGAGGTCGAACACCGCGCCGGGCGCATCGGTGGCCCCGAGTGCCTCGGCGATGCGGCGCATCGCGTCCGGGGCGGCTGCGGCGTTGTAGGCCATCGCGTGCGGCAGCACCACCGTGTGCGTGGGGGCGTGCGGCAGGTCGAAGCTGCCGCCGAGGGTGTGGCAGAGCTTGTGGTGCAGGCCCATGCCGACGGCGCCCAGGCACGTCCCGGCGAGCCACGCGCCGTGCAGCAGGTCCGCCCGGGTGTCCAGGTCGTCGACGCCCCCGGCGAGGCGGCGCAGCCCGTCGGCCAGCTTGGCGACGGCCTGCAGCGCCAGCGCGTCGACGACGGGTTCGGCGTCGGGGGAGTAGAGGGCCTCGACGGCGTGCGCGAGCGCGTTGACCGCGCTGGTGACCGCGATCGGCCGCGGCAGCCCGGCGGAGAGCTCGACGTCGTAGACGACGGTCTCGGGCAGGATGTCGGGCGACGAGCGGGTGGTCTTGACGCCGTCGGCGGTCTCGCCGAGGACGGGCGTGACCTCGGAGCCGGCGTACGTGGTCGGGAGGATGACCTGGTCGACCCCGGTCCGCACGGCCAGTGCCTTCGCCAGCCCGGTGGTGGAGCCGCCGCCCACGGCGACGACGCAGTCGGCGCCGGCATCGCGCAGGACGTCGAGCGCGGTCTCGGTCACGGCCACCGGTGTGTGCATGGCGGCGCCGTCGAAGCGGGCGACCGCGAGCGGGCCGAGGACCTTCTCCACGCGGTCGCCGGCCTCGGCGAGCTCGGGCGAGGCCAGCACCAGCACGCGGCTGCGGCCGAGGCGCTCGACCTCGGCGGCGACGGTGTCGAGGGTGCCGGCGCCGAACACGATCCGGGCCGGGTGGGCGGTGTGGACGAAGCTGGTCGTCATCGGTCCTGCTCCTCTCGTCCGAGCAGCCGGGCCAGCGCCTCGGTGAGCTCCTTCTCCGGGTCGCTGGGCAGCGCGTGCGCCCGCCAGCCCACGTGCGCGTCGGGCCGGACGAGCACGCAGCCGGACTCGTCGACCTCGCGCAGGCGCGCCCAGTCGTCGTAGACGTCGGTGTAGCGGCGGCCCGGGCCGATCACGTGGACCTCGACCTCGATGCCCAGCGTCCGGCCGGCGCCTGCGGCGGCGTCGGCCCACGCCTGCCCCGAGATGCCGGTGAGCACGGTGAACCGGCCCTTGCCCGTGACGTCGTGGGTGCTGACCTTGTGGCCGCCCTCGCCGAGCCAGCAGTGCGGCAGCCGCGCCCCCGGCCAGGTCGTCGGGTGGTAGTACAGCTCGGGATCGCGGTCGTACTCCGGCTCCGCGGTGCCGTCGGGGACCACCGCGCCGGAGACGTAGCGCTGGCCCAGCTCCACACCGTGCGCGTTGAACTCGTAGTCCTTCAGCTCCAGCGCCTTGCGCAGCGCGATCCGCTGCTCGGCGGCCTCCGCCGTGTCCTCGGCGCGGGCCCGCATGCTCGCGATCTGCGCCGCCGGGTCGGCCGCGTCGCTGAACCCGAGCGCGTCGAAGATCGGCCCGAACTCCTCGATCGACTTGTTGGCCCGCAGCACGATCTGCTTGCCGACGGGGGCGCGCTCGGCGTCGTAGCTGTCCAGCAGCTCCTCGCCGGCCGTGCCGGACAGCACCGCGGCGAGCTTCCAGGCCAGGTTGTACGAGTCCTGGATCGACGTGTTCGAGCCCAGCCCGTTCGACGGCGGGTGCCGGTGCACGGCGTCGCCCGCGCAGAACACGCGGCCGGAGCGGTAGCGGGTGGCGTACATCTTGTTGTTGCCCCACAGCGAGGTGGAGCGGATGGTCACCGGGATCGTGTCGTCGCCGACCAGGTCGTGCACGATCTTCGTGGCCATCGCGTCGTCGACCTCGGGTGGCGCCTGGGAGATGTCGTAGCCCCAGACGACCAGCCACTCGTCCCACGGGCGGACCATGCGGACCAGGCCCATCCCGATCCCGCCGATGTTCGAGCCGGGCTGCAGCACCCAGTACAGGACGCTCGGCCGGTGCTGAACGAACCTCGTGAGGTCGGCGTGGAAGACGATGTTCATGCTGCCGGCGATGTCCATCTGCCCCTCGAAGGGGAGCCCGATGTCGCGGGCGACCTGGCTGCGGCCGCCGTCGGCGCCGATCACGTACTTGGCGCGGATCGGGTAGGTGTGGCCGGAGAGCCGGTCCCGCACCGTCACCGTCACGCCGTCGTCGTCCTGCTCGAGGCTCAGGTACTCGGTGTCGAAGCGGATGCGGCTGCCGCGCTCGGCCGCGTGCCCGATGAGGATCGGCTCCAGGAGCGTCTGCGGCAGGTCGCAGTTGTCGGACGGGCTGGCGAGCGTGTAGTCCGCGCGCCGCGCCGGATGGGTGCCCCACGTGCGCACGCGGCCGATCTCGTCGCCGGCCAGGCTCGTGCAGAAGACGGTGTCGCCCATCAGGTGCGACGGCGTGCCCTGGGCCCGGACGTCGTCCTCGATGCCCATGTCGCGCAGGATCTCGACGGTGCGCTGGTTGGTGATGTGCGCACGCGGCGTGTTGGCCGTCCACCGGTACTTCGTGATCACGATGTGGTCGACGCCGTAGGTGGCCAGGAACAACGCTGCCGACGCGCCGGCCGGTCCGCTGCCGATGACCAGCACGTCCGTGGTCAGGGTTTCGCTCACGCCGACGAGTATGTGAACCAGCACACGTATACGTCCAATACCGTTCTGGGAAGCCGGATATAGTCTGCGCGAATGGATCTGCGCGCGCTCGAGTGCTTCCTCGCCGTCGCGGACGAGGGCTCGATCAGCCGTGCCGCCACCGCGCTGCACATGACCCAACCGCCGTTGACCGTCCGGTTGCAGGCCCTCGAACGCGAGCTGGGCGTCGCGCTGCTGGTCCGGCACGGGCGCGGCGTGGACCTGACGGCGGCCGGGCGGCTGCTCGCCGAGCGCAGCCGCCGCCTGCTCGCCGAGCTCGCCGCCACCACCGACCTGGTCCGCGCCGTCGGGACGGGCACCCGCGGCACGCTGCACGTCGCCGTCGGGCACACCGTGTCGCCGCGGCTGCTGCCGCACCTCACCGACAGCACGACGCTCGGCCCGGACCTGGACCTCGTCATCGCCGAGGCCGCCGACGTCGACGTGGTCGAACGGGTCCACCGGCGCGACGCGCACGCCGGGCTCCTGCATCTGCCGCCCGTCGCGCCCGGTCGCGTCCGGCACGTGCAGGGACGGGCACGCGGGCTGGAGGTCGCCGTCGTGGCCCGCGAGCCGCTGGTCGCCGTCCTGCCGGACGGGCACCCCGCGGCGGCGGCCGACCGCGTCGACCTCGCCGCGCTGCCGGACGCCCGTGTCGTCCTGTCCGAGGCCGCCGGCGAGGGGTTCGCCGCGCACGCCCGTGCCGCGTGGGAGGCGGCGGGCAGCACAGCCGGCGCCCGGCGCGAGGCCGGCTCGGTGATGCAGGCGCTCGCGCTCGTCGAGGCCGGCGCCGGGGTCACGCTGCTGCCCGCCCAGTACGTGGCGCTCACCTGGCAGGGGCTGGTCGCGCGGCAGCTGCGCCAGCACACCGCCGTCGTCGAGACGGCGGCGCTGTGGCGCCCGGACGAGGACTCCCCGGTGCTGCGCCGCTTCCTCCGCGCCGCCCTGTCGACACCCGAGCCGGACGTGCTCGGGCCGCAGTTCCTGCGGAACGGGCCCGGCGCCGGCTGAGCGTCCTACCGGCGCGCGTGGTGGCGGCTCGCCTTCGCGCGGTTGCCGCAGCGGCGCATCGAGCACCACTGCCGGTTGTGGGCGGGTGAGCGGTCGACGAACCGCAGCCCGCACCGTTCGTGCGCGCAGACCCGCACCTGCGCGCGCGCCCCGCCGGCGACCAGCGCGACGGCGTCGGCCGCGAGGACGGCCAGTGCCAGCTCCGCTCCGTCGGCGGGGGGAGGGAGGTCGGCGTGCAGGCGGCCCGTCTCGTCGAGCCGGAGCCGGGCGGGCGGCGGGACGGCGCGGCGCGCCCACGCGTCGACCAGCGCGACGTCCTCGACGCGGGGACGCTCGTTGCGCAGCACGCGGTCGATCGCTTCGCGCAGCTCGCGGGCCGCGGCGAGCAAAGCCGGGCCGACCTCCGGGACGCCGTCGACGAGCTGGGCGGCCTGCAGCCATCCGGCGAGGTCGGCCGGCGCGACGAGCAGCTCGCGCGGCGCGGCCGACCAGCGCTCGCGGAGCGTGTTGACCAGGTCGAGGCACGGCCGGCCCCCGTGCCAGATCCAGTCCTGTGCCATGGCGTCATCCTCCTGCTAGCGTCTAACCACCTTAGAGGGTTAGGGAGGCGGGATGGGTCAGGTCGCCGTCGTCGACGGGTTGCGGGTGCACTACGAGCGCGCCGGGTCCGGTCCGCCGGTGGTGCTGCTGCACGGCTGGCCGCAGACCTCGCATTGCTGGCGCCACATCGTGCCGCGACTCGCCGAGCGGCACACCGTGATCGCGCCGGACCTGCGGGGTTACGGGCTCACCGACAAGCCCGTCGGCGGTTACGACAAGCGCACGATGGCCGCCGACGTGAGCGGGCTGGTGCGGGCGCTGGGGTTCGACCGCGTCTCGGTGGTGGGGCACGACCGGGGCGCGCGGGTGGCGCATCGGTGGGCCCTCGACCGTCCCGACGAGGTCGACCGGCTCGTGCTGCTGGACATCGTGCCGACCCGGGCCATGTTCCGCCGCGACATGACCGTGGCCCGTGGCTACTGGCACTGGCTCTTCCACCTGCAGCCCGACCTGCCGGAGCTCCTCGTCGGCGACCGCGTCGAGGAGTACCTGCGGTGGTTTTTCGAACGTTGGACGCTCGACCGCCCGCGGGTCGAGGAGGCGATCGAGCACTACGTCACGGCGTTCCGCCGCCCGGGCGCCCTGCGGGCGGGCTTCGACGACTACCGGGCCACGTTCCCCGACGACGTCGACCTCGACGACGCCGACGCCGAACAGGGCAACCGGGTGCGGGTGCCGCTCCTGGTGCTGTGGGGTGCGGCGGGCCTGCCGGCGGGCATCCCCGTGGTGGACGTCTGGCGGGAGTACGCCGACGACGTCACGGGCGAGGCGCTGGCCGGGTGCGGACACTTCGTGCCGGAGGAACGGCCCGACCTGCTCGTCGAGCACCTGCGGGGATTCCTAGGGGGTGGGTGACGTCGCGCGACCGGGCCGGCCCCACGCCCCGGCCCCGCCGCGCACGTCGAGGACCCCGGCTACCGCGCGCCCTCCGGCCGCTGGTGGGCGCCCGCCGCGAGGGTGGGGGAGTCGTCGGAGAGCGCCGACGTGCCGGTCTCCCCGAGCAGCTGCACGCAGCCGACGGTGAGGAGGCAGCACGCGGCGATGACCAGCGAGACCACGAGGCTGCTGCCCGTGGCCGCACCGATCGCGGCGAACACGAGCGGGGCGAGCCCGGCGCCGATCCCGGCCAGCTGGTAGCCGAGCGACGCCCCGGTGTAGCGGACGTGTGTGGGGAAGAGCTCCGAGTAGAGCGCGGCCATCGGCCCGTACATGGCCGTGTGGATGATCCCCTGGCCGACGACCACGGCGACCAGCAGCAGGAGGAACGACTTGGAGTCGATGAGCGGGAAGATCGCGAACGCCCACAGCCCCATCGCGATCGCGCCGGCCACGACGACGGGTCGGCGGCCGATCCGGTCCGACAGCGCGGAGAAGGCCAGGATGCCCACCGCGGCCACGACCGAGGAGATCGTCAGGGCGTTGAGCACGGTGGGCTGCGGGAATCCGGCCCGGACCGCGTAGGCGATCACGAAGACCGTCAGCGTGCCCTGCGCGACGAACGCGCCGAGGCCGACGCCGACCGAGAGCAGAAGCGCGCGCGGCTGGGTGCGCAGGACCTCCACCAGCGGCATCGTGGCGCGCCGCGACTCGTCCCGGAAGACCGGCGTCTCCTCGACGCGGCTGCGCACGAACAGCCCGATCACCAGCAGCACCGCGCTGAGCAGGAACGGGATCCGCCAGCCCCACGCGATCAGCCCCTCCTTGCCGGCGATCGCCCCGACGACGCTGAGGGCAAGGGTGGACAGCACCATCCCGCTGGGCGCCCCGGAGAGGGTGAAGCTCGCCCACAACCCGCGGCGTGAGGTGGCGTGCTCCGCGGAGATCAGCACGGCGCCGCCCCACTCGCCGCCGATGGCGATGCCCTGCAGGATGCGCAGCACGACCAGCAGGATCGGGGCCCAGACCCCGATCGTCGCGTACGAGGGCAGCAGGCCGATGAGCACGCTGACCACGCCCATGACGGTCATCGTCACGACGAGCGTGCGTTTGCGGCCGATCCGGTCGCCGTAGTGGCCGAAGATCGCGGCGCCGAGCGGGCGCGCGATGTAGCCGGCCACGAGCGTGCCGAAGCTCGCGATGACGCCGGTGGCGGGGTCGACGTTCGGGAAGAACACGGTGCCGAACACCGCGGCCGACGCCGTGGCGTACAGCAGGAAGTCGTAGTACTCGATCACGCTGCCCAGGTAGCTCGACGTCACCGCACGCCGCAGCTGGGTGGGGGAGTGATCGGCGGGTGCGGACATCGCTGGGCCTCTCTGCCGGGCGTGCTCCTGCCGTTCTGTGCTGCCGGACTTTAGGCATATGCTCGACGACCGTCAATGAAGTGCCCGATGTTGATCGCGGCTACGCTGCGCGGCGTGGAGGAGCCGGTCAACGGTCCGCGACCGCAGGCGATCCTGCTGACGTTCCTCGGCGGCTACCTGCTCGGTCGGGGCGAGCACGTCGCGATGAGCAGCCTCATCGCCGTGCTGGCCGGCGCCGGTGTGTCGGAGCACGCGACCCGCTCCACCGTGAGCCGCATGGCCCGCCGCGGCCAGCTGCGGCGGGTGCGCCGGGGCCGGCAGGTCTACGTCGGCCTCACCCCCACCTCGCGCGCGATCCTGCGCGACGGCGACCGGCGGGTGTGGCGCACCGACGTGGTCAACCCGCGCTGGGACGGCACGTGGACGCTGCTGTCGTTCAGCCTGCCCGAGTCGTGGCAACGCCAGCGCAACGCGCTGCGCTCGCGCCTGCTGTGGGCCGGGTTCGGCCCGCTGCAGGGCGGGTTGTGGGTGACACCGGCGCCCGTCGACGTCCAGGAGGTGTGCGCGGGGCTCGAGGCCGCCGTGCACGTGCGCGCCTTCACCGCCCGCGCGCTCGAACCTACCGACGTCGCCGAGATGGTGCGTGACGCGTGGGACCTGCCGGCGCTGGCCGACCGCTACCGCGCGTTCCGGGCGCGCTGGACGGGGGAGCGGCCGGTGCTGCCCGACCCGCTCGCGGCGCAGATCGTGCTGCAGGCGGACTGGCTGGACGTCATCCGGCGCGACCCGCGGCTGCCCGCCCAGCACCTGCCGCCGGACTGGCCGGCCGTGCCCGCCCAGCGGCTGTTCCGCGAGCTCTACGCCGAGCTGGACCAGGGTGCCCGCCGCGTCGCCCGTGACGTGCTCGACGTGATACCCGACGAGGAGGCGGCCGGCGGAGAGGTCGTCCGTGGTTGACACGGTCGGGGTCCGCGTCGCATCCTCCCGATATCAGGATTCCTTACATTGGGAGCGCGGATGGGTGGATCAGACGGGCGCGTCGGTGGTGAGCGCGGCGCGGCAGCGGTTGAGCACGTCGTGCAGCTCCTCCCGCTCGGCAGCGGAGAGCCGGCCGATCATCCGCTGCTCGACGGCGGCCACCGGCTCGCTCAGCTCGGCCAGCAGCTCCCGGCCGGCATCGCTCAGCGAGATCGCGATCCGGCGGCCGTGCGCAGGGTCGCTGCGGCGCGTGATCAGTCCGCGCCGCTCCAGGGCGGCGACCAGGTCCGTCATCGTCTGGGCCGTGACGAACGAGTGCCGGGCCAGCTCGGCCGAGGTCATGCCGTCGCGGCGGGCGAGCACCGTCAGCGCCGTGTACTGCTGGGTGGTGACCCCGGTCGGGCGCAGCACCTCGTCGAGGCGCGCCCGCACCGCCAGCTCGACCTGCTTGACCGCGTAGAGCAGCGACGGCCGGTCCGTTGTGGTCACCCGGTCCACCTCCCGATCGTGAAGGAGCGCCGCTCGTGACCCCGCCCCAGGCAGTCCTGCCGGCTGTGCTGCCCCCGTCGCTCGCCACCGAGCGGCACGGCGACGTGGCGGTGCTGCGGCTCGCCCGCGCGCACAAGCGCAACGCCCTCGACGACGCCACCGTACTGGGCATCGAGACGTTCTTCGCGGCCCTCCCCGGCGACGTGCGCGCCGTCGTCCTCGACGCGGCGGGCGAGCACTTCTCCGCGGGTCTGGATCTCGGCGAGCTCGACGAGCGCGACGCCGTCGAGGGCATGCACCACTCGATGATGTGGCACCGCGTCTTCGAGCGCATGGAGCGCGGCCGGGTGCCGGTGGTGGCCGTGCTCAAGGGCGCGGTGATCGGCGGCGGGCTGGAGCTGGCGGCCGCCGCGCACATCCGGGTGGCCGAGCGGTCGGCCTACTACGCGCTACCCGAGGGCCAGCGCGGGCTGTTCGTCGGCGGTGGCGGGTCGGTGCGCGTGCCGCGGCTGGTCGGCGTGCATCGGATGACCGACATGATGCTGACGGGTCGGGTGCTCGACGCCGACGAGGGCCACGCCGCCGGGCTGTCGCACTACCTCGTCGACGCAGGCGAAGGTCTCGCGACGGCGCTGGAGCTGGCCCGGCGGATCGCCGGGGTGTCGCCGATGACGACGTTCGCGGTGCTGCAGGCGCTGCCGCGGATCGCGGAGATCGGCCCGTCCGAGGGATATCTGTTGGAGGCGTTGATGGCGGCGGTCAGCTCGTCGAGCACGGAGGCGCAGGACCGGATGCGGGCGTTCCTGAACGGGCGCGGGCCGAAGGTGCGGCCATGAGCGAGCTTGCGAGCGAATCATCGACGCAGCCGGCCCCGCTCCTGCGGCCCGTCGCCCCCGACGCCCGCGAGCGCAGCGAGGTGGGCGCGTTCCTCGGCTGGCTGGAGCAGCGCCGGGAGCTGCGGTTCGCCGACTACGACGAGCTGCACCGCTGGTCGGTGACCGATCTGGACGGGTTCTGGTCGGCGGTGGCGGAGTACTTCCAGGTCCGCTGGCACGTCCCGCCGACGGCGGTGCTCGGGCAGCGCACGATGCCGGGTGCCACCTGGTTCCCGGGCAGCACGCTGAACTACGCCGAGCACGCGCTCGGCCTGGCGCGAGGCGACCGTCCGGCTCGTCCCGACGACGAGCCGGCGCTGCTGGGGCGCTCGCAGACCCGCCCGCCGGTCGACGTGACGTGGGCGCAGCTGCGCGACCAGGTGGCGCGGGCCCGGGCGGGGCTGCTGCGGCTGGGGGTGCGGCGCGGCGACCGCGTCGTGGCGTACCTGCCGAACATCCCCGAGACGGTCGTGGCGTACCTGGCGACGGCGAGCATCGGCGCGATCTGGGCGGTGTGCGCGCCGGAGTTCGGGCCCCGCTCGGTGGTCGACCGGTTCGCGCAGCTGGAGCCGGCGGTGCTCCTGACGGTCGCCGGCTATCGCTACGGCACGAAGGACGTGGACCGGTCGGCCGAGGTGGCGCAGGTGCGCGCCGGCCTGCCGACCCTGCGGCACGTGGTCGACGTCCCCTACCTCGGTGGGCCGGTGCCGGACGCCGTGAGCTGGGACGACCTGCTGGCCGAGCCGGCCGAGCTGGCGTTCGACGCCGTCGAGTTCGCGCACCCGCTGTGCGTCCTGTTCTCCTCCGGCACGACCGGGATACCCAAGGCGATCGTGCACGGGCACGGCGGCCTCCTCGTCGAGCACCTGAAGAACCACGGGCTGAGCTGGGACCTGCGGCCCGGCGACCGCATCCAGTGGTTCAGCACGACCGCGTGGATGATGTGGAACGCGCTGGTCTCGGCGCTGCTGACCGGCTCGTCGGCCGTCCTGCTCGACGGGAACCCGGGCCATCCCGATCTGGGGGAGCAGTTCCGGCTCGCCGGCGAGGTCGGCGCGACGCTGCTGGGCGCCAGTTCGGCGTACGTGATGGGCGCGCGGGCGGCCGGGGTCGTGCCGGGTGCGCTCCCGGCGCTGCGGCAGGTAGTCGTCGCCGGCAGCCCGCTGCCGGCCGAGGGCTACCACTGGCTCGACGAGCAGCTCGGCCCGGACGTCGCGATCAACGTCGGCAGTGGCGGCACCGACGTGTGCACCGGGATCGTGCAGGGCGGTCCGCTGCAGCCGGTGTGGGTGGGCGAGATCTCCGGTCCGTGCCTGGGCGTGGCGGCACAGGCGTTCGACGAGGACGGGAAAGCCGTCGTCGGCGAGCTGGGCGAGCTGGTGATCACGGCGCCGATGCCGTCGATGCCGGTGGCGTTCTGGAAGGACCGGCCGGTCACCGAGGAGGGCTCGCGCTACCGGGAGACCTATTTCTCCGCCTACCCCGGGGTGTGGTGCCACGGCGACTGGACGCGGTTCCTGCCCACCGGCAGCTGCGTGATCGCGGGCCGCTCCGACGCCACCCTGAACCGGGGCGGCGTGCGGCTGGGCACGGCCGAGTTCTACGAGGTCATCGAGGAACTGCCGCAGGTCGTCGACTCGCTCGTGGTGCACCTGGAGGACCCCGCGGGCGGCATGGGCGAGCTGCTGGTGTTCGTGGAGCTGGCCGAGGGCGTCGTGCTCGACAACGCGCTGCGCACGAGCATCGGGCGCGCCCTGCGCGACGCCCGCTCGCCGCGGCACGTGCCCGACCGAGTCGTCGCCGTGCCGGCCATCCCGCGCAACCGCACCGGGAAGAAGCTGGAGCTGCCGGCCAAGCGGATCCTGCAGGGCCGCCGGCTGGAGGACGTGGCGAGCCGCGAGGTGCTCGCCGTGCCCACCGCGCTGGACGCGTTCGTGGAGCTGGCGGCGGAACGGACGGGCTCGTGACGACCGTCGCCGCCAGAGTCGCGATCGTCGGCACCGGGGTGATCGGGGCGAGCTGGGCCGCGCACTTCCTGCGCCACGGGCTCGAGGTCGTCGCGTCCGACCCGGCGCCGGACGCCGAGGAGCGGCTGCGGGCCGACGTCGCCGGGATCGGGGCGGACCAGGCTCGGCTGCGGTTCGTCGCCGACCCGGGCGAAGCCGCGGCCGCGGCCGACTTCGTGCAGGAGAACGGGCCGGAGCGCGAGGACGTCAAGCACGCGGTGATCGCGGCGCTGGACGCCGCCGCCCGGCCCGAGGTGGTGATCGCCAGCAGCTCGTCCGGGCTCCTGCCCAGCGTGATCGCCCGCGGTGCGGCGGCGCACCCGGAGCGGGTGCTGGTCGGGCACCCGTTCAACCCGCCGCACGTGATCCCGCTCGTGGAGGTCGTGCCGGGGGAGCGGACGTCCGAGGCGGCCGTCGAGGCCGCGCTCGCGTTCTACACCGCGATCGGGAAGCGGCCGATCCGGCTGCGCCAGGAGCTGCCCGGCCACATCGCCAACCGGCTGCAGGCCGCGCTGTGGCAGGAGGCGTACTCGCTGGTGGAGCGCGGAGTGGCGAGCGTCGCCGACATCGACACCGCGATCTCGCACGGCCCAGGCCTGCGCTGGGCGGTGCTCGGCCCGTTCGCCAACCAGCACCTGTCCGGCGGTCCCGGTGGACTCGCGCACGTGCTGGAGCACCTCGGCCCGCCCACCGAGCGCTGGTGGCGCGACCTCGGCAGCGTCACGCTCACCCCGGAACTCGCCGCCACCCTCGTCGCGGGCGTGGACGAGGAGCTGGCCGGCCGCGACCCGGCCGCGCTCGCCGCCACCCGCGACGCCGTCCTCGACCAGCTGCTCGCCGCCAAGACGAGCCACGACCTGCCGTAGGGAACCGCCATGCCGCTCGACCTGGACGCGATCACCGCCATCGACGTGCACACCCACGTCGAGCAGGACTCCCACGGCTGCTTCGCGCTCGACCAGGAGCTGCTCGACGCATCGGAGAAGTACTTCCACGCCGGGCAGGACCGCACCCCGACGGTGGCGTCGATCGCCGAGCACTACCGCGCCCGCAACCTCGCGGCCGTCGTGTTCACCGTCGACGCACCGGCCGGCACCGGGCAGCCGCCGCTGTCCAGCGAGGAGATCGCAGCGGCCGCGGCCGAGCACGCTGACGTGCTCATCCCGTTCGGGTCGGTGGACCCGCACGGCGGCAAGGCGGCCGTCGCGCGGGCGCGGCGGCTGGTGACCGAGCACGGCGTGCGCGGGTTCAAGTTCCACCCGAGCATGCAGGTGTTCGAGCCGAACGACCGCGACTTCTACCCGCTCTACGAGGCGATCGCCGAGCTCGGCGTGCCGGCGCTGTTCCACACCGGGCAGACCGGCATCGGCGCTGGCCTGCCCGGCGGGCGCGGCATCAAGCTGCGCTACTCCAACCCGCTGTACCTCGACGACGTCGCCGCCGACTTCCCCGAGCTGACCATCGTCATGGCGCACCCGTCGGTGCCGTGGCAGGACGAGGCCATCTCGATCGCCACGCACAAGGCCAACGTCTACATCGACCTGTCCGGCTGGTCGCCGAAGTACTTTCCGCCCCAGCTCGTGCGCGCCGCGAACTCGCTGCTCAAGCGGAAGGTGCTGTTCGGCTCCGACTTTCCCGTCGTGACCCCGGACCGCTGGCTCGCCGACTTCGCCGCCCTCGACCTGAAGGACGAGGTCCGCCCGCTGATCCTGAAGGAGAACGCGATCCGGGTGCTGGGGCTGTAGGCGTGGTGGCGGCGGCCCGTCGCTGACCGACCTCACACACCGCTGGGCCCGTTCACACACGTCCGAACGTGTGTGAACGGGCCCGACGATGTGTGACGTCACCTTTCCGGCGGCCGTGCCGACGTCCACGTGCCGCGCGGCTCCTACGATGGCTCGGTGGTCCAGCCCGATCGGGGCGCCGGTCCGGCCGCGGACGGCTTCCTGGCGTTCACCGAGGTCGCCCTCGACCGGACGGCGGAGCGGCTGCCCGGCACCGACCGCTCGGCCATGACGATGGTGCTCCTCCTGCACCGGGTGGCGAGCAGCGTCGTCTACGACCTGGAGTCGACGGTCCACCGGCCGGCGGGATGGAGCTGGTCGGCTTTCCGGCTGCTCTTCGCACTGTGGGTGGGCGGGCCGCAGGAGGCGAGCGGGGCCGCGCGGGTGGCCGGGATGAGCCGCGCCGCGGTCTCCGCGCTGGCGAAGACCCTGCACGCGGCCGGCCTGGTGGACCGGGCGCCGGACGACCGCGACCGGCGCGGCGTGGTCCTGTCCCTCACGCCGACCGGTGCGGAGCGGCTGGAGGCGGCGTTCCGCGCGCACAACCAGCGGGAGGCGGAGTGGGCGGCCCTGCTCACCCCTGACGAGCTGGACGTGCTCAACACCGTGCTGGGCAAGCTCGCGAAGGCCGCGCAGGTCCAGGACTGGGTGAACCACCGCTTCTGAGTTGTGACGGGCGTCACTGGCGTTCATGGTGGCGGGGCTCTACGGTCCCAAAGTAATCAAACCTTTGATTTGTTCTCGGGAAGGACGACCCGTGGCCAAGCCGTTCGCCTCCTCCGCCGACACCGCCGCCAAGGAGCAGACCCTCGAGGTCCTCGCCGACGGCGTCTACGCGCTGACCGCCGAGGGCGATCCCAACATCGGCGCGATCGAGGGCGAGGACTTCCTCGTCTGCTTCGAGGCGCTGGCCACCCCGGTCGCCGCCCGCAAGTGGCTCGCCGTGCTGCGCGAGCACACCGACAAGCCGGTCCGCTACCTGGTGCTCAGCCATTACCACGCCGTGCGGGTGCTGGGCGCCAGCGCGTTCGACGCCGAGACGATCGTCGCGCACGAGATCACGCGGCAGCTCGTCGCCGAGCGCGGCAAGCAGGACTGGGAGTCGGAGTTCGCCCGGATGCCGCGGCTGGCCGAGGGCGCGGACTCGGTGCCCGGCCTGACCTGGCCGACGCTGACGTTCGCCGACCGGCTCACCATCGACCTCGGCGGCGACCGCGGCGAGCTGGTGCTGCAGTACCACGGCCGCGGCCACACCGAGGGCGACATCACCGCGTGGCTCCCGCGGCACCGCATCCTGTTCGCCGGCGACCTCGTCGAGGCGCAGGCCGCGCTCTACACCGGCGACGCGTTCCACCGCGACTGGGCGGGCGCCACCCTGGACCGCGTGCAGGCGCTCGGCGCGGAGCAGCTCGTCGGTGGGCGCGGCGCGGTGAGCCGCGGCCGCGCCGAGGTGGACGCGGCGATCGCGCAGACCCGCGGCTTCCTGCAGGTCATGATCGAGCGGGTCGGCGCCGTCCAGCAGCGCGGCGGCACGCTCAAGGAGGCGTTCGAGGCCACCCACGCCGCACTCGTCGACGACTACGGGCACTGGCCGATCTTCGAGCACTGCCTGCCCTTCGACGTCTCGCGCCTGTGGGACGAGCTGTCCGGCATCGAGCGCCCGGTCATCTGGACGACCGAGCGTGACCAGGAGATCTGGGCCCAGCTGCAGGAGGACTGATGTCGGGCACCTGGCCGCACGGCCCGGTCGGCGTCCTCGGCGCCGGCCCGGTCGGGCAGACCACCGCCCTGCTGCTCGCGCGGTGGGGCATCCCGACGGTCGTCCTCGACCAGCGCCCCGCGCGGGACCGGATCGGGTCCAAGGCCATCTGCCAGCAGCGCGACGTCCTCGACATCTGGGAGGCCGTCGGCGCAGGCCGGCAGATCGCCGACGAGGGCCTCACCTGGACCACGGCGCGCACCTTCCACCGGGATGCCGAGCTGTTCGCGGCCGGGTTCGCCGACCCCGGCCGTCCGGCGTTCCCGCCGTTCGTGAACCTCTCCCAGAGCCGCACCGAGGAGATCCTCGACGAGCGGATCGCCGCCCAACCGCTCGTGAACGTCCGGTGGGGCCACCGCGTCGAGGAGCTCGCGCAGGACGACGAAGCGGTGGTGCTGCGCTGCGCGACCGGCTCGGGCCCGGTCGAGCTGCGCGTGCCGTGGCTGGTGGCCTGCGCCGGCTCCCGCTGCGACGACCTGCGCGCCCAGCTCGGCGTGACCTTCGACGGGCACAGCTTCGACGACCGCTTCCTGATCTGCGACATCCGCGCCGACCTGCCCGGCTGGGCCACCGAACGGCGGTTCTACTTCGACCCCGGGTGGAACCCGGCCCGGCAGGTGCTGATCCACCCGTGCCCGGACTCGACGTTCCGCATCGACTGGCAGGTCCCGGCCGACTACGACCTGGACGCCGAGGTCGCGTCCGGCGCCCTGGACGCGCGAATCCGGCAGATCATCGGCGAGCGCGACTACGAGATCGTCTGGAAGTCGGTGTACCGCTTCCACTCGCGGCTGGTCGACCGCATGCGCTGCGGCCGCGTCCTGCTCGCGGGCGACGCGGCGCACCTGGTCTCGCCGTTCGGCGCCCGCGGGCTCAACTCCGGCGTCGCCGACGCCGAGAACGCGGCCTGGAAGATCGCCTACGTCGGGTACGGCTGGGCGCCCGACGCCCTGCTCGACACCTACCACGACGAGCGGCACGCAGCCGCCGAGGAGAACCTGGCGGTCACCACCGCGACCATGGACTTCCTCGTCCCGCAGGACGCCGAGCAGGCCCGCCACCGCGCCGAGGTGCTGGCGGCCGCCGCCACCGACCCGGAGAGCCGGGCGCGCGTCGACTCCGGGCGGCTGGCCGAGCCGTTCTGGTACGTCGACTCCGCCCTGACGACCGCGAGCGGCGACCGGCCGTTCCGCGGCCGGCCACCGCGCGGGCAGGTGCCGGCCCCCGGCCCGGGGGTGCTGCTCCCCGACGCGCCCGTCACGATGCCGGACGGCCGGCCTGGCCGGATCCGCGCCCTCGCCCGCGACGGCTTCCTCCTGATCACGACCGGCGGGGTGGACCTCGACGCGGTGCGGGCGGCGGCGAGCGGCGTGCCCGGCCCCGTCCGCGTCGTCTCCCTCGCCGACCTCGACACCGACGGCGCGCTCGGCGCGGCGCTCGACGCGCGGCCGGGGGAGATCTGGGTGGTCAGACCGGACGCACACGTCGCCGCGGTGCTGGACGACCCCGCGCAGGTCGCGGCCGCCCTGCGCCGCGCGGCCGCGGCCGGGGCGCGGCCGACCTCACACACCGTCTGACCGACAACCCGCGCGAACGGCACACCAGCGCACTTTCGGCCGGCCGAAACTACCGTGGTGTGCCGTTCGCGCGGTCACGAACGCCGCTCCGTCACCCGCCGCGCCAGCGCCAGCAGGTCGGTGGGATCGCCGGAACCGGCGGCGCGGATCCGCTGCACGGCGCGGTCGCGCAGCTCCGCGATGCGGTCGTGGCACCACGCCTGCGCTCCGCTGGCGGCGACGAGCTGGGCGGCGGCCCGGGTGTCCAGTTCACCGGTCCCGGCGTAGCGCGCCGCCAGTTCGGCGCCCGCCGGGGTGCCGGAGGTCAGCGCGGCGACGACCGGGATGGTCTTCTTGCGCCTGGCCAGGTCGGCGCCGACCGGCTTGCCGGTCACGGCGGGGTCGCCCCAGATGCCCAGCAGGTCGTCGACGATCTGGAAGGCCAGGCCCAGCTCGCGGCCGGCCCGCATCAGCACGCGCACCCGTTCGGGCTCGGCGCCCGCGAGGATCGCGCCCAGCGCGGTCGAGCAGCCCAGCAGCGCGGCGGTCTTGCCGTCGGCCATGGCCAGGCACTCGTCCAGGGTGACGTCGTTGCGCTCCTCGAACGCGAGATCGGTGAGCTGCCCGTCGATCAGCTCCTGCACCGCCGCGGCCAGCACCGTCGCGGCGGCCCCGTGCGGGCGCAGCAGGTCCAGCGCAAGCGTCAGCAGCGCGTCACCGGCGAGCACGGCCGGGCCGACCCCGAACACCGTCCACGCCGTCGGACGGTGCCGGCGGGTGCGGTCGCCGTCCATGACGTCGTCGTGCAGCAGCGAGAAGTCGTGCACCAGCTCGACGGCCACCGCGGCCGGCACCGGGTCCCCGCGGCCGCCGGTGGCCCGCGCCGCGGCCAGCACGAACGCCGGCCGGATGGACTTGCCGGCCGGCGCGTCGGCCGGCGCGCCGTGCTCGTCGAGCCAGCCGCGGTGGTAGCCCGCGACCGTGCGGGCGGGCGCCGGCAGGGTGTCGACCGCCGCTCGCAGGGCGGCGCGGACCGTCGCCGCCGTGGCCGGTCCGGCCTCGATCGCGGTCATCAGCCTTCCCGGCCCGTCTCTCGCCCCGTCTCCACACCCTCCAGCACGGCCAGCGCGTCCGGCACCAGCACGGCGGCCGAGAAGTAGGTGCTGACCAGGTAGGAGATCACGGCGCGCTCGTCGATGCCCATGAACCGCACGTTCAGCCCGGGCTGGTACTCGTCGGGCAGCCCGGTCTGGTGCAGCCCGACGACGCCCTGGTTCTCCATCCCCGCCCGCACCAACAGCACGGAGCTGGTGCGCGCCTCGCTCATCGGGATCTTGCTGCAGGGCAGCACCGGCACACCTCGCCACGCCGGCACGCGGTGCCCGGCGAGCTCGATGTTCTGCGGGTAGA
The DNA here is from genome assembly GCF_050936315.1 of Pseudonocardia sp. CA-107938. Taxonomy (NCBI): domain Bacteria; kingdom Bacillati; phylum Actinomycetota; class Actinomycetes; order Pseudonocardiales; family Pseudonocardiaceae; genus Pseudonocardia; species Pseudonocardia sp. CA-107938. Next base: position 6,297,425 of record NZ_JBNJNA010000001.1, on the reverse strand, counting down.
TCCCGCGCCGCGAGCACTCCCGACCGAACGCGGCGATCGTGCGCGGGTGCGCCAGGAAGAACGTCGGCTCCTTCCACACCACGGCCAGCAGCTCGTCGAAGTCGTCCGGGGTGGGTGGGCCGCTCGTGGCGTGCAGCCGGTGCCCGAGATCGGCGTTGTGCAGCAGCCCGAAGTCGCGGTTGTTGACCAGCTCGTGCTCCTGGCGCTCCTTCAGCTCCTCGACGGTGAGCCGCAGCTGCTGCTCGGTCTGGTTCATCGGCTTGTTGTAGAGATCGGCGACGCGGGTGTGGACGCGCAGCACGGTCTGGGCCACCGACAGCTCGTACTCGCGCGGGCTCTGCTCGTAGTCGACGAACGCCGTGGGCAGCTCCGGCTCGCCGACGTGCCCCGCGGCGACCTCCACGGCCGCCTCACCGGCCGGGTTCTGCGCCCGTTCCCCCTCCACCAGCCTCAGCTGGATGTGCTGGCGGAGGCCACCCGCCTCGCCGTTGAGCGCGTCGAAGCTCTCCCGGCTCAGCGTCAGCACGGTCGCGGCGGTGACCGCCTTGACCGTCTCGTCCCAGGTCCGGCCGCCGTCGGCGAGGACGCGGCCACCGAAGTGGTCACCGTCGGCGATCACGCCCAGCACCCGCTCGTCGCCGTACGGGCCGATGCCGATGCGCTGCAGCCGGCCGTGCGCCACGAGCACCACCTGGTCGGCGGGGTCCCCGGCCCGCACCAGCACGTCACCCGGGGCGAACTCGCGCTGCACGAAGCGGCCGGCGAGCGTGGCGAGCACGGCCTCGTCCTCGTAGCCGCGCAGCAGCGCCAGCTCACCCAGCTCGCGCGGGATCACCCGCACCTGCGCCCCGGTCGTCACGAACTCGACCCGCCCGTCGCCCACCGTGTAGGTGAGCCGCCGGTTCACCCGGAACACGCCACCGTCGGCCTGGACCCAGGGCAGCATCCGCAGCAACCACCGCGACGTGATCCCCTGCATCTGCGGCGCGGATTTCGTCGTCGTCGCCAGATTGCGCGCGGCCGCCGTGTCGAGGCTCGTGCGGGCGTTCTCGGAAAGCGGATCGATCTCGACGGCGGTCATTGAGGTTCACCATTTCTCGTTCGGTGGAACGGGTCGGTAGCGGTTCTCAACGGATGCGGAGAACGGCGGACAGCGCGCCCACGGTCACGGTCATCACGAACACCCCGAGCACCGCGACGAGCGCCGCGGTGCGCAGCGGCGCCGCCATCGGACCCTCCCGCGGCGCGGCGTCGGGGCGGACGTTCGGGCGTGGTGCGGAGCTCGTCCCGGGCGCGGGGTGGAGCGGTGCGGGCGCGAGTTCGGCCCGGCTCGTGGACGGGCCGGTCGCGGTCGGCTCGGCCGGTGCTGGCCGGGCGTTCGCCGGGGCTGGTGCAGCGGGTGCTGCAGATGGCGCAGGTGCAGGTGCTGCCGGTGCCGGTGCTGGTGGTGCCGCCGGTGGTGGTTGAGCCGGCGGTGGCGCCGGCGCAGCGCGGGGCGCCGGCTCCGGGATCGGCGCCGGCACGGGCGCCGGCGCGGCGGGCGGCGGTGGTGCCGGCTGAGGTGCCGGTGGTGGCGCCGGCTGTGGCACCGGCTGCCGGACCGGCGGCGGTGCGGGCAGCAGCACCGGCGCGACCGGCTGCGGAGGGCTGATCGGCGCAGGTGGCGGGGCCGGAGCGGCCGTGACGGAAGGTGGTGCCGGTGCCGGCTGCTGCCGAGGCACCGGCCGGCGGGCCACGGGCAGCGCGACCCACGCCGATCCGCGCACCTCGGCGAGCTTCCACCTCCCCACCGCGGTGGCCTCGACCCGGCTGCGGTCCGCCGGTACCCGGCCCGTGCACTGCCGGACGGCGGACTCCTGCGGGTGCAAGGTCGGGACGAGCCACCTGCAGCCGGCGCCGAGGTCGCCGCGCACGCGGAGGACGACGACCGTGTCCGGACCGTCGTTGGTCACCCGGACGGTCTGGACGAGCTCTCCCGGCACCGACGACGACGGCTCGACGAAGGTGGAGACGAGCAGGCGCGGCGCGGTCGAGCGCGGCTCCGCGAGCGCCGGCGCCGGCACCAGCAGCAGGCACGTCGGCGCGGCCACGAGCAGGGCCAGCACGGCGGCGAGGCGCTGTCGGCACGGCACGATCCCCCCTCGTCCGCGTCGGCGACGCGCTCCCGTCCGGCATGATCAATCATTTAAGAGTGACGAACGATTGATCATGGTTTCCTCTTCCGGGTGTCATTCGTAACGGGAGGGGAGTCGACCCGTACAGCCGTATCCATTGGTAGCCACCCGATCGAGCTACGCGTGACCCGATCTGCTGGACCCGACTACGCTGGGTGCCCTAGCGTCTGGCGGCGACCACTGTTTTGAATCGGTATTTCCGCGTTTCATTTCCAGGAGTCCGCCGTGCTCGCATTCCTGCTGCTGGTCGTCGTCCCGGCGCTCGTCGCCGCGGGTGGCGCCCACCTGTTCGGCCGACGCGCAGCCGTCGCCGACGGCGAGCGCGACGGCGACTCCGTGTCCTACGTCGGCGGCATCGTGTCGGCGCTGTTCACGGTGGTGCTCGCGTTCTTCGTGGTGTTCGCCTGGCAGGCCTCGGCCGACGTCGAGGCGTCGTCCGGCACCGAGTCCGACGCGCTGCTGGACCTGTTCTGGCAGGTCGAGGCGCTGCCCGCCGCGCAGCGCGTCGCCATGCAGGACGTGGTGGCGCAGTACACGCGGCAGGTCGCCGACACCGAGTGGCCGATGCTGGCCCGTGGCCAGTCCGACCAGCGGGCGGCCGAGCTGCTCGACAAGCTGCGGACCGATGTCGGTGCGCTGCCCGTCGACGGCGGAGTCAGCGAGGCCGTGCGCGAGCAGGGGATGGCCGACCTGCGCCAGATCGCCGATGCCCGCCGGGCCCGCGTCGGCTCGGCGACGGACGGCGACCCGTTCACCACCGTCCTGCTCGTCGGCACGCTGGTGGGTGGCGCGCTCACCATCGCGTTTCCGCTGCTCGCGGGTATCAGCGCGCGCCCGGGCAACATCGTGATCATGGGCCTGCTCGGGCTGGTCGTCGGGCTCACCCTGTTCGTCGCCGTCGAGCTGGCCTACCCCGTCGGCGGGCTGTTCGGAGCGGAGCCGGGGGCCTACCTCGGCGCGCTCACGGAGATGTCCACAGCCGACTGAGTCGAGGAGCGTCATGCCGCAGGCCTTCCGGCTGCCCCGGTTCTACCTGCCCCATCCCGCCCGCCTGAACCCGCACCGCGACCGCGCGCTGGAGCACAGCACGGCGTGGGCCCGCGAGATGGGCATGCTCGACGCGCCGACGCCGTCCGGCGGTCTCGTCTGGGACGAGGCCGCGCTGCGCGCCATGGACTACGGGCTGATGTGCGCCTACACCCACCCCGACTGCGACGGGGAGATGCTGGACCTGATCACCGACTGGTACGTGTGGGTGTTCTTCTTCGACGACGACTTCGTCGAGCGGTTCAAGTACTCCCGCGACCGCGCCGGGGCTGCGGCGTACCTGGACCGCCTGGAGCGGTTCATGACCGCACCCGGTGAGGCGCCGCCGGAGGTGACCAACCCGGGGGAGGCGGGCCTCGCGGACCTGTGGGCGCGCACCGTGCCGGCGATGTCGGACGGGTGGCGGCAGCGGTTCGTCACCAGCACCCACAACCTGATGGTCGAGTCGCTGTGGGAGCTCGACAATATCGACGAGGGCCGCATCGCCAACCCGATCGAGTACGTGCAGATGCGGCGGCGCGTCGGCGGGGCACCGTGGTCGGCGAACCTGGTCGAGGTCGCCATCGGCGCGGAGGTGCCCGACGCGGTCGCCGCCACCCGGCCCCTGGAGGTGCTGCGCGACGCGTTCGCCGACGCCGTCCACCTGTGCAACGACCTGTTCTCCTACCAGCGGGAGGTGCAGGTCGAGGGGGAGAACTCCAACGCCGTGCTGGTGTTCGAGACCTTCCTCGGCTGCCCGACGCAGGAGGCGGCGGACCTGGTGAACGACCTGCTCACCTCGCGCATGGTGCGGTTCGAGGACGTCGCACTGCGCGAGCTGCCGGCCCTGCTCGTCGAGCACGGCATCGGCCCCGCCGAGCAGGCCGGCGTCGCGGCGTACGTGCACGGCGTGCGCGACTGGTACGCCGGTGGCTACGAGTGGCACGCCGCGTCGAGCCGATACATGAACGCCGGCATGGCGCCCTCGATCGTCCTGTCCGGGCCGACCGGGCTGGGTACGGCCGGGCTGCAGATCGGCCCCGGGGTGCGCCGCCGCGTCCGCGACCACGCCCGGCCACCATTCCCGCAGGTCGGGCACCTGCCGCTGCCCGCGCTGGACATGCCGTTCACGCACCGGACGAGCCCGCACCTCGCCCGCGCCCGCCGGCACGGCGTGGCGTGGGCGGAGGAGATGGGCTTCTTCGACGTGCCCGGCGTGTGGGACCGGCGCCGCTACCTCGGGTTCGACCTCGCCCACTGCGCGGCCATGATCCACGCCGACGCGACCCCGGAGCAGCTCGACCTGTCCACGGACTGGCTCGCCTGGCGCACGTTCGGCGACGACTGGTTCCCCGTCGTGTACGGCGCCGACCTCGCGGCGGCGAAGGCGGCCGTCGACCGGTTCCCGCTGTTCATGCCGCAGGACGGCGAGCCGGTGCCGCCGCCGGCGACCGCGCTGGAGCGCGGTCTGGCCGACCTGTGGCGGCGGACCGCCCCACGGATGCCGGCGGCGGCGCGTCGCAGGTTCGGGCGCGCTGTCCAGGACATGACGTCGAGCCGGCTGTGGGAGCTGGCCGACGAGGCCGAGCGGCGCGTGCCCGACCCGGTGGACTACGTCGAGATGCGCCGGCGCACGTTCGGCTGCGACCTGACGATGAGCCTCGGCTGCCCCGATCTCGTGCCGCCCGAGCTCTTCGCCAACCGGGTTCTGCACGAGCTCCACACCGCGGCGCAGGACTGGGGGTGCTTCCTCAACGACCTGTTCTCCTACCAGAAGGAGGTCCAGTTCGACGGCGAGCTGCACAACATGGTCGTGGTCGTCGAGACGTTCCTCGGGGTGGACCGCTACCTCGCCCGCGACGTCGTGGCCCGGCTGATGGACGCGCGGATGGCGCAGTTCCGCCGGCTGTCCACCGACGGCATCCCGGCGATGGTCGCCGAGCTGGGTCTCGACGACGACCTGGCCGAGCGCGTGCGCCGGCACGCGCGGCACCTGGAGGACTGGATGGCAGGCATCCTCGAGTGGCACCGCACCTGCGTGCGCTACGCGGAGGCCGATCTGTACGCGGACCGCGCCGCTTGGTCGCCGCCTGCCGGCCCGGTGCCGCGGCCATCGGCCCTCTCCGGGCTGGGGTCGATCGTGCCGGGCTGAGGTCAGCGGGACCCCGAGCCGGCGGAGCGAGCCGCCTGCTGCCTCGCCAGCCGCTGCCGGCGGTGGGCGGCCATGCGGACGGGGGCGTCGGTCCAGCCGTAGCCCTCGTGGGTGCCGGTGCGCTGCACGAGGGCGATGAACAGCCGCCCGCCCAGCACCTCGGTGCAGACCTGCCGGTAGGTGCCGTCGGGGGTCTCCTCGTGGAGCACGCCGAGGTCGCGGTAGGCGGCCAGCCGTTCCGCCGGGATGTCGAGCCGGGCGGCGAGGTCGGCGTAGTAGTTGTCCGGGATCGCCAGCAGCGGGGCGCCTGCGGCGCGGGCGGCCCGGGCCGCCTCGACGACGTCGTCGACGGCGAGCGCGACGTACTGCGGCTCGGACACCCCGGGCGCCCACTCGCCGCGGCGCAGCAGCGAGACGGTGAGCGCCAGCCGCACGCGGCGCTGCTCCTCGACGACCGCCCGGCTGCGGACCAGGCCGAACGGTGCCGCGAACTCGCCGGTCGCCGCTGGTCGCAGCCCGAGCACCGTCCGGTAGAAGAGGGCGGCCTCGTCGAAGTGGTCGAACGGCTGGGCGAGGCCGACGTGGTCGATCCCGGTGACCCCGATGCCGTCGGCGCGTTCGCCGGTCGGCACGAAGTCGGTCGTCCAGTCGGTGCCCTCGACGGCGTTCGCGCCCGAGCGGCAGAAGAACACCGCGGTGCCGTCGGGGGCGGTGACGGCGGCGAGGTCGGCTTCTGCCGATCCGTGCTCGCGCGGCAGCCGCGGCGCGTTCAGGCGGGCGGCGCGCCGGGCCGCGGCGGGCGGGTCGGCCGACTCTACGGCGAGCGCGGCGATGGCGACCGGGCCGCCCGAGCGGTTGACGAGGATCCGCGCGTCCCCCTGCTCCCAGCGCTCGACGGGCTTGGTGCGGTGCGTGCCGGTGCGGGCGAACCCGAGCGCGGCGAGCACCGGGTCCAGCGAGCGGTCCGCGGACAGCTCGACGAACGCGTGCCCGCGCAGCTCGGGGGCCGGCTCGCCGACCGGGTCGACGACGGCCGCGCCCCGCGCCGCGGTCGCCTCGGCCAGCGCCAGCAGCGAACGGTGCGCGTCGACGGCGGCCCGGCCCGGGTCGGCCTGCCGGAAGACGTCGTTGAACACCTCCAGCGACCACGGCCCGGTGTACCCGGCGGCGACCACCGGGGCGAGGAGGCCGGGCAGGTCGAACGCGCCCTGGCCGGGGAAGAGCCGGTGGTGGCGGCTCCACTGCAGCACGTCCATCGACAGGTGCGGCGCGTCGGCGAGCTGCAGGAAGAACAGCTTGTCGCCGGGGATGTCGGCGATCGCGGCGGGGTCGGAGCCGCGGGAGAGGATGTGGAAGCTGTCCAGGCACAGACCGAGCGCCGGGTGGTCGGCCTGGCGCACCACCTCCCAGGAGCGCTGGTAGGTGTGCACGTGCCGGCCCCACGCCAGCGCCTCGTACGCCACGCGCAGCCCGTGCGCGGCGGCGCGGTCGGCCAGCACGCGCAGCTGCTCCGCGAGCTGGTCGACGTCGGCGACGGCGTCCGGGGCCACCGACGAGCAGACGAGCACCGTGTCGGTGCCGAGCGCCGTCATCACGGAGAACGTGTGCTCGGCGCGTCGCAGGCTCGCCGCGAACCGTTCGGGGTCGGTCGAGTCGAGGTCGCGGAACGGCTGGTACAGGTCGATCGACAGGCCCAGGTCGGCGCAGCGCAGCCGTACCTCGCCGGGTGGCATGGGCGAGGCGACGAGATCGGGTTCGAAGATCTCGACACCGTCGAAACCGGCCGCCGCGGCGGCCGCCAGCTTGTCCTCCAGCGCGCCGGACAGGCACACCGTGGCGATCGCGGTGCGCGGTGGCGCAGCGGGTTCAGGCGACACGGTCGGCGAGCCTGGTGCGGAACCGGTGGTCCTGTGGCATCTCTACGGCTCCCTCGGCCAGACGGTGTGGACCGGACAGCTACTTCTACCCGGCCGAGATCAGACGAGGAACCGCAGCAGGGCGGTGACCCCGACGCCGACGAGGATCGCCACCAGCGCCGGCGCCCGCAGCAGGTACGCCACGACGATCACGGCCAGCCCCCCGCACAGCGTCCAGTCGACGGCGGCCCAGCCCGCACCGGCGATGTCGGTGATCACCAGGCCGGCGAGCAGGGCGGGCGCCAGCAGCGCGATGACCGCCGGAACGGGATCGGGCAGCTCGCGGTCGCCCAGCACCGCCGGGCCGATCGCCTTGAAGGCGACCGTGATGGCGGCGACGAGCCCGATGGTGATCCACAGCGTCATGACTCTGCCGTCCTCGCCTTCCGCTTCCCGCGCACGCCGATCGCCGCTGCGGCCGCGGAACCGATCAAGGCCGGCCCCGGTGCGGTGACGAGCAGCAGCCCGGACGCGATCACCCCGCCCAGCACGCCCGCCCCGAGCGCCTGCCGGGACCTGCGCAGCTCGTCGAGCAGCAGGACGACGAAGAAGCCGGGGAAGACCAGGTCGAGCCCGAAGCGCTCGACGATGTCGGGCGGGGGTGCGGTCAGCACACCGACCGCGCTACCCAGCACCCACGCCGGGTACTGGGTGATCCCGGCCCCGAACAGCACGTCGCGGTCGTACACGCCGTTGCCCTGGTGCGCGGCGAGCCAGGGTGCGTCGGCGAGTGCCTGCGCCTCGAAGCCGCGCCGCAGCGGGCCCCCGTGCAGCGTGCTGGCGACGCTGATCCCCATCGGCACGTAGCGCGCGTTGATCAACGAGGCGGCGCCGACCGCGAGCGCGACCCCGCCACCGCCGGCGAGAGCGGTCGCGATGGCGAACTGCGCGGAGCCGGAGAACACCAGCGCCGAACAGACGACGGGCGCGATCGGCCCCCAGCCCAACCGCTGGGTGAGGGCGCCGAACGTGACCCCGAGGACGAAGGTCGCCACGCCGATCCCGGCACCCACGCGGATGCCTCTGCCGAATCTCTCCCAGAACCGACCCATCACCGCAAGCTAACATCCGTAGATGCTTACGGCCATTAGGAGCGTCCGGTGAGTGAGATCTGGCGCGGCTACGAGTTCATCGGCGGCCACGTCGTCCTCGACCTGGTCAACACCCTGTCGTGGCGCCGTGACCAGGCCCGTCTGCGCGACCGGCTGACCGACGACGGCTTCCGCGCCGAGTGGCTGGAACGGGTCGGTCTGGCGCCGGATTCGTCGCTCGCCGACCTGGCGTCCCTGCGCGAGATCCTCTTCCGCGTCCTGACCGAGCCGGAGCCGGCCCGGGCCGACCTCGCCGGGCTGCAGCGCTGGGTCCTCACCGCCCAGCGCCGTGCCCGCATCGCGACCGCCGTCCCGCTGCGGTGGGAGCTCGACCCGTCCGCGCCGGCCGTGCTGGTGCTCGCTCTCGCGGCCGAGGAACTGCTGCGCTCACCGGAGGCCGCGCGGATCCGCGAGTGCGAGGGCACCGGCTGCGGCTGGTTGTTCCTGGACAGCAGCCGCAACCGCAGCCGCCGGTGGTGCAGCTCGGGTGACTGCGGCAACCGCGAGCGGGTGCGCCGGCACGCGCAGCGGCAGCGGGTCATCCGGTCCGGGTAGCTGCGACGTCAGGTCATGGCTCGAGCAACCACCGGCCGCGCTGCCCGCCTGCGGACACCTGCTTGTACGCCGACTCGGCCTCGGCGAGCGGCACCCGGCCCGCCACCCGCAGCTCCAGCACGCCGGCGGCCGCGAGGCGGAGCAGCCGCGCGAGCCGGGCGCTGTCGGTGCGCACGCTCTCGATGCGCACGTCGATGCCCCGCTCCGGCGCGGCGAGGACGGCCGCCGGCGGGGCGACGAAGATGCCGCCGTCGCGGAGCGCGGCGAGCGCCGGCCCGTGCAGGACGGCTCCGTCCAGGACGGCGTCGAACCGCGGCCCGGGCAGCTCCGTCACCAGCTCGCGGGCGCCCGCGCGCAGGACGAAGTCGCGGTCGCCAGGGCGGGCCAGCCCCGTGACCGCCCAGCCGGCCCTGGCGGCCAGGGCGACGGCGTACCCGCCGACGGAACCGGCGGCCCCCGTCACCAGCAGGGTCCGCCCGTCGGCCGGGCCCAGGCGCTCCACGAGCACGGCGGCGAGGGAGCCGTTGAGCGGCAGGGACGCGGCGGCCACCGGGTCGATGCCGTCGGGGAGCCGGGCGGCGGTCGCGGCCGGGACGATCGTCTCCTCGGCGGCTGCGCGGACCGGGGCGGCGATGTCGGGGTGCAGGGCGGCGATCTCGTCGCCGACCGCGACGTCGACGACGTCCGTGCCGACGGCGGTCACGGTTCCGGTGACCGAGAAGCCGAGTCCGACCGTGCCGGTGAGGCCGAAGATGGCGCGGGCGACCCCGGCCACGACGAGGGTGTCGACGAGGTCGACGGAAGCGGCGCGGACGCGGACGCGCAGGTCGGTGGGGCCGAGCTGGGGGAGTGGCGTGCTGCGCAGGATCGGCACGGGCACACCGGGGTCGGACACGAGGGCGAGGGTCATGGCGGCACTCCTCAGTTCTGGACTGTCGCACTCACCTTGGGTGACCTACTCTCTGCTGGGAAGACAGCACTTCAACGTGGGTTGGGCACCCGGAGGTGAGCCATGAGCAGCGGAGTCGACACCGACGCGGCGCCGGTCAGGTTCGACGCGTTCTCGGCGGAGTGCCCGAGCAGGCGACTGCTCGACACCATCGGCGACAAATGGGCGAGCCTCACCATCGTCGCGCTGGGCCTGAACGGCCGGCTGCGCTTCTCCGAGCTCGCGGCGCGCATCGAGGGCGTGAGCCAGAAGATGCTCACCCAGACCCTGCGCAACCTCGAACGGGACGGGTTGCTGACCCGTACGGTCACGCCGTCGGTCCCGGTCCGCGTCGACTACGAGCTGACCCCGCTGGGCGCGTCGCTGCTCGGCCCGATCAGCCACCTCAAGGCGTGGGCCGAGGAGCACATGCCCGCCGTCGACGAGGCGCGGGCGGCCTACGACCGGTCCCGCTCCTGACATCCCGACGTCACACAGCTGGCGGCCACCGCACACAGGTTGCAACCTGTGTGCCGCGGCCACGCGCTGTGTGACGTCGAGCCCCCCATCCGGGCACCTCAGCCCTTGAACGCTCCGTCGAGGATGCCGGCCACCATGCGGCGCCCGACGATGACGAACAGCACGAGCAGCGGGAGCGTGGCGAGGAACGAGCCGGCCATCGCGAGGCCCAGGTCGATCTGGAGCTGGGTCTGCAGGGCCTTGATGGCGATCTGCACGGTGAAGCGTTCCGGCGACTTCAGCACCACGAACGGCCAGAGGAAGTCGTTCCACGCCGTCACGAACCCGAACAGCCCCAGCACGAAGGCTGCCGGCCGCACGATCGGGAACGCGATGCGCCAGAAGATCTGCCACGTGCTCGCGCCGTCGATGCGGGCGGCCTGCATCAGCTCGTCGCTGATCGTCGACGCGATGTGCTGGCGCATCCAGAAGATCCCGAACGCGCTCGCGAGCCCCGGCACGGTCACCGCCTGCAGGGTGTCCACCCAGCCCAACCAGGAGACGATCATGTACTGGGGGATGATCGCGAGCTGCGTCGGCACCGTCATCGTGAGCACGACCAGCAGGAACAGGACGTTGTTGCCGCGGAAGCGCAGCTTCGCGAACGCGAACCCCGCCAGCGCGCACAACAGGGCCTGCCCGACGCCGATGGTCAACGCCACGGCCAGGCTGTTCATGATCGACTGCAGGAACGGCACCGTGGTCAGCACGAGCTCGGTGTGCTGCAGGAGGTTCCCGCCCGGCAGGACCTCGGGCGGCATCTTGTACGCGGTGGCCGTGTCGGTCGAGGCGACGATGAACATCCAGTAGAGCGGGAACAGCGCGGCGAACGCGGCGATCCCCACCAGCAGGTAGTTCCACCACGGGACGCGCCCGAGGCGGCCGCCGGACCGCCCGCCCTGGACGACCGGCGGCGCGCCGACCACCGGCTCGATCACGGGCTCCGTCATCGACCCTCCCCCCGGATCCGGCTCGACAGCAGGTAGTTGATCGCGGCGACGACCACGACCATCACGAACAGCGCGACGCCGATCGCCGCGCCGTAGCCGAACCGGTACTGGCCGAAGCCCTGCTCGTACAGGAACAGGGTGAGCGTCTGGCACTGCCGCGCCGCACCGCAGGTCTGGTTGTTGGTGGTGGACAGCAGCAGCGGCTCGGTGAAGATCTGCAGGCCGCCGATCGTCGACGTGACGACCGTGAAGATGATCACCGGCCGCAGCGACGGGACCGTGATGTGGCGGAACTGCGCCCAACCGCCCGCACCGTCGATCGCCGCTGCGTCGTAGATGTCGCGCGGGACCGCCTGCAGCGACGCGAGGTAGAGCAGGGCGGTGTAGCCGAACCATCGCCAGGCGACCATCGTGGCGAGCAGGACGTGGCTGCCCCACACGGTCTGGGCGAAGTCGATCGCGTTGATCCCGAACAACCCGAGCAACCAGTTGAGCAGGCCGTAGTCACGGTCGAACAGCTGCGCGAAGACGATCGCGGTGGCCGCCACCGAGGTGATGTACGGGACCAGGATCGACATGCGGAAGAACAGCGCGAACCGCAGCCGGGCGTGGTTGAGCACGTGCGCCAGCAGCAGCGCGACCAGCAGCTGCGGGATCGTCGAGAGCAGCCAGATGCTGATCGTGTTGCCCGTCGCGTTCCAGAACCGCGGGTCCGCGAACATCCGCGTGAAGTTGTCGACCCCGATGAACGTCTGGTCGCCGATCGGGTTCCAGTCGAACAGCGCGATGTAGAACGTGAACAGGAACGGGAGCAGCCCGAACACCCCGAACAGCACGAAGAACGGGGCGATGTAGGCGTACGGCGCGATGCGCTCCCGCAGGGGGAGTCGCACCGCGCTCGGGCCGCTCGACACGGCGGGTGGGGCCGGCCGGGTGGGCAGGGTCGCCGTCATGCGCCCTCCCCACCCGAGCCCGTCACCTTGCAGGACATCGCGATTACTTCCCGATGGCCGTGTGGATGTTGCGGATGGCGTCGTCCCAGGCGGTGGCCGGGTTGCCTCCGCTCTGCTCGACGTTGACGAGGACGTTGAGGAACTCCTGGCCGATCGCGCCGGTGTCCGGCCCCATCTTGAACGGCTTCAGCCCCAGCACGGCCTGCGTGTAGATCTTCCCGGTCGGCGCACCGTTGAAGAACGGGTCGGCCTTGCCCGTGAGGCGCGGGTCGGTGTACACGGACGGCGTGGTCGGCAGCGCGCCGACGTCGAGGAAGTGCTCGAGCTGGCGCTGCGGGGACTGCATCTCCTTGATGTACGCCCACGCGGCGGCGGGGTTCTGGGCACGGGCCGGGATGGCGAGGTAGCTGCCGCCCCAGTTGCCGGCGCCGCCGGGGATCGTCGCGACGTCCCACTTGCCCGCCGTCGCGGGCGCGCCCCGGCGGATCTGGCCGAGCAGCCACGACGGCGCGGAGACCACGGCGAAGTCACCTCGGGGGAGGGCCGCGTTCCAGCCCTCCTTGCCGAACGACTGCTTGGCCGAGATGTTCGCGGCGATCGCCTTCAGCGCCAGGTCGAAGGCCGCCTTGACCTCGGGGTTCTTGTCGTAGATCGGGTTGCCGGCGTCGTCGTAGTACTTCTGCGAGACCTGGTTGACGGCCTGGAAGAACACGCTGGTCGGGATGTTGTCCACGAACGGCTTGCCCGTCGCGGCCACGTACTTCTTCCCGGTCTCGATGAACCCGTCCCAGGTCGACCACATCTTCGAGACGGAGTCGCGGTCGGCGGGCAGGCCGGCCGCGGCGAACAGGTCGGCGCGGTAGGCGACGCCCAGGCCGCCGACGTCCGTCGGCACCCCGATGATCTGGCCGTCCTTGGCCTCCGCCTGCTTCATCACCCAGTCGAGGTAGTCGCCCTTGATCTGGTCGGCGCCGAGCTTGCGCAGGTCCTGGAAGTTCTGCGGCTGCTGCACGAACTTGGGCAGGTCGTCGCCCTGGATGAGGACCAGGTCGGGCACCTTGCCGCCGGCGAGGGCGGTGGTGAGCGCCTGCGCGGTCTCGGTGGTGCTGCCGACCTCGGTGAGCTTGACCTGGACGTCAGGATGGAGCTGCTTGTAGGCGTCGACGTCGTGCTTCTGGTCGATGCCGCTGAACGACCAGAACTCGAACGCCTTCGGGTCGCCGCCGCCACCTCCTCCCGACCCGGATCCGGGGGAGCAGGCGCTCACCACGACGAGCGCGGCGGCGGCGACCAACACCGCCAGTGGACGTGTGCGCAGCTTCACGAGATCGCGCCTCCTGCGTCGAAAGATTTCGGGGCCGACGCGAGCGGCTACCACCCGATCGGCTGTGACCGCGGCCACGGTATAACGTCAAACCTCGCCAGGGAAGTCCTAGTTTTCGATCAGTTCGATCGAAAACTTTCGAACCGTGGAGGGTCACCCCATGCCCGCTCGCAGCGTCCGCGCGGTCGTCGATCTCGACGTCGCCGGCCCGACGATCAGCAAGCACCTCTACGGCCACTTCGCCGAACACCTCGGGCGGTGCGTCTACGGCGGGTTCTGGGTCGGGCAGGACTCGCCGATCCCGAACGTCGACGGCCTGCGGCTCGACGTCGTCGAGGCGCTGCGCGAGCTGGACATCCCGAACCTGCGCTGGCCAGGCGGCTGCTTCGCCGACAGCTACCACTGGCGCGACGGCGTCGGCCCCCGCGCGGAGCGGCCGGCCATGGTCAACACCTCGTGGGGGAACGTCGAGGAGAACAACCACTTCGGCACCCACGAGTTCATGGCGCTCTGCGAGCTGCTGGGCGCCGACGCCTACGTCAACGGGAACGTCGGCTCGGGCACGGTCCGGGAGATGAGCGAGTGGGTCGAGTACCTCACCCGCGACGGCGACTCGCCCATGGTCCGGCTGCGCAAGGCCAACGGCCGCGACGCGCCGTGGAAGGTCCCGTTCTGGGGCATCGGCAACGAGGCCTGGGGCTGCGGCGGGAACATGCGGCCCGAGGCCTACGCCGACCTGGCCACCCGCTACGCCACGTTCCTGCACGACCACGACGGCAACACGCTGTGGCGGATCGCGGCCGGCGCGGCCGACGACGACCTGGCCTGGACCGAGGCGCTGATGAAGGCGCTCAGCTGCCTGGGCTGCACCCGCGAGCCCCGGCGCATCTTCCAGGCGATCTCGTTCCACTACTACACGCACTCCGGCGACGGGCTCTCGAAGGTCCCGGCCACCGACTTCGACGACGACCAGTACTACGGCAGCCTGGTGAAGGCGGTGGACATCGACCGCGTGATCGCCGCGCACAGCGCCGTGATGGACGCCTACGACCCGCAGCGGCAGGTCGGGCTGGTGTGCGACGAGTGGGGCGTCTGGTGGCAGGTCGAGCCCGGCACGAACCCGGCGTTCCTGTACCAGCAGAACACGATGCGCGACGCGCTGGTCGCGAGCGTGCACTTCGACATCTTCCACAAGCACGCCGCCCGCCTGCGCATGGCGAACATCGCCCAGACCGTCAACGTGCTGCAGGCCATGCTGCTCACCGACGACACGGAGGAGGCCCGGCTGGTGCGCACCCCGACGTTCCACGTCTTCGAGATGAACAAGGGCCACCACGACGCGGTCTCGGCGCCCGTCCACGTGGTCGAAGGGCCCGAGGCCGTCACTGTCGGCGAGGCGCAGCTGGTCCCGGTGTCGATCTCGGCCAGCACGAAGGCGGGCCGGGCGCTGGTCTCGGTCAGCAACCTCGCGCTCGACACCGACCTGGCGCTGCGCCTGGATCTGCGCGGCCGGGCGGTCACGGCGCCGCGGGCGCGGATCCTCACGGCCGACAAGCCGCAGAGCCACAACACGTCGACGGCGCCGGACGCCGTCGCGCCGACGCGGCTGCAGGTCTCGCTGGAGCCCGGCACGCTGGGCTCGACCGAGCTGGCCGTGCGGCTGCCCCCGCACTCGTTCGCCACCGTGGAGGTGGACGTGGCCTGAGCGTCAGGCTCGGCGCGTGGACTCCCGCTCCACGATGCGCGCCGCCGGCATGACGACGCGGGCGGCGACGGGGCTCGGCTGCGCGCCGATCCGCTCGACCAGCAGCGTGCAGATGGCGTCGGCCATCGCGGCGTTGCCCGGCTCGACGGTGGTGAGTGAGGGGACGCTGAACCGGCCGTCCTCCAGGTTGTCGAACCCGACGACCTGGACGTCCGCGGGGACCCGCAGACCGGTGTCGGCCAGTGCGCGCAGCGCGCCGATCGCGGCCGAGTCGGTGAGGGCGAAGACGGCGTCGAACGCGATCCCGCGCTCCACGAGCGCGTGCGTCGCCGCGTAGCCGTCGGGGCTCGCGAACTCCGAGCGCACGACCAGCTCGTCGGCCACGGGCAGGCCGGCGGCCTCGTGCGCCTGCCGGTAGCCGCGAGTGCGCAGCTGCGGCATCGACTCCTCGTCGCCCGACTGCCCGCCGAGCAGCGCGATCCGCCGGGCCCCGCGGCGCAGGAGGAGCTCGGTGGCCATCCGCGCGCCGCCGACGTTGTCCATGAGCACGTGGTCGAACCGGGCCGGCACGGCCCGTTCCCCGATCAGCACCACGGGTGTGTCGACGTGCAGCTTCTCCAGGTCGGCCGCGTCGCCGGCGACCACGCTCAGCACGAAGCCGTCGTAGCTGCTCAGCCTGGCCGCGGTCAGCGCGTCCAGCTCCGCGGTGCGGCGGGCGCCCGTCCGCTCCACCGCGAGGCGCAGCCCGTGCACCTCGAAGCGTTCGGCCAGCTGCGCGGCGAGCTGGGCGTAGTACCCGGGCTCGAAGCCGGGGACGGCGAGCCCGACGACGCCGGTGCGGCCCATCCGCAGGTTCCGGGCCGTGATGTTGACCTGGTAGCCGAGCTCGGCGATGGTCTCGAGCACCCGCAGCTTCGTCAGTTCGCTGACGCGCTGCGAGCGCCCGTTGATCACATTGGACACCGTCATCGTCGAGACGCCGGCGCGGCGGGCGACGTCGGTCATCGTGACTCCGCCTCGACGGCGGCCTCCGACCTCGCCCAACCTGCACCTTCCCGCCCGCGCGCCCGAGCGGGAACCCTACCCGCCCGGATCAGCCCTTGACCGCACCGGCTGTGAGCCCCTCTGTCAGGAACCGCTGCCCGAACGCGTACATGAGCACCACCGGGATCGAGATCAGCAGCGACGCCGCGGCCAGCTGACCCTGCGGCACGACGTCACCGAAGATCATCGACTGCATGCCGACCGGCAGCGTCTTGTAGTCGTCCTTGGTGATGAAGACGAACGCGAACAGGAACTCGTTCCACGCGTTGGTCAGGGTGAACAGCGCGACGGCGAGCAGCCCCGGTTTGGCCAGCGGCAGCACGATCCGCACGAACGCCCCGAACCGCGTGCACCCGTCGACCAGCGCCGACTCCTCCAGGTCGGCCGGGATCGACTTGAAGTAGCCCACCAGCAGCCACGTCGCGAACGGCAGCGTGAACGTGGGGTAGGCGACCACGAGCGACCACAGGGAGTCGTTGAGCCCGATGCCGCTCATCATCTGGTACAGCGGGATGAACAGCAGCGCACCCGGCATCACGTAGGTGAGCAGGATCGTCACCGTGAAGCTCTCCGAGCCCCGGAACTTCAGCCGCGCCAGCGCGTAGCCCGCGAGCGCGGCGCAGACCAGTGCGATCAGCGTCGACGCCCCGGCCACCAGCACGGTGTTGAGGTACCAGTTTCCGAACGAGTGGCCCGAGAACAGGTTGGTGAACTGCTCGGTGCTCCACGGGGTGGGCCACAGGTCGCTGTAGCGCGCGACGATCTGGTCGTCCGACTTGAACGCCGTGACCGTCATCCAGTAGAGCGGGATCAGCACGAACGCCAGCAGCGCGACCAGCGCGAGGCCGGAGCCCACGCCGTTGACCAGGCGCGCAGCCGCACGGTTGCCGCGTGCGGCGAGCGTCGAGACGACCCGCCCGACGAGAGCCGCGAGCAGCACGAAGAAGCCGAGGACGGCTGCCGCCTTCCACACGATGTGCGGCGACGCCCAGATCAGCACCAGCACGGAGACCGCGACGATCACCCACGGCAGCGCCCGCCGCTGCGCCGGGGTCAGTCGCCGCTGTCCGAGGTCGCCGCTGCGCGGCTGGTCGCTGCTGCGCATCATCCGCACCAGGATCACCACGAGGATGCCGATGATCGGCAGCATCACCAGCGTTGCTGCCGCGCCCGCGCCCAGCTGCAGCTGCTGGATGGCCTTGGAGTAGGCGACCATCACGTACGGGGCGGTCGAGTCACCGGGACCGCCCTGGGTCATCAGCCAGATCAGGTCGAAGTTGTTGAACGTCCAGATGGACGACAGCAGCACCGTGACGATCATGACGTGGCGCAGCCCCGGCAACGTGATGTGCACGAACCGCTGCCACGGCGAGGCGCCGTCCACCATCGCCGCCTCGTAGAGGCCGCTGTCGATGGCCTTGAGCCCGGCGAGGAACGTGACCGTGAAGAACGGGATGCCCTTCCACACGTTCACCAGGATCACGGCCGGCATCGCGAGCTGCGGATCGGACAGCCACTCCGCCGGCCAGCTGTCCACGAGCCCGATCGAGGCGAGCATCGGCCCGATCCCCGAGTCCGTGAGCAGCACGTTCACGCTGCCGAAGATCGGGTCGAACAGCGAGCGCCAGGTGAACGCCGTGACGACCGTCGGCACCACCCACGGCAGCAGGATGACACCGGCGAGGACCGCCCGACCCCGCCGCATGTGGTGCAGCATCAGCGCGGCGATGAGCCCGAGCGTGACCTTGAAGATCTCCGCGTAGGCGGTGAAGACGAACGAGTTGAGCACGCCCGTGTGGAACACCCGGTCGCCGATGAGCGCGACGTAGTTGTCCAGCCCGACGAAGACCGTCTCCGCACCGTGCCGCTCGGTGGTGCTGGTGACCACGGAGCTGACGATGGGGAAGAGGATCAGCCCCGCGATGAGCAGCCCCGCGGGCGCGACGAACGCCACGGCGAGGCGCCAGTCGCGACCGAGCAGCCGCTGCGTCGCGGGGCGCACGGACGGGTCCCCGGCCGGCGGGCGGGCGCGCGCCGGGCGGGGACTCACGACGGTCACTGCTTGTAGCCCTGCTGCTCGAAGATCTGCACCATCCGGCTGTGGGTGGTGGCCACGGCCTGCGCCGCCGGAGTGCCCGTGATGACGGCGTGCATCATGTCGGTGAGCAGGTAGGCGGCGATGCCGGCCTGCTGGCCGGGGCTCGGGGGCTGCGGGAACGCGAAGCCGGTCTTGGTGGTCAGCGGGAGCTTGAGGCGGGTCTGCTCCCGGATCGCGGCGAAGGCGGGATCACCGCTGGTGTAGTAGGGGTCGGAGTCCCACACCTTCTCCCACGACGGGTTGACCAGGCAGGGTGCCCCTTGCGCCACGCCCAGCAGGGCGCTGCCGCTCACCATGAACTTCGCCACCTGCTTGGCCAGATCGGGGTTCTTCGCGCCCTTGAAGATGACGAAGGAGTTCGACTGCCCGAACGCGATCGGCTGGTCGATGGCCGGGCCGGTGGCGCCGCTGATCACGTGCGTGTTCCCGTAGACCGGGTTGTTCTTGGTCTTCGAGTCCGCGTACACGCTGAACTGGTTGAGGGTGAGACCGAGGATCTGGGCGAGCCAGTTCTCGTTGTTGCTGGAGTCGGTCCAGCTCTCGATCCCGGGCGGGAGCATCGGCTTGTACTTCGGGTTCGTGTAGATGTCGCCGATGAACGAGACCGCCTCGACGGTCTCCGGCGAGTTGAGCGTCACCTTCCGGCCGGTGTTGTCCGCGATCGCGCCGCCGTAGGTGTTGATGACGTTCTCGATGAACCCGTTGGCGTCGCCGGACCGGTTCACGGTGAGGCCCCACCCGAACCGGCGCTTGGACGGGTCGGAGACCGCCAGCGCGTTGTCGCGCAGCTCCTCCCAGCTGTAGTGCGGCTTGAGGGCGATCCCCTTCTCCGCGTACCAGTCCTTGCGCAGGTACATGCCGGACGCGATGAAGTGGTACGGGATCGCGAACCAGCGGCCGTCGAACACGCAGTAGTTGTTGGCCTCGGCGGCGGGCTCGCCGTAGAGCTTCTTCATCTCGTCGACGACGTCGGTGACGTCGACGAGGTCGCCCAGGTTGTGCAGCTGGCCGACGAACCGGGAGTCGCTCATGAAGGCGAGGTCGCGGGTCGTGCTCGCCTTCACGTCGGCGTCCATCTTCGCGATCATGTCTCCGGCGTCGCCGGAGACCAGGTCGTTCGTGACGGTGGTGCCGGTGGCCTTCGCGAACGCCTGCAACGACCGGTCGAGGGCCTTGTTGGCGGACTCGGAGTACAGCTTCTGGGAGAGCATCCCGACCGAGCCGCCGCGCAGCGGGGCCGCGGCGTCGAGGATCGCTTGTGGCACCTGCACGTCGACCTGCGGTGCGGCGGGTGGACCGCCTCCGCAGGCCGTGAGCGCGACGGCGCCGAGGGCGCTCGTCCCCAGGAACTTGCGCCTCGACCAGACCGGGCTTGCCGAATGTGTCATCGCGAACTCCTCCTCCGTCCCGCGCTGGGACCCTGCCGAGAGTGGGGGCCAGGTGGAGCGGTCCGTTGCGGACACGCAACGGCTCTCCCTGGCCCCGTTGCCGGGAGAGCCGCCCATCAGTCGGGTGCGCCGTTCCGCTGGGGCTCCCGGCTCGCCGTCCTGGCGAGCAGCGGGGCCTGGCCGCGGACGTGGTCGCGCATGGCCGCGCGCGCCGCGTCCGGGTCGCGGTTGGCGAGGGCCTGGTAGATCTCCGCGTGGTCGGCGGTGGCGGCGGGCAGGTTCGACTGGTTGGTGACCCGGCGGCTGGCCGCGCCCAGCCAGCGCGCCGAGTACATGATCCGGTCGAGTATGCGGTTGTCCGCCGCCCGGCAGATCTCCATGTGGAACTCGTGGTCGACCTCGAGGTAGGCGTCCGAGTCGGACTCCAGGCTCGCCATGCGGTCCAGCGCGGCGCGGAGCCGGTGGAGCGTCTCGTCGGTGATGGCGACCGCGGCCATCGCGGCGAGCTCCGGCTCCAGCAGCTCACGCACCTGGTGCAGCTCGCGCAGCAGCCCGTCGACGTGGTCCTGAGGGAGCCACTCGATCAGCTGGGGGCTCAGGTAGTCCCACTCGGCCTGCGGCCGGACGGTGACGCGGCGGCCCTGCGCGATGTCGACGACGTCGAGCGACGCGAGGATCTTGAGCGTCTCGCGGGCCACCACGCGGGAGACGCCGAACTCCTGCGCGATGTCGAGCTCGGAGGGCGCCCGGCCGTCCTCGATCCGGCCGGCGACGATCCGCCGGATGAGCTGTGCGGCCACCTGCACCGGGAGCGTGCGGAGCTTGACACCGCCAACGGCCTCTTGTCGGCTCGGCATGTCATCAGCTTATATGACAAGTGGCCGCTGTCACACCCGATTGGGGGAAGTTTATGCGGATCGTCGACGTACGGACAGCGGTGGTCGCCTACCACGGGCAGGCCACCCTGGTGCGGATCGACACCGACGAAGGCCTCACCGGCTTCGGTGAGGCGAACCCGGACGCCGGCGCGGCCGGTGTCGTGGGTCTGATCAACTCGATGAAGGAGCTGCTGGTCGGCGAGGATCCGCGCGACGTCGAACGGTGCTGGGAGAAGCTCAGACGGCGCGTCTTCGCGGGTCCGCAGGCCGGGGTCTACGTGATCGCGTTGAGCGGCATCGAGCTGGCGCTGTGGGACCTCGCGGGCAAAGCCGCAGGTCAACCCGTCCACCGGCTGTTGGGCGGGAAGTTCCGCGATCGGATCCGCCTCTACGCCGACTGCGGCGACGGTGACGATCCCGCCGGCTCCGTCGCGGGCTGCGTCGACCGCGCGCAGCGGATGGTCGAGGAAGGCTTCACGGCCATCAAGTTCGACATCGACGACCTGAACCACCCCGCCAAGTTCGATGCGTTCAACCACACGGTGAACGCCTCTGAGCTGCGTTCGATGGTCGAGCGCGTGGGTGCGGTGCGGGACGCCATCGGCCCCGACGTCGACCTCGCGATCGACCTGCACGCCCGCTACGACGTGCCGAGCGCCTGCCGGATCGCGTGGGAGCTGGAGCCGTTCAACCTGATGTGGCTGGAGGAACCGGTCCCTGCGGAGAACGTCGACGCCCTCGTCCGGGTGCGCGCGCAGACCCGCACCCCCATCTGCGCCGGCGAGAACCTCTACCTCCGGTGGGGGTTCCGCGAACTGCTGGAGAAGGGCGCGGTGGACGTGATCGAACCGGACGTGCCCAAGTGCGGCGGCCTCGCCGAGGCGAAGAAGATCGCGAACCTCGCCGAGATGCACTACGTCCCGTTCGCCCCGCACCTGGTGTCCACGCCGCTGGGCACGATGGCCACCGTCCACCAGTGCGCCGCCATCCCCAACTTCTACGTGCAGGAGTGGCACGCCCTCGACGAGCGCGAGGTGTGGGACAGCTACGTGGTCGCCCCCGACACCAGCGGCTCGATCGTGAAGGACGGCTACATCACCCTCCCCGAAACCCCCGGCATCGGCGTCGAACTGGACATGGACGGCGTCCGCAAGCACGCGGTGCCCGGGTTCGGCATCTTCGAGTAGCTGGCTCCGCTGTAGACGCGGTGGTGTCTCGGGGCTCCGCCCCGAACCCCGGCCCTCCTCTGGTGGAGCGGGGACGAGCGGGTCGGCTCCACCGTCGATCGGTCGCCCTGACGGGATGCTGCGGCGTTGCTGCGCACGCCCGATCGACGGTGGAGCCTCAGACCGTGCCGCGGGCACAGTGGTGCCGTGCTCATGACTGGGTCCAGAGGTCGGTCATCCAGGGTGGCGGGATGAACTCCGGTTTCCCGGATGACATGTCGATGCGCCACTCGGTGGAATGGATTTGATCATGGTGTTGGCAGCAGAGCATGACCAGGTTGCGTAGGTCGGTCGGTCCGCCGTGTTGCCACTCGATCACGTGGTGGACTTCGCACCAGCTCGGTGGTCGGTCGCAGCCGGGGTGGGCGCAGCCATGGTCGCGGGCGGCGACTGCGCGGCGCAGGCGGGGGCTGATGGTGCGGCTGGTTCGGCCGATGTCGACCGGTTCGCTGCGCTCGTCCAGCAGTACCGGGATGAGCTGGGCGTCGCAGGCCAGGCGGCGCAGTTGGCCGGGGGTGAGTTGGCCGCCGGTGTCGAGCATGGCGGAGCGGGCCCGGTCTTCCAGGTCGGTCAGGTTGATGGTGACCACCAGCCGGGGCCGTTCCCCGGCCACCTCGCCGGTGTCGTCGAAGTCGAGAGCGAACCCGCAGATCTCGGCCAGCGCGGCGGCGTTGCGCTCCGCGCTGGTGGTGCCCCGGTTCTCGGGTGTGGGTCGGGTGCGGGCTTCGATCGCGGTGCGGATCGCGGCGAACGCGAGCGGGTCCTCGAATTGCCCGCGCAACCACCCCGACCCGTCGGGGTTGGCGCCCATCTGCAGTTCGTTGCGACCGGGCCGCTCATCCGGCTCCGGCCCGTCCAAATCGGCCGCCGCCAACAGCTCCAGCCCCATCAGCCGGACTTCCCGCGGAGTGAAGGTACGCGCCGCCTCACCGAGGCTGGCCTCGATGGAAATCCGATCCGCGAGACTGATCCGGGCGGCCGGCCGGGAGTTCATCAGCGCGGCGATGGTGTCCACGTGCCGCATCGTGGCCGCACCGTCGGCGAAAGCGGCCGCGGTCGCCGGGAGCACCGGCTCCAATGGCTCGCCATCCAGCGTGGTGCGCGGCCCGACCTGCTGGGCGACGGTGACGTGCCGCCGCGCGGTGTCGTGATCCCACCCGAGCAGATCCTTCAACCCGGCAACGCTGGTGCGATACCCCTTCTCCGCCAACACACCATCGCGCTCCACAGCGGCGATCGCGGCAACCTTGGCCCGGTCGACCTGGCGGGACACACCCTCCAGAACCAGGAGCGCGGCGAGGGGATCGGCGCTGTCGGAAATAGCCGTGAACGCCTGCTCGATCAGGCTCGCGGCCTGTGCGAGCGGGTTCTCGGTCATACCCTGATTCTACCCGAACACGGGTTCGAACGGGTGCGGGTTGTCGCAGGTCAGACACCGTTTGGCGCGGGGTCGAGTGAGGAAGATCGACACGGGTGAGATGAACATCAGCGGGGTTCTGGGCGCGAAAATCCCCGCTCAGGTTCATCTCGCCCGTGTCGATCACGAATAGGCGCGGATAGGAGGCTCCACCGTCGGTCGGGCGTGCAATGCAAGGCCGCGCCGGTGCTCGGGTGGCAAACACGCGTTTCGTTTGCCACCCGAGTGCCGGTGTGGCATCCCGGAGGGCGACCGAGCGACGGTGGAGCCGGCCCGCAAACAGCTCCACCGGAGGGAGGCGCCGGGGTCCGGGGCGGAGCCCCGGAAAGACCGCAACCACCGGCGGCCCGAGGCGGAGCCCCGAAAGCACGAACCGCAACAACCGACAACCCCATCGATCAGAAGAGATCGGGCGTCGTCGGCGTCTCGTCGTCGAGGAACGCGCTGACCATCGGCACCAGCACGGCCGACTGCCCGAAGATGTCGACGTGCGTCGCCGGCAGGATCACCAGCCGCGCGGCCGGAACCGCTCCCCATGTCGTCGCCGCGTCCGCTTCGTCGCCGCCTCGCAGCTTGAGGAAGCTGCGCGTCTTCACGTCGTCCGCATCGCCGGCGATGACCATCGTCTTCGCGGGTATCTATCGCACCTCGGCTCCGGCACCCGGCTGTGGTCACGAAGCTCGTCACCCTGTCGGCCCCCTACCGGAGGGACGGCGCCCCGACGGACCGAGCTCGCCGTACACCTCGTGGTAGAGGTTCAGACCGTTGATCGGCAGCTGGCCGCTGCGGGAAGGTTTCGGCGCCACCCCTGACTCAACTGTCGTGCACCGGCCGAGATTCGCAGAAGGCGCCGGCCCGAGCCGCAGCAGCCGTGACCGCCGCCGCCAGGTCGGCGGAAGCCACGGTGACCGGCTCGTCCAGCACGAGCAACCGGTAGTACAAGGGCGCCCCGAGGTGCCGGACGACCTCGTCGACGTCGTGCGGCCGCACGAGTTCGAGCCGGCTCTGCCAGAACCGGTTGCCGCAAGGGCCGGGTGCGTGCGCGGTCGCCTGTGAACAATGCCCTGACCAGCGCGGACGGCTAATTGGCGATTCAATCGCCCTGCGCTCGGGAATCGCGCGCCATCAATGCGAACCTGGCTGTGGTGCATGGCCAGCGTTCAGGCCGCAGATTGAATCGGCATCGTTTGCAGTGTCCCGTGTCGTCTTGCGCGTGCTGGGCAAGAATTCGCTCGATCATCCCCGGCCGGGCCAGTATGAAAGCGATGACGTCACTGACTGGATCGTCGGGAGGCGGATCCGTGGAAGGAGTCCTGTCTGTCACGTGCCTCATGGGCGAGACCGACGCCGAACTGTGCCCGCCCTGGGGAGCACGCTGGTGGACAGAAATGCAAGGATGGGAAGCAGGCGTGATATCCGGTTCGCTCCCGCCTGTGGCGGACATGGCGTGTGGCAGGCCGTGCAGGGCGGTCCGGGCTCGTTCGCGAGCGCGGCAGCGATCACGACGATTCCGCATACCGCGCGGTAGCGGCCTTGGGCATCCCGCATGCCGGCGTCGAAGCTGTCGGGTGTCACCGCGTGCGAGCGTCCGTCGGAGACCGAAGTCATCTCCATCGGCGCGGCCGACCATGAGTAACTCAACGGGTTTGTCCTTCCTCGAACCCCATTGCGGGCAGCGGCGCGCTGTGGTTCTCCTCCAACCCGGCCGCATCGCTGCCGACCGGGGGTAGCATCCGCGCTGAACGATCCAACGTTGTGGAGGGCCGTGGTCGTGGGTGTTCGGAACTCGAACAGGATGCGGTCCGATGGTTGACAACGACGGAGACCATCCGATCCCCGACTCCTTCTGGTACGAGGAATCAACGGTCCGCGCATTGGGCACGCTCGATATCGCAGGTGTCCTGGGCCGCATCGCGCTGCTTCCTGGGTGGAACCAAGGGCGACTCGCGCAGAAGCTTGGCTATTCGCGCCCGACGATCAACAAGATCCTCAACCGCAGCCGGCCGCTTCATGTTCGTGAGGTCGTCGAGTTCGCCACAGCACTTCGCATTCCGCGCTATCTGGTCGGGTTCACTGACGAGGGAGTGGTGCGCTCCTCCAGGGAAGTGAACGGCGACGACCTCCGGTGGGAGTCGATCAAGAGTTCGACGGCGGAGTTCTCGGCGGTCGAGCGGAAGCATGGCGGGATCGCACTGACGAGGCCACTCGCGCGCAAGGTCAAAGCCTTGGAGGTTCGCGTACGCGACTCGCGTGACATGCGGACGGTTGCGGCGTTCGGGGAGCTGGCCGCATTGGCCGGATACACGTTCTACGATTCGCAGGAATTCCGGCAGGCGGACTACTACTATTCTCTCGCCTTGCAGGCGGCGCACGAGAGCGGCAACGCGACGTTGGTGGGCCAAGTCCGAGCGTTGCTCAGTATGAAGTCGACCTGGCTGGAGAACGGTCGCCAGGGCTCCGCGCACTGCTGTGCCGCCCTCGAGTCGGGCCTGCCGATTCCACCCTCCGTCCGCGCCGTGCTGTTCGGAAGGCAGGCGCGAGCGGAGGCCCTCCGCGGAAACGGATCCAAGGTCGAGAGGTTGCTCGAAAGCTCGCAAGATGCGCGGGCTCAGTCGTCAGCTACGGAATCCGTGGTCGCCTACTGGTCGGATCTTGAGTTCTACGGGAACTCGGGCATCGCGTACAAGGAGCTGGGTCGTAATGACCTCGCCGAGCGGAACCTTGCCGACGCGATCGCGATCGCGGGCGCCTCTGACTCTCGCGACCAGGTGCTCTACCTAGGGATGCTCTGTCGCTTGTACATCAAGCAGGACCGCCGAGAAGAGGCGATCGATCTCGCTCAACGCTGCATCAGCCCAGCGCTGTCGTCCGCGAGAGCGGACCGGCAGCTCACACTCTTCCTCCGAAAGACCACTCATTGGAACGTGCCCGCGATGGCCGAATTCCGCCCGCGCGTCAAGGCCGCCATCACCCGTCCACGGCCGGTGGGTTAATCAGTCTTCCCCCGTGGTCCAGATGCCACCGGTTGTAGCTGCGGAGCTTTTCGGCGGCGCGGGCGTCGATGATGTCGCGCGGTAATTCGTTCGTGGCGACGAAGAACTCGAGTGCGCCCATGACGTCCGCGACTTCCTCGATGACCCGCGTGCGCAAGTCGGTGCCATCCCAGTGCGCTATGTCACCACCGGCACCGATCAGTTTCCCGAGCACCTGATACAGCTCGCCCATCTCCTCGATGAGACGGCTCGTGCCAGGCCAATTCGCGCTGCCGATACTGTATGGGCCCGCAGTGCTCTCAGAATCCTGGTTCGTCACTTCGCACCCTCGATATTTCGTGAAGCCTTTTTCGCGGCCGTGTCGAGCAGCAGCACAGTAGCGCGCACTCGGACCATCGGTGCAGATCGGCGTCTACAACGAGTACGACCGGCTCTGATCCGGTCCGCAGAACGCACCCGCACGAGCCGCGGCGGCCGTGACGGCCGCGGCGAGGTCGGCCGAGCGCGGCGTGACCGGCTCGTCCAGCACGAGCAGCCGGTAGTACAAGGGCGCCCCGAGGTGCCGGACGACCTCGTCGACGTCGGTACCGGCAGGCACCTCACCCCGCTGAATAGCCCGCTCCACGAGCGGTCGCACGAGTTCGAGCCGGCTCTGCCAGAACCGTTGCCGCAGCGGCCGGGTTTGCACTCGGTCGCCGGTGAACACCGCTCTGACCAGCGCGGACGCCGCCGGGTCGGTGAGCATGCGCTGGATGGAGCGGGCCCAGCCGCGCAGGTCGTCGTCGAACGAGCCGGTGTCGGGCACGTCGGCGCGGGCGACGCCGTACCACTCCACCGCGTCCAGCACGAGCCCGGCGTGCCCGCCCCAGCGCCGGTACAGGGTGGCCTTGTTGACCCCGGCCCGCCGCGCGATCGCGTCCAGGCTCACGTCGGCCGTGCCCCGCGAGACCAGCTCGTCGACGGTGGCGCGGAGCACGGCCTCCCGGACGCGCGCGGTGCGCCCGCCGGGCCGCCGCCGCGCGGTGTCAGCCACGCCAGCGCAGATCGACGAGCACGCCCCGGTGGTCGGACGGGTACACGCCGTCGACGGCGTCGCCGATCAGCCGCGCACCCTCGACGTTGACGTGCTGGTCCTCCCGGCCGGGGCGGAAGAAGACGTGGTCGATGCGCTGGTCGACCAGCTGCGGGCCGGCCTCCAGCGGGGCGGACGGGTGGCTGGACGGCAGCGTGACCGCGTCGGCGCGGCCGCCGCCGGCGAGCCACGCGTCGGTCAGCACGTCGCCGACCGGGCGTAGCACGGGCGAGTCGACGGCGGCGTTGAGGTCGCCCATCAGCAGCACGGGGCACGGCCCGTCGAAGCGCGGGCTGGTGGCCAGGTCGGCCACGAACGCGCCTTGGGCGATCCGGTCGTCGGTGTAGGGGATCCCGTACTCCAGGCAGGTCGCCACGATCGGCAGCGGGCCCGCCGGGTGCTGCACCCGGACGGCGAGGGTGACCGGATCCCAGCTGCGGTGCCGCGCGGGCATGACCAGCGACTCGTGGTCAAGGGTCGGCCACCGGCTCAACACCGCGATGCCCAGCTCGACGCCGGCGTGGTCGGCGACCGTGCTGTCGACGGGCGCCGGCGGGTAGGACGGCGCGGCGAACACGGCGTGCATGCCGAGGGCCGCGGCCAGCTCGTCGGCCTGGGTCGTCCCGCCGTCCGCCCAGACCTCCTGCAGCGCCACGACGTCCGGATCGAGGCGTTCGAGGGTCTGCCTGATCGCGGGTCGGCGGTCGCGCCAGCGCGGCCCGAACCGCCACCAGACGTTCCACGTCACCGCGCGCACCGTCCTGTCCACGACCATCACCGTCCTTAAAGCGACTATCGTTGCGTTAAGCCTACGATAGCGAAGGAGGGCCATGCGCGAGGTCACCCTGCTGACGTTCAACGTGCTGTCACCCGGGCACGCGGACTGGCCGCGCCGCCGGGCGGTGATCCGGGAGGGTCTGCGCCGGCTCGCACCCGACGTGGTCGCGCTGCAGGAATGTGCCCACGACGTGCTCGACGCCGACTACGCGACGATCTGGCACTCGCGCCGCTCGGACGACGGGGTCGGTGCCGTCCTGGCCAGCCGGTACCCGCTGCGGCAGATCGGCGAGGTCGACCTCCGGGTGACGCCGCGCGTGACGCTGCCATGGGCCGCGGCGGTGCTGGCGGAGGTCGAGCTGCCGCTGGGGACGCTCGTCGTCGCGCACCACAAGCCGACCTGGGAGCACGGATACGCCGTCGAGCGCGAGCTGCAGGCGGTGGCCTGCGCCCGCGCCGTCGAGGAGCACCTCGCGGACCGGGCTCTCCCGGCTGTCGTCCTCGGCGACTTCGACGACACCCCGGACTCGGCTGCTGTGCGGTTCTGGACCGGCCAGCAGTCCCTGCACGGGACGAGCGTCTGCTACCGCGACGCGTGGGCCGCTGTGCGCCCCGACCGCCGGGGCCACACGTTCGACCCGCGGAACCCGCTGGTCCGTGCCGGTGAGATGGCCCTCGAACTGGGTCGCCGCATCGACTACGTGCTCGTGCGCAGCGGGATCCACGGACCCGCCCTCGACGTGGTCGACTGCACGCGGGTGTTCGACGAGCCGGTGGACGGCGTGTGGGCCAGCGACCACATCGGAGTGCTGGCCCGGCTGCGGGTGCCCGACCACCTGCCGGGGGCATGGGTCTAGACCCGCAGGGACACCCGCGTCGTGCCGGGGGAGCGCCACGTCACGTAGAGCCGGGTCCCGCCGATCGCGTCGGTGCCGCCTGTCCACGTGTAGGCCTCGCCCGGCCGGTAGACGGGCGGCTGATGCGGACCCGAGCCGTGACCAGGTCCGATCGAGAGGACGTGCCCGGCGCGGTGGTACTCGGCCGTGCCGGCGGGGAGTTCGAACCGGTCGTCGCCCAGCGCGGTGGCGCCGGTCAGCGCACCGCCGGGGGAGAGGGCGAGCTCCAGAGCGTGCGCCGTAGCGGGCCCGTCCGTCGTGACGGCGATGTCGACGCCGTCGTCGTGCAGGTCCAGCTCGATGCGGGTGGTGAGGGCGCTGCGGTCCTGCGGCCGGCGCGCGAAGCTCATCGCGGCGGCGAACCGGCCCTCGTGCTCCAGCTCGTAGCGGCCGTCGGCGCGCCGGTCCGCGGCCGGCAGGGGCTGGTAGTAGGCGGCCTCGACCGTCTCGTGCAGCACGATCCGGTCGCCGTCGACCTCCATGTCGGACGCGCGGAACGGACCGAGCCCGAAGAAGTCGCGCGACAGCCGCACCGACTCGACGGCGACGGCGCCGCACCGCACCCGCAGGAACGTCGGGTTGCAGGCCAGGCCGGACCCGAGGCGGCCGGCTTCGGGCACGTCCGAGCCGCCGTAGACGGTGATGTCGGCCTTCTCGCGGGCATCGCGCAGGAGGCGGCTGGAGCGGAACAGGCGCCGGCCCGGCTGCTGCGGCGCGCCCGCCGGCAGCGGTCGATCCAGGGCGGGGTCCAGGAGCTCCGCGGCGCGCGCCTCCACGGCATCGACGTACGGTCCCGTGGCCGCCAGCAGGGCCGCGGCGGCGCAGCGGCCGCAACCATGGTGCAGCGCGGCGCGGCGGAGCTGGGCGAGGAAGGGGCCCAGCGGGTAGGGCGCGTGCTGGTCCTGCCGTCGCGAGTGGACGGTCTCCACCCACCCGTCGGCGGTGAGATCCAGGTGAGCGTGCAGGTTGCGGTGCACGATCTCGTGCAGGTCAGGGCGGTCCAGCAGATCGCCGAGCGCGGTGAGGGACGGGTTGGACACGCGGGCGGCGTAGTTGGGGCTGCGTTCGCTGTAGAGCCCGTCCTCGTCGACGTCGACGCCTTCGGCCAGCCACGTCCGCGCGCGGTCCAGCAGGTGCGGCTCGTCGAGCAGGGCACCCGCGCGGGCGAGGGCGGAGGCCAGCTCCCAGCGGTGGTTGGGGGTGTGCACCCCGCCGCTGTGCAGAGCCGGTGCGGCCGCGCGGACGATCGACTCGATGCGCTGCCCGAGGTCGTCGGGCCAGCGGGAGCCGGGGCGGCGGAGCAGGAGAGCGGCGGTGACCGCGGCGTTGATCGTGAACGCCGAGTCGGGCGGCGACTCGAGGTTGTCGCCGCCGGCGAAGAGCCCGCCGGCCGTCTGGAGCGCGGCGAGCTCGGCGACCCGGTCACCGGCGAGTCGCACGAGCGCGGGGTCGCCGGCGCGCGGCGACTCCGGGTCGGAGGCGACGACGATCGCCGTCAGCGCCGCGTCCATGAGCTCGCGGTGCCCGAGCGCAGCGTCGGCACTCTCGAGCAGGCGATCGGCTTCCGCCAGCATCGAACGATCAGTCCTTCAGGCCGGAGTTCAGGTCGGCGTTCATGATGTGGCGTTGGAAGATCAGGAACATCACGACCATCGGGATCAGCGAGATCACCGACGCCGACAGCAGCACCGACCAGTCGATGTTGTCGGCACCGACGATGCTGCGCAGCGCCACCTGCAGCGTGTACCGGTGCGGGTCGCGCAGCACCAGCAGCGGCCACACGTAGTCGTTCCACCGCCACTGCAGGGAGAAGATCGCCAGCACCACGCAGATCGGCTTCGCCAGCGGCAGCATGATCCGCAGGAACAGCCCGATCTCGCCGACGCCGTCGATGCGGGCCTGCTCCATCAGCTCGTTGGGCACCGTGGCGAAGTACTGCCGGAACATGAACGTCCCCGACGCTGTGAGGACCGACGGGACGATGATCCCGGCGAGGCTGTCGTAGAGCCCGAGGTCCCGCACCACCGCGAACGCGGACGGCATGATCACCTCGGTGGGCAGCATCGTCGTCGCGAGGATGCAGACGAAGAACGCCTTCAGCCACCAGGCCTGGAACTTCGCCAGCGCGTACCCGGTCATGGCGCTCACGGCGACGGTGAGGGCGGTGGTGACCACGGCGACGATGGTCGTGTTGAGGAAGTACTGCTGGAAGTCGAAGCGCGACCACGCGGTCGCGTAGCCCGACGTCGTCCAGTCCTGGGGGAAGAGCGTCAGCGGCAGGCTGAACAGCTCCGAGCCGGGCTTGAACGAGCTGAGCACGAACCACAGCACGGGGAACAGGTAGACCACGGCCAGCAACCAGAGCACGGCGGTGCTCGGCACTGCGCGCAACACCTTCACGACAGCGCGCTCCTTCGGTCGAACCGGAGCTGCACGAGCGCGATGACGACGAGGATCACCATGAGCACGATGGAGGCCGCGCTGGCGTAGCCGATGTTGTTGCGCTCGAACCCCGTGCGGTAGATGTACTGGACCATCAGCGTGTTCGCGGTGCCCGGGCCGCCGTCGTTCAGCGCCTGGATCAG
This sequence comes from Pseudonocardia sp. CA-107938, assembly GCF_050936315.1. Lineage (NCBI taxonomy): Bacteria > Bacillati > Actinomycetota > Actinomycetes > Pseudonocardiales > Pseudonocardiaceae > Pseudonocardia > Pseudonocardia sp. CA-107938. The sequence continues at coordinate 6,265,758 of NZ_JBNJNA010000001.1, read as the reverse complement.
GGCGAACTCCTTCATCGAACCGATCGTGGTCAGCAGCACGACCATGAACGACGTCGGCCCGAGCAGTGGCAGCGTGATCCGGCGGAACCGCTGCCAGGAGTTCGCGCCGTCCAGCTCCGCGGCCTCGAGGTAGGACTTCGGGATGTTCCGCAGGGCGGCGATGAACAGCAGCATGTTGAACGCCGTGCCCGTCCAGGTCCCGGCCACGAGGATCACGATCAGGGCCAGCGTCCCGTCGGACTCCCAGTTGAGCGCCGGCCCGCCGAGCGCCTGCAGCATGACGTTGACGAACCCGAAGTTCTCGCCGAACACCCACCGCCACACGACCCCGGTGACGATCGGCGAGATGAGCCACGGCAGGAAGAACACGACACGGGCGGCGTTCTTGCCGACCGCCTGCGTGCTGGTCAGCAGGACGGCGATGCCGAGCGCGGCGACGAAGTGCGCGGGTACCGCCAGCGCCGTGTAGAGCAGGGTGCGCGTCAGGGCGCCGTAGAACCTGGAGTCCCCGGCGAGCTTCGCGTAGTTGTCCACCCCGACGAAGTTGAGGCTGCCGTACCCGCGGTAGTCGGTGAACGAGTAGATGACGCCGAGCGCGCCCGGCCACAGGAAGAACAGCACGAACAGCACGACGGCCGCGGAGATGAACAGCAGTGGCGCGTATCCGCCGCGGCGCAGCCCACGCCGGCGGCGCGGTGGACGCCCCGGCGCGGGCGGTGCCGCGGCCGGGGCGGACGGGGGAGCGGCAACCATGGGTGGCCTCCGGTGCTCGACGATCGGGGTCCGCCGGATCAGGGCAGCGGGCCGAGCTGCTCGGTCAGCTGGTCGTTGATCGCGGCGATCGCCTGGTCGACGGTGATCTCCCGGTTGAGGTAGCGCACGGTCTCGTCGCGCAGCGGGTCGCCCTCGGTGGCCATGCCGGCGACCTCGTAGGCGATGTCGCGGCGCTTCATCTCCGCGACGATCGGCGCGGACGCCGCGATCTCCTCGTTGTAGAGCGCGAACGCGTCGGCGTGCGAGGTGTAGGGCACGTCCAGCCCGTCGATCGCGGGCAGGTAGCCCGAGATCTGGGAGAGCTTGACGTAGTTGTCGGGCCGGTACATCCACTCCAGGAAGGCGAACGCCGCGTCCTCCTGGCCGGTGCCCTGGAAGATCACCGAGGACGCCGCGTTGCCGTAGTTCGTCGCCCGCACGTCCTGCCGGGGCAGCCGGACCGACGCCCACTCGAAGTTGGTGATGTTCTTGGCGAAGTCGGCGATCTGCCACGAGCCCGAGTAGTAGGCGACCACGTCGCCGCTCTTGAACAGCGCGTTCGGGTCGGCCTTGCTCAGCCACACCGACCGCGGCATGAACTTGTCGTCGTTGAGGCCGGCGAAGTACTCGAGCGCGGTCTTCGTGTTGGCGTTGGTCTGGAACTTGCCGTTCGCGTCGGCCTGGAACGAGGTGGAGCCGAACTCGTAGAGGAACGCCTTCAGGCGGTGCGACGACCGGTCCATCACCATGCCGTAGGTGGTGCCCGTCTTGGCCTGCACCTGCTTGATCCGGGCGACCATGTCGTCCCACGTCCAGATGTCGTTCGCGCTGGTCGGGAGGGCGACGCCGGCCTTGGTGAACAGCGTCTTGTTGACGAAGAGGCCCACCGCGGTGATGTCCGTGGGGAGCGAGAGCACCTTCCCGTTCTTGTCGACGGCGGCGAGCTCCTCGCGGATGCGGCTGCCGTCGAGGATCTTGCGCAGGTCGACGGTGCGGTCGCGCCAGATCGGGTCGATGCTCCCTGCCCGCGCCATGGCCGGCAGGTCACCGGCCTGCGCGGCGTTCTTGAGCTTCGTCGGCAGGTCGGCGTTGGCGACGTCGACGATCTCGATGCGGACGCCGGTCTCCTTCTGGTACTGCGCCGTCATGGCGGCGATGCCGCCGCCCTGGTTCGCGTCACCGGAGAGGAAGAACTGCAAGGGCTGGCCGGCCTTGGAGGGGGTGCTGCCCCCGCTGCCGCAGGCCGCGGCGACGCCCATCGCGAGGCCGGCGCCACCGACCTTGAGGATCTGCCGCCGCGACAACTGTGTCAGGCCCATGCGTGCGCTCCGTTGCTCGTCGCTCGAATGTGAACGTGGACGCCGGGCTCATGGGGGAGCGAGCGCGCAGGCGTCGGCTGGGGATCGGGAGGCTCCTCGACGGCGTCGTTGCTGTCCAGGACGTCGGCGGTCGCTCGATGTGAGCGTTAACACCAACGTGGAGGACATTGAATAGGCATGAGTCGATGCCGTCAAGACTTTGTCTTTACATCACGTCCATGTCGCGATCAGCGGGAACCGGGCGCGACGCCGGTGGTCGCCCGGACGAGCAACTGCGTCGGCAGCTCGCGCTGCGGGACGTCGTCGGTGTCTCCCGCGATCATCGACAGCAGGATCGCGACGGCGGCCCGGCCGCCGTCGAGCGTGGGCACGGCGATGGTGCTGAGCGCGGGATGGATCATCGAGGACATCGGGATGTCGTCGAAGCCGAGCACGCTGATCTCGTCGGGGACCGACACGCCGCGCACGCTGAACCGGTTGAGCAGGCCCAACGCGACGAGGTCGTTGTAGGCGAACACGGCGGTGGCCCCGGAGGCGAGCGCGAGGTCCGCGGCGGCCACCCCGCCCTGGAACTGCGGCGCGAAGTGTCCGAGGTGCACGACGTCGACGCCGGCGGTGTCGGCCGCGAGCCGCAGCCCGCGCTCGCGTTCTCCGCCGGCCCACGACTGCTGCGGTCCCGCGACGAACGCGATCCGGCGGTGCCCGAGCGCGGCCAGGTGGGCGACGCCCTGGCGCATCCCGTCGGCGGCGTCGACGGTGACCGCGGGGCGTCCGGCGACGTGCTGGTTGAACAGGACGACGGGGGTGTCGCCGGCCGCGTCCAGCACGTCGGGCGCGGACCGCGGTGCGCACAGGACGATGCCGTCCACCTGCGGCGCCAGCGCGCGCAGCAGGCCGGGCTCGGCGTCGGCCTGCTCGTCGGTGTCGGCGATGAAGACGGAGTGCGCCGCGGCGCCGGCGGCGGACTGCACGCCCTTCGCGGCTGCCGCGAAGAACGGGTTGGACATGTCGGGCACGATCAGCCCGATGTTGCCGGTGCGGCCGGTGATCAGCCCGCGGGCGGCCCGGTTGGGCTGGTAGCCGAGCTGCCGCACGGCCGACTCGACACGGGTGCGCGTCGACTGCTTGACCATGTCCGGCACGGACAGGGCCCGCGACACCGTCGACGGAGAGACGCCTGCGGCGAGCGCGACGTCGCGGAGGGTGGCGGCCACGGCGTCCTTTCCGGGTCAGGGGCCTGCCGGCGGTGCCGCCACGGTGCGGTGCACGGCATGCAGGGCCAGCACGAGCACGGCCGGCAGTACGAAGGCGATGCCCGGCAGCAGTACGCCGAGCAGCACCGCGATGATGGTGGCACCGAGGGCCGCTGCGCCCGAAAGTGGTACGCGCAGCAGCGTCGTCCAGCCGGCGGCGAGGGCCGCGCGCCAGCCGAGGTGCGCGAGCTGCGGGACGGCCAGCAGCACGGCAGCGAGCAGCGTCGACGTGGCGACCAGCACCGCGACGAGTGCGCCGGTGCCGCCGGGTACCACGCCGCTGCCCAGCCACCGCACCTGCGCGGCGACGACCAGCACCACGAGCACGGCGGCCGGCCCGACGAGCACGCCGGGCAGGAGCCGACGGCGCACCTCCCGTGCGAGCGCCGTCCAGCGCGGCAGCTCGTCGTGCTCGATCCAGTGCGCCACCGCCCACGACAACGTCGCGACGACGGCGCCGACCGTCACCACCGGCGTGCTCACCAGCACCGCCACCACGCCGACCAGCGCGAGCTCGGCGACGCGGCGCAGCTGCTCCTTCCAGCCGCCGGTCATCCCTTGATCCCGCTGGTGTTGATGCCCTCGACGATCAGCCGCTGGAAGAACAGGAAGAACAGGAACACCGGCACCAGCGACAGCACCGACATCGCGAACATGGGGGCGATCGCGTTCTGCCCGCTGGAGTCGAGGAACAGCCGCAGCCCGATCGGGACGGTGTAGTTCTCGATGTTGTTGAGGTAGACGAGCTGGGTGAAGAAGTCGTTCCACGTCTGGATGAAGGAGAAGACGGCCGTGGTGACCAGCGCGGGCTTGGTCAGTGGCAGCACGATGTGGAAGAAGCGGCGGTAGGGGCCGCAGCCGTCGATCTCCGCCGCCTCGTCCAGCGTGCGCGGGATGCCGCGCATGAACTGGACCATGAGGAACACGAAGAACGCGTCGGTGGCCAACAGCTTCGGCACGATCATCGGCCACGGCGTGTTGATCCAGCCCAGGCTGTTGAACAGCACGTACTGCGGCACGACGAGCACGTGGTGGGGCAGCAGCAGGGTGCCGATCATGATCGCGAACCAGATCCCGCGCAGCGGGAACCGCAAGCGGGCGAACGCGAACGCGGCCAGCGCGCACGACACGACGTTGCCGATCACGACACCGACCGCGATCACGGTGCTGTTGACGAAGAACCGCGCGAAGCTGATGCCCGGGATGCCGGTCCAGCCCTGCGGGTAGTTCTCGGGGCTGAACCGGGTGGGCCAGACGTCGATGTTGTTGGCGATCTCCTGCGGCGACTTGAACGACGTGCCGATCATGTAGGCGATCGGGTACAGCGCCACCACGAGCAGGGCGATCAGGACGACGTGCGCACCGGTGCCGGTGTACCAGCGGCGGGCGGGCGGTGGCGCCTGCTGCGGCGGCGCGACGGCGACCGGGGCCAGCGTGGCGGTCATCAGCGCTCCCCGTCGTCGGCGTAGTGGACCCAGAGCGAGCCGCTGCGGAAGACCAGCGCGGTCACGATGCCCAGCGCGACGAGGAACACCCACGCCATCGCGGAGGCGTAGCCCATCTGGAAGTCGCCGAAGCCGCGCAGGTAGAGGTAGAGCGTGTAGAGCAGGGTGGAGTCGGCCGGTCCGCCCTGCCCGCCGCTGATCACGAAGGCGGCGGTGAACCCCTGGAAGCCCGCGATGGTCTCCAGCACCAGGTTGAAGAACAGCACCGGCGACAGCAGCGGCAGCGTGACGTGCCAGAACGTGGAGAACCGGCCCGCCCCGTCGAGGGCGGCGGCCTCGAACATCTCCGCGGGGATCTGCTTGAGCCCGGCCAGGAAGATCACCATGGGGGCGCCGAACTGCCAGGCCGCCAGCAGCACGAGCGTGCCCAGCGCGGTGGACGGGTCGTTGATCCAGCTCTTGCCGCCGATCCCCACGAGCCCGAGCAGCCCGTTGATCGCGCCGGCGCCGCCGAACAGGGTCTGCCACACGATCGCGATCGCGACGCTGCCGCCCAGCAGCGACGGCACGTAGAACAACGAGCGGTAGAGCCCGACCCCACGCCGGGCCCGGTTCAGCAGCAGCGCCACACCCAACGCCACCGCCAGCTTCAACGGCACCGACGTGACCGCGAACAGCAGCGTCGCCTTCACCGAGTTCCAGTACGTCGGATCGTCGGCGAACATGCGGACGTAGTTCTCCAGGCCGACCCACTCGGGGTCCTGCAGGAGGTCGTAGTCGGTGAAGCTGAGGTAGAGCGAGTACAGCATCGGCCCGACCGTGACGCCGAACAGGCCGAGCAGCCACGGGGAGAGGAAGACGTAGCCCGCGCGCGCCTCGCCCCGGCGCCGGATCGGTGGCGCTGCTGTGAGCTCAGCGGGCGGCACGGTCGAGTTCCGCGGTGGCCTGGGTGACGAACTCGGCGGCCGCGTCCTGCGGGGTCTTGCGTCCGAACCCGGCGTTCTCCCCGGCGCTGATCAGCAACTGGTTCATCTTCGAGTCGCCCTGCGCCGGGACCGGCGGGTTCTCCCCGGCCTGCGCCACGACCCGCTTGTCGAACGCGATCACGTACTTGAGCTGGTCGCTGAACTGCGGCGAGATCGCGTCGCTGACCGCGCTGCTCGGCGGCAGCCCGCGCTCGGTGCCGAGAGCGGCCCCGGCGGCCTGGTCGTTGATGAAGAAGTTGATCACGTCCACCGCGGTGGCGACGTTCTTGCCGCGGGCGTACGCGGTGTAGAACTGCGACGGCCGCGAGTACGCGCCGGTGGGGGAGCCGGGCACCGGCACCAGCATCAGCGCGTGGTCGGTCGCCTTGGACAGCTCGGTGAACTGGTTGTCGTAGGAGAACGTCGCGGCGGTCGTCTTGGCGGCGACGGTGTTCTTCGAGATGTCACCGGCGTTCGCCGGCTGCGCGACCTCGGCGGGCGACGCGGCGCCGCTGGCGCGGAACCCGGCCCACATGGTCAGCCAGGCGGTCACGTCCTCCACGGTGAAGCCGGGCTTCTGCCCGTCGTAAAGCTGCTTGCCCTGCTGGCGCAGCCACGGCTCGAACAGGCTGATGTTCGCGCTCTCGTCGCGCACGCCCCACACCTTGCCGCCCAGCGCCGTGGTGACCTTGGCCGCCCAGGCGCCGAACTCGTCCCAGGTGGCCCAGCCGGTCTCGGCCGGCAGCAGCCCGAGCGGTTCCAGCACGGTCTTGTCCACGACCAGCGCCTGGGTGTTGGACGCGGCCGGCATCGCGTACAGCTTGTCGTCGACCTTCCCGGTGCCCAGGAGCTTGGGCGAGACGGCGTCGACCTTCAGCGTCGACCCGACCCACGGGCCCAGGTCGGCGATCAGCTTCTTGTTCGCGTACTCGCGCAGGACCCGGTTGTCGATCTGGATGATGTCCGGCGCGGTGCCACCCGCCGCCGATGTGTTGATCTTGTCGTAGTAGCCGGAGTAGCCCTGCCACTGCGTCGTGAACGTGACGTTCGGGTGCGCCTTCGTGTACAGGTCCAGGACCTTCTGCGTGTTCTCCGCCCGCGCCGGACCGCCCCACCACGCCACCGACAGCACCACCGGCTTGTCCGTGACCGGAGGTGCTCCCGCCTGCTGGTCGGCCCGCGAACCACCCCCTCCGCACGCCGCCGCGGCGAGCAGGCCGAGCGCCGCGGCTGCAGCCGCCAGCGCGCGCAGCAGAGGTCGATTGGGGTTGGTCATGGGAGCTCCTTCGATCACCGACCGGGGTCCACCCGTGCTGTGACGCAGCGCACGTGGGCACCATTGAGTCAAGGCGACACCGGCCCCGTCAATGCTTGTTGCGAAATTCTCCAAACGTTTGCATCATGAGCCGGGATCCGGCCGGCTGGCGCAGCTGAGCTGGCCGCAGTCGTTTGCACGATCTCGTCAACCTGCGGCTGAACAGGAGCTCCATGCCCGCCAGGAACCCGCGCCCCCGCTACGCCGTCGTCGGCCTCGGCAGCCGGGCCCAGATGTTCGTCCGCGCCCTCTCCGAGACCCACGCCGACCGCGCCGAGCTGGCCGCGTTCTGCGACGTGAACCGCACCCGCATGGCCGTGCACAACCGGACACTGGCCACCCCGGTGCTCACCTACGACGCCGCCGAGTTCGCCGCGATGATCGAGCGCGAGCGGATCGACGCGGTCGTCGTCACCACCGTCGACCGCACGCACGACCACTACATCGTCGAGGCCCTGCGCGCCGGGTGCGACGTCGTCACCGAGAAGCCGATGACCATCGACGGAGACCGCTGCCGGCGCATCCTCGACGCGCAGTCCGAGACCGGGCGCAAGGTCACCGTCACGTTCAACTACCGGTACAACCCGGTGCACGCGAAGGTGCGGGAGGTGCTCGCGTCCGGCGCGATCGGCGAGATCGGGTCGGTGCACTTCGAGTGGCTGCTCGACACCCGCCACGGCGCCGACTACTTCCGCCGCTGGCACCGCGACAAGGCCAACTCCGGCGGGCTCATGGTGCACAAGGCCACCCACCACTTCGACCTCGTCAACTGGTGGATCGACTCGTCCCCCGACACCGTCTTCGGGCTGGGCAAGCTGTTCTTCTACGGCGACGAGAACGGCGCGCGCCGCGGGCTCGCCCGGCCCTACGCCCGGGCGCACGGCGAGGCGAGCGCGGCCGACGACCCGTTCGCGATCGACCTCGCCGGCTCGCCGACGCTGAAGGCGCTCTACCTCGACGCCGAGCACGAGGACGGCTACCACCGCGACCAGAACGTCTTCGCCCCCGGCGTCACCATCGAGGACGACATGACGGTGGCCGTGCGCTACCGCAGCGGTGCCACGATGAGCTACCACCTCACCGCGTACTCGCCGTGGGAGGGTTACCACGTCGCGTTCAACGGGAGTGCGGGCCGGCTCGAGCTCGACGTCGTGGAGAACTCGTTCGTCGAGGCCGCCGGCGCAAGCCGGGTCGCAGGCCAGGCACTGCACGGCACCGAAGAGGCGCCGTCCGGTTCGTCGAGGCTGACCCTGCGCCGGCACTGGGAGAAGCCCGTCGAGCTGGACCTGCCCGACGCGGGCGGCGCCGGCCACGGCGGCGGAGACGAGCGGATGCTGGCCGACATCTTCGGCGACGGCGGCGCCGACCCGCTCGGGCGGGCGGCCACCCACCGCGACGGCGCCCTGTCCCTGCTGACCGGGCTCGCCGCCAACCGGTCCTTCGAGACCGGCCTGCCGGTGCAGGTCGACGACATCCTGCGGCTGTGAGGAGTTGGTGGGGTCGCGGTCGGGGTCGTCGTGATCAAGGGCAAATCGTCGTTGCTGGGGCGGCGGGGGCGACGTTCTGCCCTTGATCACGGCCCGCGGTCGGGGTCGGCGGCACGTTCCGTGCAGTGATCATGGGCAAACCGTGGTTGAGCGGGGCGCTCCGGCCACGTTTTGCCCATGATCGACAGCGCTCGGGGGCGGTGCGGTGATCAAGGGCAAAATGTCGTTGCTGGGCCGGCCCGAGCGACGTTTTGCCCTTGATCACCGACGCAACCGCCGCCCCAACCGCCCCACCTGCGGCCGGCCGCCCCAACCGCGGCGCCGCGACCCCGTTCCGCCCTACCCGTCCTTGACCACGACCTGCAGCGAGCGGCGCAGTTCCGCCCCGGGCTCCAGCACGGTCGGCGTGTCCCACGCGAAGGCGGTGCCGACGCCCGGGTACTCCGCGGCGCGGACGAACCACGGGTCGCCGTCGGACGCGGAGAACTCCAGCGCGTAGCCGTCGCCGGTGACGCGCAACCAGGGTGTCACGACACCGTTGAGCTGTTCCTCGCCGACCAGCTCGGGCCCCGACACCTCCGGCGTGCCCGGCGGGAGCCGCCAGAACAGGCCGCCGTACCCCGCCCCGACGCGCCCCGCCGAGCCGGGGCTGCCCAGGGCGATCGGGCGGTCGGTGGCGTTGCGGAGTCGGGTCGCTGTCCGCAGCGTCCAGCCGGCCTCGCCCCCGGTGGCGGTGATCAACCGGTACTCGTGGAGCAGCACGTCGCCGTTGTGCGCGACCCACTGCAGCTCGTGCTCGGCGCGGTCGTCGGCGCGGTCGAGCCAGCGCGTGTGCGCGATCGTGCCGTGGTCGCCGCGGGGCTGGTAGCCGTCGGCGGCCCGGTAGCTGCGGCCGCCCCAGAAGTTGGAGCCGTCCACGTCCGGCACGGCGACGGAGAACCCCAGGTGCCAGCGGTGGTCGGCCGGGAACGTGTCGGTGACGACGGTGCCGCCCAGCGTGCGGATCGGGTGCAGGTACGGGCGGCGGCCCAGTGTCGGGTCGAGGTCGCTGCTGTCGACCCGGTACCGGGCGACCTCGACGCCGCCGACGCGGAACGGGTGGGTCACGACGACCAGTCCACGGGCAGCTCCGAGAACAGCTTCATCTCCTCCGCGCACCGCCGGACGTGCTCGTCGACGCCGGTCACGACCGTCCGGCCACCGTCGGCGACGCGCAGGACCCGCGCCGGCAGCGGGCGGGCCGGCCCGTCACGCCGCACGGCGTCGAGCACCTGCATGAACGGGCGGCACCCGGACAGCGGTGACAGCAGCGGCACCCCGGGATCGGTGACGTGCTCCAGCAGGTTCTCCAGGAGATCCACCCGACCGGGCGGCGGCGTGACGGGGGAGCCGTCGACGGTTTGGCCGGTGAGGGTGTCGCGCGTGTAGGCCAGCTCGAGCCGCCCGCCGTCCCCGTGCACGACGAGCAGCGGATCGCGGCCCGTGGCCGCGCACAGCGTGACCGCGACCAGCACCGGGACCCCGGCGCCCAGGATCCGCACCGCGGCCGTGTCGTCCCCTTCCGGCGACATCGCGCGGAACCGCTCCAGCTGCACGTCCAGCTCCGCGTCGTCGGGCGTGCCGAGCAGCCGCAGCGCGGTGGCCACGGCGTGCGCGTAGGCGTTGGTGAGCGCGCCGTCGGTGACCGGGACGTCGCCCAGCCGCATCCGCCCGGCCCACGGCGCCCGCTCGAAGTACGCCGGCTCGCGGGTCCAGGCGCCGTGCACACCGATCCCGCGCACCGTGCCGAGCTGCCCGTCGGCCACCAGCCGGGCGGCGTGCGCGAGCGCCCGCGAGCCGAACGACTGGAAGCCGACCTGGCACGCCAGCCCGGTGTCCGCGACCAGCTCCGTCAGCTCGTCGAACTGCTCCATCGAGCTGGTCGGCGGCTTCTCCACCAGCACGTGCGAGCCCGCCGCGAGCGCGAGCCGGGCCAGCGGCAGGTGGGTGTGGATGGGCGTCGAGACGATCGTGACGTCGGCTCGTACGTCGGCCAGCAACGACGCGGCGTCGGCGGCGACCGGCACGTCGCCGGACACCGCCCGCACCCGTTCCAGCACGTCGGCGTCGGGCGGGCGCGGGTCGGCGAGCCCGGCGATCCGCACCCGGTCCGCGGCGGCGAGCTCGATCAGCCGCTCGAGGTGGACCTGCCCGTATCCGTGGACTCCGACGAGGGCGATCCGCACGTCACTGCCGCCAGCTGTGCTGCGGCTCGTACCCGAGCACCCGGCGCGCCTTGTCGATCGACAGCATCGTCTCGTGCTCGCCCAGCTCCCGGGTCACGGGGACGCCCGGGTACACCTCGGCGGCCAGGTCGGCGCTGCGTCGCGACATGACGGTGTCGGCGTTCGCGATGACGAAGACGTCAACGCCCGTCGCGGTGTGCTCCAGCGCCTTGCGCACGGCCTGCGCGCCGTCGCGCCCGTCGATGTAGGACCACAGGTTCCAGCGGCGCGCCTGCGGGTCGGCGTCGAAACCGGGGAACCGGGCGTAGTCCTCGGGGTCCATCACGTTGGAGAACCGCAGCCCGATCATCTTCAGGTCGGGCACCCAGCGGCAGAAGTGCCGGGCCATCTCCTCCTCAAGGCCCTTCACCAGCGAGTACGTGCTCTCCGGGCGCACCGGGTACTCCTCGTCGACCGGGATGTACGGCGGCGGGGTGTCGAACGGCAGGCCCAGCACGGTCTCGCTGGAGGCCCACACGACGTTGCGGACACCTGCAGCGCGGGCCGCGGCGAACACGTTGTACGACGCGGTGACGTTGTTGGCGAACGTGGCGGAGTTGGTGGTGAGCCCGGGCGCGGGGATCGCGCCGAGGTGCACCACGGCGTCGACGCCGTCGTGCCGGTCGTCGACGCCGGTGAGGGCCTCGAGCACCTGCCCGTAGTCGGTGAGGTCGACCCGCACGGACACGGCTGCCACCGACCGGGGGTCGGGCACCCGGTCGAGCGCGACCACCCGGTAGCCGTGCGCCTGCAGGTCGGTCACCACGTGCCGACCGAGCTTCCCACTGCTGCCGGTCACCGCGACCGTCGTCATCGCAACTCCTGTCTCGAGCGGCCACCCGGTGGAGGCGGCGAGATCATTCTGCGCCGCCGGCCGGTACCGGTCACGGCGGGGAGGAGTCCCGTGCGCAGGCGTGCTCGCGCCGCCGCTGGCACGATGCAGCGGATGGGGTCATCGAGGGCGGGACTGGAGCAGATGTACCGGCGCTACCTGGACCGGTGCAACGAGCACCGGTTCGCCGAGCTCGGCGAGTTCGTGGCCCAGCACGTCGAGATCAACGGCGAGGTCGCGGGTCTGGAGCGCTACGGCAGCGGCCTGCAGACGGTGATCGACGCGATCCCGGACTTCCACTGGGACCTGCAGCACCTGCTCGTCGACGGACCGTGGCTCGCCGCCCGCCTGATCGACACCGGAACGACGGTCGACGGGCGCTCCATCCACCTCCAGGAGTTCGCGATGTACCGCACCGACGGCGGCCGGATCGCGGCGGTGTGGGGCGATCTCGACCCGCCGCACCTGCCGCTGTGGGGACCGGCTACGGGGTGACCACCCCGGTGGCGACGAGCTCGTCGAGGGCGTCCCGGACCGCTTCGAGCGCGGTGTAGCGCGGCCGGTACCCGAGCAGCCGCACGGGCTTCTCGATGCTGCAGTGCGGGCTGTGGCTGATGTGGTCGAGCGTGAGGCGGGCGTCGTCGGGATCGGCGTCGACGCGCCACTGCTCCCACGGCAGGAACGCCAGGTCGGCGCTGCGGCCGAACCAGCCGGCCACGGCCTCGGCGAACCCGCGCAGGGTGGTGGCGGTGGCCGCCACCGCGTGGAAGCTCTCCCCGATGGTCACCGCGCGGCGCTCCATCGCGGCGACGAACACCTGCGCGACGTCGTCGGCGTGGACGTGCTGGACGGTCTCCATGCCGTGGTTGGGCAGGACGACCTGCTCCCCCCGGGCCAGGCGCGTGAAGACCTCGGGGTTGACGTTGCCGGCCGGGTTGATCGGCACCCAGCCCGGCCCGCTGATGTGCCCGGGGTGCACCACGGTGGCGGGGAACCCGTGCCGGCGGGCCTGCACGCGCAGGTAGTCCTCGATGTCGGCCTTGGCGCGGCCGTACGGGTTGATGGGGCGGCGCGGCTGCGCCTCCGTCGTCGGCACGCTCGCGCTGGGGCCGTGCACCCAGATCGTGCCGCAGTGCAGGAAGTGCTCGACGCGTCCGCGCAGGCTCTCCACGAGCTCGGTCGCCTCGGCGACCGCGAAGCAGATCAGGTCGATCACGACGTCGGCGCCCAGGTCGGCGATCGCGGCGCCGAACCCGTCCGCGGCGCGGTCCAGCGTCACCGTCGTGACGGAGTCCCAGGCGCCGTGGGCGACGTAGGGCTGCCGCTGCGACCGGCTGACCACGACGACCTCGTGACCGGCTGCCACCAGCCGCGGGACGAGGAACGTTCCGATGTGGCCGGTACCGCCGATGATCACCACGCGCATGCGGTCGACCCTAATGCGGCCGGTTGCCTCGCGAGTCGGCCATCTCAACAGGGCGAGTTGGCCGTCTCACGGGCGACTCGCGCTGTCGAACCGGCCAACTCGCCCTGTCGAGCGGGCCAACTCGCGGGGCGGCCTCCGGCGCCGGCGAAGAGCACCGCCGCCAGGAGGACGGCGCAGCCGACGAGCTGAGCCGGCGAGAAGCGCTCGCCGAGCAGGAACGCGCTCAGCGCGACCGCCACGAGCGGCTGGAGCAGCAGGATCAGGGCGGTGAGCGCGATCGGCAGCCGCTTCATCGACGTCGTGATCAGGAACCAGCCGAGCAGCTGCGGACCCAGCGCGAGCAGCAGCAGCCATCCCCACGCCGGCCAGGCGGGCGTCGGGTCGAAGTCGCCGCGGGCGAGGCCGTAGAGCAGGGCGATGCCCATCGCGGCGAGGTTGATCTCCGCGAGCGGGCCGACGACGTGCGGCGGCCCGCCGCGCCCACCGCGCTTCGTGGCCAGCATGAACGCCGCGTACGCCGCGGACGTGAGCACGCCGATCAGCACCCCCGAGGCGGTGACCGTCGTCGGTGTCGCGGTCTCGAGCGCCCCGGAGACCAGCAGGACGCCGAAGAGGGCGGCCGGCAGGGCCAGGAAGTAGCTGCGGGTCGGCCGCTCCGCGAACAGTGCCCATCCGGCGAGCGCGACGAACAGCACCTGCAGGTTGCTCAGCACCGTGGCGATCCCCGCGCCGAGCGCGGCGATCGCGTGGTTCTGCAGGACCAGGGTGATCCCGAGCAGGACGCCGGCCAGCAGCGACCACGTGTGGCTCGACCGGGATCGCGGGCCGCGGCGCCGGTGCTCCAGGACGGCGAGCACCGCGAGGACGGCGAGCGCGCCGGCGCAGCGGAAGAACGCGACCGTGGCCGGTGACTCGCCGGACAGCCGGATGAGGATGGCGGAGCTGCCGATCGTGGCGGCGCCGAGCACCGCCGTGGCGGCAGGAGCAGTGTTCACCTGCGGGATCGACACGGTGGCCTCCTGGTGTGTGTCAGCGCAGCGTGCGCAGGACGACGGAGAGTGCGAGCTCGACGTGCCGGCGCCCGGCCGCCTCGGCGGCATCGGCATCGCGGGCGGTGAGCGCGTCGACGATCGGCTGGTGCGTGCCGATCGACTCGACGAGCTCGGCGTCGGTGTACGCGGACGCGATGCGGCGGTTGAAGTAGAAGTCGCTGTTGGCCAGGATCAGCTCGGCGATCCGCGGGTTCCTCGCCGCGCTGAAGATCGCCTCGTGGAAGCGTTCCGTGAGCTCGACGACGCTGCCTCGTAGCCGCCCGGCGGCCACCTCGTCCAGGCACTCGTGATGGAGGCCGACGACGCGGTCGATCGCGGTGTCGTCGGCGCGTTCGGCGGCGAGGCGCGTGGCGTACCCCTCGAGCGCGATCCGCGTCTCGTAGATCTGCCGGATCTCGTCGGCGGTGTGCTCGTGCACTGCCCAGCCGCGGGCCCGGGCCTGGATCAGGCCTTCGGCGGCGAGGCGCTGCATCGCCTCCCGGATCGGGGTGCGGCTCACGCCCAACTGCTCGGCGAGCTCGAGCTCGATGAGCCGCTCGCGCGGCAGGAACTCGCCTTCGACGATGGCCTGCCGCAGGCGGCGGTGCACGTCCTCCGAGGAGCGCGCGGGACGCGTGGCGGGGTCGTGGAGCCGGGCCATCGGGACCTCCATCCGTTCGGCTCGCATACAGTAGCACATGTGGTAGCGTATCCGCTACTGCATACAAAGAAGGGACATCATGAAGGCGCTGGTCATGGACAGGTTCGGCGGGCCGGAGGTGCTCGAGCTGCGCGAGGTGCCCGCTCCGGAGCCGCGGCCCGGGCACACGCTGGTCCGCATGCAGGCCATCGGCCTGAACTACGCCGACGTGTACCGGCGCCGCGGCGACTACGTCCTCGAGGGCGAGCCGCCCTGGGTCCTGGGTTACGAGGGCGCCGGGGTCGTCGAGGCAGCCGATCCCGCAGGGAGCGGGCCTGCCGTGGGTGTGCCGGTCGGGTTCGCCGACAGTCCGTTCGCGAACGGCGAGCTGGTGAGCGTGCCGACGGACCGGTTGATCGAGCTGCCGCCCGGGATCTCCGCCGAGACCGCCGCTGCCGTCCTGCTGCAGGGGTTGACCGCCGACTACCTCGTGCGCGACAGCTACCCGGTGGCGTCCGGCGACCGGGTCGTCGTCCACGCGGCGGCGGGCGGGGTGGGCCTGCTGCTGGTGCAGCTGGCGTCAGCGGCCGGGGCGACCGTGGTCGGGCTCGCCTCCACCGAGGAGAAGCGCCGCGCGGTGGAACGGGCCGGTGCCGTCCACGCGGTCGCCGCCGGTCCGGGCTGGGTCGACCGGGTGCGCGACCTCGGCGTCCTGCAGGACGGGGCCCACGTCGTGTACGACTCCGTCGGCTCCACGCTGGCCGAGAGCCTGTCCGTGACGCGCACGGGCGGCACCGTCGTCGTCTTCGGGAAGGCCGGTGGGCCGGCCGCCCCCATCGACCCGTACGACCTGATGGCGACCTCGCGGCGGCTCGTCGGCGGTGACCTGTGGAACGTGCTGACCAGCCCGCAGGAGCGTCGCGTCCGGGCGGCCCGCCTCCTGGACGCCGTGGCCACCGGCGCGCTGGACGTCGCCATCGCCGGCCGGTTCCCGCTGGAGCAGGGGGCGGCCGCGCACGAGCTGATCGAGAGCCGCAGCACGATCGGCAAGATCCTGCTGGTCCCTGCCTGAGTCACCGCCGGGTCGTCGAGCGGCGGCGCCGGTACGCGCGGGCGTGTTCCCGGCCGCCGCAGGCGCTCATCGAGCACCAGCGGGCGCTGCGGTTCTTCGACCCGTCGTAGACCACCCACCCGCAGTGGGTGCAGGCCTTGAGCCGCGGCCAGGTGCCCCGGTGCTGCGCGTCGAGGACGGCCAGCACGAGCCGGCCCAGCAGCCGGTCGACCGCTTCGGCCGCCGCGATCTCCAGGCGGAGCCCGTCGGCGTGGGCGGCGACGGTGAACGCGACGCCGGGCAGCGGCTCGGGCAGGTCGGCCGTCGGTGCGTGGCCCGTCGCGTGCGCGTCGGCGCACCGGTGCAGGTAGGCGCGGAAGGCGACGAGCCGGGCTCGGTCGGTGGCGCTGACGGGGCCGGCGGGCAGCCAGCCGGAGAACCCGTCGGGCTCGGCGAAGCGGTCGGCGCCGTTCTCGCGGTTGGTCGTGTTGCAGAACCGGCGCACCAACTCCAGCCCGTCCGGTGCCGTGCGGTCGGCCGGCCACGACGGGTCGGGGAGGATCCGGCCGCGGCTGTCCCGGGGGTGCTCGGTCATCGCGGTCGGGTCTCCGTACTCGTGGACAGGGGAGGTGCTGCGTCACTACCGTAACGCGAATGACCCTGACGGAGCGCGTCGGTGCTGCTGTGGTGGCGATGCTGGTGCTCGCAGCGTGCGGATCGGCTCCGGAGCAGGCGTCCGTGCCGGCCGTCCGCGTCGACCTGCCGGCGGGCAGCGACGGAGAGGTGCTCGCCGTGACGGACGGGTCCGTGCTGGTCGGGGTCCGTCGCGACCGCCGCCCGGGTCTCCTGCGCCGGGCTCCGGACGGGACCGTCAGCGAGCTCCCGGCCACCCCGTCCACCGGGTACGGCGCCACCGCCTCCTGGTACGCGCTCACCGCGGACGGCGACCGCGTGCTGGGCATCGGCGGCGACAACGGCGGCGCCCACGGCAACGTCCGGTGGAGCGTGTGGACCGGCACGACCGGCACCGGCGTCGCCGAGCACACGCAGGCGTTCTCCACGTTCGGCGGCTGGGGTGCGGGCGACCTGATGGGCGCGGTGTTCACAGCCGCGGGACCGGTGCTGATCGGATCGTGGATGGGTGCGGCGGCGGGCACCGACATCGCGGTCTGGACCGCCACCGGCGACGAGTGGAACCGCCGATCGTCTGCCGGCACGGCGCTGGCCAGCACGCGGACGACCGTCAACTTCGCGCAGGCGGCCACCCGTGCCCCCGACGGTGTGCTGGTGGTCGGATGGCAGGCCGGTACGGGCGGTCAGGCGCCGGTCGTGTGGCGCGGCGACGGGCAGCAGTGGACCGCCACGCCGCTGCCGGACGGCGGGAAGTTCGGCGTCGCCCTGACCGCGACCTGCGCCGCGGCCGACTGCGTGGTCGCGGGCCGGTCCGACGGGCAGCTGGCGCTCTGGCGCACCGTCGGCGGCAGGTGGAGCCGGGTCGCCGGGCTGCCGCCCATCCCTGTCGGCGAGCGCGATCCGCTGGCCGCGCCGCTGGTGGCGGGGGAGCGGATCGTGCAGATCGCGGCGGACGGCGACCGGGTCGTCGCGGTAGACGTGACGCCGTCGGGGAGCACTGTGCGCCCGCTGGCGATCCCGGCTGGCCCCGTCCGGGGCGCGGCCGCCGCCGGTCCCGACGCCTACGTGCTGGTCGGCGCGCCGGCCGGGCTGTGGCAGGTGCCCGGCCTGCTCGACGGCTGACGCGATCGTTCAGTCCTGCTGACCGTCCGTGCACCACTTCGACGTTGATCGTGGTGCGTCCTCCGCCGACGATTCGCGGAACCCGTCCGCCGGCAGAGGAGATTCGAGCACCGTGACCACCGCCTCCACACCCCGCCTCGACGGCTTGCGCGACGCGCTGCACGCCGCAGGTCCGGCCGATGAGCTCGCCGACCAGCTGACGCTGTTCGGCCGGTTCGTCGGCTCGTGGGACATCGCCTGGACCGGCACCGGTCCCGACGGAGGACCCGCGACCGCAGCGGGGGAGCTGCACTTCGGCTGGGTGCTGGACGGTCGGGCCGTGCAGGACGTCTGGATAGTCCCCCCGTCGCTGGGGACCCGGAGCGGGCCGGCCGCGGTCGGCGTTCCACGGCTCGACGATCCGCTTCTACGACCCTGCGCTGGGCGCCTGGCGCTCCACGTGGATCGAACCGGTCAACGGGCGGGTCCGCCGGTTCGTCGGACGCCCGGTGGACGGCGGGATCGTGCTGCTCTCCGACACCGTGCGCCGTGTGCGGCGGTGCTCGCTTGTCCCGAACAGGCAAACGCGATGTCTGGTTCGGGAAAGACGGGTGCGGTGCTCGTCGCCTTGACTCCGTAGCCGGCGGGACCGCGGTGGTGCCGCCTGCTTCCAGGGAGGAGCGGACGATGGTGTCCGAGGCGGGATCGGAGTTCTGGCGAGGGCTGTCGCCCATCGCCGACGCGCTGAAGCCGGACGCGCAGCCGGAGGTCTTCCACCAGCTCGCCCCGATCGACGACGAGCGCTACTACGCGCCGCTGAGCCCCACCGTCGGCTCGCGACCGCTGTGGATCTCGCCGCGGGACAACCGCTGGGCCGACATCCTGTGGGCGCGCTCGGCGGGGCTGGTGAACCGGCACTACCACCCGCACGAGGTGTTCGCGTACACGATCTCCGGCAAGTGGGGCTACCTCGAACAGGAGTGGACGGCGACCGCGGGCTCGTTCGTCTTCGAGACGCCCGGTGAGGGGCACACGCTCGTCGCCTACGAGTCGGACGAGCCGATGCGCTGCTTCTTCGTCGTGAAGGGCCCGCTGATCTGGTTGGACGAGAACGGCGACAGCTGCGGCCACTTCGACGTCCACGACTACCTCGCGCTCGTCCGCAAGCACTACGCGGACGTGGGCCTGGGCGCCGCCGCCGCCGACGCGCTGATCAGGTGACGGGGACATGGCCGACACCGCAGCCGCCCGCGTCCCCGCGGACTACGTGCCGCCGCCGCGCGGCGGTCGCTACGAGAACGTCCTGCTCGCCGTCCTCTTCGCGACGTTCGGGTTCGTCTTCTTCGACCGGCTCGCCCTGAACTTCCTCACGCCGTACTTCAAGGACGAGCTCGGGCTCAGCAACGCCCAGGTCGGCCTGCTCGGCGGGATCCCCGCGCTGACGTGGGCGATCGCCGGGATCAGCGTCGGCTACCTGTCCGACCGCGTCGACCGGCGCAAACCGCTGCTGCTCGCGGCGATCCTGACCTTCACGGTGTTCTCGGCGCTGTCGGGGTTCGTCGGTGGGCTCGCGAGCCTGCTGCTGTTCCGCGCGCTGATGGGCGCGGCGGAGGGCGCGGTGCTGCCGCTGTCGCAGCCGCTGATGCTGCACTCGTCCACCCCGCGCCGGCGTGGTCTCAACATGGGGTTGGTGCAGGGGTCGTCGGCCGGCCTGCTGGGCGGCGTCCTCGGCCCGCTCGTGACGGTCTGGCTCGCCGAGTCCTTCGGCTGGCGTGCGGCCTTCTACGCGACGGTGCTCCCGGGGCTGATCATGGGGCTGCTCGTGCTCTGGCTCGTCCGGGACCTGCGGGTGCGGCACCCGGCGACGATCGCCGTCGACCCGGAGCCCGAGCCGGCGCACGGAGCCGGCGGGTGGGGCGCCGTGCTGAAGCACCGCAACATCCTGGTCTGCCTGGCGATCGCCGTGTTCTTCCTGACCTGGTTCCTGACCACCCAGACCTTCACCCCGCTGTACCTGGTGGAGGTGAAGGGGTTCGGGCCCGGCGACGTCGGGTTCGTCCTGAGCGGGATCGGGATCGCGTGGGTGCTGTGGGGTGCGCTCGTGCCGGGGATCTCGGACCGGATCGGGCGGAAGCCGACGATGATCCTCTTCTCGGCCGTCGCGGCCGTCTCCCCGGTGGCGATCATGCTGATCGACAGCCCCGGGCTGCTGTTCGGCGCGCTCGTGCTGACCTACACCGGGCTGGGCTGCTTCACGCTGTTCATGGCGACGATCCCGGCCGAGACGGTGCCGCGCGCCGTCATGGCGACGGCGTTGGGTCTGATCATGGGCGTCGGCGAGATCGTGGGCGGGTTCGTGGCGCCCGCGATCGCCGGGCAGCTCTCGGACGTGTTCGGGCTCGACGCCGCGATGCTCGTCTCTGCGGGGGCCGCGGCGCTGGTCGCCCTGCTCAGCTTCGCCCTGACCGAGACGGCGCCGGCCCGGGCCGCCCGGTGACCCACGGGGTGCGCGGGCGGGCCGTCCGCTGGTTCGGGCCGAAGGACCTGCGCCTGGAGACGGTGCACCTGCCGCATCCCGGCGCGGGGGAGGTGCTCGTGCGCGTCGCCTGGTGCGGGGTGTGCGGCAGCGACCTGCACGAGATCGCCGACGGGCCGCACGCGATCCCCGTCGACCGGCCGCACCCGCTGTCCGGGGCCGTCGCGCCGTTGACGCTCGGGCACGAGTTCGCCGGCGAGGTGGCCGCGACCGGGCCCGGCGTCGCGGACCTGCCCGTCGGGGCGCCCGTCGCGGTCGAACCGAACTACCGGTGCGGACGGTGCCGGGCCTGCCGCGAGGGGCGGACGGAGGTCTGCGCGGCGTTCGGCTTCGCCGGGCTGATGGGCGACGGCGGCATGGCCGAGTACGCGCTCCTGCCGGCCTACATGGTCCATCGGCTCCCCGACGGCTTCGACCTCGCCGTCGCCGCGGTGCTGGAACCGGCCGCCGTCGCCCTGCACGGGCTCCGCCGCTCGACGTTCGCGGCCGGGCAGACGGCGGTGGTCGTCGGGCTCGGACCGGTCGGTTTGCTGGTGTGCGCGCTGCTGCGCGAGGCGGGCGCCGGCCTGGTCGTCGGGGTGGACCCGGTGCCGGCGCGTCGGGAGCTGGCCCGCCGGTTCGGCGCCGACGCCGTCCTCGAACCTGACGCGGACGTCGCGGGCACCGTCGAGGACCTCACCGGCGGCGACCGCGCGCACGTCGCGTTCGAGGTCGTCGGCTCGCAACCGGCGGT
The DNA here is from genome assembly GCF_050936315.1 of Pseudonocardia sp. CA-107938. Classification (NCBI taxonomy): domain Bacteria; kingdom Bacillati; phylum Actinomycetota; class Actinomycetes; order Pseudonocardiales; family Pseudonocardiaceae; genus Pseudonocardia; species Pseudonocardia sp. CA-107938. The sequence continues at coordinate 6,244,974 of NZ_JBNJNA010000001.1, read as the reverse complement.
GGACACCGCGCTGGCGAGCCTGCGCAGCGGTGGCGAGCTGCTGCTGCTCGGGCTCGTCGAGCGGCTGGTGCTGCCGGCGTTCGACATGGTCAACGCCGAGCTGCGGATCACCACCAGCGTGGGCTACCGAGACTGCCACCCGGAGCTGATCCGGCTGGTCACGGCGGGACGGCTCGACCTCGCCGCGCTCGTCTCGGACGTGGTGACGCTGGCCGACGCCCCCGCGGTGCTGCTGGACCTGGCCGCCGGCGCGCGGATCGCCGGCAAGCTGCTCGTCGACTGCAGGGACACTAGTTGATCCGGTCGCTCGCCGCGGGGTACGACCGACGCCGTCGTGCCGGTGGACGGGGGCGACCTCACGACGTGAGAATGGGCCACCCTTCGAGGAGGTCGGTGTGTCAGCTGCGACCGTGGTCTCGTCGGTCTCCACCGCTGCGGTCGCGATCGGGGACCGGCTGGCGTTCTGGGAGGACTACAACGCGGCCGCGCTCGTGGGGCTGACCTGCACCACCTACCAGCCGGACGGGTTGCTGGCCCGGCAGCGCAACCTGAGCCTGGACGCCGTCCGCGTGGCCGACATCGCGGGCAACGCGCACGCGATCGAGCGGCCGCCCGGCATGGTCGGCTCCCGGCCGAAGGACGCGACGTTCGTGTCGATGATGGTCGAGGGCGACGCCTTCTTCTACCACTCCGGCGGGTGCCTGACGCTGCGCCCGGGCGACACCGTCGTCTACGACACGGACCAGCCGTACCTCTTCGGGTTCAGCGGCTCCATGCGGCAGTTGCTGGTCGACATCCCGCGGCAGGTGTTCGTCGAGCGGTGCGAGCAGAGCCGGACGCCCGTGCTCGTGCCGGGCGACGACCCGGGGGTGCCGGGGACGAGCGCCCGCGCGCTCCGCCGCGTGCTGCTCGATCTGGTGACCGCGCCCGGGGCGGCCCCGGACGCGGTGGGGGAGCAGGTCCTCGACCTCGTGCAGACCATGCGGACCGGCCGGGGTTCGGCCAGCAGCGCCGCCCACCTGCTGTCCGCGAAGGCGTTCATCGCCGCGCATCTCGGCGATCCGGGCCTGTGCGCCGACGTCGTCGCCCGCGCGGTCGGCGTCACGCCTCGTCATCTGAACCGCGCGTTCGCCGTCGAGCAGACGACGGTCGCGCAGTACATCGTCGGCCGCCGGCTGCACCAGGCACGGGCCGACCTCGCGTCACCCCAGCTGGCGCACTTCCGCATCGCCGACATCGCGTGCCGCTGGGGCTTCTCCTCGCAGGCCCACTTCAGCCGGCTCTTCCGCGCCCGGTACGGCTGCTCGCCGTCCGAGGTGCGCGAGGAACATTTCCGTTGTTCTTAGAATGACGGCGTGTCGAACCTCGAGGCGATCGCCGTGCTGCACGACCCGGTGCGGCGGCGGCTGTACGACTTCGTGGTGGCGCAAGGGCACGAGGTCAGCCGGAACGAGGCGGCCGAGGGCGCAGGGATCCAGCGCACGCTCGCGGCGTTCCACCTCGACAAGCTCGTGGCCGCGGGCCTGCTGGAGACGGAGAGCAGGCGGCTGACCGGGCGAACGGGGCCAGGGGCCGGGCGGCCCGCGAAGCTCTACCGCCGCTCCGGCGCCGAGCACGAGTTCTCGGTCCCGGCGCGCGACTACCGCACGGCGGCCGACCTGCTCGCGGAGGTGGCGGACGAGGCGCGGCTGGACGCTCGGCTGCAGGCGGCCGCCCGCCGGGAGGGGCGCGCCGTCGCGGGGTCGACGCAGGACCTCGCGGGTGTGCAGACCGTGCTCGCTGCGCGCGGCTACGAGCCGCGCCTGGACGCCGACGGTGTGCTGCGCCTGGCGAACTGCCCCTTCCACGTGCTCTCCCAGCGACACCCGGGACTGGTGTGCGGCATGAACCTGGCGCTGCTGCAGGGGCTGGTGGAGGACACCGCCGGGGTGCAGGCCCGCATGGACCCGCAGCCGGGGCAGTGCTGCGTGGTCGTCGAGAAGTCTAAAGACAACGCGGATTGACATAGAGTTGGCGCGGTGGTGGGGTGGAGGCATGACGGGACATCACCTCGCCCAGCTCAACGTCGGCACGCTGCGGTTCCCCCTCGACGACCCCCGCATGGACGGCTTCACGTCCATGCTCGACCCGATCAACGAGGTCGCCGACAACTGGCCCGGCTTCGTCTGGCGACTGGTGGGGGACGGTGGCAACAACGCCACCGCGCTCCGTACGCCGCTGGGCGAGGACGTCATCGTGAACATGTCGGTGTGGGAGAGCCGGGAGGCCCTGTGGGACTACGTCTACCGCAGCGGCCACCTGGACGTGCTGCGCCGCCGCGCCGAGTGGTTCGACCTGCCGAAGGGGCCGTTCCAGGTGCTGTGGTGGATCCCGGCGGGACACATCCCGACGGTGGAGGAGGCGCTCGAGCGCCTGGAACGGGTGCGCGAGCACGGCCCTTCGCCCGAGGCCTTCGGCTTCCGGGATGAGTACGCGCCCGACTTTGTAACACCTTGACTTGTTACGAAGCGCGTGGATCAATGGGGGGCACCCGCGTAGAAGGAGCCTCCGATGCCGTTCGCCCGCCTCACCATCGCCGACCCGACCGTCTCCCCGTCCGTCCAGCAGGAGCTGGTGAGGTCGGTCGGCAAGCTCCTCGTCGACGTGCTGCACAAGGAGGCCGAGGTCGTCGTCACGCACGTCAACCTGACCAGCCCGCAGCAGTGGTACGTCGGCGGCGAGCTCGTGACCGGCGCGACGGGGGCCCACCTCGAGGTCAGCATCACCGCCGGCACCAACTCCGCCGAGGAGAAGTCCGCCTTCGTCGCCCAGGCCTACGCGGCCCTGGCCGACGCGCTCGGCGTGCTCGCCGACACCGTGTACGTCGCGATCATCGAGCTCGACGGCGACGCCTACGGCTACAACGGCGTCACGCAGGCCCAGCGGCGCCGCGACAACCCGGCCGAGAAGGACTGATCGCGGGAGCCGGCCTACTACGGACGTGGTAGGCCGGACGGTGCGCCGGTGCGATTCGGTGAGCGCGGTTTCCCGACACCGTGGGGGCCATGTCGTTGCTCGTCGGCCCGCTGCCGCCCGCCCGCGTCGGAGCTCCCCGGCACAGTCCCGTCGGCCGGATGGCCGTCGCCGCGTTCGTGCTCGGCGCCGGGGTGATCCACCTCGCGGAGGTGCCTGCGCACCTCGGGGAGTTCCTGCCGTTCGCCGTGTTCTTCCAGGTCGTCGCGACCGCGCAGCTCGTGGCGGCCCCGGCCGTGCTGCTGCGGCCGAACCGGCGGCTGCTGCTGGCGGTGGCTGGGGGATCCGCGGCGCTGGCCGGGTTGTGGCTGGTCACGCGGACGGTCGGCCTGCCGGTCGGACCCATGCCGTGGATGCCGGAGGCCGTCGGCTTCGCGGACGTCGCGTGCGTGCTGATGGAGTGCGTCGGCGCGGTCGTGGCGCTGGTGATGGCGGTGCGGGGCGCCCGCCCGCGCCGGCGCCGACCGGTGCGCACGCCGCTGGCCGCCGCTCCGGTGGTGCTGCTCGCCGCCGTGGCGACGTTCGTCGGCGTCGGGACGGCGACGTCGGCGATGCCGATGGCCTTCTCGGCCGCGCCGCCGGCCGCGGATCCGGGCGGCACCTCCGTCGCCTCCCTGGTGGCGGCGCCGGGACCGCAACCGGTGAAGTCGTTCACCCTGACCGCGCAGGACGCGACCGTCGACGGCCGCCCGGCGCAGACCTACGACGGGGTCGTGCCCGGGCCGGAGCTGCGCGTCACGCAGGGCGACCGGGTCCGGGTCACGCTGGTCAACCACCTCCCCGTCGCCACGACGGTGCACTGGCACGGCGTGCGGGTGCCGAACGCGGCGGACGGGGTCGCCGGCATGACGCAGGACGCGGTCGCACCCGGCGCCTCGTACGTGTACGAGTTCGTCGCGACCGACGCCGGCACGTTCTGGTACCACTCGCACCAGGACACCGGCCACCAGCTGGCCGCGGGGCTGTACGGCGCGCTCGTCGTCGAGCCGCCCGCCGGCCACACCGCCGAGGACGTCGACCGCACGATCCTGCTGCACAACGGCACCGGGGACCGGGCGAAGGTCGTCGCCGTGAACGGCACCACGGGTGACCTGCACGTCGACGCGCGGCCGGGCCAGACGGTGCGGCTGCGCATCATCGACGCCGTCATCCCGGGGATGGACGGCGCCGCCGAGGCGCCGGTGCTGTTCGGCGCGCCCTACCGGGTCGTCGCGCTCGACGGCAACGACCTCACCGTGCCGACCCTGCTGGGCCCGCAGCGCGTGCAGCTGGGCATGGGGCAGCGGGCCGACCTCGTGTTCACGATGCCGCCCACGGGTGCGGTGCGCCTCGTCGACTCGCGGATCGCCGGCACGCCCTCGGCGCTGCAAGGCTTCTTCGGCAGCCCGGCGCAGACCGGGGAGACCGTCACCATCGGCGACGGCGCACCACCGCCGACCGTCGACCCGGCGACGCTGCCGGTCTTCGACCCGTACGCCTACGGCACGCCCGCGGCGGACCCGACCACGCGGGCGGCCGAAGTCACCGCCCCGGTGGTGCTCGCCGAAGGCCCCGGCTTCCACGACGGGTCGATCGCGCTCGTGCACTCGATCGACGGCGCGGCGTCACCCGACGTGCCACCGGTCGTGGTGCGGGAGGGGCAGCTGGTCCGGCTGCACGTGGTGAACACGACCGGCGAGTTCCACCCGATGCACCTGCACGGCCACGTCATGACCGTCCTCGACGTCGACGGCCGGGTCCCCACCGGCAGCCCGGTCCACGTCGACTCCGTGCTGCTGGAACCCCACCAGACCATCGACGTCGCCTTCCTGGCCGACAACCCCGGGATCTGGATGCTGCACTGCCACGTGCTGGTGCACGCGACGATGGGGATGAGCATGTCGATCAACTATGCCGGGGTGACCTCCCCGTTCGTGATGGGCATGCACTCGGGGAACATTCCCGAGTGACCGAAGGGACGCCGATGGCCCGGCTGCGCGCCGGCGGGCTGCCGCTCACGGCGTTCCTCGGCGTGTGCGCGCTGGTGGGCACGTACGCGGAGATCCACGGGACCGCGCGGCCGACGCCCCCGGAGGTGGGCGGCTACGCGATCGCCGTGCTCGCCGCCGCGGTGCTGCACTGGCGGCAGCGGGCACCGGTCGTGGTGGGCGCGGCGGTCGTCGCGGTGGCAGCGCTGTACCACGGGCTCGGTTACCCCGGGCTCGCTCCGGCGATCGCGCTCGCCGGAGCGGTCCCGTCCATCACGGCGCTCGGCAGCGGCGTGCGGTCCTGCGTCGTCGCCGGGGTGGTCATCGTGGCCGGCAGCGCGGTGCCGTTGCTGCCGCCGCACCCCACGAACTCCGTGTGGGGCGTCGTCGGACCGGGCGTCCTCCTGGTGGCCCTCGCCGCGCTCGGCGAGGCGACCCGCGTCCGCCGGCTCGCCACGGCCGAGCAGGTCAGGGCCCTGCAGCGCACCGCGGAGGAGGACGCGCGCGCCCAGGTCGTCGAGGAACGGCTGCGCATCGCCCGCGAGGTGCACGACGTGCTCGCGCACACGATCACGATCATCACGGTCCAGGCCGCCGCCGCGGCCGACGCGCTCGACGAGCGCCCGGAGGCCACCCGCGCGGCGCTGGCTGCCGTCCGCGAGGCCGCCAGGTCCGCGATGGCCGAGCTGCGCGGCACCCTCGCGCTGCTGCGGACGGGCAGCGACCCGGTGCCGCTGGCCCCGCAGCCCGGGCTCGCCCAACTGCCGCTGCTCGTCGAGCAGGCGCGCGCCGGCGGCCTCGCCGTCACCGTCACGACGACGGGTCGGGTCGACCTCCTGCCCGACGGGGTCGAGCGCGCCGTCCACCGGATCGTCCAGGAGGCGCTGACCAACACCCTCCGCCACTCCCGGTCCACGACCGCGACCGTCGCGATCACCGCCGGAACGGACGCGGTCACCGTCGACGTCACCGACGACGGGCCCGCGCTGCACCCGGAGCCGCACGTCGGCGGGCACGGTCTGGTGGGCATGGCGGAGCGGGTGCAGGCTCTGGGCGGCACCCTCGACGCCGGTCCGGCGCCGCCGCCGTCGAGCGGGTTCCGCATCGCCGCCCGGATCCCCGCCGGGAGCGCACGATGACGATCCGCGTCGCGCTCGCCGACGACCAGGCGCTGGTCCGCGCCGGATTCGTCGCGCTGCTCGCGCACACCGCCGACATGGAGGTGGTCGGGGAGGCCGTCGACGGTCACCAGGCCGTCGCGCTCGCCCGCCGCGAACGCCCCGACGTGCTGCTCATGGACATCCGCATGCCGGGCCTCGACGGCATCGAGGCCACCCGCCGCATCTGCGCGGACCCGCAGCTCGCCGGCGTGCGCGTCGTCGTGCTGACCACGTTCGAGGTCGACGAGTACGTGTTCGCCGCCCTCCGCGCCGGCGCCAGCGGGTTCCTCCTCAAGGACATCGAGCCCCCGGACCTGCGCGCCGCCGTGCGGACCGTCGCCGCCGGGGACGCGCTGCTGGCCCCGCGCGTCACCCGCACCCTGATCGCCTCGTTCGCGGCGACCCCGCAGCGCTCGGCCGACTCCGCGGCGCGGATCGCGATGCTGACCGAGCGCGAGCGCGAGGTCACGGTGCTGGTCGCGCACGGCATGACCAACGCCGACATCGCGGCGCGGCTCGTGATCAGTCCCGCCACCGCGAAGACGCATGTGATCCGCGCGATGACGAAGGTCGGCGCCCGCGACCGCGCCCAGCTCGTCGTGTTCGCCTACCAGAGCGGACTGGTGCTCCCGCCCGGCCCGTAGGTGTTCACGGGCAGGTGACCACCTGGCCGGCCCAGGACAGCCCGCCCCCGAAGGCGAACAGCAGCACCGGCTCGTCCGACGGCAGCTCGCCGCGCGCGACCATCTTGGACAGCGCGAGCGGGACGGACGCCGCCGACGTGTTGCCGGAAATGACGACGTCACGGCCGATCACGACATCGGGGCGCAGGTCGAGGCGGCCGGTCAGCGCCTCGATGATCCGCAGGTTGGCCTGGTGGGTGACCACGCCGGCGAGGTCCGTCGTCGTGATGCCGGCGCGCCGGCATGCCTCCGTCGCGACGGCGGGGAGCTCCTGGGTGGCCCAGCGGAACACCGACTGGCCGTCCTGGGCGAACGCCGGCTGCCACGCATCGGCGATGCGGACGAGCTGGCGGCGGGTCGGGTCCGAGCCCCAGACGACCGGCCCGACCGTCGCCGGCTCGGCCGCGCTGACGACGGCGGCGCCCGCGCCGTCGCCGAGCAGGATGCAGGTGCTGCGGTCGGTCCAGTCGGTGACGTCGGACATCTTCTCCGCGCCGATGACGAGCGCGTGCCGGGTGGCACCGGCCGCGACCGAGTGGTCCGCGACCGCGAGCGCGGTGCAGAAGCCGGCGCAGGCGTTGTTGAGGTCGAAGCAGACCGGAGCGGGGATGCCCAGCCGGCCCGCGACCTGCGCGGCGATCGACGGGCAGCGGTCGATCGCGCTGCACGTCGCGACGACGACCATGCCGATCTCGGCCGGATCGACGCCCGCGCCGGCCAGGGCCTTCGCCGCTGCTTCGGTGGCGAGGTCGGTGACGGAGCCGTCGGCGATGTGGCGGGTGGCGATGCCGGTGCGCCGCCGGATCCACTCGTCCGAGGTCTCGACCATCCCTTCCAGGTCGGTGTTGGTCAGCACGCGGGCGGGCTGGTGGTGGCCGAGCGCGGTGATGCGGGAGCCGGGCATGTCCCTCCTCAGGGTCGTCCGGAGGATAGCAACCGATCGTTCGTAATCTATAGTCTCGGCATGAGCCCGCGGAGGTCCGTCGTCGAGGCCGGCCGCACCCGCCGGCGCATCCTCGACGCGGGCCTGGCGATCGCGTCTGCGGAAGGCCTGGAGGCGCTGACCATCGGCCGTCTCGCCACCGGGCTCGGCATGAGCAAGGCCGGGGTGATCGGGCACTTCGGCACCAAGGAAGCCCTGCAGCTGGCGGTCGTCGACGTCGCCGTCGAGACGTTCCTGCGCGAGGTGCCCGAACGCGCCCGCGGGGTGCCGCGCGGCCTGCCGTACCTCCGCGCGGTCTGCGAGGCGTGGATCTCCTACCTGGAGCGTGCGCCCGGTGGCTGCTTCTTCATGGCGACCGCGACCGAGTTCGACGGCCGTGACGGCCCGGTGCGCGACGCCGTCGCCCACGCGGACGCGCTGTGGCAGCGGGAGCTGCGCGTCAGCATCTGGCGGGCGGTCAACTCCGCCGAGCTGCCACCCGACACCGACATCGACCAGCTCCTGTACGAGATCGTCGCGACCATGCTGGCGCTCAACCACTACCTGCAGCTGCGCGGCGACCGCGGCGCCCCGGCCCGGGCCCGCCGCGCCCTCGCCCGCCACCTCGGGTCGCCCGCGATCCGATGACGGTCAGCCTGGGTCGGTCAGCCGGGCGGCCAGGCCGTCCCGGGAGGTGATCCCGAGCTTCGCGTAGCTGTGGGAGAGGTGCAGCTCCACGGTCCGCGTGGTGACGAACAGCGCCTGCGCGATCTGCTTGTTGGTCAGTCCGTCGGCGGCGAGCTCGGCGACGCGGCGTTCGCTGCTGGTGAGGGCGTCGGCGCCGGTCGTGGCGCGGCGGTGGATGCGGTGCCCGAGCGCGCGGAGCTCGTCGGCGGCGCGGTCGGCGAGCGGTGTGGCGCCGCAGCGGTGGGCGAGGTCCATCCCGTCGCGCAGCGGGGTGGTGGCCGCGCTGCGCCGGCCACTCCGCCGCAGCGCGGCGCCGTGGTCGACGAGCGCCTCGGCCCGCCACAGCAGGCTGGGTGACTCCGCGAGGACGTCGACCGCCTGCTCGAGCAGATCGAGGCCCGGTCGGCCGCCGCGCACGAGCCCGGCGACGCGCAGGGCGCCGCCGACAGCTCTGGCGACGCCGAGGGCGTTCGCTCGCTGGAGGGTTTCCTCGGCCAGCTCAGCAGCGGCGTCGGAGTCGCCGAGTGCCAGCAGCACGGTCGTCAGCGGGATCCGGGCGTCGAACTCGAACGGGTTCAGCCAGCGGCCGGCCCGCAGGCGGCGCAGCGCCTCCTCGAGGTCGGCCCGCGCAGCGCCCGGCTCGCCGTTCGCGGCGCGGAGGCGGCCGCGGTTGATGAGCGGGACGACGGCCGACTGCGCCGGCGGCAGCTGCCCGTCGATCCTGTGCTCGACGACGAGCGCCGCGGCCTCGGCGAGGCGGCCCTGGTCGACCAGCGGCCCGATCAGCCGGGCCACCGCCATGGCGACGGTGAAGGGCGCAGACTTGTCGCGAGCCTCCAGGCTGGCCAGCGCATCGGACTCCGCGCCGCGCAGGTCGCCGCGGGCGTGGCGGACGAGCGCGCGCTGCCACCGGGTGGCGGCGACCTGCTTGGGCAGACCCCGCAGGTCCGGGCCGTGCAGGATCCTCGTGAGCTCGCGTTCGGCCAGGTCGTAGCGCTCGGTGGCGACCAGGCAGAGCGTCGTGTTGACGCGGGCCCAGGTGGGGGCCCGTCCGCTGATCACCGGGTGGACGGCCACCCGCTCGGCGACGGCGACGGCGTCCGCGACGTCGCCGGCGGCGAGCGCGGCCCGCGCGCGGAAGGAGTGGATGTCGACCTCGGTGACGGTGTCCATGGGGAGGTCGCGGAACCGCCGGATCTCGTCCTCGAACCTGACGGGCAGGTCGGGGTGCATCTGCAGCGCCACGAGGCGCGCGAGCTCCAGCTGCAGCTCCAGCGTGCGATCGTGCGGCGCGACCGCGCGCGCAGCCGGCTCGTAGAGGGGGAACACGTCGCGGAGCCGCGGCGCGTCGGGCACGAGGTGCTCGCCGAGCAGGATCAGCGCTCGGGCGCGCAGCACCGGGTCGTCCGCGGTGTCGTAGACCTCGCGCAGGTGGGTACCCGCCGCAGGGGTGCCCCAGCCCGCCTCGGCCCGGCCCAGCTCGAACACGACGGGCAGCCGCTGGTCCGTGGCCGGCGGTTCGGCCAGTGCCCGTCGCAGCAGGGCCCGGGCGGTGTCGGCGGCGGTGACGGAGCGGGCGGCGGCCAGCAGCGCGTCCACCACACCCGGATCACCGGCGGGGCGGGTGGCCAGCAGGTGGACGGCGACGGACTCCGGCGGTGCGTTCTGCTCGCCCAGCAGCGCGGCCGCGCGGGCGTGCAGCTCGGAGCGGCGGGCCGGGGCGATGTCGCGGTAGACGGCGGTGCGCACGAGCGGATGCACGAAGCGGAGGGGTTCGCCCGGTTCGAGCACGGCGATCCCGGCGAGCGCGTCGTGCACCTCCGCCGCCCGCGCGGGAACCAGGTCGGCGAGCGCCGCCGCCGTGACCAGCGATGCGTGCTCGCCGAGGACGGCCAGCGCGGCGGCCAGCGCGGGCGCGTCCGGGTCGGCCTGGCCCACCCGCATCAGCACGGCTGCACCGACGCGGGCGGGGCCCAGCTGCCGCACGCCCGCCGGGTCGAGCGCCGCGACGGGCCGGGCGTCGAGGCGCAGCTCGGCCATCAGCTCGGTCAGCAGGAACGGGTTGCCCCGGCTGACCTCGTGGCACGCCCGGCACAGCTCGTCACCGGCCGCGGGATCGAGCCGGTCGCGGACGAGCGTCCGTACGGCTGCGGGGTCGAGCGGTCGCGGGCGCAGGACCCGCGTGCGTGCCTCCAGCACCATGGCCTGCAGCAGCGGCCGACCGGCGTCCTTGCCGCTCCGCACCGCCAGCGCCACGAGGACCGGCAGCCCGAACAGACGGCGGGTGAGGTGGTCGAGGAACCGCAGCGACGGGTCGTCCGCCCACTGGACGTCGTCGACGACGAGCAGTACGGGACCGCGTTCTGCGAGGTTCGCGGCCATCCAGTGCAGGCCGTGCAGCCGCGCGAAGTCGGCAGGACCACCGCCGTCGGCGGCCGTGCCGACGTCGAAGACGGGTTCCGCGAGCCGGGCCGCCTCGTCGAGCAGCCGTGCGCGCTCGTCGGCCCCGGCACCGAGCAGGACGGGCTCGAAGAGCTGGCGGACGATCCCGAAGCCGTAGTCGCGTTCGAGCTCGCCGGCCCGCGCCGAGAGCACGCGCATCCCTGCAGCCCTGCCCCGGCGGGCCAGCTCGGCGAGCAGGACGGTCTTACCGATCCCGGCCGGACCCTCGACGGCGAGCAGCAGCCCGTCCCCGGTCTCCGTCACCTCGACGATCGCAGCGTCGAGCTCGCCCAGCTCGGCTGCGCGATCGAGCAGGAGCGGGGCACGGCTCGCGCGCGGCGTGGACGGGATGGTCACCATCGCGGGAGATTCTGTCGCAGCACCCCGGCAAGGCACCACAATCACGACCGGCGCAGATGGGGGGTGACCATGTCCGATCAGCAGTTGCGTCAGGCCCGCCGCTCGGCGATCGGGGGCTTCCTCGGCACGACGCTGGAGTACTTCGACTTCGCGTTGTACGGGCTCGTCGCGGCGGTCGTGCTGGGTCGAGTGTTCTTCCCGGGCGGGGCCGGCTTCGCGTCGGAGATGGGTGCCATGGCGACCTTCGGCGTCGCCTACATCGCTCGGCCCGTCGGTGCCCTCGTCCTCGGGCACCTCGGCGACCGGGTCGGCCGGCAGCGGATCCTGGTCTTCACCATCGTCCTGATGGGGACGGCGACGTTCCTGATCGGCTGCCTGCCCGGCTACGCGACGATCGGCCCGCTGGCCCCGGTCGCGCTGGTCGTCCTGCGGCTGGCGCAAGGGTTCTCCGCGGCCGGCGAGCAGGCCGGGTCGAGCACGCTGACGACGGAGCTCGCGCCCGCGAGGCAGCGGGCGTTCTACACCAGCTCCACCAACACCGGGACGATCCTGGGCAACTTCCTCGGGCACGCGGCGTTCGTCCCGGTGCTGGCCATGCCGGAGCCGGAGCTGCTGGCCTGGGGGTGGCGCCTCCCGTTCCTCGGCAGCGCGGCCGGCATGGCAGTCGTCTTCCTGCTGCGCCGCGGGCTGCGGGACGCCGACGTGTTCGCGGCGGTCGCGGCACAGCGGACGCGCCCGCCGCTCCGCGAGCTGTTGCGGCACGACTGGCAGAACGTGGTCCGCGTCGTGCTCCTGTGCCTGATGGCGGCACCGACGTCGATCTCGGCCGTGTTCGGGCTCTCGTACGCCACGCGGGTCGCCGGACTCGACGCCGCGCTCGTCGTGGCGATCACCACGATCAGCCTGGGTGCCGGAGCGGTGACGATCCCGTTCTGGGCGGTGCTGGCCGACCGGGTCGGCCGCCGCCCGGTGTTCGTCGTCGGCGTGCTCGGTGGCGGCGCCGTCCTGTTCCTGAAGTTCCACTTCATCGCGGTGCGTGACGTCCCGCTGATGACGGTCGCGCAGTGCGTCGTCGTGTTCTTCTTCATGGCGGCCTACGCCACCCAGCTGTCGATCGCCGCCGAGCTGTTCTCGACGACGGTGCGCTTCTCCGGCGTCGCGGTCGGGACGCAGTTCGGCTACCTGCTGGGCGGATTCGCCCCGACGCTCTCGTACGCCGTCCTCCGACCCGGCCCGACCGGATGGGTGCCGGTCGCGATCCTGGCCGGGCTGTGCTGCGTGGTGGCTGCGGCCGCGGTCCTCAGCGCGCCGGAGACCCGTGGCCTAACCATCGAGGAGATCGACGTGGACGCGCGCGAGCCGACGGTGGCGGAGCGCGAGTAGGTCACCGCCCGTCGAGCAGCGGCTGGTGCGGGTCCCACACCGTCCCGTCGGCGGCGTCGCGGCGGCGGCGGGCGATGCCCGAGAGCGCCTCGAGCACCACGCGGTTGGCCAGGAACGACGTGATGTCGGCGTGGTCGTACGGCGGTGACACCTCCACCACGTCGACGCCGACGACCGGCAGCTCGTAGGCGATCCGCCGCACCGCGTCGAGCAGTTGGCGCGCCGAGAACCCGCCCGGCTCCGGCGTGCCGGTGCCGGGGGCGTGCCCCGGGTCGCAGACGTCGATGTCGACGGAGAGGAAGACCCCGTCGCACTCGTCGGTGGCGATCGCGAACGCCTCGGTGAGGCACTCGTCGAGGCCGCGGGCGACGATCTCGGTCATCTCGTAGGACCGCATGCCCTGCTCGGCCATCCAGGCCAGGGTCTCCGGGCCCGGCCAGTAGCCACGCAGCCCGAGCTGCAGGAACCGGTCGCCGCGCAGCGCGCCCGACTCGATCAGCCGCCGCATCGGCTGCCCGTGCCCGATGAGGGAGCCGAAGTCGATGTCACCCGTGTCGGCGTGCGCGTCGAAGTGGATCATCGAGACGCGACCCTGTCCGATGTGCTGCGCGACCCCGGCCGCGTCGGGCCAGGCGATCGTGTGGTCGCCGCCCAGGATCAACGGGATCGCCCCCGTGCGGGCGACCGCGTGGACGGCTGCCTGCAGGTCGCGCACCGAGCGCTCCGCGTCACCGGAGTACATCTCCACGTCACCGGCGTCGTAGACCCGCAGGTCCCGCAGCCCGTCCACGCGCAGCGCGAGCGACGGGCGGGATCCGTCGTGCGGCAGGTAGCACGTCTGCCGGATGTACTGCGGGCCGAACCGGGTGCCCGAGCGGTGCGAGGTGCCACCGTCGAACGGGGCGCCGAGGATGACGACGTCGGCGTCGGCGAACGTCGACGCGTCCGCCCAGTCGCACCGGTCGACGCCGAGGAAGGTGATGTCGGGACCGAACTGCGGGCCGTAGCGAGCCATTCCCGCGGGTCTACACGTCCGGCGTGCTCCGCGGAAGGCGTGCTGTCGATCTCTCCTCGAGGAAGGAGCGAACGCGGTGGAGCGGGCCGCTCCGCAGGTGCTCATGAGCGTGCCCTGACCGGCCTCATCCCGCGGCGTCGCGCGTCGCGGGGCATGGCGCGCCCGCCGGCGAGGGGTGATCAGCATGCGCGGTCGGAACTGGAGCTGACGACGACACGACCGCAAGCCGGCGTCGCCACGCGGTCGGTCACCTTCGCCGAGGATGGGACCGGCTACGACGGACGGTCCCGTCCGCCGCCTGCTCGTTGAACTCCCGGGCGACGTCGATCCAGAAGCGGAGCTGGTCGTCGGTGGCGATCAGCTCGGGGGCGACCTGCAGCCAGCCCGCTGCCATCGGCCGCCGTGCGGCCCCCATCTCGGCCGGGCGCGCCCCGTGGTCGGTCACGAGGTCGGGCGCCCGGTCGGGATCGGCGCGGACCAGCAGCTCCCCGCTGCGGCGGACGTTGACGAGCATCTTGTCGCGCCGCATGAACGACAGGCCGCCGAACATCGACACCTCGCGGATCGACGGCTCCGCCGCGAGGAGCGCGCGGATGCGGTTACCGAGGCGATCGGTCATCGGCGATCTTCCTGATCCTGTTCCTGCGTGTGGTTCCCCACCATCGCGGGAACGATAGGCACCGGTCGTCGCGGACGGGCGCGTCGGGCAGCGCCGACGCCGCGAGCGGCCGCCGGGGTGTCGTCAACAGGGTGCCGAAGATGTCGACCATGTCCGTGCTCCTCCGGTGATGGTCGGGCTCAGCGCGGGCCTGCGACGCCGACGACGTTGCCCTCGGGGTCCGCGAAGTGGCCGACCACCAGGTGCCCCGCCGGGTTGCGGGCCGGGCCCATCACCCGGGTTCCGCCCAGGCGTTCGGCCGCGGCCAGCGCCTCCTCCACGTCCGGCACGCCGACGTAGAACACTGCCTTGGGCGCGTGGCCCGGGCCGCCTCCTACGCCGCCGCGGATCCCGGTGCCGTCCGGCGTCGTGAGGAGGTCGACGAACCCGTACTCGCCCGCGTCCGACACCTCCTCCGCGACCGGGGCGGACGTGTCGTACTGCCACCCGAACAACGCCGCGAAGTAGCTGCGGAGCCGCTCCGCGTCCCTGCCGACGATCTCGAAGTGCACGACCGGTGCTGCCATGACGGTTCCTCTCGGTAGATCCTGCCCACCGACGAACGGGATCGGCTCCGATCGACAGCACCCGGGAGTCATCTGTGCCGGACCTCGTACCGCAGGTGCAGGGTCGTCGGCGCCTGGAGCGCGCGGACCAGTTCCAGCTCGATGTGCTCGGGGGAAGGTCGTCGAAGAGGCGGCGGCCCTGGCCGAGCAGCACCGGCCGCAACTGGATCTCGGCGGCGTCGAGCACCCCGGCCTTGAGGGCCTGCTGGGCGGTGTAGGCGCCGTGCATGAACACGTCGCGGCCGCCGGCGGCCGCCTTGGCCTGCTCCACGCACGCGGCGATGCCCTCGGTGACGTAGTGGACGCGCTCGAACGGGTTCTCCGCGGGTGCCTCGTGGGTCGGGACGAAGATCGGCACGCCGTCGTGGTGGTCGCCGCCCCAGTAGCCGGCGAAGTCCCCCGTCCGCCTGCCGGTGATCACCGCGCCCGTGGCCAGGCATTCGTCGAACACGATCTGGCTGTTGGCGTCGCGGGGCCGCATCGCCTCGATGCCGCTGTCGTCCTTGCCCCCACCCCCGAGCCAGTCCATGAGGCGCATGCCGTCGATGCCGGCGGGGTTCTGCGCGTCGTCCTGCGGGGCCGGTGACGAACCCGTCCAGCGACATCGCCATGGACACGTAGACCTGGGACATCGTTCTTCCTCCCGTGGTGGTCACGCGTCCTGGCGGAGCACGCCCTGGATCTCCAGCTCGACGTGCACCGTGTCCCCGACGACCACGCCGCCCCCGTCCAGCGGCATGGCGATGTCCACGCCGAAGTCGTTGCGGTTGATCGTCAGGTAGCCCTCGACGAGCAGTTCCTCGCCGCTGGCGTGGACGTCGGTCGAGCGGAACGTCCAGGTGGGGTGGTTGTCGGTGTCGAAGAAGTCGGCCGAGCGGATGTGCGCGTCGCGCTGGGTGTTGCCGGTGTCGATCGAGGTGGCGTCGATGGTCGCGGTGACGGTCGACTCGGTGACGTGGTCGCCGGTGTGGATCGACCCGTCGAAGGTGGCGAACCGGCCCGCACCGTGCTGATCATCAGGTGCCGCACCTTGAACGCGACGGTCGAGTGCACCGGGTCGATGTCCCAGGTGCCCGCGATGTGGCCGGGTACCTGCGTTGCTGTCGTCATGGCGGCCTCCGTGGTCCGTGTCCTCGACCAGGCGAACGCCAGGTCGGTTCGATGGTGCGGCACGCGCCGTCACCGATCTTGAACAATTCGCGCACGGCGGCACCTGCTGACGGGCCTCACCGCGTCGAGACCGGCCTGACCGGGCGCCGGGTCGGTGCGGCCGGCGCCGGGCGGTGGCGCAGCACGCGGGCGAGCACCGGCGGGGCGAACAGCGCCGCCGGCGGTGCCAGCAGGTGGGAGACGGACGTGAACGCGAGGTTCACGCGGTCGTCGACGGCGGCGGCCCGCAGCACCCGTGCCACGTAGCCGTTGACCAGCGCCTGGCCGCGCGGCCGCGGCCCGACCGTCTGCTCGTACATGAAGTCGGCGCCGGTCGAGATCCGCCACGGTGCGTCGACGACGGTCGCGATCGCCTTCGGCGCAGCGACGGCGAGCGCTCGTCCCGCACCGTGCCGGGCGACGAGCCGGCCCAGCTCGCGCACCTGCAGCAGGGCCGAGCTCATGCCCTGACCGTAGATCGGGTTGAAGCTCGCCACCGAGTCCCCGACGGCGACGTAGCCGGGCACCGGTCGCGGCAGCCGGTCCCAGTGGCGGCGCTGTCCTGCGCGGAAGGTGTAGCGCCGCGGCCGGTCGAGGAACGGCCGGTCGAGGAGCGTGGCGAGGACGGGGTCGGCGAGTCCCGCGGCGTACGCGCGGACGTCGTCGGGGTCGGTGGGACCGGCCTGGCCGAAGAACGCCCCGAACCCCACCTGCCAGCGATGCCCCTCCATCGGGAGTGCGATGCCCATGCGCGGGACGGCGGGCGTGTGCTGGACCGCCGCGAGCACCGCGCCGTCCAGGTCCTCCGGGCGACGCTCGACGAGGAACGCCGTGTACCGGATGTCGACGCCGACGGTGCTGGTCGGCGGCTCGGGGACGTGTCCGCCGAGCGGCACGCCCCCGTCGCGCCCACCCGCGTCGACCACCAGATCGGCCGCGACGGCCGGCCCGGACCGCAGCGTGACGCCGTGGACCGCGCCGTCGCGGACGAGTGCCCCGGTGACCGTGTCGTGCTCGAACCGCACGTTCGGGAGCTGCTCGACCGCCGCGCGCACCTCCTGCTGGATCAGCTCCCGGCTGCACAGCGCGCGGGCGACCCCGGGTGCGGGGAAGCGCAGCTCGCGCCGCACCGCTCCGGCGGCCGCCCAGTGGCACGCGACGCGCGTCGGGTCGGGTCCCGCCGGCGCGGCGCCGCGGTCCAGCAACCTCCGCTGCAGGTCGGGGAACAGCTCGTTCAGCACGAGTGCGCCGGAGACGAGCATCGCGTGCGGCAGCCCCGCCTGCGGGGGCAGCGCCGGGGCGGGGTGCCGCTCGACCAGCACCACCTCCCGAGCCCGCCCCGACAGCGTCGCGGCTGCTGCGAGACCCGCGACACCGCCACCGACGACGACGATCCGGTTCAGCTCCATGGCCCGTCACCTCGATTCGCACGGCCATAGCGTTACGACGTAACGTTACGACTCTACGTTAGGCTGTCAAGCATGGGCAGGAAGCGGGTCCACGACGAGGCGACCGGCGAGGTGCTCCTCGACGAGGCGCTGACGTTGCTGCGTGCGGGCGGCCCACCGGCGGTGTCGGTGCGCGCGGTCGCCGAGGCGGCCGGCACGAGCGCGCGCGCCGTCTACACGGTCTTCGGGTCCATGCCGGGCATGCTCGACGCGCTCGCTCGGCGCGGATACGACCGGCTCACCGCGCTGGTGAACGGGGTAGCGCCGACCGCCGACCCGGCCGCCGACCTCGTGACGGCCGGCGTGCACGGCTTCCGGACCTTCGCCCTCGAGGAGCCGGCCCTGTTCCGGCTCACGTTCGAGCAGGTCTCGGCAGAGCTGCTCGCCCGGGACGCGGTGATGCGGGCCGGCTACGACAGCTACCGGGCGCTGCGGGCCCGGGTCCGGCGCCTGCGGGAGGCGGGCGGCGTCCATCCGGGCCGGACCGACGAGGCCTGCTGCTTCGCCTTCCACGCGACCTGCCAGGGCCTCGGCGCCTCGGAGCTGGCGACGTGGCGGCCGCCGGACGGCCCGGGATTCTGGCCGATGCTCGACCCGGCCGTCGACCTCGGGCCCGTCTGGCGCGACACCCTGACCGGCCTGGTCGAGCGCTTCCGCCACCCGCCGGCCGACTGACGAGGCCGACCCCGCGGGTCAGGGACGTGCTCGCGCGTCCAGGTCCCACACCCGCACGGTGTTGTCCCGGCCCCCGGAGAGCACCGCCGTCCGCGTGCCCGTCTGCACGGTGGCCACCACGCACACGAAGTCGGTGTGGCCGGTGAACGGGGTGCCCACCGCCGCGCCGGTGGCCAGGTCCGACACCCGGACCGTGTTGTCCCACGCGCCGGAGACGACCACGGTGCGCCCGCCGAGCTGCGTGGTCGTCAGCGCGACGACGCGCTTCGTGTGCCCGGTGAACGGCGACCCGACCGGCGCCCTGGACCCCAGGTCCCACACCCGCACCCCGTCGTCGCCGCCGGAGATCACCACGGTGCGGCCGTCCAGCTGCGCGGTCGCCACGGCCTGGACGAGCCCCGTGTGGCCGGTGAAGGGGTCGCCGACCGGTGTCCCCGTGGCCAGGTCCCAGACCCGCACGGTGCCGTCGTTGCTGGCGGAGATCACGACGGTGCGGCCGTCCAGCTCGGCCGTCGTCACCGCGGCCACTGCGGTGGTGTGGCCGGTGAACGGGGAGCCCACGGGTCTCCCGGTGGCCAGGTCCCAGACCCGCACGGTGTTGTCGTTGCTGCCGGAGATCACGACGGTGCGCCCCTCGAGCTGCGCGGTCGCCACGGCGAACAGTGGCCCCGTGTGGCCGGTGAAGGGGGCGCCGACCGGCGTTCCGGTGGCGAGGTCCCAGACCCGCACCGTCTTGTCCCAGCTCCCGGAGACCACGACGGTGCGCCCCTCCAGCTGCGCCGTCACCACGGCCGCCACGGGCCCGGTGTGGCCGGTGAAGGTGGAGCCGACCGGTGCGCCGGTGGCCGGGTCCCACAACCGGATCGTGTTGTCCCCGCTGCCGGAGATCACGACGGTGCGCCCGTCCAGCTGCGCGGTCGCCAACCCGAACACCCAGTTGGTGTGACCGGTCAGGGTGCGCTCGGTGATCGGGGGCGCGGCCGTACCGGTCGGCCGTGCCGGATCCGTCCCTGCTCGGGGGAGGTTCGCCCAGACCAGTGCCGCTGCGATCACGGCCACCGTGAGGAGCAGGCCGCCGATGCCCAGCTGGATGCGCCGCCGCCGCGCCCCACTCGATGCGGGTGGCGCTGGGGCGGCCGCTCTCGGCGGTGCCGCGGGTGGCGCGCTGCGCGCAGGCGGCAGGCGATCGGCGGGCATCCGATCCGCCGGCATGCGATCCGCCGGCATGCGATCCGCCGGTGCCGCGACCGGAGCGACCCGGGCTACGACCGGCGGGGCTGCCTGGGTGCGCGGAAGCGGTGTCGGCGGTGCGGCGAACCGCGACTGCATACGGACGGTCCGCGCCGCGCCCGCGTCGGTGCTCGGGCTCGCATCCAGGGCGGCATGCGCGGCTGCCGCCAGTTCGCCCGCGCTGGGGTAGCGCTCGGCCGGGTCCTTGGCCATGCCCCGGGCGACGACGGCGTCCAACCCGCCCAGGCGCGGCCGCACGCTCGCCGGGGCGTAGTCGGAGGGGCGGGGCGGCGGCCGGTGGAGGTGGGCGTTGACGTAGAAGAACACGTCGGCATCGACGTCCGGGGGCGGCGCGAACGGCTTCTGGCCGGTCAGCGCGTAGAACAGGACGCCTGCGAGGGCGTAGACGTCGCCGCGGAGGTCGCCGGCGTTGTCGAACCGTTCCGGCGACATGTAGTCCAGCGTGCCGACCAGCCCGACGTTGATGCCGGTGGTCGCGTCCGCGGGCCGGGCGATGCCGAAGTCGATGAGGTGCACGAAGTCGCCACGACGGCGGGCCTGCACCATCACGTTCGACGGCTTGACGTCGCGGTGCACCAGGCCCGCCGCGTGCGCGGTGTCGAGCGCCTCGGCGACCTGGGCGATCACCTCGACCGCCCGGGCCGGCTCCAGCGGCCCCTCGCGGATGACGAGCGCGGCCAGGTCGGTGCCGGCGAGCAGCGGCATCTCGATGTACAGCAGGTCGTCGATCTCGCCGTAGCTGTGGATCGGCACGATCGCGGGGTGGTTGAGCTTCGCGACGAGCGCGGCCTCGCGGCGGAAACCGGCCACGTAGGTCGGGTCCCCGGCGAGCCGCGGATGCAGCCGTTTGATCGCGATCTCGCGGTCGGTGCGGGTGTCCCGGGCGCGCCAGACCTCGCCCATCCCGCCCGCGCCCAACCGTGAGAGCAGCCGGTAGGGCCCGAACTCCTCCCCGCTCATGCTCCCGCTTCCGCCGATGACGTGCGACTCGTCCAGCGCATTCTGGTGTAACGGGCCGTTCTCGGCTATGGGTTCGCCGGGGCTGCGTCGAGCGCGGGTGCGAGGGGCGAGTGCTGAGCGGAGCAGGTCGGGGCAGCGCCCCGGACACGGCGACCAGAGTTCCTGCCGGCCGCACACACGCGCGCAGCGGGATCGTCAGGCCGCCTGCGCTGCGAAGCTGCCGCGCTCCTCGGCCACGAACTCGGCGAACGTCTTCGGCGGACGCCCGCCCATCTCCTCGATCGTGCTCGTCGGGGCGAACTCGTCCGGCTGGTCGCGGAAAGCCGCCCACAGCTTGGACAGGTGCGCGACGGCGTGGCCGTTGATGCGGGTGCGGGCCGCCTCGGCCCACAGCTCGTCGCTCACGTCCTGGTAGCGGACCTCGCGACCCAATCCCCGGGACAGGCTGTCGACGATCTCCCGCACGGTCAGGACCTGCCCGATCACGGAGAAGGAGCTGCCGGCCGGAACGTCCTGGGCGGTGAGCACGCCCGCCGCCACGCGCGCCACGTCGTCGCCCGCGACGAGCGGGATCGCGGTGCTGTCGTCCCCGAACGGCGCCATGACGACGCCCGCGGCGATCGTCGCGTTCGCGAGCGCACGGATGTTCTCGTAGAACACCGTGGCCCGGACGTGCGCTGCCCCGATGCCCGCCCACTCGAAGACCTGCTCGGAGAGGTAGTTCTCCCGTAGGCGCGGCGTCGGCGCGTCCGGCGTCGAGACCAGCATGACCATGTCGACGAGCCGCGTGACTCCGGCGTTGCGGGCGGCCACGGCCATGGTGACGGTCGCGTCGAGCAGGCCGTCCTGGACCGGGTAGGCGAAGTACACCGTGGAGACGCCCGCCACCGCCCGCTCGATCGACGGGAAGTCGAGGAAGTCAGCCACCACCACCTCCGCGCCGAGGCTGCGCAGGTACTCGGCGCGGTCGTCCAGCGTGCGGACCATGGCGCGCACCGGGACGCCGCGCTCGCGCAGCAACTCGGTGACGCGTCGCCCGGTCTTGCCCTGCTGGCCGCCGGCAGCGCCGGTCACGAGCACGGTCCCATTCATCGTCCGCTCCTCTCGCTGCGTGGTACCGACTGGTACCAGGACTCGGAACGGTATGGTACCGTCGGGTACCACGTCAAGGGGGTAGGGATGCCAGCGACATCGGGTCGACGCGCGGAGACCGCGGACGACACGTCGGTCCGCCAACGCGTCCTCAACGCCGCCTTCGCCGCGTTCACGGAAGCGGGCTACGCCGAGACCAGCACGCTCGAGATCGCCAGCCGCGCGCGCGTCTCCAAGCGCGAGCTCTACGCGGTGGGCAACAAGCAGGAGCTGCTCGTCGCCTGCATCAGCGAGCGCGCCAAGCGCCTGCAGGTGCCCACCGACCTGCCCGAGGTGCACGACCGCGCGGAGCTGGAGCACGCGCTCGTCGCCCTCGGGACCCGGCTGCTGAGCGAGACCACGAACCCCACGGTCATCGCGGTCTTCCGGCTGGCCGTCGCGGAGGCGGTCCGCGCCCCGGAGGTCGCCCGCGTGCTGGACTCCTCCGGGCGGCAGGTCAGCCGCGCGGCACTGGCGCAGGTGATGGCGACGGCGCGAGCGCGCGGCCTGCTCGCGGACGATTCCGCGGACCTCGTCGACCAGTTCGCGGACCTGCTGTGGGGCGACCTCATGATCACGCTCTTGCTCGGCATCGCCGAGACGCCGAGCCCCGGGGACATCGACCGGCGGGCGCGCAGGGCGGCGACCGCGTTCCTGCGGCTCCACTAGCTCGACCCACCGCTCACGCACATCACGATGTGCGCGAGCGGCAGCTCGCTCACTCCGAGTCGATGTAGGAGACCCCCGAGCTCCCGTCGCTGCGACGCCAGTGCTCGGCCAGGCGGACGCGGCCGTCCGGCAGCAGCGTCGGGCGGCTGACCACCCGCCCGCTCACCACCTCGCCGTCGTCCATCACCTGCGAGTAGCCGGCGTCGATGGTGCCGTCCGCCGCGACCGTCCCGACGAGGCGGCCCAGCCGCACGGGCGGCCCGGCGATCTCCGCCCAGACCAGATCGCCGACCTGGTGGTACGTGCCCGTGAAGACGTCGTCACCCGCGCCGGAGCCCGCGGGGTGGAACAGCAGCCCGTCGTAGTCCACTCATCCCCACCTGACGGGGGAGAGGTCGTCGGAGACCGTGTAGACCTCGCGGCCGAGCATCGAGTTGAGCACGGTGGCCGCACGCACCGGCAGCAGCGTCAGGTTGTTGTCGGTGATGCCGTTGACGTACATGCTGCGGTTCAGCGCGTAGATGCCGTTCTCGGCCATGCCCTTCCAGGTGACCGCGTAGTCGTCGCCGACCAGCACCTCGCCGTCGGTGTCGACGTCGATCTGCGCGACCAGTTCGGGGGCCAGCGGCACCGGCGTGTTGACGCGGCCGATCGCCACGACCGCGTAGCCCACCCGGTGCTGCTCGCGCTTCTCCGCGCTGACGACGTCGAGCGCCACCTCCCCGTCGACGAGGGCGCCGCCGCTGACCTCACGACCGGGCAGCAGCGTCACCGGGAACTCGCCCGTGACGAGCATCCGGTCGTAGTTGGCCTGGTACAGCGTGCGCATCGCGCCCGGCGTCAGCGCGATGCCGGTGTGCTGCATCTCCTCGACGAGCCGCCGCCGCGTCGGGCGCGACAGCCCCTGCAGGAACTGCACGTGCGAGGGCCGGTACACGTCGTTGGCGATGGGGGAGTCGTCGATCGTGTGGAACCAGGTCGACCGGTCGTACCAGCGGATGTCGGTGAAGCCCTCGTCGAGCAGGCGCAGGACGCACTCGCACCCGGTCTGCCCGCCACCGATCACGGCCACGGGGACCGCCTTGTCGCCCTCCGTCATCTGGGGGAGGCGCCGGTGCAGGTCGTCGGCCACGAACGAGCGCTCGGCCGGCAGCGTGGCCAGGCCGGGCAGGCGGGCGGGCTGGGTGCCCACGCCGACGACGAGGTGCCGCGCCGTGGCCACCGGCTTCTCGTCGCAGTGGACGACGAACCGACCCGCCTCGAACGTGACGACATCGACCTCGTGCCCGTAGTGGACGTCGTCCATGTGGTCGGCGGCCCACGCCAGGTACCGCATGTACTCGCGCCGCGGGATGACGTCGAACTGGGCGTTGATCAGCGAGAACAGTCGGCCGTTGCGGACCAGGTAGTTGAGGAAGCTGAGCTCGTGGGTCGGGTCGACGACCGACACCAGGTCCTTCATCCACGAGGTCTGCATCCGCACCCCGGAGTGCAGCAGCCCCTCGTGCCACCCTGCCGCCGGCTGCCGGTCGAACAGCGCGATCGACTCGCTGGTCCCGGACCGGAACAGGGCAGCCAGGCTGAGGTTCGCCGGCCCCGCGCCGATGCCGGCTGCGAAGTAGTGCGGCAGGCCGTCGAGGTGGGGGGCGGGTGATCCGGTCATGATGCGGCCTCTCGTCGAGCGGGACGGGTGGGGTCCCAGTACGCGCTGAAGATCACCAGCGGCACGTCAGAACGGTTGTGGACGATGTGGGGCTCGTCGCCGTCGAGGAGGAACGCGTCGCCCTGCTCGACATCGGTGACGGTCCCGCCGACCTCGACGCTGGCCCGGCCGGACAGCACGATCGAGAGCTCGGCCTCAACGTGCACGTCCCGGGGAGACGTGGTCTGCGGCGCGACCGTGTACCACATCGCGCCGAACGGCAGGGCGTCGTCGAGCCCGAACTGCTCCCAGCGGACGAACTCCATGTTCTCCTTCGGGATCGACGCGGAACGGGCGCGGTCGAGGACACGCATCGGCTGCTCCAGGGGTGTGCGAAGACGGTGCAGGGGGACTCAGGCGCCGGTCAGGGCGGCGAGCGAGCCGGCCACCAGCGCGGGATCGACCTGGTGCGCGTCGAGCACGCAGCGCACCGCGACGGCCGGGTCGAACGACTCCAGCCGCAGTGCCTGCGCGGCGCGGTCGGCGTCCTTCTCGGCCAGCACGCGCGGCGCGTCGCTCCCGGGGCCGTTCATGACAGCGGTCCAGCGCTGCTTGAACGCCTCGTAGCCGGCGCGGGTGAAGTCGGTCGACGACCGGTCCGGCCGCTCCCAGGACAGGTAGGCCCGCACGACGGCCGGGTCCTCGGCGGCGAGGAACTCGTGGGCCCAGATCGCGTGGTCGCGGCTCGTGGAGAACTTGAGCCCGTCCAGCCGGTAGAACTCGTTGACCACCACACCGCGCAGCAGCCCCGGGTCCAACCCGGCCGCGGTCATGACCGCCGGGTTGAGCACCGTGTAGTAGAAGGCGTTGTCGATGCCGAAGAAGTTCCACATGCCGGCCACGCCCGACCACCCGGCGGCGCACGCGGCCAGGTCGGTCGGATCGGTGCCGGTCAGGTGCCGGGCGATGCCGTAGACGTAGCCGAACGCCATCTCGGCCCACACGTCCACGCGCAGATCGCCCCAGCGGATGCCCCAGTCGGTCTCGTACGCGAGCGGCACGGCGGGCAGGCCGTGGTCGAGGTAGCCCGCCAGCAGGGTGCGCACCCGGCTCGGCACCTGCGCCCTCGCCCAGACCTGCGTCAGCTCGGCGCGCCACCGCTCCAGGTGCAGCACCGGGATCCGCTGCTGCGCCGGCGTCGGGTCCGCCTGGCAGCAAGTGGAGCGCGCGTCGATCAGCGTCGCGGCGGTGACGAAGCTGCCGCACCCCTCGCACGTGCCGCCGCTCGCGCCCTCGCCGCAGCTCGGGCAGCGGCCCGCGACGCGCACGTGGTGCAGTGTCCGCCCGCATCCCGCGCAGCGCATCACCGTCGTGTCCTCGACGGTGGCGGCACCGCGCTCGAGCAGGCCGTCCAGCACGCGCACGACGCCCTGCCGGTAGGCGGTGTCGGTGTCGGGCTCGAAGAACACGTCGTGGTCGATCCGGGCGACGGCCATCGCGTCCCGGACCAGGGACCCGTACTTGTCCAGGGCCACCTCGGGGCTGGTGCCGTCCGACTCGGCCCTGGCCAGCACGTAGTTCTGGTGCGGGTCCAGCCCACACACGGAGACCACCGCGCGACCCTCGGCCCGGGCCGCCCGCACCGCGATGTCGGCGGCGATGTACGGCCCGGACAGGTGGCCGACGTGCAGCGGCCCGTTCGGGGTGGGCGGAGTGGACAGCACCAGGGTGACCGGATCTCTCACTGTGTCGCCTTCCTCGCCTCGACGGTCTCGACGCGTTGCTCGGGCGCTTGCTCCATCCCGAGGTAGGCCAGCCCGGCCGACAGCACGCCGAGCAGGCCGGACAGGAACCAGATGCCGGAGCCCAGCAGCTGGTAGATCGGCGCCGCGACGACCGGACCCACCGCCTGGCCCAGCCCGAACATGCCGAAGAACGCGCCCAGGTAGCGGCCCTTCAGACCGGCCGGGGCGACCTTGCCGGGGTAGGCGAAGATCGCCGGCCCGCCGATGATCTGCCCGACCGTGGAGATGGCGGTGCCGACGAAGAACAGCGCGAACGCCGGCACCGGCAGGCCGTAGCAGGCCAGCCCGACGCCCAGCAGCACCAGGCCCGTCGCAGCAGCGACGCGGGAGGGCCAGCGCTGGGTGAACCGGGTGACGACCAGCTCGCAGCAGATGATCACGGCCGCCCCGAAGGCGAGCACGGTGCCGTAGTCGTGGTCGGCGAAGCCCCGGTCCGTCATGGTCAGCGGCAGCACCGTGAAGATCTGGATGTAGACCACCGCGTTGCCGAGCACGGCCACGAGGAACGCGACGTAGCGCGGGTCGGCCAGCACGTCCCAGTACCGCCCGCGGTCGGCCGCCTGCCCCTTCCCGGCGCCCGGCGTGGTGCGCGGCAGGAAGAACGCGGCGATGAGCACGTAGAGCGCCGCGGAGATGCCGTCCAGCCAGAACAGCAGGTCCCACCGGTCGTGGGTGATCAGGACGCCGGCCAGCAAGGGGCCTGCGGACGCGCCCAGGTTGATCGCGAGCCGGTTCAGCGCGAACGCCATGGTCTGGCGCGGGCCGGGGACCAGCTCGGCGAGGATCGCCGCCGCGGCCGGGCGGTACAGCTGCGCCATGGCGCCGGCCACCGCGACCACCGCGACGATCACCGCGTACTCCGACACCAGCGTCACCGTCACCGGCAGGATCGCCGACGCCGTCATCGACACCATGATCGTGCGGCGGGGCCCGAGCCGGTCGGACATGCTGCCGCCGAACACCAGCCCGACGACCGCGCCGGCCCCGTAGGCGCCCATCCCGAACAGGGCTTCGCTCTGCCCGAACCCGCGGTGCGCCAGGTACAGCACGAGGAAGGCCTGCACGAACGCGCCGAGCTGGTTGACGAACACGCCGACCAGCAACAGGCGGCCCGCGCTCGGCATCTCGCGCAGCGTGCGCAGCGCGCCGACCTGCTGGTCGGGATCAGCGGCAGTGCTCACGCCGGTACGACCACGACGGCGGCGCCCGCGGCGTCGAGGTCCCGGTGGCAGCCGCTCACGGTCTCGCCGGTGACGACGGCCTGCGCCAGGTAGCTCTCCCAGGCCGAGCCACGCGGGGGCAGCCGCACCGGCTCGCCCGGGGCGGTGAGCAGCTCGGCGCGCTCGACCGACGCCGGCAGGGCGGACCCGTCGAAGTACAGCTCGCCGACGACGAGGTCGTGCGGCGGGTAGAAGTAGCGGATGGCGGCGACCGGCGCGCCGTCGGTCCTGGACAGGTCGGGGACCTCGCCGCACGCGATGGTCGCCGCGGCCAGCTCCAGGTCGGCGCCACCGGTCAGCCGGCCCAGGTACGGGATGAGCCCGCCGGCGAGCCGCGCGTTGAGCTCGACGACGCGCGGGCCACGCGAGGTCAGCTTCAGCTCCAGGTGGGTGGCGCCGGTGTCGAACCCGACGGCCCGGTGCGCGCCGATCACCACCTCGCGGACCTCGGGATCGTTCAGGAGCGGGTCGCCCGCCGAGACGGTGTGGCCCATCTCCAGGAAGTTGGGCGGGTACCCGACCAGCTTGTGCGCGACGACCTGCGGCTCGATCCGCCCGTCGAAGCACGCGGAGTCGATGCTGATCTCCTCGCCGTCGAGGTACTCCTCGACGAGCACGCCGTCCTCGTGGTGCTCCAGCACCTCGGGCAGCGTCTTCTCGCCGGCGGCGGCGTAGGCGGCGGCGACGTCGGAGTCCGAGTCGGCCCGGGTGACCCCGAAGCTGGCGGCGAGGTTGCGCGGCTTGAGCACCACCGGGTAGCCGATCTTCTGCGCGGCGGCCAGCGCCTCGTCCAGGGAGCGCACCGCCAGCGACTGCGCCTGCGGCACGCCGGCGGCGTCGAGCGCCGTGCGGGTCAGGTGCTTGTCGCGGCAGCGCAGCACCGCGTCGGGGTCTGGGGCGGGCAGGCCGAGCGTCGTGGCCAGCTTCGCGGCGGCCACCACCCGCGCCTCGTCGTAGCAGACGATGCCGCGCACGCGGACGTGCTCGGGCAGCGCGCGCACCGCGGCCCGCATGGCATCGGCGTCCAGGGTGTCGACGCTGGTGTGCCCGACCACGTAGGGCAGCTCCCAACTGGGCTCCTGCGCACGGCCGGGGCCGCCGACGAACAGCCAGATCGGGTAGTGCGCCGAGACCGTCTCGAAGAAGGTGCGCCGGTGGGCGGCGCCCAGGCTCGAGACGACGATCAGGTGACCGTCGTCCGACGGCGTCGGCACGGACATACGACTCCTTCGAGCTCAGGGCTCGCGGTCGCCCGTCGCTGCCCAGGAATGTGTTCGTGCCGGCGCGCCGAATCCCCCCGGGGACACGCACGATCGTCGGGCGCGCTCGGCTGTTCACTCACCCGGCTGTTGTCGAGGCACGCCCAGGGCACGTGCGGCGACACTAATGGGTGACTCTCGCGCTTCTGCAAACAATTCGACGATCCTCGTGATATCGGTGCAGCCATTCCGACGAGGCGCCGTTTCGCTTGTTTCTGCAATGAACGGCTCGGGTCCTTTTTGCGTGAAATGCGAAGAAGTCGGCGCCCGTCACCGGGGCTGTGCGCGGCTGAGCCACGCCCCGGCCAGGATCACGGCGGCGCCGAGGAGCTGGTGGAGGTGCAGCTGCTCGCCGAGCACGACGATCCCGGCGGCCACGGCGACCACCGGGATCACGTAGGTGACGGTCGCGGCGACGGTCACGCCGACGTCGCGGATGATCCGGTACTGCAGCACGTACGCGAACCCGGTGCCGAGCGCGCCGAGCGCGACCAGCGCGCCGAGCGCAGCCCACGGGTACGTCGTGGGCGGCGAGGTGACCGCGAGCGTCACGACCGCCAGCTGCGCGGTGGAGGCGAGCAGCTGGCCTGCGGAGAGCGCGACGCCGGAGTACGCCGTGCCCGTGACGTAGCGGCGCAGGTGGATCCAGCCGAGGGCGTAGCAGAGCGCTGCGCCGAGGACCAGCGCGACGCCGGTCGCATCGCCCGTCACGACCCCGCCGGCGACGTCGAGCACGAGGAGCACGCCGCCGAAGCCGACGACGAGCCCGGCCACGCGCCGCAGGTCCGGCCGCTCCTCACGCAGCGCGACGAGCGTCAGCAGGGCCGTGAAGAGCGGCGTGGCGGCGTTGCAGATCCCGGCGAGGGAGGAGGAGATGCGCTGCTCGGCGTACCCGAAAAGGGTGAACGGCATGGTGTTGAGCAGCAGGGCGGCGATGCTCAGGTGCAGCCACACCCGGGGCTCGCGGGGCAGGGTGTCCCGGCGCGCCACCACGACGGCGAGCAGCACGACCGCGCCGGCGGCGACCCGGCCGAAGGAGATCTGCACCGGGGCGAACGCCTCCAGCGCCACCTTGATCAGGAGGAAGCTGGTGCCCCACACGGTCGCCAGTGCCAGCAGCCGGACCCACCACAGGCGGGTCGACGGAGTGATCTCGGTGCGGGTCATGCCGACCACTCTCGGGGCCGCAATGTATGAAGCACAATCACGAAGAACTGCGAGCGATCTCGTAGCATCTCTACGGTGTTGAACCTGGAACGGCTCCGCACCTTGCACGCCATCTCCACGTACGGCTCCGTCACCGCCGCGGCCGACGTGCTGCACCTCACGACGTCTGCCGTCTCGCAGCAGGTCGCGAAGCTGGAGCGCGAGGTCGGGCAGCCGCTGCTGGACCGGCGCGGCCGCGGCGTGGTGCTCACCGACTTCGCGCTGCGGATGGTGGACCACGCCGGCGAGATCCTCGCCGCCGTCGAACGGGCCGAGGCCGACCTGCAGGAACGCCGCGGATCGGTCGAGGGCAAGCTCACGGTGGCGGCGTTCGCGACGGCGGCGCGCGGGCTGCTGCCGGCCGCCTTCACCGCGCTGCGGGCCGAGCACCCGCGACTGCGGCTCGAACTGGTCGAGATGGAGCCGGACGAGTCGGTGCCGCTGGTCGTGCGCGGAGACCTGGACCTGGCGGTCGCGTTGGACTGGACGAACGCTCCGCTCGGTGTGCCGCGCGGGCTCGTGCCCACCCTGCTGCTGCACGATCCCGCCATGATCGCCGTGCCGGCGGGCCACCGGCTCGCCACCCGCGAGTACGTCGATGTGGCGACCGTGCGGGACGAGCCGTGGATCACCTGGCAGCGCGGCTCGATCTGCCGCGACTGGCTCGCGCACACCCTCCGCGCGCACGGCGGCGACCTCGTCGTCGCCCACACCGCGCGCGAGCACGAGACGCAGCTGGCGTTCGTCGCGGCCGGGCTCGGGGTGGCGATCATGCCGACGCTCGGGCTGGGCCCGTTGCCGGACGGGGTGCGGCTGCTGCCGCTGCGGCCCGCGTTCGGCCGGGACGTGCACGTGCTGACCAGGGAGAACACGCAGCGACGGCCCGCGATCCGGGCCACGGTGGCAGCACTGCGCGCGGCCGCCCGGGCCGTCGTCACCGCGGCCGGATGACGATCTCGGTCTGGTGGGCGTCGGGGCTCGCGCCGACGGCGGACGCGACGGCGGCCGCGATCGAGTCCGGTCGCAGGTACTCGGCGGGCCGGTAGGTGCCGCCCTCGGCGGCGACGATGGCCTGCTGCATCTCCGTGTCGGTGCGGCCCGGGAAGATCGACGTCACGCGCAGCCGGGGCTCCTCGGCGCGCAGCACGTCGGCGAACGCCCGTGCGCCGAACTTGCTGGCGGCGTAGGGACCCCAGCCTTCCCGGGCGCTGATGCCCTGACCGGAGTTGATCACGACGACGTGCCCGCCGGCTGCGCGCAGGGCCGGCAGCAGCGCGCGGGTCAGCGCGACCGGTGCGAGGAGGTTCAGCTCGAAGTTGCGGCGCCACGCCGCGGGGTCGGCGTCGGCCACCGTGCCGAGCTCGGCGACGCCGGCGGAGTGCACGAGCACGTCGAGGTGCTCGATGCGGGATGCCGCCGCGGTGACCGCCTCAAGATCGAGCAGGTCGAACGGCCACGAGACGGCGTCGGGGAGGGCATCGGCCACGGCGGCGAGCTGCCCGGCGTCGCGGCCGCCGAGTAGGAGAGAATGGGTGGGGGCGAGCGCGCGGGCGATGGCGGCGCCGATCCCGCGGGTGGCTCCGGTGACGAGGGCGAGTGGCCGAGGCGACATGCCATGACGCTATAGCATCTAGCGTGAATCGACGAGATGTCCTAGCGTCGGTCCATGGCTGTCGACGCGCCCCACCCCCTCGAACCCCTGGACGCCGCGGAGATCGCGCTGGCCAGGGACGTCCTGGCCGAGGCCGGCGTGCTGGACGCGCACACGGCCGTGAGCGGCCTGGCGCTGGCGGAGCCGGCCAAGTCCGCGGTGCTCGCGTGGCCAGGTGCGCCGGTCACGCGGCAGGCCGAGGCGCTGCTGGTCCGCCGGCCGGGCGGGCAGGCGGTCCGCGCGCTCGTCGACCTCGGGGAGAAGGCCGTGGTGCGCGTCGAGGACCTCGACGCGCAGCCCGCCTTCACCGGCGAGGAGCTGCTCGCCGCGGTCCGGCTCGTGCGGACGGACCCGCGGTGGGTGCAGGCGCTGGCCGACCGCGGCATCACCGACCCGCGCAGCGTGCAGGTCGACCCGTGGCCGACCGGCTCGCTCGTACCGGAGTCGGCGGCCGGCCGGCGGGTGGCGCGGTGCACGGGGTTCGTCCGGCGGCGCGGTGCCGTCAACTCGTGGGCGCGGCCGATCGCCGGCCTCATGGCGCTGGTCGACGTCGCGGCGGGGGAGGTGCTGGAGGTGGTCGACCGCGGCGCCCGGCCCGTCCCCGACGAGGACGGCGAGTTCGACCGGCCCCCGAGCGGCGAGTTCCGGCACGTCGCCCCGCTCTCGATCACCCAGCCGGACGGGCCCGGGTTCACCATCGACGGGCACCGCATCACGTGGCAGAACTGGGAGCTGCGGGTCTCGCTGAACGCGCTCGACGGGCTGACCCTGCACCAGGTCGGCTACCGCGACGGCGACGAGCTGCGGTCGGTGCTCTACCGGGCCTCGCTGGCGGAGATGGCGGTGCCCTACGGCGACCCGGACCCGCTGTTCGAGTGGCGCATGGCCCTCGACGGCGGCGAGTACGGCCTCGGCACGTGCGTCAACGCTCTGGAGCTGGGCTGCGACTGCGTCGGCGAGGTGCACTACCTCGACGCGGTCGGCGTGACCGCGGCCGGGGATCCGCTGCGCCGGCCCAACGCGATCTGCGTGCACGAGGAGGACCACGGGATCGGCTGGAAGCACACCGATCCCTTCACCGGGGTCGCGCAGGTGCGGCGCGCACGGCGGCTCGTGATCAGCTCGTTCTACACGGTCGGCAACTACGACTACGGCGCCTACTGGTACCTCCACCAGGACGGGTCGATCGCGCTGGAGATGAAGCTGACCGGCATCGTCCAGACGAAGGCGGGGGAGCCGGGCACGGCCGACCCGCACGCCGTCGAGGTGGCGCCGGGACTGTTCGCGCCGCACCACCAGCACCTGTTCTGCGTGCGGCTGGACATGGCCCTGGACGGGCAGCGCAACACCGTCCACGAGGTGGATGTGGTGCCGGTCGCGTCCGCGACGGGCCACGCGTTCGCGACCGTCACCACGCCGCTGGTGAGCGAGGCCGTGGCCGCCCGCGACGCCGACGCCGCCCGCGCCCGTTCCTGGCACGTGGTGAACGAGTCCCGGCGCAACCGCGTCGGCGCGCCCGTCGGCTACCGGCTGGTGCCGCACACGTCGGCGCCGCTGCTCGCGGCCCCCGGTTCCGCGATGGCCCGGCGCGCGGCGTTCGCCGCCCACCACCTGTGGGTCACCGAGTACCGCCCCGACGAGCTGCGCCCCGCCGGGACGCACCCCAACCTGAGCGCCGGCGACACCGGGATCGACACCTGGGCGCAGCGCGACGCCCCGCTCGTCGACGCCGACGTGGTGCTGTGGCACACCTTCGGCCCGACGCACGTCGCCCGCACCGAGGACTGGCCGGTGATGCCCGTCGCGCGGGCGGGCTTCATGATCGAGCCCGCCGGGTTCTTCGACCGCAACCCCGCGCTCGACGTCCCGCCCTCGCACCACTGCTGAGAGGACCCCATGTTCACCGGGATGCTGCACGTCGGCTTCACCGTCGCCGACCTGGACGCCGCCGTGGGCTTCTACGAGGAGCTGTTCGGCGCCCCGCCGCGGGTGCGCCGGATCTTCGACGCCCCGTACACCGGCGAGCAGGTCGGCTACCCGGGCGCCCGGCTCGACGTGGCGCACTTCGACGTGCCGGGCAGCCCGGCGTTCCTCGAGCTGATCCAGTACCTGGAGCCGGTCGGGGCGCCGGTCGACGTGGAGACCTGCAACCCCGGCACCGGGCACCTGTGCCTGGCCAGCGCCGACGTCGACGGCGCGTTCGCGCGGCTCGTCGAGCTGGGCGCCGTGCCGCGCAGCACGGCGCCCGTCGCGATCACGTCGGGCCCCAACGAGGGCCGCCGCGTGGCCTACTTCCGCGACCCGCAGGGCCTGACCATCGAGGTCATGGAAGCCCGCTGACCCGGACCGGCTTCCCTCCCTCAGCCGCCGAGTCGTACATCGCCCGCACCAGCTCCACCGAGCCGAGCCCGACGTCGGCGGGGGAGCCGTTGGCGGCCGTGCCCGCGACCAGCTCGACGAGGTTGCGGGCCGGCGACCGCACCGGGTCCCGCTCGGCGGCCGGCACCGGCGGCAGGTGCTCCACGGTGCCGCTGCGGTGCACCGACGCCGTGCCGTGGTTGATGTCGAGCTGGACGTGCCCGTCCCGGCCGAACAGGTCGAACCGCACCAGTTCGATCTCGCCGGGCGTCACCGAACCGGTGGTGCTCAGCGTGCCGACGGCGCCGCCGGCGAACCGGACGGCGACGGCGTCGGCGAGATCGACGGCCAGCTCGGCGTTGCTGGTGAACGCAGCCACCGACTCGATCCGCAGGCCCGTCAGCCACAGCAGCAGCGCCGCGGCGTGCGTGAGCTGGGTCTGGCCCTGCCCGCCGCCGGCGAGCTGCGGGTCGCTGTACGTGCTGGTCGACGGCGCGGAGACCGGGTAGCCGAAGAGGTCGCGGTAGGGCTCGGGGTTGCCCTTGTACAGCTCGCGGACGGTCGAGGCGTACAGCACCGACACGTGCTCGATCGGGCCGATGCCACCCGCCGTCACGAGCTCGCGCAGCTCCAGGACGTGCCGGTTGTACTGCCACGGGTAGCCGATCACCAGGTGCGCGCCGCGCTGCTCGGCGAGCGCGATCAGCTCCCGCCCGTGCGCGGGGTCGAGGACCATCGGCTTCTCCAGCAGCACCGCAACACCGCGGTCCAGCACCGCGCGGGCGACCGGATGGTGCAGGGCGTGCGGCACGGCGATGATCGCGGCATCGATCCCGGCGTCGAGCATCGCCTCGACGTCGGTGAACGTCGGCGGGTCGCCGAACGCTGTCGCCGCGGCGGCCAGCCGCTCCGGGTCGGGGTCCACCAGCGCGGCGATCTCGGCGTCCGGGTGCTCGGCGAGCGCCGGGAGGTGCGCGTAGGTGGACCACCAGCCGCACCCGACGACGGCGACGCGGACGGTCATGACACCTCCAGCCGGAAGATCCGCTGCGCCGTGCCCGCGAACAGCGCCCGCTGCTCGGCGTCGGTGAAGTCGGAGACGATCTCGGCGTACGCGTCGACGACGTCGCCGTACGAGCTGAAGAGCCGGTCGACCGGCCAGTTCGTGCCGAAGAAGCTGCGCTCGACCCCGAACGCGTCGACGCAGGCGAGCACCCATGGCCGGATCGAGTCGACGGTCCAGCGGTGGTCGGCCTGCCCCAGCCCGGAGATCTTGACGACGACGTTCGACGCGCCCGCGAGCAGCGCCATGCCTTCCCGCCAGCGCCGGAAGTAGGCGTCGTCGCGGGCCTTGGGGAAGCCGGCGTGGTCGATGCACAGCACGACGTCGGGGTGCCGGTCGGCGAGTGCGCGGGCCAGCGGGAACTCGTCGAGGTCCGGGTCGTCGCAGCACACCAGCCCGCGCCCGGCCAGCTGCGCGTAGCCGCGCTCCCAGCGCTCGTCGGAGAGGTAGCCGTCGTAGCGCAGGTCCCGCACGCCGCGCAGGTTCGCGAATGCGGCGTGCCGGTCGAGCTGCGCGGCGACGTCGTCGGCGGTGAGGTCGACGGCCGCGACGATGCCGTGCGGCGCGCCGAGCCGGTCGGCGAACGCCTGGAGCCAGCGCGTCTCCTCCACCGGGTCGACGGTCCCGAGCGCGGCCTGCACGTGCACCACGCCGACGACGTCGTGGAAGCGGGTCTCGGCGAGGAAGTCGTCGGCCCAGTACCGCTGCGCGCGGATCGCCCCGTCCGGCCCGACGACCGGGTCGACCGGCGCGTCCGGTTCCAGCCACGAGTAGCGCAGGTGCGGGTGCGCGAGGTCGTGGAAGTGCACGTGGGTGTCGACGAAGGGCAACCGGGCCACGTCAGCGCGCTCCGGGGACGGAGCCGAGGTGCGCGCCGCCGTCGACGTCGAGGGTGAGACCGGTGAGGAACCCGGCGTGCTCGGAGATCAGGAACAGCACGGCGTCGGTCACGTCGGTCTCGGTGGCGTTGCGCCCGAGCGGGTTCGTCCGGGCCGTGTCGGCCATGATCTCCTCCGCGGGCCGGCCGCGCGTGCCGACCTTCCATGCCAGCACCTCCTGGCCCATGCCGGTCGTCGGGCAGCCGACGGGCGCGACGCAGTTGGCGGTCACACCGTCGGCGGCCAGCTCGGCGGCCAGCGACTCGGTGAGCCCGACGAGCCCGAACTTGCTGGCGACGTACGCGGTCTGGAGGGCGAACCCGCGCCGGCTGCAGTCCGAGCCGATGGTGACGATGCGACCGCGCCCGCTGGCCCGCAATGCGGGAGCGGCGGCCTGCGCCGTGACGAACGCGCCGGTGAGGTTGATCCCCAGCACCCGGTCCCACTCCTGCGCGGCGATCTCCTCGATCGGCCCGATGTGGAACACGCCGGCCGACACGACGAGCGTGTCCAGCCCGCCGAACGCGGCGACGGCCTCGTCGACGGCGGCGCGCATCTGCGGCACCGAACGGACGTCGGCGCCGATCCCGACGGCCGACCCGCCGATCTCCTTCGCGGCGACGGCGACCCGCTCGGCGTCGACGTCGACGAGCGCGACGGCGGCGCCTTCGCCGGCCAGCCGGGCGGCGATGTCGCGTCCGAAGCCGGACGCGGCGCCGGTGACGAGCGCCTTCCGACCCTCTGCGATCCTCACGGCAAGTCCTCTCGGTCTATTACTGCTATAGTATCTAGTCACGTGGTGCGCAATCGGACGGGAATCGACGAACGATGAGCCTGGATCCCCTCCCCACCGACAAGAACATCGGTGACCTGGTCGCGGACCGCATCCGCGACGCGATCCACGACGGCCGGTACCCGCCGGGGATGCGGCTGGTGGAGCGGACGCTCGCCAGCGAGCTCGGCGTGAGCCACATCCCGATCCGCGAGGCGTTGGGCAGGCTGTCGGACGAGGGGCTCGTGCAGCGGTTGCCGCGGCGGGGTTCGCGGGTCGCGGTGCTCACGTCCAAGGAGCTGGAGGAGCTGTCCACGCTGCGCGTGCTGCTGGAGCAGTTCGTGGTCGTGCGCGTGCAGGAGCGGCTCGCGCCGGCGACGGTCGCGGAGCTGCGCCGCATGGTGGCCACGATGCGCAAGGCCGCGACCCGCGGCGACTACAAGCAGATGCTCGAGCTGGACCAGCGCTTCCACGAGCGGCTGTGGGCGCTGGCCGACCACGGGATGCTCAGCGAGCTCGTCACCCAGCTGCGGCGGCGCATCGGCTCGTTCCTGCACGCCGCCACGGCGGCCCTGAAGCCGGACGAGCTGGCCGAGCACGCCGCGTCCCACGACGTGCTGATCGACGCCATCGCCACCGGCGACGCCGAGATCGCCCGCGCCGAGATGGCCCGCCACATCCATATCGCGGCCGACCGCATCCACACGGCCCTGCGCGCGTCCGAGGAATCCGCCGACTGACCTCGCAGAGGTTGAGGTGTCCTCGCAGAGGTTCGACCTCCTGCGAGGACGGTCTTGCCTCTGCGAAGTGCGGGTCATGCCCATCGGTCCAGGCGCTCGCCGGTGTCCGGGTCGAACCAGTGCAGCTTCGTGATGCGCACCGACAGGTCCACCAGCTCGCCGTCGGCCGCCGCGAAGCCGGTCCCGACGCGGGCGCACAGCGTGCCGGCGCCCGGGCGCAGCTCCGCGTCGTCGGACGGGGCGTGCTCGGACCGCGTCAGGCGCTCGACGGCGGCAACGTCGGCGGGCTCGGCGTCGAGCGCGACGTGCAGCAGCACGTCCGATCCGAGGTTCTGGCGGGCGAGGCAGCGCAGCTTGAGCTGCTCGTAGCCGGGTGCGCGCCGCGCGTCGGTGAGGTCCTCCGGCCGGATCCCGACGATCACGCGGCTGCCCGGCGGCAGCGGCGGGCGGACGGGCTCGGGGACGGGGAGGCGGGTGCCGCCCAGCACCAGGCACTGGCCGTCCCAGCAGGCGGCGGCCAGGTTCATCGGCGGCGAGCCGAGGAACGCCGCGACGAAGGCGTTGGCGGGCCGGTCGTAGAGCTGCTGCGGGCTGTCGACCTGCTGCAGCACCCCGCCGCGCAGGACGGCCGCGCGCTGGCCGAGCGTCATCGCCTCGACCTGGTCGTGGGTCACGTAGACGGTGGTGACGCCGAGCGAGCGGTGCAGCCGTTCCAGCTCGGCGCGCATCGACACCCGCAGCTTGGCGTCGAGGTTGGACAGCGGCTCGTCCATGAGGAACACCTGGGGGTTGCGCGCGATCGCCCGGCCCATCGCGACCCGCTGCAGCTGCCCGCCGGACAGCGTCGCCGGCCGGCGGTCCAGCAGCGCATCGAGGCCGAGCAGGCGGCCCACCTCCTCGACGCGGGCGCGCTCGGTCGCCCGGTCGGCGCCGCGCACCCGCAGGCCGTAGCCGATGTTGCGGCGCACGGTCATGTGCGGGTAGATCGCGTAGTTCTGGAACACCATCGCGACGTCGCGGTCGTGCGCCGGGACCGCCGTGACGTCGGCACCGCCGATCCGCACCGCGCCGGACGTCGGGCGCTCCAGCCCGGCGAGCATGCGCAGCACCGTCGACTTGCCGCACCCCGACGGCCCGACCAGCACGAAGAACTCGCCGTCGGCGATCCGCAGGTC
The DNA here is from genome assembly GCF_050936315.1 of Pseudonocardia sp. CA-107938. NCBI lineage: Bacteria > Bacillati > Actinomycetota > Actinomycetes > Pseudonocardiales > Pseudonocardiaceae > Pseudonocardia > Pseudonocardia sp. CA-107938. The sequence continues at coordinate 6,207,067 of NZ_JBNJNA010000001.1, read as the reverse complement.
GAGCCCGTCCAGCACGGGTGCGCCGGTGCCGTACTGCACCACGAGCCGGTCCAGCTCCACGGACGCCATAGGGGTTCCTTCCTCAGCCGTGCAGGGTGCTCACGAAGCCGGTCATGATCCGTCGCTGCAGGGCGAGGTAGACCAGGAGCACGGGGACGATCGCGATCAGGGCACCGGCGAAGATCAGCGGCCACTGCGCCGCGTACGGGCCGACGAACGTGTAGACGGCCACCGGCAACGTCTCGTACGGGGTGCCGCCGACCAGCACCAGGCCGAGGAAGAAGTCGTTCCACACGAACAGCCCGGTCAGCAGCGCCACCGTGCCGGTGACGGGCCGCACCAGCGGCAGCACGATGTCGACGAGCACCCGCCACGGCCGCGCGCCGTCCACGCTGGCCGCGTCCTCGTAGGCGGTGGGGAGGCCGCGGAAGAACCCGGTGTAGAGGAACACGGCGAGCGGCAGCAGGAACCCGACGTACACCACCACCAGCCCGATCCACGTGCCGACCAGCCCGACCTGCACCAGCAGCCCGTACAGGGTGATCAGCCCGAGCTGCACGGGCACGATCAGGCCGACGGCGAACGCGGCGAACACCGCGCCGGCCAGCCGCCCACCGCGCCGGGCCAGCGTGTAGCCCGCGGGCGCGGCGAGCACGATCAGCAGCACGACGACGGCGACCGTGGTGAGCGTGCTGTTGCGCAGCGCCTCCCCGAACGACACGGCTCCCCGTCCGGCCGACCGCCACGCGGCGACGACGTTGTCGGTCGTCGGCGCCGCGGTCGGCAGCCACCCCGAGCCCTTCGGGCCCGACGCCGGGCTGGCCGCGGTGACCAGCACGAACCAGAACGGCAGCAGCACGGGCACGGCGGCGAGCCACAACCAGACGTCGCGGAACCCGCGCCACCCGGCGGTCACCGCCGGCCCCGCAGCATCCGCAGCTGGACGAGCCCGACGCCCGCGACGAACACGACCATCACCAGTGCCACCGCGGCGCTGAACCCGTAGCGGCCGTTGCCGAACGCCTGCTTGTAGATGTAGCTGCCGAGCGTCTCCGTACCCCCGGCGGGGCCGCCGCCCGTCAGCGCCATCACCTGGTCGAACACGGTGAGGGCGGAGATCGTGGAGAGCGCGACGCCGATCGTGACGGCCGGGCGCAGCTGCGGCAGCGTGATGTCGCGGAACCGGCGCCACCGGCGGGCGCCGTCCACGGCCGCCGCCTCGGTGAGAGTGCGGTCCACGCCGGCGAGCCCGGCCAGGTAGATGAGCATGTGGTACCCGGCGAACTGCCACACCATCACGAGCCCGATCGCCGCCAGCGCGGTGCCGGGCCGGCCGAGCCACGGCTGCGCGAGCCCGTCGAGCCCGACAGCGCGCAGCGCCGAGTTCAGCGGCCCGGTGGCGTCGAGCACGAACTTCCAGATGTAGCCGACGACGAGCGGGCTGAGCACCGCAGGCAGGAAGAAGACGGCGCGCAGCGCGCCGCGGCCGGGCCCGTTGACGCCCAGCGCCAGCACGAGCCCCACGACGTTGACGGCGACGACGTAGCCGACGGCGAGCACGACGGTGTGCACGAGCACGTCGCGGCCCTGCGGGCTGCCGGCGAACTCGGCGACGTTGGCCGCGCCGACGAACTCCGGCGCGGTGAGGCCGTCCCACTCGGTGGCGGCGTACCCCGCGCCGACGAGCGAGGGGAGGAGCAGGACCGCCGCGCACCACGAGACCGCGGGCAGGACGAAGAGCCAGGGGGCGAGGCGCGCGGTGTGGGCCGGCGCGGCGATGGTCGCGACCATCCCGGCTACTTCGGCAGCTCCGACGTCCACGCGGCGTCCATCGCCGTGAGCACGTCGAGCGGTTGCTGCTGGCCGAGCAGGATGCCGGTGATGCCGGCCTTGAACCGCACCAGCACCTCGGGGTTGGGCCACTGGCCGTCCATGATCGGGGCGGTGCGCCCGGCCGCCACCAGCGGCGCCACGGCGGACGCGTAGCCGGGCACCCCGGGGTCGCCGGCCTGGGCGGGGATGGCGGGCACGCTGTCGTCGATCGCCGCGTACTTCGCCCGGTTGGCGGCGTAGAAGTCGAGGAACTCGCGGGCCAGCTGCGGGTTGCGGGCCCGCGCGGGCACGCCCAGCCCGCTGATCGGGCCGGTGTTGACCCGGGTCGAGTCCGCGGCGGCGCCGGGGAAGGGGAACATCGCGAACTTCGCGGCCGGGTCGCCGGCCTGGATCAGGGGCTGCACCAGCGTGGGTGCGACGGCCATCAGGGCGCTGCCCTGGCCGAGTGACTGGCTGGCCGCCTCCTGCGAGGTGCCGGCGGCGTCCGGGCTGAAGCAGCCGGCGCGGACCATCTCCTGCAGGTTCTGCAGGGCCCGCAGCCAGCCCGGGGAGCCGGCGAACGTGGCCTGGCCCGCCAGCCGCTTGGCGGCGAAGTCGGGTTCGTCGACGAACGCCGTCGACGCCGCCAGCGCGAAACCCAGGAACTGGGTCATGCCGGAGGCGTCGTCGGCGCCCATGGCGAACGCGACAGTGCCCGAACCGTGTACCTTCCGGCAGATCGCCAGCACGTCCGCGAACGTCGTCGGGACCGCGATGCCGCGCTCGGTGAACTTCGCAGGGTCGTAGAACGTGCCGATCACCGCCGAGTCGACGGGCAGGGCGTAGGTCTTGCCGTTCTTGTTCGTGTTCTCCGTGGCCGCGGGCGGGATCTGCGCCACCCACGGCGCGGCGGTGAGGTCGGAGAGCACCCCGCGGTCGGCCAGCGCGAGCGCGGTGCCCGCGTCGCCGTAGCCGGTGACCAGCCGCACCACGTCCGGCGGCTGCCCCGTGCTCAGCTGCAGCCGCAGGGACTGCTCGTACTGCGCGTACGCGGTGCGGTCGAGCTCCACGGTGACACCGGGGTGGGTGGCCCGGAACTCGGCCACGGCGGTGTCGATCGGGTCGGTGCCGGTGCCGGTGTCCCAGACCGCGACGCGGAGCACCGAGGCGTCGGCAGGGGCGGCACCGCCGCAGGCGGTGACGGTCAGGCAGGTGGCCAGCGCGAGACACGCGGACAACAGGGAACTGCGCATGTGACGACTCCTTCAGGGGCTAGAGGGTCGTGATCCTGTGCGTGCCTCCGCCGATCTCGAACCGGACGGAGTCGGGGTGGGTCGTCGCGTCGGCCGGGGCGGCGCCGTCGACGCTGGGCACCGAGCCGGCCGGGAGCCAGACCTCGGCGGTGCTGCTGGCCGGGACGGTGACGGTGAGCTGGAGGGGATCCGCGGTCCACTCGACGGCTGCGATGCCGCGCGGGGTCCGCACCTGCGCCGACGCGTGCGCGAGCACGCCCGTCAGCTGGGGACGGACCCGGATGCGGCTCCAACCGGGCGCGGCCGGGGCGAGCCCGGCCACGTCGTGGAAGAGGAACTTCTCGGTGGCGACGAGCAGCTTCATGTTGCGGCTGAACGTGGGGTCGCCGCCCCACGTCTCCCAGATCGTGGTGGCACCCTGGGCGATCTGGTGGCCCCAGCTGGGGAACGTGGTACGCGTGGCGACCCGGTGCATCACCTCGGCCGGCAGCACGTGCTGCAGGGCGGCGGTGCCCATCGTGCCGGTGTCGAGGTGCCCGTCGCGGCGCTCGATGTCGGCGACGAGCGCGGCCAGCACGGCGGCGCGGTGCTCGTCGGGCACCAGCCCCAGCCACAGCGCCAGCGCGGCCGCGGTCTGCGACCCGCTGTCGTAGGTCGCGCTGTCGACGTTCAGGAACCGCGCGGTGAACGCGTCCCTGACCTCGGCGGCGACGCCCGCGAACTGCGCGGCGTCCTCGGTGCGACCGAGCACCCGCGCGCTCTTCGCGACGATGTCCGCAACCGCGTAGAGCCACGCCGTCGACGTGCACTCGCGGGACGTGCGCTGCGGGAACACGCTGCACGTCCCGTCGGCCTGCGGCTCCATGTGGTCGCCGAGCCCGGTCGTCAGGATGCCGTCGGTCGTGCGCGACAGCATGAACTCCAGCCCGCGCCGCATGCCGGGGTAGTGGCGGGCGAGGATCGAGCGGTCGCCGTAGAACTCGTAGAGCGCCCACGCGATGGCCGGGTAGCTGGTCATGCTGAAGTCCGGCCACGCCCCGTACGGGAAGTGCAGCATCGGGTCGTGGTCGGCGGGCACCAGGTAGCCGTCCGGCGCTGGGAGCTCGACGGATCCGCGCCAGTGGATCGGGCAGACCACGGGGAACCGGCCGTCGGGCAGCTGGGCGTCGGCGAGGTCGTCGAGCCACTTGCGCCAGAAGCCGAGCGTGTCGACGTTGAGCAGGTACTCGCCCACCGCCCAGCCCGGGTCACCGGTCCAGCCGACGCGCTCGGCGCGCTCGGCGGCGTCCTGCGGGAAGCCCTGCAGGCTCGCCCGCATGCTCCACACCGCGTTGTCGTGGATCTGGTTGAGCAGCGGGTCGGCGCAGGTGAACCGGCCAACCTGCGGCAGGTCGGAGTGCACGAGGCAGGACACCGCCTCGTGCACCGTGACCTCGGGCGGCGCGGTGATCTCGACGTAGCGGAACCCGTGCAGCGTGAACCGCGGCTCCCAGGTCTCCCGCCCGTCGCCGCGCAGCACGTAGGTGTCGGTCTGGCGGGCCTGGATCCAGGCACCCATGTTGGCGTCGTCGTCCAGCTCGCCGGCGGCGTCGACCTCGCCGGCGTGGCGCAGCACCACCTGCGCCCCGGCCGGCCCGGACACCGTGATCCGCGTCCATCCGGTGTGGTGCTGGCCGAAGTCCAGCAGCCGGGCGCCGCTCGCCGTCGGCCCGTCGGTCACCGGTGCGCGGGTCGCGAGCACGCGCACCGGCGGGATGTCCTGGCCGTGCAGCCGCGCCTGCGGGGGCTCGACGACCGTCGCCGGCTCCCACGCGCCGTCGAAGCCGGCGCCGTCCCAGCCGGGGACCTCACGACGGGCGTCGTACACCTCGCCGTGGACGGGGTCGTCGAACGTGATCGGGCCGGCCGCGACCGTCCAGTCGCCGCCGGTGCCGACGACGATCCGCTCGCCGTCGCTCGTCTCGACCTCGAGCTGGACGAGCGCGCGCGGCCCGTCGCCCCACGGGGTGCGGGGGAGCGGGCCCGGACCGTTCTCCTCCTCGGCGCTGTACCAGCCGTTGCCGAGCATGACGCCGACGCCGTTGCCGCCGGCCTGGAGGTGCGCGGTGATGTCGTAGGTCGCGTAGAGGACGCGCGCGCCGATCATCCGCGCCGGCTTGCCCTCGCCGTCGACGAGCGCCGGGTCGTGGTCGTAGTTGGTGGTGGCCGGGTCGAGGACCGCGTCGCCGACCTTCGCGCCGTTGAGCCGCAGCTCGTAGCAGCCGAGCGCGGCGACGTAGGCCCGCGCGGTGGTGACGTCGGCGGGGACGGTGAACTCCGTGCGCAGCAGCGGGCCATGGATGCCGGGGGCGCCGATCCAGGAGGCCGTCCAGTCGGACGGTTCGAGCAGCCCGGTCTCGAACGTCGTCGCCGCTGCGTACGGACCGGGCACCGAACCGCTCCACAGCCGGACGGTCCACCAGTACCGGGTCCGGCTGCGCAGCGGCGTGCCGCCGTAGGCGATGCCGACGACCTCGGTGCCGCTGACCTGGCCGGAGTCCCACACGTCGCCGGTCGCTGCGGCGGCGAGCGCGGCGCTGCTGGCCACGATGATCTGGTACGCGACCTGCGCGCCGGCCTGGCCGACCGGGGTCCAGTCGAAGACGGGATGGCGCGACCCGACGCCGACGGGAGCGGTCATGTGCTCGCAGCGCAGCCGCGTGGCCTGCAGCGCGGGGGGAGCAGCCGTCACGGGTATGCCCTTTCCCTGGAACCGGAAGACGCTATAGCGTATTGCCCTTCCGCCGGGCCGACGTTGCGGCTGATCCGGCAGAAGGATTGCCGAATGCTATAGCATAGCGCGAATGGCGTCCACACAGGTTCGACGAAGAGTCCTCTTGGCCGTCCTCGCCGTGGCGGTGGCGGCAACCGGCGCGGTGATCGCGGCGGCTCCGCGGTGCGGCAGCGAACCCGCGGCCAGGCTCTCTTGCGAGCCGGTCCCCGAGCGGGACGGGTGGAAGGAGCTGGTGCTCGGCACCACGGAGGCGCACGCCGTGCCCCGGAGCGTCGAGGTCGAGGGCGACCCGGCCGCGGTCGCCGACCCGGACGGCGTGCTCGTCGCGGGCGACGGCCGGCAGGCGACGCTCACCACGACGGCCGCGGGGAGTGCGCGGCTCGTCCTCGACTTCGGCGTCCCGGTGTCGGGGCACGTCGAGATCACGGTCGAACGCGCCGCGGGCGCCTCGATCCGCGCGTCGTACGCGGAGGCCCGCCAGTTCCTCGGCCCCGACGGCGACGCCGATCCCGACCCCGCCGGGTTCACGTTCGCCGGCCGCTCGATGGGCACCGACGACGACCCGGACGCGCGCGCCGACGTCTTCCCGCCGCCGGCGGCCCCGACCACCCTCGTGACCGTCGGGCTGCGGGGGTCCCAGCGCTGGCTGGCGCTCACCCTGGACGGGCCCGGCACGCTCGTCGTCGACGCGGTGCGGGTGCGCCGCACCAACTTCGCCCCCGGCCACCACACCGCGCACTTCCTGTCGAGCGACCCGTTGCTCAACAAGATCTGGTACGCCAGCGCGTACACGATGGACCTGGCGACGGCCCGGGACCAGCGCAGCAACCCCGGTGCGAGCTGGGTCGTCATGGACGGTGCGAAGCGCGACCGGCTGCCGTACGGCGCGAACGTGCGCGAGGCGGTGCTCTCGGCCCGCTACCTGGGCGAGCCGTACCGCCGCGTGGTGCGCGACAGCCTCAACCTCTTCGCCTGCCAGCAGGACCCCGACGGCTCGCTGCCGGCGGCGACGCGCATCGACGTGCCGTGCGACCCGGCCGATCCCGGACCGCCCGACGGGACGCCGGCCGGGTTCGCGCCGCCGGCCGAGGCCGGCATGGCCCGGGTGGACAGCTACGCGGCCTGGTGGGTGATCGGCGTGGCCGACTACCTGCGCAGCACGGGCGACGTCGAGTTCGCGACGGCGATGCTGCCGGTGGCGCGCCGGGTCGTGCAGTTCTTCGCCGACCACGCCACCGGCGGGCCGCTGTGGCGCACCGAGGCCTTCGGCGGGCGCCCGTACGCGGTGAACTGGCACCCGCCGGACATGGCCGACGGCATCGACGCGTACAGCAACGAGGCGTACTTCGGGGCGCTGCAGGCGCTGGCGAGCCTGGAACGCGCGATCGGCGCGGGAGCGGACGCGGCGGCAGCGCTCGACGCCCGAGCCGGCGAGGTGCGGTCCGCGCTGATGACGCGCCTGTGGGACCCGCAGGCCGGGGCGATGCTGCTGCGCGAGGGTGACCCGCGCCCCGACCACACCTCCGACGCCAACGCCGGCGCGCTGGTGTTCGGCCTGCTCGACGCCGACCAGGCGCGGCGGGTGATGGCGTTCCTGCGGGACCGACTCGGCTCGCCGTACGGGCGGCTCAACAGCGAGCGCGCCGACAACCCGTTCATGACGCAGTTCGTGTCGCCGTACGTGATGCTGCAGGAGGCCGTCGGCCGGTTCCGCTACGGCGACGGTCGCGGCGCGCTCGACCTGATCCGCACCGGGTGGGGGCACATGCTGGCCGTAGGCCCCGGCACCACGTGGGAAGAGGTGGGCGTCGACGGCGCGCCGCGGGTGCCGCGCCCCGGCACGTCGCTCGCCTGGGGCGGGCACACGAGCCTGGTCCACCCGTGGACGTCGGTCCTCCCGGTGCTGTCGGGCGAGCTCGTCGGGGTGCGTCCCGTGGAGGACGGGTTCCGCCGGTGGGAGGTGGCGCCGCAGCCGAGCGGGCTGACGTGGGCGCAGGGCCGCGTCGAGGTGCCTGGCGGGACGATCGCGGCCCGCTGGACCCGCGACGAGCGCTCGTTCGTGCTGACCGTCGACGCGGCGACCGACGCGCCCGGCCGGGTGGTCGTCCCCCTGCTGGGCGGGGACCGGACCGTCGCGCTCGACGGTCGCGTCGTGTGGCCGGGAGCAGCCGCACCCGGTGGCGTCGAGGTGCGTCGCGAGGGCGACACCCTGGTCATCGACGGGCTCCGCGGCACGCACACGGCGGCTTGGCAGGACTGATTCGCTATAGCATCTAGTGAACAGTCGCAAGATGCTATAGCGTTCGGTCGCCGTTCATCCCAAGGAGGACCCATGATCGACGGATCGCTGGACGCCACGGCCCAGGCCGAGCTCGTCCGCTCCGGGCAGATCTCCCCGGCCGAGCTGGTCGAGGAGACGATCAAGCGGATCGAGCACGTCAACCCGCAGGTCAACGCGGTCACGATCCCGACGTACGACAAGGCGCGCGCCGAGGCGGCCACGGCCGAGGGCCCGTTCCGCGGCGTGCCCTACCTGATCAAGGACAACATCGCGTCGAAGGGTGACCTCTACACCGCGAGCATCGCCGGGGTGAAGGCGGCGGGCTACCTCGGTGACCACGACGCCCACCTGGTGGAGCACATGCGCAGCGCCGGGTTCGTCCTCACCGGGCGCACCAACACCCCCGAGCTCGCGATCGTCGACACCACGGAGCCGGAGGCGTGGGGGCCCACCTGCAACCCGTGGGACACCCGCCGCTCGGTCGGCGGTTCGAGCGGCGGCTCGGCCGCGGCGGTCGCCACCGGCATGGTGGCGGTCGCGCACGGCAACGACGGCGGCGGATCGGTGCGCGAACCGGCCGCCAAGTGCGGGGTGGTCGGGCTGAAGCCGACCAGGGGCCGGTTCTCGCAGGGCCCCGAGGTGATCGACTCGGACAACGCCTCCGGTCTCGCGCACGACGGGTTCATCGCCCGCTCGGTGCGCGACATCGCCGCCCTGCTGGACGTCGTGGGCGGGCACCGCGCGGGCGACGCCTACAGCGCCCCGCCCCCGGTCCGCCCGTTCGTCGACGAGGTGGGCGCCGCGCCGGGCCGGCTGCGCATCGGCGTGCTCACCTCGGACCCCGCCGGCGTCGGCACCGTCGACCCCGAGTGCGTGGCCGGCGCGCGCAAGGTCGCCGACCTGCTCTCCGACCTCGGGCACGACGTGCAGGAAGGCTTCCCCGACGCGCTGCGGCTGGGCAGCTGGCCGCTCGAGGTGCAGCCCGTCGTCGCCGTGATCATGCTGCGCGAGCTCGAGCGGTTCGGCCGGATGATCGGGCGGCCGCTCACCGAGTCCGACGTGGAGGCCCAGACCTGGGCCTACGCGGAGATCGGCAAGACCATCACCGGCGCGCAGTACGCCGCAGGCGTGGACTGCGTGCGCGAGCGCGGACGCGAGATCGAGCGGTGGTGGGAGGAGGGCTGGGACATCCTGCTCACCCCCACGCTGACCAACCAGACGCCGCTGCTCGGCCTGTTCACGCCGTCCACCGACGACCCGTTCGAGAGCCTCGGCATGAGCGCGTCCACGTTCACCGTGCCGTTCAACATCTCCGGTCAGCCGGCCCTGTCGCTGCCGCTGCACTGGGCCGCCGACGGGATGCCGATCGGCGTGCAGATCGGCGGCGCCTACGGGCGCGAGGACCTGCTCCTGCGGCTCGCCGCCCAGCTGGAGACCGCCATGCCGTGGGCCGACCGCCGCCCGCCCATCAGCGCCTGAGAAGGAGAACCACCATGGGACGACTGCAGGACAAGGTCGTGCTCGTCTCGGGCGGCGGGGCCGACGGCCCCGCCGGACCGGGGGAGACGATCGCGATCGGCAACGGCCGGGCCGCGGCGATCGCGTGCGCCCGGGAGGGCGCGCTGGTGATGGTCGCGGACCTGCGCCGCGACGCCGCCGAGGAGACCGCCGAGCACATCCGCTCGGAGGGGCACAAGGCGGAGGCCGTCGCCTGCGACGTGACGGTGCCCCGCCAGGTCGAGCAGGCGGTGCAGGCCACGGTCGACACGTTCGGCGGGCTGGACCTGCTGGTCAACAACGTCGGTGTCGCCGACTTCGGCTCGGTCCTCGACACCCCCGTCGACGCCGTCGACACCTTGCTGCACCTCAACGTGGGTAGCCAGCTCCTGATGATCAAGTACGCCTTGCCGGAGATGCAGCGCCGCGGTGGTGGCGCCATCGTCAACGTCTCCTCGTTGAACGCCTACCGCAGCGGCGGCGCCGGCATCGGCTACGAGACCAGCAAGACGGCGATCCTGGGGCTGACCCGCAACGTCTCGCTCACCGCGGCACCGCTGGGCGTCCGGGTCAACACCGTGGTGCCGGGCGTCATCGACTCGGCGGTGGTGCGCCGCCACCTCGCCGGGGCCACGCTGGACATGTCCGACCGGATCCCGCTGGGCCGCATGGGCACGCCGTGGGAGGTGGCGAGCGTCGTCGCCTTCCTGCTCTCGGCCGACGCGTCGTACGTGACCGGCACCGAGGTCCTCGTCGACGGCGGAATGAGCGTGCCGCTGTGAGACCGCACATCGTTGCGCTGATCGACGACTACCTGCGCCGGTTCGGCGACCGTCCCCGCGCCGTCGACGCCACCGGCGAGTGGACCGGCAACCAGCTGAGCGAGCGCGCCCGCCGGCTGGCCGGCGGGCTGCGCGCCCACGGCGTCGGGGCCGGCGACCGGGTCGCGGTCATGATGGCCAACAGCGTCGACGTGTTCGTCGCCTACGAGGCCGTGTGGCGAGCGGGTGCCGCCATCACCCCGATCATGCCGGCGCTCGTCGCCTCCGAGGTCGCGCACATCCTCGGCAGCGCCCAGCCGGCCGCCGTGCTCACGTCCGGGCGGGCCACCGCGATCGTCGCCGCCGCCCGGCAGCAGGTGGGCGGGGAGTTCGTGCTGGTCGGCGAGCCGGACGCCGGTGGGGACGTGGTGTGGGCGGACGTCGAGTCGGCGCCGCCGCTGCCCGCCGTGGGTGCCCAGCGCGGCGACGACCTCGCCGCGCTCCTGTTCACCGGCGGCACCACGGGCCGGTCGAAGGGCGTGATGCTGAGCCACGAGGGCCTGGTGAGCACGGTGCGCATCGCGGCCACCGGCATCGACCCGGTCGACAGCGACGTCAGCCTCGTGACGCTGCCGCTGTCGCACGGGTTCGGCATCGTCGTCTACCTGGTGTCGTTCCTCGACCACCTGCACTTCGTCGTGCACGAGCGGTTCGAGCCGACCCGGTTCGTGGAGGCCGTGCGGACGGCCGGGGTGACGACCACCGACGCGGTGCCGGCGATGCTGCAGGCGCTGCTGGACTCCGGGCACGCGCACGACCCAGCGCTGCGCAACCTGCGCAGCGTGTACGTCGGCGGCTCGTACTGCCCGCCCGACCTGATGGAGGCCTTCGAGGCCGCCACCGGCACGCGGGTGTACGAGGGCTACGGGATGACCGAGTCGGGTGCGCTCATCGCGGGGGACGTGCCCTCACTGCCGCACCGGCGCGGCACGGTCGGCCGCCCCTACGCGGGGGTCGAGGTGCGCGTCGTCGACCCGGACGGCAACGACGTCGCGACGGGCGAGGTCGGCGAGATCATCGCGCGCAGCGCCGCCATGATGGTCGGCTACTGGCGCGATCCCGCCGCGACGGCCGAGGCGGTGCGGGACGGGTGGCTCTACACCGGTGACCTCGGCAGCCTCGACGCCGACGGCTACCTCGCCATCCGCGGGCGGCGCAAGGAACTGATCATCCGCAACGGCTTCAACGTCTACCCGACGGACCTGGAGAACGTCATCCGCGAGTGCCGCGGCGTCACCGACGTCTGCGTCGTGGGCATCCCGGACCGGGTGCTGGGGGAGCGGGTCGTCGCTGCGGTGATCGGGGACGCTGACCCGGAGGAGATCGTGGCGCGGTGCGCCGACCGGATCGGGCCCTACAAGCGCCCCGACGACGTCGTCGTGGTGGCGGAGATCCCGCTGACCCGGGTCGGCAAGCCCGATCGCGCCACCCTCGCGGCCCTGCTGTCCCGCTCGCTCGCGCGCACGGGGCAGTAGGTGGACCTCGGCTTCTCCCCGGAGCAGGAGGCGTTCCGGGCCGAGCTGCGCGGCTGGTTCGAGGCGAACCGGTGGCGGGCACCGGTCGTCCCGCCCTACACCGACCGCGGGCTGCGCCAGCACCTCGACTGGGAGCACACCCTCTTCGACGCCGGGTACGCCGCCCCGGGATGGCCGCGGGAGGTCGGCGGCCTCGGCTGCGACGCGTGGGAGCAGCTGATCTACGACGAGGAGTACGCCCGGCTCGGTCTGCCGGACCGCATCAACAAGATGGGGCTCGTGCACGGCGGGCCGACGGTCCTCGCGCACGGCACCGCCGAGCAGCGGGACCGCTGGCTGCCGCGCATCCTGCGCTGCACCGACATCTGGTGCCAGGGCTTCTCCGAGCCCGAGGCGGGCAGCGACCTGGCCGCGCTGCGCACGACCGGCCGCGTCGAGGGTGACGTGCTCGTCGTCAACGGGCAGAAGACGTGGACGACCCAGGGCATCATCGCGACCACCATGTTCGCGCTGGTGCGGACGGATCCGGAGGCGGCCCGGCACCGGGGGATCAGCTTCGTCGTGATCGACCTCGACGCGCCCGGCGTCGAGGTGCGTCCGCTGCGGCAGCTGCACGGGCACCCCGGGTTCGCGGAGGTCTTCTTCACCGACGTGGAGGTCCCGCTGATCAACGTGGTCGGCGCGCTCGGCGACGGGTGGCGGGTGGCCAGGACGTCGTTGCAGCTGGAACGGGGCACCGCGCGCGGCACCCACGCAAGGCTGGAGCGCAGCGTCGACGGGCTGGCCCGCGCGGTGCGCGAGAGCGGGGCGGAACCGGGCGCGGTCCAGCGGCTGGGCCGGTTGCGGGCCTGGACCTATGCGTACACGCAGGCCGCGTACGCCGCGACCGACCTCGGCGCGGACGCCGCGTTCTCCAGCATGCTCAAGCTCACCTGGTCCCGGACCCAGACCGCGATCCACGAGGCGCACCTCGCCGCGCTCGGTCCCGCCGCGGAGGTGGTCGACTCCCCGGACGAGCTGACCGGCATGCGGCGCGACTACTGGCACGGGCGGGCCGCGGAGATCTTCGCCGGGTCCACCGAGATCCAGCTGTCGCTCGTCGCCGAGCAGGGTCTCGGTCTGCCTAGGGAGCCACGCGCATGAGGTTCCGGTTCACCGAGGAGCAGGAGGCGCTCGCGGCGGCGGTGCGCCGGCTGTTCGCGACCGAGTACCCGCCGAAGCTGCTGCGCGGGGAGTGGGACACCGAGACCGGCCGCATCCCGGCGATGTGGGACGGGCTGCGCGCGATCGGCGTACCCGCCGTGCTGGTCCCCGAGGAGCTGGGCGGGCTCGGCGGCACCCTCGTCGACCTGTGCCTGGTGCTGGAGGAGGCGGGGCGCGCCTGCGTGCCGGACGCCGTCCTGGAGGCGTGCGTGCTCGGCCCGAGCGCCGTGTCGCAGTCCGAGGCCGGCGCGGAGTGGGCCCGCCGGATCGCGGCCGGTGAGGTCCGCGCGACCACCGCGTTCGACGGGCTCGCCGCGGTGCCCGACGTCCACGTCAGCGACGTGCTGATCATCGCCGACGGGGACGGGGTCCGGCTGTACGAGCGGTCCGAGATCACCGCGACGCCGTTGCGGTCGATGGACCCGTCACGGCGGTTGTTCCGGGTCACCGTGCCACCGGGCGCCGGCGTCGTGCTGGGGCGCGGTCCGCGCGCCGAGCTGATGGACCTGCAGTCGGTCGGCTCGGCGTCGGTGCTGGTGGGCGTCGCGCAGGAGCTGCTCGACCGCACCGTCGCCCACGTGCTGGTGCGGCGCCAGTTCGGGCGGCCCCTCGGCTCGTTCCAGGCGGTGAAGCACCAGCTCGCGCAGGCCGCGACCCTGGTGACGATGGCCCGGCTGGCCACGCACGCCGCCACGGCCGCGGTCGCCGCCGGTGCCGGGGGAGCCCACGACGCGGCCCGCTGGGCCCGCATCTGCGCCGTCGACGCCGAGGCGGAGGCCAACCGGGTCGCCCTGCAGCTGCACGGCGCCATCGGCTTCAGCTGGGAGCACGACCTGCAGCACTGGCTCAAGCGCGGGAAGGTGCTCGAGCAGGCCCACGGCGGCGTCGAGACGGAGGTGGCCGGCCGAGCGGCGATCGCGTCCCTCGGATGATCACTGGTCGCCGTGCGCCTGCCCCACGGCGTTGACGACGCCGAGGACGAGGAGGTGCGCGGCGGTCACGCCGGAAGGGTAGGCACGTCGCGGCGCAGGTGATCGTCCCGGAGCGGGCGGCGGGCTCGTCTACGATGTGCTGTCCGCATCAGCGCCCACGGCGGTCGCGCGGGACGCGTTCGGCGCCGACCGGTTGGCGGTGCACGTCTGGCTGCTGGAGGTCGTTGATGGTTGCCGAGCTGAGCGACACGGTGCGGCTGGCCTACGGCGAGACGGGTCTCGACCTGCGCATCGACCCGACAGTGACCACGGTCGTGACACCCGAGCACCACGAAGCCACCGAGCCGGCGCGGGAGATCCTCCGCCGCGCGCTGCGGGCGCCCGTGGCAGGCCCACCGCTGCGGGACCGGGTGCGGCGCGGGCAGACCGTCGCCATCTCCGCCTGCGACGGGACCCGTCCGCAGCCGCGGCACCTGATGATCCCGGCGGTGCTGGAGGAGCTCGACGGGCTCGTCGACCTCGACGACGTCGTGGTGCTGGTGGCGACCGGCACCCACCGCGGCAACTCCGAGGCGGAGCTGCGGGCGATGTTCGGCGACGAGGTGGTCGACACGGTGCGGATCGTCAACCACGACGCTCGCGACCGCGGCAGCCTGACGTGGATGGGGGAGATCGGCGAGGGCGTGCCCGTGTGGCTCAACAGCGAGTGGGTCGATGCCGACGTCCGCATCACCACCGGGTTCGTCGAGCCGCACTTCTTCGCCGGGTTCTCGGGCGGGCCGAAGCTGGTCGCGCCCGGCCTCGCCGCGCTGGAGACCGTGCTGGTGCTGCACGACGCGCAGCGGATCGGCCACCCGCGAGCGGCGTGGGGGATCATCGAGGGCAACCCGGTCCACGACGACGTGCGCGCCATCGCGGCGGCCACCGGCGTCACGTTCGGGTTCGACGTGGTGCTGAACCGCGAGCAGGAGGTCGTCGCCGCGTTCGGCGGCGACCTGGCCGCCATGCACGCCGAGGCGGTGCGCACCGCCCGTGCCGTCGCGATGCGCCCGGTGCCGCAGCTCTTCGACGTCGTGGTGACGACCAACTCCGGCTTCCCGCTCGACCAGAACCTCTACCAGGCGGTCAAGGGGATGTCGGCCGCCTATCAGGTGGCCCGGCCCGGCGGCACGATCGTGTGCGCCGCCGAGTGCCGCGACGGATTCCCCGACCACGGGTCCTACCGCGAGGTGCTCGCCTCCGCCGACTCGCCGTCGGCGCTGTTCGCGGAGATCTCCGCGCGGACGGTCACCGTGCCGGACCAGTGGCAGGTGCAGATCCAGGCACGCATCCAGGCCGACTGCCGGGTCGTCATGCACACGTCGTTCCTCAGCGACGCCGAGCTGGCGACCGCGCACCTGCAGCAGACCGCGGACGTCTCCGCGACCGTCGCCGAAGCCCTCGCCGAAGCCGGCCCGGACGCCCGCCTGTGCGTGCTGCCCGAGGGCCCGCAGACGATCCCCTACGTCGCGAGCCGCTGAGCGGGCGGGGTCACTCCCGTCCGTACCTCGCCACAACAGGCCTTCGGCGTCGGCTCGGATCACTAACTAGACCGGTCGTCATAGTTTGAGTTACGGTGACGCCATGGTTCGCCGTACCGACACCCGGCAGCGGATGCTCGACTCCGCAGCGGAGCTGTTCCACCAGCAGGGCTACCACGCCACCGGGCTCAACCAGCTGGTCGCCGCGGGCGGCGCGCCGAAGGGGTCGCTCTACTTCCACTTCCCCGGCGGCAAGGAGCAGCTGGCGGCCGAGGCCGTCCGGCAGTCCGGAGCGCAGCTGTGCGAGCTGCTCGCGGTGATCGTGGCGAACGCGCCCGACGCCGCGACGGCGATCCGGAACGTGATCGACGCGCTGGCGGCCGCCCTGACGGAGTCGGACTTCCAGCGCGGGTGCCCGCTCGCGACCGTCGCGCTCGACGCGGCGGGGGAGAGCGAGATGATCCGGGAGGCGTGCGCCGACGGGTACCGGTCGTGGCACGCCGTCATCGAGGACTACCTCGGCAGGCAGGGCGCCGTCGAACCGGCGCGGCTCGCCACCGTCGCACTGGCCGCCATCGAGGGCGGTCTGCTGCTGGCCAGGACCCTGCGCGACACCGCGCCGCTGCACGCGGTCGCGACCCATCTCCAGGCCACGATCACGGAGGAGCTGTCCTGATGCGCGTCCACCACCTCAACTGCGGAACCATGCGCCCGCTCGGCGGCCGGCTGGTCGACGGCCGGCCCGGGCTGTTCCGGCGGGCCACGACGATCTGCCACTGCCTGCTGCTGGAGACCGACACCGGGCTCGCGCTGATCGAGACCGGCGTGGGTTCACCCACGGTCGATCGGCCCGCCGAATGGCTCGGTGCCGGGTTCATCCGGCTGGCCAACCCGGTCAGCGACGACGCGCTGTCGGCGACCACGCAGATCCGCGCGCTGGGCCTCGACCCGGCCGACGTGCGCGACATCGTCGTGACCCACCTCGACCTCGACCACGCCGGCGGGCTCGTCGACTTCCCGCACGCGCGGGTGCACGTCAGCGAGCGCGAGCTGCAGGCGCTGCAGAACCCCGTCGACGACGCGGAGCGCCGGCGCTACCGGCAGATCCAGTTCGCCCACGGCCCGCGCTGGCAGAGCTACCGCGCGGCGGGGGAGGAGTGGTTCGGGTTCGCGGCCGTCCGCGAGCTGGAAGGGCTGCCCGGCGTCATGCTCGTCCCGCTCGCCGGCCACACCCGCGGTCACGCCGGGATCGCCGTCGACACCGGCGACGGCTGGCTCTTCAACGCGGGCGACGCCATCTACGCCGAGACCCAGCTCGACGCCGAGCGACCGCACCTGCCGCCGCTGATGGCGTTCTTCGAGTCGCTCATGCAGACCGAGAAGGCCGCCCGACTGGACAACCAGCGCCGCCTCCGCGAGCTCGTCGCGGACCACGGTGACGAGGTGACCGTCTTCGCGGCGCACGACAGCGTCGCGTTCGACCGGATCAGCCGGGCGAGCAGGATCTGACGCCGACCGTGCTCAGGCGTTCGCGACGGACGCGGTCGCCGTCGACCGGACGACCAGCAGCCCGGTCGCGGCCCACAGCACGTCCCAGACGACGACGGCCGCCAGTGCCAGTGGGGCCGGCGGTCCGCCGGTGATGATGAGGATCGGCGTGGTCGGCACGATGATCCAGATCCCGACCGCGAGCGGGAGGAAGCGCTGCCACCCGTGCCACAGGCGCGCGGCGACCACGCCGGCGACGATCATCCCGATCCCGGACAGCAGCGGGGCGATCCCGAACAGGACGTCGCCCAGGCCGGGGTCGGCGGGGTAGACCAGTTCGGCCACGACGAGCACCACCTGCCCGACCGCCGCAGCAGCGAGCCCGGCGCGGCCGACGCGATGTGCCCCGATCACGCCGAACAGCGCGACGACGACGGCGAGTTCCCCGACGTGCAGGACGGCCTGCGCGACGCTGCCCCAGCTCGGCGCCCACCCCGCGATGGCCGCGAGGCCGTAGCCGACGCCGAGCACGGTCACGACGACGCCGAAGCCGCCGATCCCTCGAGTGGTCTGCGGTGTCATCGCTGTCTCCTGCCGTCGAATCACTAGAGTGTTCACTAGTGGAGATACTAGTGAGCACACTATTAGGGTGTCGGCGTGGGTGCTGTCAAGAGAGGTGTTGCCGGCCTGAGCCGCAAGGAGAAGGCCCAGGCCACCCGGCGGCGCATCCTCGACAGTGCGCTGGCGGCCTTCACCGAGCG
The DNA here is from genome assembly GCF_050936315.1 of Pseudonocardia sp. CA-107938. Lineage (NCBI taxonomy): Bacteria > Bacillati > Actinomycetota > Actinomycetes > Pseudonocardiales > Pseudonocardiaceae > Pseudonocardia > Pseudonocardia sp. CA-107938. The sequence continues at coordinate 6,189,251 of NZ_JBNJNA010000001.1, read as the reverse complement.
CGGCTACAGCGACACGACCGTCGAGGCCGTGGCCAGGGACGCCGGCGTCGCCGTCCAGACCGTGTACTTCACGTTCCGCACGAAGGGTGACCTGCTCCAGGCCACCTACGAGCACGTCGTGCTCGGACCCGACGCCCTGCACCCGCACCAGACCGAGTGGTGGCGCACGGTCGAACGGACCGACGACGTCGCCGTCGCGGTCCGGGCTCTGGTCGAGGGCACCGTCGAGCTCCTCGAGCGTGCCGCGCCGCTGGTGTGGGCCGTGCTCGGCGACTCGACGGCCCGCGCGGCCTACGAGCACAACGAGCGGCTGCGCCGCGACGGCAACGACCACCTAGTCCGCGTCCTCGCCGAGAAGCATCCGCTGCGGCCCGGCCTCGCGCCGAGCGCCGCCCGGGACATCCTCCTCGTGCTCACCGGGCCGCAGCTCTACAGCCAGCTCACCCGTGAGCTCCACTGGAGCCGGAGCGCCGTCGCGGACTGGATGACCGCCGCCGTCCTGCGCGAGCTGTTCGCCGTCGACGCGCTGTAGCGCCGAGTTGCACGCCGGGGGCAGTGCGGGCATGGTGGAACCGTCTTAGCTGGTTCCAACGACTGGAGGTCTCATGCTCCGCCCCGTCGACGACGTGCAGGAGTTCGACGCTCGCGCGACCGATGCCGATCTCGACGACCTGCGCGCGCGGCTGGCTGCGGCGCGGTTGCCGGAGGCCGAGACCGTGGCACCCGGGCCCGGTCGGTGGGACCAGGGGGTTCCGCTCGCCGACCTCGTCGACGTCGTGGACCACTGGCGCACCGGGTACGACTGGCGGTGGTTCGAGGACCGCCTCGCCCGCATCGGCCAGTTCCGCACGACCGTCGACGGCCTGGGGATCCACTTCCTGCACCGGCGATCCCCACGCGGCGACGCCACGCCGCTGGTGCTGACGCACGGCTGGCCGGGCAGCATCGCCGAGTTCGTCGACGTGGTGGACGAGCTGGCGGATCCGCCGGATCCGGGCGCGCCGGCGTTCCACGTCGTCGTCCCGTCGCTCCCGGGTTTCGGCTACAGCGACAAGCCCGCCACCACCGGATGGGGGACCGAGAAGATCGCGGCTGCGTGGGTGGAGCTGATGGGGCGCCTCGGCTACCACGAGTTCCTGGCCCACGGCGGCGACTGGGGCGGGAACATCACCACGGTCCTCGGCGGGCGGTTCCCGGAGCACGTACTCGGCATCCACTCGACGTTCGCGGCGGGACCGCCCGGGATGACGACGGACGGGTTGACCGCCGTCGAGCGCGCGTGGGCCGAGGAGACGCACCACTTCTGGCGCCACCGCGCGGCGTACGCGAAGCAGCAGGCGACGCGGCCGCAGACCATCGGCTACTCGCTCGTCGACTCGCCGGTCGGGCTGCTCGCCTGGATCCTCGACAAGTTCGCCGAGTGGTCGGACACCGCGGACAGCCCGTTCGAGACCATCTCCCGCGACCGGATCCTCGACGACGTCACCCTCTACTGGCTGACCCGGACCGGTGCGTCGGCGGCCCGCATCTACTACGAGAGCCACAACTCGCTCGACCCCGAGCTCCGGGTCGACGTCCCGTCCGCGATCACCACGTACCCGCGCGACATCGAGAAGTACCCGCGCCCGTGGGCGCAGGAGCGGTACCGGCAGATCGTCCGGTGGCGGACGCCCGACACCGGCGGACACTTCCCGTCGCTGGAGGTGCCCGACTACTTCGTCAACGATCTGCGGGAAGGGCTCGCGGCCGTGCTGGCGGCTCGTCGGTGACCCGTCCGCGGCGGCCGGCGTTGAAGCGCGCCTTCTTCTGCCGGTTCCCGCACGTGTTCATGTCGCACCACCGGCGGGTGCGGCTCTGGCTGGTGTCGAAGAAGGCGGCCCGGCAGGTCGGTGACGCGCACAGGGCCAGCTTCCCGTCCCGTTCGCCGGCGATGATGCTGATCGCATCGGCGGCGATCACGCCGAGCGCGTCCTCCACCGAGTCGAGCAGCCATCGACGTTCTCCGGCCGGGGTGAGGACGGCCGAGGCTCGACCCCGGACGCTGCAGTCGTTGATGACGTCGACCGCAGGCACGGGGAGCGGGTCGCCGGTCGCGGCCGCCGTTGCGGCAGCGTGGACGGACTCCCGCAGCTCACAGGCGCGTTCGAGCTGGGCGGTGGTGCAGGAGTCCACGGCGAGGCCGCTCACCGCCAACCAGTCGACCAGTCGCTGCGGGGTGGGGATGCGTTCCACGGGGTTGCCCCGACGCTCCGACAGCGTTCCCGTGAAGCTGGTCGCCAGCACGGTGCCGAGGCGGAAGTCCGGGAACCGAGCAGGCATTGAACCAGCTTAGCCGGTTACGGTTGAGCGCTGTGTGACACCGCCGCCGCCGACCTAGGCTGGGGGCGTGCCCGCCTACCTCGCCGTCGACCTGGGCGCGGAGAGCGGGCGGGTGCTGCGGGGGGAGTTCGACGGGGAGCGCATCGCCGTCGAGGAGGTCCACCGCTTCGCGAACGTCCCGATCCGCCGACCCGACGGGCTGTACTGGGACATCGACGCGCTCTACGCCGACGCCCTCGACGGCATCGCGAAGGGCGCCGGCCGCGGGGCCCGCAGCGTCGGGGTGGACGCGTGGGGCAACGACTTCGGCCTGCTCGACGACGCGGGCGCGCTGCTCGCCACGCCGTGGCACCACCGCACGTCCCGCACCGCCGGGATGGTCGAGCGGCTGCTGAGCCGGGTGGACGCCGACGAGCTGTACGCCGTCACGGGGACCCAGTTCCTCCCCATCACGATGGCCTGCCAGCTGCTCGCGATGCAGGGCTCGCCGGCACTGGCGCAGGCGCGGCGGCTCGCCACGATCCCCGACCTGTTCGCGTCCTGGCTGAGCGGCCGGCCGGTCGCCGAGCAGACCATCGCCAGCACCGGGCAGCTCTGGGACATCCATCGGGGGCGCTGGGCGGCCCCGGTGATCACGCGGCTCGGGCTGCCCGAGTGCCTGTTCGCCACGGAGATCGTCGAGCCCGGCACACCCGTCGGTCCGTCCCGGGTCGACCTTCCGGCCGAGCTGGGGGTCGTCGCGGTCGCCGGGCACGACACCGCCTGTGCCGTGGCGGCGGTGCCGGCCGAGCGGGAGACGTTCGCCTACGTCTCGTGCGGGACGTGGTCGGTGGTGGGCCTCGAGCTGCCGCGGCCGATCACCACACCCGCGGCCCGGCTCGCCCGCTTCGGCAACGAGGTCGGCGTCGGCGACACCGTCCGCTTCCTCAGCAACGTCAACGGGCTCTGGCTGCTGCAGGAGTGCCGCCGCACCTGGACCACTGCAGGGGAGGGGCCGAGCTACGCGGCGCTGGTCGCGGCCGCCGACCGCGCGCAGCCCTACCGGAGCCTGATCGACCCCGACCACCCCAGCCTGCTCGGCGCCGGCGACATGCCGGCGCTGATCGCGGCCCGGTGCCGGGCCACCGGCGAGCAGGTGCCCGGTACGCAGGGCGAGGTGGTGCGGTGCGTCCTCGACAGCCTGGCCTGCAAGTACCGGTGGGTCCTCGACCAGGCGGCCGCGCTGGTGGGACGCCCGGTCGACGTGGTCCACGTCGTCGGCGGGGGAGCGGCCAACTCCCTGCTGTGCCAGCTGACGGCCGACGTCACCGGCCGCCCCGTCGTGGCCGGCCCGGTGGAGGCCACGGGCGTCGGGAACCTGCTGGTGCAGGCGATGGCGGACGGCCGCCTCGACGGCCTCGCCGACATCCGCGCCGTGGTGCGCGCGTCGTTCCCGCTACGGAGCCACGATCCGGCCGGTCGGCGCGGGGCGGCGGAGGACGCCTACGGGCGGTTCCGGAGGCTGCTCGCAGATCCCGGGGCGTCGGCCCTGTGATCCACCGGCCGGATGTCGTTGATCATGGGCAAAACGTCGCTCCGCAAGATCGAAGTACAACGTTCTGCCCATGATCAACACACGCGCCCTCGGGCCGCCGTCGCGGCGTGCCAGGACCGGGGGGACGTGGGCAGCGGTCAGGCCACCCGCACGACACGGGACCGGGGCGGACTCGGTGGGGCCCCGCGCGGGAACAGCCAACTGGCGCTGATCAAGGGCAAAGTGTTGCTCGTTGATCTCTGCGGACGACGTTTTGCCCTTGATCACCGCCAACCCCGGCCCCCAAACCCCGGCGACGACCGCCCCGATCGCCAACGCACCTCGTCCGCGCTCGTGCGACACTGGATGACAAATAGTGACAACTTCTGCTACAACGGTGCGGCACTGCAGTACACGGTGAGTCGGGCGGATGGTCGTCGATGTTGATCGCAGAGCGGCGCCGCCGCATCCTGGAGCACGTCCGCATGCGCGGGTACGTGTCGTTCCACGACCTGGCCGACGTGGTCGGCATCTCGGAGTCGACGGTCCGCCGGGACCTGCGCGTCATGGTCGCGGAAGGCCTGCTCACGGCCACGCGCGGCGGTGCCGGCCGGCTCGACGGCGCAGCGCGCCCGCCCGCATCCGCGCCGGTCGGTGCCGCTGACGACCCGGTCGCGGCGGCGCGCTCGGCGATCGCCGGCCGAGCTGCCGAGCTCGTGGCGCCCGGCACCGCGATCCTGCTCGGCCCGGGCCGCTCGACGGCGGAGACTGCGCGCCACCTCGCCGAGGTCGAGTCACTCACCGTCGTCACCAACTCGGTCCCCGTCACGAACGAGCTGCTCGACGCGGAGCATATCGATCTGATCATGGTCGGCGGCACCCTCCGCCGCTCGATCAACGCCTTCGTCGGGCCCCTCACCGAGCAGAGCCTGCAGGGCCTGCGGGGCGCGCAGGTCTTCGTGTCCGGCGACGGCGTCACGGTCGATCGCGGCCTGACCACGCCGAACGTGTTCGCCGCCGCCACCGACATGGCGCTCGTGGCGTCGGCACAGCAGGTCATCGTGCTCGCCGACCACACCAAGATCGGGCGCGACACGATGTGCCAGACGGTGCCGACCGACCGGATCGACATCCTGATCACGGACCCGAACGCGGACCCCGCCACGCTCCGCGCGCTCGTCGCGGCGGGTGTCGAGGTGCTGGTCGCCGACCCGGGCTGACCAGACCCGACCTGGAATCATCTTCCAGGTATTGACACTTCATGAACGAAGTCGCCTAATAGTGCCTGCGATCGCGTCAGAAGCGATCACAACTTGGCAGCAGTGGGGCTGCGGCAGCCGTGCGCTGCGGAGCCCCGGCATGCGCCGAGATCGGTTCCGCGAGCGAAGGGAACGTCCCTGATGCATCGGTCGAGGCGGCCACTCACCAGAACTGCCGGGATCAGGACGGCGGGCGCCACCGCGGCGCTGCTCCTGCTCACCGTCGCCTGCGCGCGGCCCGCGGAGGCGCCCGCGGGTCCTGGTGGCGGCGCCGGCGCGGGGCAGCAGGTGCAGTCGACGACCGGGGCCGGCGGCAAGCTCTGCACGGCCGACACCTACAACGGCGGCGTGCCCAAGCTCGACCTGAAGACGACAACGGTCGGCTTCGCGCAGTCGGAGAAGGAAGCGAACCCGTTCCGCATCACGGAGACGGAGTCGATCAAGGACGAGGCGGCCAAGCGCGGCATCAAGCTGGTCACCACGAACGCGCAGTCGGACCTCAACAAGGAGATCGCCGACATCCAGAGCATGATCGCCCAGGGCGCCAAGGTGCTCATCATCTCGCCGCTCAACTCCGAGGGGCTCGACCCGGCTCTGAAGGCCGCGCAGGACGCCAAGGTCCCGATCATGACGATCGACCGCCTGCTCACGTCGAAGACGGCGTGCACCGACTTCATCGGCTGGATCGGCTCCGACTTCGTCGAGCAGGGCAAGCGCGCGGCCGACGCCATGATCACCGCGACCGGTGGTACGGGGAACGTCGCGATCCTGCTCGGTGCGTCCGGCGTCAACGTCACGGTCGACCGCACCCAGGGCTTCAAGGACCAGCTGGCCGCGAAGAAGTCCGGGCTGAAGGTCGTGGCCGAGCAGACGGCGGACTTCACGCGCGAGAAGGGCCGGGCCGTCACCGAGCAGCTGATCTCCGCCAACCCGGACATCACCGCGATCTACGCCGAGAACGACGAGATGGCGCTGGGCGCGGTCGCGGCGCTCAAGGCGCAGGGCAAGCAGCCGGGGGCGGTGAAGATCATCACCATCGACGGGACGCAGGGTGCCGTGCAGGGCATCGTCGACGGCTGGATCGCGGGCGTCATCGAGTCCAACCCGCGCTTCGGGCCGCTGGCCTTCCAGGCGCTGGAGGACTTCTACGGCGGCAAGGGCGTGCCGGCGAAGACGATCATCTCCGACAAGGAGTACACGAAGCAGAACGCGCAGTCGGAGCTGGCGAACGCGTACTGACCGGTCGGGGATCGCCGTGACGGTCGAGGTGAGTGCGGTCAGCAAGCACTTCTCCGGGGTGCTCGCCCTGGACGGGGTGTCGCTCCAGCTGCGCCCGGGGGAGGTGCATGCGCTCGTCGGGGAGAACGGGGCCGGCAAGTCGACGCTGATCAAGATCATCACGGGCGTCCACCGGCCGGACGGCGGCGTGGTGCGGCTGCACGGCCGGGAGGTCGAGTTCGCCGCGCCGCGCGACGCCCAGGCTGCCGGGATCAGCACCATCTACCAGGAGCTGAACCTCGTCCCGCAGATGAGCGTGGCGCGGAACCTGTTCCTCGGCCGCGAGCCCGTCAACCGGTTCGGGCTGATCGACTTCGCCCGCATGCACCGCGAGGCGCGGGACGTGCTCGCCCGGTACGGCGTCCCCGTCGACGTCCGGCGCACCCTCGGCGAGCTCGGCGTCGGCGTCCAGCAGATGGTGGCCGTGGCCCGGGCCGTGTCGACCGAAGCCTCCGTCGTGATCATGGACGAGCCGACGTCGTCGCTCGAACCCCGTGAGGTCGACCGCCTCGCCGAGGTGATCGGGATGCTGCGCGCCGACGGCATCGCGGTCCTCTACGTCACGCACAAGCTCGACGAGGTGTTCCGGCTCGCGCAGCAGGTCACCGTCCTGCGGGACGGGCGTCGCGTGCACACCGGACGGGTGGCCGACACCAACCGCCTCGGTCTGGTCGCGATGATGCTCGGCCGCCGCGTCGACGACGTCCGCGAGCACGGGCTCACCCGGTTCGGCGAGGCGGGCGAGGGCCCGCAGGGCGACCCCGTGCTGCGGGCCGTCGGACTGGCCCGGCGGCACGCGCTCGCCGGGGTCGACGTCGACGTCCATCAAGGCGAGGTGGTGGGGCTGGCGGGGCTGCTCGGGTCGGGCCGCAGCGAGACGGCCCGCGCGCTGTTCGGCGTCGACCCGCTCGACGCCGGCCGCATCGACGTCGCCGGCGTGCCGGTGCGGCGCTGGTCGCCCGCCGCCGCGATCGCGGCCGGGATCGGGCTGGTGCCGGAGGACCGCAAGGCCGAAGGGATCGTGCCCGGACTGTCGGTGCGCGACAACATCGTCCTCGCCGCGCTCCCGCGGCTGGCCCGCGCGGGCTTCGTGTCCGACCGGCGCTGCGACGAGATCGTGGACGTGTTCGTCCGCCGGCTCCGCATCAAGATCGCGAGCCCCGACCAGCCCGTCCGCGACCTGTCCGGGGGCAACCAGCAGAAGGTGCTGCTGGCCAGGATGCTCTGCCTGCATCCGCGGGTGCTGCTGCTCGACGAGCCGACCCGCGGCATCGACGTCGGCGCGAAGGCCGAGATCCAGGCCCTGATCGACGAGCTCGCGCGCACCGGGCTCGGTGTCGTGCTGATCTCCTCGGAGCTGGAGGAGGTGGTCGAGGGTGCCCACCGGGTGCTCGTGCTGCGCGACGGCGCCCTCGTGGGCGTGCTCACCGGTGACGACATCAGCGAGCGCCGGATCATGACCACGATCGCGGGGGCGGCCGATGGCTGAGACCGCCGCCGCTGCCGCTCCCGCCCGGACCGCCGTCGTCCTGCGGCGCATCTCCGACCACGGCGTGTACGTCGCCCTCGCCCTCCTGCTGGGGTTCAACCTGCTGTTCACGCAGAACTTCGCGACCGTCGCGAACCTGCGGCTGCAGCTCGTGCAGGTCGTGCCGATCGCGATCGTGGCGCTGGGGATGGCGCTCGTGATCGCGACGAAGGGCATCGACCTGTCGGTCGGGTCGAGCATGGCGCTCGCGGCGGCGGTCCTCCCGCTCTACCTCGGGTACGGGCCGTGGCCCGCCATCGCGGTGGCAGTGGCGGTCGGCGGGCTCGTGGGGCTCGTCAACGGCACGGTGGTGGCGGTCTTCGGGGTGCAGCCGATCATCGCCACGCTCGGCCTGCTCGTCGCCGGACGGGCGCTCGCGCTCGTGCTGGCCGACGGTCGGCTCGTCGAGATCTTCGATCCCACGCTGGGCTGGATCGGCAACGGCTCCGCCGCGGGCATCCCGGTGACGTTGCTGGTCACGGCCGCGTTGACGGTCGTCGTTGTCGTGCTGGTGCGCCGTGCCACGTTCGGCCGGCGGGTGGTCGCGATCGGCGGCAACCCGACGGCCGCCACGATCGCCGGACTGCCCGTGCGTCGCACGCTGCTGGCCGTCTACGTGCTCAGTGGGCTGCTCGCGGGGCTGGCCGGTGTGGTCAACACCGCCCGGCTCGGCGCGAGCGACCCCTCGTTCGTCGGACTGCTGATCGAGCTGAGCGCGATCACCGCGGTGGTGATCGGCGGCACCCCGCTGGCCGGGGGACAGGTGCGGGTGGTCGGCACCCTCGCGGGCGCGCTGCTGATGCAGCTCATCGCCGCCACGATCATCCAGCACGACCTGCCGGACTCGGTGGCGCGCATGATCCAGGCGGTCATCATCGTCGGCGCGGTGTACGTCCAGCGCGATCGGGGCGGGACATGACCGCCACCGCGCTCGCCCGGGCCGAGCGCCGCGACCGGATCGCCGGGTTCGCCCGCCGCGGCGGGGCCCCGATCGTGCTGGTACTGGTGCTGATCGTCGGCACCGGCGCGTTCGGCAACAGGTTCCTGGCCGCGGGGAACCTCGGCAACATCGCGCTGGACAGCTCCTACCTGGTCCTCATCGCGATCGGGATGACGTTCGTGATCATCAGTGGCGGCATCGACCTGTCCGTGGGCTCGGTCTTCGCCCTCGCGGGTGTGCTCGCGGCGTACGGGGCGCGATGGGGCTCGCTCGCGGCGGTCGCGCTCCCGCTGGTGGTGTGCGGGCTCATCGGGCTGGTCAACGGGCTGCTCGTCGGCAAGGCCCGGATGGCACCGTTCATCGTCACGCTCGCCACCCTGCTGCTGGCCCGCGGCCTGGCCTTCGCCGCTTCGCAGGAGGGCAACACGATCTACCTGATCCCGGCCGACCTCGCGCTGACCCGGATCGGGCAGGCGAAGCTCCTCGGGGTGGGCATGCCGGTCGTCGTCGCGCTGGTGGTGTTCGCCGTCGGGCTCGTCGTGCTGGCCCGCACCCGGTTCGGCCAGTCCGTGTACGCGATCGGCGGCAGCCCGGAGGGCGCCGAGCTGATGGGGCTGCCGGTCGCGCGGGTGAAGGTCACCGTCTACGTCCTCAGCGCGCTGCTGGCCGCGCTCGCCGGCATCCTGGTCGCGGCGCAGACGTCGTCGGGGCTGCCGACCATCGGCGAGGGCCGCGAGCTCGAGGCGATCGCCGCCGTCGTCATCGGGGGCACGCTGCTGAGCGGCGGCGCGGGCGGGCTCGTCGGCACGCTCGCCGGCGCGCTGCTGCTCAAGGTCATCCAGAACGTCATCAACCAGGTCGGCACGCTCGACGCCTACTTCCAGCAGCTCGTCAGCGGGGTGTTCCTGCTCGTCGTCGTGCTGATCCAGACCCGGCTGAGCAGACGACGCACCGGAAAGGGGAGCCCTCCGTGACAGGCATCCGCGTGGCGGTGGTCGGCACCGGCGACTGGTGGGGCCGCCAGCACGCCATCGCGTTCTCGTCCCGCGACGACGCGGTGCTGTGCGCCGTCGCCGGTCGCACACCGGAACGCACGCGGCAGCGCGCGCGGGAGTTCGGCGTGGCGGCCTACACCGACATCGACGAGATGCTGGATCGCGAACGCCCCGACCTGGTGTCGGTGTGCCTGCCCAACGAGGGGCACTTCGCGCCGACGCTCCAGATCATCCGGGCCGGGTTCCCGCTGCTGGTGGAGAAGCCGCTGGTCTTCGACCTGGCGCAGGCCGACGTGCTGCTGGCCGAGGCCGCGGAGCGCGAGCTGTTCTTCGCGATCAACTTCAACCACCGCTACGCCCGTCCGCTCTGCCTGGCCGCCGAGACGATCCGCGACGGGCGGCTCGGGCAGCTGACGTTCGCCGCCTGGCGCTTCGGCGGCGAACCCGGCACCAGCAGCAACCCGCACGCCAACCTGATCGAGACCCAGTGCCACGGCCTCGACCAGCTCGAACACCTCTGCGGGCCGATCGTGTCGGTGATGGCGCAGATGAGCGACGCCACGGGCCGCGGCTACTCGACGTTGGCGGTGGCCCTGGAGTTCGCCGGCGGTGCCGTCGGCTCGCTGGTCGGCTCCTACGACTCGTCCTACGCCTACCCGGGCACCCACCACCTGGAGATCAACGGGCTGGACGGGCGGATCCTCGTCGAGGACACGGTGCGCCGCTTCACCTTCACTCCTGCCCGCAACGAGATCAGCCAGGTCTGGCAGGCCGGCTACTTCAACGACCGGGACCGCGGCTTCCACGCCACGTTCGACCGCCACCTCGACGAGCTGATCCCCGCGTTCGTCCAGGGCGCGCCGCCGCCGGTGCACGCCGAAGCGGGTCGCCGCGCACTGCAGCTGGCCCACGCGATCATCCAGTCGTTCGAGACGGGGACGCGCGTGGCCACGCCCCCGTCCGACGGCGGGGCGGGGATCGCAGCAGGTCCACTCAGCCGCCGCGGGACTGCATGATAATCGACCAGTTATCATGCACCGGTGAACGACGAGAACGAGCCGGGACCGGTCGGCGAGGTCGTGTTCGGGGACGGCACCGTGGTGCGCGGCCGGGGACGGCGGCAGCCACTGCCACCGGGTCCGGCGCCGCAGTTCGGCCTGTACCTCGGTAGCCCACCCGATCGAGCAGGGCGGGCCTGGCTCCGGCGCCGCCCGTTCCGCACCGACTGGCCCGCCGAGTGGATCGACTGGCCGGACTTCCGCACCCCCCGCCGTCCCGCCGAGGCCGCCGAGCAGATCGAGCGCGCGTTCGAGCTGGCTCGCTCCGGCACGCGGGTGGAGGTCGCCTGCGGGGGCGGGAACGGCCGCACCGGCACGGTCCTCGCCTGCATGGCGACGCTCGCCGGCGAGCCGCCCGAGACCGCCGTCGCGTGGGTGCGCGCGAACTACCGTCGGCACGCCGTCGAGACCCGGGCGCAACGACGCTGGATCGAGTGGTTCGCCGCGCGGGACCGATGAGGGAGTCGACCGGCCCGGCGGTCCGTGTGGTCGAGGTGGCCACTGCGCAGATCGAGCGCGCCGCCGCTCGGTGGCTCGCGCGGTTCACCTCGCACCACACGCGCCGCGCATACGTCGCGGACCTCACCTCGTGGCTGTCGCACTGCGCCGGGACGGGCGTGGACCCGACCCTCGCCGGACCCGACGACGTCGACGCGTGGCGGCGCAGCCTGGAATCCGCCGGTCAACGGCCCCGTACCGTCGCCCGCCGCCTCGCCTCCGTCGCGTCGTGGCACCGGTTCCTCGTCGCGGAGGGGCTGCGCACGACGGCGCCGGAGGTGGCGCGGCCCCGTGAGGTCGACGGGCCGCGCTCCACGGTCTCGAGGGAGATCGTCGACCGGCTGCTCGCGGCCGCCGCCCCCGATCCCGCCGCGACCGCGCTCATCCAGCTGCTCGCCAGCACCGACCTGCGGGTCTCGGAGCTGCTCGACTGCGATGTCGAGGACCTCGGTCAGCACCGGGGGCGGGCAGTCCTGCGCATCGCCGGCGGCCCGGTCGAGCTGACCGCAGCCACCGTGCGCGCGATGCGCGCGCACCTGCGCGACCGGATCAGCGGGCCGCTGTTCCGCACCGGCACCGGAGCACGGATGACGCAGCCCACGGCATGGCGACTCGTCCGCCGGGTGGCCCGGCAGGCCGACCTGCCGGATCCCGACGCGGTGAACCCGCGGAGCCTCCGCGCCGCGTCCGTTCCCTGATCATTGAAGGGGGGGCGCCGGCGCCGGCGTGATCATGGCGCGCCGGGACCGCGGGATCACCGACTGCCCTTCCGGCGTCCGATCTCCGCCAGAGATGGGCCGGCCGGCGGGCCAGGGTGAAGGTATGACGACGCCGACCTACACCGTCCACGCCATCCCCTCCGACGAGCTGGCGCAGCTGCGGCGCACCGGCCGCGACGTCGCCGGAAACGCGCCGCAGCCGTTCGCGGCGACCGGTTCGCCGCTGCGCTGCTGCCTCCGCCCGGCCACCCCGGACGACGACGTGGTGCTGATCTCGCACGCGCCGCTGCGGGAGCAGTCGCCGTGGCGGGAGGTCGGTCCGGTGTTCGTGCACGCGGGGCCCTGCCCCGGCTACGACGAGGGCTCGGGCCTGCCGTCCGAACTGCGCACCGGGCCGCGCGTCCTGCGCGGCTACCACAGCGACGGCTCACTGGACTACGACGCGATCCGCACCGTCGGCGAGGGTGAGGACATCGCGCCCGCGCTCGACGAACTGCTCGCCGTGCCCGGGCTGCGGGAGGTGCACGTCCGCTCGGCGACCGCGCAGTGCTTCACCTACCTCGTACGTCCCGCCTCTGCCTGACCGGCTGGGGCGACCTGCGTCAGCCAGGCGCCGGGCGAGGTGACCGCATCGCCGGCTCACCACCTGGGCTCGTCGGTCGCGGCGCCAGCACCGCGGGGGCGAGCCGGGTCAGCTCGTCGAGCAACCGCCCGGCGGCGGGCGAGCCGGCGCGCCCGACCGGCAGGCTGACCGCGATCTCCCGGTCCAGCGGCGGGTCCAGCGGGAGCGTGGTGATGTCGTCGCGCCGGTGTGCGGCCAGGGCGAGGTCGGGGAGGACGGCTACGCCTTGCCCGGCCGCCACCATGGCCTGCATCAGGACGTAGTCGTCGGTCACCTGGTGGTGCAGGACCGGGCGGAACGACTCGCGGGCGCAGTGGCGCAGGAACCGCTCCTGGCAGACCGGGCACCCGGCGAGGACGGGGGTCGACCCGAGGTCCTGCACCGCGACGACGTCCTGGCCGGCCGGCACGTGTGCGGCGGGCAGGGCCACGACGGCGGTGTCGCGTCCGAGGACCGTCACGCCGGCGCCCCGGGGTGGCGCGTCGTGGAACGTGATCGCCACGTCGACCGCACCGTCCTCCAACGCTGCGAGCGCCTCGGGTGGCTCGGCCTGCCGCACCTCGACCCGTAGGTCGGCGTCGGCGAGCGCGGCGACGGCGTCGACCAGAAGGGTTGCGCAGGCGGTCGGGAACGCGGCCACCCGAAGCCGGGGGACGTGGCCGCGCGCCAGGTCGGGCAGGCCGTCCCGGGCAGCGGTCAGGGTCGCCGCGACGACCGAGGCGTGCCGCGCGAGCACGACTCCCGCGGCGGTGAGTCGGACACCGCGTCCGTGCCGCTCGACCAGGACGCACCCGGCGGCCCGTTCGAGTCGCCTGATGTGCTGGCTGACGGCCGGATGCGTCCAGCCGAGCTCACGGGCCGCCGCGGACAAGGAGCCGGTGCGTTCGACGAGGTGCAGGACGACGAGGCTTCGCGGGTCCAGGTCGAGCAGCGACATGTCACGAATCCTGACAGGTGATGCAACGAACTCGGCATTCTCCTTTCGTATGAGGTGGTCGACCCTGGACGTCATGGAACTCATCGGGGTCCTCGGCGGCATGAGCTGGGAGTCGACGGCGGAGTACCTGCGCCTGCTGAACGAGGGCGCTCGCGCCCGGCTCGGCGGGCTGCACTCCGCTCGGCTGCGGGTCGCGACCGTCGACTTCGCATCGATCGCGCAGATGCAGGCGGACGGCGACTGGGCCGCAGCGGCCGCGGCGTTGGCGGAGGAGGCGCGGTCACTGGAGGTTGCCGGGGCCGCGTTCGTCCTGATCGCGACGAACACGATGCACAAGGTCTACGACGAGGTCGCGGCCGCTGTCACGATCCCGGTGCTGCACCTCGGCGACGTCACCGCGGCGGCGGTCACCGAGTCCGACCTGACGTGCGTCGGCCTGCTCGCCACGAGCTACACGATGGAGCAGTCGTTCTACCGCGACCGGCTCGCGGTGCACGGCGTCCGATCGCTCGTCCCGTCCGCGCCGGACCGGAACGAGGTGCAGCGGATCATCTACGACGAGCTGTGCGTGGGACGGGTCGAGCCCGCGTCCCGCGACCGCCTGATCGCCATCTCCCGGTCGCTGGTCGCCGCCGGGGCCGAGGGCATCGTCCTCGGGTGCACCGAGCTCGAGCTCAGCATCGCCCAGGAACACCTCGACGTGCCGGTCTTCCCGACCACGACGCTGCACTGCGAGGCGGCACTCGACCGCGCGCTGGGGCTCGCCGCGACGTAGTACCGCCGCCGTGGCCGGCACCGATCAGGAATCCGCCGCCGGATCGTCTGTTCCGGTGTCCCAGCACACCGGTGGAAGGATCGACGACCATGACCGACGCCATACCGACGGGCGCCGACGAGGCCACGTTCATCGCGGCGGCGCGCTCCGGGGACACGGCTCGGTTCGCGCTCCTCACGGAGCGCCACCGGCGTGAGCTGCACGTGCACTGCTACCGCATGCTCGCCAACTACGAGGACGCCCAGGACATGACGCAGGAGACGTTCCTCCGGGCGTGGCACAAGCGGGAGTCGTTCCAGGGCCACGCTGCGCTGCGGACGTGGCTGTACCGCATCGCGACGAACGCCTGCCTCGACTTCCTCGACCGGCGCAACTCCCGCGCACCCGTGCCGTCCACCGTGGCGGACGCCGGATCCGAGGTGCTGTACCTGCAGCCGTACCCCGACCGCATGCTCCCTGAGGACCCGCAGGAGTCGGTGCTGGCCCGGGAGACGATCGAGCTGGCGTTCATCGTCGCCGTCCAGCACCTGCCGCCGCGGCAGCGGGCGGTGTTCATCCTGCGTGACGTCCTCGGCTGGCCGGCGGCGATGGTGGCGGACTCACTCGGGTTGACCGTCGCGTCGGTGACCAGCGCGCTGCAGCGGGCCCGCACGACGATGCGCGAGCAGCTGCCCGACCGCCGTCTCGACTGGCGCAGCCCCGCCACCCACGAGCTGTCGAACGACGAGCGCGGCGTGGTGCGGGCGTACATCGACGCCCACGAGCGCAACGACCTCGCCGGCCTCACGTCGCTGCTGCGCGCGGACCTGCACTTCGTGATGCTGCCCGAGCGGGGCACGTCGGTCGCGACGGCGAAGGACGCGGTGGACGGCTGGGTCACCGGCGGGCTCTTCCAGCGTGGCCACGACGACTGGCGCGGCGTCCCCACGACGGTCAACCGCATGCCCGCCGCCGCCCTCTACCTCCGCGCGCCCGACGACCCGGAGCACCGGTTGTTCGCGGTCTCGGTCCTCCGCATCGTCGACGGGGCGATCGCCGAGATCACCGGGTTCGACGCCTCCGACATGCCATGGCTGGGCCTGCCCGCGACGCTGTAGCGACGTTCTGCCCGTGGGTCACCGCCGCGCCGGGGTGCCGAGGTTCGGTGTTCTCGGGGTGGCGGCTGCGCGAGGCTGGTGCGGGGCCTGCGGTGATCAAGGGCAGAATGTCGTTGTTCGCGCGGGCCGGGCGACCTTTTGCCCTTGATCACCATCACCGCGTGGGGGCACCGCGGGGTGCGGTGCTCTCGGTGGGCCGGATCACCGCATTCGGGTGGCCGTCCGCGGCCCGGCTCGGGTGCGCCTCGCCGGCGCGGTTCTGCGGTGATCAAGGGCAAAAGGTTGTTGTTCGCGCCGGCTGGGCGACCTTCTGCCCTTGATCACCGCCACCCCGCGCCTCGGAACCGTCGGTGATCATGGGCATGATCCGTGACGGGCGTACTCATCGCCTCGTCTCGTACCGGGTCATCACCACGCCGGCGGGGAACGTCCGCGTCTCCACCAGGTTGAGGTTCACCCAGCTGTCCAGCGCGGTGAAGAACGGCGTGCCGCCGCCCACCACAACCGGGCAGGTGGCGAGCACGTACTCGTCGATCAGGCCGGCCCGCATCGCCGCGCCGGCGAGCGTTGCGCCGCCGATGCTCATCGGGTCGCCGTCCTCGGCCTTGAGCCGGGTGATCTCGGCGACCGCGTCGCCGGTGACCAGGCGGGTGTTCCAGTCGACCGCGGCGATCGTCGAGGAGAACACCACCTTCGGCGTGTCCCGCCAGTTCCGCGCGAACTCGATCTCCGCCTTCGTCGCGTCGGGCTGCTGGTCGCCGGTCGGCCAGAAGGCGCTCATCGTCTCCCACAGCTTGCGCCCGTACAGCGTCAGGCCGGTCGCCTGCTCCTGGTCGAGCCACCACTGGAACAGCTCGTCGCTCGGCGGCCCGCCCCAGCTGATGTCGTCGCCGGCCGCGGCGATGTAGCCGTCCAGCGACACGTTCATGGCGAAGATCAGTTTCCGCATCCGTCAGCCCTCCGTGAGTAGGTCTCCCACGTACAGACGGGTGCTGCGCGGAGAACTGATCGCGGTACGGCGCGTGCACCGGATTCCGGTGCACGCGCCGGTGACTGCTCAGGCCTTCGCGAACGTCGCGGCCGTCTTGCTCTCGAACTCGAGCGCGACGGCCGGTTCGTCGCCGAGGACCCAGGCGTCGTGGCCCGGGGCGATGTAGTAGGTGTCGCCCGGGCCGAGGTCGGCTTCGGTCCCGTCGGCGGCGGCGATGTGCATCCGCCCGGAGACGACGTACCCGAGGTGGGTGGCCTGGCAGCTCTCCGTGCCGACCAGGGGCTTGATGCACTCCGACCACCTCCAGCCCGGTTGGACCGTGAGGCGGGCGACGCTCGCGTCGCCGAGGTGGACGACGTTCACGGCCGTCTTGTCCGGGGTCCGCGTCTCGTCGGGGCTGTCCATGCTCTTCGTCTCGATGCTTGCCACGGGGATCTCCTCCGTCCTACCGGACACCGATGTCCGGCTGCGAATGGCGCTCGTGAGCATGGGCACATGCGTTTCTGCTGCTCAGGAGCGTCTCCTGTGGTGTGTGCGAGCCCTCGGCACGCTACGCCCTGACCGCGGACGCAAACCTTACGAAGCGGCAACGGTGACCCTTGTGGCGTCCGATCAGGGGCAGGCCGCCCCTCGATCCCCGACCGTGGAGACGTGCTTCTGATCCCGGTGATGGTGGCGGCTGCCGCCGTGCTGCGTTCGTCGATGACGGAGCGCCGCCACGGCACTCCACGCGGCGATGACCACGTCATCGCGCTGACGCGGATCCGTCGGGGTCGCGCATCGATCAGCCGGTGTGGATCCGCACGTGCGCGGTCATGCCGGGCAGGAGGGCCAGCCCACGGGGGTCGGTGATCGTCAGGTGCACGGGGACGTCCTGGGCGGGTCGTTCGAACGCCCCGGTGGACGTAGCGGCCGGTAGCGGCTCGGTGGCGGTCGCGGTGCTGTCGCGGATCTCGGCGACGGTGCCGTCGAGCGCCGTCGCCGGGTAGGCGTCGACGGTGATCGTCGCGGGCTGGCCCGGGCGCAGCCGTGTCGCGAGGCCGGCGTCGATGTGTGCCACCACCCGTACCCGGGAGAGGTCGGTGGCGACGGCGAGCCGGGTGCCTGCGGTGACCCAGGTACCCGACGACACGTCCGTCGTGACGACCGTGCCGGCTGCGGGTGCCCGCACGACGGCGCGGGCCCGCGCGAACCCGGTGTCCATCTCGATCCGGCCCACCGGCTGATCGGCGCGCACGGTGGTGCCGCTGCTCAGGGACCACTCGACGAGGGTGCCGCTGGCGGGGGCGCGGATGGGCAGCGCGACGCCGTCGATGCGGGCGTCGTCGGACACGACCCAGTCACGCGAGCCGACGATCGCCACGACGCCGGCGCTCGTGGCGGCGAGCGCGAGCACCGCGGGCACGGCGACGAGCACTCGCCGGGCGCGCTGCGGCAGCGGCCCCTGCCGGCGATGCAGCGTCGCTGCGGCGAGCCCGAGCGCGACGAGCGTGGTGACGAGCACGACGGCCACGTCGCGCAGCAGCGTCGAGGTCACCAGCGACGTCGACCCGACCTCGTGCAGCGCGTCGATCGCGTAGGTCAGGGGCAGGGCGTCGCTGAGGTGCTGTAGCCAGTCCGCCATCTGCTCCCGCGGCACGAACAGCCCGCCCAGCAGGACCTGCGGCATCACGACCGCGGGCATGAACTGCACGGCCTGGAACTCGCTGGTCGCGAACGCGCTCGCGAGCAACCCGACCGCCGTGCCCATGACCGCGTCGAGCACCGCGACGCCGGCGACGATCCCGGCGCTGCCCGGCGTCTGCAGGCCGAGCGGGCCGTAGGCGACCGCGCACGTGACCCCGGCCTGCACGGTCGCGGCGAGGGCGAACGCGATCCCGTAGCCGAGGAGCAGGTCGAGCTTCGCCAGGGGAGTGGTGAGCAGCCGCTCGAGGGTGCCGCTGGTGCGCTCGCGCAGCATGGCGACGCTGGTGACGAGGAACATCGTGGTGAAGGGAAAGACCCCGAGCAGGGCGAGCGCGAGCCGGTCGAAGGAGGGCCGCGAGTCGATCATCTCGTGGGTCAGCGCGAGCAGCGCACCAGGCACCACCAGCAGCAGTGCGACGGTGCGGCGATCGGCGCGCAGCTGCGTCAGCACCCGGCCGGCCGTCGCGACGACGATGCGCGGGTTCACCGCCCGCGCCCCTCGACCAGCCGCAGGAACGCGCCCTCGATGTCGGCCGCCCCGGTGCGTGCCTTCAGCTCGTCGGGCGGCCCGACGGCGACCACTCGGCCCTCCCGCATGAGCAGGAGCTGCTCGCAGCGGTCGGCCTCGTCCATGACGTGGCTGGAGACCAGCAGGGTCGTGCCCGCCCGAGCGAGCTCGTGGAACAAGGCCCAGAGATCGCGTCGCAGGACCGGGTCGAGCCCGACCGTCGGCTCGTCGAGGACGAGCAGCTGCGGCCGTGCGACCAGCGCGCACGCCAGGGAGACGCGGGCCCGCTCGCCTCCCGACATCGTGCCGACGACCTGGTCCGCGCGGTCGGCGAGGGCGACGTCGGCCAGCGCGGCGTCCGCGGCCGCCCGATCACGGCCGTAGAGGGTGGCGAAGTACCGCACGTTCGCCCGGACGGTCAGGTCGATGTACACCGACGCGGCCTGGGTGACGTAGCCGATGCGGCGCCGCAGGTCGGCGGCGCCGGCCGGCCGGCCGAGCACCGTGACGCTGCCCGCGGTGATCCGGGCGATCCCGACGATGCTGCGCATCAGCGTGGTCTTCCCGCACCCGCTGGGGCCGAGCAGCCCGGTCACCTGCCCGGCCGGCACGTCGAAGCTCACCTGGTGCAGGATCCGTCTCCTGCCCAGCTCGACCACCAGATCGCGGACGTCCACGGCCGCGGCGTGCACGCGTCGATGATCGAGGCTGCGGGACCCGCGCGGCAGGGCCGTTCAGGCACGGTCGCACCGGCTGCGCTGCTCGCCATGGCGTGGTTCGCCGTCGATCTGGGGTACGGGTCGAGGTCGAGAGCCCGGCTACCTGCCGGGGCGAAGGCGTGATCTGACCGTCGGAGTCGCCGTGCAGCACGCGGACCCGTCGCGGGGATCCTCCGCCTCCTGGGACCAGGCGGATCGGACGAGATCACCCGGCCGACGAAACGGCGGCGACGGCGGGTCGCGCAGCTGCGACGGCGCTCAGTCGCTGCAGGGTGTCGAGGTGTCCGTCGAAGGGGGTGTCGGACGGCTGGGTCTGGACCACGACCTCGCCGGCCCAGGCGCGGGCCGGGTCCCGGTCCCACCGGTCGAGCAGCGATGCGGCCGGTTCTCCCGCCGCGAGCATGCGGCACGCGGCCACCCGTCCTTCGGTGGCGGCGGTCCGGTAGCGCGCCAGCCCGGCGGCGGCCTGGTCGTCGGGGCGGCCCGAGAGGATGCCGATGCCCCGTGCCGCGGCTGCGTCGATGCCGTCCGGTGATCCGGTCGCCCACCACAGCCGTCGTCGCAGGTCCGGCACGGCAGGGACGAGCGTGGTCTCCTCGAACGCGCGACACACCTGGTCGATCACCGCGAGGCAGTCGTCGTGTCGGCGGGCGTGGTCGCGCCCGAACCGGGCCGAGGCCGCAGGATCGTTGCCGGCGCCGAATCCGAGCTCGAGCCGGCCGCCGCTCAGGGTGTCGACGACGGCGGCGTCCTCGGCGAGGCGGACGGGGTTCTCCAGCGCGGCGGCGATCACCGCGGTCCCCAGCCGGATCTTCGACGTCCGTGCGGCGATCGCGGCCAGCATGACCAGTGGTGAGGGCAGCAGACCTCCCGCGGCCGGGGTGCGGTGCTGTGCCACCCAGAAGGACGCGAACCCGAGCTCCTCTGCCGCGATCGCGAGCTCGACGGTCTCGCGGTACACGTGCGCCGGCCCGCCGGTGCCGGCGACGTGCACGAGGTAGCCCACGGGCAGCCCGGCCAGGGTGAGCCCGTTCTCCCGCTGCGGGCGGGTCTCCGTAATGGTGATCACGCGACGTCTGGTCGTGCCGAAGGGGTCCTTGGTTCCATGGGTTCCGGGACCGTCGGTGAGGGGCATCCCGGCGGAGCCCGGCGTAGATCTCACACACCGTTCATCGCGGTTGAGAGCGTCTTGGACACCGCTGGTAACGCGGGATTCTCCGATTCGTCCCACCGTCGCCCTAGCTTCTGCTGACTGTGAACCCGCCGCGGACGAGCGACCCCGACATCACCGCCTGGGCACTCGCCGCCGGGCAGGGCGACCGGGCCGCGATGGAGCGGTTCATCCGGGCAACCCAGCACGACGTGCTGCGCTTCGTGGCCCACCTCTACGACCGCGCATCGGCCGAGGACCTCGCCCAGGAGACCTACCTGCGCGCCCTGGGCAGCCTGCACCGGTTCGAGGGCCGGTCCCCGGCGCTGGTGTGGCTGTTGTCCATCGCGCGCCGGACCGTCGCGGACCACATCCGCGCCGTGCGGATCAGGCCGCGCAGCGTCGATCTCCCCGAGTGGGAGTCCGTGTCGGAACGTGCCGGGTCGACCGCCGGCCCGGGGCTCGACGATGCGATCGCGCTCGCCGACCTGGTCAGATCGCTGCACCGCGACCAGCGGGAGGCGTTCGTCCTGACCCAGGCCATCGGGCTCTCCTACGCCGACGTCGCCGTGATCTGCAGGTGCCCGATCGGCACCGTCCGCTCCCGGGTCGCCAGAGCGCGCGAAGCGCTGATCACCGCCCTCCACGAGCGCGATGACCAGCGCGCCGGCGAGTCGGCCAGCTGAAGCCGGCCTGCTCAGCCGCCCAGTGGCTCGTCGGCGGTCCGTCGCTTGCGCAGCTCCTGCAGGCCGAGGTCGGAGAGCAGGAACAACACCAGCGTCACACCGAGCACGGGCAGGAACATCCCCGCCGCGACGGCGACCAGGCCGACGGTGAGCACGGCGCCGGGGCCGGGTCGCTGGTTGCCGCCGGGCGATCCGGCGACCCCGCCCCCGGTCGGACGCCGCAACCACCACATGCGATAGCCCCAGATGACCAGGCAGATGATGCCGAGGGCCAGCACGGCCAGGATGACCTGGTTCGCGAGCCCGAACAGCAGGCCCATGTGCGCATCGATGCCCCAGCGGGTGAGCTTCGCCGCGAGCGGCCACTCGTCGAAGGACAGGGTGTCGGTCACGGTCGCCGTGCCGGGGTCGACGGCGACGGCGTCCTGCTTCTCCGGCCAGCTGCGCTGGACCTGCTTGACGACCCAGGCCTTGCCGTCGGCGCCGGGCGTGATGGCGACGGGATCGGACAGTCCGCTCGTGCGCGCCGCCGCGAGGACGCGATCCGCCGTCGACCCTTGAACCGCCGGATCGGTGGAAGCCGGCAGCGCGGACGCGGGGAGTGCCTTGCTGACGGAGGGCGTCGACCAGTCGAGGGCGGCACGCAGCGCGCTGACGTTGGCGCCGGCGAACTGCGACCAGGTCAGGCCGGTCGCGGACAGGAACAGCATGCCGATCGCGGCCCAGAGACCGACCGAGCCGTGCCACGACCGCAGGCGGGTCCGGCCCGATGCCGAACCCTGGGGGAGCAGGGTGCGCCTGATCCGGCTGCGCCGCCGCCGCTGCACGACCCACAGGGCGAGCCCGGA
Source organism: Pseudonocardia sp. CA-107938 (assembly GCF_050936315.1). Taxonomy (NCBI): domain Bacteria; kingdom Bacillati; phylum Actinomycetota; class Actinomycetes; order Pseudonocardiales; family Pseudonocardiaceae; genus Pseudonocardia; species Pseudonocardia sp. CA-107938. Next base: position 6,167,125 of record NZ_JBNJNA010000001.1, on the reverse strand, counting down.
GAGGGCCAGCACACCCAGCCAGCTGGCCGCGACCTCGCTGTACACCTCACCGACCGTGCCGAGCAGCAGGTTGCGGTGCAGCTCGTCGAGCCAGGCCCGCACGGGCAGCCACTCCCCGGACGTGTCCAGGACCGCGGTGACCTGGCCGGTGTAGGGATCGACGAACGCGGTCCGCCTGTTGCCGTCCGCGACGCCGGCGGCGTCGAAACTGACGCGGGTCGTGCCGTCCGCGGTGCTGGGTGGGCGGATCTCGGTGATCGTGGCGTCGGGCACCGCCCCGACGGCCGCCGTGATCTGGTCGCGCAGGGGCACCGCGGCGGTGCCCACCGTCGGGACGGTCAGCGCGTCGCGGTGCACGAGCTGCTCGAGCTGCGGGGTGAGCGTGTACAGCAACCCGGTGATGGCCGCGACCAGCAGGAACGGTCCGACGAAGATCCCCACGTAGAAGTGCAGGCGCAGCACGAGCGGGCGCAGCCCCCGCCACCACCAGTTGCGGGTGCGCCGGCCGGGGTCGGCCACGACCGCGGGTGCAGCGGACACGGGCGGATCGGCGTCGAGGGTTTCGGACACAGGACCTCCGTCGGCGATGGTCGACCCACCGGATGGGCGGGCGGAGAAGGACGTGATGACGGGCGGCCGGACTCAGAGCATGGCGACGAGCGATGCGGCCATCCCGATGCTCATCAGGACGTGACACCACGCGTCGGTGCGCGGTCCGACGAGGTGCACGAGCCGGGTGGAACCGGGCCGGACAGCAAGGGCCACAGCCCCGTCCGCCGTGCCGACCGGACCGGACGACTCGGGCTCGCTCGGCACCGCGCGAACGGCCCGGCGGGCCCACGACAGTCCCGCCGCAGCGAGCAGGACGATGAAGACCCAGCTCGTCACGACCGTCCAGACCGGCGCGGGGGAGCCCATCGCGGCCGACGACTCCAACGCGGCGGCAGGTACGTGCGCATCGTGCCCGGCGTGCCCGCCGGCCATGGAGCCCATCTCGGGCATGCCCATCAACTGGGGCATGGCCGCCACCATCCACACCATCGAGGCGCACACCACCATGTGGTAGAGGCTCGAGGGCAGGCCATGACCTGCGGAACGGGCGACCGCCCGGCCGAGGAACCAGAGGGTGAGCACACCGAACAGCAGGAGCTGGACGATCCCGCTGCCGCTGCTCGGCCCTCCCGTCCAGCCGAGCGCCATCGCGATCATCGCGATGCTCATGAGCAGGTGTGACAGCTCGGCGAGCCGGTCACCACCGGGTCCGACCTCGCCGACCAGCAGCGAGAGGCGAACGAGGGCATAGCCGCCGACCACCAGGAACACGACGGTGAACGGCACGGTCACGGCAATCGATGTCAACACGTCTCCTCCTGCTGCGGTTGCTACGAAGGGTCGTGCGCAACCGCGCGGAGGTTCCCGCGATCGGGCTAAGTCCTGTTACGTTCCGGAGTCCTGACGGTGAACCTGCCCCGATCTCAGCGCACGTAGGTGAGGTTGACGACGCCGGTGTCGAGGGTGGCGACGCCGGCGAGGCGCAGGGTTGCGCCGACGCCGTTCTGGGGGAACAGCGTGGTGCCGTGGCCGAGGACGACGGGGTGGACCGCGATGCGGTACTCGTCGATCAGGTCGTGCTCCATGAGCGTCTGGACGAGGGTGGCACTGCCGTAGACCTCGATGTCGCCCCCTGACTGCTGCCGGAGCTGGGCAACGGCCTCCGCGACGTCGCCGTCGATCGCCGTCGCGTTCCACTCGAGCGGGCCGGTCAGGGTCGTGGAGGCGACGAGCTTGGGGATCTCGTACATCCGCTGCATGTACGCGCCTTGGTTGCTGTTGCCCCACGCTTTGACCAGCAGCTCATAGGTGCGCCGGCCGATCAGGAAGTAGTCGCTGGCCTGGAGGTGCTGCAGCGACCGGGCCTGCATGTCGTCGTTGAAGTACGGGTTGGCCCAGCCGCCGTACTCCTGCTCGCCGAACCCGCCCGGGTCCTGGATCACGCCGTCCAGCGAGACCAGTGTCGAGACACTCAGCTTGCGCATGACGTCCTCCTCGTTGGGTGTCGCGGTGCCGCTCGGCACCGTCATCAAGGCAGACTGAGCGCGTGCCGCAGAGGAATCGGTCCTCCCTCGAAACGGATCCGGCGAGCGAGGAGTTCATCGCCCGTGCGCAGCGCTACCGGCCCGAGCTGCTGGCCTACTGCTACCGGATGCTGGGCTCGCTGGTCGACGCCGAGGACGCGGTCCAGGAGATCTACCTGCGCGCATGGCGGTCCTACGGCGCGTTCGAAGCGCGCGCCTCGGAACGGACGTGGCTCTACCGCATCGCCACCAACACCTGCCTGACCGCGCTGGCCCACCACAGCCGGCGGGTCCTGCCCTCCGGGCTGGACGGCCCGTCCGACGACCCGTCCCAGCCGCCGAACTCGGCCGACGCGACGGTCCGCTGGCTGCAGCCTCTCCCGGACGCACGGCTGGACGTGGAGGACAACGACCCGGCGTCGATCGTCTCCGGGCGTGACAGCGTGCGACTGGCGTTGATCGCGAGCCTGCAGTACCTGCCGCCGCGTCAGCGCGCCGTGCTGATCCTGCGCGAGGTGCTGGCCTGGTCCGCCGCCGAGGTCGCCGCACTGCTCGACATGTCCGTCGCCGCGGTGAAGAGTGCGCTCCAGCGCGCCCGCGCCCGGCTGGACCAGGTCATGCCGTCCGCCGACCACCCCGCGCAGCTGACCGAACCGGAGCAGCGCGCGTTGCTGGAGAACTACATCGCCGCGTTCGAAGCCGCGGACCCGGCAGCCCTGGAACGGCTGCTGCGCCACGACGCGACGCTCGAGGCACCGCCGCTGCGTACCTGGTACGCCGGCATCCGCACCTGCCTGCCCTACATGGCAACCCACGTCATGGGCTCACCCCGCCATTGGCGGATGTTCCCGACCCAGGCGAACGGGCAACCCGCCGTCGCCGCCTACACCCGATCCCTCGACGGCCGGTACGTGCCGTACGGGATCGTCGTGCTCACCGCAGGTACGGACGGCATCTCGGCCATCACCGCGTTCGGCGAGCCCGGTCTCGTCACCGCGTTCGGCTTCCCCGCAACCCTGCCTGAGGGGCCCGATCAGCTCGATGTGTTGAAGGCGCAGAGCCAGCAAATCTAAACTGACCGTTGCAAGTACTGACCCCATCGGCAGCTGACGTCCGGGTAGGTGGGGAGACGATGGCGGCGCGGGACCACTACGCGGTGCTCGGAGTGGCGCGCGCCGCGACCGGGGAGGAGATCCAGCGCGCCTACCGTGCGCTGGTCCGCCGGTTCCACCCCGACGTCAACGCGGAGCCCGGCAGCGAGGAGCAGTTCCACCGGGTCCGTGAGGCCTACGCGGTGCTGTCGGACGCGGCGCGGCGAGCTCGCTACGACCGCGACGACACACCGAGCACCGGGGCCCGCCGCGTGCACGTCAACATCCGTCGCCCGCGGCGCAGCGCCGGTGTCGACAGCGCCAGGGCTGACACCGAGGTGGAGGTGGAGCTCCAGGTGGAGGAGCTCTACACGGGCGCGCGGCGGCGGGTCACCCTCAGCACGACGACCGCGTCGCGCGTGCACGAGGTGGCGATCCCGGCCGGCGTCACCGACGGCGACCGCGTCCGGGTGCCGGGAGAGAACCTGTACCTGATCGTCCGGGTTGCCCCGCACCCGCGCTATCGGGTCGCGGGCCGGGACGTCACGCTGCGGCTGCCGGTGGCGCCCTGGGAGGCGGCGCTCGGGGCGGAGCTCACCGTCCCGACACCGAGCGGTCCCATCGCGGTGGAGTTGCCTCCCGGATCGTCGAGCGGACGTCTGGTCCGGCTGCGCGGGCGGGGCGTGCCGAACCCGGGCGGGCAACCCGGTGACCTCTACGTCGAGGTGGCGATCGCCGTGCCGCCGTCGCCCACACCTGCGGAGCGGCAGCTGTACGAGCAGCTCGCCGCGACGTCGCGGTTCGACCCCCGCTCACCCTGATCCGCTCGCGGCGTTCGACGGTCCCGGGCGGACGGCCGCGGAGAGGGCGCGCAGATCGTCGAACGCTCGCTGCAGGTGCGCCTCCAGGCTTCGTGCGGGGTCGTCGATCCAGGCCTGGACCGCGTGCTGGTAGGCGGCCCAGCCGGTCCGGGCCGCCAGGTCGGCCAACCCGTGACCGACACCGCGCTGTCGCAGCGCCTCTGCCACGGCGTCGATGAGCCACTTGTGCTTGGCCAGCTCCCGTTCGCGCAGCGCCGGCGTCGCCGCGATGACCTTCCACCGCGGTTCGGCGAACGGGCGGTTGTCCTGCAGCTTCTGCGCGGCCTCACCGAAGGCGCGCAGCAGGACCTCGAACGGTTCCAGCTCCTCGGGCGCTTCGACCACGGTCCGCGTCAGCGCGGCGCGGAGGTCGGCTTCGCCGTCGAAGAGGACCTCGCGCTTGTCCGGGAAGTGCCGGAAGAAGGTGCGCTCGTTGACCCCGGCCCGCGCGGCGATCTCGGCCGCCGTGGTCTCGTCGAACCCGCGTTCCTGGTACAGCTCCAAGGCCGCCTGCTTGAGGCGACGACGCGCTTCTTCTCCGCTCCGTGGCACGGGCCGAGGCTACCGTGATGTGCCAGTGACTGGCGCTAAGCGTAGAGTCGCCGACGGCGCTCGTAGTGCCAGTCACTGGCACTAAAGTGGGGAATGTTCCATGCACGTCTTCGTCACCGGCGGAACCGGTCAGACCGGCCCCGCCGTCGTCGCCGAGCTCGTCGATGCCGCGACTGCGCCGCGATCGAGGTGCTCGGGCAGGCGCTGGCCGGGTCCGGCAGGCCGTTCGTCAGCACGTCCGGCACGTTGGTGATGCGGGCCGGCCGGCTCAGCACCGAGCTGGACGCGCCGGATCCCGGGTCGGTCGCCGCGTTCCGCATCGCGGGGGAGCAGGCCTGCCTGCGCTTCGCCGATCGGGGCGTCCGGGCCGCCGTCGTGCGACTCGCACCGACCGTGCACGGACCGGCCGACCACGGGTTCATCCCGGCCCTCGTCGCGGCTGCGCGCAGAGCGGGCGTCTCGGCGCACATCGGCGACGGTGCGAATCGCTGGCCGGCGATCCACCGCTCCGACGCCGCCCGCCTCTTCCGGCTGGCCCTGGAGGACGCTCCCGCCGGCAGCGTCCTGCACGGTGTCGGCGAGAGCGCCGTCACCATCAGGAGCATCGCCGAGCAGATCGCGGAGATCCTCGCCGTCCCCACCGCCTCGCTGACCCTCGACCAGGCCGTCGAGCACCTCGGGAACCCGTTCCTCGCCAGGTTCTTCTCCCTCGACGTGCCCGTCTCCAGCGAGCACACCCAGGCGCTCCTGGGTTGGGCGCCGAAGCACGCGACCCTGCTCGACGACCTCGCGACCGGCGACTACTTCACTCCGGAGGCCAGCCGGCGCGCCGAGGCGATCTGGTCCCCTAGACCGTGACGACGATCTTCCCGGCGTGGACCCCTTTCTCGAGGTGACGGTGGGCCTCGACGACCTCGTCGAGGGTGAACACCTGGTCGACGGCGGGCCGCACCGCGCCGAGGCGAACGCCGGCGTTCAGGAAGGCCGCCATGCGTCGCACCACCTCGGCGTCGAGGGTGTGCTCGAAGCTGCGGTAGCCGAAGATCGTGAGGGGCGTGCCCATCGGGAACGGTGTGGGCCGCGGGTCCAGGAAGCCCGCCGCGACCAGCGTTCCGCCGGGTCGGGCTGCCTTCACGAGATCCTGCTGACCGGGGCCCATGACGAGGTCGAGCACGATGTCGACACCGACTCCGGCGGTGTGGTGGCGAACGGCGTCGACGACGTCGTCGCGGTCGGTGGCGACGACAGCGGCGGCGCCGGCGGCGAGCAGGTCGTCCTTCTTCTCGGCGTCTCGGGTGACGGCGATGGGCACGGCGCCGAGCTGGTTGGCGACCTGCATCGCCGCCCGGCCGACGCTGCCGGACGCGGCGGTGACGAGGACGGTGTCGCCGGGCCGCATCCGGGCCTTCTCGACGAGCGCGCCGAAGGCGGTGGAGAACGCGACCCAGACCGCCGCCGCCTCCGTGACCCCGAGCGCCGTCGGCCGGGCGACGAGCCGGCTCGCGGGGACCGTGGTGTACTCGGCGTAGCTGCCCCTGACGGTCGCGTCCGGAACGGCCGTGAGGATGACTGGATCCCCGATCTCCAGCCCGGTGACCTCGGGGCCCAGCGCGTCGACGACGCCCGTCCCTTCGACGCCGAGGCGAGCGTGCGGCAGGGCAGCGGGCATGGTGCCGGCCCGCATCATCTGGTCCAGCGGGTTGACGGCGAACGCCTCGAGCCTGACCCGCACCTCGCCGGCTGCGGGTTCGACGACTGGCTCCTCGACGACGTGCATGACCTCCGGCCCGCCGAACTCGTCGAACACGACGACTCGTGGCATGGTGACTCCTCCGCATCCAGCGCTGTTCGTTGATCGCGGACGACGCTACGGAGCCCTGCGTTACCAACTGGTACCTTCGATCCTCGTGCAGAACGCGGCCGGCCCGGCCTTCCTCGCGGACTGCCCCACGCGGCTGGCGGTCGAGATCATCTCGGACAAGTGGGCCGTGCTGGTGCTCTTCGGGCTCAGCCAGCAGCCGCGCAGGCACGGCGAGCTCGTCGACCTCATCGGCGGCATCTCCCGCAAGGTCCTCACCCAGACGCTGCGCCGGCTCCAGCAGTACGGCCTGGTCGAACGCCGTGCCGAAGCGCCGCGGCGGGTCGAGTACCGCCTCACCGACCTCGGCATGACCCTCGTCGAGCCCATCGAGGTCCTGACGAGGTGGGCGCGGGACCATGGCGGGGCCATCGCCGACTACCAGGAGGCTGCGGAAGCCCTCGCCGCGGACTGACTCCTGTCAGGACGACTCGACCAGGCTCTGGATGGCGGCGGCCAGCCAGTCGCGCAGTTCGGTGTGGTCCCCGATGTCGTCGGTCAGCACGCGGCGGCGCGTCGACACGCCGAGGACGAAGGCGTCCACAGCGGCGGCCCGCCGGGCGGCCTCGGTCGGCGAGTAGCCGTAGCTGCGCAACTGCTCGGTCAGCGGCTGGATCGACTCCCGGTCGAGGAACTCCGTGAGTGCTCGGGCCGCCTCCGGTCGTTCTCCGGACGCTCGTTGCAGCACCAGGAGCGGGTCGTCGCCCACGTCCGCCGTCCAGCGCCGCACGATGCCGTCCGCCAGGCGTTCGCCGAGCGACTCGACCGGTCCGGCCAGGACCTGCTCCAGCCGGAGCCGGGTCTGCGTCGCGGCCAGGAACAGTCCGTCCTTCCCGCCGAAGTAGCGGGTGATCAGGTTCGGGGACACCCCGGCCGCCGTCGCGATCCCGCGGACCGTGGCGCTGTATCCGGCGGTCGCGAACTGGCGCCGTGCCTCGGCGAGGATCACGGATCGGGTGCGCGCGGCGTCGCGAACACGACGGTCGTCGTTCGTCACCTCGGGACCGTAGCGTATGTGTACGGCAAAGCACATGATGTGTATGGTCGTACACATGAGTGCTCCACCGCCCGTCCCGGACGGCGAACTCGCCGATCTGCGGCATCGCGTCGCCACCACTCGTCCGGTGCACCTGTCGTCCGATGTGGGCTGGAGTCGTGGCATCGACCTCGAGTACCTGCGCGAGCTCATGGACCACTGGGCGACGTCCTACGACTGGCGCGAGCACGAGACCCGTATCCGCGCGCTGCCCTGGGTCCGAGCCGGCCGGCTGCGGGCAGTGCACCGGCGGGCGGCGGGCGACGCAGCCCGTCCGGTCGTGGTCCTGCTGCACGGCTGGCCCGACTCGGTGCTGCGCTTCGAGCGGTTGCTGCCCCTGCTGGACGATCACGACGTCGTCGTGCCGGCCTTGCCGGGGTTCCCGTTTGCCCATCCTGAGAGCACCGCCAGCACGTCGAGCGCGGACATGGCGGTGCTGGTGGCTGACGCGATGTCGGAACTCGGATACGACCGGTACGTCGTGTCGGCCGGCGACTTCGGCGCACACGTCGCCGAACACCTCGCCGCGAACGAACCGGACCGCGTGCAGGCCCTCCACCTCACGAACCTCGCGCCATGGCACGCGGCGACGGCGAACCCGGCGGAGCTCACTCGGCCGGAGCGCGACCACCTCGCCGAGCTGGCGAGGTGGCGAGCCGCCGAGGGCGGCTACCTGGCGGAGCAGACGACCAAGCCGCACACGCTCGCGGCGGGACTGAACGACTCTCCCGCCGGGCTGGCCGCGTGGATCGTCGAGAAGCTGCACGGCTGGAGCGACAACGACGGCCACGTCGAGTCCGTGTTCCCCCGGGACGACCTGCTCACCTGGGTCTCGGCCTACTGGCTGACCGGATCCATCGGTACCTCCTTCGGCCCGTACATCGAACGAGCGGCACGGCCGGGCCCCGTGACGGCACCGGTGGTGATGAGCGTCTTCCCGCGCGACATGCCCGCTGCGCCGAGGACGTTCGCCGAGCGTGTGCTGCCGGTCGTCGACGTGCGGGAGCACGCTGCAGGCGGGCACTTCGCGGCCTGGGAGAGGCCTCGGGACTACGCCGACGACCTGCGGGTGGCGACCGGGATGGTGTGGTGATCGACGGGGACTACGACGGGTCGGCGTGCCGGTCGTGGCTCTGCTCCTGGACCTCGGCTCCGCTGCCGCGCGGTGGGGCCCAGCCGCGGGTGAGGACGTCGAAGATCGTCTCGACGGCGGCTCTGCGGTCCGGTCGGTTGCGGGCGAGTGCCGGGATCTCGAGCACGAACCGGGCGAGGGTGGCGCAGGTGAGGTCGTCGTGGTCGACGCCGACCTCGTCGGCGATGGCGGCGGCGAGGCTGTCGGTGTGCCGGGTCCACATGTGCTCGGCGTAGGCGCGCAGCGCCGGCGTGGAGTCCACGAGGTCGGTGAACGCGGCCGCCTGCGGGTGCGCCGCGATCGGCAGCCAGCTGCGCAGGATGTGCTCGCGGAGAGCGTCGGGGATGGTCTGCCCGTCGGCTCGCTGCCGCACTGCGGCGATCAGTGCCGACTCGCGGTCCGCCTCCTGGTCGAACACCAGCGCTTCCTTGCCGCTGAAGTGCTTGAACACCGTCGTGGTCGACACGTCGGCCGCGTCGGCGATGTCGCGGATGCTGACCTGGTCGTAGCCGCGCTCCAGGAAGAGCTGGAGCGCGGCGTCGGCGATCGCTTGCCGGGTGGCCGCCTTCTTGCGCTCGCGGCGTCCGACAGGGGACACGGTCATGGGTGAAACCTATCCGATGGTTCATCCGATCGCAAAGTGAACTCGTTGCACTTTTAGAGTCAGTCTGCTTTCCTGCGGTCATGACATCCCCGGACCCCACCCGCGCCAGGATCAGCGTCATCGGTGCCGGCCCCGGCGGGCTGACCTGCGCCCGCATCCTGCAGCAGCACGGCATCACGGCCACGGTCTACGACCGCGACCCCGGCCCCGAAGCGCGTGACCAGGGCGGCAGCCTCGACCTGCACGCCGACGACGGCCAGATCGCCCTGCGTGAAGCAGGCCTGCTCGACGAGTTCTTCCGGCTGGCCCGCCCCGAAGGGCAGGAGATGCGCCAGCTGGACCCGGCCGGCACGATCACCGCCCACCTGGTCCCGCAGGCCGACGAGATGTTCAAGCCGGAGATCGACCGGGGCCAGCTGCGCACGCTGCTGCTCGACTCCCTGCGACCGGGAACCGTCCAGTGGGGCCGCGCACTCGACCGGGTCACCGGGCCGTCCGAGGGGCCACGGCAGCTGCACTTCACCGACGGCACGACCGTCGAGACCGACCTGGTGATCGGTGCCGACGGCGCGTTCTCACGGGTGCGCCCGGCCGTGTCGCCCGCGGTCCCGCAGTACACGGGGGTGAGCTTCCTGGAGGCCTGGTTCTCCGATGTCGAGCGCCGGCACCCCGCCATCGCCGAACTGGTCGGCCCGGGCAGCGCCGCCGCCGCCGACGGCGAGCGCGGTCTCTTCGCCCAACGCAACAGCGGGAACCACATCCGCGTCTACATCCTGCGGAAGGTCCCGCAGGACTGGATCAGCGCGAGCGGACTCACCATCGACGACACCGAGGGCATCCGCGGCCTGCTGCTCGGCGAGTACGCCCACTGGTCGCCGCGCATGCGCCGGATGATCGCCGAGAACGACGGTCCCTACATCGACCGCCCGATCCTGGCGCTCCCCGTTCCGCACTCCTGGGCGCACGACCCGACGGTGACCCTGCTCGGCGACGCCGCCCACCTCATGCCCCCGCTCGGGGTCGGCGTCAACCTGGCCATGCTCGACGCCGCCGAGCTCGCCATCGCCCTCGTGAACGCCGCCACCGTCGACGATGCGATCCGCGCCTACGAGAAGACCATGCTGCCCCGCTCCATCGAGACGGCCACCATCCTCGAGAACCGCGCCGACGATCTCCTGTCCGCCGACGTGCCCGACCGCGACGGCGGTGACGGCGTGCCCCGCATCGGCCCTGTCACCCCTCTTGCCGGCGAGCGCGAGCAGCTGCCCAGAGGCGCAGCTGCTCGGTGATCTGGGCCTCGTAGCCGTTCCGGGTGGGTTCGTAGTACGCCTCGCGGTCCATGCCGTCGGGGAAGTAGTCGGCACCGGAGAACCCGTCGGGGGTGTCGGGGTCGTACTGGTAGCCCTTGCCGTAGCCGAGGTCCTTCATCAGCCGGGTCGGGGCATTGAGGATGTGGGCCGGCGGCATGAGCGAGCCGGTGCGGCGGGCTGCGCGCTGTGCCGCGGTCAACCCGCGGTAGACGGCGACGGACTTCGGGGCGGTGGCGAGGTACACGACGGCCTGCGCGATCGCCAGCTCGCCCTCCGGGGAGCCGAGTCGCTCGTAGACGTCCCAGGCAGCGAGCGCCTGTTGAACCGCGTGCGGGTCGGCCATGCCGATGTCCTCGCCTGCGAAGCGAACCAGCCGGCGGGCCACGTACAAGGGGTCCTCGCCACCGTCGAGCATGCGGGCGAGCCAGTACAGGGCCGCGTCGGGGTCGGAGCCGCGCAACGACTTGTGCAGCGCGGAGATCAGGTTGTAGTGGCTCTCCTGCGTCTTGTCGTAGAGCGGGGCGCGCTGCTGGACGTGGTGGGCAAGCGCGACCGTGTCCAGGGGTGTCGCGGTGTCCGGGAGGGCCTGGAGCTGTTCGGCCATGTTCAGGATGTAGCGGCCGTCGCCGTCGGCCATGGCGATCAGGGCGCGGCGGGCGTCCTCGTCGAGGGGCAGCGGGTGGCCGGTGAGCTGCTCGGCGCGGTCGAGCAGCGTGGACAGCGCGGCTTCGTCGAGCCGTTTGAGCACGAGGACCTGGGTGCGGGAGAGGAGGGCGCCGTTGAGCTCGAAGCTCGGGTTCTCCGTGGTGGCGCCGATCAGGACGATCGTGCCGTCCTCGACGTAGGGGAGGAAGCTGTCCTGCTGGGCACGGTTGAAGCGGTGGATCTCGTCGACGAACAGCAGGGTGCCCTGCCCGACGTCCCGCCGCTTCCGTGCGGCGGCGAAGACCTTCCGCAGATCGGCCACGCCGGAGAAGGTGGCCGACACCGATTCGAAGACGAGGTTGCTGCCGGCGGCGAGGAGCCGGGCGATGGTCGTCTTGCCCACGCCGGGCGGCCCCCACAGGATGGCGGAGCTCAGGCGCTGCTGGGCGACCATGCGGCCCAGCGGGGCGTCCGCGGCCACGAGGTGGTCCTGCCCGACGACGTCGTCCAACGACGTGGGTCGCAGGCCGTCGGCGAGCGGTCGGGCGGGTTCCTCGTCGAAGAGCGGCAGGGGCGGTTCGGTCGGTTCCATCGGACTCTCGGCTCGGTGGCGGGACGTGCGCGACGTGGCGAGCGTCGCACGAGACACCGACGAGCACGGCCCATCCGCCGAGTACCCGAGACGATCATGCCTGGATGTGACTGCGGTAACAGGCAGAGGCCCACTCGGTTTGCGACGATGCTCGCGATGTCCCAGGCCACGACGTTCCGCCAGCGTCGCCACGTCGACTTCTGTCGGCAGGCGAGCGCGATCTGTGCGGCGCGCGGCCGGGGACTGCTCCTCCCGTCGAGGTGACGTGGGGCCCGGCCGTCCGCAGTGCCGTCTGCGCCGTGCCCGCCCACCACCGCCCGGGAGCCCGACGATGCCGACCCTCCTCCCCGCCGCACCGCCGCTCGACACGGCCGCGAGCCCCGACCGCCGCGGCTCCAACGCGGCCACCATCCTGCGGACGATCCTGGACGCAGGACCCGTGGCAAGGAGCACGATCGCCCGCCGCACCGGGCTGAGCGCCGCCGCGGTGACCCGGCTGTGCCAGGACCTGGCCGCGCGCGGCCTGATCCGCGAGCTCCCCACCCGCGCACCGCGCGCCAGCCTGGGCCGACCGCACGTCCCGGTCGACCTCGACGACCGCCGGCACGTCGCCGCCGGCGTGCACATCGCCGTCCCGCACACGACCGTCGCGCTGTCCGACCTGCGCGGGCGGGTCCTGGAGCAGGAGGTCCTGCCGCACGGCGGCGCCGGCCCGGAGGAGATCCTGCACCGAGCCGCGGGGACGGTCGAGCGGCTGCTGCGGGAGTCCGCGGAAGGTCGGGAGCTCCTCGGCATCGGCCTGGCCACCGGCGGACGCGTCGACACCGCCACCGGCGACATCGTGTGGCACAACCTGCTCGGCTGGCGCGACGTCCCGGCCGGGCGGCTGCTGGGCGACCGGCTCGGCCGGCCGGTCCGCGTGGAGAACCACTCCCGCGCGCTGGCCAGAGCCGAGCTGCTGTTCGGCCCGCTGCGCCACCGCGCCCGGCGCAGCCTGGTGCACCTGTTCGTCGGCAACATGGTCGACGCGGCGCTGTCGACCGCGGGCACCGTCCATCACGGACCCGGATCGGCGGCCGGCGAGATCGCGCACCTGCCGCTGGGCGACAGCGCGGTGCAGTGCCCGTGCGGGCGCACCGGCTGCCTGCAGGCCTCGGTGTCCGACCGGGCCATGGGGGAGCGGGCGGCGGCGGAAGGCGTGCTCGCCGCGCCGTCCTTCGACGGGCTCGTGGCCGCCGCCCGCGCGGGTGACCCGCGTGCTGCCGACCTCTTCCGGCGCCGCGCACGGACGGTGGGCCGCGCGGCCGCCCTCCTGCTCGACCTCGTCAACCCCGACGTCCTCGTCGTGGTCGAGGGCGGGCTGATCCTCGTGCCCGAGATCGCGTCGATGCTGCTCGCCGAGCTGCACGCCGAGGTGGCCGCGCGCTCGCACGTCTGCGCCGACCCCGCAGCGGTCGTCCGGGCGAGCGCGTTCGGGCCGGATCTCCTGGGCGTCGCCGCCGGCACCGTCGTGCTCGACGAGATCTATTCCCGTCCCCTCGAGCTGCGCGCGACTTAATTACAGAAATCGCAAAGTTGACACCCCGCGAAACGCGAACCAGTATGGAATTCATGAGCATCGCCGGCCGGAACAGCGCCCTCACGGGCTGCTGTCGCTGCTGTTGCCGCTAGCTCCCTGACGGCCTGCGTCGACGCGGCCGGTCATTTCTTCCGCTCTTCACCCCGGGTTCTTCCACGCTGCGCCGTGCTTGATTCCCGGGTATTTCCTCATGCCCGACCCCCGTCTCCGAGGAGTATTCATGTCCGTTCTCGACACGCCCGTCACCGGCACCGAGCTCGCTGTCCGGAGGGTCGCGGGCCACATCGGCGCCGACGTCACCGAGATCGACCTCGCCCGCCCGCTCGGCGAGGCGGCGGTGCAGACCCTGACCGACGCGCTGCACCGCCACAAGGTGCTGTTCTTCCGCGACCAGCAGCTCGACCACGCCGCGCAGGTCGCCTTCGCCCGGCAGTTCGGCGAGCTCACCCACGCCCACCCGCACGAGGACCAGGCGCCGTCCGAGGCGCCGGAGATCCTCACGATCGACCCCGACCGGTACGCCGCCCGCTACGGCGAGGACTTCCGCGCCGAGCAGCGCCGCCGCTACAGCTACTACGCCGGCTGGCACACCGACGTCACGGCCACGGTCAACCCGCCGGCCGCCTCGATCCTGCGCGCCGAGACGGTGCCCGACTTCGGCGGCGACACCCAGTGGACCAACCTCGTCGCCGCCTACGAGGGACTGTCCGAGCCGCTGCGCGAGTTCGTGTCGACCCTGCGGGCGGTGCACCGGTTCGGCGGCGACGACGGTCTGCGCAACGAGCGGTACCGGCAGCGCGTGGAGCAGAACCTGCTCGTCGCCGAGCACCCGGTGGTGCGGGTGCACCCGGTCACCGGCGAGCGCGGGCTGTTCGTCAACCCCGGATTCACCAGTCACGTCGTTGGCCTCTCCCCGCGGGAGAGCCGGGCGCTGCTCGACCTCCTCTACGCCGAGCTGGCGCGTCCGGAGTACACGGTCCGCTTCCGCTGGGCGCCCGGCAGCGTCGCGTTCTGGGACAACCGGGCGACGGCGCACCTGGCCCCGTCCGATCTCGATCACCTCGACGTCCGGCGGACCCTGCACCGCGTCACGCTCGTCGGCGACGTCCCGGTCGGTCCGGACGGCCGCGAGTCGACGCTGATAGAGGGTCGCCCGTTCACCGCCATCCCCGCCGTCGCCGCGAACTGACGCGCCCCCGCATCCCTCCGCGCGCTCGGTCGCCACCGAGCGGCTCGCGGGACCCCGACCCGACCGAGAAGGGCTCCACCCGTGTCCCACACCCCGCCACGCTCCCGATATCGCCCCCGACCACGCCTGCTCGGCGTGCTCGCGGCCGCGCTCGCGCTCGTCCTCGCCGCGGGCTGCGGTTCCGGCGGCGGTGCGGCAGGCGCGGGCCCGGAGAAGCTCGAGATCGCCTACCAGGGCTCGGCGAACTTGGTGACCTTCCCGGAACTCGCCGCCGACCTCGGTTACCTGGGCGAGGTCAAGCTCAACTGGGTCGGCAACACCATCTCCGGCCCGCAGGACATCCAGTCCGCCGCGACCGGTCAGGTCGACATCGGCGGCGCGTTCGCCGGTGCCGTGGCCAAGCTGATCACGTCCGGCGCACCGGTCACGGCGGTGGTCAACTACTACGGCTCCGACGACAGGACCTTCGGCGGCTACTACGTGCCGGTCGACAGCCCGATCCGGTCCGCCCGGGACCTGATCGGGAAGAAGATCGGCGTCAACACGCTCGGCGGCCAGGCCGAAGCCGTGGTCACCCAGTACCTGAAGGTCGGCGGGCTGACCCCCGACGAGATCAAGCAGGTCCAGCTGGTCGTGCTCCCACCGCTCAACACCGAGGAGTCGCTGCGCCGCGGTCAGATCGAGGTCGGCGCGTTGAGCGGCGTGCTGAAGGACCATGCGGAGGAGGTGGGCGGGCTGCGGCCGCTGTTCACGGACTCGGGCCTGTTCGGCCAGTTCAGCGGCGGGCAGTACGTCCTGCGCAACGACTTCATCGCGAGGAACCCGCACACCACCGAGGTGCTCGTGAGCGGCATCGCCCGGGCGATCGAGTGGGCCCGCACCACGCCGCGCGACGAGGTGATCGCCCGGTTCACGTCGATCATCGAGAAGCGCGGCCGCAACGAGAGCACGCAGAACGTCAAGTACTGGAAGAGCACCGGCATCCCGTCGACCGTGATCACCGACACCGACTTCACCCGGTGGTCGGACTGGCTGGCCTTCACCGGCGTCACGAACGTCGACGTCCCGAAGCTCTACACCAACCAGTACAACCCGTACCGGCCCGGCGGCCCGGCGGCGGTGGCAGCCCGATGACCGCCAGGATCAGCCTCCGCGACGTGACCAAGACCTTTTCGGGTCGCGGTGGCGAAGCCCCGTTCACCGCGCTGGACGGGATCACCCTCGACGTGGCGCGGGGCGAGTTCCTCGCGATCGTCGGCCCGAGCGGATGCGGCAAGTCCACGCTGCTCGACCTGGTCGCCGGGCTCAGCACCACGACCGGGGGCGAGGTGCTGCTCGACGGCCGCCCGGTGACCGGGCCGGGGCTGGACCGCGGCGTGGTCTTCCAGCAGTACGCGCTGTTCCCGTGGCGCACGGCGCTCGCCAACGTCGAGTTCACGCTGGAGGCCAAGGGCCTGGGCCGCCGGGAGCGGGGCCGCATCGCGCGGGAGGCGCTCGACCTGGTCGGGCTGACCGGGTTCGAGCACCGCTACCCGCACGAGCTCTCCGGCGGGATGAAGCAGCGCGTGGCGATCGCCCGCAGCCTCGCCTACGAGCCCGAGGTGCTGCTGATGGACGAGCCGTTCGCCGCCCTGGACGCGCAGACGCGCGAGTCGCTGCAGGACGAGCTGCTGCGGATCTGGCGCCGCACCGGCACCACGATCGTGTTCATCACCCACGGCATCGACGAGGCCGTGTACCTGGGCCAGCGCGTGGCGGTCATGACCTCGCGGCCGGGCCGGATCAAGGACGTCGTCCGCATCGACCTGGACCGCCCGGACGAGCCGGACTCCGACCTGCGCTCGGAGCCGGAGTTCACGCGGTACCGCCGGCAGATCTGGGACCTGCTGCACACCGAGGTCCGCCGGGCCGGCGAGCTGGAGGAGGTGGGCGTCCGATGACGGCCGTCGCGACCGACCGGACCGTGACCCGCACCGAGCCGCGGCCGGCACCCGTGCCCGTTCCCGCCCGGAGGCCGGGCCGCCGTCCCGCGGCCCTGCTGGGCACGGTGGTCCAGCGCAGCATCGCCATCGTGGCGTTCCTCGCCGTGTGGGAGGTGGTGCCGCTGGTCGGCATCGTCGACCGGACGTGGCTGCCGCCGTTCTCGAGGGTGCTGGCCAGCTGGTTCGCGCTGGCGGCGAGCGGCCAGCTCGGCGAGCACATCGTGGTGAGCCTGCAGCGCTCGCTGGCCGGGTTCGTCATCGCGATCGCGGTGGCGGTGCCGCTCGGCCTGCTGATCGCCTGGTACCGGCCGGTGGCCGACGTGCTCGACCCGCTGCTGGAGGTGTTCCGCAACACCGCGGCGCTCGCGCTGCTGCCGGTGTTCACCCTGATCCTCGGCATCGGCGAGACCTCGAAGATCGCGTTGATCGTGTTCGCGTGCCTCTGGCCGATCCTGCTCAACACGATCAGCGGGGTGCGCGGGGTGGACCCGCTGCTGATCAAGTCGGCGCGGTCGGTGGGGCTGCCCAGCGTCCGGCTGTTCCAGAAGGTGATCCTGCCCGCCGCGCTGCCGACGATCTTCACCGGCATCCGCCTGGCCGGCGCGGTGTCGATCCTGATGCTGATCGCCGCCGACATGGTCGGGGCCAAGTCGGGCCTCGGCTACCTGATCAACAACACCCAGTTCAACTTCCAGATCCCCGAGATGTACGCCGGCATCGTCACCGTCTCGGCGATCGGGGTGGCGTTCAACTACGGGCTCGTGCGGATCGAGCGGCGGCTCTCGCGGTGGAGGCACGGATGACCAGGCAGCTGCACCTCAACGCGTTCATCATGCCGGCGGGGCACCACGAGGCGGCCTGGCGGCACCCGTCGACCCAGCCGGAGCGCATCCACGACGCCGACTACTTCCACCAGATCGCGCGCACCGCCGAGGCGGCGGCGTTCGACGCGGTGTTCTTCGCCGACAGCCCGTCGCTGAGCCCGGCCGTGGCGCACAACGCCGTGGGCGGCCTGGAACCGATCACGCTGCTGGCCTCGATCGCGGCGGCGACGAGCCGCATCGGGCTGATCGCCACGGCGTCGACCACCTACTACGAGCCGTACAACCTGGCCCGGCTGTTCGCCTCGGTCGACCAGCTGAGCAAGGGCCGGGCGGGCTGGAACATCGTCACGACGGCGGCGGACATCGCCGCCGCCAACTTCGGGCTGGACGCGCACCCGGATCCGGTGGAGCGCTACGGGCGGGCGACGGAG
This sequence comes from Pseudonocardia sp. CA-107938, assembly GCF_050936315.1. Taxonomy (NCBI): domain Bacteria; kingdom Bacillati; phylum Actinomycetota; class Actinomycetes; order Pseudonocardiales; family Pseudonocardiaceae; genus Pseudonocardia; species Pseudonocardia sp. CA-107938. The sequence goes on along the minus strand of NZ_JBNJNA010000001.1, from coordinate 6,149,365 downwards.
TTCCTGGACGTCGTGACCAAGCTGTGGGACGGCTGGGAGCCCGACGCGATCCTGCTCGACCGCGCCGCCGGCCGCTACGCCGATCCCGACCGGATCCACCCGGCCGAGCACGTGGGGCAGCGGTTCCGCGTGCGCGGCGCGCTGACCGTGCCGCGCTCGCCGCAGGGTCGCCCGGTGCTGGTGCAGGCCGGCGCGTCGAACGAAGGACGCGCGTTCGCCGCGCGGTTCGCCGAGGCGATCTTCACCGCGCACCAGCGGCTCGCCGACGCCCAGGCGTTCTACGCCGACATCAAGGCCGCTGCCGTCCGGTTCGGCCGCAGCCCGGACGGCGTGGTGATCCTGCCCGGCATCAGCCCGTTCATCGGCGACACCGAGGAGGCAGCACTCGCACTGGAGCGGGAGTTCAACGAGCTCACCATCCCGGAGTACGGGCTGCGCCAGCTCGAGCAGCTCACCGGCGTGCGGCTGGGGGAGAGCGCGCTGGACGGGCCCGTCCCGGCGGACCTGTTCCGCGATGCCGGCGACGTCACCGACAACGGGCGCAGCCGGCTGCAGGTCGTCGCCGGGATCGTCGAGCGGGAGCGGCCGACCGTGCGCCGGCTGCTGCACCGCCTCGCCGGCGCGCGCGGGCACCGGGTCTTCGCCGGCACCGCCGAGCAGGTGGCCGACACCATCGAGGAGTGGTTCCGCGGCGGCGCGGCCGACGGGTTCAACGTGATGCCGCCGTTCTACCCGGGCGGGCTCGAGCAGTTCGTCGACCGCGTGGTGCCGCTGCTGCGCGAACGCGGCCTGTTCCGCGAGGAGTACACCGGCACCACGCTGCGCGAGCACCTGGGGCTGGACGTGCCACGCAGCAGGTTCGCCGATGTTCGGGTGGCGCCGCTGGCGACCGGCGCGTGAGGCTGTTCGAGCCGAGCTGATCCGCGTCGGCTCAGCAGTCCGGACCGGCGGCGAACAGGGCGGCCGGACCGGACCGGGTGGGACGCCGGTGAACCGTCCGGTGGGCCTTCACGCCGACCGGGTCGCCGGAGTCGAGGGTCGTGGCGGCGACCGGCTGGTTCGGCGGGCGACGGCGGGAACCCGCCGGTCGGAGCGGAACGAGCTGGTACCCCCGCCGCCGCTCATGGCTCCTCCCCGCCCCGACCGTGCTGATCTTCGGTGCTTCGGCGGCGGCGATGGTCGACGACACCGATGTCCACCTGGTGCAGCCACAGGCCGAGCCCGCCGACCAGGTGGTCACGGCGCACGCTGAACCAGCGCTCGCGTCCCGACCTGCGGACGGTGATCAGTCCGGACTCGACGAGGATCGCGAGGTGGCGGGTCGTGGTGGGCCAGCTCTGTTCGAACCGGGCGGCGAGATCGCCTGCGGTGAGCTCTCCGCGCTTGTGCAGCACCACGACGATGTCCCTGCGAGCCGGGTGGGCGAGGGCTTCGAACACGACGTCGAGCTCGCTCAGGTTCCGGACGATCCGACTGCGAGCCATCTACAACTGTCAGGCCCTCGCCGGGTTCGGGGAGGGGTGCCGGGGTTCGTAGAGGCCGAGCTCGCCCCCGCCGGGTGTCCGCATCGCCGTGAGGAGCCCCCACCCGGCGTCCTCGATCGGGCGCACGAATTCGACGCCCTTGGCTTCCAGTTCCTTGACGGTCGCGTCGATGTCGTCGCACTGGAGGTACAGCTCGTGCATGCCCGTCGTCTCCGTCGGGTGGATCCCGAGCTCGGCCGGCGGCAGCGCGAAGATCAGCCATCCGTCGCCGCTGTCGACCGAGTCGAACTCCAGCACGTCCCGGAAGAAGCTGCGCAGGGCCTGTGCGTCCTTGTTGTAGATGATGGCGTGCGTGCCAGTGATCATGGGCTGTTTCCCGTCCGATGCGAACAACGTTTAGCAATGTTGCTAACTATGGAGGACGGAGCGCCCGGTTGGCAACCAGGGGGACGAGGACGCCCGTAGCGACGCCGGCCCGCCAGTGCCATGCTCGACGCAGACTCCGGCTCTCCCGAGACCGAGGTCGCGCAGCACCGAACGGGGAGCGTGGTGACGCGTCAGGAACTGGTCGGGAAGACCGGGTCGGTGACGATGCGGGTGCGAGGGGGCGAGCTGCCGGGCGAGGTCCGGGTGGTCGTCGCGGGCATCCCGCACTACTACATCGCCTACTGCAACCGCCCGGTACCGACCGGCACGCCCGTCATCGTCGTCAACGCCCGCGGTGCTCGTCAGATCGACGTCGAACCCTGGGGGGAACCAGGCGCGGACGCCGAACGTGTGGCAAGCCCGACGGAGGCGATGTAAGCGGTGTTCGGATACAAGGTTCCAGCGCCCAACGAGGCCCTGTTGATCAGTGGTCGCAAGCAGCGCGGCGAGGACGCGCTCCAGTTCAAGATCGTGACGGGGCACGGCGTGTTCGTGATGCCGATCGTGTCGCGGTGCTCGCGCCTGACGCTCGCGATGCAGGAGGCCGAGGTCGTCGAGGACTGCTTCACGCAGCAGGGACTCACCCTCGGCGTGGAGGCGGTGATCGCCTTCAAGGTCGGCGACGACCACGAGTCGATCGCCGCCGCCGCGCGCCGGTTCCAGGGCGACCAGTCCCAGATGCCGACGCTGGTGGGCCGGATCTTCAGCGGCCACCTGCGCAGCATCATCGGGAGCATGACGGTGGAGGCGATCATCCGCGAGCAGCAGACGCTCGCGGACGCCATCGTCGATGCCAGCAAGGGCGAGATGGGCAAGATCGGCCTGGCCGTCGACTCGTTGCAGATCAGCAGCATCGATGACAAGGGCGTCGGCTACATCGCAGCGCTCGCGGCACCGCACCAGGCCGCCGTCAACCAGGCCGCGAAGATCGCGCAGGCCGCTGCGGACCAGGCCAGCGCCATGGCCCAGCAGGAGAGCGCGCGCAACCAGGCCGAGTACATGCGGCAGACCGCGATCGCGAAGGCGCAGTACCAGGCCGAGATCGACCAGGCCGAGCAGCGGGCCGCCCAGGCAGGCCCGCTCGCCGCTGCCCAGGCCCAGCAGGCCGTCCTCGCCGAGCAGGCCCTGGTGGCCCAGCGCAACGCCGCGCTGCGCGAGGCGCAGCTGATCGCCGAGGTCGTCAAGCCGGCCGAGGCCGAGGCCGAGGCGATGCGGACGATCGCTCGCGCTCAGGCCGACGCGACCAAGCTCTCCGCAGAGGCTGCCGCGGCTCAGGACCGGATCGCACTCGACCAGATGGTGATCAAGCAGCTGCCCGAGATGCTCCGCGCTGCGGCGGAGGGTCTGCGGGGTGCCAACCTCACCGTGCTCGACGGCGCCGACGGCCTCTCGGGCGTCGTCGCCTCCCTCGCGGGTCAGGGCATGGCGCTCCTCGACGCGGTGCGCAATGGCCTCGCCGGAACGGCGGAGTCCGCCGACGCGTCCGACGCCCGCCCTCCGGCACCGGACGAGCCCCAACCGCCGCTGGCGTTGAACGCCCGCCCGCTCCCGACGCCTCACACCTGAGGGCGGTAGCTCCTACCGCTACCCGAGTCGGTCGACGCGGCACGCGCCGATCGGTGCGTGGTAGCTCCTTGACGCCCGACAGACGGCGGATGATCGCGGCGGTATCGGCCGTGACGATGGTCGGCATGGATCCGGGTCCTCGGCGCCGTCGTCCGCGTCGCGCTGCCGCACCGCCTGCCGTCACCCCGGCGCAGGCGGTGTCTTCGCGGGCTCGGACCGGCTTCCACCAGCGGATCACCGAACAGGAGAACTGGCATGCGCACGCTCAAGGCCTGGATCTACATGACCCTCGACGGGGTCGTCGAGGCGCCCGAGACTTGGGTGATCCCCGACGCGGAGATGTTCGCCGCCCAGACCGCCGGCTACGGGACCTCCGATGCCCTCCTGCTCGGGCGCCGCACCTACGAGGTCTTCGCCGCCTCCTGGCCCCAGCGCGGCAGCGATGTGCAGAACGCGGATTGGATGAACACCACCCGCAAGTACCTCGCCTCTACCACCCTGGCGGCACCGAGCTGGCGGAACACCACGGTGCTGCAGGGCGACGTCGTGCAGGCCGTCGCGGGGCTCAAGCGGGAGGACGGTAAGGACATCACCGTCAACGGCAGCGCCGGCCTGCTCCGCACGTTGCTGCGCGCCGAGCTCGTCGACGTGCTCCAGCTCTACGTGCATCCACTGCTGGTCGGGTCCGGCAGCCGCCTGTTCGACGACGCGCCCGACCGGGTCGGGCTCACCCTTCGCGACGTCCGCAGGTTCGACAGCGGAATCGTGGCGCTGAGCTACAGCTCGGCCGACACCATGCGCGGGGAGATCCGGTGACCCCGCGGTCACGCCACTCATCGGCGCGAGCGCCAACTGACCTTCGACGTACCCCGTTCCGGCGCGTCCTTGACGACGGTCCGCACCGGCAGTCCCATGAAGTCGCTGAACCGTGCGGTGTGCTCGGCGAGCTCGTCGACGTCGAAGCCCGGTAGGGGCCGCAGCTCCACCTCCACGGAGGTCCTCTTGATGGACCGCCGCCACAGCCCGGCGATCTGTCCGTCCTCGACGATCGTCGCGTAGAACATGCCGTTGTACGTGGAGATCGGGATCTCGTCGTACCGCCCGAAGTACGCGCCGCGATCCTTGAAGCCGATCACCAGCTCGTCGTAGGCAGGCAGGAGCAACGCCCCCGAAGCCGGTTCGAGGCTCGGGGGCAGCCAGTACTCCTTGCCGTCGAACGTCTCGCGCACCAGCTGGTCCTTGATCGGCTCCAGCCCGAGGCCCGCCTCGCGCACCCCGATGCCGCACCAGTTCGCGAAGTCCGCCAGGGTCGCCGGCCCGTGGCTGGTGAAGAACCGCTCCGCCAGCACGGCGAGCGCCTCTTCGCCCGAGAGCGACCGCTGGTTCGGCGCCCACTCCTCCAGCAGCACGAACGTCTGGTCCTTGCCCCGCGGCGGGCCCGGTACGACCAGGCCTTCCTGGGCGAGGTGATTCAGCGTGAAGTAGCTCTGCTGCCGGTCGTCGGGGATGCCGACGCCGGCCATCAGGTCGATCATCTCGCGCCGGGTGAGGCACCCGCCGCCGCTCAGCGCGTCCACGAACGTCGTGCGCGCCAACGACATCAGCTCGGGCGTCATGTTGTGGTACTGCCAGGCCTTGGGCGTGAGCTTGGCCAGGAACCGCTTGCCGAACAGGCTCAGCATCCACCCGACGTCCTCGGCCAGGACGTAGTGGATCGTGCCCCGCATCAGCCAGGTGCGGACCAGCCGGCCCGACCGCAGCGCGTCCTCGACCTCGGTGACCCGGCCGGTCGCCGTACGCAGGCCCAACGCCCACAGCGACTGCCCGTAGTCCTGTGCCTGCACTGCACCCAGCGCGCGGACGACGTCCTCGACCGAGTCGAAGCGCCCCACTCGCTGGTTGCCGAGGCGAAGCGCCGCGATGTCCATCGCGCCAGTCTGGCCGACGGCGCCGCCGCGTTGGCGCATGACCTTGCAGGGGTGGTCGAGCGCGGGCCGGGCGCATGTCGTCGACGAGGACGGCTGTTCCGTCAGCCCGGCCCCTCGGGGACGAACTCCGGTCATCGACCGCGCTCGCGCGGCAGGGCGAGGTCGAGGTGCGCCACGAGCAGCCTCTGCAGGTGGCTCAGGTACCAGGCGCTCTCGTCGGGCTCCGCCGAGGCGATGAGCGGCATGAGTGCCTTGGTCACCTGGATCGCGACGGTGGCGGCGCGACGCAACTGGTGGGGCGTCGCGCCGGGGGTGCGCCGCGCCAGTTCGGCCACGACCCGGTCGGACAGGGCGGCCTGCAGCGGTGCGGTCGCCTCGGTGAGGGTGGGCGGCATGTCGGTTCGGGCGAAGAGCGTCTTGAACGCGCGATGCCGACGGTTGAACTGGACGAGCGGGGTGAGCACGCGCTCGACGAGGCCTGCGGTCGAGAGATCGGCCGGCTTCCCCCGAAAGGCGTCGTCATGGGCGGCTGCCAGCTCGTCCGCGTAGCGCTCGGCGAGTGCGCGGGCGATGGCGTCCTTGTTGTCGAAGAACTGGTAGAGCGAGCCGGGGGAGATCCCGGCTGTGGCCGCGATGGCGTTCGTCGTCGCCGCCTCGTAGCCGCGCTCGGCGAAGACCTCGGCGGCTGCTTCGAGGATCTGGCCGATGCGGCGCTCGCCGCGAGCCTGCCGTCGCGGTCGAGCGGCCGGTGTGTCCGCGACGTTCGTCATGGTCCGCCCCTCGTTCGACAATACGAGCGAGTACTCGTATTCTGACCGCGAACACGAGAGTCGACTCGTGTTTGACGCTAGCAGGTGGGCCGGGCGGCCAGGCCAACTGGTGGACACCCGCTGCGCTGCGGCGGCGCAACGAACGAACTGTCAGGTCAGAGAGGAAGCCATGTCCCACACCGACTCCGCAGTCCTGATCACCGGGGCGGCCGGCGGCATCGGTACCGCCACCGTCCGCCGGCTCACCGAGCGCGGCTACCACGTGTTCGCCGGTGTCCGCAGGAGCGCACCGGGCCTCGACGGGCTGCCGGACGTCGACGTGCTGCCGTTCGACGTGACCGACCCGGATGCCGTCCGCGGTGCCGCTGAGCGGGTCGCCGGCGCGCTCGGCGACCGGGTCCTCCGCGCAGTGATCAACAACGCCGGGCTCATCATCCAGGGCCCGCAGGAGCTCGTGCCGCCGGCCGACCTGCGCCGCCAGTTCGAGGTCAACACGTTGGGGCCGGCATACGTCACGCAGGCGTTCCTGCCGCTGCTGCGCCGCTCCACGGGACGCGTGATCAACGTGAGTGCGCCGACGGCCAACACGCCCTTGCCGTTCATGGGGCCCATCTCCGCGAGCAAGGCCGCGCTGGCCGCCCTCTCCGAGGCCCTGCGCGCCGAGCTCGCCGCGTGGGACATCCCCGTGGTGCTCATCGAACCGGACAGCACCGACACGCCCATCTTCGCCAAGGCCGACGCCGACGCCCGGCGGGCGCTCGCCGACACCGACCCGGCGCGCGTCGCGCTCTACGCCCCTCACCTCGAGGCGCTGGCGAAGGCGATGGCCGCCCAGAGACCGGCCCCGGTCGAACCGGTCGCGAAGGCGATCGTCGAGGCCGTCGAGGCCCGCAACCCCAAGCGCCGCTACGTCATCGGGCGGGCGCGGATGCTCTCGATGCTCTCCCGGCTGCCTGCGAGCATGCGCGAGAGCATGATCGCCCGCACGTTCGGGCTCGCGGGGATCCGGCCCCCTGCCGAGGTGACGTCGTGACGCGGACGGTCGCCGTCATCGGCGCAACGGCGGGACTCGGCCGCGAGGCCGCGCACCGGCTCGCCGCGGCCGGCCACCGGGTGATCGCCGTGGGCCGGGACCCGCAGAAGGCCGCCGGGCTGCGCCGCGACCTGCCCGGCATCACGGTGATCACAGGCGACGTCTCCACCGCTGACGGGGTGGCCAGGGTGGCGGGGCACGTCCGCAACCACACCGACCACCTCGACACGCTGGTCAACAACGCCGGGGTGATGCCGAACCGGCGGCAGGTGACCGCGGACGGCGCCGAGCTGAACTTCGCCGTGCACCACCTCGCGCCGTTCTCGCTCACGGGGTCACTGCTGCCGCTGCTGCAGGCGGGCGACGGCCGGGTCGTGAACGTCAACTCGGCCGGGCACGCGGCCCCGATGCGCGGGACCGGCCCGGTCGAGCTGCAGTTCGACGACCTGCAGCACGAGCGTGACTACGACCCGTTCATGGCCTACAGCCGCTCGAAGCTGGCCAACCTGTTGTTCACCTACGAGCTGGCCCGGCGGCACCCGGAGCTCACGGTGGTCGCCCTCCATCCGGGGGTCGTCCGCACGAGCCTCGGGCGCGACTTCCCCCGGCCGCTCGTGATCGCGGTCCACGCGTTCGCGCTGTCCGCGGCCCGCGGAGCCGAACCCGTCGTCGAGCTCGCCACCGCCGCCCAGGTCCGCAACGGGTCGTACTACGACCGGTTCGCACCCGTGTCGTCCTCACGCGCCTCCTACGACAGGGACGCGGCTCGACGCCTCTGGGCGGCGACCGAGGACATGCGTGGCCCCTTCGCCCGGCATCACCCCTGACCCACGACGACCGGTGATCAGCCCCGCTGCAGACCCTTCCACGCGCCGTGACATGGGATCTGCCCCACTTCGGGCGGGAATCCCGGTGCGGCGGCCTGTGTGGTCGGGTATCCATGCGTCGCCGTGTGACCGAGCATGTGCGGGGGCGAGCGGATGAGCCGCGGTGCCCGGCGGCACCGCGGACCGCGCGCCTGGACGTGACCACGAAGGAGGAGCCCGATGAGTCGTCGCTCGACCGACACCGAGATCGAGACGGCGATTCGCAGCCTCGAGGACGACCGGTACGCGGCCATGGTCCGCGGCGACTTCGAGACCTTCGCCGCCATGGCGCATCCCGACCTCACGTACACCCACTCCAACGGCGCGGTCGACTCGCTCGACTCGTACCGGGAGAGGGTCGAGAGCGGCTTCTACGTCTATCACCGCATCAGCCACCCGATCGACAAGATCGTCGTTTCCGGGGACACCGCCCTGGTCGTCGGGGAGATGCACGCGGACATCACGGCAGGCGGCACCCGCAAGACGCTGCGCAACCGCGCGCTCGCGGTCTGGGTTCGCCCCGCCGACCGCTGGCAGCTCATCGCCTACCAGCCCACCGTGCTCCCGGCGGCCGCCGACGGCCTGCGAGGCGACGTCTCAGAGTCGGGTCCGTGAGGACGTTCATGGTGGGCCCGGCTCCCACGGGCCCACGCGCACCGTGCCGCCGTCGATCAGGTCGAACGGTGTCGGTGCACCGAGCGGCACCGTGCTCGACCGGGATTCGCCGGCCAACGTGACTCGTAGCTCCTGCGGCGTGTGGTGATCTGCCGCAGCGCCGTAGCCGTTCCAGAGCAGGTGGAACGAGGCTGAGCCGGCGGGGGCGAGTCCGACACGGCGGTTCGGTGTGGACGTGGCGTCCGTGTCCGGCTCGGTGGTCAGGCGCAGATCGTGGCCGCCCTGGCTGATGGTGATCGTGACAGCGCCGGCCAGGTAGCAGGGTCGGCGGGCGTGGCTGGTCGCGACGATCGCTACTGCGCGGGCACCCATCGCCGCGTCCGGCTCGGTGGCGCGCCAGTCGAGGTCGACACCGGCGCAGGCGACGGCGGCGTCGACCGTTCCCGCCGCAGTGGTCGCAACGGGCGCCGCAACGACCGGTTCCCGGCGCTGGGGTACCGGTACCGGCGGCGGTAGCAGCGAGGCCTGCGGGTTGGAGGGACCGGGCCCCGTGCCGGCCAGATGCGTTCCACCCGTCCCGGCGAGCACCGCCCCGAACGCCACGAGCAGCGTGAGCGCCGCTGACGCCCGCACGGCGCCCGCTGCTGCCGAGCGCCGCACCAGCAGTCCGAGCGCGACCGCAACCCCGGCGACGGCGGGGACCGCGTTCAGATCCCCGGGCCGGCCCGTCGTCCACCACACCACCGCCCCGACGGCGACCGCGCTGACGATCAACCCGGTCAACCAGGGCGTGAGCGCCGAGCGGCCCGTGCTCCCGATGGGACGAGCCCGTCGTTCGCATGCTGCCACCGCCATCGCCTGCACGAGCCAGAGCAGGCATACCGCCGCCACCGCGGCCTGCCCGGACACGAACACGGCGATGACCACGAACCACCCCAGCGCTGCGTTCACGACGGTCGCGGCCAGCGCTCCGACGGCCACGACCGCCCACGCGGGCAGGAGTGGGGAGGGCGATGCCAGCGGGGTGGCCCGCAGCCGGTGGGCGACCACGGCGAGGCCCGCGAGCACCACGGCGAACCCGGCCCCCTCGACCACCCACAGCACGCTCACGGCGGCGTCCATGGCGGGGCCGGGGCATCGACCCATCGACCTGCACCCCTCGTCGGGGTCGAACCAGAACGGGACGTAGCTCCCTGCGACGACGCCGGCGACGATCATCGCCAGAACACCGATCGCCGTCGTCAGGTGCCCGGGAGTGGCGGAGCGAGCGCGCCCGGCCACGGCGCGTTCGACCTGTTCGGTTGCCGTCATGCCTCCACCTCCGGTCCATGACGTTGCGGTGCCGAGCATTCCAGCCGCATCCCGGAGGCGGCGGTGACGGGGTTGGGCACTCGGCTTCGGCGTCGTCGCCGTCGAGCCCGCCACAACCTGCGTCCATCGCTGGTCCCGGTGCCCTACGAGGCCGGGCCGACCGGGTTCTCGAGCCGGGTCAGCCGCTGATGCAGCCGCCTCCGCCGGCGCTGGTGAAGTGCGCGGGCGTGGCTCCGGGCTGGAAGTCCCCGCCCTCGGCGTGACCGTCGGCGTCGACACCGAAGTTCAGGTGCGGGCATGCGCTGACCGCACGAACGGCCAACCGCAGATCATTGCCCTGCACCCGCGCCCGGTTCATGCCGCTGACGGCGATGCCGGTGCCGACGACGGCGGTCTGCCCCGAGGTGGTGTTGTCGGTGACCGAGGCACCCGTGCCGGTGTCGCCGCGGTCTCCGAACCACGGTCGGGTGCCCACCGCGATACCGATCTCGAAGTGCGTGTCGGGTCCGCTCCAGAACGCGTTGTGGGTGATGGACGTCCCGCTGAAGTCGTGGACGGTGGCGCGGTCGTAGAGCCCGTCGACGCCGATCGCCCCGAAGGCGGAGTTTCCGGCGCTCAGGACGACGTTGTCGCGCACCACCGACCGCTGCACCGCAGGGCTGGCCCGGAAGATGACGATGCCGACGTCCGTGGCGTCGACCACCCCGTTGCCGCGCACGGTCGCGCCTTCGCAGCTGACCGACAACCCGTCGGTCCAGCGGCCCTGCTCACCCGGCCGACGAACGTTCTCGGAGGAGTAGGCGGTGACGACGTTGTCGGCGATGGTGAGCGAGCGGCACGGGAGCCCCTCGAAACTGCCGAACGCCTGCAACGTGGACCAACCCCGGCTGTTCGAGAGCTTCGAACCGGTCACCGCGCCGCCGTCGCCCCCCATGACCTGGACGTTGATCGCCTCGAGGTGGTAGTTCTCCGCGCTGCCCCGCTGCCCGTCCACCCACACGTTGCGCAGCCGCGCCCCGCCCTCGAGTCGCACCATCGGCGCACCGAACGAACCCGCCCGGACCAGACGACCCTGGTCGGCGTACTCCCGGGCCGCCGGTAGGCCCTCGGTGGCGAGGGTCTTGCCCGCGGGAACGACCAGGGTCTCGTCCAACCGGACCACCGCCATCTGTGCCAGCACCACGGTCGCCCCAGGTGGAGCGGAATCGAGCACGGCCTGCAGCTCCGCGCCGGTCCCGCCCTGGAAGCCGCTCCCCTTCGGCCGGGGCGTGGCCGCCGGCCGGGTGCCGAACTGGTAGCCCGTCCCCGGGCCGCAGATGCTCGAGGTGAGCTCAGCGAACTCGGAGCTCCCGACGAAAGCATCGACGATCTGCGGCCACGTGGCCGCGCCGCTGTCGAGGCGACCGGAGTGCGCGTCCAGGCCGCCGTCGTCCGGCTCGCGGTTCAACGCGCCGCGGTAGAGGGCCAGCACCCGAGCCTGGCTTGAGTACGGCAGCCCCAGGAACTCGGGCGACAGGTAGAACGCGCGGACGGCCCCGGCAACCGATCCCGACGAACAACCCGACTGCGCGAACGCCGCGGTGTGGGCGGCCCACCCGCCGGCGTCGGGCAGCCGTCCCAGCGCCTCGGTGTACAGCTTCGCGACGAGCTGGGCGGTGGCGCCGCCGGCGCTCACGGCCGCGGCCTGCGCCGGCGCGGTACTGCCGACGATTCCGGCGAGCACGAGCGCAGCGGCGGCCGCAGCCTTGCCGATCATGGTTGCATCCTCTGGGTAGCGCGCTTGCGCAGCGAACGGGGTGCGAATCGGCGCCGCGCGATGATCTTCACTCTAACGAGCTGTCCGAGGTGGACGGTGGGTCCGGGTGACCGGCCCTAGCCGAACGACTGTGCCAGTGCGGCGAACTCGGTGGCGGCCGGGTGTGTCGCCGGGTCGGGCCAGGCCAGTCGTACCGGTAGAGGGGGTGCGTCGGTCAGTGGCACGTACACCAGGCCGGGATTCGGATGCATGCTGATGGTGGCGGCGGATGTGACGCCGACGGCAGCGCCGGAGGCGATCGCGACCGCCCATTCGTCGGGATTGGCGACTGCGAGTGTGTGGGTCGGACGTCGCGCGGCGGGCCAGAGCCGCACGGTGGTGGATCCGGCGACGGTGTTCAGCGCGATCGTCTCGTCGGCGAGTTCGGCCAGTGCGAGTTCGGTCCGCTCGGCCAGTGGATGGTCCTGGGCCAGTGCGACCACTCGCGGCTCGTGCCACAGCAGCACGGTGTGCATGCCGCGGGGGACGGCGGTGCCGCGCATCACGGCGACGTCCGCCCGGCCGAGGGCGAGGCCTGCGGTGCGGTCGTCCACGCGCAGCAGCCGCAGCGGGGTCTCCGGGTGCGCCCGCCGCCAGGCGCGCAGCAGCGGCGTCGTGTGTTCGCCGAACGCCGCCCATGCGTAGCCCACCCGCAGCGGCCAGGCCCTGTCCGGTGCCAGGGCGTGTTCCACGGCCGCGAGCGCAGCCGCCGCGCGTTCGCGCAGCGCGAGCCCGGCCGGGGTGAGCCGTAGGTGATGGGTGGACCGGTCGACCAGCCGCACCCCCATGTGATCCTCCAACTGGCGCAGGGTCCGGGACACGACCGGTTGGCTGAGGTGCAGGCTGTGCGCCGCGCCGGTGACGGTGCCCTCGTCCGCGATGGCGAGGAAGCACCGCAGATGCCGCAGTTCGACGGTCATACCTGGGAAGCATAACCGGTGGTGAAGAAGCATTTCCGGGTGAGGATCGCGGCTCATAGCTTCGCTGTGTGACTGATATCCGCACGGTGCCGCTCGGCGGCCAGGAGGAATCGAGCCGGCTGATGCCGGTGACGCTGGTGCTGGCTGGTATGTCGGCGCAGCAGCTCGGATCGGCCGTCGCGGCGCTGTTGTTCCCGATGGTCGGCGCGGCGGGCATGGTGGCACTGAGGCAGCTGATGTCGGCGTTGGTGCTGCTCGCGGTGTGCCGTCCGGTGTTGCGCGGCTACAGCCGTGGGGACTGGGCGGTGATCTGCGGGTTCGGCCTGGCGCTCGCCGCGATGAACGGGCTGTTCTACCAGGCGGTCGCGCGGATCCCGCTGGGCGCGGCAGTGACGTTGGAGGTGCTCGGGCCGTTGGGGCTGTCGGTCGTGGCCGGCCGCAGGCCGGTGAGCGCGCTGTGGGCGGCCCTTGCGCTGGCCGGGGTGGCGCTCCTCGGCCGCGGCGGGTTGACGCAGCTCACCGGCTCCGGTGTGGCGTTCGCGCTGGGTGCGGGCGCGATGTGGGCCGTCTACATCCTGGCCTCGAAGCAGGCCGGCACCCGGTTCCCGGGAGCGGACGGACTCGCACTGGCCATGGCCGTGGCCGCGGTGGTCAGCCTCCCGATCGGCATCGCGGACGCCGGTGGCGCACTGCTGCGGCCGGAAGCCCTCGGCGCCGGCCTGGCGGTGGCGCTGCTGTGCTCGGCCGTGCCGTACACGCTCGAACTGCTCGCGCTGCGCAGACTGAGCGCCGGCGCGTTCGGGGTGCTGCTGAGCCTGTCGCCGGCTCTCGCCGCGCTCGCCGGGTTCACCGTGCTCGACCAGCAGCTCTCACCGGCTCAGATGCTGGCGATCGCGCTCGTGGTGGTGGCGTGCACGGGCGCGGTGCGCACCGGCGGATCGGGCGCACGTTCCCCGCGTCATGACAGGGTCGGCACGCGTGTCCGACGGGGGGCTGACAGGTGAGCACGGTGTTGGTGATCGGAGTTGGTGACCTGGGTGAGCGGCTCGCAGCCGGACTCGCCGGCAACCCGGCAGTGGGCCGGCTGCTGCTGGCCGGCCGATCCGTGCCAGCGGTGGCAGCCGCGGCGACCACCGTGCTCAGCAGCCACGACTGCCTGGTGGAGCCGGTCCGGCTCGATGCCCTCCGGGTCGAGGACGTCGCGTCGCTGCTGGCCACGTCCCGACCCGACCTGGTGGTGCAGTGCGCCTCCCGGCGCAGTCCGTGGGAGCTGGTGGGCAGGGACGACCCGGCTGCGCGGGCGGTGGCGGCGGCCGGTATCGCGCTGCGTCTGCCCTACCAACTCGCGGTGCCGCACGCGCTCATGCGTGCCGCGAGGGAGGCCGGCTTCTCGGGGCCGATCGCCAACCTGTCCCTGCCCGACGTGACAGGCCCGGTCCTGGCCGCGCTCGGCCTCGCGCCCACGATCGGACTGGGTAACGCGAGCGTGATCCAACTGCGCGCACGTGCCGCATGGCGGGCAACCCATCCGGACGCCGCGAAGGCGCCGCTGATCCGAGTGATCGGCCACCATGCGCACGTGTACGGCGTGATGCAAGCCGACCCTCCCACGGATCCCGACCACCGCTGCCGGATCTACGTCGACGAGCAAGGGAACCGCGACGACGACCTCGCCTACCAGGCCCCTGGGCTGGCCCCCGGGCAGCGCTACAACCACGTCACGGCCGCAGCCGCACTACCAGTGCTCGCCGCGCTGCTGCCCGACGCGCCACCACTGCGCTGGTCGGCCCCGGCCCCGCACGGCCTGCCCGGCGGATACCCGGTGCGCATCCACAACCGGACTGTTGCACTTGATCTCCCACCCGGCGTCACAGCAGAAGAAGCGATCGCGTTCAACCAGCGAATGAGCAACGGCGACGGCGTCGACCACATCACCGCCGCCGGCACCGTTCACTTCACTCCGGCTTGCCAGGAGGCAGTCGCCGACATCGCCCCCGAGCTCGCCGAACCACTCCCCATCGACGAGATCGACACCCGCGCTGCCCGGCTGGACGACGTACTCCGGAACTGATGTCGAAGGAGGGCAAATCATCAGCAGGTCCAAGATCCGCTCGGGCATCCCGTGCCGGTCCACGGAGGACGGCGCCGCGCGCGGCACCCGCCGGTTCTACGCCAGCCGGTGCGTCCGCAGCGAGGAGTCCGGTGGTGTGCCCACGTGGGCGGCCATGTCGAGTTCGCGGACCTGGTCGAGGATCGTCTCCAGGCGTGCGGCGAACACCTCGCCCTCGGCCGTCAGCGCGAGCCGGCGCGTACCACGGCACGCCGCGATGCGCAGTGACCGGTCGTCCGCGTCGACTCGCTTCGAGGGCCCCGCCACTGGACGATCAACCTTGCGGGCACTCGAGCGCGAGGAACCGGAACCAGCCATGGTGCCGTGCTTGCTCCAGGTACTCGATCCTGTGATAGAGGCCGATCCCGCCGAAGACGTAGGGCGTGTGAGCGATCCGCTCACGGAGCTCGTCGTCGTCGAGCATTCGCGGGATACGCCACACCACCCCATCCTCGTACGTCGGCTCGACGACCGTCGGTCCGATTGCGCGTAGGACGTCGACCGTCATGGCGACGTCGCGCACCTCCAGCACCACCAGGTCGTAGAGCTCGAACTGGTAACCCTGGTCGTAGAGCACCAGATCGCGCTGCACCGGGTACGCCGACCCGAGCTGGAAGAGGCGCCCGGTCCGCTTGTTGACGATCACTCCCTGGGAGCCGGCGATGGGCTCGTCGACGTAGTACGGGAAGAACCAGCCGTGCGCCAGCTCGACCGGTTGTCCGAGCCGGAGTCCTCGCGCCAACGTCGCTGCGGCCAGCCGCTCCGCGTCATCTACGTCGAGCATGTGCGACAACCTCCATGAGCAGGTCTGCCTGGCGAACGTAGCTGCCGCACATCACCGAACGGCTACGCTGCCCGGTCATGGCGAGGCGCGACGAGGTCGCCCGCGAGGTCATGGCGATGCCCAGGCGCGCCGATCGGGGTGCCGCCGCCATGGAGGTCGTGGGCCGAGACCCGGCGGCGGCCGTTGTCGCACTCCTCGACGACCTGCGGCGGGAACGGATCCGTGGACGTGCAGGCCTACGAACCCGGGCGGCGGTTCGCGGCCGACCTGCCCGAACCGCGCTGCACACCCGCTCTCGGCCGCCCGGCGCATCGGTGACGTGGCCGCCGGCGGTCGGCAGACGTGCTCGTGAACCGTTGTGGTCTCAGGTCCCGAGACGTCAGCCCGCCCGTACCCTCATCGGCGCGACCGTGCGGGCGCGCAGCGCTGCCGCGTCGAGGGAGGTCGGTCGCCAGGAGATGTCGCCGAGGCGGTCGATCATGAGGCCGGCCGGGTCCGGGACGGCGACCCGCCGCCCGCACAGGAACGCCCATTCGTGCTCGTCGCTCACGTAGGGCACGACCTGGGCGAACACGTCGTGGAACCGGTGCCACGCGGCGCGCAGGGTGCCGTCGCGCCACATGGCGGGGCTGCCGGCCTGTGACACCACCACCCCGCCGTCGGTGAGCAGGTCGGCGCAGCGCTTCAGGAACGGGACGGTGTAGAGCCGGTTGAGCTGGGCGTCGGGCTGGTCCGGCCGCTCGTCGGGGAGGTCGACCACGACGACGTCGTAGCTCGCCTGGCAATCCTCGACGAACCGGAGCCCGTCGGCGTAGTGCACGCGCACCGGGCCGTCGCCGCGTTCCGCGGCGTCGAGCTGGGTAGGCGTGTAGCCGTAGGGGAGGTGTTGGGCGCATGCCCGGACGCAGTCGCGGTCGATGTCGACGTGGTCGACGACGCGCGCGCCCGCGGCGAGGGCGAGCTGCGACACCACTCCTTCGCTGGAACCGATCACCAGCACGCGATCGCGGTGGTCGGCCAGCAGCGCGGCCGGGCCGAACAGCGCCTCGTGGTAGACGAGCTGGGTGTCGGCGGCGCTCTGCCGCTCGTCGTCGCAGAAGAGCGTGACCCCGTGCGTGGTGTCGGCGATCAGGACGTCCTGGTAGTCGGTGCGCCCGGCGTGCCGGACCGTGCCGAGCGCCCACCTCCTGGTGACTCCGGCGGAGATCGGCTCGGTGACCACCCGCGGGCCGCCGCCGCGTTCCACGACCTCGACGTGCACCTGCCCGGCGTGCAGCGAGCCGGCGAGCAGGTGCACGGCCTTGACCGGATCGGCGCTGTCGCCGCAGGTGTAGACGTCGACGTGCGCGCGCCCGTGCTCCGGCCAGGTGTGCAACGAGGCATGTGACTCGGCGAGCACCGCGACCACCGTGGCGCCCTGCGGGTGGAACCGCTCGTCGACGACCTGCAGCACCCGCGCGCCCGCCGCGACCAGCGCGTCGGTCAGCAGGGTCCGCAGGGTCGCGGCGTCGTCGAGCAGGTCGGCGTCGACACCGGAGAGCTCGGCGAGGACGTGCCGGCCGACGGGCGTGAAGGACACGCCGCGAGGCTAGCCGGGGGCCTGGCCGGCCACGTACACCGCCGGTGGCGGGAAGCCGTTGAACCCGACCGACGCGTAGCTCGCGGTGTACGCGCCGGCCCCGAGCAGGTCGACCACGTCGCCGGAACGCAGGTCGAGCGGCAGCTCGTACGGTGTGCGCCGGTAGAGGACGTCATCGCCGTCGCAGGTCGGCCCGGCGATGACGACGGGCCCGCCGGGTCCGCCGCGGCCGGGTGTCCGCAGCGCGTACGCGATCGCCTCGCCCTCGGTCTCGGCCAGGCCTGCATAGCGGCCGATGTCGAGGTAGACCCACCGGCGATGGTCGATGCCCGGGCGGTGCGACACCCGCACGACGCTCGCGCGCAGCACGCCGGCCTCGCCGACGAGCGCGCGGCCCGGCTCGACCACGAGGTCGATCCCGTCCGGGCCGATCGCACCCCGCACCGCCTCGGCGAACTCCGCGATCGCCGGCACCGGTTCCCGGTAGGCGATCGGGAACCCACCCCCGATGTTGAGCACCGGGCGGCGCAGCTGCGCCGCGGCAGCGACCGCCAGCGCCTGGCGCACCGCATCGGCGAAGGCCGCCGGCCGCGACTGCTGGGAACCCGCGTGGAAGGCGACGCCGTCGGCCCGCAACCCGACGGCTGCCGCGTGCTGCAGCAGCCGCACGGCCTCGGTGCAGGTGACCCCGAACTTCGACGCGAACGGCGTGGCCGAGCCGGCGTCGGATACGAGGATCCGCACGAGCACGCCCGCTCCCGGCGCCTCGACGCCGAGCACCTCCAGGTCCTCGACGCTGTCGGTCACGAACCGTCGCACACCGGCCGCGTGGGCGGTCGCGACGTCACGGGCTGCGCGGATCGGGTTGCCGTAGCACAGGGTGCTCGGCGGAGCGCCGGCCTCGAGCACGAGCCGGACCTCGGCGGGGGAGGCCACGTCGAACGACGCCCCGGCCTCGGCGAGCACGCGCAGCACTGCAGGATGCGGGCACGCCTTCACCGCGTAGTGGATCGCCGCGCCCGGGAAGACAGCCACGAACTCGCGGTAGCGCTGCGCGACCACCTCCGGGTCGAGCACCAGGAACGGAGTCGGCGCGTCAGTGGTCGACAGGAAGCGGTCGACCGCCGCGCTCGGCAACACCATGGGCGGACGGTAACGCCCGCTCGCAGTGCGACGGCGGATGGCGCGGGCCACGTCGGCGGCGCCCGCACGCAGCTCCTCGAACGGCACGTGAGCCTCCGCCTCCACCGCGCGGCGCGTGCATGGGTGTCGATGTTCCCCGGGCAGACGGTGCTGGCGCGCACGATCTGGGCCGCCACCCCGGCCGCGGCCGGGACGTACCTCGCGAACCTGCCGCCGACGCCGACCGCCCCCACCCCCTCCGGCTCAGCGAACGCCGCCGGGGAGGACGATGCCGCGGCCGACGGCGCTGCCGGCCAGGTCGGCGAAGGCGTCGTTGATTCCGCTCAGCGGATACCGGTGGCCGATCAGCTGGTCGATCGGCAGTCGGCCGGCGCGGTGGAGGTCGAGCAGCATCGGCACATCGAGCAGTGGGTTCGCGGAGCCGTAGAGGCTGCCGACGACGCGTCGTTCCCGCTGGACCATCGAGTTGATCGGCAGGGCCAGTTCCTGACCGGCGCGACCCAGCCCGATGGCGATCAGCGTCCCGCCGGAGTCGAGCGCGTCGAACGCCTGGCGCAGGGTCTCCGGCCGGCCGATCGCCTCGACCGCCCAGTCGAAGCCGCGGGGCTGGATGGCCGCGAGAGCGCCGGCCACGTCCTCAGTGCGCGCGTCGACGACGTGGGTCGCGCCGAGCCGCACGGCGGCCGCCAGGCGCTGGGCGACGACGTCGACGGCGACGATCGGGTGCGCACCGGCGAGCACGGCGCCCATCACCACCGAGAGGCCCACGCCGCCGGCGCCGAACACGGCAAGGCCCGCCCCGGCGCAGGCCCCGATGGCGTTGAGCACCGTGCCCACGCCGGTGATCACCGCACATCCGGTGATGGCGGCGACCTCCGGTGGCACGTCGGCCGGTATCGGCACCACGGCCCGCTCGGAGACGACCGCGTACTCCGCGAAGCACGACACACCCATCAGGTGGTGCACCGGCCGCCCGTCGGGGCGGCGCAACCGGGTCGTGCCGTCCTGCAGCCCGCCGGAGACGGCGTGGACCGCGCCGGACTGGCACAGCCCGGGCCGGCCGCCGAGGCAGAACCGGCAGCGGCCGCAGCGCGGACGCCACATCAGGCACACCGGGTCGCCCGGCCGGACCGCGGCGACCCGTTCGCCGACCTCGACCACGACGCCGGCCCCCTCATGGCCCGGCACCACCGGCAGCGGGCAGACCAGGTCGCCGGTCAGGTAGTGCTGGTCGCTGTGGCAGACCCCGGCGGCGTCGATGCGGACGAGCACCTCGTCCGGGCCGGGATCGGCCAGCTGGACGTCCTCGACGACCAGGCCGCCGTTCACCGCGCTGCAGACGGCGGCCTGCATGGCCCTACCCATCGATGCACACCGACGCGGTGGCCTGCCCGGGGCGGATGGCGAACGGGATCCCGGAGATCGTGTAGTCGCCGAAGAAACCCCGTACCGCCACCCTGCCGTCGGGCCCGGTGCGCATCTCGGTCGGCGGCATCCACCACTCTCCCTTGATCAGGCCCTCCAGTGCGTCGTACGAGGGCTTGCGGCTGCCGTCCGCGCGGACCAGCCCGACCGGGGCACCCAGCCAGGCGCCGTCGTCGGTGAGCCCCCAGTAGTTGATCGACGCGACGGCGGGGTGCGCCACCAGCGACCGGTAGTGCCGCACGATCTCGTCGGCCTGGCGGGCCTCGCCGTCCGGGGTCGTCGGCCAGTGGGGGATCCGGTAGTCATTGAGGTCCTCGATGTCGGGCGGCATGAGGTGCCCGGACACCAGCGTGGTCTCGGTGAGGTGCAGCGGCAGGCCGTAGCGGGCGAACCGGTCGAGCACGTCCCGCATGTACTCCTCGCCGCGGTACCCCTGGTGCATGTGGGTCTGCAGGCCGATCGCGTCGATCCGGATGCCGGCTTCGAGCACCCCCTCGATCAGGCACTCGTACGCCGAGCTGAGATCGAAGTCGTTGAGCACCAGCGTGGCCGTGGGGTTGCCCGCGCGTGCCTCCTCGAACGCCATCCGCACCATCGCGATGCGGCCTCGGGCCCGCGCGAGCCGGGTGATGGCGTTGTCGCCGTTCGCGAAGACCGGCATGATCACGGCCTCGTTGATGGCGTCCCAGAGATCGATCAGGCCGGCGAAACCGCTCGTGAGCTCGCGGATCCGGGTGCGCTGCAGCCGCTCGACCTCGTCGAGGTCGAGGTCGAGCAGCCACGACGGCTGCACCGTGTGCCAGACGAGCGGGTGGCCCTTGACGGTGACGCCGCGGTCGGCGAACCAGCGTGCCGTCCTCGTCAGGCGTTCGACGTCGGTCGTGCCCTGCCGCGGCTCGTAGGGGCCCCAGTAGAAGGGGAGCGTCGCGGTGTTGAACAGGTTGAGCCACGACTCGCCCAGCCGGTGCAGGTCCAGGCCCGTATCGCCACCGAAGACCGGACCGGTCGCCTCCGGTGGCGGCCCGCCGACGAGGCCGACGAAGTCGAAGCCGATGTTGCCGAACGCGAACGCGTGCCGCTGTTGCGCCACGGTGACGGCCCGGTCGGCGAGCGGCCGCCGGTCCGGCCCGAGCACCGTGAGCGTGACCTCGCCGACCCGGTGGCGCACGCTCGCGTCGGACACTCCGACATCAGACACCGGGGCGCCCTTCCGTCACACTCTCTGAAAGTTTCGCTATTTGTTGCGAAATTTGCCTCTAGATCGGAGCATAGAGTGACGCGCGATTCGCGGTCAAGAAGCCCGGCGACCCACAGATAGGCTGATGCGCATGCCCAGCGATCCGGCCGCGGACGGCGTCCGTTCCCGCGCCACCCTGTCCGAGGTGGCGTCGCTGGCCGACGTCTCGGTCTCCACGGTGTCCAAGGTTCTCAACGGGCGCTCCGGCGTCTCCAGCGAGACCCGTCAGCGCATCGAGGAGCTGCTGCAGGACCACCAGTACAACCGCCGTGCCGCCAAGCAGCAGCCCGCACCGTTGCTGGAGGTGCTCTGCTACGAGATCGACAGCCCGTTCGCCAGCGATCTGTTGGCGAGCATCGACCAGGTGGCGCGCCGGCGGCGGATCGGCATGGTGCTGACCGGGGCCACCGAGCGGCACCTGCCCGACCCGTCCTGGGTCGACGACGTGCTGCGCCGCCGGCCGGTCGGGATCATCCTGGTCGCCTGCGTGCTGCCGGCCAAGGACCAGCAGCGGCTGCGCTCCCGCAACATCCCGCTCGTGATGCTCGACCCCGCCGGCAATCCGGGACCGGACGTGCCGTCCATCGGGTCCGCCGACTGGAACGGCGGCTACCTGGCCACCCGGCACCTGATCGAGCTGGGCCACCGCCGGATCGGCATCATCACCGGCCCGCACGACATGCTCGCGTCCACGGCCCGGCTGTCGGGGTACCGCGCCGCGCTGGACTCCGCCGGGATCGTGAGCGATCCGGAGCTGATCAGGCCGGGCGAGTTCCACCACGCCGACGGGCTGGCCGAGGGGCGGGCACTGCTGTCGCTGCATGATCGCCCGTCGGCGATCTTCGCCTCCTCCGACCTGTACGCGCTGGGCGTCTACGAGGCGGCCCGTTCGCTCGGCCTCACCATCCCGGGCGACCTCTCCGTGGTGGGCTACGACGACCTGCGGATCGCGCAGTGGGCCGGCCCCGCGCTGACCACGATCCACGTCCCGCTGCGCGCGATGGCCGAGCAGGCGGTGGAGCTCGTCACCCGCCTGGCCGACGAGCCCGACCTGGCCTTCACGCGGATCGAGATCGACACGTCGCTCGTGGTGCGGAGCAGCACGGCGCCGCCCTCCACGGCGAGGCGCGTGGGCGGTGCGAAAGTTTCCAACGGCTAGAGAAACTTGACGGGCGTGTTGCGCCCGGCTTAACCTGTGCCGCGCCTGACAACAAGCCCGGCGGTCTCTCGCTCGCAGCGGCTTCAGGTGGTCAGCACTGCTTCTTCACGGCCTGTACGCCCGTCGGGGGCCACCTGCGTTCATGACGCCCATCCGGGCGCGAAACTTTCTGACTCCATGGAGAATGGAGAGGGATACATGCGTCTGCCGCCGAGGGCCCGACTCCGGCCGCTGTCCATCCTCGTCGCCGCGGCGCTGGCGGTCACCACGCTGGCCGCCTGCGGCGGCGGATCCGCCACGCCGGCCGACGCAGGGAGTGCGACGTCCGGCACCGTCAACTGGTGGGGTTGGACGCCGACCGACACCGCGACCGCCGACACGTACATCGCGGCGTTCAACAAGCAGTACCCGAACATCAAGGTCAACTACAAGCTCGTCAACATCTCCGACTGGGTCGCGGCGCTGCGCCCGGCCCTCGCCTCCGGCAACGGCCCGGACGTCTTCGACATGCAGCCCGGTGCGTACGTCACGCAGTTCGGCTCGTTCGCCGTCGACCAGACCGCGCTCGCCGAGCAGGCGCTGGGCAGCGACTGGAAGACGAAGGTCGCGCCCATCGGCATCAGCGGTCTGACCGCGGACGGCAAGCTCACCGCGATGTCGGTCGGCCAGGTCTACGCCGGCATGCTGTGGATCAACGCGGACATCTTCGCGAAGTACGGCCTGCAGCCACCCACGACGCTCGCGGAGTGGAAGCAGGTGTGCGCGACGCTGAAGCAGAACAAGGTGGGCTGCTTCGTCCAGGGTGCCGCGCAGGAGGGCTTCGACCAGGACACCCTGCAGTCCATCGCGAACTCGGTCCAGCCCGGCCTGTGGACCAAGGTGTCCAAGGGTGAGGCCAGGTGGACCGACCCCGGCATCGTCAAGACCCTGGCCATCTGGAAGGACCTGTTCGACAGCGGGATCATGCAGCCCGGCGCGGTGGGCTACCAGCAGTACCCGGATGCCAACAACGACTTCCTGACCGGGAAGTACGGCATGATCATGATGGGCACCTGGTACACCCAGTACGCCACGACCAAGGCGATGACCGCCGCGCTCGCCGCGGCGGGCGTCAGTGGAGCGAAGCCCTTCCCGATCCTGCCGGTCGCCTTCCCGGACGTGGCCGGTGCCGGCAACGTCAGCGAGATGTACGGCGACGCCGACTTCGGCCTGGCCATCTCGACGACGTCGAAGGTCCGGGCCGCCGCCGAGAAGTTCGTGAAGTGGATGGCGACCTCGGCCGAGGGGCAGCAGGCGATCGCGGACCAGCTCAACGACCTGCCGTCGCTCACCTCCGTGGAGCCGAACTTCGACAACGTCGCACTCGTCGATCCGGCGCGCCAGAAGGGCCCGGTCCAGCAGCTCATCGCGAAGGCCGGTGCCGTGACCGAACCGCGTGAGGCACTGCTGAGCGCGGACGTGCAGAACGGCATCCTCGCGGCCGCGACCTCCGTGGCCACCGGTAAGGCGTCCCCGGAGGAGGCGGCCAAGACGCTGCAGGAGGCAGCCGAAGCTGCCGGAGTGACCTTCAAGTGACCGGCACCTCGACGCGCGAGCGCGAGATCCCCACGGAACGGTCCGCGGGCGCGGGCGGCGGTGGTCACGTCGGCCGCCGCGGCCCGCGGCGGCCGCCGGGCCTGCCCTGGATCCTGCCCGCGCTGGTCCTGAGCGTGGGGCTGATCTACTACGCCATCGGGTACACCGCGTACATCTCGACCCTGAACTGGGACGGGATCAGCCCAGGCCCGCAGCACGTCGGCGGCCAGAACTACACGCGCATCCTCAACGACCCGGTCTTCTGGGCCGCGGTGCGCCACACCGCCGTGTTCTTCGTGGTCACGTTCGTCGTCCAGACGCTGCTGGGACTGACCTTCGCGGTCCTGATGCACGCGCGCCTGCGGCTGGCCGCGCTGTACAAGGTGATCGTCTTCGTCCCGGTCGTGCTGGCGCCGGCCATCATGGCGCCGGTGTTCCGGCACATGTTCGCCCCGGACGGCGAGCTCAACGCCGTCCTGCAGCTCGTGGGGCTCGGCTCGCTGGCGCAGCCCTGGATCGGCCAGACGAGCACGGCGCTGCCGGTGATCATGTTCATCACGGTCTGGGAGTGGACGGGCGTCACGTTCGTCCTCTACTTCGCCGCGATGACCCAGATCGACCCGTCGGTCCTGGAAGCGGCGCGGATGGACGGCGCGGGCAACGTCCGCACGTTGGTGAGCATCATCTGGCCGGAGCTGCGCGGCACGACGATCGCGCTGGGGATCCTGGGCGCCATCGGCGCGCTGAAGACGTTCGACGTGCCGTACCTGGTCACCATCGGCGGGCCCAACTACGCGACCGAGTTCCTGGGCACCTACATCTACCGCCAGACGATCCCGCTCAGCCACGTCGGGTACGGCGGCGCGCTGTCGATCATCCTGCTCGTCGTCGCGCTGGTCGCGGCGCTGGTCCTGCAACTCGCGGCCCGCGGCCGGGAGGTGGCGTAGGCGATGTTCGAGATCCGTACCCGGCCCGGCCGCGTCCTGCTGCAGATCGCCGCCACGATCCTCGTCATCCCGTACCTGTTCCCCCTCGTGGTGATGGTCAGGGGCGCGTTCGCGGGCGAAGGTCTCGAGAACTTCGCCGCGGTGCTGCAGGTGCCCGGCTTCGGCCGCTTCTTCGTCAACAGCATGGTCATCGCCGCGGTCGTCATCGCGCTGGTGTACGCGGTGACGATGATGGCCGCGTTCGGCTTCGCGAAACTGCACATCAGGTTCCGCGAGGTCTGGTTCTGGCTGCTGCTCGCCTGCCTGACCCTGCCCGAGGTCGTGCTGCTCGCGCCGCTGTTCGCCACGGCCACCCGGCTCGGGCTGTACGACACGTACTGGGCGGTGGTCCTTCCGCTGGCGGCGCTGCAGGTGCCGTTCGCGGTCCTGCTCACCCGCAACTTCGTCAAGAGCCTGCCGGACGAGCTGTTCGAGGCGGCGCGGTTGGACGGCGCGAACTCGTACCGCGGCTTCATCCACCTGGTCCTGCCGCTGACCCGCCCGATCGCCGCGGCGGTGATCATCTTCACGCTCGTGGCGGCCTGGAACAACTACCTCTTCCCGCTGGTCTTCCTGCAGTCGGCTGAACTGCAGACGATCACCCTCGTGCCGCAGTTCTTCGTCGGTCAGTTCAGCAACGACCAGACGAAGATCCTCGCCTCGGCAGTCATCACCGCGATCCCCGAGGTGATCGCGTACCTGAGCCTCCAACGCCTCTTCGAGCGCGGCCTGTCGGCCGGCGCGATCAAGTGATCCTCACCGACCCCACGCACTGAAGGGTGGCCACCGTGCCGCTGATCCACGTGCACCTCGATCGCGAGGTGTTCGAGAAGTCCCACGAGGACATCGGGAACGCGATCCACGACGCGCAGATCGAGGCCTTGGGCATCCCGGCCGACGACCGGTTCCAGATCTTCCAGCCGCACGGGGCCGCCGAGCTCAAGTTCGACCCCGGCTACAACGGCGTCGAACGGCGGGACCTGCTCGTCATCCGGGTCACCGCGGTGCACATGTACCCGGTGGCCACCAAGCAGGCCTTCTTCCGGGCGGTGGTGGACAAGCTGGAGCCGCTGGGCATCCGCCCGCAGGACGTCCTCATCAGCCTCACCGAGAACGGGTTCGAGGACTGGTACGCCGGCAGGATCTGAGGAGAAGCACCATGTTGCACCACGACGCCGCGCCGCTGCGCGTGCTGTACCTCGGCGGAACCGGAACGATCAGCACGTCCTGCGTGCGGCTGTCGGTGGAGGCCGGCATGCACGTCGCGACCATCAACCGCGGCCGCAACGAGAAGGACCGCAGCCTGCCGGACGGGGTCGAGGCGCTGATAGCGGACGTCGCCGACGACGCCGCGCTGTCCGCCGCGATCGGCGACCGCACCTTCGACGCCGTCGTCAACTTCCTGTCCTACGACGCCGACGACGCCCGTCGGATGGTGTCGCTGTTCGGTTCCCGGACCCGCCAGTACGTGCACATCAGCTCGGCGTCGATCTACGCCAAGCCCGTGTGGCAGTCGCCGATCACCGAGTCGACGCCGACCGCGCCGAACCCGCACCTCCCGTACGCCACCGCCAAGTGGCGCGCCGAGCAGGCGCTCCAGGACGCGCACGTCACGCAGGGCTTCCCGGTGACGGTCGTCCGGCCGTCGCACACCTACGACGACGCCAACCCGCCGCTGCCGGGTGGGTGGACGGTGGTCGACCGGATCGCGCGCGGCGCGGAGGTGCCGGTGCACGGCGACGGCACGTCGCTGTGGACGCTGACGCACGCCGAGGACTTCGCCCAAGGGCTGGTCGGTCTGCTCGGTAACCCGCGTGCGGTCGGGGAGACGTTCACGATCACCGGGTCCGACGTCTACACCTGGGATCAGATCTACACGATCGTCGCCGAGGCGCTCGGGGTGGCGCCGCGGCTCGTGCACGTCGCGTCGGAGCTGTACCCGCTGGTGGCGCCGGGGTGGTTCTGGTCGGGGGAGGTGCTGGGCGACATCGGGCACAGCGCGGTGTTCGACACGACGAAGATCCGCACCTTCGTGCCGGGCTTCGCCCCGCGGCTGACGTTCCATCGTGCGGCGTCGCGCATGGTCGCGTGGCGACGGGACCACCCCGACACCACCACGGCCGACGCGGACACCGAGGCCGTCCTGGACCGGATCGTCGGCGCCTACCACGCCGCCCGGGATGTCTACGCCGCCTGGCGCGCATCGTGAGCACCCGGCCGTTGGGCGGCACCGGTCTGGCCGTGACGGCGCTCTGCGTCGGCACCAGCCCGCTGGCGAACATGCCGCGGCTCTACGGGTACGAGGTGAGCGAGGAGCGCGCGGTCGCCACGGTCGACGCGACGCTGGACAACCCCGCCGTCAACTTCATCGACACGTCCAACGGCTACGGTGCGGACGGCTCGGCCGAGCGTCGGGTCGGGGCCGCGCTGCGCAGCCGCGGCGGCCTGCCCGCCGGCACGGTCCTGGCCACGAAGGTCGACCCGGATCCGCGGACCGGCGACTTCTCCGGCGAGCGGGTACGGGCGTCGCTCGAGGAGAGCATGCAGCGCCTCGGCGTCGACCACGTCCAGTTGCTGCACCTGCACGACCCGGAGCGGATCAGCTTCGCCGAGGCCACCGCGGCGGGCGGCCCGGTCGAGGCGCTCGCCGACCTCCAGCGGCAGGGGCTCGTCGCGCACCTCGGCGTGGCCGGCGGCCCGGTCGACCTGATGCAGCAGTACCTCGACACCGGGGTGTTCGAGGTGGTGCTCACGCACAACCGGTACACGCTGGTCGACCGGTCGGCCGAGCCGCTGTTCCGTGCGGCGCACGAGCGCGGCATCGGGGTCCTCAACGCGGCACCGTACGGCGGCGGCATGCTCGCCAAGGGACCTGCCGCCCAGGCGAAGTACGCCTACGGGGAGCGGGACGGCGGGATCGCCGGGGCGGCCGCCGCGATGGGGTCGGTGGCGGACCGGTTCGGCGTGCCGCTCGCCGCTGCCGCGCTGCAGTTCTCCCTGCGCGCGCCCTTCGTCGACTCGACGGTCGTCGGACTGTCCTCGCCGGAGCGGGTGCAGCAGACGCTCGACCTCGCCGGTGCGCCGATCCCCGACGAGCTGTGGGCAGAGCTGGAGGCGTTGGTGCCCGCCCCAGAGCTGTGGCTCGATCCACCTCGATGAGCGGCTACGCGACCTACCCGTCGCTCGCCGGCCGGGTGGCGTTCGTCAGCGGCGGCGCGTCCGGGCTGGGCGCCGAGTTCGTCCGGCACCTCGCCGCCCAGGGTTCCCGGGTCGCGTTCGTCGACGTGGACCGCGAGCGCGGCGGGGCCCTGGAGGACGAGCTCGGCGAGGACACGCTCTTCCTGCCGTGCGACGTCCGGGACGTCCCCGCACTGCAGGACGCGATCGCGCGGGCCGCCGAGCGGTTCGGGCCGGTGCGGATCCTCGTCAACAACGCGGCCGACGACCGGCGGCACCGGGTCGAGGAGTTCGACGTCGCGCTGTGGGACGACCGGATGGCCGTGAACGTCCGGCACCACTTCTTCGCCGCGCAGGCCGTCGCCGCGATGATGCGGGCGGCCGGTGGCGGGTCGATCATCAACCTGGGCTCGATCAGCGCCCACATCGACCTGCTCGACCTGCCCGCGTACATCACCGCCAAGGCCGGCATCGAAGGGCTCACCCGCACCCTGGCGCGGGAGCTCGGCCCGTACCGGATCCGGGTCAACTGCGTCGTCCCCGGCTGGATCATGACGGAGAAGCAGCTCGCCGAGTGGGTGACGCCCGAAGCCGAGGCATCCATCGCGCGCAACCAGTGCCTGCCCGGCAAGCTCTACCCGGACGACGTGGCCCGGATGGTGCTGTGGCTGGCGGCGGACGACTCGCGTTCGTGCACCGCGCAGAACTGGATCGTGGACGGCGGCTGGATGTGACGAGCAGGCTGAACGCCGAGCCGTCACGAGCCCGGCCGGCGGCAGCGAATTCGGCGCTACCAGCCCGGCCAGCCCGCGCGCAGCGCCTTCTTGTCCACCTTCCCGAACGCCGTGACGGGCTGGGCGGTGACCTCGCGGTACGCCTTCGGCCGCTTGTAGCCCCCAAGCTCGGCGCGGCAGCGCGCCACGGCGGTGGCCTCGTCGAACCCGTCCGGCCCGGGTACGACGAAGGCGACCACGGCCTCTCCCCAGTCCGGGTGCGGGATGCCGACGACGGCGACCTGCCCGACGCCCGTGCAGGCGGCGAGCACGTTCTCGACCTCGGTCGAGTACACGTTCAGCCCGCCCGTGATGATCATGTCGTTGGCCCGGTCCATGAGGTGGACGTAGCCGTCGGCGTCGATCCGGCCGATGTCGCCGGTGTGCAGCCAGCCGCCGCGCAGCGTCTCGGCGGTCTTCTCCGGGAGGCCGTGGTATCCCCGCATCACGTACGGGGCGCGGGCGCAGATCTCGCCGACCTCGCCGGTCGGGACGGGTAGCCCGTCGGCGTCCAGGACGGCGATCTCGACCAGGGTCGCAGCCCGTCCGCAGCTGCTCAGCCGGTCGGGGTGGGCCGGGTCGTGCTCCTCCCGGGTGAGCCGGGTGAGGAAGTTCGGGGCCTCGGTCTGGCCGTAGAGCTGCATGAACACCGGCCCGAGCCGGCGCAGGCCCTGCTCCAGGCGCTCGCGCGTGATCGGCGCGGCGCCGTAGAGGATCGTGCGCAGGGAGGACAGGTCGACCTCCCGGCGCTCCGCGGCGTCGAGCACCCGGTAGATCATCGTCGGGACCATGAACAGGAACGTCGCCCGGTCGCGGTCGATCCGGTCGAGCACGGTGTCGGCGTCGAACCCGGCCTCCAGCAGGTGGTGCGCGCCCTTGAGCAGCCCCGCCTGGGTGAGGAAGCCCGCCGAGTGCGGCAGGGGCGCGGTGATCAGCAGGCGCTCGTCGTCGCCCAGCCCCATCTCGACGAGGTGGGCCAGCAGGTTGACCGCCAGCCCGCGCTGGGTGTGCACCACGCCCTTCTGCCGGCCGGTCGTGCCGCCGGTGTACATGATCAGGCCGACGTCGTCCTCGCCGACGTCGACGGCGGGCGGGCCGCCGGCAGGTGCGCTCGCGACCGCGGCGTCCCACTGCGGCCCGACCTCGATCACCAGCGGCACCCCGGCCGCGCGGGCGGCCGGTGCGAGCTTCTCGTCGGCCAGTGCCACGACGGCACCGGAGTCGCGCAGCACGAACTCGATCTCGCGCTCGGCGAGCATGTCGTTCACCGGCACCTTCGCCCCGCCCGCCCGGATGATCGCCTGGTCGGCCACCACCCACTCGGTGCAGTTGGCCATCATGATCGCCACCGGCGTCCCCGGGGAGACGCCTGCGGCGACCAGGACGTGCGCGAGCCGGTTCGCGGCGTCGACGAGCTCGGCGTAGGTGGTGACGCGTCCGGCGAAGGTGAGTGCCGGACGGTCGCGGAACCGGTCGAGCGCGCCGACGTGCAGCGAGCGGAGCGTCGGCATGCGTCAGTACCCCGAGGACAGCCGCTCGGCCTTCACCCCGGCGACGACCCGCTGGCGCAGCTCGCCGAGGTTCTCCACGACCAGCCGCACCTCGTCACCGGGCTGCAGCCAGCCGCGGAAGTGCTCCCGGTCGGTCGCGAAGTGCTCGAACAGGCACCCGGTGTCGACGGTGCCGGAGCCGATCACGTCGCCGACGCGCAGGGTGGTGCCGCGCGAGGTGTAGGTGATCATGTCGGCGAAGGCCCAGTCGATCGTGTTCCAGCGGCCGCGGCTGACCAGCTCGCCGTTGACGTAGCCGGTCATCTCCAGGTCGAACCCCTTGTTGGAGCGGTAGGGCTCCAGCTCGTCGGGGGTGACGAGCATGGGGCCGAGCGTGTTGGCGGTGTCCTTGCCCTTGGCCGGGCCCAGCCGCAGCGCCATCTCGTTCATCTGCAGGTCGCGGGCGCTCCAGTCGCACAGCATCAGGTAGCCGGCGATGTGCTCCTCGGCCCGGTCGAGCGCGATCGTCGAGCCCGCCTTGCCGATGACGACGGCGACCTCGAGCTCGTAGTCGAACTGCTCGCTGTCCGGCGCGATCGGCACCTCGTCGTACGGACCGACGACGGCAGCGGGGTTGGAGAAGTAGAAGACCGGGAACTGGAAGTGCCGGTCGTCGACCTCCAGGTCCGACGCCCCCGCGCAGTTGCGCAGATGCTGGAGGAACCCCATGCAGTCGCGGATCGACCGCGGCTGCAGCGGGGCGCGCAGGGCCAGGCCCGCGAGCTCGACCGTCTCCGACGGGGCGGCGGCGGCACGTTCACCGGCCCCGAGCAGGTCACCGGAGTCCAGCACGTCCAGGAGCGTGACGCCGGGCTCGAACCCGTGGACCTGATCGCCGTCGACCACGCCGACGCGGTCGTCGCCCTGCGGCGAGGCGTACGTGACGAAGCGCATCAGACCTGCTCCTCCTTCTTCGCGGGGAAACCTTCCAGCTGCGCGATCCGACCCAGCACGGTCAGCCGCTCCGGCCGCTCCATCGACGGGTCGAGCTGCTGGTAGACGTTGATGACGTTCTGCGCGAGCCGGCCGTGCTCGGGCAGGTCGGCCCACCGGCCGAGGTCGATCGAGGCGATCGCGTCGTCGACGGACAACCCCTCCTCGAAGCGCTTCCGGGCCTGCTCCTGGACGTGGACGAGGTACTCGCGCATCTCGGCGACCTCGGTCTTGCCGCTGACCGGCCCGTGCCCGGGCAGGATGGTCACCAGGTCCATGTCGAGGATGCGCTCCAGCGCGGCGATCCAGCGGTCGATGGGCCCGGCCCAGGCGATCGGGGTGCCGCCGACGAAGAGGATGTCGCCGGAGTAGAGCAGCCGGGCGTCGGGGACGTGCACGATCACGTCGCCCGCGGTGTGCGCGGGGCCCACCTGGATGAGGTGGACCTCGCGGCCGCCCACGTCGAGGGTCAGCTCTCCCTCGAACGTGCGGTCCGGGCCCGTCGCGGTGATGCCCTCGAAGTCGAACGGGCCGAAGATGTGGCGGGCGAAGTCGCCGGTCGGCCCGTCGATCTTCTTGATGTTCGCGAGCGCGTCGACGGCCTCCTGGGTCATCAGCTCGGCCGCCGCGGCAGAGGCGATGATCTCCACGTCGCGTTCCGCGAGCAGCTCGTTGCCGAAGACGTGGTCGCCGTCGGAGTGCGTGTTGACCAGCGTCGCGATCGGGTTCGTAGCGGTGACCGGGGTGATGCCGGCGAGCATCTCGCGGGTCAGCGCCAGGTCGAACAGCGTGTCGACCAGCAGCGACGTGCCGGACCCCGTGATCAGCCCGGCGTTGCTCCACCCCCAGCTCCCGTCGGGCAGCATCCAGGCGTGGCAGCCGTCCCCCAGGTCGTGCAGGCCCTTGGCGTAGTCGAGTGAACTCACGTGATCCCCTTCGTCGCGGTGAGCGGGAGGTCGGTGTGGTGGCAGGTGGCGGCATGGCCGGTGGCGAGCGGCACCACCGGTGGTTCGGTGGTGCGGCAGACCTCGGTGGCGAGCGGGCACCGCGGGTGGAACGCGCAGCCCGACGGGACGGCCAGCGCGCTGGGCACCTCGCCGCG
Source organism: Pseudonocardia sp. CA-107938 (assembly GCF_050936315.1). Lineage (NCBI taxonomy): Bacteria > Bacillati > Actinomycetota > Actinomycetes > Pseudonocardiales > Pseudonocardiaceae > Pseudonocardia > Pseudonocardia sp. CA-107938. Next base: position 6,117,118 of record NZ_JBNJNA010000001.1, on the reverse strand, counting down.
CACGGGCGGGCGCTCCCGCGCCTTCTGCACGACCGGGTCGGGCACCGGCGCGGCCGCGATGAGTGCCCGCGTGTACGGGTGGGCGGGGTGGGCGTAGACCTCCTCGGTCGGTCCGCTCTCCACGATCCGGCCCAGGTACATGACGGCCAGCTCGTGGCTCACCACCCGCACCAGTGCGAGGTCGTGGGAGATGAACAGGTAGGCGACGCCGAGCCGGTCCTGCAGGTCGGTGAGGGTGTTGATGATGCCGGCCCGGGTGGAGACGTCGAGGGCGGCGACGGCCTCGTCGAGCACGATGAGGTCGGGGTCGCAGGCGAGCGCTCTGGCGAGCGCGATGCGCTGGCGCTGCCCGCCGGACAGCTCGTGCGGGTAGCGCTGCGCGAACGCCGGCGCGAGCCCCACCAGCGTGAGCAGCTCCTCGGCGCGGCCGGCCAGCGCGTCCCGGTCGCGTTCCCCGGCGAGCACCGCGGGCTCGGTGACGATGTCGCGCACCTGCCACGTCGGGTCCAGCGACGAGTACGGGTCCTGGAACACCATCGGCATCCGCCGACGCAGGGCGTGCAGCCGGTCGCCGCGCGCGGACAGCACGTCGGTGCCGTCGAGGGTGACCGTGCCGGTGTCGGGTCGCACCAGCCCCAAGAGCAGCCGCGCGGTGGTCGACTTGCCGGACCCCGACTCGCCGACGACGCCCAGCGTGCGGCCCCGCTCGATCGAGAACGACACGTCGCGGACGGCGTGCACGTACGCGCGACGGCTCCCGAGGCCGCGCCGTGCGGGGAATGCCTTGGCGAGGTTGTCCACCTGGAGGAGGCTCATGACGCCGCCACCAGCTCGTCCACGCGCACGCAGCGCGACCGGTGATCCGCCCGGACCTGCGCGAGCGCGATCGGCCCGCTCGTGCACTGCGGCGCCGCCAGCTCGCACCGCGGTGCGAACCGGCAGCCGTCGGGCAGCGCGTCGAACGCCGGGACGGTGCCGGGGATCGTCGCCAAGCGCGAGCCCTCGGCGTCGGGCACGCACCGCAGCAGCGCCTCGGTGTAGGGATGGCGCGGGTGCGCGAACAGCTCGTGCACCGGCGCGGACTCCACCACCTGACCCGCGTACATGACGGCCACGCGGTCGCAGATGTCGGCGATCACGCCGAGGTCGTGGGAGATGAACAGCATCGCGAGCCCGGACTCGTCGCGCAGCGCGCCGAGCAGGGTGAGGATCTGCTCCTGCACCGTCACGTCGAGCGCGGTCGTCGGCTCGTCGGCGAGCAGCATCACCGGGTCGCAGGACAGCGCCATCGCGATCACCACGCGCTGCCGCATGCCGCCGGAGAAGTGGTGCGGGTAGTCGCGGGCCCGCCGCTCCGCCGACGGGATGCCCACCCGGTCCAGTGCCGCGACGGCCCGCTTCCACGCCTCCGCGCGACCGACCCCCAGGTGCCGGCGCACGGTCTCGGCGACCTGTTCGCCGACGGTGTAGGCGGGGTCGAGCGCCGTCATCGGCTCCTGGAAGACCATGCCGATCCGGCCGCCGCGCACGTCGCGCATCCGCCGCTCGGGCAGCGTCGTCAGGTCGGTGCCCTCCAGCAGCACCTGGCCGGACGCGATGCGTGCCGTCGTGCCCAGCAGCCGCATGGTCGCGAGCGCGGTGAGCGTCTTGCCCGAGCCGGACTCGCCGACCAGGCCGAGGGTCTCCCCGGCGGCGACGGCGAGGCTCACCCCGCTGACGACCGTCATCGGGCCGTGCGCCGTGCCCACCTCGACGACGAGGTCGCGCACCTCCAGCACGCTCATACGAGCCTCCGGTTCTCGCGCCCGACCGAGTCGCGCACGGCGTCTCCGACGGTGTTGAGCGCCAACACGGTGATCAGGATCGCCAGGCCGGGCAGCAGCACCAGCCACGGCGCCTGGGCCGCGAACTGGGTGGAGCGCTGCAGCATCGACCCCCACGACGCGTCGGGCGGCTGCACGCCCAGGCCCAGGAACGACAGGCCCGCCTCGAACAGGATCGCGAAGCCCATCGTCACCGAGATCTGCACGATCAGCGGCGACGCCATGTTGGGCAGCACGTGCGTGCGCAGCATCCGGCCCGTCGGGCAGCCGATCGAGCGGGCCGCCTCGATGTAGGTCTCCTCGCGGATCACCAGGGCGACGCCGCGGGCCACCCGGAAGAACCGGGGCGCGGTGACGAGCCCGATGGCGATCATCGCGTTGGTGACGCCGGTGCCGAGCACGGCGACGATCGCCATGGCGAACAGCAGCGGCGGGATCGCCATCAGCGCGTCGGCGACCCGGCTCAGCACGGCGTCGGCCCAGCCGCGCAGGTAGCCCGCGAGCAGCCCGAACGGCAGCCCGATCGCCATGCTGACGACGGTGGCGAGCGCGCCGGCGTAGATCGTCACGCGGGTGGCGACGATGAGCCGCGACAGCACGTCGCGGCCGAGGTCGTCGGCGCCCAGCCAGTGCTTCGCGCCCGGCGCGGCGAGCCGGTCGAGCAGCGTCTGCGCGTTCGGGTCGTGCGGGGTGATGAACGGCGCGAGGAGCGCGACCAGCACCAGCACCGCGAGCACACCGGCCATCGCGGCCGCGATCCGCTGCCCGAGGAACCGGCGGCGGAACGCGCCGAACGCCGACTCCGGGCGGCCGGCGGGCACGGCCCGCTCCACTATGGCCGTCATGTCAGGGCCGCCTTCGGGTTGAGCCAGCCGTAGGAGAGGTCGACCAGCAGGTTCACGGTGACGACGACGACCGTCGCGAGCAGCACGGTGCCCTGCACCATCGGGATGTCGCGGTCGAACACCGACGACACCAGCAGCGAGCCGATGCCCGGCAGCGCGAACACCGCCTCCACCAGCACCGAGAGCCCGAACAGCCGGCTCACCTGCAGCCCGGCCACGGTCACGACCGGGATCAGGGCGGTGCGCAGCGCGTGCTTGCCCACGACCGACAGCGGGGAGAGGCCCTTGGCCTGCAGGGTCCGCACGAAGTCGAGCTGCAGCGTGTCGACCACGCTCGCGCGGGTCTGGCGGGCCACCTCGGCGGCCCCGCCGGCCGCCAGCGTCAGCACGGGCAGCGCGAGGTGGTGCGCCCACTGCACCGGGTCGGCGCCCAGGTCGACGTACCCCGTGGTCGGGAACAGCCCCAGGTCTGCGCCGAGGAAGGTCACCAGCACCAGGCCGAGCCAGAAGTTCGGCATCGCGATGCCGACCGAGCTGCCCAGCAGGGCGATCCGGTCGAACCAGCCGCCCTGCCGGACCGCCGCCAGCACCCCGATGACCAGCCCCGCCACGACGGAGACGACCAGCGACGAGACCACCAGCGACATCGTGATGCCGATCCGGTCGGTGATCGCCTGCGTGACCGGGTAGCTCGTCAGCATCGACGTGCCGAGGTCGCCCTGCAGCGCCCCGCCCAGCCAGCGCCCGTACCGGACGATCACGGGATCGTCCAGGCCCAGCGCGGTCCGCAGCGCCGCCACCTGCTCCGGGGTGGCGTTGTCGCCCAGCAGCGTCGTCGTCGGGTCGCCGGGGATCAGCAGCACCAGCGCGAACACCGCGAGCGACACGATCCACAACAGCAGCAGGAGCGTGCCCACCCGGACGGCGACCATGCGGAGCACGGCTCAGCCCTTCGCGATCTCGACGGCGCGCAGGTCCACCGCGCCGGCGATGGTGCTCTGCACCGAGCGCACCGACCCCGTCGCCATCAGCAGCGACGACGTGCTGCAGATGGGCAGCTGCAGGTGCTGCTCGACCGCGCGGGCCGAGATCTGCTGGTAGACCTTCTCGCGGTCGGGGCCGGACGTGGCCGCGAGGCCCTGCGCGGCGAGCTGCGCGATCCGGTCGTCGACGAGACCGCCGGGGTTGAAGGTGCCGCCCGGCAGGTAGAGCGAGGCCACCGTGCGGGCCGGGTCGACCGCGCCGGGCCACTGCGAGACGTAGGAGTCGACCGACTTCTGCCCGGTGAACGAGGAGATCACCTGCGCCGGCTCGGCCACCTGCAGCTGCACGGGCACCCCGATCTGGCCGAACTGGTTGGCGACGGCCTCGGCGACCGTCGAGTAGGGCGCGATGTTGACCACGGTCATCGTCATCGGGAACCCGTTCGGGAAGCCGGCGTCGGCGAGCTTCTGCTTGGCCGCGGCCGGGTCGAACCGCGCCGGCGGCAGCTGGGTGTCGGCCGCCCAGTAGCCGGCCGGGAAGATCTGCGGGTTGGCCGTGCACTGGCCGCCGAGGATGGCGGCGGCGATGCCCACGCGGTCGATCGCCATCGAGAGCGCCTCGCGCACCGCCGGCTTCGCCAGCGCCGGGTTCTTGGCCATGTTCAGGTAGACGAGGAAGGCGCCCGTGCTCGGGTTGACCAGCACCTGGCCGCCGGAGCCGGCCGCTGCGGCGTACTGGTCGGGGTTGATGCTCGTCGCGTCGACCTCGCGGGCGGCCACCGAGCGCAGCCGGGTCTCCGGGTTGAGCTGCACCGACAGCACGATCCGCTGAACGGCGTTCTTCGTGAGCTCGGGGTTCCAGTACCGGTCGAACTTCTCGTAGACGACCTGCGCGCCGGGCTGGTCGCTCACGACGCGGTACGGGCCCGCGCCGACGGGCATGAGGTCCAGGTCAGGCTTGGTGAACGCCGCGGGGGAGACCATCATCCCGGCCCGGTCGGCGAGCAGGGCCGGCAGTGACGCCGTGGGCGCCGAGAGCCGCAGCGCCACGGTTCGCGGGTCGATCACGTCGACGCCGACGACGGCGGCGAGATCGGGCTTGAGGGCCGAGCGCTCGGCCGTCTTGCCGCGCTCGATGTTCGCCTTCACCGCAGCGGCGTCGAACGGCGTGCCGTCGTGGAAGACGACGCCTTGGCGCAGGGTCAGCGTGAGCGTCTTCCCGCCGTCGCTCACCGCGGAGCTCTCGGCGAGCATGGGGGAGACCGTGCCCTTGGCGTCGATGTCGAAGAGCCGGTCGTAGGCGGGGAGCAGGAACGTGTTGACGAACTGGTTGGCCGCCGTCGCGGGGTCGTAGTTCTTGCTGGCGTCGGTGCCGAAGCTGAAGCGCAGCGTCGCGGTGGGGTCGGCCGGGCCCGTCGGGGCGGTGCCGACCGAGCGCGCGGGCTCGGCGGGTGCCGCGGTGCCCCCGCCACCGCATCCGGCCACCAGCACGGTCACGGCGGCGAGCACGCCGCCCGCGAGCCGGGCCCGTTTCCTGGTCGTTCGTGCGACTGTCGTCCATCCAGCAGTCGTCGGGGCAGACATCCGGCCTCCACGCGCGTCGGTGCGGTCGTCCGGCGGGTCGGTTCCGTCGGACTCCAGGGAGTGCTAGGGTCGAATATCGGCATCAATGAATCCATATGCGCCGATTTCAGGACTTTGTACGGTGTGAACACGGGGGTGTCAAGGTGCCGGGACGGACTCGCCGCAGCGATCTGGACGATGTGGACCGGGCTCTGATCGCCGCGTTGAAGCGCGATGGACGCCTCCCGAACGTCGAGCTCGCGAAGCTCGTCGGGGTGTCGGAGAAGACCGTCCGCGGCCGGATCGCGCGCCTCGTCGACCAGTTCGGACTGACGATCTCGGCGACCATGACGGAGCCGGAGGCGCGCAGCCGCATGGTCTACCTGATCCAGACGGAGCCGGGCATGCGCTTCCAGGTGGCCGAGTCGTTGGCGGCCCTGCCGGAGACCGACCAGGTGCACCTGATCACCGGTTCGGCCGACGTCCTGATCTCGGCGTCGTTCGTCGACGACGCGACCGCGCTGCGGTTCCAGGTGCAGACCGTGGAGAGCCACCCCGGGGTGCGCTCGGCGCAGTCGTGCCACCTCATCGGCGAGGTCGGCGGGCCCGTGCGCCCGGCGGGTCCGCCCGGCCCGCGGGTCGATCTCGAGCGGCTCGCGGCGCTCATGATCGGCCCGCACGTCCACGATGACTTCGAGGCGCTCGCCGAGACCGTCTGCGATGCCGTGCAGAAGGGCCTGGGCGCCGACCGGGTGCTCATCGTGACCTCGCCGCCCGGAGCGGGCTCCACCGGCCCCTCTGTCGCCAAACGGCGCGGCATCTCCCAGCGTTACCTCGACGGGGTCGACAAGCGCATCGCCGACGGCCGCACGGACGGCGTGATCAAGCGGGTCTGGCGCACGCGGCTGCATGTGCTGCTGCCCGACGCCCGCACCGACCCGCTGATGGCGGCCGCGCACGACCTCGTCCGGGCCGAGGGCTACGTCAGCCTGCTGACCCTGCCGATGCTCTACGGCGACTCGCTCGTCGCGACGATCAGCATGTACTACGACCAGCTCATGGCCTTCGACGACGAGTACGTCGCCCGGGCGCAGGGGGTGGCCGACCACTTCGCCGTCGCGATGGCCCGCACGCTCGGACTGGCGCCGGTGCCGCACCTCGCAGCGCCGTCGAGATGATCAGCTCGTCCTCGTCGGCCCGTTGCCGCCAGGCTCGTCCGATCGGGGCGAGCTCCGCCTCTCGCCTCCGCTGAGCCGGGGATCCCCACCACGGGATCCGCGCTACGCTCGTCGGGTGATCTGTCCGAAGTGTCAGGATCGAATGCATACCGTCGACCGGCGAGGCGTGCACATCGAGCAGTGCCAGCGCTGCGGAGGGATCTTTCTCGACCGCGGCGAGCTCGAGCAGATCGCCAACGCGGAACAGAGCTTCTACGGTGGCCACGGTCACCGCGGTGGTCGCTACGGCGACTCGCCGCCGCCCTACGGCCAGCAGCGCGGCCACTACAGCGACTCGCCGCCGCCGTACGGTCAGCAGCGCGGCCGTTACAGCGACTCGCCGCCGCCGTACGGCGGCCACGGCGGGCACAAGCGCCGCAAGGGCTTCCTCGACGAGCTGTTCGGCTGATCGACGCTTGCTGAGCGGACAGTCCTCCGTCGACCTGCAGATCTGCCTCGGCTGCGGTGCTCGGTTCACGTCCCCCGTCGTCGCCGCCGATGCGGCGGTGCTGATCTGTGGCGACTGCGGACACAGGCAGCCGTTCCGGCGGCTGCCGCTGTTCGCGCTCACGGGTCCGAGCGGTGCCGGCAAGTCGACGGTGGCTCGTCTGCTCCCGCGAGCCTTGGGCGGTCTGGCGGTCGTGGTCGAGCAGGACGTGCTCTGGACCGCGGGTCTGCAGGACCCGACCGACGACTTCGCGGACTTCCGGCGGGTCTGGCTACGGATGGTCGGAATGCTCCACCAGAGTGGTCGGCCGGTGGTGCTCGTCGGCACGGTGGTGCCGGTGCAGTTCGAGCGGCGCCCGGAACGAGTCTTCGTCGGGAAGATCCATTACCTGGCACTGGTGGCTGACTCCGACGTTCTGCAGGCTCGGCTGCGCGCCCGCCCCGCGTGGCGTGGCTGGGACGAGGAGCGCATCGCGGAGACGGTGGACTTCAACGACTGGCTGCGCCGCGCCGGACCCGACCTCGACCCGCCGGTCGAGTTGCTCGACACCACCGCGCTCGATCTCGACGAGACCGCGATCCGGGTCACGGACTGGGTTCGGCGAGGCTTGGACCAGACCGGTGATGCGGATCAGTAGCGAGTTTCGAGCTGGCATGCCGAGATCGACGGCCTGACACCGGTCCTGTCACGGACGGCGTGGGGTGCCAGAACCGTGACGGGGCCGAGTGGTGCCCGTCACGGCGACCGATCCGCTGTACGTTCGCCACACCTCCGGCACGACCGGTGAGCCCCAGGTGTCCCCTCAGCGTTCGCTGCTGAAGAACCGTAGCAACAGCGGGCCGAGGGTCTGTGGGTCGACGACGTGATCCGGCCCGTCGAGGGTCTCCCGTTGAGCGTGGGGTAGTAGGTTTGCGAGCTCGTCGGCCGCGCGGTCGAAGAAGTCCGAGGGCAGGCCTGCCATGTAGGGGACCGTGATCGGTCCTCCGGTGGTGACCAGGACCGGTTGGGTGACCGTTGCCAGTCGATCGGCCGGCAATTGGTAGCGGTTGAGGAAGACGCTGTCGTGGACCAGCGTGGGCGCGAGGGCGACCGAATCCGCCCAATGCGCCGTCTGCTTGCCTGCCGCTTTCCTGGCCGCGATGTTGTCGTCGGAGGCGCCGGTCATGCGCATGAACAGTTCGAGAACCTCCTCGTCCCGCCCGGCGTCGAAGGCGCGTCGGGTGTCCGCGACGTACTCCTCGAATCGAGGGCGTATGTCGTCCCCGACCGCGTAGGGCACCTCCCACACGGCGATCGTGTCGATGGCTGACCCGGCCGCGGCGGCTTCCAGCGCCAGCGCGCCACCAGAGGACGCCCCGAACAGGTGTGCCGAGCCGCCCGCCTCCGCGATCAACGCATCCAGGTCCTCGATCTCCCTTTCCACGGCGTAGGGCTCGGTGAAGCCGCTCGCGCCGCGTCCCCGACGGGCATAGTTGTAGACCGTGAAGTGCTCGGCGAGAGCAGGTACCAAGGGAGCGTTCTCGGCTCCGTCGTCCTGTGCGCCGCCTACCAGGACGACAGCCGGGCCGCTTCCCTTCCGGTCGTAGGCGATGGTGGTGCCATCGTTCGATGTCACGCGAAAGGCCATCTCGTTCATCTCGCATCTCCGTTCGAGAGGTTTGTCTCAGCGCCTGAGCAGCGTGCCGACGACGGCCTTGGTGCGCGACCACCGCGCCCTTGCGATCACGGCCGCCACGACGAGAAAGGCGAGCGGCAGCCAAGGGCTCTGCCCGAGCACGAACTGATCGGTGATGACAGCACCGACAAGCAATGCCGCCAACCCGAGACCGGCCAGGCCCGCCAGAGCCGGGATCAGAAGTCCAACCCCTCCCGCGACCTCCAGCGCTCCGACCAGGTACCGGAGCCACTGGCCAGCCCCGATGTCGGCGAACATGTCCACCATGACCGGGTCGCCGGCGAGCTTCGAGATTCCGCCGCCGCCGATCATCGCCGCCAGCACGACTTGCAGGATCCAGACCCCGATGCTGCTCGCCCGCCCGGGCGTGTGCGCAACGGTTTCCGAGTTGTTCTTGGGGATGGTGCTCATGCGTCTCTCCTTGTCGTTTCCGGGCCTGGTACCGGTGATGGCGTTGACCGAGTGCTCTCGGTAGCGGGATCTACTTGTTGTTGCGGTAGAGGACCATGGTGATGGGACCGAAGACCGCGACGAGAAGTAGGGACGAGACGAGCACCCAGCCGATTTCCCCGGCGGGCACCGAGCCGTGCATCAGGCCGCGTACCACGGTCGCCAGGTGGGTGATCGGGTTGACCTCGATGACCGCCTGCATCCACCCGGGCATCGTCTTCGGGTCCACGAAGATGTTGCTCACGAACGTCAGTGGGAACATCACCAGCATGCTGACTCCCGCCACCGAGTTCGGCGTGCGCAGGATCAGGCTGAGCATCGTCCACAGCCACGACAGGCAGAACGAGAACACCAGCAGCAGCGCGACCGACAGCACCACGCCGACGGCGCCACCCTCCGGCCGGAACCCGAGGACCAGGCCGAGCATGATGACGATCGCCGACCCGATCGAGTAGCGCACCAGATCGCCGAGCAGGGCGCCGACCAGCGGGGACGGTCGCCACACCGGGAGCGACCTGAACCTGTCGAAAACACCTTTCTGGATGTCGGTGTTCAGCGTGATGCCAGTGTTCATGGTGATCATGACGTTCGCCTGCACCAGGATGCCCGGCAAGAGGAACTGCAGGTATTCCTGCGTCGACCCGGCGAGCGCGCCACCGAACAGGTAGGTGAACATCAGCGTGAACATGATCGGGAACATGGTCACGTCGACGAGTTGCTCGGGCACGTGCTTGATCTTCAGGAGGGCGCGCCAGCCGAATGTCAACGAGGTGCTCACCGGACCGGGTCGGGGCGGGCGCTCACCGGCGAAGAGCACACCGCGCAGCGCGTCCTCGGTGACCGGCGGCGACGTCTGCGCCGTGGACGTGGCATTCATGCGGCATCCTCCTCGGGTGTCTGCTCGGACGGGCGACCGGTCAGGGCGAGGAACACCTCGTCCAGGCTCGGCTGACCGAGCGCGAACTCGGTGACGTCAATGCCGCCGCGGGACAGCTCGGCCAGGGCGCGGGCGACCCGCTCGGGGTCGGAGATCCGCGCGGACAGCGCGACCGGGTCGGCGGACGGCTCGGCCGGCACGTCGAGCGCGGCGGCGAGGACCCGCTCGGCCTCGGCCCGCTGCTCGGGACTACGGAGGCGTACGTGCAGCGAGCCGGCGCCGACCGATGCCTTGAGCTGGCCGCTGGAGCCCTCGGCGATGACCTTCCCGTGGTCGATCACCGCGATGCGGTCGGCCAGCTGGTCGGCCTCGTCGAGGTACTGCGTGGTCAACAACACGGTCGTGCCTTCGGCGACCAAACCCCTGACGATCTCCCACACCTGGTTCCTGCTGCGCGGGTCGAGCCCGGTGGTCGGCTCGTCGAGGAAGATCAGTTCCGGGGGGACGACCAGGCTCGCTGCGATGTCGATGCGCCGGCGCATCCCGCCGGAGTACTTCTTCACCTGCCGGTCGGCGGCATCGGCGAGGCCGAACGCGTCGAGCAGGTCGGCCGCTCGCCGCCTGCCCCGCGGGCGCGAGTAGCCGAGCAGCCTGGCGAGCAGCACCAGGTTCTCCACCCCGGTGAGATCCTCATCGACCGACGCGAACTGCCCGGTAAGGCTCACCCGGGTCCGTACCGAAGGCGCATCACGCACGACGTCGTAGCCGAGCACGTGCGCCTCTCCGGCGTCGGGGCTCAGGAGCGTGGCGAGCATGCGGATCGTGGTGGTCTTGCCCGCCCCGTTCGGGCCGAGCACGCCGTACACGCCACCGGCGCTCACGGCCAGGTCCACACCGGCGACGGCGTGGGTCTGGCCGAAGCTCTTCTTCAACCCTCTCGCCTCGATCGCGAGCTTTCCCATGGGTTCGAGTCCTTCTCTCGGTGTTGCGAACGGATCAGTTGAGCTAGTCAAGTTTGACTACTTGGCGACAGTACGCGAGAAGGAACGTCTAGTCAAGGTTGACTAGAAGCGCATCTTGAGGGGGTCGTGGGCCGTTCGCCACGAACCCGGATCATCGGCCATGGTGTAGGCGCCCTCAGACAGTCGTTTGCTCAGGTTCTTCGCCCACTCCAGTTCGGTGCGTGCGTGTCCCGCCCACAGTTCGGCCTGATCGCGGACGTGCTCGGGGATGCCCCGATCGGGGTGCTCCCGCCACTTGGCCTGCCCTACGAGCTCCGCTTCGAGGCGCGCGACCCGCTCGTTGACGTGCTCGATGGCATCTGTCCTGGTCAGCATGGGCAACATGGCGATGGCCGCGTCGAGCATGGTGGGGTCATGGGTGCGCCGCAGACCGTCGCGGACCAGTTCGACTATCTCGTCACGTCCCCGAGCTGTCGCGCGGTACAAGACGCGCTCCGGCCCGGCGTTGCCCGGCTCGGCGTGTTCGGTGAGGAGGCCATCAGCCGCCGCCTTCTTCAGCGCGTGATAAATCGAGCCGGGCTTGATCTTGGCCCAGATCTCCGCACCCCAGCTCTGCAGTTCGGACCGCACCTGGTAGCCATGCGCGCCGCCGGAGAGGTGCACGATTCCGAGTACCAGGAGCTTCGTCGCCGACATACGCCCACCTCCGCCCAACCTGCTCGGACTCGCTCCGCTTGCGCGCCCGCCAGAGTGGTGTCAACTCCCACCAACACTAGGGTGCCCACCTGGTCCGGGTGGTGTCAGCACTGGGTCACGTCCACGGAGGTGGTGTACGACTTCGTCGCTGATCAGCGGCGTGGTGTCGGGGTGTGAGACGGCCATCGCGTGATCCTTCGAGTGCTCAGGTTCTCGAGGGAGGAGACGCGATGGCCGCGTTGGACAGTGTGGACGATGTCGCGGGCTGGCTTGATGACCGGCTCGCCGGGGCGGGCCCGGATCTGTTGCGGGCGATGGTCAAGCAGTTCGCTGAGGCGTTGATGGCTGCGGAGGCTGACGCGGTGTGCGGGGCGGGGTATCGCGAACGCAGCGTTGCGCGGGTGAACTCGCGCAACGGGTATCGGCACCGGGACTGGGACACCCGGGCGGGCAGCATCGAGTTGTCGATCCCGAAGTTGCGCTCGGGCAGTTACTTCCCCGACTGGTTGTTGCAGCGGCGTCGCCGCGCCGAGCAGGCGTTGGTGTCGGTGGTGGCCACGTCGTATCTGCTCGGGGTTTCCACCCGGCGGGTGGAGAAGTTGGTCGCTCAGCTGGGGATCGAGGCGTTGTCGAAGTCGCAGGTGTCGGAGATGGCCAAGAGCCTTGATGCCCAGGTCGAGGCGTTCCGGTCCCGGCCACTTGACGCCGGCCCCTACACGTTCTTGTGGCTGGACGCGCTGACTCAGAAGGTGCGCGAAGGCGGGTGCACGGTGTTGGTGCACGCGCTGGTCGCGGTGGGGATCACCGAGGGTGGGCAACGCGAGGTGCTTGGTGTGGACGTGGCCTCGGGCGAGGACGGGGCCGGCTGGTTGGCGTTCCTGCGTTCGTTGGTGGCCCGGGGCTTGTCCGGGGTGGCGTTGGTGGTCTCAGATGCCCATGCCGGGCTGGTCGAGGCCATCGGCGCCACCTTGAGCGGGGCCAGTTGGCAACGGTGTCGCACCCACTACGCCCGTAACTTGGCCACCAAGGTGCCGAAATCGGCGCAGCCGTGGGTGCTGACGCTGTTGCGCACCATCTTCGACCAACCCGATGCCGACGAGGTCCACGCCCAGTTCGATCGGGTCGTCGAGGGCCTGGAGGCGAAGTTCCCCGCCGCAGCCGAGCATCTGGACTCCGCGCGGGCCGACCTGTTGGCGTTCACCCCGTTCCCGCGGGTGATCTGGCGCCAGATCTGGTCGAACAACCCCCAGGAACGGTTGAACAAGGAGATCCGCCGCCGCACCGACGTGGTCGGGATCTTCCCCGACCGGGCCGCGGTCATCCGCCTGGTCGGGGCCGTGCTGGCCGAGCAGACCGACGAATGGGCCGAGCAACGCCGCTACATGGGCGTGGAAGTCCTCGCCAAAGCCCGCCAAACCCGCCAACCCGCACCACCACCGCCAGAAGAAGTGGTGACACCGACCGCGATCAGCGCCTAACCTGCACCCACGAAGGACACGAGGTGGACCGTCTCCATCCACCACTCCCGTGGACGTGACCCAGCACTGACCTGCAAACGGTGCTGGTGGAGACCTCCAAAGCCAGTCGGGTCATCCTGTCGGGCGCGGGCGCCGATCGGGGAACGGCACTCCAGGAGCGGTACGGACCGGCTCCTTCGAGCCGATCGGCGGCCCGCCCGACGGACGCCCCGGCGGGTACCTGGATCCGGCCACGGTCGCCGAGTCGATCGCATGAGTCGCCGGCCGCGGGCCGACGTCGACGTCAACCACCTGCTGATCCGCCCGATCGGCCCCGAGCGCCGACGCTCAGCCGGTGACGAGCTGGTCGACGGGTTCGCGGCGGACGTGCAGGTCCCAGTGGCGGCGCCCGATCTGCTCGGGCTCGGTGAGCACCGCGCCTTCCGGGGGCGGCCGGCGCGCCGATCGCGACGTGGCCGGCGAAGATCCCCTGTCCGCCACCTCCGCGTCGAGGCCGAGCACCCACCTGCGCGTGCCGGACGACGCAGGCACCTCGTACTTCGCCGGACGTTCGGCCAGCGTCCCGTAGGGGCCCGTCCGGGATGATCAGTGTGGCTCGCACCACCGACGACTGCGCCCCGCGCCGACATGCATGGCGCGGGGCGGCCGTCGATCCCGCGGAGCCGTCAGAGCGTCGGGACCTGCGTGCGCCAGGGCCGGGCCGCTTCGAACGCTGCGGCGGCGGTCATGACGGTGAGCTCGTCGTAGGTGCGGCCGACGATCTGCAGCCCGGTCGGCACACCTGCGGAGCTGAAGCCTGAGGGGACCGAGGCGACGGGGCACTGGCTGACCAGGTTGAACGGGTAGGTCAGCGCCCACTGCACGTAGGCGTCGACGCGCTTGCCGTTGATCCGGAAGTCCGGGTCGGCGTTGTCGTGGTCGGCCCTGAGCGCCTTGGCGGCGATCGTGGGGCAGAGCAGGAAGTCGTGGTCGTCGAGGATCGGGCCGAGGGAGTTGTACATCTCGGTGCGGACGTACTGGGTGCGGATGTCGCGCACTGCCGGGTGGGTCAGGCCGCGCTCGAGGACGCCCCGGGCGAAGGGGTCCATCTCGTAGCCCCAGCGGGGGAGCAGGTCGCCGCACGCCGCGGCGAACATGGCCTCCCAGTGGACCATCCAGGCGTCGTAGGTGGCCATGTTCCAGCCCAGGTCGACCTCCTCCACGGTCGCGCCGAGCTCGCGGAAGACCTCGACGGCGGCGCGGGTGTTCGTCGCGACCTCGTCGTCGACCTCGAAGTATCCGAGGTCGGGTGAGTACGCGATCTTCCAGCTGCGCACCGCGTCGAGGTCGAAGGTGGTGGGCAGCGTCTGCGTCGGGCGCACCGTCGAGATGTCGCGGGGGTGCGGGCCGGCCATGGCGTTCTGCATGAGGGCGGCGTCGGCCACGGTGCGGGTGATCGGCCCGAAGTGCAGCAGCTCCTCCAGCGTCGACGGCAGCAGGCCGGAGGGGTTGCGGCCGAACGCCGGCTTCAGCCCGAAGATCCCGTTCATCGAGGCGGGGATGCGGATCGAACCCCCGCCGTCGGTGCCGTCGGCGATCGTCGCCATCCCGGTCGCGACGGCCACCCCGGACCCACCGGAGGACCCGCCTGCGCTGCACTCCAGGTTCCACGGGTTGCGGGTGATGCCCCAGAGTGGCGACGAGGTGTTGCCGGAGTGCCCGAACTCGGGCGTGGTGGTTTGCATGTGCATGATCGCGCCCGCGTCGAAGAGCCGCTGCACCGTCGGCATGGTGACCTCGGCACGAACTCCCGCGTACACCCGTGATCCCCAGGTGACGACCTCGCCCTCGATCGGGTGCAGGTCCTTGATCGCCACCGGGATGCCTTCGAGCGGCCGGGTCGGCTCGCCGGCCGCGTAGCGCTGCTCGGCGACCCGGGCCTGCTCCATCGCGCGGTCGAAGTGCGTCGCCGTGACGGCGTTGACCTTCGAGTTGACCGCCTCGTAGCGCTCGATCAGCGCCTGCAGCAGCTCGACGGGGGAGAGCTCGCGTCGGGTGAACAGGTCGACGGCCTCGGTCGCGGTCGTGTAGCAGAGCGCGTCGGCTCCGGTCGTGGTCGGGCGTTCGGCGATGTCGGTCATGGTCCCTCGATTCCTGCGGTGGATAGGTGTGCTCAGCGGCGGGACGGGCCCGTCACTGCGGCTCGTGGCAGCAGGCTGTGCCGGCGTGCGGCACGGGCCGAGGCAGGTCGAGCACGGGGTTGCGGTCGAAGAACCCGAACGGCTGCAGTGCGAACCCGACGTGCTGGCGGGGCATGACCGGCCAGTCCTCGAGCCGCACCACGTGGTGCATGCCGAACGTGTACCAGACGACCAGGTCCCGGTCGGCGATCTCGCGGTCGGCTGCGGTCCAGGCCGGCAGGCCGTCCCCGCCGCGGGACTGGTTGGGGTACTCGCCCGCGGGGAACCGCTCCTGCGGGTCGTACGCGGTCACCCACAGGGTGTTCGTCGCGAACGCGGCGCGCGCGGACACGTGCGCGTCCGGCGCGGCGGCGAGCGTGATCGCGTCGGTGGGGACGAGGCGGTACGCGACCGGCTCGCCGACGAGGTTGCGCCGCCCGTGGTTGACGACCTTCCAGAAGCGGTGCCGGGAGGCGTCGGCGAGCCGGATGGCGTCCTGCTCCCGTTCGAGGAGCCGGTCGACGGTGTAGAAGCAGCTGCCGATCGGGTTGTCCTGCGGCACCTCGGTCTCCACCTCGTAGACGGCGTTCTCGGTGCCGTCGAGGGCGAAGTCGAGCCGGACGTTGAAGATGTGCTGGTGGATGGGGGCGTAGAGCCCGCCGTTGTTCAGCGTCTGCCCGTAGCGCGACTTCTGCCCTGCGGGCTGGCCGGCCGTGGAGAGGATGCCGGTCGCCTTGACGAGGAACTCGATGGTGCCGTCGAGGTAGAGGTGCCAGTAGAACCCGTACTCGTAGTTGGCGACGGTGGCGATGAACGACACGACCAGCCGGCGGGAACGGCGGACCTCGGCCGAGTCGTCGCGGAAGTCGTAGTGCTTCCACGCGATGGAGTCGTCCTCCTCGTGCATGCACACCGCGTTGCGGATCGTCACCGGGTTGCCGTGGCTGTCGGTGACGACGCCGTCGAAGTACCGGATCTCGCCGAGGCAGTCGCAGCCGAGCGCCAGCGAGTTGGCCAGCGCGCCGATGTTGTACTCGCCGGCGTCGAAGGCGTTCTTGCGGTACTGCACGGCCGACGGGTCGCCGTAGGGCACGACCATCTCGACCAGTGACGCCCGGTGCAGCACCGAGCGGTCCTCGTCGCCGTCGCGGTAGCGCAGCTGGTGCAGGACGACACCTTCGCGGGCGGTGAAGCCGGTGCGGAACGACCAGTTCGCCCAGCGCACGTGGTGGCCGTCGACGTCGAAGGACGGGCCGTCTGGCTGGACGATCTCGAGGGGCTTGAGGTCGGTGCGGGCCGGGCCGACGTGCCGGGGCAGGTAGTTGCCCTCGACCCGGGGGACCTCGACGACGCCGTGGTCCTCGATCTCGACGACCTCGCCCGCGTTGAGGTCGTAGACGATGACGAGGTTCTCCGCGGGGTGGGCGTAGGGGTTGTCGTCGGGGTGGAGCCGCGTGTAGACGAGCGCGCGCATCAGCCGGCGCCCCTCGTCGTCGACGCCGTAGTAGCCGGCCGACCACGGCTCGATGCACACGAGATCGAGGTCGGTGAGCCCGCGTCCGGCCAGCACCTCGACCACCCGGGGATCCGCCTTGCAGGCGCGCTCCACCTCGTCGAACTCGTCGAGCATGATCGCGGGCTGGGTGCCGGCCGGCAGCGTCGTCCACCGGGTCACGGTGCCGGCTCCGAGGTCGACGTCGGCCTCGTGGGCGCTGCCGGTGGCTCGGTCGATCAGCACGGCGAACGCGGTGCGCGGCACCGCGGACAGCTCGCCCCGCAGCGCTTCCTTGGCCGGTTCGGCGAGGGTGACCGACACGAACCGGAACGAGTCCGCCGCCGCAGGCCCGCCGCGCAGCACGGCCACCGCACGCGTGATCTCCGTGGCCGACAGCGGGTCCAGGGGGTGCACGGTCGCCGTGGCGGAACGGGCGGGAGTCGTCGCGGTCACGGGTGCCCTTTCGACGGACAGGCGTGGGTGGGGTGCTCGGCGCCGGCCAGGAGGGACGCACGAGGTGCGCGCGGTGCAGGGGCCGGCACCGGTCTCGGCGCCGTGCCCGATCCGCGGACCGATCAGGAGCTGTGATCAGGGAGTCTAGGGACGGCCCGGGCCGCGCAGCATCGGTCAGCTGACGTATCTGTGCTGGTCACGCCCGTGCGGACTCAGGGGCGCCGCGTCGCCGCCAGCCCGGCCGGGATCAGCAGCAGACCCTCGCGGGTGGCCAGCGCTGCGGCCTCGGCCCGGGACGCCGCTCCGAGCTTCGCGAGGATGTGCTCGACGTGGGTCGACACCGTCCGCCGGCTGAGGACGAACTCGGCCGCGATCTGCGGGTTGCTGGCCCCGGTCGCCAGCAGGGTCAGCACCTCCAGCTCGCGGGCGGTCAGGCCGTACGGGGCCGGCGTCGCGCGCTCGGCCACCAGGACGGTCCCGCCGGCGCAGCGGGTGAGGTCGATCCGGTGGACACCGCCCGAACCGTCGATCCACAGGAAGCTGCCGTCCTGGGGGATGGCGGACCCCGCGAGGTGCGGCCACAGGGGGCCGCCGTCCTGCAGGATCGGGCCGACCTCCCGGCCCGGCACGCGCTGCGGAACGTCGGCGCCGATCACCGCCACGTGCGCCTCCGGGTGGGCGGCGTCGGCGATGACCCGGTGCGGGGCGAGGAGGTTGCACGAGCCGGCGAGCAGCGGGCGGAACCGCTCCACGACCTCGCGCCGCTCGTCGGTGGCCGCGTGCGAGCTCGTCCAGTTCATGTGGACGGCTCCGACGTGCACGCCGCCGGGCAGCCACAGACACGCGGTGAGACCTTCGTGGAACCCGGCGGGGAGCAGGTGGTTCTCGGCGAGGGGCGTGGCGGCGAACTGGACCTTCCAGTCGCGGGCGAGGTCCGACCACCGCAGCGCGCTGCGCAACCTGGTGCGCAGGAGGCGGAAGCCCAGGTTGTCGGTGTCCGGCACGAAGTCGGCCAGCACGTCGTCGAGGGCGCGCTCGCTGTACCCGTCAGCGACCAGCACCTCGTGCCGCGGGGTCCGCGCGAACGGGTTCGCCGCCGTCAGCATGATCGCCTCGCACCGGACGAGCCCGCGCAGCAGCTGGACGGCCTGCTCGGCGCGCTCGACCACGCTCGCAGACAGAGCGGGCCCGCCGAGGTCGGCGCCGGCAGCTGGGAGCGGATTCATGGCCACTTCCCCTCGTCTCCGGGACGCGGGCGAAGTGTACGGCGCGACGTCGAATTCGCCGACCCGTTGCCGACCGAACCTGCGCGGCTCGCCTGGCTCCTTCGGCCAGGATTCGGACCGCGATCGCGGTCCGCAGGCGGCCACGTCCGCGGAGGTGGTGTACAAGATCGTCTCCGCGTGATCTTGATGAAGGTCACTGCGCCTAAAATCTTGTTGCCCAGCCATATAGTCTTACCTCGAGGTTCACGACGCAGTCCCGGCATGCGCGCGCAAGCAGGAAGGACCCCGAGTGGTCAACATGCGGTTGCCTGAGACGAAGCAGGAGCGGTCGGCGTTGTCGACAGGAAAGCTCCTCGACGCTGCAGCCGAACTCATCGCAGAAGTCGGCTACGAGCGAATGACGCTGGCGGCGATCGGTCAGCGGGCGGGATACAGCCACGGGCTCGTGACGGCGCGGTTCGGGTCCAAGGAGGGGCTGTTGTGGGCCCTGGTCGAGCGCATGGTCGATGCCTGGCAGATCGACGTCGAGACCATGGGCGAGCCCCCGTCAGCGTCCGACTCGCTGCACGCCCTGCTCAGGGGGATGCGTCAGAGCTGGTCACGTCACCCCAAGCACATGCAGGCGCTCTACGGCCTGATGTTCGAGGCGCTCCTGCCGATTCCGCTGTTGAACGAGCGCATGCGGGAGCTGCACAGGAAGCTGCGCGACGACATCGAGCAAGTGCTGCGGCGCGACATCGACAAGGGAGTGCTTCCCGACGACCTCGACGTGCTGCGCGTGGCGCGACTCGTCGTCGGCGGAATCCGCGGCGCGATCTACCAGACGATGCTGGATCCGAAGAAGGTCACGATCAGCACGGCCCTCTCTGACGTCGAGTCTCTGGTCGACGCGCTCATCCCGGCCCAGCGCTGAGACGCTCGCGCCCGGGTCAGGCGTCCGCGCCCGGGAGGGGCGACTAGCGCCGGCGACCGAGCAACTGATCGGCGATCAGCGTCTTCTGGATCTCCGAAGTCCCCTCGAAGATCGTGGTCAGTCGTGCATCGCGCCAATACCGCTCGACCCGGCGCTCGGTCGTGTATCCGTTGCCGCCGTGCAACTGCATGGCCTGGTTCGTCACCCGTACTGCCATCTCCGTGGCTGCGAGCTTGCAGATCGCCGGGAACGTGGGGGACAGGTCGCCGGCGTCGATCGCGGCGGCGGCCTGATAGGTGAGGGCTTTCGCGGCTGCGATCTCGGTCGCCATGTCGGCCACTGCGAACCGTAGGGCTTGGAAGTCGGCCAACGGATGGTCGAACTGCTGCCGCTCCAGCAGGTACTCGTGAGAGTCCTCGAGTGCCCCGCGTGCGAGTCCGACAGCGCGCGCTGCGGTGTGGACGCGGGCGATGTTGAGGGCCTGGACGGTGTCCCGGAACCCCTCTCCGGGGAGCTTCGCGCTTTCCGGCAGGCGCAGGCCGGAGATGGTGAGGGTGAAGGTCGTGATCCCGTGGTAGCCGACCTTGTCGATCGGGGTGGCCGTGACGCCGGGCGGGAGTGTGCCCGGCTCCTTCTCGATCAGGAAGCGGTCGATGCCGGCCGATCGCGGCTCGCCCGGCGCGGGGTCGCGGGTGCGCGCAAGCAGAAGGATGAAGTGCGACCGGATCGCGTTGCCGGTCCAGCGCTTCTCGCCGTCGATCACCCACTCCTCGCGGTCGCGGGTGGCCCGGCACGAGACGGCTGCGAGGTCTGAACCGGCGCCTGGCTCGGACCCGGAGAATGCCCCGATCCACTCGCCGCGGGCGCTGCGTCGCAGGAGCTCGGCGCGGCGGTCGGGGTCGGCGACGTCGCAACCCATCGTGTTGCCACGTGCCAGCAGGCTCGGCACGCTCATCCAGCCGCGGGCGAGCTCCTCGGTGACCAAGGTACTCGGTGATGCCGAGGCCGAGGCCGCCATGCTCCTTGGGGACGCGGAGCCCGAAGTATCCGGCGGATGCGAGCCGAGCCAGCAGATCGTCGGAGATGTCCGCGCGCCGGCGATCGCTCACGTCGGCCTCGGGCAGCACGTAGTCGCGCATGAATGCGCGTGCCTCGTCACGCAGGGCGTGCTGGTCGGCGGTCAGGCTGACGGTCGCATCCAGGACGTCGTCCGGCGTTCGCATGCACGGAGCCTAGGCCAAAAATAGTTGTGTACCAACTATTTTGTGGTTATCGTCGAGAACGCCAGGTGCGTTGTGCCCGGTGACGCGCAACGCAGGGCGCCCGAGAGCCCTCGACAGCCCGCGTCAGCGGGAACCCGCCGTCCAGGAGGAGACCGGTGACCGACGCCTACATCTACGAAGCCATCCGCACACCCCGGGGCCGGGGGAAGTCGAGCGGCTCCCTGCACTCGACCAAGCCCATCGATCTGGTCGTCGGACTCGTCGCCGAACTCCGTGCCCGTCACCCCGGACTCGACCCGGCGCTCATCGACGACCTCGTCCTCGGGGTCGTCTCCCCGGTCGGTGACCAAGGCGGGGACATCGCGAAGGCCGCCGCTCTCAAGGCAGGCCTCCCGGACACGGTGTCCGGACTACAGCTCAACCGCTTCTGCGGATCGGGTCTGGAAGCCGTCAACACCGCTGCGCAGAAGGTGCGGTCCGGGTGGGACCGCATGGTCATCGCAGGCGGTGTCGAGTCGATGTCGCGAGTACCACTCGGCGCCGACGGAGGCGCGTGGTCGATGGACCCGCAAACAAACTACGACACCTACTTCGTCCCCCAAGGTGTCTCCGCCGACCTGATCGCGACCGTGGAGGGCTTCACCCGGGACGACGTCGACGCCTACGCGGTCCGCAGCCAGCAGCGTGCCGCCGCAGCGATCAGCGGTGGCTACTTCGCCAAGTCGATCGTGCCGGTGCGCGACCTCAATGGGCAGATCCTGCTCGCCCACGACGAACTGGTGCGCCCCGACACGACTGTGGAATCTCTCGCCACGCTCAAGCCGTCGTTCGCGCTCATGGGTGAAGCGGGCGGTTTCGACGCCGTCGCACTGCAGAAGTACCACTGGATCGAGCGCATCAACCACGTTCACCACGCCGGCAACTCCTCCGGCATCGTCGACGGCGCCGGCCTGGTGCTCGTCGGCAGCGAGGACGCCGGTAACCGGGCCGGGCTCACTCCGCGCGCCCGGGTCGTCGCGTCCGCGGTCAGCGGCGCCGACTCCACCATCATGCTCACCGGCCCCGTGCCGGCGACGCAGAAGGTGCTCGGGATGGCCGGGCTCACCATCGACGCCATCGACCTGTTCGAGCTCAACGAGGCGTTCGCCTCGGTGGTGCTCAACTACCAGAAGAAGCTGCACATCCCCGACGAGCAGCTCAACGTCAACGGCGGCGCCATCGCCATGGGCCACCCGCTGGGCGCCACCGGCGCCATGATCACCGGAACCATGGTCGACGAGCTCGAGCGTCGTGGTGGCCGCTACGCACTGATCACCCTCTGCATCGGCGGCGGCATGGGCATCGCCACGATCATCGAGCGCGTCTGAGAGGCACCGATCGCCATGACTGCTACTCCTTCCTCCCCGACCATCGGCTGGGACCTCGACGATCGGATCCTCGTCCTCACCATCGACGACCCGGCGCGATCCACCAACACCATGACGTCGCCGATGGAGGCCGCCTTGCGGGCCACCGTCGACCGCCTCGAAGCCGAGAAGGACACCTATGACGGTGTCATCGTCACCTCGGCCAAAGACACGTTCTTCGCCGGCGCTGACCTGAACCTGCTGATGAATGCGGGGCCCGCCGACGTCGCGACCATCGCCGCCGCGACGGATGCCTGGAAGGCCTCCTTCCGTCGGTTGGAAACCCTCGGCAAGCCCGTGGTCGCAGCGGTCAACGGCACCGCCCTCGGCGGCGGATTCGAGCTCGCGCTCGCCTGTCACCACCGCATCGTCCTGGACAAGCCGGGCGTCCTCCTCGGACTTCCCGAGGTCACCTTCGGGGTCCTGCCCGGTGCGGGCGGCGTCACCCGGGTCGTGCGCATGATCGGTATCGCCGACGCGATGGTGAAGGTCGTCGGGCAGGGCCAGCGGATGAAGCCGTCGAAAGCGCTCCAGGTCGGGCCTTGGTGTCTTCAAGGAACTGGGCGAACGAGTCCCGGTTCGACACGTCGAGTCCCAGCGCGACGACCTCCGGTGCAATGGACGCGGCGCCGTGCTTGGCGACGTCGAGGTGGAGATCGCCGATCGCGACCTCGGCGCCGCGCGCATGCAGCTCCCGGGCGGTCGCGAGTCCGATCCCGCGGCCGCCACCGGTGATGGCGACGCGCTTGCCGCGGAGTGGCTGCTTTCCTGACATGGTTCGGCTCCGTTCCAAAGAGGTGGACTTCTCGGCGTCGACGAGGCGGTTCCGAGGTGGGTCAACCTGCGCTGCAGGCTGGCAGGCGGGTGTGGTCGCCGAGGGTCGCGCAGCTCAGGAACGCGGCGTATCGCGTCACCGTGATGGTCGTCCGCCGGCCGACGCTCGACGAAGTGCGAGTGCGGAAGAAGGGTCAGAAGATGACGCGTAGCAGCCGCTGGGTGGCCTTGCTGTACGGCGGGTAGACGATACGGAGATCTGGCCTGGTGGGTCTGCTGACGTGGCCCTTGCGATGGCTGAACGCTTCGAACCCGGCCTTGCCGTGGTAGGCCCCCATCCCGCTGTTGCCGACTCCGCCGAACGGGAGGCCCGGCACCAACACGTGTATCGCGGCATGGTTGGAGACGATGGCGCCCGCGGAGACCTCCTTCCGGAAGGTGCGCTCCAGCTCGCCCGACTTGGTGAAGACGTAGGCCGCGAGGGGTTTCGGTCCCCTCCCGATCCGGTCGATCGCCTGGGCCGGGGAGTCGACCGTGAGGACCGGAAGGATCGGACCGAAGATCTCCTCGGTCATCACCGCGGCCTCGGTGCTGGGATCGGCCAGGATCGTGAGGTCGACCTTGGCATCGGCCGGTGTCGACCCGCCGCCCATGACCACGTCGCCACCGTGGTCGGAGAGGAGCCGTGCGAGCCTTTCGGCTTGTCGGTTCGACACGATGGGAAGGCGGCGGCCGCCGTCGTTGCCGGGGCTCAGGTCGATGAATGCCTGCTTGAGCTTCGGTAGGAACGTGTCCCGCACTGACGCGTCCACCATCAGGTAGTCGGGCGCGACGCAGGTCTGGCCGGAGTTGAGCAGCTTGGTCCACGCGATGCGACGGGCGGCGACGTCGAGGTCGGCGTCGGCAGCGATCAGCACGGGGCACTTGCCGCCGAGCTCGAGCGTCACTGGCGTGAGGTGCCGGGCGGCGGCCTCCATGACCGCCTTGGCGATCTCGGGTCCTCCGGTGAAGAAGGCGTGGTCCATCCCCTGCGCCAAGATGTCCTGAGTGACCTCGGGTCCGCCCTGCAGCACCGTGAACGCGTCCGGGTCGAGATACTCCTCGACGAGCTCCGCCATGACCGCGGCGGTCGCCGGTGCGTGTTCGCTGGGCTTGAGAACGGCGCAGTTGCCGGCTGCGATGGCGCCGACCAGCGGACCGATGGTGAGGTAGACCGGATAGTTCCACGGTCCGATCACGAGGACGACGCCGAGCGGTTCGTAGCCGTACCAGGCACGGCCCGGGAACACCGAGAGCGGCACCCGCACCCGCTGCGGCTTCGTCCAGGCGCGCAGGTGCTTGCGCGCGTAGCGCGCCTCGGCGAGCGTCGGCGCGATGTCACCGAGGAAGCTGTCGTTGGCAGGACGGCCCAGATCGGCGGCGAGAGCCTCGGCGCGCAGCTCACCATCGGTGAGCATGTCCTCGACGCGCCGCAGCTGCTCGAGCCGCCACTCCAAGGGCCGGGTCCGGCCGGTGGCGTAGGTCTTGCGGAGCGCGGCGACCGCGGGGGCGGCATTCATGACGACGCTCCGTCGATGCGACGGTCGTCTGACGCCCGGCCGGCCCTGTCGACACTCCAGACCCACTCAGCCAGCAACAAGGCACTGCCTGGGCCGAGGCCTCGGCCTCCTTCTGTGATCATGGGGATTTCGTCCGTTGCCACTCGCTGACCCTTTCCGAGTTGCTGCTGATTCCGCTGTGTCCGTCCAGCCGGTGAACGACGCCGTGCCCGCCAGCAGCGCCCGGGGCATGCGACGGCTGGCCGGGCCGAGCAGGAAGTGCCGATCTCGCCCGGGCGCACACGTGTGACGCGGCGTGCTAGCCCGCTCCCATGACCACATTGCGCAGTTTTGCGGTGTCGACGTACTGCTGGAATCTGGTCAACTTGCCGTCTTCGACATCCCAGACGTGGCAGGCCTGCGCGTCCATGCTCTTGCCTGTCGCCTTGTACGTGCCCTTGTAGCGTCCTTCGACGATGACGCTGTCCCCGGCGCCGTGAAATGTCTTGGGGTGGAACGTGAAGTCCTCCCACCTCGTGCCCAGTTCCGTGAGCACGTTGCTCAGTATGGCGTCCGGCCCCACCACGGCCTCCCCGGTGATGTTGTAGGGATTGCTGTCCGCCTGATGCCACCTGATGTCCGGGCTCATCGCACCAATAACCGTCCGGATATCTCCGCGTCCATACGCGTCGTACAGATTCTTCAGCAGCTTCACGTTGTCCATGTTCACGCCCCTGGTGATTGATCCTCGAGTCGTCTACGTCGATCCTCACGCGCGCTTGCCTGTCGCCGCCAGGGAGTCCGCATCGTTCAGGACCAGGTCAGCGCCCTTCTCGGCGATGAGAAAAGTCGGTGCGTTGGTGTTGCCCGACGTGATCCGAGGCATCACCGATGCATCAATCACACGCAGACCCGACAGGCCACGGACCCGCAGCGACGGGTCGACGACCGCGTCCTCACCGACGCCCATCCGGCACGTGCCCACGGGGTGGTACACGGTGGCCACGGCCGCACGCAGGTAGTCGTCGAGCTGCGCTTGCGTGGCCGTCGCCGGGCCAGGTTCGAGCTCGGCCTCGATCAGGCCCGCCAACGGTTCCTGCGCGGCGATGTCTCGGACCTTGCGGATCCCGTGGATGAGTGTCTCGACGTCGCGGACGTCGGCGAGATAGTTCGGGTCGACCTCCGGGCGTTGTTCCGGGTCGTCCGAGCTGATCATGACGGTGCCTCGGCTCCACGGGCGTGCCGCGATCGCCGACACCATCATGCCGGGGAAGGCGTCGATCTGGGCGCCTCCCCGAGCGTCGACGCTCAGCGACAGCGGACGCATCGCAAGTTGGACGTCCGGGCCGACGGCATCTGGGTCGGTGCTGAAGAACGCGACCGCTTGGGAGGACGTGGAGTTCAACGGCCCCGTGCCGTCGGCCTGCCAGCGTTCGAGGCTCGCCGCCAGCGACGCGGGGTCCGCGAACACGTGGTTGTTGCTGTCCGAGTCGTTGCGGAGGCGGAACTTGAGGTGGCCGAACAGGTGGTCCTGCAGGTTGCGACCCACGCCCCGGACGTCCGCGATGACCGGGATGCCGAGCGAACCAGGTGAACAGCGTCCCCGACGCCGGAGCGTTGGAGGAGGGCGGGGGAGCTCAGGGCGCCGGCCGACAGCACTACCTCGCGGCTGCACTCCACCTCACGGACCTGCCCGTTGCGGTCGGTGACTTCGACACCGACCGCCCTGTTGTGGTCGAACAGCACGCGCCGCACCTGGGTGTGCAACACGACGTCCAACGTGTCGCGGTGCCGAACCGGCTGGAGGAACGCGACCGAGGACGATTGCCGTCGCCCCTCCCGGATCGTGCCCAGCACCCGCCCGACCCCGACCTGGTCGCCATCGTTCATCGTCTCGTTGAACGGCAGACCGGCCGCTTGTGCAGCGCGGATGAACGCCTCTGTCGTCGGATGCACCTCCGGCATGAAGCACACGTTCAGCTCGCCGTCGCGGCCGAAGACGGTCGGGTCTGCGCCGTCGAATCGGGTGTGCCTGCGGTACAGCGGCAGCAGGTCGTCCCAGGACCAGCCCGGGCAGCCTTCTCGGGCCCACCCGTCGTAGTCCTCGCGCTGACCGCGGACGTACATCATCCCGTTCACCGAGCTGGATCCACCGAGGATCTTCCCTTGAGCGAGGACGATGGACCGGCCGGCGATGTGTGCACCTGAGGTGGTGCGGTCGAGCCAGACCTTGTCCGGGTCTCCGAGAAGACGCTGCAGGCCCATCGGCACCTGCGTCCAGATCTCGTCGTCGGACCCGCCGGCCTCGATGAGCAGCACCCGGCGACCGCGGCTGAGGCGGTTCGCGATCAGGCATCCTGCCGAGCCTGCGCCTACCACGATGTAGTCGTACATGGACTCTCGATCCTGTCGTCGGGGTCAGCGGCCCGTCGTCTTCAGCGCGCCGGGGGAGTGGGTGTGACCGCGGTCACCAGCCTGCCGATAATGTAGTTGCTTGTCGACTAACTTATTTACGCGAGCGGGACTTGCTCAGAGGGGCTGCTCGGGCACTACGCGTGCGCTTGCGGCGCGGGAGGGCTGGCGTTGTCAGAGCGTGATGGCGACGAACTTCGTCTGGCTGTAGTGGTGCAGCGCCTCTATGCCCTTCTCCCGCCCGTAGCCGCTCGCCTTGTACCCGCCGAACGGCCCTTCGACGAGCCCGGCCTGCCATGCATTCACGTACACCTGGCCGGCATGCAGCGACGCCGCCACCCGGTGCGCGCGACTCAGGTTCGTGGTCCAGATCCCGGCAGCCAGGCCGTAGTCGCTGTCGTTGGCCAAGGCGACAGCCTCGTCCTCGGTGTCGAACGGCGTCACCGTCAGGACAGGTCCGAAGACCTCCTCGCGCGCGATCCGCATGTCGTTGGTGACGCCGGTGTACACCGTGGGCGGGACCAGCCAGCCGTTGCCGGTCGGGGAGCCACCCGCCGCGAGGGTCGCGCCGTCCTCCTGGGCGATGCGGTAGTAGTCCAAGACCTTCTCGTACTGCGCTCGAGTGGTCATCGGGCCGTAGGTATGCCCTGGGACGACCGTGGACTCCAGTTCCGTCACCAGCGCCTTCACGAACTGGTCGTGGATGCTGCGCGCGACCAGGAGCCGGGTCCCGGCACTGCAGATCTGCCCACCGTTGGTCACGAAGGCCATGATGGAACCGCGCACCGCAGCCTCGACCTCTGCGTCGTCGAAAACGATGTTGGCCGACTTGCCGCCGAGCTCCAGGGTGAGGGGAATGATCTTGTCGGCCGCGAGATGACCGATCTGGCGCCCGGCTCGTACCGAGCCGGTGAACGCGAGCTTCCGTACCTCCGGATGCTGCACGAGGGCTGCACCGGCCTGGAGGCCACTGCCGGTGACGACGTTGAGGGCACCGGAAGGAAGGCCGGCAGCCGACGCGAGTTCCCCGAGCCGCAGGGTTGTCGCCGAGGTGAACTCCGAAGGCTTCACCACGACCGTGTTGCCGGCCAGGAGAGCCGGCGCGATCGCTCGCGCGCCCTGGTTCAGCGGAGCGTTCCACGGTGTGATGACGCCGACCACGCCGAACGGTTCATGACGGGTGTAACCCATCATGCCGGGGCCGAGGTCGATCACCTCGCCGCCCGGCTGGTTCGCCAGACCGGCGTAGAAGTCGAAGTACGCTGCCGTGCCCTCGACCTCGAGCGGGGCCTGCCAGGCCGGCTTTCCGGTCTCGGCGCTCTCGAGCTCCGCAAGCTCCGCGGCGTTGTCACGGATCGCGGTCGCCACGGCAGCGAGGACCCGCCCGCGCGCGCCAGGCTTCTGGTCCCGCCACCCCGCGCCCGCCTCGTGCGCGGCGGCGACGGCGCGATCGATGTCGTCGGGGGTGCCGGCGGCGATCTCGCACACCAGCTCCGTGTTCTCGCCGGGGACGTGCGAGGGGAGGTACTCGCCGTCGGCGGGCGCGGTCCACTTCCCAGCGATCCAGTGCTCGTAGCGCTTCATCCTTCGTTCCTTCTCTGACGACGTCGCGGAGTGCACTCAGATGCGTCGTGCCTGGCCGGACCAGAACTGGTCCCGGATCGCCTTCTTCTGCACCTTGCCGGTGTCGCTGCGCAGGAACTCGTTCCAGCGTTCGATGCGTTTGGGAGCCTTCACGCTGCCCAGCTCCTTCTTGGCGAAGGCGACGAGCTCTTCGTCGGTCACTGCGTCGTCGTTGAGCTTGACCAGGGCGGTGACGGCTTCGCCCCACTTGTCGTCGGGGACGCCGATGACGACGACCTCCTCGACGGCTGGATGGAGGGCGAGGGTGTTCTCGACCTCGGCGGAGTACACGTTGAACCCCCCGGTGATGATCATGTCCTTGGCCCGGTCGACCAGGTTGAGGTACCCGTCTTCATCCAGGTAGCCGAGGTCGCCGGTGTGGTGCCAGCCGAACCGCGATGCCTCGGCGGTCGCGTCTGGGTCCTTGTAGTAGCCCTTCATGACGATCTCGCCGCGCACGCACACGTGCCCGACCTCGCCGGTCGGCACCGGCTTCCCCTCGCCGGAAAGGATCCGTATCTCCACGGCCGGGGTGGCGCGCCCGCAGCTGCGGAGCCGTTCGTCGGGTGCGATCCGCCCGCCGAGGTAGTGGTCCTCGGGACGCATCATCGCGATCATCATCGGTGCCTCGGTCTGGCCATATCCCTGCACCATCACCGGACCGAACGTCGCAAGAGCCTGCTTGAGCATCTCGACCCGCATCGGCGCCGCCCCGTAGCACAGGTAGCGCAGCGAGCTCAGGTCGGCGTTCGCCAGTGCGGGATGCTCCAGCAACGATCCGATGGCGGTCGGCGGCAGGAACAACTCGGTGACGCGATGCTTCTCGATCGCCTCGATGACCAGCCCGGGCTCGGGGCGCGGAAGGACCACGATGGTGCCGCCCTGGGCGATGATCGGGAAGCAGATTCGGCCGGCGACGTGGGTCAGCGGCGCCGCGGCTAAGCAGACGGGAGGCGTCGCGTTGCCCAGCATGTGCTGGTACGTGCGGCTGAACGCATCAAAGTTGCGGTTGGTGAGCATGACTCCCTTCGGCTCACCCGTGGTGCCACTCGTGGCGCAGATCGCTGCCACGTCGTCAGGTGCCGCGTCCACGGTCGGCGCCTGCACGGGGTCGATGCCGCCAAGCCAAGAGTCGGTCTCGGTATCGAACACGACGACCTGACGCACGCGGACGCGCGCCCGGGTCATCGCGTCACGGATGCCTTCGGCGAGGCTCGAGTGGACGAAGAGGATGTCGCAGTCCAGATGTTCGAGGAGACCCGCGTTGGTGGTGTCGCTGTGGCGAGGGTTCATCGGCAGCCACACCAGTCCGGCGCGCATCGCCCCGAGAGCGAACAGCACGGCATCGGCACAGTTGGGAGAGAGGACAGCCGCATGTGCGCCCACCTCGAACCCGTCGGCGGCCAGCCGGCCCGCGATGAGCCGGGTACGAAGACGCGCCTCGGCGTAGGTCCACGCCTCGGAGTCGGACACCAGGAGCAGGCGATCGGGCGCCGACTCGGTCGCCTGGTCCAGGATGTCGATCGGCCGCATCACACGCCCGCCTCACTCGTGGCTCCGACGGCCGCGCCCATCAGCGTGACCGGCACATGTCGGCACGGTCCAGGACTGCCTGGAAGACCCGGGCAGTTGCTGCATCGACCATCATCCCGTTGAGGTTCGCCGCACCCAACCCCTGCTCCTCGGCCTCACGGACCGCGTCGACCGCATCACTGGCCTGCTTGATCTCGTCGTCGGTGGGGGCGAAGACCTCATTGGCGATCGCGATCTGGGTCGGGTGGATGCACCACTTCCCGACCGAACCCAACGTCGTGGCCCAACGGGCCTCGCGCCGGTAGGCCTCCGGGTCGCCGATGTTGGCGAAGGGGCCATCGACGGCGTCGAGGCCCTTCGCACGGGCCGCAACGATCATCCGGTTGCGGGCGTAGTGCCAGATGTCGCCCGGATATCCGGGTCCATCGCCGCTCCCGGTCCCGCCGATGTGCCCGATCCGGATGCCCTGGCTCGCCGAGAGGTCTCCGACGCCGAGGATGAGGGCTTCGAGCCGGTCCGAGGAGGCAGCGATCTCCTCGACGCGGGCGAGGGCCTCGGCCTCCTCGATGAGGACCTCGAGCCCGATCCGGCCCTTTTCGAGGCCGAGCTTGAGCTCCAGCTGGGTGAGGAGGTCGTCGACGAACCAGACGTCACGGGGTCCCTTGACCTTCGGCACGATCACGACATCGAGGTTGGCGCCGGCACCGGTCACGATCTCGATGATGTCGTCGTGGCACCACTCGGTGTCGACGCCGTTGACTCGGCATGCCCGGACGGAGCGTCCCCAGTCGAGCTCGTTGAGCCCAGCCACGATGTTGGCGCGTGCCGGGGCCTTCGAAGCGGGTGCCACGGAGTCCTCGAGGTCGAGGAAGACCAGGTCGGCCGCGCTGGCGGCGGCCTTGCCGATCATCTTCGGGCTCGTGCCGGGCGTGGACAACTCGCTGCGACGAAGCCGCTGCGGACGCTCGCTCATGAGGGACTCCAATGCTTCTTGCGCTTGATGAGAACCGTGCGGCGACCTTCGGCCACCACGACGCCGTCCTGCCGCACGCCCCAGTGCTGGAACGTCACGACACCGGCATCGGGCCGGTCTGCGTCCGCGACTGCGATGACCTCGGTGTAAGCAGAGACGGTGTCGCCGTGGCGGACCGGTGCACGGAACCTGATCCGGTCATAGGACAGCTCCGTCAGGCAGTGCTCGGTGGTGTCCTGCGCGGCCAGTCCGAAGACGGTGGAGATGGTCGCCAGCCCGAACACGAGCCGACCCGGACCAAGCGGGTGTCCGTCCAGGAAGGTCTCGTTGAAGTGCGCTTGGGCGGTGTTCATGGCCTGCTTGGCCAGGAACGACGCCTCGACGTCACCCAACGTGGACTGGCGGGCGTGACGGATCCGCTGGCCGACGGCGAAGTCCTCGAACCAGCCGGTCTGGCTCAGCAGGGTCGAGGTCGCCGCGGCCGTGTCGGTGACGTCGGTCGGGACCACGAACTGGGTCGGGGTCATGCCGCCTCCCTGAGCTCGACGAGGTTGGTTCGAACGAGGTCCACGACCAGTTCGCCGTCCTGGTTGAACGCCTCGGTGCGCCAGCTGACGATCCCGACGCCCGGGTAGCTCGAGGACTGGCGCCGGTCCAGGACGGTCGACCGGGCAACGAGGGTGTCGCCTGGATAGACCGGCCGGTGGAACGAGCAATCGTTGAGCCCGAGGAACGGACCACCCGCCTCGGACAGGTCTTCGACCGACAGCCCGACGACGGTGCACAGCACCAGCATCGGGTTCACCACCATGTCGGGGTGCTCGTGCTGGCGGGCGAAGTCCGCGTTGAGGTAGAGCGGATGCCACGTGCAGGTCGCGGTGCTGAAGACCGCGTTGTCACCAGCGGTGAGCGTCCGGCCCCAGTGGTGCGGCAGGGTGTCGCCGACGGCGAAGTCTTCGTACTTGTTGCCCTTCTCGCAGACCGGGAAGGTGCTGAAGTCGGGATCTGGGTTGGTCATGGCGGCTAGCCCGTGTTTACTAATCGGCGGAGCCAGATGTTGATCTCTGCGATCTGGGTGGTGGCTTCGAAGCGGAGGGCGAGTTTGTCGTAGCGAGTGGCGAACCCTCGGTGTTGTTTGTGCAGGTTGATGCTGCATTCGACAGCGTGTCGTTGGCGGTAGAGCTCGGGATCGAACTTCGGAGGCCGCCCGCCGCGTGATCCCCGCTTGAGCCGGTGGGCCTGCTGGTCATGCTTGATCGGGATCGTTGCCCGGATGCCGCGATCGCGCAGGTAAGCGCGGT
Source organism: Pseudonocardia sp. CA-107938 (assembly GCF_050936315.1). Classification (NCBI taxonomy): domain Bacteria; kingdom Bacillati; phylum Actinomycetota; class Actinomycetes; order Pseudonocardiales; family Pseudonocardiaceae; genus Pseudonocardia; species Pseudonocardia sp. CA-107938. The sequence continues at coordinate 6,085,072 of NZ_JBNJNA010000001.1, read as the reverse complement.
TGGCCCGCGACGAGTACGCCTTGTCGGCCAGGACTCGGTCCGGCCGGGTCCGAGGCCGACCTCGCCCCGGGCGCAGCACCCGGATGCCTTCCAGCACCGGCACGAACTGCGGGCTGTCTCCCCGATGCCCGGCAGTGACCAGCATCGACAACGGCTTACGTCCCTGCTCAGCGGCCAGGTGCAGCTTGGTGGTCCACCCGCCGCGGGATCGGCCCAGCCCATGGTCGGCCGGCTCAGGCCCTGGCGGCTCCACTTGACTGGCTGGATCCCGACGAGCGCCCGCGGCATGCTGGTGTGCTCGCACGATCGTGGAGTCCACCGACACGTCCCACCCGATCAGCCCCGCCATGTCACCGATCTGCTGAAGCAGTTGCAGGATCCGGGTCCAGGCACCGTCGCGCTGCCAGCGTCGAAACAGGCTGTAGATCGACTGCCAGGACCCGTACCGCTCAGGCACGTCCCGCCACGGGGCGCCCGCGCGGGTCCGCCAGCGGATCCCGTCGATCAACTGCCGTCTGGTCCACTTTCGGGGCCGTCCACGTCCACTATCCGCAGGTAGAAGCAGCTCGAGCAGCTGCCACTGCGCGTCAGTGAGGTCGTGACGGGCGCCCGCGGGTACGGTGCCCACGAGGTCTCCGGTGGTGATGGTCTTCTTGGTCGTTGACCCATCTACCGGAGACCTCACTCATCTCCGCGGACCGACGCGCCCAGACCAGCAACGAAGATCCACTTTCTAAACAGACGCTAGACCTCCTCGAGTGTGGGTGCCGACTCGTCGAGCGACTGGCGGTCCTTCCGCGGCAGGTGGGCGACCCGGTCCTGGTGGCACGTGCCGGTGCCCAGCAGGTGCCGGTCGACCTTGGCCCGGTAGGCGGGCGCCTCGGGGAGGTCATCGAAATCCATGGTGGTCTCTCATCTCGTCCTCGCGATCGGGGCCTGAGGCCCCGGTAAACCGGCCGCTGAACAGCTGCGCGAGAGCAGGTCGAGTAGCGACACTACCCGGAAACTAGTTGTTCGACAACATAGTTCTGCGCACCTCGGTCGCGGGATGGCGAGGACCGGCCTGGTGGCGGCCGGATGGTCTCGGCGCCGGCGAGCTTCGCGGCCCTCAGGGGGCTGGGAGCCACCGCGCCGACGCCGACCATCACCGAGCTGCCGGCCGCACCTTCAGTGGGCGGGAGCGCCGTCCCAGTACCGGCCTGGAAGCCACAGTCCATGACAGCCGCGGCCTACGACACCTCGCCACCATGGACGCCGCCCACCTTCTGGCCCGCGGCCCGGGCGCATCTGGACCATCGGCCGGCGCCGAAGCGGGCGCGCTCGGAGCCGTCGACGGGACGGCAGGGATGCCGAGGCGCTGCCCACGATGCCGGACCAGCTCGGACGCGGTCGGCGTCGATCCCGTGCGCGGGATCCTGTGCTGGGCGTCCGCGGTGCGCGACCCGCGGGTGCCGCGCAGGGGTGGGTTGACCGGCAGGCGCCTCGACGATCGTGCGGTGGTCCTAGCAGAGCTGGCAGCGGTCGCCGACCAGGGATGGCGGCGCTGTGCGTGCTGATGGTCGGGGCGGTGCGGCCGGTCCGTCGACGTACCTCCGGTAGGGCAACCCGATCGGCCGAATACCCAAGAATCTGCACGTCGATCAACAATTATATGGTTGACAAACTTATTTTGCCCGTCATGCTGTGTCCATGCCGCTCAGCGTCGCCGCTGTGGGGGAGTCGACCCCCGACAACACCCTCCCGCTGTTGTCGCCGTTCGACATCCTGTCGACGCGGGACACGTGGGTAGCGGTCGCGGGTCCCGCCGACCACGACAGGGTGGCTCTGACGAAGGCGACCGGCTTCGTCCGGCACTCGCTCGGCGTCGACGACGTCCCTGCCGAGGTGCGGGCGCAGATCGTGGCCGGGTTCCCCATGTGCCGTCCGGCGGCTCCACAGGACGTGGCCGGCGCCGCGCTCTTCCTCGCCTCGGACCAGGCCGGCTTCCTCACCGAGGTCTGTCTCGACGTCGACCGCGGCCGCAGCATCGCCTGAGTCGGCTGCCCACCGGGACCACCCCGATCGGGGCGGCCATCACATCCAAACGCCCGCCCTGCGGGACGCCTCACTGCGGAGGAACGATGACGCAGCACGACCCCGTGACGGTCGGAAATCCGTCCGAGCCCACCGGATCGGTTCCCAGCGACCGGCTCGAACGCATCCCGGTCCTCACCCGATCGCACCGCACATGGCTCGTCGTCCTCGGGCTGCTGCTCTTCTTCGACTTCGCCGACCTCAACACGTTCGCGTACGCCGCACCCGCCATCCGCGAGGAGTGGGGGCTGTCGGTGGGCGACGTCGGGCTCATCACCGCCGCGTCCTTCCTCGGCATGTTCGTCGGGTCGGTGGCCGGCGGACGGCTCGCCGACCGGTTCGGGCGCAAGCGCGTGATGGTCGCGGCCACGCTGTTCTACTCATTGAGTTCGCTCGCTTCGGCTGTGGCGGTCGGCGTGGTCGACCTCGCCGTATACCGGGTCCTCACCGGCGTCGGCCTGCAGGCCGCGACCGTGGTGTTGCTGACCTACATCTCGGAGATGTTCCCGCGTCGGACCCGCGGCCGCGTACAGGCACTCGTGCTGGCCTTCAGCCTGCTGGGCATCCCCGCGATGGCCGGGTTCGCCCGCTGGGTGGTCCCGCACGGCGACGGCTCGTGGCGCTGGATCTTCGTGCTCGGCGCGACCGGCATCGTCGCCGCCGTCGTCGCGCTGCGGATCCTGCCGGAGTCCGTCCGCTGGACCGCCGCCAACGGCCGCGGCGCCGAGAGCGAGTCGCTGATCGCGCGGCTCGAGGAGGAAACCCGCCGCCGCACCGGTGCCGACCTGCCCCCGGTCGAGCCGCAGCCTGCCCCGCTGCCGGCGACGCCTCGGGAGGTGTTCCGCGCGCCCTTCGGCCGGCGCCTGGTCGTCCTGAGCGGTTACCTGGTGCTGGCGGTGTCGATGTTCTACGGCTTCAACGCCTGGCTGCCGACCCTGCTCGTCGAGAACGGGTTCACCACCGCCCAGAGCCTGACCTTCAGCTCGATCGTCAGCATCGCCGCCTGCCCCGGCGCGCTCCTCGCGATGCTCTTCATCGACCGGATCGAGCGCCGCACCGCGATGCTGCTGGTCAACATCGCGCTCGCAGTGCTGCTGGTGACGTTCGCCGTGGTCGACAGCTACGCCGTGCTGCTCGTGTGCGGCTTCCTCATCGTGCTGTTCATGCAGGCTGGGGTGGCGTGCACCTACGCCTACCTGCCCGAGATCTTCCCGACCCGGCTGCGGGCGTTCGGCGCCGGCATCGGCAACGGCGCGGGGCGGTTGGCCACCTTCGCCAGCACCTTCCTCATCGCGTCGCTGCTCACCGGACTGGGCAGCAGCACCGTCTTCGCCGGCCTCGCTGCAGCCGCGATCCTCGCCGGCCTCGTGATCGGCCTGTTCGGCGAACGGACGCGGAACCGGTCCCTGGAGGTCATCTCCGAGGACGTACCCGGTGCTGCCCGGGAGCAGCTCCCATGACCTCCTTCACGGTGCTCGGCGACTTCGGGTGGTGGATCCTGTGCGAGGTGGTGCGCGGCTCGGACGTCAAGATCGCACGACGCTTCGACGAGCCAGTCGAGGCGCTCGGGCCGGCGCGCCGACCGGCCGGTGACGCCGTGGCTCGCCGTCACGACGACCCGGCCGTCCGCGCGGCCAGGTCGGAGCCCGCCGCGTGCCCGTCGCCTCGTCGCTCTCATGGGTCTCCACCGTGACTGGGGGATGTGCGCTCGTCGGCGGGGTCGCTGCTCAGACGGTCACGACGATCTTGCCGAGCGGGTGCCGGCGCGCATAGTCGATCGCCGCTTCGACGCCGTCGTCGAGTGAGTACCGGCGGGCGATCGGCGTGGAGAGCCGGCCCGCGATCGCGGCCTCGGCGACGGCCCGCGCGCCGTTGGTCTCGTCGCCCGTATGCATCACGAAGGCCAGCTCCACGTCGTCGCGTTCCAGCTGCTGGAGCTCCGGTGGCGGGAAGATGATCGAGATCAGCCGGCCGCCAGGGCGCAGGCTGCGGGCCGCCGCGGGGAGGCCGTCGGGGAAGAGTGCAAGGTTGAGGACGACGTCGACGCCGGTGGGGTAGTCGTCGTAGCCGACAACGTGGTGGGCGCCGAGGCTGTGCAGCAGGTTGACGGCCTCGGTGGTGCGGGCGGTCGCAGTGATCTCCGCACCGGCGGCGGCCAGGCCCGGGATCAGCGTCAGGCCGACCGCGCCCGTAGCGCCGATGACGAGGACGGACTCGCCGGGGCGGATCTTCGCCGTGTCCATCAGGGCCAGCGTGGTGCCGCCCGCGATCAGCAGGGACGCGGCCTGCTCCGCGCCGAGGGCGGCCGGGCGGTGGCCCAGCGCGGGCGTGTCCGCCTCGAAGACCGCGTAGTCGGCGAGCGCCCCGGTGCTCAGCGACGGTCGTACGGGGTCGGCGGCGAGGCGTAGCTGGCGGGGCAGGGCCAGGCCGAAGATCTCATCGCCCGCACGGAAACGGGTGACGCCCGGTCCGGCTTCGGTGACGGTGCCCGCGAACTCGTTACCGAGTGTGTAGGGGAACTGCAGCTCGACGAGGTCGCGGAAGCCACCGGAGATGACGCGCAGGTCGGTGGGGTTGATCGTCGAGGCGGCGATCTTCGCCAAGGTCTGGCCGGTGCCGGGGCGCGGGACAGGCAGTTCGGCGATCGTGAGTTGCTCGGGACCGCCGTAGCCGGTCGCGACGAGCGCCCGCATGATTTCGGTCGTCATGAACTCACCGTATGGAGCGGCTCGTGAGCGTATAAGGCTCGAAATGCTCACGAATCTTGCTCGTTTGCGTCATAGCATGACTGCATGGATCTCATTGCGGATGTGCTGGAGATCTCCGGCGTGCGCGGCACGATCGGCGCCTACATGGAGGCGGGCGGGAGTTGGTCGGTCCCGGTGGCAGGCTGCACCATGGCGGTCCTGCACGTGGTCACCGCCGGCAGCGCCTGGCTCGGTCTCGAAGACTCGCCGCCACAGTGGCTGGAGCTCGCGGCGGGAGACGTGGTGCTCATGCCGGGCGGGCCGTCGCACGTGCTCGGCAGCGCGCCAGCGACGGGTACCTCGGTAGCCGATCCGGCGGTGGTCGCTCGGGCGTTCGAGGCGGGCGAGGTGATCCGCCTCGGGTCGCAGCCCGCCCGCACCCGCATCCTCACCATCAGCTACGACTGCGACCACACCGTGCACACCCAGGTCCTCGGCGCGCTGCCGGAGGTGGTGCACATCCGCGGGGACCAGGGCGAGGCCGGTTTCGACGACACCGTCCGGATGCTCGGACGAGAATTGAGCCACCCACGGCTGGCGGGAAGGGCGGTGCTGAACAGCCTGGTCGACGTCCTGCTCGTACAGCTCGTGCGGGCCTGGCTGCCCACTCGGTCCGGACATCGTGGCACCTGGCTCGGCGTGCTCGAAGACCCGCTCGTGCACAGCGCGATGGAACTTCTGCACGCCGAGCCCGCACGGCCATGGACCACCACAACGCTGGCCTCCGCTCTCCACGTCTCCCGGGCGACCCTGTCCCGTCGGTTCCTGGCAGCCACCGGGCAGAGCCCCGCCGCCTACCTGACGCAGTGGCGCATGGACCTGGCCGCGGTCCGCCTGCGCAAGACCCGGGACCCGGTCGAGTCCGTAGCCGCGGCGGTCGGCTACATGTCGGTCCCCGCCTTCAGCAGGGCTTTCACCCGTTCCCACGGTGTGACGCCTGGCCGATTCCGCGCCGCGCGGCGAGACGACGACCGCCTGTCGGCCTCAATCCCTTGACATGCTCTTCCTATAGGGGGGACCGGCATTCGCCAGAGACGGGCCGCTGGCTGTAGCACTCTGATCTGGATCTTGCCCACCTTGCGTGATCGACGGCCTCGTCCGGGTGTGTCGTGAGGGTCTCGTGATCACCGGCGGTTGATCATCTCTGCCGGTGTGCGGATGTAGCGATCCTTGGTGCGGGGTGACCACGGCAGAGCCCTCGATCCGCGCGGCCTGTGCGACCGCAGTGGCCTGAGCACATCACGCGAAGATGATCTTCCCGGCCACGTCTCCCTCGCTCATCGCGCGGAAGCCGTCGGGGGTGGCCCCGTGGCCCGCTCGTGCCGTCGAGGTCCGCGGGCCGAGTCAGCGCCTCTTGAAGGGAGCGAGTACCCGGCATCGACGACATGGGTCGTCCCGGTGGCGTACGTACCGGGTCTCTTCCGATGCGAGGTAGAGGACCGCGTTGGACACGTCCGCCGGCTCGATCCACGGGACGGGGAGCGCGTTTGCGCCGTGCTGGCCGCTCGACGTCCGCCCAGGTGGCAGCATCGTGTCCGCCGGTGAACAGCGTGTAGAGGGTGCCGTTGTCGATCATCGGTGACCGGACGGTGCAGGGACGCACCGAGTTCACCCGGATCCGGTAGGGGGCGAGCTCGACGGCGAGGGTGCGCATCAGGCCGTTCACGCCGTGCTTGCTCGCCGTGTAGTGGACGAGGTGGGCTCCGCGACCAGTCCGGAGATCGAGCTGGTCAGGATGAGCGATCCGCCCCGGTGCCTGTTTGATCAGCGTCGGGTTCGCCGCGACGGTCGTCTTGCCGGACCGTTCACTCAGCCTGGCAGGTTGACTGCGCGCACGTCGCGGAGCGCGACCTGCAGGATCTCGGGGAAGGTGTCGGTGGCAGCGGGGTCGAGCCAACGTTCGTAGGCGATCGTGAACGCGAGCGCCCCGAGCACCGCCACCACCCGGGCGGTGAGGTGCGGCACGCCGCGCTCCTGCAGGGCGCCGATCATGGCATCGACCAGGCCGATCTCCTTGAGCGCCTCCCGTTCCCGCAGCTCCGGGGTCCGACTGATCACGGCGGCTCGGCGGGCGAGGAACTCGCGGCGCTCGGGAGTGAAGACCGCGTCACCGGCGCAGCCGAAGCCGCGAGCCACGGCGTCGATCGCGGCGGCCTCGGGCGGCGCACCCGCGATGCCGTCGAGGAGCGCGTCGGAGAGGGCCCTGCTGTCGAACAGGACCTCCCGCTTGTCGGTGAAGTGGCGGAAGAACGAGCTCTTGGTGAGCCCGGCGCGGTCGGTGATCTCGTTGACCGTCGTGCTGTCGTACCCGCGTTCCTCGAAGAGCTCAAGGGCCGCGGTCGCCAGCCGCTCCGGCGCATGGGGCTTCCAGCGGGCCATGCCGCCATGTTACGGCACCAAGTCTCGTCACTCGTGTACGGTGATGAGACCAAGTCTCTTCACTGCGCCTTCGGAGGCTGTCGTGAGTCGTGCTGTCGTGTACGAGCGGTTCGGTGGGCCGGAGGTCCTCGACGTGCGGGAGGTGCCCGAGCCCCATGCCGGCTCCGGGGAGGTGCGCGTCCGCGTGACCGTGATGGGCCTCAACCCGATGGACTGGCTGATCTCCTCGACGCCTTCGATCGCCGCGGCGTTCGGGATCAGCCTGCCCGCCGGTTTCGGCTGCGACCTGGCCGGCGTCGTCGACGAGGTCGGTGAGGGTGTCGACCGCTTCGCGGTGGGCGACCGCGTGTACGGCGGCGCGATGGCGCGGGCCGCCGCGGACTTCGCCGTCGTGGACACCGGCCCGTCCGCGCTGTTCCGGCTCGTCCGCACACCCGACGGTCTCCGCGACGAGGTAGCCGCGGCGCTGCCGACCCCCGGACTCACCGCTGCCGCCGCACTCGCCGCCATCGATATTCGGTCCAGTGACACCGTCCTGGTCGGTGGCGCTGCCGGTGGGGTGGGCGTGCTGGTCGTGCAGCTGGCGAAGCGCGCCGGTGCCCGGGTGATCGGCACCGCGTCACCGGGAACGTTCGACTTCCTCCGGCAGTGGGACGTCGAGCCCGTCGCGCACGGCCCCGGCCTGGTGGAGCGGGTTCGGGACGTGGCCCCCGGCGGCATCACCGCCGCGACCGACCTGTTCGGCACCGAGACCGCGGAAGCGGCACTGGCGCTCGGCGTGCCCGCGGACCGCATCTCCACCATCGCCGCCGGGCCGATGCCGCCGGGCGGGGTGCGCGCCACCGGAGGTGCCTCCGCGGTGTCGGCCGATCTCGACGCGATCGCCGACGCGGTCGCCGCCGGCGCGATCACCGTCCCCGTCGCGGCGACCTTCCCGATCGAGAAGATCCGCGACGCCGTCGCGCTCCAGGCCGACCGGCACGTCCACGGCAAGATCGTGGTGACGCTGTGAGCAGCACGGACATCCCCGACCAGACCGGCCGCACCGCGATCGTGACCGGAGGCGGCAGCGGGATCGGTCGCGCGGCCGCCGCCGCGCTCGCCGCGCGCGGAGCGCGGGTCGTCCTCGCCGTCCGGGACCTGGACCGCGGCCGCGCAGTCGCCCGGGAGATCGGCGGGAAGGCCGAGGCCCGCGCGCTGGACCTCGCCTCGGTCGCGTCGGTCCGCGAGTTCGCCGCCGGCATCGGCGAACCGGTCGATCTGCTCGTGAACAACGCGGGCACCATGACCGCTGCACTCCAGCACACCGCCGACGGGTTCGAGCTCCAGCTCGGGGTGAACCACCTCGGCCACTTCGCCCTGACCAACCTGCTGCTCGACCGGATCACCGGACGGGTGGTCTCCGTCGCCTCGAGCGCACTCCGCAAGGCGTACATCGATTTCGACGACCTGCACTGGGAGCGGCGGCGGTACAAGCCCTTCGGCGCCTACGGGCAGTCGAAGCTGGCGAACCTGCTCTTCGTCGCCGAGCTGCAGCGCCGTCTGGCATCGGCCGGATCGCAGGTGATCGCCACAGCTGCCCATCCCGGCTGGGCCGCCACCGGCTTCACGATCACCACCGGGAACCCGATCGCCGACATCACCGCCGCGGTCAGCACGCGCCTCTTCGCCCAGCGGCCGTCGGCCGGCGCCCGCCCGACCCTGCTCGCCGCGACCGGTGACGTGCCCGGAGCCAGCTTCGCCGGCCCCCGAGTCTTCGGAGTCCGCGGCTCCGCCGCGATCGGGCCGTGGCCGGCGAAGGCCGACGACGCCGCCGTCGCGGCGCGGTTGTGGACGGTGTCCGAGGAGCTCACGGGGACCCGGTTCGAGGTGGCGGACGGCGCGGCGGGGCAGTGACCCGGCGCCCGCGATCGCCGGCAGCAGCCCGCTGTCGTCGGCAACGCTGATGGTCGGGGAGAGCTGACGCCATCCGGTTCAACTTGCCTGGCCACGTCGCAGAGCAGGCTCTCCGGCGGCTTCTGCAGCGAGCTGTCCTTCTCGCGCAGGAAGTCGGTGATGTCGCCGAGCGCCGAGGATCGCGCCCGGACCCCAGTAGCAGATCTCGCCCTCCTTGCCGGTCGGCACCTCCTCGCCGTCGGCGTCGACCAGCTTGATCCGGATGCCGTCCAGCGCGGCCGTTCCGTCAGAGCCTGCGCGCCGTTCCCGGGGTGGCAGCACGCCGCCGCCACGACCTCCGTGCAGCCGTAGGGGGGCATGAGGGCGCCGCCGTCAAAGGCGACATCGAACTCGCGCGCGAGTTCTCCGGGGATGGGGTCTCTGCGCCGACGACGAGCGGGTTGAGCACGACGGGTGACCGGCTGGCAGCCCGTGAACCTCCAGCTTTGCCGTGTCTCCCTCCTCCGCCGATCGGGAACTGTGGACCCGCACCTCGGTCGGCGCCGTTTGAGTAGGCGCGCGATGGCGGGACCGTGGCTGCCCTGGCTTCGGCGCAGCTGCGACGGGCATGCGGTCGAGGCTCGCGTCGCAGCGCGGGACGGAGATCGGGGTCGGCGCCGGCACGTCGGTCGGCGCGACACGCCGGGAGTCTCTCGGTGAGAGCGCGGCCGGCGCCCGCGCAACCGCAGGCCACGAGCTTGCGGCAACCGGTGCGCTCGAACCTTGAAGGCCCCTGGTCCCCACGTGGTCCCCAGGCGCCGCCGGACGCGATCTTCGTGCGGCTCGGAAGACGATCACTCCATGATGGTGCGCATCCCGTGGTTGCCCAGGTCAGGGCAGGCAAAAGGGCGGCACCTCGTGCTGTGAGGTACCGCCCTTTTCGCCGTCGGGACGACAGGATTTGAACCTGCGACCCCTTGACCCCCAGTTGGGAGCGGTAAGCGTTCCTGCACGTCGGGTGCGTGTGTGCACGTTCGCGACGGAGCAGGACGTGTGTGGCCCGGCGGAGCGTGCAGGGGAGCTGGTCCCCATGCGGTCCCCGGACGCCAGCCCGGCATTCCTGACCCCGATGCGACCACTGTGAGACCACGCAACGACCGTACCGCGGGGATATGAAGGCTGTCTCGCCCGTGCGCGGCCATGGGCCACGCGTGGGGACCGGCGGCGAACGTGATCGTTGCGGTCGCCGTCGATGCGCTCATCCTCGACAACCACATCAGCGCCGGTGGCGTTGCCGGAGTGCGGATCGAGGACGGTCCCGCCGCGAACGAGCGACTGCGAGCCCGTACGGCGGCTTCCGCCGTCGGGAGGTGGAGGGGCCATCGGGCCTGTCGCGGCATCGAAGGAGAGCCGGCCCCCCTGGACGCGCCAAAACCGCTCGCGCCGGCCGGCTCCCTGTGCCGGCCGAAGTCACCTGCTGCCCACTGGTTGACCCAGAGGATGCCCGTCGGGATTCGTTCGATCCTGCTCGACGACGGTGGTCGCGTCCCGTTCGACCGGATCGCGATTACCACCGGAGCGCGGGCCCGCCAGCTCGCGCGCAGCAGCCGCGCGCCTCGGTGCCGGAGTCCTTCTCGATCAACGGGGTTCGCACGCCGCGTCGCCCGAGAGCGATGGCGAGCGTGAGCCCTACCGGCCGGCGCCGACCACCAGCACATCGACGTCGTCGGCAGACTCAGCTGCGGCCATGCCCGCACGACAGAGGCGGCTGCAGCAGCGGTGGGGCGGTTCCGCCATCCGAAACCCGATCTGCAGACGCGGTGCCTGCCGAACCTATCGTGCCCAGAACGGCTCCACCACGGCTCGTCGCCTCAACGGAACGACGCCGGCATCTCCCAGGTAGAAGGCAGGGCACGACGACGATGGAACACTCCTTCACGGGCAAGCGGGCGATCGTGACGGGCGGCGCCGGCGGCATGGGCCGATCGCACGCGCTCCGGCTGGCCCGGCACGGCGCCGACGTCGCGATCTTCGACATCGACCTCGAGATCGCTAAGCGCTGGAACGAGACGCTCGACGCCGACACGGTGGCAGACGAGATCCGGGCGCTGGGGGTCGAGTGCATCGCTGTGCAGGTCGACCTGACCGACTCCGCTGCCACCCAAGCAGCGATCGAGCACGTCGTCGCCGAGTGGACGACCATCGACATCATGGTCAACAATGCGGGCGGGGCCGTGACGCCGTACGAGCGCAGCACTCCGACCACCACGACCGCCGAGGACACGCGCCGCGTCATCGACCTCAACCTGGTGTCGACCGTGAATTGCTGCCGGGCCGTTGCCCCCTACCTCCGCCGGCCCGGCGCGAGCATCATCAACATCGCCACCATCGGCGTCGAGACCGAATCGGCCGGCGGCCGGCTGGCTCTCTACTCGGCGGCCAAGGCTGCGGTTGTGCGCTACACGCGCTCGCTCGCCGTCGAGCTCGGGCCCGAGGGCATCCGCGCCAACTCGCTGTCGCCCGGGCTCATCGAAACCGCCCGCATCAAGGCACTCGCCGCCTCGCGGCCGGGCCTGGGCGGGGCTGATCCGGCCGCAACCATCCCCCTGCGCCGCACCGGCACCCCGGACGACGTCTCGAACGTGGTCGAGTTCCTCGCGAGCGACCTCGCTGCGTACGTCACCGGTGACCACCTCCATGTCGGCGGCGGGATCGACCTGATCTGACGGCCCGCGACGCGAAAGGAACGACGTTGGGAACACCGCTTCTGCAGGAGCGCCACGGCCGGGTACTGCTGCTGACATTCAATCGTCCGGACAAGCACAACGCACTCTCCAGCGAGCTCATCCGCCTCTTCATCCGGGCGCTCGACGACGCGGACGGCGACGACACCATCGGCGCCGTCGTGCTCACCGGGCAGGGTGATCGGGCGTTCACGGCGGGCATGGATCTTCACGAGGCAGCACGTGGCGGGGAGGAGCTGAACAAGCCCGAGACGAACGTCGGCCTCGCCATCTCCCGGTTCCGCAAGCCGATCATCGCCGCGGTGAACGGTCTGTGCATCACGGGTGGCGTGGAGCTCATCCTCTGCTGCGACGTCGTCTTGGCGTCGACCACCGCACGGTTCGCGGATACGCACGTCCGGGTGGGCCTGCTGCCCGGCTGGGGCGTGTCGCAACGGCTGGCGCGCCAGATCGGGCCCCAGCGGGCCAAGGAGATCTCGCTCACCGGCAGCTTCGTCGAGGCCTCCCGCGCATGCGAGTACGGCTTGGTGAACCGCCTTGTCGAACCGGCCGTGCTCCTTGACGAAGCTCTGCAGCTGGCACAGACCATGGCTGACAACGACAGCGCGGTCGTACAGGCGTACAAGCAGATCATCGACGACGGCTTGCTGATGACGCTGGGGGACGCACTGCCGATGGAGCGGCAACGAGGCATGGAGTACTTCGCCTCGCTGCCACCCGGCGCGGTCGAGGCAGGTCGGGTCACAGCCTCCTTGCGCAACCGTGCGGATCTCGCCTGAGCTGACGCGGGGGGGAGGGGCGCTCCGGTCGGCCCCGGCACACGACACCTCCGTCCGCTGGAGGCCTTCGCGGATGGTGCTGGGGCTCGACGCCCCCAGCGCCGGCACGGCGACGATCGCCGGGAGGCGCTACCGGTCGCTCGCGAACCCGGCTCGAACCGTCGGGGCGCTGCTGGACCCGCGCTGCGCGCACCCGGGTCCGCGCGGCGAGTGGGAAGGCCCGCAGCCGGCTCGACGGATAGCCCAGGTCGGTCGCGATGGCCGCGATGGCCGCAATCGCCCCGGTCACGTCGATCGGCAACGGTGCACGGCTCGAGCGAGATCCAGCGGAACGTCCTCGCCAGGCGGGTACTGCGGCGCCCGGTCGGATGAGGGGCGCACCCGCGCGGCCGGCCGACCTCGTGACCGAGCCTCAGTAGGCGAGGGTGAACCGGCGCCGCGAGTGCCGCGCCTGCTCGATCTCGTCGGTCAACGCGATCGCGTAGTCCTCGTAGGAGATCGCGGCCTTTCCGTCCTCGTCGGACAGCAGTTCGTCCTCACCCAGCCGGAACCGTCCGGTCCGCTCGCCCTCGAAGAAGGCGGGCGGAGGGCAGAGGATGGTCCAGTCGAGATCGTCCTGCACCTGCAGGAGGTCGAAGAAGTGCGCCGCCGCTTCGGCGGGGGGTCGGTAGGACTGCGGGAACTGCGGGGTGTCCATGATCCGTGTCGTCGTGCCCGGCACCAGTAGGGTGCCGGATCCGCCGACGACGACGTAGCGGGGAACGCCCGACTCCCGCACCGACCGGATGAGGGAAGCGTGGTCGGTCTTGGCGTACTGGATCGACGTGACGACCACGTCGTGCCCGGCCAGCAGCGTGGGAAGGGTCGCGGAGTCGTTCGCATCGGCCTCGACGGCGGTCACCGAGGGCGCGCTCGGGATCCGGTCGGGGTGGGTGGAGAGTCCGGTGACGGAGTGCCCCCGCTGCACGAGCTCCTCCACCACCAGCCGCCCCACCGCACCCGAAGCGCCCACCACGGCGACCTTGAGCGGAGTCACGCCCTCTCGTCCAGTTCCCATGCCCTGAGTCTGTGCACCGGCGCAGGGTCGGTCGACTCGGCGTTCTATCGTCCGGAACAGGCCCGTGCACGCGCTCGGGTTCGGGGTTCCGCCCAGGAGCGCACGCTGCGTGCCTCGAACACCTTCCCGCGGTGCGCAGCCCGTGGTTCCTCTCCGCGGAACGGGGCACGTCCCCCGATCGACACAGCGGGCAGACTCTGCGCTCGTGTCGAAGTGGACCGGGACGTGACCGGCGTGCGTGGCGATCGGGATCGCGGTGTCGGAGCAGAGGCGGGAACGGTGGCCCACCCCCGCTCGGCCGTGACGGTCGCGCTGGTGCGGGATGGGAGCCGCGGTCTCGAGACGTGGATGATGAACCGACCCGCCGGCATGGCCTTCGCCGCGGGCGCCTCGGTGTTCCCCGGCGGACGGGTCGAGCCGTCCGACGGCGCCGCTCGGCTCGGAGACGGCGCGGACGGCCGCGAGTGGGCGGCCCGGCTGGGTGTGGACGACCTGGTCGCGGGATCCCTGGCGACCGCGGCCCTGCGCGAGGTCGTCGAGGAGGCGGGCGTGCTCCTGGGCGAACAGCCCACGTTGGTGGACCTGGGCGCCCGCCAGGCGCTGGAGGAGGGGCGCACGGCCTTCGCCGACCTCCTTGCGAGCCGCTCTGTGGTGCCGTACCGGAGCTTGATCCCCTGGATGCGCTGGGTCACCCCCGCGAGCGAGCGTCGCCGCTACGACACCTGGTTCTTCGTCGCCGTCCTCCCGTCGTCGTTCGAGGTCGGAGCGCCCAACACCGAGGCGTCCTCGGCGGGCTGGGTCGGGGTGGCGGACCTTCTCGCGTCGGGTGAGCGCGGCGAGACATGGCTCCTCCCGCCGACCGTGGTGGCCCTTCGGGCCCTTCGCGACGCCGGCGGTGCCGCAGCGGTGCTGCAGGCGGCACCACGGCGCTCGATGAGCGTGGTCGAGCCCCAGATCGAGCGTCATCCGGATGGTTCGGTCGCGGTGTCCGGCGGCGGTGAGGTCGTCGTCGTCACCTCGCCACGCCCCGCCACCGCTGCGACGCCGTCGACGTGAGCCGAGCGGTTCTGCGAGGAGAGTTCCGCGAATCGGAATTCGTCCTGGGCGCGGCCTGCGGTCGCGCCCAGCGTCGTCCGCACGACCAGTGGTCGGCTCCGCTCGACGACAGGGGGCGACGTGCCCGAGCACCACCCGGCCGATCGTGGTTGGTCCAGCACGCGGGCGCCACGGGCGACGTCGACCCCGTTCACACCGACGAGCGGCACGCTCGGGACGCCGTCGGCCTCTCGGGCGTCGTCGCCCACGGCATGCTGACAATGGCCGTGACGGGCACCCTGCTCGGCGACGTCGTCGGGATCGAGAACGTGACGCGGTTCGGCGGCCGGTTCACGGCCAGGTCCAGCCAGGGGACAGCTTGCCCCGTCTTTCACCGCCGGCCACTCGTCGACCGCCCCGGCCGGGGACGTAGTCCTCGACCTCGATCTACGGATGGTCAACCATCACGGTGTCGAGGTCTTCGCGGGCACGGCGCCCTGGTCCACGACGGGCCCCGGTGAGGCGCATCCGGCTGATCGAGTCCGCTGTCCGAAGGGGTGATGGAGCCCGAGCGCCAGGAGGTTGTCGTGGAGTCCTTCGTCCGTACCGAGGTTCACGGAGACGTACTGCTGGTCGTGCTCGACCGGCCCGAGAAGCGCAACGCCTTCCACACCGAGATGAACGGCGAGTTCGGGGCGGCGCTCTTCGCGGGACAGCAACACGGCTGCATCGTGATCACAGGCGCGGGCCCCGGCTTCTGTTCGGGGCTCGACCTGCGGTTCGACCCGGCTGATCTGCCCAACAGCGGTTACGAGGTGGGCTGGGCCGAGATGCGCACGTCGCGGGTGCCGATCATCGCCGCGGTCAACGGTCCCGCCGTCGTCGGTGGTCTCGCGATCGTCGCCAATGCGGACTTCGCTGTTGCGTCCGACCACGCGAGCTTCTGTGACACGGAGCTGCAGGTCATCGGTTACGGCAATGCCGAGCTCATGTCGGCCCTCCAGCGCCGGGTGGGATCGGCCTGGGCGCGACAGATGACACTGACCGGTATGACAGTCGATGCCGCGACGGCGCTCCGCATCGGGCTGGTGAACGAGATCGTCCCGCACGAGGAGCTCGTCGAACGCGCTCTCGAGCTCGCCGCGGCCATCGCGGTCAATGACCGGGCTGCCGTGTCGGTCATGCGGCGGGAGTGGGATGCGGTGGAAGGGCTGTCGCCGACCGCCGCACTGTGGATGCACGAGGACTACCTGCGTCCCTTCGCCGACGCTCCGGCCGCGTTCCAGGACGAGTCCCGGGTCCAGGGCCTGCTCGGCCGCTCGTGATTCGACGGTGTCTGCCGACGGCTCGGCCGGGGCGACCAGAGACCACCGTAGGCATGATCAGAGGAAGTTCGTGACCGTGATTCAGCACAGTGACCCCCCGAACGAGCGGATCGTCGTCGTCGAGCGACTCGAGCTGCCGGACGCCCAGGGAGCGCAGCTCGGCCTTGTCCGACTCGACGAGCCGGACCGGCTCAACCCACTCAGCTGGGCGGCCTTCCGTCAACTGCACGCCGGTCTCGCCGAGTTGGAGGCCGACGACGCCGTTCGCGTGGTTGCGATCACCGGGACCGGGCGTGCCTTCAGTGCCGGGGGCGACCTGCGGGCTTATCTGACGCTGCAGCGCGATCCGGTCGCGCTGCCGCGCTACTTCGACGACGTTGCCGAGGCCCTCGAGATGCCCTCGAGCATGGGCAAGCCGGTGATCGCGCTCGTCAACGGGGTGGCGGTCGGGGGTGGTCTCGAGCTCGTTCTCTCGTGCGACTTCGCCATCGCGGCCCGCTCGGCTCGGTTGGGCGACGGTCACGCGAACTTCGGGCAGATGGGCGGTGGAGGGGCGCTCAGCGTGCTTCCGCAGGTGATCGGGCTGCCCCGGGCCAAGGAGCTCACCTTCTCCGGTCGACTGCTCGGCTCGGCGGAGGCCCTGGCGTGGGGACTGGTCAACCGTGTCGTCGAGGACGACGAACTCATGGCCGCGGCGCTCGACTTCGGCGTCGAGGTGGCGGGTCACAGCCCCCTCGCGCTCGCGGAGGCGAAGCGAGTGATGACGCAGAACGCACGGTCCGCGGCGGCGGCGCAGGTCGAGCGTGAGACGGTGATGCGTTACCTGCTCACGTCGCACGACGCGCCCGAAGGTCTACGAGCCTTCGCGGAGAAGCGGCGGCCCCACTTCACGGGACGCTGACGCAGCCTGAGTGGGCACCGCCGTCGCCGATGATGCGCTCCTTCGGCCGACCTTCGCATCGCAGGGAACCGTCCTCGTCGAGGTAGTCGAGGTCACCGGTGCACAGCCACCCGTCCGGCACCGCTGCCGAGGTGAGGTCCGATCGCTCGTAGTAGCCGTGGAAGAGTGCGGCGCCGCGGGCCATGATCTCACCGACGTCCCGAGGAGCGGCGTCCCAGCCGTTCCTGGGTAACCACCCGGCACTCGCGTCCGGGCGGGGCTGGGCCGTCGTAGCTGATGATCTTCGACCCCGGTCACCGCGCGTTGAGCAGCTGCAGGCTGATGCCGAGCGCGATGGCCGGGCGGACGCCGTGCTGCAGCCCGAGGCGTGTGCCAGCGGGGACGGGGAGAAGGACGTTCGAGCGCGCGCCAGGACCGTCATCCTCGGCAACAGTGCGTCGGTCCGTGGGCGGCAGCGAGGTCAGCGTGGCGGGGCATGGGGTCGCCGCAGGTGTCGGGGCCGGACGCTCGGTTCCGCCCAGTGGCACCTGATGTTGCTCGCTGCGCCCCGCGGCGGCGAGGCTCCAGGCTGCATTCCGAGTCGCCCGGTGGTGAGCCCCGCCGCCGGCATCGACCGGGATCGGTGGGTCGGCGCCGGGTTGAGCACCGGTGGCGGGCCGGAGGACTCGACGGAGGAGAGCTGCTGTGGCGTTGACGGACGAGGGCATCATCAGGGTCGACGGCCTCGCCAGCCGGTATGTACGCCTGGCGAGTGGTGCGAAGGCCCATTACATGACCGCGGGTGAGGAGGGACCTGCCGTGCTGTTGCTGCACGGCGGTCTGCCGGGTTCGTCGGCGACGGCGGGGTGGAGGTTCATGGCGCCTTTCCTCGGGGCGCACGGCTTCCGGGTGTACGCGCCGGACATGCCGGGTTACGGCTTGTCCGACACGGCGCCGGAGCATCGGCCCAAGGGTCTGCACACCCAGGTCGAGTTCCTCCACGAGTTCGTGACGGCGTTGTGTCTGGACCGGTTCCACATCGCCGGGAACTCGATGGGGTGCATGAACTCGGTGAACTACATCACCGCGCATCCGGAGAAGATCCTGAGCTTCGCGTTGATCGCGGGTGATTTCGGGGATGTGACGGCGCACCTGCTGCCGCGGCCCGCGGGATCCTTCGTCCCGAACTACGACGGCACGCGCGAGAGCATGCGGGACAACCTGCGAGCCATCATCCACAAGTCCGAGGCGATCACCGACGATCTCGTCGACATGCGCCACGGTGCCGCGCAGCGGCACGTGGAGGGCGCGCCGGAGTACTTCGCGGCGATGATGGAGTACGTCAACCAGACGTTCTCGGACCCGAACCTCGCCGCTCGGTTGTCGACGAAGGGTCGTTTCGACAAGCTCACGATTCCGGGTGTCTACCTGTACGGGCAGGACGACGTGCTCTGCCCCGTCGAGTGGGGATACGAGCAGGAGAAGGCGCTGCCCAACGTGCAGTGCTTCTACCCGCCGGACACCGGCCACCAGGGGCAGACCGACCAGCCGGAGCTGTTCAACCAGCTGTTCCTGGAGTTCTTCCGGGACGGTGTGATCACGCGGCAGACCGCTGATGCCGCGGGGGTCTCGAAGAACCGCCCGGAGATCGCCTCGATCGTCGCGCAGGCCTGACGACCCGAGACGTCTGGACCCCACCGCACGACGACGGCCGGGTTGTCCTTCGCACTCGGCGGCAGGAGAGCACCATGATCGACACCTGGGCTCAGACCGGGGACGACGTCCGCACGGACGACCTCGCCGGCCTGGTCGACCGCCACCTGGGCGTCGACGGTCCGGCGGAAGGGGCGGGCTGGGCCCCGGTGGTCCGGGGGTTCTTCGCCGCGGTCGCGGCGAAGAACCTCGAGGCCCTGTGCGCGTTGA
The DNA here is from genome assembly GCF_050936315.1 of Pseudonocardia sp. CA-107938. Taxonomy (NCBI): domain Bacteria; kingdom Bacillati; phylum Actinomycetota; class Actinomycetes; order Pseudonocardiales; family Pseudonocardiaceae; genus Pseudonocardia; species Pseudonocardia sp. CA-107938. The sequence goes on along the minus strand of NZ_JBNJNA010000001.1, from coordinate 6,066,255 downwards.
TGACCGAGGACTGCCTCGTCGAACTGCCGTTCACCGAGTCCGGCCGGACCGATCGTCGGTCCATCCGCATCTACAGCGGCACTGACGAGGTGCGGGATTTCTGGTCGGCGGCCTTCGCCGGTGAGGGTGTCACCCACGGGATCGGGGAGGGTGAGGTCAGCGTCGGGGAGGGCGGCACCCGCGTGTTCGTCGAGTTCACCGCCCACCTGACGATGGATAGCGGCCGCGAGTACCGCAACCGGTACGTGCTGCGGTTCGACCTCCGGGGCGAACGGATCGCGCTGTACCGGGAGTACTACAACCCGATCCAATCCGCGTACGCCTTCGACCGTCCCATCGCAGGCCACCTGCGGCTCGACTCGCTGTGAGCGGCGGTCCGCTGCGGTTCGACGGGCAGGTGGCCGTGGTCACCGGTGCGACGTCGGGGCTGGGCCGGGAGTACGCGCTGGAGCTCGCCCGGCGCGGCGCGACCGTCGTAGGGACGACGACGGCGAGGGCGCAGGCGTCCGGTGAGGCAGACGCCCTGCTGGCCGGCAGCGCCGCAGCCGGGCTGGCCCTTCAGCTGGTGCCGGCCGACGTCACCGTCGAGACGGCCGCGCGCGGTCTGGTGACCGGTGCGATCGAGGAGCACGGGCGGCTCGACGTCCTGGTCAACAACGCAGGCAGCGCATGGGTCTCGACGATCCAGGAGGGCACGACCGCCCAGGTCCGCTCCATGCTGGACGTGCATTACCTGGCGTCCTTCTGGACGACGTCGACCGCCCTGCAACACATGCGCGGACAGGGGTTCGGGCGGATCGTCAACTCCGTCTCCGGGGTGGCCATGTTCGGTCGTGCCGAGGCCCATGCCTACGCCGCCGCGAAGGGTGCTGTGCTGGCCATGAACCAGTGCGCCGTCGAGGACAACGCCGACGTCGAGGGCATCGTCATCAACGCCATCTCGCCCTTGGCGGCGACGGGGATGGCACCCGACTTCGGTCTGGTCGACCCCGCGTTGGACGCGGAACGCATGTCGCCCACCCGCGTGGTCCCCGCGCTGATCTACCTCGCGCACGAGTCCTGCCGGCTCAAGGGGCGGGTGCTCTATGCCGCGGGCGGCCGGGTCGCGCTCAGCCGCTTCCACATGACCCGCGGGTGGGGGTCGGAGACGCTGACGGCCGAGGACGTCAGCGCCCATATCGACGACATCTGTGACCGGGATGGTGCGTTCGTGCTGGAGAACTCGCACGAGCAGTTCCGCCACATCCCGACGACCCCGGCGGACTTCGCCGAGCTGGCCCGGACACCGCGCGGCGTCAGCGGGGTGGGTCGATGAGAACCACCGGGGGAGATCGCACGTCAAGCAGGTGTCGCTGCACAGACGGGGCCGACGGCGGCGGGTCCTACGGTCGGAGCACCGGGGTGTCGCAGCAGCGCCGTCGCCGGAGTGGGGCCGGGACGACGTCGGTGCACGTCTGACACGGCCAGCAGTCGCTGCTCGCTGGAGGAGCTCATGACGCTGTCGAGTTCGAGCAGGTAGGACGGATCGCGGTCATCACGTTGAACCGACCCGAGGTGCGCAACGCCGTCAACGGGGAGAGGGCTGCGCAGCTGGGCGCGGCGGTCGACCGGCTGGAGGCCGACCCGGACCTGAGGGTGGGGTTCCCGCGGCGGCCGTCCGCGAGCCTCGCCCGGTCTTCTGCGCCGGGCAGCACCTGCGTGCTCTCCACCGTTCACCGGGGGTGACGGCGGACGGTGGGTTCGCCGGGCTCATCCACCACCCGCGGACGAAGCCGCTCGTGGTCGCGGTGGACGGTCTGGCCTCCTCGGGCGGCTGCGAGATCGTGCTGGCCTGCGACCTGGTCGCGGCGACGACCAGGTCGTCCTTCGCCGTGGCGGAGATCAAGTGGAACCTGGTGGCCCTCGCGGGCGGCGCGATCCGGCTCCCGCGTGTCCTCGGCAAGGCGACGCCCTCGACATGATGTTGACCGGCCGACCGCTCTCGGCCGAGCGGGCCCACCAGCTCGGGCTGGTGTCCACGCTGGTCGAGGGTGACGTCCGGGAGGCGGCGATGGAACGCGCCACTGCCATCGCGGTGTTCGAGCCGGACGTGATCCGGGCGAACCTCCGGCTGGCCACCCGTGCATGGGACCTCTACGAGGCCGAGCTGTGGAAGGCCGACGACGCAGTGGCCGACGAGATCATGGGGTCGGCCGGCGTCAGAGCCGGCCTGGCGGCGTTCGAGAACAGGGAGGGCTGACCCGGCCCGTCCACGGAGCGGCCGCTGGATCACGATCCGCCGGCCGGTCCCGAGGGACGGAACGATGTGTTGTCGCCAGGCGGCGCGAAGCCTCACCGTGATCCCGCGCACACCGCAGGTCCACCACACTGCGCCGAGGAGGAGCGATGCCGAACCCGGACCGGCCCGAGGAGCAGACCGAGCCCGCCTGCCCAGCATGTGGGACGGGGTCGCAGCTGCGCGGACCCGTGGGCCGCAACGCCGAGGCCCGTGAGGTTCCGGCAGACGTGCGGCACATCGTGTTCCAACGCTCGGCGTTCGAGCCGGCGCTCTGAAGAACGGCACTTCCCTTCGTCCTCGGCCGATTCAGCTCTGAACCGGCCGCGGACGATCGTCGGCATCCGGGACAGGGGATCCCGGATCCCCACCCTCACGTCACCGTCGATCTGAGAGGTACTCCATGTCCGTTCCCGAGAGCGAGACCGTCGAGGTGAATCCCCCGCACTCGTTGGTGGCGTCGCCGATCCAGCGACGTCGGGCGTTCCTGTCGGCCTTCCTGGGCAGCACGATCGAGTTCTACGACTTCATCATCTACGCGACGGCGGCGACGCTGGTGTTCGCGTCGGTGTTCTTCAAGGGCATGCCGCCGTCGGTCGGGATCATCGCCTCGTTCGGCACCTTGGCGGTGGGGTACTTCGCCCGGCCGATCGGTGGCATCCTGTTCGGGCACTGGGGTGACCGGTTCAGTCGCAAGAACTCGCTGATCGCCACGCTCCTGATCATGGGCTTCGCCACCACGCTGATCGGGCTGCTGCCCACACCGGCGCAGGTCGGGGTGTGGGCGCCCGTGCTGTTGGTGGTGCTGCGAGTGGTCCAGGAGCTCGCGGTCGGTGGTGAGTGGGCGGGCTCGGTCCTGCTGTCGGTGGAGGCGGCCGACCCGGAGCGGCGGGGGCTGTTCGGCACCGCCACCGCCATGGGCACCGCCGCCGGATTCCTGCTGGGCACCGGTGCTTTTGCGCTGCTGAGCGCAATCCTGTCCGCCGAACAGCTCCTGTCCTGGGGATGGCGGATCCCCTTCCTGGTCAGCCTGGTGCTGTTGGCGCTGGGGCTGTGGATGCGAACCAAGCTGGAACCGTCCCCTGCGGAGAAGGTCGCGCAGGCCGAGGGAGCTGTCGCCATCGTTCCGGTGGCCGAGCTGTTCCGGTCGCACTGGAAGCGCACGCTGCTCGCGGTGGGCATTCTCCTCGGCCCGTACGCCATCTACTCGATCTTCTCGACCTTCGCGGTCACGTTCGCGGTCACCTTCGCGGGTGTGTCGCGAGCGGCGATGCTGAACATCCTGATCGTGGTCTCCATCGTGAGCCTGGCGTTGTACCCGCTCTACGGCCGACTGTCGGACCGCTTCGGAAGGAGAAGGGTCTACGTCCCAGCGGTCGCGGTGATGTTGGTGACGTCCTTCCTGCTCTTTCCTGCCATCCAGACCGGGAACGTCTGGCTGATCGGCGCGTACTACGTCCTGCAGGGGTCCGTCCTCAGCGCTGCGATCTTCGGCACGGTCGGCCCCATCTTCGCGGAACTGTTCCCGACGAACGTGCGGTTCACCGGCGCGGCGGTGGCCTACCAGGGAGCGGCACTGATCGGTGGTGCTCTCGGTCCTCTGTCCGCCGCCGTGATCGGCGCCGACGGACAAGGCGTGTTCGGCATGGGTCTGATGATGGCGGCCGGTGTCGTTCTCAGCCTCGTCTGTCTGATCTTCCTTCGTGAGACCAGGGACGCCGACCTGCTCGCGACGGCCTGATATCACCGTCGCCGGTGGGCGGCTCACCGGTCTGATCGTCCTGATCGACGCAGGTCTCGTCCCTCCTCGACCAGCATGTGCCGGGGACGACGACGAACAGGAAGGACGCACGTGCAGGACATCCTCTCGCCCGGCGACGTCATCGGTGTCGTCGAGGTCCACCTGAACACCCGTCACGCCGCCGTGATGGACGCTGTGGGCCGTCCGGTCCACGACGCCGGTGTCTGGGCGGGGGACGGAAGATGGCCGCGCGCAGCCAACCTGCCCTTGCGTTCATGAAGCCGGATGAGCAGGCCGTCGTCGGCCGCGCGCGGGCTCGAGCTGGAGGTCGAGGCGGCGGCGGGCTTGCCGCGTCTGCGTCGTGGTGGGGCCGCCCGTCGGTTCCCGAGGCGCGAGTGACGGGGAGAGGTACCGGCCATGCCGGTGACCAGCCCGACCCCTGAACTGATCTCGCGGTTCGTCGCCACGGGCGTGTCGCAGGAGCAGCCTCTGCACGCCGTGGTCGACGAGGTGAGGCGCACCGCGTGCGACCGTCCCTGCCCCGACGAAGAGCGACGATGTGAGGGAGAGCCTTGAGCGGACCGTTGCAGGGCGTGAAGGTCGTGGAGCTCGGGGTCTGGGTGGCCGCTCCGGCAGCGAGCTCGATGCTCGCCGACTGGGGTGCGGACGTGGTCAAGATCGAGTCGCCGGGCGGTGACCCGCTGCGCGCCGCCAGCGCGACGGTGCTCCCGCCCGGTGCGATGGTCAACCCGCACTTCCAACCGGACAACCGGGGGAAGCGAAGCGCCGTTCTCGACCTCCGCTCCGAGGAGGGGCGAGCGGTGATGTTCGCCCTGCTCGACACGGCGGACGTCTTCGTGACCAACGTCCGCGTGGCGGGGCTCACCCGACTCGGTCTGGATCCGCAGTCCGTCCGGGCCCGGAACCCGCGGCTGGTCTACGCGGTCATCACGGCCTACGGGATGACCGGTCCGGATGCCGGAGCGGGCGGCTTCGACCTGGGCGCGTTCTGGGCGCGGGGCGGGATCGCGGATCTCCTGACCGCACCCGGCCAGGCCCCACCGATCCAACGCAGCGCGATGGGCGACCACCAGACCGCGTTGACCGCCGCGGCGATGATCAGCGCAGCGCTCTTCGAACGGGAGCGGACCGGTGAGGGACAGGTGGTCTCCACCTCTCTCCTGCGCGTCGCCGCCTACCACGCCGCGGCGGACCTCAACATGAAGCTGATGCGCGACGAGGACCCGGAGTTCCCGGAGCGCAAGTCGCTGTTCAACCCGCTGTGGAACAACTACGAGACCGCCGACGGCCGCAGGGTGTGGCTGATCAACCCGGCACCGGACCGTGCCTGGCCGATCCTGGCCAAGCTCGTGGATCGCACGGACTGGCTGGGCGACCCGCGTTACGTGACCGCGGCGGCCCGCACCGAGCACTGCCGGGATCTGATCGCCGAGCTCGACGCCATCTTCGCCGAGCGCAGCTTGGCCCAGTGGGTCGAGCTGCTGTCCACCGAGCCGGACCTGTTGTGGGCCCCGGTGAACACCGTCGCCGACATCGTCGCCGATCCGCAGGCTGCGGCGGCCGGTGCGTTCGTCGATGTCGAGGAGGCCTACGGCCGGACCCGGCAGGTGGCTACGCCCGTCGACTTCCACCCCAGCCCCGCCCGAGCTCTCGTCGGCGCGCCCGACATGGGGCAGCACACCGACGACCTGCTCACGGAACTCGCGGACCGGCCGGGAGCCTGGCCGGCCCGGAACAAGTAGCTCGCGCCGATGGTCGCACCGACACGGGACGGCGCCGGTGTGGTGCGGTGGCACCGCGAGGGGGGCGGGTCGGACGCCTCGTCCTCGAGCGACCCGGGTCGAGGAACGCGCTGACCACTCCGATGATCGACTCACTCGTGGGGATGCTCGCAGCCCTCCGCGAGGACGACACGGTGGACGTCGTCGCGCTGTCGGCTGTGGGCCCCGACTTCTGTTCGGGATCCGATGTCGGCGACATCGCCGCCGTCCTCTGTTTGGGTCCCGCGGAGCGGGCGAGGTCGTTCGCGCACGGGCTGAGCACCACGGTGCGTCCACTGATGGCCGGGCTGCTCAGCCTCCCCCAGATCGTCGTCGCCTCCGCCCGTGGCCACGCCATCGGGCTGGGCGCGGCGCTGTTGTCGGCCGCGGACGTGGTCGTGCTCTCGGAGACGGCGCTCGTCACCGTGCCCCAGGTAGGTCTCGGGCACACCAGTGACCACGGCGAGTGCTGGTTGCTGCCCCGCCGGATCGGGCTCGCCCGCGCGATGCAGGTCTCGCTGCTGGGCGAGCGAGTGGCTGCGGTCGACGCGGAGTGTTTCGGCATGGCCAACTGGGTCACGGCGGACCGGGATCTCGAGACGAGGGCTGCGGACGTCGTCGAGGCCGTGACCGCCCTGCAGGAGCGAAGGGCACCGGTCTTCGGCCCGGAATGATCGGGTCATGGACTGCTGCAGCTCACGCACACGCCGATGTGCCAACGCACAGGTTCGACCACGTGCGTGAGCACACGACGATGTGCGTGAGCGATGGGCCCGTCCTGCGCCACGGGCACTGAGCCGACCCACCACCGGACCCCTGGTGAGTCGGGCCGCTCAGTTGTTCGCGACGAAGTCGCGAACCGCCCGGTTGAACTCCTGGGGGTGCTCGATCATCGCCCAGTGTCCGCATCGGGCCAGCAGGAGCAGGCGGGCGTCGGCCGCCTGCTTGATGAGTCGGATGCTGGCCTCGAACGGGACGACGCGGTCGTCACGGCCGTGCACCGCCAGCGTCGGCGCCCCGATCTCGGGGATGCGACCGATGAAGCCCTGGAAGCGGGCGTTCATCGCCGGGAAGGTCTTTCCCCAGTCCTGCAGGTGGTCAGGCCTCGCGAGCGCTGCCTCCGAGCGGAGCTTGGCCAGCTCGTCCGTGGCGATGGCGTCGTCGAAGCACATCACCTGGACCAGCTTCTTCATGGTCTCCGGTGTCGGGTCCTGGTAGGCGGCGTTCAGGAACTTGAGCCCCTCGCTGGGGCCGTCGGGCGCCGAGACGTCCACCCCGGGGCAAGGGGCGCCCATGGTGATGAGGTGCGAGACGCGCTCGGGGAAGCGGATCGCGGTCATGATGGAGGTCATGCCACCCATCGAGTTCCCCACCAGCGCGGCCTTCTCGATCCCGAGATGATCGAGCAGCGCCACCAGGTTGGCCGCGTGGTCGCGTCCGTCCGCGTCGTTCTGGGTGTCGCTGCGGCCCCACCCGGGCATGTCGACCGCCAGCACCCGGTTCGTCTCGGCGAGGTGGCCGAGGTTGTCCTTGAAGTTGCTCCATCCGGTCGCTCCGGGCCCGCTGCCGTGCAGGAGGACGATGGGATGTCCTTCGCCGGCCTCGTAGTAGTGGATGCGGTAGGGCGTCAGGTCGGCGAAGCGACTCGCAGACTCCGGGGTGATCGGGCCGAACACGGTCATGACGAGCTTCTCCTTCTCGATCTCACGCCTCCCTCCCGGAGTGGGGGAGGGAGGCGAGAGGTACCGTCCGGCCGGGTCGGGGCGATCGGCAACCGGCTGTTCCGATCGCCGGAAAGTCGCCGCGAGCCCGCTGGGGATCGACCTGCGGGCGGAGGGTGGGTTCCGCGAAGCGGAACGTCGTGTGGCTGAGCGCCCGGGCTGCGGGGAGGCTCGCTGCCGGGCGAGAGGACGTCAATGGTGATGAACGATGCCGACCGGAACCAGATGATCCTGCCGGACCGGGCCCCGGCCGATTCGGATCCGACCTTGACCGGGCCGCTGCGGTACTGGGCCGAGGTCAGGCCCGACGGGTCTGCTCTGACGTCCGACGGGGTCACCCGGACCTGGGCACAGCTCCACGAGCGGGTCCTGCGGGTGGCGCAGGGCCTCCTCGCCGAGGGCGTCCGTCCTGGCGACCGGGTGGTCTACCTCGCACGCAACCGGGCGGAGTTCTACGAGATCGCCTATGGTGCCTCTCTGGTCGGGGCGGTCCTCGCCGCGATCAACTGGAGACTGTCGCCCACGGAGATGTCCGCTCTGCTGAGCCGCTCCGAGCCGGCGGTCCTGTTCGCCGAGCCGGCCCTGGTCGCACCGCTCGAGAGCTTGGCGGCGCGCACCGTCATCGGCCTCGGCGATCCGGTGACCGGCTTCACGCAGTGGCTGTCCCGTCACCCCGCGGTCGACCCTCCGCAGCGCTTGACGCCGTCCGAGCCCGTCCTCCAGATGTACACGTCGGGGACGACCGGTCTGCCGAAGGCGGCGGTGTTCTCGCACTCGGCGATCCGGGCCGCGACGGTGGTCGCCGAGATCTCCGCCACCGGGCCGGACTCGGTCGTGCTCGTGTCGTTGCCGGTCTTCCACGCCGCGGGCGGCGGGATGGGCTTTCTCTCCCTGTGCCTCGGCGCCCACGTCGTGGTGTCCTCGGACCTGTCGCCGGAGGGGTTCGTCCGACAGGTGCAGCAGTTCGGGGTGACGACGACGGTCGTGGTCCCCACGGTCCTGCAGATGCTGGTCGACTCCCCGGTGCTCGAGACGGCGGACCTGTCGAGCCTGGAACGGCTCGGGTACGCCGGGGCTCCCATGTCCCCCCAGCTCCAGCAGGAGTGCCTGGCTCGGCTGCCGTGCAGGCTCTTCCAGGTCTACGGGTCCACGGAGGTCATGTCCGGGACCGGACTGGACCATGCGGACCACGTGGACGAGGAGCACCCGCAGCGGCGCAACTCGGTGGGGAGAGCGCTGCCCGGCACGGAGCTGCGGGTCGTGGATCCGGTCACCGGCCTCGACCGCCCCGACGGGACACCGGGTGAGGTGTGGGTGCGCAACCGCACGTCCATGACGGGCTACTGGCGTGAACCGGAGCAGACCGCTCAAGTGATCACCACTGACGGGTTCGTCCGCACCGGCGACGGCGGCTACCTGCGCGACGGCTACCTCTACCTCTCCGACCGCATCCGAGACGTGATCATCAGCGGGGGCGAGAACGTCTACCCCACCGAGGTCGAGAACGTCCTCGTCGAGCATCCCGCCGTCGCGGAGGTGGGTGTCGTGGGCGCGCCGTCCCGTCGCTGGGGGGAGACGGTCCGCGCCGTGGTCGTGCGCCGTCCCGGCGCGGCCGTGGAGGCCGACGAGCTCGTCGCCTTCTGCCGGGAGCGGCTGGCGCACTTCAAGTGCCCGACGACCGTCGACTTCGTCGACGTGCTCCCGCGCAATGCCTCGGGGAAGATCCTCCGCCGGAAGCTGCGGGAACCCGAAGGCGCAGGCTGACCGACGCTGCGCGCGCCACGAGAGCCCCGTCGACGATCCGTCGACGGGGCTCTCGCACGCGTGGTCCGCCCCGGCGGTCAGCCCTGCCGGCGCCGGCGCAACGTGCCGTTCGTACGCCTCGACCGTCGAGGTCGGCGCCTCCGGCGCGATCTCCAGCAGCGTCGCCAGTCCTCGAGGGGTGTCCGCGGCGCGGACGGTGCCGTCGAGCCCGCTGCGGCAGTCGAGCGGCTGCAGTTGGTGGGGCGGTCGTCGGGGCGCGGTACAGCTCCGCCGTGCGGGCCGTCGGCCGGTCCATCTTCGGATCCGGCTTCGAGTCGAGGTCGCGCTCCTGCGGACCCGCCCTCGCGGGCCCCGGGGCGTCGTCGGGGGAGGGGAGCGGCGGTCAGCCGCGGCGCCCGCCGAGGTCGAGCGCGATGTCCACGATCATGTCCTCCTGGCCGCCGACGAGACCGCGCCGACCGACCTCCACGAGGATGTCGCGGGCATCGAGACCGTAGTCGGCGGCGGCCCGCTCGGCGTGCCGCAGGAAGCTGGAGTACACACCGGCGTAGCCGAGCGTGAGCGTCTCGCGGTCGACCCGCACCGGCCGGTCCTGCAGCGGTCGCACGATGTCGTCAGCGGCATCCTGCAGGGCAAAGAGGTCGCAGCCGTGCTTCCACCCGAGCAGGTCCGCGACGGCGACGAACGCCTCGATCGGGCAGTTCCCCGCCCCTGCGCCCTGGCCTGCCAGGGAGGCGTCCACCCGGGTGACCCCCTCCTCGACCGCCACCACGGAGTTGGCCACCGACAGGGAGAGGTTCTCGTGGGCGTGGATGCCGATCTGGGTCTCGGGGGAGAGCACGTCCCGGTAGGCGCGTACGCGATCGCGCACGTCGTTCATCGTCAGCCGCCCGCCCGAGTCGGTCACGTACACGCAGTGGGCGCCCGCCGACTCCATGATCCGGGCCTGTGCGGCCAGCTGGGTGGGCGGGGCCATGTGCGACAGCATGAGGAAGCCGGAGACGTCCATCCCCAGCTCACGAGCCGTCTCGATGTGCTGGATGGCGATGTCCGCCTCGGTGGCGTGGGTGGCGATGCGCACCGAGCGGACCCCGAGGTCGTAGGCCTTGCGCAGCTCCTCCACCGTGCCGATCCCGGGGAGCAGGAGGGTGGTGAGCACCGCGTTCTCCACCACCTCGGCGGCGGCCGCGATCCACTCCCAGTCGGTGTTGCTGCCGGGCCCGTAGGTGAGGCTCGCGCCTGCGAGCCCGTCACCGTGGGCCACTTCGATGGCCGCGACGCCCGCCTCGTCGACCGCCCTCGCGATGGCGCGCACGCGATCAGGGCTCAGCCGGTGCCGGACGGCGTGCATGCCGTCCCGCAGGGTCACGTCCTGGATGTAGAGGTCGGGTGTGACGGGGACGGTCACGGCGCGACCTCCGCCCGGGGCTTCGGCTGGTGTGCGTGCACGACGAGCTCCTCTGCGGTCCGCAGCGCGGCGGAGGTCATGATGTCCAGGTTCCCGGCGTAGGCGGGCAGGTAGTGGGCGGCGCCCTCGACCTCGAGGAAGACCGAGACCTTCCACCGGGGCGGGGGCGCGTCGCCGACGAGGGTGTGCAGGTCCTCGTCGGCGGCCACCGGCACCACCTGGACCTCCTGCTTGAGCCGGTATCCGGGCACGTAGCGGGCGACGTGCTCGACCATTTCGGCGATGGAGCGCGTGATGTCGTCCTCGTCGGCGTCCCCGACCAGGCAGAGCACGGTGTCCCGCATGATCATCGGCGGCTCGGCCGGGTTGAGCACGATGATGGCCTTGCCCCGGGCCGCGCCCCCGACCACCTCGATGGCCTTCGACGTCGTCTCGGTGAACTCGTCGATGTTGGCCCGGGTGCCGGGTCCGGCGGACTTCGACGAGATGGAGGCGACGATCTCCGCGTAGCTCACCGGCGCGACACGGGAGACCGCCGCGACGATGGGGATGGTCGCCTGGCCCCCGCAGGTCACCATGTTCACGTTGCGCGCGTGGCGGTGCTGTTCGAGGTTGACGGCGGGCACGACGAACGGACCGATCGCGGCGGGCGTCAGGTCCACGAGGATCTTGTCGTACGGCGCCAGGGCCTCGGCGTTGGCGACGTGGGCGCGGGCGGACGTGGCGTCGAGGACGACCGCGATCTCGTCGAAACCCGGCAGGTCGATCAGACCCTGCACTCCGTCGCTCGTCGCCGGGATGCCCAGCCTGCGTGCGCGGGCCAGCCCGTCCGACTCCGGGTCGATCCCGACCATCGCGCCCATCTCGAGGACGGTCGACAGTCGGATGACCTTGAACATCAGGTCGGAGCCGATGTTTCCGGAGCCGATGACGGCCACCTTGGTCGCGGTCATATCTCCTCCATGACGAGCGAGTGCGGCAGGCACCGCGGCGGCTCCTCTCGCCGTGCGGCCGAGTGTCACCGCCCGTGCCGGGCACCGCGAGCAGCGGTTCTGGGGGCCGGAACCGGCGAGCCATCGCCCCATGTTCGGGCGGGCGTCGAGCACGGTCTCGCTCACTGGAGCACCTTGTTCCGGCGGCGGTCGTGACCGCCCAGCGTCGTACAGGCCACAACAAGGTGCGGCGGCCGCGTCGGCCCCTGTTCTTCCGCCTGAGAGAGGTGGCCCGGTGGTCGGAGTACGGGGAGCTGGCGCGTGCAGGCCGCTCGCCTGGCTCTTCGAGCGCTCCCAGGCGGTCGCGCTGCACCTGGCGGTGCTCCACAAGCCCACCGGGACCCGCGCCCGTCTCCTCCCGACCCGACGTGGCAGGAACGCCCGCGCGCAAGCCGTCTCGTGATCTCGACGAGGCCGTTCCGGGGGTCGGGACGGGCGATACCGGGCCGCCCGCGGTCGGCAGAGACTCGGTGGAGAGGCAGCAGGCATCCCGGCGGCACGGCGCCACGGGGAGTCGAGGCACTGCCGGGAACGAAGTGCCGACGGCACAGAACGGGGCGGACATGGCAGTCCTGATCGTCGGGGCCTCCGTGGCGGGGGTTCGCGCGGCACAGGCGCTTCGCTCGGCGGGGAGCACCGCCGAGATCACGGTCCTCGGTGAGGAGCCGCACCATCCCTACGACAAGCCGCCGCTGTCGAAGGAGATGCTGCTCCCTGGCGGTGACGGGGCGGCCGTCCCGCTGCTCTCGGAGGAGGACGTCGCTCACCTGGGGCTCGACGTCCGGCTGAACGTGCGGGCCACGGGCCTGGACCCGTGGAACAGGACGGTGCGCACGGCCGACGGCGGGCAGACGGACTACGACGAGCTGATCATCGCCACCGGCGCCGCGGCCAGGACGCTGCCCGGGACCGAGGGGATCGGGGGCGTCTACACCATCCGCACCGCGCAGGACGCGATCGCCCTGCGAGGCGAGCTCGAAGGTGGTCGGCGGGCCGTCGTGATCGGCGCCGGCTTCATCGGAGCCGAGTTCGCGTCGGCCGCCAGTGCCCACGGTGTCGACGTGACGATCGTCGAGCAGCAGGAACAGCCCCTGGCGTCCGTGCTCGGCGCCGAGGTCGGGCGGGAGATCGCCGCGCTGCACACCGCGAACGGCGTCGCCCTGCTGACGGGGGTGGCCGTCGCAGGCGTCGAGGCCGACGAGCGCGTGCGGGGGGTCCGGCTGGCCGACGGCCGGCTGCTGGCCGCCGACGTGGTGGTGGTGGGCATCGGGGCTGTGCCCGGCACGGCGTGGCTGGCCGGCTCCGGACTGTCGACCGAGAACGGTGTCCTCTGCGACGAACGGCTCCGGGCGGTGGGTGTCGACCACGTGCACGCCGTCGGGGACGTCGCCCGGTGGCCACACCCGTTCTACGGGACCGGCATGCGGATCGAGCATTGGACCAACGCCAACGAGCACGCCGCCGTCGTCGCCGCTGACCTCACCGGCGGTCCGATGCCCCGCCCGACGCTCCCCTACGTCTGGTCCGACCAGTACGGGCGCCGCATCCAGATCGTCGGCCGGCCGGCTGCGGGCACTCCGGTGCTGGTCAAGCCGGGTCCGGCTCCGCTCGCCGTCTACACCGACCCGGGCGGGGTCCTCGTCGGCGCCGTCGTTGTCGACGACCCGCGCGCCCTCATGAAGCTGCGCAAGGCGGTGCTGGCGCGCCTCCCGCTCGCCGAGCTCGACCTGGCGGGCATGGCCGGCGTCCGTACCAGCACGGCCGCAGGATGAGCGGTCGCGGTCGCCCGTCGGGGCCGCGCCCACCAGACAAGGAGGAACACCATGACAGAGGTCATCGGCCTCGGCCTGACCCACTACCCGATGCTGTCCGGCACCGATGCGGGCATGGCCGGTCTGCTCCGGTCGACCCTCAAGGACCCCGACATCCCCGCGGAGAAGAAGGACCCGCGGAACTGGTCGGAGCTCGCGCAGCGCGAATGGGGTGACGACACCGGCACCACGGCGGCGGCGGGGCACCGGGCGCGGCTGCTCGCAGGGCTGAAGCACTGCCGGGAGGAGCTCGACGCCTTCCGCCCGGACGTCCTGCTGGTGTGGGGCGACGACCAGTACGAGAACTTCCGCGAGGAGGTCATCCCGTCCTTCTGCGTCCTGGCCTACAACGACACCGTGGTCGAGCCGTTCGGGGTCCTCAAGAAGGTCGGCGCGACCAACCACTGGGGACTGCCCGACGACGAGACCTTCACGATGCTCGGCAACCAGCAGTTCGCGAAGGACATCGCCACCGGCGTGCTCGCGAACGGCGTGGACACCGCCTACTCGTACGAGCAGCGCAAGGGGGAGTACTTCCCGCACGCCTTCGCCAACACGCAGGTCTTCCTGGACTACGAGAACGCGGGTAGGAAATTCCCGTACCCCATCGTTCCGCTCGCGGTGAACTGCTACGGCGAGCACGTCATCGCCCGCCGCGGAGGGATGGCCAGGTTCGCCGAGATCAACGCGGGCGAGGTGCTCGACCCGCCGGGGCCGACGCCGCAGCGCTGCTTCGAGTTCGGCCGGGCCGTGGCGAAGGCCGTGCGTGGTCGCCAGGAGCGGGTCGCGCTCGTAGCCTCGTCGAGCTGGTCGCACGCGTTCCTCAACGACAAGGACTGGCACCTGCGCCCGGACACGGAGTCGGACCGCCGCTTCTACGACGCCCTCGTCGCAGGCGACTACGACGTGTGGACCTCGGCGACGGGCTCGGAGATCATCCGGGACGGGCAGCACGAGATGCTGAACTGGTTCTGCCTGCTGGGTGCCATGTCCGAGCTCGGGCTGAGGCTGGACTGGAGCGACTTCGTCGAGACGGAGATCTTCAACTCCAACAAGGCGTTCGCCGTCTTCAAGTAGCGTGCGGGCACCGCGTTCCGGCCGTCGGGAAGTGTTGTTGATCCACGGGGCCGAGGCGGAGGAGCGTCGAGGGATGGCGAGACCTGTCGGACCCACGGTGGACGTTCACGCGCACTTCTTCCCCCGGGACCTCCCTGATCTTCGGGTGTCCGCGGGCGACGCGCGATGGCCGGTGCTGGAGATCGACGGTGACGAGGCGAAGATCGTCGTCGACGGTGTGGTGACCCGCCGGGCGGGGAGCTCGTTGTGGGACGTCGGGGCGCGCGTCGCCGCCCTCGACGCGGTCGGTGTGGACGTGCAGGTCATCTCGCCCGTGCCGATCGCGCTCGTCCCGTGGGCGCCCATCGAGGCGGCGATGGGGTGGGTGGAGTCCCTCAACGAAGGGCTCGCCGATGCCGTGCGCGCGTCGTCGGGGCGACTGGCCGGGCTGGGCGCCGTGCCGCTCGGCCCGGACGGATCGTCGGTGGCCGCCGCGGTCGCCGAGGCCCGTCGCATCCGCGACCGCGGGCTGGTCGGCGTCGAGATGTCCACGCTGCCCGGCGGGCGCGAGCTGGACGACCCGGCGCTGGATCCGTTCTGGGCCGCGCTCGACGAGCTCCGGCTGCCCGTCCTCGTCCACCCCACCGACACGCAGGCCGTCCGCCGGGCCGGGCAGCCCTACGAGTTCGGCATCGGGATGCTGACCGACACCGCGTTGGCAGGTTCGGCGCTGCTGTTCGGCGGGGTGCTCGGCCGCTTCCCCCGCCTGCGCATCGCGTTGTGCCACGGGTGCGGCGCCCTGCCGTGGACCTTCCACAGGTCGCTCTTCGTGGCGACGAGACAGTCGGGCATCGACCTCGCGGTGGCCGAGGAGCTGGTGGGACGGCTCTGGACCGACACGCTCGTGTTCGACCCGGAGCACCTCCGCCTGGTGACGGCCCGGGTCGGTGTCTCCCACCTGATGCTCGGAACCGACGACCCCATGGTCCCGGGTCGGCTGCAGACGGCCGAGACCGAGGTCCGCGAGGCGGTGCTCCGGGGGGTCCTGCCCCCGGAGGCGCTCGCCGACGTGCTCGGCGGCAATGCGTTGCGTTTCCTCGGTTTCGAGCCCGAACGACAGTGAACAGCGGGGCCGTGTCGCGGCAGGCGGCCGCCCCGACCCAGTGACCTCCTCTCGCGGCGGACCGGACTCCGGTCCGCACGGCGACCGTACGGAAGGGTCAGGTCCGCAATGGACGAACGGCAGAGACTCGCGGGGAAGACGGCGGTGGTGACCGGCACCAGCCCGAACATCGGGGGTGCGTTCGCCCTCGGCCTCGCGGCCGCCGGGGCGAAGGTCGTCTGCACCGACATCGATCCCCAGGTCGCGCAGAAGTGCGCCGACAGCATCACGGGCTCGGGCGGGCAAGCCGTCGCCGTCGCCGGCGACGTCACCGATCCGGAGCACGCGCGGGAGGCGATCGCCCGGGCCATGGAGCTCGGCGGGCACGTCGACGTGCTGGTCAACAACGCCGTCTGGTTCAACCAGAAGGGGCTGCTCACCATGCCCGTCGACGAGTACCGACGCCAACTGGACGTCATCCTCGCCGGGGGTTTCCTCTTCACCCGCGCGGCCGCGGAGTCGATGATCACGACCGGTACGCAGGGCAGCATCGTCAACATCCTGTCCACCGCCGCGTGGCAGGGGCAGCCGGGCAACATCGGCTACTCCACGGCCAAGAGCGGGATGATCAACTTCACCCGGTCGGCCGCGATGGACCTCGCCGAGCACGGGATCCGGGTCAACGGGCTCACCCCGACGGCGACCGCGCCCGACGATCCCGAGGAACACGCCCGCAAGGCGGCGGCCGCGGGGACGAGCGGGCCGTCGATGGACTTCACCGGCCAGTTCCCCTGGAAGCGGCTGCCCACCACCCGGGACTACGTTCCCGCCCTGGTGTTCCTGGCCTCCGACGACGCCGCGATGATCACGGGCTCCAACATCACGGTCGATGGCGGGGCGACGGCGAAGTACTGGCCGTGGCGTCCGGGCCTGCAGTGACGAGATCGGCCCCGCCGGTCGGTGTTCCGGTCGGTGATGCAGGCCCATCGCGCCGTGGCGCGCCCCCTCGACCCTCGCAGGGGCAATCGACGACGGCGCCTTGGGGATGGATCGCGGCGTGATGCCAGGGGTGCCCGCGGGGGCTGCCGCGATGGCCTTGCTGAGCAGTTCCTCGTCGTCGCGGGCGACCGGCCAGAACCTGGGGCCAACGGGGGGTGCGCAGCCGAACCGAGAGCGAAGAATGACGAGGCCCGCATCGGTCCCGGGAACGACAGCCCGGCCCGCTGCGGGCCTCGACGCTCTGCGACCTGCTCGCATGTCGTTCTGATCGGTGCAGCAGGGAGGGGTGCGATCGGTCGTTCCGGCGTCCGGGACACGCGATGTCGCACCGCGAGCGGCCCCCATTAGCGTCGCGACCATGAAGGCCGCAGTGCTGCGAGAGTCCGGTGGCGTCCCCGTCGTGGAGGACGTCGATCGTCCAGGTCCTGTCGACGGTGGTGTGCTCGTCGACGTCGCCGCAGCCGGCATCAACCCGCATGACCTTGTCGTCGCGGCGGGCGTGGCCGCCCCCGCGCCCGTACCGTACGTACCCGGTGTCGAGGGGGTCGGTCGGACCCTGGACGGGGTCCGTGTCTACTTCGGCTGGGCGATCACGCCGCACGGATCGTTCGCCGAACGAGCGGTCGCCGCCCGCGACGCCGTTCAGCCGATTCCGGACGAGCTCTCCGACGGCGCCGCGTTGGCGGTGGGGGCGGCCGGGGTGTCGGCGTTCCTCCCGTTGACCTGGAAGGCGCGCCTGCAGCCCGGCGAGACCGTCTTGGTGCTGGGCGCGACCGGCGCGGTCGGGCGGATCGGTGTGCAGGTAGCCAAGCTGCTGGGTGCGTCCACGGTCGTCGCTGCGGGGCGGAACCATGACGTTCTCGCCGAGCTGCGGGATCTCGGTGCCGACGAGGTGGTCGCGCTGGAGGACGACTACCCCGCTGAGCTGCGTCGCGTCGCGGGGGAAGGGTTCGACGTCGTCCTGGACACGCTGTTCGGCGAGCCGATGGTCGCTGCGCTCTCGGCGACCCGATCCGGCGGACGGCTCGTGAACGTCGGCATGCGTGCCGGCCGCCGGGTCGACCTGTCCGGCCTGGCTCTCAAGGGACGCGACCTCCTCACGTACAGCGGGAACGACGTCCCGGCCGAGATTCGGCGCGCGGCGTTCAGTCAGCTTGTCGACTACGTGGTCGCGGGTCGCATCCGGCCGTCGTTCCACGAACTGGGGCTCGACGACGTGGCCAAGGGCTGGAAGTCGCAGGCCGAAAGCCCCGGGACGAAGCTGATTCTGCGTCCGTGAACGGGGAGGGCGAGGCGCGGGAGCAACTCATGCTCCACGACCTGCCGGATCCGAGCGTGGGTGACCGCACGGAGCCGGGATCTGCGGTGCGGTGTCGGCGATGGTGGCCGAGCTGCTCGAGCTGCCGGCACTGACCCACACTCGGGAGCTCGTCGAGGGGTCCACTGCAACCGTCCTGGGCGCAGGAGTCGCTCCTGATCAAGCGCGGCGGGTTGGGTCGGTGTGGCCGAGGTGCTCGCGGCAGGGGAGCGCGGGGGGACCTTCCTGCCGCCACCGACGGTGGTGGCGCTGCGCGTCCTGGACGTCGTCACCACCGCGGTGACCGAGGCCTCGAAGCGCCGATCGATGGCTGCGGTGGATCCCGCGGTGGATCCCGCGGTGGAGCACAGCCCGGACGGACCCGTCGTGGTGACAGGGGAAACGAGGTGGTCGTGGTCCCGTCAGCGGGCCGTGACCTTCCCCGTCGTCCAGGTCCTGTCGGCGGTCCTGTCCGGGGTAGCCGCAAGGACGGGGGGCGTGCCGGCCTCGATCACGACGGGAAGCGGTGGCCGCATCGCAGCGCCACAGCTCGCACGAGATCATCGGGAGGGAGGCGGCCGGCCCGAGCCCCGCCTCAGGCCGGTGCGCCGGGCTCGGCGGACCCGCGCGGCGCCGGGAACGGACCCGGCGCCGCGGGACCTCGGGCCTCAGACCGCCGCGGCCGGATCGAAGCGGGCGCGGAGCAGGTGCTTCTGGACCTTTCCGGCCGGGGTCCTGGGGAACTCGTCGACGATCAGGATGTGCTCGGGGTGCTTGTTGCGTGCAAGACCCCGGTCAGTGAGGTACGTGTCGAGCTCGTCGATCCCGGGCACCTGCTCGGCGTCGGCCGCGGGGATGACGATCGCGCCGACTCGTTCGCCGAGCCGTGGGTCCGGGACCCCCACGACAGCCACGTCCTCGATCTGCGGGTGGCTGCGCACCTCGTCCTCGACCTCGCCTGCCGAGATGTTGACGCCACCGCGGATGATCAGGTCCTTGATCCTGCCCTGGCACCGCAGGAAGCCGTCCTCGTCGAGGTAGCCGAGATCGCCCGTGAGCATCCAGCCGTCGGGGACCGCGGCCTCGGTGAGATCGGGGCGCTCGTAGTAGCCGTGGAAGAGCGCGGCACCGCGGACCTCGATCTCGCCGATCTCGTGGGGGGCGGCGTCGTGGCCGTCGATCGTGCGGATGCGCAGCTGCCAGCCTGGGACGACGCGGCCGTCCGAGCTGACGATCTTCTCGGCCGGATCGTCGGGCCGCACGATCGTGACCATGCCGGTCTCGCTCATCCCCCACACGGGGCAGATCGAGACGTTCGGGAGCGCCTCGCGCGCGGCCTGCGCGATGCTCGGAGGGATGGGTGCGCCACCGCAGGCGAACACCCGCAACGATCGCAGACGCTGCCTGTCCGGCTCCGGCAGCTTGCTGAGGTCGTAGAGGAAGGGGGTGGCCCCGAGTGCCCAGGTCGCCCGGTGTCGCTCGATCAGGCGGGCCGCCTCCGTCGGGTCCCACCTGTCCAGCAGCAGCAAGGTGGTGCCGAGTGCGAGTGCGAGCCGCACCCCGTACTGCAGGCCGGAGGCGTGCGCCAGAGGTGACGGTGCGAACAGCACGTCGGACGAGTCGATCCCCATCTCGGCGGCGACGGCCTGAAGCGTGCCCCCGACGGTGCCGCGGTGGGTGTGCAGCACGAGTTTCGGCACCCCGGTCGTTCCCGAGGTCGCCATGACGAGGGTGACGTCCTCCGGGTCCGGCGGCGCTCCGAGCGGCGCCCCGGAGCGGTGGTCGACGGCAGCCCGAAGCGCGCCGTTCTCGATCGGCCACAGGAACGTCAGCGACGGGACGTCATCGCGCAGCCGCTCGTAGACGTCGATCTCGGGGCAGGCGCGGTGACTCGGGCTGCACACCACCGCGCGCGCACGGCTGGCGCCGGCGATCACCGCCAGCTCGGTGCCGCGGTAGTTGGTGGGCACGGCCAGCGTGATGGCGCCGAGCCTGGTCAGTGCCAGATGGCTCAGGACGAACTCGTAGCAGTTGGGCAACTGCAGGACCACGACGTCGTCGGGGCGCAGGCCGTCGTGTTGCCACTGCGCGGCGAGCGCGGTCGCCTCCTCGACGAGGGTGCCGTAGGTGATCTCCCCGTTCGCCGGGCACACGACGGCGGTGCGCTCCGCCGGGGCGGCCGTCGCGAGGTCCCAGAGGGTCTGGGGCTCGTACAGGCCGGCAGTGGTGAGCTCGGCGAGGAAACCCTCGTCGACGATGGCGTCGGCACGCATGCTGATCTCCTTCGATCGGTTCGAGTCATGGGGCGGCCCGTCCCTCGGCGGGCGCGCGGTAGGACTCGGGAACTGGGGGACGTCCATCCCCGGCGACTCCCTCAGTCCCGACGCCGGATGCGGTTCAGTCGGGCCCGCCGGTCGGCGTCGTCGTCGTTGTTCGCGCTGCCGAAGCGGTTGTACTCGAGCTCCAGGCGTCGACCGACCCCGAGATCGGCCTGGCTGCCGAGGTTGATCAGGCGCTTGATCGTGGTCACCGAGCGGGCGGAGTTCTCGCTGATCTGCTGCGCCACCTCGAGCGCGGCCTTCTCCAGGTCCTCGCGCGACACCACGCGGGAGACGAACCCGATGCGGTGGGCCTCCTCAGCCGCCATGGGCCGACTGGTCAGCATGAGGTCGCGGGCGACGAACGGGCCCAGACGCCGCGGCATGCGCTGGCTCTCCCCACCGGTGGGCACCAGGCCCAGCAGCGCGTGCGTGTCCCGGAACCGCGCGTCCTCGGCAGCCACGACGATGTCGCAGCAGTAGGCCAGCAGGAACCCACCCGTCGCGGCCCAGCCCTGCACAGCGGCGACGACCGGGACCCGCACCGTCTCCAGCCGTTCCCACAGGTCGCTGCGCCCCACGTCGTAGCCGTCCTCCTGGAAGTGCTCGTCGAAGTCCGCCCCGGCGGAGAAGGAGGTGCCTGCGCCCTGCAGCACGAGCACGCGGACCTCGGGATCGTCGTCGGCCCGGTTCAACTCGGCGACGAGCGACTCGACCAGCTCGCGGGAGAGCGCGTTCCGCTTGTGCGGACGGTTCATGGTCAACCGGCGGACTCCCGGCGACGGCTCGTCGATGATCAGGACTCGTTCGGTACCGGACTGTGCGGCGGAGCCGTTCATCGATCTACACCGTCCTGACTCGACGGGATCGCGCCCTCGCGACCCCTATTTCATGATTACTGTGCGGTCCTATCGCATCGATTCGCGGCGACGAGGACGGTAGTTCAGCGCGTCGACCGCCTGCGGCACCATCTCGGGCAGGATCGTGACCGGTGTGTGCTTCGCGTTGTAGGCGTCGAGCAGCCCCATGTACTGCAGCTTCGTCGCGTCGAGGCAGCTCAGCGTGTACACCCCGGGCAGGGAGTCCTACGCGCTGCCGGCGATCGTGATGGCGTCTGGGGTGATGACCGGCGCGAACCTGATCAAGGGCACGTCCAGCCCCTGCTCGACCATCGTCGTGGCGATGAGCCCGTAAGGCTGCCAGCATCGTGACCGCAGCGATCGCGGCGACTGTCCACTGTGCTCGACGCACGCGCCCTCCGTCATGGGAATCGACGTCGCCACCGACGCCCGGACCCGTCGGGTGGAGGTCGCCAAGACGCGACCCCACTGGCTAACTATGGCTACTGTAATGTTCGTATGCTCTAATTCACAAGAAGGTGCGCAGCGCTCCCGAGCAACGGCCGTCAACAGCCTCCGGTTGGCCGGCCGAGTCGGAGCGGTCCGAGGGCGGGTCTCGTCCACTGGTCGGGCGCCGGCTGGGTCCGGTTCCACGGGCACGGCGTTCCGAGAACCGGAACTCGAGGTGGGCCCCGCCGGCGGTGCGGCCTAGCGTCCCGTCCCGCCGCGATCATCCGGGTCTGAGCGGGACGCGCGACGGATCCGGGCGCACCGATGCCGGAGATGCACGAAGGATCCGGTGGTGGCAGTGCCGGTGCCCGTCGTCATGGGAGCGGGCGCGGGGTCCGCTCGGCCCCTCCACCGGCACGTGATCCGTCCGTCGAGGAGAGGAAGCGACCGTGACTGACGATCATCCGGGCGAGCACCGGATCACGGACCGGGAGTTCCCTGTCGACCGGAGTCTCGTCCTCGCATTCGCGCATGCGATCGGTGAGCAGAACCCGGTCGTGCTCGACCGGGAGGTGGCCCGGGCTGCCGGTCTCCCCGATCTCGCCGCCCCGTTGACGTTCGTCCAGGCGAGCGCCCACGTCGACCCGGACTACCAGCTGCGCCCGAAGGCGGACGAGCCGTGGTTCGGTTCCGCCGGCGGCCCCGGAACACCGCACCCGGCGCTGGCCAACACCCTGCACGGCGAGCAGCACTTCGAGTATCACCGGCCGCTCGTCGTGGGCGACGTGCTGACGTGGGAGGTCGTCGACGGGGAGCAGTGGACCAGGACGGGCCGGGCCGGCGGGGTGCTGGAGTTCACCGAGCGGATCACCCGGTTCCGCGACGCGGCAGGGCAGCCAGTGGTGACGGCCCGTGCCGTCCTGGTGCGCACCGAGAAGCGGCAGGGGGAAGCGTGAGAGCCCGCACCTTCACGGTCGGGGACCGTTACACCAGGTCGCTCGTCGAGGACCTCACGCGGACCCGGCTCGTCCAGTACGCCGGCGCGTCAGGCGACTTCAACCCCCTGCACAGCGACGAGCGGCACGCCCGCGAGGCCGCCGGCCTTCCCGGGGTTTTCGCCCACGGGATGCTGACGATGGCCATGACCGGGACGCTCCTCGGTGACGTCGTCGGGATCGAGAACGTCACGCGGTTCGGCGGTCGGTTCAAGGCCCAGGTGTGGCCCGGGGACAGCTTGAGCGCATCGCTCAGCGTGACAGCTGCGTCGAGCACCCCGACCGGAGCTGTCGCGTTGGAGCTCGACCTGCGGACGGTGAACCAGCACGGGGTGGAGGTCTTCACCGCCACCGCCCGTGCCGTGGTCGACGACCAGCACGCGCCATGACGTCGAGATCGCAGGAGGCGGTTCCGTGACGTCGTTCGTCCGCACCGAGGTCCACGGGGACGTGCTGCTGGTGGTCCTCAACCGGCCGGAGAAGCGCAACGCCTTCAACGCCCGGATGAACGGCGAGTTCGGCGCGGCTCTCGCCGCCGGCCAGGAGCACGGCTGCATCGTGATCACCGGGTCCGATCCGAGCTTCTGCTCGGGCCTCGACCTCCGGGCGGATCCGGCCGATCTGCCCAGCAGCGGGTACGAGGTGGGCTGGGCCGAGATGCACCGTTCGCGCGTTCCGATCATCGCGGCCGTCAACGGCCCGGCCGTCGTCGGAGGCTTGGCCATGGTCGTCAACGCCGACTTCGCCGTCGCCTCGGAACGCGCGACCTTCCGGGACACCGAGCTGCAGGTCATCGGGTACGGCAACCGCGAGCTCATGTCGGGGCTGCAGCGCCGTGTGGGATCGGCATGGACCCGCCAGATGACGTTGACCGGTCTGCCGGTCGATTCCGGTACGGCGCTGCGCATCGGGCTGGTGAACGAGGTCGTCCCGCACGAGCAGGTCGTTGCTCGAGCCCTCGAGCTCGCCGGGGCGGTCGCGGCCCAGGACCCGGCCGCCGTGAGCACGATGCGCCGGGAGTGGGACGCGGTGGCGGGACTACCTCCGGCCACGGCGTTGTGGCTGCACGAGGACTACTTGCGACCCTTCGCCGACGCACCGACCGCGTTCCTCGACGAGTCCCGGGTCAAGGGTCTGCTCGGCCGGAAGTGAACGCGTCAAGATCCTGACGTTCAACGCCCACACGCGCTCAGCGCGATCTCGACGGAGACGGCCCGCGCACTGGCGGCAGTGTTGCGGGCCGCCGACTCCGATGACGGCGTTGCAGTGATCGTCCTGATCGGCCAGGGCGACGACGCGAAGGCGGCACCCGCGGCGCCGTCGTGGAGTTGACCGCCCACCTGACGATGGAGAGCGGCCAGTACCGCAACCGCAACGTACCGCGCTCCGACCTCCACGACGGCCGACCCGCCCTGCACCGGGAGTACTACAACCCGACCCGGTCCGCGTAGGCGTTCGACGGTCCGATCGCAGGCCGATTCCGACTCGAGGCGCTGTGCGGCTCGCCGTCGACGCCATCTCGCCCCTGGTGGCGACGCGCATGTCGCCCGGACCTCCGTCTCGTCGACCCGCCGCTCGACGGAACCGCGTGTCCGCGTCCCGCGTGGTCCCCGCGCTGGTCCACCTCGCACGGGTCGTGCCGCCTCGACGGCCAGGTGCCCTACGCGGCGGGCGGCCGGGTCGCCCGCACCCGGTACTGCATGACGCGCAGGTGGGGCTCGGCGACGCTGACGGCCGAGGACGTCGCTGCGCACATCGACGACATCTGCGAGCGCGACGGCTCCTTCGTGCTGGGGAACTCGCAGGAGCAGTTCCGCCACATCCGGACGACACCGGCGGACTTCCACGAGCTGTCCCGGCTCGGACGCGGCGGCGCCGAGCTCGACGCCTGACACCTGCCGCAGCCCGGGTCCGATCTCCTCCCGCTCGGCCCGTCCCGGTCCGCGGCGGTGCCCGAGCGACCGATCGGCGCCTATGGCGATCGAGAGGTCCAGCCGCCGGAACATCGGGTTGTTGGTCAATCGCCGGCGTCGCAGTCTGCTCGGGACGAGGTTCGATGCAGGTCCTGTCGCATCAGCCGCCGCTCGATCGACGAGGAGGAGATCGGTGTTCCTCACGAACCGACGTGCCGCCGGCATCGCACCCACGCTTCGCCACATCTGCGCCACCACTCGGTCGCGCCAGGAGCCCGCCCATGCCGGCCCGCGCCGGGGCAGGCGGATCAGGATCGCTGAGGAGCGAGAATGTCCTTCACCTTCGAGCTGAGCCCGGATCTCGCCGAGTACGGGCGGGCCGTACGGGACTGGGCGGTTGCCGAGGTCCGGCCGCACGCGCGTCAGGCCGACACCGCGAAGCGGCCGCCGGAGAACCTCCGGGCCATCCTCGACACCGCGCCCGTTCCGCTCGGGCGGCTCGACGTCCCCGATGCCGAGCCGTTCCCGAAGTTCGAGGAGGGCACCTGGGTCACGAAGCTGGTGTGGGCAGAGGCTCTCGCGTACGGCGACATCTGGGTCCAGCCCACGATGGGTGGCGGGCTCGGTCACCTCCCGGTCGCGAGCATGGGCACGAGTGAGCAGCGGCGCCGCTGGTACGAACCCGCTGTGGCGGGTGGCGGTCTCACCCTGGCGTTCGCGCTCACCGAGCCCGGGTTCGGCTCGGACACCTCGCTGGTCGCCACAACCGCGGTCCAGGACGGGGACTCGTGGGTGCTGAACGGGTCGAAGATCTACTGCACCGGTGGAGCGACGGCCGACTTCATCACCGTGTTCGCCACCGTCGACAAGTCTCTGGGTCCCCGGGGGATCTCCGCGTTCGTGGTCCCCCAGGACACCCCGGGGCTCGTCATCGTCAAGCGGAACGAGGAGAAGCTCGGGATCCGCAGCTGGGTGACCTCGGCGCTCGGTTTCGAGGACTGCCGGATCCCGCTGGAGAACCGGCTCGGGTGGGACGAGAACGGGCCTGCCGACGACGAGGACCTGGCGGGCGGCCAGAGCGGTGCGCTCGGTGCCCTGTCCCAGAACCGGCCCACGATGTCGGCGATGGCCATCGGCATCGCCCAGGCGTCACTCGACACCGCGACCGAACTGCTCCGCGAACGCCGCGCCGGGTTCACGGTGCAGCGGTGGTCGGCGATCGAGTCCGAGCTCGCCCGCATGAACGCGGTGCTCGAGCGCAGCCGCAAGGTCAACCTGCAGGCGCAGTGGGTGGCCGACAAGGCCGCGGACGACCGGCTGCTCCCGGCCATCGCCAAGGCCTACGGTCCGCCGAACACCGAGCGCGTCATCAGGCGCAGCATGCAGCTGCTGGGGCCCGAGGGACAGAGCACCGACCTGCTGCTGGAGAAGTGGTACCGCGACTGCAAGATCATGGACATCTTCGAGGGCTCCGGCCAGGTGCAGCGCCTCATCGTGGCGCGCGGCCTCGTCGGCCGTGCGGCTGGGTGAGGGAGAAGCCGATGACCAGCACCGAGACCGAGACCGCAGGAGCGGTCGGGGTGACCGACGCCGAGCTGCGCCGCATCGAGCAGTTCCTCTATCGCGACGCCGATCTCCTCGACGACTGGAAGCTCCACGAGTGGCTCGCCAGATTCTCCGCCGACGCGCACTACCTGGTGCCCAGCACCGACCTGCCGACCGGTGATCCCGACACCGACCTGATGCTCGTGTCCGACGACCGGTTCCTGCTCGAGCAGCGGGTGAACTCGCTGCTCACCCGCGCCGCCCACGCGGAGTACCCGCACTCCCGGACCAGGCGCATGATCAGCAACATCCGGGCCTCGCAGGTCGGTGGGCCGCGTGACCTCCGCGAGGTGACCGCGAACTTCGCGCTGTACCGGACCCGGCCTGGGGTGCTCGACACCTACGTCGGGCGGTACCGGATGCTGCTCGCGCCCGACGCCGAGCACGAGTACGTGTTCGTGCTGCGGCGAGCGGAGCTCGTCCTCGACTCCCTGCGGCCGCACGGGAAGCTGAGCGTGATCCTGTGATCGCGAGATCGCGCGACGGGTCCCGACACCCGTGACCCGGATCGAGCCCGCGCTCAGCACCGTGCCCCATGCGGGCGGCGTGCTCTCGGTCGCGGAGATCCGCCTGGGCGGCACGCCGCGAGGGACGGTCGTCGTCCTCACCGACTCGAGCGTGCTCGGGTACGCGGTGGTCGACGTCCTGAACCGGCTCGCCGAACACGGCTACTGCGCACTGGCTGCCGAGATCGGGCCACCCGACGGGCTCGGGGTGACGGATGCGGTCGCCGCCCTGCTCGACCGGGTTCGGGCCGCCGGCGTCCCGGATGCCCAACTCGGCGTGGTCGGCTACGGCGAGGGAGCCAGCACGGCGCTCGCCGTCGCCTTCGACACCGAGGTGGGCGCCGCGGTAGGGGTGGCCGCCTCGCCGGGGCCCCTCCCCGTCGGCGTCGACACCCGGTCGTTGAAGGCCCCGTGGCTCGGGTTGTACGCGGGTGCCGGCGAGTACGGCGGGGCGCTGCGAGCACTGCTCGACCGGCAGGCCGTCTACTCCCGCCTGGTGCTCTATCCCGGAGCGACACCGGCGTTCCACCGGTCGGACGGTCCTGCTGCGGACCACGCCGTCGCCTTCGACTCCTGGCAGCGCACGATCGAGTGGCTCAACCTGCGGGTCGAGCCCTGCCTGACGCCCTTCGCGCGGAGTTGGGCTTCGCGAGAGCGCGCGCGGCCGCGCTCACCTCGAACTCGCCGGAATGGAGACTGAGATGTCCGAGTACGTCATCGACGACCGCGATATGCCCAAGTTCCGCGTCAACCGCGCGGCGATGACCGACCCCGCGGTCCTCGAGCGGGAGCGGGAGCGGATCTTCGACAGAACCTGGCTGTACATCGGACACGAGACCGAGCTGACGAAGCGCAACGACTTCCTCACCCGCAACGTCGCCGGTCGTCCGATGATCTTCTTCCGGGACCACGAGGGGAAGATCCAGGTGTGGGCGAACTCGTGCCCGCACCGGGGAGCGATGCTCTGCCGCGAGAAGCAGGGCAATGCCCGGTTCATGACCTGCTTCTACCACGGTTGGGCGTTCAACAACGCGGGCAAGATGGTGTCGATGCCCAGCGACGAGGCGTACGGGCCGGACTTCGACCGGCCCGGCCTCGCCGCACCGGCTCGCGTCGACTCCTACCGCGGGTTCGTGTTCGTCAGCTTCGATCCCGAGGTCGAGGAGCTGGTCGAGTACCTCGCTGGTGCCCGCGAGTACATCGACCTCGTGATGGACCAGTCCGAGGTGGGCATGCGCGTCGTCCCCGGGACCCACGAGTACAGCGTGAAGGCCAACTGGAAGCTGCTCGTCGAGAACAGCGTCGACGGCTACCACGCGATCACCACGCACCAGCGGTACTTCGAGATGATCGTCGCTGCGCGCGGTGAGATCCCGGCCGGCGCTCTGGCCAGGTCGTCGAGCCTCGACCTCGGCAACGGTCATGCCGTCGCCGTCGGTGAGCCCGTCGGCGACGGGCTGCTCGGGCGTCCGCTGTCCGAGGCGGCGAAGGCCGAGCGCGCCGCCCGCTTCGCCCGCCTGCGCGAGCGCTACGGCGACGCCTGGGTCGACCGCATGGACGGCACCCGCAACCTGATCATCTTCCCCAACCTGGTCCTCATCGACCTGGTGATGGGCGTCGTCGTCCGCAAGATCGACCCGGTGACACCGGACTACATGGAGGTGACCGGCTGGGAGCTGGTGCCGGCCGAGGACGGGCCCGAGCTGACGCGTCATCGCCTGGACGACTACCTCACGTTCTGGGGTCCTGGCGGGCTGGCGACCCCCGACGACGTCGAGGCGTTGGAGACCTGTCAGCGCTCCTTCGCCACTCGCGCGGAGCTGCCGTGGTCGGACATCTCCCGCGGCATGAACACGGCATCCCCGGTCTCCACCGACGAGCTGCAGATGCGGGTCTTCTGGCGGCGCTGGAACGCCCTGGTCACCGGCGAGCAGCTCCCCGACGAGCCGCACGACCCGCCGTCCGCCTTCTACCTGGGGCAGCGGCGCGAGCCTGCCGAGGGGGTCGTCGCGGCCGCCGACGCCTGATGCCTCATGGGCTCGGCGCGGTCACCGCCGGCCCAGAGGCGTTCGAGACCCGGACGGACCGACTGCGGAGGGGTCGGCCGTGGCTCGCTCGACCCGTACGGCGACCGCGGAGAAGGCGGGCATGCCCGTCAGCGCGTCGACGTCGGCGGTTCCCGAGGTCAGCAGGTTGACGTTCGTCTCCTCGAACCCGTGGGGGACGGCGACCACCCCGCGAGCCAGGCGGGGATCCACGCGGAGCCGGGCCCGCACGGCCCCGTTGGCGCTGCTGACCACGATCTCCGCGCCGTCGGTGAGGCCATGCTCGCGCGCGTCGTCGGGGTTCATGGACGCGACGTCGAGGCCCGCGTTCGGGGACAGTGACGTCAGCTGGGAGTTGAAGTGGGTCAACCGCCGACTCGGTACGAGGCGGAGCGTCCCCGGCGGCGGCGCGTGTGCGGCGCGCAGCGCGTCGATCAGCGGCGATGGGGCGAGGTTCCAGCCGCCCCGCTCGGCCACTCCACGGCGCACCCAGCCGATGGCGGGTTCGGGGTCGACGAGCACCCGGGCGCCGGCCAGGGTCGCGAAGTCGCTGCGCGCGGACCGCATGGCGTCGGCGAAGACGGTCTCGGCGGAGTACGGACGGCCGTGCATGAGGTCGTGGCCGAGTCGACTCCCGAGCTCGGTGAGGATGCGCCCCAGGTCGCGGCGGTCCGCGGCGGGCGCGACGACCGCCGGCGTGTACTGCGCGGCGATGTCGGGTGCGTACTGGTCGGTCACGAAAGTGATGTCGGCCCGTTCGAGCTGTGCGGCCGCGGGGAGCAGGTGGGTGGCCAGCTCCGTCATGCCGTTCTCGACGACGTCGGCGACCGCGAGCACGTCGACGCCGCCCAGCGCGCTGCGGGCCCGCTCGGCATCCGGCAGGCAGGAGGCCAGGTTGGCCCCGAGCACGACGACCGCGCGGACGTTGCCGGCCTCGATCTCGTCGAGCAGCGCCACGGCCGGGTACTCCCCGTACTGGCGGGGCAGCTCCGGCCGGCTGCGCGGGCCGGGAGCCGGGCGGTGCTCGCCGCCCCGCCACCGCCCGCGGTCGAGCGAGCGCAGGAACCCAGGATTGACCAGGGTGCCGCCGGCCGCGTCCACCGAGTCGGTGATCACTCCCAGCACCAGCAGAAGCCACTGGGCGAGGGCCCCGTCCGGCGACATGGTGACCCCGGTACCGGTGACTCCTGCGAACCGCCGGTGGCGGACCAGCGCGGCGCGGAGATCCTGCAGGTCCGCGAGGGGGATGCCGGTCACGTCGGCCGCGTGGGGAAGCGTGAACCGTTCCACGGCCTCGGTCAGGTGGTCGAGGCCGGTGCAGGTCCGCCCGAGCGCCGGCCGGTCGATCGTGGGCAGCAGCTCGCGGACCATCGCCGCTAGCCAGATGTGGTCCGTCCCGGGGCGCGGTGCGAGGTGTCGGGTGGCGAGACCGGCCGTCTCGGTCCGCCGTGGATCGACCACCCACACCTCACCGTGTTCGAGCAGGGTCCGCAGGCGGGCCCGGGGGTTGGGGGTCGCGCTCGTGTGGCCGTGGGACACCACGGGGTTCGATCCGACGAGGAGCGTGAGCGAGGTCCGGGCGTAGTCCGGGTGCAGGGCGAACAGCCCGGGCTGGCCCGCGACGAGCGAGCCGACGAGCGGCTTGGCCGGCGCGTCGATCGTCAACGAGCTGTAGAGGCTGCGCGTGCCGACGGCCTTGGCCAGGGCCCGCCCGAGGAGCGTTGCGGCGGCGTCCATGCCGGCCCCCGAACCGTTGAAGAACGCCACGGCGTCCGGCCCATGGCGGGCGATGATCGCCTCGAGCCGGCCGCCGAGGTCGGTGTAGAGCTCGTCCCAGGTGACCGCGCGTCGGGTGCGGGGCCGACCGATGCCCGGGTGGTCGAGCCTGAGCGGATCGGCGTGGGCGAGCGGGAGCGCGCGCCCCTTCGCGCAGGTGTAGCCGGCCGAGAGCGGGTGCGCGGCATCGCCACGAACTTTCACGACCTGCTCGTCGACGACGTCGACGAGCAGGCCGCAGCCCGCGACGCAGATGCGGCAGTAGGTCGATCTGGTGCTGCTCACCGAGGCGCTCCTTGGGTCGGATCTGCCGTCTTCTGGTGTCGGGTGCAGATCCCCGTCAGCCCGCGCGCAGGACCGCGCGCGCGACGACCAGCTGCTGGATCTCCGCAGTACCCTCCTCGAACCAGAAGCTGCGGGCGTCGCGGTAGATCCGTTCGATGGGCGCGTCGGTCGTGTAGCCGTAGCCGCCGTGCACCCGCAGCGCCCGGTCGGTCACCCGCCCGACCATGTTGAGGCAGAACAGCTTTGCGGTGGACGCCTCCGCGGTGTACGGCTCGCCCTTCTGGAATCGCTGCGCGGCGTGTCGCACCAGGAGGCGTCCGGCGTTGACGTCGGCGTGCATCTCGGCGATGTGGCCCTGGACGGCCTGCCGAGAGGCGATCGGCTGACCGAAGGTGACGCGGCGCTGGGCGAAGGCCACCGCCTCGTTCAGGGCCCGTTGCGCGATGCCGACCATGGAGTTGGACAGCGAGACCCGGCTGTAGTCGAGGAAGCTTAGGGCGACCTCGAGCCCCTGTCCGACCTCGCCGAGCCGCTGCCCGTCCGGCACCTCCATGTCGTGGTAGCGGAGGAACGCGTGCCCAGTGCCGTGGCAGCCCATCATCGACTGCGACGTGTCGATCTCGAAGCCTGGGGTGCCGCGAGGGATGAGGAAGGCGGTGAGCGAGTCCTTCGCGCGCCGGTCGTCGGTGGCGACGACGAGGATGAACCAGTCGCCGCGGTCGGCGAAGGTGATCAGGTGCTTCTCGCCGCTCAGCTTCCAGGAAGCACCGTCGCGAACTGCCCTCGAATGCAGGTCGCGACCGGTGCCGCCGGTCTTCTCGGTGAGCGCGAAGGCCGGAACGACGGCTCCGGCCGCGATCCGGGGGATCAGCTGCCGCTGCTCGTCGTTGCCGAACCACGCGATGGGTCGCCACAGTCCGTTGGTGTGGTGCACGAGGAGCCGGCCCGAGCCTGACGACATCGCCGCGACCTCGAGGTAGGGCAGGTAGTCGAGCATCTCGAGCCCGAAGCCGCCGTACTCGACGGGCACGGTGAGCCGGTAGGCGCCGAGCTCGGCAACCTGCTTCAACAGGTCGTCGGGAATCCGGTCGGTGCGCTCGATCTCGGGTGTGCGGGCCTCGTAGGTGTCCAGGAAGAAGGACCGGAAGGCTTCGAGTGCGGGTGTACCAGACATTGTTCTCCTCGATGCGCTGAGTCCTGCGAAGGGCGTCGCCGGTGGGGACGCACGATCAGGGGGCGACCAGCACCTTCATCGGTGCCGTCGGCCCGGGGTCGGCGAACCAGCCGGGCACAGCGTCCAGGCCGATGGTGGGTCCTGCGAGGACCGACGGGTCGAGGACACCGGACGCGAGCATCGACACCGCGCGGGCGACGTCGCCGCGGTAGCCGATGGAGCCGAGCACGGCACGCTCGCTCAGGACCAGCCGGCGGAGATCGAGGACGGCCGGGTCGGCGTTGATCGCGGGCACGACGACCCGCCCGCCGGGGCGCACCACCCGCAGCACGGACTCCAGGGCCCCGGGTGCGCCCGAGCACTCGAACCCGACGTCCGCGAAGCTCCGCAGCTCGCGGCGGGCGGCCGACGGTGGGAACGGCCGGGCCCCGGCGTCGGCCGCCCGGGACCTCCGCTCGGGGTCGGGCTCGAGGACGATCACGTCCGCGGCACCGGATGCCCGGGCGGCCAGCACGACTCCCGCGCCGATCGGGCCGAATCCGCTGACCAGCACCCGCTCACCCGGACGCAGGCCGGCCCGGTCCATGGCGTGCAGCGCCACCGACAGCGGCTCTGCCAGCACGGCGTGCTCGTCGGGCACGGAGTCCGGGACCGGGACCAGATTGCTGACGCGCACCGTCACGAACGTCGCCAGTCCACCGTCGGCCGACACCCCGAGGCAGGCGGCGGTGGAGCACAGGTTGCCCTCGCGACGTCGGCACGCCCGGCAGCGTCCGCAGGAGATCGTCGGATCGACGGCGAACCGGTGCCCGAGCAGCTCCGTGTCGCGGGACTCGCCGACCGAAACGGCTTCGCCCACGATCTCGTGGCCAAGGGTCACGGGCGCGCACCGTCCGGTCAGGGGATGCGGCTCACCGGGGATGAGCACCGGACCGGCCAGGAACTCACGCCGGTCGCTGCCGCAGAGACCGACGCGGCGGACCCGCAGGATCGCCTCACCGCGCGCCGGCTCCCCGGGGTCGGGAGTCTCCTCCACGCGGACGTCGCCGCGCCCGTACCAGCGCGCCGCGCGCATCATCCGGCGGTCCTGCGCGGGGCGAGCACTTCCCGGCGCTGCAGGTCGTCGAGGTCGGCGTCGGTGTAGCCGAGCTCCGCCATCACCTCACGGGTGTGCTGGCCCTGCACCGGCGCCGGAACGGTCTCCGCGGGCCGGACGCCGTCGATGAGGTAGGGCGCTGCGGTCACCGGCATGTCCAGGCCCGGGACGTCCTGCAAGTAACCCAGCTCCTTGGCGTGCGGCGACGCGAAGGCCTCCGTGTAGGTCTGAACGACCTCCACGCACGTGTCGTCGCCTGCGAACAGCTCCCTGGCCTCCGTCCGGGTCAAGGTGGCGAAGCGCGCGGTCAGCCGCTCCCGGACGAACTCCGCGTCGGCGCGGCGCTCCACCAGCTCCGGTTCCCCGAGTAGGTCGCAGACGGCGCGCCAGAACTGCGGCTCGACAGCGCCGACCGTGACGTAGCCGTCCCGCAGCGCGTAGACCGAGTACACCGGGACGGCCCCGGCGTACTCCGCAGTGCCCTGGTCGGGTTCGGGCAGCCCGCCGAGCAGGTCTGCGACCAGGTTGGAGGGGACCAGGGCCGCGCCCTCGGCGAGCGCGGTGTCGGCCCGCCCACCTACCCCGGTGCGCTGGGCACGCAGCAGGAGCGCCATGACCGCGAGCGCGGTGTTGAGCCCGCCCCCGATCAGGTCGGCCACCGCCACCGGCGGAACCGGGGGCGCGGATGCCGGTGTGCCGAGGTGGTGCAGGAGCCCGGAGAAGGCGACGTAGTTGAGGTCGTGGGCCGCGCGGTGGGCCAGTGGCCCGGTCGGCCCGTAGCCGGACAGGTTCGCGTAGACGAGTCGCGGCCGGCGCCGGCGCAGGACGTCGAAGCCCACCCCGAGCCGGTCCAGAACGCCCGGGCGGAAGGACTCGACCACCACGTCCGCGGTGTCGACGAGACGGAGGAACGCTTCGCGGCCCTCCGCGGCCTTCAGGTCGATCACGATCGATCGCTTGGCCCGGTTCACGAGGTGGTGGAGGGCCCCTTGGCCGTTGACCTGCACACCGAAGCTGCGCATGTAGTCACCGGCGCCCGGGTCTTCCACCTTGATCACGTCGGCGCCGAAGGACGCGAGCACCCAGGTGCTGTAGTTCCCGGGCATCAGCCGGGTCAGGTCCAGGACCCTCGTCCCCTGCAGCGGGCCGGCCGAGGGCTCCTCGCCCGTGGGCAGCGTCATGGCAATCTCCATCCTCATCGGTGGCGCCTCGGTGTGCGCAGGAACGGGGTCCGGTGATCCGCTCACAGGCGGGCGGCCAGCGTGACGCCCTGCCTGATCGCCCGTTCGGCATCGAGTTCCACGGCGAGCTGTGCCCCGCCGATCACGTGCGCCCGACGGGTGGAGGCGCTGTCTGCGCCGTCGACGAGGTCGCGGACCGACTCCTGGCCCGTGCAGAGCACGATCGAGTCCACCGCCAGCTCGTTCTCGTCGGTCGCCGTGCAGAACCGGAGCACGAGATCCGCCCCCTCCGCACGGATCCCGCGATAGGTCGCCCCGGTCACCGCCGCCACGCCGAACTGCTGCAGCGCCGCACGGTGCGCCCAACCCGAGGTCTTGCCCAGACCCTTGCCGATCGTCGTCGGCTTGCGCTGGAACAACGTCACCTCGCGAGGCGCCGTGCGGGGCGCGGGCGCCGCCGACAGGTCGCCGCGCCGTCCGCGCCGCTCCTCGACCCCCCACCTGTCCAGCCACTGCGCGGTCGTCTCCGGCGAGTGGGTGAGCCAGTGGCACACGTCGACCCCGATCCCACCGGCTCCGATCACGGCGACCCTGGGGCCGGGCACGTAGAGTCCGGTCAGCACCTCTGCGTAGGTGACGACCCCGGGCAGGTCGACACCGGGCAGGTCGGGAACACGGGGCCGGACTCCGGTCGCGATGACGACCTCGTCGAAGCCCGACACCGTGCTCGGGTCGGCGTGGGTGGCCAGGCGCACGTCGACCTCCAGCCGCTCCAGTCGCGTGGCGAAGTACTGCAGCGACTCCGCGAAGTCGGCCTTGCCCGGGATCGCCATGGCGAGCCGGAACTGCCCGCCGAGGTGCGCCTCCTTCTCGAAGAGCGTGACCGCGAACCCCCGTTCCGCAGCGGTGACCGCTGCGGACATCCCGGCCGGACCGGCACCGACGACGGCCACGGACCGCCGGCGCGGAGCCGGGGTGATCACGAGTGTCGTCTCGTGGCCTGCCCGCGGATTGACCAGGCACGACACGTCCTCCCCGGTGAAGGCGTGGTCGAGGCAGGCCTGGTTGCACCCGATGCAGACGTTGATCTCGTCCGCCCGCCCCTGGCGCGCCTTGCGCGGCAGCTCCGGATCGGCGAGGTACGGCCGCGCCATGGCGACCAGTGCGGCCTGACCGGACGCCACGATCTGCTCGGCGAGCACCGGGGTGGTGATCCGGTTGGAGGCGCAGACCGGCACGTCGACGCGGCGGGCCAGCTCGCTCGTCCAGCCGAGCCACGCGCCCCGCGGAACCTGGGTGATGACCGTGGGGACGCGCGCCTCGTGCCAGCCGATGCCGGTGTTGAACGCCGAGACCCCCGCTCCCTCGAGTGCGGCGGCGAGGTCGAGGACCTCGGGCCAGGTCTGGCCGCCCGGCACCAGGTCCGCGAGGGAGAGCCGGAAGACGACCGGGAAGACGTCGCCCACGATCGCGCGGACGCGCCGCACGACCTCCACCGCGAAGCGGTGACGGCGGGGTGCGGTGCCGCCCCAGAGGTCCGTGCGGGTGTTGGTGGCCGGAGCGAGGAACTGGTTGATCAGGTATCCCTCGGAGCCCATGATCTCCACTGCGTCGTACCCGGCCTCCGCCGCGAGGCCGGCGGTGCGGGCGAAGTCGTCGAGCGTCTGCTCGATCTCGTCGACCGTGAGGACCCGCGGACGGAGGCGCGTGAGCGGGCTGGCCAGCTCGGAAACACCGACGATCTCCTCGTGCGTGCCGTACCGACCGGCGTGCAGCACCTGCAGGGCGATCCGGCCGCCCTCCTCGTGGACGGCGGCGACGACCGGTCGATGCCAGGCCACATCGTCGGCCGTCGCCAGCACGCCCGCGTGGGCGTCGAGCCGGCCGGCGGCGTTGGGCGCGAATCCACCGGTGATGATCAGTCCGACCTCGCCCCTGGCCCGCTCCCGGTAGAACGCGACGAGCCGGTCCCGGTCGTTCTCCAGCCCGGTGTGCATCGAGCCCATCACCAGGCGGTTGGGCAGCCGGAGGGGCCCCAGGACCAGGGGGGAGAACACGTGCGGGAACGGGCTCGAGCCTGCGCAGCCGGGCCGCTCGGCCGGACTGTCGGCCGGGTCCCTGCGGCCCTGGACGGGAGCGCTGCTCACGTGGCGCCGATCCTCACTGGTCGTCGTCGGGTGGCGGCGACGGCCGCCGACCTCCTTGTGAATTAGAGCATATCGAGCTTACAGTAGTCATAGTTAACCGTGGCGCGGGTCACACCGAGGTGACCCGGCATCCGAGGTGTCCGGGGGCATCGGGTGCGACTTCGATTCCCATGACGGAGGAAACGTGCGTCGAGCTCACTGGACGGTCGCCGCGATCGCGGCGACCACGATGCTGGCGGCCTGTGGTGGCGGCCCGGGCGGTGGCAGCAGCTCCGGCGAGACGCTGACGGTCGGGCTGCTCGCGCCGCTCACCGGGACAGTGGCTCAGACGGCGGAGCAGCAGCGCGACGTCGTGCAGCTGAAGGTGGACCAGATCAACGCGGCGGGCGGGGTGGCCGGCCGGCAGCTCACGCTCAAGGTCTACGACACCAAGACGGACCCCGCGACCGCGACCCAGCAGGCGCAGCGCGCGATCAGCCAGGACCGCGTCGGCGCGTTGATCGGTCCGTGGACCAGCACCGAGGGCCTGGCCGTCGCCGAGGTCGTCGAGCGGGCCAAGGTGGTCGACATCAACTCCAGCGCCGCGGCGGCGGCGATCACGCAAGGGCGCAAGTACGTGTTCCGCACCGGGCCCCTGACGAACGACCTCGCCACCGGGATGATGCGACTGGCGAAGGCGGCCGGGCGGGCGAATGGTGCTCTGCTCTACGACAGCAGCAGCTTCGGCAAGGGGGCCAAGGGTCCCCTCGAGGACGCGGCGAAGGCTGCGGGCATCGGGTTGACCGCCGGCATCGAGTACCCGATCGGCGCCAGTGATGTCTCGGCGCAGGTCGCCGCGGCCGCCAAGAGCACGCCCCAGGCCGTGTTCGTGGCCGGAGCGGGCGGTGCCGACTACGGCCTGATCGGCAAGACGATGGTCGAGCAGGGGCTGAACGTGCCGCTGATCGG
This sequence comes from Pseudonocardia sp. CA-107938, assembly GCF_050936315.1. Classification (NCBI taxonomy): domain Bacteria; kingdom Bacillati; phylum Actinomycetota; class Actinomycetes; order Pseudonocardiales; family Pseudonocardiaceae; genus Pseudonocardia; species Pseudonocardia sp. CA-107938. Next base: position 6,029,030 of record NZ_JBNJNA010000001.1, on the reverse strand, counting down.
GTTCGGTCCGGTCATCACGCCGGACGCCATCAAGATCGCAGGCAGCGCCTACGACGCACTGCCCGGCGTGTACACGCTGGGCTGTGTGGACGGGTCCAAGCCACAGGTCAAGGAATTGCTCGACGCCTACAACGCGAAGCACCCGCCGGTGTCGGTCCTGCCCGAGCAGGTGCTCCAGGCCGTCGACGCGCTGAACTGGCTCGTCGCCGGGTTCGGCAAGACCGCGGGCAAGGGTGGCGAGGACCTGGCGTCGGCGCTCGAGAACCTGCCCGCAACGCCGTCGATCGGCGGCCGGACGGGCGCGGTGCAGCAGTTCACCGCCACCGACCACGACGGCTACGGCAGCGACTACCTGGTTCCGTACAAGGTCGAGGGCGGCAAGACGGTGCAGGCGAGCCTTGACATCGACAGCTGAGGCGAGCGGGCGGAGCAGGTGGGGCTGCCGGCTGTGCCCTCTCCCGAGAGGAGGCTGACATGGGCGACTGGTTGGTCCTGCTCGTCGGTGCCGGCACCAATGCCGCCATCAACGCGTTGATCGCGTTCTCGCTCGTCCTGGTCTACCGCGGCAGCGGTGTGATCAATTTCGGCGTGGGCTACCTCGCCGTGTTCGTCGGGATCTTCTTCGCCGGCACCGCGGGCGCGGGCTGGACCGGGCTGGGATTCGGGCTCCTCGTCGGCGCCGGCGTGGGCGTCGCGATGTACCTGGTGGCGATCCGGCTCGCGGAGCGGGCGGGCGCCACGCATGCGGCCCTGGCCATCGCGACCCTGGGGTTCGGTCTCGTGATCGACTACTTCGGCGGGACGTTCTGGCCGAAGCAGGGGTTCAACGCGCCTCCGCTGGTCCCCGGCGCACAGGAGCTCGGGGGTGTCACGATCGGCCACCAGCGCATCCTCACCGTCGCGCTCGCGGTCGTCGTCTTCCTCGCCCTGCGACTGCTGCTGGATCGCACCATGCCCGGCTGGGCGATCGAGGCCGTCGCCTTCCGGCGCTCGACCGCGGCTCTCTACGGGATCAACCCGATCGCGGTCCTCGTGGTCGTGTGGGCGCTCGCCGGGGCGGTCGCGGGCCTCGGCGGGATGCTCGCCACCCAGACATCGGTGGTCTCGCTGGGGCTCGCCCTACCGCTGGCCATCCAGGGCTTCGCCGCCGCGGTCGTGGGTGGGCTCGGCAGCATCGGGGGCGCCGCCATCGGTGCCGTCATCGTGGCCTTCGCCGAGGCCTTGTTCGTCCGCTACGTGAGCTCGGAGTACGCCAGCCTGCTCGCCTTCCTGCTGCTCTTCGTGATGATCGCGGTCCGTCCGCAGGGCATCATGGGGGTCCGACGTGACGTGGTGCGCACATGAGCGAGCTTGCGAGCGAATCACGGGTACAGCGCGACCCGAACACCGCGGTCAGGTCGGCCGTGCCCGTGGATCCGGGTCGCGGTGCGGCACCCCCGGCCGGCCGCCGGCGCTGGATCGGCGACCTCGCCCGCCCGGTGGCAGTGGCCGTGTTCGCGGCCGGGCTCGGGCTGTTGACATCGGACGACGGCTTCCTGCTCCGGCTGGTCACGTCGTCCGCGATCCTCTACGTGCTGGTCGCCGCCTACAACGTGATCTTCGGCTATGCGGGCCTGTTCAACCTCGCGCACGTGGCGATCTACGGCGTCGCCGGTTACGCGGCCGTGATCGCCGAGGCCCGGCTCGGGCTGTCCTTCTGGCTGTCCCTCCCGGTCGCCGTCGTGGTCGCGCTGGTGGCCTCACTGATCGTCGCCTTCCCCACCTCCCGGCTGGGTGGCGCCTTCTTCGCGCTCGGCACCCTCGCCTTCGCCGTCGGCGTCGAGGAGGTGACGGTGGGATGGTCGGACCTCACCGGCGGGGCCAACGGGTTCCTCGGGATCGCGCCACCCACCGTCGCCGGCGTCGACCTGTTCTCCGGTGAGCTGCCGTTCTACTGGCTCGTCGCGATCATCGCCGTGGTCTGCTTCGAGCTCTTCTACCGGTTCGGTCGGTCGCGGGTGGCGCGCGAGCTGATCGCGGTCCGGGAGAGCGTCGTTGCGGCCCAGGCCTGCGGCATCGACCCGTGGCGGAGGCGACTGCTGGCATTCGCCGTGTCCGGGGCCTTCGCCGGTCTGGCGGGAACCCTCGTCGCCCACCAGATGCTCTTCCTCAGTCCGGAGTCCTCGTCCCTGCACGTGATGATCAACGTGCTGATCGTCCTGCTGATCGGGGGCGGCGGCACCCGGCTCGGACCGGTGATCGGGGTACTGGCGCTGGTCGCGATCCAGGAGGCCGGCGAGCGGCTCGGCGACATGAGCAACCTGCTGTTCGGCGTGGTCATCATCGCGATCTTCGCCCTCGCCCCGCGTGGTCTGGTCGGGCTCGGCAGCCAGGTGGCGGCCCGGCTGCCGGAGCGGTTGCGCCGCGGCACGCGCCGCGGACCGGGCGTTCTGCACGCCGCTGTGGCGCTGCCCGACCCGGAGGTCGGAGCCGCGGAGCGCGCCCTCGAGGTGCGCGGGGTCGATCTGGCCTTCGCCGGGGTGACCGCGTTGCGGGAGGTCGGGTTCACCGTCCGGCGCGGCGAGGTCCTCGGGCTGATCGGGCCGAACGGTGCCGGGAAGACTTCGGTGGTGAACGTCGTGTCCGGCCTCGTCGCACCGCAGGCGGGGAGCGTGCTGCTCGGCGGCGACGACCTGATCGGCCTGACACCGCACGCGGTCGCACGCCGCGGGGTGGTGCGCACCTTCCAGCGCGCCCAGATCGTCGCCGAGATGGATCTGGTCACCAACGTGATGCTGGGGCGAGGCGGAGCAGGTCGCTCGCGGCTGGCCGGGCAGCTCCTCGATCTCCCCCGCAGCCGCCGCGACGACGAGGAGGCCTACCACCACTGCCTCGGGCTGCTCGAGCTCGTGGGGGTCGCGAACCATGCCCACGACACGGCCCGTGACCTGCCCTACGGTGTCCTGCGCCGGGCCGAGATAGCCAGGGCGATGGCTCTGGATCCGGCCTTCCTCCTGCTCGACGAGCCCGGAGCGGGCCTCAGCTCCTTCGAGCGCGACGAGATCGCCACCGCCATCCGGGCAGCGGTCGGACGGGGGGTCGGGTGCCTGTTGATCGACCACAACGTGTCGTTCGTGTCGTCGCTGTGCCAGGACCTGGTCGTGCTGGCCGGTGGTGAGGTCATCGCCACCGGTGCCGCCGCCACCGTCCTGGCCCACGGCGCGGTCGTCGAGGCCTACCTCGGAAAGGGGCGGTGATGATCGTCCGACTGGCCGGCCTGCACGCGAGCTACGGGAGCACCGACGTGCTCCGCGGGGTCGACCTGCACGTCGCGGCGGGGGAGGCCGTCGGCGTCCTGGGTGCCAACGGGGCGGGCAAGACGACGCTCATGCGGGTCCTCTCGGGTCAGCTCGCCGCCCGCCGCGGCGAGCTGGAAGTGTTCGGCTCCCCACTGACGAGGACGAGCCCCGCCCGGATGGTCCGGCGCGGAGTGGTGCTGGTCGCTGAGGGGCATGACGTCGTCGGGCCCCTCACGGTCGCGGAGAACCTGCGTCTGGGCGCCTTCCGCTTCTGGCCGCGCACGCCGCCGGCCGCGAAGGAGACCCTCGCCCTGATCCACGAGTTCTTCCCGATCCTCGCCGAACGCCGGCACCAGGTGGCGTCGCTGCTCTCGGGCGGGCAGCAGCAGATGCTGGCGATCGGGCGCGCTCTCATGGCACAGCCGACGCTCCTGCTCCTGGACGAGCCGTCGCTCGGCCTGGCGCCGATCGTCGTCGACGAGATCTACGACAGGCTCGGGAGGCTGCGCGCGGACACCGGCCTGTCGATGCTGCTCGTCGAGCAGAGCAGCACCCGAGCGGTGGGGTTCTGCGACCGCATCCACGTCATGCGGCTGGGCGAGATCGTGGCCGAGTCGGGCCCCGAGGGGCTCGGCGAGGAGGAGCTGCGGCTCGCCTACTTCGGCGCGTGAGGACGGGGTGGTGCTCAGTCGACGCCGGCGAGGCGCCACATCCGGTCGTTGTCGCGGCGAGTCGTCATCGACGTCAGGTGGGCAGCGCCGTCGACCACCAGGGAGTGCCCGCTCAGGTACGACGCCTCGGGGGAGAGGGTGAAGGCGACCACCTCGGCGACCTCGGTCGGCTCGGCGACCCGTGCCAACGGGATCTCGCGCTCGATCTGCTCGCGCAGGTGCGGTCGTTCGAGCAGGGGTGCGGCCATCCCGGTCGCCATGTACCCCGGCAGCACCGAGTTGCACCGCACGCCCTGCATCCCGTACTCGACCGCGATGGCGTTCGCCAGGCCGATCATCCCCGCCTTCGACGCCGCGTAGGCGGTGCCGCCGGGCTGGGTGAAGGTGGCGCTGATGCTGGAGACGACGGTCAGCGCACCCCGGGTGCGCAGCAGGGCGGGCAGAACGGCCTTGGCCACCGTGTACGTGCCGGTGAGGTTGACCGCGATGGTCTCGTGCCACGCGTCGTCGTCGAACAGGTGCAGGGGGGCCAGCGAGTTGCGGAAGATCCCGGCGCAGTGGGCGACGCCGTCGATCCGCCCCCACTTCTCGACGACGTCCGCGACTGCTGCGTCCACGGCGTCCCGGTCGGTGACGTCCACCGCGTAGGCGTGCTTCGTCCCGGGTCGAGTGCGATCGAGGCCGGCGACGGTCCAGCCGCGCGCCGACAGCACTGCTGCGGTCGCTGCGCCGAGGCCGCCGGCGGCACCGGTGACGATCGCGACCTGGTCACCACTCTGTGTCATAGAAGACTATAGTAGTCATAGTTAGCTGGAATTACGACAATGTGGCAGGACGGCCTCGGCGGTGCGAACAACGACGCCGACCGGCGGGCCCGGCTGGACCGCATCCGGCGGCGCGGCTGATGGGTCTGCGGCTGTCGCGGCCATTGCCGGAAGTCTCCTTGTCCAGGTCTTCCTCTCTGTAGGAAGAATAGTTACTGTAGTCATGAATTCGACGACGAAGGGCGGCTCCGATGCCAGTGCGTGAACTCACCCAGGAGCTCGTCGAGACGCACCGCGCTGCCGGGTTCTGGCCGGGGCGACCGCTCTACGCCGTCGTCGACCAGCACGCGGCCATGCGGCCGCACGCACCTGCGCTCGCCGACCAGCACGAGCGGATGACCTACGCGGAGCTCGTGCGGCGCAGCCATGCGCTCGCCGATCACCTGCTCGGTCTGGGCCTCCGGCCGGGCGACGCGGTGGCCCTGCAGAGCCCCAACCGGAACGCCATCGGGATCACCCACCTGGCCTGCGACCGGGCCGACCTGGTCTTCGTGCCGCTCTCGACCGCGTGGCGCCACCGCGAGCTGAGTCACCTTCTCGCGATGTCGCGGGCGCGGGTCCTGGTCGTGCCGCAGGCCGCCCGCGGCGTCGACTACATGTCCGTCATCGACGACCTGCGCCCCGGCCTGCCCGAGCTCGCGCACCTGGGCAGCCTGGACGGGCTCGCTCCGGGCGCGGACTTCGACTTCGACGAGGTGACGCGGCGCAGGACGGGAGTGGTGGTAGTCGACCGCGATCCCGAGGCGCCCCGCTTCGTCATGGTGACGTCGGGGACCACGGACCTGCCGCGCCTGGCCCAGTGGACCGACGACAACCTCTGGTTCTTCATGCGGTCGTTCATCGACTCCGTCGCCTTGACCTCGGAGGACATCGCCGTCGGTCTGTGCCCGGCGAACACCGGGGCGACCGGCTACGTCTTCCCGGTCCTCGGTCCCCTGCTCGTCGGAGCCTCCTCGATCCTGCTGGAGGAGTGGTCACCGCGGGCGGCGCTCGACCTGATGCAGGACGAGCGGGCCACGACCGCGACCGCCATCCCGACCCAGGTGATGAAGATGCTGCAGGAGCCTGGCCTGGGTGACCGCGACTTCACCTCGCTCCGCTTGTTCACGAACTCCGGAGCGGCCATGCCGCCGCAGGCGGCCCAGGAGGTGGAGACGGTGTTCGGCTGCACCTCGCACGTCATCTACGGCTCCACCGACGGCGGCGTGCCCTCGATGACTCGCGTGGACGATCCCGTCGGGAAGCGCCTGACCAGCGTGGGCAGGCTGCTGCGCGGCACCGACCTCCGGTTGGTCGACCCGCTGGGGGAGCAGGTCGCGGTAGGGGAGCCGGGGGAGATCTGCTGGCGTTCGCCGACGAAGTCCTTCGGCTACCTCAACGAACCGGAGCGCACCGATGCGGCCTTCGACGCCGACGGCTACTACCACTCCGGCGACCTCGGGCGGATCGACGGGGACGGCTACCTCTTCGTCACCGGCCGGGTCAAGGACCTCATCATCCGGGGCGGGCAGAACATCAGCCCGCAGGAGCTCGAGATCGTGTTGGCCCGCCACCCGTCGGTGAGCGAGGTCTCCGTCATCGGAACGCCGGACCCGGTGTACGGGGAGCGCGTGTGCGCCTGCGTGACGTGCCGACCGGGACGGACGGTGGACGTGGCGGACCTGGCAGCGTTCCTCCTGTCCGAGGGGGTGGCCAAGTTCAAGCTGCCCGAGCGCGTCGAGGTGTTCGACGAACTCCCGAAGAGCGCGGGCGGGAAGATCAGCAAGGTCGAGCTGCGGGCAGCGGTCGGACAGCGCAGCGCGGCCGAGCTGAGTGCACCCGGGGGCTGAGCGCGCCCCGCCGGCGCCGGTCGTGCGCCGGCCCGTCAACTCTCGTCACGCCATGCGCAGCGCAGCTGCGTTCCTTCAGCGGAGGTCGGTCACATGTCGCAACCCACGGTCGAGGAGTTCGCCCGGTTCTTCCTCGAGGAGTACGAGCTCGCGTCCGGGCCGATCGAGGAGTCCGACGAGATCCCCGGCGAGCTGCTGAAGCGGGCGGCGGAGGTCGGGAGCTACCGGCTCACGGTGCCTGCGGAGTTCGGCGGGTACGGGCTGTCCGTCTCCGACTACCTGCCGTACCTGGAGGCGGCAGCACGCGGTCACGGATCGGGCCGGATGCTGGTGCACCTGACCAACGGGGTCTGGCGGCCCCTCTCGATGTTCGGGTCCGCGGACCAGCGCGACCTCATCACCGGCATGGCGTCCGGTGACGTCGTGGTCGCGTTCTGCCTGACGGAGAAGGCCGGCGGCACCGGGCGGGACATGCACTCGGTCGCGCGCCGCGACGGAACCGGCTGGCGGATCAGCGGCGAGAAGCACCTGATCACCTTCGCCGACCGGGCCGACCACTTCATCCTCGTCGTGGCAACCGACGATCGGCGCGCGCGGGACAGCCTGACGGCCTTCCTGGTGCCGCGCGACACCGAGGGCCTCGAGGTCGACGCCACCCAGCGGACGATGGGCCTGCACGGAACGGGTCACGCCTGGCTGCGCTACCAGGACATCGAGGTCGCCGACGAGCACCGGCTCGGCGCGCTGGGCCAGGGACTCGAGGTCGCGCTGAGCTTCCTGGACTACAGCCGGGTCTCGCTCTCGAACTGCATGGTCGGACTTGCGCAGCGAGCCCTGGACGAGGCGGTGGCCTTCGCCAAGCGCCGCGTCACCTTCGGCGAACCCATCGCGTCCCGGCAGGCCGTCCAGGGCCACATCGCCGAGATGCACGCCGACGTCAACGCAGGTCGCGGACTCGTGCGCGAAGCGGCGCGACTCTGCGACGCCGGGGAGGACTACACCGCGGCCGCAGCCACCGCGAAGCTGTTCTGCCTGAACATGGTGGGCCGGGTGACCGATCTGTCCCTGCGTGTGCACGGAGGCTTCGGCTACACCACGGACGCCGCCATCGAACGGATCTACCGGGACGCGCGCGGGTTCTGGTTCGAGGAAGGCACCGCGGAGATCCAGAGCCTGGTCGTCGCCCGCCACGTGCTGGGCGGCTGAGGAGTCTCCGTGGTCGCGTCGGTCCACCCGCTGAGGCGCTCCGCGCGCACCTGACCGGCAGCGGCTGGGAGGGTGTGCAATGTGCGCCGGGTGCCGCGGACCGACCTGGCCGAGCCGCGCCGGGCGGACGTGCGGCGCCGCTTGCTGGCGGCCGGCACCTCGTGCGCTGGACGGCCTTCCTCAGGCCCGCCACGCGGCGCGGAGGGCGGCACGGCGCTCGGTGTCGTCGAGCCCCCGCAGGTCGGCCACTCCCAGCTCGGTGACCACCAGGTCCACATCGGTGCGCAGGGACGAGGTCGGTCCGGGTAGTCGCTCGACGAGAGTGCTGCGGCCGCGTCGGGACGTCGGGACGGCGATCACGCTGAGGCCGCCCGGCGAGACGTGGCCGGCGAGGGCGAAGTCGTGGTGGCCGCCGATGCCCGACACCAGCCGGTCGCCGGAACGCTCCACGTTCACCGCGCCGGTCTCGTCCACCTCGAGCGCGGCGTTGACCGTGATCAACGGGCCGGAGAGGGCGTCGGCGGCATGGGTCCGCTCCACCCGATCGAGGACCGGCCTGCCGTCGGCCCAGTCGTAGAGGTGTCGGGTTCCCCAGAGGTAGGCCCCGGTCGGGGTACCGGCCAGGAGGCCACGCTCGGCGAGCCGCAGGACGGCGTCGGTCACCATGCCCGAACGGATGGCGACCGGTACCTCGAGTGCGTCCGCAAGCGCCTGGGCGACAGGTCCTGGCCCGTACTGGAGGGACGCGCCCGCGGGCACGAGGGGTGCGAGCCGGGTGGCGATCGCCCGGTCGATCTCGTGCACGGCGGGTGGCTGCACGACGTCGGGGGCGCGTCGGCTGCGCGCGACGACCGTTCCGCGGGACCGCGGCACGGGCACCTCCCGCGAGGCGCGGGGCAGCGCCTCGTCCTCCTCGACCAGCAGTCGCACGTCCGGAAGATCGAGCAGGCTGCGCATCCACGACACCTCGCTGCCCCACTCCCAGCCCGACGGGCCCGGGCGCAGGGCGAGCAGTGCGAGGTCGGGTCGCAACGGGCCGTGCAGCAGTGCGGGTACGCCGGTGAGGCGCTCGGGAACGTAGTGCGCGGCGCCGCTCGCGATCAGCCGGCGCAGCGCGAATCCGCCCATCAGGCAGCGCACCTCGTGGAAATCTGTGGGGTCGAAGTCCTCAGGGAGTGACACGCACCACCCGAGCACGAGCGAGACCCCGCCGACCGCTCGCGCCGCAGCGCCCAGCGCCGGCAGCAGGTGGGTCGGTGAGCCCGCCCCGTCGCCGACCACCACCCGCATGCCCGGCCGCAACTCGGTCGCGAACGCGGCGACGGCATCCTCACTCACCTGCGGCCCCCGTCGTCACCACCATCCGCACCAGGCCGGCGGGCCGCGCGTCGAGCGTCCGGAACGCGTCCGGCGCGTCGTCCAGGGACACGGTGTGGGTCACGCTCCCGCTGAGGTCGATGCGACCCGCCGATGCGAGGTCCACCACGTCGCGCAGATCGGCGAGGCTGGAGGAGTACACCCCTCTGACCACCAGCTCGCGGGACTGGAGGGCAACGGCCGGCCCGAGCGCGAGCGGACCGTCGACCACGGACCCGAACAGCAGCGTGCCACCCGGGCGCAGCAGCCGGACGGCCTGAGCGGGGGCGGCGGGCGCGCCGCTGAACTCGACGACGGTGTCGAAGCTCCCGTGGCTCGCGCGCAGCCGCTTCACCAGGTCGTCCCCGGCGACCACCGCGTCGAAGCCGGCGGAGTGCAACCGCTCGGCGCTGCGCTCGGTCCCGGTGACCCCGACGAGCGTGGCGCGCGGAGTCAGTGCGCGCATCAGCTCCAGCACGTGCGTCCCGACGCCCCCGGCGCCCAGCACGCACACCACCGCCTCGGGCGCGATGTCCGCGATCCGGACGGCGCGGTACGCCGTCGCGACCGCGTCCGCGAGCACCGCCGCCGCGGTGGGGGCGATGCCGTCGACGACCACCGTGCGGGACGCGGGCCAGATCACCTCGTCCGCGAGCCCGCCCGGCTCGTGGATGCCGAGGATGCGCCCCTGCTGGCACAGCTGGTCGCGACCCTGCGCGCAGAGCGGGCACACCCCGCACGACGCGACGGGGTGCAGCACGACGAGATCGCCCACGCGCGGTGCGTCGGCGTCGACTCCCCGGCCGACCGCGGACCCGACCTCGAGTACCCGGCCGCAGACCTCGTGTCCTGGACGGACCGGGTACGCGGCGCCCGGAGGGAGCCGCATGCCGTGCCAGAGGTGCAGGTCCGTGCCGCAGATGCCGCACGCCAGCACGGTTGCGCGGACGTCGTCGGGGCCGGGCCGGCGGGCGCCGGAAGGCTCGCGGGCCAGGGCTACCGAGCCCGGCGAGACGGTGACGAACCGGCTGGAGTCGCTGTCCGCCGCGAACATGCCTGACATGAGTGATAATCATACACAGAGTTTGACTGATGGCTCATTGCGGAAGCCGGTTCGCCTGCTACTGTATGTACAGATATCAGGGAAGTGGAGGGCGTCCGACGTGAGCGATGCCGAACGCGACGCGATGCTGCGGCTGGTGCGGGACTTCGCCCAGCGTGAGGTGGCTCCGCGGGTCCGCGAGTACGACGCCGAGGAACGGCTGCCGCGGGACATCCTCGATGCGATGGCCCGCCTCGACCTGTTCGGCGGCCTGGTTCCCGAGCGGTGGGGTGGCAGCGGCCTGGACCACGTGCTGTACGGGGAGCTCATCGAGGAGATCTCGCGGGTCGACCACTGCCTCGGGGTGCTGATGAGCATGCCCTCCGCCCTCGTCGGGGCAGGCCTGCTGCGCTACGGCACCGACGAGCAGCGCAAGCAGTGGCTCGAGCCGCTCGCGTCCGGCCGGATCTTCGGCGGTGCCGGCGTGACCGAGCCCCAGTCCGGCAGTGACGTGGCGGGGATGGAGACGACCTACGTCCGCGACGGGGACGGCTTCGTCGTCAACGGCGCCAAGACGTGGATCTCCAACCTCGACATCGCGTCGTTCTTCGTCACCTTCGCCTCCCGGGACCGTTCGCTGCGGCACGCCGGCATCACGGCGTTCGTCATCCCCCGCGATACCCCGGGTGTGTCGGTCCACCCGTTCAAGAACAAGCTCGGCTTCCGCCCGATCTGCACGGGTGAGCTGGTGCTCGACAACGTGCGGCTCGGCCCCGAGGCGTTGCTCGGCGAGGAGGGGTCGGGCTTCGAGGTCGCCATGACTGCCGTCGAGAAGGGGCGGCTCTCGGTCGCCGCCCGTGCGGTCGGTGGCGCGCAGCTCTGCCTCGACGCGTGCATCGCCTACGCCGACGAGCGGGTCGTCGGCGGCTCCCCGATCGGGTCCTACCAGCAGATCCAGAAGAAGATCAGCGACATGGCGACGGAGATCCAGGCGGCGAGGCTGCTCGTCGGGCACTGCGCGCGGACGCTCGACTCCGGCACGCGCGGCCGGGTCGAGACGAGCATGGCCAAGATGTACGCGTCCGACGTGTTCCAACGCGCGGCCACCGAGGCGGTGCAGATCCACGGCGCGTACGGCGTGTCCGACGAGTTCCCGGTCGCGCGCGCCTACCGCGACGCGAAGGTCTTCCAGATCGTCGAGGGCACCAACGAGATCCACCGCGTCGTGATCGCGCGCGAGCTGCTGCGGTCGGCCGGACGCACTGCTCGGGTCAGGGGTGCCGCATGAGCATCAGGGCGCTGTCGCTGTACCGGCCGGCGTGGGAGCAGTCGGGGAACCGGGTCGCGGGCCCGGACGAGGACGTTCTCACCCTGGCGGTGGCAGCTGCCCGGCCGCTGACCGAGAGCCGCTCGGTCGAGCGCGTCGTCGTGGTCACGGCCACGCCCGACGTGGTCGTGGGCTTCGGTACCGGGGTCGTGGCCCGAGCCCTCGACCTGCCGGACGACGCGACGGTCGAGCTGCGGGTGGGAGGTGGGCCGGCACTGCTCGACGCCGTGCTGTCGGCCGGCGCCGGCACGCTGGTCGTGGGTGTCGACCTGGCCGAGGGCGCAGCCGCAGCGGGGGCGGTCCGGGTGGGCGACGGCCGGGGCGCCGAGCTGCACCCAGCGGGGCGGGTCAACGGATCCCTCCCGATGCGGGTCCGCACGGTCGACTCGGCGCGCACCGCGGTCTACGGCGACGGGCGGGTCGAGCGCGAGCTCGCCACCCGGCCCGTGGTGGAGCGCCTGCGCGCGCAGGGCGCGCCGCTGCTCGTCGGGGTCTCCCCGAGTGAGGCCCGGCGCTGGAAGGCGCACCCTGCCGCACCGCCCACGCAGGGCCCGGCCGGCGTGGTGTTCGCCATGGCCGAGGCGGTCTCCGGACCCGGTCCCGAGGTACGGATCGTGGCGCTCGACGCCGGCAGCGGCGTTGCCGCCGATCTCCTGCCGGGGCCGGTCGACGTGCTGCGCGACGAGCGCCCGGCGCTGCCCGCCGGTGAGCGTCCGGTGGTGGGTGAGGATGTGGAGATCCCCTTCTCCATGCCCGCCTACGCCAGGGCGTTCGAGGCGAAGGTCGGTCTCGTGGCCGCGCGGTGCAGCTGCGGCGAGATGAGCTATCCACCGCGGCAGGTCTGCCTGAACTGCGGGACGGAGGACGACACCCGACCGGTCTCGCTGCGCCGGACGGGCGAGGTGTACACCTGCGTGAAGGTGCATGTGCCGATCCCGGGCGTGGCGGGCCCGTACGGTCTGGCCATCGTGGCGCTGGACGAGTCCCCGGTCCGGGTGCTGGCCCCGATAGCGGACGTAGGACGGCGCGAGGCGGGGATCGGGGAACGGGGCAGCCTGATCCTGCGGAGACTCGCGGTGCGCGAAGGCGTGCCGGACTACGGCTACGCGTTCCGGTGCGAGCCGGGCGCGGTGGACGAGGGGGTGTCGGCATGAGGGACGTGGCCGTCGTCGGCGCCGGGATGGTGCCCTTCGGGGAGCGGTTCGACCAGGGGATGAAGGAGTTGCTCCCCACGACACTGCGCAACGCGCTGGCGTCGGTCGACAAGGGGATGGTCAGGTCGGAGATCCAGGCGGCCTGGTTCGGTCAGCTGCAGACCTCCGACGGGCACCCGGCGGGGGTGCTCGCGGACTCCTGCGGGCTGCTGGACATCCCCGTCACGCGCATCGAGAACCAGTGCGCCACCGGCAACGACGCGGTGCGCAACGCGACACTGGCCATCGCGAGCGGGGTCGTCGACGTCGCACTGGTCATCGGCGCCGACAAGACCCGGGAGACGCCGTCGGTCTCGACCTTCTGGGACTGGATGGGGCTGGCGCGCGACCGCGGCTGGGACTATCCGCTGGGGCTGATCGCGCCGGCGAACTTCGCCCTGCACGTGGCCCGGTACATGCACGAGTTCGACGTCGCTCCCGAGCACCTGGCCATGGTGGCGGTGAAGAACCACCACAACGCGGTCACCAACCCCATCGCGCACCTGCGCATGGAGGTCACCGTCGAGCAGGTGCTGGCGGCACCCCGGGTGGTAGGCCCGTTCGGGGTGCTCGACTGCACCCCGCAGAGCGACGGCGCCGCAGCGCTGCTCCTGGTCGGCGGAGAGCTCGCCGACCGCTACACCGACCGCCCCGTGTGGGTCCGCGGTGTGGGACTCGGCCTCGACCGCGTCATGCACGCCCACAAGGCGGACATGACGACGTTCCCGGCGACCGTCAAGGCGGCCAGGGCGGCGTTCGCGATGGCGGGCATCGGTCCGGCGGACATCGACGTCGCCGAGGTGCACGACTGCTTCTCGGGGGTCGAGCTGATGAACTACGAGGACCTGGGCTTCTGCGAGCGCGGCCAGGCGAAGAAGCTCATCGAGTCCGGCGCCACGGAGATCGGCGGCAGCCTTCCGGTGAACCCCAGCGGCGGGCTGAAGGCCAAGGGACATCCGCCGGGCGCGACGGGCGTGGCCCAGTGCGTGGAGCTGTTCGAGCAGCTCCGCGGGCAGGCCTGCAACCAGGTGGGCTCGCCACGGTGGGCGCTGGCCCACAACGTCGGCGGCCCGACGGCGGTCTCCGCCGTGACGATCCTGGGGGCGGCACGTGAGTGACCTGCGCTCTGTCGTCGTCACGGGTGCGGGGCAGGGGCTGGGCCGTGCCGTTGCGGAGGCCTTCGCGGCGCAGGGCGACGCGGTCGTGGTCTCCGATGTCGTCGCCGACGCGGCCGAGACGGTGGCGGCCGAGATCCGTGACCGCGGCGGGTCGGCAGTGGCGCTGGCGTGCGACGTGGCCGACGAGGCGGCCGTTGCGGAGCTCGCGGCGGGGGTCGTGAGCGAGTACGGGGTCCCGGCGGTCTGGATCAACAACGCCGGGATCACGCGGCCCGCCATGCTCCACAAGATGACGGTCGACGACTTCGACCTCGTGCTCCGGGTGCACGCGCGGGGCACCTTCCTCGGCATCCGGGAGGCCGCCCGGACGATGCGCGAAGGCGGCGCCGGCGGCGGCGTGATCCTCAACGTGACATCGTCGGCCGGACTGCAGGGCACCATCGGCCAGATCAACTACTCGGCGGCCAAGGGCGCGATCATCGCGATGACCAAGTCGGCGGCGAAAGAGCTGGCGCGCCACGGCATCCGGGTCAATGCGGTCGCGCCGGTCGCGGCGACCCCGATGACGGCGAGACTGCGCACCGACGAGAAGCTCAGCACGAAGTTCCTCGACCAGATCCCGCTGGGGCGCTTCGGCACGCCCGAGGAGATCGCCACCGCCTTCACCTACCTCGCGAGCCCGTCGTCGAGCTACGTCACCGGCCAGGTGCTCAGCATCGACGGTGGCCTCTACATGGCGAGCTGACGATGGATCTCTCGCTCACGGCCGACGAGGAGCACTTCCGCAAGCGCCTGGAGGACTGGCTGGCGGTCGTCGAGATCCCGGAGGGGCTACGTGACTACGGATCGACGCCGACAGCCGACGACATCGACGCGGGCCGTGCGTGGCAACAGCTGCTGGTCGAGGCGGGTTGGGCGGCGCTGTCCTGGCCCGCGCCGCACGGTGTCGGAGCCACCCCGTCCGAGCAGGCGTTGTTCGCGGAGGCGTTGGCCCGCCGCGGCCTGCCGCGCCAGCTGAGCTTCGTGAGCATGGAGCTCGCGGGGCCGATCATCATCGCGTTCGGGAGCCCATCGCAGCAGGCTGCCCACCTCGAGCCCATCCGCCGGGGCGCGGCGCTCTGGTGCCAGCTCTTCTCCGAGCCGGGCGCCGGATCGGACCTCGCGGGCTTGTCCACGCGCGCAGACGCCACCGGGAGCGGCAGCTGGCGGGTGACCGGCCAGAAGGTCTGGACCAGTGGTGCGCACTACTCGCACCACGGGCTCCTGCTGGCCCGCACCGATCGCGCTGCCGGGCGCCATCGGGGTATCACCTGCTTCGCGCTGCCGATGGACCGCCCGGGTGTGACGGTGCGGCCCATCCAGCAGATGGACGGCGAGTCCAAGTTCAACGAGGTGTTCCTCGACGAGGTCGAGGTCGGCGAGGCCGACGTGCTCGGTGAGGTGGGCGGCGGCTGGCAGGTCGCGCTCTCCGTGCTCGGCCGGGAGCGGCGCATGCTCGGTGCCGTGGCGATCGGCCTGGGTGCCGGGCTCACCGAGATCCGCGAGGTCGCCGAGGAACGCGGCAGCGCCGACGGCGTGTTCCGGGCCCGCTGGGCAGATCTCTGGGGCCGCGTCCAGATGCTGCGCTGGACCTGGTTCCGGCTGCTGTCCGACGACCGCGGCTCGGCGACCGACCCGCGGATGTCGGTGCTGAAGCTGACCTCCTCGCAGCTCCAGCAACAGGTGGCGGCCCTCGCGACGGACGTGCTGGGACCCGCCTTCGTCACGGGTCGCGACGGCGAGGCGTGGCGCCACCGCTTCCTGGCGAGCCACGGCGCCACCATCGCCGGCGGGACCTCGGAGATCCAGCGGTCGATCCTCGGCGAGCGGGTGCTGCACCTGCCGCGCTGACCGGCGCGACCCACACCGCCACACATGACACGACAAGGAGCACGGGCCGCATGGGAGCCATCGACTACTGGTGCAACCTCTTCACCCCCGAGGGGATCAAGCACACCTTCGAGGAGCCGGCGGAGGTCGCCGACGTCGTGAAGTGGTGGGGGTTGCAGTTCACGGGCAAGTCGGTCGCGGAGTTCACCCGCGACCTCGACGACGCCGACGTCGACGTCGTCCTGATCCCGTCGGCGAAGATGGCGTCGTTCGAGACGTCCCAGCTGATCTGGGACGTGCCCGAGGAGGACGTGGTCGCGGTGGCCGAGGCCGTGCCCGGCCGGATCAAGGGGCTGTTCGGCATCAACCCGCGCGAGGGGATGCGGGGGGTTCGCCGGCTGGAGCAGTGGGTGCGCACCGGTCACTTCGTCGGGGCGCACCTGCACGCCTACGGCTTCGGGCTGCCGATCAACCACCGGCGGTTCTACCCGTTCTACGCGAAGTGCGTCGAGCTCGGCGTGCCGGTGGTGATGCAGGTGGGGCACTCGGCCGAGCGGATGCCGTCGGAGATGGGGCGGCCGATCCACATCGACGACATCGCCCTCGACTTCCCCGAGCTGACGATCGTCGCCGCCCACACCGGCTGGCCGTGGGTGGAGGAGCTGCTGGCCATGGCCTGGAAGCATCGCAACGTCTACGTCGGCACGTCAGCCCACCACCCGCGCTACTGGGATCCGAGCATGGTCCGGTTCGCGAACTCGCGCGGGAAGGGGAAGGTGCTCTTCGGCACCGACTACCCGGTGATGGGCCACCACGACGCGCTCACGGCGATCGCCCAGCTGCCGCTCAAGGACGAGGCGCGCGAGCTCGTCGTCGGCGGTGCGGCGCGTGCGGTGTTCGGGCTGCGCTGATCACGGGCCGGCTCCTGCATACGGCGACGCGCGGAAAGGAGGTCCGGATGTCGAGCACCACGGGAGCGGGAGGTCTGTTCCCCGGCGGGGCCTGGACCACCCGCGCGCCAAAGACGTCGGAGCGGGTGGCTCGTGAGCTGGTGAACCACATCATCGGCCACGACCTGGCCGAGGGCGCCAAGCTGCCCAACGAGAAGCAGCTCGTCGAGGTGTTCGACGTGGGGCGCACGACGCTGCGCGAGGCGCTGCGCCTGCTCGAGACGCGCGGCGTCATCACCATCCGGTCCGGGCCCGGGGGTGGGCCGGTGGTCCGCCGTCCCCGCCCGGACGACCTGCGGGAGGGACTCACCCTCATCCTGCAGTTCGCCGGGGCCTCGCTCACGGACGTGTTGGAGGCGCGGGCGACCCTCGAACCGAGGATCGCCAGTCTCGCCGCGACCCGCCTGACGTCGAACCGGATCGAGGAGCTGGCCCGCAGCGTCGAGACGATGCGGGACAGCTGCGAGGACCACGACGTGTTCCTCGACGAGAACAGGCGCTTCCACACCACCATCGCCGAGGCCAGCGGCAGCAGTGGCCTGTGGGTGTTCAACGAGACGCTGAAGTCCATCGCCGACGGCGCGGTCGTCGGGGTGGAGTACACGCCGCGGCGCCGGCTAGCGGTCGCCGAGGCTCATCACAAGATCGTCGAGGCCCTGCGCAGCCGCGATCCCCGCTCCGCCGAGGCGGCGATGCGGGCCCATGTCGAGGAAGCGGGTGCGTTCTGGGGCCGCCACTATCCCGAGCTCAGCGCTCGGGGCGTGAGGTGGGTGCAGTAGACCGATGCGATTCGCGCTGACGGCCGACCAGGAGTTGCTCCGGTCGGCCACCACCGGCCTGTTCGCCGAGCAGGCCCCCCTCGCACTGACGCGAGCGCGAGCCGACGCAGGGGCACCGCCCGATCCCGGCGCGTGGGCGGCCCTGCTGGAGATGGGCGCCGCGACCGTCGACCTGGCCGAGGAGCACGGCGGCACCGGACTGGGCGTCGTGGAGCTCGCCATCGTCCTGGAGCAGGCCGGCGCCGTCCTCTATCCGGGACCGCTGCTGGCGTCCACCGGTTTCGCGGCCGGTCTGGTGACGGGCGACGACGATCGATCCGCAGCGGTGTGTCGACGGCTGGCCGAGGGCTGGGTGGCCTGCGCCGCCGTGCCCGACCGACCCGGCCCGTGGTCGGCGGCGGCCGTCACCACCACCGCCTACCTCGGTGACGGCGGCTGGCGCCTGCGTGGGGTGAAGGAGGGCGTCCTGCAGGCGGACCGCGCCGACGTGCTGCTCGTGGCGGCGCGCATCGACGACGGCGGTGCGAACGGCGGTGCGAACGGCGGTGCGGACGGCGGTGCGGACGGCGGTGCGGACGGCGGTGCGGACGGCGGTGCGGGCGGCGGTGCGGGCGGCGACATCGCGCTGTTCGCCGTGGCCCCGGACGACGCCGGGATCGAGGTGTTGCCGGCGCTCGATCCGGCCCGCTCCCTCTGCCGCGTGACGCTGGCCGACGCGCGGGCCGAGCTGCTGCTGCGCAGGGCGGGCGATCGGATCCGGCGTGCCGGGCTGCGCGCCACCACGGCGCTCGCGGCCGAGTCTGTCGGCGCCGCCCGGGCCGTCATGGACGTGACCGCCTCCTACGTGACGACCCGCAAGCAGTTCGGGCAGCCGGTCGGCGCCTTCCAGGCCGTGAAGCACCGTCTCGCCGACCTGCTGGTGGAGGTGGAGCTCGCCACGTCCGCGGTCTACCTGGTCGCGTGTCACCTGGCGGCCGGCGACCTGGATGCGGCGTCGGCATCCGCGCCCCTGGCGCTGCACGCCGCCACGGAGACGCTCGTCCGCGCGGCTGCGGATGCCGTGCAGCTCCACGGCGGTATGGGCTTCACATGGGAGAGCCCGTGCCACCGCTACGTCACGTGGGCGCAGACCAGTCGCTGGCTGCTCGGATCGGACGCTGCTCGGCTCGAGGAGATGTACGAGCGCGCCCACGCGTTGAGCGCCTGACCGGACGCAGCGTCACCCGAGCGCTTTGGCCACGGCGCGGATCGTGCGCTCGGGGTCGCCGCCGCGGAAGCTCGGGACGGGCTGAACGACGATCTCGTCGGCCCCCTCGGCGAGGTAGGCGCGTAGCGGACCCTCGATGTCGCCGGCATCGCGCCCGAGGACGAGGACCTCGTCGAGGAGGCGATCGCTCACCGCCGCCACGGCCTCGACGCGATCACGGGCCTGGAACGCGGCCGTCACCCGCTGCACCTCGTCGCCGAACCCCGCGGACGCGAAGTAGCGACCGTAGGGGGGCGAGACGAGGTACTCGACCAGCTCACGGCGAACGTGCTCGCGGGCCTCGTCGGGGGTCTCGGTGACCCCGACGTAGACCCGGGCGACCAGTCGGACCGCACGCGGGTCCCGGCCGTGGTGCAGCACGGCGTCGGAGAACGCGGCGCGGAACGTCGACAGCACTCGTGGCGACAACCACGTGACGATCAGCGCGTCGGCGACCTCGGCGGCGAGGTCGACCATCGCCGGCCCCATTCCGCCGATGGCGATGCTCACCTTCGGTGCGGCTCCGGTGAGCAACCGGAATCCCGTGGACCGCAGCATCTGACCCTCGACGGACGTCCGCTCACCGGCCAGGGCCTGGCGCAGCACGGCCACGGTCTCCCGCGTGGTCGCGACGGGCTTGGTGAACGGCCGGCCGTGCCACTTCTCCACGATGACCTGCCCGCCTGCCCCGATGCCGAGATGGACGGCGCGTCCGTTGCCGAGATGACTGATCGTGGACGCCATCATCGACAGCAGCGCGGGGGTGCGGCTGTACACGGGGACGATCGAGGTCCCGATCTCGAGCGGCGTCGTGCGCGCGAGCACGGCGCCCAGCGCGGCGGCGTCCAGGCCGCCGGTCTCGGCCAGCCAGACCCGGTGGTAGCCGCATTCGACCATGACGTCCGCGAGCGCGAGGAGCTCGTCGGCGTCGTGGATGTTCGACAGCATCATCGACGTGGTGGACAACGCGCTCATCGGTGCCTCCCAGCTTCGTCACTACTAACGTTACTGTATGTAGAGATTGGCTGTTTGTCATGGCTCTGATCGGCCGACCTCGGGCTGCGGGGAGACGAAAAGCTGGTTACAGTAGAATCAGTAGCGCTGGAATGTGGGGTCGCTGTCGGGGGAAGGTGCACGTGTCAGCATCGTCGGGCCTGACGTCGGGGTCGGTCGGGAAGGTCCGCCCCCCGAAGACCTCCGAGCGGGTCGCTCGTGAGCTGGTCAACCACATCGTGGACAACGACCTCGCCGAGGGCACGAAGCTGCCCAACGAGAAGCAGCTCGTCGAGGTCTTCGACATCGGTCGGACCACGTTGCGCGAGGCGCTGCGGCTGCTCGAGACCCGCGGTGTCATCACCATCCGCTCCGGGCCGGGCGGCGGGCCGGTCGTTCGTCGCCCGCGGCCCGATGACCTGCGGGAATCGCTGACGCTGATGCTGCAGTTCACGGGGAGCTCGTTGACCGACGTCCTGGACGCACGGCTCGCGCTCGAGCCGATGATGGCCGGGCTCGCCGCGCAGCGGATCGACGCCGAGCAGGTTGCGGAACTGCGTCGCAGTGTCGAGCGCATGCGCGAGAACTCCGAAAACCAGGCGCAGTTCCTGCAGGAGAACCAGGTCTTCCACTCGCTCGTCGCCGAGGCGGCCGGAAGCAGCGTGCTCTGGGTCTTCAACGAGACGCTGAAATCCATCGCGGACGGCGGAGTGATGGGGGTCGAGTACTCGCCGCCCCGACGCGCGGCAGTCGCGGCGGCGCACGAGAAGATCGTCGACGCGCTGGCCTCCGGTGACGCGCACTCCGCGGAGGAGGCCATGCGCCAGCACATGCGCGAGGCGGGGGAGTACTGGCGCCGCAAGTACCCGGAGCTGACCTCGCGCGGCGTGCGCTGGCTGCACTGACGCCGCTTGCGCCGCCCTCCCGCCGGCCGTGTCCTCTCCGGCGGTGGACGTAGGCGCACGCCCGGCGTCCGGTCCGCTGTCGGCGTCGGCGCGTAGCCGGAACGCGCGGCTCGTGCGGCCCGGGGGCAACGGGCTCGACCGTCGCTCGTGTTCCAAGCCGTGGCATCGCCCCTTGCTCGCGACCAGATCTATTGTCACTATTGTGGTCATAGATTGAGGGAGGTCGCATGGCGCTGCCGCTGGCGGGTGTACGCGTGCTGGACGTGACGACCCTGCTGCCGGGCAACTACTGCACGTGGTTGATGGGCTCGCTGGGTGCCGACGTGATCAAGATCGAGTCGCCCGTCACCGGCGATCCGATGCGATCCGTGGGTGTCCAGGTGAACGGCCAGGGCGCGACACATCACCTCGTCAACCGGGGAAAGCGCTCCGTCGTGCTCGACCTCAAGGACGGAGCCGGCCGGGACGCGTTCCTCCGCCTCGTCGACACGGCCGATGTCGTCGTCGACTCGTTCCGACCGGGTGTCATGGACCGGTTGGGCCTGGGCCCCGATACGCTGCGTGCCCGGCGCCCCAGCCTGGTCGTGGGGTCGATCAGCGGCTTCGGTGCCGAGGGACCGCATGCCGGGCTCCCGGCCCACGACATCAACGGCCTCGCCTTCTCCGGCCACCTCGAGCGTCTCCCCCGCGAGAGCGGAACGGTGCCGTCCGCGCCGACCCTGCCCATCGCCAACCTGGTCGGCGGCAGCCTGATGCCCGCGCTCGGGTTGGTCGCGCTCGTCCTGCGAGCTCGCACGACGGGCGAGGGCGGATGGTTGGACGCGGCGTTGGCCGACGGGGCAGCGCTGCTGCCCACCGTGGAGCTCGCCGATCACCTCGCCGGTGCGGCGCTGCGGTCGGGTGGATCGGTGGAGTACGACGGCCGCCCGTTCTACCGCGTGTACGAGCTCGTCGACGGTTTCGTCGCCGTCGGTGCGGTGGAAGCGCACTACTGGGCCGCGCTGTGCGCCGCGCTCGGCCTGGACGAGTACGCCGACGCGCAGCACGACGAGACCCGCCGAGCCGACGTGGTGGCAGCCTTCTCCACGCGGTTCCGGGGACTGACCAAGTCGGCCCTGCAGCAGCTGCTGGCGGGGCGCAACACCTGCACGACGGTCGTCAACTCGTTCGCGGACCTGCTGCAGGACCCGCACGCCGTCGCCCGCGAGCTCATCCGAGAGGTCGCCGGCCTGCCCATGCACCTGCTCGCCCCGCCGTTCCGCATCGACCGGGCACGACCGGCCGAGACCACTGGCGCGCCCCGGCACGGGGAGCACACCCGCGAGGTGCTGGCCGAACTCGCGGGGCGCTCCGGCGCCAGCATCCCTGCGACGACGGGAGTACGCCCATGACCACGCAGCAGGAGCGTCCGCTGGCCCTCGTCACCGGGGCCAGCCGAGGGCTCGGCCGGGCCATCGCGGAGGCGCTCGCCGCGGACGGGTTCGACCTCGCGGTCACGGCGAGGAAGGAGTCGTCCCTCGACGACACCGCCGAGGCGGCCGAGGCGGCCGGTGCCCGGGTGGTGCCGTTCGCCGCCGACCTGGTGGACGCCGGCGTCGCCGACGCCCTCGTCGCCACCGTGGAGGACGCCGCCGGGCCATTGGCCGCGGTCATCAACAACGCCGGTGTCTACGCCTCGGGCGGCATCGCGCAGGTGAACCTGGACGCGCTTCATGAAATGATCGCGGTCAACAGCGTCGCGTCCATGCTGATCTGCAAGAACGCCGTCGAACGGATGCGCGAGCGGCGCTACGGGCGGATCGTGAACGTGTCCTCGACGACCGGGATCGTGGGGGTGCCCGGCGCCCTGGCGTACGCGATGACGAAGGCCGCCGTGGTCGCGTTGACGCGGTGCCTCGCCGTCGAGGTCGCCCGTCGGGGCATCACGGTCAACGCCGTCGCGCCCGGCATGTTCGACACCGACATGACCGATGTCTTCCGCGCGGACCCCGCTGCCGAGGAATGGTCGCTGAACCAGTCCCCGATGCGACGGTGGGGCCGGCCTCCCGAGCTGGCAGCGGCGGTGTCGTTCCTCGTCTCGCCCCGCGCCTCGTTCGTCACCGGACAGGTCGTGTCCGTCGACGGGGGTTGGCAGGCCTCGTGACCTGCGTTCGGGTCGTCGGGAAGGGGACTCCATGAGCTTCGGGCTCACGCAGGAGCAACGGGACCTGCGGGACGTGGTGCGCGCGTACGCCCGGCGGGAACTGGCGCCGGGCTACCTGGCGCGCGCGCGGGTGGCGGAGTTCCCCTGGGACTGCCAGCGCGAGCTGGGCAAGCTGGGACTGCTCGGCCTGCTCGCCGGCCCGGACTGGGGCGGGGAGGGCGAGCCGGATTTCACGGCCCCGGGCCTGGCGATGGAGGAACTGGCCTACGCCGACTTCAACATCGCGAACTGCATGCTGCCGCCGCTGATCATCACCTCGATCCTGCGCGAGCACGCGTCGGAGTCGATGCTGCAGGAGTGGATGCCCGGGCTCGTGGCGGGCGACACGATGGTCGCTCTGGGCCTGACCGAGCCCGGCTCGGGATCCGACGCCGGGGCCATGCGCACCACTGCGGAGCGGACCGCGACGGGCTGGCGGCTCAACGGGGAGAAGACCTCGATCACGGCCATTCCGTTCGCCCAGGCCGCGGTGATCTTCGCCCGCACCGATCCGGCCCTCGGCGCCGGTGGTGTGTCGGCCTTCATGGTGCGGATGGATCACCGGGGTGTGCGGACCGGTGCGATCGAGGACCCGGGCTGGCTCCCCGTCGGGCGCGGGACCATCGCCATGACCGACGTCGACGTCGACGGCGACGCGCTCATCGGGAACGTCGGCGACGGGTTCCGCACGGTCATGCGCAACTTCGACTTCACCCGGCCGCTGCTGGCGCTCACGGCGATCGGAGCAGCGCAGGCCACTCTGGACGAGACGGTGGAGCACGTCCGGTCGCGCGCCGCGTTCGGATCGCCGCTCGCGCGGTTCGAGGGCATCTCCTTCCCCCTCGCCGAGCACGCCACGCACCTCGATCTCGCCCGCATGATCTGCTACCGGGCGCTCGCCAAGCGCACCGCGGGCGAGCCGCACACGGCGGACGCCGCGATGGCCAAGTGGGTCGGTCCGCTCTACTCCTCCCAGGCGATCCACGACTGCCTGCTGCAGTTCGGGCACTACGGCTACTCCTGCGAGTACCCGCACGAGCAGCGCCTGCGCGACGTGCTGGCCGTCGAGATCGCGGACGGCACCGCCCAGGTCCAGAAGATCATCATCGCTCGCGAGCTCTTCGGCCGGGACTTCCTGCCGTACCCGCGAGATGGACGGTGAACGCCGCGGGCGACCGGAGCCCGCGCCGTCGAGCAAGGCACCGACATCGGAAGGCGCAGATCGTGGAAGAACTGGTGCTGCGGGAGCAGCGGGGAGGGGTCCTGCGGCTGACGCTGAACCGCCCGGACCAGATGAACTCGCTGAACACGGAGCTCGTGGCCGGTCTGGCGGACGCGGTCACCGACGCCCGTCGGGACGTCTCCGTGCGGGTCGTGCACATCACGGGCGCAGGTCGTGCGTTCTGCGCAGGCGCGGACCTGGTGGAGGCCCGTACGGTGACGGCGACCGCGGACAGGTTCCGTCGCTGGGTGGCCGCATGGCACCGGGCGTTCGCGACGTTCGAGGACTGCCCCAAGCCGATCGTCGCCCTCGTCAACGGCCTCGCGCTGGCCGGCGGACTCGAACTGGCGCTCGCGTGCGACTACATCGTGGCGCGGCGCTCGGCGCGGATCGGCGACGTCCACGCGAACTTCGGGCTGGTGCCCGGGGGCGGGGGCAGCCAGCGACTGCCCGATGCCGTCGGATCCCGGGTGGCGCGCTGGTTGATGTACACCGGCGAGATCCTGACCGCCGACCGCGCCGCGGAGGTGGGGCTCGTGCAGGAGGTGCTCGCCGACGACGAGTTCGACGAGAGCGCCTGGGCGGCGGGGGAGAAGATGGCCGGACGCAGCCAGCCCGGGCTGGCGTTCATGAAGCGGATGAGCCGACCGGCCCTCGACGTGCGCGGCCTGGAGCTCGAGCTCGAGGCCGCGGCCGGCCTCGTCGTCGGCGAGGACGCGCGCGAGGGACTCGCCGCCTTCGCCGAGAAGCGGTCCCCGAAGTTCGCCGCCGTGGTCGACGATCCGCTGTGACGTCGTTCCGGCAGCCGGAACGTCGGGAGAGGTCGGCTTCCCGACGTGTGATGGTGCGGTCCCCGTACCCGTCGGCAGCGCCGACGCAACGAAACCGAGGAACGGAATGAGGGGTCGACATGGCGACACCGGGTGAGCAGGCGCTCGAGGGAAAGGTCGCGTTCATCTCCGGGGCTGCTCGGGGGCAGGGCCGGTCGCACGCGGTCCGCCTGGCCCGCGCCGGTGCCCGGATCATCGGGTTCGACCTGGTCCGCCAGATCGACACGGTGCCGTTCGCGATGTCCACCCCCGACGACCTCGCCGAGTCCGCCCGCCGGGTGAAGGAGGCGGGCAGCGAGATGGTCGCCGTCGAGGGCGACGTCCGCGACCAGGAGGAGGTGGACGCGGCGCTGCGGGCCGGCTTGGACAGGTTCGGCAGGGTGGACATCGTGCTCGGCAACGCCGGGATCCTCCACGACTACAAGCGGACCTGGCTGCTCGACGAGGACGAGTTCCGCAACGTCATCGACGTGAACGTCGTGGGGGTGTGGCACACCGTCAAGGCCGCGGTGCCGATCATGATCGAGCAGGGTGACGGCGGCAGCATCGTGCTCACCGGCTCGGCAGCCTCGGTCAGCGGCATCACCAACCTGGGCGGTTACGTCGCATCGAAGCACGCCGTGCTCGGGATCGTCCGCACCCTGGCGAAGGAGCTCGGTCGCCACCAGATCCGGGTGAACGCGATCATGCCTGGCAACTGCAACACCCCCATGTTCGACAACGAGGGCATTCGCAAGCTCTACGTGCCCGGCGACCCGGAGCCCTCGGACGAGGAGTTCTTCAAGCGGGCCGCAGCGATGACCCCGATGCGCAACCCCTACGTGGAGCCGGGGGACGTCTCGGAGGCGATCGCCTGGCTCGTCTCTCCTGCCGGCCGGTACGTCACCGGCGTCGCGTTGCCGGTGGACGGCGGTACGGTCGTGCCCTGATCGGCCCGCGCTGCTCACTGCACCGGCGAGGAGGTGCCGCGAGCGCTGTCGACTCGCTAGGGTGGCCGGGCCGAAGGGAACCGGAGAACAAGCATGGGGCCCACGGACAACGTGCAGCGGAACCCCGCTCCCGAGGCACCGTCGATCCTGTCGAAGGCCTTCGACATCCTGCGTGCGTTCGATTCGGCGAACCGGGTCATGACCCTCTCCGAGATCGCACGTGCGTCCGGGTTGCCGAAGTCGACCGTGCACCGGCTGCTGGGCCGGCTCGTCGAGCTCGACGTGGTCGAGCACCATGGGCCAGCCGAGTACAAGATCGGTCTCAGCATGCTGCGGATCGGTGCGGTCAGCCCGGCCGTCAGCCTGCGGGACCAGGCCGTGCCCGCTCTGCACGCGCTGAACCGGTGGACCGGCTACGCGGTCCAGCTGGCGGTCCTGCGGCAGTTCGACGTCGTCTTCCTCGACAAGCTGGAGGGGGTCGGGCACCCTTCGCCGCCCATCGCGATCGGCGCGCGGGTGCCGGCGCACTGCGTCGCTGTGGGCAAGGCCTTGTTGGCCCACGAGGAGCTCGACGACCTCGCGCTCTTCCTCCCGTCGCGGCTGTCCGCGCTGACCGAGAGATCGCAGACCTCCGCCACCGAGTTCGTCCGCGCCCTGCGCGAGGTCCGGCGGGACGGCATCGCACTCGAGGTCGAGGAGTACCACCTGGGCTTCTCGGGACTCGGTGCCGCGATCATCGTCAACGGATACGCAGTGGGAGCGCTCTCCGTCGCCTTCCCGAGTGATGCGCCGGCCGAGCCGAACACCTCCCGCGCCGTTCGCGAGACGGCGGCCGCCCTCGCCCGGGACCTCCGCCTCGGTCTCACCCCGGACCGGTTGCGGTGGATGTCCGGCCTGGCCCAGCGCTGGCCCGGGTCCGCCGCGACCACCGGCGAGTAGCTTCTCGGCGTCCGTCTCGGGTCGCGGAACGACCCGTTCTCGACGCCCGGCGCTTCTGCGACGCTGGGGCCGATCTCGCGTGATGCGCGCCCAGCCCACCACGAAGAACCCGGATCTCACGCAGCCGTGAGCGGCGGCAGGCCGTTCCACCACGCAACCCGCCGAGGGCGACGTCCCCGGCAGGTCGGTGCTGGGCGTCCGGGGAACGATGGAGTGAAGGAGAGCCGTGAACGGACCGTTGCAGGGCGTGAAGGTCGTCGAGCTGGGGATCTGGGTGGCCGCTCCGGCGGCCGGCTCGATGCTGGCGGACTGGGGTGCTGACGTCATCAAGATCGAGTCACCCGGAGGTGACCCGCTCCGGGCGGCCAGCGCCGCGGTGCTGCAACCCGATGCCGAGGTGAACCCGCACTTCGGACCGGACAATCGGGGCAAGCGCAGCGCCGTCCTGGATCTCCGGTCCGACGAGGGGCGCGCCGGCATGCTGGCGCTGCTCGACGCCGCGGACGTCTTCGTCACCAACGTGCGCCTCGCCGGGCTGGCGCGACTCGGTCTCGATCCCGAGTCCGTTCGTGCGCGCAACCCGCGCCTGGTCTACGCCGTCATCACGGCGTACGGGATGACCGGGCCCGACGCCGGGGCCGGCGGATTCGATCTCGGTGCGTTCTGGGCCCGCGGCGGGGTCGCCGGTCTGTTGACCGTGCCGGGGCAGGCCCCGCCCATCCAGCGCACCGCCATGGGCGACCACCAGACCGCAGTCACCGCCGCCGCGATGATCAGCGCAGCACTGTTCGAGAGGGAACGGACCGGTGCGGGGCAGTTGGTGTCCACGTCCCTCCTGCGTGTTGCCGCCTACCACATCGCCGCGGACCTCAACACGAAGCTCATGCGCGACGACGACCCCGAGTTCCCGCAGCGGGAGTCCCTGTTCAACCCACTGTGGAACAACTACGCCACCGCCGACGGCCGCCGGCTGTGGCTGATCAACCCGGCGCCCGACCGGGCGTGGCCGATCCTCGCCAAGCTGCTGGACCGGACCGACTGGCTGGACGACCCGCGCTACGTGAGCCAGGCAGCACGCACCGAGCACTGCCGGGAGCTGATCGGCGAGCTGGACGAGATCTTCGCCCGCCGCGATCTGGCCCACTGGACAAGGCTGTTGACCACCGAACCGGACCTGCTCTGGGCTCCCGTCAACACAGTCGACGACATCCTCGCCGATCCGCAGGCCACGGCAGCCGGCGCCTTCGTCGAGGTCGAGGAGACCTACGGGGTCGTCCGGCAGGTCTCCACGCCTGTCGACTTCCACGAAAGCCCCGGCCGGCCCCTCGTCGGTGCTCCTGGGGTAGGGCAGCACACCGCGGACGTGCTCGCCGCGCTCGCCGAGCAGCCCGGAGCCTGGCCTGCACGGGACCAGGAGCGCTGAGCTACCGGTCCCGATCGGAAGCCGACCTCAGTTGTTCGCGACGACGTCGCGCACCGCGCGGCTGAACTCCTGGGCTGCTCGATCATGGCCCAGCGCCCGCACCGCCTCAGCAGCAGCCGGACGGCGGCCACCTGCTTGACCAAGCGGATGCTGCTCTGACGGGACGACGCGGTCGTCGCGGCCGTGCACCGACAGCATCGGCACCGCGATCTCGCGGATCCGTCGACGGCGAGCACCAGGTACCTCTCGGCCAGCGCCTCGATGTTGTTCTTGACGTTGCTCCAGCCCGTCGCGCCGGGCCCGCTCCCGTGCAGGAGGACGACGGGGTGGCCCGAGCCGGCCTCGGTGGATGCGATACGGCCGGAGGTCGCGAACCGACTCGCGGACTGCGGAATGATCGGACTTGTCCAGCCTGGACAGGATCGGCTATGTGGGGCTCCGATGTCCCCCCGGCTCCAGCAGCAGTGCTTGCTCCCGCGCAACGCGTCCGGGAAGGTCCTGCGCAGGAGGCTGCGCGGGTGGGTGACGCCGGCTGACCGGGGCGGTCTGCCATGCGCGAGGGCCCGTCGGCGAGATCCGCCGACGGGGCCTCCGACACGCGGAGACCGCGACCAGCGGGCCGTTCAGCTCACTCCTCGGGCCAGGTCCCGGGCCGCGGTGCGGCCGAAGATCAGCGCCTTGCCCAGTGCCGTGCCGCTGAGGTAGCCCGCCCCGTGGAAACCGCCCACCACCTCGCCGGCGGCGTAGAGGCCCTCGATCGGCTCGCCGAAGACGGTCAGAACGCGCAGTCGCGCGTCGACCCGGATCCCGCAGTAGGTCGTGGTGAGGCCGTTGCCGCAGGGGAAGGCGTAGTAGGGGCCCGTGTCGAGCGGCGCCAGACCCGACAGCGGGCGGCCGAAGTCCGGATCGCTCCCGTCCGCGACGTGCCGGTTGTAGTCGTCGACCGTGGAGACGAGCACCTCAGGGACGACGTCCAGCAGCTTCGCCAGGTCCTCGACGGTGTCCGCAGCGCGGACGGTGCCGTCGTCGAGCCCGCTGCGCCAGTTGAGCGGCTGCGGCTCGACCACGGAGCGGTCCATGACCTTCTGGTCGAAGACCATGATCCCCACCCCGTCGGGCTGGTTGCGACACACCTCGGAGACGCGCTTGTAGTTCCACGACTCGTCGACGAAGCGCCTGCCCTCACGGTTCACCACGATCGCCCCGGCCATGGTCGGGTACAGCAGTCGCGGCCGGTCGTCCGGGTGCGGGGACACGTCGGGGTAGTGCGCCAGCGAGGCCCCGAAGGATGCCGACACCCAGGCCATGTCCCGGAGCCCGGCGCCGAGCGCCCAGGCCATCCGCAGCCCGTCGCCGGTGCTGCCGGGGCCGCTCATCGGCACGGCGCCGGCCCAGGACGGGGCGAAGGTCTCCAACAGCTCCGCGTCGCGGCCGAACCCGCCGGAGGCGAGCACCACTCCGCGACGCGCGGTGACGGTGTGCCGCGACCCCGCCCGTTCCACCTCGACGCCGACGACCCGCCCGCTCGGGTCGGTGTGCAGCCGGCGGGCGGCCGTCTCGGTGCGCACGGCATCAGGCTGCAGGTGCCGGAGTCGGTCCAGCAGGAACGGGACGAGGTAGCCGCGGGTGGTGGAGTGCAGGCGGCGCCGCGCGTCGCCGGGGTTGCTCACGAGCGTCCACTCGACCCCGCACTCCTCCAGCCACCGCGCCGCTTCCGCCTGGTTGGCGATGTAGGCCTCGACGGCCTCGGGGTCGTTACGACCTTGGCCAGCGGCCAGGATGTCGGCCCGCAGCTGCTCCGGGTCGTCGTCCACGCCTTCGCGCTCCTGCAGGGGCGTTCCGGCGAGGATCATCCCGCCTCCCGACAGGACGGACGAGCCGCCCGGCGACGCGCACTTCTCGAGCACCGCGACAGTGCAACCCGCCTCGGCGGCCGTCACCGCAGCCGCCGCTCCCGCCAGCCCGGCGCCGACCACGACGACGTCGACACCGTCCGGCATGCCGGACGCGCTCACGCCGATGCTCCGGATCGAACGGGCGCTGCGCCCGTGGGTCGGGGACTGCGGTACGGCTCGACGGCGTTCCCGGTCGCGGTCGACGCCAGCGCCCGGGGATCGGTGGGCGGGCGGTCGCCCCGCCACACCACGTGCAGGTCGGGCCGCACCAGCAGCAGCCCGCAGCCGTACACGTCCCGGGCGTGCGGGTCGTCCGTCGAGACGACCTCGAACGGGGCTCCGCGCTCGGCGAAGGCTGCCGCGAGCGACGACGTGTCGGCGGCGCCGGTGAGATCGAGGAGGGTGAAGCCGCGGCCGAGGACGTCCTGGACCGCTCGGCCGTCTGCCAACCAGAGGTGGGGGATGCGGACACCGGGACGGGTGTGCGGCACGTAGTGCCTGATCGGCCATTCTCGCGGGTTGTCGGGCTCCTCGGCGACCAGCGGCGATCCGGCGTAGGTGTACCCCAGCTCGGCTCCCAGCATCTCGTGCACGCGGCGCTGCTCGACCTCGGCGAGTTCGGCGACGACTGCACGGGCGGCCGCGCCCTCGGGCCCGTCGTCGTTGATCTCGGGCGGGCAGGCGTCGCGCCACATCATCATCCCCGCGGCCGCCCAGCCGGAGGCTTCGACGTTGCGTGCCCCCACCGGTCGCCGCTCGGTCTCGTAGGAGTCCAGCACGGCGGGCCCACCCCACCCCGCCAGGGCCGCGGCGAGCTTCCAGCTCAGGTCGAGTCCGTCGCCGACACCGGTGTTCATGCCCAGCCCGCCGGTGGGGATCACCAGGTGCGCGGCGTCGCCGGCGATGTACACCCGACCGTCGCGGTAGCGCTCGGCGAGGAGCAGGTGCAGCTTCCACTCGAGGCAGGAGAGGATCTCGACGTCGACCGTCCGCCCGAGCTCGCCGCCGATCCGTGACCGCACCTCTGCCTCGAGGTCGGCGTCTGCCGGCAGGACGGCGTTGAGGGTGAAGTGGCGCCTGCTGCCCTGCACGACGAAGGTCGCGTTCTCCGGGCCGGTGAGGTAGTAGTGCCGGCCCTGCCCGATGGGGATGGCCTCGTAGAGACCCTCGGAACGGAAGGAGATCTGGCGCAGCTCGGAGAGCCCGCCCTGGCCGGCGAGGGCGATGCCGAGGCGGCGTCTCACCGTGCTGCGGCCGCCGTCGCACCCGGCCAGGTACCGGCAGCGCACGCCGTGCTCCGCACCGTCGAGGTCGCGGATCTGCACGTTCACCCCGTCGGCGTCCTGCTCGAAGCCGATGAGCTCGTGGCTGAAGTGCACAGTCACGTTCGGGGTCGTGCGTGCCACCTCGAGCAGGAGCGGCTCGAGGTCGTTCTGGGACACGAGCTGGTAGGGCTCCAGTGGTTCGGATCCGTCCGCGCACTCGGCGATCAGGGCCCGGTGCTCGGCGACGGACGGATAGCGCAGGCGCACGAGCTCGGGGTCGGAGAGGGTCCTCGCCACGAAGACGTCCATCGACGCCTCGGGCGGGTAGCCGAGGGATCGCACGCGTCCGGCGATGCCCAGGCGGCGGTACATCTCCATCGTCCTGGCGTTGGACCGGTCCATCTTCGGGTACGGCTTGGTCCCGGGATCACGCTCCAGCAGCACGGTGCGCACACCGCGCAGGCCGAGGTCGATGGCGAGCGCGAAGCCGGTCGGACCGGCCCCGACCACGACGACGTCTGCGTCGGCAGGCACGAGGGAGGGGGTTGTGGTCACGGGGCAAGGTTTACCTGTGCACGGCCGGCGACCAACTGCCCGTCCCGGCGGGCGGAACCGGTGATCGACCCGCGCGGGCCGGTCCTGCGGTGGCCGGACGATGTCGTCGGGCCCGTCCTGCAGGGCGAACAGGTCGGCATCCGTGCTTCCACTCCAGTAGCTCGGCGACGGCGATCAACGCCTCGAAGGGGCAGATCCCCGCGCAGGCGCCCTGCCCGGACGAGGCCGGGTTCTGGGGGCCGGAACCTCGATGCGAACGCCTGCGGCGCGGCGGCGCGGGCATCGTGTGGTCCCGGTGGCTGGAACACATGGTTCCCGCCGTCGTGCGGACTGCTCAGTGTCGTACGGGTCACATGGAGGTGCGGCGGCCGTCGGGGGTGGGCGCCCGAGGACGGGAGCGGACATGTTGGTCAGCGCAGACCGAATGGCGGAACGGTCCGGCGGCGCAGGGGTGGCTCTGGCCGAGGTGGCGCTGAGCGCCTCGTCGGCGTCGAAGACACTCGCGTTGCTCGCGGCGATGGCGGAGTCTGCGCAACCGCAGTTCGGGGTCACGCAGCTCGGCGAGATGATCGGAGTGCCCAAGAGCACTGCGCATCGCCTGCTCAAGGCGCTGGAGGCCGGCGGTTTCGTGGACCGGGTCGGGGTCAAGTACCGGGTCGGCTCCTTGTTCTTCCGCTTGAGCGAGGTGGCTCGGTGGTCGGAGTACGGCGAGCTCCGTGAGGTCGCGTGCCGGCCGCTCGCGTGGCTGTTCGAGCGGTCCCAGGCGGTCGCGGTGCACCTGGCGGTGCTGTGCGGGAGCAACGTGCTGTACCTGGACAAGATCTGCAAGCCGGCGGGGACCCGGCTGCCGTCGCGGGTGGGTGGCCGGTTCCCGGCGACGTGCACCGCGCTGGGGAAGGCCATGCTCGCCCACTCCGATCCGGCGGTCGTCGCGTCCGTTCTCGACGAGCCGCTCGCCCGCGCCACCCCTCGCTCGGTCACTGGGCCCGGGCGACTCGCCACGCAGCTCGCTGAGATCAAGCGCCTCGGTTACGCCACCGAGGCGGAGGAGGCCTGCCACGGGATGGTGTGCGTGGCCGCGCCCGTCCTCATCGACGGCACGGCGCGGGCTGCGGTCTCGCTGTCCGTGCCCAGCGTCGTGTCAGGAGGCATCGACGGACGCCTCGGGTCCTATGGAGCGCAGGCCATCGAGGCGGCCACCCGGATCGCCAGGCTCCTTCCCGACCCCTCGTGGCACGAACTGCCGCGCGCCGCCGTCTCGTGACGTCGACCGGGTCCCGGGGCGGCCCAGGCGCATCGCTCTGCGCGGGTCCTCCTGGCGGCCGACGCCGCCTCCATGATCACCGGTTCCAGTGCCACGGTCGATGGCGGGGCGACCGCGAAGTACTGGTCATGGCATCCCGATCTGCGATGACGGAGATCGCCCGGCCCTGGTTCCGGCGGCTGAGACGGGGCCTTCGCAGCGCGGCCGACCTCCTCGACACTCGAACGACCACGACTGAACGAGGAGGCGCGCGATGACACGCTCGGACCCGGCGGGCGCGACGACGGCAGAGCGGGTCTTCGCTTGCACGGTGGACGCGCTGGAGCCGGGAACGTCCATGACCCTGCACCGCGCCGAGCCGATTGCGGTCCACCGCACCGAGGACGGCGAGTTCCACGCGACCGCCGACACGTGCAGCCACGAGAAGTGGTCGCTCGGGGAGGATGCCGATCTCGAGGGGAACGAGGTGATCTGTCCCCTGCACATGGCGCGGTTCGACGTCCGGACGGGGGCGGCGTTGTGCCTCCCGGCGACGATCGCGCTGCGCACCTACCCGCTGGAGATCGAGGGCGACAGTGTCTACGTGCTGCTGTGAGTCGGCCGCGGCCCCCGGCTGGGGCGCGGCGGTGGAACCGTGAGCGCGGAGCCCGTCACGCCGATGTCCGAGGAGGCGGTGAGGGACCCGATCCGGGTGGCCGCACTGCGGCTCTCGGAGGCCGCGCGCACCCGCACGCCGTGCGCGCCGGTGCGCGACATCCTGCCGGACACCTCCCTGGAGACCGCGTACGCGGTGCAGGACCTCCTGACGGAGGAGGCGCTCGACCACGGCGCCCGGATCGTCGGCCGGAAGATCGGGCTGACCTCGCCGGCGGTCCAGCAGCAGTTGGGCGTGGACCAGCCGGACTTCGGGTTCCTGTTCACCTCCATGCGCTGCTCCGAAGACGAGCCGATCGACTTCGGCCGGCTGCTCCAGCCCCGCATCGAGGCCGAGATCGCATTCCGGCTCGGAGCAGATCTCGATCTGGCCGAGCCGACGCTCGCTCAGGTCCGGGCGGCCGTCGCGACGATGAGCCCGGCCTTGGAGATCGTCGATTCGCGGATCGCGGGCTGGGACATCACCTTCGCCGACACGGTGGCCGACAACGCCTCCAGCGGTCTGTTCGTGATCGGCGCCCAGGCCGTCCCACTCAGCGACGTCGACCTGCGGCCACTGGAGATGCGGCTGACGGACGGCGCCGGGTCGGTGGTGAGCCGGGGCCGCGGCGCGGACTGCCTCGGTGACCCCGTGGCCGCACTGGCGTGGCTCGCCCGGGCGGCCCACGCGGTCCGCTCGCCCCTGATGGCGGGGGACATCGTGCTGTCCGGGGCTCTGGGGCAGATGGTCCCCGTCAGCCCGGGCGGGCGCTACACCGCCGAGATCGGCGGACTGGGAACAGTGCAGGCGGCCTTCACCAGGACCTGATCACCGGGCGCGGAGGCCGATCTGTTCCCGGACGAGGCGGTTCTCCTTGCGGAGCAGGGACCGTGCGGCGTCGCGATCGGTGACGGTTTCGCGCAGCCACTCGATCCGCGCGTCGAGCCGACCGGTCGCGGCCGAGTGGAAGAGCAGGTCCTTCCGTTCGGCCGACGCCGGGGACACCTGGTCGCAGAAGACGGCCCGACGCTCCTGCGCGGCGCGCTCCAGCAGCACCGGATCTGCACCGTCGAGGACCCGGGGGAGGTGCTCGACGACGCTCGCGGCGTCGAACAGGCCGGTCGCCATTCCGAGGCCGGACGTCGGATTGGTCAGGTGCGCGGCGTCGCCGACCAGCAGCGCCCGTCCGAGGCAGAAGGTCTCGACCACGCGCTCGTGCATCCGGTAGGCCGACCAGTCGACGACGAGCGGATCCGCACCGTCGGGCAGGATCGCCTCGAACACGTCCGCCATCCGGGCGTCGACCGTCTCCTCGGGCAGCGTACGGAGTTCGGGGTAGGCGAACCGCCAGCGTGTGGGGACCCCGGGGCCGGCCTGGATCAGGTTGGCCACGGCGGGCTGGAGGGCACCGAGCCACGACTGGTAGGGCGGGCCGCCGAGCTCGGCGAGATCGAACCCGATCGTGGTGGACACCAGTCGCTCCGGCCAGGTGTGGCCCGCCAGGCCCAGCCCGAGTGACTGACGGACGCGGCTACCGGCCCCGTCCGCCCCGACGATCCAGCCCGCCCGCACCTGGTCCGGTCCCTCCGCTCCGTCGAGCTCGACGGTGACACCGCCAGCATCCTGGGCGAGGCCCGTCACCGCCGTGCCGCGGACGAACCGCGCCGACGGATGCGCGGCCAGCGCTCCGACGAGGTGCGCGACGATCACGTCGCGCTGGACCGTCAAGTGGTACGGGTGCTCGATCTCGTCTGCCAGGACCTCGAGGTCGAGCGTGAAGCGCAGATCCCGCTCGGGCACCACGAACGCCCACCGGGCAGACGTGGTCCCGGCGGCCACGAGCTCGTCGAGCACATCCAACCCGGCGAACACCGGGAGGACCGACCAGTGGTAGACCGCGTCCGCGGTGCCCATCGGGGCGACGGCCGCATCGTCGTAGACCGTGACCTCCACACCGGCCCGGGCCAGGCCCAGCGCCGTCGTGAGGCCGACCACGCCCCCGCCCGCGACGACCACTCCTGTTTCCCGCACGCCCCCACCTCCCAGACCGCTCCGCGTGCCGTACCGACGTGATCGGCCGCGCGGGACGACTGCCGCCACGGTAGGTGCTGGTGCCGTCGTCGTCAGTGTGCGGGTCCGGCCACCGGAACCAGCGCCTCGGCGGGCGCGCCGACCGGCAGTCCCGGGGGACGGAACGCGGTGTTGTCGAGAGACATCCTGGGCGCCACCGTGTCCCCGCACAGCGGATGTTGACCGCTGCGGCGAGGAGGAGCGATGACGAACCTGGACTGGCCCGAAGAGCTCGCCGAGTTGGCAGGCCTGGCCCGCGAGGTCGGGCTGCAGGTGCTGGGACCCGCGGCTCGCGAGGCCGAGGCCGGTGGGGTCCCGCCGCAGGTGTGGGACACCGTCTTCGGCACCGGCCTCACGACCCCGATCGCCGAGGCACTCGGCGGCGGCGGTGTGTTGTCGGCGCTCGAGGAGGTCGTTGCGGCCGAGAACCTGGCCCACGGCGACCCCGGCATCGCGCTTGCCGCTCTCCGCAGCGGGGCCGCGGCGCTCCTCGTCGGTGCGCACGGAACGACGGAGCAGCGGGAGACCCTGCGCAGCGTCGACGCCGCCTGGCGGGGCAGCGTGGCGATCTACGAGGGGTTCGGGCGCAGCCCGCGCGAGTACGAGACGACCGTTGCGGTCCACGCGGACGGGATCCGCGTCCGTGGTCGCAAGGAGAGCGTGGCGTTCGCGAGCCAGGCGGCCGACATCGTCGTGGTCGGGAACGATCCGGACGGGGGTGGCCTGCGCGCGGTGCTCGTTGCCGGGGACGCCCCTGGCGTCGCGGTCATCCCGGACCCGCCCGGACTGGCCCTCGGTGCCGTCCCGACCGCGACGCTCGAGTTGGACGTGACCGTGCCCGTCACGGCGTTGGTCGGCGGCGGGGATGCCGAGCCGGCGGCGCTGGCGTGCTCGGTCGAGCGGATCCGGCTCGTGCCCGCTGCGGTGCTGGTGGGCTGCGCGCAGCGGGCCATCGAGTACGCCGCCGACTACGCGAAGGATCGGGTAGCGTTCGGCCGGCCGATCGTCGGCTTCCAGGGGGTCTCGTTCCTGCTCTCCGAGGCCGTCATGCGGCTGTCGGCCGCACGGCACTCCATCCACGACGCCGCATCCCGGCTGGACGCCGGCGACGACACCACATCGGAGCTGGTGAGCGAGGCGGTCAGCTGCGCTGCCGAGGCAGCGACCCAGTCCACCCGCGACGCGGTCCAGGTGCTGGGCGGGCACGGGTTCATCAAGGACCACCCGGTCGAGCTGTGGTACCGCTCGGCAGCTGCGCTGGCGGTCTGCGACTTCGACCTCCTGCGGTCGGCCTTCCAGCCTGCGCTCTAGGGAGGCCCACCGCGTCGGCCGCGCCCGTTCCCGTCAGGACGTAGCGGGGTCGACAGTCGGGGTCGGGCACGCCGTCCCGATCAACCCCTCGCGTCACCGTCGATCTGAGAGGTACTCCGTGTCCGTTCCCGAGAGTGTGGCCGCCGAGCCGAGTCCCGCGGAGACCCCGGTGGCGTCCCCGACCCAGCGGCGGCGGGCGTTCCTGTCCGCGTTCCTGGGCAGCACCATCGAGTTCTACGACTTCATCATCTACGCGACGGCGGCCACGTTGGTCTTCGCGCCGGTCTTCTTCAAGGGGATGCCGCCGTCGGTGGGGATCATCGCCTCGTTCGGCACCTTGGCGGTGGGCTACTTCGCCCGGCCGATCGGCGGGATCCTCTTCGGTCACTGGGGGGACAGGTTCAGCCGGAAGAACTCGCTGATCGCGACGCTGGTGCTCATGGGCGTGGCGACCATCCTGATCGGGCTGTTGCCCACGCCCGCGGAGATCGGTGTGTGGGCGCCGGTGCTCCTGGTCGTGCTGCGGGTCGTCCAGGGCCTCGCGGTCGGGGGCGAGTGGGCGGGTTCGGTCCTGCTGTCGGTGGAGTCGGCCCGCCCGGACCGTCGGGGGCTCTCCGGCAGTGCGACGGCGATGGGCTCCGGTGCGGGCTTCCTCGTGGGAACCGGAGCGTTCTCGTTGCTGGCCGGGTTGCCCCAGGAACAGTTCCTGTCGTGGGGGTGGCGGATCCCGTTCCTGGCCAGCCTGGTGCTGCTGGTTCTCGGGTTGTGGATGCGGACGAAGCTGGAGGCGTCGCCGGCGGAGCAGATCGCGCGCGCGGAGGGGGAGGTCGCTTCGGTCCCGGTGGCCGAGCTGGTCCGGTCGCACTGGAAGCGCACGCTGCTCGCGGTGGGCATCTACGTCGGCCCGTTCACGATCTACTCGATCTTCTCGACGTTCGCCATCACCTTCGCAACGACATTCTCGGGGGTGCCCCGGCAGGCGATGCTGAACATCCTGATCGCGGTGTCGGTCATCAATCTGGCGTTGATGCCCCTCTACGGGCGGCTGTCTGACCGCTTCGGGCGCCGGAAGATCTACGTGCCGGCGGTCGTGGCGATGTTGGGGACGTCGTTCCTGCTGTTCCCGGCGATCCAGACCGGCAACGTCTGGCTGATCGCCCTGTTCTACATCGTGCAGGGGTGTCTGCTCTACGGCGCGGTGCTGGGCACGGTCGGTGCGCTGTACTCCGAGCTCTTCCCCACGAAGGTGCGGTTCACCGGCACTGCGGTGGCCTACCAGGGTGCGGCGATGCTCGGTGGAGCGCTGGGGCCGCTGCTGACGGCGGTGATCGGTGCCGACGGCCAGGGCGTGGTCGCGATGGGTCTGTTCATGGCGGCCACCGTCGCGATCAGTGTCGTGTCCCTGATCTTCCTGCGGGAGACCAAGGACCGGGACCTGGTCGCGCTCTGAGGGCGCGCAGCGCGGAGCGACCATGGGAACAGGAACTGAGCGGTGCGGTTGCCGTCGTGACCGGCGGCGCCCGGGGCATCGGGCGAGCGTGCGCGCTGCGGCTCGCCGACCTCGGAGCGTGGGTCGCTTCGGGGCGTCGAGCAGGTGACCACCCACTCGACAGCGGTGAACATCTCGCGACGGTGAGGCGCGGCCGGTGGTGAAGTCGCGGCCGAGTAGATCGGGCACCCATTGATCCGCTGGCTGCGCCACGGTCGTGCGCACCCGGCGGCAGCGCCGACAGCCGGCGATACCGTGCGCGCGCAGCACCCGCGCGACGCGCTTGTGGTCGACCCGCGCACCGGGCTGGACGCCGTCGTTGAGTTCGGCGGTGATCCGTGGCGCGCCGCAGGTGCTGTCCTGGTCGTGGACGGCTCGGAGTGGCAGCGGCCCCGTAGGGCTGGCTCGGCGTCCGCAGCCGCTCCGGCCTCCTGGCCGGTGCACCCGCCAGGAGAGGCCGGTGGTGGACCGCCGGGCACCGCGCCGCAGACCGGCGCGGCTGCGTCTTCACGAACCAGGGCGCCCGGCGGTCTGCGGTTCAGGTGGCGGCGGCGACCTCGGACCGGCGACCGTCGACCTCGACGTGGTCGTCGTCACCGTCACTGTCGTCCTGGAGGATGTCGCCGCCGTGCTCGAGAACCTCCTCGGTGTGCTTGTAGCCGGTGGTCAGCTCGTAGGCGAGGGTCTGCTCGTCGACGGCCTTCTCCCACTTCGCGACGACGAGGCTGGCCACGATGTTGCTCATCGTGCTGGTGAGGGCCCGGGCCTCGGACATGAACCGGTCGATGCCGACGATCAGGGCGACGCCGGCGACGGGCAGGCTCGGGAACACCGTGAGCGTGGCGACCAGGGCGACGAATCCGCTGCCGGTGACGCCGGCGGCGCCCTTGGACGTCAGCAGCATCAGTCCGAGCATCGCCGCGATCTGCCCGAATGACAGCGTGATGTCACAGGCCTGGGCGATGAACAGTGACGCCAGCGTCAGGTAGATCGCCGTGCCGTCGAGGTTGAACGAGTAGCCGGTGGGCAGGACCAGGCCGGCGACACCGCGCCTGCAGCCCAGCCGTTCGAGCTTCATCAGCACCCGCGGCAGGACCGGCTCGCTCGACGAGGTGCCCAGCACGATCAGCAGCTCCTCCCGGAAGTAGCGCAGCACCTGCCACAGGCGCAGGCCGTGGGTCCGGGCGAGGATCCCCAGTACGACGATCACGAAGAATGCGCAGGCGATGTAGAACGTCGCGATCAGCAGGCCGAGCGAACCGATCGACTTGAGGCCGTACTTGCCGACCGTGAACGCCATCGCGCCGAACGCGCCGACCGGGGCGAGGCGCATCAGGTAGCCGAAGACTGCGAACAGCAGGTGCGAGAAGCTGTTGATGCCGTTGAGAACAGCCAGACCGGCCCGGCCGATCTTGCTCAGCCCGAATCCGCAGAGCACCGCGAGCAGGAGCACCGGGAGCACCTGCCCTTCGCTGAACGCACCGAAGAAGGTCTCCGGGACGATGTGCAGGATGAATTCTGCGAAGGAGTCCGGCGGCGCCCCCTTGGTCGCGGTGGCGGCCGCCGAGGCGTCGAGGTGCGCCGGGTCGATGTGCATGCCGTGGCCAGGCTGGATCAGCAGCAC
Source organism: Pseudonocardia sp. CA-107938 (assembly GCF_050936315.1). NCBI lineage: Bacteria > Bacillati > Actinomycetota > Actinomycetes > Pseudonocardiales > Pseudonocardiaceae > Pseudonocardia > Pseudonocardia sp. CA-107938. Next base: position 5,988,812 of record NZ_JBNJNA010000001.1, on the reverse strand, counting down.
GGCGGCGAGGCCGATGACCAGGGACAGGATCGTCAGGACGTAGAACAGTCCCAGCGACTTGCCGAGCGTCCGCCCGATCTTGCGCGAGTCGGTCAGCGACGTGATGCCCGTGACGATGGTGCAGAAGACGATCGGGGCGATCATCATCTTCACGACGCGCACGAACAGATCGCCGACGACCTTGAGTCCGGCCCCGAAATCGGGGAAGAAGAACCCCACCGCGATGCCGAGTGCGACACCGATCAGCACTTGCACGTAAAGCAGTTTCAACGCTTTCTTGAGCATGGCGAGTGTCTCCCTTGACGACGCGGCCGAGTGCGTGAGCCGAAGTTCTTTTCAGAATGACGGGGCGGTGGTGTCAGCACCATCGCGACGATGAACAGAGCCCTGAAGCTCTGCTTCACCCTCCCGAGAGGGACATGTCGGACATCGGGACCGTGGTCGGCCACCGGCGGGCAGCGAGACCGGCATGGTCGACGAGCTGCCGCCACTTCGCGAGTTCGTGGACGACGAGCGCGCCGAGTTCGTCCGGGGTGCCGGGTCGCACGTCGATCCCGCGGGAGGCGATGAGTCCGGCCGAGTCGGTCCTGGTGAGGATCTGGTTCAGCGCCGCGTTGACGTCGCCGACGACATCGGCGGGAGTCCGCGCCGGGGCGAAGAGCCCGTACCACTGGGTCACGTCCACGCCGTCGACACCTGCTTCGTGCAGGGTCGGGGTGGTGGGCAGGGCGGCGACGCGGTCGGGTCCGGCGAGTGCCAGTGCCCGTAGCCGACCGCCGGCGATCCAGGGATATCCGGTGAACAGGCTCGAGAACATGAGCTGCGTCCGTCCGGTGACGACGGCGTTGATCGCGGCGGACGATCCGGCGAAGGTGACGCCCGGGATGTCGACGGCTGCGGCGAGCGTGAACAGCTCGGCGGCGACGTGCGGCGCCGTGCCCTCCCCGGCGGAGGCGTACGTGCATGCCGCGGGGTTCGCCCGCAGGTGCGCGACCAGCTCCGCGGCCGTCCGCGCGCGGACTGCGGAGCCTGCGACGAGCACGGTCGGGGAGTGCCCGATCAGTCCGACGGGCGCGAAGTCGGCGACCGGGTCGTACGCGACGTTCTGCAGCGCGGGGTGCATGGCGTGGGTGGCGACGTAGCCGAGCAGGAGGGTGTCGCCGTCGGGTGTCGCGCGGGCCACGTGCTCGCTCGCGATGCCGCCGTTCGCGCCCGGCCGGTTGTCCACGACGACCGGCCGGCCGAGGAGCGGTCCGAGCTCGAGCGCGATCGCCCTGGCGATCACGTCGTTGGCCCCCGCCGCCGGGGTCGGGACGATTAGCCTGATGGGCCGGGACCGGTCGGAGCGCACCGTTCGGCCCGCTGGGCCGGCGCTTCGCGCACCTCCCGAGAACACGTGGTCGGGCAGGTGCAGCTCACCCTGGAGGATCTTGCGGGCGGTGCGGACGAGCGATGCGCGCTCGATCACCGTCTCGCCGTCCCGCTCGGCCAGCTCGACCTCGACCTCGATCCGGCCCAGCGGGTGCAGCACCGCGACCGCCCGAGCGGACCCGCGTCGACGACTACAGCCGCCAAGTCCGGCAGATGGCCGCCGACGCCCGCGCCGCCGCCGAGCAAGCCCAGCTACAGATCCCGCAACAGCGGGTGGGGCCAGATCAGAGAAGAACACCCGACCCGTCGCGCACCACCGGTGGGGCCAGATCAGAGAAGAACTCCGGGGCCACTTCTGGTTGACACAGCCACTTGCCGCGAGCGTGACGCGATTCGTCGTCGACGAGCTCGGCACGCGAACTTCCATTGCCTGGTACATCGACGGAGCCGAGCAGCCGCCGCGCAGCGTTCGGCCGGGACGCATCTACCCGACGGCCGACTGAGCGACTGCCCCGCGGGATCTCGCGTCGATGCCCGCGGAGTGCCCAAGGCCAACGGGGTTGTTCCCCGAAACGCCAGGATCCCGGACCCTGCGCCCCCTCAGGAGGACGCAAGATCCGGGATCGTAGGCAGTGACGTCGCGGAATGGCGTCTACATTGTCCGCTCGGGAACGATCTTCGCGTCGGGTTCTGGCTGGTCGGTCGCGCCAGCGCTCGGCCCAGCAGCCCGACGGAACCGCGTTCGACGAGCCAACCACGAGATCCCGATGGCCGCGAGCGCACCCAGGGCTGGCAGACCGATCAACCAACCGACCGGTACGTTCTCGATCATCGGCGTCGGCGTCGGCGGCGAAGCGACAGAACCACCGAGCGCGGGGGCGGGCATCGGCTGTGGCTCCGACGGCGCCTTTGTCGGCGGATTAGGCAACGGATCGGCCGACGGGCCCGTCGGGAATGCGGGCGGGTCGTGGTCGCCGGCCGATTCATTGCTATCGCCAGGTAGGGACTCCTTGCCGAGGAACTCCCGCATCATTCCCGTGTCCGTGATGATGTTGAAGTTCTGCGCGGTGAACGAGATGCTCATCATCGAGTTCACGCCCAGCACTTCGCCGCGGGCGTTGATCGTCGGCCCGCCCGATGTCCCGGTGGCAACGTCGGCATTGGTCTGGAACACCGCCGAGCCGTGGCGGAACTGCCGGGCGGTGATGGTGCCCGAGGACGAGACCGGCTGCAGGCGCGAGTCCTGCAACACCTCCGCTGGGTTCTTGCCGCTGATCAACGCATCCAGCTCGACACCGTCGGTCTGGCTGATGTTGATCCCCGGAAAGCCGATGGACGTCACCGGCTCGCCCAGTAAGGGCGCCTCTTCCGCGATCGGCAACGGGTGACCGGCAGGGAGCCCGTGAACCTCCAGCTTCGCTGTATCGCCCTCCTCCGCCGATCGGAAACTGTGGACCCGCACCTCGGTCGGCGCCGTGATCACCCGCCCTTCCAGCTCGCGCGGCTGGAACACGAATACCGTCCGCTCCGGGTCCGGCCGAACCGGCGGCAACGGTGCCGGCATCCCTGTCTCGGGATCGACCTGGAGCGGGCCGTTCAGACCCAGCGCCAGCCGACCTTCCTTCGGATCCACGCAATGGCCCGCGGTGACGATCGTGTCCGCTGCCTCGAACCACCCCGTGCAGAACGACACCACTGGAATGTGCGACTGGTCGCCGGAGTCCGGTGAAACGGCGCTGTAGGGGGCGAAGAGTCCAGACAGCGGGTCGATCGGCTCCTTCCAGATCGTGACCACACCGACGATCGACCGCTGCGCCGACTCCAGCATCGCAGGGTCGATCAAACTGTTCCCCGGATTGGATGCGTTCGGCGAAACCATTGCGGCCTGGCGCGGTAGCGCGGCGGGACCGCCGGATGCGACGGCTGCAGCCCCACAGGACGCCACCGATGACCCAGCCACCATGACGGCGAGCAGCGCCCTGGCGATCTGCGGACCTCGATTGGACAGAGAATTCACTACCTGACCCCCCGATCGATGCGGTGCGCTGTTCGCCCCGTTGTTCGACGATGGCTTACCTCTGTTGTGCTGATCACCGGGCGAACTGTGTCGATCGGTGTCGGCGAACCCGTGGTCGTGACAGCGGGTCGCGTGACCACGGAGGCCGCTGTGCTCGCGACGGGCGCTCGCCGGTTCGCCTGTCGCCAAGGGGGTGCACGTGCCGCGGCGCACGTCGTGACCAGGTTGACCACCCACGCGTGGTCACGCTGTGGTCGCCTCGTACTCCCAGACCACGAACCAGCAGCACGTCGTCGCGACAGCCCGCGCCTCACACTCCGGAACGCTGCTCGTGGCAAGATCGCGATCAGCGCCGGCCCGGTTGCTCAGGACGTACCGGGGCCTGCGGTCGGGCCATTCCCGTGCCGCGGCGTCGGGTCCTGTCTGTGTGGCCGTGACGCCATTCGCGGGTTGCGGTGCCGATCATCGGTTGTCGGAACCTGGCCGTCGCCCGCGCCACGCTCGGCATGCCGAGGCTGATCCACGGCGGGGGCAGGGTTCTGCGACGTGCCAGCGCGGAGCCTGCTTTGGCCCAAATTCGCGGCGATTCGCTCGACCGCCAACATCGGCATTCCGTTCATGATCAGGGCCCTGAGGATGAGGCGGTCGACTCCACGTCTGCTGTCGGTCGCATGCGCGGCAACTTGGTCAGCGATGTGTTTGGGCAAGCCCAGGGCATTGCCGTCATGGTCAGCGCCCCCGGTGATCACCATGGTCCCGAAGAGCATCAATCCGGGTCGTCCGAGCGTCGCGACCAGCCGCATGGCCTGCGCATTCATGCGTTCCCGCTGGGTGAACGCGCCTTCGTCATCGACCCACGCCGTGACATCGGTACCGTTGATGCGGAGGCTGACGACGTCCACTGTCCGGCAGCCGATCCGGTCGTACAGCGACTGGAGCAGGTTCTGTTCGGTGGGCATCCGTTCGATGACGGGCGCTTCATCGTTCGTCCCGAGGACCACCATGAATCGGTCGGCAGGACCCGAATTCTGGTCGGGGGTAGTCGTCGCAGAGATCCCGGGTTCATGATCATGCGAGTGTGGCTGTGAAAGAGAGTTGGTCATGCAAGCGACGGTTGAGGTCCAGGTCGTCCACGTCGTGGCCCGGCCGTGGTCTCACGGATGAGATAGGCGCCGGGGCTCGACCGCTGACCTACGTAAATCACTAACGTTGGATCCCGGCAGCGAAGTCGCGAGGTGAGCGCACCGGGCGGAGATGCCGGTGGGCGGGAATACGAGGCGCGTTGAGGTAGGTGGTGAGAGAGTCCCCTGCGGCAGCAATGGCCGCTGCGTCCGGATGAAGATAACGCTGGGTCGTCGTGATATTGCCGTGCCCAGCGATCTTGCGCAGAACATGGACGGGAACCCCGGCATCGGCCATCCAGGTCAAGCCGGTGTGACGCAGTGAGTGCCGCCGCAGGTGCTCGTAGCCCAGTGCCGCGACGACCTCATCCCAATGCGTCGCGTCACGCAGAACCGCGGTGGCGATTCGCCCACCGCGCGGGCCGGTGAACAACCGCGCGTCCGGGCGGTGCCCGACGGCGTGGACTCGGCGCTCGACCATTTCGCGAATCTCGGCGATCAACGGCACGGCGCGAGCTCGGTTGCCCTTCGTCCCCTTGTCCATCAGTCCACCCGGCGACGGCGTGGTTTGACGACGCACCGTCCAGATCCACCTGTCGGTGTCGATGTCGCGTACCCGGCAGCCGGACACCTCCCCTATCCGGGCCGCGGTGCACGCGGCGAAGATCACGACTTCGCCCCAGGCCGAGAAGTTGTCAGTGGAGCGGGCTACCAACTCGTCGGCGAGGGCGACCAACGTGGCCCAGTCGGGCAGTGCGAGCGCACGCGGGTCGTCGAGTTCGTCTTCGAACTGCTGGTAGTCGCGCTGCCAGCCGGTGACGCGGGCAGGGTTGCGGTCGATGATCCCGTCCCGCACCGCCTGTTCCATCACTCGCACGAGGATGGCGAGACTGTTCTTGACCGTCGAGCGGCTGCATTCGTCGGTGATCCAAGCGTGCACGGCCCGGTCGACCAACCCGTTGGTGATCATCGAGACGTTGATGTGGCCCAGGCTCGGCACGACTCGCTTGTGCCAGCCGGCGAGATAGGGGTCGAGGGTCTTGGACTCCAGGCCACGTACCGCCAAGGGCATCACCGAATCGCCGTACTCGGCCAGGGTGAATGTGGCGTTGACCGGGTCGACGCCACCGTGGGCCAGGCGCAGCAGTCTGTCGATCCACGCTTGCGCTTCGTCGACGGTGGCGAAGGACTGCGACTTCGTCCGCACTTGGCGGGTGAGGGGATCGTTCCACCTCAGCCGCGCCCGGTAGGGCGTGGGCCGGTCCGGTCGGTGCTCGATGTCGTCGCGGATCGCCACCCCGACCGGCAGCTCGACGGGACGGGTGCTCATGATGGGCCTGCCGGATCAACGCGGCGCGAGCGCAGCCAGGTCTCGAGGTCGGTGGCGCTGTAGATCGTCCGGCGTGGTGACACCTTCACGAACGGCGGGCCTTGCGGGGGACAGGTGGAGCGCCACCGTCGCACGGTCGAGGGATCGACGCCCAACGTTGCGGCGACCTCGTGCGTGCTCAGCCATCGCTCGTCAACGCTCATCTGGTCTCCCGCGCCCGACGCAACATCCACGTCGACCGACCGTCCGCACGCCGGTGACCCGGCCCGTGGCTGACGCGTGTCCGGCTGAGTGGGCACGCGATGTCGGGACCGCGGCTGACCTGGCTTCGGCGCAGCTGCGACGGGCATGCGGTCGAGGCTCGCGTCGCTGCCCGGGACGGAGATCAGCGTCGGGCACCGCGACATCGTCCGGTGGATCGCCGCCGCTGGATCAGCAGCGGCGATTCCACCCGATCGGCGCAAGCCGTCGCGGCGGATCGGCCGGCTCTCGGCTTCGCCGAAGTCGGCGCCGGCACGTCGGTCGGCGCGACACGCCGGGAATCCCTCAGTGAGAGCGCGACCGGCGGCCGCGCAACCGCAGGCCACGAGCTTGCGGCAACCGGTGCGTTCGAACCTTAAAGGCGGCTGGTCCCCAAATGGTCCCCAGGCGCCGCCGGACGTGATCTTCGAGCGACGCTGAAGACGATCACCCCATGATCGTGCGCATTCCGTGGTTGCCCAGGTCAGGACACGCAAAAGGGCGGCACCTCGTGCTGCGAGGTACCGCCCTTTTCGCCGTCGGGACGACAGGATTTGAACCTGCGACCCCTTGACCCCCAGTCAAGTGCGCTACCAAGCTGCGCCACGTCCCGGCCGCCCCCGAGGAGGCTGGATCAGCGTACAACACGCCGGATCCGAGCCGTTCGGCCGGTCGTGGCTCCCCCCAAGGTCGCCGGTAGCCGCACCTGCTGGCCGCGGCCGTTCGTGTTCGGACGTCCGCGTCCTTGCAGTTTCATCGGACGATGTGCGCGGACGCCACCGTCCAACGTCGCCCCACCGGGGGCGACTTTCGTGGGTACCGGCGGGTAGTTCAGGCGGGGTGGGGTTGGCCGGCGGGCGGGTCCAGCAGCGGGATGACGCCCGCGGCTGCCGCGGTGGCCTGCGGGAACGTCGCCGTCACGGTGAACGAGTCGCCGCGCGGTCCGGCGTCGACGTGACCACCGACGAGCTGGACGCGCTCGATGATGCCGCTGAGGCCGCGGCCGCCACGGTCCGCAGCCCGCGGGGCGCGGGACGGCAGGGGGTTGCTGATCTGCAGCCGCATCTGCGGGTGCTCCCACGCGTAGCGGAGCTCGACGGACGCGCCGGGGGCGTGGCGCACCGCGTTGGTGAGCGACTCCTGGACCACCCGGTAGACGGCCCGGCCGACGGCGGGACCGAGTTCGAGGGGCTTCCCCTCGTGGACGACGTCGACGTCGACCCCGGCCGCGCGGGCGCCCGCGACCAGCGCGGTGACCTCGGCGCCGCTGCCGGCCCGCTGCTCGGCCTCGTCGATGAGCCCGAGCGCGGTGCGCATCTCGGCGATGGTGCTCTTGGCGAGCTCGCGGATCTGCTCGGCCGTGTCGCGGCTCGACGGGTCGGTGGTGGACGCCGACAGGGCGGCTGCGCTCACCGCGATCAGCGTGACGTGGTGGCCGACGGAGTCGTGGATCTCCCGCCCGATCCGGGCGCGCTCCTGGGTGCGGGCCGTCTCCCGGGTGGCGGCGACGACGTCCTCGCGGGCGCGCCGCAGCTCCTGGAGGCTCGTGGTGAGCCGTTCCCGGGTGCTCATCAACATGCCCAGCAGGGCCGGTGCGCCCGCGATCAGGCCGGTGAGCGTGAACGTGAGCACCCAGCGCTGCCAGGGCAGCGTCTCGTAGTACATGACGGATCCGACCGCGACCAGCACCGTGGAGGCGACCCACGGCCAGATCGTGGCGCCGCGGCGGTTGCGGCGGCCCAGCGCGTAGAGGGCGACGGCGGCCGCCGGCCAACCCAGCCCGCTCGCGACCGCCGGCAGCACACCGATGACGGCGAGCTCCGGGCGGATGTGGCGCAGCGGCAGCAGCGCGCAGCCGATCAGCGCCGCGGTGAGCGACCACGGGTGTGGCGGCACGGCCCAGGAGGCGGCGACGGCGGGCAGGGTGACCGCAGCGATCTCGGCGAGGGTTCGCCGGATCCACAGCGGTGTGGCGCGCCACCGGCGTTCCACCGCCGTCCTTGCTCGCACTGCCGCTGCCTCCGGTCTCATTCCCGCTCCCAGCTGCGCGCCAGCAGTGCTGCCTGCACGCGGTTCTCCGCGCCCAGCTTGATCAGCAGCGCCGACACGTACTTCTTGACGGTAGCTTCGGCGAGCCCGAGCCGGCAGCCGATCGCCGCGTTCGAGTCGCCGGCAGCGAGCCTGCCGAGCACCTGCCGCTCCCGCAACGTCAGGTCGACGGGTGGCCGGACGGGGGCGGCGGAGCCGGCGGCGAGCCGGGGCAGCAGCCGCGCGGTGATCCGCGGGTCGAGGACGGCGCCGCCGTTGGCGAGGTCGAGCACCGCGCGGACCAGCACCTCCGGGTCGGCGTCCTTCAGCAGGAACCCCTGGACGCCGATGCGGAGCGCCTCGGCGACGTAGTCGTCGAGGTCGAACGTGGTCAGCACGGCGGTGGCCGGTGGATCCGGGCGGCTGCGCAGGGTGCGCAGGGCTGCGAGCCCGTCGGTGCCGGGCATCTGGACGTCGACCAGCGCGACGTCGGGCCGGTGCTCGGCGACCGCCCGCAGCAGCTCGTCGCCGTCGGCGGCGAGCCCGACGACCTCGACGGCCCCGCCGACCTCCAGCACGGTGCGCAGGCCGGTGCGCAGGAGCGGCTCGTCGTCGGCGAGCACGACGCGGACCGGTGCCTGACCGGCGGCGCGTCCCGTGGGCATCCGAAAAGCCTAGCTGGCCCGACGCGATCACGACGCCTGTCGGCCGATCGATGTCAGGGATGCATCGGGAGACCCTTGACGACCTTGTCGATCCCGTTGCGCGGTCCGTGGACGGCGAGTCCGACGAGATCGAGCTTGTCGCGCGGCACCGCTGCCACTGCGGCGCGGTTGTCCCGGTCGTTGCCCGTGGTGAAGAGCTCCGCGGTGAACACCGCGACCGGCAGGCCGCGGTCCGTCGCCCGCCGGTGCGCGGTGACCAGCTGCTCCTTCGTCGCTTCGAAGACCAGCACGGGTTGCCCGAACGTCGCGAGGTAGGGCGTGCCGTCGGCGTCGGCGTACGGCTCGCCGATCAGCTCGGGGACGGCGTGCGCGATCCCCGCGGCCAGGAACGCGGTCATGTTGAGCCGCTGCCAGACGGGGAGGTCGTCGCGCACCAGCACGGCGATCTTGGTCGGGAAGCGGACGGGGCCGGTCGGGTCTTCCATCCCACCAGTGGACACCGTCGGCGACCTGCACGTCTTGTACGATCTGCGCGTGTCCGGCCGACCTGCGTCGACGGTCCGCGCGTGGCGCCCGGCCGTGCCGGGGGTCACCGAGGTGTTCCACGCCCGGTTCACCGATCACGCCTACCCGATGCACGCGCACGACTCGTGGACCCTGCTGATCGTCGACAGCGGAACGGTCACCTACGACCTGGAGCGGCACCCGCATCTGGCGGCGTCGCAGGTCGTGACACTGTTGCCGCCCTTCGTGCCGCACAACGGGCGGTCGGCCACGCCGGCGGGGTTCCGCAAGCGCGTGGTGTACCTCGACGGTTCGCAGCTCGGTGACCAGCTGATCGGCCGCTCGGTCGACGAGCCGGTGATCGTCGACGAGCTGCTGCGCGCGTGGATCGCGCGGTTGCACGCCGCGCTGGTCGTGCCGGGGGAGGAGTTCGCCGCGGAGGGCCGGTTGGCATTGGTGGGGGAGCGGCTGCGCGGCCATCTGCGCACCCGCGCGCCGGTCGACCCGCCCGCCGGCGGTGCCGTGCTGGCGCACCGGCTGCGCGACCTGCTCGACGCGCACCGGACGGCCGGCATCAGCCTGGCGGCGGCCGCCGGCGTGCTGCACGCCCACCCCGCCCATCTCGTCCGCACGTTCACCAGCGTGTTCGGCATGGCTCCGCACCGCTACCTGACGAGCCGGCGGGTCGACCATGCCCGCCGGCTCCTGCTCGACGGCATGCCCGCGCGCGAGGTCGCGACCGCCGTCGGCTTCTACGACCAGTCCCACCTGACCCGACACTTCTCCCGCGTCGTCGGAGTGCCGCCCGGCGCCTACGCGCGGAGCGACCGGACGGCGTGATCTCCGGCCGACCGCCCGACCCGCGGCGGCGCGGCGATGATCCGGTGCAGGCTGGCGCGCAGCTCGCCGACGGCAGCGGCGCCGATCCCGTCGGCCAGCCAGGCGTCGAACGAGGCGATGACGTGCTCGCCGACCTCGACGACAGCCCAGCCGCGTTCGGTGAGCCGGACGCGCTTGGCGCGCCGGTCCACGGGATCGGTCTCCACGGTCAGGTAGCCGTGCGCGGCGAGGTGGCGGATCAGTTCGCCCATCGCCTGCTTGGACACCGCAGCGCGCTGGGCGAGGTCGGTGACCCGGGTGCCGTCCGGGTCGATGGCCATGAAGACCGGGGCGTGGGCCGCGCGCACGTCGGCGAAGCCGGCCTCGGCCACGGCCTCGTCCAGCTCTGCGGACAGGCGCTGGCCGGCGGCGTTCAGCAGGGAGCCCAGGGGGAGGGGTCGCTCCCGGAGCGGGTTGGTAAGGGGGTTGACCATTGTGCTCCACGCTCGTACCGTCGGGCCAAGTAGTACGGAACCTTACCAATCTGGGGGATCGCGTGGAGTGGATGGACGGGGCGCGCCGGACGGGCGGGCTGATGTGGGTGGCCGCAGGGATCGTGTTCGGCATCGTCCGGGTGCTCCTGGGCGACCCGATGCCAGGAGTCGTGACGCTGACGGTCGTCGCTGCGGTGCTGGTGCTCGCCGCGCTGGTGGTGCGACCGGCCGGACGGGCCACGGTGCTCGCCGGGCGGGTGGTCGCGGTGCTCCTCGCCGTCGCGTTCGCCGGTGCGGTGGCGGACCGGTTCGGGGTGTGGGGGCCACCCGGGGGCGCCGGGGTGTCGTGGGGGAGCTGGGCGGCGTTCGTCGACTACACGCAGGTGCTGCTGCTCGGGGCACCGACGCCGATCGCCGTCGGGGCGGCGGTCGCGGCGACCGCGGCCGAGGTCGCGCTGGCCGCGGCCCTGCTGACGGGGTGGCAGCGGCGGTGGACCGGGAAGGCAACGGCCGGCCTGCTGACCGTCTACCTGGTGGCGATGGGTCTGTCCGTCGGGTGGGCTGAGGTCGCGCGGTACGCCATGCCCGTCGAGATCGGTGGTGCGCTGCTGGTGACGGTGGCGGTCGCCGAGCGCGTCGAGGAGCTCGTGCCGTGCTCGTGACCTCGCGGTCCGCCGCCGAGTACCGGGCGATGTTCGCGCTCCCGCCCGAGCTGCCCGGCACCGTCCTCGACTGCTGCGCCGGTGGCGCGAGCTTCGCGGCGGAGACGGCCGGTGTCGTCGCCGTCGATCCCACGTACGCGCGCGGCCGCGCCGAGCTGGCCGACGGTGTGCGCACCGGGCTCGTCGACGGCGACCGCATGATCGCCGCGCACGCCGACCGCTTCGACTGGAGCTGGTACGGCGACCGCGCGGCCCGCGCGTCGATGCGCACGGCGGCCGCCGCGGCGTTCCTCGCCGACCTCGCAGATCGTCCCGGTCGGTACGTCGCCGGCGCGTTGCCGCACCTGCCGCTGGCCACGGGCAGCGTCGACCTCGCGCTCTGCTCGCACCTGCTGTTCACCTGGGCCGACCGGTTCGACGAGCACTGGCACCGCGCCGCGCTCGTCGAGCTGGCCCGCGTCGCGCGGCAGGAGGTGCGGGTGTACCCGCTGGTCCTGCAGGGCTCGGGCGAACCCGTCCCGTTCCTCGACGCGCTCCGGGCCGACCTCGACGCGGCCGGGCTGCCCTCCGAGCTGCGGCCGGTCCCGTACCGGTTCCAGCGCGGCGCAGAGGAGATGCTGGTGGTCGGTACCGTCGACGGGTGGCCAACATCGGACGTGAGGAGCTCTCGGGAGCCCACGACACGGAGGTCCCGCAGCGGTTCCTGGACCTGATGCTGTCCGGGTGGCGCGAGGAGGGGATCGACACCGCGCCTGCCCCGCACGTCGAGCACCTGGCGCGGCGGCGCGCACTGCTCTCGGCGGCGTTCCCCGGCGACACGCTGGTGATCCCGACGGGCAACGTCCACTCCCGCACGTTCGGCGCGCCGTACCTGTTCCGCGGCGGCAGTGACTTCCTGTGGCTGACCGGCGACACCGACCCGGACTCGGTGCTCGTCCTGCATCCTGCCGCCACCGGTCACGACGCCGTCCTGTACGCGCGGCCACGCTCCGACACGGCGTCGGGCGCGCAGTACCTGGACCGCGGCGACGGCGAGATCTGGCACGGGCGGCGGCTCGCGCCCGCCGAGAAGACCGCGGTGCTGCAGATCGAGACGGCGCCGCTCGCCGAGCTCGGCGCCGTGCTGGACAAGCTCGCCGGGTCCGACCGGGCGCGCGTGCTGCGCGGCTACGACGCCTCGATCGACGGCGGCCTGGCGCCGGGCGCGCTGCCCGTGACGGCCGAGAACGTGGCGCGCGACGCGCTGCTGGCAGCTGTTCTGTCCGAGCTGCGCATGGACAAGGACCCCTGGGAGATCGCGCAGCTCCAGCAGGCGATCGACGCGACGGTGCGTGGCTTCGAGGACGTCGCGCGGCGGCTGCCCGCTGGCCGAGCGGTGCCGGAACGGCACGTCGAGGGCGTGTTCGCGTGGCGGGCCCGGGTCGAGGGCAACGGCGTGGGCTACAGCTCGATCGTCGGCGGCGGGCCGCGATCCACGATCCTGCACTGGCAGCGCAACAGCGGCGCCGTCGAGCCGGGCGGGGTGCTGCTCATGGACATGGGCGTGGAGAACGTGCACGGCTACACCGCCGACGTCACCCGCGTGCTCCCGGTGTCGGGCACGTTCACCACGGCCCAGCGCGACGTCTACGACATCGTCCATGCCGCGCACGACGCCGGGCTGGCCGTCATCCGGCCCGGCGCGGAGTTGACCGAGGTCGGCGCGGTGTGCACGCGCGTGCTCGCCGAGGGCCTCGCCGGTCTGGGCCTGCTGAAGGGCAGCCTCGACGAGGCGCTGGACCCGGCGACCACGGCGTACCGGCGCTGGACGCTGCACGGGTTCGGCCACATGCTCGGCCTCGACGTGCACGACTGCGGGCACGCCCGACCCGAGCACTACGCGCGGGGCGTGCTGCGGGAGAACCACGTGCTGACCATGGAACCAGGCCTCTACCTGCAGCAGCACGACGAGCTGGTGCCCGCGGAGCTGCGCGGCATCGGCATCCGCATCGAGGACGACGTGCTCGTCACGGCGGACGGGAACAGCGTGCTGTCGGCCGGACTGCCCACCGCCGCGCCGGAGGTGGAGTCCTGGCTCGCGGACCAGCGCGCGGCCGGCCCGCGCGAACCGGTCTGAGCCTGGTCACAGCGGCGGCAGCACCCACGACGGCGCGTCGGGCGCGTCCACCGTCACCGTGTGGGTGCCGTCGGTGGCGACGGCGAGGGTGAAGCGGTCCCACCCGGGCCGGCCCAGCGCGGTGTAGCGGGCGTGCGCGTCCAGCAGGAGGTCGAGCAAGGGGGTGGCGCCGGCGGTCCGGGCCCGTCCGGCGGCGACCGGCCCGGTGCGGTCCACCTCGACCCACGACCCGTCGGCGGCGGTGTAGCGGTCCGCCAGCACCGCCCGGCTGTCGTGGTCGAGCAGCAGCTCCCTGGCCAGGTGGTTGCCCGGCAGGTCGAGGGCGGCGAAGAACACCTCCACCGGCCCGAACGGCTCGGGCAGCGCACCCGGTTCGAGTGCGCGTTCCGCGCTGCCCCACACCCCGGCCCTGGACGTGGTCCGAAGGGGCACGGTGGGCGAGCGCAGGGCCATGAACCCGGCGGACGTGGCATCGAAGCGCCCCTGCAACCCGTTCGGCCCGGCCCGCAGCAGCGCCAGGTTGCCGGACCCGGCGCCGATCTTGACGTCGGCCAGCACCAACCCGCCGGGCCGCACCTGCTCGACCCATGCGGGCGGGATGCGGGGCACGGCGCAGGTCGCGATGATCCGGTCGTACGGGGCGTGCTCCGGCCAGCCGGTCACGCCGTCGCGGGTGGCCAGGCGGGGCGCGTGCCCCAGCCGGGCCAGCCGCTCGCGCGCCAGCTCGGTCAGCTCCGGCTCGACGTCGATGCTGTGCACCTGCTCGGCGGGCAGCCGGTGGCACAGCAGCGCGACGTTGTAGCCGGTGCCGATGCCGATCTCCAGCACCGTCGAGTCGTCGGCGATGTCGAGCGCGTCGAGCATGCGGACCATGAGCCCGGGCTGGCTGCTCGACGAGATCGGCATGCCTGCGTCGTCGACGGCGGTCACGAGAGGCACGTCGGTGTAGGTGCGGGCGGTCCACTCCGCCGCCGTGGCCGGGTCGTCGGGCGCGACCGGGTACCAGCGGCCCTGCTCGTCCTGGCTGAGCCAGCGCGGCACGAACTCGTGCCGTGGGGTCTCGCGCAGTGCCGCCTGCCAGCGCGGATCGATCGGTGTGCCGTGCGCGACCAGCTCGGCCACGAGCTGCTCGGCACGCTCGCGCCAGTCCGGCATGCTGATCACCGCGGTCGCCCGTCGCGGCCGGTGAGGAGGGCGGGATGCGGACCAGGGGAGCGGTGCTGCGGGAGGTGCCCGGCCGGTTCGAGGTGGCCGAGCTGGAAGTGGACGACCCGCGGCAGGGCGAGATCCGGGTGCGGATGGCCGCCTCCGGGCTCTGCCACTCGGACGACCACCACGCCAGGGGCGACCAGCGCGTCGCGATCCTGCCGTTCGCCGGCGGCCACGAGGGTGCGGGCGTGGTGGAGGCGGTGGGGCCGCACACCACGGGCTTCGCGGAGGGGGACCACGTGGTGTTCTCCTTCCTGCCGGCCTGCGGTCGCTGCCGGTGGTGCGCGCACGGGATGCAGAACCTCTGCGACCTCGGCGCCTCGCTCGGCACGAACGCCCGCTGGGACGATCCCACGTCGTTCCGCCTGTCGCTCGACGGGCGACCGGTCGGCCAGATGTGCGGCCTGTCCACCTTCTGCGAGGTCACCACGGTGTCGACGGCGTCGGCGGTGAAGATCGACCCGGCGATCCCGCTGGACGTCGCCTGCCTGACCGGCTGCGGTGTCGGCACCGGCTGGGGAGCGGCGGTCAACTCGGCCGCGGTCCGGCCCGGCCAGGTCGTGATCGTGATGGGCATCGGCGGCATCGGCATCAACGCCGTGCAGGGCGCGGCGCACGCGGGCGCGGCGACGGTCATCGCGGTCGATCCGGTGCCGTTCAAGCGCGAGTCGGCGCTGCGGTTCGGCGCGACGCACGCCGTCACGGACATCGCGGAGGCCACCGAGCTGGGTCGGCAGCTGACGAACGGACAGGGGGCCGACGCCGCGATCGTCACGGTCGGGGTGACGCTGGGCCGACACGTCGGGCAGGCGCTGCGCGCGGTGCGCAAGGGCGGCACGTGCGTGGTCGTGGGGCTCGGCGAGGTGCGGTCGCGGGAGGGCGACATCCCGCTGATGGAGCTGGTGCTCTACCAGAAGCGGCTGCAGGGATCGCTCTTCGGCGCGTCGGCGCCGAGCGCGGACATCCCGGCGCAGCTGCGGCTGTGGCAGCAGGGCGCGCTGAAGCTGGAGGAGCTCATCACCACGCGGTACACGCTGGACCAGGTGGCGGAAGGCTTCGACGACATGCATGCCGGCCGCAATCTGCGGGGAGTCATCGTTTACTGACCCGTCACGCCCAGCGCTTGACGGACGCCGCAGACCTTGCGATCGTCAGTGTTCGGACTATCTCCGTTCGGACCTCGGAGGCGAGCGTGGACCAGAACCTGTTCAACGAGATCTGCCTGCAGCAGCTCACCCTCTCCGGCGTGCACGAGGGCGAGACCGTCGCGGTGCTGACCCGCGGCGCCGATCGCGCCGAGTACGCCGACGCCTTCCTGTGGGCCGTCCAGAAGCTCGGCGCGCAGGGCTTCCACCTGCGGCTGCCCGCGCCCGCGAGCGCGTCCGGCGCTTGGGCGGTGGGCGACTCCGGCCTCGCGCAGAACCGGCTGGCCGTCGAGGCGCTGAAGAGCGTCGACATGGTCGTCGACTGCACGTTCCTGCTGTTCTCCCCGGAGCAGTTCGAGATCCAGGGCGCCGGCACCCGCATCCTCACCGCCGTCGAACCCGCCCCGCTGCTGGCCCGGCTCATGCCGACGAAGGAGCTGCGCGAGCGCGTCGAGGTCGGGGCCGAGTTGCTGGCCAAGGCGCAGACCATGCGCATCACCAGCCCGCACGGCACCGACGTCACGTACAAGCTGGGCGTCTACCCGACGATGAGTGAGTACGGCTACACCGACCAGCCCGGGCGCTGGGACCACTGGCCGGCCGCGTTCGTGTTCACCGGCGGCGCCGACGACGGCGTCGACGGCAAGATCGTGCTCGCGCCCGGCGACGTGCTGCTGCCGTTCAACACCTACGTGCAGACGCCGGTCGAGCTGACGATCGAGGAGGGCTTCGTCCGCGACATCCGCGGCGGCCTCGACGCCGACCTGCTCAGCTCCTACATCCGCTCCTTCGACGACCCGCGCGGCTACGGCATGAGCCACGTCGGCTGGGGCCTCGACGAGCGCGCGCACTGGCACGGGTTGACCCAGTTCGGCGGCGGCATGGGCATGGAGCTGCGCAGCTTCTACGGCAACGTCATGTTCTCCATCGGGCCCAACAACGAGCTCGGCGGCCCCAACGACACCCCCTGCCACTTCGACATCCCGATGCGCGGCAACAGCCTCTACCTCGACGACGAGCTGATCGTGGACGCGGGCGAGCTGACGGTGCCCGAGATGCGACCGGCTGCGAAACGATGACCGACCACCACATCGGGATGATCGTCCCCAGCTCGAACCTCACGATGGAGACCGAGCTGCCGCGCATGCTGCGCGCCCGCGAGGAGACCCGGCCCGAGGACAGGTTCGTCTTCCACGCCGCGCGAGCACGCATGCAGCACGTCACGCCGGAGCAGCTGCGCGTCATGAACGCGCAGGCCGAGCGCGCGGCCACCGAGCTGGCCGACGCGCGCCCGGACGTCGTCGCGACGGCCTGCCTCGTCGCGATCATGGCGCAGGGTCCCGGCTACCACTGCACGGCCGAGGACGCGATCACCGCCGCCCTGCGCGCGGAGGGTGCATCGGCGCCCGTGATCTCGTCCGCCGGCGCGCTGCTCGCCGGCATCGCCGCGCTCGGCGCGCGCCGCGTCGCGATCATCACGCCCTACCTGAAGCCGCTCACGCAGGCCGTCGTCGCCTACCTCGAGGACGCCGGCGTCGAGGTGGTGGACGCGCTGTCGTTGGAGGTGCCGGACAACCTCGCGGTCGCCCGCCTCGATCCGGCCGACCTGCGCGAGCACTGGCGCACGCTCGACCTCTCCCGCGCCGACGCGCTGGTGCTGAGCGCGTGCGTGCAGATGCCGTCGCTGCCGTCGATCCAGCCGGTGGAGGACGAGGCGGGCATCCCGGTGCTCTCGGCCGCCACGGCCACGACCTACCGGATCCTGCAGGAACTGGGGCTGCCGCCCGTCGTGCCGGGCGCGGGGCGGTTGCTGGCCGGCTGAGGTCGGGCCCGCCACTGCCGGCCGGCTGACCAGGTTGTTCGCCGAGCGGTCTGGACACCGGTGGACAGCGTCTGTACATGTATGTACATGAGTGAACAGGCGGGCTTCTCGAAGCGCTCCCGGCTGGTCGCGGACCTCACCGCCGACATCCACGCCGGCCGGCTCGGCCGAGGCGACCGGCTGCCCGGCGAGCACCAGCTCGCCGCGCGCTACGCCGTCTCCCGAGGCACCGTACGCAGCGCGCTCGCCGAACTGCAGCGGCTCGAGCTGATCACCACCCAAACCGGTGTCGGCTCGTTCGTCACCTTCGACGGCCTGCGCCTGGACCAGCGCGTCGGCTGGGCCAGGGCACTGGCCGACACGGGCGCGGTGGTGGGCACCGAGCTGCTCGGGATCACCCGCGGCGGCGATCCCGACGTCGAGCAGCGGTACGGGCCGGTCGTCACGATCCGGCGGCTGCGCCGCGCCGCGGGCCGCCCGATCTCCCTCGAGGTGGCCGCGCTGCCGGCCGTCGGGACGCTCGCCGAGCTCCCCACGACCGGCCTCGTCGACGACTCCATCACCGCCACCCTTCGCGCCGCGGGCCTGCGCGGCGCCGGCGGCGAGCAGTGGATCTCCGTCGAGCCGCTGGACGCCGCGGACGCCGCGCTGCTGGACCGGGCGCCGGGGGAGCTGTTCCTGCGGGCCGTGCGCGTGACCCGCAGCCGCGAGGGCGGGCTCGTCGAGCACGTCGTGAGCCTGCTCGACCCGCAGCGGTTCCGCTTCCACCTGACGTTCCCGGAGCACGGATGACCACCCGGGACCGGGCGCTGGGGGCCCTCTACGGCCTGGCGATCGGCGACGCGCTGGGGATGCCGACGCAGTCGCTGTCGCGGGCAGGCATCGCGGCCCGCTACGGCGTCGTCGACCGGTTGCTGGCCGGCGCCCCCGACCAGCCGATCGCGCCGAACCTGCCGGCCGGCACGATCACCGACGACACCGAGCAGGCGCTGCTGCTGGCCCGGCAGCTCGTCGCAGGGGACGGCCGGCTGGACCCGCGCGCGTTCGCCACGGGGCTGCAGGTCTGGGAGCAGGACGTGATCCGCCGCGGATCGCTCGACCTGCTCGGGCCGTCCACGCGGAGAGCACTGGAGCGGCTGGCCGCGGGCGAGCCGATCACCGAGACCGGCCGCGACGGCACCACGAACGGGGCCGCGATGCGGGTGGCCCCCATCGGCATCGCGGTCGACGGCGACGTCGACGGTGCCGCGCTGCTGGATGCCGTCGTCGACTCCTGCGTCGTCACGCACAACACGAGCCTCGGCATCGCCGCGGCGGCGGCGGTCGCAGCGGCCGTCTCCGCCGGCGTCGGTGGTGCCGGCCTGCCCGCGGCCGTCGACGCCGCCGAGGAGGCCGCCGCGGCCGGCGCGCGGCGCGGGCACTGGGTCGCGGGCGGTGAGATCGCCGCCCGGCTGCGCTGGGTGCGCGGCTGGGTCCGCGAGCTGGGCCCGGACGCCGTCGCCTCCGCGCTGGCCGAGGTCGTCGGCACCTCCGTCGCCGCCAACGAGTCGGTCGTCGCCGCGTTCGCGCTGGTCGACGTGTTCGGCTCGGACGTGCGGACCGCACTGACCACCGCCGCCTCGCTGGGCGGCGACACCGACACCGTGGCCGCGATCTGCGGCGCGGTGCTGGGCGCCCACCACGGCGCCGCGGGGCTGCCGGGCGACCTGCTCGCGCAGGTCCGGCAGGTGAACCAGCTCGACCTCGACCCGATCGTCGACGGGCTGCTCGCGCTCCGCACCCAGCACGTGCCTCGCTGATCCACATCGTCGAAGGAGGCCGCCATGGCCACCGGAACGACCGTCACATCCGGCCCGGCCCGGGAGTCCGCTCTCGAGACGCGCGGGATCGAGCCGGTGCCCGTCGCCGAGCGCGGTGGGCGCCCCGGCCAGCTGTTCTGGGTCTGGTTCGCCGCCAACATCTCCATCCTCGGCCTCCCGCTCGGCGCGACGCTGGTCGCGATGGGCATGACGGTGTGGCAGGCCGTCGTCGCGGCCGCTGTCGGCTCGGTCGGTTCGTTCGCGATCGTCGGCGCGATCTCGATCGCCGGTCGTCGCGGCGGGGCGCCGGGGCTCACGCTGTCGCGAGCCACGTTCGGCGTCCGCGGCAACATCGGCCCGACGGTCGTGTCGCTGCTCTCCCGGCTGGGCTGGGAGACGGTGAACACGACGACCGCGGCGTTCACGCTGCTGGCGCTGGCCACCATCCTGCTCGGGACGGGCCCGGAGGCCAAGCAGCACCCGGTGCTCACGATCGTCGCGATCGCGGTGTTCGAGCTGCTCACGGTACTGGTCGCCGGGCTGGGGCACGCGGTGCTCGTCGCCGTGCAGCGGTGGGCGACGTGGGGGTTCGGAGCGCTCAACATCGTGGTCGGCGGGTTCCTCGTGGCGACGGTCGACTGGACCGCGGTGGGGGCGGCGATGCCGGCACCGGTCGGTGTGGTGATCGCCGGCATCGGCGTCATCGCCGCCGGGACGGGCATCGGGTGGGCCAACGCGTCCGCCGACATGAGCCGCTACCAGTCGCCCGCCGTGCGGGCCGGCGCGCTCGTGACCTCGGCGGCCGCCGGCGCGGGCGTCCCGCTGGTGCTGCTGATCTCGCTGGGCAGCCTGCTCGCGGCGGGCGACCCGGCGCTGGCCGACGCGGGCGACCCGGTCGCGGCCATCCGCGCGATGCTGCCGACCTGGATGGCGGTGCCCTACCTGATCGCGGCGTTCGGTGGGCTGCTGCTGTCCAACCACCTCTCCGTCTACTCGGCCGGGCTCACCACGCTGACCCTGGGCATCCGCATCCGGCGGGTGTACGCGGTGGTCGTCGACGTGGTCGTGACCTTCGTCGGCGCGATCTACTTCATCCTGGTCGCCGACGGGTTCTACGGCCCGTTCATCGCGTTCATCAGCGCACTCGCGGTGCCGATCACGGCGTGGGTCGGGGTGTTCGCCGTCGATCTCGTGCGCCGCCACCGCTTCGACCCGGCCGCCCTGATGGACACGGGCCGGACCAGCGCGTACTGGTACCGCGGCGGCGTTGCGTGGCGGGCGTTCGGCGCGTGGGCGCTGGCGATCGTCGCCGGGTACCTGTTCACCACGCTCGGCCCGTCCGCAGCGCCGTGGTTCGTCGGCCCGCTGGCGCACACCTGGCCCGGCGAGAACGGGCTGGCCTGGGTGATCACGTTCGTCGTCGCGGCCGGCGGGTACGCGCTGCTCGGCGGCGCGCGCCCGGTGCCGGGGGTTCCGCTGCGGTGAGCGAGCGTGCGAGCGGATCACGGGCACAGCAGGGCCGGTTCGTGCACACCGGGCAGGTCGTCGTCGACCTGGTGTTGCGGGTGCCCGCGCTGCCACCGGCCGGCGGTGACGTGCTCGCCTCGTCGACGCACGAGTACGTCGGCGGCGGGTTCAACGTCATGGCAGCGGCCGCCCGGGCCGGCGCGCAGGTCGTCTACGCCGGTGGGCACGGCGTCGGGCGGCGCGGTGACCTGGTGCGTGCGGCGCTCGCCGCCGAAGGCGTCGCCGTCGCGGCCGCGCCGACGCCCGACGCCGACACCGGCGTCTGCGTGGTGCTGGTCGACGGCACCGGCGAGCGCACGTTCGTCACGGGGACGGGGGCGGAGACCGCGGTGGCGGCGCCCCTGCGCGACCTCGCCGCGGACGACCTGGGCTACGTGAGCGGGTACAGCCTGCTCGTCCCGGACAAGGCCGAGCAGGTGCTGGCCGTCCGGGGCGGGACGCTGCTGGTGGATCCCGGCCCGCTCGTCGCCGACATCGACGCCGGCATCTGGGCACGGACCCTCGCCAGGACGGCGGTGCTGAGCTGCAACGCGCGCGAGGCCGCGCTGCTCACCGGCATCGCCGACACTGCCGATGCCGCCCGCTCCTTGGCCCGGCAGGTGCCGGTCGCGGTCGTGCGCAGGGGCGCGGCGGGCTGCGTGGTGGCGCGGAACGACGAGGTCACCCCGGTGGCCGGGATGGCGGTCACAGCGGTCGACACCAACGGTGCGGGCGACGCGCACTGCGGAGTCCTCGGCGCCGAGCTGCTCCGCGGCGCGGACGTGCTGGACGCGGCCCGCCGCGCCAACGTCGCCGCGGCCGTCGCGGTGACGCGGCACGGCCCGGCCACGGCCCCGACCCGGGCCGAGGTGGACGAACTGCTGAACGACGTCACACACCGCACGGCCACGTCACACAGGTTGGGCGGTGTGTGAGGCGGCCGCGCGCTGTGTGACGTCGGCTGGGGCTACACCAGGTCGTGCAGTGCGCCCCGGAGGAGCTGCAGAGCCGCCGGGGGGTTGTCCCAGAACACCATGTGCCCGGCGTCCGGGATCGCCACCAGCGTGGCGGCCGGGTTGGCCTTCGCCGCTTCCTCCGCGCCGTCCGTCGTGACGACGGGGGAGTCGGCTCCGTAGAGGAGGGTCGTGGGCGCGGGAACGGCCGGCCAGGTGGCGAAGAAGTCCTCGCTCTCGAAACCCTCGTGGGTGGCCGTGATGGCGTCGGCGTCGCAGCTGGAGAGCCAGCGCGCCCGCAGCTCCTGCTCGCGCTGCGGCCAGCGCGGCCACGCCTGCGCGACCTCGTCGGCGTCCGTGCCGCGCTGCGCCTGCGCCAGCTGGTCGAGGAACGCGCGCAGCGGCGTCGGGTAGGGCCCGCGGCCCGGCCCGCTCATCGGCGGATCGACGAGGACGGTGCCGCGCAGGCGCCGCCGGGTCGCCGTGGCCGCCGCGATGCGGGCGCCCATCGAGTGCCCCAGCAGCAACGGGTCGGGGAGGTCGTCGAGCACGGCGAGCGCGTCGTCGGCGTAGTCGTCGAGGGTGTACGACGGGCCGGAGTCGGACAGTCCGCGCCCGCGCACGTCGACGACGACCGGCCGGACGAGGTCGCGCAGCTCGCGCGCGACGAAGTCCATGGTGATCGCCGGGCTCGTGATCCCCGGCAGCACCACCAGCGGCACCCCGTCGCCGCCGTAGTCGAGCACGTGCAGGCGCAGGTCACCGCTGCGCACCCAGCGCGAGGAGGCCGGCACGTCGGCGAGATCGGCCAGTGCGTCCTGCCGGACCGTCCGCGTCACTTGGCACCCGCCACGTACGCCAGCGCGTCGTCGAGGGTGATGACGTCGCCGTACTTGGCCTCGATGTCGAACAGCGCGGCCGCCGCCGGGCCTTCGGCGCGGTCGCCGACGCACTCGCGCGGCACCAGCACCGGGTAGCCGCTCTGCACGGCGTCGACGACCGTCGCGCGGACGCATCCGCTGGTCGTGGCGCCGCAGACGATGACGGTGTCCGCGCCCGCCGCGGCGAGCATCGCCGCGAGCCCGGTGTCGAAGAACGCCGACGCGCCCTTCTTCGTGATCACGTGATCGGTGCTCGCGACCGGGAGCCGCTCGTCGATCTCGACGGCCGGCGAGCCCGCCACCAGCGCGCGGAGCCCGGGCGCCTTGTCCAGCCAGACCACGGTGTGCAGCTCGGCCGGCGAGTAGGCGATCGTCGTCCAGATGACCGGCACTCCGGTCGGTCGGGCGGCGTCGACCAGCCGCGACGTGGCGGCGATCGGGCCGGACAGGTCGGCGCCGGTCGGGCAGTGGGGGTCGGTGAAGCCGTTGGTGAGGTCGACGACCACGATGGCCGGCCGCTCCCCGCGCCGCACGGCGGCGCCGAAGCCGGCCCGCTCGTACGTCGCGTCGGTGGCGTCTCCGTGGAGGGTCATGGCGTGCTCCCGTCGAGGAGGTCCTGGAGCGCGGCCCGCCGCCTGGTCGCGCAGTCGTCGATCGCCTCGACGATGGTCTGGTAGCCGGTGCACCGGCACAGGTTCGCCGCCACCACCTCGCGGATCTCCTCCTTCGTCGCGTCCGGTTCCTCGGCGAGGTAGCCCTCGGCGAGCATGAGCATCCCCGGCGTGCAGAACCCGCACTGCAGGCCGTGGTGCTCGACGAAGCACTGCTGCAGGTCGTTGAGCGTTCCGTCGGCCTCGGCCAGGGACTCGACGGTGCGGATCTCGGCGTGCTCGCACTGCACGGCGAACACCAGGCACGCGCGGGCAGGCTGCCCGTCGACGAGGACGGTGCAGGCTCCGCAGATGCCGTGCTCGCAGCCGACGTGCGTGCCGGTGAGGCCGAGGTCGTGGCGCAGCACGTCGACGAGTGTGCGGCGGGGTTCGATCACGAGGTCGTGGCGCACGCCGTTCACGCGCAGCTCGATGAGCTGGATCATCGCGCCTCCAGGGCTGATTCGAGGGCCCGGTAGATGGCCTCACGCGGGATCGGGGTGTCGTCCAGCTCGACGCCGGTGGTCCGCAGCGCATCGTTCACCGCGTTCAGGACGGCCGCGGGGGCACCGATCGTGCCGCCCTCGCCGGCCCCCTTCGCACCGTTCGCGGTGAACGCGCACGGGGTCTCCAGGTGCTCGATGCGCACGTCCGGGATCTCCGCGGCCGTGGGCACCTTGTACTCCATGAAGCTGGGCGCGAGCGGCTGCCCGGCGTCGTCGTAGCGGACCTCCTCGAACAGCGCTCCCGCGATGCCCTGCGCGATGCCGCCGCGAGCCTGCCCCTCGACGATCTTCGGGTTGATCGCCACCCCGCAGTCCTCGACGCAGACGTAGCGCAGGATCTGCACGCCGCCGGTGCCCGGGTCGAGCTCGACGACGACGCCGTGCGTGGCGTTGGAGAACGTGCCGTCGCCGCCGACGTCGAAGCTCGCCGTGGCCGTCAGGCCGGGGCCTACGCCCTTCGGCAGCAGGTGCGCCTTCAGGTAGGCGACGTCGGCGATCTCGGCGAACGAGAGCCGCCGGTCGCCGGCGCGCACGCCGCCGCCGTCCAGCTCCGTCGATTCGACGTCGACCTCCAGCAGGTGCGCCGCGATCTCCCGCAGCTGCGTGCCGAGCTGCTCCGCCGACGCCGCCACCGCGCTGCCGCCGATCGTGATCGACCGCGACGCGAACGAGCCCCAGCCGTAGAGGATCCGGTCGGTGTCGCCCTGCACGACCTTGACCTGGTCGTAGCCGATGCCGAGCCGGTCGGCCACGAGCTGCGCCATCGTCGTCTCGTGGCCCTGACCGTGGGAGAGGGTGCCGCTGGTGACGGAGACGGTGCCGTCGAGGTCCATGCGGATCTCCGACACGTCGAAGCCGGGCACCACGGCCATCTTGCGCTGCGCGAACGCGCCGGAGCCGTAGCCGGTGCGCTCGGAGAAGCAGGCGAACCCGATCCCGACGGTCGCGTCGGCGTCCCGGCGGTCGAACCAACCCTCGTCGCGGAGGACCTGCTCGCACAAGTCGAGCGATTCGCGGTAGGAGCCGGGGTCGTAGGTGATGCCGTTGACGCCGCGGTACGGGAAGTCGGTGATCACGTTGCGGCGCCGCAGCTCGACGGCGTCCATGCCGAGCGCGCGGGCGGCCTTCTCCATGACCCGTTCCATCACCATCACGTACTGCGGCCGGCTCACCCCGCGGTACGGGGCGGTCGGTGCCTTGTTCGTCGTGACCGCGCGGCCGCGCACGCGGTAGGAAGGGACGCGGTAGACGCCCGGCATCTCCGCCGACGCCATCAGCGGCTCGATCCCCGCCGTGAACGGGTAGCAGGAGTAGGCGCCCATGTCGCAGACGACGTCGGCGTCCAGGGCCTGGATCGTGCCGCCGGCGTCGAAGGCGGCACGGACGGTGTAGTGCTGCTCGCGGGCCAGGAACGACGCGGTGAGCGCGTCGTGGCGGTCCTCGATCCACTTCACCGGGGTGCGCAGGCGCAGGGCCACGGCCGCCGCGGCGATCTCCTCACGCCCCACCACGCACTTCTGGCCGAAGCCGCCGCCCATGTCCGGCACGATCACCCGGACCTGCTTCTCCAGCAGGCCGACGCTCCGCGCCAGCACCGTGCGCACCTGGTGCGGCACCTGCGTGCAGGTGTGCACGCGCAGCTGCTCGTCGCGGTCGTCCCACTCGGCCACCGCGCCGCGCGTCTCCAGCGGGAGCGCGTTCTGCCGGCCGGTGCGGGTGCGCACCTCGACGACCGTGTGTGCCGCGTCGAACACCGCGTCGATGCCCTCCGTGGCGAAGAGCGACACGTCGACGAGCGTGTTGCGCGGCGCTTCCTCGTGGACGAGCGCGGCGCCGTCGGCGAGCGCCGCGGTGTCGCTGACCACCGGCGGCAGCGGCGCGTACTCGACGGCCGCGGCCTCCAGCCCGTCCTCGGCGGCGTAGGGGTCGCGGGCGACGACGATCGCGACCGGCTCGCCGACGAACCGCACCTTGTCCCGCGCCAGCACCGGCATCGCGGTGGGCACGAACTCGTGGGCAGGGCGGTCCAGCAACGCGACGATGTCGTGCAGGTCCAGGTCGGCGGCGGCGTACGCGGCGACGACGCCCGGTGTCGTGCGCACCCCGTCGAGGTCGACGGAGAGGATCCGCGCGTGCGCCTCCGTGCTGCGCACGAACGCCGCGTGCAGCATCCCGGGGAGCCGGATGTCGTCGACGAACCGGCCGCGCCCCGTGAGCAGGCGTGGATCCTCGCGGCGGGGCACGGACGCCCCGACCCAGGCGCCGTCCCGGCGCAGGTGCGGCCCGCTCACGACCCCTCCCCGATCGACGTCACACACGGTTGGGCCCCTTCACACACGTCCGGACGTGTGTGAACGGGCCCAGCGGTGTGTGACGTCGCCTGGGCCACCGCGCGCTGCACCATGGTCCGGGCCAGGCCGCGGCGGTAGTGGGCGCTGATCCCGGGCTCGTCGCGCAGGTCCAGGCCGGCCGCGATCTCGTCGGCGTCCACGCTCTCCACCAGCAGCGGGACGGGGGCGACGCCGCCGAGCACCGTCCGCCCGCGGTCGACGTCGACGGCGGCGGCGACGAGAGCGAAGTCGCCGCGCCGGTCGGCGTACTCGGTGAGCGCGGCGCGGGGGAGCGGCCACGGGAACGCGATCTCGACGATCAGCTCGTCCGGCTCCAGCGCGGTCCAGAAGGGGCCGAGGAAGAACTCGCCGGCGGCGATCTCGCGCGTGCCCGACGGGCCGAGGACGCGGACGCGCGCGTCGAGCAGGGTGGCGAGCAGGCACCACTCGGCGGTGGCGTCGGCGTGCGCGATGCTGCCGCCGACGGTGCCGCGGGTGCGGATGGGCAGGTGCCCCACCCAGCGCATCGCGTCCGACAGCACGCCCAGCCCCGCCTTCTCGACGGTCCGGTGCGTGGTGAGCGCGCCGAGACGCAGTCCGGCGCCGTCGTGCGCGATGCCGGCGAGGTCGTCGATGCCCGTGATGTCGACGAGGTGGCCGGGGCGGGCGAGCCGGAAGTTCATCATCGCGACGAGGCTCTGCCCGCCGGCGATGATCTTGGGTTCCTCGTCGGCGAGCTCGGCGAGGAGCGCCACCGCGCCCGCCCGGGAGCGGGCGCGGTGGTAGTCGAACGCGGCGGGCTTCACGAGCGGACGGGCTCCACCGCAGCAGGGTCCACCGGCTCGACGATCCGGTCCAGCTCGCGCCCACGGGTCTCCGGCGCCGCCACCGCCATGTACGCGACGGCGCCGAGCACGATCACCGTCATCAGGATGAAGGTGAGCGGCAGGCCGAGGAGCGGCCAGAGCACCGTGCCGAAGATCAGCGGCACGAACCCGGTGACGGCCCGGCTCATCGACGACGCCCACCCGAAGCCGCTCGCCCGCAGCTCGGTGGGGTAGAGCTCGGAAACGTAGGCGTACATCACCGGGATCACGACGAGCGCGAAGAACCCGAACACCGCGATCAGCGTGATGGCAGCCGGGGGCGACCCGATGACCAGCGAGAACACCACGAGCGACAGCGCGGCGAGCGGTCCCGCCACCCCGATGATCCACTTGCGGCCGACCACCTCGACGAGCAGCACCGACGTGAGGACGCCGAGGATGCCGACCGCGTTCATGACGGTCGTCGAGGCGAAGGCGGCCACCTCGCCCATGCCCTGCGCCCGCAGGATCGACGGCATCCACGACAGCGCGGCGTAGTAGACGACCATGACCGACACGAACAGCGACCACGCCACCCCGGTGATGACGGGGTTGAACGCCCACACCCGCCGGAGCTGGTCGAGCGCGACGGTGATCCCACGGACCCGCGGTCCGGCCGCCGGCGGCGCCGGGATCGCGTACGGCTCCGGCGCAGCTCCGGTGCGCGCCACCAGGTCGTCGATGACGACGCGGGCCTCGGCCTCGCGACCGGTGCGCGCCAGGTAGAGCGGCGACTCGGGCACGCCGCGGCGCACCCAGAACAGCAGCAGCGCCGGCAACACCATCAGCGCGAGCATCCACCGCCAGTTCCCGGTGACGGGCACGAGGAACGTCGCCGTCACGCCGGCCAGGGTGGCGCCGATCGGCCACCAGCCGTCCATCGCGGCGAGGACGCGACCGCGCTGCTTGCGGGGGGAGAACTCGCTGACGATCGCGTAGTCCACCGGGATGCAGCCGCCCAGGCCGATGCCGGCCAGGAACCGCAGCACCAGGAACACCTCCCAGCTCGGCGAGAGCGCGCCCAGCACGGAGAAGATCGCGAAGATCGCCAGGGTGATCGAGAAGGCCTTCTTGCGGCCCATCCGGTCCGCGATCGTGCCCCACGCGATCGCCCCGACCGCCATGCCGACGAGGTTGGCGGTGGCCACCAGGCCCTTCTGGCCGGTGGACAGCCCGAACTCGGTGCCCAGCAGGGGAGTGAGGAAGCCGTTGAGGGCGACGTCCCAGGCATCGAACATGTAGCCGAGACCGCCGATGACGAAGATGCGGCCCTGGACGCCCCACTTCCACGGGAGGTCCTGGACGATCTGGTCGCCAGTACGCATGGGTGCTCCTGTGCGGGTCAACGTGCGAACGGATAGGAGTGGGACTCGAGGTCCGGATCGTTCAACGGCGTGCCGCCCCAGAGCCAGTCGTAGGACACGTCGGACTCGCCGCGGAAGTCCTGCAGGTGCGCGTCGCGCTCGCGCTGCTCGGGGCCGTCCGGCAGGTGGTAGAAGCGCATGTTCTGCAGGGACGCGTCCTGCACCATGCCGGCGTGCGTGGCCCGGCGGGAGACGTAGCGGATCAGCGCCCCGTCGATCCCGTCCCGCGTCACCGCGCCCAGCTCCTCGGCCAGCACCGCGGCATCCTCCATGGCCTGGGACGCTCCTTGCGCCTGGTAGGGCAGCATCGCGTGGCAGGCGTCGCCGAGCAGCGCGACCCGCCCGTCCACCCATACCGGGTCGCGGCGGCGGCGGAACAGCGCCCACTTCGACGCATCACCCTCGGCCTTGATCAGCATCGAGGCCACCCGGTCGTCCCAGCCGGGGAAGGCGTCGACGAGCTCGTCGGCGGTGGCGGGCAGCGTCCAGGCGTCGGTGGTGTCGAGGGTGTTGGGCACCACCGCCACCACGTTAAGGAACTCACCGCTGCGCACGAAGTAGTGCACGAGGTGGCGGTCGGGGCCGTACCAGATCGTGGAGTGGAAGCGGTCGCCGAGGAACCGGGTCGCGGGGTCGGCGGCGATCTTGTCGCCGGGGATGAGTGCGCGGTAGCACATCTCCCCGGAGAAGACGAGGGTGTCGGCGAAGCCGCAGGCGTCGCGCACCCGGGAGCGGATGCCGTCGGCGCCGACGAGCACGTCGCCGGCGAAGCGCCGCCCGTCGGCGGTGACGGCGACGGGGTGCTCGGGGTCGGTCCGGTCGACGTCGACGACGCCGGACGCCGTGTGCACCTCGGTGACGGGGCCCGGCCCGTCCGGGTCGAGGCACGCGTCGAGCAGCATGCGGTGCAGGTCGGCGCGGTGGTAGTGCCAGTACGGCGCCCCGTACTCGCGGACCACCCGCTCGCCCAGCGGCAGCGACGCGATGATGCTGCCGTCGGACCATCGGCGGCGGACCTGGTCGGTGGGCACCGTGGCGATGGCCGCCATCTGCCTGCGCAGGCCCAGTCCGAACAGGATCCGGCTGGCGTTGGGTGCGGTCTGGATGCCGGCGCCGACCTCGCCGAGCTGGTCGGCCGCCTCCAGCACGACGGTGCGGAGCCCCCGCCGACGCAGCGCGAGCGCGGTGGTGAGACCGCCGAGCCCGCCGCCGGCGATGGTGATCGTGAACGTCTGGCTGGCCACGCTGTCCTCCCGCGTCCGATCCGCCCGTCGAGATAATCCGAACACTGACTATCTCTGGAGCGCAAGTGGTAGCGGGATCTGTAACGCGTCAGAAACGGGGGGACGCTCAGTCTTCGACGAGGCCTTCCCAGTGCTCGGCGATGGTGTTCAGCCGGGTGAGGAGCTCGTGCTGGGCGTCGCCGTCGATGCCCTTCATGAGCAGCACGTCGAGTTCGCGCGCGCGCCGGTACGCGGAGCGCAACGTCGCCGTGCCGTCGTCGGTGAGCCGCAGCAGGCGCTTGCGCCCGTCCTCCGGCGGGACCTCGCGGGTGATCAGGCCGCGTTCCTCCAGCCGGCGCACGATGCTCGCCATCGTCGAGCGGTCCAGCGCGACGGCGCGGGCCAACGAGCCCTGCTCGACGCCGGGGTAGACGTCGACGGCGGTCAACACCGCGAACTGCGGCCCGGTGAGCACCGGGTCGACGTGGCGCACCCACGCCGCGGTGTACGCGGCGTGCAGCCGGCGCGCCACGTAGCCCGGAGCGGCCAGCAGCGCCTCCGGGGCCGGGAGCTGCTCCGGGCCGGTCTGCGTGTGCGCGTCCCCCACGGAGCCATTCGACCACAACCGCCGGACGTGCGGGTCCCGGCCGGCGTAGCGCCCCTGCCTCCGGCGCGTCCGATACGGTCGGTGGTCTTCCGATCACGGACGGCCGCAACGCACCATGGATCGGGGACCGCTCGGCGCACCTGGGGGAGCGCCCGCCGGAACACCCGATCGAGTCCGCGTGTCCGCGCCGCACTGCTCGTTCCGGTCGACACGCTGCGCAGTGGAAGAGGCCATCCAGGCGCACGGAGTGTGACGAATGCAAGTGCTGCGGCGGATCGCGATCGGTACGGGAGCCGCGGCCGCGTTGCTGCTCGCCGGCCTCGGCGCGCCCGTCCCGCCGTCGGCTGCTGCCGGGACCGACGCGGCGGCCGCGCTGGTGGCACCGGCCGCTGCCGTCGTGCACCCGCGGCTCAGGGCGACGGCCACCCCGACCCCAGCTCCGACCCCGACGCCTCCGCCCGCGCAGCCGGCTCGTCTGGCGCGCGAGGCGCTCGCCCAGCTGCCGGTGAAGGGTCGCGCACCGAAGACCGGCTACGAACGCACCCAGTTCGGCGCCGCCTGGACCGACATCGACCACAACGGCTGCGACCAGCGCAACGACATCCTGCGCCGCGACCTGGTGGGCGTCGTGGCCGTACGCGGCACCCACGACTGCGTCGTCCGCTCGGGCATCCTGTACGACCGCTACACCGGCCGGACGATCACCTTCGAACGTGGTCCCAACTCGGCCGACGTGCAGATCGACCACGTCGTCGCGCTGAGCGACGCATGGCAGAAGGGCGCGCAGCAGCTCGACCCGCTGCAACGGACGTCGCTCGCCAACGACCCGCTCAACCTCGTCGCCACCGACGGTCCCACCAACCAGAGCAAGGGCGACTCCGACGCGGCGAGCTGGCTGCCGCCGAACAAGTCCGCCCGCTGCGCGTACGTGGCCCGTCAGATCGCGGTGAAGCAGCGCTACCACCTGTGGGTCACGGCGGCCGAGCGGTACGCCATGGATCAGGTGCTCGCCTCGTGCCCGGCGGAGCCGCTCCCCGTGAGCTGAGGCCGGGGTCGGGGTTTCGTCGATCAAGGGCAAACCGTCGCGAATCGATCGTGAACTGCGACAGTTTGCCCTTGATCACCGCCACCGCAGCCGGCCCGGCCCGTGCTCACCCCAGCCGCGCCGGCACCCCGGTGTGGTCGGCCACCAGCGCCCGAACCGTCTCCAGCGAGCAGGACTTGTTGGTGCCGATGAACCCGGTCGGCCCGCGCTTGATCCAGCCGGCGACGTAGGTGCGCGGCACGATCGCGCCGGTCGCGGGGTCGACGACCCGCCCACCCTTGTTGGGCACCACACCGGCCGCGTCGTCGAACGGCAGGTCGGGCACCGGGCGGCCGTGGTAGCCGATGGAGGTGAGGACGAGGCCGGCGTCGAGCACCTCGACCTCGTCGGTGCCGGTGCGGCGGAACTCCATGCCCGTGGCCCGGCCGGCACCCGTCACGGCGTGCGGGGTGAGCCCGTAGCGGAACACGACGCGCCGTCCGTCGCCGGGCGCTCCGGCGTGCTCGGCGAGGATGCGCAGCTTCTGCGCGGCAGTGGGGTCCGTGGCGGTGTCCACCAGATCGGACTCGGGCACGCTCACCGCGCGTTCGGCCACCAGCCCGATCAGCTCGGGCAGGGTGAACGCGGAGAACTGCGGCCCGCGCCGGCCGACGACCACGACCTCCTCGACGGCACTCGCACGGAGCGCCGCGAGCGCGGTGGGGGAGATGTCGGTGCGAGCGAGCCGGTCCGGATCAGCGGTGAGGATGCGCGCGACGTCGAGGGCGACGTTGCCGTTGCCGACGATCACCACCCGCGGGTGGGACAGGTCGTAGCTGCGGCCGGCGCGCTCGGGGTGGCCGTTGTACCAGGCCACGAACTCGGTGGCGGTGCCCGTGCCGGGCAGCCCCATGCCGGGCACGTCGAGGCGGCGGTCGGAGGCGGCGCCGACGGCGTAGAGCACCGCGTCGTGGTCGGCGAGCAGCTGGTCGTGGGAGAGGTCGCGGCCGATCTCGACGCCCAGGTGCAGGGTCAGCCCGCGCTCCCGGGTGATCACGTCGAACAGTGCGGCCACCGCGCGGGTGCGCTCGTGGTCGGGCGCGACTCCCCAGCGGGCCAGGCCGTACGGGCGGTCGAGCCGCTCGTACACGTCGACCTGCGCGCCGGGCACGGTGAGCAGCTCGTCGGCGGCGTACATGGCCGCCGGCCCTGAGCCGACGACTGCGACGCGCAACGGCCCCACGCGCGGCCCGAGCTCCAGCGGCGGGGTGCGCGGTGCGAGCAGCGGCCGCGGCCGTTCGGTCCGGTAGAACTCGGCGTTGACGTCGAGGAAGTCCAGCTGGTCGACGGGCAGCCGGGTGTGCGGCACGATCGCCCCGACCGGGCACGCGGTGATGCACGCTCCGCAGTCGACGCAGGTCGCCGGGTCGATGTAGAGCATCTCCGAGGTCGCGAAGTCGGGCTCGTCGGGCGTCGGGTGGATGCAGTTCACCGGGCAGGCGAACACGCACGACCCGTCGCTGCAGCACGACTGCGTGATGACGTGGGGCACGGGTGTGGTCCTGGTCAGGCGGCCGTGCGGGCCTTGCGGTGCTCCTCGCCGCGGTACCGGGACGGGCGCCCGTCGATGCCGCAGAGCTTCCACAGCACGTTGGAGATCGGGTTGCGCAGCCCCAGCTCCTCGGCGAGCATCCGCACGTCGCCGAAGTAGTCGGCGAGGATCTCCTGCGAGCGCGGGCTCGCGAAGAACGCCTCCTTCATGACGTGCGCGGGGATGCCGAACTTCTTGGCCATCACCGGCGGCGGCGTCACGATGGCGCCGCACAGCATCCGCATGATCAGCGGGTAGGCGATCGAGGTCACCAGCTTGCCGAAGGCCGACTGCTCGCGCACGTGCTCCCGCAGGAACTGGTGGGCGAAGGAGATGTGCCGCGCCTCCTCGGCGATGTGGATCTCCATGATGCGGCGCAGCACGGGCGGCATGTCCTCGCCGTCGCGCACCACGTTCTTCTGGTGGTGGTCGATCGGCTCTTCACCGGCGAGCACACCGATGAAGAACAGCTGCGGCACGACCGCGGCGAGCCCCCACAGCGGGGCGGTGAGCTTGTGGATGCGCCGCATCCCCGGGACGTCCGCGCCGGTGCGGTTCACCAGCTCCTGGAACATCTGGATGTGGTTGCACTCCTCGGTCATCTCGTGCATGCAGTACCGGAACTCCGGGGAGCCGTTCGGCAGCGTCATGACGTACTGCTGCATGCCGCGGATGAGCACGCTCTCGAACTCGAGGCCGACCTTGGCGCCGTTGGCCTGGCGCCAGAGCCCGATCGCGACCTTCTTCTCCAGCGGCTGCGCCTGGTACCAGGGGTGCGCGCCCAGCGGGTCGTGGGTGGGCGAGAGCACCCACCGCGGGTCGGTGGGGTCGATGCGGAAGTCGGGGGAGTCCCAGTCGATGTCGACGTACGGGTCGAAGTGCCGGTTCACCGAGCCCTCGGACAGGGTCTGCAGCAGCTGCCGGTACTCGTCCTTGGACAGGTCGGCGAGATCCGGCAGGTCCGGGACCGCGTACACGGCCGGCTGCGCGGTGCGCTGGGTCGACGGTGCCATCGTTGCCTCCTCGACGAGACATCCTGATTTACACTTCCAGGTGTTACCGTAAGTCCACGGTACGGAAGTCGCAACCGGAAGACCGCGATCGGAGGACGGACAGTGGGCGTCTCTGATGCTGGAGCGCAGATCCGCGACCGGATCCTCGACGCCGCCGCGGCCTGCATGGCCGCGGGCGGGTTCGCCGACTCCCGCCTGATCACGTCCATCGCGCGGATCGCCGGCCTCTCCCGGCCCACCCTCTACAAGCACGGCGGCTCGATCGACGAGATCAAGGCCGCGCTGCTGC
The DNA here is from genome assembly GCF_050936315.1 of Pseudonocardia sp. CA-107938. Lineage (NCBI taxonomy): Bacteria > Bacillati > Actinomycetota > Actinomycetes > Pseudonocardiales > Pseudonocardiaceae > Pseudonocardia > Pseudonocardia sp. CA-107938. The sequence continues at coordinate 5,954,667 of NZ_JBNJNA010000001.1, read as the reverse complement.
GCCGTGAGACGGAACGGTTCTTCGAGGTGGTGCGTGCCAGCATCGCCGGCGCTCGCTGGACCACCGACGACGTCGTCGACGTGCTGGTCACGATCGTCGACCACGCCCGTCGCCACGAGCTGCTGCAGGCTGCGCTGCGCGACTCGCCCGAGATCGTGCTGCCGTGGTTCACCACGCGCGCCGACGTCGTCATCGCGATGGCGAAGGCGCACGTCGGGCCCGTGCTCACCGAGGCGATCGCGGCAGGGGAGATGCCCGCCGTCGACGTCGACGTGCTGGTCGACGTGCTCACGCGGGTGGTGCTGTCGCTGGTGTTCACCGCCGGCACGGTCGACGCCGACGATCCCGACGCGGTGCGCGGTTACCTGCGTGCCGTGGCCAGCATGTGGACGGGCGCGACGGCACCGAACCCGGCCTGAACCCCGCGACTCACCTGCGCGAAACCGTCCCGGCCCCGGCCCGCGTGAGGACGTGCTTCGCGAGCGCGTCCGCCGTCGCGAGGGCGATCAGGCCCATCAGCAGGTGGAGGACGCGAACCAGCCAGTGGAACGACCCCACCAGGATGTCGGCCTGCACCATGCCGAACGCCGGGAGCGCCAGCCCCCAGACGAGCGCGAACCCGGCCAGGCCGGCCCGGCCCCGTGCGACGAGCGCGAGCAACGCCAGTAGCCACAGGCCGATGACGATGAGCAGGCCGTTGCCGATGTGGATCGAGTAGAGGTTCGAGCCGATGCCGATCCAGATCGACAGGCCGAGCAGGATCTGCACGATCCCGGCGATGCGGACGATCCAGACGATGACGAGGGTTGCCGAGCGCATGGGAGCAGTCAATCCGGCCGTCGCCGCGATGCCCATGGCGCAGCGTCTCCGGGACATGGCCGTGCGTCGCAGGCCTGGTATCCGTGGGTGATGGAGCACTGGACGAGGGATCGGGTGGCAGCCGCCGAGCGGGGCGAGAACCCGACCGTCCTGGCCCGGACGAGAACCGGCTGGGCCGTCATCGGCGACACCCAGCACCTCCCCGGATACTGCCTGCTGCTGTACGCCGGACGCGCGAACCACCTGACCGACCTGCCGCGCACCGAGCGGGCCCAGTTCCTCCTCGACCTCTCGTTGCTCGGCGAGGCCGTGCAACTGGCGTGCGGCAAGCGCGACAGGGGACTTCGTCGACTGAACTACGAGGTGCTGGGCAACTCGTGGGAGCACCTGCACGGCCACGTCCACCCGCGCTACGACTGGGAACCGCCGCGACTCCTGCAGGGCCCGGTGTGGCACTACGGGGACGAGCGCACCGCGCCGGAGCACGCCCTCGGCCCCAGGCACGACAGCCTGCGGGAGGAGATCACTCAGGCGCTGGCGGGTGTGCTCGCCACCGCGTACGGCTGACGTGCGCCCCTAGGCTGGTGAGGTGCTGGGGGCCGCCCGGGTGCGTCGCGCGGCGGGGGTGCGGCGGGTCCACGGGGTGGTGCCCCACGGCTTGGCGATCGACGCCCAGGTCATGAACAGGAACGCCACGAGGTTGAGCGTCGCGCCGTAGGCCAGCGGGCCCGCCACCGTGCTCTCCGGGGCGCCGGCAGCCGTGGCCTCGATGCTCTCGATGACCCACACGCCGAGCCCGAAGGTGCTGTAGAGGATCACCGCGACCGTCAGCACCAGCTTGACCAGCACCCACCAGTACCGGGCCAGCCCCCACGGCGTCACGACGGAGAGCAGGACGCCGCTGGCCAGCGCTGCGAACGCGCCGGGGATGACGAGGAACTGGTCGATCCGGTCGATCATCAGGTAGCAGACGCGGCGGACGTCGGCACTGCCGGTGTAGCCGGCGGTCATCGCCAGCACCACGTTGGCCGCTCCGGCGCCCATCCAGCCCAGCGACACCACCACGTGCACGAACACCAGCACCTGTCGGGTCCGCTTCCCGACCATGCTCCGCGCCACAGCTCCGAGTCTGCCGGCTGCCCGGCCCCGGCGCGCGTCGAACGCGCAGTGCAAGGATCGGCCCAGGACGAGAGGGAGGCGACGAGTGGACGCAGGCGATCTTGGCCGACTGGTGCTGCGCAGCATCGTCGGCGGCACGATGATCGCGCACGGGGTGAAGCACGGGCGCTCGCTGGAGGGCACCGCGCGTTGGTTCGGCTCGATCGGGTTCCGGCGGCCTGCGCTGCAGGCAAGGGCGAGCGCGGTCGTCGAGATCGGCTCGGGAGCCGCGCTGGTCGCCGGCGCGGCCACCCCGCTGGCGGCGTCGGCGGTCGTGGGCACGCTCGCCGTCGCCGCCCGGTCGGTGCACGCACGCAACGGGTTCTTCATCACGGCCGAGGGCTACGAGTACGTGCTCAACCTCGCGACCGCAGCGGTGGCGGTATCGGCACTCGGCCCGGGCCGGGCCAGCCTGGACCGGGCGTTCGGCGTCGACGGCCGGCTCACCGCCGGCCAGCGCACCGCCCTCACCGCCGGCCTCGGGCTGATCGGTGCGGCAGCCCAGCTGGCCACGTTCTGGCGCCGCCCCCGCTGATCCGCCGAGCACGGCCTGGTTCGACGCGCGAACGGCACACCACGGTGGTTCTGGGCCTCGAGAACCGCGCTGGGGACCGGCTGGGCTTCTCCGCCCGCCGGGGGAGAGCGCGCTGAAACCGCGGCGAAACGGGCCGCTCCTAGCGTGGTGAGCACCGGCACGACGGGGAGGGCGGATGCGCGAGGACGGGATCACGGAGCGGCCCGGCGTGGGGCCGGCGGTGCTGACCGCCGCCGCGGAGGCGGCGCTCTGCACGATCGCGGACCGCGTCAGCACGTCCTCGGGAGGGCCCGGCGGGCCGGTGGCCGTCGTCCACGCCGGAACGGCGGCCGAGGTGGCTGCGACGGTGCGGCTCGCCCGGCGGGAACGGCTCGGCATCGCGGTGCTCGGTCCGGGCCGTCCCGCCGCCGGAGCGGGCCAGATCGCCGTGGACGTCAGCGCGCTGGACGCGGTGACCGTCCACCCCGCACTGGGCATCGCGGTCGTGCAGATCTCGGCGGAACCGTCGGCCGTGGAGGCGGCGGCCGCCGCGCACGATCTGCGACCGAGTGCCGACCTGCTCGCCGTCGAGATGGTCACGGCCGACGGGCATGTGGTCGCCGCGTCCCGGACGGCCGCGCCCGAGCTGATCTGGGCGATCGCCGCCGGGCACGCGGGTGCGGCGGGGTTCGGCATCGTCACCGCCCGCACCCTGCGGCTGCTGACCCGGCCGTGCACGGCGGCGCGGCCGGCCCCACCGGACCCGGTGCGGTGGATGCGGGTGCGGGCCGCATGGGATCCGGAGCTGGTGTTCGCCCAGCACGCCTGAACCGAGACGTCGGCCTCCCAGTTCTTACCGTCCGTTGGCTTTCGGCTGGCCGTCCGCTGGGGGAGCAGTCCCTAGCCTTCTCGCCGTGACGGACACCCCCGTGCGGCAGACGCGGTCGTCCGGACCGCGTGCCACCGCGTACCCGGCGCACCGGGTCCTGCTGGTCGTGCTCGCCGGCGCCGCCGGAGTGCTGACCGGGCTCGTCGTGGCGCTGTGGGTCCCGCTCGCGCAGTTCGACGAGATGGTCGTGCAGTCGCTGAACGCGCAGGTGGCGCCGCACGCCGAGCTCGTCACGCTGCTGGGCGCGGTCACCGACGTCGGCTCCGAGACCGCGGTGTGGGTGCTCACGGGCGTGGTCGTCGTGGCGGCACTGCTGCTGCGCCGCTACCGGGCTGCCGGGTACCTGGTGGCCTGCTGGCTGCTCGAGTTCGTCGTCGAGAACGGGCTCAAGCACGGGATCGGCCGGCCGCGTCCGGTGGTGCCCGTGGAACTCGTCCACGCCACGACGGGCAGCTACCCGTCCGGACACACGATGGGCATCACCGTCGCGTGCGTGTCGGTCACGGTGCTGCTGCTCGGGTCGGTGGACCGGCGCTGGTGGCGGTGGCTGCTCGTCGTCGGCAGCCTCGTCGTCATGGCCGTGGTGGCCGCCACCCGGGTGCTGCTCGCAGCGCACTACCCGTCGGACGTCGTGGGCGCGATGCTGCTGGGCACCGTACTGGCGTTGGCGCTCGTCCCGATCGCGGGCCGTCCGGACGAACTGCTCTCCCGGCCCCGCACGGCCGCCTCGACGTCAGACGGCTAGCAGGCACGCTGGGTCAGGTCGACCAGGAACGCCAGCGTCACGAGACCGGCGCTGACCAGGACCGGGCCGAGGACACCCGCGCCGAGTGCCGCGGCGGCGACGGCCGGGCCGGCGGCCGCTCCGACGTTGAGCGCGGCCGTGGCGTAGGAGCCGCCCATCGTCGGAGCGTCGTGTGCCTCGCGCAGCACGCGCGCGATCAGCGTCGCCCCGACGGCGAACGACAGCGCGCCCTGGACGAACACGAGCGGGAGCAGCGCCGCCGGCACGTGCGCGACCAGCGCGGTGCCGAGCCAGCCCGCCAGCAGCGTGGGGCCGCCGATCCCGAGGACGGCGCCGGCGTGCCCGTCGGCGAGCCGGCCCGCCGCCGCGACGCCGAGCGCGGAACCGGCGCCGAACAGCACCAGCGCGACGGGCACCCACAGCGCATCGAGCCCGGCGGTGCCCGTCACGATCGGTGCCAGGTAGGTGAACGTGGCGAACGTCGCGGCGTTGACCAGCGCACCCAGCATCATGACGAGCGGCAAACGCGGCCGGCGGAGCTGGGCCAGCTCGGCGCGCAGGGCGGGCCGCGGCCCGTTCGGGGCGGCGCCGGTCGGGAGGCCTGCCGCCAGCCCGACGGCAGCGACGACGCACAGCAGCGCGACGGCCCAGAAGGTCGACCGCCAGCCGAGCAGCGCACCGAGGACCGCGCCACCCGGCACACCCGCGACGGTGGCGACGGTCGTGCCGGCGAGCAGGACGGCCAGCGCACGGCCCTGCCGATCGGCCGGCACGAGCCGGATCGCGACGGAGAGGGCGACCGCCAGGAAGCCGGCGTTGGCGAGCGCGGCCGCCGCGCGGGTGCCGAGCAGCACGGTGTAGCTGGTGGTGAGCGCGCCGACGACGTGCGCGACGGCGAACGCCGCCACCAGCCCCACCAGGGTGGCCCGGGGCGGCCAGCGGCGGGCCCAGGCCGCGGTGAGCGGCGCTCCGACGACCATCCCGACGGCGAACGCCGAGGTCAGCAGCCCGGCCGAGGCAACGGGGACGTCGAGGGAGGCGGCGATGTCCGGCACGAGGCCGGCGAGCATGAACTCCGAGGTGCCCATCGCGAACACGACGAGGGCGAGCAGGTACAGGGGGAGAGGCAGGCGAGACGGCACGAGGTGCTCCGAGAACTCCGAGGTACGGGGCTTCTCGGCGCCGCGGACAACCCGGCTTGGTTCAGGGGTTCAACCGGGCTGACGGCGGCGCCGCCAGCCCGACCGTGTCCGCCTCGGGGCTCGACATGATCGACATCCTACGGGTTCTTCGTGGCCGCGATGACCGCGGTCAGCACCTCGCGCAGGTGGTCGAGCTCGGAGAGCGGCATGCCGAGCCGCTCCACGACGGCGGGCGGGATCCGTTCGGCCTGGTCGCGCAGGGCGCGTCCGGTGTCGGTGAGCTCGACGGCGAGGGTGCGCTCGTCACCGGCGACGCGCCTGCGCGTCACGTACCCGGCGGTCTCGAGGCGCTTGAGCAGCGGGGAGAGGGTGCCGGGGTCGAGGGCGAGCTCGCCGGAGAGATCGGTGAGCGAGCGCGGCGCGCGCTCCCACAGGGCGAGCATCACCAGGTACTGGGGATGGGTGAGGCCCATCGGCTCGAGCAGCGGGCGGTAGAGCGCGATGACGTTGCGCGCCGCGACCGCGAGCGCGAAGCACACCTGCCGGTCCAGCTTGAGCAGATCGACGGGTGACTCGGTCATGCCGGCAGTGTAGAATACTTTGTACGCCAAGTGTTGGGGTGAGAAATGACGACCGAGATCGTCCGGCCGGGTCCGTTGCGCTGGCTGCTGTACGCCTACGGGGCCGGTCTGCCGGCCCGCAACCGCGGCTGGGTCCTGCACGACGTGACGGCGCCGACGTGGCAGCTGCGCCACTTCGTGCGGGCCACCGCCCAGCTGGCGCCGATCGCGGTGCTGCTCTACCTGTTCGTCCCGGGCGAGCCGTGGGTGCGCGCGATGGCCGTCCTCGGCGGGCTGCTGATCGGCTACTTCTACTCGTTCGCGTACATGGAGTTCTCCGTCGAGCACCGCGCCGTGAAGGCCGGCTACCCGCGCGGCACGGTCACCGCCGCCCGTGCCGAGGGCGACGGCGCCGAGCAGCGGGCGGCCCAGGAGCGGTACGCGCAGCGCTGGCGTCAGCTCCAGCGGTAGCGGGTCTGGGACGACCGGTTGCTGGTCACGAAGGCGAACCCCTTCTCGGGCCGGACCCGGTAGAGCTGGGTCGTCCCGGCCCGGACGGCGTCGCCGAGGCCGTGCCAGGTCCCGTCCTCGCCGGTGAGGTGCCAGCCGTAGGCCTGCTCGAACGCGGTCGCCGCGGCGTCCCTCGTGGCCGGGTCGGTGACGAGCTCGGCGGTGCCTTCGATGACGACGTCGGTGCCGGTGAGCGTCTCGGTCCCGGCGGTGAGCACGCACCGCGGGTCGGCGCTGAGGTTCCTGGCCTTCTGCTCGTTCTCCCCGGTGGTGAACCAGATCGCGCCGAGCGCCCAGATCGCCAGCAGCGGTGTGACGTGGGGTCGGCCGTCGGGCCGGACCGTGCACAGGTGGAACTTCTGGGTGCCACGCAGGACCCACTCCGCCTCCTCCCAGGGCGTCGGGGTGGCGTCCGGGGCGGAGAAGGGGCCCAGGTTGGTCCGTGGCGCGGTGGTCATGTTCTGCTCCCGGTGTGGTCGGCGACGATCGCGGTGATCGACAGGACGGTGTCGAAGGTCGGGAGGAGCCGGGTCTTCGTCAGCGCGAAGGCGGTTCCGCGGGCGGGGTCGGCGTAGGCGTAGCTGCCGCCGCCGCCCGGCCAGCCGAACGCCCCGGAGTGCTCCTCGGCAGGAGCGCCGATCCGTCCGAGCGGGAAGCCGAGCGCCATCCGCGCCGGGGTGCCGAAGACCTGGTCGACACCCTCGAACGCGACGGCGGACAGCTCCGCCAGCCGCGTGGCGTCGACGAGCGTGCCCTGCAGCACGCCGTTGAACATCGCGGCGAGGCCGTGGGCCGTGGCGATGCCCACCGACGGGATGTCGGCCCGCAGGATGTCCTCGCTGGTGCCGAACTCCGCGCTCGGGCGGCTCTCCCACGGCGCGAGGATCGCGTTCCCGGGATCGGTCCACCCCGTCGGCTGCTCGAGTCGGCCCAGCAGCGGCAGCACGTCGGTGGGCGCGCCGAAGTGCAGCTGCCCTTCGATGCCGAGCGGAGTCGTGATCCACTCGGCCAGCAGCTCGCTCATGGTCCGGCCGGTGGCGCGGCGGGCGACCTCACCGACCAGGAAGCCGAACGTGTACGAGTGGTAGCCGACGGCGGTGCCCGGCGGCCAGCGCGGCTCGGCGGCGGCCAACGACTCGCACACCCTGGCCCGATCGGGGAGCTCGCGCGGGGTGATCTCGCGCGGCATGGCCGGGAGCCCGACGGTGTGGGTGAGCACGTGCCGCAGCGTCGCGGTGCCCTTGCCGTGCGCGCCGAACTCGGGCCACAGGTCGACGATCGGGGTGTCGTAGTCGAGGAAGCCACGCGCGACGAGGAGATGCGCGAGCACCGCCGCCACGTTCTTGCCGGTGGAGAAGCTGAAGATCGGGGTGTCGTGGTCGACGGTGCCCGCGGCGACGTCGACGGTGAGCACGCCGTCCTGGTACACGGCCACCTGCAGGCCGGCCTCCGCGCCGGTGTCGACAAGATCGTCGACACGGCGCTGGACCCGGTCGTGGAGCACACCTTGCGACATGCCTCCAGCGTGCGGACCCCACGTTGCTCGATCAACGGGCGATCCGTGGACGCAGCGATCAGCCCGGCTGATCGCTGGATGCAGGGATCGGCGCTTGATCGCCCGACCTGCGTGCGGCGACGGTGTCGGCATGCCGCATCGCCGCCCTTGCCTGATCGCTGATCCGCCGCCCCGGCCAGGTCGGACCTGGCTGACCGACGCCCTGCTGTTCGACGGCACCGGCGCCGCGCCGGTCCCTGGCTCGGCCGTGCTCGTGCAGGACGGCCGAGTGGCGCGCGTCGGCACGGTCGGTGACCCCGTGCCGGAGGGGGCCCAGGTGGTGGACCTCGGCGGGCGCGTGCTGCTGCCCGGCCTGATCGACGCCCACGCGCACGTCTACGCCGATCCGCCGGTGCCCGCCGAGGGCGCCGAGGTGCCCTTTCCCGGGGTGACCGCGCACCTGGTCGCCGCCCGGTTGCGGGAGCGGCTCGCCGCCGGGGTGACGACGCTGCGCGACGTCGGCTCCTACGGCGACGAGGTGCTGACCGCGCGGCAGGCGATGCGCCACGGCGCGTTCCGCGGGCCGCGCCTGCTGACCTGCGGACGGATCGTCTCGGCGACGGCTCCGGGCGGCCGGTGGTTCGACGGGATGTACCGCGAGGCCGACGGATGCGACGACATGCGCCGCGCCGTGCGGGAGCAGCTGCGCCGCGGCGCCGACTTCGTCAAGGTGATGTCGACCGGCGCGCGGTCGGTCGAGCTGGAGGCTCCGGAACCGGCCCAGCTGACCCGGCCCGAGATCGGTGCGCTGGTCGACGAGGCGCACCGGCTCGGCTACCGGGTCGCCGCGCACGCCGAGGGCCTGGCCGGCACCGAGCTGGCGGTGACACTCGGGGCCGACACCATCGAGCACGGCATGCACCTGTGGCGTCGGCCCGACCTGCTCGACGCCATGGCCGCGGCCGGTCAGACGCTCGTGCCCACGCTGTCGTGCTACTACGGGGTGGCCGGACTCGGCGACCGGGTCGGCGTCGACCCGGCCGAGGACGGGGCGGGCAGCGGCTGGGTCCGCCCGCTGGTCGAGCTCGCCCACCACAACCTCGACGAGGCCGGGCGCACGCTGCGGGCGGCGCACGCGGCCGGGGTGCCGATCGCGCTCGGGTTCGACTGGCAGCCCTTCGGTGACGTCGGGCTGGAGCTGGCCCGGATGGTGCACCACGGCCTGCCGCTGCTCGACGCGCTGGCCGCGGCCACCGGCGGGGCGGCCCGGGCGCTGGACCTGGCCGAGCACGTGGGCACCGTCGCCCCTGGGATGATCGCCGATCTGGTCGTGCTCGACGCGCGGACACTCGACGTCGACGCGCTGCGCGATCCCGCCCGCGTGTGGCAGGTCTACCAGGGCGGCGCGCTGGTCGCGGGTGCGTCGCTCGGCTGCCGGGCCGCGGCGACGAACGCGACGAACGCGTGCAGTGCCGGGTTCGGCCGGTCGGTCACCCATGCCAGCGCGGACCGCCTGCGCGACCCGTCCCGCAGCGGGACCAGCACGACTCCGGGATGACCGTAGTGATCCCCGACCGAGGCCGCCGTCGGGTGCACCACCTGGCCCCGCGCGACGAGGGAGAGCACCTCGGCCATCCGCCCTTCCCGCCCGTGCCGGGGGATCGGCCGCCCGGACGGGGTGAACCGCGGCGTCAGCTCCTCGATGGTCTCGGGGGGCAGCACGCCCTCGGCGTCGAGCACCGCGTGGTCGGCCAGGTCCTCCACGCTCGCCCACCCGCGTTCGGCGAGCGGATGGCCCCGCCGCACCGCGAGCACGGGCTCGGCGTCCAGCAGCACCGGACCCACGCTGATCCCGGGTTGGCGCAGGGGCAGCCAGTGCACGAGCGCGTCGAGCTCCCCGGTGCGCAGCCGTTCCAGCGCCTTGCCGGGGAACGCCTCCAGCACCTCGACCCGGCACGCCGGGAAGCGCTGCTCGAACCCCTCGACGAGCGCGTCGAACTCCGGGCCGCCGGCACCGAGGGAGAGCAGGCCGATGCGCAGCTCGCCACTCGGTCCGCGCGCCGCGTCGCGGGCCTCGGTCACGGCCCGCCGGATCTGCTCGACGCCGGGCCGCAGCCCGTCACGCAGCTGCGCCCCCAGCGCCGTGATCCGTACCCGGCGGCTGCTGCGCTCGAACAGGGCGCCGCCGACCTGGCTCTCCATCGCCTGGATGGACTGGCTGACTCGCGACTGCGACAGATGCAGCCGCTCTGCGGTGCGGCCGAAGTGCAGCTCCTCGGAGAGGGCGAGGAAGACCTCGATCTCCCGCAGCTCCACGCCGTCCCCTCCTCGACCTCCGCCCCATCATGGAGCACGGGTCAACAGCAGGGACTACTCGAACGGGCCGTTCTTGACCAGACCCGCCGGCGGGCCCTCCACCAGGTTCGGCGCGTCCGTCGGGAACTCTGTCTCGGTGCCGTCGGCGCCGGCCGGGCGGTTCGGCCCGTTGACGGCGTCCATGAACGAGGCGGTCAGCGTCCCGAGCGTCGCGACGCCGGCGTCGAGCCCCTGCAGCGGCGACTGGGTGTCCTCCTCGGCGGACGCCATCCCGGCGAGCACCACCGGGATGGCGACGGCGGCGGCGAGCGCCGCGGCGACGGCGTAGCTCCTGCGGATCCTCATGGGTCCCCGTCCTCACATGTTGGCCGCGCCGGCCTTGATGGCCGCACGCATCCGGTTGTAGGTGCCGCAACGGCAGATGTTGCGGATCTCCTCGATCGCGGCGTCGTCGACGGCGCGTCCTTCCTCGGTGCATTGGCGCACCTTCGCCACCGCGGCCATGATCTGGCCGGGCTGGCAGTAGCCGCACTGGGCCACGTCGTGGTCGATCCAGGCCTGCTGCATCGGGTGCAGGTTCTCCCCGTCGGCGAGGCCCTCGATGGTGGTGATCTCGTCGTCTTCTGCGATGTCGCACACCCGCACCGAGCACGGGTTGAACGCGCGGCCGTTGATGTGGCTGGTGCAGGCCTTGCAGACGTTGATCCCGCAGCCGTACTTCGGGCCGGTGAAGCCGAGGATGTCGCGGATCACCCAGAGCAGCCGCACGTCGTCGTCGACGTCGACGCTGACCTGCTGGCCGTTGAGGTGGAAGCGGTGTTCGGGCATGGCGCGCTCCAGTCGGATCAGCTCAGTACGTGTAGTCGAGGCCGTTGGTGGGTGCGGGCGGGATCGGCGGCACGAGCGGCTTCGGCTCGAAGGGGAACGGGTCCTTGTGGTTGATCGGGAAGTAGTCGGGGACCTTCCCGGTGGCGCGGGCGTACGCGCAGGCGATGGCGCCGCAGGCCGCCGCGACGCCGAACTCGCCGGCCCCGCCGGGCTCGTCGGTGGGCGAGTCGTCGATGATCACGATCTTCATGTCGTACGGCGTGTTCCACTGCCGCGTGTAGAAGTAGTTGTCCCAGCTGGCCTCGACGAAGTGCCCGTCGACGAGGTGCATGCTGGACGTCAGCGTCATCGCGATGGCGTCGTTGATGCCGCTCATCATCTGGGCCTCGAGCCCGCGCGGGTTGATCACGAGCCCGACGTCGACGACGTAGGTCACGCGGGTCACGCGCGGACCGGTGACGCCCTCGCGGATCGGCCGGTCGACCATGCCCGGCGTGCAGTCGATCTCCACGACGCACGCAGCGGCGCCCTTGTACTCGACGTGCATGCCGATGCCCTGGGCCGTCCCGGGGGCCATCGACTTCCCCCACTCGCCTTCCTTGGCGGCCCGGTCGAGGACGTTGCGCCAGCGGTCGTACTTGACCGTCTGGGCCCGGAACTCGTACGGGTCCTTGCCGAGCTTCGCCGCGATCCGGTCGATGACGAGCTCGCGCGCGGTGGCGGTGTCGGGCGAGTAGATGTTGCGCATCGCGCTCGTGTTGAAGCGCATGTCGACCTCGTTGAGGAACCGGGTCGAGACGCCGAGGTTGTACGGCGTCACCTGGCTCAGCTCGAAGATCAGCTCGGAGACGGTGAGGTTGCCGCCGGGCGCCTTCGCCGCGGCTGCGGTGATCGGTTCGGAGAACCCCGGGTTGATCTCGGTGGCGACGCTGGTGTGGCGCTGCTCGAACGAGAGCACGGAGTCCGCGCCGACCAGCGCCCGGATTCGCGACGTGGCGAGCGGATGCACCCTGCCTTGCCGGGCGTCGTCGGCGCGGCTCCACATCAGCTTGACCGGCTTGCCCATCTTCTGCGAGACGAGCGCAGCCTCCAGGGCCGCGTCGTAGAAGAGCTTGCGGCCGAACGAGCCGCCGCCCTGCATCACGTGGAAGGTGACGTCGCCGACGGACAGGCCGAGCTTCTTCGCGATGTCCGCCTGCGCGGCGATGGGGCTCTTCGACGGGCCCCAGATCTCGCACTTCCCGTCACGGACGTCGGCGATGGCGCAGTTGGTCTCCAGCGAGGAGTTGCTGCGGAAGTAGAACGTGAACGAGTGCTCGATCGTCTCGCCGACCCCGGCCGGCACGGCGAGCGGCAGCTCGGCCTTGCGGACCTTGGCCAGCACCGACTCGTCGTCCTCGCCGGGGACGGTGCCGTCCTTCCACTGCACCTCCATCGCGCGGACGGCCTCGATGCACTGGCCGAACGTCTGCGCGCGCACCGCGATGCCGGTGCCGACCTTCGCCACGTCCGTCACGCCGGGCATGGCCAGGATGGCCGCGGTGTTGTCGAGGCTCACCGGGATGCCGTTGAGCTGTGGCGCCCGGCAGATGATGGTGGGCAGGGCGTCGGGGATCCGCAGGTCGGTGGTGAACTTCTTGCGGCCGGTGACGATGTCGCGCGCGTCGGTCTTGGTGTGCGGCTTGCCGATGATCGTGAAGTCCTTGCGGTCCTTCAGCACCACGTCGACGACCTGGTCGACGGGGCTCGCGGCCGCCTCGGTCAGCTCGCCGAACGGGAGCGACCGGCCGTTCAGCCCGGTGATGAGGCCCTTGCGGGCCTGCAGCGTGGCCTTCTCCTGGCCGAGGATCGCGGACGCGGCCTCGAGCAGCCGGCCCGCGGCCAGCGCGGCTGCGACCCGGATCGGCGTGTAGGTGGAGAACGTGGAGCTGGAACCGCCGGTGAGCTGGTTGAACACCAGCTCGGGACGGGCGTCGGCGAGGGTGACCTCGACCTGGTCGACGTCGAGGCCCATCTCCTCCGCGATGATCATCTGCGTGGACGTGATGATGCCCTGCCCATTGTCCGAGCGCGGCAGCGCGAAGTGCACCGTGCCGTCCTTGCGGACCTCGACGCGGATGAGGTTCGCGGTGGGCCGGCAGGAGTCGCGGATCGCGTCCAGCAGGTCGTAGACCTCGGGGGTCTGCGGCGGCGACGGCAGCCCGAGTGCGGCGGCCGACGGCGAGCCGACCACAGCCTCCCGGGTCATCTCGGCCGCGACGACGAGCGTCGGGGCGGCCACGAGGTAGCCGAGGAAGCGGCGTCGGCCGACGTCCTGGCGCAGCATGGATCGGGCGTTCAGGGTGGCGGCCTCGGCGCGCAGTTCGGCGTTCAACGCGGCCGTGTCGCGGCGGCTGGCAGCGCGGTGAGCGGGCATCGTCGTCCTCTCGGCGTGGCCCGGCGCGGTGATCTCGTGGGGGAGCGGAGTCACGGCCAGGTCAGTTGCGCTGCCAACGACCCCTTTGCTGCTACAGGTGCGCGACGTTTCGGCGAACTTTCGTAGCACGTTCCGAACGGGTGCCGTGGTGACGCGACAGTCCGCCGCAGCTCAGCGGATCGGAGGTGAGGCTGTACTTACCTCTCTTGCGGAGAAATTCAGTCTGAGGAGGCGCAGATACGGAATGCCCGATGATCGCTTTGTTCACCCGAAAGGATCAATCGGGACGACCGATTGCCTAACCCAAGCGTCAGGTCGTCACGGACACTAGGCCGTCCGGGCGCACCGCGCGCAGCGGATGGACGCAGCGTGGCGACCGCGCGTCACACCACCTCGTGGAGCCCGTCCGCCGTCCGCCGGGTGCGTCCGGTGCGGGCGAGCAGCTCCAGCAGCGGCACGGCCACGCGGCGGGTCGTGCCCAGCGCCTGCCGGGCGGCGCTGAGCGTGAACGCGCCGTCGAGCGTGCGCAGCCGGTCCAGCGCCTGCGCGTCCGCTCCGGGGAGGAGCACCACGCCGTCGGCCACCTTCAGCACCGCCCCGACCCGTTCCAGCGCGGCCAGCTCGCGGTGCCCCAGCCCCAGCTCGGCGAGGCGTGCGGCGTCCGGAGCGGCGAACGGGTCCCGCCCGAGATCTGCCCGCAGCGCCGCCAGCGCGGTGGCCAGCGCCGGCGGCAGGGCCGGCCCGCCGGCGGTCACCCGACCGTCGGCGGTGCGCAGGTCCGCGGTGCCGGCCACCAGCGCGGCGACGATCGCCGCGTCCGGGAGGTCGGCGGCCCGGCGGGCGGCATCCAGCGGCATCCCGGGTTCGAGCGGTGCCGCCCGGGCGTGCGCGGCGACGGCGTCCCGCACCGCAGCCGTCAGCGCGGGAACCCGGTCCGGGTCGACGAGCCAGCCACCGGCCCGCAGCGCCTCGACGGCGGCCACCTGCGCAGCCGGCACGCCCAGCGCGACCAGGTCGGCGCCGCGCACGAGCCCACGCCGCGCGAGCTCGGCGGCCGCGTCGGGCACGCCGGTGGCGCCGCCCAGGTCGCTCGCGCGCCGGGCCGCGGCACCCCGCCGGCGCAGCGCGGGCGGCGCCGGATCCAGCACGACCACACCGGCCACCACCTGCCGGCGGCCCGGGTCCCGCAGGGCAGCGCGGTCGCCGATGCGCAGCGGCAGCGGGCGCCGCAGCCGCAGCCGCACCACGTCGGCGCCGAGCGGGCGCACCCGCACCGGCACCGCCGCCGCGCCGACGTGCAACATGAGCTGCTCGGGCACCGCGTCGGCACGCACCAGCCGCACGTCCAGCTCGGCCGTCGGCCGCCACACCTGCGGGGTCAGCAGCACGTCGCCGCGCGCGATCCCCTCCACCGGTACGCCGCGCAGGTTCAGCGCCACCCGCTCGACCCCGGTGGCCGAGCCGACGGCCGTGCCGCGGCTCTGCAGGCCGCGCACCACCACCTCGCGCTCGCCGGCGGCACCGGCCAGCACCAAGGTGTCGCCGACCCGGACCGTGCCGGCCGGCAACGTGCCCGTCACGACGGTGCCCGCGCCCCGCACGGTGAACGCGCGGTCGACCCAGATCCGCACGTCGGCGGCCGGATCGGGGGCGGGCAGGCGATGGACCAGCGCCGCGAGCTCTGCGCGCAGCTCGGCCAGCCCGGCACCGGTCACCGACGAGACCGCGACGGCCGGCAGCGCGCCCATCGGGCTCGCCGCCAGCTCGGCAGTCGCAGCGGCCATCGCCGGGGCGGGATCGCGCAGGTCGCTCCGGGTCACCGCCAGCACACCGTGCCGCACGCCGACCGCGGCGAGGGCGTCGCGGTGCTCGGCCGACTGCGGCATCCAGCCCTCGTCCGCCGCCACCACGAACAGCACCGCGGGCACCGGCCCGACGCCGGCGAGCATCGTCGTCACGAACCGCTCGTGGCCCGGCACGTCGACGAACGCGACCGGCTCGCCGTCGACATCGGTCCAGGCGAACCCGAGATCGAGCGTCATGCCGCGGCGGCGCTCCTCGGCGAGCCGGTCCGGCTCCATTCCCGTCAACGCCCTGACCAGCGCGGACTTGCCGTGGTCGACGTGCCCCGCGGTGGCCACGACGTGCGACACGTCAGCGCACCGCCAGCACCGCACGCGCGACGAGCTCGTCATCCGCCGGGGCGACGGCTCGCAGGTCGAGCAGGCAGCGGCCACGCTCCAGCCGGCCCAGCACGGCGGGGTCACCGGCCCGCAGGGCGGCCGCGAACCGCTCCGGCAGCGCGACCGCGGCGCTGGGCAGCGTCGTGCCCGGTGCCCCTCCACCGCCCACGGTGGCCGTCGACGCGACGGCGACGGCGTCGAGCCCGGCCGCGGCGAGCCGCGCGGCGAGCGCGTCGGCGCGGCGGTGCAGCTCCGCCGGATCGGTCTCCAGCGCGGCGCGCACCGGAGGCACCGGCCCGCGCAGGGTCGCCTCCAGCGCGGCGAGCGTCAGCTTGTCGACGCGCATCGCCCGGGCCAGCGGGTGCCGGCGGACCCGATCGACCAGCGCAGCCCCGACACCCGGCCCGCCGAGCAGCAGCCCGGCCTGCGGCCCGCCCAGCAGCTTGTCCCCGGACGCCGTGACCAGTGCGGCACCGTCGGCGAGCATCCCCGCGGCGTCCGGCTCGTCGGGCAGCAGCGGATGCGGTGCGAGGAGCCCGGACCCGATGTCGACGACGAGCGGGACACCGTCGGGCAGCGCGGCGGCCAGCTCGCGCGGCGCGACCGCGCTGGTGAACCCGCGCACGACGAAGTTGGACGGGTGCACCTTCAGCACGAACGCCGTGTCCGCGCCGAGCGCGTCGATGTAGTCGCGCAGGTGGGTGCGGTTGGTGGTGCCGACCTCGCGCAGCCGCGCCCCGGTGGCGGCCAGCAGGTCGGGTAGCCGGAAGCCGTCACCGATCTCGACCAGCTCGCCGCGGGAGACGACGATCTCGCGTCCGGGTGCGAGCGTGGCGGCGACCAGCGCCAGCGCGGCGGCCCCGTTGTTCGCGACGTGCGCGGCGGCCGCGGCCGGCACGGCGGCGAGCAGCGCGTCGACCGCGGCCGCGCCGCGGCGCCCGCGCCCGCCGGTGTCGAGGTCCAGCTCGACGTCGCAGGTCCCGGCGGCCACGGCGAGCGCGTCGCGGGCAGCGGGCGACAGCGGGGCCCGGCCCAGGTTGGTGTGCAGCAGCACGCCGGTGGCGTTGAGCACCGGGCGCAGCCGGGTGGCGCCGGCGGGCAGCTCGGCGACGACCGCGGCGACGACGTCGGCCGGGTCGACCTGCCCGGCCCGCACAGCGTCCTGCGCGCGTCCGACGGCCTGCTTGACCAGGTCCTTCCCGAGGCGCCGGACCGCCGCGGCGACCGGCGGCTCGGCCAGCACGGCGTCGGTGCGGGGCACCGCGCGCCGCGGGTCCACGGCCGGGGTCTTCACCCGCCGCACCCTACGCGCGGCAGGCTCCTAGGCTGCGGGCATGGATCGCTTCCCGCTCGCCGGACACACCGTCGGCCGCGTCGGCTACGGCGCGATGCAGCTCCCCGGGCCCGGTGTCTTCGGCCCGCCCCGCGACCGCGCCGAGGCGCTCGCCGTGCTGCGGCGGGTCGTCGAGCTGGGCATCGACCACATCGACACGTCCCAGTACTACGGACCCGATGTGGCGAACGAGCTGATCCGGGACGCGCTGCACCCCTACCCGGCCGATCTCGCGATCGTGAGCAAGGTCGGCGCGCGCCGCGACGACACCGGTGCGTGGCTGCCGTGGGACGACCCCGCCGACCTGCGCCAGGGCATCGAGGACAACCTGGCGTGCCTGCGCGTGGAGCAGCTCGCGGCGGTCAACCTGCGCCTCCTCGACGAGAAGGAACCGCCTGGCCAGCGGTTCGACGACCAGCTCGGCGCGATGGTCGAGGCACGCGACGCCGGCCTCATCGCCGGCATCGGGCTCTCCAACATCACCGTGGAGCACCTGCGCCGGGCACGGCAGCAGACCGAGATCGCCTGCGTGCAGAACCCGTACAACCTGCTCGACCGCAGCTCCGACCCGGTGCTCGCCGAGTGCACGGCAGCCGGCATCGCGTTCGTGCCGTTCTTCCCGCTGGGTTCGGGCTTCAACCCGCAGAACCCGGTGCTGAACAACGACACCGTGCGCGCGGCCGCCGAGCGGCTCGGCATCGGCGCGGCCCAGGTCGTGCTCGCCTGGACGCTGACCGTTGCGCCGAACGTGCTGCTCATCCCGGGCACGTCGTCGGTGGCCCACCTCGAGGAGAACACCGCCGTGCGGGACGTGGAGCTGCCCGCCGACGTCGTCGCGGAGCTGAACGCGCTGGCCTGACCGGTCAGACGCGGGGGAGCGGCCCCGCCACGGCGACGGGCGGGAGCGTGCGGGCGAGCCGCAGCGCGCCCAGCACGCTCACTGCGTTGATCGCGCCCAGCACGACGAACGGCCACGCCGGGCCGGCCTCGTAGAGCGTGGCGAAGAACGCCGGCGCGATCACGCTGGCGATCGCGAACGAGTACTGGAACGTCGACATGTACCGGCCCCGCGCGGACGGCGGAGCGGCGGCCGCCGCGACCCCGGTCGAGACGGGCGCGTGCGCCGTCTCCGCCACGGTGAACAGCAGCGTCGAGGCGATCAGCACGACGGTCGCCACGACCGCGCCGACCACACCGACAACGGCGAGCAGCGCGCACCACAGCGCCCAGAGGGCCGCCGCACCGGCCAGCACCGTCGTGCGGCGGATCCCGGCGAGCCGGGCCACCAGCGGCGCCGACAGCGTCGCGATGAGGATCGCGTTGGCCGCGAGCAGCGCGGCGGTGAGCCAGGGCGGGGCGCCGGTGGTCAGCACGACCGTCGGCAACGCGAGCGCGAACATCATGCTCGTGCCCGCCCAGACCGTGTTGATCCCGATCAGCTCCAGGTAGGGGTGGTCGCGCAGGAGGTCGCGGTAGCCCAGCGGCTCCGTCTCGGCGGCCGCGGCGTGCCGCGGCGTGCGCACCCAGACCCCGACCAGCACCGCCGCCGCGGCCAGTGCCACGGCCGCGCCGATCGCGACGCCCCGGTACGCCGTGGTGCTGCCGTCCGCGGCGACCACGCCGGTGACCAGCCCGCCGATCGCGATGCCGGCCGTCCGGGCCATGTTGGCCACGGCGTACCAGCCGTCGGTCGTGCGGGCCTGCGGGCGGTCGTCGCCGTCGGCGTAGTCGGCGAGCAGCGTGAAGATCGTGCACCAGAACACCCGGACGCCGGCCGCGACGAGTGTGGCCGAGAGCAGGATTCCGACGGGTCCGGCGACCGCGGCGTAGGCGAGGAACCCGGCCGCCATCATCGCCTCGGAGGCGACGACCAGCGGGCGCGGCCCGATACGGTCGGCCCATGCCCCGGCCCAGATCGGCAGCGGCAGCGCCACCAGGTTGGCGACGGTGAGCAGGGTGCCCACCAGCGCCAGCGAGACGTCGGTGAGCCGGGTGAAGTAGATCAGCGACAGCGGCGCGAACAGGCCGTTGCCGGCCGCGTCGACCACGAGGGCCACCACCAACACGGTCCCGCCCCGACTGCGCACGGACGCCGATGCTGGCAGCTCCGCACCGATCGAGCCACTCGAATTCACGGCTATGCAGATCGTCCAGATGAAGGGCGGTCCCGACGTGCCAGATGGGCATCCCGACCAGCATCTGATGCACAGGTTGCGCGACTAAGCCCATCGAGGTGTCCTGGACGAAATCGCTGCCGCGTCGCCGAGGAGGTCCCCATGAGCATCGAGCACACCCTGACCAGCCAGGAACGCCTCGCCGAGCTGGATCTCGACCAGCTCCGCCAGCTCGTCGGCCTGGTGGAGCACGACGACGCGGCCGACCCGTTCCCCGTCACCGGCTGGGACGCCGTGGTGTGGGTCGTCGGCAACGCCACCCAGGCCGCGCAGTACTACCAGCTCGTCTACGGCATGGAGCTCGTCGCCTACTCCGGCCCCGAGACCGGCAACCGCGACCACCACGCCTACGTCCTGCGTTCCGGCGCCGTCCGGTTCGTCCTGAAGGGCGGGGTCTCGCCGAGCAGCCCGCTGCTGGAGCACCACCGCCGGCACGGGGACGGCGTCGTCGACGTCGCGCTGGAGGTGCCCGACGTCGACCGCTGCATCACGCACGCGCGGGCGCAGGGCGCGACCGTGCTCGAGGAGCCGCACGACGTCACCGACGAGCACGGCACAGTGCGGCTGGCCAGCATCGCCACCTACGGCGAGACCCGGCACACGCTGGTCGACCGCTCCCGCTACACCGGCCCGTACCTGCCCGGGTACGTCGCCCGCTCGTCCGCGATCGGCAAGCCGAAGCGGCTGTTCCAGGCGCTGGACCACGTCGTCGGCAACGTCGAGCTCGGCCAGATGGACGCCTGGGTCGACTTCTACAACCGGATCATGGGCTTCACCAACATGGCGGAGTTCGTCGGCGACGACATCGCGACCGAGTACTCGGCGCTGATGAGCAAGGTCGTCGCCAGCGGCAACCACCGCGTCAAGTTCCCGCTGAACGAGCCGGCGGTCGCGAAGAAGCGCTCGCAGATCGACGAGTACCTGGACTTCTACGGCAGCTCGGGTGTGCAGCACCTGGCGCTCGCCACCAACGACATCCTCGCCTCCGTCGACGCCCTGCGCGCCCGCGGCGTCGAGTTCCTGAGCACGCCGGACTCCTACTACAGCGACCCGGAGCTGCGGGCGCGCATCGGGAAGGTCCGCGTACCGGTCGAGGAGCTGCAGTCGCGCGGCATCCTCGTCGACCGCGACGAGGACGGGTACCTGCTGCAGATCTTCACCAAGCCGATCGGCGACCGCCCGACGCTGTTCTTCGAGCTCATCGAGCGGCACGGCTCGCTCGGGTTCGGCAAGGGCAACTTCAAGGCCCTGTTCGAGGCGATCGAGCGGGAGCAGGAGAAGCGCGGCAACTTCTGACCACCCGTCCGGTGGCCCCGTTCTGTCAGACGGGGCCACTACTGTGCCCGGCCATGGCGACGAAGCTGAACCCGTACCTGAACTTCCGCGGCGAGGCCCGGGAGGCGATGGAGTTCTACGCCTCCGTGTTCGGTGGCGAGCTCACGTCGAGCACGTTCGCCGAGGCGGGCGGTATGGGGGTCGACGAGTCCGAGCAGCAGAACATCATGCACTCCCAGCTGGAGGCGGGCCCGGACCTCACGCTCATGGGAGCCGACGTGCCGTCGAGCATGGAGATCTCGCCGAACGGCTCGATCTCCCTCTCAGGCGACGACGAGAAGACGCTGCGCGGCTGGTGGGACGGCCTCGCCGCAGGCGGCTCGGTCACGGTGCCGCTGGAGAAGGCGCCGTGGGGCGACACGTTCGGGATGCTCGTCGACCGGTTCGGCGTCTCGTGGCTGGTGAACATCAGCCCGAGCTGAGGGCCGTCCGCGTCGAGAACGACGTTGTGGTGATCAACAGGGCTGTTTGATCACCACAGGTTCGTTCTCGACGGTGCGGCGTGCCCGCAGCGCGCCCACGACCAGCACCACGCTGATCACCACGAGCACCCGCTCCGCCACCCCGACCGGTACGCCGGGCACGCCGGCCACGTGCATCGCGATGAGCACCAGCAGGGTGGTCATGGTGGCGAGGCCGGCGGCCGTCAGCGCGGCGAGCGGCCGCGACCCGGTGCGTGCCGCAGCCAGGTGGACGCCGACGATGGCGGCGCCCACGGCGACGTTGTGCACCATCCCGGTCCACGACTGCGCGTTCTGGTCGACGACCGAGGCGATCCCCATCCCGAGCGGCCACAGCGCGAGGAGCGCGAGATCGGCCGGCCGCCGCGCGGCGAGCCCGCGCCACGACCGGCCCAGCGCGACCGCGACCCCGGCGCTGCTCGCCAGCAGGGCCAGCACGAACGCGACCCTGGCCGCGCTCGCCGCGTGCGAGCTGATCGTGTCGGTGATCGCGGCGGCCGGGCTGCGCGCGTCGAGCGCCACCAGGATCACCCCGGCCACGGCGAACCCGACCAACGCCGGACGGGCGGGGGCGAGCGGAGCGAGCGGGGTGGGTGGGGTGGGTGGGGAGAGCGCGATCGTCATGACGTCGAGAGTGCCGCGGACGGCGGCCCGTCACGATCCGGGAGACCCGGAGATCGGGGTGGGGGCTGGCCCCACCCCGACCCCGAGGATCACACCCGGTTCTTGCGCCCGGTGACCTTGTTGTAGATCACCAGGACGATCACGGCGCCGATGACCGAGCCGATGAACCCGGCCGGCTGGAACCCGCGGAACCCGCCGGTCAGCAGGCCGAAGAGCACCCCGCCGACCACCGAGCCGGCGATGCCCAGCACGATCGTGCGCAGGAGCCCGATGTCGTCCTTGCCCGGCACGATCGCGCGGGCGATGAAGCCGGCGATGAGCCCGAACACGATCCAACCGATGATCGACCACAGCATGAGACGTTCCTTCCCCCGACTCGTGTGACAGCTCAACGAGCACAGTGGACGCGGGGTTCCGGGTGATGATCATCAGACGGCGGTGAAGGCCGCCAGCGCGTCGTCGGAGAACAGCACGAACCGGACCTCCGCGACCCTCGTGGCGGCCGCCCGCACGGTGGTCACGGCGATCCGCGCCGCGTCGCCCATCGGCCAGCCGTACACGCCGGCCGAGACGGCGGGGAACGCGACCGTGGCCGCGCCGAGCTCGTCCGCCACGCGCAGCGACTCGCGGTAGCACGAGACGAGCAGGTCCGACCGGTCCTCCCGCCGGCTGTACACCGGACCGACGGTGTGGATCACCCAGCTGGCCGGCAGGTCCCCGGCCGTCGTGGCGACGGCCTGCCCGGTCGGCAACCCGTCCGGGTACGGCCCGGCCCGCAGCTCCCGGCACGCGGCGAGGATCGCCGGTCCGCCCTTGCGGTGGATGGCGCCGTCCACACCACCGCCGCCGAGCAGGCTGGAGTTGGCCGCGTTCACCACCGCGTCGACGTCGGCCTCGGTGATGTCGCCACGCACACACACGATCTCCGGCATCCGGCAAGCATGCCCAGTCCTCGATCAGGAGACGAATCGGTAACGGCGGCACTCGTTCCGCCGAGAAACGGGTATGAGCGCGGTCACGCCGGAGCCGGCCCCCGAGGTCGACGACCGCACGGACGCCGCCGCTCCCTGCCTCGTGGCCGCGCCGTGGGCCGGCCCGATCGTGTCCCTGCTGTTCATCGCGACCGTCGTGCTGTTCGTCCTGGGCGTGCTGGCGCTCGGCCCGCTGGGCTGACCCACCAGGGTTTTCCTGCAGCTGGGCCGGGTACGTCCATTGTGAACGGACCGGGTCCCCGGTTCCGAACCACGGGGACGGTGATCACGATGACGGCGGACGGCGGAGTGCTCCAGCCCGTGCTCCCGCGACTGCAGACGATGGTCCACGACTGGTGGCGCATCGTGGGACCGGTCGCCGGGGTCGGTCGACGGGCGCTCTACGCGCACCCGGTGTGGCGGGACGCGCACGACGTCGGCCGCGGCACCGGCGCGGTCGTCGTGCCCGGCCTCGGCGGCGTCGACGCCAGCCTGGGCGTGATGCGCCGCTGGCTCACCCGGTGGGGCTACCGTCCGGTCGGCTCGGGCCTCGCCGGCGTGTTCGGCTGCACGACCGACCTCGTCGACCGCCTGGAAGCCGTCGTCGAACGGCACGTCGAGGCGACCGGCGCGCCGGTCGTGCTGGTCGGGCACAGCCGCGGTGGCCAGCTGGGCAGGCTGGTCGCGGCGCGCCGCCCGGACCTGCTGGCGGGCCTGGTGATGTTCGGCAGCCCCGTCGTCGCCCCGCTGCAGCTCACGGGGCTGGCCGCGCGGCTCGCGGAGGTGCTGCCGCGCGCCGCCGCCTGGGGGCTTCCCGGAGTGCTCGACGCCGACTGCCTCTCGGGACCGTGCTACGAGCAGGCCGCCGCGTCGCTGGCGCAGCCGTTGCAGGTGCCCGCCCTGTCGGTGTACTCCAAGGCCGACGGCGTGGTGGCCTGGCGCTCGTCGTGCGACCCGCACGCCGAGTGCGTCGAGATCTCCGCCACGCACACCGGCATGGGCACCGACCCCGACCTCTACGCGGCGGTCGTGCCCCGGTTGACGGCCTGGATGTCCGACCACGTCGGGCGGCGCGCGAAGGCGTAGTGCAGCAGGAGCGTGCCGAGCAGCAGCGTGATCGGGAAGATCGGCCAGAAGAACGGCGCGCCCGAGAGCACGAACCGCACGATCAGGTTCATCGCCAGCACCGCCACGATCGCGGCGTGCACCGCCAGGCGCCGCCGGGCCCGCGGGGTGAGCCCACCACGGCCGATCTCGACCGGCGCAGGAGGTGGGGCGGGCAGGTCGGTGGTCAAGGTGGCGAGCTCGGCGCGCGTGACCGCGGCGTAGGCGGCGACGAGCCGCTCGTCGGCCTCGGGCATCGTCAGGTACCCGTCGGCGGCGGCGTCGCGCAGGCGCGCGGCGACGGCCTCGCGGTCGGCGTCGCTGACGCGCACGCCGTCGGCGAGCACAGGACGGGCAGGCGCGGGATCGGGCATCGGGAGAGGGTCCGGAAGGCTCATGCCGGCCATGCTCCGCGCGTAGGGCATCCGGCGCGTCGGTTGCGCGGCGACACCTCGCCGGCCCGGCGTACGCCCCGGGCGGTACCCGGGCCTGCGCCGCCGGTACGACGCCGGACGGCCGCCCGCGCTCTACGGTGTGCCCGTGCAGATCCGGCGACCGGTGTGGTGGGGCGGCGTCCTGCCCACGGTCCTGGTGCCGCTCGGCGTCGGGTTCGTGACGCTCATGGGGTCCGCGTTCTCCTCCAGGATGCTGCCGGGGTTCCGCCCGCTTGACTGGCTGGGCGTGCTGTTCCTGCTGGTCGGGCCGGTGGCGCTGGTGTTCCGCCGGGCAAACCGGCCGGTGGCGCTCGCGGCGACCGCGCTGGCCACCGTCGCGTACTTCCTGCTCGGCTACGCGTTCGGCCCGATCTTCCTGCCGCTGCTCCTGCTGCTGGCCTCGACGATCATCGCCGGGCACCGGTGGCCGGCGTACGCGATCGTCGGCGCGACCTTCGCCGTGGTGCTCACCTACCACCTGATCCGGACGGGCGGCGATCCGCAGATCTGGAGCGGGTCGGCGTTCTGGCTCGCCGTCCTCACCGCGGTGATCGCGGGCAGCGAGGGGTGGCGCGCCCGCCGCGAACGGGTGGCGCAGGCGGCGGCCACCCTCGCCGAGACCGAGCGCCGCCGCGGCGTGCAGGAGCGGCTGCGGATCGCGCAGGAGCTGCACGACGTCCTCGGCCACCACGTCTCGCTGATCAACGTGCAGGCCGGGGTGGCGCTCTACCTGCTCGACGACGACCCGGAGCAGGCGCGCACCGCGCTCGCGGCGATCAAGCAGTCCAGCAAGGACCTGCTGCGCGAGATGCGCTCCACCCTCGGCGTGCTCCGCGCGGTGGACGAGGCACCGCCCCATCACCCGATGCCCGGCATCGACCGGCTCGACGCGCTGGCCGCCGAGGTGCGCGCCGCCGGGCTGCCCGTCGAGGTGCAGGTGGTCGGCGAGCGCCGGGACCTGCCGCCGAGCGTCGACCTCGCGGCGTACCGGATCGTGCAGGAGGCGTTGACGAACGTGCGCCGGCACGCGGGCGCAGCGCACGCGTCGGTGCGGCTGACCTACGCCGAGGACGGCCTCACCGTGCAGGTCGACGACGACGGCCCCGGCCCGTCCACCTCCGCGGAACCGGGCGGCGGGAACGGTATTCCCGGGATGCGCGAGCGGGCCACCGCGCTCGGTGGTTCGATGGATGCCGGGCCGCTGCCCGGCCGCGGGTTCCGGGTCCGGGCCACGTTGCCCGCCGGAAGGGGGGACATGGCGTGATCGGGGTGCTGCTCGCCGACGACCAGGCGCTGGTCAGGGCCGGTTTCCGGGCGCTGCTGCGCCCCCAGCCCGACATGGAGGTGCTGGCCGAGGCGGAGGACGGCGCCACCGCGGTGAAGCTGGCCCGGGAGCACCGGCCCGACGTCGTGCTCATGGACATCCGCATGCCCGGCACCGACGGGCTGGCCGCGACGAAGGAGATCGCCGCCGATCCGAAGCTCGCCGGCGTGAAGGTGATCGTCCTGACCACGTTCACCGAGGACTCCTACGTGTTCGACGCCGTCCGGTTCGGCGCGAGCGGGTTCCTCGTCAAGGACATCGAGCCGGCGGAGCTGGTGCACGCCATCCGCGTGGTCCACCGCGGCGACGCCCTGCTCGCGCCTGCCGTGACCCGCACGCTGATCGAGGAGTTCGCCACCCGCGCGCGGGCCGTGCGTCCCGACCGCAGGCTCGCCGCGCTGATCGACTCGCTGACCGAGCGCGAACGCGAGGTCGTCACGCACGTCGCCGCGGGACGGACCAACGACGAGATCGCCACAGAGCTCTTCGTCAGCCCGGCGACGGCGAAGACGCACGTCAGCCGGGCGATGGTGAAGCTGGGCGTGCGCGACCGGGCCCAGCTCGTCGTGCTCGCGTACGAGAGCGGGCTGGTGCGGCCCGGCTGGGCGTGAGGGTCCACCCAGGGCGGTAGTCGATCTACCTCTGCCGGGGGACGACGGAGCAGACCGCAGCCGAGAGGCTGGCTCCCATGACAGCGCCGACCCTGACTCCCGCCCTGCTGGACCCGGGCCGCTGGATCGTGGACGCGGCCGCGTCGAGCCTGCGGCTGGAGACCACGTTCCGCGGCCTGTTCGCGCTGCGCGGGCGGTTCACCCAGGCCACCGGCCACCTCGACGTCGACGACCGGGTGGCCGGCTGCCGGATGCACGTCGACGTCGCGACGGCCTCGCTGACCACCGGCAGCGCCGCGCGGGACGCGATGCTCGCCGCGGCCGGCCTGGTCGACCCGACGGCCGGCCCGCTGCTGGGGTTCCGCTCCCACCGAGTCGTCCGACGCGCGGCCGGGCTGCTGGTGGAGGGCGCGGTGAGCACCGACCGCGCGGTCGCGCCGCTGCGCCTCGCCGTCGAGCTGCCGCGACTCTCCGGCGGCACAACGGCCCTGCGGGCCTGGGGCCGGATCCCGAGGAAGGAGATCGGCGCCCTGCTGACGCGCCCCGGGATGGAGCAGCTGCTGGGGCCGACGGCGGCGCTGAACCTGACGGTCGCCGTCCACCCGAGCTGACGTCCACGGGGCGACACCTCGCCTCACACATCGTCGGGCCCCTTCACACATGTCCGGACATGTGTGAAGGGGCCCGACGATGTGTGACCTCAGGTGCCGACCCGGTGGATGCGGTCGGCGCCGATGTCGGCCAGCAGGTGCGCGTCGTGCGTGGCGACGACGAGCGCGCCCTTGTAGCCGGTGAGGGCGTCCACGAGCTGGGCGACGCTGTCCAGGTCGAGGTTGTTCGTCGGCTCGTCGAGCAGCAGCACCTGCGGGGCCGGGTCGGCGAGCAGCACCGTCGCGAGGCACACCCGGAACCGCTCGCCGCCCGAGAGGGTCCCGGCCGGGCGGTCCACCTCCGCGCCCCGGACGAGGAACCTGGCCAGCTGCGCCCGGATGTGCTGCGGCGTGGCGTTCGGGGCGGCGGCCCGGACGTTGTCGAGCACCGACTGCCGGTCGTCGAGCACGTCGAGCCGCTGCGGCAGGTACCCGACGGGCACGGCCGCGGCGTCGCGCACCGCCTTGAGCAGCGTCGTCTTGCCCGAGCCGTTGCGACCGACGACGCCGATCCGTTCCGGCCCGCGCACCGCGAACCCGGCCATGTCGACGACGGTCCGACCGGCCGGCACCGCGGTGGCGGGCAGGTCGATGCGGATGCGGTCGTCGTCGCGGACGGCGGCCTCGGCGTCGTCGAGCGCGGTGCGGGCGCCCTCCAGCTTCTCCCGGTGCATGTTCCGGTACTTGCCCGCAGACACCTCCGCCTGCATCTTCTTGCCGTTCATCACGATCTTCGGACGGCGCTTGTTGGCGAAGTCCTTGTCGGCGTAGCGCTTGCGCCGGGCCAGAGCGACGTGCGCCTCGACGAGCTGGCGCTTCTCCCGCTTCACGTCGGCCTCGGCCACCCGCACCATCCGCTGCGCCACCTCCTGCTCGGCCGCCAGCACGGCGGTGTAGTCGGAGTAGGTGCCGGTGAACGTGCGGGCGACCCCGCCGCGCAGCTCGACGATCCGGTCGACGTGCTCGAGCAGCTCCCGGTCGTGGCTGACGACGAGCAGCACACCCGGCCACCCGTCGATCGCGGCGTAGAGCCGTTCCCGTGCCGGCGCGTCGAGGTTGTTGGTGGGCTCGTCGAGCAGCGTGACCGCCGGCGGGTCGACCAGCAGCCCGGCCAGCGCCGTGAGGACGGACTCTCCGCCGGAGAGCGTGCCGACCCGCCGGTCGAGCCCGAACCGCAGGCCGAGCCGGTCGAGCACGGCGAGGGCGCGCTCGCCGACCAGCCAGTCGTCGTCGACGGCGGCGAGGTTCTCCGGGGTGGCGTCGCCCGCCTCCACGGCGGCGATGGCGGCGAGCCGCTCGGAGATGCCGAGCAGCTCGGCGACCGTGGCGTCGGCGTCGAGCGCGACGGTCTGCGGCAGGTAGCCGACGCTGCCCGCCACGAAGACGTCGCCATCGGTGGGGGTCAGCCGCCCGGCGATGATCTGCAGCAGGGTGGACTTGCCGCTGCCGTTGGCCCCGACGAGGCCGGTGCGCCCGCCCTCGACGGCCAGGTCGAGCGCGTCGAGCACGGGGGTGCCGTCGGGCCAGGTGAAGGAGAGGTCGCTGCACACGACCGTCGTGCGTGACATGAGGGTGCTCCAGGAATGACGAGGCGGGCCGGACGGCGGGCGCAGGCGTCAGCTGAAGAGCACGAATTGACCGTACGACGGACTCCGACACGGCCGCAAACGCATTTCGCACCGGGTCGGGTGACACCCACAGGGATCACACAGTGTGATCTTTCGGACGCACTGCGGGTACATCGAACGGGTCGGGGTGATGTCCACTCCCGCAACCGCCTCCGGAGAGGACTGAACGAATGCTGGAGAACATCCAGAGGGTGCTGGCCGACCTGATCGGCATGGTCGCCGCCTTCGTGCCGAAGCTGCTGCTGTTCCTGGTCGTGATGCTGATCGGGTGGCTGGTCGCGAAGGGCCTGCGCAAGCTCGTGACGATGGTGCTGCACAAGGTGGGCTTCGAACGGGCCGTCGCCAAGGGTGGCCTCTCCACCATGCTGGCCGGCTCGAAGTACGACGCGAGCGGGCTGATCGCCGCGATCGTCTACTACGCGATCCTGCTGATCACGCTGCAGATCGCGTTCGGCGCCTTCGGTGACAACCCGGTCAGCGCACTGCTGGCGAGCATCGTGACGTTCCTGCCGCGCATCATCGTCGCGATGATCATCGTGGTGGTGACCGCGGCGATCGCGGCGGCGGTGAAGGACCTCGTCGGCGGCATGATGTCGGCGCTGTCCTACGGGCGGGTCGTCGCGACCATCGCGCAGGTCTTCATCATCGGCCTGGGCGTGATCGCGGCGCTCTCGCAGATCGGCGTCGCCGTCGAGGTCACGCTGCCCGTGCTGATCACGGTGCTGGCGACGATCGGCGGCATCCTCGTCGTCGGTGTCGGTGGCGGCCTGATCGGGCCGATGCGCTCGCGCTGGGAGCGGATGCTCGACCGCGCCGAGCAGGAGACCGCGACGGTCGCCCGCAACGGTGCCGTCGCCAACGCCCCCACCGGCCCGATCCCGGCCACGGAGCCGGCCGGCGCCAACGGGCACACGCACTACGCGTCGAGCGACTCCGGCCTCTGATCGCGCTGGTCGGTCTCGGCGGCGTCCGGTTCGCGGACGCCGCCGAGGCTCGCGGCGAGCCCGACGACGGTCTGGTCGGTGCGCCGCAGCAGGCGCGCGACCGTCAGCAGCTCTGCCCGCTCGCGCGGATCGCGGTGCCGGGCCGCGGCCGCCTCCGCGGCGTCCACGACGTCCTCCGCCGAGCGGACGTCGCCGGTGCGGCCCTCGCTGTGCACGAGATCGCGGAGCGCGGCGAGGTTGGCCCGGACCCGCGCGACGGCGGGTTCGAGCGTCGGCGCCCACTCCGGCACGGTGACGCCGTCCGCGACGCGGACCAGCCGGCGCGTGTAGTGGTCGACGGCGCCGAGCACGCGCACCGTCCGGTGGTAGCTAGACCGGGTGCTGCTGCGCAGCCAGGTGAGCCGGCTGTCCAGCGGCCGGCCGCGTTGCCACAGCGTGGCGAGGGCGTCGTCCATGTCGCGGGCCAGCTCGACCGTCCCGGGTGCGGGGCGTCCCAGCAGGTGCGCGGTCGCCGCCGCGAGCACCGCGTCCGCGGCGGCGACCGCCGCGTCCAGTGCCTCGCCGAACGCCTGCCGCGTGCGGACGGGCAGCACCAGGAAGCCGGCCAGCATGCCGGCGACCGCGCCGACGGCGGTCTCGGCGACCCGCAGCAGCAGCGTCTCGACGCTGAACTGGCCGATCAGGCCGTACAGCAGCGCGAGCACCGCGGTGATCCAGAACGCCATCAGCGCCTGCGAGAGCCGCACCAGGTACAGCGCCAGGAACACGCAGGCGAGCAGCAGGCCGAGTGCGAGCAGCTCGTGCCCGGTGACGAGCACGGCCAGCGCCATGCCGGCGGCGACCCCGGCGATCGTGCCTACCAGCCGCTGGGAGCCGCGGGCGAGCACGTCACCGCGGCTGGTGGTGCCGGTGAACACGACGAACGCGGTGAGCACTGCCCAGTACCAGCGGGCCGGCGAGACCAGCTCGCCACCGATGATCGCCAGCGTGGTCGCGACGCCCACCTGCGCGGCCTGCCGGGTGGTGGTCGTCGGCCCGGTGGGCGCAGCGGCCGGCTGCGGATCGGGTGCGGGCTCGGGCAGGTCGGGGGAGCCCGGATGGGCGGGGACGGTGCTGGTGGCGTCCGGGTCCAGCGCGTCCGCGAGCCGGGCGACGGCGAACGCGACCCGCTGTGCGCGATCACCCAGCCCGTCGGTCTCCGCGACCAGGGGAGTGACACTGCGTCGAGCGGCGTCGAGCAGCTCCCGGCGCCGGTCGACAGGGGTGCGGGTCGCTGTTGCCGCGGCGAGGTCGCGCAGCCCGGCGCGGAGGGCGCGGCGCTGCTCGGTGCTCGGACCGTCGGCGCCGGACACGAGCCGGCGCGCGGTGACGGCGAGCCGTTCGGCGGCGAGCTCGGTGTCGAGCAGCCGCAGCTCGAGCCGGGCGGCGTCGTCCGGGTCGTCCGGGAGCCGGTCGAGGCGCTCCGCGACGAGCAGTGCCGTGGCGTTCATGCGGGTCTGGCGTGCGCGGGAGGCCTGCAGGCGCCGGGCGGTGTCGTCGGGGTCGGTGGCCAGCAGCGTGCCCGTCGCGGCCACGACCCCGTGGACGTGCGCGTGGAACGCCCGCAGCATCCGGTCCACCGTGCGGCGCGGGCTCTCGGCGAGCAGCCAACCGCGCAGCAGGAGGGTCGAGCCGATGCCGAGCGCGGCCGCCAGCAGCAGCGACGGCAGCTGGGTGACGGAGGCCTGCAGGAACTGGGTGAAGAAGAACCCCATGACCGACGCCATGCCGAGTGCGGTGCCCCGCGGCCCGGAGCGCCGGATGAGGACGGCGCCGACCATCACGGCCACGAACACCGCGTCGGCCAGCAGCCGGTATGGGGCGAGCAGCGTGCCCGCGGCGACGGCGGCGAGCGCCGGCGGCGCCATGAGCGCGGTGGTGGCCCGCAGGCGCGGCAGGGTCGGCTCGTTCACCGCGAGGTTGGAGATCATGGCGAGCACCGCCGCGATCAAGACCACGGTGACGGGCTCGCCGGTGGTGGCCCGCACCACCGTCATCGCGGCGACGGCGAGCGCCATCGCCAGCACCGCGACACCGGCGAACCGCAGCCGTTCGAGGCCGGGGTCGACGCCGGTCAGCGTCGTGCGCGCCGCCGCGAACCGCGTCCCCCACGCCATCGGGGCAGTCTGGCACGACGAGATTCGGCACCGGGTGCCACAACCCTGCCGCGGCGATATAGGATCCGCCGGACCGTTCCCGACCCACCCACTGGAGGTACCGGCGATGGCCAGCACGAAGGAGTGGTTCGAGTCGGTCGCCGAGGCCCAGCGACGGGCGAAGAAGCGCCTGCCGAAGTCGGTGTACATGGCGCTGGTCGCGGGGGCGGAGCAGGGCATCACGCTCGACGACAACGTCAACGCGTTCGCGGAGATCGGGTTCCGCCCGCACATCGCGGACCTCCCGCAGGAACGCCGCCAGGCCACGACCGTGATGGGCCAGGACGTCGAGTTCCCGGTGCTGATCTCGCCGACGGGCGTGCAGGCCGTCCACCCCGACGGCGAGTTGGCGGTGGCCCGCGCCGCGGCCGCGGCCGGCACCGCGATGGGCCTGTCGTCGTTCGCCTCGAAGTCGATCGAGGAAGTCGCTGCGGCCAACCCGAAGACGTTCTTCCAGTCGTACTGGGTCGGCGGGCGCGACGTGATCCTGCACCGCGCCGAACGGGCCCGCGCCGCCGGCGCGAAGGGCCTGATCCTGACGCTGGACTGGACGTTCGCGCACCGCCGCGACTGGGGCAGCCCGCCCATCCCGGAGAAGTTCGACCTGAAGGCGATGCTGAAGTTCGCGCCCGAGGGCCTGTCGCGACCGCGGTACCTGCTCGACTGGGTGAAGAGCGGCGCGCTGCCCGACCTCACGACCCCGAACCTGGCCGACCCCGGCCAGCAGGCGCCCACGTTCTTCGGCGCCTACTACGAGTGGATGACCACCCCGCTGCCCACCTGGGACGACATCCGGTGGCTGCGCGAGCAGTGGGGCGGGCCCTTCGCGATCAAGGGGATCATGCATCCCGACGACGCACGCCGGGCCGTCGACGCGGGCGCCACCGCGATCTCCGTCTCCAACCACGGCGGCAACAACCTCGACGGCACGCCCGCCTCGATCCGCGCGCTCCCCGCCGTCGTCGACGCCGTCGGTGACCAGGTCGAGGTGCTGCTCGACGGCGGCATCCGCCGCGGCAGCGACGTCGTGAAGGCGCTCGCGCTGGGCGCGCGTGCCGTCCTGATCGGGCGGGCGTACCTGTGGGGGATGGCCGCCAACGGCGAGGCCGGCGTGGCGAATGTGCTGCAGATCCTGCGCAGCGGCATCGACGAGGCGCTGCTGGGGCTCGGCCGGGGGTCGGTGCACGACCTGGTGCCGGACGACCTCATCGTGCCGGAGAACTTCACGCGCACCGGCAAGTCCTGACGTCCGGACCGCTACCGTCCGACGGGTGCCCACGTCACCGGATCTCGACGCCGCCCTGCACCGCTGGGTCGAGGCCGGGCTGATCGAACCGGCGCAGGCGGACGCGATCCGCGCTGCGGAGGCGGACCGGACAGCGGCGCCGCGCTCGTCGCTGCTCGCCGAGGCGCTCGGTTACGTCGGCGGCATCCTCGTCCTGGTCGCGGCGATCACGCTGACCGGGCGGTTCTGGGCGGAGCTGGGCACGGCCGGGCGGCTCGCGGTGGCCGCCGTCGCGGCGCTGGTGCTGCTCGTCGCCGGTGTTGCCGCGCCCGCCCCGCACACGGGCGCGCCGGGGCGGCTGCGCGCGGTGGTGTGGCTGCTGTCGGTCGCCGCGCTGGCCGGTGCGGTCGGACTGCTGGGCGAGGAGGTGCTCGGCCTCGACACCGACGCCGCGGTCGTGCTGGCCGCGGGCTGCGCCACCGTCTACGCGGGCGTGCTGTGGCGGGCGCACCATGCGGTGCCCCAGCACGTCGCGTTCGTCGCGGCCCTGGTCACCACCGCGGGAACGGCGACGGAGCTGCTGCCGGCCACGACCGGCGAGTCCGCCTGGCTCGCGGTGTGGGGCGCCGGCCTGGCGTGGCAGCTGCTCGGGTGGGGTGGCGTGGTCACACCGCGGACCGCGGCGTACGTGTGCGGCGGCGTCGCGGTCGTGCTCGGGTCGGTCGCCCTCGCCGACGGCGCCTGGGGCGCGGTGCTCGCGATCGGCTCTGCCGCGCTGCTGGTCGTCGGCGGTGTCGCGGAGCGGGACCTGGTGCTGCTCGGCGTCGGCGCGGTGGCGACGCTCGTCGCCGTGCCGCGGGTGGTGGCCGACCGGTTCCCGGACACCGTCGTCGTCGCGCTCGTGCTGCTGGTGCTGGGGATCGCGCTCGTCGGGACGGGGTTGTTCGTCGCGCGGCGGCGCAGGGCGGCCGGCTCGTCGGTGCAGCGGGGTACCCCGACGCTGGCGATCCCCGCGGCGGTCGTGGTGGCGCTGGGCACGGCCGTGGCCGCCGTCGCGATCGCCCTCTGAGCAGGTCCAGGTCGCGGCCGTACGGAGCAGTCCGATCGGCCGTGGCCTTCCGTGTGGGGGCTGGGTTAGGTTCCGCCCATGCAGGACCTGCCCGACGCCGCGCTCGCCGCGACGTTCGTCGACATCGCGCGTCGCTTCGAGGCGGCGGAGGACCCGGCGGACACCCAGGCCCGGATCACCCGCGCCGCCGTCGACACCGTGCCCGGATGCGCGCACGCGTCGATCTCGATGGTGCGCCGCAACGGCGGCGTCACGACGGTCGCGCCCACCGACGACGTGCCGGCGATGGTCGACGCCATCCAGTACCGGACCGGCCAGGGGCCGTGCCTGGAGGCCATCTGGGACTCCGACGTCGTGCACATCGACGATCTCGCGACCGACGACCGGTGGCCGCGGTTCGCGGCGCAGGCCGTCGCCGACACCCCGGTGCGCTCCATCCTCGCCGCCAAGCTCTTCGTGCAGGACGACGTGATCGGCGCGCTGAACCTCTTCGCAGAGACCCCCAACGCGTTCGACGACCACGACGCCGCCGTCGCGTCGATACTGGCCGGGCACGCGGCGCTGGCCGTGTCGGCGGCCCGGGAGAAGGAGCACGCGGACAACCTCGACCAGGCCCTGCGCTCCAGCCGCGAGATCGGCGTCGCGATGGGGGTGCTGATGGCCCGCGGCGGGTTGACCCGGGAGCAGGCGTTCGGCGTGCTGCGCGAGGCGTCGCAGCGGCTGAACGTGAAGCTGCGCGACGTCGCCGCCGACGTGGCGGACACGGGGCAGCTACCCGTGCGGGAACCCGTCGCCGGCGCGGGGGACTAGGAGACTGCTGAAAATCGCGGATGTCGGTTCGGTTGTTGATCTCGGCGGGCTGGGACGATCTGGTGTGTGCAGGGTCGGTTTGATCCGCAGCGTGAGCTGCTCGATGTCGAGTCCGTAGCCGGTCATCTGCTGCCGCCGGGCGGGGTGTTCGCGTTCCTGGCCGCGCACCGCCACGAGCTGTTCCCGGACGAGCTGTTCGCGGATCTGTTCGCGAGCGGCCGGGGGCGTCCATCGGTGCCGGTCGAGCACGTCGCCTCGGTGTTGGTGTTGCAGACCCTGCATGGGCTGTCGGACCGGGAAGCGATCGAGGCACTCACCTTCGATCTGCGGTGGAAGGCCGCGTGCGGACTCGCGATCACCGACACGGGTTTCCACCCGACCACGCTGACCTATTGGCGGCGCCGCCTGAGCGCCTCACAGCACCCGGAACGGATCTTCGACGCGGTCCGCGCGGTCGTGGATGCGACCGGCGCGCTGGCCGGTAAGCACCGGCGCGCGTTGGACTCCACGATCCTCGACGACGCGGTGGCCACCCAGGACACGGTCACCCAGATCATCGCCGCGATCCGCCGCGTCGCCCGGGAAGTCCCCGACGCCGCGCACGTGATCGCCACCCAGGCTCGCGGACACGACTACACCCAGCCCGGGAAGCCCCGCATCGCCTGGGACGACGAGCAAGCGCGGGCCGAGCTGGTCGACGCTCTGATCGGTGACGCCCACCGGGTCCTGGGACATCTGCCTGACCAGGAACTGGGCCCCGCTGCGGCAGAGGCGGTCGGGTTGCTGGCGCTGGTCGCGGGTCAAGACGTCGAACCCGCGCAGGGCTCAGACGGCACTGACGGGCGCTGGCGCATCGCCCGGCGCACCGCCGCGGACCGCGTCATCTCCACCGTCGACCCCGACGCCCGCCATGCCCACAAGACCCGCAACCGGCGCCAGGACGGCTACAAAGCCCACCTCGTGGTCGAACCCGACACCGGGATCATCACCGCCACCGCCCTGACCCCCGCGTCCGGCCCAGACAACTCCGACGCCACCGTCGGGATCGACCTCCTCCACCGCGACCTCGACCAGTCCCCAACAACACCCGAGACCACGCCCGACGCGGTGGAGGTGCTGGCTGACTCTGCCTACGGCACGGGGGACATGCTCGCCGCGCTGGCCAATGCCGGGCACCGCGCGGTGATCAAACCCTGGCCGCTGCGCCCCCCGGTTCCCGGCGGGTTCACCATCGACGACTTCACCATCGATGAGACCACCGGCCTGGTGACCTGCCCCAATGGGATGACCGCTCACATCACCCGAACCCGCAACGTCACCTTCGGCCGCCGCTGCCGCGGCTGCCCCCTCGCCTCGCGCTGCACCACCTCGGCCACCGGACGAACGTTGCGGCTGCACCCGCACGACGCACTGCACCGCGCGCACCGCGCCCACGCCGCTGCTGCCGATTTCGGTGAGATATACCGGCGGCACCGACCCATGGTCGAACGCAGCATCGCCTGGCTCACCCGCGGCAACCGCCGCCTGCGCTTCCGCGGCACCCGAGCCAACGACCTCTGGCTGTCCCACCGCGCGGCCGCGCTCAACCTGCGCCGACTCCTCGCCCTGGGCCTGCACCGCACCACCACCGGATGGGCGATCACCTAAACCCGCCTTGACGGTCACCACCCACACCACCACGCTGCCCACCGGGCGGAGTGACCTCTTGTCGCACCCACGGGTGCTGACCCTCGCAGCCTGACTGCCGAGGCGCCCTGCCCACCGAACCCGCCTTCTTCAGCAGTCTCCTAGGGCGTGTCCTGTAAGTCGGCACGCAGCCACAACACGATGGCGGCGATGATGATCTCGGAGCGGTAGTAGGCGACCCGCTTGGCGTAGCGGGTAGCCAGGGCCCGGAACTGCTTGAGCCGGTTGAAGCAGCGCTCGACGACGTTGCGGCCGCGGTAGAGGTCGGGATCGAAGGCGGGTGGACGTCCCCCGCGGGATCCCTTCGCGCGGCGTCGCTGGATCTGATCGATCCGCTCCGGGCTGGTGAACGCGATCCGCCGTGCCCGCAGCGCCGCGCGGGTCGAGGGGTGGGAGTAGGCCTTGTCGGCCAGCACTCGCTCGGGACGAGTCCGTGCCCGGCCAGGTCCGATCCGGTCCACGGCGATCTGGTCGAGCAGGGGTAGCAGTTGGGGGTTGTCCCCGGCCTGGCCCGCGGTGAGGATCACCGACATCGGCAGCCCGCGCCCGTCGACGGCGAGGTGGATCTTGCTGGTCAGTCCGCCGCGGGAGCGTCCGAGGGCCTCCCCTTCGACGGCGAGGGCTTCGACCCATCCGGTGGCGCAGCCCCCTTTTTCCGGGCTCCAGCTGAGTGCTGGTGGGCCCGGACGCTGCTCGAGTCGATGCTGAAGGTCCACTCCACGTTGCCGACCGAGTCGTCTTTGACCACGACCTGGTCGAGGATGGTTTCCCAGGTGCCGTCCGCGGTCCAGATCCGCAGCCGTTCGTGCGCGGTCTTCCACGGCCCGTACCGCTCGGGCAGGTCCCGCCACGGCGCCCCGGTGCGCAGCTTCCACAAGATCGCGTTGATCACCTGGCGGTGATCACGCCAGCGCCGGCCCCCGCTCTCCACCGGTGGTAGCAGTGGCTCGATCCGAGCCCAGGCCTTCTCAGTCAGCTCACCGCGTCCCACCACAGGAGCATGATCACCGGCCGCAGCTCAGAAGCCTTACAGGACACGCCCTAGCTCGGACGCGCGACGGGCGGGCGCCGCGGCGCCCGCCCGTGGTCAGGAACTGCTGGGGTCGGGATCAGGTCTTGTCGCGCCCGAGAACCGACTTCGCGGTGTCCTTGACCTTCTCGCCGGCCTGCTTGAGGTTGGCCTTGGCCTGCTCGCCCTTGCCCTCGGCCTCGTACTCGGGGTCGTTGGTGGCCTTGCCGTAGCCCTCCTTGACCTCGCCCTTCAGCTCCTCGGCCTTGTTGCTGACCTTGTCGTCGAGTCCCATGTCTCCTCCGTTCTGATGGGGGCCCGGTCTACGGTCGGGTTCCCCGCCCGAACGAGCACGAAACCGTCGCTGAGGTGACCCTCACCTTTACATGCAGAAGTATGCATGTTTTAGTGGTTCGCATGGGGCACGGACACGGGCACGGGCAGGGCGGAGGCGATCGGCGCCGGCTGGCGGTGGCGCTCGGCGTCACGCTCGTCGCCGCCGTGCTGGGCGCCGCCGGGGCCGCGCTGACGGGTTCGCTGGCGCTGCTCGCCGACCTCGGGCACCTGCTGACCGACGCCGGGGCGCTGGTCGCCGCACTCATCGCCGCGGCGCTCGCCGTCCGGCCGGCGAGCATGAAGCGCACCTACGGCTTCGGCCGCGTCGAGGTGCTCGTGGCCGGGCTGAACGCGCTGGCGCTCGTCGTCGTGGTCGGCTGGGTGGTCGTCGAGGGGATCGGCCGCCTGGCCACGCCCGCCGAGGTCCCGGGCCTGCCGATGCTGATCATCGGTGTGCTGGGCCTGGTGGGCAACGTCGTCTCGCTGGCGGTGCTGTCCGGCGGCGACCGGGGAAACATGAACCTGCGCGGCGCGGCGCTGCACGTCCTCGGCGACGCGTTGGGCTCGGTCGGCGTGCTGGCCGCCGCCGTCGTGCTCCTCACCACCGGCTGGCCGTACGCCGACACGATCGCGTCGCTCTTCATCGCGGTGCTGATCCTGCCGCGGGCCGTCGGCCTGCTGCGGGAGGTCTGGCACGTCCTGCTGGAGGGGGCGCCCAAGCACATCGACGTCGCCGAGGTGAAGTCGGCGCTGCTCGCCGTGCCCGGCGTGGCCGACGTGCACGACCTGCACGTGTGGGCGATCAACGACCGCCGCCCGGCCCTCTCCGCGCACGTCGTCGTGCCGGCCGCGGCCACCACGACCTGCGGCGACGGCTCGGTGCTCGACCACGCCGGCGAGATGCTGCGCGAGCGCTTCGGCGTCGCCCACTCGACGTTGCAGGTGGAGGCGCACGCCCACACCCACCACGAGGACCACTGCGGCTGATCCTGCGGCGGATCAGGCCCGCCCGCCGGGCTCCTCGGCGGCGAGCCGCGCATCACCGGTGTGGACCACGGCTGGGGCGAGTCGGCGCATCTCGTCCCTGATCGCCTCGTCGTCGCGGTCCTCGGGAAGCGTCTCCTGCCACGCCTCCAGCGGCTCCAGCATGCGCGCGATCACCGGCGAGTTCTCGCAGTCCTCCCACAGATCCCACAGCATCGCAGCGCCGTCCTCGGGCAGCAGGTCACCGGTGAGCATCTGGCGGGCGACGTCCCGGGCGACGGTCCAGGCCGCCTTTGTGGGGTCGACCGGTTCGACGCCGAGCTCCACCAACACCTGGCGCACGAGCGGTACAGCATCGCCGAGCGTCAGCCGGGTCGGTGATTCGCCGGCCAGTTCCACAACCGTGGGTGTCTCGACGCCGACCATCAGCAGGTCGCAGGCCAGCCGAACCGTGCTCTCCGGGGGCAGCCGACCCGTGATCAGGTCGGCGTTGAGCCGTTGCACCATGGCACGCACGGCTGCGGGCAGTGCATCCACACCGGCCGGTGAAGCAGGTCGACGCGGCGAGCGTCACCGCGTTCCCCGCAGCCGCAGCCCGTTCAGCACGACGAACGCGGTGACGGCCGGCCCCAACCCGGCGGCCAGCAGCGGGTGCAGCAGCCCGGCGGCCGCCACGGGCAGCCCGACCAGCGCGGCGCCGAACGCGACCGCGAGGCTGCCTTCGGTGACGCCGGACAGCCGGCGGGCCAGCCGCACCACGGTCGCGGCGGCGCGGGGAGTCCCGGTCGGGATCCCGAGCCCGCTGGTGCCGGAGCCGCCGACCGTGACGGGCAGGTCCGCGGCGGCGGCGTGGGCCGCGCCCGGGCCGGCGACCACCACGACACCGTGCCCGTCGGCCCGCAGCCGCCGCACCACCTCCACCTTCCCGGCTTCCTCCGCGGCCGGGAGGACGAGCTCGATGTCGAGGCCGGCCGCGAGCTCCTGCGCCTCAGCGTCGGTTGCGGAGGTGAGGAGCACGGGCGTGAGTCCGAGCGCGCGCAGCGCACCGACGGCGTCGACGGCGTCGGGGTGCCGCTGCGCCGCGACGGTGAAGCCGGCGCGGACCTGCCCGTCCCACGCGACGACGAGATCGGGGGCGCCCAGCTCGACCGGCACGGCCAGGTCGAGTGCGTCGGGCCGGCCGAGCGTGATCGACCGGGCTCCCGTGCTCGCCCGGACGGTTCCGCTGCCGTCGACGGCGACCTCGGCGATCGACGGCGGGAACGTCGCGCCGCCCAGGAGCGCGCTCGCCTGCGGGAGGGGCGAGTGCGCGGCCAGCGCCGCGGCGACGGCGAGCGCGTCGAGTTCCCCCGTGCCCGATACGAGCGCGACCGAGCCGACGGCGGGCGGGGAGCACAGGAGGGAGCGGCCGAGCACGACCACGTCGACGGCGCCGGCGGCCGCATCGGCCGACGCGTCGAGGCGCACGTCCAGCTCGTCGGCTCGGCGGAGCGCGGCGGCCGCGGCCACGGGTGCAGCCAGGTCGACGGCGAGCGGCGCGGCGACGGCGAGCACCGCCAGCCCGGCCGTGACGGCGTTACCGCCCAGGTCGGCGCCGGTCCAGAAGCCGGCCGCGGCCCCGGCGAGGCACAGCGTCGCCGGGGCGCACCAGCGGCCGGCCCAGGTCCTTCGTCCGGTCGGCGCGGTCGCGGGGACGAACCGGCGCAGCGCGAGCGCGGCGAGCACCAGCAGGACGGTGACCTCGAGGTAGATCTGGGCCGTCCCGGTGGACGGGGGGGCCAGCAGTTCGAGCGGGTGGGCGTGGGTGGCAGCGCCGGCCCCGCCGAACAGGAGCGCCCACACCGACCACGCGAACGCGACGGCCGCCGCGAGCGCGGCCGGCGCCTCTGCGCCGACCGTGCCGCGGCGCAGGTCAGCCAGCACGTCGCGGTAGATCGGCCACGCCCCCCACGTCGCGACGGGGGTGGCGAGCGCGAGTGCCGTCCACTGCCAGAACGGGTACTGCACCGCCGGGACCACGGCCAGCACGAGCACCGGCAGCCCGAAGCCGGTGACGGTGACCAGCCGGTCCCACTCGCGGTCGACCGGCGGGGCCGGCGCGGAGACGGCCGTCATCAGTGGTTGTGCCCGCTCGACGCTGGGATCTCGACGCCGGGCGGCGGCAGCGCGGGGCCGGCGACCCGCCCGAGCTGCCACCCCGCGCCCGTGCAAACCGCCACCGCGACGACGAGGAGCGCGAGACGGCGCAGCGGAGACGGTCGGCTCGGCACCTGGTGAGCGTACGACGGGCTGACACCCGCCCGGGTGAGATGGGGCACGGCGGGGAACCGGACGGCGCTGCGCACCGTCATGTGATCCATGACCCGTGTACTCGCGACCCTGGCGCGGCTGCTGCTCGGCGGGGTGTGGTTGTGGGCCGGGTTCGCGAAGGTCGTCGATCTCGACGCGTCGGTCCGCGCCGTCCGCGCCTACGAGCTCCTGCCCGAGCCCGTCGTGCCCGCGATCGGTGCCGCGCTGCCCCTCGTGGAGATCCTGCTCGGACTCCTCCTCGTCGTGGGTGCGTTCGTGCGCCCGGCCGCGGCGGTGTCCGCAGTGCTGATGGCGGCGTTCGTGATCGGGATCGCGTCGGCGTGGGCGCGGGGGCTGCGCATCGACTGCGGGTGCTTCGGATCCGGCGGCCTGCTCGCCGCCGACGAGGAGCCGACCTACGGGTGGGAGCTCGCGCGCGACGGCGGGTTGCTGCTGGTCGCGCTGCTGTTGGCGAGGTGGCCGGCGAGCCGGTTCGCCCTGGACGGACTGTTCGGCCGGCGTCCGGTCGACGAACGAGTACGCCGGCCCGCCGGCGTGGGAACGGAGTGACGGCATGGCGGCAGCGCAGCGGACGGCGGGCGCCGGGAAGGGCGCGCTCGGGCGGCGCCGCGGGCCATCGGCGGCACTGATCGCGGCGATCGTCGTGGTGGTGCTGTTCGCGGGCGCGGTCGGGTTCGGGGTCTGGTACGCGCAGCGACCGGCGTCCGGCGGCCCGGTGCCGACCGGGACGACCGCCGCCGGGGTCACCGTCGGCAACCCGTCCGCACCGCACACCGTCGACGCCTACCTGGACTTCCTGTGCCCGATCTGCCGCGCCTACGAGCAGCAGTCAGGGGCGACCCTCGACCAGCTGATCTCGACGGGCCAGGCGAAGGTCGTCTACCACCCGATCGCGATCCTGGACCGGCTCTCGTCGACGCAGTACTCGTCACGGGCCGCGGCCGCCTCGGGCTGCGCTGCGGACGCCGGGGTGTTCCCGCAGTTCGTGAAGCTGCTCTACGCCAACCAGCCACCGGAGAACTCGGCAGGTCTGCCCGACGCCCAGCTCACCGCGCTGGCGCAACAGGCGGGCGCGCCGGGCTCCGTCGGCCAATGCATCGCCGGCGGCACCTATCGGGGGTGGGCGGCCGGCGTCACGGACACGGCGTCGAAGGCGGGCGTCAACGGCACCCCGACGGTGCTGGTCGACGGGCAGCGGATCGGGCTGACCGACGCAGCGCTGCAGGCCGCGACCAAGTGATGATCATCGGACGGTGATCGGCGGTACCGTGCGGTCATGCGCGTCCTGGTCGTCGCCGCCCCGCTGACCGGCCACCTGCTCCCGCTCGTCCCGCTCGCGGTCGCGCTGCGGGCGCTGGGGCACGAGGTCACGATCGCCTCCGGTGGGGAGCTGCGGAGCGTGGCCGGGTTCCCGGTGCACGACATCGGCACCCGGCTGCGCCTCGCGCCGCTCGCGCTGCGCCTGGCCGCGACGCACCCGCGGCTGGTCGGCCCGGAGCTGCGGGGCACGGCCGGCACCGCGGCGGTCGGGCCGATGTTCGGCGCCGTCAACGCCCGCCTGGTCGACGAGGTGGCCGCGCTGGCCGAGGCTGTGCCGCCGGACCTGGTGGTGCACGAACCGCTCGCGGTGTCCGGCGCCGTCGTCGCCGCGGCCCGGCGGGTGCCCGCCGCGCTCGTCGCGGGCATGCTGTGGGACGGGCCGGAGCTGGTGGCCGTGACGGCGCGCGACCGCGCGATGGTGGCCGCCGCGGCCCGGTACGGCGTCACCGAGCTGCCGGTACCGGCCGCCGTCGTGACGACCGCGCCGCGCAGCGTCGTCGGGCCGCGCGAAGGCCTGCTGATGCGCCCCGACGGCGTCGCGGAGAGCGGGTCGGCGCCGGACTGGGTGCTGCGCCCGTCGGACCGGCCGCGGCTGCTCGTGAGCCACTCGACGCTTCCCGGGGCGGGTGCGCACCTGCGCAGCGTGGTGGCGGCCGCCGATGCCCTCGACGCCGAGGTCGTGCTGGTCAGGGCCCCGGAGAAGATCGTGCGGGCGGGCCTGCCGGCGAACGTGCGGGCGGTCGGTTGGGTCCCGATGGACCAGGCGCTCGCCCACGCGACCGCCATCGTCCACCACGGCGGTGCGGGCACCACCCTCGCGGCGCTGGCCGCCGGTGTGCCGCAGCTGGTGGTCGCCGGGGCCGGCGACCGCAGGTACAACGCACGGCTGGTCGCGGCCCGTGGCGCGGGCCTGGCCACCACCGCGGCGCAGATCGACGCGCCGCTCCTGCGCACGCTGCTGAGCGCAGCGCCGTTGCGCGCCGCGGCGGTCGAGGTGGCGGCCGAGATCGCCGGCCTGCCGTCGCCGGCGGAGGTCGCCCCCGTCGTCGCCGCGGCCGGCGCGCGCAGTGCCTGCTGACGCGGTGGAACGGGCGCTCGCCCACGTGGCGCGGACGGCCACGGGCGCGCCGCTGCCCGAGCGCTGGCGGGTCACCGTGCACTTCGACCCCGACCGGCTGGTCGGTGACCGGCCGCTGCTGGCCCACCTGGCCACCGACGGGGTCTACCGGTCGCAGTTCGAGACCGGCACCAGCAACGGCGGGCTCACCCGCGCACGCCGGCGGCGACCGGTGGCGGTGGGAGCAGCGCATCTTCGGCGGCGCCTACGACACGGCGGCGCCCGCGGACCGGCCCAAGTACGGCTCGCTCAACCACCGGGGGCGTCCGGCCGGTGGATCGGTCCGCTTCGGCTCGGCACACCTGCGCCTGGCCGCGGCCACGTTGGCGCGCACCACGTTCTGCTACCCGGACAGCGTGTTCGATCCGTCGGCGTTCGGGACGGCGACGCGGGCGGGGCTCGTCGCGCTGGCCGATGCCGACGAGAAGGACCTGCTCGACGACTACGTCGAGGCCCACGTCCACGGCCCGTTGCTGCTGGCCCGCGATGTGGAGGCGGTGGTGCTGGACCCGGCGTTCCGAGGTACGGAGGTCGAGGCGGCCGCCGCGGCGCTGCCGGTGCCGGTCGAGTGGCACCACGGCTTCCGGCTGACCGTCGCGGAGCTGGAACGGCACCCGGACTACCGCGGCCCGGACGTGGTGGCCGCGGGCCGCGCGATCGCGCAGGACGGCGTGCTGGACGCGCGAGTGATCGGGGAAGCGGTGCGTGACCAGCGGTTCGACCCGCAGACGCTGAAGCGGGTGTGGCACTGCACGGCCCGCTTCGGCGCACGGGGTTAGACGTGGGTCAGACGAGGTCGGCGATCCGCTTCGGCGCCTGCAGCCGCCAGCTCTCGGTGAGCAGCTCGGCAACCTCGGTCCAGTCGGTGTCCGGGCCGAGGGTGAGCGTGACGTGCTCGGGGTGCCACGGCGGCT
This sequence comes from Pseudonocardia sp. CA-107938, assembly GCF_050936315.1. Lineage (NCBI taxonomy): Bacteria > Bacillati > Actinomycetota > Actinomycetes > Pseudonocardiales > Pseudonocardiaceae > Pseudonocardia > Pseudonocardia sp. CA-107938. Next base: position 5,910,524 of record NZ_JBNJNA010000001.1, on the reverse strand, counting down.
TGTGGAACGGGGGACCGGTCGCGATGAGCGCGGCCAGCTCGTCGCCGGTGCTGCGGAAGGTGAGCACCGGCGTCGGCTCCTCGACCGGCACGGCGCGGGCGTAGGCGGGCGGCCACTCGTGGTCGATGACGAGCAGGTGCGCGAACGCCTTGCGCCGCACCCACCAGCGGATACCGACCCACGCCGGCTCCTCACCCGCCTCGGGCAGCGCGAGGCAGATCGCGCGCAGCCGGGCCAGTACGTCAGGGGGCAGCTCGTGCCGGGCTTCGATCACCGGCCCAGTCTGCGGCAGGGGTCCGACAGTCCGGGCCGGTGACCGGGGCTCAGCCCTGCGCCCGCTCCGCCACCGGCTGCCACTTCTCCCAGGTGGCGATCCGCTGCGCGTAGTCGGCCTTCGCGATGCCGAGCGGGGCGCTGCCGAGGAACGCGCGCAGCGGCGGCTCCTCCGCGTCGACGATCTCGAGGACGGCGGCGGCGGACGCCGTCGGGTCGCCCGGGGTGCCGACGCGCTGCTTGCGCTGCTCCTGCACCGCCTCGTGGAACTGGGCGTAGTCGGGCAGCTGCGCGGACCGCTTCGCGGACGGACCGGCCCAGTCGGTGGCGAACCCGCCCGGCTCGATGAGCGTGACGTGGACGCCGAACTGGGCGACCTCGCCGGCGAGGCTCTGGCTGAGGCCCTCCAGCGCCCACTTGGACGCGTGGTAGGCGCCGACAAGCGGGAACGCGCTGATCCCGCCGATGGAGGAGACCTGCAGGATGTGCCCGGAGCCCTGGGCGCGCAGGATCGGGAGGGCGGCCTGCGTGACCCAGAGCGCGCCGAAGAAGTTGGTCTCCAGCTGGGCGCGGACCTCGTCCTCGGTCAGCTCCTCGACGAACCCGAAGTGCCCGTAGCCGGCGTTGTTGACCACGACGTCGAGCCGGCCGAAGTGGTCGTGCGCGGCCTGGACGGCGGCGAAGTCGGCAGCGCGGTCGGTGACGTCGAGCTGCAGCGGGAGGAAGCGATCCCCGTACTTGGTGGCGAGGTCGTCGAGCGTGCTGGTGTCGCGCGCGGTGGCGGCGACGGAGTCGCCGCGCTCCAGCGCGGCGATCGTCCACTCGCGGCCGAACCCGCGCGAGGCACCGGTGATGAACCAGAACTTCTGCGTCATGCCCCGTACAAGCCGGAGGAGCCTCCGGTTATTCCGCGTCGATCACCCGAACCGGTACCTCGTCTGGCTGTACGGGTCCTTGCCGAACGCGAAGACCGTCGTCGGTTCGACGCGGTAGACGAGCGCCACCACGTTGTTTCCGCCGGCGAACCCGCCGTCGGCCAGCTCGAAGTGCCACTCGGCGCCGTACTTCGCCTCCCAGGCCGCGGCGAGGGCGGCCAGCTCGGCACGGTCCGTGACACGCTGCGCGCGGCCCTCCAGGACGACGTCCGTGCCACCCTTGCGGTCGTTGCGCCCGGTCGTGATCGTGACCTGCGGGTTCGCCGCGATGTTGCGCGCCTTGCGCTCGTCGGCCCCGGTGCAGACGTGCAGTGCGCCCGATCGCCACACCGCGAGCAGCGGCGTGACGTGCGGGCGCCCGGCCGGGTGCACCGTCGAGATCCAGTAGAGCTCGGCCTCGGCCAGGAGTCGTTCCGCCTCCGACCAGCTGACGGGCGCAGCCTCGGCGTCGCCGTAGCGGGCATCGATGTCGACCACCGGTTCGGTCATGCGTCCTCCTCGGGTTGTGACCTCCGAGTGGGGACCCTCCCAGGGAGGCGAACTCATCGGTCGGGCGGCAGTTCCCCCGATCCGCGCACGATCAGGCGGGTGGGCACCTCGACGGTCCGCGGCGCCTCCCGCGCACCCCCGATCCGGTCGAACAGCAGGTCGGCGGCCGTGCGCCCGATCGTGGCCGGGTCCTGCGCGACGACGGTGACGGCGGGGGAGAGCAGGTCGGCGAAGAGGAAGTCGTCGTAGCCGACGAGCGCGATCCGGTGGTGCAGGTCGAGCCGGCGCAGCGCGCGCACGAGCCCGGCCGTGATGAGGTTCTGCGCGCCGAGCAGGGCGGTCGGCGGGTCGGGCAGCGCCAGCAGCGCGGTGAGCGCTTCCTGCACCGCCTCGTCCGAGCGCACGCCGCGCACGACGAGCCGCGGGTCGTACGGGAGGCCGGCGCCCGCCAGCCCGGCGCGGTAGCCGTCGTGCCGCAGACGTGCGGTGGCGATCGTCGCGAGGTCGCCGAGGAAGGCGATGCGGGTGTGCCCGTGGTCGGCGAGGTGGCGGACGCCGTCCGCGACCCCCGCGGCGTCGGTGGAGACCACCGTGTCCACGTCGATGCCGGCCGGTGCCCGGTCCACGCACACGACCGCCGTTCCCCCGGTGATCTCCTCCACGAGGTGCGACTGGTCGTCCCCGGCGGGGGCCAGCACCAGCCCGTCGACGCTGCGGCTGCCGAAGGCGCGGGCGAGCGCGCGTTCCCGGACGGGATCCTCGTCCAGGCTGGCGGCGAGCACGACCACGCCGCGTGGTCGTGCGACGTCCTCGACCGCCCGCAGCAGGGCCGCGGAGTACGGGTTGGCCAGGTCCTCCAGCAGCAGCGCGATCGACGCCGAGCGCCGGTCGTTGCGCCGCAGCGTGCGCGCACCGACGTCCGGTCGGTAGCCGAGCTGCTCGACGACGGCCGCGACGTGCGCGCGCACCGCCGGCGCGACGCCGGCTTCACCGTTGACCACGCGGGAGACCGTCTTGACGCTGACGCCCGCTTCGGTGGCGACGTCGCGCAGGGTGGTCCGCCGTCGGCGGTCGCCCATCGAGCCTCCGGGTGATCGTGGTCCGTTACGGATCCGTGACCGATTCCTGTCGCGGAGCCCCTTGTGCGCACACGGTGGCACAGGCCACAGTGCGCTGACAACGTTGTCGGCGAGATGAACGAAGGAGTTCAGCGGATGAAGCGAGTCACGTCCCGGCGGGTTGCCGCCGTGCTGGCCACGGGTGCGGTGCTCGCCCTCAGCGCGTGCGGCGGGGCCGGCGGATCCGGCGGTGGCGGTGGCGACAAGCCGATCGTCGGGTTGATCACCAAGACCGACACCAACCCGTTCTTCGTCAAGATGAAGGAGGGCGCGCAGGCGGCCGCGGCGAAGTCCGGCGTCGACCTGCGCACATTCGCCGGCAAGTCCGACGGCGACAACGAGGCGCAGGTGCAGGCCATCGAGTCGCTGATCTCGGCCGGAGCCAAGGGCTTCCTGATCGCGGCCTCGGACTCGAAGGCGATCGTGCCGACGCTGGACCGCGCCCGCCAGGCCGGCCTGCTCGTCATCGCCCTCGACACCCCGATCAACCCGCCGTCGGCGGCCGACGCGACCTTCGCCACCGACAACTTCCAGGCGGGCGTCCTGATCGGGCAGTGGGCCAAGGCCAAGTTCGACAAGGAGGGCAAGCAGGCCAAGATCGCGATGCTCGACGTGTCGGCGAACCAGGTGTCCGTCGACCTCGGCCGCGACCAGGGCTTCCTGCAGGGCTTCGGCATCGACCCGGGCGACAAGAACATCATCGGCGACGAGAAGGACCCGCGGATCGTCGGCCACCAGGTCACCCAGGGCGCCGCCGACGGCGGTCGCACCGGCATGGAGAACCTGCTGCAGAAGGACCCGACGATCAACCTCGTCTACACGATCAACGAGCCGTCCGCGGCCGGCGCCTACGAGGCGATCAAGGCGGCGGGCCGGCAGAACGACGTCACGATCGTCTCCGTCGACGGCGGCTGCACCGGCGTCAACCAGGTCAAGACGAAGCAGATCGGCGCCACGTCGCAGCAGTACCCGCTGAAGATGGCCCAGCTCGGGGTGGAGGCCATCTCGGCCTTCGCGAAGGACGGCGCCAAGCCGCAGCCCACCGCCGGCAAGGACTTCTACGACACCGGCGTCGAGCTGATCACCGACGAGCCGCAGACCGGGGTGCCCAGCAAGGACACCACGTTCGGCGCGCAGAACTGCTGGGGCTGATCGGTTCGATGAGTACTGCCACGACGGACTTCGAGCGTCCGGAGACGCCCGTCGACCGGGTGCAGCAGGTGCTGCACGCCCAGCCCATCCTCGGCCCGCTGGCCGTGCTGATCCTGGCGATCCTGGCGTTCTCGCTGGTCAACGGGCGCTTCCTGGCAGCCGCCAACCTGGGCCTTGTGCTGGGCCAGGTGACGATCATCGCGTTGCTGGCACTGGGTCAGACGCTCGTGATCCTGACGGCCGGCATCGACCTGTCGGTCGGCGCGATCGCGGTGTTCACCTCGATCATCATGGCGTCGCTGACCACGAAGGCCGGGGTACCCGGCGTGCTCGCGATCGTCATCGGGATCGTGGCCGGCACCGCGATGGGTGCCCTGAACGGTCTGCTGGTCACCCGGGTGAAGCTGCCCCCGTTCATCGTCACGCTGGGCACGTTGTCGATCTTCATGTCGCTCAACCTGGTGGTCTCGCGCAGCGAGACCATCCGGGGGACCGACATGCCGGCGATCATGACGTGGACGGGCACCACGTTCGGCCTCGGCGGCTTCCGGGTCACCTACGGGTCGGTCATCATGCTGGCCCTGTTCGCCTTCTTCGTGTACGCGCTGGCCAACACGGCGTGGGGCAAGCACGTCTACGCCACCGGCGACGATCCCGAGGCCGCGCGGCTGGCCGGCATCCAGACGACCCGGGTGCTGTTCTCCGTCTACCTGGTCGCCGGTCTGCTGTACGGGATCTGCGCGTGGATCATCATGGGCCGGCTCGCGTCCGCCAGCCCGAACATCGGCATCGACTACAACCTCGACTCGATCACCGCGGTGGTGCTGGGTGGCACCAGCCTGTTCGGCGGGCGCGGGCTGGTGCTGGGCACGCTGGTCGGCGCGCTCATCGTCGGCGTGCTGCGCAACGGGCTGGCGCTGGCCGGCGTCGAGGTCGTGTGGCAGGGCTTCGCGGTGGGCCTGCTGGTGCTCGTTGCGGTGGCGATCGACCAGTGGATCAGGAAGGTGCGGAGATGAGCGAGCTTGCGAGCGAATCATCGGCACAGTCGGGGCCCTCGCTCACCAAGGACGCCGAGGAGGTCGGCGTCCGCCGTCCGGTGCTCCAGGCCCGCGGCCTGGTCAAGCGGTACGGGCCGGTCACCGCGATCGCGAGCGGCGACCTGGAGCTGTACCCGGGCGAGATCCTCGCCGTCATCGGCGACAACGGTGCCGGCAAGACCAGCCTGATCAAGGCACTGTGCGGGGCGCTCATCCCGGACGCGGGGGAGATCCTGCTCGACGGGGTGCCGGTCCACTTCCGGACCCCGATGGACGCCCGCCGCGCCGGCATCGAGACGGTCTACCAGTCGCTGGCGGTCGCACCGGGCCTGGACATCGCCGACAACCTGTTCCTCGGCCGTGAGCTGCGCAAACCCGGCTTCGCGGGCTCCGTGCTGCGCATGTTGGACCACAAGCGCATGCGCGAGGAGGCCCAGCGGCACATGAGCGAGCTGGGCATCGCGACGCTGCAGAACATCGGGCAGGCCGTGGAGAGCCTGTCCGGTGGCCAGCGACAGGGTGTGGCGGTGGCCCGGTCGGCGGCGTTCGGCAGCAAGGTGGTGATCCTCGACGAGCCGACGGCAGCGCTGGGGGTCAAGGAGGGCAACCGGGTGCTGCAGCTCATCCGGGACGTCCGCGACCGCGGGCTCCCGGTGATCCTGATCAGCCACAACATGCCGCACGTCTTCGAGGTGGCGGACCGCATCCACATCCAGCGGCTCGGTCGGCGCGCCACCGTGATCACGCCGCAGTCGCACTCCATGGCGGAGGCGGTGGCGATCATGACCGGCGCGGTGGAGCCGCCCCCACCGGTGGCGTGAGAACCGCCGCCACCACCGCGGTGGGGGGTCCTGCGGTGGTGGCGGCGGAGTCGTTCAGTACCGGTAGCGGTACCTGTCGTCGTAGCGCCGGTCGCCGTAGCTGCGCCGTGCCCGGCGGCTGGCCGCCCAGTAGTGGACGACCACGCAGATCGTGACGGTCAGGGCGAACAGCGACATCAGCACCGCTGCGACGACGTCGCCCGCGTGCAGCCCGTGGGTCTTGGTGAGGGTGAACACGACCGGGCCGATCTTCGTCTCGCCGGCGACGGCGAGCGTCACCACGGCGGCCACGGCCCAGGCGCACAGGGCCACCATGGTGTGGGTGACGCCGGAGGGGCGGCGGACCCGGACGCGCGGGGCGTCGCGGAGCGAGGCGTAACCGGGGTTCATGCCGACGACGCTACGGGTCGTGTGCACGCTCAACCATCGTTGTGGCGGAAGGTTTGCGTACTTCTTGCCATCCGCTTGCCTTACCGTTCGGACAGCACGAACTCGCAGGTGGCGGGGTCACGAGCGGGTCACAGGACCAGCTCGGGACGGACCCGGGATGCGGTCCAGACCCGCCGCGTCCGCGCCGCCCGGGTGGCCACGAGCAGCGCCACCGCGAGCCACGCGACCACCACCCCGACGTCGACGGCGACCAGTCCGAGCTCCCCGCCGTAGATCAGGTGCCGCAGCGCGTCGATCACGTAGCTCATCGGCAGCGCGTAGTGCAGCGGGTACAGCGGGTCGGGGATGGTCTGCCACGGGAAGGTGCCGCCGGAGCTGACCAGCTGCAGCACCATCAGCACGAGCCCGAGGAACTGGCCGACCGCACCGAGGGCGGCGTTGAGCGCGTGGATGATCGCGGTGAAGCAGCCCGCTGCCAGCCACATCGTGAGCAGGGTGAGCACCGGGTGCACCGGGTGGATGCCGATCCCGAACACGATCACGGCGTAGAGGGCGGTGGTCTGCAGGATGCCCAGCAGCGCGGCCGGGAGCCAGCCGCCGAGCGCGACCCGCAGCGGCGTCTGGTTCGCGGCCAGCGCGCGGCTCGACAGCGGCTGGAGCAGCAGGAACAGCACGTACGCGCCGATCCAGGTGGCCAGCGTCATGAAGAACGGGGCCAGTCCGGCGCCGTAGTCGGCGGCCTCGTTCTGGGCGGTGTTCTGGATGGCCAGCGGGTCGCCGATGGTCCTGGCGGTCGCGTCGCGCGTGGCGGGGTCGAGGTTCGGCACGTCGCCGAGCCCGGCGTGGAGGCCGTCGGAGAGCTTGGTGGCGCCGTCGCCGAGCTGCCCGACGCCGGTGGCGAGCTTGCCGGCACCGTCGTTGAGCGCGATGGTGCCGTCCACGGCGGCCTTCTCGCCCGTCGCCAGCTGCGCGGCGCCGTCGGCCAGCTTGTGCGCGCCCTCGTCGGCCTGGGCGATGCCGTCGGCGAGCGCGGGTGCGGCGTCGGCGAGCTTGCGGGCGCCCTGGGCGACCTGCTCCGATCCGTCGGCGAGCTGCCCGAGCTGCCCGTTGACCTCCTGCAGCTTGTCGTTGCCGGCGAGCAGCTTCGCCCGCAGCGGGTGCAGCGCGGCCAGGCCCTGCTCGACCTGCGCGTCGGAGAGCCCGAGGCCGACCAGGGTGCCGCGCAGGCCGTCGTCGACCGAGTCGAGCTGGTCGGCGATCTCCTGCGACACCCCGGCCACCTTCGCGCCGGCGTCGGCGAGCTTCCGGTTGCCGGCGGCGACCTGCTCGGCGCCGTCGGCCAGCTTCGCCGAGTCCTCCGGGAGGGTGCGGGTGCCCTCGTGCAGCTTGTCCAGGCCCTCGGCGAGCTGGACCGCGCCGGTGTGCAGCTGGGTCGCCCCGTCCAGCAGCTTGCGCTGCCCGTCGAGGAGCTGCCCGCTGCCGGACGCGAGCTGCGTGGCGCCGTTGCGCGCCGTGCCGGCTCCGGTCGCCAGCTGCCCGGCGCCGTCGGCGGCCTCGCTGAGCTTGTCGTGGACGGTGGCGAACCCCGTGAGGAACTTGTCGGCCGCCTCCGTGCCCACCTGCTTCGCGACCGAGTCGTGCACCCGCGAGGTGAGGGTGCCGGCGATCGTGCGGACCAGGTAGCCGTTGGCGTCGTTCGTGGTGAGGACGAGCATCGCCTGCCGGGGCGTGTAGTTGCTGCTGGACGTCAGCGCCTCGGTGAAGTCGGCGGGCAGCGTCAACGAGAACGTGTAGCGCCCCTCGCGCACCCCGTCGGCCGCTTCTGCGGCGCTGACCTGGTGCCAGTCGAACGCGTGCCCGTCGAGCAGCTCCTTGGCGACGTCCGCCCCCACGTTGCGGACGGTGCTGTCGGACTGCCGGGCGCCCGTGTCGGCCACCACCAGCGCGGCCGGCACGTCGTCGAGCTTGCTGTACGGATCGTGGTTGGCGTACAGGTAGAGCCCGCCGTAGAGCAGCGGGATCATGCAGAGCGCGAGCACCGCCAGCGCCGGGAGCCGACCCGCGGTGATGCGGCGCAGCTCGCTGATGGCCATGCGGATCGAGGTCACGATCCGTTCCTCTCCGGTACGGGGGCGGGCTCGACGGCCAGCACCGTCGTCGCTCTGCCGGGTTGGTTCGCGCCGATCAGCGCCGGGGCGGCGTCGAGCAGTGCGCCCGCGATCTCCTGGGCCGTGACGAGCACGGCGAGGCCCTGCCCGGCGTGGTTGAGTGCGATGTCCCACCACAGGGCCGGCGGGATGCCGTGGCGATCGGGCGAGGTCAGCACGAGCGCGCGGACCCCGGGCCGGGCGGCGGCCAGCTCGACCATCAGTCGCAGCCGGACGGCCGCCGGCACCTCCTCGTAGCGGGTGCGGGCCAGATCACCGGCGGACCGCTCGCTGAGCCAGGCGTGGACGGCGCCGCGGCCGGCCCTGCGGCGGGCCATCGCGAGCTCCTCACCGATGACGGTGGCGAGGGGGAGCGCGTCGTCGGGTTCGCTGACGCCGGGCGCGTCGACGATGGCGACGGCGCGGCGCAGCTGCGCCGGTGCGTCCTGCCCGTCGATCAGCACGCGGCCGGAGCTGGGCTTGATCCGGCCGGCCGCGGCGAGCGCGAGCGCGGTGTGCCCGGCGCCGGCCGGGCCGACGGCCAGCTGGACCTGGCCGCTGGAGAGTGCGAGCGACGTCGGGTGCAGCAGCGGCGCGTGCGCGCCGGCGACGGAGACCGCGTCGAGTTCCCACTGCATCTCAGCTGCTCCCGTCGGGTGCGGGCGGCAGCAGGACGGCGAACGCGCCGGCGACCTCGTCGACGCCGACGGCCTCGGGATCGGCGTTGCGGTCGAGCGCGAGGCCGCTGACCGCGGCGAGCACCAGCACGGCCGCGTGCTCGGGACGGCCGCCGATGCGGGCGGCGAACACCGGGTCGGTGGCGGCGCTCGCCGCGAACGCGGCCGTGAGCGCGTCCCGCTGGGCCCGCCGGACCTGCGCGTACGCGCTCGACAGCTCGGGATGGCGGAGTGCGTGCACCGCGAACTCGGTGAGCAGCAGGCTCCAGGGCGCCTCGGTGACGAGCTGGGTGGCGAGCGCCCGCGCCGTCGGCTCGCCGCTCGCGATCGCGGCCATGGCGCGCTCGGCCAGCTCGGTGGTGCGGCCGCGGACGACCTCCGCGAAGAGGTCCAGCTTGGAGTCGAAGTTGGAGTACACGGCGCCTTTGGTCAGTCCGGCGACGCGGGCGACGTCGGAGAGCCGGGCGTCGGCGTACCCGGCCTCGAGGAACACGACGCTCGCGGCTTCCAGCAACCGCCGGCGGACGTCGGAGCGGCTCGGCCGGGGGACCGGGGCCGGATGGTGCTCGTTCACATACCCAAGGTATTGAGTACCCTGGGTATGGATCAAGCCGGCGTCTCCCGGATCACACCGACTCGGACGCACTGCGGGGCTTGCCTTCGCGCGCACTCGAAGGCCTAGCGTCGTCACACGTGAGCAACGATCTTCAACATCCCATCGGTTCGGGGTTCGGCGTCACGTCAACCGCTCGGGAGACCCTCGACGGCATCGATCTGAGCGGCACCACCGCGATCGTCACCGGCGGTTACTCCGGAATCGGCCTGGAGACCACCCGCGCGCTCGTCGGTGCCGGGGCGCACGTCGTCGTCCCCGCCCGGCGGCCCGCGCAGGCGAAGGAGGCGCTCGACGGCATCGAGCGCGTCGAGGTGGACGAGCTCGACCTGGGTGACCTGGCCAGCGTCGCCGCGTTCGCGGACCGCTTCCTCGCGACCGACCGCCCACTGCGGGCCGTCGTCAACAGCGCCGGGATCATGGCCAACCCGGAGACCCGGGTCGGCCCCGGGTGGGAGTCCCAGTTCGCCACCAACCACCTCGGCCACTTCGCGCTGGTCAACAGGCTGTGGCCGGCCATCGCCGCCGGTCGCGGCCGGGTCGTCGCCGTCTCCTCGCGCGGGCACCAGGCTTCGCCGATCCGCTGGGCCGACGTGCACTTCACCACCGGGTACGACAAGTGGGCCGCCTACGGCCAGGCGAAGACCGCGAACGTGCTGTTCGCCGTCCACCTCGACGCACTCGCCCGCGACGCCGGCGTGCGGGCGTTCGCCCTGCACCCGGGCGGGATCCTCACCCCGCTGCAGCGGCACACCCCGCGCGAGGAGCAGATCGAGCGCGGCTGGATCCTCCCGGACGGGACGCCGAACCCGGCCTTCACCCTCAAGACCCCCGAGCAGGGCGCCGCGACGCAGACCTGGGCCGCGTTCTCCCCGCAGCTCGACGGGCTGGGCGGGCTGTACCTGGAGGACTGCGACGTCGCGACCGTGGTCGAGGGCGAGCGGACGGAGCTCGGCTCCGGGGTCATGCCGTACGCGATCGACCCGGAGCAGGCTGCCCGGCTGTGGACGCTCTCCGCCGAGCTGACCGGCGTCGACGCGTTCGCCGGGCGGTAGTCAGTCGCGGGCCGGCTCCGCGGTGCGCTGCGTGATCCGCAGCGACCCGAACAGCAGGTGCACCGCGACCCGCACGACCGGGGTGTCGGGGAAGCGCGGCGCGGGCGCCACGGCGACCTCCTGGGTGCCGAAGAGCGAGATGCCGCGCACCTCCACCGCCACCCCGGCCGGCACCGTCAACCGGACGTCGCCGAACACGCAGGTGCCGGTGACCTCGACGACACCCTCGGGTGCCGCGTGCCGGACGTCGACGATGCTCGTGCCGAACGCCGTCAGCGAGCGCAGCCAGGCAGCGGGTGACCAGTTGATCAGGCGCGCCCTGGACGGCGTGATCCCGGCGGCTGCGCGGGCCAGCTCCAGCTCGGTCTGGGCCTCCCAGACGTCGCCCACCCGGGTGGTGAACTCGTCGAGGCCGATGCGGCCGTCCCCGCAGGCACGCTGCAGGAGTTCCGCCACCCGTGACCGGTCCTCGTCGGTGACGGCTGCACGGACGGGTGCGCGGTCGGGCGCGTCGAGGGACATGGCATCGGATGCTAGTGCCGCGTCGGGGAACGTCGGCACGCGCCTCGACGGCCCGGACGCCGGTCGGCGGCGTTCCCGCGCTGCGCCGCACCGACGGCCCTGGCAGCAGGGCAGTGGTCGGGAGCCGGCGCGGAGGCCCCGATACCGTGACGGCGTGCGCACAGCCGCCGAGGGCGCCGAGGGGCGCGACGACGTCGGTTGGATGCGGCTGGCCATCGAGCTGTCCTACCGCTGCCCGCCGAGCGACTCGGCGTTCGCCGTGGGTGCGGTGATCGTCGACGCGGACGGGCACGAGATCTCGCGCGGCTGGTCGCGCGAGACCGACGACAAGGTGCACGCCGAGGAGTCGGCGCTGGCCAAGCTGGCGGCCGACGACCCGCGCCTCGCCGGCGCCACCGTCTACTCGACGCTCGAGCCGTGCGGCGAGCGGGCCTCGCGGGTGGCGACGTGCGCGGAGCTGATCATTGCCGCGGGGGTGCCGCGGGTAGTGCTGGCCTGGCACGAGCCGGACCTGTTCGTCACGTCGGCGCGCGGCATCGCGGTGCTCGCCGCCGCCGGTGTCGAGGTCGTCGAGCTGCCGGAACTGGCCGCTGCCGCCCGCGAGCCGAACGCGCACCTGCTCGACCCGCGCTCCTGACCCGCCGTGCCCGATCGGGCGGGTGAATCTCGCCCGCCGCGATGCGTGGGGTTGAGAGGGTGGCGCCCATGCGGGCGGGCTGGGTCGGGCGGATGCTCGCCGGGCTCGTCGTCGCTGCGGGACTCGTGCTCGTGCCGGCTTCACCGGCCGCGGCCGCGCCACCGGCCGGCGTGACGATCTCCGGGCTCGACCTGCACGACGGCACGATCGTCGAGTCCGGCGGCGTCCTCCACCTCTACGGGACGATGTACGGCTGCGGCTTCCAGTGGGGTGCGCCCTCGCCGTGGTGCGGGTTCGGGGTGTCCCGGGCCAGCAGCCTCGCCGGCCCGTGGACGGCGCCCGTCCCGATCGTCGCGCCGGCCGGGCGCAGCCCGTACGCCGACCGCACCTGGCAGGAGCTGTGCGGCGACACCGGGCTCGGGTGCTTCAACCCGCGCATGATCCAGCGCTCCGGCTGGGGCGTGAACGACGGTGCGTGGCTGCTGTGGTTCAACGCGCCCGCCGACTACGCGCGCGACCACGGGAACGCCTACTACGTGCTGCAGTGCGCCGGCCCGACCGGTCCGTGCGGCGCGTCGGACGCGGCGACCGTCAAGCCACCGATGCACGACTGCACCGGCAACGGCGACTTCTCCCTGGTCCTCGACGACCCCCGGCCACCGGTGATGCTGTGCACGATGGCGGACCAGACGCTCCGGTCCGAGCGGCTCGGCCCGTCCGGGGCGGAGGGCGTGGGGGACGGGCAGCGCCACCTCGCGGGGCTCGACCGCACCGAGTCGCCCGGCGCGTACCGCGACGCCCGCACCGGCCGGTGGATCATGACGTACAACGACCCCAACTGCGGGTACTGCACCGGCACGCCAACCAGCTACGCCACGGCCGCCGCCCTGGACGGGGAGTGGACCGCGCCCGGCAACGAGAACCCGGAGTGGGGCGCACCACCGCACGGTCGACGCGCCATCTCCGCGACCTCGTGCGGCGGGCAGGGCCGCACCGTCGTCACCGTGCGCGGGCAGGCCTACCAGCTGATCGACCTGTGGCTCGGCACGCCGAACGAGACGCACGCGGCGATCCGCCTGGAACCGCTCGTGTACCGCGGCGAGTCCGCCCCCGGCCGCCCCCTCGCCGCGTTCGCGCCGTGGACGTGCGGGGCGGGTGCCGAGGGGCACGGCCACCGCGGCACGACAGCACCCCGCTCCTGAGCAGCCCGAACGGCCCCGCGAGTCGTGGAAACGAGGTCGGCGAGTCGCGGAAATCAGGTGGGCGAGTCGCGGAAATCGGGTCGGCGAGATGTGGAAGCCGGGACGGAGACGCCGGACCGCCGCCTTGCGACCCGAACCCACATCTCGCCGTGCCGAGACCCGCGACTCGCGGGACCGAGAACCACGACTCGCGGGCGCCGGGTGCGCACGCCGAACGGCCCCGGTCGGCGAGAGCGCCGGCCGGGGCCGTTCGGGGACGGGAAGGGGTCAGTCGAGGTAGTCGCGCAGCACCTGGGACCGCGACGGGTGGCGCAGCTTCGACATCGTCTTCGACTCGATCTGGCGGATCCGCTCGCGCGTGACGCCGTAGACCTGGCCGATCTCGTCGAGGGTGCGGGGCTGGCCGTCGGTGAGGCCGAACCGCAGCCGCACGACGCCGGCCTCGCGCTCCGACAGGGTGGCCAGCACGGACTGCAGCTGGTCCTGCAGGAGGGTGAAGCTCACGGCGTCGACCGCGACGACGGCTTCGGAGTCCTCGATGAAGTCGCCGAGCTGCGAGTCGCCCTCGTCGCCGATGGTCTGGTCGAGCGAGATGGGCTCCCGGGCGTACTGCTGGATCTCCAGCACCTTCTCCGGGGTGATGTCCATCTCCTTGGCGAGCTCCTCAGGGGTGGGTTCGCGCCCGAGGTCCTGGAGCAGTTCGCGCTGGATGCGGCCGAGCTTGTTGATGACCTCGACCATGTGCACCGGGATGCGGATGGTGCGGGCCTGGTCGGCCATCGCGCGGGTGATCGCCTGGCGGATCCACCACGTGGCGTACGTGGAGAACTTGTAGCCCTTGGTGTAGTCGAACTTCTCGACCGCGCGGATCAGACCGAGGTTGCCCTCCTGGATGAGGTCCAGGAACGCCATGCCGCGGCCGGTGTAGCGCTTGGCCAGCGAGACGACGAGGCGGAGGTTCGCCTCGAGCAGGTGGTTCTTCGCCCGCTCGCCGTCGCGCACGATCCAGTTGAGGTCGCGGCGCATCTGCGGCGACACCTTCTCGCCCGCCTCGATCGAGCGGCGCATGCGCTCGGCGGCGTAGAGGCCGGCCTCGATGCGCTTGGCGAGCTCGACCTCCTCCTCCGCGTTGAGCAGCGCGACCTTGCCGATCTGCTTCAGGTACGCGCGGACCGAGTCGGCGGAGGCGGTGAGCTCGGCGTCCTTGCGGGCCTGCCGCAGCGCCTCCGACTCCTCCTCGTCCCAGACGAAGTCACCCGACTTCTGCGGGGCCGACGTCGACCGCGATCCCGCGGCGGCCCGGCGCTCCGACGTGGTGACCGTGGCCTGCGCGACGGAGACGGGCTCCTCGTCGTCGTCGTCCTCGTCGTCGTCATCGGCGACGTCGGCCGGCTCGTCGGCATCGGCGAGGTCCTCCTCGAGGTCGACCTCGACGTCCTCGAGCTCGCCGTCCTCCGGCACGCCGTCCATCTCCGGCTCGACGCCCTCGACGTCGTCACCGTCCGGCCCGGCGGCCTTCTTCGCACCGGCCTTGGCCTTCGGCGCGGCCTTCTTCGCCGGCGCGCGCACGGCCTTGCTCGCCGTGGTGGTCGAGGTCGCGGCCGCCGACACCCGGCGGGGTCGACGTGCGGGAAGGGCGGCCGTCAGCTCGACGGTGTCCTCGTTCCGGCTTGCGGAGTCTGCGGCTGCCACTAGGCCCTCTCGCTACTGTCTGATCTGCCGTTCGAACCCGGGCCTGCCACCGTAGCCGATCGAACTCGGCGCGTGGGCGAGAGCCTGCCGGAAGATGATCCTTCCGGGCCTCGTCCGGGGCGGTCCCAAGTGGGGTACCGCACCATTGTAACTGCGGGTGCCGGACCGTACCCGCCTCGCCGTCCGGCGCGTCCGACCAGCGGCGCGGGGCGGCGGGCCGGCACCGCCGCGGCTGTGGTCGGATGGCGGTGTGAGCAGGGAAGCCGGCGGCGACGTCGAGACCACATCGGGCAACCGTGCTGCGGACGCGGCCGCGCTGCGGGCCGTCGCGGAGCAGGTCGTACGTGAGGCGGCAGAGCACCTGCGGGGCCTGCCCCGGCCGTGGGAGGCCGCGCCCGGCGACGGCGTCGACACCAAGAGCACCCCCACCGACGTCGTCACCGCGTCCGACCACTCGGTCGAGGAGCTCGTCCGGGCCCGACTCGCCGCGCTGCGGCCGGGGGAGGACGTGGTCGGCGAGGAGCACGGGGGCCGCGCCGGGTCGAGCATCAGCTGGGTCGTCGACCCGATCGACGGCACCGTCAACTTCCTCTACGGACTGCCCTGGTACGCGATCTCGCTGGCGGCGGTGCGGGACGGTCGCTCGGTCGCCGGTGCGGTGATCGAGCCGGAGTCGGGACGGTTGTGGAGCGCCGCACTGGGCGGCGGCGCGACGTGCGACGGGCGGGCGCTGCAGGTCTCGCGCCAGACCGACGTGCGGCTGTCCCTGCTCGGCACCGGGTTCTCCTACCGCCCGGAGCGGCGGCTGCGGCAGGCGGGCATGGTGGCCGGGCTCCTCGGGCACGTGCGGGACGTGCGGCGCACCGGGTCGGCGGCGCTGGACCTGTGCGCCGTCGCCGCCGGCTGGACCGACGCGTACCTGGAGCACGGCTGCAACTGGTGGGACTGGGCGGCGGCCGCGCTCATCGCCGGCGAGGCCGGTGCCGTCGTCCGCACCCCGGGCGCGCCCGGCAGCGCGCCACCGTCCGACGGCCTGGGCGCCGACGCCCTCTTCGCCGCGACCCCCGGCATCGCGGACGAGCTCGCGGACCTCGTCCGCACCCACGGCGCGGGCGCCGTCTGATCAGCAGTGCGCGTCGCGCGCCTTCTGCAGCAGCCCCGGATCCGCGGCGGCCGGCCCGGCCGGCTGCGCGCCCTGGGCGTCGGGGTCGGCGTTGGTGGCGCCGGTGCCGCCCTGCGCCGGATCGGCCAGCTGCTCCAGCACGGCCAGCCCGGCGGCGAACCGGCGAGGGTTGAGGTCGCCGAAGGCGGTGCCGACCGACACGTCCACCGAGGCGTCGGGCCGACCGTCGCGCACCAGCTCCACGCACGGCAGCACCAGGCTCAGGGTGCTCGCCGCGGCCTCGCCCGACGCCCCGAACCGCAGCTGCCCGACGCAGTCCATGTCACCGTCGGGGAACCGTGGGTCGTTGTTCGGGGGCGCGGCCTCGGTGAAACCCCACTCCTTGAGCTGGGCGGCCACCAGCAGGCCCTGCCCGCGCTGCCCGCCCGCGTTGAACACGCGCATCGCGACCGACGACGCCGGCACGGGTGCCGTCGCGTCCAGCGCGTCGGAGGGGAGGACCTCGCCGACCGGTGCCCCGTTCTTCGGCGTCGGGCACGCGCCCGGGCCCGACCCGGTCGTCGACGTCGTCAGCACGGTCGTCCACGTGGCGATCGCGAGCACGGCGAGCACCGAGACGACGACGGCGATCGGACCCTTGCGCCGTCGCTGGTAGGGCCGGACTCCCACATCGCTCACCGCAGACCCTCGGTGAGCACGTGCCGGCCGAGCGCGACCAGCGGACCCGCGCTGCCGTCGAGACCGGCCGCCATCGCGGCCGGCACCATCCCGGCGCGCACCCTGGCCAGGATGCCGACGAGCACGACGGCCAGCTTGAACGCGCCGAAGGCGACGTACCAGGGCAGCGGGGTCAGGTCGAGCCCGGACCGCGCCGCGTAGGCCGCTGCCACCTCGGCCCGGGTCGGGAAGCCGGCCAGCCGGGTCGGGCTCGGCAGGTACTGCGCGGCCGCCCATGCCGGGTCCTCGTGCTGCTGGCGCCAGTACACGAGCAGCAGGCCGAGGTCGGCCAGCGGGTCACCGAGCGTGGACAGTTCCCAGTCCAGCACGGCCGCGATCCGGCCGGGGTCGTCGGCGGCGAACAGGCAGTTGTCGATGCGGTAGTCACCGTGGACGATCGCCGCGCGCTGGGCCGCCGGCACGCTCGCCTCGAGGTCCGCCGCGAGCGCGCTGAGCTCAGCCGCCGTCGCGTCGTCGACGTCGTCGGCGGTCAGCACCGGACGGGCCTGCTCCCACTGCTTCATCCAGCGGCGCACCTGACGGGCCATGAACCCGTCCGGCCGGCCGAAGTCGCCGAGCCCGACGGCGTCCGGCGCGACCGCGTGGAGCTCGGCCAGCACGTCGACGAGCGCCGCCCCGATCCTCGCCCGCTCCGCCTCCGTGGTCGCCCAACCGGGTGGAAGTTCGTGCAGCGGCACGACGCCGTCCACCAGCTCCATGACGAAGCACGGCGCATCGACGGGCGGGCCACCCGCGGACGCGGCCAGCACCGCAGGCACCGGAACGGGCGTGCCGGCGAGCGCCGACATGACGCGCTGCTCACGTCCCATGTCGTGGGCCGTCGCGGCCACGGTGCCCACGGGTGGGCGGCGCAGCACCACGGCTCCGGCCGGGCTGACGACCCGGTAGGTGAGGTTGGAGCGGCCGGCGCCGATCGGGGTCAGCGTGGCGTCGCGCCAGGCAGGATCGCCCAGCTCGGCGGCCAGCCAGGCGCCGACGGCAGCCGGGTCGGCACCCGGTGTCTCCGGCTGCGCGGCAGCGGCCGTCACGGCCGCGGACTCGGGAACGTCGTGCTCGGATACCGCCACGGGTCCGAACCCTAACCGGCCGGGGAGCGCGCGCGGCGTGTCCCTCGATCGGCCCGCTCGACCCGTGAGCTACCCTGCTGCGGCCCCGGCGGTGCCGATCGCGCTGCGCCGGGAGCCGCGAGCTGGGGGAAGCGCACAAACGGGTGAGACCCGCGTCACTCTGATGCCGGGCACAAACGACGGTGCCGTGACGTTCTCCAGCGGCACGACAGAACAAGATGCAGTGCAGAGGGTGGGAACGATGGCGACCGACTACGACGCGCCGCGGCGCAACGAGACCGACGACATGGCCGAGGACTCGCTCGACGAGCTGAAGGCTCGCCGTACCGAGGCCCAGTCCGCTGCGGTCGATGTCGACGAGGTCGACACCGCGGAGAGCTTCGAGCTGCCCGGCGCCGACCTGTCCGGTGAGGAGCTGACCGTCAAGGTCCTGCCCAAGCAGGCCGACGAGTTCACCTGCGCCAGCTGTTTCCTGGTGCACCACCGCAGCCGGCTCGCGGAGACGCACGGCAACCAGTACATCTGCCGCGACTGCGCCGCCTGAGCGCAGCCCGAGGCCATAGCGCACGGAACCCCGTTCCGCTCCGGTGGACCGGGGTTCCGTCGTGCCCCGACCCGGTCAGCGACCCAGCGCCGCCAGCACCTGGTCCGGTCGGCGCGAGCTGAACACCCAGTACGGCGCGGGATCGGCGCCGTCGAGCACCTCCACCCGGACGACGGGGCCCACCCACGTCCGGTGCAGCAGGTACGCCGACGGGTCCAGCTGCGGCCCGAGCGCCTCCTGCTTGTCGGCCTTCGCGACGACGTCGACCCGGCCGACCGCCGACAGGGGCAGGCGTCGCTCGCCGACGACCAGCTCGTCGGCCGTCACCTGCACCCGCGAGCGACCCAGCCACACCAGCGCCAGCACGAACAGCGGGATGAGCGTCGCGTACCCGATCCACGAGCGCAGCCCCGGGTAGCCCATGTGGATCTCGGCGCCCAGCAGCACACCGAGCCCAGCGGCCATCAGGTACCACCACAACGGCACCGACAACCGCTCATCGAGCCCGGAGACGCCGGACGTCGCACGTGCTGCCTGGTTCGGGTGCTCGCTCACGAGGAACGAGGGTAGCCTCGCCCGTCGTGCCCGGCCCCGTCGATGCTCCCCCGCACGAGCCGTCCACCGCACCGCTCACCGCACCCGTTCCGGGTGCCCCGGGGCGGGCGCGGCTCGACGTGCTGCTGACCAGGCTCGATCCCGGTCTGCCCGTGCCCGCGTACGCCCGCGACGGCGACGCGGGAGTCGACCTGCACACCAGCACCGACCTGGTGCTGGGTCCCGGGGAGCGGGCGCTGGTCGGCACGGGGATCGCGATCGCCCTGCCCGTCGGGTACGCCGGCTTCGTGCACCCCCGGTCCGGGCTGGCCGCGCGCAGCGGCCTGTCGATCGTCAACGCCCCGGGCACCGTCGACTCCGGCTACCGCGGCGAGATCCGGGTGTGCCTGATCAACCTCGACCCGCGCGCCGAGCTGGTGCTGCAGCGCGGCGACCGCATCGCGCAGCTGGTCGTGCAGCGCGTCGAGGAGGTGCGGTTCGTCGAGGTCGACGCCCTGCCGGAGTCCGAGCGGGGCGACGGCGGCCACGGCTCCACCGGCGGCCACGCGGCGCTCGGCGGGGTGACGCCCTAGTGTCAGCCGGCCGCAACGGCGCACCCACACCGCCAGGCGGTTCCGTGCGCACCGCCGAACGCACGGGCCGCCACCCGGTGGAGCGCACCGGGTCCGGGCGAGCCCGCCAGGCCCGGCCCCGGCCCGCCACCGGCCCGAGCGCAGGCGGCCCGTTCGACGTCGACGACGCCGATCCGCGCGTCTCCAGCGCGCCCGGGGTACTCGACTTCGGCTCGTTGCGGGTGCCGCTGCCCCCGACCGGACGCGTGACCGTCGAGCCCACCGCGAACGGCCGCATGCAGGCCGTGCACGTCACGCTGCCCGGCGGACGGCTGTCGGTGAGCGCGCTCGCTGCGCCGAAGTCGTCGAAGCTGTGGCCGCAGCTGGCCAAGGAGATCGACGCGTCGCTGCGCGAGGGCGGCGCGAAGGTGCGGTCGTACAAGGGGGAGTGGGGGCGTGAGCTGCACGCCACCACGGGTGCCGCGACGTCGGTCTTCGTGGGCGTCGACGGGCCGCGCTGGATGGTGTACGGCGTCGCGACCGGTCCCTCCGAGGAGAACCCGACGCTCGACGCGGAGCTGCGCCGCATGCTGCGCGGCACCGTCGTGGTGCGGGGCAAGTCGCCGTACCCGGTCCGCACCGTCCTGCCGCTGACCACGCCGGAGGAGCTGGCCGACCAGGTCGAGCCGGAAGCCGCGGCCCCGCCGCCCGCCCGGCCCGCCCCGGAACGGCCGGCCCAGCGCCGGCCCGCACGGGTCGAGGAACCGTCCTGGGCGGATCCGGTGCGCCGGATCGGCGACGCCGGCGACGCCGACGTTCCACCCGAGGACGAGGAGGCCACCCAGGTCGCGGGCGGCAACGGGCTGGCGACCTCGTCGTGGCCCGTCGACGAGAGCACGGGACGGCCCCGCACCCCCGAGTGGACCGGTGAGCAGCGGGTTCCGCCGCGGCGTCGCACGGCGCCCCCGGTCGCGGAGGTGGCGTCGGCGATAACCGAGCCGATCCTCATCACCGCGATGCCGGCACCGCCCCCGCCGCCGGAGCCGCCCCGCCGTCCCCTTGCCGACGAGCCGGCGGCGACGACCAGGCTTCCTGCGGTCACGCCCGCCGCACAGCCTGCTCCGCCGCCCCCGCCCGCTCCGCCGCCCGCGGAACCGGAGCGTCCCGGGGACGGCATCGACGCCTACTTCGGGTGGGGTCGCCGGACCGGGCCCGAGCCTGCCGCGACGCCGCCGCCCGCCGAAACCGCGCGGCGCCCGATCGACCCGCTCGACCCCGCCGCCCCGGTGGACACACGGTGGTTGGACGAGCCGGGCGTCACGTCCGCGTGGGAGCCGGTCGTCGCCGAGCGACCGGCCGAGCCGGCACCGGAACCGGTGCAGGACTGGGCCGAGTGGGCCCGCCAGGAGCTCGACCGGGCCGTCGCAGAACAGGCCCGCCCCGCGCCGGCGGATCCGTCGACCGACGACGCCGCACCTGCGTCGTTCTGGGACCGGTACGGCCTGACCGAGCCCGCTGCGGGCGGGCGGGCGGCCCGGCGGCACCGCAGCGGGCAGGACGGCGAGGACGACCCGTTCACCGCCCGTCGGCGCTCCCGCGAGGCGGCCAGGGCGCCGGAGCCCGCGCCGGAACTCCCCGGTGACCGGGCGCGACCGTCGCACGGGAGCGACGCCGACCCCGGCGAGTGGAGCATCTGGGCCGATCTGACCGCTGCCCGGAGCCGCCGCGCGGACGAGCCCGCCCCGACGAACGGGCACGCCCCGCCTCGCGAGGGACGCCGTCGCCGGGCCGAGGAGCCGCTCGGATCCGCGGGGACGGCCGGACCGGACCGGGCCGCCGGCGGGCGGCGCGCGGCTGCTCGCGACGTCGGCGAGGCGTCCCGCCCCGGTACGACGGGCCGGCACGGCGGCGGCGCCGGGGACGTGTGGGCCGAGCGCGCTCCGGCTGCCCCCGCTGCGGAGGTGCGCCCTCCGGCGATGCCGGCCCGCATCGAGCCGGCGGACCTGTTCGCCCGGATCGACCAGCAGCACCGGACGCGACGCGGCGAGCCGGACAGCCCGCGCACTCAGCAGTCGCGACCGTGGGAGACCGCGTCGGCCCCGCGGCCGCGGTGGGGCGATGAGGACCGGGTCCGGGCCGATCCGCCACGGACGTGGGGAACCGACCGGCGGAGCGCGCCCTCCGGCAACGCTGACGGCTGGGGGACCGGTGGCTGGACGACGGGCTGGCCGGGCACCGGACCCGAGCCGGTGAACGGCTCGGACAGCGCGGGGCAGACCGGCGGCGGTCGGCGCCGCGCTGACGACGGCGCGGGTGGTGGCCGGCTGTCCGTCGCCGAACTCGCCCGGCGAGCGGCCCGCGAGGGCAGCGACCCGCGGCGGAGCCGGCGCACCCGGCCTGGTGACGGGCAGCGCTGACGTCAGCGCCTATCAGCGCCCGTCAGCGCCCGCCGGCCTTCAGCCAGGCCAGCAGGCTCGCCCGGCCGGCCAGCTCAGGGTCCGCGCCGAACGCCGCGAGCGAGGAGATCACCAGCTCGGCGCGCGGCAGCGCGGCGCACCACCGGCGGGCGACGGCGAGCGGGTGCACGGGGTCGTCGGCGAGCGCGACGATCCCGACGGGCACGTCGAGGCCGGCGAGCTCGTCCGCGGTGGGCGCCGGTTCGACGGCCGCGGCGTCGAGGGCCGGCGCCAACCCGGGGCCGTAGCGGGGCCAGGCCCGCCCGAGCTCGTCGGCGAGCCACGGCGGCGACCCGGCGGCTGCCTGGGCGAGCGCGCCCGCCACCCCGGCCTCCCGGACGAGCTGCGCCGTGGCCCGCGCCGCCTGCGCGGCCGGGGCAGCGCCGGCCGGGCCGGTCCACGCGGGCAGGGCCACGAACACCCCGCGCAGCCGCGAGCCGAGCGCCGCGCAGTGCCGCACCGCCCAGGCCGTCGCCACGTGCGCACCGAGGGACACCCCGCCGACGACCAGGGGGCCCGGTTCGGCCGCAGCAGCGTCCAGAGCTGCGCGGTAACCGTCGACGACCGCCGCCCCGGGACGTGGGACGGGGGTCACGGCTGTGATGCCGAACGCACTCAAGGGGCCTGCGAAGGCGGATCGGACGAACCGGTCGTCCGAGCCTGAACCGGGCAGCAGCACCGCCCGTACACCGCTGTCGACCGACCGTTCGTCGCCCGAAAGGGTGGTGTGGGTATCAGCGCTCCGGTCTGCGGAATCCAGGGTCACATGGGATCGTTTCATCCGAGTTACGCTGGACACCATAGAGGCCCGGCTCAGTGACAGCCGTGGGTCGAAGGGGACCGGGAGCGAGATGGGTGGCACCGAGGCCGGCACCTTCCGTCGCATGTTGCGGAAGCTGACGAGCGACGTCGAGGTACTCGACGCCGACGACCTCTCCGAGGACGCCGAACGCGAGGGGGCGCAGCGCGCCGCCGAGTGTGCCTGCGGCCAGGAGGTCACGGTGTTCGGTAGGCTCCGCAGCGTCGAGTTCTGCTCGCCCGACGCCAACGCGTCGCTCGAGGCCGAGCTGTTCGACGGCACCGACGGAGTCACGTTGATCTGGATGGGCCGCCGACGCATCCCGGGCATCGAGCCGGGTCGCACCATGCGGGCCCGGGGGCGCCTGGCCGTCCGCGACGGCCGCAAGGTGATCTACAACCCGTTCTACGAGATCTGTCAGGCGAGCGAGGCCTGACCGGTCCGGCAGCCCCGGAAGGCCCCATGACCGACCCCGCCACCGAGCCCGATCGACCGGAACGCCCCGAGCGGGAGTTCCCCACGATCATGGAGCAGATGGGCGGGGTCCCTGGGATCATCGCCTCCTCGATCCCGGTGGCGGTGTTCGTCGTCGTCAACATCGTGGCCGGTCTGCAGCCGGCGCTCTTCGCGTCGATCGGCGCGGCCGTGCTCGTCACGGTCTGGCGGCTCGTGCGCAAGGAGGCGCTCCAGCCGGCCGTGTCGGGCCTGCTGGGCGTCGGCGTGGCCGCGTTCATCGCGAGCCGCACGGGCGAGGCCCGGGGCTTCTACCTGCCCGGCCTGCTGCTGTCGGCGGGGCTGTTCCTGGCGTTCGTGGTGTCGCTCGTCGTCCGGTGGCCACTCGCGGGGGTGGTCTGGCACGGCATCAACGGCGAGGGCATGGGGTGGCGCGACGATCCCGCGCTGCGCCGCGCGTACATGCTGGCCACGGGCCTGTGGGCGATCGTGTTCGGGGCGCGCGTGGTGGTGCAGGGGATCCTGTACGACGCCAACGAGGAGACCTGGCTGGGCATCGCCCGCCTGGCGATGGGCTACCCGCTGTTCGGGCTCGCCCTGCTCGGCACGATCTGGGCAGTGCGGCGGGCCCAGCAGCGCACCCACCTCGCGTAGCCCGTCAGCCCTTCAGCACCGCCGCGTGGATGTCCTCCTCGACGGCGGACGTGGCCACGAACAGCAGCTCGTCGCCCGGCTCCAGCGCGTCGTCGGACTGCGGCACGATGACCCGCCCGCCGCGCAGGATCACGACCAGCGCGGAGTCGGCGGGCAGCGCGAGCGCACGCACCGGCTTGCCGGCCAGCGGCGTGTCGGCGGGCAGCGTGACCTCGACGAGGTTGGCCTGACCCTGCCGGAAGGTGAGCAGCCGCACCAGGTCGCCGACCGCGACGGCCTCCTCCACCAGCGCGGCGAGCAGCCGGGGGGTGGACACGGCCACGTCCACGCCCCAGTTCTCGTCGAACAGCCACTCGTTGCGCGGGTCGTTCACCCTGGCCACCACCCGGCGGACCGCGAACTCGGTCTTGGCCAGCAGCGACACGACGAGGTTGACCTTGTCGTCGCCGGTGGCCGCGATGACGACGTCGCAGCTCTCCAGGCTGGCCTCCTCCAGGGACGCCAGCTCGCACGCGTCGGCATGCACCCACTCGGCCTGCTCGACGGCCTCCGGCTCGATGTGCGACAGCTCCCGCTCGATGAGCATCACCTGGTGGTGGTTCTCCACGAGCTCCAGTGCGATGGACCGGCCGACCGCGCCGGCCCCGGCGATGGCGACGCGCATGCTCAGCTCTCCTGCGGTGGGGCCGCTGCGGCGGAGGTGACCTCGCCGATCGTGCCCGAGACGGCGGCGACGTAGACGGTGTCCTCGGCCTGCACGGCGGTGTCGGACTTGGGCAGCACCCCGGTGCCGAACCGGACGATGAACGCGACCCGCGAACCGGTGGCCGCCTCGAGCTCGCGGACCGGCCGTCCGACCCACTCCTCGTGGATGGGCAGCGGGAGGATCGCCACCGTGCCGGTCGGCTCCCGCCACGCCGACGCCACCCCGTCGGGCAGCAGCATCCGCATCAGCCGGTCCGTGCTCCACGGGACGGTGGCGACGGTCGGGATGCCGAGCCGCTCGTAGACCGCGGCGCGCTTGGCGTCGTAGATGCGCGCGACGACCCGCTCGACGCCGAACGTCTCCCGCGCGACGCGCGCGGAGATGATGTTGGAGTTGTCGCCGTTGGACACCGCGGCGAGCGCGTCGGCGCGGTCGATCCCGGCCTCCAGCAGCACGTCGCGGTGGAAACCCTGGCCGACCACCTGGCGGCCGCGGAAGTCGGGCCCGAGCCGGCGGAACGCCTGCGCGTCCTTGTCGACGACCGCGACCTCGTGGCCGAGGCGCTCCAGCCCGCCGGCGAGCGCGGAACCCACACGCCCACAGCCCATGATCACGACGTACACGAGGGGAAACGCTATCGCGCGACGTCACGGAGCGCTGTAGGCAGTGCCGGTAACCCCCGCCCACGCACCCCTCCGTGTGCTCGCGCACACGTTCGAACCTGTGCGTGAGCACACCACGGTGTGCGTGAGCCTCACAGGGACACCACGACCGCGCCGGGCACGGTGCCTGCTCACCCGGCGCCACCACGGCATACCCTTTCGCCGTGTCCCGGTTCGGCGTCGCCGTCAAGCGCATCCTCGTGGGACGGCCGCAGCGCAGTGACCGCCTCGCACACACCCTGTTGCCCAAGCGGGTGGCGTTGCCCGTGTTCGCGTCCGACGCGATGTCCTCGGTGGCGTACGCGCCGGAGGAGATCTTCCTGACGCTGTCGGCGGCGGGGATCGCGGCGTACGCGATCGCGCCGTGGGTGGGGCTCGCGGTCGTGGTGGTGCTGCTCACGGTGGTCACCAGCTACCGGCAGAACGTGCACGCCTACCCGTCGGGCGGCGGGGACTACGAGGTGGCCACGGTCAACCTGGGCCGCAAGGCGGGCCTGACGGTGGCGAGCGCCCTGCTGGTCGACTACACGCTCACCGTCGCGGTGTCGATCTCGTCGGCGGCGGCCAACATCGGCGCGCTGATCCCGTACGTGGGCGAGCACAAGGTCGGCTTCGCGGTGGTGGCGATCATCGTGCTCACGGCGATGAACCTGCGCGGGGTGCGCGAGTCCGGCGTGGCGTTCGCCGTGCCGACGTACGCGTTCATCTTCGGCATCGGGGCGATGATCGTGTGGGGGTTGACCCGCATCGTCATCCTCGGCCAGCCGCTGGACGCGCCGAGCGCGAACCTGCAGCTCGTGGCCGAGGGCGACGCGTTCACCGGGCTGGCGCTGGTGCTGCTGGTGCTGCGCTCGTTCACCCAGGGCGCGGCCGCGCTCACCGGCGTCGAGGCCATCTCCAACGGGGTGCCGGCGTTCCGCAAGCCGAAGTCGCACAACGCCGCCACCACGCTGTTGCTGCTGGGCACGATCTCGGTGCTGATGTTCTCCGGGATCATCGCGCTGGCCATGCTGACCAGGGCGAAGGTGGCGGAGTTCCCGGCCGAGCAGATCACGAACGCGCCGCCGGGCTACACCCAGGAGACGCTGGTCGCGCAGCTCGCCGAGACCGTGTTCGACACGTTCACGCCCGGCTTCGTGTTCGTGGTGATCTGCACCGCGCTGATCCTGGTGCTGGCGGCCAACACCGCCTACAACGGCTTCCCGGTGCTCGGCTCGATCCTCTCGCAGGACCGCTACCTGCCCCGGCAGCTGCACACCCGTGGCGACCGCCTGGCCTACTCCAACGGCATCCTCGTGCTGGCCGGCGTGGCCGTCGTGCTGGTCGTCGGCTTCTCGGCCGACGTCACGCGGCTGATCGCGCTCTACACGGTCGGCGTGTTCACCTCGTTCACCCTGAGCCAGACGGGCATGCTGCGGCACTGGCAGCGGCTGCTGGCCACCGAGACCGACCCGGCGGCCCGGCGGCGGATGCGCCGCTCCCAGGCCATCAACGGCTTCGGCGCGATCATGACGGGGGTCGTGCTGGTGATCGTGCTGATCACCAAGTTCACCCGCGGAGCGTGGATCGCCATCGCGGGCATGCTGTTCTTCTACCTGCTGATGATCGCGATCCGCCGGCACTACGACCGGGTGGCGGCCGAGCTCGTCGCCGGCGAGGTCGACGGCGTCCTCCCGTCCCGCAACCACGCGATCGTGCTCGTCTCCACCCTGCACAAGCCGACGCTGCGCGCCGTCGCCTACGCCCGCGCCACCCGTCCCGACATGCTGGAGGCGCTCACCGTCAACGTCGACGACGCCGACACCAAGCGGCTGATGCGCGACTGGGAGAAGCGCCGGATCCCGATCCCGCTCAAGGTCGTCGAGTCGCCCTACCGCGAGATCACGAAGCCGGTGCTCGACTACGTGAAGCGGATCCGCACCACCAGCCCGCGCGACGTCGTCACGGTCTTCATCCCCGAGTACGTGGTCGGGCACTGGTGGGAGCAGGTGCTGCACAACCAGAGCGCGCTGCGGTTGAAGGGCAGGCTGCTGTTCCAGCCGGGCGTGATGGTGACGAGCGTGCCGTGGCAGCTCGCGTCGTCGGAACGGGCCGCAGCCCGCCGGCCGGAGACCCCGCCGGGCTCGACCCGACGCGGCTACGACGGCGAGACCGGCGCCGACGACACGGCCGGCAACGGCAGCGCCGCCGAACGTCCCACGGCGGGCGTGCGTCGGCCGTGACCGACTGGACGGACCGCGTGCTCGACCTCCAGGTCGGGCCGGTCGCGCACGGCGGGCACTGCGTCGCCCGCCACGACGGGCGCGTCGTCTTCGTGCGGCACGCGCTGCCCGGAGAGCGCGTCCACGCGGTCGTGACGGAGGACGGCGGCGGCGCGTTCTGCCGCGCCGACACCGTGTCCGTGCTCACGGCCGCCCCGCAGCGCGTCGAGCCGGTGTGCGCGTGGGCGCGCGCCGGCGGCTGCGGCGGCTGCGACCTGCAGCACGTCACCCCGGACGGGCAGCGCGCGCTGAAGGCCGCTGTGCTGGCCGAGCAGCTGCACCGGCTGGCCGGGGTCGACCGGCCGGTCGAGGTGGAGGAGCTGCCCGGCGGGCCGCTCGGCTGGCGCAGCCGGGTCCGCCTCGCCGTCGACGACCTCGGCCGGGCCGGGCTGCGCGCGCACCGCAGCCACGACGTGCTGCCCGTCGCCGACTGCCCGCTCGCCCCGCAGGGCGTGCTCGAACCGGTGCTGGCGCAGCAGTTCCCGCCCGGCATCGAGATCGAGGTGAGCGTCGACGCCGAGGGCGTCGTGCACGGACCGGGCGACGGCCCGGCCGTGGCCAGGGCGGCCGGGCGCGAGTGGCTGCTGTCCCCGGGCACGTTCTGGCAGGTGCATCCGGCGC
This sequence comes from Pseudonocardia sp. CA-107938, assembly GCF_050936315.1. Taxonomy (NCBI): domain Bacteria; kingdom Bacillati; phylum Actinomycetota; class Actinomycetes; order Pseudonocardiales; family Pseudonocardiaceae; genus Pseudonocardia; species Pseudonocardia sp. CA-107938. The sequence continues at coordinate 5,882,574 of NZ_JBNJNA010000001.1, read as the reverse complement.
TGCCGGACACGCTCGCCGATGTCGTGGCGGAATGGGCGGACGCGCCCGCCGGCGGCACCGCGTGGGACCTCTTCGGCGGGGTGGGCCTGTTCGCCTCGGTGCTCGCCCGCCAGGTCGGACCCGCTGGCCGGGTCGTCGTGGTCGAGTCGTCCCGGCAGGCGGTCGCCGACGGCCGTCGCGCGCTCGCGGACCTGACCTGGATCGACTGGCGGGCCGGGCGCGTCGAGCACGCGCTCGACGGCATCCTCGAAGCACCCGACGTCGTCGTCGCCGACCCGCCCCGGCGCGGCCTGGGGCGCGAGCTGGTGGACGCGCTGGTCGCGCGGGCACCGCAGCGGATCGTGCACGTCGCGTGCGATCCGGCGGCCCTCGCCCGCGACGTCGCGCTGTTCGCCGACCGCGGCTACGCGCTGCGCCGGCTGCGCGCGTTCGACGCGTTCCCGATGACGCACCACCTCGAGTGCGTGGCGCTGCTCGACCGCGACTGACCGACCCGCCACAATGCGCGTCCACCGGGATCGAGGAGGGCCATGTCGCAGCAGCCGCAGGGACCGGGTTGGTGGCAGGCGCCCGACGGGCGGTGGTATCCGCCGCGCCCTCCGCAGGGCCCGCCGCCGTACCAGCAGCCGTACCAGCCGCAGTACCAGCCCCAGCAGTACGGACCGGGCCCGAACCCGCCGCCACCGCCGCGTCGCTCCAACCGAGGCTGCGTGATCGCCGCGGTCGTCGTCGGCGTGCTGGTGCTCGTGGCGGTCGGGTTCGGTGCGTGGGCGCTGTACCGGGTCGGCTCCGCGGTCTCCGGGGTGACGGCCGGGGCGAAGACCGAGTGCCCGAGCGAGGCCGAGGTGTCCACGCTCGTCGGGTCCCCGGTGAAGCTCAAGGCGGGCGTGTCGGTGGTGGTGGCGTCGGGGTGCAGCTACCTGTCCGACGACCGGGCCACCGGCGTCGACGTGCAGATCACCAGCGGCCCGGCGCTGATCGCCGACGAGCAGTTCAAGTCGTTCGAGAGCGACGCCGGCACGCAGGACGTCACGTCGACGCCGATCCCCGTCGGCTCGCGGGGGCGGGCCTACGGCGGCGAGCAGCGCAGTGCCGCGATCGCCGTCGACGACTCGCGGCTCGTCGAGGTGGAGGTGTTCGCGGCGTCCGCACCGATCGGGGACCGGCAGGCCGCGGCCGTGGCGCTGCTGCAACGGGTCTTCGCGTCGTAGCGCGGGTGGTCAGCCGCCGCGCTCGGCGCTCTGCCCGACCGCGGGCAGCGCGAGGAGTCCGGCGATGGTGAACCAGATCTGCGAGCACAGCGTCGTCATCAGCGCGCGGGTGCCGACGTCGTCCCCGAGCACGCCCTGGACCTGCACCGGAGCGAGGGCGGCGGCCGCCCACAGGACGACGAGGACGCCGGCGGCGACCAGCCCGACCAGCGGTCGCCCGCGCGCGGCGGCGCTCACCATCGCCACGACCGCGGTGGCGGCGAGCATCAGCCCGGCACCGAGCAGCGTGCCGGTGCGCGGCGCGGAACCGGCCTCCGGCAGGAACCGCAGCGCCGTCCCGGAGAGCCAGACGGCCACGGCGGCGCCGGCGACGCCGACCACCACCGCGACGACGGTGCCGGGCCGGATCCGCACGTCGAGGACGTAGGGCAGCAGCGCGCCGGCGATCACGAACGGCACGTAGGTGCCGAGCAGGTCGATGGTGGACGAGGCGAGCGGGCTCTGCAGTCGGTCCGCCAGCCCGACCGCTTCGACGGGCAGCGCCGTGACCAGCAGCGGTGCCGCCATGAGCAGCACGACCGTGGCGATGCCCGGGATGCGTCCGACGAGGACACCGATGCCGATGACCAGCGCCGTGAGCAGCGCCATGACGGGGTAGAACCAGGCGAGCACCGTCATGGGCGCGCCGGGCGGGGGCGCGCCGTCGGTGACGAGGGCGAGCGCGAGCACGCCGAGCGCGGTGACCACCACGGCGAGGACGGTGAGCGCCGCGTCCGCGAGGACGGAGCCCCGGGCAACCGCCATGTTCCCCCCTCATGGTCCGCTTCCACGGTAGCGATTCCGCGGCCGGAACGCCGCGCACTGACTACCGTCGGCTGATGGATCCCGATCCGTTAGCCGGCTGGTCGCCCGCCCCGGTGGAGACGACCGCTCGGATCGACGCCTGGGCGTCGACGGCCTTCGCCGCGCTGCTGGACCAGCCGTCGCCCGTGCGCGGGCCGGGTGACCCGCTGCCGCCGCTGTGGCACGCGTTCCACCTGCTCGACGTGCACCGGCAGGCCGACCTCGGCGCGGACGGCCACCCGGTCGGTGCCGCCTTCCAGCCGCCGATGGAGCACCGCAGGCGGATGTTCGCCGGCGGCCGGTTGACCGTCACGGCGCCGCTGCGCGTCGGCGACGTGGTGACCCGCCGCTCCCGGTTGCTGTCCGCGACCGCGAAGCAGGGGCGCAGCGGCGCCTCGGTCTTCGTGACGGTGCGCAGCGAGTTCGTCGTCGACGGGGTGGTCGCGCAGGTCGAGGAGCAGGACTTCGCCTACCGCAGCCAGCCGCCGGGCACCGCGCGCGGCCTCGCCGCTCCGGCCGAGGCGCCGCCGATCGAGCCCCTCGTGCGCGTCGCCGCCGACCCGCCGCTCCTGTTCCGGTTCAGCGCGCTGACGTTCAACAGCCACCGCATCCACTACGACCACCCGTACGTGACAGAGGTCGAGGGCTACCCCGGGCTCGTCGTGCACGGTCCGCTGCTCGCGCTGCTCGCACTGGAGGTCCCGCGCCGCCGGGCGCCCGAGCGGTGCGTCACCGCCTTCGCCTACCGCCTGACCCGCCCTGCGTTCGCCGGCGAGGTGGTGGCCGGCGGCGACCCGGGCGGAACGGTGGTGGCGGGCGCCGCGGGGGCCGCTCCGTCGCTGGCCGGGACCGTCACCCTTGACGGCGTATAGTGCAACTTGCCATACTGCAATCTGCCTTAAGGAGGTGCCCGGTGGAGCTGAAGCGAGCGGATCGTGACCTGCCCGGGCTGACCGTCCTCGGCCTGCTCACCACCGGCCCGCGGCACACCTACGAGATGCACCGGATGATGATCGACTTCCACAAGGACTTCGTCACCGGGCTCCCGCGCAGCATGTACCACTCCGTCGAGCGCCTCCTGCGGGACGGGCACGTCGAGGTCGTCGACACCGAGCGGCCCTCCGGCCGCCCGGAGCGGATCGTCTACGGGATCACCGAGCGCGGCCGGGCCGAACTGACCGAACGGGTCACCCGCCTGCTCGCCGTGCCCGACGCCGACACGGACCTGCTGGTCGCCGGGCTGTCGTTCGCCGGCTGCCTGACGGCCGCGGAGGCTGTCGCGGCCCTGCGGACCCGGCTCGCGACGCTCGCTCGGCACCGTGACGGCACATCGGCCGCCCTCGCCGACCGTCCCGCGGAGCTGCCGCGGCTGCTGTTCCTGGAGGCGGAGTACGCGCTCTCCCGGATCACCGCCGAGCACGACTGGGTGGCCGGCGTCGTCACCGAGATCGAGTCCGGCGCCCTGCCGTGGCGCGAGCAGGCCGATCTCGTCACGCTCGCGGAGGTGCCCCCGATGACCTGACGCAGATGGCGGGGGCGGGCGCGGCAACGCCCACCCCCGCACCGGAACCGCACGCACCACCAGGCGCGGCACGGCTCGGAACTGCACCGCGATCGTAGCCCGCCGGGTGGTGGATCCAGCACCTCCACACCCACCCGGAAGGGGAACCACTATGTCCAGCGCCATGTCCGCGTCACTCGTCGAGCACGACCAGATCATCGCCGTGCTGAGCCGCCTCGCCGCTGCCTGGAACGCCGGCGACGGCACCGCGTACGGCGCCGAGTTCACCGAGGACGCCACCTACGTCACGTTCGCCGGCCAGGTGCTGCGCGGGCGGGAGGCGATCGCCGCCACCCACCAGTTCCTGTTCGACGGCCCGCTGCGCGGCTCCCGCATGTCCGGCACGGGCGCCGGCGAGGTGCGCATGATCACCGACGACGTCGCGTACGTGCTGGTCGACGGGGCGGGTGGGATCCGTTTGGAGGGCCAGGAGGAGCTGCCCGACGAGCGCGCCTCGACGGTCTCGTTCGTGCTCCGGCGCGCCGCGGACGGCTGGGCGGTCGCCGCGTTCCAGAACACCCGGGTGTCGGGCGGGCAGCGGTGAGCGTGCTCAGCGCGGTTCGGGTCTCCCGGCGTGCGGTGGCGGGCGGCGAGCTCTTCCACGGGTCGGCGCCGGTGGCCGTCGGGGAGGCCGAGCTGCGGGCGTACCTGCTCGGCGACCGGATGCGCGCGCTGACCGGGGCGAGGCCCGCCGGGTCCGGCACGGTGGCCGTCCAGGGCGGCTGGTGGTACCGCGGGGAGTGGTCGGCGGGCACCGTCGGCGGCACCACCGTGCTCGTGCACCGCGTCGTGAACGCGGCGGAGTGGCTCGTCTGGGCGGTGCCGCTGGCCAACCGGCTGTTCGTCGGGTTCGAGGAGCAGTGCCGGCGCGGCCTCGCGGCGCTGGCCCGGCGGATCGAGGACGAGCTGCGACCGGCGTAGGAGCGCGCTCCTACGGCACAAGGGGCGGGATGCTAGCGAGGCCGCCGTCCCGACCGGGTGACGGGTGGGGCGTGATTCTGTCGGCCCCACCCGCCACGATGGTGGGGTGACGAGCACGACCACGCCGCCCGCATCCCGCGTCAAGCCCGGCCGCAACGGGGTCCAGCAACGCATCGCCGACGAGCTCGGCGTACGCGACAACCAGGTGGCGGCCGCCGTCGAGCTGCTCGACGGCGGGGCCACCGTCCCGTTCATCGCCCGCTACCGCAAGGAGGCCACCGGCTCCCTCGACGACGCGCAGCTGCGCACGTTGGAGGAGCGGCTGGGCTACCTGCGGGAGCTGGAGGAGCGGCGGGCCGCCGTCCTGGAGGAGATCCGCAAGCAGGGCAAGCTCGACGAGGCCCTGGAGGAGCGGATCCGCGCGGCCGAGTCGAAGGCCCGGCTGGAGGACATCTACCTGCCGTTCAAGCCGAAGCGCCGCACGAAGGCCATGATCGCCCGGGAGCAGGGCCTGGAGCCGCTGGCCGACACCCTGCTGGCCGATCCGACGCAGGATCCCGAGGCCGTGGCTGCCGGGTACGTCACCGGCACTGAGGAAGGCCAGGTCGCCACCGTCGCGGCGGCCCTGGAGGGCGCCCGTGCGATCCTCGTCGAGCGCTTCGCGGAGGACGCCGACCTGATCGGCGGGCTGCGCGAGCGGATGTGGTCGCGCGGCCGGCTCGTCACCAAGGTGCGGGAGGGCAAGGAGACCGAGGGCGCGAAGTTCGCCGACTACTTCGAGTTCTCCGAGCCGTTCACCAAGCTGCCCAGCCACCGGATCCTCGCGGCCTTCCGCGGGGAGAAGGAGGAGGTGCTCGACGTCGCGCTGGAGCCGACGGCCGAGCCCGTCGAGCCGGGGGAGACCACCGACTACGAGGCCACCATCGCGGCCGCGTTCGGCATCTCCGACCAGGGCCGACCGGCCGACAAGTGGCTGCGCGACGTGGTGCGCTGGGCGTGGCGCACGCGCATCCTCATGCACCTGTCCGTCGACATCCGGGTGCGGCTGCGCACGGTGGCCGAGGAGGGCGCCATCGGCGTGTTCGCGGCCAACCTGCGCGACCTGCTGCTGGCCGCCCCGGCGGGCAGCCGCGCCACGATGGGGCTCGACCCCGGCCTGCGCACCGGCGTGAAGGTGGCCGTCGTCGACGCCACCGGCAAGGTCGTCGCCACCGACACGATCTACCCGCACGAGCCGCGCCGCGCGTGGGACGCCTCCCTGGCCACGCTCACGAAGCTGGCCGCGGCGCACGACGTCGAGCTGATCGCGATCGGCAACGGCACCGCGTCCCGGGAGACCGACAAGCTGGCCCGCGAGCTGGCCGCGCGCAACCCGGCGCTGAAGCTGGTGCCGGTCGTGGTGAGCGAGGCGGGCGCGTCGGTCTACTCCGCGTCGGCGTACGCGTCGGCGGAGCTGCCCGACCTGGACGTGTCGCTGCGCGGTGCCGTCTCGATCGCGCGCCGTCTGCAGGACCCGCTGGCCGAGCTGGTGAAGATCGACCCCAAGTCGATCGGGGTGGGCCAGTACCAGCACGACCTCGCGGAGGCCGCCCTGTCGCGCTCGCTCGACGCGGTGGTCGAGGACTGCGTGAACGCCGTCGGCGTGGACCTCAACACGGCCTCGGTGCCGCTGCTGCGGCGCGTGTCGGGCATCTCGGAGAGCCTCGCCGCCGCGATCGTCGCGCACCGCGACGCGAACGGCCCGTTCCGCACCCGCACGGCGCTGGCCGACGTGCCGCGGCTGGGGCCGAAGGCGTTCGAGCAGTGCGCGGGCTTCCTGCGCATCCGCGGCGGTGACGACCCGCTCGACGTCTCCGGCGTGCACCCCGAGGCCTACCCGGTGGTGCGCCGGATCCTGGCCGCTGCGAAGACCGACATCGCCACGCTGATCGGGAACGCCACCAAGATCAAGTCGTTGCGCGCGAAGGACTTCGTCGACGAGCGCTTCGGGCTGCCCACGATCAGCGACATCCTCGGTGAGCTGGAGAAGCCCGGCCGCGACCCGCGGCCCGCCTTCCGCACCGCGACGTTCGCCGAGGGCGTGCACAAGATCTCCGACCTGCGCCCGGGCATGCTCCTGGAGGGGCAGGTCACCAACGTGGCCGCGTTCGGCGCGTTCGTCGACGTCGGCGTGCACCAGGACGGGCTGGTGCACGTCTCGGCGATGTCGTCGACCTTCGTGTCCGACCCGCGGGAGGTCGTCAAGTCCGGCGACGTGGTGCGCGTCAAGGTGCTGGAGGTCGACGAGGCCCGCAAGCGCATCTCGCTCACCCTCCGGCTCGACGACGAGCCCGGCGCGGCGAAGGCTCCCCGCGGTCGTGGTGACGGCGGCCGGGGCCAGTCCGGTCCCGACAAGCGGCCGCCGCGCGACCAGCCCGGCCGCGGCAAGGGCGGGCAGCGCCAGCAGGACCAGCGGCGCGACGGCCGGGGCGGCCGCGGCGGCAGCTCCGGTGGCGGGGGCCTCGCCAACAGCGCGATGGCCGACGCCCTGCGCAGGGCCGGTCTCGCCAAGGAGAAGTGACCGGCGCGAACGACGTCACACACCGCGCGGCCCCCTCACACACCGCCCAACCTGTGTGAGGGGCCGCGCGCTGTGTGAGGTCGCCTATCCGGCGAGCACCGCCAGGGCGGCTTCGGTGTCGCGCAGGTCGGGCAGCACGTGGTGGGCTCCGGCCGCGGCCAGCTCGGCGGCGGTGGTCCGGCCCGTGGCCACGCCCACGGCCACGACGGAGCACTCGAGCGCGGCCTGCACGTCGTGCTCGGTGTCGCCCACGACCAGCACGTCCGCGTCGGCGAACGGGCCGTGGACGGCCTCGGCGCGAGCACGCGACGCGCGCACCAGCTCGGCGCGGACCTCGTGGTGGTCGCCGTAGCCGCCGATGGTCGTGTCGAGGTAGTGATCGAGGCCGACGTTGGCCACCTTCGCCACGGCGACCGGCGCGATGTTGCCGGTGACCAGCGTCTGCACGACGTCGGGGTGGGCGTGCAGGGCGGCCAGGACGTCGGCGGCGCCGGGCAGCACCTCGGCCGGTTCCGGCCCTGGCGGCAGCTGTGCGACGGCGGTCGCGTAGCGGGCGAAGAACTCGTCGAAGCCGCCGGGATCGAGCCCGTGCTGGGCGAACACCTCGGTGGTGATCCACCGGTCGGTGCGGCCGCCGGTGACGAGCGACGCCGCGAACTCCCGGCCGGTGTGCGCGGTGAACGCGCTGACGTACGCGCCGTAGCAGCGACCGTGGTCGCGCAGCAGGGTGGCGTCGACGTCCCACATGACGAGCCGCATGCGCTCCAGCTTGTCAGGGCGCGAGCAGCCGGACCCGCAGCAGGTCGAGGTCGGCGGCCGGCACCTCGTGCGCGGAGAGCCAGCCGGCGACGCCGTCGGGATGCCCGTCCAGCTCGTCGAGGACGGCCTCGATCGCGTCGGCCTGGACGCCCAGCAGCGCGGGGTTGCGCGGGTGCGGCACGCCGACCGTGCCCAGCGCCGCCCACAGCTGCGGCAGCACGTCGGCGGTGCGCAGGTAGTCCGCGACCACGTCCCTGCGGGTCACGCCGACCGCGCGCAGCAGGACGGCCACGACGATGCCGGTGCGGTCCTTCCCGGCCGTGCAGTGCACCAGCACCGGGCCGGGGGAGTGCGCGACGAGCCGGATGATGCCGGCGATCTCGTCGGCGGCGTCCTTGGCGAGCAGGCGGTACGCCCACGCCAGGTCGGGTTCGTCGGTCTGCTCGGCGAGGGCGGGGGCGAGGCTGCGGCCCAGCGGCACCTGGTGCACCGTCGACGGACCGTCGAGCGGGTGCGCCCAGGTGCGTTCCTCAGGCGCGCGCAGGTCGATGACGTGGGCAGGTGGCCACACGGCCACGTCGGGCCCGGCCGCGGAGCGGGGAGCCTCGCTGCGGTAGAGCGCGCCGCGCCGGACGATCCGCCCGCCGCCCGTGCGCAGCCCGCGGACGTCACGCAGGTTGACTGGATCGGTCATGCGAACCAGGATCGGCGGGCCGGATGAACGCCACGCAACATCGTGACCTGCGACTCATGTGACGAACAGGTGCCGGCCCGGTGGACGGGACGCCGCTCCCGTCTGGGATGATGTCGTGGCGGTGGTGCGTTGACACCATCTGGAGAGACCGCAAAGGCCAGGCAGCAGTCGTGCAGAGGGCCCCGCGGACTCACACGATCTGCGGGACGCCGAGACGCGCGTGCCCGCTCGCTGCGACGAAAGAATGTTCGTGACCGTCACCGAGCCTGCGCTCGATCTGCCCTTGTTCTCCGATCTCCCCCTCCCCGCCGAGCTGCTCGCCGCCGTGGCCGAGCTCGGCTACACCCACCCCAGCCCGATCCAGGCCGAGGCCATCGCCCCGCTCGCCGACGGCCACGACCTGCTCGGTCAGGCCGCCACCGGCACCGGCAAGACGGCGGCGTTCGCGCTGCCCATGCTCGCGCGCCTCGTGGAGCTGCGCGCCGAGCAGGGCCGCGGCGACGCGCCGTTCGGCATGGTGCTGGCCCCGACCCGCGAGCTCGCGCTGCAGGTCGCCGAGGCCGTCACCCGCTACGGCGCCGGCCTCTACGGCGGCCGCGGCGCCCGCGTCGCCACCGTCTACGGCGGCGCACCCGTCGGCCCGCAGTGGAAGGCGCTGCAGCAGGGCACCGACGTCGTCGTCGCCACCCCGGGCCGGGCCATCGACCTGGCCAACCGCGGCGCGCTGCGGCTGGCCGAGCTCGAGGTCGTCGTGCTCGACGAAGCCGACGAGATGCTCGACATGGGCTTCGTCGAGGACATCGAGACCCTCCTCGACCAGACCCCCGACACCCGCCAGGCGGTGCTGTTCTCCGCCACCATGCCGCGGCGCATCGAGACGCTGGCGCAGAAGTACCTGCGCGAGCCCGTCACCGTGCGGATCCGCCGGCAGGAGGTGCCGGAGGGCGAGGCGCCGAAGGTGCGCCAGACGGCGTACCTGGTGCCGCGCTCGCACACCACCGCGGCTCTGGGCCGGGTGCTGGAGGCCGAGCGGCCCACCGCCGCCATCGTCTTCTGCCGCACCCGCGCCGACGTCGACGCCGTCACCGAGACGCTGACCGGCCGCGGCCTGCGCGCCGAGGCGCTGCACGGCGGCATGGACCAGGAGCACCGCACGCGCGTCGTGGAGCGGCTGCGCAGCGGCCGCACCGAGCTGCTCGTCGCCACCGACGTCGCGGCCCGCGGTCTCGACATCGACCTGCTCACCCACGTCGTCAACCACGACGTCCCGCAGACGTCGGAGGCGTACGTCCACCGCATCGGCCGGGTTGGCCGCGCCGGTCGCGAGGGTGTCGCGATCACGCTGGCGCCGCCGTCGAAGGTGCACGCGCTGCGCGCCGTCGAGCGCCTCACCGGTCAGCCGATCGAGATCGCCCCGGTGCCCACCGCCGCCGACCTGCGTGCCGCGCGGCTTGAGCGAACCCGGTCCGCGATCACGGAGAAGCTGGCGGGTGACGCCCCCGAGCTGGACGACATCCGCGAGATGCTCACGGGCCTGGCGGCCGACCACGGCCTGCTCGACGTCGCCGCGGCGGCGATCGCGCTGCTGCAGGACGCCACCGGCGCACCCGACGACGCCGAGGACATCCCCGTTGTGGCCGCCCCGAAGGCAGGCGCGCGCACCGGCCGCGACGGCCGTCCGGCTCGCGAGCCCCGGGGCCGCGGTGGCGCCGCCGGCACCCGTCCGCCGAAGGCCGGCACCACCCGGCTGTTCGTCAACGCCGGTCGCGCGAGCGGGGTGCGCCCGCAGGACATCGTGGGTGCGCTGGCCAACGAGTCGAACCTGTCCGGTCGCGACATCGGCGCCATCCAGATCCACGAGCGGCACGCGCTCGTCGAGATCCCGGAGCACGCCGCCGACGACGTGCTGCGCAGCCTCCGCGGCAGCACCACGCTGAAGGGTCGCCGCGCCAACGTGCGCCGCGACCGCGGCTTCGCCCGGACCTGAGCCGCGGGACCGCGTCGACGGGTCGCCTTCCACGACCCGTCGACGCGAGATCTCGGTCGATGTGCACCTGTCGCCGTCGTTCGCGGCGGCGCAGCCCGTTCCAGATCAACTTCGACGGCCGCTCGGGATAGGGTCGCCCGATGGCAGCTGCACCGACGCATGTTGACGGGACCGTCCGGCGGGCGATGTGGCGGCTGTTGCCGCTGCTGGGCCTCTGCTACCTGCTGAACTACGTCGACCGCGTCAACGTGGGTTTCGCCGCGACCACGATGAACCCCGACCTGGGCCTGTCCGCCACCGCGTACGGGCTCGGCGCGGGGTTGTTCTTCATCGGCTACTTCTTCTTCGAGGTGCCGAGCAACATCATCCTGCACCGGGTCGGGGCGCGGATCTGGATCGCCCGCATCATGATCACCTGGGGGATCGTGGCGTCGGCGACGGCGTTCGTGACCGGCCCGATCGGCTTCTACATCGTCCGGTTCGTGCTCGGGTTCGCCGAGGCGGGTTTCTTCCCCGGCATCATCCTGTTCCTGACCTACTGGTTCCCGAGAGCCACACGCGCGAAGGTCGTGGCCCTGTTCTTCCTCGCGGTGCCGCTGTCCTCGGTGTTCGGCGCGCCGATCTCCACCCTGCTCATCCAGAACGGCAACGGCGCGCTCGGGTTCGACCACGGGTGGCGGTTCATGTTCTTCGTCGAGGGCATCCCGACCGTGCTGCTGGGCATCGCGCTGCTGTTCCTGCTGCCCGACCGGCCCACCAAGGCCCGCTGGCTCGGCAGGGCCGACGCCGAGGCGCTCGAGGCCGTCATCGCCGCGGAGGACGAGCGCCAGGTGCCCCACACCGTCGGCATCCGCCAGGCCCTCACCGACGGCCGGGTGCTGGCCATGTCGGTCGTCTACTTCGGCATCGTCTTCGGCCTGTACGTGCTGGCGTTCTTCCTGCCCACCGTGATCGAGGGATTCGGCAAGCAGTTCGGGACGAAGCTGTCGCTCGTGCAGACCGGGCTCGTCACCGCCATCCCGTACGCGGTCGCGTCCGTCGTGATGGTGCTGTGGTCCCGCCACTCCGACGCGACGGGGGAGCGGCGCTGGCACGTCGCGATCCCGGCGTTCGTCGGGGCCGCCGCCATCGCGGTCGCGCTGCTGTTCAACTCGCCGTACCTGGTCATGGCCGCGGTCACGATCACCGCCTGCGGCGTGTTCGCCGCGATCCCGGTGATCTGGCAGATCCCCCCGAAGTTCCTGACCGGGGTCGGCGCCGCGGCCGGCATCGCGCTGATCAACTCGTTCGGCAACCTGTCCGGCTTCGCAGGGCCCTACCTCGCGGGCTGGCTGAAGGACCTGACCGGCGCGTTCCAGGCCGGGATGCTCGCGGTGGCCGCGTTCATGGTGCTGTCGGGTGTGGTGGTGCTCGCGCTGGGGAAGGCCGTGCGGGAGGCGGACCCGACCCGGATCAGCTGACGCCACGCACCCGTCGAGAACGAACTTGTGGTGATCAACAGGCCTTGTTGATCACCACAACGTCGTTCTCGACGAGCCGGGGGTGTGGGCCGGGGCGACCGGGGCATGCGGGAAGCTGACCCGACCACCACCACAGGAGCGTCATGAACGACCGCAAACCACGCAGCAGGGACGTCACCGACGGGCTCGAACGGGCGGCTGCGCGCGGGATGCTGCGCGCCGTCGGCATGCGCGACGAGGACTTCGCCAAGCCGCAGATCGGGATCGCATCGAGCTGGAACGAGATCACCCCCTGCAACCTGTCGCTGCAGCGCCTCGGCATCGCGGCGAAGGAGGGCGTGCACCGCGCGGGTGGGTTCCCGATGGAGTTCGGCACGATCTCGGTGTCCGACGGCATCTCGATGGGCCACGTCGGGATGCACTGGTCGCTGGTGAGCCGGGAGATCATCGCCGACTCGGTGGAGACCGTGGCGCAGGCGGAGCGGCTCGACGGCACCGTGCTGCTCGCCGGCTGCGACAAGAGCCTGCCGGGCATGCTGATGGCCGCGGCGCGGCTGGACCTGGCCGCCGTGTTCCTCTACGCGGGCTCGATCCTGCCCGGGTACGTGGGGGAGCGGGAGGTGACGATCGCGGACGCGTTCGAGGCCGTCGGCGCGTGCCAGCGGGGGCTGATCTCCGAGGCCGAGGTCGACGCCATCGAACGGGCGATCTGCCCTGGCGAGGGCGCCTGCGGCGGCATGTACACGGCCAACACCATGGCCAGCGCCGCCGAAGCGCTCGGCATGGCGCTGCCCGGGTCGGCGAGCCCACCGGCGGTGGACCGGCGGCGCGACGGCATCGCGCGCGCGTCCGGCGAGGCGGTGGTCGGGCTGATCGACAAGGGCATCACGGCCCGCCAGATCCTCACCCGCGAGGCGTTCGAGAACGCGATCGCCGTGGTGATGGCGTTCGGCGGCTCCACCAACGCGGTGCTGCACCTGCTCGCCATCGCCTGGGAGGCGGGCGTGCCGCTGGAGCTGGACGACTTCAACCGGGTCGGCGACCGGGTGCCGCACCTGGCCGACGTGAAGCCGTTCGGCGCGCACGTGATGTCCACCGTCGACAAGGTCGGCGGCGTGCCGGTGGTGATGAAGGCGCTGCTCGACGCCGGTCTCCTGCACGGCGATGCCCTGACCTGCACCGGCGCCACGGTGGCGGAGAACCTCGCCGCGATCGAGCCGCCCGACCTGGACGGCGAGATCCTGCGCGCGCTCGACAACCCGATCCACCCCACCGGCGGCATCACGATCCTGCACGGCTCGCTCGCACCGGACGGGGCGGTGGTGAAGAGCGCCGGGTTCGACTCGGCGCGGTTCGAGGGAACCGCCCGGGTGTTCGACGGCGAGCAGGACGCCATGGACGCGCTGCCCGACCTGCAGCCCGGCGATGTCGTCGTGATCCGCTACGAGGGCCCGAAGGGTGGCCCGGGCATGCGGGAGATGCTCGCCGTCACCGGGGCGATCAAGGGCGCCGGGCTGGGCAAGGACGTGCTCCTGCTCACCGACGGCCGGTTCTCCGGCGCCACCACCGGGCTGTGCGTCGGGCACGTCGCACCGGAGGCCGTCGACGGTGGACCCATCGCGTTCGTGCGGGACGGCGATCCCATCGTGCTGGACATGGAGGCACGCACCCTCGACCTCGGCGTCGACGAGGCCGAGCTGGCCCGGCGCAGGCAGGGCTGGGAGCCGAGGCAGCCCGCCCTGCGCACGGGCGTGCTGGGCAAGTACGCGCGGCTGGTCGGGTCGGCGGCGCAGGGCGCGGTGTGCTCCTGATGGCGAAGCAGCAGGAGCTGGCGGACATCGCGGCTGCGACCAACCGGATCTCCGAGCTGGTGCTGGACGCTGTGCGAGCGACCCTCGCCGAGCGCTCCGCCGAGCCCGCGCGGCAGGCGCTGACGCCGCTGTCCGGCGGCTTCACCGACGAGCAGCGCACCATCGAGCTGATGGTGACGCTGATCCTCGTGCGCTGGCTGTCGGTCGTCCGCGACCACGTCGAGTCGACGGATCTCGTGGAGCCGGTGCTGGCGTGGATCCGCGACGAGCTGGGGCCGCGGTACGCCGCGCGGGCCCGGTACACCTCCGAGCCGCTGGTCGACGAGGAGCGCGCGGCCGACATCATGGGCTACCGCGACGCCCTGCGCGACGACTTCCTGCCGTCGCTGGCGTGGCAGCTCGCCGCCGCGGTCGCGCTGCACGGCGACGGCTCGGTGGAGTGGCTGCGCGACCTCGTCGGCCGCGCGGGCTGAACGGACGGCTGACTCAGACGGCGCAGCTGCCGTCGTCGCAGCCGTCCGCGGTGGTGGCCGGCACGGTGATCGGCTGCAGTGGCCGGCTCTCGGCCCAGGCCTGCCGCAGGGCGGCGAGCAGCAGTTCGGTGGACTGCGCGCCGCTCACGCCGTACTTGTGGTCCAGGACGAAGAACGGCACCCCGCTGATGCCGTACACGCGGGCCTGCTCCTCGTCGGCGCGCACCTCGGCGGCGTAGCGGTCGCCGGCGAGCACCTCGCGCACCTCGGCCTCGTCGAGTCCGGCCTCGGTGCCGAGCCGAACAAGGGTCTCCGGGTCGGCGATGCGATCACCGTCGGTGAAGTAGGCGCGGAAGAGCCGATCCTTCGCCGCCTCCTGGAGGCCGCGGTCGGCGGCGAGGTGCAGCACCCGGTGCGCGTCGAACGTGTTGCCGGGTTGCGCGCGGTCCAGCCGGAACTCGAGCCCCTCGACCGCGGCCAGATCGCTGACCTGCTGGTTCTTGGCCAGCGCATGCTCACGGGTCATGCCGTACTTCGCGGCCAGCCGGTCGGCCAGGTCGCCGGCGGGCTCCCGCGGGGTCTGCGGGTCCAGCTCGAAGCTGCGCCACCGCACGTCGACGTCGTCGCGGTGCTCGAACTCGGCGAGTGCCTTCGCGAAGCGGGCGCCCCCGATCGCGCACCACGGGCAGACGACGTCGGACCAGATCTCCACATGCATGCTGACTGCAACCCGTCGCGCTGTCAGGGTGTTCCGGTGAGCCTCCCGGAGGACTGGACGGCCTGGCGCGGCGCGTTCGACATCGCCCGCTACGACGAGCGCTGGCAGCGGATGGTCGAGCGCGGCGAGAACCCGCACGGCGAGGCCGACCTCGTCGCGTCGTACGAGCCGGGGTCGGTCCTCGACGCCGGGTGCGGCACGGGTCGGGTCGCGATCGAGCTGGCCCGACGCGGCATCCCCGTCCGCGTGGTGGACGCCGACCCGGACATGATCGCCACTGCCGTCGCCCGGGCGCCCGAGCTGGCCTGGGTGTGCGCCGACCTCGCCGGGCTCGCCCTGCCCGACCGCTACGACGTCGTGCTGCTGGCCGGCAACGTCGTGCCCTACGTCGCCGTCGCGGACCGGGCCGCTGCCGTGGCCGGTTGCGCCCGGCACCTCATGGCGGGCGGTCGGCTCGTCGCCGGGTTCGCACTGCGTCCCGGCTGGCCCACTCTCGCCGACTACGACGGGTGGTGCGCGGACGCCGGACTGGCGCTCGCGGAACGGTTCGCCACGTGGGACCGGGCGCCCTACGCCGGCGGCCCCTACGCCGTGTCGGTCCACCGGTCCGTGGGGTCGCCGCGTGGATGATGTGCGGGTGATTCGCGCGGTGCCCTCGTCGAGGCGGTGATCGCGGGCGGTTTCGGGGCGATGTGGAGCCTGTCGGGTGCCGCCGGACTCGCCGAATTGGCCACGCGCGTCGTCGAGGCAACCCGCAGTACGCCTGCCCGTGCGTGGCGTTCGCGCCGGACCATCGTCGCGACGTCGGCGGGGTCGGCCTGACGGGCGCCGGGTTATCGTCGTCGCGGCAGTCGACCCGGAGGTGGGACACATGATCGAAGGCATCGTGCGCGGCAGCATCGTCGCGCTGGTCACCCCCATGCACGCCGACGGCCGCATCGACCACGCCGCCCTGGAGCGGCTCGTGGAGCGCCAGGTCCTCGCCGGCACGTCCGCGATCGTCTCCGTCGGCACCACCGGGGAGTCGGCCACGCTGTCGGTGGAGGAGCACACCGACGTCATCCGGCGCACGATCGATGTGGTCGGCGGGCGCGTGCCCGTCATCGCCGGCACCGGCGCCAACTCCACCACCGAGGCGATCCACCTCACCGAGGCCGCCGCGGCCGCCGGCGCCGACGGGGCGCTGCTCGTCACCCCGTACTACAACAAGCCGCCCCAGGAGGGCCTCTACCGGCACTTCAAGGCCGTGGCCGAGGCCGTCGAGATCCCGCAGATCCTGTACAACGTGCCCGGCCGCACCGCCTGCGACATGCTCCCCTCCACCGTGGAGCGGCTCGCCGAGGTGCCCAACATCGTCGGCATCAAGGAGGCGAAGGGCGACCTCGACCGGGTGCGCGACCTCGTGGCGCTCGGCCTGCCCGACTTCGCCCTCTACTCCGGCGACGACGCCACCGCGCGCGCCAGCATGCTGGCCGGGTTCCACGGCGACATCTCCGTCACCGCGAACGTGGCCCCCGACGCCATGGCGCGCATGTGCAAGGCCGCCACCAGCGGCGACGCTGAGGGAGCCGCGGCGGTCGACGCCGACCTCGCAGGCCTGCACCGCTCGCTGTTCGCCGAGCCCAACCCGATCCCCGTGAAGTGGGCGCTCGCCGAGATGGGCCTGATCGAGCCGGGCATCCGGCTCCCGCTCGTCCCGCTCGACGAGTGGCACCACGAGGACGTGCGCGCCGCCCTGCGGGCAGCGCACCTGCTCGACTGAGGCTGCTCCCGGCGGCTCACGCCCGCGCGGCCACCGCCGCATCGAGTGCTGCGCGCATGGCCTCCAACGGGCCGGGGCGGCCGGTCATCAGCTCCACCTGTACGGCGGCCTGGTGCAGCAGCATGTCCATGCCGCTGACCACACGGGCGCCGGCGGCCTGGGCCGCGAAGCGGGTGGGCCACGGCGCGTACACGACGTCCAGGACGGTGCCGGCGCCGCGGCAGACGACGTGGTCGGCGGCGCCCTTCGGCAGCGTGGAGATGACGACGTCGGCCCCGTCGACGAAGGCGGCGGGATCGGCCAGCGCGGCGTGGATCGCCGACTCGACGCCGAGCCGTTCTGCGGTGGCCCGCAGCTCGCCGGCGCGGGCGAGGTCGCGCACCAGCACGTCGACCTGGTCGATGCCGAGGTCGCGGAGCGCGGCGAGCACGGCCTGCGCGGTGCCGCCCGCGCCGAGCACCACCGCGCGGCCACGGACCGGGCCGAGCGCGCCGACGATACCGGCGACGTCGGTGTTGTCGGCATAGCGGCGGCCACCGAGGACCAGCGTGTTGGCGGCCCCGACGGCGGCGGCGAGCGGCGAGACCTCGGTCGCCACGTCGAGCGCGACGCGCTTGAGCGGCATGGTCAGCGACAGGCCGGCCCAGCTCCGGTCCAGCCCGTCGACGAAGGCCGCCAGCCCGTCCTCGGTGCACTCGTGGGCGGTGTAGATCCAGCCGTCGAGGCCGAGCGCGTGGTACGCGGCGGTGTGGAGCACCGGGGAGAGCGAGTGGCCGACGGGTGAGCCGAGGACGGCAGCGTGCATCGGATCAGTTTCGCAGGGTGGGAACAGGGTCGAGCCGGTCGGTGGCGCTGTGGAGCCACCTGAGAGGGTGCGCCGGTGAGTCGGACCGTGGTGGTGCTGGGTGGGCGCAGCGAGATCGGGGTTGCCGTCGCGAGCCGACTGGCGGCCGGGGCGACGGTGGTCCTGGCGGCGCGCCGCTCCGACGAGCTGTCGGCCGAGGAGGCCGCGGTGCGGGCGGCCGGTGCCGTCGACGTCGAGCGCGTCGAGTTCGACGCCGACGACCTCGCCGCCCAGCGCCCGTTCCTGGACGGGCTGGTCGCGCGGCGCGGCCGGCTGGACACGGTGGTGGTGGCGTTCGGGATCCTCGGCGAGCAGGCGCGCGCAGAGCGCGACGTCGAGCACGCGGTGGCGATCGTGCACACCGACTACGTGGCGCACGTGGCCGTGCTGACCCACCTCGCGCAGATCCTGCGTGCCCAGGGCGGCGGCGAGCTGGTCGTGTACTCCTCGGTGGCCGGTGCGCGGGTGCGCCGCGCCAACTACGTGTACGGCTCGGCGAAGGCCGGCCTGGACGGGTTCGCGAGCGGGTTGGCGGACGCCCTCCACGGGTCGGGGGTGCGGATGCTGCTGGTGCGGCCCGGTTTCGTGATCGGCCGCATGACCGACGGCATGCCGCCTGCCCCGTTCTCCTCGACGCCGGACCAGGTCGCCGACGCCACCGTGGCGGCGCTGGCGAAGGGCCGCGGCGAGGTGTGGGTGCCCGGGATCCTGCGGCCGATCTTCGCGCTGCTGCGGCACGCGCCGCGGGCGTTGTGGCGGCGCATGCCCCGGTGAGGGTGAGAGGGTGCGGTCATGACCGCTCCCAGCTGTGTGTTCTGCCGGATCGTCGCGGGCACGGCGCCCGCGACCGTCGTCGACGAGGACGAGCGCACGCTCGCGTTCATGGACATCAACCCGGGCACCCGCGGGCACGCCCTGGTGATCCCCAAGGCGCACGCCGAGGACCTCTACGCGGTGGACCCGCAGGACCTCGCCGCGTGCGCGGTCGCCGCGCAGCGGCTCGCGCTGCGTGCCCGCGACGGCCTCGGCGCGGCCGGGGTGAACCTGCTCAACGCGTGCCGCCCGGCGGCGTGGCAGACCGTGTTCCACTTCCACGTCCACGTCGTGCCGCGCTACCACGGCGACGGGCTGGTGCTGCCGTGGCGGCCACGTCCGGGTGATCCGGCCGTGATCGCGGAGGCGGCGGCGGCACTGCGATGACGATCACCGGAAATGACCCCTACTGGGAAACGCCCGGGAAACGCTAGCGTCATCGCTTCCTCGCAGGATCACCGCAACGAGCGGGAGGAGCACGGGTGGCGCGGTACCGGTCAGTGGTTGCGGCGGTGGCCGCGTTCGTGCTGCTCGTCGTGGTGTGGGAGCTGGCGAAGCTGGTCCTGCCGGCCGGTGGTCTGACGATCGGCGACACGCGGCTCCTGCCGCGCACCGACGACGGGGCCATGCCGCACGTGTGGTCGGTGCTCGCGGCGCTCGGCGCGCCCGAGGTCGGCGGCGGCGCGGCCACCCGGACGGTCGGCGGTGCGGTGGCGCAGAGCGCTCTGTTCACCCTGGTGCTGTCGCTGGGCGGGTTGGTGATCGGCGGGGTGCTCGGGATCGCGCTCGCGCTGGTCATGCAGCGGTTCCGGCTCGTCGAACGGGCCGCGCTGCCGTACGTGGTGGCCTCGCAGACGGTGCCGCTGATCGCGATCGCGCCGCTCGTCGCCGGGTGGGGCGGCAAGATCGCGATCCTGGGCTGGGCCTGGCAGCCGTGGACGAGCGTCATGGTGATCTCGTCCTACCTGTCGTTCTTCCCGATCGCCGTCGGCATGCTGCGCGGGCTCGCCTCGCCGGCGAAGCCGGATGTCGAGCTGTTCCACACGCTCGCCGCCGGCTGGTGGACCACGCTGCTGCGCCTGCGGCTGCCCGCGGCGGTCCCGCACCTGCTGCCCGCGGTGCGCCTGGCGACGGCCGCCGCGGTCGTCGGCGCGATCGTCGCGGAGATCTCGACCGGCACCCGCGGCGGCATCGGGCGGTTGATCATCGAGTACGCCCAGTCCGCGACGGGCGACCCGTCGCGGATGTACACCGCGATCCTCGGCGCCGCCGTGCTGGGGCTCGTGGCGGCAGGCGCCGTCGGCCTGCTGGATCTCGTGCTGCGCCGGTACCGGGGGAGTGTCGCGTGAACACCACGAACAACAGCACTGCTGTGGAGCTCACCGGTGTGGGCAAGACGTTCGGGGCCACCGTGGAGGCGCTGCAGGGCATCGATCTGGCGGTCGGTGCCGGGGAGTTCGTGTCGCTGATCGGCCCGTCGGGGTGCGGCAAGTCGACGCTGCTGCGCGTGGTGGCCGATCTGGAGCAGCCCACCACCGGCACCGTCGCGGTCGGTGGCAAACCCGCCCGCCAGGCCCGGATCGACCAGGACTACGGCATCGCCTTCCAGCAGGCGGGGCTGCTGGAGTGGCGCAGCGTCGTGGAGAACGTCGAGCTGCCGCTGCACGTCCACGGCGTGGCGAAGCAGCAGCGCCGCGAGCGCGCCACGGAGCTCCTGGAGCTGGTCGGGCTCGCCGACTTCGCCGCGTCGCGGCCCAGCCAGCTCTCCGGCGGCATGCAGCAGCGCGTCGCGATCGCGCGGGCGCTGGCGCCGCGACCGAAGCTGCTGCTCATGGACGAGCCGTTCGGCGCGCTCGACGAGATGACGCGCGAGCGCATGCAGGCCGAGCTGCTGCGGATCGCCGGCGAGACCGGCGCCGCGGTCCTGTTCGTCACGCACTCGATCCCCGAGGCGGTGGTGCTCTCCGACCGCGTGGTGGTGATGTCGCCGCGGCCCGGCCGGATCACGGAGATCGTCGACGGCTGCCGTCCGCGCGACCGCGAGTCCGTCGAGCTCGCGCCCGACGACGTGGAGGACGTGCGCGAGAGCAGCAGGTTCTTCGCCGCCGTGACCGCCGTGCGCGAGGCGCTGCGGAAGGGGCACGAATGACGGCGCCACTGTCGGAGAGCGGCCTGCGTGGGCCGGCTCTGAACATCACCGGGGTGGCCGCGGTGTGGCCGCCGGTCGTGCTGGGCATCGCCGCGCTCGTGCTGTGGGAGGTCGTGGTCCGCGCGCTCGGAGTGCCGGCGTTCCTGCTGCCCGCTCCGTCGGCGATCGGCGCGCAGATCGGCGCCAACCTGCCCGTGCTCGTCTCGACCGCCGGCGTCACGGGGTGGAACGCGCTGGTCGGGCTGGTCGCCGGGTTCCTGCTCGGGGTGGTGCTGGCGGTCCTCGCGGCGAGCTCCCGGCTCGTCGCCGAGCTGACGATGCCGGTGGTGCTGGCGGCCAGCGCGATCCCGATCGTGGCGCTCGCGCCGATCTTCACCACGATGTTCGGCTCCACGACCGAGATCCCGCGCCGGCTCGTCGTCACGGTCGTGGTGACCGTGCCGGTGTTCGTCGCCGCCGTGCGCGGGCTGCGCCAGGTGCGGCCGGTGCACGCCGAGCTCATGACGTCGCTGGCGGCCACGCCGTGGCAGCGCGCCCGCTTCGTGCGCATCCCGGGCGCGGTGCCGTTCATCATGACCGGGCTGCGGCTCGCCGCACCCGCGGCGGTCATCGCCTCGCTCGTCGCGGAGTACTTCGGGGGACTCCAGAACGGGCTCGGCAGCCGCATCACCTCGGCAGCCGCCAACACCGCCTACGCCCGCGCGTGGGCCTTCGTCGCCGCCTCGGTCGTGCTGGGGCTGCTCTTCCACCTCGCAGGGACGCTCGTCGAGCGCCTCGCGACGCGCGGCCGGACCGCGTGAACCCCGAGAAAGGTTGGTCCATGAACCGACGATCCCTCCGCGCCCTCGCGGCCGCCGCGGTTGCCGCGGTCGCGCTGGCGGCCTGCTCGACCACCGCCCCGTCCGGCGACAGCTCGAGCGGCGGGGCCCCTGCCGGGCCGAAGAAGGTGACGCTGCAGCTGCAGTGGTTCACGCAGGGCCAGTTCGCCGGCTACTTCGCGGCCGTCGACCAGGGCTTCTACAAGGAGCAGGGGCTCGACGTCACGATCAAGGAGGGCGGCGTCGACATCGTCCCGCAGCAGGTGCTCGCCACCGGTGGCGCCGACTTCGCGATCGCGTGGGTGCCCAAGGCGCTCGCCTCCCGCGAGCAGGGCGCCGGCATCACCGACGTCGCGCAGATCTTCCAGCGCTCCGGCACCTACCAGGTGTCGTTCGCGAACAAGAACATCAAGGCCGCGAGCGACCTGCGCGGCAAGAAGGTCGGCAACTGGGGCTTCGGCAACGAGTTCGAGCTGTTCGCCGGCATGACCGCGGCCGGGTTGAAGCCGGCCGACGTGACGCTGGTGCAGCAGCAGTTCGACATGAAGGCGCTGCTGTCCGGTGACATCGACGCCGCCCAGGCCATGTCGTACAACGAGTACGCGCAGGTGCTGGAGGCGAAGAACCCGGCAACCGGCCAGCTCTACCAGCCCTCGGACTTCTCGGTGATCAACTGGAACGACGCCGGCAGCGCGATGCTGCAGGACGCCATCTGGGCCAACACCGAACGGCTCGCGTCCGACACCGCCTACCAGGACACGACGACGAAGTTCATCGCCGCGTCGATCAAGGGCTGGGCGTTCTGCCGGGACAACGCCGCGAAGTGCCGCGACATCGTCGTCAAGGCGGGGTCGAAGCTCGGCAACAGCCACCAGCTGTGGCAGGTCAACGAGATCAACAAGCTGATCTGGCCGTCCCCGGCCGCCGGCGCCGGCACGATCGACGACGCGGCCTGGGCGAAGACCGTGCAGATCGCGCGCACCGCGGTCAACGCGGACGGCCAGACCGTCCTGACCAAGGACCCGGACGCGGGCGCGAAGAACACCACCTACGTGCAGAAGGCGCTGGAGATCCTCAAGGGCCAGGGCGTCGACGTCGTCGGGGCGAGCTTCAAGCCGGAGACGGTGCAGCTGACGGAGGGCGGCAACTAGCCCCGGCGTTTCGTCGAGAACGACGTTGCGGTGATCGAATCGCCCTGTTGATCACCACAACGTCGTTCTCGACGCGTCAGGGGGACGGGCGGAGGAGCTCGTACCAGGCGCCGTCGTCGGGGCGGTGCTCCGCGCCGCGGCCGACGACGCCGTCGTTGTGGTGGACGGCGAGCAGGGTGAACCCGAGCTTCTCCGCGATGCCGCGGCTGCCGGTGTTGCCGACGGAGGCGCCGAGCTGCAGCCGTTCGCGGCCGAGGCCACCCTCGGCCCGCGGGCGGAAGGCGTGCGCGACCGCGAGCGCCGCGCCCTCCCGGACCACGCCGCGGCCGCGGGCGTCCGGGTGCGCCCAGTACCCGATCTCGGCACCGGCCGGCTGGTAGACGTCGTCCAGCCGGAACACGCTGACGTTGGCGAGCAGCCGGTCGTCGGCGCGGTCGGCGACCGCCCACGACACCGCGGTGCCCAGCGCGGCGTTGAGCCGGCTGCGCTCGACGAACTCGCGTGCGTCGTCCTCGGTGTACGGGGAGGGCAGGTGCGCGAGGTAGAACTGGGTGGCCGGGTCGGCGCACGCCTCGGCGATGCGGCGGACGTCGGCCTCCGTGAGGGGACGCAGGCGCACTCGCTCACCCTCGATCACCGGGATGTCCCACCACGTGGTGCGCGGCGACATCTCCGTGCCGGGGCGCAGCGACGCGAACCAGCCGTCGACGAGCGCGCCGCGGTGTGGCAGGGCCAGCGGCCGGGCGCCGTGGAAGGTGAACCCGCACGCGTGCGCCACTCGCCACGACGCCAGGTTCCCGGCGTGCGTCGACCAGTGCAGGATCGGCAGCTCCCGCTCGTCGAACGCCCAGGTGGCCGCGAGGCGCAGCGCCCGCGACATGAACCCGCGACCCCGCGCCCACGGCGCCAGCCCGTACCCCACGTCAGGCGGCGGGCCCATCCGCACGTCGACCTGCCCGGCGAACCGCACCCTCCCGCCGTCCTGCGCCTCGATCGCCCAGTAGACGCCCTTGCGCTCCACCATGTCGACGCGGACCTGCTCGATGCGCTGCAGCGCCGCCTGCGCGGAGTACGGCACCGGGACGGTCGTGTACTGCCGGAAGAGCGGGTCCTCCGCGGTCAGCACCATGTCGGGGACGTCGTCGGTGTGGTGCGGGCGCAGGGTCACCACGCCGTCGGAGAGCACCGGGGGCAGGTCGGTCATGCGGACATCCTGGTCAGTCCCCGCTGGGCCGGTCGAGCGGGTTGCGGGAGGGTGACGGCATGGGAGCCGCAGCAGTCACCGTCACCCGCGAAGGCCCGGTCACCACGGTGACCCTGGCACGGCCCGAGCGGCGCAACGCCGTCGACGGCGCCACGGCCGCCGCGCTCGCCGCAGCGTTCCGCGCCTTCGACGCCGACCCGGACGCGGCCGTCGCCGTCCTGCACGGGGCCGGCGGGGTGTTCTGCGCGGGCGCCGACCTGACGGCCGTCGGCACCGAGCGCGGCAACCGCCTCGCGGACGACGGCGACGCCCCGATGGGGCCGACCCGTCTGCGGCTGGGGAAGCCGGTGATCGCCGCGATCGAGGGGTACGCCGTGGCGGGCGGCCTGGAGCTGGCGCTGTGGTGCGACCTGCGGGTGGCGTCGGAGACCGCGGTGTTCGGGGTGTTCTGCCGCCGCTGGGGCGTGCCGCTGATCGACGGCGGCACCGTGCGGCTGCCGCGCATCGTCGGTGCAGGGCGGGCCATGGACATGATCCTCACCGGACGCCCCGTCGACGCCGCCGAGGCCCTCGCCATGGGCCTGGCCACGCGGGTCGTGCCGGCGGGGGAGGCGCTCGCCGCCGCGCAGGCGCTGGCCGCGGAACTGGCCGCACTGCCGCAGACCTGCCTGCGCCACGACCGGCTCTCCGCACTGGAGCAGTGGGGCCTCGACGAGGAGGCGGCGATGGCGCAGGAGTTCGCGCACGGCCGCATCTCGCTCGGTGCGGACGCGCTGGCCGGGGCCGCCCGCTTCGCCGGGGGAGCAGGCCGGCACGGCGGCTCGGCGTAGGTTCGGTCACCTCCGCAGCTGGGGGCGTAGCTCCTCCGCGGCCACGCCGTCCAGGCCGTCCCGCTCGATCCGGTCCGCCAGCTCGCACGCCCACCGCGCCAGCCCTGCCGTGTCGACGCCGGCGACGGGCGGGCCGATCCACCGAGCCAGCGCGTCGGCGGACCGCGTCAACAGCGCTGCCGCGCCGCGGGCGTTGCCCCGCTGCACGTGCGTGAGGCCGACGGCGAGCTGGGCGAGCGCCCGCCACACCGGCCGTTCCGCCCCCGCCGCGGCCTTCCACGCCGCCTCCAGCACGTCGTGGGCGGGGAACGGGAGCCCGTCGTCGAGGAGGCGCTGCGCCTCGACGACGGTGGCGTCGGGGGAGAGGACGAGGTCGTCGGGCACGCGCGCCACCCCGGTCGCGCCGCGGGGCAGCGGCCGCCCGGCCGCGTCGCGTGGGCGGGCGTTGCGTGCTCGTCCTGTCGTGTCCCGGTCCCGCACGCGGCCCAGCGTAGGGTCTGTGAAGGTGGATCACCTCTCGCGCGCTTCCGCCCTGCTCGCCGACCACCCGCTCGTGGACGGGCACAACGATCTCCCGTGGGCACTGCGCGAGCTGGCCGGCCCGGATCCGGCGGCCGCGGTGGCGGGCACGGACCTCGCCGCAGGCGTCCCGGACGTGCACACGGACCTGCCGCGCCTGCGCGCCGGCCGGGTCGGCGGCCAGTTCTGGTCGGTGTGGGTGCCGTGCTCGTTGAGCGGGCAGGAGGCCGTCGCGACGACGTTGGAGCAGGTCGACCTGGTGCACCGGCTCGCGGCGCGCTACCCGGAGGCGCTGCAGCTGGCGACGACGGCGGACGAGGCGGAGGCTGCGTTCGCGGCAGGCCGGGTCGCGTCGTTGCTGGGTGCGGAGGGCGGGCACAGCATCGACTCGTCGCTGGACGCGCTCGGCGAGCTGCGCCGCCGCGGGGTCCGCTACCTGACGCTGACCCACAACGAGAACACCCCGTGGGCCGACTCCGCGACGGACGAGCCCGTGCACGGCGGGCTCACCGACTTCGGCGTCGAGGTGGTGCGGGAGTGCAACCGCATCGGCGTGGTGGTCGACCTGTCCCACGTCGCCGCCACCACGATGCGCGATGCGCTGGCGGCCACGTCGGCGCCGGTGCTGTTCACGCACTCGTCGTGCCGGGCGGTGGCTGATCATCCGCGCAACGTGCCCGACGACGTGCTGGCCGCGCTGCCGGCCAACGGCGGTGTCTGC
The DNA here is from genome assembly GCF_050936315.1 of Pseudonocardia sp. CA-107938. Classification (NCBI taxonomy): domain Bacteria; kingdom Bacillati; phylum Actinomycetota; class Actinomycetes; order Pseudonocardiales; family Pseudonocardiaceae; genus Pseudonocardia; species Pseudonocardia sp. CA-107938. Next base: position 5,856,765 of record NZ_JBNJNA010000001.1, on the reverse strand, counting down.
ATGATCACGTTCGTGCCGGTGTTCGTATCGGCGGCGGCTGCGGACTGGGACCGGGCGCTGAGCGAGTCGATGACCGACGCCGGCCTGAACCCGCGCGACCTGGCCGCCCGCTACCGCTTCGTCGAGGAGCACTGGGACGAGTCGCCGTGCCCGCAGGCGACGTTGGACGACGTCGTCGCGCACATCGAGCACGCGCGCGAGGTGGCCGGCATCGACCACATCGGGATCGGCGGCGACTACGACGGCACCCCGAACCTGCCGGTCGGGCTGGGCGACGTGGCGAGCTACCCGGTGCTGTTCGCCGCGCTGCTGGAGCGTGGCTGGTCGGAGCAGGACTGCGCGAAGCTCGCCGGGCGGAACGTGCTGCGGGTGCTGCGCGCCGCCGACTCCTGACGGGTGCTCAGCCGCGCACCGCGGTGATGGCGAACCGCTCGACGTCCACCACGTGCCCGCCGGTGGCGACCACCACCGTGAGGTCGCCCGTGCGCGGGGTCTGCCGCGGCACCTGGACGCGCCAGCGCGTGTTCTGCCCGCCCGCGGGGGTGCAGCAGGCGTCGCCGGCCGGCCCGGCGGCGCCCAGCACGCGCACGTGGAGGCTCTCGTCGACGCCGGTGATCGTGCCGCCGACGGTCAGCGGCCAGGACGCCGGGGCGCCGTAGGCGGGGGTGTCGACGGTGAGCGAGTCGTCGCGGGTCCCGACGACCTCCCACGGGGCGTCCTGCTCGGTGCCGACGCGCACGAGGTGGAGGACGGCCGCGGTGACCTGGCGGCCGTCGCCCGGAACGCGGTAGCCCACGCCGACCCAGGCCTCGGCGCCGCCGCCCTCCTTGCTCGTGACGCGGTCGAGCCCGGAGAACCCGAGGTAGCCCTGGGTGAAGCCCAGCGCGGTGGCCGCCGAGTCCAGGTGCCAGGGCTGCGCCCCGCCGGCGCGGAACGCCGCCTGCCAGGCCTGAGCGGCGGCGACGTCGGCGAAGGGCCACAGCATCGCCCGCCCGCCGTCGGCGGGGGCGGGGGTCAGTGGCGCCGTGGGCAGCAGGGAGTCGCCGGACGGTGCCGGCGACGCGGTCGGGGCCGCCGTGCCGAGCGGCGCCGGACCCGGCCCGGTGCCCGTTCCGCAGGCCGCGACGACGAGCAACAGCGCCGTGACGACACCGACACGCAGCGTGATCCACACGGGTCCATAGTGGCGGGCCGGCCGGGATTCCCCTCGCGCCGCGCCGGGGTTGCACCTGATCGCGTGCAGGATGGGCGGGTGCTGAGCATCGAGGAGCAGGCCGTCGTCGACACGGTGCGGGACTTCGTCGACCGCGACGTCCGACCCGTCGTGCAGGAGCTGGAGCACGCCAACACCTATCCCGAGCGGCTGATCGAGCAGATGAAGCAGCTCGGCGTCTTCGGACTGGCGATCCCCGAGCCGTGGGGTGAGGCGCCGGTGTCGATGCCCTGCTACGCGCTGGTCACGGCCGAGCTGGCCCGGGGCTGGATGAGCCTCGCCGGTGCGATGGGCGGGCACACCGTCGTGGCGAAGCTGCTGGTCGCGTTCGGTACGCCCGAGCAGCAGGACCGCTACCTGCCCCGCATGGCGACGGGCGAGGTGCGCGCCACCATGGCGCTGACCGAGCCCGGCGGTGGCTCGGACCTGCAGGCCATGACGACCGTGGCACGTCCGGACGGCGACGCGTACGTGATCGACGGGGCGAAGACCTGGATCTCCAACGCGCGCCGCTCCGGCCTGATCGCGCTGCTGTGCAAGACCGACCCGAGCGCAGAACCGGCGCACCGCGGCATCTCGGTGCTGCTCGTCGAACACGGTCCCGGCCTCACCGTCTCCAAGGACCTGCCCAAGCTCGGCTACAAAGGAGTGGAGGCCTGCGAGCTGGTCTTCGACGGCATGCGGGTGCCTGCCGACGCCGTACTGGGCGGCGCGCCCGGGCGCGGGTTCGGGCAGATGATGAAGGGCCTGGAGACCGGCCGCATCCAGGTCGCCTCGCGCGCGCTCGGCGTGGCGCAGGCCGCGTTCGACGACGCCCTGCGCTACAGCCAGGAGCGGGAGTCGTTCGGCAGGCCGATCTGGCAGCACCAGTCGATCGGCAACTACCTCGCGGACATGGCGACGAAGCTGACGGCCGCGCGCCAGCTGATCCTCTACGCCGCCGAGCGGTACGAGTCGGGCGAGCGCTGCGACCTGGAGGCCGGGATGGCGAAGCTGTTCGCGTCCGAGGCGGCGATGGAGATCGCCCTGAACGCGGTGCGCATCCACGGCGGGTACGGCTACTCGACCGAGTTCGACGTCGAGCGCTACTTCCGCGACGCCCCGCTCATGATCGTCGGCGAGGGCACGAACGAGATCCAGCGCAACGTCATCGCGGCCCAGCTGGTCAAGCGCGGGGGACTCCGCTGAGCCGCGTTCGACCGCGCTGCGGCCGAGGACCTGCCAGTCCCGGCACGCCGTGGGCCGGCCTCGACCTGGCGCCCGACGTGCGGAGCAGGCTGCGGCACCGGGTCGGCGAGCTCGTCGCAGGGCTGCACCGCGTGACCGGCCCGGGGTTCGGCTACCCGCAGCTGGGGCTGGCGGAGGACTGGCCGTCGGCCTTCACCGCCATGGTGGACGCCGTGCTCGACGATGCCCAGCGCTTCCGGGTGCCGCTGCCACGGCCTGTTCGGGTCCGTCGCGTCGGCACCGGAGACGGCGCCCCGCGGCACCGCACTGCCCGAGATCGTCACCCATGCCTTGAACCGATCCCTGGACGAGCTGGTCAGCGACGCGTGACCCCGTGGCGGCAAGGGGGCTGACGCGGTCGGGAGACCGGATGGGACAGGCACGGACGAGAAACCGCGCCGTGGGGACGGGGCAGAGGCAGGGGTCCGGGGCCGGATGGCGGCAGGAAGAGGCGAGGAGAGGAACCACGCCGTGGGGGACGGGGCAGGCCCGGGGGTCCCGGGGGGCGGAGCCCCTCCGGCTGGGGTCTGGGGGCTCGGCCCCCAGGAAGGAAGCACGCGGCGAACGGCCCGCGCTCTCCGCGGGCACAGCCCACCCAACCCGCGTGCCCCCGGTGCGACTCGAACGCACACTGAACGGGACTTGAATCCGTCGCCTCTGCCAATTGGGCTACGGGGGCTGATCGCGTTCTGCAGCATACTGGGCGATGTTGAGATCACAGTCGACGGTCCTCGTACGCCGGTAGTCTGAATCCTTCCGGTTGGCCCCAGGTATGAGGAGAAGTTCGGTGACCCAGCAGGTTTCCGGGGATGGCGCCCCTGTGGCGGAGGGCACCCGGCCGGCCGCCGGTCTGCGGGTGCTGGTCGTGGAGGACGAGGCGTTGATCCGTCTCGACCTGGCGGAGATGCTCTCCGAGGAGGGCTATGTGGTCGCCGGCGAGGCGGGCGACGGGGAGCAGGCTCTGGAGCAGGCGCGGGCGCTGCGTCCCGATCTCGTGATCATGGACGTGAAGATGCCGAAGGTGGACGGCATCACGGCTGCGGCGTCGATCGTCGAGGAGAAGATCGCGCCGGTGGTGATGCTCACCGCGTTCAGCCAGCGCGATCTCATCGAGCAGGCGCGTGACGCGGGTGCGATGGCCTACCTGGTGAAGCCGTTCGCGCGGCACGAGCTGGTGCCGGCGATCGAGCTGGCGGTGTCGCGGTTCGCGGAGAAGCGGGCGTTGGAGGACGAGGTCGCGACGCTGACGGACCGGTTGGAGACCCGCAAGGTGGTCGACCGGGCCAAGGGTCTGTTGATGACCCGGCAGCAGATGACCGAGCCTGAGGCATTCCGGTGGATCCAGCGCACGGCGATGGATCGGCGCACCACGATGAAGGCGGTCGCCGAGGCGGTCGTCGACGGGTTGGCCGCGCCGAAGGCGTGATCGGCGTGATTTCCGGCACCGCGATCGGGTGACGGATTGCCGCTCGGTCGGTCACAGCGCGCAATGGCGGGTTGCGGTCCGGTAAAGAGGATGGCCGAGATGGTGACGACTCGAGGTGGGGTGTCCTAACGTCCGCCAAGCTCTCGACTGGCGAGAGCCAAGGGGCGTGTTCGGGCACCCCGGCAACGCGGTCATCGTCAGCGCCGCAGGTGCTCCCCGACGGGTGCGCCCTGGCGCTGCGGTGTAACGGAAGGACTACAGCATGACTCGGAGGCGCACCATCGCCGCCGCTGCCATCCTCGCGGGCGCACTGGCGCTGACCGCGTGCGGGACCAACCGGCAGGAGGCCTCGGGAACCGGGGCCGGCGGGGCGTCCTGTGACACCAGCAAGGGCACGCTGGTGATCGGGATGGTGGCGCCGCTGTCGGGCAACCTCTCGGCCCTCGGCCTCGGCATGAGCCACTCGGCCGACCTCGCGGTCAAGCAGGCCAACGCGGCGTGCACCGTGCCCGGTTACGCGCTCAAGTTCCAGGCGGAGGACGACCAGGCCACGCCGCAGGTCGCGGGCCAGGCGGCCACGAAGCTGTCGTCCGACGACAACGTCGTCGGCGTCGTCGGCACGCTGAACTCGTCGACGTCGCAGACGGTGCAGCCGATCCTCGCGGGCAAGAACATCGTGCAGATCTCGCCGGCCAACACGAACCCGACGCTGACGCTGGGCGACCAGCCCACCACGGCCCCGAAGCGCCCGTTCGCGAGCTACTTCCGCGTCGCCACCACCGACCTGATCCAGGGCCCGTTCGGCGCGAACTACCTGGTGCAGAAGGCCGGCAAGAAGAACATCGCGGTGATCGACGACGGCAAGACCTACGGTGCCGGTCTCGCGGACCAGTTCGCGAAGCAGGCCGAGAAGCTGGGTGCCAAGGTCGTCGCGCGGGAGAAGGTCGGCGAGAAGGACACCGACTTCAACGGCGTGATCACCAAGATCCGCGCGCTCAACCCGGACGCGGTCTACTACGGCGGCGAGTACCCGGTCGCGGGCCCGCTGTCGAAGCAGCTCGCCGGTCAGGGCCTCAACATCCCGGTGATGGGTGGCGACGGCATCGTCGACCCGAAGTTCGTGGCGCTGGGCGGCCGTGAGGGCGACCTCGCCACCAACGTCGGTGCTCCGGCCGAGTCCCTGCCGAGCGCGGCGAAGTTCCTCTCCGACTACAAGGCGGCGAACTACGCCGACCCGTTCGGCGCGTACGGCGCGTTCACGTTCGACGCCACGAACGTGATCATCCAGGCGGTCAAGAAGGCGGTCGCGTCGGGCGCCTACAGCGCCGACACCACGCGGCCGGCGATCGTGAAGGCCGTCCAGGACACCAAGATCGACGGTGCCGGTGGGCCGATCTCGTTCGACCAGTACGGCGACACCACGAACAAGGTGCTGACCGTGTACACGGTCAAGGGCAACGACTTCGCGCCGGTCGAGGGGTCGACGGGCAGCTTCCAGGGCTGATCCGCCTCTTCGAAGGCACGAGGACACAGAACACGCACACACGCCGGGGGCGGGGGGACACCCCGCCCCCGGCGCACGTGGAGGGACCCACAGCTTGTCCATCCTGTTGTCGCAGATCGTCAACGGGCTCATCTTCGGCTCGTTGATCGGGTTGATCGCGCTGGGCTACACGATGGTGTACGGCATCATCCAGCTGATCAACTTCGCGCACGGCGAGATCTTCATGGTCGGCGCGTACGGCGCGGTCGGTACCGCGACCTTCATCCTCCCCACTGCGATCAAGACGCAGTGGTGGTTCCTGCTGCCGATCATGGTCGTGGTCGGTGCGCTGGTCTCGACCGTCATCGCCATCCTCATGGAGCGGTTCGCGTACCGGCCGTTGCGCAACGCTCCCCGGCTCGCCCCCCTGATCACCGCGCTCGGTGTGTCGGTCGCCCTGCAGGAGGTCGTCCGGGTGTTCTACCCGGGCGCCACGGCGGCCATCCCGTTCCCGACGATCTTCCTCGACGGCGCGCTGGTCGTCCCGATCGGCGACGGCGTGCCGATCCGGTACGCCGGCATGCTCCTCATCGTCGTCGCGCTGGGCCTCGGTTTCGCGCTGAACTTCTTCATCGAGAGCACCCGCATGGGCCGGGCCATGCGCGCCACCTCGCAGGACCGCGACGTGGCGCGCCTGATGGGCATCGACCCCGACCGGATCATCGTGCTGACGTTCGCGCTCGGCGGTGCACTGGCCGGTGTCGCCGGCGTGCTGTACGGCAACTTCTACAACAGCGTCAACATCGACATGGGCTTCCAGAACGGCATCTTCGCCTTCACGGCCGCCGTGCTCGGCGGCATCGGCAACATCCGCGGTGCCATCGTCGGCGGCGTCGCGATCGGGCTGATCAAGTCGCTGGCCGGCCAGTACATGCCCGGGGGCACCGCCTACGACTACGTCTGGATCTTCGTGGTCCTGATCGGAGTGCTGGTGTTCCGGCCCCAAGGGTTCTTCGGCGAGTCGGATCGGGTGCGCGCATGAACACCATCGCGAGGCATGCGGCGCCGCGGCCCACCGGCCTGGGCGTGCTGAAGCCGTACTCGGTCGTGCTGAGCGTCCTCGGCGGCGTGCTGACGCTGGTCGGATCGCTCCTGCCGTGGGCGACGTTCGTGCTGAACGACGGCCGCTACCCCGAGCAGGCGACGCTCGAGAACTTCTCCGACCCGTTGGCCTCCAGCGGTTTCCGGCTGCACCTGGTGATCTTCGGGATCGCCGCGATCGCGGTCACGCTGCTCAAGGTCCCGGCGGCGAACCGGATCGTGCGGGCGCTGGGCTTCGGCACGATCGTCGTGGCGCTCGTGAACGGCGCCTGGATCACCGTCAAGGGCGGTGGCCTCGGCGCGATCACGTCGTCGGACGGCGCGGTCGCGTTCGGCGCCGTGGTGGCGCTGATCGCCGGGATCGTGCTGGTGGTTGCCGCGGTGGCCGGTGGCGTCGAGCCCGTCCCCGAGATCACCCGGCGGTTCGGGCGCTACGTCGAGTGGCTGATCCTGCTCGTCGTCTACGCGCTGCTCCTGCTCCTGGTCGCGGCCGTGCTGACGAGCGGTGGGTTCGGTGCCACCGCCACGTACGCAGGCGCGGTCTTCCTGTCGTTCCTCGGGGCGGTCGGTGGGCTGCTCGGTGCCCTGCACGCGGCCGGTCTGCTGGGCTGGATCTCGACGCTGTCCGAGCAGCACCGGGCGTTCAGCATCGTCGTGATGCTGCTGGCGGCGCTGGCGCTGCCCCTGACCGCGGCCGGCAGTGAGTACTGGATGACGGTCGCGGCGAACATCGGCGTCTACGCCGCCACCGCGATCGGGCTGAACATCGTCGTCGGGCTTGCCGGTCTGCTCGACCTCGGCTACGTCGCCTTCCTCGGGATCGGCGCCTTCGTGGCGGCGAACCTGTCGGGCGCGGCGGCGTCGATCGTCGGGATCCACGTGCCGTTCGCGCTGGTCATGATCATCTCCGCGGTGGTGGCTGGCATGTTCGGCGCGATCGTCGGCTCGCCGACGCTGCGGGTGCGCGGCGACTACCTCGCGATCGTGACGCTGGCGTTCGGTGAGATCTTCGTGCGCAGCGCGCAGAACAACATCGGCGGACTCACGGGTGGCTCCAACGCCATCCCGAACATCCCGCCCGTGGAGCTCTTCGGCGTCGGCTTCGACCAGGCGCTGCACCTCGGTGCGGTGACGCTGCCCCGCGGCGTCCTCTACTACGTGCTGATCGTGCTCATCGTCGCGTTCGTGATGGCGGTGTTCGCGAACCTGAAGAACTCGCGGCTCGGCCGGGCGTGGATCGCCATCCGCGAGGACGAGGACGCGGCCAGGGCGATGGGCATCCGCACCGGCCCGATCAAGATCCTCGCGTTCCTCATCGGTGCCACGCTGGCCGGCTTCGCGGGCGCGTTCTTCGCCCACAAGACGGCGACCGTGTCCTACGAGAGCTTCCGCTTCCTGGAGTCGGTGACCCTGCTGGCCGCGGTCGTGCTGGGCGGCATGGGCACGATCCCGGGTGCGGTGCTGGGTGCGTCGATCCTGTTCGTGCTGCCGGAGAAGCTGCGCGAGTTCGCCGACTACCGGCTGCTCCTGTTCGGCATCGCGCTGGTCCTGATCATGCGCTACCGGCCGCAGGGCATCGTGCCCGACGCGCACCGGCGCGCCGAGCTGGCGGAGGAACCCGAACCCGGGGCGGTGGTCGACACCGGTGAGCCGACAGCCAGGACGGCGGAGAGCAAGGCGGTGGTCTCATGAGCGAGCTTGCGAGCGAATCATCGGCACAGCGCCGTCGCGCGAAGCGCCGGCCGAGCGCCGGCGAGGGCGAGCGATGAGCGCCCCGGTGGACGTGAGAACGGCGGCGGTGCTGTCGGCGAGCGGCGTGACGATGCAGTTCGGCGGCCTGCGGGCGCTGAACGACGTGTCGTTCGCGCTGTCCGATGGTGAGATCATCGGGTTGATCGGCCCGAACGGTGCCGGTAAGACGACGCTCTTCAACTGCCTGACCGGGCTGTACACGCCGACGTCGGGCACGGTGGAGTTCCGCGGGAAGGCGCTGCCCGGCGATCCCGCGCTCGTCACCGAGACCGGTGTGGCGCGGACGTTCCAGAACATCCGGCTCTTCCCCAGCATGACGGCGGAGGAGAACGTGCTGGTCGGACGGCATGTGCGGATGAAGCAGAGCCCGTTGTCGTCGCTCCTGCACGGGCCGGGCTTCCGGCGCAGCGAGAAGGAGGCGCGGGACCGGTCCGCCGAGCTGCTGGACTACGTGGGCCTGTCCCGCTTCGCCGGCGAGCTCGCCCGCAACCTGCCCTACGGTGACCAGCGGCGGCTCGAGATCGCCCGCGCGCTGGCCACCGACCCGGCCGTCCTCCTGCTGGACGAGCCGACGGCGGGGATGAACGCCCAGGAGACCGAGGCCACCCGGCAGCTGATCTTCAAGATCCGCGATCTCGGGATCTCGGTCGTGGTCATCGAGCACGACACGAAGTTCATCTTCACCCTGTGCGACCGGGTGCTCGTGCTGGTGCAGGGCGAGCTGCTCGTCGAGGGCACCCCGGACGAGGTGCGGGGCGACCCGCGGGTCGTCGAGGCCTACCTCGGTGCCCCACCGGACGAGGTCGAGGCGCAGATCCACACCGCGGAGGGATCCCAGTGACGGCGTTTCTCGAGGTACGCGATCTCACCGTCGCCTACGGTGCGATCCAGGCGGTGCGCGGGGTCAGCTTCACGGTGGAGCAGGGCCAGATCGTCAGCTTGATCGGCAGCAACGGCGCCGGCAAGACCACCACGCTGCGTACGGTGTCCGGCCTGCTGCGGCCCGTGTCGGGTGAGGTGCTGCTCGACGGCGAGCCCATCCAGCAGCTCCCGGCACACGAGATCCTCGGCCGCGGCGTGGCGCACAGCCCCGAGGGGCGTCGGCTGTTCGCCCGCATGACGGTGGAGGAGAACCTGCGGCTCGGCGCGTACATCCGCACCGACGAGGCGGGCATCCTCGAGGACCTGGACCGCGTGTACACGCTGTTCCCGGTGCTGGGGGAGCGGCGGCGCAACAAGGCCGGCCTGTTCTCCGGTGGCGAGCAGCAGATGCTCGCCATGGGCCGGGCGATGATGTCGCGCCCGAAGCTGCTCATGCTCGACGAGCCGTCCATGGGGCTCTCGCCGATCATGACGCAGAAGATCTTCCAGACGGTGAAGGAGCTGCAGTCCGAGGGCACCACGGTGCTGCTGGTGGAGCAGAACGCGCTGGCGGCGCTGGCCCTCTCGGACCACGCGTACGTCATCGACCTGGGTCGCACCACCATCTCCGGCAGCGGGCAGGAGCTACTGGCCGACCCCCGTGTGCAGGAGGCGTACCTGGGCGAGGGCGTCGCGAGCTGAGCCCCACCCCCGTCGAGAACGACGTTGCCGTGATCAACAAGCCTTGTTGATCACGGCAACGTCGTTCTCGACGTGTTGTCGACCGAACCTGATCGGGAGGGTGGCCGGTCCTGTCGGTCCCAGCGTCGGGCCGGGCACCGACTCCCCGTCCGGTGCCAGGTCGGGCATCCGCCGGGCGAGGATCGGCAGTGCCTCGGCGAGCTCGGCCCGGGCCAGGGGCGCGCCCAGGCAGTAGTGGATGCCGCCGCCGAACGTGAGCTGCCCGGCCGACCGCGTCGCCGTGATGTCGAACGGGGCGTCGCCGAACGCGGCCGGGTCGGTGTGCGCGGGATCGGCGAGGATGTTGAGGAAGCTGCCGGCCGGGATGGTCAGGCCGGCGAACGTGAACGTGGTGTCGGCGACCCGCCAGATCGTGTTGACGGCCGGCGCGATCCGCATGACCTCCTCGACGGCTCGCGGCGCCAGTTCGGGTTGCTCGGCGAGCAGCCGCCACTGGTCGGGGTGGGCCATGAAGGTCTGCACGGCCCGCCCCAGCTGCTGGCGGGTGGTGTCCTGGCCGGCGAACAGCAACGAGCCGGTGATCTCGCGCAGCTCGGCACCCGAGAGCCGGTCACCCGCCTCCTCCGCGGCGATGAGCTCGGAGAGCAGGTCGTCGGCCGGGGTGGCGCGGCGGGCCTCGATCAGCTCGTCGATGCGGGCGTTGAGCTGCTCGATCGCCGCCTCGATCCCGGCGAGGCTCGCGCGCGCCGTGACGCTGAAGATGAGCGTCATCCGCGCCGGCAGTGTGCGGAAATCGTCGCGGTGCTCGGCCGGCACCCCCAGCATGTCGGCCAGCACCCTGGCCGGGTAGCGGTCGGCGAACTCGGCCATGAACTCGCAGCGCCCCGCCGCGACGATCGGGTCGAGCAGCTCGTTCGCGACGTCCCGCATGGACGGGCGGAGCCGGTCGACCGCGGCGCGCGTGAACGCCTTGCTGATCAGCCGGCGCAACCGGTCGTGGTCGGCGCCCTCGATGTTCGGCAGGATCGTGCGCATCCAGTCCACGGCCGGCCCGGCGGTGAGCCCCTGGGCGGCGAGCGAGTCCACGCCGCCCCAGCGCAGTCGCCGGTCGCCCAGCAGCGCGGTCGCCTCCGCGTGGCGCAGGACCGCGAACCCGATCGGGGTCCGGGCGTACCAGCTCGCCGCGCGGGCAGCGGCCACCTCGGCCGAGTCCGGCCGGAATGTCGGGTCGAGCACGTTCAGCTCGGCGACGGTGTCGACGTTCGGCACAGGTCTTCCATCCTTTCCCACGGCCCGCGACTGCGGGCTCGGGAAGGACGCTAGGAAGCTGCGGGACCCCCGCCTATGCCAGATTCCTGGTATTCGCGGACCCGGTCAGCAACCCCGCGAGCCGACGGCGGCTGCGCACCCCGGTCTTGGCGAAGATCGACGACAGGTGCTTCTGGACGGTGAGCGGCGAGATGAACAGCCGGGCCGCGATCTCCTCGGTGCTGCCGCCCTCGATGACGGCGTCGACGATCTCGCGCTCGCGCGCGGTGAACCCGAACGCGGCGTAGAGCAGCGGCGCGACGGCCTCCGGTGTCGCCTCCTGGACGATGACGGCGACCTGGTCGGCCGCGGGCGTGCCGTCGAGGGTCGACGCGTGCAGCGTGAGCCAGCGGCCGAGCGTGGTGCGGACCCGAGCGGTGGCCTCCTGCCCTGCGCGGGCCCGCTCCGCGAGCGCGTGCACGGCGAACGGCAGCTCGGGCGGCCCGTCCGGGTCGGCGCCCAGCTCCGCGAGCCAGGTGCGGGCGGGCGGGGTGACCGACACCGCGGCCCCGCTCCGGTCGACGACCAGTACGCCCGGCCACCGCGCGGCGCTCCCGGGGGCCACGCGGTCCCGCAGTCCGGCGACGCGCAGCCCCCGCCCCAGCGCACCGGACACGGCGTGGGCGAACGCGCACTCCTCGTCGGTGAAGTCGCCGGGCGCCTCCCGGAACAGCGAGACCGTGCCCCAGCACGCGCCCCCGGCGACCAGCGCGACGCGCAGCTCGCCGGTGATGCCGTTGGGACGGAGCAGCTCGCGGTAGCGGACGCTGCGGTCGAGCCGGCGGCCCGTCGCCTCGCTCAGGACCCCGCTGCGCCGGCGGCCGGTGGCGAGGGCGCCGAACGCGTTGTAGTCGTCAGGGAGGTAGGCGAAGCGCGCCACCTCGACGTCCGGCGGTGGCATCTGGTAGGCGCGGAAACCGGTCTCGATCAGGCTGTCCGGGTCGGTGGTGTGCCAGCACCGCGACTCGTGCGGCAGCGCCGTCTGGAGCAGCGCGCCGGCCTCGTCCATGAGGTCGTCGGTGCTGCGTCCGGCCGCGGCCAGCCGCTCCATCCGGGCGACCGTGCGCTCGAGCAGCCGGCTGTTCACCCTGCCAGTCTGGCCACGGCCGGGCCGCCCCGGCAACAGCTCAGACGCGTGGCCTGCTGTCGCGGTGCAGGCAGGTCAGCCGCGCGGTGCAGACGCGCCGGCCCTGCTCGTCGCTGATCACGATCTCGGACGTCGACGTGGAGCGGCCGACGTGGATCGGCCGCGCCACCCCGGTGACCCAGCCGGCCGTGGCGGACCGGTGATGGGTGCACGACAGCTCGATCCCGACGGGGAACCGCTCGGGGTAGACGTGCATCGCCGCCAGCGTGGAGCCGAGCGTCTCGGCGAGCACCGCGCTCGCGCCACCGTGCAGCACGCCGAACGGCTGCCGGTTGCCCGCGACCGGCATGCGCCCGACGACCTCCTCGCGGGTGGTCGTGAGCAGCTCGATGCCCATGCGGTCGGCGAGCTGCTCGACGGTGCTCACATCGGCGCTCACATCGGTGCTCACATCGGCGCTGATCCCGGCCGTCGGATCAGTGGCTTCGGTCGTCACCGCTCGACCCTACGTCGGGCGGCGCGTCACGAAGATCGCCGTACCGGGGAAGAGCGCGCCGCGCAGCGGGCTCCACTGGCCCCACACCCGGTCGAAGCCGTCCGGCCACTCCGGTTCCACCACGTCCTCGACGACGAGCCCGGCGGCGACGACGTCGCGGATCCGGTCGCCGATCGTGCGGTGGTGCTCGACGTAGGTGGCGGCGCCCGTCCCGTCCACCTCGACGTAGGGCGTCCGGTCGAAGTACGACTGGCGCACCACCAGGCCGTCCGTGCCGGGGTCGTCGGAGAACATCCAGCGCATCGGGTGGTTCACCGCGAACACCCAGCGCCCGCCCGGCCGCAGCACCCTGGCCACCTCGCGCATGACCCGGTCCGGTTCGGCCACGAACGGGACGCCGCCGAACGCGGAGCAGGCGGCGTCGAACGTGGCGTCGGCGAACGGCAGGTGCTCGGCGCCGGCCTGCACGAGCGGGACCTCCAGACCGGTCGCACGGCCCAGCGCCGCGGCGTGCGCGAGCATCCCGCGGGACAGGTCGAGCGCGACCGGGGCCGCACCCTGCGCGGCGAGCCAGCGCGCGCACGGGGCGGAACCGCACCCGACCTCGAGCACGCGTCGTCCGGCGACCGGACCGAGCAGGCCGGCATCGGCCTCGCGGAGCCCCTCCGGACACCAGACGAAGTCCGCGTCGCCGATGTCGGAGCCGTGTTCTGCCAGGTAGTCGTCCGCGTCGGCGTCCCACCACCGGCGGCTCGCCCGCTCTGACTCGACCGCGTCCACGGTCCGCCGGGCGATGCCCGTCGTGCCCAGCACTTCTTCCGCGCTCACCAGGGAATCCTCGGGGGTGGAGGGCTGTTCTCATGGTGGGACCCCGCGTTGCCGCGGTGATCCGCCGCCGCGTAGCATGACCTGCGCACTGTGGTCAATGTCGCGGAATCGTCCTGCGGTCGCCGACCACAGCGTCTCACCATCACGAGCAAGGGTGACAGCACCACGTCACGAGACACCCCGCACCACGCCAGCACCACCAATCCATCCATTACCGGAGCACCCCACTACATGTCCACCGACACCACCGCCGCCCCGACCAGCTCCACGCCGCAGGTCGCCGTCAACGACATCGGGTCGGAGGAGGACTTCCTCGCCGCCATCGACCAGACGATCAAGTACTTCAACGATGGCGACATCGTCGAGGGCACCATCGTCAAGGTCGACCGTGACGAGGTCCTGCTCGACATCGGCTACAAGACCGAGGGCGTCATCCCCTCGCGGGAACTCTCGATCAAGCACGATGTCGACCCCGCGGAGGTCGTCGAGGTCGGGGAGCACGTCGAGGCCCTGGTCCTCCAGAAGGAGGACAAGGAAGGCCGCCTGATCCTGTCCAAGAAGCGCGCGCAGTACGAGCGCGCCTGGGGCACGATCGAGGCCCTCAAGGAGGCCGACGAGCCCGTCGAGGGCACGGTCATCGAGGTCGTCAAGGGCGGCCTGATCCTCGACATCGGTCTGCGCGGCTTCCTGCCGGCGTCGCTGGTCGAGATGCGCCGCGTGCGCGACCTGCAGCCGTACGTGGGTCGCAAGATCGAGGCCAAGATCATCGAGCTCGACAAGAACCGCAACAACGTGGTGCTGTCGCGCCGGGCGTGGCTGGAGCAGACGCAGTCCGAGGTCCGCAGCGAGTTCCTCAACCAGCTCGCCCGCGGCCAGGTGCGCAAGGGTGTCGTCTCCTCGGTGGTCAACTTCGGTGCGTTCGTCGACCTCGGTGGGGTCGACGGTCTGGTGCACGTCTCGGAGCTGTCCTGGAAGCACATCGACCACCCGTCCGAGGTCGTCGAGGTGGGCCAGGAGGTCACCGTCGAGGTCCTCGACGTCGACCTCGACCGCGAGCGCGTCTCCCTGTCGCTGAAGGCGACGCAGGAAGACCCGTGGCGCCTGTACGCCCGCACCCACGCGATCGGCCAGATCGTGCCGGGCAAGGTCACGAAGCTGGTGCCGTTCGGTGCGTTCGTCCGCGTGGAGGACGGCATCGAGGGCCTGGTCCACATCTCGGAGCTGGCCGAGCGCCACGTCGAGATCCCGGAGCAGGTCGTCCAGGTCGGCGACGACGCCATGGTCAAGGTCATCGACATCGACCTCGACCGGCGCCGCATCTCGCTGTCGCTGAAGCAGGCCAACGAGGGCATGACCCCGGAGACGGAGTTCGACCCCACCCGCTACGGCATGGCCGCCGAGTACGACGACCAGGGCAACTACATCTACCCCGAGGGCTTCGACGTCGAGACCGGCGAGTGGCAGGAGGGCTTCGAGAGCCAGCGCGAGGAGTGGGAGCGGCAGTACGCCGAGGCCCACGAGCGCTACGAGCAGCACATCACGCAGCTCAAGAAGGCCGCGGAGATCGAGGCCGAGGCTCCCGAGGCCGGCGGTGCGGGCACCAGCTACTCCTCCGGTGCCAGCAGCAGCGGCCCGGCCGAGTCGGGCGGTTCGCTCGCCAGCGACGAGCAGCTCGCGGCTCTGCGTGAGAAGCTGTCCGGCGGGGCGTGAGCCCGGTAGTTCCCGGCTAGCACTCCGGCGGCCCCGGCGACCACTCGGTCGCCGGGGCCGCCGGCGTTTTCTCGGGTCCGCTCCAGCCGTACGGGTCGCGGTGGGTGTCGATTCGGGCGCGCCGCGCGAAGCGACGGCGGTTACCCCCTAACGTGTGGGGCATGGGGCATGCCAGGCGTCACACCGGTCGGCCGGTCGCCCCGATCCTCATGGCCGCGCTCGTCGCCGGGGTGCTGGCCGGCTGCAGCGGCGCCGGGGCGAGCCCGTCCGTCGGGCTGCCGACGTTCGCGGCGACCGTGCCGACGTCGGATCCGGCTCGGGCGCCGCTCGATCCCTGCGCCGCCCTGATCGCGCCGGCCGACGTCGCTGGTGTGCTGGGCCTCGACCCGGCCCAGACCGACGTGCGGACCGTGCGCGGCGTGCCGGCCCCCGCCGTCGGGCGCACGGAGAAGCTGGACTGCACGTACACGGCGGAGAAGGGGCGGCCGCTGTTCACGGTGCGCGCCGCCACGTACGCGACCCCGGAGGCGGCGCGCCAGCAGTGGCAGCTCAACGCGGGCCTGGAGAACGGGGATCGCCACGACATCACGGTCGGCACGGCGACCGGCGTGCTGTTCGTGCGGCGCGGCGAGCTGCTGCTCACGGTCGTCGACGGGCCGAAGACGCTCGCCGTCCAACTGCCCGACCGGGCCGTGCCGAAGGGGCGGGCACGCGAGAACCTCGTGACCGACCTCGCCCAGCGCGCGCTGAAGATCGACCCCGCCGCTGCGGTCGGCTCCCCCGTGGGAGCACCCGGCGCCGCCCCGACGCCCGTGGCCACGGGCGGCTGATCACCGCGATCCGGCCATCCGTAGGGTGGCGGCGTGCTGCACGTGGGGCTGACCGGCGGTATCGGGTCCGGCAAGTCGACGGTCGCGCGCCGGCTCGTCGCCCGCGGCGCCGTGCTCGTCGACGCGGACGTGCTGGCCAGGGAGGTCGTGGCCGCGGGGACGGACGGGTTCGCCGAGGTCGTCGCCCAGTTCGGTGCCGGCGTCGTCGGACCGGACGGGGAGCTGGACCGGCCGGCGCTCGGCGCGGTCGTCTTCGGTGACGCGGAGGCGCGAGCCCGGCTGAACGCGATCGTCCACCCGCGGGTGCGGGAGCGATCGACCGCCATGGTCGCGGCCGCCGCACCGGACGCGGTCGTCGTGCAGGACGTGCCATTGCTGGTGGAGGGCGGCATGGCGGCGCGGTTCGCGCTGGTCGTGGTCGTGCACGCCGACGCGGAGGTGCGGGTGGCGCGGCTGGTCGAGCAGCGTGGCATGGACGCGGCGGACGCCCGTTCGCGGATCGCCGCCCAGGCCACGGACGACGCGCGGCGGGCCGTCGCGGACGTGTGGCTGGACAACGGCGGCAGCCCCGACGACGTCGCCGCGGCCGTCGACCGGTTGTGGGCGGAGCGCCTGGTGCCGTTCGAGGCGGACCTGCGGCGCGACCGCGTGGAGCGGGACGGGCCGCACCCGGTCGTGCCGAGCGATCCCGGCTGGGCCGGCGCCGGCGCCCGGCTGGTGGCCCGGGTCGCGGCCGCCGCCGGAGGGACCGGACGAGGCGTCGATCACATCGGTCCGACCGCCGTGCCGGGACTCCCCGCGCCCGACGTCGTGGAGCTCCAGCTCGCCGTCGACGCGGACGTCGACCCGGACACTCTGCGTGATGCGCTGCGGCCGGCCGGCTTCGTCGCCGACGCGGTGCGCGCCCACCTCTTCCGCTCCGCCGACCCCGGGCGGCCGGCGAACCTGCAGGTCAACGCCGTGGGATCGGAGGAGTGGCGCGCCGCGCTGCTCTCCAGGGACTGGTTGCGCGCCGACCCGGAGGCGCAGTCGCAGCTGGCGGAGCGGACAGTGCGAGCAGGCGATGACGCTGCGTACGCGACGGCGGAACGTGCCTGGTGGGCGGCTGTTTCCCCACGAGCCGAGGACTGGGCCGCATCCTCCGGGTGGGCACCGTCGTTGCACTGATCGGACGCATTTGTCGGTAACGGACCACGGTTCGTGACCGATGAGGGCGCAGAGGGATCACCCAGGAGTGAGCACACGTCAGCCGTGATGAGGGGCGAGAAGGTGAGCGCGATCGTCGACCAGTGGGACGAGGCCGACATCGAGGACGCCGAGTACGAGGCCGCGCAGATCGACCAGGACGCGCCGTCGGGCGCGGCCGCCCAGCTGCGCATCGACTTCGGCGCCCACCTCGAAGCCAACTACCAGCGGCTCGTCGCGCAGCTCTACGCGATCACCCTGGACCCGGGCGAGGCGCACGAGGCCGTTCAGGACGCCTACTCCCGCGCCTGGCGCAACTGGGCGAAGATCGGCCGCGAGCCCGACCCGGCTGCGTGGGTGCGCAGCGTCGCGGTGCGCTCGACGATGCGGAGCTGGCGCCGGATGCTCGGTGCGATCGGTCTCGGCCGCCGGCGCGGCGTCGCCGACGGGGTCGATCCGCGGACACACGTGCTGCTGCAGGCGTTGGGGCGGCTCAAGCCGGCCGAGCGCCGCGCGGTGGTGCTTTACCACATGGCAGGGGTCTCCGTGGAGGAGATCGCCGCGGTCGAGCAGGTCGCGGCCGAGATCGTCGAGTCCCGGCTGGGTGCCGCCCGGCACGTGGTCGTCGAGGGGCTGGCCGACGAGCTGCCCGCAGTGCTGGCCGGTGCGCAGGACGCGCAGCGGGACGAGGGGGAATACCGGTGACCGACACGCTCACGCGCGTGACCGACGAGTTCCGGCGGATGGACGACGAGCTCGCCGCGGCAGTGACCCTGCCAGCGGTCGACGCCGTGATCCGCCGCGCCGGCACCGCCAACCGGGCGAGCACCGCTGCTGCGGCGGCGGTGCTGACGGTGGGCGCGCTGGGTGGCATCACGGCCGTCGCGCAGGCGGGGCCGTCCGGAACCGAGGCCGCGGGGCTGTCCGCTCCGGGCGTGGCGGCGCAGCAGCCGCCGCCCGCCGCGACGAGCACCGAGCCCGCCATCACGGAGACGAGCAACGCGCCGCAGGCGACGCACGTGCCCGGACCGGCGCCGCGTCCTCAGGGTCGCGTGGTGCAGCCGCCGCCGGCAGCGACGTCGGCACCCGCCGCGGAGCAGCCCCCCGTCGCCGATGACAACAACAACGACGACAACTCCGAGGGCAACCCGGACCCGACGAAGCCGCCGAAGCCGAAGCCGCCGAAGCCCACCAAGGACCCGAAGCCGACGACCGAGCCGCCCACGACGACCAAGCCGACCGACCCGCCGGCGACGACGACCGCGGCCGGCAATCCCGGGGAGACGAAGTCGGCGACGCCGAGCACATGAGTCGTCACGCCGTGTCCGTATGATGGGTGGGTGACCGGCGCGTTTCGGCCGGTCACGTTCACCCGTCGGGGGCGAGGAAGAGGTTCGGGCCGTGTTGGACGACGAGGCACGCACCCGCCGGAGGCTCACCAGTGAGTTCCGGCGCATGGACGACGAGCTCGCCGCATCCGTCGCAGTGCCCGCCGTCGACAGCGTGATCCGGCGGGCCGGCACCACCACGCGCGCCACCACCGCGGCGGCCGCGGCGGTGTTCACCGTCGGCAGCCTGGGCGGCATCACCGCCGTCGCACAGGCCAGCACACCACGGGCACCCGAGGTCGCCGATCTCGTGGCGTCCCCGCCGCCGGCCGGGTTGCTGTCCGCCCCGGCGCCGGTGCCGGGACCGTCGCTGGGGGAGCGGGAGCGGGCGGCCCAGGTGCCGCCGACCAGCGCCGCAGCGTCCCGCCCGACGGTGGTGGTGAAGCCGAAGGTCACCGTGAAGCCCAAGCCGAAGCCCAAGCCCACGCCGGTGCAGCCCAAGGTCACCGCGAAGCCGAAGCCGGCCGCCGTCGCGCCGCCTGCTGACGGCGGCGACGACACCGAGGGCAAGCAGGACCCGCCCCCGAAGGCGAAGGCGAAGCCGGCGGGTCTCGGACTGTTCGGCAACTGACGTCAGGCGGTTCGGCCGCCCTTCCGCCACTGCAGGTGCACGTCGAGCTCCGCCAGCCACGCGTCGAGGTCGTTGCCGTGCGCGGCGAGACCGCGCACCGCCCGCAGGGTCGCGTGCAGCGCGGACTCGGCCGAGGCCGGGGCGAGCAGGCCGGCGGCCACCGCGGCGGTGAACTCGTCCACGTCGACCACCTGCGTCGACCGGCGGTGCTGAACGACGATGTCGAGGTAGTGGTCGACGAGCACCCAGCGTGCACCGTCGCGGGTGATCGTGGCGATGTCGAGGTAGAAGTCCTGGTCGCGCTCGTGGCCGGGGTTCCACCACCAGTCGCTCACCGCGATCCCCAGGTCGGGCAGCAGCCACGTCTCGAGCCAGTGCGCGGTGGGCCGGTCGACGATGGGGCGGCTCATGTACAGGCCGAAGGAGGTCTCGGTGTAGACCTCGACCGGCCGGACGCACCCCTTGGTGTCGATGTTGACCATGCCGGGCACGTCGAAGGTCGAGATCTTCGGCGGATGCACCGGGGCCATGGTGTCAGAAACTGTCGGGGCGGGCTCGTACCCTGGATCTCGACGGTGTGGGAAGTCGAAAGCAGACGGGCGGGTAAGGACAGTGGCATTCGCGACCGAGGTTCCGGGCAGCGCTGCCGTCCCGATGGAGGACGTGCCGCTGGCGCACTCCGAGCACCGGCCGGTGGGGGACATCCCGCGCCAGGGCGGCCGTTTCGAGGTGGTCAGCCCGTACGAGCCGGCCGGTGACCAGCCTGCTGCCATCGACGAGCTGGAGCGGCGGATCCGGGCCGGCGAGCAGGACGTCGTGCTGCTCGGTGCCACCGGCACGGGCAAGTCGGCCACCACGGCCTGGCTCATCGAACGGCTCCAGCGGCCCACGCTGGTGATGGCGCCCAACAAGACGCTCGCCGCGCAGCTGGCCAACGAGCTGCGCGAGATGCTGCCGAACAACGCGGTCGAGTACTTCGTCTCGTACTACGACTACTACCAGCCCGAGGCGTACATCGCGCAGACCGACACGTACATCGAGAAGGACTCCTCGATCAACGAGGACGTGGAGCGGCTGCGCCACTCCGCCACCCACAACCTGCTGTCGCGCCGCGACGTGGTCGTGGTGGCGTCGGTGTCGTGCATCTACGGCCTGGGCACCCCGCAGTCCTACCTCGACCGGTCGGTCCAGGTGAAGGTCGGCGACACGGTGGAGCGCGACGCGCTGCTGCGGGCGCTGGTCGACGTGCAGTACACGCGCAACGACCACTCGTTCACCCGCGGGACGTTCCGGGTCCGCGGCGACACCGTGGAGATCATCCCGGCGTACGAGGAGCTCGCGATCCGCATCGAGTTCTTCGGCGACGAGGTGGAGTCTCTCTACTACCTGCACCCGCTCACCGGTGACGTGCTGCGACAGGTCGACGAGCTGCGGATCTTCCCGGCCACGCACTACGTCGCCGGGCCGGAGCGCATGGCCAGGGCGGTGCGCGACATCGAGGCGGAGCTCGAAGAGCGCCTGGCCGAGCTGGAGGGCCAGGGCAAGCTGCTGGAGGCGCAGCGGCTGCGGATGCGCACCCAGTACGACATCGAGATGATCCGCCAGGTCGGCTTCTGCTCGGGCATCGAGAACTACTCGCGCCACATCGACGGCCGCGGCCCCGGGTCCGCGCCGGCCACGCTGCTCGACTACTTCCCGGACGACTTCCTGCTGGTGATCGACGAGTCGCACCAGACGGTGCCCCAGATCGGCGGCATGTACGAGGGCGACATGTCCCGCAAGCGCAACCTCGTCGACTTCGGGTTCCGGCTGCCGTCCGCGGTCGACAACCGGCCGTTGACGTGGGAGGAGTTCGCCGACCGGATCGGTCAGACGGTCTACCTGTCGGCCACCCCGGGCCCGTACGAGATGTCGCGGACGGGCGGCGAGTTCGTGGAGCAGGTCATCCGGCCCACCGGCCTGGTCGACCCGAAGATCGTCGTGAAGTCCACCAAGGGGCAGATCGACGACCTCGTCCACGAGATCCGGGAGCGCTCGGAGCGGGACGAGCGGGTGCTGGTCACCACCCTCACGAAGAAGATGGCCGAGGACCTCACCGACTACCTGCTCGAGCTGGGCATCCGGGTGCGCTACCTGCACTCGGAGGTCGACACCCTGCGCAGGGTGGAGCTGCTGCGGCAGCTGCGGCTGGGGGAGTTCGACGTGCTCGTCGGCATCAACCTGCTCCGCGAGGGTCTCGACCTGCCGGAGGTGTCGCTCGTCGCGATCCTCGACGCCGACAAGGAGGGCTTCCTGCGCTCGGGCACGTCGCTGATCCAGACGATCGGCCGGGCCGCGCGGAACGTGTCCGGCGAGGTGCACATGTACGCCGACTCGATCACGGACTCGATGCAGTACGCGATCGACGAGACCGACCGGCGCCGCGCCAAGCAGATCGCCTACAACGAGGAGCGGGGCATCGATCCGCAGCCGCTGCGGAAGAAGATCGCCGACATCCTCGACCAGGTGTATCGGGAGGCCGCGGACGACGGCACCACAGTGCCGGTGGGCGGCTCGGGCCGCAACGCGTCGCGGGGCAAGCGAGCGGCGGGGGAGCCTGGTCGGGCCTCCGCGAGCTCGGGCATCGTCGCCGGTCGCGACACGAAGAACATGCCGCGCGCCGAGCTGGCCGATCTGGTGCAGCAGCTGTCCGACCAGATGCTCACCGCGGCCCGCGACCTGCAGTTCGAGCTGGCCGCCCGGTTGCGCGACGAGATCCAGGACCTCAAGAAGGAGCTGCGCGGGATGGACGCTGCCGGCGTGTCGTAGGCCGCTCAGCGCCGTCGTCGCGCGCAGATGACGGCGTCCACACCGGTGCCGGCGGCGGCCCGTGGACGGTCCTCGGCGATGTCGAACGTCCACCGGGAGGCGTCGAGCGCGGCGACCGCCTCGTCGACAGAGACCTGCACCTGGCCGGCTGCCGGCGTGGTCGCACCGGTGGCCGGGTCGATCGGGCGGTGGCCGACGAGGAGCAGCGTCCCACCAGGGGCCACGCCCGTGGCCAGGCGCTGCACCGTCTCGGGCACCGACCCGGCGACGTGCAGGTACAGGCAGGCGACGAGGTCGTAGTACTCCGGCCGGGGCGTCCAGGTGGTCAGGTCCGCCTCGACCCACTCGACGCGATCAGCGATGTCCGTGCCGAGGGTCTCCGCGGTCGAGCGGGCGTGCGCCAGCGCGGCCGCGGCGAAGTCGACGGCGGTGACCGTCCAGCCGCGCGCCGCGAGCCAGAGCGTCTCCGCGCCGTGGCCGCAGCCTGCGTCGAGCGCCCGAGCGGGCCGCAGCTCCGTGGCCACGCCCCTCAGCATCGCGTTGGGTGGCATCGTCGCGATCCGGTCGCCGTGCTCGCGCAGGGCCTGCGACCAGCGGTCCTCCCAGGCGCCTCGGTCCATCGTCATCGCCCACCTCCGCCCCCATCCTGGGGGTACGGCCGACCCGGCCGTGGCGTCGGGGTGTCCCTCGTGCACGTGCCCGTCCGGGAAGGCAGGATGCGCGCATGGGGGAGCAGAGTGTGCGGGTGCGGCGGCCGGGGCGGCAGCTCGTCGCGGCGTCGATCGGCAACGCCGTCGAGTGGTACGACTGGTACGCCTACACGTTCCTGGCCGTCTACTTCTCGACGCAGATCTTCCCGAACACCGCCGATCCGGTGCAGGGGTTGCTGAACGCGTTCGCGGTCTTCGCCGTCGGGTTCTTCATGCGGCCCGTCGGTGGTCTGCTGCTGGGCTGGGTCGCCGATCGGGTGGGCCGGCGCAACGCCCTCACCCTCACGATCCTGCTCATGGGCGGCGGCAGCTTGCTGATGGCGGTGCTGCCGACGTACGCGCAGGTCGGGG
The DNA here is from genome assembly GCF_050936315.1 of Pseudonocardia sp. CA-107938. Lineage (NCBI taxonomy): Bacteria > Bacillati > Actinomycetota > Actinomycetes > Pseudonocardiales > Pseudonocardiaceae > Pseudonocardia > Pseudonocardia sp. CA-107938. Next base: position 5,833,728 of record NZ_JBNJNA010000001.1, on the reverse strand, counting down.
CGCTGTCGCCGATCCTGCTGGTCGTGGCCCGGCTCGTGCAGGGGCTCTCGATCGGCGGCGAGTTCGCGGCGTCGACGACGTTCCTGGTGGAGTCCGCACCACCCGGCCGGCGCGGGCTGTTCTCCAGCTTCCAGTACGTCTCGACGACGATCGGGCAGCTGATCGCGTCGGGGCTCTCGGCCGTCCTGGCGTCCACGCTGGCGAAACCGGACATGACGGCGTGGGGCTGGCGGATCCCGTTCGTGGTCGGGGCGGTGATCGCGCTCGTTGGCTTCTGGATCCGCCGCACCGCCGACGAGACGCATCCCGCGCAGGAGCAGCTCGCGGCCGGGAACCGGCCACCGCTGTTCGCCGCCCTGCAGCGCTACCCGCGGCAGTCGCTGCTGATCGTCGGGGTCACCATCGCCGGCACGATCACCTACTACACCTGGACGACGTACGTGCCGACGTACGCCCAGCTCAACGGCGGGCTGGACCCGGCGACGACGCTCGTGGTCGGCACGATCGCGCTGGCCGTGTTCGCGGTGCTGCAGCCGCTGGGCGGGATGCTGTCGGACAGGTACGGGCGCAAGCCGCTCCTGCTGGGGTTCGCGGGCGGGTTCGCGCTGCTGGTGATCCCCCTGCTCGCCGCGATGACGTCGTTCACCGGGATGCTGCTCGCGCAGGTGGCGGGCATGGTGCTGCTGACCGGCTACACGTCGATCGCGGCGGCGCTCAACGCCGAGATCGTGCCGGGTGAGGTGCGGGCGTCCGGCATCGGCTTCCCGTACTCGCTGACGGTGGCGCTGTTCGGCGGCACCGCCCCGTACCTCGCGACCCTGCTCAAGGACCTCGGCCACCCGGAGTGGTTCCTGTACTACGTGGTCCTGCTGTCGGTGCTCGGATTCGTCGTCTACCTGCGACTTCCCGAGACGGCGCACCGCCCGCTCGACTGATCGCGAGCGCTGGACGATACCGTGAGGTACGTGACGGTGACCGAGCACTCCCAGCGGCTGCTCGACGTGCTGCGCCATCCGCGGCGGGTCCTGCCGGTCACGATCCCGCTGCTCGCGCTCGTGCTCGCGGGTGTCGTCGTGCACACGGGCGGGCGGCACATCGACCTCGAGGTGTACCGGTTCGGGGTGCAGGCCTGGCTGGCGGGCGGCGACATGTACGGCCCGCTGCCGGAGACGGCCGGCCACATCGCGCTGCCGTTCATCTACCCGCCGTTCGCGGCGCTGGTGATGGTGCCGCTGGCGGTGGTGCCGTGGCCGGCGAGCTGGATCCTGCTGCTCGCGCTCTCCACGCTCGCGCTGGGCGCGGTCCTCTACGTCACGGCGCGCCGGCTGTGGCCGTCCGGCGGGGTCGGCGGCGCGGTGTCGGTGACGTCCGTGCTGCTGCCGCTCGCGTTGGCCGTGCAGCCCGGCAAGGACATCGACTTCGACCACCCCGTCCCCGGGTTGCCGCCGCTGGCACTGGAACCGGTCCTGCAGACGATCGAGTTCGGGCAGATCAACCTGATCCTGATGGCGCTGGTCGCGGTCGACCTGATGGCGCGGTCGGGGCGGTGGCCGCGGGGCGTGCTGGTCGGGATCGCCGCGGCCATCAAGCTGACGCCTGCCGTGTTCGTGCTCTACTTCCTGCTGCGCCGCGACTACCGGGCGGCGGCGATCGCCGCGGTGTCCGGCGCGCTGGCGACGGGACTCGCGTTCGCCGTCGCGCCGTCGGCGTCGCTGCGGTTCTGGCTGGACAACCCGGTGTCCGGGATCAGCGCCTCCCCGTTCTTCACGAACCAGACGTTCCAGGCCGTGCTGGTGCGCGCCGGGGTCGACGGCACCGCACGCACCGTCGTGTGGGTCGCGCTGTCGCTGGCCCTGCTCGCGCTCGCCGCACCGGTGATCGCCCGCGCGCCGGCCCCGCTGGCGATGGTGGCGACGGCCGGGTTCGGGCTGCTCGTCTCGCCGACGTCGTGGTCCCACCACTGGGTGTGGATCGCCCCCGCGCTGCTCGTGGCCGCAGCGACGGCGGCCCGCCTGCGGTCGACGGGCTGGTGGTGGGTCACCGGGCTCATGGCGGCCGTGTTCGTGATCGCGCCGCACCGGCTCGGCCTGCCCCGGTCCGGCGACGTCGAGCTGACCTGGACCCCGTGGCAGCAGGTCGTCGGCAGCACCTACGTGTGGTTCACCGTGCTGCTCTACGTGGCTCTGTGGCTGGTCTGGCGGCGTCGTGCGCGGGTGGTCGCGTGAAGCACGAGGATCTGGTGGCCTACTGCCTGGCCAAGCCCGGCGCCGAGCCGGACGAGCCGTGGGAGGGCGACCTGGTCGCGAAGGTCGGCGGCAAGATCTTCGCGTTCCTCGGCTCGGGCACCGGGGTCGGCCTCAAGTGCGGGCGTGACGCCGACGAGGCCGCCGAGCTGCGCGACGCGTACCCGGGCAGCGTCACGCAGAGCGCCTACATCGGCCGCTACGGCTGGAACTCGATCACGCTGGACGGGGCCGTGCCCGACGACGAGCTGCGCGAGCTGGTCGACGCCTCGTACGACGCGGTCGTCGCGAAGCTGCCCCGCCGGCTGCGGCCCTAAGCCGTCCAGCGCACCGGCAACCGCTTCACGCCGCGCTGGAAGTTGGAGCGCAGCCAGCGCGGTTCGCCGTCCGCCTCGATCCACGAGGTGCGGGTGAGCAGCTCGGTGAACAGGGTGCGCATCTGCAGGCGCGCGAGCTGGGCGCCGAGGCAGAAGTGCGGGCCCTGTCCGAACGCGAGGTGCGCGGTGGGCCGGCGGCCGATGTCGAAGGCGTCAGGCCGGTCGAAGACGGTCTCGTCGCGGTTGGCCGACGCGAACGAGACCACCACCTTGTCGCCTGCCGCGATCGGCTGCCCGGCGATCTCGGTGTCGACGGTGGCGGTCCGGCGGAACACCATCACCGGTGTCCACCAGCGCAGCATCTCCTCCACCGCGTCGGGCACCCGCCCGGGGTCGGCACGCAGCGCGCGTTGGGCGTCCGGGTGGGCGAGCAGCGCCACCATCCCGCCCGGGATGCCGTTGCGCAGCGTCTCGTTGCCCGCCACGGCGAACAGCCAGAACAGGTTCTCGAACTCCTCGATCGTGACGTGGCCGCCGGCGTCGTCCCGTTGGGCCATGAGGATCGACATGACGTCGTCGCCAGGGTGGCTGCGCTTGTGCTCGCCCAGTGCCGCCGCGTAGGCGTACAGGTCGGGCATGCCGGCGCGGCTGCGCGGATCCGGCATCCGGCCGTCCGGGTCGGGCGCCGGCCGCAGCGCGACGGCGGCCGCCGCCAGGTCCGTACCGCTGGAGGCGTCGAACGCCGCGCTGATCGCGTAGTCCGGGTCCTGCCAGCCGATGACGCGGTTGGACCAGTCGTAGAGCAGCCACCGGTCCTGCGCCGGCACGCCGAGCACGTCGGAGAGCACGAGGAGGGGGAGGTCCGCGGCGACGTCGCGGGCGAGGTCCACCGACGCGGGCCCGGCGAGCATCCGGTCGACGATGCGCCGGCAGTGGTCGGCGATGCGCCGCTCCAGGGCAGCCACCGCTCGCGGCGTGAACGAGCGGGCGAGCATCCGCCGCAGCCGGGAGTGCTCCGGCGGGTCCATGTTGAGCATCATCCGGCGCACGTAGGCCAGGTCGGCGGGCGTCGCGGGATCGCGGATCTGGGTGCCGCCGGCGTGCGAGGAGAAGGCGGTCGGATTGCGCAGCACGTCGACGACGTCGGCGTGGCGCAGGACCAGCCAGTAGCCCGTGCCCTCCGGCCAGCCCGCCTGCTCCGGTTCGCCGACGCGGACGATCCCCGGCCCGCGCCGCAGCCGCTCCAGGACGTCGAACGGGACCCCGGACACGTAGGTGGAGGGGTCGTGCAGCACCGCCGTCGCCTGATCGACCATCGAGGACCACCGTAGTGCGGCAGACTGCCGGCATGGCGATTCCGCTGCAGATCACCGTCGACGCGCACGACCCCGGCCGGCTCGCGGCGTTCTGGGCGTTCGCACTGGGCTACGTGCAGCAGGCGCCGCGACCGGGCTACATCGACGACGACGACGAGGAGCAGTACACCGCCATCGTGGACCCGTCCGGGGTCGGCCCGCGGGTGCTGTTCCAGCGCGTCCCCGAGGACAAGGTCGGGAAGAACCGGCTGCACCTCGACGTCAACTCCGGCCACGGCGCGACCGACCGGCGGGCCGCCGTGCGCCGGCACGCCAACCAGCTGGTCAGTGCCGGCGCGACGATCCTGCGCGAGATGGACGAGCCGACGGGGTGGTGGATCGTGCTGCAGGACCCGGAGGGCAACGAGTTCTGCCTCCAGTGAGCCGTCAACCTCTGTCGGTGTCCTGCTGGCCGCCCCCGGTGAAGCCGCGGAAGATCCGGCCGGCGGCGTCGCTCACCCCGGCCCCGACCTCGCTGAGCACCTTGAGCAGCGGGTCGGTGGACTGGGTGGCGCTGTCGCGGTAGGAGCGGGCCGCGCCGCGCAGGTCGTCCATGAAGGTGGAGCCGGGGTCCTCATCGCCGCGGCGCGGGTAGTCGCCGGAGAGGATCCGGCGGTAGTCCGCGCTGGCCGACCAGCGCTGCAGCTGCGCGGCCCGCACGACGGCAAGCGGGTGGGTCATGAGCTCGACGTTGCGGAACTTGTGGATGCTGTCGCGGATGTCCTCGATCTGCTCGTACTCCTCGGCCTGGCGCAGGAACGACGGGATGTCGATCTCGCTGAGGTCGGTGCCGCCGGCCAGGTAGACGTGGGTGCGCAGCGCCGCCTGCGCGTCCTGGCCGCAGAGCAGGCCGGCGCGGTCGCAGGTCAGCTCCGCCTTGCGGAACCACTCGCGCAGCGCCGCGATCACCACCCGCAGTCCCAGTGCGCCGATCGGCACCAGTGACATCGACGCCTGGAGCTGGACCAGCCGGATGAGCAGGGTGCGCAGCACCGCGTGGCCGGACAGGATGTGCCCCATCTCGTGGCCGATGACGAACCGCAGGGCCTCGGCGTCGAGCGCCTCCACCAGGTCCGTGGTGAGCACGATGAACGGCTGGTCCATGCCGATCGCGAACGCATTCGCCTCGCCGGAGCGGGCGACGTAGACGTTGGGCGTCACGGGCAGGTCGAGGGTGGCCGCGCACTCGAGTCGGAGCCGGTCGAGCGTCGGGAACTGCCGCTCGCCGACCCGGATCGCCGACGCCAGCGCCATGAGCCGCTCACCGCGCTCGCTGAACAGACCGGCGGCCGCCTTGAGCACCTCCGACACGCCGGGCACCGCCCGCAGACCGGCCAGCGCGCCCTTGTCCGCCGGATGCTCGTAGGCGCGCGGGCTGATCTCGGGGAAGCGCACCCGGGGCGCGTGGATGATCTCGAAGTCGGATCCGTCGGTCATGTGGTCCCCCTGTGGTCGGCTCGGGCAGCGGTCGTCGCCCTCCACCGCTATGACGGTGGACCGTACGACCGCGGTTGGGTCTGCGTCGCGAGTTCGTCGAGAACGGTTCGGCAACGCCGGTCGGCGGCCCGGGTGGTCTCCGGCAGGCGGGTTCCGCGGCACAGTCGCAACACCAGGTCGGAGGCCGTCGTCAGGTCGATGAGGTGCCCGACCGAGACGAACACCGGTTTGACGCCGGTGCGGGTGCGCAGCACCGCACCCACCTGTGCGCCGTCCATGAGCAGCGGCGTGGCGGCACCGCGGTCGCGCGGCGGCGCCTCGAACGGGCCGGGGGCGGTCTTCGCCACCCCGATCGTCGGCAGGCCCGTGGCGACACCGAGGTGGCTGGCCAGGCCGAACCGGCGCGGGTGGGCGACGCCGTGCCCGTCCGCCACCAGCAGGTCCGGGACGGTGCGCAGCGCGCCGAGCGCGTCGAGCAGGATCGGCAGCTCGCGGAACGCGAAGAGCCCCGGCACGTACGGGAAGTCGGTGGTGCCGGTGGCGGTCGCCGACGCGACCTCGGCCCCGGTCTCGACGTCGATGCACACCACGGCCGCGGCCACCCGGGCGGCGCCGGTCCCGTCACCGCTGTAGGCGACGTCGCAGCCGGCCGCGATCCGCGGGACGAATCCCGCGGGCGGGGTGTGCCGCACCAGCGGCGCGAGCCGCTCCTGCATCGCGACAGCGGCCGCGATCCGGTCCGGCTGCATCAGCGCGCCGCGATCGTGGCTGCCTCGGCGCGGACCGCGGCCAGCACCGCGCCGACGGCGGGGCGCTGCGCGGCGCTCGGCCGCAGCACCGCCTCGATCAGGCGGGCGGCACGCACGCCCGTGATCGGCACGTGCACCAGCCGGCCACCGCGCAGGTCGGTGGACCAGCGCGGAAGCAGCGCGATCCCGCGCCCGGCCGCGACCAGTTCCTCGGTCACCGAGAAGTCGTTGAGGCGCTGCACCACCCGCGGGGTGGTGCCGGTCTGCATGGCCAGCGAGCGCAGCACGTCGTCGACCGGCCAGCCGACCCGGACGCCGATCCACGCCTCGTCCGCCAGCTCGACGAGCGCCACCCCGCTCCGGCCGGCGAGCGGGTGATCCCGGCACAGCACCACGTCGAGGGGCTCGCGCAGCAGCGGCTCCACCTGCCAGCGGCCCTCGGTGACGTACCGCGGCAGGTCGGTGTGCTCGTCGCGGTGGCTCACGACGATGTCGTACTCGGCGGCCAGCGCCGGCACCTGCGCCGGCACCATGTCGACATCGCGCACGACGAGCTGGAGGCCCGGCTCCTCGTCGAGCCGGGCGAGCAGGCCGGGCACCATCATGCGGGCCGCGGACTGGAACAGCGCGATCCGCACCTCGCCGTGCGGCTCCGTGCGCAGCCGTTCCACCGCGGCGTCCGCCCTGGCCAGCGCCGCAAGGACGTGCTCGGCCTCGCCCGCGAGGACGAGGCCGGCCTCGGTGAGCCGGATGCCGCGCCCGTCGGGTTCGGTGAGGACGAGCCCGACCTCGGTGCCGAGGATCTTCAGCTGCTGCGAGATCGCGGACGGCGTGTACGACAGCGCCGCGGCGACGGCGGTGACGGAGCCGCGGTCGGCGAGTTCCCGCAGCACCCGGAGCCGCTGGACGTCCACGATCCCATCGTAGGGCGTTCGTGAAGCGTGACTGAAGAGATGGTTCAGTTCTATTCGCTGGTCTTACAGGTATCCGTCACGGAGGGTGGGTTCGTGAGCATGCGCGACCGTCTCCTCGCCGTCTTCGTGGCGGTCCTCTGGGGCTGCAACTTCATCGCGATCCACCAGGCGCTCGACCTCTTCCCGCCGCTGCTGCTCGGGGCCCTGCGGTTCGCCGTGCTGGCCGTTCCGGCGATCCTGCTCGTGCCGCGGCCGCAGGTGCCGTTGCGCTGGCTGCTGGGCTACGGACTCGGCTTCGGGACGCTGCAGTTCATCTTCCTGTTCATCGCGATGGACGTCGGCATGCCGACCGGGCTGGCGTCGCTGGTGCTGCAGGCGTCCGCCCCGTTCACCGTGCTGCTCGGCGCGGTGCTGCTGCGGGAGCGGATCGGACCGCGCCAGGCCGCCGGCATCGGGCTGGCCGTGGCCGGCCTCGCCGCGATCGCCGTCTCCCGTGCGCAGGCAGCGGCGCTGCTGCCGGTCGTGCTGACGCTGCTCGGCGCGCTGGGCTGGGCCCTTGGCAACCTGTCGAGCAAGGTCGCGCTGCGCAGCCCGGGCGTGAACCCGCTGCACCTCATGCTCTGGATGTCGGTGATCCCGCCGATCCCGATGTTCGCGCTGTCGCTCGTCGTGGAGGGGCCGGGCGCCGGTCCGGCCGCGTTCGCTGCCTTGACGGGGGTGGCCGCGCTGCCCGGCCTCGTGGGGTTCGGCTACCTGGTCGTCTTCGGCACGGTGGTGGGCAGCGGGATCTGGACGAGCCTCATGCGCCGGCACCCCGCCGGCGTTGTCGCCCCGTACTCGCTGCTCGTGCCGGTGGTCGGGATCGCCATGGCGGCGCTGCTGCTGGGGGAGCGGCCGACGCTCGTCGAGCTCGTGTCGGCCGTCGTGATCGTGGGCGGGGTGCTGCTCGGCACGCCGCGCGCGGTGCCGGCGGCGCCGCTCGATCCAGATTTGCCGTTGACGGAGCGTCAACCCCTAACGTCGAGGACATGACGATCACGGTCCTCGACACGCACACGGCGATGCAGGAGATCCTCGACGCGCCGCAGGCGGATCGGCCGGAGTTGCTGCGGGCCATGCTCGAGCCGGCGAAGGGCATGTACCGGTACTTCCCCGGCGAGGTCGACGTCGTGCAGATGCACGCGTTGAGCTCGGGGTTCCCGATCGACCGCGACGAGGAGCGGTGCCGGGAGGGCCTCGCCGCTCTGCACGCCGCCGACGCGTGGGAACGCATCGGCCGGGCGCTCGACGAGGCCGTCGCCGTGCAGCGGGCCGCGGTGCCGGACGTGGTGGTGCCGGACATCGTCGTGCTGCTGACCCTGGCCGATCCCGGCGACGCGCACCTCATGGGCCCGAACCTGGGCATGACGGCCAACAGCAGCGTCTCGGGGTACATCGTCATCAACGTCTGGCCGTACCCGGAGAACCTGGATCGGATCGAGGCCACGGCGGTGCACGAGCTGAACCACAACCTCCGCTACACGACGCGACCGGACTTCTGGAACCCGGCGACGGTGACGGTGGGGGAGCAGGTCGTGTCCGAGGGGCTGGCCGACGCGTTCGCCCGCCAGCTCTACGGCGACGAGCTGGGTCGTGCCCGCATCGGCGTCGCGTCGCTCGCGGACGACGCCGTGTTCGCGAAGGTCGTGAGCGGGCTCGGCACCACGGGCATGCAGAACTTCGCCGCCTGGGTGCACGGCGACGCGACGGCCGTGCGGTACGGCGGCACGCCCGTCGGGTTGCCGACGGGCGCCGGTTACGCGGCCGGCAACCGGCTCGTCGACGCCTACCTGGCAGCCACGGGCAGGACGGCGGCCGAGGCCCTGCTGGCCGAGTCGGCCGAGGTGATCCGCGTGGGACTCGCGTAGACGGGCCACGCCACGAACGGCCTGCCACGTGCGGTGAACGGGGTTTTGGGCACACGGGATGTCGGGAACACCGGGCGCATGGAGGCACCGGGACACGTGGAGTTCGTCCACCGGAGCTGGCCTGCGGATCCCGTCCAACTCTCGACGATCCGGCACCAGCTCGCCGACTGGCTCGCGCCGCTGCGGTTGACCGAGGTGGAGACGGCCGATGTGGTGCTGGCCGTGGACGAAGCCGTGTCGAACGCCGTCGAGCACGCGTACGGGCCGGGCGAGTCGGGCCGGGTCGAGCTGACGCTGTGGACCGAACCCGACACGCTCTGCATCGAGGTCGTCGACCACGGCCGGTGGCGGCCCCCGCCGCAGGACGCGCAGCACGTCCCGGAGACCGCGCCGCACGCGTCGCGCGGCATCGGCCTGATGAACACCATGGTGGAGTCGGTGCTGATCCACTTCGACGACCGCGGCAGCCGGGTGCTGCTGCGCCAGCACATTCCGGCCGATCCTGCAGGTGAGATGCCGTAACCGGCGGTACGACCGGTCGTTGACCCGCCATGGGGAGACGACAGCGCGGTCGTTGGGTTGTCCTGGTGACGGCGGTGCTGGTCGGCGTGGTCGCCGCCGCACTGCCCGCGGCAGCAGCGGAGGAGCAGCCGCTCCCCGTGCCGTACGGGTTCGCGACGGCGGTGGTGCACGCCGCCACCTCGCCGTACGCCGACCCGCCCGGCGCGAACGACTGGAGCTGTCGCCCCTCGGCCGAGCACCCGGAGCCCGTCGTCCTGGTGCACGGCCTGCTCGGGTCGAAGACCACCAACTGGCGGACGATGTCGCCGCTGCTCGCGAACAACGGCTACTGCGTGTTCGCTCTGACCTACGGCGTGCCGCCCGGCGCGAGGTACCCGCAGGACCAGGTCGGCGGCCTGACCCGGATGGAGGACAGCGCCCGCGAGCTCGACGCGTTCGTGTCGCGCGTGCTGGAGGCGACGGGTGCCGAGAAGGTCGATCTGGTCGGGCACTCCGAGGGCACGCTGATGCCGCAGTACTGGCTGCAGTTCCTCGGCGGGGCGGCGAAGACCGACGACTACGTCGCCGTCACCCCGCTCTACGACGGCACGCTGGCCGCGCCGCTACCGACCAAGGAGCTCGCGGAGGCGCTCGGCGTGCGCGAGCCGGCCTCGGCCGTCGCCGGCGTGGTGTGCGGTTCGTGCCCGCAGTTCATCTCCGGCTCGCCGTACCTGAGGCGGATGCACGAGGCCGGGCCCAAGGTCGACGGCGTCACCTACACGACGGTGATGACGCGCTACGACGAGCTGGTCGTCCCGTACACCAGCGGCCGGCTCGACGGCGCCACCAACATCGTCGTCCAGGACGGGTGCGCGGTCGACCTCTCCGACCACCTGTCGATCATCACCTCGCGGCGGACCGGCCAGATCATCCTCAACGCGCTCGACCCGGGCGCCGCCAGGCCGTTGCCGTGCGAGCCGGTGCTGCCGGCCCTCGGCTCCCGCGTGCTGCCGCTGGCCTGACCCGGGATCCTCGTCGAGAACGACGTTGCGGTGAACTGAATCGATTCGAAATCACCGTAACGTCGTTCTCGACGCGTGCCCCCGGCGGTCAGGGCGCGCCGACGCCGAACGGGTCGCGCGGGCGCGGGTCCGGTGTGGGCGCCCAGCGGCCGTCGACCGGGGCGTAGGTCCAGCGGGCGCCGCGGCGCACCAGCGCATCCAGTGCGGTCAGCAGGCGGTCGACGTGCTCGGGCGTCGTGCCCAGTCCGAAGCTGGCCCGGAGGGCGGCGCCGGAGCCGGGGTTGAGCCGGTCGAGCAGGGGGTGCGCGCAGAACTTGCCGTCGCGCACGCCGATGCCGTGCTCGGCCGAGAGGTAGGCGGCGACGTAGCCGGCGGGCCGGTCGGCGACGGTGAACGCGTGGACGCCGACCTTGTCGGTCGAGTCGGCCCAGATGGAGAGCTCGGCGATGCCGGGGATGGCGGCGAGGCCGGCGGACAGCTGCGCCGAGAGCGCGCGCTCGTGCTCGGGCGCGGCCGCGTCCAGCACGGGGGTGAGGGTGCGGCAGGCCTGGGCCAAGGCCGCGGCGCCGAGCACGTTGGGGCTGCCGGCCTCGTGCCGCTGCGGGCCGGCGGCCCAGCGCACCGACCGGCTGTCGACGGCGAGGGTGGCGCCGCCGCCGGCGAGGAACGGCGGGGCGGCGTCGAGCCAGTCCTGGCGTCCGACCAGTGCGCCGGCGCCGTAAGGGGCGTAGAGCTTGTGCCCGGAGACGGCGACGTAGTCGACGCCCCACGCGGCGATGTCCACGCGCCGGTGCGGGGCGAGCTGCGCAGCGTCGAGGACGACCCGGGCGCCGGCCGCGTGCGCCAGCGCGACGATCTGGGCGATCGGCAGCGCCTCGCCCGTCACGTTGGAGGCGCCGGTGACGGCGACCAGCGCGTGATCACCGTCGGCGAGCGCCGTCGCCAGGTCGGTGAGGGTCTGCTCGATCGTCGGCGCGGCCGTGACGCGGCGGACGTCGCGCCACGGGAGGAGGTTCGCGTGGTGCTCCACGTCCAGACAGAGGACGGGGCCGGGCACGGCCGTGGCCAGCAGGTTCAATGCGTCGGTGGTGGATCGCGTGATCACGACGGCGTCGTCGGGCCGGGCGCCGAGGAAGCGGCCGATCGTGGTGCGGGCCGTCTCCAGGAGCGACGTGCACACCTGGGAGGCGTAGCCGGCACCGCGGTGCACGCTCGACGAGAACGGCAGCACCTCCGCGACGTGCTCGGCCACGGCGGCCAAGGCCGGCGCGCTGGCCGCCACGTCGAGGTTGGCGTACCCGATGCGGGCGCCGGTGACGAGCGGGACCTGCAGGTCGCTACCGAGGACAGCGGGCAGGCGGGTGAGGGCGGCAGTCATGACGATCTCCCATGCCGGGGACCCCAGCAGAGGTCCGCGCTTGCCGGCACGCGGGCGCGTGCGGCCTGGTCGTCACCCGGAGCACCCCACCGCGGAGGAGGGTTGCCGGCCAGCAAGCCGGGGCTTGACGCTGGCACTCATGACCTGCCGGGGACAGTAGCACGCCTGTGCGGCGGCTCAGCCCGACCCGGCGACCCACGTCACAGCGTCAGACCGCAGCGGCCTCCGCCTGCAGCCGCTGCCACAGCGCCTCGACGTGCTCCGGCCCGGTGGTGACCGCGCCGATCGCCACCCGGATCACGTACCGGCCGTCGACGACCGCGTGCGAGAGGAACGCCGAGCCCGACGCGTTGACGCGCTCCATCACCTGTCGGGTGGCCGCGTCGTCCTCCTCGGGGCCGCGGCCGGTGCGGACGCGGAGGCAGAGCAGGGCCAGCGAGCGCGGCACGGCCAGCTCGAACCGCGGGTCGGCCGCGACCCAGCGCTCCAGCTCCGCGGCGAGCGCGACGTGCCCGCGCAGGTGCGCGCGCAGCCCCTCGAGCCCGCGGGCATGGACGACGGCCCGCAGCTTGAGCGCGCGGAACCGGCGACCGAGCGGCACCTGCCAGTCCCGGTAGTCGACGACCGCGCCGGACTCGGACGCCGCGTTGCGCAGGTACTCCGGGGTCAGCGACAGCGCGGCGGGGAGCGCTGCGGCGTCACGCACCCACAGCAGCGACGCGTCGAACGCCGTGAGCAGCCACTTGTGGGCGTCGGTGCAGAACGAGTCCACGAGCTCGACGCCGTCGAGCAGGGCGCGGTGCTCCGGGCATAGTGCGGCAACCCCGGCCCACGCTGCGTCGACGTGCACCCACGCGCCGTGCCGGCGGGCGACCTCGGCGATCCGGCGGACGGGGTCGACGGTGCCGGTGGCGGTGGTGCCGATGGTCGGGCACACCAGCACAGGTCGCAGACCGGCGGCGACGTCGGCGGCCATGGCGGCGTCGAGCGCGTCGGGGGACAGCGCGTGCCCGCCCGGCGCGGCGTCGACGACGACGAGCGCGCGAGCGCCCAGCCCGGCCACCCGCACGGCCTTGGCCAGCGACGAGTGCGTCTCCGCCGAGACGTAGACGCGCTCGTCCCCGCGCACGCCGTCGGCGATCCAGCCGGGGTTCGCCCTGTGCAGCGCGGCGAGCAGCGCCACCAGCGCCGACGACGACGCGGAGTCCTCGATCGTGCCGCCGCCCCCGCCGGCGAACGTGAACGCGTCCGGCAGCGCCATCGCGGCGGCGAGCTCGTCCATCAGGTGCTGCTCGACCTCGGTGCACGCCGGCGAGGTGGCCCACAGCATCCCCTGGGCGCCGAGCCCGCCGGAGAGCATGTCGCCGAGCAGCGAGTGCAGCGACGCGTTGGCCGGGAAGTAGGCGAAGTACGAGGGCGACTGCCAGTGCGTCGACGCCGGTACCACGACCCGGTCGAGCTCGTCGAGCAGCGCGTCGAACGGCTGCGGCTGCTCCGGCAGCGGGGCCAGCGCGGACCGCACCGACCCCGGCTCCACGTGCGGTTGGACGGGGTGGGCAGCGATGCCGGCGCGGTAGTCGGCGATCCAGTCGACGACGGCGTGCGCGAGCGCGCGGAACTCCTCGGGATCGTCGCGGTCGGTCATCGGCAGAACCTGTCACACCACCGGCGCGGCCACGATGTCGGCACCGCCGTACGCCTCCCGCAGCCGGGTCTTGAGCACCTTGCCGCTCGGGTTGCGCGGCAGCGCGTCGACCAGCGCGATCTCCCGCGGGCACTTGTAGGCGGAGAGCCGTTCGCGGCAGAACTGCTCGATGTCCTCGGCCGACGGCGGGTTCGCCGGGTCGCGCGGGGCGATCACGGCCAGCGGGGTCTCGCCGTAGCGCGGGTGCGGGACGCCGATCAGCGCGACCTCGCCGACCTGCGGGTGGGCGGCGAGCACGTTCTCCACCTCGGCGCAGTAGATGTTCTCCCCGCCGGAGATGATCATGTCCTTCTTGCGGTCGACCACGTACAGGTAGCCGTCCGGGTCGGCCCGCACCAGGTCACCGGAATGGAACCAGCCGCCCGTGAACGCCGCCGCCGTCTCCTCCGGCTTGTTCCAGTAACCGCTCATCACCAGCGGACCCCGGTAGACGATCTCGCCGATCTCGCCCTGCGGCACGTCGTTCATGTCGTCGTCGACGATGCGGACCTCGACGTTGAGCATCGGCTGCCCGATCGACCCGATCTTGGTGATCGAGTCCTCGCCGCGCAGGATGCAGGTGACCGGGCTGCACTCGGTCTGCCCGAACGCCGTGATCACCTGGGCTTGCGGGAACGTGTCGATCATCGTCCGCAGCAGCGTCGTCGACGCGGGTGCCGCACCCCACGACAGCTGCCGCAGCGCCGACAGGTCGCGCTCGGCGATGCCCGGCAGCGCGACGATCGCGGCCCACTGCGCGGGCACCATGAACGTGCTCGTGACCCGTTCCCGTTCGAGGAGGTCGACGATGTGCCCGGGATCGAATCCGCCGGACGGTGTGATGACGGTGGTGCCGCTGCGCACCAGCGTGATGTAGAAGCCGCTCACCCCGGCGATGTGGAACAGCGGCGCCCCGGACATCGAGACGGTCGGCGTCGCGTCCGAGCCGATGTGCAGCACGTTCGAGTAGGCGTGCAGCAGCAGGTTGCGGTGGGTGAGCACGGCTCCCTTGGGGCGCCCGGTGGTCCCGGACGTATACATGATGAAGGCCGGGTCCGTGTCCGGCGGGTCGAGCTCGATGGGCGCGTCCGACGCCGCGGCCAGCCGCTCCGCCCAGTCCGCATCGATCGGGACGACCGTCGAGCACGCGTGCGCCTCGGCGAGCGCCACGTCGAGGACGGGGAGGAAGCGCTCGTCGGCCACCGCGGCCACGGCGCCGCTGTCGGACAGCACGTAGGCGATCTCCGCGGCGACCATGCGGAAGTTCACCGGCACGCAGATGCCACCCAGGCGCAGCGTCGCCGCCATCGCGACCAGGAGCGCGCTGCTGTTCAGCCCCAGCACCGCGACCCGGTCCCCGCGGTGCACGCCGCCCGTCGCCAGCAGGTGCGCCAGGCGCGTGACCCGGTCGTCGAACTGCTGCCAGGTCAGCGTCTCGTCGCCGGCGCGGGTCGCCACGCCGTCCGGTGCGGTGCGCGCGAGACGCGCCACCATGTCGCTCATCGTCATGCCCGCGTGCGATGTGCCCATCACCACACCATTGCGCTCGGCCGGGCTCACGACAAGGTCGCATGATGGCCCGATGGGGACAGCGCCGGTCACCGGGGAGCGCGGCCGCCTGCGCCTGCTGCAGCTGTCGACGTTCACCAGCAACTGCGACCGGTTCGCGATCGCGCCGCTCCTCGTCGCGATCAGCCTCGACCTGCGCGTTCCGCTGGTCGCCGCAGCGGCCGTCGCCAGCGGCTACTTCCTCGCGTACGGGCTGATGCAGCCCGTGTGGGGGATCGTCAGCGACCGCATCGGGCGGGTCCGCGTGATGCGCGTGGCCCTGCTCGGCGCCGCGCTGTCCGGTGTGGTGTCGGTCGTAGCGCCGAACATCGTGGTCCTCGGGGTGTCCCGCGTGCTCGCCGGCGCGTTCTTCGCGGCCATCGTGCCGTCCACGCTCGTGTACGTGGGTGACGTGTGGCCCGTCGAGACCCGCCAGCAGCCCGTCTCCGAGATCCTCACGGCGTCGGCGCTGGGGATCGCGCTCGCCACCGTCGGCTCGGGAGTCCTGGCCGATCTCGTCGGCTGGCGAGCGGTGCCCGCTGTGACGGGCGCGGTGGCGGCCGGTCTGTGGGTGGCGCTGGCGCGGCTGCCCGAGCCGGAGCGGGAAGCGGTGACGGGCACGCCCGTGCGGTCGATCGGGCGGGTGCTGCGGTCGCGCTGGGGCCTGCTCGTCCTGCTGGTGGTCATGGTCGAGGGCTCGGTCGTGCTCGGCGTGCTCACCTACCTCGCGCCGGCCGTGCAGTCGCTCGGATTCTCGGCCGGGGTCGCGGGACTGGTCGCCGCCACGTTCGGGGTGGGCGCGCTCGGCTGCTCCCGCGTCGTGCGGGCGCTGGTGCCCCGGATCCCGCCTGCCGGGATGGCCGCGATCGGCGGGTCGTGCCTGGTGGTGGCGTGGCTGCTGCCCGTGCTCGTCGTGAGCGGGCCGACGCTCGCCCTGGCCGGCCTGCTCGTCGGCGCATCGTGGGCGTTCCTGCACACCACCCTGCAGACGTGGGCGACGGAGATGGTGCCGGGGGAGCGAGCGACCTCCGTGGCACTCTTCGCGGCCTGCCTCTTCCTCGGCAGCGCGCTCGGCGCCGCCGGGGCGGCCCCGCTGGCGGAGGCCGGGCGGTACCCGGCGCAGTTCGCCGCCTCCGCCCTGGTGGCGGTGCCGGTGGCGATCACGGCGACGGTCGGCCGCCGCCGCTACGCCGCACGCACACGCTGACGTGCCCGCGCACATGCCGGAACATGTGCGCGGGCACGCGGAGGTGTGCGTCAGGCCGCCAGGGCGGGTTCCCGCTCGGCAGGAGGGGTGCTGCCGCGCAGCGGGGTCTCCCGGACCAGCAGTGCCGCCCCGATCGCCAGCACCGCCACCAGGCCGGCCGCCAGGAACGCCGTGGTGACGCCGTTGTCGACGGCCGCGGTGAACGCGTCCCGCACGGCGGCCGGCAGCTGCGCCAGCGCCGCCGGGGTGATCTGGCCGCCGGCGACCTGGGCGCCGGCCGCGTCACCGAGGTGCGCGGACAGGGTGCCCTGCAGCTGGTTCGTGTAGAACACGCCCAGCAGCGAGACGCCCAGCGAACCGCCGACCGTGCGGAAGAGCGTCGCCGCGCCGCTGGCCGCGCCGAGGTCGCGCATCGGCACGCTGTTCTGCACGACGAGCATCGTCGTCTGCATCAGCATGCCCATGCCGATCCCCAGCACCACCATGAACAGCGAGCTGGTCAGCTGCGTGGTGCCCAGCCCCATCGTCGACAGCAGCACGAGCCCGACCGTCATCGCGATCGAGCCGCCGATCAGCAGCCAGCGGTACCGCCCCGTGCGGGTCACGATCTGCCCGCCGACCAGCGACATCGTCAGCATGCCGCCCATCAGCGGCAGCAGCAGCAACCCGCTGCTCGTCGCCGAGGCGCCCTGCACGATCTGCTGGAACTGCGGCAGGTACGTGACCGCGCCGAACATCGCGAACCCGGTGAGGAACGACAGCGTCGTGGCCGCGGTGAAGCTGCGGTTGCGGAACAGGTCGAGCGACAGGATCGGCTCCACCTGGCGCCGCTCCACGCGGACGAACAGCAGGCCGGCGACGACCGCCAGCACTGCCAGCCCGATGATCTGCCACGAGCCCCACGCGTAGGTGTTGCCGCCCCAGCTGGTGAGCAGCGTGAGCGCCGAGATCGCGACGCCGAGCAGGCCGGCGCCCTTCCAGTCGATCCGGGCCTCGCGACGCACCCGCGGCAGGTCCATCGTGAACCAGGTGACGATCAGCGCGGCGATGCCCAGCGGGATGTTGATGTAGAACGCCCACCGCCAGCTGAGGTTGTCGGTGAGGTAGCCGCCGAGCAGCGGGCCGCCGATGAACGCGATCGGCATGATCGCGGCCATGAGGCCCTGGTAGCGGCCCCGCTCCCGCGGAGGGACGAGGTCGCCGATGATCGCCATCGCGCCGACCATCAGACCACCGGCACCGACGCCCTGCAGGGCGCGGAAGGCGATGAGCTGGCCCATGTCGGCGGCGAGCCCGGTGAGCGCCGAGCCCACCAGGAAGACCGCGATCGAGACCATGAAGACGCCCTTGCGCCCGTACAGGTCGCCGATCTTGGCCCAGACGGGGGTGGTGACGGCGGTGGCCAGCGCGTAGGCGGTGACCACCCAAGACAGGTGGGCGAGGCCGCCCAGCTCGCCGACGATGGTCGGCATCGCGGTGCCGACGATGGTGTTGTCGAGCATCGCGAGGAGCATCGCGATCATCAGGCCGCTCAGCGCGACGTAGACCTCGCGTTTTGATTTCACGGGTGTGTCCATCTTCTCCCCCTCTCGCCGACTGCCTTGCCGGCCGGCTAGTATCTGACTTGTCGACAGGCTAGGACGTTTACTAGCCGGCCGTCAAGCTAGTTGGCGCCAGGGAGGGCGTGGTGACGAACACAGGACGGTCGGTGACCGATGAGCGGCGCACCGACACCAGACAGCAGATCCGCATCGTCGCGATGGAGCTGTTCGCCGAGCAGGGCTACGACAAGACGTCGTTGCGCGAGATCGCGGAGCGGCTCGGGGTCACGAAGGCGGCCGTCTACTACCACTTCCGCACCAAGGAGGAGATCGTCGGCAGCCTGTTCGACGACCAGCTCGCCGGGATGGACGAGATCGTCGCGTGGGGCCGGACCCAGCCGCCCGGCCCGCAGCGCAGCCGCGATCTGGTCGAGCGCTACGCCGCGCACCTCGCCGGCTCCGGGGTGAACCCGCACATGGTGCGGTTCCTGCAGGAGAACCAGACGGCCGTGAAGTCGCTCACCTCCGCCGCGCAGATGCGCGCCCGGTTCGTGGAGCTGACCGAGCTGCTGGCCGAGCCGGACGCGTCGGTCACCGCGCTGCTCAAGACGCGGTTGGCCCTGGTCGCCGTCCACTTCGGGACCTTCGCGAAGGACGACCTGCCGGGCACCCAGGAGGAGCGGCGGGCCGCGGCGCGGCAGGTCGCACTGGAGCTGATCGGCGCCGCCGCGGCCGAGGATGGTATGAACAGTCAGACCTGACGGTTCTGCCCTTTCGAGCGGAGGAGATCGAGTTGGACATCAACGGCGGCGTCGCACTGATCACCGGAGGCGCATCCGGCCTCGGCCTGGCCACGGCGCAGACCCTCGTCGCGGCGGGGGCGAAGGTCGTGCTGGTCGACCTGCCGACCTCGGCGGGGGAGGAGCGGGCGAAGGAGCTCGGTGACGGTGCGGCGTTCGCGCCCGCCGACGTCCGTGACGAGGCCGCGATCACCGCCGCCCTCGACGTCGCGGCCGAGCTGGGCACCCTGCGCGCCGCGGTCAACTGCGCGGGCGTGGGCAACGCCGCCAAGACCGTCGGCAAGAACGGTGTGTTCCCGCTGGCCGACTTCAGCCGCGTCATCGAGATCAACCTGATCGGCACGTTCAACGTGATCCGGCTCGCCGCCGAGCGCATGGTCGCCAACGAGCCGCTCGACGGCGACCGCGGCGTCATCGTCAACACCGCCTCGGTCGCCGCGTTCGACGGGCAGATCGGCCAGGCCGCCTACTCCGCCTCCAAGGGCGGGGTGGTGGGCATGACCCTGCCGATCGCGCGCGACCTCGCGTCTGCCCAGATCCGTGTGGTGACCATCGCGCCCGGGCTGTTCGAGACCCCGCTCCTGGGCGGCCTGCCCGAGGACGTCCGCGAGGCGCTGGGGAAGCAGGTGCCGCACCCGGCGCGGCTCGGCCAGCCGGCCGAGTACGGCGCGCTGGCCGCGCACATCATCGCGAACCCGATGCTCAACGGCGAGACCATCCGCCTCGACGGCGCGATCCGCATGGCGCCGCGCTGACCCGCTGACAGCACGAAACGGCCGGCCCCCCGAACCCCTCGGGTGGCCGGCCGTTCGCGGTGTCGGACGGTCAGTGCGCCTTCTGGTAGGCCTCGATCACGTTCGCAGGCAGGCGGCCGCGGTCGGAGACGGCGAAGCCGTTCTGCTGCGCCCATTCCCGGATCGCCTGGTTCTGCTCGCGATCGCTCGTGGAACGGCTCGGACCGGCGGGGGAACGGCGTCCGCCCGTGCGCCGACCAGCCGAGACGAACGGCGCCAGGAGCTCGCGCAATCTCGCGCTATTCGCCGCGGACAGGTCGATCTCGTAGCTGCGGCCGTCGACCGCGAACTCCACCTGCTCGTCGGCCACGGAACCGTCAAGGTCGTCGATCAGTGTGACCGTGGTCTGCTTCGCCATCTGCGTGCCTTTCCCAGGGGACCGGGCACGCCGAACCACCCCGGGGGAAGGGGTGAGGATTTCGGGGCGCTGCCCGGAGCCGGACTCTTTCTCGCGGGGAGAATAGAACAGGCATGCGCTTTTTGTCGAATCTCTGTCGTTCTGCAGCGCACGTCCACCCACAGGGAACAGGGGAGATCGTCGAATCAGGTGATTCCGGCACCCGGTTCGGCCCACCACTGCTCGGGTGCGGTAAGCAGGGCGAGATCGACCCGGGCGCCCGGCCGGGGCACAGCGAGGGGGATTCCGGCGGGAGCGGCCGCGCGGGTGAGCCGTTCCACCGGTTCGGCCCACGTGTGCATCCCGAGGTCGAACGTCGCCCAGTGCACGGGGAGCAGCGCCCTGCCCGCCAGGTCGAGATGCGCCTGCACGGCCTGTTCCGGCGTCATGTGCACGTCCGGCCAGGCATCGGCGTAGGCGCCGATCGGCAGGACGGTCAGATCGAACGGCCCCAACTCGGCGCCGATTTCACGGAACGCGCTGGTGTAGCCGGTGTCGCCACCGAAGAACACGCGGTGCGCGGGCCCGGTGAGCGCCCACGACGCCCATTGCGTGCTGTTGCGGACCAGACCGCGGCCGGAGAAGTGCCGTGCCGGCGTGGCGTGCACGACGAGGTCGCCGATGCCGACCTGGCCGCCCCAGTCGAGTTCGACGATCCGTTCCGCGGGCACTCCCCAGAACCGCAGATGCGCGCCGATCCCCGGCGGCACCACGAACGGTGCGGACATCGACGTCGTCACCGCACGCACCGTCGGCAGATCGAGGTGGTCGTAATGGTCGTGGGAGATGAGCACCGCATCCACGTCGGGCAGTTCGGAAAGGGCGACCGGTGGCGGATGCAGCCGGCGCGGTCCGATGGTCGGCGACGGGGACGCCCGTTCGCCCCACATCGGATCGGTCAGCACGCGGTACCCGTCGATCTCGATGAGGACCGACGAATGGCCGTACCAGGTGACGGCGAGCGGCGCGGCGACGGCCGGCCCGGGATCGCTGACCAGCGGGATCGGGCGGGGCGGGCGGCCGCTTCCGCCGCGGTGCATCAGCACGCCGGCCACAGCGAGCGGCCGCAGCGGCGAGACCGGCTCGGTGTTGGTGAACCGGCCGTTCCGGCCGTGCGGGGACGCGTGCGCTGCGACGCGCAGGTCCGCCGCCGGAGCGCCCATGGCCGTCGGCAGGCCGCGCGCCGCACGCCGCAACCGCGCCACGCCCCGGCCGAGTCCGACCAGGGCCAGCAGCGAGGCGACGGTGCGGATCACGACGCGGCGCGGACGATCAGGCAGGAACTGCTGGCGTACGCGCAGAGCCGGCCGGCACCGTCGAACAACCGGGCCTCGGCGAGCGCGGTGCGCCCGCCCATGTGGATCACGGTGCCCTCGCACGTCACCTTGCCCGTGTCGCGGCCGAGGGCGCGGAGGAACTTCACGGTGAGGTCGAGGCTCGTGTAGCGCGCCCCGGCGGGCAGCATCGAGTGCACGGCACAGCCGGCTGCCGAGTCGAGCAGCGTGGCGTACACGCCGCCGTGCACCGAGCCGATCGGGTTGTAGTGGAACTCCGAGGGCACGAGCGAGAACACCACGCGTCCTTCCTCGACCGACTCCACGTCCATCCCGAGGGTACGGGCGATCGGTGGTGCGGGGATCTCGCCGGCCGCGATGCGGCGGAGGAACGTGATGCCGTCGACGCCGACCGCGCCGGCGGCGGTGGCCATCGGGTCGTCCCAGTCGTGGACCCGTTCGCGGACGGTGTCGGGTGCGCTCATGGAACGAGAGTAGGAACTCTGGGTTTCGTTGCGCAACGGAGGTGGGACACTAGTGTCGAACGCCATGACGGTGACCACCGAGCGGCGCGGCCCCACCCTGCTCGTCACGATCGACCGGCCGGCCCGCCGCAACGCCATCGACGCCGAGACCACGGCCGCATTGGACGCCGCGCTCAACGAGCTCGACGACGATCCCGGTCTCGCCGTCGGCGTGCTCGCGGGCACCCCGGTGGCGTTCTCGGCCGGCACCGACCTCGTCGACGGTCCCGGTGAGCCCACTGCCCGCGGAGGCAACTACGGCGTGGTCCGGCGGGCGCGGCGGACACCCCTCATCGCAGCCGTCGACGGCCTGGCGTACGGCGGCGGGTTCGAGATCGTCCTGGCCTGCGACCTCGTCGTCGCGTCCCGGGACGCCCGCTTCGCGCTGCCGGAGACGGCGAGGGGGCTGGTCGCGAACTGCGGTGCGCTGTTCCGCGCGCCGCGGGCGCTCCCGCGCAACATCGCGCTGGAGATGCTGCTGACCGGGGAACCGCTCGGCGCCGAGCGCGCGTGGTCACTGGGGCTGGTCAACCGGCTCGTGGAGCCCGGCACGGCGGTGCCGGCGGCGCTGGAGCTCGCCGAGGTGGTCGCCGCGCAGTCACCGGTCGCGCAGGCGGCGACCCTGGCCGCCGTCGCCGAGGTCGAGGCCGTGCTCGACGGGCCCGGCTGGGCGGCCACCGAACGGGCGAGCGAGCTCGCCGAATCGTCGGACGACGCGGCCGAGGGGGTCGCGGCGTTCCGGGAGAAGCGGGCGCCACGCTGGCCGGGCCGGTAGTCAGGCGGGCGGAAGGGTCACCGCGATCTCGCCGCCGAGCCGGAAGCCGTCGGCCAGCTCCAGGTCGTCGCCGCTCCAGAAGCGGCCGGGGTCGTACCAGTTCGCCTTGCGGCCGCGGGGTAGCAGACCCATGTCCTCGTAGGTCACCGCGACGACCTCCGCGCAGTACGCCGTCTCCATCGTGACCGGGTCGGCGGTGGTGGCGTCCTGGCGGCGCCGCAGGCGCAGCCGGGGCACCCGGCCGCGGATCCAGCGCCCGGCCAGCCGCGCCGTCGACGGGAACGGGGTGCCGTCCAGCCGGGCCACCGTCCGCAGCGCGGCGTCCTCGATCTCGCCCGTCATCGGGCCCTCGAGCTGACGCAACCACCCCTGCTGCCCGTAGCGGTGGCCCCACTGCAGCACCGCCGCCCGCAGGTCGTGCAGCTGCACCCCGCGCTGGTGGGTGCCCGACCACATGTCGGGCAGGCCCTTGCCCAGCTCGGCGTGCCACATCAGCGGCGGCAGGTCGTCGACCACGATCGCCATGCCCACGTGGTTGACCGGCGCGTTCGTCAGGCTGCGGATCGCGCGGTCGGCGCCGCTGTCGCCGCGGAACACCCACACGTCACCGGTGCGGGTGAGCGCACACGCCTCGTCGAGGGAGATCGACGTCACCTGCCGCGGCACGGCGGTAGGTTAGCCGCATGCGGATGTGGAAACTGCTGGGGCTCGCGGGACTCGCCGGCGTCGCCGCCACCGGCGTCGTCGTCGCCCGCGGCGAGCGCAAGCGCCGCGCCTACACCCCCGACGAGATCCGCAACCGCCTCCACGAGCGCGTGGAGCAGAGCCGCAGCTGAGGATCGCGGCCCCGGGGTGTGCGGTCCCGTCCCGCGCGAGTTGCCCCTTCCAGGTCGGCGAGTCGTCCCGATCGGGACCGCGAGTTGGCCCGATCAGGACGGCGATCACGCCGACCCGCGCGTCGCGAGCCGGGCAACTCGCTGTCCCGGGACGGGCAACTCGCCGTCCCGGGACGGGCAACTCGCCGTCCCGGGACGGGCAACTCGCCGTTCTGATCCGGGCAACTCGCGGGCGGTGGGGTGGTCAGAGGTTGGCCGTGGCCGTGTCCAGGTACTCCGCGAACTTGCGGCGGGCGGCCTCGCGGCGGGTGGGGATGTGTTCGGTCGGCACCTCGACGGGCTGGTAGCCGCGCAGGATGCGGCGGGCCACCGTCTGCTTGTGGACCTCGTCGGGGCCGTCGTAGATGCGGGCCGAGCGGGCTGAGCGGTACATCTGCTCCAGCGGCAGGTCGCCGGAGAAGCCGAGCGAGCCGTGCACCTGGATGGCGCGGTCGATGACGTCGTGCAGCACCCGCGCACCCCAGTACTTGATCATGGCGATCTCGACGCGCGCGTTGGACGCGCCGACCTGGTCCATGGTCCACGCCGCCTGCAGGGTGAGCAGCCGAGCCGCCTGCATCTCCGCCGCTGACGTGGCGACCCAGTCCTGCACCATCTGCTTCTCGGCGAGCACCGAGCCGTGCGTGTACCGGCTGACGGCCCGCTCGCACAACATGTCGAACGCCCGCCGCGACTGCCCGAGCCAGCGCATCGCGTGGTGGATCCGGCCGGGCCCGAGCCGCTGCTGGGCCAGCCGGAACCCGTCGCCCGGGTTGCCGACGAGGTTCTCGGCCGGTACCCGCACGTCGCGGTAGACGATCTCGGCGTGGCCGCCGTAGAGGTCGCCCCCGATGGCCGGATGGTCCATGACAGGGATGTCGCGCACGATCTCGACGCCCGGCGTGTCGACCGGCACGATGATCATGGACGAGCCCTGGTACGCCGAGACGTCGGGATCGGTGACGGCCATGACGATCAGGAAGTCGGCGTGCGAGGCGTTCGAGGAGAACCACTTGTGCCCGTTGATGACGTAGTCGCCACCGTCGCGCACGGCGCGGGTGGTGAGCAGGGTCGGGTCGGCCCCCGCGCCCGGCTCTGTCATCGAGAAGCAGCTGCGCAGCTCGCCCCGGAGCAGCGGGAACATCCAGCGTTCCTTCTGCTCGGGCGAGCCGCCGATGGCGAGCAGCTCGGCGTTGCCGGAGTCGGGCGCCTGGTTGCCGAAGATCCCGGGCGCGTAGGCGCACTGGCCGAGGATCTCGTGCATCAACCCCAGCTTGACCTGCCCGAACCCGCCACCGCCGAGCTCGGGCGGCAGGTGCGCGGCCCAGAGACCCTGCTCCTTCACCTGCTCCTTGAGCGGCGCGGTGATCCGCGCGTAGGTCGCGCGATCGAGGTCGAGCGTCTCCAGCGGGATGATCTCGTCGCGGACGAAGCCGCGCATCCAGTCCAGCTTCTTCTCGAACTCGGGCTCGGTGGAGAAGTCCCACGCCATCGTGACTGCACCTTTCGCGGACCGGATCGGGCCCGGCCATCGTGCATCGCGGGTGCAGCCCGGGTCGAGATCAGCTGGAGCCGGTGCTCTCCGGTGCGTCGTCGGCCCGCAGCTCCGCCTTGAGGATCCGGGCCGAGCGGCCGAGGCTGCGGGCGGCGTCGGGCAGTCGTTTCGCGCCGAAGAGTAAAGCTGCGATAATGATGACCACAGCCCAATGCCAAGGACTCAGCTCGCCCATTTCCGACACCTTCCCGGTACGACGTGATGCTGCCCGTCAGTGTGCACCCCGGCGGGCCGGATCTGATACACCGGGTGGGTGCGTTCGCGATCCGGTATCTGGCGTCTCGCCGCGTTGTCCCTGGTAGCAGGGGTGGCCGCGGCTGGAATGGCGTTTCCCGTCGTCGGTGGAATCGGTGTTCTCGCCGGCCAGGTCGGCACTTCCGCCGCCACCGTCTCCGACGATCTGCGCTCGGGCGTGACGCCGGCCACGACAGTTGTCACCGATTCGGCCGGTGTGCCGCTCGCGTACCTTTACGACCAGTTCCGCATCCCTGTCCCGGGTGACCGGATCGCGCCGTCGATGAAGGCTGCGATCGTGGCCATCGAGGACCGCCGCTTCTACGACCACGGCGGCGTCGACCCCATCGGGACGGCCAGGGCGCTGGTGAACGACGCCAACGGCGGCGCGCAGCAGGGCGGTTCGACGCTGACCCAGCAGTACGTCAAGAACTACGAGCTCTACGTGGCGGCCAAGACCGATGCGGCGCGCCGGGCTGCGGTCGCGCCGAGCATCACCCGGAAGGTGAAGGAGGCGGAGCTCGCGCTCCAGCTCGACAACGAGCTGTCGAAGGCGGACATCCTCTCCCGCTACCTCGACGTCGTGTACTTCGGCCACGGCGCGTACGGCGTCGGGGCGGCCGCGAAGGTGTACTTCGACACCACCGCCGACAAGCTCACCGTTGCGCAGTCCGCGCTGCTCGCCGGCATGGTGCAGAGCCCGTCGGCGTACGACCCGGCCGAGCGTGCCGACGCGGCCAAGGCCCGTCGTGACACGGTGATCGCCGCGATGCAGCAGCAGGGTGCGATCGACGCGACGCAGGCAGCGGCCGCGACTGCGGCACCCCTCGGGACGGTCGCGCAGCCGGCCGCGCCGGGGGAGGGCTGCACGGGCGCAGGCGACGCCGGCTACTTCTGCCTCTACGTCGAGCGCTACCTGCAGTCGGCCGGGATCTCGGCGGAGCAGCTGGCGAGCGGCGGCTACACGGTGCGCACGACGCTGGACCGATCAGCCCTCACACACCTCAAGGCGGCCATCGACGCCGCCGACCCGCCGGACAACCCGCACGTCGCCGACGTGATGGCGATCGTGGCGCCGGGGCAGGACAGCCATCGGGTCGTGGCGCTCGCGGCGAACCGGCCGTTCGGCAACGGGCCCGGCCAGTCGGCGTTCGGGCTGCCGTCGGTGCCGGAGAACCTCGGCGCCGGCTCGGTCTACAAGATCTTCACCTCGGCCGCGGCGCTGGACCAGGGCGTCGCCGGCATCGACTCGATCCTCGACGTGCCGCCCAGCGGCGCGACGATGCCCAACTACGTCGACGGCGCCGGTCACCCGCTGCCGGTGCGCAACGCCGGCAACTACCCGGGGCAGCTGTCGCTCACCGACGCGCTGGCGCAGTCGCCGAACACGGCGTTCGTCGAGCTCGAGGGGCGGGTCGGTGTGCCGGCGGTCGTCGACATGGCGGTGAAGCTGGGCATGACCTCGCTCGCGCAACCTGGACCGAACGGCGGCCCGTCCATCGCCGACGTGACGAAGAAGCAGAACCAGGCGTCGTTCACGCTCGGCGTGACCCCGACCAGCGCGCTGGAGCTCGCCAACGTCGACGCGACCCTGGCCAGCCACGGCATGTGGTGCCCGCCGAACCCGATCGTCTCGGTCACCGACCGGACGGGAGCGGCCGTACCGGTGGCGGCGCAGCCGTGCACGCAGGCCGTGCCGCCCGGCCTCGCCGACACCTTGATGAACGGCCTCTCCAAGGACGACCAACCCGGCGGCACCTCGGCCGCTGCCGCGGCAGCGGCCGGCTGGAACCGCCCGATCGGCGCGAAGACCGGCACGACCCAGGAGTACAAGTCGGCGGCCTTCGTCGGTGCCACGCCGCAGCTGGCCGCCGCGGCGATCGTGTTCGACGACTCGCGTTCACCCCAGCCGATCTGCATCGGCGACCCGCCGCACCCGTGCGGCACCGGCAACATCTACGGCGGCACCGTCCCCGCGCGCACCTTCTACCCCGCCATGCAGGCGATCCTCGCCGGGCAGCCCGTCCTCCCGCTGCCCCCGCCCGATCCCACCTACCTGCACGCCCGCAACGGCAACCCGGACAACACCGCCCACGGCGACGACGGCGGTGACGGAGGTGGTGACGGCGGCGGGGAGAACGCGGACGGCGGAAACTAGGCGTCCGCTGCTGTTGCCGGCGAGTCGTGGTTCTCGTGTTGGCGAGTCGTTGTTCCCTGTCGCCGAGATGTGGATTCCGTGACGCCGCTCGGACGCGCACGGCGTGCCGATTTCGCATCTCGACGTCGTGAACCCACGACTCGCCCAACCGGAACCCACGACTCGCCGGGACGGAAACCGCGACTCGCGGTCGGCAGCGTCGCGTTCAGCCGCGCTCGCCGTCGGGCAGCGCCAGGTAGGCGGGACGCAGGAGCTCCCGGACGTCCACGTCGCGCACGGTGATCGGGAACGCCGGGACCTGGTCGAGCAGCGCGTCGGGCCGGGTGCGCGGCCCGACCAGCGGTGGGCGGCCCAGCCCGGGAGCGGCCCCGGCGTCGAAGAAGGAGTCGAGCACCTCGGTGAGCGGGCGGGCGCTGCTCTCCCGGGCGGCGTCGGGGTCGGCGCGCCGCCGCCGGAGCTCCTCCAGCACCGCCTCCTTGGTGCGGCCGCGCAGCTCCAGGATCGTGAACGGGTCGGCGTCGAACCGCTCCGCCAGTACGTAGCAGACGGCGGCCAGGTGCTTGCACGGCACCTCGAAGTCGGGGCACGTGCAGTCCATGGCGAGGTCGCGCTTCGTGGCCGGGAACAGCGTGGACCCCGTGGCGGCGACCACGTCCTCCACCTCGCGGGGCAGCTCGCCGTTGAGCAGCGCCGCGGTGTGCGAGGCGTCGTCGGCCAGCGCCTGCACGATCTGTGCCCACTCGGCCTTGCCGAACGTCGGCACCCCGATCCGCACCGCGTAGGGGACGGCGCGCGTGCCCTGCACCTCCGCGGTGACGGCGCCCGGGCCGACGGCGAACGTGACCAGCTGCCCCTGCCGCGCGTACGTGCGCCCGCGGGCGAGCCGGCCGCCCACCCCGATCGACTCCAGGACCTGCAGGAACCGCTGCGACCACCACGTGCGCGCCACCGGGCCGCGGGTCGAGTTGATCTGGATGCCGCCCTCGACGCGGCGCGGGCGGCTCCTGGCGTCCGCGCCGCGAGCGTCCATCCACCAGGGGCGGCCGTCGCGGTCAGGCATCGTCGCCACCCTCCTCAGCGCGGTCCTCCACGGCCTCGTCGCCCAGTGCGAACACCTCGCGCAGCGTCTCGGTGGACAGCTCGGTGAGCCAGCCCTCCCCGTCGCCGACGACCATGCCGGCCAGCGCCTTCTTCTTCGTGATCAGTGCGTCGATGCGCTCCTCGACGGTGCCGGGGCAGACGAACTTGCGCACCTGCACCGAGCGCTTCTGCCCGATGCGGAACGCGCGGTCGGTGGCCTGGTTCTCCACCGCCGGGTTCCACCACCGGTCCAGGTGCACGACGTGGTTGGCCTGGGTGAGCGTCAACCCGGTGCCGCCGGCCTTCAACGACAGCAGCAGGATCGGCGGCCCGTCGCCGGCCTGGAACCGCTCGACCATCGCGTCGCGCCGGGCCTTCGCCACCCCGCCGTGCAGGAACGCCACGTCGGTGTCGAAGCGGGCCGACAGGTGCGGCACCAGCATGTGCCCGAACTCGGTGAACTGGGTGAAGCAGAGCACCCGGTCGCCCTCGTCGAGGATCTCCGCGAGCAGCTCCTCCAGCCGCACGATCTTGCCGCTGCGCCGCCCGATCGGGGAGCCGTCGTGCAGCAGGTGCGCCGGGTGGTTGCAGACCTGCTTCAGCTTCGTCATCGCCGCCAGCACGTTGCCGCGGCGCTGGATGCCCTGGGAGTCCTCGATCAGCTCCAGCATGTCGTCGACGATCGTGCGGTACAGCGACGCCTGCTCGCGGGTGAGCCGGTAGTGCTGGGTGATCTCGATCTTCTCCGGCAGGTCGTCGATGATCGCGGGATCGGTCTTGACCCGCCGCAGCAGGTACGGCTGGGTGATGCGCCGCAGCAGCCCGGCGGCCTCGGTGTCGCCGTGGCGCTCGACGGGGATGGCGAACCGCTGGCGGAACCGCTCGGCCGGGCCCAGCAGGCCCGGGTTGAGCACGTCCATCACCGACCAGAGCTCCGAGAGCCGGTTCTCCACGGGGGTGCCGGTGAGCGCGACCCGGTGCTCGGCGTCGATGCGGCGCACCGCCTGGGCCGGTGCTGCGTGCGGGTTCTTGATCGCCTGCGCCTCGTCCAGCACCAGCCGGCGCCACGCGCACCCGGACAGCTCCTCGACGTCGCGCGCCGCCGTCGCGTACGTGGTGACCACCAGGTCGGCCTGCGCAAGCTCGGCGAGCAGCTCCGGCCCGTGCAGGCGGGCGCTGCCGTGGTGGGCGTAGACGCGCAGGTCGGGCGCGAACTTCGCGGCCTCCCGCTGCCACGTGCCGACCAGCGACATCGGGCAGACGAGCAGGGTGGGCCCCTCCGCGCCGGCGTCCCGCTCGGTCGCCTCCAGAGCCAGCATCTGCACGGTCTTGCCCAGCCCCATGTCGTCGGCCAGGCACGCCCCCAGCCCCAACGACGACAGGAAGGCCAGCCACGCGACCCCGCGCTGCTGGTAGGGCCGCAGCGTCGCCAGGAACGAGGGCGGCGGCTCGACCGGCGTGACCGCCTGCTCCGCGCGCCCGGCGAGCACGTCGCCGATCCAGCCGTCGGCGCGGATGTCGGTGACGGGCAGCGGGACCTCGCCGCCCGCCGTCCACTCCTCGGGCAGGCGGTGCGCGAGCGCGAGCAGCTCGCCCGCGGTGGGCATCGCCGCCTTGGGCCGGTCGGCCTCGCGGCGCAGGAACTCCAGGCCCGCGCGCAGCCGGTCGGGGTCGACGGCCACCCACTTGCCCCGCAGCCGCACCAGCGGCGCCTTCGCCGCCACCAGCTCGGCGAGCTCGTCGGCGCCCAGCTCCTCGTCGCCGACGGCGAGCGACCAGCGGAACGCCGCCAGCTCCTCCCGGCCCAACCCGCCGCGGGTGACCACGCGTTCGGTGGGGGTGCTGCGCGCGGACAGCCGCAGCCCGAGCCGCCGCCCGCCGTCCCAGCTCGCCGGCAGCTGGACGGCGAACCCCGCCTCCACCAGCAGCGCCGCCGACGCGGTGAGGAACTCGTGCGCCTCTTCGACGGCGAGGTCGTGCGTGCCGGGACGGGGCTTGCGCAGTGCCGGCGCGAGCCACGGCACCACGACGGCCGCCCGGCCGAGCTCGGCGAGCAGCAGCTCCTGGGGGCCGGCCAGCAGGCGGTCGGCCTGGCCGGTCCACACCTGCTCGGCCGGCACCAGCAGGCTCGGGTCGGCCGCGGACTGCAGCAGGAACTGCAGCTGCCAGCGCGTGCCGTCGCCGGTCTGGTCGTCGTGGTCGGGCGCGGGATCGAGCGGATCGTGCAGCGTCGGCACCTCGGCCAGCCGCACGCACAACCGGCCCTCGACCGGCTCGGCGTCGCCGACCGCGTCCCACCCGGACACGGCCTCGACGAGCGCGGCGAGATCGCTGCGCGGCAGCTCCAACCGGGGGTCGACGTGCTGCAGGGCGGCGAGCCACGCGTGCACCGGGCCGTCGCCGGGCGGCGCCAGCTCCAGCGGCGGATCGGCGCGGGCCAGCCGGTCGCGCACCTGGCCGTCGACCATCACCCCGAGCGCGTCGACGAGGAGGGCGTGCGGATCGGTGCCGGTGAACGGCCGACCGGGTCGGGCCGTGTGCTCGGCCCGTCCGGCCGGCGGCAGCGCATCGACCAGCGCCGCGAACGCGACGGCGTCGACGCCCTGGACCACCGGCCGCCATCGGGCCACCGGCGTGCCGCCGGTGGTGTCGACCGTGGGCAGCACCCGGCCGCGCGCCGCCAGGTCCGCAGCCAGCTCGGCCACGGCCCGCAGGTGCGCGACGGTGGCCCCGTAGCGGACGCTCTCCACCGGATCGCCCAGCTCGGCAGGGTCGACGACCAGCGCGGGCACCGACCACGGCCGCAGCTCGGGCGGGGTGCGCAACCGGGCCGCCTCCGGGCGGGACCGCACGAGCTCCGGCGACGCCAGCGGCCCGGACTGCCGCGACGGCAGCAGCAACGTGACCGACGTGGGTTTGCCCGGGTGCAGCGCCGTCAGCTCGGCCGACGGAACGGCGAACGGGTGCGGCCGCGCCGTGCGCAGCGCCCTGCTCGACGTGGTGGCCGGCCGCTCGCCGTCCTCGGCCCACAGCAGCAGCCCCCGGCCGGGGGACCACAGGGCATGGACGGCGAGCACGTGCCCAGGCTACGGACGGGCACCGACAACGCTGCGCGCGGCGGCGGCCTTCAGACCAGCAGCAGGCTCTTCCCGACGAACTGCCGGGCCTCGATGTCCGCGTGCGCGGCGGCTGCGTCGGCCAACGGGTAGGTCCGGCCGATGATCGGGGCCAAGCGGCCGGCGGCGGCCTCGTCCAGCACGTGCCGCACCCGCCGGTCGGTGTCGGCCCAGAACCCGGGCAGCTGGGACATGCCGACGACGCTCAGTGGCCGGTCGGCGGCGATCTCGGCCTCCGCGCCGCTGCTCATGCCGTACCCGGAGAACCGCCCCCCGTCCACGAGGAGCTCCGCGGCGGTCGCGCCGACCGACCCGCCGATGCCGTCGAACACCACGTCCAGTCCGTGGCCCGCGTTGAGCGCTCGTACCTGATCGGGCCACTCCGGGTGGGAGTAGTCCACCGCCCCCGCGCCGAGCCGGCGTGCGGTCGCCACCTTCGCCGCGCCACGGACCCCGGCGACGACGTCCGCTCCCGCGCGCAGGAGGAGCTGCACGAGCAGGTTCCCGAGGCCGCCCACCCCTGGCACGACCAGCACGCGCTCGCCGGCGCGGACCGGCGTCGCTTCGAGGAGTGCCAGTGCCGTGCTGCCGTCGTCCATCACGGCGAGGGCGCTGCGCAGGTCGAGCCCCTCCGGCACCCGGTACACGCCCGCCGCCGGTGTGACGACGGTGTCCGCGTAGCCACCGCCGTACCCGGTGCCGGCCCTGGCGAGCACCCGCGCACCGAGCCAGGCGGGGTCGACGTCGGTGCCGAGCGCCTCGACCGTGCCCGCTATCCCGCTCCCCGGCACGTACGGCGGCGCCACCGCGAACACAGTGGGGCCGTTGCCCGCCCGGATCGCCGTGTCCATCCACGTCACGTTCACCACGTCGACGGCGATGCGGAGCTCGCCCGGACCCGGCGCCGGCGTCGGCAGTTCGACCAGCTCGAGTACGTCGGGGGAACCCGTGCGCGCGGCCATGATCGCTCTCATGGGGCAAGCCTGGGACCTCGACCCGAGTCGAGGTCAAGATCGAGTGAGATCCGCATAGTCCGGGTGCTTCTCGATCCACGCCTTCACGTACGGGCACACCGCCACCACGCGCAGGCCGCGGCCCCGCACGTCGTCGAGCGCGGCCCGGACCAGCACCCCGGCCAGGCCCTTCCCGGCGAACGCGTCGTCGATCTCGGTGTGCACGAACGTGATGTGGTCGTCGCGGAGCCGGTACTCGGCGAACCCGGCGAGCTCGCCGTCGACGGTGATCTCGAACCGGTGGCGGTCTGGCGCGTCGGCGACGGTGGTCTCCGATGTGCTGGACATCAGGCGTTCCCTCCTGCGGATCCGTGCGGCACGTAGGTGGCGGGCACGACCCCGAGCTTGCCCTTCTGGTAGTCCTCGAACGCCTGCATCACCTCGGCCTTCGTGTTCATGACGAACGGGCCGGCCCAGGCGATCGGTTCGCGGATCGGCGCCCCGCCGAGGATGACCACGTCCATGCCGGACAGCCGCGACTCCTGCGTCGGGTCCGCGGCGACGGTGATCGTGTCGCCGCGCCCGTACAGGACGGCCTGGCCGGTGCGGACGGGGCTGCGTTCCGCGCCGGCGGTGCCGCGCCCGGAGAGGACGTAGACGAGCGCGTTGAAGTCGCGCCGCCAGGGCAGTCGCAGGGTGGCTCCGGGAGCGATGGTCGCGTGGATCATCGACATGGGCGTGAAGGTGGAGCCGGGACCCGTGTGCCCGGCCAGCTCGCCGGCGATCACCCGCAGCAGCGCGCCGCCGTCGTGCGTGGTGAGCAGCGCGGACTCGCCGGCGCGCAGGTCCTGGTACTTGGGCTCGAGCCACTTGTGCGCCTTCGGCAGGTTCACCCACAGCTGCAGCCCGTGGAACAGGCCACCGCTCGCGACGAGGGTCTCCGGCGGCCGCTCGATGTGCAGCAGGCCACCGCCCGCGGTCATCCACTGGGTGTCGCCGTTGGTGATCGTGCCACCGCCGCCGTGGCTGTCCTGGTGCTCGAACGTGCCGTCGATGATGTAGGTGACGGTCTCGAAGCCGCGGTGCGGGTGCCACGAGGTGCCCTTGGGTTCGCCGGGCGCGTACTCGACCTCGCCCATCTGGTCCATCATCAGGAACGGGTCGAGATCGCGCAGGTCGATGCCGGCGAACGCGCGGCGGACCGGGAAGCCCTCTCCCTCGAACCCGGTCGGCGCGGTCGTCACCGAGCGGACGGTGCGCTCCACCGCGGCCTCGCCGGGCTCGGGCACGCGGGGCAGCACCGTGATGTCGGGAACGGTGACGGCAGGCATGGCGACCTCCAAGTTGAGCGTGCAACTAACTGCCCGGCTCAACGCTATTGTCACCGCATGTCTTCCGAACCCGTCGTCGTGCTCGAGGGCTACTCGTTCCTGGAGGGGCCGCGCTGGCACGACGGCCGCATCTGGGTGTCCGACTTCTACACGAACCAGGTCGTCTCGGCCCGCTCCGACGGCTCCGACGTCCGCGTCGAGGCGGAGGTGCCCGCGCAGCCGTCCGGGCTGGGCTGGCTGCCCGACGGGCGGTTGCTCGTCGTCTCGATGCGCGACCAGCGGATCCTGCGGCGCGAGTCGGACGGATCGCTCGTCGAGCACGCCGACCTCTCTGCGCACTGCGGTGGTCTGCTCAACGACATGCTCGTCGACGACCAGGGTCGGGCGTACGCCGGCAACTTCGGGTTCGACCTGATGGGCGGCGGGGAGCCGCGCACCGCCGACCTGGTCCGCGTCGACCCCGACGGGACGGTGGCCGTCGTGGCGGAGGACCTCTGGTTCCCCAACGGGATGGTGAAGATCGGCGACACCCTCGTCGTGAACGAGACGCTGGGCAACCGCATCAGCGAGTTCGACGTCGCGCCGGACGGCTCGCTCGGCGCGCGGCGCGACTTCGCCGTGTTCGGCGACCTGCCCACGGGCGACGACCTCGGCACGGTGCTCGGCCAGACGAGGGTGGGGCCGGACGGTTCGGCGGTCGACTCCGAGGGCGGCGTGTGGATCGCGGACGCGCTCGGGCAGCGCGCCGCCC
The DNA here is from genome assembly GCF_050936315.1 of Pseudonocardia sp. CA-107938. NCBI lineage: Bacteria > Bacillati > Actinomycetota > Actinomycetes > Pseudonocardiales > Pseudonocardiaceae > Pseudonocardia > Pseudonocardia sp. CA-107938. Next base: position 5,799,308 of record NZ_JBNJNA010000001.1, on the reverse strand, counting down.
GCGTGCGGGGCGGGGAGATCGTCGACACCGTCGACGTCGGAACCGGGGTGTACGCCCTCGCACTCGGTGGGGAGGACGGCCGCACCCTGTTCCTGTGCACCGCCCCCGACTTCGCCGAGCACGCGCGCCGGGCGGCGCGGGAGGCCCGACTCCTCGCCGTCACGGTGGAGGTTCCCGCGTAGGGTGCCCCGCCTCGATCCGGCCGCTGCACGTGCGCGCTTCGCCGCGGCGCGGGTGGCGCGACTGGCCACCCTGCGCGCCGACGGTGCCCCGCGACTCGTCCCCGTGACGTTCGCGCTGGTCGCCGAGCAGATCTGCATCGGCATCGACGACGTGAAGCCGAAGTCGGGACGACGGCTCGCCCGCCTCGCCGACGTCGACCGCGATCCGCGGGTGGCCCTGCTCGCGGACGGCTACACCGAGGACTGGTCGCAGCTGTGGTGGGTGCGCGTCGACGGGGTCGCCACCGTGCACGAGGACGGGCCCGCGGACGCCGTCGCCGCTCTGCGGGACCGGTACCCGCAGTACGCGAACGCCGCGTTCGCCGCCGTGCTGACGATCATCCCGGCAGCGTGGACCGGGTGGGCGGGGAGCTGACCGCCTGCTGCACGTCGTCGGGCGCGCGGGGGATGCGTTCGAGCGTCGCCCGGAGCGGCCCGGGGATGGCCGTCTTCGTGAGACCCGACGTGAACGCGACGTAGCGGGCCGACGCGAGCACCACGTCCCTGCCGTTCACCGTGCCGCGGTAGTCGATGACCAGCGACGTGGTGCCGATGTGCCGGAGCAGGACCGCGACGTCGAGCAGGTCGTCGAACCGGGCGGGCGACCGGTAGCGGATGGTGATCTCGGCCATGACCAGGTCCACACCGTGGCGCCCGAGCGCCTCGAGGGAGCCGGCGATCTCGCGGAGTGCCTCGATGAACGCCGCCTCGAAGAACGCGGCGTACTTCGAGGCGTGCACGATTCCCTGGTGGTCGGTGTCCGCCGGACGGATGCGCACGGTGTGCACGAGCGGCGGGTGCTGCTGCGCGGTCGACAACTGCGTTGCCCTTTCAGCCGAGGTGCGTGCGGCGGGCGAACGCGAGTCGCACCCGGTGCGCCTCGGCCCTGGCCGCCCAGAGGGGATGCTCCATGATCGCCTTGTTCTCCGGGAGCAGCGTCCCGGGCTGGAACAGGTGCGCGACGTTGGCCAGCGCGAGCCCGAACCCCACCACGAGGAACGCGGTGGCGCGGAGCCGGCGGACGGGGATCATGCCGAGTCCCGCGAGCATCGCGACGTCGCCCAGCGTCGCGATCCGGGCGGTGACGGGGTGCTCGTGGCGGGCGAGCAGCGCCGCCCTGAACTGCTCGTACTGCTGCGGATCCGTCATCGCTTGTAGCGCTGTCCTTCGGCGAGCTGGGCGGTGACCCGGTCGCCGCCGGTGCGGCGCTGGATCGCGGCGGACAGGCCGGGAGCGACCCCGCCGAGCCGGGCGACCAGCCGGAGGCCCAGCGGGGCCACGTCGACCTCCGCGACGTCGTTCTCGATCGTCCGGATCGTCGCGTCGGCGACGTCCTGCGGCGATCGGGTGCCGACACCGCGCGGCAGGATCGCGCCGGAGTCGGCGAACATCCCCGCATCGCTGATGTAGCCGGGGAAGATCGACGAGACGCCGACGCCGTGCGGGCGCAGGTCCTCGCGCAGGGCCAGCGCGAAGCCGCGCAACCCGAACTTGGTGGCGTTGTAGAGCGACGCCTGCGCCGAGGCGGTCTTGCCCGACAGCGAGGAGATGAAGACCAGGTGCCCGCGACCTCGGGCGACCATCTGCTCGGCGGCGAGCTTGGCCATCACGACGGGGGCGCGGAGGTTGACGTCGAGCGCCCGGTCGATCTGGTCGATCGAGTAGTCGGTCAGCAGGCCGGTCGCGGGCAGCGCGGCGTTGGCCACGAGCACGTCGAACTCGCCCACCCGAGCCAGGAGATCGGCGATCGAGTCGGGATCGATGAGGTCGGCCGGGACGGCCCGCCCGCCCACCTCGGCGGCCAGTGGCTCGAGCAGGTCGGCGCGACGCGCAGTGAGGATCATGTCGCCGCCGCGTCCGGCCATAGCCCGCGCCAGGGTTCGGCCGATCCCTCCCGAGGCCCCGGTCAGCAGCACTCTCGCTCCCTGGAGGTCCACGTCACCTGCTCCTCTCGAGTGGCGCGGCCTCGGCGCCCCGGGGATCGTCGGCGTCGGAGTTCACGGTGGCGCCGGGCGTGTGGAACAGCTCGACGACGTCACGAGCGTCGACGTGCCGGTGCCAGCGACCCTTCGGCACGATCGTGAACTGCCCGGCCGACAGGGTGAGCCGGTGGCGGTCGTCGACTGTCAGGATCTCGTTGAACGCCGCGAGCTCGTCCACGAACTCGAACGACGAGAGCTCTCCGGCGATGGCGACCGGATCGTAGGTTCGCATGGCGTCACCCTGACCCGCGGTGCGGACACCGGTCTTGTACGAATGTTCCGCTACTCCCCGTCGAGCCGGGCGACGATCGCGTCGCGCACGCGGTCGCGGTGCTCCAGGTGCGGGGAGTGGCCGCCGTCGAGCACCAGCAGTTGCACGTCGTCGCTGCGGACGGTGTCGCGGACGGCCTCGACGTGGGCGACGGTGCCGTACCGGTCGACGGTGCCCTGCACGGCGAGGACCGGGCAGGTGATCGTGGCGATGTCGGGGCGGAGGTCCCAGTCGCGGAAGGCCGGGTCGAGCCAGACGTCGTTCCAGTTGCGGAAGGTGACCTCCGGGTCGCGGTGGTGGCGGGCCATCCGGGCGCGCAGGTCGCCGTCGTCGAACTCGCGGCGGGCGGCGATGATGCCGGCCAGTCCGATGTCCTCGACGAACACGTGTGGGGCGATGACGACGAGCGCCGACACCTCGGCGGCTGCGGCGTGCAGGAGGGCGATCGAGGCGCCGTCGCTGTGGCCCACGAGCACGGGCCTGTCGAGGCCCAGGGCGGCGCACAGGGCGGGCACGACGGCGTGCGCCTCCTCGTGCATGAACGCAGGAGTGCGCTTGGCCGGTGGGAGGTCGGACCACCCGTGGCCGAGGCGCGAGTACGCGACCGTGCGCCGGCCGGTCGCTGCGGCGACGTCGTCGTGGAACCCGCGCCACAGCCCGACCGAGCCGAGGCCTTCGTGCAGGAACAGCAGCGGCGGACGGTCGGGGCGGCCGGGCAGGTCCGCGTACTCCACCCGCCCGCCGGGGACGGCGACGGTCGGCAGCTCGGTGGGCACGAGCGCCACCCTAGCCGGGCCGGGCGGTCAGTCCCGGGTGTCGAGCAGCGCGCACAGCCGCTTCGGGGCGACCTGCCGGTAGGCGTCGGTGACGATCTCGTCGATCTCGTCCCAGTCCAGCTCACCGGTGCCGAGCGCGTCGAGGTTCACGCCCAGCCAGCCGCGGTGGCCGACGTACGGCGGACGGAAGTACGCCTCCGGACGGGCCGCGACCAGCGCCTCCTGGGCGCCCGGCGGCGCCGCGCACCAGAACGCGGTGCGCGGGTCGTCGTGGTGGTGGTCGGCGTAGGTGACGAAGACCTTCTTCACGAACCACGTCGGCGAGCCGTGGCTGAGCCTCTCCGTCGCCTCCGGCAGCGCGAGGCACAGCTCGCGCAGCCGGGGGAGCGGATCGCCGGTCACGCCGGGACCGCCCGCAGCACGGCGTAGGCGCTCGGCGGCGGGAGCGGCCGCTGGTCGGTGAGGACCAGCCCGGCCGCGTCGAACAGGCGGGCGAACTCCGCCGCGGTCCGTTCCCGGCCGCCGGTGCAGACGAGCATGTTCAGGTCGCTCATCAGGGTGCTGAACGCGGCGGGCAGCTCGGCCGGGTCCTCGGGCAGCGTCGGCTCCACCACGAACAGCCGGCCGTGCTCGGGCATCGCGGCGCGCACCGACGAGAGCACGGCGACCGCGCGCTCGTCGTCCCAGTTGTGCAGGACGCTCTTCACCACGTGCGCGTCACCCCGCGGCACCTCGACGAACATGTCGCCGGTCACGATCTCGGTACCGCTGGGCAGGGCCTCGGCCGCGCCGCCGACACCGCGCGGGAGGTCGAACAGCACGCCCTGCAGGTGCGGGTGCTCAGCCAGGAACGCCGCGAGCAGCGTGCCCTCGGCCCCGCCGACGTCGACGAGCCGGTGGACGCCGGCCAGGTCGCAGCGCGCGACGACGTCGGCCGCGATCATGCGCGTGCCCTCGGTCATGGCTGCGACGAACACGGCGAGCGTCGCCGGGTCGCCGGCCATCGCCTCGTACGTCGCGGCACCGGTGATCCGTGCGAGCGCGGGCTCCCCGTCGCGGATGCTGGTGGGCAGCTCGCCCCAGGCCCGCCACGGACCGTCGCCGCAGAAGAGCTGGGCCAGCCCACCGATCCCGCCCGGTGCGCCCGGCCGCAGCAGCTCACCGTCGGGGCTCAGGGCGAAGCGGCCGTCGGCGTCGCGGGTGGCCAGCCCGAGCCCGACCATGGCCGTGAGCAGCCGGTGCGTCGTGTCGGGCCGGGTGCCGGCACGGGCGGCGAGCTCGGCGGCGGTGCGCGGCTCGTCCAGCAGCTCGGGGAGGCGCAGCTCGGCGGCGGTGCGCAGCACCTGCGCGGGGAAGAACCCCCACAGCATCCGGACGACCCGGGCCCGGTCGGCGACGGCCGCGGTCATGACGGGCGGTAGGTGCCGACGCACCACACGTTCCCCTCGGGATCGGCGACGGCGAACTCGCGCGATCCGTAGGGCTGGTCGACCAGCTCGTGCATGACCGTCGCACCGGCCGCGACCGCGCGGTCGTACAGCGGATCGACCGCTGTGCCGGGGGCGACGGCGAGGTACACCACTGCCCGACCGGTGTCGAACCGCCGGTCGGCGGTGCGGGTGCCGAGCATGACGACGCCCTCGTCGCCGTCGGCTCCCCAGGCGAGCTCCGCGTGTCCGACGGAGCCGTCGTCCGCGATCGACACGTGCTTCTCGGTGAAGCCCAGCGCCGAGACCAGGAAGCCGATCGCCGCCTTCGCGTCGTCGTAGCGCAGGGTCGGATGGATGCTCATGGCTGCGACGGTAGGGCGGCCTCGTCGTCCTGGCTTGAACGAATGGGAACAGCCGCCCGCCACTCGGCGACGTACGTCGACGGGGTGACCCCGGCCAGCGCGCGGAACTCGCGCGTCAGGTGGGCGTGGTCGGCGTAACCGCAGCCTGCGGCCACGTCGGAGATCGACCGTGCGGTGCCGGCGCCGGGCCCGCCGTCCGCGAGCACGGGCACCAGCAGCCGTGCCGCGCGCTCGAACCGCAGCACCCGCGCCGCCGTCTTCGGCGTGAGCCCCACCTGGGTGCGGAACCGCGTGAGCAGGTGCCGCCGGCTCCATCCCGTGCCGGCGGCCAGCTCCGCGACGCCGGCGGCGCCACCGGTGCGGCGCAGCTGCTGCCACGCCCACCGCACCTCGGGATCGGGCAGCCGGCGGGCGCACGCGAGCAGGCGCACCAGCACGGTGTCGACGCGGGCGAACCGGGCCGGCCAGTCCGGCGCGTCGGCGAGCTGCTCGGGAAGAGCGGCCAGTGCGGGCACGGACAGCTCGTCGAGGCTGGTCGAGCGGTTGGTGAGCGCGTCCATGGCCACGCCGAGCAGCACGTACCCGCCCAGCGGGGTCAGGTTGACCTGCACCCCTCGCTGCAACCCGACGTACTCCGTCACGACGGCGGCGTCGTGCATGCCGGCGAGGAACGAGCCCGGCACGCTGGGGCCGGCCGGCCCGTGCAGCCGCAGCGGCGGCCCGAAGGAGACGATCAGCGTGAGCGCGCCGGTCGGGGCCTGCCGGCGGCGGATCGGGTGCGGGCTCACCTCGACGTAGCCGCCGTAGTCGAGCACCAGCCCGGCGAGGGCGCGGTGCGGCCGGCCGCTGACGTACTCGGGCCGGTCCACGCGCTCAGCATGGCAGCCCTACGATCCGGCGGTGGATCATGCAGCTGGATTCGCCGACCTGGTCGCCAGGGCGACCGCGCTGGCGGCGCGCGGCGGGCCCACCGCGGTGCTGGGCATCACGGGCAGCCCCGGCGCGGGCAAGACCACACTGGCAGCGGCACTGGCCGCCGCCGTCGACGGCGCCGTGCACGTCCCGATGGACGGCTTCCACCTCGCCGACGTGGCGCTCGACGCGCTCGGTCGCCGCGACGCCAAGGGCGCGGAGGACACGTTCGACGTCGGCGGCTACATCGCCCTCCTGCGCCGCTTGCGGGCGGCCGCGGAGGACGTCGTCTACGCGCCGGCGTTCGAGCGCGACCTGGAGCAACCCATCGCCGGCGCGATCGCGGTGCCGCGCGGCGTCCGGCTCGTCGTCACGGAGGGCAACTACCTGCTGCTGCAGCGCGGCCGCTGGCCCGAGGTCGCAGCGCTGCTGGACGAGGTGTGGTTCTGCGCGCCCGACCCCGAGCTGCGGCTGCACCGGCTGACCGCCCGGCACGTCGCGTTCGGCAAGCCGCCGGAGGTTGCGGCGGCCTGGGTGGCGGCCGTCGACGAACCGAACGCGGCGCTCGTCGAGGCCACCCGGGCGCGCGCCGACCTCGTCGTGGGGCCGGACGTGCTCGCGACGATCCCGCGCTGACCCGCGGCGGGGCTCACGCGTGGTGCGCGGAGCGGTGCGCGGCCAGCGCGTCGACACCGAAGTCGTGCCCGGGGTCGCGCCAGGCCGCGTGCGCGTGGTGGCCGACCGCTGCGTGTTGTCCCACTCGACGAGCAGCCGCGGGCCCTGCAGCCGGTAGTAGTGCGGCGCGCCGGGCTCGGTCGAGCCGGCCCACGCCAGGTGCACGGCGTCGAGGGCGGTGTCGCTGCGGTAGCGGTCCAGCGAGGACACCTCCTCGGGCACCCGTCCCAGGTAGGTGGCGAGCACCGCGCGCAGCAGCTCGCGCTGGCCGGTGTCCATCGCTGAGGCCGGCAGCCCTTTCGGGGTGCTGGTGTAGGCGATGCGGCGGCGGTCGTCGACGGAGAGCGCGCTGGCGGCGTCGATCGCGTCGCTCGCGCGGACGAGCCCGGCCCACTGCTGCACGTCGCGGAACGGGCCGCGCCACACGTCCTTGAGGGACGGGACCTCGTCGCCGTCGGCGAGGGTGGTGCGGTTGCCGCCCACCAGGTCCGACGGCGCGCGCGGCAGCAGCACGGCGACCTCGGCGAGATCGCGGGGGAGTGACCGCACCAGCTCGCGCGCGAGGTCCTCGGTCGCCGCGAGCGGACGCAATCGGGAGCCGAGCAGTGGCGCGGTCGCCGGGTCGGCGCCCAGGAACGACGGGGTGGTCGAGACCAGCTCCCCGTCGACGACGAGGTTCGACATCGACACGTGGTGGCCGCCGAACCGCCAGCCCCACGGCTGCCCGCCGCCGGGCTCGCCGAACACGCGCAGGTAGTACATGCCGGGGTCACGGCCGCGCTCACGGTCGAACCGCACGGTGAACCCGTCGGCGTGGTCGAGCACGTTCTCCAGGCCGATGATCGTCGAGACGGTGACGAACCCGGCGTGCGACAAACCCGTCGCCACCAGCGCCATCGCCGCCTGCTGCTGGGCGGGTCGCTGCTGGTGGAAGGTGAGCCCGCCGTGGTCGGTCGGCGTGTAGAACCACCGCCTGCGTTCCGCGTCGGCTGCCGGGTCAGGGCTCGGCGGCGCCCAGCAGGCGAGCGCCCGCTGTGCCTCGTCGAGCCCGTCGAGCCAGGCGGCAGCGGCATCGGCCATGCGGCTCGCGACCTGCGCGGCCGGGGAGGTGCCCATGGCGCCCAGTCTGGATCAGGCCAGCGGCGTCGAGCCACCCAGCATCCCGGGGGAGCGGCGCAGGTGGATGTCGCACGAGATCGACTCCGCCGGGAGTCCCGTGAGATCCGCGATGAGGGAGCGGGCCGCGTCGGGTGCCTCGGTCATCGAGGTGACGGTCGTGGCCGCCTCGATCGCGGGCACGTAGAGCACGAGGCGCCGCTCGGCGGGCCAGGCGACCACCTCGAACGTGTCCGCGGCCGCGTCGGTCACGGGCCTGTGGGCTGTCGTCCGGCGCGCCGCATGCGTTCACCGTAGCCCGCGGGGACCGTCGGACCACAGGTCCGGACGGTCCCCGGGGGTCCGGTCAGCCGACGGGCTCCGCGCCGTCCTCGTCCGGGTCGTGCTGCGGCGGCGGGGTGGGACGGGCGGTGCGGGACGGCTCGCTGCTCGCCGTCGGGCTCGGCCGGGCAGCATCGGCGGACGGCTCCGCCGGCGCGGAGGTCGCTTCCGCGCCGGTGGGCGGTGCTCCCGCGGGTGCTCCCGACGGTGTTGCCTGCGCGGTTCCCGTCGGGGTGGCCGGCGCTGCGGTGGGCGGGGCGGTGGGCGGGGCGGTGGCGCGGCTGCGCGGCGGCTCGCCGATCGGCCGGAACGGCGTGAACTGCGCGACCGGGGCGTCGTCGTGCGCATCGGCCATGAACTCCTGCCACACCTCGCCCGGCAGGCTCTTGCCCTCGACGGGGGTCCCGGCGGACGTGCGGATGGGCGAGTTCATGTCGGTGCCCATCCACACCGACGTCGAGACGGTGGGGGTGAACCCGGCCATCCACGCGTCGTTGTTCTGGCCCTCCACCCGGGATTCGACCGTCCCGGTCTTGGCCGCGACGGGGCGGCCGTCGGGCAGCGCCAGTCCGTCGGCGGACGCGACGTCGAGCATCGCCTCGGTGACGTTGCGCGCGACCCGCTCCGGGAAGCGCTGCTCACCCTGCGGCGATGCCTGGTAGAGGACGGTGTCGTCGGCGCGGGTCACCCTCGCCACCAGGTGCGGAGGGTGCCACACCCCGCCCGCGGCGATCGTGGCGTAGGCCGAGGCGAGGTCGATGGTCGAGACCTCCTTGTTGCCGAGCGCGATCCCGCCGTCCGGGTCGGTCAACGGCGCGGTGACGCCGGCGGCGCGGGCCGCGTCGGCGACGGCGGCGGGTCCGACCTTGCGGGCGAGAGAGGCGAACACGACGTTGTTGGAGACCGTCATCGCCTCCTTGAGGTCGCAGCGCGCGCAGTCCGCCCCCGCCGCGTTGCGCAGGCCGCGCCGCGGTGCGCCGTCGAAGGTCTCGCCGAGCCCGACGGGCGGGTCGCGCAGCAGCCCGGCGAGCACGACGAACGGCTTGAACGTCGACCCGGCGAGACGCTGCGTGCGGGCGTAGTCGAGGCCGTGTCCGTTGTCGCCGCCGTAGTAGGCGAGGATCGCGCCCGTGTTCGGGTCGATCGCGACCACGGCGCTGCGCAGGTCATCGGGCTGCCCGCGCAGCGCGGAGTGCGCGGCGTCCACCGCCTGCTGCTGCCGGACCGGGTCGATCGTCGTGGTGATCCGCAGCCCGCCCTGCGCGAGGTCCTGATCGGTGATGCCGAGGTCGGCGAGCTCGCGGGTGACCGCGGTGATGATGTGGCCGCTGCTGTCGGACGGGACGCCGCCGCCCGTGGCCGTCGAGCGCGGGATCGTGGCGGGGAACTGGGCGGCGGCCCGCTTCGCCGGGTCGAGCCAGCCCTGGGCCACCATCCCGTCCAGCACGAAGTTCCAGCGCTGCACCGCACGGTCCGGGTTGATCGCCGGGTCCCACCGCGACGGGGACTGGATGAGCCCCGCCAGCAGCGCCCCCTCCTCGGAGCTGACCTGCCCGACGTCCTTGCCGAAGTAGGCCTGGCTGGCGGACTGGATGCCGTACGCGCCGCGCCCGAAGTAGATCGCGTTCAGGTAGTCACCGAGGATCTCGTCCTTCGTGCGCTCCTGCGAGATCTTGACGCTGAGGACGAGCTCCTTGTACTTGCGCCACAGCGTCTGCTCGTCGCCGACCAGCGCGTTCTTGACGAACTGCTGCGTGATCGTCGAGCCGCCGCCGACGCCGCCGCGCAGCTGGTTCCAGGCCGCCCGCACGATCCCGGCCAGGTCGAAGCCGGGGTTGGAGTAGAAGGTGCGGTCCTCGGCGGCGAGCACCGCCTCCCGCACGTGCACCGGCACCGCGTCGATGCCGACCTTGGTGCGGTTGCCGGCCTCCGGCACCAGCCGGGTCAGCTGGGTGCCGTCCGCGAACGACACCAGCGCCACCTGGTTGTTGACGGCGTCGTCGGGGTTGGGGACCGGGAAGAACAGGTAGCCCGCCCCGAACGCCAGCACCGGGGCGGCGAGGACGCCCAGGAGCGACCACAGCACGAGCTTGATCACGAACCGGCGGAGCTCCCGCGGCGTGCGCGGCTGCCGGTCGGCTCGGGAGGGGCGCTCGGACGACGGCGGTCGCTCGAGCGCCGCCCAGGCCGCCGGTCGGCGCCCGTTCGGCGCCGGGTCGTGCTCCGCGCGCGCACCGGCGCGATGGCGGGGCTCCACCTCGGCGGCGGGCACGGGGCCCGTACGGGGTGGGGGACGCCACCAGCCCGGGCCGCCTGCCGCCGCGGCGTGCCGGCGGGTGCCGCGCTCGGTGCTCGCGGGCGGACCTGCGAGAGGTCGGCCGCCGGCCCGGGTGGTGTCCGGGCCGGCGGCGGACGGGCGGCCGCGTTCGGGGGGTCGCGGCCGCGTGGGCGCCTGTTCCGCCGGGATCCGCGGAAATCGCGGGATCTGCGGGCCCGGCAGCGGAGCAGGGTGCTGGTCGGTGGAGGAGCCTGCCTGCCGTGCGCGCGGACGCTGTTGTCCGGGCACGACACGAGGGATGGCAGGCAGGCTCGGGTGGGTCGGGTAGTCCGCGGGCGACCCGGCCTGGGTCGGGACGCGCCGGGGGCGCGCGTCGTGGGCCCGCGTCATCCGCCACCTCCGCTCGTCCACCGACCGGGACCGGATTGCCCCTCCCCGGTCCTGCGACCCCCAACGTGCAGCCTGGCGACGGCGATGTGGAACGACACGGGAGATCACCCGAAGGTCGTGCGCGTCTGCCGTGACGCCGACCAGCGCATGCGGTATGGCGACGGTGCGTGAGTTGCTCTCCGCCGAATGGAGCAGTGAGCGGGAGGCGCCGGTCAGGCGAGGAGAGCGGCCATGCGTTCGCGGAGCGCCGTCGCCGCGGAGTACGGGCGGATCATCACGGTCAGCTCGGTGAGCTCGCCGCCCTCGGCGCGCAGGACGTCGACGCCCTGCAGCTCGCGATCACCGATCTGCGCCTCGAAGAGCAGCACGTGCCCGTCGTCGGATGCGTACTCCGCCGTGTAGCGGAAGTCCTCGAACACCTGCACGACCGCCGACAGGATCGCGTGCAGCGCAGGAACGCCCTGGTAGGGCTTGTGCACGACGGGCGAGTTGAACACGGCGTCGGCGCGGAACAGCGCGACGGCCGCGTCGATGTCCTTCGCCTCGACGGCGGCTCGGAACGCGTCGTACGGGGTGGCCATGCCGCCATTCAAGCGGTCAGACCGGTGTGCCGACCAGCGCGTCGTGGACGATCTCGTACGAGCGGATCCGGTCGGCCGCGCCGTGCATGGCGGTGACGATCATCAGCTCGTCGGCTGCAGTGCGGTCCAGCAGCTCGCGAACGCCGTCCCGGACGGTGTCGGGGGAGCCGATGATCTGCTGCTCCATCCGGTCGGCGATGAACGCCTCGTCGAGCTCCGAGAGGGGATGGGCGGCGGCCTCCTCCGGGGTCGGCAGCAGGCCGGGGTTGCCCTTGCGCAGCTGCAGGAACTGCACCGCGGACGGCATGGCCAGCCGGCGTGCCTCGGCGTCGGTGTCGGCAGCGAACACGGCGGCCGCGATCATCGCGTAGGGCTGCTGCAGCACGGCCGACGGGCGGAACCGCTCGCGGTAGAGCGCGAGCGCCGGCAGCGTGTTCTGGGCGCTGAAGTGGTGGGCGAACGCGAACGGCAGCCCGAGCATGCCGGCGACCTGCGCGCTGTAGTCGCTGGAGCCCAGCAGCCACAGTGCCGGCCGGGCGCCCTTGGCCGGCACGGCGAGGACCGGTCCGTCGCCGCGAAAGTACGACACCAGCTCCATGAGTTGGTCGGGGAAGTCGTCGGCGCCCAGTGGCGCGGTGCCGCGGCGCAGCGCGCGGGCGGTGCGCTGGTCGGTGCCGGGTGCCCGGCCGATGCCGAGGTCGATGCGGTCGGGGTGCAGCGCGTCGAGGGTGCCGAACTGCTCCGCCACGACCAGCGGCTGGTGGTTGGGCAGCATCACCCCGCCCGATCCCACCCGGATGCGGCTGGTCGCGCCCGCCAGGTGGGCGATGAGCACGGCGGGTGCGGAGCTGGCGATACCTGGCATCGCGTGGTGCTCGGCGACCCAGTATCGGGTGAAGCCCAGCTCGTCGGCGCGGCGGGCGAGCGCAGTGCTCGCCGCGAGCGCGTCGGTGGGGGACACGCCGGATCCGACGGGGACGAGATCGAGCACGGAGAGCGGGACCACGACGATCTGCAACGCGCGCGGGCCGGCGGATCTTCCCTGGGGCGATCCGTTCCGCCCGGGGCGACGGCGATCGGCCCCGACCGGGACCGCCGGAAAGACGGCGACGGTCGGCCGTGCGGGTGGACCGTCGTTGCTCCCCACCACGAGGGCATGCTGCCTGGACCCGGGCGCCCCGTCCGGGCGGGTGGAGGTGCGCGTGTCGATGCCAGCCGGCTCCGCCACGGGCACCCCGGACGGAGGACCGAGGGAGCTCGACGCCTCCCTCGCCGACCTGCTCGCGGTGCGGGGGACGCAGACGGTCCGCGTGATCGACGTGGGCACGGGCCGGGCGCTCGGCGAGCGCGTCGCCCGGCCGATCCCGGCCGATCCCGCAGGTGACGCGGCGATGGCCCGCCTGGCCTCGACGGCGTTCGCCGCGGCGACGGCGGACGGCGGGTTCGTGGACCTGGTGCTCGCGAGCCCACGCGCGACGCACGTGCTGGCGCCCGGGCCGTACGGATCGGTGGTCGCGCTGCGGCTCGGCCCGGGCGGGGACGTGGCGGCCGCGCGACGCGCGCTGGCCAGCACGCAGCTCGCCGCGGCGCTGCGCGCCGGCCATCCGGGTGCGCCTGGGCTCCGGCCGACGGCACCGCCGACGGCACCGCCGCCAGCACGACCGACGTCGGTCGGCGCGCTGCCGCAACAGCGGGCGTCGGGGCGGGGAGTGCTGCACGCCGTGCCGCTGCCCCGCGCACCCGAGCCGTCGCTCCCGGGCGAGCGCCAGCCCGCGTTGGCGTCCCTGAGCGGGGCCCCGATGGCCCGTCGGACCGGCCGGCTGGCCGCCCAGGTGCTCGGTGATCTCGCCGCGGCCGCCGTTCCCTTGCCGCGGCGCGGGGGCGGCGCCGCGCGGCCGGGCGGTGTCCTGGCCACGACGTGGAGCAGCGATCTGGGCACCCTCCAGCGCGTGCTCGACGGGTTGCGCCGGCTCGCCTGAGCCGGATGGTGCACGACCCCGCTCGAAGGTCAGGTCCATCAGGCCGCACGGTCATTCTGCCGAAGGTCCGACCGCGACATTTCCCGCCTCGGCGTGTCGCTCACTGAAAGGGCTAATCGCGGTTGCGACTATTCGTGGTGGCAGGCTCCCGCCCGATGTTCGGGGAACTGCTGCGCGATCTGATCGCAGACACCGGTGCGCAATACTGCTGCGTCGCGGACGCGGCGCAGGGGAGAGTGCTGGAAGAGGTCGGTGTGCAGCCCGGCGCCCAGGCCGACACGTCACTCGCCGTGCTCGGGTGGGGGGCCGGTGCGGCAGCTTTCCTGGCGTCGAACGCCGACGACGAGATGGACGACCTGATCATCACCACCAGGTCCTGCTACCACCTGGTGCGCCCGCTCGCGACCGCGTCGGGAGAGGAGTCATTGCTGGTCTACCTGCGCGTCGATCGACACCGGGGCAACCTCGCCGTTGCCCGGCGCGGCCTGTCGACGGCGCGTCCGCGGGCCCCGACGGTCCCGAAGCAGGATCGGGCGGAGTCCGCCCCGGCCCTGGTGGCAGCGGGTCGCGTCCCGTTGCCGCGCCGCCACCCGGTGGCGCTGCCGGCCCCTCGCCGCCCGCTCCCGACGCCCGCTCCCAGCACCATCGGCGTCCGGCCGGAGGGTGGCCGCTGGCACACGGACGTCGACACGCTCGACCGCCTCCTGCACGCGCTGCGCAGACTCCGATGATTGTCGTCGGGCCCATTCCGCAGAGTTTTTCACCCTTTTCGATCTGAGGGCGCCCTCGATCAATTCGGCGGCGCACCAACCTGGAGGAATTCATCCCACATGAGCAACATCGATCATTGCCTGGACATGGCTGCGAACATCAAGGGTGCGTTCGCGGTGGCGCTCGTCGACTACGACAGCGGCATGACCCTCGGCTCGCGCGGCGGCAGCCCCGAGTTCGACCTCGATGTGGCCGCGCCGGGCAACAGCGATGTCGTGCGCACGAAGCTCGAGGTCATGCAGAAGCTGGGCCTGCGCGAGACCATCGAGGACATCCTGATCACCCTGGACACCCAGTACCACCTGATCCGGCCGATCCACGGCAGCAGCGACGAGAAGCTGTTCCTCTACCTGGTGCTGAGCCGGGCGCAGGCCAACCTGGCGATGGCGCGCCGGGACCTGCGGGTCATCGAGCAGTCGTTCTACATGTCGGTGCCCGCACCGGGACGGCCGCCCGCCCAGGAGAACGCGCCGTTCTTCCCGGCCAGCGGCCAGCGCTGACCGGCGGTCACCGGGGGACGTGAGTCGAATGGCACGGCACCGGCACGCCGTCAACGTCCGCGCGGACGGGCTGACGGCGGTACTCGGCCCGATCGGGGACGATCCCGCGGTGCGTGCCGCCCTGCTGATCGACATCGACAGCGGGATGGTGCTCGGCGCGACCGGGCACCCGACGAGCGCGGACCGGGAGGAACTGGGCGCGCTGCACGGCGAGCTGATGCGGCTGGCCTGCGGTGCGGTGCCAGGCGCCGGGGCCGGCGAACCGGTCGATCCGGGCGCGCTCGACACGGAGGTCACCGTCCACCGCGGGGCGCGGCAGCACCTGGTCGTGCGTCGGATCGCGGACCCCTACGGCGATCGACTGGCCCTGTCGTTGCTGGTGGAGGGGCCACCGCGGGCGTTGCGGCGGGTGCGCCGCCGCCTCGGCTGGGTGTCCACCGCCGCGCTCACCGCAGGTCCCACGGTGAGCCTGAGACCGCGAGACGGTGCCTGGGTGCCCGGCGCCGTGGAGGAGCGCCCCGCGCTCCGGGCACCGTCTCGCACCCCGCCCCGGGCCGTCCCGGAGCCGGACCCGGTCGACCGGACGCCGGCGCTCGCCATCCTCGACGATCCGCTGCCGCCACGGCCGCGCAGCACCCGTGGCCCGGTTCCCGGTCTCGCCGATGCGGACGGGCTCGCGCCGCCGCTGTCGGGCAACACGACGGTCCCGTCGATGCCTGCGGTCCGGCCCGCGGCCCCGGCTGCGCCGGCCCATCCGCCTGCCGCGCCGCCGGGTCCGCCGCCCGGCCCGCAGCAGGAGCAGCCCGAGCGGCGGCCTGCGCCACCCTCCGCCCTTCCGCCGCCCGGACCCGGCCGATCCTGACCGACGGGCAAACCCGGTTCGGGCCGGTGCAACCTCCCCTCTAGCATCGGAGGACATCGCTCGATCCCCACTGGAGGCTTCCCGTGTCCGCGCCCGTACCCCGTCCCGCGTCCGCTCGCGTCCGGGTGCCGGCCGGGACGACGGCGGGCGCCGCCGTCCGCGAGGCCGGTCTCCCCTCCAGCGGCCCGAGCGCCGTCGTCGTCGTCAAGGATGCCGACGGGAACCTCAAGGACCTCGCCTGGGCGCCCGACGTCGACGTCGAGGTGGAGCCGGTCGGCGCCGACACCGACGAGGGCCGCAGCGTGATCCGGCACTCGGCGGCGCACGTGCTCGCGCAGGCAGTGCAGCAGCTGCACCCGCAGGCGAAGCTGGGCATCGGCCCGCCCGTCACCGACGGCTTCTACTACGACTTCGACGTCGAGAAGCCGTTCACCCCCGAGGACCTCAAGGCCCTCGAGTCGGCCATGAAGAAGATCATCAAGGCCGGCCAGCGGTTCTCCCGCCGCCGCTACGACTCCCTCGACGACGCCCGCAAGGAGCTCGCCGACGAGCCGTACAAGCTGGAGCTGATCGACCTGAAGGGGCAGGTCGACACCGGTGAGGTGATGGAGGTCGGCGAGGGCGAGCTCACCGCCTACGACAACGTCCACGCCCACACCGGCGAGGTCGTCTGGTCGGACCTGTGCCGCGGCCCGCACGTGCCCACCACCAAGTACATCCCGGCGTTCAAGCTGATGCGCAGCGCGGCGGCGTACTGGCGCGGCAGCGAGAAGAACCCGATGCTGCAGCGCATCTACGGCACCGCGTGGGAGTCCGTCGAGCAGCTCGACCTCTACCTCGACCGGCTGCTCGAGGCGGAGAAGCGCGACCACCGCCGGCTCGGCTCGGAGCTGGACCTGTTCTCCTTCCCGGACGAGATCGGCTCCGGCCTGCCGGTCTTCCACCCCAAGGGTGGCGTGATCCGCAAGGAGATGGAGGACTACGCGCGCCGCCGTCACGAGGAGGCGGGCTACGTCTTCGTCAACACCCCGCACATCACCAAGGCGCAGCTGTTCGAGACCTCGCGGCACCTCGAGTGGTACTCCGACGGCATGTTCCCGCCCATGCAGGTCGACGCCGAGTACGGGAGCGACGGCGAGCTGCGCCGGCAGGCCCAGGACTACTACCTGAAGCCGATGAACTGCCCGATGCACAACCTGATCTACCGGTCGCGCGGGCGGTCCTACCGCGAGCTGCCGCTGCGGATGTTCGAGTTCGGCTCGGTGTACCGCTACGAGAAGTCCGGCGTGATCCACGGGCTCACCCGGGCCCGCGGCTTCACCCAGGACGACGCGCACATCTACTGCACCCGCGAGCAGATGCAGGACGAGATCCGCTCGCTGCTGACGTTCGTGCTCGACCTGCTGCGCGACTACGGGATGGACGACTTCTACCTGGAGCTGTCCACCCGCGACCCGGAGAAGTCGATCGGCAGCGACGAGGACTGGGACAAGGCCACCGACGCGCTGCGCGAGGCCGCCGAGGCGTCCGGCCTGGAACTGGTGCTCGACCCGGGTGGTGCAGCCTTCTACGCGCCCAAGATCAGCGTGCAGGCCAAGGACGCGATCGGGCGCACCTGGCAGCTCTCCACCATCCAGGTCGACCTGATGGAACCGGGCCTGTTCGGGCTGGAGTACACCGCGGCCGACGGCTCCCGCCAGGAGCCGATCATGATCCACCGGGCCCTGTTCGGCTCGATCGAACGGTTCTTCGGCGTGCTCACCGAGCACTACGCGGGGGCGTTCCCGGCGTGGCTCGCGCCGGTCCAGGCCGTCGCGATCCCGGTGACGAACGAGCAGGTGCCGGCCGTCGAGGAGTTCGCGGCCGCGCTGCGGGCCAAGGGCGTGCGCATCGAGGTCGACGCCGGCGACGACCGCATGCAGAAGAAGATCCGCACCCACACCCTCGCGAAGGTGCCGTTCATGGTGCTGGCCGGAGCGCGCGACGTCGAGGCGGGCGCGGTCAGCTTCCGCTTCCGCGACGGCAGCCAGCGCAACGGCGTGCCGGTCGCGGAGGCCGTCGAGCTGGTGACGAGCTGGATCGCGGACCGGAAGAACGAGAGCCCGACGGCCGACGCGCTCGCCTGACCCAGCGGTGCGTGAGGCCGTTCAGGAGGCCTGCAGGCCTCCGGCCGGAACGGCTGCCGGACTGCGCAGGAACACCGCGGCCACCCCCGCAGCGGCGGCGACCGCGACGGCGGCGAGCAGCCAACCGCCGTGCAGCCCGACCAGTTCAGCGGCTCGCGGCGACGTGCCGGCCGTCGCGGCGACCGTCGCGAGCACCGCGACCCCCACCGCGGTGCCGATCTGCTGCGCGGTCTGGGCGAGCCCGCCGGCCAGCCCCTGCTCCGCCGCGGTGAGGCCGGAGGTCATCGTCGTCATGAACGCGACGACGGCGAGCACGTGGCCGAGCCCCATCACCGACGACGTCACCACGACCAGTGCCAGGCCCCCCGCATCCGGCAACGCCACCATGGCCGCGGTGCTCACCGCCTGGACGAGCAGCCCGACGAGGAGGGTCCTGGTCGTGCCGAGACGTGCGATCACCCCTGCGGCCAGCGCGCCCGCCGCTGCGGCTGCGACGCCCTCGCCGATCAGGGCCGACCCCGTCTGGAGGGCCGTCAACCCCAGCACGTCCTGCATGTAGAGGCTGAGCAGCACGGTGGCGCCGCCGCACATGCCGAACGTCACGAAGCCGACGACCGCTCCGGCGCCGATCGTCCGGCGGGCCAGGAACCCGAGCGGCACGAGCGGGTCGCGCTGCCGCCCCTCCACCACCACGAACCCGATCAGCAGGACCGCCGCGGCCGCGAACGCCCCCAGCGTCGGCGCGCTCGTCCAGCCGGCGTGCTCTCCCGTCGAGATGGCGTAGACGAGCGCCACGAGCCCGCCGGTGACCAGCAGCGCCCCGGGCAGGTCGAGCTGTGCCCCGGACCGCGCGACGCGCCCGGCCGGCAGGACGGTCGCAGCACCCACCAGTACGAGCGCGCACATGAGGGCCAGCAGGAACATCGTGGAACGCCACCCGAGGGTCTGGGTGAGCACGCCGCCGCCGACCGTGCCGACGACGAAGCCCAGCGACAGCATCGCTCCGTTGATCCCCAGCGCCCGGTCCCGCGTCGGCCCTTCGGCGAAGGAGGTCGTCAACAGGGCCAGCGCGGTCGGACCGATCATCGCCGAGCCGACCCCCTGCACGACGCGAGCCGCCACCAGCACGCCCGCGTTCGGGGCGAACCCGGCCACGACGGACGCCAGCGCGACGACGGCGGCGCCGATCGTGAGCAACCTGCGTCGGCCCACCCGGTCACCGATCCGGCTGAACAGCAGCATCGTTCCCGCGACGGGAAGCACGAACGCCGTCATCACCCACTGCACGTCCGCCGTGGAGGTGAGGTCGAGGTCCCGCCCGATGGCGGTGAGCGCGACCGTGACGACGGAGAAGTCGAGCGCGACCATGAACTGAGCCGCGCAGAGGGTGAGGAGGATCAGTCGGTCGCGCCGTGCAAGGCCGGCCGAACGCGGTTCGAGAGTGTCGGTCACCCGGCTAGGCTCGGGTCGGTGGACGCTGCTGATCAACGGCGGATGCCGCAACGCAGTGATGAGCGGCGCTCACCGATCGACGGCATCGAGCTCCGAGATCTGCGGGTGTTCCTGGCCGTCGCCGACGAGCTGCACTTCGGCCGGGCGGCGGCGCGGCTGGGTCTGACCTCGTCGCGGGTCAGCCAGACGATCGCGATGCTGGAGCGGCGCTTCGGCGGCCGCCTGTTCGACCGGTCGAGCAGGCGGGTCGTGGTCTCGACGCACGGGCGCCGCGTCCGTGAGCTCGTCGAACCCGCCTACCTGGCACTGCTGGCCGCGATGGCCGCCGCGACGGACCCGCAGCGCAGCGGTGTGGTGCGGGTCGGGATGGTCGGCCCGGCCGCGGGAGGGCCGCGGCTGCCGCAGATCGCGGAGTCGTTCGAGCGGAGCCACCCGGGTTGCCGGGTCGAGGTCGTGGACGTGTCGCTGCAGGACCCGCTGGGTCCGTTGCTGCGGCGGGAGCTCGACCTCCTGGCCGCCCGACTGCCGCTGGATGTTCCGGGGGTCGTCCAGGGGCCGTTGCTCACCCGCGACTCCCGCATGATGGCGGTCGCGGCCGATCACCCGCTCGCCCGCCGCGGTCACGCCGTCATGGAGGACCTCGGTGACTACGCCGTGTGCCGGCTCATCGGCTTCCCGGAGCAGATGGTCCGGGCCGTCATCCCCGAACGCACGCCCGCCGGGCGGCCCGTCCGGGTCGGCATCGACGTCACGACCACCGCCGAGGCGTTCGCGGCCGTCGCTCGTGGCCAGATCGTCCACCCGACCGTCTCGACGATCTTCGACTACCACCGCCAGCCCGGTGTCGTCCTCATCCCGATCGCGGACGGTGAGCCTTCGTGCACCGCGCTGATGCATCTGGTCGACGTCACGCCGGTCGCGCAGGCTTTCCTCCGCGAAGTGGCAGCGTGGACCCACGACCTCGGCGAGGGCAGGGCCTAGAGTCGCGGCCATGAACGTCCCCGGGCCGACAGAGCCGGACCTGGAGCCCCGCGACGGCGTCGGCACCCCGGACGGCTTCCGCCGGCTGTGGACGCCGCACCGCCTCGCGTACATCAAGGACGCCGGCACGGAGGGCTGCCCGTTCTGCCGCATCCCGTCGCTCGACGACGAGGAGGGCCTGCTCGTCGCCCGCGGGGACGCCGTGTACGCGGTGCTCAACCTGCACCCGTACAACCCGGGGCACCTCATGGTGGTGCCGTACCGGCACGTGGCCGAGCTGGAGGACCTGACGGCCGACGAGTCGGCCGAGCTGATGGCGTTCACCCAGCAGGCGGTGCGCACGTTGAAGACGGTGTCGGCGCCGCACGCGTTCAACGTCGGACTCAACCTCGGCACGGTCGCCGGCGGCTCGCTGGCCGACCACCTCCACCAGCACGTGGTGCCGCGCTGGGGCGGCGACGCCAACTTCATCGCCGTGATCGGACAGACGAAGGTGATCCCGCAGCTGTTGAGCGAGACGCGGGCGGTGCTCGCCGAGGCGTGGCCGGCGCAGGGATAGGCTGCCCGGGTTCCGGGGGGAACCGCCCACCAGGCAGGAGTCCATGCTCAACGCCCACGCGCGCAAGCACGTCAACCGCGTGGCCGACCCGCTCGGCCGGTGGCTGGTGGCGCATCGGGTGACCCCGGACTCCGTCACGGTGGCCGGCACGCTCGGCTCGATCGCCGCAGCGCTGTGGTTCCTGCCGCGCGGTGAGCTGCTCGCCGGCACCCTCGTGGTGACGTTCTTCGTGCTGTTCGACCTGGTCGACGGCGCGATGGCCCGCGCGGGCGCGGCCGGCGGCACCCCGTTCGGGGCGATCCTCGACTCGGCGTGCGACCGGCTGGCCGACGCGGCGCTGTTCGCCGGGCTGATCTGGTGGTGCTTCGAGGTGGCGGACGACCCGGGCACCGGCGCGGCCGCGCTGATCTGCCTGGTGACCGGCCAGCTCGTGTCCTACATCAAGGCGCGCGCCGAGGGCGTCGGGGTCGACGTGGACGGCGGCGTGGTCGAGCGGGCCGAACGGCTGCTGCTGGCGCTGGTCGGCACCGGGCTCGCCGGGCTCGGCGTCCCGTACGCGCTGCCGGCCGCGTTGTGGCTGCTCGCCGCCGGATCGGTGTGGACGATGCTGCAGCGGCTGTGGTCGGCGCGCCGCAACTCCCGCACCGGCCCGTCGGTGGCGGCCGACCCTGGCGAGCCGACCCCGTGAACGCGCCGGTCAGCCGCGCCGAACGCCTCGCCGACCTCCAGTACGCCGCCGCGTGGCGGCTGCTGCGCGCGGTGCCGGAGCGGGCCGCCCGCGGGCTGTTCGAGGCCGGCGCGGGTCGGGTGGCGCAGCGCGGCGGCGCCGGCCCGGACCAGCTGCGCGCCAACCTCGCCCGGCTCGTCCCGGACGCCTCGCCGGACGCGTTGGACGAGCTGGTCGTGGCCGGGATGCGCAGCTACGGGCGGTACTGGAGCGAGACGTTCCGGCTGGCCGCCCGGGACCTGCCGCGCATCCACGCGGCCACCCGGATCACCGGGCCCGGCGCGCCGGTACTGCTCGCAGCCCTCGCCGAGCGCCGTCCCATCGTGATCGCGCTGCCGCACAGCGGCAACTGGGACGCGGCCGGCGCCTGGTTGGTCGAGCAGCTGCGGGCGCTTGGCCGGCAACCCGGGTTCACGACCGTCGCGCAGCGGCTGCGGCCCGAGTCGCTCTACCGGCGGTTCGTCGGCTACCGCCAGCAGCTCGGCATGGAGGTTGTCGCCGCCGGCGACGGCACCGCGGCGCACCGCGCGCTGACCCGGCGGCTGCGCGACGGGGGAGTCGTCTGCCTGGTCGCCGACCGCGACGTCACCGGGGGTGGCCTGCCGGTCACCCTGCTCGGGGCGCCGGCCCGGCTGCCGTCCGGACCGGCGCGGCTCGCCGCGCTCACCGGTTCGCTGCTCGTCCCGGCCTGCCCCACCTTCACCCCGGACGGCTGGGCGATCGCGTTCGCCGACCCGGTGCCGGTCGCCGGTCGGGCGGCTGTCCCGGCTGCCGTCCAGCAGGTCGCCGACGCGTTGGGCGAGCTGCTGCGGGAACGGCCACAGGACTGGCACGCGCTGCAACCGATCTGGCTGGCCGACGGCGAGCGGGTAGCGGTGTGAGGGTCGGGCTCGTCTGCCCCTACTCGCTGGACGTGCCCGGCGGGGTGCAGGCGCACGTGCTCGGGCTCGCCGACGCCCTCCGCACGCTCGGCCACGACGCGGCCGTGCTCGCGCCGGGCGCCGGACCCGTCCCGGACTTCGTCACGCCCGCCGGACGCGCACTCGGGCTGCCCTACAACGGCTCGGTGGCACGGGTGGCGTTCGGGCCCGTGTCGTACGCGCGGGTGCGGAGGTGGCTCGCCGAGCACCGGTTCGACGTGTTGCACCTGCACGAACCCACCACGTTCAGCCTGTCCGCACTCGCCCTGATGCTCGCCGAGGGGCCGGTCGTCGCGACCTTCCACACCGCCACCGACCGCTCGCTCGTCCTGCGCGCCATGGGCGGGGTGGCCCGACCGCTGCTGGAGCGGGTCACCGCCCGCATCGCCGTCTCGCCGACCGCCCGCCGCGTCCAGGTGGAGCACCTCGGCGGCGACGCCGTGGAGATCCCGAACGGCGTGGACGTCGCCGGGCTGGCCGCCGCGGAGCCGTGGCCGGTGGACAGCCCGACGGTCGGGTTCCTCGGCCGCTACGGCGAGCCCCGCAAGGGCATGCCGGTGCTGCTCGACGCCTGCCGGCGGCTCGCCCGCACCCACCCGGACCTGCGACTGCTCGTCGTCGGGCCCGGTGACCCGAGCATGTTCGCGGACGTCGGGGTGCCCGTCACCGTGCTGGGCGCCGTCGACGACGCCACGAAGAACCGTGCCCTGCGGGCCATGGACGTGTTCTGCGCGCCCAACCTCGGCGGGGAGAGCTTCGGCATGGTCCTCGCCGAGGCGATGGCCGCGGGTGCGCCCGTCGTCGCGTCCGACCTCGACGCGTTCGCCGCCGTCCTAGACGGGCACGGCGTGCTCGTCCCACCCGGCGATCCCGCGGCACTGGCGACCGCCGTGGACGCCCTGCTCGCCGACCCCGACGGTCGCGTCGAGCTGGCCGCTGCCGGCCGGACCCGGGCGGAGGCGTTCGCGTGGCCGGCCGTCGCGGCCCGGGTGGTGCAGGTGTACCGAGCGGCCGTCGCGGCCGACCCGCGCGGGCACCGGGTCGCGTCGTGACCGGCCCCGACGGCGTCGTCATGTCCGGGCCGCTCGGCTGGGTCGTGGCGCTGTCGGCCGTCTGGGCGACGAGCATCGTGCTCCTGGCGGCGTCCCGGGTGCGCCGGCTGGACCGGCTGCACCGCAGGCTCGACGCCGCCCGGTCCGCGCTGGAGGACGCGCTCGTCCGGCGGGCGGCGGCGGCGCGGTCGGCGGGCCTGGCCGGCCCTCTGCCGACCGGCACCTGGGCGGAGCGGGAGGCGGCGGCGAACGTCCTCGGGCAGGCACTGGCCGTCATCGACCGGGTCGCGCTTCCGGACGGCGTGCGCACCGAGCTCGCCGACGCCGAGCAGATGCTCGCGCTCGCCAGGCGGGTGCACAACGACGCCGTGCGGGACACACTCGGCCTGCGGCAGCTCTGGATGGTGCGGCGGCTGCACCTCGCGGGACACGCGCCCGAGCCGCGGTACTTCGAGATCGCCGATCCCGAGCACGCCGAGGCAGAGCTCGGTGCAATCTGCGTGACACCCCTCGGAGCACCCGAGCGCGCTTAGCCTGACCGGGACCCCTATCAGGCCCTGTCGAGAGGTACCGCCGTGTCGTCCGACCAGCTCGTTCCCGCCCCTGCCGGCCCGCAGCAGGGCACCGCGCGCGTCAAGCGCGGGATGGCCGAGATGCTCAAGGGCGGCGTGATCATGGACGTGGTGACGCCGGAGCAGGCCAAGATCGCCGAGGACGCCGGCGCCGTCGCCGTCATGGCGCTCGAGCGGGTCCCGGCCGACATCCGCGCCCAGGGCGGCGTCGCGCGCATGAGCGACCCGGACATGATCGGCGGCATCATCGACGCCGTCTCCATCCCCGTCATGGCCAAGGCGCGCATCGGGCACTTCGTCGAGGCACGGGTGCTGGAGGCGCTCGGCGTCGACTACATCGACGAGTCCGAGGTACTGACCCCGGCCGACGAGACCCACCACATCGACAAGTGGCCGTTCACCGTTCCGTTCGTGTGCGGCGCCACCAACCTGGGCGAGGCGCTGCGGCGGATCTCCGAGGGCGCCGCCATGATCCGGTCCAAGGGCGAGGCCGGCACCGGCAACGTCGTCGAGGCCACCCGGCACATGCGCACCATCCGCGCCGACATCCGGCGCCTCGCCACCCTCGACGAGGCCGAGCTGTACGGCGCCGCCAAGGAGCTGCGCGCCCCCGTCGAGCTGGTCGCGGAGATCGCGCGCACGCAGAAGCTGCCGGTCGTGCTCTTCACCGCCGGCGGCATCGCCACCCCCGCCGACGCGGCGATGATGATGCAGCTCGGCGCCGAGGGCGTCTTCGTCGGATCGGGCATCTTCAAGTCCGGTGACCCGGCCCGCCGGGCCGAGGCCATCGTCAAGGCCACGACGTTCCACGACGACCCCGGCGTGATCGCCAAGGTCTCCCGCGGCCTCGGCGAGGCGATGGTGGGCATCAACATCTCGGAGCTCCCCGCCGACCAGCGCTACGCCGGTCGCGGATGGTGACGGCCCGCCCGCCGTCGATCGGCGTGTCCGAGACCCACGGTGATTCGCCCGATCGGCACTGTCACCTGGAACGGTGATACGGCCGCACGGCGTAGTCGACTCCGCCTAATGTCCGCACGATCGTGATCGTCGGCGGCAAGGGTGGAGAGACCGATGAAGCGGACCGTGACCATCGGAAGCGTGCTCGCGCTGGCGTTGCTCGGCGGACCCGCCGCGGCGATGGCCGCAGAGGGCGACGCGGCACCCGGCGCGTGCGCCGTCGCCGCAGCCAGCGCGGTGGAGCCTGAGCCGAACCCGGCGGCTGCTGCCGGCGCCCCGGCTTCGGCCGCCCCTGCGGCGGGTGGACCGGGGGCCACCGCACCAGCCGCAGGAGCCGTCGGCCGGCCGGCTCCGGCAGGGAAGGTTCCTGCTGCGGGCGCCCCCGCCGTTCCAGCGGCTCCGGGTGATCCGGCTCCTCCCGCCGGCCCCGCGCCGGCAGCCGGCGAACCAGCGGCTCCAGCGGGTGCTGTTCCGGCGGTGGGGGAGCCGGCTGCTCCAGCGGCGCCTGCCGGTGGTGACCCCGCCGCCGCTGGTGCTCCGACGGTGGCACTCCCTGTGGCCGGCGCTGCAGCTCCGGCCGGCGACGCCCCAGCGGCGGGTGCTCCGGTAGCGCCGGTACCCGCCACCGGTGAGCCTGCGGCGCCTGCAGCGGGCCCCGCGGCCGGTGAACCCGGTGAACCTGCCGCTCCTGCGGCAGAACCGGCAGCGGGTGCTCCTGCTGCTCCGGCCCCGGCGGTCGGTGATCCTGCGGAACCGGCGGCTCCGGCCGGCGGTGCTCCGGCAGCGGGTGATCCGGCTGCTTCAACGCCGGTAGGGGCTGAACCGGCGGCTGGTGCGCCTGCCGCAGGTGGTCCTGCTGCCCCGGCGGTCGGTGATCCTGCGGCTCCTGCTGCGGAACCGGCGGCTCCGGCCGGCGGTGCTCCGGCGACGGGTGGCCCGGCTGCGTCAGCGCCGGTAGGGGCTGAACCGGCGGCTGGTGCGCCTGCCGCAGTTGTTCCTGCTGCTCCGGCCCCCGCGGTCGGTGATCCTGCGGCTCCGGCCGGCGGTGCTCCTGCAGCAGGAGACCCAGCTGCGCCGTCCCCGGTAGGGGCGGACCCAGCCGTGGGTGCTCCGACGGCTGGTGCGCCCGCCGCTGTCGGTCCCGCCGCTCCCGCGCTCGGTGGACCTGCCGCTCCTGCGCTCGCGCCGGCGGCTCCGGCCGGCGGTGCTCCCCCGGCGGCAGACCCGGCTGCTCCGGCACCAGCGGGTGGTGCGCCCGCCGCCGGGGCTCCTGCGGTGGCACTGCCGGTGGCGGGTCCAGCGGCGCCGGCCGCTGGTGATCCGAGTGGTCCGATCCCGGCGGGTGGCGCCCCTGCTGTGCGCGGTCCGGCCGCTCCTGCACCCGCCGGCAGTGCGCCGGTGCCGGCCGCTCCAGCACCGTCCGCGCCTGCGGAGGCTCCGGCCGCGCCCGCTGGTCCCGTCCCGGCGGCCACCGATCCTGGTGCAGGTCCTGCCGCCGGCAACCCGGCCGGCCCGGTACCGGCCGCGATCGAGCCGCAGGCAGGATCGCCGAACGGCCCCGCACCCGCCACCCCGGCCGTGGGCGACACCAGCCTGGCGCCGCAGTCCGCGACGACGCGGGCGTGCGCCGAACCGGCGAGTGCGGCGACGACCATGCGGTGGGGTACGCCGACCCGGTCGGCCGACTTCACGACCGCCGCCGCGACGACGACGGCGAGGGAGGGCTGGACGGCCTACACGGGCACCGGGTTCGCCGGTCGCGGCACCCGTACGCCGGACGCCCTGAGCGTCGCCGACGGCATCCTGACGATCACGGGCGACGCGCAGGGCGCGACCGGTGGCATGGCGTGGGGCACCGGTCAGGCGTTCGGCAGGTGGGAGGTCCGCGCCCGGGTGCCGGCCGGGGACCCGGTCTACAACGCGGTGCTCATGCTGTGGTCCGACGACGACAACGGCGCCGAGATCGACTTCATGGAGCTGCAGGACCCGGCCCGGGCCGGCGCGATCGCGGCGGTGCACGCCGTCGAGGGCGGCCAGGCCGTCGGCAAGACCGCGATCGACGCGACCCAGTGGCACAACTGGGCCGTCGAGTGGACGCCGACGCGCGTGACCACCTACGTCGACGGGCACCGCTGGTTCGAGACGACGGACGCGGCGCTGATCCCGAAGGGTCCGATGCACCTGTGCGTGCAGCTCGACTACTTCGGCACCGGCGGGCCGGTCACGCCGTCCAGCATGCAGGTGGACTGGGTCCGCCAGTACCCGTCGACGGCGGGCACCGAGGGCGACCGCACCGAGGGCTGGCCCGACCGGATGTGACCTTCGACGGCACTTCCCGAGGCTCCTGCGGGAAGTGCCGTCGAATCAGACGTGCTCCATCACCAGCACGGCCGAGCTGCCCGGTTCGAGTGCCTCGTAGCGGTGCGGCTGGTCCCCGCGGAAGCGGATGTAGTCGCCCACCGCGAGCTCGACCGGTTCCTCCTCCGGCCCGGCGAGCCAGCGGCCGGCGATGACGACGAGGTGTTCGGTGGTGCCCGCGATGTGTGCGTGCGCCTCGCGGGTGCCCCCGGGTTCGGCGTTCAGGATGTGCAGGTCGCGGCGGGCGCCGGGCGGGCACGTGGACAGCAGGACCGCGGTGAACGGGGCCTGCTCCGAGTGCACCACGTAGCCGTCGCCGGCCCGGATCACCTGTACGGGCGCTGCCGGCGGGTCGACGAGCCGGCTGAACGGCACCCCCAGCTCGACGGCGAGCGCCCACAGCGTCTCCACGCTCGGGTTCCCGCTTCCGCCTTCCAGCTGCGACAGCGTCGACTTGGCGACACCCGCCCGCCGGGCGAGCTCGGTCAGTGACATCCCGAGCCGCTCGCGCTCGCGGCGGACGGCGGCCGCGATGGTGGCCAGGGGTGCGGCGCGCTGCACGGGACCTCCTCGAACCGGGGTTCAGGTGCGAGAACGCCCGTACGACCTGTCGAACAATCTATCCTCCGAGATCCTCCAACGCCTGACGGGCCGCCTCCAGCTCGGCCTGCAGCGCGGCGACCCGTTCCTGCTGCCGCGTGCGGGCGGCGGCGAGCGCGGCGTCGACGGCCTCGCCGACGGCCGGCGGCAGGCACCGGGCTGCCTTGGCCACGTCGGCGGGCGCGACCGGGGTCGGCCGCACGACGGTCTTCGCCCCGCGCGTGACGGATGCGACCCACTCGCCGTCGCTCGACGGCTGGAGGACGACGGTGAGATCGGGGGCGCCGGTGTCGCGGCCCGGGCGCTTGCGCGCGGCCCGCGGCTTCTCCGGGGCCTCGGCGGCCACGGCGCGCGTGGCCGGTCGGGCGGCGGCGCTCGCGGCCGGGGCCGCGGGGGCACGGCGCTGCGCGACGGCGGCCGGCGGCGCGCTGCGCGGCTGCGGCACCTCGGCCGGGGCGCTGGCCGGTTGCTTCGCGGTGGCGGCGCGCCGGCGCGGTGGCCGGACCCGGGTGAGCTCGGACGGCGAGCAGAACAGCTCGTCGCGCGACCCGGTGGGCCGCACCTGGACGAACTCGCCCGCCGCGGGATCGCCCAGCGCGAGCACCTTCGCCGACCCGCCGACCGGCACACCCACCGCCGCCTCCGTGAACCACACGGTGACGGGTCGGCCGGCGGCCAACTCCCCGCGCACCTCGTCGATCTCCGCGTCGGTCAGGGCTGCAGCCGCACTCATGGTGCGCAGTCTGCACTGCGCCACCGACAGTCCCGTGATCTCCCGCGGGGTGTCGTCGGCGTAGCGTGCCGATGTGCCTGCGGACACGTCGAGA
Organism: Pseudonocardia sp. CA-107938; assembly: GCF_050936315.1. Classification (NCBI taxonomy): domain Bacteria; kingdom Bacillati; phylum Actinomycetota; class Actinomycetes; order Pseudonocardiales; family Pseudonocardiaceae; genus Pseudonocardia; species Pseudonocardia sp. CA-107938. The sequence continues at coordinate 5,770,747 of NZ_JBNJNA010000001.1, read as the reverse complement.
TCCGACGATCCGGACAACCTGTCCGGTCAGGGTTGGATCGCCGAACGCACTCCCGAGGGCTGCGTGCTGCGCTGGCTGACCAACCACCCGACGTCGCGCTTCGTGAGCGTGGAGGCGCACGCGCAGATCACCGAGGCCGAGTTCGAGCACCTGCGCCGCCACCCCGAAGCCGGCGAGGCCCTGATCCGCACCTACGAGCCCGTGCAGGTGATCGACTACAGCTAGCTCCGTTTCAGCCGGGTGATGAGCCGGCGAACCTGGTCCACGAGTTCGGGCGGCTCGTGCACCTCGAAGTCGACGTCCAGCATGATCAACCGGAGCACGGTCCACAGGGGTGTGTCGCCGGCGAGCCGCACCCGGCAGCTCGTCTCGTCGATCGGCGTGACCTCGGTCGCCGCGGCACCGAGCCGGCGGGCCGCCTCGTCGGCCGGGACGTGGAGGGTCACCACGGCCGCGTACGTCGGAGCGGACGTGAACAGGGACTCGCGGACGTAGGTCGCGGCGTCGGCGGCGGGGAACTCCCGTGGGGTGACCCGCGCCCCGGTGGCCTCGAGCTCGGCCATGCGATCCACGCGGAACGTCCGCCAGTCGGCACGATCGAGGTCGAAGCCCACGAGGTACCACCGCCGCCCCTCCGCGACGAGCCGGAACGGGTCGACCCGGCGCCGGACCGGCGCTCCGGCGTACTCGAACCGGATCCGTTCCCGGTTCGCGATCGCCGCTCCCAGCAGCGTGAGCTGCGCCGGATCGACGGGAACGGGGGTGTGCCCGGACAGCGCAGGTGGGAGCACGAGCGGCTCGGTCGCTCCGCCGATCGTGCCGACGCGGTACCGCAGCCGGGCCGGCAGCACTTGTTCGAGCTTGGTCAGTGCCCGGACCGATGCCTCCTCGATCCCCGTCACCGCCAGTCCCGCCGCCGTGCGCAGGCCGACCGCGATCGCGACGGCCTCCTCGTCGTCGAGCAGCAGGGGCGGCATCGCGCTGCCGGCGCCCAGTCGGTAGCCGCCCGTGACGCCGAGCGAGGCCTCCACCGGGTAGCCGAGCTCGCGCAGCCGGTCGACGTCGCGGCGGATCGTCCGCGCGCTCACCCCCAGCCGCTCGGCGAGCTCGCTGCCCGGCCACTCGCGCGGGCTCTGCAGCAAGGAGAGCAGGCGGAGCAGCCGTCCGGGGGTGTCGATCACGAGGAGAATTCTCGCGCAGAACTAGGACGCGACCAGACCTAGTTCATGGATAGCGTCCTTCTCACACGACCGAGGAGGACGATTCCATGACCACCATCAGCCCGATCCCCGACGGCTACCACTCCGTCACGCCGTGGATCATCGGCCGCGACACCCTCGCGTTGATGGAGTTCCTGACGGCCGCGTTCGACGCCGAACCGCACGGTGAGCCCGTCGTCGACGAGCAGGGCAACGTCGGGCACGCCGAGATGCGCATCGGCGACTCGATGGTGATGATGTTCGACAAGCCGGACTGGCCGCCGACGCCGGCCTTCCTGCGGTTCTACGTTGCGGACATCCATCAGACGATCAAGCAGGCGGTCGCCGCCGGCGCGCGGATCGTGACCGAGCCGACGCACCTGTTCTGGGGCGACCTCGTGGCCCGGATCGCCGACCCGTTCGGCAACCTGTACTGGCTGCAGATGCGGATCGAGATCGTCGACGAGGACGAGATGATGCGCCGGTTCGGCGACGAGACGTTCCTCGCGAACATGCAGTACGTCCAGAGCGCCCTGTTCCACCCGAACGTGGGCTAGGTCCGTTCGTCAGGCCGGTCACTTGTTCGGCTTGACGAACGCGCGACCGATCGTTCAGCATGACGGACGTGCGGTCGTTACAACGAACACTCCTGGCATCCGACGTCCGCGACGCCCTCGCGCTGGCGGCGGCCATCGGACTGGTCGGTGTGTCGTTCGGCGCGCTCGCAGCGGCCGCCGGCGTGCCGCCGGTCCTGACGGTCGCCCTGTCGGTGCTGGTGTTCGCAGGCGGTTCGCAGTTCCTGCTCGTCGCCGTGATCGCCGGCGGCGGAAGCCCCGTCGCGGCGGTCATCGGCGGCCTGCTCCTGAACGCGCGGGTGCTGCCGTACGGGCTGGCGATGGGACCGGTCATCGCGGACCGCTGGCCGATGCGACTGCTCGGCGCCCACTTGATCATCGACGAGTCGGTCGCGTTCTCCCGTGCCCGTCCGACACCGGAGCGGGCGCGTCAGGGGTTCTGGCTGTCGAGCATCGTCCTGTTCGTGGTGTGGAACCTGTGCGCGGCGCTCGGGATGGTCGTCGGTGCGGCCGTGCCGGACCCGAACGTGTTCGGTGTCGACGCCGCCTTCCCCGCAGCGCTGGCGGCGCTGCTGCTCCCGTCGCTGGGGCGGAGCGACTCCGCACGGGTCGGACTCGTCGCCGCGGTGGCGGCACTGGCCGCGACGCCGTTCCTGCCGGCCGGCATGCCGGTGCTGGTGGGTCTGCTGGGCCTGCTCGCGGCGGGCCGGCCGGACGCCGAGGAGACGTCGTGACGTGGACGGCCGTGCTGGCCCTGGCGGCCGGCACCTACCTGCTGCGGCTGGCGGGGATCGTCCTGCGCGGCCGGCTCACCGTTCCGCAGCACGTGGAGCGGCTGCTCGACCTCGGCGCGACGGCGCTCCTGGTGGCGCTCGCCGCGACCGCCGCGCTCACCGCGGCCGGCGGGTTCGCCGGCTGGGCCCGGCCGGCCGGTGTCGCCGTCGGGCTGGTCGCGGCGTGGTGGCGGGTCCCGTTCGTGCTGGTGGTGGTGCTCGCCGCGGCGACCACGGCCGGTCTGCGGCTGCTCGGTGTGTCCTGACGCCGGTACTGGGGAATGCTGGGCCCGTGCTCTGCCTGGTGATCGGCGCGACCGGCTACGTCGGGGCGCGCCTCGTCCCGCGGCTCCTCGACGCGGGTCACGACGTCCGGGTGCTGGCCAGGGACGCGCGCCGGGTCGCGGCGCGGCCGTGGGGCGACCAGGTGCAGGTGCACGTCGGCGACGTGGCCGATCCCGCCGCCACCGCGGCGGCGTGCCAGGGCATCGACGCGGTCTTCTACCTGGTCCACATGATGGACGCGACGGGCCGGTCGGAGTTCCGGCAGCGCGACCTGGACGCGGCCCGCGCGTTCGCCCGCTCGGCCGCCGACGCGGGGGTGGCGCGGATCGTCTACCTGGGCGGCCTGCAGCCCGCGACCGGGCCGAACTCGGCGCACCTCGCGTCCCGGCACGAGGTGGGCGAGGCGTTCCTGGCGTCCGGGGTGCCGACGGCGGTGCTGCAGGCCGGCATCGTGGTCGGCGCCGGGTCGGCGAGCTTCGAGATGCTCCGCCACCTCGCGTCGTCGGCACCGCTGCTGCCGATGCCGGATGACGCCTACCACCGCATCCAGCCCATCGCGATCGACGACGTGCTGCACCACCTCCTCGCCTGCCTGGACCTGCCACCACAGCTGAACGCGGCCTTCGACATCGGCGGCCCCGACGTTCTGACCTATCGCGACATGCTCGTCGGGTACGCCGAGGTGGCCGGGTACCCGCTGGTGGGAGTGCCCGTGACGCTGCCGGTGTCGCCGGCCGCCGCAGCGCGGGCCGTCGAGGCCGTGACGCCGGTCGATCGTCATCTCGCCGGCCCGCTGCTCGAGTCGATGGCCTACGACCTGGTCTGCCACGGCGAACCACCCACCAGCGTCCCGCCCGGCGGGCCGACCCCGTACGCCGAGGCGGTGCGCCGGGCGCTCGCCGCGGAGGGCGCGGCCGGCCCGATGCCGGCCGACCCGACCGGGTTCGAACTGGTGTCGCAGCGCGTCGAGCACGTCGACGCGCCGGTGGCGCAGCTGTGGGGGGTGATCAGCGGCATCGGCGGGAGGGCCGGCTGGTACACCGTGCCCGGGGTGTGGGCATTGCGCGGCAAGCTCGACGAGCTCTTCGGCGGCATCGGTGCACGGCGCACCCGCCCGGATCGCCTCGAACCCGGAGCGGCCCTCGACTGGTGGCGGGTCGAGGCCGTGGAGGACGGCCGGATGCTGCGGCTGCGGGCGGAGGCGCGCCTGCCCGGCGTCGCGCGGCTGGAGATGCGCGCCGAACCCGACGGCCCGCGCAGCCGCTACGTGCAGCGCACGACCTTCGAGCCGGTCGGGCTGCCCGGGCGGCTGTACTGGTACGCGCAGCTGCCGGCGCACGCGTTCGTCTTCGCGGTGATGGCGCGCACGATCGCCGGCGTCGCCGAGCGCAGGATCACCCGACCCGGCTGACGAGGGCCCGGGCGCGCGGCGCGGCCAGCACCGCGGCGACCACGGCGACGAGCACGGCCAACCCGGCCAGCGGGCCCGCGAAGCCGAGCACGCCGCGGTTGGCGCCGCCGATCACCGACAACAGCAGCGGCACCCCGAAACCGAGGTAGGCGCAGGCGTAGAAGGTGCCGGTCAGCGCTCCGCGCGCCGTGGGGGAGGCCAGCTCGCCGACCAGCGTCAGCCCGCCCGCCAGGCACAGCCCGTACCCGACGCCGAGCAGCAGCGCCGTCGGGATCAGCACGGGCCAGGCGTGCAGGCCTACGCCCAGCAGTGCGAGGCCCAGTCCGGCGGCGCCCAGACCCAGCCCGGCCGGCCCGGCGGCCGTGCCGAGGCGACGGGCCAGCGGCGGCGCGAGGGTCCCCGAGGACAACGTCACGCCGGCGACGAAGCCGGTGATCGCGACCGCGATCTCCGGCATCGTGGGTGTCAGCAGCAGCGGGAGCACCGTCACCGCGATGGACGGGAACGTGAACACGCCGACCGCGATCGGCACCACGACCAGCAGGAACGGCCACCGCGCTGCGCTCGGCACGCCGAGGTTCACCACCGCGCCGCGGCGCCGGTCGGCGACCGCGAGCGTCTCCGGGACACGGGGCAGCAGCGCCAACCCCACCACCATCAGCGCGACGTGCAGCAGGTACGGCAGCACCGTCGGCCACGGCAACCACTGCGCGAGCACACCCGACAGGCACGGCCCGAGCGCCCACCCGGCACTCAGCGCCGCCGTCGTCAGACGCGCCGAGCGGCCGGCGTCGCCGATCAGCTCGGCCAGCCACGCCGTGCCCACGCTGAACACCACCCCGGACACCGCGCCCTGCAGGAAACGGCAGACGAACAGCAGCAGCACCGACGATCCGGCGCCCAGGAACAGCAGGGAGGTGACCACCGACAGCACCACGAACGGCACCACGACGGGCCGGCGCCCGAACCGGTCCGACGCCGGCCCGGCGAGCAGCAGCGCGGGCACCAAGCCCGCCGCGTAGACGGCGAACGCGCCGGTCAGAGCGTCGGAGCTCAGGCCGAGCTCGTCGCGGTAGACCAGCAGCAGCGGGGTGGGCACGTTCGTGCCGAACGCGACGACGAACACCGCGACCCACAGCCGCGTCACCGGTGACACGACCGCACGCTACCCCGGCAGGGTCAGGTGGGTGCCGGCTCGTACCGCGCGAAGGTGCGGGTGAAGGTGGCCGCGCCGCTGGTCATGGCCCGCAGGTCGATGGCGTAGCGCAGCAGCTCGGTGCGCGGCACCTCGGCGCGGACCACCGTGCGGCCGGCCGCGAGCCCCTCGCCCGCGTCGGTGCCGAGCACGCGGCCGCGACGGGACGACAGGTCGCCGAGGACCGTGCCGAGGTGCTCGTCGGGCAGCGTCACGGCGATCTCGTCGAGCGGTTCGAGCAGGACCGTTCCGCACGCGGCGGCCGCCTCGCGCAGTGCCAGCGCCCCCGCGGTCTGGAACGCAGCATCGGAGGAGTCGACGCTGTGCGCCTTGCCGTCGACCAGCACCGCGCGGACGTCGACGACCGGGTGGTGGTCGTCGTCCATCCCGCGTTCCAGCTGGGCCCGGATCCCGCGTTCGACGCTGGGCACGTACTGCGTGGGCACCGACCCACCGACGACCTTCGACACGAACTCGAACCCGGAGCCGCGCGGCAGCGGCTCGAACTCGACGTGGCAGACGGCGTACTGCCCGTGCCCACCGGACTGCTTGACGTGGCGCCCGGTGACCCTGGCCGCGCCGCGCAGGGTGGCCCGCAGCGGCACCCGCACGTCCTCGGTGACCACGTCGGCGCCGGCAGCCCGCAGCCGGGAGAGCACGACGTCGGCGTGCGCCTCGCCCATCGTCCACAGGACGGTCTGGCGCGTCTCCGGGTTGCGTTCCAGGCGCAGCGCCGGGTCTGCCGCCACGACCCGCGACAGGGCCTTGACCAGCGCATCCTCCGCCCCGCGGTTGGCGGGGGCCACGGCGATCGGCAGGAGCGGCTCCGGCAGGTCCCAGCAGGAGAGCAGCAGCGGGTCCGCGGAGTCGGAGACGGTGTCGCCGGTCTCCGCGCCGGCCAGCTTCGTCAGCGCGCAGAGATCGCCGGCCACGCACGCGTCGACGTCGGTGAGCTCGGCACCGAGCGGGCTGTAGACGTGCGCGATGCGCTCGTCCTCGTCGTGCCCCTCGGGCAGGCCGTCGCCGTTGCGCTGCTCCGGCACGGTGACGTGGTGGCCGCTGACGTGCACGGCCGTGTCCGGCCGCAATGTGCCGGAGAAGACCCGCACCAGCGAGACCCGCCCGACGTAGGCGTCGGCCGACGTGTGCACGACCTCCGCCGCGAGCGGGCCGTCGGGGTCGGCCGTCAGCGGCGGTCGCGGGCTCCCGTCGATGCCCGTGACCGCCGGCAACGTCCGCTCCAGAGGCGACGGGAAGCCGCCGGCGAGCACCTCGAGGAGCGCGTCGAGGCCGATCCCGCTGCTGGCGCAGACCGGGATGACGGGGTGGAACCCGCCGCGCGCGACCGCGGTCTCCAGATCGTCCACGAGCGTGGCCTGGTCGACGTCCTCGCCGCCGAGGTAGCGCTCCATGAGCGTCTCGTCCTCGGACTGCTCGATGATCCCCTCCACGAGCGCGGCCCGCGCCTCCTCGGCGTGCGCCGGCGCACGGTCGGCCGGCGTCTGCGACAGCAGGCCGTAGAGCCCGACCAGCGTGTTGCCGTCGAGCAGGGGGAGGTACAGCGGCGCGACACCGGCGCCGAACGCGTCCTGGCAGGCGGCCGTGGTGGCCTCGATGTCGGCGCGCTGGTGGTCGCAGCGGGCGACGACGACGGCGCGGGGCATGCCGACCTGACCGCACTCCGCCCACTGCCCGACGGTGACCGGATCGATGCCGCCGGTGGCGCCGGCGTTCGCGGGGACCACGAAGAGGGCGGCGTCCGCGGCGCGCAGCCCCGCGCGCAGCTCCCCGACGAAGTCGCCGAAGCCGGGCGTGTCCACGAGGTTGATGCGCAGCCCGTCGTGGGTGAGGGGAGCGACGGCGAGAGAGACCGACCGCTGCTGGCGCACCGAAGCGGGATCGTGGTCGCACACCGTGCTGCCGTCCGCGATCGTGCCGGCCCGCCCGACCACGCCGGTGTGCGCGAGCAGCGCCTCCACCAACGTGGTCTTTCCGGCACCCGAAGGCCCGACGAGCACCACGTTGCGGATCCGGGAGGGATCGGTGACGGCACTGCCGGCGACCCGTCGCGATCCCGTCGCTGCTCTGCCGGCCATGGCGACCACCTCCGCGTCCTTGCGTCGGATGAGTGGTCCATCTCACACCCGGGCGCGGCTCGGACACAACCGGTGGATCCGATGCGACCTGCGTGGCCGCCGACCCTTCCCACACCTCGCCGCCCCCGCGATCGCTGACCTAGTCTGCGGCCATGCTCCGGGGGGAAGCTGATGCGCTGGCGGGGTCTGCCGTCCGCGTGTGGTCACGGGTGGGCGAGGTCGTGGGGGCCGGGTTCGTCGCCGGTCCCGACACGGTCGCCACGTGCGCGCACGTGGTGGCGGAGGCGCTGGGGGCCGATCCGTACGCGGCAGCGCCGCCGCACGGTGTCGTCCGGTTGGACCTGCCGCTGCTGGGTGGCCGGGGGACGCCGCCGCGGGTCACCGCGACGGTCTCGCGGTGGCTGCCGATCGGCCAGGACGGCACCGGCGACGTCGCCCTGCTGCGGGTGCGGGAGCCGCTGCCGATCGGTGCGCGCATGCCGCCGCTGCGCCGCGCGGACGAGGTGTGGGGCCGCTCGTTCCGGGCGTTGGGGTTCCCGGACGGCGCCTGGGACGGGGTGTGGTCGAGCGGGCGGCTGCGGGCCGGGCAGGGCACGGGCTGGGTGCAGTTGCAGACCTTCGCCGGTGAGCAGCCGGTGGTCGGCGGGTTCTCCGGGTCGGCCGTGTGGGACACCAAGGCCGCCGCGGTGGTCGGGATGACCGTGGCGGCGGACCGGTCCGGCACCACCACGGCGTACCTGGTGCCGATCGACCGGGTGCTGGGCCTGGATCCTGAGCTGCTGCCGTGCCCGTACCAGGGGCTGGCACCGTTCACCGAGGAGCAGGCGGCGTTCTTCTTCGGTCGGGACGACGAGATCGCACGGCTGGTCGAGGCCATCGGCAAGGAGCCGATCGTGGCGCTCGCCGGCCCGTCGGGAGCGGGGAAGTCGTCGCTGCTCCGCGCCGGCCTGGTGCCGAGGTTGCGCCGGGCGGGCGCGCAGATGGTGGAGGTGTTGCCCGGGGCGTCGATCTCCGACTTCGAGCCGGACGGCACCGACCAGGTCCTGCTGCTCGACCAGTTCGAGGAGCTGGCCGCCCGCCACCCGCAGCAGGCCCGCCGCCAGCTCGAGGCGGTCGTCGCGCTGACCCGGTCGGGACCGGTGCGCGCCGTGCTGACGCTGCGCGGCTCGGCCCTCGACGACCTGCTGACTCCCGGCCTCGCGAAGGTGCTGAACGCGGCGACGCTGCACGTCGCGCCGCTGGACCGGGCGAACCTGCGGGAGACGATCGTGCGCCCGGCCGAGCGCGCGCCCGGCCTGGACTTCGAACCCGGCCTGGTCGACCGGATCCTCGACGACGCCGGTTCCGAGCCGGGGCAGCTGCCGTTGGTCGAGTCGCTGCTGGTCGACCTGTGGCGTCGTCGCGAGGGCGGCCGGCTGACCTGGCGTGGCTACACCGCAGCCGGGGGCGTCATGGGTGCGGTGGCGCAGCACGCCGAACGCGTCGTGTCCCGGCTCGCCGGCCCGCGCAGCGACGAGGACTTCCACGACCGGTTGCGCCGCCTGTTCGGGCTGCTCGCCGCCCCGGATGCCGGCGGCCGGATCGTGCGCGTGCCCGTGCCCACGGCCGCCCTGGCCCCGGACCTGCGGTCGCTGGTGCCCCAGCTGGCGGCCGGCCGGTTGCTCGTGCTGGGCCGCGACACGCACGGCGCCGAGATCGTCGAGCTGGCGCACCAGGCGTTGATCGAGCACTGGCCGCGGCTGCGCAACTGGCTCGACCAGGACCGGGCGTTCCTCGCCTGGCGGGCCCAGGCCGACCAGCAGCGGATGCGCTGGGAGGCCGCCGGCCGCGACGACGGGAGCCTGCTGCGCGGATCGGCGCTGGTGGCCGCGGGGGAGTGGCTGCCGTCCCGCTCGGCCGAGGTGGCCCCCCAGACGCGCGACTTCATCGCCCGCAGCACCGCGCGCCAGCGCCGCGACGTGCGCCGTTCCCGGCTGGTCATCGCGCTCCTCGCGGTGCTCGCCGCGGTCGCGGGGCTGTTGGTGGTGGTGTCCGAGCAGCGGGGCGCCCGGCTGGCCGACCAGTTGCGGGCGGCGAACGCCGACGAGCTGGGTCGGCTCTCGACCGCCCGGTCCGACACCGATCCGTTGGCTGCCGCGCAGCTGGCGCTGGCGGCGTACCGGGCCGATCCGACGAACCCGGCCGCTCGCACCGCGCTGGGCAGCGCCTACCTGTCCCTGCAGGGCGCCGAGACGATCGTCGGGGGGTTCGGCAGCTCGGCCGCGATCGGGGACGTCGTCGGGGACGCGGTGCTGCTGGCCACGCCGAAGTCCGGCCGTGGCGTGATCACCGGTGCGTTCGGGTCGGATCCGCAGCTGTGGAAGGTGCCGGACGATCAATCGGATCGTCCGCTGTCGCTGGGCGCGACCTGGGTCGCCGTCACCGACGGGGCGGGCGGGGTGCGGATCTGGGACCTTCCCACCAGGACGCTGCGGCGCACGGTGCCGATCTCCGGCACCGTGCGTGCCTTCGCCCGGCCGGCCGACGACGTGGTCACTGCGCTGGTCGATCGCGGGTCGACGGGATTCGTGCTGGTCCGCGTCGACGTGCGGACCGGTGCAGCGGTGGAGCGGGCCCTGCCGGGCGCCGCGCCCACCTTGACCCAGATGGGACTGGCCGACGGTCGACCGACGATGCTGGAGCGGTTCGCCGCGACCCCCGGCGGGAGCACCACCGGATGGGCGGTGCGGACCCTCTCCGACGATCCGGCCAAGGACATCGAGACACCGCTGCCCGTCGACGCGCGGAACATCGAGCACGGGCTTGCCCGGATGGGTTGCGTGCAGGGCCAGCCGGGTGGCCCGTCCGCCTCCGTGACGCTCGAACCGGTGCACGGCGACATCCCCGCCCGAACGATCGCGCTCACCGGCTACGACTGTGCAACGGCCGAGATCAGCGTCGACGGTGGATGGCTGGTGGAGCGTGTTGCGATGCTCCCCGACCGCGACCAGGAGGTGCTCCGGCTCGTCGAGCTCAGCGGACCCGGGGTGTTCCAGGCTCTCGTGCCTCGGATCCGCCCGGCGACGCTCACCCGGAAGCAACCGCTCCCCGAGGTGTTCGAGACGTCCGTGGAACGGCGCCCGGACGGCAGCGTGATGGTGCTGCAGCTGGTCGGCAACACGGTGGACGTCGGCGCGGCGAACGTCGGCCTGCTGCGGGTTCGCGCCGTACCCGTCACTGCTGACGGGGACCAGCGGCGCCGGAGCACGGACGGGCGGTGGGCGGTCTTCACGACGGCGGGCCGCGGGGTCACGGTGTACGACCGCGCGACCGGCGCGCAGGTATCACAGCTGCCCGTGGATCTGCGGGCGGACAACAGCTGGACCGAGGTGGACGACGGGGTGTGGTTGGAGGTGCTCGATCCGGAGGGTTGGAAACTGCAACGCCTCGAGCTCCCGTCGCTGCGGGTGGTGGCGACCTACCCGATGCCGCGCGGCCAGCGGCGTGGCGGGAGCGCGTTCATCGGTGACGGCGACAGCGGCGCACGTCCCGATGATCCCCTCGTGGTGATCGCGGACGGGCTCATGGCGGCTCTCGACAAGCGAACGGGTGCTGCGCTCGGCCCGACCGTCCCCCTCGGGACGACAGAGGCGGAGGTGGCGGCCGCCGTGCAGGTGCCGTACCTGTGGGCCCGTCCTGGGCATCCGGGCCAGGTGGTCGTGGCGAACGGTCTGACCGGCATCGACCTGTGGGACGCGGTCGCGGGTCGACGCCTCGGATCGTTCCCCGCCGTCGCGACCGGGAGTGAGGGCGTGGCCTTCGACGTCACCGGCCGCCGTTTGGCCGTCCTCACCGTCCACGGGGCGATCGAGGTCTACGACGTGGACACGTTCTCCCGAGTCCGGGACCCGATCGTCGCCACCGATGTGGGAGCGCTCATCGCCATCGGGCCCGACGGCTTCCTGGTCGCCACCGGGAACGACGACTTCCACCACAACTCCGTCCTCTTCTTCGACCTGGCGCGTGGTCGAGGCGCCGGCACGTTCGTGCCGGGCACGACGGTGCGCAACCTCGCACCGCGGGCGATCCGTCCGTCGATGACCACCGGCTTCTCGAAGGGCCAGGCGTTCGTGGAGCTGCCGCTGCTCGCCGAGGACTGGTTCAGCCACATCTGCGGGCTGATGGACCGCCCTTACTCCCACGCGGAGATGCTCGTCCTGCCCGAGGGCACCGACACCTCCCCACCGTGCCGTCGCTGAGCCGCGCGGTGGTCACAACGTCCACAATCCCGGGCCGCAGGCCCGTCCGAGTAGGGTTTCGCCGTGCCCGTTCCCGGTCCTGGTTACGCGATCACCGCGCGGGTCGAGGTACCCGCCTCCGCCAGCGCGGCGGGTGACCTCACGATGGCGGTCGGCCGCGTCGGCGGGGTCGTCACCGCGTTCGACGTCGTCGAGGCGGCGACCTCGACACTCGTCGTCGACATCAGCTGCAACGCGCTCAACGAGGCGCACGCGCAGGAGATCACCGAGGCGCTCGAGGCGCTGCCCGGTGTCACCGTGCGCAAGGTGTCCGACCGGACGTTCCTGCTGCACCTGGGCGGCAAGCTCGAGGTGACCTCCAAGGTCAGCCTGCGCAACCGCGACGACCTCTCCCGCGCGTACACGCCGGGGGTGGCGCGGGTGTGCCAGGCGATCGCGGCCAACCCGGAGGACGCGCGCCGGCTCACCATCAAGCGCAACACCGTCGCCGTCGTCACCGACGGGTCGGCGGTGCTCGGGCTGGGCAACATCGGCGCCGCCGCCGCGATGCCGGTGATGGAGGGCAAGGCGGCGCTGTTCAAGCGGTTCGCCGGCGTCGACGCCTGGCCCGTGTGCCTCGACACGCAGGACACCGAGGAGATCATCCGCACGGTGCAGGTGCTCGCCCCGGCGTACGGCGGCATCAACCTGGAGGACATCGCCGCGCCGCGCTGCTTCGAGATCGAGGCTCGGCTGCGGGAGATGCTCGACATCCCCGTCTTCCACGACGACCAGCACGGCACCGCCGTCGTGGTGCTCGCCGCTCTGCGCAACGCGCTGCGCGTCGTCGGCAAGAAGCCGGCCGACTGCCGGATCGTCGTGTGCGGGGTGGGCGCCGCGGGCTCGGCGATCATCCGGTTGCTGAAGTCGAAGCAGGGCTCGTCGACGCCCGGTGACCTGCTCGCCGTCGACATCGACGGCATCGTGTACCGCGGTCGCCCCGGTCTCGACGAGAACCTGACGTGGATGGCGGAGAACACCAACATCCACGGCCAGCAGGGCACTCTCGCCGACGCGCTGGTCGGCGCGGACGTGTTCATCGGGGTGTCGGCGCCCAACCTGTTCGGCGCGGCCGAGCTCGCCACCATGGCCCCCGACGCGATCGTGTTCGCCCTGGCCAACCCCGACCCCGAGGTCGACCCGGCCCTCGCCCTGCAGCACGCCGCCGTCGTCGCGACGGGCCGGTCGGACTACCCGAACCAGATCAACAACGTGCTGGCGTTCCCCGGCGTGTTCCGCGGCCTGCTCGACGCGCAGGCCCGCGACATCACCGACGCGATGCTGCTGGCGGCGTCGGCCGCGATCGCCGATGTGGTGCCCGAGCCGAACGCGTCGTTCATCGTGCCGAGCGTGTTCGACTCGACGCTGGCTCCGGCGGTCGCCGAGGCGGTCCGGTCCGCGGCGAGTGGGCGGACCTGACGGTCGTCAGTGACGCTGCGGCAGCTGCTGCAGCGCCCACGTGTTGCCGTCGTGATCGGCGAAGCGCACGAACCGCCCCCACGGCTGCTCGTCGACCGCACCGACCTCGACCCCGCGTGCCGCGAGCTCGGCGTGCGCCGCGTCGGCGTCGGGAATCACCATCGTCAGGCCCTTCTGTGAACCCGGCGCCATCTCCGTGGTGCCCACGCCGATGACGACCGAGCAGGCCGAGCCGGGCGGGGTGAGCTGCACGAAACGCAGGCCCTCGTGCACGGTGTGGTCGATGTCCGCGACGAAGCCGATCTTGCCGGTGTAGAAGGCCTTCGCGCGGTCGACGTCGGTGACGGGCACGGCCACGAGCTCCAGTTTCATCTGCATCCGTCGATGGTTGCGCTCACTGCGGCCAGTTCCTGACCGCATGTCCGCGCGATCTACGATTCCGAGGTGTCGACGATCGGTGTGCTGGCCCTGCAGGGCGACGTCCGCGAGCACGTCGGCGCGCTGGCGGCGGCGGGCGCGGCGGCCGTGCCGGTACGGCGCCGAGCCGAGCTGGACGCCGTCGACGCGCTGGTCCTGCCGGGTGGTGAGTCCACCACGATGAGCCGGCTGCTGGAGACGTTCGAGCTGCTGGAGCCGGTGCGCGCGCGGATCGCCGCGGGCATGCCGGCGTACGGATCGTGCGCGGGCCTGATCCTGCTGGCCCGCGAGGTCCGCGACGGGCGGCCCGACCAGCAGCAGCTCGGCGGCCTGGACGTGGTGGTGCGACGCAATGCGTTCGGCCGCCAGGTCGACTCGTTCGAGACCGATCTCGACGTCGTCGGCATACCCGGCGACCCGGTGCACGCGGTGTTCATCCGGGCGCCGTGGGTCGAGGAGACCGGCGGGGGAGTCGAGGTGCTCGCGACGGCCGCCGGCCATGCGGTGGCCGTGCGGCAGGGACCGGTGCTGGGTACCTCCTTCCACCCCGAGCTCACGGGGGACGGGCGGGTCCACGCGCTGTTCGTCTCGATGGTGCGCGAACGGGTCTCCAGCTAGTTCCTCAACCACAAGGTTGACGTCTGCCCGCGGACAGGTCTACCCTCATCGTCAACCGAGAGGTTGAGAATGAGTGACCAGCTCTCCCGCGTGTTCGCGGCGCTGTCGGACCCGATCCGGCGCGACATGGTGGCCCGGCTGACGGCGGGCGACACCACGGTCGGCCGGCTCGCGGCCCCGTACGACGTCAGCGTGCAGGCGGTGTCGAAGCACCTGAAGGTGCTCGAGCAGTCGGGGCTGGTGACCCGGACGGGTCCGGGCCACCGCAGCCCCGTCCACCTGGAGGCGGACGTGTTCGACCTGATGACGTCCTGGATCGACCGCTACAAGCGGGCCGCGGAGGAGCGCTACCGGCGCCTCGACGCCGTGCTCGCGCAGATGAACGAGGAGGAAGAACGATGAGCCAGCAGACCGTTTCCCCTGACGCCACGATCGAGGCCGACCCCGAGGTGCCCGTCATCCACATCTACCGCGAGTTCGCGGCGACCCCGCAGCAGCTCTTCCGCGCGCACACCGATCCCGACATCTTCGTCCGCTGGATCGGCCCGGAGGGCATGCCGGTGCACATCGACCACTGGGACGCGCGCACCGGCGGCAGCTGGCGCTTCGTGGGCGGCCCCGAGGACGAGTACGGCTTCCACGGCTGCTTCCACGAGGTGCGGACCGACCGGATCGTGCAGACGTTCACGTGGGAGGGCCAGCCCGACGGCGTCGCGCTGGAGACGCTCACGTTCGAGGACCTCGGGAACGGGCGCACCCGGCTGCACACCACGTCGCTGTGCGCGAGCTTCGCCGAGCGCGACGGCTGGCTGCAGAGCGGCATGGAGGTCGGGGTGAACGACGGCTACGCGAAGCTCGACAAACTGGTGGCCGACGGTGCTGTCTGAGCTCACCACCGCGCAGCCCGCCGCGCGGCACCGTGAGATCGCCGGCGCGTTCACCGAACGGGTGCGCGGCACCCGGGACTGGGACGCGCCGGCACCGGTGACCGGCTGGACCGCGCGCGACGTCGTCGTCCACCTCGTGGAGTGGTTCCCGGCGTTCCTCAGCGCAGGGGCCGCCGTCGAGCTCCCGGCCGGGCCGGACCCGGCGGTGGATCCCGTCGGCGCGTGGGAGGCGCACGCCGCTGCCGTGCAGGTGCTGCTGGACGACCCGGCCACGGCCGATCGCACGTTCGACCACCCGCGCCTCCCTGGCGTGCAGCCCCTGGCCGAGGCGATCGACCGCTTCTACACCTCGGACGTCTTCATGCACACCTGGGACCTCGCCCGCGCCACCGGGCAGGACGAACGGCTCGATCCCGACTTCTGCGCCGCCCTGCTCGCCGGCATGGAACCGCTGGACGAGCTGCTGCGCTCCTCGGGCCAGTACGGGCCGAAGGTGGAGCTGCCCGACGGCGCCGACGTGCAGGCGAGGATGCTCGCGTTCATCGGCCGCGACCCACGTCGGTAACATCGGGCCGGTTGTGCAGCAGAGCAGCAAGGGGTAGTTGATGAGTGGCCACTCGAAGTGGGCGACGACGAAGCACAAGAAGGCCGTCATCGACGCCCGCCGCGGCAAGATGTTCGCGAAGCTGATCAAGAACATCGAGGTGGCCGCCCGTACGGGCGGCGGTGACCCCGAGGGCAACCCGACGCTGTACGACGCCATCCAGAAGGCGAAGAAGAGCTCGGTCCCCAACGACAACATCGACCGCGCCGTCAAGCGCGGCTCGGGCGCCGACGCCGGCGGGGCCGACTACCAGTCGATCACCTACGAGGGCTACGGCCCCAACGGGGTGGCGGTGCTCGTCGAGTGCCTCACCGACAACCGCAACCGGGCGGCCACCGAGGTCCGCACGGCGATGACCCGCAACGGCGGGCAGATGGCCGACCCGGGTTCGGTGTCGTACCTGTTCACCCGCAAGGGTGTGGTGATCGTGCCCAAGGGCGGCCTGACCGAGGACGACCTGCTGCTCGCGGTGCTGGACGCCGGCGCGGAGGAGGTCAACGACCTCGGCGACTCGTTCGAGGTGATCTCCGAGGCCACCGACCTGATCCCGGTGCGGTCCGCGCTGAAGGACAACGGCATCGACTACGACTCGGCCGACCCCACCTTCCTGCCGTCGGTGTCGGTGCCGCTCGACGCCGAGGGCGCGCGCAAGGTGTTCCGGCTGATCGAGGCGCTCGAGGACTCCGACGACGTCCAGAACGTCTGGGCCAACTTCGACGTCTCGGACGAGGTCATGGCCGAGGTCGACGCCTGAGCTGATCCAGCGCTCACGCACACCTTCACGTGCCCGCGCACACGGTGGAACGTGTGCGTGAACGCGTCAGCGTGTGCGTGAGCTCCGGGTGCGGTGCACCGCGACCCGCGCCGGGCGCACCGAGCGACCGCCCACCTGCAGGCCCTGCTCCAGCACCGCCGCGACGGTGCGGTCGAGCGTGACGTCGTCCGTAGGGACGATCTCCGCGGCCTCCATCGTCGCCCCGCTGAACTCCGCGCCTGCGACCGGTGCGACGACCGTGCCGCCGCGCCCGACGAGCAGCCGCTCCAGCCCGCCCGCCAGCGCGGTGAACGCCGCCCGCTCCTTCTGCGAGCGGGCGGTGGCCGCGCAGGTCAGCGCGTCGGAGCGCAGCGCGTGCAGCTCCACGAGCAGCGGGACGTCGACCGCTGCGGAGCCGTTCGCGGCGCGGGAGTCGGCGAGCTGTCCGAGGGTCGCGGACTGCCGGTGGACCAGCCGCGCGACGTCGTCGACCTTGTCCGCGATCTCCCGGAGGGAAGGGTCACTCACACCCGCCACGCTATCGATAGTCTCGGCCGCGTGGCCGTCCACGGAATCGACCTCGGCACCACCAACTCCGCGATCGCCCGTACCGGCGCGGACGGGCGTCCGCAGGTCCTCGCCGGCCTGTCCGGCGAGCCGACCACGCCGTCCGTGGTGCTGTTCGCGTCTCCCGGTGAGCACGTCGTGGGGGAGGGCGCGCGGCGCGAGGCGCGGCTCGACCCCGAGCACGTGTGCGCGCTGGTCAAGCGGCGGATGGGCGACGCGGAGTGGCGGTTCGTGGCGCACGGCAAGGCGTGGTCGGCGCCCGCGGTGTCGTCGCTGATCCTGAAGAGCCTCGTCGCCGACGCGGAGTTCGCGGGGGACCACCCGAAGTCCGTGGTGATCACGGTCCCGGCTTACTTCGGTGACGAGGAGCGGCGCGCCACCGTGCTCGCCGGCACCTACGCCGACCTGGACGTGCTCGACGTGCTGTCCGAGCCGATCGCGGCCGCCCTGTCGTACGGGTTCGGCCGCCTCGACGGCGGCCCGGACCTGAGCAAGGGCGACACCAGCGAGACGGTGCTGGTCTACGACCTGGGCGGCGGCACGTTCGACGCCACCGTGATCGAGCTGGCCGACCGGCGGATCTCCGTCCTCGCCGTGGAGGGCGACCACCAGCTGGGCGGCGCCGACTGGGACGAGCGCATCGCGCTGCACCTGTCGCGGCGGTTCTGCGCCGACAACCCCGACGCCGAGGACCCCCTCGACGACTCGGCGGGCGCGCAGGCGCTCGTCCTCGCCGCCGAACGCGCCAAGCACCAGCTCACCGACGCGGAGTCCACGGACGTGGTGGTCGCGCACGACGGCGCCCGCTCCACGATCACGCTGACCAGGGCAGAGGTGGAGGAGCTCACCGCACCCCTGCTGCGGCGCACCCTCGACCTCACCAAGGCCTGCCTGGCCGAGGCCGCCAGGCGCGGCGTCCCGAGGGTGGACGGGATCCTGCTGGTCGGGGGCTCGTCACGGATGCCGGCCGTCGCGGCGGCGATCACCAAGGAGTTGGGTGACCGGTTCTCCGGCGAGCCGCGGCTGCACGACCCCGATCTCGCCGTCGCTCGCGGCGCCGCGCTGTACGGCGAGAAGAAGGAGCTGGAGCGCATGGTCGGCGCCGACCTGCGCAGCCGCGGTCGGCTGCGCGACGGCGCACCGCTGGGCGACGCCGCCCCGGCCGACCTGGACGCCGCCTGCCGCCGCGTCGCCGACGCGTACGGGGTGCCGATCGGGCAGGTGCGCCGGGCGATCGAGATCCAGGTGGACACGGTCGTGTCGCGCGGGTTCGGCGTGCTCGCCGTCAACGGGTTCACCGGGCGTCTTGAGCCGACATGGCTGGTGCACCGCAACGACCGGCTCCCGGTGCGCACCCGCCGCTCGTTCGGCACGGTGCGCCCCGACCAGGACGCGATCAACGTCACGATCGTGGAGCAGCAGGGCCAGGTCGAGTCCGACCGCGTGGGGGACGTGAAGGTGCTGATCGAAGGGGAGATCAGCGGTATCCCGCCCGGTTTCGACGAGGGCAGCGAGGTGCGGGTGACGTTCGAGATGGGCTTCGACGGCGTCCTGCACGTGCACGCCTTCCACGTCGACGCCGGCATCCCGCTGGAGCTCTCGGCCACCACCGGCGCCACCCTCTCGCAGGCGGAGGTGGCCCGCGAGCGCGACCAGCTCGGCAAGCTGCGGCGGCGCGAATGACCGGGCTCCCGCCGTTCGATCCCAACGCCTACCGCAAGCAGGTGCTCGCCGCCGTCGAGAAGCGGGGCGGCCCGGACGCGTCCGACCCCTTCGAGCTGTACGACCTTCCGCTGGAGCTGGAGCTGGCGGGCACGCTGTCCGATGCCGCCGTCGCAGCCCGCATCGACGAGGTGTGGGGGTTCTGGCAGCGCCAGCGCGACCACCCCAAGTACCGGGTGCTCGTCGGGCTGCTGGTGGAGACGCACGCCGAGCGCAGCGCCGAGCTGCGCGACGCCGGCCGCCGCCACACCGCGGCCCTGCGGGTGCGCCAGCAGCGCGAGCAGCGCGACGCCGCCCGGTTCGAGCTGCTGGACGCCGCGATCCGCCGGCTCGTCGACCGCTACGGCGGGGTGCCCCGCGACAAGGTCCCCGGCCTCGACGAGGTCGGCGCCCTGACCGGGCTCAGCCCGGCCGAGGTCGCCGCGCGGCTGCGCCGGCACCGCATCGTCGATCCGGCGGGTCCGGCGGCACCGGCGGAGCCGGTGATCGGGCCGGAGCGCCGCCGCCAGGTACGGGCGCTGCTCGACGAGTTCGGCCGGCTCACCGACGTGCCGGCCCCACCCACCCTGCTCGCGCTGCTCGGCCTCACCCCCGATTCCCCGGACGCGGAGATCGCCGCGACGGCGGCGGCCTGGCGGGCCCGCGCCCGCGAGCTCCCGCCGGACCGCCTGCGCGCCGTGCTCGACGAGCTGCTGGTGCACGTCGCGGAGCTGATCGAGCCCGGGCGCGCCGCCGTCGAGGCCTACCTCGACACCGTCGTGCTGGACGTGCGCGACCACCTGATGCCGCGCGTGCGCGCCGCCGTGCTGGTGGAGGACCGCCTCGTCGCGGAGGACCACGAGCACCTGGTGGAGGAGGCGATCGCCCGCGGGCTCGACCGGCGCCGCGCCACCGACCTGCTCGCTGCGCTGGCCGCCGAGCTCGGCACCACCATCGAGCAGGCGAGCGGGTCCCGGACCCGCCCGGAACCCGCCCGCGCCCGGCCGCCGTCCTGGGAGGAGCCGCTGAAGGCCGCCCGAGCGGCACTGCGAGCCGGCCGGCCCGTCGAGGCGGAGCGGCTCGTCGCCGAGGCGCGCCGGCACGCGGGCAGCGCCGGCGCCACGCAGGTCAGGGCGGTCGCCGACGAGGTCGAGTCGGTGCTCGCCGAAGCTCGGGTACGGGCACGGGCCGCCGTCGCCGCCGTCGAGGCCCGCCGGTTCGTGGAGGCCCTCGACCACCTCGACCACCTCGCCCGCACCGCCGCCGACCTCGGTCAACCGCCCGACGCCGACGGCCTGCGTGCCCGGGCGCGGGCGGCCGTCGAGGCCGCAGACCGGGCGGTCGCGGCGGCCGAGGCCGGCCCGGCCGAGCGACGCACAGCAGCACTGCAGGCGGTGCTCGCCGAGTGCGCCGACCACGCCGGTGCGCTCGCCGCGCTCACCCGCATCCCGATCGGCGCCCCGGCCTGGGTCAACGCCGTCCGCGACGCCCGCGGCGACGTGCTCGTGCTGTGGGCGCCGTCGGACACCCCCGGTGTCATCTACCGGGTGAGCCGCCGCGGCACCGACGGCTCCTGGCGGGTGGTGGGCCGGGTGCCCGACACGTCGATCGAGGACGGTGGCGCGCCACCCGGGGTGGAGGCGCCGGTGTACGCCGTGTCCGCCGTTCAGGGCGGGCGCACCTCGGCGGAGACGCGCTCCGACGGTCCGGCCGGTGCCGCGCCGACAACCGCGCCGACCACCGCGCCGACAACCACGCCGACAACCGCGACGCCGGCGACGGGCGCGGTCGCGGCGCCGTCCGGGGTGGTGGCGGCCCGCGTGGCCGGCGGCACCGTGCGGATCAGCTGGATCGCGGCCCCCGGCGACGGCGGCGCCACCGAGTACCGGGTGCGCTGCCAGCGACCGGACGGCGGCTGGCGGGTGGTGGGCCGCACCCGCGCCACCGTCATCGAGGACGGCGGCGCGCCCCCCGGCCCCGTCCCGATCTACGGCGTGAGCGCTGCCACAGCGGGAAAGTCCCGGTCGGACGAGGTGCTGTCGGAACCGAACTGACCGCCGGCCCGTTGTCGGTACGGGCGAAACCGGGTAAACCGGGCGCGCCCGCGATCGCGTGCCCACCGCGTACTACGGTGGCGGCGGACTTGCCGGCGACGTCGGTGAGATGGAGGTACCGACGCGGTCCATGCCGCGAGGAAGCAGGGAACAGCGGACATGCACCTTCGGATCTTCGGCTGGTCCTACGCCGTCACAGCGGTGGCGTTGGTCGTCGGCTTCCTCTACGGCGGGCTGCCCGGGCTCATCCTCTGCGCGATCCTCGGGATCCTGGAGATCTCGCTGTCGTTCGACAACGCGGTCGTCAACGCCACCGTGCTGGAGCGCATGGACCCGTGGTGGCAGCGGATCTTCCTGACCGTCGGCATCGTGATCGCCGTGTTCGGAATGCGGCTGGTGTTCCCGCTGCTCATCGTCGGTATCACGGCCCAGCTCAACCCGATCGAGGCGTTGACGTTGGCGCTGGAGCAGCGCCCGGAGACCGACCCGACGTCGTACGCGCACCTGCTCAACGAGGCCTACCCGGACATCGCCGCGTTCGGCGGTGTCTTCCTGTTCATGCTGTTCCTGGACTGGGTGTTCGAGGACCGCGACGTCAAGTGGCTGCAGTGGCTCGAGCGCCCGCTCGCGCGGATCGGGCAGCTGAACCGGCTGTCCATCGTGATCACGCTCGTGGCGCTGGCCGTCCTCACCGAGACGCTCGCCAAGAACCCCGGCGCCGTGCTGCTCTCCGGCGCACTGGGCATGGTCACCTACCTGCTCGTCAACGGGCTGGGTGACTTCTTCGAGTCGCGCATGGAGGCCGAGCACGAGGCCGAGGTCGAGGCGGCGAAGAAGAGCGGCAACGGCCCGTCGCAGTTGGCGAAGGCCACCGGCAAGGCCGGGTTCTTCCTGTTCCTCTACCTCGAGGTGCTCGACGCCGCGTTCTCCTTCGACGGCGTGATCGGCGCGTTCGCCATCACCACCGACCCGATCCTGATCGCGCTTGGCCTCGGTCTCATCGGCGCGATGTTCGTCCGGTCGCTCACCGTCTACCTGGTGCGCAAGGGCACGCTGGCCGACTACGTCTACCTGGAGCACGGCGCGCACTGGGCGATCGGCGCGCTGTCGGTGATCCTGCTGGTGGGCATCGGCTACCACGTCAACGAGATCATCACGGGCCTCATCGGCGTCGCGTTCATCGCGGCCGCGTTCCTGTCCAGCGTCCTGCGCAACCGCAGGCTGGAGGCGGAGGGCATCGAGACCCACCACACCGTGGACGAGATCGCCGCGGCGTCGCACGAGCACTGATCACCAGGAGCCGGTCCGAGCAGGGGGAACGACGATGTCCGTCAGCATGGTCAAGGGCCAGAAGGTTTCGCTCGCCAAACGCGGGGGCGGCACGCTGAGCCGGGTCCGCATGGGCCTGGGCTGGGACGCGGTGAAGAAGCGCGGCCTGTTCGGCAGGCGCTCGCAGTCGATCGACCTGGACGCGTCCGCGCTGCTGTTCGACGGCGAGCGCCGGCTGGTCGACGCGGTCTGGTTCCGCCAGCTGCAGAGCAAGGACGGCTCCGTCCAGCACACCGGCGACAACCTGACCGGCGAGGGCGAGGGCGACGACGAGTCGATCATCGTCGACCTGCCGCGGCTCTCGCCGGCCGTCACGCAGATCGTGTTCACGGTGAACTCGTTCACCGGGCAGGACTTCTCCCAGATCGAGAACGCGTTCTGCCGCCTCGTCGACGAGACCACCGGCGACGAGCTGGCCCGCTACGACCTGACCGGCTCCGGCCGGCACAACGCCCAGATCATGGCCAAGGTGAGCCGTGACGGCGGCGGCTGGGCGATGACCGCGATCGGCGCGATCGCGACCGGCCGCACGTTCCAGGACCTGCTGCCGGCCACGGCCGCGCACCTGTAGCCCAGAACTGCCGGAGCCCCCGTCCATGATCGGACGGGGGCTCCGGCGTGTGGTGCGGGTGTTCAGAGGTCGAACTCGGCCGGGTTGATGCCCACGGCGTTGCACGCCTCGCGCACGGCCTGCTGCTCGTCCTTGTCGAAGTTGCCGTCGGCGCCGCCGATGATGATGCCGACCTGGATGACCGCGCGGGCCTGGTCCGGCTTCGAGCGGAGCTTGCCGATGGTCGCGATGGCCTCGACCTTGCCGAACTCGTAGTCGGACTGCAGCTTGCCGGCGTACCAGTTGAACTTCTCCAGCAGCTCGGAGGCCTCGAAGACCGACAGCACGTCGTTGCTCTGGATGAACGCGCCCGTCTTGCGCTTCTCCTCGGCGTCGACGGTGCCGTCGGCGGCGGCGATGAGCGCGCACATCGCCATGCTGGCGTTCGCGAACTCCTTGCTCTTGAACTTGCCGACCTGTGTCTTGGTCTGGGCGGACATGTCGGCCACCCGCGCCTTGAGCTGGTCCCACAGTGCCATCGGTGGCACCCCTTCCCTTCCCTTTTAGGACTTTCGTCCGGTTCTAGCCTGCCATGGGTGGCGCGCTGTGCTCACGCAGCCATCCCAGGATCTCCGCGCCCGCCCAGCCGCCCCGCGCTGCTGTGACGGCCACGTGCGGGCGCGTCCAGCCGGTGTCGGCGAGCTCGCCGTGCGCGGGACGCACCGCGGCGTCGGCCGCCTCGAGCAGGTCCGCGTCGAGGAGCGAGTCGCCTGCGGCGAGCAGCCGGTCGCCACCGCAGCGGGCGAGCACCTCGCGCGCGGCCGCGGACTTCGTCAACGGCACCGGCACCGCGTAGACCTTGCGGCCCTGCAGCGACACCCGCCAGCCGTGCGGCGCGCACCAGTCCGCGAGCTCGGCGACCCAGCCCGCGGGCAGCGCGGCCCGGTCGACCACCGCGTAGACGAACCCGGGACCGCTCTCCAGGCCCGCTGTCCGCAGCGTCAGGACGAACGGCCCGGACATCGCCTCCAGGCGCGCCCGGACCTGCGGCAACGGCGCGCAGCCCGCCAGCCGCTCGTGCACGGCAGCCGTCCACGCCGGGTCCGGCACGCCGTCGACCAGCAGGTGCGCGCCGTTGCTCGTGATCGCGTAGCGCGGGGCGGGACCGGGCAGGTGCACCCGCGCGTACTGCTCGGGGGTGCGGGTGGTGGTCGGCACGACCGTCGCGAGCGCGCCGAGCTTCTCCAACTCGGCCGCCGACTCCTCGGTCATGAACGATAGCGGCATCCCCTTGTACAGCTCGACGCACAGCAGCCGCGGCGCCTGCGCGTCGGGGACGCGCAGGTCGAGCGCGTTCGCGGAGTAGATCAGCGTGCGGTCCAGGTCGAGGCAGGCCACGGTGGTCACCGTGGGACCCCCGTCGCGGCCAGGCCGTCAGCACCGGTGGCGCCGCGGGTGAACCGCGGATGGATCAGCCCGACGCAGGTGTAGGGCAGGTCCGCCACCTCCTCGACGGGCACGCCACGCTGCTCGGCCAGGAGCCGCACGTGCGCGAGATCGGCGGCCGGCGCTCCGGCCCGAGCCAGCACCTTCCACGGCACGCGGCGCAGCAGCACCCGCGTCGTCTCGCCCACGCCGGGCTTCACCAGGTTCGGGTCGCCGATGCCGTACTCGTCGACGATGCGGTCGACCGCCGCCCACCCGGCGTGGTCCGGGGCGCGGTCGGTGGGCGCCGACGTGTCGCCGACCTGCGCGAACGCCGCCGTGACGGTGTCGAGGAAGGCGTTCGACACGTCGGCCGGGGCGAGCTCGGCGTAGAACTTCGCCCCGTGGAACATGCCGGGGAGGATCAGCCGGTCGTTCAGCACCGTGCGCGACACCAGGCCGGACACCGTCGAGTTCAGGCACGCCGACGGGATCAGCCAGTCCTCACGCGTGCCGAAGACCGGGGTGCACCGGCCGGGATCGGCCAGCACCGCCAGGGTCGGATCGAACGGGGTGCCGGCCAGCGCCGCCGCCAGCTCCCGGGTGATCGCGCCCTTGCCGGTCCACCCGTCGACGAAGACGACGCGCGCCGGGTCGTGGTGCGCCGCCAGCCACTCCAGCGCGACCCGGTCGATCCCGCGCCCGCGCACGATGGAGACGGCGTAGTGCGGGAGGTCCAGCCCGTGCCGAGCGGCGGCCCACCGGCGCAGCAGCACACCGATCGGGGTACCGGCCCGGGCCAGCGACACCAGCGTCACGTCGGAGCCGCGTTCGGCCAGCACGAGCTCGGCCACCGTGCCGACGGCGTGCGCGAGCCGGTCCGCCGAGGCGGCCAGGGTGTCCTGGTAGAGCCGCAGGTACGCGGCGTCCGGCTGGAACTCCTGCGGCAGCGACTCGGCGTAGTGCGCGCCGCCGGACTGCACCGCCTCCTCGCGTTCCTCGGTCGGCGCTTCGAGCGCGACGTCGGAGAGGTCGGTGAGCAGCCAGCCGACCTCGTCGGCGGCGTAGCTGCCGAACGCAGGCCCGCGCAGGACGGGCGGAAACGTCCTCATGGGGTGACCACCACCGTGATCCGCGCCGACGGGACGGCCGCGGCGAGGGCGGCGAGCAGGCCGGTGTGCAGGGCGGGGGTGTCGCCCGCCGGATCGACCACGACGAGGATCCGGTCCCACGGCCCGGCAACGTTGTACGCGAAACGCGGGCCGGGGCCGTCGACCGGATCGTCGTGCGCGGGGAAGGTGATCCCGCTGCGCAGCGCGTACCCCGGCTCGTCGACGACGACGGCGGGGGAGCGGGTGGTGGTGGAGAACGCGACGTCGTGGCCGGCATCGGCGAGGGTCTGCGCCAGCCGCAGCGGCAGCGCCATCAGTTCCTCGGTGCCCAGGACGAGCGTGCGGTCGCCGTCGGCGAACCCGGCGAGGGTGACGACGGTCCGCGCCAGCCGGGGGAGCGCCTCCGCGAGGGTGGCGTGGTCGGCCCGGCGGAAACCGTGCCGTCCGCCGACGGGCAGCCCGGCCGGCCAACCGAGGTCGGCCAGGACCACCCGCTCCGGTGGACGCCCGCTGCCGCCGCCGGCGGGTCCGGTCGGCGCCACCGCTGATGCCTTCACCTGCTCGGCCCGTGCGGCGAGATCGGCCGGCAGGTGCACGCCCGCCCGGCCCAGCGCGACGACGTCGAGCCGGGCACCCAGTGCCGCCACGCCGTCGACCAGCGACGACGTCTCGGGACGCACGTCGACGAGCGCCGCCAGCACGTACCGCTCCCGCGGAGCAACGGCGTGCAGGGCGGTGATGGTGTTGAGCGCGGTACGACCCGTCGACAGCTCGTCGTCCACCAGGACGAGCGGTCGGTCACCCCGCAGCAGGGTGGCGCCCGCCGGCAGGAGCAGGTGCTCGGTGGCGTGCGAGTGCTCCTCGGAGAACCCGCCGACCGGCTCGAACCAGGGCACCGGACGCCGGGTGGAGTGCAGGTAGTCGGCCGCGAGCGCCTCGGCGACGCTGTGCCCCAGCCCGGTCGCCGTCTCGGCGAACCCGAGCACCAGCGCATCGGTCGGCTCGGCGCCGGCGACGGCGTGGCCCTGAAGCGCGGCCGGAGCGGCCGGATCGCCGTCGAGGGCCGCCCGGAGCAGGTCGTGCGGCAGGTCCCGGAGCGGGCGCCCGGCCAGCGCATCGGCGACGCGGCCACCCAGCAGCAGCCCGGCCGCCCGCACCAGCCGCGGGTCGGTCGGCACGTGCTTGCCGAGCAGCCGCGACACCAGGAGCTGCGCGCGCTTCGGGTTGTGCCGCAGCGCCAGCCCGAGCAGCGTCTCCGGCTCGGGTTCGCCGTGGGCGATCAAGCGGATGCCGAGCCGGTCGAGGACCGGGACAGCCGCGGCCGTCACCGCCGCATCCCGGCGGCCAGCAGGTCCACGAACGAGATGCCTTCTCGGGACACGCCGAACACCCGCGCCCGATCGGCCGTGGCCCGCGCCCACGCCATGTGCGGGCGGATCTCGTTCATCTTGTTGCCGAGCCCGGACGCCATGACGCCGCTCGCCCGACCGGCGCCCAGCACGTCCATCGCGTCGCGGTACTCCTCCAGCGGGACGACCTGCAACGCGTTCACGACGGCGACGTGGCTCGGGTGGATCGTCGTCTTCCCCGTGAGCCCGTTCGCGCGGTCGAGCTGCACCTCGCGGATCAGCCCGTCCAGCGCGCGGGAGAGCAGCTGCCCGCGCAGCTCCGGCACGTTGTGCTCGCTGAACGGCGTGGACCGCAGCTGCGGCTTGAAGATGCGCTCTATGTCGGTGAAGTACTCCCACACCGGGCCGCTGACGGCGAAGCCGCTGCCGTCGACGCGGCCGAACACGTTCACGACGTCGGCGATCAGGTCGGCGACCACCTTGATGTCGTAGATCGACACGTCGGGGGAGCGGCGCAGCCCGAAGTAGGCGCAGAGGTCGGTGGCCCCGATCCGCACCGCCAGGACGCGCTCGCGGTCGCGGTGCAGCACCGCCCGCATCCTGGTCAGCTCGTCGACGCGGGTCTCTGCGTAGAGCGCGGCACCGGACTCGACGACCGGCATGACGTGGAACATCCGGTCGACGGCCCGGTCGGCGCGGTCCACGGCATGCAGGTAGTCGACGCCGCTCGTGGCCGTGAACTTCGGCAGCACGAACCCGTCCACCACGGCGGTCGCGGTGCCCAGCCGCTTGACGAGCCCGCGGATCTGGGTGTGGTCGCGCACCCGCACGAACACCAGCGGCAGCTCCGCGCCCAGGTCGGCGAAGCCGCGCAGGGTGGCGACCAGGTTGTCCTCGGCGGTCGCGACCTGCTCGTCCGCGATCGCGTCCTCCAGGCACACGACGACGGACGTGACGCCTGCCGCGGCCTGCTTGGTGATGTCGGCCGGCAACGACGGCCGGTCGGCCGGCATGTAGAGAGTCGCGCCGAGCGCCACCGCGAGGAACCGCGACGGGCTGTCGCGGTGGAACTCCTCGGGTGGCGACTCGAACAGCGACTCCTCGGCCGGACCGGCGAGATGGCTGAAATGGCGCACGGGAACCCCTCCTGGTGCGTCACCCCGACGTGACACGAGCCCTGTGGAAAGTGGACGAACGGTGTCAGTCAGCGTGGTGGTGCGCCGCCGGACGGGGATAGGGGTTGCTTGTTTCTACTTCGTGTCCCCTACTTGCTGCCCCTGGTCCACTCCATGCCCCAGCCGTAGGCCCGGTCGACATCGGCCTGGCCGCCCCGGATGTAGCGGACCTCGCGCTGCACCACGAGCTCACCGCCCCGGTTCTCGAGCATCGCGATGACGCACGTCGGCGAGCCGGGGTCGGGCTCGTCGAGACGCACCTCGATCTCGGGGCCGGCCGTCGGGTAGAGCGTGACCACCCCGTCGGCGCTGGCCCAGTTCGGCACACCCTCGTAGATGAACGTGAACACGAGGATGCGCCGGATCTCGTTGACCCTGGACAGGTCGATGAACATGTTCTCGCCGCCGACCGCGGAACCGGATCGGTCGTCGCCGTCCAGCCGGATGATCGGCGCCCCGCGGTACGGGGCCTGGAACGCGTTGCCCAGCGCCTGCACCACGCCCTTGCTGCCGTCGGAGAACTCCCACAGGCAGGCCAGGTCGAGGTCGATCGCACCGCTGCCCCCGCCTGCGAGCCTGCCGAACAGGCCCTTCTTCTGCGGGGCTGCGCCGGAGCTCCACTGCAGGTTGACCCGCAGCTGACCGCTCGTGGCGCCCTGCTTGGTCAGCGAGACGCTGGGCGCCGACTTCGTCAGGGTGACCTTCGACAGCGAGACCCCACCGCCACCCGCCGCGGGTGGCGGTGCGGCGCCCTGCCCCTGTGAAGGACGCTTGTTGTAGTCGATGGCCACGACCGCGGCCTCAGACGCTGACGCCGAAGTCGCGCGCGATGCCCGCGAGGCCGGAGGCGTAGCCCTGGCCGACCGCCCGGAACTTCCACTCCGCACCGTTGCGGTACAGCTCGCCGAAGACCATGGCGGTCTCGGTGGAGGCGTCCTCGGTGAGGTCGTAGCGGGTGATCTCCTTCTGGTCCGCGGCGTTGACGACGCGGATGAAGGCGTTGCGCACCTGCCCGAAGTTCTGCTGGCGGGTGTCGGCGTCGTAGATGCTGACCGGGAAGACGACCTTGTCGACGTCGGCGGTCAGACCGGCCAGGTTGACCTTGATCTGCTCGTCGTCGCCCTCGCCCTCGCCGGTGAGGTTGTCGCCGGTGTGCTCGACGCTGCCGTCGGGGCTGGTCAGGTTGTTGAAGAACACGAAGTGCTTGTCCGAGAGGACCTTGCCGTCCTGGCCCACGAGGATCGCCGACGCGTCGAGGTCGAACTCGGTGCCCGTCGTGGTGCGGACGTCCCAGCCCAGACCCACGACCACGTTGGTGAGGCCCGGGGCCTCCTTCGTCAGGCTGACGTTTCCACCCTTGGTGAGGCTGACGCCCATCACTGCTCCGAATCTCTAGTTCGAGGGGAGGAGATCCCCCTGTCCGAGCGTTTGGCCGCGGCAGCATAGCGGGGACGTACCGCGGCATCTGTCCGTATTGCGAACGTGCGAGGGGTCCCGGCGAGTTCCCGACGCACTGACCGTTCACCGATCGGTTACCCCACCCGGTGCGGACCACCACCGCGTCATGGGGCCGCACGATCGGCGACGACGGCCCCGTCGGAACTGTCGGTGGCCGGTCCTAGACTCGCCGTCGATGAGCCCCGCAGCAGCAGCTTCCGCGAAGTCCCCCGCCGCACCGCCGTCGACGGGGAGGCGACTCATGCTGCTCGACGGCCACTCGCTCGCCTACCGCGCGTTCTTCGCCCTGCCGGCGGAGAACTTCCGCACCGGCACTGGGCAGACCACCAACGCCGTCTACGGCTTCACGGCGATGCTGATCAACCTGCTGCGCGACGAGCAGCCCACCCACATCGCGGTGTGCTTCGACGTCTCGCGCAAGACGTTCCGCTCGGAGCGCTACGCGGACTACAAGGCGAACCGCACCACCACGCCCGACGACTTCCGCGGTCAGGTCGACCTGATCAAGGAGGTGCTCGGCGCACTGCAGATCCCCTGGTTCGGGGTCGAGGGGTACGAGGCCGACGACCTGATCGCCACGCTCACCACCAAGGCGGAGGCGGCGGGCTACCAGGTGCAGATCACGAGCGGCGACCGCGACTCGTTCCAGCTGGTCACCGACAACGTGATGGTGCTCTACCCCACCCGCGGGGTGTCCGAGCTGGGCCGGATCGACCCGGCCGCGGTCATGGACCGCTACGGGCTCACGCCTGAGCAGTACCCGGACTTCGCGGCACTGCGCGGCGACCCCAGCGACAACCTGCCGAGCATGCCCGGCGTGGGCGAGAAGACGGCGGCGAAGTGGATCCGCGAGTTCGGGTCGCTCGCCGAGCTCACCGACCGCGTCGACGAGGTGAAGGGCAAGGCGGGCGACACGCTGCGCGCGAACCTCGCCAACGTGCTGCTCAACCGCCAGCTCACCGAGCTCGTGCGCGACGTGCCGATGGACGCCGAGCCGGACGACCTCGAGGTGCGGCCGTGGGATCGCGACGCGGTCCACCGGTTGTTCGACGAGCTGGAGTTCCGCGTCCTGCGCGAGCGGCTGTTCTCCACCCTCCAGAGCGCCGAGCCGGAGGCCGAGGGCGGCATCGAGGTGCAGGGCAGCGCGCTCGCGCCCGGCACGGTCCGGGCCTGGCTCGACGAGCACGCCCGCGACGGGCGCCGGGTCGGACTGGCCTTCCACGGCATCACCGGCGGCGCCGTCGACGGTGACCTCGCAGGGATCGGGCTGGCCACCGGCGAGCCCACCGTGGAGGCGCGCGCCGCGGGCGCCACCGCCGGCGTGCCGCAGGCCGCGTACATCGACGTCACCATGCTCACGCCCGACGACGAGCAGGCGCTGGGGGAGTGGCTGGCCGATCCGGCCGTCGCGAAGGCCGCGCACGACTCGAAGGCCGCGCTGCACGCCCTGCGGGGCCGCGGCTGGACCCTCGGCGGCCTCACCAGCGACACCGCGCTCGCGGCCTACCTGTCGCGGCCCGGCCAGCGCACGTTCGACCTGGCCGACCTCACGCTGCGCCACCTGCGCCGGGAGCTCGTGATCGAGGGCGGCCCGGCCGACGGGCAGCTGTCGCTGCTCGGGGGCGAGGAGGAGGCCGACACCGCAGTCGCCGACGGGCAGATGGTGGCGGCGTCCGCCGTCGCCGACCTGGCCGACGCGCTCGACGTCGAGCTGGCGGAGAAGGGCGGCACGGAGCTCCTCGCCGAGCTGGAGCTGCCGCTGCAGTACGTCCTCAACGACCTGGAGCACGCCGGCATCGCCGTCGACGTCGCCGCGTTGGAGGAGCTGGAGGCCGAGTTCGCCGCGCAGGTCCGGCAGGCGGCGCAGGACGCGTACTCGGTGATCGGCAAGGAGATCAACCTCGGCTCGCCGAAGCAGCTGCAGGTCGTGCTGTTCGACGAGCTCGACATGCCGAAGACCAAGCGCACGAAGACGGGTTACACCACCGACGCCGACGCGCTGCAGACCCTCTTCGAGCAGACCGGGCACGCGTTCCTGCAGCACCTGCTCGCGCATCGCGACGCCACCAGGCTCAAGGTCACCATCGAGGGCCTGCTCAAGTCGGTGGCCTCCGACGGGCGCATCCACACCACGTACAGCCAGACCATCGCGGCCACCGGCCGGCTGTCGTCCACCGAGCCCAACCTGCAGAACGTCCCGATCCGCACGGCGGCGGGTCGGCGGATCCGCGACAAGTTCATCGTGGGCGAGGGCTACGCCGAGCTGATGACGGCCGACTACAGCCAGATCGAGATGCGGATCATGGCCGACCTGTCCGACGACGCGGCGCTGATCGAGGCGTTCCGTTCGCAGCAGGACTTCCACGCCGACACCGCCTCGCGGGTCTTCGGGGTGGCCACCGACGAGGTCACCCCCGCCCAGCGGGCCAAGATCAAGGCGATGAACTACGGCCTGGCCTACGGGCTGTCGGCGTTCGGGCTGTCCAACCAGCTGCGGATCTCCACCGACGAGGCCAAGGCGCTGATGGACGACTACTTCGAGGTGTTCGGCGGAGTCCGCGACTACCTGCGCAGCGTCGTCGACGTGGCCCGCAAGGAGGGCTATACCGCAACGATCCGCGGCCGCAGGCGGTACCTCCCCGACCTCACGAGTGACAACCGGCAGCGCCGCGAGATGGCCGAGCGGATGGCGCTCAACGCGCCGATCCAGGGCAGCGCCGCCGACATCATCAAGGTCGCGATGCTGGGCGTGCACCGGGCGCTCGCAGCGGAGGGGCTGCGCAGCCGGATGCTGCTGCAGGTGCACGACGAGCTGGTGCTGGAGGTCGCTGACGGCGAGCGGGAGGCCGTGGAGGCACTCGTGCGGCGCGAGATGGGGGCAGCGGCGGACCTGAAGGTGCCGCTGGAGGTGTCGGTGGGCTACGGGCGCAGCTGGGACGACGCCGCGCACTAACCGGCGGTGCTGCCCGGTTCCGCTGCTCCGCTGTCGCCCGGTGCCTCGGTCTCCACGCCGCGGATCAGCTCGAGGAGTTCCTCGGAGTCGAGGGTGTCCTCGTCCTGGCGCGGGCGGTAGCCCGTCCACGCGGGTGGCTCGTCGTAGCCGGCGTCGGGGCCGCCGTCCCAGGCCGTCGCCGCAGCCCACTGCTGTTGCGCCTGCGCGTAGCGGTACTGCCGGGCGTGCTCCTTCTGCATGGCGTCGAGGTAGGTGAAGAGGACGACCACCACGCCGCCGAACACGAACGGGGCTCCCGCGACGAGCACGGGCCAGCCGATCTGCAGTGCGGCGAGGCCGAATCCGGCGGCCATCACCAGCACCCCTGCCACGAGCGTCCCCATCCGCATGGCCTGCGACCGTAGGGCCCGCGCGGCTGCGCCGGTACTAGCCGGGAGGTGACAGATGCGTGACCGGGCGGCCCGCGCCGCGCGACACTGGTCCGCATGGCCGAGCCGGGACGTCCCGCGGTGCCCGCCGTGTTCCACCTGCGACGTGCCCGCGACCTGATGGACCGTCGGTTCGCCGAGCCGCTCGACCTCGACGCGATCGCGGCGGCCGCCGGGTACTCGCGCTACCACTTCGTGCGCACCTTCCGCGCCGCGTACGGCGAGACGCCCGGCCGCTACCTGACGCGGCGACGCATCGAACGGGCCGCGGACCTGCTGCGTTCGGCGAACCTGACCGTCACCGAGGTGTGCACGGCGGTCGGGTTCTCCAGCCTGGGCACGTTCAGCCGCACGTTCTCCGAGCTGATGGGGGAATCGCCGAGCGCCTACCGCACCCGGCACGCCGACGGCGGCCCGCGCATCCCCGGCTGCTTCGCGATGGCGTGGGGCCGGCCGGGTACCGCAACCTCGGACAAGCTCCGACGTGGTCCGCAGCCCTAGCCTCGACCGCATGATCAGTGGCTTCTCGCACGTCACGTGCTACGTGCTGGACCAGGACCGGGCGAAGGCGTTCTACACGGAGAAACTGGGCTTCACCCTGAACACCGACGTGACGATGGGCGACGGGTTCGAGGGCGCCGGCCACGGCTTCCGCTGGTTGACGGTGAGCCCGCCGGGCAATCCGGAGCTGGAGATCATCCTGGCCGATCCCCACATGGGTAACGACGACGAGTCGGCCGCGGCGATCCGCGCGCTCGTCGCGAAGGGCGCGCTCGGCACCGGTGTGTTCGAGACCGATGACGTGCGCAAGACCTACGCGGAACTCTCGGCGCGGGGCGTGGAGTTCCTGCAGGAGCCGGTGGAGCGGCCGTACGGGCTGGAGGCGATCCTGCGCGACGACTCCGGCAACTGGTTCAGCCTGACGGCGCGGGTGGCCGGGACGTGAGGGACCGCTGGTCCAGCTCGCCGCACCTGGACAGCGTGTTCGAGCGCCACGCCTGAACGGAACGGCGCGTCCTCGTCGGGTCCGCCCGGCGCCCCGGTAACCTTCCGGCTCGAACGACTGTTCGCGCTCGGGAGCGGAAGGGGCTGCGGTGCGGGTGCTCGGCGTCGACCCGGGGCTGACCCGGTGCGGGCTCGGCGTCGTCGACGGCGGCGGGGGCCGGCAGGTCTCCGCGGTCGATGTCGGGGTGGTGCGCACGCCGGCGGACGCCCCGCTGGAGCGGCGGTTGCACGTCGTGGCCACCGAGGTGGCGGCGTGGATCGCGCGGCACCGGCCGGAGGTCGTCGCGATCGAGCGCGTGTTCAGCCAGCACAACGTGCGCACCGTGATGGGCACGGCGCAGGCCAGCGGCGTCGTGGCGCTGATGGCGGCGCAGGCCGGTCTGCCGGTCGCCTTCCACACGCCGAGCGAGGTCAAGGCTGCCGTCACGGGGGAGGGCCGCGCGGGCAAGGAGCAGGTCACCGCGATGGTGACGCGCGTGCTGCGGCTCGCCGAGGCGCCGCGCCCGGCCGACGCGGCCGACGCCCTGGCCCTGGCCATCTGCCACTGCTGGCGGGCGCCGATGCTGGACCGGATGGCCGCTGCGAAGGCCCGCTCCGACGAGTTGGCGAAAGCGCACAAAGCGCGGCTGGCAGCCGCGGCGAAGGGACGGACATGATCAACTCGGTGCGCGGCGAGGTGCTGGAGATCGGCCTCGACCACGTCGTCGTCGATGTCGGCGGCCTCGGCTACGCCGTCCAGGCCACGCCGAGCACGCTGGCCACCCTGCGCCGCGGCGAGCAGGCACGCCTGGCCACCACGCTCGTCGTCCGCGAGGACTCGATGACGCTGTTCGGGTTCACCAGCAACGAGGAGCGCGACCTGTTCCTGCTGGTCCAGACGGTGAGCGGGATCGGGCCGCGGATCGCGCTCGCCACGATCGCGGTCCTCGACCCGGACGCGCTGCGCCGCGCGCTGTCGGAGGGCGACATCACGGCGCTCACGCGCGTCCCGGGCATCGGCCGGAAGGGTGCGGAGCGGTTGGTGCTGGAGCTGCGCGACAAGGTGGACCCGCCCGGCGCGGCCCCCGCGGTGCTGCCCGGCAGCGCCGGCGGGCCGACGGACGAGGTCGTCGAGGCTCTCGTCGGGCTCGGGTTCACGGCGAAGCCGGCCGAGCAGGCCGTCGCCGCGGTGCTGGCCGAGCAGGCCGGCGCGGACGCCAGCACGCTGCTGCGCGCGGCCCTGTCCCGCCTGGGCCGCAGCCGGTGACGTCACACCCCGTGATGCCCACCACCCCCACCCCCCGTCGAGAACGAACTTGTGGTGATCAACAGGGCTGTTTGATCACCGTAACGTCGTTCTCGACGGAGGCACCGGAACGAGGGTGGTTGCGGTGAGTGACGAGCTGTCGGCCGTTCCCGGGCCGGAGGACCTGCTGGTCGACGCGTCGCTGCGGCCGCGGAACCTCGCCGAGTTCGTCGGGCAGGCGCGGGTGCGGGAGCAGCTGGAGCTGGTGCTGGAAGGGGCTCGCCGGCGCGGTGCCCCACCCGACCACGTGCTGCTGTCCGGCCCGCCGGGGCTGGGCAAGACCAGCCTCTCGCTGATCATCGCGGCGGAGCTGGGCGCGCAGATCCGGTTGACCAGCGGCCCGGCCCTGGAACGGGCGGGCGACCTGGCCGCGATGCTCTCCAACCTCGCCCCGGGCGACGTCCTGTTCATCGACGAGATCCACCGCATCGCGCGGCCCGCCGAGGAGATGCTGTACCTGGCGATGGAGGACTTCCGGGTCGACATCGTGGTGGGCAAGGGCCCGGGCGCGACGTCGATCCCGCTGGACATCGCCCCGTTCACGCTGGTCGGAGCCACGACCCGGGCGGGCGCACTGACCGGGCCGCTGCGCGACCGCTTCGGGTTCACCGCCCACATGGAGTTCTACGAGCCTGCCGACCTGGAGCGGGTGCTGCGGCGGGCGGCCACGATCCTCGACGTCGACCTGCGCCCGGACGGGGCCGCCGAGATCGCCTCCCGCAGCCGCGGCACCCCGCGCATCGCGAACCGGCTGCTGCGGCGGGTGCGCGACTTCGCCGAGGTGCGCGCGGACGGCGCCGTCAACCGCGGGGTCGCGCGCGCCGCGTTGGCCGTCTACGACGTGGACGAGCTGGGCCTCGACCGGCTCGACCGCGCGGTCCTCGGTGCGCTGGTCCGCAGCTTCGGCGGTGGCCCGGTGGGCATCTCGACGTTGTCCGTCGCTGTAGGTGAGGAGCCGGGTACCGTCGAGGAGGTCTGCGAGCCGTACCTAGTGAGAGCCGGGATGCTGGCCCGCACACCGCGGGGCCGGGTGGCCACCGCGGCGGCATGGGCCCACCTCGGGATCACCCCGCCGCCCGACAGTCTCCCTGGTGGCCCTGCCGCATTGTTCTGAAGTGGGAGCTGGCAGACTCTGGTGGCTTCCGACGTGCGGAGACTACGGAGACCATGGACCTCACACTGATCTTCCCCTTGCTCCTGCTGGTGCTGTTCGTGCCGCTGTTCCTGCAGGCGCGCAAGCAGCGCAAGCAGATGAACGAGCAGCAGGCCCTGCAGTCCTCGTTGGCCGAGGGTGACGTCGTCATCACCATCGCCGGCCTGCGCGGCACGGTCGTCGACGCGTCCTACGAGGAGACCGTCGACCTCGAGATCGCCGAGGGCGTCGTCACCACCTGGGTGCGCGGCGCGGTCCGGCAGAAGGTCGAGGACACCGACACCGCGGACGCCCCCGACACCGCGGACGCCGCCACCGAGGCCGAGACGCCCGCTGCCTCCACCGACGACACGCCGCCGTCGCTCGAGAAGAACAACGACTCGAACGGTGCAGCCCGCAGCTGAGCGGTAGCCGCGCGGCGGCGCGGCCTGGTCGGAACTCTTCACACCGGAACCTCAGACCGAAGGCAGTGGCGATCCAGTGGCAACGACCCCGGGGCAGATCCGCCCCTGGCGCTATCTCGCGGTGTTCGTGGCGATCGTGGCCGCGATGTACGCGCTGGTGTTCTTCACCGGCGATCGCAACCCGACCCCGAAACTCGGCATCGACCTGCAGGGCGGCACCCGCGTCAACCTGCAGGCCCGCACCGAGGAGGGCGCGATCCCGCCCCGGGACCAGCTGGTCCAGGCGCAGCAGATCATCGACCAGCGCGTGAACGGGCTGGGCGTGCAGGGCGCCGAGGTCGTGCTGGACGGCAGCAACATCACGATCACCGTGCCCGGCCAGGACGGCGAGCGGGCCCGCTCGCTCGGGCAGACCGCGCAGGTGCGGTTCCGCTCGGTGCTGAGCTCGGCGGCGGTGAACCCGGCGCCTCCCCCGGCGGGCACGCCTGCCTCGGGTGCACCGAGCGCAGCCCCGACCGCAGCCCCGACCGCAGCCCCGACCGCCACCCCGGCATCGCCCACCGAGAAGCCGCAGGGCGCCGGCCAGGTCCCGCAGGTCACGCCGGTGTCGTACGACCGCCCCTTGCAGACGCCGCCGCCGTCGCCCGAGCCGCCACCACCGGCTGCCACCCCGGCCCCCGCCGCGCCGGGAGCGCAGGAACCCGCCGACCCGGAGCTGGCCGCCGCCATCAGACTCGCGAAGTCGACCCGGCAGAGCACCGACCCGCAGGTCGTGCAGGCCACCTTCGCCAGCTACACCTGCCCGCCGAACGACCCGCTGCGGGGCTTCGACGACCCGAACCTGCCGCTCATCACGTGCGACCGCGAGGGCACCACGAAGTACCTGCTCGGCCCGGATCCGGCGGACAAGAGCGCGCTGCCGCTGCCGCAGGGCACCGACATCGCCACCGCCCAGGCCCAGCAGGACGACCGGGGCTTCCGGTGGATCATCAACCTCAGCTTCAAGGCCGACGGGGCGAGCAAGTGGGGCGCCTACACGACGGCCAACGTCGGGAAGGCCGTCGCCTTCACGCTGGACGGCGCGGTGGTGTCGGCGCCGCAGATCCAGGGCCCGATCTACGGCAGCACCCAGATCTCGGGCAACTTCACCCAGCGCTCGGCCACCGAGCTGGCCGGGATCCTGCGGTACGGCTCGCTCCCGCTGTCGTTCACCTCGTCCGACGCGCAGACCGTGTCGGCGACGCTCGGCCTGGCGTCGCTGGAGGCAGGCCTGATCGCCGGCGCGATCGGGTTGGCGCTGGTCTTCGTGTACTGCCTCATCTACTACCGGGTGCTGGGGATCCTCACGATCCTCTCGCTGGTCCTGTCTGCGTCGATCGTGTACGCGGTGCTCGTGCTGCTCGGGCGCTGGATCGGGTTCACCCTCGACCTCGCCGGCGTCGCCGGGTTCATCGTCGCCATCGGCATCACGGCCGACTCGTTCGTGATCTTCTTCGAACGGTTGAAGGACGAGGTGCGGGAGGGCCGGTCGTTCCGGTCGGCCGTCCCGCGGGCCTGGGTACGGGCCCGGCGCACCATCCTGTCGGCCGACACGGTGATGTTCCTGGCGGCCGGCGTGCTCTACGCCCTGGCCGTCGGGCAGGTCCGCGGCTTCGCGTTCACCCTGGGCATGTCCACGGTGCTCGACCTGGTGGTCGTGTTCCTCGTGACGCACCCGCTGGTGGCGCTGGCATCGAACTCGAGGGTGTTCTCCAGTCCGTCGCTGTCCGGTCTCGGGGCCGTGGCGCGGATCGGTGCCGACCGGCGGGCCAAGACCCGCGTCTCCATGTCGAAGGGGGCCTGACATGAGCGCGACCGCCGCGCCCCGGCGCCAGGGTGTGTTCAGCCGGCTCTACACCGGTACGGGTGCCTTCGACATCGTCGGCAAGTCCAAGATCTGGTACACCGTCTTCGGCCTGCTGATGCTGATCTGCCTGCTCTCGGTCATCTTCCGGGGGTTCAACGCCAGCATCGACTTCACCGGCGGCAGCCAGATCCAGTTCCCGGCCCACACGGCGGCCGCTCCGGCCGACGTGGAGGCCGTCCGCCAGGTCTTCGAGCGGACGGTCGGCCGCGAGCCCGCGGCCGTGCAGGCGGTCGGCACGGGCACGGCGGCGACCATCCAGATCCGGGCCCAGGCGCTGAGCCCGACGGAGCTGGTGAACCTCCGGCAGGGGCTGTTCGACACGTTCCGGCCGATCGGTGCCGACGGCCAGCCGGACCTGCGGGTGATCAGCGACTCGGCCGTCTCGGGCACCTGGGGCGGGGAGATCACCCGGCAGGCGCTGATCGCGCTCGGCGTGTTCCTGGTGCTCGTGACGCTGTTCCTGGCGTTCTACTTCGAGCGCGAGATGGCGGCCGCGGCGCTCGTCGCGCTGCTGCACGACGTGCTCGTGACGGCGGGCATCTACTCCCTCGTCGGCTTCGAGGTCACCCCCGCGACGGTCATCGGCCTCCTCACCATCCTCGGCTTCTCCCTCTACGACACCGTCGTGGTGTTCGACAAGGTCAAGGAGAACTCCCGCGGGCTGCTCGGACTGACCCGCCGCACGTACCCGGAGGCGGCGAACCTCGCGGTCAACCAGACCCTGATGCGGTCGATCAACACCTCGCTGATCGCGGTGCTGCCGGTGCTCGGCCTGCTGGTGGTCGGCGTCGGGCTGCTCGGCGTCGGCACGCTCGCCGACCTCGCGCTCGTGCAGCTGGTGGGCATCATCGCGGGCGCGCTGTCCTCGATCCTGCTGGCCACGCCGCTGCTGGTGGACCTGAAGATGCGGGACAAGCGCTACCGGGCGCATGCCGCCCGCGTCGCGCAGAAGCGCAGGCGGCGAGCCCAGGAAGCGTCCGGCGAGCCCGCGGACGACGACGGCACCGACGTCGACCTGGAGACCGAGGCCCTGCCCGTCGACGACGGGTCGGCCGCCGAGCAGCGCCGCGAGCGGGCCATGGCCGCCGCGGCCAGCGCTCCGGCCCGTGCACAGCGGGCCGATCGGCGCGCCGGCACGCGGGGTGCTCCGGCCCGTCCGAGCGGGAAGCGCCGCCGGTGAGCGAGCCCGATACGGCGCCCGACCTGGAGCTGGAACGGGTCCGCGACCTGGTCCGCGACGTCCCCGACCACCCGCAGCCCGGGGTGCTGTTCCGCGACATCACCCCGGTGCTGGCCGACCCGGAGGCGTTCACCACCGTCGCCACGGAGCTGGCCGCGCGCGCCGGTGAGGCGTCCCTGGTGGCCGGTGTGGAGGCGCGCGGGTTCCTGGTGGGTGCTGCGGCGGCGCTGGTGGCGGGTGTGGGGGTCGTGCCGGTGCGCAAGGCCGGGAAGCTGCCGAAGGTCGCGGCCTCGCGCACGTACGAGCTGGAGTACGGCACGGCCACCATCGAGCTGCCGGCCGACACCGTCGCGCCCGGCACCGCGGTGTTCGTCATCGACGACGTGCTGGCCACCGGCGGGACCGCCGCTGCGGCGTGCGACCTGCTCACCGCGGCAGGCGCGCGGGTCGTCGGGTTCGGGGTGCTGCTGGAGATCGCGGGACTGGGCGGGCGCGACCGGCTCGGCGATGTCCCGGTGCACGCCCTGCTCACCGTCTGAACCTGCGGTCGCGTCACGGGTGGGGCGGACTATCCTGGTCGACGTGAGGGCGTCTCGTCGATGACCGGGGTTCAACAATCCGGTGCGTCCGTGCCCGACACGGACGGTCAGCCGGTCCCCGCCACGCCCAACCGGCCGTCGGCCACGCGGCGCGTGCGGGCCCGCATCGCGCGGCGCATGACCCCGGCGCGGGTGGCCACCGTCGCGCCCGTGCTGGAGCCGTTGGCCAGCGTGCACCGCGCGCTGCACCCGAAGGCCGACCTGGCGCTCCTGCAGCGGGCCTACGACGTCGCCGCGGTCAAGCACGAGGGCCAGAAGCGCAAGTCCGGCGACCCGTACATCACCCATCCCCTCGCGGTGGCGACGATCCTCGCCGAGCTGGGCATGGACACCACCACGCTGGTGGCCGCCCTGCTGCACGACACGGTCGAGGACACCGACTACCCGCTGGAGTCGCTGCGGGAGGAGTTCGGCGAGGAGGTCGCGCACCTCGTCGACGGGGTCACCAAGCTGGACAAGGTGGAGTTCGGCTCGGCCGCGGAGGCCGAGACGATCCGCAAGATGATCGTCGCGATGGCGCGTGACCCGCGCGTGCTCGTCATCAAGCTGTCCGACCGGCTGCACAACATGCGCACCATGCGGTTCCTCTCGCCCGAGAAGCAGGCGAAGAAGGCCCGGGAGACCCTCGAGGTGATGGCTCCGCTCGCGCACCGCCTCGGCATGGCGACGGTGAAGTGGGAGCTGGAGGACCGCTCGTTCGCGATCCTGCACCCCAAGAAGTACTCCGAGATCCTGCGGCTGGTCGCCACCCGCGCGCCGTCGCGCGACACGTACCTGAAGCAGGTCGTCGACGAGGTCACCCAGCAGCTCGACGCGGCCCGCATCAGCGCCACCGTCGAGGGCCGGCCCAAGCACTACTACTCGATCTACCGCAAGATGATCGTCAAGGGCCGCGACTTCGACGACATCCACGACCTCGTCGGCGTCCGCGTGCTGGTCGACGAGGTGCGCGACTGCTACGCCGCGATGGGCATGGTGCACGCGCTGTGGCAGCCGATGCCCGGCCGCTTCAAGGACTACATCGCCCAGCCGCGCTACGGCGTCTACCAGTCGCTCCACACCACCGTCATCGGGCCGGACGGCAAGCCGCTCGAGGTGCAGATCCGCACGCACGAGATGCACCGCACCGCCGAGTACGGCATCGCCGCGCACTGGCGCTACAAGGAGCTGCGCGG
Source organism: Pseudonocardia sp. CA-107938 (assembly GCF_050936315.1). Taxonomy (NCBI): domain Bacteria; kingdom Bacillati; phylum Actinomycetota; class Actinomycetes; order Pseudonocardiales; family Pseudonocardiaceae; genus Pseudonocardia; species Pseudonocardia sp. CA-107938. The sequence continues at coordinate 5,729,429 of NZ_JBNJNA010000001.1, read as the reverse complement.
CAACAACGGGCCGTCCGCCGGCACTGTCGAGGTCGACGAGATGTCGTGGATGCGCCAGCTGCTCGACTGGCAGCGCGAGGCGGCGAACCCGTCGGACTTCCTCGACTCGCTGCGGTTCGACCTCGCCGCGCCGCAGATCTTCGTGTTCACGCCGAAGGGCGACGTCGTCACGCTGCCGGCGGGTTCCACCCCGGTGGACCTCGCGTACGCGGTGCACACCGAGGTCGGGCACCGCTGCATCGGGTCCCGCGTCAACGGCAAGCTGGTCGCGCTGGAGCGCAAGCTCGAGTCGGGCGACGTCGTGGAGATCTTCACCTCCAAGGCGGCGGAGGCGGGGCCGAGCCGCGACTGGCTGTCGTTCGTCGCGTCGCCGCGGGCCAAGACCAAGATCCGGCAGTGGTTCGCGAAGGAGCGCCGCGAGGAGGCCATCGAGGCGGGCAAGGAGGCCATCGCCAAGGAGGCCCGGCGCACGTCGATGCCGCTGCAGCGGCTCGTGTCGGCCGACGCGGTCGCCGCGCTCGCCCGCGAGCTGCACTTCCCCGACCTCTCCGGCCTGTACGCGGCCGTGGGGGAGGGGCACGTGTCGGCGCGGCACGTCGTGCAGCGGCTGGTCGCGCTGCTCGGCGGCGAGGAGGAGGTCGAGGAGGACCTCGCCGAGCGCGCCACCCCGTCGACGGTCCGCCTGCGCCGTGCCGCCCCCGACTCCGGGGTGGTCGTGCACGCCGACGGCACCGTCAACAACGGCGCCAGCGAGATGGCCGACGTCTACACGAAGCTGGCCCGCTGCTGCACCCCCGTGCCGGGCGACGAGATCCTCGGGTTCGTCACCCGCGGTGGCGGCATCAGCGTGCACCGCACCGACTGCACCAACGCCGTCGACCTGAAGACCCGCGAGGAACGGCTGGTGGAGGTCCGATGGTCGGTGTCGCCGGGTTCGGTGTTCCTAGTCGGCATCCAGGTGGAGGCGCTGGACCGGCACCGGCTCCTCTCCGACATCACGAAGGTGCTCGCCGACGAGAAGGTCAACATCCTCTCCGCGTCGGTCACCACCTCGCGCGACCGCGTCGCCGTCTCGCGGTTCTCGTTCGAGATGGGCGATCCCAAGCACCTCGGGCACGTCCTGCAGGCCGTCCGCAACGTCGAGGGCGTCTACGACGTGTACCGGATCACCAGCGCGAGCTGAGCGTCACGCCCGCCAGGTCGACCAGGCCAGCATCACCGCCGCCAGTGCCGCCACACCCAGGAGCAGCACGGCCGGCGGTGCGGCGGCGTCCAGCTCGGCCAGCACGTACGGCACGGCGAAACCCACATAGGACAGCGCCTGGAACACGGCCGTGAGACCGGCCAGCCCGTCGGGTGCGGCGAGCCGGGTGACCTCCAGCAGCCCGCACACCTGGCAGACGCCGTAGGCGGCCCCCAGCACCACCATCGCGACCATGGCGATGACGACCCCCGCAGCGGTGTCGATGGTCGCCGCGGCGAGGACGGCGACGAGCAGGCCGCCGACGACGGAGACCGCGGCCGCGGTCAGGAGCCGGCGTGGCCGCCCCGGATCGTCGATCCGACGCGCCAGCGGTTGCACGACGATCCCGGCCAACGCGCCCAGGGAGATGAACAGCGCGGCCAACAGCAGGCCGGCGCCGCCCAGCCGGGCGCCGACCAGACCGGGCAGGTAGGCCAGCGCGACCGACGCCGAGCCGAACACCCACGGCGCCAGCGGCACCACCACGCCGAGGAACCGCCGATCCGTCACCCCGACGATGCGCAGGCCCGCCGCACGGTTCACCGCTCGGGTCTCCCGGGCCCGGCACGCCGGCGCGACGGCGAGCAGGATCAGCAGCAGGTGCGGCAGGTAGGGCAGCGTCGTGGGGAGGGGGGCCGCATAGGCGAGCACCCCGGCGACGAGCGGCCCGCCGGCGAACCCCGCCGTCATCGCCACGGTGGCGCGGCGGGCACCGGCCCGCTCCGGCGACAGCTCCTTGATCCACGCCGCGCCCGAGCTGAACGCGGCACCGCTCGCGAACCCGGCCACCAGCCGCCCCGCGAAGAGCCACGGAACGCCCTCCGCGCCACCGACGATCAGCAGCACGCTCGCCACGAGCGAGGCCACCAGACCGGCGAGCACCACCGGCCGGCGCCCGTAGCGGTCCGACAGCGGGCCGCCGACGAACAGCCCGGGGACCAGTCCGACGGCGTAGAGACCGAAGGCGGCGTTCACCACGGCGGCCGAGAGCCCGAGCTCAGCGCGGTAGAGCAGCAGGAGCGGGGCGAACTGGTTCGCGCCCCACCCCACGGCCGCCACCGCGAGCGCGGCGCCGAGCCACCCGGTGCTGGCCGGCGCGGAAATCTGTCGTGTCGTCACCGGGCCGATCCTCGGCGCGTGCACCCCGGTTGCACGAGCGTCCGTAACGACAACATGCGTACAGTTCGGGACATGACCGTCGTCGCGCTGGCCGTCACCGACGGCACGCCGCTGTTCGAGCTCGCTCCGCCCTGCGCGATCTTCGGCAGCGCGCGCCCCCGAGCAGGCATCGACGTGGTACGACCTCGTCCTCTGCGCCACGCCGGGCGCGCGGGTCGGCGGCTGGTTCACGGTCGACACCACCCAGGGCCTGGACGCGCTCGTGCAGGCCGACACCGTCATCGTCCCGGCGTGCCACGACAGCGCCCTCAACCCGCCGCCCGACCTCGTCGACGCGGTGCGCGCTGCGCACGAGCGCGGCGCCCGCGTCGCGTCGATCTGCACCGGCGCGTTCGTGCTCGCCGCGGCCGGCCTCCTGGACGGGCGCCGCGCCACCACGCACTGGATGCACGCGGCCACGCTCGCGCGGCGCCACCCGCGCGTCGACGTCGATCCCGGCGTGCTCTACGTCGACGAAGGCACGGTGCTGACGTCAGCGGGCAAGGCCGCCGGCATCGACCTGTGCCTGCACATGGTGCGCTCCGACCACGGCGCAGCGGCCGCCAACGCGCTGGCTCGACGACTCGTCGTCGCCCCGCACCGGGCGGGCGGCCAGGCCCAGTTCGTGCAGCACCCCGTCCCGGCCGACGATGCGGACGGCCTGGCGGACGTGCTGGCGTGGGCGAAGGGCCACCTCGACCAGTCGATCACCGTCGCCGACCTGGCTCGTCGGCTGCACCTGAGCCCGCGCCAGGTCAGCCGGCGCTTCCTCGCAGCCACCGGCGTCAGCCCGCTGCAGTGGCTGCTGACGCAGCGGCTCGACCGGGCCAGGGAGCTGCTGGAGAACACCGACGACGGCGTCGACCGGATCGCCGCCGACGTCGGGATGGGCTCGGCGGCGACCCTGCGCCGGCACTTCCGCCGGACCGTCGGCGTGGCGCCGGACGCCTGCCGCCGCACCTTCCGCGGCCGCCGGCTCGAGGCGGTGTGAGCGGTCAGGCGACCGTGACCTTCTCGATCGTGACCGGGGTCTTCGGCTTGCCGTCGCCCTGGCCGTTACTGCCGTCCTCACCGGCGGCCGCGATCTTGTCGAGGGTGGCGAGGCCGTCGGCGTCGACCGTGCCGAACACGGTGTAGGTCGGCGGCAGCGGTGAGTCGCCGTAGACCAGGAAGAACTGGCTGCCGCCGGAGTTCGGTGCGGACGTCTTCGCCATCGCCACCGTGCCCCGCGGGTAGGTGGCCGTCTGCGCGTTCGGGCCCGGCGGCAGGTGGGTCGGCGGCTCGTCGTTCATCGTGTAGCCGGGGCCGCCGCTACCGGTGCCGGACGGGTCGCCGCACTGCAGGACCTTGATCCCCGCAGTGGTGAGCCGATGGCAGGGGGTGCCGTCGAAGTAGCTGGCCTTCGCCAGGCTGACGAAGCTCTCGACCGCGCACGGACCGGTGGCGCGGTCCAGCGTGAGGCCGATGGGGCCGGCCGAGGTCTGCATCGCCACGGCCTGGGTGCCGGTGGTGGCGGTGGGCCCGTTCGGCGGCACCGGGGCGGGCTTGGCCGCGGCCTCCGTGCCGGTCACGAACGTGCAGTTGCCCAGCGCGTTCGCGTCCGGCGCCGCCGGCGGCGGGACCGGGGCCGGCAGCAGCGCGAACACCACGGCGACGACGGCGGCGACGGCGACGACCCCCACGACGGTGATCACGACGTTGCGCTTGCGCTTCTTCGCCTGCTCGATCCTGCGCTGCTGCTGCCGTTCGAGCTTGCGCTTCGCGGCCTCACGTCGCATCTGGTTGGTCGCCACGGCACCGGACGATATCGGCCGGACCTGAGAGCCCCCTCCACCGGGCCGGAACTGCGTGGACCCGCCCGCCTAGCATTGGCAGGTGCTCGTCGCCGGATTCCCCGCAGGCTCGTTCCGCACGAACTGCTACGTCGTCGCGCCCGCCGCCGGCGGGCCGTGCGTGGTGATCGATCCCGGCCAGCACGCGGTCGAGCCGCTGGAGGAGACGCTGACCAAGCACCGGCTGACCCCCGTCGCCGTCCTGCTCACCCACGGTCATCTCGACCACACGTTCAGCGTCGCCCCCGTGTGCGACGGTCACGACGTCCCGGCCTGGATCCACCCGGGCGACCGCGAGCTGCTCGCCGACCCGGCCAAGGGCATGTCCGCGCAGGCCGGCACGGTCTTCGGCGGCCGGCTCGAGTACCGCGAGCCGGCCGAGGTGCGCGAGCTCGTCGACGGTGCCGACCTGGAGCTGGCCGGCCTGACGATGCGCGTCGAGCACGCGCCGGGGCACACCCCGGGCTCGGTCGTCTTCGGCAGCGCGACGGAGGACGGTGTCGAGATCCTGTTCGCGGGCGACACCCTGTTCGCCGGGTCGATCGGGCGCACCGACCTGCCCGGCGGCGACATGGCGCAGATGCGCGCGTCCTTGCGCACCGTGTTCCTCCCGCGCGGCGACGACACCGTCGTGCTCCCCGGCCACGGCGCCGCCACGACGGTCGGGCGCGAGCGCGCCGCCAACCCCTACCTGCAGGACCTGCACGAACGGAGCACCCCGTGACCGACGGTGACACCACGAGCGCCTCCGGCGCAGCCCCTTCGGGGAACGCCTCCGGCGCAAGACGGTTCGCGGCCCCGAAGGGCGTCCTGGAGTACGTACCGCCGGACTCGGCCGCCTTCGAGCACGTCTCCCGCACCCTCGTCGCGGCCGCCGACCGCGCCGGCTACGGGCTCGTCGAGCTGCCCGTCTTCGAGGACACCCAGCTCTTCGCGCGCGGTGTGGGCGAGTCGACCGACGTCGTCACGAAGGAGATGTACACCTTCGCCGACCGCGGCGACCGTTCTGTCACCCTCCGGCCCGAGGGCACGGCCGGGGTCGTGCGTGCCGTCATCGAGCACGGGCTGGACAAGGCGGGGCTGCCCGTCAAGGTGCGCTACGCCGGCCCGCTGTTCCGCTACGAGCGGCCGCAGGCGGGCCGCTACCGGCAGTTCTACACGGTCGGCGCCGAGGCGATCGGCGTCGACGACCCGGCGCTGGACGCCGAGGTCATCGCCATGGCCGACGAGGGTTTCCGGGCGCTGGGCCTGCGCGACTACACCCTGGAGCTGACCTCGCTCGGCGACGCCGAGTGCCGGCCGGCGTACCGCGAGCTGCTGCAGGACTACCTCGGCAAGCTGCCGCTGGACGACGCCACGAAGGCACGGGTGGAGATCAACCCGCTGCGGGTCCTCGACGACAAGCGGCCCGACGTGCGCGCGCTCGTCGCCGACGCCCCGCTGCTGCTCGACCACCTGTCGGCGGCGTCGCAGGAGCACCACGTCGCTGTCAAACAGCACCTCGACGACCTCGGCATCGCCTACAAGGAGAACCCGCGCCTGGTCCGCGGGCTGGACTACTACACGAAGACGACGTTCGAGTTCGTGCACCCCGGCCTGGGGGCGCAGTCCGCGATCGGCGGCGGCGGGCACTACGACGGCCTCATGTCCCTGCTCGGCGGCGACGACCTGGCCGGCATCGGCTACGGCATCGGCGTTGACCGGGTGCTGCTGGCCTGCCGTGCCGAGGGCGTCGCACCCTGGTCCACCGCCCGCGTCGAGGTGTTCGGCGTGCCGCTGGGCGAGGCGGCCCGCCGCCGGCTCGTGCTGGTGGCCGCGGAGCTGCGCCGGGCCGGCGTGCGCGTCGACCTCGCCTACGGCGGCCGCAGCATGAAGGCGGGGATGAAGTCGGCCGACCGCTCCGGCGCCCGCTTCGCGCTGGTGCTGGGCGACCGCGACCTGGAGGGCGGCACCGTCGGGCTCAAGGACCTCGGCTCGGGCGCTCAGGACACCGTCGCCCTGGACACGGTGGTCGCGGAGCTGGTCACCCGCCTGAGCTGACGGTCACGTCGTCCTCGGCGTGCGCGACGTGGCGCAACTGGCGCCAGATCGCCACGACGAACACCGCGGACCCGAAGAAGGCGTACCACAGCACGGCGACGACGCCGAAGCCCTGGGCGATGAAACCGCCGACGGTCGAGCCGATGACCAGCCCGCCGTACACGCCGATCATGTTCACGCTGCCCACCCGGCCGCGCAGCGCGTCCGGCACGGCGAGCTGGCGGATCGTCGCGGCCGTGGTGGCCCACACCGACTCGTGCGCCCCGAACACGAGGAAGATCGCGTAGGCGACCGCGGGCACCGTGGTGACGGCCATCGCGGCGTGCGTGCACGTCTCCAGGACCAACCCGATGCGCATGAGGTTGCCCAGCGACACCCGGCGCGAGATCCACCCGTAGACGGCGCTGCCGACGAGTCCACCGATGCCGGTCATCGTCGTGAGCAGGCCATACCCGACGGGGCCCACCGCCAGCCGTTCGGTGGCGTACACGACGAGCAGCGAGAACGTGGCGCCGAAGGTCAGGTTGAAGATGAACACCGTCAGCACCAGGGTGCGGACCGCGGCATGCCGCCACACCCAGCGCACGCCCTCCGCGATCTCGCGGCGCACCCCGGTCCGCGCCGCCGGCGCCTCCGCCGGGGACAGCGCGATCCGCGAGATCAGCACCGTCGCAGCACCGAGCAGCACGACCTGGGCGAGGAACGGCCACGCCGCACCGGCGAGGAACAGCGCGGCTCCCACCGGCGGGCCGGCGAGCTGGTTCAGCGTGACGAAACCGGTCATCACCCGGGCGTTGGCGATCCCCAGGTCGGCGCGGGGCACGACGGCCGGCAGCAGCGTCGCGAACGCGTTGTCGGCGAACACCTCGGCCGTACCCAGCAGGAACAGGAGCACGAGGGCCACGGCGACGGTCAGCATCCCGGTGACCGCCCCGAGCACCAGCGCGGCGAGCACCGCGCAGCGCACCACGTTGACGACGATCACCAGCCGGACCCGATCGAACCGGTCGGTGACCACGCCGGCAGCCAGGCCGAGCACCAGCGGCGGCAGCCACTGCATGGTGGCACCCAGGGCGATGAGCTGCGGCGAGTCGGTGAGCGACGCGATGAGCAGCGGGCCGGCGGCCAGCACGATGCCGTCGCCGAGGTTCGCGACCAGGGTGGAGCCGAGGAGGTGGCGGAAGCTCTGCCCCATCCGGTGTGGCGCGACGGCATCGACGAGCCGAACCCCTACCCCCATCGGGCCGACGCTACTGCGGGCCGGTGGCGCGACGCATCCGACTAAGGTCGACCGGCGTGCGAGACGATGCGCAGCGCTGGGACGCCCGGCACGCCGGCGCGGACGACGTCGGACCGCTCCCGCCCGACCTGCTGCGCGGTCGGGAGGACCTGCTGCCAGCGGGCGGTCGGGCGCTGGACGTGGCCTGCGGGCGGGGCGCGGTGTCGCGGTGGCTGGCCGCACGCGGGTTCGCCGTCGACGCCGTCGACGTCTCGCCGGTGGGGCTGTCCGCGGTCGGTCCCGGCGTCCGCACCGTGCTGCACGACCTGGACGACGGCCTGCCGCCGTCCTGCACCGGCCCCTACGACGTCGTCGTGTGCCAGCGGTTCCGCGACCCGCGCCTGTACCCGCAGCTGGCAGCCTCGCTCGCACCGGGCGGGCTGCTGGTGATCACGGTGCTCTCCGAGGTCGACGAGGGACCTGGCCCGTTCCGCGCCCCGGCGGGGGAGCTGCGGGCCGCCTTCGCCGGCCTCGACGTGCTCGTCGACGTCGAGCAGGACGGCGAGGCCGGGCTGGTCGCCCGCTCAGCCGGCTGACTCGCGGCTCGCCACGAGCGCCGCGATCCCCGTCGTGATCGGGACCGAGGCGACCAGCCCGATGCTGCCCACCAGCGTGCGGACGATCTCGGTGGCCACGTCCTGCTGGGTCGCGATCGTGCCCAGCGGCTGGCCGGAGAGCGTGAACAGCAGCATGAGCGGCAGCGACGCACCGGCGTAGGCCAGCACCAGCGTGTTCACCGCGGACGAGACGTGGTCGCGACCGATCCGCATCGCGGCGGTGAACAGGCCACGGGCACCCAGCGCGGGGTTGGCCGCGTGCAGCTCCCACACCGCGCTCGTCTGCGTGACGGTGACGTCGTCGAGCACGCCCAGCGCGCCGATCACCACCCCGGCGAGCAGCAGCCCGCGCGCGTCGACGCCGGTGCCGAGCGACGCGATGAGGTTCTTCGTCTGGTCGTCGAGGCCCGTGAGGCGGGCGGTCGCGGAGAACAGCGCGGAGAGCCCGCCGATGAGCGCAAGCGAGAACAGGGTGCCCAGCACGGCCGTCGAGGTCCGGGCGGAGAGGCCGTGCGTCAGGTACAGGACCATGAACATGATCAACCCCGAGCCGACGATCGCCACGGCCATGGGGTCGTGCCCGTCGAGGATCGCGGGCAGCACGAACTGCAGCAGCACCACGAAGCTCAGCGCGAGCGCGACGAGCGCGGCGAGCCCCCGCCACCGGCCCAGCACCAGGACGGCGACGGCGAAGAGGGCTGCCAGCCACCACAGCGGTGCCGATCGCTGGAAGTCGGCGACCCGGAACGCGCCCGGGTCCGTCGGGTCCGCGCCCGACCAGCCCAGCACCACCTGGTCGCCGACGGCGAACCGCGGCGTGCCCGGCTCGATCGGCACGACCTGCGTGATGTCCTGGCCGGGCCGGGGTCCGTCGGCCATGCGGATGATCAGGCCGGCGCAGGCGGCGTCCCCGCTGCCCGGCGCACAGTCGGCCGCGATCGCGGACACGACCGTGCCGAGGACCGGCTGTTCGGCGCCGGCCGGTGGGGGCGGCGTCGCGCCCCGCGGCCACAGCAGCACCAGCCCGACGAGCGTGGCCAGCACGCAGGGCACGAGGAACGCGGCGATGGCGACCTGCACCCGCCGCCCGACCGGAGCCGCCGGACCGTGGCCATGGCCGTGTCCGTGGCCGGCCGGGCGGTCGTGGGCGCCGACGCGCCTCCGTGCGCGGCGCGGCGGGCCGTCGACGTCCTGGTCGACCGGCCATTCGCCGGACGCGTGGGTCGCTCGGCGGCGGGGCTCGTCGCCCGTGGCCGGGCGGTCGGGATCGGCCGATCGGTGCCGGCGCCGAGGGCGGTCGTCGTCCGGGCGCGGGTGCCGGTGGGAGCCGCTGTGGCCCGCTGGGTCGTCGGCCGCGCGGGTCCGGCGTGGCCGGTCGTCGCGGCTGCGCGGCGGTTCGGTGTCGCGGCGGCGCGGGCGACCCTCGGCGTCGACCGGACGCGCACGCCGGCGCGGCTCCTCGGCGTAGGGGTCGTCGGGCCGGGGCCGTCGGCGCGGGGGACGCTGCTCGTGCCGGTGGGACCCGGAGTCGCCCGCGGCCCCGTCGGGCCCGGGTGCCCTGTCAGGATCGGGCCCGCGCACGCTGCCATCCTGTCAAGCGCGGTTGCAGCATGAAGCACCGGTCGTCCGTCCGGGTGGCTGCCGCGGACGGGCTTGCCAACACATCGAACGCGTGTTCGAATACGCGCCATGCGATGGAGTGGGCAGCAGGTCCTGGACGACGGCGTCGGTGCCGAGCCCGCCCTCCCGGGCCTCCGCGGCCTCCTGCGCACGGTACGGCCACCGGAGTTCGCCGGCATCACCTTCCACGAGGTGGAGGCGCGGTCGGCGCTGAACCGGGTGCCGGGCGCGTCCCGGATGCCGTTCACGTGGACCGTCAACCCGTACCGTGGCTGCTCGCACGCGTGCGTCTACTGCCTGGCCGGGCCCACCCGCATCCTGCTGGCCGACGGCAGCGTGCGACCCATCGCGGAGTTGCGGGTGGGCGACGCGGTGCTGGGCACGGAACCCGATCCGGAACGACCGGGCGCCCGCCGGTACGTGCCGACGCGCGTGCTTGCGCACTGGAGCACCCGCAAGCCCGCGCACACCGTGCGGCTCGCCGGCGGCACCACGCTGGTCACCAGCGCGGAGCACCGGTTCCTCAGCGACCACGGCTGGCGGCACGTCGCGCCGGGCTGGTGTCGCGCAGGGCGGCGGCCGCACCTGCGGGCGGGCACCCGGCTGCTGGGCATCGGGCGGTTCCGCCGGGACGCGGCCGACGCCGGCTCGGCCCCGGGCGGCACCGCCCACACCGGCGCCTACCGGCGGGGCTACCTCTGCGGGCTGGTCCGGTCCGACGGGCCGGCCGCCTTCCCGTCGGACCGGCTCCCGCTGGAGGTGCTCGGCCGCGCGCACCACTACCTGGCTGCGCTGGCCACGGCGCCGGCCCGTCCGGTGGTCGCCGCCGGCGTGGAGCCGGGCCGCATGGCGCTGGTCGCGCCCGCCCGTCCGGCGCGCCGGGCGACCCCCGCGGAGGTGGCCGCCTGGCCGGCGGATCCCGACGAGGCGTGGTGCGCGGGCTTCCTCGCCGGCTGCGTCGACGCGCGCGGCGTGGTGTCCGCCGGTGAGCTGCGGATCGAGCACCACGACGAGGAGATGATCGGCCGGATCGCGGGTGCCGTGCACCGGCTCGGGTTCGGGTTCGTCGTCGAGCTCGTCCCCGACGTCCGGGCCGGGGTGCGGGCCGTGCGGCTCGCCGGCGGGGCGCCGGCGCTGATGCGGCTGCTGCAGACGGTCGACCCGGCCGTCGGGGCACGCCACGGGCTCGGCGGCGCACCGGTCACGGCGGGCGACCCGGAGCTGGAGGTGGTGGACGTCCGGGCCACCGGCCGCACGATCGCGATGTACGACATCACCACCGGCACGGGCGACTTCGTCGCCGAGGGCGTGATCAGCCACAACTGCTTCGCGCGCAACACCCACACCTACCTCGACCTCGATGCCGGCACCGACTTCGACACCCAGATCGTGGTGAAGACCAACGTCGCGCGGGTGCTGGAGCGCGAGCTGCGGGCGCCGCGCTGGCAGCGCGAGCAGGTCGCGATGGGCACCAACACCGACCCGTACCAGCGGGCGGAGGGCCGCTACCGGCTGATGCCCGGCATCGTGCGAGCGCTGGCCCGCTCCGGCACACCGCTGTCGATCCTGACGAAGGGCACTGTCCTGCAGCGCGACCTCCCGGAGCTCGTGGCCGCGGCCGCCGACGTCCCGGTGGGCCTCGGCGTGTCGATCGCGCTGCTGGACCGCGAGCTGCAGGCGCGGCTCGAACCCGGCACTCCCTCACCGACGGCCCGGCTCGACATGGTCCGGCGCATCACGGACGCCGGCCTGGAGTGCGGGGTGATGGTCGCGCCGGTGCTGCCGCTGCTCACCGACTCCGCCGAGCAACTCGACGCCGTGTTCGAACGGATCGCGGCGGCCGGCGCCACGGGCGCCACCGTGCTGGCTCTGCACCTGCGCCGGGGCACCCGGGAGTGGTTCCTGCAGTGGCTGGAGCGGGAACGCCCCGACCTGGTCGAGCCGTACGCGCAGCTGTACCGGCGGGGCGCGTACGTCGACAAGGCCTACCGCGACCAGTTGGCGGCACGGGTGGCGCCGCTGCTGCGCCGCCACGGGCTGGACCGCCGGCGCAACCGGACGCGCGACATCACGCCGCCGGAGCGGATCGCCCCCACCGTCGTGACGGGGGAGCAGCTGACCCTGCTCTGATCATCTCGGCCGGCGCTGGCGATAGCGTGCCCTGCTGTGATGCATCTGCGGGTACTGAGCCCACCCGACCGCACGGACGCCGTGCTCGACGCCGTGCTCGGCCAGATCGGGGCCACGCACGTCGTGGCGCTGCGCGGGGCCGCCGTGCAGCCGGCCGGTGACGTGGTGGAGGCCGACGTCACCCGGGAGGCCGTCGACGACGTGCTCGGCCGGCTGCGGGAGCTCGACGTCGACCGGGACGGTGGCATCACGCTCGAGGTGATCGACACCAGCCTCTCCGACGCCGCGGACCGCGCGGTGGAGGCGGCACCGGGCGACCCGGCCGACGCGATCATCTGGGACGACCTCGTGGCGCGGACGGGCGAGGAGTCGCGGCTGTCGATCAGCTACCAGTCGTTCCTGACGATCGCCTGCGTGCTGGCTGCGATCGGCGCGATCACCGACTCGCCGGTCACGGTGGTCGGGGCCATGGTGCTCGGGCCGGAGTTCGGGCCGCTGGCGGCCATCGCCGTGGGGCTGGTGCTGCGACGCGGCGACCTGATCCGCCGGGGGGCAGCGGCGCTGTACGTCGGTTTCCCGGTCGCGATGTCCGTCACCGCGGCAGCGACGTTGGCGTTCACGGTCACCGGGCTGCTGGACTCGCGCACGCTGGAGTCGCTGCAGCAGGTCGAGTTCATCTACGAGGTGGGCCCGTTCTCGTTCATCGTCGCGCTGCTCGCGGGCGCGGCGGGGATGCTGGCGATGACGTCGGCGAAGTCGGCGTCGCTGGTCGGGGTGTTCATCTCGGTCACCACGGTGCCGGCCGCGGCGTTCGCTGCGGCGGCGCTGGTGGAGGGCAACTTCACCCAGGCCGCCGGGTCGGCGCTGCAGCTCGTCGTGAACCTCGTGGGGATCGTGCTGGCCGCCGCGCTCGTGCTCGTGGGCACGCGCAGATTCCGCGGGAGTCGGCCCATGCGCCGACTCCGATCGGGGTAGGGTCGGCCACGATGGCTCGCGACCTCGCCGGTTTCCCGCGGCCCGTGCTGGCGGCACTGGCGGCGGGTGAACGTCTCCTCACCCGGCGTGCTGGCGCGAAGGTGGTGCTCGCCGATCCGGAGGACCTCGGCGGCAGCGACCGCTCGGTCGTGGCCAGGGCCCGGGTGGCGCGCAACCCCTTCTCGTTGCCCCGCACGCTCGTCGTCAAGCACTACCTCGGCGACGCCGATCCCGACCGCCCGGACCCGTTCCACTACGAGGTGGCCAGCTGCCAGCTGTTCACCGCGCTGCCGGCGGACGCGCGGCCGAGCCCGGTGCTGATCGCCCACGACCAGCAGGCCCGCCTGCTGGTGCTGGAGGACCTCGGACGCAGCTCGACGCTCGCCGACAAGCTGTTCGGCCCCGACCCGGAGTCGGCGAAGCGCTGCCTGCTGTCCTGGGCCCGCGCGCTGGGCAAGATGCAGGCCGCCACGGCAGGGCGGGAGAACGACTTCGGGGCGCTGCTGCGCCGGCTGGGTGCGCGGGCCTGGCGTGACCCGATGGCAGAGGACGCCCGGGTGGCGCTGGCCGAGCTGCCGTCGATGCTCGGCCAGGACCTGGGCGTGTCGGTCCCGGCGGCCGCGGTGAACGAGGCCCACGCCACCGTGCGGCTGCTCGGCGGCACCCGGTTCCGGGCGTTCAGCCCGGCCGACACCTGCCCCGACAACAACCTCGTGACCAGCCGGGGCGTCCGGTTCGTCGACTTCGAGTGGGGCTGCTTCCGCGACGTCGCGCTCGACGCGGCGTACTTCCGCGTGCCGTTCCCCGGGTGCGAGGCCTCGTTCGCGCTCCCGGCCGGGCTGCCCGAGGCCATGCTGGAGGCCTGGCGCAACGAGATCGCGCCCGTGTGGCCCGACCTCGACGACCACGAGCGCCTGGAGACCCGGCTGCTCGACGCCCAGCTGCTGTGGGTGTGGCTGTGCACCTGGTGGCTGCTGCCCCGGATCCGGGTGCGGGACGTGCCGGTCGGCAGCGACGCCACCCGGTCGCCGCGGATCAGCACGGCGCTGGCCCACTACTGGCGGCAGGTGGCGCGGTCGTCCGCGGAGGCGCGGCCCGCGTCGGCCGAGCTGGGGGAGGCTGTGGCGGACGCCCTCACCAAGCGGTTCCCCGACACCCCGGGCGCGCTGCCCGTCTTCCCGGCCTTCCGTTCGGTGGCCTGACCGGCTCACCGAGCGTTCCCCGATCGGCCCACGACACGTCACGCAGCGCACACCGTCGCGGAGTACTCGTCCGTGATGGTGAGGCCGTGACGCTGACCGCATCGACCGCTGTCCCGCACTCGACGGCCGACACCCGCCGCCCGCGGGTCGGCACGCTGGCGACGCTGGGTGACTCGACGACGGTGGGGCTCGGCGACCCGGCCGCCGCCGGTGGCTGGCGCGGGTTCCCGAAGCTGCTGCAGGCGGCGCTGGGCGCGCCGACGCTGGTGAACCCGGCGCGCACCGGTGCCCGGATGCGGGCGGTCCTGCAGGAGCAGGTTCCGCTCGCGGTCGCCGCGCGGCCGGAGGTCGCGGTCGTGTTCGTCGGCATGAACGACACGCTGCGCTCGGACTTCGACCCCGCCGCGATGGCGGCGGACGGGTTGGCCGTGATCGCTGCGCTGCGCGGCGTCGACGCCCGGGTGCTACTGGTCCGCTACCACGACCACACCCGGGTCTTCCACCTCCCGGCGCCGCTGCGGCGGGCGCTGCTGCGCCGCATCGGGCAGCTCAACGCCGTCATGGACGAGCTGGCGACGGCGGACGGGGTGGCACTGCTCGACCTGGACGCGCTCCCGGGCGCCTACGAGCGCACCGCGTGGGCCGTCGATCGGCTGCACCCGTCCGAGCTGGGGCACCGGATGCTCGCCGCCGGGTTCGCTGCGCTGATCGCGGACGCCGGGTTCGCGGTGCCGCACCCGGTCGGGCTGGAGTGCGCTGGCGGGCGGGAGATCACCGCGGCGCACCGCATCGCGTGGTTGGTCGTGAAGGGCATCCCGTGGCTGGTGCGGCGGGGACGCGATCTCGGGCCCGTCATCGTGCAGGGCCTGGTGGACGATCTCGGGCGGTCACGCAGCCCGGCGTAGGGCGGTGGGTGCCACCGGGGCCGTCGGTCCGGCGACCGCCAGCAGGGCCTCGATGCGCCACAGCTGGGCACGGGTGCAGGTGGGGCAGATCCAGGTGATGCTGCCGTCCAGCTCGTGCTGACTGCTCCAGGCCAAACCGGCCACGTCGGCCGGCGTACGGTCCAGCGCGCAGAGCGGGCAACTGCCGGTGTCAGTCGTATCCATGCCTCTGGAGGATGGAGAGCCCGCGTTGCCGCGCTGTGAACGGCCTGCGAAGACTGCGGTGCGTCGACGTCCGACTACTGGGTGTCAGAGGGAGTTCAGGAACCGGTCGATCCGCACGAGCGCCTCCTCCAGCAGCGGCAGCGCCGTGGCGTACGAGCAGCGCACGTGCCCCTCGCCCGACGGCCCGAACACGCTGCCCGGCACCACCGCCACGTGCTCGGCCTGCAGCAGCTTCTCGGCGAACGTCTCCGAGTCGAGCCCGGACGAGCGGATCGACGGGAAGGCGTAGAACGCGCCCTCCGGCTCGGGGCAGTCGAGGCCGATCTCGCGCAGCCCCTTGACGAAGACGCGCCGGCGCCGGTCGTAGTCGGCCACCATCGCGACGACGTCGTCGTCGGCGTGGGCCAGCGCCTCGACCGCGGCGATCTGGGAGACGTGCGGGGCGCAGAGCATCGTGTACTGGTGCACCCGCACGGCCAGCTCGGCGACGGCCTGCGGCGCGCAGATCCAGCCGACCCGCCACCCGGTCATCGCCTGGGCCTTGGAGAACCCGCCCAGCACGACGGTGCGCTCGCGGGCGCCGGGCAGGGCGCCGAGACACGTGTGGGTGCCGGCATAGGTGAGCCGGTCGTAGATCTCGTCGGAGATCAGGTAGAGGTCGTGCTTCTCCGCGAGCCGCACCAGTGCCTCCAGCGCAGGGCGCGGCTGCACGGCACCGGTCGGGTTGGCCGGCGAGCCGATCAGGACGGCCTTGGTGCGCGGCGTGATCGCGGCCTCGACGGCGTCGGCGTCGATGGCGAAGCCGTCCTCCCACCGGGTCGCCACCCGGACGGGGGTGCCGCCGGCGAACGCCACGCACGGCTCGTACGCGACGTAGGAGGGCTCCGGCACGATCACCTCGTCGCCCGGGTTGAGCAGCACCCGCAGCGCGAGGTCGAGCCCCTCCGACACGCCCGTGGTGATCAGGCACTCGTCCCGCCAGGAGTACTGCGCGCCGTAGCGGGTGGCCAGCTCCGCGCAGATGAGCTCGCGCAGCCGGGGCAGCCCGGCGTTCGACGTGTAGGTCGTGTAGCCGTGCTCCAGCGCGTAGATGCCCGCCTCGCGGATCCGCCAGGGCGTGACGAAGTCGGGCTCGCCGACGCCGAGGGAGATGACGTCGTCCATCTCGGCGGCGATGTCGAAGAACCGCCGGATGCCCGAGGGCGGGCAGCTGGCGATGACGTCGTTGAGCGGGCGCATCAGGGCGTCACCGGCAGCCGGTGGTCGGGCTCGGCCACGGTGAACGTGTCGCCGTCGCGCTTGTAGGTGCGCAGGACGAAGTGCGTCGCCGTGGAGCGCACCCGGTCGATCGTGGACAGCTTCTGGGACACGAAGTCGGAGACCGCGCGGATGCTGCGCCCGGTGACGGTGGCCCGCAGGTCCTGGGTGCCCGACACCAGGTAGACGCTGCGGACCTCCTCGAAGCGGGCGATGCGCTCGGCGACGTCGTCGAACCCGACCCCACGGGCCGGGGTCAGCGACACGTCGATGAACGCGGTGACCTCCTCGCTGGTGGGGTCGTCGTCGACCTTGTCCCAGTCGATCACGGCGCGGTAGCGCCGGATCGCCCCGGACGCCTCCCAGCCCGCGATCGCCGCCCGTACCTCGTCGACCGGGAGGTCGAGCATCGTCGCGATGGTGTCGGGGGTGAGCTGGGCGTCGCGCTCCAGCAGTTCGAGGATCTGCCGCACGGGTCCGACCCTACGTCGCGGCCGTGTGCACGACGGAGGCGAGCCGCCGGACCGCCTCCCGGACGGTCTCGGGCGGGTAGGAGGCGTAGCAGCAGCGGGCTTCCGTGGTGCGCGGCTCGTCGCCGACGGCGAAGGCGCTGCCCGGCACGAACCCGACGCCGGCCTCCAGCGCGCGCGGCAGGAGTGCCGCCGTGTCGGTGCCGTCGGGGAACGCCAGCCAGCAGAACATGCCGCCGGTGGGGGTCGAGCACTCGACGCCCGGCAGCAGCTCGGCCACCGCGTCGGTGAAGGCCAGCGCGCGCTCGGCGGTGACGGCGCGGACCTGCTTCAGGTGCGCGTCGAACCAGGCCGTGTCGGCGAGCAGCTCGGCAGCGATCGCCTGCGTGAGCGACGACGTGCACAGGTCCGTGAGCTGCTTGACGCGCTCGACCGCGGCGCAGACCTCGAGCGGCCCGGTCAGCCAGCCCACCCGCAGGGCCGGGGCCAGCACCTTCGACGCGGAACCGAGCCGCACCACCCGTTCCCCGTACGCGGCGACGGGCCGCGGCGGCACGCCGTCGAAGGCGAGGAGCCCGTACGGGTCGTCCTCGACGACGAGGAAGCCGTACCGGTCGGCGAGCTCGGCCAGTGCCCTGCGGCGGTCCTGCGCCAGCGTCACGCCGCGCGGGTTGTGGAAGCTCGACACGGTGTGCACGAGTCGGGGCCGCAGCCCGGCGGCGAGCCGGTCGGCCAGCACGTCCACCCGCATCCCGTCGCCGTCGAGCGGGACGGGGTGCAGTTCGGCACCCGCGGCCTGGAGGACCTGCAGGGCGCCGACGTAGACCGGGTCCTCGACCACCACCGGATCCCCGGGGTCGAGCAGGGTGCGGGCCAGGAGGTCCAGTGCCTGCTGCGAACCGGTCGTCACCACCACCTGGTCGGGCGTGACCGGCCGGCCGGCGCGGACGCTCTCGTGGTCGGCCAGCACGCCGCGGAGCTCGGCCACACCCATGGTGGCGCTGTACTGGGCGTTCGCCGGATCGGTGAGCGCCAGGGTGGCGGCCGTGGCGATCCGCTCGCGGGGCAGGAGATCGGCCGCCGGCAGGCCGCCGGCGAGGCTGAGCACGTCGGGGCGGGCGGTGAGGGTGAGCAGGTCGCGGATGGCCGAGCCGCGGACGGCGTCGAGCCTGCGGGCGAGGGGGATCATCGAGGCACCTGTCGTGAGGACGGGAGGGACACGTCCTGGGTCGGCAGGGCGGGAGAGGTCCGGGGTGTCGGACGCTTCGATGATGCCCGACGCGTCCCGCTGGTCGGTACCGAATTCCGGATCGTGGGAACGGACCTGCGCCGTGCGCCCACCGCGGCGTCCTTGGCAGGCTGGACGCATGGATCCGGACGGCTTGTTCGACATCGAGGAGGCGCCGCCCGCGCCGGTGCGGCAGGCGGGCGCGAGCTCACCGCTGGCCGCACGGATGCGGCCGCGGACGCTCGACGAGGTCGTCGGCCAGCCACACCTCCTGCGGGCCGGCGCTCCGCTGCGCCGGCTCGTCGAGGGCGGTACGGCGGCATCGGTGCTGCTCTACGGCCCGCCCGGCACCGGGAAGACGACGATCGCGCAGCTCGTCGCCGGAGAGGGCCGGCATTTCGTTGCGCTCTCGGCGCTGTCGTCGGGGGTGAAGGACCTGCGCGCCGTCATCGACGACGCGCGCCGGCGCCGGGACCGCTCCGGCCAGGTCACGGTCCTGTTCATCGACGAGGTGCACCGGTTCTCCAAGACCCAGCAGGACGCGCTGCTGGGTGCGGTGGAGGACCGGGTGGTGCTGCTCGTCGGCGCGACCACGGAGAACCCGTCGTTCTCGGTGGTGTCCGCGTTGCTCTCCCGGTCGCTGGTGCTGCAGCTGCAGCCGCTCGGTGATGACGACGTGCGGACGCTGCTGCGCCGGGCCGTGAGCGAGGAGCGGGGGTTGAACGGCGCCGTCCAGGTCGCGCCCGATGCCGAGGACGCGCTGGTCCGGCTGGCCGCGGGCGACGCCCGTCGCGCGCTCACCGCGCTCGAGGCGGCCGCCGACGGCGTCACCGGCACCGGCGACACCACGATCGATGTCGCGGCCGTCGAGCGGGCGGTCACCGAGGTGGCGGTGCGCTACGACCGGCAGGGCGACCAGCACTACGACGTGATCAGCGCGTTCATCAAGTCGATCCGCGGCTCTGATCCCGACGCCGCCCTCCACTACCTCGCGCGCATGCTGGTCGCGGGGGAGGACCCACGGTTCGTGGCGCGACGGTTGATGGTCCACGCGAGCGAGGACATCGGCCTGGCCGACCCGACGGCGCTGCTGGCGGCCACGTCGGCGGCCCAGGTCGTGCAGCTGGTCGGCATGCCGGAGTGCCGTCTCGCGCTCGCCCAGGCCACCCTGCACCTGGCGACGGCGCCGAAGTCCAACGCGGTGATCACGGCCATCGACGCCGCCATGTCCGATGTGCGCGGCGGCGCGGTGGGCTCGGTGCCGCCGCACCTGCGCGACGGCCACTACGCCGGCGCGAAGCAGCTCGGCAACGCCATCGGCTACCGCTATCCGCACGACGCCCCGGGCGCCGTGCTGGCCCAGCAGTACCCGCCCGACGACCTCGTGGGCCGCGACTACTACACCCCCACCACGCACGGGGCCGAGCGCACTCTGGCCGAGCGGGTGCCGAAGCTGCGGCGCGCGGTGCGCGGCGACTGAGGAACCCCGTGGCCGTCGGGGCGCCGATCGGCCAGGATCGTCGATCATGGACGAGGCTCGGGCACTCCTCGCCGACGGCGACGTCGCCGGCGCCCTCCGTCAGCTGCGTCAGGACGCGGCCGATGCGCCGCTGCCGGAGGTGGCCGGCGTGGTGGCGAGCGCCGCGGCGATGGTCGGCTTCGACGACCTGCGGGCGGCGGCCGAGGCGCTGACCGCCGCGGCGGGTCCCCAGGAGCTGTACGAGTACGGGTACGCCTGCATCGAGCGCGGTGTCGCGTTCCTCGCCGTGCCGGCGCTCGAAGAGGCGCTCGCGCAGCTGCCGGACGAGCCGGCGCTGCTGGTCGAGCTGGTCGCCGCGCTGCAGCACGAGGAGCGGCACGGCGATGTCGTCGCGCGGCTGGAGCCGCGGGTGGACGACCTGCCGCCGTGGCCGTTCCGGTACCTGCTCGGCCGGTCGTCGCTCCTGGCCGGCGATGTTCGCGGCGCGGCCGTCGCGGTCGAGGCTGTGCCACCGCAGGACGACGAGGGCGCGGCCGCGGCGCTCACCCGGCTGCGGGCTGCCCTCGCGCGGGCCCGCACCGCCGCGACGGTGTGCCCGCTGGATCGCACCGACCTGCGCGGATGGCACTACGTGCTGACCGGCGGGGTGCTCGCGACGCTCTCGCCCTACGGGTTCGACGCCGGCATGACGGGCCGGTGGGCGTTCGTGTCGGACTCGCTGGGGCGCTGCCGCACGACGCTGGACCGGGTGCGCGCGATCCTCGAGGCGGCGGACGTGCGGCCGACCGCCGTCGGCCTGCTGCCCGACCGGTCCAGCCGTGTGCTGGGGCTTGCCGCCGCCCAGCTCCTCGACCTGCCGGCCGCTCCGCTCGACCCGCAGCGGCCGGACACGCTCGTCGTCGCCTACCAGCTCGACGCCGTCGACGAGGAGCTGCTCGCCGCGCTCCATGAGCCGGTGCCCGGGCAGGTGCTGGTCGAGCACGCGACCTGCTGGACCGATCCGCCCCTGGTCTCGGCCGACATCACGGGCTTCCTGCACCAGCACGTCGACGCGCCGTGGGGCCGGCAGCTGCGGGTCGGCGCGGACGGCGACGTCGAGACCGGTCCGGCGGACGACCGGCCGACGGAGGAGCTGGCCGCGGCGATCGTGGCCGCCGAGCCCGACATCGACCCGGGCGACGGGGCCACCCCGCCCGATCCCGTGACCGTGCCCGCCGCGCTGGCCGCCGCGGTGCGCGCGGAGTGGCCGCGGGCCTCACGCGGCCAGGAGTCGTCGCCCGGCCCGGTACCCAGCTCGCGGTTCGCCTGACGCAATCCGGTCGCCCTGTCGCAGCGACGCCTCTAGCCTCGGGGTCATGACCACGACGAACCTCCGCGTACAGGTCGACCTGCGGTCGGGCGACCGGTTCCGCACCTGCTGGGTGGAGCCGCGCGTGAAGGTCGGGGACCGCATCACGCTGCGGGACTCGGCCGACCCGCACGAGCTGTGGGACGTCCTGCGGGTAAGCGCACCGGTCGACGCCGGGAGCATCCGCCGGGGCTGGGACAACGACATCTGACGGTCGTGTGATCGGATGGGCGGGTGACTGCCACGTCCCACGATGTGATCAACCCGGCCACCGAGACCGTCGTGACCTCCGTGCCGCTGGCGTCGGTCGAGGAGACCGACGCGGCGATCGCGCGGGCGCGCGCGGCGTTCCCCGCCTGGCGGGACGTGGCGCCGGGGGACCGGGCTCGCCTGCTGCGCCGATTCGCCGACGCCGTCGACGCGGACCGGGAGAACCTCGCGCGCATCGAGGTGGAGAACGCCGGGCACACCATCGGCAACGCGCGGTGGGAGGCCGGCAACGCGCGCGACGTGATCGCGTACTACGCGGCGGCGCCGGAACGGCTGATCGGCCAGCAGATCCCGGTGCCGGGCGGGCTGGACGTCACCATCCACGAGCCGCTGGGCGTCGTGGGCGCGATCGTGCCGTGGAACTTCCCGATGCCGATCGCGTCGTGGGCGTTCGCCCCGGCGCTGGCGGCCGGCAACACGGTGGTGCTCAAGCCGGCCGAGCTCACCCCGCTGACGGCGATCCGGCTCGCCGAGCTGGCCCGCGAGGCCGGCATCCCGGAGGACGTGTTCCAGGTGATCCCCGGCGCCGGGACGGTCGTCGGGCAGCGGTTCGTCGACCACCCGGACGTCGCCAAGATCGTCTTCACCGGTTCGACGGCCGTCGGCAAGCAGGTGATGGCGGGGTGCGCGCAGCACGTCAAGCCGGTCACGCTCGAGCTGGGCGGGAAGAGCGCCAATGTGGTGTTCGCCGACGCGGACCTGGAGGCGGCTGCGGCCGCGGCGCCGTACGGCGTGTTCGACAACGCGGGCCAGGACTGCTGCGCACGGTCGCGGATCCTCGTCGAGGCGAGCGCGTACGACCGGTTCATGGAGCTGTTCGAGACGGCGGTGCGCGGGGTCGTGGTGACCGATCCCGCCGACGAGAAGGCCGAGATGGGGCCGCTGATCAGCGCGGGACAGCGCGAGCGGGTCGCCTCCTACGTCGGCTCGGACGCGCCGGTCGCGTTCCGCGGTTCCGCGCCCGACGGGCCGGGGTTCTGGTTCCCGCCCACCGTCCTGACGCCCGACGACCCGGCCGACCGGGTGCTGCACGAGGAGATCTTCGGCCCGGTCGTGGCCGTCGTGCGCGTGGCGGACGAGGCCGAGGCGGTCCGGGTGGCCAACGACAGCGCGTTCGGGCTGTCCGGGTCGATCTGGACCCGCGACGTCGGCCGGGCGATCCGGGTGAGCCGCGCCATCGAGGCCGGGAACCTGTCGGTGAACTCGAACTCGTCGGTCCGCTACTGGACGCCGTTCGGCGGCTACAAGTCCTCCGGGCTCGGCCGCGAGCTGGGGCCGGACGCGCCGCTGGCGTTCACCGAGACGAAGAACGTCTTCATCGCCACCTGACCCGTCCGGGGGCGCTCGTGATCTCCGTGTGCCAGCCTTGAGCGCGTGCACGCACCGATCTCTCCGCGCACCGTCGGCATCCCGGTCGTCGCGATCGTGCTGCTGGCGTTCGTCTACGGCCGCGACCTGGCGGCGTGGGCGGTGGTGCTGGTCGCGGTCGCGCTGATCGCGGCCGTCCTCGTCGCGGTGCACCACGCCGAGGTCGTGGCCCATCGGGTGGGGGAGCCGTTCGGGTCGCTGATCCTGGCCGTCGCGGTCACCGTGATCGAGGTCGGGCTGATCCTCTCCATCACGGCCTCTGGCGGCCCCGAGACGGCGTCGCTGGCGAGGGACACCGTGTTCGCCGCCGTCATGATCACGTGCAACGGCATCGTCGGGCTGTGCCTGCTGATCGGGGCCGTGCGCCACCACGTCGTGTCGTTCCACGCCGAGGGCTCCAGCGGCGCGCTCGCCGCGGTGCTGACGCTGTCCGTGCTGTGCCTGGTGCTGCCCACGTTCACCACCACGTCGGCAGGGCCGACGTTCTCCGGACCCCAGCTCGCGTTCGCGGCGGTCGTGTCTGTGGTGCTCTACGGCGTCTACGTGTTCGTGCAGACCGTGCGGCACCGCGACTACTTCCTCCCGGCGGAGGTCAGCGGGGACGACGGCCCCCACTCGCCCGACGACGTCAACGACGACGGTCACGTCGACTCGCCGACCGACCGCGCCGCGCTGATCAGCCTGCTGCTGCTCGTCGTGTCGCTCGTCGCGGTGGTCGGGCTGGCCAAGACGATCTCGCCGACGATCGAGGCCGGGGTGGCCGCCATCGGTGCCCCGGTCGCGGTGGTCGGTGTCGCGATCGCGCTGCTCGTGCTGCTCCCGGAGACGCTCGCCGCAGCGCGGGCGGCCACCCGGGACCGGCTGCAGACCAGCTTCAACCTCGCCTACGGCTCGGCGCTGGCGAGCATCGGGCTGACGATCCCGGCGATCGCCGTGGCGTCGATCTGGTTCGGTGGCCCGCTCATGCTCGGGCTGTCGGGCACCGACGTGGTGCTGCTCGCCCTGACCGGCCTGGTCGGCGCGCTCACCGTCGTGCGGGGAACGGCGATCGTCCTGCAGGGCGTGATCCACCTGATGATCTTCGCGTCGTTCCTGTTCATCGCGGTCTCACCCTGACGGGCTCAGCCGCCGGCGGACTGCAGCTCCGCCAACCTCGCCTTGAGCGCGACGTCCTTGTTGATCATGTCGTGCGCCTGGTCGGGCTGCACGCCGGCGGCGATCGCGATGCGGTTCATCGTGCCCAGCATGCGGCACAGGTGCGCGAGACGGGCCTCGCTCGGGTTGATCGGGTCGGCGTCGCCGGTGCTGAACGCGATCGTGCGCTCCACCCAGATCACCTCGGCGTGCAGGCCGGCCTCCTCGAGCATGCCGCGCAGGCGGGCCGACAGCTCGCGCAGCGGCACGTCGTGCCATGACGAGAGCGTGTAGGCGTCGACGGGCAGCAACCGCCCGCGGTCGCGCAGGTAGATCAGCTCGAGGGCGTGGGCGCGCCCGTACGCGCAGTAGGTGCAGCCGTTGACCAGCGAGATCGCGAGGCAGGCGAGGTGGGTGCGGATCGGACCCAGCACGTACAGGGTGACGAGGTAGCGCGGGAAGTTGGCCATGAACCAGCCGATGGCCCGCCAGGCACCCATGGCGACGACGATCTCGGGGATGACGTCGGGAGTGAATCCCCACATCGCAGAGCACATGCGTCCGATCAGCCGGACGACCAGCCCACCGCGACCCATCACCCGTGCTCCTCATCCACCGACCGGGTGGACTTTACTCTCCGCACAGGACTGATGACGCAAATCGAGGCATCTGGCCGTATCCTCTGCGCCGAGTGGTAGATCGCCGGAAGAGTGCTGACCAGCGCCTTCAGATCATTTCGAGCTCTTCGGCCGCCATCCAGCGACGAGCGGTTGCGAGCAGATCCGGCTCGCCTTCTCCGGCCAGCACGGAGAGCACGACCTCGTCGGCTCCCGCCGCTGCGTGTGCGGCGATCCGTTCCGCCACCGCGGCGCGGCTCCCGTGGGCGACCACGGCGTCGAGCAGCCGGTCGGACACAGTGTCGATGTCGACGTCGGACATGCCCTCCCGGCGCAGGCTGGCCCGGTACCCGCCGACCCCGACGAGGAATCCGACGGTCGGACGCGCCGTCGCCCGCGCCCGGACGGCATCGCCGTCGTCGACGACGAACTGGTGGACGACCAGCCGGCGGTCCGGCCCGAGCACGCTGCGGGCCTCCGCGGTGTGCGCGGGCGTCGTGAGCAGCGTCAGCGCTCCCGCCGCCCGGTCGCGAGCCAGTTCGAGCTTCCGCGGCCCCAACGCCGCGAGGAGCCGCTGCTCGGGCCCGAAGCCGCCGGCGTCGAGCGCGTCCAGGTGCGGCAGCAGGTCCGTCACCGGACGCGCGGACTGGGGGCCGCCCAGCCCGGCGACGAACCGGTCCGTGCCCACCCGGGCGGCCAGCGCCACGACGTCGGCGGCGGAGTAGCGACCCAGCGGGACGACACCCGTCCCGATCCGGGCCGACGAGGTCGCGCGCAGCAGGTCGTCGACGTGGTCGAGCCGGTCGAGCTGCCCGCCCGCGATCCAGAGCGAGCTGAACCCCAGCTCGTCGAGGACGGGGGCCTGGCGGAGGTGGGTGCCGTCGGAGACGGGTCCGAGGGAGATGCCGATGGGCGTGCTGGAGCGCATGACCGCGACGGTAGGAGCTGAAGTCGGCTTGAGGTCAAACGCCGACAGGGCCACTCCCGGAGGAGTGGCCCTGTCGCCGGATCGAGATCAGAGGTTCGGCTTGACCTGCTGCTCGTAGATGCCGGTGAGCGTGGTCTTCAGCGTCGCCATGGTGGCGGCCACGTCGGCCTGCTCGTTGAGGATCTTCGCCGCGGCCTTGGCCATCTCCCCGTCGGCGCCGGGGAAGAACACGCGCGCGTTGTCCTGCGGCCGGGTGACCGCGAGCTGATCGATGGCGACCTTCGACTGCGGCCTCTTGGCGATGAGCTCGTCGATCTTCGCCGACGTGCGGATCGGCAGGTAGCCCGTCGCCTCGGAGAACAGGACGCAGTTCTCCGGCGAGGTGAGGAACTTGATGAAGTTCGCGGCGGCGAGCTGGTTCTCCTTGGGGATGTTCTTCGGGATGCCCAGGCCGGCACCGCCGGTCGGGCAGACCGGCTTGTCGACCTTGGAACCGCCCGGCAGGAAGCCGACGCCCACCTCGAACTTGCCGGCGGAGGTCTTGAGCACGCCGGCGAGCGAACCCGTCGAGCTGACGGTGGCGGAGACGGCGCCGGCAGCCAGGTCGTTGGCCTGGTCCTTCGCCGAGACACCGGCCCAGCCGCCGGGGGCGGCCGACTTCTTGATGAACTCGAGCGCGGTCACCGACTCGGGGGAGTCGCAGGTGACGGTGAAGTCCTTGCTCCAGCCGCCGCCCTCACCCCACAGGTTGTTCTGGAACGTCCAGCCCGCGTAGTCGGCCAGCGCCGGCAGCTGGAAGGCGTTCTGCGTGCCCAGACCTGCGGCCTTGAGCTTGGGCGCCCACTCGCTGAACTCCTGCCACGTGGTCGGCGCCCGGTCGGGCAGCCCGGCAGCGGCCCAGTGGCTCTTGTTGTAGTAGAAGAGCGGGGTGGAGCGCGCCCACGGCACGGCCCACTGGGCGCCGGCGTACTGGTAGTCCTTCACCAGCGTCTGCCGGTAGTCCGACAGCTCGATCCCGGCGGCCTTGATCGCGCCGTCCAGCGGGATGATCGAGCGCTGCATGAAGTAGCGGAACCACCAGACGTCCGACAGGACGACCAGGTCGGGGACCTGCCCGCCGGTCTGCGCGGTCTGGAACTTCTGCGCGATCTCCTCGTAGTTGGCGCCGGCGTTGACGAGGTTGACCTTGGTGCCCGGGTTGGCCGCCTGGTACGCGTCGATGATCTGCTGCGTCACCGCGCCCGAGCTGCCGGGGTTGTTGCTCCAGAACGTGATCGTCTTCGCCGGCGTCACGCCCGTGAAGTCGACCTGTTCGACAGCGGCCGGACCGCTGCCGGGGGCGTTGACGGTCGGGCCGCCGCAGGCGGCGAGGGCGGCGGCCGCACCGGCCGCGCCCGTGAGGCGCAGGAAGCCCCGACGGTCGAGGTCGGGGAGGCGGATCGAACCGGTCATTGCCATTCCCATCTAATCCTTGACCGCGCCCTGGGTGAGCCCGGCGATGATGTAGCGCTGGAGTGCGACGAACACGATGAGCACGGGCACGATGATGGCGACCGAGCCCGCCATGAGCAGGGGATACCCGAGCGCGCTGGACTCGCTGTTGCGCAGGGTGTTGAGCCCGACCGGCAGGGTCATCATGGTCGGGTCGGTGATGAGGATCAGCGGCCAGAGGTAGTCGTTCCACTCGAAGACGATGCTGACGAGCGCGACCGTCGCGATGGTCGGTGCCGAGACGGGCACCACGATCCGCCAGAGCCGCCGCCAGTGCCCGGCGCCGTCGATCTCGGCGGCTTCGGTGAGCGACTTCGGGATCGACAGGAACTGCTGGCGCAGCAGGAACGTGCCGAACCCGGTGCCCAGGCCGGGCAGGATGATGCCCCAGTACGTGTTGACCCCGCCCAGCTGGCTGATCAGCGCGAAGTTGGGCAGCATCGAGACCTGGGGCGGCACCATCAGCGTCACGAGGATCCCCGCGAAGATCACGTTCTTGAACGGGAACCGCACGTACACCAGCGCGTACGCGGTCATGATCGCGAGCAGCACCTTGATGCCGGCGCCGACCGCGGTGACGAACACCGAGTTGAAGAAGATCCGGGCCAGCGGGATCCGCTTGGCCGCCTCGACGTAGTTGGTGGGCGCGAGCGACTCCGGCAGGAGCGTCGGCGTCGTCGTGACCAGCTCGGCCGGCGACTTGAACGACGACACCACCATCCACAGCAGCGGCAGCGCCACGAGCAGCACGACGACGGCGATCGCGACGTACGAGCTGGCCGCTGCGGCCCACAGGTTGCGCGGGGCGAGCGGATGGGCCGGCTGCGCCGGCCGCTCGGTGACGACCGTCATGAGTAGTGCACCCGCCTCTCCACGTACCGCAGTTGCACCAGGGTGAGGAGCACGAGCAGCGCGAACAGGACGATCGCGACCGTCGCGGAGTAGCCGGCGCGGTTGTACTGGCCGAACGCCTGCAGGTACACCTCGTAGATCAGCGTCGTCGTGCCGTTCCCCAGCGGGGTCATGATCTGGATGATGTCGAACGCCTGCAGCGAGTTGAGGATGCTCGTGATCAGCAGGAAGAACGTCGTCGGCGACAGCAGCGGCCACACGACCGAGCGGAACGTGCGGAAGCTCGACGCCCCGTCGAGGGACGCGGCCTCCAGCAGATCCTTGGGCACCGACTGCAGCCCGGCCAGGTAGATCACGGCCGCGTAGCCCATGTTCTTCCAGACGTAGACGATGATCACCATGACCAGCGTCAGGTTCGGGTCGCGGAACCACTCCGGGCCGGAGAGCCCGATCCCGCGCAGGATCACCCCGAGGATGCCGATCGCCGGGTCGAAGATGAACAGCCACACCAGGCCGACGCCGACCCCGGACAGCACGTACGGCGCGAACACGGCCGCACGGGCCACGCCGACACCGCGGATGCGCCGGTTCAGCGCCAACGCGATGATCAGGCCCAGCAGCATCGAGCCGCCGACCGTCGCGACCGAGAAGATCGCGGTCACGCGCAGGATGTCAGGTGTGTTCGGCGAGCTGAAGAACTCGGCGTAGTTGCCCAGCCCGACCGCCGTGGCACTGGCCGAGCCGAGCGTCCAGTTGAGCATCGAGTACTGGATGTTCTGCAGGACCGGCCGGTAGCTGAAGGCGACGATCAGCAGGATGTTCGGGCCCGCGAGGGCGAGGAACACCAGGAAGTCGTGCCGCTCCCGCGGACCGAACCGGCGCCGCACCGGCTGCACGGGCGGAGCTGCTCGCTCCCCGACCGACGTCCGGTCGGATGGTTCCGCGGACACCGACAAGCGCTGACCTCCTCAAGATCGTCCGCCGCTCACCGGCGTCCGCGAGACCCTGGCAAGCTCGGATGATCGGCCGGTGATCAACGGGCGGAAGTTACACCAACAGCAGGGCTACACGAGGCGTCGCAACAGACGCGTTATGCGCCGGTACCCCGGTCGGGGCAGCGCGGCGCCGTCCGGTCCTGCCGGGTCGGTCCCACAGCGCGGCGCCGACCAGGCGGCCGTCGCGCACGGCGACGTCGAGCGCGCCGGTGCCGCGATGCAGGTGCTGCACGAACGCCCGGAACAGGACGGGCAGCCGGCGGGCACGCTGCGCGGGGTCGGGGAACAGCCACACGTACGCCGGGTCGTCCTGGAACGCCCGTGCGTACAGGTCCGCCACGGCCGGCAGCTTGCGCCGCGCCGCGGACCGCACCCGAGTCTCCGCCATCCCGCACCCCCGCGCGGACGGTAGCCCCGCGACACCTCGGCCGTCGACCTGGCCCGATCATGGCGGCATGGAGGTGCTGGTCCTGGTCGTGGGGCTGATGCTCGGCGCGGTGCTGCTGGTGGGCATCGGCGACCGGCTGCGCCTGCCGTGGCCCGCGCTGATGGTGCTGCTGGGCGTCGCCGTCGCGCTGGTGCCAGGCCTGCCGGACGGGGTGGACATCGACCCCGACCTGATCCTGCCGCTGTTCCTGCCGCCGCTGCTCTACGCGACCGCCCAGCGGACGTCGTGGTCGGTGTTCCGGGCCCGGTGGCGCAGCATCCTGCTCCTGGCCGTGGCGCTCGTCGTGGCGACGACGGCGACGGTGGCGGGCGCGGCGTGGCTGCTCGTCCCGGGCATCGGGATCACGGCCGCGGTGGCGCTCGGTGCGATGGTCGCGCCGCCCGACCCGGTGGCCGTCGAGGCCGTCGCCGGGCCGGTGCGGATCCCGCGCCGGCTGATCACCGTGCTGCAGGCGGAGGGGCTGTTCAACGACGCGACCGCGCTGGTCGTGTTCCAGGCGGCCGTCCTCGCGACCGTTCAGGGACAGGACCTGACGGCGGACGGGCTGGTGCTGTCGTTCGTGCTGGGCGCGGCCGCGGCCGTGGCGCTCGGGGTGGTCGTCGCCCGGCTCGCGCGGTGGCTGACGGCACGGGTCACCGACACCGTCGGGCGCAGCGCACTGACCCTCGTGCTGCCCTTCGCCGTCTACGTCGCGGCCGAGGAGGTCCACGCGTCCGGGGTCGTCGCCGTCGTCGTGCTGGCGCTGCAGCTGCGCGCCGCCGCCGGCCCCGACGAGTCGGCCGACCGGTTGGTGCAGCGGTCGTTCTGGAGCGTGGTGGAGCTGCTCGTCACCGGCATCGCGTTCGGGCTGATCGGGCTGCAGCTGCGCGGGGTCGTGGTGGCCGCCGGTGCCGAGCTCGGCCGGATGCTCCTACACGCGCTGGTCGTCGTCGCGGTGACGTTCGCGGTGCGGGCGGTGTGGATGGCCGGCGCGCTCGTCTCGGTGCGGACGCGCCGACCGGACGCCACCGCCGCGCCGCGCAGCGCGCGGGAGGCGGTCGTCCTCACGTGGTGCGGCATGCGCGGGCTCGCCACGCTGGCGCTCGCGCTGTCCATCCCCGCGACGGTTCCCGCTCGCGTCGAGATCGTGCTCATCGCGTGCACGGTGCTCGTGTCGACGCTGCTCGTGCCCGGGTTCACGCTGCCGCTCCTCGTCCGGCTGCTGGGGCTGGCGTCCGACGCCGAGGCCGAGGAGCAGGCCGAGAAGGACCTCGCGCAGCGGGCCAAGGCCGCGGCGTTCCGCAGACTGGCGGAGTTCCGGGCCGAGGCGCCCCCGGAGCTCGCCGACGTCCTGGACAGCCGGTTCGCCCGGTTCGGCGCGGTGCTGCGCGGCGAGCCGGAGACCGAGGAGGACCGCGAGCGGATCGCCGCCGTCCAGCGCGCTCGGGAGCTGCTCAACCGGGTGCAGGCCGAGACGCTCGCCGCGGCCCGGGCCGAGGTGCTCGCCGCCCGTCGTGAGCCGGGCGTGGACCCGGAGGCCGCCGACCGCGTCCTCAACCGCCTCGACCTGCGTACGGTCGTGCTCGACTGAGCCGTGTTGACCTGCGGGACGACGCCCTCCACCCTGACGCCGTGAGGTGGGCACTCGCCGCGTTGACGGTCGCGGCGTTCCTGACGTTCGGGTTGGAGGCCACGACCGGTCCCGTCCCGGTGCTCGCGCTCGGCGTGGGGTTGCTGTACACGGCGGTCGCGATCGTCGGCTACCGCTGGGTCGACGAGTACGCGGGATCGCGCCGGCGGTCGTGGGCGATCGCGTTCGTCGGGTGGCAGCTGCTGATCGGCTACGCCACGTTCGGCACCGAGCCGGGCACCGGCGCGACGCTGCTGATCTGCGTGCTGATCGCGCAGACCGTGCACCTGCTGGGGGTGCTGCCGGCCGTCGTGCTCGTCGCGGTCACCCCGCTCGTGCACCTCGGCATGGACATGGGGGAGGGTCTGCGGGCCGGGGCGGGCAGCCTCATCGCGGGCGCGTTCACGGCCGTGGTCGTGGTGTTCTTCGAGCGCGAGCAGCGGGCCCGCGCCGAGCTGGCCGACGCCCACCGGCAGCTGCGCGGCTACGCCGAGCAGGCCGAGGAGCTGGCCACCACGCGCGAGCGCAACCGGGTCGCGCGCGACATCCACGACGGGCTCGGCCACCACCTCACGGTCGTGCAGATGCAGGTCCAGGCCGCGCGCGCCGTGCTCCCCGACGACCCCGCCCGTGCCGACGCCGTGCTGGCGAAGGCGCAGCAGCAGGCCGGCGAGGCGCTCGCCGAGGTGCGGCGCTCGGTGGCGGCGCTGCGCGAACCCCGGACGCTGCCGGCGCTGCCGGACGCCGTCGCCGCGCTGGTCGCCGAGTCGTCGGCCGCGGGGGTGGCGACCGAGCTGGAGCTGGTCGGCACCGCCCGCGAGCTGGACTCCGAGCGCACCGAGGCCCTCTACCGGGCAGTGCAGGAAGGACTGACGAACGTGCGCAAGCACGCCGACGCCGGCTCGGTGGCCGTGCGGCTGGACTTCACCGCCGCCGACACCGTCGCCGTCGAGGTGCGCGACGACGGCCGCGGAGCCGACGGCGGGACGCCCGGCTTCGGGCTCGTGGGCCTGCGCGAGCGGGCGGAGGCACTGGGCGGGTCGCTGGAGCGCACGTCCGTGCCGGGCGCCGGTACCACCCTGCGCGTGGCGGTGCCCGGATGACGGTGCGCGTGCTGCTCGTCGACGACCAGGCGCTGTTCCGCGAGGCCCTGGCGATGCTGCTCGACGTCGCCGACGGCGTGCAGGTGGTGGGGGAGGCGGGTGACGGTGCCGAGGCGTTGACCCGCGCGGCGGAGCTGCGCCCCGACGTCGTGTTGATGGACCTGCGCATGCCCGTCCTCGACGGGATCGCGGCCACCCGGCGGCTGCGCGTCGAGCAACCGGACGTCCGTGTGCTCGCCCTGACGACGTTCGACGACGACGCCGACGTGTTCGCCGCCCTGCGCGCCGGCGCGGTCGGCTACCTCCTCAAGGACGTCAGCTCGGCGCGGCTGGTGGAGGCCGTGCAGGCGGCGGCGCGCGGCGAGTCGGTGCTGCACCCGTCGGTTGCGGCGAAGGTGGTGTCCCGGATCGCGAGCCTGCCCGACGACCCGGCGACGCCGCAGCCGCAGCCGCTGGTCACGCCCCTGTCGGAGCGGGAGCTGGCGGTCGTGCGGCTGCTCGCGCAGGGCCGCAGCAACCGCGAGATCGCGGGCGAGCTGTTCCTCGCCGAGGGCACCGTGAAGAACCACGTCACGAACGTGCTGACCAAGCTGGACGCCCGCGACCGCACCCAGGCGGCACTGCGGGCCCGGGCACTGGGCCTCCTGTAGCGGGTCATGACCCCGGCCATGACCTTCGGCACTGCTGGGCACGGTGCCTGAGCGGCGACCCTCTTCGCCATGACCACCGCAACCCTCCAGCCCACCCGCACCAGGGCGGCCGCCCGCTTCCTCCTCCACTACGCCGAGATGTCCGTCGCGATGATGATCGGGATGATGGCGCTCGCCCCGGTCTGGCGGTTCGTCTGGCCCGGCTCGGCCGACGTGTTCGAGATCCACCTCGCCGTGATGGCCACGAACATGGCGATCGGCATGGCCGTCCCGATGCTGCTGCGCCGCCACTCGTGGCGCGCGATCGCCGAGATGTCGGCCGTCATGTACGTGGCCTTCCTGGCCGTGCTGGTGCCGTACTGGCTCGGCGTCGCCGGCACCGGCTTCGTGGTGCTGTGGGGCCACGTCCTGATGTTCGTCGCGATGTTCGTGCTGATGCTGGTGCGCCCCATGCACGGACACCACTGATGAGTTTCGTAGGTCGCGTCGGCCGGATCGTCCTCGTCCTGGTGGCGGCGCTGGCCCTGCCGGCCACCGTCGCCGTGGTGGACACGCGCGCCGCGTTCGCCGGCTCGTACACCGCCCCGCCGCCGGCACCATCGCCGCTGCCGGCGCCGCCGGCGCACGACCCGACCCGGCGGACCGCCGTGGTCGTCGCCAGCACCCAGGGCGCGGCCGTCTCCGACGCGCTCGGCGCCTACGAGGCGCTGGCCGCCACCGGGGCGTTCAACGTCTACCTGGCCGCGCCGGACCGCCACCCGCTGCCGCTCACCGGCGGCCTCGACGTGCTGCCGGACCTGTCCTTCGCCGACGTCGACCAGCGGCTCGGCGGAGCGGCACCCGACCTGGTGGTCGTCCCGGCCGTGCCGGACGCGGCGACCCCGACGTCGCGGCCGGTGGAGGAGTGGGTGGCTCGGCAGTGGGGCCGCAGCCTCGTGGTGAGCATCTGCAACGGGGCCGGCGTGCTCGCCTCCGCCGGCCTGCTCGACGGGCACAGGGCGACCGCGCACTGGACCCGCATCGACTCCTGGCAGCAGGCCTTCCCGGCGGTCGACTGGCAGCGCGGCCAGCGCTGGATCGACGACGGCGCCCTGATCAGCACCGCCGGCGTCCTCTCCGGCATCGACGGCACCCTGCACGCGATCGACCGGCTCCTCGGGCCCGCTGCGGCCGCGCGGGCTGCGGTCGCGCTGCACTGGACGCCGAGACCCGTCGTGCAGGAGCAGCACACCTGGAGTCCGGCGGACGCGATCGTGGCGCTGAACGCCGGCTTCCGCTGGGATCCTCCGCGGATCGGGGTCCTGCTGACCGACGGGGTGAGCGAGAGCGCGCTGGCCGCCGTGTTCGACACCTACGGGGCGCAGGTGCTGGCCACCCGCACGGTCGCGCTCGGCGCGGAAGTAGCCCAGGTCGTGCGATCGCGACACGGGCTGGTGCTCCTGACCCGCGGCACGGTCGCGGACACCGCCGTGGACCGGCTCCTCGTGCCGGGCGGAGTCGTGCCTCGCATCAACGGCGGGCCGGCACCCGAACTCGTTCCGGCACGGGGCACCGATCCGTTCGACGCCGTCCTGCACGACGTCGCGGCGCACGTCGACGTGCCGACGGCCCGATGGGTCGCGCGGGCGATGGAGTACCCGGACGCCGACCTGGAGTTCACCGGGCCGGGGTGGCCGGTCGGGCTCGTCGCCCGACCGTTCCTGCTCGCCGCGGTCGGCGTCGGGCTGGTGGCCGCCGTCGGGGGCCTGCGTCGAGCCCGTGCGAAGGTCTCTGCGTGACGCAGATCCTGCTCGGCACCTACTCCGACGCGATCCACCAGGCCCGTTTCGACGGCACGCTCCAGGAGGACGGGGCAGCGATCACCACCGCCGCCCCCTCCTTCTTAGCCGTCCACCCGCGCTCCGGCGTGCGGTACGCGGTCGCCGAGGTGGCGCTCGGGACGGTGTCCGCGTTCGACCGGGCGGGCGAGCTGATCGCCACGGTCCCGTCCGGCGGCTCGGATCCGTGCCACCTGCTGGTCAGCGGAGACGACCTGTGGGTCGCGAACTACGGCGACGGCACCGCGACGGCGATCCCGCTCGACGGCGACGGCGGGTTCGCCGGCCCCGGCCGGGCGTTCCCGACGACCGGGTCGGGCCCCGACGCCGACCGGCAGTCCGGCCCGCACGCGCACAGCACCACAGCCGTCGGTGACGAGCTGTGGGTGGCCGACCTCGGCACCGACCGGCTGCGCCGCTTCGCCGGCGGCGCCGAGCTGGACCCGATCCAGCTGCCCGCCGGGTGCGGGCCACGGCACCTCGCGGTCCTGCCGGACGGCGCGGTCGCGGTGGCCACGGAGCTCGACGACGGCCTCGTCGTCGTCCGGGACGGTGCGGTGGTCGCCCACGTCCCGGCGACGGCGGCCGCTGCGCCGGCGGATGCGGGCAACCACCCCTCGCACATCGCGGTGGTGGGGGAGCTGCTGGTCATCGCCGTGCGCGGGGCGGACGTTCTCTCGACGTTCCGGCTCACCGCCGACGGGCCCGTCCACCTCGCGGACTCGCCGGTCGGCGGTCGGTGCCCGCGCCACTTCGCCGCGGTCGGCGAGCACGTCCTCGTGGCCTGCCAGCACACCGACGAGGTGACCGCGCTGCGGCTGGACCAGGGGAGCGGGCAGGCCGCGCAGGTGGGCGCGCTGCCGGTCGCGAAGCCTGCGTGCGTGCTGCCGCTCTGAGCCGCGCGGGCAGTCATGCGTCCGGGGGCTGCGCCGGGAACGGTCGAGTGGGCGGAGGCTGCGGAGCACCCGACGGCTGGGTCGGACCGGGCGCCGCCGGTACGGCGGGCGCAGCCGCGCGCGGGGCGGTGGCGATCACGACGATGGCGGCCGCGAGGCCGCTGACCGCCGCCACCACCAGCAGGATCCAGCCGACGTCCATCCGGTAGTCGGAGAAGAACCCGGCGGAGACAACGCCGTCGAGGGTGGGCAGGGTCTGCCCGAGCGCCCCGGCAATGAGGATGCCGGCGCCGAGAACGCCGAACAGGCGGCTGCGCGAGGAGGACCCGCGCGCACCGGCGAGCACGGTGCCGGCGGCGACCACGGCGATGAGCGCGACGACGACCAGCCAGAAGCCCCCGCCCGGAGACGGGTAGGTGACGGACTCCACACCATGGGTGACGGTGAGGCCCCATCCCGTCACCGTGACGAGGTCTTCCGACCCGCCACCGAACGAGTAGATCGGCACAGCCGTGCCCACCACTGTCAGCACCGCCGCAGCGGCGAGCAGGCCACCAGCGACCCGTGCACCGCCCGGCCTCGCCGTCGTTCCCCCCGATACGACCATCGTCGGATCATAGGATCCGACGATGTTGCTGCGCCGCCTGGAGTACCTCGCCGCTCTCGCGCGGGAACGGCACTTCGGCCGCGCCGCGGACGCCTGCCACGTGTCGCAGCCGGCGCTGTCGGAGGCGATCCGGCGGCTGGAGGCCGAGCTGGGCGTGCAGATCGTGCGCCGCGGCCGCAGCTTCGAGGGCTTCACCCCGGAAGGGGAACGGGCGGTCGCCTGGGCGCAGCGCATCGTGTCCGACGCCGGCGCGCTCAAGGCCGACCTCACGAGCATGCGGGCCGGCCTCACCGGCACGCTGCGGATCGGCGCCATCCCGACCGCGCTGACCGTGACCTCGCTGCTCACCGCACCGTTCTGCGATCGGCACCCGCAGGTCACCGTGGCCGTGGAGTCGCTGTCGAGCCGGGAGATCGTGCACCGGCTCGCCGAGTTCGACCTCGACGTCGGCATCACCTACGTCGACGGGGAGCCGCTCGGCGCGGTCCGCACCACGCCGCTGTACCGGGAGCGGTACCTGCTCCTCACCTCGGCCGACGGCCCGTTCGCTGACCGGACGGAGATCGGTTGGGCGGAGCTCGTGGACCTCCCGATGTGCCTGCTCACGCCCGTCATGCAGAACCGCCGCATCATCGACCGGAACTGCGCCGAGGCCGGCGTGACGGTGGTGCCGTCGGTGGAGGCGGACACCATCTCCGTGCTCTACGCGCACGTCGCCACCCGGCGCTGGTCGACGGTGATCGCGCACGCGTGGCTGCACATGTTCGGGGTGCCGGACGGTCTGCGGGTGGTGCCGATGGCCGCGCCGCGGCGGGTGCACCGCGTCGGGCTGGTGCTCACCGAGCGGGAGCCGGAGCCCATGCTGGCCCGCGCGCTCGTCGACGTCGCGCGCCGGATCGACATGCGCACGGAGCTGGACGCACTGATGGACGCCTACGTAGCCGACCCTTCATAGGCCCTGCTTATCGAGCCATCGGCACGCATGCTTTGACCTGGGCATGTGCGGCTTGCGACAGTGTCTCAATGACGAGCGTCACACCCTCCCGCACCGCGGCGGAGGAGTGCGCCAGAGCGGCGCTGGCCGAGCACGGCACCGGGCGCGGGCCGTTGCTGCCGATCCTGCACGCCGTGCGGGAGGAGCTGGGTTGCGTTCCCCGCGACGTGATCCCGGTGATCGCCGACGGGCTGAACCTCTCGATCGCCGAGGTGCACGGCGTCGTCACCTTCTACCGGGACTTCCGCTCCGAACCGGCCGGGCGCACCACCGTGCGCGTCTGCCGCGCGGAGGCCTGCCAGGCCCGAGGGGCCGCCGAGCTGGTCGCGCACGCGCAGGCCGAGCTGGGCATCGGCCTCGGCGCCACGACGGCGGACGGCGCGGTGACCCTCGACGAGGTGTTCTGCCTGGGCAACTGCGCGCTCGGCCCGGCGATCACGGTGGGCGAGCGCCTCTACGGCCGCGTCACCCCGGCCCGGTTCGACGCACTGCTGGGGGAGGTCCGATGACCCGCATCTTCGTGCCTCGCGACTCCGCGGCCCGGTCGGTCGGCGCCGACGAGGTCGCCGCGCTGCTGGAACGGGCCGGCGCGCAGGTCGTGCGCACCGGTTCCCGCGGCATGCTCTGGCTGGAGCCGCTGGTCGAGGTCGAGACCCCGGACGGCCGGATCGGGTACGGGCCCGTCGCGCCGGAGGACGTGGACGGCCTGGTCGCGGCCGGACTCCTGGAGGGCACGGCGCCGGGGCTGGGGCTAGTCGAGGAGCTGGAGTGGATGCGCCGCCAGCAGCGGCTCACCTTCGCCCGCGTGGGCGTGGTCGACCCGCTGTCCGCCGACGACCACGAGGCGCACGGCGGCAACGCGGGGCTGCGGGCGGCGCTCGGTCTCGACCCCGCCGACGTCGTCACGGCGGTGACCGACTCGGGCCTGCGCGGCCGCGGCGGCGCCGGCTTCCCCACCGGCATCAAGTGGAAGACCGTGCTGGGCGCGGAGTCGGACGTCAAGTTCGTCTGCTGCAACGCCGACGAGGGCGACTCGGGCACGTTCGCCGACCGCATGCTGATGGAGGGCGACCCGTTCACCCTGATCGAGGGCATGACGATCGCGGCGCACGCCGTCGGGGCGAGCGAGGGCTACATCTACATCCGCTCCGAGTACCCGGACGCGATCGCCACCGTCCGCGCCGCGATCGAGCTGGCCCGCGCCCGCGGCTGGCTGGGGGAGCGGGTCCTCGGTTCGGACCTCTCCTTCGACCTGCACGTCCGGGTCGGGGCCGGCGCGTACATCTGCGGCGAGGAGACCTCGATGCTGGAGAGCCTCGAGGGCAAGCGCGGGCAGGTGCGGGCGAAGCCACCGATCCCGGCGCTGCAGGGGCTGTTCGGCCGCCCGACGGTCGTCAACAACGTGCTGTCGCTGGCCGCGGTGCCGTGGATCCTCGCCAAGGGCCCGCAGGCCTACGCCGAGCTCGGCGTCGGGCGCTCGCGGGGCACCAGCGTGTTCCAGCTCGGCGGCAACGTCGCCCGGGGCGGCATCGTCGAGACGGCGTTCGGCATCACCCTGGGCGAGCTGGTGAACGACCTCGGCGGCGGTGCGGCGTCGGGCCGGCCGGTGCGGGCGGTGCAGGTCGGTGGCCCGCTGGGTGCCTACCTGCCGGTGTCGCAGTTCGACCTGCCGATGGACTACGAGGCGTTCGCGCAGGTGGGGGCCATGGTCGGGCACGGCGGCATCGTCGTGTTCGACGAGACCGTGGACATGGCAGGCATGGCGCGTTTCGCGATGGAGTTCTGCGCGGAGGAGTCGTGCGGCAAGTGCACGCCCTGCCGCGTCGGCGCCGTGCGGGGCGTGGAGACGATCGACCGCATCAGGGCCGGGCAGGACCGGGAGAAGAACCTGGTCCTGCTGGAGGACCTGTGCGAGCTCATGACCGACGGTTCGCTGTGCGCCATGGGCGGGCTGACCCCCATGCCGGTGCGCAGCGCGGTGCAGCACTTCGGAGAGGACTTCCACCGATGAGCCTGCTGAAGGAACCCGATTTCGGCACGCCGGCGCGTCCGGGCGAGGCCACCGTCGACGTGACGATCGACGGCGTCGCCGTCAGCGTCCCACCGGGCACGTCGGTGATGCGGGCGGCCAAGCACGCCGGCATCGAGGTGCCCAAGCTGTGCGCCACCGACTCCCTCGAAGCGTTCGGCTCGTGCCGGCTCTGCGTCGTCGAGATCGACGGGGCGAAGGGCACGCCCGCGTCGTGCACCACGCCGTGCACGCCCGGGATGGTGGTGCACACCCAGACCGAGCGGGTCGCGAAGCTGCGCCGCGGGGTCATGGAGCTCTACATCTCCGACCACCCGCTGGACTGCCTCACCTGCTCCGCCAACGGCGACTGCGAGCTGCAGGACATGGCCGGCGTGACCGGGTTGCGCGAGGTCCGCTACGGCAGCGGGGTGGACGCCGGGGCCAACCACATGGACCTGCTCACCGACT
This sequence comes from Pseudonocardia sp. CA-107938, assembly GCF_050936315.1. Classification (NCBI taxonomy): domain Bacteria; kingdom Bacillati; phylum Actinomycetota; class Actinomycetes; order Pseudonocardiales; family Pseudonocardiaceae; genus Pseudonocardia; species Pseudonocardia sp. CA-107938. Next base: position 5,690,243 of record NZ_JBNJNA010000001.1, on the reverse strand, counting down.
CGTCGAACCCGTACTTCGACTTCGAGGCATCCAAGTGCATCGTCTGTTCGCGCTGCGTGCGGGCCTGCGACGAGGTGCAGGGCACCCTCGCCTTGACGATCGAGGGCCGCGGGTTCGACTCGAAGGTCTCGCCGGGCGGCGTCGACTTCCTGTCGTCGGAGTGCGTGTCCTGCGGTGCCTGCGTGCAGGCGTGCCCGACGGCGACGCTGCAGGAGAGGTCGGTCGTCGAGCTGGGCATGCCGACCCGCAGCGTCATCACGACGTGCGCGTACTGCGGCGTGGGCTGCTCGTTCAAGGCCGAGATGCGCGGCGACGAGCTGGTGCGGATGGTGCCGTACAAGGACGGCGGCGCCAACGAGGGCCACAGCTGCGTGAAGGGCCGCTTCGCGTTCGGCTACGCGACCCACCCCGACCGCGTGCTCGCCCCGATGGTGCGCGACTCGATCGCCGACGAGTGGCGGGAGGTCTCCTGGGAGGAGGCCATCGGCTTCACCGCGCGCCGGCTGCTGGAGATCCAGGCCGAGCACGGGTCGGGGTCGATCGGCGCCATCACCTCGTCGCGGTGCACCAACGAGGAGGTCTACGTCGTCCAGAAGATGGTGCGGGCGGCGTTCGGCAACAACAACGTCGACACGTGCGCGCGGGTCTGCCACTCGCCGACCGGGTACGGGCTGAAGCAGACGTTCGGCACGTCAGCGGGCACGCAGGACTTCAAGTCCGTCGACGACGCCGACGTCATCATGATCATCGGGGCGAACCCGACCGACGGGCACCCGGTGTTCGCCTCGCGCATGAAGCGCCGGCTGCGGCAGGGCGCCAAGCTGATCGTGATCGACCCGCGGCGCACCGACATCGTTCGGTCGCCGCACATCGAGGCGCAGTACCACCTGCCGCTCGCCCCGGGCACCAACGTGGCGATCGTGAACGCGCTGGCCCACGTCGTCGTGACCGAGGGACTGACCGACGCCGCGTTCGTAGCCGAGCGGTGCGAGGGCTACGCGGAGTGGGCCGCGTTCATCGCCCGGCCGGAGAACTCGCCGGAGGCCGTCGAGGCCGAGACCGGCGTCCCCGCGGCCGACGTCCGCGCGGCGGCCCGCCTCTACGCGACCGGCGGCAACGCCGCGATCTACTACGGCCTCGGCGTGACCGAGCACAGCCAGGGCTCCACGATGGTGATGGGCATGGCGAACCTGGCCATGGCGACGGGCAACATCGGCCGCCGCGGCGTCGGGGTGAACCCGCTGCGCGGGCAGAACAACGTCCAGGGCTCGTGCGACATGGGCTCGTTCCCGCACGAGCTGCCGGGGTACCGGCACGTGTCGGACGAGTCGGTGCGCGACATCTACAACGAGCTGTGGGGCGTCTCCATCCTGGACGAGCCGGGGCTGCGCATCCCGAACATGTTCGACGCCGCCCTCGACGGCTCGTTCCGCGCGCTCTACGTGCAGGGCGAGGACATCGCGCAGTCCGACCCGAACACCCGGCACGTGCAGGGCGCGCTGGCCGCCATGGACCTCGTCGTCGTCCAGGACCTGTTCGTCAACGAGACGGCGAAGTTCGCGCACGTCCTGCTGCCGGGCACGTCGTTCCTGGAGAAGGACGGCACGTTCACCAACGCGGAGCGCCGGATCAACCGGGTGCGCCCGGTGATGGCGCCGCGCACCGGCAAGCACGAGTGGGAGATCGTCTGCGAGATCGCGCAGGCCATGGGCTACCCCATGAGCTACACGCATCCGCGGGAGATCATGGACGAGATCGCGCTGACCACGCCGACGTTCGCGGGCGTCAGCTTCGCGAAGCTCGACGAGGTCGGCAGCATCCAGTGGCCGTGCAACGAGAAGGCGCCGCTGGGCACGCCGATCATGCACGTCGACGGGTTCGTGCGCGGCAAGGGCCGCTTCGTCGAGACGCAGTACGTGGCCACCCCGGAGCGCTCGACGCGCAAGTACCCGCTGATCCTGACGACCGGGCGGATCCTGTCGCAGTACAACGTGGGCGCGCAGACCCGGCGCACCGCCAACAGCACCTGGCACCCGGAGGACGTGCTGGAGCTGCACCCGCACGACGCCGAGGTGCGCGGCATCTCCGACGGCGACACCGTGAGCCTGGCCAGCCGGGTCGGGAAGACCACGCTGCGGGCGGTGATCGCCGACCGGATGCCCGTCGGGGTCTGCTACACGACGTTCCACCACCCCGTCACCGGGGCGAACGTGGTGACCACCGAGCACTCCGACTGGGCCACCAACTGCCCGGAGTACAAGGTGACCGCGGTGCAGGTGGAACTGGTGACGGCCCGCCGCGAGGCCGAGGAAGGGCGGGCAGCCGTGCCGGTGGCGGGCGAATGAGCGACACGATCAGTCCGGAGATGCGGCTCGCCGGGGACATCGCCGCCCAGTTCCGCCACCGCCCGGCCGACGAGGCCGCGGCGGCGATCGCGACGCACATCCGGCAGTTCTGGGACCCGCGGATGCGCCGTCACCTGCTCGCCGAGCTGGCCGCGGGGGTTGCGGTCGACCCCCTGTTGGCGGCAGCCGCGGCCCGGTTGCGCGAGGAGTAGAACGGTGATCAAGGGCAAACTGTCGCCAGCGGATCTTCGGAAGCGACATTCTGCCCTTGATCACCGAGGGACGGGGTGCACATGGGGCGGCTGACAGCGCGTCGGCGGGTCGTGCGGATCACGCCGGACGGGCGCACGACCCGCCCGGACACCCTCGCCGCCGAGGAGCCGATGGAGCTGCGGGTGGCAGGCAGCCCGCTGTCGGTCACGATGCGCACACCCGGCCACGACGTGGAGCTGGCGCACGGGTTCCTGCTGACCGAGGGCGTCATCACGTCGCTGGACGACGTCGCCGCAGCCCGCTACTGCGACTCGGTGGACGACGCCGGCCGCAACACCTACAACGTCCTCGACGTGGCGCTCGCACCGTCGGTCGCGCCGCCGTCGGCGTCGCTGGAGCGCAACTTCTACACGACGTCGTCGTGCGGGGTGTGCGGGAAGGCCTCGCTGGACGCCGTGCGCACGAAGACCGCCTTCCCCGTGCTCGACGGCGACCTGCGCATATCGGCGGAGATCGTCGCCGGTCTGCCGGACCGGCTCCGGGCGGCGCAGAAGGTGTTCGACTCCACCGGCGGCCTGCACGCCGCCGGTCTCTTCAGCGCCGACGGCACGCTGCTCGTCGCGCGGGAGGACGTGGGCCGGCACAACGCCGTCGACAAGGTGCTCGGTTGGGCCCTGCTGCAGGGCCGCGTCCCGGCCCGCGGCTGCGTGCTGCAAGTGTCGGGGCGTGCCTCGTTCGAGCTGGTGCAGAAGGCGGCGATGGCCGGGGCGCCGGTGCTGTCCGCGGTCTCGGCGCCGTCGTCGCTGGCGGTCGAGCTGGCCGACGACGCCGGCATCACGCTGGCCGGCTTCGTCAGGAACGGGTCGATGAACCTGTACTCCCACGCGGACCGGATCGGCTGACCTCGCGGAGGGCGAGCACGAGCAGCGGGAGCTGGGTCAGCCCGTAGAGCACGTGGAACGAGTAGTGCCGCACCGACTGCTCGGGCGCGAACGGAAGCACGGGCAGCGGCAGGACGCTGAGGATCGCGCCGCCCACCAGGTGGAGCACGGCCCAGGCGAGCAGCAGCCCACCCGCGAGCCGCCGCACCCCGGCGCCGAGCAGGACGAGGACGGCGGCGAGCACCAGCGTCGGGTAGAGCGTCTCCGGGCTGGCGAGCGTCTGCCCCGGCAGGTCGGCGACGTTGTGCACCAGCAGGCCCAGCCACGAGACGGCCGCGGCGAGGTACAGCGTGGATGCCGCGGGCCGGAGCAGCGGAGCCGTGCGAACCATGGTGGCCAGGATGCCCCGGCTGACGGCTACCGGTGCAGCCGCAGGCTGTTGCCGATGACGAGCAGCGAGCTCGCCACCATCGCCGCCCCGGCGAGCATCGGGTGCAGCAGCCCGGACGCCGCCAGCGGCAGCGCCACCAGGTTGTAGCCGAACGCCCAGGCGAGGTTGCCCCGCAGTGTCGCGACGATGCGGCGGGAGAGCACGATCGCGTCGGCTGCCGCGCCGAGATCGGGCCGGACCAGCGTCAACCCGGCTGCCGCGACGGCGACGTCGGTGCCGCCGGCCATCGCGATGCCGAGATCGGCCTCGGCCAGCGCCGGGGCGTCGTTCACACCGTCGCCCACCATCGCCACGACGCGTCCTTCGAGCTGCAGCTCGTGCACCGCGTCGGCCTTCCCGGTGGGCAGCACCTCCGCCAGCACGCGGGTGATGCCGACCTCGGCGGCCACGGCGTCGGCGACGGCGCGCGAGTCGCCGGTGAGCAGCACCGGTTCGAGCCCGAGCGCGCGCAACCTGGACACCGCGGCAGCGCTCGTCGGGCGCACGGTGTCGACGATCCCGAGCACGCCGTGCGCGCGTCCGTTCCACGCGACGACGACGGGGGTACGGGCATGTGCGCCGGCGTCGGCGATCGCGTCCTGCAGCGCGCCCGGCACCTCGACGCCGCGCTCCTGCATCAGCGCGGGGCTACCGACCAGGACCGAGCGGGCGCCGGTCTCGCCGGACACGCCGCGCCCGTCGTGAACCGCGACGTCGTGCACGGCCGGCCAGAACGGGACCCGCTCCGCCGCGTAGGCGGTGAGCGCCCGCGAGATCGGGTGGTTGCTGCCCGCCGACACCGCGCCGGCAGCGGCGAGCACGTCGTCGGTGGCGCCGCCCGCCTCGTCGTCCACCACCGTCACGGACTGCACGGCGAGCGCGCCGGTGGTGACCGTGCCGGTCTTGTCGAGCAGCACCGTGTCGACCCGGCGCGCGACCTCCCAGGACTGCGGGCCGGCGCTGAGGATGCCGAGCCGGGCTGCGCGGCCGGTGCCGACCAGCAGCGCGGTCGGGGTGGCCAGGCCGAGGGCGCAGGGGCACGCCACGATGAGGACGGCCGTCGCAGCGGCGGCGGCGGTCGCGACCGGCGCGCCGGTGCCCAACCAGAACGCGCAGGTGCCCGCGGCGAGCACCAGCACGACCGGCACGAACCAGGCGCACACCCGGTCGGCCAGCCGCTGCGCGCGCGCCTTGCGTCCCAGCGCCGCGCGCACCTGCGCGGCCATCCTGGCCAGCTGGGTGTCGGCGCCGACCCGGGTCGCGCGCACCAGCAGCGGGCCACCGCGCGCGACGGCACCGCCGATCACCGCCGTGCCGGGCTGGACGGCCATCGGCGCCGACTCGCCCGTGACGAGGGACGCGTCGAGCCAGGCGGAGCCGTCGATCACGATGCCGTCGGTCGGGATCCGCTCGGCGTCGGCCACCTGCACGAGATCGCCGACGACGAGCGTGGCGGTCGGGACCCGGACGGTGCCGTCGGCCCGCAGCACCGTGGCCTCGTCGGCGGCGAGCCCCGAGAGCGCGCGGACCGCGGAGCCCGCACTGCGCCGCGCCCGCTCCTCGCAGTACCGGCCGGCCAGCACGATCGCGGTGATCCCGGCGGCCACCTCCAGGTAGATGGCCGACCCGGCGTCGCTGCGGGCGATCGTCAGCTCGAACGCGTGCCGGAGGCCGGGCAGCCCGGCCCAGCCGAAGATCATCGCGTACAGCGACCAGCCGAGCGCCGCGAGCGTGCCCAGCGAGACCAGGGTGTCCATGGTGGCCGTGCCGTGCCGGGCCGCCGCGAGGGCGCGCCGGTGCAGCGGCCAGCCGCCCCACAACACGGTCGGCAGGGTGAGCCCGAGCGCCACCCACTGCCAGAACGGGAACTGCAGCGCCGGCACCATCGACAGCACGACGACCGGCACCGCCAGCGCGACGCAGGCCGCTGCCCGGCCACCCGCGGCGGCGAGCCGGGCGGCGTGCCCGTCGTCGTCGGGTTCGGCCGTGGCGAGGTCCGGGACGGGTGCCGCGGTGTAGCCGGCGTCCTCGACGACGGCGACCAGCGCGTCCGCCGCGACGCCCACGGGGTGGGTGATCGTCGCCGTGCCGGTGGCGTAGTTGACCTGCGCGGAGATGCCGTCGATGCGGCCCATGATCCGTTCGATCCGGGCGGCGCAGGCCCCGCACGTCATGCCGTCGACGCGCAGCTGCGTGATCCGCGCGCCCTCCGGGAGGGCCGGAACGGCCGGCGCCGGCGCGGACTCCAGCACCGGGTCGATGGCCGGAGCACTCATCGGGTCACCACCGATCCGTGGACGGAGACGTGCGCCGGCAGCGGGGCACCGGTGTCGAGCGGGCCGACGATGCGGCCGGCCTGCCAGGCACCGACGACCACCGCGGCGACCAGCACGACGAGGGCGCCGACCCGGCGGGCTGTGCCTTCGACCGGGCCTTCGACCGCGCCCTCGACCGAGCCCTCGACGTGGCGGGGAGCGGGCGCGGTGGACGGGAGGAGGACGTCGTCGGGCACGTCCGCGAATCTGACAGAGCAGGGTGGCGTCGGGTTGCCAACCTGAGGAGCAAGCGATCCGCTCGGGCCGCCGGACGCGCCGAACGGTCGCCGATGCGCCCGTTCGGCCGCACTGCGACCCGCCGTCCGCCTGATCGGGCTCTCAGGTTGGGTTTCAGTCGGGCAGCAGCGGGACGGAGATGCCCTCGTCGCGGCCCAGCAGCGTGGCCCGGGTGACCGAGCGTGAGCCGAACCGGTCGCGCACCGCGTCCAGCGTGACGTCCAAGGCCATCTCGTCGGCGTCGACGGTGCGCGCGGCGAGGGGGAGGGTGAGCTGCAGCGGCATGTCCTCCCGCAGGTTGGTGAGCGACAGGCCGAGGAGGGTGACCCCGTCGGCGGCGATGCGCGGCATCGCGCCGGCCAGCAGGATCCGCGCCGTGGCCAGGATCGTGGGCGTGTGGCTGGTGGCGGCCACCATGGTGCGTGAGCGGGTGGCCCGGGTGAAGTCGGCGAACCGCAGCCGCAGCACCACCGTGCGGCACACCCGGTGCGCACCGCGGAGCCGGCGACCGAGCCGGTCGACGGTGCCGGCGAGGATCGCGTCGAGCTCCTCGGGGGTGCGCCGGCGACGGCCGAGCGCCCGTTGCGAGCCGATGGACCGGCGCCGGACGCCGGTCTCGACCTGCCGCGGGTCGCGGTTGTGCGCCAGCGCGTGCAGCTTGTGGCCCTCCGCCTTGCCGACGAGCCCGACGAGCGGGCCCTCGCCGATCTCGGCGGCCTCGCCCACGGTGCGGACACCCAGCGCGTGCAGCTTCGCGGCGGTGACCTTGCCGACGCCCCACAGCTTCTCCACGGGCAACGGGTGCAGGAACGCCAGCTCGCCGTCGGCCGGCACGTGCAGGAGCCCGTCGGGCTTGGCGACACCACTGGCCACCTTCGCGAGGAACTTGGTGCGCGCCACCCCGACGGTGATCGGCAGCCCGACCTGCTCCCGGACGTCGCGACGCAGCCGGCGCGCGATCTCGACGGGCGAGCCCGCGATGCGCCACAGCCCGCCGACGTCGAGGAACGCCTCGTCGATCGAGATGCCCTCCACGACGGGGCTGGTGGCCCGGAAGACCTCGAAGACGGCCTTGCTCGCCGTCGAGTAGGCCGACATCCGCGGCGGCACCACGATCGCCTCCGGGCACAGCACCTTCGCCTGCCGCCCGCCCATGGCCGTGCGTACGCCGCAGCGCTTGGCCTCGTAGCTGCAGGCCAGCACGACCCCGCCGCCGACGATCACCGGCCGGCCGCGCAGGCGCGGGTCGTCGCGCTGCTCCACCGAGGCGTAGAACGCGTCGAGATCTGCGTGCAGGATCGGTGTGGCGCTGCGGCCGGACCCGTCGTCGGACACGAACATATGTTCGCACCCGGGTCCGACAATGTCAGCCGTGATGGACGGCCTCGACGTTGTTGCCGTCGGGATCGCGCACGAACACCCCGTAGTAGCCGGGGTGGTACTCGGGGAACTCGCGCGGTCCGTGCAGCACCTCCACCCCCGCTGCGACGGCGGCCGCGTGCACCGCGTCGACGGCCGCCCGGTCGGGCGCGGCGAAGGCGATGTGCGTCTCCGGCACGCCGTCCGGACGACCGGGGCCGAGCCAGAACCGCGGCTGACCGTCAGGTCCGCCGAGCCCGGCGACGGGCATTCCGTCGCGACCGGGGAACTGCATGATCACCCGCAGGCCGGCCGGGCCGAAGACCTGCTCGTAGAAGGCGACGGAGGTCGCGACGTCGGCGACCTGGAGGGAGATGTGATCGAGCACGGACGCCGACCGTAGTGCACGCGTTGACATGCTGGGTCGCGTTGCGCAACTCTGACTCCATGGAGTGGACGGGTGCCCGCTACGCCGACCAACCCACCGTCGAGGTGCAGATCGACATCGATGCGCCGCCGGAGCGGGTCTGGCCGCTGGTCTCCGACCCCGTCGCGATGCCGAAGCTGTGCAACGAGCTGCAACGGGTCGAGTGGATCGACGGGGCGACCGGCGCGCGGGTGGGCGCCCGGTTCCAGGGGTTCAACAGCCACGCGGCGTTCGGGCAGTGGTCCACGCCGTCGACGGTCAGCGCCTGCGCCGCGCCCGAGGTGTTCGCGTGGGACGTCGGCGACCCGGAGTGGCTGTCGGCGAGCTGGCGGTTCACGCTCGAACCCGTCGAGGGGGGCACGCGGCTGACCCAGTGGATGCGCATGGGGCCGGGTGAGTCGGGGCTCAGCGTCGCCATCACGGCGATGCCCGAGAAGGAGCAGAAGATCGTCTTCGTGCGGCTGCGCGAGCTCGAGACGAACATGACCACCACACTCGCGGCGATCAAGCAGCACGCCGAGCAGGGTTGATGCGCACCGCCACGACCAAGTCGGGCCTCGCGTTCAGCCTCGGCGGCATGGGCACGGCGACCACGAACTTCTACCACGACGCGTACGGCCGGCAGGGCTGGTCGGAGGTCGCCGTCGAGGTGCGGGACCGCTGGCAGGCCGGCGACCGCGCGGGCGCCGCCCTCGTCACGGACGAGATGGTGCTGGCCACCACGCTCATCGGCACCGAGCCCGTGGTGCGGGAGCGGCTGCGCGTGTGGCAGGCGGCCGGGGTGGACACCGTGCGGCTCTACCCGGCCGGCGACACCCTCGAAGCGCGGCTGGAGACCCGGGTCAGGGCGATCGCGCTGGTCCGGGAGCTCTGACCCCGCCCAGTCAACGCGGGGCCAGGAACAGGCAGAACGGGTGTCCGGCCGGGTCGGCGTAGACGTAGAGCGGTTCCTCCGGGTCGTCGCGCCGGTCCAGCAGCAGCTGCGCGCCCAGCGCCAGCGCCCGTTCGTGCTGGCGGTCCAGCTCTGCGGTGCTCGGCACCGTCAGGTCCAGGTGCAGTTGCTGGGGGACGCCCGGCCGCGGCCACGTCGACCGCGGGAGCTCGTCGACCTGCTGGACGGCGAGCACCCGCGTCCCGTCCGTGGTGAGCAGCACGAACCAGTCGTGCGCGTCCTCGTCACCCTGTCGGTACACCAGGCCCATGAGCTGCCGGTAGAACTCGGCCAGCCCACGGGCGTCGGTGGCGTCGAGGACGGTGTGCAGCAGCGTGGGATGTCCGGTCACGCCGCCACCGTCCCTCAGCGTCGGCGGTGGCGCCACCGGCGGACGAGGCGGGCGAACCGGCCGCCGCTGGAACGGCGGGGAGCCGGGAACGCGGGAGGGTCGAGGGTGGGGTCGAGTGCGGGACGGAGATCGCCCGCGGGGAGCGTGGGCGGGTCGACGGCGACGAGGGTCGGGGGGTTCTGGCGGTCGTGCACGTGGGGCTGTCGCTCCCCGACCCGGCGCGTGTTAGCCGATCGTCGGGCCCGTCACACCACCGGATCGGCGCCGCGCGTCTCGCCCTCGGCCTCGATGGCGGCGATCGCCTTCGCGGTGCGCTTGCGCAGCACGAGCGCCACCGCGATCCCGCCGATGACGGCCAGCACGAGAGCGACCCAGGAGAAGCGGGACATCCAGCGCTCGGCCGCGATCCCCACGAAGTACACGAGCGCGGTGGTGCCGCCGGCCCAGCAGATCGCCCCGGACGCGTTGGCGGCGAGGAAGCGCCGGTACGGCATCGTGAGGGCGCCGGCGAGCGGCCCGGCGAAGATCCGCAGCAGCGCGATGAACCGGCCGAAGAACACCGCCCACACGCCCCACTTCGCGAACATCCGCTCGGCGAGCGCCACGTGCCCCGGTCCGAAGTGCTTGGGGAACCGCCGGCCGAGCCGCTCGAACAGCGGCATCCCGAACCGCCGCCCGATGCCGTACCCGATCGTGTCGCCGACGATCGCTCCGATGATCGCGGCGACCCCGACGCCGATCGGGCTCACCGCCAGCTCGTGGTGCGACGACAGCAGGGCCGCGCTGACCAGCACGATCTCGCCCGGCAGCGGGATGCCGAGGCTCTCCACGCCGATGACGGCGCCGACGAGCAGGTAGACCGCGAGGGGCGGGATCGTCTGCAGCAGGTGGTCCACGGTCATGGTGCCCAGAATGCCCGAACCCGGGATTGCCCCGGCACCGGGATTCCGTTGGACATCACCAGGGTTGTCTCGACCTTTCGGGGATGGTGCCGAAGCGCCCCGGCGTGGTAACCGGATTGTGCGCACCGGGACGATCGAGACGTGCCGCGCACCGTGACCGTCGTCCTGCGCACCGACGACGCCGTCCTCGGCGCGTTGCCGCCGTTCGACGTGCCGTGGCCGTTCTGGCCCGACGTCGAGCAGGTCGTCACGGGGTGCCGGGAGCGGTACGGACTGGACGTGGCGGTGCTGCGGGCGATCGAGCTGCCACCCGGGGCCGGGCCCGGCGGATCGGGCACCTATCTCGCCCAGGTCGACGGGCCCGTCGATGCGCCGCTGCAGCCGTGGTCCGGCGCCGACCCGTTGGCTCCGCATCCGCTGCGCGCGCCCTACGCGGAACCGGACGGGCAGCGCGCGGCCCTCGCGTGGGCCGATGCCGCCCTCTGCGCGGCCGGCACCGCGCGCACCGGGCCGCCGCAGCAGGTGAAGACCTGGAACCTGTCGGCGATCTGGCGCCTGCCCACCGACCGCGGTGCGGTGTGGTTGAAGGAGGTGCCGGCGTTCTTCGGGCACGAGCCGGCGCTGGTCACGCGCATCGGGCCGCACGTGGCGCCCACCGTGCTCGCGGCCGAGCCGAGCCGGATGCTGATGGCCGACATCCCCGGCGTCGACCACTACGACGCCACCGGTGCGCCGGTGCTGGAGATCCTCGGCATCGCGACGGCCCTGCACGCCGAATGGGCCGGCCGCGCCCCGGAGCTGGTGGAGCTGGGTCTGCCGGACCGGCGGCCCGCCGCCGCGCTGCCGCTCGTGGTCGACGTCGTCGAGCGGCACGCCCACGAGCTGACCCGGCCCGAGCGCGCCGCGCTGGACGTGCTCGTCGCCGGGCTGGACGAGCGGCACGCGGCACTCGCCGCCACCGGCCTGCCCGACACGCTCGTCCACGGCGACCTGCATCCCGGCAACGTCCGCGGCGTGCCGGGCGCGCTCACCGTCCTCGACTGGGGCGACGCGGTGATCGGCCATCCGGCCGTCGACTTCCTGCGCCTGCACGACTGGGTGCCCGCGGTCGACCGGGCGCCGGCGACCGCGCAGTGGGTGGCCGAGTGGGCCCGGCGCGTCCCCGGCAGCGACGCGGCTCGCGCCAGCGAGCTGGCCCGGCCGTGGCTGCACCTGCTGGGCGCGGTCACCTACCGGCGGTTCCTCGACCACATCGAGCCGTCCGAGCACCCGTTCCACGCCGCCGACCCGGCCCGCTGCCTGCGGGCCGCGATCGCCGCTCAGCCGAGCAGCAGCTGCACCTGAAGCTCGCCGACCAGCGCGCCGAGGATGCCGCCGACCAGGATCAGCTTCCACTCGTCCTGCCGGAACGCGGGCCGCAGCACGCCCTCGTACTCCATCGGGGAGAGCCGCAGCATGGCGTCGACGATCGTGTGCTCGACGTCGAGCGCCTCGTGCGCGTACCCGAGCGCCGGCTTGATCGTCGTGCTCACGGCAGCCAGTCCGCGCTCGGCGACGTCACGGCGCAGCTGCTGATACTCCGTCGATCCGATGCTGAGCACGACGAGCGGCTTGGCCAGCCCGATGTTCTCGTCGATGACCTTCCCGACGTGCCGCTGCACCGTCATGATCAGACGGTCGGACCGCGGGCCGGCCAGCACGGCCTCGAGGATGTGGTCGATGGTCAGCACCTCGTCGGCGATGAGCCGGCCGTAGTCGGCGGCGACCTGCTCGCGGCGCCGGTGGAACAGTCCCTGCCAGCGGAAGATCCCGAGGATCCGCCGTTCCTCCCGCGGATGGAAGATCATCTTGAGGGCGAGCCAGTCGGAGCTGAGGCCGATCAGCCCACCGAAGAACGGCATGATCCACGGCTCGTGGGTCAGCGCCCAGACCACGGCCTGCAGCACGCCGACGATCGCGCCGAAGTAGAGGCCGGATCGGATGATGAACCGCATCTCCGGCTGTGAGATCTCGCGGATCAGGCGGTTCAGCACCGCGCGGTCGCGCACCAGGTTCGTGATCGCCATGTCGCGGACGTCGACGTACTGCTCGAGGTCTCGCGAGATGTCGGTCATGATCTCGGCGACGACCTTCGGGGCACGCGCCTGCAGCTGGCGCAGGATCAGGTCCTGCGCCACGGTCGGCAGCATCTCCCAGACCGCAGGCTGGTACTTCGCCAGCACGTCGGTGCCGATCTCGACGACCGCCTTGTTCAGCGGGGCCTCGATCTCCTCGAGCAGCCGGTCCACGTCGATGCGGGCGAGGATCGCCCGCGGGTCGATCAGCCGGTTGAGCAGCAGGTCCATGGCGATCGTGGCCATGCGGCCGGCGTTGCGGGGGATGATGCCCTGCCAGCCGAACACCGGTCGTACGCCCACGAAGTCGACCGGTTCGAACATCATCTCGACGGCGACGATCTTCGTGCCGTAGCCGATCAGTGCGGCGATCACCGGCATGGTCGCGTAGATCAGCCAGTGGTCGAGGACGTCCTGGAGGAACGCAGGCACAACCGGCACCCCCCGATGGCCGACGACGTGGTGGCCCTGTTGTACACCGTGATCAGCTCTGTCGGTGCAGCGTGCGGTACTCGCTGGGGCTGCAGCCGTGCACGGTGCGGAACTGGCGGGAGAAGTAGAACGGGTCGGCGTAGCCGACGGCTGCTCCGATCGCGGCGATGTCGCGCGACGACGTGATGAGCAGCTCGCGGGCCCGAGCCATCCGCAGCCGCTTCGTGTACTCGACGACGCCGTGCCCGGTGGTGGCCCGGAACAGTGCCGCGAAGTGCGAGGGCGAGAGGCCCGCGGTGCGGGCGAGCTCGGTGACTCGCACCGGCTTGGCGAAGTTGCGGCGCAGGTAGTCGTGGGCCTGCCGGACGGGTTCGCTCGCCCGCAGCCCGCCCGCCACGGTGTCGGCCGCCACCTGCGCGAGCAGCGCCCCGCCCGTCCCGGACGCGGAGATCAGGCTGGGCACGGTCTCGTCACGCTCCAGGAAGCCGATGGTGTCGTCGATGGTGGAGACGGCGCGGTAGAGGTCGTGCAGCTCGACGAGCTGCTCGCGTCCGTCTGGGGCGACGACCGCGAGCACCTGCGCCACCTGCGCGCCGGCAGCGTGCAACCACCAGATCGTCCATGGCTGCACGGGGTCGGCCCAGTACGCGTGCGGCTGGTCCGGGGGCAGCACCAGCGCGTGTCCGGGCCGCACGGTGGTGCGCCTGCCCTCGACCTCGCAGTGCCCGACACCGTCGACGCAGACGATCACCACGACCTCGGGCGTGCCCTCCGGCCGGCGTCGGCCGTGGTTCGCTGCATGCGGGAAGTAGCCGGCGTCGGTCACCAGCAGCCCCGCCGTCGGCGGGCGGCGCAGGGCGGCTGCGACGAGCGGGCGCGGCAGCGCGCGCAGGCGCTGGCCGGGGAACCCGTCGGGCAGCAACATCGCGCCACCGTACGCCGAACCGACCGTGGACAGTCGAATCGTCCAGGCATCTCGGTCGATTCACCCATGGGTCGCAGCGCCGGGCCCTCGTAGCGTCGCCGCATGTTCGACCTACCGCCCCGACCGGCCGACCAGCCGGTCGACGGCGTCGCCGCCTGGCACGAGCCCGTGACGATCGACAGCTACCTGCCGGAACTGCCCGACCGCTACCCCGCCTACCTGGACCGCCGGGTGTACCAGGGGTCGTCGGGGCGGGTGTACCCGCTGCCGTTCCACGACCGGATCAGCGCCGAGCAGCGGCCCGTCGAGTGGGCGGCGGTGCACCTGGAGAACCGCTGGCTGCGGGTGATGGTGCTGCCCGAGCTGGGCGGGCGCATCCACGTCGGCCACGACCGCACGAGCGGCTACGACTTCTTCTACCGCAACCCGGTGATCAAGCCGGCGCTCGTCGGGCTCGCCGGGCCGTGGATCGCCGGCGGGGTGGAGCTGAACTGGCCGCAGCACCACCGGCCGGCCACCTTCCTGCCGACGGACGTGGAGATCGAGCGCGAGCCCGACGGCGCCGTGACGGTCTGGTGCTCCGACCACGACCCGTTCACCCGCATGAAGGGCATGCACGGGGTGCGGCTGCACCCCGACCGCGCGGTCCTGGAGCTGCGAGTGCGGCTGTACAACCGCAGCGAGCTGCCGCAGACGTTCCTGTGGTGGGCCAACGTCGCCGCCCGCGTCGACGAGCACTACCAGTCGTTCTTCCCCCGCGACGTGCGGCTCGTCGCCGACCACGCCCGGCGCGCGGTCACCGCGTTCCCCGCCGCGGACCGCCCCTACTACGGCGTCGACTACCCGGCCCGGCGTGCCGACGGTGGGGACCGGCTGGACTGGTACCGCAACATCCCCGTCCCGACGTCGTACATGTGCATCGGGAGCCGGGAGGGCTTCTTCGGCGGGTACGACCACGCGGCACGGGCCGGGTTCGTGCACGTCGCCGACCGCAGGGTGGCCGTCGGGAAGAAGCAGTGGACGTGGGGCAACGCGCCGTTCGGGCACGCCTGGGACCGCAACCTCGCCGACGACGGCGCGCACTACGTCGAGCTGATGGCCGGGGTGTTCACCGACAACCAGCCCGACTTCGCGCACATCGCGCCCGGCGAGACGAAGGTGTTCTCGCAGGTCTGGTACCCGATCCAGGAGATCGGGCCGGTGCAGGCGGCCACCGTTGACGCGGCGGTGCGGGTGGCCGGCGCCGAGATCGGCGTGGCCGTCACCGCGCCGCGGGCGGGCTGCACGATCCGCGCCGTCGACGCGGCGGGCACGGTCACGGAGTTGGTCGCCGACGTCGCGCCCGGCCGGCCGTACCTCACGACGCTGCCGACGGTCCCGGTGCGCCTGCAGGTGCGCCACGCCGGCGTCGACCTGGTGACCTGGGACGCCGAGGTGCCGGCCGCCGCGGAGGTCGTCCCGGCGCGGGAGCCGGCCGCGCCCGACGACGTCGACTCCGTGGAGGAGCTGGCGGTGATCGCGGCCCACCTGCAGCAGTACCGGCACGCCACCCGCTCTCCGGAGCCGTACTGGCGCGAGGCGTTGCGGCGGGATCCCGGGCACGTCGCGAGCAACGTCGGGCTGGCCGACCGGGCCTACCGCCGCGGCGACCTGGCGGGCGCAGAAGGGCTGCTGCGCGCCGCGCTCGCCCGCCTGACCAGCCTGAACGCCAACCCGGCCGACACGACCGCCCTGTACCTGCTGGGCCTCGTGCTGGAACGGACCGGGCGGGCGGAGGAGGCATACGACCGGTTCGCCGCCGCCTCCTGGACGCGGCCGTGGCGCGCCGCAGCCGGCTACCGCATGGCGCGTCTGGACGCCGCGGCCGGCCGGGACGCGGAGGCGCTGCACCGCATCGCCGACGTGCTGCGGACGGAGCCCGAGCACCTGCAGGCCCGGGCCCTGGAGACGGTGCTGCGCCGCCGGGCCGGGCAGGAGGCCACGGCCGACCCGGCGCTCGATCCGCTCGACGCGTGGTCGCGCGACCTCGCCGGGCTGTCCCCGTCCGCTGATGCCCAGACCTGCCTCGACGTCGCCATCGAGTACGCGGGGATCGACGAGACCGCCGCCGCCCTGCGCGTGCTGGACCTCGCCGCGGAACGGGAGCCGCACCGCGCGGTCGGGCAGACCGCGGCCGGTCCGCTGATCGCCTACCACCGGGCCGCGCTCACCGGTGAACGTGCCGACCCCGGCGACACCACCTGGTGCTTCCCCGGCCGGCTGGACGACGCGCTCGCGCTGGAGGCGGCGGTCGCCGCCAACCCGTCCGATGCCGTCGCGTGGGGGTTGCTCGGGCACTGGCGCTACGCCGCGGGGCGGCCGGACGACGCCCTCGCCGCCTGGCGGGCGAGCGTCGCGCTCGATCCGTCGGATCCGGTGGTGTGGCGCAACCTCGGCCTGGCCGCGCACAACCACCTGGGCGATGCCGCGGCGGCGCGGGACGCCTACGACCGGGCACTCGCCGTCGCCGGGCCGGACGCCCGGTTGCTGATCGAGAGCGATCGCCTCGACGCCCGACGCGGGGTGCCCCCGGCGCAGCGGCTGGAGCGCTTGCTCGCCGCCCGGGGCCTGGTCGAGACCCGCGACGACGCGACCGTGGCGCTCGCCGACCTCCTGCTCACCGCAGGCCGGACGGACGACGCGCGGGCGCTGCTGCTCGGCCGCACCTTCCAGCCGTGGGAGGGCGGCGAGGGCGAGGTGCTGCGCGTCTGGGACCGGCTGTGCCGGCTCACCCGTGACCCGGCCGCCGCCCTCGCACCGCCGCCGTCGCTCGGGGAGGCCCGCCACCCGCTGGCCGCCACCGCCGCACTGCACCTCCTCCTCGGCGACGTGCACGCGGAGGCCGGCGATCACCCCTCCGCGGAGGACGCGTGGGAGCGGGCCGCCGCCGACCGCGGCGACTTCCTGTCGATGAGCACCCAGCCGTTCTCCGAGGCCACGTTCTCCGCGGTGCTGGCCCTGCGCCGGCTCGGCCGCAGCGCGGAGGCGGGCGAGCTGACGGAAGCCCTGCGCGGCTTCGTCGACCAGCTCGCCGGCACCCCGGCCGTCGTCGACTACTTCGCGACCTCGCTGCCGTCGATGCTGCTGTTCACCGAGGACCCGGCGGAGGTGCAGCGCCGCCGCGTGCTGTTCCTGCGTGCCCAGCTCGACGTGCTCGACGGAACGCCCGACCGCGCCCGCACGCGGCTCGCCGACCTGCTCGACCTCGACCCGCACCACACCGACGCCCTCGACCTCGCCGCCGACCTCGCCACCCGTGACCTGCTGGAGGTGCAATGACGCCCGCTCCCGACAAGCTCGTCATCTCGCTGTGGGACTTCTCCTGGTACGTCCGCACCGGCCCGGGGGAACCGTTCGCCGATCTCGACGCCGCGTTCGCGCAGGCCGTGGAGCGCGGCTACAACACGGTGCGGATCTGCGCGATGCCGTTCCTGCTGTTCGGTTCCGGCCTGGACACCTCGGCGCTGCGGCTCGGCCCGCTCGGCGGGGCGTACGGGCAGGGTCTGCGCTGGTACGACGTCAAGGCGGAGACGACCATCGACGCGCGGGCGCACCTGCTCGCGTTCTTCCGGGCAGCGCAGCAGCACGACGTGCGCGTGATCGTCTCGTCGTGGGAGTACCAGCAGAGTTCCGCGTTCGCGGCCACCTCCGACTGGTGGGACACCCTCCGCGCGGTGCCGCCGGCGGAGCGGCCGGACCGCCTCGCCGACGCCCACGCCGACCTGATGGACCTGCTCGTCGCCGAAGGGCTCGCCGACGTCGTCGCCTACACCGAGCTCCACAACGAGGTGCAGTACGGGCACCTCACCGAGGGGCAGCCGGCCGGCGCCGACCCGGTCGTGGAGCTGGGTCCGGCGCTGGAGAAGGCGGTCGAGCGGTTCCGCACCCGCCACCCCGGCCGGCCGATCACCGTCAACTACGGCGGGGTGCCGCACGCGAGCATGCGCGGCATCCCCACCAACCTCGACGTGCTCGCCGTCCACCCCTACGTGTACGGGGTGCTGGGCGCGCTCATCGAGGAGTTCGGGCTGCGCCGGCCCGTCGACGAGTTCCCGCAGAACGCCGCCGCGGCCATCCTGCGGCCGGGCGCGCCGCCCGCAGCGGAGTGGACGGTGCCGGACGAGCACCGGTGGCGGATGCAGGCCACGATCATCCGGCAGGCCGAGGTGTACGTGCACGACTGGACCGACCCGGCCGCGTTCGACCGCTGGCTCTACGACCACTACGGCGAGCACCGCGTCGCGATGGCGGACAAGCTGCGCACGTGGCTGGAGGTCGCCGCGGACTGGGCCGCCGCCCACGGGGTCCCGCTCGTGCTCGGCGAGGGCTGGGTCGGCTACACGCCGCTGCGCGGCCAGTTCGAGGAAGGGCCGGTGGGGGCGGAGATCTGCCGCTTCGCCGTCCGCGAGGCGGCCCGCCTGGGCGCGTGGGGCACCGTCGTCTGCTCCAACGCCGCACCTCAGCACCCGATGTGGGACGACATCGCACTCCAGCGCGAATGCAGCGCCATCTTCACCGCTCTGTTCACCGACGCGCCAACGACGGCGCTCAGGAGGTCGTCATGAACGTCTCGCGCCGCCGGTTCCTGATCGGCTCGGCCGCCCTCGGAGCGGTCCCGCTGCTGGCGAGCTGCGTCGGCTCGGGCGCGGACGCCGGCTCGTCCGCCGGCACGGCCACCACGCTCACGTTGCAGTCGTCGATCCAGGACACCGGCCCGAAGGCCGCGCTGGAGCAGGTCGTGAGCGGGTTCACCGGTCCGAAGGTCACGCTCAACTCGGTGGCGACCGAGCAGTTCCGCGCCCAGCTCTCGACGTACCTGTCCAGCTCGACCCCGCCCGACGTGCTGGCCTGGTACGCCGGGTCGGTCGCCAACACCTACGCCAAGCAGGGGCTCCTGCTCGACGTCTCGGACCTGTGGGCCCCGGGTGGGGCCTGCGCCAACTTCTCTCCTGCCCTGCGCGCGCTCTCCACGTCCGCCGACGGCAAGGCGATCTTCGTGCCGACCAGCTACTACTGGTGGTCGATCTTCTACCGCAAGTCCGCCTTCCAGCAGTGGGGCATCCAGCCGCCGACGACGTGGGACGGCTTCATCGCGCTCTGCGACCAGCTGAAGGCCCGCGGCATCCACCCGCTCACCAACGGCATCGGCTCGACGGCCTGGATGACGTCGGGCTGGTTCGACTACCTGGACCTGCGCATCAACGGCGCCACCTACCACCGCGAGCTGCTGGCCGGGAAGCACTCCTTCGAGGACAAGCAGGTCGCCGACGTCCTCGACCAGTACAAGCGGCTCATCCCGTACTTCCACCCCAACCAGACGTCGTGGGACGCCCAGCAGGCCGTGCAGCCCATGGTCAACAACGAGGCCGCCATGTACCTCGTGGGCGCGTTCTGCACCCAGTACTTCCCGAAGGACCAGCAGGACGACCTGGACTTCTTCTCCGTGCCGCCCATCAACACCGGCGTGCCGAGCGCCGAGGAGGCGCCGACCGACGGGTTCTTCGCCGCGGCCGGCAGCAAGAACCCCGAGGGCGCCAAGCAGCTGCTGTCCTACCTCGCCTCGGCGGCGGCGCAGCAGTCGTACATCCAGAAGTCCGGCTCGTCGAACATGCCGACCTCCCCCGATGTCGACACGTCCACGTTCAGCCCGCTGGTGCAGAAGGGCATCAAGCTGCTGAACGACACGAAGGAGATCACCCAGTTCTTCAACCGCGACTCCTCCGACGCGCTGCAGACCACCGCCGACGCCGCGCTCACCAAGTTCCTCGCCGACCCGTCGGACATCGGCGCGACGCAGCGGAGCTGGCAGGCGGCGGCCAAGCAGGTCTTCACGTCATGACCGCCGCGACGGTCACCCGGCCCGACCGGGCGCCGGTCACCGACCCGCCGCAGCGGCGCCGGCGCGGGGTGCTCGCCAGGGTTCCGGTGCTGGTGTGGGTGTTCCTGGCGGTGCCGCTGGCCGTCGAGCTGTACTGGGTGTTCTGGCCGGCGCTCAACAGCTTCTCGCTGTCGTTCACCAGCTGGAAGGGCGTCGGGGCGGCGCAGCCGGTCGGGCTCGCCAACTACGAGCGGCTGTTCGCCGACCCGGTCTTCGGGATCGCACTGACCAACAACGTGATCTGGGTGGTCGGGTTCGGCGGGTTGTCGGTGATCGGCGGGCTCGGCCTGGCGGTCGCGCTCAACCGGCCCGGTCGCGCCGTCGGCTTCTACCGCAGCGCGATCTACCTGCCGATGGTCGTCTCGCTGGCCGTCACCGGGCTGTTCTGGCGCGTCATGTACCAGCCCGACGGACCGATCGACGCCGGCCTGCACGGCCTCGGGCTGGGGGAGTGGTCACGCCCGTGGCTCGCTGACCCGGACACCGCCCTGTACGCGGTGCTCGTCGCGGCCGTGTGGCGGCAGGTCGGCTACATCATGGTGCTCTACCTGGCCGGGTTGAAGGGCTGCGACCCGACGCTGGAGGAGGCGGCCGCCGTCGACGGCGCGAACGCCTGGCAGCGGTTCTGGCGGGTGGTGATGCCGCAGCTGCGCGGGGTCAACACGGTGGTCTTCGCGGTCACGGTGATCGACTCGCTGCGCACGTTCGACATCGTGTGGGCGATGACCCGCGGCGGCCCGTACAACATGACGCAGCTGCTCTCGACCTACATGTTCCAGCAGGGGTTCACGCTGGTGAACCTCGGTTACGGGTCGGCGATCGCCGTGGTGATCTTCCTGCTGGCGATCGCGTTCATCATCACCTACCTGGTGCGGCAGTCCCGGGAGGATGCCTCGTGAGCGTGATCAACAAGCCGCGGTCCGGGTGGTTCCACGCGATCATGGTGCCGTTCACGCTGCTGTGGCTCGCGCCGATCGTGTTCGTGGTGCTGGTGGCCGTCCGCAGCTTCGACGACATCGCCGCGCGGGGCCTGGGTGCGCTGCCCGCGTCGTTCACGCTGGACGGCTTCGCGACGGCGTTCGGCTCGGGACGGGTGGCGGGCGCGCTGGTCAACAGCGCGATCGTCACGGTGGCGACGGTGACCGCGTCGCTGGCGCTCGCTGCGGTGGCGGCGTTCGCGCTGGCCCGGTTCCGCATCCCGTTCCGCCGCACGGTCCTGCTGCTCATGCTCGCCGGCAACCTGCTGCCGCCGCAGATCCTGCTGATCCCGGTCTCGCGGATCACGCAGGCGATGGGCATCTACGACACCCTGCTGGCGGTCGTGGTGGTGCAGGTCGGGTTCGGGATGGGCTTCTACACGTTCGTGCTGCACGGGTTCATGCGCTCGATGCCGGCGGAGGTCTTCGAGGCGGCGGTGCTCGACGGCGCGGGTCCGGCGCGCACGTTCTGGAGCGTCGTGCTGCCGCTGTGCCGGCCCGCGCTGGCCGCGCTGGCGGCACTGGCCACGACCTGGATCTTCAACGACCTGATCTGGGCGATGACGGTGCTGCGCACGGAGGCCAAGTTCCCGATCACGGCGGCGCTGCTGAACCTGCAGGGCGGGTTCTCCAGCTCGTGGAACGTGATCGCCTCGGGGTCGCTGGTGGCCGCGGTACCGACGGCGATCGTGTTCTTCCTGTTCCAGAAGCAGTTCGTGTCCGGGCTGCTGGTGGGGTCGAACAAGTGAGCCACGTGCTGCGGACGGCCCGCTCGGTGTACGTCGTCGGCGCGTCGGAGTACGGGCCGGTGCTGCAGCACTGGGGCGACCCCGAGCGCTGGCCGCGCATCCCGTCGACGCGGCGGGCGTCCTTCGAGACCGCCGCCGACGTGGCCCCGCTGGAGTTCGCCGCCGGCGGCACCCGGCACACGCAGACCGCCGAGCTGCTGGTTCAGGGACCGGCGAACGGTGTAGACGGAGCGTTGCTGCAGCTGCGCTCGATGGACGGCGACGAGCACGCCCTGCACGTGTCGCTCGTCGACGAGCGGACCGGGGTCGAGGTCGACCTGCACTGGCGCACCGCACCCGACCACGACGTCGTCGAGCGCTGGGCGGTGGTCCGCTCCACCCGGCACGAGGTGGCGCTGCCCCGCGCGTTCGGGGCCGGCTGGAACATGCCGGTCGGGCCCGGTGCGCGGGTGTCCGAGCTGGTGGGGACGTGGTCGCGGGAGTTCTCGCCGGTCGAGGTGGACCTGCCGGCGGGGCAGCTGCGGCTGGGCAGCCGGCAGGGCATCACCTCGCACGAGTACGCGCCGGTGGTGGCGCTGCGCTCGCGCAACGGGGAGACCGAGGCGTACGGGGTCGCGCTCGTGTGGAGCGGTTCGTGGCGGATGCAGGTCGACGCCGTCCCGTTCCGCGAGGTCGTGCGGGTGAGCGCCGGCGTCGACGACGAGACCACGGTGATCGCTCTGGCGCCGGGGGAGGAGTTCGAGACCCCGCACCTGCTCGGCACGTGGAGCCCGTCCGGCACCGCCGGTCTGGCCCGCGCCTGGCACGCCTACCAGCGGCAGGTCCTGCTGCGCCCGGTCGGTCCGCCGCCCGTCGTGTACAACTCCTGGTACGCCACCGGGTTCGACGTGCGCGTGGACCACCAGCTCGCGCTCGCCGACGTCGCGGCGGACCTCGGCGCCGAGGTCTTCGTCGTCGACGACGGCTGGTTCGTCGGGCGCACGAGCGACCGGGCCGGTCTCGGCGACTGGCACGTCGACCCCGAGAAGTTCCCCGACGGCCTGGAACCGCTGGTCACCGGTGTGCTGGAGCGCGGGATGCGGTTCGGGCTGTGGATCGAGCCGGAGTCGGTGAACCCGGACAGCGACCTGTACCGGGCGCACCCGGACTGGGTCTACCGAGCCGGCGACCGCCCGTTGACGACGATGCGCAACCAGTACGTCCTCGACCTCGGGCGGCCCGAGGTGAAGGCCTGGGCGGCGGCAACACTGCGCCGCCTGCTCACCCGGTACCCGATCACGTACCTGAAGTGGGACATGAACCGTGCCGTCACCGACGGCGGGCGGCCCGGCGACCCGCACAGCCGGGAGTGGAGCGTCGCCCACACCCGCGCCTACCACCGGCTCCTGGACCTGCTGCGGGACGAGTTCCCGCACGTCACCGTGGAGGCGTGCGCCGGCGGCGGCGGGCGGGTCGACAACGCCGTGCTCGCCCGCTGCGACGTGGTGTGGCCGAGCGACGAGACCGGCCCGCGCGACCGGCTCGCGATCCAGCACGGCTTCCTGTCCGTGTACCCGCCGTCCGTGATGAGCTCGTGGGTCACCGACGAGCCGGACCGGCTCGACACCGCGCCGACCAGCCTGGAGTTCCGGTTCGTCGTCGCCATGGCCGGGGTGCTCGGGATCGGCGCCGACGTCCTGGCCTGGGACGCGAAGACCCGCGACCGCGCCCGCGAACTGGTGGCCCGCTACCGCGAGCTGCGCCCGGTGCTCCTCGGCGGCGAGGTGACGCGGCACGGCGCACCGGGCGACCCGTGGTGCGCGGTCCAGTACGCCTTGGCTGACCGCATCGTGGCGCTCGTCTGGGCCCGCCCGGACGCCGGTGGCGTGCGCCTGCGGTTGGCCGGGCTCCAGCCGGGCGCGACGTACCGCCTCCACGACGGGCGGACCGTCACCGGCGCCACCCTCGCCGTCAGCGGGCTGGACGTGCCGTTCGCGCTGGCCCCGGACTGCGACGTCGTCGTGGTGGACCGTGTCCCCGCTGACGGTTGAGTTCGACGCGCGGCACGGCGGCCGCTGGACCTCCCTGCGCACCCCGACGCGGGAGTGGCTGTGGCACAACCCGCCGCTCGCCGCGGCCCGGGCCGGGGTGCGACCGGGCGCGGCGTTCGTCGACGCGGGTGGCGGGGAGGAATGCTTCCCCACGGTCCGCGGCACCCCTGACCACGGTGACGTGTGGACGCGCCCATGGGAGGGAGGCGCGGTCCGCACGGGCGAGCTGGCCCTTCGCCGGGAGGTGCGCGGCGCCGACCCCGTCACCGTGACCTACGCGATCACCGGGCCGCCCGGCTCCCCGTTCGTCCACGCCGTCCACCTGTTGCTCGACGTGTCGGAGAAGGCCCGGCTGGAGGCTTCGGCCACCACCGCGCACCTGCTCGACGGGCCTGGCGGGGCGGTGACGTGGCCGTCCGGGCTCGACGCGCTCGGCCCCGACGACGGCACGGCGGTGGCGGCCGTCCTGCCCGGCTGCGCCGCGGCGACCGTCGTCGACGGGCCCGACGAGCTGCACCTGTCCTGGCGGGTCCACGCAGGCGACGCGGAGTGCTCGCTGCTGCTGTGGCGCAACCTGCGGGGCTGGCCGACCACCGGCCCGTACCGCTCGATCGGGGTGGAACCGTTGCTGGGCACGGCCGCGGACCTGGCCGGCCCCGGCACCCCCGCAAGGCTCCCGCAGAACGGCCACCTGACCTGGGAGCTGACGATCTCCGCAACCTCGCAGAGGGCAGGTGGTCCTCGCAGGAGGTCGAACGTCTGCGACGACGCCTCGACCTCTGCGAGGTGCGGGACACTAGGTTGCGTCGAGCCTCGGGACGACGACCTCCTTCGCGATCAGCAGGACCGCCGCCCCGACCGGCACCGCCACCACCGCGCCGATGACGCCGAGCAGGACGCCGCCAAGGAGCAGCGACACGATCGTGAGCAGCGCCGGCACCTCCACCACCCGACCGACGATGCGGGGCACCAGCACGTAGTCCTCCACCACCCGGTAGACCAGGAAGAACACCGCGGTGGCGATGCCGGTGCCGGGGGAGACGGTGAACGCGACGAGCGAGCAGACGATGCCGGCCACCGACGTGCCGATCACGGGGATGACGTCCAGCAGGGTCACCATGATCGCCAGGAGCAGCGGGAACGGCACCCCGAGCGCGGCCATCCACATGAGCGACGACGTGCCGGCGATCACCGCGCACACCATGATCCCCAGCACGTACGCGCCGACCTTCGCGAACACCTCGTCGGAGATCAGGATGAAGCGGGGTCGCCGCGAGTTGGGCACGGCGCGGTGCAGGCCGCGGCGGATCCGCGGGAAGTCGCCCAGGAAGTACACGAACAGCACGATCACGATCAGCGTGCTGGACAGCACGTTGAAGACGATGGCGCTCGCGCCCAGGAGGCCGTTGAACAGCTCCAGCGCGCCGCCGGTGGCGAGCTGCGTCAGACCCTCCACGACGTGGAAGCGCGCGTCGAGGTCGCGGAACCAGGCGTTGCCGTTCTGGAAGTCCTGCAGGTAGCCCGGAACCTGGGTGACGAACAGCGTCGCCTGCGTCACCAGCTGCGGGATCGCGACGGCCAGGAACCCGCCGAACGCGCCGAGGAGGGTCAGCGCCACGACGGTCACGGCGGCCCAGCGCGGCAGGTGCCGCCGCCCCAGCCAGGCCACCGCCGGCTCCAGCCCGATCGCGAGGAACAGGGCGAGCCCGATCAGCACGAGCACGTCACGGGCGACGATCACCAGCTCGACCGCCAGCGCGGTGACGGCCACACCGGCGGCACCCGCCATGCCGATGACGAACGGTGAGCGTCGGTTAAGCGGGCGCCCCGGCTCACCGAGCGGCAGGGCCGGCGAGCTGATCGCCGCGGCGCGGGCCTCCGCCTCGGCGACGACGTCCCGGGCCGCGTCCGGCGCGCCGTCGCGCAGGTCCTCCTGGACGTTCTCCCGCAGCTCGGCTCCGGAACCGTCGCCGTTCCCACCGGGTCGCTCGGCCACCTGGCACCTCCTGCGGTCGTACCGGCCGGGTACCCACCGGGTGCCGTGCCCACCCCGATGATCCGGCCTCTTCGTGACCGTACGCGAGCGTCCCGACACCCTTGCTTGCGCGACGTAACGGTGCACCGCAGTTCGTCGAATGTGGGGGTGTGGAACGAGTCGGATCCCCAGGACCCGGCAACGACGCGCCCCGGCCAGCACCGGCCGGCCTGGAGCGCCGGCTCGGCGGCCCGGAGTCGCTCGCCGAGCTGCGCCGATGGATCCGCACGCACGTCATCGCCGTTCCGGACGTGCTGGCCGACGCCCAGCTGATCTCCACCGAGCTCGCCAGCAACGCGATCGAGCACGCGCCCGGCCCGCGGATCGTGCGGCTGACCGCCACGGCCACGGAGTTCACGGCCGAGGTCGACGATGCGGCACCGGACTCGCCGCTGACCCTCGGCGTCTCCCGGCTCGGCGATCACCGCGGACGCGGTCTGCTGCTCGTCAACGCGCTGGCCCGCTGGGGTGTCCGCCGCACCGCGACCGGCAAGACGGTGTGGGCACCGCCGCGCCCCGCTCTGACCGCTCGGTATCGACTGCTCAGCGTCCCCGCAGCCTGCGACCGGCGCTGAGCACCGGCAGCAGCACCGAACGCGGCGTGAACCGCCCGCCCAACCCCATGATCTTCGGGACGATGCCGGGCACGACCGAGCGCTTGCCCTGCTCGACCCCCGCGATCGCCGCGGCGGCCACCTCTGCCGCGGACACCTGCGCCGGCTCGATCATCACCGCCTGCGCGCCGGCGATGTCGGCCCACTCCGTGGGCACCGGCCCCGGGCACACGACCGTGCACGAGACGCCCGTGCCGCGCAGCTCCTCGTGCACCGACTCGGAGAACGTCTGCACGAACGCCTTCGTCGCCGCGTAGACGGCCATGCCGGGGATCGGCTGGTACCCGGCGATCGACGCCACGTTCATCACCGCACCCTGGCCGGCGGCCACCATCGCCGGCAGCACGGCATGGGTGAGCTCGACGATGGCCAGGACGTTGAGCTCCACCTGGGCGAGCTCGCGCCCGACCGGGAGCTCGTGGAAGGTGCCGGCGGTGCCGAACCCTGCGCAGTTGCACAGCCCGGCAACGGCCCGCGCGCCGGTGCGCAGGTCGGCGGCGAGCGCCGCCCGGTCGATCGGGTCCTCCAGGTCTCGCTCGTGCACGTCCACCTCGACGCCGTGCGCGTCGCGCAGCTCGGTGGCGAGCGAATCGAGGCGGTCGCGCCGGCGCGCCACGATGGCCACGTTGTGCCCGCGGGCGGCGAACCCGCGGGCCAGCTCGGTGCCGATGCCCGACGACGCGCCCGTGACGACGACGTGGGCGTTCGGGTTGGGACGGGGCAGGGACATGGTTGCGCCTCCCGTTACCAGTGGTTGCCGTTGGTGAACTCGACGAAGACCCGCTGTGCCACGGACGCGTCCTGCTCGGCACCCGCGTCGGGGCGACCCTTCGCGGCGGCCGAGTCGGGGAACATCTTGAACCCTCGGTTGCGGACGAAGTCCATGATCTCCGGCGTGATCGAGTCGGCGAACGACGCCACCCGCCCGAACGCCGGGCTGAACCGCCGCGGCCGCGTCACGATCGCGTCGCAGACCACCGCGCCGGCCTCCTCCGGGGTGAGGGTGGGGAAGTTGTCGTAGAGGGTGGTCGGCGCGATCATCGGCGTGCGAACCAACGGCATGTGCACGGTGGTGAACCGCACGCCCTCGTCCTGCGTCTCGGCCTGGAACGCGTCGGAGAGCGTGTCCAGCGCCGCCTTGGACGCGATGTACGCGCCGAACCGCGGCACCTTCGTCTGCACCCCGATCGAGGAGATGTTCACGACCTGCCCGAACCGGCGTTCCCGCATGCCGGGTAGCAGGCCCAGCATCAGCCGCAGCGGCGCGAAGTAGTTGAGCTGCATCGTGCGCTCGAAGTCGTGGAAGCGCTCGTACGAGAGCGCGAGCGAGCGGCGGATGGACCGGCCCGCGTTGTTGACCAGCACGTCGACGCGCCCGTGCTGCTCGAGCACCGCGGCCACGAGTGCGTCGATCGCGTCCATGTCGGTGAGGTCGCACGGATGCACGTGCGCGGTGCCGCCCGCGGCCTCGACCTCCGCCGCTGTCGCGCGCAGCTTCTCCTCACCGCGGGCGACCAGCACGACGGTGCCACCGGCAGCGCCGATCCGCACCGCCGTCGCGTGCCCGATCCCCGACGACGCTCCGGTGATCAGCACGATCCGCCCGCGGACCGCCTCTTCCAGTGAGCCGCCGCGCAGCATCCGCGCGACTGCGTGCGGGGTGTGCGCCGCCGGTCGGGTGAGCGCCTTGTTCACGGCCTGGACGGGCCCGCGAGCCGCCGCGACGATCTTGCTGAGCGGGTTCATCAGCAGTTCCCTCCGCGAACGTGGATCGGCCGTTCGGACCATAGTCCCGTGGCGGTCCCGTCGGGGGGAGTCAGCTGCGCCGTGCCCGGTAGGCCGCGACGGCGACGCGGTTGCCGCAGGTCACGCTGCAGAATCGCTTCGATCGGTTGCGCGAGAGGTCGAGCACGACGCCCTCGCACGTGTCGTCGGCGCAGATGGAGAGGCGGCTCAGCTCGTCGGCGCGCACGACGTCGATCATCGCCATCGCCGTCTCCACGGCCAGTCGCTCCGCGAACGGAGCGTCGTCGTCGCTCGCGTGGATGTGGTAGTCCAGGTCGTCGTGGCGGACCAGCCGCGGTACCGCCCGGTGCTCGGCGAGCATCGCGTTGACCAGCGCGGCCGTGGTGTCGCGGTCGCTGGTGAGCAACCGCCGCAGCGGCGCGCGGAGTGCCCGCACCGCGGCGAGGTCGTCGGCGCCGGAGGGCCGGCGGCCGGAGTAGCGGTGCTCGGTGAAGAACGTGTCGAGCTCGGCGAGCGTGGTGAGCGTGTCGGGTGGCTCCGCGGAGTTGACCAGCGCGACGGCTGCGACGAGCGTCGAGTTGATGTCATGGGCGAAAACCACGTTGACAGCTTACCGCGCTGTCCATAGCGTCATGAGCCATGAGCGCCATGACTCATGACAACGCGCAGGACGTGACCCGCCGGACGATCGGAGGGTTCGGCCTGGCCCTGGTGTCGGCGGTGTCGTTCGCGCTCTCCGGCCCGATCGGCCGCGGGCTGCTCGACGCCGGCTGGAGCCCAGCTGCCGCCGTCGCCGCGCGGGTGCTGGTCGGGGGCGCGGCGCTCGTGCCGCCGGCCCTCGTGGTGCTGCGCGGGCGGTGGCCCGTCCTGCGCCGGTCCCTGCCCGTCGTGTTGCTGTACGGGCTGGTCCCGGTCGCGGGCACCCAGTTCGCCTACTTCACCGCGATCCGCTACCTGCCCGTCGGGATCGCGCTGCTGGTCGAGTTCACCTCGCCCATCGCCGTAGTGGTGTGGCTGTGGCTGCGGCACGCGCAACGGCCGACGGGCCTGACCGTCGCCGGGGCGCTGCTGGGCATGACGGGCCTCGTCCTGGTGCTCGACCTCGGCGCGGGCACGTTGAGCGGGATCGGCATCGCGTGGGCGCTGCTCGCCATGCTCGGCGCGGCCACCTACTTCGTGCTCTCGGCCCGCGTCGACGCCGAGCTGCCCGGCGTGGTGCTCGCCGCCGCCGGGTTGCTCGTCGGCGGGGTCGGCCTGCTGGTCACCGGAGCCGTCGGGTTGCTGCCGCTGGCCACGTCGGCCGCGGACGTCGCGCTCGGCGGCGTCACGATGGCGTGGTGGGTGCCCATGCTGACCCTCGGCCTGGTCACCGCGGCGCTGTCCTACGCCACCGGGATCGGCGCAGCGCGACGACTGGGCGCGCGCCTGGCGTCGTTCTGCGGGCTGACGGAGCTCGTGGCCGCGCTCGTGCTGGCGTGGCTCCTGCTCGCCGAGGTGCCGCGCCCGATGCAGATCGCGGGTGCGGTGCTGGTGCTGGCCGGGGTTGCGGCGGTGCGGCTGGGTGAACGCGTTCCCGGCGAGGAGCTCACCTCGCCCGTGGCCTGAGCGGCGGCAGCTCCGCGGCCAGCCGCTGCGGCGCCACCAGCAGGTACGCCTCGTGGACGTGTTCGGTGACCTGCTGCCAGTCCGGGTCGCCGTCGAGCCGGATCCCGATCCAGGCGCGCCCGCCGAACCGGGGTTCGAAGTACCGGTCCCGTTCGGTCGCCAGCAGGGCTTCTCGCGCGCCCGGCGGGGCCGGGCACCAGAGGTCGGGCCGCTGGTGGAAGCGCTCGGTGTACGTGGCGAACGCGCGTCGACGGACGGTCCACGACGGCTCGCCGTGGTTCAGCCGCTCGTCGACCTCGGGCAGTGCTGTGCAGATGTCGCGCAGCCGGTCGAGCGCTGTCATCAGGTCAGGCGGGGCGCCCCGCGGCGAGGAGCGCGGCGATGCGGGCGCGCGCCCGGTCGCGGGATGCGGGTGCGGGATCGAGCACCGGGCCCAGTCGGCCGAGGGCGTCGACGAGGCGCAGCGCCAGGTCGGCCCGGTCACCGGCGGCGGGGTCACTGGCGGCGGGGTCACTGGCGGGGCGCTGCCCGGGAACCGTCGCGTGTGCCGTCCCGGTTCGCTCGATCGTCGTGCGCACCCCGTGACCACCTCTCGCTCGCTCCGGCCATCTCACCCCGTCCATCGCGATTACCCGGCGCAGCGCTTCAGTAACCCTCGGAGAGCACCCGATCGAGTGAGGGCCGGGTGTAGACCGTGTGGGTCCGGTAGTCCTTGGCCGGCCCGTGCACGTCCATCTCGACGGTGAAGGAGCCGGGCAGCCCGCCGAGGTCGTAGCGGCCGGTGTAGGTGTCGGCCACGCAGAGGTGCACGTCCGTGCTGACCTGGGCGGCCTGCAGGCGGTGCAGCACCCGACCGGTGGTGCCGTCCTCCACGAAGCAGACGTGGATCTCCGCGCCGGCGAGCACGTAGCGGTACTCGCGCCACGCGGCGCCCCGGTGCCCGCCGGCGAGGTGCAGCTCGCCGTCCTCGCGGTAGTGCAACAGCTCCGCGGACACGGGGGAGAAGACGGCGGTGCCGGTGAACGTGCCGATGCCCGGTTCGAACGCGCGGCGCAGGCGCCACTGCCCGACGAGGTGGGCGAACGCCTGCGCCGCGGCGTGCGAGACTTCGGCGGCCATGCTGAGCATCTACCACGACGCGCGCACGCCGGTCCATGCGCTGCCGGCGTGGCTGAAGCTGGCGTGCCTGCTCGGTGCCGGGATCGGCCTCTTCCTCGTCACCGACCCGTGGGTGCTGGGCGGGTTCCTGCTGGCCGTCGCGGTCGGGTTCGTCGTCGCCCGCGTGCCGGCGCGCCTCGCCGCCCGCCAGATCGGCATCGCGCTGCCGTTCCTCGCGATCATCCTGGTGGTGCAGGTCCTCGTCGGCGGCTGGCTGGCCGCGCTGGTGGTCGGCCTGCGCATCCTGACGCTGCTCGCGCTGGCCGGGTTGGTCACGCTCACCACCCGAGCGGACGCCCTGATCGCCGTCGTGGAGGCCGCGCTGGCGCCGCTGCGGCCGCTGGGCGTGCGCCCCGAACGCGTCGGCATGGTCGTGCTGATGACGATCCGGTTCGTGCCGGTGCTGCGCGAGCACGCCGACGGGGTCCGCGCGGCGCAGCGCGCCCGTGGGGTGGAACGCAGCATCGTGTTCCTCACCCCATTGCTGGTCAAGACGTTGCGCACGGCGGACGGTCTCGCTCAGGCTCTCGACGCGCGCGGCGTCGATCCGGGTCGCGCGCCTCGACAGCGGTGACGGGAGACGGCGTGCGCACTCGGGATCTCGCCTACGTGGCGGTCTTCGCGGCGATCATGGTGGTGCTGGGGCTGTTCCCGCCGATCGCGGTGCCGTTCCTCCCCGTGCCGGTCACGGCGCAGTCGTTGGGCGTGATGCTCGCCGGCTCCATCATCGGCGCGCGTCGAGGTGCGCTCGCGATGTTGGTGGTCGTGCTGATGGCCGCCGTGGGGCTGCCCGTGCTGGCCGGCGGCCGGGGCGGCATCGGCGTCCTGCTGGGCCCGACCGGCGGCTACATCATCGGCTGGGTGGTCGGCGCGTTCGTCGTCGGCCTGATCACCGAACGGGTGTGGCACCGCTACCACCTGGGCTGGGCCGTGCTCGCCAACGTCGTCGGCGGCATCGGCGTCGTCTACGCGTTCGGCATCCCGTGGACGGCCGTCGTGTCCGGGCTGCCGCTGCTGCCCGTCGCGGCCGCCTCGGCGGTGTTCCTGCTCGGTGACCTGGTGAAGGTCGCGATCGCGGCGGTCGCCGCCGTATCGGTGCGCCGCGCCTACCCGGTGATCGAGGCGGCACCGCAACGCGCATGATCGAGGTGCGCGGGGTCGACCTGCACTACGACGGCCGGCCCGTCCTGCACGGCGTCGACGTCACGTTGAGCGAGCGGCGGATCGCCGTGATCGGCGCGAACGGTTCCGGCAAGTCGACGTTCGCCCGCCTGCTCAACGGGCTGCTGCTGCCCACAGCGGGCACGGTCACCGTCGACGGGCACGACACCCGCCGGGCCGGCCGCGTGGTGCGCCGCCGGGTCGGGTTCGTGTTCCAGGACCCCGACCTGCAGATCGTCATGCCCACGGTCGCCGAGGACGTCGCGTTCGGGCTGAAGCACCAGGGCGTGCCCAGGGCGGAGATCGCCGAGCGGGTGGCGGCGACGCTGGACCGGTTCGGGTTGTCGGAGCTGGCCGATCGCCCGGCCCACCTGCTCTCCGGCGGGGAGAAGCAGCTGCTCGCCATCGCGTCCGTGACGGTGCTCGAGCCGGCGTGCATCGTGTTCGACGAGCCGACGACCTCACTGGACCTGCGCAACCGGCGTCGCACCTGGGCGGTGATCGCGGCGCTGCCGCAGCAGGCCGTCGTGGTCACGCACGACCTCGACGCCATCGCCGGCTTCGACCGCGCGCTGCTCTTCGACGGCGGCCGGATCGTGGTGGACGGGCCGCCGGCGGTCGCTGTGCAGGAGTACCTGGCGCTGCTCGACGCGCTGCCCGACTGCGGGTGACCCCACGCCGACGAGCGGGTGCACCACCTCGGCACACCCGCTCGCGGGGAGCGTGCCGGTTGTTACGTCCAGTCGGTGCTGTTGGTGCCGACGCCGGTCACCCGCGTTCCGCCGCCGGTGTCGCCCGGGTCGGTCACCCGCGTGCCGTCCCCCGTCGTCGGCACCGCAAGCGCCGCCGTCGAGACCGTGCCGGTCAACGCGGCCCCCACCAGCAGTGCGGCAACGACCGCCTGCGCCATGCGCTTCATCATCGTGGCCCCCTTTGTGTATCCGACCGGGCTCGAAACCCGGACGGTCAAGCACACCACGAACGGGTCGCGCAGGATCCCGGCTGCGAAGATCCTTGAACTGTGCGGGCCGGGCAGACTGGGTGACGTGCCGTCGAAGATCCTGGGACTCGTCCTGCACCCCACCCGCACCCCCGACGACTCGCTCGCCACGCTCCGCAGCTGGAGCGCCGGACACGGCGTGGAGCTCGTGGCGAGGAGCGTCGACGCCGACCGGGCGGGCTGTCGCGGACTGCCGGACGCCGAGTTCGCCGCCACCGTCGACGCGGTCGTGAGCCTCGGGGGCGACGGCACGATGCTCGGGGCGCTGCGCCTGCTGGCCGACCGCCCGGCCCCGGTCATCGGCGTCAACCACGGCCACCTGGGCTTCCTCGTCGACATCCAGCCCGCCGAGCTGCCGGACGCGCTGGACCGGATCACCAGCGGCGCGTTCGCGCTGGAGCTGCGGCACGCCCTGCGCGTGCGGATCGGGGACGGCCCCAGCGCCGTTGCGTTCAACGACGTCGTGGTGAGCCGGTCGCCCGGCCGCTCCGCCGTCGCGGTGGACCTGTCGGTGAGCGGCGACCGGTACGGCTACTACCGCGCCGACGCCGTCGTCGTCGCCACCTCGACGGGCTCGACCGCGTACAGCTACGCAGCCGGCGGGCCGGTGGTGTCGCCGTCCGCCCCGGTGGTGCTGATGACGCCGGTCGCGCCGATGGCCGGGATCAGCCGGTCGCTCGTGCTGGGCGACACCGAACCCGTCGGGCTCGCGGTCACCGACCCGGCACGCATCGAGATCGACGGGGTCGCCGCCGTCGAGCCCGTCCGCGACACCGTGGTGCACGTCGAGCTGCAGCGCGACGCCGGCCAGGTGGTGCGGCTCGACGCCGCCCGCTACGGCGCCCGCAGCCGGGTCGCGCTGAGCCTGCTCGACCTCCCGCTGCGCCCCGACCAGCTTCTGGAACTGGTGCCGCCGCAGATGCGGGCGCTCCGCGACGCGGAGCGGAAGTCCGGCCCTCTTTAGGTAGCGCACTACTCGTGCCTGACCGACGTGCCAGGTCGACGATCACTGCGGGTTAACGAAACCGCACCTCGACCGAGTGGACGTCCATGACCTCGCCTGCCCCGACCCTGCGCGTCCTCCTGTTGGGTTCGCTCGTCTCGGCCGCGCTGCTGACCGGCTGCGGCACCTCCGTCACGAACGGCACCGCGATCCCGGTCGGGGCAGCCGCACCGGCCGGCGCCCCGAGCGGCGGCGGCAGCGCCGGCAAGGCACCCATCGACGTGTGCTCGTTCTTCACCGACGCGGAGGTCAAGAAGCTCATCGAGTCCGCGCCGCGCGGCCGCGCGACCAAGCTCGACGACGGCGGCACCTGCATGTGGGAGGACCCCCAGAACGCCTTCTCGCTCACGGTCGAGGTCGGCCAGACCGACACGGCCATCAACGGGACGCTCCCCGAGTGGGATCCCTCGCTCGGCCCCGAGCGGAACCTCCCCAACGGGATGCGCGACATCAACGGCGCGGTCGAGTTCGTCTGCGGTGGCAACCGGCTGTGCAGCGTGCAGGTCGCCACCAACAGCGGCCAGCACGACGTCGACGCCGCGGTGGCGTTGGTGCCGAAGATCAGGTCGAAGGTCGGCGGATAGCGTCGAGGCCCAGGTGCTCGCGCAGGGTCGTGCCGGTGTACTCGGAGCGGAACGCCCCGCGCTCCTGCAGCAGCGGCACCACCCGGTCGGCGAACTCGTCCAGGCCGCCCGGCGTGATGTGCGGGACCAGGATGAACCCGTCGCTGGCCCGGGCCTGCACGAACTCGTCGAGCGTGTCGGCGACCTGCGCCGGCGTGCCGATGAAGTTCTGCCGGCCCGTCATCTCGATGACGACCTCGCGCAGCGAGAGGTTCTTCGCCGCGGCCAGCTCGCGCCACTGCCGGGCCGTCGCGACCGGGTCGCGGTACATCCGCACGCTGGCGCGACCCTTCGCGATCGTGTTCTCCCCGACGATCGGGTCCTCGGCCGGCAACGGCCCGTCCGGGTCGCGGTCGGACAGGTCGCGGTTCCACAGCTGCTCGGCGAACTTGATCGCCGTCTGGCCGCTGACCTGCTGGCGGCGGACGTGATCAGCCCGCTCCTGCGCCTCAGCGTCGGTGTCGCCGAGCACGAACGTCGCAGCCGGAAGGATCTTGAGCGAGTCCGGGGAGCGGCCGTACTTCGCGAGGCGGCCCTTCACGTCGGCGTAGAACTCGCGGCCGGCGTCGAGCGTGCCGTGCCGGGTGAAGATGGCGTCGGCGGTGGACGCGGCGAACTCGCGACCCTCCTCCGAGTCGCCTGCCTGGAAGATCACGGGCCGTCCCTGCGGGCTGCGCGGCACCGAGAACCGGCCGGAGATGTCGAACTCCGACGACGAGACGGCGAAGCGGCCGGCGTCGGGATCGGCCAGGAACGTGCCCGACTCGGGATCGGCGACGATCTCGTCGCCGCGCCACGAGTCGAACAGCGTGAACGCCGCGTCCAGGAACTCCTTGGCCCGTACGTAGCGGCGGTCCTGCGGCAGGAAGCCGCCGCGCCGGAAGTTCTCCCCGGTGAACGCGTCCCAGCTGGTCACGACGTTCCAGGCGGCGCGTCCGGCCGACAGGTGGTCGAGCGAGGCGAACTGCCGCGCCACCTCCACGGGCTCGTTGAACGTCGAGTTGATCGTGCCGGCCAGCCCGAGCCGCTCGGTGACCGCGGCCAGCGCGGCGAGCACGGTGAACGTGTCGGGGCGGCCCATCACGTCGAGGTCGTAGATGAGCCCGTTCTGCTCCCGCAGCCGCAGGCCCTCGGCCAGGAACAGGAAGTCGAACTTGGCCCGTTCCGCGGTCTGCGCGAGGTGGGCGAACGAGGAGAACTCGATGTGGCTGCCCGCCGCCGGGTCGCTCCACACCGTGGTGTTGTTGACCCCGGGGAAGTGGGCGGCCAGGTGCATCTGCCTGCGGTCGCTCATCGCGCGCCTCCGGTCGTGGCGTAGCGGTTGGCCGGACGGTCCATGCCGAGCAGCCCGCGCAGCGTGCCCGCCCACCCATCGGGGTAGGTGGTGCGGAAGGCGCCCCGGCGCTGCAGCTCGGGCACCAGGCCGCGGCTGATCGCAGGTAGGTCGTCGGCGATCGTGGCCGGTCGCAGCCGGGCGCCCGCCAGTCCCGCCCGGCGCCACTCCAGCAGCACGTCGGCGAGCCCCGCAGGCGTGCCTGCGAAGACCAGCGCGTCGCTCGTCAACGGTTCGCCGGCGAGCTCGTCGAGGCGGCCGAGGCGGTCGGCGGCAGCGCCGGCGTCGTCGTCGAGCACGACCAGCACGTCGCCGAGCACGGGCAGCGGCTCGCCGGCCCGCCCGGCAGCGTCCTGCGCAGCTCGGATCTCGCCGAGGATGGCGGCGATGTCGCCGGTGGCGTGCGGGGTGACGAACCCGAGGTCGGCACTGCTGCCCACCAGCTCGAACGCGACGTCGCGGTGGGCGAGCGCGGCGACGACCGGTTGCCCCTGCGGCGGTCGCGGCGTGATCGACGGGCCGCGCACGGCGAAGTGCGGGCCGGAGAAGTCGATGTAGTGCAGGCGGTCGCGGTCGACGAACTGCCCGGTGGCGGCGTCGCGGATCTCCGCGTCGTCCTCCCAGGAGTCCCAGAGCCGGCGCACCACCTCGACCCAGTCGGCGGCCTCGGCGAACAGGTCGGCGATCTGGAGCACCGGTCGGCGGCCGACCAGGGCGGCCTCGTCGGCCCGTCCCGAGACCTGCACGCGGACGCCGGCCCGGCCGCCGCTGACGAAGTCCAGCGTCGCGATGGCCTTCGACAGGTGGAACGGCTCGGTGTGCGTCGTGACGGCCGTCGGCACGATGCTGACGTGCGGCACGATCGGTGCCACCCGGGCCGCCACCAGCACCGCGTCGAGCCGTCCGCGGACCCGGTCGGTGCGCTCACCCGGGTCCTGACCGCCGTCGGCCTGCAGGCCCAGGGAGTCCTCGATCGTGACGAGGTCGACCAGGCCGCGCTCGGCCTCGCGGACGACGTCGACCCAGTACCCGGCGGTCAGCAGATCCCGCGGGCGGGCGCCGGGCGCCCGCCACGAACCGGGATGCCAGCCGGTGCCGTCCAGCGCGATCGCCAGCCGCAGCCCGTCAGGACTCGGGTCGTCCACCGGTCAGCTCCCTCCGTCGCCTCCTCCGGTCAAGCCCGCACGGGCCCGCGGCATTCCCGCGCATGCCACGCCGGCCGAGCGGGTAGGCCGCAGCCATGGCCGAACACGTCGACGACGAGCTCTGGAACGAGTTCCACCGCGTGGTGAACATGACCTCCCGCGAGCTGCGGGAATGGCTGGAGACCGACGACGCGCACGAGGACAGCGAGCCCGCGGTCGGTCCGATCGGCACCCCGACCGGCCGGGCCACCCTCGCGGTGCTGGGCAAGCGCCGTGGCGACCTCACGGCCGACGACGTGGCGGTGATGCGCCGCGTCGTCGACCGGGTGCACGCCGAACGCGGGGTGGACATGGAACCCACCGCCGGGCAGGCGCACTGGCGCCGCAAGCTCATGCGGATCGGGCACGACCCGCTCAAGCCAGTGGGCTCACGCCGCTAGCAGCGGCCGCAGGGTCGTGAACGCCCACGCGCTGAGCGGCGTGGGGGTGGTGGTGACGTACTCGCGGGGCACGGCGGGTTCGCGGTCCCGCGTGCCCGCCGTCATCCCGACGATGCCCTCGATGACGGCCTCCGGGCGGCCCGCGGCGCGCATCTGTTCCCGCACGTCGTCGTCGGAGACCTCGACGTAGCGGACCGGACGACCCAGCGCCTCGCTCAGGATCGCCGCGACCTCGGCGAAGCTGAGGTCCTGCGGGCCCTGCACCCCCTGCACGTGCCGGCCCGACCAGCTGCTGGAGAGCAGCCGCGCCGCGGCGACCTCGCCGATGTCGCGCGGATCCACCCAGGGGATCCGCTCGTCGGGCCGGCGCTGCCCGCTGATCCGGCCGTCGCGCAGCCCGTCGAGGTCGAACAGCAGGTTGGTGAAGAAGTAGCCGCAGCGCAGGTGCGTGACGTCGGCACCCGTGGCGTCGAGCGCCATCTCGATGGCGGCGAGGCCGTCGATGTTGCCGGCGCCGTGGCGCAGCTCGGCGCCGCCGCTGGACAGGAACACGTTGCGGCCGATCTCGTTCGCCTCGACGGCGGCGGCCGCGGCGGCGCCGAACGCGGTGGACGCGGCGATCGGGTCGGGCGCCGACTCGCCGACGCCGTCGAGCCAGAACGCGGCGTCGACCCCCTTCGTGGAGGAGCGGACCGACTCGGTATCGGCCAGATCGACGGTGCGGACCTCAGCGGCGGCGCGGAGGCCGGGATCGAGCCGGTCGGGATCGCGGACGAGCAGCACGGGCCGGGTGCCGGCCTGGACGAGGAGCTGCGCCACGCGCGATCCGACATGGCCGGTGGGTGCGGTCACGGCGATCGTGTGGTGGTTCGTCATGGGCCCGACGGTAGGACCGACCCCCGACAGTTCCGGTCGTGTGCCGCGGGCCGCGCCGGGGTACGCCCCGGCATGGCCACCACCGCGCGGACGATCGTGCTGCAGTACCTGACCGGCTCCTTCCCGGCCCGCCTGGACGAGCTCGTCGCGCGCGCCCGCGCCGAGGGCGCCGACGAGCAGACGATCGCGCTGGTCGCCGCTCTGGAGGACCGCACGTACGACTCGGCGATGGACGTGCGGGAGGCGCTGGAGCATCCCTGACCGGGCTCGACCGGGTGGCCACCGTTCGGCAGGTCCCGGCGGGCGCGCTGACGGCTACCCGGTCAGGGCCGCGACGAGCGAGGCGGTCAGAGCCACCAGCACCGTGAACGCGGCGAGCAGCGTCGCCATCGGGCGGACGAGGTCGGGCTGGGCGTCGTCGCCGAGCCAGTGATCGAGGTCGTATCCGGGTCGCTCGGTCGTGGTGAGCGGTCCGGCGATGACGTGGGGAGCGTTCGCGGACATGCCGGGGAGCGTAAGGAGAGGTTGCGCCCCCCACGCGCCGTTCGCGCTGTGTGGTCGACGGGCGTCTGCGACCGGCCCGAACGGGTGGCGAACAGGCGCAGTCGTTGCACTGAGTGGCCGAGCGCAAATCCCGTTGCCGCGACGCGGCCGGCCTGGTCTGGTGGTGCAGCAACCGACGAGAGAGGACGAGCACGTGCGAGCTGCGTTCGCGATCACCGAGATGGCCGTCATCGCCGACCCCAGGGATCCGAACGCCCGTGCGTCCACTGTCACCCGTGCTCAACCTCGGCGTGCTCGCGCACGTCGACGCCGGTAAGACCAGCCTCACCGAGCGCCTGCTGTTCCGCGCAGGCGTCATCGCCGAGCTGGGGAGCGTCGACCGCGGCACCACCGCCACCGACTCGCTCGACCTCGAACGCCGACGCGGCATCACCATCCGCACCGCCGTCGCGGCCTTCACGCTGACGACGCCGACCGGGCCGCGCCTCGTCGAGCTCGTCGACACCCCCGGCCACCCCGACTTCGTCGCAGAGGTGGAACGGGCACTCGCCGTGCTCGACGGCGTCGTGCTCGTCGTGTCGGCGGTGGAGGGCGTGCAGGCGCGCACCCGCGTGCTGATGCGCGCGGTGCGCCGCCTGCGGCTGCCCTGCCTGCTGTTCGTCAACAAGGTGGACCGAGCGGGGGCCGACCCGGATCGGGTCGTCGCGGAGATCGCCGCCGAACTGACCCCGGCGATCGTCCCCGTCGTCGACGTGGTGCACGCCGGTGACCGCGCTGCAACGGTCCGCGCGCGCTGCCCGTCCGCCGTCGCGGAGACGCTCGCCGAGCACGACGACATCGTCCTCGATGCCTGGGCGGCCGGGCGGGCCGACGCGCGACTCGTGGCCGAGCGCCTGGCGGCGCGAACGGCCGACGGGTCGGTGCATCCCGTCCTCGCCGGCTCGGCGATCACCGGGGCCGGGGTGGACGAGCTGGTCGACGCGATCGCGACCCTTCTCCCGGCCGCCGGCGGCGACCCGGACGGACCCGTCTCCGGCACGGTGTTCGCGATCGAGCGCGGGTCGACGGGGGAGCGGATCGCGCAGGTCCGCATGCTCACCGGCACGTTGCGTGCGCGGGATCGGCTACCGGCCGGGCGGGTCACCGCGATCGAGCCGGCCGAGCCCGGCGCTCCTGCCGACGTGCTGCCGGCCGGGCGGATCGGGCGGGTCCGCGGCCTGGCCACCGCACGCGTCGGCGACGCGGTCGGGACCTCGCCTGCCGGCTGCATCACGCAGTTCGCGCCACCCGGGCTGGAGACCGTCGTCGTGCCCGACGACCCGCGGTGGGCCGGTGAGCTGCGGGTCGCGCTCGGCCGCATCGCCGACGAGGACCCGCTCGTGGACCTGCGCCAGGACGCGCGGACCGGCGACCTGGCCGTATCGCTGTACGGGGAGGTGCAGCAGGAGGTGATCGCTGCGCGGCTCGCCGCCGAGGACGGGATCGGCGTGACGTTCCGGCCGGTCACGCCCATCTGCATCGAACGCGTGACCGGCACCGGTGCCGCTGCGGAGATCATCGACACCGGCGACAACCCGTTCCTCGCGACGGTGGGACTGCGCATCGAGTCGGCTGCCGACGGCGCCGGCCCGCAGTTCCGGCGTGAGGTCGAGCTGGGTTCGATGCCGGCCGCGTTCATGCGGGCCGTGGAGGAGACCGTCGTGGAGACGCTGACCGAGGGACTGGCCGGCTGGGCGGTCGTCGACGCCGCGGTGACCATGACCCACAGCGGCTACTGGGCCCGGCAGAGCCACGCACACGGCACGTTCGACAAGAGCATGTCCAGCACGGCGGGGGACTTCCGGCTGCTCACCCCGCTCGTGCTGATGGCCGCGCTGCGGCAGGCCGGCACCCAGGTGCTCGAACCGGTCGATCGGTTCCTGCTCGAGGCGCCGGAGGCGGCACTGCCCGCGCTGTGGCCCGAACTGAGCCGGCTCGGCGCGGTGCCCGACGCGCCGCGCATCGTCGGCGGCACGGCCCGGCTGGAGGGCGTCGTCCCCGCCGTCGCCGTGCAGGAGCTGCGGCGCGGGCTGGCCGGCCGCACCGGCGGCGTCGGCGTGCTGGAGACCGAGCACGGCGGCTACCGCCCGGCGACCGGTGCTCCGCCGCGGCGCGCACGGACGGAGCCGGACCCGCTGGACCGCCGCGCCTACCTCCTGCGGGTCCAACGCCGGGTCTAGCGTCCCTCAGCGGGACGGCTCCAGCCGCACGACGACCCACTTCGACGTCGGGGTGTTGCTGAACTCCGCGGTCGACTCCAGCGGGATCAACGGGTTCGTCTCCGGGTAGTAGGCCGCCGCGCAGCCCTTGGGCGTCGAGTACTCCACGACGCGGAAGGCGTCGGCCCGGCGCTCGATCCCGTCCTCCCACTCGCTGACGAGGTCGACGACGTCGCCGTCGGCCAGGCCCAGCTCGGCCAGGTCGGCCGATCCGACGAACACGACACGGCGGCCGTGGTGGATGCCGCGGTAGCGGTCGTCGAGGCCGTAGACGGTGGTGTTGAACTGGTCGTGGCTGCGGATGGTCTGCAGCACCAGCCGGCCCTCCGGCACCGCGGTGACGGCCAGCGGGCTCACCGTGAACTCGGCCCTGCCCGACGCGGTGGGGAAGGTGCGGCTGTCGCGCGGGCCGTGCGGCAGCACGAAGCCGCCGCGCGTGCGGATCTTCTCGGCGTAGCCCGCGCAGCCGGGCACGACCCGGCCGATGCGTTCGCGGATGGTGTCGTAGTCGACGGCGAAGTCGTGCCAGGGGATGCCGAACCGGCTGCCCAGGGTGGCGGCGGCGATGCCGCAGATGATGTCGACCTCGGAACGCAGCTGGCGGCTGGCCGGCTCCGCACGGCCGCGGGACGCGTGCACCGCCGACATCGAGTCCTCGACGGTCACCCGCTGCACGATCCCGCCGGTGCGGTCCTTCTCGGTGCGCCCGAGCGTCGGCAGGATCAGTGCCGTCTCCCCGGCGACGACGTGCGAGCGGTTGAGCTTCGTGGAGATCTGCACGGTCAGCTTCGCCCGACGCAGCGCCGCCTCCGTGACGGCGGTGTCGGACATCGCGGAGGCGAAGTTGCCGCCGAGCCCGACGAACACGTCGGCGTCACCGTCCCGCAGCGCCGCGACGGCCTTGACGGCGTCCAGCCCGTGCTCGCGGGGCGGCTCGAACCCGAACTCGGCGCCGAGGGCGTCGAGGAAGGAGGCGGGGGAGCGCTCCCAGATGCCCATCGTGCGGTCGCCCTGCACGTTGGAGTGCCCGCGCACCGGGCACAACCCGGCGCCCGGCTTGCCGATCATGCCCTGCAGCAGCGCGACGTTGACGAACTCCTTGATCGTCGCGACGGCGTCGCGGTGCTGGGTGATGCCCATGGCCCAGCAGTGCACGATCCGCTCGGCCGAGGCGAGCATGTCGGCGGTGCGCTCGATCTCGTCCCATTCCAGCCCGGTGGCCGCGACGACCGCGTCCCGGTCGATCTCGGCGACGTGCGCGGCCCACGCCTCGAAGCCGCGGGTGTGCGCGGCGATGAAGGCGTGGTCGGCCACTCCGCGTGCGAGCAGGAGGTGCCCGAGGGCCTGCCAGAGCGCGTGGTCGCCGTTCGAGCGGATCTGGAGGAAGTGGTCGGCCAGCTCGGTGCCGTGCCCGGTGAGGCCGCCCGGCTTCTGCGGGTTGTTGAACCGCAGCAGGCCGGCCTCGCGCAGCGGGTTGATCGCGATGATCGTCGCACCGTTGCGCTTGGCGATCTCGAGCGCGGACAGCATGCGCGGGTGGTTGGTGCCCGGGTTCTGCCCGGAGATGACGATGAGGTCCGCGTGGTGGAGGTCGTCGAGCGACACCGAGCCCTTGCCGACCCCGATCGTCTCGGCGAGGCCCACCGAGGTGGACTCGTGGCACATGTTCGAGCAGTCGGGCAGGTTGTTCGTGCCGAACGCCCGCGCGAACAGCTGGTAGACGAACGCGGCCTCGTTCGAGGCGCGGCCGGACGTGTAGAACAGCGCCCGGTTCGGGTCGTCGAGCGCGGTGAGGTGCTCGGCCACCAGCGCGAACGCGGCGTCCCATCCGATCGGCTCGTAGTGCGTGCCGCCGGCACGGCGCACCATCGGCTCGGTGAGCCGCCCCTGCTGGCCCATCCAGTACTCGCTGCGCTCCTCGAGGTCGGCCAGCGAGTGCTCCGCGAAGAAGGTGCGGTCGATCCGCCGCGTGTCACCCTCCCACGCGACGGCCTTGGCGCCGTTCTCGCAGAACTCGGCGGTGTGCCGGTGCTTCGGGTCGGGGTCGGGCCATGCGCAGCTCATGCAGTCGAAACCGTCGACCTGGTTGAGCCGCAACAGGTTGCGCGCCGTCCGCGCGACCCCCATCTGCCCCACGGCCATCCCGAGGCTCACCGCGACCGCCGGCAACCCCGCGGCCGCCGTCTTCGGCGGCGTCACGCGGAGGTCGGGCTCGGGAACGGCGGCGGTGCTCATCCCTCCACGGTAGGAGCGGATCCGCGCCGGCCGGCCCCGCCGTGTCCACGATCACCGGGATCCACCCGCGCCGCACGGCTGGGGGTCCGCGCTCGGGAGATGCGCGTGGCGAGGGTTGGTGTCGATCCACCGGGAATGCGCGGGAGAGGACGAGCAGCCGCTGCCCGAACGCAGCCCGCGGCGGTGCGCGATCCGCCCGCGGCGAAGACCTCGGACCCTTCCGGGCGTCCTGGCCAGCATGATCCACACCGCGATCGACGGGCCGGATGCGAGGTCTGCTGTGGTGGAGCGGGGGCGACCATACGGTGTCCCGGCTCGAGGAGGTAAAGCCAGGACCGCGCTGGCCGAGCGCAGCAGCACGACGGGTTGGAGCCGACCTCAACGATGTCGAAGCGGCATGTGGATCTGGGAACTGGCCGATGTCGTGGCGACCGTCGCGCACGCCGCCCGCGTGAGGTTTGGGCCGACGACGGTGCGGATGGGGCCTTGACCCTGGATCTTGGACACGCCGAATCCAGCAGCTGCTGGAGTGAGCGAGATGATCCAGAGCTATGGCCCGCAAGAACTACTCCGACGAGTTCCGTCGGCAGGCCGTCGAGTTGTACGAGTCCTCGCCGGGTGCGACGGTGCGTGGCATCGCCGAGGACCTGGGGATCGAACGCAGCACCCTGCGAGCCTGGCTCGACCTGTTCGGCACTGGCCGCAAGACCGCCGCGGACGGCACCGCGGCCCCCAGC
This sequence comes from Pseudonocardia sp. CA-107938, assembly GCF_050936315.1. NCBI lineage: Bacteria > Bacillati > Actinomycetota > Actinomycetes > Pseudonocardiales > Pseudonocardiaceae > Pseudonocardia > Pseudonocardia sp. CA-107938. The sequence goes on along the minus strand of NZ_JBNJNA010000001.1, from coordinate 5,646,234 downwards.
CCACTGCGGGCCCGTGCCGTGAGCCGGCCACCGGCGGGTGCGCGGTCTGCTCTCGGTGAGCCAGAGACGCCGGAGCAGCGGCTGGCCCGGTTGGAGGCCGAGAACGCCGCGTTGCGCGCGGAGAAGACCAAGCTCGAGACCGAGCGGGAGATCCTCCGTCAGGCGGCCAAGTATTTCGCCGGGGAGACGAACTGGTGAGCCGCTTCCAGTTCGTCGCCGAGCACTCGACCACCTCCCGCCCTGGCTGGAGTGTGAAGCGGTTGTGCGCGCTCGTGGAGATCGAGCGATCGTCGTTCTACGCGTGGAAGGCAGCCGCGCCGACCCGCGCCGCGCGAGCCGCTGCCGACGCCGCACTCGCGGCCCGGATCCGCACCGTGCACGACGCAGACACCACCTGCGGACGGCCCAGAATCACCGCCGAGCTCAACGACGGCGCACCGCCTCAGCGGCGGGTCAACCACAAGCGCGTCGCCCGGGTCATGCGCGAACACGGCATCCACGGCTACCGCCGACGCCGCACCGTCCGCACCACGATCCCCGAGCCCGCCGACACCACGGTGCCCGACCTGCTGAGTCGCGAGTTCACCGCCGCCGTGCCCAACCGCGTCTACGTCGGCGACATCACCTACCTGCCCCTGGCCGACGGCCACAACCTCTACCTGGCCACCGTCATCGACTGCTTCTCCCGACGACTGGTCGGCTGGGCGATCGCCGATCACATGCGCACCGACCTGGTCGCCGACGCCCTCCACGCCGCGGCAGCGACTCGCGGGAGCCTGGCCGGGGCGATCTTCCACTCCGATCACGGCTCGGTCTACACCTCCCGCGCCTACGCCCAACTCTGCGACCAGCTCGGGGTGACCCAGTCCATGGGCGCGGTCGGGTCCAGCGCCGACAACGCGCTGGCCGAGTCGTTCAACGCCACCGTCAAACGAGAAGTCCTCCAAGACACCCGGACCTGGCCCGACGCCACCACCTGCCGACGCGAGTTGTTCCGCTGGCTGACCCGCTACAACACCCGACGCCGACACTCCTGGTGCCGCTACCAGACTCCGAACGCCTACGAGAACGCCTACGCAGCTACCGTCCCGGAAGCGGCGTAATCCACCCCCCGTGTCCACGAACCGGGGTCAAGGCCCATGCACAAGAGCCGATCGAGCACGCGCCGTTCTCGCCGTCACTCCGGTCCGAAGGGATTCATTCGACAGTTGGTATCAGCCAAGGATCGGCGACCGCGGATCGGTGCGAAAGCCGGCGGCGAGCAAGCGAGCTGGGCACCGATCGTGGAGATCGCAACGCCCAAGCAAGTGCACGCCGCGGGACGATCGCCGGCGCAGGCAGGTATCGCACGGTAGGACCCGGCCGGGCTTTCGTCCGGGCAACCGACGGCGCAACACCTGCCGCCGCGTCAGATCGCGGCGGCCGCAGCCTGTCTGCGGTCGCGAAATGGCGATGATCAGGGTGGGTCGGGGTCGGCGCGGTAGTCGTAGGGCCGGGTCACGTAGGCGCGCCCGGTCGGGGTGGTCCACTCCAGCCCGCCGTCGGGCAGCGCCCGGAGCTGCCAACCACCGCCGGCGTGCTTCAGATGGTGATGCCGCACGCAGTACCCGGCCAGGTTGATTGCGCTCGTCGTGCCGCCGTCGGCGAATGCGGTGATGTGGTCGAGTTCGCCGTTGACGACTTTGCGCCGGCAGCCGGGGAAGCGGCAGTACACATCCCGCGCCTTCACGTGATCGGCGAGCGCGGCGGGTGGGGTGTAGGTGGTGCGGCCGTGATCCAGCAGCGCCCCGGTGGCGGGGTCGAACAACAACCGCCGCCACACCGCGGTGGCGGCGATCTCCCGGGCCATCTCGGCGGTGATCGGTCCGTACCCGAGCAGCTCGCACGGGTCATCGGTCAACCCGAACAGGCTCGTCATCGGCATCAGCAGCTGCACCAGCGGCTTGCCCGGGTTCACCGGGGCCGGCAGCGCCAGGTCGGGGTTGGTGAGCCGCCCCGACAGCAGATCCGCCAACAGGTCCGCACGCCGCTCATCCATCGACCGCGGATCCTCAGCGCCGCAGCCGCGGGCCAACCGGGTCAACCACTCGAACGCCGCGACCGCGTTCGGGGCGGGCAGCAGCGCCCACAGCGAGGCCATGCCGTCGGGTTCGGGGTTGACCGCGACCCGCCGATCCGCGCGTGCCCGCTCGTGGCGCTCCTGCGCACCAGCGGGATCGACCGCGATGATCGCCCGCTTCACCGCCGCCCGCAGCTGCGCCGCGGTCTGCTGCGGCGCCCGCGGCAACACCCGGGCCTCCACCAAGGCGGCGTGCTCATCGGACACATTCGCGGTGCCTTCGGTGATCACCGTGACCCGCCGCTGATCGATCAGGCCGGCTTCCCACGCGGCCAGGGTGTCCGGCAGCCGCGCGGTCAGGGTTTCGGCTTGGCGGGTGCGGAACGCCGCCGTCCCGGACGACAGGTGCAGGGCGGTGCCGACCTCGTCGGCGGCCCAGTCGGTCACCGAATCGGGTTCGGTGCGCCGCGCGGCCAGTTCGGCGATCAGTCGGGCTTGCCGGGCCTGCGCCCACGCGGCGAGGCGTTCGTAGCCGATCAGGGCGTCGATCAGGGCCGGGTCGTCGAGGGTGGAGGGGTCGGAGAAGTACTGGTCGAGTTCGAGCGCCAACCATCCCGACGGCTGCACCGCCGCCGGGGACGGGGAGCCGTCGAGCAGCAGCGCGTCGGGTACCCCGACCCACTCCTCGACGTCGACCATGTGTTCGATTCTAGCGCATGGCGGTGCTCGTGACCAGCGAAAACGGGAAGAATCAGGATCAGCGGCACCACGTGGGGTGACCACCCGAGCAGGGTGACCCGGGTGGTTCGTGGGCAAGCTGAGCCGCACCGCAGGCCCGTCAGGGCCGAGGAGCGGAAGCAGCGCGGCAGCAACCCGTACCCCGCGGAATCTCCCGCAAGAGAACCGGCGGCGACACGAAGCACGCCCGATGGCGACGGCAACGACGTCACATAATGCGTGGCCACCGCACACACCGCCCAACCTGTGTGACGTGGCCACTCGCTGTGTGACGTCGAGGAGGTCGGCGTTCAGGACGTCGCGGCCGTCGCCTGCCGCCGAGGCGCGCAGCGCGTCCGTGCTGAGCAACTCGTCGGACGGCCGATGGCCACCGCCGCTGGCAACGAGGAGATGGACACCACCGGCACCCGTCGGAGCCGAACGGCTCACGTCCCGCAGTACGTGACGATGGGGCCACTGCCGGCCGCGGCGTAGCGCTCCATCCCGGGCCGAACCGAGAACGGCTGCTGGACGAGGGAGAGGAGCTCCTCGAACGGTCCGAGGTCGCCGGAGGTGGCGGCGTCGAGTGCGGCCTCGACGAGGTGGTTGCGTGGGATGTAGACGGGGTTGACCCGGTCCATGGCCTGCGTGTCCGGCTGCAGCGCGGACCAGCGAGCCGACCACGCGTCGAAGGCGGCGCGGTCGAGGAACAGGTCGCGCGCGGTGCCTGCCGCCAGCGCGCGGAAGAACGAGGTGTGGTCGACCAGGCCCGCCTCCAGCAGGGCCATGAGGTCGTCGACGAGCTGCTGGTCGACGCTGCGGAGCCCGAGCTTCGCGGCCATACCAGCCAGCAGGGCGGCCCGGTACCGGTCGGCGAACGCGGTGAGGGCCGCGGTGGCGACCTCCACGGCCGCGTCGGTCGTGTCGGTGAGGAGCGGCAGGAGTGTCTCGGCGAACCGCGCCAGGTTCCACTGCGCGATGGCCGGTTGGTTGCCGTACGCGTAGCGACCGGTCGTGTCGATCGAGCTGAACACGGTGCGCGGGTCGACGGCATCCATGAACGCGCAGGGCCCGTAGTCGATGGTCTCGCCGGAGATCGTCATGTTGTCGGTGTTCATGACGCCGTGCACGAACCCGACGAGCATCCACTGCGCGATCAGCTCCGCCTGCGCCGCGACGACCTGCTCGTAGAGGGCGAGGTACGGGTTCGCGGCGCCGGCGGCGGACGGGTGGTGCCGGGCGATCGCGTGGTCGGCGAGGCTGCGCAGCAGGTCGTGGTCGCCGGTGGCGGCCACGTACTGGAACGTGCCCACGCGGATGTGGCTCGCGGCGACCCGCGCCAGCACGGCTCCGGGCAGCAGCCGCTCGCGCGCCACCGCGCGGCCGGTGGCGACCACGGCGAGCGACCGCGTCGTGGGGATGCCGAGCGCGTGCATGGCCTCGCTGACGAGGTACTCGCGCAGCATCGGCCCGACGACGGCGTACCCGTCGCCGCCGCGGGCGAACGGGGTGCGCCCGGAGCCCTTGAGGTGCAGGTCGCGGCGCCGGCCGGCGGGGTCGACGAGCTCGCCGAGCAGCAGCGCCCGCCCGTCGCCGAGCCGGGGGGAGTAGTGCCCGAACTGGTGGCCGGCATACGCCATCGCCACTGTGTCAGGCACACCGTTGCCGGTCAGCAGGGCCAGGCCGGACGGCTCGCGCAACGCCTGCGGTTCCAGGCCCAGCTCGACGGCTAGCTCCTCGTTGAGCGCCAGCAGTCGCGGCTCGGCCACCGGCGCCGCGGTCCACGGCACGGTCAGCGCGGGGACGTCGCGGGCGTAGGTGTGCTCGAACGCGACGATGCCGGTGGCGGTGGCCATGGTCTCGAGGCTACGTGTCCGCGGCGCGGGCGGACTTTAGGTCGCGGTGGTTCACGTAGGCGATGGCGCGCAGCCCGTCGGCCGTGCGACGCAACAGGTAGGTCGACGCGAGGTCGAACTGTCCTGCCTTCCACGTCGCGGTGACGAGCACGTGGTGCTCGTCGAGCGGGAGCGCTGCGGCGTGGGTCAGCCGAGGCGCCGCGGCGCCCGCAGCCGCGAACGCCGCCCGACGGGCGGGCAGTGCTGCTGCCAGCGCGGATCGTTCGACGATCGCGACGCGGCGGGCGTCGGCGACGAGGATGCGGTCGTCGAAGGACGTGGCGTCGAGCGAGCGGAGGAACGCCGATACCTCGGCGTCGTCCTCGATCCAGGAATGCATTCCTGAACGCTATCCGACGGAAACGCCATCATAGCATTTCAAAACAATTTTCGCAATCCGCCGAACAGTTGCGGGATCAGCTCTCCGGGACGTTGTCCAGGTCGGCCAACCAGATCCGCGCCGACATGTCCGACGGCGCGCGCCAGTCCCCGCGCGGCGAGAGCGACCCGCCCGCGGACACCTTCGGGCCGTTCGGCAGCGCCGAGCGCTTGAACTGGCTGAACTGGAAGAACCGCCGGGCGAAGACCTGCGACCAGTGCTTGATCTGGGCAAGGTCGTACTCGGGGCGCTGCTCCTCCGGGTAGCCGGCTGGCCATTCGCCCAGCTTGGCGTCGTGCCACGCGTGCCACGCCAGGAACGCGATCTTCGAGGGGCGCATGCCGTGGCGCAGCGTGTGGAACAAGGTGAAGTCCTGCAGCGCGTACGGGCCGACCGTCGCCTCGCTGGACTGCACCTCCTCGTCCTCACCGGTCGGCACCAGCTCCGGCGTGATCTCGGTGTCGAGCACGTCGGTGAGGACGTCGTCGACGGCGTCGTCGAACTGGTTGGACGACACCACCCAGCGGATGAGGTGCTGGATGAGCGTCTTCGGGACGCCGCCGTTCACGTTGTAGTGCGACATCTGGTCGCCGACGCCGTAGGTGCACCATCCCAGCGCCAGCTCCGACAGGTCGCCGGTGCCCAGCACGATGCCGCCGCGCTGGTTGGCGGCCCGGAACAGGTAGTCGGTGCGCAGCCCGGCCTGCACGTTCTCGAACGTGATGTCGTAGACGGGCTCGCCCTCGGCGAACGGGTGGCCGAGATCGGTGAGCATCTGGCGGGCGGCGCTGGTGATCGACAGCTCCTCGAACGTGATGCCCAGCGCGTCCGCGAGCCGCCACGCGTTGCCCTTGGTGCGCTCACCGGTGGCGAACCCGGGCAGGGTGAAGCCGAGGATGTCGGAGCGCGGACGCCCCAGCCGGTCCATGGCCTTCGCCGCGACGATCAGGGCGTGCGTCGAGTCGAGACCGCCCGAGACGCCGATGACGACCTTCGGCTGGCCGATGGCGCGCAGCCGCTGCTCCAGCCCGGACACCTGGATCAGGTAGGCCTCGTAGCAGTCCTGCTCGAGCCGGGACTCGTCGGCGGGCACGAACGGGAAGCGCTCGACGACGCGGCGCAGGCCGAGATCTGTGTCGGGTGGGTCCAGCCGGAAGCCGACCGTGCGGTAGCGGTCGAGCCGCGCGGCGTGGTGACGCCGGTTGTCGTCGAACGTGCCCATGCGCAGCCGTTCCGCGCGCAACAGGTCCAGGTCGACGTCGGCGACACTGCGTCGCGGACCCTTCGGGAACCGGTCGGTCTCGGCGAGCAGCAGGCCGTTCTCGTAGATCATGGTCTGGCCGTCCCACGCGAGGTCCGTGGTGGACTCGCCCTCGCCGGCGGCCGCGTAGACGTACGCGGCGAGGCAGCGCCCCGACGCCGAGCGGCACAGCAGGTGCCGGTCCTCGGCCCGGCCGATCGTGATCGGGCTGCCCGACAGGTTCGCCAGCACGGTGGCGCCGGCGAGCGCGGCCTCCGCGCTGGGCGGCACCGGCACGAACATGTCCTCGCAGATCTCGACGTGCAGCACCAGCCCGGGCACGTCGGACGCCGCGAACAGCAGGTCGGGCCCGAACGGCACCTCCTGCCCGGCGACGGTGAGCACGTCGTGGACGTCGTCGCCGGGGGAGACCTGGCGGCGCTCGTAGAACTCGCGGTAGGTGGGCAGGTAGGACTTGGGCGCCACCCCGAGCACCTGGCCGCGGTGGATCACCACCGCGCAGTTGTGCAGGCGGTGCCGGTAGCGCAGCGGTGCCCCGACCACCAGCACCGGGAGCAGGTCGGCGGAGGCCGCCACCACGTCGGCCAGCGCGGCCTCGACGGCGTCCAGCAGCGCGTCCTGCAGCAGTACGTCCTCGATCGAGTACCCCGACAGCGTCAGCTCCGGGAACACCACGACGGCGACGCCCTCGTCGTGGCACTCCCGGGCCGTGGCCAGCACGGCAGCGGCGTTCGCGGCCGGATCGGCGATCGTCGTGGTGATGGTCGCCGCGGCGACCCTGGCGAAACCGTGCCGGTAGGCGGAACGGAAGTCCATGTCGAAAGTCTGCCCGACGGACCGTCGGGGCAACCGAATAGGCTCGGCGGATGCCGTCCCGCCAGCCGGCCGCACCCGCCACCGGCGTCGCCGCGCCCGCCACCGTCCTGCAGCTGCTCACCGATGCCTACCCCGATGCGCGGGTCGAGCTGGACGCCACGAACCCGCTCGAGCTCCTGATGGCGATCGTGCTGTCCGCGCAGACCACCGACGAGCGCGTCAACCAGGTCACGCCGGAGCTGTTCGCCACCTACCGCACGGCTGCGGACTACGTCGCCGCCGATCCCGCCGACCTCGAACGGATCCTCGGCCCGGTCGGCTTCTACCGGCAGAAGACCAAGGCCGTCCAGGCCGTTGCCGCGGCGCTGGTGGAACGGTTCGACGGCGAGGTCCCTACGGCCGTGGACGATCTCGTGTCCATCCCGTGGGTGGGCCGCAAGTCGGCGCACCTGCTCATCGTCGGCATGTTCGGCGGCTCCGCCCTGGCCGTCGACACGCACGTGAAGCGACTGGCCAAGCGGCTCGGCTGGAGCGCGCAGGCCGACGTGGGAAAGGTCGAGACGGAGGTCGCGGCCCTGTTCGACGAGTCCGACCTCGGCCGGCTCACCCTCACCGCCATCCTGCACGGGCGGCGCGTCTGCACGGCCCGCAAACCGGCCTGCGGCGACTGCGTGCTGGCCGCCGAGTGCCCGTCGGCCGGGACGGCCGCGTGAGACCGGCGACCTGCTGATGACCGACACCGGCCGGGGCCTACCGGCCAGGGCGAACCTGGGCCTGCAGCTCGTCGCGCTCGTCGCTGCGATCACGCTGCGCGCCGTCCGACCGGGAGCGGTCACCGAGTTCCTGCTCGTCACGGTCGTCGGGCCGCTCCTCGCGCTCGTGCCCGCCGTACTGGCGGTCGCGGCGCTGCGGTTCCGGCGGCTGCCGGCGCAGCTCGCGGTCCCGTTCGTGGTGTGCGCGGTGGCGCTCGTCGCCGCCGCCGCGCTGGCCCCCGACGTGGCGGACGGGGTCCGCTGGGTCCCGGTCTTCGATCTGCTCGGGGTGCACCCGCAGCGCATCATCCGCATGGACATCGTCGGCCGTGTGCTCGCGGCCGGCTACGTCCTCGCCGTCACGTGGACGACCGTGGCGTTCCTGCGGATGCGCCGGTCGACCCGGTGAGCCGCAGGTCGCGCTGCAGCGCGGCCCCCAGCGCGGCGACCGCGTCGGCCAGCCCGTCGATCGGGCCGGCTTCGTCGAACACCGTCACGGCGACGTCGTCGCCGTCGAACGCCCACACGCCGACGACGCGCCCGTCCCGCACGACGACGGGGGCGATCCACCCGGCCGCCTTGCTGACCTGGGCCCGCCGCGCCGGGTCGAGGACATCCGGGTCCGCGGTGCCGGGCCCGAGCAGCACCTGGTCGAAGGCGGGCAGCAGGGCGACGCGGCCGGTGGGGTGGGCGTCGGCGAGGGCGTCGAGGTCGGCGGCGCGGGCGTAGCGGCGGTCGCCGTCGACGTCCACCGCGGTGAGCTCGCCGGCCTCCACGAGGTCGGCGAACCACTGCGTGAGCACCGCGCGACGGGTGCCGCCGCGCAGCAGCCACTGGTCGAACGCGGCCGGTGTGGCCGGGCCGTGCGCGCCCAGGTAGGCAGGGATGACGGTGGCCGCGGCGACGTCCGGGTCGGGCAGCCCGGACCAGCCGGGGAAGCGGGTGGCCGGGCTCGTGAACGTGACGCGGCCGGCGTCGGCGGGGGCGTCGCCGTTGCACAGCACGCCCTGCCAGGCCAAGGGCTTGAGCACCGCACCCCATCCCGAGCCGAGCAGCTCGCGCAGCGACTCGTCCCGGGTGCGGTCGAGGATGGCCGAAGCCAGCTCGGCCCGCGTGAGCTCGACGCCGTCGAGCACCGCGGCGGCGGCCTCGGTCAGCTCGGCGACCTGCGCCGCCGTGGCGAAGGTGCGCTGCCAGGAACCCTTCTCCCACGTCCGCGGGGCAGCGAGCAGGCTCAGGTAGCTGCCGGCCGTCGCGACCGGCAGCAGGTGCAGGGTGCCGCGCTGGGCCCACGTGCGCATGAGCGTGCGGGCGGCAAGGGCATCGCCCACCGCGCCCGGCGCCGCCCCGCGCACCGCCACCGCCTGCTCGGCACTGGACGTGACCTGCGCCTGCACGCCGGCCAGCCGCTCGGCCACGGCGACGGCGTCGGGCGCCGGACCCAGGTCGAGGCAGCGCCCCATCCGCCAGGCGCCCACCTGCGCCGCGGTGAACGACGGGATCATCGGCCGGCCTCCCGGGCGCGGTGGGAACGGACCTTCGCGAGCGTTCCGCAGCGTTGCATGGAGCACCACCTCCGGTTGCCGGGACGGGACGTGTCGAGCAGGAGCAGGCCGCAGTCCGGCGCGGCGCAGACCCGCACCCGGCTCCGCAGCGGGGAGCCGAAGAGATCGACGGCATCGCGGGCGAGCGTCGCCAGCGCCTGTGCCGCGGTCGGGTCGACGAAGGCGCTCGTCTCCCCGTCGAGCACGGGGACGAGCGGTGCGCCGGCCGCGACGCGGTTCACCACCGCGACGTGCTCGGCGAGACCGGGGTCGGCCGGGGAGCGGCCGTCGGCGACGGCGTAGGCGATCCGGGCGACGGCGGTGCGCAGCTCGCGCAGGGCCACGACGTCCGCGTCGGTCGCGGAGACGTGCAGGTCGGCGTGCAGCATGCGCGGCAGCAACCGGGTGAGGTCGGCCGGCCCGTGGACGATCTCCCAGTGCACCGCCTGCTCGGGTGCGCCGCCGCTGTGCACCAGGTCCAGGCACGGCCGCCCGCTGCGCCAGCGGCGGTCGTCGGAGTGCCTGGTCATGTAACCAGTCTAAGTGGTTACATGCGGCGCATGTCGATCGAGCACCTGAACCCTCCCGCGCTGCACGCCAACCCGGCCTTCTCCCAGGCTGTCCGCATCCCGGCCGGGTACGACACGTTGCACATCGGAGGGCAGAACGGTGTCGACGGCTCCGGCGCGCTCGTCGGCCCGTCCGTGGGCGAGCAGACCCGCCAGGCACTGGCGAACGTCCGGGAATGCCTCGCCGCCGCCGGCGCGTGCCCCGACGACGTCGTGAAGTGGACGATCCTGCTGACCGCCGGGGCCGACCTGCGCGAGGGCTTCGGCGCCTTCCAGCAGAACTGGGACGCGCGATCGGAACCGCCCGTCATCACGGTGGCCGTGGTCGCCGCGCTCGCCCTGCCGGGCGCGCTCGTCGAGCTGGAGGCCGTCGCGGCGCTGCCGCCGCGCGGGTGACCGCTACCCGAGCGCGCAGGCCGCGTCCGGCTCGACCAGCCGGAACGCGAAGCTCTCCTCCAGGTAGAGCGACACGGTGTCGGCGTCGTGGTGGCTGTACCCCACCGCGACGTCCTGGCCGACATCGAGCACGAAGTCGCCGCCCCGCTGGCTGAGCACCGCGGCCCCGTCCATGCCGGGCACGAAGACCACCTTGCCGCCGAGGATCTGCGTCAGGTGCTCCACCAGCAGGTGGCCGCCCTCGTTCGATTCGGCGATGCGGGTGTAGGTCTCGGGGTCGGCCGCGAGCGCGTACGGACCCTCCACGCCGGCGATCCGCAGCGTCTCCACCGCCCGCGCGATGGTGACCGGGTAGTCCGCCGCGTCCGCGCCGAGCTTCGCGACGCCGTGCGGGGCGCCGGCCAGGATGCCGTGGAAGCCGGCCTCCGGCCAGCCGTGGAACACCGCCCGGTTCTCGATCTCGGCGAGCAGCCGGGCCGCCCGCGCCAGGTCGTCCAGCTCGAGGTCGAGAGCGCCGCGCTCGGCGCCGTCCAGCTCAGTCCGGTCCACCGTGAACGGCACCCGCACCTCCGCCAGCGGCAGCACCCGCCGCTGCTGCACCCGCACGTCACCGCTCACCCCCGGCGGCGGGCCCGCGAGCCGGGCCGTGCGCCCGAGGTTCGCCGCCGACCGCTTCCATCCACCACCGGATCCGGCCCAGTCCACCACCGCGCGAGCGCCGAGCTGCGGGGTCAACCGCTGCCGGGCCTCGGTGTCGATCTCCTCCCACGCCGCCGCCGACAGCGGGGCCAGGTCGCGCATCAGGTGGTTCATGACCGTCCTCTCAGGCTGCCGATGCGGAGCGACCCGTCGGCGGTGCCGTTCTCGTTCTCCTGCTCGATCTCGTGCTCGATCCGTTCCACGTACGCCTGCGGATCCACGTCGGACGTGTCGACCTCGTCGGACGTCCGGTGCTCGGCCAGGAAGGCCGCGAACTGCTCGCCCAGCGAGCGGCGCAGCCGCGGCGGGGCGTGTTCGCGGAAGTCGGCGATGCCCTCGCGCTCCTCCTCGGCCATGTGCTCGTCGTTGGCCTCGCGGGTGGCCCGCACGGCGGCCCACCAGTCGGTGTCGCCCACGGTGGCGGCGTCGGCGTCGCGGACCCCGTCGCGGATGTCGTTGTGGTCGCCGATCGCGTCGAGGGTCTCCTCCTCGGGATCGTCGCGGCCACGGCGCAGCAGGTGCGGGTAGAAGACCCCCTCCTCGGCCGCGGCGTGGACGTCGAGCCGGGCCGCCAGGGGCGCCCACACGGCAGCCAGCTCCGCCGGCGGCGCGGACGCGGCGCGCAGCTCGTCGAGGCGGAGGAACTGCTGCCGGAACCAGGTGTGGTCGTCCAGGATCTGCGCGAGGATGTCGCGCTGGTCGCTCATGTCGGGGTCTTACCCGGATGCGACCCCGGTGAATCGTGGGGACAACCCCGGTCCGACGGGGCCCGACCCGCCCTAGCGTTCTCCGCGTGACCCGATACGCGCTGCTCACCGCCCCTGTGCTGCTGTTCTGCTACGGCGTCGTCCGGTTGACCGACCCGACCCGGTCGGTCAGTGCGGTGTGGACGGTGAGCCACGTGTTCTACCTCGCGGCGTTCCCCGCGCTGGCGCTGTCCGCCGTCGCGCTTCACCGTCTGGTGGGGGACCGGTCCGTGCTGGGCCGGGGCCTCGTCGCGTTGTCGGTCGTGGGCGCGCTGTCCGGCGTCGGGCAGGCACTCGTCGACCTGCTCGCCGGATGGGGCGCGCCGGACAAGGCCGCCCGCGCTCTGGCCGCGAACCACCTCCGGGACGTGATTCCCGGCTCGAGCTTCTTCTACGGGTTCTGGCCGGCGCTGGCGCAGGTCGGCATCGTGGGTCTGCTCGTCCTCGCGGCACGGGCGGGGCGCGTGCCGTGGTGGTGCGCCCCGCTGGCACTCGCTGCGTTCCTCCTGCCGACGCTCACCTCGCTCGACCTGATCCCGGTGGCGGCCGTCGCGGTGGTGCCGGCGGTGCTGCCGGCGTTCCGCGCGGCCGGCAGTACCGATGAGTTCGGCGCACGTCGCCGGTCCATCCTCCGACGACCCGCGGAAGGGAGCCGGAGATGATCATGCGCGTGTGGCAGGGCGCCGTGCGGACCACGGATGCCGACACGTACGCCGAGTACGTCCGGGCCACCGGCTTCGACGCCTACGGCCGCACCGCCGGCAACCGCGGCGCCTGGCTGCTGCGCCGCGACGAGGACGGGCGCACCGAGTTCCAGACGCTGTCGCTGTGGGAGTCCGAGGACGCGATCCGCGCCTTCGCCGGCGACGACATCGACGCCGCCGTGCTGTACCCGGAGGACGCGCGGTACCTGGTCGGGGGCTCGGAGGTGCGGCACTTCGCGGTGGTCGCGGCGCTGCCGGCGGCGGGCTGACCGGCATCCCCCGACCGGTGGGCCGACCCCGGCCTCGTACGCTCGCCCGGTGCCGGGATCGATCGGGGCGGCCGCGCAGGCCTCTGTGACGGCCACCGTGTCGCCCGCCGCGGATGCCAGCGCCCGTGCGCGCTGGCGGTCGCTCGTCCTCACCGACCCCATCTCGCGGCTGGTGCGCAACGCCGCGCACGCCGGCATCCCCGGCGTCGACGACGGGCGCTACGACCTGCGCAGGCTCGCCCTCGCCGCGGTCGACGTGGTCGTGGGCCAGATGGGTTTCGCCCGCGAGGCCACGCTCGACGACGTGCTCGACGCGCTGGCCCGGCTGGCCGCCCGCATGCACCCGGGGGCGCCGCCGGAGTGGCCGGCGGTCGCGCAGACAGTGCTGAAGGGCCTGCTCAACGACGCGCACGACGGTCGCCGGTTCACCTACCAGTTCGCCGACGTCTCCGACTCGGGCACCGCGCGCTGGGAGCCGTACAGCTTCCGGTTGCTGTCGCTGCGCGACACCGAGTTCGGCCCGGTGCTGGTGGCCAGCGACCAGGCGATCACCCTGTTCCTGCACGGGCTCGACGTCGACCTCGAGGACGCCGACCGCGCGCTCGCGCATGTGCTGCAGCGGCAGCTGGAGGACCGTCGGTTCGACGCGGCCGCCCGCACCGCGGCGCAGGCCGAACGCACCAGCGTCGGCCTGTCCGCGACGCTGGCCGAGCTGCTCGACGCAACCCGCCGCGACGTCACGTCGACGGACTGGACGGCCGACCTCCCGGAGCGCCTGACCCGCGCCCGCCGGCACGTCGAGGAACGCATCGCCGAGGACGACCGGTTCCTGGAGCACGTGCAGGGCGGCCTCGACTCCGAGGTGTCCGCGGAGGTCCGCGCGGTGTCCGGGCAGATCGTCGACCTGCTGACGCGCGCGAAGCAGGTGCACCTCGACCTGGAGAAGCGGCTGGTCGGGGCCCGGGACGTGTTCCTGGCCGCGCAGGTGCGGCAGCGGATCGCGCGCCGACGCCGGCTGCGCATGCTCAACCTCGCCGACGACGTGCTGGCGCCGACGCTCGAGCTGCCGGTCGCGCCCGCGCTGGAGGTGACCGAGCGGTTCGCCGAGCGGGCGCTCGGCGTCACGGTGCCGCGGCTGGCCCGCTTCGACGACCTCGTCGAGAGCCTGTGGGCGGCGCCGCGCGCCCCGGAGCCGGACGCGCCGCCGGAGGAGGTCGACGTGCCCGTCGACACCGACGACGTCCAGGGCTATCCCCCGGAGGTCGTGGAGGCCGCCCGCGGGGTGCTGGCCAGGGCGGATCACGGTGCCCCGCTGTCGGAGCTGCTCACCGCCGAGGTGCCCGACGACGTCGCCGAGCTGGTGGCGCTCTCGGCGCTGTGGGCGTTCGCCCCCGATCCGGGCGACGAGGAGGCGGACGGCTCCGACGTCGGGTTCCTCGCGGCCGGGCTGGTCGCCGTCCCGACCGGGGCGACGATCAGCGCCGGCGCCTTCCGCGGGCCTGATCTGCTGCTGACCCGCACGACTGCTCTCCAGCAGGAGGACGCTCAGGAGGACACTGCGTGACATCCGTGGCCGCCGACCTGACCGAGGTCCGCGCCGCCGCCGAGCTGATCCAGTTCGGGCTGGCCCGGCGCGTGCGCCCCGTCGAGGGCAGCGAGTACCGCAGGCTTCTCGACCGCTACCGCGGCGAGCTGCGGTTCAAGGACGTCGTCGACACGATGGCCGAGGGCCTGGGCCTGGAGGTGCTGGGCACCCCACGCGCGGGCATCGTGCTCGTCCCGGAGCCGGGCGGGCCGTTCGCGACCCGCCTCGGCGACCTGCGCACGATGGACCAGCAGGAGAAGCTCGTCTTCGGCCTGGTGCTCGTCGGGATCGCCGCCTACGCGTACCCCAACGACGTGGACTTCGACGACCCGGAGACCCGCCTGGTCGAGGTGACGGCGATCGAGGAGTTCCTGCGCACCGCGGTTGCCGCCGCCGATCTCGGCGACGTCGAGGAACGGGCGCGCGCCGCCGCGGAGGTCTACGCCGACCTGCCGGCGCTGGTCCTGACCAGCACCGGTCGCCGGGCCCGCGGCTGCACCCTCCGCGCGGTGGAGGAGGTCTGCGCCTGGCTGGTCGCGCAGGGCGCCGCACGCGAGGCCACCTCGCTCGGCCCGGACACGTTCCACCTCACCGACCACTTCCGGTTGCTGGTGGCGGACAGTGCAGGGACGGCGGCGCTCGACGCATTGCGTGCCGTCCGCCGCGAGGCAGCGGAGACGGTCTCGTGAGCACCCCGGTCATGTGGCAGATCCGCCGCATCCGGCTCGACCACGTCGGGCCGGCCGCGGCGCGGTTCCTCGACGTCACGCTCGACTTCACCGACGAGTCCGGCACCCCGCTCGACACCATCCTGTGGCTGCGCAACGGCGGCGGGAAGTCGACGGTGCTGTCGCTGGTGTGCGCGCTCATCCGCCCGCACCGCCGGGACTTCCTCGCCACCGCGGCCACCGGCAAGCACCTCGAGGACTACGTGCTCGGCTCCGACACCGCGCACGTGGTGGTCGAGTGGTCGGGCCCGGACGGGCGCACCCTCGTCACCGGCGCGGTGTACGAGTGGGCCGACCGCAGCCAGCCGGCCGACCCGACCCGCGACCACGACCGCCTGTCCTCGCGCTGGTACCTGTTTGCCCCGCAGGAGGGACGCGCGGAGCTGGACCTGCTGCCGTTCGAGTCGGCGGACGGCAAGCAGACGCCGCTCCGCGAGTTCGTCGCGGCGGTCCGGGCCTGGGACGCGATCCCGCACTGCGGCGCGGCCGTCACCGACGGCATGGACCGCTGGCGGGCCATGCTGGACGCGCAGGGCCTCGACCCGGAGATCTTCACCCCGATCCTGCAGATGAACGCCACCGAGGGCGGCATCGAGGGCCAGTTCCAGTTCCGCAACGCCGACCAGTTCGTCGAGTACCTGCTGGAGCTGATCGTCGACCCCGAGGTGCCGGGCGCGGTCGCGGAGATCCTGGAACGGGTCCGCGCCGGCCTTGCCGAGCGGCCGGGCCTGCTGGCCGACCTGGCCTTCGCGGACGAGGCCGGCCCGCGGTTGCGCGAGCTCGTCGCAGCCGGGGCGGCCGACACCGCCGCCGCTACCGCGCTCGAGGTCGAGACGGGGCGGGTGCGGGAGCTGCTCGCCGGTCTCGCCGCCGGCGCGGACCTGGCCGACGCCGCAGCGGCCGCCGCGCAGGAGGCCGTGGCGGTGCACGAGGAGGACGTGGCCGGGCACGTCGCGGCCGAGGACAGCGAGCGGCAGGCGGCGCAGCGGCTCCGCTGGAGCGCGGCCCGGCTGCGGTGGATGGCCGCGCAGGAGTCGGCGGCCGAGCACGGGCGCGTCGAGCAGGAGACCGCCCGCCGGCTGGCCGCCTGGCGTGCGGTGCCCGCAGCGCACGCCCAGCGCGCGGCGGAGCAGCGCATCCGGCACCTCGAGGTGCAGCTCGCCGCGGCCACGGAGGACGCGGAGCCGCTGCGCCGGCGCCGGGACGCCGCGGCGAGCGACTACGCGGCCGCGCTGGACGCCGCGATCGCGCAGCTGGACGAGCAGGTCGGCCAGGCAGGCGCCGAGGCGCAGGCCGAACGGGAGGCAGAGCGTGCCGCCCGCGGCCGCGCCGAGGACGCCCGGGAGGAGCGGGCCCGGCTCGCGGCGGCCCTGGAGGCGGCGCGCACGGCGCTGGCCGCGCTCGATCGCGATCTCGCCGCCGCCGTCACCGCCGGGTACCTGGGCGACGGCGAACCCGTCGAGGACGCGCTGGAGCGCCACCGCGGCGCCGACGCAGCGGCGACGGCCGACCTGGACGACCTGGACGCCGCCCAGAAGGCGCTGGCCGGTGACCGTCAGGAGCTGCGCGAGCGCGGCACCGCGGTGCTCACCGAGCGGGCCGTCGTCGAGCGGGAACGCGCGGATCTGGACGCGCGCCACCGGGAGCTGTCCGCGCGGATCGCCGAGCTCGCCGCCGACGAGCGTCTGCGCGCGCTGGGTGACGGCGAGCTGGTCGACCCCGTCGCGGAGGCCGGCGACCTGGGCGACGCCCTGGCGCACGCGATCGCGCGCACCCAGCGCCGACGCGTCGAGCTCGCCGTCGACGGCGCGGAGGACGAGCGGGCGCTGGCCACGCTGGCCGCGGCCCAGCTGCTCCCGGGCAGCCTGGACCTCGCGCACGCCCACGACGTGCTGGAACAGGCCGGGATCGGCGCGGTGACGGGCTGGCGCCACCTCGCCGACGCCGTCCCGCCCGGGGCACGCGCGGCCGTGCTGCGCGCGGCGCCGGCACTCGCGTCGGGCCTGCTGGTGCACGACGCGGACGACCTGCCCGCCGCCCAGGCCGCGCTGGAGGCGGCCGGGCTGCGACCGCTGTCGGCGGTGCTGGTGGGGACGACCGCCCAGCTCGCCGCGGCCGCGGACGAGCCGGCGGCGGCAGGGTTCCTCGTGCCACCGGCGCCCGCGCTCACCGACCGGTCCGCCGCCGGTGCGGAGATCGCGGCCCGGGAGCAGGCCCGCGCCGGCCGCAGCGAGCAGGACGCCGCGCTGGCCGCCGCGCTGGAGCGCGACACCGACCTGCAACGACGGCTGCGTGACCTCGTCGCCGCATGCCCGCCGGGCACCCTGGACCGGCTCGCGGAGCAGCGGGCCGTCGCGGACGAGCGGCTGACCGAGCTGGCCCGCGACGCGGCCGACCTCGCGGAGGCCGAGGACGCGCTGGCCGTCCGCGACGGTGACCTGCACGCGGCCCGGGCGGCGGCGGAGGACGTCCGCCGGACCGCCGCCGCGGCCACCGGGGTGCTGACCGCGCTGGCCGATCGGGACCTCGCAGGGCACCGGGCCGCGGTGGCCACGTTGCCCGACGCGCTGGCCGCCACTGCCCGCGCGCTGGAGGACGCGACGGCCGCGGAGGCGCGGCACCGGGCCCTCGCCGAGGCGGCGCAGCGGCACGGCGAGGCGTTGGCCCGCACCCAGCAGGCCCGCCGCGACGACCGTGCTGCGCTCGGCGGGATCGCCGCGGCGGCCACCACGGAGCTGCCCGTCGACGCCGCCCGCGCCGCCTGGGAGGCGGCCGAGCACGCCTACCGCCGGGAGGTGGCGGAGTCGGCGCTGGCCTCGGCGCTGGAGGAGGCCCGGCACGCCGCTGCCCGCGCCCGCGACCAGGTGGCGGCACTGCCCCCGGCGGACGTCACCGCCGCCGTCGCGCTGGTGGACTCGCCGGACGGCTCTGACGTCGACGCGCAGTCGGCCGCCACTGCGCGCGCCGCCGACGCCCACGACGCCGCCGTCGCCGTCGCGGCGGACGCGCGGGCCGAGATGCGGGCCGCCCGCGCCGAGCTGGAGCAGCTCGGCGGGACCGTCGACGGGACCGAGCAGGTCGAGGCCCGCGACCAGGAGACCGTTCTCGCCGAGGCAGCTGCGGCCGAGGGCCGGGCCATCGGCCACCGGCAGGACGCCGAACGGGCGCGCGCCGCCGCCGCGAGCGCCGCCGCGGAGCTGACGGCAGCCCACCAGCGCGCGTCCGGGCTACGGGACATCGCCGCGCTGCTCAGCCTCCCGGGGGAGGAGGGCGACACCGACGCTCCTGCCGAGGTCGCGCCGTTCACGGGGTCGCTCGACGATGCCCGGACCGCCGTGAAGGCCGCGCGGGAGGCGTGGGACCGCGCCGGGGCGGAGGCCCGCCGGGCGCGCCGGGCCGTGGAGCTGCAGGGTCAGAAGCTCGCCCTGTGGGCGTCCGACGACCGGTTCAGCTCGGTGAAGCCCGCCGTGCGGGACCGCTTCCGCACCGACGACGTGACCCGCGACCTGCTCGACGACCTCCTGCCCGACGCCGAACGGCTGGCCGGCGACCTGGAGCTGTTCGCGGCCCAGCTGCGCGAGCGCCTCGGCGAGCTGGAGGAGCACAAGGGCGTCGTCGTCACGGCGATGGTCGGCATGGTGCGGCAGGCGTTGAAGGCGCTGAACCGGGCGCAGGCGCTGTCGGAGCTGCCCGACACGCTGGGCGACTGGGCCGGCCGCCGGTTCCTCGAGGTCGGACCGCGGGCCGCCGTCGAGACGGCCGACGCGGTGCTGCGCGAGCGGTGTGCCCGGCTGGTCGACTCGCTGGCCGTACGCGGCACCCCGGTGCCGCGTGGGCACGAGCTGCTCTGGCAGGCCACGAGCGCCGTCGTCGGCGAGGGCAACTGGAAGGCCAAGGTGCTCAAGCCGTCCACCACGTTCGCCGTCGAGCGGGTGTCGGTGGAGCGGATGCGCAAGTGGTCGGGCGGGGAGAAGGTGACGATCTCGCTGCTCCTGTTCACGATGGTCGCGAAGCTGCGGGCGACGGGCCGCGGCCGCGACCTCCCCGGCCTGGGGGCGCTGCCTTTGGACAACCCGCTCGGCAAGGCCAACTACGTGGTGTTCCTCGACCTGCAGCGGAAGGTCGCGGCGGCCAACGGCATCCAGCTGGTGTTCCTCACCGGGGTCGGTGACCTCAAGGCGGTCGGCCGGTTCCCCAACGTCGTTCGGCTGCGCAACGCCCGCTCGCGCACCCGCGAGTACGTCAGCGTGGCCGAGCGCACCGTCGCCCGCACCGACCCCGCCGACGCGGTCGACGCCACGCGTCTGTGGCGGGAGAACCCCGAGCTCACGCTGCTCTGAACGGCCTAGCGGCACGCAGCGTGACAAATCTGGACTGCCGTCGCGTCGGATCACGGAGAGATCACGACCAGCGGATCGGTCATCGGTGCGTTTCCATCGGCCGACGGTCGCGGGGGTGAGCCGGGAGGCGGCGTGCGGACCGTCCGAACGGAACGGATCAGCGTGTCGGCCAGTGCTGCACCACTGGCCGACGACACTCTCCAACGGGCATCCACCTGCGCAGACGCTCCTTCCCGACGATCTCGATCCGGCGGTCTCGACCACCTGGTGGAGACCGCACCGGCCGTCCTGCGCTGCTGCCCGTCACGGCGGCACCCCACCCGTCCACGTCAGGCACGCTCCGTGACGGACAGCCACCGCCCACCGCCAGGAGACGGCGTGTCGGCGGCGAAGTGATGCGTGTCGTCGAGGTCGCCCGATACGTTCGAGTGACCCGCACACCCGACGATTGGCATCCTGTGTCCGCAGTGCACGCGCAGTACTCCGTTCGGTGGCATCACCGGTGAACGGGCTACCGCCGACGCGGCCCGCCCCGGAGGCCATCGCCGCGGTCCGCCTCTCGCTGCAGGCCGTGGCCGAGCGCCCGGTGGAGCTGGCGGAGCGCTTCTACAAGGAGCTCTTCGCCATGGAGCCGCGGCTGCGCGAGGCGTTCCCCGCCGACATGTCCGGCCAGATGTTCAAGATGACCGAGACCCTGGTCGGCGCGATCGCCGCGCTCGACGAGCCGGACCTGGACGTGCTCGAGCAGACGCTGCGCGACCTCGGCCGCACGCACGCCGTGCGCTACGGCGTCGAGAACTGGCAGTACGGCTACATCGGGCACGCGCTGACCCGGGCGGTGCGGGAGGTCGCGGGGCCTTCCTTCTCCGGTTCGATGAGCTCGTCCTGGATCGCGCTGTACCAGTGGGTGGCCGGGCACATGATCGCCGGCGCCGACGCGTCCCGCGCCCGCGCCGCGGCCGAGGAACGGGTGCCGACCATCCCCGCGCAGCTCCCGCGGCCGATCGAGCGCCTCCCGCAGCCGCGCCACCCGCGCGACGCCCGCATCGCCGGTCAGGTCAGGTAAGAGGGCCCTCCAAGCCAGCAGCATCGCGGCAGCTGGTCCTCGACCACCTGCGGATCCATCGGATCGGCGGCGACCCCCCGGTGCGCTCGGCGATGCGGTTCGTGGTTCCCGCGGCGTACCCGTGCTCGGCGAGACCTGAGCAGCCGCCTGCAGGATCCACTCCCGGGTACGGGCGGCCCGCTCCTGTCGTGGCTGCTCGCGGGGTTGCAGGCGGCGTGCGGACGGGCCTCACCGGACGACCTCCGGAACGCGGGTACCGCGGACGCGAGCCATCGCTCAGGATCATGGCATGGCCGTCACCGTGCACGTCGAGTCCGAGCTGCCCACCTCCGCCGATCGCGTGTGGGAGGCGATGCAGCGCCCCGCCACGTTCGCGTACGTCTGCCGGGGACTGCTCGGTGTCCCCGCCGCCGCGGGCCGCACCGAGCCGTTCCAGCCGGGGGAGCGGGGCACGGGGTGGATCCTGCTGTTCCACGTGCTGCCGCTGCACCGGCACACCATCGAGGTCGTCGGACTCGACCCGGACACCCGCACGGTCCGCACCCAGGAGCACGGCGGCGTGCTGCGGTCCTGGCGGCACACGCTGCACGTCGAACCGGCCGGCGACACTGCCGGTACAGCGACACCGTGGAGATCGACGCCGGACCGCTGACGCCGGTCGTTGCCGGGTTCGCGAGGCTGATCTACCGCTACCGGCACCACCGCTGGCAGGGGCTCGCGCGTGCGGGCTGCACCGTAGGGTGAAGCCGTGGCTCCCGTCGTGCTGATGCTCGCCCGCATGCTCCCGTCGGTCGTCGAGGCCTGCGAGGCGCGGTTCGACCTGCTCCGGCTGTGGGAGGCCGACGACCCGGCCGCGCTGCTGCGGGAGCGCGGTGGCGACGTCGTCGGCGTCGCCACCAACGGGCAGCTCCCCGTCGACGACGCGCTGCTCGACCAGCTGCCGAAGCTGCAGATCGTGGCGCACTTCGGGGTCGGCTACGACAGCGTCGACACCGAGGCCACCCGGGCGCGCGGCGTCGTCGTCACCAACACTCCCGACGTCCTCGACGCCGAGGTGGCCGACACCGCGCTCGCGCTGCTGCTGATGACCGTGCGCGAGCTCGGCGCGGCCGAGCGCTGGCTGCGGGCCGGCCGTTGGGCGGCCGAAGGCCCCTACCGGCTCACCCCCCGCACCGTCTCCGGCCGCCGGCTGGGCATCCTGGGTCTCGGCAGGATCGGGTTGGAGATCGCGAAGCGCGCCGAACCGTTCGGGCTGGCGATCGCCTACCACAACCGCAACCAGCGCGACGACGTCCCGTACGCCTACCACCCGTCACTGCTCGATCTGGCCGCCGCCGTCGACACGCTGATGATCGTGGTCCCCGGTGGCGCGGCCACCCACCACATCGTCGACGCGGCGGTGCTCGCCGCACTCGGCCCGGACGGCATCGTGATCAACATCGGGCGGGGCTCCGTCGTCGACACGGACGCGCTGATCACGGCGCTGCAGGACGGCACGATCGCCGCCGCCGGCCTCGACGTCTACGAGGACGAGCCGCGGGTCCCGCAGGAGCTCGTCGACATCGAGACCGCGGTCCTGCTGCCGCACGTCGGCTCGGCCAGCGTCGCCACGCGCCGCGCGATGGGCCAGCTGGTGGTGGACAACCTCATCTCCTGGTTCGAGCGGGGCCGCGCCGTCACCCCGGTGCCCTGACGGCCTTCGCCCGCCGCGCCGCCAGCACCAGCCAGACCGTCAGGCCGGACATCAGCGCCACGCCCTGCAACAGCACGGACAGCCCGATCCCGAGCACCCCGGCCAGCGCCCCGGCACCGACGATCAGCACCACCAGCACGGCGACGACGAGGTTGTTCTCGGCGCCGGCCGGCCACGACAGGCGGCGGAGCTGGCTGATCACGATCAGGAACACCGCGACCGGCGCAGCCACCGCGAGCCCCGACACGATGGCGGACACGTGCGCGACGTGCTCGCTCACCAGCACGGCGACCTCGAGCCCCGCCCCCAGCGCGGCGATCGAGGCGAAGACCAGGTAGTGCCCGTAGCCCCAGATCAGGGCCACGCGCATGCTGGTGAGGCCGTGCTCGTCGCCGCCCACGAAGTACGTCCACCACAACCCGAACACGAGCAGTAGGCCGCCGACGATGAGCATCAGCAGGTCGAGGGTGAGCCCGGCCGCGTCCAGGCTGCCGCGGATGGCGACCGTGGTGCCGAGGATGCACTCGCCGAGCACGATGAGCGTCAGCAGGCCGTACCGCTCCGCGATGTGCTCGGGGTGCCAGCGCGTGGCCCGGCCGCCGGACTCCGCCCACACCGGCACGGCGAGCTCGGCCAGCACGAGCACGGGGAAGCCGATCAACCCCCACGGCGCGGGCAGCAGCAGCCGCAGCAACCACAGGGCCTGCACGACGGCGAGCGCGCCGGCGTACCGCAGGGCGCACGCGCGTCCATCCGGGTGCTCGCGGGCCGCGCGCAGCCACTGCAGCACCATCGGCACCCGCATGATCGCGTAGCCGATCGTCACCGCGGTGAAGTCGACGCGGGTGGTCGCGGCCTCGACCCCGGCGGCCAGCACCAGCGCGCCGGCCATCTGCACCAGCGTCAGGACCCGGTACGGCACGTCGTCGGTGTCGTAGGCCGAGGCGAACCACGTGAAGTTCATCCACGCCCACCAGATCGCGAAGAAGATCATCGCGAAGGAGAGCAGCGCGGGCCCGGTGTGGTCCTCCTCGATGCCGTGCGCGAGCTGGACCGCGGCCTGCGCGATGGCGACCACGAAGCACAGGTCGAACAGCAGCTCCAACGGGGTGGAGGCGCGGGACTGCTCCTGCGGGTCGCGGCCGCTCATCGGGCGCTTCCACGGCCTCAGGAGCGCCGGAAGGGTGCTGGGCTGCTCGGCCAACTCTACGGTCCTCCCCGTGCGTGTGCGGGCCGTGCAAATGCCGCGACGCTGCGCGCCGCCTGCGCGATCATCGGCCCATGGAGATCCTGCCCGGCACCCGCGCCCCGGTCCGCATGTGGGCCGACCCCGCGTCCGTCGAGGACCAGGCCCTGCGCCAGCTCCGCAACGTCGCCGGCCTGCCCTGGACGCACGGCGTGGCCGTCATGCCCGACGTGCACTACGGGAAGGGCGCCACGGTCGGCTCCGTGATCGCGATGCGGGACGCCGTCTCGCCCGCGGCCGTGGGCGTCGACATCGGCTGCGGCATGTCGGCCGTGCCCGTCGAGCTCACCGCGTCCGACCTGCCCGACTCGCTGCGCGGCATCCGCACGGCGATCGAGGAGGACGTGCCCGTCGGCCGCGACCTGCACCAGCACGGCGCCGACCTGCGCCGGGTCGGGCTGCAGCACACCTACGGCTGGGACGCGTTCTGGGCGCGGTTCGACGAGCTCCACGCCGTCCAGGAGGACATGTCGTGGACGACGGCCGACAAGCTGCGCACCCGCGCGCACCAGCAGGTGGGCTCGCTGGGCGGCGGGAACCACTTCGTCGAGGTGTGCACGGACGCCGACGACCGCGTGTGGCTGATGCTGCACTCCGGCTCGCGCAACATCGGCAAGGTGCTCGCCGAGCAGCACATCGCAGCGGCCCAGGCGCTGGCGCACAACCAGGACCTGCCCGATCGCGACCTCGCGGTGTTCCTGTCCGGCACGCCGGAGATGGCCGCGTACCGCTCCGACCTGTACTGGGCGCAGGAGTACGCGCGGCTCAACCGCACGGTGATGATGGCGCTGGTCAAGGCCGCCTTCACCCGCGCGATGGGCCGTCCGGTGCGCTTCGGCGAGGAGATCTCCTGCCACCACAACTACGTGTCGGAGGAGACCTACGACGGCCTGGAGCTGATCGTCACCCGCAAGGGCGCGATCTCCACCGCCGACGGGCGGCTCGGCATCATCCCGGGGTCGATGGGCACCGGCTCGTACATCGTGCGGGGCCGCGGCCACGAGGCGGCGTACCGCTCCGCGAGCCACGGCGCGGGCCGGAGGATGTCGCGGTCGGCGGCGAAGCGCACGTTCAGCGTCGCCGACCTGCAGGCCCAGACCGAGGGCGTCGAGTGCCGCAAGGACGCGGGTGTGCTGGACGAGATCCCCGGCTCCTACAAGGACCTGGAGTCGGTGATGGCGCAGCAGACCGATCTCGTGGACGTGGTGGCGCGGCTGCGCACGCTCGTCTGCGTGAAGGGCTGAGCAGGCTCAGCGGGTGATCGACCCGGCCCGGACGGGTCCGGCCGCCAGGCGCGCAGCCGCGCGCCTGGCGAGCCGGTGGCTCGGCTGCTCGATCACGCGGTGGAAGAGCGCCGTGGCGAGCAGCGCCGCGGGCACCGAGATGAGCAGCACCGCCCACAGCGGCGGTGTGCCACCGAGCAGCAGCACGGTGGCACTGACCAGCGGCAGATGCACCAGGTAGAGGCTGAACGACCGCGCGCCGAGCCACTGGGCGACGCGGGAGGAGAGCACCCGCCGGGCGCCGGGGCAGTACCACGCGATCGCGACGACGAGGCACGCGCCGAGCGCCTGGAGGGCGCGGGTCAGCGCAACGAGCGGGTGGTCGGCGGGCAGGTCCCAGCCCGGGGCGTTGACCAGCCAGTACGCCGAGAGCAGCACCGCGGCCAGCAGGCCGACGAGTGCCCAGCACAGCGTCGGCCGGCGCTGCCCCTCGATCACCGCCGCGGCGTAGTCGACGTGCGCGCGCCCGGAGGCCAGCAGGGATCCGAGCAGGAACATGGCCAGCGCCGAGACCGCGACGCTGTCGAACACGGCGGCGGCACCGACGGCGGCGAGCGCTGCGGCGATCTTGTGCGACCACGCCACCCGGCGGCTCACGGCGACCACCACGAACACCGGCAGGAGCAGGGAGAACACCATCTCCCACTGCAGCGACCACAGCACGTGGTTGACCGCGCCGGGCGCCACGAGCAGCGTCAGGTCGGCGGCCACGCCACGTGGCGTGACCGGCTGGTTCATGGCGACCATCCACCAGCTCGCACCCTCCGGCCACACCCGCGGCACGAGCAGCGCGACGCCCACGGCGAGCGCCACCGCCGCCCACACCGGCGGGTAGAGCCGCAGCAGCCGGGCGGCGTAGTAGGCGCGCAGCCGCAGCCGGCCGGTCATCGCCGGCAGCGTGAGCACCAGCCCGCTGAGCACGAAGAACACGAAGACGGCTTCGGTGCCGGCCCAGACGAGGTGCAGCGGCGTCCAGGTCAGCCACCACACGACGCCGCCGTCGTCGGCGGTGCGCGGGTCGAGGTAGGGCGCGGCGAGGGCAGGCTGGGACAGGAACGCGTGGTGGACCAGCACGACCAGGGCCGCCACGCCGCGCAGCCCGTCGAGGGTCGGCAGCCGGCGCCCGTCACCGCGGCGGCCCGCCTGTCGGGCCAGGGCCCGCCTGCTGTGCCGGCCGCGCTGGACGACGCGGAGGGGTTGGGTGACGGTGAGCGCAGCCTCGTAACGGGCCGTGGTCACGGCGTCGCGGAACGGCATGCTGATTGCCACGGAAGTCCTCGGTGGAGTGAGCTGCTGGGGTGCTGATCACCCACTGTGCTCTTCTGACCGCGGTGCGCAGCAGATCCAGAGCCGAGCGGCTCGTCTCATTCTGTGAAGGGCCGAGTACGCGGCGTGTCGGTCGGTCGACGACCGCCGACCGTCCGCCGGGGTGCGGTCGGCGGCATTGACCCCCGCCCGACCCGTGTGCATACCGCGGGGTATCGGCCTCTCGACACTCAGGCCGAGGCGAGGACCCCGGCGAGCTGTGACTGGCCGGCGGCGGTGACCGTCGCGGCGACCCGGTGACCGACCGCGCACGCGGTGGCCGGGGCGATCAGGCCGCGACGCACGAGCCGGTGGACGGCGGCCTGGTCGCTGCAGCAGCGCCCGTCGAGGTAGAGGTCGGGCTCGCTGCCCCACACCAGTTCGGCCCCGCCCGCGGCGACGGCGGCGAGGATCGCGCGGTCGCGGGCGGTCAGCGGATGGTGGGCGTCGGTCTCTCCGGCCATCGTCGGCTCCTCCGGGTGTGCTGCTCGACACGGACGGTAGGGAGACGGCCGGTCACGGGTCCATGGAATTGACGAACATCTGAGGTTCACGCCCTGGTCAGCAGCTCCATGTTGTGGCCGTCGGGATCGAGGAAGTAGCAGCCGCGTCCGCCGTGCATGCTGTTGAGCCGGCCGGGCTCGCGGTGGCCGGGATCGGCCCAGTACGTGATGCCGGAGGCGGTGATGCGCGCGAACGCCGCGTCGAAGGTCGTGTCGTCGACGAGGAACGCGTAGTGCTGGCTGGTGACGGGCCCGTCGACGTGCATGTAGTCGAGGGTGACCCCGTTGGTCAGCGAGATCGGGACGAACGGACCGGTGCGCCCGCCGACCTCGACGCCGAGGATGGACGCCAGGAACGCGGCGGAGGCGTCCTGGTCGTGCGTGTGGACGATCGTGTGGTTCAGCTCGATGGTCATGCCAGAATGATAGACATCGAATCATTAGATGTCGAGAGCAAGTTTGTCGAACTCGGCCGCCGGGACGCCCAGACCGAGGAACGCAGCCAGTGCCGAGATCGGGAAGCCGCCGAGCCCGTAGCTGATCCGCCCGTCGTCGAGGATCGCGTCGGAGCCGACCCGGTCGACGAGGAACCGGCGCAGCGCCGCCACGCCGGCGGGGTCGGCCATCCACTCGCGCAGCGTCGCCGACCCGCCGAGCGGCACCCGCAGGGGAGTCGCGCCCGGCACGGCCACCGACGTCTGCAGCGGCAGGTCACGCGACGACGGGCCGACCGCGATCACCGCGGTGCCCGGCTCGACGACCCACCGGTGCTGCGACACCGACCAGTGCGCGAACGCCCGCGGGCCGAGCCGGAACTCGACGCGGCGCGACTCTCCGGGCGCGAGCGCGATCTTGGCGAAGTCCCGCAGCTCCCGCGGCGGCCGCACGACCACGGCCGAGGTGGACCCGACGTAGACCTGCACGACCTCGCGGCCGGCCCGCGCACCGGTGTTCGCGATGGTCACCGCGACCCGCACGCCGTCGCCGTCGGGCGTCACGGCCAGGTCGGAGTACGCGAACGTCGTGTACGACAGGCCGTGCCCGAACGGGTAGCCGACCTCCCGGTCGGCGGCGTCGAAGCCGCGGTAGCCCACCAGCACGCCCTCCCCGTAGCGCACCCGCCCCTCCTCGCCGGGGAACATCGGGGTGGACGGCACGTCCTCGAGGCGCAGCGGGATCGTCTCGGCCAACCGTCCGGACGGGTCGACGGCGCCGGTCAGGACGTCGGCCACGGCGCCGCCGCCGGCCTGGCCGCCAAGCCAGCACTCGACGATCGCCGCGACGTGCTGCTCCCACGGGCCGGTGCGCACGGCCGAGCCGTTGGCCAGCACGGCGACCACCGGCACGTCCGGGGCGGCCGCGGCGATCGCGGCCAGCAGCGCCGGCTGCGCAGCGGGCAGGTCGATGTGGGTGCGGTCGTAGCCCTCCGCCTCTGCGGTGTCCGGCAGGCCCAGGTACGCGACGACGACGTCGGAGTCGGCGGCCACCGCAACGGCCGCCGCAACCAGCTCGGCGTCGGGTTCGCCGTCGGCCGGGCACCCGGCCGCGTGCCGGACCGTTGCCTGCGGGAGCGCCGCCACCAGCTCGTCCAGCGGCACGTCCACCTTGGTCGGGTTCACCTTCGAGCTGCCGACGCCCTGGTAGCGCGGCTGGGTGGCGAACGGGCCGACGACGCCGACGCGCAGGCCCGGCCGGTCGGTCAGGGGCAGGACGTCGTCGTTGCGCAGCAGGACGATGCCGTCGGCGGCGACCCGGCGGGCCAGCGCGTGCTGGGCGTCCTCGTCGATGACGGGCGCGGGCGGTGCTGCGGCGGCCCGGTCGACGAGCGTGAGCACGCGTGCGACCGCCTGGTCGAGCACGGCCTCGTCGAGCGTGCCGTCGGCCACCGCCGCGACGACGGCCGCGTCGCTCACCCCGCGGTTGGGCGGCATCTCCAGGTCAAGCCCGGCGCGCAGCGCGGCGACCCGGTCGTGCACGGCACCCCAGTCCGACACCACGACGCCGTCGAAGCCCCACTCGTCGCGCAGGATCTCGGTGAGCAGCTCGTGGTGCTCGGAGGCGTAGGTGCCGTTGACGCGGTTGTAGGCGCACATCACGGTCCACGGCCGGGCCGTCGTCACGACGTGCTCGAACGCCGGCAGGTAGATCTCCCGCAGCGTCCGCTCGTCCACCTCGGCGCTGACCCGGTGCCGGTCGGTCTCCTGGTTGTTCGCGGCGAAGTGCTTCAGCGACGCCCCGACCCCGGAGCCCTGCAGCCCGTCGACCAGGGCTGCGGCGAGCCGGCCGGCGTGCAGCGGGTCCTCGGAGAGGTACTCGAAGTTGCGCCCGCACAGCGGCGACCGCTTGATGTTGACGCCGGGACCGAGCACGACCGCCACGCCCTGTGCGAGTGCCTCCTGCGCGATGGCCGCGCCGACCTCGCGGACCAGCTCGGGATCCCACGTGGAGCCCAGCGCGGCGGCCGTCGGGAAGCACGTGGCCGGGGCCGACTCGAACGCGTCCGACGAGTCGACGGTGCGGCGCAGGCCGTGCGGGCCGTCGGCGACGGCGATCGCCGGGATGCCGTGCTCCGGCAGGGCCACGGTGTGCCAGAGGTCGGCGCCGGAGCAGAGCGCGGCCTTGGCCGCCACGTCGAGATCGGAGATCCTTCGGTCGGTCATGCGTCCATCCTGGTGGATAATGTCCGGGACAGGGGGGAACGATGATCGACACAGTTGATGACGACCTGGACGACCTCTCCGCATTCCCGGACATCGGCGCCGCCCTGCGCGGCGCGGCCGCGTTGGGCGAGGGCGTCGTCCTCGGGCTGGTCCCGCGCGGGCGGGCGGGCATCCGGCGGGTCTCCCGTGCGCAGGTCGACGAGTTCGAGCGGCGCTTCGCGCAGGCCTACCGCGACCGCCTGCCGATGCTGGTCCGCTACGCGGCGCGGAAGGTGGGCGACCACTCCCGCGCCGAGGACGTGGTGCAGCGGGCCTTCGAGAAGATCCTGCGGCGGCACCGCCAGGACCTGCCCGAGATCACCAACCTGAGCGCGTACCTGCTCACCACGGTGTGCAACGAGATCAACCGCGAGCTGCGCACGGTGATCCCGGAGCGGCAGAACCTCACGTCGATCGACGGCGGGGCCGAGGACGACGAGCGGTCGCGTGCCGAGCTCCCCGACGACCGGCCCGACATCTCGCACCAGGTCGCCGACGCGATGGCGCTCAAGGCGGCGCTGGCCACGCTCTCCCCGCGCGAGCGGGAGTGCGTGGTGATGCGGGTGCAGTGGCAGATGTCGGTGGCCGAGGCGGCCGAGGCCCTGCAGTTGTCCACCGGCTCGGTGAAGCGCTACACGTTCGACGGGCTCAAGCGGTTGCGCGAGCAGCTCGCCGCGGCGTGACCCGCGAGCTGCCGTACGGCACCTGGCCCTCGCCGATCGGGGCCGACGCCGTCGCCCGCCACGGGGGCGCCGTCAGTTCCGTCCAGCGGCACGGCGCGGCCACCTGGTGGACGCAGGCACAGCCCGCGGACGGGGGCCGGGTCACCGTGCGGCGGCTCGACGACGGCGCCGCAGCGCCCGTCGAGGCGCTGCCCGCGCCCTGGAACGCGCGCAACCGCCACCACGAGTACGGCGCCACGCCCTACACCGTGGTCGACGGCGCGCTGGTGTTCACCGCGTGGTCCGACCAGCGCATCCACGTCGTCGACGGGGAGACGGTGCGGCCGCTCACCCCGTCGCCGGAGCGTGAGCACGGCCTGCGCTACGCGCTGGGTCCGGCGGCCGGCGCCGGCGAGGTGTGGGCGGTCCGCGAGACCGTCATCGGCGAACGGCCCACCGACATCCGCCGCGACCTCGTGGCCGTCCCCCTCGACGGCAGCGGTCCGCGTCCGCTCGGGCCGGCGTCCCACCACTTCCTCACGGTGCCCGTCCCCAGCCCGGACGGGCGGCACGCCGCGTGGATCGGGTGGGACCACCCGTCGATGCCGTGGGACGGCACGCAGCTGTGCGTCGCCGAGATCACGGGTGACGGGTTCGGCCCGCACCGCGTCGTCGCCGGCGGGCCGGACGAGGCCGTCGTCCAGGTGGTGTGGGACGGGCAGGGCCTGCTCGCGCTCACCGATCCCGGCGGCTGGTGGAACCTGCACCGGGTGCCGCTCGACGGGGATGCGCCGCGCAACCTGGCCCCCGTGGAGCGGGACCTGGGCGACGCGATGTGGAAGGTCGGCGCGCAGTGGTGCGCCCCGCTGGGTCGCGGCCGGCACGGCGTGCTCGCCGCCGGGCAGCTGTGCCTGCTCGACGAGCAGACCGGCACCGTCACCGACGTCGCGCTCGCGGAGGAGGTCGTCGAGTGGTCGTCCACGCTGGCCGTCGACGGCGACCTGGTCCACGGCGTGGCCGGCAGCGCCACCCGCAGCGACGCGGTCGTGCGCGTCGATCTCGGCACCGGAGCCGTCGACTGGCTGACCAGCGCGGCCGAGCTGCCCGACCCGGCGTGGCTGCCGCGCCCCGAGCATCGCACCGTGGCCGGCGTGCCGGTCGTGTGGTTCCCGCCCACCTCGCCCGAGTGCACCGGACCGGCCGGTGCGGCGCCGCCGCTGCTCGTGCACGTCCACGGCGGTCCGACCAGCCGCAACGTCGCGCTGCCCGACCTCGACATCGCGTACTTCACCAGCCGCGGCTTCGCCGTCGTCGCCCCCGACTACGGCGGCTCCACCGGGCACGGGCGGGCCTGGCGCAACCGGCTCCGGGAGCAATGGGGTGTCGTCGACGTCGACGACTGCGCCGCGGTCGCGCTGGAGCTGGCGGAGCAGGGCCAGGCGGACCGGGACCGGCTGGTCGTGCGCGGCGGGTCGGCCGGCGGGTGGACCACGGCCGCGTCGCTGGCCGCGCTGCCGCCGGACGGCGGCCGACCCGTCTACGCCTGCGGCACCTCCCGCTACCCGATCCTGGACCTGCTCGGCTGGGCGACGGGGGAGACGCACGACTTCGAGTCGCAGTACCTGACGAGCCTGGTCGGGCCGCTGCCCGAGACCGAGCAGCGCTACCGGGAGCGCTCGCCGTCGAGCCATCCGCGCCGGCTCACCGCGCCGATCCTGCTGCTCCAGGGCCTCGACGACCGGATCTGCCCGTCCGTGCAGGCCGACCGGTTCGTCGCGGAACTCGCCGGAAGCGGCATCCCGCACGCCTACCTGGCCTTCGAGGGCGAGCAGCACGGCTTCCGCCGAGCGGAGACGATCATCGCGACCCTGACCGCCGAACTGGGCTTCTACGCCGACGTGCTGGGCCTGGCCGTCCCCGGCGCCGAACCGCCGGAGCTGCGGACATGAGGCGGCTGCCGCCCAGGCTGCGGGCCGGGGACCGGGTCGTGCTCGTGGCCCCGGCCGGCCCGCCACCGCTCGATCTCCTCGACGAGGGGACCGCCGTGCTCCGCGGCTGGGGCCTCGACGTCGAGACGCTCGTGCCGGGCCGGCACCCGCGCCTGCCCTACCTCGTCGACGACGACGTCGCCCGGGCCAAGCACCTGCAGCAGGCGTGGTGCGATCCGGATGTGGCCGCGGTGCTCTGCGTGCGCGGCGGCTACGGGGTCCTGCGCATGCTCGACCTGCTGGACCGGCCCGCGCTCGCCGCAGCGCCGCCGAAGGTGTTCGCCGGGTCCAGCGACATCACCGCACTGCACACCGAGCTCGGACCGCTGTGCGACCTGGTCACGCTGTTCGCGCCGCTGATCGCGAGCGAGGGCTTCGTCCGCCACCCGGTGGCGCAGGAGCACCTGCGGGCGGCGCTGTTCGACCCGCCCACCGACATCGCGGCCGGCCCGGCGGCGGAGACCGTGCGCGGCGGCCGGGTGACCGGGGTGACGGTCGGCGGCACGTTGAGCCTCTTGGCCGCCGGGCTGGGGGCGCCCACCACGCCACCGCCGCCCGACGGGGCGATCGTGCTGCTCGAGGACATCACCGAGCTGCCCTACCGCATCGACGGGCTGCTCACCCAGTTGCTGCGGGCCGGCTGGTTCGACCGGGCGGCCGGGATCGTGTGCGGCTCGTGGTACCGCTGCGGCGACCCGCAGCAGGTGCACGACGTGCTCGTGGACCGGCTCGGCCCGCTCGGCGTCCCGTTCGTGACGGAGTTCGGGTTCGGCCACTGCGCCGACCAGCGAACGATCCCGCTCGGCGCCACCATGACGCTGGACGCCGACGCCCGCCTACTGCGCTGGTAGCGCCGCCAGCAGCACCTTCGTGTACTCGTGCTGCGGATCGGTGAGCACCTGCTCGGTCGGCCCCTCCTCGACGATCCGGCCCTGGTACATGACGGCGACGCGGTCGGCGATCGTCCACGCGAGGCCGAGGTCGTGCGTGATCACGAGCGCCCCCAGGCCCAGCTCGGTGCGCAGCCGCAGCAGCAGCGCGAGGATCTCGCCGCGCACCGACGCGTCCAGCGACGCGACGGGCTCGTCCGCCACGAGGAAGGTGGGTCCCAGCGCGAGCGCGCCGGCGATCACCACGCGCTGCCGCTGCCCGCCGGACAGCTCGCCGGGCAGGCGCGCGGCGAACCGGTCGGCGGGGCGCAGCTCGGCCTGCTCCAGCGCCGTGGTGACGATCGCGCGCTCGTCGGCGGCCAGCCGGTGCACCCGCGGGCCTTCCGCGACCGCCTCGTAGACGCTGTGCCGCGGGTTCAGCGCACCCGTCGGGTCCTGGAGCACCAGCTGCACCTGCCGGCGGTGCGCGCGCAGTCCGCGGGCCGAGCGGGGGAGCGGTCGCCCGCCGAACGTCACGACGCCGGCGCTCGGTCGCTGCAGTCCGAGCAGGCAGCGGGCGAGCGTGGTCTTGCCCGAGCCGGACTGGCCGACCAGCGCCAGGATCTCCCGCGGCCGCACCTGCAGCGAAACCTCGTCGACGGCCCGCACCACACCGCCGCCGCGCTGGGCGAACGTGACGCGCACCCGCTCGGCCGCGAGCACCGGGGCGGGTTCCGGAGTGGCCGGTTCGACGTGCCGCCATACCGGGTCCCCGATCACCGGGAACGCAGCTGCCAGCGCCCGGGCGTGCGGATGCTTCGGCGCGCGCAGCACCTGTGTCGCCGGCCCGTCCTCGACGATCTCGCCGTGCTGCATGACCGCCACCCGTTCGCAGGTCGCGGCGAGCACGGACAGGTCGTGGGAGATCAGCACCAGCCCGATCCCGCGGTCGGTGACCAGCGCGGACAGCCGTTCCAGCACCTGCTGCTGCACCACCACGTCGAGCGCCGTGGTCGGCTCGTCCGCGATCACCAGGCGGGGGTCGCAGGCCAGCGCCATCGCCATCATCACGCGCTGGCGCTGCCCGCCGGACAGCTCGTGCGGGTAGGCCGATGCCCGTCGGGCCGGCAGCTCCACGCGGTCCAGCAGCTCCGCCACCCGGCCGGGCACGTCGGTGACGTCGGGGGTGTGCAGGCGGATCGGCTCGGCGATCTGCTCCCCGACCCGGCGGACCGGGTTGAGCGCGTGCATCGCCCCCTGGAACACGATCGACGCCTGCGCCCAGCGCAGCGCCCGCAGCTTCCCCCAGCTCAGCGCCGTCACGTCGGCCCCGTCGACGAGGACGTGCCCGCCGATGCGGGCGGTGCGCGACAGCAGCCGCAGCGCCGCCATGGCCAGCGTGGTCTTGCCGCAGCCGGACTCGCCGGCGAGCCCCAGGGAGCCGCCCGGCTCGAGGGAGAGCGAGACGCCGCGCACGGCGTGCTCGACCCCCCGCACGGAGTGGTACTCGACGCTGAGGTCGCGGTACTCGAGGATCGGTGTCATCGGCGCGCCGCCAGTGCCGGGTTCAGCTGGACCTCCAGGGCGCGACCGCACAAGGTGAAGCCCAGCACGACCGCCACGATCGCCAGGCCGGGTGGCAGCAGGTACCACCAGGCACCGGCCGTGATCGCCCCCGACTCGACGGCCGAGCGCAGCATCGCGCCCCACGAGACCGAGCCGGGCGCGCCGAGCCCGAGGAACGACAGGGTGGACTCGGCGATGATCGCGCTGCCGACGGTGAGCGTGGTGTTGGCCAGCACCAGCGGCGCGACGGCTGGGACGACGTGCTTGCCGAGCAGGTGCGCGTGCCCGCCGCCGAGCACGGTGGCCCGTTCGATGTAGGGCCGCGCCTCGACGGCGAGCGTCTGGGCGCGGACCAGCCGCGCCGTCGACGCCCACGACGTCACGCCGATCGCCAGCACGATCGTGAGCAGCCCGCGCTCCAGCACCGTCGACAGGACGATGGCCAGCACCAGCGAGGGCAGCACCAGGAAGAAGTCGGTGACCACCATGAGGACCGCCGACACGACCCGGCCGAAGTGCGCGGCGAGCATCCCGACCAGCGAACCGAGCAGCACCGACAGCACCGTCGCCGCGATCCCGACGACCAGCGACACCCGGGTGCCGACGAGCGTCAGCGCGAGCACCGACCGGCCGTTCTCGTCCGTACCGAGCAGACCACCGGATCCGGGCGGGGCCAGGATCGGCCCGCCGGCGTCCACGACGGACAGCGCGGACGCCGGCACCAGCAGCGGAGCGAGCACCGCCACCAGCAACGCCACCGCGAGCACGACCAGCCCGGCCATGCCCGCCCGGTGGGACAGGTAGCCGCGCGTGAACGCCCGCAGCGCGGCCCGGCGGCGTCCCGACGCGACGGTCATGCGGTCCGGACCCGAGGATCGACCAGCCGGTACAGCAGGTCCGCCACGGCGTTCATGATCACCACGGCGGCCGACAGCGTGATCAGCGTGCCCTGCAGCAGTGGCAGGTCGGGCACCGCCAGCGCCTGGTAGGTGAGCAGGCCCAGCCCGGGCCAGGAGAACACCGTCTCCACCGTCACCGCGCCGGCGACGACCATGCCGACGTTGAGGAAGATGATCGTGATCGTCGGCAGCAGCGCGTTCGGGATGGCGTGCCGGCGGCGGACCACGTCGTCGCGCAGGCCCTTCGCCCGCGCCGTCGTCAGGTAGTCGGCGCTCATCTCCTCCAGCAGCGACGACCGCATCACCATCAGGTACTGCGCGTACACCACCGCCACCAGCGTCAGGCACGGCAGCACGAGGTGGTGCGCCACGTCGAGCACGCCGGCGAGGTCGCCACCGGTACCGCCCGGGGACGTCATCCCGGCGGTGGGGAACAGGTCCAGGCCCACCGCGAACACCAGCAGCACGATCAGTCCGAGCCAGAACGTCGGCATCGACCACAGCACCAGCGCCGTCGACGTGGCGAGGCGGTCGAACGCGCTGCCGTGCCGCCAGGCCGCCCGGCTCCCCGCCCACAGCCCGATGGCCACGGCGAGCACCAGTGCGCTGCCGGTCAGCAGCACGGTCGGCCCCAGCCGGCCGAGGACCAGCTCGGTCACGGGCTGCTTGAACTGGTACGACGTGCCGAGATCGCCGCGCAGCAGGTCGCGGATGTGGTCGACGAACTGCTCCCACAGCGGACGGTCGAGGCCGAACTCAGCCCGCAGCCGCGCCAGCGACGCCGGGTCACCGGGCCGGTCACGGGTCATCGCCCGCACCGGGTCGCCGGGCAGCACCCGGAACAGGAAGAACCCCAGCACGACGATCAGCACCAGGCTGAGCAGCCCGCGCGCCACCGTCAGCGCGGCGAACACCCAGCCGCCGCGGGCCCGCTCCGGCGAGACGAGGTCGACGGCGTTCGACGTGGGCGCGAGGTCGGTCACTCGCGGTCGTCCGAGCCGCGCCGGCCGGACCGGACGACGAGGAACCCGACGACCCCGAGCACCACGATCACGGCAGCGACGATGCCGATGGTGGTGCCGAACGACATCCCACCGCCCTGCTCAGGCGTGAGGGTCGATGGCACGGCGCTGTAGTAGCCCCAGTAGCCGGTCTGGCCGGTGATGACGCCGCCGTTGGCGGGCTGCGTGACGAACCCGGTGAACCGGTCGTTGCGGTAGGCCTCCAGCAGCTTGTCGTTGGTCAGGACGATGGCGGCGACGTCGTCGTACAGCAACGACTGCATCTGCTGGACGAGCGCCTGGCGCTTGGCGTGGTCGATCTCGACCTGCTGCTGCAGGTACAGCGCGTCGTAGGCGGGGTTGCAGTAGCCCGAGTCGGAGTTGTCCGAGCCGTTGTAGGCGCAGGTCTGCTGGGCGAGGGTGGTGTCCGGGTCGGGGTTGACGCTCCACCCGGAGAACGCGAGGTCGAAGTTGCCGGCGATCTGGTCGTCGTCGGCCTGGTTGGACGACTTGAACTCGGGCGTCAGCGTGATCCCGACGGCCGCGAACCAGCCGACGAGGTACTCGGACGTCTGCCGGTTGGTCGCCGTGTCCGTTGCCACCACGAGCCGCAGAGCCAGCGGCTTGCCGTCGGGTCCGGCGCGCTTGCCGTCCGGCCCGGCCCGGTAGCCGGCCTCGTCGAGCAGCTTCTTGGCCTGCTCCGGGTCGTAGCGGCGCTTCTGGGCGTCGGACGGCGTGAAGGCCCAGTCGGGGTAGACCGGCGGGATGATCCCGGTGGCGGCCTCGGCGTGGCCCTGCTTGACCTTGCTGATGATCGTGTCGACGTCGATCGCCATGGCCAGGGCTCGGCGCACCCGCACGTCCTTCAGCGCCGGGTTGCCGTCGCCGAACGCGGCCTTCGTCTGCCCGTTCGGATTGGACCAGTTGACCAGCAGCTCGGTGTAGCGGCGGTTGCGGCCCTCGTTGCGCGAGATGCGCTCGTTGCCGGCGAGCGAGTCGAACTGCGCCGGCGTCATGTCGCGCACCAGGTCGACGTCGCCCTTGATCAGGCCCTGCACGGCGGCGTCGGAGTTCTCGTACTTGACGAACTGCAGCTGGTCGATCTTCGGACGGCCGCGCCAGAAGCGGTCGTTCGCGGCCAGGGTGATGCTCTGGCCCTCCTGGTAGCCGGCGAGGGTGAACGGCCCGCTGACCACCGCGGGGAACGTCTCGGTGTTGGTGAATCCCTTGATGTCGCCGGCGTGGGACGCCCACACGTGCTCGGGGACGATCGGGATCTCGGAGTTGAGGATGGAGGCCTGCGGCGCCTTCGTCACGATCACGAGCGTGCGGTCGTCGGGCGCGGCGACCGAGGCGAAGTTGGCCACGACCGGCCCGTTGGCCGTCTTCGCGTCCGCGTTGGTCATGATCAGGTTGTAGGTGAAGGCGACGTCTCGGGCGGTGATCGGCCGCCCGTCGGACCAGTTCGCCTCGCGGATCTTGAACGTCCAGGTGACCTTGTCCGGCGCGGCCTGCCAGCTCTCGGCGAGACCCGGCTGCACGGTGTTGTCCGGTCCGATCGTCGTCAGGTACTCGTACATCAGCCGCCCGACCTGCGTGGACGACAACCGCACGGCGATGAACGGGTTCAGCGAGTCGATGTCCTGGCTGATCGCGATGCGCAGCGTGGACGGGGCCGGTTGCTGGGCGTGCGCCGGGGCCGTGCCGACGAGCAGCGCCGCCGTGGCCGCCAGCACCGCCAGCACCGCCGCTGTCGCCCTGCGGAACGTGCGGGTGATTCCTCCGGCCATGGCGTCCCCCCAGACTCACGCGCTCGAAGCACGTAACCAATCACCGCAGCCGCGCGACGTCAATGGACCAGTGGTCTCAGACCGGTGGCGGCCACGCGCTGCGCGATCTAGCGTCGCCGTGTGCGCGTGCTGATCTCCGCCGACATGGAGGGCGCCACCGGCGTCACCTGGACCGACGACTGCGTCGCCGGCACCGAGCCGTGGCAGCGCATGCGCCGGTTGTTCACCGGCGACGTCAACGCGTGCGTGGCCGGGCTCGTGGCCGGGGGCGCCACCGACGTGCTGGTGAACGAGTCGCACTCGGCGCAGCGCAACCTGTTGCTCGAAGATCTCGACGACCGCGCGCGGATGCTGACCGGACGGCACAAGCCGCTGTCGATGATGCAGGGCATCGACGACGGCCCCGACGCCGTGGTCTTCCTCGGCTACCACGCCATGGCCGGCGCGCAGGGCGTGCTCGCGCACACCTGGCTGGAGAACGCGATCACCCAGGTCCGCCTGGACGGCGAGCCCGTGGGGGAGGGCGGGCTCAACGCGGCGGTGGCCGCCGAGCACGGAGTGCCCGTCGTGCTGGTCACGGGGGACGACCGGGCGTGCGCCGAGGCCGCGACCTACGCCCCGGACGCGGTCACGGTCTCCGTGAAGGAGTGCGTGAGCCGCTACGCCGCGATCTGCCTCCCGCCCGCGCGTTCGGCGACCCTGCTGCGCGCGGGTGCGGAGGCGGCGATGGCGAAGGCCGGCCGGCATGCTCCGCAGCCCGGACCGCATCGCGTCGAGATCGACTTCGACGCCGCGCACCTGGCCGACGCCGCCGCGGTGGTACCGACGGTGACGCAGCCCGGCCCGTGCACGGTCGCCGTCGACGCCAGGTCGATGACGGCCGCCTACCGCGCGTTCAAGATCATGGCGACGGTGGCGGCCTCGGCGATGCAGGCCGTCTATGGGTGAACCCGTGGCGGAGCTGCTCTCCCGGTTGGTGCGGTTCGACACCACCAACCGGGCCCGCGGCGACGCCGAGGGCGAGCGGGAGGCCGCC
Source organism: Pseudonocardia sp. CA-107938 (assembly GCF_050936315.1). Taxonomy (NCBI): domain Bacteria; kingdom Bacillati; phylum Actinomycetota; class Actinomycetes; order Pseudonocardiales; family Pseudonocardiaceae; genus Pseudonocardia; species Pseudonocardia sp. CA-107938. Next base: position 5,607,169 of record NZ_JBNJNA010000001.1, on the reverse strand, counting down.
GAGTTCGTCGCGGGCTTCCTCGCCGACGAGGCCGGCCTCGCGCCACTCGTGCTGGAGTCGGCGCCCCGGCGGGCCAGCGTGGTCGCGCGGTTCCCCGGCACCGACCCGTCGCTCGCGCCGGTGCTCGCGCACGCCCACCTCGACGTCGTGCCTGCCGATCCGCACGGGTGGGCGGTGCCGCCGTTCTCCGGGGAGATCCGCGACGGCTACGTGTGGGGCCGCGGCACGGCCGACATGAAGGACTTCGTCGCTACCCTGCTGGCGACCGTCCGGGGCTGGCGCAGCACCGGACGAGCTCCGCGCCGGGACCTCGTGCTCGCGTTCGTCGCGGACGAGGAGACCGGCGGCGATCTGGGAGCCCGCTGGCTGGTCGCCGAACACCCGGAGCTGTTCGCCGGGTGCGCGCTCGCGATCGGGGAGGGCGGCGGGTTCGCCCACGACGTCACCGGCCCGGCCGGGGACGTGCGGCTCTACCCCGTCGGCACGGCCGAGCGCGGCACGCTGCACCTGCGGCTGCACGCCACCGGCCGGGCGGGCCACGGCTCCCGGCCCAACCCCGACAACTCCGTGGTGACGCTGGTGCGCGCGCTGGCCCGCATCGCCGACCACCGGTGGCCCGTCCAGCTCACCCCGCCCGTCCGCGCCTACCTGGAGCAGACCGGTGCGGCGCTCGGCGTGCCCGTCGACCTGTCGTCGGACGCGGCCGTCGACGGGACGGTGGCGCGGCTCGGGCTCGCCGGGGAGCTGGCCGCGGCGACCGTGCGCAGCACAGCGCAACCCACGGCGTTGTCCGCGGGATCGGCCGTGAACGTCGTGCCGTCGCGCGCCGAGGCGCTGGTCGACCTGCGGGTGCTCCCCGGCGCCGTGGAGGACGTGTTCGCCGTGGTCGACGACCTGCTCGGGCCCGGCGTCCGCCGCGAGTTCGCCACCACCCCGGCCGAGCCCGTGTCCGCCCCGATCGACGGGCCGTGGTTCGCCGCGATGGCCGACGCGCTGCGCGCCGAGGACCCCACCGGCGTCGTCGTGCCGTACTGCCTGGGCGGCGGCACCGACGCCAAGTCGTTCGCCACGCTCGGCATCCCCTGCTACGCGTTCGCCCCGCTCGGGCCGGCGCCGGACCGCGACTGGAACCACCGGCGCATGGCGCACGGCGTGGACGAGCGGGTGCCGGTCGCCGGACTGGAGTTCGGGGTGCGGGTGTTGGATCGGTTCCTGATCACTCTCTAGGGGGGACGATGGCGAAGATCGCTGTGCTGGGAGCCGGCGCCGTCGGCGGGATGCTCGGGGCGTTGCTGGCGAAGGCCGGCAACGAGGTCGTGCTGTTGGGGTCGGATCGCACCGTCACCGCCATCGGCGTGCACGGGCTGCACCTCACCAGCGGCACGTTCGGCGAGGTCGACGCGACCGTCACGGCACGCACCTGGCTCACCGAGGCCCCCGACGTCCTGGTCGTGGCGGTGAAGGCGCCCGACCTCGCCACCGCGCTGCAGCGGGCGCCGGCCGCGACGGTCGGTCGGGCTGCGGTCGTACCGCTGCTCAACGGCGTCGACCACGTCCCCTACCTGAGGGCCGTCTACCCGCAGGCCGACGTCGTGCCGATGACCGTGAAGGTCGAGGCGACCCGCACCCGGCCGGGCGTGATCGAGCACCTCTCACCGTTCACCGAGTACGCGAGCGCCGGGCCCACCCCACCCGGGGTGCTGTTCGCCGGGGCCGGCGTGGACGTCGACACCTCGGCGCCCGACGAGGCCACCCTGATGTGGACCAAGCTCGCGTTCCTCGCCCCGTTCGCCCTGCTCACCACGGCGCTGCAGGCCGCGATCGGCCCGGCTCGGGACGCCCGTCCCTCCGAGCTCTCCGCGCTCGTCGACGAGTCGTGCGCTGCCGCTGCGACCCACGGCGCCGCGATCGACCCCGATGCCCTCCGCGGCCGCATCGCCGGCCTCCCGCCGACCATGCAGTCGTCGATGCTCAAGGACCGGTTGGCGGGGGCCACGCTGGAGCTGGACGCGGTGGCTGGCCCGATCCTGCGCGCTTTGCCGGGCGGCGCACCGGCGACTCGAGCAGCGGTGGCGGCGATCCTCGGCGGTTAGGCGTTCACGGGATGGATGTCTCGCAGGTGTAACGCCTGACCACGGACAGTGCGACCCTGGTCACATGCGGTTCCGATCGCGCGCGGCTTCCGGCGGTCGCGTCTACGCAGTGGCGGGCACGAACACCGTCTCGTTCGGCATCGACGCGACGGCCGGCACGCGTGCCGGGCTGCTCGGCTTCGCCGTCGAGCGCGTCGACCTCGCGACGGGGGAGCGGCACTGGCTGCCCGGGTTCAAGGTGTTCCGCTCGCTGCTGCCGCACCCCGTCCCCGGCGAGCGGGTGAGCACCTTCGACCACCCGATGCAGAGCTTCCTGTGGGACGACTTCACGTGCGCGCCCGACCACCGCTACACCTACCGCTTCCAGCCGCTGAAGGGCACGCCGGCGCACCCGGACCGGTCGGCGCCGGCCCTGTCGCTCACCGTGCGCACCGAGCCGGCGACCAGCACCGGAACGCACGACGTGTTCTTCAACCGCGGCGTGGCCAGCAGCCAGTACTACACGCAGGAGTTCGGCGACACCCCGATCGCCGACCTGGCTCCTGAGAAGCAGGCCAGGGCGCTGGCCTGGCTCTCCCGCGACCTCGACGAGGCACTGCTCGCGTTCGTGGACGGCTGTGCCGCGGGCGACCGGCTCCTCGGCTGCTTCTACGAGTTCCGCTACCGCCCCGTCGCCGACGCGCTGGTCGCGGCGATCGGGCGCGGGGTGGACGTGCGGCTGATCGTCGACGGCAAGGTCAACGAGCACACCGACGACGAGGGCTTCCACGAGAGCTTCCCGCGCGAGGAGAACCTGCGGATGCTGGCCGCCGCCCAGCTCCCGATGGACCGCGTGGTGCTGCGGCAGGCGCGCCGGTCCGCGATCGCGCACAACAAGTTCATGGTGAAGGTGGTCGGCGGCGCGCCGGCGGAGGTCTGGACGGGTTCGACGAACCTGTCACTGGGCGGCATCCACGGGCAGACGAACGTCGGGCACCACGTCCGCGACGCCGCCACGGCTGCGGCGTTCGTGCGCTACTGGGACCTCCTGGCCACCGATCCCGGCGGACGCGACGGAGACCCGCGCACGGAGGTGATCGCGAAGAACAAGGCGTTCCGGGCGGCGGTGGCACACTTGTCACCGGTGCCGGCGGACCTGCGCCGGCTCCCGCGCGGGACCACGTCCGTCTTCAGCCCGCGGCCGGACGCGACCGTGCTCGACGCCTACGCCGCACTGCTCGACTCGGCGGACGACGAGGCCTGCATCACGCTCGCGTTCACGGTGGCCGCCGCCGTCAAGGAGGTGCTGCGGGACAACACCGCAGCCGACCAGATCACGTTCCTGCTGTTGGAGAAGCGCGACCGGCCCGATCGGCGCAACCCGTCGGCGTTCGTGCGGATCGACGCGTCGAACAACGTCTACCAGGCGTGGGGCTCTTTCCTGCGCAACCCGGTCTACCAGTGGGCAGCCGAGACCAACGCCGGGCTGCTCGGGCTCAACCAGCACGTCAGCTACATCCACTCGAAGTTCCTGCTGGTCGACCCGCTGGGCCGCGACCCGCGCGTCGTGACGGGCTCGGCCAACTTCAGCGCGGCCTCCTGCACGGACAACGACGAGAACATGCTGGTCGTCCGCGGTGACCGGCGCGTCGCCGACATCTACCTCACCGAGTTCAACCGGCTGTTCAACCACTACTACTTCCGCAGCGTCACCGAGGCCCGCGGTGCGCGCGGCAACCCGGACAGCCTCTTCCTCACGGAGGACGCGACCTGGCTTGACGGCTACGCGGCGGGCGGGTTGAAGAGCAAGCGCCTGGCGCTGTACACCGGGATGGCGGGTTTCACCCGGGCATGACGACTTCGGGGTGGTGGGATTACCCGCGGTAAGTTACCGTGGGTAAGTTGGCAGCGACGCCCTACACCTGGAGGTGCCAGCATGGCCCCGAAGACCGTCCCGGACGCCGGGACCGAGCACGTGGACGTGCTGATCGTCGGCGCCGGGATCTCCGGCATCGGCGCCGCCTTCCACCTCGGCCGCGACTGCCCCGACCGCTCGTACGCGATCGTCGAGGCGCGCGCCGCGATGGGTGGCACGTGGGACCTGTTCCGCTACCCCGGCGTGCGCTCGGACTCCGACATGCACACCCTCGGCTACGGCTTCGCCCCGTGGCTCTCCGACGACTCGATCGCGGACGGCCCGGCGATCCTCGACTACCTCCACGAGACCGCGCAGCGCTATGGCATCGACCGGCACATCCGCTTCCACCGCCGCGTGGTGGCCACCGACTGGTCGAGCTCCGACCAGCGCTGGACGGTCGAGCTGGAGGACACGCAGTCCGGCGAGCGCAGCACCATGACGTGCGGGTTCCTCTACCACTGCTCCGGCTACTACAACTCCGAGCAGGGCTTCGCCCCCGAGTTCCCCGGCTCCTCCGACTTCACCGGCCGGATCGTCCACCCCCAGCACTGGCCGGAGGACCTCGACTACACCGGCAAGCGCGTCGTCGTCATCGGCAGCGGCGCCACCGCCATCACGCTGGTGCCGGCCATGACCGACAAGGCCGCGCACGTCACGATGCTGCAGCGCTCGCCGTCGTACGTCGTGTCGCTGCCCAAGCAGGACCCGATCGACCAGCTGCTGCGCAAGGCGCTCCCGGTCTCCCTGACCTACCCGATCGTGCGCTGGAAGAACGTGCTGATCCAGATGGCGTCCTACCAGCTCATGCAGGCGTTCCCCAAGCAGGCGCGTGCGCTCCTCAAGCGCCAGACGGAGCGTGAGCTGCGTGGCGTCGACCCGGGCCCGCACTTCACCCCGCGCTACGACCCGTGGGACGAACGGCTGTGCGTCGTGCCCGACAGCGACCTGTTCCGGGCGCTGCGATCAGGCTCCGCGTCGGTCGTCACCGACCAGATCGAGACCTTCACCGAGCGCGGGATCCGGCTGAAGTCGGGCCGCGAGCTGGAGGCCGACATCATCGTCACCGCCACCGGGCTGAACCTGCGGATGCTCGGCGGCGTCGTGCCCAGCGTCGACGGCGAGCCGATCGTCGCGAACGACACCATGACCTACCGCGGCATCATGCTGGAAGGCGTGCCGAACTTCGCCTACACCTTCGGCTACATCAACTCGTCGTGGACGCTGCGCGCCGACCTGGTCGCCGACTACGTGACCCGGCTGCTCAACCACATGCGGGCACACCGCTACGCCGTGGCGGTGCCGGAGAACACCGACGCCTCGGTGTCGCGCCGCCCGCTGCTCGACTTCACCCCCGGCTACATCCGCCGCTCGCTCGACCAGCTGCCGCAGCAGGGCAGCCGCAACCCGTGGACCGTGCGGATGAACTACCCGTTGGAACTGGTCGAGATGAAGCGGGCGCGCGTCGCCGACGGGATGCGGTTCGAGCGGGCCCGCACCCGTCCGGTCGCGGTCCCGAGCCCTGACGGGCCGCGGGTGAACGGCAGCAAGCCGGCTGGGACCGCCGTCACGGAGAAGCGGGTCGCACCCTCGGCATGATGGCGGGGTGATCCCCCCTGTTCGCACGGACGTCCACCAGCACGTCTGGCCCGCATCGCTGATCGACGCGCTGCGGGCCCGGCGTCGCCCGCCCTACCTGGACGGCTGGACGCTGCACCTGGCGGGGGAGCCGCCGTACGCCGTCGACCCGGCCGACCACGACCCGGCGCTGCGGGCGGACCGGGTCACGGCGGCGGGGTTCGACCGCGCGCTGGTCTCGCTGTCGTCGCCCCTGGGGATCGAGTACCTCCCGGCCGGCGAGGCCGCGCCGCTGCTCGCCGCGTTCCACGAGGGCGCGCTGGCGCTGCCGCAGCGGTTCGGGGTGTGGGCGGCCGCGGCCCTCGACGACCCTGATCCCTCGGCTCTGGAGACCGCTCTCGACGCCGGGTGCGTGGGCCTGCAGCTGCCGGCCACCGCGGTGGCGGACGCCGCCGGCATCGCGCACTGCGGGCCGTTGCTGGAGGTGCTGGAGCACCACGACCGGCCGCTGTTCGTGCATCCCGGCCCGGCGCCCGTCGCCGTCGACGTGCCTGCCTGGTGGCCGGCGCTCGTCCCGTACGTGCAGCAGATGCATGCAGCGTGGTTCGCGTTCGGTGCGGCCGGCCGGAGGCGGCACCCGCGGCTGCGCGTGTGCTTCGCGATGCTCGCCGGCCTCGCGCCGCTGCACGGGGAGCGGGCCGGCGCGCGCGGCGGACCGGTGGCGGTCGACCCGGCCGCGTTCGTCGAGACGTCGTCCTACGGCGCACGAGCCGTCGGAGCCGTGGCGGACGCGCTGGGCCCGGGCCTCGTGGTCGCGGGCAGCGACGAGCCCTACGCCCGCTACACCGACCCGCTACCCAGTGCCGACCTCGCCACCGGCGCGGTCGCCCGGCTGCTGCACGGCTGATCAGGCCGGCGGGGTGGCGTCCTCGATCTGCCGCACGACCGGCGGGTCGACGATCTCGTCGGGGCGGATCGCGACCGTGTCGTGCCGTCCCATCCGGACGGCGTTGCGGCCGGCGCGCTTCGCGGCGTAGAGCGCGGTGTCGGCGACGGCGAGCACGTCGAGCAGGTGGTTGCCGTCGTGCGGGAAGACGGCGCCGCCGACGGAGACGGAGAGCCCGTCGATGGTCAGGGTGCCGTCCGGCGTGGGCACGGCGACCTGCAGCTCAGCGACGCGCCGGCGGATCCGCTCGGCCACGACCTGCAGCTCCGAGTAGGCGTAGCGGTCGCCGGCCTGGGGGAGCAGGAGCACGAACTCCTCGCCGCCGAACCGGCCGACGAGATCGGCACCGCGGACGTCCTCCCGCAGCAAGGCGGCAACGGCCTGCAGCACGTAATCGCCCGCGATGTGCCCGTGCCGGTCGTTGACCTGCTTGAAGTGGTCGAGGTCGACCACCAGCACCGCCGCCGAGCTGCCCGCGTCACGGGCGTGGTCGATGCGCAGGGTGGCGCGGTCGTGCCAGGCGCCGGCAGTGAGCAACCCGGTCTTGCTGTCGGTGGCGGCCTGCTTCTCCAGCTGCCGGACGAGCACGGCGCGGTGCAGCACCAGCAGCGGAGGCACGGCGAACAGCACCAGCCACGGCTGGGTGATCACCGCCATCGCGATGAGGCCGCCCACGCACAGGGCCGCGACCTCGAGCAGCACCTCGTCACCGGACTGACCCACCATGTCGCGAACGGTCTTGTCGCTGCTCATGACGACGACGCCCACGACGAGACAGGTGTTGACCACGACGAAGCCGAGCACGGCCGACGCGACGACGAGCACGCCGATGCCGGACCGCAGCGGCTGCGCCGCGCCCAGCCCGCTGAACTCGGCCATAGCGGCCGCCGCGTGCACGGCCAGGATCAGGGTCGCGAAGGTGAACGCGGCCTTGAACAGCGGCGAACGACCCGACCGGCGGCGCACCCGGTAGCGCACGAAGCAGAACATCGCGGTGACGACGGCGCAGGCCGCCAGCGGCGGCAGCAGCAGCGCGGCGGCGAATGCCCACACGGGGCTCGGATCGACGTCCGCCGTGGACGCGCCGCCGTGCACCACGCGGCTCCGCAGCCGTTCGACGTGGACGGCGAGCTCTGCGGTGAGGAACCCCGCACCGGTGAGGAGCGCCAGCGTGAGGGCCACGTCGGCGACGGCGCCGGCGGAGAACCCGGCGCGAACGGTGGTGACGACGTCCAGGACCACCAGCAGGAGCGCCAGCGCCTCGACGGCGAGCACCGCGCCGAGCAGCCGCCCCGGCAGCGACCACACCGGCCAACGCGTCACGGCGCTCACCGACCACCTCTTTCACAGCTCCTGCACGGGCGACTCTACCGCAAGGCGGACGGGCCCGGTTCCACTTGTGATCCGTTCGGCAATGGACGGCGACCGCGGGTCGGAGGTACAACTATTTGCGCGCCGCGGAATTCTCGACAATGATCCGATTCGGCCTTGCCGGTCGGCCGCCGGCAAGACGCCCGACCGGACTACCGACCATGCCGAGAACCCGAGCATTCCGGCGCGTTCCGGCCTGCCCGCCACAACGATGACGGCGGGCCGGGGGGTGGTGCGACCGGCCTGACGGGCGTGCCATGATGACCGGGATGACCTGCAGCGATGGGATGTGAGGAGGTGTCCTTGATGCGCGGCTTCGAATGGAACTGACTCTCTGATCGTCGATTGACGACCAGTCGATGAATCGCCTCTCGCGGCCCTCGAGGGGAGTTGCTGACACCGCAACCGCAGAAGATCGCCTTACCGTGTGCGGAACCATGTTCGGTGCCGCACACGTTGATCTTCGATGCCCAATTTCGGGCGTGCCGGGAGGCTGTTTCGACTGATATCGAATGCGCCAGATCCTGGGCAGGATGTCGGCGATTCAGGCCCCAGGGGCCGCAGTGGGACGTGCCGAGTGCATGAGCGCTATACAGTTTGGGCAGGTGTCCAAAGCTGTGGCGACCTCAGCGATGCCGGTCGGCGGGCGCCTCGGACCGAGGCGCCGGCGCGTGGTGTCGAGCGGCGAGCCGCACCGCGTCCCGACCGGCCCGCTTGGCGTCGTACAGCGCGGCATCCGCCGCAGCGACGACGCCGAGCAGGTGCTGGGCGTCGACGGGGAACACCGCCCCGCCGATGGACACCGTGACCTGATCGACCTGCCGGCGCTCACCCGTGGCGCCGATGCGCACGGGCAAGGCCGAGACCGCTGCACGGATGCGCTCGGCGACCGCGGCCAGCTCCGCCCGTGCGTCGGGCTCGGGGTCGGCCAGCGGCAGGAGCACCACGAACTCCTCGCCGCCGAAGCGACCGACCACGTCGTGCGCGCGGAGCTGCGACTGCACGGTGGCGGCCACGCGGTCCAGCACCTCGTCACCCGCGAGGTGGCCGTACCGGTCGTTGAACCGCTTGAAGTGGTCGATGTCGACGACGAGCACGCCGGCCCGGTGCCCGCGCCGACCGGCCGCCTCGAGCTGCGCGCTCGCGAGGTCGTGCCATGCGCCTGCGGTGAGCAGTCCGGTCTTCCCGTCCGTCCGGGCAGCGCGCTCGAGCTGTCGCACGAACAGCGTCCGCTGCAGGATCAGCAGCGGCGGGAAGATGAACACGATCAGCCACGGCTGGATCGACATGCCCGCCGCCAGCAGGCCGGCGAGGCACAGCAGGGAGACCTCGAGCGCGAGCTCGGGCCGGAGTCGAGCGAGCTCGTTCACCCGCATCGATCCGGTCAGCACGACCATGCCGACGACAGCGGTCGTGTCGACCGCGAGGTACGCGGCCAACGCGAGGACGACGGTCGCCGGCTCGACCGACCCGCCGGAGACGGCACCCGCCGCGTGCACGGCCAGCAGGGTGGCCGCCGCGGTGTACACGATCTTGAAGGGATGCCGGTTCGCCTCGGGGGAGTAGACGAAGCAGCGCAGGTGGAGGTAGCAGGCGGCAGCGACGACGGTCGCCAGGGGCGGCGGGCACAGGACGGCACCGGCCGCGATCCACAGCGAGCTCAGGTTCAGCGCCGGTGCGCCCTCGCCTCCGACCACGCGGGTGCGGTAGCTCTCGAGGCGGGCGGACGCCTCCTGGTGCAGGACCGCCCCGGTGATGATGAGCCCGGCCACGAGCACGCCACGCGGCGTCAGGTCGATCGTTCCGGCCGCGACGGCGACCACGTCCCCGGCCAGGACGGCGGCGGTGGCGAGCTCGACCAGCACGACCACGACGAGCGCGCGGACGGGAAGTGCGAGCATGCCCGGTCGCCGGCCGTCCGCTCCGGTCACCTCCCGGCCGGTCCTGGCGCCCACCCGCAGATGGTAGCCCCGCCATCCCGCCAGATCCTGCTACGCCTGACGGCGTAACCGTGTGCCGCCGAACAGCCTGAATCATTCGTCGTTCTTGGCACTTGTCAAGGGATTCGCTTGCTCGACAGGAATGTCGTGTGAAACGGTGGGATCGCTTGACCGGCACGCCGCGACGAGGCCAGGAAGCAGCTCCCAGCGCGCCGCAGCCGGTGAGCGATCGTGCGTTTCGCGGAAAACGCGACAGCCGTGTCGAGCGAATCGGGGGGAGGACGCCATGCGCGGATGGGACTGGTTCTGACCTGTGACGATGCTCGCACGGTCACCTCGTGAAGATCATGTCCGATCGAGGGAGTCCGGCTTGAGACCGGCACGCCGCCCCGGCAGTTTCAACCCATTCGCTCCGCATTGTCTCTGCATTGCCGGAGCGAATACCGCGGACTCCGGAAAATGGGCGCTAGAACCCTGCGCGCTCCACGATCCCGCGAAGAAGGGCCGCCTGGCCCGCGTGCTCCAGATCGTCGTCCAACACCGACACCAATCGCACGCCGAGCGTCACGGGCGGATCCCACTGCTCGTCGACGACCCGGTCGAGATCGGCGTCGGTGAGCGCACGCAGGAAGGTCGACGTCCTGGCGTGGACGGCGTCGTGGTAGCCGAGCAGCTCCGTCGCGGAGCACTGCACGGCCGCGACGTCGGCGCTGGTGTGCCCGTAGCCGGTGGCCGCCTTGTCGAACGGCAACCCGAAGCGGTCGGCCCAGCCGCCCGCCGTCCACTCCTGCTCGGTACCGGCGACGTCGCAGATGTGGTCGTCCTGCACGCGCGTCAGGTGCCAGACCAGCCAGGCGATCGTGTTGGTGTCCGGATCGACCCGGTGGGTGAGCCCCGGGACGTCGAGTCCGGCGACGGCCGCATGCACCGAGTCGTGCACACGGCCGAAGCCGTCGAGGAGCAGTTCGGCTGTGTTCATGCCGCGAGTCTGCCTTCTCCGACGATCGCCGGCAGGCCACCGGCACCGAAGTGGACCTTGTGCCGGTGGCGGGCCCGACGACGATGGGCGACGTGACCACCTACGCGTTCTCGCAGCTCGACGTCTTCGCCACGGGCCCGCTGTCCGGCAACCCGCTCGCGGTCGTGCACGACGCGGTCGGACTGAGCGACGAGGAGATGCAGCGGTTCGCCCGGTGGACCGACCTGTCCGAGACGGTCTTCCTGCTGCCGCCCACCCGGCCGGGCGCCGATTACCGGACCCGGATCTTCACGCCCGACCACGAACTGCCCTTCGCCGGCCATCCGACGCTGGGCAGCGCCTTCGCCTGGTTGGCCGCACATCCCGAGCACACCGCCGACACCGTCGGGCAGGACTGCGGCGCCGGGCTGGTCACCGTGCGGCGCACCGCCGACGGGGTCGCGTTCGCGGCGCCGCCGCTCGTGCGGTCCGGGCCGGTCAACGACGGCGTCCGAGCCGAGCTCGCGGCCGGGTTGCGGATCGACCCGGCCGACATCGTGGCCGCGGAGTGGGTCGCCAACGGCCCGGGCTGGAAGGCCGTCCTGCTCGCCGACGCCGACGCGGTGCTCGCCGTCGAGCCGGGCACGGTGCCCGGCGACGTCGGCGTCGTCGGCCCGTACCCGGCCGGGTCCGAGTACGCCTACGAGGTGCGCGCCTTCTTCGTCAAGAACAAGGTGACCTGCGAGGACCCGGTCACGGGCAGCTTCAACGCCGGAGTCGCCCAATGGCTCTACGAGAGCGGCCGGCAGACCGGTCCGTACCAGGCGCGGCAGGGCACCGCGCTGAACCGGGCCGGCCGGGTGCGCGTCGAGCGCGACGACGACGGCACGGTGTGGGTCGGGGGCGCGGTGCGCGAGTTCGTCCGGGGCACGGTCGATCTCTGATCACGGCCCGACGTCGGGCCGGCCGATCGGGCATCCCGGCAGCGTGGACGTGGAACCGGCGCGCAGCCCGTCCAGCATCACGCCGAGGCACCGTTCCAGCGCGTGGGACGCGAGCTCCGCGTCCGGGACCAGCAACGGCCGCACCAGCAGCACGAACGCGGTCGCGACGTCGCCCGTGCCGACGTCGTCCCGCAGGCTGCCCTCGGCCTGCGCGGCCAGCACGATGCGGTCGAGCACGTCGATCATGGCGTGCCGGAGGCGGCCGGTCTCCGGGTCACCGGCCATGGCGTCGTGCGCGCCCGGCGAGTCCATCATCAGCCGCACAGCCAGCCGGACCTCGCGGGACTGACCGAGGAAGCGCGCGAGTGCGGCCCAGGCCGTCGGTTCCTCGGTGACGGCGATCCTCGCCTGGGTGAGCGCCGTGCGCAGGGTCTCCTGCGCGACCGCGCGGATCAGCGCGTCGCGGTCCGGGAAGCGGCGGTAGACGGTGCCGACGCCGACGCCTGCGGCGCGGGCGATCTCCTCGACGGGCACTCCGGCACCGTGCGCCGCGAACGCTCGGGTGGCCGCAGCGACGATCCGGTCCCGGTTGCGCCGCGCATCGGCACGCAGCCGCCCGTCACCCGCCACCTGGCTCACAGGGTCCATCTTGTCCGATTCCGTCCGCCGTTCGAAGGAGTGTCGCATTCACCCGACCACCGCACGTAAGCGGAGGGGTGTCTCTCAATTGCAGGTTGGAATGGTCTACATTGCTCCACACGGTGGGCCGCGAGGGCGAGTTCACCACGGACGGTCCGCACAGCGACTCCAGGCTCCCCCGAATGGAGCAGCTGTGCCGGGGAAGGAGCCTGATGGTCGCCCGCCACGTCAAGATCGGCGGCGGATCCGGCGGTGCCCGGACCCGCGTCCTCACCGCGGCCGTCGCGCTCGTCGGCGTCGTCGGTATCGGGGTCGTCGCCTGCTCGGCCGTCCAGGGACCCGCACCGCGCACGGCGCGCGTCGAGCGGGCGAGCGTCTCGATGGGCGTGTCGGCTCCCGGCGCGCTGAGCTCGATCACCGAGCAGAACCTCGGGTTCGCCAAGGGCGGCCAGCTCACCCAGGTGCTGGTCAAGGTCGGCGACCACGTCGACGCCGGCCAACCGCTCGCCGTCATCGACGACTTCCCCGCCAGGCAGGCGCTCACCCAGCAGCAGAGCCAGCTGGCGGCACAGCAGGCGACCCTGGACAAGCTGACGTCCTCGCCCGTCGTCGAGGGCGCGGGCAACACCCTCGACCAGGCGCAGAACGTGCTGCACGCCACCCAGGGAGCGGTGGACGCGTTGCTGCAGGCGGACGACGTCGCCATCCACAGCGCGGAACGCCAGCTCGACGCCGACGAGGACGCCCTGCACGCGGCCGAGGCCAAGCTCGCCGCCGATGGCTGCGCGAGCTCCCACGACTCCGACGACGGTGACGACTACGCCGCCAAGTCCGGGGGGACGCTCCCCATGACGAGCAGCCAGTGCCCGGCCGACCAGCAGGCCGTCGCCGCGGCCAAGCAGAAGGTCGTCGCCTCCAAGGGCGCGCTCGACGCGGCCAAGCAGAAGCGCCAGGTCGACGAGGCCAACGGTCAGGTCCAGATCGAGAACGCGCGGACGGCCGTGGTCACCGCGCAGAACAACGTCGACTCCTCCAGCTCGGACCGGCCGCACAACATCGACCAGCAGTCCGCGCTGGTCGCGAGCGCCAGGGCGCTCGTCCAGCAGGCGCAGCGCGACGTCGACAACTGCACGCTGCGCGCCCCGGTCAGCGGCACGGTGTCGGTGCTGAACGGCGCCGTCGGCGAGTTCCTCGCGCCCAGCAGCGGCACGAGCTCGCTCGCACCCGGCAGCACCGCGGCCATCCCCGGCGCGAGCGGCTCCACCGGTGGCGGCGCTGCGGCTGCGGCCGCCGGCGCGTCCCCGACCCGGCCCGGCGGGACCCAGTTCATCGTGCTGAACAACGTCGACCAGTTCCAGGTCGTGGTGCCGTTCAACGAGTCCGACGCCGCGTCCATCCAGCCCAACCAGCGCGTCGACGTCACGTTCGACGCCATCCCCGACCTCACCGCGCCCGGCACGGTGGTCTCGGTGGCCCCGCAGGGCACCTCCATCGGCGGGGTGATCAGCTACTACGTCACCGTCGCGCTGACCGGCACCGATCCGCGCATGCACGGGGGCCAGACGGCCACCGCCCACGTCGTCACCAGCGAGACGCCGAACGTGCTGACCGTGCCGTCGTCCGCGGTGCGCCAGGTGAACGGCCGCAGCGTCGTCTCGGTGGTCGGGCCGAACGGCCCGATCGACGTACCGTTCCAGGCGGGGGTCGTCGGGCTGGACCGCACCGAGGTCGTCTCGGGGCTGCAGGAGGGGCAGCAGGTGCTGCTCCCGGTCGGTCAGCAGTAGGAGAGGATCGTCATGGTCGAGGGACCGGTCGAGGCGCCGCCCGCGCCCGCCGACCCATCCGGGTCGAACGAGGCCGCGCCGAAGCGCCGCCCGCTCAAGCGCTCCACCCGCATCTCGCTGATCGTCATCGGCATCGTCGCGGTGATCACCGCGATCGTGCTCGTCGCGGTCTACGTCATCGACGCGGGTCGGTACGTGAGCACCGACAACGCCCAGATCGACGGCGACAAGATCGTCGTCAACTCGCCGGGCAGCGGCACGCTCGTCGACTGGCAGGCCACCCAGGGCCGGTTCCTGAAGAAGGACCAGATCGTCGGGCGCATCCGCATCCAGGGCGGGTTCGTGCAGCCCCAGCAGGCCATCCGCTCACCCGGAAACGCCACGGTCGTCGTCGACAACGGCGTCGAGGGGGCGTTCGTGCCGGCCGGCACCCAGCTGGCCGTCGCCTACGACTTCTCCAAGATCTTCGTGACGGCGCGCGTCGACGAGACCGACATCGACGACGTCCACCTCGGGCAGGCCGTCGACATCTCCGTCGACGCGTTCCCCGGCACCGACTTCACCGGCACCGTGCGCGAGGTGCAGGGCGGTGCCGCGGGCATCTTCTCGGCGTTCCCGCAGTCCAACACGTCGGGCAACTTCCAGAAGGTCACGCAGGTCATCCCCGTCAAGATCGGGATCGCGGACACGCACGGCCTCGCACTGGTGCCCGGCATGAACGTGACGGTCCGGATCCACAAGGACTGAGCGACCTGCCGGCTCAGGACCGCGCCGGCTCCGGCGTCGACTGCGTCGCCTCGGCCGGCTCCTCGACAGGGGCCGCTGCCGCCGGCGGTGCGGCCGCGGGCAGCGGGCCACTGCGCAGCATGAGCGCCAGCGCGACGGCGACGACGCTGATCACCGTGGTGATGATCATGAGGTTGTCCAGGGCCGCGACGAACACCTGGGTCTGCACCTGCTGGTAGGTCGACATCATCCCGACGATCTGGCCCTGCGGCCCGACGCCGAGCACGGGCAGGGTCCTGGGGTCGGTGGTGAGGCCCCCGCGGTCGGCGGCCAGCTGCGCGCTGGTCGTCGTGAGGACGGCGGTCAGGATCGCGAGACCGAGCGATGCCGCGGTGCGCTGCACGACGTTGTTGAACGCGCTCGCGGCGTTGACCTTGGCCGGCGGCACCGCGGCGATGCCGCTGGTCATCACGGGCATCATCGCGAGGCCCATGCCGGCGGCCCGGAGCATGAGCAGCAGCGAGATCTCCAGGTGCGACGAGGTGACCGTGAGGTCGCGCAGCAGCCAGGTGCCGATGGTGACGATCGTCAGGCCGGTGACGGCGGGCCACCGCGGCCCGATCCGGTCGTAGAGCCGCCCCGCCACCGGCATGACCACAGCCATGATCAACGCCTGCGGCAGCAGCAGCACGCCGGCCTCGAACGCGCCGAGGCCCTGCGCCTGCTGCAGGAACAGCGGGACGTAGAAGAGGACGGCGAACAGGCCCACCGACAGCACCGAGATCAGCAGCAGCGAGTTGGTGAACGGCCAGTACCGGAACACCCGGACGTCCAGCAGCGGCTCGTCGACCTCCAGCTCGATCACGACGAACAGCGCCAGCGACAGGACCCCGACGGCCAGGAGCGTGACCGTGCCGGCCGAGGTCCAGCCCCAGTCCTGTCCCTCGGTCAGCGCGAGCAGCAGCGAGAACAGGCCGACGGCGATGGTGGCGAAGCCCAGCGCGTCGAAGGGCGCCTTGCGGACCACACCGAACTTCGGCAGCACGACGGCCGCCGCCAGCGCGCCGACCACGCCCACCGGGACGTTGATGAAGAAGATCAGCCGCCAGTCGACGTACTCGACGAGGTAGCCGCCCAGCGTCGGGCCGACCGCGGGAGCGAAGATGATGCCGAGCCCGTAGAGGCCCATCGCGGTGCCGAGCTTGTCCTTCGGCACGATGCGGTAGAGCATCGACAGCGTCACCACCGGCAGGATCCCGCCGGGGATCGCCTGCACGATGCGGAAGGCGACGAGGCTCTCCAGGTTCCATGCGAGCCCGCACAGCGCCGAGCCGGCGGCGAACCCGATCAGCGAGATGTTGTAGATGCGGGACGCGCCGAACCGGTCGGACAACCACGCCGACAGCGGCACCACCACGCCGAGCGCCAGGGTGTAGGCGGTGGCGATCCACTGCACCTCGTCGGTGGTCGACCCGAACACGTTCTGGATCTTGGGCACCGCGACGTTGACGATGCTGGTGTCGAGGATCGACATGAACATCCCCGCGATCAGCACCACAAGCGGCAACCCCCAGCCGCCACCCTTACCGGACGAACCGGACGAAGCGTCGTCGCTGGTCAGGGCGCTCTCGGCCATGTCGATCAGTGTGGCACCGCAGCCGCCGCCGCGCGCGCTCGCGGGTGTAGAACGGCGGCATGCGCCTCGATCTCGCCATCGACACCGCCGACGGCACCTGCCCGGCCACCCTCCACACGCCCGACGGTGACGGGCCGTGGCCCGGAGTGATCCTCTACACGGACGCCGGTGGCGTGCGCGCGGCCATCTCGGGGATGGCCGATCACCTCGCCGGGCTCGGCTACGCGGTGCTGCTGCCCGACGTCTACTACCGGCACGGTGACTGGGCGCCGTTCAGCATGGAGACCGCCTTCTCCGACGCGGGGGAGCGGAGCCGCCTGATGGGGATGGTCGGTTCGCTGACCCCGGAGATGGTCGTCGCCGACACCACCGCGTTCCTCGACGCGCTCGCCGCTCGGCCGGAGGTCGCCGACGGCCCGGTCGGCACCACCGGCTACTGCATGGGCGGGCGGATCTCGATGATCGTGGCCGGCAACCTGGGCAGCCGGATCGGCGCGGCGGCGTCGTTCCACGGCGGCCGCATCGCCGTCGAGGACGACCCCACGAGCCCGCACCTGCTGGCCGACCGCGTCTCCGCCACGATCTACGTCGCCGGCGCGGAGAACGACGGCTCCTACACCCTCGAGCAGGCCGACCTGCTGGAGAAGGCGCTCACCGAGGCCGGGGTTCCGCACACGTTGGAGATCTACCCGGCTGCGCACGGGTTCGCGGTGCCGGACAACCCCACGTTCGACCCCGCCGCGCAGGAACGGCACTGGGCGGCGCTGGAGCAGCTCTACGCCACGGCGCTGCGCTGACCCCGTCACGCCAGCAGTTCGAGCAGCTGGGGCAGGGCGCTGATCCGCGCTCCGTCCCAGCTCGCGTGCCGCCCGTAGACGACGCCGTGGTCCTCGCCCGGAACGTCCAGGTGCACGGCGTGCATCCCCACGGCGCGGGCGCCGGCGAGCTCGCCGCTGCCGCCGTCGCCGACGTAGAGGCACTCCTGCGGCGCCACGCCCAGCGCTTCTGAGCAGGTCAGGAAGATGCGCGGATCGGGTTTGCGGATGCCGAGGACGAACGAGAACACCGGCGCGTCGACGAGCGGGGCGATCGGCAGCTGCGGGAAGTACTGGGGCAGCTCGGCGCTGCAGTCGCTCACCAGACCGACCCGCAGCCCGCGCTCGCGCACGGCCCTCAGCACCGGGACGGCGTCCGGGCGCGGCTCGCCGAAGCTGCGCTCGGCGGCCAATCGCACCTCGGCCGCGCGCTGCAGCGACTCCTCGTCGGGATCCGCGCCGATCCGGCGGGCGACCCAGGCCAGCGAACCCGCCACCGTGCCGCCGGCCCCGCGGAAGCGCTCGTCGACGGTCGCGGTCATCTCGGCGTCGAGCCGGTGCTGGTCGACGCCGAGAGCAGCCGCCTGCGCCGCCCTGGCTGCGCTCTGCTGCGCGGAGCTGCGGCCCGGAGCGAGCGTGCCGTAGAAGTCGAGGACAACGGCCCGGAACGTGCTCACCGGACCGATCCTGCCTCAGCTGCTCCAGCCGATGTGCGCGGCCAGCAGGAGCATCACCGCACCCGAGACGATCGCGGTCAGTCGCCGCGCCGGAGGGGCGGCCACGAACCGGCCCAACGCCATCCCGGCCCCGGCGACGAGCAGCTGCCAGCTCGCCGACGCCGCGAACGCGGCCGCGACGAACACCGCAGCCGCCGCCCCGACGGGCCGGTCCGGCAGACCGACGACCAGCGCCACGAAGTAGACGACCGTCGTCGGGTTCACGGCGGTGAGCCCCACCAGCGAGAAGTAGGTGCGGCCGGGTGCCGCGTCGGGAACCGCCGCAGCCTCCCCGCCGGCCCGCAGCCCGGCGACCACCGTCCGGGCAGCGAGCAGCACCAGTACGACCGTCGACACCCACCGCAGCACGGGCACCGCGGGGGCGAGCAGGGCCGCCACCGCTGCCCCGCCGAGGACGGCGACCAGCGCGAACACCCCGTCGGTGGACGCGACGCCCAGTGCCGCCGCCACGCCGGTGCGCCACGGCGAGCGGGCGGAGAGCTGCACCAGGTAGGCCCCGACCGCACCGATCGGCATCGCGATCCCGTACCCGGCGACCAGGCCGGCGACCAGCGCCGCCCCGATCCCCCCGCTCACGGTCGGAAGCGGGTCGCCTCCGCCCGGACCAGCGCCTGCTGCGTCGCCGGCGAGACGGCGGCGACGGACAGGACGGCGGGAACGGTGGAGGTCATGCGGCACAGGATCGGTGCCGGGCGGCCGCGCCGCAACGCGGTTTCCGGCTACGTCAACGCGTCGACGCGCCCCGCACGTGGGAGACGACGAGCTCGGGTTCGAGGTCGTCGCCCGGCGCGGCCTTCGCGGGGAAGTCGAAGACGGCGAGCATGAGCTGGACCGGGTAGTCCGGGCTCTGGCCGAGCCGGCGCACTTCCACGCCGTCGACGGTGAAGCGGAGCGCCCCTGGCGTCCAGTCGACGGCGTACGTGTGGAACACGCTGACGTCGAGCGGCATCCGCACCGCCGTGAAGTCCTGGGTGAGCGCGGGGTCGGCGAACGCCTTCACCCCGATGCCGACAGCAGCGCTCGGGCCGTCGGTGATGGTGTCCCCGAAGATCTCCGCCACGCAGATCTCCCCGGACTCGCCGCGGTTGCGCTCCACGCCCGCCAGCCAGAACGCGGCCATCGATCGCGGCGAGAGGCGCATCCGCATCCGCACCTCGACGTGTCCGTAGTGCGGGGTGAAGCCCCAGAACTCCGGCTGCGGCTCCCGCACCTGCTGCAGCGCGAGGAACGGCTGCTGCCCGTCCCGCTCGCCGCTCTGGATGCCCGACACCCGCAGCGGTTCCGCGTGCTGGTCGGGCGCCCACAGCCCTTGCTCGGCGGGGATGCGCAGCACCAACCCTTCGGCGCCGATGCCCCAGGTCGCGGCCGAGCCGGCGCGCGTCGCCCAGTGCGGCAGGTAGTACGGGAGCCAGACGTCGGGGTCGAGCTCCCCGGTGGCGAAGCGTTCGTCGAGCTGGGTGCGGGGAGCCATTCCGCGAGCGTAGAGCGATCAGCTCGCGAGTGCCGCGTACCGGCCGCCGTCGGCGACGAGGCCGTCGTGCGTTCCCCGCTCGGCGACGCGGCCGTGGTCGAGCACGACGATCTGGTCGGCGTCGCGCACGGTGGACAGGCGGTGGGCGATGGTGATGGTGGTGCGGCCGCGGGCCAGCTCGTCGAAGGCGCGCTGGACGGCGCGTTCGGTCTCGGTGTCGAGCGCGCTGGTGGCCTCGTCGAGGACGAGCACACGGGGGTTGCGCAGCAGCGTGCGCGCGATGGCGAGGCGCTGCTTCTCCCCACCGGAGAACCGGTGCCCGCGGGACCCGACGACGGTGTCGTAGCCGTCGGGCAGCCCGGCGATGAGGTCGTGGATCTGCGCGGCGCGAGCCGCGGCCTCGATCTCGGCGTCGGTGGCGTCCGGGCGGGCGTAGCGCAGGTTCTCCCGCACCGTGGTGTGGAGCAGGTAGGTCTCCTGGCTGACGATGCCGACGATCCCGGCGAGGTCGGTGAGCGCCAGGTCGCGCACGTCGATGCCGTCGATGAGGATGCGGCCCGCGGTGGGGTCGTAGAGGCGGGCGACGAGCGCGGCCAGCGTGCTCTTGCCCGAGCCGGTCTCGCCCACCAGCGCCAGCGTGGAACCGGCGGGCACGTCCAGCGACACCCCGGCCAGTGCCGCCGTGGCACTCCCCGGGTAGGCGAAGGTGACGTCCTCGAGCCGGACCTCGCCGCGCACGGTCGCCGGGTCGATGCGGACCGGCCGGACCGGGTCCGCGACGTCGACGGGCAGGTCGAGGTAGGCGAAGACGCGCTGGAACAGCGCCAGCGAGCTGATCACCGACACACCGACGTTGAGCAGGCCGGTGAGCGGTCGGAACAGGCCCGCCTGCAGCGCGGTGAACGCGACGAGCGTGCCGATCGACATCGTGCCGGCAGCGACGGGCAGGCCGGCCACGAGGTAGATGAGCGCCGGGATGGCCGCGAAGATGACGCTGGTGGTGGCCATGCGCCAGCGACCGGCGAGCTGCGCGCGCAGCTCGAGGTCGACCAGGCGCGTCGACGAGGCGGAGAACCGGTCGACGAGCGCAGCCGAGGCCCCCATCGTCTTGGCGAGGGTGACGCCGTTGATGGAGAGGCTCTCCTCGATGGTCACGTTCAGGTCGGCGAGCTCGCGCTGCTGCTGGGCGGTGATCGTCCGGCGCAAGCGCGCGACGCGGCGTGACAGCCAGATCGACGGGGGCACGACGACGAGCGAGATCAGCGAGAGCTGCCAGGAGAGGGCGGCCATCGCGACGGAGGTGGCGATCGCCGTGGTCAGGTTCGACGCGATCGACGTCGCGGTCGACGTGACGACGCCCTGCATGCCGCCGATGTCGTTGGTGATGCGGCTCTGCACCTCGCCGGTGCGGGTGCGGGTGAAGAACGCGATCGACTGGCGCTGCAGGTGGGCGAACACGTCGGTGCGCAGGCGGTGCATGACCTCCTGGCCGATGCGGGTCGAGATCCACGTCTGCACCACGCCGAGGGCGGCGGTGACGGCCGCGACGGCGACCATGCCGGCGGTCAGCCACGCCAGCAGTGGGAGGTCGCGCTGGGGGAGGGCGTCGTCGATGACGGCGCGCAGCAGGAACGGCGACGCCATGGCCACGACCGAGGACGCGACGATGATCGCGACCACGACGGCCAGCGGGCCGACGTGTGGGCGGAACAGGCCGCCGATGCGGCGCAACGAGACCTCGCGCGCCTGCTGCTTCTCGGCGGCCGTGACGGCGCGGCGGCCGCGGCCGCCCTCGCCACGCGGACGGTTGTCGGTGACGTTCGGTGGAAGGCTGTCCAAAGGGTGCTCCTGTCGCAAAGATTCATTGAGGTAACCTCACTATGAGGCAGCAACAGCATCTTCGGAAGGGATATTCCATGGACGACCCCGGCGGTGCGGGCGAGGACACCCTGTCCGACGCGTTCCGCGGGATCGCCCGCCGGTTGCGGCACGCCACCGCCGAGGCACTTGCTCCGTGGGACGTCACACCGTCGCAGGCCAGGGCCCTCGGCGTGCTCCGCCGGGGCGGCGACCTGCGCGCCGGGGAGCTCGCCGAGCGGCTACGGATCGCCCCGCGCTCGGCCACCGACGTCGTCGACTCGCTGGCCGCGCGCGGATGGATCGACCGCGCACCCGATCCGGCCGACCGGCGCGCGACGCTCGTCCGCCTGACGGAGGCCGGTCGGGACCTCGCCGACGCCATCCGCGCTGCTCGGGCCGCCGAGGCCGAGTCTTTCTTCACGGTGCTGGACGACGCGGACCGCGCCGAGCTGCGCCGCATCCTCGCCCTCCTCGCCCGGTAGAGCACCCTGGTCGCACGGACCGGGGGGTGCGCGCCTTGGGCTCGGGATGCGGTACGGCTCGACCTCACCGCGGAACCGGGGGAGTGCGTCGTCGTGACGGGCTCCAACGGCGGCGGCAAGTCGACGCTGCTGCGGCTCCTGCACGGCGAGGAGGAGCCGGCCGAGGGGCAGGTCCGTGGTGCTGGGCGACTCGGCCGTGTTCGACGAGCTGACCCCGCGCCAGCACCTCGAGCTGCTCGCCGGCCGGCCCGCGCCAGTTCGCCGTCGCGGTGCTGCTGCTCGACGAGCCCGAGCGCGCGCTGGACGCGGCTGGCCGCCGCTGGCTCGCCGAGCTCATCGCGACGGCCACGCAGCACGCCGCCGACGTCCTGGCCAGCTATGACGATCGGCTGGTCGCCGCGGTTGCCGACCGGGTGGTGGCCCTGTCAGCGTCCGGATCGCCCTCTCCCGCGCAGGCTGCTACTCGTCGGCGCGGCGGCGCTGCAGCTCGCGCCAGCGGTGCCGGTGACGGCCGGGCTCGGCCGGGTGTGGCGCAAACGCCGGGCTGCGCCGGTGGCTGCCGGTGTCCGACCGGCGGGTGCGGTGGACCGCCGGCGCGATCGTCGCCGTGGTGGCCGGCGCCTGGGCCAGCTCGCCCGTCGTTCTCGTCGGCGAGCCGGTCGGACCTGCGACGGTCGTGGGGGTCGCCGTCGTCGTCGCGCTGTCGGCGGTGCGGACGGTCGCCCGGCCGCCGCCGGTGGCCGACGGCACGGGCGCCGTGCTGCTGATCATCCGGACGCTGCGCGGGGTCGGCCTGCTCGCCGTGGGCGCTGGCCTGCTCGGGGCACTGGAGCGGTGGCGAGGGTCAGCGCAGCCCGGTGATGGGCGAGTCGATCCGTTCCCGGCAGCCGACGCAGCCGGCGGCGCAGCCGCGGCAGTGCGGGTCCGCCGTCGCGTCGGTGGCGATGCCGAGGCTCCACAGGTAGGCCGCCGCGACGAAGGCCAGCGCGAACGGTGCGGAGATCCATGATCCCGCCCAGACTGCGATGACCATGAGGAACGCGAAGACTCCGACCGCGGGGCCGTACCAGCGGGCGAACGGATGACGGTGCGATGAGGGCTCCATGTCACCCATTCGAGCCGATACCGGAGCGTTATCAACATCGGGGTGCACACTGCTCGTCGCCGCTCGGCGACGGCCGGTCACCGTCGTTCTGACCTGGTGATCGACACGTTCCGTGTTGCCTTGATCACACGACGAACGGGCGAACGGTCGGCCTCAGACCGCCTTCCGGAGCCCCGCGTCGACCACCACGTCGGAGCCCGTCGTGCTGCCCGAGCGCGGCGAACAGAGCAGCACGATCGCGTCGGCGACCTCCTGCGGTTTGATGAGCCGGCCGGTCGTCAGGTGCATCATCTCGGCGGCCGTCCGGTCGAGCACGGTGTCGCGATCGGAGCCGGTGACGGCGACCAGGACGTCCGCCGCGCCGCCCTCGTCCGTCCACCACGGTGTGCGGACGGGTCCGGGGGACACGGTGTTGACCCGGATGCCCTGCGGCCCGAACTCCTCCGACAGCGCTTGGGTCAGGTTGTTCACGCCCGCCTTCGCCACCCCGTAGTCGACGTTGACGGCGCTGGGCACCAGCGCGTGCGTGGACGAGACGTTGACGATCGATCCGCCGCCCCGCGCCAGCATCAGCGGGATCGCGGCACGGACGGCGCGCACGGTCGTCATCAGGTTGAACTCGATCATCGCGTGCCAGTCGGCATCGGTCAGCGCGTGGAAGGAGAAGCGCGGCAGGACCGCGCCCGGCGGCGGTCCGCCGGCGTTGTTCACGAGCACGTCCAGCCCGCCGAAGCGCTGTTCCGCCACGGCGACGGCGGCAGCCGGTCCGTCGGGCGTGCTCAGGTCGACGGGCACGTGCACCAGCCGGTCGCCGAGGAGGCCGGCGAGCTCGGGGGAGGGGCGCCGGGATGCGGCGACGACCAGCGCGCCCTCCTCGTGGAGCGTGCGCGCGGTGGCCAGCCCGATGCCCTTCGACGCGCCGGTGACCAGGGCGATCGTGTCCTTCAATGCCATGTCCATGATCACGAGCATGGTCACTGCGGTCGGCCCGTGCTGGCGGCTTTCCGCCGCCCCGCTCAGGTCGACGTGAGATCCACCCGGAACTGCATCGCTCGGTACGGCCAGTTGGTCGCTGTGTTCCACTGGCTGACGACCAGGTGCAGGTCCGCGAGCGTCGAACCGGGCAGCGGGTAGCCGCCGTAGAGCTGCGCCACCCGGCCGGCGGCGTGGTCCTCGTCGCCCCAGGCGCTTCCCTGCAGCACGGTGCAGCATCGCGCGGCGTAGAGATCGGCCACCGGCCCGTCCAGCACCCGGACGTCGATGCGGTAGTTGGCTTCGTCGAACGCGGCGAGCACCCAGGCGCCGTCGGCGAGCCTGCGCAGCCCCAGCTCGCCGTACCGGCCGGTCAGCGCCACCGTGGGTGGCCGGTCCCAGTCCCAGCTCGTGCCGTCGAAGCCCCAGGTCTGCCATGCCCCGCGGTCGAGGATCCGGTCCTCCGGCACGCGGGAGAGCACCAGCCCGTGTGCACGCTGGAAACCGGTCGAGTACGCGTAGACGTATCCGTCGCCGCCGTGCTCCCAGGTGAGCATCTGGAAGAGCCCGTCGAGGTGGTCGGACGGCCAGCGCACGCCCGTCGGCCGCCAGCTGCGCCCGTTGTCGACGGATCGGTGGATCTCCGTCCAGTGCACGTTGCCCAGCTCCCGGCACACCATGACGTGCAGGAACATCTCCTCGCCGACCGTGATCACGTCGGTCGGCAGCACCGTCGTCACCCGGCGCCAGCGCAGACCCTGGTGCCGGCGGATCCCCTGGTGCAGGTAGCGCACCACCTGGCCGGCGTACTCGCCGGGACCGGCCGAGCCCGTCCACCGCAGCCCGGTCGGCACGCTCGCCGGATCCCCGAACAGCACCACCGGTGCCCGCCAGCCGCGGCCCCCGACACCGGCCCTGCGGAAGGTGTCGCCGAAGACGGCCACCAGCCGTCCGTCCGGCGCAGCGACGGTGACGCCGAGATCCGTGCCCCCGATCCCGAAGGCGTCGGTGATGCCCGGGCCGGTCAGGTCGCAGACCTTCGACGCGAGCACCAGCTCTGGCGCCGTCATCCACGCTCCACGGGGCAGCTCATGCAGCGCGGCCCGCCGCGGCCGCGACCCAGCTCGCCGCCCGGGATGTCGAGCACCTCGATGCCGTTGCGGCGCAGGAACGCGTTCGTGGTGACGTTGCGCTCGTAGGTGACGACGACGCCCGGCGCGACGGCCAGGGTGTTGCAGCCGTCGTCCCACTGCTCGCGCTCGGCGGCGTGCACGTCCTGTTCCGCGGTGAGCACCCGGATCGAGGGCAGGCCGAGCGCGTCGGCGATGGCCCGGTGCATGTCCTGCGGGGCGTGGTCGGTGACGTGCAGCTCCTTCTCGTTGTCGCCCGGCCGCACGGTGTAGGCCGGCAGCATGCCCAGCCCGGCGTACTTCGTGAACGTCTCGGGGTCCACCATCGTCATCACGGTGTCGAGGTGCATCAGCGCCCGGGTCTCCGGCATCCGCAGCGCCACGATCCGGTCGACCTCGCCACCGGCGAACAACCGCCGCGCGAGCCGTTCCACGCCCTGCGGCCGGGTGCGCTCGCTCATCCCGATCAGCAGCGCGCCACCGCCGATGACGAGCATGTCGCCGCCCTCGGTGGTGGCCGGCCCGTTCACCGAACCCTCGGACCAGACCGCGAACCCGCCACCGGCGAACAGCGGGTGCCATCGGTAGACCGCCTCGTAGTGGACGGTCTCGCGCATGCGCGCCTTCTTGCGCATGCTGTTGATCGACACCCCGCCGTGGATCCAGGCCGAGGTGTCACGCGTGTAGAGGTGGTTGGGCAGCGGCTCGAGCACGAAGTCGTCGGCGTCGAGCACGTGGAAGGCGATCGAGCGCGGCTCCGGGATGCGGTCGAGCACCTCGCGCTTGGTGATCCCGCCGATGAGGTGGTCGGTGAGGGTGTCGAGGTCCATCGCGTCGAAGCAGTTGCGCAGGGCGTCGATGGCGAGCGGCCCGTAGGCGCGCTCGTCGAAGATCCGGTCGAGGACGTAGGCCTTCGCGTCCGGGATCTCGACGGTCGCGCGGAGCAGCTCGCCGAACAGGTGCACCACCACCCCGCGTTCGCGCAGCAGCGCGGCGAACATGTCGTGCTCCTCCTGCGCGCGGTGCACCCACAGCACGTCGTCGAAGAGGAGCCGGTCCTTGTTGCCCGGGGTGAGCCGCTTCAGCTCCAGCCCCGGCTTGTGCAGGATCACCTGGCGCAGCGGCCCGACCTCGGAGTCGACGCGGAACATGGGGGCCATCCTGCAGTATTCGCGGATGGACCTCGACGGCCTGGACGAGACGATCATCGGGCTGCTCGTCGCCGACGCCCGCCGCAGCTATGCCGACATCGGCTCCGAGGTGGGGCTGTCCGCATCGGCGGTGAAGCGCCGCGTCGACCGCCTGCGCGCCGGCGGGGCGATCACCGGCTTCACGGCCCGGCTGGACCCGGCCGCACTCGGCTGGAGCGTCGAGGGCTACGTCGAGCTCTACTGCCGGATGAGCACCGCGCCCGCCACCATCGGAGCGGCGGTCCGGCGGTTCCCGGAGGTGGTGGAGGCGAGCACGGTGTCGGGTGAGGCCGACGCGGTGCTGCGGATCGTCGCCGAGGACATGCGGCACTTCGAGCAGGTGCTGGAGCAGATCGGGGCCTTCCCGTTCGTGGCGCGCACCAAGTCGGTGCTGGTGCTCTCGCCGCTGATCCGGCGCCCGG
This sequence comes from Pseudonocardia sp. CA-107938, assembly GCF_050936315.1. Taxonomy (NCBI): domain Bacteria; kingdom Bacillati; phylum Actinomycetota; class Actinomycetes; order Pseudonocardiales; family Pseudonocardiaceae; genus Pseudonocardia; species Pseudonocardia sp. CA-107938. Next base: position 5,580,476 of record NZ_JBNJNA010000001.1, on the reverse strand, counting down.
TCGTGCCGGCGCACCCCTGAGGATGCGGTCGGATGACCGGCGCGTGACGGGCCGGTTTCCACGCAACGATCGTGCGTGGACATGCCGATCTGCGCTGGTTTCCCGCGCAAGCGAGCAACATCCGGTGCTGTTCGGTGCGCTCCCCGCGTACCTACCGTGGAGCCACCATCGCCCGACCTCGTGGAGAAGCCCGTGACCAGCGTCCTTCCCCGCGCCGCCGGTGTCACCGACCGCCGCGCGACTCCTCGCCGCTACCTGATGTGCCCGCCGGAGCACTTCGCCGTCACCTACGCGATCAACCCGTGGATGGACCCCACGGTGCCGGTCGACACCGCGCTCGCCATGACCCAATGGGCCACGCTGCGCGACACCTACCTGCAGCTCGGCCACCGCGTCGACCTGCTGGAACCGGTGCCGGGACTGCCGGACATGGTCTACGCCGCCAACGGGGCCACCGTCGTCGGCGGACGCGTGTTCGGCGCCCGCTTCCGCCACCCCGAACGGGCCGCCGAGGCCGCGGCGCACCTGGCCTGGTTCCGCTCGGCCGGGTTCCCGACCATCGAGGCGCACCTCGTCAACGAGGGAGAGGGCGACCTGCTCGTCGTCGGCGACGTGGTGCTGGCCGGCACCGGGTTCCGCACCGACCCGGCCGCGCACGTCGAGGCGGCGGCCGCGCTGGAGCGGCCGGTGATCAGCCTCGAGCTCGTCGACCCCCGCTACTACCACCTCGACACCGCGATCGCCGTCCTCGACGCCACGACGATCGCCTGGCTGCCGGAGGCGTTCACACCGGCTGCGCAACAGGTCCTGCGGGACCGCTACCCGGACGCGATCGTGGCGAGCACCGACGACGCCGCGGTGCTCGGGCTCAACGCCGTCTCCGACGGCCGGCACGTCGTGCTGCCCGCTGCGGCGACCGCGCTCGCGGCGCAGCTCGTCGATCGCGGGTTCGTCCCCGTACCCGTGGACCTGTCCGAGCTGCTCAAGGGTGGCGGCGGACCCAAGTGCTGCACGCTGGAGGTGCGCGGATGACCGCTCTCGAATCGCCCACCACGATGCACGAGGCCCTCGTGCACGAGCACTCGGCGCACAACTACCACCCGCTGCCCGTCGTCGTCGCCGACGCCGAGGGCGCCTGGGTCACCGACGTCGAGGGCCGCCGCCTCCTCGACTGCCTGGCCGGCTACTCGGCGCTGAACTTCGGGCACCGCCACCCGGCTCTCGTCGCGGCGGCGCACCACCAGCTGGACCGCGTCACGCTGACCAGCCGTGCGTTCGGCAACGACCAGCTCGGCCCGTTCTGCGCGGAGCTGGCGGCGCTGCTCGGCAAGCAGATGGTGCTGCCGATGAACACCGGAGCAGAAGCCGTCGAGTCGGGCATCAAGGTGGCCCGCAAGTGGGGTTACGAGGTCAAGGGCGTGCCGGCGGACCGGGCGCGCATCGTCGTAATGGCGGACGGGTTCCACGGCCGCACCACGACGATCGTCGGTTTCTCCACCGATCCCGACGCGCGCGCCGGGTTCGGTCCGTTCACCCCCGGTTTCGACGTCGTCCCGTACGGCAACGCGCACGCGCTGGCCGCGGCGATGACGCCGGAGACGGTGGCGGTGCTGGTCGAGCCGGTGCAGGGCGAGGCGGGCGTGGTCGTGCCGGCGCCGGAGTTCCTGCCCGCCGTGCGCCGCATCTGCGACGCCCACGGCGCGCTGATGATCGCCGACGAGGTGCAGTCCGGGCTGGGCCGGACGGGGCACCTGCTCGCCACGCGCGGCGCCGGCACCGACGCGGACGTCTACCTGCTCGGCAAGGCGCTCGGCGGCGGCATCCTGCCGCTGTCGGCCGTCGTCGCCGACGCGGACGTGCTCGGCGTGCTGCGTCCTGGTCAGCACGGCAGCACGTTCGGTGGCAACCCGCTCGCCTGCGCGGTCGGCCGCGCCGTGATCGACCTGCTCGCCGACGGCCGCCTGCTCGCGAGGGCCGGCGCGCTGGGCTCGCACCTGCGCGAGGGCCTCGACGAGCTGGTGGGCCGCGGTGTCGTCGCGGTGCGGACCGCCGGTCTCTGGGCGGGGGTCGACGTCGACCCCCGGCTGGGTGACGGGCGGGCCGTCAGCGAGGCGATGGCCCGCCGCGGCGTGCTCGTGAAGGACACCCACGGCTCGACGGTGCGGCTGTCACCGCCCCTGGTGGTCGGCAGCGACGAGCTCGACCTGGCCGTCGACGCGCTCCGCGGTGCGCTGTCCGAGCTCGACGCCTGACAGTCGTTGCTCCGTCCGCACCAACGGTACGGCGTTCGGGGGGACGAACTGCCTCCTACCGGAGGTCACGAAACGGCCGCTCGGCGCACGGGTCCTCGATCAACAACTCTGGTTTGAGGGCGCCGAACATCACGGTGAGTAACAGCTCGGCGAGATCGGCCGGCGATTCCGTCGGCCGATTCACCGCCCGCATCAGCAGGACGTTGACGATCGTCGCGGACATCTCCGACGGCGCCGGGTAGGTGCGCAGCTCGCCCCGCCGCTGGCCGTACTCGATCAACAAGGTGATCGGCAGCGGCACCGGGGCGATCAGCCGCGGGTCGATGTCGGCGTCAGGACCCTCCGGATCCGGCACCGCACCGACGCGCAGCGTGTGGTCCTCCACGGCCGCCCAGAACGCGCTCATCAGGACGCGGTAGCGGCCGCTGAGCCGCGCCAGCCCGATGACCTGGTCCTTCAGCGCGTCCGCTGCCGGTCGGCCGATCGCGATGTCGTGCTGCGCCTGCACCAGGAGGGGCCGGATGACCGGATCGAAGACGTGCCCCACCAGTGCGTGCTTCGTGGGGAAGTGGTTGTAGGCGGTGGCCGCGCTGACGCCGGCCGCCGCGGCGATGTCCTCCATCCGGGTGCGACCCCAGCCCCGAGAGCCGAAGATGGAGTCCGCCGCATCGAGCAACGCCCGCCGCGTCCGGTCGCGCTTCGTGCGCGCAGCCCTGGCCCGCGGATCGTCCGCAAGCGGTTCCTCGGGCTGCGACATGAACCCAGCGTAATCGACTTTGGGGCCCAAGGTGCACTTGACTCCAGTTTGGGTGTCACCCAAGATGACGACACCACCAGTGGACCGACTCCATCGGCCCGTCGGCGGTGTCACCGAGCGCAGGCAGGGCACGCCTGCGTTCGGCCGCACGAGGGGCGAGTTTCGTCCGCGCCGTTGTCTGGGGGACAGTCGGCGTCACACGCGAACGCATTCCCGCCCTGCAGCAGTTCATGTCGCGCGCTCCCGCGCGACCCGGGGAGGGGAACGTCCGTGGAGTCCACCTTGCGCTGCGCACCCGAGCGGTGCGCTCCATGATCACTATGCCAGCGGGGCCGGATCCCGCCGCCGACGGCGACGCACCCGCCGTGCCGCAGTTCGAGGACCTCGTCCGCGACACCCTCGCCGGTGTCCCGGGCGCACGCGACCGGCTGCTCGGCGAGCTCCAACCGCTCGTGCTGCGCTACTGCCGGGGCCGCATCGGGCACCGCGAGTCCGTGATGGGTTCGGCCGACGACGTCGCGCAGGAGGTCTGCCTCGCGGTCGTCACGGCGCTGCCGGGCTACCAGCTGAAGGGGTTGTCCTTCCGCGCCTTCGTCTACGGCATCGCGGCGCACAAGGTCGCCGACGCCTACCGCGCCATGGGGCGCAACCGGTGTGACCCGGTCGCCGAGATCCCCGACGCGCCCGTCGCGCACGACGGCCCCGAGCAGCAGCTGCTCTCCCAGGAGCGGCTCGAGCGCCTCACCCACCTGCTCGACCGGCTGACCCCGCGGCAGCGGGACGTGCTCGTCCTGCGGGTCGCCGTCGGGCTCTCGGCAGAGGAGACCGCCGCGGCGGTCGGATCCACGCCAGGCGCGGTGCGGGTCACCCAGCACCGCGCGCTCAACCGGCTCCGCGCCGAGATCGGCGCGGGCGACGGCGTGCTGTCCCCGACCACCGGCGACATCGGGTCGGAACCGCAGCCCGACGCGCGACCGGAACCGCCGTCCGCGCCGGTCACGGGGCACGGGGAGCTCGCCGACACCGCGTAGCCGTCCGGTGACCGCGCGGCCAGGGCCGGGTCCTGCCGTGCGGTCACCAGGGGTAGCCTGGGACCGATCAACTCCGGTTCTCGTACTGCCCGGGAGGGCTCGTGTCGGCTGGCCAGATCGCGGCGCTGATCGCGGCGGGGGCGTTCGTCCTCCTCGTCGTGCTGTTGGCCGTTCCGCTGCTCAAGCTGGGCCGCACGCTCGACGAGGCCACGATCGCCATCCGCAAGGCGCACGAGGGCAGCGCCCCGCTGCTGGACAACGCGCAGACCACGCTGAGCGTGGTGAACACCCAGCTCGAACGCGTCGACGGCATCACCAGCAACGCGCGCACGGTGTCGAGCAACGTCTCGGTGCTGACCTCGCTCTTCACCGCAACCCTCGGCGGCCCGCTGGTGCGGGCGGCGGCGTTCTCCTACGGCCTGTCCAAGGCGATCCAGGCCCGCCGGGCCGGTCGCGACGCCGGCGCGCACGCGGCACGTACCCGCCGGGGACGCAGGAAGGTCGCGCAGTGAGGCGGCTGTTCTGGCTCGGTCTCGGCGTCGCTGCCGGCGTCTACGTGCAGCGGCGCGTCTCGGAGGCCGCCCGCAACCTGTCACCCGCAGGCGTCGGCGCCAACCTGGCCGACGGGCTGCGTGAGCTCGGGGCCGGGATCGGGGCCTTCGGCGCCGAGGTGCGCGCCGGCATGCTCGCCAGGGAGCAGGAGCTGACCGAGCTCGTCGAACGCCGTACCGGGGCCGGGGTCCCGACGTACTCCGAGGCGCTGGCCGAGGAGCCCGCGCCGGGCGCGCGAGCGCGTCGGGCAGGGGCGTAGCAGCGCCCCTGCCGTTCCGGTCGACCACTCCCACCCGCAACCCGAGGCAGTTTCCCGTGCAGACCCACGAGATCGTCCGTCGCTTCAGCCAGCACTTCGTCTCCGCGGGGCACACGCCGGTGCCCAGCGCGTCCCTGATCCTCGACGACCCCACCCTGCTCTTCGTCAACGCCGGCATGGTGCAGTTCAAGCCGTACTTCCTGGGTGACGCGCCGCCGCCGTACCCGCGCGCCACGTCGATCCAGAAGTGCGTGCGCACCGGCGACATCGACGAGGTCGGCAAGACCACCCGGCACAACACGTTCTTCCAGATGGCCGGGAACTTCTCCTTCGGCGACTACTTCAAGGAAGGCGCGATCACCCACGCCTGGAACCTGGTGACGGGCAGCCAGGACGCCGGCGGGTACGGCTTCGACCCGGACCGCATCTGGGTCACGGTCTACGAGACCGACGACGAGGCCATCGCGCTGTGGAAGAAGGTCGCCGGCCTGCCCGACGAGCGCATCCAGCGCCGCGACGGACTCGACAACTACTGGGACATGGGCGTGCCCGGCCCCGGCGGCCCCTGCTCGGAGATCTACTACGACCGCGGCCCGGAGTTCGGGAAGGACGGCGGCCCGGTCGTCGACGAGGACCGCTACCTGGAGATCTGGAACCTCGTCTTCATGCAGGACGTGCGCGGCGCGGACTCCCCGAAGTACGGGCACCCGCCGATCGGCACGCTGCCGAAGAAGAACATCGACACCGGCATGGGCGTCGAGCGCGTCGCCTACCTGCTGCAGGGCGTGGAGAACGTCTACGAGACGGACCTCGTGCGTCCGGTCATCAGCCGCGCCGAGGAGTTCTCCGGCCGCCGCTACGGCGCGTCCCACGAGGACGACGTGCGGTTCCGCGTGATCGCCGACCACGCCCGCTCCGGCGTCATGATCATCGGCGACGGCGTCACCCCGTCCAACGAGGGTCGCGGCTACGTGCTGCGTCGGTTGCTGCGCCGGATCGTGCGCTCGGCGCGGCTGCTCGGCGTGAACGAGCCGGTGCTGGCGTCGTTCGCGGAAGTCGTGCGGGACGAGATGGCGCCCACCTACCCGGAGCTCGAGAGCGGCTTCGAGCGCATCGCCGCCGTCGTGACCGCGGAGGAGGAGGCGTTCCTGCAGACGCTCACCTCCGGCTCGCGGATCTTCGACACGGCCGTCGCGGCCACGAAGAAGACCGGGAAGCTGGTGCTGCCCGGTGACGACGCGTTCCAACTGCACGACACCTACGGCTTCCCCATCGACCTGACGCTGGAGATGGCTGCCGAGGCCGGGCTGCAGGTCGACCAGGACCGCTTCCGCGTGCTCATGCAGGAGCAGCGCGACCGCGCCAAGGCCGACGCCAAGGCCCGCAAGGTCGGCCACGGCGACGGCTCGGTGTACCGCACCGTGCTCGACGCGCACGGGTCCACCGAGTTCCTCGGCTACACGCTGCTGGAGGCCGAGGCCACCGTCGTCGGCCTGCTCGTCGACGGCGTGGCCACCCCGGCGGCCACCACCGGTCAGAAGGTCGAGGTCGTGCTCGACCGCACCCCGTTCTACGCCGAGGCCGGCGGCCAGCAGGCCGACCACGGCGTGCTCCGAGGTGCGTCGTTCGTCGTCCGCGTCGACGACGTCCAGTCGCCGGTGCCCGGCCTGCGGGTGCACCGCGGCGTCGTCACCGACGGCGAGGTGTCGCTCGACTCCTCGGTGATCGCCGAGGTCGACCGCGGCCGCCGCGCCGCGATCTCCCGGGCGCACACCGGCACCCACCTCGTGCACGCCGGGGTGCGCGGTGCGCTCGGCACCTCTGCCGCCCAGGCGGGCTCGCTCAACGCGCCGGGCCGGTTGCGGTTCGACTTCACCTCCCCGTCGGGGGCCGTCTCGCCGACCACGCTCGGCGAGATCGAGGACGAGATCAACTCCGTCCTGCAGGAGAACCGCGAGATCCAGGCGTACGAGACGTCGATGGACGAGGCGCGCAAGCTCGGCGCCATGATGCTGTTCGGCGAGAAGTACGGCGACCGCGTCCGCGTCGTCGACATGGGGGAGTACTCCCGCGAGCTCTGCGGTGGCACCCACGTCGGGCGCACCGGCGAGATCGGCATGATCAAGGTGCTGTCCGAGGGCTCGATCGGCTCGGGCGTGCGCCGCGTCGAGGCGCTGGTGGGGCTGGACGCGTTCCGGCACGTCTCGGCCGAGCACGTGCTGGTCACGTCGCTCGCCGACCAGCTCAAGGCCAAGCCGGAGGAGCTGCCGGAACGCGTCGCCTCCCTCGTGGAGCGGCTGCGGCTCGCCGAGCGCGACCTGGAGAAGGTGCGCGCCGACGCCGCACTCGCCTCCGCCGGCACCCTCGCGGCCGCCGCCGAGGACGTCGACGGCGTCGCGCTCGTCGCCGCCGAGGCACCGGCCGGGGTGAGCGGCAACGACCTGCGTTCGCTCGCCGCCGACGTACGCACCCGGCTGGGCTCGCGGCCCGGCGTGGTGGCGCTGTTCGCGCCTGCCGACGGCAAGGTGTCGTTCGTCGTGGCCACCACGGCGGCGGCGCGTGACCGCGGTCTGGCCGCCGGGAAGCTCGTGCCCGCGTTCGCCGGCCCGATCGGCGGTCGCGGTGGCGGCAAGCCCGACCTCGCCCAGGGCGGGGGGACCGACCCGGCCGGTGTGTCCGACGCCATCGCGGCGCTGCGCTCCGCCCTGCGGGGGTGAACCGACCGCGCATGGGGCGGCGGATCGGCATCGACGTCGGTGCCGTCCGGGTCGGGGTTGCGCTCTCCGACCCGGACGGGCTGCTCGCCACCCCGCTGGAGACGGTTCCGCGCGACCGGGACGGCGGGTCCGACGTGCGCACCGTGGCGGCCCTGGTGGCCGAGCACGAGGCCACCGGTGTGGTCGTGGGGCTGCCGCGCACGCTCGCCGGCCAGGAGGGTCCCGCGGCCACGGCTGCGCGCGAGTTCGGCGGCGCGTTGGCCGCAGCGCTCGACGTGCCCGTCGAGTACGCCGACGAGCGCCTGACCACGGTGGTCGCCACCCGGCAGCTGCGTGCCAGCGGCCGCCCCGGACGGCGGCAGCGCGCCGTCGTGGATCAGGTGGCGGCCGTCGGCATCCTCCAGGGGTGGCTCGACCGCCACCGTTCGGGGGAGGTGTAGCCCGGTGAGGTACGGAATCGCCGGACGTCGTTACAGTGCGCCGTTGTGAGCCCCGACGGATCGCCCCGCAGAAGGGTCGACAGCCGGGTCGACGCCCACCGCGGTGACGACCGGTTGCACTCCGAGCGGCCGACGGAGCGGCTCGCCACCGTCCCGAACCGTCGGGAACGGCAGGCCGCGCAGCGGGCCAGGGCCCAGCGCGCCAAGCGCCGCCGGCGGATACTCGCGCTCGTCGTGGTGGTGCTGCTGGCCGGCATCGCCGGCGGCGGGTACGTCCTCTACCAGTCGTTCTTCGGCGTGCCGGACTTCGAGGGCGACGGCACCGGCAGCGTCGTGGTGCAGGTCGCCGACGGCGACACCACGTCCGCCATCGGCAGCGAGCTGGCCGAGCGTGGCGTGGTCGCCGACCCGCGCGCGTTCACCCGCGCAGCCGCCGACAGCGACCGCATCCGCAGCGTGCAGCCGGGCTTCTACCAGCTGCGCTCTCACATGTCGGGGGATGCCGCCGTCACGCTGCTGCTCACCCCGCAGGCGCGCGTCGGCCAGCTGGAGATCCGCGGTGGCCTCCAGCTCGACGACACCCGCTCGCCCGACGGCACCGTCAACGACGGGGTGCTGACGCAGATCTCGAAGGCCACCTGCCTGACCGTCGACGGCACGCAGCGCTGCACCTCCGCGGAGGACCTGCGCACCGCGATGGCCACCACGGACCCGGCCGAGCTCGGTGTGCCCGAATGGGCGCTGGAGGGCGTCGCCAAGGCCGACCCGAAGCGCCGCCTGGAGGGCCTGCTCGTGCCCGGGCGCTACGACCTCGACCCCGGCAAACCCGCCGTCGAGGTGCTCCGCGGGCTGCTCGCCACGTCCGCGTCGCGGCTGCAGGCCAGCGGCCTGGTGTCGGGGGCACGCCAGATCGGCTCGTCGCCGTACCAGGTGCTGATCATCTCCTCCCTGGTGGAGAAGGAGTCGATCACCAAGGACATGCCGAAGATCGCCCGCGTGATCTACAACCGGCTCGGCATCGGGCAGCGCCTCGAGCTCGACTCGATGGTCAACTACCCGCTCGACCTGCAGGCGATCCGCACCAACGCGGCCGACCGCGACAAGCCGGGCCCCTACAACAGCTACACGACGGCCGGTCTGCCGCCGACGCCGATCGCCGCTCCCGGTCGCGACGCGATCGCCGCGGCGCTCAAGCCGGAGCCCGGGAACTGGTTCTTCTTCGTGCGCTGCGAGAAGGACGGCACGTCGTGCTTCGCCAAGACGCTGCAGGAGCACCAGGCCAACGTCAGCGCCGCGGTGCGCAACGGCGCGTTCTGACACGTCACTGGCCGAAGAAGCCCGCCGGCGGCACGGGCGACGGTCGCGCCCCGCGGTCCAGCGGTGGCGCGGCACCGCCCGCGAACCGGCGGGCGCGGCGCCCGTCCAGGACCGAGGCGCGGAACGGGTCGGCCGCCGCGCGGCGCGCCAGCTCCTGCTCCGGCAGGGGGTCCTGCGACGCGACCAGCACGAGGTTGCCGAACCGGCGCCCGTGCAGCACGTCCGCCGCCACGATCACGGCCACGTGCGCGAACACCTCGCGGGCCGCGGCCACCTGCCCGCGGGCGAACACCAGCGCGTCCCCGTCGGCCACGTTGGCCGCGTAGACACCCCCGTCGGCGAGCGCGGCCGCGGCCAGGCGGAGGAACTCGACGGTCGTGACGTGCGCGGGGGTGCGGGCGCCCGCGAACACGTCCAGCACGACCAGGTCCCACGACGCCGGCGCCGCGCTTGCCAGCGCGGCCCGCGCATCCCCGACGGTCACCTCCAGGCCCGGGTCGTCGGCCGGCAGCCGGGCGCCCACCAGGTCGGCCAGCTCGCCGTCCAGCTCGACGACCTGCTGCACGGACCCCGGCCGGGTGGCGGCGACGTACCGGGCGAGCGTCCAGGCGCCGCCGCCGAGGTGCAGCACGCGCAGCGGCTCGGTCGGCGGGGCGAGGAGGTCCACCACGTGCCCGAGCCGGCGCACGTACTCGAACTCCAGGTGCGTCGGATCGTCGAGGTCGACGTGGCTCTGCGCCGTGCCGTCGACCAGCAGGGTCCAGCCGCGGGGCCGGTCCGGATCGCCCACCAGCTCGGCGAACCCGTGCCCGACCTGGGCGCGGATCACCGCGCGCGCGAACCCCGCCACCCCTCCATCCTGGCCCCTCGTCCGGGGGAGGGTGTTACGTCGCCGTCACGAGTCCCGGTTAGGGTCCGATCACCCGCCGACGAGAGGACCCGAGTTGCTGTTGTCGCCCCATGAGCAGGAGCGGTTGCTGCTGCACGTCGCGGCGGACGTGGCCCGTCAGCGCAGGGCCCGCGGCCTGCGGCTCAACTACCCCGAGGCGGTCGCGATCATCTCCGACTGGGTGCTCGAGGGCGCGCGCGACGGGCGCTCGGTCGCCGAGCTGATGACCGGCGGCCAGCAGGTGCTCACGCGCGACGACGTCATGGACGGCGTGCCCGAGATGTGCCCGACCGTCGCGGTCGAGGCGACCTTCCCCGACGGCACGAAGCTCGTCACCGTCCACCGGCCGATCGCATGATCCCGGGGGAGTACCTCCTCGAGGAGGACCCGATCGTGATCGACCGGGAACGCACGGAGATCGTCGTGGTGAACACGGGTGACCGGCCGGTCCAGGTCGGCTCGCACTACCACTTCGCGGCGGCCAACCCCGCGCTGGAGTTCGACCGCGCGGCGGCGCAGGGCCGGCGCCTGGCCGTCCCGGCAGGTACCGCGGTGCGGTTCGAGCCCGGGATGGAGAAGACGGTGGCGCTCGTCGAGCTGGGCGGCGCGAAGATCGTGCCCGGGCTGCGGCTCCCGTGACGCTCACGCACAGGCTCGTGTGCTCGCGCACACGTTCGGACGTGTGCGTGGGCACAGAAAGGTGTGCGTGACCGTGTCTGACCCCTGGACCATCGAGCGATCCCGGTACGCCGAGCTCTACGGCCCTACCACCGGCGACCGGATCCGGCTCGCCGACACCGACCTGCTCATCGAGGTCACCGAGGACCGCTGCCGCGGGCCGCAGGGCGGCGACGAGGTCGTGTTCGGCGGGGGCAAGGTGATCCGCGAGTCGATGGGGCAGGCGCGCGCCACGCGCGCCGAGGGCGCTCCGGACCTCGTGATCACCGGCGTCGTCGTGCTCGACCACTGGGGTGTGGTGAAGGCGGACGTCGGCGTGCGCGACGGGCGCATCGTCGCGCTCGGCAAGGCCGGCAACCCCGACGTCATGGACGGCGTGCACCCCGACCTGGTCATCGGCCCGTCCACGGAGATCATCGCCGGCAACGGCCTGATCATGACGGCGGGCGTCGTCGACTGCCACGTGCACCTCATCTCGCCCACGCAGATCCCGGAAGCCCTCGGCGCAGGCGTCACCACGTGGATCGCGGGCGGCACCGGACCAGCCGACGGCACGAAGGCCACCACGGTGACGCCGGGTGAGTGGTACGTGGCCCGCATCCTGGAGGCGCTCGACCAGTACCCGCTCAACGTCGCGCTGCTCGGCAAGGGCAACACCGTCGGCGAGGCGGCGCTGCGCGAGCAGGTGGCGGCCGGGATCTCCGGGTTCAAGCTGCACGAGGACTGGGGCAGCACGCCCGCCGCGATCGACGCGTGCCTGCGGGTCGCCGACGAGGCCGGCGTGCAGGTCGCCATCCACACCGACACCCTCAACGAGGCCGGCTACGTCGCCGACACCCTCGCCGCCATCGCCGGCCGGGGCATCCACGCCTACCACACCGAGGGCGCAGGCGGCGGGCACGCACCCGACATCGTCACGGTCGCCGGCGAGCCCAACGTGCTGCCGTCGTCGACGAACCCGACCCGCCCGCACACCGTCAACACCGTCGACGAGCACCTCGACATGCTGATGGTCTGCCACCACCTGAAGCCGTCGGTGCCGGAGGACCTGGCGTTCGCGGAGAGCCGCATCCGTCCGTCCACGATCGCGGCCGAGGACCTGCTGCACGACATCGGCGCCATCTCGATGATCGGCTCCGACTCGCAGGCCATGGGGCGGGTCGGCGAGGTCGCGCTGCGCACGTGGCAGACCGCGCACGTCGGCAAGAAGCGCTGGGGTTCCCTGCCCGGTGACGGCCGCGCCGACAACCTGCGCGCCCGCCGCTACGTCGCCAAGTACACGATCTGCCCGGCGATCGCGCACGGGCTCGACGGCGAGGTCGGCTCGGTCGAGGTGGGCAAGCTCGCCGATCTCGTCCTGTACCAGCCGGCGTTCTTCGGCGTGCGGCCCGCGCTCGTGATCAAGGGCGGGGTGATCTCCTACGCGGCGATGGGCGACGCCAACGCGTCCATCCCCACGCCGCAGCCGGTGCTGCCGAGGCCCATGTTCGGCGCGTCCCCGACGACCGCCGCGGCGACGTCGGTGCACTTCGTCGCCCCCGCGGCGATCGAGAACGGGCTGGCGTCGCGGCTCGCCGTGCAGCGCCGGCTCGTGGGCGTGCGCGACACCCGCGCGCTCACCAAGGCCGACATGCCCGGCAACGACGCGCTCCCGCACATCGAGGTCGAGCCGGACACGTTCACCGTCCGCGTCGACGGCGCGGTGGTGGAGGCCGCACCCGCCGTCGAGCTGCCGATGGCGCAGCGCTACTTCCTCTTCTGAGATGAGCGAGGGACGTAACGAACGGGTGACTGGTCGCGAACGAGCAGACGCACAGCGTCATGTACGGCCGGGTCTGTTCGGCCAGCCCAGACCAAGGATCTCCGATGACCGACCGGCACTACGGCAACGACGTCCCGACCGGGCCCATCCCGGTCATCCCGCCGCAGAGCGCCGCCGACTCGCCGTTGCCGGTACGGCCGCCCGCCATCCCGGAGCAGCGGCGCGAGCCCACCACCTCGGACGAGCCGGTGCCGGCCGAGCCGCGACGCCGGCGGTGGCTCTGGGCCGTCCTCGTGGTGCTGATCGCCCTCGCCCTGGTCGTCGTCGTGCTCGTCGCGCAGGGTGGCGTCGCGCTGATCTTCGGCTGATCGCACCCGGCCGGGTGTCGGCATGAACCCCGAGGTCCTGGTGCTCGCCGATTCCCGGTTGCCGTCGGGTGGACACGGCCACTCCGGCGGGGTGGAGGCGCTCGCGATGCGCGGCCTGCTGCGCACTGAGAGCGACCTGGCACTCTTCCTGCACGGCCGGCTCCGCACCAGCGGGGAGACGATCGCCGCCGCGTCCGCCGCTGCCTGCCTGCTCGCCGGGAGGCCCGGGACCGCGTGGGCCCGCTGGGACGCGGCCGTCGACGCCCGCACCCCGTCAGCCGCTCTGCGGGCCGCCTCCCGCGGCCAGGGCGGCGCGCTGCTGCGCACCGTCGCACGGGCGTGGCCCGGCCCAGCGGTGAGCGCCCTGGAGGCCCTGCGCCGGCCGCACCACCCGCTCGTGCTCGGTGCCGCCGCAGCCGCCGCGGCCGCCACCGCGGAGGAGGCCGCAGCACTGGCGCTGCACCACCTCACCGGCGGTGCCGCGACCGCGGGCGTCCGGCTGCTCGGACTCGATCCGCTCGCGGTCGCCGCCGTCACCGCGCAGGTCGCGCGGTCGGCGATGCCGATCGCGGCAGCTGCCGCTTCCGCCGCACGGGACGCCGTCGACGCCGACGATCCCGGCCTTCTCCCGGCGGGCGGCAACCCGCTGCACGACGTCCTCGCCCAACTCCACGACACAGCCGAGGTGACCCTCTTTGCATCGTGACGACACGCTCACCGTCCACGACCACGCCCCGCTGGCCGCCGGCCCGGCCGGACCGCTCCGCATCGGGATCGGCGGCCCGGTCGGCGGAGGCAAGACCGCGCTGGTCGCGGCCCTGTGCCGGGCACTGGGGGAACGCTTCTCCATCGTGGTCGTGACCAACGACATCTACACCACGGAGGACGCCGACTTCCTGCGCCGCAACGGCGTGCTGCCCGACGAGCGGATCTCCGCCGTGCGCACCGGCTGCTGCCCGCACACCGCGATCCGCGACGACATCACCGCCAACCTCGACGCCGTCGACGACCTGGTGGCCCGGCACGATCCCGATCTCGTGCTCGTCGAGAGCGGCGGCGACAACCTCACCGCCACCTTCAGCTACGGGCTGGTGCACGCGCAGATCTTCGTGCTCGACGTCGCCGGCGGCGACAAGGTGCCGCGCAAGGGCGGCCCCGGCGTCACCCGCTCCGACCTGCTCGTGATCAACAAGATCGACCTGGCGCCGCTGGTCGGCGCCGACCTGGACGTCATGAGCAACGACGCCGAGGCCGTCCGCGAGGGACGACCGACCGTGCTGGTCTCGCTGCGCGAGCAGCCCGACGCCGGACCGATCGCCGAGTGGGTCGCCGGCCAGGTCGTGGCCCGGCGCGGGTGAGGCACGCCCTCGCTGCCGCGGCCTCCGTCCGGGTGGAACCGGGGCCGCGGCAGCGCATCCGGTGGGTGCACGCGTGGCCCATCGTGCTGCGCCCCACGGGGGAGGACCGCGTGCACCTCGTCCACGGGGCCGGCGGGCCGCTCGGTGGTGACGAGCTGTCGCTGGCCGTCGACGTCGCCGCCGGGGCCGAGCTGCACGTGCGCAGCGCCGGCGCCACCCTGGTCCAGCCAGGAGCCGACGGCGGCGGCGCCACCTGGGAGGTCACGGCCCGGGTCGCCGGGCACCTGCACTGGGCACCCGAACCCACGATCGTCACCGACGGGGCCGAGCTGGCCGCGCAGCTACGTGTCGACGTCGCCGCCGGCGGTACGGCGATCGTCCGGGAGACCGTCGTGCTGGGCCGGCACGGGCAGCGCGGCGGCCGGCACCGCGGCGCCCTGGTCGCCAGTGTCGACGGCACGCCGCTGATCGCCCACGTCGCCCAGCTCGACGGCGCGGACCCGGTGCTGTGCGGGCCCGGCGGGTCGGCCGGTGCTCGCGCGTACGGATCGATGCTGGTCATCGGCATGCCGGCGGGCGCGGGCGCGGGGGAGCGGGACGGGGTGCGCTGGGCGTGGAGCCCGTTGCCCGGGCCGGGTGCGCTGCTGGTCGCCGTGGGGGAGGCGGGCGCGGTGACCGCCGTGCTCGACGCCGAGACCGAGGCGCTCGCACCGGTCGCCTCGGCCCAGCCGGTCTGAGGCCCGCCCGGTCCTCGCACCGGGGACCGGAGTACCACACCGCCCCGACGGTCCCGCGCCACGCGCGTCGAGTTGTCCACATCGGCCCTCGGCCATCCACAGAAACGGACATGGGCTGGTCGACCGGGGTGCCGCTGCTCGACCATCGATGGCATGACACCGACCGTCCCGCTCCCCGCACACCCGCCAGTGCTCGCGGCCGTCCTCACCCTGGGCGCCGCCGGCGTGCTCGCCGGCGCGGCCGCCCGCGTGCTGCTCGCCCGATTGCGCCGCGGTGCCCGGATCCGGGCACCGCTCTGCGAGCTCGTGACGGGCGCCGGCTGGGCGGCGTGTGCCGTGGGGTGGGCGTCCGGGGTGGTTCCCCCCGACTGGTTACCCGTCCTGCTCTTCCTGTGCTGGCTCGGCGTGGCGGCCGGCGCCGTCGACCTCACCCGTCGACTGCTGCCCGACGCGCTCGTCCTGCCGGCCTTCCCGCTGGTGCTCCTCCTGCTGGTGCCGATCGGCGCCGACGCCGTCCTGCGCGGACTCGTCGGCGCGCTGCTCGCCGCCGGCGTGCACGCCGTGTGGCACCTCGGGGCGCCCCGCGCGCTCGGCGCCGGTGACGTGAAGCTCGCCGCCCCGCTCGGTGCCGTGCTGGCGGCCGCGGCCTGGCCGGCGCCCGCGCTGGCGGCAGGGCTCGCCGCCCTCCTCACCGGTGGCGCCGCGATCGTGGCGGTCGTCCTGGCCCGAGCACGGGGACGGCCCCGGCCGGCGGCGCTCGCCCATGGGCCGTCGATGCTGGCCGCCACGGTCACCGTGCTGGTCGCGACGATCGCCGCGGCGGGCACCGGCCCCGGATGAGGGCGAGCACTGGTGCGACAATCGTCGACGTGCTGCGCTGGATCACCGCCGGGGAGTCCCACGGTCCCGCGCTGGTCGCCGTGCTCGAGGGCATGGTCGCCGGTGTCGAGATCACCACCAAGGAGCTGGCCGCCGAGCTGGCCCGTCGCCGACTGGGCTACGGCCGGGGTGCCCGGATGAAGTTCGAGGCCGACGAGCTGGAGGTCATCGGCGGGGTCCGGCACGGAATCACCCAGGGTGGCCCGGTGGCGGTGCGCATCGGCAACACCGAGTGGCCGAAGTGGGAGACCGTGATGGCGGCCGACCCCGTCGATCCCGAGCTGATCGCCAACCGCGCCCGCAATGCTCCGCTCACGCGGCCCCGGCCCGGGCACGCCGATCTCGCCGGCATGACGAAGTACGGCTTCGACGACGCCCGACCGGTGCTCGAGCGCGCCAGCGCACGGGAGACGGCGGCCCGCGTGGTGCTGGGCACCGTCGCCAAGGCCTACCTCGCGCAGGCGTTGGGGATCGACATCGTGTCTCACGTCGTCTCGCTGGGCTCGGTCGACGCCCCGGAGGAGCCGGTGCCCGGTCCTGGCGATCTCGAGCGGATCGACGCCAGCCCGGTCCGGGCGTTCACCGACGAGGCGACGGAAGCCATGGTGGCCGAGGTCGACGCCGCCCAGCGCGACGGCGACACGCTCGGCGGGGTGGTCGAGGTCCTCGCGTTCGGCTGCCCGGTGGGGCTCGGCTCGTACGTCCAGTCCGACCGTCGGCTCGACGCACGGCTCGCCGGAGCGCTGATGGGCATCCAGGCGATGAAGGGCGTCGAGATCGGCGACGGGTTCCGCACGGCCCGGCGACGCGGCAGCGCCGCCCACGACGAGATGGTGCCCGGCGATCCCGTGCACCGCCTGTCGAACCGGGCCGGCGGCATCGAGGGCGGGATGACCAACGGGGAACCGGTGCGGGTACGGGTGGCGATGAAGCCGATCTCCACCGTGCCGCGGGCGCTGCGCACGGTCGACGTCGCGAGCGGCGAACCGGCCCAGGCGATCCACCAGCGCTCCGACGTGTGCGCGGTGCCTGCGGCCGGCGTGGTCGCGGAGGCGATGGTGGCACTCGTGCTGGCCGACGCGGCGAGCGAGAAGTTCGGCGGCGACTCGCTGGCCGAGGTCCGGCGCAACGTGGAGAGCTACGTCGCGGCCGCTCGCGACGCGCTGCCCTCCGGCTCCTGACCCGCTGGCAGACCCAGCAGGGCCAGCACGTCGGTCGCCCGGTGGTCGGGGCCGACCCCGTCCACGAGGAACACGTCGCCGCGTGAGTTCTCCGTGCGCAGCGGCAGGATCGCCCGGTAGGCGGGAGAGGCGTACCAGGCCTCGGCCGCTGCCCGGTCCGGGAACGCGATGATCACGAGCGCGGCGTCGAACTCCCCTTCGACGACGCGCGGGCGGTCTCCGTGGACGACGAACCGCCCGCCGAAGGGCTCGAGGGTGGCGTCGATCCGTTCGAGGTACTCGGTGATGCCGGCGCCAGGGACGACGTCACGGAGGTGGGCGATCCCGTAGGTGGTCATGCACGCAGTGTCGGGTTGCTCCGGGCAGCGATCGATGACCTGCGAGGTCATTGGCCTGGGCAGCACTGCGCCGGGCGGGTTGTCGGTGTGGTGTGTCAACCTTGGTCCGTGGCCAGCAGCACTCCCGCGGAGGCCTACGCCGCCGCCCGGAGCCGCGCCGCTCGACCTCGGCTCGCCGAGTTCGCGGCCGGTCTCCCGTTCGACCTCGACGGATTCCAGGTGGAGGGTTGCTCGGCCCTGGACGACGGGCACGGGGTGCTGGTGTGCGCGCCCACGGGTGCCGGCAAGACCGTGGTGGGCGAGTTCGCGGTGCACCTGGCGCTGGCACAGGGCCTGAAGTGCTTCTACACCACACCGATCAAGGCGCTGTCCAACCAGAAGTACGCCGACCTGGTCGCGCGCCACGGCGCGGCGGCGGTCGGGCTGCTGACCGGCGACACGGTGGTCAACGGTGATGCGCAGGTGGTGGTGATGACCACCGAGGTGCTGCGCAACATGATCTACGCCGGTGGGCGGCGCCTGGACCAGCTCGGCTACGTGGTGATGGACGAGGTGCACTACCTCGCCGACCGCTTCCGCGGCGCGGTGTGGGAGGAGGTGATCCTGCAGCTCCCCGAGCACGTCGCCGTCGTCGGGCTGTCGGCCACGGTGAGCAACGCCGAGGAGTTCGGCGACTGGCTGGTGGCCGTGCGCGGCGACACGGCCGTCGTGGTCGACGAGCACCGACCGGTCCCGCTGTGGCAGCACATGATGGTGGGCAACCGGCTGATGGACCTGTTCGCGGGCGAGACGTCCCGCGGCGAGCTGCGGGTCGACCCTGACCTCGTCCGCCACACCACGGAGCTGGAACGGCAGAGCGTCGTCTGGGACCGCGGACGCGGACGCACCCGCGGCGGCCCGCGCCCGGCCACCCGGTTCAAGCCGCCGTCACGCACCACCGTGATCGACCGGCTCGACCGCAACGCGCTGCTCCCGGCGATCACGTTCGTGTTCAGCCGGGCCGGGTGCGACGCCGCCGTGGGTCAGTGCGTCCGCGCCGGGCTGCGCCTCACCACAGAGGACGACGTCGTCGAGATCCGGCGCACCATCGAGCAGCACACCGCCGACCTGCCTCAGGGCGATCTCGAGGTGCTGGGCTACTGGGAGTGGCGCGAGGCGCTCGAACGCGGCATCGCGGCGCACCACGCCGGTCTGCTCCCCGCGTTCAAGGAGACGGTCGAGGACCTGTTCGTCCGCGGCCTGGTCCGCGCGGTCTTCGCCACCGAGACGCTCGCGCTGGGCATCAACATGCCTGCGCGCACCGTCTTGCTGGAGCGGCTGGTCAAGTTCAACGGGGAGAGCCACGCCGAGCTCACCCCCGGCGAGTTCACGCAGCTCACCGGCCGGGCCGGGCGTCGGGGCATCGACGTCGAAGGCCACGCCGTGGTGATCTGGCAGCCGGGCATGGACCCTGGGCAGGTCGCTGGGCTCGCGTCCACCCGCACGTACCCGCTGCGCAGCTCGTTCCGCCCTGGCTACAACATGGCGGTCAACCTCGTGGGCCGCATGGGCGCTGATGCGGCGCGGGCGCTGCTCGAGCAGTCGTTCGGCCAGTTCCAGGCCGACCGGTCCGTCGTCGGGGTGTCGCGCCGGATCGAGCGCAACGAGGAGGCGCTCGCCGGGTACCAGGAGTCGATGCAGTGCCACCTCGGCGACTTCGCCGAGTACGCGGAGCTGCGCCGCGCGGTGTCGCAGCGGGAGAAGACGCTCTCCCGGAAGGGACTGTCCGACCGGCGCGAGGCCGCGGCGGCGTCGCTTCGGGCGCTCAAACCGGGCGACGTGATCGCGGTGCCGGCCGGGCGCCGGTCCGGGCTCGCCGTCGTGCTCGACCCCGGCCTCGACGGCGACGACGACCCGCGACCGCTCGTGCTCAACGAGGACCGGTGGGCCGGTCGGTTGACCGCGGCCGACTTCCCGGTCCCCGTCCAGCCGCTGGGCCGGATGCGGTTGCCGAAACGGGTCGACCACCGGGTCCCGCGGGTGCGGCGCGACCTGGCGTCGAGCTTGCGCAACACCGGCATCCAGGCACCGCCGGTGGTGCGGCGGCGGTCCCGCGGCGCGGCCGCCGACGACGAGGAGCTCGCCGCCCTGCGCCGCGAGCTGCGCGCGCACCCGTGCCACGGCTGCAACGACCGCGAGGCGCATGCCCGGTGGGCCGACCGCCACACCCAGCTGTCCCGCGAGACGGACGCGCTGCGGGAGAAGGTCCGAGCCACCACGCACTCGCTGGCGCGGGCGTTCGACCGGATCTGCGCCATCCTCGCCGAACGCGGTTACCTCGACGGCGAGACCGTCACCGACGCCGGCCGTCTCCTGGCGGGGCTCTGGGGTGAGTCCGACCTGCTCACCGCGGAGTGCCTGCGCCACGACGTGTGGGCCGGTCTGGAACCCGCCGAGCTGGCCGCGGTGGTGTCCGCGCTGGTGTACGAGTCGCGCCGCGACGGCGGCCCGCTGCCGCGGGTGCCGTCCGGCGCGGTCGCCGACGGCCTCCAGGCCACGGTGCGCCTGTGGGCCGAGCTGGAGGCCGACGAGCGCCGGCACCGGGTCGACCGCACGCGCGAGCCCGACCTGGGTTTCGCCTGGCCCGTGCACCGGTGGGCCCGCGGGGAGTCGCTCGCTGCGGTGCTGCGCGCCGCGGAGCAGAACGGCGCCGAGCTGTCGGCCGGTGACTTCGTGCGGTGGTGCCGGCAGGTCGTGGACGTGCTCGACCAGATCGCGGGGGTCGCCGGTCGCGACACCGCGATCGGGCGGACGGCGCGGGCGGCTGTGCAGGCGGTGCGCCGCGGCGTCGTGGCGGCCGGCACCACCTGATCCCGGCCGGCCGTGCACCTGCAGGTCGCTGAGCGCGGTACTGCTGCCCTCCGTCGGCACGATCGGGGCCAGGGGGTGCCCGGCGGTCGGCGCCTGTGCTTTGATCGCCGCACCGCTCGGTTGCGAGCGGGCAGTCACGAGAGGGTCTGTGATGAGTACGCCCCAGGGCTCCGGCTCGAACCCGCCGCACGGCAACCCGGCCGAGCAGCCCACCGAGCAGGCCTCGTGGGGTCAACCACCGGCCGGTGGGTGGGGGCAACCGCCCGTCGACGACCAGGCGTCGGACACCGATCCCGACCGCACCCAGCGCGTCGATCCGCGCGCGTGGAGCCAGCAGGTCGCCGCGTCGCAGGCGGGCGGGCAGCAGCCGACGCCTGCCGCGCAACCCGCCGCGCAGGTCACCCAGCCCACGCCCTCGCCACAGGCAGCGCCGCAGCCGGCCGGTCAGCAGGCGGCGGGGCAACAGCCCAGCCCGCAGCCTCCGCACGTGCAGACCCAGCCCGCGGCCCCGTACCCCGGCCAGCAGCCCAGCCAGCAGCCCAGCCAGCAGCCCGGCCAGCAGCCCGGCGCGCCGTCCTGGGGGCCGCCGCAGACCCAGGCCGGCTGGGGTGCCCAGCCGACGCAGCAGAACTGGTCGGGGCAGGCCCCGGCGTTCGGTGGGCAGCAGCAGCCCCAGTTCGGCGGCCAGCCCCACCCGTACGCGCCGCCCTCGGGCCAGCCCGCACAGCAGGGACCGCAGGACGCGTGGGGTGGCCAGCAGCCTGCCCAGCAGGGATGGGGTGCTCCACCGGCGCCGCAGGCCGGTGCGCAGGCGCCATGGGGCGGTGCACCGCAGCAAGGCCAGCCGCAGCCCGGTCAGTGGGGCGCTCAGCAGCCGTGGAACCAGGGCCAGCCGGGTTATCCGGGTGCGCCGGACGCGGCGGCAGCGCCACGCGGGAAGTCGAAGCTGCCGCTGATCCTCGGGGTCGTCGTGGTCGTCCTCCTCGCGGCGGCCGCGGTGGTGCTGTTCTGGATCCCGGGCATCCTCACGTCGAAGGTGTTCAACGAGAAGGCGGTCGCCGACGGCGTCACGACCGTGTTGACGCGCGACTACGGTCTGCAGGACGTCAAGGACGTCTCCTGCCCCGCGAGCACCCCCGTGAAGGCCGACACCACGTTCACGTGCAAGGCCACGATCGAGGGCAAGCCGACGGAGATCAAGGTCACGGTCAAGGATAATCAGGGCACCTACGAGGTCGGCCGCCCGTCCTGACGCCGCGATGGAGGCACACGTCGTCGAGGCACTGGGGCGCGACGAGACCCGCGCAGCGGTGCAGGTGTTCATCCGCGCGATCGGGATGCCGCCGCCGGACGAGTCGCGCCTGGCGGTTCTGGAGGCCGGCTGGGAGCCCGGGCGGTCCATGGGCATCCGCGGCGACGGCGGCGCGCTCGCCGCCACGGCCTGGTCCTTCGGCTGCCGCACAGCCGTGCCGGGCGGGACGGTGCAGGCGTCCGGCGTCTCCCGGGTGGGAGTGCGCGCCGACCACACCCGCCGCGGGATGCTCACGGCGCTCATGCGCGCCCAGCTGACCGACCTCGCCGCGCGCGGTGACGTGCTGGCGTCGCTGCGAGCCACCGAAGGGGTGCTGTACGGCAGGTTCGGGTACGGCGTCGCCACCCGCTACCGCACGATCCGGCTGCGCCGCCGCGGCGGGCGCGGAATCCGTACGGAGATACCGACGAGCGGCACGGTGCGCGTGGTCGACCCGGAGTCCGCCGTCGAGACGCTGCGGCCGTTGCACGACGCTCTCGCGCTGGTCCGCCCCGGCGGCATCACGCGGTTCGCCCAGTGGTGGGACGGTTCCCTCCAGTCGCGGGTTCGTGGCGGTGATCACCTGCTGGTGCTGGTGCACCGCGGCGCGGACGGCGACGACGGGTTCGCCGTGGCCTCCGTCGGTGAGGGACCCGAGTTCGGCGCGCGGCCGCTGACCGTCTCCGACCTGCACGCGCGGGACGTGGCCGCGACGGCCGACCTGTGGCGGTTCCTGCTCTCCGTCGACCTGGTCGGCGAGGTCCGCGCGTCCGGGCGCCCGATGGACGATCCGCTCGACCTGCTGCTCACCGATCCGCGGGACGCCGCGGTCACCTCGGTCGACGACGAGACGTGGCTGCGGATCGTGGACGTGCCGGCGGCGCTCGCCGCCCGGTCGTGGGCGCCGGCGGAGCCGGTGACGATCGCCGTGCTGGATCCGTTGCTGCCGGCGAACGAAGGCACGTACCGGATCGCGGACGGGCACGCCGAGCGGACCGGCTCACTGTCCGCCGACGCGGACCTGACGTGCTCGGTGACCGCGCTGGCCATGGCCTACCTGGGCGACCGCCGCCCGTCCGAGCTCGTCGCGACGGGCTGGTGGCAGGGTGCCACCGCGGCCGCGGCGCGGGCCGACCAGGCGTTCGCCGTCCCGGCCGCGCCGTGGTGCGGAACGCACTTCTAGAGGCTCTTCGCGGCCGTCTGCAGTGCCTGCAGCAGCCGTTCCACCGAGCTGGCGATGCCCCAGCGCTCGACGAGCTCCAGCAGCCGCGCCCCGTCGGCAGGTTCGACGGGGAGGGCGTCGTCCCGGTCGAGGACGACCTCGGCGTCCTGCGCGACCCGCACGACGGGTTCGACGACGGCCAGGTAGTCGACGGCCTTCGCGAGCTTGCTGCGTACGTTGGGCGACATCCGGGTGTCGGAGGGGTCACCGACTGCGGCGACCAGCTCGGTCCACGTCTCGAACCGTCCGACGATGGTGGCGGCGGTCTTCGCCCCCACCCCCGGCACCCCGGGCAGCCCGTCGGAGGGGTCCCCGCGCAGCATCGCCATCTCCGCGTAGGCGGCGCCCGCGCGGGCGCGCGGCACGCCGTACTTCTCGGCGACCTCGGCCGGCCCCAACAGCTCGGCCTTGGCGAGCCCGCGCCCGACGTACAGCAGCCGGACGGGCGGCTCGCCGTCGCTGACGATCTGCATGAGGTCACGGTCGCCGCTCACGGCGAGCACCGGGTGGGTGCGTTCCCGCGCGGCGAGGGTGCCGATCACGTCGTCCGCCTCGTAGCCCACGGCACCACCGGTCGCGATGCCGGCCGCGGCCAGCACCTCCAGCAGGATCGGCACCTGCGGGGCGAGGAGGTCCGGCACCTCCTCCGGCACGCCGGGCGGCGCGGTCTCCGGCTCCCCGGGCACGCGGTGCGCCTTGTAGGTGGGCAGCGCGTTGACCCGGAACGCCGGTCGCCAGTCCAGGTCGAGGCATGCCACGAGCCGGGCCGGGCGGTGCTCGGCGACGAGCCGCGCGACCATGTCGGTAAACCCGCGGACGGCGTTGATCGGCGTGCCGTCGGGTGCGGTGATCGACTCCGGCACGCCGTAGAACGCGCGGAAGTACATGCTCGCGGAGTCCAGCAGCATCAACGGTGCCGGTTTCGGGGCCGAGGTCACCTGGGCAGCTTGCCGGATTACCCTCGGCCGCATGTCACCGGCCGCCCCCTCCGGTCCGACCACGGACCTGCTCGCCGACCGCATCCGCCGCGCCGGGGCAGTCGCCGCCGACCAGGGCGTCGACCTCCTCGCCATCACCCCGGGCACGGACCTGCGCTACCTGCTCGACAGCACTGCGGACACCCACGAGCGGCTGACGTGCCTGCTCGTCCCCGCCTCCGGCCACCGCGCTCCGCCGGCGCTGGTCGTGCCCCGCCTGGAGGCGCCGCGCCTGCCCACCGCGCAGCTCGAAGCACTCGGCGTGGAGGTCGTGACCTGGTCGGACGGCGAGGATCCGCACCTGCTGGTCAGCGACCTTGCCGGCGGCCCGGAGGTGCTCGGGGTCTCCGACACGATGACCGCCGACCACGTGCTGGGGCTGCGTGACGTGCTGCCCGACGCACAGCTGACCCTCGCCGGACCCGTGCTGCGCGAGCTGCGCATGCGCAAGGACGCCGCGGAGATCGCCGAGCTGCGGGCAGCCGGGGCCGCCATCGACCGCGTGCACGCGCGCATGGGCGAGTTCCTCGTCGCCGGCCGCACGGAGAACCAGATCGCGGCTGCCATCGCCGCGGCGATCGTCGAGGAGGGTCACGAGTCGGCCGCGTTCGTGGTCGTCGGCTCGGGGCCGAACGGCGCGAGCCCGCACCACGACGCTGGGGAGCGCGTGGTCGAGACCGGCGACGTCGTCGTGATCGACATCGGCGGACCGCTGCCGAGCGGCTACAACTCCGACTGCACGCGCACCTACGCGGTCGGCCGGGCGCCGAGCCCGGAGATCGCCGAGGCCTACGCCGCCCTGCAGGACGCCCAGGAGCAGGCGGTGTCCGCCGTCCGGCCGGGTGTGGTCGCCGAGCAGGTGGACGCTGCCGCGCGCGGTGTGCTGACCGCGGTCGGGCTGGGGGATCGGTTCCTGCACCGCACCGGCCACGGCATCGGCCTCGACGTGCACGAACAGCCCAACATCGTCGCGGGCAACGCGATCGTCCTCGAGGAGGGCATGGCGTTCAGCGTGGAGCCGGGCGTCTACGTGGAGGGCGTGTGGGGCGCCCGCATCGAGGACATCGTGGTCGTCACCGCCGACGGCGCGGAGCGGCTCAACCGGCGTCCGCGCGACCTCGTCGTGGTGTGAGGCTCAGGCTGCTGCCGGTGGCACGGCGGACCTGACCAGCCGCGTGACGCCGTCGGCTCCGGTGACGCACGCCGCCGCCGGCACCGCCGAGCGCACGAGCGCGCCGAGGCATCGGCCGATCCGCTCGTGCGCGGCCGCCGTCGGGTGGAACGACTCCTGCGCGAGGTGGTAGCCGAACGCGTCACGACCGCCGAAGGCGAACGCGTGCGGGTCGACGGTGAGGCGCCGGTGCCACTCGTTCGCCGGATCCTCGCTCGTGCACGCCTCGTGACCATCGGTGGCGAGGTCGAGGTCGAGGAACCGCGCCCCGACCCGCTGCGCGACCGCCCGGACGGCGTCGCTGAACGCGGGGAAGAGCACGTCGTGGCCCCACGCGGCGTCGGGCCGGCTGAACGGGCACCCGATCGCGACCGGCACCGAGATCATCCTGCCGGTGATGGGCGGCGCGTACGACGTGAGCACCAGCGTGTAGTCGGCGGGCCCGTAGCCGGCCTCCGTCATCGCGGTGCGGATGTCGCGGGTGGCCCGCTCGACGCCGGCACCCGCTGCTCGCATCCGCTCGCCGACGTGCGGGCCGATCGTCGTGCGGCAGGCCGGTTCGGCCGGATCAAGGAAGGCCCGCACGCAGGCGAGCCCGATCGGGGTGAGCGAGCCCTCGTCGTTGGCCCCGACCTGCAGCACCACCGTCTGCACGCGGTAGCGCCGGGCGACGTCGACGAGCTGCCGCGCCTGCGACGGCTCGGTGTAGTGGCCGGGCGCGGGGAACGCCACGTCCGCCGTGTCCGCTCCGGAGCAGGCCAGGTTCACCGCCTCCCCGGAGAGCCCGGTGTGGTGCACGTACGCGTGCGGCGAGCGATGGCACCAGTTGCCGTTCTCGCCGCGGGTGCCGGGCTCGTAGTCGCCTGCGCCGTCGCCGGCCGCGGCGCTGTCCCCGAGCACGACGACGGCGGGTGGCCGGTCGACGGCGGCCGCCGCGGTGGTCGTGAGGCCGGGGAGCAGGCAGAGCGCGGGGGTCAGCAGGCCGAAGCCCAGCGCCCGCCACCGCCACCCCATCCGGAGGACGGTAGGGAGTCGGGCCGCGCCGTCACAGGAGTTTCGGCGAGTTCGTCCGGCTGCGGGCGATGATCACCGGCTCGGTCGAGTGCCGGTCACCCAGCGCCCTCGTCCCGGCGCGGTCCGACTCGACCGGGTGATCTCGGGGCCTGCCTCAGGGCCGGATCGGGGGCTTCCCCCACTGCGGACCAGGCCGGACCGGCGCACAGTGGAAGGCAGAGCGCGAGAGGATCCCGCGCCGCCCGACCCGAAGGAGCCGACCATGTCCGCCCCTGTCCGTTCGTTCAGCCGCCCCCGGCACGGCAAGGTGATCGCCGGTGTCTGCGCGGGCATCGCGGACCACTTCGGCTGGAGCGCCGGCTTCGTCCGCCTGCTGTTCTTGCTGTCGTGCCTGCTGCCGGGTCCGCAGTTCGTCGTCTACATCGTGCTGTGGATCATCATGCCGAAGCGCCCGTACTGAGCAGGGCTTGCCGGACCGCTGCACAAGGCTTCACCGATGGTCAGGGTGACGTGACCTGACCGGCACGGGCCGGGCGCCCGGCCTGTGCCATACTTTCGCCGTGACCGGTCGGACGAGCGTCGTGGGTGCCATGGCCCACTGCTGTCCGGGGTGTTGTCGCTGCTGTTGCAGCTGACCGATCCCCCCGACCGTCCTGCCGCCGCCGCGTGCGGCTGGCCCGCACGTCTGTGACGTCTTCCATGGCATCCACTCGCACCCTCTCCGGCCACACCGTCGTCGCGCTGCACGCGCACCCCGACGACGAGGCCATCTTCACCGGCATCACGCTGCGGCGCCTCGCCGCGGCCGGCGCGCGCACCGTGCTCGTCGTCGCCACCTCGGGCGACCTCGGTGCCTCGCGGGTGCCGCTGCGGCGGGGCGAGACCGTCCCGCAGCGGCGCATCGCCGAGCTGGAGCGCGCGGCCGAGCTCCTCGGCGTCGCCCGCCTGGTGCTGATGGGGCGGCGCGACTCCGGCCTGCCCGGCTGGAAGAGCACGCGGCACGCCCGCGCGCTCGCCGCCGCGCCCGTGCTGCCGCTGGCCCGTTCACTGGCCGAGCTCGCCGACGCAGAGGGCGCCACCGCGCTCGTCCACGACGACGAGGACGGCATCTACGGCCATCCCGACCACGCCGCAACCCACCGCATCGGCGCCGCGGCCGCCGATCTGGCCGGCATCACGTCCTACCGCACCACCGTCGACCGCGACGCGCTCAGCCCGGCCGGCCACCTGGTGCACGGTGCCGCCGACGCGGCCGGCGTGCGGTACGGGCGCCCGACCGGCGACATCATGCTGTCCGTCGCCGGCGACGGTGCCGACATCGCGGTCAAGCGGGCCGCGATCCTCGCCCACGAGAGCCAGGTCTCGCCCGCCGACGTGCCGGAAGAGGGGTTCGAGCAGGCGTACGGGCAGGAGTGGTACCTGCGCTCCGGTGCTGCCGGTCCGTTGGACCTGCTCGCGGCCACCCACGCGGATCACGGAGTCGTCACACCCGCCCCGTAGTCTCAGCAGGTGGCTGTCCCCACTGCTGAGCCGCGCGTTCCCGAACCCGCCGCGGAATCGCCCGCCCCGTCGAGCCGGCGACGCGTCCTGTTCGTGCTGCGTCTGGTCGGCGCGATCGCCGGCGGCGCCCTGCTGTACCTGGCGTTCCCGCCCCGGCCCACGTGGTTCCTCGCTGTCCCGGCGTTCGCCCTGCTGCGCCTCGTGCTCGACGGGCGCCGCCCACGGGCCGCGTTCGGCTACGGGTTCCTGTTCTCCATGGGCGTGTTCGTCCCGCTGCTGCACTGGGTGTCGTCGCTGGTGCAGACGCTGCCGTGGATCGCGCTGGCGGTGTTCGAGTCGCTGTTCATGGCGGTCGCCGCGATCGGGATGGTGCTGGTGGCCCGCCTCCGGTTCGCGCCGATCGTCGCGATGGCGTGCGTCTGGATCGCCGGGGAGGCGGTGCGCGGGCGCATCCCGTTCGGTGGGATGCCGTGGGGTCGGGTCGGCTTCAGCCAGCCCGACGGCCCCCTGGTGCCGCTCGCCGCCATCGGCGGTGAGCCGCTGCTCTCGTTCGTGACGGTGCTGGCCGGGCTCGCACTGGGCGAGCTGCTCCGCAGGCTGGTCGCCGGAGAGCGACAGGTCCGGCCGCTGGCCGGGCCGGTCGCGCTGCTGGTGGGCGCGCTCGCGTCGGGCCCGATCGCCGGCCTCGTGCCGCCGACGGGTGACGTCGGGCGCACGGTCACCATCGCCGCCATCCAGGGCAACGTCCCGCGCCTGGGTCTCGACTTCAACGCCCAGCGCCGCGCCGTGCTCGACAACCACGTGAAGCAGACCGTGCAGCTCGCGGCCGACGTCGCGGCGGGGCGCACCCCGAAGCCGGACATCGTGATCTGGCCGGAGAACTCCAGCGACATCGACCCCTTGCAGAACCCCGACGCGGCGGCACAGATCGACCGGGCCGCGCGGGCGGTCGGCGTGCCGGTGCTGGTGGGCTCCGTGCTGCGCAACCCGGACGGGCAGACCACCACGAACTCGGCGCTCGTCTGGCAGGCCGGCGTCGGTGTCGTGGAGCGCAACGACAAGCGCTGGATCCAGCCGTTCGGCGAGTACATGCCGTGGCGGGACTTCTTCCGGCTGTTCTCCCCGTACGTCGACCGCGCCGGCTACTTCGTCCCGGGCACGGGCACCGGCCGCGTGACGATGGCGGGCATCCCGGTGGGCGTCGCGATCTGCTGGGAGGTCGCGTTCGACGAGGCGGTGCAGGAGGAGATCGACGCGGGCGCCCAGGTGCTCGCCGTGCCGAGCAACAACGCCACGTTCGGGCTCACCGAGATGACGTACCAGCAGATGGCGATCTCGCAGGTCCGATCCGTCGAGCACGACCGCACCTCGATCATCGCGACCACGAGCGGCGTGAGCGCGACCATCGACCCGGACGGCACGGTCACCCAGGCCACGCGCCAGTTCACCGCTGCGTACCTGGTGGATAAGACCGTCCTGCGCGACACCACTACGCTTGCCTCTCGATTGCGCAGCGGTCCCGAGTGGACGCTCGCCGCACTGGGGGTGCTGGCGGTCGCGGCTGCGCTGTGGGCCGGTCGAGGGCGCCGGCGCTCACCGGTCGGGGAGAGGACGGCACAGGCTCATGACGAGGGCTGAACCATCGGGGCCGGCACCGGGCCCGGTGCTGGTGGTGATCCCCACCTACAACGAGCGCGACAACATCCGGTCGATCGTCGACCGGGTGCTGGCCGCCGTGCCTGACGTGCACGTCCTCGTCGTCGACGACGGCAGCCCGGACGGCACGGGGGAGATCGCCGACGAGATCGCCGCCGCCGACGCGCGGGTGGAGGTGCTGCACCGCACGTCGAAGGACGGGCTGGGTGCGGCGTACCTGGCCGGCTTCGCCCGTGCCCTCGACGGCGAGTACGCCGTGATCGTCGAGATGGACGCCGACGGCTCGCACGCCCCCGAGGACCTGCCGGCGCTGCTGGCCGCCCTCGACCGCGCCGACCTCGTCCTCGGCTCGCGGTACGTGCCGGGCGGACGGGTGCGCAACTGGCCCGCGCACCGCTACGCGCTGTCCAAGGGCGCGAACCTGTACGCGCGCATCGCGCTCGGCGTGCCGATCCGCGACATCACCGCGGGGTTCCGCGCGTTCCGCCGCCAGGTGCTCGAGGAGCTCGACCTCGACGCCGTCCAGTCGCAGGGCTACTGCTTCCAGATCGACATGGCGTGGCGGGCGGTTCAGGCCGGGTTCCGCGTCGCCGAGGTGCCGATCACCTTCACCGAGCGGGAGCACGGGGCGTCGAAGATGGACCGGAAGGTGATGGTGGAGGCGTTCTGGCGGGTCGCCACGTGGGGCGGCGAGCGGCTGCTCGACCGGCGCCGTGCGCGCAAGGGGGTCCGAACGTGAGCGAGCCGCGCGAGGAGCTGACCTGGGAGCTGTTCGGGCTCGCGTCGCGCGAGCTGGCCGAGCAGATCGCCGCCGACGGCTACGAGGCCGACATCATCCTGTCGATCGCGCGCGGTGGGCTGTTCGTGGCCGGCGCGCTGGGCTACGCGCTCGACGTGAAGAACCTGCACGTCGCCAACGTCGAGTTCTACACCGGCGTGGACGAGCGGCTGCCGGTGCCGATCATGCTGCCGCCGGTCCCGAACGTCGTCGACCTGTCCGGTTCCCGGGTGCTCGTCGCGGACGACGTGGCCGACACCGGCGCCACGCTCAAGCTGGTGCGCGACTTCTGCGTCGGCCACGTCGCCGACGTGCGGTGCGCCGTGGTCTACGAGAAGCCGCACTCGTCGGTGCAGTGCGAGTACGTCTGGCGCCGCACCGACCGCTGGATCAACTTCCCCTGGTCGACGTTGCCGCCCGTGGTGCGCCGCGCCGGGCAGGTGCTCGACGCGTGAACAGCACGAAGGCCGGACCCCCGCGGGGATCCGGCCTTCGTCGCGTCTGCGTCAGGCGATCTCGGCGCGCTTCTCGGCGAGCAGCTCGAGTCGCTCCGCGAGCAGCACCTCCAGGTCTGCCACGGAGCGGCGCTCCAGCAGCATGTCCCAGTGGGTACGCGCGGGCTTGACCTTCTTCGTCTCCGGCTCGGCGCCGTCGACCAGGCGGGAGATGCTGCCGTGAAGTCGACACTCCCAGGTCGCCGGGGCCTCGACGTCGTCGGCGAAGGGCACCTCGAAGTCGTGCCCACGCGGGCACGCGTAGCGCATCGTCTGCCGCGGCGCGAGGTCGTGGTTGCGGTCCGTCTCGTAGCTGACAGCCCCGAGCCGGCTGCCACGGAGCACGCGGTCGGCCATGCGTCACCCTCCCGTTCTCGAGCCGAGGGAGCCTCCCACGGCCGTCACTGCCGGGTGTAACGTCTGCACCTACGACGTCAATTCCCGACCGGTCGAGACGGTTACGCTCAGGTGTCGTCATGTGACGGACACCGGACGTCTGCCGTCCCGATCGTTGAGTGTCCACCATCAGGCGCAATTACACACGTGGATGTGACGTGTCAGCCAACTGTGACCTATGTCACAGGGCTGCGACGAGCTCGTAACCTGGGCGTTCCCGATTCTTGCAGCCAACAGGGGTTGACAGCTCAGACCTCGGCGGTCGCTCGACGGGCGGGGGAGCGGACCGCGGCGAAGGTCGCCAAACCCAGCGCGAGGACGAGCACGATCCCGACGATGCCGGCCCGCGGCGTGTCGAAGATCGTCACGAAGAGCGCGAACAAGGTCGGCGCGAGGAACGACGCCGCCCGGCCGGTCGTCGCGTAGAGCCCGAAGAACTGGCCCTCCCGCCCGACCGGGGCCATCCGCGCGAGGAACGTCCGCGACGACGACTGCGCGGGCCCGACGAACGCGCACAGGAATAGCCCGAAGACCCAGAAGGCGTCCGGTCCGTGGACGAACAGCAGGATCACCCCGGTCACGATCAGCCCGACGAGCGAGCCCACGATGACCGGCTTCGGCCCGACCCGGTCCTCGAGCCAGCCCCCGGCCAGCGCGCCGGCCGCCGACACCACGTTGGCCACCACGCCGAAGATCAGCACGTCGTCCTGCGGGATCCCGTACACGGCGACCGCGAGGATGACCCCGAAGGTGAACACGCCGGCCAGCCCGTCCCGGTAGATCGCGCTGGACAGCAGGAACCACAGCGCGTGCGGGTCGCTGCGGTACACGTCGCGGATGTCGACGGCGAGCTTGCGGTAGGACGCCACCACGCCGATGCGTGCCGGTCGTTGCGGGTCCGGCGGGATCTCCGGCACCGACACGAACAGCGGGATCGCCGACACGAGGTACCAGGCGGCTGCCACGAGTGCCACGAGCCGGAAGTTCCAGCCGTCGGCGGTGGCGATCCGCAGCAGCCCCGCCGTGCCGTCCCCGTTGTCGCTGATCATGCCCGCGTACAGGCCCGCCAGCAGGACGATGCCGCCGAGATAGCCCATCGACCAGCCGAAACCCGACACCCGGCCCATCGTCGCGGGCGTCGACACCTGGCAGAGCATCGCGTTGTAGGACACCGACGCGAGCTCCCAGAACACCGTGCCGAGAGCCAGCAGGGTGAGCCCGAAGGCCAGGTAGGTCGTGTCGTCGCGCACCGCGACCATGACCGCCATCACGACGATGGTGACCGCGGTCCAGATCGCGGTGGCCCGCTTGCGCCGGCCCGCCGCGTCCGCCCGGGCCGCGATCACCGGTGCGACCACGGCGAGGGCGAAGCCGGCGATGCCGACCGCGTAGCCCAGTGCCGCGCTCGCGCTCGGCTCGTCGTTGCCGACGCCCTTCACCAGGTACACGGAGAAGACGAAGGTGAGGATCACCGTGTTGAACGCTGCGGATCCCCAGTCCCAGAACGCCCAGGCGATCACCTGCCCGCGCGTCGCGGGGGAGGCGGGCGGAGCGGCAGCGGTCATGTCGCGGAGCGTAGCGGCGCGCGGCCGTGATCGGACCGGGTAGATCTACCCGCCTGCCCGTTCAGTCGGCGGCCCACTGGCCGCGCCGGCGCAGCACGTCCCGCAGCAGGTCGGGACGGTCCGACAGCAGCCCGTCCACCCCGAGGTCGAGCAGCTCGACCATCTCCGCGGGATCGTTCACCGTCCAGACGTGCACCTCGCGTCCGCTCGCGTGCGCGGTGCGCAGGAACGCCTCGTCGACGACCGTGAGGGCGCCGTAGCGGTGCGGCAGCTGGGCCAGGTTGCCGCTGACCGGCAGCGACGGCAGCCGCGACAACGGGGACGGGAGCCGGTCCAGCCATGCGCGGCTGCGCAGCCCCAGCGCCGACGTGTACGCCATCGAGGTGCACAGCCGATCACCGCCGCCGGCCCGTGCGGCCGCCAGCCAGGTCTCGTTGAACCCGCCGATGCACACGCGGTGCCAGGCGTCGAGCTTCTCCAGCACCGCGAGCACCGGCGTCACCACCGCGCCCGACTTGAGCTCGATCGTGACCCGGGTGTCGGGCAGGTCGGCCAGCACCTGCTCCAGCAGCGGGATCGGCTCCTTGCCCCGTACCTTGACCTCGACCAGCTCTGCCGCGGAGCGCTCAGACAGGCGTCCCGCCCCGTCGGTCGTCCGGTCCAGCGTGGCATCGTGGTGCACCACCGCGACCCCGTCCAGGCTCGCGTGGACGTCCAGCTCCAGGTAGGCGAAGCCCTCGTCGACCGCCCGGGCGAACGCAGCGAAGGTGTTCTCCAGCCCGGCCAGCTCGCCGATGTGCCAGCCGCGGTGGGCGTAGGCGCGGGGATAAGGGCCGTCCAGGTACGGGTGGCGATCCACGTCAGCAGCCTGCCATGCCGTGCGGCCGTTCAGGTGGGCAGCGGCGGACCGGGCTCCAGCAGCGGAGCCATCAGATCGCCGTGCTCGGCCAGGCGCGCGGGCAGGTCGGCAGCGGTGAACACCAGCTGCTCGGGCCGCCGGCAGGCGCGCACCTCCGCCCACGTCAGCGGTGTGGCGACGGTGGGCCGGCCGCGGCCGCGCAGCGAGTAGCTCGCGATCGTCGTCTTGTACGGGTTGTTCTGGCTCCAGTCGACGAACACCTTGCCGCGCCGACGGGCCTTCGCCATGACGGCGGTGACGCGGCCCGGTGTCTCTTTCGCGAGATCCTCGGCCAGCGCCTTCGCGAACGCCGACGTCTCGTCGGGCCGCTCGACGGTGGCGGCGAAGTAGAGCTGCATCCCCTTCCCGCCGCTCGTGCGGGGGCAGACGGTGAGGCCGGTGCCGGCGAGCCGTTCGGCGATGCGCTCCGCGACCCGCGCGCAGTCGACGATCGTGGTGCCCTCGCCCGGATCGAGGTCGAACACCACCAGGTCGGGCAGGTGCTGCTCGTCCGCCGGGCCCACCCGCCACTGCGGCACGTGCAGCTCCAGCGCAGCCAGGTTCGCCGCCCAGGCGAGACCTTCGGCGTTCTCGATCACCGGGAAGTCGGCCTTCTCCGAGCGTCCACCCGGGGTGCCCACGCGCGCCGTGCGGATCCAGGACGGCGCGTGCCGCGACACGTCCTTCTCGAAGAACGACGGCTTCGCCACGCCGTCGGGCCAGCGCACCATCGTGACGGGCCGGTCGCGCAGGTGCGGCAGCATCACGTCGGCGACGGCCAGGTAGTGGGCGAGCACGTCGCTCTTGGTCGTGCCGGTGAGCGGGTAGAGCACCTTGCGCGGGTTGGTGAGCTTCGCCCGCCCGAGGCCTTCCCGTGCGGCGGGCGGCGGTGGCGTCGCGCGGGCCCTGGCCGGCACCTCGATCCAGTCGGCGCTCTCGCGGCCGGGGACGTAGGGGGAGCGGTCGCGCTTGGCGAGGACCCCCGCCAGGCCCTGTTCACGGACCGCGGCCAGCACCTCGGCACCTGCCCCTGGGAACACCGGTGCGAGCCGCCAGTGCGGCCCCGCCAGCGCCAGCTCCTCCAGCAGCTCCCGACGTCGGGTGAACGGCTCGTCCAGCACGTCACGCCCGTCGACGTGCAGCAGGTCGCCGATCCACAGCTCGGTGCCGCCGACCAGCTCCGCGTCGAGCATGACCTGGGTGGTGCCCAGCGCCGGTCCGAACCCGCGCAGCCCCGGAGTGGCCACCTCCTCGCCGTCGGCATCGGTGAACCGGGCCCGGCCGCCGTCGACGCGCACGATCACGCGGCGGCCACCGAACAGCACCTGCAGCGTCCAGTCGTCACCGTCCTCCGGCAGCTCGCCGACCGTCGCGATCATCGGCAGGGCGTCGTGGGGGAGCGGGGCACGGTCGGGCGCGGGGTCGGACCGTCGCAGGATCCACTGGTCCCCGCGATCGTTGTTGCGGTCCGCGCGGATCAGCACGTACCGGCCGCGGGCCCGCTCACCGTGCAGGGTGACGATCACCTCGCGCGGCCGCCACTTCTCGGTCTCGTACGTGCCGGTGTCCCAGATCGTCATGCGGCCGGCGCCGTACTCGCCGGCCGGGATGTCGCCGGAGAACGTCAGGTACTCGATCGGGTGGTCCTCGGTCTGCACGGCCATCCGCACGGTGTCCGGGTCGGGCGGCAGGCCCTTCGGCACGGCCCAGGAGACGAGCACCCCGTCGCGTTCCAGCCGCATGTCCCAGTGCAGTGACCGCGCGTGGTGCTCCTGCACGACGAACCGGGTGCCCGCGCCCTCCTCGGTGGGGTCGGTCTCCGGCACCGGCTCGGGGGTGCGTCGCGGGTCGCGCTTGCGGCGGTACTCGTCGAGCGGCACGGGGTCAGGCTAGAGGGCAGGGCCGACAGGAAGCTCACGTGCGGGCCGCGGCGAGCAGGGCGAAGGCGGCGACGATGACCGCGACGCGGACGTAGTGGAAGCGGTCCCAGCGGCGCAGCTGCTCCTTCCGGTCGGCGGGCCGGTTGTCCGGGGTCCACGTCTTGCCCCGGTTGTTGATCGGGACCAGCAGCAGGATCGACATGATCACGCTGAGCAGCAGGAGCGCGCCCGCGCCGACGACGAGGCCGATGCCGTCCCGATCCCATCCGGTGACGGCCCAGACCGCGAACTCCACCCCGACCATCACACCGACGACCACGGTGGTCACGACCTCGAGTGCGGTGAACATGGAACCATCTCCGATCTAGCGGCGCTAGCTGATATGGCGACGCTAGTACTACTGCCGCTCTCGTGTCTAGCAGTGCTAGGATCGTCGCGTGTCGGTACGGGAACGCAAGCAGCGTGAGTTGGCGGAACGCGAGCGCCTCATCGTGTCGACGGCGCGCGAGCTCGCCGAGCAACAGGGCTGGGACGCGGTCACCACGCGCCGGCTCGCCGAGCGCATCGAGTACAGCCAACCCGTCCTGTACAGCCACTTCCGCGGCAAGCGCGAGATCATCGGCGCCGTGGCACTCGAGGGCGCCACCGAGATGGCCGCCGTGGTGCGAGCGGCCACCGCCGGCGCCCGCACCCTGCGCGATCGGGTCACGGCGCTCGCCCGCGCCTACCTCGCGTTCGCGGCGGACAACCCCGCGGTCTACGACGCGTTGTTCCAGCTCGACGGCGGCCTGGCCTTCGCGGACGAGGAGACCCCTGAGCCTCTCAAGGACGCGTTCGCCGCACTGCTGGAGACCCTGGGGGAGGCCGCCGGGCACGGGGTCGAACCGGGCCTGTTCACCGAGGTGTTCTGGGCCTCCCTGCACGGACTGGCGACGCTGACGCGTGCAGGCCGGCTGCCGCCCGAGCACACCGAACTCAGGGTGGCGCTGCTGGTGGATCGGCTCGCCGAGCTCCCGGCGGAGTGACGGACGTCCGAGTCGGAGGGGTTGCCCGTCGCTCGGCCAGCTGAGAGCATAGGCTGTCCTTATCGCAGCGAAGGGAGACCTCCGTGTACGTGTGCATCTGCGCGGCGGTCACCGATACCGTGATCAAGTCGTGCATCGCCGCGGGCGCCGGCACGGTCGAGGAGATCGGCGACGCGTGCGAGGCGGGCACCGGCTGCGGCAGCTGCCACGACCACATCGACGTCTTCCTCGCGGCCGCGCACGCGCCGTCCGAGCTGGCAGCCCTGCCTGCCACAGCGTGACGATCACCTCACCTTCGGTGAGGTTTGCCTGGGTTACCCGCAGTCCATCCTGACCGACACGCTCGCTGACCTGCCCGGCTACGGTTTCCCCATGCGTGGAGATCCTGAGGTCATCGCGCTGCTCAACGAGCAGCTGACCAGCGAGCTGACCGCCATCAACCAGTACTTCCTGCACGCCAAGATGCAGGGCAACTGGGGCCTGACCAAGCTCGCCGAGTACACCAAGGCCGAGTCGATCGACGAGATGCGGCACGCGGAGAAGATCACCGACCGCATCCTGTTCCTCGAAGGGCTGCCGAACTACCAGCGGCTGGGCACGCTCCGGATCGGCCAGACCGTGAAGGAACAGCTCGAAGCGGACCTGTCGATCGAGGTGGCCGTAGTGGAGCGCCTGCGGCCCGGCATCGCCATGTGCCGCGACAAGGGTGACATCACGACGGCGAACCTCTTCGAGGAGATCCTCGCCGACGAGGAGCACCACATCGACTACATCGAGACCAACCTCGAGCTGATCGAGCGGCTCGGCGAGCAGCTCTACCTCGCCCAGTTGGTGGACCACCCGCCGGTCCCGGGCTGATCACTCCGGCGCTGCGTCGGAGACCAGCGCGCCGCCGACGCCGACGAGGTCGTCGGCCTGCGGGGCCAGCTCCACCAGCACGGACTTCCGCAGCCGTTCGCCCAGCCCGGCGGCCACGGCATCGGTGACGGCGGCGACGAGCCGCCGCGCGATGTCGGGGCCGTCGGGCCGGGTGAGCGCGCCGGCACGGATGCCGAACCGCACCTCGGGCGCCGCCTCCGCCTCGACGACGCGGCCGCCCACCGCCCACCTGCCGGCGGGCAGGCCGACGAGCTGCACGACCACGAGCGGACGGGCCCACTCGCCGTAGACGGCGGCGACGGCGTCGGTCAACGCCGAGATCAGCGGTGCCTCGCGTCCGGCCAGCTGGGACTCGGCGACGGAAACGGTCAGATGCGGCATGCGAGCTCCATGGGACGATGGCATCGAGAGCAAATCATCTTTGCAAACAAAGGTAATCGATGGCCGAGGGCATGTCCACCGCTGACGCGGTCCGTTCGCTGTTGCTGCTCATGCCGCGCATCGTCGGGCGCGTCAAACGGCTGCCGGTGCCCGAGCAGCTGCGCGACCTGGACCTCGATCTCGCGCCTCGCCATCTCTCGCTGTTCGCGCAGCTCCAGTACGACGGCCCGTTGACCGTCGGACAGCTCGCCGAGCGGCTCGAGGTCGCGCCGACGACGGTCAGTCTCATGGTCGCTGAGCTGTCCCGTCGCGGCGTGCTCGTCCGCCGGGAGGACGAGTCCGACCGTCGTCGGCGCATCGTCGCGATCGCACCGGACCTGGCTGACGCGATCGCGGAGTGGCTCGGAGGCAGCGCACGTGCCTGGACGGCGGCGCTGGCCGACCTCACCGACGCCGAGCGGTTCGTCGTCGTGCAGGCGTTCCGCGCGTTCCAGGACGCGCTGGGCGTGACGGAGACCTGATCGGGTCCTATCGCGCAGCCGCGATGGCTTCCAGCAGCTCCTCGGCGAGGTCGGCGCGGCAGATCAGCAGGTCGGGCAGGTACGGGTGGGGGCGGTTGTACAGCAGCGGGCGCCCGTCGATCCGGGACGCGTGCAGGCCGGCGGCGACCGCCACTCCCACGGGGGCTGCCGAGTCCCACTCCCACTGGCCGCCGTCGTGCAGGTAGGCGTCGGCGTCCCCGCGCAGGACGGCCATCGCCTTGGCGCCGGCCGAACCCATCGGCGCCAGATCGGCGCCGAGCTGCTCGGCCACGGGCTCGGCCCAGGCCGGTGGCCGGGTCGCGCTCACGAGGAAGCGGAGCCCGTCTCGCGCGCTGGGCGCCACCCGGGCCGTGTCACTGGCGTGGACGACACCGCGGCCCGGCTCAGCGACCGCGGCCGCCGTGATCCCGCCTTCTTGCTCCCAGAGCGCCACGTGGACGGCCCAGTCGTCCCGGCCGGGCATGCTGAACTCGCGGGTGCCGTCGAGCGGGTCGATGATCCAGACCCGGTTCGCGGTGAGACGCGTGGGGGAGTCGGCCGACTCCTCCGACAGCACGGCGTCCTCCGGCCGTGCCGCGGCGAGTTCCTGCAGGAGCAGGGCGTTCGCGTCCGCGTCGCCGCGTTTCCCGAGATCGCGGCCCGTCAATCCGCTGTGCTCGCGCACGTCGAGCAGCAGGGCACCGGCCCGTTCCGCCAGTGCGGCCGCGAGGCGCGCGTCGCTCACATCGGAAGTCATGAACGCGGAATGTAGCGTTGCCGCCGTGATCCTCCCGAAGGTGCGCGACCCGCGCTTCGTGACGATCCGCCGCGGCGGCACGCTGACCGACGCGCACCATCACCTGCTCGCGCTGTGGGCGGCGGCCTGCGCCGAGCACGTCCTGCCGTTGTTCGAGTCCGCCCACCCCGACGACCCGCGGCCGCGGCAGGCCATCGAACACGCCCGCGCCTGGGTGCGCGGCGAGGTCGGGATGATGGTCGCGCGGGCTGCCGGCGGTCACGCGATGGGCGCGGCCCGGGACAAGCGCGGTGCGGCCCGCCACGCCGCCTACGCCGCCGGCCAGGCAGGAGCCGTGGCCCACGTCGCCGCACACGAGCTCGGCGCCGCCGCGTACGCCATCAAGGCCGCACGAGCCGCCGCACCTGCCGACGAGGCCGACGCTGCCGGTCGCCTCGAGTGCCAGTGGCAGCGCGACCAGCTCCCGGACGCGATCCGCGAGCTCGTGCTGGACGATCAACGGCTGCGCAACGACATCTGCTGGTCGGTCTTCGACTGCTGAGGCCGGCACGCGGTTCCAGATCAGGAAATCGTTCCGATAATCGACGTTATGACAGTTCGGCTGCGAACGGGCTGGTCCGCGTGCGGCCCCCTGGCTCACCGATCATCAAGGCCATCGAAGGGCAGCTGCCCGCCGCGAGGACGAACAGCTCCGGGTTGCGCCGACCATCCTTCCGAGGCCCCAGCACGGCCTGACCGAACTCAGACGCTTGAATCTGTCATAACGCCGGCGGACGTAGTCAGGTCAGGTGCGCGACGACCACCGGCTGCTCCTGACCGTTCCACGTCGCGAGCAGAACGCCTGCGGCCCCGTCCGCTGGTGCGGTCTCGTCGAGCACGCGCCGGACGACGAGTTCCCCGTCGCTGTCGTCGACGGGCGGCACGCCGCGCACCTCCGCGCTCGCCTGTCGGCGCACCGGCGGGCCCGTCTCCTGCTCCACCCACTCCTCTGCTCCGGCACCACCCGATCGGATGGTGGTTGCGAGTGCGGCGACGGCGACCGGGTCGGTGCATCCGTCGTGCACCCAGCGCTGTCCGAGCACGCTGTGCAGAGTGGTGCCGATCAACGCGGCGCCGGTCAGCGGCGCGGCGCGGTAGGTCGCCGGCACCTGGCGGACCACCCCGTCGACGCCGCGGACGATGTGCACCTCGATCCCGACCTCGCCGTCGGGATCGTCGAGCCGGTACGCGCCCAGCACGGCGTCGAGGGCCGCGCCCCACGGCTGCTGCGGCAGCCACGCTGCCAGCAGTTCGCGCTTCGTCGGCTGCAGTTCGGCCCGATGGATCACCGCCACGCGCTCGACGGTACCGGGGCCGTCACATGCGGTGGCCCGCGGCCTGACCTGGCGCTACCCTCGCGCCATGACCACCGAGCGGGTCTCGCTGGACCTGCCTGTCGAGCTGCTGGACGCAGCCCGACAGGCGGTCGAGACCGGTGCCGCCGAGAGCGTGTCGGTCTTCGTCGCCGACGCGCTGGGCGCGCACGTCGCGCGCATCCGCGGCCTCGCCGAGCTCGAACGCGTGTTCGGTGGCCCGCCGCCGCAGGACGTCCTCGACACGGTGCGGCGGGACCTGGGGCTCACCCACCAGTGACGGGCCTGCCGTGGCGTCCCTGGACGCCCGAGGAGCTCGTGCACCGCCTGGCAGGGGTCGACGTGCCGTGCGCCGCCGCCGCCGGATGGGCGGTCGACCTGTACCTCGGGCGACGCACGCGCGACCACCGGCGGTGCGACTCCCCTGGTCCGAGATGCGCGCCACCACGGCGACCGGCATCCCGTACGTCCGGCCCGAGATCGTCCTGCTGTAATGCGAAGCAGGACGAGGTCGATCTGGACAACTGCCTGCCGGTGCTCGACGCGGCGGCCTGGCAGTGGCTGCGCGCCGCCATCCAGGACGTGCACCCCGGGCACGGCTGGCTGGCCGCTCTCTCCTAGAGAACCGCGGCGTCGGTCCAGATCCGCGCGGACCGGCCGGTCAGCACGTCCAGCAGCGCGCCGGCCTGCCCGTCGGTGAGGGAGGCGACGTAGTCGATGACGGCGCGTCCGCGGGCGCGCCGGCGCACCTCGCGCCGCGGGACGAGTCGCGCGTACTCCTCGGAGGCCAGCTCGACGAGGTCGTGCAGGCGAGGTGGCAGTCGGGGGCCGTCCCCGTCCGCGGCGAGCCAGTCCCCGAGCGCCCCGACGAGCCCGGTCAGGACGGTGGCCTGTCCGCGCTGGTAGGAGGCCAGATCGGCGCGCAGGAGCACGAATCGCTGGTGCACGAACTTCAGCACTGCGACCTCGTGCCACTGGGCGGTGCCGAGCCGGACGTGCGCGGAGCGGACCGGTGGGTCCGCGGCGACCTCGACGCCGCCGACGAGCCGGGCCGTCCACCGCGCGGAGAACTCGGCGACGGCCCGCTCCGCTGCCATCGAGCCGTCGAAGGACCGGCCGAGCAGCTCGTCCACGAGGTCCTCCCGCACCCGGTCGACGGCGTCGGCGAACGCGTCGTCGTCGTAGGCCCATCCGTCCTTCACCCGCAGGCGTTGCCGCAGCCGTTCCAGGTCCGCCCCTGCTCCCCCGCCGCGCCCGGTGCCGGCGCGCCAGCCGGTGAGCTCCGCAGCCACACCCGTGGCCTGCAGGACCCCGACGCGGTGGAAGTCCTCCAGGTCGTGGATGGCGTAGGCGATGTCGTCGGCGGTGTCCATGACGGCTGCCTCCACCGTCTGCTGCCAGGGCCCGATGGCCTCGGCGAACGGCTCGCGGGACTCGATCAGCTCCTCCAGCTCGGTGTCGTAGCAGGAGAACTTCGCCGAACCGGCCTGTGGCGCGTCGGCGGCCGGGCCGGCGCCGCGCGGCGGTAGCACGGCGGTGCTGGGGTGCGGTTGGGGGTGGCTGCGGCGGGTCCACGGGTACTTGAGCACCGCCGCCCGCACCGCGGCGGTCAGGTCGAGCCCGACGCCGGCGGGGCCGTGCAGGTCGATCGTGGTGACGATGCGGAAGCTCTGCGCGTTGCCCTCGAAGCCGTCGGGCAGCCCCAGCTCCTCACGGGCGAGCCGGTCCAGCACCTGCTCACCGAGGTGACCGAACGGTGGATGGCCGAGGTCGTGGGCGAGCCCGGCCGCCTCGACGACGTCGGTGTCACACCCGCCGAGCTTGTCCAGCAGCGCCGCCGTGTCGGCGTCGGACATGAGCCGCTCGGCGATGGCTCGGGCCACCTGCGCCACCTGCAGGCTGTGCGTCAGCCGGTTGTGCACGAGCAGCCCGGTGCCGGCCGGGCTCACCACCTGTGTGACCCCGGCCAGCCGGGCGAAGAAGGGTGACGCCGCGATGCGGTCACGGTCGGTGCGGTACGGCGAACCGGCCCGACCGGCGGAGAACTCCGCGGCCCGGGACCGCCGGAGGGTGCGCATGGCACGACACTAGGGGGACGGACGGCCCCCGCATCGGCAGGGCCGGAGTGGGAGGACGGTGGCGTGCGCGGCGGATCCCGGTCCGACATGGACGTCGCCGTGGTGGGTGCCGGGCCGGCCGGTCGCGCCCTCGCTGCTGCCTGCGCCGCCCGCGGGCTGGCGACCGTGCTCGTCGATCGCAACCCGGACGCGCCGTGGTCGGCCACGTACGGGTCGTGGGTCACCGATCTGCCGGACGATCTGCCGCCCGGCTGCGTCGCGGCAGAGGCCGCGGGTTTCGCGATCGCGCGCACGCGGCACGAGCTGGCCCGGCGGTACGCCGTCCTGGACACCGCCGAGCTGCGCGCGCACCTCGACGACCGGCTCGCAGCCGGGCAGGTCGAGCTGCGCGCGGGACGGGCGGTGCGTGCCGTCGACGGACGGCTGGTGCTCGCGGGCGGGGACCGGATCGGGGCGCGGTGGATCGTCGACGCGGGCGGACACCGGCAACCGTTGACGAGCCGGCCGCGCACCGGTGCGGCTGCCGAGCAGACCGCGTACGGGATCGTGGTGCCGGCAGCCACGGCTGCCCCGATCGTCCCGCCCGGTTCGGCCCTGTTCATGGACTGGCGGCCCGATCACGGGGCTCCGGGTGCGCCGACGTTCCTCTACGGTGTGCCGCTCGGGCAGGACACGGTGCTGCTCGAGGAGACCTCGCTGGCCCGCCGGCCCGGCCTGCCCCTGCGCGAGCTGCGCGACCGGTTGGCCGCCCGCCTCGCCGCGCACGGGGTCGACGCGCCCCTGGAGTGCGCCGTGGAGCGCGTGCGCTTCCCGCTCGACGTGCCGCGACACCGCGAACCGGGCGTGGTCGGGTTCGGCGCGGCCGCCCCGTTCGTGCACCCGGCGTCGGGTTTCAACCTCGCCGCCACCCTCGCCGCGGTCCCCCGGCTGGCGGACGCCTTGGCATCGGGCCGTCGCCGCGCGGCCCGGCGCGCGGTGTGGCCGGCGTCGGCCATCGTGGTGCACCGGGTGCGGCGGATCGGTCTGGAGGCGCTGCTGCGGATGCCCCCCGAGCAGGTACCGGCCTTCTTCGAGACGTTCTTCGCCCTGCCGGAGCGGCACCAGCACGCCTACCTGTCCGAGCGCGCGGCACCGGCGGCCACGGCTGTGGCCATGGCCGCCCTGTTCGCGCGTGCGGACATGCGGCTGCGGATGCGGTTGGTCGGGCCGGCGTTGCTCCCCTCTGCCCAACCCGTAGGGCCGAACAGTCGCTGACCCTCGGCGTACCCGGTGCGCGAGCGTCGTCCTACCGGCGGTAACCTGCACCGACGTTCCCCCAGGGAGGCCACCATGTCCGCCTACCGCACCATCGTCGTCGGCACCGACGGGTCCGAGACGTCGCTCTCCGCCGTCGAGCGCGCGTCCGCCGTCGCGGCCGACAGCTCCGCCGAGCTGATCATCGTCTGCGCGTACACCCCCGCCACCCGCGACGACACCGCGGCTGCCGAGGACGCGCTCAAGGACGAGGCCTACCTGGTCGTGGGCTGGACGCCCGCCGAGGAGACGCTGCGAACCGCCGAGGAGCGCGCCAGCGCCGCCGGGGCGAAGAAGGTCCGCACCGTGGCCGTCGACGGGGCCCCCGCCGATGTGCTCCGCCAAGCGGTCATCGACAACAAGGCCGACCTGCTGGTGGTCGGCAACAAGGGCCTCAACACCCTGTCGGGGCGCCTGCTCGGCTCGGTGCCATCGGACGTGGCGCGGCGCTCCGGCGTCGACGTCCTCATCGTCCACACCACCTGAGCGGGGTCGGCATCAGCGCCGAGCCACCGGCCGCGGAGCCCGACCACCGGCTGCCGCTCGCGATCGAGGAGGTCGTCCTCGGTGGTGCTCGCCGGTGGACGCGCATCCAGCTGGCCGAGGCCGCCGGGATGAGCCCGGACGAGACGCGTCGCTTGTGGCGTTCCCTGGGGTTCCCGGAGGCCGGCGACGACGAGGTCCTGTTCACCGACCACGACGTCGCCGCGGCCCGCGCGTTCGCCGGGCTGACCGCCGCCGGGATCGTCGATGCCGAGGTGTCGGAGGCCGTTGCGCGGGCCACCGCCCAGTCGGCGTCCCAGCTCGCGGAGTGGCAGGTCGGGCTGCTGCGCCGGCTGTTCGAGGACACCGGTTTCGACCAGCCGCCCGCCGACGGCTCCCTCGAGCTGACGCGCGCGGTGCTGCCGGTGCTGGAGGGCCTGCAGTCGTACGTGTGGCGGCGGCACCTCGCCGCGGCGATCGCCCGCATGGTCGTGCATCCACCGTCGGCGTCGGACGCCACGGAAGAGCTGACCGTCGGGTTCGCCGACATGGTGGGCTTCACGCGCACCACGCGGCGCCGTTCGGTTGCGGAGCTCTCGGAGATGATCGAGCAGTTCGGTGCCGTCACCACCGCGGTGATCGCCGACGGGGGTGGCCGGCTGGTCAAGACCGTCGGCGACGAGGTGCTGTTCGTCGTCGA
This sequence comes from Pseudonocardia sp. CA-107938, assembly GCF_050936315.1. Lineage (NCBI taxonomy): Bacteria > Bacillati > Actinomycetota > Actinomycetes > Pseudonocardiales > Pseudonocardiaceae > Pseudonocardia > Pseudonocardia sp. CA-107938. The sequence continues at coordinate 5,535,800 of NZ_JBNJNA010000001.1, read as the reverse complement.
CGAGGTCGCTGACGGGGCGAACATCGCGCTCGGCCTGCGCGACCGGGTCCGTGCCGAGGACGCGCTCCCGAAGCTGCGCATCGGGCTGGCGGCCGGGCCGGTGCTGCCGCACTTCGGCGACGTGTACGGCGAGGTCGTGAACATCGCGGCCCGGCTGACCAGCACCGCGCACCCCGACAGCGTGCTCGTCGACCGGGGTGTGGCGGAGGCGCTCGCAGACGACCCGCGGTTCACGCTGCACCGCATCAAGCCGGTCTCGGTGCGCGGCTACAGCCGGCTGAACCCGTGGGTCCTCGACCGACGGGCGTGACCCGACCCTGCCGCCCCCCAACCATCCGCAGCCTTCGCGGCTCGTCTCCTGTGTTGTTCCACCGGACCAGGAGCGAGGGACGTCATGCGCAGGGCTCAGCAGATCGTCGCGACGGTGGCCGTCGCGATCGCGGTGTCGGTGTGCACAGGGTGCGCGCACCAGGTCTCCGGTTCGGCGATCGGTGCCGCGGACGGCGTCGCCGGCACCGGCCGGGTCGTGTCCGAGGAGACCGCGGACAGCGCCGGTACCGTCGACATGGCGGCCCTGGAGGCGCGCGTCGCCGGCGGACCACGCGACGACGTGCCCGCGGGCTTCCACCGGACCGGAGTGATCGTGCAGAGCGGGCTGGGCAGCTTCACCGTCGCCGTGCCGGCCGGCTACCGGTCGACGTGGACGCCGGGCAAGCCGAGCCTGGAGTTCGTGTCCGAAGTGCAGCGCCGCGACCCCGCATGGGGCGCGCAGGCCAGCCGGATCACGGCAGCCGATCCCGCTCGCAACAACGTCCGGGCGCTCCTGCTCGACACCGACCGCAAGGACGTGCGGATGGTGGTCGTGACCATCACAGCCCGTCCCCCCGCCGGGAAGGACGCGCTCATGGCGGACGCGCGAGCTCAGCTACGCAGGTCCGGGGCCCGACCGATCGACCTGCATCCCGTGGTCGCCAACGGTGTCGACGGGATCTACGCCGAGTTCGCCCAGGCCGGGGGCGTCCCGGACCGGGCGACGGTCGCGGTGTGGATCACCGATCCGCACCACGCCGTGCAGTGGGGCGTCAACTGCGACGTGCCCATGGCACAGCGCGATCAGGTCCGGGCGGAGTGCCTGCGGATCGCGAGCACCTTCCGCCCGCTGCCGAAGGTGTCCGGCGCCGCCCCCTCATCCGCCCCGGACGGCATCTGACCAGGTGCGCAGGTCAGACGCGGAAGCCCAGGGCCCGCAGTTGCTCGCGCCCGTCCTCGGTGATCTTCTCCGGGCCCCACGGCGGCATCCAGACCCAGTTGATCGCGATGTCGTCGACCAGCCCGCCCGGCGCGCCGTTGCCGGTGAGCGCGGCGCGGGCCTGCTCCTCGATGACGTCGGTGAGCGGGCAGGCCGCCGACGTCAGCGTCATGTCGATCGTGGCCTTCTTCCGGCCGTCGGTCTGGATGCCGTACACCAGACCCAGGTCGACCACGTTGATGCCGAGCTCGGGGTCGACCACGTCGCGCATGGCCTCCTCGAGGTCGTCGAGGGAGGGGGAATCGTCGGACGGCGCGGGCGGCTCCGGCATCCCGGCGGCGCCGCGCACGACCTCGTCCTCGGTGCTGGTGGCTTCGGTCTGCTCGGTCATGCGGCTCCCTCCTGGGATCGGGAGACGGCGTCCTTGAACGCCATCCAGCCCAGCAACGCGCACTTCACCCGCGCCGGGTACTTCGCGACGCCAGCGAACGCGACACCGTCGCCGAGCACGTCCTCGTCGGGTTCGACGGTACCCCGACCCTGCGCCATCTCCTGGAACGCCTGCAGGATCTTCATCGACTCGCCGATCGACCGGCCGACCACGAGATCGGTGAGCACGGACGCGGACGCCTGGCTGATGGAGCAGCCCAGCGTCTCGTGCGACACCGCGGCCACCTTCTCGCCGTCCAGCTGCACGCGCAGGGTGATCTCGTCGCCGCAGGTCGGGTTGATCTGGAACGACTCCGCGTCGAACGGCTCCTGCAGGCCCGAGCCGTGCGGGTTGCGGTAGTGATCCAGGATGATCTCCTGGTACATCTGCTCCAACTGCACGATCAGCTCACCTTGAAGAAGTCCTGGGCCGCGCGGACGCCGTCGACGAGCGCGCCGACCTCCTCGGGCGTGTTGTAGACGGCGAACGTGGCCCGAGCCGTGGCGGCCACACCGAACCGGCGGTGCAGGGGCCACGCGCAGTGGTGCCCCACCCGGATCGCGACGCCGCGGTCGTCGAGCACCTGGCCCACGTCGTGCGCGTGCACGCCGTCGACGACGAACGACACCGCTCCCCCGCGATCGGTGAGGTCGGGCGGGCCGATGAGCCGCACACCCGGGATCGCCGACAGGCCGTCGATGGCCAGCTCGGTGAGCTCCAGCTCGTGCGCGTGCACGGCGTCCATCCCGATGCCCGACAGGTAGTCGACAGCCGCGGCCAAGCCGATGGCCTGCGACGACATCGGGGTGCCGGCCTCGAACCGCTGCGGCGGCGGCGCGAACGTCGTCTGCTCCATGCGGACCAGCTCGATCATCGAGCCGCCGGTGAGGAACGGCGGCAGCGCCGCCAGCAGCTCCGCCCGTCCGTAGAGGACGCCGATGCCGGTGGGTCCGAGCATCTTGTGGCCGGAGAACGCGGCGAAGTCGACGTCGAGCGCGGCCAGGTCGACCGGCATGTGCGGCACCGACTGGCATGCGTCGAGCACGACCAGCGCGCCGACCGCGTGGGCCCGGCGCACCAGCTCCGCGACGGGCGCGATCGAGCCGAGCACGTTGGACTGGTGGGCGAACGCCACGACCTTGGTGCGCTCGGTGATGGGGTCGGACTCGAGGTCGAGCCGGCCGTCCTCGGTGACGCCGAACCACTTCAGCGTGGCCCCCGTGCGCTTGCACAGCTCCTGCCACGGCACCAGGTTGGAGTGGTGCTCCAGCTCGGTGATCACGATCTCGTCGCCGGGGCCGATGGCGAATCGGGCGGCGTCCTCACCGGCCGTGGCGGCGTTGGAGAACCCGTACGCGACGAGGTTGAGCGCCTCGGTGGCGTTCTTGGTGAACACCAGCTGCTCGGGCACCGCCCCGACGAACGCGGCGATGCGGGCCCGCGCCGACTCGTACGCGTCGGTGGCCTCCTCCGACAGCTGGTGCGCGCCGCGGTGGACGGCCGCGTTGTGCTGCTCCAGGAAGCTGCGCTCGGCGTCGACGACCTGGCGCGGATGCTGCGCGGTGGCGCCCGAGTCGAGGTAGACCAGGGGCTTCCCGCCGCGCACCGTGCGGTGCAGCAGCGGGAAGTCCGCCCGGATCTTCGTGAGGTCGAGACTCACGCCGAGGCTCCCGCCTGGGTGAACCGCACGTAGCCGTTCTTCTCCAGCTCGTCGGCCAGCTCGGGTCCGCCGGACTCGACGACGCGGCCGCCGGCGAACACGTGCACCACGTCGGGCTTGATGTGGTTGAGGATCCGCGTGTAGTGCGTGATCAGCAGGACGCCGGTCTCGCCGCTCGCGCGGTAGCGGTTGACGCCCTCGGAGACGACGCGCAGGGCGTCGACGTCGAGGCCGGAGTCGGTCTCGTCGAGGATCGCGAACTTCGGGTTGAGCAGCGCGAGCTGCAGCACCTCGTGGCGCTTCTTCTCGCCGCCGGAGAAGCCCTCGTTGACCGAGCGCTCGGCGAACGACGGGTCGATGTCGAGGTCGCTCATCGCGCCCTTGACCTCCTTGACCCAGGTGCGCAGCTTCGGGGCCTCGCCGCGGATCGCGGTGGCCGCGGACCGCAGGAAGTTCGCCATCGACACCCCGGGCACCTCGACCGGGTACTGCATGGCCAGGAACAGGCCGGCGCGGGCGCGCTCGTCGACGGTCATGGCGAGGACGTCCTCGCCGTCGAGGGTGACGCTGCCGCCGGTGACCTCGTACTTCGGGTGCCCGGCGATCGCGTAGGCGAGCGTCGACTTGCCCGAGCCGTTCGGGCCCATGATCGCGTGCGTCTTGCCCGACTCGAGGGTCAGGTCGACGCCCTTGAGGATCTCCTTGGGACCGTCCTCGGTCGCGACCGAGACGTGCAGGTCCTTGATCTCCAGAGTGGACATGTGGTGGTGGACTCCAGTGCTCAGGCGCCGGTCACGGCGAGCTCGGCCTCGATGGCCTGCTCGAGCCGCTCCCGCAGGTCGGGAAGGGTGATCTTGGACAGGATCTCGCCGAAGAAGCCGCGGACGACGAGCCGGCGGGCCACGTCCTCGGGGATGCCGCGGCTCTGCAGGTAGAACAGCTGCTCGTCGTCGAACCGGCCGGTGGTGCTGGCGTGGCCGGCACCGGCGATCTCGCCGGTCTCGATCTCCAGGTTCGGCACCGAGTCGGCCCTGGCCTTCGGGGTGAGCACCAGGTTGCGGTTCAGCTCGAACGTCTCGGTGGCCTCGGCGGCCGCGCGGATCAGCACGTCGCCGATCCAGACGGTGTGCGCGCCGTCGCCCTGCAGGGCGTTCTTGTAGTTCACGTTGGAGCGGCAGTGCGGCACCGAGTGGTCGACGAGCAGGCGCTGCTCCAGGTGCTGGCCGGCGTCGGCGTAGCCGAGGCCGAGCAGCTCGGCGTCGCCCCCGGGGCCCCGGTACTGCACCGTGGGACTGATCCGCACGAGGTCGCCGCCCAGCGCCACGCCGACCCCGCGCAGGGTGGCGTCGCGACCGATCGAGTAGTGCTGAGCCCCCACGTGCACGGCGTCGTCGGCCCACTCGTCGGTGACGACCAGCGTGAGCTGCGAGCCGTCGCCGAGCACTACCTCGAGGTTGTCGGCGAGCGTGCCCGAGCCCGAGTAGGTGACGACGACCGTGGCCTGCGCGTGCGGCGTGGTGCGCAGCTGCAGGTGGCCAACCGCCGACCGGCCCTCACCCGGTCCCTCCACGGTCACGGTGACCGGGTCGGGCGTGCCGTCCAGCGTCACGACGGTGGCCGTGCGGAACGCCGACCACGCCGCCGCGGCGACGCGGTCGGCCGGGACGCCGCCCTCGCCGATCCGCGCATCGTCACGCCCGACGCTCTCCGTCTCGGCCCCCAGCACGGTGACGGCGGTCGAGCCGTCGAGCGCCGCGGTGCCGTCGTGCAGCCCGCGCAGGCGCCGCATCGGCGTGAACCGCCAGTTCTCCTCGCGCCCGCCCGGCACCTCGAACGCGTCGACATCGTAGGACGTGAAGCGCTCGCTCGCCGAGGCCAGCGGCTTGGAGCCCTGACCCTTCTTCGCGCCCGCCAGTTCCGGCGCGAGACCTGCTACCTCCGTCATCCGACGGACCCCTCCATCTGCAGCTCGATGAGCCGGTTGAGCTCCAGCGCGTACTCCATGGGCAGCTCGCGCGCGATCGGCTCGACGAACCCGCGGACGACCATCGCCATGGCCTCGTCCTCGGTGAGGCCGCGGCTCATCAGGTAGAACAGCTGGTCGTCGCTCACCTTCGAGACCGTGGCCTCGTGCCCCATCGTCACTTCGTCGTTGCGGATGTCGACGTAGGGGTAGGTGTCGGAGCGGCTGATCGTGTCGACCAGCAGCGCGTCGCACTTCACCGTGGAACGGCTGTGGTGGGCGCGCGGGTTGACCTGGATCAGGCCGCGGTAGGACGTGCGACCACCGCCGCGGGCCACCGACTTCGAGATGATCGTCGAGGACGTGTGCGGCGCCAGGTGCACCATCTTCGCGCCGGCGTCCTGGTGCTGCCCCTCGCCCGCGAACGCGATGGAGAGCACCTCGCCCTTGGCGTGCTCACCCATCAGCCAGACGGCCGGGTACTTCATCGTGACCTTGGAGCCGAGGTTGCCGTCGACCCACTCCATGGTCGCGCCCTCTTCGGCCTTGGCCCGCTTCGTGACCAGGTTGTAGACGTTGTTCGACCAGTTCTGGATCGTGGTGTAGCGGCAGCGCCCGCCCTTCTTCACCACGATCTCCACGACGGCGGAGTGCAGCGAGTCGGACTTGTAGATCGGCGCCGTGCAGCCCTCGACGTAGTGCACGTACGCGCCCTCGTCGACGATGATCAGCGTGCGCTCGAACTGGCCCATGTTCTCGGTGTTGATCCGGAAGTAGGCCTGCAGCGGGATGTCGACGTGCACGCCCGGCGGCACGTAGATGAACGAGCCACCCGACCACACCGCGGAGTTGAGCGCGGAGAACTTGTTGTCGCCCGACGGGATGACCGAGCCGAAGTACTCCTTGAACAGCTCCGGGTGCTCGCGCAGCCCGGTGTCGGTGTCCAGGAAGATCACGCCCTGGGCCTCCAGGTCCTCGCGGATCTGGTGGTAGACGACCTCGGACTCGTACTGCGCGGCGACGCCGGCGACCAGGCGGGCCTTCTCCGCCTCCGGGATGCCCAGCTTGTCGTAGGTGTTCTTGATGTCCGGGGGCAGGTCCTCCCAGCTGGTGGCCTGCTTCTCCGTGGACCGCACGAAGTACTTGATGTTGTCGAAGTCGATGCCCGACAGGTCGGCGCCCCAGCGCGGCATCGGCTTGCGCTCGAAGATGTCGAGCGCCTTCAACCGGAAGTCGAGCATCCACTGGGGCTCGTTCTTCAACGCCGAGATGTCGGCGACCACGTCGGCGGAGAGCCCTCGCCTCGCGGACGCGCCTGCGGCGTCCGGGTCTGCCCAGCCGAAGTCGTACCGGCCGAGCGTGGCGAGCGTCTCCTCCTGGGTGAGCGACTCAGGAGCGGTCGTCATGTGTGGACTGCCTCCCTCTCGGGATTGTGGTGGGGTGCGGTCGCCGCGCGACGTCGGGAACGTCGAGCGGGACGTGGGTGGTGCACGCGGCGTCGCCGCGCGCGATGGTGGCAAGCCGCTGCACGTGCGTGCCGAGCAAGTCTGCGATGGCGGCCGTCTCGGCCTCGCAGAGGGCGGGGAACTCGGCGGCGACGTGGGCGACCGGGCAGTGGTGCTGGCACAGCTGCACGCCCGTGCGGGCGCCTGTCCCGGCGGCGCGGGCCTGCGCCGCGTAGCCGCGCTCGGTGAGCGCGCCGGCGAGCACGTCGGCCCGGTCGCCGGGGCTCTCGACGGCGCCGACGGCGGGGGCCGCCGAACCGATCAGGTCGCGGGCACGCTTGCGCGCGAAGCCCTCGACGGCCTCCTGGCCGCCCTGCTCCGCGAGGTAGCGCAGCGCCGCGACCGCGAGGTCGTCGTACCCGTGCCCGAACCTCGTGCGACCGGCGGCGGTGAGCAGGTAGCTGCGCGCCGGCCGGCCGCGGCCGCGACGGCCGCGGGCCGGTGCCTCCCTGGCCTCGGCCTCCCCGTCGGCGAGCAATGCGTCGAGGTGGCGCCGGACGGCCGGACCGGAGATCTCCAGCGCCGCGGCGATCTCGCCGGCGGTGACCGGACCCTGCTCCATCAGCATGCGGGCCACGGCGACGCGTGTGCGACCCTCGCCGGTGGCCGTGAGGCCATCGACGTGCGGGTGCTCGGCGCTTTTCACAACACCAGTGTTTCCTATTTTCGCGCGGGGAGACAAACCCACCCGCCCGTTGTGACGGAGGTCTCCGCGTCGATCGCGTCCCGATAGGTGACGTGGGTCACGCGCCGGCGTCTGGCCAGTGCCGCGTCAGGGGACGTTGGTGCGTAGATCGGTGGATCCGGGCGTCGGCTGGCAAGGCGCCGGTCCGTGACACGTACCTGGCGTACTCGAGCGGGCCGGCAACGCCGCCAGGCGGCGTCCGGGCCGCCGAGGTACGTGCCGACGTCCCCTGACGCGGCACTAGGCTCCCCCGACATGGTCACGTCTGCGGTCGACGGCGCACCTGCCGTCGAGGCAGAGGTACCGCCCCGCGACCCGAGCCGGGTCGCGCGGCGCCTGGGCACCGTCGGCACGCTGCTGATGGGCATCGGCGCGTTCGGGGCCGGCGCGCTGCCCTCGCCCAACCCGCTGTTCGGGGTGCGCATCCTGGGGCTCCCGGCGCGCAACGTCACCATCGCCATCGCCATCACCTACACGGGGCTGCTCCTGCTGGTGATGTGCTGGCTGTGGATCGGGAAGATGCTGCGCGAGAACGGCGCCGTCGCCCCCGCGCCGGACGGCGTCCAGCTGTGGAAGACCGCGATCCTGTGGGCGGTGCCGCTCGCGCTCGCGCCGCCGCTGTTCTCCCGCGACGTCTACAGCTACCTCGCCCAGAGCGCGACGCTCGCCCGTGGGCTCGACCCGTACACGCTCCCGCCCGTCACCGCGCTGGGCATCGACGACCCGCTGGTGCGCAGCATCCCGAACATCTGGCGCGACACCGGCGCGCCGTACGGCCCGCTGTTCCTGGTGCTGGGGCGCGGCATCACCGCGATCTCGGGCAACGACCTCGTGCTGGGGATCTTCTGCTACCGGGTGCTGGCCCTCGCCGGCCTGGCGATGATCATCTGGGCGCTGCCGAAGCTTGCGAAGCGCTGCAACCTCGACGCCGGCCTGGTGCTCTGGCTCGGTGCTGCCAACCCGATCGTGCTGTTCCACCTGATCAGCGGCATGCACAACGAGGCGCTGATGGTCGGGTTGATGCTCGTCGGGATGGAGATCGGGCTGCGCGCGACGGAGCGGATCACCGATCCGATGCTGCTCGGCGGAGCCCTGCTCATCGTCTGCGCGTCGGCGGTGAAGCTGCCTGCGGCCTTGGCGCTCGGCTTCCTCGGCATGGACTGGGCGCGCAAGCGCGGCAACCGCATCCGCGACGTCGCGCTCGCCGCCGGTCTGCTCCTCGCGGTCGCGCTGATCGTCTACGTGCCGCTGTCGGCCGGGTTGGGCGTCGGCATCGGGTGGGCCACCACGCTCGCCATCCCCAGCCTGATCCTCAGCTGGATGTCGGTCACCACCGATCTCGGGATGATCGGTGGCCAGGTCGGCATCATCGCCGGGTTCGGCGAGCACACGCAGGGCGTGCTCACCGTCACCCGCGCGATCGGGCTCCTGCTCGGCGCCGCCGCCGTCGCGTGGGTGCTGTGGCTCACCTACCGCGGACGGGTCGACGCGTTCACCGGCATGGCGGCGGCGCTCGCCGCGTTCGTGCTGCTCGGCCCCGTCGTGCACCCCTGGTACCTGCTGTGGGCGGTGATCCCGCTGGCCGCCACCCGGGCGGTACCCGGCTACCGGCGTGCCGTGCTGGCCATCTCCGCGGTCCTCGCCGTGGTCGTGCCACCCACCGGGGCCGACTTCAACTTCCGGGCGTTCCAGCTGCCGTTGGCCATCGTGGCCGGCGTGCTCCTGCTGGTGCTCGTGCTCGCCGTCCAGCGACGCCTCCTGATCGGGCAGCGCGGCTACGACATCGAGATGCTGCCCGGGAGGCGACGGGCCCCTGCCCCGCCCGAAACACCGCAGCCGTCGCTCTAAGCTTCCCGATCGTGAGCCCACCTGCTGTCGACGTGCGCGGCCTCGTCAAGAACTACGGGGCCGTCACCGCCGTCGACGGCCTGGACCTGCGGCTCGACGCCGGCGAGGTGCTCGCGCTGCTCGGCCCCAACGGCGCCGGGAAGACCACGGCCGTGGAGGTCTGCGAGGGCTTCCGCCGCGCCGACGGTGGCGAGGTGCGCGTGCTCGGCACCGACCCCGCGGGTGCGCCGGACGCGTTGCGCGCCCGCATCGGGGTCATGCCGCAGGGTGGCGGTGCCTACCCCGGCGTGCGGGCCGCCGAGATGCTGCGCCTCGTCGCCGCGTGCTCGGCGCACCCGCTCGACCCCGCGTGGCTGCTCGCCACCCTGGGCCTCGAGTCCTGCGCGCGCACGCCGTTCAAGCGCCTGTCCGGTGGGCAGCAGCAGCGCCTCGCGCTGGCCTGCGCCGTCGTCGGCCGGCCCGAGCTGGTGTTCCTCGACGAGCCGACCGCCGGCATGGACCCGCAGGGGCGCCACCTCGTGTGGGGCCTCATCCGGGCGCTGCGCCGCGACGGGGTGGCCGTGCTGCTGACCACCCACCTCATGGAGGAGGCCGAGGCGCTCGCCGACCAGGTGGTGATCATCGACCACGGGAAGGTCGTCGCCTGCGGCACCCCGGCCGCGCTCACGGCCGGCACCGAGCAGCGCGAGCTGCGCTTCCGCGCCAAGCCCGGCATGGACGTCGCCGGCCTCGCTGCTGCCCTGCCCGCCGACTACCGCGCCGCGGAGCCCGTCGCCGGTCGCTACCTCGTGCAGGGCCGCATCGATCCCACCGTGCTCGCCACCGTCACCACCTGGTGCGCGCAGCAGGGCGCACTCGCCGACGACGTCCAGGTCGCCCGGCGCAGCCTCGAAGACGTCTTCCTCGAGCTGACGGGGCGTGAGCTGCGATGACGCTGTTCCCTGAGGGCACGTTCACCCCGCAGCCGGGACCCGGCCGGCCCGGCCGGATGCTCGCCGTGCAGGCCGCGACCGAGCTGAAGCTCGCGCTGCGCAACGGCGAGCAGGTGCTGCTCACACTGCTGATCCCGGCGCTGCTGCTCGTCGGGCTGACGCTGCTGCCGCTCGTCCCGCTGCCGGAGCCGCGGGTCGCCGCCGTCGCGCCGGGGGTCCTGGCGCTCGCGGTGATGTCGACGGCGTTCACCGGGCAGGCGATCGCGCTCGGCTTCGACCGCCGCTACGGCGTGATCGCGCGGCTGGCGGCCACCGCGCTGCCGCGCTGGCTGCTCGTCGCGGGCCGGCTCACCGCCGTCGCCGGCATCGTCGTCGTGCAGCTGGTGGTGCTCGGCCTGATCGCCGCCGTGCTCGGCTGGTCGCCCGCGCCGTCCGGGTTGGGCTGGGGCCTGCTCCTGGTGGTGCTGGGCTGCACCGCGTTCGGCTCGCTGGGGATCCTGCTCGGCGGCATGGTGCGCGCCGAGATCACCCTCGCGCTGGCCAACGTCGTGTGGTTCGTGCTGCTGCTCGCCGGCGGCATCGTCGTGCCGCTGGACCAGCTGCCCGGGCCGCTCGCCGCCGTCGCGTCCCTCCTCCCGTCGGGCGCGCTGGCCGAGGGCCTGCGCACCACCCTCACGACCGGGGCCGCTCCCGGCTGGGGACCGGTGCTCGTACTCCTGGCCTGGACCGCCGCTGCTGCGGGCGCCGCCGCGAAGCTCGTGCGCTGGCGCTGAGATCAGGGCTGGCGCTGAGATCAGGGCTGCGCCGCCCACGTCCCCGACGTCGGACGGGCCGTCTGCCCGACGACGAACGTGCCCTCGCTCCGCCCGGTGACGGGGTCGTAGCTGCCGCTGAGGGTGATCGGGAGGTCCACCGGCCCGGACTGGTACGGCGCGCAGTTCACCGGACGGCCACCGTTGGTGCACCCCGTCAGCCGGGTCGAGTTGACGTCGTGCAGCGTCCCGCTGCCGGTCAGCCGCCCACCCGCCACCCGTCCCGTGAACGTTCCTGAGTACCGCTGGCCCCACGCCATGCGCGCACTCGACTCGGCGCACGTGACGTCGCGCGTACCGCTGCCCTGCCCCGCCAGCCGGCCGCTCACCGAGCCGTCGAGCAGCACGGTCAGGGTGAACGAGCCGGTGATGCGCGGCGCGTCGGAGAAGCTGCAGCCCGCGCCGTCCTCCTGGGTCAGCACGTGCGTGCCCTCGACGGTCCGCGCCTGCGGCGGAGCAGGCGGCCGCGCCGTCGGCGCACCGGCGGTCGGCAGGGCAGCCTCCGCCGGTGCCCCCGCCGCGGCCGAGGCCACCGCGGCATCCGACGCCGACCGATCACCGCTCGCGGCCGGGCCCCGAGCGCGGAGGAACTCGCTCCCGGTCACGACGTCGACCAGCGTGAACTCGTCGATCAGCCCGGTGCTGTCCTCGACCACGGTGATCGTCGCCCGGTTGAAGCCCGGCCACGACGCCCCGATGAAGACCGGACCGTCCGGCGCCCTCGCCGCCGTGAGCGGGTTCCCGCACGTGCAGCGGATCCGCGGTAGCCCGAACCGGTCCACGAACACCGCCGTCCCCGCCTGCAGCACCGAGACCACCGTCGTGGCCCGGCCGTCGGCGAACCCGTGGTTCGTCACGTACGTGTCCGAGCGCAGCACGAGCGGCGTCAGGTCCGCGACGTACGCCGGGATCTCCGCCACCCCGATCCCCAGCACACCCGCCCACGCGATCGCCTTGGCCGGATCCGCCTGCAGGAACGCCAGCATCGCCGGGGCATCGCAGCTCGCCTCGCCCAGCACGCCGCCGTACAGCCCGTGCGTGGACGCAGGCAGCGGCCCACCCGTTCCGACCGGTGGCGTGAGCGGGCCCTGCCGCTTCGCCACCGACGGCATGAACGGATGCGCGCCGTCCGCAGCCACCGGCTCCAACATGACGCTCTCGGTGTCATCACCCGACGACGTCACGACGAGCACAGCTGCCACCGCCGCGAGCGCCACGACCACCGCCGCGGCGGCCAGCAGCCCCGTACGCGGCGACACCCGAGCCCGCCGACGCGGCGCACCCGGGCGCGGCGGCCACTCCCTCACGTCGGCGCCCCGCCGCGCTGTGTCGAGAAAACGCTCGCACGCACGCTCATCAGCACCTCAGCTTCGGGGGCCGCAAGAATCCCACAGGCGGGAGGCACTCCCAATACGTCGATCGGCCCGATTCTCGCCGAGCGCCCACCGCGGACGACGGTGCCGCGGCGCCACCTTCTACCATCCGTAGTATGCGACTCCTCGACCGGTTGCCGGCCACTCCGCGCGCGGTGATGCGCCCGGTCGCCATCGCCGCCGTCGTCGCCCAGGCCGGGATCGCCGTAACCGGGTCCGTCGTGCGGGTCACCGGCTCCGGTCTCGGCTGCCCGACCTGGCCGGAGTGCTTCCCCGGCAGCATGGTCCCGACCCCGCACCCCGAGGTCGAGCCCCTCACGCAGTGGATCGAGTTCGGGAACCGGCTGCTCACCGGGGTCGTCGTGCTCGTCGCCGCCGCCTGCCTCATCGCCGCGTGGGGCTACAAGCCGCGCCACCCGCGACTCGTCCGGCTGGCGTGGCTGCAGCCCGTCGGGGTGATCACGCAGGCCGTCGTGGGCGGGTTCGTGGTGCGTGCGCAGCTGGTCTGGTGGTCGGTCGGGCTGCACTTCCTCATCTCGGTGGTGTTCGTCTGGCTCGCCGTGCAGCTCGTCTGCGCGGTCGACGACGGGGACGGGCCCCCGCTGCCGACCGTGCCCCGCGCGGTCAGGGCGCTCGTGGCCACCTCGTCCGGCGTGCTGGGCCTGCTGCTCGTGGCCGGCACGCTCGTGACCGCGGCGGGGCCGCACTCCGGCGACGCGAAGACCCCGCGCCTGGAACTGGGCGTCCAGGCCACCGCTCAGCTGCACGCCGACCTCGTCTTCGCCTACCTCGGCCTGGTCGTCGGGCTCGGGTTCGCCCTGCGCGCGGTCGGTGTGTCTGCCGGGTTGTGGCGCCGCTACGTCGTGCTCGTGGCCGTCGTGCTGGCGCAGGGGGCGCTGGGGAGTATCCAGTACGCCCTCGGCGTTCCGGAGGCGTTGGTGTCGCTGCACGTCCTGGGCTCGATGCTGGCCGTCGTGGCCGCGTCGGCGCTGTGGGCGGGCACCGCCCGACGCTCACTGGCGGAACGAACGGTGCCGGCGACGGCCCCGGCGGAGGTGGTGTAGGTGCGCGCGGTCAGGATCACGGAGACGGGCGGGCCCGAGGTGCTGGCCGTCAGCGACGCACCCGAGCCCGTCGCGCAGGACGGCGAGCTGCTCGTCGACGTCAGCGTCGCCGGCGTCAACTTCATCGACACCTACCACCGCAAGGGCCTCTACCCGATCCCGCGCCCGTTCGTGCTGGGCACGGAGGGGGTCGGCCGGGTCGTCGGCACCGGCGAGCGGGTGGCCTGGGTCGAGCCGCTGGGCAGCTACGCGGAGCGCATGGCGGTGCCGGCCGACAAGGCCGTCCCCGTGCCCGAGTCGCTCACCGACGAGCAGGCCGCGGGCGCGCTGCTGCAGGGCATGACGGCGCACGCGTTCGTCGTCGACGCGTTCCCGGTCCAGGCAGGTCAGGACGTGCTCGTCCACGCCGCCGCAGGCGGCCTCGGACTCCAGCTGACGCAGCTCGCCGCCGCCCGCGGCGCCCGGGTGATCGGCACCGTGTCGACGCCGGAGAAGGCGGAGCTGGCCCGGAAGGCCGGGGCCGCGGAGATCGTGAACTACAGCGAGGTCGACGACGTCGCCGCGGCGGTGCGGGACCTCACCGGCGGAGCCGGCGTGCACGTCGTCTACGACGGGGTGGGCGCCTCCACGTTCGACGCGAGCCTGGCCGCGCTGCGCCGGCGCGGCACACTGGTGCTGTGCGGCGCAGCGAGCGGGCCGGTGCCGCCGTTCGACCCGCAGCGGCTCAACGCGGCCGGCTCGGTGTTCCTCACGCGCCCGAAGCTCTACGACTACATCGTGACCCGCGACGAGCTGCTCGCCCGCGCCGACGCCGTGCTCGGCGCGGTGGCCGACGGCACCCTCGACGTGCGCATCGGCGGCCGCTACCCGCTCGACGACGTGCGCACCGCGCACGAGGACCTCGAAGGTCGGCGCACCACGGGCAAACTGCTGCTCGTGCCCTGATCGATCTCCGGCAGACTCGGGGGCGTGCCGACCACGTTCCACGACCTCGACGCCTACCAGAAGCTCCCCCGCCTCTCCGGCCTGATCCTGTCCCCCGACGGAACCAGGCTGGTCACGGCTGTGGCGGAGCTGGACCCGAAGGGGGTGCGGTTCCGGCCGGCCCTCTGGGAGATCGACCCCGCCGGGGAGCGGCCGGCGCAGCGGTTGACCCGCGGGACCAAGCCGGAGACGTCGGCGGCGTTCACCCCGTCCGGTGATCTGCTGTTCACCTCGGCCCGCCCCGATCCGGCCGCCGAGAACCCCGACGACGACGCGCCGGCGGCGCTGTGGCTGCTGCCCGTCACGGGTGAGGGACACGTCGTCGGGACCCGTCCGGGCGGCGTTTCCGGCCCGGTGGTCGCCCGCACGGCCGGCACGGTGGTCGTGACGTCGATGACGTTGCCGGCGGCCGGCTCCGCGGAGGAGGACGAGGAGCGCCGTACCGCGCGCAAGGAGCGGAAGGTCAGCGGCATCCTGCACAGCGGCTACCCGGTCCGGTACTGGGACGCCGACCTGGGCCCGGACCGGCCGCGGCTGCTCGCCGGCGACCTGCCCGCCGACGGGTCGCGGATCGAGTGGCGCGACCTCACCCCCGATGCGGGCACGGCGCTGTTGAGCAGCGCGCCCGACGTTTCGCCCGACGGCGCGACGGTCGTGACCGAGTGGGCGGTGCCCGCCGAGCGCGGCGACCAGCGGTTCCACGTCGTCGCGATCGACGTGGCGACCGGCGACCGGCGCACCCTCGCCGGCGACGCCCACCACGACTACGGCGGGGCGCTGATCAGCCCGGACGGCCGATGGGTGGTCTGCAGCCGCTCGACCCTCCCCTCGCCGACCCGCTGCTCCGACCAGGACCTCGTCGTGCTGCGATCGGACGGCAGCGCCGAGCCGCTCGTCGTCACCGACGGCTGGGACCGCTGGGCAACCGGCTACCAGTGGGCTGCGGACTCGTCCGCGCTGATCGTCACCGCCGACGACGGCGGGCGCTCGCCGGTGTTCCGCATCGAGCTCGACGGGACGGTGACCAGGCTGACGGGCGACGACGGCGCCTACACCGATCTGGCCGTCGCGGCCGACGGGAGCGCGGTGTACGCGCTGCGCAGCAGCGTCGACCGGTTCCCCGCCCCGGTGCGGCTGGACCCGGCCACGCCCGACCAGCAGCCGGTGTACCTGCGGGCGCCGGCGGAGACCCCGGAACTGCCCGGCATGCTCACCGAGGTCACCGCGACCGCGGAGGACGGCACCCCGCTGCGCTCGTGGCTGGTGCTGCCGGAGGGCGCGTCGGCGGAGAACCCTGCGCCGCTCGTGCTGGCCGTGCACGGCGGCCCCCTGGGCAGCTGGAACGCGTGGCAGTGGCGGTGGAACCCGTGGCTCATCGCGGCCCGCGGGTACGCGGTCCTGCTGCCCGACCCCGCCCTGTCCACCGGCTACGGGATCGACTTCGTCAGCCGCGGCTGGGGTGCGTGGGGCGCAGCGCCCTACACCGACCTGCTCGCCCTGACCGACGCGGCCGAGGCCCGTCCCGACATCGACGAGACCCGCACGGCCGCGGCCGGCGGTTCGTTCGGCGGGTACATGGCGAACTGGATCGCCGGGCACACCGACCGGTTCCGCGCCGTCGTCACCCACGCGAGCCTGTGGGCGCTCGACCAGTTCGGCACCACCACCGACGTGGCCACCTACTGGCGGCACGAGATGTCACCGGAGATGGAACGGACGAACAGCCCGCACCGGTTCGGCGAGAAGATCACCACGCCGATGCTGGTGATCCACGGCGACAAGGACTACCGCGTCCCGGTCGGCGAGGCGCTGCGTCTCTGGTACGACCTGGTCAACGGCTACGACGGCGACCCGGACGAGTTCCCGCACCGGTTCCTGTACTTCCCCGACGAGAACCACTGGATCCTCACGCCGGGCAACGCGGTGGTGTGGTACCAGACGGTGCTCGCGTTCCTCGACCACCACGTGCTGGGCAAGGACTGGGAGACCCCGGCGACCCTGACCTGACCCCGTGACGCAGCGGATCACCGAGCCGACCCCGGCGGAGCAGGGATGGATCGCCGGCTACGTCGAGGCGGCCGGTGATCTGGCCGCCAGGTGGGTGCCGGATGCCCCCGAGCACCTGTCCGTCCACGACCTGGACGCGCTGTGGGCGGCGTGGATCGCGAGCGGCCCGGCTGCCGCGGAGGCCACCGGCGTCGTGCACGCCGTCGGGCTCGCGTTCGGCCAGCGGCTGGTCGAGGATCTGGACCTGCGCTGGGTGGTCGTCGAGGACGACCGCGGCACGGAGATGGCCGTGCAGGGGCCGGACGACTTCCTGCTGTTCCCCGCCGAGGTCGTGGCCCGGCACTGGCCGCAGCGCACGACCGGCTTCCTGGGGCCGCTGTTCGCGCAGCTCAGGAGTGGTCGCTGAACCACTCCTGGGCGAAGCGCAGCTCGTCGTCGGCGAGGGCCTTCGTCACCTCGGTGACCACGCCCTGCACCGCCCGTCCGACGAACGGGATGGTGATGCGGGCGGTGACGTCGATGGTGACGCGGGTGCCGGCCGGATCCGCGGCGAACGCGACGGTGCCGCGCCCGTGCAGCGGCGCTCCGGCCACGCTGGTGGTGAACCGGCAGGTGGGCAGCGCGCCGTCGCTCGTCCACTCCTCGTGGCGGCGCAGGGTGAGGTCGGAGAACGCGAACGGGCGCGCGATCGCCGGCAGCGACTCACGCACGAGCACCTGACGCAGCGCCACCCGCAGCTCGTCGTCCGACACCTGCTCGAACGACTCCAGCACGGCACCCGGGCCACCGATCGCGGCCAGCTTGGCCCGGTGGAACGGTTCGCCGAACACCTCGGCGGCGAGCACGTCCGGCGGCGCCGCGAACGTCGTGTCGACGCGGACGCGGGAGGCCACCGGGCTCAGCCGAACAGGGTCGGCAGGCCGATCACGGCGTCGACGGCGATGGCCACGAACAGCCCGCACAGGTAGGCGTTCGACAGGTGGAACAGCTTCATCGGCGTGGGCTCGGCACCGCTCGCGACCGCGTGGTGCAGGTGGTGCGCCTGGTAGATGAAGTACACCCCGCCGAGCACCGCGGCCACGGCGTAGATCCACGACGTGACCGGCAGCAGCAGCAGGGTGACCAGCGCCATCACCCACGTGTAGGCGACGATGCGGCGCGACACCTGCAGCGGCGTGGCGACCACGGGCAGCATCGGGATGTTGGCGGCGGCGTATTCCTCGCGGTAGCGCATCGCGAGCGCCCAGAAGTGCGGCGGCGTCCAGAAGAAGATCACCGCGAACATCACCAGCGCCGGCCATTCGACGGTGCCGGTGACCGCCGCCCAGCCGATGACGACGGGCATGCAGCCCGCCGCGCCGCCCCACACGATGTTCTGCGACGTGCGCCGCTTGAGGATCAGCGTGTAGACCAGCACGTAGAACGCGATGGCGGCCACGGAGAGCGCCGCCGCCAGCCAGTTGGTGGTGAACCCGAGCAGCAGCGCGGCGACCACGCCCAGCACCAGGCCGAACACCAGCGCGTTGCGCGGGGGCACCTGGCCCTTGGCCAGCGGACGCCGGGCGGTGCGCTTCATCACGGCGTCGATGTCGGCGTCGACCACGCAGTTGAGGGCGTGCGCGCTGGCCGCGGCCAGCGCACCACCCACGAGGGTGGCGAGGATCAGCCACACGGACGGCAGCCCGCGGGCCGCCAGGCACATCGCCGGCACCGTGACGACGAGCAACTGCTCGATGATCCGGGTCTTCGTGAGCCCGACGTAGGCGTCGATCCGGTCCCGCACGCGGCGCACCCGCGCGGAGCCCTGATCGGACACGGGCAGGCTCACCGGCAACCTCTTCGCGTGTGGTGGGAACGCTTCTACGGCGCTTCTTCTACGGCGTGTCGATGGTAGCCGGGGGCATAACCCGACCCGTTCCCGGGTAGCCGTCCGGTGAATCGATGCGCGGTGATCACACGTGGCCCGCGCGCGAGACTAGGGTGTGGTCGAACCGGCCTCGCTCGCAGAGCCGAGAGCGCCGCCCGACCCGCCCCACCTGCTGTGACTCACGAGGAGAGCTGTGGCCGCCCCGACATCCGACACCTCGATCGAGAACCTGACCAAGATCAGCACGCCCGACGACTGGACCGATCTGGACGCGCGGGCCGTCGACACGATCCGCGTGCTCGCCGCCGACGCGGTGCAGAAGGTCGGGAACGGCCACCCCGGCACCGCGATGAGCCTCGCGCCGCTCGCCTACACGCTCTTCCAGCGCGTCCTGCGGCACGACCCGAGCGACCCGGACTGGATCGGCCGCGACCGGTTCGTCCTCTCCTGCGGGCACTCCAGCCTCACGCTGTACCTGCAGCTGTTCTTCTCCGGCTACGGCCTGGAGCTGGCGGACATCGAGTCGCTGCGCACCTGGGGCTCGCGGACTCCCGGGCACCCGGAGCACCGGCACACCCCGGGCGTCGAGATCACCACCGGGCCGCTCGGCCAGGGCCTGGCGTCCGCGGTGGGCATGGCGATGGCCGCCCGTCGCGAGCGCGGCCTGTTCGACCCCGACGCCGCCCCCGGTGAGAGCCCGTTCGACCACCACATCTACGTCTTCGCCTCCGACGGCGACATCGAGGAGGGCATCACCTCCGAGGCGTCGTCGCTGGCCGGCACCCAGCAGCTGGGCAACCTGACGCTCGTCTACGACGACAACAAGATCTCCATCGAGGACGACACCGACATCGCGCTGTCCGAGGACGTCGCGCTGCGCTACGAGTCCTACGGCTGGCACGTCCAGCGCGTCGACGGCGGCAACAACGTCACGGGCATCCTCGACGCGCTCGCGGCGGCCCGCGAGGTCACCGACAAGCCGTCGATCATCGTGCTGCGCACCATCATCGGCTGGCCGGCGCCCACGTTGCAGAACACCGGCAAGGCGCACGGTGCCGCGCTGGGCGACGAGGAGGTCGCGGGGATCAAGTCGTTCCTCGGCTTCGACCCGGAGAAGTCGTTCGTCGTCGAGGACGAGGTGCTCGCGCACGCCCGCAAGGTGGTCGACCGCGGCCGCGAGGCGCACGCCGCGTGGCAGAAGACGTTCGACGACTGGGCCGCGCGGGAGCCGGAGCGCAAGGAGCTGCTGGACCGGCTGATCGGCCGCAGCCTGCCGGAAGGTTGGGCGAAGGCGCTGCCCAGCTGGGACCCGGACCCCAAGGGTGTGGCCACCCGCAAGGCGTCGCAGGCCGTGCTGGACGCGCTGGCCGACGTGCTGCCGGAGCTGTGGGGCGGCTCGGCCGACCTCGCCGAGAGCAACAACACGACGATGAAGGGCGCCGACTCGTTCGGGCCGGAGTCGATCGCCACGAAGATGTGGAAGGCGCACCCCTACGGGCGCACCCTGCACTTCGGCATCCGCGAGCACGCCATGGGCGCGATCCTCAACGGCATCGCGCTGCACGGGCCCACCCGTCCGTACGGGGGCACGTTCCTGACCTTCAGCGACTACATGCGCGGCGCCGTGCGGCTGGGCGCGCTGATGAAGTCGTCGGTCATCTACGTCTGGACCCACGACTCGATCGGCCTCGGCGAGGACGGCCCGACGCACCAGCCGATCGAGCACCTGGCGGCGCTGCGGGCGATCCCGGGGCTGGCCATGCTGCGCCCCGGCGACGCGAACGAGACCGCCTACGCGTGGCAGGCGGCGCTGGAGCGGCCCGAGGGCCCCAAGGGCATCGCGCTGACCCGGCAGAACATCCCGGTGCTGGAGGGCACGTCCGCCGAGGGCGTCGCCAAGGGCGGGTACGTCCTCGCCGAGGCGTCCTCCGGGGAACCGCAGGTGATCCTCATCGCCACCGGCTCCGAGCTGCAGATCGCCGTCGACGCCCGGAAGGTCCTGGAGGCCGACGGCGTTCCCACCCGTGTGGTGTCGATGCCGTGCGTCGAGTGGTTCGAGGAGCAGGACGAGGACTACCGCGCATCGGTGCTACCGCCGGCGGTGCGGGCCCGGGTCAGCGTCGAGGCCGGGATCGCGATGCCGTGGTTCAAGTACACCGGCGACGCGGGCGAGCAGGTCTCGATCGAGCACTACGGCGCGAGCGCCGACTACCAGACCCTGTTCCGGGAGTTCGGCTTCACCACGGAGAACGTGGTGGCCGCTGCGCGCCGGAGCTTGGGCCGTGTCACTGCGAAGAGCAACTCCTGAGAGGATGACCATGACCGACCGACTCGGAGAGCTGGCTGCCGCAGGCGTCTCCATCTGGCTCGACGACCTCTCCCGTGAGCGCCTGACCAGCGGCAACCTGCAGTCGCTCATCACCGACAAGCACGTCGTCGGCGTCACCACCAACCCGACGATCTTCGCGAACGCGCTCTCGCACGGCGAGTCCTACGACGCGCAGGTGCGCGAGCTCGCCACCCGCGGCGCCTCGGTGGACGACGCCGTCCGGGAGATCACCGTGGCGGACGTCCAGCAGGCGTGCGACGTGTTCTCCGGCACCTGGGAGGCCACCGGCGGTGTCGACGGCCGCGTGTCGCTCGAGGTGGATCCCCGCCTCGCGCACGACACCGCGAAGACCACCGCCGAGGCCGTGGACCTGTGGAAGGCCGTCGACCGGCCCAACCTGCTGGTCAAGATCCCCGCCACGCAGGAGGGCCTGCCCGCGATCACGCAGGCGCTCGCCGAGGGCGTCAGCGTGAACGTGACGCTCATCTTCTCGGTGGAGCGCTACCGCGAGGTGATGGGCGCCTACCTCGACGGCCTGGAGCAGGCCGCGGCCAACGGGCACAACCTCGCCGGCCTCACGTCGGTGGCGAGCTTCTTCGTCTCCCGCGTCGACACCGAGATCGACAAGCGGCTCGAGGCCATCGGAGGCAGCGCCCTGGAGCTGCGCGGCAAGGCGGCCGTGGCCAACTCGGTGCTGGCCTACGCGGCCTTCCAGGAGATCTTCTCCGGCGAGCGCTGGGAGGCGCTCGTCGCGAAGGGCGCCAAGGCGCAGCGCCCGCTGTGGGCGTCGACCGGGGTGAAGAACCCCGACTACCCCGACACCCTCTACGTCACCGAGCTGGTCGTCGCCGACACCGTCAACACGATGCCGGAGAAGACCCTCGACGCGTTCGCCGACCACGGCGAGGTCAAGGGCGACGCCGTCACCGGCCGGGCGGAGGAGGCACAGCGGATCTTCGACGCGGTCGCCGAGGCCGGCGTCGACCTCACCGACGTGTTCCTCACGCTGGAGAACGAGGGCGTCGACAAGTTCGAGAAGTCCTGGGCCGAGCTGCTGGAGACGGTGCAGGGGCAGCTCGACGGAGCGAACAAGAGCTGACGTGACCTGGAAGAACCCGCTGCGCGACGAGCGGGACAAGCGGCTGCCGAGGATCGCCGGGCCCTGCGGCCTGGTGATCTTCGGTGTCACCGGTGACCTCTCGCGCAAGAAGCTCATGCCCGCGATCTACGACCTGGCCAACCGTGGTCTGCTGCCACCCGGCTTCGCGCTCACGGGGTTCGCCCGGCGGGACTGGGCCGACCAGGACTTCGGCCAGGTCGTCTACGAGGCCGTCAAGCAGCACGCACGCACGCCGTTCCGGCAGGAGGTGTGGGACCGGCTCGCCGAGGGGTTCCGCTTCGTGCCCGGATCGTTCGACGACGACGAGGCGTTCGACCGGCTCGAGGACACCGTCCGCGCCCTCGACGCCGAGCGCGGCACCAACGGCAACCACGCGTTCTACCTCTCGATCCCGCCCGGCGCCTTCCCGGTGGTGTGCAAGCAGCTCGCCCGCTCCGGGCTCGCGACGCCGAACGGCGACCACTGGCGGCGCGTGGTGATCGAGAAGCCGTTCGGCCACGACCTGAAGTCGGCGATCGAGCTCAACGGCATCGTCAACGACGTGTTCCCCGAGGACTCGGTGTTCCGCATCGACCACTACCTCGGCAAGGAGACGGTCCAGAACATCCTCGCGATGCGGTTCGCGAACCAGCTGTTCGAGCCGATCTGGAACGCCCACTACGTCGACCACGTGCAGATCACCATGGCCGAGGACATCGGGCTCGGCGGCCGTGCCGGCTACTACGACGGCATCGGCGCAGCCCGCGACGTCATCCAGAACCACCTGCTGCAGCTGCTCGCCTTCACCGCGATGGAGGAGCCCACGTCGTTCTCCTCCAACGAGCTGCGCAGCGAGAAGATCAAGGTCCTCAACGCCACCCGGCTGGTCGGGCCGCTGGACGAGACCACGGCCCGCGGGCAGTACCTGGGCGGCTGGCAGGGCGGCGAGAAGGTGCCGGGTCTCAAGGAGGAGGAGGGGTTCAACCCCGAGTCCCGCACCGAGACCTACGCCGCGATCACCTGTGAGGTCGACACCCGCCGCTGGGCGGGGGTGCCGTTCTACCTGCGCACCGGGAAGCGGCTGGGTCGCCGCGTCACTGAAGTCGCGGTGATCTTCAAGCGGGCCCCGCACCTGCCGTTCGACGCGACGATGACCGAGGAGCTCGGGCAGAACGCGCTGGTCGTGCGCGTGCAGCCGGACGAGGGCATCACGATGCGGTTCGGGTCGAAGGTGCCGGGCAGCCAGATGGAGGTCCGCGACGTCACGATGGACTTCGGCTACGGCACCTCCTTCACCGAGGCGTCGCCGGAGGCCTACGAGCGGCTGATCCTCGACGTGCTGCTGGGCGAGCCCAGCCTGTTCCCGGTGAACGCCGAGGTGGAGCGCTCCTGGGAGATCCTGGACCCGGTGATCGAGCACTGGGCGAAGCAGGACGCCGGACCGGACCCGTACCCGGCGGGCTCGTGGGGTCCGGACTCGGCCAACGCGATGCTCGCCCGCACCGGACGCACGTGGAGGCGGCCCTAGATGATCGTCGATCTTCCGTCGTCCTCGACGTCCGCGGTCAACAAGAAGATCGTGGAGCTGCGCGAGAAGGGTGGCGTGCTCGCGCTCGGCCGCGTGCTGACGCTGGTCATCGTCACCGACGACAGCAACGCGCTCGAAGGGGCCATCGAGGCCGCCAACTCCGCCAGCCGGGAGCACCCGTGCCGGGTGATCGTGCTGGCCAAGGGAGCGAAGAAGGCCTCTGCGCGGCTCGACGCGCAGATCCGGGTGGGCGGCGACGCCGGGGCCAGCGAGGTCATCGTGCTGCGCGGGTACGGTCCGCTGGCCGACGACGAGGCCGGCGCCGGCATGGTGATGCCGCTGCTGCTCCCGGACGCCCCGGTCGTGGCCTGGTGGCCCGGTGAGGCACCCGCCGTGCCGTCCGACGACCCGGTGGGCCGGCTCGCGCAGCGCCGCGTCACGGACGCGCTGGCGTCGAAGAACCCGATGAAGGCGTTCGAGCAGCGCCGCGCCAACTACGTGCCGGGCGACTCCGACCTGACCTGGACGCGGCTGACGCCGTGGCGGGCGCTCCTCGCCACAGCGCTGGACGCGCCACCGTTCGAGGACGTCACCGCGGCGACCGTGGCCGGGGAGGCGGTGTCGCCGTCGACCGACCTGATGGCGGGCTGGCTCGCCGCGCGGCTGGACGCGAAGGTGAAGCGCTCCCCCAACGACGGCGGGCCCGGCCTCACCACCGTGCGGCTGGAGCGTCCGTCCGGGCCGGTCGAGCTGGTGCGACCGGACGGCAAGGTGGGCGCGCTGCGGCAACCAGGTCAGCCCGACCGGCAGGTGGCGCTGATCCGGCGTGAGGTGCGTGACTGCCTCGCCGAGGAGCTGCGCCGGCTCGACGACGACGAGCCGTATGCCGAGGCGCTGGCCGGCTGGAGCTCGGTCGCCCGCGGCCGCACCCCGGTGAAGGCGGAGCTATGAGCCCGACGGTCGTCGTCCATCCCGATGCGGACACCCTCGCCGCGGCCGCCGCGGCACGGTTGATCACGCGCATCGTCGACCTGCAGGTCGGCGGCGGGGTGCCGCGGATCGCGCTGGCCGGTGGCGGCGTCGCCATCCAGATGCTCGCCCAGGTGCGCACGTCACCCGCGCAGGCGGCGATCGACTGGTCGCGGGTCGAGCTCTACTGGGGTGACGAGCGGTTCGTCGCACCGGACGACCCGGAGCGCAACGAGCTGCAGGCCCGCGAGGCCCTGCTGAACCACGTCCCGGTCGACCCGGCGAAGGTGTTCCCCATGGGTGCCGCCACCGGCGGTTCCGCGGAGGACGCCGCGGCCGCGTACGCCGAGGTGCTGGCGAAGGCCGCCGGCGGCTCCGGGGTGCCGGCGTTCGACGTGCTGCTGCTCGGCATGGGCGGCGAGGGGCACACGCTGTCGGTGTTCCCCGACTCGCCGGCGGTGCACGAGACCGAGCCCGGCGTCGTGGCGGTGCACGACTGCCCGAAGCCGCCGCCCACCCGGATCTCCCTCACCCTGCCCGCGGCCCGTGCAGCCGCGGAGGTGTGGATCGTGTCGGCGGGCGAGGCGAAGGCCGACGCCGTGACCGCCGCACTTGGCGGGGCGTCGGAGGTCGAGATCCCGGTCGCCGGGGCCACCGGCCGCGAGCGCACCCTGTGGCTGCTCGACACCGCGTCGGCGGCGAAGCTGCCGCGTACGTGACCGTCGCCCACGTCGTGGTCGATGCCGCCAACGTGGTCGGTTCCCGGCCCGACGGCTGGTGGCGGGACCGGGAAGGGGCGGCGCGCCGGCTGGCGGAGCAGCTCGCGGCCGCGCTCGCCGAGCCGGCCGCGCTGGCTGCGGCCGTCGGCGTGCCGGCTCCGATCCGGGTGCACGTCGTGCTGGAGGGCCGAGCCGCACGCGCCACGGACCTGCCCGAGCACGCCGACCTGGTCGTCGTGCGCGCACCTGCCGACGGGGACAGCACCATCGCCGCGGTGGCCGCGGAGCTGCCCGGTGACGTCGTCGTCGTGACGGCGGACCGCGAGCTGCGACGGATCGTGGCCGCCGGCGGCGCGACCGTGGTCGGTCCGGGTGCGCTGCGGGCGGTGCTGCGATGACAGCGCCGGACCTGCCCGCCGTCGAGGCAGCGCTGCGGGCGTCGTGGACGCGGGACACCTCCGACGACCCGGACGGCTGGTCGGAGGACAACCGGTCACTCGGGCAGTGCGCGGTGTCCGCGCTGGTCGTCCGCGCCCTGTACGGCGGCGACATCGTGATCGCGACGGTGCTCGACCGCGCCGGCGAGCGCACCCCGGACGGGCACGCCTGGAACGTCCTGCCGGACGGCCGGCACGTCGACTTCACCTTCGACCAGTTCCGCGACGGCGAGGGCCTGGGCCCGGAGATCGTCACGGAGCCCGTGATCGACGGCGACCCGCGTCGGGCCCATGTGCTGGCCGAGCGGGTGTCCCGGCTGCTCGGCCTGGCGATTGAGCTGCCGCCCGTGCCCGGCGGCGTCGCTGCCGTCGAGCCGGAGGGTCACTGGCACTGATCAGGCGGCGACGGCCGCCCGCGGGCGGGCCCAGGCGGCGACGGCGCCGAGCAGCGCGTGCAGCGCTTCGACCTGCTGCGGCCGCGGGGCAACGCGGCCGATGGCGGTGCGGTCGGTGGGGTCGGCGTCGGAGAAGTCGAAGTCCCCGAAGATCTCCAGCGACACCTCCTGGGCCAGGGTGATGGCCTTGACCTCGGCGAACACCGTGCGGAGGTGGTCGATGGCGCGGGTGCCGCCGTGGGCCCCGTACCCGACGAGGCCGACGACCGCGCCGTTCCACTCCGCGTACAGGTAGTCGATCGCGTTCTTCAGCGACGCCGGGTAGGACGCGTTGTGCACCGGCGTCACGACGACGAACGCGTCGTAGCTGCGCACGGTCTCCGCCCAGCGGACGGTGTGCGGGTTGCGGTAGTCGCCCGCGATGGCGGGGACCGGCTCGTCGAGCAGGGGCAGCTCGGCGTCGGCGACGTCGACGATGTCGACCCGGGCGCCGGCGAGGTCGGGGTGGCGGCGGGCCGCCTCGGCCACCCAGGAGGCCACGGCGGGGCCGCGGCGGGCGGCGCGGGTGCTTCCGACGAGGACGGCGATGCGCAGTTCGTTCATGCCGCCACTGTGCGACCGGCGACGACCGGCAGGGAGACCGCGATCAGCATGGCACTGGGAGGGCCACCCTCCGCGCCGCGCGGTCGGGCAGACTGGCGGGGTGATCGAAGGGGAGTTGGGCGCGTTCCTGCGCAGCAGGCGGGAGGCCACCCGACCGTCGGACGTCGGCCTGCCCGACGCGGGCCGGCGACGCACGCCCGGGCTGCGCCGCGCCGAGCTGGCGACGCTCGCCGGCGTCAGCGTCGACTACCTGATCCGGCTGGAGCAGGGCCGCGACCGGCACCCGTCGCCGCAGATCCTGGCCGCGCTGGCGGACGCACTGCGGCTGTCCGGCGCCGACCGGCACCACCTGCACGAGCTGGCCGTGGCCGGTCAGGGCATCGAGATCTACCGCACGGGTCGGCCGCGCACCGCGGCCGCGGTGCGCCCGCCGGTGGCCGCGATCCTGGACGCCCTGGACCCCCAGCCGGCCTACGTCGTGAACCACCGCGGCGACCTGCTCGCGTGGAACGAAGGCTTCGAACAGCTCGCCCGCCCGGTGGGGATGCTCGACGGGCAGCCGCCGAACCTGCTGCAGTTCGTCTTCACCGACGAGCGGGCCCGCACCACCTTGACGGACTGGGCGGCCGTCGCCGACGAGCAGGTCGCGCTGCTGCACGCCCGGCGCCGCGGCGACTGCGGCATCGAGTGGTTCGCCGACGAGCTGGCGGAGCGCGCCGGCCCGGAGTTCACCGAGCGCTGGGACCGCCGCCCGGTCCCCGACCTGCACCTGCGCACCTTGGGCGTCGTGCATCCGGCCGTCGGGATGCTGCGGCTCACGCCGGAACCGCTGACGGTGGCCGATCGCGAGTCGCAGTGGCTCACGGTGCTGGTCCCCGCGGACGCGGTGAGCGCCGAGGGGCTGGCCCGTCTGGATGCGGGGCGGACACTGCGGTCCCTCGGGTGAGCCGGGTTCACGCCCGCCGGCGCGAGGCGCTGGCCGCGGCCGCGCTGGCGGCGACCGCGCTCGCCACGACCGGCCGGCGCGGCAAGGGGCTGGAGTAGACGACGCTGGTGGTGACCGGGCCGAGGCCGGCGATCCGCCCCGCGACCTCCTCCAGGTGCCGCATCGACCGCGCCCGGACGGTCAGGACGAAGCAGTCCTCCCCGGTCACGTGGTGCGCCTCCCCCACCTCGGGAGTGGTGGCAAGCAGGTCGTGGAACGGCTTGTAGTTGCCGTGCGGGTAGCGCAGCCGGACGAGGGCCAGGATCGCCAGGCCGAGCTTCTCCGCGTCCACCTCGGCCCGGTAGCCGGTGATGATCGCGGCGTCCTCGAGCCGGCGCACCCGTTCGGTGACGGCGCTCGGCGAGAGCCCGACGAGCCGGCCGAGGTCGGCGTAGCTCGCGCGCCCGTCGCGCTGCAGCGCTTCGAGGATCCGCCAGTCGACGTCGTCGGGAGTGTAATCCACCACACTGATCCTAGTACGACAGTGGATTCGTCGGCAGATCACGGGATCTGCCGTGGATTCTCTCTTCGCCTGACCTTCGGTCACCCGTAGCGTCCAGCTCGTGAACGACGCCGCCATCGCCTTCTTCGCCGCCCGCCTCGCCTACCAGACCGACGTCTCGGACACCGCGGCCGCCGGCCGCACCGTCACGGTCGTGGACTTCCGCAGCCGCGCCGCATGGGACCAGGGGCACGTGCCCGGCGCCGTGCACCTGCCGACCGCGGAGATCCCGGACCGCGCCGACGCCGTGCTCGACCGCACCCGCCCGGTGGTGACCTACTGCTGGGGTCCGGGCTGCAACGGCGCCACCCGGGCGGCGCTCGCGCTCGCCCGCCTCGGCTTCGACGTGCGCGAGATGATCGGCGGCATCGAGTACTGGATCCGCGAGGGCCTGCCGGTCGAGACCCGCGACGGCACGGTGACGGCCGACCCCGACCCACTCACCGTGCCCTGCGGCTGCTGAGGTCAGCCCTGCTCCTCCGGGAGCCGGCCGTTGTTGTAGTCGTCGTAGGCGGCGAGGTCGAGGAAGCCGTGCCCGCAGAAGTTGAAGAGGATCACCTTCTCCTCGCCGGTCTCCTTCGCGGCCAGCGCCTCGTCGATCGCGGCGCGGACCGCGTGCCCGGCCTCCGGTGCCGGGATCTTGCCCTCGGCGCGGGCGAACTGCACCGCGGCGTCGAACACCTTGCCCTGCGGGTACGCGACCGCCTCCATCCGGCCGTCGCGCACCAGCTGGGACACGAGCGGCGAGTCGCCGTGGTAGCGCAGCCCGCCCGCGTGGATCGACGGCGGCACGAAGTCGTGGCCGAGCGTGTACATGGGCAGCAGCGGGGTGAGGCCCGCGGTGTCGCCGAAGTCGTACTCGAACCGGCCCTGCGTCAGGGTCGGGCACGACAGCGGCTCGACGGCGAGCAGCCGCACCCCCGCGTCCGGCACGAACGGGAACGTGATGCCGCCCAGGTTGGAGCCGCCGCCGCACGGCGCGATCACCACGTCCGGCAGCCGCTCCCCCGCGAGCTGCAGCTGCTCCTTCGCCTCGATGCCGATCACGGTCTGGTGCAGCAGCACGTGGTTGAGGACCGAACCGAGCGAGTAGTGCGTGTCGGCGCGGCCCGCTGCGTCGCGGACGGCGTCGGAGATCGCACTGCCCAAAGAGCCAGGGTGGCCGGGCTCGTCCACCGGGGACGCGACCACCTCGCCGCCCCACGTCTCCATCGCGATCTTGCGGTACGGCTTCTGCTCGAACGACGCGCGCACCATGTAGACCTTGAGGTCCAGGTCGAACTGGGCGCAGGCGAACGCGAGCGCGGTGCCCCACTGCCCGGCCCCGGTCTCCGTGGAGAGCCGGGAGATGCCCTCCTGCTTGTTGTAGAACGCCTGCGGGACGGCGGTGTTGGGCTTGTGGCTGCCCGCCGGCGAGACCGACTCGTCCTTGAAGTAGATGCGGGCCGGCGTGCCCAGCGCCTGCTCCAGGCGGGTCGCCCGGACCAGCGGGGTCGGGCGCCACAGCCGCAGGATGTCGAGCACCTCGCCGGGGATGTCGACCCATGGCTCGCCGCTCACCTCCTGCCCGATCAGCGCCATCGGGAACAGCGGGGCGAGGTCGTCGGGACCGACGGGCTCGCGCGTGCCGGGGTGCAGCGGCGGCTGCGGCGGGGACGCGAGGTGCGGGACGACGTTGAACCACGCCGTGGGGAGCGACGTGGGCGGCAGTGACCAGCGGCTCATCCGCGGGAATCTAGTCCGGTTCTACAGTCGACGTCATGAGCTTGTTCGACACCTCCATCGCCGCGCTCGACGGCAGCCCCCTCGATGTGGCCGCCCTGCGCGGGCAGGCCGTCCTCGTCGTCAACGTTGCCTCGAAGTGCGGGTTGACGCCGCAGTACACCGCGCTGGAGGAGCTGCAGAAGACCTACGGCGACCGCGGCTTCACCGTGCTCGGCGTGCCGTGCAACCAGTTCGGCGGCCAGGAGCCGGGCAGCGCGGAGGAGATCGCCACGTTCTGCTCGGCCACGTACGGTGTCACCTTCCCCCTCACCGAGAAGGTCGACGTCAACGGCCCGGACCGGCACCCGCTCTACGCCGAGCTGACCGCGACACCGGACGCCGCCGGCGCCGCCGGTGACGTCCAGTGGAACTTCGAGAAGTTCCTCGTCGCGCCGGACGGCCGCGTGGCCGCCCGCTTCCGCCCGCGCACCGAGCCGCTGGCCGCCGAGGTCACCGACGCGGTCGAGGCGGTCCTCCCCCAGGCGTGAGCCCCGACCTGGACGCGCTCGTCGCGGCGCGGTCCGTGCGCACGTTCGCCGACCGGCCCGTCGACCGCGCGACCGTCGAGCAGCTCGTCGAGGTCGCCCGGCGCACCGGGTCCGCCCGCAACCGGCAGCCGTGGCGGTTCGTCGCCGTCGACGACGTGGCGACGCTGCGGCTGCTCGCCGGCTGCGGCGCGTACGCCGGGCACCTGGCCGGCGCGCCGTGCGCGATCGTGCTGCTCTCAGCCGACGACGGTCGCCGCGACACCGAGTTCGACCTCGGCCGGGTGGCGCAGTCGCTCACCCTCGCCGCGACGGCGGCGGGGCTGGGCAGTTGCCTGGCCACGTTCTACCCGGAGCCGCAGATCGCCCGGGCCGCCGCCGCGCTGGCGGTCGGCCCCGGCTGGGTGCCCCGGCACGCGCTGTCGCTCGGCCATCCCGCGCCCCGGCCGGCGGGCCGTTCCGCGGTGCCGGGCGGTCGCCTCCCCGTGCCGGAGCTGCTGCGCTGGCACCTCCCGTGACCGGTCAAGCGCTGCGGTGCCGGGCGGTGGCCGACGCGCTGATCCGTGCCGCCCCCGCGACGGCGAGCGCCCCCAGCTCGGGGAACAGCTCCACCCGCACCCGGTCCTGCGGCCCCCAGATCGACAGCACGGCGAGCGGCCGCCCGGCGCGGTCGAGCACGGGCGCCGACACCCCGTACAGCGAGGCTTCCAGCTCGCCGGCGCAGGTGCCGTAGCCGCGGGCACGGGTGGCGGCGAGCTCGGCGACCAGCGCGTCCGGGTCGGTGATCGTGGTCGACGTGTAGGCCGTCAGGGTGCCGCCGATGAGGCGGCGGGTCTGGTCGGTCGGGAGGAACGCCAGCAGCGCCTTGCCCGTGGACGTGGCGTGCGCCGGCACCGAGACGCCGAGCCAGCTGGCCGCCAGCACCGCGTGGGGACGCACCTCGTCGACGTAGGTCAGGCCACCGATGCCCGGCACCGCGAGCGACGCCGTCTCGCCGGTCTCGCGGCAGATCCGCTCGAGCTCCGGGTGCGCGACCGCGACCAGCGAGTCCGGGCCGGCCGCGGCACCCAGCTCGACGGCGGTCATGCCGACCGCGTAGCGCTGCGTCGACTCGTCCAGCGTGACCAGCCCGCGCGCCTGCAGCGTCTTGAGCAGCCGCCAGGCGGTGGCCCGGTTGATGCCGCACCGCCTGGCCAGTGCCGGGGCGGTCGCCTCGGCCGGTGGGCCCGCCGCGACCGCGAGCAGCAGGTCGATGGCGCGGTCCACCGACTGGATGCGCGCCGTCCCCGTCTCCGTCTCCACGCTTTCCTCCGGTTGACCAGTGGCGCGCATCACTATACGGTTCGCATCGTTCCGAGGGGGTTCGCATGGTGCGACATCACTTGGTACGACCCGCCACCGGCGGGATGACCCGGCGCGACGTGCTCCGACTCGGGGCCTCGGCAGCCGTCGGGATCGCTGCTCTGTCCGCCTGTGCCGCCGTCCCGGCCCGCCCGGCGCCCGGCACACCCCAACGGCGCGGCGGGATCTACAGCCACGGCGCGACCGGCGGCGGCCTCAAGGACACCCTGAACCCGCACGCACCGGTCACCAACCCCGACATCAGCCGCACCATGCAGCTGTACGAGCCGCTGCTGCGCTGGAACGCCGACTACGAGATCGAACCATCGCTCGCGGAGTCGGTCACGCCGTCGGCGGACAACACGCAGTGGACCGTGCGGCTGCGCGACGGCGTCGAGTTCCACCACGGCAAGACCGTCACGCCGCAGGACGTCCTGCACACCCTCTCGATCGTCGCCGACCCGAAGAACCCCACGTCCGGTGGGGTGGAGCTGTCCGGGATCCTGGAGCTCGCCAACTCGAAGGTGCTCGACGCGCGCACACTGATGCTGCAGCTCAACTCGCCCTACGCGGTCCTGGACCAGCTGCTCGCCGAGTACACCGTCGGCATCATCCCCACCGACTTCGACCCCGCGCGCCCGGTGGGCACCGGCCCGTTCTCCTACCGCCGCTTCGTGCCCGGGCAGCTCTCCCAGTTCGCCCGCTTCGACAACTACTGGGACGGGCCGGCCTGGGTGGACGAGCTGTTCATCTACGACTTCGCCGACGACGCGGCGAAGGTGAACGCGCTCCTGGCCGGGCAGGTGCAGAGCATCGACAACCTGCCCACCTACCTGGCGCGCACGATCGAGGACCAGGGGGCGTCGCCGCTGGTGTCGGAGACCGGCGCGTGGGTGCCGTTCACGATGCGCGTCGACGTCGCCCCGTTCTCCGACGTGCGGGTGCGGCAGGCGCTGCGCCTGGTGTGCGACCGGCAGCAGATGATCGACCAGGCCCTGAACGGGTTCGGCGTGCTGGGCAACGACATGTACTCGCCGTTCGATCCCGCCTACGCGAGCCACCTGCCGCAGCGCGTGCAGGACATCGACCAGGCGAAGTCGCTGCTGCGCCAGGCGGGGCACCCCGATCTCGAGGTCGAGCTGGTCACCAGCACCGCGGTCGGCGCGGGCGCCGTCGAGTCGGCGAACCTCTTCGTCGAGCAGGCCCGCCAGGCCGGCATCACGGTGCGGCTGAACAAGGCCGACGCCAACGTCTTCTACGGCGACCAGTACCTGACCTGGAACTTCGCCCAGGACTTCTGGAACACCCGCAACTACCTGCCTCAGGTCGCGGTCTGCGCGCTGAAGGGCGCGACCTACAACGAGACCCACTTCGACGACCCGCAGTTCGCCGGGCTGATCGGACAGGCGCGCAGCGAGGCCGACCCGGCGAAGCGCCGCACCCTGCTGCAGGACGCGCAGCAGATCGAGTACGAGCGCGGCGGCTACCTGATCTGGGGGTTCAAGCGGCAGGTCGACGCGTTCTCCAACCTCGTCCAGGGCATCACCCCGCACCGCTACCTGCCGTGCGGCGCCTTCGGCTTCAAGCACGCCTCGTTCGTGTCTCCCCAGGTCCAGGAGTGAGGCCATGACCGATCTGGCGCAACCCACCACCGTGGCACCGCCCGCCGCCGAGCCCACGACGTCCGCGGCGGGGGCGTGGCTGGGCTGGCTGGCCCGGCGGCTCGGCCTGGCCGTGCTCACGCTGTGGCTCTGCTCGGTGCTCGTCTTCTTCGCGACGGCGGCGCTGGGCGACCCGGTCCGGGCGATCCTGGGCAAGGACTACGGCACCAGCCCGCAACGGGTCGCCGAGATCACCGCCGAGCTGCACCTCGACCAGCCGGTGATCGGCCGCTACCTCGACTGGCTCGGCGGGCTGCTCACCGGGGACCTCGGCCAGTCGGTCGTCAACAAGCTGCCCGTCGGCGAGCTGGTGGGCGACCGCATCCTCAACTCGGGCGTGCTGGTGCTCGTCGCCGCGCTGGTGACGATCCCGGTCGCGTTCGGCATCGCGATGATCTCCGCGAACGCCCGCGGCCGCCGCACGGACGGCGTGATCCAGATCGTGCTCATCGCGCTCGCCGGGCTGCCGGAGTTCGTCGTCGGCATCCTGCTCGTCGCGCTCTTCTCGACGACCGTGCTGCACCTGCTGCCGGCCGTCACCATCGCCGGCGGCGGTGCGCCACCCTGGTCCAACCCGGCGTCGATGATCCTGCCCGTCGTGACGCTGGTCATCGCCGTCGCGCCGTACGTCGCGCGGATCGTGCGCGCGAGCCTGCTGGAGGTGCTCGACAGCGACTACGTCGAGCTGGCCCGGCTGAAAGGCGTGCCGGAGCGGATCGTGCTGCGCCGACACGCGCTGCGGAACGCTGTCGTCCCCGGCATCCAGGTGGTCGCGCTGCAGCTGGCCTGGCTGGCCGGCGGCATCGTCGTGGTGGAGTACCTGTTCTCCTACCCCGGGGTCGGCGCGAGCCTCGTCGACGCGGTCCGCAACAGCGACTTCCCGGTGGTGCAGCTCCTCGCGATGACGATCGCCACCGTCTACGTCGTGGTGAACCTCGTCGCCGACGTCCTCTCCATCCTGCTCACCCCGCGCGCGCGAACGGCGATCACGTCATGACCGCCCCCGTGCGCAGCCTGCGCCGCCGCATCCTGTCCCAGCGCCGGCTCGTCACCGGGCTGGTCATCACCGGTGTCGTGGTCGTCCTCGCGATCGTCGGGCCGTGGCTCGCCCCGTACGGCGAGACGGAGATCGTCGGCAAGCCGTTCAGCCACGAGGGCGCCTTCCTCGGCACCGACTACCTGGGCCAGGACGTGTGGAGCCGGGTGCTGGCCGGCGGCGGCTCGATCCTGATGATCTCGGTGCTCGCCACGCTGCTCGGCATGGTCGTGGGCATCGCGATCGGCGTGGTCGCGGCGTACGCCGGCGGCTGGTTCGACGAGCTGGTGATGCGGCTCAACGACGTGGCGCTCGCGTTCCCGCAGATCCTGCTGGCGCTGCTGGTGCTCACGGCCGTCGACCAGCCAACGTCCTGGCTGGTCGTGGCGCTGGTCGGGCTCTCGCACGCCCCGCGCGTGGCGCGGGTGGCGCGCGGGATGGCACTCGGCGTCGTCTCGCGGGACTTCGTGGCCGCTGCCGAGGCGATCGGCGAGAGCCGGCTGCGGGTGCTGACGGCCGAGGTGCTGCCCACCATGACCGCGCCGCTGCTGGCGGAGGCCGGGCTGCGGCTCACGTACTCGATCGGCATGGTGGCCGGCATCGGGTTCCTCGGCTTCGCCACCGACCCGGGCGCGGCCGACTGGGGCCAGATGATCAACGAGAACCGGCTCGCGCTGCTCGTCCAGCCATGGGGTGTGCTGGCGCCGGTCATCGTCATCGGCGTCTTCACGATCGGCACCAACCTGATCGCCGACGGCATCACCCAGCTCACCGGCCGGGGAGACTGACATGACCGAGACCCTGGAAGAGGGTGCGATCGTCCGCGACCTGCGGGTGGCGCTCGCCGCGAGCCGCAACGACGTCGTCGACGAGATCAACCTGGAGCTGCGACCGGGTGAGGTGGTCGGGCTGGTCGGCGAGTCCGGCTCCGGCAAGACGACGGCCGGCACTGCCCTGCTCGCCTACGCCCGTCCGGGCGCGGTCATCGAGCACGGCTCGGTCATGTTCGAAGGCATCGACGTGCTCGCGATGACCTGGGAGCAGGTCCGGCCGATCCGCGGCATGAAGATCGCCTACGTGCCGCAGGACCCCGGCGCCGCGCTCAACCCGGCCATCCGCATCGGCCGCCAGATCGTCGAGCTGCTGGAGCTGCACGGCATCGGCACGCCCGCCGAGCGGCTGGAACGGGCCCGGGCCGGATTGGTCGAGGTGGGCCTCCCCGACGACGACGAGTTCCTCGCCCGCTACCCGCACCAGCTCTCGGGCGGGCAGGTGCAGCGCGTGGCGCTCGCGATGGCGTTCCTGCCGCGGCCGAAGGTGCTGGTCCTCGACGAGCCGACGACCGGCCTGGACGTCACCACGCAGGGGCTGGTGCTCGAGACGATGGGGCGGCTGTGCCGCAGCCACCAGGTCGCCGCGCTCTACGTCACCCACGACCTCGCCGTCGTCGCCAACATCGCCGACCGGGTCGCGGTGATGTACGCGGGCCGGATCGTCGAGCTCGGCCCGCGCGCGGCGATGTTCACCGCACCCGCGCACCCGTACACGCGCGCGTTGCTCGACGCCATCCCGCACCTGTCCCAGGCCAGGGCGCTGACCGGCATCCCGGGCAACACCCCGGCGCCGGGCCGCCGGCCCTCGGGCTGCCGGTTCCACGACCGCTGCCCCCACGTCGAGGACCGCTGCCGGACGGTCGAGCCGCCCGAGCTGGTGGTCGCTCCCGACCATGTGGCCCGATGTGTGCGAATCGGCGAGATCGGGCCATGGGACATCAACCGGGGCGACGTGGCCGACACCGACCCGGCGAAGCAGCGGGAGATCCTGCTGTCGGTGGCCGACCTGCGCGTCCAGTACGGCCGCAAGGAGGTCGTGCACGGCGTCGACTTCGACGTGGCCAAGGCGGAGGTGGTCGCGCTCGTCGGCGAGTCGGGCAGTGGCAAGACGACGATCTCGCGGTGCGTCGGCGGGCTGCACCGGCAGTGGACCGGCGACATCGTGTTCGACGGCAGCCCGCTGGCCACGGGTTCGCGCGCCCGCAGCGTCGAGGACCGCAAGCGGATCCAGTACATCTTCCAGAACCCGTACCTGTCGCTGAACCCGCGCATGACGATCGCCCAGATCGTGTCGCGGCCGATGGAGCTGTTCGGCATCGCGAAGGGGAAGCAGGCCCGTGACCGGGTCGCCGAGCTGCTGGAAGCGGTCGCGCTGGGCCCGGCGGTGCTCGACCTGCAGACCAACCGGCTCTCCGGCGGCGAGCGGCAGCGCGTCGCGATCGCGCGGGCGCTGGCCGCCGAGCCCGACCTGCTGATCTGCGACGAGATCACCTCGGCGCTGGACGTCTCGGTGCAGGGATCGATCGTCGCGCTGCTCGAGGAGCTCCGGCAGAGCCGCGGGATCAGCATGCTCTTCGTGACCCACAACCTGGCGCTGGTGCGCTCGATCGCGGCCCGGGTGCAGGTGCTCAACGCCGGGGAGCTCGTCGAGTCGGGGTTCGTCGTCGAGGTGCTCGACAGCCCGCGCGAGGAGTACACCCGCCGGCTCATCAGCAACACCCCGGCCATCCGCTGACCAGCGAGGAGGACCGTGAACCGCAAGGTCATCATCACGTGCGCGCTGACCGGGGCCGGTGACACCACCGGCAAGTCGCAGCACGTGCCCGTCACACCGGCGCAGATCGCCGAGTCCGGCATCGCCGCGGCGAAGGCCGGTGCCGCGATCGTCCACGTGCACGTGCGGGATCCCCGCACGGGCGCCGGGACGCGGGACGTGGCGCTCTACCGGGAGGTCGTCGAGCGGCTGCGCGCGAGCGACGTCGACGTGGTGATCAACACGACCGCGGGGATGGGTGGTGACCTCTACCTGGACCCGGACCGGCCGGACGGGTTCGCCGAGGGCACCGACCTCGTGAACGGCATCGAGCGACTGGCGCACGTCGAGGAACTGCTCCCCGACATCTGCACGCTCGACTGCGGCAGCCTGAACTTCGGCGAGGGCAGCCTCGTCTACGTCAGCACCCCGGACATGCTGCGCGCCGGCGCCAAGCGCATCCAGGAGCTCGGGGTGCGCCCCGAGCTGGAGATCTTCGACACGGGGCACCTGTGGTTCGCCAACAAGCTCGTCGAGGAGGGGTTGATCGACCCGCCCGGCATGTACCAGCTCTGCATGGGCATCCCGTACGGCGCTCCCCCGGAGCCGGCTCTGCTGGTCGCGATGGTCGACCGCATCCCCGACGGTGTGGTGTGGGCGTCCTTCGCGATCGGGCGCATGCAGATGCCGTGGGTGGCGCAGTCCATCCTGCTCGGCGGGCACGTGCGGGTCGGCCTGGAGGACAACCTCTACCTGGGTCGCGGCAACGCCGTCACCAACGCCGAGCTCGTCACCAACGCGGTGACGATCATCGAGGCGATGGGGGCGTCGGTGGCCACCCCGGACGAGGCGCGCGAGATCCTCTCGCTGCGACCGCGGGCATGAGCGGGATCCGCATCGCACCGCAGGACGTGCGCACCGTCGCGTGCGTCGGCGCGGGTGTCATCGGCGGCGGCTGGGTGGCGTACTTCCTGGCCAGGGGCCTCCGGGTGCGGGCGTGGGACCCGGCACCGGGCGCGGAGCAGCGGCTGCGGACCCTCGTGGCGGACGCCTGGCCGGCGCTGACCGAACTGGGCCTCGCGGACGGCGCGTCCGTCGACGCGCTGACCGTCACCGCC
Source organism: Pseudonocardia sp. CA-107938 (assembly GCF_050936315.1). Lineage (NCBI taxonomy): Bacteria > Bacillati > Actinomycetota > Actinomycetes > Pseudonocardiales > Pseudonocardiaceae > Pseudonocardia > Pseudonocardia sp. CA-107938. Next base: position 5,497,864 of record NZ_JBNJNA010000001.1, on the reverse strand, counting down.
GAGCTGGCCGACGCGGTCGCCGGCGCCGACCTGGTGCAGGAGAGCGCCCCGGAGGACCTCGACCTGAAGCGGCGGCTGCTCGCCGACATCGACGCCGCCACCCCCGACGACGTCGTTATCGCGTCCTCGACGTCGGGTTACGGCATGTCCGAGATGGCCACCGACGCCGCCGCACCGCACCGCCTCGTGGTCGCGCACCCGTTCAACCCGCCGTACCTGATCCCCCTGGTGGAGGTGGTGGGCGGGGAGAAGACCGCGGCCGAGGTCGTCGCGTGGACGGCCGCGTTCTACCGGCACGTCGGCAAGTCGGTGATCACGATGGACCGCGAGGTGCCCGGGTTCGTCGGCAACCGGCTCCAGGAGGCGCTGTGGCGCGAGGCCCTGCACATGGTCGCCAACGGCGAGGCCACCGTCGAGCAGATCGACGCCGCGATCACCGAGGGACCCGGCCTGCGCTGGGCGTTCCAGGGTCCGATGCTCACGTTCCACCTGGCCGGTGGACCGGGTGGGATGAGCCACATGCTCGACCACTTCGGGCCGTCGCTGAAGTCGCCGTGGACGCGCCTCGCCGCGCCGGAGCTCACCCCGGAGCTGCGCGACGAGGTCGTTGCCGGCTGCCTGGCCGAAGCGGGTACGCGAACCGTCGCCGACCTCGTACGGGAGCGCGACCGCAACCTCGTCGCCCTCCTCCGGTTCTTGGGCAAACTGGAGGACGATGACCGAGACGCCGACTGAGACCGCTGTCCGACTGCCCGACCCGCTCTGGGTGGAGGACGTCCGCCCGGAGTGGATCGACTACAACGGCCACCTGTCCGAGGCCTACTACGTGCTGGTGTTCGGGCACGCCACCGACGCGTTCCTGGCGTGGCTCGGCATGTCGCCCGACCACGTGGCCGCCGTCGGGACGTCGATGTACACGCTGGAGGCGCACGTCCGGTACCTGTACCAGGTGCCGCCCGGCGCGCGGCTGCAGGTGCGCACGTCCGTCCTGCAGGTCACGGCGAAGCTCCTCTGGCTGTGGCACGAGATGTGGTGCGACGGCGAGCTGCGGGCCACGGAAGAGGTGCTGATGGTGCACGTCGACGCGCTGGTGGGGCGCTCCAGCCCGATGCCCGACGCGCTGCGCGAGCGCATCGAGCAGCTGCAGGTGCCCGTCCCCGAGCAGGCCTCCCGCCGGATCACGCTGGGCTGACCGCACCGGCCGGAACGGCCTACACTCCGCCCGTGGCGGCGGCGCCGGCCCGGGTTCGCCTCGCCGAACTCGTGGCAACCATCTCGCTGGGCACGGACCTCGGACTGGGCCAGCCGATGGAGCACGTCATCCGCCAGACGATCATCGCGTTGCGCCTCGCCGCCCTGCTCGACCTGAGCGAGCAGGACCGGACGGTCGTCTACTATTCCGGCCTGCTGGCCTGGGTCGGGTGCCACACCGACGCCTACGAGCAGGCCAAGTGGTTCGGGGACGACATCGCGATGAAGCGCGAGGCGATGCTGGCCGGTGACAGCGCGGCGGACCTGGCCCGGCTGCTGGTGCGCCGGTTGGGCAGCGGCGGCTCCCTCCCGGATCGGGTCCGCACCGCCGTCACGTTCCCGTTGAGCGGGCTGCGCTGGTTCTCCACGCTCCTCGAGAGCCATTGGAAGGCCACCGACCTGCTGGCGAAGCAGCTCGGACTCGGTGAGGACATCCGGCGCAGCCTGGTGGAGAGCTACGAGCGCTGGGACGGCCGCGGCGCCGCCGGGCTCCGGGGCGAGAGCATCCGGCTCACGTCCCGGTTGGTCCACCTCGCCGACGTGGTCGCGGCTTTCGAGCGGCTGGGTGGTGCGGACGCCGCGCTGCGCATGGCGCGGGAGCGGTCCGGCGGGCAGTTCGACCCCGATCTCGTTGCGCTGCTGTGCCGCCACGGTCACGAGGTGCTCGACGGCCTCGACGGCGGCAGCCACTGGGCCCAGGTCCTCGACAGCGAACCCGGCCTGGCCCGGACCGTCGACGAGGCCGAGCTCGACCACGTCCTGGGCGCGATCGGGGACTTCGCCGACCTCAAGTCGCCGTACTTCATCGGGCACGCGCGCACCGTGGCCCACCTGGCGGAGGGAGCCGGCGCCGGGCTCGGCCTCGTCGCCGACGACGTCACCCGGCTCCGCCGCGCCGCACTGGTGCACGACCTGGGCAGACTCGGCGTCTCCAACGGCATCTGGGACAAACGGACGCCGCTGACGCTGGCCGAGACGGAGCGCGTACGCACCCACCCCTATCTCACCGAACGGATGCTGGCGTTCTCCCCGCGGCTGGCCGAGCTCGGCGCGATCGCCGTGCTTCACCACGAACGGCTCGACGGCTCCGGCTACCCGCGCGGCCTGTCCGGGACCGCGATCCCGGCCACCGGCCGGATCCTGGCTGCTGCCGACCGCTACGCGACGGCGACCGAGGAGCGACCGCACCGCCGTGCCGCCGACCCGGCCGCCGCGGCTGCGCAGCTGCGGGTCGACGTGCGCCGCGGCGCACTCGACGGCGACGCCGTCGAGGCGGTCCTCGCCGTGGCGGGCCACCGGACACCTCGACGTCGGGCCTGGCCTGCCGGACTCACCGCCCGGGAGGTCGACGTCCTGCGCCTCCTCGCCCGCGGCCTGACCAACCGCGAGATCGCCGACCGCCTGGTGCTCTCCCCCAAGACGGTGGGCGCCCACGTCGAGCACATCTACACCAAGACCGGGGCGACGAACCGCGCCACGGCCGGGCTGTTCGCCATGCGCCACGGACTCATGTCGGACTTCGAGCCCGCGAACTGAAAACTAGGGCGTTCACCCGATCCGGCGGCCGCGGCGCGCACCTAGCGTCGGTCATCCCCGAGCCAGAGGAGCACGCGATGACCGCCACCACCAGTGAAGCGCCCCGCACCGCAACCGTCCACGCCAACGGCATCGACGTCCACTACCGCGAGGCCGGCTCGCCGACCTCGCCCGACCTCGTCCTGCTCCACGGCGGGCTGGTCAGCACGAACCCCCTGTGGGACGGCACCCCGTTCAGCTACGGCGCTTACCTGGGCACCCTGGGTGAGCGGTTCCACGTCGTCGCCCCGGACGTCCGCGGTTACGGCAGGACCCGGCACGCCGGCGGCGGCAGGGTGTCGATGAGCCTGCTCGCCGACGACGTGGCCGCGCTCGTCGACGCGCTCGGCCTGGACCGGCCGGCCATCGCCGGGTTCAGCAACGGCGGCATGATCGCGACGATCACGGCGATCCGGCACCCCGGCGTCGCGCGGGCGCTGGTCAACGACGCCGGATGCGACATCTTCGACCCCGAGTCGAGATCGTTCCCGATGCTCCGTCAGGTCTTCGGCGGCAGCCCCGACGCCAAGGAGGCGAACCCCGACGCCGTCGAGGCCGCGTTCGGCTCCGACCCGGACATGCGGCAGTTCCTGGAGCTGATCAAGGCCGACCACGACGCGGCCGGCGGGCCCGGCCACTGGCGGACGATGCTGCAGCACTTCTTCGAGGCCGCCCAGCACTGGCCCGGCTACGGCTTCGGCGACTTCGCGCAGATCGACGTGCCGGCACTCGTCCTCGTCGGCGACCGCGACGAGCACTCGCCGGTCGAGGACTGCATCCGGGCCTACCGGCACCTGCCGCACGGCCAGCTCTGCGTCCTGCCGAACACCGGGCACGTCATCACCGCCGCCAAGGTCGCGGCGATGGCCGACTTCCTCACCACCGACGGAGCGGATGCCTGACCGGCGCCGGCTCAGAGCAGCCGGACGACGACCTGCTCGTGGTCGTGGGTGTAGGCCTCGTAGCGGAACGCGAGGTCGTGCTCGGCGACGTACTCCTGCCACGCCCGGGCCTCGTGCTCCTCCCAGCCGGCGTAGTTGAGGAACTCGTCGAACACGATCACGCTGCCGGGGTGCAGCCGCGGCCCGACCAGCCGCAGCACGGTGGCGGCGGAGCTGTACAGGTCGGAGTCGACGTGCAGCAGGTCGACGGGGCCGTCGTGCTCGGCGAGGAACCCGGGCAGGGTGTCGTCGAACCAGCCGACAACCAACTCGGCGCCGGGCACGTCGGGCAGGGCGTTGACGCCGAACGCGCCGGTGTCGAAGCCGGTGCGCCAGTTCTCCGGCAGCCCCTGGAAGGAGTCGAAGCCGTAGACCTCGCCGCCGTTCCGGGACGCCGCGATCATCTTCAGCGTGGTGCCGCTGTAGACCCCGAACTCCAGGGCCATGCCGCCTTGCGGAGCGAGCGACAGCGCGTGGTCGAGCGTCGCGTGCGGGTGCGGGAAGTTGCGCGCCTCCCGCATCTCCCGTTGCACGAACGCCGCCGACGACGCCACCGCGGACCGTTCCGCGGCGGCGATCATGTCGCGGCGGTCGCGGACCTCCTGCGCGTGCAGGGCGTCCAGCACGCGCTGCGTCTGCGACCGCACCTCGTCCCGGAGCTCGTCGATGCGGGTGTGCAGCTCCGCCGCGTGCCGGGCGACAGCCTCGTCGACGACCCGGTAGAGCCCGTCCCGCACGGCATTGCGGGCGGCGCGCAGGTAGCGCGCGGGTCCGATCGGACTCAGAGCTCGCGCGAGGCGCGCAGCCGACCGAGCGCCTCCTCCAGGATCGCCGCGCCGTCGGCGTCGCTGCGCCGCTCCTTCACGTACGCCAGGTGCGTCTTGTACGGCTCGGTGCGCGGCGCCGCGGGCGGGTTCTGCCCGTCACGGCCGGCCGGGAGACCGCAGCGCGGGCAGTCCCACGACTCCGGGATGTCGGCCTCGCTGGCGAACGAGGGCGTGGTGACGTGCCCGTTCGCGCAGTAGTAGGTGATGCGCTCCCGCGGGGCCGTCTCGCCCCGTTCGGACTCGCCCATCGGTCCGGCACCCACCCGGGTGCCGCGGATCGCGTTACCGCCGGCCATGGCCATCTGGAGTCACACCCCGATCTTGACGAGGAGGCCGATGCCGACGATGGCGATGAGCCAGATGGCACCGACGAACAGAGTGAAGCGGTCGAGGTTCTTCTCGACCACGCTCGATCCCGACAGGCTGGACTGCACGCCACCGCCGAACAGGGACGAGAGCCCACCACCGCGGCCACGATGCAGCAGGATCAGCAGCACCAGCAGCACGCTGGTGACGATGAGCACGATCTGCAGGGCGAGTTGCATCCGTTCCTCGACTTTCGCGGACCTTCGCGGGTCTGACGGGTGGTGGGGCATTCGAGGGTACCCGGAGCACGCAGGGTCACGTGCCCCGGGCCACATCTCGAATCGATCACTCGTCCGGATGACCGACGTTCCGGCCGATTCCGGCGAACCGGACCGTCAGGGCAGCGGGCCGCCCGCCGCGATGGCGCACAGCTTCGCGAACTCCGCGCCGTCGAGGCTGGCTCCGCCGACGAGCGCGCCGTCGACGTCGGCCTCGGCCACGATCTCGCCGACGTTGCCCGACTTCACCGAGCCGCCGTAGAGGATCCGCACGGCAGCGGCCACGCTCGCGTCGTACAGCTCGGCCAGGGTGGCCCGCAGCGCGGCGCACGCCTCCTGGGCGTCGGCCGGGCTCGCCACGCGGCCCGTTCCGATGGCCCAGATCGGCTCGTAGGCGACGACCAGGGTGGCGGCCTGTTCCGCGGTCACCTTCGCGAGATCGGCCCGCAGCTGCCCGGTGATGTGCGCGATGTGCCCTCCGGCTTCCCGGATCTCCAGGCCCTCCCCCACGCACAGGATCGGCGTGATCCCGTTCTTCAGCGCCGCCAGCACCTTGCGGTTGACGAGCGCGTCGGACTCCTCGTGGTACTCGCGGCGCTCCGAGTGCCCGACGACGACGTAGCGGCAGCCGAGCTTCGCGAGCATCGGGCCGGACACGTCACCGGTGTAGGCGCCGGAGTCGTACGGGGAGATGTCCTGCGCACCGTGGACCATCAGCAGCTCGTCGCCGTCGATCATGGTCTGGATGCTGCGGATGTGCGTGAACGGCGGCAGCACCGCCACGTCCACCTTGCTGTAGTACTTCTCCGGCAGCGCCATCGCCAGCTTCTGCACCAGGTGGATGCCCTCGAGGTGCGTGAGGTTCATCTTCCAGTTGCCGGCGATGAGCGGCTTGCGCGGCTCGGCCTGCGCGGAACCCGGTGTCGCCTCGGTCATGGCCCCTCCAACACGGCGATGCCGGGGAGGTGCTTGCCCTCCAGGTACTCCAGCGACGCACCGCCGCCGGTCGAGATGTGCGAGAACCCGTCCTCGGCCAAGCCCAGTGCGCGCACGGCCGCCGCGGAGTCGCCCCCGCCGACCACGGAGTACCCGGAGCCGGCGATGATCGCCTCGGCGATCCCGCGGGTGCCCTCCGCGAACGGGGCCATCTCGAACACGCCCATCGGCCCGTTCCAGAACACCGTCTTCGCCGTGCCCAGGACGTCGGCGAACGCCGCCACCGACGCCGGACCAATGTCCAGGCCCATCCAGCCGGCCGGGATCTCGTCGGCCGGGACCGTGTCGGTGCGGGCGTCGGCGGCGAACGCGTCGGCCACCACCACGTCGGTCGGCAGCACGATCTTGCCGGTCTCCAGCAGCGCCCGGCAGGTGTCGATGCGGTCGGCCTCCAGCAGCGACGAGCCGACGCCGAGGCCCTGCGCGGCGAGGAAGGTGAAGCACATCCCGCCGCCGACCAGCAGCGCGTCCACCTTCGGCAGCAACGCCTCGATGACCGCCAGCTTGTCGGAGACCTTCGACCCGCCCAGCACCACGGCGTACGGGCGGTCCGGGGTGGTGGTGAGCCGGCGCAGCACCTCGACCTCGGCCAGCACCAGCCCGCCGGCGTAGGCGGGCAGGTCGAGCGCGATGTCGTAGACAGAGGCCTGCTTGCGGTGCACCACGCCGAAGCCGTCGGAGACGAACGCGCCCTCGGGCGCCATCGCCGACAGCTCGCGGGCGAGCTCGGCCCGTTCGTCGTCGTTCTTGCTGGTCTCGCGCGCGTCGAAGCGCACGTTCTCCAGCATCGCGACCCCGCCGTCGGCGATCTCGGACCGCTCGGCCGGCGTGGCGAACAGCGCCACCTCCGTGCCGAGCAGCTCCCCCAGCCGGGTTGCGGCCGGGGCGAGGGAGAACTCCGCCGACGGGCCGCCCTTCGGCCGGCCCAGGTGCGCCATGACGACGACCTTCGCGCCCGCCTCGGACAGCGCCTTGATCGTGGGCACCGACGCGCGGATGCGCCCGTCGTCGGTGATCACGCCGTCCTTCAGCGGGACGTTGAGGTCGGAGCGCACCAGCACGGTGCGCCCTGCGACGCCCTCGTTGATCAGGTCCTGATGGGTCTTCACAGCTTCGAAGCCACGAGCCCGACGATGTCGACGAGGCGGTTCGAGTAGCCCCACTCGTTGTCGTACCAGCCGAACACCTTCACCTGGTTGCCGATGACCTTGGTCAGGGGCGAGTCGAAGATGCACGACGCCGGGTCGGTGACGATGTCGGACGAGACCAGCGGCGCGGTCGAGTAGGTCAGCACGCCCTTGAGCGGGCCGTCCTCGGACGCCGCCTTGTAGGCCGCGTTGATCTCCTCGGCGGAGACCTCGCGGCGCAGCTGGACGGTCAGGTCGGTGATCGACCCGGTCGGCACCGGCACCCGCAGCGAGTAGCCGTCGAGCTTGCCCTTGAGGTGCGGCAGCACCAGCCCGATGGCCTTCGCGGCACCGGTCGTGGTGGGCACGATGTTGAGCGCGGCGGCCCGGGCCCGGCGCGGGTCCTTGTGCGGGCCGTCCTGCAGGTTCTGGTCCTGCGTGTACGCGTGGATCGTGGTCATCATGCCCTGCTCGATGCCGGCCAGGTCGTCGAGGACCTTCGCCAGCGGAGCGGCGCAGTTCGTGGTGCAGGACGCGTTGGAGATGATGTCCTGCGAGCCGTCGTAGTCGCCGTCGTTGACGCCCTTGACGATGGTGATGTCCTCGCCCGTGGCCGGGGCGGAGATCACGACCTTCTTCGCGCCCGCCTCCAGGTGCTTGGCGGCGGCGTCGCGCTTGGTGAAGATGCCGGTCGACTCGACGACCACGTCGACGCCCAGGTCCTTCCAGGGCAGCTCGGCGGGGTCGCGTACCGCGAGGCCCTTGAAGCCCTTGCCGTCGACGACGATCTCGTCGTCGGTCGAGGTGACCTCGTAGGGCAGCCGGCCCAGGATGGAGTCGTACTTCAGCAGGTTGGCGAGCGTCGCGTTGTCCGTGATGTCGTTGACCGCGACGATCTCGATGTCGACGCCGGCGGCCTTCTGCGCATCCAGCGCCCGCCAGAAGTTGCGGCCGATCCGTCCGAACCCGTTCACGCCTACGCGCACTGTCACGCTCGTGCCTCCTCGATCGCCGTATGCCGGTCACACCCGTCGGTGCGCGGCTTCCGCACACGACCCTAGCGTTGCCGGCCGCTGCGCTGGAGGGCAGGGTCTGTATCGATCAACATGCGACGCGTCACGTCGATCGCCACGTCACACGGGGCGTGCGGTGCGGGAGGTGGGTCAGGCCTCTTCGAGCATCTCCGCGGTGACGGCCGACTCCGTGTCGGGGATGCCCAGATCGGCGGCGCGCTTGTCGGCCATGTGGAGCAGGCGGCGGATCCGGCCGGCCACCGCGTCCTTCGTCATGGGCGGGTCGGCGAGCTGGCCCAGCTCCTCCAGGGACGCCTGGGTGTGCTCGGCGCGCAGCTTCCCGGCCTGCATGAGGTGCTGCGGCACGTCGTCGCCGAGGATCTCCAGCGCCCGCGCCACCCGCGCGGCCGCGGCGACCGCAGCGCGCGCGGAGCGGCGCAGGTTGGCGTCGTCGAAGTTGGCGAGCCGGTTCGCCGTGGCCCGCACCTCGCGGCGCATCCGCCGCTCCTCCCACGCCAGCACGCACTCGTGCGCGCCCATGCGGGTGAGCAGCGCGCTGATCGCGTCGCCGTCGCGCACCACCACGCGGTCCGCTCCCCGCACCTCGCGTGCCTTCGCCGTGACCCCGAGCCGGCGCGCCGCTCCCACGAGCGCCAACGCCGCCTCCGGACCCGGGCAGGTGATCTCCAGTGCCGAGCTGCGGCCCGGCTCCGTCAGCGAGCCGTGCGCCAGGAACGCCCCCCGCCAGGCCGCCTCCGCGTCGCACACCCCGCCCGAGACGACAGGCGGCGGCAGGCCCCGCACGGGGCGCCCGCGGGCGTCGAGCAGGCCCGTCTGGCGGGCGAGCCCCTCGCCGTCGCGCACCACCCGCATCACGTAGCGGGCACCGCGGCGCAGCCCGCCGGCCGTGATGACGTGCGCCTCGCACGTGTGGCCGTAGAGCTCGTGGATGTCGCGCCGCAGCCGGCGCGCGACCGAACCGGTGTCGACCTCGGCCTCGATGACGACCCGGCCTCCGACGATGTGCAGGCCGCCCGCGAAGCGCAGCAGTGCGGCGACCTCGGCGCGCCGGCAGCACGGTTTCGTGACGACGAGCCGCGAGAGCTCGTCCTTGACCGCTGCGGTCATCGCCATGGGTGGAACCTCCGGACAGGGGTGGGACAAGGGAGCGGGGCCAGCACGCTACGCCCTCCCGTGGGAATGCCGGGAGCTGGACGTGGCCGCTGATGCAGGTGCCGGGCCGGACAGCACCTCGGCCAGAGCCGCCGCCAACGCGGCCGGCTCGTGACGCGGGATGTGTCCGGGGGCGGCGACCGGGGCGAGGTGCACCCGGCCGCCCGGGGTGAGCATCGACGCGGCCGCCTCGTGCAACCGGTCGGGGACGGGCACGGCGTCGACGTCGGCGATGACGGCCTCGACGCGCAGGGCGGGCTCGTGCTCGGCGAGCACCGCCAGGTGTCGTTCAGGGGAGAACCCGGCGGTCTCACCGGGTTCGGGGGCCAGGTTGAGCACGAGGACGCGGCGCGCGGACGTCTCCAGCAGGGCGTCGCGCAGGCCGGGGACCAGCAGGTGCGGCAGCACGCTGGTGAACCACGAGCCGGGGCCGAGCAGGACGACGTCGGCCGCGCGGACCGCGGCGACGGCCTCCGGACAGGCCGTGGGCCGGTCGGGACGCAGCCGCACCCGCTGCGGGCGCCCCGGGGTGGACGCCACCGCGACCTGCCCGCGGATGCGGTGCACCTGCGCCGGGTCGGCACCCAGGCCGACGACGTCGGCCTCGATGTCGAGCGGGTCGCAGCTCATCGGCAGCACCCGGCCGGACAGCCGCAGCAGCCCGGCGACCTCGTCCAGCGCCGCCACCGGGTCGCCGAGCGTCTCCATCAACCCGGCGAGCAGCAGGTTGCCGACCGCGTGCCCGGCGAGCGCGCCGATGCCGCCGAACCGGTGCTGCACGACGTCGGCCCAGCGCTGCCCGGACGCGTCGTCGGCGGCCAGCGCGGCCAGCGCCATCCGCAGGTCACCGGGGGGCAGCAGGCCCAGCTCGCGGCGCAGCCGGCCCGACGAGCCGCCGTCGTCGGCGACGGTGACCACCGCCGTGACGGCGTCGGACACCGCGCCCTGCGCGGCCAGCCGGCGGAGGGCTAGGAGGGTGGCGTGGAGTCCGTGGCCGCCCCCCAGCGCCACCGCCCGTGGGAGATCGGTCATTCGCGCCCCAGGTCGCGGTGCGCGACGCTCACGGTGAGCCCCTGGTCGGAGGCCTTCAGCCGGCGCGCGATCTCCTCGCTGATGGCGACGCTGCGGTGCTTGCCGCCGGTGCACCCGACGGAGACGGTGAGGTAGCGCTTGCCCTCGCGCCGGTACCCGGCCGCGACGATGCCGAGCAGTTCCAGGTAGCGGGTGATGAACTCCTCGGCGCCGTCCTGGCTGAGCACGTAGTCACGGACGGTGTCGTCGCGGCCGGTGAACTCGCGCAGCTCCGGGATCCAGAACGGGTTCGGCAGGAACCGCACGTCGACGACCAGGTCGGAGTCCATCGGCAGGCCGTACTTGTAGCCGAACGACACCAGCGTGACCTTCGTGTGGTGCACGGTCTCGCCGCCGAACGCCCGCTCCAGGGTGGCGCGCAGCGCCGGCACCGTGGTGGTGGAGGTGTCGATGACGAGGTCGGCGTCCTCGCGCAGCGGGCGCAGCAGCTCCCGCTCGGCGGCGATCCCGTCGGCCAGTCGGCCGTCGCCCTGCAGCGGATGGCTGCGCCGCACCTGCTCGAACCGGCGCACCAGCACGGCGTCGGTGGCCTCGAGGAACAGCAGCCGCGGACGGTAGCCGCGGGCGTCCAGGTCCTTGATCACGGTACCGAGATCGGCGGTGAACGCGCGGCTGCGCACGTCCATCACGACGGCGATGCGGGTGATCTCGCCACGGGCCTTTGCGCCCAGCTCCATCATCGTGGCGATCAGCTCGGGCGGCAGGTTGTCGACCACGAACCAGCCGAGGTCCTCCAGCACCTTCGCCGCGGTGCTGCGTCCGGCCCCGGACAGGCCGCTGACCAGCGCGACCTCGATGCCCACCGGCGCCTCCGGCGACAGCTCCTCCGTCATGACCCACCCCCGTCGGGCTCCTGCGGCGCGAGTGCCGCGAGCACCGCCTCCGCGGTGCGCTTCCCGAAGCCGGGGAGCGCGGCGATCTCCGCCGCGTCCGCGTTGCGGAGCTTGCGGACCGACCCGAAGTGCTTGAGCAGGGCCGCCTTGCGCGCCGGCCCCAGGCCCGGCACCCCGTCCAGTGCGGAGACCGTCATGTTCTTCGACCGCCGCTGCCGGTGATAGGTGATGGCGAACCGGTGGGCCTCGTCGCGCACCCGCTGCAGCAGGTAGAGGCCCTCGCTGGTGCGGGACAGGATGACCGGGTCGGGGTCACCGGGCAGCCACACCTCCTCCAGCCGCTTCGCCAGTCCGCAGAGCGCCACGTCGGTGATGCCCAGCTCGGCGAGCACATCGGCGGCCGCCTCGACCTGCGGCTGGCCGCCGTCGACGACCAGCAGGTTCGGCGGGTAGGCGAACTTGCGCGGACGGCCGGTCTCGGGATCGATGCCGGGGCGGCCGATCGGCTCGGCGGCATCGGGGTGGGCAGCGGTAGTGGAGGCGTCGCCCTGATCTCCGGCCCCGTTACCGGCGTCACCTGCCGTCTCGGACAGGTAGCGGCGGAACCGGCGCCGCACCACCTCCGCGATCGACGCGACGTCGCCGCCCTGGGCGCCGTCGCGGATCTCGAACCGGCGGTACTCCGACTTGCGCGCGATGCCGTCCTCGAAGACGACGAGCGACGCGACGACGTTGGTGCCCTGCACATGCGACACGTCGATGCACTCGATGCGTAGGGGCGCCGAGTCGAGCCCGAGGCCGTCCTGCAGCTCCTGCAGCGCGGCCGAGCGCGCCGTCAGGTCGCCGGCCCTGCGCAGCTTGTGCTGGGTGAACGCCTCCCCCGCGTTGCGCGCGACGGTCTCGGCGAGCGCCCGCTTGTCACCGCGCTGCGCCACCCGCACCTGCACCCGGGAGCCGCGCAGGCCGGACAGCCACTCGGTGATCGAGGCGATCTCCGCGGGCAGCGTCGGCACCAGGATCTCGCGCGGCACCGGCTGGGTGGCGTCGTCGGCGGCGCCGGCCAGTGCCGCCTGCTCGCCGTAGAACTGGGTGAGGAACCGCTCCACCAGCTGCTCGGTGGAGGTCGGCTCGACCTTCTCCACCACCCAGCCGCGCTGCCCGCGCACGCGCCCGCCGCGCACGTGGAAGACCTGGACGGCGGCCTCCAGCTCGTCCTCGGCGAACGCCACGACGTCGGCGTCGGTGCCGTCGCCGAGCACGACGGCCTGCTTCTCCATGGCGCGGCGCAGCGCGCCGATGTCGTCGCGCAGGCGGGCGGCCTTCTCGAACTCCAGCTCCTGCGCCGCCGCTGCCATCCGCTTCTCCAGCTGGCGGACGAGGTGGTCGGTGCGCCCGGCGAGGAAGTCGCAGAAGTCCTCGACGATCTCGCGGTGCTCCTCCGCGTCGACGCGGCCGACGCAGGGGGCGGAGCACTTGTCGATGTAGCCGAGCAGGCACGGCCGACCCATCTGCCCGTGGCGGCGGAACACCCCGCCCGAGCAGGTGCGCGCGGGGAACACCCGGAGCAGGGTGTCGAGCGTCTCCCGGATCGCCCACGCGTGCGCGTACGGGCCGAAGTAGCGGGCGCCCTTCTTGCGCGGCCCCCGGTACACCGACAGCCGCGGGAACTCCTCGCCCATCGTGACCTGCAGGACCGGGTAGGTCTTGTCGTCGCGGTAGCGGACGTTGAACCGCGGATCGAACTCCTTGATCCAGTTGTACTCGAGCTGCAGCGCCTCGACCTCGGTGGACACCACCGTCCACTGCACCGAGCTGGCCGTGGTGACCATCTGCTGGGTGCGCGGGTGCAGGCCGGCCAGATCGGCGAAGTAGGAGTTCAGCCGTTGCCGCAGGCTCTTGGCCTTGCCGACGTAGATGACGCGCCCGTGCGCGTCGGAGAAGCGGTACACACCGGGCTCGTCCGGGATGGATCCCGGTGCCGGGCGGTACCGCGCCGGATCGCCCGGTGAGGTTCGTGATGAGACGGGGTCGGCCATGGCTCCCCAAGGGTAGGACCGACCTCCGACACGGCGTGGCGCCCCGGCGTGTCGGCGTTGGGCCGTTCTGGTGTAAGGCGCGTCCCGAAGGTGTCGGGTCGGTCGGTTCGGCGCGTCGCGGACCCGGTTCGGTCGGCTCCGCGTGATAGACCTTGGGTGCGAACAGGCGTTCGAACGCGTTCGAACGTGGTCCCGAGGAAGGGGTGTCGGTGCACGGCAAGCCGGAGAAGCTCGAGATCATCCGCAAGCTGCTCGCGAAGGCCGAACGGGCCGCCACCGCGGAGGAGAGCGAGACCTACACGGCGAAGGCCGTCGAGCTGATGGCCCGCCACGGCATCGACGAGGCGCTGCTCGCCGCTGCCGAGCCCGGCCGGGACGTCCCCGGTGGCACCACCATCGCGATGGCCGACCCGTACAGCGCCGGCAAGGCACGCCTCCTGGCCTGGACGGCGTCGGCGCTGCGGTGCCGGTCGGTGCTGCACGCGCGGCCCGGGGGCCGCGTCGCCGCCGTCACGGTGTTCGGGTTCGCCGCCGACCGGGAACGCGTGGAGCTGCTGTTCACCTCGCTGCTGCTGCAGGCGACCACGCAGGTCGCGCGGCAGCGGCCGGCCTGGTCGGACGAGTCGGTGGCCGCCTACCGCCGCTCCTGGCTCCACGGCTTCGCGGCGGAGGTGCACCGCCGGCTGCTGGCCGCCGAGCAGCGCGGCGCCGAGGAGCGGCGTGACGTGCCGCTGGGCACGCCCAGCACCGCGCTCGTGCTCGCCGACCGCGACGATCAGGTCGACCGGGCGTTCGCCGCCGCCTACCCGCAGATCCCGGTGGCGCGCGCCGCCTCGCTCTCCGGCAGCGGGCTGCGCGCCGGGATGTCGGCCGGCCGGCGCGCCGACCTGGGCCGCCGGGCGGTCACCGCCCGGGTCTGATCTCTTCGGTGGAATCTGCGCAGCCGTCGCCGTCACCCTCCGTCGACGGATCCGACGGTTCTCCCGCCGGTCGAGGGAGGCCGCCTGCTGCAGGTTCACCCGCTCGGCGCCCGTTCTGCCGCGCGCGGTAGCCGCGGTGCCGATCCGCGGGCGCGTGTTGATCATGGGCAAAACGTCGTAGTTCGATCTTGCAGAGCGACGTTTTGCCCATGATCAACGCGATTCAGTCGGCGCCGCGGATTCGGCCGAGGAAGTCTGATCACCACCGCCGCCCGCGGTCACGCGGGATCGACGGCCGCCAGCACGGCCAGCCGCCGGCCACCCGGACCGAGTGCGGCGATCCCGAGATCGTGGAAGGTGTCGTCCTTCGCCACCCGGAACCGGTACCAGTCGCACTCCGACGCCCGCCGCTCGATGTCGCCGATCCGGGCGTGCTCGCCGGCCCCGCAGAGCGCGCCCAGCGACCGCCACGCCGCCAAGCGGCCGTAGGCGCCGTACTCCCCCAGGTTGCGCGCACCGCCCAGCGACGCCGCCGCGAACAGCAGCCGCCACACCGCCCGGACGGGCAGCGGGGCGCCCTCGACCACGCCCGGCTGGTCCAGGCCCAACGCGCCCACCACGTTCGGCACTGCTGCGACGGGCAGCGGTTCCACGATCTCGACGAGCCGGGTCTCGACGGTGCCGTCCGTCCAGGTCGCGACGGCCGCGTCGGTGCCGTGCGGTGCCGGCCCGGTCATGAACGGCGGCACGTGCGCGACGTCGTCGGCAGGGATCACAGCGATGGGCTGCAGGGTGTCGGGGCGCCGCGTCCAGTCCAGGCCGTAGCGCGGCAGCGGCGGGTCCTCCTCCAGCTCGGTGCGCACGCCGGGCAGCACCGACAGCGGGTGGCCGATCGGCATCGGCGCCGGGTCCGGCACCCCGCGCAGCACCAGCTCCTGCACCAGGCAGGCCCGCAGCGCGGCGGGTACGTCCGCGGCCAGCGCCGGCGCCAGATCGGGCAGGTCCTGCCCGGCCGCCAGCACCGACGCGACGTAGCGCGACGCGATCCCGGCACCCGTGGCCAGGCGCAACACCTGGGGCACGTGCCCCGGCCAGGGCAGCAGCGCCAACCGGCGCAGCAGCCCGTCCACGGCGGCGCGCACGTGCGGCACCGGCCGGCTGCCGTAGGTCCGGCGCAGCGCGATGCCGACGTCGGCGAGCACGTGTGCGCCCCCGCCGGCGAGCCGGGCGTCCATGGCGTCCCAGAACCCGTCGAGGCGCGCGAGTCGCGGCACGCCCGTCACCAGCTCGTCGATCTCCGCGGGCGTCATCCGTGGTCCTGCCAGCGGTCCAGCAGCCACTCGTGGATCTGCGTCTCGGTCATCTCGGGGCGCTCCTCGGTCATCGCCCCGACCAGGCGCGTCGCCTCGTCCCGGTCGAGCCCGAGCTCGGCCGCGCGGTCCAGGTAGCGCTGCCACGACGCCGACGGGCGGCCGCCGCCGGCACCCCGTCCGGGCAGCCCGGCGCGCCACTGCTCGATCTCCGCGACCCGGTGCGCCGCCCAGCCGGGTGCGCCGTCGATCTCCACGTCCGGCTCGGGGAAGGGGTGGCTCGAGCCGGGCGGGTACCGGGCACGCCACTTGTGCACGGCGTGCCGCGTCACGCCCAGCGCCTCGCCGAGGCCGCTGGAGCCCAGATAGTGCTGGATCGTGCCTCCCGGGGAACCGAAACCGGTGCCCGATCGTACGGGGCCTCGCTCAGCCCGCAGGGCGCCGGATCGGGTGATCCGAGTACGGCTCGATCGCCCGCAGCAGCCGGCGCACCTGCAGCGCACGCAGCGGGGACAGCGCATAGCCGGGGTACGACCGCAGCCACACCGCGCTGCCCAGGCTGACGGCGTCGGCACCGGCCCAGAAGTACTCGCGGCAGTCGTCGATCGTGCGCACGCCGCCGGTGGCGATGATCGGCAGCGTCACTCCCGCCTCACGCAGCTCCGACACGACCCGCAGCCCGATCGGCTTGATCGCCCGCCCGGACAGGCCGCCGTAGCGGTTGGCGAGGAACGGGGTGCCGGTGCGCGGGTCCAGGCGCAGCGCCTTCACCGTGTTGATGGCGGTGAGCGCGGAGACGCCGGCCTTCGCGGCCTGCCGGGCGTTGCGGAGGTAGTCGTAGTCCGGCGACAGCTTCAGGATCACCGGGTGGTTGCTGCGCGGCACCGCCTCGTCCAGGACGTCCTGCAGGATCGTCGAGAAGTCGAAGTTGACGTTGTGGCAGCTCACGTTGAACTCGACGGCCGCGATGTCGCCCGCGGGGACGGCCGCGTTGACCTTGTCGACCAGCGTGACGAACTCCTCGGCCGAGAACCCGCCGAGCGAGATGATCGTGCGCTGCGCGCGCGTGACCGGGTAGTAGTCGCGCAGGTACGCGTCGATGCCGACGTTGCACCAGCCGAACGCGTTGATCCAGCCGCCGTCCACCCCGCGCAGCACCGTGGCGTAGCGGCGCAGGAGGCCAGGCAGCTCACGGGGCGACCAGTCCTCGCGGGTGGTGAAGTGCCCCTCCCGCGGCTCGACGGTCACCGTGCGCGTGGTGACGGCGCCGAACCGCTCCAGCGGGACGAACAGCGCGACCGGGCTCATCCCGTAGAAGCCGGAGCTGGAGCGGCCGTACCCCAGCAGGCTCGACGACGTGACCAGCCGGTTGCGCAGCACGATGTCACCGAGGCGCACGCCGTCGCCGGAAGCAGGCTGCTTCAGGGTGCGCGTCATGGTGCCTCCCGGTCCGGCAGCGGGGTGAACGGGCGCTCCGGCCACCACGGGTGGAACGGGCCGAGCCCGTCGGACACCTTGTCGGGAAAGACCGCGTCCCGCTTCTCCAGGAACGCGCCGACGCCTTCGCGGGCGTCCGCGGAGCGGCCGCGTTCGAGCATCGCGCGGGAGTCGACGCGATGGGCCTCCATCGGGTGGTCGGCACCGAGCATCCGCCACATCATCTGCCGGGCCAGCGCCACCGAAACCGGCGCGGTGTTGTCGGCGATCTCGCGGGCCAGCGCGTACGCGGCGGGCAGCAGGTCGTCGGGCTCGTGCACGGAGCGGACGAGTCCGCCGGCGAGCGCCTCCTGCGCGTCGAAGATGCGGCCGGTGGCCGCCCACTCCATCGCCCGGCTGATGCCCACCAGACGGGGCAGGAACCAGCTCGACGCCGCCTCCGGCACGATGCCGCGGCGGGCGAACACGAACCCGTACCGGGCCGTGGTGGCGGCGAGGCGCACGTCCATGGGCAGGGTCATGGTGGCGCCGACGCCGACCGCGGCGCCGTTGATGGCGCCGATCACCGGCTTGGTGGACTCGAAGATCCGCAGGGCGACCATGCCGCCGCCGTCGCGGCGCGGGTCCAGCTCGGGCGGGGCCTTGTCGGATCGGCTGTCGTAGTCGAACGTGCCGCTCCCGGCCGAGAGGTCGGCGCCCGCGCAGAACGCCCGTCCGGCACCCGTGACGACCACGGCGCGCACCTCGTCGTCGGCGTCGGCCCGGTCGAACGCCGCGATCATCTCCTGCAGCATCGGCACGTTGAAGGCGTTGAGCTTGTCCGGCCGGTCCAGGGTGACGGTGAGGACGCGGTCGGCCAGCTCCGTGCGGACGGTCATGACCGCCGCGCCGCCGCGTGCAGTGCCCGCAGCTCGCGCATGACGGCCACCGATCGCTCACCGTCGACCGCCTGAATGGCCATGACGTGCAGGTACTCGTCGTCGGCCAGGTCGAGTCGGGCCCAGGACGCGCCGTCGGGGAACGCGACGCGCTCCACCTCGGACCAGGCCAGCCGCCGGGTGCTGACGATGTTGCGCACCTCGATGCCCTCGGCGTCGGCGCGCACCCGCGGCCGCGCCACGAGCAGCAGCCCGCCGGCGATGAACAGCCCGATCAGCATCAGCGCGACCTGGTCGGCGAGGCGGAAGTACACCCCGGTGTAGACGGTGGTGAGCATGACGGCGATCGCCGCGAACAGCACGATGATCGCGACCGCGCCGATCCACGCCGCGATCAGCACCTTCCGCGGCCGCGCCACGAGCGTCTGCGTCACGCCCGCATCATCCGCCGTGCGGCTCATGCCGGCTTCCGCAGGTCCCGCAGCACCACCGCGGTGTGCAGGGCGGCGAGGACCGCCTCGGCGCCCTTGTCCTCCTCCGACCCTGGCGCGCCGGACCGGTCCACGGCCTGCTCGTGCGTGTCGCAGGTGAGCACCCCGTTGCCGACGGGGGTGGCCGCGTCCAGCGCCACGCGGGTGAGCCCGGCGGTGACGGCGTCGCACACGTACTCGAAGTGCGGGGTACCGCCGCGGATCACCACGCCGAGCGCGACGACGGCATCGTGGTCGGTGGCCAGCTGCTGGCAGACGACCGGCAGCTCCACCGTGCCCGGCACCCGCACGACGGTCGGCAGCGCGACGCCGGCGTCCTTCGCGACCGCCACCGCCCGCTCCAGCAGCACGTCGACGATGTCGGCGTGCCACGTGGTGGCGGCGATGCCCAGGTGCAGGCCCGCCGCGTCGGGCAGCTCCGCGGCGGGGCGTCCTTCTCCGCTCATGAGACCGTGCCGCCGGCGACCGGTGGTGCGCCGAGGTCGGGCAGGTCGTGGCCCATCCGGTCGCGCTTGGTCTTCAGGTAGCGCAGGTTCTCCGGGCTGGGCCGGATCGGCAGCGGCACCCGGCCGATGATCCGCAGGCCGTAGCCCTCGAGGCCGGCCCGCTTGTCCGGGTTGTTGGTGAGCAGCCGCATCGAGCGGATCCCGAGGTCGTACAGGATCTGCGCGCCCATGCCGTAGTCGCGGGCGTCGGCGGGCAGGCCGAGCGCCAGGTTGGCGTCGACGGTGTCGGCGCCCGCCTCCTGCAGCTGGTAGGCCTGCAGCTTGTGCAGCAGGCCGATGCCGCGGCCCTCGTGCCCGCGCATGTACAGCACCACCCCGCGGCCCTCGGCGGCGACGGCGGCGAGCGCGGCGTCCAGCTGGGGGCCGCAGTCGCAGCGCAGCGAGCCCAGCACGTCCCCGGTCAGGCACTCCGAGTGGACGCGCACCAGCACGTCCTCCCCGTCACCGATCTCGCCGATGACGAGCGCGATGTGCTCGATCCCGTCGAGCGTCGAGTCGTAGCCGTAGGCGAGGAACTCGCCGTGCGAGGTGGGGATGTGCGCCTGCGCGACGCAGACGACGTGCTTCTCGAACCGTCGCCGGTAGGCGATCAGGTCGGCGATCGTGATCAGGGTGAGGTCGTGGTCGGACGCGAACACCGCGAGCTCGTCGCCGCGGGCCATGTCGACCTCGTCCTTCTGCGACACGATCTCGCAGAGCACCCCCACCGGGGAGAGCCCGGCCATCCGGGACAGGTCGACGGCGGCCTCCGTGTGACCGGCGCGGCGCAGCACCCCGCCGTCCTTGGCGCGCAGCGGCAGCACGTGCCCCGGGCGGACGAAGTCGGCGGCGGTCGCAGCGGGATCGGCGAGCAGCCGGATCGTGTGCGCGCGGTCGGCGGCCGAGATGCCGGTGGTCACGCCTTCCTTGGCGTCGACGGTCACGGTGAACGCCGTGCGGAAGGCGTCACCGTTGGTGTGGTGCATGGGTGGCAGGTCGAGCCGGTCGCACTCCGCCTCCGGCAGCGCCACGCAGACGTAGCCCGACGTGTAGCGCACCAGGAACGACAGCAGCTCGGGCGTCGCCTTCTCGCCGGCGAAGATGAGGTCGCCCTCGTTCTCGCGGTCCTCGTCGTCCATCACGATGACGGCCTTGCCGTCGCGCAGGTCCTGCAGTGCCTGCTCGATGGCGGCGAAGCGCGGATCGAGCTGGCTCACGGTCGCCCCCGTCGTCGGGCTGGTGTCGTCCCTGCTCATTGCACGGCCCTTCCGCTCACGCCGTTCAGTCGCTCCAGGTACTTCGCCAGCACGTCGACCTCGATGTTGACGGTGTCGCCGGGCTTGCGCGTGCCGAGAGTGGTGTGCTCCAGGGTCGTCGGGATCAGCGCCACCGTGAACGTGTCACTCGTCACGGCGGCCACCGTGAGCGACACGCCGTCGACCGCGATCGAGCCCTTCTCCGCCACGTACCTGGCGATCTCGGGGGCGAGCGAGAACACCAGCTCGTCGCTGCGCTCCCCCGGCGACCGCGAGATCAGCGTCGAGATGCCGTCGACGTGCCCCTGCACGATGTGCCCGCCCAGCCGACCCGTGACCGGCAATGCGCGCTCCAGGTTGACCCGGGTGCCGGTGGTGACCGCCGACAGGCTCGACCGCTTCAGCGTCTCGGGCACCAGTTCCACCGTGAACGTGCCGTCGGTGGCGCCGTCCGGGTCAACCACGGTCAGGCAGACGCCGTTGACCGCGATCGAGTCACCGTGGTGCGCGTCGCTCGTCACGGTCGCGCCGCGCACGGTGAGCACCACCACGTCGGCGTTCTCGCGGACGGCGAGCACCTCGCCGATCTCCTCGACGATCCCGGTGAACATCAGGCGTCCTTCCAGTCGCGGTCGGGCGTGGTCCGGCGGACCTGGTCGCGCAGCGCGCGCACGGCCCGGCCGGGGTCGTCGGCGCCGTAGACCGCCGAACCCGCCACGAAGCAGTCGACGCCGGCCTCGGCCGCGGCCTCGACGGTGTCGGTGTTGATCCCGCCGTCGATCTCGACGAGCACGGTGAGGTGGCCGGTGTCGACCAGCCGGCGCGCGGTGCGCACCTTCTCCAGCACCTCGGGGATGAACGACTGCCCGCCGAACCCGGGCTCCACGCTCATCACCAGCAGGGTGTCGTAGTGCCGCAGCGTCTCCAGGTGCGGCTCCAGCGGCGTGCCCGGCTTCACCGACAGGCCGGCGCGAGCGCCCGCTGCACGCAGGTTCTTCGCCAGCGCGACCGGGTCGCGGGCCGCCTCCACGTGCACGGTGACGTTGAACGCGCCCACCTCGGCGTACCCGATCGCCCAGCGGTCCGGGTCCTCGATCATCAGGTGGCAGTCCAGCGGGACGTCCGTCGCCTTGCGCAGCGCTTCGACCACGGGCAGGCCCAGCGTCAGGTTCGGCACGAAGTGCGCGTCCATGACGTCGACGTGCAGCCAGTCGGCCCCCGCGGGCCCGCTCACGGCGGCGGCCTCGTCCGCGAGCCGCGCGAAGTCCGCCGCGAGGATGCTCGGCGCGATCATCGGCGCGATCTTTCCCGACACCACTGCAGGTTAGTCCCGCGGGGACCGCGGCACCCCATCCGGAGGGCGCTGCCGCCTGTCGGTGCGATGCGATTCACTTCCTGGCGTGTCCGATTCCGACGTGCCAGGCGCCCAGCTGACGAAGATGCTCGCCGGTGAGCCGCCGGAGGTGGTCGAGCTCGTGCTGCGGCTGCGCGCCGTCATCCGCGACGCGCATCCCGACCTCGATGAGAAGGTCAACCCGATGTGGCACGGCATCGCCTACCGCCACCGGAAGGCGGGTTACGTGTGCGGGCTGTTCCCGCGCGGCAACGGCGTCAACGTCGGGTTCGAGCACGGCGCCGACCATCCCGACCCGCTCGGCCGCCTCGTCGGCAAGGGCCGCACCCGCGACGTGCGCGTCGAGGTCGGTGCCGGGCCGGAGGAGGACGACGTGGTCGTCGACTACCTGGACCTGGCCGTCGATCTGGCGATCGACCGCGCGGAGGACAAGCGCCGCCGTCGCTGAACGGCCCCGGGGTATGCGTCGAGAACGAACTTGTGGCTGTTTTGAATCGTTTCATTGCGCCACAACGTCGTTCTCGACGGGTACGCCGCCCGGGTCAGGCGGGGCGGCGCAGCAGCGCCAGGAACATGGCGTCCGTGCCGTGGCGGTGCGGCCACAGCTGGACCGACGGGCCGTCGCCGAGGTCCGGCACGCCGGGCAGGTACGGGCGCGCGTCCAGGTGCTCGAGCTCCTTGTGCCGGCGCAGCACGCCGGCGAGGGTGCCGGTGGTCTCGGCGAGGTGCGGCGAGCACGTCACGTACGCGACGACGCCGCCGGGCCGGACGTGCCGCAGCGCCGCGAGCAGCAGCTCCCGCTGCAGCTTCCCCAACCCGGAGACGTCCTCGGGGCGGCGCCGCCACCGCGCCTCCGGACGCCGGCGGAGGGCACCGAGCCCCGTGCACGGCGCGTCGACGAGCACCCGGTCGTAGGCGCCCTCGGGCAGGCCGGAGTCGCGGCCGTCCACGGCGTGCACGGTGACGGGCAGGTCCTTGGTGGCCCCGCGCACGAGCTCGGCGCGCTGCTCCTCCGGTTCGACGGCGTCGAGGGTGCCGCCGTCCAGGGCGACCAGCCCGCCCAGCAGGGCGGCCTTGCCGCCGGGACCGGCGCACAGGTCGAGCCAGCGGCCGCCGTCCGGGCCGTGCAGCTCGGCACGCGCCAACGCCAGCGCGACGAGCTGGCTGCCCTCGTCCTGCACGACGGCCAGTCCTTCGGCGACGGCGTCGAGCTCGCCGATCTCGCCGCTGCCCGGTTCCAGGTGGACGCCGTACGGCGAGTACGGCGCCGCGGTGCCGCCGGTGACCAGGGCCAGCTCCTCCGCGGTGATCTCGCCGGGGCGGGCCAGCAGGTGGACCACCGGGCGGGCGTCGTCGGCCGCGAGCGCCGCGTCGAGCTCGTCGACGGCGCCCAGCGCGTCGGCGAAGGCCTGCGCGATCCACCGCGGGTGCGCGTGGGCGAAGCCGGCGTGCCCGATCGGGTCGTCGGCGGCCGGCGGGGCGAGCCGGTCCACCCATGCCGCTTCGTCGCGCTCGGCGACCTTGCGCAGGACGGCGTTGACGAACCCGGCCGAGCGGCTCCCGGCCTGCACCCGGACCAGCTCGACGACACCGTGCACGGCCGCGTGGGCCGGCACGCGCGTGCGCAGCAGCTGGTAGGCGCCGAGCCGCAGCGCGTCCTTCAGCGGGGCCTCGACGCGGTCGTAGTCGCGCTCGATGCACGCGGCGAGCACGGCGTCGAGGAGGCCCTGCGCGCGCAGCGTGCCGTAGCCGAGCTCGGTGGCGAGCGCGGCGTCGCGCCCGCTGAGCCGGTGCCGCCGCAGGATGCCGGGCAGTGCCAGGTTGGCGTAGGCCTCCCGCACCCGCACCGACGTCAGCAGCTCCAGCGCCGCGTGCCGGGCCGGGTCGACCTCGGGTGGTCGGGCCGGGCCGCTGCGCCCCCGCGGCGGACCGGAGCGCTGCTGCGGCGCCGGGCCGCGCTTGCGGGAACGACGTCCTGGCGAGCTCACGTCAGCGACTCCCCGGCCTCGATGCGCACGCCGCGGGCCCAGTCCGGGGCCGCCATCGCCCGCTTCCCCACCGGCTGCACCTGGCCCAGTGCGACGGCGGTCGTCGCGGTGCCCACCAGCACCCGGCGCTTCTCCGCGACGAGCACCCCCGGCTTCAGCTCCTCGTCGGTCACGGTGACCGGGCCCAGGCCCAGGCGGGCGCCGCGAAACGTGGTCCACGCCCCGGGCTCCGGGGTGACCGAGCGGACCAGCCGGTCCAGTGCCACGGCCGGCTGCTCCCAGTCGACGCGCGCGTCGTCGACGGTGACCTTCGGCGCGCGGCTGACCCCCTCGGCGGGCTGCGGCTGCGCCACCACCGTGCCGTCGGCGATGCCGTCGAGCGTGGCGACGAGCAGCCGCGCACCGGACTCGGCGAGGCGACCGAGCAGGTCGCCCGCGGTGTCGGTCGGCCCGATGGGCTCGGTGACGACGCCGAACGTCGGCCCGGTGTCCATGCCCTCCTCCAGGAGGAAGGTGGTGGCGCCGGTGATGTCGTCCCCCGCCCGGATCGCTGCCTGGACGGGCGCGGCGCCGCGCCACGCCGGCAGCACCGAGAAGTGCAGGTTGACCCACCCGTGCGGCGGCACGTCGAGCACCGGTCGCGGGATCAGCGCGCCGTACGCGACGACGGGGCAGCAGTCCGGGGCCAGTGCGCGCAGCGCCTCGATGAACTCGGGTTCGCGCGGGCGCTGCGGGGTGAGCACGGGGATGCCGGCCTCGTCGGCGAGCACCCCGATCGGCGAGCGGACGAGCGCGCGCCCCCGACCGGACGGCGCGTCGGGGCGCGTGACGACGCCGACGACCTCGTGGCGCGGCGAGTCGAGCAGCGCCCGCAGCGCCGGGACGGCCGGCACCGGGGTGCCGGCGAACACGAGCCGCATCAGCGGGTCCCGAACAGCGGGTGCGGGCTCTGCTTGACGACGGGAGGCGGCGCGCCGAACCATTCGGCGGCCCGGATCTCGGCCATGGCGAGCTTGCGGGTCTCGGCGTCGAGCCGGTCGACGAACAGCACCCCGTCGAGGTGGTCGGTCTCGTGCTGGATGCAGCGGGCCAGCAGCTCGCTGCCTTCGACGGTGAGCGGTTCGCCGTGCTGGTCCCAGCCCTTCGCGACGACGTGCAGGTGCCGCCGGCAGTCCCACGACAGACCCGGGATCGACAGGCAGCCCTCGGGGCCGACCTGCTCCTCGTCGCCGACGACGTCGAACGTCGGGTTGACCAGGTGCCCCTCGAACCCGTCGCAGTTGAAGGTGAACACCCGCAGCGAGACCCCCAGCTGGGGTGCGGCCAGCCCGGCCCCGCCCTGCTCGTGCATGGTGTCGGTGAGGTCGGTGACGAGCTTGCGCAGCTCGGCGTCGAACGTGGTCACCGGCACCGCGGGGGTGCGCAGGACGGGGTCGCCGAAGAGCCGGATCGGCGTGACGGTCACGGCGTTCCATTCTGCCATCCGGTTCGGGTCAGCCGATCTGGGGCGGATCCATCCGCACCCGGACCACGTCGGTGGCCTTGCGAGCGGTGCGCGCGGCCTGCGCGGCGTGCAGGGCCGCGGCCAGCGCCTTCCCCTCGGTCCGGCGCACGCGCAGCAGCGCCCGTTCCTCCGGCGTGTCGGTCTCGGCGCGGGGGTCGGGCTCGATCTCCACCGGGCCGAGCACCTCGACGGTGGCGCCCAGGCGCTCTTCCACGTCGTCCAGCACCGCGGCCACGGCCGCGGCGGGGCCTTCGACGGCGGCCATGCGCACGGCCGGCGGGAAGCCGACCTCGGTGCGGGACGCCAGCTCGGCCGCGGCGTGCCCGACCGGGTCCCACCGGACCAGCGCCTGCACGACGGGCAGGTCCGACGGCGCCATCACCACGACCCGACCGCCCGCGCCGTGCGGCACCACCAGCGCGGCCGCGGCCATCCAGCGCCGCAACGTCTCCTCGACCACGCGCAGGTCGGCGCGGCCGAGCAGCGCCCACCCGTCGAGCAACAGCGCGGCTCCGTACCCGCCGTCGACCTGCGGTTCCGCGCCGGGGGTGGCGACGACCAGCTCCGGACGGGCATCGGCCGCGTCGAG
Source organism: Pseudonocardia sp. CA-107938 (assembly GCF_050936315.1). Classification (NCBI taxonomy): domain Bacteria; kingdom Bacillati; phylum Actinomycetota; class Actinomycetes; order Pseudonocardiales; family Pseudonocardiaceae; genus Pseudonocardia; species Pseudonocardia sp. CA-107938. Next base: position 5,472,204 of record NZ_JBNJNA010000001.1, on the reverse strand, counting down.
CACCGCCGCGCCCCCACCGGACGCGCGGACCTGCACGCCCGGGAACGCGCGCCCCAGTTCCTCGGCCGTGCGCCCGGAGCCGACGACGCCGGCACGCAGCCGCCGCGACCCGCAGTGCGCGCACCGGAACGCCGGCTCGGCCCGCCCGCACCAGCGGCAGTGCGGGAGCGCCGCATCCCCGTCCGGCGTGCCGGACGGGAGCCCGAGCGGGCCCGCGCAGTGCCGGCACCGCGCGGTCTCGCGGCACGAGCCGCACGCCAGCCACGGCACGTAGCCCGCCCGCGGGACCTGCACCAGCACCGGCTTGCCGGCATCCAGCGCCGCCCGCGCCGCCTCGAACGCCACGTGCGGCAGGCGCGCGGCCCGGAGCGCGGGATCGCGCTCCTCCTGCGCGGTGGTCTCGCCGATCGCGACGATCCGCGGCATCGCGTCCCGCACGACGGCCCGCTCGGCCACCACCTCGCGCGCCCACCCCGACTCGACGAGCAGCTGCCCTTCTGCGGTGCGGGCGTGCCCGCCGACCAGCAGTGCGGCCCCGCTGGTGTGCGCGCGCAGCACCAGCACGTCCCGCACGTGCGGGTACGGGGCGCGCGGCTCGGCGTGCGAGTCGTCGCCGTCGTCCCAGACGGCCACGAGCCCGAGCCGGGCCACCGGGGCGAACGCGGTGGCCCGTGTCCCGATCGCGACGGGCACGGCGCCGCGGCGCACGGCCAGCCAGCGCCGGTAGCGCTCGGCCGGGCCGAGGTCGGCGGTCAGGGCGACGACGGCATCGGCGCCTAGCACCGCGGTGCACGCGGCGCACAGCACGGCGACGTCGCGCTGGTCGGGCACCACGATCAGGACACCGCGACCGGCCGCCACCGTCGCCGCGGCGGCCTCGGCGAGCCGCGTGGCCCAGTCCTCACCGGGCAGCGCCTGCCACACGGCGTGCGCGGCCCGGCCGGCACCCAGGGCGTCCAGCAGGGCGGCCCCGTGGCGGTAGCGGGCCCACCCGGCGGGGTCCGGTGCGGTGACGGCGAGCGGGGCGCGCGCCCGCGGTTCCTCGGCCTCGACCTTGGCGTGCCGCGGCGGCACGGCCAGCCGCAGCACGTCGTAGAGCATTCCGGCGCCGCGGTCGGCGACCGCGCGGGCCAGCGCCGCCACCTCGGGGGCCAGCGCCGGCTCCGGCGACACCACCCGCTCCACCCACGCCAGCGTGCCGACGTGGTCGGTGGTCTCCGCCCGTTCCAGCAGGAACCCGTCGACCAGGCGGCCGGAGAAGCGCACCTTGATCCGCACGCCGGGCTGCGCGTCGGCGTCGAGGTGCGCCGGCACCTGGTAGTCGAACGTGCGGTCCAGGTGGGTCAGCGGGACGTCGACGGCGACCCGCGCGACCGGGGCGGCCGCGGCCGCCTGCCACTCCCCCCGGTTGGCGGGACGGGTCGCTACGGGCACGCCGGCGACACTAGAGCCGGGCGCCGACGGGAACGGAGGCCGGTCAGGCGCCGGCCAGCGACCGCAGTGCGTCGGCGCGGTCGGTGCGCTCCCACGGCAGGTCGACGTCGGTGCGACCGAAGTGCCCGTACGCCGCGGTCGGGGCGTAGATCGGGCGCAGCAGGTCCAGGTCGCGGATGATCGCGGCCGGGCGCAGGTCGAACACCTCGGTGATGGCGGCCTGGATCTTCGCCGGGTCGACCTGCTCGGTGCCGAACGTCTCGACGAACAGGCCGACGGGCGCCGCCTTGCCGATGGCGTAGGCGATCTGGACCTCCAGCCGCTCGGCCAGGCCGGCCGCAACGGCGTTCTTCGCGACCCAGCGCATCGCGTACGCGGCCGACCGGTCCACCTTCGACGGGTCCTTGCCGGAGAACGCGCCGCCGCCGTGCCGGGCGAACCCGCCGTACGTGTCGACGATGATCTTGCGGCCGGTCAGGCCGGCGTCGCCCATCGGACCGCCGGTGACGAAGCGGCCGGTCGGGTTCACCAGCAGCCGCACGTCGGTGGTGTCGATGCCGAGCCCCTCGATCTCGGGCTGCACCACGTGCTGCAGGACGTCGGGCGCGAGCAGCCCGTCGAGGTCGATGTCGGCGGCGTGCTGGCTGGACACGACGACGGTGTCGAGGCGGACGGCCTTGTCGCCCGCGTACTCGATGGTGACCTGGGTCTTGCCGTCAGGGCGCAGGTAGGGCAGCTCGCCGTTCTTGCGGACGGCGGTGAGCCGACGGGCCAGCCGGTGGGCCAGTGCGATCGGCAGCGGCAGCAGCTCCGGGGTGTCGGTGTTGGCGTAGCCGAACATCAGGCCCTGGTCACCGGCGCCCTGCCGGGCGATCTCGTCCTCGGACAGCTCCACACGGCTCTCGTAGGCCGTGTCGACGCCCTGCGCGATGTCGGGCGACTGCGAGCCGATCGCGACGTTGACCCCGCAGGACGCGCCGTCGAAGCCCTTGGCCGACGAGTCGTAGCCGATCCGCAGCACCGTGTCGCGCACGATCTGCGGGATGTCGGCGTAGGCGGTGGTGGTGACCTCGCCTGCCACGTGCACCTGGCCCGTGGTGATCAGCGTCTCGACGGCGACGCGGCTGCGCGGGTCCTCCGTCAGCAGCGCGTCGAGGATGCCGTCACTGATGGCGTCGCACATCTTGTCGGGGTGACCCTCGGTCACCGACTCGCTCGTGAACAGCCGTCGTCCTGCGCTCGTCACCAGAGATCCCGTCCATCCTGCGTCTGCAGCCCTGCCCGGCCGGCTGCTGCACGGCGGGCGTACCTAGTGCTAGTTCGTCGCAGAAGCCTAGTGGAACGTAACGGGGTACCTCCGTCGGTGCCGCCAAGCTCACCTCGCGACCACGGACGGTCAGATCGGCAGCGACACGCCGTGCAACGTGTCCCCCTTCGGTTGAAGTCACCGCCGGTAGCGAATCGGTAACGCACTGGCTCGTTGGTCCCCGTGAACGATCGATCTCAGAACCGGAGGACCGAGCCATGGACGACCGTCTGCGAGGACCCGTCACGGCGATCCGGCGCCATGCCCGTGCGGTGGCGGTCGCCGGTGCCGTCGTGGCCGTCGGGGCCGCGACCGTCATGACCGTCACCATCGCCGAGGCCGCCGAGGCCGGCACGTGCACCGACAACGTGAACGTCCGCGCCGAGCCGAAGTCCGACGCCCGCATCGTGACCTTGTGCAAGCGCGGCACCGCCGTGAAGGTGGGCGCCACGAAGAACGGGTTCGTCGAGCTCCCAGCTCTGCACGGGTGGGCGGCCCAGGAGTACGTCGAGGTCGGCGGCCACACGCCGCGCGCGCCCGTGGAGCGCAGCGGCGAGCCGGCCGCGCCGAAGTCCAGCGGTAGCGCCGGGGACGACAGCGGTTCCGCGTCGGGTCGCCGTTCGTCGCGGTCCTCCGCCGAACCCACGGCCACGCCGCACGCGGCCCGGTCGAGCTCCGACCACGACGAGGCGGACGGCGACGACGCGCCGCGGGCGGGCAGCCACGCCGACCGGGACGACGACGAGGACGTCGACTACCGCCCCCGGCAGGGCAGCGCCCAGCGCGAGGCCGCGCCGCGCCGCATCGGCCTGCTCGGCTGACACCAGCCCCCTACGGGGTGCTGAGCCGCGGAGCGACGGCGTCCCACACGCGGGACGCCAGCAGCGCCTTCGAGCCGGTCGGCAGGACGGTCTCGGCGCCGTCGGCGGCGAGCAGCCAGCCGGCGTTGTCGGCCACCTCGAACGCCATGCCGTCACCGACCGCGTTGACGACCAGCAGGTCGCAGCCCTTGCGGCGCAGCTTCTGCCGGCCGTGGTGCAGCGCGTCGCCGGCGTCGTCACCGGTCTCCGCGGCGAACCCGACGACGATCTGACCCGGTTCCCGCGCCCCGACCAGCTCGACGAGGATGTCCGGGTTGGTGGTGAGCACGAGCGGGTCCGGGTCGGCACCGGTCTTCTTGATCTTGTGCCCGGCGAGGGACACCGGCCGGAAGTCGGCCACCGCCGCCGCCATCACGACGGCGTCGGCGCCCTTGACGGCCGCGTGCATGGCGTCGCGCAGCTCCAGCGCCGAACCGACCCGCACCACCTCGACGGCGGCCGGGTCGGGCAGGTCGGCGGTGTGCGCGGCCACCAGCGTGACCGCGGCACCGCGCTGCGCGGCGACCGCGGCGAGCGCGTAGCCCTGCCGGCCCGACGAGCGGTTGCCGAGGAACCGCACCGGGTCGAGCGCCTCACGCGTGCCACCGGCCGACACCACCACGCGTCGGCCTTCGAGGTCGTGCGGCAGCGCGTCGGCCCGTTCCAGCAGCAGCCGCCCCAGCTCCACGATCTGCACGGGGTCGGGGAGCCGCCCGGCCCCGGTGTCGGCGCCGGTCAGCCGGCCGGCCGCGGGCTCCATGACGGTGGCCCCGCGCGAGCGCAGCAGCGCCACGTTGGCCTGCGTGGCCGGGTGCTCCCACATCTCGGTGTGCATGGCCGGCACGAACAGCACCGGGCAGCGCGCGGTCAGCAGCGTGGCCGTCAACAGGTCGTCAGCCCGGCCCTGCGCCGCACGGGCCAGCAGGTCCGCGGTCGCCGGGGCCACGACGACGAGGTCGGCCTCCTTGCCCAGCCGCACGTGCGGCACCTCGGGCACGTCGGCGAACACGCCGGTGTGCACGGGCTGACCGGACAGGGCCTCGAAGGTCGCCGCACCCACGAACTGGAGCGCCGACGGGGTGGGCATGACCCGCACCTGGTGCCCGCTCTCGGTGAACCGGCGCAGCACCTCGGCGCTCTTGTAGGCGGCGATGCCGCCTGCCACCCCCAGAACGACCCGGGGACGGTCCTGCATCTCCTACTGCTCGCCCTCGGTGTGCTCGAGCAGCCCCGACTGGATCTCGCGCATCGCGATCGACAGCGGCTTCTCGCGCGGGCCCGGCTCGACCAGCGGGCCGACGTACTCGAGCAGGCCCTCGCCCAGCTGCGAGTAGTAGTCGTTGATCTGGCGGGCGCGCTTGGCCGCGTAGATCACCAGGGCGTACTTGGAGCTCACCTGGCCCAGCAGGTCGTCGATGGGCGGGTTGGTGATGCCCTCGGGAACGGCGTTCGCGGCGGGGGCGGTCAACGGCAGGCTCAACGCACAACTCCTACGGAATTCTTGTCGGCTGGATCAGCCGACCATCAAGTCTACCAACCGGCCCACGACGACCTGCACGTCGTCGTTGACGATGCGGACGTCGAACTCGTCGGCCGACGCCAGCTCCTCCTTGGCGGTGACCAGACGCCGCTCGTACTGCGCGGGCGACTCGGTGCCGCGGCCCCGCAGCCGTCGCGCCAGCTCGTCCCACGACGGCGGGAGCAGGAACACGGCGACCGACTCCGGCATCGCGGCCTTGACGGCCCGCGCGCCCTGCAGGTCGACCTCCACGAGCACCGGGCGACCGGCGCAGAGCGCCTCCTCGACCGGCGCGCGCAGCGTGCCCGACCGCTGCAGCCCCCCGTGGATCTCCGCCCACTCCAGGAGCTCGCCGCGTTCGATCAGCCCGTCGAACCCGGCCGGGCCGACGAAGCGGTAGTGCACCCCGTCGACCTCGCCGGGCCGCGGGTCGCGGGTGGTGGCCGAGACCGAGAAGTACATCTCGGGCAGGGCCGCCCGCAGCGCCGTGACGACGCTGGACTTGCCGACGCCGGAGGGGCCGGCAAGAACGATCAGCCGGCCCCTCCGGGGTTCGTGCGACCGCGGCTGCGGGTCCGACGCCGACACCGATCCGGACGTCGACCCCGGCATCGATTCCGACCGCGGTGAGCCGCTCACCCCTCGAAGTCGGCGAGCAGCGCCTTCCGCTGCCGGTCGCCCAGGCCGCGCAGACGCCGCGAAGGCGCGATCTCCAGCCGCTCCATGATCTGAGCAGCACGGACCTTGCCGACCCCGGGCATCGCCTCGAGCAGCGCCGACACCTTCATCTTGCCCAGAACGGCGTCGGTGTCGGACTGCTTCAGCACCTCCGGCAGCGTGGTGCCACCGGTCTTGAGCTTGTTCTTCAGCTCGGCCCTGGCACGGCGCGCCGCAGCGGCCTTCTGCAAGGCCTCGGCACGCTGTTCCTCGGTCAGCTGGGGAAGGGCCACTGTCTCCTCCGTCGTTCGTTCGTGCGCTCCCCGGCCCTCACCGGGGTGCGCTTCACACCGGCCGCCGTGCTCTGGCGCGACTGCGTCGACCAGGGCCCGAGCGGTACGGGATCCGAACGTACTCATCGCGTACCCGATCCCGGAACCGGGGTGCCACCTGTGTGTTTGTCTTTCCGCTCACCCATAACGGTGATAGCACGACAGCGCCGTTCGATCGACCGCGACGCGCTCCGTTCACCGCATGTCTTGGACCGTGCAACGGTTCGGACGGCGGCCGGCCCGCTCGTCGCCAACCGTTCGTCGGGGCGACGAGCGGCGCCCGGCGCGCATCATCCGCCCTGGTGAGCGGCTGCCAGCTCGTCGCGGAGGCGCAGTGCGGCCGCGCGCAGGGCCGCCGGCTCGGGGCCGGCCGCCAGCACCGACCGCGACGCGGCGCCCAGCACGAGCCCGTCCAGGCCCGCGAACCGGCGCACCAGGTCGGCCGCGCCGGCGCCCTGCGCACCCAGCCCAGGGGCGAGCACCGGACCGTTCAGGCTGGTCAGGTCCAGTCCGTGGTCGTGCGTGGCACCCACGACGACCCCGACGTCACCGAGCGGTGGGCGTCCGGCGTTGAGCTCGGCGGCGGCGTCGACGACCGCCTGCGCGACGCTGCGGCCGTCGGCGGTGGCGAGCTGGACCTCCCCGCCCTCCGGGTTGGAGGTGCGGGCCAGCACGAACACCCCGCGACCGGCCTTCGCGGCCGCGGTCAGACCCGGTGCGAGCGACCCGAACCCCAGGTACGGGCTGAGCGTGACCGCGTCCGCGCCGAGCGGCGCCTTCTCCGCGAGGTAGGCGTCCGCGTAGCCGTCCATGGTGGTCCCGATGTCGCCGCGCTTGACGTCGAGGATCACCTGGGTGGACGTCCCGGCGAACGCGGCGAGGAGCTGTTCGAGCACGGCGATGCCGGCCGAGCCGTGCCGCTCGAAGAACGCCGACTGCGGCTTCACCACGCCCACGTGTCCGGCGAACGCCTCCACGCAGGCCGCGGCGAACGACTCCAGGCCGTCGGCGTCGTCGGTGAGGTCCCACGCCGCCAGCAGCCCCGGGTGCGGGTCGATGCCCGCGCACAGGGTGCCGTGCGCGGCCACCACCTCGGCCAGCCGCGCCCCGAACGCACTCACGAGCGCGCCTTGCGCAGGGCGGCGTGCGCGTCCTGCAGCGACCGCACGCCGATCCGTCCGGCCTTCATCGCCTCGATGCCCTGCACGGCCGCGGCGGCACCCGCCACCGTGGTGATGCACGGGACCCCGCGGTTCACGGCGGCGGCCCGGATCTCGTAGCCGTCGACGCGCGGCCCCGAGTTGCCGTACGGGGTGTTGATGATGAGGTCCACGTCGCCGGCCAGGATCCGGTCGAGGACCGTGTCCGGCTGCTCGGCCGTTGCTTCGAAGTGCTTGCGCACCACGGTGACCGCGAGGCCGTGCCGGCGCAGCACCTCGGCCGTGCCCTCGGTGGCGAGCACCTCGAACCCGAGGTCGGCGAGCCGCAGCACCGGGAACATCATCGCCCGCTTGTCGCGGTCGGCGATCGACACGAACACCCGTCCCGACGTCGGCAGCGAGCCGTAGGCCGCGGCTTGCGACTTCGCGAACGCCGCCCCGAACGACGCGTCGAAGCCCATCACCTCGCCGGTCGACTTCATCTCCGGACCGAGCAGCGAGTCCAGGCCCTGGCCGTCGCGGGTGCGGAAGCGGTGGAACGGCAGCACCGCCTCCTTCACCGCCACCGGCGCGTCCGGGGGCAGCTCGCCGCCGTCGCCGGCCGCCGGCAGCATGCCCTCGGCCCGCAGCTCGGCGATCGTGGCGCCGAGCGCGATCCGGGCCGCCGCCTTGGCCAGCGGCACCGCGGTCGCCTTCGACACGAACGGCACGGTGCGCGACGCGCGCGGGTTCGCCTCCAGCACGTACAGGGTGTCGCCGTGCAGCGCGTACTGCACGTTGAGCAGGCCGCGCACCCCGATGCCGTGCGCGAGCGCCTCCGTGGAGCGGCGCACGTTCTCCAGCACCGAGCGGCCCAGCGAGATCGGCGGCAGCGCGCACGACGAGTCGCCGGAGTGCACCCCGGCCTCCTCGATGTGCTCCATCACGCCGCCGATGTACACCTCGGTGCCGTCGCACAGGGCGTCCACGTCGATCTCGACGGCGTCGTCGAGGAACCGGTCGACGAGCACCGGCCGGTCCTCGCTGATCGTGGTGGCGCGGGAGATGTAGCCGGCCAGCGTCTCGTCGTCGTAGACGATCTCCATGCCGCGCCCGCCCAGCACGTACGAGGGCCGGACGAGGACGGGGTAGCCGATGCGCGCCGCGATCGCCTTCGCCTCGTCGAACGAGGTGGCCATGCCGTAGTCGGGTGCGGGCAGCCCGGCCTTGCGCAGCACCTCGCCGAACGCGCCGCGGTCCTCGGCCAGGTCGATCGCGGCCGCCGACGTGCCGACGACGGGCACCCCGGCCTCCGTGAGCCGCTGCGCCAGCCCGAGCGGGGTCTGCCCGCCCAGCTGCACGATCACGCCCGCGACGGTGCCGCTGGCCTGCTCGGCGTGCACGACCTCCAGCACGTCCTCGAACGTGAGCGGCTCGAAGTAGAGGCGGTCGGCGGTGTCGTAGTCGGTGGAGACGGTCTCCGGGTTGCAGTTGACCATGACGGTCTCGAACCCGGCTTCGCGCAGCGCCATCACCGCGTGCACGCACGAGTAGTCGAACTCGATGCCCTGCCCGATCCGGTTCGGCCCGGAGCCGAGGATGAGCACCTTCGGCTTGTCGGTCTGCGGGGCGATCTCCGACTCGGCGGCGGGATCGGTCTCGTAGGCGCTGTAGTGGTACGGCGTCTTCGCGGCGAACTCCGCGGCGCAGGTGTCCACCGTCTTGTAGACGGGCCGGATGCCGAGCCGGTGCCGGAGCGAGCGCACGCCGTCCTCGCCGGCGAACTCCGGCCGCAGGGCGGCGAGCTGCCGGTCGGAGAGCCCGGCGCGCTTGGCCCGGCGCAGCAGGGCGGCGTCCAGCACCGGCGCGTCGAGGATCTTCGCGCGCAGCTCCACGAAGGCGGCGATCTGGTCGACGAACCAGGGGTCGATCCCCGAGCGCGCCGCCACGTCCGCCACGGAGGCGCCGCCGCGCAGCGCCCGCTCGACGGCGTAGATGCGCCCGTCGGTCGGGAACGCCACGTCCGGGTCGCCGTCGGGATCGGGGGCGGTCCAGAACCCGCCCGCCGTCGTCTCCATCGAGCGCAGCGCCTTCCCGAACGCCTCGCCGAACGAGCGGCCCAGTGCCATCGCCTCGCCGACCGACTTCATCGTGGTGGTCAGCTCGGGGTCGGCGCCGGGGAACTTCTCGAAGGCGAACCGCGGGATCTTCACCACCACGTAGTCGAGCGTCGGCTCGAACGCGGCCGGCGTCTCGCCGGTGATGTCGTTGCGGATCTCGTCGAGCGTGTAGCCGACGGCCAGTTTCGCGGCGATCTTCGCGATCGGGAACCCGGTGGCCTTCGACGCCAGCGCTGACGAGCGCGACACCCGCGGGTTCATCTCGATGACGACCAGCCGGCCGGTCCGCGGGTTCACCGCGAACTGGATGTTGCAGCCACCGGTGTCGACGCCCACGGCCCGCAGCACCGCGATGCCGACGTCGCGCATGTGCTGGTACTCGCGGTCGGTGAGCGTCATGGCCGGCGCGACGGTGATCGAGTCACCGGTGTGCACGCCCATCGGGTCGAGGTTCTCGATGGAGCAGACCACCACGACGTTGTCGTGGTGGTCCCGCATCAGCTCGAGCTCGTACTCCTTCCAGCCGAGCACCGACTCCTCGATCAGCACCTCGGTGACCGGGGACGCGGCGAGGCCGCCACCGGCCAGCCGCTCCAGGTCGGCCTCGGTGTGCGCCATGCCCGAGCCGAGCCCGCCCATCGTGAACGACGGGCGGATCACGACCGGCAGCCCCAGCTCGGCGACCGCGGCGCGGACCTCGTCCATCGAGTGGCAGACGGCGCTGCGCGGCACCTCGCCGCCCACCGACAGCACGATCTCCTTGAACTTCAGCCGGTCCTCGCCGCGCTGGATCGCGTCGACGTCGGCGCCGATCAGCTCCACGCCGTACTTCTCCAGCACCCCGCGCTCGTGCAGGGCGACGGCGGTGTTGAGCGCGGTCTGCCCGCCCAGCGTGGCCAGGATGGCGTCCGGGCGCTCCGCCGCGATCACCTGCTCCACGAACTCCGGGGTGATCGGCTCGACGTAGGTGGCGTCGGCGAACTCCGGGTCGGTCATGATCGTCGCCGGGTTGGAGTTCACCAGGGAAACCCGGATGCCCTCGGCCTGCAGCACGCGGCAGGCCTGGGTGCCGGAGTAGTCGAACTCGCACGCCTGACCGATGACGATCGGGCCGGAGCCGATCACCATCACGTGCCGGATGTCCTCGCGGCGCGGCATCAGCGACCACTCCCCATCAACTGCGCGAACTGGTCGAACAAGCGGGCCGCGTCGTGCGGGCCGGCCGCGGCCTCCGGGTGGTACTGCACGCTGAACGCCCGCCCGCTCGCGAGGGCAACGCCCTCGACGCAGCCGTCGTTCGGGCAGGTGTGGGTGACGCGGGCGCGCCCGTACGGGCTCTCCCACTCCTCCCCCGCCTCGCCCTCGACGGCGAAGCCGTGGTTCTGCGAGGTGATCGCCACGCGGCCGGTGTCGTGCTCGACGACCGGGATGTTGATGCCGCGGTGCCCGTACCGCATCTTGTACGTGCCGCGGCCCAGCGCGCGGGCCAGGATCTGGTTGCCGAAGCAGATGCCGAACACCGGGATGTCGGCTTCGAGGGCCTGCCGCACCAGCGCCACCGGCTTGTCGGCGGTGGCCGGGTCGCCCGGACCGTTGGCGACGAACAGGCCGTCGGGGCGCAGGTCGGTGATCGCGGAGAACGGCGAGTCGGCCGGCAGCACGTGGGTCTCGATGCCGCGCTCGGCCATCATCCGCGGGGTGTTGAACTTGATGCCGACGTCGAGGGCGGCCACGGTGAACCGCTTCTCCCCCGCCGCCGCGACGACGTAGGGCTCCTTCGTGGTGACGGCGCCGTACAGGTCGGCGCCCTCCATCCGCGGGCTCGCCTGCACCCGAGCGACCAGCTCGGCGTCGCCGGCCAGGTCGGCGCCGGAGAAGACGCCCGAGCGCATCGCGCCCTGCTCGCGCAGGTGCCGCACCAGCGCGCGGGTGTCGATGCCCGCGATCCCGACGATGCCCTGCGCACGCAGCGCGTCCTCGAGGCTGCCGGTGGCTCGCCAGTTCGACGGTCGGCGCGCGGGGTCGCGCACCGCGTACCCGGCGACCTGGATGCCGCGCGACTCGTCGTCCTCGCCGTTCCAGCCGGTGTTGCCGATCATCGGGGCGGTCTGCACCACGATCTGGCCGTGGTAGCTGGGGTCGGTGAGCGTCTCCTGGTAGCCGGTCATGCCGGTCGTGAAGACGGCCTCGCCCAACGCGGTGCCGGTGGCACCGTAGGCCTCACCGCGGAAGATCCGCCCGTCCTCCAGTACCAAGACGGCGGTCATGTCACCTCTCCGTTCCGTGCCGTGATCCGACCCCGCAGGATCGTGGCGGTCACCGTCGCCGGCAGCCGCATGCCTTCGAAGGGCGTATTCGACGCCCTGCTCGCGAGCTTCTCCCCGCGGACCGTCCACACCCCGTCGGGATCGACGAGCGTGAGGTTCGCGGGCTCGCCCTCCTCGATCGGCCGCCCGTGGTCAGGCAGGTTCCCGATCTCGGCGGGCCGCTCGGACATCACCCTGGCCACCCCGCGCCAGTCGAGCAGCCCCGGCTCCACCATCGTGTGCACCACGACCGAGAGCGCGGTCTGCAGCCCGAGCATCCCGGGCTTCGCGGCCGACCACTCGGTGTCCTTGTACTGCGCCGCGTGCGGGGCGTGGTCGGTACCCACCACGTCGATGACGCCCTCGGCGAGCGCCGCCCGCATCGCCTCGGTGTCGCTACCGGTGCGCAGCGGCGGGTTGACCTTGTTGACGGGGTCGTAGCCGGTCAGCCGCGCGTCGGTGAGCAGGAGGTGGTGCGGGGTGACCTCGGCCGATACCCGCACGCCCTGCGCCTTGGCCGCGCGCAGCACGTCGATCGTGCGGGCCGACGACACGTGGCAGATGTGCAGGGCCGCCCCCGCCTCGCGGGCCAGCGCGCAGTCGCGGGCGACGATCGTCTCCTCGGCGGTGGCCGGCCAGCCGGCCAGCCCTAGCCGGGACGCGACCACGCCCTCGTGCGCCTGCGCGCCGACGGTGAGCCGGTGGTCCTCCGCGTGCTGCGCGATCACGACGTCCAGGGCGGACGCGTACTCCAGTGCCCGCCGCATGATCACGGGGTCGTGCACGCAGCGGCCGTCGTCGGAGAACATGCGCACCTGGGCGCGGCTGCGGGCCATGGTGCCCAGCTCGGCCATCTTCACGCCCTCGAGCCCGACGGTCACCGCACCGACCGGGTGCACGTCGACCAGCCCGACCTCGGCGCCGCGCCGGCGCACGTGCTCGACCACGACCTCGCTGTCGGCGACCGGATCGGTGTTGGGCATGGCGAACACCGCGGTGTAGCCGCCCAGCGCGGCCGCCGCCGAGCCGGTCGCGATGGTCTCGGACTCCTCGCCGCCGGGTTCGCGCAGGTGCGTGTGCAGGTCGACGAAGCCGGGCAGCAGGACCTGGCCCTCGGCGTCGAGGACGTCGGTGCCGTCGGGGCCCGAGAGGTCGGCGCCGATCGCGGTGATGACGCCGTCCTCGACCAGCAGGTCGACGGCGTCCTCCCCGTACGGGTGGGCGTTGCGGATCAACAGGCTCATGCGGTGGCTCCGGCAAGCAGGTGGTACAGGACGGCCATCCGCACGTGCACGCCGTTGCGGACCTGGCCGAGGATCGCCGCCGACGGCGCGTCGGCCACGCTGGGCGCGATCTCCATGCCGCGCACCATCGGCCCGGGGTGCATGACGATCGCGTGTTCGGGCAGCAGCGCGGCCCGATCAGCCGAGAGGCCGAACCCGATCGCGTACTCCCGCGCGGAGGGGAAGAACGAGCCGTGCATGCGCTCGGCCTGCACACGCAGCATCATCACCGCGTCCAGGGTGGGCAGCTCGGCGTCGAGGACCGAAGAGACCCGGCAGGGCCACTCCGCGACGCCGACCGGCAGCAGCGTCGGCGGAGCGATCAGCACCACCTCGGCGCCCAACGTGGCCAGCAGGAACACGTTGGAGCGGGCGACTCGGCTGTGCAGCACGTCGCCGACGATGCCGATGCGCCGTCCGGCGATGCCGCCCAGCCGCTCGCGCAGGGTCGCGGCGTCGAGCAGGGCCTGGGTGGGGTGCTCGTGGGTGCCGTCGCCGGCGTTGACGACCGAGGTGTGGGTGCCGGTGGTCTCGCGGTCGCGGTCGGCCCAGCCGGCGATCCGGTGCGCGGCGCCCGAGGCGGGGTGCCGGACGATCACGCAGTCGGCGCCCATCGCCGACAGCGTCAACGACGTGTCGCGCAGGGACTCGCCTTTCGACACCGACGACCCCTTCGCGCTGACGTTGACGGTGTCGGCGCTCATCCACTTGCCCGCGATCTCGAACGACACGCGCGTGCGGGTGGAGTCCTCGTAGAACATCGTGATGACGGTGCGGCCGCGCAGCGTCGGCAGCTTGCGCACCTCGCGGCCCAGCAGCGCCTGCTTGAGCCGGTCGGCGGTGTCGAGCAGGCCCGTCGCGGCGGCGGCGTCGAGGTCGGTGACCGACAGCAGGTGCTTCACTCCGCACCCGCCTTCGCGAGCGCCACCCCGTCGGTGCCGTCGATCTCGGCGAACCGGACGAGGATCTGCTCGTCCCGGGCCGTCGGCACGTTCTTGCCGACGTAGTCGGCGCGGATCGGCAGCTCCCGGTGCCCGCGGTCGACCAGCACCGCCAGCTGCACCGCGCGCGGCCGGCCGTGCTCGGCCAGCGCGTCGAGGGCCGCGCGCACGGTGCGGCCGGACATCAGCACGTCGTCGACCAGGACGACCAGCGCGTCGTCGAGCCCGCCCTCCGGCACGTCGGTGGCGCCCAGCGGGCGGGCCGGGCCGCGGCGCAGGTCGTCGCGGTAGAGGGTGGCGTCGACCGAGCCGACGGGCAGCGCGGTGCCGGAGAACTCGGCGATGGCGGCGCCGAGCCGCTGGGCCAACGTGGCGCCGCGGGTCGGGATGCCGATCAACACGGTGTGACCGAGCCCGCCGTCGGGAGCGGCGATCTTCTCGATGATCTGGTGCGCGATCCGCGCGATGGTGCGGGTGACGTCGGCAGCGCTGAGCAGCTCACGGACGGACGAGTCCGGCCCTGTCGCTGCGCCTGCCGGGTCCCCGCGACGGTCGTCCGCCACGAGTTGTCTCCTTCCCCGCCTCACCGGACGGGTCTTAAAGGAACCGGTCGCGCCGACCGTATCAGCGGTTTCGTACGAGCAACGCAGCACGTGAGGACACCCACCCGCGCGCGTCCGAACAGCGGGCTGACACGATGCAGCCATGGGGCGAGATCGCGATGACGCCAGGGGGGCCGGTGTCGATCAGCCGTTCGAGTGATCTCGGGCGTGTCTACCCCGATCGGGGGCTGACGAACTTGACCGATCGCCCCCGCAAGCGCATGATTACTCTCCGTATTGATCGACTGCATCCTGGGTGGCCGCGGACTGCGGGGGGCACCACCACGGACTGCAGACCGGTGCGGCGCTCCCCCGACGCACATCCCAGTCCACAGAGCCCGCCCCGTACCCACCGTCACGACCCGTCGGTCCCGCGGCCGACGACAGATTGCAAGTGAGGAGGTCGCCACCATGGGCGACTACGCCAAGGCGCTCGGCGGCAAGCTCCGCGCCATCCGGCAGCAGCAGGGACTGTCGCTGCACGGCGTCGAGCAGAAGTCCGGTGGCCGCTGGAAGGCGGTCGTCGTGGGCTCCTACGAGCGGGGCGACCGCGCCGTCACCGTGCAGAAGCTGGCCGAGCTGGCCGACTTCTACGGCGTCCCGGTGGCCGAGCTCCTGCCCGAGGGGCGCATCCCCTCCGGCTCCGAGCCGGCCACGAAGATCGTCATCAACCTGGAGCGGCTGCAGCAGCTCCCGGCCGACAAGGTGGGCCCGCTCGCCCGCTACGCCGCCGCGATCCAGAGCCAGCGCGGCGACTACAACGGCAAGGTCCTCTCCATCCGCTCCGAGGACCTCCGCTCGCTGTCGATCATCTACGACATGACGCCCGGCGAGCTCACCGACCAGCTCATCAGCTGGGGTGTGCTGCCGCCGGAGGCACGTCCGGCGCAGTGACGGCCCGGCAGCTGGGGAAGGCTGCCGGTCCAGCACGTCGAAAGGGCCCTCCCGCCGGGAGGGCCCTTTCGGTGTACGTCGAGGGTGTGCGCGTCAGCGGGTGGCGCGCAGGTGGTCGGCGATGTCGGCGATGCGGCCGAGCACCCCGTTGAGGAAGCGTGGACTGTCGTCGGTGGACAGCGTGCGCGCCAGCTCGACGGCCTCCGTGATCGCGACGGGGTCGTCGATGTCGTCGGCCCACAGCAGCTCCCACACGCCGATCCGCAGCAACGTGCGGTCGACGGCGGGCATCCGTGCGACCGTCCAGCCCTCGGCGTGCTCGGCGAGCAGCTGGTCGATCCGTTCCTTGTGCGCGACCACGCCCTCGACGAGCACGGCGGCGTAGTCGGAGACGGGCGGCGCGTCGTCGGTGGCCTTGCGGTGCGCGAGCACCTCCAGCGGGTCGTCCCCGCGGGCCTCCGACTCGAACAGGATGTCCAGCGCCCGCTTGCGGGCCTTCGTGCGGGCCCGCAGCGGACGCGGTGGACGGGGAGCGGTCATCAGCTGGAGACGCGGCCCAGGTAGCGCCCGTCGCGGGTGTCGACCTTGACCTTCTCGCCGGTGGACAGGAACAGCGGCACCTGGATCTCCGCGCCCGTCTCCAGCGTGGCGGGCTTGGTGCCGCCGGTGGAGCGGTCGCCCTGCAGGCCGGGGTCGGTGTGCGCGATGACGAGCTCCACCGACGCCGGCAGCTCCACGTACAGCGGGGTGCCGTCGTGCAGGGCCACCATCGCGACCTGGTTCTCCAGGAGGTACCCGGCGGCGTCGCCCACCGTCTCGACGGGGATCGGGATCTGGTCGTACGTGTCGCCGTCCATGAAGACGAAGTCGTCGCCGTCGCGGTACAGGTAGGTCATGTCGCGCCGGTCGACGGTCGCGGTGTCGACCTTGGTGCCGGCGTTGAAGGTCTTGTCGACGACCTTCCCGGTGAGCACGTTCTTGAGCGTCGTGCGGACGAACGCGCCGCCCTTGCCGGGCTTGACGTGCTGGAAGGCGGTGACCGACCACAGCTGGCCGTCGATGTTGAGGACCAAGCCGTTCTTCAGGTCGTTCGTGGAGGCCACGTGTGGATGTCTCCTGCATCGATGGGCGGCGCGGCGCGGCCCGAACGGGCCGGGCGCCAGGGGCGAGTGGACGGCGACAGGGCCGTCGTCGGTCCTCCAGCCTACCTGGCGCGCTTCGGGCCGGATCGGCTGCCCGGCCTGCGACGACCGGCCACGCGGCGGCGCCGTACGGTTCGATCGCGCAGCGGATCTCGTCGTGCGCACAGGCGATCCCGACCCGTCGGTCGCCGTCCACCCGAGCGGCGGCCGCCACGTGCTGCTGGCCGTCGGCCTCGCGGCCTTCCTCGCCGGGTCGACATGGACGGTCACACTCGGCACCATCCGACCGGTCGCGATCGGGGGCCGTGCGCGCGACGGGACCGGTCGCCATCGCGACCACGCTCCTGCCGCTCACCCCGGACCAGCTGATGAGCGAACTCGCGGCGTTCATGCCGCGCTGATCAGACCTCCACGAGCTCCCGCGGCAGCAGGGTCAGCAGCTCCGGCTCCCCGTCCCGCACGACGAGGCTGTCCTCGATCCGCACCCCGCCGCGGCCGGGCAGGTAGACCCCCGGCTCGACGGTGACGGCCATGCCGGCCGCAAGCTCGGCGCTGCCCTTCGGCATGATCCATGGCGCCTCGTGGATCTGCAGGCCGATGCCGTGCCCGAGGCCGTGCGAAAACGCCTCGCCGTAGCCGGCGCCGGCGATCGAGTCGCGTGCCGCCCCGTCGACCTCGGCCGAGGTGGCACCGGGCCGCAGCGCTGCCCGGCCGAGCCGCTGCCCCTCGGCGACGACCGCGTGGATCTCGCGCTGCCACTCCGCCGCCGGGCCGACGACGAACGTGCGCGTCGCGTCCGAGTGGTAGCCGCCGGCCAGCGCCCCGAAGTCGACGATCACCAGGTCGCCGCGCTGCAGCGGGGTGTCGGTCGGCGAGTGGTGCGGGATCGCGGCGTGCGGGCCGGCGGCGATGATCGAGTCGAACGACGGGCCGGGCGCGCCGTGGTCGCGCATCCGGTCCTCCAGGTCGCGGGCGATCTCCCGCTCGGTGCGGCCGGCAGCCAGCCCACCGGCGGCCAGCAGGTCGGTCAGCGCGGCGTCGGCCACCGCGCAGGCCGTGCGCAGCGCCGCGATCTCGGCGTCGTCCTTCACCGCGCGCAGCTGCTCGACCAGGCCGGACGCGCGCCGCAGCCCGGCCGACCCGGCCGCCGCCACGAGCACCCCGTGCTCGTCGACGGAGACGTGTGCGGACTCGTAGCCGAGCCGCCGCGCACCCCGCGCCGCCGCGGTGCGAGCCGCCGCCGCACCGGCCGCCCGGTCCACCACGATCTCGAAACCGGGCGCCTCGGCGGCGGCCCGTTCGGTGTAGCGGGCGTCCGTCACGAGGACCGGATCGCCCTCCACCGGCACGGCGAGCGCGGCGTTCGAGCCGGTGAACCCGCTCAGGTACGCCACGTTGACCAGGTCGGTCACGAGCAGCGCATCGACGTCCGCTGCCGGCAGCAGCGCCTGCAGGGCCGCGATCCGGGCCGTCACGCCTGCTGCCCGGCGATCCACCGCAGCGCCAGCGCGTACCCGTCCACGCCCAGGCCGACGATCACGCCGCTGGCCACCGCCGACAGGTACGAGTGGTGCCGGAACTCCTCGCGCGCGTGCACGTTCGAGATGTGCACCTCGACCAGCGGCGCCCGCAGCTGGGCGCACGCGTCGCGCAGCGCCACCGACGTGTGCGTCCAACCGGCGCCGTTCAGCACCACCGGCACCGCTGCGTCGGCCGCCTCGTGCACCCAGCCGAGCATCTCGCCCTCGTGGTCGGTCTGCCGCACCTCGACGGCGAGGCCGAGCTCCTTGCCCGTCCGCTCGCAGAGCTCGACCAGGCCGGCGTAGGTGGTGGCGCCGTACACGGCGGGCTCGCGGGTGCCGAGGCGCCCCAGGTTGGGCCCGTTGAGGACCAGCACGCGACTCACGATGCCACCGCCGCGTACGCGCGCTCCAACAGCGCCGGGTCCGGGCCCTCCAGCCGGCCGGGCTTCGCCAGCCCGTCGAGCACGACGAAGCGCAGCGTGCCGGCCCGGCTCTTCTTGTCGCCGCGCATGGTCTCCACCAGCTCGGGCAGCGCGTCGGCCGCGTAGGTGATGGGCAGCCCCACCGCCTCCAGCACGGTGCGGTGCCGGTCGGCGGTGGCGTCGTCGAGCCGGCCGGCCTTCCGGGCCAGCTCCGCGGCGAACACGAGCCCGACGCTGACGGCGGCGCCGTGGCGCCACGTGTACTTCTCGCGCCGCTCGATGGCGTGCCCCAGCGTGTGGCCGTAGTTGAGGATCTCCCGCAGGTCCGACTCGCGCAGATCGGCGGCCACGACGTCGGCCTTCACCTGGATCGAGCGCCGCACCAGCTCCGGCAGGACCGGCCCGCGCGGATCGAGCGCCGCCGCCGGGTCGGCCTCGGTCAGGGTGAGGATCTGCGGGTCGGCGATGAACCCCGTCTTGAGGATCTCCGCGCTCCCAGCCACCAGCTCGGCCGGCGGCAGGTCGTCGAGCGTCGCCAGGTCCACCAGCACGGCCGACGGCTCGTGGAACGCCCCCACCAGGTTCTTCCCGGACGCGGTGTTGATGCCGGTCTTGCCGCCGACGGCCGCGTCGACCATCCCCAGCAGGGTGGTCGGCACGTGCACCACCCGGATGCCCCGCATCCAGGTCGCGGCCACGAAGCCCGCCAGGTCGGTGGCCGCGCCGCCACCGACGGACACGATCACGTCGCTGCGGCTCAGTGGGATCTGGCCGCACACCTCCCAGCAGAACGCTGCAACCCCGATCTCCTTGCCGGCCTCGGCGTCGGGGATCTCGACGCGGCGGGCGTCGATGCCGACGGCCTCCAGCGCCGCCCGCGCCTCCTCGGCGATGCCCGCCACCGCCGCCTGGTGCACCACCAGCGCAGCTCGCGCACCGAGCTCGGCGACGGTGGCGGCGAGCCGGTCGCGCACGCCGCGCCCGATCAGGACCGGGTACGGCTGGGCGGTCGCGACGTCGATCCGGGCCGGATCACCTGGGGCGTTCACGGTTCGAGCCTAGAAGACCGAGCGTCGGCTCCGGCAGCAGCGGCAGGTCGTCGGGCGTGACCACGTCGAACGGGTCGTCCGGGTCGACGGGATCGGGCGGGTCGTCCGGCGAGACCGCGCCGATCGCCTCCAGCACGGCCCGCGCCACCTGGTTCGGGCTGCGCCTGACGGTGTCGACCTCGACGGTCGCGACCTCGCGGTACAGCGGCGCCCGCGCGTCGAGCAGGGCCTTGAACGTCGCGCGCGGGTTGACCCCGGACAGCAGCGGCCGCGCCGAGGACATGCCGGTGCGGCGCACACCGTCGGACAGCCCGACGGTCAGCGACACCACCCGGTGCCCGCGCAGCAGCTCGCGCGTCTCCGCGGCCAGCACGGCACCCCCGCCGAGCGCGAGCACACCGCCGGTGCTGGTCAGCGCCTCCGCGACGACCGCTCGCTCTAGCGCGCGGAACGCGGGCTCGCCGTCCTCGACGAACATGTCCGCGATGGCCTTCCCTGCCCGCGCCACCAGCAGGTCGTCGGTGTCGGTGAAGGGAACACCGAGCCGGCGAGCCAGCACGCGGCCCACCGTCGTCTTGCCGGCGCCGGGCGGGCCGACGACCACCAGCGTCGGTCGGCGATCTGCTGAGCTCACCGAGGGAAGGATAGTCAGGGCAGATCCCGGTACATCACGTGCAGCCCGACGCGGCCGAGCTCGGGGTGTTCGAACCCGCCGGGCACCGTGCCGATGATCCTGAAGCCGAGCCGCTCGTACAGCGCCACGGCACCGGTGTTGCTGGCGGCGACGGCGTTGAACTGCATCCCGGCGAACCCGCCCGCGCGCGCCCGGTCGAGCGCGTCCCGGACGAGCGCCGCGCCGACGCCACGGCCCCGCGCGTCGGCCGCGACCATGAAGCTGGCCGTGGCGACGTGGGCGCCCGGGCCGGGCTTGTTCGGCCCGGTCTTCGCCGTGCCGAGGATGCGGCCGTCCGCGTCCTCGGCGACGACGGTGATCCCGGGCGGCGGCTCGATCCAGGTGGCGCGGGCCTGCTCCTCGGTCATGGTCGGGTCGTAGGTGAACGTGTCGCCTGCCCGCACCACCGCGTCGACGATCGGCCACACCTGCGACCAGTCGGCGTCGACGAAGGGGCGGATGCGCAGGCCGTCGGATCCGGGCACGGCCGGACCGTACGGCACCGCCCCGGACGGGTGAATACCCAGCGTGTAGTTCCAGGCCGCTGACCAGCCGTTCCGGCGATCGGTTATGGTTGCCGCGCGGCAATGACGTCGGAACGTGACCTACCGGTTACGGCAAGTTCCCACGATCGGAGTTTCTGGTGGACGCGAGCGAACCCCCCGCGGCGCGCCGGCGTGTCATGCGGCCCACCGACCTCCCCCGGCAGCGCACCGCCCGCCGCGCCGTCGACCCGGACGAGCTCGACGCGCCCGAGGCCGTCGAGGTGCACGTGCCCGACCGCGCGCCGGCGGTGCCCGACATCCCGCGGCCGCGGCGCGGCCGCTGACCACTCGTCAGGTGACGTCGTCGATCCGTCGGTCCACGCCCTGCTCGACGGGCTTCGGCGGCTCGATAACGCTGGGCGTGGTGTCGAGCATGCTCGGGCTCGTGTCGATCGGCGACGGGGCGTCCGGGTCCCAGCTGTCCCAGCCCTCGTCGGCGCGCTTGCGCGCCTTCCGTGCGTCGGAGACCCGGGCGATCTGGATGGCGAGCTCGAACAGCAGCGTGAGCGCCAGTGCGAGCGCGACCATCGAGATCGGGTCCTGGCCCGGCGTCGCGATCGCGGCGAAAACGAACAGTCCGAAGATCAGGCCGCGCCGCCACGCCTTCAGCTTCTCGTAGGTCAGGACGCCGACCTGGTTGAGCATCACCACGAGCAGCGGCAGCTCGAAGCTCACCCCGAAGATGAGCAGCAGCGCGATGACGAAGGAGAAGTACAGGTCACCCGAGAGCGCGGTCGTCTGCACCTCGGAACCGATGGAGAGCAGGAACGCGAGGCCCTGCGACACCACGAAGTAGGCGAGCACCGCGCCGCACACGAACAGCACCGCCGCGCACGACACGAAGGTCAACGCGTACTTGCGCTCCTTCGCGTACAGGCCGGGCGTGATGAAGGCCCAGATCTGGTACAGCCACACCGGACAGGCCAGCACGACGCCGGCCGTGGCCCCGACCTTCAGACGCAGCGCGAACTGGTCGAACGGACCGACGCCGAGCAGCGTGCAGGATCCGTCCGTCGTGAGCTGCACCCGCGTGGGCACCGCGCAGTACGGCTCCTTCAGGATCGCGCCGAGACTCGGCCCGCCGAAGAACCCCACGTCGAACCAGATGTAGCCGACGACCGTGGTGACGAAGATCGCGAGCATCGCGACCGCGAGCCGGTTGCGCAGCTCGTACAGGTGCTCGACGAGCGGCATCGTGCCGTCGGGATTCTCGCGGCGGGAGCCGCCCCGACTCAGGGAGAACCTGCTCACCGCCGGACGTTACTGCCCGGAACGGGTCTGCTGCTCCGGCGCGGGCTCGGCCGCCTTGGCCGGCGTGGTGGGCGGCAACGGCGTCGGCTCGGCCTTCACGGCAGGCGATGCGGCCTCGGTCTTCTCCGCGTCGTCGCTCTTGAGGCCCTTCATCTCGCCCTTGAGCACCCGTGCCGACTGTCCGATCGAGCGGGCCATGTCAGGCAGCCGCTTCGCCCCGAACAGGAGGACGAGGACGCCCAGGATGATCACGATCTCCCAGCCACCGAGGTTCATGCGCCGGTTCCTTCCCTCCAGTCGACGAGGAAAGTCTACTCGTTGATTTCGCCACACCCGCGCCGCGCCCAGGTCCGGGTCTCAGCGGCGCAGCCGCCGCTCCAACCCCAGCGCCCGCAGGATCGAGACGCGCGCGGACCAGTCCGCCGCGAAGCGGGCCCGCGCCCGGCCGAACCGGCGCAGCGGCGGCACCACCAGCAGCGCCACGAGCACGGTGAGCAGCACTGCCCCGGCCACGAGCCCGATCAGCAGCACGAGCAGGTCCGCCATCAGGCCCCGTCCTGGTCGACCAGCTCCAGCGCGGCGGCCGCCCGCTCGGCGACGGCCGCGGCGAGCTCGGGCGGTTCCACCACGTGCGCGCTCCCGCCGAGGCCCAGCACGAGCCGCACCAGCCATGCCGGGTCGGCGTACCGGAGCACGACGCGGGCCCGCGCACCGTCCGGGCCCTGCTGCGCGACGACCTCCTCCACCGGGTAGTACTCGGCCACCCACAGCGCGTCCGGGCCCAGTTCGAGCACCGCGGAGCGGTGGTCGTCGCGCGCGGTGAACACCCCGCCCGCGATGTCGGTGGGCTCCGCGCTCGACGGCGGCGAGCTGGGCTCGTCGAGCACCTCGACCTCCTCGACGCGGTCGAGCCGGAACAGCCGCACCCCTTCGGCCCGCCGGCACCACGCCTCGAGGTACCCGCGGCCCTCGGCGAGCAGCAGCCGCATCGGGTCGATCGTGCGTCGCGACACCGCGTCACGGCCCGCCGTGTAGTACAGGATGCGCAGCGCCCGCCCGCTCGCCAGCGCCTCCCGCACCGTCGCGGTGGCGCGCTCCTCCTCCTCGCCGCGGCCCGGCCCGTCGAAGTCGACGGCGACGCCGGCGTCGCCGACGGCCCGCTCGATCTTGGCGGTGGCCCGCCGCACCGCGCCGGTGTCGACCACACCGGGGGCGTCGGCCAGCGTCCGCAGCGCGACCAGCAGCGCCGCCGCCTCCGCGGTGGTCAACCGCAGCGGACGGCGCATGCCCGCGTCCTCGATGACGGTGACGGTGTCGCCGGCGAACGAGAGGTCCACCAGGTCGCCGGGCCCGTAGCCGGGCAACCCGCACATCCACAGCAGTTCCAGGTCGCGGCGCAGCTGCCGGGGCGTGATGTCGAAGTCGGCGGCCGCCTCCGCGATCGGGATGCCCGGTCGCGCCAGCAGGTACGGCACGAGGGTGAGCAACCGCGGCAGGCGATCCGCCGTCGAGGTGCCACTCATGACCCTGCTCCGCTGCTCACCGCAGCATGCGCGGAGACCGCGGCCAGCAGCCGCTCCCGCACCGCTTTGGCCAGCTCCGGCGGGTCGAGCACGACCGCGTCCGGCCCGTGGCCGGCGATCCACCGCGCCAGGACGTCGACGCTGCGCAGCTCCAGCTCCACCTCGTCGCCAGGCAGACCGGCGTGCTCCAGGGGACCCCGCACGGTGCCCAGGCGGCGCAGGCCGTGCGCCCGTCCGGCGGCCACCCACAGCCGGGACGTGCGCGGCTCGGCGGGCGCAGGTTCCACGCTGCGGCGCACCATGCCGACGAGATCCACGTCCGCCGGGACCTTCACCGCACCCTCCGGCCCGGTCGCCGTCACGGGCCCGACGATCCGCGACACGCGGAACGACCGCGGCGCCTGCCGAATCCGGTCGAACCCGACGAGGTACCAGCGGCCGCGCATCGACACGACACCCCACGGCTCGACGGTCCGCCGCACCACCTCACCGCCCGGGCCGCCCCGACGGTGCTCGAACGTCACGGCCCGCCCGGTCTGGACGGCGGCCAGCAGCGGCGCGAACGCGGGATCGCCGCCGCCGGCGCGCGGCTGGATGCGGCCCTGGTCCTCCTCCACCTCCACGCCGGCGGCGCGCAGCTTGCGCAGCGCACCGTGCGCCGGGCCCGCCAGCTCCGGCGAGTCCCACAGCCGCGCGGCGAGCGCCACCGCGGTGGCCTCGTCGGGCGCCAGGTCGATCTCGCCGAGCTCGTAGTCGGACCGGGCGATGCGGTAGCCGTCCGCGGTGTCGAACGCGCCTCGCCGGCCGGTCTCCAGCGGCACGCCCAGCTCGCGCAGCTCGTTCTTGTCCCGCTCGAACATGCGGAAGAAGGCTTCGTCGTTTGGCGCGTCGGCATAGCCCGGGACGATCCCGCGAATCCGCTCGGCAGTGAGGAACTGGCGGGTCGACAACAGGCACAGCACCAGGTTCACCAGCCGCTCTGCGCGTGCGGAGGACACCGCAGCATCGTAGAGCCGCCAGGTGTCTCACAGTGCGACACCCGCAGGGTTGACCCGGTCCGGCGAGCGATCCATGGTCGGTCCATGGCCGAGCAGGTGGAGACGTTCAACCCGTGGACCGTGGTCAACCTGGTGTTCCACCACCTCGCAGAACACGGCCTGCACCCGGTCCTCGGTGACGCCGGGGACCCGGCAGTGCCCGCCGCGGCACTGCTGCAGGCCCTCGGCATCGAGCCCGGCCGCAACGACGAGACCGTGACGTCAGCGCGAGTGCAGGACGATCTGGCCAGGATCCGCGAGCGGATGTTCGGGCAGAGCTGAGTCAGGCGAGCAGCACCGCAGCCAGTCCCAGCGCAGCGGGGACGCTCTGCACGAGCAGGATCCGCGGGCTGACGGTGGCCGCGCCGTAGAGCCCCGCGACGACGACGCACGCCAGTGAGTACACGGCGAACGCGAACCCGACGCTGCTCGTCGGCCCGGCGACGAGCGCCACGACCAGCCCCGCCACCAGGAAGCCGTTGTAGAGGCCCTGGTTGCCCGCCATCGTCGCGGTCTGCTCGGCCTGCTCCACGGTCGTGCCGAACGCCGCCCGGGCCCGCGGGGTCCGCCAGAGCACCATCTCGAGCACGACGATGTAGGCGTGGATCACCGCGACGATGGCGATGAACAGGTACGCGACGATCAGCATCGTCGCAGCTTAGAGGCGGTCAGAGCGAGGCGATCAAGCGGTCGACCCGCTCGTCGACGGAGCGGAACGGGTCCTTGCACAGCACGGTGCGCTGCGCCTGGTCGTTCAGCTTCAGGTGCACCCAGTCGACGGTGAAGTCGCGGCCGGCTGCCTGCGCCGCGGCGATGAAGTCGCCGCGCAGCTTGGCCCGCGTCGTCTGCGGCGGGGTGTCCTTCGCGGCCTCGATCTCGCCGTCGTCGGTGACCCGGTCGACCATGCCCTTGCGCTGCAGCAGGTCGAACAGGCCGCGGCCGCGGCGGATGTCGTGGTAGGCCAGGTCCAGCTGGGCGATGCGCGGGCTGGCCAGGTCGAGGTCGTTGCGCAGCTGGTAGCGCTCGAGCAGGCGGTGCTTGATGGCCCAGTCGATCTCCCGGTCGATCAGCGACAGGTTCTGCTGCTCGATGGCGTCGAGGGTGCGGCCCCACAGGTCGACCACGCGCTGGATGGTCGGGTCGGCGCTGCCCCGCGCCGCGACGTGCTCGACGGCGCGGGCGTGGTACTCGCGCTGGATGTCCAGCGCGCTGGCCTCGCGCCCGCCGGCCAGCCGCACGGTGCGCCGGCCGGTGAGGTCGTGGCTGATCTCGCGGATGGCCCGGATCGGGTTGTCGAGGGTGAAGTCGCGGAACTGCACGCCCGCCTCGATCATCTCCAGGACCAGCGTCGCCGAGCCCACCTTGAGCAGGGTGGTGACCTCGGACATGTTGGAGTCGCCGACGATGACGTGCAGGCGGCGGTAGCGCTCGGCGTCGGCGTGCGGCTCGTCGCGGGTGTTGATGATCGGACGCGAGCGGGTGGTGGCGCTGGAGACGCCTTCCCAGATGTGCTCTGCGCGCTGCGAGAGGCAGTACACCGCGCCGCGCGGGGTCTGCAGCACCTTGCCCGCGCCGCAGATCAGCTGCCGGGTGACGAGGAACGGCAGCAGCACCTCGGCGATGCGGCTGAACTCACCGGCCCGGGCCACGCAGTAGTTCTCGTGGCAGCCGTAGGAGTTGCCGGCCGAGTCCGTGTTGTTCTTGAACAGGTAGATGTCGCCGCCGATGCCCTCGTCGACGAGCCGGCGCTCGGCGTCGACGAGCAGGTCCTCGAGGATCCGCTCCCCCGCCTTGTCGTGCGCGACGAGCTGTGCGAGGGAGTCGCACTCGGCGGTGGCGTACTCGGGGTGGCTGCCGACGTCGAGGTAGAGCCGCGCGCCGTTGCGCAGGAACACGTTGGACGACCGGCCCCACGAGACGACCCGGCGGAACAGGTACCGCGCCACCTCGTCGGGGGAGAGCCTGCGCTGGCCGTGGAAGGTGCAGGTGACCCCGAACTCGGTCTCCACACCGTAGATCCGCCGCTGCATCCACCCAGACTATGCGGCCGAGGCCGCAGATGGTCGTGTCTCGGCGCAGCGATTCCGGCGCGTCGGGTCACAGTCGGGCGCGGTCACAGCAGACCGGCCTCCGCCAGGCGGGCCTCGTAGATGTCGAGGACCTCCTCGTCGTCGCGGCCCGAGGACTCCGCGGCGGCCCAGATCCGCTGGTACGTGTCCACCGACTGCTCGTAGCGGCGGTTCCAGCGCTCGGCGTCGATCCGCCAGTAGCCGATCACCCCGTACGCCGACGGGGGCAGCCCCAGTTCGTGGCGGAGCATCCGGCGCACGGCGCGGGTCGCGGCGGCCTCCCCGGCCACGTAGACGTACCCCCGCCCGTCGGGGAGGTCGGCGAGCAGGTCGCGGGCGAGCTCGGGCAGCCCGCTGCCCGAGGCCTGGTCCGGGCGATGCACCCAGGTGGTGTCCGCTCCGGGCAGCTCCCGGGCGTCCGCCGGGTCCGGCACCTCGACGACCGCCGCCGTCCGCATCCCGGCCGGGGTCTCGGCCACGATCCGGCTGATCGCCGGCAACGCGGCGACGTCGCCCAGGAGGATCTGCCACGTCGCGTCGGCCGGGCGGCGGAACCAGCCGCGGCGGGTGGAGACGACCACCCGGTCCCCGGGTCGCGCGCGGCGGGCCCACGAGGCCCCGACGCCGCCGTCGTGGGTGACGAGCTCCACCGCGAGCCGCCCGGCTGGGC
Source organism: Pseudonocardia sp. CA-107938 (assembly GCF_050936315.1). Classification (NCBI taxonomy): domain Bacteria; kingdom Bacillati; phylum Actinomycetota; class Actinomycetes; order Pseudonocardiales; family Pseudonocardiaceae; genus Pseudonocardia; species Pseudonocardia sp. CA-107938. The sequence goes on along the minus strand of NZ_JBNJNA010000001.1, from coordinate 5,444,907 downwards.
CCTCCACGACGTCGCGGATCGTGTACCAGCGCCCGCTCGGATCCGGCTCGCCGTCGGGCAGTGGCAGGTGCAGCACGGCGGCCTCGTCGGAGAGCCCCAGCGGGGTGTACCGGGCGATGTCCGGCCCGGTCAGCTCCACGCGGACCAGGCTCGGCGACACCGTGGCCACCTCGGCAACCACGAGCTCCAGCGGGTCGTCCACCACTGCCACCTCCTTGATAGGCGAGGCAACCCTAACTCGCCGCGATCTGGAGCGGCAGCGGACCCGCTCCTCCCGTAGGGTCGCGCTGTGTTCTCCAGGCCGCGGCGCGCTGCCGGCAACGTCAGGACCCACGTGAACGAGGTCGACCGGGCGATCTCCCGCGCCGTCTCGTCGATCCCGCCGAGCCCGTTCGACGGGGCGATGAAGGCCCTGTCCACGGCCGCCAACCACGGTCTGCTCTGGTTCGCCGTCGCCGCCGTGCTCGGCAGCCGCCGGGGTGCCCTGCGCAAGGGGGCCATGCGCGGCGTCCTCGCCATCGCTGGATCGAGCCTCACCGCCAACGCGGTGCTGAAGCCGCTGCTCCCCCGTCGCCGCCCGGCCGCTGCGGAGCTCCCGGCCTACCAGACGATCCCGAACCCGCCGACGTCGTCGTCGTTCCCGTCCGGGCACTCGGCATCGGCGGCGGCCTTCGCCACCGCCGTGGCGCTGGAGAGCCCGCGCACCGGGCTCGTGCTGGCGCCGGTCGCGGCCGCCGTCGCCTACTCGCGCGTCCACGTCGGCGTCCACTGGGCGTCGGACGTCGCCGCCGGTGCCGCCGTCGGCACCGGGATCGCGCTGGCCACCCAGCGCTGGTGGCCGGTCCGGCCGTCGGACGAGGCGCGCGCCCGCCCGCTGGACTCGGTGCCGGAACTGCCCAAGGGCAAGGGCCTGGTCCTGATCTCCAACCAGCGCTCCGGCGACGAGAACGTCGATCCGGCCGCCGAGATCGAGGAAGCGCTCCCGGACGCCGTGGTGGTCCGCGCCGAGCCGCACCGCGACCTCGACGAGCAGCTCGACGAGGCCGTCGACGAGCACTCCGACACCGTCGCCGCGATCGGGGTGGCCGGCGGCGACGGCACCGTCGCCGCAGCGGCCGCCGTGGCCGGCCGGCGCGGGCTGCCGCTGGTGGTGGTCCCCGCCGGCACGCTCAACCACTTCGCCCGCGACGTGGGCGTCTACGACCTGCAGGAGGCCGTCGACGCTGGCGGCGCCGGCCAGGCCGTCGCGGTCGACCTCGGCCTGGTCGACGTGCACCCGCCGAAGGGCGACTCCACCGAGGTCGTCCGCACGCGGGTCTTCCTCAACACGGCGAGCCTCGGCTCCTACCCCGACCTCGTGCGGCTGCGGGAGAAGTGGCAGCCGCGGATGGGCAAGTGGCCGGCGTTCGCCGCTGCCTTGGCCGTCGTGCTGCGCCGCTCCGAGCCCGTCCGGGTGTGCATCGACGGGGTGTGGCACACCGTGTGGTTCCTGTTCATCGGCAACAACCCGTACTTCCCGCGCGGGTTCGTCCCGGCCTGGCGTCCCTCGCTGGACACCGGCCTGCTCGACGCGCGCTGGCTCCGCGCCGACATCCGGTTCTCCCGCGTCCGCGCGGTCGTCGGGCTCGCGCTGGGCGCGCTCGGCCACAGCCGCGTCTACGTGCAGCGCGAGGCCCCGACGTTCGACGTGGAGCTCGAGGTCCCTGGCATGCTGGCCACCGACGGCGAGGTCGTCGAGGAGGCCGGGCGGTACACCTTCCGCGTCGCGCCCGACCCGATCTCGGTGTACCGGCGCGACGAGGACCGCTGGACCGGACGGGACCGGCCCTACCTGCGCGCCTGAGGGCCGCCCGGCCGGTGCCCGGGGTGCCGCTCGTCGAACTCGCGGGCGGCCGCGCGCTCCGACCGGACGGCTGATCGCTGCTCCTCCGCCCGGTCGGCCAACCCGAGCACGACGGCGGCCCGGATCTGCTCGCGGTTGTCCCGCACGACCGCGGCGAAGAACGCGTCGACGCGCGGGTCCTGCAGCACCTCCAGCACCACCTCGAACGAGGTGTCGACCGCCGCTTCGACGATCTCGGTGGCGAACGGGACGTGCCGCAGGCCGGTCAGACGCCGGTTCTCCCGGATCTTCTCGGTGATGATCGTCTGCAGCTCGAGCTTGTTCTCCGTCAGCGACTTGGCCAGGTTCTCCGGGTAGTTGCCGGTCTCGAGCACCTTCACGACCTCGTCGAGCACGGCGACCGTCACCGGCTTCTTGATCGCGGCGACGATCGGGCCCGACATCCGGTCGACCATGCGCAGGAAGAACTGTTCGCCGAGTGCACGGTCCACGACGCGGGACAGGCGCGCGATCAGCACGACGGTGGTCACGAACCGCCACGACTGGAAGTCGGGGTGCGCGACCGGCGCCACGGCGAGGACCTCGTAGACGTTGCGCCCCAGGTAGTTCGCCGTCCAGCCGCGCTTGCGCCACCGCCACAGGAACTCCAGCGCGAACACCACGCCGAGCGCGACGTCGGCCCGGAACAGCAGCAGGCCGATCTCGCGCGCCGGCGGGTCCAGGACCATCGCCCCCAGCAGCACCGCCGAGGCGACGGCGAGGGTCAGGAAGATCCAGTCGTCCGCCCGGACGTTGCCCGGCAGGATCCCGCTGTTCAGCTCGGGCCCCTCGGGACGCGACGACGCTGCGTTGGTCACCGGCGGATCATGGCAGCACCGCTGGCCCGCCAGGGCCGAGGGACCGGTACCGGCTCAGCTCTCGGTGGCGCCCGCCCCCGCCGGGCTCTCGTCGCCCCCGACGTCGTCGGAGCTCGGCGCGGCGTCGACGGCCCGGTTGGCCGCGGGCAACAGGTCCCGCAGCGCCGCGCCCTGGATCCGCCGGAACGTGCGGCCGGGCCGGGCCCGGTCGAGCACCGCGACCTCCAGGGACGTCACGCTCAGCGGGGACGACGTGCCGTTGCCCGGTGCCGAGCCGGCCTCCAGCGCCGTGACGGCCGTGCCCAGCGCGGCTTCCAGGTCGAGACCGGCGGAGTACGTGTCCTTCAGCTTCGCGCTGATCGGCTCGGTGGTGCCGCCCATCACCACGAACTGCGGCTCGTCGGTGATCGAGCCGTCGTAGGTGATGCGGTAGAGCTGGTCGCCGTCGGCGGTCTCCCCCACGCCCGCCACGCACAGCTCCACCTCGTACGGCTTCTGCTGCTCGACGAACGACGTGCCGAGGAACTGGGCGTACATGTTGGCGAGCATCCGCACGGTGACGTCGCGGCGGTCGTAGGCGTAGCCGCGGTAGTCGGCCGCCCGGATGCCGGCGGTGCGGAGCGAGTCGAACTCGTTGTAGCGCCCGACCGCGGCGAACCCGATGCGGTCGTAGATCTCGGAGACCTTGTTGAGCGCCTTGGACCGGTTCTCCGCAACGAAGAGGACGCCGCCGGTGAACGTGAGGATCGTGACGCTGCGGCCCCGCGAGATGCCCTTGCGGGCCAGCTCCGAGCGGTCGCGCAGCAGCTGGTCGACCGAGGAGTAGAACGGCATGGTCATGGCTCAGGCACCCCCATCCCGGGTCGCAGCATTTCCGGTGCTCGGGCTCTGCGTGCGCTGCGCCACGATCTCGCGCACCACTGCCTCGATCTCGTCGTTCGGGCGCTTCACCGCGCCCTCCGCGCCCGTGATGCTCACGACGATCGGGAAGAGTCCGCGCGTGAGGTCGGGCAGGCCGGTGGCCGTGTCGTCGTCGGCGGCGTCGTAGAGCGCACCGACGGCGGTGCGCACGGCACCGGCCAGGTCGGCCGCCGGGTCGTAGGTCTTCTTCAGCGCCGACTTCGCGAAGATCGAGCCGGAACCGACCGCGTTGTAGCCGAGGTGCTCGTCGTAGCGGCCGCCGGTGGCGTCGTAGTTGACGATCCGCCCGCCGCCCTCCTCCGGGTCGTAGCCGACGAACAGCGGCACGACCACGAACCCCTGCAGGGCCGCGCTGAGGTTGGCCGCGACGGACTGCGCCAGCTTGTTGGCCTTGCCGTCGAACGACAGCGGCACGCCCTCGAGCTTCTCGTAGTGCTCCAGGTCGGCCGAGTAGAGGCGCACCATCTGCAGGGCGAGACCGGCCGAGCCCGCGATGCCGACCGCGGAGTACGAGTCGGTGATGAACACCTTCTCGATGTCGCGCTGGGCGATCACGTTGCCCGAGGTGGCGCGCCGGTCACCGGCGATCACGACCCCGTCGGCGAAGGTGAGCGCGACGATCGTGGTGCCGTGCGGGACGTCGAGCCCCGCGCCGCTGCCCGCGGCCTGGGCGGCGGGAGTCGGCAGCAGGTGCGGCGCATGCGTGCCGACGAACTCGGTGAACGACAGCGGCCCGGGCGCGAGGAACGCGCCGAGACCTGGGGCAGTGACCGGGGGCCGGGACTCCATGGTCAGGGCGTGCCTCTCCTTCGTGCAGGCGCGCACGCCCCACGGCGTGCGCGTCCCAGTTCAGTTCCGTACGTGCGGGGAGAACCTACTCCCCGCCCTTCTGGACGTAGGCGCGGACGAAGTCCTCCGCGTTCTCCTCCAGCACGTCGTCGATCTCGTCGAGGATGGTGTCGACGTCCTCCCCGAGCTTCTCGCGGCGCTCCTGGCCGGCGGCACCGCTCTCGGAGCCGCTGTCGTCGTCGCCGCCTCCGCCGCCCTGACGCTTGGTCTGCTCCTGTGACATGTACTACCTCCTCCGTGCGGCCCCGGCTGTCACCGCCGTGACCGTCCAAGGAAACAGTAACCCAGCAGACCGACAACACGCCCGTGATCGAGGGCGCGTCGCGGCGCCGCCGATTCCCGCTCAGCCCTTGGTCAGGGCCGTCACGAGCTCCTCGGCGGTGCGCGAGTTGTCGATCAACTCGCCGACGTGGCGGCGGGTGCCGCGCAGCGGCTCCAGCGTGGGGATCCGCACCAGCGACTCGCGGCCGAGGTCGAAGATGACCGAGTCCCAGGACGCCGCGGCGACCTCCGACGGGTAGCGCTCGAGGCAGCGACCCCGGAAGTACGCGCGGGTGTCGTCCGGCGGCGTGTGCATCGCCGCGATCACCGCGTCCTCGCTGACCAGCCGCTTGATCGAGCCGCGGGTGGCCAGCCGGTTGTACAGGCCCTTCGCCATCCGCACATCGGTGTACTGGAGGTCGACCAGCGCGAGGCGGCCTGCGTCCCAGCTCAGCCCGTCGCGCTCGCGGTAGCCCTCGAGCAGGCGCAGCTTGGCGGTCCAGTCGAGCCGGTCCGCGGTCTCCATCGGGTCGCGCTCCAGCGCGTCGAGGATCTCGCCCCAGATCTGCAGCACCTCGGCGGTGGCGTCGTCGACGTCGGCGCCCAGGGTGTTCTCGACGTGCTTCTGCGCCTTCTCGAAGTACGCCCGCTGCACGTCGAGGGCGGTGAACTTGCGCCCGTCCACGAGGTCGACGGTGAGCTTCAGCGACGGGTCGTGGCTGATCCGGTGCACCGAGCGGACCGGCTCGGCCAGGCGCAGCTCGTCGAACCGCACACCCTTCTCGATCATGTCGAGCACCAGCGCGGTGGTGCCGACCTTGAGCAGCGTGGAGTACTCGCTCATGTTGGCGTCGCCGATGATGACGTGCAGGCGGCGGTACTTGTCGGCGTCGGCGTGCGGCTCGTCGCGGGTGTTGATGATGCCGCGCTTGAGCGTGGTCTCCAGGCCGACCTCGACCTCGATGTAGTCGGCGCGCTGCGAGAGCTGGTAGCCCGCCTCGTCGCCGGTGGCGCCGCGGCCGACCCGACCGGCACCGCAGACGACCTGCCGCGTCACGAAGAACGGCGTCAGCCCGCTCACGATCGCGGGGAACGGCGTGAACCGCGACATCAGGTAGTTCTCGTGGGCGCCGTAGCTCGCGCCCTTGCCGTCGACGTTGTTCTTGTACAGCTGGATGCGCGGGGTGCCCGGCACGGTGGCCGCGCGCATCGCGGCCTCCTCCATCGTCCGCTCCCCCGCCTTGTCCCAGATCACCACGTCGCGCGGCGTCGTGACCTCCGGCGTGGAGAACTCGGGGTGCGCGTGGTCGACGTAGAGCCGGGCGCCGTTGGTGAGGATGACGTTGGCCGCGCCGAGGTCGTCGAGCTCCGAGTCGCCGGGCGAGTGCATGGTGGGCGCCGAGAGGTCGAACCCGCGGGCGTCGCGCAGCGGCGACTCCACCTCGTAGTCCCAGCGGGCGCGCCGCGACCGCGGGATGTCGGCGGCCGCGGCGTAGGCCAGCACGATCTGCGTCGAGGTGATGACCGGGTTGGCGGCCGGGTCACCGGGCACCGAGATCCCGTACTCGATCTCCGTGCCCATGATCCGCCGAGCACCGGACAGGGGCTGCGTCGACGGCTGCGTCACGGGCCGACCTCACACGAACACATGCAGCGAGCCTAACCGGCGCAAGATGGGTCCGTGCACGACGCCGGTGACGAACCCGTGGCACTCTACGACGCGGACGGTGCCCCGACGGGCGCCGTCGCACCCCGGCGGCTGGTCTACCGGGACGGGCTGTGGCACGCCGCCACCGGCGTCCTGCTGCGCAGCAGCGACCGGCAGCGCCTCTACCTGCACCGACGGACGGACACGAAGCTCGTCCACCCGGGCGCGTTCGACTGCTGGGCCGGCGGGGTGGTCGACCCTGGCGAGACACCCGACGCGGCCGCCGCCCGTGAACTGGCCGAGGAGCTCGGCGTCCGCGGCGCGCCCCTCACACCGCTGGGGCGCTACGTCTACGACGACGGGCGGCTGCGTTACCACATCTTCGCCTACGAGGCGTTCTGGGACGGGCCCGTCACGTGGCAGCCGGAGGAGGTGGCGTGGGGCGCCTGGATCACGGTCGCCGAGCTGCGCGCGCTGCTGTCCGACCCCGCCCGCCCGTTCGCACCGGACGGGCGGCTGGGCGCGGATCGCTGGCTGGCCCGGCAGCAGTGACGCACCGACGTCGCGATCGCGACGCGATCCTCAGCTCAGGCGTTCCTCGGTCATACCGGGGATGCCGTCCGGGTACTGGTTGCGGGTGTCGCGCCACTCCTCGACGTTCGCCCGCAAGATGTGCGCAGCGTCAACCAACGGGAGAGGTCTGAGGTCGGCGAGCATCGACGGGAAGCCCAGCCTCCAACGATGCACCGTTCGGTCCGGGAACACAGCGTCGACGTCGATGATCAGACCGGCGCCACCCTGATCCTCTTCCAATCCCGAGACGATCATCTCAGGCCTGGACGACTGCGGCTCCGCCACCCGTCGACGGCGTGCCGCGGAACGCAACTCCAGCAGCGTCCATGACATGTGGTCTCAGACCTCCCTCTTGTCGGCAACTGGTGTGAAGCTCAAGCACTTTCCTTGCCAACTCTCGCCTGGTGGTCTGTAGCCAGCCGTAGATGGCCTGTCGATCCAGTATGCAGTGATCACGCCCTGGGGACTGAATCCGCCAGACCCGATCTGGCCCTGATTCACCACGACGCGGAACACCTCCTCGCACGTGTCAGTGAACGTCGAGTACCGCATTCCGCCATCATCAGGATTCGGCTGGCCGCGAGCGATGGTGTAGGCGATCTGCGCGTCGAATCCAGACGTTCATCGCCCACGCACGACGAGGTGCTTCAAGCCGTATGTTGCCGTGCCGCATCTGAGGGGGATGGTCTCCGCGCCTCGCTTGTACAGGGCCGTGATGGCCGACTCGGCCTTGCCGTCACAGTATCTGGCCGGGACATACGCTTGCCCAACCCCGGTCGTCGCCGGCAGTGCAGCGAAGACTCCAATGGTCACGAGAGCAACTCTCCGCCACCACCGCATCAGCTCGCCCTTGTGTCCGCTCAACCCGATTGACACTAGGGTGGAGAAAGATCATCCGGGGCCGATTCGAGAAACTGACGGAGACGTTCCGCTACAGGTTGATCATGTGGCCGGCCAGGCCGTGGATCGCTTCCTGCAGGCCCTCCGACAGCGTCGGGTGGGCGTGGACGTTGCGGGCCATCTCGTGCGCCGTCAGGTCCCACTTCTGCGCCAGGGTGAGCTCGGGCAGGAGCTCGGTGACCTCGGGGCCGATGAGGTGGCCGCCGAGCAGCTCGCCGTAGGTCTCGTCGCTGATCAGCTTCACGAACCCGCCGGGCTCGCCGATGCCCTGGGCCTTGCCGTTGGCGGTGAACGGGAACTTGGCGACCTTGACCTTCCAGCCGCGCTCGTCGGCCAGCTCGCGCGCCTGCGCCTCGGTGTAGCCGAAGCTCGCCACCTGCGGGGTGCAGAACGTGGCGCGCGGCATCATCACGTACTCCTCGGCGCCGAGCGGCATCGTCTCGGCGCCGGCGATCGTCTCCGCCGCGACGACGCCCTGCGCCTCCGCCACGTGCGCGAGCATCAGCTTCGCCGTGACGTCGCCGATCGCGTAGACGTGCTCGACGTTGGTGCGCATGTGGTCGTCGATCGCGATGGCGCCGCGCTCGGTGAGCTCGACGCCCAGCTTCTCCAGCCCGTATCCCTCGACGCGCGGGGCGAACCCGATGGCGGAGAGCAGCTTGTCGGCGTGGATCGTCTTCTGCTGGCCGTTCTGGGAGACCGTGACGGTGACCCCGTCGCCCGACTCGTCGACGGACTCGACCTTCGTCGAGGTCAGCACGTCGATGCCGTACTTCTTGTAGCGCTTGGCGAGCTCCTTGGAGACCTCGACGTCCTCCAGCGGGAGCATGCGGTCGAGGAACTCGACGATCGTGACCTGCACGCCGAAGTTGTGGAGCACGAACGCGAACTCGACGCCGATCGCGCCCGCACCGGCGATGACGATGCTGCCGGGCAGGTCGCGGGTGAGGATCTGCTCCTCGTAGGTGACGACCTTCTCCGAGCGCTCGACGCCGGGCAGCATCTTCGTGGTGGTGCCCGTCGCGATGATCACGTCGTCGTAGGTGATCGTCTCGGTGCCGCCGGCGGTGAGCGCGACCTCGATCGTGCCCGGCTCGGTGAACGAGCCGCGGCCGTCGAACTCGGTGATCTTGTTCTTCTTCATGAGGAAGTGCACGCCCTTGACGCGCCCGTCGGCGACGACGCGGCTGCGGTCGAAGGCGGCACCGAAGTCGAAGGAGACGTCGCCGCTGATCCCGAACGTCTTGGCCTCGTCGCGCACGATGTGCGCGAGCTCGGCGTTGCGGAGCAGGGCCTTCGACGGGATGCAGCCGACGTTCAGGCAGACGCCGCCCCAGTACTGGGACTCCACCACCGCGACGCTCGCGCCGAGCTGGGCAGCACGGATGGCCGCGACGTACCCACCGGGACCCGCGCCGAGAACGACCACGTCGAAGTGCGATGCCATGCCTGCCACCCTAGTGGGCGATGCGCGGGGCGCGACGAGGTGGCAGCCACCGACGATCACCGGGTCCGGCGACGGCCCTGGACGTGACGCTCGTCACGCACGGGAATCATGTGAGCTCTCACTTTGTCGCTAGTAGCGTGCTCAACAAGTGAGCGCTCAAATACTTCTAAGGGGTTCGGCATGACCACCGCGACTCGCATCCCCGGCTACGTCGCCGGCACGTGGGACATCGACACCAGCCACTCCGCGGTCGCCTTCAGCGTCCGTCACCTGATGGTCAGCAAGGTGCGCGGGAACTTCACCTCGTTCTCCGGCGAGATCGTCACCGGCGAGAACCTCGAGGACTCGAAGGTCACGGCCACGGTCGACGCCGCGTCGATCACCACGGGCACCGAGCAGCGCGACAACCACATCCGCTCGGCCGACTTCTTCGAGGTCGAGAAGTACCCGACCTGGACGTTCCGCTCCACCGCCGTCCGCGAGGACGCGCTCGAGGGCGAGCTGACCATCAAGGGCGTGACCCGTCCGGTCACCTTCGACCTCGAGTTCACCGGCTTCGGGCCGGACGCCTGGGGCGGCACCCGCGCCGGCTTCGAGGCCAGCACCACCATCAACCGCGACGACTTCGGCGTCGACATCAAGATGCCGCTCGAGGGCGGCGGCGTGGTCGTCGGCGAGAAGGTCGCGATCACCCTCGAGATCGAGGCCGTGCTCCGCAAGGACTGAGCTCCCCGACGGGCCTATCGTGGGTCCGTGCCCTATCGGGAACGGCGCCCACCGGCGGCGTTGAGCGAGGCCGTCGAGGCCGTCTGGACGCTCGACTCGCCGGCCGGCGCCGTGCTCCCCGACGGCTGCATGGACCTCGTGTGGAGCAACGATCGGCTCCTGGTGGCGGGCCCCGACACCGCCCCGGACGATCGCCGGCGGACGGGCGCTGCGGCCGGAGTGCGGTTCCGGCCGGGCGCCCTTCCGGCGTTGTTGGGCGTGCCAGGGTCCGCGCTGCGCGACCGCCGGGTGCCGCTCGCCGAGCTGCAGCCCGCTCCGGCACGTGCCGCCCTCGCGCGCATCGAATCCGGCGCCGACCCGCTCGCCGCGCTCGTCGAGCTCGCCGCGCAGCTCCCGGGCACCCCGGCCGAGCCGTGGCGACGGAGCGTGCTGCGCGGGGCCGCCGCCGGACGTCCGGCGAGCGACCTGGCCGACGCACTGGGCTGGACCACCCGCACCCTGCACCGACACTGCCTCACGGCCTTCGGCTACGGGCCGGCGACGCTCCGGCGCGTGCTGAGATTCCGCCGCGCGCTGGCCCTGCTGCAGGCCGGTCGCGCCCCGGCCGACGTCGCCGCCGTGGCGGGCTACGCCGACCAGCCGCACCTCTCCCGCGAGGTGCGGGAGCTGGCCGGCGCGACGCCCGCTCAGCTCAGCGGGGTGAACAGGTCCACGCCCGTCCCGTCCGGGTCCACCACCGTCGCGTAGCGCTGGCCCCACGGGGCGTCAAACGGCGCGATCTCGCTGCGGTAGCCCGCTGCCACGACCCGTGCGTGCAGATCGTCGACCGCCGCCGCGTCCGGGCAGACGAAGCCGAGGTTCACCCGGCCCGGACCCGCCGGGATCGGCCCGTCGTGGAACGACCGGATCACCGCCTCGGTGTCGAACCCGAGGCGCAGGCCGCCGGGCAGGCGCACCTCGACGTGCCCCTCCTGGTCCGCCTCCGGCGGCACGTCCAGGCCGAGCAACCGGTAGAAGGCCAGGGACTTGGCCATGTCGGAGACGATGATGCCGATGTGGTCGAAGCGTCCGTTCGTCATGCGGCGAGGCTAGGAGCTCGGTGCATTCCGGGTCATGAACAGATCGGACAGCCGCGCCTCTAGCGTCGGCCACATGCCCGTACTGCCGCCCGACGGCCGGCCTCTGGTCGGCTCGACCGTCCGCCTCGACCCGCTGACCCTCGACGACGCCGCGGAGCTGCTGCCCTGCTTCGCCGATCCGCGCGTCTACGCGCACGGGTTCGTGATGCACGCCCCGCCCGCCGACATCGCCGGGATGCGTGAGCTGATCTCAGCTCGTCTCCGGCCGGGCAAGATCCCCTACGCCGTGCGCGTCGACGGCGTCGTCGTCGGCACCTCGTCACTGATGGACGTCGACCTGGTCAACGAGCGCACCCACATCGGCTCCACGCTCTACCACCCCGACCACTGGGGCACCGAGGTCAACCCGGAGACCAAGCTCCTGCTGCTGGGGCATGCGTTCGACGACTGCGGGTTCGGCCGCGTCAAGATCCAGACCGACGCGCTCAACACGCGCTCCTGCGCCGCGATCGCGAAGCTCGGCGCGACCCGCGAGGGGGTGCTGCGCCGGCACATGCGCCGCGAGGACGGCACCTTCCGCGACACGGTGGTGTTCTCGATCCTGCGCGACGAGTGGCCCGCGGTGCGGGAGCGCCTGCGCGCACGCACCGCAGGCGCGGCGGTCGCCTGAGCCCACCCACGACCGCACCCCCCGTCGGGCCCGTTCACACACGTTCGACCGTGTGTGAACGGGCCCGACGGTGTGTGACGTGCGGTCAGGCGGGCGCCGGTTCCCGGGTCAGGTCCAGGGTGAAGTAGGCGCTCAGCGGGTCGTCGACGTAGTCGGCGAACGGGGCGCAGGGGACGAAGCCGTGCCGCTCGTAAAGGCGGCGGGCCGGGGCGAAGAACTCGTCCGATCCCGTCTCCAGCGAGAGCCGGACGTACCTGCGAGCCCGGGCCTCGGCCAGGATGTGGGCGAGCAGGCGGCCGGCGATGCCCTGGCCGCGGCGGGTGGGGTCGGTGCGCATCGACTTCACCTCGCCGTGCCCTTCGCCGAGGTCCTTCAGCGCCCCGCAGCCGACGAGCACACCCGCGTCCCGGACGGACCAGAACGTGACCTCCGGCGCGCGCAGGGCGGCCAGGTCCAGGGCGTGCACGCTCTCCGGCGGGCTCAGCTCGTGCATCTGGTCGAGGTGCGCCTGCAGGAACGCCGCGACGTCCGGTCCGCGCAGGTCGTCGACCACGATCTCCATCTGTCCCCCTTGCACACGACGGCGCGCCCGGTGCGGTCTGCACCGGACGCGCCGTCGAGGACCGTGCTGCTTACAGGTACTGGCCGGTGTTGGACGCGGTGTCGATCGCCCGGCCGGTCTCGGCGTTCTTGCCGGTGACGAGCGTGCGGATGTAGACGATCCGCTCGCCCTTCTTGCCGGAGATGCGCGCCCAGTCGTCGGGGTTGGTGGTGTTGGGCAGGTCCTCGTTCTCGGCGAACTCGTCGACGATCGCGGAGAGCAGGTGCTGCACCCGCAGGCCCGGCTGGCCCGTCTCCAGCACCGACTTGATCGCGGACTTCTTCGAGCGGTCGACGATGTTCTGGATCATCGCGCCCGAGTTGAAGTCCTTGAAGTAGAGCGTCTCCTTGTCGCCGTTGGCGTAGGTGACCTCGAGGAAGCGGTTCTCCTCCGTCTCGTCGTACATCCGCTCGACGATGCGCTGGATCATGGCGTCGATGCAGGCCTTGCGGTTGCCGCCGAACTCGGCCAGGTCGTCGTCGTGGATCGGCAGGGTGTCGGTGATGTACTTCGAGAAGATGTCCTGCGCCGCCTCGGCGTCCGGCCGCTCGATCTTGATCTTCACGTCGAGCCGGCCCGGCCGCAGGATCGCGGGGTCGATCATGTCCTCGCGGTTGGACGCGCCGATCACGATGACGTTCTCCAGGCCCTCGACGCCGTCGATCTCGGCGAGGAGCTGGGGCACGATCGTCGTCTCGACGTCGGAGGAGACGCCCGATCCGCGGGTGCGGAAGATCGAGTCCATCTCGTCGAAGAACACGATCACCGGGGTGCCGGCGGACGCCTTCTCCCGGGCCCGCTGGAAGATCAGCCGGATGTGCCGCTCGGTCTCGCCGACGAACTTGTTGAGCAGCTCCGGGCCCTTGATGTTGAGGAAGAACGCGCGGCCCTCGTTCGGGTCGTCGCCGCGAACGGCGGCCACCTTCTTGGCCAGCGAGTTCGCCACCGCCTTCGCGATGAGCGTCTTGCCGCAGCCGGGCGGGCCGTAGAGCAGCACGCCCTTCGGCGGGCGCAGCTCGTACTCCTTGAACAGCTCGGCGTGCAGGAACGGCAGCTCGACGGCGTCGCGGATCTGCTCGATCTGCCGGAACAGGCCGCCGATGTCGGAGTAGTCGACGTCGGGCACCTCCTCCAGCACGAGGTCCTCGACCTCCGCCTTCGGCACCCGCTCGTAGGCGTAGCCGGCCTTGGAGTCGATCAGCAGGGAGTCGCCCGGCTTGAGCGGCACGAAGTCGGGGACGTCCGTGTCGAACAGCGGCGCGGCGAGCCACACCACGCGCTCCTCGTCGGCGTGGCCCACGACCAGCGCGCGACCGGCCAGCCCGTCCGCCGTCGGCTCGGAGAGCACCTCCCGCAGCGCGCACACCTCGCCGACGCGTTCGAAGTCGCCCGCCTCGACGACGGTGAGCGCCTCGTTGAGCCGCACGGTCTGGCCGCTCTGCAGCGTGCTGGCGTCGACCGCGGGCGAGACGGCGACGCGCATGCGCCGGCCCGAGGTGAAGACGTCGACCGTCTCGTCCTCGAACCGGGTCAGGAAGACCCCGTAGCCGCTCGGCGGCTGGGCCAGCCGATCGACCTCCTCGCGGAGGGCGACGAGCTGCCCGCGGGCCTCCTTCAGCGTCTCGGTGAGCTTCTCGTTGCGGGCCGACAGCTGCGCGAGCCGGCTCGCGGACTCCGCGAGGCGCTGCTCCAGCACGCGCACGTGTCGCGGCGACTCGGCGAGCTTGCGCCGCAGCAGCGCGACTTCTTCCTCGAGGAAGCGGATCTGAGCCGCGGCCTCCGCGGGCGAGAGCTCACCTGGGTTGCCGCTGCCGGGACCGTCGTAGGGGTTCACGGCATCCTCCCTCCGTGTTCCGTTTCCATACGGTACCTGCGAACGGGGAGTTCCTCCGTGCGGCGAACCGGTGATCCACCACTCAACCGCTCGGCAGCTTGACTCGGAGCCGATGTGTTTGGTGCGTGACGGGCCGCGCGGCGGCCGGACCAGCTCCCTCGCGCGGACGGCTCAGCGGCTCGTCGGACGGCGCTGCTGACGGGGCGGGACGACACCGTCGGCGAGCCTCCGCGCCGTCACGAGGAACGCCGTGTGACCCTGCATCCGGTGGTCGGGACGCACGGCGAGCCCGACCACGTGCCACGGCCTGACCAGGCACTCCCATGCCTGCGGCTCGGTCCAGCACTGCTGCTCGCGCAGGTCCTCGACGAGCCGGGAGAGCTGCGTGGTGGTCGCGACGTAGCCCACCAGCACGCCCCCCGGGATGAGCGCGCCGGCCACGGTCGACAGGTGCTCCCACGGCGCAAGCATGTCCAGAACGACCCGATCGACCGGTTCACTCGCTCCGTCGTGAGTATGAAGATCAGCGACCCGCAAGGTCCAGTTGGGTGGTGCCTCGCCGTAGAAAATCTCGACGTTGCGCCGGGCGTGTTGCGCGTGGTCGTCACGGATCTCGTAGGACAGCACGCTCCCCTCCGGCCCGACCGCCTGCAGCAGCGAGCACGTGAGCGCGCCCGAGCCGGCTCCGGCCTCCAGCACCCGCGCGCCGGGGAACACGTCGCCCCACATCAGGATCTGGGCGGCGTCCTTCGGGTAGATCACCTGGGCGCCGCGCGGCATCGACAGCACGTAGTCGGCCAGCCGCGGACGCAGCGCGAGGTACGGGGTGCCGCTCGGGGAGTGCACGAGGCTCCCTTCCGGCTGCCCGATGAGGTCGTCGTGACGCAGCCCGCCGCGGTGCGTGTGGTACTCGGCGCCGGCCTCCAGCGTGACCGTGTAGTGGCGGCCCTTGGGGTCGGTCAGCTGCACCCGGTCGCCGGCTCGGAACGGGCCGCCGCGGGCGCGCGCGGACACGGATCGGGGTACTGCGGAAACGGCGTCGGGCACGCGGTCACGCTAGTGCCGGTGCCGCCGGCGCTCGCGGCCGGTCCGTGCGGGTGCGGAGATCGGGCGCCGAGATCGGGCGCGGAGATCGGGCGCGGAGATCCGGCGCCGAGATCCTGCGCCGCGATCTTGTCGGGGCAGCGGCATAACCTGGACGCATGACCGACGGCGATCCCCTGCTGCCGAGCGCGCCCGACGCGGAGCCGCCGCGTCGGCCGGCCCTCTCGCCGTCGCGCGCGGGCGACTTCAAGCTGTGCCCGCTGCTCTACCGGTTCCGCGCGATCGACAAGCTGCCCGAGCGTCCCGGCCGCGCGCAGGTGCGCGGCACCCTCGTGCACACCGTGCTGGAGCGCCTGTTCGACCTGCCGGCGCCGCAGCGCTCCCCCACGGCCGCGGCCGCGCTGGTGGAGCCGGTGTGGCGGGAGCTCACCGAGACGCTGCCCGAGCTGGTCGGGGAGCTGTTCACCGGCTCCGACGACCCGGAGCTGGCCGAGTGGCTCGCCTCGATCGCGCCGCTGCTCGACACGTACTTCCGGCTGGAGGATCCGCGGTCGGTCGAGCCGGTGGCCAGGGAGCTGCTGCTGGAGACGGAGCTGGAGTCCGGCGTGGTGCTGCGCGGCTACGTCGACCGGCTGGACGAGGCACCGGCCGGGTTGCGCGTGATCGACTACAAGACCGGCACCGCGCCTCGCCAGATCAGCGAGCTGAAGGCCCTGTTCCAGCTGAAGTTCTACGCGCTGGCGCTGCTGCAGGAGCGCGGTGTCGTGCCCGACGAGCTGCGCCTGTACTACCTGACCGACGGCGAGACGCTCACCTACCGGCCCGACGAACCGGAGCTGCGCCGCTTCTCCCGCATCCTCGACGCACTGTGGACCGCGATCCGGGAGGCCGGCCGCACCGGCGACTTCCGGCCCAACCGCAGCCGGATGTGCGACTTCTGCGACCATCGAGCCCTGTGCCCGGCCTGGGGCGGCACCCCGCCGCCGTACCCGGGGTGGCCGGTCGCATCCGATGCCGACGAGCCCGTCATCCTGGCGTCATGACCGGCGCGTACTACCTGCCCCTGGACGGCCTGGAGGGCGAGCGGTTCGTCGCGACCGCGGCCACCACCGGCCCGTGGTCGCCCGATGCCCAGCACGCCGGGCCGCCCTCGGCGCTGGTGATGCGCGCCGTGGAGCGGTGCGCGCCGCGCCCGGAGCTGCAGCTGAGCAGGTTCGCCGTCGACGTGCTGGGGCCGGTGCCGCTCGGCGAGGTCACCGCGCGGGCCATGGTCGAGCGCGGCGGACGCGGCGTGGAGCTGATCGCGGCCGAGCTGGTCGCCGGCGGGCGGCCGGTGCTGCGCGCGCGGGCCTGGCGCACCGTGCGCGCCGAGTCGGCGCCGATCGCCGGTCCGCCTGTCCAGCTCCTGCCCGGTCCCGAGGGGATCGCCGCGCAGGCCGAGTTCGAGCCGCACTGGCGCTCCGGCTTCCTGGAGTCGGTCGAGTGGCGATGGGTCAAGGGCGGCTGGGCCGAGCAGGGCGACGGCGCGGTGTGGGCGCGGCAGCGGCTGCCGCTGCTGGACGGCGAGGAGCCGTCGGCCGCCCAGCGCGTCGCCGCGGTCGCCGACTGCGGCAACGGCATCTCCGGCCGGGTCGACCTGCGCGAGTGGCTCTACTCCAACGTCGACCTGAGCATCCACCTGCACCGCGAGCACACCGGCGAGTGGGTGGGGCTCGAGGCCCGCAGCCACATCGGGCCGAGCGGCGCGGGCACCGCCGTCAGCACCCTGTTCGACACGACCGGGGCCGTCGGCCACGGCGCGCAGGCGCTGGTGGTGCGCCCGCGCTGACCGCTCTGGGCCTCAGCTCAGAAGACGCTGCCGTCGACCGCGCGGCAGGAGCGGATCTCCGTGGTCAGGATCGCGCGTGCACCGAGCCGGGCCAGGTCGTCCATCACCTTGTTGGCCACGCGCTTGGGCACCATGGACCGCACGCCGAACCAGCCGTCGTCCGACAGCGGCGCCACCGTGGGCGCCTGCATGCCGGGGGTGATGCGCTTGGCGTCCTCGAGCACGTCCTTCGGGCAGTCGTAGTCGACCATCAGGTACTGGCGGGCGTAGACGACCCCCTGCAGGCGCGCGGTGAACACCCGCTTCGCCGCCGTGACCGCGGGGAGCTCCTCCCGGTCGGGTCGCGGCTCGCGCTCGATCAGGGTGGCCTCGGACTCCGCGATCGGGTCGCCGAACGGGACGAGGTTGTGCTGGCGGAGCGTGCGCCCGGAGGAGACGACGTCGGCGACCGCGTCGGCCAGCCCGAGCTGCACCGAGATCTCGACGGCGCCGTCGAGCTTGATGATGTCGGCCCGGACCCGGTTGCGCGCGAGGTGCGCGCGCACCAGCCGCGGGTAGGACGTGGCGATCTTGCGCCCTTCGAGCTCGGGCAGCGTCCACGGCCGGCCGCTGTTGGCGTCCGGCGGGGCCGCGAAGCGGAACTTCGACTGCCCGAAGCCGAGCTCGATGACCCGCCGCACCTGGCTGCCGGACTCCTCCATGAGGTCGGCGCCCGTGATGCCCAGGTTCAGGTCGCCGGATCCGACGTAGGTGGCGATGTCCTTCGGCCGCAGGTAGAAGAACTCGATCTCGTTCTCCTCGTCGAGCATGCTCAGATCGCGGGAGTCCGAACGCTGCCGGTAGCCCGCCTCACGCATCATTGTCGCGGCCGGCTCGGCCAGTGTGCCCTTGTTCGGTAGTGCGATGCGGAGCATCGGAGCTCTCTCCTCGGTCGTGCCTGGCATTACGTGCGGTCAGCGGGCCTATAGGAACTTGTACACGTCTTCGAGCCGGATGCCCCTGCCGAGCATGAGCACCTGCAGTCGGTACAGCAACTGCGAGATCTCCTCGGCCAGCGCGGCGTCGTCCTCGTGCTCGGCGGCGATCCAGACCTCTCCGGCCTCCTCGAGCACCTTCTTGCCCTGTGCGTGCAGGCCGGCGTCGAGCGCTGCGACGGTGGCCGAGCCGGCCGGGCGCTGCGCCGCCTTCTCGGTGAGCTCCGCGAACAGCTCGTCGAACGTCTTCACTGTGCGTTCCTCCTCACCGGCTCAGTGTCATCTGCGGTGTGCCGGACGGCCAAACGGCACACCGCTCGTGCTGCACCCGGTCACCGGTGTGCGCCGGGTGGCACCAGAGCTCGCGCGACCAGGACTTTCTGCCGTTCACCCCGCGCGTGGAGTGGTCGTGCCGTCCGACCAACGGTCGCACGTCCCGACGGGCTCCGCACGGATCGGTGTGGGCAACGACACGCCGTGCGACCAGGCCACTCACGACTTCCGGGCCACCACTCCGTAGCCGGCGACGTCGCGCCGGTCGAGGGCGCGGGCCGCGGCCTCGCCCCGCGGGCCGTCGGGGCGCCAGGTGTGGAGCGGCACGATGCCCGGCTCGACGACGTCCAGGCCGTCCACCATGGCGGTGAGGTCCGCGAGGCCGCGGAAGCGGTAGTCGAAGCCCGTGCCCGAGAACACCTCGGCGAGTGCCTGCATGCGCTCCCGATCGAACTCGTCGGTGCCGTGGGTGAGCACCAGGAAACTGCCGGGGGCCAGCGCACCCGTCAGGCTCGCGATGATCGCCCTGGCTTCGTCGTCGTCGGTGACGAAGTGCAGCAGCGCGATCATCGACAGGCCGATCGGCCGATCCGTGTCCAGCACGTCGCGCAGATCGGGCGAGCTCAGGATCGCCGCCGGTTCGCGCAGGTCGGCCTGGACGTAGGCGGTGCGGCCGCGGGGGTCGCTCCGCATGAACGCGGCCGCGTGCGCGAGGACGAGCGGGTCCTTGTCGACGTACACGACGCGGCAGGTCGGGTTCACCGACTGCACGACCTGGTGGAGGTTCGGCTCGGTCGGGATGCCGGTGCCGATGTCGAGGAACTGCGTGACGCCCTGCTCGGCCACGAAGCGGACGGCCCGGTGCATGAACGACCGGTTGGCGACGGCGGCGATCCGCACCGCCGGCCACAACCGCAGGATCGCCTCGGCCGCCGCCCGATCGGCCGCGTAGTTGTCCTTGCCACCCAACATGTAGTCGTAGACGCGTGCACTGTGCGCCCGCTCCGTCGCCAGGTCGGGCTCGTCGTACTCCACGCGGGTGATCGTAGGGGTGCAGTGGCTCAGCGCACAGCCGCGGTGACCATGTCGAACGCGGCCCGGACGTCCGCGGGTGTGAGACCCGCGAGCGTCTCCCGCAGCACCCGGCCGGGCCCGGGGTCGACCGTCGTGTCGCAGGGGACCACCAGCACCGCCGCGCCGGCCCGCTCGGCGGCGAGCGTGCCCGTCGGCGAGTCCTCGACGGCCAGGCAGTCCGCGGGCGACACCCCGAGCAGTTCCGCGCCGCGGACGTACGGGTCCGGCTCCGGCTTGCCGTGGGCCACCTCGTCGCCGCAGACCGTCGCGTCGAAGAACTCGCGCCCGATCACGTCGAGGGCCGACTCGGTGAGCACGCGCTCGGTGTTGGTCACCAGCGCCATCGGCCACCCGGCTGCCCGCACGGCCTCGAGCGCCTCGCGCGCGCCGGGTCGCCAGACCAGGCCCTGCGCGAACAGCTCACCGGTGCGCGCGCTCAGGTAGCCGGCGGTCTCCGCCTGCCGCGCGGGATCCGGGTCGAGCCCCAGGTCGGCGTAGAGCAGGTCCATCGTGCGGGCCATGTTGGAGCCGATCATCGCCTCGCGCGCTGCGGCCGACAGCTCGCCGCCGAGCCGGTGCGCTGTGTCGTGCAACGAGATCGTCCAGACCTTCTCCGAGTCGACGAGCGTGCCGTCCATGTCCCACAGGACGGCCGCAGGGAGCCCTGGATCGGGCCCTGAGTCGAGCGCCGCGTGCATCAGGCCTCCGGTTCGTAGGCGAGGTTGGGTCGCAGCCAGCGCTCCATCTCGGCGAGCGACGTGCCGCGACGGCGGGCGTAGTCCTCGACCTGGTCGCGACCGATCCGCCCGACGGTGAAGTAGCGGGAGTCGGGGTGGGCGAAGATCAGCCCGCTCACCGCGGCGGCCGGGGTCATGGCGAACGACTCCGTCAGCCCTACGCCCACCTTCTCCGCGCCGAGCAGCTCGAACAGCTCGCGCTTCTCGGTGTGCTCCGGGCTCGCCGGGTAGCCGAACGCGGGCCGGATGCCGCGGAAGCGCTCCGCGTGCAGGTCGGCGAGCTCCGGCCGGGCGTCGGGCTCGAACCACTCGCGACGGGCCCGCAGGTGCACCCACTCGGCGAACGCCTCGGCGAGCCGGTCGGCGAGCGCCTTCACCATGATCGACCGGTAGTCGTCGTGCTCGGCCTCGTACCGGGCGGCCAGCTCCTCGGCGCCCTGGATCGACACGGCGAACCCGCCGAGGTGGTCGCCGTCCGGGGCGACGTAGTCGGCGAGGCAGCGGTTGGGCCGCCCGTCGGGCTTCGCGGTCTGCTGGCGCAGCATCGGGAACCGCAGGTCCTCGACGACGATGTCGTCGCCCTCGCTGTGCGCAGGCCAGAACCCGTAGACCCCGCGGGCCCGCAGCGAACCGGCGGCGACGATCTCGTCCAGCATCTGCTGCGCGTCGTCGAACAGCTCCTGGGCGACGGGGTTGTCGAGGATCTTCGGGTACTTGCCCTTCAGCTCCCAGGCCAGGAAGAAGAACGTCCAGTCGATCATCTCGCGCAGCTCGCTGATCGACGGCTCGACGTCCTGCACGCCCGTGAACGGCGGGACCGGCAGCTCGTCGAACGGGACCCGCTCGGCGTTGGCGCGGGCCTGCTCGATCGTCAGCATCGGGGCGGCGTGGCGCTTCTCGTGCTCCTCGCGCAGCCGCTGCTGCTCCTTGCGGTTGTCCTCGTCCAGCGTGCCGGCGCGGTCGCGGTCGAGCAGCGCCGACACCACGCCGGTGACGCGGGAGGCGTCGAGGACGTGGACGGTGGTCCTGTCGTAGGCCGGCGCGATCCGCACCGCCGTGTGCTGGCGGGAGGTGGTGGCACCGCCGATGAGCAGGGGCAGCTCCATGCCGCGGCGCTGCATCTCCGCCGCGACGGACACCATCTCGTCCAGCGACGGGGTGATCAGCCCGGACAGCCCGACGACGTCGGCGCCCTCGGCGATGGCGGTGTCGAGGATCTTGCCGGCCGGCACCATCACGCCCAGGTCGATGACCTCGTAGTTGTTGCAGCCCAGCACCACGCCGACGATGTTCTTGCCGATGTCGTGCACGTCGCCCTTGACGGTGGCCAGCACGACCTTGCCGTTGCCGCGCGGGGTGTCACCGGCCGCGATGCCGGCCTGCTTCTCCGCCTCCATGAACGGCTCCAGGTAGGCCACCGCGCGCTTCATCACGCGCGCGCTCTTCACCACCTGCGGCAGGAACATCCGGCCGGAGCCGAACAGGTCGCCGACGACCTTCATGCCGTCCATCAGCGGACCCTCGATGACCTCCAGGGGCCGCTCGGCCTGCTGGCGGGCCTCCTCGGTGTCGTCCTCGATGAAGTCGACGATGCCGTGCACGAGTGCGTGCGAGAGCCGCTCCCCCACGCTGCCCTCGCGCCACGTCAGGTCGACGACGCGCTCGGTCGCCTTGCCCGCGACGGTGCCGGCGTGCGTGACGAGCCGGTCGGTGGCGTCGGGGCGGCGGTCGAACAGGACGTCCTCGACCAGCTCCAGCAGGTCCTTCGGGATGTCCTCGTACACCGCGAGCTGGCCGGCGTTGACGATGCCCATGTCGAGCCCGAGCGGGATGGCGTGGAACAGGAACGCCGAGTGGATGGCCTCGCGGACGACGTCGTTGCCGCGGAAGGAGAACGACAGGTTCGAGATGCCGCCGCTGATCCGGACGCCGGGGCAGCGTTCCTTGATCCGCGGCAGCGCGTCGAGGAACGCCTTGCCGTAGCCGTTGTGCTCCTCGATGCCGGTGGCGATCGCGAGCACGTTCGGGTCGAAGATGATGTCCTCTGCGGGGAACCCGATGCCGGTGAGCAGGTCGTAGGCGCGGCCGCAGATCTCCACCTTGCGGTCGGTGGTGTCGGCCTGCCCGGTCTCGTCGAACGCCATGACGACCGCACCCGCGCCGAAGTCGCGGATCCTCCTGGCGTGCTCCAGGAAGACCTCCTCGCCCTCCTTGAGGCTGATGGAGTTGACCACGCCCTTGCCCTGGACGCACTTCAGGCCGGCCTCGAGCACGCTCCACTTGGAGCTGTCGACCATGATCGGGATCCGGGCGATCTCGGGCTCGGTCGCGATCAGGTTGAGGAACGTGGTCATCGCCCGCTCGCTGTCGAGCAGGTCGGCGTCCATGTTGACGTCGAGCATGTTGGCGCCGCCGCGCACCTGCTCTAGCGCGACGTCGGCCGCCGCCTGGAAGTCGCCGGACTCGATCAGCGTGCGGAACCGCTTCGAGCCGGTGACGTTGGTCCGCTCGCCGATCATGACGAAGCCGGTGTCGGGGCCGATCGCGAAGGGCTCCAGCCCGGAGAAGCGGGTAACGCGGGGCTCCTGGGGCACCGCGCGCGGCGCCATGCCCTGCACGGCCTCGGCGATCTTCGCGATGTGCGCGGGGGTGGTGCCGCAGCAGCCGCCGACGATGTTGACCAGCCCGTCACCCGCGAACTCCTGCAGCAGGGCCGCCGTCTGCTCGGGGGTCTCGTCGTAGCCGCCGAAGGCGTTGGGCAGCCCGGCGTTGGGGTGGCTCGCGGTGAACGTGCTGGCAAACCGCGCGAGGTCGGCGACGTGCGGACGCATCTCAACAGCGCCCAGCGAGCAGTTGACGCCCACGACCAGCGGGTCGGCGTGCTCGACCGCGTTCCAGAACGCCTCGACCGTCTGCCCGGACAGGGTGCGCCCCGACAGGTCGACGATCGTCACCGAGATCCACAGCGGCAGGTGCGGCGCCACCTCGCGGGCCGCCGACACCGCCGCCTTGACGTTGAGCGTGTCGAAGATCGTCTCGCACAGCAGCAGGTCGACCCCGCCCTCCGCGAGCGCGGCGATCTGCTCGGCGTAGGTGTCGCGGACCTGGTCGAAGGTGACCCGCCGGAACGCCGGGTCGTCGACCTTCGGCGACAGCGACAGCGTGACGTTGAGCGGCCCGACCGAACCGGCGACGAACCGCTGGACGCCGGTCTGCGCGGCGACCTCGTCGGCGGCCTGGCGGGCCAGCTGGGCGGCGCGGACGTTCATGTCGCCCACGAGGTGCTGCAGGCCGTAGTCGGCCTGCGCGATGCCCGTCGCGGTGAACGTGTTGGTCGTGGTGATGTCGGCGCCGGCGTTCAGGTACTGCCGGTGCACGTCCAGGATCAGGTCCGGGCGGGTGATGTTGAGCAGGTCCGGGTCGCCGGCGACGTCGTGCGGGTGGTCCGCGAGAGCCGCGTTGCGGTAGTCGGCCGGCGAGAGGCCGGCGCCCTGGAGCATGGTGCCCCAGGCACCGTCAAGCACCGCGATCCGCCGTCCGAGCAGCTCGCGAAGATCCTTGCCTGCATCCCCCATGCCAGAGCCTCCCGCGGTCGTCGTGGGAGGCGCCCTTGTTCTGGGTGGAACCACGATCGAGCGTGGCGGGTGACCGGAGCACCCGTTGCAGCGCCTCTCGACCGCGCCGTCGATGGTAGCGACCTTCGCGCGGGGCCGCCGCCACCGGACACGCACCGACCGGACGGCGCATGCGGGCCCGTCGGCCGTAGGCTTGACGGATGACCGACCGCGATCCGGAGACCCCGGGAGCCGGGGGCGAGCTGCCCCGTCTCGTCGATCCGGTGCTGGTTGCCGCCTTCGAGGGCTGGAACGACGCCGGCGAGGCCGCGAGCACCGCCGTCGAGCACCTGGAGCTGACCTGGGACGCCACTGCGCTGGGCAGCATCGACCCCGAGGAGTACTACGACTTCCAGGTCACCCGCCCGCACGTGCGGCTCTCCGGCGGGGTCACCCGGCGCATCGAGTGGCAGACCACGCGGCTGTCGGTCGCCGAGATCCCGGGCACCGGTCGCCACGTCGTCCTCGTCAACGGCATCGAGCCGAACCTGCGCTGGAAGGCGTTCTGCCGCGAGCTGCTCGGCTGGGTCGAGCGGCTGGGTGTGACGAAGGTCATCACGCTGGGGGCGCTGCTCACCGACATCCCGCACACCCGGCCCACCGCCATCACGGGGGTCTCGTTCGACCGTTCGTCGGCCGGCCGGCTGCGCGTGGAGCCGTCGAGCTACGAGGGCCCCACCGGCATCGTCGGGGTGCTGCAGAACGCGTGCGTCGAGGCGGGTGTGCCGGCGGTGTCGTTCTGGGCGTCGGTGCCGCACTACGTGTCACAGGCCCGGGTGCCCAAGGCCGCGGTCGCGCTGCTGCAGGTGCTCGAGGAGCAGCTCGACGTCGAGGTCCCGCTGGGCACGCTGCCGGAGCAGGCCGAGGAGTGGGAGCGCACCGTCTCGGAGATGGCCGAGGCCGACGACGAGGTGCGCGAGTACGTCCGCCAGCTCGAGGAGCAGGCCGAGGCCGAGGCCGACGTCCTGCCCGAGGCCGACGGCGACGCCATCGCCGCCGACTTCGAGCGCTACCTGCGCCGGCGCGGCACGGGCGGCGCGGGCAGCTGAGCACCGGTCCGCTCCGCTCCCGGCTGGCCGGGGCGGGCATCTACGCCGGCGCGTTCCTCGGGCCGTTCGGCGGCGGGGTCACCGTCGCGATGCTGCCGGAGCTGGGTGCGACCTTTCGCGTCAGCGCTGCCACTGCGGCGGCGTCGGTCACGGCCTACCTGCTGCCGTTCGCGGCGTTGATGCTGGTCTCGGGCACGCTGGGCGAGCGGTGGGGCCGGCGGCGCACGGTGGTGGGTGCCTACCTGCTCTACGTCGTGGCGTCCGTGGCGGCGGTCGTCGCGCCGACGTTCGAGCTGTTCCTGGCGACCCGCGCGCTGCAGGGCGTGGCGAACGCGTTCACCACCCCGCTCCTGCTGACCACGCTGGCCGGCCTCGCCGCGCCCGGCCGGCTCGGGCGCGCGCTGGGCTGGTTCGGGTCGCTGCAGGCCGCCGGACAGACCTCCGCGCCGCTGCTGGGCGGGCTCGCCGCGGAGGTCGACTGGCGGCAGGCGTTCGTCGGGGTGGCCGTGGTGGCGGCGCTGCTCGCCGCGATCGCCATCCCGTCCGGCACGCCGGCACCGCGCACCGCCTTGCGGTCGGCGCTGGGCTCCGCGCTGCGACCGGACGTGCTGCGCATCGGGCTGGTCGCCGCAGTCGGCTGGGGGTTGCTGGCGGGACTGGCGTTCCTGGTCGCGCTGCGCCTGGAGGAGGTGTTCGCCGTGCCGGCCGGGCAGCGCGGGCTGGTCCTGACCGGGCTCGGCATCGCCGGGCTGCTCTCCGCGCGGCTGGTCGGCGGCGCCGTCGACCGGATCGGCGCCCGCCGCACCGTGCTCATCGGGGCCGGCCTGGGAGCGCTCGTCGTGCTCGGAGCCGGGCTCGCCCCCGCGGTGTGGGCGGTCGCGGCGATCTGGGCGTTCGGCGGGCTGGCGAGCCAGCTCGTGCTCGTCGGCGTGAACGCGCTCGCGCTCGCCCCCGGCCGGGAGAACGCGAGCGGCGCCATGTCCGTGGTGCAGGCCGTGCGGTTCGGCGGCAGCTCGCTGGCCCCCGTCGCCGTCACGCCGATCTACCACGCCGAGCCGCTGCTGGCGTTCGTCGTCCCGGCCGCCGCCATCGCCGCGGTCGTCCCGCTGGCGCTGCCCCGCGGCGGCCCCCGGCCCGGCCCCCGCGTCGAGAACGACGTTACGGCGAACTGAATCGATTCGAATTCACCGCAACGTCGTTCTCGACGCGTTCCTCAGCCGGACAGGACCGCCAGCAGGGCGCGGGCGTAGGCGCGTTCCGCGTCGGTGTCCACGTGTCGTTCCGTCCCCACGCCGCGGTCGATCGTCACCGCCATCCCGTCGCCCACCGGCTCCAGGGCGCGGAACGCCGGACCGAGCGCCTCCCGCAGCTGCGCCTCGTGCGGCAGCCACAGCGCGTCGTCGAGCTCCAGGGAGTCCAGCGCCCACTCGGTGGTGCCGTTGAAGCGGATCAACGGGCCGGTGGGCGACTCGTGCACCTCGATGGTCAGCTCCGACACCACGAAGACGTCGGCGTCCATGTCGCGGTCGGCGACGACGAACCGGTCGCCCGCCGCAGGCGCCCACTCCAGGCCGGCCGCCTTCAACCGGGCGGCCAGCTCGACGCTGATCATGCGGTCACTGCTGCGCGTGCCGGCGCAGGTCGGCGAGGTCCACCCAGTCGAGCATGCTCGCGTGCGTCGCCTCCAGCACCACGGGCGGCGCGGCCCCGGCCTCGAACGCCTCCACCCAGCGGTCCGCGCACACGCACCACCGGTCCCCCGGCTCCAGACCGGCGAACCCGAACTCGGGGCGCGGCGTGGAGAGGTCGTTGCCGTGCTCGGCCGAGAACGCGAGGAACTCGGCGGTCATCTGCGCGCACACCGTGTGCACGCCGACGTCCTCGGCGCCGGTGTCGCAGCAGCCGGTGCGGTAGAAGCCGGTCAGCGGATCGGTCGAGTAGCTCTGCAGCTCGCCGCCGAGCACGTTGCGCGCCATGGGAGAAGCCAACCAGAACGGGTACAGGGCCTGCATGAGCGAACCGGATCACCTCGACCAGCGGCACCCGCTCGACCCGGACCCGCCGCGCCCGCCCGGCTCTCCCGACCTCGATCTCGACATCCCGCCCCCGGACCCCGAACGGGAGGTGGACCTGGAGCCGGAGAACGAGGACGTCACCGAGGACACGTCGGCCCCCGAGCCGCCCGACTGACCTACAGCGCGATCCCGAGCAGAGCGTCCACCGCGGCGCGCACCGTCGCCGGCGCCGTCGCGTCGGTGCCGCGCCGCTCCAGCGCCGTCGCCGCCCACGCGTCGACGGCCGCCAGCGCGGACGGGGTGTCGAGATCGTCGGCGAGGTGCGTGCGCAGCCGCTGCACGACGTCGTCGGCGGCGGGGCCGGTGGCCAGCGCCACGGCCTCCCGCCAGCGGGCGAGCCGCTGCTCGGCCTCGGCGAGCAGGGCCGGGGTCCACTCCCGGTCGCTGCGGTAGTGCCCGGCCAGCAGCGCTGCGCGGATCGCGTTGGGGTCCACGCCGTCGGCGCGCAGCCGCGAGACGAACACCAGGTTGCCGCGCGACTTCGACATCTTCTCGCCGTCGAGGCCGATCATGCCGGCGTGCGTGTAGTGCCGCGCGAACGGCGCGACGCCGGTGAACGCCTCGGCGTGCGCGGCGCCGCACTCGTGGTGGGGGAAGATCAGGTCGGAGCCGCCCCCGTTGAGGTCGATCTGCTGGCCGAGGCGGTTCAGGGCGATCGCCGCGCACTCCACGTGCCAGCCGGGGCGGCCGGTGCCCAGCTCCGACTCCCACGACGGCTCGCCCTCGCGGGCCATGCGCCACAGCAGCGGGTCGAGCGGGTGACGCTTGCCCGGGCGCTCCGGGTCTCCCCCGCGCTCGGCGGCGAGCCGCAGCATCGTCGCCTCGTCGTAGTTGGACTCGTAGCCGAACTGCCCGGTGGCGGTGATGTCGAAGTAGACGTCGGGGTAATCGGGGTCGTCGACGCGGTAGGCCGAACCGCCGGCCAGCAGCTTGCCGACGAGCTCGGCGATCTCCCCCATGGCCTCGACGGCGCCGATGTAGTGCCGCGGAGGCAGCACCCGCAGCGCGACCATGTCCTCCCGGAACAGCGCGGTCTCGCGCATGCCGAGCACGACCCAGTCGTCCTGGTCGCGGGCCGCGCGCTCGAGCAGCGGGTCGTCGATGTCGGTGACGTTCTGCACGTAGTGGACGTCGTGGCCGAGATCCCGCCACACCCGGTTGACCAGGTCGAACGCCAGGTAGGTCGCGGCGTGGCCGAGGTGGGTGGCGTCGTAGGGCGTGATGCCGCAGACGTACATCGTGGCCGTGGCGCCGGGCGCCGTGGGCCGGATGCGGTCGGTCGCGCGGTCGTAGAGCCGCAACGGCGGCCCTTCGCCGGCCAGTGCGGGGAGATCGGCGGCTGCCCAGGTCTGCATGCTCACAACTTACGTCGTGGCTGCTCCCACCATTCCCGGTCCAGTCGCGCCTCGATGTCGCGGACGTGGTGGCGGGCGCAGTCCGGGCAGAGCCAGGTGGTCGTCTGCGCCGGCCCGGCCCCGTCGCGCGTGCAGGCCCAGGCGAGCGCGGCCGGGTCGTCCGGACGGCGCTCGGCGGGGCACTGCGCGCAGGTGACGGGGTGGTCGGCGACCATGGGCACAGTGTGCCCCGAGCGGCTTGACGGATGCGTACACTGCAACTCGAATTAGACCAAACATCTAGCCCGGAGGTGCGATGGCCGCGGTGATCGGGCTCGACGTGGGCGGGTCCACCACCCGCGCCGTGCGCAGCGTCGACGGCGTCGTCGTGGCCGAGGCCGACGGAGCCAGCGCCAACATCGCGGCCGTCGGCCCGGAGACGGCCGGGCTCCGGCTGGGCGAGGTGCTCGCGGCCGTCGGTGTCGACGAGGTCGAGGCGGTGTGCGCCGGCGCGGCCGGCGCCGACTCCCCCGTCACCGAGGGGATCGTGCGCGACCTCATCGCCGCGCACGTGCCCGGGGCGCGGGTCGAGGTCGTCCACGACGCCCGCCTCATCCTCGCCGCCGCCGACCGGGTCACCGGCGTGGCCCTGATCAGCGGGACGGGATCGGTCGCGTGGGGTGCCGGCCCGGACGGGCGGCACGCCCGGGCGGGCGGCTGGGGCCACCTGCTCGGCGACGAGGGCAGCGGCTACCAGGTCGCGCTGGACGCCGTCCGGCACGCGCTGCACGCCATGGACCGCGGCGAGCCGGTCGACACGCTGACCGCGGCGCTGGTCACCGACTGCGGCATCGCCGGGCGCGAGCTGCTCGTCGACCACGTCTACCGCACTGCGGACAAGCGGTACTGGGCGCGCCGCGCCGGGGTGGTGGCGGAGCTCGCGGACCGCGGTGACGCCGCGGCCGCCCGGATCATGGATGACGCCGCCGCCGCGCTGGCCACGCTCGCCGGGCAGGTGCTCGACCGGCTCGGCATCACCGGCCCGGTCGTCGTGGCCGGCGGGTTCGCGACGCACCGACCGGCGCTGGTCGCCGCCGTGCGTCGCCGCCTGCCCGGCGTCGCCGTCGACGTCCTCACAGCGGCACCCGTGCACGGCGCGGTGCGGCTGGCCGAACAACTCGCCGCGGGGGTGGCATCGTGACGGCCCAGATCGACACACCGACCGGGGAGCGGCGGGCCGGCGTGCTCATGGCCGCCGAGATCGCCGAGCAGCCCGACGTCTGGCGGCGGTTCCTGGCCGACGGCGCCGACGCGGGTCTCGCCGCCGCCGTCGCGGCGATCCGCGCGCAGCAGCCGCGCATGGTGCTGCTGGTGGCCCGCGGGACGAGCGACCACGCGGCGCTCTACGCGAAGTACCTGGTCGAGATCGAGCTGCGGCTGCCCGCCGGCCTCGTCTCCCCGTCGACGATGACGGCGTACGGCGCGCAGCCCGACCTGCGCGACGTGCTCATGATCGGGGTCAGCCAGTCCGGCGGGTCCCCGGACCTCGTCCGCTGCCTCGAGGTCGGGCGCGCGGGTGGCGCGCTCACCGTCGCCGTCACCAACAACGCCGCGTCGGCGCTGGCCGCCGCCGCGCACCACCACGTCGACGTCCTGGCCGGCGCCGAACGGGCGGTGGCCGCCACCAAGTCGTACACGGCGCAGCTGCTGGCGCTGCACGAGCTGCTGATGGCGGTGCGGGGCAATCCCGACGGCTCCGTCGCGTCGCTGCCCGATCTCGGCGCGGCCCTCGTCGCCCGGGACGCGGAGATCGCCGCGCTCGCCGTCCGCTACCGGTTCGCGCAGCGGCTGCTCACGACCGGCCGCGGCTACTCCTACGCGACCGCGCGGGAAGCCGCACTGAAGCTGATGGAGACGGCCTACGTCTCCGCGCAGGCGTTCTCCGGCGCCGACCTGCTGCACGGCCCGCTGGCGCTGGTCGAGCCGCAGGTGCCGGTGCTGGCAGTGGTGGCGGAAGGGATCGGCGGGGACGCGATGGGGGCGACGCTGGCGCGCCTGCGTGAGCTGGACGCCGACGTCTGCGCGTTCGGGCGAGCCGACGCGGTGGCCGCCGCGGCGACCGGCATCGCGCTGCCGCCCGGGGTGCCGGAGCGGCTGTCGCCGATCCTGGAGATCCTGCCGTTGCAGCAGCTCGCGCGGCACGTCGCCGTCGACCGAGGAGGCGACCCGGACGCGCCGCGCGGCCTGCGGAAGATCACGGAAACCCTGTGACCACGCTCCTCACCGCCGGCACCGTGGTGGCGGCCGGGACCGCGGCACCCGGCTGGGTCGCCGTCGACGGCGACCGCATCACGGCCGTCGGCCACGACGCGCCGCCGGCTGCCGACGAACGTCGCGACCTCGGCGCCGACGCCGTGCTCGTACCGGGGTTCGTCGACCAGCACGTCCACGGCGGGGCGGGGGCCGCGTTCACCGGCGGGGATACGGCCGAGGCGCTGCGCGCCGTCCGGTTCCACCGCGCGCACGGCACCACGACGACGGTCGCGAGCCTGGTGGCAGCGGGTCCGGCGGAGCTGCGGCGCGACGTCGCGGCGCTCGCCGAGCTCGTCGCCGACGGTGAGCTGGCCGGGGTGCACCTGGAGGGTCCGTGGCTGGCTGCGGCCCGGTGCGGCGCGCACGACCCGGCGCAGCTGCGGGACCCGGACCCGGCCGAGCTGGCCCCACTGCTCGCCTCGGGCGTCGTGCGGATGGTCACCCTCGCCCCCGAACGGGCCGGCGGGCTGGCCGCGATCCGGCAGATCGCCGAAGCGGGCGTCGTCGCCGCCGTCGGGCACACGGACGCCAGCTACGCGCTGACCCGCAAGGCGATCGCCGCCGGCGCGCGGGTGGGCACCCACCTGTTCAACGCGATGGCGCCGGTGCACCACCGCGAGCCCGGGCCGGCGATCGCGCTGATGGAGGACCCGCGTGTCGTGGTGGAGCTCGTCACGGACGGGCTGCACGTCCACCCGGCGCTGTGGACGCACGTGCTGGCCGCCGCCGGCGCGGATCGCGTCGCCGCCGTCACCGACGCGATGGCGGCCGCCGGCATGCCGGACGGCGACTACCACCTCGGCGCGCTGCGGGTGACCGTCGCGGACCGGGTGGCACGTGTCGCCGGCGCGGACGGCCCCGGCCCCATCGCCGGCAGCACGGCCACCACCGCCGACCTGTTCGCCCTGATCGTGGCGCACGCCGAGGTGCCGCGGGCCGACGCGTTGCTGCGGGCGGTCGCGATGACGGCCACCACACCCGCACGCGCGCTGGGCCTCGCCGGCGAGGTCGGCGCGCTGGAACCGGGTGCGCGGGCCGACCTCGTCGTGCTTGACGCCGAGCTGCGGGTGCGCGAGGTGCATCGGGCGGGTCGGGTCGTGGACGCGGTCCCGCTCGCGGGCTGAGGCTTGCGTTCGAGCGCGCTCGAAACCCTAGCGTCCGCGCCCATGAGATACCGCGTCCTGGGGGGTACCGGGTTCGAGGTCAGCGTCCACTGCCTCGGCACGATGATGTTCGGTTTCGTCGGCAACGCCGACCACGACGACTGCGTGAAGATCGTGCACGCCGCGCTCGACCGCGGCGTCAGCTTCGTCGACACGGCCGACATGTACTCGATCGGCGAGTCCGAGGTGATCACCGGGAAGGCGCTCGCCGGTCGTCGTGACGACGTCGTGCTGGCCACCAAGTTCCACTTCGCGCCGCACGGCCAGGAGGGCCCGAACCGCGGCGGCAACTCACGCCGTTGGATCGTCCAGGCCGTGGAGGCGAGCCTGCGCCGGCTCGGCACCGACTGGATCGACCTCTACCAGGTGCACCGGCCCGACCACCGCACCGACGTCGAGGAGACCCTGTCGGCGCTCACCGACCTCGTGCAGCAGGGCAAGATCCGCGCGTTCGGCTGCTCGTCGTTCCCGCCGTCGCAGGTGGTGGCGGCCCACCACGTGGCCCTCGACCGCGGGCTCATGCGGTTCCGCTCCGAGCAGCCGCCGTACTCGCTGCTCGCGCGCGGCATCGAGCGCGAGCTGCTGCCGGTGTGCCAGCAGCTGGGCATGGGCGTGCTGACATGGAGCCCGCTCGCCTCCGGCTACCTGTCCGGCAAGATCCGCAAGGGCCGCGAGATCGACATGACCAGCGGGCGAGCCGCCATCACCCCGTTCCGGTTCGATCCGGCGCTTCCCGAGAACGCGGCGAAGCTGGAGCTCGTCGAGCAGCTCGCGAAGATCGCCGACGAGCTCGGCGTCACGCTGCCGCAGCTCGCCGTCGCCTTCGCGGCCGCGCACCCGGCCGTGACGTCGGTGATCATCGGGCCGCGCACGATGGAGCAGCTCGACGGCCTGCTGTCCGGCGCCGAGCTGGAGCTCGACGACGACGTCCTGGACCGCATCGACGCGATCGTCCCGCCCGGCACCGACGCCTACCGCGCCGACGGGGCATGGCAGCCGCAGCCGCTGGTCGACCCGGCGCTGCGGCGACGGCCGGCGGGCTCGCGCGCGGCGGCCTGACGACCTCGGGGCTACCGCCGAGGGCGTATGCGCGGTGTCGACCCCGGGCGGATGTGCGACTACGGCGGCGGCCGCAGGATCCTTCCCATGAAGCTGCAGCCCAGGGCCCGCAAGGCCGCCGTCGTCGCGCACGTGGTGTCGAGTGCCGCGTGGATCGGGCTCGACGCGGCCAAGACGATCCTCGTGTTCACCGGCATCTACGCCGGCGACCGCGGCACCGTCGCGCTCGCCTACCAGGCGCTCGGCACGTTCCTCGGCTGGCCGCTGGTCGTCGCGAGCCTCGCCGCGCTCGTCACCGGCCTGGTGCTGGGCGTGGGGACGCGCTGGGGGCTGGTCACGCACTGGTGGGTCGCGGCGAAGCTCGGGATCACTCTCGTGCTCGTTCTGATGGTGTGCTTCGTCCTGGCCCCGATGCTGCCCGACGTCGCGGCGTACGGGACGGCGCTGGCCGCGGGAACCGTGCCGGTGCCGGAGACCGTCGCCGACCTGGTGTACCCGGCCGTCGTGGCACCCACCGCGCTGCTGGCCGCGACGATCCTGTCGGTGGTGAAGCCGTGGGGCCGCATCCGCCGGAGTGCCCCGCCGTCCGGCGACCTCACACAGCGCACGGCCGCCTCACACATCGCCGAACCTGTGTGAGGCGGCCACGCGCTGTGTGACGTCGTCAGCGGCGGGTGCGGAGGTAGTCCGCCACCACCTCCGCGCCCAGCCCGTCCAGCGTCGGGGCGACCACCCGGCCGCCGCAGCGGCGGGCGATGCCGTCCATGAACTCGGCCAGGCGGGGGTCGTCGCCGAGCACGAAGAACGTGAACGACGCCTTCAGCCCGGTGAGCCGGTCCAGCTCGGCCACGGTGGCGTGCAGGGTCTCCTGGCTCATCGGCCAGTCGAACACGGCGTGCCCGTCGCGTTCGAGGTGGGCGGTGGGCTCCCCGTCCGTCACGACGAGCACGACGGGCTGCGCGTCCGGGTTGCGCCGCAGGTGCTGCCCCGCCAGCAGCAGCGCGTGGTGCAGGTTCGTGCCCTGCTCCCACACCCCTTCCAGCCCGACCAGCTCCCCCAGCTCGACGGACTTCGCGTGCCGCCCGAACGTGACGAGCTTGAGGTCGTCGCCGCGGAACCGGGTCGAGATGAGCTGGTGCAGCGCGAGCGCCGTCCGCTTCATCGGCACCCAGCGGCCGTCCTGCACCATCGACCACGACGTGTCGACGCACAGCGCCACCGCGGCCCGGTGCCGGGTCTCGGTCTCGACGATCTCGACGTCGGTGACGTCGAGGTTGCGGGAGTCGCCGCCGGCCCGTCGTAGCTGCGCGTTGAGCAGGGTGCGCGGCACGTTCCACGCCTCGGTGTCGCCGAACGCCCACGGCCGGGTCGCCCCGGTCGCCTCCCCGGCTGCCCCGGAGCGGCGGTTCTCGCGCTCGCCGCGGCGCCCGCCGATGCGGTCGACGACGTCGCGCAGCACCGACTCGCCGAGCCGGCGCAGCGCCTTCGGCGACAGCTGCAGCGACCCGTCGGGCGCCCGCTCGAACAGGCCCTGCCGCTCCAGCTCGCGCTGCAGCTCGGTGAGGGCCTGCACCTCCACCCGGCCCTCGTCGCCCAGGTGGCGGGCGACGGCGTCGAGGTCGATGTCCTCCAGCGTCGCGCCGGGGTAGCTCTGCGACAGCTGCTCGGCCAGCGCGTCGAGCTGTCCGAGCTGCTCCATGGCGCGGGCGGCCTCGCCCATGCCCATCGGGTTCTCGCCGCGGAAGCGGCCCTCCCCGTCCCAGTCCTCGCCGGGGCGCAGCCCCTGCAGCTGGGCGTCGAGCTGGGCCAGTGACTGCGCGAGCCGGGGATCACCGAACGCCTGCTGCGCCAGCTCCATCAGCTCGGCCCGCTGCTCCGCGGACAGCGAGTTCAGCATGCGCTGCGCCGCCGCCGCGCGGGCGGCCAGCAGGTCGATGAGCTCCTCGGTGTTCTGCGGGTTCTCCGGGAAGAACTCGCCGTGCTGCTGCATGAACTCCGCGAACTGCTCGGCGGTGTCCTGTCCGGCCGCGTGGTTCGCCAGCAGCTGGTTGAGGTCGTCGAGCATCTCGCGGATGCGCTCGATGTCCTCGGGCGTCGCGCCCTCCATCGCCTGCTTCATGCCCTGGAACCGCTGGTCGAGCAGCTCCCGGCCGAGCAGGTCGCGGATCCTGTCGTAGGCGTCCTGTGCCTGCGGGGAGCGGAAGTCGTACTCGTTCAGCTCGCGCACCGCGCCACCGGTGTCGGACGGCAGCGCGTCGAGCTGCATCTCCCGGAACCGGGCGTCGTCGCCGTCGTCGCGGGCGAGGGTGTCGCGCTCTGCTTCGAGGGCCTGCCGCAGCAGTTCGCGGACCTCCTCCAACGTGCCGTCGAGGCGGTTCTCGCGCTGCAGCCTGCGGCGCTGCTCCCACACGCGGCGGGTGAGCTCGTCGAGGCCCTGGCGGCCTTCCATGCCGCGGCGCATCAGCTCCTGCAGGGCCGTGCGCGGCGACGAGCCCTCCATGACGTCGCGGCCGATCTCGTCGAGCGCAGCGCGCAGGTCGACCGGAGGAGCGAGGGGATCAGGGCCGTCGACGTACGGGCCGTAGCGGTGGCCCGGGGTCGGTCGTGTCATGCGTTGGTACCTCCTGATCCACGGTACCTCCGGGAGCAGGGGGTGCGCGTGCTACGCGGTGCTCGCCAGGTTGAGCACGGTCACCGTGCCGTCCGCGAGGTTGGTGACGTAGCCCTTCCGGCCGTCCCGCGACACCGCGATGCTGGTCGGGCTCTGCCCGACCGGCACGGAGCCCTTGATCTCGTACGTCCTGGTGTCGAAGACCTGGATCGCGTTGTCGTCGACGTCGGCGAGGTAGGCGTACTTGCCGTCGGCCGACAGCGTGATGTCCTGCGGGTGGTTGCCGGTGGGGACGGTCGCGATGACGGCGCCGGACGTCGTGTCGATCACCGTCACCGTGTTGCTGTCGTAGTTGACGTTGATCACAGCGAACTGGCTGGGGTGGGCGACGATGCTGTGCGGGCTCGTCCCGACCTTCGTCGTGGAGAGCACGCGCTCGCTGGGCAGCTCGATCGTGGTCACCAGGCCCGCCTCGTGGTTCGCGGCGTAGAGCCGGGTGCCGTCCCTGCTGATGGCCACCCAGTGCGGGTTCGGTTCCACCTTGATCGTGTTCACGACGGTGTTCGACGCGGTGTCGATCACGGTGATGGAACCGGAGTCGTGGTTGGGCACGTAGACCCGCTTGCCGTCCGGGGTCACCTCCAGGGCGAACGGTCGCACGCCGACCGGCACGGTCGTCACCCACGTCATCGCCGCCGTGTCCAGCACGCCGACGACGTTCACCGAGCGGTCCTGGGTGAAGATGCTGGCGTAGGCGCGGGAGCCGTCCGGGGAGAACGAGACGAACTGCGGGCCGCCGGTGCCCTGCGGGACCGGGACCGTCCCGGTGACGGTGTTGCGGGTGGTGTCGAAGACGGTCAGGACGCCGGCGGCGCGGCTCGCGATCAGGGCGTACTTCCCGTTGGGCGCGATCTCCATGTACCCGGGGGTGGAGCCGACCGGGACGGTGGTGTTGACCGTCGGCTGGGCCACCGCGTTGCCGATCGGGAGCTTCGCCGTGCCCGGGTTCACCGCCTTGCCCTCGAACGGGACGACCCCCGGCGCGCCGGCGAGCGGGGACTCCTCGGTCGGTGCCAGGAACCGGATCGCGACGATCGCGACCGTGGCACCGAGCGCCGCCGTGAGGAGCACCGAGAGCAGGATCGCGACCGGCCGGCGCCACGACCGTGGCCGGCGGCCCGCCGCGTCGCCGTGCGCGACGGTCGGTGCCTCGGTGGGCGGCTCGGTGGGTGGCTCGGTCGGCGGTGGCTCCGTTCTCGACGGCCCGTGCTGGACGGGCGGCGCGGACGCCCACGGACGCGCGGCGACGGTCGGATGGGTGAGGTGCTCGGTGGCCTCGACGTCCGGGTGCTGCTCGGTCGCCTCGGCCAGCACCGGCGGCACCGTGAGGGTTCCGACGCCGTTGGCGATGGCGGGCTCGGTCGCGGCCGGCATCGTCGCGAGGACGGGCGCAGCGGGGACCAGCGCGTCCGCAGCCGCAGCGGCGAGCTCGCCTGCACTCGCGTAGCGGTCCGCGGGCGCCTTCGCCATGCCCTTCCGGATCACCTCGTCCAGTGCGGTGGGCACGTTGGGGGCGATCGAGCTGGCGGCCGGCGGTTCCAGGTTGAGGTGCGCGAACATCAGCGACGGCAGGTCCTCGCGGGCGAACGGCCGGGTACCGGTCAGGCACTCGAACAGGACGCAGGCGAGCGAGTACACGTCCGTGCTGATCTCGACGGGACGGTTCTCGAACCGCTCCGGCGCCATGTACGCGATGGTGCCCAGCGTGGCTCCGGTCATGGTGAGCCGCGACCGGGTGTGCCCGACGGCGTAGGCGATCCCGAAGTCGACCACGTAGACGAAGTCCTTGGCCGTGACCAGGATGTTCGACGGCTTCACGTCGCGGTGCACCAGCCCGCCGGCGTGGGCGGCGTCGAGCGCCTGGGCCACCTGGGAGATGAGGTCGACCGCGCGCGCGGGCGGCAGGGCGCCCGTCTTGGCCAGCAGCTCGCCGAGGTTGCACCCGTCGACCAGGCGCATGTCGATGAACAGCTTGCCGTCGATCTCGCCGTAGTCGTGGATCGGGATGACGTGCGGATCGCGCAGCCGCGCGACCGCGTACGACTCGCGACGGAACCGGCGCTGGTACTCCTCGTCGTCGCTCACGACGTCGGGCAGCAGCTTGAGGGCCACCTCCCGGTCGCGGCGGGTGTCGAACGCGCGGTAGACGGTGCCCATGCCACCGGCACCCATCAACGAATCGATCCGGTACTGGCCGAATTCGCGCATGACGCCCACTCCCCGGTCCGCCCGTCCGCACCCGGACACAGAACCCACTCGGGAGGAACGTGATCCCCGTTACACTCGGCGGGAGATTGTGCTATGCGAGTTCCAGGTTGCCGTCCACCTGGCGCACCGCGCGCGGCCTCAGCGGCCGCGGCGCGGGCCCGTCGGCGACGGTGCCGTCGAGGCGGTATCGGCTGCCGTGGCAGGGGCAGACGATCAGGCCGTCGGTGACGGAGCCGACGATGCAGCCGGTGTGGGTGCACTCCGCGGAGAACCCGCGGAACTCGCCCGCGCTGGGCTGGGTCACGACGACCTCGAGATCGGTGAACACGTGCCCGCCGCCGACCGGCACGTCGGCGGCCGGGCCCAGGCGGGTGCCGGCGGAGCCGACCGCTGTGGGGGCGACGGTCGGGGGGGCCGGCGGCGCCGCGCAGCCCGCGAGGGTCGCGGCGGCCAGCACCCCGCCCGTCCCGACGACTGCGCGCCTGCTCACCGCCCCGATGCCGTCCGCCTGCATGGCTCTCCCTCGCCCGCTCACGTCAGCCGTAGCTCACCGAGCTCCCGTCGTCGTCGGCGTCCTTCGACAGCCGCCGCGTCAGGTACAGCAGCTCCAGCGCGAGCTCGGCGGCGCTCGCCATCGGACCGGGGTCCTCGGTGCCCGCCGCGCCGAGCTTCGTCGCGATCTCCGTCAGCTCGTCGGTGACGGGCAGGGCGGCGACCACCTCGATCGCGGGCACCCGCTCCCCCGTCCGCACCGGCGAGGCGGCGACGGCCTGGGCGAGCGGGGTGAGGTCGATGCCCCGCAGGTGTCGCCGCGCGGTCGCCGCGGTGGCGCTGCGCAGCAGGTGGGTGAGGTGCTCGTGCTCGCGCCCCTCCTCGCCGGACGCGAACTCCAGCTTGCCGCGCAGCACCGCCGGCACCGCCTCGAGGTCGACGGGCCGCGCGTACGGCCGGTCCTCACCGGTGATCGCGGCGCGGCGCAGCGCAGCGGCCGCGACGGTCTCGGCGGCCGCGACGGCGAAGCGCGCCGACACCCCGGAGCCCTGGTCGACGGCGCTGGACTCGCGCAGCGAGCGGGTGAACCGGGCGACCACCTCCAGCAGGTGCCGCGGCACGTCCGCGACCAGCTCCGCCTCCTGCTCGACCAGCGCGATCTCGTCGCTCAGCGCCAGCGGGTAGTGGGTGCGCACCTCGGCGCCGAAGCGGTCCTTCAGCGGGGTGATGATCCGCCCGCGGTTGGTGTAGTCCTCCGGGTTCGCCGACGCGACGAGCAGCACGTCGAGGGGCAGCCGCAGCGTGTAGCCGCGGACTTGGATGTCGCGCTCCTCCATCACGTTGAGCAGCGCGACCTGGATGCGTTCGGCCAGGTCGGGCAGTTCGTTGATGGCGACGATGCCGCGGTGCGCGCGCGGCACAAGGCCGTAGTGGATGGTCTCGGGGTCGCCCAGGGAGCGTCCCTCGGCCACCTTGACGGGGTCGACGTCGCCGATGAGGTCGGCGACGGCGGTGTCGGGGGTGGCGAGCTTCTCGGCGTAGCGCTCGTCGCGGTGGCGCCACGCGACGGGGAGGTCGTCGCCCAGCTCGGCGGCGCGCCGGCGCGACTGCGGGGTGATCGGGGCGTACGGGTGCTCGCCGAGCTCGGAGCCGTCGATG
This sequence comes from Pseudonocardia sp. CA-107938, assembly GCF_050936315.1. Lineage (NCBI taxonomy): Bacteria > Bacillati > Actinomycetota > Actinomycetes > Pseudonocardiales > Pseudonocardiaceae > Pseudonocardia > Pseudonocardia sp. CA-107938. The sequence goes on along the minus strand of NZ_JBNJNA010000001.1, from coordinate 5,405,632 downwards.
ACGGGCGTCCACTCGTCGAGCAGGCCGACGATGCTCCGGAGCAGGCGGGTCTTGCCCTGGCCACGCTCACCGAGCAGGACGACGTCGTGGCCGGCGATGAGGGCGCGTTCCAGCTGCGGCAGCACGGTGGCGTCGAAGCCGACGATGCCGGGCCAGGGATCGCGTCCCGCGCGCAGGGCGGCGAGCAGGTTCGCGCGGATCTCGTCCTTGACGCCGCGCAGTTCGTGACCGGTGGCGCGGAGCGCGCCGAGGGTGGTGGGGAGGTTCGTACGGGGTCCTTCGAGGGGCACGACGACAACGCTACGCCCGCGGACCTCCACCCGGCGCGACTCGGATCTTGATCTCGACCCGGGTTCACCTCCTACCGTCGCCGGCATGCTGGCCATCGTGCAGGAGGAGTTCGGCGGGCCCGAGGTCCTGTCGCCGCGGGAGCGGCCCGCGCCCGAGCCGGGTCCCGGTCAGGTCCGCGTCTCCGTGGCAGCAGCGGGCGTGCACCTCATCGACACCGCGTTCCGTCGCGGGGATCCGCCGTTCCCGCCGTCGGAGCTGCCCACGGTGCCCGGCCGCGAGGTCGCCGGGACGGTGGACGCGGCCGGCCCCGGTGCCGAGGTCTGGCTGGGCCGTGATGTCGTCGTCCACCTCGGCATGGCCGGAGGCGGCTATGCCGAGCAGGTGCTGGTGGAGGCCGGCTCGCTCCATGAGCGACCGGCCGGGCTGGAGCCGGCGGCGGCCGTCGCGATGATCGGGACGGGCCGGACGGCGCTGCTGCTGCTCGACCAGGCGACGATCACCGCGGCCGACACCGTCCTCGTGACCTCGGCAGCCGGCGGGCTCGGCGCCCTCCTCGTGCAGGCCGCCCGCCGCGCCGGCGCGCGCGTCGTCGGGCTGGCCGGCGGACCGGAGAAGACCGCTCGGGTGACCGCGCTGGGCGCCGTGCCCGTCGACTACCGCGATCCGGCCTGGCCGGAGCACCTGCGGGTGGTCGGGAAGGACGCCACCGTCGTCCTCGACGGTGTCGGCGGCGAGATCGGCCGTGCCGTCCTGGAGCAGCTGCGGCCCGGCGGCCGGGCCGTCGTGTTCGGCTTCTCCTCCGGCGACCGCGACTGGTTCGCGACGGCTCGCGCGGTCCGTCCCGACGTCACGTTCCCGCCTGGCCTGGCGGAACGTCCGACCGGTGCCGTGCTGCGTGGCCTGGAGTCCCGCGCCCTCGCCGAGGCTGCCGCCGGTCGGCTCGTCCCGCACGTCACGGCCTTCCCGCTGATCGAGGCCGCCGCGGCGCACCGCGCCCTGGAGGAGCGGCGGACCACCGGGAAGGTCGTGCTCATCCCCTGATCCGGGAACATCATGAGCATCCCCAACGGTTGACTACCTACGTGCGCTCTCCCGGGCGGACCGCCGCCCTCCTCGGAATCCTCTTCGGGCTCGCCGCGACCGGCACGTCCGCGGCCACGGTGACCCTGCCCCAGCTGGCGGGCGAGCTCGGCATCAGCGCGAGCACCGCCGCCTGGACGATCAGCGCGTACGCCGTCGTGCTCGCCGTCGCCACCCCGCTGCACGGGCGCCTCGCCGACGCGTACGGGCTGCGGGCGCCGCTCGTCTCCGGCGTGCTCGCCATGGTGGTCGGCGCGATCGCGTCCGCGCTCGCGCCCACGTTCGCGCTGCTGATCGTGGCACGGGTCCTGCAGGGCTTCGGCGGGGCGAGCATCCCGGTGCTGGCCACGGCGCTCGTCTCGGCGATGTGGGAGGGCCCGCAGCGCGGTGCCGCGCTCGGCCGCCTCGCCGGGGTGTCGGCCACGTTCAGCGCGCTGGGCCCGTTGATGGGCGGGGCACTGGAGGACCTCGGCGGGTGGCGGCTCGCGCTCGCACTGCCCGCGCTGGGGCTGCTGATCGTGCCGTACCTGGTCCGGGTCGCCCCGTCCGGCGGTTCGCGGCAGCACATCGACCGCACCGGCGCCGTACTCGTCGCGGTGGCGGCGTCGGGGCTCGTGCTGCTGCTCCAGTCGCCGTCGTCGGGACCGGTCACGGCGATCGTCGGCGCGGTGCTGCTCGCCGCGGGCGCACCGGCCGTCGTCGCGTGGGTGCGGCGGCGACCGACCGGGTTCCTGCCGCGCACCGTCGTGACGAACCCGGTGGTGCTGCGCAGCTCGTTCGCGACCGCCGCCATCCCGGCGAGCTGGTTCGCCCTGCTCGTCGGGGTGCCGATCGTGGCCGCGGGTTGGGGCTGGACGCCGCTCGCCACCGGGCTGCTGATGCTCCCGGCCGCGGCCGTCGGGCTCGTGACCCCGTTGTTCTCCCGGCGGGCGCTGGCCCGGCTCGGCGCGCAGCGGGCCATGGCGGTCGCGTGCCCGATCGCGGTGCTGGCCCTGCTCGTGGCCGCCGCGGGCGACCTCGCCGACGCGCCCGCCCTCCTCGCGCTGGGCGTTGCGCTGGTGACGGTGGCGTTCGGGTTCGGACAGCCCGCCATGATGTCCGCCGTCGACGAGGCGGTGGCCGCGGCCGACCGCGGAGTGGCCATCGGCGTCGCGACGCTGGTGTTCCTCGTGGGCGCGAGCGTCGGCGCCGCGCTGGTGGGCGGCCTCGCCGAGGTGGCCGGCCTCTTCACGGTGTTCTTCGTGCTGATGGCACTGCCGGTCGCGGGGCTGGCCGTCCTGCTGCTGGCCGGGCGCCGGCAGCCCGCCGCCGCGTGACGTAGGGCGCGCCCCACCCCCGCCCGGGGGTCGACCGGCTCACCGCGGGCTTCCGTCGCGGCGACGATCCGATCATGACGATCTCGACGCTCGACCGGCCCCGCACCGGCAGCGACTACGCCGAACTGTCCCGGCGGATCAGCGCCGCCGGCCTGCTGCGCCGCCGCCCCGGCTACTACGCGTTCCGGTTCGCCGCCGTCGGCGTCGGGCTCCTGGCCACCTGGCTCACGTTCCTGACGCTGGGCGACTCGCCGTGGCAGCTGCTGGTCGCCGTGGCCGCCGCGGCCGGCAGCGGGCAGGTCGCGCTGCTCGCGCACGACGTCGCGCACCGGCAGGTGTTCCGCGGCCGCCGCGCCTCGGCCGTCGTCGGGCGGACGATGGGCAACCTCGGCATCGGCATGTCCTACGGCGCGTGGCAGGACAAGCACACCCGCCACCACGCCAACCCCAACCACGACGGCCTCGACCCCGACGTCGCGCCGGGCGCGCTCGCCTTCAGCTCGGAGCAGGCCCGCGCGAGCCGTGGCCCGTTCCGCTTCGTGCAGCGCCACCAGCGCGCCCTGTTCTTCCCGCTGCTCACCCTCGCCGGCGTCGACCTGCGGGTGACGAGCGTCAAGGGCCTGCTGAACAACCCGCGCATCCCGGCGCGGCGACTCGAGGCCGTGCTGCTGGCTGTGCACGTCGTCGGTTACCTCGCGCTGCTGTTCACGCTGCTGCCGCCGCTGCTCGCCGTCGGGTTCCTGGTGGTGCACCAGGCCCTGTTCGGCGTCTACCTGGGTTCGATCTTCGCGCCGAACCACAAGGGCATGGAGATGCCGGAACGCCGGCTCGACTTCCTGCGCAAGCAGGTGCTGACCTCGCGCAACGTGCGCGGCAGCGCGCTCACCGACCGGCCGTTGCACGTCCTCATGGGCGGGCTCAACCACCAGATCGAGCACCACCTGTTCCCGAGCATGCCGACCGCGAACCTGCGCGCGGCCCGGCCCATCGTGCGCGGCTACTGCGCCGAGCTGGGCGTCTCGTACCACGAGACCGGGCTGGTGCGGTCGTGGCGGGAGATCCTCGATCACCTCCACGAGGTGGGCGAGCCGCTGCGGGCCGAGCTGTGATCAGCGGAACGACCGCCACGGGACGCGCTGGTCGACGTGGATCAGGCCGATCACGCCCGCGATGAACGGGGTGACCACCCCGGCCACCAGGGCAGCCCACAGCCCGGCCGCGACGCGCGGGACGCCGACCACGACCAGCGGGAGAGCGGCCGGGCTCGCGAGGACCGCGACGACGGCCCCGGCTGCCAGGAGCGTGCCGAAGGTCCGCCACCAGTTGCCCGGCGCGAGCCGGCGCGACTCCGCGAGCGCTCCCAGGACGCCGAATCCCTGCACGACGTGCGCCGGACCCGCGACGATCAGCGAGACGTGGACGACCCACGCGTAGATGCCCATCGCGCAGATGGACAGCACCAGCACCGGCCCCGCGACCAGCCGGTAGAACGAGTTCGTCCCGATGGCCTGCAGCACGGCGACCGGGATCAGGCCGACAGCGGCGACCAGTGCCACCACGAGCAGGTTCAGGACGTAGACCGCCAGCAGGCCGGGGGCTCGCCGCAGCCCCGTGGCCAGCGCCGCGGCCGGGCCGATCCGCCGGCCGCGCACGGCGTGGTCGAGCACGACGAACGCGACCGCCGCCGGGGCGCTGCCGAGCACCACCCAGAGCAGCGCTGCCACCGCAGCGAGATCGGCGGCCGGGATGCCGGTGACCCGCCCGTACGGCAGCGCGACCACCTGGAGCAGCACGAACTCGACCATGGCCGCCAGTACCGGCAGCCCGACGGTCGCCAGAGGCGCGATCCCGAGCAGCCGGACGGCGCCGCCGAGGATCTGGCCCGCCGTCAGCGGGCCTGCGGGCACCAGCGGCGGTCGTGCGTCGGGGTCGGACTCCATGCCGTCCCCCGATCCGTGTCAGATGCGCAGCCGATTGCGTGCCCGCTGGTCGTAGTAGAGCAGGCCGGTGACCGCGGTCAACAACGCTGCCTGGGCTGTCGCCATCACGACGATCAACGATCCCGTGACCACGGACGCTGCGGGGATCGAGATCTTCTGCAGCAGCAGGATCCCCAGGCCGACGACGAGGAAGAAGGCGAAGGCGGCGGCCTGCGCGAGGAGGTACGAGACCAGGAGGGTCGCGTAGGTGCGCCACCAGTTGCCGTCCGAATGCTCTCGTGCGGCGGCGAGCGCGGCACCGATGCCGAGCCGCTCCACGACGTACGCCGGCCCGGCCGTGATCAGCGAGACCAGGACGCGGACGGCGTACCCGTAGACAGCCATCGACACCAGCGCCAGCGCGAAGCCGAAGAAGGCGCCCGCACCCCCGTTCGGACCGAAGGCCACGAGCAGCAGGAACGGGGAGGTGCCGATCGCCACGATCAGCACCACCACGAGCAGCACGGCCAGGTACACCCCGAGCAGACCCAGCGCACGCCGCAGCCCCGCGGCGAGCGCAGCACGCCCGCTGAGCCGCTGCCCCCGCACGGCGTGGTCGAGCACCACGAACGACGTCGCCGCGGAAACGGACATCAGTGCGCTCCACACCAGGCCGGCGGCGAGCAGCACCACCAGACCCCACGGCCAGAACGGGCCCGGCCAGCCGAGCCCATCCGACAGGAACATCAGCGCGACGAGCTCCGCGGACCCGACCACTGCCGCGGTCGCGGGGAGACCGACGGTCACCGACGGCGTGATCGTGAACAGCCGGAACGCTCCGCCGATGGTCTGGCTCAGATCCAGCGGCCCCATCGGCACGATCGGCCGCTGCGGCCGAACCTCGACATCCATCCCCGTCCCCCCGTCCGGCACGGTAGGGCCCATCGGTCCGAGAAGTGATCACGGAACGACGATCGTCGAAGTCTCCGCAGCGGCGCTGACCGATCCGTTCACGACGCCGGGGCGGCCGGTCCGCGAAGGTACGGGCATGGCTGTCATCGATCTCGCCGCTGCCACCGACTTCCTCGCCACGCACGGCCGCCTGCTCGACCGACGCCGGCTGACGCTGCTCCTGCACGGCGAAACCGCGGGTGTCGCGGAGGCACTGGCGGCCTACCGCAATCCCGACGGCGGCTACGGGTGGGGGATGGAGCCGGACCTGCGCTCGGCCACCAGCCAGCCGGGCCGGGCGCTGCACGCGTTCGAGGTCTTCGCCGAGCTGGCGGCGGCCGGAGAGCCGGTCTCCGACGCCGTGGCGCTGTCCGACTGGCTGTCGTCCGTCTCCGGGCCGGAGGGCGGGTTGCCGTTCGCCCTCCCCCTGACCGACGCGGCGGGCTGCGCGCCGTTCTGGGCCGATCCCGTTCCGGGCCCGTCGCTGCAGATCACGGCGATCACGGCGGCGAACGCGCATCAGGTGGCCCGGCACGATCCCGCGGTGGCCGCGCACCCGTGGCTGGCTGCCGCGACCCGGTTCTGCCTCGCCGCCGCGGCGGAGGTCGGCCCCGACACGCACGCCATCGAGCTCGCCTTCACGCTGCGCTTCCTCGACGCGGTGCACGAGACGGACGCGAGCGCGCCCGAACTCATGGGTGCGCTCGCGCACCTCGTCCCGGCCGACGGGATCCTGCCCGTCGTCGGCGGCGTCGAGGGTGAGTCGTTGCGCACGCTCGACATCGCGCCCGTCCCCGGCCGACCGGTGCGTGACCTGTTCACGGCCGACGCCGTCGCCGCCGATCTCGACCGGCTCGCCGGACTCCAGCAACCCGACGGCGGGTGGCCCGTGGAGTGGCGGACCTACTCGCCGGCCGCCGAGCTGGAGTGGCGCGGCTACCTCACCGTCGCCGCGCTGCGTGTGCTGCGCGCGAACGCCTGACGACTACGGCACCAGCAGCAGCGCCGTCGGCACGGCGACGAGCGCGACCGCCGCCAGCCGGACACCCAGCTGCACCGCCGCCGGGAGCGGCGCGGGCGGATCGGCGATGCGGGCGAGCCGCCGGTCCAGCGCGGTGGTGAACGAGCTGAGCGCCGCGGCCGGGGTGGCGTGCCCCATCGACCCGAGCGCCGCGGTCAGCTCGGCCGGGGCCGCCCGGTTCGCCGCGACGTCGTCGGCCCGCATCTCGACGAGCGCGGCCACGGCGACCTGGGCGCACACCATCCCGCGCACGAACGGCGCCGTCGCCCCCCACGCCACGAACGGCAGCACCACCAGGTCGTGCCGCTCCTTGAGGTGCGCGTTCTCGTGCGCGAGGACGGCCCGGACCTGGGCGGGATCGAGGGTGTCGAGCACCCCGGCCGACACCACCAGCCGCGAGCGCAGCCCCGGCAGGCAGTACGCGACGGGCAGGGGGTGGTCGAGGACGCGCGCGTGCGGCGCGGCGGGCCACGGGGTGCCGAGCAGGTCGAGGAGGTCGCGGTGGCGGGCCCTGGCCCGCAGCGTGCGGACGGTCACCGTGCCGAGCACGCCGACCAGTCGCAGCCCGATCAGCAGCGCGACGACCAGCGCCGCACCGTGCAGGAGGTCGAATCCCGGCGGCCAGGTCCCCGTGCGGATCGCGCCGGCGACCCCGGTGACGGCGGCCGGCAGCGACGAACCGAACGGCGCCAGGCCGAAGACGATGCCCGACCCCAGCAACGACAGGCCGCCGGCGAGCCCGACGGCCTGCCACAGCAGCAGGCCACCGACCGGGTCGCGGGACGGCCAATGGGCGGCCGCGAGGCCGCGGCTCACCGGCTCGGCGAGCAGGACCCCGAGCACGAGCAGGACGAGCGCGGTCACCTCCACGCGCCCCCACCTCCCCGAATTCGCGACCTCACCGTCGCCATCAGGGTGCCATCCGCCCGCGGCCGGGCCTGCGACCGGGCCGGTCCCAGGCGCCACCGGACGAGCACCGCGAGCGCGCGACGCCGCCGGCGCGACCCGACAGCTCAGCCGAGCAGGTCGCGCAGGGCGGCACGCTCCTCGTCGGGCATGTTGCCGAGGAAGCGGGCCAGCGCGGCACCCCGGTCGGGTGCGGCGTCGAGCGCGTCGCGCATCAGCTCGGCGACGTGGTCCTCACGGCTGGAGACGGCGCGGTAGCGGTGCGCGCGGCCGGCCCGCTCCCGCGAGACGAGGCCCTTGCGCTCCAACCGGCCGAGCACGGTGAGGACGGTGGTCGTGGCGAGGTCCCGCCCGTCGAGGGCGTCCTGGACGTCGCGGGCGGTGAGTGGCTCCGATGCCGACCACAGGGTCTCCATGACCGCACGTTCCAACTCACCCAGGCTCGCCACGCACCCATTCTACATTGCGTAGAAGGGTTAGGGCACCCTCAGTTCGATGTATCTCGGATCAGCGCACCTGGACCTGGTCGCCGACCTTGAGGAAGTCGAACCACGCCTTCGCGTCCTCGCGCACCAGCTTCACGCAGCCGGCCGACGGGTTCTCCTTGTTGCCCTCGTGGAAGGCGATCCCGCCCTCGGCGAAGAAGACCGAGTACGGCATCTCCCGGCTGTACTCGCGGCTCATGTAGTGCTCAGCCTTCCACTGCACCGCGAACGTGCCGAGCGGGGTCGGGTCCTCGTCGTCGCCGCTCATGATCCCGACCGGGCCGCGCACGATCTTCCCCTTGTCGAGGAGCCACGCCCGCCCGTTGGAGATGTCGACGCACGCCCGCGCGGACGCCGTGCACGGGGTGCCCTCGACCTGCACGCCCGTCGCGGCCGACGGCGGCACGTACGGGGCCCGTTCCTCGGCGGAACCGATGCCGACCACAGCGACGGTGGCCACCACCGCCAAGGCGCCGGCCAAGCCGGCGCGGACACCCGCACGCACGTTGCGCCTCCTGAGGGCAGATCACGACCTGCAACAGGCTACGCACGCTGCGTGTTCATCGATCAGGTGATCACCACGATCTACCGTCCGTCAGCGGCCGGTGAAGACCGGCGCGCGCTTCTCCGCGCGCGCCTGCTGCCCTTCCCGCAGGTCCGCGCTGGCCCAGCAACCCTCGAACGCCGATTCCAGCTCGGGGTCGCCGACGGCAAGATCCACCCGTTCGAGGACCAGCTTGTTGTAGCGCAGCGTCAGCGGGGCCATCGTCGTCAGGTCGGCCGCGAGCGCCAGCGCGGCCGCCCGGTCGCCGAGCCGGTCCACCAGCCCGCGCGCGTGCGCCAGCTCCACCGGCACCTGGTCGCAGGCCAGCAGCAACGACCGGGCCGTGGCCCCGCCGGCCAGCTGGTCGAGCCGGCGGATCGTCCACGGGTCCACGGCCAGCCCGATCCGTGCCGTGGGCACCCCGAAGATCGCCGACGGCGCCCCCACCCGCAGGTCGGCCGCGATCGCGAGCTGGGTGCCGGCCCCGATCGCCGGCCCGTTCACGGCGGCGACGACCGGCACCGGCGCCGCTGAGACGGTCCGCAGTGCGCGGTAGAGCGCGGTGCGGAACCCGTCGGTGTAGACCTCGGCGAAGTCCGCGCCGGAGCAGAAGCTGGTCCCGGCACCCGTCACGACGATCGCCCGCGCCCCGTCGGCGATCACCGCGGGCACGGCGTCCGCGAGGCCCAGGCAGTGCTCGACGTCGAGTGCGTTGCGCCGTTCCTGGCGGTCGAGCTCGATCAGCCCGACCCCCTCGGCCACCGACACGGTGATCACGTCACTGCGCTCCTCTCCTGCACGGGGGCCGCAGTCTGGCACGGAAATCCCTGCGCGGCCGGTCGCTACGCTCCGCACGTGACGGACGCGACGGCACTGCGGATGGGCACCCCGGCCGGACGGTGGGTGCTCGCCACCACCGTGCTCGGCTCCGGCATCGTGATGATCGACAGCACGGTCGTGAACGTGGCGCTCGACCGCATCGGGAGCGAGCTGGGCGCCGGGTTCACCGGACTGCAGTGGACGGTGAACGCGTACGCGCTCACGCTGGCCGCGCTGATCCTGCTCGGGGGGTCGCTGGGCGACCACCTCGGCCGTCGCCGGGTGTTCCTCATCGGGGTGATCTGGTTCGCCGCCGCGTCGGCGCTCTGCGGGCTCGCCCCCGACGTCGGCACGCTCATCGCGGCGCGGGCGCTGCAGGGGGTGGGCGGCGCGCTGCTCACGCCCGGCAGCCTCGCGCTGATCTCCGCGTCGTTCCACGGCACCGACCGGGCGGCCGCGATCGGGGCCTGGTCCGGGCTCGGCGGGATCGCCGGCGCGATCGGCCCGTTCCTCGGCGGCTGGTTGGTGGAGTGGTCGTGGCGGGCCGTGTTCCTGATCAACGTGCCGCTCGCCGCACTCATCGTCGTGGTGGCGCTGCGGCACGTGCCGGAGAGCCGCGACACCGAGGCCGCGTCCGGGCTCGACGTCTCCGGCACCGTCCTGGCCACGCTCGGGCTCGGCGCCACCACCTACGGCCTCACCGGCCTCGGCGAGCGCGGCCCGGCCGCGGACCTCGTCGCCGCGCTGGTGCTGGGCGTGCTCGCGCTCGTCGCGTTCGTGCTGGTCGAGCGGCGCTCGCCGCATCCGCTGGTGCCGCCGGTGCTGTTCACCGACCGCGTGTTCACCGCGATCAACCTGGCCACGTTGCTGATCTACGGCGCGCTCGGCGTGGTGTTCTTCCTGCTGGTGCTGGAGCTGCAGACCGTCGCCGGGTTCAGCCCGCTCGCCGCCGGCACGACGATGCTGCCGGTCACCGTGATCATGCTGCTGCTCTCGGCTCGTTCCGGGGCGCTCGCCGGCCGCATCGGCCCGCGCCTGCAGCTGGTGGTCGGGCCGCTGGTCAGCGCGGCGGGGCTGCTGCTCTTCCTGCGCATCGACCGGGACACCACGTGGCTGGGCGACGTGCTGCCCGCCGTCGTGGTGTTCGGGCTCGGCCTCGCCGCCACCGTCGCACCGCTCACCGCGACCGTCCTCGACGCCGCCCCGGACCGCTACGCCGGTTCGGCGTCGGGCGTCAACAACGCGGTGGCACGGGCGGCGGGCCTGCTGGCCGTCGCGGTGATCCCCGGTCTCGCCGGGATCACCGGCACCGACTACGCCGACGCCGCCGCGTTCGACGCGGGGTTCCGCATGGCCGTCGTCATCTGCGCGGCGCTGCTCGGGCTCGCGTCCCTCGTCGCGCTCGTGACCGTCCCGGGACGGCGCCGCGAGCCTGCCCCGACGGAGCGGATCCGCATCGAGGAGTGCCTGCACTGCGGGGTCAACGGGCCCCAGACGCTTCCGCGCAACGCCGGACGGTCCGCCGCTTAGCGGACCGCGACCACCACGAAGTCGTCGCCGAACTGCCACACCGTCGAGGCGGCCGAGAAGCCGGCGTCCCGCAGCATCCCGAGATGGTCGTCGACCGTGAGCCCGGTGTTGCCGTCGTGGCAGATCGACACCTCGGAACGGGCGTCGACCTGCGCGGACAGGTCGGGGTCGGCGAGCACGGCGTCCCACCAGCTCGTCCAGTCCTCGTTGTCGACCACGCCCGCGCGGGTGGCGCGCGCGTTCCGCACGAACGTGCCGAGGCCGCGCAGCGCGGGCGGCGTGATCGAGCGGTGGTCGGCGTCGACGAACACGCCACCGGGGCGCAGCCGCTCGGCGAGCGTGCGGTAGAGCACGGCGAGGTCACCGACCTCCAGCCAGTGCAGCGCGGTGGACGAGACCGCCGCGTCCCACGGCCCTTCGAGGGGGACGTCGGCCGGCCAGCGCGGGTCGGCGAGGTCGGTGCGCACGGCCGTCACGCCGGCCTCCGCGGCGAGCGCGAGCAGGACGGGGTCGGCGTCGACGCCGACGATCCGGGCGGCGGGGAGCGCCGCGGCCAGGCGGGTGGACAGCGAGCCGGGGCCGCAGCCGAGGTCGACGACCTTGGGGTGCGGATTCTCCTGGTTCGCCCACGCCACGACGTCGGCGACGACGCGGAACCGCTCCTCGCGATCGGGCACGTAGCGCTCCTGCTGGGCGTCCCACCGGTCGAGCCAGTGCTGTGTCACGCTCGTGGTCACGATCGCCTCCGTAACTGTCGTACACTGCAACGGCAGTTACGATACGAGCAGACGGGTAACTGGTCAAGTGGAATTCGACAGTCACATCGACGGTGTCGTGAACTCGGCGATCGCCCTGATCAACGGGGTCACCCCGGGCCGCCGCGGCGGCCGGCCGGTCGTGGCGCTGGCCGGCAAGGAGCTCACCGCCGCGGTCACCGAGGCGCTCACCGTCGGCATGCGGTTCGACGGCGACGGCGAGCTCGTCGACGACGCCGACGCCGCCCGCATCGCCGACCTCGCGACGAAGCTGCGCGCCGTGATCGAGGACGTCGACGCGGGCCGCGTCGACGACGCCGCGCGCCGGGTCAACGACCTGCTGATCGAGACCGAGGCCCGACCCACCCTCGCCCGGCACGACGGCGAGCCCTGGCACCTGCACTTCCACGCCGCCGACGCCCCGCCGCCGATCAGCTGGGTCGCGCCGATGGCGACCGGGCTGGCCGTGATGATCGGCAACCCGTCCATCGAGCGGTTGGGCATCTGCACGGCGCCCGACTGCGACCGGGCCTACGTCGACACCTCCCGCAACGGCACCCGCCGGTTCTGCTCCACCACCTGCCAGAACCGTGTGAAGACGGCGGCCTTCCGTGCCCGGAAGGCCGCCGTCTAGCGACTCATCTCGGCAGGGCCGCACCCAGGGCGCGGATCGGCGGGACCAGGTCCGCACCCTGCGGCACCACGACCTGCGCGCACACGTGGTCCGCGCCGGCGTCGAGGTGCGCGGTGAGGCCGCGGACGGCGGTCTCGGCGTCGCCGTGCGCGACGAGGGCGTCGATCAGCGCGTCGCTGCCGTCGGGGGCGAGGTCGGCGTCGCTCCAGCCGAGGCGCTTGAGGTTGGCGATGTAGTTGCGCAGGTGCAGGTACGGGTTGGCGACGCGGCCGCGGGCCAGCGCGCGGGCCTGCTCGACGTCGGTCTCCAGCACGACCTTCTGCTCGGGGGCGAGCACGGCGTCGGGGCCGAGCAGGGCTCGGGCCTCGCGCGTGTACTCCGGGGTGACGAGGTAGGGGTGCACGACGCCCGTCCGCTCGGCCGCGAGCTTCAGCACCTTCGGCCCGAGCGCGGCCAGCGCCAGGTGCTCCTGGGGCACGCCGGCGGCGTCGAGCACGTCGAGGTACTCCACGATCGTGCGGTACGGGTCGCGGTAGGCCGCGGTGGCCTCCGGGTGCCCGATGCCGACACCGAGCAGGAACCGGCCCGGGTGGCGCTCCTCGATGCGCTGGTAGGACTTCGCGACCTCGGCGGCATCGGTCGCCCACATGTTCACGATGCCGGTCGCGACGGTCAGCCGGTCGGTGGCGGCGATCAGCCGCTCGGGGAGGTCGAGGTCGGCCGGCGGCGACGAGCCGATCCACACGGTGCCGAAGCCCGCGCGCTCGATCTCCTGCGCGACCTCGGGCGTGAGATCGGCGGCGCTCTGCCAGATTCCGTAGCGGCCCAGTACGGGTGTGGATGCCATGATCGTCCCAACGCGGAGCAGCCCGAACCATTCCCGTCGGTGCCCGCCCGTAGGGTCACACCCGTGCGATCCGCGGCCGGCACCGTCCTCGTCGCCGCTGATCCGAGGGTTTCCCGGCAGGCGCCGCAGGGCACGGAGGCGGTCGTCGTCGGCGGCGGCATCGCCGGGGTGAGCGCCGCCGTGGTGCTGGCGGAGCGCGGGGTGGCCGTCACCCTGCTGGAGGCCGCCCCGACGCTCGGCGGCCGGCTCGGCGCCTGGCCGCACCGCCTGCCCGACGGCAGCACCCAGGTCGTCGAGCACGGCTTCCACGCCTTCTTCCGGCACTACCACGTCTGGCGGGCGATCCTGCGCCGCGCCGATCCGGAGCTGGGGTTCCTGGCCCCGGCGGGCAGCTACCCGGTGATCTCCCGGCAGTGGCCGGCGGAGGACCTCGACGGGCTGCCGGCCCGCGCACCGTGGAACCTGCTCGCCCTGTTCGCCCGCTCCCCCAGCCTCGGCCTCCGCGACCTGCTGGGCTCCCGCCAGCGGCTGGCCACGGAGCTGCTCGCGTACGAGCGGGAGCGCACGACCGCGACGTTCGACCACGTCACGGCGGCGGAGTTCCTCGCCGCGCTGCGCCTCTCCGACCGCGCCGTCGGCATGCTGTTCGAGGCGTTCGCCCGGTCGTTCTTCGCCGATCCCGCCACGCTGTCGGCGGCCGAGCTGATCGCGATGTTCCACTACTACTTCGTCGCGAACCCGCACGGCATCGGCTTCGACGTGCCCGTCACCGACCACGCCACCGCGATCTGGACCCCGCTGGCCGCCCACCTGGAGCAGCACGGTGCGCGGGTCATGACCGGCGCGCCCGTCACCGAGGTCTCCCCCGCCGACGGGCACCGCTGGAACGTGCACGTCGCCGGCGAGCCGCTGCGCACCCGGCACCTCGTGCTCGCGCTCGACCCGGGAGCGCTGCGCGCCCTCGTCGCAGCCTCCCCCGGTCTCGCCGGCTCGGTGCTGGCCCGCCGGGCCGCCGCGCTGCAGGTCGCTGCCCCGTTCGCCGTGAGCAGGCTGTGGCTCGACCGCGACGTCGCCCCGGACCGGGCGGCGTTCTCGGCGGTCAGCCGGGAGGCCACGCTCGACTCCGTCGCCGTCTACTCCCGGCTGGAGCGCCCGAGCGTCGAGTGGGCCGCACGCACCGGCGGCTGCGTGCTGGAGCTGCACTCCTACGCCACGTCGGCGCCCGACGCGTCCACCGCCACCGCCCGCATGCGCGCCGAGCTGGCCGCGCTGTGGCCGGAGACGGCGGCCGGGCGCGTCCTCGCCGTCCACGAGCAGTTCGGCGCCACCGCACCGGCGTTCCCGCCCGGCACCGCCGGCGCACGGCTGCAGGTCACGGGCGGAGCCCGCGGCGTCCGGCTGGCTGGCGACCACGTCGCCACCCCGTTCCTGACGGGCCTGATGGAACGGGCGGCCGCCACCGGCGTGCTGGCGGCGAACGACGTGCTGGCCGAGGTCGGCGCCGGTCCCGAGGAGCTGCGGGGCGGACCGCAGCGCGGCCTGCTGTGGCGGTTGCCGCCGTACCGGTGGCGGTCGTGAGGATCGCCCTGGATCCGGGCAGCCGCGACGGGCCGGTGCGGCTGCGGCGCCTCACCGAGGCCGGTGCGCCCGCCGGCCCGGCGGAGACCGCGACGTTCGACGAGGTCGCCGAGCTGGAGCGCCGCCACGCCCCGCGCTGGGTGCTCGCCCGCCAGCACAGCTACCGGCGGCTGCTCGCCGCGGGCGTGTCGGTGGCCCGCAACCACGACGTCGAGCTCGTGGAAGGCCTGCTCGTGGCCGCGGACGGGCAGTCAGGGGCGCCGCACGGGCTGGCCGCAGCGTCCGCGCGACTGGCCGGCCGCGAGCCCGAGCCCGATCCGCCGCCGCTCGCGGAGGACGATGCAGAGGGCCTGTTCGACACCGGGCCGAGCGACGAGCTGGCCGACATCGTCGCGGTGCACGCCGCCCAGCAGCGCGCGCTCGCGGCCGCGCCGGCGGGCATGCGGCTCCTCGCCGCGGCGGAGTCGGCCGGCGCGCTGGTGGCCGGGGAGATGCATGCTGCGGGTCTGCCGTGGCGCGCCGACGTGCACGACGCACTGCTGACCGACCTGCTCGGGCCGCGCCCGGCGCACGGCGGGCGCCCGCCGAAGCTCGCCGCGCTGGCCGACGAGGTGAGCGCGGCGTTCGGGCGGCCGGTGAACCCGGACTCGCCGGCCGAGCTGCTGCGTGCGTTCGGGCGGGCCGGCCACGAACTGGGCAGCACGCGGTCGTGGGAGCTGCGCCGGATCGACCATCCGGCGGTCGGCCCGCTGCTGGCGTACAAGGAGCTGGCGCGGTTGCACGCCGCGCACGGCTGGTCGTGGCTGCGCACCTGGGTGCGCGACGGCCGGTTCCACCCGGAGTACGTGGTCGGCGGCGTGGTGACGGGCCGCTGGGCGACCCGCGGCGGCGGTGCCCTGCAGATCCCGAAGGCGGTGCGGGCGGCGGTGCGCGCCGATCCGGGGTGGAAGCTCGTCGTCGCCGACGCGGCCCAGCTCGAGCCGCGCATCCTGGCCGCGCTCTCCGGGGAGCACGGGCTCGCCCCGGGCGTCGACGACCTGTACACGACGCTGGCCGCCCGGGAGTTCGGCGGTGACCGGGGCAAGGCGAAGCTCGCCCTGCTCTCCGCGATGTACGGCGGCACCTCCGGGGAGGCGGGCGAGCTGGTGGCCCGGCTGCGGCTGCGGTTCCCGGCTGCGATGGCCTTCGTCGACGGGGCAGCCCGCGACGGGGAGGCCGGGCGCCTGGTCCGCTCGCACCTGGGCCGCACGTGCCCGCCGGCGGGGGCGCTGGCCACCCCGGCCGCTGCCAGGGCCCGCGGCCGCTTCACCCGCAACTTCGTCGTCCAGGGCACGGCGGCGGAGTGGGCATTGGTGCTGCTGGCGGAGCTGCGTGCGGCGCTGCGGGCGGCGGGGAGCCCGGCGCAGCTCGTGTTCTTCCAGCACGACGAGGTGCTGCTGCACGTGCCCGAGGAGGAGGCCGACGCGGTCGTCGCGGCGGTGCGCGCGGCGGCCGCGGTCGCGGGCCGGCGGCTCTTCGGCGACACACCCGTGCACTTCCCCCTCACCCCGCGCGTGGTCGACGGCTACGACGAGCGGTGACCCGGCGGGCCGCGTGACCCGGTCGGGTCACGGGTCTCGGAACGGTCACGAATTGCATGCGTGTCATTTCCCAGGACCGCCGGGGCGCGCCGTGGTTGTCACACGATCGAGTGGCAACTCTCGGTTATTGATGCGATGCTGTGCGTAATAGCGCTCCACTGTGAGCACGAGGAAATCGGTCGCGGAAGGAGTGGCACCATGACCGGTACCGACCCGCCGGACAGCTCGACCGCCGCGTACACCGACCGCGAGCGCGCGATCGTCACCGCGCTCACCCGACTGCGCCCCGCCGGGCTCGACGCCGACTCGGCCGCCCGCGCCAAGGACCGCCTCATGCTCCGGCTGATCGCCGAACCGGTCGACGCCCCGGCACCGACCACCGGCTCCGCGATCGCGTCGTAGCACCCCAACCAGGATCCGACCTCGCAGACGTTGAGACGTCCTCGCAGAGGTTCGACCTCCTGCGAGGACCACCTCGCCTCTGCGAAGTGCGGGGCTCAGCCGCCCAGGCCGGGCTGGGCCGCGAGCACCGGGCCGACCACCGCACGCAGCTGCGCCCCGACCCGCGCCTCTCCCCGCACCATCGACGAGAACAGCACGCCGTCGAACGCAGCCAGCACGTCCCGCGCCGAGCGCTCCGCGTCGGTCGCGCCCAGCTCGGCCAGCACGCTCGCGGCCAGCCGTGCCACCGCCGTGCTCCCCTCCCCCAGCAGCGCGCGCAGGCCGTCGTCGTGCATCGCCGCGACGCTCAGCTCGTAGCGCGCGAGCGTGCGCATGCGCTCCCGGCTCGCCATCACCTCCCCGACGGCGACGAGGAGGTCGAGGAACCCGGTGAGGTCGCCAGCCACCACCTGCGGGCCGGCCAGCTCCCGGTCGACCTGCACCAGCCGGTCCACGCACCCGGCGACCAGCGCCGCGCGCGTGCGGAAGTAGTACGACGTGCTGCCCGGGGCGATCCCCGCGGCGGCGTCGACGGCGCGGTGGGTGAGCCCGCGCATCCCGTCCGCGGCGAGCACGGACAGGGCCGCGTCGAGGATCTCCGTGCGGCGATCTACCACCGAGCCCTCCTCTACATCCGTAGAGATTCATGCTAACCTTCCTCTACGCCTGTAGAGGAGTCGCCATGGATGTCACGATCGTCGGCGCCGGGCTCGGTGGCCTCGCCGCCGCCGTCGCCGCCCACCGCGCCGGGCACGCCGTCACCGTGTTCGAGCGCGCGCCCGAGCTGCGCGAGAAGGGCGCCGGCATCGGCCTGCTGCCCAACGCGGTACTGGCGCTCGACCGGCTCGGGCTCGGCGACGCCGTGCGGGACCGCGCCGCCCCCGCCGGCCGCACCGGCCTGCGCGACCGGCACGGCCGCCCGCTCGTCGCCACCGACCAGGCCGCGTTGCTGGCCCGCACGGGCGCACCGTTCGCGGTCGTGCCGCGCCCTTGGCTGCACCGGCTGCTCGCCACCGCGCTGCCCGACGGGACGATCCTCACCGACGCGCCCGTCGACGACGTCACGACGATCGCCGGCGACGTCGTCATCGCTGCGGACGGCACCAGGAGCGCCGCCCGCGAGCTGCTGTTCCCGGACCACCCCGGGCTCGTCGGATCAGGGGAGATCGCCGCGCGGGCGATCGCCGAGCACACGCCGGCGGGCGCGGTCTTCGGGGAGTTCCTCGACCACCGCACCGGCGAGCGGTCCGGCGCGCTGAACATGGCCGACGGCCGGGTCTACTGGTACGCGACGTGGCGCGAGCCCGTCATCGGCCCTGCGCCCACCGATCCGGCGGAGCGCCTGCGCTGGCTGGCGGAGCGGCGCGCCGACTGGCACCCCATGATCGCCGAACTGATCACCAGCACACCGGCGGACGTCGTCCACGTGACGGAGACCGCGCAGCTGGCCCGGCCGCTGACGGCGTTCCACCAGGGACGGATCGCGCTCCTGGGCGACGCCGCGCACGCGATGACCCCGGACATCGGGCAGGGCGGCGGCCAGGCGTTCGAGGACGCCGCCGTACTGCAGACGGTGCTGACCGGCGCGACCGACGCCGAGGCCGCGCTCGAGCACTACAGCGCCCTGCGCGTACCGCGGGTCACCGAGATCCTGGCCGCGGCGCAGCAGGCGCACCGGGTGCTGGGCCTGCACGGCCCGCGGGCACGGGCACGCGATCTCCTGCTCCGGCTCGTCCCGCAGGCGGCCGCGACCAGCGCGATGGCCCGGCAGCTGAAGTTCCAGCCGCCGGCGACGGTGCTCGCCGGCGCCTGATCAGGCCCGGACGCCCAGGGTGTCGAGCACGGCGGCCGCCTGGCCGGCGGTGCCCAGCGAGTTCGGGTGCACCGGCGCCGCGGGCGCGGTCGGCACGAGCCCCTCGATCCACTTGGTGCCGGGCACCTGGCACACGTCGTGGCCGATCGACGGCGTGTAGGTGTCGACGAAGACCGCGCCGGCCGAGCCCGCCTCGTCGGCGATCATCGCGTTCAGCGCCTTCTCCGTGCTGCGCAGGTACGCCACGTCACCCGGACTGAACGGCACGACGGGGAAGCAGCCGGGCCCGCTGTCGGGCAGGATCGCCGGGTAGCCGACCACGACGACCTTGGCATCGGGGGCGCGGTCGGCGATGCCGGAGAGGACGGCGCGGATCTTCGGGGCGGTCTGCTCGATCCGCTGCGCCAGCTGGTCGGTGCCGCCCGAGGTGTAGAAGTCCTTGCAGGCGCTACCGGTGGGCTTCAGCGGCGAACGGGTCGCGCACTGCTGGATGATCTCACCGAACCCGATGTCGTTGCCGCCGATCGTGACGCTGACCAGCGCGGCGTCAACGGTCACGGCATCGAGCTGCGGCGGGTTCGAGCCGCCGGTCACCGGCTGCGCCGACGTCATGTCCTTCGTGGTGGCGCCGCCGCAGGTGACGTCGCGGACGTCGGTGATGCCGAGTCCCTTGGCGACCAGCGACGGGTAGTTGTGCGTCGAGCGCAGGCACCCGGCCGGCTGCCCGGTCTGCACCGGGACGAGCGGGGCGGACGCGTACGAGTCGCCGAGCGCGACGTACCGCCCGGTCTCGGCCGCACCGGCGGGCGCGGTGGACAGCACGAGGCCCGCGAGCGCGGCCACGGCGACGGTGAAGGAAGCGGCAACCGGACGGCGCAGGCGGGTCACGTCGGGCTCAACGACGCACCCGAACGGGGGTTACCCGAGGGTACAGATGGTCCACAGCTGCCACCGCTCCCCGTACTTCTCGATCATCGCGGCCGACGTCCAGCTCGACCAGCACGAACGTGCCCGTGGCGACATCGTAGGGCGCCACCGCAGGACCGTCGACGGCCACCGCGAGCCGTTCGCGTCCCGGGAACGCTGCACTGGCGCACCCGCCCGCACGCTCCCTACCGTCCCCGGGACATGCAGCGCAGCACCGACCGGATCCTCACCACGCACGTCGGCAGCCTCGCCCGGCCACGTCCCCTGCTCGAACAGATGCGGGAGAAGGAGCACGGCCGGCCCTACGACGTCGACGGGTTCCCCAAGCTGGTCACCGACGCGGTGGCCGAGGTCGTCGACGCGCAGGTCGCCGCCGGCCTCGACGTCGTCACCGATGGCGAGATGAGCAAGGTCAGCTTCCTGACCTACGTGAAGGACCGGCTGGCCGGCTTCGACGCGAGCGCCGGCGAGAAGCTGATGCCGCCGTCGTGGCAGGTGGAGATCGACGCGTTCCCCGGCTACTACGCCGACTACCTGGGCAAGTACACCGAGCAGGTCAGCCCGATGACGACCATGGTGTGCACCGGCCCGGTGTCCTACGTCGGGCACGACCAGCTGCGCACCGACATCGCGAACCTGCGGTCCGCGCTGGCCGGCCACGACGTGACGGAGGCGTTCCTGCCCTCCACCAGCCCGTCCGGGTTCGGCCGCAACGCCTTCTACCCGAGCGAGGGCGAGTACCTCTCCGCCGTCGCCGAGGCGCTGCGCGAGGAGTACCTCGGCATCGTCGACGCCGGGTTCCTGCTGCAGATCGACGACCCGTGGCTGATCGAGTACCTGTCGGAGAACCCGGCGACGACACCCGAGCAGCGCCGCGCCGACGCCGAGCAGCACATCGAGATCCTCAACCACGCCCTGCGCGGCATCCCGCGCGAGAAGATCCGGCTGCACACCTGCTACGGGCTCAACCACGGCCCGCGCATCCACGACCTCGACCTCGCCGAGATCGCGCCGCTGATGCTGCGGATCAACGCCGGCGCGTACTCGTTCGAGGTGGCGAACCCGCGCCACCAGCACGAGTGGAAGATCTGGCGCGACCTGCCACTGCCCGACGGCACGGTGCTCATCCCCGGCCTGATCGGGCACGCCACCAACTACGTCGAGCACCCCGACCTGATCGCCGACACGATCGAGCTGTACGCCGGGCTCGTCGGGCGCGAGAACGTCATCGCCGGCGCCGACTGCGGGTTCTCCTCCCGCGCCTCGTTCAAGCCCGAGGTGCACCCGAGCGTCGTGTGGGAGAAGTTCCGCGCGCTGGCCGAAGGAGCGCGGCCGGCGAGTGCCCGGCTGTGGCGCTGAGTGCCATCCTGCTCGGATGACCGGCGTCGACGTGCTGACCAGCATCGTGATCGCCCGCCCGCGCGACGAGGTGGCCGCGTTCGCGAGCGACCCCGACAACGTCACGCGGTGGTACCGCAACATCGTCGCCGTCGAGTGGCGGACCGAGCCGCCCGCCCGAGTGGGTTCCCGGATCGCGTTCGTCGCCCACTTCCTCGGACGGCGACTCGCCTACACGTACGAGATCCGGGAGCTCGACCCCGGCCGGCGGCTCGTCATGAGCACGGCGGAAGGCCCCTTCCCCATGGAGACGACCTACACCTGGGACGACGAGGGCGCCGCCGCGACCCGGATGACCCTGCGCAACCGCGGGACGCCCAGCGGGTTCGCGCGCATCGGCGCACCGGTGATGGCGGCCGCGATGCGTCGCGCCAACGCGCAGGACCTCGCCGCGCTGAAGCGGATCCTCGAGCAGTAGCTCAGTAGTCCTGTCGGAAGCGCCACCACTGGTACGGCTCGGTCTGGGGACGACCCTCCGGGCTGTCCTCCCAGGTCTCCTGCCGGCCCAGCGGGGTGAGATCGAGGAACTGCCAGTGGTTGCCGAGCGCGTCCGTGGCCCGACCCCGCGTGAAGTAGGTGCGGTAGACCCGGTCCCCGTCGCGCAGGAACACCGAGAGGCCGAAGCCTTCGTCCACGGTCGTGCCGGTGTCCTGCGGGAACGTGGTGCCCCAGCACGAGTAGAACGGGACGCGCCACCCCATCTCGGTGCGCCGCGGCCCCAGGCGCTCCCACGGCGTCTCCGACACGAACGCGAGCGTGGTGTCGCGCGCGTTCAGCGGTTCGACGGCGCCGACCGAGTCGGCGAACATGCTGCATCCGACGCACCAGCCGTCCGCCACGTACATCATGTGGTAGACCACCAGCTGGCTGCGACCCTCGAACAGGTCGAGCAGGTTCGCGTCCGGCCCGTCGCTGGTGAAGCGGTACTCCGCGGCCCGCGGGAACTCGACCATCGGCAGGCGGCGCCGCTTCGCGGCCAGCGCGTCACGCGCCTTCGTCAGCGCCTTCTCCTCGTCGCGCAGCGCGGCGAGCTCGGCCGCCCACTTCTCCTCGTCGACGACCGGGGGCAGTGCGTTCGCAGGGATCCTCATACCGGTGTAGACCACGCCGCGCGCCGAAACGCATCGGTCGGGCTACGGTCCGATCATGAAGGAGCAGCGCAGGTCCCGGTCCATCGCCATGACGTCGGAGGAGGTCGACGCCTTCCTCGACGAGGAGAAGGTGTGCCGCGTCGCCACCATCGGCGGGAACGGCCCGCACGCCACCCCGCTCTGGTACCTGTGGCACGGCGGCGCGCTGTGGCTCACATCGCTGTCCCGGAGCCAGCGCTGGACCGACCTCGAACGCGACCCGCGCATCGCCGTCGTCGTCGACGCCGGCGGCGCCGACTACTCGCAGCTGCGGGGCGTGGAGCTGCGCGGGCGCGTCGAGGTGGTCGGGGAGGTGCCGCGGACCGGCGAACCCTGCCCCGAGCTGGACGGGCCCGAGCAGGCGTTCGCCGACCGCTACACGGGCGGCCACATCGTCCGCGACGGACGGCACGCGTGGCTCCGCCTGACCCCGGAGAAGATCACGAGCTGGGACTTCCGCAAGCTGGCCGCCCTCAATAGAGGCTGACGCTCCCCCGGGAGACGCGGAACCCGTGACCGGACGCCGACCGGCACGCCATCCCGGTCTCCTGGCTCGCGCAGACCAGGTCGCCGAGCCGGACGCCGGTGCCGTACTCCAGAACAGCACCCGTGGCCGCCGGCGCCGGACCGCAGGCCAGTACGGCGCCGGTGCCGGTGAGCTGCGCCCCGGTCGCGTCCGTGGCGCAGCCGGCCGGCGGCGGTTCCGTCCACTCCCGCTGGACGACGTCGCAGCGCGCCCGCCCGTCGGTCAGGGTGCAGGTGATGTTGCGCGACGGCGAGACGAACCGGGCCTGCGTCGCGGTGAACCGCGGGTCGGCGCCCGCGTCGACGACCACGGCGTCAGCGGCCGGGTCGGCGGGCGGCGCGCTCGTCCCCGGGGCGGTCGTCCGCGAGTGCGGTGGCGTGAACGTCGGCACGGCCGCCACCGCCGGCCCGGGGCCGGCGGGCCGCGCGTTGTCGCGGAGCCCCAGCACCACCAGGAACGCGCCGGCGATCAGCGCTGCGACCAGCGCGATCCCCGCCACCACCGGCACCCGCCGCGCCGGACGGGTCCGCTCCCAGCCCGGGGTCGACGGCGGACCGGGTAGGCCCGCAGCGGCCCGGTGGGCCGCGATCTCGGTCGCGATGTCCTGACCGATCCCCGGCACGATCTCCGGCTCCTGTGGCGGCGTCTCCTCCTCCAGCCCGGCCAGCAGGTACTCGCGCAGCTGCGCCGCCGTGGGACGGAGCGTCGGGTCCGCCTGCAGGCAGCCCAGCACACCGTCGCGGACCCGTCCGGTCAGCGCGGTGAGGTCCGGCTCGCCCGTCGGGTCGACGACCGGGGCGCGGCCGGTCGCGGCATGCACCAGCAGCGCGCCGAGCGCGTACATGTCGACGGGCGCGCCCGCGCCGGGCCCGTCGGCCTCCGGCGCGCGGTAGCCGGGGGTCGCCGGCAGCCCGGTCAGGCCGGTGTCGGTGACGCGCGGGCCGTCGTCGGCCAGCACGACCGTCCCCGGGTCGAGGTGGTGGTGGACCACGCCGGCGCGATGCAGGGCGACCAGCCCGTCCAGCATGCGGGTCGCGAGCGCGAACACGCCCTCGTCGCCCAGCGGCCCGTGCTCGGTGACGTACCGGGCGAGCGTCGGACCGGGCACGTGCGCGGTCGCGATCCACGGCGGGTCGGCGTCCGGGTCCGCGTCGAGGACGGGCGCCGCGAACCACGGCGGCGCCGCCGCGGCGCGCCGCACGTCCTGGCGGAACCGCTCCGGCCCGACGCCGGGCAGCAGGCGCACGACGACCTGCCGGCCGTTCTCGTCCTCACCGAGCAGGACGTCGAGGCCGAGGCGGGACACCACCCGGAAGCGCCCGACCCGCTCGCCCCCGGCTGCCCCCACCGGCGGGAGGCTACGGCGTTCCGGCGACCAACGACCAGAGTTCGGCAGAACCCGAACCGATGGCGAGACCGCCGATCAGCTCGTTCCACTCGGCCTCGGAGCCGTCCTCGTCCCGCCAGGCCCACAGCCGCGTGGTGGTGTGGCGCAGCCGGTGCTCGCGGGTGAAGCCGATGGCGCCGTGCACCTGGTGCGCGATGCGCGCGACCACGCCCGCGGCCTCGCTCGCCCGCGACTTCGCGGCGGCCACCGCGAGCGTGGCGGAAGCGGCGCCGAAGCCGTCGGCGTCGACGGTGCGGGCGGCCACCGCGACGGCCGACCGGGCCGCAGCCACCTCGGCGGCGGCCAGCGCGAGCTGCTGCTGCACGGCCTGGAACCGGCCGATGGGCCGGCCGAACTGCACCCGCTCCCCCGCGTACTGGACGGCCGCGGCGAGCGCGCCGCTCGCCGCCCCGGACAGCAGCGCCGCCCGGCCGAACGCGGCCCGCAGTCGCAGCTCGGCGCCCGCGCGGTCGCCGACGCCGGCCGCGGTGACCGCGGCGTCGACGGTGACCGTGTCGCGCGGCTCCTCGGCGACGTTGGCGCCGTCGGCGATCTCCAGGCCGGCCGGGTCGAACAGCACCACCGAGTCGCCGGCGAGCATGACGATGCCGGCGGCCGCGCGGGCCCATGGCACCCGGCGCAGGACCCCCGCGGCCCTCCGTTCGGTGCGGGCGATGTCGAGGTCGCCGGTGGCGACGGTGAGCGGGCCGTCCGGCAGTGGGATCTCCGCCGACGCGAGCAGCCAGCCGGCGAGCAGGTCGGTCTCCACAAGCGGGACGCGCGCGGCGTGCTCACCCGCCGCGGCGAGCACGACCGCCGACTCGGCGAAGCCGGCCCCGCTGCCGCCGACCTCCTCGGGCAGCGTCAGCCGCGCCAGTCCGGTCTCGGTCAGGGTGTCCCACAGCGTGGCGTCGAACCCGACGCCGTCAGCGTCCGCGGCGGCGAAGACCGAGGTCGCCAGGTCGAGCAGGTCGTCGTTCATCGTCGTCATCGAAGCCCCAGTCCCCGCGCCACGATGCCGCGCAGCACCTCGTTGGTCCCTCCGCGCAGGGTGAAGCCCGGCGCGTGCAGCACGGAGTCGGCGAGCAGGCGGGCGAACCCGCCCTCGGCTCCCGGATCCGGCGGGATCGACACCAGCAGCCGTGCCGCGTCGATCACCTCGTTCTCGTAGCGCGTACCCAGGTCCTTCACGACGGCGGCGGCGAGCTCCGGCGCGTGCCCGGACTCCAGCGCGCCCGCGATCGCGAGCGACATCCCGCGCAGCGTCCACAGGCGCGCGACCAGCGAGCCCACCGCCCGCCGCGTGCCGGCGTCGACGCTCGCCCCCTGCAGCTCCCCCACCAGCGCGGCCAGCAGCGGGTAGGTGGACAGGAACCGCTCCGGGCCGCTGCGCTCGAACGCCAGCTCGCTGGTGACCTGCTGCCAGCCGTTGCCGATCTCCCCGAGCACCATCGAGTCGGGCACGAACGCCTTGTCGAACACGACCTCGTTGAAGTGGTGCGCGCCGGTGAGCAGCGGGATCGGGCGCACCGTCACGCCCGGGGCGCGCAGGTCGACGATCAGCTGCGACAGCCCGGCGTGCCGGTTCTGCTCGTCGCGCGGCGAGGTGCGCACGAGCGCGAAGAACGCGTGGGCCTTGTGCCCGCCCGACGTCCACACCTTGGTGCCGGTCAGCTCCCAGCCGCCGTCGACGCGTTCCGCGCGCGAGCGCACGCTCGCGAGGTCGGAGCCGGAGTCCGGCTCGCTCATCCCGATGCCGAAGTAGATCTCGCCCGCGGCGATGCCGGGCAGGAACTTCTGCCGCTGCTCCTCCGTGCCGAACCGCATCAGCGACGGGCCGATCTGCCGGTCGGCCACCCAGTGCGCGGCCACCGGCGCACCGGCGGCGAGCAGCTCCTCGGTGACGACGTACCGGTCCAGCGGGGACGCGCCGTGCCCGCCGTACTCGGTCGGGATCGTCATGCCCAGCCATCCGCGGCGGGCCAGCTCCTTGGAGAACCGCTCGTCCCAGCCGGAGAGCCACACGTCCGCGCGCGGGGTCCAGGCGCCGCTCGCGAGCTCCTGGGCGAGGAACTCCCGGACAGACGCGCGCAGATCCGCTGCGCGGGGCGGTAGCTCGGTCGGCGGCGGTACCAGCGCTGGCAGGCTCACCCGCTCATCCTGCACCACGTCGTGCAGCACACCGTGATCGACGAGGCCGAGCTCACCGGCCCCGTCGAGTCGCCCACACCCGGTGACAGCCCCCGCCCCCGGACCTCGTCGAGAACGAACTTGCGGTGATCAACAGGGCCTGTTGATCACCGCAAGTTCGTTCTCGACGGAGGCACCGGAGCGAGGGTGGCTGCGGAGAGTGACGAGCTCGCGTGACGCCGGCTCAGTGACCTGCGGGCGCACCCTCCGGCTGCGCCGGCGTCGTGACGAAGAAGGCGCCGACGATCCCGACCAGCGACAGGATGGCCGCCACCAGGAACGCGCTGTGGATGCCGGCCACGGTGGCCTCCACGACCGGAGCACCGGTCGCCGCGACGGTGGCCGACCGCGCGCTCATGATGCTGACCAGCAGTGCCACGCCCGCCGCGCCGGCGAGCTGCTGCGTGGTGCCGAAGATCGCGCTGCCGTACGAGTAGAAGCGCGGCTCCACCGAGCCCAGGCCGGAGGTGAAGAGCGGCGTGAACACGAACGCCAGACCGATCGACAGCAGGATGTGGAACGTCAACAGGAGCGCGACGCCCGTCTGCGACGTGAACAGCGTGGTGGACCACAGCGACAGGCTCGTGGCGATCATGCCGGGCACCAGCAGCGGGCGGGCACCGAAGCGGTCGTAGAGCCGGCCGACGAACGGGCCCAGCAGACCCATGATCAGACCGCCCGGCAGCAGCAACAGGCCGGACGTCTGGGTGCTGAGGCCCATCACCGTCTGCATGTAGATCGGCAGCAGGATGATCGCGCCGAACAGCGTGGTCATCATCAGCATCATCAGCACCGACGTGACGGTGAAGCCGCCAGAGCGGAACGTGCGCAGGTCGAGCAGCGCCGAGTCGGTGCGCTGCAGCTGGAACTGCCGCCCCACGAAGGCGACGAGCACGACCAGGCCGCCGACGATCGGAACCCAGCCCGGCACGCCACCCGCGTCGCCGACGTGGCCGAAGGAGCTCAGCCCGTAGACGAGGCTGCCGAAGCCGAGCGCGGAGAGCACCACCGAGATCGGGTCGACCCGCACGTACTCGGGCTCCCCCACGTCGATCATCTGCTTGATGCCGAAGACGAGCGCGGCGAGCGCGATCGGCAGCACCAGCAGGAAGATGGCTCGCCAGCCGAAGTAGTTCAGCACCAGCCCGGAGAGGGCCGGACCGATCGCCGGCGCCACCGAGATGACGGTGCCGATGTTGCCCATCACGGCGCCGCGTCGCTGCACCGGCACGAGCGTCATCACCGTGGTCATCAGCAGCGGCATCATGATCGCGGTGCCGCTCGCCTGCACGACGCGCGCGACCAGCAGCACCTCGAACGCCGGCGCCAGCGCCGCGATGAGCGTGCCCGCGCTGAACAGCGACATCGCCAGCACGAACAGCACCCGGCTGCGCATCCGCCGGATGAGGAAGCCGGTGACCGGGATGACCACGGCCATGGTGAGCAGGAAGCCGGAGGTCAGCCACTGCACCTGGCTGAAGTCGACGTGCAGGTCGTCCTTCAGCACCGGCAGCGCGACGCTCATGATCGTCTCGTTGAGGATCACGACGAACGTCGAGACGAGCAGCACCGCGATGATCATGACGTCGCGGCGGGGCATCGCACCGGCCTTGGTGTCGGCGCCGGTGTCGGCCCCGGTGTCGGCCACCTCGCTCCGCGGCGCCGTGGACACCGGCGCCGCCCCCTCGTCGAAGTGTGTGGTCTGGTCAGTCACGGGAACCTCAGCTGTCTCGTCGGTCGTTCCATTCCCAATCTAGGGATGCAGACCGACAGAAACCTCCGAATTCATCGGTCCCGTGCAGAGCAGTTCGGGCGATGCGAGGATCGGCCCATGGCGAACTCCCTCACCCCCCAGGACGAGAACCGCGTCGTCGAGGCCACGCCGACCGGCCTGTTCATCGGTGGCGAGTGGCGATCGGCCACCGGTGACCGCACGCTGACCGTCGAGGACCCGTCGACTGGCAAACCTCTCAGCAACGTGGCCGACGCCACACCCGAGGACGGCATGGCCGCTCTCGATGCCGCCGTCGCCGCGCAGGCGGACTTCGCCGCGATGCCACCGCGCGAGCGCGGCGAGATCCTGCGACGCGCGTACGAGATCATGACCGCCCGCGCCGACGACCTGGCACTGCTGATGACCCTGGAGATGGGCAAGCCGCTCGCCGAGGCGAAGGGCGAGATCGCCTACGCCGCGGAGTTCTTCCGCTGGTTCGGCGAGGAGGCGGTGCGCATCGACGGCGGGTACGCGGTCGCGCCGAACGGGGCGAGCCGCTTCCTCGTGCACAAGCAGCCGGTCGGTGTCTGCCTGTTCGTCACGCCGTGGAACTTCCCCGCCGCCATGGGCAGCCGCAAGATCGGCCCGGCGGTCGCCGCCGGCTGCGCGATGGTCATCAAGCCGGCCGACCTCACCCCGCTGTCGATGCAGATGATCGGGGCGATCCTCACCGAGGCAGGGCTGCCGCCGGGCGTGCTCAACATCGTCACCACGTCCGACGCCGGCGGGGTGATGGAGCCGCTGATCCGCGACGGGCGCGCCCGCAAGCTCTCGTTCACCGGCTCCACGCCGGTGGGCCGGCTGCTGCTGGAGCAGTGCGCCGACAAGGTGCTGCGCACGTCGATGGAGCTCGGCGGCAATGCCCCATTCCTGGTGTTCGCCGACGCGGACCTGGACAAGGCCGTCGAGGGCGCGATGCAGGCGAAGATGCGCAACATGGGCGAGGCGTGCACGGCGGCCAACCGCTTCCTCGTGCACCGCTCGGTGGCCGAGCCGTTCGCGCAGAAGCTGGCCGAGCGGATGGGCGCGCTGACCGTCGGGCGCGGCACCGAGGAAGGCGTGCAGGTCGGGCCGCTGGTCGACGGGAAGGGTCGGGACAAGGTCGACGGCCTGGTGCGCGACGCGGTCGACCGCGGCGCGTCCGTCGTCGTCGGCGCCGAGGCGGTGGACGGTCCTGGCTACTTCTACCGTCCGACCGTCCTGCAGGACGTGCCCCTCGACGCCCGCCTGGGCACCGAGGAGATCTTCGGCCCGGTCGCCCCCATCTCCGTGTTCGACGACGACGACGCCGCCCTCGCGGCCGCGAACGACACGGAGTTCGGGCTGGTCAGCTATCTGTACACCGAGAACCTGGACCGCGCGCTGCGGGTGGCGGAGCGGCTGGAGGCGGGCATGGTCGGGCTCAACACCGGCCTGGTCTCCAACCCCGCGGCGCCGTTCGGCGGCATCAAGCAGTCGGGGCTGGGCCGGGAGGGCGGCCGGATCGGCATCGAGGAGTTCCTCGAGACCAAGTACATCGCCATCGGCTTCTCGGGCTGACCCCCTCCGCCTGGTCGAGCAGGTGCCGGCCCGTCCACCCGGAGAGTCTTGTCGCCAATTATTGGCGATTGCATCGGGTCAGCATTAGCCTTCCCCGGTCACCACTGGGGAGGTCGGATGACCGACACCGTCGTAGCGATGCACATGAGCGACGGGCTGCTGGACGTGCCGGCGGTCGTGCTCTTCTGGCTCGTCGCCGTCGGCGGCGTCGGGTTCTGCTCCATGCGCGCACGGCGCGACCTCGACGACCGCACGGCGCCCATGGCCGGGCTGGTCACGGCGTTCGTCTTCGCCGTCCAGATGATCAACTTCCCGATCCTTCCCGGAGCCAGCGGGCACCTGCTCGGCGGCGCGCTGGTCGCGCTGCTCGTCGGCCCGTACGTCGGGGCGCTGTGCGTGGCGATCGTGCTCGCGGTGCAGGCACTGCTGTTCGCCGACGGCGGGCTGACCACGCTCGGCGCCAACATCACGAACATGGCGCTGATCAGCACGTTCGTCGGCTACGGCGTCGTGGTCGCGCTGCGCGGCCTGGCCCGGCGCGGCCGCGGTGGCCTGGTCGCCACGGCGTTCGTCGCGGCGTTCCTCGGCACGGTGGCCGCGTCGCTCGGGTTCGTCCTGCAGTACGCGGTCGGCGGCGCGGCCGGGCTCTCACTGGGCACGGTGTTCGGGCTGATGGTCGGGTTCCACGCGCTCATCGGCATCGGCGAGGGCGTGATCACGGCCGCGACGGTGGCGGCCGTCGCGGCGATCCGGCCCGACCTCGTCCACGCCCTGCGCGGCAGCGCGCCCGCGCTGGCCCTGCGGACCGTCTCGTGACCGCGCCCACCCGCGACAGGCGGCTGACCTGGTTCTTCGCCGGCTTCCTGCTCGTCGCGCTCCTCGTGGCCGGTGGCCTGTCGTACCTCGCCAGCTCCGCGCCCGACGGCCTGGACAGCGTCACCCTGCACGGCTGCCAGGTGACCCAGGTCGACGGCCACGAGCAACTCGACGGCACGTGCATCGCCCAGCACGCGACCGACAGCGCCACCGCCGGCAGTCCGCTCGCCGACTACGCGGTCGGTGGCGCGGCGGGCTCGAACGGCGTGGCCGGGGTGATCGGGGTGCTCGTGTGCGCGGCGGTCGCCGCCGGGCTCTTCCGGCTCCTGCGCCGGCGCGTCCCGTAGATGGGCGCCGGGCACGCCCACCCGCTGCACCGGCCGGGCGACTCCCCCGTGCACCGGCTGCCGCCCGAGGTCAAGATCGTCGCGGCCGTCGTCGGGGTCTGCTGCGTCGTCGCCACGCCGCGGGAGGCGTTCGGCGTCTTCGCGGGCTACCTGCTGCTGCTCGCCGGCATCTGGCTGGTGGCGGCCGTCCCGTTCGGCTGGATGCTGCGGCGCAGCCTGATCGAGGCGCCGTTCGTGGTGCTGGCGGTGCTGCTGCCCTTCGCCGGTGCCGGCCCGTACGTCGAGTGGCTGGGGATGAGCCTGTCCGAGCCGGGGCTCTTGGGCGCGTGGAACATCCTGGCCAAGGGCACGCTCGGGGTGCTCACGTCGCTCACGCTGGCCGCGACCACCCCGGTGCGCGACCTCCTGCTCGGCCTGCAGCGGCTGCGCGCCCCGCACCTGGTGACGACGATCGCCACGCTGATGCTGCGCTACCTCGACGTCATCGCCGGGGAGGGCCACCGGATGCGGGTCGCCCGGATCTCCCGCGGGCACGATCCGCGGTTCCTCTGGCAGGCCGGGGCCACGGCCCGGGGCGTCGGCACGCTGTTCGTCCGCTCCTACGAGCGCGGCGAGCGCGTCCACCTCGCCATGCTGTCCCGGGGCTGGACCGGCCGGATGCCGCAGCTCACGGACCAGCGCACCACGGCGCGGCAGTGGGCGGTCGGGCTCGCGCCGGCCGTGCTGGCGGCCGCGCTCGCGCTCACGGGCTGGGTCCTCACGTGACGGCCGAGCCTGCGACGGCCGACGCCGGGACCGCCCTCGCCCCGTCGCTGGAGGTCACCGAGCTCGCCTTCGCCTACCCCGACGGCCACCAGGCCCTGTTCGGGGTGTCGCTGCGCATCGAGCGCGGGGAGCGGGTCGCGCTGCTCGGACCGAACGGCGCCGGCAAGACGACGCTCGTGCTGCACCTCAACGGGATCCTCGCCGCGGGGCACGGCAGCGTGGCCGTCGGCGGGCTGCCGGTGGCGCCGGCGAACCTGCAGGAGATCCGCCGCCGCGTCGGCATCGTCTTCCAGGACCCCGACGACCAGCTGTTCATGCCCACGGTCGCCGAGGACGTCGCGTTCGGGCCGGCCAACTTCGGCGTCACCGGTGCTGCGCTGGCCGCCCGCGTCGACGCCGCGCTCGCGACCGTCGGGATGGCCGAGCACCGCGACCGCTCACCGCTGCACCTGTCCGGCGGGCAGCGCCGCCGGGTCGCCCTCGCCACGGTGCTCGCGTGCGACCCGGAGATCCTCGTGCTCGACGAGCCGTCCGCAAACCTGGACCCGGTGGCCCGCCGCGAGCTCGCCGACGTGCTCCTCGGCCTGGACGCGACCATGCTGATGGTCACGCACGACCTGCCCTACGCGCTGCAGCTGTGCCCGCGCAGCGTCGTCATCGACGACGGCGTGGTGGTGGCCGACGGGCCCACGCACGAGCTGCTGCGCGACACGGAGCTGCTGAGGCGGCACCGCCTGGAGCTGCCCTACGGGTTCCGCCTGGACTGAGCGCGGCGGCGGTTCGGTGATCAAGGGCAGAAGGTCGCGAGTTGATCTCTGCGCACGACGTTCTGCCCTTGATCACGAACCGTCCGGCGTCCGCTCAGCTGGGGGGCGGCGACGGGTAGCCCGGACGAGCCGGGCCGGCGTCCTGCGGGTTCGGCCGCGGGTGCGGCGCCGGCGGCACCGGCGGCAGCCCGCGCGGCGGGGTCGGCGTGGCGCTCTCCGCCCGTGCCCGCTCGATCTTGCGGGTGACCTCGTCGGTCTCGGCGGCGGACGGCGGCACCGGGTCGGACGACGGGATCGGGGCGGGCGCCGCCCCCAGCGCCGGCACGTCGGCCCGGGCCTGCGCCTCCGCCGCTGCGACGGCCTGGGCGAGCTTCGGGTCGGACGCGGTGTCGAACCAGTCCTTCACCGACTCGTCGTCGTCGGCCGGGTTGGACGCCGTGTCGTCGGACGCGGACGGCTCGAAGCGGAACACCCCGTCGTCGCCGGGCGCGCCGAGCATGCGGGAGAAGCCCTCCAGCGCCTTGCCGAAGTCGGACGGCACGATCCACACCTTGTTGGCGTCGCCCTGCGCCATCTGCGGGAGCGTCTGCAGGTACTGGTAGGCCAGCAGCTCCGGCGTGGGCTTGCCCGCCTTGATCGCGGCGAACACCTTCTCGATGGCCTTCGCCTGCCCCTGTGCCTGCAGGTAGCGGGCGGCCCGCTCGCCCTGCGCGCGCAGGATGCGGCTCTGCCGGTCGGCTTCGGCGTTGAGGATCGCGGCCTGCTTCTGGCCCTCGGCGGTGAGGATCTGGCTCTGCTTCTGCCCTTCAGCGCTGCGGATCGCCGACTCCCGCTGGCCCTCGGCCGTGAGGATCATGGCGCGCTTCTCGCGGTCGGCCTTCATCTGCTGCTCCATCGACGCCTGGATGGACGGCGGCGGGTCGATGGCCTTCAGCTCGACGCGGGCGACGCGGATGCCCCAGCGGCCGGTGACGTCGTCGAGCTCGCCGCGCAGCACGGTGTTGATCTGGTCGCGGGAGGTCAGCGCCTCCTCCAGGCTCATCCCGCCGACGACGTTGCGCAGCGTCGTGGTGGTGGTCTGCTGCACGCCGTTGATGTAGTCCGCGATCTCGTAGACGGCGTTCTTGGGGTCGTTGACCTGGTAGTAGACGACGGTGTCGATGTTGACCGTCAGGTTGTCCTTCGTGATCACGGGCTGCGGCGGGAAGGACACGACCTGCTCGCGGAGGTCGATCCGCTCCCGGATCCGGTCGACGAACGGCACGAGGAACACCAGCCCGGGCTCCTCGACGGCCTTGAACTTGCCCAGCCGCTCGACGACGGCAGCCGTCGCCTGCGGGATGATCTGCACGGCTCTGACCAGCGCCACGACGACGAACAGGACCAGCAGCACCACCACGACCAGCAGAACAGAGCTTTCCAACGCGGTCCTCCTCGAACGTCCCCCGGATCAGCGGGGTGATCATTCACCCAGGGAGCCGGTGGCGTCACCCCAGGTGTACTCCTCGTTGCTGCGCTGCGGTCAGCCTTCCGGCACGACCAGTGCCGTGGCGCCCGAGATGCGCATGACGATCACCGACTCGCCCTCCTCGATGGCGTGTCCCCCCTCGAGCGGGCGGGCGGTCCACACGTCGCCCCCGATGCGGATCCGGCCGCCGTGGTCGTCCACGCGCGCGACGACGACCGCGGTGCGACCGACGAGCGCGCCGCTGTGCAGGGCACCGACAGCACCGGTGGCCCGGTCGAGCCGGCGGCGCAGCGCCGGTCGCACCGCGAACACCAGCAGCACCGAGACGACGACGAAGACCAGCGCGCTGGCGGCGACGCTGAGCCCGAGCAGGGCACCAACTCCGGCCGCCACCGCGCCACCGCCGAGCATCAGCAGCACGAACTCGCCCGACAGCACCTCTGCCGACGCGAGCACCAGTGCTGCCGCGAGCCAGATCGCGGCGGGCAACATGCACCGATCCTGCCAGAAAACGCCCAGCGTGCAGGCTACTTCTCGATCTCGGTCACGAAGTCGATCAAGCGCTCGACGGCCCCGATCAACGGGGTCTCCAGGTCGGTGTAGCTGCGCACCGCGCCGAGCACGCGGCGGGCACCGTCGGCGGGCTCGCCCCACCGCAGCGCGTCGCACACGCCGGTCTTCCAGTCGGTGCCGCGCGGCACCTGCGGCCACGCCCGGATACCGACGGTCGCGGGCTTCACCGCCTCCCACACGTCGACGTAGGGGTGGCCGGTGACCAGCACGTTCTCCCCCATCACCTGCTGGGCGGCCCGGGTCTCCTTCGAGCCGGCCACCAGGTGGTCGACGAGGATGCCGAGCCGCCGCCGCGGCGAGGGGGCGAAGTCGCGGACGGCGGCGACGAGGTCGTCCATGCCGTGCATCGGCTCGACCACGATGCCCTCGACGCGCAGGTCGTGCCCCCACACCGTCTCGACGAGGGCGGCGTCGTGGATGCCCTCCACCCAGATCCGCGACGCGCGGGCGGTGCGCGCCTTGTGGCCGACGACGGCGACCGAGCCCGACGCCGAGCGCACCGGTCCCGCCGGCGCCCGTTTCGGCACGACGAGCGTGGCCGGCCGCCCTTCGAACAGGAACCCGGCCGGCGCCATCGGGAACACCCGGCGCCGGCCCTTCCGATCCTCCAGCGTCACGTCCCGCACGCTGACCTCGACGACCGCCCCGCAGAACCCGCTGGCCGGGTCCTCGACGACGAGACCGGCCTCGGCCGGCACCTCGGGGACGACCTTCCGGGTGCGGGTCCGGGTGCCGTCGGCGGCGAACAGTCCGGCGTAGTCGTGAGCGCGGGGCACCCCCGGTTCGTACCAGCCCGAGCGCCCCGTCGGCGGCTGCGACACGCGCCCGGCGGCGTCACCGTGCGTGGCGGTGTTCACCCGCACGGCAGGCATGCCGCCACGGGGGTCGTGGCTAGCCTGGCCGGGTGCCTTGCCCCTCCGCCACCCTCACGGTGTGGGCGTCCGCGTGGCTCGCCGGTGCCGCAGCACCGGACGACGTCCTCGACGCGCTGGCTCCCTGGGGCCAGCTGCACGAGGTCCATGCCGCCGACGACACCACCGCCGAGGCCGCGTCGCTCCCCACGCTCGCGAGCCGCCCGACCACCCTGACCTTCCTGTTCGCCGCGATCCGCCGCTCGGCTCCCCGCACCCCCGCCCGGCTCGTCCTCCCCGCGCCGGGTGACGTGCGCGGGTTGCCGGGGCCCGGCGTGTTCAGCCGGGAAGCGACGGCGGCCGGCGAAGGCGTCCTCTTCCCCGAGGTCGCCCTGCCCACCGGTGGCCTGGGCATCGTGCCCACCCCGGTCGTCGACGGCGTGCTGCGCTGGACCGTGTACCCGGTGCCCGACCCCGGCCCGGTCCCGGAGTACGTGGCCGTGTCGCAGGCCGAGCGGGACCTGCGCGAGCAGGTCCGCCAGTCGGCGTCGGTGCTGACCTCGCTGGGGGTCGCCCGGCACCGCCCCGGCGTGCGGGAGGAGATCGCGGCCGCGCTGCGGGCCCGACCGGAGTCGCGCTGGCCGGACGGTATGCCCGGTCAGCCGCTGCGGGTGCTGCAGCAGGCCGACGAGGTCTCCGCCATCCTGGCCGCCGCGCTGCTCGACGACCCGGGCGGCGCGCTGTCCGCGTCGGCGGCGAGCGCCCGTCGGGAGGCGCTGCGCCCCCTGGAGACGGCGGTGCGGGTGGCGAGGCGCGCCGCGGTGGCGGAGGCGGTCCGGGTGCTGGCCCCAGCCTGATTCCGCGCACCGTCAGACCTTCACGACGAGCTTCCCGCGCACCCCGCCCTGCTCCAGTGCCCGGTGCGCAGCGGCAATCTCGGCCAGCGGGTACACCGCGTGGACGTGCGGGCGCACCTGGCCGCTGCTCGCCCACCGGCCCAGCTCCGCGAACAGGGGCGTTCGCGGGTTGCCGCTGAAGAAGCGCACCCAGCGGGTGCGGCGCGGCGCGTGCGTCAGGAGGTAGCCGACCGACCTGAGCAGGTGCGCCGTGTCGAAGGAGATCGCGACCATCCGCCCGCGCGGCGCGAGCAGCCGGCGGAACGCCTCCTGGTCGGTGCCGACGGTGTCCAGCACGACGTCGAACCCGCCCAGCTCGCCGGGCTCCCGGTAGTCGATCGCCTCGTCGGCGCCGAGCTCCTTCACCAGGTCGAGGTTCGCTGCGCTCGCCAGGCCGGTGACGTGCGCCCCCATGGCCCGCCCGAGCTGCACCGCGACGTGCCCGACACCGCCGGTCGCGCCACGCACCAGCAGCCGCTCCCGCGGGGCGAGCGCTGCGACGTCCCGCAGCGCGGTGACGGCGGTCGTCCCGGACGCGAGCGCGGCAGCGTGGACGGCGTCCAGCCCGTCGGGGATGCGGTCGAGCCGGTCGGCCGGGACGGCGACGTACTCCGCCGCCGCTCCCATCCGCACGCCGAGCAGACCCCACACCGGCTCGCCCGCGACGAAGCGGCTGGTGCCGGGATCGACGACGTCACCGGCCAGGTCGAGGCCGATCCGCTTCGGGAACCGGTTGCCGGAGAAGGGACGCAGCTCGCCCGAACGCATGTGCAGCTCGCCGCCGTTGACCGACACCGCGCGCACCCGCACCAGCACCTCCCCCGCCCGCGGACGAGGCACGGGGCCGGTGGTCACTCGCAGGACGTCGGGCGGGCCGTAGCGGTCGTACACGGCCAGGTTCATCGAGCTGGGAGTCATGGCTCCAGGAGTAGCAGCGGAAGTGGAGGGGGTCGTCCACTTCCGCCTAAAGTGAGAGGTGTGCCGGTGACATCTCCTCGCTTGCGGTCCGACGCCGCCGCCAACCGCGACCGGATCGTCGAGGTCGCCC
Organism: Pseudonocardia sp. CA-107938; assembly: GCF_050936315.1. NCBI lineage: Bacteria > Bacillati > Actinomycetota > Actinomycetes > Pseudonocardiales > Pseudonocardiaceae > Pseudonocardia > Pseudonocardia sp. CA-107938. The sequence goes on along the minus strand of NZ_JBNJNA010000001.1, from coordinate 5,368,720 downwards.
GGGCGGCGTTCGGCGACAACGGGCTGGACGTGCCGATGAGCGAGATCGCGCGCCGGGCGGGCGTCGGTGTCGCCACCCTGTACCGCCGGTTCCCGACGCGCGAGGCGCTGGTCGCCGAGGCGTTCACCGAGGAGATGACGATCTGCGCAGGCCTGCTCGACCGCGCGCTCGCCGATCCCGATCCCTGGCGCGCGTTCAGCCGCGTGATCGTCGAGGTGTGCGCGATGCAGGCCCGTGACCAGGGGTTCTCCGCGGCGTTCGTGGCCGCCCTGCCGCACGCGGTGGAGTTCGCGGCGCTGCGCGAGCGCACCGAACGCGGGCTCGCCGAGCTCGTCCGGCGCGCCCAGGAGTCGGGCGACCTGCGCAGCGACTTCGACGTGGCCGACATCGCGCTCGTGCTGCAGGCCAACCGCGGGATCCGGCTCGCCACCCCCGACGCGACCGCGGCCGCGTCGCACCGGTTCGTGGCCTACCTGCTGCAGTCGTTCCGCGCGGGGGTGGCCCGCCCGTTGCCCCCGCCAGTACCAGTCCCGTTCGAGGCCGCGATGCGCTAGTCGAACAGGTCGGGGTCGGTGCGGACGACCTCGTCCCACAGCGGCTGGAAGGCGAACCAGCCGGCGTAGTGGCTGCCGGTCTGCTCCTGCGTGAACCGGGCGTTGGCGGGGTCGATGAGCGTCGGGCTGCCGGCGGCCTCGGCGAGCAGCGCCGCCTGGCAGTTGCGCTCGGTGTTGACGAACCACCACGCCGCCTCGGCCACGGTGTGCCCGACGGTGAAGATGCCGTGGTTGCGGTGGAAGCACATCGCGTTGTCGCCGAGCCCCTCCGCGAGCAGCCGGCCCGCCTCCTCGTCGACGACGACGGCGCCGGCACCCTCGGTGACGACGGTGTGGTTGCCGTAGAGGGTGCACGCGTCCTGGGTGATCGGGTCGAGCAGCCGACCCAGCGACGACCACGCCTTGCCGTACACGGAGTGGGCGTGGCAGGCGGCGACGACGTCGGGGCGGGCCTTGTGCACCTGCGAGTGGATGACGAACCCGGCGCGGTTGATCGGCTTGTTGCCGTGCCGGACGGTGCCGGAGTGGTCGACGAGGATCAGGTCGGAAACGCGGATGTGCCGGAACGACATGCCGAACGGGTTGGCCCAGAACATGTCGGGGAACTCGGGGTCGCGCACGGTGATGTGCCCGGCGACGCCCTCGCCGAACCCGAACCGGCCGAAGATGCGGAACGCGCCGGCGAGCTGCTGCTTGCGGTGCAGCCGCTCCTCCTCGACGGTCGCGAACTCGGGCGGTCGGGGCAGCGAGATGCCCTCCTGCGTCGGCTCGAAGGCGGGCATGGACGTCGTGGGCGCAGCCATGGTTCGACGGTGCGCCTCGCCGGGCGGGAGGTCAACACTGCACCCATGCATCCACCACCCATGCACCCACTGCGCATCGGGCTCAAGGTCAGCCAGAACGCCACCATCGACGAGCTGGAGGCGGTCTGGCGGATCGCCGACGACGCCGGCTTCGACCACTGCTGGATCATGGACCACTTCGCGAGCCTGCGCGACGACCACCGCTCCGACATCTTCGAGGCGTGGACGCTGCTCGCCGGCATGGCGGCGCGGACCACGCGCACCCGGATCGGCTGCGCGGTCACGGGCAACACCTACCGGCATCCGGCGGTGCTCGCGAAGGCCGCGGTCACCGTCGACCACCTGTCGCGCGGGCGGCTGGAGTTCGGGATCGGCGCCGGCTGGGCCGAGAACGAGCACACGATGCTCGGCCTGCCGTTCGGCACGGTCGGCGACCGCGCGACGCGGCTGGAGGAGGCGGTGCCGATCATCCGGTCGCTGTGGACCGAGCCCAGCACGTCGTTCGCGGGCCGGCACTACCAGCTCGTCGACGCGATCGCCGAGCCGAAGCCGGTGCAGCGGCCGTACCCGCCGATCTGGATCGGCGGCACCGGCCGCCGGCGGACGCTGCGGCTGGTGGCCGAGCAGGGCGACGTGTGGAACGCGCCCGGGAACCCGGTGGAGGAGGTCGCCGAGCTGTCGGCGGTGCTCGACCGGCACTGCGCCGACGTCGGCCGCGACCCGGCGGAGATCCGCCGCTCGGTGCAGATCCACGTCGCCCGCGACGGCGACCGGATGGAGGAGCTGATCACCGGCTACCTCGGGGTCGGCGTCACGGAGATCATCCTGACGATGTCGGACTCCCCCGTCGCGCGGTGCGAGCAGCTCGCGGAACGCCTGCCGGCGCTGCGGGCCCTCGACGCCAGGAGCGCGTGAGCCGGTCGAGCGTGCTGCGTCCGAGCGCGCTCATCGGCGGGTTCGTCTCGGCGTAGTACCAGACCAGGCCCATGGCCTGGTGGAACGCCCAGGCGCGGCCGCGCGCCCACTCGACGTCGTCGCAGCCGAGGAGGCGGCGGAGCTCGGCGCGCGGCGCGTCGTCGAGCAGGTGCCAGGCCGCGACGAGGTCGAGCGCCGGGTCGGCCGGGCCGAACCCGCCCCCGTCGAGTACGCCGGCGAGCCGTCCGTCGCGGACGAGGACGTTGCCGGGGATGAGGTCGTGGTGGGACATCACGTCCGGACCGGCGGGCGGGAGGTCGCGCAGCTCGGCCCACAGGGCACGCAGCCGGGGCACGTCGAGCAGTCCCTCGCTCTCCCGCAGGCACGTCTGCATCCAGTCGTCGTGGTCGCGCAGGTCGCCGCCGCGGCCGGTGCCGGCGAACCGCCGACCGCGGGTGTCGACGGCGCGCAGGGCGCTGATGAAGGCCGCGAGATCGCGGGCGAACGCGGTCGAGCCGGCGGGCTCGTGCGGGGTGGCGACCCGGCCGGGCACCCAGGTCTGCACCGACCACGGCAGCGGGTAGCCCTCCCCCGGTTCCCCGATGGCGACGGGTCGCGGTGTCGGGACGGGGCTGCAGGCGGCCAGCTCGCGCGCTGCCGCGGCCTCCGCCTCCAGCTCCGCCCGCACGCGGACGGGATCGCGCCCGCGGAGCGGGAACCGCGCGGTCAGCCCGTCACCGATCCGGATGATCGCGTTCACCGTCCCCGCCGAGGCCACGGCGCGCAGCGGCAGCCCGCGCCACTGCGGGAACTGCTCGTCCACCAGGCGGCGCGCGTCCTCGACGGTGATCGTGATCTGGTCGACGTGCACGCCTGATGCGTATCAACCGGCCAGCCGGAAGGCCAACTCGGTTTGCCACCGGTGCAGGTCGGGAACCTCGCGCGGATCCGTCAGGTACGTCTCCAGCCGGCAGCCCCACACCTCGCCCTCCGGTGTCGGCCGGCAGTCGAACTCCAGATCCTGCCGCTTCGCCCAGTCGAGGAGGTGTCCGGTGACCGCGACGAGCTCGTCGGGGTGCCCGGTGTGCAGCACGGTCGCGTACCGGCCGGCAGGCAGCGTCCCGGGCCGGATGTCGCCGGCCCCGGGCACGGCGGTGGCGACCGGCACCCCCGCCTCGACGATCAGCTCGCTCTCCATGTCGATCCGGTGGTACCGCAGGAACGGCGCGCCGGCGGGCGGCGCTCCGTGCGCGGCGAGGTGCGCGAAGAGCTCCGGGATGCGATCGGCGACGACGGCGATGGAGCTCATCGTCACCGGCGCGGTGATGCCGACGTAGGGCTGGGCGGGGCGATCTGCCACGTGGGGTTCCTCCATGACCGCTCTGACCTCCGTCGCGGTCCGACCTCATCGTGAACGCTCCGTGAACTTCTGTTTCACGTCGGACACGATCGTGAACGATCTGTTCATGCTGGTCTATGGTGCTGCGCGTGCTCCCGGTTCTGGTCTTCGACTTCGACGGCACCGTCTGCCTCGGCGACGGGCCCGTCCGCGCGTACGCCGAGGAGGCCGTGCGCGGGCTCGCCGACGAGGTCGCGACGGCCGTGCTCGAGGGCCTCGACCGCCACCTCGACGGGGCAGCTGACGGCTTCGCGGACGGCTACGGCGCGGTCGCCGCGCTCGCCGCGCCGTACGTCACCCCGGACGACCTGCAGAAGGCCTACGCGGTGAGCCGCGAGCGGCTCGCCACCGGCGCGCTCGACGTGGCCGCGCCGGCAGGCCTCGCCGGGTTCCTCGACGAGGTCGGCGGCCACGCACGCCGGGTGCTCGTCACCAACGCACCGCTCACCGGCCTCGTCGAGACCCTCGACGCGCTGGGTCTCACCGCCGGCTTCGACGCGGTCCGCACCGACGCCGGCAAGCCCGCCGGGCTCCCACCCGTCCTCGCCGAGCTGCTCGCCGGCGCCCCGCCGGCGCAGCTGATGTCGATCGGCGACGTGTGGGTCAACGACATCGATCCCGCCCTGCGCGTCGGGTGCGCCACCGCGTACCTGCCGCGCGACGCCGCCGACGACCGGCCCGCGCACCTGCGGGCCCGGCACCTGCCCGACCTCTACCCCGCACTCGCCGCCTGGGTCACCGACCCCACACAGCTGGAGAACCCGACATGATCGTCCGTCGATCACGAGTAGGCACCGCCGTCGCGCTGCTCGCGCTGGCGTTCCTCTCCGCCGCCTGCGGCGTGCAGGAGGGCACCGGCACGCAGGGCGCCGGTGGCGCGCCTGCCGGCCCCTGCACGGGCAAGAACGACCCGGGCGCCGCCGACCCGAAAGCGCTCACGCTGGCGCTCGTCCCGTCCGGTGACGCGAACAAGCTGGTCCAGACGGTGAAGCCGCTCGAAGCGGCGTTGACGCAGCGGCTCGGCATCCCGGTCAAGGGCGTGATCACGCAGGACTACCAGGCCGCCGTCGAGGCCATCGGCGCCGACCAGGCGCAGATCGGCATGCTTCCGCCGCTGCAGATGGTGCAGGCGTGCAGCCGGTACGGCGCGCTGCCCGCGCTGCAGACCGTCCGGGCCGGCAAGTCCACCTACGCCGCGCAGTTCTTCACCAACAACCCGGCGAAGTACTGCGCCGACACCCCGACCCCGGACGCCAAGGGCAACCTGTTCTGCAACGGCACCGCCGCCGGCAACGGGCCGGTCGCGCTGAACGCGCTGCCGAAGATCAAGGGCGCGAAGGTGTCGGTGCTGCAGGCCGCGTCGTCGGCCGGCTACATCTTCCCGATCACGGCGCTGAAGGCGCAGGGCGTGACGCCGTCGGACATCACGCCGCTGCAGGTCACCGCGCACGACGCCTCGGTGCTGTCGGTCTACCGCGGCGACGCCGAGGTCGGCGTCTCCTACTGGGACGCCCGCACGGTGGTGCAGAAGGACACGCCGGACGTCGGCAAGAAGGTCGTCGTCTTCGCGCTGACCGACGAGATCCCCAACGACGGCGTCTCGCTGTCGGGCAAGCTCAACCCGGCGTGGCAGAAGAAGATCAGCGACGCCATGCTCGACTACGCCAAGACCCCGGAGGGCGTCGCGGCGCTGACCGCGATCTACCAGATCACCGGGCTGGCCCCCGCCGACACGACCGCTCTGCAGCGCGCCCAGGCGGCCGCCGCGGGCCTCGGGCTCGGCTGATGGACAGCACCAGCGCGGCTTCCCCGTCCGGGGCGGCCATCACCTTCCGCGGGGTCGGCGTCACCTATCCCGGCGGGGTCACCGGTCTGCGCGACATCGACCTGGAGATCCCGGCGGGGCAGTTGGTCGCCGTGGTGGGGCTGTCCGGCGCGGGGAAGTCGACGCTGGTGCGCACCGTGAACGGGCTGGTGCCGATCACCGAGGGCTCGATCTCCGTCGGTGATCGGCACCTGCCCACCAGCCGCGGCTCGGAGCTGCGGGCGCTGCGCGGCGGCATCGGCATGGTGTTCCAGGGCTTCAACCTGGCCAAGCGCACCACCGTGCTGAACAACGTGCTGATGGGCCGGCTGCACCACACCTCGACCTGGCGGACGCTGCTGGGCGCCTGGTCGGCCGACGACGTCGAGCTCGCCATGCAGTGCCTGGAACGCGTCGGCATCGTCGAGAAGGCGTACGTGAAGGCCGGCAACCTGTCCGGCGGCCAGCAGCAGCGCGTCGCGATCGCGCGCACGCTGGCGCAGCGCCCGTCGGTGATCCTGGCCGACGAGCCGGTGGCGTCGCTCGACCCGCCGACCTCGCACGTCGTGATGCGCGACCTCGAGCGCATCAACCGCGAGCTCGGCATCACCGTCGTGATCAACCTGCACTTCCTCGACCTCGCGCGGCGCTACGGGCAACGGCTGATCGGGCTGCGCGAGGGCCGCATCGTGTACGACGGCGATGCCGCCGGCGCCGACGAGCAGGTGTTCGCCGACATCTACGGCCGCTCGCTCACCGGCGAGGACGTGATGGACGCGAAGGCGGCGCTCTAGTGGACCGCGCTGTGATGGACCGGCCGGTCAAGCCGCGCACCGCCTGGAAGGGCTGGGCGGTCGCCGGGGCCGTCGCGGCGATCACCGTATGGACGGCGATCGGCGTCGAGACCGACGTCGGCGCGCTGGTGCGCAACCTCGGCAACGCCGTCGACAAGCTCGTGCTGCTCACCCAGCCCGACTACTGGTTCTTCCCGAACACCCTGCCGGCGCTGGCGCAGACGCTGCAGATGGCCGTCATCGCGACCGCGCTCGGCGCCCTGGTGGGCCTCCCGCTGTCGTTCCTCGCCTCCCGCGTGACCGACCCGTCGGCGCCGCTGGTGGCGGTGACCCGCTCGGTGATGAACGTGGTGCGGGCGGTGCCCGACCTGCTCTACGCCTCGATCCTCGTGACGATCGTCGGGGTCGGTGCGCTGTCGGGCACGATCGCGCTGGTCCTGTTCAACGTCGGCATCGTGGTGAAGCTGGTGTCGGAGGCCATCGACGCGGTCGACCGCGGCCCGCTCGAGGCCGCGCTCGCGACGGGGGCCACCTGGGTGCGCGCCGACCGTGCGGCGGTGTTCCCGCAGGTCCTGCCGGTGTTCGCCTCCCAGACGCTCTACGTGCTGGAGCTCAACGTGCGCGCCTCGACCGTGATCGGGCTGGTCGGCGGCGGCGGGCTGGGCATCCTCATCGACCAGGTGCGCACGTTCTACCGCTACCACCAGCTGTCGCTGATCATCCTGGAGATCCTGGTGGCGGTGCTGCTGCTCGAAGCCGTGTCGTCGTGGCTGCGGCGGAGGCTCGTGTCATGAGCGTCCTCGCCGCCCCGCCCACCGTGGGTTCGACGCCCCGGCCGTCGAAGCCGCGTCGGATCGGCGCCCGGCTCGTCGCCGTCGCGCTGACGGCGCTCGTGATCGGTGCGTTCTGGAGCGTGCAGATCGACTGGTCGCAGCTCGTCGGGTTCCCGTCGAACCTGGTGCGCTACCTGGGCCTGATGTTCCTGCCGCCGGACCTCTCGGCGGTGCCGGAGGCGTTCGCCGCGACCGTGCTGTCGGTGCAGATGGCGTGGCTCGGCACGGTGATCGGGATCGTGATCTCGCTGCCGCTGTCGTTCCTCGCCACGAACGGGATCGGCCCGGCGTGGCTGCGCTGGCCGCTGCGGGGGCTGTTCGCGCTGATCCGGGCGGTGCCCGAAGTGGTGATCGCGGTGCTGATCCTGTCGGTCACCGGGCTCACCGCCTTCACCGGCGCGCTCGCGATCGGGATCGGCTCGATCGGCACGCTCGGCAAGTGGGGCTACGAGGCCATGGAGGGTGCAGAGCCCGGACCGATCGAGGCCGCGCGCGCCGCCGGCGGCTCGACGGCGCAGGTGCTGCGCTGGGGGCTCTGGCCGACGGTGACGCCGGAGGTGCTGGCCTTCTGGCTCTACCGCTTCGAGATCAACGTGCGGGCCTCGGCGATCCTCGGCCTGATCGGCGCCGGCGGCATCGGGAAGATGCTCGCCGACAACGTCCAGTTCCGGATCTGGGACTCGGTCGGCACACTGTTGATCGTGGTGATCGTCGTGACGGTGTTGATCGACCTCGCGTCCGGCGCGCTGCGCCGGCGGATCGTGCACGGGCCCAGGAAATGACGCAGCAGGTGACCGCCGCGGGGGGTGGTGTGCTCGCCCACATCCGCTCGGTGCTGCCCTCCCTGCTGCCGACCGAGCGGGCCGTCGCGACGGTGTTTCTGGAACAGCCCGACGCCGTCGTGGAGATGTCGTCGCAGCAGGTCGCGGACGCGGCGGGCGCCTCCCGGGCGACCGTGGTGCGCACCTGCCAGAGCCTGGGCTACTCCGGCTACCAGCAGCTGCGGGTGCTGCTGGCCCGTGACGCCGGCCCCCGCCGTGGCCCCGCTCCGGCGGCGGACGGTCCCGGCCCGATCGTGGCGTCCACGTTCCAGCAGGTCGCGGACTCGGTGCCGGGCATGCTCGCGCTGCTCGACCACGCCGACGTGGCCCGGGCGGTGGACGCACTGGCGACGGCACGGCGGGTGGTGGTGATCGGCAACGGGCTCTCGGCGCCGCTCGCCGCCGACACGGCCGGCCGCTTTGGCGGGATCGGCCGCCCGGCGGAGGCGCCGGCCGACGTCATCGCCCAGCAGATCGCGGCCCGCCAGCTCGGGCCGGCCGACGTCGCGCTGGTGATCAGCGGCTCCGGGGCCAGCCGCTCGACCGTGCAGGCCACCGAGGCCGCCCGGCTCGCCGGCGCGACCGTGGTGGTGGTCACCGCGTTCGCCCGCTCCCCCGTCGTCGCGGCCGCCGACGTGGCGCTCGTCGTCGGCATGAGCGACCTGACCTTCCGCGAGGAGCTGACGCTCACCAGCCGCATCCCGCAGGTGATCCTGCTGGAAGGGCTCGTCGCGGCGCTCGCCGACCGGCTCGGTGACCAGGCCAGCGCCGCGGCGGCGCTGACCCTGGAGATCGTGAGCGCGAACCTGGCCGACTGACTACCGCGCGTCTGCGCGCGGACCGTAGAGGCGCGCGACGTCGGGCGAGTCGAGCCACAGGCTGTAGGTCGGGACCCGCGGCCACCCCTCCGGCGAGTCCTGCCACTCCTCCCGCCGCCCGTAGGGCAGCACGTCGGCGAGCGCGAACGTGTAGGTGAGCTGCTCGACGCCGCGACCGGTCGTGTGCCAGGTGCGGTAGACGGTGTCCCCGTCGCGGAGGAACACGTTCAGCGCGAAGCCGCCGTCGTGCGGCGCGTCGACGGCGGCACCGAAGGGACTGTCGGCGGTGGAGTACCAGTCCATCCTGTTGCCGACGCGCTCGGCGTAGGCGAGTGCCTGGTCGATCGGCGCCGGCGTGACGATGACGAACCGCGCGTCGTAGTTGTCGAGGAAGCCCAGCCGCGTGAACGACGAGGTGAAGCTGGTGCAGCCGCCGCACTGCCATTCCTCGTCCGGGAACCACATGTGGTGGTAGGTGATGAGCTGGGACTTGCCGTCGAAGACGTCGGCGAGCCGGATCGGCCCGTCGGCCCCGACCAGCGTGTAGTCGGGCAGCTCCACCATCGGGAGCCGGCGGCGCTGCGCGGCGATCGCGTCCAGTTCCCTGGTGGCTGCCTTTTCCCGTACGCGCAGCTGAGCCAGTTCCGCGCGCCAGGTGTCCTGGTCGACGATCGGCGGCATGGCCATGAGCGGGCTCCCCTCGTTCTCCGTCGCCCCCGACGCTAGGGGGACGGCCGGTGGCGGGCTTGAACGAAACGCGCGCTCCTAGGACCCGAGCGCCGTCCTGACCAGCGCGGTGAGCTCAGCTGCGGCCGAGCGCTCGGCGCGGAGGCGGGCCAGCTCGTCGCGCACGGCCCCGTGTGCCACGGCGTCCTCCGCAGCCCGGACCTGCGCAGCCGCCAGCTCGTTCCGCGCGCGTGCCGCGGCCTCCTCTGCGTCGCGACGGGCGGCGACCTCCGCCTCCAGCCGTGCCGCCACCTCACGGTGCGTCGCCTGCTCGGCGGTCAGCTGCGCCTCCGCGGCGTCGAGCCGCGCGGCACACGCGCGATGGGCCGCCTGCTCGGTGGCCCATCGCTCGGCCATCACGTCGGCCCGCGCCGTCACCTCCGCGAGCGCCGCCGCCTGCTCCGCCAGCCGCCGCTCAGCCGTCGAGAGCTGATCCGCCAGGGACTCCGCCCGCTCCGCGGCCACCGCCGCAGCCACCGCGGACTCGCCAGCTGTCCGCTCGGCAGCCTCGGCCCGGGCGCTCGCCCGCTCCTGCTCGGCACGGGCCGTGGCCGCATCCGCGCGGGCCGCACCCAGCGCCTCGGTGGCGGCCAGCGCCTGCGCCGCCGCGGCGGCCGCCCGCTGCACCGCCTCGTCCCGTTCCTCGACGGCCGCGGCCGCGGTCTCGGCGCTGCGGCGCGCGTCCCGCAGCGCGCGTTCCCGCGACTCGTCGGCGGCCACCCGGGCCCGTTCCGCGTCCGCCGCCTGCCGGTTGGCCTGCTCGACGGCCAGGACCGCGTCGCGCTGCACCTCGTCGAGGCGGGCCAGGACGTCGGCCAGCGCCGTGGCGAGGGCGGCCACCGGCTCCTGCACGGCCTGCACGTGCTCGCGCAGGCGATCGGCGTCGAGCGCGTAGGCGGCAGTCGCGCCGTCCAGGCCGAGCGCTTCGAGCGCCGCCCGTTCCTGACGGGCCATCTGGGCGCAGGTGCGGTCGCCCTCCCAGCGGCGGTCACGGCAGAACGTCCGCGGCCGTCCGCCACGTGTTCCGGGAGGTGGGAGCTCTGCTCGGCACTTCCCGTAGGCGCAGCGAGCGACCGGTTCCGTCATGATCAGAACGGTATCGCACAACCAATACTCGGGTTTCGGTTCGACACGCCGTAACCTCCGCCAACGAAACTGATGTTTCGTTGGCAGTGCTCGGCGTGGCGGCGTCTCGGAGCACCACCCCCCTGCGACGATCGACGCGTGATCACCGACGCGCTGGCCGTCCTGGACGCGCTGCCCCCGAGCCGACCCGCCGCCGAGACGGCATGGCCGGGCGTCGACGATCCCGACGTGCTGCGTGAGCAGGTGGCCGGCTGGCTCGCCCAGTACGCCAACAGCGGCACCCGCCGCACCTACGCTCTCGCCCTCGGACTGCCCGTGACCTGGGCAGATGCGATCGGCGGCGGGTCCGAACCGGCGACGGGCGGCCGGCGTCCGCCCGCTGCGGCGCGGGGCAGGCTGCACGACGTGGCGTGGTTCCGGTGGTGCGCGGCCCGCGGTCTCGACCCGCGGGAGGCCACCGGCGCGCACGTCACCGCTTGGCTGCACGCGCTGTCGGCGCTGGGTGCGGCCCGGCGGACCCAGCAGCGGATGCTGTCGACGCTGTCCGCCCTGTACGGGCACCTGGCCGTCACCGGGGTGGTGAGCGGCAACCCGGCCGCGCTGCACCGGGGCCGGCTGGGGCTGACCGGTGGCGCGCGCGACGCGTCACCGACGGTGCGGCTCACTCCCGAGCAGCTCGCCGCGTTGCTCGCCGCTGCTCCCACCCTGCACTTCGCGCCGGACCGGGCCGTCGACCGGCTGCTCGCCCGCCGCGCGGTCGCCGTGGTCGCGCTGCTCACGCTGGGGCTGCGGATCTCGGAGCTGACCGGGCTGGACCGCAGCGACCGCTACCGCACCGGCGGCGAGGACGTGCTGCGCGTCGTCGGGAAGGGCGGGCGGCATCGCGAGGTGTACCTGACCGCGCTGGCCGCGGACGCGCTGGAGGCCTACCTCGCCGAGCGCGACCGCTTCACCGGCGCCGCGGTGCCCGCCCTGCGCGGCAGCGCCGGAACGGGGAGCGGCCCGATGATCGCGACCCGGCACGGCGCCCGCTGCTCGCGCACCGACCTGTACCGGCTGCTGCGCCGCATCGCCGCGGCCGGCGGACCGGAGCTCGACGGCGTCGTCGACCGCGTCCACCCGCACGCGCTCCGCCACGCGTACGTGACGATCGCGCTGGAGAACGGCGTGCCGATCCAGCACGTCCGCGCCGACGTCGGCCACGCCTCCATCTCGACGACGGAGCACTACGACCGCGGCCTCCGCACCCGCGCCACGACCGGCGCCGACGCGGTGGCAGCCGCGATCAACCGCTCCTGACCGGCGACCTCGCAGAGGTTGAGGCCACCTCGCAGACCGCCGAACCTCTGCGAGGTCACCCCGCGGTCTGCGAAGTGGCCGCAGGCTGTGGGACGGCGCGCGGGCGGGCGAGCACGGCCGCGCCCGCCGCAACCGCAGCCATCACCACCGCCCCGGCGGCGAGCGTCGCCGTCGGGCCGGCCAGCTGCGTGGCGGCGCCGGCCAGTGCGGGAGTCGCCGCCATCGGGACGGCCATGACCAGCCCGGCGGCCGCCTGCACCCGCCCGCGGACGGCGTCGTCGACGAGGAGGAGCTGCCGGCCGGTGACGACGGCGTCCCACGCCGGCTGCAGCAGGAACACCGCGGCGTAGGCGATGGTGAGCGCCACCGGGCCGCTGCCCGCCGCCAGCGCGGCGACGGCCGCTGCGGTGACCAAGGGCGCCGCGACGAGCAGGGCCCCTTCCCCGCACCGCCGCAGCAGCAGCGGGGTGGCGAGTGCGCCGCCGAGGCCCGCGGCGCTGCCGATCCCGAGCACGAGGCCGGTGACCGCCGGCGGCGCCCCGTCGGCGGTGAGGCGCACCAGCACGCAGATCCCCACCCCGCCGACGACCAGCGCACCCGCCCCGGACAGCAGCGCCGACGCACGCACGAACGGCTGCCTCCAGAACACCGCCAGCCCGGCCCGCACCTCGGCGACGCTGTCGGCGAGCCGTCCCGCGGCACGCACGGCACCGGACAGCGGGGTACGGATGGCCGCGGTCGCGACCGCTGCCACCAGGTACGACGCCGTGTCGAGCAGGAACGGCAACCACGGCGCGACCGCGAAGAGCACCCCGGCCAGCAGCGGCCCGGCCAGGCCGGCCGCGTACGCCCTGGCCTGCATGATCGCGACCGCCGGCTGGACGCGGTCGGGTCCGGTCACGGCCGGTACGGCGGCCAGCTCGGTCGGCTGCCGGACGGCCCAGCAGACGCCGAGCACGGTCGCCGCGACGAGCAGCCCGGCCACCGAGAACCGGTCGAGCGCCGCCATCACCAGGAACGACCCCGCCGCCGCGGCCGCGACCAGGTCGGTCACGACGAGCACCCGGCGCCGGTCGAAGGCGTCGGCCAGCCACCCGGCCGGCAGCTGCCCGGCCGCGAACCCGGCCAGCGTCACCGTGGCGGCGAGCCCGAGCACCACCGGTGTGCTCACGTGCAGCACCCACAGCATGTACGCGACCCCGTAGGTGCGGCTGCCCAGCTGCGACACCGCCTGGCCCAGCCACAGGAGCGTGAAGTCGCGCCTGTTCACGGCCGCACCGGCACGCCGATCGCCGTCACCCCGAGCACCGGTTCGGCGACCGGGTCGCAGCCCAGCAGCTCTTCGAGCGCCTCGTCGCTGACGGCGGTCGCGGTGACCGCTCCCAACCCCATGGCGCTGGCCGTGAGCAGCACGGTCTGGCTGACGTGCCCCATCCCGATCAGCACGTCGCGGTAGGCGCGGCGGCTCTCGTAGCGCCACTGCACCCGCTCGACGACGGCCGTGTAGATCAGCAGCGCCGGCGCCGCGGCCAGCCACGGCTGCCCGCCGAGCGCCGCGACCAGCCGGTGGGCGTCGACCGATGGACCGATCGCCTCCAGACCGCCGCGTGCCGGCGAGAAGTGGTACACACCGGCCGGGAGATCGGCGACGTCCCGGGCGTGGACGTACAGCTCGATCGGGTCGCGCGCACCCGCCGACGGGCTCGTCTTGAACGTCGACGGGCCGGTCTCCGGGTCGTCCACGATGTCGACGAACCCGCCTGCGACCTGCAGGATCGCGCCCAGGTCGGCCAGCGGCAACGGCTCGTCGGCGAAGGTGCGGGTCGAGCGCCGCGCGTATGCCGCCTCCAGGAACGCGGCGCGTGGCCACTGCGCGTCGTCCGGCCGGCCCGTCGGGACGGGCACGAGCGGCGTGCCGGTGTAGGTCTTGACCGGCTCCGGCGGCGGAACCACCGTCGCCTTGGCGACCATGCGCTCGTGGTCGGCGGCGAGGTCGAGGAACCGGGCGTCGCGCGGCGCCCGGGCCGAGAAGTGCAGGAACCGCGCGGCCGGCCCCCAGTCCTGCCAGCGGGCGAGCACCCGCTGCTCCTCCGCGTGCTCCGGCGACCCTTCCGCGACGAGCACGCCGGCGTCGAGCAGGTGCTGGGCGACGGGCAGCAGCTCACCGAGCTCGTCAGGGCCGCGCCAGCGGGCGCAGAACCGCAGCACCGCCTCGCTGGTCGGGGTGAGCGCGAACTGCTGGCGGCGCAGGTACCCGTCCCAGACGAGCTGGCCGCCGTTCCAGTGCAGGGCGGCGCACTCGGCCACCTTCATGCGCGTGGTCATGCCGCGACGCCTTCCCGGTACGCCGTGACCACCCGGTCGACGACGGCATCGGTGACGACGCGCGAGCCGGTGGCGTGCTCCAGCCACAGCCAGTCGCAGGACGCGTTGGCCTCGAGGAACACCGGGCCGTCCGCGGTGTCGAGCAGGTCGAACGCGGCGACGTCGAGCTGCCAGCGCCGCATCAGCTCGGACAGCGGCGCGCGGATCCCGTCCGGGGTGGCGACGCGGTGCACCGGCACCGACGCGGCGTCGGTGAACGGGGCGTGCGCGGCGTGCGGGCCGGCCGAGAAGGTGTGGAACGAGTCGCCGACGGCGTAGACCCGCCACTCCCCCTTCGCCGGCACGAACTCCTGGACGATCACCGGCGCGCCCTCGGTGTCGGGGTTCGCGGCCAGCTCGGCGCGCGTGAGCCGGCGGGCGAACAGTCCGTCGAGCCGGCCCGGCTCGGACTCGATGTAGTGCTCGGCCAGGCTCTTCAGGATCACGTCACCCGTGCCGGGCAGCGCGGCGAGCGCAGCGGACGGCGTGCTGGTCACGACCGTGGCCGGCACCCGCAGCCCGACGCCGGACGCCACGCGGAGCTGGGTGATCCGGTCGGGCACGGTCGCCGGGTTCAGCACCCGGGCACCGCCGCTCCCGACGAGCAGGTCCCGCCACCCGGCCCACTGCCCGCGCAGGTAGCCGGCGAGCCGGCGGTCGCCGCCCGATGCAGGTACCGAGTCGAGCGTGAAGTACCGCGACCACACGACCAGCGGCCGCGCGCTCAGCCCGTCGACGTCGAGGTGCGATTCGGCGCCGACCGCGTACGACACCCCGGTGCCGGGCACGCGGTCGCAGTCGAACCGCACGACCGGCACGGACGCGGCGGCCAGGTGCAGCGACAGCATGTCGGCCTCGCGGTCGGCGGCCCTGGTCAGCAGCACGACGCACGGCTGCGGCCCGGGGCCGTGGTCGGTGTCCGGGCGGCCGACCCGGTGCTGGAAGTCGCGCGAGCGGGTCGGCGACTCGGTGCTGAACGACTGGTCGCGCAGCAGCATCGGCAGCAGGGACTGCATGGCTCAGGCTCCCCGGGCGAGGACCGGTCGAGCGATCGCATGCCGCGGCACCGCGATCCGGCGCACCTCGGCAACCTGGGGGCGGGGTGCGGGCGGACGGGACGGGGTGGCGAACCACTGGTCACGCACGAGCGTGGGCAGCAACGGCTGCATGACTCCTCCTCGGAGACGGGCGGGCGGAGACGGACGGAGGCGGTGGACCCGCGGGCGCGACACGCGGTCAGCGCCCGCGGGCCCGGGGGCATCAGCCGCCGTGGCAGCCCTTGCAGACCATCAGCGCCTGGGCGTAGTCGCTCACGTACCCCTCGAACGCGGCGTCCTCCAGCTCGGCGAACTGCTCCAGCGCAGCAACGTCGTCGGCACGGAGCTCGATCGCAGCCTGCGCCATCTCCTGGATGCTCATGTCGGTCACCTCTCGGTCGGCCCGGACCCTGGTGGTCGCGGGCTCGACGTCCAGATTGATGATCGACACCGCCTTCTCGACAGGTCCGGGACGACAGGCCTGTACGGCTGCGGCGGCAGAAAACCCTTACCTGACGGTCACCCTGCAGGCCGCCGGACGGGCACGCAGCACCCGTCCGCGCAGGGCGCGCCGTCCACTGTGGCCCCAGCGCTGTCCACTGTGGAGAGCCGGCGCGCGGGGACGCCGTGACGCAGCTCCTCGACGAGCTCGACGACCATGTCGGCGAACCGCGGATCGGGCCCCGCGGTGGCGGCCCGGGCGAAGCCCATCCCCAGCTCGGCGGCCCGGTCGCGCGCCTCGGTGTCGAGGTCCCACACGACCTCGACGTGGTCGGAGACGAACCCGATCGGCGAGATCACCACGCCCGGGACGCCGGCGGCGTGCAACGCGTCGAGGTGGTCGAGGATGTCCGGTTCGAGCCACGGGACCTGCGGCGGGCCGGACCGCGACTGCCACACCACGTCGTGCTCCGGCTCGCCCAGCTCGGCGGCGACCAGCCGGGCGGCCTCCGTGACCTGCCGCGAGTAGCGCCGGCCCCCGTCGGAGGGGAGCCCGGCCGCCCGGTCGGCGGACTCCGGCACGGAGTGCGCGGTGAACACCAGCCGGGCACCGGCGCCGGCCTGCCCACGGACGGCGCGCACGGCGTCGGCGTTGGCGGCGACGAACAGCGGGTGGTCGAAGAAGTGCCGCAACTTCACCAGCTCCGGCGCGGTCGCACCGACGGCGGCGCGGGCCCGCGCGATGTCGTCGTCGTACTGGCGGCAGGCCGAGTAACCGCCGTACGCGCTGGTGGCGAACACGGCGGCGCGCCGCACCCCGGCCCGGGCCATCTCGGCGACGGTGTCCTCCACCATCGGGTGCCAGTTGCGGTTGCCGAAGTACACGGGCACGTCGATGCGCTTCTCGATCTCCGCGATCAGCTCACGGTTGCGCGCGTTCAGCGGGCTGACACCGCCGAAGTGCCGATAGTGCTCCTCGACCGCGTCCAGCCGCTCCGGCGGGATCCCGCGGCCGCGGGTGACGTTCTCCAGGAACGGGCGGACGTCGGCCGGTCCCTCGGGTCCGCCGAAGGAGAGGAGGAGCAGCGCGTCGATCGGGAGGGGCACATGGCGATCCTCCCAGCGCCGGTGCACACTGCGCGGCATGCCCCCGGCGACCGAGCAGGACGTCCACGACCTGGCCGGATCGATGCCGCACGTCACCGTCGTGACCGGCGGCAGCGGTAACCGCGTCTACCAGGTCGGAGGCAAGTCGTTCGTCTTCTTCCGCACTCCGCGACCGGACGCCGTCGACCCCGACACGGGCGAGCGCTACCAGGACGTCATCGTGATCTGGGTCCCCGACGAGCAGGACAAGTTCGCCCTCGTCCAGGACCCGGACCTGCCGTTCTTCACCACCCCGCACTTCGACGGGCACCGCTCGGTGCTGGTGCGCGCGAGCCGCCTCGGCGAGCTCACCCGCTCCCAGCTCGCCGAGGTCATCGAGGACGCGTGGCTGTCGCAGGCGTCGAAGCGCCGGGCCGACCAGTGGCTGGCCAGCCGGTAGCCCTACGCGCCGGGCGAGGTCACGCCGATCGCGTGGAACCCGCCGTCCGCCCAGATCATCGAGCCGGTGGTGGTGGGCAGCCAGTCGGAGAGCATCGCGCAGACCGTCTTCGCGACGGGGATCGGGTCGTTGACGTCCCAGCCGAGCGGCGCGCGGCCGTCCCAGGCGTCCTCGAACGCGGAGAAGCCGGGGATGGACTTGGCGGCCATCGTCTTGACCGGGCCGGCCGCGCACAGGTTGACGCGGATGCCCTTGGGCCCGAGGTCACGGGCGAGGTAGCGGGTGACCGACTCCAGCGCCGACTTCGCCACGCCCATCCAGTCGTAGGCGGGCCACGCCTGGCGGTTGTCGAAGTCCATGCCGACGATCGAGCTTCCCGGGCCGAGCAGCGGCAGCAGCGCCGTCGACAGCGACTTCAACGAGTACGCGCTGACCTGGATGGTCTGCGCGACGTCCTCCCACGGCGCGTTCAGGAACGCGCCCTCACCCAGGCACGACGCCGGGGCGAAGCCGATGGAGTGCAGCACGCCGTCCAGACCGGGGTTCTCCCCCAGGTGCGGGGAGACCCGCTCGACGAGCGAGTCGAGCTGCTCCTGGTTGGCCACGTCCAGCTCGACGACGGGCGCGCCCTGCGGGAGCCGCTGCGCGATGCGCTCGACCAGCCGCATCCGTCCGAAGCCGGTGAGCACGACCTGCGCCCCCTGCTCCTGCGCGATCTTCGCGACGTGGAAGGCGAGGGAGGCGTCGGTGATCACACCGGTCACGAGCAGGCGCTTGCCGTCGAGGAGACCCATGCGCCCACCCTATGGGTGATCGACCGCCACGAGAATCCGGCCTGTTCCTGTCGATCCGGCCACCGGTCGTTCGTGTAGGGGCGAACACTGCTGACGACGAGGGACGGTGGACGCGATGGGCGAGGTTCGAACGCTGGTCGACGGTCGGGGGCTGGTGGAGTCGCCGCGCTGGCACGGTGACCGGTTGTACTTCTCGGACTGGACGGCCGGCGAGGTCGTCGCCGTCGACCTGGCGGGGTCGAGCGAGGTCGTGGCCCGGGTGGCGTCACTGCCGCTGTGCACCGCCTGGCTGCCGGGCGACCGGATGGTGATCGTCTCCTCCGCGGCCGGTGAGGTGCTGCGGTGCGAGCCCGACGGCAGCCTGGTCACGTACGCCGACCTCGGCCGGCCGGGCTGGAACGACGTCGTCGCGGACGGTCGCGGCAACGTCTACGTCAACGGCGCAGGCTCCAACCCGATGACGGGCGAGGAGTTCCGGCCCGGCTCGGTCGTCCTGGCCGCACCGGACGGCTCCGTGCGCCAGGTCGCCGACGACATCGCCTTCCCCAACGGGATGGCGGTGACCGCCGACAACTCCACGCTGATCGTCGCGGACTCCTACCGCCACAGCCTGGTCGCGTTCGACATCGACGCGGACGGCGGGCTGTCCGCCCGGCGCGTGTGGGCCGACCTGGGCGACGGCGTGCCGGACGGCATCTGCACCGACGCGGACGCTGCCGTCTGGTACGCCGACGTGCCCAACCAGCGATGCGTGCGCGTCGCGGAGGGCGGCGCCGTGCTGCAGACCGTCGCGCTGGACCGCGGCGGCTTCGCCTGCGCGCTCGGCGGACCCGACGGCCGGACGCTGTTCGTCACGGCCGCCACCTGGCAGGGCATGACCGAGACGGACATGGTGGCCCCGGGCTCCGGTCAGTTGCTCGCCGTCAAGGTCGACGTGCCGGGCGCCGGCTGGCCGTGAGCCGGCAGCCCTCGGAGGGCGAGGACGACCGAGTCAGGTCGCGTTCATCTCGGGGGAGTCCAGCGTGATGTTCTCCGCTTCTCCCTCCCATGCCGATCCGTTCCAGACGCGGGGCAGGGCGCGGGCGCGGTAGGTGCCGGGACCGCACGGCGGTGTCGAGTAGACCTGCCGGGAGGTGGCGGTCTGCTCGTAGACGATGTCGCCGCTGCGCGTGTCGCCCCCGCCGCCGTACTCCCATTGGCCCCGCTGGCATCGGGTCCACGAGCCGTTCTCGAGCTTGTAGAGGTCGAGCCTGATGCGCATCGACCGGGCCGGGAGGGTGAGGGTGCCCTGGCAGCTGCCGGGGTTGAGCGCGAACATCTCGACGGACGCCTGCTTGACCGCGAAGCCGCCGGGGGAACCGGGGTTCCAGGTGAACTCGGCATTGGCCTGCATGCAGACGCGGTCGCTGTTCTTGACGGTCTGGCGTCCGGACTCGGCCGCGAACGCGGCCGTCGTGGTGAACGCGAGCAGGGTGGTGAGCGCGAGCGTCAGCGCCGCGGTGATCGCGGTGCGGAGCGCATGCCGGGTCGGCGGGATCGGAGACATCTGGGCTCCTCGAACTCTGGCGGGGGACAGCATGCAGAGCCCCCTCGCCGGAGCCGTGATACAGGCGCGTGCTCCTCGGCCGCGCACCTCTCAGCGGAAGCGGACGTCCAGTTCCAGCTCCTCGAACCCGCGCAGGACGATGGCGTGCTTCCAGTCGTCCTGGCGCGGGACGAGTTCGCGCACCCCGGCCTCGACGAGGCACCGCAGCACCGTCGCGGCCTCCAGCAGCGCGAGCCGCGCACCGAGGCAGTAGTGGATGCCCGTGCCGAACGCGAGCGGGGCCGGGCCGCCGCGGGTGATGTCGAACCGGTCCGGGTCGGGGTAGGCGGCGGGGTCGCGGTTGGCCGCGCCGAGCATCGTCACCACTACCCCGCCGGGCGGGATGGTGACCCCGCCGAGCTCCAGCTCGGTGCTGGCGATCCGCGAGTTCGTCTGCACCGGCGAGTGGTAGCGCGCCACCTCCGACGCGGCCGCCATCGCCAGCGTCGGGTCGGCGACGATCCGCGCGAACTGGTCGGGGTGCCGGCTCATCATGTGCAGCGTCGTCGAGATGAGGTGCGCGACGGTCTCGAACCCCGCGAAGAACAGGAACGTGACGTTCGCGATCACGTCGTCGGGCGTCACGCCGTCGGCCGCGCGGGCCTCGCCGAGCAGGTCGCGCAGCAGCCCGGGCCGGGTGTCGGCGAGGTCGGTGAAGTACCCGGTCATCGTCACGATCGCGCTGACCGCCTCGAAGATCCGTTCCGGTGGCAGGCCGGGTTCGAAGATCACCGAGGCGTCCTTCATGAGGTCGCGGAAGTTGTTCCGCTCCTCCGCAGGGACGCCGACGAGGTCGCAGATCACCCGCATGGCGAGCGGGTAGGAGATGCCCTCGACGACGTCGAGCGGGTCGCTCTTCAGCGCCTCGCCGACGATGCCGGACGCCAGCTCGTGCAGCCAGTCCCCCAGCCCGTCGAGCCGGCGGCGGGTGAACCCGGTGTTCATGACCTTGCGGATCGGCGTGTGCTCCGGCGGGTCGACGAACGCCAGCGGCAGCACCATCCCGGCCGGTGGCGGCGGCACCGGGTCGCCGGTGACGAAGTCGAGCGCCAGGTACTCGGTGACCTTCACGAACCCGGGGTCCACCAGCACCTGCCGGCAGTCCGCGTAGCGCGTGGCGTACCAGATGGGGTGCTCGCCGAGCTGGTGGATCGGGGAGATCGTGCGCAGCTCGTGCAGCAGCGGGTACGGGTCGGCGCGGTGGTCCGGGTCGAACAGGACGTCGACGAGGAGCTTGTCGGCCGGGCTGGTGATGGGAGGGCGTCGCGGCCCGCGTGGCCCGATCTGCACGCGTGGTGCGTCGCGGGCCACTCCCGTGAGAGCACGTATCGTCGCGATCGCGTCCGGGTCGCCGGCCGCGATCGGGGTGACGCCGAGCGGCGCGGCGCCGGCGAGGTTGGCCGGCAGGTCGTCGACGAAGAGGGTCTCCGCCGCCGGCGATCCGAGCCGTTCCAGCGCGGTGGCGACCATCCGCGGGTCGGGCTTGCGGGCGCCGATGTCGCAGGACCGCACGATCACGTCGAACACGTCGGCCCACGGGTAGAGCGCCTGCCACAGCGGCGCCGCCTCCCGCGGGGTGTTGGTGCAGAGCGCGAGCCGGAACCCGGCCGCGGCCAGCTGCTCGGCCAGTTCCAGGTAGTCCTCGTCGAGCACGTACGGCCGCGGCGGGGTGGGCGGGCCGGGCGGCAGGTCCAGCAGCGGCATCGCCTGGGCCATCGTCAGCTCGCCGCGCTCCAGGCGGTGCCACGGGTGGTCGGAGTCGGTGTCGCGGCTGCCGAAGAAGGAGGGCGCGAACTGCCCGGCCGCCGGGTGCGCGAGCACGCCGCCGACGTCGAAGATGACCGCCGTGACGGTGGCGGGTGCGGTGACCGTCACCGGAGCGCGTCCACGTGCCGGAACACCTCGGGGTAGTCCTGCCGCTCCCACGAGGTGACCATCGCGTCGAGCCGCGCGGTGATCTGCGCATGGATGGCCGTGACCAGCTCCACGCCCTGCTGCGCGGTCGCCTCCGACACGGGCACCCGCCAGAACTGGATGTCGTCGGCCTGCGGGTCGTCCTCCAGTTCCACCGGATCGGGGCGCAGCCGCAGCGTCATGTACGGCAGGTCGAGCCCGGTGTCGCGGGCGACCCACTCGGCCAGCTCGCCGGTCGCGGTCGCGTAGGTCTCGGTGAGGCCCTTCAACGTGGCGATCGTCCAGTAGCGCAGCACCGGGTCGAGGGTGACGTCGATGTGGTGGGTGATGATGCCGCGGGTGTCGCGGTGGGAGTCGGTGGCCTTGTCCAGGTAGATGAAGTCGAGCGTGCGGCTGACCGGCCAGTTCAGGCATTCGTCGAGCTGCAGCGACTGCCAGTCGACGAACAGCATCGCGGCGCGCCGGCCGAACCGCTTCGACAGCCGGTTGATCGCGCGCTGCTGCGCGTTCACCGGGATCGGGTACGGGAGCATGTACTTGTAGACCGTCGGCGTGCCGCAGGTGTCGGTCGCGCTGTAGAGCACCGCGAAGCGCAGCTTGGCGATCGCCTCGTCCAGGTCACGGGCGGTGAAGAAGCGCATGTGCTCCGACTCGCGCAGGGACCGGCGCAGCCGCCGCCACGTCGCCTGGATCTCGCGCTGGCTCTCGTGCGCGTCGGTGTCGGGCCAGAAGTTGAAGTCGAACACCTCCGGGCCGGGGATCGTCTCCAGGTGCTTCGGCGGCGTGGCGTGCACGGCGCGGCGGTAGCCGAAACCGCCCTGCGAGATCGTCTCCTGGGCCAGCCGGAGCATGTCGCTGTTCTGCTCGTCGATCAGCTCGAAGATGCGGGTCGCCTTGCGCCGCGCGGCCTCGCGCTGCTCGGGCGTGAGGACGGCGTGGTCGAACGCGTCGTCGTCGACGGCGTGCCCGGTCTCCCGCGCCAGGTGGAAGGCGCCCCAGTAGATGAGCTCCTTGCCGGTGCGCTCCTGGAAGTCCGCGGCCGGCCCGCCGGTGTGCCGGAAGAGCGCGTTGCCGCACGCCTCGATCGACTCGACGACGGCGAACCGCACCACCGGGTCCTCCGCCTCGATGACGAGCTTCGTGATCTGGGTGACGCGCCGGCGGAGGTCCTCGTTCACCCCGGACAGGAACAGCCACCAGTACAGCTCCGACGGCCGCCAGCCGAGCATGCCGTCCCAGTCGAGGGTGCGCAGGTCGTGCATGAACATCCGGGAGTGCGTCATGTCCTCGTCGGCGTGCGCGGAGATCGCCTCGCGCTGCGCGTCCAGGACGCGGTCCTCGCCGTAGCTGATGTGGTAGAGGTTCAGCTCCCGGAAGTACATGATGAAGTTCGTGAAGTAGAGCGCGAACCAGAGCTTCTGCTCGGGCTCCACGCCCTCCTCGGGTGTCACCAACCAGGTGTGCAGCGGGTGGTCCTCGATGCGGTCGCGCCAGTACTCGATCGTGGGCATCACCTGGTCCATCCGACCGAACCTAGGCATCCACGCCGCGCCCCCGGAGATGCTTCGGGAATGTTCGAAAGGCGCTCGTCGACTCGGCGTCCGAACGGCCGAAGCCGTTAGTGCCCCATGCCGAGGCCGCCGTCGACGGGGATCACGGCGCCGGTGACGTACCCGGCCGCGTCCGAGCCCAGCCACGTGACGACGCCGGCGATCTCGGAGACGTCGGCGTAGCGGCCCAGCGGCACCGCGGCCACGATCTCCTTGCGGCGGGCGTCGGGCAGGGCGCGGGTCATGTCGGTGTCGACGAACCCGGGGGCCACCACGTTGGCGGTGATGCCGCGCGACCCCAGCTCGCGGGCGATCGAGCGGGCCAGCCCCACCAGCCCCGACTTGGACGCCGCGTAGTTCACCTGCCCCGCCGATCCGAGCAGCCCGACCACCGACGACACGAAGATCATCCGGCCGCCGCGGGCCTTCAGCATCCCCCGCGACGCCCGCTTCGCGACGCGGTAGGCGCCGCTCAGGTTGGCGTCGACGACGCGGGTGAACGAGTCCTCGCTCATGCGCATGAGCAGGCCGTCGTCGGTGATGCCGGCGTTGGAGACGAGCACCTGGACGGGCCCGTTCTTCTCCTCGACGGTCGTGAACGCGGCGTCCACGGCGTCGGCGTCGGTGACGTCGCACTGCACCGGCAGGAACTCCTCGGGCAGGCCCTCGGCCGAGCCGCGGTAGGTCACCGCGACCTTGTCGCCCTGAGCTGCGAACGCCGTCGCGATCGCCAGCCCGATCCCGCGGTTCCCGCCCGTCACCAGCACGCTGCGCCCGGATGCGCCCTCAGCAGTCACGGTCGCCCACCCTAGGGCAGGGCGGGCGTCACCTGTGCGGTGTGGGCCAGGAGTTCGGTCACCACGCGGTCCCACGTCGACGGCGGCGGGTACTCGTGACCGACCCCGTCCAGCACGACGAGACGGGCGTTCGGGATCCGCTCGGCGAACGCCCGGCCGTGCGGCAGCGGGAAGAGCGGATCCGCGGTGCCGTGCCAGACGAGGGTCGGCGCGGTGATCGAGCCGAGATCGATCGGCTCCTCGCCGTCGTCCCCGCCGACGAGGATCCAGTGGTTGTCGGCTGATGCGGGGGAATCGCTGCGGTCCACCACCCGCTCGACGAGGGCGCGCAGGCGCTCCTCGTCGAAGGGCAGGGTGCCGGCGAACAGGCGCAGGTCGGCCACCATCTTCGCGACGAGCGCAGCACGGTCGGACGGGTCGACGGGCGGTGCGGGCTCGGCGAACGACGCCTGGATCGCCGAGCTCGGCGGCGGCAGGTCCGGGCCGCCGGGGCTGGACGTGGCCAGCGTGAGGGTCAGGACCCGGTCGCGGTGCCGGGTGGCGAGCGTGGTGGCGATCGAGGCGCCCATCGAGATCCCGACGACGTGCGCGCGGGCGATCCCGAGCCCGTCGAGCACGGCGATCGGGTCGTCCCGCAGCTCCGCGAACGTGTACCCGGGCTCGCCGACCGGCCACGTCGTGGAACGGCCGGTGTCGTGGGCGTCGTAGCGGATCACGTACCGGCCGCCTGCGGCGATCAGCGCGCAGAAGCCGTCCTCCCAGTAGTCCATCGGCGAGGCCGCGCCGCCGATGAGCAGCACCGCCGGATCGGCGGCATCACCGAAGGCCTCGACGCACAGGCGGGCCTCGTCCCGCGCGGTCACGAACTGTTCCATCGGCCATCCCCTTCGACTAGGAGAACCATAGCAGTTACTATTCTTTTCCTACAGGGAGGTGGGATGAGCCGGACCTATGGCCAGGCGTGCCCGGTCGCGCACACGCTGGACGTGATCGGCGATCGCTGGGCGATGCTCGTCCTGCGCGATCTCCGGCTGGGCCCGAAGCGCTTCTCCGACCTCGCGGCCGGCCTGCCCGGCATCGCCCCCAGCGTCCTCACGCAGCGGTTGCGCGACCTCGTCGCGCACGGCGTGCTGGAACGGCGCGAGCGCGCGGCCACGGTCTACGCCCTCACCCCGCGGGGGCGCGACCTCGAACCGGTGTTCCGGGCACTCGCCGACTGGGGCATGGGCGAGCAGCTCGACGGGGTGGCGCTGCCCGATCCCGCCGCACTCGGACTGCGCCGCGCGTTCCGCCCGTCCGGCCCGCCGTGGACGGCCACCCTCGCCCTGCGCATCGGTCGCGAGAGCTACACGGCCCGCGTCGTCGACGGCGAGCTGGCGACGCTGGAGCGCGGCGAAGGCGTCAACCCCGATGCGGTGCTGACCGGCACGCCCGAGGCCGTGCATGCCGCCGCCCGCGGCACGCGGCCGGAGGAGGCCGGGCTGGTCGTCACGGGCGATCGTGCCGTCGCGGACCGCTTCCTGGGCCACTTCTCATTCGATTGACACCGACAGTGTCGTCTTAACATCATCAGTGTCATGAGCACGGAGCCGTCCGACCTGTACGCGGTCCTGCGCCGGGTGCGGCCGCTGCACCTGCTCTCCGCCCGCGCCGTCACCGCGGCGCTGGAATCCGAGCAGCTCACCCTGGGTGTCCGCGCGCTGCTGGAGGTCCTGACCGACGGGGGGCCGGCGCCCGTGCCGGCCATCGGCCGCACCCTCTCGATGCCGCGACAGGTCATCCAGCGCCTCGTCGACCAGGCGCACGAGCAGGGTCTCGTGACCACCCGGCCGAACCCGGCCCACCGTCGCTCCCCGCTCGTCGACCTCACCGACCGCGGCCGCACGACCTTCGACCGCGTCCACGAGGCAGAGCTGCGCAACCTGGCAGCCATCGCCGCCGATCTCGACCCCGCCGACGTCGCGACCACCGTCCGCGTCCTCGACGCGCTCGTCGCCGGCGTCACCCGAATCACCGAGGAGTCGCCATGACCCGCACGCTCACCGCCGGCACCGTCCCCGTCGACGGCGGCCACATCGCCTACGACCGCGTCGGCGACGGCCCGCCCGTCGTGTTCCTGCACGGCGGCGCGATGGACCGGCGCATGTGGGACCCGCAGCTCGCGCTCGCCGACAGGTGCACCGTGGTGCGGCTCGAC
The DNA here is from genome assembly GCF_050936315.1 of Pseudonocardia sp. CA-107938. Taxonomy (NCBI): domain Bacteria; kingdom Bacillati; phylum Actinomycetota; class Actinomycetes; order Pseudonocardiales; family Pseudonocardiaceae; genus Pseudonocardia; species Pseudonocardia sp. CA-107938. The sequence continues at coordinate 5,342,643 of NZ_JBNJNA010000001.1, read as the reverse complement.
GCCCGCGGCCACGGCGGGTCGTCGACGCCGGTGGCACCGTTCCGGCACTACGACGACGTGGCCGCGGTGCTGCGGGAACTCGCCCTCGGGCCGGCCGTGCTCGTCGGGCTCTCCATGGGCGGCGCCACCGCGCTGGACGTGGCGATCGCGCACCCCGGCCTGGTCCGCGCGGTTGTGGCCTTGGGCACGGGCGCGAGCAGCGCCTCCGCCGACGGGCACTTGTTCCGCGATCCGTGGATGCAGGACCGCCTCGCCGCGCTGGCCGCCGCGGCGGCCGCGTTCGACGCGCAGGCCTGGACCGCGACGTTCCTGGAGATCGGGCTGGTCGGCCCGTACCGCGCGCTCGACGACGTCGATCCGGACGTGGTCGCGCGCTGCCGCGACATGATCGCCCACACCATCACCACGCACGTGGTGCACGGCGGGCCGCCGCCCAGCTCATTGCCTGACGCCGCCACCCGCGCCGCGGGGATCACCGCGCCGGTGCTCGGCGTGACGGGCGCGATCGACGCGCCCGACCACGTGCGCATGGTCAGGGAGCTGGTCGAGACCGTGCCGCACGGGCAGCTCGCGGTCGTCGAGAACGCCGCGCACATGGCCAACCTGGAGCAACCGGAGCTGTTCGAGCGCCTGCTGCGGCGCTTCCTCGCCGCGCTGGGGTGACGGCGTCAGGCGTCGAGGTCGCCGGCGCGGACGCCCGCCAGCAGCGCCGACCATGCGGCGCCGGAGTACACGTGCGGGGTGCGGGTGCGGTCCTTGGTGTCGCGGACGGCGATGCCGGCCGGGACGGGGGCGACCTCCACGCAGCTGTCACCGTTCTGTCCGCCACCGCTGAAGCTGCTGGTGCGCCAGAGCGGGGCGACCTCGACGCAGCCGCTGCCGTTCTGCCCCCCGCCGCTGAAGCTGCTGGTGCGCCAGGCGAGCCGCTCGACCTCTGCGGCACTGTGCATGGCTGTGATCCTTCCGCCGGTCACGTGGCCGCGGCGATCTCCCGCAGCAGGTCCAGAGATTCGGCCGGGCCCAGTGCCAGCGTACGCAGCTGGTCGAACTTCTTCCGGGCCAGCAGTACCTCCTGCTCGCCCTCCAGATGGGCCGCACCCAGGGCGTGTTCGACGTAGGCCATGTCCGGTTCGCCGAGGTTGCCGAAGCTGAGCACGATGAAGCCGGAGGCCAGCGAGGCGTGCGGACCCGGGTGGGCGGGCAGCACATGCAGGGTCACGGTAGGGAGCGCCGCGGCCTCCGCGATGTGGGCCAGCTGAGCCCGCATCACCTGCGGCCCGCCGATCGGGTTCCGGAGGGCCGCCTCCCCCACCACCGCCACCAGCCGGAGCGGGTTCGCTTCATCGGAGAGCCGCCGCTGGCGGATCATCCGGACCTCCAGCTCCGCCTTCAACTGCTCGTCGGTCCACTCCACGACATCCGAGGTGAACATGATCCGCGCGTAGTCGCGGGTCTGCAGCAAGCCCGGTATGAACCCCGGCGCGAAGTCGTGCACGTGCTCGGCGTCCGTCTCGAACTGCACGTAGCCGAAGTCGCCGCCCAGCCGGTACTGCGCCCACCACGGCCGCTTGCGCGCCTCCGCCGCGAGCTGCAGCGTCTCGGTCCACCGGTCGCCGCCGACGTCGTAGAGGTCGAGCATGCTCTTGACCAGGTGCGGATCGATGCCCTGCTGCCCCGCCTCGATCCGGGCCAGCTTGCTGACCGAGCAGTACAGCTTGGGGGCGGCCCAGTCCAACGTGAAGCCGGCGTCCTCGCGCATGAGGCGCAGCCGCCGCCCCAGCACCCGCCGCCGGACGTTCCCCCGCGAAGTGCCCACGGTCGCGCTGCCCCCTCGGTGATCGATCGACAGCACATCGTGACACGGAGAATCGGAGAGGTGGGATTCCCACCTCGCGCAGGTCAGGGCAGCCGGCGCCCCAGCGCGAGCCCGGTGCCGACCCCGGCCATGAGCAGCAGCGCGGCACCCACCAGCCACGGCCGGCTGACGTCCACGCGGCGGGTCTCGTAGCCGATCTGCTCCCCCAGCTCGGCGTACACCTGCCGCAGCTCGGCCTCCGACGCGGCGGTGAAGAACTGGCCGCCCGACAGCTCGGCGATGCGGCGCATCGCCGCGTCGTCGACGCTCACCGGTGTGCGCTCCCCCGGGTTGATCTCGATCGACCCGTACGCGGTGCCGAACGAGATCGTCGAGACCGGGATCTTCTGCTGCGCCGCCGCGCGGGCCGCGGTGAACGAGCCGCGCGGCAGCTCCTCGGGCCGGTCGCCGCCGGGCAGGGTCTGCGCGCCGTCGCTCATCAGCACGATCCGGGCCGGCGGCGGACCCTCGTCGGTCGCGGCGGCGACGGACTGGGAGAACGAGTCGATCGACTGGAGGGCCGCGAAGATCGCCTCGCCTGTGGCCGTCGCCTCGGAGAGCTCCAGGCCGTCGATGGCCCGCTTGACGGGTTCGCGGTCGGCGGTCGGCGACACCAGCACGGCGGCCGTCCCGGCGAACGAGACGAGCCCCAGGTTGACGCCGGGCGTGAGCTGCTCGGCGAACGACTTCGCCGCGGCCTGCGCGGCGGCCAGCCGGCTCGGCTGCACGTCGGTCGCCTTCATGGAGAGCGACACGTCGATCACGAGCACGACCGTCGCCCGGTTGCGCGGCACCTTCGCCTCGGCCTGCGGCCCGGCCAGCGCGATCGCCAGCACGGCGAGCGAGAGGATCAGCGCGGCGGCGGGGATGTGCCGCCACCAGCCGGGGCGGTCGGGCGCGACCTTGTCGAGCAGCTCCAGGTTGGTGAACGCCATCGTGTCGCGGCGCCGGCGGCGCAGCAGCAGCAGGTAGCCGCCGGCGAGCCCGGCCACGACGAGGAGCAGGAGCAGCCACCACGGGTAGGCGAACAGCCCGTCCATCAGCGGCCGCCCCCCGACCACATGCGCTTGCGGGAGAGCGCGAACCGCACGACGTCGGCGACCCAGTCCGAGTCGGTGCGCAGGGTGAGCTGCGCGGCGCCGCAGCGGCGCAACGTGCGGGCGACGAGGTCGCGGTGCTCGGCGGCCGCGGCGGCGAACTCGCGGCGCAGCAACGGCGTGGTGACGACCTCGCGCTGGCGGCCCGACTCCGGGTCGGCCAGCACGACCGTGCCGACGTCGGGGAGATCCAGCTCGCGCGGGTCCAGCACCTCGACGGCGAGCAGCTCGTGCCGCGCCGACAGCGCCCGGAGCGGCCGTTCCCACGTCGGTTCGCCGAGGAAGTCGGAGATCACGACGGCCAGCCCGCGCCGACGCGGCGGCCGGCGGAGCTGCTCGACGGCGGCGGCGAGGTCGCCGCGGGAACCGGTCTGCGCGCGGGGGGTCTCCGCGACCCGGCGGATCAACGTGTGCGCGTGCGCGATGCCACCGCGCGCCGGCAGCCGCATCGTCTTCTCACCGGTGGCGACGATCGCCCCGATGCGGTTGCCGCCCCCGCGGGTGAGGTGGGTGATCGCGGCCAGCGCGGCGATCGCGAGGTCGCGCTTCTCGCACGACGCGGTGCCGAAGTCGAGGCTGGCCGACAGGTCGACCACGACCCACGTCTCCAGCTCGCGGTCGGCGACGGTCTGGCGGACGTGCGGCTCGGTGGTGCGTGCGGTGACGGCCCAGTCCATGCGGCGCACGTCGTCGCCGGGCTGGTAGGCGCGCGCGTCACCGGGCTCGCTGCCCGGCCCGGGCACCAGGCCCAGGTGGTTGCCCTGCAGCAGCCCGTCGAGGCGGCCGCGCACCGTCAGCTCCAGTGCGCGCAGCGACGCCTCCATCCGGCCGTCGCGGAACGACGGCGGGCTCGTCGGAGGCCGCCGCTTCCCGGGCGGGGCCGAAGCCGTCACGACGTCGCGCCCGCCCCGCTGTACTGCTGACCGCCCTGCGGCCGCGCGCTGACCTGCGGCAACGGCACCGCGCCGACCACCCGTCCGATGATGTGGTCCATCGGCACGCCGTCGGCGATCGCGTCGTAGGAGAGCACGAGGCGGTGGCGCAGCACGTCGGGGGCGACGTCGAGCACGTCCTGCGGGAGCACGTAGTCGCGGCCGCGGACCAGCGCGAGCGCCCGCGCCGCAGCCACGATGCCCAGCGTCGCGCGCGGCGACGCCCCGTAGGAGACCCAGCCGGCGACGTCGGACAGGCCGTGCTCGGCCGGGGTGCGGGTGGCGACCACCAGCCGCACCACGTAGTCGACGAGGGCGTGATGCACGAACACCTGCGAGGCCACGCCCTGCAGCCGCACCAGCTCGTCGGGGTCGATCACCTGCTGCGCGGCGGGCGGTGTGGCCCCCATGCGGTAGACGATCTCCCGCTCCTCCTCGACGTTCGGGTACTCGACCACGATCTTGAAGAGGAACCGGTCGCGCTGCGCCTCCGGCAGCGGGTACACGCCCTCGTTCTCGATCGGGTTCTGCGTGGCCAGCACGAGGAACGGCGCCGGCATCGGGAAGGTCTGCCCACCGATCGACAGGTGCCGCTCCGCCATCACCTCCAGCAGCGCCGACTGCACCTTCGCGGGCGCGCGGTTGATCTCGTCGGCGAGCACGAAGTTCGCCACCACCGGGCCCAGCTCGACGTCGAACTCCTCGCGACCCTGCCGGTAGATGCGCGTGCCGAGGATGTCGGCCGGCACCAGGTCGGGCGTGAACTGGAGGCGGGCGAACGAGCCGCCGACCACCTTCGCCACCGTCTCCACGGCGAGGGTCTTCGCGACCCCCGGCACGCCCTCCAGCAGGAGGTGCCCCTTCGCCAGCAGGCCGACGAGCATGCGCTCGACCAGCCGGTCCTGCCCGACGATGACGCGCTTGATCTCGAAGACGATCCGCTCGAGCTTCTCACCCTCGCGGGCCGGGGCGGGCACGGAATCCTGCGCACTGCTCACCGCCCCATTCCACCCTGTCCGGGGTGAGACGCCCGTGAGGCCCCCGCCCGCCTCGGCGAGTTGCGCGTTCCGCCGGGCGAGTTGCGCGTTTCGCCGGGCGAGTTGCGCGTTTGCGGAGGAACGAGCACGGCGAGCCCGGTTCGACGAGCCGCCCGACCACGCGCGAACCGGTCCGACCGAAAGGCGGAACTCGCCCGGCGGATCGCAGGACTCGCCCGGCCTCGCGATCCGTGGCGGCCGGGTCTCTGCCTCGTCCGGTCCTGGCCGCACTCCGCTCCGGTGAACGCGTCGAGACGCGTGACTCGCCCGGCGAAACGCAAGACTTGCCCTGCGGGATGCGGGACTCGCCCCGTGGAATGCGGGACTCGCCGGGACGAGGGGGCCGCGGGCGTCGTGTCACGTCAGAGCATGCGGGTTGCCTCGGGGAGCAGGCCCTTCGTGCGCACCTTCGTCACCCGCACGCTCGCCCCTGTGTAGGGCGCCTCGATCATGTTGCCGTTGCCGATGTACATCGCGACGTGGTGGATGGGTTCGCCGGGGTCGGCCCAGAACAGCATGTCGCCGGGGCGGATGTCGGAGATCGGGACCTTGGTGCCGGCGTTGAACTGGTTGCGGCTCACCCGCGGCAGCGAGATGCCGGCGCCGCCGAACGCGTAGAGCATGAGGCCGGAGCAGTCGAAGCCGATCCGGTCGAGCGGCGAGCCGAGGCCGTCGGGGATGCCGGTGGTGGGACCGCGACCGTTGCCGCCGCCCCACACGTACTGGACGCCGAGCTGCGACATCGCCCGGTCGATCACCCGCTGGATCGCGCCCGGTCCCCCGCGACCGGGCGCCGCGCCCGCCGCGGCCACGCGCTGCGCGGCGGCGGCTCGCTCGGCCTGCTGGGCCCTGGCCTGCGCGGCCGCCTGGTCGGCCTGCCACTGGCGGAAGCGGTCCCGCTGGGCGCGCAGACCGGCGTCCGCCGAGACGGCGGCGTCCAGCTGGGCCTGCACCTGCGCGCGCTGCGCGGCGATGGCGGCCAGCTGCCGGGCCTGCGCTCGGGCGGCCGCGTCGGCGGCGGCAAGCGCGCCGTCGGCAGCGGTCTTGGCGGTGGCCGCAGCGGCCTGCCGTCGGCGGGCCTCGTCGAGCGCGGCCCGGGCGGCGGCGTCGGCGTTCGCCTTGCCGATGCGGGCCTTCTCCAACGAGTCCTGCACCGAGCGCTGCTGCTCGGCGATCAGGTTGCCGTACTGGGCCCGGTCGATGAGGTCGTCGGGGCCCGTCGCCGTGGACAGCAGACCCAGCGGGCCCAGGTCGGGGCCCTGCTCGTAGGTGTGCGCGAGCAGGTCGTCCATGCGGGCGCGGGCCGCGTCGATCGCGGCGGTGGCGGCGTCCGTCTCGGCCCGGGCCAGGTCCGCCTTGCGGGCAGCAGCTGCGGCGGCGTCCTGGGCGGCAGCCAGGTCGACCAGCGCCGCCTCCGCGTCCTCGCGGCGGGTGGCGAGAGCGGCCTGCAGGTCGTCGGTCTGCTGGTCGAGATCGGCCAGCTGGGTGCTGAGCCGGCCCACCTCGGCCGCGCGGGCGCCGACCGCGTCACGGCTGGCCGAGAGCTGGCCGTCGGTCGGGTTCGGCGGCGGCGTCGGCGGCACCGGGTCGGCCGTCGCGACGGGCGTGCCGGCCAGCAGCAGCACCGCCACCAGCGGTGCGACGACAGCCCTGCCGAGCGCCCGCACCCGTCCTCCTCGTCGCCCGTACCGGGGAAATGCGCGGGGAGCGTGTCATCGGGCGGGCTCACCGCCCGGATCGCCGCGCGGGGAGATCGTTCGGACGAGCGACGACCACCACCCAGCCGGGTGGCGCGGCCCCGCCGGCTCGCCCGGCATCGGCGACCCTGACCGAACGGCAACCTTTCCCTCACCACGGCGCCGCAAAGCCTTACCGCGCCGGGAGCACCGGCGCGCCCGGCCGCTGGACACCATTGCCGGCGAGGTCGGTGCGACCACGGGGGCGCACGAACGGCCGCGACTTGATCGAGGACACAGATGAACCACCCAACGCCCGGCCCCGGCGTGCCGCCGCCGTGGGCGCCCGGCCCCGCCGTCCACACGCGCGAGCTGCCGCCCACACTCCAGGCTCCCGGGCCGCCCCCGCCGGGCTGGCCACCGCCGCCCCCGCCGCACATGCCGCCCGTCCCCGTGCGCAGGCGCCGCCGGAAGTGGCCGATCATCACCGCGATCATCGCGGTGCTCGCGCTGGGCGCCGGCGCGGCGTACGCGTTCAACCTGTTCACCAAGTTCGGCGGCGCGTCGACGTCCAAGGAGGCCGTCTCGCTGCTGGCCGCCGACCTGCAGTCCGGCTCGACGCTGTCCGCGCTGAGCCGCCTGCACCCCGGAGAGCGCACGCTGCTCGTCGACATGCAGACGACGATCACCGGCGAGCTGAAGCGCCTGGAGATCATCCGGCCCGACGCCGACCTCATGGCCGCGTCGGCGACCGTCAGCGACCTGCGGTTCGACGACTCCGCTGCCGAGCCCGTGCGCGACGACGTCGTCATCACCAAGCTGGTCGCCGGCAAGATCTCGGTGGCCGACGACAAGAGCCAGCAGATCTTCACCGACTCGTTCCGCAAGGCTGCGTTCCCGAACGGGGTGTCGGTCGCCGGTATGCCGACCACGATCGACATCGCGACCGAGGTCCCGGAGGGCATCCGCGTCGCCACCGTCCGTGTGGACGGACGCTGGTACGTCAGCGCGTTCTACACGGCGGCCGACTACTTCCTGCGCTCGACGGGCACGCCGTGGCCGAAGACGTCGGTGCCGGCGCGCGGCGCGTCGTCGGCCACGGACGCCCTCCGCCAGACGGTCACGGCAGCGCTCGACGGGAACGTCCGGCGGCTGGTCGAGCTGGCCCCGCCGAGCGAGCTGCAGGTGCTGCACGACGTGGGCGACGCCATCGTGGCGGCCACGGGCGGTGAGGCGTCCGGCGCCCGCCTGGTCGACCTGCAGACCACCGAGACGTCGATCCCCGGCGGCACCGCGCTGCAGGTGCAGAAGGTCGTCGTGGAGAACGCCGGCGGCGAGACGGCCACGGTCACCCGCGACGGCGCCTGCATCGTGGTGCAGGCCGGGAGCGAGGGCACGGAGCAGCGGCTCTGCAGCTTCGACGACTTCGGCGGCGGCGTGTCCGGCCCGCCCGTACTGGACCGGGTGCTGCCCAAGCTCTTCGCCGTGGTGACGAACCCGCGGATCGTGGCGGTCCAGGACGGCGGCGCGTTCTACGTGAGCCCGTTCCGCACGGTCACCACGTTGTACGGCGACGCGCTGCACGCGCTCGACCCGCAGGACGTGCGCGACCTGCTGGCGCTGGCGCAGGGCTGAACTCCGACCTCACACAGCGCGTGGCCGCCTCACACAGGTTGCAACCTGTGTGTCGTGGCCGCGCGCTGTGTGACGTCCTGGGCCCCGCTCGACTCCCAAACAGGACGCGCGTACTGTTTGCAGTGAGGGGTCCGCGGCGACCGTGACGTATGGGTGCGCGAGACTCCGGGAAACCGAGCAGACCCGCCGAACGACGCGCCACCACCGCTCAGGAGGACGACCCCAGTGACCAGCACAGACACCGGACCAGACAGCTTCGGGGCGAGGGGCACCCTCCAGGCAGGCGGCGCCGAGCACGAGATCTTCCGGCTCTCGGCCGTCGAGGGCGCCGAGCGCCTCCCCTTCAGCCTCAAGGTGCTGCTGGAGAACCTGCTGCGCACCGAGGACGGCGCCAACGTCACCGCCGACCACGTCCGCGCGCTCGCGAGCTGGGACCCCGCGGCCGAGCCCGACACGGAGATCCAGTTCACGCCCGCGCGCGTGGTGATGCAGGACTTCACCGGCGTGCCCTGCGTGGTCGACCTCGCCACGATGCGCGAGGCCGTCACCGAGCTGGGCGGCGACCCGGCGAAGGTGAACCCGCTCGCGCCGGCCGAGCTGGTCATCGACCACTCGGTGATCATCGACGTGTTCGGCCGCCCGGACGCGTTCGAGCGCAACGTCGACTTCGAGTACCAGCGCAACAAGGAGCGCTACCAGTTCCTGCGCTGGGGCCAGGGCGCGTTCGACGAGTTCAAGGTCGTCCCGCCGGGCACCGGCATCGTGCACCAGGTCAACATCGAGCACCTCGCCCGCGTCGTCATGACCCGCAACGGGCAAGCCTACCCCGACACGCTCGTCGGCACCGACTCGCACACCACCATGGTCAACGGCCTGGGCGTGCTGGGCTGGGGCGTCGGCGGCATCGAGGCCGAGGCCGCGATGCTCGGCCAGCCCGTCTCGATGCTGATCCCGAAGGTCGTCGGCTTCAAGCTGACCGGCGAGATCCCGCCCGGCGCCACCGCCACCGACGTGGTGCTGACGATCACCGAGATGCTGCGCCGCCAGGGCGTGGTGGGCAAGTTCGTCGAGTTCTACGGCGAGGGCGTCGGCGCGGTGCCGCTGGCCAACCGCGCCACCATCGGCAACATGAGCCCCGAGTTCGGCTCCACCGCGGCGATCTTCCCGATCGACGAGGAGACCGTCCGGTACCTCAAGCTCACCGGCCGCTCCGCCGAGCAGATCGAGCTGGTGGAGGCCTACGCCAAGGAGCAGGGCCTCTGGCACGACCCGAGCCGCGAGCCGGTCTACTCCGAGACGCTGGAGCTGGACCTGTCGACGGTCGTGCCGTCGATCGCCGGCCCGAAGCGCCCCCAGGACCGCATCGAGCTCACCGACGCCAAGCCGGCGTTCCGCAAGGCCATCCACGACTACACCGACGACCCCGAGGGCGCCCCCGCGGGCGTCGACGAGGCCGGCAAGGAGTCGTTCCCGGCCAGCGACTCGCCCGCCCCGGGCAGTGGCGCCGACGAGCAGCCGGTGCTGTTCTCCGCCGCCGAGGGCGGCAACGGCCGCCCGTCCAAGCCCACCACGGTGCGCTCGGAGAGCCGCGGCGAGTTCGTCCTCGACCACGGCGCCGTCGTGATCGCCTCGATCACCTCGTGCACCAACACGTCCAACCCGTCGGTGATGCTCGGGGCCGCCCTGCTGGCCAAGAACGCCGTCGACAAGGGCCTCACGGTCAAGCCGTGGGTGAAGACGTCGATGGCGCCGGGCTCGAAGGTCGTCACCGACTACTACGAGAAGGCCGGTCTCTGGCCGTACCTGGAGAAGCTCGGCTACCACCTCGTCGGCTACGGCTGCACCACCTGCATCGGCAACTCGGGACCGCTGGAGGAGGACATCTCCGCGGCGATCAACGAGGCCGACCTGACCGTGGTCTCGGTGCTGTCGGGCAACCGCAACTTCGAGGGCCGGATCAACCCCGACGTCAAGATGAACTACCTGGCCAGCCCGCCGCTGGTGATCGCGTACGCGCTCGCCGGCACGATGGACTTCGACTTCGAGCAGCAGCCGCTCGGCAAGGCCACCGACGGCTCGGACGTGTACCTGAAGGACATCTGGCCGTCGGCGGCCGACGTCGCCGAGGTGATCGAGAACTCGATCAGCCAGGAGATGTTCACCAAGGACTACGCCGACGTCTTCGCCGGTGACGAGCGGTGGCGCTCGCTGCCCACGCCGGAGGGCGAGACGTTCGAGTGGGACCCGGAGTCGACCTACGTCCGCAAGCCCCCGTACTTCGAGGGCATGCAGCCCGAGCCGTCGCCCGTGCAGGACATCTCGGGCGCGCGGGTACTGGCGAAGCTGGGCGACTCGGTCACCACCGACCACATCTCCCCCGCCGGCTCGATCAAGGCCGACACCCCGGCCGGGCAGTACCTCACCGAGCACGGCGTGGAGAAGAAGGACTTCAACTCCTACGGCTCCCGCCGCGGCAACCACGAGGTGATGATCCGCGGCACTTTCGCGAACATCCGGCTCAAGAACCAGCTGCTCGACGACGTGAGCGGCGGCTACACCCGCGACTTCACGCAGGAGGGCGCCCCGCAGGCGTTCATCTACGACGCCGCGCAGAACTACGCCGCCGCCGGCACACCGCTGGTGGTGCTGGGCGGCAAGGAGTACGGCTCCGGCTCGTCGCGCGACTGGGCGGCCAAGGGCACCGCGCTGCTCGGCGTCAAGGCCGTGATCGTGGAGAGCTTCGAGCGCATCCACCGCTCCAACCTCATCGGGATGGGCGTGCTGCCCCTGCAGTTCCCCGAGGGCGAGTCGGCGGCCAGCCTGCACCTGGACGGCACCGAGACGTTCGACATCTCGGGCGTCACCGAGCTGAACGAGGGCACCACCCCGCGCACCGTCCACGTGACGGCGACGAAGGAGAACGGCGAGACCGTCGAGTTCGACGCGAAGGTGCGCATCGACACCCCCGGCGAGGCGGACTACTACCGCAACGGCGGGATCATGCAGTACGTCCTGCGGGGCATGCTGCGCGGCTGAGAGCACTGGTGACGGCCGGGACCGGAGCCCCGGTCCCGGCCGTCACCGCTGGCGTTGTTACCGACGGTAGGTAACACTGTTGCGATGATCCTGCCGACCGCATCGCTGCGGGTGGGTCCCGATGACGGTGCCGCCGAGCCGCTGCTCCTGCTGCACCCGTTCACGATGTCGCACCACGTGTGGCGGGCCGTCGGGCCGCAGCTCGCGGACGAGTTCGCCGTGTTCGCCCCGACGCTTCCCGGGCACTGGGGCGGCCCGCCGCTGCCGGCCCGCAAGGTCGACGTGCCGCACATCGCCGACGCCGTCGAGCGCATGCTCGACGAGCAGGGCTGGGGCACCTGCCACGTCGCCGGCAACTCCCTCGGCGGCTGGACGGCGTTCGAGCTGGCCCGCCGCGGCCGCGCTCGCAGCGTCACCGCGATCGCGCCGGCCGGCGGCTGGGCGGGGCGCACCGTGGCGTCGGTGGCGCTCGGCCTCGGCTTCCTCGCCTCCTGGCCGGCCGCCCGGTTCCTGGCGCCGTTCGCCAACGACCGCGCGTTCCTGCGGAGCTTCTACCTGCGGTTCGTCAGCGGCAACCTGGCCATGGTGAGCCTCGAGGACACGGCCCACGCCATGGCCGCCGCCTACGGGTGCACGGGCTACCTCCCGCTGCTGTGGAACGCCCTGCGCACGGGACACGGCGTGCAAGGCCTCGACCAGGTCGACTGCCCGGTGCAGCTGGTCCTGTGTGGCCGCGACCGCGTCGTGCCGGAGCGCTGGTTCGCCCGGCACTTCCTCGACGGCCTGCCCGACGCCACCGTCACCCGGCTGCCCGACGTCGGGCACGTCCCGATGCTGGAGGCACCCGACCTGATCGCCGAGACGATCCGCGGGTTCGCGCAGGTCGCCGCGTCGCCGGTTCAGCGCGAGGTCGGCTGATTCACCGGCACCGCGGCGCGGCGGTCGACCAGCAGCGTGCCGGTGAGCCGGCCGGCGATGCCACGGTGCCCCAGGCTGCGCCAGATCCCGACGAGGCTCATCACGCCCCAGAGGGCGGCGAACCCGCCCGCCGCGTCCGCCACCTGCAGCAGGACGTAGCCACCGACGCCCACGACGCTGCGCGCCAGCAACCGGGCGCGGCCGGGCACCTCCCCGTCGGGCAGGGCGGGGCGCAGGAGCACAGCGCGCTGCCCGACCGTGCCGCCGCGCCCGATCATCGGCACCACCACGAACAGCACGAGCCACGGCAGCCACCCGCCGAGCGCCGCCTCCACGGGTGCCAGCCAGACCGGGCCCGGCGCGATGTCGTCACCGGTCAGCAGCAGGACCGTCCGCAGCACCACCGTCAATACGGCCCCGGTCAGCCACGCCCCGAGCAGGTCGCAGAGCACGCCGAGCAGCCGCCGCGCGACCGTGACCGGGCGCGGCTCGCCGGGCGGAGCAGCGTGCAACCGCTGACCGGGCACGAACCGCAGCAGCGGGCCCGCCGCCGCGCCGAGCAGCGCGCCGGCCGTGTTGGCGATCAGGTCGTCGACGTCGAAGAGGCGGTACGGGCACGGGTACAGGAACCAGTCACCGGTCAGCTGGGTGCACTCGACCAGCAACGACACCCCGAACCCGGCCACCGTCGCGACCACGATCGAGCGACGCCCCAGGTAGCACAGGAACGCCCCGAGCGGCACGAACGGCGCCACGTTGAACAGCACCTGCTGGATCGCCGGGTTCCGCAGCGGGTTGCCGACGTGGTACTTCGCCACGTCACCGAGGAAGGCGAACGGCCGCAGCTGCGGGCCGGCGGCGCACACCGTGTCGGTGGTCGGCAGCGGGAGCAGCACGTACGCCACCAGCGCCAGCGCGTACACCAGCGCGCCGGCGGCGAGCAGCGCCCGCCCCCACCCCAGCTCGCCCCGGCGCCGGTAGCTCGCCGCCACGAACGGCACCAGCAGGACGACCGCCAGCGCCGTCCCGGCCAGCACGGCGATGACAGCCGGCATGATCCGCGTACCCACACGATCACTCTGGCAGGATCAGTGGTGACGCCGCGTCACACGAGGGACTGGTTCCCGCGACCTCACACACCGAGTGCGGTCCGCACACATGCTGCAACCTGTGTGCGGACCGCACTCGGTGTGTGACGTCGTCCTGGCGCCGCGCGTCACACCGTGGGCGAGGCGCGGCGCAGCTGCGCCACCGCCACCACCGGGACCATGGCCAGGGCGATCACTGCGCCCACCAGCGACAGCGCGGGGTACCCGGCCGCAGCCACGACCAGCCCCGACGCGAGGCCGGCCACCGCGCCGGAGAGCGCGATCGTCACGTCCACCGCGCCCTGGGTCCGCGCCCGCACCGACAGCGGAACGGCCGCGAGGATGGCCGTGCCGCTGATCAGGCCGAAGTTCCAGCCGAGGCCGAGCAGCGCGAGCGCGACCGTGAGCAGCGGCACCGATCCGGCGGGCGCCGTGGCGGCGAGCACGGCCGCGGCGAGCAGCGTGGCCCCGGACAGTGCCGCGACCGGCAGCGGGCCCAGCCGGTCCACCAGCCACCCGGATATCGGGGACGGCAGGTACATCGCCGCCACGTGCACCGCGATCACCACGCCGGCGACGGCGACGCCGTGCCCGTGGTCGATCAGGTGGACGGGCGTCATCGTCATGATCGCGACCATCACGAGCTGGGTGACGATCATGACCAGCGCGCCGACGGCGACCGATCCCGTCGACGCGACGGCCGGGCTCGCGGCCGGATCGGGCACGAGCACCGCCTCCGCCGTCGACAGCTCGCGCGCGAGCAGCAGCGGATCCGGCTTCAGCAGGACGGCCAGCACGGCCGCCGCTGCCGCGTAGGCCAGCGCAGCCAGCAGGAACGGGCCGGCGAGCGGCGGGATGCCCCACGGCGCGACGAGCGCGCCGGTCGCCGCGGTGAGGTTCGGCCCCAGCACCCCGCCCAGGGTGGTGGCCAGCAGGACCCGGCTGACCGCGCGGCCCCGCTGCGCGGGCACGGCCAGGTCCGCACCGGCGTACCGGGCCTGCAGGTTGGTCGCCGTCCCGGCGCCGTAGACGACGAACGAGGCGAACAGGAGCACCGCGCTGCCCGTCACCGCGGCCGCCACGACACCCAGCGCGCCCAACGCACCGACGGCGTACCCGACGGTCAGGCCGCGCCGGCGACCGCGCGCGTCGGAGAGCCGACCCACGCCCGCGGCGGCCGCCGCCGAACCGATGGTGAACAGGGCGCTCGGGAGGCCGGCCAGCGCGGTGCCGCCGAGCATCTGCTGGGCGAGCAGCGCGCCCACGGTGATCCCGGCCGCGAGCCCCGCGCCGCTCAGCACCTGCGCCGCGACGAGCACGCGCAGGACGCGGCGCTGGTCGGTGGCGCGGTGTGCGGCCCTGGATCCGTCCGCCGTCATGGCTGCTCGGTCGTGCGGCGCAGCAGCCAGTCCGGTCCGGTGTGCACCAGTACGTACCGGACCGGGGCGGCCCGCCCGTGCAGCGTGAACACGATCCGCCGCTCCGTGCGGCTGTGCTCCTCCCACCAGCCGATGTCGGCGATCGACTTGTGCTCGTCGGTGTAGGTCAGGTGCTCCAGCTCGTGATCCGGGACGGGCACGGCGAGCCGGCTCTCCCCCAGCCCCGGCAGCCCGCGCGGCACCGCCCACGAGCGCAGCACCCCGCGCTCCTCCAGCCGCAGGTCGAAGTGCGGGCGCGGCTTGCGGTGGTCGTGCAGGACGAACGCCGGACCCGTCAGCGCTGCGTTCAGCGGGGGTGCGTCGGGTCGATCCACGGCACGTGCTCGGGCTCGGACAGGTGGTCGACGTCGAGGTCGAGGTTCACCACGATCGGCTCCTGGCCGCTGCGGGTGAGCACGCACTCGAGGGGCTCGTCGTCGAGCGCGTTGATCTCCTGGTGCGGCACGAACGGCGGCACGTAGATGAACCCGCCGGGTCCTGCCTCCGCGGTGAACTCCAGCCGCTCGCCCCACCGCATCCGGGCCCGGCCCCGCACGACGTAGATGACGCTCTCCAGCTCGCCGTGGTGGTGTGCACCGGTGCGCGCACCGGGATGGATCGTCACGGTGCCCGCCCACAGCTTCTGGGCCCCGACCCGAGCACCGGTGACGGCCGCGGCCCGGAGCATGCCCGGGGTCTGCGCGGTGTTGGTGTCCAGCGCGTCGCCGGGGATCACGCGGACGCCGTCGTCCCGCCAGTCACTGGTCACCCCACGACACTAGCGCGGCGCAGGCGCACCTCCAGACCGTCGAGCAGGTAGGTCAGGCCGCTGTGGGCGAGCGCGTCCAGTCGCAGGTCGTACTCCGTCGCCAGCATGCGGCTCATCATCGGGAAGTCACCGCCAGTGACCAGGCTGTCGATCGCCGGCCGCGTGCTGACCAGCCACTCCTCGTTGTCGAGCCCCGAGTTCGCCTGGGCGGCGGCCTCGGACTCGAGGTTGAGTGCCAGGCCGCGGAGGAAGTTGAACAGGATCAGGTGCACGTCGAAGGCGTCGTGCAGACCGATCGGTTCGCCGTCGAGGGCGGTCAGGAACCACTCGGTGAAGACCAGCCCGGCCCGCAGCGGCTGCGGCCTGGTCACCGACATCGCCGGCGCCAGCCAGGGATGGACCCGGAACGCGGCCCAGAGCGCCACGGCGGCCACCTCGAGGCGGGCCCGCCAGCCCGGGGGCGGGTCGGGCGGGCGCCACTCCCCCAGCGCCGCTTCCTGCATGCGGAGGACCAGGTCGTCCTTGTCGGCGACATGCCGGTAGAGCGACATCGTCGCCGCTCCCAGCTCCGCCGCCACCCGCCGCATCGACGCCGCCTCCAGACCCTCGACGTCGGCCACGCGCACCGCCGTCGCCACGATCGCGTCGACGTCCAGCGCCGAGTCGCCCGCCGGTCGCGGTCGCACCCTGGCCGTTGCCGACGTCTCGGCCACCACGGTCCCCACGCCGGCGATCGGCCGGGTCAACCCCTCCTGTCGCAGTGCCGCCAGCGCCTTGGTCGCTGTCGCCATCGCGACACCCCACTCCCGGGTCAGCTCCCGCGTCGACGGCACCCGGTCGCCGGGCGCCAGCTCGCCCGCGACGATCCGCGCGCGCAGCGCCGATGCGATGCGCGCCGCGCCCGCCTGCTCGGCCATCCGCCACCTCCGCACTAGTGCACCCACCATCCGGCCCGCGCTTTCAGCACCCTAGTGCACTAGGAACACGAAAACACTGGTCAGCCCGCGAATGTACGCCATACGCTCGCCGGCATGAAGCAGCCTTCGGCCCTCATCAGCGGCGCCGGCATCGCCGGCTCGGCCGCTGCGTACTGGCTACATCGTTCCGGCTACGAGGTCACCGTCCTCGAGCGCGCCGCGGCCCCGCGGCAGGGCGGGCAGACGGTCGACCTCCGCGGCGCAGGCCGCACCGTCGCCCGCCGCATGGACGTGTTCGACGAGATCCTCGACCGCACCGTGGAGCAGCGCGGCATCGCCTACGTCGACGACCGCGGCCGGATCCGGGCGAGCCTGCCGGCGGACGCCTTCGGCGGAAACGGCATCGTCAGCGAGATCGAGATCCTGCGCGGCGACCTCGCCGACGTGCTGCACACAGCGGTCCGCGACGACTGCGAGCACGTCTGGGACGACACCGTCACCGCGCTCAGCGAGCACTCCGGCGGCGTGGCAGTGGAGTTCGAGCGGTCCGCAGCGCGCTCGTTCGATCTCGTCATCGGCGCCGACGGCACCCACTCCGCGGTCCGCCGGCTCGCCTTCGGGCCTGAGAAGCACTTCCTCCGGCCGATCGGCGGTTACCAGGCCTGGTTCACCACCCCGGCTCGCGCCGACCTCGACGACTGGTTCCTCATGCACCGGGCACCCGGCGGACGCGTCGCGTCGCTGCGCCCCGGCCGGCTGCCCGGCGAGGCGAAGGCGGCCCTGGCCTTCCGCTCGGACCCGCTGGCGATCGACCGCCGCGACGGCGCCGCCGTGCGCCGGCTGGTGCGTGACCGGTTCGCCGGCATCACCGGCTGGAACGTGCCGTGGCTCCTCGATGCCCTCGACACCGCGCCCGACCTCGCCTTCGACTCGATCGACCAGGTGCACATGGACACCTGGACCCGCGGTCGGGTCGCCCTGGTCGGTGACGCGGCCTGCTCCCCCACCTCCCTCACCGGCCTCGGGACGAGCCTCGCCCTCGTCGGCGCCTACGTGCTCGCCGGCGAGATGCGCCGCTCCGGCGGCAACCACCCGACCGCGTTCGCGCACTACGAACGGATCATGCGCCCGTACGTGGCGCAGGCCCAGGAGCTGCCGCCGCTCGGCATCGCCGGGTTCGCCCCGAACGGTCGCCTCGCGATCGGGCTCGGCACCCTGTCCTTCCGCCTCATGACCGGCTGGCCGCTGCGCTGGATCGCCGCGCGGTTCTTCGACAAGGCCGACGCGATCGAGCTGCCCGACTACGCTACGACCTGCGCGGCCTGAGCCCTCACGCCAGCACGTCCCCGTCGACGGCGGTGGCGAGGGTCAGCGCGAACCGCTCCTCCGGGTCGGTCCAGGTCTGGACCGGCGCGAACGCACTGGCCTGCAGCATCTGCCGCACCCCGGCCACGTGGAACTTCGCCGAGATCTCCGTGCGCATCTCCTCGCCCGCCGCGAACTCGGCGACCAGATCCAGCTCCCGCACGTGGACGGTCATCGCGCGGGACGCGCGCAGCCGCATCTCGATCCACTCGTCCACCGGGTCCCACAGGGCCACGTGCTCGAACGCCTCGACGTCGAAGTCGGCGTCGAGCTCGCGGTTGAGCACCCGCAGGACGTTGCGGTTGAACTCAGCCGTGACGCCGGCGCTGTCGTCGTAGGCGGCGACCAGCGTCGGCTCGTCGATCACCAGCCCGGTGCCGAGCAGCAGCTGCTCCCCCGGCTCCAGCACAGCGCGGAGCTCGTCGAGGAACACCCGCCGCTCGTGCGGGCGCAGGTTGCCGATGGTGCCGCCGAGGAACGCGACCATCCGCCGCTCCCCGCGCGGCAACCGGTCGAGGTGGCTGGTGAAGTCGCCGACCACGCCGTGCAGCTCCAGCCCCGGGTAGTCCACGGCGAGCGCGTCCATCGCGGCCCGCAACGCCGGCGCGCTCACGTCCTGCGGCACGTAGCGGCGCAGGGTGCCGGCCCGGCTGAACGCGTCGAGCAGCAGGCGGGTCTTCTCCGACGAGCCCGACCCCAGCTCCACCAGCGTGTCGGCGCCCGACGCCTCGGCGATCGCCGCCACGCTCTCGGCGAGCAGCGCCCGTTCCGTGCGGGTCGGGTAGTACTCGGGCAGCTGCGTGATGTCCTCGAACAGCGCGCTGCCGCGGGCGTCGTAGAACCACTTCGGCGGAAGGTGCTTGAACGGGGCGGTGAGCCCGGTGCGGACGTCGTCGCGCAGTGCCGCGGCGGCGTCGTCCTCGGTGAGGTGGATGTCGAGCAGGCCGGTGCCGGCGCTCATGCTGGGTTCCCCGTCTCGTGGAGCGGTCGGATGGTGACGTTGCCGGGCGTGGCGACGACGAGGTGCCGGTCCGGCACCGCCCGCCAGCCCTGGTCGTGGTCGATCGGCTCGGAGGCGACGAGCGCGGTGTCGGCGGTCCCGCGCACGGACAGCGCGTGGTCCCAGGTGGTGGCCCAGATCGTGGCGCCGTCGGTGAGCAGCAGGTTGAGCCGGGAACCGGGCGCGGCGCGGTCCACCTCGCCCACGACGTCCGCCAGGACCTCCGCCGGGTCGATCCCGGCGCGCAGATCGTGCCGCACCAGCGCCCAGACGAGCGCGGCATCGGTGGGCGCGTCGAGGGTGAGCAGGTCGGTGACCGGCAGACCGGCGGCGAGCTTCGCCACCGAGTGCGGCCAGCCGCGCACCACCCCGTTGTGGCTGAACAGCCAGCGGCCCTCCGCGAACGGCGCCGCCGCCGTGACCGTGACCGGCATGCCCGTGGTGGCCGAGCGCACCGCCGCCAGCACGGCCGGCGAGCACGCCGCCCGCGCCACGTCGGGGAACGACTGCTCCGACCAGATCGGCACCGCGCTGCGGAAGCGCGTCGCCTCCCCGCCCGGCTCGGCGTACCAGCCGGCGCCGAACCCGTCGGCGTTGACGGTGCCGCCGCCGCGCATGTCGGCCGGCGCGTAGGACTGGTGCAGCAGCCCGTGCACGGGCTCCAGCACCAGCGAGGCGACGGTCACGGGTGGGCCCAGGTAGGCCAGGTGCCGGCACATGCTCAGCCGCGCAGGTCCGACGGGCGGGCGTCGCGGGCGGTGCGGAAGCCGCTGAAGATCTGCCGGCGGATCGGGTGGTCCCAGTTGCGGAACGTCGCCCGGCCCACCGACGCGTCGGTCGCGAACGACCCGCCGCGCAGCACCCGGTAGTCGCCGCCGAAGAACACCTCCGAGTACTCCCGGTACGGGAACGCCTCGAACCCCGGGTACGGGTGCCAGCCCGACGCGCACCATTCCCACACGTCGCCCACCAGCTGGTGCACCCCCAGCGGCGACGCACCCGCAGGGTAGGCACCCACCGGCGCCGGCTGCAGGTGCCGCTGCCCGAGGTTGGCGTGCGCCGGCGTGGGGTCGGCGTCGCCCCACGGGAACCGCCGGGAACGGCCGCTCTCCGGGTCGTGCCGCGCGGCCTTCTCCCACTCCGCCTCCGTGGGCAGCCGCCGGCCCGCCCACGCCGCGTAGGCATCCGCCTCGTGGCAGTTCACGTGCACCACCGGCTCGTCGGCCGGGACCGGCTCCACGCGCCCGAACCGGCGCCGGAACCACGACCCGGAGCCGTCCTGCTGCCAGAACCGGGGCGCGACCAGGCCCTCCTCGACGCGGTGCCGCCACCCGGCAGCGCTCCACCAGCGCGGATCGTCGTACCCGCCGGCGGCGATGAACTCCGCGTACTGGCCGTTGGTGACCGGGTGCGTGTCGATCACGAACGCCGGCACGTCGACGACGTGGGCGGGCCGCTCGTTGTCGAGCGCCCACGGCTCCGTGGACGTACCCATCGTGAACGGGCCGCCCGGCACCAGGACCTCACTCACCCACCCCGGCCCTCCTCCGTCGGGCCTTCCGTCCCCCGGGCTGCGCGGCAAGGCCCGCCCGGGCGGCGGGGCCGGCGCGTCGAGCACGGGAGCACCGGCGCGCAACTGATGGGTGGCGAGCATCGTCTCGTCGTGCTGCTGCTCGTGCTGCACGATCATCCCGAACGCGAACGCGTGCTCCACCAGCCGCCGGCCGGACAGCGCGTGCCCGTCGAGCACGTCGAGGGCCTTCTCGCGCACCTCGGCGACGTACGCGCGCGCCTCGGCGGGTGTGAGCAACGGCAGCTCCACGCGGCTGGCCCGGCTGTGCTGGAACGCGTCGTACAGCCCGTCGATCTCGGGGCGCAGCGGCTCCCGACCGCCGACGTCGCGGACGAGCCACAGCTCCTCCTGGCTGCCGATGTGGGCGAGGTCCCACACCAGCGGCGACATCAGCGGCGAGTGCTGGGCGACCAGCTCCGCGTCGTCCAGCTCGGTGAGGCGGGTGCTGCGCAGGCGGGCGTCGGCCAGCAGCTCGGCGACGCGGGTGCGCAGCAGCTCCGGCGAGTGGTGGAGATCGGTGGACGTCATCGCTCTTCCTCCGGGGTGTCCGGGAGATCTGCTGGACAGAGCCCGCGACGGACCTGTCGTTCGGTCATCTCGTCGAGGTCGTCGACGAGCCAGCGGGGGGCGCCCAGCTCGGCCACGCGGCTGCGGGCGAGCTCGAAGACCGCGGTGGCGGCCCGGGCGAGGACGGGATGGTCGAGGCCGCTCTGCGCAGCCTCGGTCCAGAGGCCGGCGGCAGGCTCGGCGACGGTGAGCGCCTGCTCGGTGACGGCGGGACCGGCGGTGAGCGCCACCAGCACCGCGACGGGCAGCGCCCAGCGCCGCCCGGGCTGCATGTCGACGTAGCGCACCTCGAGGTGGCCGTGCGGGCGCACCGGAGGGAACAGCGTCGACACGTGGTAGCGCAGGTCGTCGACCGTGGGCGGGCGGGGGCCGCCACCGTCGAGCCACTCGGCGAAGGTGAGGTGCTCGGGCACGATCCACGGCCCGTCATCCCGGATGCACAGCACGGGCGAGGCGAGCACGCGCGTGGTCCACGCGCGCACCGGATCGCCCTCCCCGATCGGTGGGGGTGCGGTGCGCCGCGGATCGGAGCGCTGCCAGCTCCGCCAGCGGGCGGACTTCCACCCGGTGGCCCGCCCGGCCAGGCGGGGCGAGTTGGCGAACGCGCCCAGCAGCACGGGGCCGAGTGCGTGCAGCGCCGCCCAGCGGACGGCGATATCGGCCGTCTCACCGGTGTCGAGGCACACCTGCACCGCGGCGGTGGAGCACATGGCAGCGCGGCCGTCAGGACCGTGCCGGTCGAACGACTGCTCCATCGCGGCGTACCGCGGCAGGTCCAGCACCCGCGTGGGCGGGCGCTCCGGCTCGGCGGCGCGGGTGCGCGGGACGAGCCCGCGACCGGCGAGCAGCCGGTGCAGGTGGGCCGAGTCGCTCGCCGTCGACTCGACGAGCTCGGCGAGCGTGCGCGCCGGGGAGCTGGCCAGCTCGATCTGGCCACCGGGCTCCACCGTGACCGTGGAGCCGGCCGGGAGGGGCAGTGCAGGAGCGGAGGGATCGAGGGACGTGGGCGTGTGGGCTCCGAGCGCCGACCGCAGGGTCGACGCGTCGGGCCCGGTATCGGGCCAGCCGTGGCGGTGCAGCAGCCATTCCAGCTCGACACCGAACAGCCGCGGTGGGCCGTGCTTGAAGCAGACGGAGGCCACGTAGGCCTCGGCGTCGGCGCAGTCGCGCAGCACCGACGGCCCCGGATCGGGTCGCGGCGCCGCCTGCTCCGGCGCGAGCACTTCCTCTGACACGCTGCCCGACGCTACCCGCGGCCCCCGACAATTTCAGGGCTCCGCGAGATGACGGATCTCTGACGGCCGCGTTGTGGCGGTTCTGAGGACGTCAGGGCGTCGCGAACTGACGGGTCTTCGACGGCTGCGGCTCCCGGAGCAGCGAGGCGACCTCGGCCAGCCGGGGCAGCTGTTCGTCGAACGTCGCGGGATCCGTGCTCGCGATCCGCACCAGGACGTGCTCCGCGTCGCCGTAGGCGCGCAGCTGCTCCGCCACCTCGGCCGCGCTGCCCGTCACCTGCATCTGGATGCCCTGCACGTAGCTCGCAGGCGCGCCGTAGTTGCGCTGGCAGTACTCCTCCAGGAGCGCCGTCCCGCGTGCGGTGTCGTCCTCGACCAGGACCGTCGCGAACAGCGCCGGGGTCACCGGGCGCGACGCGGTCGCCCGGATCGTCGCCAGGCCGGACGCGTAGTCCGCCGGGTTCGGCGGGTAGGGCAACCAGCCGTCGTACAGCCGGCCGACCCGCTCCAGCGCACCCGGTGTGAACGCCGCCAGCCACACCGGCGGGCCGCCCGGGCGCGCCGGCGCCGGGAAGGTGGGCAACGCGTCGTAGTGCAGCACCTCGCCGTGGAACGAGCCGTCGCCGCCGCTCCAGACGTGCCGCCACAGCGCCACGATGTCGTCCAGCCGCGCCCGCCGCCGCGCCCACGGGACCCCGGCGATCGCGAACTCCGGTTCGCTGCGGCCGGCGAACCCGGCGCCGACGGCCACCGTGAGCCGACCGGAGCTGAGCAGGTCGATGCTGAGCAGCTGGTTGGCGGTGAGGACCGGGTTGCGCAGCGCCGGGAGCAGCGCGGCCGTCCCGAGGGTGATGCGGGAGGTGCGCGCGGCGAACGCGCCGAGGATGGTCAGTGCGTCGATCGGGGCGCGGGCGAGGGTGTCGCCCACCCACACCGAGTCGAGGCCGATCCGCTCGGCCTCGACGGCGCGGGCGACCAGCTCGGGCGCGGTGAGCCCGGCGTCGAGGATGGGCTGGTAGGTCGGGACGACCAGGCCGTACTTCGTCATGCCGCGAGCGTGCTCGTCGCCGGGAATGCGCTCAATTCCCCGTCGGGTATCGCGCCGGAGCGCCTTCCCAAGCCGTACGTACGGTCGGACGGCGATACGATCACCGCATGCCCCGCGTCAGCACCGACCGGCTGGCCGCGCGCCGCCAGGAGATCCTCGACGGGGCCCGCCGCTGCTTCGCCCGGTACGGCTACGAGGGTGCCACGGTGCGGCGGCTGGAGGAGGTCACGGGGCTCTCCCGGGGAGCCATCTTCCACCACTACCGCGACAAGGACGCACTGTTCCTCGCGTTGGCGGAGCAGGACGCCACCCGCATGGCCGATGTCGTCGCCGACCAGGGCCTGGTGCAGGTGATGCGCGACCTCGTGGCCGCCCCGGCGAGCGAGGAGCTGTCGTGGCTCGGTACCCGGCTGGAGGTGTCGCGGCGGCTGCGCACCGACCCGGAGTTCCGGGAGCTCTGGCGCGGGCACTCGGCCGCACTGGCCCGGGCCACCCGCGACCGGCTCGACCGCCAGGCCCGGGCCGGCCTCCTCCGCGACGACGTGCCGGTGCCGGTGCTGGCCCAGTACCTCGAGCTGGTGCTGGAGGGGCTCGTCGCGCACCTGGCCATGGGCCTGCCCGCCGGCGACCTCGGCCCGGTGCTCGACCTCGTGGAGGCGGGCGTCCGAGCCCGCCGCCCCTGACGCGCGTACCTCAGCCGACGAGGTGCTCCTCCCGGTGCACCGCCGTGCACCCCGGGATGCCGCACTCCACGCCGTCGTCCGCGCCGTCGTCCGCGCCTTCGTCCGCGGCGGGCCCGGCGTACTGCGTCCGGTAGAGCGTCGCGTAGCGGCCGTCCGCGGCGAGGAGCTCGTCGTGCGTCCCGCGCTCGACGATCTCGCCGTGCTCGACGACGGCGATCTGGTCGGCGGCGCGGATGGTGGAGAGGCGGTGCGCGATGACGATCGCGGTGCGCCCGTCCAGGGCCTCGGCGAGCGCCGCCTGCACCGCGGCCTCGGACTCGGAGTCGAGGTGGGCGGTGGCCTCGTCGAGGATCACCACGCGCGGGCGGGCCAGCAGCAGCCGCGCGATGGTGAGCCGCTGGCGCTCCCCGCCGGAGAGCCGGTAGCCGCGCTCCCCCACGACGGTGTCGAGGCCGTCGGGCAGCGAGTCGAGCAGCTCGCCGAGCCGGGCCCGGCGCAGCGCGTCCCGCAGCTCGCCGTCGGTGGCCTCGGGGGCGGCGTACCGCAGGTTCGCGCGGATCGTGTCGTGGAACAGGTGCCCGTCCTGCGTGACGACGCCGACGCCGCTGCGCAGCGCCGCGAAGCTGAGGTCTCGCACGTCGATCCCGGACAGTTCGACCGCGCCGGAGTCGACGTCGTACAGCCGCGGCACGAGCGAGGCGATCGTCGACTTGCCCGCCCCCGACGACCCGACGAGCGCCAGCAGCTGCCCGCCCGCCACCTCGACGTCGACGCCGTGCAGCACCTCGCCCCCGGCGCGGCCGTCCAGCACCGCCACCTCCTCCAGCGAGGCGAGCGACACCTGCGCGGCGTCGGGGTAGCCGAAGCGCACGTCCCGGAGCCGCACCGAGACGGGACCGTCCGGCAGCTCCCGCGCGTCCGGCTTCTCGGTGATCATCGGCGGCAGGTCGAGCACCTCGAAGACCCGCTCGAAGCTGACCAGCGCCGACATCACGTCGACGCGGGCGTTGGCGAGCGCCGTCATCGGCGTGTAGAGGCGGGTGAGCAGCAGCGCCAGCGTGACGACGGTGCCGGCCTCGATCTGCCCGGTGACGGCGAGGTAGCCGCCGAGCCCGTAGACCAGCGCCTGGGCCAGCGCCGAGACCAGCGACAACGCCGTCACGAAGACGCGGGAGACCATCGCGGTGCGCACCCCGATGTCCCGCACGCGGGTGGCCTTGGCGGTGAAGTCGGCGGCCTCCTCGGCGGGCCGCCCGAACAGCTTGACGAGCGTGGCGCCGGGGGCGGAGAACCGCTCGGTCATCGTCGACGACATCGTGGCGTTCAGGTTCGCCGACTCGCGGCGCAGGTCCGCGATCCGCACGCCCATCCGGCGCGCCGGGATCACGAAGATCGGCAGCAGCACCAGCGCCAGCAGCGTGACCTGCCACGCGAGCCCGATCATGACGGCGAGCGCGAGCGTCAGCTGGATCGCGTTGGACAGCACCGACGCGAGCGTGGACGTGATCGCCGACTGCGCGCCGATCACGTCGTTGTTCAGCCTGCTCACCAGGGCACCAGTGCGGGTGCGGGTGAAGAACGCGATCGGCATGCGCTGCACGTGGGTGAACACCGCGCTGCGCAGGTCCACGATCAGACCCTCGCCGATGCGCGCGGAGAACCAGCGCGATCCCAGCCCGACCACCGCGTCCAGCACGGCGAGCGCCGCGATGCCCACGGCCAGCCCGACGACGACGTCGATCGCCCCGGCGCCGCCCGCCACGATCGCGTTGACGACCTGACCCGCGAGCAGCGGGGTCACCACGCCGATCGTCGCGCTGGCCACCGTCAGCAGCAGGAACGCGCCCAGCCAGCCGCGGTACGCGCGGGCGAACCGCCAGATCCGCGGGATCGTGCCCTTCGCGACCGCCTTCGGGGTGCCCTGCGCGCCGGCCAGCCCGCGCAGCATCATCCATGACCCGTCCACGGGCCGCCTCCCTCACTTACACCGTTGCAGGCAGCACAACACGCGGCACGGCGTTCTGCTTCCGCGGGTCGAGTTGTGGGAATCCGTCCGATTCGCCACCGTCGTCCCATGGCGAAGACCCAGCGCGTCCCGAAGGCACTGTACGAACGCGAGCTGCTGCGCCTGCAGGGCGAGCTGGTCGAGATGCAGGAGTGGGTGAAGGCGTCCGGCGCCCGGCTCGTCATCGTCTTCGAGGGACGCGACGCCGCCGGCAAGGGCGGCGCGATCAAGCGGGTCACCGAGTACCTCAACCCCCGCATCGCGCGGATCGTCGCGCTGCCCGCGCCCACCGAGCGCCAACGCACCCAGTGGTACTTCCAGCGGTACGTCGAGCACCTGCCCGCCGCCGGCGAGATCGTGCTCTTCGACCGCTCCTGGTACAACCGCGCCGGCGTCGAACACGTCATGGGGTTCGCCACCGCGCAGGAGTACCAGCGGTTCCTGCACCAGTGCCCGATCTTCGAACGGTTGCTCGTCGAGGACGGGATCCTGCTGCTCAAGTACTGGTTCTCGGTGTCCGACAGCGAGCAGGAGAAGCGTTTCGCCGAACGACTCGCGGACCCCATGAAGCGGTGGAAGCTCTCCCCGATGGACCTGGAGTCGATCTCCCGCTGGGAGGACTACTCGCGCGCCAAGGACCAGATGCTCGTGCACACCGACATCCCCGAGGCGCGGTGGAACATCGTCGAGAGCGACGACAAGCGGGCCGCCCGGATCAACATGATCAGCCACCTGCTCTCCGCAGTGGCCTGGCAGCGCGTCGAGCCGCCGGAGCTGGAGCTGCCGAAGCGGCCGCCGTCGAGCGGATACCAACGGCCGCCGCGCGACGAGTCGGCGTACGTGCCGGACCGGGCGGCGGAGCTGGCCGCCGACGGCTGAGTCAGCCGTTGCCGGCGAGCGTGCGCAGGATGCGGATCTGCGCGGCGCGCTCGGCGGCGAACGCGCCGGCCGGGTCCAGCCCCTCCGCGCAGGCCGAGAGCAGGCGCAGCGTCTCCGTGGCCGCCTGGCGGGGGCCGCCGGTCAGCGCCGTCACCAGCTCGTCGGTGGCGGCGTCCAGCTCGGCGGCCGGCACCGCGCGCAGCGCGAGCCCGGAGGCGACCGCCTCCTCGGCGCCCACCCGCCGCCCGGTCAGGCAGATGTCGACGGCGCGGGCGTACCCGACGGCGCGGACCAGCAGGAACGTGCCACCGAGGTCCGGCACGATGCCCAGCCGCGGCTCGGCCATGCAGAACTGCACGTCGTCGGCCACCAGCCGGATGTCGCAGGCGAGCGCGAGCTGGAACCCACCGCCGATGGCGTGGCCCTGGACGGCGGCGATCGTGACCCGCGACGGGTCCCGCAGCCACGCGAAGCCCTCCTGGAGGGAGGCGATGATCTCGTCGGCCTCGGTCTCGGGCATCGACCCGAGCTCGGCGATGCCGGGGGCACCGTCCACCTCACCGGTCGCGAAGAACTTTTTGTCCAGCCCGGCGGAGAACGACCGGCCGGATCCGCGGATCACGACCGCCCGCACGTCGTCGGGCAGCGACGCACCGGTCTCCGCGAGCGCCTGCCACATGGCCGGGCTCTGCACGTTCAGCTTGTCGGGGCGGTCGAGCGTGATCGTCGCCCGCCGACCGTCCCCCAGCTCGGCGAGTTCGAGGCGCAGACCGCTGCGCTGCAGGAGTTCCGGGTCCACCGGTGCTGTGGTCACACGCGGAGGTTACCGCGCGGTAGCCCCGGTGGAGCCCGGAACGCCTGCCGACTGCTACTTCTTCTTCGTCCGCGTCGCGCCGCCGCGTCCGCGCAGCGTGACCCCCGACTCGCTGAGCACGCGGTGGACGAACCCGTACGAACGCCCGGTCGACTCCGCCAACGCGCGGATGCTGGCGCCCTTCTCGTACTTCTTCTTCAGTTCGTTCGCGAGCTTGTCGCGCTGGGTGCCGGTGATGCGGGCACCCTTCTTGATGTCGGCCATGCTGATCTCCTTCAGCCGGGACGGCGAGCCGGGAGCGGGGCCGGTCGGCTCCGCGGTGGCGCAATGATCGTCTACGCGCAAGGCTGCTGCCAGCGGTTCTGCAGCATGATCGGTGAGCGGTTCCGCCGAATGGATCACGCGGACGGGTGATCATTCCTCACGGTTCGCCACCTGCACGTCACTCTCCCGCCATCTCGACGTCGCCCTCGGCGGTGATCCCGCGGTGGCACGGCGCCACTCCGGTGATCGATCAGTGCCACCACGGGCTGCGACCACCACCGAACGGGTGGTAACCACCGTTGATCCGCGGCGCCCGGTTCGTCCGGTCAGTGCCGACGCGGTCAGCCGGCGCGTCAGGCCAGCTGGACGAGCTCGAGGTAGTCGGACGACCAGAGGTCCTCGGTGCCGTCGGGCAGCACGATCACCTTGTCGGGGTTGAGCGCCTCCACCGCGCCGGCGTCGTGCGTGACCAGCACGACCGCGCCGGTGAACCGGCGGAGCGCGTCGAGCACCTGCTCGCGGCTGGCCGGGTCGAGGTTGTTGGTCGGCTCGTCGAGCAGCAGCACGTTGGCCGAGCTCGACACCAGCCCGGCCAGCGCCAACCGCGTCCGCTCGCCGCCGGAGAGCGTGCCTGCCGGCTGCGAGAGCTGGTCGCCCGAGAACATGAACGAGCCCAGCAACGTGCGCAGCTGCTGCTCCGGCGCGTCCGGCGAGGCGTGGCGCACGTTCTCCCAGACGGTGGCCGTCATGTCGAGCGTGTCGTGCTCCTGCGCGAAGTAGCCGGTGCGCAGCCCGTGCCCGGGGACGACCCGCCCCGTGTCGGACGACTCGGTGCCGGCGAGGATCCGCAGCAACGTGGTCTTGCCGGCGCCGTTGAGCCCCAGGACCACGACCTTCGCGCCGCGGTCGACGGCCAGGTCGACGCCGGTGAACACCTCCAGCGACCCGTACGCCTTCGACAGGCCCTCGGCCGTGAGCGGCGTGCGCCCGCACGGCGCGGGCGCCGGGAAGCGGATCCGCGCGACCTTGTCGTTCTGCCGTTCCGGCTCCAGCCCGGCCAGGAGCTGGTCGGCCCGGCGCGCCATGTTCTTCGCGGCCACCGCCTTCGTGGCCTTGGCGCCCATCTTCGCGGCCTGCGTGTGCAGCGCGGCCGCCTTCTTCTCGGCGTTGGCGCGCTCCCGGCGGCGGCGCTTCTCGTCGGTGGCGCGCGCGTCCAGGTAGCGCTTCCAGTCGACGTTGTAGATGTCGACCTCGCCGCGCGTGGCGTCGAGGAACCACACCTTGTTGACGACCGCGGCCAGCAGGTCGGTGTCGTGGCTGATCACGACCAGCCCGCCGTCGTGCGCCGACAGGAACGAGCGCAGCCACGTGATCGAGTCGGCGTCGAGGTGGTTGGTGGGCTCGTCGAGCAGCAGCGTGGTGGCGCTCGGCGCGCCCCCTCCCCCGCCGTCCGACGCGGCGAAGAGGATGCGCGCGAGCTCGACGCGGCGGCGCTGGCCACCCGACAGCGTCTGCATCGGCTGGGCCAGCACGCGCTCCGGCAGCCCCAGGTGGGCGCAGATGCGCGCGGCGTCGCTCTCCGCGGCGTACCCGCCGAGCGCGGAGAAGCGCTCCTCGATCCGGCCGTAGTCGCGCACCGCCTTCTCGTTCTGCGCGCCGTCGACCAGCTCGGCCATCGCCGTCTGGGCCTTCTCCATCTTGCGCAGCATCTCGTCGAGGCCGCGGGCGGACAGCACGCGGTCCTTCGCCGAGATCGTCAGGTCGCCCTCGCGGGGGTCCTGGGGCAGGTAGCCGATCGGCGAGTTGGCGCTGACCGCGCCCGAGTAGGGCTCGCCCTCACCGGCGAGCACGCGCATGGACGTGGTCTTGCCGGCGCCGTTGCGGCCGACCAGCCCGATGCGGTCGCCGGGCTGGACGCGCAGGGTGGCGCCGGACACGAGGATGCGGGACCCGGCACGCAGTTCCAGGTCGGTGGCGGTGATCACGGACGAACTCCAAGCACAAAGGGGAGGTGCAGCGGGCAGCGACGAGGTGCCCGCACGGCTATTGGGTCCGGATCACGCCCTACAGGCTACCGTCCGGTGCACCCGAGTTCCCGAAGTAGGGTCGCGCCCATGACTGATCTCACGGGTCGGGCCGCCGTCGTGACCGGCGCGAGCCTCGGCATCGGGTTCGCGATCGCCGCCGAGCTGCTCGACCGTGGCGCGTCGGTGACGATCACCGGGCGCAAGCCCGACCAGCTGCAGGAGGCGGCGGACCGGCTGGTCGCCGAGCACGCCGGCGGCGCGACCGGCCGCGTCCTCGCCGTGCCGGGGAACGCCGGATCGGCGGAGTCTCGCGAGGAGACCGTCACCCGAACGGTCGAGACGTTCGGGTCCCTCGACATCCTCGTCAACAACGCCGGCATCAACCCGGTCTACGGGCCGCTCGTCGACGCCGACCTCGACGCCGTGCGCAAGATCTTCGACGTCAACGTCGTCGCCGCGCTGGGCTTCGTCCAGCTCGCGCACAAGGCGTGGATGGGCGAGCACGGGGGCGCGATCGTCAACGTCGCGTCGGTGGCAGGGCTGCGCTCCACCGGGCTGATCGCCGCCTACGGCGCGTCCAAGGCGGCGCTGATCCGGCTCACCGAGGAGCTGGCGTTCCAGCTCGGCCCCGGCATCCGCGTCAACGCGGTGGCGCCCGGCGTGGTGAAGACGAAGTTCGCCACCGCCCTCTACGCGCACGGCGAGGAGCAGGTGGCCCAGTCCTACCCGATGAAGCGGCTCGGTGTGCCGCCGGACGTCGCGAAGCTCGTCGGTTTCCTGGTGTCCGACGACGCGTCGTGGATCACCGGCGAGACCGTCCGCATCGAGGGCGGGATCCTCGCCACCGGCGGCGTCGGCTAGCACCGGAGATGTGACGCCGGTCCTTCCGGTGGACGCGACGCGCGTCCGCGAACGAGCATGGCCGGTGTGAGCGCCACCGTCGGCATCCCGGACCGCACGACCCGCGCCCTGCCGTGGTGGGTGGCCGCCTCGGTGGTGCTCGTGGCGCTGAACCTGCGGCCGTCGGTCGTCGGGGTCGGGCCGCTGCTGGCGCAGATCCGGGCCGACGAGGCGCTGACCGCCACCGCCGCCGGCGTGCTGACCGCGCTGCCGGTGCTGTGCTTCGGCCTGCTCGCGCCCGTGGCACCCCGGCTCGCCCGCCGGATCGGCATCGAGCGCGCCCTGCTCACAGCGCTCGGCGTGCTCATCCTGGGCTGCGTGGTGCGCGCGCTGCCGGGCGCGGCGGCGCTGTTCGGCGGCACCGTCCTGATCGGGGCGGCCATCGCGACGGGCAACGTCCTGATGCCGGCGCTGGTGAAGCGCGACTTCGCGCACCGGACGGGCGCGATGACGGCCGCGTACTCGGCGGCGATCTCGGTGGGCGGAGCGCTCGGCGCCGCGGTCACGGCGCCCGTCGCGGACGGGCTCGGGCTGGGCTGGCGGGCGGCGCTGGCCGCGTGGGCGCTGTGGGCGGTGGCGGCGGCCCTCTGCTGGTTGCCGCAGCTGCGCCGGGTGGCGCGACCGGCCGCGACCGCGGCGCCGGTGGCGGCGCTGCGCCGCAGCACGATCGCCTGGCAGGTGACCGCGTTCATGGGCCTGCAGTCGCTGGGCTTCTACGCCACCACCTCGTGGCTGCCGGAGGTCTTCACCGACCGCGGCTACCCACCGGCGACGGCCGGGGTGCTGGTGGCGACGATGAGCCTCACCGGGATCGCCGGCGGCATGGCTGCGCCCGTGCTCGCCGCCCGTGCCCGGCGGCAGCGCGGGCTCGCCGTCGCGATCACGGCGACGACGGCGCTCGGGCTCGCCGGGGTGCTCCTGCTGCCGGGCTGGGAGCTCGCGGCGTGCATCGTGCTCGGGATCGGGCAGGGTGCCGCGCTGGGACTCGCGCTGACGCTGATGACGGTCCGCGCATCGGACAGCGCCCACGCCGCGCAGCTGTCCGGCATGGCGCAGTGCCTGGGCTACCTGCTCGCAGCGACCGGCCCGTTCGCGGTCGGCCTGCTGCACGACCTCACGGCCGGCTGGACGGTGCCGCTGGTGACCTTGTTGTTGCTGCTGGTGCCGCAGGCCGTGCTCGGTGCACTGGCAGGCCGCGACAAGCTGGTGTGACGCAGAAGAATTCGCCGAATTCCGACCGGAATGTTAAGCTGAAATGCTGCGCAGATAGCGCACAACTGCATTTCCTCCTTAATCATACCACATTCCGGAGGTACCGTGGAAGACGCAGGGACCACGCGTGAGCTGGCCGTCGAGAACGACCGGCTCCGGCACCTGCACCGGCTGCTCGCCGCCGAGCTGGCCGAGGCCACCGGACGGGCCGGCACCGCCGCCGCCGTCATGACCGAGGAGACCGACTCGTCCCGCTTCCAGCGCGACCTGGCCGTCGGCACCTGGTCGGACCGCGCCACGCGGCTGCGCGCCGCCCGCAACGGGCTCGCGTTCGGCCGGCTCGACCACCCTGCCGGTCCCCCGACCTACGTCGGGCGCACCGGCCTCGCCGACGCCGACGGCGAGACGGCACTGGTCGACTGGCGGGCACCGGCGGCCCGGCCGTTCTACTGCGCCACCGTCGCCACCCCGGAAGGCGTGACCCGCAGACGGCACCTGCGGCTGGCGGGGCTCGGCCCGCAGGAACGCGTCGTCGCCCTGCACGACGACATCCTCGACGTGGGCGCGGCCGACATCAGCGCCGACACGGCGGCCGATCCCGCCCTGCTGGCGGCGCTGACCGCGCCACGCAGCGGAACGATGCGCGACATCGTCTCCACCATCCAGGGCGAGCAGGACGCGATCATCCGGCTCCCGCTCACCGGCACGGTCGTCGTCGAGGGCGGGCCGGGCACCGGCAAGACCGCCGTCGCCCTGCACCGCGTGGCGTACCTGCTCTACGCGCACCGCGAGCAGCTCGCTCGGCGTGGGGTGCTCGTCGTCGGCCCGTCGGCCGCGTTCCTTCGCTACGTCGCCGACGTCCTGCCGTCGCTCGGCGAGACCGCCGTCGTGTTCACCACGCCCGGCGGGCTGCGCCACGGCATCGACACCGCGGCCCTCGACGCGCCGGAGGTCGCCCGCATCAAGGGCGAGCTGAGCATCCTCGACGTCCTGCGGCGCGCCGTCGCGCAGCGCCAGGAACTGCCCGCCGAGCCGCTGCGGATCGAGCTCGACGACGTCACCGTCGAGGTCGACGCCGAGCTGGTGCACGAGGCCCGGGACGCCGCCCGCGCGAGCGGGCTGCCGCACAACGCGGCCCGCGCGGTGTTCCGCGACGCCCTCGGCACCGCGCTCGTCCGCGACGCGGTGCTGCGGATCGGCGACGGCTGGCTCGACCAGCGCGAACTCACCGGCACGCTCGGCCGCGAGCTCGCCGGGGACGTGCGGCGAGAGCTCGCGACGCACCGCGGTTTCCACGCCGCCGTCGAGGAGCTGTGGCCGCTGTGCACGCCGGAGCGGCTGCTCGCCGAGCTGCTCGGCGACCGGGACCGGCTGGCGGCGCTCGACCCCGCGCTCGTCGTCCTGCACCGCGCGCAGGGCGACGCCTGGACGGTGTCGGACGCCCCGCTGCTCGACGAGCTGGTCGAGCTGCTGGGCGAGGTGGAGCGGCCGGAACCCGAGTCGCGCGGCCTTGACGACACGGCGCGGCGGGTGCTGGAGGCGCTCGACGAGGTGGAGTCCGACGAGGAGTTCGCCCTGCGCGCCACCGACGTCCTCAACACCGCCACGCTGGCCGAACGACACACCGAGCGGGACCTGCGCACCGTCGCGGAACGAGCGGCCGCCGACCGGGACTGGACGTTCGGCCACGTCGTCGTCGACGAGGCGCAGGAACTGTCGCCGATGGACTGGCGGGTGCTGGTCCGGCGCTGCCCGACGCGGTCGATGACCGTCGTCGGGGACCTCGCCCAGCGCAGCGCGGCCGCCGGGTCGCGGACGTGGGACGTCGGCCCGCGGGCCGTCCACCGCACGCTCACGATCAACTACCGGACCCCGGCCGAGATCATGGACCGGGCCGCGCAGGTGCTGCCGGAGATCGGGCCGGGGCTCGAGGCGCCCCGGTCCGTGCGGCACAGCGGCGAGCTGCCGTGGGAGCGCACGGTCGATCGGGCCGACCTCGGCGTCGAGCTGGTCGCAGCGGTGGCCGCGGACCGGCCGGACGCGGGCACGATGGCGGTGATCGCGCCGGAGCCGGCGGCGCTGCCGGACCTGGACCCGGACGTCACCGTCCTCACGCCGCCGGAGTCGAAGGGGCAGGAGTTCGACGTCGTGATCGTCGTCGACCCGGACGGCATCCGCGCCGGCTGCCCCGCCGACCTCTACGTGGCCCTCACCCGAGCCACGCAGCGCCTCGGCATCCTCGCCGTCCGGTGAACCGAGATCAGGACAGCGGCTACCAACGGTCGGCCCGCGCCCACTCCGGGCGCCAGCCGATCCACCGGGGCATCGCCAGCACCGCGGTGACGCTGATCGCCGCGGTGACGGCGAGGTAGCCGGCTGCCCACCACGAGCTGCCGCCACCGAAGGCGAGCAGGCCGGTCAGGAACACCGGGGTCAGGCCCGACGCCCAGATCCCGGAGCCCTGGAAGACGAGCGACATCCCGGTGTAGCGCACGTCGGTGTCGAACAGCTCGGCGAACAGCGTCGCCTCAGCTCCCGTCATCAACGCGTACCAGATCCCCAGTTGCAGCAGGAGGACCGCGACGACCAGCCACGGGATCCCGGTGCCCACGGCGAGGAACGACGGCACGACGGTGAGCCCGAACCCGGCCGCACCCGTCGCGAAGACCCGCCTGCGACCGAACCGGTCGGCGAGCGCTCCGGCCACCGGTGTCAGCAACGCCATCAGCAGCGCCCCTGCCGTGACGCCGATCAGCACGACGAGCTTGTCGACGTGCACCGTCACCGTCGCGTAGGTGATGACGAAGACGCCCCACGTGTTGAACGCTGCGCCCTCCGCCCAGCGGGCGAGCATCCCGGCGACCAGCCCACGTCGATGCGGCTGGGTACGGAACACCTCGACGACGGGCACCTGCGCCGTCGCCCCGCTCTCCCGCAACCGGCGGAACTCCGGCGTCTCCAACACGCGCAGCCGCACCACGAGCCCGACCGCGACGAGCACGACGCTCAGCACGAACGCGGCCCGCCAGCCGACCGACAGGAAGTGCTGCTCGTCGAGGGCCAGTGCCAGCAGCGTGAACGCCCCGGTGCCCAGCGCCAGCCCGAGCCCGAGCCCGATCTGCGGGACGCTGCCGAACCGCCCGCGCTTGCCGAGCGGCGCGTTCTCCACGGCGAGCAGCACGGCACCGCCCCACTCCCCGCCCACCGCGATGCCCTGCAGAACGCGCAGCACGACCAGCAGCACCGGGGCCGCCAGCCCGATCGAGGCGTACGACGGCAACAGCCCGATCAGCGCGGTGGCCGCGCCCATCAGCACCATGGTCGCGACGAGCGTCCGCTTGCGGCCCAGCCGGTCGCCGACGTGTCCGAAGATCACCCCGCCGACCGGGCGCGCGACGAACCCGACGGCGAACGTCCCGAAGGCGAGCAGCGAGCCCACCAGCTCGTTCCCCACGGGGAAGAACAGCTTCGGGAAGACCAGTCCCGCGGCCGTCGCGTAGAGGAAGAAGTCGTACCACTCGACGGTGGTGCCGACGAGGCTCGCGAGCAGGACGGTGCGCGGGCTCGTGCGGTTCTCGATCGTGGTCGCGACGCTCACCGGGCACCCCGCATCTGCGCGAAGGGCACCGACCGTGACTCTTCTGCGGAGACACCCGCGCCAGGAGGCGGCTCCCACAGCCCGCGGCGGCGCAGGATCGGCAGCACGCCCTCACCCATCCACCACGCCTCCTCCAGGTGCGGGTAGCCGGAGAGCACGAACTCGTCGATCCCCACGTCGTGGTACTCGGCGATCCGGTCGGCGACCTCCTCGTGGCTGCCCACCAGCGCCGTCCCCGCACCCCCGCGGACCAGACCGACGCCGGCCCAGAGGTTCGGCGCGATCTCCAGGTCCCCGGTCGAGCCGCCGTGCAGCGCCCGCATGCGGCGCTGGCCCTCCGACTCGCTCGCCGCGAGCCCGGCCTGCACCTTCTCGATCACGGCTGGATCGAGCGCCGCCAGCAGCGCCTCGGCCTGTGCCCACGCCTGCGCGGAGGTGTCGCGGGTGATCACGTGCACGCGGAGCCCGAACCGGAGCGTCCGGCCACGCTCGGCGGCGAGCTTGCGGATCCAGGCGATCTTCTCGGCGACCGCGGCCGGCGGCTCACCCCACGTCAGGTAGACGTCCGCCTGCTCGGCCGCGACCTCGCCCGCGGCGGCCGACGATCCGCCGAAGTAGATCGGCGGCACCGGATCGGGCAGCCGGTCGAGGAACGCGCCCTCGACGCGGACGTGCTCGCCGTCCAGATCGACGGTCTCCCCGCGCCACAGGGCCCGGACGACCTGGAGGAACTCCCCGGTCCGCGCGTAGCGGGCGTCCTTGTCCAGGAAGTCGCCGTACGCCCGCTGCTCGACGGACTCGCCACCCGTCACCACGTTGAGCAGGAGCCGCCCGCCGGAATGACGCTGGTAGGTCGCGGCCTGCTGCGCGGCCAGGGTCGGGGAGATCGAACCGGGCCGGAACGCGACGAGGAACTTCAGCCGCTCGGTGTGCGCGACGAGCATCGCCGTGGTCAGCCAGGCGTCCTCGCACCAGGCCCCCGTCGGGGTGAGCGCACCGCTGAACCCGACCTCCTCGGCCGCCCGGGCGACCTGTGCCAGGTACGCGATCGACGCCGGACGGATCGAGCCGGCCGACCCCGTCCCGACGCCGTGACCGCCGCCGACGAGCTGCCGACCGTCACCGTTGGTGGGCAGGAACCAGTGCAGGGTGAGGGGCGACATGAGGGGTCCTTCGGGAGGCGGACGGCGAGCGGGGAGAACTCAGCCCCGACAGAGCCCCGACCGCATCCGCCCGAGATCGACCCAGCGACGCCGGGTCAGATCACTCGCTCCCACACTCCGACCTGAACATGATCCGACCATCGACGCAACTCGTCGGTCCGCAGTGTGATCAGCCCGACGACGTTGAGCCGCGAGATGTCCGGACACCCGCGCGGGCCGTCCCACCAGGCGAAACACGGAACGGCCAGTGTGGGTCCAGGCCGTGGACTGGCGACACCGCATCGACGGCCAGACCGGTGCACACCCGTCCCGAAACCCACATCTCGCCATGCCCGAATCCACAACTCGCCGGCGCCGAACCCACAACTCGCGGGCGTCGGGGCACGGCCGCCCCGCGAGTTGGGGAAACCGCGTCGGCGAGTCGTGGTTCTCGCGACGTGGAGATGCGGGTCCGGGACGCCCTCAGGACTCCGTGGAGGACTTCGACCAGAGGTTGATGCCTGCCTCGACGGCGTGCTTGTCGATGGCGGCCAGCTCGTCGGGGGAGAACTCCAGGTTCTCCAGGGCGCCGAGGCTGTCGTCGAGCTGGTCGACGCTGCTCGCGCCGATGACCAGCGACGTCATGCGCCGGTCGCGCAGCGCCCAAGCGAGGGCCATCTGGGCGAGCGTCTGTCCGCGGTCGACCGCCATCCCGTTGAGCGCCCGGACGTGCGCGAGCGTCTGCTCGGTGAGCTGGTCGGGCGAGAGCGACTTGTCCTGCGCGGCCCGCGAGCCCGCGGGGATGCCGTCGAGGTACTTGCTGGTCAGCAGGCCCTGGGCGAGCGGGGAGAACGCGATGCAGCCGACGCCCAGTTCGCCGAGGGTGTCGAGCAGCGCCTCCTCGATCCAGCGGTTCAGCATCGAGTACGACGGCTGGTGGATCAGCAGCGGCGTGCCCAGCCGGCCGAGGATCTCGTACGCCTCGCGGGTGCGCTCCGGGCTGTACGACGAGATGCCCGCGTACAGCGCCCGCCCCGAGCGGACGGCGGTGTCGAGCGCCCCCATCGTCTCCTCGAGCGGCGTGGTGGGGTCGTACCGGTGGCTGTAGAAGATGTCGACGTGGTCGAGGCCCATGCGGGCGAGCGACTGGTCGAGGCTCGACAGCAGGTACTTGCGGGAACCGCCGTCGCCGTACGGGCCGTCCCACATGCCGTAGCCGGCCTTCGTCGAGATGATCAGCTCGTCGCGGTACGGGCGGAAGTCCTGGGCGAAGATCTGCCCGAAGTTGACCTCGGCGCTGCCGGCCGGCGGGCCGTAGTTGTTGGCCAGGTCGAAGTGCGTGACGCCGCGGTCGAACGCGCGGCGCAGGATGGCCCGCTGGTCGTCGAGCGTGCGGTCGTCACCGAAGTTGTGCCACAGGCCCAGCGAGATCGGGGGCAGGTCGAGGCCGCTGCGGCCGGTGCGGCGGAACTGCGCGGAGTCGTAACGGGTCGGGTCGGCGACGTACGTCATGGGTGAAGCATGCACTCAGCCGCCGCGCGGTCTCAGGCCGGGCGCACGGCCTGCACGAACAGCTGCGGCTGCGGCGGGTTCATCGAGCAGCCCTGGCCGCCGTCGAACGGCACGAAGAGCGATGCCGTGTCGCCCGGCGGGTAGATGCGCAGGCCGCGCACGGGCACCGGCTTGCAGGCCGCCGCGTCGAAGTTCTGCACGTTGACCAGCCGCAGCTGGGCACTGGCCGCCTTGCCGGGCGCCAGGTTCACCTGCGGGTGGCGCGGACCGTCCATCTCGGCGGCCGGCCCGACCTGGTGCCCGTCGTCCCCCGCCACGTAGGAGACGCCGGGGAAGCCGACGAGCTCGCAGGTCCGGGTGCCCGTGTTGGTGAGCAGGAGGGGTCGGAAGACGGACCCGGCTCCGGCGTCGCCCTGCCCGAGGGAACCGCGCAGCTCCGCGGTCGTGCAGCGTGGCACGCCGGCCGGTGCCGAGGTCGAACTCGGCGGGAGGGGCGCGCTGGTGGGCTGCTGGGTGACCGGCGCCGCCGTCGTCACCGGCGGCGACGGGACGGCGGGGGACGAGCAGCCGGCCAGCACGAAGACCGCGAGCACCCACCCTGCACGAGCTGCGTGCGACATCCCGACCCCCGATCGCTGGTTGCCTGTATCAACGAGGACGGGACGGGCCCGCAGCGCGTTGCGCCCCGCGTCCAGCCGATCGGGTAGCTCACCAGGAGGGACAGCAGATGGTGACGATGACGGTGGAGCGGGTCGTGCGCGCGCCCGTCGACGAGGTGTTCGACTGGCTCGCCGACCCGGGCAACTACCCGACGAGCCGGGTCGTGCTCCGCGCGCGGCTGGTGACGACCGGCGCGGGCACCCCACACGGGACGG
The DNA here is from genome assembly GCF_050936315.1 of Pseudonocardia sp. CA-107938. Taxonomy (NCBI): domain Bacteria; kingdom Bacillati; phylum Actinomycetota; class Actinomycetes; order Pseudonocardiales; family Pseudonocardiaceae; genus Pseudonocardia; species Pseudonocardia sp. CA-107938. The sequence continues at coordinate 5,303,566 of NZ_JBNJNA010000001.1, read as the reverse complement.
GCGCGGTCCGCGTGCTGCTGTGGTTCATGGGCTGGTTCCGGGAGCGGATCACCGCCTACGAGCGGCCGCGCCGGTTCGACTACCTCGTCGAGCGCAGCGTCCCGCCGGTCCGGCACGAGGGCGGCTCGCTCACGTTCACCGAGGTGGCGGGCGGTACCCGGGTGGTCTGGACGACGACCGCCGTGGCCGCGCTGCCGTTCGCCGCCGACGTCGTGACGCGCCGGGTGGCGGCGCCGGTGATCACGTGGGCGTTCGGGCGCGTCCTCGCCGCGGCGGACAGTGCGTTGGCCCGCTGATCCCGCGACGCTGGCTACCCTCTCCCCCATGTCGGCGACGCGCCTGCTGGTGCTGGGGATCGTGCGCGGGTACGGCCGCGCGCACGGCTACCTCGTCGGCAACGACCTGGTGTCGTGGGGCGCCGACGAGTGGGCGAACGTCAAGTGGGGCTCGATCTACCACGCGTTGAAGGCGCTCACCCGCGACGGCTACCTGCAGGACTTCCAGACCGAGACGCGCACGGAGTACGAGCTCACCGAACGGGGCGAGCAGGAGTTCATGCAGCTGCTGCGGGCGGCGGTGCGCGACCCGCAGCCGCGCGCCGACTTCCTCGGGGCCGCGCTGGCGATGCTGCCGTCACTGTCGCGCGAGGAGGCGATCGGGCTGCTGCGCGAGCGGCTGGCGATCCTGGAGGAGCGGCGCGACAAGGCGGCGGCCCAGCTGGCCGGCTGGACGTACCCGCCGCACGTCGGCGAGCTGTTCGGGCTGTGGGTCAACGACGCCGAGGCCGCGATCGCCTGGACGCGCGGGATCATCGAGCGGCTGGCGGGCGGGGCCTATCCGATGGCGGGTGAGCCGCTGTCGCCGGGCTGGCCGGGGATCTGGCCACGGCTCAAGGAAGAGACGCTGGACGGGCCGTAACACTCGCCCGGTTTCGGGCGATTCAAGTTTGCATACCCGCGGATCGTCGGGCACACTCGACGACCCGTAGTTCAAACTTGAGTACGGAGGCCCATGCCATCCGCCGTGCATGCCGAAGCACTGCGCTCCACCTACCCCGGCTCTGCCGTCCCTGCCCTCGACGCCCTCGACCTCTCCGTTCCGCCCGGCACCGTGCACGGCCTGCTCGGCCCGAACGGCGCCGGCAAGACCACCGCCGTCCGCATCCTGGCCACGCTGCTGCGACCCGATTCCGGGCACGCCGAGATCGCCGGCATCCCACTGACCGACGCCGCGGCCGTCCGGCGGCGGATCGGTCTGGTCGGGCAGTACGCCGCGCTCGACGAGATCCTCGACGGGCGGGCCAACCTGGTGCTGTTCGGGCGGCTGTTCCAGCTCCCGCCTGGCGCCGCGCGCAGCCGAGCCGACGAGCTGCTGGAGCGGTTCGACCTGGTCACCGCCGCGGACCGACCGGTGGCGACCTACTCCGGTGGGATGCGCCGGCGCCTCGACCTCGCCGTCGGCATGATCCTCGCGCCGGCCGTGCTGTTCCTCGACGAGCCCACGACCGGGCTCGATCCCCGCGGTCGCGCCGAGGTCTGGGCGGCGGTGCGGGCCATGGTCGCCGAGGGCACCACCGTGCTGCTCACCACCCAGTACCTGGAGGAGGCCGACCAACTCGCGTCACGCATCTCGGTGCTCGCGGCTCCCCCGGGCGGCGGCGGCCGGGTCGTCGCCGAGGGCACGCCCGACGAGCTGCGCACCCTGATCGGCGGCGACCGCATCGTGCTGACCCTGCGCCACACCGACGACCTCGCCACGGCCGTCGCGGTGCTGGCCCGGATCGGTGACGGCGAGCCGGCGGTCGACGCCGACCTGCGGCGCGTGACGGTGCCGGTGACCGATCGGCTGGCGGCACTCGCCGCGACCCTCACCGACCTCTCCGACGCGAACGTGGAGGCCGAGGACCTGCAGGTCCGCCGACCCACCCTGGACGAGGTGTTCCTCCATCTGACGGCTGCATCGACGGAGGTTCGTTGACCACCCTCACCGACACCCGGGTCCTGACCGGCCGCTACCTCGCCCACCTGCGCCACAAGCCCGGGCAGCTGGCTGCGACGGTCGCGTTCCCGGTGATGATCCTGCTGATCTTCGCCTACCTGCTGGGCGGGATGATGCGCGAGCCCGGCGACTACCGGGTCGCGCTCGTCCCCGGCATGTTCACGATGACGATGCTGTTCGGGATGTCCGCGACGATGGTCGCGGTCGTCACCGACGCCCAGCGCGGCATCACCGACCGCTTCCGCTCGCTGCCCATGTCGTCGGCCGCCGTGCTGCTCGGCCGCGCGACGGCCGACCTGCTGATCTCCGCGATCGGGCTGGCCGTGCTGATCGCGGTCGGGCTGCTCGTGGGCTGGCGCTCCGAGCGCGGGCTCGGCGCTGCCGCCGCGGCCGTCGGGCTGCTGCTCCTGCTGCGGTTCGCCCTGATCTGGGTGGGGATCCTGTTCGGCACGCTCTCCCGCGACACCGGTGCCGTCACGGCCGTGCAGACGCTGGAGTTCCCGCTCGGCTTCCTGTCCGGGCTGTTCGTCGATCCCGCGACGATGCCGCCGGTGGTCCGCGAGATCGCCGAGTGGAACCCGCTCTCGGCGACCGCCGCGGCCGTGCGCGAGCTCTGCGGCAACCCCGGCTGGACGGGCGGGTCGTGGGTGAGCGACCACGCCCTGCTCATGGCCGTCGTCTGGCCGCTCGCGATCGTCGCCGTCGCCGCCCCGCTCGCCGTCCGCCGCTACCGCCGCCAGGGAGGAACCGCATGACCGACCCCCGCCGCTCCATCCGACCGCCCGCGTGGATCAAGAGCATGAACGAGGGGCTCGCCCGCGACGGCGTCCCCCTCGACGTCCTGACCGTGCCGGGACGCACGAGCGGCCGGCCGCGCAGCACCCCGCTCACCGTCGCCGAGCTCGACGGCCACCGCTACGTGCTGGGCGGGTTCCCGGCTGCCGACTGGATCAAGAACGTGCGCGCAGCCGGGACCGGCACGCTCGCCCTCCACACCGGCACCTCCGAGGAGGTCCGCCTCGTCGAGGTCGACGACGCAGAGGCGGAGACCGTGCTGCGGGCATGGCCCGAGGTCACGCCCGACGGCGTCGCGATGATGGTCGACGCGGGGGTCGTGACCGGCGCCACTCCCGACGCCATGGCTGAAGCGGTCGGGATCTGTCCGGTTTTCCGCGTAGAAGGGACGGCATGACCGAGTACATCCGCGTGACCGGGGCCCGCGAGAACAACCTGCGCAACGTCACCGTGGAGGTGCCGAAGCGGGCGATCACCGCGTTCGTCGGGGTCTCGGGTTCCGGCAAGTCCTCGCTGGTCTTCGACACGATCGCGGCCGAGGCGCAGCGCCAGCTCAACGAGACGTTCTCGGCGTTCGTGCGCGGATTCCTGCCCAAGCTCGGCCACCCCGACGCCGACCTGATCGAGAACCTCTCCACCGCGATCGTCGTCGACCAGAAGCGGCTCGGCGGCGGCTCGCGCTCCACCCTGGGCACGGTCACCGACATCAACCCGCTGCTCCGGCTGCTGTGGTCGCGCCGGAGCGTTCCGCACGTCGGGCCCGGTTACGAGTTCTCGTTCAACGAGCAGGGCATGTGCCCCACCTGCAACGGGATCGGCCGCAAGGTGGCGCTGGACCACGCGAAGTTCTTCGACATGACGAAGTCGCTCAACGAGGGGCCGATGCGCCACCGCGACTTCGCGCTCGACACCTGGTACTGGGCGATCTACGCGAAATCCGGCCACTTCGACAACGACAAGCCGCTCAAGGACTACTCCGAGGCCGAGTGGAAGCTGCTGCTCTTCGGCGCGGACGAGCGGGTCACCCTGCCGATCCCCGGCAAGAAGGACGTCACGTTCGAGTTCGAGGGCGTGGAGACCAAGTTCAACCGCCTGTTCATCACCGCCGACGAGAACGGGGCGTCGGCGCGGAAGAAGGAGACGATCGAGCGGTTCACCTCGGCGCAGACGTGCCCGGACTGTCGCGGGCAGCGCCTCAACGAGGCCGCCCGCAGCGCCCGCGTCGACGGCCACACGCTGCCCGAGGTGTGCGCGACGGACCTGGTGTCGTTGCACGCCCTGCTGCCGACGATGGCCACCCCGCCCGTGGCACCGCTCGTGGCCGAGGCGACCGCGCGGGTCGGCGCGCTGATCGACATGGGCCTGGGCTACCTCACGCTCGACCGCGAGACGTCCACGCTGTCCGGCGGGGAGAGCCAGCGCATCAAGATGGTGCGCCACCTCGGCTCGTCGCTGATCGACGTCATGTACGTGTTCGACGAGCCGACGATCGGGCTGCACCCGCGCGACGTCGGCCGCATGAACGCACTGCTGCACCGCCTGCGCGACAAGGGCAACACGGTGCTGGTCGTCGAGCACGACTCGGACGTGATCACCGCGGCCGACCACGTCGTCGAGCTCGGTCCGCGCGCCGGCAGCCACGGCGGCGAGATCGTCTACCAGGGCGACGTGGCCGGGCTCGCGTCCTCGGGCACGCTGACCGGCGAGTTCCTGCACCGCGAGGTGCGGGTCAAGGAGCGGGTGCGCACACCCACCGGCACGCTGCCCGTCCGCAACGCCACGGCGCACAACCTCACCGGTTTCGACCTGGACATCCCGCTCGGGGTGCTGGTCGCGATCACCGGGGTGGCCGGCTCGGGCAAGAGCACGATGGTGCGCGAGGTGCTGGTGCCGCAGCACCCCGACACGATCGTCGTCGACCAGAGCGCGGTCGCCACGAACATCCGCTCGACGCCGGCCACCTGGACGGGCGTGATGGAGCCGATCCGCAAGCTGTACGCCAAGCGGACGGGCACCAAGCCGGCGCTGTTCAGCTTCAACTCCGCCGGCGCCTGCCCGACCTGCAACGGGTTGGGCGCGGTCTACGCCGACCTGGCGTTCCTCGACGGCGTCCGCTCCACCTGCGGGGACTGCGGCGGCCGCCGCTACACCGACGAGGTCCTCGCGCTCACCGTCGACGGCAAGTCGATCTCGGACGCGCTCGACCTCACCGCCGCCGATGCCGTCGACTTCTTCACGGGGCGCGACATCCGGCCCAAGCTGCAGGCGCTGGTCGACGTCGGGCTGGGGTACCTGACGCTCGGCCAGCCCTTGTCCACGCTGTCCGGCGGCGAGTGCCAGCGGCTCAAGCTGGCCAGCCGGCTGCACGAGGAAGGCAACGTGTACGTGCTCGACGAGCCCACCACCGGGTTGCACATGTCCGACTGCGGGCACCTGCTCGGGCTGCTCGACCGGCTCGTCGACGGCGGCAGCTCGGTGATCGTCGTCGAGCACAACCTCGACGTCATCGCGCACGCCGACTGGGTGGTCGACCTCGGCCCGGACGGTGGCGACGCCGGCGGGCGGATCGTGTTCGAGGGCCCGCCGCACGCGCTGGTACGGGCCGAGGGGTCGTTCACCGGCGAGCACCTGGCACGGTACGTCGGTGCCTGAGGCCCAGTTCCTCCCGGCCGATCCACCGCGCGACGGCGTGCTCGCCGTCGCCGGTGGGTCGGACCGGCTGACCGTCGTCGTCGCGCCCGGGGACCGCACCGCGGAGATCGGCGTGACCCGGGTGCCGGTCACCGCGGCTGTGGACGGGTTCTGGGGCGCTGCCGCGCAGCTCGCCCTGCGGCTCGTGGCGCGCGGCCGGATCCTGCCCGGCGTCTCCCCGGGCGGGTTCGACGCCTGGCGGATCGGGCCGCTGGACGAGGCCGAGGCGGCATCCGTGCGGGCGCTGGCTGCGGCGATGCCGCCGGACGCCCGCGCGGTGCCGCTCCCCGGCCCGGGCCTGCGGCTCGCGGACCCCGAGACGCTGCTGCGGGCGTTCCTCGACGCCGTCGCGGACACGCTGCCGCGCACCCCGGAAGCGACGCAGCCCTACGCGGCGCTCGCCCCGCAACCCGTCGAGCACCTGCGGGAATGGGCTGCGGAGGCCGCGGCGGGAGTGGACGCGGGCCTGCGGCTGGCGCTGCGCGTCGAAGCGCCGGACGACCCCGGCACGGGCCGGTTCCGGGCGGTCGTCGTGGTGCAGGAACTGGCCGACCCGACGCGCGTCGCCGACCTCGCTGAGGTGTGGGCCGGCACCGCCGCCGGGTTCGGGCCGGACGCCCGGCTGGACGGGTTGACGGCCGTCCGCCGCGCCGCCCGGTTCTGGGACCCGCTGGCCCGGCTGCTGAGCAGTGCCGTGCCGGACGCGGTCGAGCTGGCCGATCCCGATCTCGCCGACCTCCTCGGCGACGGCGGCGACGCGCTGACCGAGGCCGGTGTCGCGGTGCACTGGCCGCGCGAGCTGCACCCCGTCGTCGGCACGCGCGCGGTCGTGGGCGGCGCGGCCCCGCACTCGTTCGCCCCTGGCCTGCCCGGCCTGCACCTGGACTGGGAGCTGGCGCTCGGCGGCGACCCCCTCACCGCCGCCGAGCGGGACGAGCTGGCGGCCGGACGGCGCCCGGTGGTGCGGCTGCGGGACCGCTGGGTGCTGGTCGACGCCACCACCCGGCGGCGGGCACGAGCCCGGACCGAGGGCCCGGTGAGCGCGATCGCGGTGCTCGGCGCAGCCCTGACCGGTGAGATCGACACCAAGGACGGCCGGGCCGCCGTCGCGACCAGCGGCTGGCTCGCCGAGCTGCGGGACCGGCTGGTCGCCGCACCCGAGCCGGTCGCCGCACCTGCCGGGCTCGCCGCCACCCTGCGCGACTACCAGCTGCGCGGACTCGGCTGGCTGCAGCGGATGACCGGGCTCGGCCTGGGTGCCTGCCTGGCCGACGACATGGGGCTCGGCAAGACGATCACCCTCATCTCCCTGCACCTGACCCGCGGCGGCCCGACGCTGGTCGTGTGCCCGGCGTCGCTGCTGGGCAACTGGGAGCGCGAGTTCGCCCGCTTCGCCCCGGACGTGCGGGTGGCCCGGTTCCACGGCGAGGGGCGGGCGCTCGACCCGGCCCACGACGTCGTGCTCACCACGTACGCCACCCTGCGCCGCGACGCCGACGCGCTGGCCGGGCACCCGTGGGACCTGGTCGTCGCCGACGAGGCCCAGCACGTCAAGAATCCGGCGTCGGCGACGGCGCGGGCGCTGCGGACCGTCCCGTCCGCGGCGCGGGTGGCGCTCACCGGCACGCCGGTCGAGAACGACCTCACCGAGCTGTGGGCGATCCTCGACTGGGCCACCCCGGGGCTGCTGGGCGGGTTGGCCGAGTTCCGGGCCCGGTGGGCCGACCCGATCGCCGACGGCGACCGTGCGGCGGCCGCCACGTTCAGCCGGCTGGTCGCGCCGTTCCTGCTGCGTCGGCGCAAGTCGGACCCGGGCATCGCGCCTGAGCTGCCGCGCAAGACCGAGACCGACCACCCCGTCCGGCTGACCCGCGAGCAGGCCGCCCTCTACACGGCCGCCGTCGACGAGGCGCTCGCGGAGATCGCCGGCAGCGACGGCATGGCCCGCCGCGGGCGCATGCTCGCCCTGTTCACGGCCCTCAAGCAGATCTGCAACCACCCCGCGCAGTACGTGCGCGAGGAGAACCCGCAGCTCACGGGCCGGTCGGGCAAGCTGGACGTGCTCGACGAGCTGATCGACGAGATCGTCGCGGCCGACAGCGCGGTGCTCGTCTTCACCCAGTACGTGGCGATGGCGCGGCTGCTGGAGCGGCACCTCGCCGAGCGGGGCGTGCCGGCGCAGCTGCTGCACGGCGGCACGCCCGTCGCCGAGCGGGACCGGCTCGTCGCCGCCTTCCAGGAGGGCGCCGTGCCGGTGTTCCTGCTGTCGCTCAAGGCCGCCGGCACCGGGCTCAACCTCACGCGCGCCGACCACGTCGTGCACGTCGACCGGTGGTGGAACCCGGCCGTCGAGGAGCAGGCGACCGACCGCGCGTACCGGATCGGGCAGACCCGCCCGGTCCAGGTGCACCGGTTGATCGCCGAGGGCACCATCGAGGACCGGATCGCGGCGATGCTGGCCGGCAAGCGCGAGCTCGCCGACGCGGTGCTCGCCGGCGGCGAAGCCGGCCTCACCGAACTCACCGACGCCGAGCTCGCCGAGCTCGTCACCCTGCGGGAGGGACCATGACCGCGCTCGGCTTCCCCGCGTTCCCGCCCCGGCCTGGCCGGCGCGGCCGGTCGTGGTGGGCGCGGGAGTTCGTGGCCGCCATGGAGGAGACGGCGCTGCACCTCACGCTGCTGAAGCGCGGCCGCCGCTTCGCCGGCAGCGGGCGGATCGGGCCGATCACGGTGTCGCCGGGCCGCATCGGCGCCGTCGTGGACGACCCGGACGGCACGTTCGCCGTGGAGGTCCACGTGGGCGTGCTCGACGACGCCGCGTGGGACCGGCTGCTCGACCAGGTCGCTGCCGAGGCCGGGCACCTCGCTGCGCTGGTGGAGGGCGAGCTGCCGCGCTCGCTCGTCGAGTCCGCCGCGGCGGCCGGCGTGGACCTGCTGCCGACCGTCGGCGACCTGGAGTCGGAGTGCGGCTGCCCGGACGTCGGCGACCCGTGCCAGCACGCCGCCGCCCTCTGCTACCAGGTGGCGTGGCTGCTCGACGACGACCCGTTCGTGCTGACGCTGCTGCGCGGCCGCGACCGGGCGGCGCTGGTCGGCGAGCTGGTCCCCCGGGCGGTCCCACCGGCGGGCGAGCCGGCGACGGACGCGTTCGCCCGGGAGGTGCAGCCCTTGCCCCTCCCCGGACCCGTGCCGGCCCGCACCACAGCGACGACCGTGCCGCCCGCGCCCGGGCTGCCGGTGGACCTGCTGCCGGCGCTCGTCACCGCTGCGGCGGCCCGCGCCCGCGCGATGCTGGGATAGCCCGGCAGCGGCACGGCCGTGCTCGATCGCCTCGCCGGACCGCCCTCGACGTGGGAGATCTCACCGGTCGATCTTCCGGCCTCGGACTAGGTTTGACCTGTGGACGTCGCGACCGTGTTCCTGCTGCTCGCAGCGGGTGTCGCGGCCGGGATCACGGGTTCGATCGCCGGGTTGGCGTCGCTGTTCTCCTACCCCGCGCTGCTGGCCGTCGGGCTGCCGGCCACCGCGGCCAACGTCACCAACACCGTGGCGATGACGATCTCGTCGGTCGGCTCCACGCTCGGGTCGCGACCGGAGCTCACCGGGCAGTCCCCCGTCCTGCGCCGCTACGCGGTCCTCGCCCTGATCGGCGGCGCGCTGGGCGCCGGCCTGCTGCTGGTAACACCGCCCGGGACGTTCGAGCTGATCGTCCCGGTACTCGTCGGCGGCGCCGCGCTGGTGCTCCTGCTGCAGCCGTGGATCCGCCCGTCCGCCGATCCGGCCAGGCAGGCGTCCGGGCCGGCCGTGACCGCCGGGATCCTCGCCGTCACGATCTACGGCGGCTACTTCGGGGCGGCCGCCGGCGTGCTCATGCTGGCCCTGCTGCTCGTCGGCCTGCCGGTGTCGCTCCTGCAGGGCAACGCGATCAAGAACGTGCTGCTCGGCCTCTCCAACGCGGCCGCGGCCATCGGGTTCGCGGTGCTCGCGCCGGTGCAGTGGTGGGCCGTGGTGCCGCTGGCCGTCGGGCTGCTCGCCGGCAGCTTCACCGGCCCGGCGCTCGCCCGCCGCGTGCCCACCCCGATCCTGCGCTCCGCGATCGGCCTCGCCGGGCTGGGCCTCGCCGTGGCGCTCGCCGTCGAGGCCTGGGGTTAGCGACGACCTCACACACGGCTGGGCCCCTTCACACACGTTCCAACCTGTGTGAACGGGCCCAGCGATGTGTGATGTCGCTCAGGAGCGCGCCCGCTCCGCGGCGAGCACCCGGGTCCGCACCGACCGGCTGGCGGCACTCACCGCCGCCTCCAACGGACCCCGCGCGCCCATCACGCTCAGCGCGGCGCCGGCGACGGCCAGCAGCACGACGTGGCCGAGGAACAGCGGCAGCGGGTCCGGGTCGGCCCCGACGTCCACGGTGGTGAGGACCGTGTGCAGGACGTACAGCGTGAGCGGCGCGGCGCCGATCGCCGCCGGGAGCCACAGCAGCGGCGCCGCAACGCGGGCGAGCAGCAGCATGAACCCCAGCACGGCCAGCGCGGACCCGGTGGTGCGGGCCAGGTCGAACGGGGTGCCCGAGTGCGGGGCGTCCACGGCGAGCCACCACCACGTCCCGGTCGGGGTGGTGCCGTAGAACTCGGTGGTGGCCGCCCGTCCCAGCACTGCCGCGCCGCCGGCGTCGAGCAGCAGCGCCGACGCCCCGCTCGCCGCAGCCGACAGCGCCGCCCCACCCGCCAGCAGGACGGTCGCCACCCGCGGGCTCCGCAGGTCGGTCCGACCCACCGCCAGGCCGGCGAGCAGGTAGGTCGTCCAGGTCAGCACCGGGTAGACCCCGGCGACCGTGAGGGTCCAGAGCAGGCCCGCCGGATCGGCGAGCGCCTCCAGCCCGACCTGCGCCGGGTAGCGCGCCTCGTCCCGCAGCAGGTGCGAGAGCACCGGCGAGAGCCCGCACCACACGACCGCGAGCGCGGCCAGCGCCCCGGCGGGCACCCGCAGCAGCGGGATCGCGACCAGGAAGAGCACTCCGTAGTAGGCGAGGATCACCAGCGGGCGCGGATCCAGATCGGCCAGCACCAGCCCGATCACCGCGATCAGCGCGGCCCGCACCGCGATCCCGGCACCCGCGGCGAGCTGGGCCCGCCCATCGGGAAGGCCGCGAGTGGCCAGCGCCAACCCCGTGCCGGCCAGCACCGCGAACAGCGCCGACGCCCGCCCGTCGAACAGGAACCCGACCAGGGTGGGGCTGCCGTCGCTCCGCTCCGTCTCGAGGATGTGGGTCGCCACCATGCCGATCAGGGCGACGGCGCGGGCCGCGTCGATCCCCCTGATCCGGTCCCGAGGCGGCACACCAGCCAGTTTAGGGACGAAGGCGGAGCGACAGCAGTCGGCGACGGAGCCCGGGATACCCTCTGGTGTCATGGGAGCGATCGCCTGATGTCCTTCGCTGCGGTTCTCGCCGCCATGCCGGACCTGCTGGCGCGCGCGCTCGCCGAGCACGTCCCCGACGACCACGGCCGCTGCCGCGAGTGCCGGGCCGACGACGGCACGTCCGCCCCGTGGCCGTGCGCCATGCGGCTGCTCGCCGACGAGGCCCGCGGCATGACCGGTGCACAGCAGCGCCGGCCCGAGCCGCCCGCGGCGCCGATGCGCCCCCGTCAGCCGCTCCCTCAGCGCCCGGCAGCCCCGCGTCCCGGGTACGGCGACGACCAGAATCCCGAGACACGGCACCTGGAAACGCAGCACCTGGAGACCCAGCACCCCGAGACGCGGCCGGCGCCGGTCGTGGGCGGCCCGGTCTACGAGGGTCCGGTCACCGCTCCGCAGCCGCCGGTGTCGGACACCTGGGACCCGCTCGCCGACCGCCGGGCCTTCCGCCGGGAGCGGTACCAGAACCACCGCTGAGGCGGCGGTCAGCGCACGCGCGTGCCCGTGCTGGTCACCGGCCCGTCGATGGGCGCTCCGGCCCGGCGCAGCCACTGCGCCAGCGCCGCCTGGACGGCCGACAGCGGCGGACGCTGCTCGGGTGCGGTGTCGAGGGTGGCGCGCAGCAGTGCCAGGTGCGCGGTGCGCTGCGGCAGGTGCGACAGCGCCGCTCCCGCAGCCGCGGCGCGGAGCCCCGAGATGGCGTCCTGGTGCGAGCCGCGCGGCGGGTGCCCCGTGAGCGCGTAGGAGACGGTGGCAGCGAGCTGCCAGCCGTCGGAGGCGGGCGTGGCGCGGTCGCCGCACGCCACCTCGGGCGCCAGGAAGTCGGGGGTGCCCAGCACGAACCCAGCCTGCGTCAACGTCGCGTCGCCGGTGCGCCGGGCGATCCCGAAGTCGATCAGGTGGGCCAGCCCGCTGTTGTCGACGATGACGTTGCCCGGCTTGATGTCGCGGTGCATCACCCCGCGGTGGTGGGCGGCGTCCAGCGCGCCGGCCACCGAGAGCCACACCCGAGCGGCGGCGATGTCGTCGAGGACGCCCTTCTCCCGCACCAGCTCGCCCAGCGAGATGCCGTCGACGTAGCCCATGACGATGACCATGCCGTCGAGCTCGGCGAGCCCGGGGTCGCTGCGCGCCGGGAGCATGTCGTAGATGCGCACGCAGTGCGGGTGGCGGATCGCGGCGAGGGCCTTCGCCTCGCGGCGGATGCGTTCCTCGGTGTCGCTGTCGGGGGCGTGCGCCGCCTTGAGCGCGACGAGGTGCCCGAGCTTGGCGTCATGGGCGAGCCAGACCCGGCCGAACCCGCCGGACCCGAGCTTGCGCACCACCTGGAACCGGGCCGGACCACCCCTCGCCACTGCGGCCGACGAGGTCGACACCGGTGAGGCGCCGGTGGTGCGCGGCGCGGCGAACCGCTGGGGCGGGACCGGTGCTGCGGTGGGTCGGCGCGTGGGCGGTCGGGCCGTCTCGGGCGGGCGGGGGCGGGCGGCCGGCTCGGCGGGCGGCGCGCCGCACATCAGCACCAGCGGGATCCCGATGACGGTGCCGGCGAGGAACCCCAGCCACAGGTGCCACATCGTGCCGGCCGGCACGCCCGCGGTGAGGACGGCGAGCAGCAGGACCGGAACCCAGAAGAACTTGCCCGGCCAGAGCGGCCCGCGGCGCAGGGCGATGCGCGCCTGCAGCGCCACGAACAGGCCGGCGGCGATCGGCACGGCCACCAGCAGCAGACCCGACACCAGCAGCCGGGACGGATCGCTGAAGCTGAACGACTGGACGACGCTGCCGTTGCCCAGGTAGGCCGCCTGGTTGAGTCCCGTGCAGGCCTGCTCGACGCCGAGGGTGTTCTGCTCGCCGCGGGACAGGCCCGGCACCGGGGTACCGGCGTAGGCGATCTCGAAGACCCGACCCGTCGCCAGTGACGCCAGCAGCGGCAGCAGCCCGGCCGTGACGAGTCCGGCGCCGACAAGCACGGCGGACTCGGGCGCCCCGTAGCGCGAGCCGATGCTGCGGCGCAGCAGCGCCACCGTCACCAGCCCGACGGTCGGGAACAGGCCCACGACGATGCCGAACAGCGACACCGACCACGGCCAGTCACCGGGGCAGAGCTCCCGGGGGCCGTCGAGGGAGTCCACGACGCGGCGCAGCGTCGCCAGCAGTCCGGCGAGGAGCGCGGCCAGCCCGTCCACCGGTCTCCTCCCCTGCGCACCCGACCATGCGGCACCTGCGGCAGGCGCCAGCGTTCACTATTCCATCACCGCCGGTGGACGGCGTCGGTGGTCTCGCGGAGAGTGGCGAGGTCGGCGTACCCGGACAGGGCCAGCGTGAGGTCCAGCTCCGCCAGCACCGACCGCACGACGTGCCGGACGCCGTCGGCGCCGGCCAGACCCAACCCGTAGACGTACGGGCGGCCGAGCAGCACGGCGTCGGCGCCGCAGGCCAGCGCGACGGCGGCGTCGGCGCCGGTGCGCACCCCGGAGTCGAACAGGACGGGCACCCGGCCCGCGACGGCGGCGACGATGCTCGGCAGCGTCGTGAGCGCGCCGACGGCCCGGTCGACCTGCCGGCCGCCGTGGTTGGACACGATGATGCCGTCCATCCCGGCCTCGATCGCGGCCACGGCGTCGTCCGGGTGCTGGATGCCCTTCAGCACGATCGGGCCGTCCCAGTTGCGGCGCAGCACGTCGAGGCGGTCCCAGCGCAGCGCGGTGCCGGTGAACATCGGCACCCAGCGCCCGACCGCGGCCATGAGGTCGTCCTCGGGCGCGGCCGCGAGCCCGGCCCGGAACGCGGGGTCGGAGAACGGGATGGCCGTCCCGACGCCGCGCAGGAACGGCAGGTAGGCCTGGTCGAGGTCGAGCGGCCGCCAGCCGAGCGTCCAGGTGTCGAGGGTGACGACGAGCACGGAGTACCCGGCCGCGCGCGCCCTGGCCAGGAGGCTCGCCGTCACCGCGTCGTCGGTGGGCCAGTACAGCTGGTACCAGCGCGGCCCGTCCCCCGAGGCCTGGGCGACCTCCTCGAGGGTGTGCGACGCGGCCGTGGAGAGCACCATCGGCACGCCCAGCTCTGCAGCGGCCCTGGCGACCGCCAGCTCGCCGTCCGTATGCATGATCGAGAGCACCCCGACCGGCGCGAGCAGCAGCGGCGCGGGCATCGCGGTGCCCAGGACGGTGGTCGACCAGTCGCGGGCGGTGGTGTCGCGCAGCATCCGCGGCACGAGCGCGACCTCGTCGAACGCGGCCCGGTTGGCCCGCATGGTGGCGCCGCCGCCCGCGCCGCCGGCGACGTAGCCGAACGGGCCGGGCTCCAGCCGCTCCCGCGCCAGCGCCTCGAGCTCGGCCGGGTCGGTGGGCAGGGCCGGGCGCTCCCCCGCGAGCCCGCGGAAGTAGATCTCGGCGCCGTACGCCGACAGGGGGATCGAGGTCATCACGGCAGCGTGCCACAGGGGGCGCGGCGCAGGGCGGACCCGCTCACGCACACCTCCCGGTGGTCACGCACATGCTGGGACGTGTGCGCGAGCACATCAGCGTGTGCGCGAGGGGGTGCCCGTCCGCAGCCGCAGCACGTACGTCCCCACTACCCCGTCCGCACGGTAGGGGCCCCAGGTGCGCGAGTCGCCGCCCACGTCGTTGTCGCCCAGGGCGACAACCGACCCGGCCGGGACCCGGTCGGCCGGGACGGGCACGCCGGCCGGCACCGGGTCGCCGGGCAGCGCGACGACCCGCTTGACGTGCCACGTCGCGCACTGCCACTCGGGCGCGGTCGCGGCCTCCGGCGCCGCCAGGACCGTGATCTCACCGCGCCGGACCTGCTCCGGCCGGCGCCGGCGCACCAGGATCCGGTCGCCGTTGCGCAGCGTCGGTTCCATGCTCGTGCCCGACACGTTGACGACGACCAGCGTGCGCCGGGCCGCGAGCACCACCGCGCCGGCCACCACCAGCGCCCCCGCCTTCCACCCCAATGCAACCCCCTCCGAACGACGCGACAATAGCCGAGACCCGACATTCCAGATGACGTCGAAACGATGGTCGGCCGACGGTTGCGAATTCCTCGAAATGAGCCGGATTCCGTCATTCCGGGCAGGCGAAGTGGATCATCGTCGGTAGTGTGCGACGCGCTCCCTACTCGATCTCGGAGGACGAATGCTCGCTTCTGTACGGAACCTCGGCGACCGCCTGCTCGCCCACCTCGTGCCCCAGCTGGACGCCTCGGCGTGCACGGCGCCCGAGCGCGAGTGCTACTGCGACGGCGACAACACGGGCCCGAGCTACTGCTGCGAGGAGTGCCGCTACTGCCCGGGCACCGGGTACCGCTGCGCCAGCCTCGGCTGCCGGCAGGGCTGCCCCTGATCAGCCGGCCGGCCGGTCACGGATTCCGTGACCGGCCGGTCCCTTTCCGTCCGGATCGTCAGGCCGGCGTCTCCGTGTATCCGCGGGCCTGCAGCCGGAACAACCGCGCGTACTGCCCGTCGAGATCCATCAGGGAGCGGTGCGCCCCCTCCTCGACGATCCGCCCGTCGGCCAGCACGACGATCCGGTCCGCATCGCGCACCGAGCTGAGCCGGTGCGAGACGAGCACGCTGGTGCGGCCCGCGCGGTGCTCGCCCAGGCTGCGGTGGATCTCGTGCTCCGCCTCGGCGTCCAGCCCGGAGCTGGGTTCGTCGAGGATCAGCAGGTCGCGGTTCTCGCGCATGAACGTCCTGGCCAGCGCGACCCGCTGCCACTGCCCGCCGGACAGCGACACCCCCTGCTCGGGGTCCTCGTCGGCCCCTTCGCGGAAGAAGATCCGGCTCAGCATCGTGCCGTACCGCCGCGGCAGCGACTCGATCTTCGCGGCGATCCCGGCCGAACGGGCCGCGGCCGCGACGCGACCCTCGTCGTCGATGGCGTCGACGTCGCCGACGCCGATGTTCTGCGCGGCGGTCAGGTCGTACTCCATGAAGTCCTGGAACAGCACGCCGATCCGGCGTCGCAACGCCGGCACGGCGACGTCGCGGATGTCGACGCCGTCCCACAGGATCGCGCCGCGGTCGGGGTCGTAGAACCGGCAGAGCAGCTTGATCAGGGTGCTCTTGCCGGCGCCGTTGAGCCCGACCAGCGCCATCGCCTCCCCGGCCGTGATGCGGGTGGTCAGGCCCTGCAGGATCCACGGCTGGTCGGGCGCGTAGCGGAACCACACGTCGACCAGGTCGATGCCGGAGCGCAGCGGCGGCAGCTCGACGGCACGGGCGGGCTGCGGGAGGTCGGCATCCATGGTCACGACGTCGACGTAGGGGCCGAGGTTCACCAGCGCCCGGTGCGCCCGGCTGATCCGGCTCACGAGGCCGCCGAGCGCGCCCTGCAGCCCGGCGACGGCGGCGGCGAACGCCGAGACGTCACCGATCGACAGCCTGCCCTGGTAGGCCTCGGCCACCGCCCAGGCGAGCCCGCCGGTGCTGATCACCGTGCTGAGCAGGGCCAGCAGTGACCGGGACCGCATCTGCCGGCGGTCGAGGTCGCGCTGCACCGTCGCGGCCGTCGCGACCGCGGCCAGGATGCGCGCCTTGAAGAACGGGACCAGCCCCAGCAGCCGTATCTCCTTCACCGCGCGGACGTCGCTGTTGAGCGCGCTCAGCTCGAACTGCCGGCGGCCGGTCTGCGACATGGTCTCCATCGCCGCGGCGAACCGGCGGGACTGGGCCACCTCCGCGAACAGCACCGGAACGGCCGCCACGAGCAGGATGGCCGCCATCGGTGGTGCCAGCAGGTACACCGTCACCAGCAGGCCGGCCACGGCGATGACGTCACCCGCCACGGACGCCGGTCCGATCGTCGCGTCCCCGACCGCCTGGCGGGCCTGCTGGGCCTGCCGGATGCGGTCCAGGATCCGCGGGTCCTCGAACCGGGCGAGGCCCTGGAACGACCCGACGGCGGTGAACAGCCGATCGTTCAGGCGCAGCTCGACCCGGCGGTCGAGCTCGGCGCGCAGGTACGTCGACACCTCCGGCGCGCAGGCCCGCACGAGCCCGGCGATCGCGATCACCGCAACCGCTCCGACCAGCACCGACAGCGGTGCGCGGTCGACCAGCCCGTCGATCATGATCTTGGTGGACCAGGTCACCGCCGACACCAGCACGCCACCGAGCAGCGTGATCGCCAGCTGGGCGAGGGTGAGCAGAGCGCCCGCCGACCACGCCAGACCCCACGCCGTCCGCAGGCGGACCCGCAGCTGCGCCGCCGAGATCCGCCCGTCTCGGCCCGACGTCACCTGCCGGTGCCGGCCAGCGCGCGCACCGAGTGCCCCGCGCTCACGACCACGCCGGTCGCGTCGAGCTGCAGGATCTGCGGGAACGACCGCACGCCCATAGCCTCGGTCACCTGCGTGCTGGCCGGCTCGACCACCACGGTCGGTGATCCCGCGAGCGCAGCCAGGATCGCGTCCCGATCAGCCTCCGGCGCGCCCTCCATCAGCACGAACGCGACCCGGTTCGGATCGTCGTGCACGGCGAACGCCGCTGCCTGGTCACGGCACGGCGCGCACGTCGCCGAGAAGAACCCGACCATCCGCGCGGTGTCGGACGTGTTCGTCACCGCCGCTCCGGCGGTGCTGACGGCGTCGAACTCCGGCAGCGTCCGCCCGAGCAGCTCCGCATCGGAGTCGCTCACGCCGGACCCGCCCGCCAGCAGCGACTCGTGGCTGCGCAGCCTGCGCAGCACCGCGAAGGTGATGAGCAGGTTGAGCAGGACCACCACCGCGAGCACCACGACCGCCGCGCCCAGGATTGCCATCCGAAACCTTTCACAGGCGACAAGGAGGGGCGATCGTCGCAGCCCGCGCCGACGCGGGCCGACTCCCTTCGGTGATCCTGCAAGCGATCTTGAACACACGAGCCGAGCGCGCGGCTCAGTCGTCCACGAGCAGCGCCTCCAATGCGGGCATGGCCGCGGCGATCGCGGCGCGCTGGGCGTCGTCCAGGCGGGCAAGCCGGCGGGCGACGAGCGCCGTACGGGTGGTGCGCACCTCGTTCACGGCCGCCGCGCCGACCTCGGAGAGGGTGATGAGCACGCCGCGCGCGTCCTGCGGGTCGGGTGCGCGGTGCACGAGGCCCTGCTCGTCGAGCGCGGCGAGGACCCTGCTCATCGTCGGCGCGGTGACCGCCTCGCGCCGGGCCAGCTCGGACAGGCGCAGCGGGCCGTGCAGCTCGACGGTGACGAGCGCGGACAGCTGCAGCGGCGGGATCGACTCGTGACCGTCGATGCGGATGCGCCGGTTGAGCCGCCCCACGGCCAGCCGCAGACGGGCGGCGAGTTCGGTCAGCTCGGGCGCGTCGGTGCTGGTCGCCCCGACGTCGGGCGCGTACGACGTCATCGCGCCATGGTGCCAGGCTGCCGGTGCGACGTCACCGATGGCCGCGAATCGGTCATACCTTGCGCAACCGGATACCGGTGACGCTGTGGTCGGGACCCTTGCGCAGGACCAGGCTCGCCCGGCCGCGGGTCGGCTTGATGTTCTGCTCCAGGTTGGGCCCGTTGATCTCCGCCCAGATGCTCTCCGCGCGCGCGATCGCACCCGCGACGTCGAGCTCGGCGTAGCGGCGGAAGAACGAGTCGGGGTTGCGGAACGCGGTCTCCCGCAGCCGCAGGAAGCGCTGCACGTACCAGTTGCGGATGTCGTCGGTGGCCGCGTCGACGTAGACCGAGAAGTCGATGAAGTCGCTCACCGCGAGCGCCGCCCGCCCGCCCGGCGCGGGCTGGGCCGGCTGCAGCACGTTGAGCCCCTCGAGCAGCAGGATGTCCGGCCGGTGCACGACGGCGCGGGCCCCGGGGACGATGTCGTAGGTCAGGTGGGAGTACACCGGCGCGCTGACCGGGGTACGACCCGCCTTCACCTCCGTGACGAACCGCAGCAGCGCCCGCCGGTCGAACGACTCGGGGAAGCCCTTGCGGCTCATCAGCCCGCGCCGCTCCAGCTCGGCGTTGGGGTGCAGGAACCCGTCGGTGGTGATCAGCTCGACGCGCGGGTGCTGCGGCCAGCGGGCCAGCAGCAGGCGCATGAGCCGGGCGGTGGTCGACTTCCCGACGGCGACCGAACCGGCGATGCCGATCACGAACGGGGTGCGGGCACCGGCCGAGCCGAGGAACGTGCGGTAGGCGCGGTAGAGCCGGGCACCCTCCTGCACGTGCAGGGTGAGCAGCCGGGAGAGCGGCAGGTACACGTCGCGCACCTCGTCGAGGTCGACGGCGTCGCCGAGGCTGCGCACCCGCTCCACCTCGTCGGCGGTCAGCGGCAGCGGCGTGGCCTCCCCCAGCTTCGCCCAGGAGGCGCGGTCGAAGTCGACGAACGGCGAGGACGACCGGGAGGGGCTCTGGTCCCGCGCACCGATGCGACTGCCTGCCATGACCCGAGAACCTAGGCCGCGGATGGCCGGATCGCCCCTGGAGGTGACGCGCATCGCTCCACCGGGGGGTGGCGCAGGTTCCGTGCTGCACGCCCGCCCCGCCGTCCTAGACTGGCGGCTTCCACATCCAGGGGAGATCCACCGTGCCCACCGCACGTGCCCGAGGCGCCGAGCCGGGTTGCAGTAGGAAGCCGGGTCCGACCCGGCGTTGCGTGGGCAGGTCCGGGTGACCGTTCTCTGGTCGGTCCTCGGACTGGTCGCTGTGGCCGCCCTCACCGCCGGCACCGCGGTGTCGGTGGCGTCGGAGTTCGCGCTGACGGCCCTGGAGCGCAGCCAGGTCGACGCGCACGCGGCCGACGTGGACGACATGCGGGCGCGCAGCCTGCAGCGAGCGCACCGGAGCCTGTCGTTCCAGCTGTCGGGGAGCCAGCTCGGCATCACCGCGACGACGCTCGTCACCGGGTACGTCGCCGAGCCGGCGATCGCCGCTCTGATCGCACCGGGGCTGGCCGGGGCCGGCCTCTCCGCGGGCCTCGCCGACGGCGTGGCGATCGTGATCGCGCTGCTGCTCGCCACCACGTTGTCGATGGTGTTCGGCGAGCTGGTGCCGAAGAACCTCGCGATCGCCGACCCGATCCGCACCGGTCGGGCGGTGGTCTGGCTGCAGAGCGGCTTCGCGCACGCCTTCCGCTGGCTCATCAACGCGCTCAACACGGCCGCCAACGCGGTCGTCCGGCGGCTGGGCGTGGAACCCGCCGAGGAGCTGCGCTCAGCGCGGTCGCCGCGGGAGCTGAGCTCGCTCGTCCGGTCCAGCGCCGAGCACGGCACCTTGGACGAAGGCACGGCAGCGCTGCTGGACCGCTCGCTGCGGTTCACGGACCGGGTCGCGGAGGACCTCATGACCCCGCGGGTGCGGGTGGAGACCCTGGAGGCCGAGGACACGGTCGACGACCTCGTCGCGCGGGCGCGGCACAGCGGGTTCTCCCGGTTCCCCGTCCAGGACCGCGACCCGGACGTCGTGCTGGGCGTCGTGCACGTCAAGCAGGCGTTCGGGGTGCCGGCGGCCGAGCGGGGCCGGGTCCCGCTGCGCGGGCTCGTGCAGCCGGTGCCGACGGTGCCGGAGTCGCTCGACGGCGACGCCCTGCTCACGGAGCTGCGCGGATCCGGCCTGCAGATGGCGGTCGTGGTGGACGAGTACGGCGGCACGGCCGGCATCGTCACGCTGGAGGACCTCATCGAGGAGATCGTCGGCGACGTGCGCGACGAGCACGACGGTGCCGAGCTCGCCCAGGTGCGCCCGATGGGACGCGGCACCTGGCTGGTGTCGGGCCTGCTGCGCGACGACGAGGTCGCCGAGGCCACCGGGTTCGTCGTGCCGCCAGGTGACCACGAGACGCTGGCCGGGATGGTGGTCGCCCGGCTCGGCCGGATCCCCGACGTCGGCGCCACGGTCGACGTCGACGGCTGGCGGTTGACGGTGATGCGGCGCGACCGCAACCGCATCGCGGAGCTGCGGCTGGCCGACCCCGACGCGGTGGCGGAGGTGCGCCGTGGCCGCTGACGTCGCAGTGGGAACCGACCTGCTCGCCCTGCTCGCAGCGGTGGCGCTGCTGGCCGGCAACGCGTTCTTCGTCGGCGCCGAGTTCTCGCTGGTGTCCGCCCGGCGGGACCGGCTCGAGGCGATGGCGCAGGCGAACATCTCCGGCGCGCGCACGGTGCTGCGCGCCACCGGCGACCTGTCCCGCATGCTCGCCGCGTCGCAGCTGGGCATCACCATCTGCTCGCTGCTGCTCGGCCGGCTGGGCGAGCCGGCGGTCGCGCACCTGATCGAGCGGCCGTTCCTGTGGGCCGGTCTGCCCGATGCGGTGCTGGAGCCCGTCGCGTTCGCGATCTCGCTGGGGCTCGTCGTGATCGCGCACATCCTGCTCGGCGAGATGGTGCCGAAGAACATCGCGATCGCCGGCCCGGAGCGCACGGCGATCTGGCTGGTTCCGCCGTTCCTGGTCTTCACGACCGTGATGCGGCCGCTGATCAGCCTCTTCAACTTCCTCGCGAACGGGGTGCTGCGGCTGGTCGGGGTCGAGCCGCGCGACGAGCTGGAGACGGCGTTCACCTCGGGCGAGCTGGCCGACCTGATCGCCGAGTCCGGTCGCGAGGGCCTGCTGGACGACGAGGAGTCATCCCGGCTCACCCGCACCCTGCACTCGGTGGAGGCCACCGTCGCCGACGTGGTGGTGCCGCTGACCGACCTCGTCACGCTGCCGGCGCGCCCGACCGTGGGCGACGTCGCCGAGGTGGTGGCGCGCACCGGGTTCTCCCGGTTCCCGCTGCGCGGGCCCGACCGGCGGTTCACCGGCTACCTGCACGTCAAGGACATCCTCGACCTGATCGACGACGCGTCCGCCGCGGTGCCGCCGCAGCGGATCCGGGCCCTGCCCGAGGTCGCGGTCGACGCCCGGCTCGACGAGGCCCTCGCCGTGCTGCGCCGGCCGGGCGCGCACCTGGGCCGGGCCGTGGACCGCGGCGGGCACACCGTCGGACTGGTGGCGCTGGAGGACCTGATCGAGCACGTCGTCGGCACGGTGCGCGACGGAACCCACGCGCGTCCGGAGCGCAGCGGCGTGCCGGTCACCGCACCCCGCACGGACCCGGGGTAGCCGTGGAGGTGCTCGACGAACCGGTGTGGCGCGCCCGCGCGGCCGCCCACCGGGCCCGGGTGGAGCGGTGGACGCTGCCGCACCGCGAGCGCCGGCGGCGGCGCGAGCCCCATCCCGTCCTGGACTTCCTCTTCACCTACTACTCGTTCCGCCCGCAGCGGCTGGAGCAGTGGCATCCCGGCCCGGACGTCGTGCTGCAGGGCGGGCAGGAGTACCTCGACGGCCCCGGCTACGTGCGCGACGGTGCCGGCGTGCGGCTGGACCTGGCCGCGCTGCCGGACCGCGTGGCCGGCACCGCCGCGTTCGTCGGCGCACTGCTCGCGGCCACGGCGTCCCGGCCGCCCCGGCTGTCGTGCTTCGGCCTGCACGAGTGGGCGATGGTGTACCGCACCGACGCGCCACGGCACGGGTCGGTGCCGCTGCGGCTGGGCACGGCCGGCACCGACGCCGTCGTCGAGTCGCTGCCCATCCACTGCACCCACCACGACGCGTTCCGGTTCTTCACCGCGGCCGCCCGGCCCCGCAACGCGGTCGCGCCGGCGCGGGCCGACCAGGTGGCGATGGAGCAGCCGGGCTGCCTGCACGCGACGATGGACCTCTACAAGTGGGCGTACAAGCTGGCCCCGGCCACCCCGTCCGACCTGGTGGCGGACTGCTTCGAGCTCGCCGCCGACGTCCGCGAGCTGGACATGCGCGCGAGCCCGTACGACCTGAGTGCCTGGGGCTACACCCCGGTGCGGATCGAGACTCCGACCGGTCGGGCGGAGTACGCGAAGGCGCAGGCGGCGTTCGCGGAGCGGGCGGCCCCGCTGCGCACCCGCCTCCTCGACGTCACACAGCGCTGGGCCCGTTCACACACGTCCGGACGTGTGTGAACGGGCACGACCATGTGTGAGGTCGGCTAGGCGAAGGCCTCCACCGGCGGGCAGCTGCACACGAGGTTGCGATCGCCGTGCGCACCGTCGATGCGGCGGACGGGCGGCCACACCTTGCGGTCGTGCACGCCGGGGGTGCCGCCGAGCGGGTAGGCGGCGAGGTCGCGCGGGTACGGGTGGTCCCACTTGTCGACCAGGCAGGCCGCGGTGTGCGGGGCGTTGCGCAGCGGGTTGTCCTCCACCGGCCACTCCCCCGCCGCCACGCGGTCGATCTCGGCCT
This sequence comes from Pseudonocardia sp. CA-107938, assembly GCF_050936315.1. Lineage (NCBI taxonomy): Bacteria > Bacillati > Actinomycetota > Actinomycetes > Pseudonocardiales > Pseudonocardiaceae > Pseudonocardia > Pseudonocardia sp. CA-107938. Next base: position 5,280,478 of record NZ_JBNJNA010000001.1, on the reverse strand, counting down.
TGATGCCGATCATGGCGTCGACGAACCGGTCGATCTCGGCGAGGTCCTCGCTCTCGGTGGGCTCCACCATGAGCGTGCCCGCGACGGGGAACGACATCGTCGGGGCGTGGATCCCGTAGTCGGCCAGCCGCTTCGCCACGTCGTCGACGGTGACGCCCGTGTCCTTGGTGATCCCGCGCAGGTCGAGGATGCATTCGTGGGCGACGAGCCCGCCGGCGCCCGTGTAGAGCACCGGGTAGTGCTCGCGCAGCCGCGCCGCGACGTAGTTGGCGGCGACCAGCGCGGTGAGCGTGGCGCGGCGCAGCCCATCGGTGCCCATCATGCGCAGGAACATCCACGGGATCGGCAGCACGCCGGGGCTGCCGTGCGGCGCCGCGGACACCGCGCCGACCTCGCCGCGCCCCGGCAGGAACGGCACGAGGTGCTCGGCCACCGCGACCGGGCCGACGCCCGGGCCACCGCCGCCGTGCGGGATGCAGAACGTCTTGTGCAGGTTGAGGTGGCTCACGTCGCCGCCGAACGCGCCCGGCCGGGCCAGCCCGACCAGCGCGTTCAGGTTGGCGCCGTCGACGTAGACCTGGCCGCCCGCGGCGTGCACCGCGTCGCAGACCTCCCGTACCTGCGTCTCGAACACCCCGTGCGTCGACGGGTAGGTGATCATCAACGCGGCCAGCGACGGCCCGTGCTCGGCGATCTTGGCGTGCAGGTCGTCGAGGTCGACGTCGCCGGTGGGAGCGGTCGCGACGACCACCACCCGCAGCCCCGCCATCACGGCGGACGCGGCGTTGGTGCCGTGCGCGGAGGCCGGGATCAGGCAGACGTCGCGGTGCGACTCGCCGCGGCTGCGGTGGTAGGCGGCGATGGCGAGCAGGCCGGCGAACTCGCCCTGGCTGCCGGCGTTCGGCTGCACCGACACGGCGGCGTAGCCGGTGAGCTCGGCGAGCCAGCGCTCCAGGTCCTCGATCATCTGCAGCGAGCCGGTGGCGTCCGCGGCCGGCGCGAACGGGTGCAGGTCGGCGAACGCCGGCCACGTGATGGGCTCCATCTCCGCGGCCGCGTTGAGCTTCATCGTGCACGAGCCCAGCGGGATCATGGTGCGGTCCAGCGCCAGGTCGGCGTCGGCGAGGCGGCGCAGCCAGCGCATCATCGCCGTCTCGCTGCGGTGCTCGTGGAACGTCGGGTGCGTCAGGTACTCACTGGTCCGCAGCAGGTCCGCCGGGAGCGCGTCGTCGGTGGCGGCGTCGAGCGCAGCCGCGTCGGCCGGCACCCCGAAGGCGGCCCAGACGGCCTCCAGGTGCGCGACAGTGGTGAGTTCGGAGGTGGAGATACCGAGCGTGTCCGCATCGATCCGGCGCAGCGCGATCCCGCGGTCGTGCGCGGCGTCGGCGATCGCCTCCGCGCGCCCGGGCACCCGCACCTGGACGGTGTCGAAGAACGCGCCGTGCACGACCTCGACCCCGCCCTCACGCAGACCGGCGGCGAGCACCGCCGCCATGCGGTGGGTGCGCTCGGCGATCCGGCGCAGCCCGTCCGGGCCGTGGTAGGCGGCGTAGCAGGCGGCGACGACGGCCAGCAGCACCTGCGCCGTGCAGATGTTGGACGTGGCCTTCTCGCGGCGGATGTGCTGCTCACGCGTCTGCAGGGCGAGCCGCAGGGCAGGGTTGCCGTCGGCGTCGCGGGACAGTCCCACGAGCCGCCCCGGCAGCTGGCGGGCGTACTTCTGCGCCACCGACAGGTACGCGGCGTGCGGGCCGCCGAACCCGAGCGGGACGCCGAAGCGCTGGGTGGTGCCCAGCACGGCGTCGGCGCCGAGCTCGCCGGGCGGGGTAAGCAGGGTCAGCGCCAGCAGGTCGGCGGCCACCGCGACGAGCGCGCCGCGCTCGTGCGCCTCCGCGATCAGCGCGGACGGGTCGCGGACCTCGCCGGACGCACCCGGGTAGGACAGCAGCAGCCCGAACAGCTCACCTTCGGGCAGGCCGCCCGACAGGTCCGTCACGACCAGTTCGATGCCCAGCGGCGCGGCCCGCGTGTGCAGGACCTCGAGCGTCTGCGGCAGCGTGTCGGCGTCGACGACGAACCGCGGGCTCTTCGCCCGGCCTGCGCGTCGCAGCAGCGTCATGGCCTCGGCGGCGGCGGTGGCCTCGTCCAGCAGGGACGCCCCCGCGACGGGCAGCCCGGTGAGGTCGGCGACGGCGGTCTGGAACGCGAGCAGCGCCTCCAGCCGGCCCTGGCTGATCTCCGGCTGGTACGGCGTGTAGGCCGTGTACCAGGCCGGGTTCTCCAGCACGTTGCGCAGGATGACCGGCGGCGTGATCGTGCCGGAGTAGCCCAGCCCGATCATCGGGACGGTCACCGTGTTGCGGGCGGCGAGCGCGCGCAGCTCCGCCAGCGCCTCCGCCTCGGTGGCGGCCGGCGGCAACGTGGAGGCGACCGGCTCGCGGTCCTGGATGGAGTCCGGCACGGCAGTGGCCGCGACCGCGTCCAGCGAGTCGGCGCCGATCACGGCCAGCATGCGGTCCAGCTCGGCCGGCCGCGGGCCGACGTGCCGATCGACGAACGGCACACCGCGTTCGAGATCGTGCAAGGACGGGCGGTTCACGAGCGCCTCCGGGGGATCGCGGGCAGGGCCGAGCTGCCCTCCCCCTCTGTCCCCGCCCGGCGGACCGGGCGCCTGAGAGATTCACCCCGCGAGCAGGGCTTTCCCCGTCGGCGGACGAGCGGCCGGCGGCCGGTCGTCGCTTTCCAGAGGCGTCTCACCCGCGCGGTCCTGGGGCCTGAGAGATTCCGGGGAGGACTTGCTCCTTCGGCGCCCGGCCAGCTGCTCCGGGCTCTCCCGCACGGGGTCGGCGACTACCCGCGCGATCCTACGGCAACAGGGGGTCGGCGGCTGGCTCGCGTGAGCGTGTCCACAGCGGCCGCACCTGCAGGGGTGCGAGGGATCGCCGGCGGGGTTCGGTCGTCCGGGTGTCGGTGATCAAGGGCAAAAGGTTGCCAGGCGGCCCCTCACGACGACGTTCTGCCCTTGATCACGACAACTCGCCAGCGGCTCTGCCGCCGCCCGGCCAGCTGCGCCGATTGGACGGGCCACGGCCCTACCGGCCGTGATCAAGGGCAGAAGGTCGACGACCAGGCCGCCCGGACGACCGTCTGCCCTTGATCACCGCACCGCCGAGCCGCGGGCCGCAGCCAACCCGCCACCCGGTGTCGATCAAGGGCAAAAGGTCGTCGATCAGGCGATCTGGACGACGTTCTGCCCTTGATCACCACACCGCCGACCCCGCGGCCGCGGCGCTGCGGCCCTCACCGCGAGGTCGACCCAGCCCTACCCCGGGGACTCGACTTCGCCCCGCCGCTGCGGCCCGCGCTGATCGCTACGGTCGATCACATGCCCGACGTCCTGTCCGCCGAGCCCACCACCGCCGCAGCGGCACTGGCCTCCCGCCGGTTCCTCGCCACGCGGTGGCCGTGGCGCGCGCTGCTGCACGTGCTGTCGAGCTCGTTCGTGGTAGCGCTGGCCGCCGTCCCGCTGCTGCTGGCGCTCATCCCGATCGTGGCGCTGCGGTCCCCGCTGGAGCGCGGAGCCATGGGGCCAGTCGTCGCGGGCGTCCTCGCCGCGGCCGTACTGCTCGGCGGGTTCGTCCTCGTCGTGGCGCCGGCGGTGGCGTGGCTGGAACGGGCGCGGCTGCAGCTGGTGGACCCGCGCCCGGTCGCCATGCCCGGGCCGCGCACGTGGCCGCAGCGCTGGACCGATCCGTTGGTCTGGCGGGAATGCGGGTACGCGGTGGTGCTCGCGGTGGCGGGTTCCGCCGTCGGCGCGGTGCTGGTGGGGTTGGTGACGGCCGAACTGGCGACGCTCGCCCTGCCGTTGCTCGCCGACGGCACGACGGCGCAGTACCTCGCGTGGGAGATCCGCACCCCTGCCGACGCGCTGCCGTTCACGCTGGTCGCCGCTCTCCTGCTGCCGCTGCTGCCGTACGCCTGGACGGCCGCCGCTGCCGCCCACGGCGCGCTCGTCCGCGCCATGCTCGTCCCCGACGACGAGGTGCTGGCCGCGGAGCTCGTCGAGGTCACCCGCTCCCGCGCCCGGCTCGTCGACGCGTTCGAGGCGGAGCGCCGGCGGATCGAGCGCGACCTGCACGACGGCACCCAGCAGCGACTGCTGGGCATGACGATGCAGCTCGGCGTCGCCCAGCTCGACACCGATCCGCGGTCCCCGGCCGGGATCGCGCTGGCCGACGCCCATCGCCAGGCCAAGGACCTGATGACCCACCTCCGCGAGCTCATCCGGGGCATCCATCCGCCCGTGCTCACCGACCACGGGTTGCCGGCGGCCGTCGCCGAGCTGGCCGACCGCAGCACGGTGCCGGTCGAGGTCACGGCCGACCTCCCACGGCGGCTGCCACCGGGCATCGAGAGTGCCGCCTACTTCGTGGTCGCCGAGGCACTGACGAACGTCGCCAAGCACTCCGGCGCGACCCGAGCCGAGGTGACCCTCCGGCAACACGGCCGGACGCTGGTCGTCGAGATCCGCGATGACGGGCGCGGCGGCGCCCGGCCCGGTGCCGGCACCGGGCTCACCGGACTCGCCGACCGGGTCGCCGTCGCCGGCGGCCGGGTGCTGCTGACCAGCCCGGACGGCGGGCCGACCGTGCTGCGGGTGGAGCTGCCGTGCCCCGCGTAGTGCTGGCCGAGGACGGCGTGCTGCTGCGGGAGGGCGTCGCCGGGTTGCTCACGCGGTTCGGCATGGAGGTGGTGGCCGCGGTCGGCGACGCGGACGCGCTCGTCGCCGCGGTCGCGGGGCACCGGCCCGACCTGGTGCTCACCGACGTCCGCATGCCGCCCGGCTTCCGCGACGAGGGCTTGCGCGCTGCGGTCGCACTGCGGGCGGCCGACCCGACCCTCGCCGTCGTCGCGTTCAGCCAGTACGTCGAACTCTCCTACGCGGCCGAGCTCCTCGACTCGGGGGACGGCAGCGGCGTGGGCTACCTGCTGAAGGACCGGGTCGCCGACGTCGCCGACTTCGTCGCCGCCCTGCGCACCGTGCTCGACGGCGGGACCGTCGTCGATCCGCAGGTGGTGCGCCGGCTCGTGCGCCGCCGCGCCGATCCGCTCACCCGGCTCAGCCCGCGCGAGCGGCAGGTGCTGGCCCTCGTCGCCGAGGGCCGGTCCAACGCCGCGATCGTGCGCGAGCTGGTCGTCACCGAGGCCACCGTCGTCAAGCACATCGGGTCGATCTTCGCGAAGCTCGACCTGCCGCCCACCGAGGACGCACACCGCCGCGTCCTCGCCGTACTCGCCTACCTGCGGGCCGCGGGCACGTAGTTCCACCGACCCAACCGATCGCGGCCCGCCGTCATCATCGTCGGCATGACCTCGACCAACCCGCCGCAGTCCCCCACCACCGCCGCGTTCCTCGTGCAGTCGGTGATCGCCTTCTGCGTCGCGCTGGGCGCCATGCTCATCGCGCTGTGGCAGATGCCCGGCGACGCCTGGGTGCGCGCGTTCCTCGCCCTCGGGATGATCTTCCTCGTGTCGTCCACGTTCACGCTCGCCAAGTGCGTGCGGGACCGTCAGGAGAGCAACGCCGTCGTCAACCGCGTCGACCAGGCACGCCTGGACAAGCTGATGGCCGAGCACGACCCCTTCCGCGGGGCCTGAACCCGGAGGTCAGGAGATGGCGCGCCGCGCCCGGCGGCGCGACAGTTCGTCCTCCGGCGACTCGTCCACCGTGCCGCCGTCGGCGCGCTCCACCGGGAAGTCCTTGATCGAGCCGCTGATCTCGCGCATCGCCCCGCTCACGGCGATCCCGAAGACGCCCTGGCCGCCGCGCAGGAGGTCGACGACCTCCTCCGCGGACGCGCACTCGTACACGGTGGTGCCGTCGCTGAACAGCGTGATCCCGGCGAGGTCGCGGATGCCGCGCCGGCGCAGGTGCTCCACCGCGACGCGGATGTTCTGCAGTGACACCCCGGCGTCCAGCAGGCGCTTCACGACCTTGAGGACGAGCACGTCCTTGAACGAGTACAGCCGCTGCGAGCCCGAGCCGGCCGCACCGCGGATCGACGGGACCACGAGCCCTGTGCGGGCCCAGTAGTCGAGCTGCCGGTAGGTGATGCCGACGACCTGGCACGCGGTCGGGCCACGGAAACCCACGAGCTGATCGGGCAGCCCGTCGAGCCCCTCGCCCACCAGCGGGTCGGGGAACAGCTCACCCTGCTCCGGCGAACCGGACGACCGGTCGTCCACCGAGCTCCTTCCCGCCGGGTGCCAGCACCCGTTCCGTACCCCTCCGGACGGTTCCGGAGTACGTGAGCTGACGGTAAGCGGGGTACCGCAGCGGGTCAACGCAACGCGCCGTGCTCGTTGGTCGCGCCTGCGGCGCTCGCGCCGTGGTTGCAGGGGGACGCACCGCGGCACGGGTGTGCAGGGCGTCCCGAGGTTCACCCGTTGGGGTTGGCTCCGCGGAAGTCCTCAGGAGAGATGGAGTCGAGGAACTCGCGGAACTTCTCGACCTCGTCCTCCTGCTCGTCCGGGATGACCAGACCGGCGGCGGCGAGCACGTTCTCCTCCGCGAAGATCGGCACCCCGATGCGCAGGGCCAGCGCCACCGAGTCGCTCGGCCGGGCGGACACCTTCACGCCCCCGTCGAAGATCAGCTCGGCGTAGAACGTGCCTTCCTGCAGGTCGGTGATCCGCACCTGTTCGAGGCGCCGGCCCAGCGCGGTGACCACGTCCTTCAGGAGATCGTGCGTGAGCGGCCGGGGCGGCTTCACACCCTGCTGCTCCAGCGCGATCGCGGTGGCCTCGACCGACCCGATCCAGATCGGCAGGTAGCGCTCACCCGCGGTCTCCCGGAGCAGGAGGATCGGCTGGTTCGCAGGCAGTTCGACGCGGACGCCCACGACGCGCATCTCGCTCATGCGCTCTCCTCCTCCACACGACCCTGCTGCCATCCGACGCTACACGGCGATCCCGGTCGGCGCGCGCCTCCGGACGGCTCACGAACGCCGTCCGGCGCACCGCCGACGCGGGTCTGCTCGGACCCGTTCAGCCCCGCGGCCCGGTGATGAACACCAGCCGGAACTTGCCGATCTGCACCTCGTCGCCGTTGACCAGCACAGCGGTGTCGACCGGCTCACGGTTGACGTACGTGCCGTTGAGGCTGCCGACGTCGACGACCACGAACTCGCCCGCGTCGGCGCGGAACTCCGCGTGCCGGCGCGACACCGTCACGTCGTCGAGGAAGATGTCGCTGTCGGGGTGCCGACCGGCGCTCGTGGTGGAACGGTCGAGCAGGAAGCGCGAACCGGCGTTGGGGCCGCGCTTGACGACCAGCAGGGCAGCGCCCTCGGGCAGGGCCTCGGCTCCGAAGCTCGACGGCTGGCTCGGCGGCTCGGCCTCGGACAGGAAGTCCGCACGGAAGACCGAGGTGGTCTCCGGGGCGCGCTCCGGGGGCACTCCGGGCCCGTCGTTCGTGGTCACCTTTTCGGTCTCCTCCTGGATGGTGCCGGGGAAGCTGAGGCTGCGGACATCGTGTCCGCTCAACCTACTCCTTCGCCCACGCCCGGACCGTGCGGGCCGAGGCGGGCGAGCAGCCGTCAGTCACCGACGAGATCGGTGTACGCAGCCGCGTCGAGCAGCCCGGACAGGGCGTCGGCGGGATCGCCGTCGATCCGGACGTCGATCATCCAGCCGTCCTCGTAGGGGCCGGAGTTGATCAGTTCCGGGTTCGCGTCGAGGGCGTCGTTCACCGCGGTGACGGTGCCGGCGACCGGCGCGTAGAGGTCCGATACCGACTTGGTCGACTCGACCTCGCCGACCGCGGCTCCGGCGGCGACCGTGTCGCCCACCGCCGGCAGCGACACGAACACGATGTCGCCGAGCTGGGACTGCGCGTGGTCGGTGATGCCGATCCGCACGGTGCCGTCGCCCTGGTCGCGGACCCACTCGTGGGCCTCGGTGTATCGGAGATCATCCGGGATCACGCGGGCGAGCCTACGGGGTGCCTGCCGCGGCTTCCTCCGGTGGTGCTGCCGGGCCGTCCGGCACCACCGGGTGGCGCAGGGCGAGCACGAACTGCACGAGGTAGAGGACGCCGGTGTAGAGGTAGAACGCCGTGCCCCACACGGCGAACGCGTAGCCGAACGGGCGGGCCAGATCGGCGAACCACCCCTCCTGCAGTCCGGCCAGCAGCAGCGGGAACGCGTAGAGCAGCAGGAACGTGGCCGCCTTGCCCAGGTACGTCACGACGAACGGCCCGTAGCCGCGCCGCCGCAGCACCCACAGGCACACGCCGAGCACCAGGTCGCGCGCGACCAGCACGACCACCGCCCACCACGGCACGACCTCGCGCACCCCGAGGCCGACGAGCGCGGCGAGGATGTAGAGGCGGTCGACGGCCGGGTCCAGCAGGGCGCCCAGCCGCGAGAACTGGCCGAGCAGCCGCGCCAGCTTGCCGTCGAGCCAGTCGGTGATCCCGCCCACGGCGAGCACGACGATCGCCCACACGTCGGTCACGGCGTGCGCCGCCGGATCCTGCCCAGGTCCGAGCAGCAGCCACAGGAACAGCGGCACGCCGGCCAGCCGCAGCACCGACAACGCGTTGGGGATCGTCAGCACGCGCTCCGGCCGGGCGGTGGTCCCGAGCTCCGGGGCGGTCTCCGACGGCACCGCCGAAGGATAGGCCGGCACGTGCACGAACCCCACGGGCGAGGCACCATGCCGGCATGGACGTCACCGAGGCAGCAGCGTCGTCGAAGGCGGAGTTGAAGGCGGAGTTGAAGGCACGGCAGGCCCCGCTCAAGGAGCGGTACCGCAGCGAGCCCGGGTCGGCCGTCGTCACGCTCAGCGCCGACGGCGAGCTGGACGGCAGCGGGATCGCCTGCAAGGTCCGCACGTCCACCGCGCTCGTCGAGGCGGGTCTGCACCCGGCCACCGGCGGCGACGGCACCCAGCTCTGCTCCGGCGACATGCTCCTCGAGGCACTCGTGGCGTGCGCCGGGGTCACGCTGCGGGCGGTTGCGACGTCGCTGGGCATGGCCGTCAGCGGCACCGTCCACGCGGAGGGCGACCTGGACTTCCGGGGAACCCTCGGCGTCAGCAAGGACGCCCCCGTCGGGTTCCGCGACATCCGGCTGTCCTTCGCGCTCGATACGGACGCCGACGCCGACCAGGTCGCCACCCTCGTCAAGCTGACCGAGCGCTACTGCGTGGTGCTCCAGACGCTCACCACCTCGCCGGCCACGTCCGTCTCGGTCAGCACGGGCTGAGCGAGCGATGACCACCGGCGCGCAGTCGCTGCTGCGCACGCTCCTCGCCGGCGGCGTGGACGTGTGCTTCGCCAACCCCGGCACGTCCGAGATGCACGCCGTCGCCGCGCTCGACGCCGAGCCGGGGATGCGCGGGGTGCTGACCCTGTTCGAGGGGGTCGCCACCGGCGCAGCCGACGGGTACGCGCGGATGGCCGGGCGGCCTGCCGCCACGCTGCTGCACCTGGGCCCCGGCCTGGGCAACGGCATCGCCAACCTGCACAACGCCCGCCGCGCCGGCTCGGGCGTCGTCAACGTCGTGGGCGACCACGCGACCAGCCACGCCGCGTTCGACGCCCCGCTGCAGTCCGACATCGCGAGCCTCGCCGGCCCCGTGTCGGGGTGGGTGCGGCACACGGCCGGCCCCGCCGATGTCGCGGCGGACGCCGCCGAGGCGGTGGCTGCCGCCCGCTCGGGCCGGGTCGCCACCCTCGTGCTGCCGGCCGATGCGAGCTGGGGCGACGGCGCCGCCGACCGGCCGGCGCCCGTTCCCGCCGCGCCGGAACCTGGCCGCGGCAACCCCGAGGCGCGCAGTGCTGCCGCGGCAGCGCTGCGGTCGGGCGAGCCGTGCCTGCTCCTGCTCGGCGGCGACGCCACCCGCACCGACGGGCTCGACGCGGCCGGCCGGATCGCCGCGGCCACCGGCGCCAGGGTGCTGGTGGAGACCTTCCCGGCGCGCCTGGAGCGCGGCGCCGGCGTCGTCGCCGCCGACCGGCTGGCCTACCTGCCCGACGCGGCCACGCAGCAGCTCGCGGGCACCCGGCACCTGGTGCTGGTGGGGGCCCGCTCCCCCGTCGCGTTCTTCGGGTACCCGGGGCGGCGCGGCGACCTGGTGCCGGAGGGCTGCCACGTGCACGAGGTCGCCGGCCGCGCCGATGCCGCCGCGGCCGCGCTCGCCGAGCTGGCCGCCGACGTGGCGCCGGACGCGACCGCCCCCGTCGCGGCGCTCCGGCGGCCACCGCTGCCGACCGGGCCGCTGCGCGTCGACACGGCGGCCGACGTCGTCGGCGCGCTGCTGCCCGAGGGCGCGATCGTCGTCGACGAGGCCAACACGTCCGGGCTGACCCTGCCGTCCGCCACCGCGGGCGCGCCCCGCCACGACTGGCTCTGCCTGACCGGCGGCGCGATCGGGTGGGGCCTGCCGGCCGCCACCGGCGCGGCCATCGCCTGCCCGGACCGGCCGGTGTGGTGCCTGCAGGCCGACGGCAGTGCCATGTACACGATCTCGGCGTTGTGGACGCACGCGCGCGAGGGGCTCGACGTCACCACCGTCGTCTACAACAACGCCGCCTACGCGATCCTGCGGCTCGAGCTGGCCGCCGTCGGGATCGACGGCAGCGGGGGCTCGGCCGCCCGGTCGCTGCTGGACCTCGACCGCCCACGGCTCGACTTCGTGGCGGTGGCGACGGGCATGGGCGTGCCCGCGACCCGCGCCGAGACGGCCGAGGAACTGGCGGCCGCGTTGGCCAAGGCCGCCGCCGAGCCCGGACCCCACCTGGTGGAGGCCATGGTGCCGCCGCTCGTCCCCTGAGGCCGACCGGCGGCGGCGCGACGGGGCTCGAGGACCCGCTCCGACCTGCGCTCCACCCACCTGGGTGATAAGGACGTTATCCGAGGTAGCAGCCCGTCCGCGTCGGTCACCGTTCGTCGCCGAACAGCGACTGTTCGGCGCGCTGGACCGACCATGCACCCCATGCGGGGTGGTCCATCAGACGTACAGTGGCACCAGGGTGACGCAGAGTCCTCGGCTGCGAGCGGAGCCGGCACGCGCGCATCCTGGCTCCTCACGCCGTAGGACCCGACGGCCACAATCCGACCACGCGGGGTGCGCGATGACGAGATCGGTCGAGGACATGACGTCCTTCGGCGCGACCGTCCGGCACGCCTGCGCGGTCGCGGTCAGCGACGAGCACCTGTGGGAGCTGTCGTCCACGTTCATGATGGCCGGGTTCGCCGCCGGGGAGCAGGTCAACTACTTCGACGACGGCACGTCGCACCACGTGCTGGAGCGGCTGCTCGACGACGGGGCCGACCTGGAACGGCTGCTCGGCACCGGCCAGCTCGTCGTCGTGCCCACCGACACCACGCGCGCGACGCTGGCGAGCCCGCTCGACCAGGTCTCCGACGTCATCGACCAGGCCATCGACACGGCGCTGGAGAGCGGGTACTCCGGCATCCGCATGACCGGCCAGCTCAACCACGGGCTGGCCCGCAACAACGGCGTCTCCGTACGCGAGTTCGACGAGCACCTGGACCAGGTGATCGAGGGCCGGCCGGCACGGGCGCTGTGCCTCTACGACCGCGCCCACTACCCCGACGACGTCATCGAGCACATGCGCGCGGTGCACCGCGTCGAGATCGAGTCGTCCACGATCTACGACGACAACCTGCTGCGGATCACCACGTCGTGTCCCGGCACCGCGCGCCTCGCAGGCGAGGTCGACCACTCCAACCGGCCGCAGGTGCGCAAGCTGCTCCTCGGCGAGCTGGACCGGGCGCTGCGCTCGCCGTCGTCGCCGCACGAGATCCGGCTCGACGTGTCGTCGCTGCGGTTCACCGACGTCGCCGGCGCCGTCGCCGTCGTGCACGCGGCGGAGGAGTTCCCGTCCAGCCACAAGCTGGTCCTCGAAGGTGTGCGGCCGCGGGTGGCGCGGGTGCTCGACCGCTGCGGCGCACCCTTCGCCGCGCAGCTGGTCATGATCTCCCGGCCCGACCACGTCGTCCCGCCGCTGCGCGTGGAGGTCGACGCGTGAAGATCGAGAACACCCGCGTCGCCCACGCCGTCGCGCTGCAGCACCGCTGCGCCTTCTACGCCTCCCCCAAGCACCTCACCACCCAGCTGATGCCGATGCTGGCCGCCACGCTGGCGCGCGGCACCACCGTGGCGCTCGCCCTCGCGCCCGACACCGCGGCCGCCGTCGAGGACGTGCTCGGCCCGTCCCGGCAGCTGGTCCCGCTGGCCGAGCCACCGTCCGGCATCCAGTCCGGGCAGACCCTGGCGGCGCAGCGGGCCAGGGAGCTGCGGGAGCTCATCGGCGAGCACGGGCCCGTCGCGATGGTCGGGCAGCACCGGAGCGAGTTCGACGGCGCCGACGGGTCGTTCTGGACCGAGCTCGACGCGGCGTACGGCATCGCGCTGGCCGACATGCCCGTCGAGCTCACCTGCTTCTACCCCGAGCTGCCGCTGCACCAGGCCATCCTCGACGGCGCCCGGCGCACCCACCCCGCGCTGCTCGTCGGCGGCACCCCGGTCGCCAACGCCGAGCACCTGTGCCCGCGCACCGTGCTGGCCGAGCACCCCGCCCCCAGCCCCACCCTGCTCGGCGCCCCCGACGTCCAGCTCGAGTTCGGCGCGTGGCAGCTCAACGAGATGCGCCAGCTCCTCGAGCAGTCCCTGCTCACCGCGGGGTACGGGCGCAACCGCGCCGAGGACCTCGTGCTCGCCGTCAACGAGGTGGCCACCAACGCCGTCGAGTACGGCAGTGCCGACGCCCGCCTGTACGTGTGGCTCGACGGCGACGGGATCACCGACGGCGCCGTCTGCGAGATCCACGATCGGGGGACGCTGCGCGACCCCCTGCCCGGCCTCGCTGCGCCGCACTCGTCGGACCCGCGGGGGCGCGGGGTGTGGATCGCCCGGCAGATCTGCGAGTCCCTCCACGTGTGGTCGGACCGGTCGGGAACCCACGTCCGGCTGCACGCCGGCCGCCCGGTATGATGCCCTTCGGTGCGTCGCCGGCCACGCAACGTGGCTGTTGTGACGCAAACACCCCTTGGCAATCGGGCTCGGGCGGAGAACACTCGTCCGCGGCTCGGCCCACTCGGGGCACAGGCGAGTCCACACACATGGAATACCGAACCCGGGGCAATCATGTCTGACGATCAACGACGACTTCGGACGGCGGGCACGGTGCGCGTGTCCGTGCTGGGCTCCTTCACCCTTTCCGTCGACGGTGTCTCCGTACCGTTGGGTGTGGACGCCCGCCGCGTGGTGGCCTACCTCGCGGTGCACCCGCGGCCGCAGCCGCGCCCGGCGCTGGCCGCCGACCTGTGGCCGGGGGTGCCGCGCGCCACCGCGCTGCGCGCGCTGACCGAGGCGGTCGAGTCGATCGACGTACCCGGCGTGCTCGCCGAGGACCCGCACGACACCGCCGATGCGCCGCTCGAGCTGGCCGCCGCGGTCGAGGTCGACCTCGCCGACGCCATGGCGCTGATCCGGGCCCTGCCCGAGATCCCCGCGTCGGACGAGCCCGACATCACCCCACTGACCTGCGACATCCTGCCCGACTGGAACGCCGCCTGGATCGCCGTCGAGCGGGAGCGCTTCCGCCAGCTGCGACTGCACGCACTCGAGGACCGCAGCCTGCACCTCTCCGCGGAGGACCGCGCCGACGAGGCCGTCGAGCTCGCCCGCATCGTCGTGCGGTCCGCGCCGAGCCGGGAGAGCGCGCGGCGCGCGCTCATCGAGGCACTGCTCGCCGAGGGCGACGTCGGTGCCGCGGTCGCGGAGTACGACGAGTTCCAGGAACTGCTGCGGTCCAGCCTCGGCCCGGCCAGCAGTGGCCTCGACGGCCTGCTGCCGCCCGCCCCCGCCTGGCCGGTCCTGCGGGCGCGCAGCCCGATGCCCCGCTCGGCGGTGCAGCTGCCGAGGCTGCACGGCGCCACCCGCGGCGGCACCCGCCGGCTGGTGGCCGGTGGCTCGATCCCGGGGTCGTTCCGCTAGTCCGGGTCTCCGTACCTGCGCTGATCAGGGGAGATCGCGGTCCGGCAAGATTTTTCCGCCGCGATGTCACAGACGGGCTGCCTGCCTACGTCTGGGGTTTGTCACCTCGGAACAAGGGAGCACCCCATGACCAACGTCCTCGTCCTCGGCGCCGGCTACACGGGCATGACGGCAGCGCTCGGCGTGGCCGCGCGCGTGCGCGGTCGCGGCGACGTCCACGTCACCCTGGTCAACCCGGACGCGCGGTTCACCGAGCGGCTGCGGCTGCACCAGACCGCCTCCGGTCAGGACCTCGCCGTCCTCGACATCCCGACCATGCTCGACGGCACCGGCATCGAGTTCGTCCAGGGCTGGGTCACCGCCATCGACGCCGACGCGCACACCGTGCGGGTCGACGACGAGCGGGTGCTCGGCTACGACGTGCTCGTCCACGCGCTCGGCGCGGTCAGCGACACGAGCACCGTCCCCGGTGCCGACACCCACGCCTTCACCCTGGACGGCGCCCACGACGCCGGACTGCTCGCCCAGCGCCTCACGACGCTGCCCGACGGCGCCCCGGTCGTCGTCGTCGGGAACGGGCTGACCGGGGTCGAGGCCGCCGCCGAGATCGCCGAGCAGCACCCGGGCCTGGCCGTGCACCTGCTCGGCCGCGACGAGCCCGGAGCCATGATGGGACCGCGGGCACGCGCCTACCTGCACCGCGGGCTGGACCGGCTCGGCGTGCAGTCCCACACCGGCGCCGAGGTGGTGAAGGTGCTCGACCACGGCGTGGACCTCGCCGACGGCACCCACCTCCCGGCCGACGCCGTGCTGTGGACCACGGGGGTGCGGGTGTCGCCGCTGGCCGCGGCCGCGGGGCTGGAGGTCGACGAGCGCGGCCGCATCGTCACCGACCCCTCGTTGCGGTCGGTGTCGCACCCCGACGTGTTCGCCGTCGGCGACGCGGCCGCGGTCCGCCAGGGCTTCGGTGTGCTGCACGGCACCTGCCAGAGCGGCATCCCCACCGCGGCGCACGCGGCGCGCACCATCGCCCGCGTCCTCGCCGGCAAGCCGGCGCGCCCGTTCCGCTTCGGCTACTTCCACCAGCCGGTCAGCATCGGCCGCCGCGACGCGGTCATCCAGTTCACCCGCGCCGACGACACGCCGGGCCGGTTCTGCTTGACCGGCCGCTGGGCGGTCGCCTACAAGGAGGCCGTGAGCGCGAGCCCGTGGCAGACCTTCGGCGTCATGAAGCGGATCCCGGCGGTGACGCTGCTGATGTGGCGGCGCGGCGGCGCGGCGACCCGGACCGCCTGACGTGGCCGACGACCAGGAGACCTTCGCCGAGCACCGCCGCTTCCTGTTCTCCGTGGCCTACCGGGTCCTCGGCACGGCCGCCGACGCCGAGGACGTCGTGCAGGACGCGTGGTTCAAGTGGTCGGCCGCCGACCGCAGCCAGGTCGCCGACCCGAAGGCCTACCTGGCGCGCATCGCCACCAACCTGGCCATGGATCGGCTCCGGTCCACGCGCCACCAGCGCGAGACCTACGTGGGCCCGTGGCTCCCGGAGCCGATCCGCACCACCAGCACGGACGCGGGCGCCACCGTCGACGCCGCCGATTCGGTCTCGCTGGCGATGCTCGTCGTGCTGGAGACGCTCAGCCCGCTCGAGCGCGCCGTGTTCGTGCTCAAGGAGGTCTTCGCCTTCGACTACAGCGAGATCGCGACGGCGGTGGAGCGCTCGGAGGCCGCGGTCCGCCAGATCGCCCACCGCGCCCGCAACCACGTGCAGGCCCGCCGCCCCCGCTTCCAGGACGACCCGGACCGCCGGACGAAGGCGACCGAGCGGTTCCTCGCCGCCGCCACCGGCGGCGACATCAACACCCTGATGGACCTGCTCGCCCCCGACGTCACCCTGTGGACCGACGGCGGCGGCAAGGTCCGCCAGGCCACCCGGCCCATCGAGGGCGCGCACCGCGTGGCCGCCTGGCTCGTCGGCGTCGCCAGCCGCCCGTACGAGGGCGTCGAGATCCACGACATGGCCGTCGACCTCGTCGACATCAACGGTGGGCCCGGCCTGGTCTTCACCGGCGCCGGGCGGGTGATCGCCACCCTCACCGTCGAGCTGGACGCCGACGGCCGCATCGCCGTCGTGCACAACGTCGCCAACCCCGACAAGCTGCGCGCGATGGCGACGGGCGAGGTCCACGACGTGCAGCCGTGAGCGGTCGGCCGGGCCAGCCCGGCCGACCACTGTCACAGGTCGCGCAGGCGAGGCACCACGTCCTCGGTGAGCTGGGTGAGGAAGCGCTCCTGGTCCTGGCCGGGGCCGTGGAACACGAGGTGGTTGAGCCCCGCGTCGAGGTACGGCTTGATCTGGGCGACGGCCTCGTCCGGGTCGGAGGCGACGATCCACCGCTTCGCGACCTGCTCGATGGGCAGCTCGTCGGCCAGCCGCTCCATCTCGACGGCCGAGCCGACGGTGTGCTTCTGCTCCGCCGTCAGCGACAGCGGGGCCCAGAAGCGGGTGTTCTCCAGCGCCGCCTCGGGGTCGCGGTCGTAGGACATCTTGATCTCGATCATGCGGTCGACGTCGTCGAGCTTCTTCCCCGCGGCTTCGGCGCCCTCGGCGACGGCCGGCATGAGCTTCTCGGTGTAGAGGTCCATGCCCTTGCCCGACGTGCAGATGAAGCCCTCGCCGGCGCGGCCGGCGTACTTGGCCATCTGCGGACCGCCGGCCGCGATGTAGATCGGGATCTGCTGCTCCGGGATGTCGTAGATGGTGGCGTCGACGGTCTTGTAGTACTCGCCGTCGAAGTTCACCGTCTCGCCGCTCCACAGCTCGCGCATCAGCTTGATCGACTCGCGCAGCCGTGCGTAGCGCTCCTTGAACTCCGGCCACTCCCGGCCCGACACGGCGATCTCGTTGAGCGCCTCGCCGGTGCCGACCCCGAGCATCACGCGGCCGGGGTAGAGCAGCCCGTACGTGGCCCAGGTCTGGGCCAGCACGGCCGGGTTGTAGCGGAACGTCGGGGTCAGCACCGACGTGCCCAGCATGATCCGCGACGTCCGCTCTCCCACGGCCGTGAGCCACGCCTGGGCGAACGGGGCGTGCCCGCCGTTGTGGCGCCACGGGAGGAAGTGGTCGGAGACCACGGCGGAGTCGAGCCCGACCTCCTCCGCACGTACCCCGAACTCGACGAGCTCGCGCGGCCCGAACTGCTCGGCCGACGCCTTGTACCCGATCCGCAGTGTTGCCCCACCGGTCACCTTGTGCACGTCCTTCGTCCTCGACAGAGCTGGTCCGGCTTGACCTCGACCCGGGTCGAAGCGCGAGCGTGGTGCGGGTGCACCCACCTCTGCAGCCGAAACTCGCATGCAGCGCGCCGTCCAGCTTCGTACGGTGGGTCAAGCCATGAGCAGCCCTGATCATTCCCCACCCGATGATCCCACTGCCGGCGCCCGCGTCCCACTCGCAACGCTGCGCCGGCTCGCACCCTACGTCGCGCCGTGGCGCGCCGCCTTCATCGGTGGCGGGCTCGCCGCGCTAACGGCCACGCTCGCCGGCCTGGCCATGCCGTTGGTCACCCGCGAGATCGTCGACGGGCCGATCGGGCACGGCGACCTCTCCGCGCTGCCGTGGCTGGTGGCCGGGGTGGTGGCGCTCGGCATCGCCGAGGCCGTGCTGATCGCCGTGCGGCGCATGCTCGTGGCCGGCCCGGCCAACGACGTCGAGAAGGCCATGCGCATGGACCTCTACCGGCACCTGCAGCGGCTGCCGGTGTCGTTCCACGACGGCTGGCCGTCGGGCCAGCTGATGTCGCGCATCTCCTCCGACCTCACCACGATCCGCTGGTTCGTCGCCTTCGCGGGGCTGTTCCTCGTGATCAACGTGGTGGCCGGGGTGGCCGGCATCCTCGTGCTGGTCTGGCTGTCGCCCTGGATCGGGCTGATCGTCGCGGTGCTGTCGCTCCCCACGATCGTCGCGACGAGGTCGCTGGAGCGGCGGTTCTCCGCGGCGGCCCGGCGGGCGCAGGACCAGGCCGGCGACCTCGCCACCCTCGTCGAGGAGTCGGCGCTGGGCATCCGCGTGCTCAAGTCGTTCGGCCGTGGCCGCACGCTGGCCCGGCGGTTCCTGGCCGACGCGCGCGAGCTGCGCGGCACGGAGCTGGTGAAGATCCGGCTGCTGGCGTGGCTGTGGCTGTGGGTGATGTCGATGCCCGAGCTGACGATCGCCGTCGTGCTCGCGATCGGCGCGTACGGCGTCGCGCAGGGGGCGATGACGCTCGGCACGCTCGTCGCCGTCGTCACGGTGCTCACCTACCTGGCCTGGCCCATCCAGTCGCTGGGCTGGCTGCTCGCCGAGGCGAGCAACGCCGCTGCGGCCACCCGGCGCTACATCGAGGTGCGCGACGTGCTGCCCGACATCGTGGATCCCGCCGCACCGGTCGCCCTGCCGACGCCGGTGCGCGGCGAGCTGGTGCTGCGCGACGTCAGGTTCACCTACCCGGACGGGGACCGGCCGGTGCTCGACGGTGTGGACCTGACCGTGCCGGCCGGCGAGACGATGGCACTGGTGGGCGCCACCGGGTCGGGCAAGACCACGCTCGTCGCGCTCGTCCCCCGGCTCTACGACGTCACCTCCGGCAGCGTCACCGTCGACGGGATCGACGTGCGCGACCTGCGTCTGGCCGACCTGCGCCGGACCGTCGCGACGGCGTTCGAGGACGCGGTGCTCATCTCGGCCAGCGTGCGCGAGAACGTCGCACTCGGCATGCCGGACGCGTCCGACGAGGACATCTGGGAGGCGCTGCGCGTCGCCAGCGCCGACGGGTTCGTCGCCGCCCTGCGCTGGGGTCTCGACACCCGGATCGGCGAGCAGGGCCTCGCGCTTTCCGGCGGTCAGCGGCAACGGCTGGCGCTGGCCAGGGCGGTGCTCGGGCATCCGCCCGTGCTCGTGCTGGACGATCCGCTGTCCGCCCTGGACGTGCACACCGAGGCCGAGGTGGAGGCCGCGCTCCGGCGGGTGCTCGGGCCCGATCCCGAGCGCGGGCGGCCCACCGGGGTCACCGCGCTGGTCGTGGCCCACCGCCCGTCCACGGTGCAGCTCGCCGACCGCGTCGCGATGCTCGTCGACGGGCGGATCGCGGCCGTCGGCACGCACCGCGAGCTGCTCGCCACCGATCCCGCGTACCGGGCGCTCATGTCCAGCCTGGAGGCCTCGGACGAGGAGGTTCGGACGTGACTTCGGACGTGACCGCCTGGGAAGGTGTCGCCGACCAGGCCACCCAGGAGGAGGTCGACGTCGTCGGCCGCACGGCCGGGCTGCGGATGCAGCGACGGGCCCGCGCGCTCGTCACCGACCTGATCCGGCCGCACCGCCTCGCCGTCGCGCTGGCGTTGCTCCTGCAGATCGGCGAGGTCGGGCTGCTGCTGGCCGGCCCGCTGCTCGTGGCCTTCGCGATCGACACCGGCATCCCGGCGGCGCTCGCCGGGGACGCGGGTCCGCTCACCGTCGGCATCGTGGGGTACGCCGCGGCCGGGCTGGCCGGTGCCGGCCTGCACGCGGTGTTCACCCTCCTCGCGGGCCGCGTCAGCCAGGACGTGCTCCTCGACGTGCGCCGCCGGGTCTTCCGGCACGGGCAACGGCTGTCGCTGGACTTCCACGAGTCGTTCACCTCCGGCCGGCTCATCTCCCGCATGACCAGCGACGTCGACTCGCTCGCCGACATGCTCGAGAAGGGCCTCGACGGGCTCATCGGAGCACTGCTGTCGGTGGCCGGCATCGCGGTGCTGCTGCTGTGGCTCGACCCCGTGCTGGCCCTGATCGTGCTCGGCGGGTTCGTGCCGCTCCTGCTGCTCACCCGGTGGTTCCAGCGCAGCTCGCGCGCCAGCTACCGGCGCACCCGCACCACCGTCGCCCGGCTCATCGTCCAGTTCGTCGAGTCCATGAACGGGATCCGGGCGGTCGCGGCGTACCGGCGGGAGCAGCGCAACGACGAGATCATGGAGGTGCTCGCCACCGACTACCGCGACGCCAACGCCGAGGCGTTCCGCACCCTCGCCTGGTACACCGGCGCCATCCGGCTCGTCGGCAACGTGACGCTGGCAGTGGTGCTGGCGCTGGGCGCGGCCCGGGTGCTGGGCGGGGCGCTGGAGCTCGGCGCGCTGACGGCGTTCCTGCTCTACCTGCGGCGCTTCTACGACCCGCTGGACGAGCTCGCGCAGTTCTTCAACTCCTACCAGTCGGCAGCGGCGGCGCTGGAGAAGATCGCGACCGTGCTCGACACCGCGCCGGGCGTGCCCGAACCGGCCGTGCCCGTGGCGCTGCCGGCGCCCGTGCGCGGCGAGCTGGAGTTCGACCGCGTCGGCTTCGCGTACCAGCGCGCACCCGACCGCGTCGTGCTGCCGACGTTCGATCTGCGCATCCCGGCCGGGCAGTCGGTCGCGATGGTGGGCGCCACCGGGGCCGGCAAGTCGACGATCGCGAAGCTCGCGGCCCGGTTCTACGACCCCACCGAGGGCGCGGTCCGGCTCGACGGCACCGACCTGCGCGACATCGCCGACGCCGACCTCCGCCGGGCACTGGTGATGATCACGCAGGAGTCGTTCTTGTTCTCGGGGACGGTGGCCGAGAACATCGCGATGGGCCGCCCCGACGCCACGCGCGCCGAGATCGTCGCGGCCGCCGACGCCGTCGGGGCTCGGACGTTCGTCGAGGCGCTGCCGGACGGCTTCGACACGGACGTGCGCAAGCGCGGGGGCCGGCTCTCCTCCGGCCAGCGCCAGCTCGTCTCGCTGGCGCGGGTCATCCTCGCCGATCCCGCGGTCGTGCTGCTCGACGAGGCCACGTCGTCGCTCGACGTGCCGTCCGAACGAGCGGTGCAGCAGGCGCTGGAGACGGTACTGGCGGGCCGCACCGCCCTGATCATCGCCCACCGCCTGTCCACGGTGCTCATCGCCGACCGCGTGCTGGTGCTCGCCGACGGCCGGGTCGTCCAGGACGGCTCCCCCACCGAGCTGCTGGGCGAGGACGGCGACTTCGCCGACCTCCACGCGGCCTGGCGGTCCAGCATCACCTGAGCCGGGGACCGGGCAACTCGCCGTCCCGAACCGGGCAACTCGCCGTCCCGAACCGGGCAACTCGCCGGGACTGTCGCGGCGGGCTCACGCGCCGGCCAGTGCGGCGCCGAGGGCCGTGCGGCGGTGGCGCACCTCCCGGCCGGCACGGCGAGCGGTGACGAGGCCCGCGGCGCGCAGCACCCGCAGGTGCTCGGACGTCGTGGGCAGGCCGAGGCCGACGCGGCGGGCGAGCACCGAGGTGGACGCCTCCTCGTCCAGGGCGACGAGGAGCCGCGCCCGGGACGCGCCGAGCAGCTCGCCGAGCGCGCCGGGCGTGCGCCTGCTGCCGGGCGGCCACAGCGTGCCGACGCCCCGGGCGGGGTAGACGACGGTCGGTTGCCATGGCGGATCGGTCGCGGCCACGGTGTGCGGCCACGTGAACACCCCCGGCATGAGCACCAGCCCGCGGCCGCGCACCTCGTCGGTGGCGCCGTGGTAGTTGCCGCCGAACACGAGCACGCCGTCGCTCCAGCTGATGGACGGGTGCAGCCCGTCGATGACGGCGGCCAGCCCGCCGCTGGCCAGCTGCGCGGCGCGGTGGGCGATGTCGGCGGCGAGGAGGTCGTCGATGGCCGGCCAGTACGGCCGGACGAGGTGGTCCCAGCAGGAGCGCTGCGCCGCGACGATGCGCTCGAGGCTGTGTCCGGGGTCGGCGAGCAGTGCGCGCACACCGGCCCGCACCTGGTCGGAGGCCTGCGGCGCGTGCAGGGACCGCTCCAGCTCGGCCACGACGATGTCGATCGGGATCGCTGCGACGGCGGCGAGGTCGTCCTCGATGGTCGTCGTGGGGCCGGACGGGATGGGGATCAGGAAGTCCGGTTGGTTTCCGCCACGCGGTGTGAGGGGTTCGAGCACGGCCAGCGCGTCGGCGCAGGCGTCGACGTCGACCGCGCGCAGCCAGGACAGGTGGTACGCCTGCCGCAGCGGTTCGCGCACGGTGCGCGTCGCCTCCATGGTCTCCCACATCGGCGACCGGGCGAACCGGATGCCCGTGACGTCGACGGGTCCGAGTCGCAGGTCGAGAGCCACGTTTCGATTGTGGACGAAGGGTTCGCGAGCTGCTCCGCCGGTACCCGACCATTCCCGCCGTGACGTCCTACCGCACCGTCCTGGGCCATGCCGAGTTCCGCGCGATGCTCGGCGCTCACGTCCTGACCATGCTCGCGATCATCCTGGCCGACGTGTCGCTCGCCGTGCTCGTCTACCAGCGCACGGGGTCACCGCTGCTGTCGGCGGTCACGTTCGCGGTCGGGTTCGTGCCGATGGGCATCGGCTCCGTCCTGTTCGGCGGGGTCGGCCGGACCCATCCGGCCCGCGACGTCCTGGTGGTCACGGAGCTCGTGGTCGCCTGCCTGGTCGCGTTGATGGCGGTGCCGGGCACGCCCGTCGCCGTGGTGCTGATCCTGCTCGCCACCAAGGGCTTCATCGACCCGATCTTCACCGGGACCAGGGCGGCGACGCTGCCCGAGCTCCTCGGCACCACCGGCTTCCCGTACGGGCGGTCGCTGCTGCGGATGATCGGGCAGAACGCGCAGCTCGTGGGGTTCGCCGCGGGCGGCGTCGCCCTCGTGTTCGTGACGCCGGCACAGGCGCTCGCCGCTGCCGCCGCAGGGCACGCGCTGGCGGCGCTCGTCCTGCTCGTGGGCACCCGCCGGCACCTGCCGACGGCAGCGGAAGCGGCATCGCACGGCGTGCTGGACGGGCTGCGCCGGCTGCTCGCCGTCCCGGGGATCCGGCCGGTCCTCGCGATGACGTGGCTGCCGCCCTTCTTCGCGGTGGCGCCGGAGGCAGTGGCCGTGCCGTACTCCCACCTGATCGACGGCGGTCCGGTCGCAGTCGGCCTCCTGCTTGCCGGCCTGCCCGTCGGGGCGGTGCTGGGCGAGGTGCTCGCCGGCACCCTGCTGCCGGCCGACCGGCGCACCCGACTGGTCGTGCCGATCGCGGCGTTCGCGTTCGTGCCGGTGCTCGGGTTCGGGATCGAACCGTCGCTGCCGCTGGCGATCGCGCTCCTCGTGCTGGGCGGGCTCGGCAGCAGCTACATGATCGGGCTGGACCAGATCGCCGTCGCGACGATCCCGGACGACGTGCGGCGCCGGACGTTCACGCTGCTGAGCGGCGGCATGATGGTCACCCAGGGGCTCGGGTTCGCCGCCGCCGGTGCGCTGGCCGAGCACCTGCCGATCCCGGTGGTGGTGCCGGTGCTCGCGCTGGCCGGCATCGGCACCGTCCTGCTCGTCGGTCGGTCGCTCACCAGCCGGTCGGCGCCGCGTGTGCCGCGCATGGCGGGGTAGGTGCCCCAGATCTCCGGCCTCATCGCGCTGCACGGCGCGGGACCGCCCATTGCGGTTGCTGATGGCATACGGTCCGTCACAGGGGGTGGTGGCGCTGCGGGCACGGACGGCGGTGACGATCGCGACGGCGCTCGCGATCATGGCCACCGGCGCCTCCGCCGGGCCGAAGGCGACGTCCGCGCGGCGTTCCGCACCCCCGGCACCGGCCGTGGTCGCTGCGCTACCGGACCGCCCGATCGTCGTCCTCACCGAGGAGGACCCGGGTGCCCTGGCCGTGGCGACGAGCCGGCAGCTGCTGCGCCGCTCCCCCGCCGCCGTCGTCGTCGGCGAGGGCGACCCGGCCACGCCGAACGTCCTGGCGGAAGGCGCCCGTCGCGGGATCCCCGTGTTCCCCGTCCCTGCCGCGGGCGACCCGGCCGGGATCCGCGCCGAGCTGACGCGGCTCGGCGCAGCGACCGTATGGGCCGCCGGCTCGGGCGCAGCGCGCTGGGCGGCGTCCACCGGGCTGGCCGCCGTGCCGTCGGCCGACCGGCTGCCCGTCGTGGCGCCGACCCAGCCCGCCGACCTGCTCGTCCTCAGTGACGGCGCACCCGGGCAGGCCGGGGCGGTCGCGGTGGCGCGGGCCGCCGGGGCCCGAGCAGGCACGGTGCCCGGCGGCGATCCGCGCACCAGCCCGTCCCCCGGGACGGCCGGGCACGTCGTCGCGTTGGGCGCATCGTTCGGCCCACCCGAGCGGCTGGCCGCCCGGCTCGCGACGAGCAGCGCCGGCCGGCAGCTCCCCGGCGGCGGGCAGGTGCTCTTCCCCGGCCGCACCATGGTGGCGCTCTACGGCCACCCCGGTGCCCCGGCGCTGGGGGTGCTCGGCGAGCAGGACGTCACCGGCGCCGTACGCCGGGCGCAGGACCTGGCCGCGCAGTACGCGCCGGTGGCCGGCGAGCCCGTCGTGCCGGCGTTCGAGCTGATCGCGACCGTCGCCTCCTCCGCACCCGGCCCGGACGGCGACTACTCCGCGGAGGCGACCGTGGCGCAGCTGCGACCGTGGGTGGACGCGGCCGGCGCGGCCGGCATGTACGTGGTGCTGGACCTGCAGCCCGGGCGCACCGACTTCCTCACCCAGGCCGGTCGCTACGCCGAGCTGCTCGCCGAGCCGCACGTCGGGCTGGCGCTCGACCCGGAGTGGCGGTTGGGGCCCGCGCAGGTGCACCGCACGCAGATCGGGTCCGTCGGGATCGACGAGGTCAACGCCGTGATCGGCTGGCTCGCGCAGCTCACCCGCGAGCGGGCGCTGCCGCAGAAGCTGGTGATGCTGCACCAGTTCCGCACGTCGATGATCGCCGGCCGGGAACGCCTCGACACGGGCAACGACGAGCTCGCCGTGGTCGTGCACGCCGACGGGTTCGGCACACCGGCGCTGAAGTTCGCCACCTGGACGGCGCTGCACGCCGCCGCACCGGCCGGCATCCGGTGGGGCTGGAAGAACTTCATCGACGAGGACTCGCCGACGTTCACGCCCGCGCAGACGATGGCGGTCGGCCCGACGCGGCCGGTGTTCGTCTCGTACCAGTGAGAGAGCGCTAAACCCGTTGCCGCGTGGTGGATGATCGTCGACATGGCCCGCTACCTGGATCGCGCCGAGCGCTGACCCCCTCCCACCAGTCCTGAGGTGACCCCGTGGGCGGGGGTCGCCCGACCGCGGGGTCACAGGACCGGAGCACACAGGGAAAGCGATCATGGCCAAGCAGGCCTACGTGCGATCGAAGCCGCACCTCAACATCGGCACCATGGGGCACGTCGACCACGGCAAGACCACCCTCACCGCGGCGATCACCAAGGTGCTCGCCGAGCAGGGCGGCGCGAAGTACACGCCGTTCGAGCGGATCGACCGCTCGCCGGAGGAGACCCGCCGCGGCATCACGATCACGATCTCGCACGTCGAGTACGAGACCCCGACCAGGCACTACGCGCACGTCGACATGCCGGGCCACGCCGACTACGTGAAGAACATGATCACCGGGGCGGCGCAGCTGGACGGCGCCGTGCTGGTGGTGTCGGCGCAGGACGGGATCATGCCGCAGACCCGCGAGCACGTGCTGCTCGCGCGGCGCGTGGGCGTCGAGCACCTCGTCGTGGCGCTCAACAAGGCCGACGACGCCGACGCGGAGCTGCTGGAGCTCGTCGAGCTCGAGCTCTCCGAGCTGCTCGCCGAGCACGGCTACCCGGGTTCCCCGATCGTCCGCACCTCCGGGCTGCGGGCGCTCGAGGGTGACCCGGTGTGGGTCGCGTCGGTGCTGGAGCTGCTCGCCGCCGTCGACGAGCACGTGCCCCTGCCGCCGCGCGACCTCGACGGGCCGTTCCTGCTGCCCGTGGAGAACGTGCTCACCGTGACCGGCCGCGGCACAGTCGCGACCGGGGCGATCGAGCGCGGCACGGTCGCGGTCGGCGACACCGTCGAGGCCATCGGTGCCGGCTTCTCCGCGGTCGTCACCGGAGTGGAGACGTTCGGCAAGCCGATGGACCGCGGCGAGGCCGGCGACAACGCCGCCCTCCTGCTCCGCGGGGTGGACCGGGACCAGCTGCGGCGCGGGATGGTGCTCGCGGCGCCCGGCACGGTCGCGGCGCACGCGTCGTTCACAGCGCGGCTGTACCTGCTCACGGAGGCCGAGGGCGGGCGGCACAAGCCCGTCGTCGACGGGTACCGGCCGCAGTTCTTCCTGCGGACGGCGGACGTGCCCGGCCGGCTCGTGCTGGCCACGCCGGCCGCGCCCGGCGACACGGTGGAGGTGGGCGTCGTGCTCGGCTCCCCCGCGGCCGTCGAGCCGGGTCTCGGCTTCGCGGTGCGCGAGGGCGGCCGCACGGTCGCCGCCGGCACCGTGCTCTCGGTGGGATGACGGTGTGACCGGGTCGGCCTCGGCCGGCCCGGTCACACGAACAGCGAGACGCCCATCCCCAGGAACACCAGGCTGATCGCGACCACGTACATGCGGAAGCTGAGGCGGTAGCGCCGCACCGAATCCGCCACCTCGTACGCCGCGCTGAGGGTGCGGAACAGCACCACGATCATCAGCGTGATCGCGACGCTCATCGTGATCACGATGACCCAGTCGGTCGCGTCGCGCACCACGGCCTCGCCGTCGTCACGGACCGCCCACTGGGCGAGGAAGTTCAGCAGGAAGCCCAGGATGATGCCCAACGAGGTCACCACGGGCTGGCGGGTGTCCTTCACCGGATCCGGCACCTGATCAGGTGCGGAGGCGTCCGTCGTCACGGGCACATCTTCCCCAGTGGCCCGTGGGCGGCTCGCCGGGGTCGGACGTGCGTGGCCGCGCGGTGTGTGAGGTCCGGGGTTCGGGCCCGCGCTGTCGGGCCCCGGGCCTACCCTGGCGATGTGCTCCCCGACACTGCCGCCACCCCGCTCGACGTCCTGCGCCGCGTGTTCGGCTACGACGCGTTCCGTGGTGACCAGGCGGAGATCGTCGAGCACGTGGCCGGCGGGGGCGACGCGCTGGTGCTCATGCCCACGGGTGGCGGGAAGTCGCTCTGCTACCAGATCCCGGCGCTGGTCCGGCCCGGCGTGGGTGTGGTGATCTCGCCGCTGATCGCGCTGATGCAGGACCAGGTCGACGCCCTGCGCGCGCTCGGCGTCCGGGCCGGGTTCCTCAACTCGACGCAGGACCTCGACGAGCGCCGCCTCGTCGAGCAGGAGTTCCTCGCCGGCGAGCTGGACCTGCTCTACCTGGCCCCGGAGCGGCTGCGCGTCGAGTCCACCGTGCGGCTGCTGGAGCGCGGGAAGATCGCGCTGTTCGCGATCGACGAGGCGCACTGCGTGTCCCAGTGGGGCCACGACTTCCGGCCCGACTACCTGATGCTGTCGCACCTGCACGAGCGCTGGCCGGACGTGCCGCGCATCGCGCTCACCGCCACCGCCACCGCGGCCACGCGCGCCGAGATCGCCACGCGGCTCGACCTGGAGAGCGCCAAGCACTTCGTGGCGAGCTTCGACCGGCCCAACATCCAGTACCGCATCGAGCCGAAGAACGAGCCGCGCCGTCAGCTGCTCGACCTGATCCGCACGGAGCACCCGGGCGACGCCGGCATCGTCTACTGCCTCTCGCGCAAGTCCGTGGAGCAGACCGCGGAGTTCCTGGTCGCCCAGGGCATTCCCGCGCTGCCGTACCACGCGGGGCTCGACGCGCCCGTCCGCGCCGCCAACCAGGCCCGCTTCCTCCGCGAGGACGGGGTGGTCATGGTGGCGACCATCGCGTTCGGCATGGGCATCGACAAGCCCGACGTTCGGTTCGTCGCGCACCTGGACCTGCCGAAGTCCGTCGAGGGCTACTACCAGGAGACCGGGCGCGCCGGCCGCGACGGGTTGCCGTCCACGGCGTGGCTGGCGTACGGGCTCGCCGACGTCGTCCAGCAACGGAAGATGATCGACGACTCGGAGGGCGACCGCGCGCACAAGCACCGCCTCTCCCAGCACCTCGACGCCATGCTCGCGCTGTGCGAGACCGTGCAGTGCCGGCGGGTGCAGCTGCTCAACTACTTCGGCCAGCCCGGCGAGCCGTGCGGCAACTGCGACACGTGCCTGGCCCCACCGGAGTCGTGGGACGGCACGGTGGCCGCGCAGAAGGTGCTCTCCACGGTGTTCCGGCTCGACCGCGAGCGCCGGCAGAAGTTCGGCGCCGGCCAGATCATCGACATCCTGCTGGGCAAGCGCACGCAGAAGGTGGAGCAGTTCGACCACCACTCGCTGTCGGTCTTCGGCGTCGGCGCCGACCTGTCGGAGGCCGAGTGGCGCGGCGTGATCCGCCAGCTGATGGCGCAGGGGATGCTCAGCGTGGAGGGCAACTACCAGACGTTCGTGCTCACCGAGGAGAGCCGCCCCGTGCTGCGCGGCGAGCGCCAGGTGATGATGCGCCGCGAACCGAAGAAGGCCGCCCGCTCCCGTTCCCGCGGGACGAAGCCGCAGGTCGACCTGCCTGCCGAGGCGGCGCCGGTGTTCGAGCGGCTGCGCGAGTGGCGTGGCGCGACCGCGCGCGAGCAGGGCGTGCCCGCCTACGTGATCTTCCACGACGCCACCCTGCGCGAGATCGCCACGCGCAAGCCGGCCGACCTGGCCGCGCTGGGCCGGATCAGCGGGATCGGGGAGAACAAGCTCGCCAAGTACGGCGAGGGCGTGCTGGCGGCGCTCGCCGACTGATCGACCCGTCAATGAAAACGATAACCATTTAGCAGTATGCTGCAGC
The DNA here is from genome assembly GCF_050936315.1 of Pseudonocardia sp. CA-107938. NCBI lineage: Bacteria > Bacillati > Actinomycetota > Actinomycetes > Pseudonocardiales > Pseudonocardiaceae > Pseudonocardia > Pseudonocardia sp. CA-107938. The sequence continues at coordinate 5,251,809 of NZ_JBNJNA010000001.1, read as the reverse complement.
CATGACATCGTCGGAGCAAGGCGTTCGCCTGGGCACGGTGCAGGAGACGCTGCTGATCCCGCTGTACGGACGGGCCGTGGAGAGTCGCAAACCCGAAGCCGTGCTGCGCGATCCGCTGGCCGAGGCCATGGTGGCCGCGATCGACTACGACTTCACGCGGTTCGACGGCGGGTCGAGCCTGATCGGCAGCGTCCTGCGCACGAACCTGTTCGACCACTGGACGCGCGATTTCCTGGCCGAGCACCCGGACGCGACGGTGGTGGAGATCGGCGCCGGGCTCAACACCCGCTACGAGCGCACCGACAACGGCCGTGCCCGGTGGTGGGAGCTCGACCTGCCCGACGTCATCGAGCTCCGCCGGACGTTCTTCACCGACAGCTCCCGTCGCCGGATGCTCGCCGGCTCCGTGCTGGACGACGAGTGGACCACCGCAGCGCTGACCACCGGCGGCCCGTACTTCCTGGCCGCGGAGGCGGTGCTCAGCTACCTGGCCGAGCAGGAGGTACGGCACGTCGTCGACGTGCTCGCGGAGCGCTTCCCGGGCGCGCTGCTCGCTGTCGACACCACCGGTCCCGGCATGATCGACACCCAGGACAGCCACGACGCTCTCGGCAAGGTCGCGGCGCGACTGCGCTGGAACTGCCCCGACCCGCGGATCATCGAGGACTGGCGCCCGGGAACTCGGCTGCTCGGCTCGCACACGTTCACCACCCTGCCTGCCGAGGTCCACGACGGGCTGCCGGAGGAGTACCGGGTGATGATCGCGACGATGGCCGAGTTGCAGCTCCCTCAGGTCGAGGACTACCGGATGAACCTTCTTCGGCTCGGCTGACCGGATCCCTGGCTCTGGTCAGGCGCGGACCCGCTCCCCCTTCGGGTCGTAGAGCGGGCTGCGCGCCACCTCGGCGCCGACCGGGTTGCCGTCCACCGCGACCTCGACGCGGGTGCCGAAGTCCCACGCGTCCTCGGGCAGGTAGGCGTAGGCGATGGAGCGGGCGACGGTGTAGCCGTAGCCGCCGGAGGTCACCTGCCCGACCACGCGGTCGCCGAACCGGACGGGTTCGCCGCCGAGCGCGACCGCGCGCGGGTCGTCCAGGACGAGCGCGCGCATGCGGCGGGTGACCCCCTGCTCCCGCGCGGCCGCGAGGGCCGCGGCGCCCACGTACCCGCCCCCGTCGCGGACGGCGAAACGCAGACCCGCCTCGTCGGGCGTGGTCTCCGGGCCGATGTCGGTGCCCCAGGCGCGGTAGCCCTTCTCCAGCCGCAGGCTCTCGATCGCCTTGTACCCGCCCGGAGTGGCACCGGTGGCGGCCAGCTCGCGCCACAGCGCGGCCCCGAACTCTGTGGGGCAGTACAGCTCCCAGCCCAGCTCCCCCACGTACGTGACGCGCAGGGCGCGCACCGGCACGTCGGCGACGGTGGTCCGTTGCGCGGTGAGGTACGGGAAGTCGAAGGTCTCCAGCGACGCCGGCGTCAGCGGGGCGAGCAGCTCGCGCGACCGCGGACCCCAGATGCCGAAGCACGCCCACGCCGCGGTCACGTCCTCGAGGTGCACGTCGGCGCCGGTGAGCCGGGCCTGGCGACGCAGCCAGCCGAGGTCGTGCGGGCCGAACGCAGTGCCTGTGACGAGGGAGAAGTGGTGCTCACCGAACCGCGTGACGGTCACGTCGGCCTCGATGCCCCCGCGCTCGTTGAGCGCCTGCGTGTAGGTGCACGTGCCGGGTTCGCGGTCGACCTGGCCGGCGAACACGTGCGCGACGAACGACGCCGCGTCCGGGCCGGTGATCTCGATCTTCGCGAACGACGACTCGTCGAAGATCCCCGCCGACTCGCGGACGGCGACGTGCTCGACCTCCACGCTCGGCGACCAGTTCCGGCCCGCCCAGCCGGACGGCCGCAGCTCCTCGGATCCGGTGGCCGAGTAGTGGTTCACCCGCTCCCAACCGGCCTTCTCGCCGAAGACCGCGCCGTGCTCGGCGTGCCAGGCGTACGCCGGTGACGTGCGCAGGGGCCGTCCGGCCGCCCGCTCGGTGCCGGGGTAGCGGATGTCGTAGTAGCTCTCGTAGTTCTCGGTGACCGTGGCGAGGGTGTAGCGCGGTGAGCGGTACTGCGGGCCGAATCGGCGCACGTCCATGTGCCACAGGTCCATGCCCGGGTCGCCGTCGACGATCCAGTTGGCCATCACCAGGCCGATCCCGCCCGCTCCGGCGATGCCGTGGGCGCAGAACCCGGCGGCGACGAAGAACCCGGCCACCTCGGTCTCGCCCAGGCAGAACTCGTTGTCGGGCGTGAACGCCTCGGGCCCGTTGATCATCGACTGGACGCCGGTCTGCGCCAGCACCGGCACCCGGACCTGCGAGTTCTCGACGATCTCGGCGAACCGGTCCCAGTCCGGGGACAGCAGCTTCCCGTTGAAGTCCGTGGGCGGGCGGTGATCGGCCCACGCGGGCGCCGACTGCCGCTCGTACCCGCCCATGACGAGACCGTCGATCTCCTGGCGGTAGTAGACGAGCAGGTCGGGATCGCGCAGCGACGGCAGCACCCGACCCTCGGGCAGCGAGCCGGCCGGCAGCGGCGCCGTGACGACGTACTGGTGCGACATCGGCACCACCGGCACCCGCACGTCGACCAGCTCGGCGATCTGCGCAGCGAACATGCCGCCCGCGTCGACGACGATCGCGGTCTCGACGTCACCATTGTCGGTGCGGACCCGCGTGACCGACCGTCCGTGCCGACCCTCGGCGGTGTCGATCGCGACGACGCGCGTGTGCTGCGCGATCCGCACACCCCGCGCCCGCGCCGACGCGGCGAGCGCCATGCACAACCGGGAGGGGTCGACCTGCCCGTCGGTCGGGGTGAAGGCCGCACCGAGCACGCCGTCCGTGCTCATCAGCGGGAACAGCTCGCGCGCCTCGTCGGCGGAGATCAGCTCCAGGGGCAGGCCGGCCCGGCTGGCCCAGCCGTGCTGGCGACGGATCTCCTCCATGCGCTCCGGGCTGGACGCCAGGCGCAGCGAGCCCGTCTCCACCCACCCGACGTCGAGGTCGCGGTAGAGCTGGGCGGAGTGCACGTTCATGCGGGTGAGCGCCGGGTCGGAGCGCAGCTGGCCGACCAGCCCGGCCGAGTGGAACGTGGAGCCGCTGGTGAGCTCGGAGCGCTCGATCAGCAGGACGTCGGTCTCCCCGCGTTCGGCGAGGTGGTGGGCGATCGAGGCGCCGCCGACGCCTCCGCCGATGATCACGATGCGGGCGCGGGCCGGAAGATCGGTCACGCGGGCGAGCCTACGTGGCGCGGCGCGGCCCGCGCCGGAACGCTGCCCTCTTCACGATCATCGCGACCAGCACCCAGACGATCGCCGCCGCCCACACCAGCAGCAGCGGACCGCCGACGTCGGTGGCGTCGGGGAGCGGGCCGACGACGGTCTCGAGCGGGCTGGGGAACTCGCGCGCGTCGTCCATGTCGGCGAGCAGGAGGTTCGCCGCCAGCAGGCTCGCCGCCGCGACCGCGAACGGTACGGCGACCGCCACGGGCAGACGCCGACTGCGCAGCGCGAACACCGCCACGACGACCTGCGCGAGCACGATCACCGGGCCGACGACGGTCAGCACGAAGATGATCAGGAGCCAGCCCGGCTGGGCGGCCCGCATCAGCAGCACGGCGATGAGGACGGCCGCCTGGACGGCGAGGTTGATCGACGAGCGCATCCCAGAAGGATCTCGCCGACGGTCCGCCGCGGTGCGTGAACCGGCCACGATCACCCGGTCGTACGCAACACCGAGCGCGGCCGGTCGACGACCCTCCGCAAAGGACTCGCCGTACCCGCCGACCACCCGGAACGCGGCCCGTAGTGTGCGCCCCATGAGGCAGGGGATGCTCACGCTCGAGCAGTTGCGCACGCAGATCGACGACGGCCGGATCGACACCGTGCTGCTGGCGTTCACCGACATGCAGGGCCGCTTGCAGGGCAAGCGGTGCGCGGCGCAGTACTTCCTGCACGAGGTCGTGCCGCACGCTGCTGAGGCGTGCAACTACCTGCTCGCCGTCGACGTCGACATGAACACCGTCGACGGCTACGCGATGTCGAGCTGGGAGCGCGGCTACGGCGACTTCGTGCTGCGCCCCGACTTCGCGACCCTGCGACTGGTCCCCTGGCACGAGGCGACGGCGCTGGTGCTGTGCGACGCGGTGTGGGGCGACGACTCGCCCGTCGTCGCGTCGCCGCGGCAGATCCTGAAGGGGCAGCTGGACCGGCTGGCCGACCGTGGTCTGGTCGCCGACGTCGGCACCGAGCTGGAGTTCATGCTCTTCGCCGACACGTTCGACGCGGCGTGGCAGGCGAACTACCACAACATGCGGCCCGCGAACCTCTACAACGTCGACTACTCGATGCTCGGCACCGCGCGCGTGGAGCCGGTGCTGCGCCGCATCCGCAACGGGATGACGGGCGCGGGCATGATCGTCGAGTCGGCCAAGGGCGAGTGCAACTACGGCCAGCACGAGATCGCGTTCCGCTACTCCGACGCGCTCACCACCTGCGACAACCACTCGATCTACAAGACCGGGGCCAAGGAGATCGCCGACCAGGCCGGGATGTCGCTGACGTTCATGGCCAAGTACGACGAGCGCGAGGGCAACTCCTGCCACATCCACATCTCGCTGCGCGGCGAGGACGGCAACGCGTTCGCCGGCGACGGCGAGCACGGCTTCTCCTCCCTCTTCGAGCACTTCCTCGCCGGCCAGGTGGCGTGCCTGCGCGAGTTCACCTACCTCTTCGCGCCCAACATCAACTCCTACAAGCGGTACGCGGAGGGCTCGTTCGCGCCCACCGCGGTGGCGTGGGGCCTGGACAACCGCACGTGCTCGCTGCGGGTGGTCGGGCACGGCCCGTCGCTGCGCGTGGAGAACCGGGTGCCCGGCGGCGACATGAACCCCTACCTGGGCGTCGCGGCGCTGATCGCGGCCGGCCTGCACGGCATCGACAACGAGCTGCCGCTGGAGCCGGCGTTCACGGGCAACGCCTACACCAGCGACGCGCCGCGGGTGCCGACCACCCTGCGCGAGGCCGCGGAGCTGTTCTCCGGCTCGACGGCGGCCGTGGACGCGTTCGGGCAGGAGGTCGTCGACCACTACGCGAACGCGGCCCGGATCGAGCTGGCGGCGTTCGACTCGGCGGTGACGGACTGGGAGCGGCGGCGTGGTTTCGAGCGGCTCTGATGCAACGCGCCCGCTGGTCGGCATCACCGCCTACGGCGAGCAGGCGCAGTACGGCGTCTGGGACACCGAGTCGGTGCTGCTGCCCTACACCTACCCGAACTCGGTGGTCGCCGCCGGCGGGGTGCCGGTGCTGGTCCCGCCGCTGGTCGCGGCCGCCGCGGCCGTGGACCGGCTCGACGCCGTCGTGATCTCCGGTGGTCCCGACGTCGCCCCGGACCGCTACGGCGCCCTGCCGCACCCGCGCACCGGGGCACCGCGTCCCGAGCGCGACGCCGCAGAGCAGGCGATCATCGAGCGGGCACTCGACCGCGGCATCCCGCTGCTCGCGGTGTGCCGCGGACACCAGCTGCTCGACGTCACCCTCGGCGGGACGCTGCACCAGCACCTGCCCGACGTCGTCGGCCACGAGAAGCACAACGTCGCGCCCGGCGTGTTCAGCACGGTCGAGATCGCGCTCGAACCGGGCAGCCGGGTCGCCGCCGCGCTCGGCCCGTCCGTCACCGCGCAGTGCCACCACCACCAGTCGATCGACCGGCTCGCGGCGGGTCTGACGGTCACCGGCCGTGCGGCCGACGGCACGATCGAGGCCGTCGAGCTGGACGGACACCCCTTCGTCGTCGGCGTCCAGTGGCATCCCGAGCAGGACGATCCCCGGCTCTTCGGCGCTCTGGTCGCCGCAGCACGAGAGAGGACGCAAGCGTGAGGTTCGAGGGTAGGACGGCCGTCGTCACCGGCGGCGGCAGCGGCATCGGGCTGGCATCGGTGCGGCGACTGGCGCAGGAGGGCGCCAAGATCGTGATCGGCGACGTCGACCCGGTCGCGGGCGAGGCCGCCGCCAAGGAGGTCGACGGGCTGTTCGTGCAGACCGACGTGACGTCCGAGGAGCAGGTCAACGCGCTGTTCGACGCAGCGGCGCAGACGTACGGCTCGGTCGACGTCGCGTTCAACAACGCCGGGATCTCCCCGCCGGAGGACGACTCGATCCTCACCACCGGCCTGGAGGCGTGGAAGCGGGTGCAGGAGGTCAACCTGACCTCGGTGTACCTGTGCTGCCGCGCCGCGATCCCGCACATGCAGCGGGCCGGCAAGGGCGCGATCGTCAACACGGCGTCGTTCGTGGCCGTGATGGGCGCGGCGACCTCGCAGATCTCCTACACCGCGTCCAAGGGCGGGGTGCTGGCGATGTCGCGCGAGCTGGGCGTGCAGTTCGCCCGCGAGGGCATCCGGGTCAACGCGCTGTGCCCCGGGCCGGTCGACACCCCGCTCCTGCAGGAGCTGTTCGCGGCCGACCCGGAGCGCGCGCAGCGCCGGCTGGTGCACATCCCGCTGGGCCGGTTCGCGCAGCCCGAGGAGATCGCGGCCACCGTCGCGTTCCTGGCCAGCGACGACGCGTCGTTCATCACCGCGAGCACGTTCCTGGTGGACGGCGGCATCAGCGGGGCCTACGTCACCCCGGTGTGATCCCGTGGCCGGCCCGGCCGATCACCGGGCCGGTCACACCCACTGCACCAGCTGCCACACGATCCCGTTCGGGTCGCGGAACTGGCAGTAGCGCTCGCCCCACGGCTCGGTCTCCGGCGGGGTGGCGACGGGCGCGCCGGCCGCGGCGATGCGGGCGAACTCCTCGTCGAGACCCTCGTCCAGCACGAGGACGACCAGCAGGCCCTCCCCTGCGGAGCCGGCGATGTCGGCCGGCTTGAACGTGGTCAGCCCGGTGCGCAGGAAGATCACCTGCAGCCCGCTGGCCTCGTGGCGCAAGGACTCGACGCCGTCGGTGGCCATGATCTCGACGAACCCGAAGTGCCGCTTCGCGAATTCCGCCGACGCGACGACGTCGGGGACGTTGAGCGACACGGCGGCCGATGTGACGGGCACGGGCACCTCCAGTTATTCTGTACGCTGTACGATATACAACGTACGGAGAAAGGGCTCGGCGTGCCACCCGACCTGACGGACCTGCTCTGGCGCGACCATCCGGCCGTCCCGCCGCCCAGCCGGCGCGGCCCCAAGCGGCGCACCAGCGTGTCCGCGATCGTCGACGCCGCACTCGCCGTCGCCGACCGCGACGGCCTGGCCGCCGTCGTCATGCGCGACGTCGCGGCTGTGCTCGACGTGCCCCCGATGTCGCTGTACACCTACGTCGGGAGCCGGGACGACCTGATCGTCCTGATGGTCGATGCGGCGCACGCCGCCATGCCGCCGAGCACCGTCGAGGGCAGCTGGCGATACCGGGTCCGGGCCGTCGCCGAGGCCAACCACGAGCTGTACCGGACCAGGCCGTGGCTGCTCGACGCCGTCGACGACCGGGTCGCCGTCGGCCCCGGCACGATCGCGAAGTACGACCGTGAGCTGCGCGCGTTCGACGGCACCGGACTCACCGACGTCGAGCGCGACGCGGCGCTGTCGTTCGTGCTCGACTACGTCCGGTCGGCCGCCGACCGCGCACGACGCACCCCCACCACCGCGGCCGCCCAGGAGTTCTGGGCGCACGCCGGGCCCCGGCTGGCCGGCTACCTCGACCCGTCCGCAGTCCCCCTCGCGGCGCGGGTCGGCGCCGCCGCCGGGGAGCACCAGCAGGCCGCGTACTCGGCGGAGCGCGCCTTCGCGTTCGGCCTCGCCCGCACCCTGGACGGGCTCGCCGCTCTCATCGAACGGCGGGCCTGATCAGGACAGGCGGTGCAGCATCGCCGGCAGCGGTTCGGCGTGCACGACGGCCATGCGCTGGGTCGATCGGGTGAGCGCCACGTACAGGTCGTTGGCGCCCCGCGGGCTCTCCGCGAGGACCTCCGCCGGCTCGACGAGCACGACCGCGTCGAACTCCAGGCCCTTCGCCGCGCTGATGGGCAGCACCACGACCGGGGCCTCCAGGTCGACCTCGCCGCCTTCCGGGGCACCGACGATCCGCTCGTGCAACGCCTCGACGCGCGCCAGCGGGGCGAGCACGGCGGTGCGTCCCTCCCCCACCTCCGCCGACTCCTCCATCACGATCTTCGCGACGGCGTCCTCCAGGGTGCCGGCGTCGACGGCGACCGCCCGCGGTGGCACCCCGGTGCTGCGCACGGACCGCGGCGCCGCCAGCCCCGGCTCGATCACGGCGAGCACGTCGTCGGCGACGGCGGCGATCTCGGCCGGCGTGCGGTAGTTGACGGTGAGCTGTTCGAGCCGCCACCGGTTGGCCACGTACGGGCCGAGCGCTTCCTGCCACGACGACGAGCCGGACAGGTCACCGGTCTGCGCGATGTCGCCCACGATCGTCATCGACCGGCTCGGGCAGCGGCGCATCACCAGCCGCCACGCCATCGGCGACAGCTCCTGCGCCTCGTCGACGATCACGTGGCCGTAGGTCCACTCCCGGTCGGCGGCGGCCCGGTCGGCCGTCGAGTCCCAGCGCCGGACGGCCTGGCGCTGGGCCAGCCGGTCGGCGTCGACGACGTCGGTGGCGCGGAGCAGCTCGGGGTCGAGGTCCTCCTCCAGGTCGAGGACGTCCAGCACGCCCTGCGCGTAGCTGATCTCCTCGCGCAGCGCCTCGGCCTCCCGCGCGGCCGCCTCGGAACCGTCGTCGCCCAGCAGCTCGGCGGCCTCGTCCAGGAGCGGGACGTCGGCGGGCGACCAGACCGTGCTCGGATCGGCGTCCGGAGCGGGCTTCGGGCGCAGCAGCAGCGCCCGGTCCTGCGCCGGCAGCCGGCGGGCGACGGAGTTCAGCCTGCGCTCGTCGGCGAACAGGTCGGTGAGCAGCTCCTGCGCCGACAGCGTCGGCCACAGCGCGTCCAGCTCGCGGGCCAGCTCCGGGCTCTCGCCCAGCTCGTCGCGGATGTCGGAGAGATCACCGGCGTCCAGCAGGCCGCGGGTGCCGGCGGCACCGGCGATGCTGCGCGCCACCTGCTCGGCGAGCAGCCGGATCGCCTCCTTGCGGAAGATCCGCCGGGCCTCGTTGTGCGGCTTGCGCGAGCGCCGGGCGCGGGTGCGCGCGGCGCCGACGACGTCGCGGTCGAGGCGCACCTCCTGCTGCTCGACGACGAGCCGGATCGGCTTGCGCGGCAGCTGCTGGCGGTCGCGCACCGCGGCCGCGATGACCGCGGCCATCTCGATCCGGCCCTTCACCTCGGACACGGCGACGGGCTCGGCGCGCCGCGCGTCCAGACCCGGGAACAGCTGCCCGACGGTGCCCAGCACCACGCTGGTCTCGCCCAGCGACGGCAGGACCTGGCCGATGTAGCGCAGGAACGTCGGGTTCGGGCCGACGACGAGCACGCCGCGGCGGGCCAGCCGGTCGCGGTGCGTGTAGAGCAGGTAGGCGGCTCGGTGCAGCGCCACCGCCGTCTTGCCGGTGCCCGGACCGCCCTGCACCACCAGCACGCCGGACGGCTTCGAGCGGATGATCGCGTCCTGCTCGGACTGGATCGTGGCGACGATGTCGGCCATGCGCCCCGTGCGGCTCGCCCCGACTGCAGCCAGCAGCGCGGCCTCGCTGGTCAGGCCGCTGCGCGAGGAGTTGGCGGCCGTCGGGTCGTCGAGGTCGAGCACCTCGTCGTCGACGGCGAGCAGCTCGCGGCGGCGGGTTCGCAGGTGCCTGCGGCGCCGGATCCCCTCCGGCGACGCGGCGGTGGCCGTGTAGAACGGGCGCGCCGCGGGCGCCCGCCAGTCCATGAGGATCGGCTCGTACTCGTTCTGCTCGTCGAGCATGCCCAGCCGGCCGATGTAGCGGCGCTCGCCCTCGTCGGTGTCGAGGCGGCCGAACACCAGGCCGTGCTCGGCGGCGCGCAGCGCGGCGAGCCGGTCGGTGTACATGGCGGCCGCGGCGTCGCGCTCGGTCAACGCCTGCGGCGTGCCGACCGTCTCGTCGTGCAGGACCGACTCCAGCCGGCGGGCGGTCTCGGCGCGGCGGTCGTCGAGATGGCGGTACAGCATCTCGACGTAGCCGCGCTCGTGCTCGATCCCGTCGTCCGTGTCGGGTGTGGTCGGGGTAGTGCGGTTCGACACCGGCAGGTCACCTTCACGCCGTCGCTCCAGGAAGCAGACTGACCAACTTACCAGCGGTACGCGGAGGCCGCGGCGCGATGGGTCCGTAGCCTGTCGACCGTGAACCGGACCGATCGGCTGTACGCGCTGGTCGAGGAGCTCCGGGCGGTGGCGCCCCGGCCGCGCAGCGCGCGCTGGCTGGCCGACCGGTTCGAGGTCAGCATCCGGACGGTGGAGCGCGACCTGGACGCCCTGCGCCAGTCCGGCGTGCCGATCTGGGCGGAGCCGGGCCGCACCGGCGGGTACGCGCTCGACCGCGACCGCACCCTGCCGCCGCTGGCCCTGACGGCCGCCGAGGCGCTCGCGATCTCGGTGGCGCTGCGCACCGCGGCGGGCTCGCCGTTCGACCGGGCCGCCCGCTCGGCCGCGCAGAAGGTGCTCGCCACGCTCCCCGCCGACGTGCGGCGCACCGAGGGCCGACTCACCGGTCAGGTGTTCCGGCTGGACGCGCAGGCCCCGCACGGGCCCACCTCCCCGGCTGCCGACCAGATCACCGACGCCGTCGTCGCCGGTCGCGTGCTGGACGTCACCTACGTCGATCGCGCCGGCCAGGAGAGCCGCCGCACCGTGGAGCCGCTCGGGGTGCTGTGGGGCACGGAGGGCTGGTACGTGCTCGGGTGGTGCCGGCTGCGAACGGCCGTGCGCGCGTTCCGCCTCGACCGCATCGTCGCCGCGTGCGCGACCGCGGAACCCGTGCCGCAGCGGGAGGTGGACCTGGCGCCGGAACTGCGCCGGATCGGGGCCCGCCCGCTGCACGACTGAGAAACCGGGTCGAAACACCGACAGGACGGTGTCGCCGACGGGTCCGAGGCTGTGCCCATGACCGACCCGGAGAAGATCCCCGACACCTGGTGCGCGATGTGGAGCGACGACGCCGCACTCGCCCACGACCTCATCGCCCCCGACGGCCGGCAGTGGGCCGGCACCCGAGCCGGCCTGGACGACGTCGTCGGCCCGGGCGCCACCCAGCAGTTCGTCGCCGCCTACCAGCAGGAGCGCGGCATCCGGTTCGCGCCGCGCACGCTCGTGATCGACGGCGCCGACCGGCTCGCCTACACGTGGGACGCCACGCTGCGCGACGGCACCGTCCTCACCGGTGCCGACGTCTGCGTGCTGCGCGACGGCCTCGTCGCCGACAACTGGACGATCGTGGGAGAGCGGCGCGCCCCCACCCCCGACATCGCCGGGGCCGGCGGCGCCACGCGCGCCGACCTCGCCGCAGCGGTCGCCGGCTGGACCCCGCTGTGGAACGGCGACACCTCCCGCCCCGCCGACGTCGTCACCCCGGACGCGTCGATCTGGCTGGCCAGGAACCCCGACGGTGCCGACGAGGTCCGCGGCCCGGAGGCGATGGCCGCCTACGCGCAGCGGTTCCGGTCCACCCGCACCGGGCTGACGCTCGTCCCGCACCGCGAGCCCGTGCTGGACGTCGCGCGCGGCACGGCGGCGCTGCTCTGGCAGGGCGTGGTCGACGGCCGGGCGGTCGCGGGCGGCATCGACGTGCTGGCCGTCCGCGACGGGCGGGTGGCGCACGCCTGGACGTTCGTCAGTACGCGGCCGATGCGCTACTGAGCAGGTGCCGCGCCGCGCAGCAGGCGCAGCGGCAGCACGAACCACAGCCCGCCCAGCACCAGCGCCGTGCCAGCGCCGACGACGATGCCGAAGGTCCGCCCGACGACGACGTCGAGGACCAGCAGCACCGCACCGGCCAGGGTCAGGGCGAGGGTGCCCAGCCCGTACGTGAACAGCCGCTGCCCCAGCGCGACCGTCTCGGCCTTGCGGCCGCGGGCGAAGGTGCGCCGGTGCACCGCGGCCGGGGCGATCATCAGCCCGGTGGTCACGACGGAGAGCAGCAGCGTCACCACCCACATGACGCGCTGCGCGTCGTCGAGCGCGGAGAAGCGGTCGGTGAACGACAGCGACAGGAGGAACGCGAACAGGATCTGCACCCCGGTCTGCGCGACGCGCAGCTCCTGGAGCAGCTCGATGAGGTTCCGGTCGGCCCGCTGCAGCGGCCCCTCCTGGCGACCGTTCTCGACGGGGCTCCCCACGGTCAGCTTCCGGGGTGCCGCGCGCGCGGTGCCCGGCCGTAGGGCTGCTCCACCGGGTCGACCGGCATGGCCGGCGGGATCGGCAGCACCACCGGCTCCGCGGCGAGCGCGACCGGCTCGCCGTGGTGCGCCAGCCGCATCGGCGGGCCGTCGACCAGCCGGTACTCCGCCTCCTCCGGCGTCAGCGTGACGCGCAGCCGGCGGCCGTGCCAGCACAGCCCGAACGAGATCCGGGTCAGCGCGGCCGGCAGCCGCGGCGCGAACGCGATGCCACCGTTGTCGCAGCGCATTCCGCCGAACCCGGTGACGAGCGCCGTCCAGGTGCCGGCCATCGACGCGATGTGGACGCCGTGATCGGAGTTGCCGGCGAGGTCGTTGAGGTCGATCAGCGCCGACTCGGCCAGGTAGTCGTAGGCGAGGTCGAGGTGCCCCGTCCAGGCCGCGACCACCGCCTGGGTGCACGCCGACAGCGACGAGTCCCGCACCGTGACGGCCTCGTAGTAGGCGAAGTTGCGGCGCATCTGCTCGTCGGTGAACGCGTCGGGCCGCAGCTGCATCGCCAGCACCAGGTCGGCCTGCTTCACGACCTGCTTCCGGTACAGGTCGAAGTACGGGAAGTTCAGCAGCAGCGGGTACTTCTCCGGGGGCGTGCCCTCGAAGTCCCACTGCTGGTGGTGGGTGAAGCCCTCCGCCTGCGGGTGCACGCCGAGCACGTCGTCGAACGGGATGCGCATGGCCTTGGCGGCGTCGCGCCAGCTCGCCATCTCCTCGGCGTTGACGCCCAGCCGGTGCGCCGCCCGCGAGTGCCGGCCGGCGACGTCGGCGGCGACGCGCAGGTTCAGCTGCGCCATCAGGTTCGTGTAGACGTTGTTGTCGACGATCGCGGTGTACTCGTCGGGCCCGGTGACGCCGTCGATGCGGAACTCGCCCGACGCGTCGTGGTGGCCGAGCGACCGCCAGAACCGGGCCGTCTCGACGAGGATCTCCAGCCCGACCTCGCGCTCGAAGACCTTGTCCCCGGTGGCGGCGACGTGCCGGCGCACGGCGTCGGCGATGTCGGCGTTGATGTGGAACGCGGCCGTGCCCGCCGGCCAGTACCCGGAGCACTCGTGGCCCCGGATGGTCCGCCACGGGAAGGCGGCGCCCTGGAGGCCCAGCTGCTCGGCGCGTTCCCTGGCCAGCGGCAGGATCGACTGCCGCCAGCGCAGCGCGTCCGCCGCCGCCTCCGGCACCAGGAACGACATCATCGGCAGGCTGAACGTCTCGGTGTCCCAGAACGTGTGCCCGTCGTAGCCCTCGCCGGTCAGCCCCTTCGCGCCGATCGCGCGGCGCTCGGCCCGCGCCGTCGCCTGCAGGACGTGGAAGATCGCGACCCGGACGGCCTGCTGCAGCTCCGCGTCGCCGTCGAGCTCGATGTCGGCGGTCGTCCAGAACTCGTCGAGGTACTCGTGCTGCTCGGTGAGGAGCCCGTCCCAGCCGGTGTAGCGGGCGGCGGCGATCGCGGCGCGCACCTGGTCGTACAGCGCGGGCTGGGAGCGCTGCGAGGACCAGCCGTACCCGAGGTACTTGACGACGGCCAGCGTGGTGCCCGGTTCGAGCCGGGTGATCACGGTGGTGCGGGCGATGTCCTCGAACGCCTCGGTGGAGATCTGCGTGCCCTTCGGCCCGCGCACCTCGTGGTCCATCGCGGCGGCCATCCGCAGCCCGGACTGGCGGGTGCTGTGGATCAGGGTCGCGCTGGTCTCGCCGGCCCGGTGGAACTCCGCAACCAGCGGATCGGTCAGCGCCGCCTCCACCCGCGGGTCGCCGCCCGTCTTCGCCGGCAGCTGCTCGTTGGCGACGAGCTCGCTCTGCACGACCAGCAGTGCCGGCTCGTCGAGCACCTCGACCTCGTAGCGGATCGCGGCGATCGCGCGCTGCGTCAGCGACACCATCCGCACGCTGCGCACCTTCACCGCCCGCCCGGCCGGCGAGACCCACTCCACCTCGCGCGTCAACGTGCCCGCACGCAGGTCGAGCGTCCGCACGTGGTGGCGCACCTGCCCGTAGCGCAGGTCGAACGGCTCGTCCTCCACCAGCAGCCGGATCAGCTTGCCGTTGGTGACGTTGATGATCGTCTGACCGGACTCGGGATACCCGTACCCGCCCTCGGCGTACGGCAGCGGCCGCTTCTCGTAGAACGAGTTCAGGTACGTGCCCGGCGTGGCGTGCGGCTCGCCCTCGTCGAGGTTGCCGCGCAGCCCGATGTGCCCGTTGGACAGGGCGAACACCGACTCGGCCTGCCCGAGCGCGGCCAGGTCCAGCCGCGGCTCGCGCACCTGCCACGGCTCGACCAGGAACGGTCGCGGGTCCGGACTCATCTCTCCTCCAGCAGATCCGCGAGGTCCGAGACGACCACGGTGGCGCCGTGCTCGCGCAGTGCGTCGGCCTGCCCGAGCCGGTCGACACCGACCACGAAGCCGAAGCCACCCGCCCGGCCGGCCTCCACACCGGCCAGCGCGTCCTCGAACACCACCGCCGCCTCCTTGTCGACGCCGAGGTCGGCGGCCGCGGCGAGGAACGTGTCAGGCGCCGGTTTGCCCGTCAGCCCCCGTTCCTTCGCGGTGACCCCGTCGACCCTGGTGTCGATGTACTGCGCGAGATCGGCAACGTCGAGCACCTGCGCCGCGTTCGCCGACGACGACACCACCGCCGTCGCGATGCCGGCCGCCTTCACCGCCTGCAGGTACGCGACCGAGCCGGGGTAGACGTCCACGCCGACCGTCCTGATCTTCTCTTGGACCAGGTCGTTCTTCTTCGTGGACAGGGCGGTCAGCGTCTCGGCGTCCGGGGCGTCGTCCGGGCCGCCGCGGGGCAGCTCGATGCCGCGCGACCGCAGGAACGAGTCCGTCCCCTCCAGGCGCGGCTTGCCGTCGACGTACGGCCCGTAGTCGCTCTTCACGTCGAAAGGGCGGAACTCGGTGCCGTCCCGCTCCGCACGCATCCGCAGGTAGTCGTCGAACATCTGCTTCCAGGCCGCCGCATGGACACTGGCCGTGTCGGTGAGGACGCCGTCGAGGTCGAAGAGGCACGCACGCGTACCGTCGGGCAGCCCGAGCATGCGCGCACGGTACCGACCATGGTGGAACGGTCACACAGACAGGTCGAGCGGCTGCGCGACGACTGCCACCGCCGCGCCTTCCCCGCCCTGGACGTGCACCTCGCAGCGCTCCCCCGCCTCGACGGGATCGGCGCGCACGCTCAGCACCCCACCCTCGGGCAGCGGCTCGATGTCGCGCTGCACCGCGTCCCGCACGGCCGAGATCAGCGCCATGGGGCTCACGGACAGCCCGTGCAGGTGCTGCGGCACGTCGATCTCGACGCGCAGGCGGGCGCCGAACCGGGCCTGCTCCAGCGCGAGGTAGCCGCGGACGGCGTCGAGCTCGGTGCCGAGGCGAGTCCAGGCGTCGCCGGGCTGGTCGGCGGCGCGGGACAGGTCGGCGAACCCGAACAGCAGCTCGCGGGCCCGGCCGGGATCGGTGCGGATGAGCGCGGCGATCGTGTTGAGCGCGTTGTAGACGAAGTGCTGCTCCAGCCGCCGCGAGGACTCGACCGGTGGATCGACCGGCTGCGTGGGCGGACCCGGGTCGGCGACCGGCTCGGGCTCGGGCGGCGCCTCGGTCGGCGCCGGCGCGGGTTCCGGCTCGGCCCGCGGCACCGACTCGGGTCGCGCCCAGCGCCCGGTGTCGCCGGCCTCACCGCGGTCGCGCAGGTCCGCCGGGTCGAGCCGCTCGGCCGGATCGACCAGCCCCAACCAGCGCGGCAGCCGCAGTCGCCCGCCCGCGCTGAAGCCGGTGAACTCGACGCTGCCGACCAGCTCCGGCGCCACCCAGACGGCGTGCCGGGCCACCTCGTTCGGCACGGCCCCCGAGAACGGCGACAGCGGCCTGCGCAGCTGCACCAGGGCCGACATCCGCCTGCGGTGCTCGCCCGTCACCCCGACGCGGCCGACGTAGCGCAGGCCGCCCGCTCCGTCCGGCACGCCCAGCAGCAGGCTCGCGATCGTGTCCGGGCGGTGCACGTCGGTGGGCGTCCACCCGCCCACCACGACCTGGCGCACGCGCGGCACCGGCACCTTCACCCACAGCGGGGAGCGGCCGCCCGGCCGGTAGCGGGCACCGAGGTGCCGGGCGTGCAGCGCGTCGACGCCCTTCGCGTCGGCGATCCGCAGCATCGTGTCGAGCTCCGACAGCGGCAACGGCGACGTGCTCCAGACCGGGGCGGTGTCGAAGCCCAGGCCGTCCAGGAGGGCCCGGCGGTCCCGGTAGGGCAGCTCCACCGTGCTGTGCCCGTCGAGCCACAGCAGGTCGGCCACCTGGAAGTCGACGGGTACCCGCCGGATGTGCGCCTCGCTCGGCTTGTGCCGGCCGCTGCGCCGGGCCAGCCGGCGAGCGCGGGGGGCGTGCTCCTCGCCGCGCGCGACGACGGTGCCGTCGAGGACCATGCCGCCGGGCGGGCAATGCCGCTCCAGCGGGGCCGCCAGCTCGGGGTACGCCGCCGTCATGGAGACGTCCTTGGCGGACATCAGGCGGACCCGGCGCCCCGCCTCGCGGGCCGGATCGACGTAGGCGATGCAGCGGTGCCCGGTCCAGGCGAGCTCCACGACCCAGTCCGGCCCGACCGGTGGCTGACCCGACCCGGCCGAGACGTGCATCGGCGCCACCAGGTCGGGCACCCCCTCCGGTGCCGGCTGCGCCGTCACCTGCACAGCGTATGCCGCGCGGCGACCCGGTTCCGCCCTCAGGGGCCGGCGGCCGCCTTCTTGATCTTCCGCCAGCCGCCGGCCCGGTTGTTGGCGATGATGTCGCGGAACATCTGCTGCAGCGGCGCGGCCGGCACGGTGCCGCCCGGCTGCACGGCGACCGTGCGCGCGGTGGCGTTGTCGTGCCCGGCCGTGATGATCCCGTGCGGGTCGGGGACGATCGCGCCGTCGTAGAGGAAGACGTTGACGTGCTTCTTCGTCGCGAGCAGCGCCGCGACGTTGCCGTGGCAGACGAAGTACGGCTGCACCGTGCGCTTGATCGTCTCGGTCACCTCGGGGTCCGCGGCGAGCACCAGCTCGCGGACCTCCCGGCAGATCGCCTGTTGCCAGGGCAGCAGCGCGTCGATGTACTCGTCCACCCGCGGATCACGTCGGTCGTCACCCATGGCCGGACCGTACCGGCGCGTCGCCGCCGCAGCCCTCCCCTCACCGGCTGCGACGGCGACACCGGTATCGATCGCGCAGCAGAGGGAGAGGTTGGCCGGTGTGACGCTGTTCACACGGGCGGCGTGCGGTCAGGAAGCCCTGGAAGCAGGGTTCGACCCGGCGCCCGGCTCGACGGCCATCGGGGCGACCGCGTCGGCGAGCTCGACGACCCGCTGCAGCCAGCGCTTCCCGCGCATCACCTGCGCGACGTCGTCGGCTGCCTGCCGGGACACGGGTCCTGCTTCACCGACCCCACCGTCGGGGACGTCGCCAGCGTCGTGCTCACCTGCCATGACCGGGTGTACCCGCTGCGCGGCGCCACCATGCACCCGATCAGGTGGCAATCACGCATCCGGCCCAACGTGGCTACGTCCGGCACCGTACCTGCGCGTGCGGTGGAGCCGGTCCAGCACGAAGCGGGCCACCGACGCCCTGCCGCGGACGCGCGCGCGGAGCGCCGGGGTCGGCTCGTCGTCGAGGTGCTCCACCGGCACCGCCGGCAGCGCCGCGAAGATCGTCATCAGGACGGCGTGGATGCGCTCCAGGCGGGCTGCGTCCACGGCACCGGCCTCGGCGGCGACGCCGGCCGCGTAGGCGTCCAGGCACGCCGTCTCCAGCGCGGGCAGCTCGGCGACGGGTCGGTGTCCGGCCGCCACCTCGCCGAGCACGAGCTGCCCCAGATCGGTGCCGAGCGGGGCCCGGCCGCAGAAGCCGAGGTCCACCATGACGAGGTCCGCACGATCGGTGGCGACCAGCAGGTTGGCCGGGCAGGCGTCACCGTGCGCCGACGCGACGGGCGCCTCGTCGAGCTCGTCGAGCAGCGCCGGCAGGGCCTCGAACGCCGCGTCGATCCGGCGCCGGAGCGAGGAGTCGAACGCGTCCCGGACGAGGGGGTGCGCCCACAGGTCGGCCGCGGAGAACGCCGGCTGCACGACACCGGCCAACCAGCCGTCGGCGTAGACGCGCGGGGTGCGGGCGCCGTGGACCGCGGTGACCAGCGCCGCCACGGCAGGGGACGCCGCGAACCGTCCCATGAGGTGGGCGGCCCGCGCGTGGCGGGCGACGTCCCACCGCTGCGGGCGGGTCGGGACCCGCTCCAGCCACAGCGCGGCCGACTCGTCGTCGAGGTCGTGGACGGCGAGCGGGCGCGGCATCGCGAGGCCGCGTGGCAGGCGGTGGCGGAGCTCGGAGCGGTACAGGTCCGGTTCGGTGCGCCACGGCACCAGCTCGGCAGCTCGTTCCCGAAGGTGCGCGGGCACCGCGAACCGCAGCGGCGAGCGCCGGTACGCGTGGACGACCTTGACGAAGAAGCCGAACTCGACCACTCGACCGTCGAGGGTCTCGGCGGTGCCGGTGACGAGGTGGCGAGCCGCCGTCGTGATCGCCGGTCGGTCGTACGGATGGGTGGCGACCGCGCAGGTCAGGACCACCACCCGGGGTTCGCCGAGCTGGGCGGCGACGAGCTCGGCGAAGTGGGCGTCCTCGACGGCGGCGGCGCCGAGGAGGGCCGTGCGAGGCGCGGTGGGGAGCATCTCCTCAGGCCGGCGACGTCGGACGGGCGCGCAGCGCGGCCGCCCCGGGTCCCGTCAGCTCCGGGAGCGCGGCGACGCGGCCCGTGAGGAGCAGGAGCAGGGCGCCGATCGGGCCGCGGACCTCACGGCCCTCCCCGACGGCCCAGTCCACGTCGTCGGCCACGAACCGGTAGCCGGCGTACCTGCGCCGCGCGTGGAACATCCGCCCGCTCGACCACACCCGGTCCGCCGCGAGCGCCGCGAGCCGCCCCGGCATCGGGAGGGCGCGCCCGAGCGGCAGGGCCATGTCCTGGCCGTGCACGAGGTAGTCGATCGCGGTCTCGTGGTAGGTCACCGACGGCAGCGCCTGCCAGACGCCGATGCGGTCCCGGATCTCGTCGACGAGGACGTTGACGGGCAGTTCCGCGTGGCGGCACGCCACGGCGTGGATCGCTCCGTTCATCCCGCCGTGGCGGGCGACGTCGACCAGCGCGCGGGGCAGCTGCGTCCAGGGGGTGTTCTGCAGGGCGACGTGCGCGGCAGCCTGCCGCACGGTCCAGCCGGCGCAGAGTGACGGCTGCTGCCATTCCTCGGCCGACAGGCTCTCCAGCAGCGCGACGATCTCCCGCCGATGGGCGTCGATCGCCGTCCAGGCCTCGGTGCGATCCATCCGGCCGCTCCCTCCGATGTCGCGGCTGCTCATGGCGCGCCGCTACGGGCCGGCTCGACGAGGGACTCCAGCAAGGTGGTGATCTTGTCGGTGGGGTCGAACGTCGGGTCCGGCATGGCGAGCTGGTGCAGGACCAGCCCGGTGACGTAGTCGCCCACCAGGTGCAGGTGGTCGGGATCGCGGGAGCCGATGAGCCGCATCCAGGCCGCGAACCAGGCGCCGACCGTGTCGCCGGTCTCGGCGACGCGCCGACGGATGGCGGTGTTGTGCCCGGCCTCGACGAGGATCGCGTACCGGGCGAGCGTCAGGTGCCGGTGCGCACCGGCCGCGCCGCGGACGGCCGCGGCGACGACCCTGGCCAGTTCCGCCGGTGTCGTCGGGCACGTCGACCTCGCGAGTTCGTCGAAGTTGGCGCGCTCCCGCTCCGAGACCCACTCGACGATCGCCTCGAGCAGCCGCTCCCGGCTCGGGAAGTAGTTCGCGGTCGCGCCGGCCGGGAGGCCCGCCTCGGCGTCGACGGCGCGGTGCGTCAGCGCGCGCATCCCGTGGCCGCCCAGCACGCGGACGCCCGCGTCGAGCAGCGCTTCACGTCGGTTCGCCACGACGTCATACTACGCCTGTGGTATTTTTCACCACAAGTGTTGTAACCGGCTGCCCTCAGCTGGTGGCAGCCCCGATCACGCCGAGGGTGTTGTGGCCGCGGTCGGGCACCTGCAGCTCGGCCGCCAGCACGACGTGCCGGGGCGGGGAGGTGTCGCCGTCCAGCCGTGCCGCCACGAGCCGGCCCGCCTCCTGCCCCATGGCCCGGGTCGGCAGCCCGGCCGCGACGGCGGTGAGCGGCGAGGACGCGTCGAAGGGCAGCGACTGGTCCATGCTGGCGATCTCCAGCGCACCGGGGAAGCCCGTCTGCAGCCCGAGCAGGTCGTGCACGACCATCGCGACCGTCGGGGCGTTGCCGCCGATCAACGCCGTCGGCCGGGTCTCGGAGCGGAGCCAGTCCAGCAGCCGCTCCTGGCGGGCGTCCGGGCCCAGCCGGCTGTAGGTGCGCAGCGCCGACCACTCCGGCAGCTCGGCCAGGCCGTGCTCGCGCAGGGCGCGGCGGTGCCCGGCCAGCCGGTCGCGGACGCTGGTGACCTCCACCTCGCTCCACAGCACGGCGAGTCCGGTGTGCCCGCGCTCGATCATCGCGACGGTCACGTCGTGGCCGACTGCCTCGTCGTCGAAGAGCACGGCGTCGGTCGGGGTGCCGGGGAAGTACCGGTCCACCAGCACGACGGGCAGCCCGGCGCGGCGCAGCTCCTCCACCACCCCGGCGGCGAGGGACCGCTCCCGCGGGAAGAACACGACGCCGTCCACCGGCTGCGCCCCGGACGTGAGCGCGCGCAGGACCTGCGTCTCGTGGTCGACGTCGCGGGTGTGCTCGATGGTGACGCGGAGGCCGAGCTCGCCGCATTGCCCGGACAGCCCGGCGAGCAGCACGGACTCGTGGCCGCTGCCGGGATCGGGGCTGACGTAGGCGATGGTGCGGCCGACCCCGGACGGCGCCCGGGCGGGCATCGGGCGCGGCGCGACGAACGTGCCGCGGCCGCGCCTGCGCACCACCACCCCTTCCGCGACGAGCTCGTTCAGCGCGCGGACAGCGGTCGTGGTGGAGACCCCGAACCGCTCGACGATCTCCCGCTGCGTGACGAACGGCTGGTCGGCGGTGAACTCGCCGCGCGCGATCGAGTCCAGCAGCTCCTGCTTGACCCAGGCGAAGAGCGACACCCCGCGCGGCGGCTCCATGGCGCCTCCTCCCGCTCACTCAGGTTGCACGGCCGGTCACGGAGAACGACCATTGACGCATTAAAGCATTGAATCTAACGTCGCCCGTGCCTGTCCGACCAGCTCAATGCTGAACCCTGGCCCGACGAGGAGCCCGCATGCACGACGACCGGCTACTGGTCGAAGCCCGCATCGACCGGATCCTGCGGGAGCGCGTCCGCCCCGCGGTCTACGGCGAGACCGCGCCCCTGCACACGGAGGTCTGGCACGCGCCCGGCGAACCCGTCCCGGCCGCCGAGGGCATCGCGGCGACCTACCGCCCCCTCGAGGGGAACGAGCCGTGGGGCCCGGCGTGGAGCACCAGCTGGTTCCACGTCACCGGCACCGTGCCGGCGGAGTGGGCCGGCAAGGCCGTCGAGGCCGTGATCGACCTCGGGTTCGCCCAGGGGCAGGCCGGCTTCTCCGCGGAGGGCCTGGTGCACCGGCCCGACGGCACCGCGGTCAAGGGCCTGAACCCCGCGAACACGTGGGTGCGCATCGCCGACAAGGCCGAGGGCGGCGAGACCATCGACCTGTACGTCGAGGCCGCCGCCAACCCGAATGTGTCGCACAACCAGCCGACCCTGCTCGGCGACGTCGAGACCGCGGGCGACGAGCCGCTCTACCGGGTCCGGCGCATCGAGCTGGCCACCTTCGACCAGGAGGTCTGGGAGCTCGTCCACGACGTCGAGGTGCTGCACGGCGTGATGCACGAGCTGGCGTTCGAGGACCCGCGGCGCTGGAACATCCTGCGCGCGCTCGAGGACGCCCTCGACGGCACCCTCGACCTGCAGGACGTGCCCGCAACGGCCGCCGCGGCCCGTGCCGTGCTCGCCCCCGCGCTCTCCGCCCCCGCCGTGGCCAGCGCGCACCGCGTGAGCGCCGTCGGGCACGCGCACATCGACTCGGCCTGGCTGTGGCCGCTGCGCGAGACCGTCCGCAAGGTCGGTCGCACGATCGCGAACGTCACCGCGCTGATGGACGACCACCCCGAGCTCGTGTTCGCGATGTCGTCGGCGCAGCAGTGGGAGTGGATGCGCGACCACCGCCCCGACCTGTGGGAGCGGATGAAGGAGAAGACGGCGAACGGGCAGCTCGTGCCCGTCGGCGGCATGTGGGTGGAGTCCGACACCAACATGCCCGGCAGCGAGGCGCTGGCCCGCCAGCTCGTCCACGGCAAGCGCTTCTTCCTCGAGGAGCTCGGCATCGAGACCGAGGAGATCTGGCTGCCGGACTCGTTCGGCTACACCGCGGCGTTCCCGCAGCTGGTGCACCTGTCGCGGTCGAAGTGGTTCTTCACGCAGAAGATGTGCTGGAGCCAGTTCAACACGTTCCCGCACCACACGTTCTGGTGGGAGGGGCTCGACGGCAGCCGCGTGTTCACGCACTTCCCGCCCGTCGACACCTACAACGCCGCGTTCACCGGCAACGAGATGGGCAGGCTCGTCCGCAACTTCGCCGACAAGGGCCGCGCCAACCGCTCGATCGTCCCGTTCGGCTGGGGCGACGGCGGCGGTGGGCCCACCCGGGAGATGCTGGGCCGGGCCGCCCGGCTGGAGAACCTGGAGGGCTCGGCCCGGGTGGAGATCGAGCCGCCCGCGCAGTTCTTCGAGAAGGCGCTGGCGGAGTACCCGAAGGCGCCGGTGTGGGTCGGCGAGATGTACCTCGAGCTGCACCGGGGCACCTACACCAGCCAGGCGAAGAACAAGCAGGGCAACCGGCGCAGCGAGAGCCTGCTGCGGGAGGCCGAGCTGTGGAGCGCCACCGCCGCCGTCCACGCCGGGCACCCGTACCCGTACGCCGAGCTGGACCAGATCTGGAAGACGGTGCTGCTGCACCAGTTCCACGACATCCTGCCGGGCAGCTCCATCGCCTGGGTGCACCGCGAGAGCCGCAAGACCTACCAGCGCCTGTTCGGCGAGCTGGAGGCGATCATCGCCGCCGCGCAGCAGGCACTGGCGGGTGACGGCGACGGCGAGCTCGTCTTCAACGCAGCCCCGCACGAGCGGTCCGGTGTGGCCGCCGGCGCCGCTGCCCCGGCCGCGGCCACCGACCCGGTGACCGTCGCCGCCGACGGCGGCGGGTACGTGCTCGACAACGGGCTGGTCACGGCCCGGGTCGACGAGCGCGGCCTGCTGGTCTCCGTCGTCGACGCGGGTTCCGGGCGGGAGGCGATCGCGCCCGGCACGGCCGGCAACCTGCTGCAGATCCACCCCGACCTGCCGGCGCACTGGGACGCCTGGGACGTCGACCACACGTACCGGCGGGTCGTCACCGACCTCGACCAGGTCGACGGCATCGAGCAGGTGGCGGTCGACGGGGCCGCCGGCGTGCGGGTGCGCCGCTCGTTCGGCTCGTCCACCGCGGTGCAGACGATCACCCTCTCCCCCGGCTCGCCGCGCGTCGACTGCACCGCCGAGATCGACTGGCACGAGACCGAGACGTTCCTCAAGGCGGCGTTCCCGCTGGACGTGCGGGCCGACCGCTCCACGGCGGAGACCCAGTTCGGGCACCTGCACCGGCCCACCCACGAGAACACCAGCTGGGACATGGCGCGCTTCGAGATCTGCGCGCACCGGTTCCTGCACGTCGCCGAGCCGGGGTACGGCGTGGCCGTCGTCAACGACGCGACGTACGGCCACGACGTCGCGCGCGCGATCCGCCCCGACGGCGGCACCACGACCACGGTGCGGCTGTCGCTGCTGCGGGCCCCGCGCTACCCCGACCCGGAGACCGACCAGGGCGAGCACGTGCTGCGGTACGCGCTGGTGCCGGGCGTCGACGTCGGCGGCGCGACCCGCGAGGGCTTCCGCATCAACCTGCCCGAGCGGCGGGTGCCCGGCTCGGGCGCGGTCGTCCCGCTGGTCAGCTCCAGCCACGACGGCGTCGTCGTCTCGGCGGTGAAGCTCGCCGACGACGCGTCCGGGGACGTCGTCGTCCGCGTGTACGAGGCCCACGGCGCGCGGGCGAAGGCTCGGCTCGCGCTCGGCTTCGCGGCGGCGTCGGTCGCGGTGACCGACCTGCTGGAGCGGCCGTTCGACGAGGAGCCCCCGGAGCTCGTCGACGGCGGCGTCGAGGTGGCGCTGCGCCCCTTCCAGATCCTCACCCTGCGCTTCGAGCGAGCCTGACGAGAGGAACACAGATGGCACGGCAGACAACGACGTCAGCCTCCCGGCGGATCCTGGCCGCCGCGACGGCCGTCGTCGCGATGGCGACGATCGCCGCGTGCGGCGGCGGATCCGGCGGTGGCGGTGCCGCCGCCCCCGGCGACACGTCGAAGATCACGGTCAGCTACCGGCAGTTCGGCGCCTCCGAGGTGCAGAAGAACTTCCTGACCAAGGTCAAGGCGGAGTTCGAGAAGAGCCACCCCGGGGTGACCGTCGACCTGCAGCCGGTGCTCGCCGGCGAGGCGGAGTACCCGACGAAGCTGCAGCTGGCCATGCGCTCGACCCGCACGTCGCCCGACCTGGTCTACGAGGACACGTTCCAGATCAACTCCGACATCAAGGCCGGCTTCCTGCGCCCGCTCGACGACCGCATCGCCGGCTGGTCGGACTGGGCGAACTTCACCAAGACCGCGCAGAGCGCCGGCAAGGCGCTCGACGGCAAGACGTACGGGATCCCGGACGGCACCGACACCCGCGGGATCTGGTTCAACAAGAACCTCCTCGCCCAGGCCGGCCTGCCGGCGGACTGGCAGCCGAAGAACTGGGACGAGATCCTCGCCGCGGCCCGCACCGTCAAGGCGAAGGTGCCCGGCGTCATCCCGCTGAACGTCTACGCCGGCAAGGGCGTCGGCGAGGCGTCGTCCATGCAGGGCTTCGAGATGCTGCTCTACGGCACGCAGGACACCCTCTACGACAACGCGTCGCAGAAGTGGATCACCGGGAGCAAGGGCTTCACCGACGCGCTCCGGTTCGTCGACACGGTCTTCAAGGAGGGCCTGGGCCCGTCCCCGCAGCAGGCGCTGGAGACCACCTGGACCAACAAGGTCGGCCAGGAGCTGCTGCCGCAGAGCAAGCTCGCCATCGCGATCGACGGCTCGTGGCTCACGAACAACTGGCTGCCCACCGGCGCCAGCCCGTGGCCGGACTGGAACAAGGTGATGGGCACCGCGTACATGCCGACCCAGACCGGTCAGGCGCCCGGCAAGATCAGCCTGTCCGGCGGGTGGACCTGGGCGATCCCGAACAACTCGGACAACCCGGACGGCGCGTGGGAGCTGACCAAGCTGCTGTCGGACCGCCAGCGCCAGCTCACCTGGGCGATCGACAACGTGCAGATCCCCGTCCGCACCGACGTCGCCAACGACCAGACGTACCTGTCGGCGAACCCGACCAACGGGTTCTTCGCCTCGCTCGTCGACGTCACGAAGTACCGGCCCGCCTACGCGGTCTACCCCCGCATCTCCGCGGAGATCCAGCTGGCCACGGAGAAGCTCATCACCGGCTCGGCGACCGTCGAGCAGGCCGCCCAGGGCTATGACGAGCAGGTGAAGTCCATCGCCGGCAACGACGTGCAGCCCGCCGGGTCATGACCGTCACCGCCGACCGGACCGCGCTGCAGGGTCTCGATCGGCCGGCCCGCGGCAGGCGCGCGCTCGTGCGCGGCCTGCCGCTGGGTCCGGCGGTGCTGCTGCTCGGCGTGTTCCTGGCCGGGCCGATCCTCTACGGCGTCATCGCCTCGTTCACCGACCTGCAGCTGACCGGCGCGTCGGAGACGAACTTCGTCGGGTTCGACAACTACGTGAAGGCGTTCGGCAGCGCGGACTTCCGGTCGTCCGTGCTGTACACGCTGTTCTTCACCGTCGTCTCGGCGATCATCGGGCAGAACGTGCTGGGCCTCCTGCTGGCGCTGCTCATGCGCTCGGCGACGGCCGCGGTGCGCGCGGTGGTGAGCGCGATCGTCATCGGCGCGTGGGTGCTGCCCGAGGTCGTCATCGGCTACCTCTGGCTGACCTTCCTCGGCGACGGCGGCACGCTCAACAACGTGCTCGCCTGGTTCGGCGGATCCGGCCAGAACTGGCTCTTCACGTTCCCGATCCTGGCCGTGTCCATCGCGAACATCTGGCGCGGCACCGCGTTCTCGATGCTCGTCTACTCGGCGGCGCTCTCCGACGTGCCGCAGGACATCGTCGAGGCGGCCCGGGTCGACGGCGCCGGCAACTGGCGGACGCTGATCTCGATCACGTTGCCGATGATCCGGCGCTCGATCGCGACCAACCTGATGCTGATCACCCTGCAGACGCTCTCGGTGTTCGGCCTGATCTGGGCCATGACCAAGGGCGGGCCCAGCGGGCACAGCCGGACCATGCCGGTGTTCGCGTACGAGCAGGCCGTCCAGTACTCGCAACTGGGGTACGGCACGGCGCTCGCGCTGATCCTGCTCTGCATCGGCGCCCTGTTCTCGCTGGTCTACCTGCGGGGCCTGAAGCTCGAGGAGAACCCGGCATGAGCGCGGACATCGCCGCACCGATCACGACCTCACCGACCACCGCACCGGCTGTCGTGGCCCACCGGCGGCGGTCCCGGGGGCTGGTCGGCAAGGGCGTGGTCAACCTGGTGCTGGTCGGCATCGGCGCCTGCTACGTCGTCCCCCTGCTGTGGCTGGTGTTCGCCTCGTTCGACGCGAAGGCTGGGCTTTCCGTGCAGTGGCCCGGGGAGTGGTCGCTGGACAACTTCCGGGCCGTGCTCAACGAGGACACCACCTACCGGCCGATGCTCAACGGCCTGATCCTCTGCGGCGGGGCCACGCTGGTCACGATGGTCGCGGCGGTGCTCGCCGCGTACCCGCTGTCGCGGTACCGGTCGCGGTTCAAGCGCCCGTTCATGCTCACCGTGCTGTTCATGACGGGCCTGCCGATCACGGCGATCATGGTGCCGGTGAACGGGTTGTTCGTGCAGATCAACCTGATCGACACCTACCTCGGCACCATCCTGTTCATGGCCACCACGGCCCTGCCGATCGCGATCTGGCTGGCCAAGAACTTCATGGACTCGGTGCCGATCGAGCTGGAGGAGGCGGCCTGGACGGACGGTGCCTCGTCGATGCAGGCGCTGCGCCGGGTCGTGCTGCCGCTGATGTGGCCCGGCCTCTCGGTGGTGACGCTCTACACGTTCATCGGGTTGTGGGGGAACTTCTTCGTGCCCTTCATGCTGCTGGTGTCGAACGACCAGCTGCCGGCGTCGGTGAGCATCTACTCGTTCTTCAGCCAGTACGCCGGCGTCGTCTACGGGCAGCTGGCCGCCTACTCGATGATCTACTCGGCGCCCGCGGTGCTGCTGTACCTGTTCCTGTCGCGGCGGCTCGGCGGCGCGTTCACGTTCGGCGGTGCGGTGAAGGGCTGAGCCGACCTCGACCCCGGCCCGCGCCCTCGTCGAGAACGACGTTGTGGCGAACTGTATCGATTCAAAATCACCGTAACGTCGTTCTCGACGGGAGGGTGCGGTGGACCGGGCGAGGGAGGTCCGTTCCCACTAACGTGGTCAGAATGAGTTCCGGTGACCGACCGACCATCGCCGTGACCGTGGGCCGGACGAGCGACGACACGACCGTCGTCACCGTCGAGGGCGAGGTCGACCTGCTCACCGCGCGCCAGCTGATGGACGCGCTGGAGCGGGTCTGGCAGGAGCGCCCCGACGCCACCACGGTGGTCATCGACCTGTCCGGGGTCACGTTCCTCGGCTCGTCCGGGCTGGGGATCCTGGCCGACCTCGCCGGGCGCACCACCACCCGTACCCCGGGCGCGCTCGGGCCGGCCGTCCGGCTGGTGGCCCCGCCCGAGAACGACGCGGTGATCCGCCCGTGGACCACGATGAACCTGCAGCAGATCCTGCCCCTGCACCCCGACGTGGAGTCGGCCCTGAGCGCCTGACGCTCACCCGTGCCAGTGCCGCCAGAGCCGCGCGTACGGCCCGTCGGCGGCGATCAGCTCGTCGTGCGGACCGCACTCGACGATGCGCCCGTCCTCCATGACGGCGACGCGGTCCGCGTCGTGCGCCGTGTGCAGGCGGTGCGCGATCGCGATCACGGTGCGGCCGTGGAGCACCGCGAACATGGAGTGCTCCGCCGCGCGTGCCGTGGCGGGGTCCAGCAACGACGTCGCCTCGTCGAGCACGACGACGTCGGGATCGGCGAGCACCACCCTGGCCAGCGCGATCTGCTGCTCCTGCCCGGCGTCCAGCTCGGTCCCGGCGGCGCCGAGCGCGGTCTCGAGCCCGTCCGGCAGCGCCGCCGCCCACCGGGCGCCGACGGCGTCGAGGGTGGCGACGAGCTCGGAGTCAGTGGCGTGCGGCGCGGCCAGCGCGAGGTTGTCGCGCAGCGTGCCGAGGAAGACGTGGTGCTCCTGGGTGACCATGACGACGCGGCGTTCCTGCGGTCCCAGATCCGCGACGGGGCGGCCGCCGACGGTGACCGTGCCGGCCCGCGGACGGTCGATGCCCGCGACCAGCCGGCCCAGCGTCGACTTCCCCGCCCCCGACGGCCCGACGAGCGCGAGCCGCTCCCCCGGCGCCACGGTCAGCCCGACGTCGTGCAGTACGTCCCGGCCGGGGACGTAGGCGTGCCGCACCGCGGTGACCCGCAGCTCCCCCTCCGGCCCCGACGCCGGCACCACCGGCACCTGCACCGCCCTCGGCACCTCGCCGACCCCGATGACGCGGGCGAGCGACGCCAGCGCACTCTGGAGGGGCTCCAACCGCTGCAGGACGCGGTCCATCGGCTCGATCAGCTGCCAGGCGTAGAGGCTGCCGGTGACGACCGCGCCGAGGCTCACCACGCCTGGACCGAGCCCGCCGACCAGCAGGACCGCGGCCGAGGGGAGGCTGTAGGCGAACTCGCAGACCGGGAAGAGGCGCAGCCGCAGCACGAGCGTGCGCATCCGCGCCTGCCACAGCCCGTCGATCGCGGACTCGGCGGCAGCGATGCGCTGCGGGCCGAGTCGCAGCGCTTCGACGGTGCGCCCGCCCTCCGCGGTGACCGCCAGCTCCTCGGCCACGTCCGACGCCGCCGCCCCCTCGGCCAGGTACGCCGCGGCGGCGTGGCGCAGGTACCGGCGGGTCGCGGCCACGAGCAGCGGTACCCCGACCATCGCGCACGCACCGACCAGCGGGTTGATCACGAACAGTGCGCCGAGCAGCACCGCCACCTGCCCCACCGCGACGACGGCGTCGGGCATCGCGTCGCGCAGCATGGTGGTGACGACGGCGACGTCGGTGGAGCTGCGGGTCGTGAGGTCACCGGTACCGGCGCGCTCCACCACCGCGAGCGGCAGGTCCAGCACGCGTCCCACGAACGTGTCACGCAGCCGCCGCGCCACCCGCTCCCCCAGCCGCGCCGCGGCGCGCCGGGCCGCCCGCACGATCCCGATCTGGGCGACGGTGGCGACCAGCACCAGCGCCGCCACCACGTCGACGTCGACGGGCGGGCCCGTGCCGGCGATGCCGTCGACGAGTTTCCCGACCAGCCACGGTGCCACGGCCGCTGCGGCGGCGGCCGCCGCGGTCAGCGCGAGCACCCCGACCACCGCCCGCCGATCACCGGCGAGCAGCGCCCGGAGCTCGCGCCGCACCGCCGCCCGGTCGGCGACGGGCAGCGCCGTCGCCGCGTCGCTGGTCACCGGGCCACCTCCACCGGCGCGGCGGGCAGGTCGGACTCCTCCGGCGGGTCGGCGCGCCGGACCAGCTCCGCGTAGCGCCGGTCGCGCAGCAGCTCCGCGCGCGTACCGGCGGTATGCACGCGGCCGCGCACCAGGTGGACGACGTGCTCCGCCTGGTCCAGGAGCAGCGGGGTGCTCGCCGCGACGACCGTGGTGCGTCCGGCGCGGCTCGCCCGCAACCGCTCGTAGATCGCGGCCTCGGTGATCGCGTCGACGGCCGAGGTCGGTTCCACCAGCAGCAGCACGTCGGGCTCCGCGGCCAGCGCCCGGGCCAGGCGCAGCCGCTGCCGCTGTCCGCCGGACAGGTTGCGGCCCTGCGCGTCGAGCCGGCCGTCGAGGCCGCCGGGCAGCCCGTCGACGACGTCCTCGGCCACGGCGGTGCGCAGGGCGGAGGCGACCGCCGCCGGCTCGGCGTCGCCGAACGTGGCGCGCAGGGCCCCGGGGAACAGGTGGGCCAGGTTGTCGGCGACGAGCACGCGGGACCGCAGCTCGGCGAGCGGCACGGCGGAGACGGGCACGCCGCCCCAGGTCGCGCCCGCGTCGGTGGTGCTGAACCGGCCGAGCCGGTCGATCACCGCCACCGCGTCGGCCGGGTCGTCGGCGACGAGCGCGGTCAGCAACCCGGCCGGCACCCGCACGCCCGACACCGGGTCGTGCAGCTCGCCGCCGACCGCTGGGGAGGCGGCGCACGGCCGGTCGTCGACGTGGTCCGGGCGGACCGACAGCACAGCCACGATCCGCCGGGCCGAGACGAGCCCGCGCGCCAGCCCCGCCGCCCCGTCGACGAGGAACGCGACCGGGGCGATCAGCTGGGCGACGTAGCCGTACACGGCGACGAGCTCGCCCACCCTGATCTCGCCGCGCACCGCGAGGTGCGCCGACAGCCACACGACGCCGCCCAGGAAGAGCGCGGGCGCGCCCAGGCCGACGGCCTGCACCCAGCTGCTCGTGCCGGCGACGCGGTAGCCGGCGTCCTGCAGGTCGGCGGAGCGTTCGACGTACCGGTCGTGGAAGCCGCGCTGACCGCCCAGCCCGGCGAGCACGCGCAGGCCGGCCACGATGTCGCCGGCCCTGGCCGTCAGCTCGCCCTGCCGGCGCCGGTAGGAGCCCTGCACTCCCTGCAGCCTGCGCAGGAGCGGACCGAGCCCGACCAGGATCGCCGGCACCCCCACCAGCACGACGGTGGCGATCAGCGGCGAGATCCCGGCCAGCACCACCCCGACGACCACGTACGCGACGATCGCGCCGAACCCCGGCCCGGCGAACGTCAGCGACTCGGCGATCGTGCGCGCGTCGGTGCCGCCCACGCTCGCGACCTCGCCGGAGTTCACGGTCCGCGGCAGCGCCGCGCCCGTGCGGACGGCGTGCCGGACGAGCACCCGGTGCGTGCGCATCGCCGCGTCGTTGCGGATGAGCGTCATCGTGCGGTGCCGGTACGCGCCGAGGAGCGCGCTGACCACGCCCATGACGACCACCGCGGCCGTCCAGCCGAGGAGCGCGGCGGTGTCGCCGGCGCGCAGCCCGTCGTCGACGGCGCGGGCGACCAGGTACGGCGGCACGGCCAACCCGGTCATCCACAGCGAGCTCAGCACCATCGCCCGCAGCAGCCGCCACGGCTGGCAGCGCAGCAGCCAGATCAGGTAACGGGCGGGCCCGCGCAGATCGGGCTCGAGATCGCCGACACCGAGCCCCCCAAGCAACCGCACGTCCCGATCGTAGGAAGCAGCCGCGTCGGGGGCACCCGGGTTACGCGCGCTGGGCGTCGATCCGCAGCGCGTCGGCCATGGCGAGGAACACGAACACGTTCGGCACCTCGGAGACGGGCACCTGCTGCGGCCTGCGCGCCTCGAACAGCCAGATGCGGACCTGCCCCTGGTGGGCGTCGACCGCGCGCACCTGCGTCCACTTCACGAGGCCCTTCGGCGTGCCGAGCGTCGCGATGTCGACGGAGAGCGGGCCGTAGCGCACCGTGTGCCCGGACGCCACGGCCTCCAGGTCGCGCGGCGCCCTTGCCGTCGTGAGCCGGCGCTCGATCTCCGGGCCGAGATCGGCCAGCTGGAACGCGGTCGACTCCAGCCGCAGCTCCGGCGTTCCCGGTCTGGTGAACCGGTAGACGTGGTCGGTGCTGGTCACCGTCTTGCCGCGGACGTGGTTGGTGATCTCGCGCCGCACCTCGGTGTCGGTCCACGGGTACGCGACGGCGCCACCGCCGGTCGCGTGCACGAGTCCTCCGTCGAAGAGGTGGATCGTCGAGCCGGTCTTCGCCAACGCCTGTCCGGCCGAGTACACCGCCATGGCCCCGCCGATGGTGAAGAGCACGGCCAGCACCACCAGGAAGCCGGGGTCCTTCGTCGACGCCACGCCGGACCACAGGAAGATCGCGACGGCGACGCCGATCAGCGCGGTCAGGCAGGTGCCCAGCACCTTCGTCGCGGCGGCGCCGTACTCGAAGTACCGGTCGCCGAGCCCGTGGGCGAGGGCGGCCGCGCGCACGGGCTGCGGGGCCTCGGCCACCGTGCGCGTCGGCCCGGGCGCGGTCACGACCGACCTCCCCGCGCCACCATGCCGGCCCCACCGGCCGCTGCCACGACACCGCCGGCGATCAGCAGCCAGCCCGCGACCTCGTCGCCGGGCTGGTCGCCCTTCCACGCGCTGCGGGCGGCTGTCTGCTCCGCCATCCGCTGCTCGTAGGTGAAGCTCTCACCACCGCCGCGAAGGACGATGCATTCGTCCCCGGGACCCATGGTCTGCCCGTCGCAGACCGGTGCGCTCACGGTTGGCGCCGGGTCGGGCTGGACGAGCCACATCCCGACGCCGGCCGCCACGAGCGCACCCAGCACCAGCAGCACACCACGGCCGACGGCGGTCGACCGGCGCTCCTTCGCTGCCCTGGCCAGCGCGACCGGTTCGCCTGCGGCGGCAGCCCGGCCGAGCCAGTCGGCGGCGCCGAAGGTGTCGCCGCGGCCCTCGGCGGCCTCGCCGAGGATCCGCATCGCCCTCGGGTCACCGGCCTCGGCGAGCGGCCGGTAGCGCCGCTCGACGTGCTCGTACCAGCTCTGCGACCGGTGCCGGAAGATCTGCTTCGCGTGCTGCTCGGGCAGCGACCGGTGCTCGCGGCGGCCCGCGTACTCGTCGCCGGCCTTCGCGGCCAGCCCGCGGTACATCTCGGCGAGCGTCGGGTGACCCGTGCGGGCCTGCAACAGCCACAGGTTCCGCAGCGCGACCGGGTTCCGGTCGATCCGCCGGTAGTGGGCTTCTGCGGTGTCCCGGCGGCCGAGCAGCTCGCACAGCCAGCCCAGCTCCACGCGCGCGTTCTCGTCACCGCGATCGGCGGCGGCCACGAGCCGTGCGTGGGTCGTGTCGAGGTCCTCTGCCGTCGAACCGGTCTCCTGCGGCGTGGTCATGCGGTCCCTCCCCGTCCGGTGTCCCGGCGGGCGACCGACGGCGGCCACCCCCGGTTGGTCGGGTGTGACGGCTGTCACATTGGAGCGTCAGCCGCGAGCACCGCTGGTGGTCACGGCGCGCGCCGCGGCCGCGTTCGCGGCACGGGCGGCCGCGACGACGTCGTCGCCCGCGGTGAGGCGGGCGGCCAGGGTGCCGTTGAACGCGTCCCCGGCGCCGGTCGTGTCGACGACGGTGACCGGCTCGGCCGGCAGGTGGACGGGCTCGTGACCCGGCTCCGCCACCAATACCCCGCCCCCGCCCAACGTGACGACGACGGGCGCGCCGGTGCGCCCGGCCAGCGCGGCAGCCGTCGCTGCCGGCGTGTCGCCGGACAGGCCGGCCGCGGCGGCGAGGTCGGTCAGCTCCCCGGCGTTGGGCGTGAGCACCGGCCCGTGGTCGAGCAACCCGGCGAGCTCGGGCAGCACCGGGGCCGGGTTGAGCACGCAGACGACGCCCGCCGCAGCAGCGGTCTCCACCGCCGCGACGACGGCGTCCGCAGGGATCTCCGTGCTCACCAGCACGGCCGCCGCGCCCTCGACGGCCGCGCGCACGGTCCCCGGATCCACCCGCCCGTTGGCGCCCGCGCCCACCGCGATCTGGTTCTCGCCGCGCTCGTCGACGACGATGAGCGCCACCCCGGTGGCGATCCCGTCCACCACGGCCACCGCCGACACGTCGACGCCGGCGGCGCGCAGCTCTGCCAGCGCACTCGTGCCCAGCTCGTCGTCGCCGACGGCACCCGCGTAGCGCACGGCCACCCCGTCGACGGCGGCCCGCGCCGCCGCGACCGCCGCATTGGCGCCCTTCCCGCCGCCGAAGCGGCGCATCTCCGGCCCGACGACGGTCTCCCCGGGGCCGGGCAACCGCGGCGCCCGCACCACCAGATCGACGTTGACCGCACCCACGACCACCAGCGTCCGCACCCGCCCACCTTGCCAGGCCGGCGTGCCGCCGCCCGCGCCCCCACACCGGCCCGCGAGTCGCGGTCTCCAGGTCCGCGAGTCGCGGTTTCCGCGCCGGCGAGTTGCGGATCCTGGCACGCGAACGCGCCCGACGCGCTGCCGCATGTGTGTTCCGCATGCGTGCGACATGCCGAACGGTGCGCGAGGTCGTGACGCCAGCACTGTCGAGGGCCGCATCCGACCACGAGGCTGATCACCGCACGACCGATCGTCGTGCGGTGTCGAACGCGCTGCCGCCCGTTCGTGGAGGAGACGACGCCCGGCATACGGCCGGGCCACCGGGAGGGAATGCCCCATGACGACCGATGCGACGCGCGAGGTCAGGCCGCTGCGGTTCGGAGTCGTCGCGCCGATCAGCACCGACCTGCCGTCGTGGCGTGATCAGCTGCGCGGTCTTGCCGACAGCGGCTACTCGACGATCCTGATGCCCGACGTGCCGCAGTGGCAGCCGGCACCGGGCCCGGCGCTCGCCGTGGCGGCGACGGTCACCGACCTGCGCGTGGGGACCTGGGTGTACGCGTCGCCGGTTCGCCCTGCGTGGATCACCGCGTGGGAGGCGCACTCGCTGTCCGTGCTCACCGAGGGGCGGTTCGAGATGGGCATCGGCACCGGCCGGCCGGGGCTCAACGCCCAGCTCCGTGAGCTGGGGCTGCCGACCACTCCGCTGAGCGAGCGCCCGGACCAGGTGCGGGACGTCGTCGCGGCCCTGCGCGACCTCGACGGCCTGGACGGGCACACCCCGGTCGTCATCGCCGCGGGCAGCGCGCAGTCCGAGGCACTCGCCGCCGAGCTCGCCGACACGGTGACCTTCGTGATGCCGCAGACCGAGACGCGCGCCACGACGACGCAACGGGTGCAGGGCTTCGACAACCGGCGCGACCTGGAGCTGGCGCTGCACGTGCCCGTGGTCGGCGACTCGGTCGCCCCGTTCATGGCCGGGCCCGGCACCGACCCGGCCGAGGTCCGGGCGGCGGACTCCTTGGCGTTCCTGCCCGACGACCCCGCTGCCGCAGCCGAGGAGATCCACCGGCGACGAGCCGAGCTCGGGTTCACCTACTTCGTGGTCGGCACCGAGGGCGCGCGTGCCCTCGCGTCCGTCGTCGCCGAGCTGGCCGGACGGTAGCCGGCGGGACCGACCTGACCGTCGAGGCAGGTCCGTGCGCGGCGACGGCGCCGGACCCCTTCCCTCGCCGCCGTGGATCGGGTTGGTTCGGATGCAGGCGCCGCAACGTCGCGGTGCCGCTGACCGGAGAGGCCGATCCCATGACGCAGATCCTCGAACCGGTGCCGGCCGCTGCCCCCTCACCGGCGCGGCGACGCGCGGAGCAGTGGCTGGCCGACCTCGAGTCCGCCCTCACCGCGGGCGACGCCGACCGCGCGGCCGCCCTCTTCGCCCCCACGAGCTTCTGGCGCGACCTCGTGGCGTTCACCTGGAACATCACGACCGTCGAGAACCGGGACGGGGTGGCCGACCTGGTGGCGGCGACGGCGGCCCGCACCGGCGCTTCGCACTTCCGCGTCGCCGACGGCGAGGAGCCGGACGAGGCGGACGGCGTCGTCACGGCATACGTCACGTTCGAGACGGCGGTCGGGCGGGGGTCCGGCCTCGTCCGGCTGACCGACGAGGGCGCGTTCACGTTCCTCACCACCCTCGACGAGCTGAAGGGGCACGAGGAGCGCCGGGGCCCGACCCGGCCACGAGGTGTGGAGCACGGGGCGTTCAAGGGCCGGGTGACGTGGAAGGAGCGGCGCACGGCGGAGGTCGAGGGGCTGGGCACCGACCGGCAGCCGTACGTCGTGGTGATCGGCGGCGGGCAGGGCGGCATCGCGCTCGGCGCCCGGCTGCGCCAGCTCGGCGTCGACCACGTGGTGGTGGACAAGCACCCCCGCCCGGGCGACAACTGGCGCAGCCGCTACAAGTCGCTCTGCCTGCACGACCCGGTCTGGTACGACCACCTGCCCTACCTGCCGTTCCCCGCGAACTGGCCGGTGTTCGCGCCGAAGGACAAGATCGGCGACTGGCTCGAGATGTACACGCGGGTCATGGAGGTCAACTACTGGGGCTCCACCACCGCGCGCACCGCCACCTGGGACGACGCCGCGAAGGAGTGGACGGTCACCGTCGACCGGGACGGCACGGAGGTGGTGCTGAAGCCGAAGCAGCTGGTGTTCGCGCTCGGGGTGTCGGGCAAGCCGAACGTACCCGTGTTCCCCGGTCAGGACGTCTTCGCCGGCGAGCAGCACCACAGCTCCCAGCACCCCGGGCCGGACGCGTACAAGGACAAGAAGGTCGTCGTCGTCGGCTCCAACAACTCGGCGTTCGACATCTGCGCGGCGCTGTGGGAGGTCGGTGCCGACGTCACGATGGTGCAGCGCAGCTCCACCCACATCGTGAAGTCCGACACGCTGATGGACATCGGGCTCGGCGACCTCTACTCCGAGCGGGCCGTCGCCGCCGGCGTCACCACGTTCAAGGCCGACACGATCTTCGCGTCGCTGCCCTACCGGATCCTGCACACGTTCCAGATCCCGCAGTACGAGGCGATGGCGGAGCGGGACAAGGACTTCTACGAACGGCTGGAGAAGTCGGGCTTCCGGCACGACTGGGGCGACGACGGCTCCGGCCTGTTCATGAAGTACCTGCGCCGCGGGTCCGGCTACTACATCGACGTCGGCGCCGGTGACCTGGTGGCCAACGGCGACATCCCCGTCGTGCAGGGCCAGGTCGTGGAGCTCACCGAGCACGCCGTGCGGCTCGACGACGGCACGGAGCTGCCGGCCGACGTCGTCGTCTATGCCACCGGGTACGGCTCGATGAACGGACTGGCCGCCGACATCGTCGGCCAGGAGATCGCCGACAAGGTGGGCAAGGTGTGGGGCCTGGGCTCCGACACCACCAAGGATCCCGGCCCGTGGGAGGGCGAGGAGCGCAACATGTGGAAGCCGACCCAGCAGGAGGGGCTGTGGTTCCACGGCGGCAACCTGCACCAGTCCCGCTACTACTCGCTCTACCTCGCGCTGCAGCTGAAGGCCCGCCAGGAGGGCATCGACACGCCCGTCCACGCCCTGCAAGAGCGCCATCACCTGTCGTGAGCGCGCCACCCGTTCGGGCGCTGCACCACGAAGCTGCTGCTCAGGCCGTTACCAACAGTGATGCGTTTCCGTTATAGACATCACTCGTTGGGAGGAAGGTAGGTGCAGAACTGCCGGACCGGCGTCCGGCCCAGAGGTGGGGGCAACCGTGATCGCAGCGACTCTGGACAGACGCGGCCCGGCGGCCGGTGCGGGCATCGCGGGCGAGGGCATGACCGTCCTCGCCGTCGACGACGAACGTCCCGCCCTGGACGACCTCGTGTACCTGCTCGGCGCCGACGAGCACGTCGGCACGATCCTGACCGCGGGCAACGCCGTCGAGGCCATGCGGATCCTCGCCGCCGACCCGCGGCGGACCGACAGCTCCGCCCCCGGCGTGGACGTGGTCTTCCTCGACATCCGCATGCCAGGGGTCGACGGGCTGGAGCTGGCCAGGGCGTGCAACGCGCTGCCGTCGCCGCCGCTGGTGGTGTTCGTGACGGCGCACGAGGACAAGGCGGTCGCCGCGTTCGACCTCGGCGCGGTCGACTACCTGCTCAAGCCGCTGCACTCCGCCCGGCTCACCACCACCCTCGACCGGATCGCCGCCGTCCGCGCCGGTTCCACGGCGCCCGCCGTCGAGGAGGTCGTGCCGGTGGAGCTCGGCGGTACCACCACGATGGTGCCGCGCTCGGCGGTCCGCTGGGTCGAGGCGCAGGGCGACTACGTGCGGCTGCACACCGACGGCGAGAACCACCTGGTCCGCATGCCGCTCGGGGAGCTGGAGGCCCGCTGGCGCGACGCCGGCTTCCTGCGCATCCACCGCTCGTTCCTCGTCGCGCGCGGCCGGATCACCGCGCTGCGCAAGACGACGCCCGGACACGTCGTGCACGTCGACACCGGCGGCGACCCGGCCGAGGTCGAGCTGCCCGTCAGCCGCCGGCACCTGGCCGCGGTGCGCGCCGAGCTGCGTGGCGACTGGTCCGACCTGAGCTGACCTGAGTCGACTCGACCGGTCGCGGGGCGACTTTCGGGGGTCGTGCCGCGGCGTCGGGTCCGGTTGGATCGCGGCAACGCGACGAACCCTCCCCGTCGCGTAGGGGGCAGCCCCGGTCGTGCCCTGACCGGGCTGCCTCCGCAGGTCAGGCGATGCCCAGCTGGGTCCGCACGGCGTGCTCGTCCCACAGGGTCCAGCGCTGCACGAACCGGCCGGACGGGCCGATCCGGTAGATGTCGACCAGGTCGACCTGCAGCTGGGCGCCGGTGGCCGCCGGTAGCCCCCCGAACTCGGCACCGTCGTGCGTGCCGCTGAGCGTGAGCCGCTGGACCAGCGTGTCGCCCTCGACGATCTGCTGCTCCGTGTGCGCGCGCAGGTCCGGGAACGCGTGCCGCATGGCCGTGACGAACGCCGTCAGCTCGTCGGCGCCGGTGGTGCGGCCCTCCACCGCCAGGTACTGGGTGTAGCCGGGATCGATGAGCTCGTCGACGACGGCGAGATCGCCCTGGTTGAACAGCTCCTCGGTGATGCGCCGGGCCCGTGCCCGGATCTCGTCTGGGGTCATGGACCCAGGCTGCGGGTTCGCACGTGACGCGAACACGACGGCGACCCACCGTCCGCCTGACACTTGACAGGATCTGCGACAGGTCCACGATGCGCAGCGAGGGAGAACGATGAGCACCTTCTCCGGCCAGCTGCGACGGCTGCGGCTCGCGGCCGGCCTGACGCAGGAGGCGCTGGCCGAGCAGGCGGGGGTGAGTGCGCGCGCGGTCAGCGATCTCGAACGCGACCCGAACCGGCTGCCCCGGCTCGACACCGTGCGGCTGCTGGCGGACGCCCTGGATCTCGACGAGGCCGACCGGAGCGCGCTCCTGGGCGCCGCCCGACCGGCCGGGCCGTCCGGAGTGCCGTCGGGGCAGCTGCTCCCCCCGCTCATCGGCCGGGTCGGCGTGTCCGCCGCGCTCGTCGAGCTGCTGGTGCGGGGCGAGACGCGGCTGCTCACGCTCACCGGGCCGGGCGGCGTCGGGAAGACCCGCCTCGCCCTGGACGTGCTGGAGCGGCTCCGCGAGGGCTACCCCGAC
This sequence comes from Pseudonocardia sp. CA-107938, assembly GCF_050936315.1. Taxonomy (NCBI): domain Bacteria; kingdom Bacillati; phylum Actinomycetota; class Actinomycetes; order Pseudonocardiales; family Pseudonocardiaceae; genus Pseudonocardia; species Pseudonocardia sp. CA-107938. The sequence goes on along the minus strand of NZ_JBNJNA010000001.1, from coordinate 5,212,101 downwards.
GGCACGGTGGTCGTCGACCTCGCGCCGCTGGGTGCCGCCGGGCAGGTCACGGCGGCGGTCGCCAGGGCGGCCGGGCTCGACGACCGCAGCTCGGTGCCGGTACTGGACCGGCTCGTCGCAGCGTTCCGGGATCGGCGCGCGTTGCTGCTGCTCGACAACTTCGAGCACGTCGTCCACGCGGGATCCGACGTGCTGGCCCTGCTGTCCGCCTGTCCCGGCCTGGACGCGCTCGTGACCAGCCGGGTCCCGTTGCGGGTGCGCGCCGAGCGCGAGTACCGGATCGCGCCGCTCGAGACGGACCGGCCGGATGCGCCGGGAGCACAGCTCTTCGTCGAACGCGCGACCGCCGCGGGGCTGTCGCTGGAACCGGACGAGACGGTCGCGCGGATCTGCCGCCGCCTGGAGGGTCTGCCGCTGGCGATCGAGCTCGCTGCTGCCCGGCTGCGGACGCTACCGCCTGCCGTGCTGCTCGCGCGGCTCGACCAGCGCCTTCCGGTGCTCGTCGGCGGGCCGCGGGACCTGCCGGCCCGACAGCGCACCATGCGCGACGCGATCGACTGGAGCTACCAGCTCCTGTCGCCCCGCGGCCGCGAGCTGTTCCGCGCGCTGTCGGTGTTCGTCGGCGGATGCCCCCTGGCCGCGGTCGCGGAGCTCGACACGCTCGGCGAGCTCGTCGAGGCGAGCGTGGTCACCACCGGAGCCGAGGGGCGCGTCGACATGCTGGAGACCATCCGCGAGTACGGCCTGGAACAGCTGGGCGAGTCCGGCGGGGGCGAGGCGGAGGTCACGGCGTTCGTGACGTTCTGCGCCGGGCTCGGGCCTGCCGACGCCGAGCGCGAGCAGGACAACCTGCGGGCCGCCCTGCAGCACGCGGTGACCCGTCGCGAGACGACGGACGCCGTGCGGATCTTCGGCTGCCTGGCCGAGTTCTGGGTCGAGCACGGGCTCGCGCACGAAGGCGTCCGCGCGGCCGAGGCCGTGCTCGCCCTCCCCGGCGGGGGACCGCCGGGACCGCGGATCGCCGCACTGGCAGCGGCGGCCCGGATGGCGATGGAGATCTTCGCGGTCACCGAGGCCACCCGCTGGTGCGCCGACCTGGTCGACCTCGCCGAGCGCGCCGGCACCGACGGCGACCGGGTGAACGCGCTGACCCTCCGCGGTGTGCTCGCCCGGTCGGAGGACCGCTACGCCGACGCCGTCGCCGACCACGAGGCCGCACTCGCCCTCGCCGAGCGAGCCGGCGATCGAGCCGCACGCGCCGCCGCGCTCGTCGCACTCGCCTACGACCTGCTCCTGATGGGCCGCACCACGCAGGCCGCCGAGCTCGCCGAACGCGGGCTGGCCGAGAGCCGCGCGGTGCGCCGGAGCCGCGAGACCGGCGCGGCGCTGCAGCTGCTCGCCTGGCACGCCATGCACACGGGCTCCGCGGAGCGCGCCCACCTGCTGGCGACCGAGTGCATCGAGCTCGGCCGGGAGACGCACGACGCCGGACTCGTCGTCGAGGGGTTGCGGCTCGTCGGCACCAACGCCACGCTCGCCGGCGACCTCGAGCTCGCCGGTTCGGCGCTGTCGGAGTGCGAGCGGCTGACCCGCGGCCGAGGCGACGACCACACCGCCGACCAGTTGCTCGCCCACCTGGGGCACGTGGAGATGCTGTCCGGGCGGACCGCGGAGGCGCGCCGGCTGAGCGAGATCGCGCTCGCCTCCGCGCGCCGGTACCGCGACGCGTGGGCTACCGCGATGTCCACGACCCAGCTGGGACACGTCGAGCTGGCCGACGGGCGGATCGACCGCGCGCGGGAGCTGTTCACGCAGAGCCGCGACCTGTTCGACGAGATCGGCAACCCGATGTACCTGTCGTGGTGCCTCGAGGGCCTCGCCGGCGTCGCGCTGGCCGAGGGTGCGCTCGAGCGCGCGACGCAGCTCTGCGCAGCGCGCGACGAGCTCCTCGCCCGGCTCGAGGTCCGCCTGCCACCCATGAACCCGCGCGTTCAGCACGACGTCGAGGTGGCGATCGGACGGCCATCGCGGGAACGGTGAGCGGTCGGTGGGTCGACGTCGTGGTCGTCGGTGGCGGGGTGCAGCAGCATCGTGAACACTGCTGGACCACTCAGGAGGACACCATGACCCGCACCCCGCCCGTCACCGCCGGCTACGTGCTCTGCGCGCTGCTCGCCCTCGCCGATCTCGTCGGTCTGGCCGCGATCGGCTCCCCCGACGCCCCACCCGCGGTGGTCGTCGTCCTGGGCGCGATCTTCGGGGTGGCCACGCTCGTCGCGCTGGCGCCGGCCTGGCGGGGCGTCCGGTCCGGCGCGATCGCCGTCGTGGTGTCGCGGGTGCTCTCCGCCCTGCTCGCCATCCCGGCGTTCTTCGTCGACGCTCCGACGTGGGCGCGGCTGATCGCGGGGGCGTCGATCGCGCTGACCGTGCTCGCCGTCGGCCTGCTCACGCCCGCCCTGCGCACGCGCGTCCCGACCCGATGACGGGCCGGCTGGGTGCCATCACGGTCGGCGGTGTGGCCGGTCTGACCTGGGCGGCCGGGCTGCGCGGGCTGATGGTCGAGGCGGCCGGCTTCGAGTCGGCCGTGCACTGGTACGGCACGTTCGGCCAGATCCTGCTGCCCGGCCTCGTGACGGGCGCGCTGTTCGGCTGGGGGTGGTGGGCCCGGCGCCGCTGGACCACGCTCGCGCCGCTGGCGTTCCCGCTGGCCGTGGTCGCCTCCCCGGACACGGTCACGACGATCCTGAACGGCGACGTGCCGTTCGCCGACGGCATCGGCGGCGGCGCGCTGGCGCTGCCCCTGTTCGGCATCGCGGGCGGCTACGCGATCGCCGGACGCGGCGCCCGCGCCGGACGGATCGTCTGCGGCCTGCTCGCGCTCGCGTCGGGGCCCGCCTGGGCCGTCGCCGCCGCGTCCATCTCGCCGGTTCTCGCCGTCGACACGCCCCGCGGTGCGTGGGTGGCGGTGCTGTTCGCCGGGTCGGTCGCGACGTTGGCGATCGGCTGCGCGGTCCCGCTGTTCCGCGCCGCGGCGGAGCGGTCGGTGGATCAGGGGGACGAGGTCAGCCCGAGCACGGCGTCGTAGGCGCGGCGGCGCGACCAGCCCGGCACCCTGGCCAGCGCGTGGGCGGCCGAGCGGGCCGACACGCCGTCGGCGAGCAGCGCCCGCAGCAGCGCCGTCAGCTCCTCCCCCAGCTCCGCGTCGCCGGGTGCCCCGTCGAGGGCGACGGCGAGCTCGCCGCTGGTCCGCTCGGCGCGCAGCGCGTCGATCGGGCCCCAGCGGACGAGCCCGCCGGACGCCGGATCGAGGACGGCGGCCGTCGCCGTCCCGCGGCGCTGCCCGGCCCGTTCCAGCAGGGTGGCGAGCTCCCCCGCCGCGACGGTGACGGCGAGCGTCGTCTCGGATGGTGCCGAGCGCAGCACCGCGTCGATCCGCGCCCGCGGGACCGGGCCGGTGAGCTGGACGGCCCCGCGCACCGGCGAGGCCGCGGCCGCCGCCGACTCCGCCGGCAGGCCCGCCACCTCGACGGCGACCTGCTCGGGCACCTGCAGCGCGGCCGCCACCGATGCGCCGGGCAGGCCGGCGGTGGCGAGCACGACGACCCGGGCCAGCTCGCCACCGAGCAGTCCCGCTGCCGCATCGGTGCCGGAGAGCCGGCGTCCGGCGACGAGCGCCGCGGCGTCGGCGTCGTCGGCGACGACGGCGTCGGCGGCGGCGAGCTCGGCCGCCAGCCGCGGTGTTGGCGCCGCGCCCGGCGCCGTCCACACCAGCGCGAGCGCGGCGCGTCCGTCGGGGCGGCGGGGCAGCCGCGTGCAGCTGACCACGATCCGCGTGGCGGGGTCCGTGATGCGGGCCAGCAGCTCGCGGGGCAGGTCCGCGGCGCCGGCCGACGCCTCGGTGGCGAACGTGTCGGGCCGGCGCTGGGTGCTGCGGCGCACCACCGCGGTCCCGCCCGCCCACTCCGGGTTGGCGATCGCGTCGACCGTCGCGACGGCGTCGCCGGCCTCGATCCGGATCCGGATCGGGCCCGCGACCGCGCCGCCGACGACCCGGCCGGCGACGCCGACCACGCAGGTGGCGCGCTCGGTGACGGTGCGGTCCGGGGTGAACTCGAGCGTCTTGGTGTGGGTGGCGCGCAGCGCGGGATGCCCGATCAGCTCCAGCCGCGGCAAGCCGTCCTCCACGGGTCGGGAACACTACCGCCCGTGCACCGGGTGATCGGAAAGCGCGTGGTCGAGCTGTCGCCCGCGGAGTTCGCGGCGCTGCGCGAGCGGCACGCGGGCGTGCTCCTCGACGTCGGCACCGGCGACGGCAAGCACGTCCTGCACGTGGCGCGGCAGCGGCCCGACATGCTGGTCGTCGGTCTCGACGCGAACGCCGACGCGCTGCGCAGGACCTCCGCCCGGGCTGCCGTCCGGGCCGACCGCGGCGGACTGCCGAACGTGGTGTTCGTGCGGGCGGCGGCCGAGCGACCACCGGCCGGCCTGTCCGGGGTCGACGAGGTGCACGTCCTGATGCCCTGGGGCAGCCTGCTGCGCGGCACCCTCGGCGACGGGCCGGTGCTGGAGTCCCTCGCCGCGGTGTGCGCGCCCGGGGCGCCGTTCCTCGTGACGCTCAACCTGCACGCCTGGCGCCCGCCCGTGCCGGAGGTCGGCGAGCTCCCCGAGCCGGACCCCGCGTCCGCCCTCACCGGGCTCCGCGCCCGCTACGCTGACGCCGGGTGGCAGCTCACGGGGGCGGAGTACCTCGACGACGCCGGGATCGCGGCGCTGGCCACGTCGTGGACGAAGCGGCTGGGCTCGTCCCGTGATCAACTCGATGTCCTGGCGTTGCACGGAACCGTCGGCTGAGCGCACCTCCCGTCGCGGCACGCGCATCTGCACGCGACGCTGCACAGCCGCGCCGACCTGCGCAGATCGCGCGCGAAGGGTGCTCAGGAGCGGCGACGGCCCGCCGCGTGCATATGCACGTGCCACCGCTACGATTCCGCCGAACGCGCACGACGCCCGGCCCGGGCGATCAGGGAGGGTCTGTGACCGAGGACGAGTCCGCCGCGCTGGGCCTCGACGGCGAGAACCTGTCGTCCGAGATCGATCCCACCCGGCCCTCCATCGCCCGCGTCTACGACTTCGTCCTCGGCGGCAAACAGCACTTCGCCATCGACCGCGAGGTCAGCAAGGCGATGTTCACCGTGCTCCCGCAGGCGCGGCAGCTCGCGGAGAGCGGGCGGATCACGCTGCTGCGGATGGTGCGCTGGCTGGTGCGCGAGGCCGGCATCACCCGGATCGTCGACCTCGGGTCCGGCCTGCCGACCGAGGGCAACGTGCACGAGATCGCGCACGCCATCGACCCGGACGTGCGCGTCGTCTACGTCGACAACGACCCGATGGTGCTGGCGCACAGCCGCGCACTCCTCGACCACAGCGACAACGTCGCCGTCATCGAGTCCGACATCCGCGACGTCGAGGCGACGTTCGCGCACCCGGAGCTGCGGGCGCTGATCGACCTCGACGAGCCCTTCGCGATCGTCGCGGCCAACGTGCTGCACCACCTCGAGGACGCCGACGCGTACCGCACCGCCGCCGCTCTGCGGGCCCGGCTCTCCCCCGGCTCGTACTTCGCGAGCTGCAACTTCCTCGACGACGACGAGCAGCGCGCCCGCGACATGGAACGCGCGATGATCGAGGGCGGGCTCGGCACCGGGCGCTTCCGCACCTGGTCGGAGCTGCAGCAGTTCTTCGAGGGCCTGGAGATGGTCGAGCCCGGCCTGACCTACGCCCACGACTGGCGGCCCGACGAGGACACCCCGCAGGACAGCGCGGTGCACACCCTGCACTCCGCGGGCATCGGCCGCCGGCCGAGCTGAACGACCACGGAGCGGTCGCCGCGAGCCGCCGCCCCCGATCACCCCGCCGCCACTAGGCTCGCCCTGGCAGGGGGGTGCACGGCGCGATCGTCGCCGTGGTGGCCTCCTCGTGATGTCCAGAAAACTCACGACGTCCGGCGCCGGGCGATGGAGGAGGGTCCGTGACCGACGACCAGACCGCTGCGGAGGGCATCGACGGCACGGTCGTTGCGCCCGAGATCGATCCGAACCGGCCGTCGATCGCGCGCGTCTACGACTACGTCATCGGCGGCAAGCAGCACTTCGCGATCGACCGCGAGGTCAGCAAGGCCCTCTTCAAAGCGGTGCCGGAGGTCGGGCAGCTGGGGCGCAGCGGGCGCACCACGCTGCTGCGCTCGGTGCGCTGGCTCGTCGGCGAGGCAGGGATCGACCAGATCGTCGACCTCGGTTCCGGGCTGCCCACCGCCGGCAACGTCCACGAGATCGCGCTCGAGATCAACCCGGCGACGCGCGTCGTCTACGTCGACAACGACGCGATCGTGCTGGCGCACGCCAGAGCGCTGCTCGCCGACCACGACAACGTCACCGTCATCCAGGCCGACATCAACGACGTCGACGGCATCTTCGCCGATCCCGAGCTGCTGCGGCTGATCGACCTCGACCGCCCGTTCGCGGTGATCGCGTCGAGCATTCTGCACCACCTCGACGACGGGCCCGCACAAGCGACGGCAGCCGCGTTGCGGGCGCAGCTCTCCCCCGGCTCGTACCTGATGAGCGCCAACTTCCTCGACGACGACGAGCCGCGGGCGAAGGAGCTGGAGCGCGCGTTCCTCCAGGGCGGTCTGGGCACCGGCCGCTTCCGCACGTGGGCAGAGCTCGCCGAGTTCTTCGACGGCCTGGAGATGGTGGAACCCGGGCTGGTCTACGCCAACGACTGGCGGCCCGACGCGAAGACACCGGCCAACAGCCCCGTCCAGACGCTGTACGCCACGGGTATCGGACGCAAGCCCTGAGGTCCCTCAGAGCTCGGCCAGGAGCTCCCGCACCCTGGCCCGGCTCTGCACGGGCGTCATGGCGGCGACGCCGAGCCGTTCCATCGCCCAGAGGTAGTCCTCGACGTCGGCGCGGCGGTCGAGGTAGGTGGCGCTGTTGTACTGCTCGAGGTAGACGATGTCGGGCAGCTCGGTCTGCGCGAACCGCAGGATGGTGAACGGGCCGCCCATCGCCGCGTGCCCACCGGCGAGGAACGGCAGCACCTGCATGGTGACGTTCGCCTGGGCCGTCAGCTCGAGGATGTACTCGAGCTGACCGCGCATCACGGCCTTGGAGCCGACCGGCCGGCTCAGCGCGCTCTCGTCCACGATCGCCCACAGGCGCGGCCCGCCGGGCTGGGTGAGCACCTTCTGCCGGGTCAGCCGCATCTGGGCGCGCCGGTCCACCTCGTGCGCCGGCACGTTCGGGAAGAACAGGCGCAGCACGGACCGGGCGTAGGTCTCGCTCTGCAGGAGGCCCGGCAGGAGCTGGGCCTCGAACGTGCGGACGGACTGCGCCTCCTGTTCGAGACGCAGGTACATCTCGAACCAGCCCTGCACGAGGTCGCTGTCGCGACTCCACCAGCCGCGCTCGTTGGAGCGGTTGGCCATCGCCAGGAAGGCCCGCCGCTCGCGCTCGTCGGAGACGCCGTAGAGGTCGAGGAGGTCCTCGATGTCACGGGTCTTGAACCCGACCCGACCCAGCTCCAGCCGGCTGATCTTCGCGTGGGACGCGCGGATGTGCGATCCGGCGCGCTGCGGGCTGATGCCCGCCTCCTCGCGGAGGCGGCGCAGCTGGGTGCCGAGCAGGATGCGGTTGACCGTCGGGCCGCTGTCCAGGGGATCGGGTTCCGGGCGGACTGGCACGACGGAGCTGCTCCCAGGGGCTACGGCGGACGGGCTGACCGGGGAGTCTAGCGTGCCGCCCGACCCTGGGCACAGTTGTGCCGATCGCGCGGTGTGCGCGGATTGTTCAGCCGACCAGGTCGTCGAACTCACCGTTGCGGGCGCCCTCGACGAAGGCGGCGATCTCCGCGCTCGTGTAGATCAGCGCCGGCCCGTGCGGGTCGAGCGAGTGCCGCATCGCGACGGCGCCGCCCTCGAGAGCCGCGAGCTCGACGCAGTTGCCGGCACCGCTGGCGCGGCTCTTGCGCCACGCGACGGCGCCCAGACTGTCGGCCGCGACGCTGCGACCAGGCTGAATCTCGATCTCCGGCTGGATCTGCTTCGCCATCTCGCTCTCCACCTTCCGTCCGTGGCCGTGATTGCGGCTGCGGGTGCAAATGTAATTGCAGATGATGTTGCACGAGCCGTTGCGAATGCAAGCCGGGACCGGCAGAATCTGGAGGCGTACGGATCGGGGAAGGGTGGGGCGATGAGTCTGAGCGAGCCGGTCGGGGCATGGCCACCGCAGGTTCGTGAGACACCCGCTCCTGTTCCCGTGCCCGTTCCGGAGCCGGCGGCCATCCCCGAGGCCGATTCCGACACCGGTCCGATCGTCACCGTCACGGTCACGTGCGTCCACGACGGGCATTCCCACGCCGTCCCCGACACCGAGCTGACCAGCATGACTGCGGGATCCGGCTACTACCGCGCCGTCTGCGGGCACGTGGTCACGGCCGCGCCGATGGTCGCGCCGGAGGGTGCGCCCTGCCGGCAGTGCGATGAGGCCGCGCAGGAGACGAAGTCGTCCCGGCGGGCGCGTCGGCTCGGGCTTCGCCTCCTCGGCGGCTGATCTCCGCCGCTCCACCACCCCTGGCACGGAACCAGTCGGGGTTACTCCATTCGGCCCTGTCACTCTCCGTCCACGCGCCGCGCCGGTCCGTGCACGTGCAGATGGGCATGCACCCGCACTCGCTCAGTCGGCGGCGATCGCCGCCGCCAGCAGCGCCTGTGCAGCGGTGTAGGTGGCCATCACGCCCGCCTCCACGGCGGCGGTGCGCCCGGCCGGTCGCGGTCCGCCGAACAACGACATCGCCACCAGCCCGTCGGAGACCACGAACAGGCCGCCGCCCACGGCCAGCAGCCGCCCGCGCGCATCGCGCCTGCGCAGGCCCGTGACGACGGCCGCGTACCCCATGGACGTGACGAGCGCGGCGTAGGCCGCCACCGGCCCGCGCAGCACCGGACGGTCGGTGAGCCGGGGAGCGATCGCGGCGGTGGCCGCGACGGCGGTCGCGGCGAACGCGGCGGCGACCGCCCGCTCCCCCGCGACGGGGATGGACGGGCGCAGCGCGCGCACGTCGCGCAGGTAGGCGAGGTGGGCGGCGGCGAACCCGCCGATGCCACCGGCCAGCGCGGCGTCCCCCGTGCCGAGGAGGGCGACGTCACCCGCCCACGCCCCGGCCAGCGCCGCGCGGGGCGCCCGAGGCCCCGCGGCGGTCGCCAGCAACGGCATGAGGGCGGGCTTGGTCAGCCGGCGCACGCGGCGGGCGCCGGCGGCGGCGGCGACCGTGTCGGCCAGTGCGGTGAGCCCGTACACGGCCCACCGGGAACGCCGGGAGATCGTCATCAGCGCAGTCTGCCGCGTTTCACGCCGGTCGGTGCGGGGCATCGCAGGGGTGTGACCCAGGAACCACCGGACGAGGAGCTCGACCGCGTCGTGTCGCGCCGCGTGCACCACCCGACCGCGGCGCAGGAGGACGACCGTCGGTCCTACCGCGCACCGGACGCGGAACCGGTGCGGGTCGACGGACCCGAGGAGGGTGCGGACCCGTCGCCCACGACTGAGGGGGACGAGCCGACGCGGTCGGAGTGACGACAGGTCAAGCGGCGACCGGACGGGCCGCGGAGATCCGGCGCACGCCGGCGAGGAACGGCCGCACCCGCCACGTGACGCGGGTGAACCGGGCCTCGCGGGCGAGGCGCCAGGCTGCGGCCTCGGCGAGCAGGGCGTCGCGGTGCTGGGCGGCGAGGTCTGCGGCGAGGGTGGTGTGCATCGGGATCGCCTCCGTGGGAGCGGTGCGGGTCGGTGTGACCAGCATCGACCGCACCGCAGGTCCGGACATCCGTGCCGACCACGGACCCACCACGGATTCCGGCACGGATCAGGCGCAGTGCTCGTCGAACCATGTCCCCACGATGTCGACGAACCGCTCGGGCACGTGCAGCTGCGGCACGTGCCCGACGCCGGGCAGCTCGACGTACTGCCAGGTCGGGTTGCGCCGGGCCACCGCGCGGGCCGACGCGACGGGCACCAGCCGGTCGAGCGTGCCCTGCATCAGGAGGACCGGTACCCGGATCCCGGCCATGGCCGCCCAGTAGCGCCGCGGCCGGGCGTTGACGAGCACGAGCGAGCGCGCCGCCGTCACGAACGCGCGGTCCATGCCGTACGGGTCGCGGCGGGCGTCCACGAGCGCGGCGGAGCGGTCGAGCAGCTCGGCGGGCACCTGGTGCGGTTCCACGCCGCACAGCCGCAGCGACGCCACCGTCATGCCGCGGCTGCCCAGCCGCCGACGCCGCGCCGCCAACGCGCGCGCCCCGAAACCGGGCATCGCGCCGGCCACGAACGCAGCGGTCACGACCGGATCGACGCCGTAGATGCCGGCAGGGGGAACCGAGGGATCGACGAGCACGAGGCCGCGGACGAGGTCCGGCGCGGCAGCGGTGGCGAGGATCGACACCATCCCGCCCATCGAGTTGCCCACGAGCACCACCGGCTCGCCGACGACCTCCCGCACGAACCTGACCAGCAGGCCCGCGTTCGCGTCCACGGTCGTGGACCGGCCCTCCGGCTCGGTACCGCCGAAGCCGGGCAGGTCCACCGTCCACGCGGTGCTGTGCTCGGCCAACCCGGACGCCACCAAGCTCCAGTTGAGGTGCGAGCCGCCCAGCCCGTGCACGAGCACCATCGGCGGCGACCCGGCCGGGCCGGGGTGCACCTGGTGGTGGACGGGGCCGCCCAGGTCGACGAACCGGGCGCGCGGGTCGTCGGCGAGCGGCGAACGGGTCGGGTGCTGCATGCGGCGTTCCTCCCGGGACGGGGCCCCGTGCACCGCGGCCATCGCGACGGGGGACGATCGAGGACATCATGACCCTCACCTCCCGCCTCCCCCGCGACCCCGACGATCAGGACGCCTTCGTCGAGGCGTTCACCGACTGGGCGTTCGAGGAGCGGGGGATCTCGCTCTACCCGGCGCAGGAGGAGGCGCTGCTGGAGCTGGTGACCGGCAGCAACGTGATCCTCTCGACGCCGACCGGGTCCGGGAAGTCCCTGGTCGCCGTCGGAGCGCACGCGGCAGCCCTGCAGCAGGGCCGGCGCACGTTCTACACCGCACCCATCAAGGCCTTGGTGTCGGAGAAGTTCTTCCAGCTCATCGACACCTTCGGCGCCGAGGCCGTCGGCATGCTGACCGGCGACGCCGCCGTCAACGAGCAGGCGCCGATCATCTGCTGCACCGCCGAGATCCTCGCCAACATCGCGTTGCGCTCCGGGCCGGACGCCGACGTCGGGTCCGTGGTGATGGACGAGTTCCACTTCTACGCCGACCCGGACCGCGGCTGGGCGTGGCAGGTGCCGCTGATCGAGCTGCCGCAGGCGCAGTTCCTGCTGATGAGCGCCACGCTGGGCGACGTCACGTTCTTCCGCGACGACCTGACCCGGCGCACCAAGCGCGACACCGCCGTGATCGCCGGCGTGGAGCGGCCGGTGCCGCTGCACTACCGCTACGTCACGACGCCGCTGCACGAGACCATCGGCGAGCTCCTGTCGACGAAGGAGGCGCCGGTCTACGTCGTCCACTTCACGCAGGCGTCCGCGGTGGAGCGGGCGCAGGCGCTGATGAGCGTGAACGTGGCGTCGAAGGACGACAAGCAGGCCATCGCCGAGCTGATCGGCAACTTCCGGTTCACCGCAGGGTTCGGCAAGACCCTCTCGCGGCTGGTGCGGCACGGCATCGGCGTGCACCACGCGGGCATGCTGCCCCGCTACCGGCGCCTCGTGGAGACGCTGGCCCAGGCCGGGCTGCTCAAGGTCATCTGCGGCACCGACACCCTCGGCGTCGGCATCAACGTGCCGATCCGCACGGTGCTGTTCACCGCGCTGTCCAAGTACGACGGCAACCGCACCCGTCCGTTGAAGGCCAGGGAGTTCCACCAGATCGCTGGGCGGGCCGGCCGGGCCGGCTACGACACCGTCGGCACGGTGGTGGCGCAGGCGCCCGAGCACGAAGTGGAGAACGCGCGGCGGCTCGCCAAGGCCGGGGACGACCCCAAGAAGCGCAAGCGGGTGGTGCGCACCCAGCCGCCGGAGGGGTTCGTCGGCTGGTCCGAGGTGAGCTACGAGAAGCTGCAGAACGCCCAACCCGAGGCGCTGACCAGCCACTTCCAGGTCACCTTCGCCATGCTCCTCAACGTGGTGTCCCGGCCGGGGGACGCGTTCGCCGCCATGCGGCACCTGCTGGAGGACAACCACGAGCCCCGCCCCCGGCAGCGCCGGCACATCCTGCGCGCCATCGCGATCTACCGGGCGCTGCGGACCGCCGGCATCGTCGAGGAGCTGCCCGAGCCCGACGCCGAGGGGCGGCGGGTCCGCCTCGTCGGCGACCTGCAGCTCGACTTCGCGCTCAACCAGCCGCTCTCGCCGTTCGCGCTGGCGACGCTGGAGCTGCTCGACCGCGAGTCGCCCACCTACGCCATGGACGTGCTGTCGGTCCTGGAGGCGACGCTCGACGACCCGCGTCCCGTCCTGTACGCGCAGCAGAGCAAGGCCAAGGGCGAGGCGGTCGCGGCGATGAAGGCCGACGGCATCGAGTACGAGGAGCGGATGGCGCGGCTGGAGGAGGTCACCTGGCCGAAGCCGCTCGACGAGCTGCTGCACGCGGCCCTGGAGACCTACCGCCGCGGCTCCCCGTGGGTGGAGGACGCCCGCCTCGCGCCCAAGTCCGTTGCCCGCGACATGTACGAGCGGGCCATGACGTTCGTCGAGTACGTCAGCTTCTACCAGCTGGCCCGCTCGGAGGGGCTGGTGCTGCGCTACCTCGCCGACGCCTACCGGGCCCTGCGCCAGACCGTCCCGGACGAGGCGAAGACCGAGGAGCTGGCCGACGTCGAGGAGTGGCTGGGCGAGCTGGTGCGCCAGGTCGACTCCAGCCTGCTCGACGAGTGGGAGGCGCTCGCCGCCGGCGCCGGCACGGGCGACGAGCCCCGGCCCCCTGCTTTGGACGAGGGTCCGGCCGGGGTCACGCGCAACGCCCGCGCGTTCCGCGTGCTGGTGCGCAACGCGCTGTTCCGCCGCATCGAGCTGGCCGCGCTGCAGCGCTACGACCTCCTCGGCGAGCTCGACGGCGAGTCCGGATGGACCGCCGACGCGTGGCGGGAGGCGCTCGCACCGTTCTTCGCCGAGCACGGGTACGACGGCATCGGCACCGGTCCGGACGCCCGCGGGCCCGCACTGCTCACGATCGAGGAGGAGCCGGAGCGCTGGGTCGTCCGGCAGGCCATCGACGACCCGGCCGGCGACCGCGACTGGGGGATCACCGCGGAGATCGACCTCGCGGCCTCCGACGAGGAGGGCACGGCCGTCGTCTGGATCACCGACGTCGCTCCCCTGGGCGGGTGAGAGCGCGATCACCGTCGGCTCCGTCGAGTGGCGGAACGGCCGACGCACGGTAATCTCGGGCGCGGAACCGGTGCCCACCGTCGGGGCACCCCAAGCACGATCTGGGGGTTGCTCTGGTGACGGATCGATCGCCGGTCGGTTCGGACGCTGCAGGGCTGGCCAGGCGGTGGGCCGACGCGCTGGCCGCGCACCTGCCCGCCCCCGTCGCCCACTTGCTCCCGATCGTCGCCGGCTCGGTGGAGCGGGTCGCGGCGGCACTCCACCTCGACGGGATCGACCTGGCCGCGGCCGTCCGCTCCCCAGAGCGGTTCGGGGAGCTGCTCGGTGCGCTGTACGCCGGCATCGCACACGGTCTGGTCGGTGATCGGGCGCTCCCGGCCGACAGCTCCGAGGCCTCCCGCGTCGGGCTCTGGATCTGCACGCCGGACGGCACGGTCGTCGAGGCCAACCAGACCCTCGCCGACCTGCTGCGCCGGCCCGTCCAGGAGCTGCTCGGACACCCATTGCCGGCGCAGGTGCTGGAACCCGACGCGGTCGAGCAGCTCGCCCACGGCACCGTCGACCGCCTGCGGATGCGCCGCTCCTGGACCGACACCGACGGCACCTGGGTCCACGCCGACGTGCTGGCGCTGCGCACCACCGTGGCCGGGGACGGCCCGTCCGGCTCCCGGATCGTGGGGCTCGTGGAGCGGGTCCGTGTGCGGCCGGCCGAGGTCCTGCCCGACCACGACGTGCTGACCGGGCTCCTGGACCGGGCGGGCCTGTTCGACGCGCTGGCCGCCGACCCGGACAGCCTCATCGGGCTCTGCTACCTCGACCTCGACGGGTTCAAGGCCGTAAACGACACCGTCGGCAACAGCGGCGGCGACACCGTGCTGCGCGCGGTGGCGCGGCGGCTCGACGACGAGCTCGGCCGCGACGGGCACGTCGTCGCCCGCACCGGGGGCGACGAGTTCGCCGTCCTCGTCCACGGCGCGTCCGGGGACCCGCACCGCGACCTGGAGGAGCTGCAGCGGGTGTCGCACCAGGTGCTCGCGATCGTGCGACGCCCGGTGCGGATCGGCGGCCGGCGCGTCGCGGTCACGGCCAGCGCCGGGGTGGTGCGGCGGGACCGCGGCCGGCGACACGGCGCCGAGCTGATGCGCGCGGCCGGCACGACGTTGAGCCGGGCGAAGAAGGCCGGCCGGGACCGGATCGCGCTGTTCGACCCGGACCTGCACCACCACGACGTGTCCCGGTTCGCGATGACCGCGCGGATGCCGCAGGCGCTGGCCGACGGCGAGTTCTTCCTCGAGTACCAGCCCCTGGTCCGGCTCGCCGACGGTGTGCTCGTCGGCGTGGAGGCGCTGGCCCGGTGGACGCTGCCCGGCGGGGAGCGGATCGCGCCCGACCGGTTCGTCCCCCTCGCCGAGGAGACCGGCATGATCGTGCCGCTGGGCCGGTGGGTGCTGGCCGAGGCGTGCCGGCAGGCGGCGGCCTGGCTGCGCGACGGCGGGCCGCCGCTGGTCATGAGCGTGAACCTCGCGGCCCGGCAGGTGGAGGACCCGGGCATCGTCGACGCCGTCACCCGTGCGCTGGAGCTGAACGACCTGCCCGCGCAGCTGCTGCAGCTGGAGCTCACCGAGAGCGAGGTCATGGCGCCGACGACCGGGGCGCGCGCCACCCTGGAGGCACTCGCCGGGCTCGGTGTCCGGCTGGCGATCGACGACTTCGGCACCGGCTACTCCAACCTCGCCTACCTGCGGTCGCTGCCGGTGCACGCGCTGAAGCTCGCCGGACCCTTCGTCACCGGGGCCGGCACGCCGGAGGGCACCGTCGACGTCGAGATCACGTCGACGCTGGTGGGTCTCGCGCACGCGCTGGGGCTGACCGTGACGGCCGAGTCGATCGAGACCGCCGAGCAGGCGGCGAAGCTGCGCGAGCTGGGCTGTGACCTCGGGCAGGGCTGGTTCTACTCCCCCGCCGTCGGGCCCGACGCCGTGCCGGAGCTCGCCGGGCGCGCACTCGGCGACCCGGCCTGACCTGGTCAGAGCCGGTGCAGCCCGGCCAGCACGCGCCGCATCAGGTCGAGGTCGGTGGCCACCGCCGCGTGCACGGTGATCGCGCCGCAGTCGGCGAGGTCGGCGACGAGCACCCGCGCGACCCCCAGCGGCACACCGAGCAGCGCGGCCACCTCGGCGATCGAGCGCGGGCGCGCGCACATGTCCACGACCTGCCGCTGCTCGACGGTCGCCGGCGGCCCGCCGGGCAGACCGCTGGACACCAGCGTCTCGATCGGCAGCTCGCGGGAAGCTCGGGTGCGGCCGCCGGTGAGCACGTACGGGCGGACCCGCAGGCGGTCCCCGACGCCCAGCACGTCCTCCTCGGACAGCTCGGACAGCTCGGACAGCTCGGGCAGCTCCGGCGGCTCGATCACCAGCGCCGGCATCGGGACCACGGGCGTCGTCGGTTCCTGCGCCTCGGGTTCCGGTTCGGGCAGGGCGCGGCCGAACCGGGCGCCCGTCCGTCCCACGGCCGGGTTCACGGGCGGCGCGGCGGGGCCGTCGACGGCCAGGTCGACGGGAGCCGAGCCTCCGGGACGACGCTTGCGGCGCCGCTCGCCCCCGAACCGGGCACCTGTCAGTCCGACGACGGGACCGTCGTCCGGCTCGCTCATGTCCTGCCCCTCCGTGGCTCACGATCACGATTCCCATGTCGTGTGTCCGGGCGGTTACGGAGACGTTCCCGTGGGGCTACGTGTGGCGAGTTGATCACCGACGGTAGCCTCATTCGGGTGACGACGATCAGCGCCGGCCTGCTGCTCCACCGCCCGCTTTCCGAGCCGCCCGGCGTCGAGCTGCTGCTGGGGCACATGGGCGGACCGTTCTTCGCCCGCAAGGACGACGGCGCGTGGTCGATCCCGAAGGGCCTCGTCGAGGCCGACGAGGACCCGCTGGCCGGGGCGCTGCGCGAGTTCACCGAGGAGCTGGGCAGCCCGCCGCCGGCCGGCCCGGCCGTCCCGCTGGGCTCCGTGCGCGGGCGGGGCAAGACGATCACCGTCTTCGCCGTGGCCGGCGACTTCGACGCGGCCACGATCACCAGCAACACGTTCACGCTGGAGTGGCCGCCGCGCTCCGGCCGGATCCAGACGTTCCCCGAGATCGACCGGGCCGCCTGGTTCGACGCCGACACCGCGCGGCGCAAGCTGTCCGCCGCTCAGGTGCCGTTCGTCGACCGGCTGCTGACGCACCTCGCCGACATTGCATGATGGCGCCATGGCCGTCACACGCGGGTTCCTGGGTAAGCGCCGCGACCCCGACCACCGGTTGCCCCCCGGACAGTACGACGCCCGCGACGAATGGCCGGTACTGCACGCGGAGGCCACCCCGCACCTGCGCACGGACCGGTGGACGTTCACCGTCGAGGGCCTCGTCGAGAACGAGCGCACGTGGACGTGGGACGAGATCCACGCGCTGCCCCGCGCCCGCTATGCCGGCGCGATCCACTGCGTCACCACGTGGTCGAAGTTCGACATGACGTTCGACGGGGTGTCGGTCGACACCCTGCTCGAGGCCGCCGGCCCGCTGCCGTCCGCGACCCACGTCGTCGCCCACTCGCACACCGGCTACACGACCAACCTGCCGCTGGCCGACGTCACCGACGGCAAGGCGTGGGTGGTCTGGGACGTCGACGGGCACCCGCTCACCACCGAGCACGGCGGGCCCGCGCGGCTGCTCGTCCCGCACCTGTACTTCTGGAAGAGCGCCAAGTGGGTCTCCGGGCTGCGCCTGCTCGACCACGACGAGCCCGGCTTCTGGGAGCGCAACGGCTACCACGACCGCGGCGACCCGTGGCGGGAGCAGCGCTTCCAGGGCGACGACTGATGGTGCGCCCGGACGAGGTGGTGCACCGGCGCACCCTGCGGTGGCAGCAGGCCACGGTGCTCTCCGTGCGCGACGAGACGCCCACCGCGCGCACCTTCCGGCTGCGGCTGCCGGCCCCGCACCGGCACCTCCCCGGCCAGCACTACGTGGTGCGGCTGACCGCCCCGGACGGCTACAGCGCGTCCCGCTCGTACTCGGTGGCGTCCGCGCCGGACGACAGCGGCGAGATCGAGCTGACCGTCGAGAAGCTCGTCGACGGCGAGGTGTCGGAGTTCCTGCACGACGTCGTGGTGCCCGGCGACGAGCTGGAGGTGCGCGGGCCGATCGGCCTGTTCTTCGCGTGGCGGGGTGACCGGCCCGCCCTGCTCGTCGGCGGCGGCTCCGGCGTGGTGCCGCTGATGGCGATGCTGCGCGCGGCCCGCGCCGCAGGCACGCCGGACCTCGTGCGGCTCGTGGTGTCGGTGCGCTCGCCGGCCGACCTGTACTACCGCGACGAGATCGGCGGGCCGCAGACGACCGTCGTGCACACCCGGTCCGCACCGGCCGACGACCCGCGCGGGGCAGGCCGGCTCACCGTCGATGATCTGGCGCCGCTCGTGCGCGGCGGCGAGGACGTGTTCGTGTGCGGCTCCCCCGCGTTCTGCGACGCCGCCACCGACCGGCTGATCGCGGCGGGCGTGCCGACGGGGACGATCCGCGTGGAGCGCTTCGGCCCGTCGGGCTGACCTGCGCATTCCCCGGTTCGGGTGACGGTCATGACCGACTTCCGGTGACGGTTCGTGGCCTCGGCAGTGGCCGAGCGACACCTTCGGGTGGGATGTCGGCGGGCCCCGCGACTGCGCGCGGTCAGAGCGTCAAGCTGGGTGCATGCACCGCAGGACAGCGTTCGCCGCGGCCGTCGCCGCGCTGGTCGTCGCCGTCGTGCTGGGCGCAGCCCCGGCGGCCTCGGCCGCATCGACCGACCACCCGAGCAACCGCGGCTGGGACTCGGGCAACCGGGGCTGGGGCTCGCACGAGGACAACGGCAGCAGCTCACCGAACGACTGACCCACGACTACCGGCACCGCCGGTACCGCCGCCGCCGCACACACCCCTCCGTGCGGCGGCGGCCCCATGTCAGGGCTCGGGGGGAACGCCCCACAGGTCGCGGCGCTCGTCCGGGTCGGCGTCGGCGATCCGCCGGTAGACCTCCGCGGCCGCCGCGGAGAACCCGCCCGGCAGTCCGGCGGCGGCGAACGTGGCCGCGGCCTCGTCCATCTCACCCGCCCAGCGCCACGCCACCTCCGCGGCGCGCCGGGCCACCTCCGCCATCGGCCGGGCGGGGGCGGCGCCGTCGCGGTCGAGCTCGGCCTCCAGCGCGTCGGCGACTCCGTAGCTGCGGGCGGCGGCGTGCAGCGCGAGCCACGCCGCCGGGATCGCCTTGCTCTGCAGGGCGAAGCAGGCCTTCAGGGCACTCGCCGCGCCGAGCCGGTCACCGAGCACGCGCGCGTCGAACGGGCTGCCGGCGAACAGGTCGGCCACCTGCTGCGCCCGCTGCCCCGCCAGCCACAGCACCGTCGTCCCCGGTTTCCAGGCCGGCGGTCCGATCAGCGAGCCGTCCACGACGTTCTCGGGACCCAGCAGGTCGGCGACAGCGGTGACGGTGTCCGGCGAGACCGCGTTCGCCTCGACGTAGAGCGGGCCCTCCCGGTTGGGAACGGCCGCGGCGACCTGCTCGGCGACGTCCAGCGCAGCGTGCGGCGGGCAGACCGACACGATCACGTCGGAGCGGCGGGCGAGCTCGGCGACGTCCGGCACCGCGATCAGGTCGGCCAGCTCCGCCCGCTTCGCCGTGGCGTGGCTGCGACCGGCGTCGGCCCAGATCACGACGCCGGCCCGGGCCTTCAGCGCGGACCCGACGGAGGCGCCCATGAGCCCCGGGTGCAGCACCCCGACGACGGGCCGGACAGGTATCTCGCGCACCCCGGCATCCAAGCAGCCTCCCGGGCCGGCGGACCGCCGACCCGCACGTCACACATCGCTGGGCCCCTTCACACACGTCCGAACGTGTGTGAAGGGGCCCGACGGTGTGTGAGGTCGACCTGGCTGAAACCGCCCCCGCGAGACTCGCCGAGGAACCGGGCGGAGCGGCGCCTGGTGGCCAGCTCGCTCGCGGTGGCCGCCCGAGGACGTCGCTAGCCGGTGGCGAGCAACTGCGCCACGCGGTCGTGCACGCTCAGCAGCAGCGGGGCCACCCCGGGCACGACGAGCGCGGTCAGGAGCAGCACGGCCACCGTCAACGCCGGGGCGACGACCCATGCCTCCACCGCGCCGCCGGTGCGCATCCGCAGCGGCCGCGGGCTGCCGACGGGGTACCAGCTGCGCCGCCGGATCCGCAGCGGCCACAGCAGGGGTGCCCCGGACTCGGTGATCGCGTCGCCCAGTGAGTGCACGACCATGCCGATCGCGACGGCGGTGCCGAGCCATCCCGCGGTGCCAGCGGTGCCGCCGGGCACGTACTCCTCGACGCCGAGCGTGAGCCCGGCCGCGATCACCAGCGACGGCGGGCCGGGCACCAGGTCGTCGAGGCCCTTGATGGCCAGCGCGAGGCACACGAACAGGGTGCCGACCAGCACCGGCGTGCCCCAGCGGGCCGACGCGAGGTTGATCCCGACGCCCAGCGCGACCGCGCCCAGGACGGTGTGGGTGAGCCCGCGGTGGGTGCCGCGTCCGGTGTCGCGGCGGCCGCGGGTGAGGTCGTAGACGAGCGCGGACAGCGGCCGCACGACGTGCGAGGCTAGCCACGACGCCACCGAGAACCGCCGGCTGGCGACGGAGGCCGGGTGGTCGAGGTCGGGCAGCAGCGCCGCTCCCGCGCAGACCGCGGCGAAGGTGACGACGGTGCCCGCGCTCGGTGTGATGCCGACGGTCAGCGGCGCGTACCCCGCGACGGCGAGCCCGACGGCCGCCCCGGACATCGCGTGACTGACCCCGAGCACGGACCCGACGCTACGGCGGTGTCACGGCGTGTCGGCGGAGCCACGCCGACGGGTGACACTCAGCCGTGCAACCGTCGGTACGCAGCACGGGCGCCGGGGTGCAGCGGCACACTGCCGGTGCCGATCAGCGAGCCCAGGTCGAGGTAGTGGGTGCCCAGCGCCGGCCGCGGCACGAGCTGCGCGGCCGCGGTGGCGAGCGTGGTGGCGATGGCGTCGACGACGTCGTCGGGGGCGTCAGGTGCGCAGGTGATCAGGTTGGCCACGCCGATCGTCGTCACGGCACCCGTGGCGCCGTACACCCCGGCCGGCACGGCCAGGCCGCGGTACACCTCGCCGAACGTGCCCTGCAGGCGCGCGAGCTCCCCGTCGAGCGGCAGGAGCCGGACGGGCCGGCGGGCAGCGAAGTCGGCGAGCGCCGGCGTGGGGACGCCGCCCGACCACAGCAGCGCATCGATGCGATGGTGTTCGAGTGCGTCGAGCGCGCCGCGCAGCGGGAGGTGCACGATGCCGGCGGTCGGCACGCCGGTGAGCAGCCGCTCGCCGAAGACGGCCGCTCCCGAGCCCACCGCCCCCGGGGAGACGACGCGACCGGCGAGGTCCTGCGTGGATCGGATGCCGTCCTCGGCCCGCACGACGAGCTGCATGTAGTTCTCGTAGACGCGGCCGACCGCGAGCAGCGGGACGGGCGCCGGCAGCACCGGCAACGTGCCGCGGCGGGCACCGTCGACCACGTCGGCGAGGGTGAGCCCGACGGTGGCCCGCCCGTCCCGGACGAGCTGGATGTTCTCGACGCTGCCGCCGGTGGGCAGCGCGGCCGCCGGCCGCCCATGCACGGAGAGCTGGGTCGCGAGCAGGCCGGCGAACTCCAGGTAGAAGCCCCCGTCCTCGCCGCCGGCGATCGCCAGCCGGGGTGGCGCACCCGGGCTGCACGCGGCCGCGAGCACACCGATCCCGGCCGCGCGCAGCACGGCCCGCCGGGTCGCGGTCACGCCTGCTCCCCGATCACCGGCAGCTCGATCGTGACCGTCAGGCCGCCACCGGCCGTGGCCGTCAGGCGGACCGCTCCCCCGTGGCCTGCCGCCAGCTGCGCCGCGATGGCGAGGCCGAGCCCCGACCCGCGCACCCCCGTGGAGTGCGGCGCCCGCCAGAACCGCTCCGTGGCCATGGTCAGCTCGTCGGGGGCCAGGCCGGGGCCGTCGTCGGCGATCTCGACGGCGCCGGGGCGGCAGGCGACGGTCACCGTGACGCCGGGGCTGGTGTGCCGGATCGCGTTGTCCAGCACGACGTCGAGCATCTGGGCGAGCTCGCCGGCGGGGCAGTCGACGGGGAACGGGCCGGGCGCGGTGCGCAGCCGCAGCTCGACGCCGGCGGCCTCCGCAACGGGCCGCCACACCGCGACCTGCTCGGCGGTCACCGCGGCGAGGTCGGCGACGCCCACGCGCTCGCCGCCGGCCGTGCGGTCGGTGCTGCGGCTCTCCGCCGCCGCGAGGTCGAGGATGCCGCCGAGGAGCCCTTCGAGGCGTTCCAGCTCGGTGGCGGTCGCGGCGTAGGTCTGCTGTCCCTCCGGCGCGACGTGCCGCTGCAGGACGTCCAACCGCAGTCGCAGCGCGGCCAGCGGGTTGCGCATCTGGTGCGACGCGTCGGCGACGAGCCGGCGCTGCTGCTCGGCGCTCGCCGTGATCGTCTCGGCCATGCGGTTGAACGCCGTGGTCAGCGTGCGCAGCTCCGGCGGGCCGCCCCGCGCCGCCACCGGGGCGCCGGCCCCACCGGCGGCGAGCGCGCGGATGCCGGCGTCGAGGCGGGCGAGCGGCCGCGTGATCCACCCCGTCAGCAGGAACGCCAACCCGACGGCCAGCGCTGCCAGCGCCAGCGCGCCGGCACCGAGCCGCACCCACGCGGTGGCGATGTCGGCGACCGCGACGCCCGGCAGCGCCCTGATCACGACCGCCCCGACGATGCCGGTGCCGGTGCCCACCGGCCGGCTCAGCAGCAACGGCTCGTCCGCGCCCGGGGTGAGCACGTCCGGCAGCGCCGTGGGCTGGTTGCGCAGCGCGGCCTCGACGGCGTCCCGCACGCCGGCGCCCTCGAGGTTCAGCCCGTCGGCCACGACCGGGAGACCGCGCCCGTCCGTCACGAGCACGCCCTCGTCGTAGACGTCGTGGTGGGCGGCGACCTCGTCCCGCAGGACACCGGTGTCACCGGTCAAGGTCGCCTGGACGGCGAGGGCGGCGAGCCGGTCCAGGTCGGAGGTGCGCGAGAGCACGAACCGCTGGGTGCGCTCCTGCGCGGTGGCGGCGAGCAGGGGCAGCGCGAACGCGGCCACGCCCGCGAGCGCGAGCACGGTCAGCACCACCAGCAGGCGGACGCGCACGTCACCCGCCCAGCCGGTAGCCGAAGCCGCGGATGGTGGTGAGCAGCCCGGGCGTGCCGAGCTTCGTGCGCAGGTTGGCCACGTGCACGTCCAGGGACCGCGAGACGGCGAGGTACGCGTCGCCCCACACCGCGTCGAGCACCTCCTGCCGGCTCACGGCGGCGCCGGGCCGCCGGGCGAGCACGGCGAGGATGTCGAACTCCTTGGACGTCAGGTCGAGCAGCTCCGCGTCGACGGTCGCCGTCCGGGCGGCCGGGTCCACGGTGAGCGGGCCGATCCGCACGGCCGCGACCTCGCTGTCGCCCGGTGCCGGCAGCCGCCGGCGGATCGCCTCGATCCGCGCCAGCAGCTCCCCCAGCCGGACCGGCTTGACCAGGTAGTCGTCGGCTCCCAGGCGCAGCCCCCGGACGATGTCGCGCTCGGTGCCCCGCGCGGTCAGTACGAGCACGCCGGGCCCGCCGATGCGGCGGATCCGGCGCAGCACCTCCAGGCCGTCGCCGTCGGGCAGCCCGAGGTCGAGCAGCACCAGGTCGACGTCATGGACGTGCTGCCACACGTCGACGGCGCGGCCGACGGTCCGGGTGCGGTACCCGTGGTCCGAGAGGGCGGCGACGATCGCCTGCGCCACCCCGTCGTCGTCCTCGACCACGAGGACCCGCACCCGGTCCATCCCGTCCTCCGTCCGCCCGGCGGCCCCCCATGATGACCGCCGGCCGGCCTTCAGACGCGCGCGCCACCCTCGTCGCGGGCGAACGCGCTGCCGCGCTCCAGGTCGAGCGGCGAATCGGCCTTGTTCTTCAACGCGAAGACGTAGACGACCAGGGAGATGGCGATGCACACCGTGACGTATCCGATGAACAGCGGCACCTGCTTCGCGTTCTTCAGCAACTCGTAGAGCCCTGGCGCGGTGCCGCCGAAGACCGAGTTCGCCAGCGCGTAGCCCAGTCCGACCCCGAGGGCCCGGATGTGGAACGGGAAGAGCTCCGACTTCACCAGCGCGTTGATCGAGGTGTACCCGGTGAGGATGATGAAGCCGCCGGCGAGCAGCAGGAGGGTCAGCGCCGGGTTCGTGGTCTGCGGCAGGAACGTGATCAGCACGTACGTGTAGATCACGCCGCCGACGCCGAACCAGACCAGCAGCGGTTTGCGCCCGACCCGGTCGCTGATCATCCCGCCGATCGGCTGCAGCACCATGAGGAACACCAGTGCGCCCAGGTTGATCCAGGTCGCGGTGATCGCGGAGTCCTTGTAGGTCGCCTTCACGATCGCCGGCGCGTTCACGCTGTAGGTGTAGAAGGCGATCGTGCCGCCCATCGTGATGAGGAAGCACAGCAGCAGCGGCTTCCAGTACTCGGTGAACAGCGTGGCGAGCGACCCGGCGCGCTTGGTGCCCTGCACCTCGGTGAGCTGCTCGGACGACAGCGACTCGTCCATCGTGCGCCGCATCCACAGCACCACCAGCGCACCGAGCCCGCCGATGAAGAACGGGATGCGCCAGCCGAAGTCGCGGATCTGGTCCTCGGAGAAGATCGCCAGCATCAGCAGCAGTGTCAGGGTGGCGAGCACCTGCCCGCCGACCAGCGTCACGTACTGGAACGACGAGAAGAAGCCGCGCTTCTCCTTGGTCGCAGCCTCCGACATGTAGGTCGCCGACGTGCCGTACTCACCACCCGTCGCGAAGCCCTGCACGAGCCGGCAGAGGATCAGGATGACGACGGCGGCCACGCCGATCGAGCCTCTGGTCGGCGTCACCGCGATCACGAAGGAGCAGGCGGCCATCACCGTGACGCTGAACGTCAGTGCGGCCCGCCGGCCGTACCGGTCGGCGTAGCGGCCGAAGTACCAGGAACCGACCGGCCGCATCACGAACGTGACCGCGAAGATGGCGTAGCCGTAGACGAGGGAGTTCGTGTCCTCGGCGGAGAAGAACTGCTTCTCGAAGTAGGTGAGGAACACCGTGTAGATGTAGACGTCGTACCACTCGACGAGGTTTCCCGACGACCCCTTGAGGGTGTTCAGCACGGCGCGCCGGTTCTGCTCCGCGGCTGTCTTCTCGGCCAAGTTCCCGTCCTCCGCTTCGACGATGAAGGGCTCGGGCAACGGTAGGCCGATCAGCCGTTCCCGACAGTGCGGGAGACGCTTCTTTACGTCTGCTTAGGGATGTCAGGTCCCCAGCAGGTCCAGGATCGACCGCGCGGCCATGCCCGGGGTCTGGGCGCCGCTGCGCACCGCCTGCTCCAGCTCGGGCACGGCCTGCCTGACCTGCGGGTCGGTGCGCAGGCGGTCCATCAGCTGGTCCCGCACCATCGCCCACATCCACTGCACCTCCTGGTCGGCGCGGCGGGTGGCCAGCTCGCCGTGCTCGTCGAGGGTGGCACGGTGGCGCTGCACGGCGTCCCACACGTCGTCGAGGCCGGCGCCGGTGCGGGCGCTGCACGGCAGCACGGGCGGGGTCCAGTTCGCAGAGCTGGGCGTGAGCATCCGCAGCGCACCCTTCAGCTCGCGCGCGGCCGCCTTCGCGTCCTTCTCGTGCTCGCCGTCGGCCTTGTTGACCGCCAGCACGTCGGCGAGCTCGAGGATGCCCTTCTTGATGCCCTGCAGGGAGTCGCCGGTGCGCGCGATCGTGAGCAGCAGGAACGTGTCCACCATCGCCGCGACGGCGACCTCGGACTGCCCCACTCCGACCGTCTCGACGAGCACCACGTCGTAGCCGGCGGCCTCCATCAGCACGATCGTCTCGCGGGTGGCCCGCGCGACCCCGCCGAGCGTGCCCGCGCTCGGCGACGGGCGGACGAACGCGTTGTCGTCGGCCGCGAGCCGACCCATCCGGGTCTTGTCGCCGAGGATCGAGCCTCGCGTGCGCGTCGACGACGGGTCGACGGCCAGCACGGCCACCCGGTGCCCCGCGCCGGTCAACCGGGTGCCGAGCGCCTCGATGAACGTCGACTTCCCCACCCCGGGTACGCCGCTGATCCCGACCCTGGCCGCGCCACCGGCGTGCGGCAGCAGCTCCAGCAGCAGCTGCTGCGCGGCCGCGCGGTGGTCGGCCCGGGTGGACTCGACCAGCGTGATGGCGCGCGCCAGCGTCGTCCGGGAGCCGTCGAGCACACCCTTCGCGAGCGCCGGGACGTCAGGAATCCGCGGCACGGGGGACGGCAGTCGACGAAGGAGACGGGGTGGGTTGAGACAAGCTCGCGATCAGCTTCTCCAGCAGATCCACGGCGGCCTCCGCGATCACCGTGCCCGGCCCGAACACGGCCGCGGCGCCGGCGTCGAACAGCGCCGGGTAGTCGGCGGGCGGGATCACGCCGCCGACGACGACCATGATGTCGGAGCGGTCCAGCTTGGCCAGCTCGTCGCGCAGCTCGGGCACCAGCGTCAGGTGCCCCGCGGCCAGCGAGTTGACGCCGACGACGTGCACGTCGGCTTCCACGGCCTGCCGTGCCACCTCGCCGGGGGTCTGGAACAGCGGCCCGACGTCGACGTCGAAGCCGAGGTCGGCGAACGCCGTGGCGATCACCTTCTGGCCGCGGTCGTGCCCGTCCTGACCCATCTTCGCCACGAGGATGCGCGGCTGGCGGCCCTCGTCCTCGGCGAACGCGTCGACGAGCTCGCGGGCGCGGTCGATGGCCGGGCTGCTGCCGGCTTCCTTCCCGTACACCCCGGAGATGATCCTGATCTGGCCCGAATGGCGCGAGAACACCTTCTCCAGCGCGTCGGAGATCTCCCCGACGGTGGCTTGTGCTCGGGCCGCGTCGACGGACAGCTTGAGCAGGTTCGCGTCGTCGCCCCGCTTCTCCCCGGCGTCGATGGCCGCGGCGGCGTTGGTGAGGGCGGCCAGCGCCGCGTCGACGGCGCGGTCGTCGCGCTCGGCGCGCAGCCGACGCAGCTTCTCCAGCTGCTGGGCGCGCACCCCGGCGTTGTCGACCTTGAGGACCTCGATCTCCTCGTCGTCGGTGACCACGTACTTGTTCACACCGATGACGGGCTGGCGGCCGGAGTCGATGCGCGCCTGGGTGCGCGCGGCAGCCTCCTCGACGCGCAGCTTCGGGATGCCGGCGTCGATGGCCTGCGCCATGCCGCCGGCCGCCTCGACCTCCTCGATGTGCGCCCACGCGCGCCGCGCCAGGTCGTACGTGAGCCGCTCGACGTAGTACGAACCGCCCCACGGGTCGATGACGTCGGTGGTGCCGGACTCCTGCTGCAGCAGCAGCTGGGTGTTGCGGGCGATCCGCGCGGAGAAGTCGGTGGGCAGGGCCAGCGCCTCGTCCAGGGCGTTGGTGTGCAGGCTCTGCGTGTGGCCCTGCGTGGCGGCCATCGCCTCCACGCAGGTGCGGACGACGTTGTTGTAGACGTCCTGCGCGGTCAGCGACCAGCCCGACGTCTGCGAGTGCGTGCGCAGCGACAGCGACTTCGCGTTCTTCGGGCCGAAGCCGTTCACGAGCTTCGCCCACAGCAGGCGCGCGGCCCGCATCTTGGCGACCTCCATGAAGAAGTTCATGCCGATCGCCCAGAAGAAGGAGAGGCGCGGTGCGAACACGTCGACGTCCAGGCCTGCGTCGATACCGGCCCGCAGGTACTCCACGCCGTCTGCCAGCGTGTAGGCCAGCTCGAGGTCGTTGGTGGCCCCGGCTTCCTGGATGTGGTAGCCGGAGATGGAGATCGAGTTGAACTTCGGCATCTCCCGTGAGGTGAACGAGAAGATGTCGGAGATGATCTGCATGGACGGCTGCGGCGGGTAGATGTAGGTGTTGCGGACCATGAACTCCTTGAGGATGTCGTTCTGGATGGTCCCGGTGAGCTTCGCGTGCGGCACGCCCTGCTCCTCGGCCGCCACGATGTAGAGGGCGAGCACGGGCAGCACGGCGCCGTTCATGGTCATCGACACGGACATCCGGTCCAGGGGGATGCCGTCGAAGAGCTGGCGCATGTCGAGGATCGAGTCGATCGCCACCCCGGCCATGCCCACGTCGCCGGCGACGCGCGGGTGGTCGGAGTCGTACCCGCGGTGCGTGGCCAGGTCGAACGCGATCGAGAGCCCCTTCTGGCCTGCGGCGAGGTTGCGCCGGTAGAACGCGTTGGACTCCGCGGCCGTGGAGAACCCGGCGTACTGGCGGATCGTCCAGGGCTGGGTCACGTACATCGCCGGGTACGGGCCGCGCAGGTACGGCGCGATGCCCGGGTAGGTGGCGAGGAAGTCCAGGTCGGCAGTGTCGGACGCCGTGTAGAGCGGCTTGACCGCGATGCCCTCGGGCGACTCCCACGGCACGGCGGCGACGCCGGGCCCGTCCGGCGGGGGCACGTCGGAGCGCAGCGGGACCTGGGTGAAGTCGGGGATCATCGGGTGCCCTCCAGCGCGGTCCAGACGGTGCCGAGCGTGGCCAGCGCGTCGCCGCCGGCGGCGAATGTCGCGTCGACCCCGTCGATCGCGGCCTTGCCGGCCAGCAGGATCGTGGAGGCGCCGGCGTCGCGCAGCGCGGCCGCGGTCTGCGCGCCGCGCTCGGCGTACAGGTCGTCGGTGGAGCAGAGCACCGCCACCGGGGTGCCGGCCTCGCGGTAGGCGGCCACGACGTGGTCGACGGTGTCGGTCGGGCCGGCCTCCACCGGCTCCACCCCGCCGGCCTGCAGCAGGTTGCGGGTGAAGCCGGCCCGCGCGGTGTAGGCGGCGAGCGGGCCCAGGGTGGCCAGGAACGCGCGCGGACGGCTCCCGGACTCGGCGAGGACCGCGTCGGAACGGTCGCGCAGCTCCTCGTACGGCGCGGCCGGCCGGTAGAGCGGCAGCCCGGCCCGCGGCGCCGTGGCCGGGAGCGGCTCCCGCACGACCGGCTTCTCCGCGAGGTCGGGGAACTCGCTCACCCCTGTGATCGGGGCCCGTCGGGTGGCGACGGCCTGCTGCCGCCCCGCCCGCACGTCGGCGATGCGGGCGTCGAGCAGCCCGCTCGTGAGCGCGGCCTCCGCCCCGCCGGCCGCCTCCAGCTCCTGGAAGAAGGCCCAGCCCGTCTCGGCGAGCGCGTCGGTGAGCGACTCCACGTACCAGGAGCCACCGCCAGGGTCGACCACCCGCGCCACGTGCGACTCCTCGACCAGCAGCGACTGGGTGTTGCGCGCGATCCGCCGGGAGAACGGGGTGGGCAGCCCGAGCGCCGCGTCGAACGGCGGGACGGTGACGGCGTCCGCGCCACCGACACCGGCGGCGAACGCGGCCACCGTGCCGCGCAGCAGGTTCACGTACGGGTCGCGGCAGGTCAACATCGTGGGCGAGACGACGGCGTGCTGCGGCGACGTGGTGGTCGCGTCCGCTCCGCTGGCCTCCAGCACCCGCGCCCACAGGCGGCGGGCGGCACGCAGCTTCGCGATCGTCGGGAACTGCTCGGCCGTGGCGGCGACGCGCAGCTCCAGCAGCTGCGCGGCCCGGTCGATCCCGACGTCGGCCGCCGTCAGAGCGCGCAGGTACGCGACGCCCGCCGAGATCAGGTAGCCCAGTTCCTGCGCGTCGGAGCCACCGGCCGTGTGTACCGGCAACCCGTCCACCGACAGCGCCGTGACCTGCGGGTACTCGGTGGCGACGCGAGCGGCGAGCGCCACCGCGGGCCCAGGGTCGGCGGCCTCCCCGGTGCGCGCGGCCCGCCCGAGCGGGTCGAGGCCGAGGTGTCCGAGCAGCTCGGCGGGGGCGACGCCGCGCTGGGCGGCCAGGTCGAGGAACGCCTCCGCCGCCGCGACCGCGTCCGGGACCGGCGCGTCCCCCGGGTCGAGCGCCACCGCCGCGAGGTCCAGCAGCACCCCGTCGAGCGCCGCCGGCAGGGCCGCGGCCTCGACGCCGCCGTCCACCACCGCCAGCCAGATCGAGGTGGCTCCGCCCTCCAGGTCGGCGAGGATCGCCTGCTGGACGGCGGCCGGATCGGTGCCGGCGTGGCGCTGGCGCACGTCCCAGCCGTGCGGTCCGCGCCGACCCCGCACGAACGGCCGCACCCCCGGCGACCCGGCCGGCGGCAGGTCGACGGCGTCGTCCGCGGTGTACAGCGGGCGCACCGCGATGCCGTCCGGGGAGGTGCGGACGAGCTTCGTGAAACCGGTGCCCGGCTCGGCGTCGGCCGGGATGCGGCGCGCCTTCACGAGCACGGCGTCGACCAGCTTCAGCCACTCGTCCCGCTCCGGAACGGGGAACCCACCAGCGAGCTCCAGCTCGTCGGGGTCCTCCGGCGCGGCGGCGTCGAGCACCGCTTCGTCGACCTTGCCGGTGTTCATCGGCGTCCTCCACCCACCGCGGCCGCGGTGGCGCGGAATGCGTCGGATTCTAGTGACGGGTGGTCGTCCGCACCGGGTCACGCGGGTGTGACGGTGATCCCGTCACACCTGACTGGTTCTGTGTCCCAGCGCGGCGAGCCGGCCGTCGACCAGCGCACGCAGGCCCTGCGCGTAGGTGTCCCGGGCGGCCAGCTCCGCCCACCTGTCCCCGATCGGCGCCAGGTGCGGGAACCGCTGCTCGTCGAGCGTCGCGTAGACGGTGTCGCGGTAGCGCGGCCGCCCGGACGCGGCACGACGACCCGCGCGCGCCCGCACCAGCACCTCGCCGACGGTGAAGTACCAGATGTTGCGGTAGAGCTCGACCGCCTGCTCGGGAGTGCAGCCGCAGCCGATCGCGCCGCCGACGATCGCGTCGACCCAGCCGAGCGCGGCCAGTCCGATCAGGTCGTCGGCCGTGAGGATCTCGACGACCTCCGGCCAGCCGGTGAGCGCTGCGTGCATGGCCTCGGCGGCGACGACGATCCGCCCGCGCGGGTCGGCGGGCAGCTCCGGCTGCGGGATCTGGTCGGCGTAGTGGCCGAGCAGCTGGACGAGCAGGTCCTGCTTGTCCTGGACGTGGTGGTAGAGCGTCGTGGCGCCGACGCCGAGCTCCGCGGCCAGGCCGCGGATGGTCAGCCGCTCCCACCCGTCGCGGTCCACGATCCGCCGGGCGGCTCCCATGATCTCCGCGCGCGACGTCACGGGCGGGCGACCGGTGCGGGGCATGCACCCATCTTCCCGCCGCCGATCGCGATGACACCAGGCCGGCCAGGTGCTATTTTCGGAACATGTTCGAAAACTCGGCGATAGACCTGTTCACCGCCCCCGTCCGCCTCCGCGCCGACGGCACGGCCGACCCCGCGACCCCGGACGAGCGCCGCGCCGTCCTGACGGGCACCGACTCCGGTCTCTGGACCCTCATGGCCTTCCACGCCGACGACGACCGGGCCGTCCACGCCGACGTGTGGGAGCGCCACCCGAACGGCAGCGAGGTGCTCTGCGTGCTCGCCGGCACCCTGCAGGTGCACCTGCGCGACGGGTCCGAGCCGGCCGTCCTCACCACGGGCTCGGCCTACGTCGTGCCGGCCGGCACCTGGCACCGGCTCAGCGTCGTCGAGCCCGCCGACCTGATCAGCATCACCCCGCGGTCCGGCACCCAGCACGAACGTGCGGAACCGGTCGGAGCGCGGCCGTGAGCGGCCGACCCGTCCGCATCGCGGGCCTCGCCGTGTTCGGCCTGATGGCCGGGCAGCAGATGCTCAATCCAGTGCTGCCGCCGCTCACCCGCGAGCTCGGGTTCAGCGAGCTGGCGCTGGGCGTCGTGTGGGCCGTCAGCGGCGCCGGCGTCGTCGTCACCAGCTCCTTCTGGGGGCGCCGGGCAGCGACGTGGGGGCACCGCCGGGTGCTCCTGACATCCCTCGTCGGCGCCGCGGCGGGACTGCTCGCGTTCGCCGTCGTCGCCGCGGTCGGCATCTCCGGCGCGCTGGCCGTGCCGTTGCTGTTCGCGCTGGTCCTGCTCACCCGCGGCATCGCGTTCGGGCTGTCCTGGGCCGCCACGCCGGTGACCGCGCAGTCCTACGTCGCCGCCGTCACCACCGGCCCGGCCGAACGGGTCCGCGGCATGGCCGTCATCGGCGCGGCGCAGGGGCTGGCGCTGGCGGTCGGCCCGGCGGTCGGCGGGGTGCTGAGTCTCGGCGGGCTGCTGGTGCCGGTCTTCGCCGCTCCCGTCGTGCTGGTGGCGATCGCCGTGCTGGTGCGGATCGGCCTGCCGGCGCCTCCGACGCGTCACACACCGGGCCCGGCGGTGCGGGTCAGCGCCCTCGACCGCCGGTTCCGCCCGTTCCTCGCGATCGGTTTCGGCCTCTACCTGGCGCTCGCCGTCGTCCTCATGATCGTCGGGTTCGTCGTGCAGGACCGGCTGCACGTCGGCGTCCACGAGACCGGCGCCGTGACGAGTCTCATGCTGCTCGCCGCCGCCGGCATGCTCGTGGTCGTGCAGGCGGCCGTCGTGCCGCGACTCGGCTGGACGTCGAGCCGCCTCATGCTCGTCGGTACGACCTTGATGATCGTCGGCATGGTGGCCGTCGGACTGGCGCCGACCCTGCTGCTGATGAGCGTGGGCACGGCCGTGCTCGGCACCGGCATGGGCTTCGCCACGCCCGGTGTCATGGCCGCGCCGACCCTCCTCGCCACCCCGGAGGAGCAGGGTGCCGTCGCCGGGCTGGCCAGCGCGAGCAGCGCGCTCGCGTTCGTGCTCGGCCCGCTCGTCGGCACCGGCCTCTACGGGATCGCGCCGCTCGCCCCGTTCGTCCTCGGCACGGGAGTGCTGGTGGCAGCCTCGGCGATCGCCGCGGTCAGCCGCCTGCCGGCCGCACCGGAACCGGTCGCCGCCGGGTGTGACGATCACGCGCATGGAACCGCGCATCCGTGACCTCGACGGCGTCTTCGCCCTGCTCGACGCCCTGGTTGCACCGGTTGGCGGCGACTGGTGGGACCGGTTCTACGCCGACCGATCCCGCCAGGTGCCGTTCTTCGTCGACAAGCCGGACGAGCACCTGGCGGCGGCCGTCGAGCAGGGCGTCGTCCGGCCGGGACGCGCACTGGACCTCGGCTGCGGACCCGGACGCAACGCCCTGCACCTGGCCGCTGCCGGCTTCGCGGTCGATGCCGTCGACCTGTCCGCCACCGCCGTCGCGTGGGCGCGCGAGCAGGCCGCCGCGGCGGCACTCGACGTCGGGTGGCTGGTCGGCGACGCGTTCACCGCCGACCTGCCCGGACCGTACGACCTGGTCGTCGACTCCGGGTGCTTCCACCACCTGCCGCCGCACCGCCGCGTCGACCATCTGCAGTTCCTCGATCGGGTACTCGCGCCGGGCGGCGTGGTCTGCCTGACCTGCTTCACCCCCGAGGGCGGGATCGCCGTGCCCGACGTGGAGGTCTACCGGGCCGGCCGGCGGACTGGCGGGATCGGCTTCACGGCAGCGGATCTGCGGTGGATCTTCGCGGGGTACGAGGAGCTCGCGCTGCGCCCGATGGTGGCGCAGGCCCCGGACTCGCCGCTCTTCGGCGAGTCGTTCCTGTGGGCGGTGCTGCTCAGGCGAGGGTGATCGCGGTGCCGGACACCGTGACCTGCTTCTTCTCCAGGGGTCGGGTGGCCGGACCCTTCAGCACCGCGCCGTCGGCGATCGCGAACCGGCTGCCGTGGCACGGGCAGACGATCGCGCCGTCCTCGACGCTGCCGACCGAGCAGCCCGCGTGCGTGCACCGCGCCGAGTAGGCCGCGAACGTGCCGGCGGTGGGCTGCACGAGCACGACGCCCTGCTCGGGCAGCACGCGTCCCCCGCCGACCGGCACGTCGGCGGTCGAGCCGAGCGCGGTGCCCGGCGTCGCGACGGCCGGCTGCCCGGCGGCGTCGGCGCAGGCGGCGAGGACACCGGTCGCGCACACGGCGCACGCGCCGACGAGGACGGCGCGCCTGGTGGGTGGTGCGGCAGGCGCACCCGTCATGATCACTCCCGGGGACGTCGTGGTGGGATGGTCGCGACCCGGATCTCACACCCGATCGGTTCAGATCACCGTGAGGTGAACCGTCCGGCGTCCGCGTACGTGTACCCCACGACAGGCCGTAGGGTCCGCACACCCGAACGAAACCGCGCCCCGGGACGGAGGTGGGACGTGCACGCCGACGAGGCGCTCGTCCACGCCGTGTACCAGGAGCACGGCCGGGCGTTGCTGGCCTACGCGACCCGGCTCACCGGGGATCGCGCTGCGGCGGAGGACGTCGTGCAGGAGACGATCGTGCGGGCGTGGCGCAACCCCGAAGTGCTGACGAACGGCAAGGGCTCGACCCGCGGCTGGCTGCTCACGGTCGCCCGCAACATCATCACCGACCGCGTCCGCGCCCGGGCGGCGCGACCGCAGGAGGTGCCCGCCGAGCAGGACGGCGTGACCGTGGCACCCGTCGAGCGGGACCACGCCGAGCACGTCGTCGCGTCGGTGACGGTGCTGAAGGCGATGGACACCCTCTCCGACGACCACCGCGGCGTTCTGCAGGAGCTGTACTTCCACGGCCGCAGCCTCGCCGAGGCCGCGACGGCGCTGGGCATCCCGCCCGGCACCGTGAAGTCCCGCTCGTACTACGCGCTGCGCGCGCTGCGCGACCACCTCGCCGAAGCCGGCAGCAGCGAGGGGGTGCGGGCATGACCGCGCCCCACCCCGAGCCCGGCGACCTGAGCGCGTTCGCGCTGGGTCTGCTCGACGCGGCGCAGGCCGGCGCGGTGGCCCGGCACCTGGACGGGTGCGCCGTGTGTCGGCGCGAGCAGGAGGAGCTGCGCGAGATGGCCCAGATGCTCGGGGAGCTGCCGCCGGAGATGCTGCTCGACGGTCCCCCCGAAGGCGGCGACCTGCTGCTGGCCCGCACCGTGCGTCAGGTGCGTGGCGAGGTCGGGAAGCGTGGACGGCGCCG
The DNA here is from genome assembly GCF_050936315.1 of Pseudonocardia sp. CA-107938. Taxonomy (NCBI): domain Bacteria; kingdom Bacillati; phylum Actinomycetota; class Actinomycetes; order Pseudonocardiales; family Pseudonocardiaceae; genus Pseudonocardia; species Pseudonocardia sp. CA-107938. The sequence goes on along the minus strand of NZ_JBNJNA010000001.1, from coordinate 5,177,704 downwards.
GGTCCTCGCCCTGGCGGCCGCGTCGGTGATCGGGGTCGCGGCCGCGATCGGCGGCGGCGTCCTCATCGGGCGGGTCACCGCGCCACCGACCGTCTCGTCGATCCAGGCCGCCGGCACGCGCGTGCTCGACGGTGCATCGGGAGCCGTGAGCATGAAGGCGACGGTCTCCCCCGCCGCGGAGTGGGTACGGCTGGCCGTCACGGTCTCCGGGGTGCCCCGCGGCAAGCACTGCAAGCTCATCGTGGTGCGCAAGGACGGCAGCCGCGAGGTGGCGGGCTCGTGGACGGTCGGTCCGCGCGGCGAGGGCGGCGGGGTGACCGTCGACGGGGCCGCCGACGTGCGCATGGAGGACGTCAGGTCGGTGAACGTCGAGGACACGGACGGCACGGTGTACGTGGCTGCGGTCACCTGATCACCCATCGAGCTTCTACGTACGGTAGAACTACTACGGGACGTAGAAGTTCGGAGGCGACGCAATGGACGCGCTGGATTTGGCCCGGTGGCAGTTCGGGATCACGACCGTCTACCACTTCCTGTTCGTGCCGCTGACGATCGGCCTGTCGGTCATCGTCGCGTCGCTGCAGACCGCGTGGCAGGTCACCGGCCGCGCCGACCTCCTGCGGGCCACCCGCTTCTTCGGCAACCTCTACCTGGTCAACACCGCCATGGGCGTGGTGACCGGCGTCGTCCAGGAGTTCCAGTTCGGCATGAACTGGAGCAGCTACTCGACGTTCGTCGGCGACGTCTTCGGCGCCCCGCTCGCACTGGAGGCGCTGCTCGCGTTCTTCCTGGAGGCCACGTTCCTCGGCCTCTGGATGTTCGGGTGGGACAAGCTGCCCCGGCGCGTCCACCTCGCGACGATCTGGGCCGCGGCGATCGGCTCGAACCTGTCGGCCTACTTCATCCTCTCGGCGAACGCGTGGATGCGGCACCCGGTCGGCTTCGAGGTCGACCCGGTGAGCGGGCGGGCCCGCATGACCGACCTCGCGGCCGTGCTCACCAACCCGCAGGCGGTCTCCACCTACGTGCACGTCGTGACCGCGTCGTTCGTGGTCGCCGGGCTGTTCGTGGTGGCGGTGAGCGCCTACCGGCTGCTGCGCCACCCCGACACCGACCGGCCGCTGTTCCGCACCACCCTGCGCACCGGCCTGGTCGTCACCACGCTCGCCGGGGTGATCATCGTCGGGTCGGGCGACCACCAGGCCAAGCTCATGCACGAGTACGAGCCGATGAAGCTGGCCGCAGCCGAGGCGCACTGGGAGACCGGGGAGTACGCCGGGTTCTCGCTCTTCGCGATCGGCGACCTCACCGAGCGCCGCAACGTCATCGACATCGCGGTCACGCCGGTGCTGAGCTTCCTCGCCACCGGCTCGATGGACGGCGAGGTCCGCGGCATCAACAACCTGCAGGCGGAGTTCCAGCAGAAGTTCGGCCCCGGCGACTACGTCCCGAACGTGCCCGTCCTGTACTGGGCGTTCCGGCTGATGATGGGGCTCGGGCTCGCCGGCGTCGGCGTCGGGATCGTCGGGCTGTTCCTGACGCGGAAGGGGCGGGAACCCGCGCCGTGGGCGTACCGGGTGGCCATGTTGGGCCTGCCCGCCGCGCTGGCCGCCAACATCTGCGGCTGGATCCTCACCGAGATGGGCCGCCAACCCTGGACGGTGGTCGGCGAGCTGCTCACCGCGGCCAGCGTCTCCCCGGGCGTCTCGCTGGGCGAGGTCGCGTTCTCCCTCGCCGCCTTCACCGCCGTCTACGCGGCGCTCGCCGTCGTCGAGGGCCGGATCCTGTGGCGCTACGTCAAGGCCGGCCCCGCACCGGCCCCCGTCGACCCCGAGGCCGCGACCCCCGCCCCCGCAGTGAGCTACTAGGAGCCCGCGATGGACCTCCCGACCGTCTGGTTCGCCGCCGTCGCCGTCCTCTGGGCCGGCTACCTCCTGTTGGAGGGCTTCGACTTCGGCGTCGGCATCCTCACCCCGCTCGTCGGCCGCGACGAGCAGGGCCGCAGCGACGCACTGGCCACCATCGGCCCCGTCTGGGACGGCAACGAGGTGTGGCTGGTGACGGCCGTCGGCGTCACGTTCGCGGTGTTCCCGCCCTGGTACGCGGCCACGTTCTCGGGCTTCTACCTGCCCGTGGTGCTGGTGCTGCTGGCGCTGATCGGGCGCGGGGTGGCGCTGCACTACCGCGGCAAGCACGACGACCCGGCGTGGCGCCGACGCTGCGAGGCCGCGATCGTCGCGGGCAGCGTGGTCCCGCCGTTCGTCTGGGGAGCGCTGTTCACCGCCACCCTGACCGGCGTCCCGCTGGGAGCCGACGGGGTCGTGCGCGGCGGCGCGCTCGCGCTGCTCACCCCCGGGCCGCTGCTCGGCGGGCTCGCGACCGTGGCGCTGTGCGTCCTGCACGGCGCGACCTTCCTCGCCCTGAAGACCCATGGGCCGGTGCGCGACCGCGCCCGGCACGCCGTCCGGTGGGCGGCTCCGCTCGCGGCCGCTGCGCTCGCCGCGCTGGCCGTGCCGTTCGGACCGGTCGCGTGGGCACTGCCCGTGGTCGCCGCGATCGCCGGGCTGGCCGTCGCGCTCGGCCGGGACGGGTGGGCGTTCCTCGCCACCGCCGTCGCCGTGGTCGGGCTCGCCGCCCTGCTCGTCGCGTCGCGGTACCCGGTGCTGATCACCTCGACGACGGGCGACGACCTCACCGTCGCCGATGCCGTCGCCGGCCCGTACACGCTCGGCGTGCTCAACGTGATCGGGCTGGTCCTGGTGCCGATCGTCCTCGGCTACCAGTCGTGGACGTACTGGGTGTTCCGCAAGCGGATCACCCGCGAGCCAGCGAGCGTCTGATGCGCCCGCTCGACCCCCGGCTGGTCGCCACCACCCGTCCGGTGCGGGTGCACCTGGCGCTGTCGGTGGCCGCGGGGGTCGCGCTCGCCGGGCTGGTGCTCACGCAGGCCTGGGTGCTGGCCGACCTGCTCGGCGGCGGGTCGCTCCACCTCTTCGGGATCGATCTTCCCGACCTCGATGCCGGCACCGCGGTCGCGGCGGTCGCCGGCATCGCGGTGGCCCGGGCGGTGCTCGCAGCCGGCGCGGAGACCGCCGCGCTGCGCAGCGCCGCCCGGGTGGTGTCCGACCTGCGGCGACGTGTCGTCGTGCACGTCACCGGCTCTGCGGTCGACCCGACCGACGCCGATCCGGGCGAGCTCGCCACCCTCGCCGGCCACGGCCTCGACGGGCTGCACGACTACGTCGCCCGCTACCTGCCGCAGCTCGTCCTCGCCGTGCTCGTGCCGGGTGCGGTGCTCGTCGCGCTCGCCGCGACCGACGGCTTGTCGGCGCTGGTCGTGGCGCTGTCGCTGCCGCTGATCCCGCTGTTCATGGCGTTGATCGGCTGGCACACGCAGGCCCGCACGGAGAAGCAGTGGGCGCTGCTGCAGCGGCTCGGCGGCCAGTTCCTCGACGCCGTGCAGGGGCTGCCCACGCTGGCCGTGTTCCGGCGGGCGAAGGCCACCGCCGGGCTCGTCCGGGAAGCCGCGGAGCAGCACCGCATCGCCACCACGGCGACGTTGAAGGTGGCTTTCCTGTCCGCGCTGGTGCTGGAGCTCGCGGCGACCCTGTCGGTGGCGCTCGTCGCCGTCGAGATCGGTCTGCGGCTGCTCTACGGGCAGCTCGACCTCACCACCGCGCTGTTCGTGCTGGTCCTCGCCCCGGAGGCGTACCTGCCGCTGCGCGAGGTGGGTGCGCGGTTCCACGCGAGCATCGAAGGCGTCACAGCCGCGCAGAAGGCCTTCGCCGTGCTCGACGGGCCGGGCGGCGACCGGCCGGCCCCGGTGCGGCCGGCCGGCGTGGACCCGACCGCGGAGATCGCCTTCCACGGGGTCGGGCTGGCGTTCGACCGGCCCGTCCTGGAGGACCTGGACCTGCGGCTCGCGCCCGGCTCGACGACCGTCGTCACCGGGCCGAGCGGTGCCGGCAAGACCAGCCTGCTCGCGCTCCTGCTGCGCTTCCGCGACCCCACCGCCGGGCGGATCACGGTCGGCGGCGTCGACCTCGCCGACGTGCCCGTCGACGAGTGGCGGCGGCACATCGCCTGGGTGCCGCAGCACCCGTACCTGTTCGACGCGTCGGTGGCCGACAACATCCGTCTCGGCATGCCAGGAGCGTCCGACGCCGCCGTGGAGCAGGCGGCGCGGCGTGCCGCCGTCCACGACGAGATCGCGGCCCTGCCCGACGGGTACGTCACGCGGCTCGGCGAGCGCGGCACCCGGCTCTCGGCCGGTCAGCGCCAGCGCATCGCCCTGGCCAGGGCGTTCCTGCGGGACGCGCCGATCCTGCTGCTCGACGAGCCCACCGCGCACCTGGACCCCGCCTCGGCCGCGCTGGTCCGCGGCGCGGTGGCCGAGCTGGCGCGGGGCCGCACCACCTTGATCGTGACGCACGACGAGCAGTGGGCGACGGCGGGCTCGGTGGCGGGCTCGGTGGCGGGCTCGGTGGCGTTGATCATGGGCAAAACGTCGTCAATTGATCTCCACGAGCAACGTTTTGCCCATGATCAACGCCCCTCCGCCCCCGCTCCCCCACCACCCGAGCCCGTCGAGGCCGGCACCGAGCGGGGCGGTGGGCTCTGGCGGCTGATCCGCTTCGCCCGCCCCCGCGCCGGGCGCTTCGGCCTGGGTGTGCTGGCCGGAGCCGCGGCGTCCGGATCCGGCATCGCGCTCATCGCCGTCGCCGCCTGGCTGCTCGCCACCGCCGCCCAGCACCCGCCCCTGACGGCGCTGTCGATCGCCGTCGTCGCCACCCGCGCGCTCGGCGTCACCCGGGGGCTGACGCGCTACGCCGAGCGCCTCGTCACCCACGACGCCGCGCTGCGCACGCTCGCCGGCCTGCGGGCGCGGGTGTTCGAGCGGATCGCCGTCACCGAGCCGATCCACCGGTTCCGCTCCGGCGACCTGGTCAACCGTTTCGTCGGCGACGTCGACGCCACGCAGGACCTGCTGGTCCGCGGTCTCGCCCCGCCGCTCGCGGCCCTGCTGGCCGGGGCGGGGGCCGTCACGCTCGCAGCGGTGCTGCACCCGACCGGTGCGCTCCTGCTCGCCGCCGGACTGACCCTCGCAGGCCTCGCCGTCCCGGCTGCGGCAGCGCTGGCCGGTCGCGGGCCCGGCCGCCGGCGCACCGCGGCACGCGCGGAGCTCGCCACCACCCTCGTGGACTCCCTGCGCGGCGCCCCCGACCTGCACGTCCACGGCGCCATGCCAGCCGCGCTCGCCCGCGTCGTCGATGCCGACCAGCGGTTGCTGGCCGACGCCGGCCGCGAGGCCCGGATCCTCGGGTTGGGCGCCGGCGCCTCGACAGTCGTCGCCGGCCTGACCTTGTGGGCGGTGCTGCTCGACGGCGTCACCGCGCAGCTCGGCACCGTCCCGCTCGCGGTGCTCGGCCTGACCGTGCTGGCCGCGTTCGAGGTCGTCGCCCCGCTGCCGGCCGCGGCCGCCCGTCTGGCCGCCGTGCGGGCCGCAGCCGTCCGGCTGTTCGCCGTGCTCGACACCCCGCCGTCGGTGCAGGTCCGGCCGGCGCCGCAGGAACCCGGAGCCGGCCTGCGGATCCGTGGCCTGCGCGTGCGCTACGCCGCCGACGAGCCGTGGGTGCTGGACGGTCTCGACCTCGACCTGCCGCCCGGCCGGCGCATCGCGGTGGTGGGGCCCAGCGGCGCCGGCAAGAGCACGCTCGCCGCGGTGCTGTTCCGCTTCCGCGACCCGGACGCCGGCACCGTCCACGTTGACGGCACCGACATGCGGAGCCTGCCACCTGATGCCGTCCGGCGCATCCTCAGCGGCATGCCGCAGGATCCGCACCTGTTCACCGGCACCGTCGCCGACAACCTCCGCATCGCCGCACCGGAGGCCACCGACGAGCAGCTGCGGGCTGTGCTCGAGCGGGTCCGGCTGGCCGATCTCGACCTCGCGACACCCGTCGGGATCGGCGGCACGCGGCTCTCCGGCGGGATGCGCCAACGCATCGCGCTGGCCAGGGCACTGCTCACCGACGCAACCGTGCTTGTGTTGGACGAGCCCACCGCGCACCTCGACCCCGCCACCCGCGACGCCCTGCTCGACGACCTGCTCGACGCGGCCGCGGAGCGGTCGCTGCTGGTCATCACGCACGACCGGGCCGTGCTGGACCGCTTCGACGACGTGGTCGAGATCGGCTACGCCGCGCCGTCGTCCCCCAGCGGATCCACGCCCGAATCCGTCTGCGCGGTGGCAGCCGGGGTGAGCGTGTCCGGCAGCCCGGGCAGCACGTTCTCCACGTAGGAACGCGCCGCCGTCGTGGTGCGCACGCCCCGACCGGCGGCCTCCGACAGGAACCAGCGGTGCTCCAGCACCTCGTGGAAGATCTCGGCGGGCGCGAGCCGCCCGGCCAGCTCCTCCGGCACCAGACCGAGCACCTTGTCGAAGATCTCCGCCCGCCACCGGTGCGCCGCCACCGTCTCCGGGATGGCGCGGCCCTCCTTGCGTTCGAGGTGCCCGCGGTAGGACACGACGTCGTTGAGCAGCCGCCTGGCCTGCCCCTCGGTGACGTCGAGCCCGGTGAGCGCGAACAGCTTCGCGCGGTGGTGCCCGCTCACGCCGACCTTGGTGCGCACCCGCAGCCGCGCCCCGTCCTCCGCGGTGACCAGCTCCAGCTCGTCGACGTCGAAGCCGAGCTCGTTGAGCCGCTCGACCCGCTTCGTCACCTGGTAGCGCTGGTCGCCGGGATCGATCGGCTCCTCGCGGGTCAGCTCGTCCCACAGGGCGTGGTAGCGCTGCGGCAGCTCCATGGCGATCCCGATCGGGTCGACGTGCTCGGGCAGCAACCCGCCGGCCTGCAGGTCCAGCAGCTCGCCCCCGACGCGCTCCGCGGCGTAGCGGATGTCGTAGTCGCGCTGCCCGTCGGTGAGCGTTGGGTGCAGCTCGGCGGTCTCGGCGTCGACCAGGTAGGCCTCGATGCTCCCTGCGTCCGGGCGGAACAGCGTGTTGGACAGCGAGCAGTCACCCCAGAGCAGCCCCGCCAGGTGCAGCCGCACCAGCAGCTCCACCATCGCGTCGACGAGCTTGCCCTCGGGGAACGACGCGTACCGGTTGGAGAAGAGGTAGCGGTAGGACATCGAGAAGTCGAGGAACCGGGTCACGAGGATGGCGTCGAGCTCCAGGCCCTGATGCTGGCCGCGCTCGACGGCGATGCCCAGCACCGCCACCGCCGGCATGCCCATCGACTCGAGCTGGCCCAGCAGCCGGTACTCCCGCCGGGCCAGCCGCTCGTTGATCTCCTTCAGGGCGAAGATGTGGCCGTCGGCCTCGACGAACCGCACGACGTGCCGGGAGATGCCGCGGTGCGGCATCTCCAGCAGCCGATCGTCCTTCCACTCCTCCAGCGGCTCGTGCCACGGCAGCGTCAGCAGGCCGGCGGCGTCGCCCGCGGGAGGTCGGAAGATGAAGCGCACCCCCTGATTATCGCCGTGGGCCGATCAGGCCTTCGGACCGCCCGCCACGTAGATGACCTGCCCGGACACGAACCCGGCCCGCTCGTCGGTGAAGAACGAGACGGCGTTGGCGATGTCCTCCGGCACCCCGGCCCGCGCCACCGGGATGGCCTTCGCCCTGGCCTCGACGTAGGTGTCCCAGTCCTGCCCGATGCGCTCTGCGGTCGCCTTCGTCATGTCGCTGACGATGAACCCGGGCGCGACGCAGTTGGCGGTGATCCCGAACTTGCCCAGCTCGATGGCGAGGGTCTTCGTGAACCCCTGCAGGCCGGCCTTCGCCGTGGAGTAGTTGACCTGGCCGCGGTTGCCCAGCGCCGACGTGCTGGAGATGTTCACGATGCGGCCCCACTTCGCCGCGACCATGTGCTGCTGCACGGCGCGGCTCATGAGGAACGAACCGCGCAGGTGCACGCCCATCACGGTGTCCCAGTCGGACACGTCCATCTTGAACAGCAGGTTGTCGCGGGTGACGCCGGCGTTGTTCACCAGGATCGTCGGCGCGCCCAGCTCGGCGGCGACCCGCTCCACCGCACCGGCGGCGGCCGCCTCGTCACCGACGTCCGCGCCGACCGCGAGCGCCCGACCTCCGGCCGCCTCGATGGCCGCCACCGTCTCCTTCCCGGCCTCCTCCTGCAGGTCCAGGACGGCCACGGCGTGCCCGTCCGCCGCCAGGCGCAGCGCGGTCGCCGCGCCGATCCCTCGTGCGGCCCCGGTCACGATCGCGACGCGAGCGGCGTTGTCGGTCATCTGCTCTCCTTCTGGACGATCTCGTGCTCCGGCTTGAGTCTCGCTGCTGCGCCGGGCGGACGCCAGATCGGGACGACCGGCCGTTCGGAGCACGCTCTCCGCCCGTCCGACGCAGCGCGCCGCTGGTCGATGAGCTGCGGCGACATGACAACCCGTGTCCGAGCTGTCACCGTCCCGTGATCTGCATGGGCAACTGTTCCAGCAGTCACGGTTAGTGATCATGCGGTGCCGGTCAGCCCGCCCGCACCGTGGCGCCCGTCCGCACCGCACTCCGACATGCGAGGGCCCTGTGAGTGAGTCCCCCGGCGACCGTCCCGCCTCCCGCAAGCCCGCCTGGCTCCCCCTCGGCGCGGCGGCGCTGATCGTCCCGACCGCACTGGCCGGCATCACCCTGGCCTGGCCGCGCCCGCAGATCGAGGCGCAGCTGGGCCAGCGCGCCACCGAGGCCCTCGCCGCAGCCGGCATCCCCGCCGGGCGCGTCGCGTTCTCCGGCCGCGACGCCGTCATCAGCGGCGTTCCGGCCGCCCTGCGGGAGAAGGCGCAGAGCACCGTCGAGGGCGCCACCGGCGTCCGCATCGCCACGTTCACCGAAGCCGGCGGCGGGGCCGGCGCCGTCCCGTTCGGGTTGAAGGAGACGGGCGACTCGATCGTCCTCAGCGGCGCGGTCGGCAGCGAGGACGAGCGCAAGCAGCTCGTGTCGGCCGCGGCGGCCCAGGCCGGCGGGCGGTCCATCGAGGACCAGCTCACCGTGCAGACCGGCGGCGCCCTCCCCGATGGTGTCACCCCGCAGTCCGTCACCGCCGTCGCGGGCGCGCTCGCGGGCGCGAACGGCGAGGTCACGGTCTCGGTGTCGGGACGAGGGCTGACCATCTCAGGCGCCGTGCCGGACCAGGCCACCAAGGACGCAGTCGCGCAGCGGGTGGCGGCGGCACTGCCCGGGCTCGCCGTCGACAACCAGCTCACGACCGCCGGCGGCACCGCCGTCAGCCCCGCCCCGGCTCCGGCCCCGGCACCCGCGCCGTCCGGGGATCTCGACGCCGCCGCCAAGCAGCAGCTCCAGGGCCGGCTCGCCCAGCTGCTGGCCACGTCGCCGATCAGCTTCGGCCCGAACAGCCCGCAGCTCACCCCGCAGGGCGGCGCCACGGTCGCGAAGGTTCTGGACCTGCTCAAGTCCGCCCCCGGCGCCCGCATCCAGATCGACGGCTACGTCGCCGCCGGTCCCGGCGACGGCCGGCTCACCGCGCAGCAGCTGTCGGACGCACGCGCGGCCACCGTCCGGGACGCGCTGGTCGCCGGCGGCGTGCCGGCCGACCGGATCACGGCCCGCGGGCTCGGCGAGGGCTCGTCCCCGGCCCAAACCGCGGCCGCCCGCCGCGTCGAGATCACCGTCGTCTGAGGGAGAACGCCGTGCTCTATCTCTTCACGCAGGTCTGGGTCCTGATCCTCGTCGCGTTCCTGCTCGGGCTGGCCGCCGGATACCTGTTCTGGGCCCGTCCGATCAAGCGCGCCGCCGACCTGCTCGAGCAGAGCTGACCGAACTACTCGCACACCGCATCCCTGGAGGACCCTCCCGTGTCGTGGCTCTTCGGTCAGACCTGGATCTGGTACCTGATCGCATTCGCCGTCGGCGTGCTGCTGGCGTGGTTGCTGTTCGTGCTGCCGGCGCAGCGCCGGTTGCGCCGGCTGGAGGCCGGTGGCGGTACGCGCCGGGCGGTCGACGAGCCGACGTCGGTGGTCGGCGGTGGCAAGGCCGCGGTGGCCGCCGCAGCCGCCGGTGGCGCTGCTGCCGTGGCGGCCGGCGACGCGGATGCCACGGCGAAGGTCGACGCCGGCACCACCCCCGACGTCGACGACGCGGCCACGGAGCAGATCCCGGCCGTCGACTCCGCCCTCGCCACCCTCGACAAGGGGCGCAGCGGCCTTCCGGTCCCGCCGGAACCGACCACGCACATCCCGGTCGCCGGCAGCTCCGACCCGACCACGGAAATCCCCGTGGTGCCCGCCCAGGGCGACGCGCCCACGTCGGTGTTCCCGACGGCCGGTGCAGCGGCCGGCCTCGCCGGGCTCGCTGCGGCCGGCGTCGGCGCCACCGCCGCGGAACGTGCGGACGACAGCGCGGACAACAGCGCGGACGACAGCGCGGACGACAGCGCGCCGGTCGAGGAGGAGCTCGAGCCGGACGAGCCCGCCGTCGAGGACGAACTGGAACCCGACGAACCGGCCGTCGAGGAAGAGCTCGAGCCCGACGAACCGGCCGTCGACGACGAACTCGAACCCGACGAGGCCCCCGCGGAGGAGCCCGGCCCGGTGGGGTCGGCGGTCGCGGACACCAACGGGCACGTCGGGGCCGGCGCGGCTGCCGCGATCGGCGCGGTGGGCCTGGGCGCGGCCGGCTCGTCCGAACAGCAGGAGTCCGACCCGGCCCCCGAGGACGGTTCGGAGGCCGACACCACCGCCATCCCCGTCGTCGAGGACGTCGACAGCGCCACCGATGCCCTGCCGACCGTGACCGACACCCCGACCGACGCGCTGCCCACCGACCACGGCACCGACGCCGCGCCGGCAGAGAGCAGCGACAGCAGCAGCACGGACGCCACCACCGCGATCCCGGTCGCCGAGCCGGCGGCCGCCGCTGCGGACGAGACGGCGGTGGTGCCCGCGCCGGCACCCGGCTCCGACGAACCGGATGCCGGCGACGGACCGGCCGAGCCCGAAGCGGCGGCAGACGCTCCGGCGTCGGACGACGGCCAGAGCAGCGGCGCTGCGGCCGCGGCCGGGGCAGGCGCGCTCGGCGTCGCCGGCCTCGCCGCGGCCGGCACCGGTTCGTCGGCAGCTGCGCCGGCGGCCGACGCCCCCTACGGCCCAGGCTCGGCACGGGCGAACCCAGACGGTTCCGCGCCCGGCCCGGAGTACACGATCAAGGGCAACGCGGACTCGATGCTGTACCACTCCCCCGAGTCGCCCTACTACAGCCGCACCCGGGCGGAGGCGTGGTTCACGTCGACCGAGTCCGCGGAGGCGGCCGGCTTCGCCCCGTGGTTCCGGCGCCGTCAGGGCGCTGCGTCCACTCCAGCGGCGACTCCGCCCGCCGAGGCGGAGGGTTCGTCGTCCGGCCAGTCGTAGCACCGGTCGGACTGCATCGGCGGGCGTCACAACGTGGTGGCGCCCGCTCTTGCATGTGGTCTTCAGAATGCCCGAATCCCACGATGCGGACACCCAACGTGTCCGTTGACCACGCTGAGTGACCAACTTGACCGATCATGTAGCTGATTCGTTACGTCAACGGCTTTACGACACGTGGGCCCGTCCGGCTAGTGTGCCTAAGTTCCGCGACAGCCCCGCAACCCGGGAGCTGCGTGATCGGTGGGGAGACAGGTGAACGTCCGTGATCGGCATGTCGTCGTGCAGCCCATGAGAGAGCGCCGCAGCGCGCCGACCGCGCACCCGATGCTCCACCGCGCATGACCGCGCCTCCGCAGACGACGGGGTCGGCGGCAGAAGCCCACCCCGAAGCGATCGTCGAAGGTGTCGGAGCCAAGGCGATCCAGGGCCGCTCCCTCGGCCAGATCGCGTGGATGCGGCTGAAGCGCGACAAGGTCGCGCTCGCCGGCGGTGTGATCATCGTCGTCTTCATCCTGCTGGCGATCGTGGCGTTGCTCCTGGACCGGGTCTTCGGCGTCCTCCAGCCGAACGTCGGGCACCAGGAACTGATCGACAAGTCGACGTTGGCACCCCTCGGCCCGTTCGGCGGCATGAGCGCGGCGCACCCGCTCGGCGTCGAGCCGCAGAACGGTCGGGACATCCTGACGCGCATCTTCGTGGGCTCCTGGATCTCGCTGTTGATCGCCATCGGGGCCACGCTCCTGTCCGTCGCCATCGGCACCGCCATGGGTCTACTGGCGGGCTTCTTCGGCGGCTGGGTCGACGCGGTCATCGCCCGGATCATGGACGGCTTCCTGGCGTTCCCGCTGCTGGTCTTCGCGTTCGCGATGGCAGGCGTCATCCCGGACGCGGCGTTCGGCCTCACCGGCGACCAGCTGCGCATCCTGCTGCTCATCTTCATCATCGGCTTCTTCAACTGGCCCTACATCGGCCGCATCGTGCGCGGTCAAACGTTGTCCCTGCGCGAACGCGAGTTCGTCGACGCAGCCCGCAGCCTCGGCGCCAAGAACCGGTGGATCCTGGTCAAGGAACTGCTGCCCAACCTCGTGGCGCCGATCCTGGTCTACGCCACGCTGCTGATGCCCACGAACATCCTGTTCGAGGCGGCCCTGTCGTTCCTCGGTGTCGGCGTGAAGCCGCCGACCGCGACCTGGGGCGGCATGCTCTCCGACGCGGTGCGCTACTACACGCTGCCGTACTTCATGCTCTGGCCCGGCCTGGCGATCTTCGTGACGGTGCTGGCCTTCAACCTCTTCGGCGACGGCCTGCGCGACGCGCTGGACCCCCGCTCCCGCTGAGCTCTTCCCCTCGACGCACGTCTGGCGAACCGCCGGCCGGCACACAAGAAAAGGTGTCGTACATGAGAAAACGCGTGTTCATGGCGACCGCAGTCGGTGCGGTCGCCGCGCTCGGTCTCGCCGCCTGTGGCGGCGGAGGCACTGGCGGCTCGGGCGGCGGTGGGAGCGCGACGCCGGCTGCGGACGCTGCCATCGGCGCGATCTTCAACCCGTCCGACACCAAGGGCGGAACCCTGAAGTTCGCCTACTCCAGCGAGTGGGACTCGCTCGACCCGGGCAACACGTACTACGGCTTCTCGTGGGACTTCATCCGGCTCTACGAGCGCCAGCTCGTGATGTTCAAGCCGGGTCCCGGCAAGGAGAGCCAGGAGATCGTCGGCGACCTCGCCGAGGGCAAGGGCGTGCCGAGCGACGGCAACAAGACCTGGACCTACAAGCTCAAGTCGGGCCTGAAGTTCGACGACGGCACCCCGATCACGTCGAAGGACGTCGCCTACGGCGTGCTGCGGGCCACGGACAAGACGGTGTTCCCGAACGGTCCGACCTACTTCGGTGACGTCCTCGCGCTGCCGGACGGCTGGAAGGGTCCGTTCACGACCCCGAACCTCGACGCCTCCCAGGCGATCCAGACCCCCGACGACCGGACGATCGTCTTCAAGCTGAAGCAGGCGATCGGCCAGTTCGACCAGCTCGCCCAGCTGCCGGACACCTCTCCGGTGCCGAAGGCGAAGGACACGGGCGCGAAGTACCAGGAGTCGATCGTCGCCACGGGCCCGTACAAGTTCGAGAGCTACACCTCGGGCAAGTCGTTCGCCCTGGTCCGCAACCCCAACTGGGACCCGGCGACCGACCCGAACCGCAAGGCGCTCCCGGACCGCATCGAGGTCTCGCTCAACGTCGAGGCCAATGACATCGACAACCAGATCCTCGCGGGCACGCTCGACGTCGACGTCGCCGGCACGGGCGTGCAGGCGGCGGCTCTGCCGACGATCCTGGGCAACCCGGACAACAAGGCCCGCACCGACAACCCCTCGACCCCGCGCCTGTGGTTCACCTCGGTGAACCCGCAGATCGCGCCGCTGGACAACGTCGAGTGCCGCCGCGCGATCCTGTACGCAGCGGACAAGAAGGTCTACCAGAGCGCGCTCGGTGGCGACGTGGCCGGTGGCGACATCGCGACCACGGTGATCCCGCCGCTCGTGCCCGGCTACGAGAAGGCCGACCTGTACCCGTCGGGCCCCAACCAGACCGGTGACCTGGACAAGGCCAAGGAGTCGCTGGCCAAGTGCGGCCAGCCCAACGGCTTCGAGACCAGCATCTCCTACCGCAACGAGCGGCCGAAGGAGAAGGCGGTCGCCGAGGGCCTGCAGCAGGCGCTGGGCCGCGTCGGGATCAAGCTCAACCTCAAGGGCTTCCCCGCCGGCGGGTACTTCTCGCAGTACGCCGGCCTGCCGCCCTTCGCCCGTGCGCAGGGTCTCGGCCTGGTCGTGAACGGCTGGCAGAGCGACTGGAACGACCCGTACGCGTTCCTGCAGCAGATGGTGGACAGCCGGGTCATCCGGGAGACCGGTGGCTCGAACAACATCAGCGTCCGCATCCCCGAGGTCGACCAGATGCTCGACCAGATGCTCAGCTCCACCGATCAGAACCAGCGGCTCGACCTCGCCAAGAAGATCGACGCCAAGGTGCTGGAGCAGGCCGAGATCCTGCCCGGCGTGTACGCGAAGGCGCTGCTGCTCCGCGGTCAGAAGCTGACCAACGTGTACTACAACGAGCAGTACGGCATGTACGACTACACCGCGCTCGGCGTGGCGTCGAACCAGTAAGCATGCCCACCGGCCGGCCCGGGACCACCCGTCCCGGGCCGGCCGGCCCCACCACCACCATCCGGGGACGTCCGTGATCGCCTTCATCGCCCGGCGCCTGATCGCCGCCGTCATCCTGCTCGTGGCCGTCAGCGCCGTGACCTTCGCGATCTTCTTCGTGCTGCCGCAGCTCGCCACCGGTGGCGGGCCCGACTCGCTGGCCGGCAAGTACGTCGGTCGCACCGCGACGCCGGAGATCGTCCACGACGTCGCCGTGAAGCTGGGCTTCTGGGACCCGCTGCCGCTCCAGTACTGGCACTGGTTGAAGGCCGTCTTCGTGGGCAGCACCTACAACTACGGGCCCGCGACGGCGGTGTGCCCGGCCCCGTGCCTCGGCTACTCCTACATCACGCAGCAGCCGGTGTGGCCGGACCTGCTCGACCGGGCTCCGGTCACGTTCTCGCTCGCCATCGGCGCCGCGGTGCTGTGGGTGCTGATGGGCGTCTCCACCGGCGTGCTCTCCGCGCTTCGCCGGGGCACGTTCTTCGACCGCGCGGCGATGGGCATCTCGCTCGCCGGCGTCTCGCTGCCGATCTTCTTCACCGGCCTGGTCTGCCTGGCGTTCCTGTCCTACCAGCTGCGCATCACGGCCCCCGGTGGCAGCTACGTCTCGTTCTTCACCAACCCCGGCAGATGGGCGTTCTTCCTGCTCCTGCCCTGGGTCACCCTCGCCTTCCAGTTCTCGGCGAACTACGCCCGCCTCACCCGCGCCGGCATGCTCGAGACGATGAACGAGGACTACATCCGCACGGCCCGGGCCAAGGGCCTCGCCGAGCGCACGGTCGTCGTCAAGCACGGCCTGCGCGGCGCGCTCACCCCGCTGCTGACGATCTTCGGACTCGACGTCGGGCTGCTGCTGGGCGGCGCGGTGCTGACCGAGAGCACCTTCTCGTTGAAGGGCCTCGGCAAGTACTCCATCGACGCCATCAACGCCGGTGATCTGCCGAAGGTGCTGGGCGTCGTCCTGTTCGCAGCGACCTTCGTGGTGCTGGCGAACCTCATCGTCGACATCCTCTACGCCGTCGTCGACCCGAGGGTGCGCACATGACCGAGCCCAGCAACCCGACGGAGGACGTCCTGACGGAGCCGACCAAGACCGCCGCGCGGCCGCACCGGACCCGCACCGCGGGCGAGGCACCGCTGCTGGAGGTCTCCGACCTGCGCGTGCAGTTCACCACCGACGACGGCGTCGTGAAGTCCGTGGACGGGCTCAGCTTCACCCTGGAACGGGGCCGCCGGCTGGGCATCGTGGGCGAGTCCGGATCGGGCAAGAGCGTCACGAGCCTCGCGATCATGGGGCTGCACCGGCACGCCACGATCACCGGCTCGATCAAGCTGAACGGCGAGGAGCTCGTCGGCGCCGACCCGGACCGCATCCGCGCGCTGCGCGGCGAGGACATGGCGATGATCTTCCAGGATCCGCTGTCCGCGATGCACCCGTACTACACGGTGGGTTCGCAGATCATGGAGGCCTACCGGATCCACCACAAGGTCACCAAGCAGCAGGCCCGCCGGCGTGCGGTCGAGATGCTCGACCGGGTCGGCATCCCGCAGCCCGACCGCCGCGTCGACGACTACCCGCACCAGTTCTCCGGCGGCATGCGGCAGCGCGCCATGATCGCGATGGCGCTGTCGTGCAACCCCGCGCTCCTCATCGCCGACGAGCCCACCACGGCCCTCGACGTGACCGTGCAGGCGCAGATCCTCGACCTGATCCGCGACCTGCAGAAGGAGTTCGACTCCGCCGTCATCATGATCACGCACGACCTCGGCGTGGTGGCCGAGCTCGCCGACGACATCCTCGTGATGTACGCCGGGCGCGCGATCGAGAAGGGCAGCGCGCAGGACGTCTTCTACCGCCCGCAGCACCCGTACACCTGGGGACTGCTGCAGTCGCTGCCGCGGTGGGACCGGGAGCGCACCGACCGCCTCCTGCCGATCCCCGGCAACCCGCCCAGCCTGATCAACGTCCCGTCGGGGTGCCCGTTCCACCCGCGGTGCGCCTACGCCGACCGCAACCACGGCCGCAGCGAGAGCGAGCGACCGCAGTACCAGACCGTGGCCGGGGAGCACGTGGTCGCCTGCCACCTGGCGCCGGAGGAGCGCCGGTCCATCTGGGAGAACGACATCAAGCCGACGCTCTGAAAGGGCGAACAATGACCGAGCAGAGCACCACCAGCGCGGTGGACCTCGGGAAGCCCCGTGGCGAGGTGCTGCTGTCCGCGCGCGGGTTGCAGAAGCACTTCCCGATCAAGGCCGGGTTCCTCCGCCGCACCGTGGGTGCGGTGCAGGCCGTCGACGGTCTCGACTTCGACGTCTACAAGGGCGAGACGCTCTCCCTCGTCGGCGAGTCCGGGTGCGGTAAGTCCACCACCGGCCGCCTGCTGACCCGGCTGCTGGAGCCCACCGGAGGCACCGTCGAGCTGGAGGGTCGCGACATCTCGCACCTGTCGCAGAACGAGCTGCGGCCGATGCGGCGCGACATGCAGATGGTGTTCCAGGACCCGTTCGGCTCGCTGAACCCGCGGCACACGGTCGGCACGATCGTGGGTGCACCGTGGCGGATCCAGGGCGTCAACCCGGAAGGCGGCGTCAAGAAGGCCGTCCAGGACCTGCTCGCACTGGTCGGGCTGAACCCGGAGCACTACAACCGCTATCCCCACGAGTTCTCCGGCGGCCAGCGGCAGCGCATCGGGATCGCGCGCACGCTCGCTCTGCGACCCAAGCTGATCGTCGCCGACGAGCCGGTCTCCGCCCTGGACGTGTCGATCCAGGCGCAGGTGGTGAACCTGCTGGAGGACCTGCAGGAGGAGCTCGACCTCACCTACGTGATGATCGCCCACGACCTCTCCGTGGTGCGGCACGTGTCCGACCGGGTCGCCGTGATGTACCTCGGCAAGATCGTCGAGCTGGGAGAGCGCGACGCCGTCTACGAGCGGCCGATGCACCCGTACACGGTGGCGTTGATGTCGGCGGTGCCGATCCCCGACCCGGCGCGGCGCGACAAGCGCGAACGGATCCTGCTCACCGGGGACGTGCCCAGCCCGATCAACCCGCCGTCGGGCTGCCGGTTCCGCACGCGGTGCTGGAAGGCGCAGGAGGTGTGCGCGACGACGGAGCCGCCGCTGGCCGAGCTCGCGCCGGGCCACCGCGCCGCCTGCCACTTCCCGGAGAACGTCCCGGCCGCCTGACTCCGGCTACGGTGGGTCGCAGCACCGTCGACCGCCGAAGGAACCGCATGATCCCCCTGGCCGAGAACGAGCACCTCTTCACGTCGGAATCGGTCACGGAGGGCCATCCCGACAAGATGGCCGACCAAATCTCCGACGCGATCCTCGACGCGGCGCTGGCCGCCGACCCCGCGTCCCGGGTGGCGTGCGAGACGCTGGTCACGACGGGCCTCGTGGTGGTCGCCGGGGAGATCACCACGACCGCGACGCTCGACTTCACGAGCATCGTGCGCGACACCGTGAACCGCATCGGTTACGACCGCGGCGACTTCGGGTTCGACGGCAACCACTGCGCCGTCATGGTCACCCTGGACAAGCAGTCCCCCGACATCGCGCAGGGGGTCGACTCCGCGTACGAGAACCGCCGCCCTGACGGCCTGCCGTCGCAGGACGAGCTGGACTCGGATGGTGCTGGAGACCAGGGCATGATGTTCGGCTTCGCCTGCCGGGAGACCCCGGAGCTGATGCCGCTGCCGATCGCGTTGGCGCATCGCCTGTCCCGCCGGCTGGCCGCTGTGCGCAAGGACGGCACCCTGGGTTACCTGCGCCCGGACGGCAAGACCCAGGTCACGGTGCGGTACCGCGACGGCGTCCCGGTGTCGGTGGAGAAGGTGCTCATCTCCACCCAGCACGCCGAGGAGGTCGAGACCGCGCAGATCCGGGCCGATCTGTGGCAGCACGTCGTGGTCCCGGAGATCCCTGCCGACCTCTACTCCGACGCCGAGCTGCAGGAGAACTTCTACGTCAACCCGACCGGCCGGTTCGTGATCGGCGGCCCGGTGGGCGATGCCGGCCTGACCGGCCGCAAGATCATCGTCGACACCTACGGCGGGTTCGCCCGGCACGGCGGCGGCGCGTTCTCCGGCAAGGACTCGTCGAAGGTCGACCGCTCCGCCGCCTACGCCGCCCGCTGGGTGGCGAAGAACCTCGTCGCGGCCGGCCTGGCCGACAAGGTCGAGGTGCAGGTGGCGTACGCCATCGGGGTGGCCCGCCCGCTGTCGCTGCTGGTGGAGACCTTCGGCACCGAGCAGGTGCCCCTCTCCACCATCCGCAAGCTCGTCGACGAGCACTTCGACCTGCGCCCGGCGGCGTTCCGCCGGCACCTCCAGCTCAACCGGCCGATCTTCGCGAAGACCGCGGCCTACGGCCACTTCGGCCGCGACGACCCCGACTTCACGTGGGAGCGCACGGACAAGGCGGCGGAGCTCCGCGCGGCCGCCGGCCTTGCCTGAGGTTCACGCGCAGCGACCGTCGCCGAGGTCCACGCGCCCGGAATCACGGGCTACCGTCCGAGGATGCCCGCGTCTCTCGCGCATGCCCTCCCGTTCACCCTCGCGGCGCTCGCCCTGATCGTGGTGCCCGGTCCGTCGGTCCTGTTCGTCGTCAGCCGGGCGCTCGCCTACGGCCGTCGCGCTGCCTTGCTGACCGTGCTCGGCGGGGCGGTCGGCAGTCTCGTCAGTGCCGCCGCGGTCGCCGTCGGGATCGGCGCGCTGCTGCAGGCGTCGGCGCTCGCCTACACCGTGCTGAAGGTGCTCGGCGCCGCCTACCTCTGCTACCTGGGCGTCCAGGCCATCCGCCACCGCACCCGGCTCTGGGACGCGCTGCAGGCCGAGGCCGCGCCGGTCAGCGGGCGGCGCACGCTGGCTCAGGGGTTCGTGGTCAGCGTGACCAACCCGAAGTCGATCGTGTTCTTCGCCGCGGTGCTGCCGCAGTTCGTGGACACGTCGACGGGTGCCGACATCGCTCCCGCTGCGCAGATGCTCGTGTTCGGCGCGATCTTCGCGGTGCTCGCCCTCGCCTCCGACAGCGTCTGGGGCCTGACGGCCGGCACCGTCCGGGCCTGGTTCGCCCGGTCGCGCCGGCGTCTGGAGCTGGTGGGCGGCGCGTCCGGGCTCACCATGATCGGGCTGGGGGTCGGGATCGCCGTCAGCGGTCGGAAGGACTGACCAGGCACACGACGTGCCCGTCCGGGTCGGTGAGCACGCTCTGCCGCTCTCCCCACGGCTGGTCGGCCGGCTCGTCGATCACGGTGCAGCCGACCTCGGCGGCGGCCTTCGTGACGGCGTCGACGTCGTCGACGGTGAAGCTCGCGGCCACGCCGGCCGGCCCGGGGGTCGGGGGCCGCTCGTGCAGCATGAGGTCGATGCCGCCGGGCACGGTCAGCACGGCGAAACCGGGGAAGGCGGGTGCGGTGGGGAGGTCCAGGACGTCGCGGTAGAAGCGCAGGGCGCGGTCGAGATCGGCGACCGAGACGATGAGGCGGCGGAGTCCTTTGGTGGTCACCCGGCCATCCTGCTCCTCGATGATCTCCGTTCGTCCGACGGCGTCTCGTCGGTCACTCCCGCGCGTGCGAACCGGTGCGCGCGACGATGATGACGGTCGATGCCCACCTCGACCGCCGCCCGCTGGCTCGCGCTGATCGCGCTCACGGCGGCCGTGACGGCCGGCATGGCCGCGGTCGCGGTGCCCTCCCCCGCGCTCTTCGCCGGCCTGCTGGTGGCGACCGCGCTGGCGCTGGCCGGACGGGGTCCGGCCCGGGTGCCGCAGCGCGCCACCACGGCCGCCCAGGCGGTCATCGGTGTGGTGATCGGCCTGCTGGCCAGGCCCGACACACTGTCCGGCCTGGCGACCGACTGGCTGCCGGTCCTCCTCATCAGCCTCGCGACGCTGGCGGTGAGCATGGCCGCCGGGCTCCTGCTCGGCCTTCGCGACGGCGTCACCCCGCTGACCGGCCTGCTCGCGCTCACCGCCGGCGGGGCGTCCGGGCTGGTGGCGATCACCCGCGACCTCGGCGGTGACGAACGGCTGGTAGCGGTCGTGCAGTACCTCCGCGTCGGCCTCGTGACCGCGACGATGCCGGTGGTGGCCGCAGTGGCGTACGGGGCCGTGGCCGGCGGGACGGCACCGGCCGATCCGGCCCGCCCCTGGTGGGTGGGGCTCGTGGTGCTCGTCGTGTGCGCCGGGGTCGGTGTCCCGCTCGCCCGGTTGACGCGGTTGCCGGCGGGCGGCCTGCTCGGCCCGATGCTCGTCGCGATCGCACTGAACGTCGCCGGCCCGGCGGACGGCGCGACGGTGCCGGCGCTCGTCGTCGAGCTCGCGTACGCGGTGATCGGCTGGCAGGCGGGGGTGCGGTTCACCCGCGCGAGCCTGCGGACCGTGCTGGGCGCCCTGCCGGCTGCGCTGGGCCTGATCGTCGCGATCATCGCGGCCTGCGCGGGGCTGGGCGTGCTGCTGTCCGCGCTGACGGGGGTGTCGCTGCTCGACGGGTACCTGGCGACCACCCCGGGCGGCGTCTACGCAGTACTGGCGACGGCGATCTCGGCGGGGTCGAACGTGACGTTCGTGGTGGCCGTGCAGGTGCTCCGGGTGATCCTCATGCTGCTGGTGGCGCCCGCGCTGGCCCGGCTCGCGCGGCGCCGCGCCCGCTACCGGCAGTAGCGCCACGTACCGTCGGGAGGGTGCCGACGTCGCGTCCGTCCCGCCGCGGGTTCCTGGCCGGCGTTGCCCTTCTGGCGTCGGGTTGCGCCGCACCGGCCGTCGTGACGGCCCGCTCACCGGGGCTGGACGAGCTCGTGGCCCGGTTGAGCGCGTACGCGGATCGGGACCAGCCCTACCGCCCGCCGCGGCCGGACGAGCGGGACGGCCTGCTGGCCGGTCTCCAGCCGCTGCGCGACGGACGGCCGCCCGCGCCGGACGTCGCGCGATTCGGCATGGACCCGGTCGCCGGCACCGACGCGTCGACCGGGAAGCGCTGGGTGGGCGCCGTCAGCCGCACGGGCGACGAGCGCGCCTGGGGCGCCGTCCTCGCCGGGGCGGACGAGCCGTCGTCGATGCTGGTGGAGGTGCCGCACATCAAGGCGGACCTGCACACCGAGGACCTCGGGCTGGCGGTGTTCCGGGCGCGGCCGGGTGCGCTGCTCCTGATCGCCGGTGCCCACCGCGACGCGGACAGCGGCCGTGCCGACGTCGCCCACCACGCCGACTCGCTCTTCCACGCCATCGCTGCAGCCTGGGGCGGGGCAGGTCTCCCCCAGCTGCAGCTGCACGGCTTCAGCGACGACAGCCTGCCCGGGCACGACGCGGTGGTCTCGCCCGGTGGCTCGGCCCCGGGCCCGCTGCTGACCCGGGTGTCCGCGGCACTCGCCACCGCGGCCGGGCTCGGGGTCTGCCGGGCCGACGAGCAGGACTGCGGCGCGTTGGAGGGTCGCACCAACGAGCAGGGCAGGGCGGCCGCGGCCGCGCACACGGAGTTCGTGCACGTCGAGCTCAACCGGACGACCCGCGACGACGCCCGCCTGCGGCAGCGGGTGGCCGACGCGCTCGCGGCCGCTTGACGGTCAGGACGAGTCGCGCAGCTCGGTCAGCCGGTCGCGGGCCCGCTGGACGGCCGGTGGCTCGGCGGACAGCAGCCGCAGTGCGTCGTCGACGCCGGCCCGCAGCCGCGCGCACTCCTCGGCCTGGTCGAGGACCTGCGTGTGCATGGTCCACAGGTCGACGAAGACCGCGACCTTCGAGCGCAGCACCCACGGGTCGAACGGCTTGGTGATGTAGTCGACGGCACCGGCCTGGTAGCCGCGGAAGGCGAGGTGCGGGTCGTAGTCGACGGCGGTGAGGAACAGGATCGGGATGTGCCGGGTGCGTTCGCGCTGCTTGACGTGGCCCGCGGTCTCGAACCCGTCCATGCCCGGCATGTGCGCGTCGAGCAGGATCACCGCGTAGTCCTCGACGAGCAGCCGCTTCAGCGCATCCTCGCCACTGGTGACCGCGACGATCTCGACGGGCAGCCCCTCCAGGATCGCGGTCAGGGCGAGCAGGTTCTCCCGCCGGTCGTCGACGGCCAGCACCCGCGCGGTGCGTGAACTCATGCGCTGACGTCCTCGGTGGATGGCGGGGTGGGGTGTGCGGGAGCGATCATGCCCCACCTCGGCCGTGCGATCACGCGCTGCGCCCCTCACGGCGAGCCGCGGCGCGCGCCTCCTCGCGGGCCGCGCGGGCCGGCCCGACCCAGGTGGCCATCAGCGACAGCAGCTCGTCGAGGTCCACGGGCTTCGTGACGTACTCGGTGGCGCCGGCCGCGAGGCTGGACTCGCGGTCACCGGGCATCGCCTTGGCCGTCAGGAACACGACGGGCAGCTCCCGGCCCTGCGGCAGGGCGCGGATCCGCCGGGTGGTCTCGTTGCCGTCGAGGTCGGGCATCATCGCGTCCATCAGCACGACGTCGACCTCGCCGTTCTGGGTGAGCAGCTTGATCCCCTCGGCGCCGTTGTCGGCGTAGAGCACGGTGAGGCCGTGCAGCTCCAGTGCACTGGTCAGCGCGAAGACGTTGCGCACGTCGTCGTCGATGATGAGGACGGTGGCGCCGGCCAGCTCGGGGACGGCGCGCGCGCCGGAACCGGTCGGGTTGCCGCGCAGGATGGCGTTGCCCGTGGTGCGCTGCGGGGCGGCCGGCGTGGTGCTCGGGATCGTCTCCGGGTTGCGCCGCTGGCCGGTGCGGGGCGTCGCCGCGGCGGCCGGGAGGTGCTCCGGGAGCAGCAGCGTGAACACCGAACCGGCCCCGACCTCGGACGCCACCTCGATCTTCCCGCCGAGCATGCTCGCGAGCTCCTTGGAGATCGACAGGCCCAGCCCGGTGCCGCCGTACTTGCGGCTGGTGGTGCCGTCGGCCTGCTGGAACTGCTCGAAGATCATCTCCAGCTTGCCGTCGGGGATGCCGATGCCGGTGTCGCGCACCGCGAACGCCACCACGACCGGCGACGCGTCCAGCGCCGGCACGCCGTAGACCGTGCCGGACGGGACGGGCGCCACCTCCAGCGTGACGTGCCCGCTGTCGGTGAACTTCACGGCGTTGGCGAGCAGGTTGCGCAGCACCTGGCGCAGCCGCTGCGCGTCGGTCGTGATCTCCCGCGGCAGCTCCGGCGAGAGCTCGATGCGCAGTTCGAGGCCCTTGTCCTCGGCCTGCGGCGCGAAGGCCTGCGCCAGCTCGCCGCACACCTCGACCAGGTCGACGGGGGCGGTGTCGACGTCGACGCGACCGGCCTCGATCTTGGACAGGTCGAGGATGTCGTCGATGAGCCGCAGCAGGTCGGAGCCGGCGCCGTGGATGGTGCGGGCGAAGTCGATCTGCTTCGGCGTGAGGTTCTCGTCGGGGTTGTCGGCGAGCAGCCGCGACAGCAGCAGCAGCGAGTTCAGCGGGGTGCGCAGCTCGTGGCTCATGTTCGCCAGGAACTCCGACTTGTACTGGCTCGCCTGCGCCAGCTGCTGCGCCTTCTCCTCGACGCCGCGGCGGGCGGCGTCGATCTCCATGTTCTTGATCTCGACGTTGCGGTTCTGCTCGGAGAGCTGCTCGGCCTTCTCCTCCAGCTCCGCGTTGGCGCGCTGCAGCTCGGCCGACTGGTCCTGCAGCTCCATCGCGAGCCGCTGGGACTGGGCGAGCAGCTCCTCGGTGCGCCGGTTGGCCTGGATCGTGGTGATCGCGACGCCGATCGTGGCGATCACGCGTTCCAGGAACATCAGGTGCAGCGCCGAGAACGGGCTGACCGAACCCAGCTCGATGATGCCCAGGCACTCCCCCTCGTACTGGACGGGCAGCACGACCACCGCGCGCGGCGCGCTCTGCCCGATCCCGGAGCGGATCGGCAGGTAGTCGTCCGGCACGTTCTCCACGAGGATCCGCTCGCGGCTGGCCGCCGCCTGCCCGACCAGGCCTTCGCCCGAGCCGAACGAGAGCGGCGGGTCCTCCACCGTGGTGCCGTAGCCCCCGGTCATCACCCAGCGCACCTCGGCGCCTTCGCGACCCGAGCCCGGGTCCGTGGTGGACGCCAGGAAGAACGCACCCACCTGCGCGTTCACCAGCGGGGTGACCTCGTTCATGATCATGCGGCAGATCTCGCCGAGGTCGCGCTGGCCCTGCATCAGGCCACCGATGCGGGCGAGGTTCGAGTCGATCCAGCCCTGCTCGGCGTTCTCCCGCGTGGTCTCCCTCAGGTTCACGATCATCAGGTTGATCGTGTCCTTCAGGTCGGCGATCTCACCGGCCGCGGCCACGCTGACCTGCTGGGTGAGGTCACCGCTCGCCACCGCGGTGGACACCTCGGAGATGGCGCGCAGCTGGATGGTCAGCGTCGACGCCAGCTGGTTGACGTTCTCGGTCAGGTCGCGCCAGGTGCCGGAGACGCCGCGCACCTGGGCGAGCACGCCGAGCCGGCCCTCGCTGCCGACCTCGCGTGCGACGCGGGTGACCTCCGCGGCGAAGGCCGAGAGCTGGTCGACCATCGTGTTGACCGTCGACTTCAGCTCGAGGATCTCGCCCTGGGCGTCGACGGTGATCTTCTGGCTCAGGTCACCGCGGGCCACCGCCGTGGTCACCTGCGCGATGTTGCGCACCTGGCCGGTCAGGTTCGACGCCATGTAGTTGACGTTGTCGGTGAGGTTGCGCCACGTTCCGGCGACCCCCTTCACCTCGGCCTGACCACCGAGCTTGCCCTCGGTGCCGACCTCACGGGCCACGCGGGTGACCTCGTCGGCGAACGACGACAGCTGGTCGACCATCGTGTTGACCGTCGACTTCAGCTCCAACATCTCGCCGCGCGCGTCCACGGTGATCTTCTGGCTCAGGTCGCCCCTGGCCACCGCCGTGGTCACCTGCGCGATGTTGCGCACCTGGTCGGTCAGGTTCCCGGCCAGCTGGTTCACGTTCTCGGTCAGGTCGCGCCAGGTTCCGCCGACGCCCTTCACCTCGGCCTGCCCACCGAGCTTGCCGTCGGTGCCGACCTCGCGCGCCACGCGGGTGACCTCGTCGGCGAACGACGACAGCTGGTCGACCATCGTGTTGACCGTCGACTTCAGCTCCAGCATCTCGCCGCGCGCGTCCACGGTGATCTTCTGGCTCAGGTCGCCCCTGGCCACCGCCGTGGTCACCTGCGCGATGTTGCGCACCTGGTCGGTCAGGTTCCCGGCCAGCTGGTTCACGTTCTCGGTCAGGTTGCGCCACGTGCCCGCGACGCCCTCGACCTCGGCCTGCCCACCGAGCTTGCCGTCGGTGCCGACCTCGCGGGCGACGCGGGTGACCTCCGCCGCGAACGACGACAGCTGGTCGACCATCGTGTTGACCGTCGACTTCAGCTCCAGCATCTCGCCGCGCGCGTCCACCGTGATCTTCTGGCTCAGGTCACCGCGGGCCACCGCGGTGGTCACCTGGGCGATGTTGCGCACCTGGTCGGTCAGGTTGCCGGCCAGCTGGTTCACGTTGTCGGTGAGGTCGCGCCACGTGCCGGACACGCCCTGCACCTGCGCCTGGCCGCCCAGCTTGCCGTCAGTGCCCACCTCGCGCGCGACCCGGGTGACCTCCGCCGCGAACGACGACAGCTGGTCGACCATCGTGTTGACCGTCGACTTCAGCTCCAGCATCTCGCCACGCGCGTCGACGGTGATCTTCTGGCTCAGGTCGCCGGTGGCGACGGCCGTGGCGACCTGGGCGATGCCGCGCACCTGGTTGGTCAGGTTCGCCGCCATGACGTTCACCGCGTCGGTGAGGCCCTTCCACGTGCCGGCCACGTTCGGCACCGTGGCCTGGCCGCCCAGCAGGCCGTCGGTGCCCACCTCGCGGGCCACCCGGGTGACCTCGTCGGCGAAGAGCCGCAGCGTCGCGGTGAGCGAGTTGATCGTGTCGGCCAGCTCGGCCACCTCGCCGCGGGCGTCCACGGTGATGGTCCGCGAGAGGTCGCCCTGCGCGATGGCGGTGGCCGCGGTGGAGATCGACCGCACCTGGTTGGTCAGGTTCGACGCCATCGTGTTCACCGAGTCGGTGAGCGCCCGCCACGTGCCGGCGACGCCGCGCACGTCGGCCTGGCCGCCCAGCTTGCCGTCGGTGCCCACCTCGCGGGCCACCCGGGTGACCTCGTCGGCGAACGACGACAGCTGGTCCACCATCGTGTTCACGGTGCGCCCGATGCGCCGGAACTCACCCCGCAGCGGCCGGCCCTCGATCTCCAGCGCCATGTGCTGGGAGAGGTCGCCCTCGGCCACCGCCTCGATCACGCGCGCGATCTCCGCCGTCGGCGCGGCCAGGTCGTCGATCAGCGCGTTGACGGCCTGCGCGCTGGTCGCCCAGCCGCCGTCGCCGGCCTCCTCGTCGAGGCGCTCCGACATGCGACCCTCGCGGCCGACCACCCGTGAGAGGCGCAGCAGGTCGCGGTTGCGCCGCTCCTGCATCGCGACCATCTCGTTGAAGCCGTCGACGACGGCCGCAGCGCTCTCGTGCCGCGGCAGCCGGACGTCGAACCGGCCCTGACGAACCTGTTGCAGGGCGTCGGCCAGCTCCGCGAGCAGATCCTGCTCGACCACCGTTCCTGCACCCTTCGCGCCTGGGGCGTCGCTGGGAGCGACCGCCTCCGCACGGACCCTTCTCGTCGTCACGACCGCAGCCCTCCCACGCATCTCGGCGAGGACACCAGACCCAGCCGATCACCAAGCCGCTCCGAGCACCGGGGAGCCGGGCGCCCACCGCAGCGTCGACCCTAGTGGATCGGGGATCCGCCCACGCTGACGTTCGCCGCATCCATCCTCCCCTGGACCGGACCAGGGCGCGAGCCAGAACGCGGAACCCACCCGGGACCGACGTCGGGCCGGTGCGCCGAGCAGACCGCGGCGCGGCAGGGCACACTGCACCCCGTGCCCGTTCAGCTCGAGCGGCGGATGCGCCTGCCGCCGGACGCGCGCTCCCCTGCGCGGGCTCGCCGCATGCTCCAGGACAGCCTGCGCGAGGCCGAGGCCACCGACGGTGTCGCGGCCAGCGGTCCCGGCTCGATCGACGCGCTCGCCGACACCGTCGTCCTGCTGGCCAGCGAGCTGTGCGAGAACGCCGTCCTGCACGCCGGCACCGAGTTCGACGTCGAGCTGACCGTCAGTGACGTCGACGTCCGCGTCGCCGTCGCCGACCGCGGCGCCGGCGCGCTCGAGCTGCACCTCGCCCAACCCCGGCGCCAGTACGGGCGCGCCGCCACCCACGGACGCGGCCTGGAGCTCGTGCAGCGCCTGGCCACCACGTGGGGCACCCGGCACGAGCCGGGCGGGCGGCACGTCATCTGGTTCGCGCTCGCCCGCGTCCCGGTCGACGGGGCACCGGAACGCCCGATCACGCCCCCCGACCCCGAACGGGTGTGGTCCGACGCCGAGCAGGCCCGCTGGCTGCTGCACGTGCCACCGTCGCTGGTGGAACGGCTGGAACCCCTCGAACTGGTGGCCGAGCTGGTGCGCCGGCTGCGCGAGCTGCTGCGCGCCGAGGCCGTGAGCGTCGAGGTCGACGAGGGCGACGGGTCCGGTGTCCGCGAGGTGGCCAGCGACGGCACCGGCAGCTCGCCGCTGGACCAGCGCTCGATCGTCGAGGTGCCCCTGCCGGTGACCCCGCCCCTGCGCGGCACCCTGCGGGTCGCGCACCGCAAGCGCGCAGCGCAGGATCCCGCGCACGGGATCGACGCCGACCGCGTGCGCGACCTCACCGAGCTCATCGCCTACCGCGTCGCCATGGCCGTCGAGTCGCGGTGGCTGCGCGCGGTCGACCAGCGCCGGCGCGCGTGGATGACCTACCTGGCCGAGACCAGCGAGCTGCTCGGCCAATCGCTCGACGTCGACCTCACCGTCACCGTCGTGCCGCAGGTGGTGGTGCCGCGGCTCGGCCAGTGGTGCGCGGTGCACCTCCTGGAGGCCGACGGGCGGCTGCGGCTGGCCGCGCTCACCCACGCCGACGAGAACGAGATCACCGAGCTGCGCACCGTGCTCGACCCCGAGGCCCGGCCCGGCATGCCCGGCGAGCTGCGCTCGATCCTCGCCGACCTGGTCCGCGACGGGCTGGCCCCGGTGCGCATCGTGGTGCCGGCCGACGGGCTCGCCCTCCCGCTGCGCGCCAGGGGCCGCACGCTCGGCGTGCTCACCGTCGGCCGGCCCGCGGGGCGCGCGCACAGCCCCGAGGACGTCGTGCTGGCCGGCGACATCGCCCGTCGCGCCGCCCTCGCCATCCACAACGCGCAGAGCACCGCCGCGCACGTCGAGGTCTCGCAGGCGCTGCAGCAGGCGCTGCTCCCGCGGGCGCTCCCGGTGGTGCCCGGCGTGGAGTTCGCCGCCGCCTACCTGCCGGCCAGCACCGGCAGCGACGTCGGCGGCGACTTCTACGACGTCCTGACCGTCGATCCCGCGCACTGGCTGGTCTCGATCGGCGACGTCTGCGGCAAGGGGGCTCGGGCGGCGGCGCGGACCGGGCTGGTGCGCGACGTGCTGCGGGTGATGGTGCGCGACCACCGGTCGCTGCAGCAGTCCATCGAGATGCTCAACGCCGTCATGATGGAGGCCGCCGACCCGCTGCAGTTCTGCACGCTCGCCGCCGCGATGGTCAGCCGGCTCCCGCGCAGCAGTTCCGGCGGGCTCGACGTCGAGCTGGTGCTGGCCGGGCACCTGCAGCCGGTGGTGGTGCACGCCAACGGGAAGGCCGAGCTGATCGGGTCGTTCGGCACGGCGGTCGGGCTCGTCCCCACCGTGCAGCTCGAGTGCACCCGGCATCGGCTGGATCCCGGCGACACCCTCCTCGTCTACACCGACGGCGTCACCGAGCGCCGCCGCGGCACCGAGCAGTTCGGCTCGAACCGGCTCCTCGCCGCCGCGGCCGCCGCCGCGGGCGGCACCGCCGCGTCCGTCGTCGAGGCCACCCGCGAGGCGGTCGAGCGGTTCTCGAACGAGCCGATGGACGACGACGTCGCGCTGCTGGCGGTGCGCGCGGCACCCTGATGCGCCACACAACCTCGCGCTCCCGGCGGCCACTGGCGCATGCTGGGGTGACCGCGAACGATCGTCACGAGGGAACCGAACGCTGACTTCCGGCACTCGACGCTCCGACCTGCCCGCCGTCCGGCTCCGACGCGAGCTGCGCTCCCGACCCACGATCCTGCTGCTGCTGTTCTGCCTGCTGATCGGGCTGCCCGTCACGATCCTGCTCACGCCGCCACAGGACGTGCTGGCGTTCGGCCAGCACATCACGGTCGGCGCCCGGCCGCCCGAACCGAACCTGGTCGGACCGGCGCGGCTGGTCCAGGTGGGGAACACCGCTCTCGACGTCGAGCGGATCCGGGTCTACGGGCCACTGCGCCCGCAGATCACCCTGGGCCCGGTGCAGCGCAACGCGGCGTCCGAGGCCTTGTTCGACCCGCAGGCCGGGCCGGTCGCCGCCGCTGCGGCGGTGCGGGCGGTCACCGACGGCTTCGTGACGTGGTACGTGCTGGGCGGGCTGGGCCTCATCGCGTTCGCGCTGGTCGCCGCGGCCGGCGCCGCGGGTCTGCGCACCTTGTTCGTCGTGCGGGCGGAGAGCCGGGCGGGTGCTGCGCAGCGCGCGCTCCCCGACATCTGGGCGTACTGCGTCCGCGCGGCGGGCCGCATGACGCTGCTCGCCACCGTCGTCTCCGCCCTGGCCTGGCTGGGCTGCGGGGCGCTGGCCTACGACGGTGCGGCGGCCGGGTTGCAGGGCGTCAACTCGCTGACGCAGCTCGTCGGGGCGCGGCACGTGTCACCGCCCCCCGCCGGCCCACCCATCACCGGGTACGCGGGCGCCGTCATCGGGGACTCGCGCGCAGCACGGGTCGGGGGACCGCCGGTCGGGAACCGCGGTGACCGGCCCGACGACGCGGCCTGCGCCCGCAGCACCGACTCACTGGCCGCCGAGATCGGCCAGCTCATGCCGAGCAAGGTGCTGAACCTGGCCTGCCCGGACGCCACCATCGCCGCGGGGCTGCGCGGCCCGCAGCAACGCGGCGACGTCACCGTCGCCCCGCAGATCGCGTCGCTGAAGCAGCTGCAGGGACTCAAGTTCGTGGTCGTCGAGATCGGGCCCAACGACGTGGGCTGGACCGACTTCCTGCGCTACTGCTACGGCGTCGCCGAGTGCGACGACACGCTGACGGCCAACGAGTTCGGCTACCGGCTGGCCGCGTTCGACCGGGCCTTCGGTGACCTCCTGGTGGACCTCAACGACCTGCCCGGCCGGCCGCAGGTGATCATCACGACGTCCTACGACGTGTTCCCGACCGGCGGCGCGCTGCCCGCCGACTGCCCCGACCTGCACTTCCCCGGGACGCCAGGGCTGGACGCGCGCAAGGCCGACCTGTTCGCGGCGCGCAACGCGCAGCTCAACGAGGTGCTCGCCGCCGGAGCCGGCAAGTACGGGTTCGCGGTGGCCCGCCCGGCGCTGCGACCGCTCTGCACGAGCGGGACCCCCGAGCTCGGGCCGGATCTGCAGGGCATCGACAGCCCGAATGCGTTCCACCCGACCGGGGTCGGCTCGCTGCGTACGGCGTCCGCCGTCGTGCGCCTGATCGCGCCCAACGCGACATCATGACCGCATGGGCTACTGGGTCCTGCACGTCGACCTCGACCAGTTCATCGCGGCCGTGGAGATGCTCCGCCGCCCCGAGCTGGCCGGGCGACCCGTCGTGGTCGGCGGCACCGGCGACCCGACGCTGCGCGGCGTCGTCGCCACGGCGTCGTACGCGGCGCGGGAGTTCGGCGTGCGCTCCGGCATGCCGCTGCGCACGGCGTTGAAGCGCTGCCCGGACGCGGTGTTCCTCGCCGTCGACAAACCGGCGTACGAGGAGGCGTCGGCAGAGGTGATGGCCGTCTTGCGGGAGTTCCCGCTGGTCGTCGAGGTGATGGGGTGGGACGAGGCGTTCGCGGGCGCGGAGACCGACGACCCCGAGGGGCTCGCCACGGCCATCCAGGCGGCCGTGCTGGAACGGACGCAGCTGGCGTGCTCGATCGGCATCGGCGACAACATGCTGCGGGCGAAGATCGCCACCGAGTTCGGCAAGCCCGCGGGCCGGTTCCGGCTGACCAAGGCCAACTGGGACGAGGTGATGGGCGACCGGCCCACCCAGGCGCTGTGGGGCATCGGCGCGAAGACCGCCCGGAAGCTCGCCGACCGCGGGCTGCACACCGTGCGCGAGCTGGCCGCCGCCGACCCGGCCGCGCTCGCCGCCGACCTCGGGCCGACGATGGGCCCGTACTACGTGCAGCTGGGTCGCGGCCTCGGCCGTCGCATCGTGGAGGGCACGCCGTGGGTGCCGCGGTCGCACGGCAAGGAGGTCACCTACCAGCAGAACCTCACCGACTGGGCGGACGTGCGCCGCGAGGTCGCGGACCTCGCCCGCGCCGTCGCCGTGGAGCTGCAGGAGGAGGGCCGACCCGCGGCCCGGGTCGGGGTGAAGGTGCGGTTCGCCCCCTTCGCCACGCACACCCGCAGCGCCACCCTGCCCTCCCCCACGCTCGATCCGGCGCTGCTGGAGACCGCCGCGCTGGAGGTGCTCGACCTGTTCCGGCCCGGACGCGCCGTCCGGCTGCTGGGCGTGCGCGCGGAGTTCGAGCGCACCTAGGCTTGATCACATGCGCGTGTGGGTGAGCGGGTCACAGGGTGTGCTGGGCACCGAGGTCAGCCGGCAGCTGGTCGCGGCCGGGCACGACGTCGTCGGGGCGGACCTGCACTCCGATCCGCCGGTCGACCTGCTCGACGCGGCCGCCGTCGCGGAGTCGCTGCGCGGGGCCGACGCGATCGTGCACCTCGCGGCCATCCCGCGACCGGGGAACATCGACCCGGCCGAGCTGGTCCGGATCAACACGCTCAGCACGTTCAACGCGCTGGAGGAGGCGTGGAAGCAGGGCGTGCGGACGGCGGTGCTGGCGTCCACCGTCTCGATCTACGGCATGGCGTTCGCGCCCGAGGAGCTGTCGCACCCCGCCGTGCCGATCGACGAGGACGCTCCCCTGCGCTACGTCGATCCGTACGGGCTCAGCAAGGACTTCCTGGAACGCACGGGCGCGATGTTCGCCCGTCGCGGCATGACGGTCACCGCGCTGCGCTTCCACTGGATCGCCGATCCCGACGAGGTGGCCGACCACTTCGCCGGGCCCCCGGTGCGGGGACGGCGCAACCTGTGGGGATACGTCAACCGCTCCGACGCGGCCCGTGCGTGCCTGCTCGCCCTGCACCCGCACGAGTGCGCCGACCGCTACCACGTGCTGCTCGTCGCCGCCGAGGACACCGGCATGCACACGCCCACGGCCGAGCTCCTCGACGAGTACCTGCCCGACACCGAGCGCCGGCAGCCGGTCGAGGGCACGGCCGGGCTGTTCGACTGCCGCCACGCCGCCGAGGTGATCGGCTGGCGCCCGCACAGCACGTGGCGGGAGTTGTAGGGACGGCAGGGCCTACCCGTCGCGGCGTCGCAACAGGTAGGTGTCCATGATCCAACCCTTGCGCCTGCGGGCCTCCGTGCGCACGGCGAGGATCTGCTCCCGCACCGAGCGCAGGTCGCCGGCCACCAGCACCTCGTCGGAGGTGCCGAGGTAGGCGCCCCAGAAGATGTCCAGGTCGGCGTCGGGCAGGGCGGCGAACGCGGTGCGCCCGTCCAACATCACGACGACGTCGTCGAAGGCGGCGGGCATGCCCTCGTCGGCGAGCCGTCGCCCCGTGGTGACGACGACGGGGCGGCCGGGCCGGTTCAGGATCAGACGGTGCGCTGCGGCGAGCGCGGCCACGCTGCTGATGCCGGGCACGGAGGTGACCTCGATCCCCGGCACGTCCTGGAGCAGCCGCAACGTGCCGTCGTAGAGCGCGGGATCGCCCCACACCAGGAACCCGCCGACGCCGCCGTCGGGCAGCTCCTCGGCGATCGTGCGGGCGTACGCCGCGCCGCGGCTCGCCTGCCACCCGGCCACGACGGAGACGTAGTCGGCGGCGGAGTTGTCGAGGGTGCGGTCCCGTTCGATCTCGGGGACGGCGACGATCCGGTGGGGGCGGGTGACGTGCCGGGCCAGCAGCTCGGTGCGCAGCGCCGCCAGGTCGGCGGCGTGGGCGCCCTTGTCGATCGTGAAGAACACGTCGACTGTGTTCATGGCGGCGATCGCCTGCAGGGTCAGGTGCTCGGGGTCGCCCGCGCCGATCCCGATGACGTGCACGGTGCGCGTCACGTCGAGCTGCCCGGCGGGAGGGCCAGCGGTTCCGGGCCGGCCGGGATGCGCACCACCAGCACGCCGGGGTCCACGCGCATCCGCAGCTCGCGGACCTCCCCGATCGGGTCGCCGTCGATCTGGGCCGCCTGCGGCTGCTCCGTGGTGATCACGACGGACGTGGCCTGCCAGTGCTCGATCCTGCGGTGCCCGTGCCGCCGCCGGGTGATCACCCGCAGGAGAACGGCCACCCAGCCCGCGAAGCTCTGGGGAGCGATGTTCACGATGTCGAGCCGGGCGTCGTCGAACGTGGCGGCCGGCATCAGCACCAGCCCGCCGAGCAGCGTGCCGATGTTGCCGACGACGACCGTGCGCGACCGGCGGCGCATCGGGGTGCCGCCGTCGACGGCGACGGTGAGCCGGGTCTGCGGGGCGAACATGGCGCGGAACCCGGAGATGAAGTAGGCCAGCCGGCCGACACGGGCCTTCAGCGCGTCGTCGGTGTTCTCCATGATCGCGGCGTCGAGCCCGGTGCCGGCCATCACGAGGAACACCCGCTCGTCGGGATCGCCGTCCACGCGGATGCGTCCGACATCGATGGTGCGGTCGTCGCCGGTGAGCGCCACGCGGGTCGCGGCGGCGGCGTCGGAGGGGACGCCGACCTCCTTGGCCAGCAGGTTGCCGGTGCCCATCGGCACCAGCCCCATCGCGACCCCCGTGCCGGCCAGTGCCTGCGCCACCGAGCGGACCGTGCCGTCACCGCCGCAGGCCAGCACGACGTCGGCGCCCTGCTCGACGGCCGCCAGGGCCTGGCCGGTGCCGGGATCGTCGACGGTGGTCTCGAGCCACAGCGGCTCGGCCCAGCCGAGGCTCGTGCAGGTGGCGGTGATGCGGGCCCGGGTGCTCGGCTCGATCCGGATGGGGTTGGCCACGACCGCCGGGACCGGGCGGTCCTCCGGTTCGGCGTGCAGCGGTTCCTCGGTCGCCGCGGCGCGGTGCCGGCGCAGGAGCACCACGCTCGCGATCACGATGACGGCGACGAGCAGGAGGACCAGCGCCGGCACCCACCACTCGTTCATGCCGATCACGGCCAGCACCCTATGTGGTCAGCACGGGTTGCCCGCACATACGTGCGCCACACCGCGCCGTCCTCGTGGGAGGGCGCGGTGTGGCGCACGGAGGTTGCACGACGTCCGCGATGCGGTTCCGGACGGATCGCCGTGCGGGACGGGCGGGCGACGCGGAGGGTCGGTGCGTCGCGCGCCGAGGACTCAGGCGCTGACGAGGGCGCCGATGTTCGGCTCGGTGTAGTCGAGGCCGAGGTCGTGGGCCACCTGCAGGCTGTGCAGCTTGCCGTCGTGCGTGGACAGGCCGGCGGCCAGCGCCGGGTCGGCCGCGAGCGCGGCCTGCCAGCCCTGGTTCGCCAGCCGCGTGACGTACGGCAGGGTCGCGTTGGTGAGCGCGTAGGTCGACGTGTGCGGCACCGCGCCCGGCATGTTCGCCACGCAGTAGAACACCGATCCGTGCACCTGGTAGGTGGGCTCGGCGTGCGTGGTGGGTCGCGAGTCCTCGAAGCAGCCACCCTGGTCGATGGCGATGTCGACGAGCACCGAGCCGGGCTTCATGCGGCTGACCAGCTCGTTCGAGACGAGCTTCGGCGCGCGGGCGCCGGGGACGAGCACGGCGCCGATGACCAGGTCCGCCTCCAGGCAGGCGACCTCCAGCTCGTGGGCGTTGGAGACCACCGTGCGCACGCGGCCGGCGTAGCGGTCGTCCAAGGCGCGCAGCTTGGTGATGTCGAGGTCGAGCACGGTGACGTCGGCGCCGAGCCCGACGGCCATCGCGACGGCGTTCTGCCCGGAGACGCCGGCGCCGATCACGACGACCTGCGCGGGACGGACGCCGGGCACCCCGCCCAGCAGCACGCCGCGGCCGCCGGCCGCCTTCATCAGGGTGGCGGCGCCGGCCTGCGGGGCGAGCCGGCCCGCGACCTCGCTCATCGGGGCGAGCAGCGGCAGCGAGCCGTCGGGGAGCCGGACGGTCTCGTACGCGATCGAGGTGGTGCCGGAGTCGAGCAGTGCCTGGGTGCAGGCACGCGACGCCGCCAGGTGCAGGTAGGTGAACAGCACCTGGCCGCGGCGCAGCCGGTGGTACTCCTGCTCGATCGGCTCCTTGACCTTGAGCAGCAGGTCCGCGGAGGCCCACACCTCGTCGGCGGTGGGGAGGATGCGCGCGCCGGCGGCCTCGTAGTCGGCGTCGGTGATCGAACTGCCGAGCCCGGCGCCGCGCTCCACCACCACGTGGTGGCCGTGGCGGGTGAGCTCCTTGGCCCCGGCAGGGGTGAGGGCAACCCGGTACTCGTGGTTCTTGACCTCGCGCGGCACACCGATTCGCATGCGTATAGGATGAAGATAGTGCGAGATGATCGCAATTCATCCGCACAACATTCGTCAGGAGCCGATGTGCCGCTAACTTCTGCATCTCCGCGGCCTCCGACGCCGGTGCCGCCGCAGGATGTTCGGCTCGACGACACCGATCGCGCATTGCTGCGCGCGCTGGTGGCCGACGCCCGCATCTCCAACAAGGAGCTCGCGGAGCGCGTCGGCATCGCGCAGTCCACGTGCCTGGCCAGGGTGCGGTCGCTGCGCGAGCGCGGCGTGATCCGCGGTTACCACGCCGACGTCGACCCGCGGGCGGTCGGCCACGACCTGCAGGCGATGATCGCGATCCGGCTGCAGCCGCACGCCCGCGGCGCGATGGGCGACGTCACGGCGTCGCTGCGGGAACGGCCCGAGGTGCTCGACGTCTACTTCGTCGCCGGCGCCAACGACTTCCTCGTCCACGTCGCCACCCCGAGCACCGACGAGCTGCGCCGCTTCGTCGGCGACGTCCTCAACCGCGACCCTGCCATCGCCGGCACGGAGACCAACCTGATCTTCGAGCACACCCGCGCGTTGAACCACTACGTCGGCCTCCCGTGAGCGGCAAGCGACGTCACACAGCTCGTGGCCACTTCACACAGCGCACAACGTGTGTGAAGTGGCCTTGCGGTGTGTGACGTCGTCAGCGGGACGCCGCGCAGAACGCGGTGAGCCCCTCCAGCAGCCGGTCGACGTCCGCGTCGTCCACGTACGGGGCGAGGCCGATGCGGAGCGCCCCGGTGTCGCCGAGGCCGAGGGCGCGGGAGGCCTCCAGCGCGTAGAACGAGCTGGCCGGGGCGTTGATGCCGCGCTCGGCGAGGAACGCGTACGCATCGGGGGCGCGGCCGCCGGGGAACTCGACGAGCAGCGTCGGCGTGCGGTGCGCGGCCCTCGACCGCACGGTGACGGGAAGTTCGCCGAGCGCGGTCTCGATGCGGGCGCGCAGCCGGTCCTCGTGCGCCTCCACGGTCGCCATCGAGCTGAGGATGCGCTCGCGACGGGTGGAGCCGGCGGAGTCGGCGAGGCCGGCGAGGAAGTCGACGGCCGCGGTGGTGCCGGCGAGCAGCTCGTAGGGCAGGGTGCCGAGCTCGAACCGCTCCGGCACGGCGTTCGACGACGGCGCCAGCTTCTGCGGCGCGAGCGTCTCCAGCAGCGCCGGGTCGGCAGCGAGGACGCCGCAGTGCGGGCCGAGGAACTTGTACGGCGAGCACACGTAGAAGTCCGCGCCCAGCGCGTCGACGTGCACCGCGGCGTGCGCCGTGTAGTGCACCCCGTCGACGTGCACGAGCGCCCCCGCCTGGTGGGCGAGGTCGGCGATGGCGCGGACCGGCGGACGGGTGCCGATGAGGTTGGACGCGGCGGTGACGGCGACGAGCCGCGTGCGCGGCGAGAGCACCGCCGCGACCGCCTCCGCGCTCAGCTCCCCCGTCCGCGGGTCGAACTCTGCCCACCGCACGTCCGCGCCGACGGTCTGCGCGGCCAGCACCCACGGGCGGATGTTGGCGTCGTGGTCGAGCCGGGAGACGACGATCTCGTCACCCGGCCCCCAGCCCGCGGACAACGTGCGGGCCAGGTCGAACGTCAACGCCGTCATGCTGCGGCCGAACACCACCCCACCGGGGTCGACGCCGAGCAGGTCCCCCATCGCCGCGCGGGCGTCGAGGACGATCCCGTCGGCGATGCGCTCGCTCGCCGTGACGGTGCCCCGGTTGGCCAGGGGCGCCGTCATCGCCGCGGCGACGGCGGCGGCGACCGGCTCGGGGGTCAGTGATCCGCCGGGCGAGTCGAAGTGCGCGTAGCCGGCCGTCAACGCCGGGAACTGCGCCCGCACGCGGGCGACGTCGTAGGTCAGGGTGGTCGTCACCCCCCAACCCTCGCACGAGCGGTCGGGGTTACCAGAACTCCGGATCGCCCGGCTCGGTGCCGGAACCCGGCTCGGCGCGGTGCCGACCGCGCTCGACGCCGCGCTGGTACCCGCCCAGCCGGTCGCGGACGTGCTCGGGGGCGATCTTCTCGGTGGACCTGGCCGTGCCGACGTCGCTGCGCGTTCTCGGTGGCGGCACCAGCTGCCCACCGGGTCGACGCATGGGCAGGCCGCGCGCGGTGAGCTTGGTCGGCTCCTCGTGCAGGGCCTTCTCCGCGGCCGCCCGCCACTCCCGGTCGCCGGGCGTCTCCCACTCGAGGGAGGGCGCGCCGGCACCGCCCGAGCGCCCGCCGCTGTCGTCCACGAACCACGCCGACGCGATCGCCTCGAAGATCGGGGTCGACGTCATGACGTCGTCGGGGTTGATCGGGATGTCGGCGATCGAGCCGAACCGCGCGTCGAGCTTAGGCGTGGGGTGCGCACCGTTGCCGTTGGAACCGTTGGTCGATCCATTGCGGGCGAACTCGGACGCCGCCGCGAACGCCGGCTCCAGCGGGGGCAGCGACACGGCGTCGAAGCCCGACTCCGGGGTGGGCACCATGTTGAGCTCGGCCGCGGGCCCGGACGGGGCGGGGACCGGGAGCGGGTGCGCCGGGAGGTCCTCGATCGGCAGGTGGCCCAGATCGCTGCCGTTGCGGCCGGAGTGCCCGTTGCTGCCGTTGCGGGCAGCCGGGACGGGTCGCGACGGCTCCTGGACGAGCACGGCGGCGCGCGGGCACGTGATGCTGGCGACGAGCTCGCCGTCGCCGAGGGCGCGCAGGAGCGCGATGCCGTGCCGGGAGCGGCGGGCGAGCCGCTCGGCGGCGTCGAGGGCGCGCTGCCCGCCGAGCCCGTCGGGGTCGTGGCGGGTGGCGCCGTGGGCGTACACGTCGACGGTGAGGGCGCCGGCGCTGTCGACGTGCGGGGCGACGCGGACCGTCGCGCCCGGGTACACGGCCGTGGCGTGGTCGAGCAGCTCGGCCAGCACGTGCAGCAGCTCGGTGGCGGCGCCCGTCACGACCGCGGCGTGAGGGGCCGGGGCCACCTCGACGCGCCGGGGTTCCTCGGCAGCCGTGGCAGCGGCCAGCAGCAGTGCCTCGAGCTCCTGGGGCGCGGCGTCGCGCACGCCCGGGTCGCGGCCGGCGAGCAGGAGCAGGCTCTCGCTGTCGCGACGCATCCGCCGCGCCAGGTCGAGCAGCTCGGGCAGCTCGGCGGGCTCGGTCTGCAGGGGGTCGCCCTGCAGACGTTCCAGCAGCCACAGCTGCCGGTCGAGCCGGGACTGCAGCCGGCGTGCGACGCCGGCGTTGGCGTCGGCGTCGTCCACGACGCGGCGCGTGTCGGTGTCGAACGGCGCGCGCCGCCCACCCGGATCGGCGTGCGGCGGGTCGCCGTCGGCCGCGAACGTCCGGTCAGCCACCAGTCGGTCCTCTCGCGACGATTCGATGCGCATCGGGCGCCGGGGGGCGTCCTGGGGAGACCCGGTTCGGGGGCGACCGGGAGCCGTGGACGGCGCGACACGCATGTCGTTGCCGAAACGCTACCTCGGGATCAAGCAACGACACAGCCTTCGGTCCCGGCTGCGCTCAGGGCACCGCTCTTTGCGACGGGCGGTGCCGGATCGGGTGACGGACGGGCCCCGGACCTGGCCAGATGCGATCGGCGACCGGTCAGACCTCCGCGGCGGCAGGCAGTGCGACGGCGTCCGCGCCGGATTCCACGTTCGCGCGCAGCCGGGCCAGGAGGTCGCGCAGCTGCGCCAGGTCGTCCGGGCTGAACCCGGCGCGCAGGCGGGCGTCGTGCTGGCCGGCCACGACGGCGAGCCGCAGGAACGCGGCCTCCCCCGCCTCGGTCATCTCGAGGATGTGCACGCGCCGGTTGTCGGGGTCGCGGCGACGCACGACCAGCCCGTCGTTCTCCATCGCGTTGAGGTGGTGGGTCAGGGTGGCGCCCTGGATGCCGATGGCGGCGGCCAGTTCGCGCTGGTTGCGGGTGCGGCCCTGCTTCAGCGCGAGCAGCACCAGCCAGGTGGGGCGGGAGCCGCCCGCGGCGGCCAACCGGTCGTCGAAGGCCCGGCCGACCACCCGGGCGGCGTTGGCGAGCTCGAGCCCGATCGGTGTCTCGGCAGGACGCGGCATGCGGACAGCGTACCGCAAAAGATAGACGTCGTATGCTTAGACAACAATCAGCCGTGGTCGGGTCCGAGCTGGACGGGCAGCCGCTCGAGGCCGAACACGATCGACCGCTTCCGGTACGGGATCTCCGCCGCGTCCAGCGCGAGCCGCATCTCCGGGAAGCGGCGCACCAGCGCGGGGAACGCCGTGCGCATCTCGATCTTCGCGAGCTCCGCACCGACGCAGCGGTGCGCCCCGTAGCCGAACGCGACGTGCCGCGTGGTGCCGCGGTGCAGGTCGAACGTGTCGGGGTCGGCTCCGGCCAGCGCCGGGTCCCGGTTCGCGCCCGACAGCGACGCGATGACGACGTCGCCCTTGGCGATGTGCTGCCCGCCGATCTCGACGTCCTCGCGGGCGAACCGGGGGAACGCCACCTGCACCACCGAGAGGTACCGCAGCAGCTCCTCGACGAACTTCTCGATCGCCGAGTCGTCGGCCCGCAGCTCGGCGGCCACCTCCGGGCGCTCCAGCAGCACGATCGTGCCGAGCGCCAGCATGCTGGTGGTGGTCTCCAGCCCGCCGGTGAGCAGCCCGTCGGCCAGCCCGGACAGCTCCGCGTCGGACAGCTCGTGGCCGTGGTCGGTGACGAGGCGGCCGAGCATCCCCTCACCCGGCTCCGCGCGCTGCGCCTTCACCAGCTTGTCCAGGTAGGGCAGCGCGTCGGTGATCGCCGACAGCGCGCCCTGGGCCCCTTCCAGCATGTCGAAGCGGGCCGTGGACAGGCGCTGGAACTCGTCGCGGTCGGCGTACGGAACGCCGAGCAGCTCGCAGATCGACAGCGACGGCACCGGAAGCGCGAACGCCGACATCAGGTCGACCACGCCGCCGTTGTCGGCCGCCGCCTGCGCCATCCCGTCCAACTGCTCGCGGACGATGCCCTCGACCCGGGGGCCGAGCCTGGCCAACCGCCGGCCGGTGAACTCGGGCATCACGACCCGGCGCAGCCGCGTGTGATCGGGCGGGTCGGCCATGCCGAGGCCGCCCGGGGTCTCCGCGTCTGTGATGCCGACCATGCCCGCGACCTGGCGGTAGTCGTTGGAGAAGCGATCGGTGCTGCCCAGGACGGACCGGACGTCGTCGTACCCGGTGACCAGCCAGGCGCCGATGCCGAGCGGGAACTTGATGCGGCTGACCCCGCCCTCCTCGCGGTGGCTGCGCAGGTCGGGCACCGGGTCGAGCCCGTCCCGCTTCACAGGCATGAGGATGTGGTCGGGCAGCATCGAGATCTTCGCCGTCGACAGGCCGCCCCCGCCACCACCCAGCGCCTTGCGGGCGACGTACCCGATGATCCGCGAGCGCACCCGTTCGCCGAGCCCCCGCAGAACGCCCGACGTGCCGCGCAGCCGTGCACGCGGCACCTGCTCACCGCCCGTCCCGATCACCTGCTCGCGTGGCTCCACACACCCGATTCTGCCGAAACCGGGCGCACGCGGATCAACCGCGTCTCAGCCGCAACCCATCCGTGACACCGTCACGCCTCCAGCACGGCCCTGGCCGCGGCCACGACGTCGGCCTGCGAGACGAGCACCGACAGCGCGGCGTCCCCGAGCGGGACGAAGCTGTCTGCGCTGGTCACGCGGGCCATCCGGCCGGTGAACCCGGCATCGACGAGCTCCGCGAGCACCCCCTCCGAGACCCCTCCGGAGCGCCGCGTCTCGTCCACGACGAGGACGCGGCCGGTGGCCGTCGCGGCGTCGAGCAGGTCCGCTACGGGCAGCGGCGCCAGCCAGCGCAGGTCCAGCACCCGGGCCCGGACGCCCTCGGCGGCCAGTTCGGCAGCGGCCCGCAGGCTCAGGTGCAGGCCGTTCGCCCACGTCACGATCGTGAGGTCGAGGCCGTCGCCGTAGCTGCGGGCGCGCCCGATCGGCACGTGCTGCTCGGGTCCCGGGTAGGGCGCCAGCCACTCGCCGTCGCCATCGGTGTGCAGGTCACGGGTGTGGTAGAGCGCGATCGGCTCCAGGAACGCGCACACCGACCCGTCCACCGCCGCGGCAGCGGCGCACGTGCGCAGCATCGCCGCGGCGTCGTCCGGCCGGCCCGGCGAGGCGATGACCAGGCCGGGGATGTCGCGCAGCACGCCGATGGCG
The DNA here is from genome assembly GCF_050936315.1 of Pseudonocardia sp. CA-107938. NCBI lineage: Bacteria > Bacillati > Actinomycetota > Actinomycetes > Pseudonocardiales > Pseudonocardiaceae > Pseudonocardia > Pseudonocardia sp. CA-107938. The sequence continues at coordinate 5,135,334 of NZ_JBNJNA010000001.1, read as the reverse complement.
TCGTCGTTGTGGAAGTGGCCGCCGAAGCCCTTCTGATAGCCGTAGGACGCGATGCGCACGACCATCGGGTTGCGGAACCGGCCGTTCGAGAAGAACTGCAGGCTGGCAGCCTCGCCGCGCAGCTGGTCCTCGGCGTTGTGCAGGTAGGCGAGGTACTGGATCTCGGGGATCGGCAGCAGCCCGGACACCCCGGCACCCAGCGCGAGCCCGAGGATCGTCTGCTCGTCGAGGAGGGTGTCGAACACGCGTGTGCTGCCGGCGGCCGCGACCAGCCCGCGGGTCACCCCGTACACCCCGCCCTTGACGGCGACGTCCTCGCCGAACACGAGCGCGCCGGGATGGGTGGCGAGCACGTCGCGCAGCGCGCGGTTGATCGACTGCGCCACGGTGAGCGGGGCGGGATCGGCCGTCCCGGCCCCGGCGGCCGCGACGCGGGCGACCTCCGCCGGACGCCGCGGGGCGAGCGGCGTCATCACCTCGGCGGCGGAGCCCAGGGTGCGCCGGCCCAGCATCCCGGCGGCCCGGTCCATGACCTCGGCGCGCACCGACTCGTAGCGGTCCAGGACCTCGGTCGGCGTCGCCGCCCCGGCGTCCACCAGCAGCTGCGCGGTGCCGAGCAGCGGGTCGCGGGCCAGGTCGGCGGCGATGTCGGCAGGTCGCCGGTACGACGACTCGACGTCGGAGCCGGCGTGGCCCATCAGCCGGACCGTGCGCAGGTGCAGGAACGCCGGCCGCCGGTGGGTGCGCACCCACTCCGCGGCCTCGGTGGCGCCGCGCACGGCGTCGGCCAGGTCGAGCCCGTCGGCCGCCACGTAGTGCAGGCCTGGTCGCGACCCGTAGGCGTGCGCGATCCAGCCGGCCGGGGTCGGCACGCTGATCCCGATGCCGTTGTCCTCGCAGACCAGCAGCAACGGCAGCGGCAGGCCGCGGTAGCCGACCTGGATCGCCGCGTTGATCGCGCCCGTCGCCGTCGAGTGGCTGGCGGAGGCGTCACCGAAGCTCGCGACCGCGACGGCGTCGGACGGCCACTCCCCCGGCACGCCGATCCGGTGCCCGCGCTCGATCGCGAACGCCACCCCCAGCGCCCGTGGCAGGTGCGACGCGATCGTCGAGGTCTGCGGGATCACCGCCAGGTCCGGGTGACCCCACACCTTGTGCCGCCCGCCGGCGATCGGCTCCTCCACGGCCGCGACCAGGCCCAGCAGCACGTCGCCCACCGGGTCCGTGCCCGGCACCTGGCGGGCCCGTTCCAGGTAGAACCCGCCCGAGCGGTAGTGCAGCAGCGCCGGATCGGTCGGCCGCAGCGCCGCTGCGACCGCCGCGTTGCCCTCGTGCCCCGACGACCCGATCGTGTACCAGCCCGCGCCCTGCGCACGCAGCCAGCGGGCCGCGAGGTCGAGGTGCCGGCTGCGCAGCTGCGCGTCGAACAGGGCGAGCGCCCGATCGGCCGTCAGGTGCGGCCCCAGGTCGCGGACCGGGCCCGCGACCAGGCGGTTCTTCACGGCGTCCAGGAAGTGCGCATCCGCTTGTTCTGCCACCTGCTCCACGGTCCTCACCCTGACCGTCCACCGCCGTCCCGTCGAGAGCCGCGCACCGATCGTCGCCGTCCACGAACGGTCCGTTCGTGGCGTACCGGCAGTGCCCACGCGCGTGCCAAGGTGGCGGGACCGACCACCCGACTACGGAGGAGACCCGTCCGTGACCCTGCCCACGACGGACGCCCTGCGCGACCTCGCCGCCGTCACTGCCAGCCGCTGCGGCGTGCCCACCGCGCTCCTGACCGGCGACGGAAGCGCGCGCACGCCGATCACCGGCGGCACGATCGGCGCGGTCGGCCACACCGACGCCGCCGGCGTGGACGCCGCGGTCGAGCGCGCGCAGGAGGCGTTCCGGCAGTGGCGGGTCACCCCCGCCCCGGTGCGCGGGGCGCTGGTGCGGCGGTTCGGTGAGCTGCTCACGCAGCACAAGGGCGAGCTGGCGATGCTGGTCAGCCTGGAGGTCGGGAAGATCACGTCCGAGGCGCTGGGCGAGGTCCAGGAGATGATCGACGTCTGCGACTTCGCCGTCGGCCTCTCCCGCCAGCTCTACGGCCGCACGATGCCGTCGGAGCGGCCGGGGCACCGGCTCATGGAGACCTGGCACCCGCTCGGCGTCGTCGGGGTGATCTCGGCGTTCAACTTCCCGGTCGCCGTCTGGGCGTGGAACACCGCGATCGCGCTCGTGTGCGGCGACCCCGTCGTGTGGAAGCCGTCGGAGCTGACCCCGCTCACCGCGCTGGCATCCGCCGCGCTGCTGGACAAGGCCGCCGCCGAGCTCGGCGCCCCGGCGAACCTCTCGCAGGTCGTGCTCGGCGGCGCCGACGTCGGCGAACGGATCGTCGACCACCCCGGCATCGCGCTGGTGTCGGCCACCGGCTCCACCCGCATGGGCCGCGCCGTCGGCCCGCGCGTGGCGGCCCGGTTCGGCCGCTGCCTGCTGGAGCTGGGCGGCAACAACGCCGCGATCGTCGCGCCGACGGCCGACCTGGACCTCGCCACCCGCGGCATCGTCTTCTCCGCCGCCGGCACAGCCGGGCAGCGCTGCACGACCCTGCGTCGGGTCATCGCGCACACCCGCGTCGCCGATGAGCTCGCCGAGCGCGTCGCCAAGGCGTACGGGACGCTCGCCATCGGCGACCCGCGCGCCGACGGCGTGCTCGTGGGCCCGCTGATCCACGGCGGCGCGCACCGCGGCATGTCCGACGCGCTCGCCGCCGCGCAGGCCGACGGCGGCACCCTGCTCGCCGGTGGCGGGCGCCGGCTCGCTGACGAGGCCCCCGAGGCGTTCTACGTCGAGCCGGCCGTCGTGCGCATGCCCGGGCAGACCGAGGTCGTGGCACGCGAGACGTTCGCGCCGCTGCTCTACGTGCTCACCTACGACGACCTCGACGAGGCCATCGCGCTGAACAACGCCGTTCCGCAGGGGCTCTCCTCGTCCATCTTCACCGCCGACCAGGCCGAGGCCGAGCGGTTCCTCGCGGCCGACGGCTCGGACTGCGGCATCGCCAACGTCAACATCGGCACGTCCGGCGCGGAGATCGGCGGCGCGTTCGGCGGCGAGAAGGAGACCGGCGGCGGCCGCGAGAGCGGCAGCGACTCCTGGCGTGCGTACATGCGCCGGGCCACCAACACCGTGAACTACTCCGGCGAGCTGCCCCTCGCGCAGGGCGTGCAGTTCACGTAGGACGGGTTCCCGCCGGCCCCGACCGGTGGGGGCGGAGCGAGCGGCGCGGGGCGGGATCGTGCCGTTCGTTCCGAGGGGCGTGCGGGAACGCAGCCGGGTGGCCCCGGGCGTCGGGGTCACCCGGTGTCCGCGCGGCCTCGGCCATGTCGGTGCGAGGGCGAACCAGGTCGAACCCGGCCGGGGGCGCACGTCGTGCGGCGGGCGGGACGTCCGCGGCCGCTTGCCGATCAAGGGCAAAGGGTCGTCGCCGAAGATCCACCGGCGACGTTCTGCCCTTGATCAACACAACCTCGGCCGGCCCACCGCCCGAGCGGACCACGGCCGACCGGTCCCTCCGTCGATCATGGGCAAAACGTCGTTCCACAAGATCCACAGATGACGTTCTGCCCATGATCAGCGCCACGCGCGCAGCCGCCCGAACGACCGCCGCGCCGCCCTCACGCGCTCTCGGCCGAGCCGTGGCTCGACTCTCAGTCCAGCACGATCCTCCAGCGACCTTCTGTCCCTTGATCAACACAACCGGAGCCGGCCCGCCACTACGAGCGGATCACGCCTGGCCGGCGGCTCGGTCGCCGAGATCGGCGGCGCGCTCGGCGGCGAGAAGGAGACCGGCGGGTCCGCGAGAGCGGCTCGGACTCCTGGCGCGGCGGCGAGCTGCCCCTCGCGCAGGGCGTGCAACTCAGGTAGCCGCGCCCTGGTCGCGTCGAGGACCCGGGTTTCCGCCGTGCAGGGGGCGGAAACAGCTACCTTGACGCGACCACCTGCGCGTTCAGTCTCGCCGCCAGGTCCACGAACTCCGCCAGCAACGCGTCGTGCCGTCCCCGCGGCCATGCCAGGCAGACCTGATGGGGATCGAGCTCGGGCACAGGCACCGCGACGATGTCAGGCCGCGTGTAGTAGGCCGTGGCGGACCGCGGGATCACTATGATCCCGGCGCCGGCGGCGACGTGCTCCAGCTTCTCCTCGACGCTGGTGAACGCCGGCACCGGACGGGCCCGGCCGGTGCACAGCTCGGTGGCCACGTCGCGCCATTCCGGCACGGAGTCGGGCTCTTGGAGGAGGTGCTCGTCGGCCAGGTCCGCGATCGCCAGCGACTCCTTGGCGGCCAGCCGGTGCTCGGCGGCCATGGCGACCAGCCGCGGCTCGGTGAACAGCGGGCGCAGCACGAGCCCGCTGCGGTCGATCGGCAACCGCACGTAGCCGATGTCGACGCTGCCGTCGTGCAGCGACTCCACCTGGTCGGCCCACGTGGTGCGGACGAGCACGACGTCGACGTCGGGTCGGCGTTCGCGCAGCGCGCGGACCTCGGCGGTGACCGTGATGCCGGGCATGAAGCCGACGCGAAGCTGTGCCGTGCCGCGCACGCTGCGGGTCAGCTCGTCCGCGGCGGCCAGCAGCGCCGGCGCCTCGGCGAGCAGCCGCCGCCCGGCCGGGGTGAGCGCCGTGGCGCGCCGCGAGCGGTCGAGCAGCTGCGTGCGCAGCTCGTCCTCGAAGGCCCGGATCTGGCGCGACAGCACCGGCTGCGCGATGTGCAGCCGGGCGGCGGCCCGGCCGAAGTGCAGTTCCTGCGCGACTGCGACGAAGTAGCGCAGCTTGCGCAGGTCCAGATCCATACCTTCAGGGTATGACAGGACGCCGGACAGGTCTTGGACCGCGCCCCGTTGCCCGCCGCATCGTGGATCACGTAGCGATCCCACGGAAGGAACGATCATGACTCTCGACGGCGCGCGCGTGCTGGTGCTCGGCGGCACCTCCGGCATCGGCCTGGCCACCGCGCAGCTCGCTGCGCAGCAGGGCGCGAAGGTGGTGGTCGCGTCGAGCCGGGCGAGCAGCGTCGAGCGCGCCCTGGCCGTCCTGCCGGCCGGGACGAGCGGGGAGGTCGCCGACCTCGCCGACACCGAGGCGGTGCGAGCGCTCGTCGCGCACGTCGGCGCGATCGACCACCTCGTGTTCACCGCCGGCGACGCCCTCAGCCTGTCGCCCGTCGCGGACATGGACCTCGACGCCGCCCGATCGGCGTTCGACCTGCGGTTCTTCGGCGCGCTCGCCGCGGTGAGCGCCGCGGCGGCCCAGTTGCGGCCCGGCGGCTCGGTGGTGCTGACCACCGGCATCGCGGCGTTCCGGCCCGGGCCGGGATGGTCGGTCGCCGCGAGCGTCTGCGGTGCCGTGATCTCGCTGACCCGCGCGCTGGCGGTCGAGCTGGCCCCGGTGCGGGTCAACGCCGTCTCCCCTGGGTACATCCGTTCCCCGCTGTGGGACGGGATGGACGACGACGCCCGCGCCGCGTTCTACGCGCAGGTGGGCACCGCCATCCCGCTCGGCCGCGTGGGCGAGGTCGACGAGGCCGCCCAGGCCTACGTGCACCTGATGACCTCGACCTACGCGACGGGAACGGTGATCACGGTCGACGGTGGCTCCCTGCTGGTGTGACCCCTCCGCCCGACGTCACACATGGCTGGGCCCGTTCACACACGTTCGAACGTGTGTGAACGGGCGCACCGGTGTGTGACGTCGGCCGGGCCTGCTCAGTCCAGAACCGCCGCCGCCGCCTCGAACTGCGCGTTGTACAGCTTCGCGTAGGCACCGTTCGCGGCGAGGAGGGTCTCGTGGTCGCCCTGCTCCACGATCCGGCCGGCCTCCATCACGAGGATGATGTCGGCGTCGCGGATCGTGGAGAGCCGGTGCGCGATGACGAAGCTGGTGCGGTCCGACCGGAGCGCCGCCATGGCCCGCTGCACCAGCACCTCGGTGCGGGTGTCGACGGAGCTGGTGGCCTCGTCGAGGATCAGCAGCGACGGGTCGGCGAGGAACGCCCGCGCGATCGTGATCAGCTGCTTCTCCCCCGCACTGACGTTGCTGCCCTCCTCGTCGATCACGGTGTCGTAGCCGTCGGGCAGGCTGCGCACGAACCGGTCGACGTAGGTCGCCTTCGCCGCCGCGAGCAGCTGCTCCTCGCTCGCGTCGGGGTTGCCGTAGGCGATGTTGTCGCGGATGGTGCCGCCGAACAGCCACGTGTCCTGCAGGACCATGCCGATGCCGGAGCGCAGGTCGGCGCGGCCCATCTCGGCGATGTCGACGCCGTCGAGGGTGATGCGGCCGGCGTCGAGCTCGTAGAACCGCATGATCAGGTTCACCAGGGTGGTCTTGCCGGCACCGGTCGGCCCGACGATCGCGACGGTCTGGCCGGGCTTCGCGACCAGCGACAGGTCCTCGATCAGCGGCTTCGCCGGGTCGTACGCGAACGAGACGTGCTCGAACGCGACGCGGCCCCGCCGGCCGTCGCGCGTCTGCGTCGTCGTCGGCAACTCCGGGTCGGGCACCTGCTCGGCCTCGTCGAGCAGCTCGAACACCCGCTCCGCCGACGCCACCCCGGACTGCAGGAGGTTGACCATCGCGGCGATCTGGGTGAGCGGCTGCGTGAACTGGCGCGAGTACTGGACGAACGCCTGGACCTCGCCGAGGCTCATCGAGCCCGACGCCACCCGCAGCCCGCCGACCACCGCGACCAGCACGTAGTTCAGGTTCCCGATGAACATCATCAGCGGCATGATCGTGCCGGAGATGAACTGGGCCTTGAACGACGCCTGGAACAGCTCCTCGTTGCGCCTGTCGAACTGCTCCTCGACCTCGGCGGTGCGGCCGAACACCCGCACCAGCTCGTGGCCGGTGAACGCCTCCTCGATGTGCCCGTTCAGCGCCCCGGTGGCTCGCCACTGGGCGACGAACTGCCCCTGCGAGCGCTTGGCGACGGCGGAGGTCATCCAGATCGTCAGGGGGATCGAGATCAGCGCCACCAGCGACAGCAACGGCGACACCACGAACATCATGACGACGACGCCGACGACCGTCAGGATCGACGTGAGCAGCTGGCTCATCGTCTGCTGGAGGGTCTGGGAGATGTTGTCGATGTCGTTGGTGACGCGGCTGAGCACCTCGCCGCGCTGCTGCCGGTCGAGGTAGGCCAGCGGCAGCCGGTGGATCTTGTCCTCCACGTCGCGGCGCATCGTGAAGATCGTCCGCTGGACGATCCCGTTGAGCAGGTAGCCCTGCGCGTAGCCCAGCAGCGACGCGAACAGGTAGAGCACGAGCGCCCCGATCAGCACCTGCGCCAGCAGTCGGAAGTCGATGCCGACGCCCGGGATCACGTGCTGGGCCTCGATGATGGCCGCGTACGACTCGTTGCCGGCCGCCCGGGCGGCGGCCGCCGCCTGCTCGGTCGTCTGCCCCGCGGGCAGGCCGCGCCCGATCACGCCGGAGAAGATGACGTCGGTGCCGTGGCCGAGCACGAGCGGGCCCAACGCGTTCAGCACCGCGCTGACCAGCCCGAACACCACCACCGCGAGGAGGCCGATGCGTTCGGGCGCCAGCCGCGCGACGAGCCGCTTCGCGGACGGGCCGAACGTGGCCGCCTTCTCGGCCGGCTGGCCGAGACCGCCACCCCAGCGGTTGCCGCCGCTCTGGTTGCGGGCGACCGTCATCTCGCGGGCGACCTGCCGCTCGTCCTTCTCCGCGGGCGGCGCCTCCACGGGAGCCTTCTCGGGCGCACTCATGCGACTTCCTCCACCGCGTGCTGGGACTCGACGATCTCGACGTACGTGGGGCAGGTCGCGAGCAGCTCAGCGTGCCGGCCGATGCCGACGACCTCGCCGTCCTCGAGGACGACGATGCGGTCGGCGCCGACGATCGTGGACACCCGCTGGGCCACGATCACGACCGTCGCCTGCGCGGTCCAGGGCCGCAGCGCGGCACGCAGGCGGGCGTCGGTGGCCAGGTCGAGGGCCGAGAACGAGTCGTCGAACAGGTAGATCAGGGGTTTCTTGACCAGGGCCCGCGCGATCGCCAGGCGCTGGCGCTGGCCACCGGACACGTTGGTGCCGCCCTGTGCGATGCGCGCGTCGAGGCCGTCCGGCATGGCGCGGACGAACTCGGCGGCCTGCGCGACCTCGAGCGCGGCCCACAGCTCCTCGTCGGTGGCGTCGGACCGTCCGTAGCGCAGGTTGGACCGCACCGTGCCGCTGAACAGGAAAGGGCGCTGCGGGACCAGCCCGATGCGGCTCCACAGCTCCTCGGGTTCCTGCTCGCGCACGTCCACGCCGTCGACGCGGACGTGCCCGCTCGTCGCGTCGAACAGCCGGGGCACGGTGCTGACCAGGGTGGTCTTGCCGGCACCGGTGCTGCCGATGATCGCGACGGTCTCCCCGGGCCGCGCGGTGAAGCTGACGTCGCGCAGCACCGGGGAAGCCGCCCCGGGGTAGCAGAAGGTGAGGTGGTCGAACTCCAGCACGCCGGCCCTGCTCTGCGGGACGACCGGGGCGCCCGGCGGGGCCACCGAGGACTCGGTCTGCAGGACCTCGCCGATCCGGTCGGCGCACACCGCGGCGCGCGGGATCATGATCGCCATGAAGGTGGCCATCATGACGGCCATGAGGATCTGGATCAGGTAGGACAGGAACGCCGTCAGCGCGCCCACCTGCATCTCCCCGGCATCGATGCGCATCGCGCCGAACCACAGGACGGCGACGCTGGAGAAGTTGAGCACGAGCATCACGACGGGGAAGATCCCCGCCTGCAACCGGCCGGCAGCGGTGGCGACGGCGGTCACCTCGGCGTTGGCCACCTCGAAGCGGCGCGACTCCAGCGGCTCCCGCACGAACGCGCGCACCACCCGGATGCCGGTGATCTGCTCGCGCAGCACGCGGTTGATCTGGTCGATGCGCTCCTGCAGCAGCCGGAACTTCGGCACCATCCGCACGATGATCAGCCCGATGGAGATCACCAGCACGGGCACGCAGACCGCCATGAGCCAGGAGAGGCCGGCATCCTCGCGCAGGGCCATGATCACGCCGCCGATGCACATGATCGGCGCCGCCACGAGCATCGTGCACGTCATCAGGACGAGCAGCTGGATCTGCTGGACGTCGTTGGTGTCGCGGGTGATCAGCGACGGCGCGCCGAACCGGTTGACCTCGCGCGCGGAGAAGCCGCCGACCTGGTGGAAGATGCCCGCGCGCAGGTCCCGGCCGAACGCCATCGCGGTGCGCGAGCCGTAGTAGACCGCACCGATCGAGCAGGCGATCTGCAGGAGGGTGACGACGAGCATCCAGCCACCCATCTCCAGGATGTAGCCGGTGTCGCCGGTGGCGATGCCCTTGTCGATGATGTCGGCGTTGAGGCTCGGCAGGTACAGCGAAGCCATCGTCCCGACCAGTTGCAGGCCGACGACCAGCCACAACGGGCCGGCGTACGTGCGCAGATAGGTGCGCAGGAGCGATAGGAGCATGGCGGTCAGTTCCCCCCGGTGGTGCTGAGCTCGTCGTGGTGGATGGGGCGGGTGGGCGCGGGTTCCCGGCGGCGGACGCCGTCCAGGAGCGTGTCGACGATCTGCTCGGCGCTCAGCGGGCGGCCGTCGTTGACGAGGGGGTGGGTGGCGGAGAAGGCCAGCAGACGCAGCACGTGGGCCACCTCGCCGGGTGAGACGGCGAGGTCAGCTGCGTCAGGCTCGATCACGGCGACGACGGCCGCGATGAACGCGTCGTTGATCTGCTGACGCCGGGCGATCGCCTCGTCGTCCTCCGGCGATCGACCTTCCTGGGGCATCTTCCCGCCCAGTGCCGCGATCAGCACGAACACCCGCCGGAGCCGGCAGGTCACGATCTCGGCCACCGCGATCAGCCGCTCCCGCAGCGGTGCGGCGAGATCGATGGCGGCCAACTCGCGGAGGGTGGGCTCGGGATCGAACGCGCGCTCCCGCACCGCCGTCATCAGCTCGTCCTTGTCGCGGAAGACCGTGAAGATCGTGCCTTCGGCCACGCGGGCGGCCTCGGCGATCAGCCGGACGGTGACCTTGTCGCCGTGCTCGAGGACGAGCGGGAGCGTGGCGTCGATGATGGCGGCCCGGCGTTCGTCGGGCCGCATCCGTTCGGCACGGGGGCGGGTGGGCACGAGGCCGAAAGTTACTGAGTGCGCGCTCAGTAGGCAAACGGGTTTTCTCCCGGCGATCATGCCGCCCGGCGCAGGGATGCGACCGCCGGGCCGCCCGCTCACGCTCGATGATCGTCCGTAGTCAGACGATCGCTGTACGTCACAACAACTGAATGGCCCGAACGGCCGCAGTCGGTACCCCCGTGCGGCCTAGGGCGAACGGGTGGCGGCGCCGAGCGGGCTCCTCGTGGCGCCCGACGGTCGTCTACTGCGCCGAGCGGCCGATGCTCCGGCCGGCCGACCGGGCGGCGTAGCACTTTCGGGCCCGATGCGAGTACCACCGTGCAGTTCTGGCCCGGACCACCAGGCCTCCGCTGCCGCACGAGAGAGGACCCCGCCGTGCCCACGCCCCGCAGACACTCCCGCAGCAGGCGCGGCGCGCCCGCCCCCCACCCGGCCGAGGAGATCATCATCCGGTGCGGCGGGCGGCCGGCCACCCAGCGGCCCGACGAGGGTCCCCTCGTGTCGGTGCCGGCGCTCCTGCGGCGGGAGGGCCGTGGCCCGCACGCCGCCGACGGCCCCCTCCGCCCCCGCACCCACCTGGCACGAGGTGATGTGCTGGCGGTGCCGCCTCCGCCACCGCGGCGGTCGCTGCGCAAGGTCACCGTGGCGGCCAGCGCCCTGTTCGCGCTCGGGGCCGTCCTCGGCCCGTCCATGCTCGACGACGCGAGACTGCCCCGGGCAGAAGCCGAACGCCCCGGCCAGGACGCCGACGTCGGTCACCCGGCGTTCGGGCAGGAAATCGGCGCAACGCCGCTCGCCGCCGCGTTCCTCCCGGCCGATCTGCAAGCCGTCCGGTTCGACGGGGACGGTGTCGGCCATGCCGCCGGATCCGTGGCTGGTGGGTCGGCGGCGGGCAGCTCCCGCGCGTTCGACCCGGCCAGGCCTGGACCGACCCGGCCCGGTACGGGCGGCCCGGGAACGGGCGGTCCCGGGACCGGTGGCCCCGGCACCGGCGGACCTGGGGCTGGCGGACCCGGCACCGGCGGACCCGGCACAGGTGGACCCGGGGCTGGCGGACCCGGCACCGGCGGACCCGGCACAGGTGGACCCGGATCCGGCGGCCCCGGAACGGGTGGGCCTGGCGGACCGGGACCGGGCACACCTGGTCCCGGCGGGGCGGGCGTGACCGTGCCGCTGCCCGGCGTCGAGACACCGCCGGTGGTCGTGCCGCCCGTCGACGTGCCCGGGGTGCCGGGAGTCCCGATCACGACGCCGGGGGTCGCGGTCGGACCGGGTGGGGTGACCCCGCCGTCGGCGACCGTCAGGGTGTCGACGAGTGGCGTGGAGGTGGCGACCTCGGCGACGGAGGTCACGACCCCCGACGTCGCGACCACCGCCGCGCGGGTGGGGCCGGTCGGGGTCGGGGAGGCCGAGGTCGAGCTGCCGGACGTGGACGTGTCCGGCGCCAGTGTGTCGGCCGGCCCGGCCGGCGCCGCCGTGGACCTGCCTGACGTGCACGTCTCGGAGACGAAGGTGCGCACCCCCGACGTGCAGGTCGGCGAGGCCACGGTGCCGCTGCCCGACGTCGAGGTGCCCGAGGTGTCCGTCGAGGACGTGGCGGAGGACCCGGTCGGCGCGGTCACCGACACCGTCACCGCCACGTCGGAGGGTGCAGGCCGCACCGTCACCGGCGTCGTGGAGGGCACCGGCGAGACGGTCGATGCCGTCACCGGCCTGCTCAGCGGCAGCGACACCGACAGCAGCACTACACGAGGGGGCGACCGGTCCTGATCCGGCGGCGCAGGTCCCACAGCAGCAGCGGGAACGGGAAGGCGCGCACGGGCTCCGGCAGCCGGCGCACCACCGCGCGGGCGATGGCGACGGCGCGGTCGAAGCGGCGCTGGCGGCGGTCGTCCCAGTCGAGGTGCAGCTCGGCGCGGAAGCGGGGCGGCAGGAAGCCGGCGGTGACGAACCGGTGCGCGGGCCCGAACAGGATCGCGAGCGGGCGGGGCAGGAAGCGCAGCAGGACGAGGTCGGTGAGGTAGGCCCGGACCGTGTCGTCCATGGACACGGACTCGACCTCGCACTCCCACCAGCGGTCGAAGGCGTGCCGGTCGGCCGGCCACCGCTCCGGCGGTACCTGCAGGGTCGTGCCGAGCGCGGCCGACGAGGCGTACACGTGGTCGGCCGTGGCGGGGTCGTCCGGGCCGAGGAAGGCCGCGCGGACGTCGACCACGCCGCGGTAGAGGCAACCGGCCACCCAGAGCTGCAGGTCGGGGTCGAACGCGTTGTACGCGACGGGGCTGGCGGCCGTCGAACGGACGGCGGTGTGCGCGGCGTTGACGGCGCGGCGGTAGGCCAGCCGCTCGGCGTCGGTGCCGGCGAGCGCGACGGCGAGGTAGGTGAACGTGGTGCGGGCCCGCTTCAGCGGGTGCCGGAACAGCTGCCCGCTCTCGACGGTGCTCTCCACCACCCCGTACCCGACGGGTGGACGGGCGAGCTGCATGACGACGTTGGCCGCGCCGGCCAGCAGGCCGATGCCCAGCAGCTCATCCCCCGCACGCACCGCCACAGTGTGCCCTGCTCACCCACCGCTCACGCCGGGGCGTTGCGCCGGAACAGGCTGCGCAGGCTCGGGGCGGACGGCTGCTGGGCCGGGGTGGGCTCGGTGGCGGTGGCCTCGCGGACGAGGCGGGAGTGCGCGGCGGCGGCGTGCAGGTCGCGGCGGCGCTCGGCGGCGATTGCGCTGGTCAGGTGCTGGTTCGTCATGCATGCAATGGTCGTCCGGGACGGCTCCGCGGACATCCGTGCTCACCACGGAAAGACCCCGCACCGACCACGGAGAACGCGGGTCAGGGCACGTACGTGGCACCCAGTTCGGCCATCGCGGCGGCCGCCCCCGGATCGCCGGCGAGCACGAGGCTGCGCGCCTGCTGGTAGCGGCTGCCCGCCCGGGCGAACCGGTCCGCCGTGGCCAGCACCGCTGCCGCGTCGCCGGCGAGCACCGCCGCCGCCCGCTCGACCATCGTCGACGCGATGACGTTGTCCTGGACGACGTCGCGCATCCGCGCGATCCGCGCGGCGGCGTCGGGCGACCCGGCGAGCACGTGCGCCTCGACCTGCACCGCGGCGTACCACTGGACCCAGGCGCCCTCGCTCCACGTACGGAAGCCGGCGACGTCGTCGCGCACCTCCTCGAGCGCGGCGCGCGGTTCGCCGCGGTGCAGGCGCAGCGTCGCGGTGAGGACCTGGCGGCAGCGCGTGTCGCCCTGCGGGCGCTGGTTGCCGGTGCCGATCGCGTCGCGGACGGCCTGCCACTCCGCTGCTGCGGCGTCGTCGCCGCGCAGCCCGTGCACCATGACGACGGCGTCGACGCTGCGCCGCAGCGTGCCCTGCTTCGGCCGGCCGGCCCGCTCCCAGCTCTCGCGGAACAGCTCGGCTGCGGCGAGGGTGTCGGCCCAGTCCCCGGCGAGGGCCGTGACCAGCATGTACCGGGATCCGCCGACGTGCGGGATCTCGTGGTGCATGGGCAGGGCCCGCGATCGCTCCGCGAACCGCCGCGCCGACCGCAGCTCGCCCGCGGCCAGCGCGCTCTCCGTCGACATCACGACCGCGTCGGTCATCTCGAAGCCCAGGTCGGCGTCCGGCGGCAGCGGTTCGAGCAGCTCGATCCGCCGCACCGCGGTGGCCAGGGCGGCCCGGGCGGCGCCGCGGGAGAGGTGCAGGGTGGTGAGCCGGTCCAGGGCCGCGCTCTCGGCGAGCGGGTCGTTGCTGGCCCGCGCCAGCGCGACGGCGTGCTCGATGATCGGCCCGACCTCGGCGGAGCCGTCGTCCTCCCACCACTTCGTGCCGAACGCCACGGCGACCGCGATGCGGGCGAGCGCCTGCGGGTCGTCGCCGCCGAGCTCCCTGGCGCGATCGAGCAGCGCGGCGATCTCGTCCCGTGCGGGCACGGTCTGCAGCGTCCCGTGGGCGCGGTCGGACAGCTCGGCCGCCCGTGCGAACGAGCAGGCCGCCGCGACGCGGTCGCCGGCCACCACGTACTTCTCCCCCGCGCGGATGTGCAGGCGGACCGCGTCGAACCCCATCAGGCGCACCTCGGCGCACCCGGCGGCGCGGTGCAGCGCCCGGGCGGCCGTCGCCGGCTCCGGGTCGAGCTCGGCCGCCTGCTCGTACCGGCGCTGGGCCTCGGTGGGCAGGCCGCGCCGGTACGCCAGGTCGGCAGCCAGCGCCGCCGCCGCGGCCACCTCCGCCGGCGACACGACGCCACCGGACAACCCGGCGCCGGCGGCCCAGGCCAGCGCTGCGCGCAGCTCGTCGGCGAGGTCGTCGTAGCGCAGCCGCCACCGCCCCTCGCTGTCGGCGGTGCGCGGCTCCGCCACCAGCTCTGCACCCCGGGCGACCGCCCAGCCCAGGTGGGCACTGCGTGCCCGGTCCAGCTCGCCGGTCTCGTCGAGGAGCTCGACGCCGTACTGGCGGATCACCTCCAACGCCCGGTAGCGGGTGCCGCCCGGCGCCGCGACGGGCACGAGCAGGCTGTGGTCGGCCAGCTCGGCGAGCCGCTCCGGCACCTCCCGCGACCCGACGGGCGCCCAGCCCGCGATCTCGCGCGCCGCGTCGGCCGACGCGGGGCGGGCGAACACCACGATCCGGCGCAGCACCGCCTGCGCCTCCGGGCCGAGCAGCTGGTAGCTCCAGTCGAGCGTGGCGCGCAGCGACCGGTGTCGCGACTGCGCCCGCCGACCCCCCGTGAGCAGGTGCAACGGGTCGGTCAGCCCGGCCTCGAGCCCGTCGAGACCCACCGCCGGCAGCCGCGCCGCAGCCAGCTCGATGGCGAGCGCCACGCCGTCGAGCGTCCGGCAGATCCGCTCGACCCGGGGCCGATCAGCCGCCGCGACCGGGGCCGCCGCGGCCTCGGCCCTGGCCAGGAACAGGCTGACGGCGTCACCGCCGCCACCGTCCCCGTCGAGCGACAGACCGGCGACCGGGAACACCCACTCGAACGGCAGCTGCAGCCGCGCCCTCGTGGTGACCAGCAGCGTGATGCCGGGAGCGGAGACGAGCAGGCGCTCCGCCAGGTCGGCCACGTTGTCGAGCACGTGCTCGCCGTTGTCGAGCACGAGCAGCGCGGTGCGGCCGGCGAGCCACGCCAGCACCGTCTCCTCCGTGGACGCGCCGGGCTGCTCACCGAGGCCGAGCGCAGCGGCCAGGCTGGGCGCGATCGTGGCGCCGTCCGGCACGGGGACGAGGTCGACGAACCACACCCCGTCGGGGAACGGCGCCGGATCGGCCGCGGCGAGCTCGGCGGCGACGGCGAGGGCCAGCCGCGTCTTGCCGACCCCACCGGGCCCCACGGCGCTGACCAGCCGCCGCTCACGCAGCGCGGCGGCCAGCTCGGCGCGCTCGTCCGCCCGTCCGATGAAGGAGGTGAGCGGCGCCGGCAGCGCAGCGAGCACCGGCGCACGTACCGGCTCGACCGACGGCGGTGCCGCCGCCCGGGCAGCCGCCTGCTCGGCGGCGAGCCCGGCGAGCGCGCGCCGGTCGGCGGCGCCGAGCTTGCGCAGCAGCGACGACACGTGGCTCTCGACGGTGCGGACGGAGATGAAGAGGCGGGCGGCGATCTCCGCGTTGGTGAGGTGCTCACCCAAGGCGGTCAGGACCTCACCCTCGCGCGCGGACACCGCTTCGCGCACCTCGCCGACCGTCACGAGACCATTCTGCCGGGCGAGCCAACGCGATTCCTGCCGCGCTCCGTCCTACGCGTGCACGGCACGGCCGTGCGCCGGGCGCAGGTCCTGACAAGGGGGACGAGACGATGAGGCGATCCATCAGGGCAGGGCTGGCCGCCGCCGGCCTGGTCGCGGCCACTGCGGTGCTCACGGGGTGCGCCCCGCAGCCGCCTGCCGCGAGCGGGCCGGTTCCGGCGGGGATCAGCGCGCGCGGTGTCGGCGAGGTCACCGGTACCCCCGACAAGGTGTCGATCGACCTGGCCGTCGCGACCCGGTCGGCGAACGCGCAGACGGCGCTGAACGACAACGCCGCGAAGTCCGCCGCGCTGCGCGACCAGCTGAAGGCCAAGGGCGTCGCCGATGCCGACGTGCAGACCAGCCGGTTCGGCATCGACCCGACGTTCGACACCAACGGGCGCATCGCCGGCTACGAGGTCACCAACCAGCTCACCGTCACCATCCGCGACGTCGCCACCGCGGGCGGCATCATCGACGCCGCCGCACAGGCCGCGGGGGACGCCGTGCGGGTGCAGTCCCTCGGCTTCTCCATCGACGACGACTCGAAGCTGCTCGCGCAGGCCCGCGCGGCCGCGGTGAAGAAGGCGCAGGAGCAGGCCAAGCAGCTCGCGGACGCCGCCGGGGTGTCGCTCGGCTCGATCCGCACGATCACCGAGACCTCGGCCGGCAACCGGCCCCCGCCCGTCCCGTACGCCGCGGGGGTGGCCGACGGTGCGGAGCAGGCGTCGAAGGTCTCTCCCGGCACGCAACAGCTGTCGGTCACGGTGGAGATCGTCTACAACATCGGCTGATCACGCCGGGTGCGCCGTGACGACTGCCGGGGTCTGGCCGAGCAGCCCGATCCGGCGGGCGGTGACGGCCAGGCCGTGCCGGCGCAGGCGTGCGACCAGTGCCTCCTCGTGCGTGGTGAGCAGCGCCGCGGCCCCGTCCCCGGCCACGCGCTGCGCCACGAGGTGCGCCACCGCGTCGAACAGGGCGATGCGCCCGTCGACCGGCTGCTGCGTGCCCCACGGCAGGTTGCCCACCACGATGCGGGCGGACACGCGCTGGTCGGGACCGCGCAGCACGTCGCGGACGAACACCTGCGGGTCGGGCACGCCCAGCGCGGCCAGCCGTTCGCGGGTGAGCGCCACGGCTTCCGGCGCGCGGTCGGACGCCTGCACCGCGAGCCCGGCCCGCGCGGCCTCGGCGACGATCGTGCCGCTGCCGCAGAACGGGTCGTAGAGCCCCGCTGCCCGAGCCGCGGGACCGGCGGCGCCGAGCGCGATGCGCACCAGCGCTGCGGCGACCGTGGGCCGCAGCGCCCCCCGCCAGGCCGGCCCGTCGGCCTTGCCGAGCGGGCGCTCCCACAGGTTCACCGCGAGGTGCGCCTGCTCGCCGTCGACCTGCAGGCGCAGGTCGACGGGCCGGCGCGCGGTCGCCGCCGCGTCGGCCCCGTGCAGGGTCGCGGCCAGCACCGGCGCCGGCTCCCAGCGCGGCCGCCGGCGCCACGGCGGGTTGCGCGCCGCGAGGGTCACCGACCACGGCTCCTCCGACGCCCCCAGCCGGGCCTCGACGGCGTCGGCGGCCACCGCGCCGAGTCGCTGCAGGTCACCGGCGCCGGTCACCGGGGCCGGTCCGGCGACGAGGAGTCGCACGTCGTCGACGGTGCGGGCGCGGGCACCGAGATCGGCCAGCTGCGCCGGGGTGAGTCGGACGAGCAGGAAGCGGTCGGTGCGCTCGACGATCCGTGCCGGCACCAGCTCGGTCACCTCGGCGGCGACGACGTCGACGAGGCCCTTGGTCGCGTACACGACCGCGGTGACCGGCTCGTCCGGCGCTGCACGCAGAGATCGCACTCGCGCAGGGTAGGCGTGCGACACGCCACCCCGCCGGGAATCCGACACGGTCCGTTTGACACCGCCGACCCGGGTCCGCAGACTGCTGGACGTCTGACGAGATGCTCAGATGTCGATCTGTTCTGCCGATCCAACCCTGGAGGTCGCCGTGTCCGAGGCCACAGCCGCCGCAACCGGTGTCGCGCCCGTGGCGATCCCCGTGCGGGAGATCCTGCCGTGGGCGGTCTTCGCCGGCGTGCTCCTGCTGGGGCTGCTCTACCTGCTGGGCATCGACCAGGGCGCCACCCAGCTCGTCCCCGGCAGCATGCTGCACGAGTTCGTGCACGACGGCCGGCACCTGCTCGGCTTCCCCTGCCACTGACCCATGGTGCGCGCACTGCTGGTCCGCGGGATGCTCGCCGGTCTCGTGGCCGGGTTGTTCTACGCCGTCGTCGAGTACGTCTTCGGTGAGCCGATGGTCGACGCGGCCATCGCCTACGAGGACCAGGTGGCCGCGGCCGCCGGCGAGGCACCGGGCGCGGAGCTGGTCAGCCGCGGGGTGCAGGCCACGCTCGGGCTCGGCGTGGCGTCCGCACTGTTCGGGGTGGCGCTCGGCGGCATCACCGCGCTGGTCTACGCCGCGGTCCACGGCCGCTACCTGCGGTTGCCGCCGCGCGCCGGCGCACTGGCGCTGGCCGCGGCCGGGTTCGTGGTGACCTACGCCGTGCCGTTCCTCAAGTACCCGGCCAACCCGCCGGCGTCGACGAAGGACGACACCATCGGCGAGCGCACCTTGCTCTTCCTGGCGATGGTGCTCGCGTCCGTCGTGATCGCGTGGGCGGCGCTGGTGGTGCGGGAACGGCTGCGCGCGCGGCTCGGGACCTGGAACGCCACCACCGCGACGTTCGCGGGGTACGTCGTGGTGGTGGCGGTCGTGATGGCCCTGCTGCCCACCGTGGCCGAGACACCGGCCGACTTCCCGGCCCCCGTGCTCTACGGATTCCGCATCGCCACCCTCGGGGGGCAGCTCGCGTTCTGGACCGCGCTCGGGCTGGTGTTCGGGGCGCTCGTCGAACGCGCGGTGGGCGTGCCGGGGCGCCGGATCGACGCCGACACCCTGCGCTGACTACTGCTTCCGCAGGTCCGGCCCGCCCGGCGTGACGACGAGGTGCCCTTCCTCCACGTCGGCGCGGGCGCGGCCACCGGTGCGCAGGTCCCCCGCGATGATCATGCGGGAGAGCCTGCGGTCGAGCTCGCGGGTGATGGTGCGCCGCAGCGGCCGGGCGCCCAGCTCGGGCTGGGCACCGTGCTCGGCCAGCCAGGCCACGGCCGCGTCGGTGACCTCCAGCGCGATGCCCTGCGCGGCGACGCGGGCGACGGTGTCGGCGAGGAGCAGCCGCGTGATCGCGCGCAGCTCGGCGGCGCCGAGCGCGTGGAACGGCACCACCTCGTCGATCCGCGCCCGGAACTCGGCGCGGAACACGCCGGGCAGCAGCTCGACCCCCAGGTTGCTGGTCATGATCACGACCGTGTTCGTGAAGTCGACGGTGCGGCCGTGGGCGTCGGTGAGCCGCCCCGCGTCGAGCACCTGGAGCAGCGTGTTGGTGACCTCCATGTGCGCCTTCTCGATCTCGTCCATCAGTAGCACCGCGTACGGCGAGCGCCGCACGGCCTCGGTGAGCTGGCCGGGCTCGTCGAACCCGAGGTGCCCGGGCGGCGCCCCCACCAGCCGCATCGCCGACCCGCGGTCGGCGTACTCGCTCATGTCGAACCGCAGCAGCGCGTCGGCCGAGCCGAACAACACCTCGGCGAGCGCGCGGGCCAGCTCCGTCTTCCCGACGCCGGTCGGGCCGATGAACAGGAACGACCCGACCGGTCGGTCCGGGGCGGCCAGCCCGGCCCGTCCGGCCCGGACGGCGTCGGCGACCGCCGACACCGCGGCGTCCTGACCGACGACCCGGCGGTGCAGCAGCCCCTCGAGGTCGAGCAGCTTGTCGCGCTCGGCCGTGGTCAGCTCCGTGACCGGGATGCCGGTGCTGCGCGCGACGACGGCCGCGACGTCCTTGGCGGTGATCAGCGGTGGCCCGGAGCTCACCGGGGCCTCGGCGGCGTCGATCTCCCCGGTCAGCTGCATGGCGCGCTCGTAGTCCTCGGCGTCGACGGCGACGTCGCGGGCCCGGCGCAGCTGCTCCAGGTGCGCGGCCAGCGCAGCCGGGTCGGTGCGGGCGCTCATGCGGGCGCGGGCGCTGGCCCGGTCGAGCAGGTCGATGGCCTTGTCGGGCAGGAAGCGGTCGGTGAGGTAGCGGTCCGACATCGTCGCCGCGGCGGTCAGCGCCTCGTCGTCGATGAGCACGTCGTGGTGCTCCTCGTAGCGGTTGCGCAGGCCACGCAGGATCTCGATCGTGCCGGCGACGGTCGGCGGCGCGATCCGCACCGGCTCGAAGCGGCGCTCCAGCGCCGTGTCCTTCTCGATGTGCTTGCGGTACTCCCCGGGCGTGGTGGCGCCGATGAGCTGCAGGTCGCCGCGGGCCAGCGCCGGTTTCAGCAGGGTGGCCGCGTCCATCGGCGCGCCCTCCGCCGAGCCGGCCCCGACGATCGAGTGCACCTCGTCGACGAACAGGACGACCCCACGCTGCGCGCGCGTCACCTCGGCGATGATCCCGGTGAGCCGCTGCTCGAACTCGCCCCGGTACTTCGTGCCCGCGACCATCGCGCCGACGTCGACCGACACGACCCGGACACCGCGCAACGACTCCGGCACCGTGCCCGCCGCGACGCGCTGGGCGATGCCCTCGACGATCGCCGACTTGCCGACCCCTGGATCGCCGATGAGCACCGGGTTGTTCTTGGTGCGGCGCGCCAGCACCTCCAGCACCTGCTCGATCTCGGCGTCCCGGCCGATGACGGGGTCGAGCTCGCCCCGGGTGGCGCGGGCGGTGAGGTCGGTGCCGAAGCGGTCGAGCTTCGGCGTGGATGCGCTCCGCGGCTGCGCGGTCCGATCGGTGCGGCTCGTCTCCTCGGCCGGCTCGTCGCGCGGCTCGGTGAAGGGCCGGAACGCCTCGCCGAGGTTCTCGGTGAGGTTGCCGAGCAGCCGCTCGACCATGTCGTCGAGCGGACCGAAGCCGCCGGGGCGGTCGTTGTCGGGCACGGGCACCTCGGGAAGGTCGGGAGGAGGTCTTCCCTCGATGGTGCCTGAAAAGCGCGAATCATGACGTCACACAGCTCGTGGCCACCTCACACAGGTCAGAACGTGTGTGCCGTGGCCGCGCGCTGTGTGACGTCCTGGCGAAAGAGTCAGTGTTGACCGGCCGGCCGCACCACCAGAGGATGGGCCGGTCCGCCTGCTCAGCGAGGAGCCGCCGTGTACCCCGGGAAGTTCGCCGCCACGACGCCCGACAAGCCCGCCGTGGTCATGTCCGACACGGGTGCCGCGCTCACCTACGCTGAGCTGGAGGAGCGGTCGGTGCGGCTCTCGCGGGTGCTGTGGGACGCCGGCCTCCGTCCTGGCGACGACGTCGCCCTGCTGGCGGAGAACTCCCTGCACACCTACGAGGTGTTCTGGGCGGCCATGCGCAGCGGGCTGTACCTCACCGCGATCAACAACCACCTGCACCCCGACGAGATCACCTACATCCTCGACGACTGCGGGGCGAAGGCGCTGGTCGTCTCCGCGGCGATGGGCGAGGTGGCCACCGCGGTCGTCGACGCGACGCCAGGCGTCGGACTGCGGCTCGCGTTCGGCGGGCAGGTCGCCGGCCACGGCGACTACGCGGCCGCGCTCGCCGCCGCCTCGGCGGAGCCGCTGCCCGAGCAGCCGCGCGGCCGCGACATGCTCTACAGCTCCGGCACCACGGGGCGGCCGAAGGGCGTCAAGGCGCCGTTGCCGGGCGTACCCGTGACGGACGGCGGAGACCTGCTGCTCGGCCTGTTCGGGCCGCTCTACGGCTTCGCCGACGACACCGTGTACCTGTCCCCCGCACCGCTCTACCACGCGGCGCCGCTGCGCTTCGGCGGCATGATCCACCAGGTCGGCGGCACCGTCGTGGTCATGCCGCGGTTCGACCCGGGCGCGGCGCTGGCCGCGGTCGAGCGCTACCGCGTCACGCACAGCCAGTGGGTGCCGACGATGTTCGTGCGGATGCTCAAACTGCCGGAGGGCGTCCGCTCGGCGTACGACCTGTCGTCGCACCGCGTGGCCGTGCACGCCGCTGCCCCGTGCCCGGTGGAGGTCAAGCGGCAGATGATCGACTGGTGGGGGCCGATCCTCGAGGAGTACTACGCGGCGACCGAGTCCATCGGCCTCACGGTGATCGACTCGTCGACGTGGCTCGCGAAGCCCGGGTCCGTCGGGCGGGCGCTGCTCGGCGTGCTGCACGTGTGCGGGGACGACGGCCAGGAGCTCCCCGCCGGCGAGGTGGGGCTGGTGCACTTCGAGCGCGACGTCTTCCCGTTCGCCTACCACAACGACCCGGAGAGGACCGCCGCCGCGGCGCACCCCGAGCACCCGACCTGGGCCACCACCGGCGACGTCGGCTACGTGGACGAGGACGGCTACCTGTTCCTCACCGACCGGCAGTCCTTCATGATCATCTCAGGCGGGGTCAACATCTACCCGCAGGAGATCGAGAACGCGCTCACCCTGCATCCCGCGGTGCTGGACCTGGCCGTCATCGGCGTCCCGGATCCGGAGATGGGCGAGCAGGTCAAGGCCGTCGTGCAGCCCGCGCCGGGCGCGGTGCCCGGCCCCGAACTGGAGGCCGAGCTGCTCGAGTTCCTCCGCGCCCGCATCGCCGGCTACAAGGTGCCGCGCAGCATCGACTTCTCCACCGACCTGCCACGCACCGAGACCGGCAAGCTGCAGAAGCACAAGCTGCGCGACCGGTACACCGCGCGGGTCTGATCCCTACTTCTTCGGCTTGCTGTAGATCCCCTCGATCACGTCGGCGTACTTCTTCGCGACGACGGCCCGCTTCACCTTCAGCGACGGCGTCATCTCGCCGCCCTCCTCGGTGAAGTCGACGGGCAGGATGCGGAACTCGCGGATCTGCTCGGCGCGCGAGACCTGGGTGTTGGCGTCGTCGACCGCTTTCTGCACCTCGGCACGCAGCTCGGGGTCGTCGACGAGCTCGGCGACCGGCGTGTCCTCGGCTTTGCCGGCGTTCTTCAGGAAGCGCGGCAGCGACTCGGGGTCGATGGTGACGACCGCCCCGATGAACGGCTTGTTGTCGCCCACCACCATCGCCTGGCTGACGATCACGTGCGAGCGGAGGCGGTCCTCCAGCACGGCCGGGGCCACGTTCTTCCCGCCGGCGGTGACGATCAGCTCCTTCTTGCGGCCGGTGATCGACAGGAAGCCACCGTCGTCGAGCTCGCCGATGTCACCGGAGTGGAACCACTCGCCCGACATGGCGTCCTTCGTGGCGGCCTCGTTCTTCCAGTAGCCGCGGAACACGATGGGGCCCTTGAGCAGGATCTCCCCGTCGTCGGCGATGCGGACGGCGTGGCCGGGCACGGGCCGACCGACGCTGCCGATTCGCTGCGCGTCCAGCGTGTTGACGGTGATGCCGGCCGAGGTCTCGGTGAGGCCGTAGCCCTCCAGCACCGGCAGGCCGACGCCGCGGAAGTAGTGGCCGAGCCGCTCCCCCAGCGGCGCGCTGCCCGACACCGCGGCCACGACCTGGCCGCCGACGGCCTCGCGCAGCTTGCTGTAGACGAGCCGGTCGAACAGCGCGTGCTTCAGCCTGAGCACGATCCCGGCACCACCGGTGTCCTGCGCCCGGCTCCACTCGATGGCGGTCTCGGTGGCGGTGTCGAAGATGGCGCCCTTGCCGCCGTCGTGGGCCTTCTGCCGGGCACCGTTGAAGACCTTCTCGAACACGCGCGGCACGGCGAGCAGGAACGTCGGCTTGAAGGCGGCGAGGTCGCCGAGCAGGTCGGAGACGTCGGCGGTGTGCCCGATGACGCTGCGGGTCTGCATGGCGCCGCACTGGATGACCTTGCCGAACACGTGCGCGAGCGGCAGGAACAGCAGCACCGAGCCGCCGTCGGTGAGCAGTTCTGGCAACAGACCCGCGACGGTGCGCACCTCGGTCTGCAGGTTGCGGTGGGTGAGCTCGCAGCCCTTGGGCCGGCCGGTGGTGCCCGAGGTGTAGATCAGGGTGGCGAGGTCGTCGGCCGTGACGCTCGCGCGGCGCTCGTGCACCTGCTCGGCCGGCACGTCGGCGCCCTTGGCGACGAGTTCGTCGACGGCGCCCGCGTCGATCTGCCAGACGGGCGGCAGCTCGCCCAGCGCCGAACGCACCTGCTCCAGCCGCTTGACGTGCCCGGCGTTCTCCACGATGACGCCGACGGCGCCGGAGTCGGAGAGGATCCAGCCGATCTGGTCGGCGGAGGACGTCTCGTAGATGGGCACGGTGACGCCGCCGACGGCGAGGATCGCGTAGTCGATCAGCGTCCACTCGTACCGGGTGTGCGAGAGCAGCGCGACCCGGTCGCCCGGGTTCACCCCGACCGCGATCAGCCCGCGGGCGACGGCGGTGACCTCCTCGGCGAACGTGGCGAAGGTGACGTCGTGCCACTGCTTCTCCGCGTCCCGCCGGCGGAACGCGACCTTGTCGGGCACCTCGCGCGCGTTGGTGTACACAGCGGACACGAGGTTCTCGTCCGCGGCGACCTGGAACGTGGCGGGGACGCTGTACTCGCGCAACGGAGGGACCTCCTGGGCCGGCGCTGGCTGCTCGAACGTCAGCAACTTACCCTCCGGTAGCGCCGAACGGCAGGCCTGCGGTTATCCGTTTCGCACCATTCTTGCTGGCTCGTCCCGTTCTGGGGGCCGGTAGTGTCCGAACCGATGACTGATCATCCGGCCGCCGGGCTCCTGCCGCTCCCCTCGTCCGTCGAGCTGCGGTCCGGGTACGTCGAGCCACCCGGGGACGCCGCGGTCGCCACCGAGCCCGCGCTCCGGGCGGCGGCGCTGCGTTGGCGCCGGCTCGCGGAGGACGCGTTCGGCGCGGCCTGGGACCTGCGCGGACCCGGACCGGCTGCCACCCAGTTCCGGGTGGACCCGGCGCTGCCTGCCGGCGGGTACGTCCTCGACGTCGACGAGGACGTGCAGGTCATCGCGGCCGACCTCGCCGGTGCGCACGCCGCCGTCGCGACGCTGGCGCAGCTGTTCGGTCCGGCCGCGTTCCGCCGCTCGGGCTCCGGGCAGGTCCGGGTGCCGCGGGTGCGGATCACCGACGCGCCCCGGTGCGGGTGGCGCGGGGTGCTGCTCGACGTGGCGCGGCACTTCCTGCCGAAGGACGGCGTGCTGCGCATGGTCGACCTGGCCGCCGCGCACAAGCTGAACACGCTCCAGCTGCACCTCACCGACGACCAGGGCTGGCGGATGGAGGTCCGGTCCCGGCCGAAGCTCACCGAGGTGGGCGCGTGGCGGCACGCGTCGATGGTCGGGGCGTGGCGGGAGGGCACCCGCGACACCACCCCGCACGGCGGCTTCTACACCCAGGCCGACCTGCGCGAGATCGTGGCGTACGCGACGGCCCGCGGGGTGACCGTCGTGCCCGAGATCGATGTGCCCGGCCACTCGCAGGCCGCCATCGCCGCGTACCCCGAGCTTGGTGTGCCCGGCCGTCCGGCCGTGGAGGTGAGCACGACCTGGGGCATCATCGACGCGGTCCTCGACCCCTCGCCCGCCGTCGTGGACGCCTACCGCGAGATCCTCGACGAGGTCTTCGACGTGTTCGACGCCGCCGTCGTGCACCTGGGCGGCGACGAGGTGCCGCTGGGGCCGTGGGAACGGTCGCCGGAGATCGTCCGGCGGGCCGCGGAGTTCGGGCTGACCGGGGTCGCCGACCTGCACGGCTGGTTCGTCGGAGAGCTCGCCCGGCACGTGGTCGCGGCGGGGCGCCGCCCGGCGGTGTGGGACGAGGCGCTCAGCCCCGCGCTGCCGGAGGGCACGATCGTGACGGCGTGGCGGTCGGGCGCGCGGGGCAGCGCGGCGCTGGCCGCGGGGTACGACACGGTGCTCGCCCCCGAGCAGCACGTCTACCTCGACCACCGCGCCGGCGACGGGCCGGACGAGCCGGTGCCGGTGGGCTTCGTGCGCACCGTCGACGACGTCTACGCCTACGAGCCATCGGCGCCCGGCGGGCCGGGGCGCGTGCTGGGCGCGCAGGCCGCGATCTGGACCGAGCACCTCGACTCCGGCCGGCGCATCGACTTCGCGGCGTTCCCGCGGCTGGCCGCGTTCGCCGAGGTCGTGTGGACGGCGGCGGAGCGGCGCGACCCCGCCGACTTCCGCCGCCGGCTCACCGACCACCACCTGCCGCGCCTCGACGCCACCGGCGTCGAGTACCGCCCGCTGGCCGGCCCCCTGCCGTGGCAGCGCCGGCCCGGTGTGCCCGGCCACGTCCGCGACCTTGCCGCCGAGCTACCGCCGACGTGATCAGCCCGCGCGCAGGTGCCGGTAGTTGAACGGGCGCAGCCGCATGGCGTGCAGGACGGTCACCGGTTCCCCGGGGGCGACCACGACCTCCAGCAGGTCCTGGTCGGCGGTGACCCCGATGTGCAGGACCGTCCCGTCCTGCTCGATCGACCGCAGGGGTGCGCCGAGCACGGCCCGCATCTCGGCGACGGTGATGCCGTGCTTGCGCGCGTTGCTCGTCACATCCACGTCCGCCGCCACGGCAGTAGGGTAGGCCGCTCGGCGCCGGTGCCGCACCGGACGGCGCCCGGCCGCGGCACGTGCGCCGAGCCGGCCGCCGCTGGACGACCTGGTCGCACGGATACACCCGTTCGCTGCAGGCCGCCCGGGGTACGGATGGCCACGATGGATACGCACGGTAGTTTTCGCCCAGGGGGACGGCAGGACGAGGAGGGGTTCGGCGGATGGCGTGGTGGTCGGCCAAGGGCAGACGGGACCGCGTCGAGATCGCGCGCCGTCACCTGGCGCTGCTCGCCGACCAGAACAGCGAGGCGGCCGCGCACTTCGCCGACGACCGGCCCGACCGTGCCGTCGCCATCCTCCTGCAGGTCCGCGCCGAGTGCGAGCAGCTGTTCGGTGCGCACCACCCGGCGACCCTCACCGTCACCGGCAACCTGGGGGTCTCGCTGGTGGCCGCCGGCCGGGGCGCCGAGGGCGTGCTGGTGATCGAGGCCGCGGCCTACGAACGCTCCCGCGTCTACGGCCCGGAGCACCCCGAGACCCTCACCGCGCGCGACGCGCTGGCCACCGCGTACCGGCTGGCCGAGCGCTGGGAGGACGCGATCGCCGTGTCCACCGAGGTGGAGGCCGCGCGGCGCCGGGTGCTCGGCCCCACCCACCCCCACACCCTCACCACGCGCATGGGGGCCGCGCTCGCCATCGCCGCCACCGGCGACGTCCGCTCGGCGAGCGCGCTGCTCGAGGACGCCCTCGCCGACGCCGAGCGGGCACTCGGACCGCACGACCGCATCACGATCGCGCTGCGCGCCGCGGCCGCGGGCTGCCTCGCGGTGGGCGGGCGCACCAACCGCGCCGTCACCATGTTCGAGCGCGCCATCGCCGACTCCACCGCGGTCTTCGGCCCCACCCACCCGGAGACCGCCGCCCTCCGCGACGACCTCGCCGACGTCCACCAGCCCGAACGGCTCGGCATCCACCGGGTCGTTCCGGCCTGAGTGGCCTGGCGGGGAGGTTGCGGGGTGGCGGCGCCGGCTGGACGTCGTTGATCATGGGCAAAACGTCGCTCTGCAAGGTCGAACGACGACGTTCTGCCCATGATCAACACGTAGCCTGAGCTGCCGACCTGCCGTGACCCGGCGCCCGCCCAGCCGCGGTGATCAAGGGCACAATGTCGTCAGTCGATCTTCGGGAGCGACATTCTGCCCTTGATCACGGCAACCCCGGCCGGCCGCGCAGCGCGTGCAGGAGCCGCTCCTCCAGCGCCGCGAACGCGGTCGTCGTGACGATCTCCGGCGCCCGCGGCCGCGGAAGATCCACCACGATCTCGTCGACCACCCGGGTCGGCCGCGGACCCAGCACCACGACGCGGTCGGCGAGGTAGACGGCCTCCCGCAGGTCGTGGGTGATCATGACGATGCTGCGGTCGATCGTGGCGCGCACGCTCTCGAGCCAGGCCTGCATGTCCGATCTGGTCAGCGAGTCGAGCGCGCCGAACGGCTCGTCCAGCAGGAGGACGGGCCGTTCCTGCACGACGGTGCGCAGCAGCGCGGCCCGCTGCCGCATCCCACCGGACAGCTCGCGGGGGCGCGCCCGCTCGAACCCGGCCAGCCCGAACGGGCCGAACAGCTCGCCCGCCCGCTGCCGCGCCTGCGCCCGCGACACGCCGGCCACTTCGAGGCCGAGCGCGGTGTTGTCGAGCACCGTGCGCCACGGGAACAGCAGGTCCTGCTGGGGCATGTAGGCGAACGGGGTGGGGTCGCCGGTCGCGTCCCGCCCGTCGACGAGCACGCGCCCGGCGTCGGGCTGTTCGAGCCCGCCCATCACGGTGAAGAGCGTCGACTTGCCGCACCCGCTCGGCCCCACGATCGCGACGAACTCGCCTGGCGCCACGTCCAGCGACACCCCGTCGAGGACGGGGCCGGTGCCCGGGAACGACTTGCCGATGCCGTCGAGGGTGACCCGCACCAGGTCATGCACGGCGGTTCCACGGGATCACCAGGCGCTCCACCAGGTAGGTCAGGGCGAACAGCGCCACCGACAGCACCGCGGTCACCGCGACCGCGGCCAGCACCAGGTCGGTGCGGAACGCGTTCTTCTGCAGGCTCATGTAGATGCCGAGACCGGCGGTGGCACCGGCGTACTCGGCGAACACCGCGCCCGTCACCGCGTACGTGATGCCGATGCGCAGCGCCGTGAAGAACCGGGGCAGCGCGCCGGGCAGCCGGACGTAGCGGAACTGGTCGAACCGCGACGCCCCCATGCTGCGCAGCAGGTCGGTGGCGGCGCGGTCGGTGGCGGCGAAACGCTCGATGAGCCCGACGGCCACCGGGAAGAACGTCACCAGCGCGATGACCAGCACCTTCGGCAGCAGGCCGAACCCGAACCAGATGATCAGCAGCGGCGCCATCGCGATGATCGGGATCGTCTGCGACGCGACGAGCAACGGCGTGAACGCCCGCTTGACCCACGGCACGAAGTCCGCCGCGATCGCCAGCGCCCAGCCGAGCACCAAAGACACCGCGAACCCGACGACCGTCACCTGAAGCGTCGGCACGGTGTTGGCCCACAGCTGCTCCCGGGCCGCCCAACCCTGCTG
Source organism: Pseudonocardia sp. CA-107938 (assembly GCF_050936315.1). Classification (NCBI taxonomy): domain Bacteria; kingdom Bacillati; phylum Actinomycetota; class Actinomycetes; order Pseudonocardiales; family Pseudonocardiaceae; genus Pseudonocardia; species Pseudonocardia sp. CA-107938. Next base: position 5,106,363 of record NZ_JBNJNA010000001.1, on the reverse strand, counting down.
CACCACCCGCAGCGGCGACGGCAGCACCTGCGGCCGGATGCCGGACACGTCCACGTAGACCTGCCAGGCCACCAGCAACACGGCGAGCAGCAGCAGTGCCGGCCACACCCGTCGCAGCACCGCGGCGCGGGTCCGGGGCGGGTCGGCCGGCCGCGGTGGCGCCTGCAGCGGGGCCGGCGCGGTGGCGGTCACGGCGTCGCGAGGTAGTCGTCGGTGAACCAGGACGCGAAGTCGGGCTTCGCGGCCAGCGGCTTCCCGTCCGGGCCGGTGAGCACGCCCTGGTCGTACACCCAGCCGGAGTAGCCCGCCCATCGGTCGAGCGTCTGCGTGCCGACGCGGCCGTTCGCGTCCTTCAGGTAGGACGCAGCCAGCGCCTGCTGGCTCTGCCGCACCAGCTCGGCGTTGCTGGCGAGGTCGGGGTTGGCGTCGAGCAGTGCCTGCGCGGCGGCGGCCGGATCGTCGGCGCCGAGCTGGTAGCCGCGCTGGGCGGCTTGCACGAACTTCGCGGCCAGGTCGCGGTGCGCGGCGAGCCACGGCGAGTTCCCGATCACGATGACGCTGTACGCGTCGGGCAGGCCGAAGTCGGTGTAGGCGAACGTGCGGAACGGGTGCCCGGCCAGCTTCGCCTCGATCCCCTCCCAGGCCACGAACGGCTCGGTGAAGTCGGCCTGGCCGGACTGCACGGCCTCGTACGCCGACGAACCCAGCACGACGGTCTGGAACTCGCCCCGCCCGCCGGCGGCCTTGATCACCGACCGCATCTTCGGCGCCTCGCTGGGGCTGCCGAACCCGCCGTAGATCTTGCCGTCCAGGTCGCGCGGGGACGCGATGTCGGTGCGGTCGCCGCGGATGCCGATCGCGCTGCCCCAGTGCTGCAGCACCGCAAGCACCGACGTCGTGTCGGCGCCGGCGGCCTTCGCGAAGGTGAACGAGTCCTGGAAGGAGATCCCGAACTCCGCGGCCCCCGACGACACCAGCGTGTCCGGGGACGTCTGCCCGTACGGGAGGAACTGCACGTCGAGCCCGGCGTCGCGGAACCAGCCGCGCTGCTGGGCCACGTACAGCCCGGTGTGGTTGGTGTTGGGCGTCCAGTCCAGGGCCAGCCGGATCGTCTGCAGCCCCGGCGCGGCCGGCTGGCTAGTGCCGCCGCATGCCGCGAGCAGCAGTGCGGCCACGACGAGCAGGACAGCGGTGCGCATGCGTCTCATCGACGGTTCCTCCCTACGCCGGTGCTAACCGGGTCAGGTACGAACGGTCGGCGGCCGGTCCTGCCGCCATCTCAGCCTCGGAGCGTGAGGTTCCCGCGGGTCCCGACGACCCTACCTCCCGCGTCGCCATCCCGCCCACGGCACGGCATGGCGTACATCACGCGGTCGGCGAGTCCCGCGCTCCGCCGCGCGAGTCCCGCGCTCCGCCGCGCGAGTCCCGCGTTCCGCCGCGCGAGTCCTGCGGCTCGACATGGTGCTGCTCGGTAGGGAACGCCGGTCCGAACGCGCAACTCGCCCGACGAAACCCACGACTCGCCGGACCGAAATCCACGACTCGCGGGCCCGGAACGCGCGACTCGCCCGGCGGAACGCGCAACTCGCCCAGCCGGAACGCGCAACTCGCCCAGCCGGAACGCGCAACTCGCCCAGCCGGAACGCGCGACTCGCCCGGCGGAACGGTCACGTCCACGGAGGTGGTGTACGACTTCGTCGCTGATCAGCGGCGTGGTGTCGGGGTGTGAGACGGCCATCGCGTGATCCTTCGAGTGCTCAGGTTCTCGAGGGAGGAGACGCGATGGCCGCGTTGGACAGTGTGGACGATGTCGCGGGCTGGCTTGATGACCGGCTCGCCGGGGCGGGCCCGGATCTGTTGCGGGCGATGGTCAAGCAGTTCGCTGAGGCGTTGATGGCTGCGGAGGCTGACGCGGTGTGCGGGGCGGGGTATCGCGAACGCAGCGTTGCGCGGGTGAACTCGCGCAACGGGTATCGGCACCGGGACTGGGACACCCGGGCGGGCAGCATCGAGTTGTCGATCCCGAAGTTGCGCTCGGGCAGTTACTTCCCCGACTGGTTGTTGCAGCGGCGTCGCCGCGCCGAGCAGGCGTTGGTGTCGGTGGTGGCCACGTCGTATCTGCTCGGGGTTTCCACCCGGCGGGTGGAGAAGTTGGTCGCTCAGCTGGGGATCGAGGCGTTGTCGAAGTCGCAGGTGTCGGAGATGGCCAAGAGCCTTGATGCCCAGGTCGAGGCGTTCCGGTCCCGGCCACTTGACGCCGGCCCCTACACGTTCTTGTGGCTGGACGCGCTGACTCAGAAGGTGCGCGAAGGCGGGTGCACGGTGTTGGTGCACGCGCTGGTCGCGGTGGGGATCACCGAGGGTGGGCAACGCGAGGTGCTTGGTGTGGACGTGGCCTCGGGCGAGGACGGGGCCGGCTGGTTGGCGTTCCTGCGTTCGTTGGTGGCCCGGGGCTTGTCCGGGGTGGCGTTGGTGGTCTCAGATGCCCATGCCGGGCTGGTCGAGGCCATCGGCGCCACCTTGAGCGGGGCCAGTTGGCAACGGTGTCGCACCCACTACGCCCGTAACTTGGCCACCAAGGTGCCGAAATCGGCGCAGCCGTGGGTGCTGACGCTGAACCGCCCTGGGTTCGCGAGAGGCTCGGGTTCAGGCCACCTCGGCTGGGTGGGCTACCCGTTGGGTGATGGTGTCAGCGTACACCATTTCCCGTTCTACGGGTGTCATGTAGTCGATTGATGAGTGGATTCTGTCGTTGTTGTACCAGTGAACCCAGTCGGCGGTCTCGCGTTCGACCTCGAGGCGTCCGGTCCAGTTTCGGCCCCGGTCACGGGTGTTGATCAGTTCGGTCTTGTACAGTCCGATCGTCGATTCCATCAGCGCGTTGTCCAGCGCGTCGCCGACCGTCCCGATCGACCCGGAGATACCGGCCTCGGCCAACGCCTCGGTCATCGCAATGGCGGTGTATTGGGAGCCGGCGTCGGAATGATGGATCAGTCCATTGGTGGTGAAACCGTAGACCGTCCGGCGTCGGGTGCTCAATGCTTGCTCCAGCGCCGAGGTGACCAGATCTGCGGATCTGTCCATCGATGCCCGCCAGCCAAGAATACGACGTGAGTACACATCGGTGATGAACGAGACGTAGCAGAACCCGGCCGCGGTCCACACGTAGGTGAAGTCCGCCACCCAGATCGCGTCCGGCTTCGTCGGCGCCGCCCACCCACGCTTGACCAGGTCGGGATGTCGCGCGGCCCGCTCGTCGCGGGTGGTGGTCCGGGTCCGGTGCGCACCGCGGCGAACACCCTGGACACCGGCGATCCGCATCAGCCGCCCAACCTGGTCCCGGCCCACGCGCAGCCCGGCACGACGGGCGACGCGCCACAGCTTCCGCACCCCGTACACCGACCTGTTCTTTCGATAGAGCGTGACGATGGCGTTCACCACATACGCTTCCTCCAGCTGCGCATCACTCACCGGCCGTGTCAGCCAGCGGTAGAACGTGCCCGGGGCGATCGTGACGCCGTGTTGCGACAGCACGGCGCAGATCGGCTCGACCCCGAAACGGTCACGATGGTCTGCGATGTACTCGCAGATCAGCGAAGTCGACGGTCGAGCTCCGCCTGGGCGAAAAACGCTGACGCCGTCTTCAAGATGTCGTTCGCGCGGAGCAATTCCGCATTCTCCGCGCGCAACCGCCGCAACTCTGCCTGTACATCATCCGCAGCCGCCACAGGTCGGGCCGATGCCGATCCCTCGCCCTCCTCGGCGCGAATCCAGTTCCGGATCGTGGACTGGTTGATATCCAACAGCGCGCCCACATGGCGACGCGCGGCCAGCTTCGAGTCACCGTGCTCACGCAACCGGTCCTGATACAGGCGCACCGCACGGGCACGTGTCTCGTCGTCGAACTTCCGGGGAGCGGACATAGCCCCAGTCTCCTTGGTTAGATCAGGAGCCTCTCCCGCGCCCAGGGCGGTTCACGCTGTTGCGCACCATCTTCGACCAACCCGATGCCGACGAGGTCCACGCCCAGTTCGATCGGGTCGTCGAGGGCCTGGAGGCGAAGTTCCCCGCCGCAGCCGAGCATCTGGACTCCGCGCGGGCCGACCTGTTGGCGTTCACCCCGTTCCCGCGGGTGATCTGGCGCCAGATCTGGTCGAACAACCCCCAGGAACGGTTGAACAAGGAGATCCGCCGCCGCACCGACGTGGTCGGGATCTTCCCCGACCGGGCCGCGGTCATCCGCCTGGTCGGGGCCGTGCTGGCCGAGCAGACCGACGAATGGGCCGAGCAACGCCGCTACATGGGCGTGGAAGTCCTCGCCAAAGCCCGCCAAACCCGCCAACCCGCACCACCACCGCCAGAAGAAGTGGTGACACCGACCGCGATCAGCGCCTAACCTGCACCCACGAAGGACACGAGGTGGACCGTCTCCATCCACCACTCCCGTGGACGTGACCCGGCGGAACGCGCGACTCGCCGAGCCGGCGCGGCGTCAGACCGCGCCCAGCACCGGTTCGAACGCCAGCTCCGCGGCCCCGACCAGCTTGGCGTCGCGGCCGAGGGGGCTGGTCTCGATGCGGGTACCGCCGGTGGCGCGGCTGACCAGGCTGCGCTCGCGCACCTGCCGGCGCACGTGGTCGACGACGGCGTCGGGGAGCGCCGTGTAGAGGTCGCCGAGCACCACCATCTCCGGGGCCATCATGTTGACGACCCCGACGAGCCCGGCGACGAGCCACTCGACGTACTCGTCGAGCGGGCCCGGCATCGGGTCGGCCGCCAGCGACCGCAGCTCGGCCACGATGACGCCGCGCGTCGACGTCTCGGGGAGGCCGAGTGCCCGGCACAGCGCCGCCTCCCCCACTTCGGTCTCCCAGCACCCGCGGGACCCGCAGTAGCAGGGCCGCCCGCCAGGGCGGATGGGGATGTGCCCCAGCTCGCCGACGTAGCCGCGAGCACCGCGCAGCGGGGCGCCGCCGGAGATGACGCCGCCGCCGACGCCGCGCTCCGCGGAGATGTAGACGATGTCGGTGAGCTCGCGGGCGTTGCCGCGGACGTGCTCGGCGAGCGCGCCGAGCTCGGCATCGTTGGCCACCTGCACCGGCACCTTGAGCACGGCGCCGAGCCGGGCCCCGACGGCGACGTCGCGCCAGCCGAGGTTGGGCGCCTCGTGCACCCACCCGTCGTCGCGCCGGACGACGCCGGGCACCGACACGCCCACCCCCTGCGCGGGGAGCGCCACCTCGTCGGCGAGCAGCTGCGCCGACTCGGAGATGTGGGTGATCACCTCGCCGGGGGTGCGGGTGCGGCGGTGGAGGTTCCAGCTGTGTCGGCCGAGGATCTGCCCGCCGATGCCGACCATCGCGAGCGCGACCTGGTCGACCCGGACGTCGACGGCCAGCACGGCCGCCGCCTCCGGGTCGGGGATCACCATGAGCGAGGGCCGCCCGGCGCCGGTGCGCTGCGCCGGGACGGCCTCCGTGACCACGCCGGACTCGGCGAGCCCGTCGACGACCGCCTTGATCGTGCTGCGGTTGAGGCCGAGCTCGCTGGCCAGCGTGGCCCGCGTGCACGGCCCTGCGACGTGCAACCTGCGCAGCAGCGCCGCGCGGTTGTGCCGCCGGACCTCGTCGGGCCGGGCACCGGCGGCGAGGGCGGGTACCCCGTTGGCCCCCCAGGCCCGGCTCATGGTGTGGTCCCTCGCTTCCCCTGCGGTCGGTTCAGCGGGTCGCCGTCGCCGATCGGCGACGCGACGCTACGTCAACTCCGGCTGCGAGCAGCAGCACGAGGCCCGTGACGATGAACACGACCGCGGACGGCTGCTTGAGCAGCCCCAGCCCGTTCTGGACGGTCGCGAGCACCGCGCCACCGATGACGGCGTTGCTCAACCGGCCACGACCACCGAACAGCGACGTGCCACCGATGACCGCGGCGCCGACGGCGAACAGCAGGGTGTTGCCGCCACCGGCGGTCGGGGACACCGAGCCGACCTTCGACGAGTAGACGATGGCGCCGATCGCGGCCATGGCCGCGGCGATGATGAACACCGCGGCCCGGATGCGCACGACGTCGATGCCGGCCCGGCGAGCGGCCTCCCGGTTGCCGCCGACGGCGTAGACGTGCCGGCCGAACCGGGTGCGGTCGAGCACGTACGTGCCGATGACCAGCAGGACCAGCACGATCGGCACCACGTAGGGCACGCCGGAGATGATGATCGAACCCGGCGACCGGTTGACCGTGAGCAGGACGGTGGCGATCGCGCCGAGCACGACCACCGCGCCGACCTTGAGCAGCACCAGCCCGGTCGGCTGCGCGACCAGGCCGAGCTTGCGCCGGGAACGCTGCCGGTTGAGCAGCACCGCGGCGTAGCCGCCCGCGGCGATCACGAACAGGATCCAGCTGCCGAGCGTGGGCAGGTTCCCGTTGGCGACCGCGAACAGGACGGGGTCGCGCAGGCCCAGGGTGCCGCCCTCGCCGATGAACTGCAGGAGCACGCCCTGCCAGGCGATGAACAGCGCCAGCGTCACGACGAACGACGGCATGCCGACCTTCGCGACGAGGTAGCCGGTGATGGTGCCGAGCACGATGCCGACGGTGATGGCGAAGAGCATCTCCAGCCACGCGTTGGGCGGGAACCCGATGAGCAGCAGGAGCAGCGCCAGCACGGAGAACGCGGCCGCGGCCCAGATCCGCACCACCAGCGCCAGCACGATCGCGACGATGATGATCAGCGCGAACAGCCCGAAGACGGTGTAGCCGAGCGAGCCGAGCAGGTTGCCGTCGCGCACGAGGTGCAGGGCCATCACGGCGGCGGTGACGCCCGAGGCGGTACCGGCCGCCAGGTCGATCTCGCCGATGAGCAGGACGAAGACCAGACCCATCGCGATGATCGTGGGGCCGGCGCCCTGCTGCAGCAGGTTGGCGAGGTTGCCCAGGCTGATGAACGTGCCGCCGCTGCCCTGCGGGAGCAGCGAGTCCAGCAGCCAGAACAGGATGAACAGGGCGAACAGCCCGGCGAGCGCCGGCAGCGCGCCCAGCTCGCCGTTGCGCAGGTTCTTGACGTAGTCGCGGATCGCCTCGCCCGTGGTGCGGGCGGTGGTGTCGATGCCGAAGTCCTCCGACCGCAGCGCGGCCGGGGCGGCCTTCTCCGCGGCACCCTGGGGCGCGGCCTTCTCGGTCGTCTCGGTCGTACCGGTCGACTCGGTCTTCTCCAGGTTGGCCATCAGATCATCACCGCCTCGGGACGGGCGAGGCCGAGGTCGCCGGACCGGCCCGCCGTGATGAGCTCGACGACCTGGGAGTGGGTGACGTCCTTGGCGGCGACGTCGGCGACCATCCGGCCGAGGTAGAGGGTGGCGATGCGGTCGGCCACCTCGAACACGTCGGCCATGTTGTGGCTGATCAGCACCACGCCGAGACCCTGCTCGGCGAGTCGGCGCACGAGGTCGAGCACCTGCCGGGTCTGGGCGACGCCCAGCGCGGCGGTCGGCTCGTCGAGCATGACGACCTTGGAGTCCCAGAGCACCGCCTTGGCGATGGCCACCGTCTGGCGCTGCCCGCCAGACAGGGCCGAGACGGGCATCCGCACCGAGGTGACGGTGCGCACGGACAGCGAGGCGAGGGTGCGGCGCGCGGCCTGCTCCATGTCGGCCTCGTCGAGCATCCAGCCGCTGCCGCGCTCGCGGCCGAGGAACATGTTCTGGACGATGTCGAGGTTGTCGGCCAGCGCGAGGTCCTGGTAGACGACCTCGATGCCGAGCCGCGACGCGTCGGTCGGCGAGGTGATGCTCACGGGCGACCCGTCGAAGAGGATCTCTCCGCTGTCGATCGGGTGGATGCCGGCGACGCACTTGACCAGCGTGGACTTGCCCGCGCCGTTGTCACCGACCAGTGCGGTGACCTCACCGGCGCGCACCGTGAAGTCCACGTCGTGCAGCACCTGGACGGCGCCGAAGCTCTTGTTCACCCCATGCAGGGCGAGGATCGGTTCGGTCACGGGGTTCCTTCAGCTCTCACGTGTAGGGATCGAGCCGATGCGGGCGCGCCGGATCGCGACGCGCCCGCACCGGGGACCTGGTTGGACTACCTGCAGGTCAGCGGGTTACTTGATGCCCGCCGAGGCGCAGGCGGCCTGGGTGGCGGCCACGCAGATCTCCGAGGCCTTGACCTGGCCGGCGTCGACCACGGCCTTGACGTTGGCCTTGGTGACCAGCACCGGGGTCAGCAGCACCGACTTGACCTTGCGGTTGCCCTTGGGGTCGTCCGTGGTGGCCGTGGCGGCGGCGTCCGCGGCCTTGGTGTCGCCCTTGGCCAGCGCGGCCGCGAGCTTGGCGGTGGCCTCCGCCTCCAGCTTGATCTCCTTGAAGACGGTCATGTACTGGTCGCCGCGCAGGATGGCCTGCAGGCCGTCCGGGGTGGCGTCCTGGCCGGTCACCGGCACCTTGCCGTTGAGGCCGTACTTCTGCAGCACCGTGATGATCGCGCCGGCGAGGCCGTCGTTGGCGGCGAGGACGCCGTCGACCTTGCCGCCGTTGCCGGTGAGGATCTGCTCGAACGTCTGGCCGCCGATCTGGTTGTCCCACTTCTCGATCGGCTGGCTGCGCACCAGCTTCAGCGAGCCGTCGGCGTAGAGCGGCTTGAGGATGTTCTGCTGGCCGTTGTAGAAGAGCGTCGCGTTGTTGTCGGTGGGCGCGCCCTCGATCTCGATGACCTGGGCGCCCGCCTTGCCCGTGAGCGCGTCCTTCAGGCCGGTGCCCTGCAGCTCGCCGACCTTCACGTTGTCGAACGAGACGTAGTACTCGCTCGTACCACCGAGGTTGAGCCGGTCGTAGTCGATGACCGGGATGCCCTGTGCCTTCGCCTTCGCCGCCACGGCGGCGCCCGACTCGCCGTCGATGGAGGCGATGACCAGCACCTTCACCCCGCTGGCGATCATGCCGTCGGCGAGGGTGGAGAACTTCTGCACGTCGCCCTGCGCGTTCTGGATGTCGGCGTCGAGGCCCTGGGCCTTCATCGCGGCGCCGAGCAGGGGCTTGTCGAAGCCCTCCCAGCGGGCGGAGCTGTCGGTCTCCGGCAGGATCACACCGACCTTCACGCCTCCCGCGGGAGCGGCGCCACCCGAGGGGGCCGCTCCGCCCGACGGGGCGGCGTTCTGGCCGCACGCGGCGAGGGCGAGGGCCATGCCCATTCCCGCCACCGCGAGCGCAGTGTTCTTGAGGCGCATGTGTCGTTCCTTCCACAGCGTCGGGGAGAGTTCCCGCCGAGACGGGTAAATGTTGTGAGCGGCAACGTATGGCCCCGAGGGCCGTGTCGCCAAGCACACTGGATCGGTAAAGAGGAGACGAGAAGGTAACTATTCGGTCACACGGGATCGAGTTTGTTGTCGCGAGCGCCGATGGGACGTGCCACGCCGCCGTTCGGCCGCACGCCGATCGCTCATCCGCCCGCACCCCTCGACGTCGCCCGCCGTTCACCCGCCCGACACGTCGAGGAGCGATCGTGCGCGCGTGACGTTCCCCGCCGATCAGACTGCCGACCTGCAGGCACTCCTCGCCGACCACGCCAACCTCCGCGTGGAGGAGGGCGACGACGACGATCCCGTGCTGCTCGGCCCCGACGGCGCCCACATCGACACCTGGCGCGAGGGCTACCCGTACGACCACCGGCTGCAGCGCGCGGAGTACGAGCAGGTCAAGCGACTGCTGCAGATCGAGCTGCTCAAGCTGCAGAACTGGGTGAAGGAGACCGGCCAGCGGATCGTGATCCTCTTCGAGGGGCGCGACGCCGCGGGCAAGGGCGGCACCATCAAGCGCTTCATGGAGCACCTCAACCCGCGCGGGGCGCGGGTGGTGGCACTGGAGAAGCCGTCCGAGCGCGAGCAGAGCCAGTGGTACTTCCAGCGCTACATCGCGCACCTGCCCGCCGCAGGCGAGATCGTCCTGTTCGACCGCAGCTGGTACAACCGCGCCGGCGTCGAACGGGTGATGGGTTTCACCGAGCCCAAGCAGTACATGGAGTTCCTGCGCGAGGCCCCCGAGCTGGAGCGCATGTTCGTGCGCAGCGGGATCCACCTGATCAAGCTGTGGTTCTCCGTGTCGCAGAACGAGCAGCGCACCCGCTTCACGATCCGCCAGGTCGACCCCGTCCGGCAGTGGAAGCTCAGCCCGATGGACCTCGCCTCCCTGGACAAGTGGGACGCCTACACCGAGGCGAAGGAGGCGATGTTCTTCTACACCGACACCGCCGACGCCCCCTGGACGGTGATCAAGTCCAACGACAAGAAGCGGGCCCGGCTGGAGGCGATGCGGTTCGTCCTGCGCCAGTTCGACTACCCCCGCAAGGACCTCGACGTGGCCACCGACCCCGATCCGCGGATCGTCGGACCGGCCGCGTCGCTCTTCGAGCACGGCGAGGAACCGGGCCGGTTCCCGGCGCTCGGCACGCCGGTGCACCCGGCATGAGATCGCCAGAACTGTTCACCCGAACGTCATGAGATCACCCGACCGGATGTCGCGTGCGCCACGCTGAGCCACCCCCTCAGGTACTACTCAGCGTGACCATCTCACGAACGGCCCTCGACGGGTTCGCCGCCGGTGATCCCGCCCGGACCGTCCCCGGCACCCTGGTCGCCGTCCCGCGACCGCAGGGCGACGGCGGCGACCACGGCCGCGATCCCGATCGCCTCGAGCGGTCCGGGCACCTGCCCGAGCGCCACCAGCCCGGTCACGGTGGCGGTGGCCGGCAGCAGGGCCAGCAGCACGGCGAACCGGCCACGGCCGAGCCGGCGCAGCACGATCTGGTCGAGCGCGTAGGGCAGCAGGCTCGACAGCACTCCGACGCCGACCGCGACCAGCAGCACCACCGGGGACGCGAGCGGAGCCAGCCCGACCGGGCCACCGATGAGCAGCAGTGGACAGAGCACCACCGACGCCGCCGTGAACCCGACGGCCATGTCGTCGAACCCGTTGCCGGCGGTCGCCACGCGCTTGCCGAGAACGATGTACGCAGCCCACATACCCGCTGCCACCAGGGCCCACACGACTCCGGCCGCGCTGCCCGCCCACTGCACGTCGGCGATCAGGACGACCCCGGCGGCAGCGAGCAGCAGCGCGCCGACGTCGCGAAGGCGGCGTGTGGCCACCGCCGCGACGACGATCGGACCGACGAACTCCAGCGCCACCGCGGTGCCCAGCGGCAGCCGCGCGATGGCCTCGTAGAAGGCGATGTTCATCAGCGCGGTGGCCAGGCCGTAGGCCCCGGCGCGGCGCAGCGCGGGCCAGCGCCACGCCGCGCGCGGCGGCCGGATCCAGATCAACAACACCAATCCCGCCGACACGACGCGTAACACGGCGACCACGGTGGGCGATAGTCGATCAAACAGTCCGACCGCGAGCGCCGCCCCGACGTACATCGAGACGGCGCCCACGACGAACAGCGCGGGAGCCGGGACCCGGCTTCCCACGCCGCTCGTCACGCTCCCTGGCACGATTGCGCTGCGTAGTCGACGTCCGGTGGCACGGTCATCACTGTTAACACGTCACCGCTTGCGGTCCCTCACCGGGGGCACGCATGATTCACCCGTAGTCAACCCCGGGGGACGGCAGGGCCGACGAAGGAGGCCCGGGGTGGGTAAAGCAAGCCAACTGAATCTGCAAACGGTCATCGGGGCGTCACCCGGTCTCTGAGCTGGATCTGAGCAGGGTGGATCTCGAGCGATCTCGACGACGTGACGGTCGTCGCGACGCGCCCCGGGAACACGTGCAGGGGTGTCTGACGTCTGGGAGTGTGGGACTACCGCGCAAGCGGTCGTCACAGGACGGTGGAGGGCCCTCCCGCCCCCCACCCGATGGAGAGGGAGACCGCTATGCAGCCTGGAACCCTGACCCGGCCGGAGCTGACCCTTGCCGACCGCTGCGACCGTTGCGGCGCTGCCGCGAAGGTTCGGGCCGTGCTCCCGTCCGGCGGCGAGCTGCTCTTCTGCGGCCACCACGGGCGAGCGCACGCCGACAAGCTCAAGGAGATGCAGGCGCAGGTGCAGAACTCCTGATCTGCGCCGACGGCGTTCCCCGAAGGGGATGCGCCGGAGGCGCCCAGGAAGGCACTGACGGGTAACGACGACCACGGGGCGGACACTCACTCACGGGTGGCCGCCCCGTCGTCGTACCGACCCCGTCAGGCCGGCACGGCGGACAGCCGCTCGGTGATCCGGCGCTGCGCCGTGCGGTGCGGGCTCTCGCCGCGCTCTGCGGCCTCGTCCAGCAACGCGTCGAGCGTCTCGCCGATGCCGCGGACCCGTGCACGGGCCTCGTGCGGCCCGAGCCCGTCGATCTCGCGGGCCGTGGTCCCCACGACGCCACCGGCGCTGACCAGGTAGTCCGGCGCCCAGACGATCCCCCGCGCGTGCAGCAGGTCGGCCACGGCGTCGGCCGCCAGCTGGTTGTTCGCCGGCCCTGCCACCGCTCGGCAGCGCAGGCGGTCGACCAGCTCCGGGGTCAGCTGCCCGCCGAGCGCCGCCGGCACGAGCACGTCGACGTCGGCCACCAGCACCTCCTCGGGGTCCGCCCAGTCCGCCCCGCACTCCTGCGCCACCGCCCGTCGGGTCGGGTCGATGTCCGACACGACCAGCCGTGCGCCCGCAGCAGCCAGCCGGCGGGCCACGAGCGTCCCCACGTGGCCGAGCCCCGACATGGCGACCCGGAGCCCGGCCAGGCCCCGGTCCGCGTCCAGCCGGCGGCCGAGGACCTCCAGCGCGGCCAGCACGCCGTCGGCGGTCGCCGGTGACGAGTCACCGGTGCCGCCGTCGGCCTCGGGACGGCAGAACACCCGCTCGGTCCGCTCCCCCACGACGGCCATGTCGGCCGGTCCGGTGCCGACGTCGGGCCCGGTCCAGTAGCGGCCGCCGAGCGCGTCGACGGCGTCACCGATGTCCAGCAGGAGCGCGCGGCGCCCGTCCACGTCCAGCACGGTGCCGGGCGGCAGCGCGGCCACGGTCTTGCCGCCGCCGTGGGCCAGCCCGGCGATGGCCGCCTTGGCCGTCATCGCCTCGGCGAGGCGGAGCGCGTCGGCCACGCCGTCGGTCCAGGACGGGTAGCGCCAGATCCGGCAGCCGCCCAGCGCCGGCCCGAGCGCGGTGGAGTGCACCGCGACGGCGATGGTGATCCCGGACCGGCGCCCGCGCCGGACGAGCAGCTCTTCGTGCGGCAGTTCGTTCGGAAGCATGGCTGGACGGTAGGTCGATCAGTCGGTCATCAGGCCGTGATCCGACCGTATGATCGGCAGCAGGGCAGAATGAGCGTCCATGGACGAGCTTGATTCGGCGATCGTCGCGGAACTGCAGCGAGATGCCCGGCAGACCAACCGCGAGCTGGCCCGCCGGCTGGGGGTGGCGGCCTCCACCACGCTGGAACGGGTCCGCTCGCTGACCCGCCGCGGCGTGCTGGGCGGCTACCACGCCGAAGTGTCGCTGCGCGCGCTCGGACGCACCGTCCAGGCGCTGGTGTCGGTGCAGGTGCGACCGCTGCACCGGCCGGTCATCGACGCCTTCCAGGACTTCGCGGAGGGCCTGCCGGAGGTGCTGTCGGTGTTCTGCCTCGCCGGCAGCGACGACTTCGTCCTGCACGTCGCCGTGCAGGACGTCGAACGGCTGCACGGGTTCCTCATCGACAAGCTGAGCAGGCGCAAGGAGGTGGCCGGCTTCCGCACGTCCGTGGTCTACCGGCACGCCCGCACGTCGGCGATCGCGGCGCTGCCGGAGTAGACCCACCTCCCGACTCGGCGAGCCTCGCATCGATCGCGAGTCGGCAGCCCGAACTCAGTGGACGTCGGGTCCGCTCTCAGGGGCTGGAGTACCCACCAGGTTCACGGAGTAGCCGAGGCGCCACATCCAACCATCGGCGTCGCGGACGGCCACGTCCGCTTTCACCGTGACGAACCGCCGGCACAGGTGCGTCATGAGCAGGTCGAACCGGTCGACCGCCCAGCCCGCGTCAGTGGCGACGCTGTCGTTGGACACAGCCGCCAGGGTGACCAGCGGCGCCCAGTAGATCAGGCGCAGCCCCATGCCGGGCGCGAGCTCCGGGACGGGGACGTCGAACGTGATCGAACCACGAGACCAGTCCTGTCCGGCCGCCTTGAACTGCATTCTGGCGGTGCCGGTGATGACGTATCCCCGTTTCCCGGATCCAAGGTCCGTCACGACGTGGAACTGGCGTTCGAAGCCGACGAAGGTCGGTGCAGGCGCAAATCCGGTCATGGAGGCCTTCCCATCTCGAGCGGATCCCGGGCGAGGCGACGGTTCTGCCCTCCCCGACGGGAAGGACGATCCCTGGTGGTGCGCCGGGGCAGGAGAACGATGCGCCGCCCGACCGGCGCGGGGCGATACGGCATCCACCGAAGGGCCGACCGAAAGGATTGGCGGCACGAGGGCGGAACGACGTTCAGTCGCCATCGGCAGACGTCCACTCATCCGCTGCCGGCCCGGTACACCGCTCGTCGGGAAGGCTCACCGCGACGGGACGAGCCGGTCTACTTCCAGGACCGCAGCGTGGCGATGCGCTCCTCGAGCTGCTCGATCGTCGCCATGGCGGTGGGCGGGCCGCCGCACTTGGCCCGCAGCTCGTTGTGGATCGCGCCGTGCGGCTTCTTGGTGCGGTGGTGCTCCAGCGCGACGAGCGTGTTCAGCTCGCGGCGCAACGCGCTGATCCGCTCGCGCACCGACATCCCGGCCCGCTGCTCCGACGGCGGCGGCGCCTTCTCCGGCTCGGGCGCCTTCCGCGTGCGGCCACGGGAGATCCACTCCTGCTGGCGCTGGTTGAGCAGCGTGCGCACCTGGTCGGGCTCCAGGAGGCCGGGCAGGCCCAGGTAGTCCTCCTCGTCGGCGGAGAAGGACGTGCCCTCGTAGATCAGCTGGTCCAGCTCGGCCTCGGCGCCGAGCGCGGTGAACGCCTTCTCCTCCTCGCCGGGTTCGTCCTGCTGGCGCTGCGCGGCGGCGAGCAGCTCGTCGTCCCACGTCTCGTCGGCGCGGTGCGGCTTGCCCAGCACGTGGTCGCGCTGCGCCTCCAGCTCGCTCGCCAGCCCGAGCAGGACGGGCACGCTCGGCAGGAACACCGACGCCGTCTCCCCCGGACGCCGCGACCGCACGAACCGGCCGATGGCCTGCGCGAAGAACAGCGGGGTGGACGCGCTGGTGGCGTAGACGCCGACGGCGAGCCGCGGCACGTCCACGCCCTCCGACACCATCCGCACGGCGACCATCCATCGCTCGTCGGACTCGGAGAAGCGGGCGATCCGCGCCGACGCCCCGGCCTCGTCGGACAGGACCAGCGCCGGCGGTGTGCCGGTGATCTCGGTGAGGATCGCCGCGTACGCGCGGGCCGTGGTCTGGTCGGACGCGATCACCAACCCGCCGGCGTCGGCCATGCCGCCGTTGCGGTGGCTGTCCAGGCGCCGGTCGGCCGAGCGCAGCACGGCCGGGATCCACTCGCCGCCGGGGTCCAGCGCCGTGCGCCAGGCCCGGGCGGTCTGCTCGGCCGTCATCGGCTCGCCCAGCCGCGCGGTGAACTCCTCCCCCGCGCTGGTGCGCCAGCTCGACACCCCCGAGTAGGCGAGGAACACCACCGGCCGCACGACGCCGTCGGCGAGCGCCTCCGCGTAGCCGTACGCGTGGTCGGCCCGGCTGCGCAGCGCGCCGTCGCCGTCGGGCAGGTAGTCGACGAACGGGATCGGGTTGTCGTCACTGCGGAACGGGGTACCGGTGAGCGTCAGTCGGCGGGCGGCCGGCTCGAACGCCTCCCGCACGGCCTCGCCCCACGAGCGGGCGTCGCCGGCGTGGTGCACCTCGTCGAGGATCACCAGCGTGCGCCGGTTCTCCGTCCGGGCGCGGTGCAGCAGCGGGTGCGAGGCCACCCCGGCGTAGGTGACGGCGATGCCGGTGTAGTCGCTCGACGTGGAGCCCGTCGAGTTGCGGAAGTCCGAGTCGATCGCGATGCCGACCTGCGCGGCCGCGTTCGACCACTGGTGCTTCAGGTGCTCGGTGGGTGCGACGATCGTCACGTTCGAGACGACGCGGTCGGCGAGCAGCTCGCTCGCGACGCGCAGCGCGAACGTCGTCTTCCCTGCTCCCGGCGTCGCCACCGCCAGGAAGTCCTGCGGCGCGGCAGCCAGGTACCGCGCCAGCGCCGTGCGCTGCCAGGCCCGCAGCGGGCGCCCCCCGCTCGAACCTTGCTGGGCGATCTGGAAGGCCTGGGACACACGTCTCCCTGACTCGCTCGACGACAGATCCGAGCCCCAGCGCTGGAGCGGATCTGAGGTTAACCCGGGCCGTTCGCGGCCTCGTCGAGCCCCGCAGCGCCCCTCGATCGGGGAGCCGTGGTAGCGCCGGGACGGCCCAGCTCAGGCCGCCCGCGGGGCCGCCCCCGGCACCGCCACGGCGAGCCGGTGGGAGAACAGCCGCGAACCGTTGATGATCGACAGCTCCAGCAGCTCGGCCCCGGCCTCCGCGAACGCCGCCCGGAACTCCGGCTCGTAGGTGACCTGGCCGAACTCGATCGTCGTGAGGTGGCGCAGCACCGGCTTGGCCCACTCGACGAACTTGGAACGGCGATGGTTGAACGTCTGCGTCGCGAAGACCCGCCCACCGGGCGCGAGCAGCGTCCCGACGTGGCGGATCGCCGCCACCGGGTCGGGCAGCAGCATCAGGCTCGCGCTGAAGTACACCGCGTCGTAGGGGCCGCCGGTGTGGTCGTACACCGATGCCAGCACCGGGTGCACCCGGTCCGTCAGGCCGGCCTCGGCCACGTTGCGGCGGCAGCGGTCGAGGTAGTCGGCGTCGATGTCGAGCCCGACGATCTCCAGCCGCTTCTCCTCGACGAGCGCCGCCGAGCGCGCGAGGGCCGCTCCCGTCCCGATGCCGACGTCGAGCACGCGCGCGCCGTCGGGCAACCGCTGCAGCACCTCGCGGTACCAGTCGGTGGTCATGCCGACGATCAGGCGGTCGTACAACCACCCCCGGAGGACCCCTGCACCCGCCGGTGCGACCGCCTTCGAACGGGCAGCCTCCGGCCCTCCGGTCAGGACCCGCCGCCCGGGGGAAGGGATTCGTAGATCTTCTTGCAGTCCGGGCAGACCGGCGACCCCGGCTTCGGCGAGCGCGTGACGGGGAACGTCTCGCCGCACAGGGCCACCACCATGTTGCCCAGCACCGCGCTCTCCGCGATCTTGGACTTCTTGACGTAGTGGAACATCTTCGGCGAGTCGTCACCCGTCGAGTCGGTCGCGTCGGGACGCGTGTCGGTGTCGGGAAGCACCTGCGTGGCCATGCCCACCATGATGCATCACTCCCGGTCGGAGCCCCACTCGGACGACTCCGACCACCCTGCGGGCCGTATCGTCTCCGCTGCCATGACGATCACACCCACACCCTCGGCCGAAGTGGCCGCCGCCCTCGACGCCGGCCAGCCGGTCGTCGCCTTGGAGAGCACGATCCTCGCCCACGGGCTGCCCGCCCCCACCAACCGGACGGCAGCCACCGAGCTCGAGGAGGTGGTGCGCGCGCACGGTGCGGTGCCGGCGACGATCGCCGTCCTCGACGGGGTGCCGCGCATCGGGCTCGGCCCCGACGAGCTGGACCGGGTGTGCGGCACGCCGATGGCGAAGCTGTCGGCCCGCGACCTCGGCGTGGCCGCCGGGCTGGGCCTCGACGGCGCCACCACGGTCGCGGCCACGGCCGCGCTGGCCGCCGCCGCCGGCATCGACGTGTTCGCGACCGGCGGGCTGGGCGGGGTGCACCGCGGCGCCCGCGAGACGTGGGACGTGTCCGCCGACCTCGGCGCGCTCGCCACCACGCCGGTGCTGGTGGTGTGCTCGGGCGTGAAGTCGATCCTCGACGTCGGCGCCACCCTGGAGGTCCTGGAGACGCACTCGGTGCCCGTCCTCGGCTTCGGCACCGACGCCTTCCCCGGCTTCTACCGGCGCGACTCCGGCCACCCCGTGCCGTGGCGGGTCGACACGCCGGCGCAGGCCGCCGCGGTGTGGAACGCGCATCGGGGGTTCGCGGGGGCGGGCATGGTGCTCGCCCAACCCGTCCCCGAAGCCGACGAGCTCGACGCGGTGCTGCACGACCGGCTGCTGGCCGACGGGCTCGCGCTGGTCGCGGAGCGCGGCATCAGCGGCAAGGACGTCACGCCTGCGCTGCTGGAGCACTTCCACACCGCGAGCGGCGGGGCGAGCCTCGCCACCAACGTCGCGCTCGTGCGGGCCAACGTCGCGCTCGCGGCGCAGGTGGCAGCGGCACTCGCGTGACCCGGGTGCTGGTCGTCGGCGACATCGCCGTCGACGTGCTGGTGGCGCCGCACGTGCCACCCGTGCCCGGCGCGGACGTCAAGGCCCGGATCCGCACGCTCGCCGGGGGTGCCGGCGCCAACACGGCGGCCTGGCTCGCCCACCTGGGCGTCCCGGTCACGCTCGTGGCGCGGGTCGGGAACGACCCGGCCGGCGCCGCGGCCGTCGCCGACCTGGCCGCGGCCGGGGTGACGACCGCGGTGGCCGTCGATCCCGTGCTGCCGACGGCGACCGTCGTCGCCCTGCTGTCCGACGGCGACCGCACGCTGTTGTCGGACCGTGGCGCCGCCGCGGCGCTGGTCCCGGCCGACCTGCCGCCGCTGGACGGGGTGCGGCACGTGCACGTCTCCGGGTACGTGCTGCTCGACCCGTCCTCCCGCCCGGCCGGGCTGGCCGCGATCGCCGCGGCCCGGGCCGGCGGAGCCACCGTGTCGGTCGACCCGCAGGTGGCCCCCGCGCTCGACGGGACGTTCCTGCAGCTCGTGCGCGATGTCGATCTGTTGCTGCCGAACGCGGCCGAGCTGGATGCGCTGGGTGGGCTCGACACAGTGCTGGCCGTCGTCGGCGCTGTGGCCTGGACGGACGGGCCGCGCGGCGCGTCGTGGGCGGACGCCCGCGGCCGCTGGACGGTGCCCGCCCCGCCCGCCGAGGTCGTGGACGCGACGGGTGCCGGCGACGCGTTCGACGCCGGCCTGCTCTCGGCGTGGCTGGCCGGCGCGGGTCCCGAGGACGCGCTGCGGGCCGGCTGCGCGGCCGGCGCGCAGGCCGTGGTGCGGCCGGGCGCCCGCCCGTGAGCGCACCTCGCAGAGGCGAGGGTGTCCTCGCAGGAGGCCGAACCTCTGCGACGACGCCTCGACGTCTGCGAGGTCCGGCTGCGAGGTCCGGCTGCGGCCCTACGGGCTCTCGATGACCGGGTGCTCGCGCGACTCCAGCGCGGGCCGGTCGGGCCGGTAGCGCTGCGGGGTCTCGGCCTTGCGCGGCAGCCGGTCGTTGGCGATGAGGACGGCGCACCACGGCAGCGGGATCGACAGGACCAGCAGGGTGACCGCCAGCCACGGGACCTGGTAGAACATCGCGGCCAGGATCATGAACGGGATGCGCATCCCCATCATGATCTTGTAGCGGCGCTTGCGGGTGGCCAGCTCGTCCTCGTAGGAGCGCGCGGCATCGGTGATGAGTACCGGGTTCTCCGCGTGTGCGTCGCTCACGGGTTCATGGTGCCACTCGTGTGGGTGTCCCGCGCGCCGGCCCGTGGTGCGGATGGGAGCTCGCGTGGGCGTGCAGCTCGAGCTCGCCCACCACGCCGGGGCTGACGACGTCGAGCAGGCGGCGGGTCAGCTCGCCGGCCACCCGGTAGCGCACGAGCCGGCCGTGCCGGTGCGCCTCCACCATGCCGAGCGCCCGCAGCAGGCGCAGCGCGTGCGAGACGGCGCTGTCGCTCATCCCGACCGCCACGGCCAGGTCGGACACGCACAGGTCGCCCGCGTGGTGCAGCGCCAGCAGGATGGACAGCCGGTTCGCGTCACCGAGCCCGTCGAGCACGGCGGCCGCGTGCCGCACCTGGGCGGCATCGGCGATGACGGCCGAGGCGTCGCAGACCTGATCCGGGTCGATCACCCGCAGGTCACGGCGTGTCTCCGGGATCTGGTGCACGGTTACCCCTTTTGCGCCTTCGCCGCTGCCTTCGCGGCCTGCTTGTACTCACGCACCTTCGCGAGCGACGCGGCGTCGACGACGTCGGCCACCGACATGTGCACGCCGTCGCGGCCGTAGTCGCCCGCGGCCTCCCGCCAGCCGGGCGGGGTGACCCCGCGCTGCTTTCCCAGCAGCGCCGTGAAGATCTTCGCCTTCTGCGCGCCGAACCCGGGCAGCGCGACCAGGCGGTCGTAGAGCTGCTTGCCGCTGGTGGCGTCGGACCAGATGCGGGTGACATCGCCGTCGTACTGCTCGACGATCGCGGCGCACAGCGCCTGCACCCGACCGGCCATCGACCGCGGGTAGCGGTGCAGCGCCCGCGGTGTGGCGAAGATCGCGATGAGGTCGTCGGGGTCGTGCGCGGCGACCGCTGCGGCGTCGAGGTGGTCGACGCCGAGGCGGGCGGCCAGCTGGGACGGCGCCCAGAACGCGTGCTCCATGGAGATCTGCTGGTCGAGCAGCATGCCGAGCAGCAGCGCGAGCGGATCGCGGTCGAGAAGCGCGTCGGCGTCGGCGTCCTGGCTCAGTGAGAGCGGCACCTGGGGAATCATGCCAGAACACCCCGTGCGCAAGACTGCAGCCGTGCTGCCCGACCTGTCACCCGCCGTCGCCGATGCGTTGCGCACCGCGTTCCTGCGCGCCCGCTACACCCCGGACGGGGTGCGCGCGCTGCTCGGCTCCTCGGCGCACGCAGCGCTCGGCCGGGGCGAGCCGGAGCCGGCGTTCCGCGCCGCCGCCGACGGCGGCGAGCTGGGCGTCCTCGTCCGCTTGCTGCTGCTCGGCGCCACCGAGCCCGACCCGGCCGTGACCGCCGCGCTCGCGCCCTGCTCCCCCGCCGACGCCGCTGCGGCCGGCCTGATCGCCCGCGACGGCCCCGGCTGGAAGGCCGTGCTCGACGTGCGCCCGTACGCCGAGGAGGACGGGCCGCCGTGGTGGGTCGTCTCGGACCTCGACGCGCGCCGTCAGGAGCGCGACCACGTCACGGGGGTGGGCGCGGCGTCGCTGACGCTGGCCGCGGCGACCGTGCGCACCCCGGCCGGGTCGGTGCTCGACCTCGGCACCGGGTGCGGGGTGCAGGCCCTGCACGCGACGCGGCACGCGGGCTCCGTCACGGGTACCGACCTGGCACCACGGGCGCTGGCCACCGCGCGGGCCACGTTCGCGCTCTCCGGCGTCGACGTCGAGCTGCTGGAGGGCCCGTGGCTGGCGCCGGTCGCCGGCCGCACGTTCGACCGGATCGTCTCCAACCCGCCGTTCGTGCCCGGGCCGGGCCGCGTCGAGCTGGTGTACCGCGACTCCGGTGCTGCGGGCGACGACGCCCTGACGGCGCTGGTCGCGGACCTGCCGCGGCACCTCGCCCCGGGCGGGGTGGCCCAGCTGCTGGGCTCGTGGCTGCACGTGCGCGGGCAGGACTGGCCGGAACGCGTCACGTCGTGGCTGCCAGACGGGATCGACGCGTGGATCCTGCAGCGCGAGGTCGCCGATCCCGCCCTGCACGTCGGCACCTGGTTGCGCGACGCCGGGCTGGACCCGGCGGCACCCGCGACCAGGGCACGGGCCGCCGAGTGGCTGGACTGGCTCGACGTCGCTGGGGTGGAGGCGATCGGGTTCGGCATGCTCACGCTGCGAGTGCCCGAACGCGGGCCGGGCACGGTGGTGGTGGAGGACCTGCCGGGTGCGGTCGACGACCCGCTGGGGCCGGAGGTCGCCGGCTGGCTCGACCGCGTCGACTGGCTGCGCGCGCACGCCGCCGACGACGAGCTGCTGGGCGCCCGGCTCGCCGTCGCACCCGGGGTGGTGCTGGAACGGTGGTCCGAGCCCGGCGAGACCGGGTGGGCCGAGGCCGGCGCGTCCGTCGCCAGGATGGACGGGCCGCGCTGGCGTCACGAGGTGGACGAACCCGGCGCCGCGCTGCTCGCGGGCTGCCGCGGCGAGCTGCCGCTGGGCGACGTCGTCGAGCTGCTCGCGTTCGCCCACGACCGGCCCACCGACGCGCTGGTGGCGGAGTCGCTGCCGGCCGTCCGGGAGCTGGTGCGGCACGGGCTGCTGGTGCCGGCATGAGAGCAGCGCAGTGAGGGCCGTGGCGGCCCGGGTGACCCGCGCGTCGGTCACGGTGGACGGCGTGGTCGTCGGGGAGATCGCCGAGCCGGGCCTGCTGGTGCTGCTCGGCGTGCACCGCGAGGACACCGCCGACCAGGCCACGACCATGGCCCGCAAGCTGCACGAGCTGCGGATCCTCAACGACGAGCGCTCGTGCGCCGAGGTCGGCGCGCCCTTGCTCGTCGTCAGCCAGTTCACCCTCTACGGCGCGACGCGCAAGGGCCGCCGCCCGTCGTGGGTGGACGCCGCGCCGCCGGAGCAGGCCCGCCCCCTCGTCGAGGCCACGGTGGCGGCGCTGCGGGAGCGCGGCGCGACGGTGGCGACCGGGGTGTTCGGCGCGAAGATGGCGGTGGAGTCGGTGAACGACGGACCGTTCACGGTGCTGGTGGAGGTCTGACCGGTCAGGCGGAGTTCTCGACGAAGCTGCGGTAGACCCCGATCAATGCGGCCCGCTGCTCGGGGGTCAGCCGCGGGTCCGCCCGGATCACGTCCTCGGTGCTGGGCGCGTCCTGCGTCGCGTCGCTCTTGCGGCTGGTCGGCCAGCCGGCCTGGCTGAGCAGCTGCTCCGTGGACAGCTGCAGGGCGTCGGCGATCGACTGCAGCACCTTCAGCGACGGCTGGTGCAGGCCCCGCTCGATCTGGCTCAGGTACGCGTTCGACACGCTCGTCATCGCCGCCATCTCGCGCAGCGACAGGCGGGCGAGCTGCCGCTGGGCGCGGATGAAGTCGCCCAGCACGTTGATCTGCCCGGCCCAACCGGACGGCGGCGGATCGTCCTGGCCCGCCGCGCCGTCCCCGAGATCGTCACGTGCCGCACTCATGCGTTCATTCTCGCCTGTCCCGAACGCACCGGTCAGCTCTCCCGTACGTATCGACCCGGCGCGGTGTCCAGCACGGGATGGCGGGCGCTGCCCATCGGTGGCGGTTCGCGCAGCTCACCGGCCCGCGCGGCCACCCACGGGGTCCAGTCGTCCCACCACGTCGTCGGACGTTCCGCAGCCTCCGCGCGCCAGACCTGCGGGTCGGCCGGCAACGGCGCGTCCCCCACCCGGTGCCGCGACCTCGGCGACGGCGGGTTCACCACGCCGGCGATGTGCCCCGAGTTGGAGAGCACGAAGCGCACCGGGCCCCCGAGGAGCCGGGCGCCGGCGTGGACGGACGTCCACGGGGCGATGTGGTCGCCCTCCGCGCTGACGACGTACGCCGGGACGCGAACCGCGCCGAGGTCCAGCCGCCGCCCGCCGAGGGTGAGCGTGCCGGCGGCCAGCCGGTTGCCGACGTAGAGCTCGCGCAGGTACTCGGCGTGCATGGTGGCCGGCATGCGGGTGGAGTCGGCGTTCCACGCGAGCAGGTCGAACGCCGGTGGGTCCTCACCGAGCAGCCAGCCGGAGACGATCGGCCCCCACACGAGCTCGGCGGGGCGCAGCGCGTCGAACGTGGCCTTCATCCGGGTGCCGGGCAGGTAGCCGGTGGCGTGCATGGCGCGGTCCAGGCGGTCGACGGCGTCGGCGTCGGTGAACACGCCGAGCATCCCGGGATCGGTGTAGTCGAGCAGGGTGTTGAGCAGGGTCAGCGAGTGGACGCGCTGGGCACCACGGGCGGCGCACCAGGCGGCGGTCGCGGCGGCCAGGGTGCCGCCCAGGCACAGCGCCACCAGGTCGACGCGCTCGGCGCCGGTGATGTCGGCGACGACGTCGAGCGCCGCGAGCGGGCCTTCCGCCAGGTAGTCGCTCAGCGTCAGACCGGCGAGCTCCGCGCCCGGGTTCCGGTAGCTGATCATGAAGACGCTGTGGCCGGACCGCACCGCCCGTTCCACGAGGCTGCGGCCGGGCGCCAGGTCCATCACGTAGTACTTGTTGATCCACGGCGGCGAGAACAGCATCGGCACCGCATGCACCCGTCCGGTCTGCGGCGCGTACTGGATCAGCTCGATCAGCCGGTTGCGGAACACGACCGAGCCGGGGGTGGCCGCCAGGTCGGTGCCGATCGTGAACCGGTCCGAGGCGACCTGTCGCGGTCCACCGTCGACGAGCAGGTCACGCACGGCGTTGCGGGCCCCGCGCAGCACCGAGGCGCCGCCGGTCTCCAGTGCCTTCCGCAAGACGACGGGATTGGTCAGGGGCCAGTGCGCCGGCTCGGCCGCGGCGAGCAGATGCATCTGCAGGAACGCCACCTTGGCCCGCGTGCGCGGCGGGAGGTCCAGCTCGGCCGTGACGCCCGCCAGCGCCCTGGCCAGCAGCGCGTGCTCCTGGCGCAGCAGGAAGCAGAGCGCGTTGCGCTGCCACGCCGGATCGGCGTAGCGCGTCGAGCCGGGCAGCTCGACCGGCCCGTCGGCGCTGCCGCCCGCGGCCCGCACCACCGCCGCCGTGACGGCGCTCACCGTGCCCGCGGCCAGGCCGGTGACCCCGCGGGCCACGACGGCCGGGTCGAACAGCGCGGCTCGCCCGGCGGCGGCGACCGCGTCGAGCAACCCACCGGGATCCACCATGTCCAGCACCGACGCGGCCGAGAACCCGGACGCCACCGGCGTCGACGGTTCGGTGAGCTGCGTCATGTCCCCATGATGACGCACCGACCAGGGAGTATCCCCGCGCCTGAGGGGTAACTGAGACCACGGCAGCCCGGATGGGGCGAACGGGAACGATCGGCGGGAGGGGTGCGTTCTACCCCATGAAGGCCCGGTGCGAGGCGGCCGCCACCGCCATCCCATCGAGCCAGCCAGGGGAGGAACGCATCCACATGACAGTCACCCAGACCGACCGGCCCACCCGGACGGCCCGCGCGACCATTCCGGCTCAGCGTACCGAGTCCGAGGTCGACAGCGCCACCGACGCTGTCGACACCCGCCCGGAGCTGACCGCAGACGAGCTCGACGCCCAGAGCCCCGCAGCGGACCTGGTGCGCGTGTACCTGAACGGCATCGGCAAGACGGCCCTGCTCACCGCCGCCCAGGAGGTGGAGCTGGCCAAGCGGATCGAGGCGGGCGTCTTCGCCCAGCACGTGCTGGAGACCGCGGCCGCCGAGGGCACCACCCTCGACCGCGAGTACGCCCGCGACCTGCGCGCCGTCGTGCGCGACGGCAGCCGCGCCCGCAACCACCTGCTCGAGGCAAACCTCCGGCTGGTCGTCTCGCTGGCCAAGCGCTACACCGGCCGCGGCATGCCGCTGCTGGACCTCATCCAGGAGGGCAACCTGGGCCTGATCCGCGCGGTCGAGAAGTTCGACTACGCCAAGGGCTTCAAGTTCTCCACGTACGCCACGTGGTGGATCCGCCAGGCGATCACCCGCGGCATGGCCGACCAGGCCCGCACGATCCGGCTGCCCGTCCACCTCGTGGAGCAGGTCAACAAGCTGGCGCGGATCAAGCGCGACCTGCACCAGAAGCTGGGCCGCGACGCCACCCACGAGGAGCTGGCCGCCGAGTCCGGCATCCCCGAGGAGAAGATCGCCGACCTGCTCGACCACGCCCGCGACCCGGTGAGCCTCGACATGCCGGTGGGCTCCGACGAGGAGGCCCCGCTCGGCGACTTCATCGAGGACGGCGAGGCCACCGACGCCGAGACGGCCGTCATCTCGCACCTGCTGCAGGACGACCTGCGCCGGGTGCTGGCCACGCTGGAGGACCGCGAGCAGCTGGTCATCCGCATGCGCTACGGCCTCGACGACGGGCAGCCGCGCACCCTCGACCAGATCGGCCGCCGCTTCGGGCTGTCCCGCGAGCGGGTGCGCCAGATCGAGCGCGAGGTCATGGCGAAGCTGCGCATCGGCGAGCGCGCCGATCGGCTCCGCGCCTACGCGAGCTGATCCGACGTCAGCGGTGAGGAGGGCCACCGCGTGCGCGGCGGCCCTCCCGTGTGGCGCCGGACCCGGGGTCGGGCTCCCACGCCCCCCGGACCGACCGGACAATGTTATTCATATCCGTCCGTAGCCGTGCGTCAGCCCACGGTGAAGGGTCCGCGTGTCCCGCCGATCGGTTCGACCGGATCCACGTCGGGTCTGTGGTGGGCGCCACGGCCGATTGGTGGGGGCAGCGCGGCCCGCCTAGGGTCAGGGCATGACGGGAAGTGCACCGCCCGGCCCGGTCTCGCCGGCGGTGATGCGCGAGGTGCTCGGTCATTTCGTCACCGGGATCGTCGTGGTCACGGCAGCCGGCCCGGACGGCCCGCTCGGCTTCACCTGTCAGTCCTTCACCTCGCTGTCGCTCGATCCGCCGCTGGTCAGCTTCTCCCCCGCCCGCACGTCCACCACGTGGCCGCGGATCCGCGAGGTCGGCACGTTCTGCGTGAACGTGCTGGCCGTCGAGCACCAGGACATCAGCGTCGGGTTCGCGCGCTCGGGCGTCGACAAGTTCGCCGGCGTCGGGTGGCGGCCCGCGCCGTCGGGCTCCCCGCTGCTCGACGGCGTGAGCGCCTGGATCGACTGCACGCTGTGGGCCGAGCACGACGGCGGCGACCACACGATCGCGATCGGCCAGGTCGTCGATCTCGGTGCCGACGCGAGTCGGTTGCCGTTGCTGTACTACCGCGGCCAGTACACGGCGGCCGCCGGACCGGAGGCAGGGGAATGACGCTCTCGATCATCGGGATCTCCGGCGGGCCCGAGCCCGGCGGGCGCACCAGCACGGCGATCGCCGCGGTGCTCGCCGGCACGGGCGCCGAGCGCACCGAGCTGCTCGAGCTGTCGCAGGTGACCACCGAGGAGGCGGTCGCCGCCATCGCCGCGGCCGACGGCGTGGTGTTCGGCAGCCCGGTCTTCCGCGCCACGTACAGCGCGCAGCTCAAGGACCTGCTGGAACGCACCGAGCGCGGCAAGTGGGGCGAGCAGACCGACCCACTGCGGGGCACCGTCGCGGCCACCGTGCTCACCGGGGCGAGCGGCCACCACTTCCTCGCCGCGAACGACCTGCGCAACGTGCTGGCGAGCTTCTTCGCGGTGCAGGTGCTCTCCCCCGGCCTGTACTTCGACCACGCTGCCTACTCCAGCCGCACCGAGCTCACCGAGGCGAACGCGGCGCTGGCTGCGGCGCACGGCGCGGCGCTGGCCGACCTCGCCGTCGCCGTCGGCGGGTCGAAGGCGTTGAGCACGCTCACGCCCCAGATCTGACGGCGGCGAAGCCGCAGGAAGGCGACGTCGATCAGCCGGGCTCCGTCACCAGCTCGACTTCCGCACGCCCGGCAGCGCCCCGTCGTGGACGAGCTCGCGCAGCCGCACCCGCGAGACGCCGAACTTGCGCAGGTACCCGCGCGGGCGGCCGTCGACGGAGTCGCGGTTGCGCACCCGCACCGCGCTCGCGTCGCGCGGCTGGCGGCGCAGCTCCGCCCACGCGGCCGCGCGCTCGTCGTCGGGGGTCGACGGGCGGGCGACGATCCGCTTGAGCTCGGCCCGCCGTTCGGCGTACCGCGCGACGACGGCGCGGCGGCGCTCGTTCGCGGCGATCTTGCTCCGCTTGGCCATCAGCGCTCCTCCCGGAACTCGACGTGGCGGCGGGCGACCGGGTCGTACTTGCGCAGGACGAGCCGGTCGGGGTCGTTGCGGCGGTTCTTGCGGGTCACGTACGTGAACCCGGTTCCGGCGGTGGACCGGAGCTTGACGATCGGCCGTACCTCGGTCGAGCGCGCCACGGCACTCCCCTCTCGTTAACGACTTTCATTTTCATTTAGAGTACACGGCATGTCGCGCCGCACCGATCTGGTCGTCCTCACCGGAACCCACACCGCCGGAGCCGAGCGGGTGATCGCCGCCGTGCGCGCGCTGCGGCCGAGAACCGCGGTCGTGCAGCACGACCTGCGCGAGGTCGCGACCGGCGCCCTGCGCCGCCGGATCCGGCACGCCGGCAGCGACGAGACCACGCTCGTCCGCCTCGACCACGGCTGCGTCAGCTGCACCCTGCGCGAGGACGTGCTGCCCGTCGTGCGCGCGCTCGGCGCCCGACCGGACGTCGATCTCGTGGTGCTGCACCTCGACCCCGCCCTCACGCCGGAGCAGGTGTGCTTCGCGCTGCTCCACGTCGTGAGCGGCCCCGGCCCGGTCACCGGCCCGGAGACCGGCACCGTCGACCTGCTCGGCGTCGTGGCCTGCCTCGACGGCGGCACGTGGCTGGCCGACGCCACCGGCACGATCGACGTCGCGGACCGGCCCGACCTCGCCGGCGTCCCCGACGACGAGCGCACGGTCGCGCAGCTCGTCGTGGAGCAGGCCGAGTACGCCGACGTCCTCGTGGTCGATCCCGTGGGCGCCGGCGCGTGGGAGCTCCTGCGTACCGAGGCCGCGCTCGCGCGGCTCGCCCCGCGCGCCGTCCTCGCTACCGAGCTGGACGAGCAGCTGCTGCTGCGCCACCTGCCCGCCGGTGCCCGACGCGGCCGGCCCGACCCCGTCCACGCGCCGCTGCTCACCGGCGAGCCGCCGCTCTCCGGCGTCGCCGACGTCGCGCTCTCCCTGATCACGGCCCGGCGACCGTTCCACCCGGAGCGCCTGCACGCGGCGCTCGACCACCTGCTCGACGGCGTCGTCCGGGCGCGCGGCCGGATCTGGCTCGCCACCCGTCCCGCGGACGTGCTGTGGCTGGAGTCGGCGGGCGGCGGGCTGCAGATCGGGCACGCCGGCACGTGGCTCGACACCGACGACGACGCCTGGCGACACGCCGAACCGGAGCGCCGGGCCGCGGCCGCCCTGCACTGGCACCCGCGCTGGGCCGACCGCATGCAGGAGCTCACCGTCCTGACCTGCGACGCCGACCCGGCCGCCATCCGCGCCGCGCTGCACGGGGCGCTCCTCGACGACGCCGAGGTCGCCAAGTGAGCCGACGCGTGGCAGGAGCTGCCGGACCCGTTCGGCTGGTGGCACACCGACCCGTGCGAGGACACGCAGCGCGTCACGGACAGCGCAGGGTCCGACGCGGAGGAGGGCCGGTGACGCTCACGCCGGACGGCCTCGCGGCCGAGCTGATGGCGCAGGGCCAGGTCGAGGCGGAGGAGGAGCGACCTACCGCGGTCGCGGCGGCAGGTCGTGGCGGATGAGGCGGGAGCTGTTGGCCACCACCGCGACGGACGAGGCGTTGTGCAGGATCGCGGCCACCACCGGGCTCAGCGCGCCGCCCGCGGAGACGAGCAGCCCGGCGGCGTTGACCGCGATCGACATGCCGTAGTTCTGGCGGACGAGCCCGATGCTGCGCCGGCCGAGGTCGCGCAGCACGAGCAGTGCGCGCAGGTCGTCGCCGGCGAGGGCCACGTCGGCGGTCTCGACGGCGACATCGGTGCCGCCGACGCCCATGGCGATGCCGATGTCGGCGAGCGCGAGTGCAGGCGCGTCGTTGGTGCCGTCGCCGACGACGGCGACGGTGTGCCCCGCGGTCTGCAGGGTCCGCACGAGGTCCTGCTTCTGCTCCGGCAGCACGCGGGCGTGGAACTCGTCGATGCCCAGCTCCGCGGCGACGGCGGCGGCGGTGTCCGGGTGGTCGCCGGTGAGCAGCACGATCCGGCGGACGCCGTCGGCGCGCAGCGCGTCGAGCACGGCGCGCGACTCCGGGCGGACCGTGTCGCGCAGCGAGACGAGCCCGACGAGCTGCCCGTCGACGGCGAGCAGCAGCGGCGTCTCGGCGGCGCGCTGCAGCTTGCGCACCCAGCCGGCGGCGTCGCGCCCGATGCGCACGCCCTCCTGGGCGAGCAGCTCGCGGCTGCCGATGAGCAGCGTGCGCCCGTCGGCCGAGACGCGCATGCCCTGCCCGAGGAGCACCTCGCACTCCTCGTGCGGCGGGATCGCGATGTGCCGCTCCTCCGTCGAGCGGATCACGGCCTGGGCCAGCGGGTGCCGCGAGTGGATCTCGCCGCTCGCGGCGTGCGCGAGCACCTGCTCGGGCGTCCAGTCGTCGCGGAACGCCACCACGTTGGTGACGACCGGGCGGCCCAGGGTGAGGGTGCCGGTTTTGTCGAAGACGATGGCGTCGACGCGGCCGGCGGCCTCCAGGTGCGCCCCGCCCTTGATCAGCACCCCGCGACGCGCGCCGTTGCCGATGGCCGCGCTGATCGCCGTCGGCGTCGCCAGCCCGACGGCGCACGGGCAGGCGACCAGCAGCATCGTCATGGCCCGCCGCACGTCCCGCGTGAAGAGCAGGGTGAGCCCGGCCAGCGCGAACGACGCCGGCACGAACCGCCGCGAGAACCGCTCGCCGACCGTCTGGATCGGCGCGCGGTCGTGCTGGGCCTCCTCGACGCGGGCGATGATCCGCCCGATGGCGGTGTCGGAGCCGACGGCGGTGGCCCGCACCACGAGCCGGCCGCGCAGCAGCACCGAGCCGGCCGGCACCGCGACCCCGGTGCCGATGGCGACGGGCAGCTGCTCGCCGGTGATCGCGGCCTGGTCGACCACGCCGTCGCCCGCGACGACGACGCCGTCCACCGGGAGGACGTCGTGGTCGTGCAGCACCACCTCGTCGCCGACGCGCAGTTGGTCGATGTCGATCTCCAGCTCGGTGCCGTCGGCCAGCCGGGTCCAGATCCTCGTGCGGGTGCCCGCGAGCAGCTCGGAGATGGCGCGCCGGCTGCGTCGCAGCGTGATGTCCTGCAGGTACTCGCCGATGTTGAGCAGCCAGAGCACGGTCAGCGCGACGACGTTCTCCCGCAGCACGAGGCTCGCGATCGTCGCGACGGACACGAGCGCGTCCGTCCCGGAGGCGCTGCGCAGGGCACCGCGCAGGAACGGGTAACCGGTGAAGATCGTGACGCCGGTGGCGACCGTGCGGCTGCCGGGACCGAGCATCGGCGGGCGGCGCAGCCCGTAGCGGCGGATGCCCAGCGCGGCCAGCGCGACCCCGCCGACGGCCAGCCGCACCAGGTCGCCCGTGCTCGAATCGGCCGAGCGAGGGGTGCGCGACGGCACCGGGGCCGGTCGGCGCAGCACCCGTTCGATCGCGGCGACCAGCGCGCGCCGGTCGACCCGTGCCGGATCGCACCAGACCACGACGCTGCCGCTGCGCGGGTAGGCGTGCGCCTGCCGGACGTGCGGCACCACGTCGAGCGCGTCCTCCACGGCCACCGCGTGCGCGACCCTGCCGACGAGCGCGGGGGCCTCGTAGCGGATCCGGCCGGCCGCGTCGGAGCGCAG
The DNA here is from genome assembly GCF_050936315.1 of Pseudonocardia sp. CA-107938. Classification (NCBI taxonomy): domain Bacteria; kingdom Bacillati; phylum Actinomycetota; class Actinomycetes; order Pseudonocardiales; family Pseudonocardiaceae; genus Pseudonocardia; species Pseudonocardia sp. CA-107938. The sequence goes on along the minus strand of NZ_JBNJNA010000001.1, from coordinate 5,075,136 downwards.
GTGCAGCGCAACCGCCGGCGGCTCGCTCGCGATCTCGGGGGCGAGCCCGTCGCGGGTCGCCTGGAACGCCATCAGTGCTGGTGGCCGTGCCCGGACCCGGCGGGCGGCGACGCTTGCTCACCGAGGCGCCCGCGGGCCTCGCTCACGATGTCGGCGACGCCCAGCCGCGCCCGCTCGGCGCCGGTCTCGACGACCCGCGCGCCGCGCAGGCCCCACGAGGTGACGGTCACGGCGCCGTCGCGCACGGCGTTGCTGCGGACGATCCGCTTCACCCCGTCGTAGGCGACTGCCCCGGCCAACCCGCCGACGACGAAGCCGGCAGCCTTCCCGACCAGCCCTGCGATCATCCCGAACTCTCCCGTTCCCGAGCGGCTCCGATAACGACAATCATTACCGTACGTGGTCACCGCCGGCAGTGGGGGGTCAGTATTCGTAGGGGTCCCGGGGCGGCGCCACTCGGTCGGCGCTGGTCACCTCGATCGTGGGTACTCCGTCCGGGTGAGGACCGGGCCGCAGCCTGCCCTCGACCCGCAGCCAGGTGTCCGCCGCGGCGCCCGGCGCAGGCTCCAGGCGGACGCGGTGCACCCGCGCGTCGGCCGCGCAGCACCGGATCGTCAGGCGGGCCAGCTCGAACCCGTCGGCGCGGGGCACGGCGAACCCGGTCAGCGCCACCTGGCGCCCGACGACCGTGCCGCCGGCGTCCCACACCGCGCGCTGCACGAACTCCCCCAGCCCCAGCTCCACCACGGGGTCGGCGGGCAGCGGCGGCAACGCCATGGCGGACGCGTCGACCGGGCCGGCGCGTGCGACGGCGTCGGCGCCCAGCGCCGGCGGCGCGACCACGGCCATCGCCAGCACCGGCAGGAGCAGCAGCCAGGGTGCTGCACCGTGGTCGTGGCTCTCCGTGACGCGCGCGCGGAGATCGCGGATCGCCGCGACGCCGGCCAGCACCACCATCACGGCACCCGCTGCGACGAGCAGCGGGCGGTGCCCGGGTCGCACGTAGCGCAGGAACGTGTCGTCGGCGGCGATGCGCAGCAGCGCGCCGCCGAGCAGGGCGAGCAGGACGTGCTGGGTCTGCCGGTTCACCGTGCTGTCACCGCGTCCCCAGCAGGAGGAGGCTGGTCACGGTCGCGCACAGCACCGCGACGGCGAGCGTGGCCGGGGCGAACCGCAGGGCGAACGCGCGACCGAACGTGCCGGCCTGCAGCGCGATCAGCTTGACGTCGACCGCCGGGCCGACGACGAGGAACGCGAGCCGGGCCGTGAGCGGCACCGTGCTCATCGACGCGACGACGAACGCGTCGGCCTCGCTGCACAGCGCCAGCACCACCGCCAGCACCGCCATGACCGCGATCGCGAGCACGAGGTCGCGGCCCAGCGCCGCCGTCCACGATGCCGGGACGGCCACGGCGAACACCGCGGCCGCGAGCCCACCGACCACCAGGAACCCGCCGGCCGAGACCAGGTCGTGCCGCGCCGTCTCCGCGAACACGACCCACCGCGGGGCGCCGGCGTCCGCGACCGGAGCGCGGACCCGGGCCGCGATCCACTCGGGCCGACCCCGACGCTGCCAGAGCAGTCCCATCACGCACGCGGTGGCGAAGGACGCGATGCCGCGGGCGAGCACCACCAGCGGCTCCCCGGGGAACGCGACCGCGGTCGCCACCAGCACCACGGGGTTGATCGCCGGTGCCGCGAGCAGGAACGTCAGCGCGGCGGCGTCGGGCACGCCGCGACCGATCATGCGCCGCGCCACCGGCACCGACGCGCACTCGCACCCCGGCAGCAGCAGCCCGGCCACCCCCGCTGCCGGCACCGCGGCCCGCCCCGGCAGCAGCCGCTCCACGGCACGGGCCGGGACGAACGCCGCGATCGCCCCGGACACCACCACCCCCAGCACGAGGAACGGCAGCGCCTGCACGCACACCGCCACGAACACCGTCGCCGCCGTCCGCACGCCGGGCGCGTCCACCGCGGTGACGAGCAGGGGCCGGGCCAGGATGACGGCCACCAGCACGGCGCAGCACGCGTGCAGCGACGTGACCCGCCGGGCAGCGGCGGTGATGGTGACGACCATGGCGCCATGATCGCAGCGCAGCCCGCCGCGCGGGCCCGAACGCCGACGTCACACAGGTTGCGGCCGCCTCACACAGGGTTGGGCGGTGTGTGCGGCGGCCGCGCGCTGTGTGACGTCGCTACGGGTGGGCCGGGCTCGTCTGCACCAGCGCGTCGGCCATGCGGGGCACCTCGTGCAGCAGCGCGTGCCTGGCCGCATCCGCGATGGCGTGCGCTGCGACGGCCGAGATGTCCCGGTCGACGAGGACGGCTGTCTCGGCGCGGAGGCGGTGCCCGGTCCAGCGCATGCGCAGGGTCTCGACGTCGCGCACGCCGGCGACGTCGCGCAGGACGCGTTCGGCGAGGTCGACGGTCTCGGGCTCGACGGCGTCCATGAGCCGCCGGCCGATGTCGCGGGCGGCGCCGCGCAGCACGACCAGGATCGCGACGGTGATGAGGATCCCGACGATCGGGTCGGCCGCCGGGAACCCGGCCGCGACGCCGAGCGCGCCCGCGACGACGGCGAGCGAGGTGAACCCGTCGGTGCGCGCGTGCAGCCCGTCGGCGACGAGCGCGGCCGACCCGATGCGGCGGCCGACCCGGATCCGGTAGCCGGCGACGAGCTCGTTGCCGGCGAAACCGATCAGGCCGGCCGCGACGAGCACGCCCACGTTCGTGACCGGCGCCGGCGCGAACAACCGGTGCACCGATTCGTACCCGGCGACGAGAGCGGACAGCGCGATCATGGCGACGACGAACACCCCGGCCAGATCCTCGGCCCGCCCGTACCCGTAGGTGTAGCGACGGGTCGGGACCTTCCGGCCGAGCACGAACGCGATCCACAGCGGCACCGATGTGAGCGCGTCGGAGACGTTGTGGATCGTGTCGGCCAGCAGCGCGACCGAGCTGGTGAGCACGACGACGACCGCCTGCAGCAGGGCTGTGACCAGCAGTGCGATCAGGCTGATCTTCAGCGCGCGGATCCCGTCCGCGCTGCCTTCCAGTGCCGCGTCGATCGATGCAGCGCTGTCGTGCGAGTGCGGGAGCAATTTCCGGCCATTGTCGTGCACGCCGACAATGGTCACCCGAGAGAACGGGAAATGGCAAACCTCTGAATCAATTGCCAAGAACTGCGAATTGCGGTCACTGGGCAGCGGCGAACCGCTCCCAGTTGCGGAGGCCCAGCTCGGCCGAGCGGCGGGCGGCCGCCGGGTCGTCACCGAAGCCGACGGCCAGGCTGACGGTCTGCGGCAGCAGCACCTCGGACACCGCGTATCCGGGGTCCGCGCGCAGGAAGCCGGACATCTCCAGCACCACGACGCCGTGGTGCGAGCACCACAGCTGCGTCGCGGCCGAGCGGACGTCGACGACGGTGAAGCGGCCGGCGTCGATGGCCCGCCGGACGACGGTGCGCAGCACACCGAACCCGGCGCGGCCCTCCTCCGCGGCGGTGCGCTCCCCTTCCAGGCTGACGTCGGTCGGCGAGGCGCGGGCGAAGGCGAGCGCGAACAGGTGCGGCCCGTCCACGGCGGCCTGCCGGTAGGCGAGCGCCCCGCTCACGACGTCGGCCACGGGATCGTCGGACGGCGGGACGGCGCTCACCCTGGCGGTCACCCGCCGGTAGCCCTCGGCCCGCACCGCGGCGAGGACGCCGGGCATCCCCGAGAAGTAGGTGTAGACGGCCATCGTCGACGTCCCCACCGCCGCCGCGAGCTTGCGCACCTGCAAGCCCTCGGCGCCGTGCTCGTCGACCAGCCGGATCGCACCTTCGACGAGGCGGGCACGCATCACCTGGGGCTCGACCACCAATACCCGTACCCCCTCGTATCACGTACCGACGGGGGCCATGATGACATCCTTGCTGACCTGCGCGTACCGCTGGTAGCACCCGGGCGTGTCGGGCGCCTGGGTCACCCCCTGACGAAGCTGGTGACGGCGTGCCGGAGACCGGCGACGTCGAGGCCGTGGGCGGCGTCGTGCTCGTCGACGGTGCCGTAGCGACGCAGCTCCGCCGGGCCCGGCCCGAGTCCGAGGACGCGGTGCCGCGTGCCGCGCAGCGCCCGCGACACCTCGGCGGCGGACGTGTCGCGCAGGTACGGCTCCACGAGCACGACGTCGGGTTCGCCGAGGGTGGCCCGCAGCGTCGCGGCGTCGAACGGGCGCACGGTGGTCGCGTAGAGCACGGTGACGTCGAGGTCGGCGGTGGCCTCCAGCACCCGGTCGGCGAGCGGGCCGACGGCGATCACCGTCGGCCCGAAGCCGCGGCGCAGCACCTGCATCCGCCCGTCCGTCGCGAGCCGGGCCACCGCGTTCGACTGCGCCGACAGCCGCAGGTAGACGCGGTCGTTCCCGGGCAGCGCAGCGCGCAGCAGCGCCTCGGCCTCGTCCGGGTGGCCGGGCACGTGCACCGTCCAGCCGTCGAGCGTGTCGAGCAGGGCGACGTCGCGGCGTCCCATGTGCGTCTCGCCGCCGGCCGGCCAGTCGTGCGACCCGCCGGAGCTGACCAGCACGGCACCGACGCCCTGATGTCCCAGGTCGAGTTTGACCTGCTCGAACGGTCGCTCGACGAGGAACGGCGCGAACGTGTGCACGATCGGGCGCAGCCCGGTCAGCGCCAGCCCGCCGGCCGCCCCGATCAGCAGCTGCTCGCGGATCCCGACGTCGATCACGCGGTCGCGCACCGGCGCGACGGCGGCGGGATCGAGGTGGCCGAGCCCGACGACGGCGAACACGGCGACGGCCCGCGGATCGTCGGCGAGGAGGTCGGGCAGCAGGCGGTAGAAGCGCTGCCGCTGGTCCTCGACGGTGCGGCTGAGCGTGGTGGTCATCAGGAGTCCTTCCGTTCGACGTGCGCGACGACGGCGTGCGGCCGGTCGCCGCTCCCGGCCGCGAACGCGCGCTCCAGCGCGTCGTGGTCGCGCCCGTCGACGTCGACCGTCGACCAGCCTTCGACGGCGAACCGGGCGGCGACACCGCCGGGCCACCCGGTCGTCGAGGAGTCGTTGTCGACGACGACGGCGGTCAGCCGGTCCAGGCCGGCGCGACCGGCGAACTGGATGGCCTCGACGTTGCTGCCCTCGTCGAGCTCCGCGTCGCCGACGAGCACCACGACCCGCGCGTTCCGCCCGGCGATCCGCAGGCCGAGCGCGGTACCGACGGCGAGCCCGAGCCCGTGCCCGAGCGACCCGGCCCCGATCTCCACGCCCGGCACCAGCGTCCGGTCGGGGTGGTGGCCGAGCAGCGAGTGGTACCCGCCGAACCCGTCGAGCGCCGCCGGGTCGAGGAACCCCTTCGCGGCGAGCACCGCGTAGTACGCCATCGGCCCGTGCCCCTTCGACAGCAGGAACCGGTCGCGGTCGGGGTCGTCGAGCCGCTGCGGGTCCACCCGGAGCACGCGGTCGAAGAGCACCCACAGGACGTCGCGGGTGGAGGTGGCGCTGGGCCCGTGCTTCTCGTCACCCGTCATGCGGGTCATCAGCCGGCCCAGGTCGGCGAACCCGCTGCTCACGTTCGTCATGACGGCCACCGTCACACCTCGAGTCGAGTGCAGGTCAAGGGATGGGCGGGGCCGCGACGGGGTACCCCCCGTGCGAACGATCCGCGCCCGCCACCCGGCGGGCAGAGGGAGGATGCCGTGGAGCATCGGGAGAAGGTGCTGGTCCCGGCGCTGGTCGGGCTGGACATGATCGACGCGACCAGGCTCGCCGCCGCAGCCGGCGTCGCGCTGGACCCGATCACCGGGCCGGCCAGGTCCGGCGAGGTCACCGGGCAGCAGCCGCTGGCCGGCACCAAGGTCGATCCGGGCAGCGCGGTCCAGATCACCGTCGACGAGTCCGGCGGGGGTGGAGGCGGGGGCAGCGCGCTCGTGCCGCCGCCCGTGCCCGTGGGCCCGGCGGGAGCGAAGGACACCGCGGGCGTGTGACCGTCCGCGTCGGACGGCGCTGGTAGGTTGCGTCACCGGGCCGGTTCAGCAACGAGCCGCCACACTGCGTCGGACGGGTTCCCCCGCCCTTGCCGTCCGAGAAGAGCGATGCAGACGTCATGAGCGCCGATGCGACCTCCGCGGACGCGGAGTTCGAGCAGACCCCGCTGCGGGTGCTGCTCGTCGAGGACGACGAGGGTGACGCCTTGCTGGTGCACGAGCTGCTGACCGACGCCGGACAGGCGGTGGAGCTGGTCCGTGCCGGCTCCCTTGCCGAGGCCGAGGCCCGGTGGTCCCCCGACGTCGACTGCGTGCTGCTCGACATGGTCCTGCCCGACAGCGACGGCCTCGATGGCCTCGTCCGCATGCGGGCCCGCGGGGCGGGCGCCGTCGTCGTCCTCACCGGGTTCGCCGACCGCGCCCACGGTCTGGCCGCCGTGGCTGCGGGAGCACAGGACTACCTGGTGAAGGGCCGCATCGACGGGCCGACACTGGAACGGGCCGTGCGCTACGCCGTGCACCGGCACCGCGCCGACCAGGTCACCCGCGAGCTGGCGCAGGCCAACCTGCTCGCCGCGGAGAACCTGCGCCTGTCGCGCGGCCTGCTGCCCGCGCCGCTGCTGGACCCGTCCGCGATCGGGTACGCGGCCCGCTACCTGCCCGGCGGGGCCCGGCTCCTGCTGGGCGGTGACTTCTACGACGCCGTCCAGGTGGCGGACGGGTCGGTCTGGGTCCTCATCGGTGACGTGTGCGGGCACGGGGCCGACGAGGCCGCGCTCGGCGTCGCACTGCGGATCGCGTGGCGCACCCTGGTGCTCGCCGGGCACCCGGCCGAGCAGATCCTGCCGACCCTGCACGAGGTGCTCGTCAACGAGCGGCACCAGGCGTACCTGTTCGCGACGGCGATGATGGTGCGCATCGCCCCTGGCCGGAAGAGCGCGCTCCTGTGGTCGGCCGGCCATCCACCTGCGGTGATGCGCACCGACGACGGTGGCTGGCACGAGGTGGAGCTCACCCCGCAGCTGCCGCTCGGCGTGGTCGCCGAGCTGTCCTGGACGGCCGTCGAGGTGCCGCTCGGGCCGCGCTGGGACCTGCTCCTCTACACCGACGGGCTGATCGAGGGTCGCGCCACGCCCGACGGTGACCAGCTGTGGGTGGACGGGCTGTGCGAGCTGCTGCCCGGCGGTTCCCTCACCGAGAACCCCGATCTGGGCGAGGTGCTCGACGAGCTGCTGGCGAAGGTGGCGGGCTCGACGCTCACGCACGACGACGACATCGCCGTCGTCCTGCTCAGCCACCCCGGCCCAGCAGGGGGAACATGAGCAGGCGGCCGACGGGTTCACGCAACCACTGGTCGCTGCGCCGCTGGTTCCGCATCGTCGCCGGGCTCGGCGCGGTCGGGCTGGTGGCCACGGCCACGCTGGGGGTGCTGGCGCTGCTGCGGCTCGACAACGCCCGCGACGCGCTCGTCGCCCGCGCCGGACCCGCGCTGATCGCGGCCCAGCAGCTCGGGGCGGCCCTCGTCGACCAGGAGAGCGGCGTCCGCGGCTACCTGGCCACCCACGATCCGGACTTCGCCGCCCCCTACCGGGACGGCCGCGCCGCGCAGGACCGCGCCGTCACCGACCTGCGCGCGGCGATCGAGTCCACCGGGGACGACGGCGGACCGCAGCTGAACGCCGATCTGGACGCCGTGCTGGACCGGGCCCGCACCTGGCAGCGCGACTACGCCGAGCCGAGCATCGCCGCCGCGGCGGCGGGCCGTGCACCGGTCGAACCGGCCCTCGGCAAGACCCTCTTCGACCAGGTGCGCGGCGCACTCGACACCGAGCTGGCCCGGCTGCAGGACGACCGCGCGGCCGGGCGGGCGGCACTCGACGGGGCCATCAGGTGGATGGCCGTGATGGGCGCGGTCATCGCCGGCCTCTTGGTGGCGTTGTTCCTGGGGACGTGGGTGTGGGCGCGCCGGGTGATCCTGCGCCCGATCAGCTCGCTCGAGGTCGCGGTCAACGCCGTCGAGCGCGGCGAGTTCGACCGGCCCGTCGAGGTCGACGGGCCGCGCGAGCTCGAACAGCTCGGGGGCGCGGTCGACGACATGCGACGGCGCATCGCCGGCGAGCTGGCCACCGTGCGGGAGCTCAACGCCCAGCTCGACGCGCAGGCCGCGGAGCTGGCCCGCTCCAACTCGGACCTCGAGCAGTTCGCCTACGTCGCGAGCCACGACCTGCAGGAGCCGCTGCGGAAGGTGTCGGCGTTCTGCGAGCTGCTGGCCAAGCGCTACGCCGGGCAGCTCGACGACCGCGCCGACCAGTACATCGCCTTCGCCGTCGACGGTGCTCGGCGCATGAGCGCGCTCATCAACGACCTCCTGGCGTTCTCCCGCGTCGGCCGCACCACGGGCCGAGACAGCTGGACGACGATCTCGGTGGAGACCGCGCTCGCGCACGCCGAGCGCAACCTCGCCGACGCCGTCGAACGGACCGGCGCGACCGTCACCCACGACCCGCTGCCGACCGTCACCGGCGAGATGTCGCTGCTCACCACGGTGCTGCAGAACCTCGTCGGCAACGCGATCAAGTTCCACGGCGACGACCCGCCCCGCGTGCACGTCGGCGTGCGCAGCGACGGCGACTCCTGGGAGTTCGCCGTGACCGACAACGGCATCGGCCTCGATCCCGCCTTCGCCGAGAAGATCTTCGTGATCTTCCAGCGGCTGCACTCCCGGGAGGCCTATCCCGGAACCGGCATCGGCCTGGCACTCTGCCGGAAGATCGTCGAGTTCCACGGCGGCCGGATCTGGCTCGACCGCACCGGGCCCGAGGGCTCGACGTTCTGCTTCACGCTCCCCACCGCTCCCCCGTCGATCCCGGAGGCCCCATGACCTCGCCGCCAGAACACGTCCACGTCCTGCTCGTCGAGGACGACCCGGGCGACGTCCTCATGACCAAGGAGGCGTTCGAGCACCACAAGATCCGCAACCCGCTGCACGTCGTGTCCGACGGGGCGGAGGCGCTGCGGTTCCTGCGGAAGGAGGGCGAGTACGCCGACGCGCCCCGGCCGGGGCTGATCCTGCTCGACCTCAACCTGCCCCGCGTCAACGGGCGGGAGGTGCTCGCCGAGGTGAAGTCGGACTCGGCGCTGCGCTCCATCCCGGTGGTCGTGCTCACGACGTCGGCCGCGGAGGAGGACATCCTGCGCAGCTACGACCTGCACGCCAACGCCTACGTCACCAAGCCCGTCGACTTCTCCAGCTTCATGGACGTGATCCGCCAGATCGACGACTTCTTCGTCACGGTCGTGCAGCTGCCCGGGCGTTAAGGTCGATCATGAGCATCTCGCTGGCGCAGGCCCAGACGATCGTCACCGCAGCACTCGCGCACGGCACCGAGCAGGGGTTCAACCCGCTCACCGTGGCCGTGCTCGACCCGGGCGGCGCGATCGTCGCGCTGGCGCGCCAGGACGGTTCCGGGTTCCTGCGGCCCGACCTCGCCGTCGCCAAGGCGTCCGGGGTGCTGGCGCTGGGCATGACGAACCGGGCGATCGCGGCCCGCGCCGCCGACTCCCCCGAGTTCTTCACCTCCGTCGCCGCCCTGGCCGGCGGCAAGATCCTCTCCGTGCCCGGCGGGGTGTTCGTGCGTGACGCGGACGGCACGCTGCTGGGCGCGGTGGGCGTGACGGGCGACGCGTCGCTGAACGACGAGGCCGCCGCCGTCGCCGGCATCGCGGCGGCCGGGCTGGTGGCGGTGACCGGGGCGGAGTCCTGAGCGGCGTGCCCGGTGACCTCGACGAGCTGATCTCCCGGCTGCGCGACTTCGCCGCGGCCCGGCAGTGGGAGCCGTTCCACACCCCGCGCAACCTGCTCATGGCCCTCACCGGTGAGGTCGGCGAGCTGGTGAGCGAGCTGCAGTGGCTGACCGACGCCGAGGCCGACCCGCAGGCCTGGAACGCGGAGCTGCGCGCCCGCGTCAGCGACGAGCTGGCCGACGTGCTGCTCTACCTGCTGCGGTTCGCCGACGTCTGCGGCATCGACCCGGCCGCCGCGGCGCACGCCAAGATCGACCGCAACGAGCTGCGCTTCCCTGCTTGATCGGCGGGCTTGATCAACTCCGCCGCGCCGCGTCCAGCCCGCGCAGCAGCGCCTCCACCAGCTGCACGGCCCGCTCGGTGTCGGGGGTGCGGTCGGCGATCAGGTCGGCGTAGAGGAACCCCTCCGCGATCCGCACCAGCGCGAACGCGAGCGTGGCTGCGTCGACCTCGACGTGGAGCTCGTCCCGCTCCGCCTCGATCACCAGCAGCGTCTCGACCGCACGCAGAACGCCGCGGGCGACCCGGCTGCGGGTGCCCGTCAGGATGCGCAGCCCGAGCTCCGGGTCGGCCTCCAGCAGCGCCCGCAGGGACCCGTCGCCCTGCACGGCCCGCATGACCGAGGAGAACACGGCGACGACGCGGGCGATCCCGCGCAGCTCGTGTGCCTCGTGGACGGCGGCGACCAGCGCACGCCGGGTGCGCCACCACAGCACCTCGTCGAGCACCTGCTCGCGGTTGCCGACCTTGCGGTAGAGCGTCGCCCGGGGCACCCCGAGCTGGCGGGCCAGCGCCTGCATGTCGAGTCGCCGGCGCGATGCGTACGTGTCGAGGGCCGCGGTGAACACGTCGACGGGGACGGTCGCGGGCACGCTGGTGCCCTCTGGCACCATCCGGCCGATGTCGTCGGCGACGGCCGCGCTCATGCCGGGAACAGCGCCCGGATCGCGGGCGGCGGCACGAACCGCTCCTGCTCGCCCGGCGGGGTGGCCAGCCGGTCGGCCACCGCCCAGAGCGTGGCCGGATCGACGCCGAACCCCAGGTGCCCGCACCGCACCTCGACGTTGTGGTGCAGCGCGCTCTCCGGCGCCACGCACGCCTCCCAGGCGACGATCCCGTCGCGGCGCGAGTACACGGCCGTCGACGGCACCGGCAGGGGCCGCGCCACTTGCGCGCGCGTGGGCACCCGCTCGTGGACGGCGGCGAACCGGCGGTAGGTGCCGCCGGCCCAGCTCTGCCGCGGATCGGTGAGGGCGAACGGGCTGCCCAGCGTGATGACCTGCCGGACCAGCTCGGGACGCTCCCGGGCCAGCTCGCGGGCGAAGATGCCGCCCAGGCTCCAGCCGACGAGCGAGACGGGGCCGCCGGTGCGCTCGGCCAGGCGCGCCAGGCCGGCCGGCATCCCGTCCAGCGCGCGGGCGGTGGGTCCGAAGTTGCGCCCCAGCGCCCATCCGACGACGTCGTGCCCGAGACCGCGCAGGAACCCGCGCAGCGCGACGGTGCTGGCGTCGGTGGCCATCAGTCCGGGCAGCACGAGCACGCCGTGGGCGTCCCCGCGCGGTGCGCCGGCCAGCACGGGCGAGAGCGCGGCGAGCCCGGCCATGCGCCAGAGCCCGCGGGCGGGCTCGGTCAGGAGGAGGCCGAGCGGCGGTGCGGGATCGGCCGGGTGCCGGACGGACACGGCATCACCCTCCGTCTCACCCTTGATACACAACGCCGACATGTCTCAGTATGGCACGGGCCCAGCCAGATAGTCGGTCGCAGCCGGACATCTCGGCGATCTGTGCAACGAAGGGGTTGCTCCAGCTGATGGACCAGATGAGCGTGATCGACGCGGCCTTCCTCTACGCGGAGTCTTCGAACACGCCGATGCACATCGGCGGTGTCGCGGTGTTCGAGGGGCCGCCGCCGAGCCAGGACGAGCTGCTCAGCCGCTTCGCCGCGAAGATCCCGCTCGTCCCCCGCTACCGGCAGGTCGTCCGCCACCTGCCGCTCGACGTGGGCAGGCCCGGCTGGGTCGACGACGAGCACTTCAACCTCGCCTACCACGTGCGCCGCACCGCCGTCCCGTCACCGGGCGGGCGCGCGCAGCTCGACGCGCTCGTCGGGCGCGTCATGTCGCAGCACCTCGACCTGCACCGCCCGCTGTGGGAGATCTGGGTCGTCGAGGGCCTAGAAGAGGGCCAGTGGGCGATCGTGTCGAAGGTCCACCACTGCATGGTCGACGGGGTGGCGAGCGTCGACCTGATGGCGCTCATGTTCGACCTCGAACGCAACCCGGAACCGCCGGCCGATCCCCCGCCGTGGACGCCGCGTCCCGGCCCGTCCACCGTCGAGGTCGCCACCGCCGCGCTCGCCGGCCTGGTCAGCCCGATCGAGGGCTGGCGCCGGCTCGCCGGCGCCCTGCGCACGCCGCGGTCGTCGTTCAGCAGTGGCGTGGAGGCGGCCCGGGCCATCGCCGGCGTGGCACCCAAGCTGCTGCCGCCCGCGTCCACCTCGCTCAACGGCAGCTACGGGCCGCACCGGCGCTGGACGTCGGCGCACGCCCGGCTCGCCGACGTCAAGGCCGTCCGGGCCGGGCTCGGCGGCACCGTCAACGACGTGGTGCTGGCCGCGATCGCCCGCGGCTTCCGGGACCTGCTCGACGCCCGCGGCGAGCTCGTCGACGGGCAGATCGTCCGTTCGATGGTGCCGGTGTCGGTCCGCACCGCCGAGGAGAAGGGGGTCTTCGCCAACAAGGTGTCGAGCGTCTTCGTCGACCTGCCGGTGGGCACGGCCGACCCCGTGGAGCGCCTCGCGCGCGTCCGGGCCGCCATGGACGACGTCAAGCGCTCCAAGGGCGCCGTGGCCGGTGCCCGGCTCACCGAGCTGTCGGACTTCGCGCTGCCGCTGCTGCTCGCCGCCGGCCAGCGGCTCGCCATGCAGCTGCCGCAGACCAGCTTCCACACCGTCACGACGAACGTGCCCGGCCCGCAGCGGCCCGTCTACTTCGCCGGCCGGCAGATGCTGCACACCGCGCCCACCATCCCGCTGGCCGCGTCGTTGCGCACGGCCGTCGGCATCTTCTCCTACAACGGCACCGTCACCTTCGGGCTGACCGGCGACTACGACACCGTTCCCGACCTCGCCGTGCTGGCCCGCGGCATCGAGTCGGGCATCGAGGAGCTGCTGACCAGCGCTTCTGCAACGCCCGTGCCAGACCGAACCGCCGGAGGTGCCCGATGAACGCCGAGCTGCCCACCACGCTCGCCGCCCTGCCCGGCTACGCGGCCAGCCGGTTCGGCGCGCGACCCGCCCAGCGGATCCTCCGCGACGGCGCGTGGCAGGACACCAGCTACGCCGAGCTGCACGCCATCGGCACCGGGATCGCGCTGGGGCTCGTGGCGCTCGGCGTCGCACCCGGCGACCGGGTCTGCGTGCTCGCCGAGACCCGCGCCGAGTGGCTGCACGCCGAGTTCGGCATCGCGCTGGCCGGCGCCGTGACCGTGCCGATCTACCCGTCCAGCTCAGCCGACGAGTGCGAGTGGGTGCTCGGCAACTCCGGCGCGGTGGCCGTGATCTGCGAGAACGCGGAGCAGCTCGGCAAGGTCGAGCAGGTGCGGGCGGCACTGCCGGACCTGCGGTACGTCCTCGTCATCGAGCCGGATGCGCCCGGGGTCACGACGCTGGCCGAGCTGCGCACCGACGGCGACAGCGCGGAGATCGAGCGACGCGTCGCAGCGGTGCAGCCCGACGATCCCGGCCTGATCATCTACACCTCCGGCACCACGGGACGGCCGAAGGGCTGCGTGCTGAGCCACCGCGCCCTCACCGCGTGCTGCCGCGTCACCGTCGCGCTCGACTTCACCACCGCCGAGGACGTCGTCTACCTGTTCCTGCCGCTCGCGCACGTGTACGCGCAGGTGATCGTGCTCAGCGCGGCCGGCGTCGGCGCCGCGGTCGCCTACTGCAGCGGCGGCGCGAAGTCGATCATGAGTGATCTGGCGGCGGTGTCGCCGACGGTGCTGCCGTCCGTCCCGCGGATCTTCGAGAAGGTCTACGCGGGCGTCATCGGCCTGGTGCCCGACGAGCTGCGCGACCGCGCGGTGGCCGCCGGTCTCGCCGTCCGCGAGCTGCAGCGCACCGGGCAGCCGGTGCCGGCCGAGCTGCAGGCCGGCTTCGACCGGGCCGAGGAGCAGCTGTTCTCCAAGGTGCGCGCCGTCTACGGCGGGAAGGTCCGCGTCGCCATCTCGGGGGCGGCGCCGATCGGCGTCGACATCCTGCGCTTCTTCCACGCCGCCGGCGTGCCCGTCCTCGAGGGGTACGGCATGTCCGAGACGGCGGCGATCGGCACCGTCAACACCCCCGACCACACGCGCATCGGCACGGTCGGGCGCGCGGTGCCCGAGGCCGAGGTCCGCATCGCCGACGACGGCGAGATCCTCATGCGCGGGCCGCAGCTGTTCAGCGGCTACTGGAACAACCCGGAGGCCACCGCCGAGACCATCGTGGACGGCTGGCTGCGCAGCGGCGACCTGGGCAGCATCGACGAGGACGGCTACCTGACGATCACCGGCCGCAAGAAGGACATCATCATCACCGCCGGCGGCAAGAACCTCACCCCGGCCAACATCGAGAACGACCTCCGCGGCTGCCGCTTCATCTCCCAGGCCGTCATGCACGGCGACCGGCGGCCGTTCCCCGTCGCGCTCATCACCCTCGACATCGAGGAGATCGGGCCGTGGGCCACGGCCCAGGACCTGCCCGCCGACCTGCCCGCGCTGTCGGCCCACCCGTCGGTGCGGTCGCTCATCCAGGGCGTCCTCGACGAGGTGAACCAGCGCTACGCCCAGGTCGCGCAGATCAAGAAGTTCCACATCCTCGACCACGACCTCAGCGTGGAGAGCGGCGAGCTCACGCCCACGCTGAAGGTGAAGCGCCGGGTGGTGGACGAGCGGTACGCCGAGGTGCTCGACGGGCTGTACGCGCGCTGACCCCCCGCTCACGCACAGGCTGAGGTGCCCACGCACACGTTCCGCCATGTGCGTGGCCGCACGACGGTGTGCGTGAGCGGGTCTTCGTCGGATCATCCAAACCGGCCGCCTGTGACCGGCGTCGCTCTCGTCGGTCTCGCGGCTGGCCGGGACGGTCGGCCGTCGGGGAGGGTCTTCGGGATCCCACCCGAGCCACGAAGAGGTGTCCCGTGCGCGGTCCCGTCTCACGCCGCCCCCACCCCGTCGACGAGGTGCTGCCCGCCGGCAAGCTCGCCGTCTACGGCTTCCAGCACGTGCTCGCGTTCTACGCCGGCGCGGTCATCGTGCCCATCCTGCTGGCCGGCGCCATCGGCCTGTCCGAGCGGGACCTCATCCACCTGATCAACGCCGACCTGTTCACCTGCGGCATCGCGTCGATCATCCAGTCGGTGGGGTTCTGGAAGGTCGGGGTGCGGCTGCCGCTGCTGCAGGGCGTGACGTTCACGGCGGTCTCGCCGATGATCGCCATCGGCCTGGCCGCCGGCGGCGGCACCCAGGGCCTGCTGGTGATCTACGGCTCGGTGATCGTCGCCGGGCTCGCGACGTTCCTCATCGCGCCCGTGTTCGGGAAGCTGATCAGGTTCTTCCCGCCGGTCGTGACGGGCTCGGTGATCACGATCATCGGGATCGCGCTGCTGCCCGTCGCCGCGCTGGACGCCGTCGGCGGCGGGAGCAACCCGCAGCCGGCCGACCCGCGCAACCTGGCCTACGCGCTCGGCACGCTCGCCGTCATCGTGCTCATCCAGCGGGTCTTCCGTGGCTTCATGGCCACGGTCGCCGTGCTGATCGGGCTGGTGCTGGGCACGCTGGTCGCCTGGGCGCTCGGCGACGCGCACTTCACGTCCGTCGGTGAGTCCGCGTGGTTCGGCGTGACCACCCCGTTCTGGTTCGGGTGGCCGCAGTTCAGCGTCGCCGCGATCATCTCGATGATCGTCGTCATGCTGATCACGGCCGTCGAGACGACCGGTGACGTGTTCGCGACCGGCGAGATCGTCGACAAGCGGGTCGGCAGCGAGGACGTCTCGCGGGCACTGCGGGCCGACGGCCTGGCCACGACGATCGGTGGTGTCCTCAACTCCTTCCCCTACACCTGCTTCGCCGAGAACGTCGGGCTCGTGCGCCTGACCAGGGTGAAGAGCCGCTACGTCGTCGCTGCTGCCGGTGGGATCATGATCCTCATCGGGCTGGTGCCGAAGGCCGGCGCGATCGTCGCCGGCATCCCGCACCCCGTGCTGGGCGGCGCCGCGCTGGCCATGTTCGCGACGGTCGCGGTCGTGGGCTTCCAGACGCTGTCGCGGGTCGACTTCCACGACCACCGCAACGTCGTCATCGTCGCGTCCAGCGTCGGGCTGGCGATGTTCGTGACCGCGCAGCCGGACGTCGCCAAGGCGGTGCCGGAGTGGGCGCAGATCATCCTCGGCTCCGGCATCACGCTCGGCAGCATCACCGCGATCCTGCTCAACATCGTCTTCCACCACATCGGGAAGGACTTCGGACCCGCGGTGGCCGGCGCCCCCGGTACCCCGACGGTGCGGCTGGACCAGGTCAACGCCATGAGCCGCGCCGAGTTCGCCGCCACGTTCGACCGTTTGTTCCAGGGCAGCACCCCGATCGCCGCCCGCGCGTACGACCGCCGTCCGTTCGGCGACACGTCCGACCTGCGCAGCGCGTTCCAGGAAGCGCTGTTCGCCGCGCCCGTCGACGAGCAGCGGGCGTTGATGGCCGCCTACCCCGACCTCGGGGACGACGACGGCCCAGACATCGGCACCGACTCGCACCGCGACCAGGCGGCCGCCGGGCTCACCCACCTCGACGAGACGTCCCGGACCGAGTTCGGCCGGCTCGCCGCCGCCTACCGGGAACGCTTCGGCTTCCCGCTCATCGCGTGCGTGCGCGACGCGGGCGGACGGGAGGCCCTGCTGCGCGAAGGCCTGCAGCGGTTGGAGAATTCTCCCACCCAGGAGCACGCCGCCGCGCTCATCGAGATCGCGAAGATCGCGAACCACCGCTTCACCGACCTCGTCGCCGAGGCCAACCCCATCCTCACCGCCCGGACCCGGGCGTTCGGCACCGAATGACAGGAGCAGCCGTGGGCATCGTCCTCGGACCCAACCAGTACGGGAAAGCGGAGAACCGGCTCGTCCGGATCTACCGCGAGACCGAGCGGCACGAGATCCGCGACATCACCGTGACGACCGCGCTGCGCGGCGACTTCGCCGCCGCGCACCTCGCCGGCGACCAGGCGCAGGTCCTGCCCACCGACACCCAGAAGAACACCTGCTACGCGTACGCGAAGGAGCGCGGGCTGCGCGAGATCGAGGAGTACGCGCTCGGGCTGGCCCGCCACTTCGTCGACGACGTCGAGCCCGTCACCGGCGCCACGATCAGCGTCGACGAGCTGGGCTGGCAGCGTGCCCAGGACCACGACCACACCTGGGTGCGCACCGGACCGGAGGTGCGCACCACCGAGGTCACCGTCGACGCCGAGGGCACGACCGTGACGTCGGGGCTGAAGGACCTGGTGCTGCTCAAGTCCACCGGATCCGAGTTCGCGGGCTTCCTGAAGGACGAGTACACGACCCTCGCCGAGACCCACGACCGGATCATGGCCACCTCCCTGGTGGCGCGCTGGCGCTACACCGGCAGCAGCATCGATTCTGGCGTGCAGTGGGACAAGACGTGGGCCGACGTGCGCACGATCCTCATCGACCGCTTCGCCAACGTGCACTCCCTGGCCCTGCAGCAGACGCTGTGGGAGATGGGGCGGGCGGTGCTGGAGGCGCACGCGTCGATCGCGGAGATTCGGCTCGCCGCGCCGAACAAGCACCACTTCCTCGTCGATCTTGCGCCGTTCGGGTTGGAGAACCCTGGGGAGGTGTTCTACGCGGCTGATCGGCCGTACGGGTTGATCGAGGCTTCCGTGGTTCGGGAGTAGTTTGTTCGCGGTCCTTGTGCCTCCTGAACTACCCCTTCGCGGTCCTGGCCTTCGGTTTGTAGCCGCCGGTCCTGGGTGCACGAGCGGGGTAGCGCGGTTGGAGTGTCCGGTCTGTATTGCGGCGCTGCCCGGGTTCTCGAACGAATAATATGGTCGGCCTGGCAGCCGTACCCGACTCGGAACTCCGTCTGACTGCCTTCCCTTCCGCTGCGTGCGTGGTCGACTGGCTGTGGTGCCATATCGAACACTTGTTTGGCTGGCTTGTTTTCGGTAGGATACAGACATGACCACGTCCGTCTTGGTTACGCAGCTCGCTGAGGCTGTCGCGCGGCTCGAAGAGCAGAAGAATGCTCTCGCCGCGCAGCAGGCTGCAGCGATTCTTGCGCTGGGGCGGGTGGTCGCGGCGCAGCAGATCGATGCCGGCGTAGTGGATCCGGATGACGTGCAGCGGGTTGTTGCCGAGCAGGTCGGGCTGGCCTGCCGGGTGTCGGCGTTCGAGGGTGGGAAGCGGGTGCGGATCGCTCGGGATCTGCATGCCGGGCACTCGCGGGTGCGGGAGTTGTTCGCGGCCGGGCTGTTGAACGAGCAGAAGATCGCCTTCATCACGAGTGCCGGGTCGCACCTCGACCCCGACGAGCGGGCCTGGGTGGATGAGCAGCTCGCCGAGCGTGGGGTCGAGAGCTTGAGTGTGCGGCGGATCCATGATCTGGCCCGGAAGTTGGCGGCGGAGGTGGCGCCGGAGAAGTTCGCCGCACGCTGCGCCCGGGCCCGGTCCGGGCGGCGGGTGACCGTGCGGCCTTCGATAGAGCCCGGCATGGCCGACCTGACCGCCCACCTGCCCGTCGAACAGGCCGTGGCCTGCTACGCCGCGCTGCGCAAAGCCGTCAACGAGGTGTGGGTGCAGCCGGAGCCGGTGCTGCGGGGGCGGGGCGAGATCATGGCCGACACCCTGGTCGAACGCCTCACCGGACAAGCCCAGGCCGACGACATCGACGTCGAGGTGCAGATCATCCTGCCCTTCGAATCCCTCCTCGACCCGGACAGCCCGCTACCCGCGGAGGTCCCCGGCTACGGCCCGATTCCGGCCGACATCGTCCGCACCGGCGAAGGCCGGAAAACGTTCCGCCGGATCGTCACCCGCGACGGCATCGTGATCGGCGGCGACTCCGTGCAGCGCACCTTCACCGGCGTCCTCGCCGACCTGATCAAGATCCGCGACGGCGGCCGGTGCACCGCCCCCTACTGCGACTCCCCCATCCGCCACATCGACCACATCGAACGCTGGCGCGACGGCGGTCGCACCACATTCGACAACGGCCGAGGGCTATGCGAATTCCACAACCATCTGCGCGAAATCGGGACCACAGCCAGTCGACCACGCACGCACCGGAAGCGAAGGCACGCAGACAGAGTTCCCAGTCGGGTACGGCCGCCAGGTCGACCATATGATGCAGTGAAAACCCCGGTCGCGCCGCCACGAAAGCGAGCACCCGAGGCGGCAACCCCGCTCGCTCCACAGCAGTACCGGACACCTGAAACTGACGGCTGGCAGCGCGCAGAATGAGCTCGCCGTCGGGCGTTGCCGCCACCCGGAATACGGATTTCACGCGGGGCGGCGATGGACCGCGTGCCGAGGGCGAACTCCTCGTCGTCGACGGCGTAGCGGCGGGTGCGGATCGTGGCGAGGGCGTGCCGCATCGCCTCGCGGTCGATGATCGAGTGCGGCGTGCGGCGGGCGGCGAGCGAACCCGCGCCCGCCGACCCGCGTGTCGAGGCGAGCGCTCGCTAGAGCGACCGCAGCGCGAGGAAGACGTCGACGCGGTCGGCGAACTGCCCGAGATCCCGCCCGGTCAGCTCCTCCACCCGCCCGATGCGATACCGCACCGTGTTGACGTGCAGGTGCAGTTGTTCAGCCACCCTGCTCCACGAACCGGAACAGTCGAGGAAAGCCTCCAGCGTCGCGAGCAACCCAGCGCCGGTGCGCTCGTCGTAGTCCAGCACTGGCGCCAGCACGCGCGCTGCGAAGGCGCGGCGCATGTCGTCGGGCACGGCGGCGAGCAGGGCGACGTGCGAGGTCAACTCGGCACCCGTCACGACGGGCAGCGCGCCCTCCCGCATCCGGGCCAGGTCGCGGGCGTGCCGGGCCTCCTGCATCGCGCCCGACAGGGCCGCCGGGCCGTACGGGACGCTCGTGCCGACCGTCAGCCGCAACGTGCCGAGCGCCGGCTCCAAGCGGCGCAGCGCAGCGGCGAACCGGGCAGGGTCGCCGGGGAACACGGCCACTGCCACCCCGTCCCGCACGCCGACCACGGGTGGCTGCTCCCCCGGCGTGACGTGCGAGGCGGCGTCGACGAGCACCATGCGCGCGGTCTCCAGCAGGTCCGGCCGGTCGACGAACCCGGCAACCGCAACGACGAGTGGGCCGGCCGGGTCAAGGCCGGCCTGGCGCAGCCGCACCGCGGTCTCGGGACGGTCGCCGCCACCGGCGGCGATCAGGGCGATGGCGTCGTCGGCGATGTCGCGCGCCACCCGCAGCCCCTCGGCGCGCCGCGCCCGATCCAGGGCCGTGATCGCCACCAGTCCGCTGACGGCGTCGGCGGTCTCGGGATCCCAGTCCGGGTACGCCCCGTCGACGGCGACGAACCACGACGTGATCCGCTGCTCGGAGGCCGGCCCGACCGGGAAGACCGACAGCACCGACCCGCCGGCCCGCGCGACGGCCGGCAGTCGGACGGCGGTCAGGAAGGTGCCGACCGCGCGGTCCAGCGCCGCCGCCGGTAGCGGGGCCGACGCGGCGACGGCCCGGCCGGTCGCGGTGAGCACGCGGCAGTCACGGCCGGTCAACGCGGCGATCCCGGCCGCGACCTCGCCGAGGCCCATCCCGCCCGCCACGGCCGACAGCAGCTCGCGCTGCCGGCTCAGGGTGTGCGCGAGCCGGTCCCCGCGGGCAGCGGCGAGCGCGCCCACGACCAGTTCCGTCACGTCCGAGAACGACGTGTGCTCCGGCACCGCGAGCAGGGGCAGACCGTGCCGCCGGCAGGCGTCGACGACGTCGTCAGGCACGCCCCCGAACACGGCATCACCCGCCGCCAGCGCGGCCGCGCCCGCGCCGGCAACGGCGGCGACGAACCGCTCGCTGTCGGCCGGCGTCGACCGCCACACGAGTCCGCTGATCACCAGCTCGCCGCCGGACAGGTAGCGGGACGGGTCGATGAGATCGGTCGTGTAGACCCAGCGCACCGAACGCTCCAGCGCTGCGGCGTCCCCGTGCAGGACCCGCAGGTCCAGCCGGGGATGCTCGACGAGCTCGCGCAGCAGCATTGGAGGAACGTACAACCCCGTCGAGTGATCCCGGATCCCTCTTCGTGACGGCAGCGACTTCATTCCGACCCGCAGGCGCGGTGTACTGCGTGCCATGGACTTCCTGGCGCCGACCACCTGGGCCGATGCCCTCGCGGCGAAGGCCGAGCAGCCCGACGCCGTCCCGGTGGCGGGCGGCACCGACGTGATGGTCGAGATCAACTTCGACCACCGGCGGCCGCCCGCGCTGCTCGACCTGACCCGCGTGCCCGAGCTGCGCGAGTGGAGCCGGGAGGACGGGCGGATCCGGCTCGGCGCCGGCGTCACCTACAGCCGGATCATCGCCGAGCTGGGCGCCGAGCTGCCCGGGCTGGCGATGGCGGCGCGCACGGTCGGCTCGCCGCAGATCCGCAACCGCGGCACCGTCGGCGGCAACCTGGGCGCGGCCTCCCCCGCCGGCGACAGCCACCCGCCGCTGCTGGCCTGCGACGCCGTCGTCGAGGTGGCGTCGGTGCGCGGCACCCGGGAGATCCCGGCCGCCGAGTTCTACACCGGCGTCAAGCGCAACGCGCTGGCCCCCGACGAGCTGATCGCAGCGATCCTGCTCCCCCGGGCGGCCGGGCCGCAGCAGTTCTGCAAGATCGGCACGCGCAACGCGATGGTGATCGCCGTCGCGGCGTTCGGGATCGCGCTGCACCCGCAGCGGCGGGCGATCGGGACGGGCATCGGCTCGGCCGCGCCCACCCCGCGCACGGCTCCCGAGGCCGCCGCGTTCCTCGCGGGCGAGCTGGAGGCCGCCGGGCTGTGGGAGTCCCGCGGCGCGCTGCCGGAGGGACTGGCCGTCGAGTTCGGCCGACGGGTCCGCGACGCCGCCTCCCCCATCGACGACGTGCGCGGCAGCGCCGCGTACCGCCTGCACTCCCTGTCGGTGATGGCGCGCCGCGCCGCCACCTGGGCATGGGACGAGTTCCGCACCGAGGACCGGAGGGCCGCCTGATGCGGATCCAGCTGACCGTGAACGGCACCCGCCACGACGTCGACGACGTGTGGGAGGGCGAGAGCCTGCTCTACGCGCTGCGCGAGCGGATGGGCCTGCCCGGCGCGAAGAACGCCTGCGAGCAGGGCGAATGCGGCTCCTGCACCGTCTACCTGGACGGGGTGCCGGTGTGCTCCTGCCTGGTCGCGGCCGGCCAGGCGCACGAGCGCGAGGTCACCACCGTCGAGGGGCTGGCCGACGGGGACGCGCTGCACCCGGTGCAGCAGGCGTTCGTCGACAAGGGCGCGGTGCAGTGCGGCTTCTGCACGCCGGGCCTGATCGTCTCCACGCACGACCTCCTGGAGCGCAACCCCCACCCGTCCGACCCGGAGATCCGGGAGGCGCTGGCGGGGAACCTCTGCAGGTGCACGGGCTACGAGAAGATCCTGGATGCCGTTCGGACGGCGGCCGGCGAATGATCATCGAGGGCGCGCACGTCGTCACCGTCACCGGTGAGGAGTACCCGGACGGCCACGTCGTCGTCGACGGCAACCGCATCACCGCGGTCGGTCCCGGACGGCCTGAGCGGGGCGACCACACCGTCGTCGACGGGCGCGGCTGCCTGCTCACCCCGGGCTTCGTCAACACGCACAACCACCTGTTCCAGTGGGTCACGCGCGGTCTCGCCGCCGACAACACGCTGTTCGAGTGGCTCACCGCGCTCTACCCGGTGTGGGCCGGCATCGACGAGCACGCCGTGCACACGTCCGCCTCCGGGGCGCTGTCCCAGCTGGCGCTGACGGGCTGCACGACCGCGAGCGACCACCACTACCTGTTCCCCCGCGACGGCGGCGACGTGCTCGGCGCCGGCATCCGCGCTGCGCAGGACGTGGGCCTGCGCTTCCACGCCACCCGGGGCTCGATGAACCTCGGGCAGCGCGACGGCGGGCTGCCGCCCGACCACGTCACCGAGGACCTCGACGCGATCATGGCGGCGTCGGAGGCGGCGATCGACCGCTGGCACGATCCGTCCCCGGACGCGATGCTGCGGGTGGCGCTCGCCCCGTGCTCGCCCTTCTCCGTGACCGGCGACCTGATGCGCGTCTCGGCCGAGCTGGCCCGCGCCCGCGGCGTGCTGCTGCACACCCACCTCGCCGAGACGATCGACGAGGAGGACTTCTGCCGCGAGCGGTTCGGCTGCTCCCCTCTGGACTACGTCGAGGGCCTCGGCTGGACCGGCGACGACGTGTGGTTCGCGCACGGCATCCACTTCGACGACGACGGCGTCAAGAAGGTCGGCGCCACCCGCACCGGGGTGGCGCACTGCCCGTCGTCGAACGCAAGGCTGGGCGCGGGCATCGCCCGCACCCGCGACCTGCGCGACGCCGGCGCCCGCGTCGGCCTCGGCGTCGACGGCGCGGCCAGCAACGAGGCCGGCAGCCTGCTCGAGGAGGTCCGCCACGCCGTGCTGTTCGCGCGGGCCGTCGGCGGCCCGACCGCCCTCTCGGTCCGGGACGGGCTGGAGCTGGCCACCATGGGCGGCGCCGCCGTGCTGGGCCGGGCCGGTGAGATCGGCTCGATCGAGCCCGGCAAGCTCGCCGACCTCGCGCTGTGGCGGATCGACGGGCTCGGCCACGCCGACGTCCACGACCCGGTCGCCGCGCTGGTGCTCGGCGCCCCACCACCCCTCGACCTGCTGCTCGTGGACGGGAAGCCGGTCGTCGAACAGGGCCGCGTGGTCACCGTCGACACCGAGGCGATCGCCCGCGAGTGCACCGCGGTGCACCGCACGTTGCTGGAGAAGGCGTCATGACCAGTACCGAGTCGATTCCTGGGACGAAGACCAGCGGCAAGATCGGCGACAGCCCGCTGCGCCCGGACGGCACGCTGAAGGTGACCGGCCAGTTCGCCTACTCGTCCGATCTGTGGCACGAGGACATGTGCTGGGGCGTCACGCTGCGCAGCCCGCACCCGCACGCCCGCATCGTGAGCATCGACATCACCGAGGCGCTGACCCTGCCGGGCGTGTACGCCGTGCTCACCGCCGACGACGTGCCCGGCGAGAACGCCGTCGGGTTGGAGCACCTCGACACCCCGGCGCTGGCCCACGACGTCGTCCGCTACGAGGGCGAGCCGGTGGCGCTGGTCGCCGCCGACCACCCCGAGACCGCGCGCCGCGCCGCCAAGCGCATCGCCGTCACGTACG
Organism: Pseudonocardia sp. CA-107938; assembly: GCF_050936315.1. Taxonomy (NCBI): domain Bacteria; kingdom Bacillati; phylum Actinomycetota; class Actinomycetes; order Pseudonocardiales; family Pseudonocardiaceae; genus Pseudonocardia; species Pseudonocardia sp. CA-107938. The sequence continues at coordinate 5,050,923 of NZ_JBNJNA010000001.1, read as the reverse complement.
AGGAGCTGCCGGCGCTCACCGACCCGCGCAAGGCCCTCGACGACGACGCCCCGCTGGTCCACGAGCAAGGCAACCTCGTCCGCGCGATGAAGATCCGCCGCGGCGAGGAGAACCCGACCGCGCCCGTCGTGGTCGCGCTGGAGTTCGAGGTCGGCATGCAGGACCAGGCGTTCCTCGGACCGGAGTCCGGCCTGGCCGTGCCCGCGGAGGACGGCGGCGTCGACCTCTACGTGGCCACGCAGTGGCTGCACGTCGACCAGAAGCAGGTGTGCCGCGCACTGGGCATGCCACCGGAGAAGGTGCGGTTGACCCTGGCAGGGGTCGGCGGCGCGTTCGGCGGCCGCGAGGACCTCTCGATGCACGTCCACGCCTGCCTGCTCGCCCTGCACACCGGCAAGCCGGTGAAGATGAGCTACTCGCGCGAGGAGTCGTTCTTCGGGCACGTGCACCGCCACCCCGCGTGGATGCGGTACGAGTTCGGCGCCCAGCCCGACGGCAGGCTGGTCTACGGCAAGGCCGACATCCTGTTCGACGGCGGCGCGTACGCCTCGTCGACTCCGGCCGTGGTCGGCAACGGCGGCACGATGGGCCTGGGCCCGTACTACTTCCCCAGCGCGCACGTCGACGCCCGCGGCGTGTACACGAACAACCCGCCGTGCGGCGCGATGCGCGGCTTCGGCAGCGTGCAGGCCGCGTTCGCGCACGAGGCGCTGATGGACGAGCTGGCCGACGCCGTCGGTCTCGACCGGGTGGAGATCCGCGCGCTGAACGGGATGCGCGAGGGCGTCCACAACATCACCGGGCAGCTGATCGACTCCGCCGCCCCCGTCGCCGAGCTGATCCGGACCGTGCGGGACCTCCCGATGCCACCGGAGCGCACGTCGTTCGACATCCGCGAGCTACCCGGCGGCGTCTCGAACACCACGCACGGCGAGGGCGTCGTCCGCGGCGTCGGCTACGCCGTCACCTACAAGAACGTCGGCTTCTCCGAGGGCTTCGACGACTACTCCACCGCCCGCGTGCGGCTGGAGCTGACCGCCGGCGAGCCGGTCGTCACCGTGCACACGGCGGCGGCGGAGGTCGGGCAGGGCCTGATCACCGTCGAGCAGCAGATCTGCCGCACCGAGCTGGGTGTGCAGCGGGTCGTGGTGCACCCGAAGGACACGTCCGTCGGGTCGGGTGGTTCGACGTCGGCGTCCCGGCAGACGTACGTGACCGGTGGCGCGGTCAAGGCAGCCTGCGAGGCCGTGCGCGCGACCCTGCTCGCCCGCGTGGGGCAGCCCGACCTGCGGCTCGACGGCGACAAGATCGTCTCCGTCAGCGGCGAGGTCGTCGCCACGCTCGCCGAGGTGCTCGGCGACGAGCCCGTCGAGGAGACCGTGGAGTGGCGGCACCGCCCCACCCACCCCATCGACCCGGAGACCGGGCAGGGCGACGCGCACGTGCAGTACGCGTTCTCCGCCCATCGCGCCGTCGTCGACGTCGACGTGGAGCTCGGCCTGGTGAAGGTGGTCGCGCTCGACACCGCGCAGGACGTCGGCAAGGCGATCAACCCCGAGGCCGTCATCGGCCAGATCCAGGGCGGCACCGCCCAGGGCATGGGCCTCGCGCTGATGGAGGAGATCGTCGTCGAGGACGGGCACGTGCGGAACCCGTCGTTCACGGACTACCTGATCCCCACGATCCTCGACATGCCACCGATGAAGATCGAGGTGCTGGAGTACGCCGACCCGCATGCCCCGTACGGCGTGCGCGGGGTCGGGGAGCCGCCCACGATCTCGTCCGGCCCCGCCGTGGCGGCGGCCATCCGGGCGGCGACGGGCAAGGCGCTGCGCCGCGTACCCGTCCGCCCGGAACACATCACTGGCACCTGATCTCCCGCTCGAGGTCCCACCGCACGCCCCGCGTGCGGTGGCGACCCGGCATGCCCGAAAGGACGACGCATGTCCCCCTCACGTCACAGACCGCCGGGCCCGTTCACACACGTCCGGACATGTGTGAAGGGGCCCAGCGATGTGTGACCTCGTCCTGCGGGCTCGGCGGGCTGTCGTCGACGGGGCCGTGCGGCCGGCCGCCGTGCTGGTCCGCGGCGAGCGGATCGCCGCCGTGCTGCCCTTCGACGCGCCCCTCGACGCCCTTGAGGTCGTGCTCGCCGATGACGAGGTGCTGCTCCCGGGGCTCGTGGACGCGCACGTGCACGTCAACGAACCGGGGCGCACCGAGTGGGAGGGCTTCGCGACAGCCACCCGCGCGGCCGCGGCCGGCGGGATCACGACGATCGTCGACATGCCGCTGAACTCCCTGCCGCCGACGCTCGACGCGGCCGCGCTGGAGGTCAAGCGCAAGGCGGCCGACGGGCAGTGCGCTGTCGACGTCGCGTTCTGGGGCGGTGCGGTGCCGGGCAACCTCGGCCGGCTGCGCGAGCTGCACGACGCCGGCGTCGTCGGGTTCAAGTGCTTCATGATCGACAGCGGCGTGCCGGAGTTCCCACCGCTGCTCGATCCCGAGCCGGCGCTGCGGGAGATCGCCGAGTTCGGCGGGCTGCTCATCGCGCACGCCGAGGACGGGGCGCTGGTCACGACCGCGCACGGGGATCGCTACGCCGACTTCGTCGCCTCGCGTCCACCGGAGTCGGAGGGCCGCGCCATCGCCCGGCTGCTGGCCGCCGCCCGCAGGACCGGCGCGCGCGTACACGTCGTGCACCTGTCCGCGGCCGACGCCCTCCCGGCGATCGCCGAAGCCCGCGACGACGGCGTCGCCGTCACCGTCGAGACCTGCCCGCACTACCTGACCCTGACCGCAGAGGAGGTGCCCGACGGCGACACGCGCTACAAGTGCTGCCCGCCCGTCCGGGAGGCCGGCAACCGTGACGCGCTCTGGCAGGGCCTCACCGACGGCGTGATCGACATGGTGGTGAGCGACCACTCCCCCTGCACGCCCGAGCTCAAGAGGGGTGACTTCGGGCAGGCCTGGGGCGGGATCGCGTCGCTGCAGCTGGCCCTGCCGGTGGTGTGGACCGAGGCCCGCCGGCGCGGGCGCGGGCTCGCCGACGTCGCCCGCTGGATGGCCGAGCGCCCCGCCGCGCTGGCCGGGCTGGCCGGCAAGGGCCGGATCGCCGCTGGTCAGGATGCTGATCTGACGGTGTTCGCGCCCGACGCGACGTTCACGGTCGGAGCGCTCGAACACCGCCACCCGACCACCCCGTACGCCGGCCGCGAGCTGAGCGGTGTCGTGCGCGCCACCTGGCTGCGCGGCGCCCCGATCGACGAACCGCGGGGACGACTCCTGGAGAGGACCCGATGATGGAACTGCCCGACCTGGCCCGCCGCGACCTCGGCGGCGCCGTCGTGACGGCGAACGACGAGGCGTTCGCCGCCCGGCAGAACCTGATCACGCCCGGGCCGGCGGTGTTCGACCCGGCCGCGTTCGGGCCCAACGGCAAGGTCTACGACGGCTGGGAGACCCGCCGCCGCCGCGAACCCGGGCACGACACGGCGGAGATCCGGCTGGGCATGCCCGGGATCGTGCGCGGGATCGTCATCGACACGGCGTTCTTCGTGGGCAACTACCCGCCCGAGGCGGCCGTCGACGGGCTCACGGTGGACGGCGAGTGGGTGCCGCTGGTACCCCGCAGCGGCATCAAGGGCGACGCGGAGAACACCTTCGCCGTCGACCAACCACGGCCCATCACCCGGGTGCGGCTGTCGATCTTCCCCGACGGCGGGGTCGCGCGGCTGCGGGTGCACGGCGAGGCAGCACCCGACCCGGCGCTCGTAGCCGCGCTCGGCACGATCGACCTGGCCGCGGTGGAGTTCGGCGGGCGGGTCACCGGGTGCTCGGACGGGTTCTTCGGCTCGCCGAACAACCTGCTGCTGCCCGGGCCGGCCCGGTCGATGGGTGAGGGCTGGGAGACGGCCCGCCGGCGTGATGACGGCCATGAGTACGTCGAGATCGCGCTGGCCTGCGAAGGCACGATCTCCGTCGCAGAGCTGGACACCAGCTGGTACCTGCACAACGCACCCGGCTGGGCGGCGCTGTCCGGCTGGACCGGCGGCGAGTGGCGGGAGCTGCTCCCCCGCACCGCGATCGAGCCCGACGCCCGCAACCGGTTCGTGCTCACCGACGCGCCGCCGTGCACCGCCGTGCGGATGGACGCCTACCCCGACGGCGGTATGGCCCGGGTGCGCCTGCACGGCACCCCCACCGAGCGCGGCCACGCCGCACTCGCCTCCCGCTGGAAGGACGCCTCATGACCAGCTGGTCCGTCAACTGCTCGATCCTGTTCACCGAGCTGCCGCTGCTGGAGCGGCCCGCCGCCGCGGCCGCGGCCGGCTTCGACGCCGTCGAGTTCTGGTGGCCGTTCGACTCCGCCGCCCCGGCCGACGCCGACGTGGAGGCGTTCGCCCGCGCGATCGAGGACGCCGGCGTGACGCTCTCCGCGCTCAACCTCGCCGCCGGCGACATGGCTGCCGGCGACCGCGGGCTGATCTCGTGGCCCGGCCGGGAGAACGAGGTGCGCGACAGCATCGACGTCGCCGCCGCGCTCGGGAAGCGCCTGGGCACGATCGCGTTCAACGCCCTCTACGGCAACCGCCTCGACGGCGTCGACCCGCGCGACCAGGACGCCGTGGCCCTGCAGAACCTGGGTCGCGCCGCTGCCCTGCTCGACGGGACGGTGGTGCTGGAACCGCTCTCCGGGATGCCGGCGTACCCCCTGAAGACCGCTGCGGATGCCCTCGCCGTGGCCGATCAGGTGGAAGTGGCGCTGCTGTTCGACCTCTACCACCTCGCCGTCAACGGCGACGACCTCGCGGCCGTGATCGCGCAGCACGCCGACCGCATCGGGCACGTCCAGATCGCCGACGCGCCCGGCCGGCACGAACCCGGCACGGGCGAGGTGCCGCTGATGCAGCACCTGACTGCGCTGGCGGCCGCCGGCTACCGCGGTCGGGTAGGCCTCGAGTACGTCCCGACCACCACCAGCGAGCGCGCCTTCGACTGGATGAAGGAGACCTCATGAGCACCGTCGCGTTCATCGGGCTCGGCATCATGGGTGCCCCCATGGCCGGGCACCTGGTCGACGCCGGCCACGACGTGATCGGCCACAACCTCTCCCGGCCGGCCGTCGACGCGCTGGTGGCGCGCGGCGGACGGGCCGCCACCGGCACCGCCGACGCCGTGCGCGAGGCGGACGTCGTCATCACGATGGTGCCGGACAGCCCCGACGTCGAGGCGCTGGTCGAGGGCGACGGCGGGATCTACGCCAACGCCAAGCCCGGCACCCTGCACATCGACTGCTCCACGATCCGCCCCGACGTGGCCCGCCGCGTCGCGGAGGCCGGCGCCGAGCGCGGCATCCGCGTGGTGGACGCGCCGGTCAGCGGCGGCGAGGCCGGCGCGAAGGAGCGCAAGCTCTCGATCATGGTCGGTGGCGACGCCGACGACGTGGCGGCGGCACGCCCGTACCTGGAGGCCGTCGGCTCGACCGTGGTGCACGTCGGCCCGGCCGGTGCCGGCCAGACGGTGAAGGCGGCCAACCAGCTCATCGTCGCCGGCAACATCCAGCTGCTCGCCGAGGCGCTGGTGTTCCTGGAGGCGCACGGCGTCGACACGGAGACGGCGACGGCCGTGCTGGGCGGCGGCCTCGCCGGCAGCACCGTGCTCGACCGCAAGGCCGCCGGCATGCGCGCGCGGGAGTTCGCGCCCGGCTTCCGCATCGACCTGCACCACAAGGACCTCGGCATCGTCACCGCCGCCGCCCGCGAGGCCGGCGTCGCGATCCCGCTGGGGGCGCACGTCGCCCAGCTGGTCGCGTCGCTGCGCGCCCAAGGCCACGGCGGGCTGGACCACAGCGCGCTGCTGCTGCAGGTCCTGCAGCTCTCCGGGAGGAGTACGCCATGACCCGCATGCGCGCCATCGACGCCGCCGTCGCGATCCTGGCCAAGGAAGGTGTCACGCACGCGTTCGGCTTGCCCGGCGCCGCCATCAACCCGTTCTACTCGGCGCTCCGCGCGAACGGCTCCATCCAGCACGTCCTCGCCCGGCACGTCGAGGGCGCCTCGCACATGGCCGAGGGCTACACGCGCGCGACGCCGGGCGCGATCGGCGTCTGCGTCGGCACCTCCGGGCCGGCGGGCACCGACATGATCACCGGGCTCTACTCCGCCGCGGCGGACTCGGTCCCGATCCTCGCCATCACCGGCCAGGCGCCGGTGAGCAGGCTGCACAAGGAGGACTTCCAGGCCGTCGACATCGCCGCCATCGCCGCGCCCGTCACCAAGTGGGCGACGACGGTGCGCGAGCCCGGCCAGGTGCCCGGCGTGTTCGCGCAGGCGTTCCACCTGATGCGGTCCGGGCGACCGGGGCCGGTGCTGATCGACCTCCCGATCGACGTGCAGCAGGCCGAGATCGAGTTCGACGTCGACACCTACGAGCCGCTGCCCGTGCACCGGCCCGCCGCGACCCGCGCGCAGGTGGAGAGGGTGCTCGACCTGCTGGCGACCGCCGAGCGCCCGCTGATCGTGGCCGGCGGGGGCATCGTCAACGCCGACGCGTGCGCCGAGCTGGTGGAGCTGGCCGAGCTGCTCGACATCCCCGTCGTGCCCACTCTCATGGGCTGGGGCGCGATCCCCGACGACCACCCGCTGATGGCGGGCATGGCCGGCCTGCAGACCGCGCACCGCTACGGCAACGCGACGCTGCTCGCGTCCGACCTGGTGCTGGGCATCGGCAACCGCTGGGCGAACCGGCACACCGGCGGCCTCGACGTCTACCGCGCCGGCCGCACGTTCGTGCACGTCGACATCGAACCGACGCAGATCGGCCGGGTCTTCGCCCCCGACTACGGCGTGGTCTCCGACGCGGGCGCGTTCCTGCGGGAGATCCTGGCGGCCGCTCGCGAACGGACGCTGCCGCGGCGCGAGCAGTGGGTGCGCGAGTGCGCCGAGCGCAAGGGCACGCTGCAGCGCCGCACCCACTTCGACGACGTGCCGGTGAAGCCGCAGCGCGTCTACGAGGAGATGAACAAGGCGTTCGGGCCGGAGACCCGCTACGTCACCACGATCGGGCTCTCGCAAATCGCGGCGGCGCAGTTCCTGCACGTCTACCGGCCGCGGCACTGGATCAACGCCGGGCAGGCCGGCCCGCTGGGCTGGACGGGCCCGGCCGCGCTCGGGGTCTGCGTCGCCGACCCGGACGCGACGGTCGTCGCGCTGTCGGGCGACTACGACTTCCAGTTCATGATCGAGGAGCTGGCGGTCGGGGCGCAGTTCAACCTGCCCTACCTGCACGTCGTCGTGAACAACTCCTACCTGGGGCTGATCCGGCAGGCGCAGCGCGGGTTCGACATGGACTACTGCGTGCAGCTGGGCTTCGACAACGTCAACTCGCCCGAGCTGGGCAAGTACGGCGTCGACCACGTCAAGGTCGCGGAGGGCCTGGGCTGCAAGGCGATCCGGGTCACCGACCCGCGCGAGCTGGCCTCGGCGTTCGGCCGGGCTCGGCAGCTGATGGCGGTGCACCGCGTGCCGGTCGTCGTCGAGGTGGTGCTGGAGCGGGTCACGAACATCGCGATGGGGACCGAGCTGGACAACGTCGTCGAGTTCGAGGATCTGGCAAGCACCGCGGCCGACGCACCGACCGCGACGATCCCGCTCGGCTGATGGGGTACGTGCTGGTGGCGCCGGACAAGTTCAAGGGTTCGGCCACCGCGTCCGAGGTCGCCGCCGCGCTGGCCGCCGGGCTGCGCGCGGCCGGCGCCGACGCCGTGGAGCTGCCCGTCGCCGACGGCGGCGACGGCACGCTCGACGCCGCCGTCGCCGCCGAGTTCCGGCGGCTGCCGGTGGAGGTCACCGGCCCGACCGGGCAACGGGTGGCGTCGGCGATCGCGCTGCGCGACGGCACCGCGGTCGTCGAGCTGGCCGCCGCGTCCGGGCTCGTCCTGCTCGACGAACCCGACCCGCTGGGCGCGACCAGCCGCGGCACGGGCGAGCTGATCCGGGCCGCGCTCGACGCCGACGTGGCCCGGATCGTGCTGGGCGTCGGCGGCAGCGCGTGCACCGACGGCGGCACGGGCATGCTCGCCGCGCTCGGCGCCCGCTTCCTCGACGCCGCCGGCGCCGACCTGCCCGACGGCGGCGGGGCGCTCGACCGGCTCGCCGCCGTCGACCTCGCCGGGCTGGACGACCGGCTCGCCGACGTCGAGTTCGTGCTGGCCAGCGACGTGGACAACCCGCTCGCGGAGGCTCCGGCGATGTACGGCCCGCAGAAGGGCGCGTCCCCGGCCGACGTCGCAATCCTGGAACGGGGCCTGGCCCGGCTCGCCGCGCTCGTCGACCCGGATGCGGCCCTGCAGCCCGGCGCCGGCGCAGCCGGCGGGGTCGGGTTCGCCGCCCTCGCGGTGCTGGGCGCGCGCCGGCGGGCCGGGATCGACGTCGTGCTCGACCTGGTCGGGTTCGCCGAGGCACTGGCCGGTGCGGCGCTCGTCGTCACGGGCGAGGGCCGGCTCGACGCGCAGACGCTGCGCGGCAAGGCGCCGGCCGGGGTCGCGGCCGCGGCCCGCGCGTCCGGGGTGCCGGTCGTCGCCGTCTGCGGCGTGCGCGAGCTCCCCGACGCGGAGCTGCGGGCCGCCGGGTTCGTCGCCGCGCACGCGCTGACGCAGTGGTGCGCCGACGAGGCGCGGTGCCGCGCCGAGCCCGGGCCGTTGCTCGAAGCCGTGGGCCGGTCGCTGGCATGAAAGTCACCGCCTTCAACGACCTGGCCCGCGACCGGGCCGTCGCCGTCCTCCTCGGCTGCTGCACGGCCGCGCAGTGGGCGGAGCGCGTCGCCGACGCGCGCCCGTTCGGCTCGATCGCGCAGCTGCTCGCCGTCGCCGACGCGGCGCTCACCCCGGCCGACCTCGACGCCGCGCTCGCCGGGCACCCGCGCATCGGCGACCGCAGCGCGTCGGTGCGCTCGGCCGCGGAGCAGCGCGGGGTCGGCGACGACGTCGTGGCCGCCTTCGCCGTGGCCAACGCCGCCTACGAGGAGCAGTTCGGCCGCGTCTACCTCGTCTGCGCGAGCGGCCGCAGCGGCACGGAGCTCCTCGCCGACCTGCACTCCCGGCTCGCGAACGACCCCGACACCGAGCGGCGCACCGCCCTGCGGGAGCTGGCCGCCATCAACCGCCTGCGCCTGGCGGCGGTGTTCGCATGAGCCTCTCCACCCACGTGCTCGACGCCGTGACCGGACGTCCCGCGCAGGACGTCCCGGTTCGGCTGGAACGAGCCGGCGCGGTCGTCACGACGGCCCGCACCGACGCCGACGGCCGGGTGCGCGACCTCGGCGCGCTCACCGCGGGCGTCCACCGCCTGGTCTTCGACACCGCGGCGGCCTTCCCGGACGGGTTCTACCCCGAGGTGGTCGTCACCTTCACGGTCACCGACCCCTCGGCGCACCACCACGTTCCGCTGCTGCTCTCCCCCTTCGCGTACTCGACGTACCGAGGAAGCTGACCGATCTCCTCGACACCCCGGGTGGACGGCAGCCTGAGAGCCCGCGGGGCGGTACCATTGTCCGTACACGGCCCCGATGGGTGTTCCGCTCGTGTGGCCGGGTACGGAGACGATCGATGGTCGGTCGTGCGGGCTCTTCGACGGGCCGGACGCACGATGGAGTCGATCTCCCGCAGATGCGAGGGCGGCTCGCGTTTCGGGCGAGTGGCCACGGCGCTCGGCCCGCGACGTCGATCCGCCGGCGCAGCACCGTGCGGAACAGGTGTACCGAACGTCCCGGAGGAGGAGTTCGTGGCTCGACGAGGCCAGCCCCAGACGAGGGCTCGCCGCACCCCTCCACGGGACCGGCGGCGCACCAACGAGCCCGTCGACCTGGTCTCGCTGCTCGCACATACGGTGCGGGAGATCGAGGCGTCGCTGCGGGGCGGGCGGATCGGGCTCACCACGCGGGCGAAGTTCCAGGCCGTCGCGCTCGCGCTGCGCGAGGAGCGCGCCCGGGTCAAGGCGGACGAGACCGTCACCGAGTCCAAGCGCGGTGAGCAGCTCAAGCGGCTCGACGGCATCGCGACCATCCTCGCGAAGACCGCGGTGCGGGACGCCGGGCTCCTCTCCCTGCTGGACGACGAGGCAGAGGTGCTGCCGGAGGCCCGCGAGGTCAAGCGGGACATGCTGCGCAGCCTGGGCATCGAGCCCGTCGTCGAGGAGGCGCCGGCCGCCGAGGAGGCCGCCGCCGAGGCGAAGCACCGGGTCGTGCCGCAGTCGGTGATCTCGCGGCAGCTGGCCAACCCGTTCCTCGCCCCCGACTTCTCGGCGGCCCGCCCGCGCCAGCCGCGCACGACCCGGTTGGCCACGTGGGAGCTGCTGGGTCCGCTGCTGCGCTCGTTCGAGCGGGCCAGCGCCGGCGCGTCCGCGTGCATGGACCTCCCCGAGCGCGAGGTCCGGCGCACGCCGCAGGGCCGCGAGCTGATGCCGCACCAGGCGCAGGTGGTGGCCGCGGCCGCGGCCGGGCACCGCACGTTCCTGCTCGCCGACGAGCCCGGGCTGGGCAAGACGGCGCAGGCCCTGCTGGCCGCCGAGGCGGCAGAGGCCTACCCGCTGCTCGTCGTGGTCCCCAACGTCGTGAAGACCAACTGGGCGCGCGAGGCCGGGCTCTGGACACCGCGCCGCACGGCCACCGTCATCCACGGCGACGGCGAGTCGATCGACGGCTTCGCCGACATCATCATCGTCAACTACGAGGTGCTCGACCGGCACGTGGGCTGGCTCGGCAACTTCGGCCTGCGCGGGATGGTCGTCGACGAGGCGCACTTCATCAAGAACAAGTCGTCGCAGCGTTCGAGGAACGTCCTGGAGCTGTCCGCGCGCATCCGCGCCCGCATGATGCGGCCGCTGCTGATGGCGCTCACCGGCACCCCGCTGATCAACGACATCGAGGACTTCCTGGCCATCTGGCAGTTCCTCGGCTGGATCGACGAGAAGAAGCCGCTCCCCGACCTCATGCACGAGCTCGACGAGACCGGCCTCACCCCCGCCGACCCGGGCTTCTACCCGGCGGCGCGGCAATGCGTCGTCGACATGGGCATCGTCCGCCGCCGCAAGATCGACGTGGCCGCCGACATCCCGGCCCGGCGCATCGCCGACCTCCCCGTCGAGTTGGACGGGCCGGCCGGCCGCTCGATCCGGGCCGCCGAGCGCGACCTCGCCCGGCGCATGGTCGCCCGGTACGAGACGGCACTGGCGGCGCGTGACTCGGCCGAAGAGGTGGTCGGGATCGACCGCGAGCTGGTGGACCAGGTCGCGCGCTGGGAGCTGAAGGACGCCGCCAACGCGAAGTCCGGCGACAACGTCTTCACGATGATGCGCAAGATCGGCCAGGCGAAGGCCGAGCTGGCCGCGGACTACGCCGCGCAGCTCGCCCGCAGCGCCGGCAAGGTCGTGTTCTTCGCCAAGCACGTCGACGTCATGGACGCCGCCGAGGCCACGTTCGCTCAGCAGGGCGTGCGGTACTCCTCGATCCGCGGCGACCAGACGTCGAAGGTGCGGCAGCAGAACATCGACGCGTTCGTCAACGACCCGGGCGTCTCCGTGATCGTCTGCTCGTTGACCGCGGCCGGGGTCGGCATCAACCTGCAGGTCGCGTCCAACGTGGTGCTCGCCGAGCTGTCCTGGACGGCGGCCGAGCAGACCCAGGCCATCGACCGCAGCCACCGCATCGGGCAGACCGAACCCGTCACCGCCTGGCGGATCATCGCGGCCCAGACCATCGACGCGCGGATCGCCGAGCTGATCGACGGCAAGGCCGGCCTGGCCGCGACCGCGCTCGACGGTGCCGAGGTGCAGCTCGGGGCGTCGGCCGACGTGCAGCACGCCGCACTCGTCGCGTTGCTGGTCGACGCGCTGTCCGCGGACCCGGTGCACGCCGGCTGACGGGACTACGTCGTCACGTTGCCGGCGACCTTCTCCACGTGCAGCCGGACGATGACGCGCTCGAACTCCGGCCCCTCCGGCGGCGGGTCCTGGCCCAGGTACTTGTGGCTGAGCAGCGTGCCCAGCGTCTTGTCCGGGTCGGGTTCGATCGTCACGGTGCCGCGCAGCTGCGTGTGCCGGTACGGGTTCGTCGCGTCCGTGATCGACACGCTGATGCGCGGGTCCTTCCGCAGGTTGCGGACCTTCCGCCGGTCCTCGGTCGCGCTGAAGACGACCGTGTCGTCGTCGGGGCCGACCCAGACGACCGACGTCTGCGGGCCGCCGTCCGGGTCGAGCGTCGCCACCGTGGCGAAGTTGGGGCCGTCGACGAGGGCACGGACGCCGGGTGGGAGTGGGATCGCCATGTTCGATCGAAGGCACGGCGGCCGGCCGGTATTCCGGCCGGCCGCCAGGTCATCCGAGAGCGATCACGTCCGGTACCGGAACAGGATCCGGCCGCGCGTGAGGTCGTACGGGCTGATCTGCACGAGCACCCGGTCCAGCAGGACGATCTTGATGTAGTTCTTCCGGATCTTCCCGCTGATGTGCGCGAGCACGACGTGCCCGTTCTCCAGCTCCACCTTGAACGTCGCGTTGGGCAGCGCTTCGACGACGGTGCCGTCGACCTCGATGCCTGCGGCAGCTCGACTCATCGCAGCACCAGCTCCAGCCCGCTGCTCATGCGCCGTCCGCCGATGCTGTCGAACAGCGCCAGCGCGGCCGTGTTCGACTCGTCGACGTCCGCCGATGCGGTGTCGATCCCGGCGCGGTGCAGCGTCGCCAGGACGTCGACGAGCAGCGCCCGGCCGATCCCCAGCCTGCGCCGCTCGGCCCGCACCGCGATCGACGCGATGCGGGCGTGCCGGCGCCGGGTCACCACGCGGACCAGCCCGTCGTACCCGTCGGGACCGGCCGCCACCGCGTACCGGGTCGGATCGCAGGGTGCGCCCGGCGGGGGCCAGCCCGCCGTCGCCTCGATCTCGGCCCCGAGCGCCGCCCAGGCCGTGCGCAGCGGCTCCTCCTCGGCCGCGCCGACCGGCAGCAGCGTCACCCCTGCCAGCGGCACGGCGTGCCCCGGACCGACGGGCAGCGCGTACAGCCACTCGCGGCGCCGCAGCGCCATCCCCGCCCGCTCCCACCGCTCGACCGTGTCGTGGTCGACCTCGTCCACCATCGTGTGGAGCGGCCGCGGCAGCTCCGCCAGCACGGCGGCGGCGAGCTGGTCGAAGACGTCGCCGTGCCAGGCGTCGACGCTGACGAAGATCCGCCCGTCGGGCCGGCGCGACGCGTCGCCGCGGCCGATCTCCCGGCCGTCCGCCACCGCGCGCCACCGCCCCTCGGCGACGCGGTCGATCACCGCGCGCCGGACATCGGAATGCACAGGTTCCATGGTTGTCGCCTCTCCTGAGTGCCTGTCGTGACGGGCACTCCTGGCGACAGCTACATCAGCCGCCCGACCGGGACGAGGAGAGCACCCACGTGCGTACAGCGTTCATGGGTCTCACCTCCCTGGGTGGGGTCGCGGTCGGGAGCACCGTAGCGGGCGGACGCTCCGCTCCCCCACCGGTTTTCGCGCTGGCTCACACCGGCCGCGGCGCGAGGCCGTCGAAGAGGACCGTCAGCGCGCGCGCCTGCACGTCCTCGCCCAGGTCGGCGCCGGCGAAGACCCGCGAGGTGCCCACGAGCAGGGCGTAGACCTCCGGGAGCTCGACGTCGGTGCGCACCGCGCCGGACTCCTGGGCGCGCCCGAGCAGCGCCCCGACCGCCCGGCGCAGCTCGGCCGAGGCGCGGGCGGCCTCGTCCTGGTCACCTCCGGCGTCGAGGAGCGCCTCCCCGATCGCGATCTTCGCCGCCGCGTCCGCCACGAGGTGCCGGAAGAAGCCGAAGAACGCCCCGCCGGGATCCGCGTCCCCGAGCAGGGCCTCGGCCTGCGCGCGGAGCCCGGCGAACCGGCGGACGAGCACGGCCTCCAGCAGCAGCGCCTTCGTCGGGAAGTGCCGGAAGACCGTGGCGATGCCGACGCCGGCGAGGCTCGCCACCTCCTCCGTCGACGCGGAGCCGCCACCTCGCCCGAACACCTCGTCGGCGACCTCGAGGATCCGCTCGCGGTTGGCCCGCGCATCGACGCGCTGCGCCCGCGCACTCATCGTCGACCGCCCTTGTTTCCGGAGTCACGACTCCGCATAATCGGAGTCGCCACTCCGGACAGTACGCGGACGCCAGGAGGAACCCATGTCCCGCAGCCCCCGCGAGGTCTTCCACGCGCTCGTCGAGGGCGTCGCCGCCCGCCGCTGGGACGAGCTGCCCGAGCTCTACGCCGAGCGGACCGACGTCCGGCACCCGCTCGACCCGCTGCGCCGCCCCGCCATGGTGTCCCGCGACGAGCTGCGCGAGCACTTCCGGCCCGACGACGCCACCCGGCAGATCGACCGGCGGGTCGCGAACGTCGTCGTCCACGAGACGGCCGACCCCGAGGTGATCGTGGCCGAGTTCGAGTACCAGGGCACCGTCCGCGGGGAGCCGTTCACCCAGCCCGGGATCTTCGTGCTGCGCGTGCGCGACGGCGAGATCGTCGAGTCCCGCGACTACCTCGACCACCTCACCGGCGCCCGCATCCGCGGGCAGCTCGCCGACCTGGTGGCAGCCGTTCAGGCGTGAGCCGGCGCGTTCATCCCGGCAGCAGCGGCCGCATGGACGTGCGGTCGTACCCCAGCACGCAGCCGCTCTCGTCGCTCAAGCGGGGGTCCTGTCCCGGTCCGCGCTCTCCGCCTCCCCCGCGTGCCCGCCGAACAGCGGCAGCCCCGCGCCGTGCTCGTCGATCGCGACGCCGGCCTCGTCGAACGAGTGCTGCACCGCGCGCACCATCTCCAGCACGGCGCGGTCGCGCCACAGCGTGCGGTCGGAGCTCATGTCGAGCCCGAGCCGGCGCGCCACGACCGGCAGCAGGTCGTAGCGGTCGACGTCGGCGAGGGCGCGGGCACCGATCTCGGTGCCGAGGTACCGCCCGTTGAACGGGGCCGCGGGATAGGTGACCCCGCCGATGACCAGCGGCTGGTTCGCGATCGCCGGCACCGCGTGCCAGCGCAGGCGCAGCTCGGCGAACCACGCGTGGTCCGGGTGTGTCAGCGGCACCTCGAGCACCGCGTCGGACGGGATCTCGAACAGCTCCTGGCGCCCGTGCCCCGCCGAGATCAGCAGCGGCAGCACGTCGAACCGCCCGGGCGGGGACGGGCGCTGCCAGCCCAGCGCCACGACCTGGTCGGTGAACTCGGCGTAGCGCCCGTCGCCGCGGACGTCACCGGCATCGGTGCGGTGCCCTGCGTAGCGGACGAGCTGGTCGTTGTGGATGCGCGGCCCCGGCCGGCCGGGACGGTCCGGCGCGAACACCGTGATCGTGGGGCGGATGCGGCCACCGCGGCCGGCCTCGCGCAGGTGCCCGATGCAGCCCTCGGCGACGTCGACCGGCCGGCTGACGTGGCGCAGGTCGCGCACGCGCAGGTCGTCCGACCGACCGTCCCGGGCGGCGCGGGCGCCGAACGTCAGCTCGTCGAGGGTGTGGGTGTACGAGCCGGTGGCGTCGATCTCCTCGTCGATCTGCGCGATCCGCTCGCGCATCGGCAGGGCCGGTACGGTCTCGGCGTAGAACCGCTCGATGAACCGGCGCGCGGCGACCCGGTCGACCGGAGCCGGCCCGCTCGCCGGTGCGACGGCGTCCGCGCGGCTCGCCGTCCTGGCGGGAGCGGGCCGCGGCGCAGGCAGGCGCACCTCGGTGGGCGGGGTGTCCTTGACGCGGAAGTAGTCCCCGCCCTTGCGGGCCGGGTCGTCGGTGGCCCACTCGCGACGCTCGTGGATCCGCGCCATGCGCGGGATGTGCTTGCGGCAGTGGATGTAGGCCTCGTCGACCTTGACGACCACCCAGCGCTCGGCCGCGCGACCGCGGTCGGCAGGGGGCGGCAGGTCGGGGTACTGGTCGCGCAGCAGGTCGTCCTCGACGATCCACGCCTTGCCGTTGACGTGCAGGCCGATCAGGTCCTGCACGAAGTCGACCATCAGGATGCCGACGTGCCCGTTCTCGCTGATGTTGCCGAGGCTCGCGTGGACGCCGTTGCCGCGGTACTCGGGGTACGCGAGGTGGTGCTCGTCGAGCACCTGGATGAAGCCCGGCTCACCGGCCCGCAGCGACGCGTCGCACTCGCCGTTCGCATCGGCCGTCGACAGGAACAGCATCTCCATGCGGCCGATGAACTCGATCATCGTCGGCAGCAGCCGGTCGCGCACCTGGTCGGCGTAGAAGCGATCGGCGCGCGCGGTGGTGCCGTAGGCGCACTGGAGATCGTGCTCGCCCGCGGACCCCGGCCGATGCTGCAGCACCGGCGGCGCGGAAGGCTCGAACGGCGCACCGACCCGGTCGAGGAGGTCCGGTCGTGCGCGGGAGTCGGGGGCCGATGTCACGCTGCCACCTTGCCATCGCACGCCTGCGCCGGACCGGCCGTGCGGCGTGACTGCCCCCTCGATCGGTGAACGGCCCGAGATCGACATCCGGGAGCCTAGAAACCCGGCGTGGGCCGGAACGCGTTCACCGCCCGGTCCGCGACGACCTGGCCGTCGGTCCCGGAATCCAGGACGGTGTTCCGGGACGACGCGGGGTCGACCATGACCGCCGTGACGGCGAGCTCCTTCGACGCCTCGGTCGTCAGCAGGGCGTCGACCTGGGCGGCGAAGCAGGAGTCGCTCGACGTGGCGCGGACGTCCAGCGCCACCACGTGGTTGGTCGCGACGTAGTTGCCGGTGCCCGCCGCCACCCGGATGACGACGGGCGTCGCACCTGGCGGCCGGATGTTCTGCGCGTCGATGACCGCGGAGAAGTGGTTGCCGATGACGGAGTTGTTGCTGCCGCTGATGCTGAGGAGTCCGAAACGGTCGTCCCGCCCGTTGTCGACTCCCTGGAACGGCGCCCAGGGCTCGTGGTCACGCAGGAAGTGGTTCGAGGACACGAGGTTCTCCGAGCTGTTCGCCGCGAGGACCACCATCCCCGGGTAGAAGGAGTGCAGGCGGTTGGCGGTGACGGTCGACCGCGTGACGCCGTCGAGGTGGATGCTGCTCGCACCCCGCGGGAAGACGTTGTTCGTGGCGACGAGCAGCCCGCCGTGGTGCTCGGCGTAGATCGCGTGGCCCCGGGGACCCGCTCCGACCAGGTTGTCGGTGATCTTCGACGCCTGCCCCCATCCGCGCAGCTCGATGCAGCTACCGCACTCGGCGATGAAGTTGTCGTGGACGGAGAGCGCGTCCGCGTTGCAGACGGTGAGCGCGTGTTCGAGGTAGACGAAGCCCATGCCGGTCACGCGGAACGAGTCGTTCGCGGTCGCGACGTGGATCCCCGTCCTGCCGTTGACGTAGGTGTTCTCCGGCGGCAGCCCCGAGCCGTCCGCGGTGAAGTGCAGCCCGTCGATGCAGAAGTCGGCGAACTCGACCGAGCTGATGCGCGGGCTGCCCGTCCGCTCGACGAGGAACGCGGCTCCCTGGATGTCGACCAGGACGCGACTCCCGCCGGGCCACAGCTCGTGCAGGTCGGGCCACTCGTCCTCGGGGACGTTGAACCGGATGCTCGACGACGAGAAGCCGTGTCCCGAGCCGCGGATGCTGAGGAAGCTGATGTCGATCACCACCTGCGTGCGCAGGCGGTAGTCGCCGGGCGGGAGGTGGATCACCGCGCCCGGCTTCCCGCCGTCGTTCACATCGGTGCTGGTCTGCCGCTCCTTGATGTCGGCGATGATGCTGTTGATCACCTCCCCGACGTCGTCGGACGGGTCGCCGACGGGCCACGCGGTCACGTCGTAGTGGTTGCGGCTCGACATGGGTTCTTCCTTCGTGGCGGAGGTCAGCCGAGCGGGTAGGCCGTGCCGTCGGCGTCCCGGGACGTGAGCGTGGCGCAGGCCCCTCGCGGCGCCGGGAACGCCAGCGCGCCGAAGGCACCGGCGATCTCGACGACCGGCCCGTCGACGACGACCCGCACCGGGCCGCTGCACGGTACGGACCACTGCCCGAGGTCCGCGGTCGCCGTCAGGGTGCCTCCGGTTCGCTCGAGCCGGAACACGTTCCGGACGCCCTCGTCGAGGGCGAGGATTCCGCCCCGCGACCACTCGATGTCGACGGCGCCACCCACCGGCTCGGGGAGCGCGGCGAGCGGTCGGCCCGGGCCCCGACGCCCCGCCAGGCCCGTCGGGAAGCGGAGCTCGAGCCGGTCCCCGACGAGTTCGAGCCGGTGCGGCAGGCTGTGCGCTCCGGCCCACCCCGCGTCCGGGTCGGCGACCTGCCGGAGCCAGTGCACGATCCCCGGTTCGCCGTCCTCGTCGCGGAAGACCGCCCCGGCGTAGTAGGAGGGGCCGTAGGTGAGCCGCCGCCAGGGTGTTCCGGCGACGAAGCGTCCGTCGACGATCTCGCCGAGGGTGTAGGCCTCGTAGTGCGGGCGCACCGGCTCCCAGACGGAGACGATCAGCGCCCACCGCTCCCCCACGCGGACGACCTGCGGGCACTCCCACGCGGATCCCGTCCACACGCCGTCGGTCTCGCTCGCGTGGCGGGCGGCGAACACGCCGTCGTAGCGCCATGTCGAGAGGTCGTCGGAGGTCCAGGAGTAGACGACCGCGGTGCCGTCGGGCCGCCCGGAGCCGATGATCATGCGCCAGCGGGTGCCGTCGTGGACGACCGCGGGGTCCCGGAACGCCACCGACTCCTCCCCGTCCGGGAGCTCGGCGACGACGGGGCCCTTCACCCACTCCTCCCACGTGCTGCCGCTGCCCGGGCCCGGCCGCGCGGTGCGGACCCGGCCGATCTCGACGGCGGCGTCGTCGACCGAGGTGTAGAACAGCGTCGCTTCGCCGTCGCGGCCGGTGGCGATGCTGCCGGACCAGCAGCCGCCGTCGCCGTCCCCCGGTTCAAGTGCGGTGGGGCGGGTCTCCCACGTCAGGAGGTCGCGGGAGGTGGCATGGCCCCACCGGCACTGCGGAGCCCAGTCGGTGACACCGGGAACGTGCTGGTAGAAGAGGTGGTACGTGCCGCCGTGGAAGGTCAGTCCCAGGGGGTCGTTGATCCATCCCGAGGGCGAGGTGAAGTGGAGGACCGGGCGCAAGGACTGATCTCTCTGCGAGTCGTGGGTACCTGGGGCCGTCACGGCCGACGGGGAGGGGCGACCGACTCGCGGACCACGAGCGGGCAGGGCAGCAGGAGCGGCTCGAACGGCCCGACGGGCTGGTCGTTGCCCCCGGTGAGCATCTCGGCGGCGGTCTCGAGCGCCCAGGCACCCATCTCGTAGTGCGGCAGGGCGACGGTGGTCAGACCGGGGGCGAGGTTCGCCGCGATGATCTCCTGGTTGTCGAAGCCGACGATCGAGAGGTCCTCGGGGATGCTCAGCCCGAGTTCGCGGGCGGCCCGGTAGGCGCCCATCGCCATGCGGTCGTTGTAGCAGAACAGGGCGGTCGGCCGGGCCCGGCCGAGGACCCCCTTGGCGAGCTCGTAGCCGTCCGCCGGCTCGGAGGCGGACTCCCCGACGAGCTCCTCCTCGTACGGGATGCCGTGCTCGGCGAGCACCTGGCGGTAGCCGGTCAGCCGGCCGCGGGTGGCGGGGACGTCGTCGTCGTTGTTCAGGAAGGCGATGCGCCGGTGGCCGGCCTCGGCCAGGTGCCGCACCGCGGCGACCGCCCCGCCGACCTCGTCGGGGACGACCGAGGGGAGCCGGCCCGTCCCGTCGGTCGCGTCGATGAGGACGGCGGGCAGCCCGGAGAGGTTCGACGGGAGGGAGATCTCCCGGTGGTACATGGTGGCGTACAGGACGGCGTCGACCTGCCGGTCGATGAGCGCCTGCACCTCGGCCCGGTGCGCCTCGGCGTGGTTGCCGCGCTCCGCGTTGACGATCACCAGGGTCAGGCCGTGGGCGCGGGCCGCCTCCTGGGCGCCGAGGATGATCCGGCCCGCATGGGGCGTGGTGGCGATCTCCTCGCTGAGCAGGCCGATGAGCCCGGACCTGCGGGTCCGCAATGCCTGGGCCACCCGGTTCGGGCCGTAGCCGAGGCTCCGCGCAGCCTCCCGCACCCGGTTCTTCGTCTCCTCGGCGACGCGGGTGTGCGGGGTCTCGTTCAGCACGTGCGAGACGGTCGTGACGGAGACGCCGGCCAGCTTCGCCACGTCCCGGATGCCTACGGTCTTCATGGTGATCCTTCAGCCCTTGACCGCGCCGAGGGTGAGTCCGGCGACGATGTGCCGTTGGAGGAGGAGCGTCAGCAGGATGACCGGGACCGAGTAGACGACCGCGAGTGCGGTCATCGAACCCCAGTCCAGGCCGAACTGGGTCTGGAAGTTGGCGATCACCACCGGCGTGGTCTGGGCCCGCACCGCGGTCAGCAGCAGCGCGAAGAGGAACTCGTTCCACGAGGCCAGGAACGCGAAGATCGCGGTGACGGCCACGCCCCCGGAGGTGACGGGGATGACGACGCGCCACAGCGCGCCCAGGCGGGAGCAGCCGTCGATCCTGGCCGCGTCCTCCAGCTCGACCGGGACGGCGTCGAAGAAGCTGGACATCAGCCAGATCGACAGCGGCAGGGAGATCGTCGTGTGCGCGATCGCGAGGGCGATCGAGGTGTCCGACAGGCCCAGGTCGTGGAAGATCCCGATCATCGGCACGCCGACCACGATCGGCGGGACCATCCGCGTGACGAGCGCGGCGATGATGAAGAACCGTCCGGCCCGGGTCCGGTAGCGGACCACGGCGTAGGCCGCGGGCAGTGCCAGCACCAGCGAGATCAGGGTGCTCAGCGTGGCCGTGACGATGCTGTTGACGAACGAGGCGACGACCCCGTCCCGGGACAGGGCGGAGACGTAGTTCGTGACCGTCCATTCTCCGGGCAGGAGCCGCGGCGGGACGGCGATCGTCTCCAGTGGCGCCTTGAACGAGGTCAGCGCCATGTAGCCGAACGGGAACCCGTACAGGACCACGACGGCGACGAGCAGGACCCACAGGATGGTCCTGGAGCTCGGGCGGCGGACGTCGAGACCGTTCATGCCGTGCCGTCGCTTCCCGGGCGCCAGATGGAGAGGACGGCCACGATGGACACGGCCAGCATCACGACGAGGTAGACGGTGCCCATGGCGCTGGCCAGGCCGGGGTCGCCGAAGCGGACCATCGTGCGGTAGATCAGCAGCGACAGGGTCTCGGTGCTGGACTGGGGGCCGCCGCCCGTCTGGATGAGGATGACGTCGAAGGCGCGGGCCGCGTCGATCCCGCGCACGATGAGCGCCACGGCGATCACCGGGCGCAGGAGCGGCAGCAGGATCCGGACGAGGATCGTCGGGTACCGGGCGCCGTCGATCCGCGCTGCCTCGACCACGTCCCGCGGGATGTTCTGGAGCCCGGCGAACAGCACGAGCGTGATGAACGCGGTCGTGAGCCAGATGTCCGGGATCGCTACCGAGAACAGGGCGATGTCCGGGTCGGAGAGCCACTGGACGTCCGTGCTCGACCGCAGGACCCCGGCCCGGGTGAGCAGCTCGTTGACGATGCCGAAGTTGTCGATGAGCAGGAACCGCCAGAGCAGGCCGGCCACGATCGGGGCGATCATCAGCGGGTAGAGGAACACCGTGCGGAAGATCCGCGACGCGTTCCCCAGCGCCGTGAACAGCAGCGCCACGGCAAGACCCAGGACGAACTCGCAGGTCACCACGACGACCGCGTACAGGACCGTCCGCCACGCGGCGTCGGCGAAGGCCGCGTCCTGGAAGAGCCGGGCGTAGTTGCCGAGGCCGACGAACGTCCACGGACCCCCGGCGAAGGGGCTGACCTCGAAGAACCCGGCGGCGACGAACTGCACCAGCGGCCAGCCGATGAAGACCGCCAGGAACGCCGCGGCCGGCAGCATCAGCAGCGCGGCGAAGCGCCGGTCCGTCATGCGGGTCGATGTACTCCGCGATGTGCTCCGAGTGGGCCGGCGCGGGTGGCCGGTGCGGCCACCCGCGCGGTCCACTACCGCTTGACCAACGATTGGACCTGCTCCTTCGCAGCGTTCAGCAGGGCCTGGTCGTCGGCGCCCGGCTGGAGGGACTTCTGGATCATCGGGACGAGGACCGTATCCACGATCTGCTGCCACTTCGGCGTTGCCGGCCGCGGGATCGTGGCCGGGGCGGTGAGCGTGTCGATCAGCGGCTCGTAGTTCTCGTAGCCCGGCTGGTCCTGGTACTTCGCGAACGCCGACTTCCGGGCCACCAGGCCCAGGTTGGTCTGGGCGGCCAGGTCGTTGTGGTCGTAGGCGAACTTCACGAAGTCCGCCGCGGCCTGCTGCTGCCGGCCGGCCCTGGGCACGGTGAGGTACCAGGCGCCGGGGACTCCGGCGACCCCGCCGGGGCCGGCGATCATCTGCGCCACGCCGACCTTGCCGGCCACCGGGGAGTCCTTCGGGATCTGCCGGTACGCGTGCGCCCAGAACAGCGACATGGCCGTCCTGCCCTGGTTGAACAGGTTCTGGGCGGCCGCCCAGTCCACCTGGGCAACTCCCGGCGGAGCGAACTCGGCCAGGCTGCCGTAGAACTGCAGGGCCTGGTGACTGTTCGCGTCCCCGAGGGAGACGGTGGCCCCGTCGTTGCTGGTGACCATGGTCTTCTCGCCGGTCTGGGAGAGCAGGGCCAGCCACTCGGTCTCCACGGCGCCCTTCACGTCGGTGCCGTACATGCCGTCCTTGGTGAAGAACGCGGCCGCGTCGTGGTACTGCTGCCACGTCGTGGGCGGGACGAGGTCGTAGCCGTACTTCGCCTTGAACGCGGCCTGGTTGGCCGGGTCGTCGAACAGGTCCTTGCGGTAGTAGAGGATCTCCGAGTTCGTCCACACCGGCATGCCGACGAACGCGCCACCGACGTTCGCCTCCTGGACCAGCGCCGGGAACAGGTCGCCCTTGACGGCGTCGGTGAAGAGGCCGTCCAGCGGGGTGATCGCGTCCTTGAACGTCGGCAGCCAGACCGCGTCCATCGCCGCGACGTCGACGGAGACGCTGCCGGACGTGAACTCGCTGTTGAGCCTGTTGTACAGGCCGTCGTAGGGCAGTTCGACGAAGGAGACCTTGGTGCCCGACTCCTTGGTGAACGCGTCCGCGATCGGCTGCAGCTCGGCGTGGCCGCCGGCCTCGACCAGCACGGTGATGGCCTTCTCCGACGACGACGTGCTGCCGCCGACACCGCAGCCGCCCATCGCGAGGACCGCAGCCGTGGCGACCGAGACGACCACGGCAAGTCTTCTACGAAGCATCCTTACTCCGAATCTGTCCGCTGGGGTCCCCCGGGAATGAGACGCCTGCAAAAACGTCTTGGCAAAACGTCTTGGCAGACGGTAGGCACGCTCAACGGCCTCGTCAACTGCCAAAAAGCCAAAACCTCGGTGCCTCGGCCGCCGGTGGGACCATGGCGCGATGATCAGTTCACGGCAGCTCGAGTACTTCCAGGCCGTTGCCCGGGAGCTGCACTTCACGCGCGCGGCGGAGTCGCTGCGCATCGCCCAGCCGGCGTTGTCGCAGCAGATCCGGCGGTTGGAGCGGCAGCTCGGGCTGGTGCTGTTCGAGCGGAACAACCACCGCGTGGAGCTGGCGCCGGCCGGTGCCGCCCTGCTCGAGCACGCCGAGCGGATCCTCGCGGACCTCGTCGCCGTCGAGGACGAGATGCTGGGATGGGCCGGCGGTGTCCGCGGCAACATCCGGCTGGGCGCCGCACGTGGACTGATGTCGCAGCTGGCGCACGTGCTGTCGGTGTTCTGCCGGAGCTATCCAGCGGTCAAGGTGGAGCTGCGCGAGCACAACACCGAGGAGATGATCGCGGGTCTGCACGCGGGGAGGCTCGATCTCGCGACGTTGGCGATCTCGCGCGGTCTCGACGAGCGTCGACTCGTGGTGCACCCGCTCGGCCGGGAGCCGCTGGTACTGGTGACGGCCGCGACGGGCGGGCCGCTGTCCGACCGGCCGGAGGTGCCGATCGGCGAGCTGGACGGGATGGAGATGGTGATCTACCAGGCAGGCTCGGTGGTGGGCCAGATCATCATGTCGGCGCTGGAGGCCGGCGGTGCCGTACCCGACTTCCGGTTCGAGAGCCGGGAGTACAGCACCGCGCGGATCCTGGCGAGCGCCGGGTTGGCTGCCGCGATCATGCCCCGCTCCGTGGCCGAGGCGCCGGGGCCCGCCGTGCACATCGCCCGGCTCGATCCCGAACCGATCTGGACGCCGTCGCTGGCCTGGCCGGCCGGGCGGCGTCCGGCGCCGGCGGTGCGGATGTTCATCGACTACGCCGTGGGACATCCCGCGTTCGCGTCCCTCGCCGAGGGTGATAGTTCTGGCGTCTGACCGTCAGTCCGGTCAGGTCTTGGACGTCTGATCGTCGAGCCGTCATCGTCATCACGGACGTGACGGAAGGACATGACGTGGAACGCAGCGCGCGAGGACGGCTGGAGTACGCAGCCCTCATGGGGTCGGACCCCGAACAGGCACTCGCCGACGTCCGGCGGCGCTCGCCGCAGATGTACGACGCCGTCGTCGAGACGGCGTTCGGCGGACCGTTGGCGCACGCGGAACTCGGTCGGGCCAGCCGGGAGCTGGCGACGGTGTCGATGCTCGCCGCGCTGGGTGGGGCCGAGCGGCAGCTCGCCGTCCACGTGGCGGCAGCGCTGCGCCTCGGGATCGCCGCGTCCGAGCTGCGTGCCCTCGCCGAGCACGTGTCGGTGTACGCCGGGTTCCCGCGGGCGCTGAACGCGCTGGCCGTCATCGACGAGGTGGTGGCCGCGGCGGGCATCGACGGGCCGCTTCCGGTGCGGCGCATCGACGTGGGCCACCACGAGACCATCGTGGCGCAGGCCGGCACGGACGGCCCCGCGGTCGTGCTGCTCCACGCCCTCGGCCTCGACTGGCGGATGTGGGAACCGGTCATGGCGCCGCTGGCGGTCGGCCGCCGCGTCTTCGCCTACGACATCCGGGGCCACGGCTGGGCGGCCGGCCACGGCGCAGCGTTCACCATGACCGACGTCGCCGACGACCTGATCGGGGTGCTCGACGCGCTCGAACTGGACCAGGCGCACGTCGTCGGCCTCTCCTACGGCGGTGGGATCGCGCAGACCGCCGCGGTCGCCCACCCGAAGCGTGTCGCGTCCCTCGCGCTGCTCGCCACCACCGACCACCCGTTCACCGCGTTCGAGGCCAGGGCCCGTTCCGGCGAGGTCGACGGCATGGCCGCACAGGTCGTGCCGTCGCTGACCCGGTGGTTCACCCCCGCGGCGCTGGCCACCGACGGCTGGGGCGTCCGCTACGCCCGCGAGCAGGTGCTCCGCGGCAACGCCGCCGACTGGGCCGGGACGTGGCGCGCGTTCACCGGGCTCGACGTCCAGGGCCGGCTCCACCGGTTCGACGCACCGACCCTGGTGCTCGCCGGTGAGCTCGACGCGTCGACCACGCCGGAGATCATGCGCGGCATCGCGGACCGGGTGCCCGACTCGCAGTACCGGGAGCTGCCCGGCACGCCCCACATGCAGACCCTCGAACGGCCCGAGCTCGTCGCAGCCGCCCTGGACGAGTTCCTGCCCGCAGCCGGGACCCAGCGGTGAAGGCCGCCTGGTACGACCGCAACGGCCCGGCCGACGAGGTCCTGTGCATCGGCGAGCTGCCCGACCCGGAGCCCGGTCCCGGCGAGGTACGGGTGCGGGTGGGCGCCGCCGGGATCAACCCGGCGGACGTCAAGCGCCGCTCCGGTGTCGGCGGGCGGGCGATGCGCCACCCGCGCGTCGTCCCCGGCGACGACGGGGCCGGCGTCATCGACCGGGTCGGGCCGCGGGTGCCCACGAGCCGGATCGGGCAGCGCGTGTGGGTGCACTCCGCGAACCACCGCACGCCGTTCGGGACCTCCGCGGAGCTCGTCGTCGTGCCGTCGGCCCAGGCGATCGAACTACCGCCGGAGACACCCGTCGAGGCTGGTGCCTGCCTCGGCGTTCCGGCGCTGACCGCCCAGCGCTGTCTCTTCGCGGACGGACCGATCGACGGCAGCACGGTGCTGGTGACCGGCGGGGCCGGCGCGGTCGCCCAGTACGCGATCCAGCTGGCCAGGCACGGTGGCGCCACGGTGATCGCCACCGCGAGCACACCCGACAAGCAGGAGGCGGCCCGCGCCGCGGGCGCTGCGCACGTCGTCGACCACCGCAGCGCCGATGCGGTCGAGGCGATCCTCGACCTGGCCCCGGGCGGCGTCGACCGGGTCGTCGACGTGGCGTTCGGGCAGAACCTCCCGCTCACGTCGGCGGTCATCGCCACCGGCGGCACGATCGCCACCTACGCCTCGGACGCCGTCCCGGAACCCGTGCTGCCGTTCTACCCGCTGATGCGCCGGGGCGTGACCATCCGGACCGTCCTCGTGTTCGCCATGCCGGCACCGGCGATGTGGGCGGCGACCGATCACATCACGCGAGCACTGCAGGACGACGTCCTCACCCATCGGATCGCGGCGCGCTACCCACTCACCGCGATCAGCACCGCGCACGACGACGTCGAGCAGGGACGCCGGATCGGCAAGGTGCTGCTCGTGCCCGAGCCGGCTTGAGCTCAACCATCAC
This sequence comes from Pseudonocardia sp. CA-107938, assembly GCF_050936315.1. Classification (NCBI taxonomy): domain Bacteria; kingdom Bacillati; phylum Actinomycetota; class Actinomycetes; order Pseudonocardiales; family Pseudonocardiaceae; genus Pseudonocardia; species Pseudonocardia sp. CA-107938. Next base: position 5,024,352 of record NZ_JBNJNA010000001.1, on the reverse strand, counting down.
CAGGAGGGTCACCATGACTGCCACGTTCACGTTCGACGTCTTCGCCAGCCTCGACGGCTACGGCTCGCCCAGCCTCGACAGCGACTGGGGCGGCTACTGGGGCAAGCAGGGCCCCGAACTGCTCGACCACCGCCTCGCCTCGTTCGAGACCGAGCAACGCATGGTGTTCGGCGGCTCCACCTTCCGCGAGTTCCTGGAGATGATCCCCGCCAGCAAGGACATGTCCGACGTACTCGACCCGTGGGTCACCCGGATGCGCAGCACCCCGGCCACGGTGATCTCGTCCACACTGGAAGGCCCCTTCGACTGGCCGGACGCGACCGTCGCGCACGGCGACGCCGTCGAGGCCGTCACCCGGCTCAAGGAGGAGTCGACCGTGCCCTTGCGGTCGCACGGCAGCCTGTCGCTGAACCGGTCGCTGCTCTCGGCCGGGCTGGTCGACCGCATCGAGCTGACGGTCTTCCCCGTGATCAACGCCCGGACCGGGACCGAACCGATCTTCCGCGGTACCGAGGACTTCGACCTCGAACTGCTCGAACAGCGCACCCTCGACGGCCACACCCAGGTGCTGGCCTACCGGCCCACCCTGCACTGATCGACGCTCTGGAGGGTGGTTGTCGCCGGCCCGATCAACCGGGCTGCGGGCCGACGGCGACCGGCCGCGCCGGGTCGTTGGACCAGGCCGACCACGAGCCGGGGTACAGCGCGGCCGGGACCCCCGCCACGGCGAGGGCCGCGACCTGGTGCGCCGCGGTGACACCGGAGCCGCAGTAGACCCCGACCGGTCCGGCGTCCGGCGCCAGCCCGGCGAACCGGGCCCGCAGCTCCGCCGGGGTGCGGAACCGCCCGTCGGGCCCGAGGTTCTCGCCGGTCGGGGCGCTGATCGCGCCGGGGACGTGCCCGGCGCGCGGGTCGACGGGCTCGACCTCGCCCCGGTAGCGCTCGGCGGCGCGCGCGTCGAGCAGCACCCCGGTGCGGGCCAGCTCGGCCGCCGCGTCGGCGTCGAGCACCGGCAGGTGGCCAGGACTCAGCTGCACGTCACCGGGCGCGGGCGCCGGCACGTCACCCTCCTCCAGCGCGTGGCCGCCGGCGGTCCAGGCGCCCAGGCCCCCGTCGAGCAGGCGGACGTCGCTCAGGCCGGCCCACCGCAGCAGCCACCAGGCGCGGGCCGCGGCCAGGCCGCCGCTCGCGTCGTAGGCGACGACGGGCCGGCCGGCGGTGATGCCCCAGCGCCGGGCCGCGGCCTGCAGGTCCGCGACCGGCGGCAACGGGTGCCGGCCCTGCCGCGGGTCGTCGGAGTGCGCGGCCAGCTCGGTGTCGAGGTCGACGTAGACCGCGCCGGGGAGATGCCCGGCTCGATGGTGCTCGCGGCCGTGCGGATCGCCCAGCGCCCAGCGGACGTCGAGCAGCACCGGCGGGTTCGGCCCGGCCAGCTCGGCGGCCAGCGCGTCGGCCTCGACGAGGACGTCGATCTCGGGCAGCACCTGCAGCAGCTCCTTCTCCCCCAGCGAGCCCGCGGCCACTCCCTGCGCGGCAGCGCGGTGGACCGCGGCGAGCACCGCCGCGTTGCGCGGGGCCGGCACCCCGTGCAGCCGCCCGAGCAGCACGATCTCCCCGTTGAGGAAGTCGGACTCGAGCGACGCGCCGCGCTCCAGACTCTGCCACGTCGAACGTCCCGAGCGCCCCGCGCCCGGGACGTCTCGCACCTCGAACGTGCTCAGATCCAGCCCGGTCTCGGCCGCCAGATCGGCGGCTTCGATCCCCGCCGCCGCGTACACGCGCAGCGCCTCGGCCCGCAGCGCCGCTGCGGCGCGGTCGCGCAACGGTCCCGGCGGGTGCAGCGCGTCGAGCGCGTTGCCGAGGATCGGCAGCAGCTTGCCCGCCTTCCAGCGCGGCACGTCCGGCACCACCTCGACGAGGTGACGGGCAGCGCGCAGGTCGGCGGCGATCCCCTCCAGGCGCGCGTCGGACCCGGCCGGGTAGCGGCCGATCCACACCACCCCGGCCATCGGATCACCGGCGGAGACGACCTCGCCGGCGGTGACGAACGTGGTCGGGGACCACACCGCGGCCCCGTACACGGTCGCGAACCGGCGCGCCGCGGCCCGTTCGGTGTCCAGGCCGTTCTGCAGGACGAGCACCGGCAGCACCTCGGCCGCCAGGTCGGACCCGACGGGACGCCACGCCCACTCGGCGAGCGCCGCATCGCCGTCCTGCGCCTTCGTGGCCAGCACCAGCACGTCATCGGGGCGCAGCTCCAGCTCCTGCGGCGAGCCCACGACGGAGAGGTCGACGCGGTGCTCGCCGTCGGGGCGGAGGTAGCGCAGCGGCCCCGCGCGCAGGGCATCGAGCTGCGCCCCGCGAGCCGCGAGCACGACCGCACGCCCCGCCGCCTGCAGCTCGACGGCGAGGGTGGCGCCGACCGCGCCGGCACCGATGACGACGTAGCGGGTCATGCGGTCACGGGTCGCGCGATCGCCGGCACCCCGGCGCGCAGTCGCTCCAGGAACAGCACGATCGTCGCGGCGGCCGTTCGGTGCGTCTGGTCGTTGAGGGCGTCGTGGCGACCGCCGGTGATCGCCACCAGCTCGGCGTCCTTCACCCCCGCGTACCAGTCACGAACCGAGCTGAGCGGGCTGACGGCGTCGTCGTCGCCGTGCAGGCCCAGCACCGGCACCGTGATCGCGCCGGGGTCGGCGGCCCAGCCGGCCGGCAGCGCCTCGCGCAGCGCGCCCCGCCGGAGGGCGGCGTCGGCGGTCAGGCGGCCCTGGTGGGTCGGGCAGGCGGTGCGCGCGGCGACCTCGGCCTCCCAGTCACCATCGGCCAACACGGCGTCCGGGCCGGGCAGACCGGCCAGCACCAGACCCGCAGCCTGCCCGCCGGCCGCCAGACCCGCCGCGAACAGCGCGCCAGAGTCCGACCCGACGAGCACCCGCGGCTGCGGGCCGACGCCGTCGTCCGTGCTCTCCAGCAGGCCGCGGACCAGCGCGGTCACCCCCGCCTCGTCCTGCGTCGGGTCCGGCACCGCCCACACGCGGTAGCCGTCGGCCGCGATGCGGTGGCCGAACCGCTCGTACACGCCGGGGTGCTCGCCCCGACCCGGCACGACCACCACCGTCCCGCGCGGCGCGATGCCGGCGGGCTCCCGCCAGCCGGCGACGACCCGGAGATCCCCCTGAACGGACACGTGAACCACCCTCTGCAGCGCGGGCCGGGCCCGCAGCGGACCCGGGAGAAGAACGCGAGTGCGACCGGGACCGCGGAGCGGTCGACCGATCAGCCGGCCGGACAGGCCGCCGAGTGCACCGTGCCGTGGTCGATGACGCGGCGCCTGGTCAGCGCGGCGGCACCATCGACGGTCGACGAGCACGGCACCCCGTCAGCAAAGTCGACGGCTCGTCCGCTGTCCAACGACGAATGTTCATCACAATCGAGAAGCAGACGTGATCGATGCGGTTACCGTTCGTGCATGGCTCCCGTGCTGGACATCATCGCGCTGCGCAGCCTCGTGGCCGTGGCCGACTGCGGGGGCTTCCACCGGGCGGCCGACGCACTGGTCCTGTCGCAGTCGGCGGTGAGCCAGCACGTGCGCCGGCTGGAGAAGGTCGCGGGGCGTCCACTCGTGCGCCGGGAGGGCCGGATCAGCCGGTTCACGTCCGAGGGCGAGGCGATGCTCGGCGAGGCCCGGCGCATCCTCGCCGCGCACGACGAGGCCCTGCGCCGGCTCGGCGTCGGCGACACGCGCGACTCGATCGTGCTCGGCTCCACCGAGCACGCCGCCGACGAGCTGCTCCCCACCGTCATGCGCGCCCTGCAGGACGACTTCCCCGACTCCGCGGTCCGGTTCCGGCTCGACCGCAGCAGCCGGCTCAACGACGCCGTCGACCGCGGCACCCTCGACCTGGCCATCTACATCGGCGACGAGCACGGAAACGACTCCGTCGAGGTCGGAGCGATGCCGCTGACCTGGTACGCCGCGCCGCACTGGGAGCCGCCACCGGCCGGCGAGCCGATCCCGCTCGTCGTCATCGACAGCCCGTGCACGATCCGCCGGCGCGCACTGGCGTCGCTCGCCGACCGCGGGCTGCCCGCCGTCGTCGTCGGCGAGGCCGCGTACCTGGCCGGGGTGCTCAACGCCGCCCGCGGCGGCCTGGGCGTCGCGCTGATCGCCGGGAACGCCGTCCCGGAGGGTCTGGTGGCGCGGCCCGACCTGCCCCCGGCGCCGGCGGAGCGGCTGTTCCTGCGGGTGCGCCGGGGATCCGACCCGCGCCTGGCCCGCATCGCGAGCGCCGCGCTGCACTCGGTGCTCCTCCCCGTCTAGCGACGTCACACAGGTTGTGGCCGCCGCACACAGGTTGGGCCCTGTGTGCGGTGGCCACGCGCTGTGTGAGGTGCGGTGCTCGGCGGCCAGGCCCGCTCCGCGGGGGCCGCGGCGCCTCCCGGCCTCACACACCGTCGGGCCCGTTCACACAGGTCCGGACGTGTGTGAACGGGCCCAACCGTGTGTGACGTCGCTCGAGCGGGGCGTTGTGCGCGCGGATCGGGGGCACCTCGCCCGTCCAGCGCTCCAGCCGGACGGTCGTGTGCTGGCCGGTGCAGCCCTGCGCCAGCGCCGACGTGCCGACGTCCCGGGTGAGGACGTTCGGGTTGCCGTGGACGCAGAACGGGCGCTCCGCGGACGGGTCGAGCGGGTCGAACCAGGCTCCGGTGGGCAGCTGCAGCACGCCCTCGCGGATCCCGTCGGTCACCGCGGCGGCGGCCAGGCAAGAGCCGCGGTCGTTGGCCAGCACCACCAGGTCGCCGTCGACGATCCCCAGCCGGGCCGCATCGGCCGGGTGCACGCGCACCACCTCCCGCCCGTGCACCTTGTGCGCCGCGCTGTGCGCGCCGAAGTCGAGCTGGGAGTGCAGCCGGGTCGCAGGCTGGTTCGCGACCAGCCAGAACGGGTGCCGCCCGTCGGGCGCCTCGGTCGGCGGCAGCCACGCGGGGTGGCCCGGCGCGTCGGCATAGCCGAACCCGGCCACCGTCGCCGAGAACAGCTCGATCCGCCCCGACGGCGTCGGCAACGGGTGGGCGTCGGGGTCGGTGCGGAAGGCGCCGAGGACGCCGCCGTCGTCGGGGTGCAGCGGCAGCTCCACCTCGCCGTCCGCCCAGAACTGCGCGAACGAGGGCGCCAGCCCGGACTGGGCGTAGAGGTGCTCGAGCCAGCCGCGCACGTCGCGGCCCTCGGTGAACAGCTCCCCCACCCCCAACCGCTCCGCCAGCGCCGCGAAGATCGCGTGGTCGTCGCGCGCCTGGCCCGGCGGGTCGACGAGCCGGTGCATCGCCGTCATGACGGGGTCGTAGCGGCCGGCGCCGATGTCGTCGCGCTCGATGGTCCACGTGGTCGGCAGCACGACGTCGGCGTGGCGCGCGGTGGCCGTCCACACCGGTTCGTGGACGACGAACGTGTCGAGCCGGGCGATGGCGCGGCGCAGCCGGCCGAGGTCCTGGTGGTGGTGGAACGGGTTGCCGCCCGCCCAGTACGCGAGCCGGACGTGCGGGTAGCGGCGCCGCTCGCCGTCGTGGTCGTACTCCGCGCCGGGGTGCAGCAGCATGTCGGCGATCCGGGCCACCGGGATGTACTCGTCGACGCCGTTGCGGCCCTGCGGCAGCGCCCCGATCTGCGCCGCGACGCGCGGCCGGCCGTAGTGCCCGATCGAGCCCAGGCCGTAGCAGTAGCCACCGCCGGGCAGGCCGATCTGGCCGAGGGCCGCGGCCAATGCCACCCCGGCCCACACGGGCTGCTCGCCGAACTCGGCGCGTTGCAACGACTGCGCGACGGTGACCAACGTGCGCCCGCGCGCCGCGCGCCGCGCCAACTCGCGGATGTCCGCGGCCGCGATCCCGGTGATCGACGCGGCCCACTCGGCGTCGTGCCCGGCGAGGTACCGGACCAGCTCGTCCCAGCCCACGCAGTAGCGCTCCAGGAACGCCGCGTCGTGGAGTCCCTCGTCGACCAGGGTGTGCAGGAGCCCGAGCATCAGCGCCGTGTCGGAACCGGGTGGCACCGGCAGCCACCGCGCCCGCGCCTCCTCGGGCAGGTCGGACCGCAACGGCCCGATCGTGACGAACTCGGCGCCGCGCTCGGCCGCCGCGCGCATGGCCGCGCGCTCGACGTGCGCACTGATCCCGCCACCACCGACGGCGCTGTTCTTGAGGTTCATCCCGCCGAACGCCAGGACGGTGTCGGTGTGCCGGGCGACCTGGTCCCACGTCACTGTGCCCTTCGACACGGTCTCGCTCGGCCCGAGCACGTGCCGCAGCACCGTCTCGGCCGCGGCGCCGCTGTACGTCCCGACCGAACGCACGTACCCCCCGAGCGCCGTGTTGAGGAAGCGGTGCAGCTGGCTCTGCGCGTGGTGGAACCGGCCCGCGCTGCCCCACCCGTAGCTGCCGCCGTAGACCGCGCCCGGCCCGAACCGGTCCCGGACGCGCCGCAGCTCGCCGGCCAGCCGGTCCAGCACCTCGTCCCACCCGACCTCGACGAACTCGTCGCAGCCGCGCCGCTGGTCAGGGCCCGGACCGTCCGCCCACCAGCCGCGCCGCACGGCCGGGCGGCGCACCCGGGCAGGATGGTCGACGGCAGCGGCGACGTTGCCCAGCAGCGGCGACGGATCGGGGTCCGCCGCCCGCGGCACGACGCGCAGGCCGTCCGCGGTCAGCTCGCCCCGGAACGAGCCCCAGTGCGTGCTGTGCGTGCGTGCGGGAGTCGACGGCATCGGCCGAGCGAACGTGACGCGGCGCCGGTCCGTCCAACGACGAATCGGGATCGATGGCCGATCGATCGCGAACGCTGATCGGTACCGATGCAGATTCGGCGCTGGACCGCGGCCGTGTCCGTGGGTTTCACTCGTCCCGTGCAGCAGACGACGTCCGCCTTCCGGCCAGGGGTTGCCCCGGCCGATGCGGCGACGCGTCCCCTGCCCTCCTGCGGGCTCACGCAGCGCCGGGTCATCGACCACGGCACCGTGTGCTCCGCGGCTTGTCGGCCCTGCTGAGCGCCGGCCGCCGCTGACGCCCGCCTGATCGGCGGGCGTCCGTCCACGCCCGCTGCGGTCCAGCCCGCGCGCGCCCGATCACGTCCGACCACGCCCGCCGCCGGGCGTCCTCGCCGCGTCCTGGAGGTCCACCATGACCACGTCCACCCTGCCGTCCGGCACCGAGGTGCCCGCCACGGCGGCCCGCCGCGTCGAGTTCATCAGCCTGACCCACCTGAACCCGTCGACCGAGCTGAACCCGGTGCCCAGCCGCGGGGTGGACCTCGGCTACTTCCGCACCTACGTGGCCGCGCTCGAGGAGGCGGGCTACGACTACACGCTGCTGCCCTACGGCTCGGGCACCGCCGACTCGTTCGTGATCGCGTCGGCCGTCGGACAGCTCACCGAGCGGCTGCGGCCCATCGTCGCGGTCCGCCCCAACACCGCGTTCCCGCTGGTCGTCGCGCAGCAGCTGGCCACGCTCGACCAGCTGACCGAGGGCCGCGCGGTGGTGCACCTGATCAGCGGCGGCAGCGACGCCGAGCAGGCCCGGCAGGGCGACTACCTGCCGAAGGAGCGCCGCTACGCCCGCACGAGCGAGTTCATCGACATCCTGCGCCGGGCGTGGACCGAGCCCGAGCCGTTCAGCCACGCCGGCGAGTTCTACCGCTTCGACGGGTTCGGCCCCGGCTTCCGCCCGTACGGCGACACGATCCCGATCTCCATCGGCGGCCAGTCCGACGCGGCGTTCGAGATCGGCGGCCGGCAGGCCGACGTCTTCTCCTTCTGGGGCGAGCCGCTCGCCGACATCCGGGCGCAGATCGACCGGGTGCACGGGATCGCTGCCGCAGCGGGGCGCACCGACCGGCCCCGGATCTGGGTCACGTTCCGGCCGATCGTCGACCGCACCGACGAGCTGGCGTGGCGCAAGGCCTACGACTACGCCGAGAGGATCGGCGCCACGTTCGCCGCCGGCGCGTACGGGAAGCAGCACCTCATCGGGAAGGGTGCCCCGCAGAACGTCGGCTCGCAGCGCGCGCTCGAGTTCGCCAGCCGCTCGGAGGTCTACGACCGGGCGCTGTGGACGCGCACCGCCGCCGTCACCAACGCAGCCGGTGCCTCCACCGCGCTCGTCGGCACCCCGGAGACCGTGGCCGCGGCGATCCTCGACTACATCGACCTCGGCGCCGACCTCGTCTCCATCCGCGGCTACGACACCCTCGCCGACGCCCGCGAGTACGGCCGCTCCGTGCTGCCGCTGGTGCGCCAGGAGCTCGCGCACCGGGAGGCGACCGGCCGGCGCGGCAGCCTCCAGGCCGAGCACCCGGGCGCGCTCGCCCCCGGCTTCGACGCCGACGCGCTGGCCGGCCGGCGATGACCGCCACCGCGCTGCCGACGCTGCGGCAGCCCGACCTGTCCGACCAGGCGCTGGCCGCGGTCACCGCCGAGGTGGCCGCCACCGCCGAGGAGTACGACCGCAGCGGCGCGATCCCCGCCGCCGGCATCGCGGCGGCGCACCGGGCCGGGCTGCTCACGGCGACCGTCGCGGAGCGCTACGGCGGGCCGGGCGTGGGCCTGCTCGACACCGTGCGGATCCTCGTGGCGCTGGGCGAGGGCGACCCGTCGGTGGCGCTGCTGGCGGCCAACACCCTCGCCACGCACCAGGGCCAGGCAACGGCCGGGCACTGGCCCCAGGACGCCTACGCCGACCTCCTGCGCCGCAGCGCGGAGGGTCCCGCGCTGGTCAACGCCATCCGGGCCGAGCCCGAGCTGGGCGCGCCCGCCCGGGGCGGCCTACCCGCCACCACCGCCCGCCGGACGGCCGCGGGCTGGTCCCTGTCGGGCCGCAAGGCCTACGCCACCGGCGGCGCCGCATTGGCGTACCACGTCGTGTGGGCCGTCACCGACGAGCCGGAGCAGCGGGTCGGGCACCTGATCGTGCCCGGCGACGCCCCGGGCATCACCTGGGTCGACACCTGGGACCACCTGGGCCTGCGCGCCTCCAACACCCACGACGTGATCTACGACGACGTCGCGCTGTCCGTCGACGCGTTCATCGAGATCCCGCGCGTCGACGGGGTCTACCGCGATCCCGCCGCCGCGACCGGGGTCGCGAGCTTCGGCCACCCCGCCCTCTACGTGGGCGTGGCCCGCGCGGCCCGCAGCGCGTTCGTGCGCTACGCCCGCGAACGCGTGCCCACCGCGCTGGGCCGACCCATCGCCGAGACCGAGCGCATCCAGGCCGTCGCGGGCGAGATCGACGCGCAGATCGCGCTGGCCGAGACCCTCCTGCACGGCGCGCTGCTGCGCGCGGAACGCGGTGACACCGCGCACCTGCCGCAGCTGTCGCTGCTCAAGGTGCAGATCGCGCGGGCTGCCATCGCCGCCGTCGAGACCGCCGTCGCGGCGCTGGGCAACCCGGCGCTCAGCCGCCACCAGCCCTTCGAACGGCACCTCCGCGACGTCCTGTGCGTGCGCGTGCACCCCCCGCAGGAGGACGCGGCGCTCCTCGCCGCGGGCCGCCGAATCCTGAGTACCTGATCCACCCCCATCCCGAGAGAGAACCCCCATGAGAACACCCCGCTCCCGCCGCCTGCTCGGCGCTGCCGCCGCACTCCTCGCCGCGGTGGTGGTCGCGGGCTGTGGTGGCGGCGCTGCCGGTTCCGGGGGTGGGGGTGCCCCGAAGGACGGCGGCAACCTCACGTTCCTCATCGACTCCCTCGGCGACACCTGGATCCCCAACAACAGCGCGATCTCCAGCTTCCAGGGCCACATCTGGGGCCACGTCACCGACAAGCTCGTCTACGTCGACGAGAAGGGCACCCCCTCGCCCTGGATCGCGCAGAGCTGGGAGCAGAACGCCGACGCCACCCAGTTCACCCTGCACCTGCGGCCCGGGGTCACGTTCTCCGACGGCACCCCGCTCGACGCGGCCGCCGTCGTGGCCAACCTGGACATGTGGTCGAAGGGCGACCCGACGCGGGGGATCAACCCGATCGGGCTGTTCCCGAAGACGTACCAGAGCGCGGCGGTGGTCGACCCGGCCACGGTCACGGTCAACTTCCGGTCGCCGACCCTGGGCTTCATCCCCACGCTGGGTTACCACGGCTCGATCCTGATCTCGCCGAAGACGCTGGCCCTGCCCGCCACCGACCAGGCCAACCTGTCCAAGGACATCGGGAGCGGCCCGTACGTCGTCGAGTCGTGGAAGGCCGACGACCAGGTCGTGCTGCGCAAGCGCCCGGACTACAACTGGGCGCCGGCCGCGCTGTCGCACCAGGGGCCGGCGCGGATCGACACCCTCACCTACAAGCTGGTGCGCGAGCAGAGCGTCCGGGTCTCCGCGGTGCAGTCCAACCAGGCCGACGTCGCCTACAACCCGTCGCCGAAGGAGCTCGCGTCGTTGAAGGCGCAGGGCTTCACCGTGGCGGCGCCGCGCTACCTCGGGTTCGTCAACGGGTTCGCCCTCAACACCAAGGTCGCGCCCTTCGACGACGTGCGCGTGCGCCAGGCGCTGCAGCACGGCATCGACCGCGCCGAGATCCTCAAGACCGTCTACACCGAGGACTGGTTGCCCGCGGAATCGTTCATCCAGAGCAACGTTCCCGGGGCGAGCGACCACCGCGCCGACTTCGCGTTCGACGCCGCGCAGGCGCAGGCACTGCTCGACCAGGCCGGCTGGGCCAAGGGCCCCGACGGCGTGCGGACGAAGGCCGGCGTGAAGCTCGCGCTCACCCTCTACCCCAACCCGTACCTGGCCACCTCCAAGGCCGTCGACGAGCTGGTCGCGCAGCAGCTGCGGCGCATCGGGTTCGACGTGAACATCCAGGCGTTCGACGTCGTGACGTACGGCGAGCGGATCAAGGTCGGCAGCCCGACGGTGCCCGCGTTCGAGGTGACCCGCAGCTTCATCGACGCCGGCACGGTCGGCGGCGTGCTCACCGACGCGAACAAGGGCGAGAACTGGTTCGGCCTCGGCCAGAGCGACGCCACGCTCGTCCAGCTCGCGAACGGCATCGCCGGCGCCAGCGACGCGGCGGCCCGCACGAAGCTGCTCGACCAGCTGCAGGCCCACGTCCTCCAGCAGGGCTACTTCGTGCCGCTGACCCAGATCGTGCAGCGGCTCTACGTGCAGTCCCCGCGCGTGCAGGGCGTGACCTACAACGGCATCGCCTACGCGAACTACTACACCGCGTGGGTCGGGGACTGATCCGCATGCGGAACGCCTACCTGAGCTACGCGGCTCGGCGCAGCGGTCAGGCGGTGGTGGTGATCCTGCTGGCGTACGTGTTCACGTTCGTCGTGATCACCGTGCTGCCCGGCGACCCGGTCACCAACACCCTGCGCAACCCGCAGAACGGGTTCACCGAGGAGGAGATCGCCCGCATCGTCTCCTACTACCGCCTCGACGAGCCGGTGCTGGTGCAGCTGTGGGACTCGCTGACCCGCTTCCTCACCGGCGACCTCGGGGTGTCGCTGCGGGCCAACCGGTCGGTGAGCGAGCTGCTGCTCGACGTGCTGCCCTCGACGCTCGTGCTCGCGGCGTCGGCGCTGGCGGTGGCGGTGGTGCTCGCCTTCGCGATCGCCCTCGGCGTGCAGTACCTGCCGGCGCCGTTCGGGCCGGCGCTGCGCAGCGTCCCGTCGCTGTTCCTGTCGGTGCCGGGGTTCCTGATCGGGCTGCTGCTCATCCAGCTGTTCTCGTTCCGGCTCGGGCTGTTCCGGGCCATCGACTCCGAGGGCACCGCGGCCACGTTCTTCGCCGCCGTGACGCTCGGGATCTGGGTGTCGGCCCAGATCGCCGAGGTGCTCATCGCCAACCTCGACGGGGAGGCCGCGCAGGACTACGCCGCCGTCGCCCGTTCCCGCGGGCTCGGGCAGGTGGCGCTGCTGCTGCGGCACCTGCTCAAGCCGTCGTCGCTGCCGGTGGTGACGGTGCTCGCCCTCATGGTCGGCGAGGTGCTGGGCGGTGCGGTGATCACCGAGGCGGTCTTCGGCCGCACCGGGGTCGGCAGCCTCGTCGAGCGCTCCGTCACCACGCAGGACCTGCCGGTGCTGCAGGCCGTCGTCACGCTCGCCGCCGTCGTCTTCGTGCTCGTCAACCTGTTCGCCGACCTGGTCTACCCGCTCCTCGATCCACGGGTGCACCTGGTCGACCGGGCCCGCAGCACGCTGAAGCCGGAGGTGCTGGTCCCGTGACCGTCACCGCTGTCACCGGCACCGCGCGCGCCGAGAAGAGCGCGCGGCGGCTCCCGCCCACCGTCCCGCTCGCGCTGCTCGTCGTGGGCGTGGTGGTGGCCTGGTCGGTCGCTCCCGGCCTGTTCACCTCCCACGACCCCGTCGACGGGGTGCCTGCGGAGCTGTTCCGCGGCCCGAGCGGCGCACACTGGTTCGGCACCGACCACCTCGGCCGCGACGTGTTCGCCCGCGTCGTGTTCGGCACCGCGTCCTCGGTGTCCAGCGCGCTCGTCGCCGTCGGGATCGGGGTGCTCGTCGGCGGGCTGATCGGGCTGCTGTCCGGGTTCTTCGGCGGGCTCGTCGACGTCGTGCTGGCCCGGTTCGTCGACGTGCTGCTGGCCATCCCCAGCTTCCTGCTCGCCGTCGTGATCGTCAGCGCGCTCGGCTTCCAGACCGTCAACGCGGCGATCGCGACAGGCATCTCGGCGGTCGCGGTGTTCGCCAGGGTGCTGCGCTCCGAGGTGCTCAAGGCCCGCAGCTCCGTGTTCGTCGAGGCCGCAGCGCTGCTGGGCGGCTCGCGCTGGCACGTCCTGCTGCGGCACGTGCTGCCCAACGCGTCGCGCTCGGTGCTGCCGCTCGCCGTGCTGCAGTTCGGGTTGTCGATCCTGGTGATCGCCGGCCTGGCGTTCCTCGGCTACGGCGACCCGCCGCCGGCGTCGGACTGGGGGCTGCTCGTCTCCGCCGGCAAGGACTACCCGCTCGCGCCGTGGCTGGTCTGGGCGCCCGCGCTGGTCACGATCACCACCGTCCTCTCCGTGAACAGGATCAGCCGATGGCTCCGCACGACGTCCTGACCGCACCCCGGCCCTTCGAGGCCCCGCCGACCCCGTCGACGCCGCTGCTGCGCGTCTCCGGCCTGTCGGTCGCCTACGGCCCCCACGAGGTCGTCACCGGGGTGGACCTGGAGCTGGCCCGCGGCGGCAGCCTCGCCCTGATCGGCGAGTCCGGCTCCGGGAAGTCGACCATCGCCAAGGCGGTGCTGCGGCTCCTCCCCCGCTCCGGCCGCGCGACCGGCCGCGTCGAGCTCGACGGGCAGGAGGTGCTGGGCCTGCACGAACGCCGGTTCCGGCCACTGCGCGGGCGCACGCTGGGCTTCGTGCCCCAGGACCCGGGCAGCGCGCTGAACCCGGTGCGCACGATCGGCGCCCAGGCCCGGGAGGCCGCGGCACTGGTGCCCGGCCTCGACCCGCGGGAACGCACCGAACGGGTGCTCGACACGTTCGCCCAGGTCGGGCTCGCCGACCCGCGCCGCGTGCACGACGCCTACCCGCACCAGCTGTCCGGCGGGATGCTGCAGCGGGTCCTCATCGGGCTCGCCGTGCTCCCCCGGCCGGCGCTGCTGGTCGCCGACGAGCCGACGTCGGCCCTGGACGTCACCATCCAGAAGCGCATCCTCGACCTGCTCTACGAGCTGCGTGCCGACCTCGGCATCGGGTTGCTGCTCATCACCCACGACCTCGCCATCGCCGCCGAACGGGCCGACCACCTCGTCGTCCTGAAGGACGGGGTCGTGCAGGAGTCCGGCCCGACCGCAGCGGTGTTCGCCGCACCCGCCTCGACGTACGCGCGGCAGCTCCACGCCGACGTGCCGGCCCTGCACCCCGACCGCTACGCCGAGCTGCGCGACGCCGGTGCGGCCCGGGCAGGCGATCCGGCGAAGATCGAGGTCACGGGCGTGACCAAGTCCTTCGGCAGCGTCACCGCCGTCGACGACGTGTCGTTCGCCGTGCCCGCCGGCACCACCCACGCGCTGGTCGGCGAGTCCGGCTCGGGCAAGACGACGGCCGTGCGGCTGCTGCTCGGGCTGGAGCAGCCCGACCGCGGCCGGATCACGGTGGCCGGGGAGCAGGTGCAGGGCCGCTCGGCCGCCGAGCTGCGCAGCGTGCGCCGGCACCTGCAGCTCGTGTACCAGAACCCGTTCACCTCGCTCGATCCGACGTGGAAGGTGGAGCGGCTGGTGCGCGAGCCGCTCGACCGGTACGCCGTCGGGGACCGCACCGAGCGCGCCGCGCTCGTCCGCGACGCGCTGACGGCCGTCGGCCTGGGCGAGCAGTTCCTCGCCCGGCGGCCGGACGCGCTCTCCGGCGGGCAGCGGCAGCGCGTGGCGATCGCCCGCGCATTGGTGCTGCAGCCCGACGTGATCGTGCTCGACGAGCCCACCTCGGCCCTGGACGTGAGCGTGCAGGCCGGCATCGTCGAGGTGCTGCTGCGGCTGCAGGCCGAGCAGGGGCTGACCTACCTGTTCGTGTCGCACGACCTGTCGCTGGTGCGCCAGCTCGCGCACACCGTCTCCGTCATGCAGGACGGGCGGGTCGTCGAGCAGGGTCGCGTCGCCGACGTCTTCGACGCGCCGCAGGAGCCCTACACGCGCACCCTGCTCGCCTCGCTGCCCGCGGGTGCGGCGTGACAGCGGCGCCGGCGCGGGTGCGGACCCTCGGTTTCAACACCCGCGTCTCGTTCAGCGACGACGCCGGCCCCGCCGCCGGGCTGCGGGACGGGATCGCGCTTTTCCGGGCCGCCGAGGAGCTGGGCTTCCAGTCCGGGTGGGCCTACCAGCGGCACTTCGACCACTACCTGTCCTCGCCGCTGCCGTTCTTCGCGGCCGTCGGGCAGCACACGTCCCGGATCCGGCTGGGGTCGGCGGTGATCCCGATGCGGTACCAGGACCCGGTGCTGCTGGCGGAGGCCGCGGGGGTGACCGACCTGCTCGTCGACGGCCGGCTCGACCTCGCCCTCTCCGCCGGCGACACGGCGTCGTGGGACCCGGTGTTCGGGTCCGTGGCCGCGGACCCGCGGGCCGAGGCCCAGCGCCGGCTGGAGCGCTTCCTCGCCGCCGTCGCCGGCGAGGTGCTGCACACCGTCGACGGACCCGGCCAGGGCGCGCCCGTCGGCACCCCGATCCGGGTCACCCCGCACAGCCCCGGCCTGCGCGGCCGGATCCGGCAGGGCGCGGCGAGCACCGGCTCGGCCGCCACCGCCGCCCGGCTCGGGCTCGGCCTGATCACCGGCACCGTCCTGCACGGACTGGCGCCCGGCGAGACGTTCCCCGAGCACCAGGCCCGGGTCATCGAGACCTACCGCACGACCTGGCACGAGGTGCACGGCACGCCGCCCCCACCGGTCGCGGTGGCGGCGTCGATCCTCCCGGGCACCACGGCGGAGCTGCGCGACACCTACGCCGCGTACGACCACGAGCGGCGCACCCAGGGCATGGCCGCCTCCCGCCCGAAAGGCGCGCTGACCCCCGTCATCACCGCCGACCTGCCGGCCGGGCGGGCCATCAGCCCCGTCCTGCACGGCGATCCCGACAGCGTCGTCGCCGCGGTCCTCGCCGACCCCGGCCTCGCCACCGCCGACGAGATCGTGCTCTTCCTGCCACCTGCGTTCGGGCTCGACGCCAACATCCGGCTCGTCACCGACCTCGCCACCACCGTCGCCCCGGCGCTCGGCTGGTCCCCCGGCTGACCCACGACCCCACGGAGGCTCAACCCTTGTCCGCACCCGTCCTCTCCCCGCTCCAGTCCCGGTTCCGCGAGGTCATGGGATCGGTGTGCACCCCTGTCTCCGTCGTCACGACGCTCGACGACGGCACGCCCTTCGGCACCACCGTCAGTGCGTTCACGTCGCTGTCGATGGAGCCGCCGATGGTGCTCGTCGCCCTCGACAACGGCTCCGCGCTGCTGGCCGCGGTGCGCCGGTCGCGCCGGTTCGGCGTCAACGTGCTGCTCAGCGAGCAGGCCCCGCTCGCGCTGCGGTTCGCCGGCAAGGGCGGCCCGGCGAAGTTCACCGACGTCAGTTGGGCCGCGGAGCAGCACGTCCCGCGGCTGTCCGGGGCCGGCGGGTTCCTGGCCTGCGAGCTGGCCGGGCAGGTGCCGGGCGGCGACCACACGGTCCTGCTCGGCACGGTGCTCGATGCCGACCCCACCTCCGGCGCGCCGCTCACCTACCACCTGCGGTCCTTCGGCACCCACAGCGCCCACGCGCAGCGGTGAGAGTTGCTCAATCTATCGAATATCGATAGATTCCCATCGTTGGTCGATGGGAGGATCCGGCATGGGAACCTTGGCCGTGCACGCGCTGCGCGCCGTGCTCGTGGTCGTGCTCGCCGGCACCGTGTTCGTCCAGGCAGGGATGGTGTGGGCGCTGGCCACCGACCCCGAGATCGGGCCGGTTCCGCTGGGGCCGCTCCGGGTGATCACGATCCTGGGCATGGTGTCGGTCCAGGTCGCCCTGGTCTGCGTGTGGCGGCTGGTCACGATGGTGCGCCGCGGCACCGTGTTCTCCCACGCCGCATTCCGCTACGTGGACACGATCATCGGCGCGATCGTCGCGGCCGCCCTCGTCTGGTTCGCGGTCACGATCATCAACGCACCGGGCCAGCGCGACGACCCGGGCGTCAGCGTCATCATGGCCGGGATCGGCGTGGGCATCCTGGGGGTCGCGCTCCTCGTGCTCGTGCTGCGCACGCTGCTCGCGCAGGCGGTCGCACGCGATGCAGAAGCCGCGCGGATGCAGGCCGAGCTGGACGACGTGATCTGATGCCGATCATCGTCGACATCGACGTGATGCTCGCCAAGCGGAAGATGTCCGTGGGCGAGCTCGCGGACCTGGTGGGGATCACCCCCGCCAACCTGGCGGTACTGAAGAACGGTCGCGCCAAGGCGGTGCGGTTCGCGACCCTCGCCGCACTCTGCGCGGCCCTCGACTGCCAGCCGGGCGACCTGCTCCGCTGGGAGGCCACGGACGAGGCGACGGCAGCCGAAGCCGGGTGAGTTCGGGCCGACGCCCGCGATCACCCGCGGTGAGCGGCCGGGGAGGCTCCGGCTAGCCTTCGCCTCCGATCTCGGCGCGGTCCGAGCCGTTCGTGGAGGAAGGTGCTGAGCGGGATGACGTTCGACGGGCTACCACTGCATCCGCTGATCGTCCACGTCCTCGTCGCGTTCGTGCCCCTCAGCGCGCTGGGCACGATCGCGATGGCGGTGCGTACCTCGTGGCGCCGGTCCTTCGAGGTCCCCGTGCTCTTGCTGGCCGTGCTGTGCCTGCTCGCGGTGCCCGTGGTGCGTTCGAGCGGCGACGAACTGGCGGAGGCGGTCCACCACCAGAGCTCAGCGCTGGAGGCGCACATGAGCCGCGCCGACACCGTGCTGCCGGCCATGATCGTCTACGTCATGCTGCTCGCGGCCGCGTTCGTGATCGGGCGACGGACCGCACGCGGCGACACGACGGTCGCACTCACGCGCGCCAGCACGATCGCCGTGGTGCTCGCCGCGATCTCCGGGCTCGTCGCGACGGCGTTGGTGATCTGGACCGGGCACGCGGGCGCCACCGCGACGTGGAGCGGCACCCTGTAGCGCTGGCAGGCGAGACGGCGGGCCCGACCGCGAGGGCCGGGCCCGCCGCCGTCGGGCTCAGCCCTCGGCCAGCATCGTCGTCATCTCGGCGATCTCGGCCTTCTGCGCATCGATGATCTTCTGCGCCAGCGCCTTGGCGTCGCCGCTCTGACCGTCCTTGACCTCGGTGCCGGCCATCTGCACCGCACCGTTGTGGTGGTCGATCATCATCTGCAGGAACGCCCGGTCGAACGCCGCGCCCGACGCCTTCTCCAGCTCGGCCATCTGCGCATCGCTCATCATCCCGTGCGTCCCGCCCATCGACGGCATGGAGCCGTGGTCCATGCCGCCCATCGGCATGGATGTCGACGGAGCCATCGGGGCAGCCGTCGACGCAGCCGCCTGCACGCCCCAGGCCTTCAGGAACCCCTGCATCTGCTCGATCTCCGGTGCCTGCGCCCGGCCGATCCCCGCCGCCAGCTGCTTGACCTTGTCGTTCGCCGCGCGGGACGACGCCAGCCCGGCCATCTCCACAGCCTGCTGGTGGTGCGGGATCATGCCCTGCGCGAACGTCACGTCCGCCTCGTTGTGCGCCGAGACCGGCGCAGCCGATGGTGCCGGCGCCGGCGCACCGGCACCTCCGCCACAGGCGGCCAGCACGGCGGCGAGGACAGCAACGAGCCCAGCACGAATCGTCTTGCTCTTCACGAATCTTCTCCTCTGCGTAGGACGAATGGTCGGTCGATCAGCGCGAATGCACTGATCGACCGATCACGTCCGCAGCACGCAGAGCTGCGCCAACCGGACGGCGGTCCGGGGCGGTGGACGGGCAGGGCGAACCGCGACCGCCCGCGATGACGGCACGCCGGCGCGATCCGTCGCCGCGACGACCCACACCAGCACCAGCGTCGCGATCAGGAGGACGAGACCGGCCATGACGGCCAGGCACAGGTGCATCAGATCGTGCAGGACCGACGATGGCCCCGAGCCGTGCCCGGCGGCCTCCGACGCCGCGGTCGGAGCCTGCGACGGCATCTCGACGCCGGCCATGTCCTCGGGCGCGTGGTCGACCGGCGCCGCGACAGCCGAATGCGTCGCGGTGGAGTGCGCGACAGGCGCCGCCACGGCGTGCATCGACAGGACGCCCATGATGAGGGCAGCCAGCAACAGCACATGGGATGCCGTCCGGCCGACGCTCACCCGCGTCACCCTAGGTGAGCGCTGACCCAGGTGCCGACGCGACCCGTGAACAGCTCGAAAACACCGCGCAACGGCGCGCAGGACGGACCCCCACCGCTCACGCACACCTTCGGGCGCCCACGCACAGGGCGGAACGTGTGCGTGAGCACCTCGGCGTGTGCGCGAGCGGCAACCTCGGTCGTCGACCACTTCACCAGGCAGCGGGCCGACCTGCTCGCGGTGTGACCTAGGGTCCAGAGCGATGTGGTCGATCCCCGAACCCCGCACGTGACGGGCAGCCCGTCGCGACCGAGCGACGCGCGCGGCGCACTGCTGGCGGTGGTGGTGACCGCGGTGCCGATGGTCGCGCTCGCCTGGGCCCGGTACCGGCTGCAGCTGCCGTCCGGCGACGAGCCGCACTACCTGGTGATCAGCGAGGCGTTGGCGAAGCACGGGTCGCTCGACGTCCAGCAGGTGTACGACCACCGTGACTACTGGTCGTTCTTTCCGCAACCGCTCGAACCGCACGTCGCGCCCGGGCCGAACGGACAGCAGCTGCCGCTGCACAGCATCGGCGGGCCGGTGCTCTGGCTGCTCCCCTACGTCCTGTGGGGACGGGCGGGCGTCATCGCGTTCATGACGGTGGTGTCGCTGCTGATCGTGGCGAACGTGTTCTGGCTGCTCCGGCAGCTGGCCGTCGAGCGTTCCGTCGCCGTCTGCGTGGCGATCGCGTTCGGGCTCGGCACCCCGATCCTGACGTACTCGGCGATGTCCTTCGTCGAACCGCTGGGAGCGCTCGGGTGCCTCTACGCGCTGCGCGTCGCGCTCCGCAGGGAGCCGAGCTGCCGGGATCTGCTGGTCGTGTCGACGGTGCTGGGGGTGCTGCCCTGGGTGCACAGCCGGTTCCTGCTGTTCCCTCCCGTCTTCCTGGCCGTCCTGGTGGTCCGCCTGCTGCGTGCCCGCGGCACCGGGTGGCGGCGGCGCCTGGTGTGCGCGGTGGGACCGGCCGCCGTCCTCTTCGCCGGGCTGGAGGTCTTCGACCGCGTGGTGTGGGGAACGTGGAACCTGGCGCCCAACCAGGTCAACGCGGGCGCCGTGCCCTTCCGCGCCGACCCGCTGCCCGGGCTGCTCGGGACGGTCCTGGACCAGGAGGCGGGGGTCGCCCCGAACTTCCCGATCTTCCTGTTCGTGCTGCCGGGCCTGTTGTTCGCCGCGACGCGCCGGTACCGGACGATGAACGTCCTGGTGCTGGCCACCGTCGTCCCGTACACCGTCGTGGTCTCCTCGTTCCTCGCGTGGGACGGCGCGTGGTCACCACCGGCCCGGTTCGCCGCGGTGGTGCTGCCGATGCTGGCCGGCTACGTCGGCATCGCCCTGCAACGCACCTGCGACGTGTTCACCGGGACGGTCGCGGCGGCGCTGACCGCTGCTGCGACCGCGCTGACGGCGCTGGCCGTCGGCACGGCGAGCGGCGGCTTCTCCGCCCGGCTGGGTCGCAGCCCGACCCTCGGCGCCGTCGAGGCCACCACGCACCTGCCGATCACCCGCTACGTGCCCTCCTCGGCACTCGACGGTCAGCAACTGCTGTTCCTGACCTGGGCGCTGGGGGTCATCGGGTTCGCGTGGCTGATCTGGCTGCGCCGGGCTCGTGACCTGCTGCCGACCACCTGAAGGCGCTACGTCAGTACGCCGACTTCGCCGGCCGTCCCCGACGCACGGAGTTCTGGACGTTCACCCTGGTGAACGCCGGGATCTCCATCGTGCTGTCGCTGATCGACAACGCCGTCATCGGCACGACCGCGACCGCCGGGATCGGTATCTTGAGCGCGATCATCCTGATCGTGTTCTTCGCGACCGCCGGGGTCCCGGTGCCGACTGACCGGCCTGGATCAGCACCGGCCGACCCTGCGGCAGCGGCGGGAGGTTGAGCGGCCCGGCCACGGAGAAGAACTCACCGGCGTGGTCGATCGGGCGCACCCTGCTGCGGTCGAGCACGGCCCGCCCGTCCGGTCCGGCGGTCAGCGCGCCGGGCGCCCAGCTGTCCCACAGCGCGTTGACGACGTCGAGGGTCTCGGCGGCGCGGGCGTAGCGCTGCTCGGGGCTGGGCAGCTCCCCGGCCCGAAGTTCTCCTCGCCGATCGAGGACGTCACCACGTTCCACGCCGCCCGCCCGCCCGAGACGTGGTCGAGCGTGCCGAACATCCGGGCCAGGTTGAACGGGTGGTGGAACGTGGTCGACACCGTCGCGATCAGCCCGATGTCGGACGTCACCTGGCTCAGCGCGGCCACGAAGACCAGCGGTTCCTGCGCCCCGATCGTGCCTTGCGCGTCGAAGCGCA
This sequence comes from Pseudonocardia sp. CA-107938, assembly GCF_050936315.1. Classification (NCBI taxonomy): domain Bacteria; kingdom Bacillati; phylum Actinomycetota; class Actinomycetes; order Pseudonocardiales; family Pseudonocardiaceae; genus Pseudonocardia; species Pseudonocardia sp. CA-107938. The sequence continues at coordinate 5,003,251 of NZ_JBNJNA010000001.1, read as the reverse complement.
GCAGGTACCCGCCGGCGCTGGTGACGGTCTTCAGGGTCCGGGGAGGTGGCTGCACCACGGGAAGCGCCTCTTCCTCAGCGACCGGTCGCCCACTCCTGCGCCAGCAGGGCGTAGGAGCGGACGCGGTCGGCGTGGTCGTGGGTGATGGTGGTGACCAGGAGCTCGTCGGCGCCCGTCACCTTCGCGAGCGCGGCCAGCTTCGCCGCGACGGTGGCCGGCGAGCCGACGAACTGCGTGTCGGTGCGGTCGGCGACGAGCGCGCGGTCCTCGTCGGTCCAGTCGAGCGCGGCAGCCTCTTCGGGCCGCGGGAACGGGATGGCCCCGGCGCCGCTGCGGATGCTGCGCACCCAGGCCGGGTAGCCGGCGGCCAGCTCGCGGGCGGTGTCGTCGTCGGCCGCCACGACGACGTCGGCGGAGACCATCACGTGCGGCGCGGTCAGTCGCGCGGACGGCTGGAACGCCGCCCGGTAGCCCTCCACCGCGTCGAGCACGGTCGCCGGGCTGACGTGGTAGTTCGCCGCGAACGGCAGCGCGAGCCGGCCGGCGAGCGTGGCGCTCTCCCCGCCGCTGCTGCCGAGGATCCAGGTCTCGACGGCCGCGCCCTCGCCGGGGACGGCACCGGCCGCGAACCCGTCCTCGCCGACCCACGTGCCGTCGAGCAGCGCGAACACCGTCGCGACGAACTCGTCGTAGGGCACCGACTGTGCGCCCGGCTGGCGCAGCAGCTCCCCGTTCGCGCGGATGCGCGGCGAGGCCAGGAGCCGTTCGATCGGGAACGGGCGCGGGATCAGCACCCCGTCGACCTCCCGCGCGGCCGCCGGCTCGGCCGCTGCCCGCTGCGGTCGCTGCCCACCGGAACGGCCCAGGCCGAGATCGATCCGGCCGGGGTGCAGGGCGTCGAGCGTGCCGAACGCCTCGACGACCGACAGCGGCGTGCGGTGCCCGGTCTGCACGGCCCCCGACCCCACCCGGATCCGCTGCGTGGCCGCGGCCACCAGCTGGATCACCAGCTCCGGCACCGCACCGGCGACGCCCGGGTTCAGGTGGTGCTCGGCGAGCCAGTAGCGGTGGTAGCCGAGCTCCTCGGCGTGCCGCGCGAGGTCGACGGTGTTGCGCAGGGCCGCACCGACCCCGCTGCCGACGGGATCGGCGTGAGGTCGAGGACGGACAGGGGTACGGGCATGGCGGGGCTCCGCGTTCGACGAGGGATGGGACCGGACGGTCAGCGACAGCGCTCGTCGAAGGCGTGCCCGCGGCGCGACGGCCAGAACGGTTCGAGCAGGGCGGGCACCCACCCAGCTTTGCCCGCCGCCGGGAGAAAATGCAAGGCAGTACTCGTTCGTCGCATTCTGTCGGACATTTCAGGGACCTGGGATCTGAAATGTTCACAGAATGGAATGGCGGACAACATCGACGCGGCTGATGGCGCACATCAGGCATCTCGTCTTCCCGCCCACCGGTCGCTCGCCCATCGTGGGTCCACTCGATCGAGGAGGATCCGACGTGCCAGAACCGACCGCGCCACACGGTGCCGATCCCGCCGATACCGACGGCGCGCCACGCCGAGGCCGGGTCGCGGTGATCGGTGCCGGCCCTGCGGGGATGGCCGCAGCGCTCTCGGTGCACCAGGCAGGCCACGAGGTGCTCCTGCTGGAGCGGTACCCGCAGGCCCGCCCGGCCGGCAACATCCTCAACCTGTGGCCGCCGCCGATCAAGGCGCTCGGCCTGCTGGGCGTCGACACCGTCGACCTCGGCGCCCCGTGCTACACCGAGTTCCGCTCCGCGGCCGGCCGGACCCGGGTCCGGGTCGACCTGCCCGCCGAGATCGTGCGCGACTACGGCGGCGGCTTCATCGGCCTGCTGCGCCCCAACCTCTACGAGCGGATGCTCGCGGCCCTGCCACCCGGGATCCTCCAGGTCGACCGCGCCGTGGACCGCGTCGAGCAGAACGAGCACGGCGTCCGGCTGCACATGGCGGACGGTGCGACGCTCGAGGTCGACGTCGTCGTCGGGGCCGACGGCATCGACTCCCTCGTCCGCCGCACGCTGTGGGGCGACAGGCCCAAGCGCGAGCACAACCTGCACATCTTCGGCGGATTCACCTTCACCGAGGACGTCGACGCCCCACGCGGGCTCGCCGTGGTGTCCCACGACCGCACGGTGCAAGGCAGCTGGACCTCGATCCGCGACAAGGGCCGCGACGGCTACCAGTGGTGGGTGCTCGGCGCCCACGACGCGCGCACGGAGTTCACCGGTGACCCGCACGCCACCGCCACCCGCATGGGCGCCGGGTTCGCCGCGCCCCTGCCCGAGCTCATCGCCGCCACCGACCCGGGAAGCATCCAGCGCTGGCTGCTGCGCGATCGCCCGCCGCTCACCCAGTGGTCGAAGGGCCGAGCCGCGCTGGTCGGGGACGCCGCCCACCCGACCTCGCCCTACGCGGCGTACGGGGCGGGGATGGCCATCGAGGACGGCTACTTCCTGGGTCGCCGCCTCGCCGGGGTCGACCTGACCGACCACGGCGCGGTACGTGCTGCACTGGCGGCCTTCGAGGCACCCCGGAAACCGCACACGGCGCGCCAGGTCCAGCAGGCCTACGTCCTGGGCAAGGTCTTCCACCACGCGCCGGCGCCGCTGCGGCCGATCCGGGACGCGATCCTGGACCGCACCCCGTTGCTGCAGAAGGTCGTCGGCGAGACCTCACCGGGCGAGATCATCGCCCAGCTCGCCACCATCGACGAGGCCGAGCAGCGGTTCGCCGCGACGCGCCAGGCATGACGGTCCTGCGCACCGGTGACCGGGTCAGACGGCCGTCAGTCCCCCGTCGACCAGGATCTCCACCCCGGTGATGTAGGAAGCCTCGGGAGACGCGAGGAAGAGGACCGCCTCGGCGACCTCCTCGACCTTGCCCTCCCGCTTCATCGGCACTCCGTCGATCTGCGCCGCCCGCCAGGACGGATCGGCCGAACCGCGGGACGTGCGCATCGGGGGGAGCATCCCCGGCGCGACCGCGTTGACGCGGATGCCGGCGGCGGCGTGGTGCACGGCAGCGGTCCTGGTCATCGCGGTGATCGCGGCCTTGGAGGCCCCGTAGCCCAGGTGGATACCCGGCTGCCCGATCGAGGCCGAGATCGACGACATGTTGACGATCGCTCCGCCGCCGGCCCGGGCCATCGCCGCAGCGCCGTACTTGATCCCGAGGAAGACGCTGCGGGCGTTCACCAGCATGAGCTGGTCGTAGAACGCGGTGCTGCCCAGGTCCGGGTCGAAGGTCCCGCTGATGCCGGCATTGTTGACCAGCACGTCGAGCCGCCCGTACCGCTCCACGACGCCGGCGGTCACCGCGGCCCACGCCGCCTCGTCGGTGACGTCGAGGTGGCGGTACTCGGCCCGGCCACCGGCGTCGCGTAACTCCGCTGCCGCCGCCGATCCGACGTCGTCGAGGATGTCGGCGACGACGACCGCGGCACCCTCCCTGGCGAACGTCTCGGCCGTCGAGCGGCCCATCCCACCGGCGGCCCCGGTGACGATCGCGACCTTGTCCTGCAGACGCATGGGTGGAGATCCTTCCTGCCCGGGGCTCACGAGGCGAGGTCGAGCTCGGAGCGGTCCGCGGCCGGTGCGCGGCGGGCGACGCGACCCGACCGCCCCTTGACGATCACGGCGAGGACGCAGACCGCGGCCGGCACGAGCAGCGAGAGGAACACCTGGCGGTAGTCCAGGCCGGCGGCGACGAGCACGGTGCCGACGGCGGCGCCGCCGATGGCGCCGAAGCGGGCGATACCGGTGGCCCAGCTCGTCCCGGTCGCCCGGATGGACGTCGGGTAGAAGCCCGCCGACAGGATGGGGAAGCCGGTACCGACGGTGTTGGTGAACATCCCGAGCACGAAGATCAGCGCGCCGATCACGAGCACGTCCTGCGGGGCCTGGGCGATCAGCACGAGCAGGACGGCGGCGCACGTCATGGCCGCTACCACGGTGCGGTGCGGGCCGAACCGGTCCATCAGCCACCCGATGCCGAGGTTGCCGATCGTGCCGCCGGCCTGCAGCAGCAGCCCGATGGTCGCGGCGGCGGCCAGCGAGAACCCGACGTCGGTCATCAGGATGGGCAGCCAGCTGTTGGTGAGGTAGACGATGAAGAAGGCGGCGACGAACCCGACCCAGATGGCGACCGTCCCGACCCGGAAGCGGCGCGTGACCAGGCCGGCCACCCGCACCCGCGCATCGACGGCCGGCTCGTGGAGGACGAAGCGGGCGTCGACCGGGACGGGTTCGGGCACCATCCGCCGAACCAGCTCGACCAGCTCGTCGCTCCGCTCGGGGTGGCGGGCGAGGAACTTGGGCGACTCGGGCAGCCTGCGGAACACCACCACCGCGTAGAGCAGCGGCAGGACACCGCCGACGACGAGTGCCCAGTGCCAGCTCGCGACCTGGACGAGAGCGCTCGTGAGGTACCCCGCGAGCGCGCCGCCGAGCGTCATCCCGCAGTAGGTCAGCGACATCATGGCGCTGCGCCGCCGGGCCGGCGCGAACTCCGACACCAGCGTCGTCGCGTTGGGCAGGGCGGCGCCCAGCCCGATGCCGGTCAGCACCCGCAGGATCGTGAACCACACGACGTCGGACGTGAGCGCCGTCGCCGCGCTCATCAGCCCGAAGGCCACGAGCGAGACCAGGATGACCTTGCGGCGGCCGACCCGGTCGGCCAGCGGGCCGGCCAGCAGCGAGCCGATCGCCAGACCGACGAGCCCGCTGGTGACGACGGGGCCCAGCTGTGCCTTGGAGATGCCCCAGTCCGTGATCAGCGACGGGCCGATGTAGCTGACCATCGCCACGTCGATCCCGTCCAGGGTGACCACCCCCAGGCAGAGCAGCAGCACGCGCCGCTGCAGTCGCCCCACCTTGTGCCGGTCGATGACGGTGTGCAGGTCGATCGTTGTCATGCGTCCTCCGTTGGACGTGCGGGGTCAGGCCGGTCCGGCGCCGACGAGTGCGTTGCCGAGCAGGCGGCGCAACCCGGTCTCGGTGACGCGTGCGGGATTGGCGTACGGCGAGGCGACGACCTGGTCGACGACGGTGCCCAGCCCGTCCTCGGGCAGGCCCAGCGCCTTCAGCGACATCTCGGCGCCGAGCCGGCGCGCGGCACGGAACAGGTGCAGCGCCGGATCAGTGGTGCCCAGCGCGGCCTGCAGTGCGGCGAGCGCCTCCGGGGCGGCGGGCAGGTTGAGCGCGAGGACGTGGGGCAGCACCGCCGCGTGGGTGGCGCCGTGCGGCAGGTCGAAGGTGCCGCCCAGTACGTGGCAGAGCTGGTGGTGCAACGACATCGAGGTCGCGCCGAGCACGGTGCCGGCGAGCCAGGCCCCGTACAGCGCGTCGGCGCGGGCGTCGACGTCGTGCGGGTCCGCGACCACCCGCGGCAGGGCGTCGGCGATGGCCCGCACGGACTCCGCCGCCACGAGGTCGGTGATCGGCGACCGGTCGTGCGCGTAGAGCGCCTCGGCGGCGTGCGCGAGCGCGTTCACGCCGCTGGTGAGCGACCGCCCGGCGGGCAGCGTCGTCGTCAGCTCCGGGTCGTAGACGACGATCCGCGGACGGACGACCCGGTCGCGACCGGTCCGCTTGCGGCCGCCGTCGCTCAGACCCCAGATCGGCGTCATCTCCGAGCCGGCGTAGGTGGTGGGGACCGCGACGACCGGCAGCCCGGTGCGCAGCGCGACCGCCTTGGCCAACCCGATGGCCGAGCCGCCGCCGACGGCCAGGCAACCGTCCGCGGTGAGCTCGCGGGCGCGGGCGATCGCGAGCTCCGCAACCGGCACCGGCACGTGCATCGCGGCGTGCGGGTGCAGCCCGGCGACCCGCCCACCGAGCGGTGCGCACACGGCAGCGGCCAGGTCCGCCTGCTCCGGCGTGCTCACCACCAGCAACCTGCGCAGTCCCGCCCGCTCGACCTCCTCCGCCAACCGGTGCCGGGCGCCCGCCCCGAAGACCACCCGCCCGGGGTGGTCCTCGTGGACGAAGTCGCGGGTCACGACGCCAGCACCACGTCGAACTCGATCAGCCGGAACGGGTTCTCGACCCCGTACCGCGCGGCGCGTTCCGGGTCGTCGACGGTGGTGACGGGGCGGACCAGCGACCCCTTCACGCCGAAGACGGTGTCGGAGCCCAGGTACGGGCTGCCGGCGACGAACACGTGCGTGGTCACCGGGGCGTGTCCTGCCGCCGAGCCGATGACGTGGATGTGCGCCGGCCGGTACGGATGCCGGCCGGTGGCCGCCAGCAGCCTCCCGACCGGACCGTCGGACGGGATCGGGTAGTGGCGGGGCACCACCGTGCGCAGCCAGTACCTGCCCTGCTCGTCGGCGGTGAACAGGCCGCGCAGGTTGCGCTCCGGCTGGATGTCGGGCTGCTGCACGTCGTAGAAGCCGGCCCCGTTGGCCTGCCACACGTCGACCTGCGCTCCCGGCAGCGCCGTGCCGTCGGCCGCACGGACGTGGCCGGCGAGCACGCACGGCGGGCCGTTGCGGTCGAGGGCGATGTCCGCGCCCAGCTCGCGCGGCGGCGACTCCACCATGTGGAACGGCCCCAGCACGGTCGACTCGGTGGCGCCCGCCGGCTTCCGGTGGTTGATCGCGTCGACCAGCATCGAGACGCCGAGCACGTCGGAGAGCAGGACGAACTCCTGCCGGGTGGCGTCGCACGCGTGCCCGACGTCGGTGAGGAAGTCGACGGCGTGCTGCCACTCGGCTTCGGTCGGCTCGACGTCCCGCACGAACGCGTGCAGGTGCTGGACGAGGCTCACCATGAGCCGGCGCAGGCGCGGATCCGTCGTGGCGCCGAAGCTGTCGGCCACGACCTGCGCCGACGTCTCCTCGGTGAAGTCGGTGGACCGGACGGCGGTCATCGCTGCTCCCTGGCGGTGCTCCACGACGGCGGGGTCACCTCGGCCGAGGTGAGGACGGCGACGCCGGCGTCGAAGGCGAGCCGGGCCGCGTCCGCGACCGGGTGGGCGTCGAGGTCGTCGGAGAAGACCTCGACCGACACCGGCGCGGACACCCCGTGCTCGCGCAGCGCACGCAGCACCCCGCTCGTGTCGCCGGCACCGTGGCCGGGCAGGAGCCGGTGGTGGCGGCCCTCGTCCATCAGGTCCGGCGCCGGCTGCGGCCGCACGTCGCACAGCTGCACGGTGACGAACGCGGCGGCCGGTACCTTCGCGAGATCGGCCGGGCGCCCGCCGGAGCGGAACCAGTGCCACAGGTCGAAGGTGATGCCGCCGTTGGGGCGGTCGGCCGCGGCGACGACCTCCCACACCGCGCCGATCGTGCGGACGTGGCTGTAGGGCAGGAACTCGAAGCCGACCAGCACGTCGTGCCGCGCGGCGCGGTCGCAGAGTGCCCGGAACGGCCCGACGAGATCGGTCAGCGGGTGCGCGTCGAACATCGGGACGTTGAGGTGCCGCACGCCGATCCGGTCGGCCAGCCGGAACATCGCCTCCTCCGCCGGGTCCTCACCCAGCGCCCAGTCCCAGGTGTGCTCCAGCTCCAGCACGCGCACGCCGTGGCGGTCGAGGAGGTCGCGGATCTGCGCGTCGGTCAGGTCGGTGGCGAGGTAGTCGGCGAGGCGCAGACCGATGCCGCTGAACCCGGCGGCGGCCGCCGCGGTGATGCGGGTGGGCAGGTCGGCGAAGCGCAGGGTGTTCGCGCTGCAGCTGAGGATCACGGGTGTCCGTCCGATCAGTGCGGGTCGCCGGGGAAGGCCGAGCCGGCCAGCCACTTCGCGCCCTCGTCGTAGAGCCGTTCGACGGCCTCGCCGGTCAGGCCGGGCAACCCGGTCCTCACCGCGAACCCGGCTCTGGTCTGCAGGTAGGCCAGGTGCCGGTAGCCGACGGGGAACCGCGCGAGCAGCTGCTGGTCCAGCACGGGTCGCACACCGGGATCCACCGGGTCCAGGCGGTCCCGCTCGTAGATCGGCTGGCGGCGGACGACCTTCCAGGCTCCGTCGTGCCGGCCGCAGAAGTCGTAGAAGCGACCGGTGCAGACCACGTCCACCGCGACGCCGTCGACGGTGCCGCGCTGGTTGATCGTCATCTTCGTCTGGCAGATCGCGCGATCCCCGGCGATGTCGGCGGTGTGGCCGCCGAGGAAGTGCAGGATGTCCACCCCGCGCTCGAAGGCGGCCCGGCTCACCGCGGTGAACTCCGTCGCGGGACCCTGGAACCAGGTGGCGGTCATCCACCCCTCGGTCGGGTGCCAGACGGTGGCGAAGCGGTCCCAGTCGCCGGCGTCGCGCCACAGCGCCCAGTTGTCCACCAGCTCCCGCAGCTCCTGACGGTCCTCGTGTTCGGTCGGCACGTGCGCAACTCCTTCGATCAGGCGACGTACGGGGCGAGGTGGGTGCCCGCGGTGACGTGGAGGGTCTCCCCCGTGATGGCGCGCGCCCGGTCCGACACCAGGAACGCCACGGCGGCAGCGACGTCGAGCGGCTCGACGAGCCGGGACAGCGGCGAGGCCGCGGCGAACCGGCGGGCGAAGCCCTCGACGAACGCGGGATCGCCCTTGGTGGCGTTGAGCGGGGTGCGCAGGAAGCTCGGCGCGACCACGTTGACGGTCACCCCCAGCGGCCCGAGCTCGCGCGCGGCCTGCCGGGTCAGGCCGACCAGTCCCGCCTTGGCGGCGGAGTAGGCGGCCGTGGCCCCGCCGCCGAGCCAGACGCGCGATCCGATGGACACGACCCGGCCGCCGCGCCCGCGGCGGAACCGGGGGATGCAGTGCTTGATCATCAGTGCCGGGCCGGCCAGGTTGACGTCGAGGATGCCCTGCCAGACCGTCGGGTCCAGGTCCTCCAACGTGTGCGCGGGTTCAACACCGGCGTTGTTGACCAGCGCGTCGACGCGGCCCCATCGCTCGTCCACGCCGTCGAGCGCAGCGCGGACCGACTGCTCGTCGGTGACGTCCGCGTCGATGCCGAGCGCGCCGAGCTCCCCGGCGGCTTCCGGCGCGCCGTGCCGATCGAGCAGCGCCACCCGGAAGCCGTCGGTGAGCAGCGTCGCGGCGATGACGCGGCCCAGCCCGCCGGCGCCACCCGTCACGACCGCGACCCGCGTCGTCACCGCGCGCGCACCTTCGCCGCGAAGTCGACGATCGTGCGCGCCACCTCGCCGGGCATCGACAGCATCGGCGAGTGGCTCGACCGCAGCTCGCTCACCGAGTCGATCCGCGCGGCCATCCGGTGCTGGACCGCCGGCGTGCACGCCCGGTCGAGGGTGCACACGAGGAAGTGCGCGGGGACGGTGCGCCACGCCGCCCGCGTCACGACCGCGGTCCGCGTGGACACGTGCTCGGGGGTCAGGCGCGCTGCCGCGCTCGCCGCGTCCTCGGGGCTGCAGTCGTTGTAGAACGCAGCCTCCGCGGTCGCCTTGGCGATGATCAGCTGGTCGTCGACCAGGTCGATGTCGCCCACGCCCGCCTCGGACCCGGCCTCGGCGTCGTTGACCGACGCGACCGACTCACCCGGCTCGAGGAGGAACGCGCTCACGAACACCATCGCGCGCACGTTCGGGGCGTCGCCGACCTCCGTCAGGAGCGCGCCCGAGTAGGAGTGGCCGACCAGCACCACGTCGCCGTCGATGCCGGCGAGCACCTCGGTCAGGTGCGCGCAGTGCCCCCGGAAGGTGGGGTCGCCCGCCGCCCGGTCCGTGCCCGGCAGGGTGACGGCCACGCTCCGATGACCGAGCGCGGCCAGCTCGTCGATCACGCGGTCCCACGCCCATCCGCCGTGCCACATCCCGTGGACGAGAACGACGGTCGGTGCCGGTTCGGGGGTCATGAGGCAGTCCTCTCGGGGGTTGCCACCTCGACGTCCTGCGGTGGCGCAGCGTCGGGTGCGGTCGGGGTGCGCAGCAGGTGGGTCAGCGCGATGCCGACGACGTAGATGCCGGAGATGACCCAGAGGGTCCCGGCCACACCGATCGGCACCACGAGCGCGGCGACCGCGGGCCCGAGGAACTGGCTGATCCCGGCGCCGAGGTTGAGGATCGCGACGGCGCTGCCGACGTGCCGGGGCGCCAGCGACGGCAGGATCGCCGACAGCGGGACGAACCCGGACAGGGCCGCGCCGTAGACGACGGCCACGACGAGGATCGCCCAGAAGTTCGGGCCCAGCAGCGCCGGGACGTAGTAGAACGCCGGCACGCTGATCGCGCAGGCCAGGCCGCCGCACCAGGCCACGGTCGGTACCCGGCCGAACCGGTCGCCGACGTAGCCGAACACGCAGTTGGCCAGGATGTTCGCCAGGAGCATCGTGCCCCACACCGTCTGCCACTGCGCCGTGCTGAGGCCGACGTCGCGCACCATGAACGTGGTCAGGAAGACGACGAACGCGTAGAAGCCCAGGGTGTTGATCACGCGGACGACGCCGCCGACACCCACCCGCGGGTTCTCCACGACGATGGTCACCGCGGTGAGGATCGAGCGCAGGCCGGCGCCGGACGCGGCCGGGTCGGACGGGCGAGCGCGGACGAGGAAGACCAGCATCAGCCCGCCGGCCACCACGAACGCCAACGACGAGGCGAGCGTCGCGAGCTCCCCGATCACCGGGATGACCAGCCCGGCGTAGTAGGAGGACAGCACGCCGAGGCCGAGGATCGCGAAGAACCAGTACCAGCCGACGGCGCGCCCGCGGGCGCGCTCCGGCGTGTCCGTCGCGACCCAGACGAGGAAGCCGAACGCGAACAGCGGATACCCGATGCCGCGGACGCCGAAGCTGACCAGCATCCACGCGAAGGCGCCCTGGGCCAGCGCGGCCAGGAACGCGATCTCGAACACCACCCAGACCGCGACCCCGACGAGCATCACCCGCCGCGGCCCGAAGGCCTCGGCCAGCGCCCCGGCCAGCCACGCCGCGATCGCCACGACGAACCCGTAGACCGTCCACAGCAGCGACACCTGGCCCGAGCCGAACCCGCGCTCGTCGAGGTAGGGCGACAGGAAGCCCGACTCGATGCCGTCGCCGATCATCAGCAGCGTCAGGGCGACGAAACCCCAGCGCAGGTGCACGGCGATGCCGTGGCGCTCCCAGAAGTCGCTCACCGGGATGACCGCTCAGTGGCAGTACTCCGTTGCGTCACCATCGTCGAAACCTCCCTGTTCCGCCTCGCTCATCAGCCGGGACCAGCAGATCGTGCGGTGCCGAACCTGCGATGCCCAAGGTTTGGTTGCCACCCAGTGGCAACCCGATCTACGGTCGTGTGGTGGCGGGACGGACGAACAACCCGGGCCAGACGGTGTCGCGACGCCTGCTGGCCGTCCTGGACTGCTTCGACGTGGCCCATCCGGCGCTCTCCCTCACCGAGGTCGCCCGCCGCAGCGGGCTGCCCGTCTCGACCGCTCGCCGGCTGATCACCGAGCTGCGCGACTGGGGCGGGCTCGAACGGCTCGGCGACGGCCGCTACCGCATCGGCATCCGCCTGTGGACGATCGGCGCGCTGGCCCCGCAGCAGCGCGGCCTCCGTGCCGCCGCCCTCCCCTACATGCACGACCTGTTCCAGGCCACCCAGGAGAACATCCAGCTCACGGTGCTCGACGGGACCGAGGCGCTGTGCATCGAGAAGATCTCCAGCACGCGGGCGGTCCCGACGCTGACCCAGATCGGTGGCCGTCTCCCCCTGCACGCCACCGGCGTCGGCAAGACCATCCTCGCGTTCTCCGGCAAGGAGCTGCTCGCCGACGTCGCCGCTGCCGGTCTCGCCCGGATGACCCCGAACACGATCACGCAACCGGGCCGGCTCGCCGCCGCGCTCGCCGAGGTCCGTGCCACGGGCGTCGCGTACTCGTACGAGGAGATGACCCTCGGGGCGGTCTCGGTGGCGGCGCCGATCCTGCGGCTCGACGGCTCGGTCCGGGCGGCGCTCGGCATCGTCGCGCACTCCCGGTCGGCCGTCGACCGGCTCGCCCCGGCCGTGCGGACGGCGGCGCTGGGGATCGCCCGGTCCGTGGGTTAGCTCACCACTCGTCCCAGTGCAGCACCGAGTCCACGGGCGCGCGGTGCGCCGGCCGGAAGCCGGTGCCGATCGTGTGGGCCACCGGGATCAGGGCGGCCTGCATGACCTCCTCGTACGGGATCCCGAGCAGCTGCGCCACCTCCTCCTCGACGGCCATGTTGCCGGTCGTCCAGACCGTGCCCAGGCCGTGCAGGCGCGCGGCCAGCATGAAGCTCCACGCGGCGGGCAGGACCGAACCCCAGTGCCCGGCCTGCCGCGCGGCGGGCAGCCCGTCGGTGCGCCCCTCGATGCACGGCACGACCAGCGCCGGGACGCGGTGGAGGTTGTCGTGGAGGTGGCGCAGTCCACTCCACACCCGCTCCATCGACCCCGGCTTGGCGTAGGCGCGCCGCTGGTCCGCTGCCGACATCGGGTCGTCACCCTGCCCGAGCCCCCGGCGCCAGAGATCGGCCAGCGCGGCGCGCCGCTGCGGATCGGTCACCACCACGAAGCTCCAGCCCTGGCTGTTGCGGCCGCTCGGTGCCTGAAGGGCGAGTTCGACGCAGCGCCGCAGCAGCGCCGGATCGACCGGACGGTCGAGATCGAGACGGTGTCGGACCGAGCGGGTCGTGGTGAGCAGTTCCGTCGCCGTCAGGTCCAGTTCGGGGCCGGTCATGAGCGGAAGGCCGCCAGCGCCGCCAGCACCTCGACGGGCGCCTCCTCCGGCACGTAGTGCCCGCCGGGCACCGCGTGCCCCTGCACCATGGCGGGATCGGCGTGGTGCGCCTTCCAGATCCCCACCACATCCACGTCGGCGAGCCCGCCGCCGGCTCCCCACAGCACGAGCAGCGGGCTGCGGACCCGCGCGCCCGCGGTGTGGTCGGCCTCGTCCAGGGCGAGGTCGGAGGTGAACCCGGCCCGGTAGTCCTCCAGGGTCGCCTGCAGGTGCGCCGGGTCGGAGAACGCGTCGACGTAGTGCCGGAAGGTCACCTCGTCGATCGCCCCCGACTCCACCTTCGACCCCATGAAGTGGCGCAGGTACGGCTCGACGTTCCCGGCGAGCAGGAGCTCCGGCAGACCCGGCTGCAGGTGGAAGAACCAGTGCCACATCCCGGCCGCCGACCCGCGGTCGAACGCTCCCATGACGACGCGGGTCGGCAGGATGTCGAGCAGCACGAGGGCGCTGACCCGGTCCGGGTGGTCCAACGCCAGCCGGTGCGCCACCCGGGCGCCCCGATCGTGCCCGACCACGACGGCGGACTCCCGACCGAAGCGGGTCACCAGTGCGGCGACGTCACCCGCGGCCGCCCGCTTGGAGTAGCCGGTGCTGGCCAGCCCCGAGTCACCGTAGCCGCGCAGGTCGGGCACCACGACGGTGTACCGCTCGGTCAACGGCTCCACGACCTTCCGCCAGCACCGCCCCGTCTGCGGCCAGCCGTGCACCAGCACCATCAGCTCGTCCCCTGCGCCGGCGGTCCGGTAGGCGATCTCGACGTCGTCCAGGCCCATGGTGCGCACCCGGTCCCACTCCATCTCGCTCATCCCGTCGATGCTCGACGGCGGAGTGCGCACGGCCCAGCGCCGCCTGCCACTCAGTGGCACGGCGCGACGAAGGCCACCCTCCGGGCCGCGGGTGGCTCGTCGCGTCATTCCGACCAGGTCATCGCCGCCACGAACCGGTCGACGGCCGCAGGGCCGCCGTCCATCCGGAGATCGCCACGCCGGCGCGCGAGTCGATCCCCAACGTCGCGCCCGCTGGTGGCGGGATCCGTCGACCCCAGCGACCGAGGTGCAGCAGCACCGGATCGAGGTCGCGACCCCACCGAGGTCGCGCGGGCGCAGGACGCCCGCCTGGCCGTCGAGCTGGGACCGTCGATCCGCGTCAACGCCGTGGCGCCGACCTTCATGGACACGCCGTTCTGGCGCGATCTCGGTCGTGAACAGTTCGAGCAGATCCGAGCCGGCTTCGTGCAGCAGGTGCCGCTCCGCAGGCTCGCGACCATCGAGGAGGTCGCGTCCGCCTACCTGTACCTGATGTCCGCGACGTTCGTGACGGGGCAGGTGCTCGCGGTCGACGGCGGCGTCGCTGCCGCGATCTGAGGACGACGCAGGCCGTGAACCGGCCTAGATTCCGGTCATGCTGGTAGCCGTCTTCGCCGACGCCCATGCACACGGAGACGCGCTCGACGCGGTGCTCGCCGCGGCCGACGCCTGCGGGGCAGCGCAGATCTGGTCGCTGGGCGACACGCTCGGCGGCGGCCCCGACCCGCGGCGAACGATCACCGCGACACGCGAACGGTGCACGGTCACGCTCGCCGGCAACCACGACTACGGCGTCACCGGCTCGGTCGACCCGTCCCGGCTCGGCCCCGTCGCCGGCCGGTCGAACGAGCTCGCGCGCCAGCAGCTGAGCAGCGACGACATGGCCTGGCTGCGCTCACGCAGACCGGCCGCCCGGCGCGACGGTGTCCAGGCCTGGCACGCCAGCCCGCGCAACCCGGTGTGGGAGTTCGTCGGCCCCCGCAACGCCGGCGCCTGCCTCGCCGCCCAGAAGGCACCCCTCGGGCTCGTGGGACACACCCACGTGCCCGACGCCTGGCAGGCGACGCCCGGCGGCGGAGCCCGTCGGGTCAGCGTCGAGACCGGCGTCGCCCTCGACATCTCCGACGGCAAGTGGCTCCTCAACCCCGGCGCGGTCGGCGCGCCCCGCCCGTCACAGCAGCGCAGGTGGAACGGGCTCGATGCGCAGGCCGCCGAGGGGGCACCGTGGCTGCTGCTCGACCTCGACGCGTCGACGGCGACGTGGCACAGTGCCCCGTTCGACCCGGCCCCTGCCCGCCACCGCGCCCGGCGACTCGGCCTGATCTGAGCGGACCCCGGCTCAAGTGCCGGTCAACGAGTTCGTGACCTCCCGGGCGGCGGCGGTGAAGATCGAGAGCACCCCGACCTCGTGCAGCTCGGCCACCTGCCGCCGTCCGCGCCATCGGGTGATGACGACGTCGGGGACGACGAGGATCTTGTCCGCGTCGCGAGCACTCGCGAGCGGCGAGCACGTCGCCCGCCACACGACGTCGGCGGCGGTGACATCGACGTTCGCCGCCACCCGCCGGACCTCGGCACGCACGTCGGGGAAGACCTCCCGCACCTCCTTCCAGCGGGCCAGGAACGCGCTCGCGTCGAGGACGACGCCGGATCGGAGCTCCTCGTAGCGGAACGTCGGATGGAGGAGCACCCCCGCGGCGGCACCGCCCGGTCGTTCGTACCCCTCGGCGGCAAGACGCAGGAGCGACTCGTCCGACGCGGTCACGACCCCTCCGAATCAGGGCCGTCGGTGTCCAGATCGACGGCGATCGACGTCAGGTCCGTGCCCAGCGCACGCACCAGCAGGCCGTTGACGTAGGGCAGGGTCCGCAGTCGGGCCCGCGGGTCATCGTCGGGCATCAGGACGGCCGTGCCGGTGTACCAGTGCCCGCCAACCATGACCCGCACCCGCGGACGGGCCGCGATGTTCCGCACGTACTGGGATGCGCCACCGTGGTCGCTGACCATCCAGAACCGGCCGTCGATGATGCGCCCGCCGACCGGCGTGCGCCGCGCCTTCCCGCTGCGTCGACCGACCGTCTCCAGCAGGCAGAGGCCCGGGATCCGCCCGGCCAGTGGCCGAACCAGCGGGTTGGCGATGCGGCGGTGGAACCAGCTCACGCGTCGCTGCTTACGAGGGTCTGCCGCCATCGGTTCCTCACTTGACGAGACTCGAGTTACCGACAACGAGGCTTGACGAGACCAGCAGTCTTGTCAAGTAGGGTCGGCAGATGGATCGGAGGCGCGAGTCGCGTGCCCACACCGGGCGCAGCCGCAACGAGCTGGCGCGCCGCGCCATCCTCGACGCAGCCGCCGACCTGCTGGCGTCCGCCGAGCTCGCCGACGTCACGATCGGGCGGATCGCCGACGCCGCCGGGGTGGGTCGCCAGACGATCTACCGGTGGTGGCCGTCGAAGGGTGCGGTGCTCGCGGAGGCGATGGCCGAGCGGGCGGACGCCGCCGTGGACATCCGCCCGACCGGCGACCTCGTCGTCGACCTGGAGCGCTTCATCACCGCGACGTTCGCCGCGGTCGACGACCCCGCGGTCGGCCGAACGCTCCGGTCGATCCTCGGCCAGGCCATGGTCGACCCGCCGGCCGCCGAGCTGCTGGCGGACTTCACGGCACGACGGCGGGCCCAGCTGCGAGCACTCCTCCATGCGGCGCGGCGGACCGACGAACCCGGGCCCGCCGTCGATCCCGATCTCCTCGCCGATCAGATCTACGGCGTGCTCTGGTACCGGCTGGTCGTCCTCCGGGCCCCGGTCGACGCCGACCTCGCCCGCCGCCTCCATCGCGCCCTCGTGCGCCAACTCGGAGGTTGACCGAGGCGCTGCTCAGGGACGCCTGAAGTACCGGTTCTCGTCCGGCCGGAACATGAGGACGATGGCGACCGCCGTGGCCACCGCCTCCCCGAGCACCAGCACCAGCACCAGCACGTCCGTGGCACTGCCGACGGCACGGACCGCTGGCCGGGCGTCTCACCCGGCCAGCGGCAGGCCGTCCGCGTCGAGGTGGGTGACGGGCCCCAGCCCCAGCCCGGCGAGCTGGGCGTCGATCCGGGCCCGGTCACCGACCACGACGACCTTCATCTCGTCGGGCCGCAGGTGCGCCCTGGCCGCGGCCTGCACAGCGTCCGCATCGATGGCGGCGATCGCGGCCGGCAACTTCTGGAAGTGGTCCGGCGGCAGGTCGTAGACGAACAGGTCGGCCAGCACGCCCGTCCGCCCGTCGCGGGAGGCGAACTGCGCGGGCAAGGCACGAAGGGTCAGCTCCTTGGCCTTCGTCAGCTCCTCCACGGTGACGGGCGCGTCCCGGATCGCCGCCACCTCGTCGAGCATCTCGCGGATCGCCGGGCCGGTCGCCTCGGTCTGCACACTCGCGCCGAGCCTGGTCAGCGCGACGCCGCGACCGGCGCCGATGCTGGAGTCGGCACCGTAGGCGTAGCCGTGGCGCTCCCGCAGGTTCCGGTACAACCTCCCCGAACCACCGCCCAGCACCTCGTTCATCGTTTCCAGCGTCGGCAGGCTGGGGTCACTCCGCGTGGTCCCGGGCTGGGCGAGGATCACCGTCGACTGCCCGGCGCCCGGCTTGTCGACGACGAACACCCGCTCCGGCGCCGGGACCGGCGGCCCGGCCACCGGCGGCTGACCACCCGCACCGGACCACGTCCCGAAGTGCTCGGTGGCGAGCGTCCGCGCCTTCTCCTCGGTCAGGTCACCGGCCAGGATCAACGCGCTGTTGCCCGGCGAGAACGCCCGCTCGTGGTACCGCCGGAGATCCTCCTGGGTGAACGACGGCAGCGCCTTGCGCTGGTCGGCCGACGTCCGGCCGTCGGGGTGCTGGGGTCCGTAGAGCTCACGGTCCACGACGGTCGCGGCAACCGCATCCGCATCGTCCCGCTGCTGATCGAGTGCGACCAGCTGCTGCTCGCGCAGCCGGTCGATCTCCTCCTGCGGGAACGCCGGAGCGCGCACGACGTCTGCCATCAGCGCCATCGCCTCGCCGATCCGGGGCGTCAGCGCCGCGACACCGACCGCGCTGCGCTCGCTGTCCGCCGACGAGGTGAGCGAAGCGCCGAGGGCCTCCTCCTGACGGGCGATGGACAGCTCGTCGCGGGTCGTCGTGCCCTTGGTCAGCATGTCGGCCGCGAAGGCGGCGAGCCCGGCCTTGTCCGCCGGCTCGGCCGAACTGCCCCACCGGGTCACCAGCCGCGCGGAGGCGAGCGGCAGGTCATGGTCTTCGACGAGGTAGACCGGCAGGCCGTTGTCCAGCACGAAGCGCTGCGCAGCGGGCAGTACCGGCGCGGCCGCCGGGCCCGGCTCCGGCACCGCGTTGCGCCACGGCTCGGCCGAGACCACCGGCTCGGTGACCGGTGCCGGACCGGCCGCGGGCGCCGGCGGGTCCGGTGGCAGCACCTTCTCCCCCGGCACGGTCTGCACCACCACGCGCTTGTCCTTGGTCAGCTGCTCGGCGACGAAGCGCTGCACCGCCCCGCGGTCGACGTCGACGTAGCGCTGCCGGTCCTTGGCGAGGTATCCGGGATCGCCGACGTACTGGTTGTAGTGGTTGAGCCGGTCCGCGACGCCGGCCGGGTCCTCCAGAGCGAAGACCTGGCCGGCCTCCAACCCGGTCCGCACCGCGTTCAGCTCCACGTCGGTCGGGCCGTCAGCGGCCAGCGCGTCCAGCTCCCGCTGGATGGCCGCCTCGAGCTCCTCGACGGTGTGCCCCGGGGCGGCGACGGCCGAGATGGTGAACCTCGACCCGTACGCCCGTGACTCCTGCCCGGCCGAGACGTGCTGCGCGATGCGGGTCCGCTGCACCAGTGCGTCGTAGAGCCGGCTCGTCCGTCCACCGCCCAGCGCCGCAGCGGCCACGCCGGCCTCGGCATCGCCCGGCGCGTAGGCCGGCGGGGTCACCCAGCCCATGGTCACCGCCGGCAGCTCGACCTGGTCCGTCACGGTCAACCGCTGTTCCTGGGTGTGCCGAGGCACCTCGACCTGCGGCTTCGGCACGTCGGCGCCGCGGGGGATGCTGCCGAAGTACTTCTCGATCATCGCCTTGGTCGCAGTGACGTCGATGTCGCCGACAATGGCCAGGCTGGCGTTGTTCGGCACGTAGTACTTCGTGAAGAAGTCCCGTACATCGGTCAGGGTCGCGGCCTGGATGTCGGCGTGCGAACCGATGATGCTCGCGTGGTAGGGGTGCCCGGCGGGGAACAGCAGCTGGGTCATCGCCTCGTCGGACAGCGCGTACGGCGGCGTCTCACGGTTCTGGCGGCGCTCGTTGCGCACCGCGCTCTGCTCGTTCGTCAGGCGCTCCTGGTCGAGCTTGTCGAGCAGGAAGCCCATGCGGTCGCTCTCCATCCACAACGCCCGTTCCAGCGCGTTGGGCGGGACCGTCTCGAAGTAGTTGGTGCGGTCGTAGGCAGTCGTCGCGTTGATGTCGGTCCCGCCGACGGGCTCCAGCAACGCGTCCCACGAGTCCCGGGGCGTGTGCCCGGAGCCCCGGAACATCATGTGCTCGAACAGGTGCGCGAACCCCGTGCGGCCGGGGGCCTCGTTGGCCGGCCCCACGTGGTACCAGAGGTTGACCGCCGCGGTCGGGATCGCGGGGTCCCTGCGGAGGATCACCTCCAGGCCGTTGGCCAGCGTGTACTTCTCGAACTTCAGGTCGACGCCGGCCGAAGGCCTGTCCGGGGCCGGCGCCGAGCACGCTGCGACCACGATCGTCAGCAACGCCGTCACCAGCAGCGCGATCCTCGATCTCCGCCGATCCGTTCTGGGCAACACTGTTCTCCGCCTTCTGCTGGTTCCGGGAGTCGCGGGTGGGGGAACCGAGCGTGCGGAACGGGGGTGTCACCGGAATCTCCGCGCCGTCTCACCGGCAGCTCGGCCCGAAAGGTTGAACCAATCGCCAACCCGGCCTAGATTGGTCGAACCAATCGGGCAAGGGGGTCGGCGATGGACCTGTCGTACCTGGTCCGCCGCCTCGCGGACCAGGCGGTGCCCGAGCCGGGCACGGGTCGGCTGCGGCTGCCCACCGAGCGCGACCTCGGGGCGAGCCTCGAGGTCAGCCGCGGGTCGCTGCGGGAGCAGCTCTCGATGCTGGAGATGCTGGGCTTCCTCGACCGGACCCAGGGACGCGGCTCCTACCTGCAAGTTCCTGACGCCGGTTTCCTGCGGCTCTACTTCGACCTCTCCCACCAGCTCGGCCAGCTGAGCCAGGAGCAGTTCGGGGCGGCCCGGGAGATGCTGGAGATCTCCGTGGCAGAAGCCGCCGCGGACCGCGTCACCGACGACGACGTGGCCGAGCTCCGCGGTCTCGTCGAGGAGATGGTGCGCGCGGCCGACGCCGGGGACCAGGAGCACGCGCTGGAGGCCGACCTGGCGTTCCATCGCCGCCTGTTCACCGTCGTGGACAACCCGATCTTCACGCTGCTGCGGGACGGCCTCGCGCACGTCCTGCGCGGCGCGGTCGTCGATCGCAGGCGGCTCGCGGCGGAACGCGAACCGCTCGACGACGGTGCGCCGCGGCCGTCGGACGCCGTGCACTTCGAGGTGGTCGACGCGCTCGCCGCCCGCGACGGCGCCGCCGCCGGCGCCGCGATGCGCCGCCACTTCGTCGTCTGGCGCGCAGCGACCCATTCCTAGGAGGAGCTCTTGTCGACCGTCACGTTCGTGGGGATCGGGGCCATCGGCCTGCCGATGGCCCGCAGGCTGGTGGACGCAGGTCACGACGTGACCGGCGTCGACAAGCTGCCCGCCGCGCTCGAACGCGCGGCCGCCGCGGGTGTGCCTGCCGTCGACGCCTTCGCTGCGGCGCCGCGCGCGGACTTCGTGGTCGTCATGGTGGCGACGCCCGACCACCTCGACGCCCTCGTCACCGAGGCGCTCGCCGAGGACGTCAGTGGCCGGTGCTGGATCGTGATGAGCACGGTCGGACCGGAGTCGGTGCGGGCGCAGGCCGCGCGGCTGACCGCGGGCGGGGCGTCGGTGCTCGACGTGCCGGTGACCGGTGGCGTCGCACGGGCGAGGACCGGTGAGCTCACGCTGTTCGCCTCCGGCCCTGCAGCGGACCTCGCCGCGGCCCGCCCGGTGCTCGACGCCCTCGGCGTGGTGCGCGAGGTCGGCGGCGAGGTCGGCGAAGGGCAGGCGATCAAGGTCGTCAACCAGCACCTGTGCGCCGTCCACATCGTGGCCGCAGCCGAGGCGCTGGCGCTGGCCGGCCGGCTCGGCCTCGACCAGGCACAGGTCCTCTCGCTGGTCGAGCAGGGAGCCGCCGGCTCGTTCATGCTGTCCGACCGCGGCCCGCGCATGCTGGCCGGCACCGACGTCGACGTCGCCAGCGCGATCTCGATCTTCGTGAAGGACAGCGGACTCGTGGCCGACGCCGCGGGTGCGGTGGGCGCCCGGACCCCGCTGCTCGACGTGGCACGCGACCGCTACCTCCAGGCGGCCGACGCCGGCCTGGCCGCGCGCGACGACTCGCGCGTGATCGAGACGTACGAGGAGGGGACGGCATGACCGGGAGCGGACGCACCGCCGTGCTGACCGGCGCGGCCTCGCCGCGCGGCATCGGCCGCGCCACGGCCGACCGCCTGGCCCGCGAGGGGTGGGCGATCGCGGTGCTGGACATCGACGGCGACGAGGCACGGTCGGCGGCTGCGGGGATCGGCGCGGCCCGCGGCGTCCCCGCGCTCGGCCTCGGCGTGGACGTCTCCGACCAGGACGCCGTCGACGCGGCGATCGCCGAGGTGGAGGCCGGCCTGCCGCCGATCGCCGGGCTGGCCAACCTCGCCGGGATCGCCTCGCCCGTCCCGTTCATGGACGAGACGGTGGAGGGCTGGGACCGGGTCTTCGCGATCAACGTGCGCGGCACGTTCGTCGTCACCCAGCGGGTGATGCGCGGGATGATCGAGCGGAAGCGCGGCCGCGTCGTCAGCGTCTCGTCGGTGTCGGCGCAGCGCGGCGGCGGCACGTACTCGAAGGTCGCCTACAGCGCGTCGAAGGCCGCGATCATCGGATTCACCCGCGCGCTGGCCCGCGAGGTGGGCGAGCACGGCATCACGGTCAACGCCGTGGCGCCCGGACCCGTCGACACCGACATCATGGGCGGCACGCTCACCGACGAGCGCAAGGCCGCGATGTCGGCCGACACGCTGCTGGGGCGGGTGGGCACGCCTGACGAGGTCGCAGCGCTGATCGCCTTCCTGCTGAGCGACGACGCCGGCTGGATCACCGCGGCCACCTACGACATCAACGGCGGTCTCCAGATCTCATGAACGAGTCCGAGCTGCTCGCGAGCTACCCGCCCGAGGTCGAGATCCCTGCGGGCGAGGTGGCGGCATCCGTCGCGGCGTCGGGCCGCACCCTCGTGGTGCTCGACGACGACCCGACCGGCACCCAGTCCGTCTCCGAACTGCCGGTGCTCACCCGGTGGGCGCGTGCGGACTTCGAGTGGGCCTTCGCTCAGCACGCCCCCGCGGTGTACGTGCTCACCAACACGCGCAGCCTCGGCCCCGCCGAGGCGCAGGCGCGCAACCGCGAGGTCGTGCGGAACGCACTGTCGGCAGCGGGTGGCGCGGCACTGGCGTTCGTCAGCCGCAGCGACTCCACGCTGCGCGGCCACTTCCCGCTCGAACCCGAGGTGATCGCCGACGAGCTGGCGCAGGCCTCCGGCGCGCGCACCGACGCCGTCGTGATCGTGCCCGCGTTCCCGGACGCCGGGCGCGTCACGATCGGCGGCACCCACTACATGCGGGACGGCGCCGGCGGGCTCGTCCCCGTGGCCGAGACCGAGTTCGCGCGGGACGCGACGTTCGGCTTCACGCGGTCGCGGCTGGCCGAGTACGTGGAGGAGAAGTCCGGCGGCCGGTACCCGGCGCGGGACGTGATCGTCCTCGACCTGCACGTGATCCGCGGCGGGGCGGGCGCGATCGCCGACGCCCTGGACGGGGCCACCGGCGGCGTGCCGGCCGTGGCGGACGTCGTCACCGAGAACGACCTGCGCGCGCTCGCGCTCGGGCTCGCGGAGGCGGAGCGGCGGGGCAAGAACCTGCTCTACCGGGTGGGCCCGCCGTTCGTCAGGGGCCGGATCGGGCAGGAGGTGCGCGCACCGCTCACCGCCGCGGAGGCGTTCGGCGGGCGGCCGCCGGCCGACGGCGGTGGCCTGGTCGTCATCGGTTCCCACGTCGGGCTCACCACCCGCCAGTTCGACGTGCTCCGCGCCGAGCACCCGCGCGCCCGCGTCGTGGAGCTGCGGGTCGACGACCTCCTGTGCGGGACGGGCGACTCGCTCGACCCCGTGGTCGCCGACGTCATCGCGGGTCTCGAACAGGGTGACGTCGTGCTGCACACCAGCCGCACGCTCGTGACGGGCGACTCGCCCGACGAGAGCCTGGGCATCGCGCGCACCGTGTCGGCCGCGCTCGTCGCGGTGGTGCGACGGACACTCGACCGGCACCCGCCCCGATTCGTCGTCGCGAAGGGCGGCATCACCTCCTCCGACGTGGCGAGCGAGGGGCTGCAGATCCGCCACGCGATCGTCCGGGGGCCGATGCTGCCGGGGATCGTCTCTCTCTGGGAACCGGTCGGCGGGCCCGCCGCGGGCATCCCCTACGTGGTCTTCCCCGGCAACGTGGGCGACGACCGCTCACTGCTCGACGTCGTGCGCGTCCTGACGTCCGTCCGGGCGTGACGTCGACCCACTTCGGGTCCAAGCAGGCGCTCCTCGAGCGGACCGGCCTCGGCCGCCTTCTGCAGCTGATCGACGGTTACCTCGGAGCCGCTCAGCCCGCACGCGCCAGCCGTCGACGGGCCCGACCCGGCACGACCACCGCACTCCTACCCCGCTCGGCCCCTGCTGACCGTCTCCATCGCGGCGCGGACGTCCTCGCGGATCTCCGCCGGCACGCGGGCGAGCGCGTGGCCGAGCGAGAGGTGCGGCAGCCACCGGGTCTGGTCGAGGAACTCCCGCACCGTCGACGCGTCCCGGACGCGGAAGGCGTGCAGGACCGCGTCGAACGCCTCCTGGTCGTCGATCACGTCGGCGAGCGGTGTGTCGAGGGTGACCGGCCCCGGTGCGTCGCCGGCGGGCGGTGCCGGGATCTCCCACCGGTGGGTGCCCGAGCCGACGGAGACCGGCTCACCCCCGGGCAGGCGCACCGTCGCCGTGGTGTTCGCGGGCACCACGGCGTCGACGACGATGGTGTCGCCGCGCCGCTCCCAGCCCGCCGACGCCCGCCCGTACGGCGTCTCGTGCGCGGTGCGCGCCCACGCGAGGCCGGGCAGCGGTTGCGGCGCGATGTCGAGCTCCCGGTAGCCCGGCGCGGCCGGCGCCAGGCCCCCGACCACGCGGTGCATCCAGTCGGCGATGGCCCCGAAGGCGTAGTGGTTGAAGGAGGTCATCTGGCCCGGGTTCACGGTGCCGTCCGGGAGCATGCTGTCCCACCGCTCCCAGACCGTCGTGGCGCCCATCGTCACCGGGTAGAGCCATGACGGGCACTCGGTCTGCAGCAGCATCCGGGCGGCCGCGTCCAGGTGCCCGGTGGCGGTGAGCGCGTCCTGCACGATCGGGGTGCCGACGAAGCCGGTGGCGACGCGGTAGCCGGCGACGCGCACGAGCTCGGCCAGGCGCTCCCCCATCGCGCGGCGCTCGTCCGGCTCGGTCACGATGCCGTACACCAGCGCCATCGCGTAGGCGGTCTGGGTGTCGGACATGATCCGCCCGGCCGGCGTGACGTACTCGCGGACGAACGTGACCCGCACGTCCTCGGCGAGCTTGCGGTAGTGCGCCGCGTCGTCCTCGCGGCCGAGCAGCGCGGCGGCGCGGGCGAGCAGGTCGGTGGAGCGGAACAGGTGCGCGCTCGCCACTAGGTCACGGTCGGTGGTGGCGTCGCCGGGCCGCTCCGGCGGGGCGGCGGGATCGAGCCAGTCGCCGAACTGGAACCGGCCCTCCCACAGCAGCCGCGGCCCGGCCAGCGCGAGCAGCACCTCCACCCAGTCGCGCATGCTGTCGTACTGCGCGGCGACGACGCCCAGGTCGCCGAACCGCTCGTGCAGCACGTGCGGGATCACGGTGGCCGCGTCGCCCCACGCGGCCGCCGGGACGGCCGCGTTGCCCAGGACGTTCGGGACGACGAAGGGCACGACGCCGCCCTGCGCGCGCTGCTCCAGCCCGAGGTCGGTGAGCCACGAGGCGAGGAAGCCATCGCAGTCGAACAGGTAGGTGGCGGTCGGCGAGAAGACCTGGATGTCGCCGGTCCAGCCGAGCCGCTCGTCGCGTTGCGGGCAGTCGGTGGGCACGTGCAGGAAGTTGCCCCGCATCCCCCAGACCACGTTCTCGTGCAGCCTGTTCACCAGCTCGGACGAGCTCTCGAACCACCCCGTCCGGCGCAGGTCGGAGTGCACCACGACGGCGACGACGTCGGCGGGATCCAGCTCGCCGGGCCAGCCGTCGACCTGCACGTAGCGGAAGCCGTGGAACGTCGAGCGCGGCTCCCACGTCTCCGGTCCCCCACCGGCGAGCGTGATGCGGTCGGTCGCCTCGGCCCGGCGCAACGGTCGGGTGCACAGCTCGCCGTGCTCCAGCACCTCGGCGTGGCGCAGCACGATCTGCCGGCCGCGCTCGCCGCTGACGGTGACCCGCAGCCAGCCGACGAGGTTCTGCCCGAAGTCGAGGACGGTGGCACCGCTCGGGGTGGTCAGGACCTCGCGGACCGGCACCTCCTCGGTGCGGCGGGCGCCCGGCGCGGTGCGCGCCTGGGGCACCACCGCCGTCTCGTCCACCCGCACCGGCGCCCAGCCGGAGTCGTCGAAGCCCGGTGCGGACCAGCCGGGCAGCGCGCGCCGCGCGTCGTACGACTCGCCCGCGTAGATGCCGCCCGCCGTGATCGGCCCGTCCCCGGTGGCGCGCCAGTCCGGCCCGCTCGCCACGGTGCTGGAACGACCGTCGGCGTACTCGATCACCAGCTGGACGGCGACGGCGGGCTGCGTCCCGTAGTGCCGACGCTGCGCCGCCCGGAAGCCGAACTGCTCGCAGAACCAGCCGCCCGAGAGCCACACGCCCACGGCGTTCTCGCCCTCGACCACCAGCGCCGTGACGTCCGTCGTCTCGTGCACCAGCCGCTGCTCGTACGGCGTCCAGCCGGGCTTGAGCACCTCGTCGTCGACCTCGCGGCCGTTGACCTCGACCTGGTACACGCCGTGGGCGGTGGCGTACAGGGTGGCCCGGCGGACCGGGCCGTCGACCGTGAACCCGGCCCGCACGAGCGCAGGTTGCGCGTCCACGGCCGGGTCGGCGAGGCCGACGAGCTGCGCTGTCCAGCCCCCGTCCGGGAGGAACCCGGCGACGATCTCGTGCGGCTCGCTCCATGTCGACGTCTCACCGTCCGCGCCCGTGACCCGGACCCGGACGGTGTGCACGCTGCCGGCCGCGATGGGGTCGAAGGGCCAGTCGACCAGCACGGAGTCGCGCCCCTCCAGCCGCACGACGTGCCGGCCGTCCAGCTCCACGTCGGCACCGGCCTGGAGCCAACCAGGGGTGTCGGACTCGGTCACCCAGGAGAGCCGGGGCCGCGCGGTGGCGACGGTGGTCCGATCGGTGGCGTACTCGGCAGTGATCCGTACGACGGACGGCACGACGTCCCCTAACCCTTGATGGCGCCGGCGGTCATCCCGGCGACGATCTGCCGGTTGAAGAACAGGTACATGACCAGCGGCGGGATGGTGATGAGCAGGATGTTCGTGAACAGCAGGTTGTACTGCGTCTCGTACTGGCTCTGGAAGTTGTAGAGGGTGAGCTGCACCGTGGCGTTCTGCTCGCCGGGCAGGAAGTAGAGCGGGTGCGTGAAGTCGTTGAACACCACCACCGACTGGACGACGATCACGGTGACGGCCACCGGCCGCAGCAGCGGGAAGACCACCCGGAAGAACAGCCGCAGCGGCCCGGCCCCGTCGATGATCGCGGCCTCGTCCAGCTCCCGCGGCACGGTGGCGACGAACGCCCGGAACAGCAGGATCGAGAACGACAGCCCGTACGCGACCTCCACGAGGATCAGCCCCGGCATCGTCCGGAAGAGCCCCAGTCCCTGCAGCACCCAGATCGTGGGCACGACAGCGGGCGGGATGATCAGCCCGGAGAGCACGAGGAAGTTGATGAACCCCGTCCAGCGGGTGCGCCGGCGCTGCAGCACGAACCCCACCATCGCCGCGAGGATCACCATGATCGCCACGCTGGAGACCGTGAGGATCGTGCTGTTGATGAACGCGATGATGAGGATGTAGTTGCGGGCTTCGAGTGCCTGCCGCAGGTTGTCGAGGAACGCGATCTGGGTGGGCCAGCTGAACTCCAGGAACCCGGCTTCCTGCTGCGTCTTCATCGCGGTGAGCAGGATGAACGCGAACGGGACGATGAACACGACGGCGAACGCGACGATCGCCGCCGTGCCGAGCCAGTAGCGGGACGCGGTCCTCACAGGTCCACCTCCTTGCGGTTCAGGAACCGCGAGAGCGGCACGACGATCGCGGTGACGACGAGGAACAGCAGGACGTTCCCGGCGGTGGACAGGCCGTAGAAGCCCGCCTGGTACTGCTTGTAGATCACCGAGGCGATCACGTCGGAGGTGAAGCCGGGGCCGCCGCGGGTCATCGCCCAGATCAGGTCGAACGACCGCAGGCCGCCGATCAGCGACAGGATGACGACCGTGACCGTCGCCGGGCGGGCCAGCGGCAGCACGATGTTGCGGAACTGCTGCCAGGGTCCCGCGCCGTCGACCCGCGCGGCCTCGAAGTACTCCTGCGGGATGGAGACGATCCCGGCCATGTAGATGACGGTCGCGAGGCCCACCCCCTTCCACACGTCGACCAGCGCCACCGACAGCAGCGCCAGCGACGGGTCGGTCAGCCAACCCGGTCCCGTGATGCCGACGGCGGCGAGCACCTCGTTGATCGGGCCGCCGAAGGGATCCATGAGGACCTGGAAGGTGATCCCGACACCGATCGTGCTGACCAGCACCGGGAAGAACACCACCGAGCGCAGGAAGCCGCGGGCGATGATCTGCGAGGTCAGGAGCACGCCGAGCAGCAACCCGAGCACGACCTTGAGCCCCGACGTGACGACGCCGTAGATGAGCGTGTTGACCATGCCGGTGACCAGCGCCGGCTCCCGGAAGAACTGGACGAAGTTGTCCAGCCCGATGAACTGGACGTCGAACAGGCTCCAGCGGGTGAGGCTGAAGTAGAACGACGCGAAGGTCGGCACCAGGAAGAAGATCGTGTAGAGGATCGCGGCCGGCAGGTAGAACCAGTTCGGGTACGCGTTGCGGGGGCGCCGCCCCGCCGACGGGACGGCCGTCCGGCGAGGGACGGCCGCACCCGTCGAGGCGGTGGTCGTGACGGTCATGCCGCCGTCAGCCCCAACCCGGCAGCCCGAGCTGCAGGGCCTGCTTGTGGACGTCCTGGTCGTAGAGGGCGGCGCCGTCGGCGGCCGGACGGATGCCGGAGCCGACCTCGACGGTGATCTGCTCCAGGGCCGGCCCCTTGATCGGGGACAGGAACTCCAGCGCGGGGCTGTACTTCCCGCCGTCGATGTAGGTCTGGAAGTCGGTCGTGGCCGGCAGCACGTCGGCGGGCAGCTTGCAGCCCTCGACGGCGTACGGCCCGGTCGGCGTGGCACCCGCGGACTGCGCGTCGCACCCGGCCGGGCTCGCCAGGAACGCCTCGAACTTCTTCGCCGCGTCCAGCTTCGCGCCCGTGGTGGTCTTCGGGATGTAGACCCCGCTGGGAGACCAGACCGTCAGCCCGTTCTTGGCGGCGTCGTCACCAGGGATCGGGAAGATCCCGATGTCCTTGGCCCCCTCCGGGGAGGCGACGGTGAGCGTCGCGATGCCGCCGCTGAGCATCGGGTACTGCGCGCCCTTGCCGGCGCCCAGCTTGCGCATCCCCTCCTCCATCTTGGCGGTGGGGAAGTCGGCGTTGTAGTAGCCGAGGTCGTGCAGCTGCTGCAGGTGCTGCCAGCCCTTCAGCGCGGCCGGTGAGGTGGCGAACTTGGCCTGCCCGGCCGTGTAGCGCTGGGCGAAGTCCGGCTCGGCCGCAGCGACGTTGTGGAAGTCGCCGAGCACGAACAGCTGCGAGGTGTACGTGTCGCCGTAGGTCTGGATGACCGGGTCGATGCCGGCGGCCTTGATGGCCGCGCTGTTCGCCACGAACGCGTCCCACGTGCGCGGGACCTGCAGGCCCAGCTGGGCGTAGACCTTCTTGTTGTAGAGGATCGCGCCGGTCAGCTGCGGCCCGAACGGGGCCCCGTACACCTGGTTCCCCGCGGTGACGACCCGCTTGTAGTTCTCCTCGAGTGCGCCGACCCACGGCTGGTCGCCGAGCGGCACCAGGTTCTTGTCCGGCCCGATGGCCTGGAACAGCGACCCGGAGTTGTAGAGGAACAGGTCGGTCATGTCGCCGGTCGCCAGCCGCGTCTTGATGATGTTGTCGCCCTCGGAGCCGCTCGGCCGGGACTCGACGGTCACGGTGATGCCCGGGTTCTGCGCCATGAACGCCTTGGCGACGCTCTCTGCCGCCTTGATCGTGCTCTGGTTGTTGGTGACGCTGAAGGTCAGCGCGGTGCCGCCGCCGCCCCCGCTCGAACCGAGGCTGCCGGCGCTGCACCCCGCGAGGGCCAGTGCCGCACCGGCCGCGAGCGCGATCATCCGGAGGGGACGGCGCAGGGATGTCTTCCTCATCGAGACCCCTTTGTCATGACGAGCGATTTAAACGTTTCAGATTGCGAGGGACCATAGGGGTTGCAGGTGATGCGCGTCAAGGACAACTTGCTGAGCAGCTCGCCGGGACGATCAACGATGAAAGGTTTCACCCGCAGGGCAGCCAGGCTGTCCGTCGACGAGCTGCACAGCTCCGTGTCGAATCCGGTCGCCCCCGTTCGTAGCGGTGGTGAGGCCCCGCACCGGGATCCCACCAGCAGGCGAAGGAGCAACCATGACGACGCTGATCCGCCCCCGGCAGCTGTTCGCCGTCATGTCGGCGCAGTCCGTGTCGACGTACGCGAACCAGGTGATCGCGCTCGTCGTGCCCTGGCTGATCCTCACCCGCACCGGCGACGCCGCGAGCGCGGGCACGGTCGCCTTCGCCATGGGGATCGCCGCGCTGGCGGGCACCCTGACCGGCGGCGTCGTGACCGACCGGATCGGCGGTCGCCGCGTCTCGATGCTCGCCGACGGGCTGAGCCTCCTCACCGCGCTCGCGCTCGCGGCCGCGCTGTGGTTCGGCTGGTTCTCGCTGTGGTTCGTCGCCGTCACGCAGGTGCTGGGGGTGTTCTTCGACGGACCCGGCGGCATCGCCAAGTCCAGCACGGTGCCGAGAGCTGCCGAGGACGCGGACGTGCCCATCAGCCGGGCCATGGGGCTCACCCAGACGTTGCAGGGCGTCGCGACGTTCGTCGGGCCGATCACCGCCGGCCTGCTGATCGCGGTGTGGGGTGAGGCCGCCACGCTGCTGGTCACCACCGTGCTGTTCCTCGCCGCCATCGCGCTCGTCTCCCGGGTGCGCACACCGGAACCGACGCACGACCAGCCGATGACGCCCGGCCAGGTGCTCCGCGACCTGCGCGCGGCCGTGCAGTTCCTGCGGAACGAGCCGTTCCTGGGCCGGATGCAGCTGGTCGGGCCGTTGATGGGGGCGGTCATCGTGCCGATCTCGGCGCTGGTGGTGCCGGCCTGGTTCGTCTTCGGCCAGCAGGACTCCCGCGCACTGGGGATCTTCCTCGGTGCGGGCGCGGTCGGTGGTGTGGTCGGCGGCGTCGCCTTCGCGGCCTGGTCGGCGCGGCTGCCCCAGCGGACCTGGCTGGTCGGCGCCACGACGCTCTACGCCGTCGTGATGGCGGGGCTCTTCCTCACCAGCCCCGGCTCGTTGCCGGCCATCGGTCTGAGCTTCGCCGCCGGCGGCGTGCTCAGCGTGATGTTCGCCGTGCCGTTCACGGCCTTCTACAGCCGCACCCCGCAGGAACTGCTCGGCCGCGTCGGCAGCCTCGGCGCCGCCCAGGGCTCGCTGATGGGCGCGGTGGCGTCGCTCGGGTTCGGCTGGCTGCTGCACACCGCCTCCGCGCCGAACGCGCTGCTCGTGTGCGCGGCCGTCATGGGCGCCATCGCGCTCGCCCTCGCCGCGATGCCGTTCATGCGGCTCCTCGACGCCCCCACCGCCGAGCCGGTCGCGGCCTGAGGGACGAGTAGCCCGCTACGCGTGTCCCGACGACGTCGGGTCCCGAGCATCGGGGGGAACGCGCCGGCCCCGGCGCCGACCCTTGCGGAGGACCCATGCTCAGGAGAGCTGCCGTGCTGATGCTGGCGCTCGCTGCGATGCTGCTGGCCGCGCCGGCCTACGGGCAGGCGCTGGGCGGCGGGCCGGCGCCCGCCGTCTTCGGCGCGCCCAACGTCTTCATCAAGAACGTCAAGACCGGCAAGTGCCTCACCATCGCCGGCGGGACGCTGCCCGACAACAACATCCACGCCGTCCAGTTCACCTGCGACAACGACGCCTCCCGCCGCTGGGACATCACCGGGTACGGGGCCGGCGTGCAGATCCGCAACGTCAAGACCGGCAAGTGCCTCACCATCGCCGGCGGCACCAGCTCCGCCAACAACCTCGTCGCCGTCCAGTACACCTGCGACTCACACCCGTCCCGGCAGTGGCAGATGATCAGCTACGCGGGCAACACGCAGCTGAAGAACGTCATGACCGGCAAGTGCCTCACCATCGCGGGCGGCACCAGCTCCGACAACAACATCGAGGCCGTGCAGTACGACTGCGACGCCGACACCTCCCGGCAGTGGACCTTCGTGAGCTACCCCGATGCCGGCGAGCTGACCAACGCCAAGACTGCGCAGTGCATCACGCCGAGCGGCGGGTCGGTGGAGAACAACGCCCGCATCCTGCAGACCCCGTGCGGCGCCGGCCCGCTCGTCCAGTGGGCCACCGATCCGCAGTCCGACGGGTCGGTGCAGCTGCGCAACCTGCGCAGCGGCAAGTGCCTCACCATCGCCGGCGGCACCAGTTCGGACAACAACGTCGAGGCGGTGCAGTACAACTGCGACACCGACCCGTCACGCCGCTGGGTGCAGAGCGGGACGGACAACTTCCAGCTCCGCAACGTCAAGACGGGCAAGTGCCTCACCATCGCCGGCGGGACGAGCCCGACCGCGGGTCTGGCGGCCGTGCAGTTCACCTGCGACACCGATCCCTCGCGCAGGTGGAACTCGTTCTGAGCGGCGCGGCGGCCTCACGTGCCGGGGAAGTCATCCTCGACGCCTGGGGCGAGCCGGCTCACGCGCGCCGACGCGCCGACGCCCGGTCGTGTACGACGATGGCGGCATCCGGCTGGCCGGAGCCTACCTGCGGAGAATCAAGACGTATTGGGGTGTGGACCAGCTCTTCAAGTAGCTACTGCCTCGTCGCGGGGGCCGGGACCACCGGGAGGACGATCCGGGAGAGCCTCGTCGGGTCGTGGGCGATCTGCTGCTGGGCTGGTCGTGAGCGCGTGCCCTGCTCGATGGGCTCTCCGGTGTTGAGGTTGCGGTCCCAGCGAGGGAAGCAGCTGGAGGTGACGTGGACGCGGAGGCGGTGGCCGGCGCGGAACACGTGGCTGGTCGACCACAGGTCGACGGTCTGTTCGGTGAACTCGCCCGGGGACGCCACCGCGCGCACGATGCCGTCGACGACGTTGCGGGAGACGCCGTTGGTGTCGACGTCGCAGAGGCGCACGACCCAGTCGGTGGTCGGCGCGTCGGTCGCGGCGGTGAGGTGGGCCCGGACGCGGCCGGTGACCTCGAGGTCCTCGGCAAGGACATCGCTGGTGTAGACCAGCACGTCGGGCCGTGCCTCGACCGGGGCCTGGTCCAGGGGACCGGCCGGGAACTCGTTCGACATCAGCACCGCGCCACCGGTGGTCGGCACCGGGTCGGCGGGGTCGTAGGTGAACGCGTCGGTTGCTTCGGCGGCCTGCGGGGCGTCGAAGGCGAGCCGTCCACCAGCTCGCAGGAACAGGTCTGTGTCGACGGCGCGGGCCAGCGGCCACTCCTGCTCCTCGCGCCACTGGTTGATGCCCATGACGAACAGCAGCACCGGCGGCAACTCGGACTGCGGTGCCTCGGCGACCTCCGGCGCGTCCGGAGTGAGCCACCGGCGGAACCAGCCGAGTTCGAGGTCGGCGTACCGGCCGCGGAAGCCCAGCAGTTCGGTGCTGGCGGCCAA
This sequence comes from Pseudonocardia sp. CA-107938, assembly GCF_050936315.1. Lineage (NCBI taxonomy): Bacteria > Bacillati > Actinomycetota > Actinomycetes > Pseudonocardiales > Pseudonocardiaceae > Pseudonocardia > Pseudonocardia sp. CA-107938. The sequence continues at coordinate 4,970,443 of NZ_JBNJNA010000001.1, read as the reverse complement.
CCCGTAGTTGACCTCGCCGATGTAGCCCATCCGGTTGATGTGGGACCACGGGCCCATGATCAGCGTGGCTGGGCGGCCGGCCGCCTGCATCGCGCTGAAGTTGTCGAGGGTGCCCTGGCAGAAGATGTCGTACCAGCCACCGCTGTGCAGGCTCGGCAGGTCGACCTCCGACTGCCGGCCGGCGACGCGGCACGACGCGCTCCACCCCGGCTCCCGCCGGGACCGTTCGAAGCCCAGTTCCGGGACGCCGTGCCGGTCGAACGCGGGATGGTGACCGGCGGGCAGCTCCCAGTAGGTGGTGGTCGCGATCGCGTCGATGTCGTCGACCAGGGCCTTGAGCGCCTGCCCGCGGGCCATCGGGTCGTCGGCGTGGCGGCGCATCAGGGTGTCGATCCCCTGCGTCAGCGACCAGGACACGGAGATGCCCAGTTCGCTGGCCCCGCCGCGGGCGAACAGCCCGTCGTCGGGCTCGGACCAGGTGATCATGGGCGCGATCGCCTTCAGCTCCGGCGGCTTGGCGAGCGCGGCCATCCACTGCGTGTTGCCGAAGTAGCTCGCCCCGAACATCCCGACCGACCCGTTCGACCCCGGCAGTGACGCGGCCCAGCGCACCGTGTCGTAGCCGTCGTCGGACTCGAACGTCCACGGCTCCCAGTCGCCGTCGGAGGCGAACCGGCCGCGGGTGTCCTGGATGACGACGATGAAGCCGTTCCGCGCCTTCCCGACCGGATCCACGGCGCCGGCGAGCATCGGCATGTTCTTGCCGTAGGGCAGCCGGGTCAGCAGCACGGGCCACGGCCCGTCGGCCGCGGGCCGGTACACGTCGGCCCGCAGCACGACGCCGTCGCGCATCGTGGCCGGCACATCGTGTTCGATCGTGACGTCGAGCACTGGTGGCCTCGTTCCTCGCAGCGATGGGAGCGACCGACCCTCGCACTCCGGCGCAGCGCGCGGCACACCCGATCGGGCGTACCGGGTCGTTTCGCGAGCTGCGCAGAATCGCGGGGTGCGGGCACACCCACTCCTCGACCTCGGCGATGAGTACGCGGAGCTGCTCGCGGCGCTGGACCGCGGCGAGGCGCTGAGGCGGGCACTGGCACTGCTCGTCGTCGGCTCGGAGGTGGCCTGGACGGCGCGTCCCGACGCGTCCGGCATGCTGACGCTCGAGCACCTCACCGGTGACCGGACCGGGGTCCTCCGAGCGCTGCAGGTGCCGCCCAGGTCCGGCCTGACCGGCAAGGTGCACCACTCGGGACGAGCCGAGTGGGTCGACGACTACTTCGCCAGCAACGAGATCACGCACGACTTCGACCGGCACATCGCCACCGAGGAGGTCCGGCGCGTGCTGGCCGTCCCGCTGGTCCGGGACGAGGTGACCCTCGGCGTCCTTGCGGTCGGCCCCCGTGACGAGGGCACGTTCGGCGACCGCGACATCGACCGTGCCGCGGCGATCGCGGCGCACGCCGCGCTGGCGGTGTCGGTGGCCGAACGCGCCCGGCTGACCAGGGAGATCGCGGTGCACGAGGAGCGGCAGCGGCTCGCGGTCGACCTCCACGACAGCGTCGGCGCACTGCTGTTCGCGATCGGGTCCGGGGTGGCCGACCTCGCCGAGTCGGAACTGGCCGATCCCGAGCTGCGCGCACGGCTGGACCGGCTCCAGGGACAGGCCGCGGAGGCAGCCACCGCGCTGCGGGAGTCGTTGCGCACGCTGCGGTCCTCACCGGCTGCCCTCGCGCTCGGGGTCGCGCTGCGCGCCGACTGCGCCGCGTTCGCCGACCGCACCGGTGTGCCCGCGGAGCTCGTCATCCTGGACGGGGACGCGCCCGAGCTCGCACCGTCCCGATCCGACATCCTCCTCACCGCGGTCCGCGAAGCCCTCCTCAACGTCGAGAAGCACGCCCAGGCCGGCGCCGTCGTGGTGTCGGTGCAGCGGAGCAGTTGCTGGCTGACGATCGCCGTGCACGACGACGGCGTGGGCCTGCGCCCCGACCACGCGCCGGGACTCGGGCTCTCCAGCAGCGCCGCAGCGCTGGGCCGGCTGGGCGGAACCCTGCGCGTGGTGTCCGATCCGGACGGCGGCACGATCTGGCGGGCACGGCTGCCGTGCTGACCCGCGAGCGGTCCCGCATCGTGGTCGTGGACGACCACCCGGTCGTGCACGACGGCGTCGTGGCCCAGTTGGAGCGCTACCCGGACATGGTCGTCGTCGGCCGCGCCCGCACCGGCGCCGACGCTGTCACGGTCTGCGCCGCGGAACGTCCCGACATCGTGCTGCTCGACCTGCGGCTGCCCGACCACCTCGCCGCCGAGGTCGTGCCCAGGATCCTGCGGGTCAGCCCGAACAGTCGCATCCTGCTGTTCACCGCGTTCCCCGACCACGCTGCCGTGGCGCCCACACTGGCAGCCGGCGCCTGCGGGATCCTGGTGAAGCACGCGGGCAGCACCGCGATCCGGGACGCGATCCGCAGCGTCGCCCGTACCGGCGCCTTCCACGGCGACACGCCCGCGCCGTCCACCCCGTCGACCACGGTGTCGACGAGCGCGCCGACCACCGCGCCGGTCACCGCCCGCGAGTACGACGTCCTGCGGCTCGTCGCGGCCGGCCACACCAACCTCGAGATCGGCGCCGAGCTGAACCTGTCGATCAACACCGTCAAGACCTACCTGCGCACCGTGATGCACAAGCTCGCCGCCCGCAACCGGGTCCAGCTCATCGCCAACGCCCGCGGCGAGGGCCTGCTCTGACTGTGCGGCCACCATTCGGGATCGAGGGTGCGCCGATGCCGGTCAACCAGCATTCTCGACGGGCGCGCCCGGTGACGGGTCCAGACCGAAGCGCCGCCGGACGTCCTCGCGCCGGGTCAGCCGCTCGGGATAGCCGGGCCCGAGGTGCAGCGTCGTGTCCGCCGAGGTCATGGGCTCGTTGCAGTGGCTGCAGACGACCGTGGCCTCGGCGTCGTGCCCGCACCGCTCGTGGTGCAGGACGATGGGTGGACCCGCCTCGTCGGCCAGCCAGTGGTCGCCCCACTGCTGCAGCGCCACCAGCACCGGGAAGAACTCGCGCCCCTTCCGGGTGAGCACGTAGTCGTAGCGGACCGGCTCGGTCTGGTAGGGCCGTTTCTCCATCAAACCTTCGGCGACGAGCGTCTTCAGCCGGTCGGCCAGGGTGTTGCGGGCGATGTTGAGACCGGCGTGGAAGTCGTCGAAGCGCGTGATGCCGTAGAAGGCCTCACGCAGCACCAGCGGCGTCCACCAGTCGCCCAGCAGGTCCATCGCGCGCGCGATGGAGCAGGGCCAGTTCGCGAAGGAGGTCCGCCTCATGGTCGAATCATACGGGTCTCATGTCAGGACTGAGCAGCTCAGCGGCCGAGGAGCAGCTGCGCGAGGCCGTCGAGCTGGCGGGCCTGGGAGCCGAGCAGGACGCGCCGCGCCCTGGCTCGGCGCAGGTACACGTGCGACGGGTGTTCCCAGGTGAAGCCGATCCCGCCGTGGACCTGGAGCGCGTCACCCGTCGTCACGTCGGCCGCGTCGCACGCCGCGACGAGCGCGGTGGTGGCGGCCGCTGCGCTGCTCTCCCCTGCGTCGATCAGCTCTGCGGCGGCGTGCACCAGCATCCGGGCCGCGTCGAGCTGGACGTGCCGGTCCGCGAGGAGGTGCTTGAGCGCCTGGAAGGACCCGATGGGCCGGCCGAACTGCCGGCGATCCTTGGCGTAGGCCACGGCTCCGTCCAGTGCGCGCTGCGCCGTGCCGACCAGCTCGGCGGCCAGCGCGACCTGGATCTGCGCTGCCGGGAACGCCGCTATCCGGACGAGCGGCGCGGCCACGCCCTGCGCGGTGACCGCGGCGACCGGCTCCCGGACGTCGAGCGACTCCACCGCCCGTGTCTGCACACCGTCCCTCCTGGTGTCGAGGAGGACCGCTGTGAGCGGCTCGGCGAAGGCGAGGACCAGGTCCGCAGCGCGCCCGAACGGCACCGCCGCGAGCGCGCCGTCGACCCGGCCATCACTGACGCGGAGCGCGGTGCGCCGTCCGGGCACGACCTGCGCCGGGAACGTCTCCCACGCCGGCGCGACGACGAGCGTGCCCTTCACGAGGTCGGCCAGCACCTGGCGGGCGACTCCGTCGTCAGTTCCATCATCGAGGCCGGCGACGAGCACGGCGGCGACCGCGGCCGTGCCGGCGAACGGCACGGCCGGGAGCGCCGCACCCACCTGCTCGGCCAGCACGCACAGCTCGGTGACGCCGCCACCCGAGCCGCCGAGCTCCTCGGGGACGGCGAGGCCGAGGAGCCCCAGTTCGGCGAGCGCGGACCACAGCTCCCGGTCCAGCTCCGCGGGCACACCGAACGCGGGCGGGACCGGCGACGTGCGCGCCGCCCGCTCCAGCAGGCGCCTGGACGTGCTGCCCAGCTCGCGCAGCGCGTCGCTCAGTACGTCCATCTGCCTCTCCTCGTGCGTTGCTCAAAACAACTCAGCAGGTTAACGTCATGTGATGGCCCGAGAAGGCACCGAGCTCACTGGCCCGTGCCGCCGAGCTGGTCGCCGACCGGTGGACCGTGCTCGTCCTCGGGGACCTCCTGGACGGGATCCACCGGTTCGACGACCTCGCAGCGCACCTCGGGATCGCGCGCAACGTCCTCACCAGGAGGCTCTGCACCCTCGTGGACGCCGGCCTGGTCGCCCGGGTGCCGTACCGGTCGGACGGCAGCAGGACGCGGCACGAGTACCGGCTCACGCCCGCCGGGCGCGACCTGGACACCGCGCTGGCCGCGCTGCGCGAGTGGGGCGATGTCCACCTGGCCGGCGCGGCCGTCACCGGCCTTCGAAGTCCGTGTTCGTGTGGATGTTCCTGCTGCCCCCGCTGAGGACCTTCGCCACGCCGGCCTGCATGTCGCGGGTCTCGAACAGCGGGGCACCGTTGTCCAGCACGCCGCGGTCGGCGTCCCGGACGCCGTTGTCGAGGTAGCGGCGGATCAGAGCCTTGCCCGCGGCCAGCGCCCGGGTCGGGCCGCCGGCGTAGCGGCGGGCCAGCTCGGTGGCGCGGTCGAGCACCTGGTCGTCGGGCACCACGTGGTTGACGATGTTCCAGTCCGCGAACTGCTGCGCGGTGTACTGGTCGCCGTCGAAGACGATCTGCTTGGCGCGGGCCGATCCGGCGCGTTCGGCCAGGCGGTGGATGCCTCCGAGCAGCGTCGTCGTGCCGATGTGCCGCTCCACCTGCGCGAACCGTGCCGACTCGCCCGCCACCACGATGTCCGCGCAGAGCACCACCTCCAGGCCGGCCGCGAGGCACAGGCCCTGCACCGCGACGACGGTCGGCACCGGCAGGTCCTCGAGCCGCGCGAACACGGGCAGCGCGCGGCTGAACAGCGCCCGGGCGTCGGCGGCGGACCGCTCGTGGAACACCCGCACGTCGGCACCTGCCATGAAGTGCGGGCCTGCGGTGCGGATGAGGAGGGCCCGGATCGGTGCCGCCTCGATCGCGCCGACCGCGTCCTCGAACCCGGCGATCACGTCCGCGGACATCAGGTTCAGCGGCGGGTTGTCGACGACCAGGACCCCCAGTGCGTCGGCGTGCTCGAATCGGACCACTCCCATGACAGGTTCTCCTCCGGCCGGTGGTTCAGAGCGCCGCGGCGGTGCGGGTGCCCTGGTCGATCGCGCGCTTGGCGTCCAGTTCGGCAGCGACGTCGGCGCCACCGACGAGGTGCACGGGCCGGCCGGCGGCACGCAGCCCGTCGAGCAGGTCCCGGACCGGCTCCTGGCCCGCGCAGACGACGATCGTGTCCACGGCGAGCACCCGGTCGTCGGCGTGCTCGGGGCCGGCGCTCAGGTGCAGCCCCTCGTCGTCGATCTTCTCGTAGTTCACGCCGCTGACCAGCTCGACGCCCTTGGCGGCGAGCGCGGCCCGGTGCACCCACCCGGTGGTCTTGCCGAGCCGCGTGCCGATGCGGCCGCCGGTCCGCTGCAGCAGGTACACGGTCCGGGGCGATGGCTCGGGCTCCGCTGCGCGCAGGGCGCCGGCCGCGGACTCGGGGTCGGTGACGCCCCACTCCCGTCGCCAGGCGGCCAGGTCGAGGGTGGGCGATTCCGGGTGGGTGAGGAACTCGCTGACGTCCACCCCGACGCCACCGGCGCCGATCACCGCGACCCGGGCGCCGATCGGGACCTCGCCGCGCAGCGCCTGCGGGTAGGTGACGACCATCGGGTGGTCGATGCCGGGGATGTCCGGCACGCGTGCCGTGACGCCGGTCGCGAGCACGACCTCGTCGTGGTCGGCCAGGTCGGCCGCCGTGACCCGCCGGCCCAGGTGCAACGCCACACCGGTGAGCTCGATCTGGCGGAGGTAGTAGCGGATGGTCTCGGCGAACTCCTCCTTGCCCGGGATCCGGCGCGCCAGGTCGAACTGGCCGCCGACCGTCTCGCCGGCCTCGAACAGGTCGACCCGGTGCCCCCGCGACGCGGCGGTGACCGCTGCGGAGAGCCCGGCCGGTCCGGCGCCCACCACTGCGACGCGCTTCGCGCGCCGCGCCGGCCCGAGCACGAGCTCGGTCTCCCGGCCGGCCCGCGGGTTGACCAGGCAGCTGGCCTTCCCCTCGTCGAACACGTGGTCCAGGCAGGCCTGGTTGCAGGCGATGCAGGTGTTGATCTCGTCGGTCCGGCCGCCGGCCGCCTTGCGGATCCACTCCGGGTCGGCCAGGAGCGGCCGCGCCATCGACACCATGTCGGCGTCGCCGCGGGCGAGCACCTCCTCGGCCACCTGCGGCATGTTGATCCGGTTCGACGTGATCACCGGCACCGGCACGTGCGGGCGCAACCGCGCGGTGAACGACGTGAACGCCGCCCGCGGCACCGAGGTCGCGATGGTCGGCACCTGCGACTCGTGCCAGCCGATCCCCGTGTTGAGCAGCGTCGCGCCGGCCGCCGCGACCTCCTGCCCGAGCGCGACGATCTCGTCCCACGTCTGCCCGCCCTCGACGAGGTCGGCGAGCGAGATCCGGTAGATCACCAGGAAGTCGGGCCCGACGGCGTCCCGGACCCGGCGCACCACCTCGACGGCGAACCGCCGCCGGTTCTCCGGTGTGCCGCCCCAGTCGTCGGTGCGGTGGTTGGTCCGCGGCGCGAGGAACTCGTTGATCAGGTAGCCCTCCGAGCCCATGATCTCGACGCCGTCGTAGCCGCCGTCGCGGGCGAGCACGGCACAGGCGGCGAACGACTCGATGTGCTCGAGGACCTCGTGCTCCTCCAGCGGCCGCGGGGCGAACCGGTTGATCGGCGCCCTGCTCGCCGACGGCGCGACGAGGTCGGGCTGCTTGGAGTACCGGCCGGCGTGCAGGATCTGCAGGGCGATGCGCCCGCCTGCCTCGTGCACGGAGTCGGTGACGATCCGGTGGGCCGGCAGCTGGGCGGGGTCGTCGAGCAGCGAGCCACCCGCACCGAGGACGCCCTGCGGGTGCGGGGCGTAGCCACCCGTCACCATCAGCCCGACCCCGCCGCGGGCCCGCTCGGCGAAGTACGCGGCCAGCTTCGGCGCGTCGGCCGGATCGTCCTCGAGTCCGGTGTGCATGGAGCCCATGAGGACCCGGTTGGGCAGGGTAAGGAAGCCCAGGTCCAGCGGGGCGAGCAGGTGCGGGTACTCGGTGTCCATGCGCTGCTCCGTCATGCCGTCACGACCGGACCGGCCGCGCGGGCCCGCAGCTCCTTGCGGAGGATCTTGCCGGCCGCGGACTTCGGGATGGCGTCGACGAACTCCACCGCCCGCACCTTCTTGTACGGCGCCACCTGCGCGGCGACGAAGCCCATCACCGCGTCGGCGTCGAGCTCGGGGCAGGTGGCCGACCGCACGACGAAGGCCTTGGGGATCTCCTGGCCGTCGCCGTCACGGACGCCGATCACCGCGGCATCGGCCACGCCGTCGTGGCGCAGGAGCACGGACTCCAGCTCGGCCGGCGCCACCTGGTAGCCCTTGTACTTGATCAGCTCCTTCAGCCGGTCGACCACGTGGAACGCGCCGTCGGCGTCGACGGTGACGAGGTCGCCGGTGTGCAGCCAGCCCTCCTCGTCGACGGCCGCGGCGGTCGCGTCGGGGTTGTTCAGGTAGCCGCGCATGATGTTCGGGCCCCGGCACCACAGCTCGCCCCGCTCCCCCGGCGCAGCGTCCTCGCCGGTGCCGGGATCGACCACGCGGGCTTCGACGTTCGGCATCGGCAGCCCGATCGACCCGCGGTCGAGGTCGGTGCGCTCGACCGGGATCCCGTGGGTGCACGGGCTGGACTCGGTCAGCCCGTAGCCCTGCACCACCGTGGCCCCGAGCCGGGTCTCGACGCGCCTGGCGAGGGCCGCGTCCAGCGGCGCCGCGGCCGACATGACGATCTCGACGCTGCTCATGTCGTAGGCGTCCACCAGCGGGTGGTGCGCGAGCGCGAGGGCCACCGGCGGAGCGATGAAGACGTGGTCGACCCGGTGCTCGGCGATGGCGCCGAGGAACTGCGCCAGGTCGAAGCGCGGCAGCGTCACCACGCCGGCGCGGCGGTGCAGCGCTCCGTTCATGATCCCGGTCAGGCCGTAGATGTGGAACAGCGGCACCGCGGTGAGCAGCCGGGACCCCGGGCTGGTCCGAACCAGCGGCTGCATCTGCAGCAGGTTGGCGACCAGGTTGCGGTGGGTGAGCTGCACACCCTTCGGCAGACCCGTCGTGCCCGACGAGTACGGCAGGGCCGCGAGGTCCTCGCCGTCGACCGCGGCGTACGGCACCGGCTCGTGCGCCGCCAGCAGATCGGCCACGCCGGTCTCGGGCACCGGCCCGCGGCCGGGTACCGGATCGCCGAGCACGACGATCTCGGTGATGCGCACGCCCGGCTCGGCCACCGCCACCCGCGCCCGCTCGACCCCGCCGGGCGGGCTGAACAGGACGCGCGCCCCCGAGTCGCGCAGCTGGTGGGCGAGCTCGGCCGGGGTGTAGAGCGCGTTGATCGGCGACGCGGCGGCGCCGGACGCGAGGATCCCGTGGAACGCGAGCGGGTATGCCGCGCAGTTCGGGGCGAACAGCCCCGCCACGTCGCCGCGCCCGACGCTCCGCGCGGCGAGCGCGCCGGCGATCCGGGCGACCCCGTCGGCCAGCTCGCCGTAGCGGAGGGTCTCGCCGGTGACCGCGTCGACGATGGCGACGCGCCCGGCATCGTCAGCGGTCAGCCCGCCGAGGAGGAACTCGGGCAGGCCGACCGGCGGCACGGTGACGTCGGGGTAGGGACTCCGGAAGATCATGCTGCTCCTCGCTGAAACGATGGGGCGGTCAGACCGTGGGACGAGGTTCTTTCGGCAGTCCGAGCAGGAGCTCGCCGACGATGGTGCGCTGGACCTGGGACGAGCCCGCGTAGATCGTCCCGGCGCGGGCGTTGAGGTAGACCGAGGTCCACGACGCCGACGAGTTCGGCGCGCCCGGGTCGTCGGTCTGGTACCAGTTGGGCGACACACGCCCGGTGGGCGCGAGCGCGTCGAGGCCGAGGACGTCGAGGGCCAGCTCCGTGACGAGCCGGTGGTACTCGCTCCAGAGCAGCTTGAACGGCGCCGCCTCCGGACCCGGCTCGGAGCCGGCGAGCAGGGTGGCGGCGGTGCGCCGGCCGTGGCAGCGCAACTGTTCGACCTGCACGTGGCACCAGGCGAGCCTGCGGCGCACGTCGGGATCGGTGTCGAGGCCGCGCTCGCGGACCAGCGCGACGAGCCGGTCCAGCTCGTTGCGGAACCGGATCGGGGCGTGGATCGCCGTCTCCCCGCGCTCGAAGCCGAGCAGCGTCATCGCGACCGCCCAGCCGCGGTCGACCTCCCCGACGACGAGCCCGGCGTCGGTCCGCGCGCCGTCGAAGAAGACCTCGTTGAAGTCGGTCTCGCCGGTGATGTTGCGGATCGGCCGGACGTCGACGCCGGGCTGGTCGAGCGGGACGAGCAGCATGCTGATGCCGCGATGGGCGGGCGCGTCCCGGTTCGTCCGGGCGAGGACGAACATCCAGTTCGCCTTGTGCGCTCCCGACGACCAGAGCTTCTGGCCGTGGAGCACCCACTCGTCGCCGTCGCGCTCGGCGCGCAGCGCGAGCGCGGCCAGGTCGGACCCGGCCCCCGGCTCGGAGAAGCCCTGCGCGAAGACGTACTCGCCGGACACGATCCGGGGCAGGAAGCGGCGCAGCAGCGCCGCGTCCGCCCACCGGCGCATCGTGTTGCCGAGCATGCTGATCCCGAACGCGTCGCTGTCGGAACCGAACGGGATCCCCGCCCCGGTCAGCTCCTCGACGAGCACGATCAGCTCGGCCGGCCCGAGCCCGGCGCCGCCGAACTCCCGCGGCCACATCGGCGCCACCCAGCCCCGCTCGGCCAGCGCGGCCCGGGCGCGCGTGCGGAAGGCGGCGGCATCGTCCTCGGGCAGGGCGCCGATGCCGGTCCAGCCGGGCGGGACGAGGTCGGCGACGAACGCCCGCACCTCGGCGCGGAACGCCATCAGAGGCGTTCGATGATCGTGGCGTTGGCCAGCCCGCCGGCCTCGCACATGGTCTGCAGCCCGAACCGGCCGCCGTGCTGCTCGAGCACCGACAGCAGGGTCGTTATGAGCCGCGCCCCGCTCGCCCCGAGCGGGTGCCCGATCGCGGTGGCCCCGCCGTGGACGTTGACCTTGCCCAGGTCCGCCCCGGTCTCGGCCTGCCAGGCCAGCACCACGCTGGCGAACGCCTCGTTCACCTCGAACGCGTCGATGTCGGCGAGGTCGAGCCCGGCGCGGTCGAGCACCTTGCGGGTCGCGGGGATGACACCGGTCAGCATGAGGAGCGGGTCGTCGCCGGCCACGGCGAAGCTGTGCAGCCGGGCCCGCGGGCGCAGGCCCAGCCGGGCCGCGGTCTCACCGCTGGTGATCAGCAGCGCGGCCGCCCCGTCGTTGACGGGCGAGGAGTTGCCGGCCGTGATCCGCCACTCCAGCTCCGGGAAGCGCTGCTCCCACGCGTCGGCCCGGAAGGCGGGCCGCAGGCCGGCGAGCACGTCGACCGTGGTCGTCGGCCGGACCGACTCGTCGCGGGTGACCTCGACGAGCGTCCCGTCGACAGGGACCTTCACCGGCGCCACCTCGCCGGCGAACCGGCCCTCGTCCCACGCGGGCGCGGCGCGCCGGTGGCTCTCGGCGGCGAAGGTGTCCAGCTGGGCGCGGGAGAAGCCCCAGCGCTGCGCGATGAGCTCGGCGCTGATGCCCTGCGGCACGAGCCCCTCGGGGTAGCGGCCCGCGACGCCGGCGCCGAACGGGTCCTGCCCGGCGAACTGGCTGCCCATCGGCACCCGGCTCATCGACTCGACGCCCGAGGCGATCACCACGTCGTAGGCCCCGGCGATGACGCCCTGGGCGGCGAAGTGGACCGCCTGCTGGCTGCTCCCGCACTGCCGGTCCACGGTCACCCCCGGCACCGACTCCGGCAGGCCGGCCGCGAGCGCCGCCCACCGGGCGGTGTTGCCGCTCTGCTCGCCGACCTGCCCGACCGCGCCGCTGATCACGTCGTCCACGAGGGACGGGTCGATCCCGGTGCGCTCGACGAGCGACCGGATGGCGTGCGCGTGCAGGTCGACGGGGTGCAGGGCGGACAGCGCACCGCCCGGCTTGCCCTTCCCGACCGGCGTGCGCACCGCGTCGACGATGACGGCATCTCTCATGTCCTGCTCCCGTGGTCGATCAGCTGCCGGACGCGGTCGCGGTCCCGCTCGGCGCTCACGCCCTCGACGGCGGTCGCGCGTTCCAGCCGGACGGGCACGTCCTTGTGGTGGGGGGTGCCGGCGATCGGGTCGCGGTCGGCGGCATCAGTGATCAGGTTGATCCGCGGGCCATGGGTCACGCGGCCACCGCGACCGTCGGGAACCGACATCCCGAAGCCGTGGGGCAGCGCCACCTGGCCGCGGCGGAGGCTGTCGTCGATCTCCGACCGGACGACGATCCGCCCGGTCCGCGTGACGACCGCGACCCACTCGCCGTCGGCGGCCCCGATCGCGGCGAGGTCCTCGGTGCGCACCCGCAAGGCGCCGTCGGGGTCGGTCTTGCGCCACCCGGGCGCGCGCATGATCTGGTTGGCGTTGTGGCTGCGGCGCTGCCCGTTGACCAGCGACAGCGGGTAGTCAGGCTCGACGCCGTCCCGCTCGGGATCCAGGTTGCCCAGCCAGTCGAGCAGCTCGGGCACGGCGAGCTGGATGCGCTCGTTGCGCACGAGGGTCCACACCTCGTCGTAGGTGTGCTCGCTGAAGGCGAACCCGCTGGGGCTCGACAGCAGCCGGTCGAACAGCGCCTCGCCGAGGGCCGCGCCGGTCAGGTCGGTGCCCAGCGCCCGCTGCACGGGCACCGTCATCTTCCGCGCCGCGGTGTGGCAGCCCGGCCACAGGATGGCCGCGGACGCTGCGCCGTCGGGCAACGTGCGCCCGAGGGTGCGGTAGAGCAGCGTCGGCGCGATCGCCGGGTCGTCCTGCAGCAGCGGGCCGGCGTGCTTAAGCAGGTTCGCGCGGTCGTCCCGGGCGACCTCCGTGAGCCGGTCGAGCGTCTCCTGGTCGGGCAGCACGCCGAGCTCGTCGAACAGCCGTGCGTAGATCTCCGCCTCCACCAGCGTGCCGGGCAGCGGGTCGAACACCGGCCGGCGCAGATGGAAGTAGTTGGTCGGCCACTCGAAGTCGAAGAACGTCCACTCCCACTTCTCGAACTGCGACGCGGCCGGGAGCACGTAGTCGGCCAGCGCGGCGGTCTCGGTGTAGGCGATGTCGATCACCACCGACAGCTCGCACTCGCTGATGGCCCGTTCGGTCAGCGCGGTGTCGGCCGCCGTGTTGGCCGGGTTGGACGACTCCACCCAGAGCACCCGGGCCCGGTGCGGGTGATCGGCGAGGATCTCCTCGGCGAGGGTGTTGAGCGGCAGCAGCCCGCCGATGTACTCGAACCCCGTGATCTCCGAGCGCTGGCCGCGCGACTCGCCCCACAGCGGCACCAGCCACGAGTGCAGCGCGTTGGTGCCGGGCCGGCCGAAGTGCCCCGTGACCAGGTACAGCAGCTTCTCCAGGTAGCTGTTGAGCGTGGAGTTGCGGCCCTGCTGGATCCCCAGCTCGACGCGGACGGTCATCGCCCGCGCCGCGAGGATCTCCTCGACCGCCCGCTCGACGTCGGCGCGGTCGACCTCTGCGTGCGCGATCCACGCGTCGACCGGGACCTTCCGCAGCGCCGCGGCGACCTGCTCGAACCCCTCGGTGTGGGCGTCGAGGAACTGCTCGTCCACGCCCCGGCGCTCGACGATCAGCGCGAGCACGGCGCCCAGCAGGTAGGCGTCGGTGCCCGGCCGCAGCGCCAGGTGCACGTCCGCGACGGCCGCGGTCTCCGTGCGCCGCGGATCGAGCACGATCATCTTCCGGTCGGGGTCGTTCTTGATCGTGTTCACGACGTTGCGGGCGCGGTTGAACCCGTTGGCGAGCCAGGGGTTGCAGCCGATCACGACCAGCAGGTCGCACTCCTCGACCCCTTCGGAGGTGTGACAGGTCTGCCCGCCGTAGAGCTTCCCGTTGACCCAGAAGTCGCCGGTCTTCTCCTGCGAGAGCGCACCGAAGAAGCGGGTGGAGTTCATCCACCGCAGGAGCGCGTGCCCGTAGCCGCCGCCGGAGTGGTTGCCCTGGCCACCACCGCCGACGTAGGCGAACGACCCCGGCCGGCCGGCGGCGAGGTCCGCGTCCCGGACCGCGCGCAGCCGAGCCGCGAGCTCGGTCAGCGCCGTCTCCCAGCTGATCGGCTCGTGCGTGCCGTCGGCGCGCCGGCGCAGCGGTGTGGTGAGCCGGTCGTCGTGGTTGCCGTACCAGGTCAGCCGCTGCGGCTTCTGGCACAGGTAGCCGGCCGTGCGCGGGTTCTGCTTGTCGCCACGGACGCGGGTGATCGCGCGCCCGTCGGTCTGCACCTCGAGCGCGCAGTTGACGTAGCAGAGGTTGCAGGCGGTCTTGTGCCACTCGCTCACGCAGAGGCTCCGATCTCGCGGACGATGTCGATCGCCCTGGCCAGGGTGGACAGCCGCGCGTCGAGGGTGTCGCCGGCCGGGTACAGGCGGACGGTGTCGACCCCGGCGGCGCGCCACACGCGCAGCCGTTCGCGCACCATGGGTTCGGTGCCGATCAGCGTGGTGCCCAGCACCATCTCGTCGGTCACCAGGTCGGCGGCACCGTCGCGGTCCCCGGCCTGCCACCGCTCGCGCACCTGCGCCGCGACCTCGGCCCAGCCCTGCCGGCTGTAGGCCTGGTTGTAGAAGTTCGTCGACGCGGAGCCCATGCCGCCGAGGCTGAACGCCAGCTCCTTCTTCCGGCCGGCCACCATCTGGCGCAGGGCGTCCTCGTCGGGCGCGAACGCCACCTCCGCGCCCTGGCACACGTCCAGGTCGGCCCGGGCCCGTCCGCTGCGGGCCAGGCCCTCGTCCAGGTGCCGGAAGTACGCGTCGGCCGCGCCCTCCGGCACGAAGCTGGTGCCCAGCCAGCCGTCGGCGACCTCGCCCGTCAGGCGCAGCATCGCCGGCGAGAGCGTGGCCAGGTAGATCGGGATCGGGTGGTGCGCCTGCATCGACAGGCGCATCGGCTTCGCGTCGCCGCCCGGCAGTGGGATCCGGAACTCGGAGCCGGAGTAGGCGATCTTCCCGCCCTCCAGCACCCGGCGCACGATCTCCACCGTCTCCCGCGTCCGCACCAGTGGCCGCGCGAACGGCGTCCCGTGCAGGCCCTCGATCACCTGCGGCCCGGAGGCGCCGAGCCCGAGCAGGAACCGCCCGTCTGACAGGTTCGACAAGGTGATCGCCGTCTGCGCGACGGCGACCGGGGTGCGGGTGCCGACCTGCATGATCCCGGACCCCAGGAGCATCCGGTCCGTCTTGGCCGCGTAGTACCCCAGCGCCGACGGGCCGTCCGAGCCCCACGCCTCCGCGACCCAGCAGATGTCGAGGCCGAGCTTCTCCGCCTCCACCACGAAGTCGACGTGGTCGCCCCACGCGTCGCCGGCGGAGGCCTCGATCGTGGTCGCGGTGCGCATCAGGCCTCTGCCAGCTTCTTGATGTGCTCCAGCGTGCGGGTGATGTTCTGCTCGAACTCCCGCATCCGCACGAACACGATCTTCTGCTCCTTCTCCGGCATCCGATCGATCGCGAACGACAGGCCCGACCGCGCAGGGCCCATCTGCATCCACTGCGACAGCTCCGTCCCACCCTCGGACGGTGTGAGCCGGAACCGCCAGATCGCGGTGGGATCGTCCGGGTCGACGACCGCCCACGCGAACACGCGCGGCGGGTCGTACTCGATCACGTGTGAGGTGGTGGCCCACTCACCCAGGGCCTCGTGCTTGCTGCGCCCGACGAACCGCGCGCCGACGGCCGGTTCGCTCGCCCCGTCGAGCCACTCCACCTCGCAGAGCTCAGCGCTCATGCTCGGCATCAGCTCGACGTCGGACACCAGCGCCCAGACGCGCTCGGGCGGGGCGTCGATCCAGGTGCGCACCTCGACCGTCGGCTTGTCCGCATAGCGAGCGCCCGTCCACTCCATCGCCGGCCATCCTCCACGTCGCTGGGGCATTGACCAGTAGAGTTGCGCAATAAGACTGACTCGTCAAGCCTTCAGCGACAGGCGACGAAGAGATGTGGGGAAGCTCGGGCGCCGTTCAACCACGACCCTTGACGAGGGCGACCAGGTAGCGGCAGGACGTCGTGGCGGGGTTCTCGAAGGTGGTGGCCGACGGCGGGCCGAGCTGGAGGCAGTCGCCGACGGCCAGGTCGTGCACGAGCGAACCCTCGTGGAAGCGCAGGCTGCCGGACAGGATCCAGATCTGCTGGTGCTTGAAGTGGTAGGCGTCGGCCGGGTACGACACCGACGCCCCGGGCGGTAGCTCGACCTCGACCAGCTCGAGCGGCCCGTCGGTGGCGGGCGAGACCGCGCGCCGGCGGTACCCGGTCGCCGGATCGGTCCAGACCGGCTGGTCGGCGAAGCGGCGGAGCAGATCGCCGGAGTCCTCCTCAGCTCGCGCGACCAGCTCGGACAAGGTCATGCCGAGCGCGCCCGAGAGGCGGCCGAGCAGCACCGCGGTGGGTTGGGCCTCGCCGCGTTCGATCTTGCCGATCATGGCGCGCGACACGCCGGAGCGTTCCGCCAGCGCGTTCACCGACAGCCCGAGAGCGACCCGGGCCTGCTGGACGGCGGCCGCGAGCGAGGCGGAGAGCGGGTCATCCATGCTTGCCACTATAGAAGCAGTTGTGCCTACTATCGTGACATGCAGAGCACGATGGTGATCAGAGCCGCGACAGAGCGGGACGCCGACGCCTGCGCCGCGATCTACGCGCCGTACGTCACCGACACCGCGATCACGTTCGAGACCGAGCCACCGACGCCGGCCGAGATGGCGCAGCGGATCGCCCATGCCGAGCAGTCCCACGCCTGGCTGGTGCTCGAGTCGGACGGCCGCGTGGTCGGGTACGCGTACGCGAGGCCGATGAAGGCGCGCGCGGCGTACCGGTGGTCCTGCGAGGTCAGCATCTACCTGGAACTCGGCCGTCGGCGCACCGGTGGAGGGCGCGCGCTGTACGAGGCTCTGTTCGAGCGGCTCACCGAGCGCGGCTACCGGACCGCGGTGGCAGGGATGACACTGCCGAATGACGCGAGCGTGGGCCTGCACGCGGCTCTCGGCTTCGCGCCGGTCGGCACCTTCCGCAACGTCGGCTGGAAGCTGGGCGGGTGGCACGACGTGGCATGGTCGCAACGCGCCCTGGCCGCAACGCCCGACCCGCCGGCCGAGCCCCGCTGACCGCATGCCCTGCTCACCGGGCATCGCCGCGGCCGTTCCGGCCCGGTTTCGTGCAGGGCACGGCCGCCCCCTCGGGCGATCAGGGGAGGCCGGCGGACCGGCACCCTGGAACCGACCGCTGCTGACGGGACGTTCCTGGTGGTCGAGCTCCACTGCTCGTACGTGACCGCCCCCGGGTCGGCGTTCGCGGCCGTGAACAAGTCCAGCGGTCGCCCGCCGCACAGCTGCGCCCAGCCGCTCGGTGTCCGGGCGGCAGCACGGCCGGCCACTCGGAGCCGTTGTTGGGTCTGCCGTCACGGGTGCGCTGAGCCCGTGCTCGACGAGCAGTCTGGAGCGGCCGAGCGCACCCGCGGCAGTCTGCCCACGCTGGTCGTCGTCGCGCGTGCCGGGCGAGCGCCCGGCCTCCAGCCGTCCTGGGGTCGAGGGACGAACCGGAACCGGGAACGATGTCAGGCGAGCGGCTTCTCCCGTTGTCGGTAGGCGCGCGGGGTGGTCCCCATCTCCTGCAGGAACTGGCGGTTGAAGTTGGACAGGTTGCGATAGCCGCTCTCCACCGCCACGCGGGTGACCGGCTTGTCGGTGCTGTCGAGCAGCTGGCAGGCCCGGACGAGCCGCAGCCGCCGGATGGTGTCGCGCAGCGTCTGCCCGGTGGCCCGGGTGAAGTAGCGCGACAGGCCGGACGGGGACAGCCCGACGCTGCGCGCGATCGCGTCGAGGCGCACCTCGGCGTCGAGGTTGACGTAGATCTCGCGAAGCACGGTCTCGACGATGTCCGGGGCTGAGGGGTCCTGGGTGGTCGTGACTCCTGGAGTGGCCAGCGGGCGCGCCTCCTCGAGGCCGTCGCTGAGCAGCCGCAGGACCCGCAGGAGTTGCTGGATGCGGTCCATCCCGCTGACCCCGCCCATGTCGAGCAGGGCGGCCGTGGCGCGGCGCCCCGACCCACCGCTGAACTCCAGGCCGCGGGCAGCCGCTCTGAGCAGCGGGTTCACCTCCCGCATCTCCGGGATGACCCGCTGCCACTCGGTCATCGTGTCGGGGTGGAACTGCAGGACGACGTCGCGCTGCGGGATGCGGGTACCGGCCGGCTCGTCACTGATCCAGTGATGCGGGAGGTTCGGGCCGACGAGAACGAGCTGGCCGGGTTCGTAGGGACCGATGTTGTCGCCCACGATGTAGCGGCCGCTCCCGTGCTGGAGCAGGTGCAGCTCGTACTCCGGGTGGTAGTTCCAGCGCGCGACCGGGTCGGGCCAGCCGTGGACGTACCAGCGCAGCGACGCTCCGGCGTCGAGCTCGATCAGTTCGCGGCTCGCCTCTTGCCCGAGGTAACCGCGGGCGGCGTCACGCAGGTCCATCGCGCGCACGTCCTCCCACACGGATCCGGCCCGAGACGCAAAAGAGTATCGGTTCTGGCCGTCTGAGGCGCTAGGTCACGCCGCAGTTCGCGCCTACCTTTCGCGTTCCCAAGACACGCAGGACAACGAGGTGATCTGCTGTGACCGGTTCTCTTCACGTCTCCAGACGGCGGTTCCTGGCCCTTGGCGGTTCCGTGGCCGCCCTCGCGGCGATGCCGGCGTGCTCGGCGCCCACGTCGACCCCGACCGGGTCCGCCGGAGGGGGTAACCCGTGGAAGCAGTTCAGCGGCACGACGATCAACTTCATCTCCGAGAACACCGCACCTTCGGCCGCGATCGCGGCCGACCTCGGGCCGTTCAAGGACCTGACCGGCATCACGGTGAACATCCAGCAGATGGAGCTGGACAAGGTGGTGGAGAAGTGCAAGCTCGACTTCTCCTCCGGTTCGGCGCAGAACCACGTGATCTACGCCGATCCGTACCAGGTGCTGGCTCCGCTCGCGGACGGCCTGCTCGATCTGCAGCCGTTCATCGACAGCGACAGCTACCCGCCGGTCGAGGGCGGCCTCGCCGACTTCATCCCCACCCAACTGGCCGCGGCGGGCCGCTTCCTGGACCCGGCCAAGGTGTACGCCCTCCCCTACGACGCGCCGACGATGATCCTGCACTACCGGGTGGACCTGTTCGAGAAGTACCGCGCGCGGATGCAGCGCGATCTCGGCTTCGATCCCGTCCCGGACGCGTTCACCTGGGACCAGTACCTCGCGGTCGCCCAGTGGTTCAACGACAACGCGAAGGCCGACGTGCGCTACGGCGTCGGGGCGCAGGCCAAGCAGCACGACTCCCTGCAGTGCGACTTCTCCAACGTCCTGTGGGCGTTCGGGGGTGACTACTTCGCCAAGGGGCAGGAGGTCGGGTTGCTCGGGTCGACCGATCCCGGTCCGGTGACGGTCAACTCCCCGCAGGCGGTCGCGGCGGCGACGTTCTACAAGAAGCTGATCTCCGTGGCCCACCCGTCGTCGGTGACGTGGGACTGGACCGGGCTCGGCGACGCGTTCACCGCGGGCGAGATCGCCATGTGCGCGAACTGGCACGAGTTCGCTGCCGGTGAGGAGAAGGCGTTCCCCGGCAAGGTCGGCTACGCACCGCTCCCGGCCGGACCGGCGCGCCGGGCCAACATCTACGGCGGCACCGGGATCGGGATCAACGCGAACGCGAAGGACGCCGAACTCGGCGCCGCCTGGCTGTTCGTGAACTGGGCAACCTCGCCGCAGACCCAGCTCAGCTCGCTGGCCTCCACCGTCGGTGGTGGCACTCCCACCCGCCTCTCGGTCTACAAGCTCCCCGACGTGCGGGCACAGGAGTCCGCCAGTCCGTCGGCCTACCCGAACATGCGCACCGCCCGCGCCGTCACGACGGCGTGGCAGCCGGAGAACATCGGGCTGCGGCCCAAGGTCGCGCAATGGGTCGAGCTCGACACCATCATCTTCACCGAGCTGTCGACGATGCTGACCCGCAACGGCGACCCCGCCGCCACCATGGCCGCCATCCAGGACCAGATGACCAGGGTCATGCAGTGAGCGTCATCGCCCGTGTCCGGCCGAGATCGACGGGATCGGCGCCGGCGGGCCGACCACCGTCGCGACGCCCCCGACCCGCCTCCCGGCCCAGGCTGCCGCACGGGTTCGGCACGTTCGAGTTCGCTGCCATGCTCCCTGCGCTGATGGTGCTCGCGGCGCTCTCGATCGTGCCGTTCGTGGTGCTGATCGCCATGAGCGTCTCGAAGGTCAGCACGCTCGGCCGCGTCAGCCTGCAGTTCGCCGGGCTCGCCAACTGGCAGGCCGTCCTGACCGATTCCTCGATCTGGGCCGCGTGGGGTCGATCCGCGATCCACCTCGCCGCGATCATCTCCCTGGAGATGGTCGCCGGCCTGGTCGTCGCGGTGGTCCTGCACCATCTCGTGCGGGCCCGCTCGCTCGTGCTCGCCCTGGTGCTGCTGCCGATGTTCCTGGCTCCGGTGATGGTCGGACTGCTGGGGCGGTTCCTGTTCGACTCCACCATCGGGCTCTACGCGCGCCTGCTGCAGCTGCTCGGCCTCGATCAGGACCTGCTGGCGTCGCCCGGCACCGCGCTGCCGACGGTGATCGCCATCGACGTGTGGCAGTGGACGCCGTTGATCGCGCTGATCCTGCTGGCCGGCCTGGTCTCGGTGCCCGCCTCGACCGCGGAGGCGGCAGCCGTGGACGGCGCCGGATTCCTCCGCACCCTGTGGAGCGTCACGCTGCCGCAGATGCGCGCCGTCATCATCGTCGCGCTGCTCGTGCGCTGCATGGACGCGATCCGCTTCTTCGACATCATCACCGCCACCACCAACGGCGGCCCGGCCGACAGCACCAAGACCGTGCCGCTGAAGCTCTACGAGCTCGCGTTCAGGTTCAACAACCAGATGGGCAAGGCCGCCGTCCTCGCCCTGATGATGCTGATCTCGTCCATCGTGCTGGCGCGGCTGTTCCTGCGCGCCTTCGCTGACCGCGACGGCGCGACCTACGGAGGCGGGCGATGAAGGCCCGGATGTCCCGGCGACGCCGATCGTCGGCGATCGTTCTCGTCCTGGCCGTGCTCATCGCGCTGTGGTCGGTGGTGCCGATCGCCTGGATGGTGATCACCTCGATCAAGCCGCAGTCCGCGATCCGCACCACCGACCTCCTCGCGCCGTTCACCCCGACCCTGGACAGCTTCGCGCAGCTGTTCTCCGGGGCCAACCAGGCCGCGACGTTCCTGCTCAACAGCCTGATCGTCACCGGCGTGTCGACGGCGGTCGCGGTCGTGCTGGGCACGCTGGCCGGCTACGGGCTCGCACACTGGCGCTCGCGGCACACCCAGGGCGTCGCGTTCTGGATCCTCTCCACCCGGATGGCCCCCATCGCCGCGGTGATCGTCCCGCTGTTCCTGATGTTCCGCACCGTCGGCCTGGTCAACTCGACGACCGGGCTGATCATCGCGCACCTCAGCTTCAACCTGCCGTTCGCAATCTGGCTGATGACCGCCTTCTTCCGCCAGGTCCCGGCCTCGGTCACGGAGGCCGCGACGCTCGACGGCTGCTCAAAGCAACGGACGTTCACCTCGATCGCCGTCCCGATCGCGCGACCGGGCATCGTCACCACTGCCGTCCTCTGCGCGGTCTTCAGCTGGAACGACTACGCCTTCGCCTCCGCGCTCGGCGGGCCACGAAGCTCCACCCTTCCGCTCGCCGCCGGTGCCCTGGTCACCCAGTCCGGGATCGACTGGGGCGTGCTCAGCGCGCTCGGCGTCGTGGTCGCCGCGCCCATGCTGATCGCCGGCCTCGCCGTCCGTCGGCACCTGGTCACCGGGCTGTCCCTCGGTGCTGTCACCGGTGAGTGACGCGCCCCCACCATCCTCCGCCCCACTGGAGAGAGCATGAACGCGACGATGCGAGCCAGCGTGCTGCGCGCCATCGGCGAGATCACCGTCGAGCACCGACCTGTGCCGCAACCAGGGCCGCAGGAGGTGCTGGTGCGCATCAGCGCCGTCGGTGTCTGCGGCTCCGACACCCACTACTTCGAGCACGGACGGATCGGGGACTTCGTGGTCACCGGGCCACTCGTCCTGGGGCACGAGGCCGCCGGCCGGATCACGGCGGTCGGCGCGGACGTCGATGCCCGCCGGGTCGGTCAGCGGGTGGCGATCGAGCCGGGCGTCCCCGATCTGACCTGCGAGCAGTGCCGCGCAGGCCGCTACAACCTGTGCGCCGCGATGCGCTTCTTCGCCACCCCACCCATCGACGGGGCCTTCGCCGAGTACGTCACGATCCACCACGCGTTCGCCCACCCGCTGCCCGACGGCGTCAGCGACGAGGCCGGCGCGCTGCTCGAGCCGCTGTCGGTCGGCGTATGGGCGTGCCGCAGAGGCGGCATCGCAGCAGGCAGCCGGGTCCTGGTCACCGGCGCCGGCCCGATCGGCCTCCTCGCGACGCAGGTCGCCCGCGCGTCCGGCGCCACCGTCACCGCCGTCGACGTCAACCGACGCCGCCTCGACATGGCCCGCGACTGCGGCGCGACCCGCACCGTGAACCTCGCCGCGACCGACACCATCCCCGGCACGTACGACGTCCTCCTCGAATGCTCTGGCAACAGCGACGCCACCACACTGGCGCTGCACAGCCTGCGACCAGCCGGCACCGCCGTCATCGTCGGCATGGGAGCGACCGGGATGCCGATGCCGGTCTCCCTGATCCAGGAACGCGAACTCACCATCACCGGCACGTTCCGCTACGCCAACACCTGGCCGACCGCTCTCTCGCTGGTCGCCAACGGCCAGGTCGACCTCGACAGCCTCGTCTCCGCTCGATACCCCCTCGCCGAGGTGCCCGCTGCACTCACGGCCGGCCGCCGCGATCCTGCCGTCATCAAGGCGCTCGTGCTGCCGGGCTGATGAAAGCGCGGGAGCATCCCAGCCGTCCGACGACAGGACCGCGGAACCTGCTGCCGGCCGGTTCGGCGTTCAGCGCGGCGCGCGGATCGGGGCGCAGCCGCGGACCAGCACATAGGTCTCGGTCCTCCGCAGCGTGATGCCGGCCCCCGCTGCCCCGTCGCACAGTTGCGCGACGACGGCGTCCGCACGCTGCGCCGCGCCGGCGGTCCACGTCGTGATCAGCAGCGCAGCGCCGTTGCCGCGGTCGACCATGACCTCCGCGCCGCAGAATCCGCTGTCGCCGCCGGCTTCCTGCCTCACGTGTGCGCGCAGGAGATCGTGCCCGGCGACCTCGGCGACGGGATCGGTCTGGAGGCGGTCGATCCGCACTGCGGCACCGGGCCATGCCGGTGCGGGACCAGGCTCCTGCCAGGCGACCGCGTAGGTCTCGGCAACCAGAGCACCGCGGGCCGCTGCCGCGATGCGCTCTCGAACCCTGGTGAGGTTGGGCGCCGAGGAGTGCAGCGGATCCATCCAGTAGGACAGCGCGACGATGACGCCGGCGTCGCCGTCCATCAGGGTGGTCAGGCCGCGGTTCCCGCGGGACGCCTCCACTGCTGCGCGATCCGTTCCCTCCACGCGCGCGACCCCCGCCGCGATCGTGTCGCGCCGCCCGAAGATGGTGTTGACCCGCGCGTACACCACAGGACGCCTCCGTCTCATCGGTCGCGCCCAGGCTCAGCGAACCCGGCGATCGTGACTCCGGCGTGGCGGACCACCTGAGGCCAGCACGGGTCGGCACGAGGTCGACTCCGCGCTACCCGGGGTCGCCGCGACACCTCCACGACATTGGACAACGACTTGCTAAATTTCGCAAATTCAGATCCGGGTCGTGGAACGCACTGCCCGGCAAGCGCTCGGAGGAACGTCCGCCAGGACGATCAGGTCAGGCCCCGATCGTCTCGTCCGACCAGGTCCCGCCTCGGGTGAGCCGCAGTGCGGCCGGCAGGGTCACCACGGCGACGGTCACCGCCATCACCAGCCCTGCGAGCACGCCGATCGCGGCGGTGAGCGCGAACGGCTGTCCCGGCTGCCACAGGGGTGTCGAGACGGCGAGGAACGCGCCGAGCGCGACCACCCACGCCGCCGCGGTGGCCGGGATCCAGAACACCGATCGCGGTGCCACCGGCCGCAGGACGAGCCACTGCGCGGTGCCGATGCTCGCGAGCAGCACCGCGCCCAGCACGGCGCCGCCCGCGGCCAGCACCACCACCGGGAGCGCGGACAGCCGATCCCCCAGCATGACGGGCAGCATCGCGATCGCGTAGGCCGTGGCGGCCGCCAACGCGGTGGCCAGGACGAACTGCCCGGTTCGCAGCGCCGGGAGCGCCCGACGCAGTACCGACGCCTGCGCCGAGCCGAGCAGAGCGCCCTCCACCAGTCCCGCCGCGACGAGCGCGGGCACCTCGACGGCGGCCGGCGCGGTCGCGAGTGCGGCCCCGACGGCAGCGGGTGCGGTGAACCCGAGGACCTCACCCGCGGTCACCCGCACCACCCATCGCCGCCCGAACCCCGCGCGGCTGGTCGCCTGACCGGTCGACGCGTGCGTGGGACCGCCGACGTCAGGCACGCGGACCTCGGTCCCCCGCCCCAACCCGTCGGCCACGGCCCCCGCGATCCTGCGGGTGAGCGCCTTCACATCGTCCTCCACAACCCGGTGTCTGCTCCGACCGATCCTGCGCGCCGAGACCACGGAACGGCACGGCACTGCGCCCCTGACACGGGGACCTCAGACTCAGCCCCGCGGTCCCCTCTCGGACGCGCGCGGCAGCGCGCTGGGAGACCGGGCGAACCTGCTCTCGGCCCTGCTCTTGCCCGAGCAACGGCGAGCGGCCGAGCCGGTGGTGGCCGGCGCGGCCGCGGGACGGCTGGTGAAACACGGCCCGACGGGCCGCGTCACAGGGTCCAGCGGTGCCGGGCGATGAAGGGCAGGCGGGCCCAGACCCGGCCCAGTCCCCACGTGTCGCCGGCGTGGGTGAACGCCAGTGCGACCAGGACGATCGCGTAGATGATGTGGTAGTCGACGAGCGGGTTGGTCGACCCGCTGGCCGAGCCGTCCGCGGCCTGCTGGGCGAGCGGGAACTCCGCGAGCCACATCAGCACCATCAGCAGCGCCCCGGCGACGGCCGCGGCCCGCAGGGCGACACCGGCGATCAGCGCGACCCCGACACCGAGCAGGCCGAGCATGAACAGCCCGTCCGCCCACCAGGTGCCGGCCATCGCGTGGAACGTCGCCTGGAAGGGGCCGACGTCGACCGAGCTCAGGAAGCCCTTGGTCGGCGAGCCGCCGTTGATCCAGGCCTTCGCCGTCGGGGTGGCGTAGCCGAGGCCGAAGGTCTTGTCGACGAACGCCCACAGGAACACGAAGCCGGTCGAGATGCGCAGGACCGCGAGGGCCGCGGCCGCTCCCCGCGCCGGCGCCGAGGTCTCGCTGGGCGCAGGAGTCGCCTGCTGGGAGCGGGCCGGTGATGCGAGCGTCATGACATGTCCCTTCACGGTGTGTCGTCGAACGCCTTCACCGTCCTCGACCGGCACCCGCCCGCGCTCGCGGACAACGACCTCATCCGGCCGGGGCGAAGGTCATCCGTCGGAGGTGCGAGGGTCCCGGTCGTCGGGCCTCGGGACAGCCGCCGAGACGAACCGTCACCGGCCTACCGGATAGGTCGTCGATCTCATCGCCGCGCATCTCGGGACCAATGGCCCCATCCGTCCGGGCCGTCGGCAGCTGCAGCGAGCGGTGGCGCGTCGCCATCCTCGACGTCGCTCGTGTCCGCAGACCCGCCGCTCCCTCGAGGTGCCCATGTCCTGCAGTGTCGCCAGGCCGCCCCGCGGCTCATCGGACGCCCGCGCCGTCACGTCCCCACTCGACATCGACATCGCACTGGGCCGCGCCCACGAGGTCGCCCTCACGGTGCGCGGTCCGATCGGCTCCGAAGCGGCGGCAACGGTCGCGGAACTCGTCCGCGCGCTCGTGACGACGGGCGCAGTGCACGTCATCGTGGATCTCGAGGGAGCGGCCGGCGCCGGCGAGGTGACCCGGATGCTGGGCCCCGTCGGCGCGACGCTCCGCTCGCGCGGGGGGCGGCTGCTGATCGCGGGCGACGGCGAGGCGCTGTGCTTGTTCGGGTCCGACCTCCAGGACGCCTTCTCGGCCTACCGTGCGGTCGGCACGATCGGATCGGTGCCGAGCGCCGTCGGCTAGCGTGCGTCCCCCGCCGCCGGCCGACGATCGCGTGGTCGGCGAGGACAAGCGGCGTTGCTTCCCCCGGCACTGCGACGCAGAGGGCCGATCAGACCGGCCGGCTCCGACGCCGCCACGTCGACGCCGCATCCACGATGCTCGGGGCCGTCACGGCCGATCGGCGTGTACCCGTCGTGCCCCTCCGCAGCGTTCACCACGCGCAACGGGCACGCTCTCGGTGTGGGCTCGCGTGTCGCGAGCCGTTGGTCGCCGACGAGTCTCTGCGACGATGCTCGGTTACCCATGCCCGGACGGCCCTGACCTGCGGGTCCTGCGACCCTGCCGCACGCGTCGCGGCGTTCCTAACCTTGGGCTGGTGATGATCACCGCACCCGTTCCCGACGAGTCGGCGCAGGTCGCCGACCCCGCCAAGCTGCTGCGGCTGGGCAGCATGATCAAGGGTGAGCTCGACGAGCTGCACGCACATCCCCTCGACGATGCCGGCCGTGCCCGCCTCCTGGCGACGCTCGCCCGCGCGGTCGCCGAGTTGGAGGCCGCTCTCCCGGCCGCGCTGCGGACGGAACTCGGCACCGTCGCGCAGTACCTGCGCGTGGGCGTCGCGGTGTCGGACGCCGAGCTGCGGATCGCCCACGCCCAACTGGTCGGTTGGCTTGAAGGTCTCTTCCAAGGCGTCCAGTTCGCCACCGCCGTGCACCACGGCATCCCACCGAGCACGCACTGAGCCCGTCGAGCAGGTCGGACGCGTCGGTCAGGGACTCGGCCGGAGTGCCGGATCGGGTCGCCGTCCGCGACCACGGCATCGGACGCCGTCCCGGCAGGCGAACCGTCGACGGCGACCACCACGGATCCGCCGCGCGGAGGCGCCACGGAACGGGCCCGCGCCGCCTGGGGCGACCAGACCTACGTCCAGCAGGGGACGGACGACGAGGGCTGATCGTGGAGCGGCACCGCGCGGCGGGCGGCGTCGGCTGCGCCTCCAGCGCGCTCTCGGAGCCGTCGATGCCGACGAGGACGCGTGGGTGGAGGTCTTGCCGGCTCACCGTGGCCAGACGCCGATGGCGTCGCCGCCCGGGTGCGGCCAGCGGCTCGCCGGCTCGACCCGCGATCCGGGCGGCGGGACGACGAACGAGTCGTCGTCGTCGCCCACCCACCGCACGACGTAGCGCACGGCGCCACCCCCGACGAAGACCACTTCGCGGATGCGTCCCCACCGCCATTCGTGCTGGTGGAGCGGCCCGGGGACGACGAGCCAGTCGCCGGGCCTCCCCGGCCCGCCGACGGCCCCGTCGGTTGCGCGCTGCTCGGGCGCGGTCATGGTCCACCTCCGTCATCGACTGCGTCGACGATCTCCCGAGGGCGCGGGTCCCCCGGTACGTGCGCGGGGCCCGCTTCGGCGGGCCGGTGGACCCGTACCGGTCGGGTCGACCGACGCTGCCGCGGAACGCACGGACCGGAGGACGCTGCTGGCGTCACCGACCCGGAAGTGGTGCGACATGATCGAGGACCGCGTTGACGAGCAGACCGTGCGCAGCGCGCTGGCGCTGGCGTCGCGGGCCCCTTCGGTGCACAACAGCCAGCCGTGGCTCTGGCGCTATGACGAGCGCACGGTGCACCTCGTCGCCGACATGCGGCGGTGGCTCCCGGCCACCGACGCGGTCGGTCGGGACATGGTCGTCTCGTGCGGCGCGGCGCTGCACCACCTCCGTGTGGCACTCGCGGCCTCGGGCGTCGCGGCCTCGGTGCGCAGGATGCCCGACCCGGACGCTCCCGACCTCCTCGCGGCCCTCGTACTGCGGACGCGGCCGGCGTCGGACGCGGATCTCCGAGCCGCGGCGATGATCATCCGACGGCGCACGGACCGCCGGCGCTACGGCGACTGGACGGTTCCCCCTGGTTTCCTCGCAGAGCTCGCCGCTCGCGCGGCCGCCGAAGGTGTGGTGGCCCGCCCGGTCGACGAGGCGGGTGGGCGCACGGCCGTCGTCGAAGCCGTGCGTGCAGCCGCGCAGGAGCAGCTCTTCACCGATCGCTTCGCGACCGAGACCGCGCTGTGGACGGGCCGGCTGGCCGGCGACGACGGGATCCCGCCCGCGAACCTGCTGGCCGACCCGGCCGGGACCGGCGACGGACTGGCCCGACCGTTCCCCGGCGGCACCATCGTCCAGGACCCCGGCAGCGACGGTGCCGCCCTCATGGTCCTGGGCACGACATCGGACGACCCGCTCTCGCAGCTGCGGGCCGGCGAAGCCCTCTCGTCGATGCTCCTGCACGCGACCGACCTCGGTCTGGCGACCTGCCCGCTCACCCAGCCGCTCGAGGTCGAGTCGACCCGTCGGGCGCTCCGCGACGACCTGCTCGGCGGTCACCTCGCGCCCCAGGCGATCCTGCGGGTCGGATGGGCACCGCATGAGCCGTTGCCGCCGACGCCGCGTCGCCCGCTCGCCGACGTGATCGAACGGATCCGTCGATGACCGGCAGCCGCGGCGGTCCCGCCCTGCAGCAGCGGCCCACCGGACGCCCGGTCACGGTGCTCACCTCGGGCCGGGAACCGGAGTGGGTTCGGACGTGGTCCCGGTCCACCGGACGTGCCGTCTGCGCGGCCGCGGTGCCCGAGCTCGAACCCGCCGCTGCCGCGGTGTCGGAGCTCGCCGCGCGGGCGGCACGGCACGGATCGACGATCCTGCTGGTCCACCAGCCGGACACGCCGCACCCGCAGCGGCGGGTCGTCGTCGCGGTCCGACGCCTGCCCGAGGACGGTCCCGTCGTCGCGGAGGCGGCGCAGTGCGCCGCATCGCTCGACGCCCGGCTCGAGCTCGTCCATGCGGTTCCGACCTCCTTCGCGGAGAAGAGCGTCGGGTTGGCCGACGCGCTCGACCACGGCCGGACCGTCCTCGCGCTGACCGAGGAGTACGCCCGCCAGGTGGTGCCCGGGTTGGAGGTCGATGCCCGGCTCGTGCGTGCGCGACCCCACGAGGTGGTGGGCGAGCGCCTCGACGCCGACCTGCTCGTGCTCGGCGGCCCGCGCAGGGGGACCGATGGAGCGTTGGGGCTGGTGGCGCTCAGCGCCCTGCATCACGCGCCGTGCTCGGTGCTGCTGGTGCCCCGCGGTTCCGGGTGGGACGACCGGGTCACCGACACGAACGACGTGCGGACATGACGGTCTCGCCGCCTGCGGCGTTCCGGGCGCGGATCCCCCGCACCTCGGTCCACGACGTGCGCCGCTCGCGCCTGCCGGTGCTGTCCTGGGGAGTGCACGGCTGGGCGGGGCGCTGGCTGGTCAAGGGGTCGTGCCGGGGCGTGGTGCGCATGACGATCCAGGCCCCGGCATCCGCCCGGGTCTGCGGCCTGCGGGTCCGGCTGACCGATCTCGCGGTGTCACTCGAGCAGCCCGACCAGTTCCGCATGCTCGTCGACGAGAGGGAA
Source organism: Pseudonocardia sp. CA-107938 (assembly GCF_050936315.1). Lineage (NCBI taxonomy): Bacteria > Bacillati > Actinomycetota > Actinomycetes > Pseudonocardiales > Pseudonocardiaceae > Pseudonocardia > Pseudonocardia sp. CA-107938. The sequence continues at coordinate 4,941,169 of NZ_JBNJNA010000001.1, read as the reverse complement.
GGACCGTGAGCATCGAGATCACCGGCCACCACGCCGCGCCCCTGCACGGGCTCGTCCCCGCCGGCGCCGAGCGATGACGACCGAACAGGATCTGGTCCGCGCCGTCGAGCACGCGTTGCGAGCGCCGTCGGTCCACAACACGCAGCCGTGGCGCTGGCGGATCCGGGGCGAGCGCGCCGAGCTGTTCGCGGATCCGCACCGCCACCTGATCGCCACCGACCCGGACGGACGGGACCTGGTGCTGTCGTGCGGCGCGGCGCTGCACCACCTGCAGGTGGCGCTGGCGGCAGCGGGGTACGCGGCGAGCGTCGCCCGGCAGCCCGACCCGGAGCAGCGCGACCTCCTCGCCAGGATCCGGATCGGACCGGGTCCGGGCGATCCGGAGGACGCCAGGTTGTTCCCCGCCGTCAAGGCCCGGCGGACCGATCGACGGCGCATGAGCCATCGACCGGTCCCGGCCGCGGCTGTGCAGCGCCTCATCGAGCAGGCGCTGCGCCACGGTGCGCTGCTGGTGCACGTCGCGAACGGCCCGATGCGCGACCGGCTGTCCAGGGTCCTCGCGGACGCCGCGGCGGAGCAGGCCACCGTTCGCGGGTACCCCGCCGAGCTGGAGCAGTGGAGCCGCCGCTACGCCGGTAGCCGCGACGGGATCTCCGCCGGTTCCGTCTCGGCTCCCCCTCCGGGGCTGCCGGGTCCGTGGCCACTGCGCCCGTTCCCCCGCTACGGGCTACCCCAGCCGCGCCAGGTCCCTGCGCACGCCGTCCCGGACGACGCCGCCGAGTTCGTCGTCGTCGCCACGGCGGAGGACTCCGTCACCGACCGGCTCCGCGCCGGCGAGGCCGCGAGCGCCGTCCTGCTGGCGGCCACCGTGGCCGGCCTGGCCACCACACCGCTCAGCCAGGGCATCGAGGTGCCGCACGCGCGGGAGTCGGTCCGGCAGGAGGTCCTGCGCATCCCCGACACACCGCAGCTGCTGATCAGGATCGGCTGGCCGGCGACGCACGCGGCCGAGCTGCCGCCCACACCCCGCCGCGGCCTGGACGTCGTCCTGCTTCCCGCGTGACGCCGGCACAGCCGGCCGCCGACCCGTCTCACCCGCCGGGCGGCGACGGCCGCGGTCGTCAGCGCCCCGCGCGACGCAGCGCAGCGCGTCCCGGCGCGGGAGCATCCCGACGAGTGCACCGTCGTCGTCCGGCCCGGACCGGGACGTCCAGCGGACGTGCCCCGTCCTGTCCGTCGGGTGGGACCCGGCCGCGCACGAGATCGGCCTCCGTCACGATCCGACGGGCTCAGGCCGACGCCGCGTGCGCGGGTGTCGTCGCCTCCGCGGCGGCGCGGCGGCCGGGCCGCCCCGGGACCGCCGCTGCGCGCTCGACGATGTGCCGCACGAGGTCGCGGGCGGTGACCACACCGACCAGCCGCTCGTCGTCGAGGACGGGCACGAGTCGGGTCCCGCGGTCGAGGAGAGCCTCGACGGTCGACCGCAGGTCGTCGTCGGGAGCGGCGGTGAACGGGGCCGGGGTCATGAGATCGGCGACGAGTGGCACATCGCCCTCGTCCGCCTCGACGACCAAGCCGCGCACCAGCTCGGTCTCGTCGACGACGCCGCACAGCCGGCCCTCGGCCGTCACCACCGGCACGGCCACGGTCCGGTGATCGAGCAGCAGCGTCGCCGCGGCCGTCGCGGGGTGTCGCGGGCGCGCCGTCACCGGGTGCGCGCGCATGACGTCGCGGACCAGCACGGGGAAATCCTCGTCGTTCATCTCAGCTCCTTCCGCCAGTGCGGCTCGACCGCCGCCCACTCGTCCGCCCAGCGCCGGCAGTTCACCGCCAGCGCGAGACGGCGCATCAACGACCACACGGACACCAGGGCCGAGGCGGCGGCCGCGGCGGTGCCGAGCCCCGCCACCCACCCGCACAGCACCGCATCGGAGGCGGTGAGCGGGGAGTGCGTCAGCCGACCTTCGTGGTCCAGCCAGACCGTCACGGTCGCCCCAGCCCGGAGACCCGCATCCACCGCTGCGTCGCCCTGCTGCAGCGTGCCGTCGTGCCCGGTCCACCGGACGCTCGCGATCACCGTCGGCCGGGCCGTGACGCTCGACGGGTTGACGACCGTCGCCGTGCCCTCGACCCGCCTCCACCGCGTCGACGGGTCGACGCAGCGGGGTTGCGATCAGCCACGACGACCACCTCCGACCGCGCGCGCCGGCACCGGGGCCGTGACCGGAGCGATGACCACCGGAGACGCGGCGGCGCGGACGAGGGCGCGCCCGGCCGAGTCGACCAGGTGCGCGCCGAGGCGGCCGTGGTGGTGCGACCCGATGACGACGAGCTGCGCGCGGCGCGACAGCTCGATGAGCGCACCGGTGGCGAAGCTGGCACGGCTGATCCGGTGCACGACGACGGCCGGGTTGGCGGCGGCCGGCCGGGCGAGGTGCTCGTCGAGCGCGGCTCTCTCCTCGTCCGCGACACGCGCCCAGTCGCCCTGGTCCTCGACCTCGCCGTCGGCGATGCGGTCCCACCAGGTGTGCACCGCGACCACCGCGACCCCCCGGCCTGCCGCAGCAGCGAACGCGAAGTCGACGGCGGCCGTGCTCGCCGAGGTTCCGTCGACACCGACGACGACCGGAAGGGTCGGGTCCGGCACGCCGCACGCGGGCGGGACGACCACGACCGGGCAGCGCGCGGCCCGCCGCGCCGGTCCGGCACTCAACGACCGGACCCGGCCCCACTCCCGACCGCCCACGACGAGCAGGTCGGCGGCGGCCGATTCGGCGGCGAGCTGGGACCGGCTGCGCGTCGCGGCGTCGGCACCGGACAGCTCGACCGGGACGTCCGGCGCAACGGCGGTGGCGGTCCGTACGGCCCCGGCCAGCACGGGAGCGGTCCGCGACCGGCCGAGCAGCCGGCGAGTGGCGGGCACCAGACGCACGACACCGCCGCGGTGGGCGGCCTCGCGGGCCGCCCACCGCACGGCGTCAGGCACGCCCGCACCGTCGTCGACGACCACCAGGATCGTGGGGTGCGCCGGGTCGCCGGCCATGTCGTCTCCTGCAGCGTCGACGTGACGGGTTCCTCAGGTGGCCGCGGCGGCGTGGACGTCGGCCGCCTCGACACGCCGCGGCGACCAGGTGGCCGGCACGACCGTGACCGGGCTCGTCGCGTGCAGGACGCAGTACAGGCCGACGGAGCCGAGGATCGCGCTGCTCAGAGCTCCGCGGCCGCGGTGGCCGACCACGAGCAGCTCGGCTCCGGCGGCGGCGTCGACCAGCGCCTGCCCGGGCGAGCCGGCGATGACGTCGCGGACGTCGACCGCGACGTCGACCGCCCCGAGTGCGGGATCGCCGGCGACGGCCTCGTCGATCTGGGTCTGTGCGGCGCGGCGCGCGGCGGGGTGCAGGTCCGGCATGTCCGGCAGATCCCTGGCCACGGCCAGTGCCTCCGACCAGTAGTCGGGTACCGCCACCACCGCCACCACCCGCAGCGGCAACGCGCGGCGGCCCGCCTCCTCCAGCGCGTACCGCACTGCCGTGGCGGCAGCCGGCGTTCCGTCCGTTCCGACCACGATGCGAGCCGTCGTGTCCACAGCTGTTCCTTCCTCCGAGTGCGTGGTGTTTCCCGGGTTCCGAGCCTGCTGGTCCGGGCCGGTGCTCGACGACGGTCCGAGGTCCCGCAGCGGGGCGACACTGGGCGCGTGCCGGAGACGTGTTCCGAGGACCTTCTCCGGCTCCGTGCGGACGTTCGGCCCTGTCCGCAGCCGGCCCGCCACGGGGACCTCGACACAGGTACTGCTGTCCTCCAGGACGGGACTTTCGGCCGTGGTGGGAGACGCCGGCTCTCCTGATCATGACCACATGACGGATATCCCTGCCGCGCTCGGGCTGACGTCCGAGGACGTCGTCGGCCTGCTCACCGCGGCAGGCCGCGCCCCTTCCCTGCACAACAGCCAGCCATGGCTGTTCCGCGTCGCACCCGACGTGATCGAGGTGTGGGCCGACCCCACCCGCCGGCTACCCGCAGCCGATCCGCATGGCCGCGAGCAGCGCCTGGCGTGCGGGGCGGCGTTGTTCAACCTCCGACTCGCGCTCCATGGCCTCGGCGTCCGACCGCTCGTCACGCTCCAGGCCGACCGCACGTACCCGGACCTGATCGCCACTGTCCGCTACGGCGGTCGCAAGCCGCCGACTCCGGGTCAACGCGATCTGCTCGCCGCCATCCCGCGTCGGCGGACCAACCGTCGCCCGTTCTCCGAGGAACCGGTGACGGGCGCGGAGCTGTCCGCCCTGCGGCGTGCCGCGGTGGAGGAGGGCGCCTGGCTGCACGTCGTCGACGACCCCGGCGAACGCGCACAGCTCCAGGACCTCTCCGCGCAGGCCTACGCCGCCCAGCAGGCGGATCCGGCCTTCCAGGCCGAGCTCGCCCGCTGGGCAGCTGTCGGCCCCGACCGCGCGGACGGGATCCCGGCTCTGCCCGGCGAGCAGCGCCCCTCGGCGCACGACCACTGGGTGAAGCGCGACTTCACCGACGGGCAGGGCCGGACGACCGCGCAGACCGGTGTCGTCTTCGAGAGCCGGCCCGCCCTCGTGGTGCTGTCGGCTCAGATGTTCGGTCCGACCTCGGAGGTCAACACCGGGCAGGCGATGCAGCGGGTACTGCTCACCGCGACGGTGGCCGGACTCGCGGTGTCGTTCCTCTCCCAGATCGTCGAGGTCGACGAGACCCGGGAGCGGCTGCGCTCGCTGATCCGCGGCATCCACAGCCCACAGGTGCTGCTGCGCATCGGCCGCGGATGGCCGGTGCCGTCCACACCACGGCGGGCCGTCGCGGACACCCTGATCACGGCGCCGACCGCGCTCTCTCCGAGCCGCGACGCCCGCGACGTCCGTCGCGACGACCCGAGCTGGGCTCGCCCCGGTCGCGCAGCCGGCTGAGTGGGCGGAAGCCTGGACCGCGGACGCTCAGAGTCGCGCACCGTCCTCCAGGGCCGAACGGCACGGTCGGGTCCGGTCGTGCGTCCGTGCGGGAGCCTTCGCTCGCCCCTGCCCGTCGGCCCGCGGCGCGGCGCACCCTCGACGCACTGGTGCGACGCCACCGCAGGACCAGCCTGTCGTGGTCGTGACCGGCAGGAAGGAACGACTCCCATGACCGAGCAACCGCTGCTGGCAGCACCTCCGGACGTCATCGACGACGATCCACTCGTCACCACCCTGATGACGCGCGAGGTCGTCGCCGTCGAATCCAGGGCCGACACCGGAACCGCCCTTCGGACGATGGCCGACCACGGGGTGCGGCACCTGGTGCTCCGTGACGGCGATCGCGCGGTGGGCGCTGTCACGGAGGCCTCGATCGTGCGCGCGATCGCCGACGACCGGTCCGCGGACCCGGTGCGCAGGCTGCGGGTCCCGCTGCCGAGCACGGGGCCGGCGGCACGGCGGTCGGACGCGGCCCGGGCGATGGTCGAGCACCGGGTCGACGCCGTCCTGGTCGTCGACGACGGGGAGGTGCTCGGCATCCTCACCGCGACCGACCTCCTCAAGTCGCTCGCCCGACCCGAGGTGTGAGCTGTGAGCAGGCCGATGCCCCGGACCCGCCGCAGGCTGACGATCCTCGTGGAGGACCGCGGAGCCGGCTCGTCGACGGGGTGCGGACTCGTCGCGGAGACGATCATCGAGCTGGCGAGGGAGCAGGGTCTGCCCGGGATCAGCGCGTTCCGCGGCGACGCCGGTTACGGGCCCGACGGCCCTGTCGACGGGCGCCCGGTCATGATCGTCGCCGTCGGCGACGCGGAATGCCTGGACGACTTCGCCCATGCCGTGGCGACCGCGCTGCCCGACGGGCTCGTCGTGCTGGACGACGTCGTCGAGCTCGTCCTCGCGGCCCGTGTCGCCGCGCACGGCTCGGACGATCCGGTCGAGATGGCTCCCCCGGTGGCGGCCGCAGGGACCTGATCGCCGGAACCGGCACACCCCGCCGGCCGTCTCCGGCTCTCGGTCGGGCCGAAGGTCCCGATCCGGACGGTCCAAGGCCCGGACCGGCGGTCCCGTGGATCGGGGTCCGCCGGCCCTGCCTCCGGAACCGGCAACGGCCGAGGCTGGTCACGGAGCCGGACCGCCCGGCGACACCCGCGGAGGATGAGATGAACCTCGATCTCGCACGGTGGCAGTTCGCGGTCACCACCGTGTACCACTTCCTGTTCGTCCCGCTGACGATCGGGTTGTCCCTGCTCGTCGCCGGCATGCAGACCGCATGGGTGCGCACGTCCGACGAGCGCTACCTGCGCATGACGAAGTTCTGGGGCAAGCTGCTGCTGATCAACTTCGCGATGGGCGTCGTCACCGGCATCGTCCAGGAGTTCCAGTTCGGCATGAACTGGAGCGACTACAGCCGGTTCGTCGGCGACATCTTCGGTGCCCCGCTGGCCATCGAGGGTCTGCTCGCGTTCTTCCTGGAGTCCACGTTCCTCGGGTTGTGGATCTTCGGCTGGGACCGGCTGCCCAAGCGGGTGCACCTGGCGTGCATCTGGCTGGCGTCCATCGGCACGATGCTGTCGGCGTACTTCATCCTCGCGGCGAACTCGTGGATGCAGCACCCGGTCGGGTCGGTGGTCAACACCGCCCGCGGCCGTGCCGAGCTCACCGACTTCGGCGCCGTGCTGACCAACTCGACCGCGATCGGCGCGTTCACCCACACCATCACCGCGTGCTTCGTGACCGGTGGCATGTTCGTCATCGCGATCAGCGCCTACCACCTCGCACGCGGCCAGCACGCCGAGGTGTTCCGGCCGTCGATGCGCCTGGGGCTGGTCACGGTGCTGATCGCGAGCATCGGCGTCGCGATCACCGGCGACCTGCAGGCCCGGCTGATGACCGAGCAGCAGCCCATGAAGATGGCCGCCGCGGAGGCGCTCTACGACACCGTCGCGCCCGCCTCGTTCTCGCTGTTCACCGTCGGCACCCTCGACGGCAGCCAGGAGGTGTGGAGCATCCGCGTGCCGCGGGTCCTGTCGTTCATGGCCACCGGCTCGTTCGACGGGCGCGTCGAGGGCATCAACGACGTCGCGCGCGCCGAGCAGGCCGCGTACGGCCCCGGTGACTACGTGCCGAACGTTCCGGTGACCTACTGGACGTTCCGGCTCATGATCGGTTTCGGCTTCCTCGCCGGGTTGCTCGCGGCCGTGGGCCTGTGGTTCACGCGCCGGCGGGCGAAGCAGCCCGTGCCCCGCTGGTTCCATCGCGTGGCGCTGGCCGCGCTGGTGACCCCGTTCGCCGCCAACAGCGTGGGCTGGATCTTCACCGAGATGGGCCGGCAGCCCTGGCTGGTGTTCGGGGTGCTCCCGACCTCGGCCGGGGTGTCGCCCGGGGTCGGCACCTTCTCGGTCGTGACCTCGTTCGCCGTCTTCACGCTGCTCTACGGCGTGCTCGCAGCGATCGACGGCGTGCTGATGGTGCGCTACGCGCAAGCCGGCCCGCCAGCGGTGAGCGTCCCCGACAGCCCCGACAGCCCCGACAGCCCCGACGCGCCGCGGCCCCTCGCCGTGGCCTACTGAGGAGCCTGCCATGGCACTCGCCGACATCTGGTTCCTGCTCATCGCGGTCCTGTGGACGGGCTACTTCGTCCTGGAGGGCTTCGACTTCGGCGTGGGCGTCCTGCTGCCCGTCGTCGGTCGCACCGAGACCGACCGCCGCGTCGCGATCAACACGATCGGCCCGGTCTGGGACGGCAACGAGGTCTGGCTGCTCGTCGCCGGCGGCGCCACCTTCGCCGCCTTCCCCGAGTGGTACGCGTCCCTGTTCTCCGGCTTCTACCTCGCGCTGCTGCTGATCCTCGTGGCGCTGATCGTCCGCGGGGTGGCGTTCGAGTTCCGCGGCAAGATCGACAGCGTGCGCTGGCGGCGCAACTGGGACGTGGCGATCGTCGTGTCGTCCGGCCTTCCCGCGCTGCTGTGGGGCGTCGCGTTCGCCAACATCGTGCACGGCGTCCCGCTCGACGCCGAGCACGAGTTCACCGGCTCGCTGCTCACCCTGCTCAACCCGTACGCCCTGCTCGGCGGTCTCGCGACGCTGGCCCTGTTCACGTTCCACGGCGCGATGTTCCTGGCCCTGAAGACGACCGGCGAGGTGCGGCAACTGGCGCGCGCGGCGGTCGCGTACGCGGGAACCGCAGCCGTCGCGATCGGAGGTCCGTTCCTCGGCTGGACGCTGCTGGACAAGGGCGTGGTCTGGACGGCCGTGCCGGCCGCGATCGCCGCGGCCGGGCTCCTCGCCGGCCTCGTGCTCACGCTCCGCGGCCGGGACGGGTGGGCGTTCGTGTCCACGGCCGTGGCCATCGTCGGGGTGACGGCGACGCTGTTCGGGTCCCTGTACCCGTACGTGCTGCCGTCCACGACCGACCCCGCGTTCGGGCTCACGACCGTCAACGCCGCGTCGACCCCGTACACCCTGGCGATCATGACCTGGGTCGCCGTGATCATGACCCCGGTGGTGCTCGCCTACCAGGCCTGGACGTTCTGGGTGTTCCGCCGCCGCATCGGCCGCGCCGACATCCCGCCCGCGACCGGTCTCCCGGCGGCGCCGCAGATCACGCCCGGGACGACGACGCGATGAAGCCGCTCGACCCACGACTGCTCCGCCACGCCTCGGCGGCGCGCCGCTTCGTCGTGCTCACGGCCGGCCTGGCCGTGGCGGCCGCCGTGCTCGTACTGGCGCAGGCCCAGCTGCTGGCCGGAGTCCTCGCCGACGCGTTCCTCGGCAACGCGGGGATGGACGTGCTGGCCCCCGCGCTCGGGGCGCTGCTCGGCGTCGTCGTGGGTCGGGCCGTCCTGATCTGGGCCGGCGAGGTGGCGGCGCACCGCGCCGCTGCCGACGTCGTCGGCCAGCTGCGGACCTCGCTGCTGGCGCACGTCCTGCGGCTGGGTCCGCGGCATCCCGGGCTGCCGCCGACCGGGGAGCTGGCCGCACTCGCCACGCGCGGCCTCGACGGGCTCGACGGGTACTTCAGCCGCTACCTCCCGGCGCTGCTGGTGGCGACCGTGGTGCCGGCCGTCGTCGCCGCGCGGATCCTCGTGGCCGACCCGCTCTCCGGCGTGATCGTGGGCCTCACGGTCCCGCTCATCCCGGTGTTCATGATCCTCGTCGGGCTGCACACCGAGCGCGCCACGCGCCGGCAGTGGCGCAGCCTGGCCGTGCTCGGCCACCACTTCCTCGACCTCGTTGCCGGCCTCGACGTGCTCGTCGCGTTCGGCCGGGAGGGCCGCCAGTCCGGCCGGCTGCGCGAGCTCGCCGACGCCTACCGCCGCACCACGATGCGGACGCTGCGGGTGGCGTTCCTGTCGGCGCTGGTGCTGGAGCTGCTCGCCACGCTGTCGGTCGCGCTGGTGGCGGTGTCGATCGGGCTGCGGCTCATCGACGGCAGCATGGACCTCGCCACCGGGTTGCTCGTGCTGGTTCTGGCGCCCGAGGTCTACCTGCCCCTGCGCGCGGTGGGAGCCCGCTTCCACGACTCCGCGGAGGGGCTCGCCGCGGCCGCCGAGACGTTCGCGGTGCTCGAGACACCACTGTCGACGCCCCCGGACGTGCCGCCGCACTGCCCCGACCCGGCGGTCGTGCCGCTGCACCTGCGCGGTGTCGTGGTCGAGGGCCGCGGCGCCAGGGTGCTGGACGGGCTGGACCTCGACATCGCTCCCGGCACCGTCGTGGGGGTGCGGGGCGCGAGCGGCGCGGGCAAGTCGACGCTGCTGGACCTGCTGCTCGGCCTGCGCCGGCCGGACCGCGGCACCGTCGCCGTCGGGGCCACCGACCTCGCCGACGTGTTCCGCAGCTCGTGGCTGCACCGCGTCGCCTGGGTTCCGCAGCGCCCGGTGCTGGTCGCCGGCACCGTCGCCGACAACATCCGACTCGCCGACCCCGACGCACCGCCCGGCGCCGTCCTCGCTGCGGCACGGGCGGCGGCGCTGCTCGGCGATCCCGGGCTGGGCCTCGACACCGTCGTCGGGGAAGACGGCGACGGGCTGTCCACCGGGCAGCGTCGCCGGGTCGCGCTGGCCAGGGCTGTGCTCGCCGACCGTCCGCTCCTGCTGCTCGACGAACCCACCGAGGGCGTGGACGCCGCGACCGAGGCCACGATCATCGCAGCGCTGCCCACGATCACCGCCGGCCGGACGGCCGTCGTGGTCAGCCACCGCCCCGAGGTGCTGGACGCGTGCGATCGGGTGATCGACCTCGCCCCGCCCTCCCCCGGCGCGGGCACGCGCCCGATCCCGGTCGGCGGGCCGCCCGCCCGCCCCACAGATGTCCCGGACATCGTCCCCCCGACTCCGGGACACGCCGGCCGGGTGGTGGCGCGCCGCCACCCGGTCGGTCGGACGACGCCCGTCGCAGCGCTGCGGGCAGCGCTCGATGCCGTGCGCCCGCTGCGCGGCCGGACCGCGCTCGCGGTCACGCTGGGGTCGCTGGCGCTGGGCTGCGGGGTCGCGCTCACCGCGACGTCCGCGTGGTTGATCTCCGCCGCCGCGCTGCAACCGCCGGTGCTCACCCTGATGGTCGCGATCGTCGCCGTGCGGACCTTCGGGATCGGGAAGGGCGCCCTGCGCTACGCAGAACGGCTCGTCACCCACGACATCGCCCTGCGCGCCGGCACCGCGCTGCGCGTACGGATCTGGGAGTCGCTGGTGCGCATCGGCCCGGCCGGCACCGCCCGGCTGCGCCGCGGTGACCTCCTGGCCCGCCTGGTGAGCGACGTCGACGCCCAGCAGGACCTGGTCGCCCGCGTCGTCGTGCCGGCCGCATCCGCCGCTGTGGTCGGTGGGATCGTCGTCGCCGGCGCGACCGTGCTCCTCCCCGCGGCGGGTGGCGTGGCTGCCGTCGGATTCTGCCTGGCCGCCGTCGGCGCGCCCGCGCTGACGGCGTGGGCAGCGCTGCGCACCGAACGGCGCACCGCGCACGCCCGCGGACACGTGGCCACCCGCACGGTCGAACTGCTCGACGCGGCGCCCGACCTGATCGTCTTCGGTGCGGCCGACCGGTACCTGGCCGGTCTCGCCGACGCCGACGGGCGCCTGCGGGCACTGCTGCGCCGCGGTGCGTGGGCGCGCGGCTGCGGGTCCGGCGCCGCGGCACTCGCGATCGGCGCCACGTCGGTCGTGGGCACCGCGGTCGGCGTCGCGGCGCTGCGGGCCGGCACGCTCCCCGGCCCCGCGCTGGCCGTGCTCGCGCTCACCCCGCTCGCGCTCGCCGACGTCGTCGCCGCTCTGCCCGACGCCGCGATCCGGCTGCTCGGCGCCGTCCCCGCAGCGCAGCGGATCGCCGACCTGCAGAACGCGCCCGCCACCGTGCCCGACCTCGCAGCGGACACCGCCGGCGCGCGCCCGCACCGCCTGGCCGCCGAGCGGCTGTCGGTCCGCTGGCCCGGCGCCGACCGCGACGCCGTGCACGACGTTTCGCTCGACATCGGGCAGCACCGGCGGATCGCGCTGACCGGCCCGTCCGGTTCCGGCAAGTCGACGGTGGTGGCCGCGCTCATGCGCACGCTGTCGCCCACGGCCGGCCGCGTGCTGGCCGACGGCCGCGACGCGACGGAGCTGAGCGGGGCGCGGGTGCGGCGAGCGATCGCGTGGTGCGGACCGCAGGCGCACCTGTTCGACAGCACGCTGCGCGCCAACCTCGCCCTCGCCGCACCGGATCCCTCGACCGTCACGGACGCGGATCTGGTGGGGGCGCTGCGCGCTGCGCGCCTCGGTGACTGGTTCGACCGGTTGCCCGACGGGCTCGACACCTACGTCGGTGAGCACGGCGGGGCCGTGTCCGGCGGCGAGCGGCAACGCCTCGGGGTGGCCCGCACGCTGCTGGCCGACCGCCCCATCACGATCTTCGACGAACCCACCGCCCACCTCGACCCCCACACCGCGGACGCGCTCGCCGAGGAGATCCTCGCCGCCACCCGCGACCGCGCTGCGGTGATCGTCACCCACCGCCCCGAGCAGACGCCCGGGATCGCGCAGCTGCGCGTCGGCCCGTGAGGGCCGGAAGTCTCCCACCGGTTCGGCGAACGGCGTCCGGATCCGGGCCGACGAGGACCGGCCGCCCTGAGCGCGGGAGCCCTTCGGCCGTACCACGGAACGAGCAGGTGGACGAGCCTGCAGAGGTCATCCACGACCCCATCACGGCGTTCGACAAGGACCGACCATGATCGAGAAGATCCTCGACCTGCCACCCGGCATCGACGGCCTGCGGTCCAGCGGCAAGCTGACCCTCGACGACTACGACCGGGTCGTCGTCCCGCTCGTGGCCGACGCTCTGCGCGACGGCCGACCACTGCGCTGTCTGGTGGAGATCCCCGACTTCGCCGGCATCACGCCGGCCGCGGCCTTCGAGGACATGTCGCTCGGTCTGCAGGTCGTCCGTGCCTTCGAGGGGTGCGCCGTCGTCACCGACCTGGACCGGCTCGCCGACACCACCCGCGTCGCGGCGTTCCTGATGCCCTACCCGGTGCGGGTGTTCCCGTCGGCCCAGCGCGCCGAGGCCATCGCGTGGCTGCAGAGCCTGCCCGAGCTCGCCCGCCTGACCCACCGCATCCGGCCGGACGGGGTGCTCGTCGTGGAGGTCGCCGAGCCGCTGCGCGTCCAGGACGTCGACGACCTGGCCAGGGTGGTCGACGCGTGGCTCGCCGACCACCCCGCGCCGCACGGGCTCGTTCTGCACGCTCCGGCACTGCCCGGCTGGGAGAACGTCGCCGCGCTGCGGGCGCACCTGCGGTTCGTCGCCCGGCACCACCGCACGATCGACCGCGTCGCGCTCGTGGTGGGCGGCGTGCTCCCCGCGGTGGCCGCCCGGGTCGCCGGTCTGATCCTGCACCCGCAGGTCCGCCGGTTCGGTCGCAACGATCTCGCCGCCGCGACGGCGTGGGCCGCCGGCACGCGGTGAGACCGCATCACACCCTCCTGCTTCGAGAGGAGCCCACCATGCCCACCACCGTCCTGTCCGACGTCATCGCCGGCATCGACCGCCTCCGCGCCGACGTGCTCGCCACCCCGGCCGAAGGGACCGATCCCGGCCACTGGCGCCACCTGCGCGACCAGGCCCTCGGCGAGCTCACCGCGGGCCTGCCCGCGACGGACTGCGCCGTCTGCATCGCCCACGCGCCGCGGATCCCCGACACGGGGGACGCGAACACGTCCGCGGACTCCCGCGGCCGGCTGCTGTCGTGGCTGTCCGGGGCCCGGGAACAGCTGCGGATCGGCCGTGCGGTCGCCGACATGCTGGCCAGGGGCCGGACCCGCTCGACCCTCTGACCGAGCCCTCCGACCCGATCAGGACCGGGACCTTCGGCACTGTGCGACAGGGTCGTCCGTGGGATGTCCGTGCCGTCGCCGTGGCCGTACCGTCATGGCACCGGACCGAGAGGAAGCCCCATGACGATCTCCGTGTTCCTGCTCGACGACCACGAGATCGTCAGGCGGGGCATCGCTCAGCTCCTGGAGCTCGAGGACGACATCGAGGTCATCGGTGAAGCGGCCTCCGCCGCGCAGGCGCTGGCGCGCATCCCGGCGCTGCGCCCCGACGTGGCCGTGCTCGACGTGCGGCTGCCCGATGGCGAGGGGGTGTCGGTCTGCCGCGAGATCCGCTCGGCGCTCACCCCGGCACCGGCCTGTCTCATGCTCACCTCGTACTCCGACGACGAGGCACTCTTCGGCGCGATCATGGCCGGGGCGTCCGGCTACCTGCTCAAGCAGGTCAGCGGCGTGGACCTGGTCGGCGCGGTGCGCACCGTCGCCGCCGGTGGGTCGCTGCTCGATCCCCGGGCCACCGCGGTGGTGCTGGAGCGGCTGCGCCGCGGCGACGAACCCGAGGACCCCCGGTTCGCCTCGCTCAGCCCGCAGGAACGCCGCATCCTGGAGCTCATCGCCGACGGGCTCACCAACCGACAGATCGGCGCCGAGATGTACCTCGCCGAGAAGACGGTCAAGAACTACGTCTCCTCCCTGCTGCACAAGCTCGGCATGTCGCGGCGCACGGAAGCCGCCGTCTACGCCACCGAGCTGCGGGGGCGGGGTCGTCCCTGACAGGACCTTCGGCGCTGCCCGGCGGTTCGTCCGCCGTGCGACCGTGAACGACATCGCCGGACCTCGGATCGCGGGCATGGGCACCACTGCCGCGATCCGTGCGGGGCCGCGGGCACGCTGGGGAGCGGTGCCCGCGGCCCATCACGTCGCGCCGCGCAGCGGGACCCGCCACGTCAGCCGGGTGCCCGACACGCCGTCGCGCCCGACGGCCAGCTCGCCCCCGCACTCCTGGGCGCGGTCGGCGAGGTTGCGCAACCCGCTGCGCCCGACCGCGGGATCGATCCCGACCCCGTCGTCGCGCACCTCGACCACGAGCTCGTCATCGGCGGCCTCCACCGTCAACACCACCGACCGCGGCGCACCGTGGCGGATCGCGTTGCTGATCGCCTCCCGCACCACAGCGACCGCGTGCGCACCGACCGGCGCCGACACCAGCGTGTCCACCGCACCCGAGATCCGCACCGTGGGCGCGATGCCCGACCCGGCAGCAGCATCGGTCGCGGTGTCCAGCAGCTGGCGCCGCAACCCACCGGCCTCACCCTCCCCCACCGTGTGCAGGTCGAAGATCGCCGTACGGATCTCACGCACCGTCGTATCGAGATCGTCGACCGCCTGCTGGATCCGCTCCCGGGTATCGGCATCACCGGAACGCCGCAACGTGCCCTGCAACGACAACCCCGTCGCGAACAGCCGCTGGATGACGTGATCGTGCAGATCACGCGCGATGCGGTCGCGATCGGCGAACACCGCCAACTGCTGCTGCGCCAGGTTCTTCTCCCCCAGCTCGATCGCCAACGTCGCCTGCTCCGCGAACGACGTCAGCAGCGGCACCTCGGTCGGCTGGAACGGCAGGTCGTCGGCGGCGCGCAACGCCACCAGCACCCCCGTGACCGATTCCGCGGCCCGCAACGGCACGGCCACGACCGGACCGAACCGTTCCCGCGCCGCAGCGTCGACCAGCAGGTCACGACTCGAGTCCGCGAACAACACCGCCCCCGTCTCCGCGACCTGGCTCAACACCGGATGCCCCGGCTCCACGTACTCACCCAGCGCGTGCTCGTCGAACCCACGGCGCGCGGCCACGGTGAACCGGCCGTCACGGTCAGGACCCAGCGCGATCACCGTGGCCGCCGCGCGCGTCAGCTCCAGCGCACGCTGCGCCACCAGCCGCAGCGCATCCTCCTCGCTCGCACCGGCAAGCAGCTCGGCCCGGATCTCCGCGGTCGCCTCCAACCACCGCTGCCGCACCCGGGTCTGCTCGAACAGGTCCGCGTTCTGGATCGCGATCCCCGCCGCAGCCGCCAACGCCTCGACCACCACCACGTCGGACGAGCTGAACTCCTGCCCGCCGGCCTTCTCGGTCAGGTAGAGGTTCCCGTAGACCGAGTCCCGCACCCGCACCGGGACACCGAGGAACGTCCGCATCGGCGGATGGTTGGCCGGGAACCCCACCGAGGACTCGTGCCTGCTCAGATCGGCCAGCCGCAACGGCCGGGGATCCAGGATCAGCTGACCCAGCAGACCCTTGCCCTCCGGCAACCGACCCATCCGCGACCGCACCTCGTCATCGATGCCGACGTAGACGAACCGGGACAGCCCGCCGCCGGCCCCGAGCACCCCGAGGGCGCCGTAGCGGGCGTCGACCAGCTCGACCGCGGCCTCGATGATGCGGCGCAGCGTGGTGTCCAGCTCCAGCCCGGCCCCGATGGCCAGCACGGCGTCCATCAGGCTCTGCATGCGGTCCCGGGTGGCGACGATCTCGGCCATCCGGTCCTGCACCTCGCGCAACAACTCGTC
Source organism: Pseudonocardia sp. CA-107938 (assembly GCF_050936315.1). NCBI lineage: Bacteria > Bacillati > Actinomycetota > Actinomycetes > Pseudonocardiales > Pseudonocardiaceae > Pseudonocardia > Pseudonocardia sp. CA-107938. The sequence continues at coordinate 4,925,316 of NZ_JBNJNA010000001.1, read as the reverse complement.
CAGGCGCAGCCCGGACAGCAGACCAGGTTGGTTCGGCTCGCCCCCTGCGGGCATCGGTGCTCCTCCCGGAGGCGTCCGCGATACGGACCGCCATCATGCCGTTCGGGGCGCTTCGCGGCGACTACCCGCTGACCTGATGGAGTGCTACCGACAGCGACGGCCGGACGACCACGACCGGGCACGGGCACCGATGCAGCAGGGCGTGGCTGACCGAGCCGAACAGCCCGGCGAACGCTCCCCGCCCACGCGATCCGACGACCACCAGCTGGGCGCGTTCCGCGGCCGCACACAACGCCCGGTCGGGACGTCCCATCCGCACCTGCATCCGAACCGCGACGCCGGGGAACCGCGCCCGGTGCGGTGCCAGCACCTCGACGAGATGCCTCCGCTCGGCGTCCAGCACCGTCTTCAGCTCGATCCCCACGACGAGCTCGTCGGACAGGACGTTCTCCCAGGTGTGCACGGCGACGAGGCCCGCACCGCGAGCGGCGGCGGCCTCGAAGGCGAACGCGACCGCGGCATCACTGACCGACGACCCGTCCACGCCGACGACCACCGGATCCGTGGCGTCCGGCTCGCGGTCTCCGCGCACCACCACGACCGGGCACGCCGCCCGCGCAGCCAGGGCGACCGCGACCGACCCCAGGAACACACCGGCGACCCCGCCACGCCCACGGTCCCCGATCACGACGAGCTCGGCGTGCCGGGACTCGGCGACGAGGCACGTGATCGGGAAGTCGGGCAGCACCTCGGAGTCCACCCGCAAACCCGGTGCCTCTGCAACCGCCGCCACCGCCGCCGCATCGAGGTCGTCGCGGGCTCGAGCCAGCAGGTGGCCGCGGTGGTCACCGTCGGACGGCAGCCCCACGTCGAGGCGGTCGGGGGCGATCACGGGCATCGGGCCGAACGCGTGCACCAGCCGCAGTCCGGTCCCACGCCGCACCGCCTCGCGCGCCGCCCACCGGGCCGCCCGCAGTGACGACGGCGAGCCGTCGATGCCGACCAGTACCGGCGCTCCTGCACGATCCGTCGTCACGTCGCCTCCCTCTCCGCTGCACCCAGGATCGCGGCGCAGCGCCGCGCCGGTGACTGCCGTACGACCTCCGCCTGTGGAGGCGAAGGTCCCTGCTCGGCTCACATGTGCTGGCCGCCGTTGACCGCGTAGATCTGGCCGGTGATGAACGAGGAGTCCGGGTCGGCGAGGAACTCCACGACCCGTGCGACCTCGTCGGGCTCGCCCAGACGTGCGGCCGGGATCTTGGCGAGGACCTTCTCCATCGCCGCGGCCGGGACCGCGGCGACCATCTCGGTGGCGATGTAGCCCGGCGCGACGGAGTTCACCGTGATGCCCTTGCGGGCGGTCTCCTGCGCGAGGCTCATGGTGAGCCCGAAGAGGCCGGCCTTCGCGGCGGCGTAGTTCGCCTGGCCGATGTTGCCGGCCTCGCCGATCACCGAGCTGATGTTGACGATGCGGCCGGATCCTCGGTCGAGCATGTGCTGCAGGGAGGCCCGGATGAGGTAGAACGCGCCGGACAGGTTGACCTGGATGACCCGGTCCCACTCCTCGGCGCTCATCCTGCGCACGGTCCGGTCCAGCGTGATCCCGGCGTTGTTGACGAGGATGTCGAGCCGGCCGTGCTGGTCGAGGACCTCTCGGACGACCCGCTCGCAATCGTCGTTGTTGCCGATGTTGCCCTGGTGCGTGGTCGAGCCGGGGATGGTCTCCGCGAACCGGTCCGCGGCGACCTTGTCGCGGGAGTACCCGGCTGCGATGGTGACGCCGCGACGCGCGAGCCGGGTCGAGATGGCGGCACCGATGCCGCGGATCCCGCCGGTCACCAGAGCCACCTGGCCGGTCATGTCTGTCATCGGTTCGGTCCCTTCAGGGTTGGACGGTGAGCAGGAGGGCCTCGCCCTGACCGCCGCCACCGCACAGGCCGGCCGCACCGGTCCCGCCGCCGCGACGCCGCAGTTCGATGGCCAGGTGCAGGGCGAGGCGCGCCCCCGAGGCGCCGACCGGGTGGCCGAGCGCGATCGCCCCGCCGTTGACGTTGACCCGGTCCGCTCCGATGCCGAGGTCGCGCATGGACTGGATGGCGACGGCGGCGAACGCCTCGTTGATCTCGAAGAGGTCGATGTCGCCGACGGCGAGGTCGGCGCGGGCGAGGGCGCGGCTGATCGCGTTGGCCGGCTGGGAGAGCAGCGACGGGTCCGGTCCGGCGACGACGCCGTGGGCACCGATCTCGGCCAGCACCGGTGCGCCGAACCGCTCTGCGGCCCGCCGGCTCATGACGACGACCGCGGCGGCACCGTCCGAGATCTGCGACGCCGACCCGGCCGTGATGGTGCCGTCGGCGCCGAACGCCGGGCGGAGGCGACCGAGCGCCTCCGTGGTCGTGCCCGGGCGGATGCCCTCGTCGTCGGACACGATCAGCGGCTCGCCACGCCGCTGCGCCACGGGGATCGGGACCAGCTCGTCGGCGAATCGCCCGTCCTTCGCCGCGGCGGCGGCCCGCTCGTGCGACATCGCCGCGTACTCGTCCTGCTCGATGCGGCCGATACCCGCCGCCTGGCTGTAGCGGTCGGTGGCCTCTCCCATCCCCACCTGGTCGAACGCGCAGAACAGGGCGTCGTGCTGGGTCGCGTCGACGATGCTGCCGTCGCCGTAGCGGTAGCCGGCACGGGCCTTCGGCAGCAGGTAGGGGCCGTTGGTCATCGACTCCATGCCGCCCGCGACCACCACGTCGAACTCACCGCATCCGATCAGCTGGTCGGCCATCGCGATCGCGTTGAGCCCCGAGAGGCAGACCTTGTTGACGGTCAGCGCCGGCACGCTCATCGGGATGCCGCCCTTGACCGCGGCCTGGCGTGCGGTGATCTGCCCGGCCCCGGCCTGGACGACCTGCCCCATGATCACGTAGTCGACCTGGTCACCGTCGACGCCCGCACGGGACAGGGCGGCGCGGATCGCCGCGCCGCCGAGTTCGACCGCGCTCAGGCTCTGCAACGACCCGGACAGCTTCCCGATCGGGGTGCGCGCCCCGCCGACGATGACCGATCCCGACATGGGGTACCTGCTTCCGCTGGAGATGGACCGAAGGACTCCCGTTCCACCTCACCGTGCACTGCCGGGCACCGTCCGTGACCGGTACAAGGTCCTGAACGCACAGGGGCCTTCGTCGCGCGCCGCAGGTACCCACCACGCGGGCAGGGCCTGGACCTGCCCGAAGGAAGAGCCCCGACCAGGACGAATGCTCTCCCAACGAGACCCGTTGGACCCTGCCTCCGTCCCGAGCCGCACACATACCGTGACGCCTCTGGCACCGTTCGTCGCCCCGAGGGAGTCCCATGACCGACCTGCATTCGTCCCTGGATCGGCACATCGAGGACCTGCTCGACGTGCCGTCGTTCCCCCCGCCCGCCGCATTCGTCCGCCAGGCCGTCGTCACCGACGACGGCGTCTTCGACGCCGCAGCCGACGCCGAGGAGTGGTGGTCGGAGCAGGCCCGCACCCGCATCGACTGGGCGACGCCGTTCCGCACCGGCTGCAACGACAGCAACCCGCCGTTCTTCACCTGGTTCGAGGACGGGACGCTGAACGCCTCCTACAACTGCCTGGACCGCCACGTCGAGGCCGGCAGGGGCGACCGGGTCGCGTTCCACTGGCACGGCGAGGAGGGCGAGCAGCGCACCATCACCTACGCCGAGCTGCTCGCCGACGTGCAGCGGCTGGCGAACGCCCTGCGCGAGCGCGGTGTGCGCAAGGGCGACGTCGTCGGCATCTACCTGCCGATGATCCCCGAGGTCGTCGTCGCGATGCTCGCCTGCGCCCGCATCGGTGCCCCGCACACGGTCGTGTTCGGCGGGTTCGCGCCGTCATCGGTCGCGGAACGCCTCGAGGTCAGCAACGCCGTCGCGCTGATCACCGTCGACGGGGCTCGCCGCAAGGGCCGGACGACGCCCACCAAGGCCGCGGTCGACGACGCGATCGCCGACCTGTCCGACCTGCACACCGTCGTGGTGGTGCGCGCGACCGGCGTCACGTGCCCGATGACCGACGGGCGCGACGTCTTCTACGACGCCGCACTCGCCGCCGCCGACCCGGTCTGCCCGGCCGACCCGATGCCGGCCGAGCACCCCTTGTTCCTGCTGTACTCCTCGGGATCCACCGCCAAGCCCAAGGGCATCGTGCACACCACCGGCGGCTACCTCACCGGCGTCGCCACGACGCACTCCCTGGTCTTCGACCTCAAGCCCGACACCGACGTCTTCTGGTGCACCGCCGACGTCGGGTGGATCACCGGCCACTCCTACATCGTGTACGGGCCGCTGGCCAACGGTGCGACGTCGGTCATGTTCGAGGGCGCACCGGACTACCCGGACAAGGACATCTGGTGGGAGCTGATCGAGCGGTACGGCGTCACGATCTTCTACACGGCACCGACGGCCATCCGCGCGTGCATGAAGTGGGGCTCGGAGTACCCGGCCCGGCACGACCTGTCCTCGCTGCGGCTGCTGGGCACGGTCGGGGAGCCGATCAACCCGAAGGCCTGGGTCTGGTACCACACCGTCATCGGCGGCGGCCGCTGCCCGATCGTCGACACGTGGTGGCAGACCGAGACCGGGGCGATCATGATCTCGACGCTGCCCGGCCTGCAGCCGGCGAAGCCCGGCTCGGCCGGCCTGCCACTGCCGGGCGTGCGGGCGGCGCTGCTCACGCCGAGCGGCGAGGACGCCGGCGACGACCCGGGGTACCTCGTGCTCACCGCACCCTGGCCGGCGATGCTGCGCACGCTGCACGGTGACGACCAGCGCTACGTCGAGACGTACTTCAGCACGTTCGGTCCGCGGACCTACGTGGTGGGCGACTCGGCCCGGCGGGACCGCGACGGCTACATCTCGATCATCGGCCGGATCGACGACGTGATCAACGTTTCCGGGCATCGCCTCTCGACCGCCGAGGTCGAGTCGGCGCTCGTCTCCCACGCCGCCGTCGCGGAGGCGGCTGCGATCGGCGTCCACGACGAGCTGACCGGGCAGGCGATCGTGGCCTTCGTGACGCTGCGCGCCGGCGTGGAGTCGTCCGCCGAGCTCGAGGCCACGCTGCGCGAGCACGTGGCACAGCGGATCGGCAAGCTCGCCCGACCCCAGCGGATGATCTTCGTCGCGGATCTGCCGAAGACCCGCTCCGGGAAGATCATGCGACGGCTGATCCGCGACGTGGCCGAGGGGCGCGAGCTCGGCGACGTCACCACCCTCGGCGACCCCACCGTCATGGCGGCGCTGCAGGCGCAGGTGGTCCGGCCGTGACCGACATCGTCCTCATCGGACCGCCGGGAGTCGGGAAGGGAACGCAGGCGCTCGTCCTCGCGGACCGGGCCGGTCTCACCCACCTCGCCAGCGGCGATCTGCTCCGCGCGAGCATCCGTGACGAGACCGTGCTGGGCCTGCTGGCCAAGACCTACGTGGACAGCGGCCGGCTCGTGCCGGACGAGCTCGTGGTGGACATGATGGTCGATCGGATGCTCAGCGCAGGTGACACGTTGCTGGACGGGTTCCCGCGCACGGTCGCCCAGGCGGAGGAGCTCGAGGAGCGGTTGGGCCGCGTGCGCCGGCGCATCGACGCCGCGGTGCTCCTCACCGCGCCGCGCCTGACGCTGATCCGCCGGATCGTCGGCCGCCGGTCCTGTCGAGCGTGCCAGGCGCAGTACAACACCTACTTCGCGCCGAGCCGCGTCGAGGGCATCTGCGACGCCTGTGGCGGGGAGCTCGTGACCCGCAGCGACGACAACGCCACGACGGCGCAGCTCCGCCTGGAGGTCTACGACAACCAGACCGCGCCGCTCGTCGAGCACTACCGCGCGGCCGGGGTCCTGCGCGAGATCGACGGTACGGGCGACCCCGACGAGGTGGCCGGACGGATCGCGGCATCGCTGTCGGTCGCCGCCGCGGAGCCGAAGGTCGGGCCGCCGTGACGGCCGACCCGACCACCCGGCCCACGCTGTTCCCCCGGGCAGCGCGGGAGGCGGCGGAGCAGGCGGTCGCCGCGCTGGGACCCGAGGCGGACGTCCTCGGGCGCACCGATCCGGCAGACCTGGGTGCCTCGCTGTTCAGGGCGCTGGCACGGTCGGCCGGTCATCCGGTCGAGGTCGCCGCCGCCGTGCTGAAGTTCATGGCCGTCCTGTCCAGGATCGCCCCCGCGGCGATGGCCAGGGCGGTCGGCCACGGCGCCGCTGCGCCGCCGCTGCCGGAGGACCCCAAGGACCGGCGCTTCGCCGACCCGGCGTGGACCGGCAACGCAGGCTTCTTCGCGCTCCGACAGGTCTACCTCGCCGTCGCGGAGCTCTGCGCCGACCTCGTCGCCGCGGGCACCACCGACCCCGCGGCCGAGGCCAAGGCGCGGCTGGTCATGGATCTGCTCGTCGATGCGATCGCGCCGACGAACTTCTTCCCCACCAACCCGGCCGCGCTCGTCCGCGCCATGCAGACCGGTGGGCGAAGCACCGCCTCAGGCCTGCGCAACTTCGTCTCCGACGTCGTGCACAACGGCGGCCGACCACGCCAGGTCGACGTCAGCGGCTTCGAGGTGGGCCGCAACCTCGCCGCCACCCCGGGCAAGGTCGTGTACCGCAACGACCTGATGGAGCTCCTCCAGTACGCGCCCCAGACCCCGCAGGTGCACGCGGTGCCGCTGCTGGCCAGCCCACCCTGGATCAACAAGTACTACGTGATGGACCTCGCCCCCGAGCGCAGCTTCGTCGAGTGGGCCGTCCGCCACGGGCGCACGGTCTTCGCGATCAGCTACCGCAACCCGGACGCCGCGATGCGCGACGTCGGACTGGACGACTACCTCATCCATGGGCCACGCACGGCGCTCGACGTGATCACCGACATCACCGGCTCCGAGCGGGTCGACGTCGTCGGGCTGTGCCTCGGTGGCGCGATGACCGCGATGACCGCGGCGCACCTCGTCGAGACCGGCGAGCAGCGCATCGGCACGATCACGCTGCTGAACACCCTGCTCGACTACAGCGAACCGGGCGTGCTCGGCGCCTTCACCGACGAGCGGGTGGTCGCCCGGATGGAACGCAGGATGGCGCGGACCGGCTACCTCGACGGTGCGGAGATGGCGGCCACGTTCGACATCCTGCGACCGAACGACCTGATCTTCAACTACGTGGTCTCGAACTGGCTGCTCGGCGAGCGCCCACCGGCGTTCGACATCCTCGCCTGGAACTCCGACAGCACCCGGATGCCGGCCGCGATGCACGCGTTCTACCTGCGCTCCCTGTACGGACGCAACGAGCTGGCGCGCGGTGAGCTCACGTTGGCCGGCACGCGGCTCGACCTCGGAGACGTCACCAACGACGCGTACGTGGTGGGGGCGGTCAACGACCACATCGTGCCGTGGACGTCGTCCTACCAGGCGACAAAGCTGCTGGGCGGCCATGTCCGCTACGTCCTCTCGAGCGGGGGACACATCGCCGGCATCGTCAACCCGCCGCATCCCAAGGCCTGGTACGAGACGGCCGAGGACCGCTCGGCCGACCCGGCCCGGTGGCGTGCGGCGGCATCGCGACAGGCCGGCTCGTGGTGGGAGGACTGGGCGGTGTGGGGGGCGCAGCGGGCCGGGGCACTGATCGACCCGCCCCCGATGGGGAGTCCCCTGCATCCCGTCCTGGGCGACGCTCCGGGTTCGTACGTCACCCAGGCGTGACGGACCGCACGTCGACGTGCGTACTATTTCAATCGGCGAGTGGTAAACTTATCGAGTCGGGGGGCCGACGAGGAGGGCACACCATGACCACCGACACGAAAGCGAAGGCACTGGGCAAGGAAGCTCAGGACGAGGTCTTCGAGACCGTCCGCACCGGCCAGGCCGCCGTCGTCGACGCGTTCACCGCCTGGATCGACGCGGTCCGCGCGTTCACCCCCACCCTGGGGGCGAGCGACTACGTCGCCGCGCTGCCGAACATCGAGGAGCTCGTCAGCAACGCCTACGACATCGCCGAGAAGAGCCTGGCCACCCAGCGGGAGTTCGTGGAGAAGCTGGTCGCCGCGGCGACGAACGGCGTGCCGAAGCACTGATCGCACGATCGGCGGCGTCCGCCCTGCACCGGTCCACGGGAGGGCGGACGACGCATGTCCGGCCGTTCGGGGCGTTCACACCTCGACGGTGAACAGCCCCAGCACCGCAGCGCGCCAGTCCTCGTAGTCGCGGTCGGCCATCCCGCCCCCAGGCGGTTCGACGGGCCCGACCATCGGCTCCTCGCCACCCCCGAGCGCGTACTCGACGAGCTCGGCGTCGGTCGGTTCGCCGGAGACCACACGCACGCGGACCTTGCCCGGTGCCATGTCGGCGCGCAGTGCGTGCGCGAGCACCCGCAACAGCGCCAGCCGGGCCGACCGGTCGTCGGGCGCGATCAGGTCGGTCGATGTGTTCCCGGTGACGAGCAGGACGCTCGCGTCCGGCGCCAGCAACGGTCGGACCTGGTCGACGGTCGCGAACCGCTCGAGCAGACCGCCCTCGAGGAACGCGTGCACGCGACGGATCACGGTCTCGCCGCGGACCGGCACCGTCACGCCGAGCTGGACGTAGTAGTCCACGGGGCCGGTGGTGGCCCGGATGTCGGCGAGGCCGAGCGCCTGCACTCCGCCCGCCTCGAAGGCGGCCCGCAGCGATGCCGCTCGGTCCGCGGAGCCCGTCACGAGCGCAACCTTCGTCATGGCGACCAGCAAAGCGCCGGTCCAGCAGGCGCGGTAGGGCCGTTGGTCCGCCGCGTCGCGGCCTGAACGGCAGGGACGGCGTCGCAGACGGCCCGAACGGGCAGGTGCCCGGCTGACCCGTCGTACGGTTCACCAGGGCGGCACGCGCGCGAGACTGCACGACGACACCCGGACGTTGTCGAGCCCGCGGCCAGAACGCGGACGTGCGACCGTCGGCGGCATCCGGTAGGAGCGCGTCCGACGCGCCGAACAAGGGATCCTGCCGTGACCGACACCGACGACCGTGTCCTCGCTCGAAGCGAGGCCGAGACCGCCTCGCCCCCTGCTCCCCCGGTGGGCAACCCGGCCCTGATCGGCGTGCCGACGTTCCTCGTCGGTTCGATCGCGCTGGGGCTGGTGCTCACCGGGTACGTGCCGGCCGCCGCGGCCGGCGCCTCCGTCCCGATCATCATGACCGCCACCGGGTTCGGCCAGTCCGTCGCCGCCGTCTGGGCTGCGCGCCTCGGCCAGAACGCCGTCGCCGCCATCTTCGGCATCTTCACCGGCTTCTGGACCAGCTACGCCGCGCTCGTGCTCGGCCTGACGCACGGCTGGTTCGGCATCGCCGCCGCCGACGCGGTGCGGACCCAGCAGCTGTTCCTGTGGTCGTGGCTCGCCGTGATCGTGCTGCTCACGCTCGCGTCGTTGCGGCTGCCCGCCGCGTTCACGCTGCTGTTCGGCCTGATCGACCTGGCCCTGCTCCTGGTGTTGATCGGCATCGGGATGGGCAGCAGCGCGGTCACGATCGCCGGCGGCTGGGTCGTGTTCTGCTTCGTCCTGGTCGGCGCCTACATCTTCGTGGACGCGATGAACCAGGCCACCGGCGGCAGGGCGCTGCCCATGGGTGCGCCGCTGCTTCACTGACCGAACGTTCGCCCGACACACGGACGAGCGCCCCGCCCCGGCTGCGGCCGGGGCGGGGCGCTCGGGTTCGTGGGTCAGGCGCCGAGCGTGCGGGTGAAGTCGGGCGGCACCACCACGTCGTCCGGGGTCAGCTCGCGCACCGACGAGCGGCCGAGCCCGAGCAACGCCGAGTCGATGCCGCTGCGCAGGACGTCGAGCACGTTCTCCACCCCGGCCTGCCCGTTGGCGGCGAGACCCCACAGGTAGGCGCGACCGATCATGACCGCGCGGGCGCCCAGTGCCAGCGCCTTGACGACGTCACCGCCGCGGCGCACACCACCGTCGAGGACGACCTCGATCTGCTCGCCGACGGCGTCCACGATCGACGGCAGGACCCGGATCGGGGCCGGCGTGGTGTCCAGGTTGTTGCCGCCGTGGTTGGAGACCGAGATGGCCGTGACCCCGGCGTCGACCGCACGCTTGGCGTCGTCGACGCGGCAGATGCCCTTGAGCAGGAACGGACCGTCCCACTGCGCACGCAGCCAGGCGACGTCGTCCCAGGTCGGCGGGTCGGTCTGCATCCACTCGTAGTAGGCGCCGAAGAACGTGGGCGCGTCCCCTCCTGGCTCGGTCAGGTTCGGTGCCGCGAGGTCGGGCAGGTAGCCGGCGCGGGCGAAGGCCAGCAGCCAGCGCGGTCGCGCGAGCGCCTCCGGAGCCAGGCGGATCATCGACCTGAGGTCGAGGCGCTCCGGGATCGCCGGGCTGCCCCAGTCGCGGCCCATGGAGAACGACCAGTCCAGCGTGACGATGAGCCCCTTCACCCCGGCCGCCCGGGCCCGCTCGATCCGGCGCAGCATCGCCTCGCGGGTGCCGAGCCAGTACACCTGGAAGAACGTCTGGGGGTTCGCGGCCACCACGTCCTCGACCGGCTTGCTCGCGAACGAGCTCAGCCCGGTGACCGTGCCGCGCGCCGCAGCCGCGCGGGCGACCGCGACCTCGCCGTCCGGGTGCACGGCCTGCACCCCGGTCGGCGAGAGGATCACCGGCAGCGCGATCGACTCGCCCATCACCACCGTCTCGAGGTCCCGCTTCGCGGGGAGGTCGGCGACGTGCGGGGCGAAGCCGAGCTGGCCGAACGCGGCCGTGTTGTCGTCCACCGATGCGCCGCGTTCCGATCCCGCCAGCAGTGCGCTGTACACCGACCTCGGGAGCCGCTTGCGGGCTCGCCGCTGGGCCTCGGCGACCGTCTCGAACCACTCGTTGCTCATCGGCCTGCTCCTCGGAGGGATCGTCAGGATGGGGCGCCCTGGTGCCGGCGTGCCGACCGAGGCTAGGCGCCCGGATCGGGCAGCGCGCCGTCCGGACCGCGCACGTCGACCTGTCCGGTCGGGCAGTTCGGCCCCGACGTCGCGGGCGCGCCGCCCGCCGTCCTGCCCGACCGGGCAGGTGGCCCGTCCGTCTGGCCGGTCGAGGGCACTGCCGGCGGATGGTTTGCATTTCCCGCCCTCCCCGAGCGCTCCGGAACGGGCTTAGCGTCCGTCGCAGGAGACGTCCGTTAAGGAGGCCGACACATGCAGGTCGACGAGCTGCTCAAACCGTTCCCCATCAAGGAGTTCCATCCGTTCCCGCGGGCGCTGCTGGGCCCCGGTTGTCACGAGATGATCGGACCGGAGGCGCTGAAGCTCGGGTTCAAGAGGTCGCTGGTGATGACCTCCGGCCTGCGCGGCACCAACATCGTCCACAAGATCGTCGAGTCGATGAAGTACCACGGCCTCGAGGTCGTGGTGTACGACCAGGTGGAGTCCAACCCGAAGGACTACAACGTCATGGACGCGGTCGCGCTCTACCGCGAGAACGCGTGCGACTCGTTCGTGTCCATCGGCGGCGGTTCCTCGCACGACGCGTGCAAGGGCGCGCGCATCTCCGTGGCGCACGACGGACGCAGCGTCAACGACTTCGAGGGCTTCAACAAGAGCGAGAACCCCAAGAACCCGCCGCACATCGCCGTGTCCACGACCGCCGGGACCGGCTCGGAGACGTCCTGGGCCTACGTCATCACCGACACCACCACCGATCCCGACAACCCGCACAAGTACGTCGCCTTCGACGACGCCAGCGTGACCTCGCTGGCGATCGACGACCCGGTCCTCTACTACGACTGCCCGGTCGACTACACGGCGCAGTGCGGCTTCGACGTGCTCGCCCACGCGAGCGAGCCGTACGTGTCCCGCCTGAACTTCCAGCCGTCGCTCGGCAACGCCCTGCACGCGATCAAGCTGACGGCGCAGCACCTGCGGGCCGCCACCTGGAACGGCCAGGACCTGGCCGGGCGCGAGGGCATGATGTACGCGCAGTACATCGCGGCACAGGCGTTCAACTCGGGTGGCCTGGGCATCATCCACTCGATCTCGCACGCCGTCAGCGCCTTCTACGACACCCACCACGGCCTCAACAACGCGATCGCGCTGCCGCGCGTGTGGGCGTTCAACATGCCGGCGGTGTACGACCGGTTCGCCGACATCGCCGAGGCCATGGGCATCGACACGCACGGCATGACCAAGCCGCAGGCCGCTGACGCCGCACTCGCCGCCGCGATCCGGCTGCTGCGTGACGTCGGCATCCCGGAGCGGTTCGTCGACGTCAAGGCGGACTCCTACTCGAAGAACCGGCTCGGCCAGGGCCCGACGAAGTTCTACGAGAACGCCAAGGAGATCCGCGGTGACGCGGCCGACGTGGACCGGATCACGAGCCACGTGCTCGGCGACGCCTGCACGCCGGGCAACGCGAAGGAGTGCACCTTCGAGACGGTGCGCCCGGTCGTGGAGCACAGCCTCAACGGCTCGCTCGACGAGCTGCTGCCCTGAGAGGCCCTCTACAACCCACGACTGCGGGGCGGCCGGGTGACGGTCGCCGACCCTGGCCGCCCCGCCCTCGCCGGAAGGTCCCACCGTGACGATCGCCCGTCCGACGTTCGCCGGCTCCCTGCGGAGCGATGCCGACAGCGAGTCCGGCACGACCGAGTTCGACGACGTCGGCGACGTGCTCGACCGCTTCGGCCGGCACGGCTACCTCGCCGACGAACGGCTCGCGACGACCGTCTTCCTGCAGACCCGGCTCGGCAAGCCGATCCTCCTCGAGGGGCCGGCCGGCGTGGGCAAGACCCAGCTCGCGAAGTCGCTCGCCGAGGTGACCGGCCGGCCGCTGCTGCGCCTGCAGTGCTACGAGGGCCAGGACGAGACGACCGCCCTGTACGAGTGGGACTACGGCAAGCAGCTGCTCTACACGCAGCTGCTCCGCGAGAAGATCGGCCAGATCGTCGCCGACACGCCGGACCTGGAGACCGCCGTCGCGCGGATCGCCCGTGAGGAGAGCGTGTTCTTCTCCGAGCGCTTCCTCGCGGCCCGCCCGCTCCTCGAGGCGATCCGCTCGCCCGAGCCCGTGGTCCTGCTCGTCGACGAGGTCGACCGGGCCGACGAGGCGCTCGAAGCCGTCCTGCTGGAGCTGCTCGCCGAGTTCCAGGTCTCGGTGCCCGAGATCGGCACCTACCACGCCGTGCATCGCCCGTACGTGGTGCTGACCTCGAACAACACGCGGGATCTCTCCGCGGCGCTGAAGCGCCGATGCCTGCACCTCTCACTCGACTACCCCGACGCGGCCCGGGAGCTGGAGATCATCCGGTCGAAGCGGACCGGCCTGCCGGACGCGCTCGCCGAGCAGCTGGTCGCGATCGTGCGCGGGCTGCGCGGGCTGGACCTGCGCAAGGCCCCGAGCATCTCCGAGACGATCGACTGGGCGCGGACGCTCGCCGTACTGGGCGTCGAGGACCTGACCGCAGAGGCCCTCGCCGCGACCGCGAACGTCGTCGTCAAGTACGACCGCGACCTGCGCCGCACGCTCGACGCGCTGCCGCGGCTCGTCGATCCGAACGCGACCGTCCCCGACTCGCTGCCGCACTCCCACGGCCACGGACACGGGCACGGGCACGGCCACGGACACGACGACGGGCACGACGACGACGTCCCCGGTCCCGCCGCGCGCCTGGCCAAGGACGAGCCAGGACGGCACGACGAGGGCTACTACGGCACGCCCGGCCGCCTCGGTTCGCCGCGGACGGTGTCGAGCAGCCAGGGGCAGCGCTCGTTCCCGACCCGTCGCCGTCCGGTCTGAGCGGCGGCAGGGATGGACGGCGCCGTCCACCGGTTCGTGCGGCTGCTGCGGTTGCACGGACTGCGCATCGGCATCTCCGAGGCGGTCGACGCGGCCACCGCGGCCGCGGCGCCCGGCATCCTCGCCGACCGCGAGCTGCTGCGCAGCGCTCTGCGCGTCTGCCTGGTGAAGGACCGCCGCGACGAGGCCGAGTTCGATCGCGTCTTCGACCGGTTCTTCCACCTCCGCGCGGTGGTCGGGCGACCGGCGGGGCACGGGCACACGCACGAGCACGACGATCTGTCCGACGAGGGCGAGCTGGAGCGGTTCACGCTGTCCGAGGAGCCGGGCCGGACCCCGGAACAGGGCCACAGCCACGGCAAGCCGGCCGACATCCGCGACTACTTCCGGCCGGAGGACCTGGCGCAGCAGTACAACCTGCACCAGGAGGCCAACAAGCTCGACATGGCGGCGCTGACCGACGAGATCGTCCTCTCCGCCGACTCCCCCGGCAGCCGGGAGACCGCGGCCAAGGTCCAGCTCACGACCTCGCGGATGCACAATCCTGGACGGCCGGGCGAGCTCACCGACGCGCCGGGACACCAGCTCGACGTGGAGCTGTCCGTCGCGCAGGAGATGGCGCTGCTGACGTGGCTCGACTCCGGTGAGGACGGCGGGCCGGGCCTGGACCCGGACGAGTTGGCCGCGCTGCGGGCCGCGCTCGCCGGCGTGCTCGACGGGTTGCCCGAGGCGCTGCGGGACCATCTGGAACGGCTCATGGCCGGCGACGCGCACGTCGAAGGCCGCGAGGTCGCGGCCGCGGCGCACGAGCACATCGACGAGGTCGAACGCGCCGCGCTGGAGGAGTCGCTGCGCCGGCTGATCCGCGGACTGCACGGCGCGCCCCGATCGCGCCGCAAGGCCGCGGCACGCGGCACCGTCGACAGCTCCCGGACGATGCGCGCCAACCTGCGCTACGACGGCGTGCCGTTCCGGCCGATCACGGTCGCCAAGGTCGCCGACCGGCCGCGACTGCTGGTGCTCGTGGACGTGTCGCTGTCCGTGCGCGCCGCCGCCCGGTTCACCCTGCAGGTGGTGCACGGCCTGCAGAGCATGGCCGCGCACGTCCGGTCGTTCGCGTTCGTGGCCGACCTCGTCGAGATCACCGACCTCTTCGAGGAGCACCCGCTGGAAGCGGCGCTGTCCCTGGTGGTCGCCGGCCTGCCGGCCGGCGGGGTGCTCGACGTGGACGCCGACTCCGACTACGGATCGGCCTTCGGCACGTTCCTCGACGAGTTCGGCACGGCGATCACCCGACGCACCACGGTCATCGTGCTCGGCGACGGCCGCGGCAACGGCAGGAACGCCAACGCGGGCGCGTTCGAGGAGATCACCCGGCGGGCGCGCGAGACGCTGTGGATCACGCCCGAGCCGCGGTACTCGTGGGGGCTCGGGTCGTGCGACCTGCCGCTGTACGCCGCGCACTGCGACCGGGTGCACGTGGTGCGCGACCTCGCCGGGCTCGACGTGATCACCACCCAGCTGAGCGCGGCCGGTCGATGACCACCGGTCCGGCCGTCGCCCCCCACCGGCCGATCGACCCGCTGGCGACCGTGACCGACGGCCGGTACGAGGACGACCTCGTGGTCGTGACCCGCGGGTCTGGCACCCGGCACGGGGTGCGGACCAGGGACTTCGGCGTGTGGACCGAGGGCGACAAGCTCCACGTCGTCCACCGGCTGCCACCTGCCGCGATCGACGACGACCTCACGGGGCGGCTCGCCGCCCAGCTGTTCACCCCCGGCTGGCTCAGCGGCAGCGACACGTTCGAGCGGCTGTTCACCGGGATCGTGCTGACCAGCGCGGATACCCCGGACGCCGCCTGGGACCTGTTCTACCGCAACACGATGCGCCGCCTCACCACACCGTTGCCCGGGCAACCCGGGTCGCTCGCGCAGTACGCGCCGGTCTACCGCCACGCCGTCGCGCTCGCCGAGGGATCCGTTCTCGAGCTGGGCTGCTGCTTCGGCTTCCTCAGCCTGCTGCTGGCCGAACGCCACCGGGTGACCGCGACCGACGTCAACACGAACACGGTGCGCCTGCTCGCCCGGGTCGCCGCGCGCCACGGCGTCCGCCTGGACACCGAGGCGTGCGACGCCGCCCGGGTCCCGCGACCCGACCGCAGCGTCGACACGGTGCTGGCGATCCACCTGCTCGAACACCTCGAACCCGACCACGGCCGCGCGGTCGTCGCCGAGGCGCTGCGGCTGGCCCGGCGCCGGGTCGTGATCGCCGTCCCGTTCGAGGACGAACCGACCGCGGTGTTCGGTCATGTCCGGACGTTCGACCTGGACTCGCTCGCCGCACTCGGCCGGTGGACGGGCGAGCCGTTCACGGTCCACGAGCACCACGGTGGATGGCTGGTGATCGATCGATCGGCTCGGTCGGCTCGGTCGGCTCGGTGACCTCAGATCACCCCGTCCTTCGTCGCGAGGTACACCGCCTCCGCCCGGCTCCCGACCTGCAGCTTGCGCATGATGTTGCGGACGTGGAACTTCGCGGTCGTCTCCGAGATGAAGAGCTGGCGGCCGATCGTCCGGTTGGAGAACCCCCGGGCGAGCAGTTGCAGCACCTCGTACTCCCGTCCGGTCAGGCGGTGCTCGTGCACCTCGGGCTTGGCGTTGATGCTGCGCACCATCGCAGCCGCGCTGCGCGAGTCGAAGGCGCTCTCGCCCCTGCTGACCGCCCGGATGGCGCGCACCAGCTCCGACGGGTCGACCTCCTTCACGACGTAGCCGCGGGCGCCGCTGTGGATGGCTTCGAGGACCAGTCGGTCGTCGATGACGGTGGTGAGCACCAGCACGGCGACGTCGGGGTAGGTGGTGTGCAGGCGGGCGCAGACGCCGATGCCCTCGTCGTCCGACGACGGGGAGAGGCGCAGGTCCAGCAGGACGACGTCCGGCCGGGTCGTCGCGACCGCGGCGATCGCCTGCTCCGGCGTGCCCGCTTCGCCGACGACGCGCAGGTCCGGCTCGCGCTCCAGCACCGACCGCAGTCCCTGGCGCATGATCGCGTGGTCGTCGACGACGACCACGGCGATCCCCGGTTCTGTCGCAACGGTCATGATCGCTCCACTCCTGGGCCGACGTCGTCCGTGCGTGGGATGCAGATCTCGACGCGGATGCCGCCCGAGCGCGCCCGGCGCAGCCGGAACGTGCCGCCGAGCGACTCCGCACGGGCAGCCATGCCCACGAGGCCGCGATGTCGCCCGTCGGCCATCCCGCTCCGCGCGAGTCGCAGCTTGCGGCGCAGCGCCGCGGGGTCACCCGATCCGTCGTCGCTGATCCACAGCTGCACGTCGCGGGGTCGGTAGCGCAGTCGCACCTGGGCGCGCCGGGCGTGGGCGTGCATCGCGACGTTGAACAGGGCCTCGCCCGCGGTGCGGGCCAGCGCGTGCTCGGCCCGGCAGCCCAACGGCACGGGTCGACCGTCGACGCACACCCTCACCGACAGGTGCGGACGGTGCTGTTGCGCCATCTCGGCGAGCAGCTCTGGCAGGCTCGCCACGTCGGCCGCGGTCCGCGTGTGGTGCAGCGCGTAGATCACGGACCGCAGCTGCTCGGTCGCGGTCGCCATGAGCTCCTTGGTGTCGCTCAGGCGGCCTGCGACGAGGGCACCGCCGTCCAGCTCCGCGACCTCGTGCCTCAGCACGTCCAGCGCGAGGCCGGCGGTGAGGACGGTCTGGGCGACGCTGTCGTGCAGCTCCAACGCGATCCGGCGGCGCTCGTCCTCGATCAGCTCCCGCTGGTGGGCGACGCGCAGCCGCTGCTCGGCGGCGCGCAGCTCCGCGGTGCGACCGAGCAGGGTCCGCGACTTCTCGGTCACCTCGTCGTAGAGGTACCGGGCGCGCCGCTCCAGCGCGATCCCGGCCGTGTAGCGGCTCGCCGTGTGCAGCGCCACCGCGGCATGGTTGGCGAGCGTCCGCAGCACCGCCAGGTCGTGCTCGTCGGGCTGTCGGTCGAACCCCGGCAGGCAGGCCAGCGCACCGACCTGCGTGTCGCCCAGCATCATCGGTACCCGTAGCCACCCCGATGTCGACGCGTCGGACTCCGGTCGACACCCGGTCGCTTCCAGCTCACCGCGCAGCACGGCCGGCACCCGCTGCAGTGAGTCGTGCGCCACGCCGTGCGGATCGAGGACGAGCAGCCGCGGACGAGCGTCCGCCAGCTGACCCTCGACCAGGACGAGCGCCGTCCAGGACGCCTGCACGTGCTCCGCCGTCGTGCGCAGGATCTCCTCGAGGAGCGCACGCGGCCCCTCGACGGTGCGCACCAGTGCCCGCGAGATGGAGTCCATCGCCGCGACCGTGCGCTTCAGCCGCTCGTTGGACCGCTGGAACTCCTGGTAGAAGGTGCGCTTGCCGGACCGCACCCCGGTCAGCGTCGCCAGGTCGGGCGGCCTCCTGCCGACCGGGCCGATCGTGGCGGTCACAACGCCGCCGCGAAGATCGTCGCGATGTCGCTCTCCGACGCCGCTCGCGGGTTCGTGGCCAGGCAGGCGTCGGCCGTCGCCGTGGCGGCGAGCCGCTCGATGTCGGCCGAGCGCACGCCCAGCTCCCCGAGCCGACGCGGTGCGCCCACCGACTCCGCCAGCTCCCCCACGTACTCCGCGAAGACCTCCGCCGCGACATCGCACGGCAGCTCCCGCACGTCGAGGCCCATCGCTGCGGCGATCGTCGCGAACCGCTCCGGCACCACCTCGGCGTTGAACCGGATCACGTGGGGCAGCAGCACCCCGTTGATCACGCCGTGCGGGAGGTCCAGGAGGCCACCGACCTGGTGGCTCATCGCGTGCGTCGCGCCGAGGATCGCGTTGGAGAACGCCAGCCCCGCCTCCAGGCTCGCCTGCGCCATCAGCAGCTGCGCGTCGGTGTCACCCGGTTGCTCGACAGCGGTTCGCAGAGCCGCGCCGACCAGCCGCGCGGCCGAGAGCGCATGGCCGTCGGCCAGCGGGTTGTGGCCCAGCGAGACGTAGCTCTCGACGGCATGGGTGAGCGCGTCCAGCCCGGTCGCGGCCGCGAGCTCGATCGGCATCGTCGCGAGCAGGCGCGGGTCGGTGAGCGAGATGTCCGGCACGACGGCGCGGCCCATGATCGTCACCTTCACCGCGTGCGCGGTGTCCGTCACGATGCAGAACTGCGACACGTCCGAGCCCGTCCCGGCCGTCGACGGGATCATCAGCAAGGGCGGGATCGGCCGCGTGACCTGGTCGACACCGGCGTAGTCGAGGATCTCGCCGCCGTTGCCGGACAGGATCGCGATCGCCTTCGCGGCGTCCAGGCACGATCCACCACCGATGCCGACGATCACGTCACCGCCGGTCTCGCGGTACCGCTCGTGCCCCCGACCGATCTCGTGGTCCTTCGGGTTGGGCGTGACGTCGTGCCAGATCACGGGTTCGAGTCCGGCATCCCGCAGGTGCTCGACCAGCTCGGCGACCCACCCGGACTCGATCAGCCCGGGATCGGTCACGACGAAGGGACGCCGCGCGCCGAGGCGGGCCGCGCAGAACCCGGCCTCGGCGAGCGAGCTCAGCCCGAAGACGACCTCGGGCACCTGGAACTTGACGAGCGGCGACCCGGGAAGAGGTACGACCGCCGTTGTCGTCATCATGCGATGCTCTCCGTTCGGGCAGTTTCCCCGTACCGGCCGTTGGACCCTGGTGCCGGGACCTTCGTCCACGGGACACGGGCCGATCAGCCCTCCAGCGCGGCGTGCTCGGCGTCGGTGAGCAGCCGCGAGCGGATCAGGAACCGCACGCCCTCTGGCGCCTCGAGGGAGAAGCCGCTGCCGCGGCCCGGCACGACGTCGATCGTCAGGAACGTGTGCTTCCAGTACTCGTACTGGAAGGCCGCCATCCACACCGGCACCGGCCGGCCGGACCCGATGTCGAGATCACCGAGCCGCACGTCGGCGTCGCCGATCAGGAACTCGCCGTCGGGATAGCACATCGGCGACGAGCCGTCGCAGCACCCGCCCGACTGGTGGAACATCAGCGGTCCGTGCTGAGCGGTGAGGCGGCGCAGCAGCTGCGCCGCCTCCTCCGTCACTCCGACCTGGTCCATCAGAAGAAGCCGAGCGCCTTCGGCGAGTACGAGACCAGCAGGTTCTTCGTCTGCTGGTAGTGCTCCAGCATCATCTTGTGGTTCTCGCGGCCGATGCCCGACTGCTTGTAGCCGCCGAATGCGGCGTGCGCCGGGTACGCGTGGTAGCAGTTGGTCCACACCCGTCCGGCCTGGATCTCCCGGCCGGCCCGGTAGGCGCGCGCACCGTCGCGGGTCCAGACACCGGCCCCGAGGCCGTACAGCGTGTCGTTGGCGATCTTCAGCGCGTCGGTCTCGTCGGCGAACCGGGCGACCGAGACCACCGGCCCGAAGATCTCCTCCTGGAAGATCCGCATCGAGTTGTCGCCCTCGAAGATCGTCGGCTCGACGTAGTACCCGCCCTTGAGGTCGCCGGGCAGATCGGCGCGGCTGCCGCCGGTGAGGATGCGTGCGCCCTCCTGCTTGCCGATGTCGATGTAGGAGAGGATCTTCTCCAGCTGGTCGTTGGACGCCTGGGCACCGATCATCGTCGTGGTGTCGAGCGGGTTGCCCTGCACGATCCGGCGGGTGCGATCGACCGCGTCCCCGAGGAACCTGTCGTAGATCGAGTCCTGGATCAACGCGCGCGACGGGCAGGTGCACACCTCGCCCTGGTTCAGCGCGAACATCGAGAAGCCTTCGAGGGCCTTGTCGTAGAAGTCGTCGTTCGCTGCGGCGACGTCGTCGAAGAAGATGTTCGGGCTCTTGCCGCCCAGCTCGAGGGTCACCGGGATCAGGTTCTGCGAGGCGTACTGCATGATCAGCCGGCCGGTGGTCGTCTCGCCGGTGAAGGCGACCTTGGCGACCCGGTTCGACGACGCCAGCGGCTTGCCGGCCTCGACCCCGAACCCGTTGACCACGTTCACGACGCCCGCCGGCAGCAGGTCACCGATCAGCTCGAACAGCTTGATGATCGACCACGGGGTCTGCTCGGCCGGCTTGAGGACCACGCAGTTGCCGGCCGCGAGAGCGGGGGCGAGCTTCCACGTCGCCATCAGCAGCGGGAAGTTCCACGGGATGATCTGCGCGACCACGCCGAGCGGCTCGTGGAAGTGGTAGGCCACCGTGTCGGCGTCCAGCTCGGCGAGTCCGCCTTCCTGGGCGCGGATCGCACCGGCGAAGTACCGGAAGTGGTCGACCACGAGCGGCAGGTCGGCGGCGAGCGTCTCGCGGACGGGCTTGCCGTTGTCCCAGGTCTCGATGACGGCGAGGTCCTCGAGGTTCGCCTCGATCCGGTCGGCGATCCGGTTGAGGATGGTGGCCCGCTCGGCGGCGGTGGTGCGCCCCCAGGCCCGCTTGGCACCATGGGCCGCGTCGAGCGCGATCTCGATGTCGGCGCTCGTGCTGCGGGGGATCTCGGTGAACTCGGCACCGGTCACCGGGGAGACGTTCGCGAAGTACTGACCGTTGCTCGGCGGCACCCAGGCGCCGCCGATGTAGTTGCCGTAGCGGGGTGCGACCTGGATCGGGCTGTCCGTCGTTCCCGGAGCCGGGTACACGGTCATCGGGTACCTCCATCTGTTCGCCCGCCGCGGCGCGGCGGATCAGGCCGCGAACGCTACGGAGCGCGACGCTGCAACCACGCTGCATCGGGTGGGGCCGTTGGTCCCGGATACCGCCGTCGACGGTCCCGTCACCACCGCAGCTGCGCGTCGAGGCGGCGGACCTCGGACAGGGCGATCCGCCGCAGCGGCGCGCTCGCCGGGAGCAGCGCGGTCTGGTGCTGCCACATCTGCAGGTCGTCGGCGCCCCACCGGGACCGGGTCCAGGCCGCCATCAGCTCCAGGTCGCCGGACGCGATGAGCGCCGTGCGCAGCCGCAGCTCCAGCCGTTCGCGCCGTTCGACCACGCCCGGAGCGTCCGACTGCGGCAGGAGCGGGCCGCGGTAGGCCCGCAGCGCGTCGCCGATCCGACCGTCCTCGAGTGCGTCCTGCACGTCGTGCCAGTCGCAGCGCAGGTCGCGGGGCAGCCGGTACGGGCGCGAGTCGAGGAGGCCGTCGAGGAGCCCGCGCAACCGCGTCAGCTCCGCTCGCGTGGTGGAGGCACGGACGTCGTCGCGGTAGAGCTCGATCGCGAGCTCGTCGCCGGACATGCCGTCCGGCCGGTCCGCGAGGATCACGACGATCTCGCTGTGCCGCGGGCTGAGCCGGACGACCTTGCCGCCGACGGTGACCTGGCAGTCGGGACGGCCGAGTGCGTCGATCGCCATGCGAGGCACCCGACGCGGTGCCGGCGCACCGATCGCGAGCAGCCTGCCGAGCTCCGCCTCGGCCATCCGGGCGGCGGCACGGACCATGCCCATCGTCTGGGGCGAGGCGACGTCGTCGCCACCGGTGATGTCGACGATGCCGAGCACGGCCTGCGTGGCTGGATCGTGGATCGGCGCCGCCACGCACGACCACGGCTGCACCGCACGGACGAAGTGCTCGGCCGCGCGGATCTGCACCGGGGCGTCCAGCCGCAGCGCCGTACCGGGAGCGTTGGTGCCGGCGGCCGCTTCGGCCCATGCGGAGCCCTCGACGAAGTTGATCCGCTCGGCACGGGCGAGGGTGCCGGGGGTGCCGCACACCCAGAGCAGCTGCCCTTGTGCGTCCCCGACCGCCATCACGCTGTCGCACTCCTCGGCCGCCCTACCGAGCACGTCGTAGAGCAGCGGGAACACCCGGGAGAGCGGATGGGCGTCGCGGTACTCGGCCAGCTCGCCACCCTGCGCGAGCAGCGGCGCGACCGGCTCGTCGTCCGCGCTCACCCCGGCCGCGACCGACCGGCGCCACGACTCCGCGACCAGCTCCCGCACGCGGGACGGCATCTCACCCGAGCCGAGGAACTGCTCCTGTGCCTCGCTGCTCACCCGACCGCCACCACCTCGCCTGGTCTGCCAGGACGTCAGCGCCGCTGCAGCGCCGGCACCAGGCTCGCGGTCACCCGTGTCGGCGGGTACCGCTGAAACTCCTGCCCGTCGAGGACGTTCGTCCTGATCGGTCCGTGCCCAGCCGCTCGACAAGTATCCGGACGTCTCGCCGTTTGTCCACGGGTTGCACCTCCAACCGGTCAGGTCAGGATTCGCAGAGGTCCCCGCGCAGGAGGGCCGTCAACTGCCGGTGGACGCCGAGCTGCAGGGCTTCACGCTGCACGGCGCCGCGGCACGACGACGAGCGGGCACGGCGCCTCGCGCAGCAACGTCCGCGCCACCGAACCCACCGCGGGCCCACCTGACCACCTTCGCCGAGATGGGCCCACGACGACGAGCCCGGCCGTGGTCGCGACATCCAGCAACACCGCCGACGGGTGGCCGCGCCGGACGACGGAACGCATCGGCACCGCCGGGTAGCGAGCAGCCCAACCGGCCAGCCACGTCCTGTGGGCATCGACCATCACCGCCACGTACTGCTCGAGCAGCGGGTCGATCCCGTGCACGCTCTCCTCCCACGCATGGACCGCGACCAGCGGCACGCCCCGCGACTCGGCCGCGGCGAACGCGACGTCGAGCACGTCCTGCGGGGTCGTAGGAGCGACACCGACCACGACCGCTCCGTCGTCGCCGACGCTGGTGCCGGCCGGCACGACGGCCACGAGGCATGCCGCGTCCGCAAGCACGGCACCGATCACGGAGCCGACCCGATCCGCACGACCCATGGCCTCGCGGCCGAGCACCACCAGATCGGCACCCGCCGCATCGGCGACCAGCCGGCCTGCCGGTCGATCCAGCACGACCGAGGTGCGGATCTCCACCCGCTGGTCCTGCGGAACACCGGCGACCACGTCCTCGGCAACCACCGTCGCCCGCTCGAGGATGCGCTCGCCGCGGCGGGCGAGCGCGTGGAGCCGGCCCTCCATGGCATTCGCCGCGCCGTCCACGTGCAGGATCCGCAGCGGACGGTCCCGCCGCTGTGCCTCGCGGGCAGCCCATCGCACCGCGTTCAGCGCCGCGGCCGACCCGTCGTCGCCGACCAGCACCGGGCGACCCGCCCGGCGCGACTGCGCTTCGATCTCGTCCGCCCGGGACCGCGTCACCGTCGTCATGGCTCCCCCTCACGCCGCACGTGTGCTCGTCGTGGCCCGGTACGGAGCTGGGTCGACCGCCGGCCGAGGCGTCCCGGTCTTGGTCAGCGCCCCGCACAGCCGCACGACGGCACGCAGCACGACCAGCGCCGCGACCGCGACGACGGAGGAGAAGAGCACAAGGACGGCGAAGACGGCGCCGAGCACCGCGGAGAGGAGCGCCGCGACCGCGTTCACGACCGCACCCCCGCCCGGGTGCCGGGTGTCTCCCGCCCGCCGGCCGCGCCGGTCCCGTGCACCACGACGACCGGGCAGGGCGCGAACTCCACGAGCGCGTTGCTCGTCGAGCCCATCAGCATGCCGGTGTACCCGGTGCGGCCGCGCGTGCCGACCACGAGCATCCGCGCACCCGCGGCCCGATCCAGCAGGACCCGTACCGGGGTGCCCTCTGCGACGACCTGGTCGACGGCGAGGTCGGGGTACCGCTCCCGCAGGGGCAGCAAGCTGGCCTCCAGCTCCGCGGCGGCCTCGGCGAACAGCTCGTCGGGAGCCTCACGACGCCGGAAGGGCGTACCGCCCGGGCCGACCGCGACGTCGCTCCACGCCTCGACCGCGACCAGCCGGGCACCCAGCGAGGCAGCGAGGTCGGCGGCAACCTCCAGCGCGGCCACGCTGGCGGCAGAGCCGTCCACACCGACCACGACCGGACCACCGCGCGGCGGGGCGATGCGCGGGGCCGACCCGCGCACGACCGCCACCGGGCACCGCGCCCGGCCCAGCACACCGAGCGCGACCGACCCGGCGAGCATGCCCGACCACGCACCGTCCCCGTAGCTGCCCAGGACGATCAGGCGGGCGTCGAAGGCACGGGCGGACACGACCTGGATGACGTCGCCCGGCCGTACCTCGACCCGCCGGTCCGTCGCGCCGGCCCGTTCGGCGACCGATTCGAGTTCGAGCAGCCACGGCTGCGCCGGCAGCGGCGCGTCCGTGGGGTCCCCGAGCTCGACATGGAGCAGGTGCAGCGGCGCCGACCAATCGGCGGCGAGGTCCGCGGCCCAGGCCGCGGCGTCGCGCGCCGATTCGGACGTGTCGACCGCGACGACGACGGGCCGCGGATCCGAGGTGGCCTGCATCGTGATGCCTCCGTGGGTTCGAGCACCTGCTGGAGCTTCGAGGTCACCACCGCGACCAGTCGCCCGACAGAGGGCCTCGGACGGTGCGGCGCGGGCCGAACGGCCCGGCGGAGCCGTGCTGATCGGCGCGCACCGGCCGAGCGACCACGAACGGTGGCGGCCCGGCGCTCCCCTGCTGTCCAGTTTCCGAACACTCCGCCGCCGGCGATCGCGGTCATGCTGCGTGCACGACGATGCGGTCGGGAGGTTCGGCCGCTCACCGACCTAGTGCGGGGAGATCTCGTGAGCCGTCTTCGATTCGGCGCCTTCCTGGCGCCCTTCCACAAGCCCGGGCAGAACCCGACCCTGGCGCTGCAGCGCGACCTCGAGCTGGTCGAGCACCTCGACGCGCTGGGCTACGACGAGGCGTGGATCGGCGAGCACCACTCGGCGGGCAGCGAGATCATCGCGTCCCCCGAGATCTTCATCGCGGCAGCGGCGGAACGCACGAGGCGGATCAAGCTCGGTACCGGGGTCACCTCGATCGCCTACCACAACCCGCTGTGGGTGGCCGACCGGATGGTCATGCTCGACCACCTCACCCGGGGACGGGTGATGCTCGGCTGCGGCCCCGGCTCGCTCCCCACCGACTCGTCGATGATCGGGCTCACCCCGACCGACACCCGCGAGCTGCTCGGCGAGAACCTCGACATCATCATGCGACTGCTGCGCGGCGAGTCGGTCACGCGGCAGACCAGGACGCACAACCTGGTCGACGCGCAGCTGCAGCTGCGGCCCTACACCGACCCGCACTTCGACATCTCGGTCGCTGCGGTCGCCTCCCCGACCGGTCCGCGGATGGCCGGCCAGCACGGCATCGGGCTGCTCTCCATCGGGGCGACCCTCACGCAGGACGGCTTCGACGCGCTGGCCCACCACTGGAACGTCGTCGAGGAACGCGCGGCCCACTACGGGCAGCCCGCACCGGATCGTGCCGGGTGGCGCCTGGTCGGCCTCATGCACATCGCCGAGACGAGGGAACAGGCGTACAGGGACGTCGAGTACGGCATCGAGCACTGGTTCCACTACTTCCAGAAGGTGGCCGCGTTCCCGCAGATGGCCGTCGGGGACAGCTCCGACGTCAAGGGCATGATCGACTTCATCAACGAGGCCGGCATCGGCGCCATCGGCACTGTCGAGGACGCTCAGGCGCAGGTGCAGAAGCTGGCCGACCAGTCCGGCGGCTTCGGCGCCTTCCTGCTGCTCGGCCACGAGTGGGCCAATCCGCAGGCCACCAAGCGGTCCTACGAGCTGATCGCCCAACGGGTCTTCCCGGAGTTCCAGGGGCAGGCCCAGGCCACGCTCGCAGCCAAGGACCGCGCGTTCGCCACCCGCGAGGCGCACGCCAAGACCCAGCTCGCCGCCGTGGAGCACATGACCAGGAAGTACGAGCAGGAGAAGGCGGCCACGGCCTGACCACGGAGTCGGGGCGGGTCGGTCGATCCGCCCCGATGCGGGCTGGATGAGGCACGATGACGTGCGGAGGGGAGTCGATGGGGACCCGACCCGATCTGCACGGTGCTGCCTGGGAGCTGTTCCAGTCAGGCCAGGAGCCGCATGACATCCGCCGTGAGGTGCTGACGTCGTGGCGACGCTCGAAGTTCAGCGGCGTCGACCCGGAGTACGTCGCGGTGCCCTTCCTGGAGACCGACCTGGACTCGCACTTCTCCCGCGTCGCGGTCCCGATCATGACCGGAATGGCGACCCTGCTAGTCGGCGACAGCTCGTGCCTGGCGCTCGCCGATGCCTCCGGCAGCGTGATCTGGCGCTGGGTCTCCGAGCCGATGCTGCGCACCACCCTGGACGGCCTGTCGGTGATCGAGGGCTTCAACTTCGGCGAGGAGTTCGTCGGCACCAACGGGTTGGGAACGGCGCTGGAGACCGGCGGCATCGCGGTGGTCCGTGGTGCCGAGCACTTCGTCCATCGCTTCCACGACGTCACGTGCGTCGCGGCACCGGTCCGGCACCCGATCACGCGCCGCGTCCTCGGCGCGGTCAACGTCACGTGCCGGGTGAACGACACCAACTCGCTGCTCGCGGTGATCGTGAGCAAGCTGGTCGACGAGATCCAACAGGCGCTCTACCAGACCGCGACGGCGCGTGAGCGCACCCTGCTCTCGGCGTTCCTGGCCGAGCGGCGGACCGCGGCCGGGCCGCTCGCCGTCGTCGGCGACGACCTGATCATCACCAATCCGCAGGCCGCCGACCTCGGGATCGACCGGCTCGGGCTGTGGGACGAGATCCGTGCGCAGCGTGGGACGGCGGACCGCACCCAGGTCTCCCTACCGGCGGACCTGACCGCCGAGGTGCGTCTGGTCCGCACCGACGGGAAGGTGGCCGGCGCCGTTGTCTCGATCCACGGCCCCGCAGCGGACGCGGCTCAGCCGGCTCGCCGGCCGCGGCCCCCGCGCACGTCAGCGAAGCCGCACGGCCGGACGGGTCTGCAGAAGCGGGCCGGCGAACTCGCCGAGGGCGGCACCGTCGCCGTGCTGGGCGAAGCGGGCACCGGCAAGACCACCGTGCTGCGTGCCGCGCTCGACCCGGTCGCGGTCCTTGACGCTGCGACCTACGGGCTGGATCCGACGTCGTGGGCGAACCGCCTCCGGCGGCACCTCGACGCCGGCGACGCCGTCGTTCTGACCCACGTCGAACTCCTGGACGCCGGCGCTGTCCGAACGGTGTCCGCTGTGCTCGCCGAGGCCGCCCGACCCGGACCCGTCGGGCTGACGATCACCGTGGTCGAGGGCGCCGCCGTGTCGACAGCGACGACGCACCTGCTCGACGCACTCTGCGCCCGGACCATGTCGATCCCGCCGCTGCGCCGCGCGCCCGACGAGATCGCCGACGCCGCTCAGGACGAGCTGCACCGCCACGATCCGGCGCTGTCGTTCACCGCCGACGCCCTGGCTGCGCTGCGCCGCTACTCCTGGCCGGGCAACCTGGCCGAGCTCGCCCGCATCGTCGCGGACCTCGCCCGCGCCGCGGATCGCCCGCGCATCGGCACGGCGGACCTGCCGGCAGAGGTCCGCCACGCGGGTGAACGCCGCGCACTGACTCCGCTGGAGGCCGCCGAGGCCACGGTCATCGCCTCGGTCCTGCGCGAGCACGACGGGAACAAGTCCACCGCCGCCCGCGCGCTCGGGATCTCCCGGACCGCGCTCTACGCCAAGATCCGCACCTACCGGATCTGAGGAGCCGACCGTGTACGTCGTCATCCGCGAGGACGAGGTGCTGCTCGCCGAACCCGACGTGTTCACAGCTTTCCACGCGACGATCGATCCGCGGATGGACCGGGCACAGATCGTCGCCGTGCTCGACCGCCACGACGTGGGGACCGTGAGCGAGGACGGCACGCACCTGTGGGTCCGCGTCGACGCGGTGCGGAAGCTCGCGGCCGGCCACGTCGATCCGGGATGGGACGCCGGCCTGGCCGCCATGCTCACCGACGCGGCCCGGAAGGGCTGGACGTCGGCCGACGGGCGCGAGGTCCGGGCCCACGTCGAGCCGAGCCATCCGGCCGGCTGACGGTCCGGCCGCGATGCCGATCAGCTGATCCGGGCCTCGGCGATGCCCGTGCTGGAGCCGACGCCCAGGTCGGCCAGGATCGCGGCCGCCGCATGACCGGTGGTGCTGTCGAGCACTGCCGGCCCGACGAACGCGCAGGCGCGAGCTGCGGTGGGCCGCAGGTAGACCACGACACCGTGGCCGCGCCGGGCCACCTCGGCCAGGGCCGCGTCGAGCTCCGCCCCGCAGGTGCACCCGGAGGAGCGGAGGACGTTGCCGCTGAGGCACTCGACGTGCACGAGGGCCGGCGACCCGGACCGGAGCCGCCCCATCTGCAGCGCGATGTGTTCGGCGCCGTCGTCGCCTGCGTACCCGATCGCGCGGAAGGTCCCGTGCGGTGTGGGCAGCGCGGTCGCCGCACCCCGGCGGACCGGTGCGCCGCGTCCGCGAACCGCGGCAAGGTCGGCGATCGTGACGAAGGGGATGGCGTGTTCGTCGGCGAATCGCCGCAGCTCCCCACCGTGCGCCATCGTTCCGGGATGATCGCGGGACACGATCTCGCACAGCGCACCGGCCGGCGAGCACCCCGCGAGCGCGGCGAGGTCGACAGCGGCCTCGGTGTGCCCCCGCCGTTCCAGGACCCCACCGCGGCGAGCGGCCAGCGGCACGACGTGCCCGGGTCGGACGAAGTCCGTCGCCCCAGCAGATCGATCGCCCAGCCGCGCGACCGTCAGTGCACGGTCAGCAGCTGATATCCCGGTTCCGCACCCCACCGCGTCCACCGTGACCCGGTAGGCCGTGGCGAACCGGTCCTGGTTCGAGCGAGCCATCGCCGGCAGCTCAAGTCGCACGCATTCCTCTTCCGGCAACGCGACGCAGACGAAGCCGGAGGTGTGGCGAACGGTGAAGGCCATGAGCGCCGGCGAGGCGTGCTCGGCCGCGAAGACGAGGTCACCTTCGTTCTCGCGGTCCTCGTCGTCGGCGACGACGACGGCGCGGCCCGCGGCGATGGCCCTGACCGCAGCGTCGACCCTGGACTCGGCAGATCTGACGGACGCCGTCGGCAGCACGGCGGTCACGACGTCGCCAGCCGACGGAACCGGCTGCCGTGGAACACGAGCGGAGCCTGCGACCCGCCGGACCGCAGCCCCAGCACACGCAGGAGCACGAGGTCGTGGTCGCCCGCACGGATCTCGCGCTCGATCGCGCAGTCGAGCCACAGCGCGCCACCGTCGATGAAGACGGCTCCGTCGCTCGTCGCCGTCCACGCGACCCCGGCGAATCGGTCGCCCGACCTGCTCGCCAGCCGCGCGCAGTGCTCGCTCTGCTGCTCGGCGAGGACGGTGAGCCCCACTCTCGGAGCACCACGGAGGACGGGCCACGTCGTGGACGTGTGCTGGATGCACACCGAAACCAGGGGCGGACTCAGCGATACCGACGTGAACGAGCTGGCCGCCATCCCGACGGGTTCGCCTCCACGCAGCGCGCAGATGGCCAGCACACCCGTCGGGAAGCAGCCGAACCCGGTGCGGAGCCGCTCGGGCGACACGGCCGGCTCGAGCTCGGTTCCCATCACGCACCTCCGTCGCCGGCGGGTCCTCGCCGACCCTCCGTGAGCAACGCTAGGAGCAGCTGGGCGCCGCGAGCTGTACGGATTCCGGTCACCGGCGTCTGTGTGAGGTCGTCGACGGTGCCGACGCACTGCGCACCGCGGTCCGCGACCGGTTCCGGCGCGGCGCGCACGCCATCACGATCATGACTTCCGGGCGGGGTCATGTCACCGGACGTTCAAGGCCGAGAACCGCGCCGGCCGCCGGTTTCCCACGCACGTCGCGGATCCGCAGCGTCGTCGATGCCACCGATGATGCGTACCGAGCGCCCTGGCAAGCGGTCGGCGGAGGCGGCCGTGGCGCCGAGGATCGGCTCTCGATGTCGTGTCCCGGTGGCGTCAGTGGTGACGGTGGGGCTCGGACGTCACCGGCCCGACGCCGGGACGGGTCCACTGGACGGTGGGCCGCCCGCCGGTCCAGTTGTTCCCGACGCCGTCCTCGTGGCTGCGCCAGAACCAGCCTGGCTTCTTGCCCTCGGGCCAGCCCTCGGGGTAGTCCTGCCAGGCTTCCCCGCGGCCGCGGGCGGTCATGTCGAGGAGGGCGAGCGCGGGCATCGTCGCCTCGCAGCCCCTGCCGGTGACGGTGTTGGTGAGGAACACCCGGTCGCCGTGGCGCAGGAAGCACACCCAGGTCCCGAAGTCGTCGCCGCTCACGATGTCGTCCTCGACGTCGGCCACCGAGTACCAGTGGTGGGGGTAGCCCATGAAGTCGACGAACGCCGCGAGGTCGGGATAGGGCGCCTTGGCGAAGACGGCGAACGAGACGCCCCGCGCGTGGAGGTAGGCCGGGTTCTGCACGGCGAAGTAGGTCAGGGTGCAGCCCTCGCACTGGTTCTCGAACGGCTCGCCCAGGTGCCACATGTGCTTGTAGACGACGAGCTCCTCACGGCCGTCGAAGAGGTCGAGGAGGGTCGTCGGCCCGTCGGGTCCGACGACGGTGATGGTCGCGTCGACCTCCGTCATCGGGAGCCGACGGCGGGCCGCGGCGATCGCGTCGCCTTCTCGGGTGTGCGCCTTCTCGCGCACCAGCAGCTCGTCGCGGGCGGCCTGCCAGGCCGCCCGGTCGACGATCGGGGGGACGGCGGCCGCGGCCGACGCCTCGTGCTGGGCCGGGCGGTACTCGTGCGTGCTGGTCATGCTGCTCCCTTCGCTCGGACAGGCTTCGACGGTTCCGACTTGCGCGCCTGCCGAGAGTCATCGGTTTGACAGACTCATCAGTTCGACCGCCTGGCGGTGATCCCTGCCGCGCTCCCTCGCCGTCACCAGGGAGCCGTTGATCCCGTCACGACGCCGCGCAGAAGCCGAACTCCGTCGAGCCACCTCGGCGGACATCGGCGCGAGCACGCTGCGCACGGTCCACACGGCTGGACCCGCACGAGCGACGTTGGGCTCACCGCCCGCCTCGACGGCGACCGGCGGCGCTGGGAGCAGCACACCTTCGGCCCCGCGCCCACGATGAAGCGACGCCCGCCGACCGGCCGAATCACGGCTCGCTCAGCCGTGGGGACGCGGCCGGCGGGTCGGTGCGGTTCGGCTCCGACCGCCTACGGGGCTTCGCGCCGGCTCGCGGTCCGGACGTAGCCGCGTGGGCGGATCACGGGACGGGCCGGTCAGTGAGGAACTCGGCTGCGAACACCTTCAGGGTCTCCGTGTCGAGGGGGTCGTGGAAACCGACGATCAGCTCGTCGACCCCGGCTTCCTCGTAGGCCGCCAGCCGCTCGTGGATGGTGTCGAGCGTGCCGACCAGCCCATAGGCGCCGACGTCACCGGGGAAGACGCTCGGTGCCCACGGCGGGACGGCCGCGCGCGCCTCCTCGTCGGTGTCGGCGATGACGCAGTACGACGTGGACGTCCGGCTGATCGTGCCGTAGTCGCGGCCGACCGCCTCACAGTGGCGGGCCAGCACCGCGTACCGACGGGCGACCTCGTCCGGCGAGAGCTGGACGTTGCACATGTCCGCGTACTGCGCGACCAGGCGGAGGGTCACCTTCTCCCCGGCACCGGCGACCATCACGGGGATGTGCGGCGACTGGACGCCCGTCGGCTGGTCGACCACGCCGGACGTCCGGTAGTAGGTGCCGTCGAAGGTGGTGGACGTGCCGCTCCACATCGCCAGCGTGATCTGCAGCGCCTCCTCCAGCCGGGCGAGCCGCTCCCGGACCGGTGGGAAGTCGAAGCCGAAGGCCTCGTACTCCGGGCCGAACCAGCCGGCGCCGATGCCGAACGTGAACCGGCCCGCGGCGATCACGTCGAGGGTGGAGGCCATCTTGGCGAGCAGTGCCGGGTTGCGGTAGCCGTTGCCGGTGACGAGCTGGCCGAGCCGGATCCTGCTCGTCTCGCGAGCGAGCGCGGCGAGCGTCGTCCACGCTTCGAAGACGTAGGAACCCGGCTCGCCGAACGGCATGAAGTGGTCGGGAACCCAGATCGAGGCGAAGCCGGTTTCGTCGGCCGTGACTGCGAGGTCGCGGATCTGCTCGAACGTGGCCACGGGATCGGCGGGCGGGCGCTGGACGGTCATCGTGGGGAGGTACAGGCTCAGCTTCACGGGTGTGCTCCAGAGGTCGGCAGTGCTGTCCTCGGATAGACCCACCCGGTCGGTCGAAGGAATCGCCCGGGACGGAACCGGCGGGAACCCGAACGGGCGAGCAGTGCGGCGTCGACGGTGAGCACCCCGAGCCCGACGGGGTGGACTGTTCCGCGCCGCGTGCCCGGCGGTTGGCTTCGATGGCCGGGGGCGTTGGCGACCGTGCTCACCACGATGTCCGCCCGGGGCCTCGCACCATGCACGGTTGCTCGCGTTCGGCGGCGATGAGCAGCGCCACCGCGAGACCTTGTTCAGATCACCGCGGCGCTGTTGGAGCCTTGTGGAAGGTGCTCTTCAGCAGGATCTTCCCGTCCCGGACGTGGACGTAGTCGCAGTAGTGCGCGCGCACGTCCTGGCCGTCGTGCGTGGTGCCGGTCAGGACGAACTCCGCGTAGGCCTCCTCGCCCTGGACGAAGCGGCGGACGCGCTCGACGGCCGCCGTTGCGAGCAGGCGGAAGGTCGCGACGAGGGCGTCCGCGGCCGCATCGGGGCCCTGGTGGAGCTCGGTGCCGGACCAGAAGGCGCCGTCTGCGGCGAACAGGGCCCTGATCGCCTCGCGGTCGCCGGCGCGGCTGGCCGCGGACAGGGCGTCCAGGACCTCCTCGGTGGTGCTCACGCCGCCTGCTCCTTCCCCAGGACCGCTTCGATGGACTGGCCGAGCACCCGCACGACCTCGTCGATCTCCTCCGGGGTGATCACGAACGGGGGGCTGATCTGGATCTGGTCGCCGTCCTTGCCGGCGTTCGGGCCGGGCGTGCCCTCACGGAGCAGCACCCCTCGCCGTTCGGCCTCCTCGACGATGCGCTTGCTGACATTCAGGTGCGGGGCGAACGGAGCGCGGGTGATCGGGTCGCGCACGATCTCCACGCCCTGGAGCAGGCCGAGACCCCGGACGTCGCCGATGCGCCGCTCCCGCGCGGCCAGTGCGTCGAGCCGGTGCCGGAGGAGATCGCCGCGTTCGGCGGCGCGGTCGAACAGAGCGTGCTGCTGGATGTAGTCGAAGACCTGCACACCCACAGCGCACGCCATCGGCATGCCGCCGTAGGTGAAGCCGTGCACGAACTGCCCGGTCCCGTTGCGGATCGTGTCGACGACCCGGTCGGACGCGACGCAGGCCGCGATCGGGGCGTACCCCGACCCCAGCCCCTTGCCGACCGTGAGGATGTCGGGCCGCACGTCCCAGTGCTGGATGGCGAACGGCTTCCCGGTGCGGCCGTACCCGGTCAGCACCTCGTCGGCGATCAGCAGCACGTCGTACTTGCGGCAGATCTCCTGGATCCGCTCGTAGTAGCCGGGGACGGGGACCGCGCCGGCCAGGGACGTCCCGGAGACCGGCTCGACGAGGAAGCCCGCGACGGTCTCCGGGCCCTCCTGCAGGATCACCCGCTCCAGATCCTCGGCGCACTGGATCCCGCAGCCCGGGAACTCGGAGTTGAACGGGCACCGGTAGCAGTAGGACGCGGCGACCCGCGGGTTGCTGGCGATGTAGGGCGAGTAGCGCGACGCCCATGTGGGACGCCCCGACAGGCCCAACATGGCCAACGTGTTCCCGTGATAGCCGGCGACCCGGCTGATGATCTTCCACTTGGTGGCCGCACCGCGGTCCAGGTGGTACTGCCGGACGAGCTTCACCGCGCTCTCGTTGGCCTCGGAACCGCCTGAGGTGAAGAAGACCTTGCCGCCGTCGACCGGAGTGATCGAGGCGAGCTTGGTCGCCAGTTCCTCCTGCCACGGGTTGGTCAGCACCGCCGAGTACACGAAGCTGGTGCTCGCCGCGTGCCGGGCGAGCTCTGCGGTGATCTCGGGGACGCCGTGCCCAATGATGTTGACCGCCGCCCCGCCGACCGCGTCGATGTACCGCTTTCCCGCGGAGTCGACGAGGCAACTGCCCGCAGACTCGACGATGCGCACGTAGGGATGCCGCAGATCGCGGTAGAGGACGGCACCGTCGGTCCCCTCCGGCGTGACCACCTCGGGCTCCCTGAGTTCCTGCGGACGCATCGCTCGATTCCCCTTGCCCGTCGGGCGTCAGGGCCGAGAGGCCCAGCGCGTGACCAGTTGTTGGACAATCCAATCAGCGGTCAGTTGGTCTGTCAATCGGTCGGGGTGTCGGTCCGGTGTTGCGCACGGCGTCGCCCGGGTGTCGGTTGATCAGTCGGCGCCGGCCGGGCGTCGTCGATCATGGGCAAACCGCCGCTCGGCAAGATCGAACTACGACGTTCTGCCCATGATCAACATGCGATCCCGCGCCGGCGCCCGAACCACGGCAGAGCGACGGCCGGACCCGACGGGTCAGCGGGGGGCAACGTGCGCGCCGCGACGGCCCCCGGACGGCTCAGCTCAGGGTGGCCGCGTCGCGCGCGGAGTCCTCCGACTCGGCCAGCGCGACGATCGCGTCGTTCTCCGCCTTGTCCAGATGCGCCGCGAGCAGGCGCGTGGAGTGCGCGAGGTTGCCGCCCTCCAGCGCCTCGAGGAGCCCGAGGTGCTCCTCGGCGAGCCCCTTCTGGTCCTTGTCCTTGAAACCCTCGATCAGGAAGCAGAGCCGGAGCTCGACCACCAGGGACTCGAAGGCCCGGGACATGTGCGCGCTGCCGAGCGCATCGACGAGCGCCTCGTGGAAGGCCAGGTCGGCGTCGCGCGTCTCCGTCCACGGCGTGCGGGGCGTCGTGTCCAGCATCTTCTCGACGGCGCGACGCGCCGGAGCCAGGGCTGCACGGTCGCCGCAGACCTTCTTGGCCGCCTCGAGCTCCAGCATGCGGCGCATGCGGAAGCAGTCCTCGATCTCGGCCCGGGAGAGGGTCCGCACGAACACGCCGCGGTTGGGCTCGTGCCGCAGCAGGCCCTCGTGGCTGAGCGTGGCCAGTGCAACGCGCATCGAGTGCCTGCTCACCCCGAACTGGGTGCACAGCACGCCTTCGCGGAGCATCTGACCGCGGGGCAGGTGCCCGTCGAAGATCTGCTCGCGCAGCGCCATGACCACCGCGTCGACAGTGGAAACCCGCTGCAGCTGCATCGCCTGCACCGCTCCGTCCTGCATCACTACCCCCGGACTACTCGATCCCGAGCCTACCGCGCTGTCCGACGAACCAACTGTTCATCGGGCCATCGAAGCCACATCAGGCTGCCTGCGGCCGCGCCGAGCGGCCTGGGACCACTCGCGAACCGGCCCTTGCCAGAATCTTAGCCCAACGTTAGGTTTGTCCGCACGCTGGATTGTCCAACAAGAAGGGCTCGGCTGTGATCGCTCGGTTCAAGGTCAAGCAGGCGGCGGGCTCCGACCTCTCCCGGCGCGGGTTCCTCCTCGGCGCCTCGGCACTCGGCCTCGGCGTCGCGGTCGCCGCGTGCGCCCCCGGCAACGGCGGCCAGCTCGGCATCCCCGGGCCCACCGCCTTCCCGGCCGCGCTCCCCGGCGGGACACCCAAGCGCGGTGGCACGTTGACGGTCGGGGTCACCGGCAGCGGCAACGCCGAGACGCTGTACCCGGGCGGCGCGCAGGTCTACTCGGACTACTTCCGCTGCTACGCCCTCTACGACCTGCTGTTCTACCCCGGCAAGAACGTCACCCCGATCGTTCCGGGCCTCGCGGTGTCGGCCGAGTCCAACGCCGACGCGACGCAGTGGACGATCAAGCTCCGCGACGGCGTCGTCTGGCACGACGGCAAGCCGTTCACCGCCGCCGACGTCGTCTACAACATCCAGACGCTGTGGACCGACTCGAAGATCAACCTCGGGGCCTCCTACCTCGACGGCCTGATCGACCTCCCGAACGTCAAGGCCGTCGACCCGCTCACGGTGCAGGTTCCACTGACCCGGCCCGTCGCGGAGTTCCCCACGCTGCTCGTCTACGTCAACTTCCCCGTGCTGCCGGCCGGCGCCACCCCCGAGTCGGTGGCCGCCAAGCCGATCGGCACCGGGGCGTTCCGCTACGTCTCCTTCACGCCGGGCCGCGAGAGCGTGTTCGAGGCCAACCGCGACTACTGGGAGGAGGGCAAGCCCTACGTCGACCGGCTGGTGATCAACAGCTCGTTCACGGACAAGACGGCGCTGGTCAACGCCCTCGTCGGCGGCCAGGTGAACGTCCTGCCGGCCGTCGATCCGCTGGCCGCCCGCCAGCAGGGGACGGACCCGCAGTTCCAGGTCATCCAGTCCGAGCTCGCGGCCAACATCCCCATGATCACGATGCGCGTCGACGAGGGTCCGTTCGCCGACAACCGGGTGCGCCAGGCGTTCCGGCTGGCGTGTGACCGGCAGGGTCTCGTGAACGGGGCATTGGCCGGGTTCGGTACCCCGGCCAACGACCTGATCTCGATCGGCAGCCAGTACTTCGCCTCCGACATGATCCGGACGCACGACCCCGACCGGGCCCGATCGCTGTTCCAGGAGGCGGGCGTCGCCGGGAAGTCCTTCAGCCTCCAGACCTGGGCCGGTGGCGGCATCTGGGACTCCGCGGCGACGCTGTTCGCCCAGCAGGTGGAGGCGGCCGGGGTCAAGGTCGACCTGAACGTGACCAGCGGCGAGACGTACTTCACCCCGGCCGGCGGGGTCTACACCGGCTACTTCCGGCAGAACGTCACCGGGCCCATCGGCGTGTCGCTCACCGCCAGCTACCGGCTGTTCCTGTCCAAGACCGCACCGTTCCCGGACACCCACTGGGCCCAGCAACCCGGCGGGGACGAGTACGAGGCGCTGCTGAACAAGGCGATCTCCACGAAGGACCCGGCCCAGGCGGAAGCGCTGTGGCGGCAGGTGCAGCAGCTGCAGTTCGACCAGGGCGGGGTGATCGCCTGGGCGGCCATGCCGTACGTCGACGCCGCCGCCAACAACGTCCGCGGGCTGTCCACGGGCGCGGCGATGAGCTTCGACAACTTCCGCATGCAGGACGGGTGGATCGAGTAGTCGTCGTGCTCGGGATCATCGCGGACGACCTCACCGGTGCGACCGACGCGGCCAGCGCGGTCCTGCGCACCGGCCTGCGCGTCGCACTGACGTTCGGCACGCCGTCGCGGCAGGCGCTGCTCGACGTCGGCGACGTCGACGTGGTCGTGGCCGCCCTCAAGATCCGCAACGTGTGCCCGGCCGAGGCCGTGGCCGCCGCGCGGGCCACCCTCGCCGCCTTCGCCGACGCCGACGTCGTGCCCGTCTACTACAAGTACTGCAGCACGTTCGACTCGACGCCGGCAGGCAACATCGGCCCGGTCGCCGACGCGTTCCTCGCCGCGCTCGGCGCCGAGGCCTTCCTGCACGTTCCCGGCTACCCCGACAACGGACGCACCGTCTATCACGGCCACCTCTTCGTCGACGGCGTGCCGCTGCACGAGTCGTCGATGCGCACCCATCCGCTCAACCCGATGACGGACGCGAACCTGACCCGCGTCCTGCGGCCCCAGACGTCCGCTGCGATCGGGCAGCTGCGGTTCACGGAGCTGCGGCATGCGGCCGGGCCCGAGCTGCGGAGGAGCACCGCCGAGCACGTCATCGCCGACACGCTCGACAACGACGACATCGCCGTCCTCGCCGAGCTGGTCGGCGAGCACGCGATCGCCGGTGGTGGCGCCCCGATGGCCGCGGCCGTCTGCGCCCGGCTCGCGCGCGGCACGGGGTCTGCCGACCTGGTGCGCGACACGCCTCCGCCCGCCGGCCGCGAGGTCGTGATCGCCGGGAGCGCCTCCGCAGCCACCGCGCGCCAGATCGCGGCCTTCCCCGGCCCGGCGCTCAGGCTCTCGGCCACCGACCTCGCCGACGCCGGGGTCGGAGAACGGGTGCTCGACTGGGCGACGAGCCGGTGGGCCGATCACCCCGTCCTCATCGCGTCCGACGCGGACCACACCCCGTCCGCGGCGCTGCCGGACGGTCGTTCCGCGGCCGAGGCGGTCGAGCAGGGACTGGGCAGGATCGCGGCCGCCCTGGTCGCGGCCGGAGCGCGCCGGATCGTCGTCGCCGGCGGGGAGACCTCGGGCGCGGTGGCCACCGCGCTCGGCCTGTCCGGTGTGCGGATCGGTGCGGAGATCGCCACCGGCGTGCCGTGGACCTTCACCCCGGACGGCGACCTGGCCGTGGCCTTCAAGTCCGGCAACTTCGGCCCGGACGACCTCTTCTCGCGAGCCTTCGCCCTGCTGCGGGAACCTGGCCATGACTGACCTCGATGCGGTGGTCGCGATGGGGGCCGACCTCAGTGCCCGCGGGATCACCCCGGGCAGCACGGGCAACATCAGCGTCCGCACCGACGACGCCGTGTGGATCACCCCGACCGGTGCGGTGCTCGGCGCGCTCGACCCTGCCGACGTCGCCGGTGTCGATGCGCACGGCCGGCACGTCGCCGGGCGCGCGCCCTCGAAGGAGCTGGGCCTCCACCAGGCGCTCTACGCCGCGTACCCCGCCTGCCGAGCGGTCGTGCACGTCCACGCGCTGCACACGGTCGCGGTGGCGTGCCTCGCCGACCTGCCCGACCGCGATCCGCTGCCGCGGCTGACGCCCTACTACGACATGAAGGTCCCCGACCTCGCCGTGGTCGGCTACCACCGGCCCGGCAGCCCGGAACTGGTGGCCGCGGTCGCCGCCGCTGCCCGGGAGAGCCGGTTCCTGCTGCTGCACAACCACGGTTCGATCGTCGCGGCCCCGACGCTGCGCGAGGCTGCGGACGCGGTGGAGGAGATCGAGCAGACCGCCGCGCTGGCGCTCCTGCTGGAGGGCCGCCGCGTCCGGACGATCTGCGCAGCGGAGGAGGAATCCCGGTGACCGAACAGCTCATCGCCGATGCGGCGTCTCCGGGTCAGCCGCCGGCACGCGCCGGCGGCCGGCGGGCCCGGCATCCGATCCTTTCCACGCTCGGCCGCCGGACGCTCTACGCGGTCGCCACGCTCGTCGTCGTCAGCATCCTGATCTTCCTCGCGACCAGCGCGCTGCCCGGCGACGTCGCCGACATCGTCCTGGGCCGCGGGGCCAGCCCTGAGCGGCTCGCCGCGCTGCAGCACCAGCTGGGCCTCGACCAGCCGCTGGTGGTGCGCTACCTGGGCTGGCTGGGTGGGGTCCTGCGCGGTGATCTCGGGAACTCCGCGGTGGCGCTCGCCCAGTCCGCACCAGATCCGAGCATCTCGTCGATGATCGGCGGGCCGCTGCTCAACAGCGTCGTGCTGGCGACGATCGCGATGCTGCTGCTGATCCCGCTGTCGCTCGGACTGGGCGTCTACTCCGCGACGCACGAGGGCCGGCCGGCCGACCAGATCTCCTCCTACGTCTGGCTGGTCTTCGGGTGCCTGCCCGAGTTCGTGCTCGGGACGCTGCTGATCGTGGTCTTCTCCCGGCAGCTCGGGCTGTTCCCCCCGATCGCGCTGCTGCGCCCCGGGCAGAGCCCGCTGGCGAACCTGCCCGGCCTGGTGCTGCCGGTGCTGACCCTGCTCGGCGTGGCCGTGGCCTTCGCGGCGCGGCAGGTGCGGGCTGCGATGGCGGTGACGCTGCGCCAGGACTACGTGCTCATGGGCCGGCTGAACGGGCTCCCCGAACGGATGGTCCGGCGCCGCTACGCCCTGCGCAACGCGCTCGCGTCCACCGTGCAGACCTACGCGCAGGCCGTCCAGTACCTGTTCGGTGGCGTCATCGTCGTCGAGGCGCTCTTCGCCTACCCCGGCATCGGCACCCTGCTCGTCCAGTCCGTGACCCGCCGCGACACGCCCACCGTCGCCGGCATCGCCCTGATCCTCGCGGCGGCCTACATCGCGATCAACATCATCGCGGACGTGCTCGTCGTGTTCCTCGTCCCCAAGCTGCGGACCGGAGCCCACCGATGACCATCTCCGCACCCGGCAGGACGCGGCTGCCCGCCTTCCTGCGCACCCCGCAAGGTGCGATCGGCCTGGTCCTGCTGGCGTTCGTCGTGGCGGTGGCGCTGATCGGGCCGCTCGTCGCACCGTTCCCGCTGGACCGGCCGCTGGGGCCGCCGGGGCTGGGCCCGGTCGCGGGGGCTCCGTTCGGGCTCGACGAGCTCGGCCGGGACGTGTTCAGCAGGTTCCTCCACGGCGGACACCCGGTCCTGTCGCTGGCCGTCGTCAGCATCGCCGCCACCTACCTGCTGGGCATCCAGCTCGGGATGATCGCCGGGCTGAACCACGGCAGCCGCACCGACGCCGGGATCATGCGTGTCGTCGACGTGTTCATCGCGTTCCCGGCGCTGCTGCTCCTGCTGGTCCTGATCTCGGGCAGCGGGACCTCCCCGACCGTCATGGCGGTCGGGCTGGTGCTGGTGCTGTTCCCCGGGGTCGTGCGCATCGTCCGCGCCGCCACCCAGGACGTCGCCACCAGCGGCTTCGTCGACGCGGCCGTCGTGCGGGGCGAACGGCAGCTGTCGATCATGTACCGGGAGATCTTCCCGAACATCGTGCAGACCGTCCTCGCCGACGTCGGCATCCGGTTCTCCAGTGCCATCGTGCTCGCGGCGAGCCTCAACTTCCTCGGGCTCGGTGCCCGGCCGCCGGCGGCGAACTGGGGTCTGATGGTCGCCGAGAACCGCACGATCCTGCCGACCAACCTGTGGGCGGCGGTGCTGCCGGCGGCGATGCTCGCCGTCCTCACCGTCGCGGTGAACCTCCTCGCCGACGCGTACACCCGCACGCTCGGCCGCACGAGTGGAGTCGAGTCCCGATGACCGCACCGTCGCTGCGTGCCGAGAACGTCCGGGTGCGGCTCGCGTCCGGCCCGGAGATCGTGCGCGGGGTCGACCTGCAGCTGCGCCCCGGCGAGATCCTCGGGCTGGTCGGCGAGTCCGGGTCGGGCAAGACCACCCTGGCCAGGGCCCTGATGGGCTACGCCTCCCCCGGGACCGAGATCTCCGCGGGGCAGCTGTGGATCGACGGCGAGCCCGTCGCCATGGACGAGACCCTCCGCCGGCGCCGAGGCGTGTCGCTCTCCTACGTCCCGCAGGATCCGGGACGCTCGCTCAACCCTGCCCTCCGGCTGCAGGACACCCTGCAGGACGTGATCCGCACCCACCGCGGGTCACCCGCCGACGACGCCGAGCTGGAGCGGCACTTCGCCGGCGTCGGCCTGCCCGGCACAGCCGAGTTCCGGCACCGGCTGCCGCACCAGCTCTCCGGCGGCCAGCAACAGCGGGTCTGCATCGCCACCGCGCTGACCTGCGACCCGCCCGTCGTCATCCTCGACGAGCCCACGACCGGCCTCGACGTCGTCACCCAGTCCAGGATCATCACCGAGCTCGCCCGCCTCCGGGACGAGCACCACGTCTCGATGATCTACGTGTCGCACGACCTCGCCGTGGTCTCCCAGATCGCCGACCGCGTCGCGGTCATGTACAACGGGCGCCTCGTCGAGCAGGGACCGGCCCGCGAGCTGCTCTCGCGACCGCGGCACCCGTACACCCGCGGCCTGCTGGTCTCGACGCCGGACCACCTGGCGCCGCGGCGGCTGGAGCCGATGGGCGGAATGGCCCCCGGCGTCGGCGACGAGTCGACGGGCTGCGCGTTCGCACCCCGCTGCCCGATCGCCGAACCGGCCTGCGAGCGGGAGCTCCCCGCGCTGCAGCCCATCGACGACCGGCGCGACGTGCGGTGCGCGTACTGGACCCGCACCCCCGCGATCGAGCAGGAACCGCTGCAGCGATCCCCGGCCGCGTCCGTCGCCGACCGCACCCCCGTGCTGGACGTCGCGGACCTGGCCGTCGAGTACCGCAGCGGCGCCCACGTCGTCCCCGTCGCCGCGGACGTGTCCTTCGCCCTGCACCGCGGATCCTGCGTCGCGCTCGTCGGCGAGTCCGGCAGCGGGAAGACCTCGATCGCGCGCAGCATCGCGGGGCTGCTCGCCCCGGCGTCCGGGGAGATCCGGCTCGACGGCGAGCGACTGCCCCCGCTCGCCCGCGACCG
This sequence comes from Pseudonocardia sp. CA-107938, assembly GCF_050936315.1. NCBI lineage: Bacteria > Bacillati > Actinomycetota > Actinomycetes > Pseudonocardiales > Pseudonocardiaceae > Pseudonocardia > Pseudonocardia sp. CA-107938. Next base: position 4,882,676 of record NZ_JBNJNA010000001.1, on the reverse strand, counting down.
CTCGGTCGCGCAGCGGCGGCGGATCCAGCTGGTGTTCCAGAACCCGGCCGACTCGCTCAACCCGCGCCGGACCGTCGCCGACCAGATCGCGCGGCCCGCCGCGCTCCTGCGCCGCATCGGCCGCGCCGACCTCGCCGCCGAGACCGGCCGCCTGCTGGACGCCGTCCGGCTGCCGAGCCGGCTCAAGGGTCGCTACCCGCACGAGCTCTCCGGCGGCGAGCGCCAGCGGGTCGCCATCGCGCGGGCACTGGCCGCCGGACCCGAGGTGCTGGTGTGCGACGAGGTCACCTCAGCGCTCGACGTCTCCGTCCAGGCCGCGGTGCTCGACCTGCTCGGCGAGCTGCGCTCCGAGAGCGGGTTGAGCCTGCTGTTCATCACCCACGACCTCGGCGTGGTCGCCACCATCGCCGATCACGTCCTCGTCCTCGACCGCGGCACGGTCTGCGAGCAGGGGGCCGTGCAGACGGTCCTGAAGACCCCCGAGGCCACCTACACGAAGGGGCTGCTCGCGGCGGCGCCCAGCGTGTCCGAGCTGCTGCACCACGACCGCCCGGCGCCGTCCGCCGAAGCGTCCTGACCCCAACAAGGAGAGAGCATGAAGTTCGGCATCTTCAGCCCGCCCTACGCGGACCCCGACTCCCCGCTCCGCGACGTCCTGGAGTGGAGCCTCCAGGTCGCCCGCTGGGGCGACGAGCTGGGCTTCGACGAGGTCTGGTTCGCCGAGCACTACACGACCGGCTGGCAGGCCTCGCCTGCGCCGGAGCTGGTGATCGCCGCCGCGGCCCGAGAGACCACGAACATCACGCTCGCGGCCGGGGCGCACCTGGTGCCCTACACGCACCCCGCAGCACTCGCCTACCGCATCATGGCGCTGGACCACCTCACCGGCGGCCGCTACATCGCCGGCATCGGGGCCGGCGCGTACCCCGCCGACCAGCAGCTGTTCCAGACGGGCGGCAACAACGCCGCCATGCTCGTCGAGGGCCTGGAGATCATGCAGAAGGTCTGGCGGGGCGAGCCGTTCCGCCACGACGGCACGTTCTGGACGGTGGACTACCCCGAGTTCAACGCGTTCATGGCCGGGCCGACCGTGCGCCCGTTCCAGCTCCCGCACCCGCCCGTCGCCATCGCCGGCAGCAGCGCCAAGTCCCAGAGCTTCCAGCTCGCCGGCGCCCACGGCTTCATCCCGCTCAGCTTCGCCAAGAGCGCGAGCCACCTCCACGACCAGTGGGCCGGCTACGCCGCGGCAGCCCGCGACGGCGGCCACACCCCGGACCGGGCGAACTGGCGGGTCTGCCGCGAGGTGTTCGTCGCCGACACCGACGAGGAGGCGCGCCGGCTGGTGACCTCGGGGTTCATGGGCCACTTCTACGACAAGCACATGATCGCCGTCTACCAGCGCGACGGCAGCTCCCTCGCTCCCGGCGTCGCGCCGGAGGACGTCACCGCCGAGGTCCTCGCCCGTGACGTCTGGCTGGTCGGCTCCCCGGAGACCGTCGCCGAGCGCCTCGCCCACGAGTTCGAGCAAGCCGGCGGCTTCGGCACGCTCGTCGCGTTCGACTTCGACTACCGCGCCAACCCGGACGCCTACCGCCGCTCGCTCGAACTGCTCGTCACCGAGGTCGGCCCGCGCGTCGCCCACCTGACCCTGGAGGACTCGTGATCGCCTACCAGCTCCACGGAGAGCAGGACCTGCGCCGCGAGGAGGTGCCCGTCCCCGAGGTCGGGGAGGGCGAGGTGCAGGTCCGCATCGCGCACAACGGCATCTGCGGCAGCGACCTGCACTTCTACTACGCGAGCGCGCAGAGCGGCTGGCCGCGCCCCCGCGCCATCGGGCACGAGTTCGCCGGCACCGTGACCGCGGTCGGACCCGGCGTCACCGACACCGCGGTCGGCGACCGCGTCTGCGTCTTCCCCATCGACAGCTGCGGCGAGTGCCGGCAGTGCCGGGCGGACTACCCGGTGCTGTGCGAGGTGGTCGACCGGAGCGTCTCCACCATCGGCTGCGGCTCCCCGATCGGCGCCATGGCCGAGTACGCCGTCGTGCCCAACCGGTTGATCATCCCGCTGCCCGACGAGCTCACCCTCGCCCAGGGCGCGCTGGTCGAACCGATCGCCGTGGCCACGACCGCCGTGCAGCGCGCGGAGATCGGCCGCGACACCCGCGTCGCCGTGCTGGGCGGCGGGCCGATCGGCATCGGTGCCGTGCTCGCGCTGGAGGCACTGGACGTGGAGCAGTTCGTCGTCGTGGAGCCGTCCCCGGCCCGCCGGACCGCCCTGCAGACGCTGACCAAGGCCCGGATCGTCGACCCGTCGACCGAGGACGCGGCCGCGGAGGTCCGCGCGCTGACCGGCGGCCACGGCGTCGACGTCGTCATCGAGTGCGCCGGGGTACCCGCCAGCCTCGACTCGGCCTTCGCCATGGTCGGCAAGCGGGGGAAGATCGTGCTCATCGGGCTGTTCGAGAAGCCCTACGAGTCCTTCTCGCCTAACCCGGTGGCCCTGATGGAGGTCAGCGTCGTCGGGCACAACGGGTCCACCAAGCACGCGTTCCGCACCGTGCTGCAGTGGATGCGCGAGGGCAGGATCCCGACCGACTCCTGGGTCCGGCACGTGCCGTTCGACGAGGCCGTCGACGCCGGCTTCGAGCCGCTGCGGCGCGGCGAGGAGATCAAGATCCTCGTCGACCTCCCCCAGGGCTGAGGCCGATGCTCCGACCTGCCGGCGACACCGAGACCCTGCGCCGGGTCTACGGCAGCTTCCCGACCGGCGTGATCGCGCTGGCCGCCCTCCGCGGCGGCCAGCCGGTCGGGCTGGCCGCCAGCTCGTTCACGGCCGTCTCGCTCGCACCGCCACTGGTGTCGGTGTCGATCCAGCTCACGTCGACGACGTGGCCGCTGCTCGCCGACCGCCCCCGGCTCGGCCTCTCCGTGCTCAGCGCCACCCAGCACCGCGCCTGCCGGCAGCTCGCGGCCAAGGACGGCGATCGCTTCGCCGGCCTCGACTGGTTCACCGGCCAGGACGGCGCGGTGCTGCTGCACAGCGCAACGGCCTGGATGACCTGCACGATCGACACCACCGTGCCCGCCGGTGACCACGTGCTCGTCGTGCTGCGCGTCCACGAGCTCGGCAGCCGACCCGACAGCCCGCTCGTGTTCCACGGCAGCGTCTTCCACCGGCTGCAGCCGGTGGAGTCCTAGTCATGGACCGGATCCCCGCCGCCGACGCGCTCGCCGCCGGACGACCCGTCGTGCTCGTCGACGACCTCGACCCCGGCCGCGGCGGCGACCTGGTCCTCGCCGCGTCCCTGGCCACCCCGACGCTGCTCGCCTTCGCCGTCCGGCACACCTCCGGCTTCGTCTGCGTCGCCCTCCCGGGCAGCACCTGCGACCAGCTCCGCCTCTCCCCCATGCGGCACGACGACCCGTCCGGCACCGGGACCGCCTACCAGGTCACCGTCGACCTGCACGGCGTCGGCACGGGCATCTCCGCGACCGCCCGCGCCGCCACCATCACCGCGCTGGCCTCGCCGACGTCCACCGCGACCGACTTCGTCCGGCCAGGACACGTCGTTCCGCTGCGCGCCCGATCCGGCGGCGTGCTGAGCCGGCCGGGGCACACCGAGGCAGCGGTCGACCTCGCCCGGCTCGCCGGCCTCCCGTCCGCCGCCGCGCTCAGCGCCATCGTGTCCCGGGAACGGCCGAGCCACCTGGCCCACGGGGCGGAACTCGACCGCTTCGCACGGGAGCACCAGCTGGCCACGATCTCCCTCACCGAGCTGATCGGGTTCCGTCGCCGTCGGGAACCGCAGGTCCGCCGCATCGTCGAGACGTCCCTGCCCACGCGACACGGGCGGTTCCGCGCCGTCGGCTACGCGGACCTCGGCGACGGTGCGGAACACGTAGCGCTGCTCGCCGGCCCGGTCGACCCGTCCACGCCTGTCCACGTGCACGTCGAATGCCTCACCGGCGACGCGCTGGGCTCGACCGGCTGCCCGTGTCGACGACGGCTCGACCGCGCACTGTCCACGTTCGCCACCGACGGTCGCGGGATCGTCGTCTACGTCAGACCCACCCGAGCCGTTCGGGCCTGCGGGCTGCCCGGATCCACCGACCACCGCGGCACTGCAACCGCGGAACGGATCCTCGCCGACCTCGGCGTGATCAACCAGGTCGACCCTGACATGCCGGCTACAGCCCGGCTCGACGCGCGGCCGTCAGCCGCTACCTCCGGTGGGCGGGCTGCGGGCTGATCTGACCTTCGTGGTTCGCACTTCGGCCGGCACGGCTCGGGATGATCACCGGCGGGTTCAACCTGCTGTGGGCCGCCGTCACCGTCCTGATGATCGTGCGACCTGGCTCGACCACCGGCGTGTGAGGCGTGGGCATCCGTCTGCTGACCGGGTTCGCCGCCGTCGAGCTCGGCTCCCTGCTGGTGCTGCTGGTCAACCTCGCTATGGCGCACGTGCCGGCCGTCGCGGCCCTCTTCGGGCCGCTGCACGGCACCGCCTACGTCGCCGCGATCGTCGGCGCCGCCCTGCGCGCGGGCACCTGGAGCCTCCCGACGCTGCTCAGCGTCGTCCCCGGGGTGGGCGCCACGCTCGCGGTCACGGTGCTGCGCCGCCGCGGACCCGCGTGACCGCCGCGACTTCACCCGCGGACGGCCTCCACCACCGGCACTCCGGCGGGCGCCGCATGACCGTCGACTACCTCCCGGGTCAGTGCACCTAGAGCTCTATGACGATCTTGCCGAACGGCCCGTCGTCCAGCCGGTCGAGCGCGGCGGGCAGGTCCGCCAGGCCGTAGCTGCTGTCCACCACCGGCTGGAGACCGGAACGGCCGACCGCGCGCACGAGATCCTCCAGGGCGCGCCGGTGCCCGGTCGCGATGCCCTGGATCGTGACGTCCTTGAGCATCAGCGGCATCACGCGAGTGCTGATCTCGAAGCCCTCCAGAGCGCCGATCTGCGAGACCCGTCCACCGACGGCCGCCAACTGCACGGCAGTCCCGAGGTGCGGACCGCCGACGATCTCGAGGACGTGGTCGGCTCCCCGGTCGCCGGTGATCCGTAGGACGGTCTCGGGCCAGTCCTCCTGTCGTCGGTCCACGGTGTGCGTCGCACCCAGCGCGGCCGCGGGCTCGAGCTTGTCGGCGCTCGCGGACACGATCACCTCGGCGCCGTGCATCGCCCCGATCTGGATCCCGAACAGGGCCACTCCCCCGGTCCCCTCGACCAGGACGGTCTGCCCGGCCTGGACGCCGCCGCGCTCCACCAGCGCGAACCAGGCCGTGAGCCCCGCGCACGGCAGCGTGGCGGCCTCGGCGTGCTTCAACGAGTCGGGTGCCGCCACGAACCAGCCTTCGGGGAAGGCCACGTACTCCGCGAGCACACCCGGGTAGAAGCCGCCGAGCGTCCGGTAGGCGGGCGTCCGCGCCGTGCCGGGCCGGCGCCCGTCGACCCAGTCCGGGGTGAAGGTCGAGATGACGCGGTCGCCCACGGCGAAGCGGGTGGCATCCTCGCCCACCGCCACGACCGTGCCGGAGAGGTCCGAGCCGGGGGTGAAGGGGAACTCGAGCGGCAGCCCCCGGCCGGTCTCGACGACCATCTTGTCCCGGTGGTTGAGCGACACCGCGGCGACCTCGACGAGGACCTCGCCCGGTCGTGGCTCGGGCGTCGGCACGTCCTTGAGCTCGAGTCGCTCGCGGCCGATGCCGTCCATCTCCCAGCGTTGCATCGCGTACTTCATCGCCCTCTCGTCATGTGGTGCTCGGCTGACCGGCTCGGTTGATCGGCGCGGTAGGCGCGAGCGACGGGCAGCACCGCCGCGCGCGCCCGGATGGGGTCCGACATCTCCGCGCGGAGGGCGAGGATGCCTGCGGAGCGGTGCTCGTGGGTCACCGCGTCCGGCCGCGCGATCACGAGGGTGTGGAAGTGCGGGTGCTGCTCGCCGAACACGACCGCGTAGACGCGCTCGGCGCCGACTCCCGTCCGCACGGCCCTCGTCAGGTCGCGCAGCCGGACCCCGTACGTCGCGGCTTCATCGTCGTCGAGCCCGTCGGTACCCACGACGTGGCGCCGGGCGCGGAGCACGAACCAGCCCGGCACCTCGTACCCGGGGAAGATCTCGCACGACCAGAGCTCGTCGCAGAAGACCACGGTGGCCGGGTCCGCGGTCTCGAGCGAGCACGGCAGGCAGTCGCCTTCGGCTCTCCCCGCCGTCATGCGCGGCGCCAGACGGGCAGCGCCGCGGCCGGGTCGGGCGCGAAGTCGAGGACGACGCGCTCCCCGATCGGCAGCGCGGCGTCGGCCCGGCGGAGCCGGCCCGGGATGCGGACGCCCTCGTCGAGGTCGACGAGCGCCACCGAGTAGGGGATCTCCTCGGCCGGTCGCCCGTCGAACGGCACGTCGACCTGGCAGCGGGCGTAGAGGGTGCCGCCCCCGCCGGCGTCGGTCCAGGTGACGTCGGCCGACCAGCAGGTCGGGCACCAGCGACGGGGGAAGAAGAACGGCCGCCGGCACGCGGCGCAGAACGGGAGCACCAGGCGCCCCGCGGCGAGGCCCTGCCAGAACGGCTCGGAGACCGCCGACATCGCGCAGTCGGCCGGTGCCACCGGGACGTGATCGGACATCGCTCGCCTCACTCCCGGCCCAAGATCATGACGCCGTTCATCCCGAAGTAGCCGCCCGCCCCCGCGACCATCACGAACCGTGGATCGGGCAGCTGCCGCGCCCCGGCCTGCCCGCGCAACTGGCGCACGGCCTCGGTCACGTGGAGCATGCTGGCCACGTGCCCCTGGGAGAGGTGCCCTCCGTGCGTGTTCACGGGGCAGCGGGCCCCGATCTCCAGGTTGCCGTCCAGGGCGTAGTCCCCGCCCGTCCCGCGCTTGCAGAAGCCCAGCTCCTCCAGGAAGACGATCACCGAGATGGTGAACGCGTCGTGGACCTGGAGCAGGTCGATGTCGGAACGCCGCAACCCGGCCGCGGCGAGGGCACGCGCGCCGACCTCCTCGATGCGCAGCTCGGTGATACCGGGGAACTGGCCGATGTTGCGGTGCGACGAGTTCATCGCCGACGACAGCACGCGCACCGGCGCGGCCCCGAGCTCGCGCGCGACCTCGGCCGAGGCCACGATGACGGCGCCGCCGCCGTCGACGATCACCGACGAGTCCAGCAGCTTGATCGGCGACGCGATCGGCCGTGACGACAGGTAGTCGTCCATCGTCATCGGGCGGCGCATCACCGCGTTGTCGGTCATCGCCGCGTGCCGCCGGGCCGCCATCGCCACCGCCCCGAACCCTTCGAGCGTGGAGCCGTGCTCGGCCATGTGCCGCGCCATCACCAGCGCGTACGGGATCACGGAGCCGACCAGCCCGAACGGTGCCTCGAACTCCAGGTCGTCGGCTGCCATGGTCCAGCCGCGGCCCTGCTTGGTCCGCCCGGTCGCCGCTGCCTCGCCGAAGGTGCACGCCACCAGCGAGCACTCGCCGCGCTCGATGGCCGCGATCGCGTTGCCGATCATGTGCAGGGGGCTCAGGATGCCGCCGACGTCGATCGTCGCCTGCCGCGCCAGGCGGATCCCCAGGTACTCGTTGAGGCTCGCCGAGAACATCGGGAACGGCCGGAAGTAGGGCCCGAGGTCGAACAGGCCGTCCAGGTCGCCCACCGCGACGCCGGCGTCGGCGCACGCGGTGATGACGGCCTCGGCCTGCAGGTCCACCGCGGTGCGGCCGGGCTGCTTGCCGAGCGCCGTCTCCCCGATCCCCACGATCGCGTGGCTCATGAGGCACTCCTCTCTCCCGCGCCCGTGGCGCGGCGGGCGCGGTCCACCAGCTCGGCCATGGCCGTCTTGCCCGCGGCGGTCTTCGGCAGCGCGTCCAGCAGGATGACCTGGCGCGGGGTCTGGTAGCCGGCCATGCGCGCCCGCACCCAGCCGATGACGTCGTCCGGGGTGAGCGTCGGGTCGTCGGTCACGACCGCGGCGACGACCCGCTCGTCGTAGCGCGGATCGGGCACCCCGAAGACCGCGCAGTCCCGGATCGCCGGGTGCTGCGCCAGCTGGGCAGTGACCTCCCGCGGGTACACGTTGACCCCGGCCGTGCGGATCATCTCCTTGAGCCGCCCGGCGATGTGCAGCATGCCGTCGGCATCGATGCGCCCCAGGTCCCCGGTGTGCAGCCAGCCGCCGCGGAACGCCGCCGCCGTGGCCTCCGGGTCGTCCAGGTAGCCGTCCATGACCGAGTGCGAGCGCACGCAGATCTCCCCCACCTCGCCGGGGGCGACCTCCCCGCCGTCGGGGTCCTGGATGGACAGCACGACTCCCGGGACGGGTGTGCCGACCGTCGCCAGGTGCTGCTCGCACACCTCGGGGCGGGCGCTGGCGATGAACGCGCTGTTCTCGGTCTGCCCGTAGATGTGCTCGACCGTCATCGCCGGGGCGCCGCGCTCGCGGATCCGCTCGATCACCGGCAGCACCGAGGTGGTCGGGTCGAAGCTCGCGAAGACGATCGTGCGCAGCGAGGACAGGTCCGCGTCGGCGAACCCGTCGGCCTCCACCATGGCCTGCAGCACGAGGGGCACGGCGAAGAAGGAGTGGCACCGGTGGCGTTCGATGAGCCGCAGCGCGCGGGCCGGGTCGAACCGCCGAGCCATGACGATGGAGCCGCCGAGCACCAGGTACTGGCGCATCATCGACCACGTGCCGCCGTGGTAGGGCGCCTGGTAGACAAAGAGCCGCTCGTCGGGACGCACCCCGGTGGCCAGCGCGCCGGCGAGCGAGTCGGCCATCGTGGCGCGCTGGCTGAGCACGGCGGCCTTCGGTACACCGGTGGTCCCGCTGGTGAAGATGATCAGGTGCGGGTCGTCGAGCTCGGCCTCGGACTCCGGCGGGGCACCGTCGCCGGCGATCAGCTCGGTCGCCCACGATGCCCCGCCCACGCCGAGGACGTCGACGCCGCCCGCGGCTCCCGTGAGCTCCTGCTGCTCCCTCCCGACCAGCACGAGCCCAGCCCGGGTCCGCTCGACGAACGACCGGACCGCCGCAGCGGGCAGGCTCGTGTTGAGCGGCACCAGCACCGCACCGATGCGCGCGGTCGCGCAGTACAGCGCGACGTAGTCGATCCCCAGCGCGTCCGCGACGGCGACGACGTCGCCGCGCCGCACACCGCGCCCGGCCAGGCCCGCGGCCATCCGCCCGACGCGCTCGACGAGCTCGGCCCACGTGACCGCGCCGTCGTCGTCGATCAGCGCCGTCCGGCCGCCGCGGTAGCGCGCGTGCGACGCGACGGCGTCCCACAGACCGAGCCCGGCCCGCGGCGACCGCACGTCCCCGTGGGCCCGCTCCCGGATGTCGACCATCGCCTCAGCGGCCCAGCGCGACGACGGTGACCATCGGGTTGTGGTACTCGACCCAGCGCGAGATCAGCCCGCCGGTGAAGAAGAACAGGCCGATGTACTCGTTGTCGTACCGCCGGCCGGTCCGCTCGCGCACCGCGTTCGTCGCGTAGATGACCGCGATCCCGCCCGACTCGATCTCCCAACTCTGCGACGCGGAGATCGCGAAGGGGACGAAGGTGGTGTACGTCCAGCTCAGCAGGGCGTGGAGTTCGTCGGGGGTGCGGCACTTGCGCGTCATCCCCGGCGCCTGCCAGGGGACCTCCATCTTGAGGTCCTTCGTGAAGGCCGCGACGCACTCGTCGATCCGGCCGTTGGTGAAGTCGTCGAAGAGCCGGTCGACGAACTCCCGACGGACTTTCCCGTTCTCCGTCGTCGAGACGGGGAGATCGAAGTCGTTCGACAGTGCCATGGTCGTCCCTTCCGTACCTGTGTCGAGTCTTCGGGCCGCGCCGGCGAGCGTCACCCTCCAACCGGCGCCGCCCGGCCCGGCCCGCCGCTCCACGCGGCGATCAGCGCGCCGCGCCCCACAGCTGCTGGAACTTCCGGTCGACCCCGGGGACCACCGGGGTGATGCCGTCGACCTTCAGGTCGGTGTCGGCGACGTTGTCCTTCGTGACCACCCAGAACCGCGGCAGCTGCGAGGGCACTTCGGGCACCCCGGTCACGTGCCGGACGATCGAGTCCAACCCGGCGAGGTACGTCTCGACGTACGGCCAGGGGACGGACGCCAGCTGGTCACCGGTCCTGATGTACTGCCAGGTGGTGGCGCCGCCGCCCTGGCCGACGATCTTGACGTGGTCGAGTCCCGCCGCCTTCAGCGCCGCGGGCAGGCCGGAGCCGAGGCTGTCGATGGCCAGCACCACGTAGTCCACGTCCGGGTGCGCACGCAGGTAGCCGACGACGAGCTGCGGCACGCCGTTGCCCAGCGCCGTGATCGGGACGTCGTGCGACGCCGTGGGGCAACCCGGGCACAGGTCCTTCATCGACGCCAGGTACTCGTCCTGGAGCTTCGAGAGGTTGTCGAACGCCGGCACGTTGACGTAGACGGCGTTGGCGCGGCCCCCGCTGTCGGCGACCACCGATGCCGCCATCAACCGGCCGGTCTCGCGCTGCTGGTCGGGGGTGCAGATGGCGAAGTCGATGCCGTTGCCCTGGGGGTTGGTCGAGCATGCGCTGACCATCCAGGTTCCGTTGGCCTTCAGCTCCGGCAGGTAGCGCTCGTAGACGCTGCGGTCGATGCCGACGTAGATGGCGCCGTCGGCGCGGTCGCGCACGATCTGGGCGAAGGCCTGCTGCTGCGAGCCCGGGCTGCCGTCGGTCGTCAGCACGTTGAGCCGCCAGCCGAGCTTGTCGGTGGCGGACTTCAGCACGCCGGCGATCACGTTGCAGTCCGCGGCCGGGCAGCTGACGAAGTCGACGACCTTGCCGGCGGGCACCGGCGCGCCGACCGGGGTCGTGAGCGTGAGGTCGGCGGGGCGTGTCGACGCCCCCTCCAGGAGGGCGGTGGCCCGCTGGACGCCGGCCTGGTCGACGGGCTCCGAGGCGGCCTGGCTGCCGCCGCCACTGCTACTGCCACTGCCGCACGCGGCGAGCACCAGCGCCGACGCGGCGGCCAGCAGGACGAGACGAGACTTCCTCCGCATGGGAACTCCTGTGTTCCGGGAGAGGGATCAGCCGCGGCGGATGCGACGGCGTTGGAGACCGGTGGCGGCGAGCGCACCGATGAGGACGACGCCGGTGAACATGTCGGCGGCGTAGTTGGGGGCGGTGGACAGCGACAGCCCGACCGTGCCCGCCCCGAGCATGACGACGGCGATGAGCGTGCCCCACGCGTTGAACCGGCCGCCCTTGAACTGGGTCGCACCCACGAAGACGGCGGCGAAGGCGGGGAGGAGGTAGGCGGTGCCCGCCGTCGGTGATCCGGCGGAGATCGAGGAGGCCAGGCACAGCCCCGCGAATCCGGCGAGGCCGGAGGACACCAGCAGGCTTGCGAATCGGAGCCGGTCGACCCCGATCGCCGCGAGGCGGGCGGCGTCGGGGTTGAACCCGACGGCGTAGAGCCGCCGGCCGACCGCGGTGTGCTCCAGCACGAACCACAGGACCGCCGCCACGACGACGGCGTAGACGGCCGGTCCGGTCAGGCCCACGAGCTGGACCTGGGCGAGCCGTGCGAACCCACCGGCCAGCTCGACACCCGCGATGATCTGGGCGTTGGTGAACAGGATGATGAACGCCTGCACCAGGGAGCCCGTCGCCAGCGTGCCGATGAACGAGTCGATGCGCATCACCACCACGACCAGCCCGTTGACCACACCGACGGCCAGCGCGGCCAGCATGCCGAGCAGCATCGCCGGGATCGCGTCCATGCCGTGCACCACGAGGTGCGCCGCGGTCACGCCGGAGAGCGTCATCACGTACGCGAAGGACAGGTCGAAGGTGCGGGTCGCCAGCGGCACCACCAGTGCCAGCGCCGCCAGCGCCGTGATCGAGTAGCCGTTCGCCACCTGCTTGACGGTGGCCAGGGTCGGGTAGGTGTGCGGCAGCGCGATGCTGAAGGCCACCACGATCACCACCAGGACGTAGCCGGCGCCGATGGACCGAGGGCTCAGCGCGGTCGCCCACCGGCCCCATGCCCGCTCCGTCGCAGGCGGCCGGGAAGCTGTCGGGCGCTCGAGGGTGCCGGTCATCTCTGCCCCGTCTCTTCCATCGCGCGGATCAGCGCGTGCTCGGTGAGGTCGTCGCCGGCCAGCTCGCGGAGGACGTGACCGTCGCCCAGCACGAGCACCCGGCTGCACAGCGCCAGCAGGTCGCCGACGTCCGCCGAGGCCACGATGACCGCCAGCCCGGCGCGGGCCCGCTCGGCGACCAGCTCGTAGATCGCCTGGCGCGCGGCGGGATCCACGCCCGCCGTCGGGTCGGACAGCAGCAGCACCCGGGGGTCGCGCGCCAGGCACCGGGCGAACACCACCTTCTGCTGGTTGCCGCCGCTGAGCGTGCTGATCCCGGCCCGGTCGCTCGCGGCCTGCACCCGGACGTCGGCCATCCACCGGGCGACGGCGCTGCGCTCGCGCCGGTGCGACAGCTCCGGCCCGCGGCGGAGCCGGCCGAGGATCGAGATGGTCAGGTTCTCCGCCACCGACATGCTCGGCAGCACGGCGTCGCGCAACCGGTCGGACGGGACGATCGGCAGGTTGAGCCGGCTCGCCCTGGACACGTGGACCGCGGTCGCCGATCCGAGACCGATCTCCCCGTCGGCCCCGGACACCGCGCCGGCGAGCACGGGCACCACCTCGGCGGCCCCGGAGCCGGGGAGCCCGGCGATCCCGAGGACCTCGCCCTCCCGCAGTTCGAGCGACACTCCGTCGAGGTGGCGGGCGCGGACGTCCCGCGCGGTGAGGGCGATCGGGTTGCCCGCGGCGGAGGGCAACCCGGCTCGGTAGTCGACGTCGACGTCGGCACCCGCCATCAGGGCGGCGAGCGTGTCCGGCCCGAGGCCGGCCGTCGGCCGGGTGGCCACGACGCGACCGCCGCGCAGCACGGTCACGCGGTCCGCCAGTGCCAGCACCTCGTCCAGCCGGTGCGAGACGTAGAGGATGCTCGTTCCGCGCGCCCGCACCGCCCGGACGATCTCGATCAGGTGCTCGGCCTCGCCCGGCGGGAGGACGGCGGTCGGCTCGTCGAGGACGAGCACGCCCGTGCCGCCCTCCCAGCCGGCCAGGGCCGCGGCGATCGCGACCACGGTCCGCTGCACCGGGGTGGCCGCGGCGAGCGGTGCGTGGACGTCGAGGTCCACCGCGAAGTCGGCGAGGAGCTCGTGGGTCCGCGCCACCTGGGCCCGCCACCGGATGCGGCCGGCGGACGTGAGGAACTCGCTGCGCAGCGCCAGGTTGTCCACCGCGGACAGCTCCAGGACCAGGCCGAGGTCCTGGTGCACGAAGCGCAACCGGTCGCGACCGGCACCGGTGGAGTGGGACAGGGACTCGCCGGCGAGCCGGATCTCCGAGCCCGGGTCGGGGGTGTGGTAGCCGGCCAGGACCTTGATCAGGGTCGACTTGCCGGACCCGTTCTGGCCGACGAGGGCGTGGATCTCGCCGGCACGGACCTCGAGGTCGACGGCGTCGAGCGCTGTCGTCCCCGGGAACGTCTTGGTGAGTCCGCGCACGTCGAGGACGGATGGGACGGTCACGTGCACCTCTCCTTCGAGGCAGCACCGCACGGGGTGGGGCGTTCAGACGAGCGCGTAGCCCCCGTCGACCGGGACGACCGATCCGGTCGCGTAGGTCTGGGTCATGCAGTACACGTAGGCGCGGGCCACCTCGGCGACCTCGCCGACGTGCCCGACGAGGTTGGTCTCGGCGGTCCGCCGGAACATCGCCTCGCGCGTTGCCTCGTCCAGGTCCGCCCACATGCCGGTGCGGGTGAACCCCGGGCGGACGACGTTCACCCGGACCGGCGTGAGCTCCATGGCCAGCGCCTTGGTCAGGGCCTCCATGGCGCCGCAGATGCCGGCGAGCACGCCGGACGTGGCCTGCGGCCGCGCCGCGGCCGCACCGCTGGTCAGCGTGATCGATCCGTCGCGGGCGAGGTGCGGCACGGCGGCGCCGATGGTGGTCAGCGCGCCGAAGTACCGCGTCTCGAACGCCCGGCGCACGTCGTCGACCGGGAGCGTGGTGATCGGCCCGGTGACGGGCGGGTCGGCCGCGGTGTAGGCGAGGTGGTCGACCCGCCCGATCCGGCCCAGGACCGCGTCGAGGCCCGCACGGTCGAGGGCGCTGGTCACGTGCCCCTCGACGCCGTCGGGCAGCCGGGCGAGCGCCCGGTCGACCGACTCCGCGGAACGGGCGACCACTGCGACCCGTGCCCCGGCGCGCGCGGTCGCGTCGGCCACGCCCAGCCCGAAGCCGGACGCGCCGCCCACGACCACGACGGTCTTGGCAGCCAGCGGGTCCGCAGCAGCCAAGGTCTCGCCGTACTCCGCGATCATCGCAGGCCCAACGCCGTCGCGAGCTGACCGAGGCTGTCGAGCACGGTGCGGTCGTCGGTCAGGACCTGCACCGGGACGTGGTCGGCCCCGGCCGCGTGGAACTCCTCCAGCCGATCCGCCACCTGCTGCGCGGTCCCGTGCGCGACGACGGCGTCGGTCAGCCGGTCGCTGCCGTCGCCGGCGAGATCGTCGTCGCCGAACCCGATCCGTTTCCAGCTCGCCCGGTAGTTCGTCTTGCGGATGGACGTCGCGAAGGACCGACGAGCGACGGCCCTGGCCCGCTCGACGTCCGTCGTGAGCAGCGCCTTGTGCTCGGGCGCCAGGAACGCGTCGGCGCCCAGGAGCCGCCGGGCGTCGGCCGTGTGCGCCGGGATCGTCAGGTACGGGTGGGCGCCAGCGGACCGCGTCGACGCCAGCCGCAGCGCCTTCGGACCCTGCGCCGCGACGACCCGCCGCTCGGCCGGGACGTCGTGCTCGTCGAGCACGTCCAGGTACTCGGCGAGCGCGCCGAGCGGCGACCGGTACTCCTGGTGCAGCTCGGGATGTCCGACCCCGATGCCGAGCAGGAAGCGGCCGGGGAACGCCTTGTCGATCCGGTGGTACGACTCGGCGACCGTGCGCGGGTCGGCCGTCCAGATGTTGACGATGCCGGTGGCGAGCACCAGCCGCTCCGTCGCCTCCAGCAGGGGTTCGGCCCAGTCCAGCTCGGCGGCCGGTGAGCCGGCCACCCAGTAGGCGCCGAACCCCCACCGCTCGACCGCCTGGGCGGTCTCGACGGCCGGGGCTCCGACACCCCACACGCCGTACCGTCCGAGGTCGGGCTTGGTCATGGTCTTCCTCCTCAGCGGACGAGTGCGCCCGCATCGACCGGGAGGGTGACTCCCGTGATGTAGCGGGCCTCGTCGCTGGCGAGGAACAGGACCGCGTTGCTGATGTCGATCGGGTCCACCCACGGCACCGGGATCGCGTTGAGCGACCGGAACGCCGGCAGGGCGGCCTCCTGGGTGGCCTCCGGCGCGTCCGGCGCGAACATCCGGTACGTGCCCGGGTTCTGGATCATGTCGGTGTCGGTGTTCGTCGGGTGCACGGTGTTGACGCGGATCCCGTGCTCGGCGAACTCGTTCGCCATCGTGCGCATCAGCCCGACGATCGCGTGCTTCGCCGCGACGTAGTGCCCGACGGCGGGCATGCCGCGCAGCCCGCCGATCGAGCTGATCAACGTCAGCGATCCGCCCCCGCGCTCGACGAGGTGCGGGAGCGCGGCGCGCGCGGTGTTCCAGACCCCGGTCAGGTTGACGTCGATCAGCTCCCGCCAGGCCCGCTCCTCGAGCTCGAGCGTGCCCCCGAAGCTGACGATGCCGGCGTTGGCGACGGCGACGTCGAGACCGCCGAGCTCGGCGACCGCGGCGGACACCACCTCGGCCAGGACGGCCCCGTCGCGGACGTCCGCGACGGCGGTGACGATCCGGCGGTCCAGCTTCTCGACCGCGCGGACCGTCTCCGCGAGGTCCTCCTCGGTCGCCGGCGGGTACGCGTCCACGGTCTCCAGCGGCCCGCACAGGTCCACCGCGATGATGTCGGCGCCCTCCTCGGCGAGCCGCACCGCGTGGCTGCGACCGAGGCCGCGCGCCGCCCCGGTGATGAACGCGACCTTGCCGTCGAGTCGTCCGGCCATGCCTGCCTCCTACGCGCTCGTCGGGGCGGCCGCGTCGGCCGCGATGCGGATGACCCGGCGCGCGAAGCGCCACTCGCCGCCGCGCTTCGTCACCGTGTCCTCGTACTCGCCGTACGCCGCGATCCGCGGTGCGCCGTCGAGCCGGGTGATCAGTGCGAACTGGCACCACACGTGCGCCGTGTCCGCGGCGACCGGCTCGATGATCACGTTGGCCGGCCGGTGCTGGCCCCACAGGAACGGCGCGAACTCCGCCTCGCTGTGCACGCGGTCGTACCACTCGGCGATCCCGGTGTGGCCGGCGAACTCACCGCCTGCCAGCGAGCTGTCCAGCACGCCGTCCTCCCAGAACACGCCGAGGAACTCCGCCCGGCGCTGGGTGTCGAGGCCGCGGCTGTAGCGGGAGATCAGGTCGTGGATCAGCATCCGATCCTCGACGGGCAGGGACGTCATCGTCGTGTCTCCTCGGTTTGTCGGGCGGTCTGTCAGGGCTTGAGGACGAAGCCGTCGTAGCCCGCCGCGGCGACCTCGTCGCACCGGTCGGCGAAGACGGAGAACCCGCCGACCCAGATCATGTAGCTCTGCGGCTTGCCCTCGATGTTGGCGCCCTTCTGCCACGAGTCGGCGAGGGGGAACAGCGTCTGGTTCGCCCGCTCGGTCACCTCGGCGCACCACGAGCGCTCGGCGTCCGGTGTGGTGTCGACGGTCTCGAGGCCCTCGGCCTCCATCCGCGTGATGAGGTCGGCGATCCAGTCCACCTGGTACTCGCCCTGCGTCACCATCTGCGCCAGGACGCTCGGGCTCCCCGGACCGTGGACGAGGAACAAGTTCGGGAAGCCCGACACCATGAGGCCGAGGTAGTTCCACGGCACGTCCGCCCACTTGTCGCGCAGCGCGACGCCGCCGGTGCCGACCACGTCGAGGCGCAGGAGCGAACCCGTCATCGCGTCGAACCCGGTCGCGAGGATCAGCACGTCGAGGTCGTACTCGGCGCCCCGCGTGCGGAGCCCCGTCGCCGTGAGCTCGACGATCGGGTCGCTGCGCACGTCCACGAGCGTGACGTTGTCGCGGTTGAACGTGTCGTAGTAGCCGCTGTCGATGCTGAGCCGCTTCGCCCCGAGCGGGTACGTCGTCGGGCACAGCAGCTCGGCGACGTCCGGGTCCTGCACGATCTCCCGGATCTTGCCGCGGAACCACTCGGCCACGACCTCGTTCGCCCTGATGTCGGTCAGGACGTCGTTGAACAGGAAGAAGAACAGCAGCCCGCTCCGCGACCGCCACGCCTGCTCGAGGATGGCGACGCGCTCCTCGGGGGTGTGGTCGAAGACCGACCCGTGCTGGGTCATGGGCAGCACCAGCGCGTTGGGGTGGTGGCGCATCATCGCCCGGCGCTCCGCGTAGTTCTCCTTCCATTCCCGCTCGTACGCCGGGTCGAGCGCGCGGTTGTGCGCCGGCACCGTGTAGGCGGGCGTGCGCTGGAACACGTGGAGGTGACCGGCCACCTTCGCCACCTCCGGCACCACCTGGACGCCCGTCGATCCGGTGCCGACGACCCCCACCCGCTTGCCGCGCAGGTCCACGCCCTCGCGCGGCCACTTCGAGGTGTGGTGCAGCTCGCCGCGGAACGTGTCCATGCCCGGGAACGGCGGGACGTTCGTGGCGTCGAGCGGGCCGGTCGCCGCGATGACGTACTTGGCCGTCACCGCGTGACCCGCCTCGGTGGCCACCCGCCAGCGGTGCTCCGCCTCGTCGAAGACGACCGAGTCGACGCGCGCCCCGAACCGGATGGACCGGCGCAGATCGAACCGGTCGGCGACGTGGTTGAGGTAGGCCTCGATGTCCGCCTGGGGTGAGAAGAGCTCGGGCCACGACCAGTCCTGCTGCAACTCCTCGTCGAACCCGTAGGAGTACTGGACGCTCTCGATGTCGACCCGCGCCCCTGGGTAGCGGTTCCAGTGCCACGTCCCGCCGACGCCCTCGCCGACCTCGAAGCAGACGACCTCGAACCCGGCACGGCGCATCCGGTGCACGGCGTAGAGGCCGGAGAACCCCGCGCCCACGACGACCACATCCACCTCGGCGACCGGGGACCGTTCGGGCGCAGCAGACACAGCGAACCTCCATTGGTTGCCGCACGGGGTGCGGAGACGTTGAAGCGACGAGATCGACGGGTCGACGCCGTCGATGCCTTCCGTCAGTCGCCGTGACCGAGTCTCGTGGACGCGGTGAGCCCCGTCACGCGCCACGTGGCGGTGACTGCGTGCCGTCTGCTCGCCGCGCGGCGAGTGCGCGTCACGCCAGGAGGTCGGTGTCGCGCAGCCGGCGCAGTGCCAACGCCAGGCCGAGCCGGGCCATCCCGCTGGGCTGGTTCAGCGCGTACCCGAGCCGTTCCTCGGCCCGCGCGAGGCGGGCCGCCACCGAGTTGTGGTGCAGGTGCAGCTTGCGCGCGGCCTCGCGCAGCGAACCGGCCTCGACCACGACGGCGAGGGTCTGCAGGACGTCGCGACCGCTCGGATCGGCGGCCAGCGCGTCGAGGGCGTCGATGTCGGTGACGCCGCGGATCTCGGCGCTGCGAAGCGTGCCGGCCAGCAGTTCGAGGGGGCCGAGGTCGGACGCGCGGACGACGGGGTGGGCCGACGGATCGGCGGCGCCGGTGCGCGCGGTCGCGTAGCGGACCGCGCGGACGGCCTTCTCCCAGGACACCGGCGCGTCCACCGCCACCTCGGTGGACCCGACACCGACCTGGGTCCCGGCGGGGACCTCCGGCTCGGCCGGCACTGCGCCCACGACCGCCACCGCGTGCAGCGATCCGATGATCGCGCGCAGCGGTCGGCGCGGGGCCGAGAGCGCGGACGCGACCGCGCCGACGGCGTCGACCGGTCCGAGCATCGCGACCATCGTCAGCCCGGTGCACGGCTTGAGCCCGAGCAGGTGCAGGGCCCGGGTCCGCTCCGGTGCAGCGGTCGACCGTCCGACCACCAGCTCGAGCAGCGCCGGATCCCCGAGCGCTGGTGCGACCGCGTCCCCGCGGCCGACGGTTACCTTCCCGGCGATGGCGAGCCGTTCGAGGAGCAGCTCGTCCAACGGCAGGGACCGGTCCGCGCTGCGGTCCAGCCACACCTGATGGCCGGCCCCCATCTTCTTGACCGTCGCGGACGGACCTGATCGCCCGGTGTCGGACGCTCCGGTGGGCAGCGCCCGGACCGCGAACTCGCCGTCGAGGTCCTGGATGCCCACGGCGCACTCGGCCACGACGGCCGCGTTCCGCACGAGCTCCTCCAGGCCGACCTGCTGCTCGACGAGCGTGTCGAAGAAGCTGATCAACCGGATGGCGTGCTCGGCGTCGGCGTCGAGGGCCGAGAGCCGCATCAGGAGACCGTGCACGGATCCACCTCGACCCTCGGTGACAGCTCGATCATCCCACGTTACCCAGCCGGTGTTCGCCCGACAACGCAGCACAGGTGCGGGCGCTCGCCAATCGGCGTCGTCGACGCAGTCACTCGGCGCCGCGTGGATGGTGACGCGCCGCCGAAGCCGCGGCGACACTCGTCACAGCTATCTCGAACGAGGGGAAACACCGTGACGAATCGGTACGACCCGGAGCTGCAACCGTGGATCTCGATGCTCCCCGAGCTGGACCTCCGCGACCTGCCCACGGCCCGCGCCACCATGGAGTCGCTCAAGGTCGCGATGCCCCCGTACCTGCCCCCCGACGGCATCGCGGTAGCGACCCGGACCGTCCCGGGAGCGCCGGGTGGGCCCGACGTGCCGGTGATCGTCTTCTCGCCGGTTCATGGCCGGAACCGGCCGGCGGTGGTCTACATGCACGGCGGCGGTTTCGTCCTCGGCGACGCCGACGGCGACAAGGAGCTCCCGGCACTCCTCGCCGCCGAGCTGGGGGCCGTGGTCGTGAGCGTCGACTACCGGCTTGCCCCCGAGCACCCCTACCCCGCCGCGATCGAGGACTGCTACGCCGCCCTGTGCTGGCTCGCCGCCCACGCCGACGAGCTCGGCGTCGACGACACCCGGATCGGGATCGGCGGGGTGAGCGCGGGCGGCGGACTCGCCGCCGGCACTGCTCTGATGGCGCGCGACCGGGGCGGCCCCGGGCTGCGCTTCCAGTTCTTGGACGTCCCCGAGCTCGACGACCGCCTGGAGACGCCGTCGATGCAGACCTTCGTCGACACACCCTTGTGGAACCGGCCGAACGCGGTCGAGAGCTGGCGCCACTACCTCGGCGACCGGGATCCGGTCGAGGAGGTGTCGCCCTACGCCGCGCCGGCGCGCGCAACCGACCTGTCGGGACTGCCGCCGGCCTACCTGTCGGTGTGCGAGTTCGATCCGCTCCGCGACGAAGGCATCGCCTACGCGCAGACCCTCGTGCAGCACGGGGTGCCGGCCGAGCTGCACCTGTACCCGGGCGCGTTCCACGGATCCGGCGGCCTCATCCCCACCGCCGAGCTGTCGCAGCGCATGCGGACCGAGTTCGTCGACGCCATCCGGCGCGGGCTGGGCGGGAAGGCCGTCCGGGCTGAGGACCCGGTGGCCGCGACGGGGTGAGCGATCACTCGACGCTGGCGAGTACCGAGTCGAGCCAACGCGGCAAGCGGCTCTCCAGCTCCGCCAGTCTCAACACGACGTACTGCTGGTCGCCGCGTTGGGTCCGACGCACGAGGCCACGCTCCCGCAGGACGCGCAAGTGGTTTGTCGCATTGGACTTGCTCAGTCCGAGCGGCGCGTAGGCGCGCGAACACTCGCATTCGCCGAGTTCGTACATGGTTGTCACCATGCGAAGGCGCGTGGGATCATCCAGGGCCCGCAGCACCCGGCTCAGCGCAACGTCGCCGAGGTCCACGTGGAACGGTTCTTCCACGTCGTGGACCGCTTTCGCCAGATCCCGAAGGTGGTCCGCGACGTGGAACGGTTCTTCCACGTCGTGGACCGCTTTCGCCAGATCCCGAAGGTGGTCCGGCCTCGGCGAGGGCTGGACGGCCTACTTCTTCCTCGGCGTAGCGGGCGCCTCGCTCCCCTACCGGCAGGTGACGTGCCGCCCACGACCACCCTCGTCGCCGACGACGCACAGCCTCCCGCAACCGCGGATAGTCCCGACTCGGCCAGAACCGCCGCCCCGTGTCCTGCCGCACCAACACCACCGCGACGTGCACGTGATCATCGGCCTGCCGGATCGCCACCCACCGCGGACCACCCACATCGCCACGCACCGCGACGCCCGGCGCTGTCGAGGCACGTCTACCGCCAGTGCGACGCCTTCATTGCCGAGCAGCGGGCCGCCCGGCCGGACCGCCAGCGCGAGGAGCACTGATCATGCTGGAAGACGAGAGCGCGGGTGCCGCCCGAGAAGAAGACGGCGCCGGCGAGATTGACGAGCTCGTCGACGTCCTGCGCAGCTTGACGGGCGATCCCGCCTGAAGACCTTCCGCAATCATGGTCCGCGAGAGCGGCTGGGCGCGCCGAGCGCCAGGGCGACGTGGGCGTCATACAGAGACGCTGGAGATCGGCCCCGGCTGTCCTCGAGCTGATGCTGCGGCCGGTCGTCCCCGGCCGCAGCATCACGAGCGGGCCTGCACGGCGAGGTACCACGTGCGGACTGTCCCGTCCTTGCTCCCGGAGATGATCACGGGATGCCCGTCGAGAACCGTGGTGGTGAGGGCGAATAGACGGTTCGTGTGCCCTGTCAGGGGGCTGCCGGTAGGCCCAGCGCCCCGTCGACGGCCTCGGCAGATGGGCGGCCTTCTGGGGATCGGTGCGCCACGACGTCATGCACGCCGGCGGCTTCCTCGTCCTCGGAGCCATGGCCGCGGCCACCATCAAGTCCGTCGTACCCACCGGCTGGCTCTACGCCGCCGCGGGCAACCCGCTCGTGTCGATCGTCGTGCTCGCGACGCTCGCCGTGCTGCTGTCGATCTGCTCAGAGGCCGACGCGTTCGTGGCCGCGTCGCTGTCGCAGTTCTCGCTCACCGCGAGGCTGGCATTCATGGTCGTCGGTCCTGCGATCGACCTGAAACTGTTCGCGATGCAGGCCGGCACCTTCGGCCGCGGGTTCGCGCTGCGATTCGCCCCCACCACGTTCGCGGTTCCGCCGTTGATGGGGTCTTTGGGCGGGGCTGCGCCGGTGTTCGACAACCTCATGCCCGTCGCGGGTGAGCGCCACGACGAGGCGAACATGACCGGCGTCGACCGATGACTTCCAGCCCTGCCGAGCGGGTCTGTCGCGCGGACGGTGTTGCTGGTCATTAACGGACGTTCATCGGCCCGGGTCGGTCGTGATGTGGGCCCGTTGCCCTTGGGGGCCGAACAGGTTGAGGATCTCGACGGGGTTCCGGTCGGCGCTGCCGAACCAGTGTGGGACGCGGGTGTCGAACTCGGCGACCTCGCCGGCGGTGAGTACGAGGTCGCGTTCGCCGAGGATGAACCGCCCTGGGCGCGGGAGAGGCTCCTGATCTAACCAAGGAGACTGGGGCTATGTCCGCTCCCCGGAAGTTCGACGACGAGACACGTGCCCGTGCGGTGCGCCTGTATCAGGACCGGTTGCGTGAGCACGGTGACTCGAAGCTGGCCGCGCGTCGCCATGTGGGCGCGCTGTTGGATATCAACCAGTCCACGATCCGGAACTGGATTCGCGCCGAGGAGGGCGAGGGATCGGCATCGGCCCGACCTGTGGCGGCTGCGGATGATGTACAGGCAGAGTTGCGGCGGTTGCGCGCGGAGAATGCGGAATTGCTCCGCGCGAACGACATCTTGAAGACGGCGTCAGCGTTTTTCGCCCAGGCGGAGCTCGACCGTCGACTTCGCTGATCTGCGAGTACATCGCAGACCATCGTGACCGTTTCGGGGTCGAGCCGATCTGCGCCGTGCTGTCGCAACACGGCGTCACGATCGCCCCGGGCACGTTCTACCGCTGGCTGACACGGCCGGTGAGTGATGCGCAGCTGGAGGAAGCGTATGTGGTGAACGCCATCGTCACGCTCTATCGAAAGAACAGGTCGGTGTACGGGGTGCGGAAGCTGTGGCGCGTCGCCCGTCGTGCCGGGCTGCGCGTGGGCCGGGACCAGGTTGGGCGGCTGATGCGGATCGCCGGTGTCCAGGGTGTTCGCCGCGGTGCGCACCGGACCCGGACCACCACCCGCGACGAGCGGGCCGCGCGACATCCCGACCTGGTCAAGCGTGGGTGGGCGGCGCCGACGAAGCCGGACGCGATCTGGGTGGCGGACTTCACCTACGTGTGGACCGCGGCCGGGTTCTGCTACGTCTCGTTCATCACCGATGTGTACTCACGTCGTATTCTTGGCTGGCGGGCATCGATGGACAGATCCGCAGATCTGGTCACCTCGGCGCTGGAGCAAGCATTGAGCACCCGACGCCGGACGGTCTACGGTTTCACCACCAATGGACTGATCCATCATTCCGACGCCGGCTCCCAATACACCGCCATTGCGATGACCGAGGCGTTGGCCGAGGCCGGTATCTCCGGGTCGATCGGGACGGTCGGCGACGCGCTGGACAACGCGCTGATGGAATCGACGATCGGACTGTACAAGACCGAACTGATCAACACCCGTGACCGGGGCCGAAACTGGACCGGACGCCTCGAGGTCGAACGCGAGACCGCCGACTGGGTTCACTGGTACAACAACGACAGAATCCACTCATCAATCGACTACATGACACCCGTAGAACGGGAAATGGTGTACGCTGACACCATCACCCAACGGGTAGCCCACCCAGCCGAGGTGGCCTGAACCCGAGCCTCTCGCGAACCCAGGGCGGTTCAGGATGAGGCGGAGCCGGCCGCTGAGGACGTAGAACCATTCGTAGCCGTCGTGGGTGACCGGTGCGGGCAGGTCGGCGTCGTCGGCGCGACCGGGCAGGACCTGCTTGTAGGCCTGCAGCGGGCCGGGGTGGCTGGTGAGGGGCACGATGACGCGTCCGCGGTAGGTGCGCGGGCGCAGGTGTACTCGCGGGTCGCCGGTGTCGGGTGCTCCGACGAGTTCGTCGAGCGGGACGCGGTAGGCACGGGCGAGGGACATGAGCACCTCGAGGGTCGGCCGGCGTTTGCCGGACTCCAGGCGCGAGAGCAGGCTCTGCGAGAGCCCGGTGGTCGCCGCGAGGTCGGCGAGGGTGGCGCCGCGCTGGCGCGCAGGGCACGCAGCCGCTCCCCGACGCGCGCGGCGAGCTCGGCGTCGTCCATGCGCCCCATCTTGCAGTTTCTGCAAGGAACTTTGCGACTTCCCCCGGTCGGCGCCGATCGTGGCACCTCGGAGGTGCTGTGATGATCAGCGAAGAGATCAGCTGCGATGTGGTGGGACTGATCGCGCTCGACACCCACCGTCGGCGTGGCGAGGACGAAGCGGCCATCGACTGCGAGGTGCAGCAGCTCGCGGTGTGCCGCGAGCTCGGCGACCGGTTCGGCGAAGCCAGCGCCCTCACCGTGCTCGCGGAGCTGTACGACCGCTCCGGCAACGCCCGCGCGGCGGCCGACGCCGCGCAGCAGGCGCAGGAAATCCTCGCCGAGCTCGACCCGGCAGCGGCGGAGTCGATCTGCCCCACCCACCCGACGTGCAGGGGCGGCGACCTGGCAGGGACGCCGGGTCAGGGCGTGGCGTCGGTGTGCTGCCCGGCCAGCATCCGCCGGTAGTCCGGCGAACCGGCGACGAGCTCGTCGTGCGTCCCTTGGGCGATGACCGTGCCGTGGTCGAGAAGCGCGACGCGCTCGGCGCGCTGGATGGTGGACAACCGGTGGGCGATCACCAGCGTGGTGCGGGTTCCGCGGGTGGCGTCGAGGCCCTCGTGCAGGGCCTGTTCGCTCTCGGTGTCGAGGTTGGAGACGGCTTCGTCGAGCACGAGCACGGGGGCGCGGGTGAGCAGTGCGCGGGCGATGGCGATGCGTTGGCGCTGCCCGCCGGAGAGCGTGGCGCCGCGTTCGCCGCAGCGGGTGGCGTAGCCTTCGGGCAGCGCGGTGACGAAGTCGTGCACGCCGGCGAGCCGCGCCACCTCCTCGACGTCGGCGTCGGTCGCGTCGGGCCGGCCGAGCCGGATGTTGTTCGCGATCGTGTCGTTGAACAGGTGGATGTCCTGCGGGACGACGGAGACCGTCCGGCGCAGCTCGTCGGTCGCGAGCTCGCGCACGTCGACGCCGTCGATGCGGACCGCGCCGGCGGTGGTGTCCCAGAAGCGCAGCAGCAGGTGCGCGCACGTCGTCTTCCCGGCGCCGGACCGGCCGACCAGCGCGACGGTCTCGCCCGCACCGATCCACAGGGACAGGCCGCGGAGCACCTCCGTGGAGCGGTCCGGGTAACGGAACCGGACGCCGTCGAAATCGACCGTGGGGACGGTGGCGAGGACCTGCCGCGGCGCGGCCGGTTCGTCGACGTGGGCGGGGTAGCCGACGATGGCCAGCACCCGCGCGGCGGCGCTGCGGACGTCGCCGAGGGTGCGGGCGGTGGCCGAGACCGTGGCGATCGGGGCGAGCGCCGACGTCCCGAGCACGATCACGACGGGCAGCCAGTGCGCCGGCAGGGCGCCCGCGCCGGCCTGGATGCCGGCGACGGTCGCCAGCGCGAGCAGCCCCAGGCCGAGAAGCAGTTCGGTGGTGACCAGCTCGGCGGCGGCGCGACGGGCGTAGCGGCGGCGTGCCGTGCCGAGCGCGGCGTTGCGGTCGAGCACGCGCTCGACGAAGTCGCGTCCACGGTGGGCCAGCGCCAGCTCGCGCAGGCCCTGGATGACGTCCATCGTCTCGCCGGCAACCTCGGCGCCGGCCACGCGCACAGCACGTCCCTGCTCGCCGGCACGCCGGGCGAGCACCCCGGGCACGGCGGCCACCAGCACCATCAGCCCGGCCAGGACCGCGGCGCACAGCGGGTCGAGCACGGCGACGACGGCCAGCGCCGCGACCGAGACCGCGGTCGCGCCGAGGTAGTCGCCTGCGGTGTGGGCGAAGAACATCTCGGTCGCCGAGACGTCGTTCTTGGCGATCTCGGCGAGCTCGCCGGTGCGGCGCCCGAGCAGCCGTCCCGGCGTGGCGCGCGCGATGCCCTCGACGATGCGCACCCGCAGTTCCTTCAGCAGGCGGTAGGCCCAGTCGTGGCCGATGCTCTGCTGCCACCACTGGGCGACGCCCGCGACGACCACGGCGACGACGATGCCGATGGTGAACGCGCCGCCGACCCCGCCGTGCCCGGTCACGAGGGCGCCGAGCATGTACGCGGTCAGCGCGGGCAGCGCGACGACCGTCGCGTAGTGGAGCAGGCCCGAGCAGATGACGAGCCCGAACACGACCGGTCGCGACGCCATGTACGGCAGCAGCCGCCACAGCGGCCGGTCGACGGTCTCCGATGCGGGGGTGCTGGTCGGCGTGGTCACAGGGTCTCCCCGGAGTGGACGAGGCGGTGGTAGGTCCCGGCGTTGCTCAGCAGGGTGGCGTGGCTGCCGCGTTCGACGACGCGGCCGCCGTCGAGCACGACGATCTCGTCGGCGTCGCGGACCGTGGCCAGCCGGTGGGCCACCACCAGGACGGCGCGATCGCGGGCGAGCCGGGCGATGGTGCGCTGCACGAGCTGCTCGGTCCGGCCGTCCAGCGCGGCGGTGGCCTCGTCGAGGATCAGCACCGCAGGGTTCGCCAGCAGGGCCCTGGCGATGGCCACCCGCTGCCGCTGCCCACCGGACAGGCTGGCGCCGCGCTCGGTGACGGGCGTGTCGAACCCCTGCGGCATGGCCGCGACGTCGGCCGCCAGGCCCGCGTCGGTGGCGGCGGCCTCGACCTGGGCGAGCGTTGCCGCCGGACGGGCCAGCGCGATGTTCTCGCGCAGCGTCCCGGGGAACAGGTGGGTGTCCTGACTGACCACGGCGACGTGGTGCCACCACTGGTCGGTCGACAGCTCGCGCAGGTCGCGGCCGTCGACCGTGATGCGCCCGGACGTGGGGTCGAGCAGCCGCAGCACCAGCGACACCAGGGTGCTCTTGCCCGAGCCGGACGGCCCGACCAGCGCGACCGTCCGGCCCGTCCGCAGTTCGAGGCTCACGCCGGAGAGGGAGTCCGCTGCCCGCCCGGGGTAGCGGAACGACACGTTCTCGAGTGCGATCCGGGTCGGTGCCGTCATCGGTGCCACGGCGGTCTCCGTGATCACCGGGGGTTCGGCGAGGAACGCGTCCAGCTCGGCGGCCGCGAAGGGGGCCGCGAAGCTCGCGTGCAGGTACTTGCCTGCCTCCTCGACCGGGACGAACGCGACGAGCACGATCAGTGCCGCGGTCACGGCGGCCGACACGGAGATGCGCCCGTCGGCGGCGAGGTGCGCGACCCGCACCACCACCGCGGCGCCGGCGCCGGCGACGGCCCACCGGCTGACCAGCGTCTGGGTGAACAGGGCCGTGAGCACGCGCATGCTTGCGCGCCGGACCCGCTCGGCCTGGTCCGCCAACCGGTCCCGTACCCGGTCCGTGGCCCCGAACGCCTTGGCGGTGGTCATCCCCTGCACGGCTTCGACGAACCCGCCGTCCATCGCGGCGATGTCGACGAAGACCTGGTCGTGGCCCTTCCGGCCGATCCGGTTCCACAGCGGGCCGACCGTCTTCGCGATCACCAGCGCGGCCGCGACCAGTGCTGCGCTGAGCGGGTCGACGAGCGCGATCGCCGCCGCGGCCAGCAGCGGCCCGACCCAGGACAGCAGGCTGCTGGACGCGCCGCGGACCACGGCGGTCTCCAACGCCGCCGTCTTCTCGACGAGGGTCGCCCCCACCGCTCCGCTCGGCCGGTTGGCCACGTACGCGGGACCCAGCACCAGCAGGTGCTCCAGCACCCTGCGTCGCAGGTGGGCGGTGACGCGATGCCCCGCCGTCTGCGCGGCGGACTCGTCCACCCACAGCAGCGCCGCCCTGGCCACGACCATGGCCATGGCCAGCCACAGACCCCACACCGCCGCGGCCCAGGTGCCGCCCGTCAACGGCGCGGTGACCGCCACCGCGAGCCCGAACGCCTGCACGAGCCGGGTCACCACGACGCCGATCCCGGCGGCGACCACGACGGCCAGTCTCACCCGGAC
Source organism: Pseudonocardia sp. CA-107938 (assembly GCF_050936315.1). Taxonomy (NCBI): domain Bacteria; kingdom Bacillati; phylum Actinomycetota; class Actinomycetes; order Pseudonocardiales; family Pseudonocardiaceae; genus Pseudonocardia; species Pseudonocardia sp. CA-107938. The sequence continues at coordinate 4,854,571 of NZ_JBNJNA010000001.1, read as the reverse complement.
CGAGCGGGCGGCGAGGGCCAGCACACCGCGTGCCTCGGCGCGGGGCAGCAACGCCAGGAGCGCCGCCGCCGCGAGCACGCCGATGCCGGCGACGAGCATGGCCGTCCGCGTGCCGGCGGTGTACTGGCCGGCCAGCACCTCGGGGGCGCCTACGGTGAGGTGGCCGGCCAGCACGGTCCCGAGCACCGCAATCCCGAGGACGGTCCCGACGCTGCGGGCGGTGCTCACCGTCGCCGACGCGAGCCCGGATCGCTGCCGGGGCACCAGCGCGAGTACCCCGGCAGCAGCGGGACTGATGGCGAGGCCCTGGCCGAACCCGTTGAGCAGCAGGAGCGCGCCGAGCACGAGATACGGCTGGTCGGGCTCCAGGGTCATCAGCCCGAGCAGGCTCGCCCCGGTCAGGCCGTAGCCGAGCAGCATCGGCAGGCGCGGGCCGTACCTGCCGGTGAGGGTGCCCGCCAGCCGGGCGGCCGGGATGACCGCCAGGCCCAGCGGGGCGATCAGCAGCCCGGTGACCAGCGGCGAGTGCTGCTGCGCTTCCTGCAGGTACAGCGAGAGCAGGACGAACGCGCCGTTGGCGCCGAAGCCCAGCACGACCGACGCGACGGTGAGGATCGTGAAGCGCGCGTCGCGGAACAGGCCGACCGGCAGCATCGGGTGCTGCACGCGCCGCTCGACGGCGACGAACGCGGCGATCGCGAGGAGCGCCGCCGCGAACACGGTCAGCGTGGCCGGGCTGGTCCAGCCGTGGTCGGCGACGCCGATGATCCCGTAGGAGAGCAGGCCGAGCGCGGCGATGCCGAACACCTGCCCGACGGGGTCGAGTGCCGCGTGCGCCGGATCCGCGGACTCGGTGATCCGGCGCGCGCCCAGCCACCAGGCGGCGAGGCCGATGGGGAGGTTGACCAGGAAGACGGCCGGCCAGCCGAAGCCGCGGATGAGCAGCCCGCCCAGGACGGGCCCGGCGAGCACGGCGAGGCTCGCGACCATGCCCCACTGGCCGAGCAGGCGGGCACGGCGCCCGGGGTCGGGCTCGGCCTGGGCGAGGAGCGACAGGGCGCCGGGCACGACGACTGCGGCGCCGATGCCCTGCAGCGCGCGCCCGGCGATCATCACGGCCAGGTCGCCGGCGAGCGCGCACACGGCCGACCCGGCGAGGAAGACGGCGAGCCCGGTCAGGAAGCACCGCTTGCGGCCGTAGCGGTCGCCGAGCGCTCCGCCGGACAGCATGAACGCGGCCAAGCAGAGGGTGAACGCGTTGACGATCCACTGCGCGCCAGCGGTGTCGGTGTGCAGGTCCGCTCGGAGGCTGGGCAGCGCGACGGCCACGATCGTGGTGTCGAGCAACGCCATGAACGTGCACGCGAAGGCCACGAGCATGGTGGCCTGCCTGTGTGGCCGCACCGGTGTCTCGGTCAGGGTCATGCGAGTTCCCTCGGGTCGGGGTCGGGTGAGGTTCGGTGGCTGCGCAGCCAGCGGGTCGTGATCCAGGTGCCGGCCGCCGCGAGCAGCACCGCGGCGCCGATCAGCAGCGGGAACCCGACGACGCCGGCGGCGGCGAGCCCGGCCGAGGTCGTCACGAGTCGCAGGACGCCCAGCACGGAGAGCTGGAGGGTGAAGTCGGTGGCCGCCGACGCGGGGCGGGCCAGGTCCATCGCCACGGTGTAGGCGCACACCGCCATGCCGGAGTAGCCCACGGTGACGGCCAGCACCGCCGCCGCGTCCAGGACGGCAGTCGACCCGCCCAGCGACAGCGGCAGCAGGAGCGCCAGCGCGCCCACCCAGAACGAGCCGACGGCCAGTGCGGCCCGGCGCACCCCGAACCGGGTGACCAGCGCACCCACCCCGACCGCCGCGCCGGCCCCCGCCAGGCCCGCCACCGTGCCCTGCACCAGCGCGATCTGCTCCAGCGACCACTGCGCGGCCAGCAGCATCGGCGCCTGTACCGAGGTGGCCAGGTACCCGCCAAGCGCGAAGAGCGGTGCGACCAGCAGGGTCCACGCGCGGACGCGCCGCTGCCCGAACAGCGTCACCATCTCGGCGAAGGGCATCGTGGGTCGCGTCGCGGGCTCGGCCGCCGGCTCGACCACGCACAGCAGCACCCCGAACGGCACCAGGAACAGCACCGCCAGCACGCCGACCGTCACGCCCCATCCCGCGTGGGCGTAGAGCAGGAGCGCGCCACCGGAGCCGATCACGATCGACGCGCTGGCCATGCCGGCCTGGATGCCGTTGCCCACACCGCGGTCCCGCGGGGGCAGCAGCCGCACCGCGAACCCGTTCATCGCCGTGTCGTGCACCGCCGAGACCAGCAGCACCGCGGCCGTGAGCAGCAGCACCAGGGGCAGGTCGGCCATCGGGTCGAGCGGCACCATCAGGAGCCACGCCAGCACGAGGAGCGGCTGGGTGACCAGCAGCCAGCCGCGGTAGTGCCCGAGCCGGCTGATGCGGATCCGGTCGACGAGCGGTCCGGCGAGGAACCGCCCCACGTACAGCAGGCCCAGCAGGTTGACCCACGCGAGCTGGTCCAGGCGCAGCCCGCCGGCCAGCAGGATCGTGGTGAACGCGCCGAACAGGAACGCGTACCCGAGGTCGGCCACGAAGTACAGCGCCGCGATCGCGACGAACCGCCGTCGTCGCGTCTGCACTGCCTCGGCCGGCACCAGCAGGCTGCTCATGTACTCTCCTCTGACTGACCGTCAGTCAGTGAGGCTATTGACAATGATTTCCGATGGCAATGCGGCGGCGATCACACCGGCCCGTCCCGCCACAATGGGCGGGTGCGGCGCGGCGAAGAGGGGCATCGGGTGAGGCAGCGCACGGAGGCGCCGGAACGGCGGCGTGACGACCTGCTCGACGCCGCCCGGGAGATCGTGCTCGAGAAGGGGGTCGCCGGGCTGACCGTCGACGAGGTGACCGCCCGAGCCGCGGTGGCCAAGGGCACCTTCTACCTGTACTTCCGCTCCAAGCAGCAGCTCGTCGCCGCCCTGCAGGACCGGTTCGTCGACGACCTCACCGCCCGCCAACGGATCGAGCTCGACCAGCTCGACACCGGCGACTGGATGGGTCGGCTACTGCTCTGGATGGAATCCAGCATCAGGGGCTACCTCGCCCACGCGCACCTGCACGACGCGCTGTTCCACCACCCCGGCAGCCACGACGCCGCCCACGAGGCGGATCCGTCGATCAACGCGCACGCGGCCGCGCTCGTCGAGCTGCTCGAGGCCGGCACGGCGGCCGGCGCGTTCAGACTCTTCGATCCCCGTGCTGCGGCGATCGTGCTGTACAACACCATGCACGGCACCGCCGACCACCTCGTCGAACAGGCCCAACGCCGGCCAGCGGACCACTCCGCGGACCTCGTCGACACCGTGGTCACTGAATGCCTCGAACTCTGCCGGCGCTACGTCGGGCCCGCGGGCTGAGCCCGTCGATCGGGGACGCCGGTCGATCAGCGCAGTCCTGTCGTCGTGGCGAACGCCGCCGACCACCTGCGCAGCCGCCGGCGCCCGGCCACCCGCGACGTCTACCGCAGCGACTGGCGATCCGGGCTCCGGTTCACCAGCGAGCTCGGGATCCCGGCCCACCGGATCAGCACCGGCCTCGTCGTGATGTTCGTCGAAGTGGAGGCCCGGCGCGGGGCTCGGCGACGACGCTCACCCGCCGGGTCGCCGGGATCATCGCCACGCTGCTCGACGACCACGCGGTCGAGGTCGGCCGCGACGTGGGCCGCGCCGCGGCGCGGGCCATCACCATGCATCGCCGGCGTCTCGCCGAATCCGCCCACCGGGGCGACCGCGCCGGTGTCGGCACTCGGGTCGGTGCCGGGGTCGCTGAGGGACTGATACAAGGCGCGGAGCGCGCCGTCGAGCACCCGCGAGGTGAACACGACCAGGACGTTGGTGTCGGGGTGGGCGGCCAGCAGGAGCCGCGCCCCGGCCGCAGCCGGCAGCCGTGGCGCAGAGTCGCGGGCAGCCGCAGATGCCCCGCCGGGTGACCTGCCCGCGAATCAGGAACCGCGGACGAGGCGAACGGCGCCGCCGCAGCTCGCGCGCCACCGCGCCCACCGGGATCGGGCACGGCAGGGCCGGCCGGGTGCACGACGACGACGGCGCCGGCGACGACGTGCAGGGCGACCGGGGTACCTGGTGCCCACCCCAGGGCCCGCAGTGGGGAGGCGTCGGCGACCCGGCCGCGGGCGTCGATCGCGCTCACCGCGTAGTAGGCAGTGCTCTCCGGTGCGAAGGTCACCAGCCGCCCCACCGGCAGCCCCGGCCCCTGGTGGCGGAGTCCGCGGCTGGGCGCGGCGTGGGCACGTGAGGCCCTGGCCAGCGGCCGGTCATGGGTGTCGCCCGATGCGGGGCGGGCCGGAAGGTCTGCGAGGCGGTGCAGGCCGAGGTACCGGAGGATCGCCCATACCGGATCCGCCGCGACGGGGACCCGGGCAGGCATCACATCGGAGCCGGCCCCCGGGTCCGTGGGGAGCTCTCCAAGCTGGGTGGCGTGCGGGATGCTCCTCAGCCTGGTCGAGGCGCTTGACGCGCCGGCGTCAGCGATCGGCTCGTCAGGGATGACGAAATGATGGACGAAGATCAGGTCCGCGCGCCGAGCCGTGCCCAGGACCATGTCGGTCGGGCCGCCAATCCCCTCGCAGCCGTTGTCACAGCGAGTGATGATGTCAACGGATCTTGAAAATTGACCCCTCTGGGGACGGGGAACCTTGACCCCTCGATGGTCTGTCAGTCCCGGTCTGCGCGGTTCTGCTTGGCCAGGAGCTCGCGACGTTGGCGGGTGCGGTAGGAGTCCCCGGTCAACGTGAGGACCTCGGCGTGGTGGACGAGGCGGTCGATCATGGCTGCGGCGACGACGTCGTCGGAGAAGGTCTCGCCCCAGCGTCCGAACGGCAGGTTGGAGGTGACCTGACCGAGCCGATCTCGTAGCGGGACGCGATGAGCTGGAAGAACAGGTTCGCCGCGTCCTGGTCGAAGGGGATGTAGCCGACCTCGTCGATGATGATCAGCTTGTAGCGGCGGATCTTCTTCAGCTCGGCCTCCAAGCGTCCGGCCTGGTGGGCTTCGGTCAGGCGGGTGATCCAGTTGTTCGCGGTGTCGAACAGCACCGAGAAGCCGGCGTGCGCGGCTTTGACCCCGAGCCCGATCGCGAGGTGGGTCTTCCCGAGCCCGGGTGGGCCGAGCAGGATCACGTTCTCGGCCTTCGCGACGAACAGACCCGTGGCCAGGTGCGCCAACACGTCGCGGCGTAGCGAGGGCAGGTGGTCGAGGTTGAAGTCCTCGATCGTCTTCACCGCTGGGAAGTGCGCGGTGCGGATCCGCATCATGGTCCCGGCGGACTCGCGCTCAGCGACCTGGCGCTGCAGCACCGCGGCGAGGTAGTCCTCGTGCGACCAGTTCTCGTCCCGGGCCTGGGCGGCGAGTTCTTCCCAACAGCGCCCGATTGTGGGTGTCTTCAGCACGCGTGTCAGGTAGGCCAGCATCGACGGCAGCCCGTCGGCCGGGGCCGTCCTGAGCTGCCGGGCCGGCTCTGCCGCCGCCGCTGTTGTCGCCGCTGTTGTCGCCGCTGTCGTGGCGGTCATGGGGTGCTCGCTTCCGCCGCCGCGGCGGCTGTCAGATCGAGGGGATCGGTCAGGGTGGGGGTGAAGTCGACGCCGAAGAGGGCGTCGTAGTCGGGCAGGGCGCGGATCGCGACGGCGTGGCCGTCGCTGTGACACCGCTGCCCGTGCTGCTGGGCGCGTTGTTGGGCTTCGTGCTGGGTGCGGCGTTGCTCGGCCAGCGCGCGGCGCATCTGGTGGGCGGTGGCGACGTGGTCGGGGTCGGTGATCACGAGGTGTTTGGCCCAGCTGCGCTCGTGGTGGGCGACAAGTTCGTGGTCGCAGAACACCTCGACCGTGGTGGGTGAGGCGGTGATGTCGACGAACCGGCCGATCATCCGCGGGTCCACGAAGTAGTCGCAGGCGTCGACGCGGACGTAGTAGTCGCGGGCGAGCCGGACCCGATGGGTCAGCCCGACCGCCGGCGCCAGTGGTGGCAGCGCGGTCATGGCTTGGCGGTCGGTCTCGAGCAGGTCGACCGGACGGCCCTGAATCGCGCGGACGGTCCGGATGTTCGCTGTGGTGGTCAGCCAGTCGTGGAACTGGCCGTTGAAGTCCGCGGGCGAGGCGAACTGTCGGCCGGGCAGGAACGAGGTCTCGAAGAACCCGTTGTTGCGCTCGACCATGCCCTTGAACTCCGGATCCCGCGGCGGGGCCAACCGGATCCTCGTGGCCAGCGTCCCGGCGAACGCCGCGGCCGGCACCGACACCCGCCCGGTGCCGCCGATCGCGGACTCCCGATCCCACACCAGCGTCTTCGGGACCCGCCCCAGCGCCGAGATCAGCTGCCACATCCCGGCCAGGATGTCCCCGGCCTGCCGGGAGGGGATCATCGTCGCGGACAGGAACCTGGAGAACGCCAAGGTCACCACCAGCACCGGCAGGATCCGGGCCTGCCGGGCGGCGACCGGGATCGGGGTCTCGGGGAACCACAGATCGCACTGCGCGATCTCGCCGGGCTCGTAGACGGTCCGGTCGGCCGGGTCGATCCCGACGTACTCGGGCCGGATCCTCGCCAGCAGCTTCTTCAACGGCCCCTCGGAGTAGGCCCAGCCGATCCGCTGCGCGATGACCGGGCCCGGCATCCTGGGCCACTGCACCAGCAGCGCGCGCACCTGCGGTTCGTAGGCATCGGCGACCGAGCCCCGCGGCGCGCGCTCGTACTTGGGTGGCCCGTCCGACCGCAACGCTGCCCGCACCGTGTTACGGGCCAACCCGAGCTGACGGGCGATCTGGCGGATTCGCGCGGTCATCGCAACACTGGAGGTGATCAGGGTGTCATGAGCTCGGCGGCGTAGACGTCGGCGGGTGTGCGCCAGCCGTGCATCTTGCGAGGCCGGTGGTTGAGCCGGTGCTCGACGTGGCGGAGGTCGTCGGCGGTGAACTGGCGTAGGTCGGTCTTCTTGGGGAAGTACTGCCGCAGCAGCCCGTTGGTGTTCTCGTTCGAGCCGCGCAGCCATGGGCTGGCGGGGTGGGCGAAGTAGATGCCCTCGCCGAACACTGCTGCCAGCAGGTGGTGCTCGGCCATCTCCGAGCCTTGATCCCAGGTCAACGTACGGCGCGCCGTGGCCGGCATGCCGGCCATGACCTGCTCAATTGCCTCGCGGCAACGCAGCGCGGAGTGCCCGTCGGGCAGGTGCACCAGCCGCACGAGCCGGGTGCGGCGCTCGATGAGCGTGCCGATCGCGGACTGGCCCTGGCGTCCGACGATCAGATCGCCCTCCCAGTCGCCGAGCCGGCCCCGCCCCTCGACCGCGGGCGGGCGCTGGTCGATCAACCGGCCCGGCGCAACGAACCGGGGCCGACGCTGGTCCGTGCGGCGACGATGGCGCCGTAGCGGTCGCCCGGTGCGCAGCTTCGCCGTCAATGTCCTGCTCAAACCGCTCTTCCCGCCGTGGTAGAGGGCCTGGTAGATCGTTTCGTGGCAGACGTGCCAAGACCGTCGCTCGGGGTAGGTCAGGCGCAGATGGCCAGCGATCTGTTCCGGGCTCCACTCCAGCTCCAGCAGCGACTGAATGAGCTGGCACAGTTGCTCGTCGCCGCCGATACGCGTCCGGCGTGGACGACGAGCACGTTGACGAGCGCGAGAGTGGGCCAGGTCGCCGTCATAGCCGCGGTCGTGGCGGGCGGTGTTGCGGCGCAGTTCCCGGCTGATCGTCGACGGCGCCCGCCCGACCCGCCGAGCGATCTCGCGGACACCGCAACCCGCGCGGCACAGCGTGGCAATGCGCTGGCGGTCCAGCAACGACAAGAACCGCGACGACCGGCCCGTCTCGGGCAGCCGGGCCGGGGTGAGCCCGCCGGTCTCCGCGCGCCACCGATAGCCGGTCTTGCGGCCGATCCCGAGTGTTCGACATGCCTCGACCGGGCCGATCCCGTTCGCGAGCAGAGCCCAGTACTGAGCCTCCAGATCGAGCTGCCGTTTGCGTCCACGCCGCGCCATCGCCACACCCCTCATGATCAAGAGTGTTGCGACAAGCTCTCGAACCCAAGGAACGCCAGGGGGTCAGATTTCAGGATCCGGCGACAGATGTGCGCCCCGCGGACGCGGGGGTGGTCCCGCGCTGCGTGATCGACGCGAAGCGGTGGGCATGTGCGCCCCGCGGACGCGGGGGTGGTCCCCTGATCGTGGGCACGACGATCGGCGCCCGATCGTGCGCCCCGCGGACGCGGGGGTGGTCCCCAGTCAGCCGCGGGGGCGACGTCGCTGGTCAGGTGCGCCCCGCGGACGCGGGGGTGGTCCCGACACCCTCAACTCGGTCAGTCCCGCCACGTTGTGCGCCCCGCGGACGCGGGGGTGGTCCCGGTCGCGACCTGAGCGCGGGCTCGACGCCGGTGTGCGCCCCGCGGACGCGGGGGTGGTCCCTACTTCAAGGCCGGCATCTACCGGGACGCGGTGAGTGCGCCCCGCGGACGCGGGGGTGGTCCCATCACCAGCCCAGACGTCATGTGCTCGGTCGCGTGCGCCCCGCGGACGCGGGGGTGGTCCCGGGCAGCCGATGCAGGCGCTCTTCACGGTGTGGTGCGCCCCGCGGACGCGGGGGTGGTCCCTCCGGCGCCAACACCTGCGCGGCCCGCTTGATGTGCGCCCCGCGGACGCGGGGGTGGTCCCCGCGAGTTCTGCGCCCGCCAAGGCTGGGATGTGTGCGCCCCGCGGACGCGGGGGTGGTCCCGTCGGCTACGGCACGCACGCCCTCGGCGGCGGCCCGTGCGGGGGTGGTCCCTGCGCGAACACGTTGATGGTCGCGTGCCCCATGTGCGCCCCGCGGACGCGGGGGTGGTCCCAGCAGACCGACCATGCGCCGGATGTCCTCGTCGTGCGCCCCGCGGACGCGGGGGTGGCCCCTTGCGCTAGACAGTTGTCTGTTCTTGTCCTAAGTGCGCCTCGCGGACGCGGGGTGGCCCCACCGAGATGGGCGCCTTCGAGCGCGAGGTGTGGTGCGCCCCGCGGACGCGGGGGTGGTCCGTACTCGCGCAGGTCCTCGGGAAGCTGGGCCAGGTGCGCCCCGCGGACGCGGGGGTGGTCCCGCGGCCCAGATCGCCTGGGTCTGGTAGGGGATGCGCCGCCCCGCGGACGCGGGGGTGGTCCCACCGCGCACAACGGCTTCCGCACGGTGAGGTTGTGCGCCCCGCGGACGCGGGGGTGGTCCCTACAGGCATGCGACCTTACTTCGTGACGGGGGTGCGCCCCGCGGACGCGGGGTCGGTCCCACGGCGGCGTGCCCGAAGAACCGCTTCCCGGCGTGCGCCGCGGACGCAGGGGTGGTCCCATGCTGCCCAATCGCAGGTGGCGCAAGCAGCAGTGCGCCCCGCGGACGCCGGGGGCCGTCCCAGGACATCGGCGGGTCGACGAGGACGACGTCGTGCGCCCCGCGGACGCGGGGTGGTCCCCTTGGCGAGCTGGTGGCCACCATCGAGCAGGCGTGCGCCCCGCGGACGCGGGGGTGGTCCCGCCCTGGGCGACCGCCTCCTGCAAGTCCCCCTGTGCGCCCCGCGGACGCGTGTCAACGGATCTCGAAAATTGGATCTGGATCTGGCCCCTGAAGCCGGATTGGGATTGACCCATCTCCACGTCGGTTTGTCCTAGTTGTCGCGGTCCTTGGCGAGTAGTTCGCGGCGGGCGCGGGTGCGGTAGGAGTCGCCGGAGAGGGTGAGGACCTCGGCGTGGTGGACCAGGCGGTCGATCATGGCGGCGGCGACGATCTCGTCGCCGAAGACGCGGGCGCGCGGCGTCGTCGTTGTCTGGCGTCGTCGCCGTCATCGTGCTGGCGTTGCACTCCACCGGCGTCCCGTTCTGAGCACGGCCACGCTCCCCCGCTGCTCCCCGCATCTGCTCCCCGTCCGACCGGCCGATGACCCAGATGCGCGGTCACAGCGGCTTTGAAATCGCGACGCTTCAGACAGCGTGTCCGGGTCGATTCGAGAGCCACGCCGGTTCGCGCTTCTCGCGGAAGGCGGCCAGTCCTTCCGCCTTCTCCTCCCCAGCGTTGATGATGGCGTCGGCATGGCGAGTGAGGGCCCAGCCCGCTTCTTCGTGCATCCCCGAGGCGTCGTCGACGGCCCGCAAAGAGGCCTCGACGGCGATCGGGGAGTTCTTCGCCACCGCGCTCGCCAACGTCATAGCCGCAGCCTCTGCATTCCCGTCGTCGACCAGTTCCGAGACCAGCCCGAGCGCGTAGAGCCGCTCGGCTGGTAGAGGTTGCGCGGTGAGCAGCATCTGGCGCGCCACCATCGGCGGAAGCACGCGCTCGCCGCGGAAGAGCGCACCGCAGTTGGCCACGAGACCATGGGACACCTCGGGAAGGGCGAAGCGCGCCGAGCGGCCGGCCACCACCATGTCGCAGGCCATCACGATCTCGAATCCGCCCCCGTACGCGACGCCCTCCACGGCGGCGATCAGCGGCGTCGACCGGCGACGGGCGATGAGCCCGTACGGCCCGCCCCGCGGCGTCGGGTCCCCGGGGCCGGCGGCCAGGTCGGTGCCGGCACAGAACATGTCCGGACCACCCGTGATAACACCCACCCGCAGGTCCGGGTCGTCATCGAGCTCGTTCAGGGCGGCGTCGAGAGCACGCGTCATCTCGGCGTCCACCGCATTCCGCTTCGCGTGCCGCTCCATACGGATGACAAGCACGTTCTCCCGGCGTTCGGTGCCCACCCGGTGGTCGGATCCTTGCGGCGATCTCATCCAGCGCTCACGTCCTCTCCGTCTGCCGAGCCAAGCACCCTCGGCGACGAGCCGCTGCGACCTGGGTCGCTCGTGACCGAGACGGTCGTGGCCGAGCCGGGCCATCCCGACGACAGTCCTCACCGCTTGCAGCGACCTACGTCCTGGTACGGACGGCGCCGCGCGAGGAACCTGCACCCTTTGGCGGAAAGGTGCATGCTCATGACGGCCAGCACGTCGAAGTGTCCGGTTCACGAGAGCTACAACCCGTTCGTCGCGCCGCAGCTCGACGATCCCTTCGGGATCTGGGCCGAGGCACGGCACGAACGGCCGGTCTTCTACTCCAGTCTGCTCGACGCCTACGTGATCACGCGCTATTCGGACATCGTGAGCGTGTTGAAGCAGCCCAGGGTCTACGGGTCGGTGGCGTCGAGGAAGATGTTCGGCAAGGCGTGCCCGGAGGCGGACCGCATCCTGGCGGAGCTCCCGGCGATGGAGGAGACCAATCCACTCTCCTCCGACGCCCCGGTGCACACGAAGATCCGCCGCTACCTGCAGGCGGCCTTCCTGCCCCGGCGGGTGGCCGTCCTGGAGCCGACGCTCACGGCGACGGCGGACGAGGTCATCGACACCTTCGTCGAGCGCGGGAGGGGCGACTTCTACTCCGACTTCGCCTTTCGGTACCCGCTGCTCGTCGTGGGACGGCTGGTCGGCATCCCGGACTCGGACCTCGACAAGGTCAAGGACTGGGCCGGGCAGCGCGTGGATCTGCGCAACTCCGATCTCGACGAGCAGACGCAGATCGCGGCGGCGAAGGCCCAGCGCGAGTACTACGAGTACACGCTGCAACTCGTCGCCGACCGCCGCGCGCAGCCCGGTCAGGATCTGCTGTCCTGGATCATCCAGGACAGCGATGCGAGCGACGACCCGCTGACCGAGGACCAGCTCGCCTCCCAGGCCACGTCGCTGCTCACCGCCGGCCACGAGACGACCGCGCACTGGCTGGTCGTCGCGGTCCGCCGACTGCTGCAGGAGCGCGGCCGGTGGGACGCACTGGTCGCCGATCCCGCGTCGCTGTCGATGAAGGCGGTCGAGGAGGGCCTGCGGGTCGACGGACCGGTCCAGGCCATCTGGCGCAAGGTCAAGCAGGACGTCGAGATCGGCGGGGTGTCCATTCCTGCCGGTGCCCGGCTCTCGCTCGTGCTCGGGTCGGCCAACGACGACGAGACGGTGTTCCCGGATCCCCGCACCTTCGACGACTCCCGCGCCAACGTCACCCAGCACCTGACGTTCGGCCGCGGTCCGCACACCTGCGTCGGAGCGCCGATCGCCCGGCTCGAGGCCAGGATCGCCCTCATGGCGCTGGCGCGTCGGCTGCCGCGCCTGCGGCTCGCCGCCGACGACGAGCTCATGTTCAAGCCGAACGCGACCCAGCGGATGGCGCAACGACTCCTGGTGGAATGGGACTGATCATGAGCGACGAAGAGGCCACGACGCCGGCGCCCTCGGAGCGACTCCTGCGCGGGCAGCAGCGCCAGGCCGAGATGAGCTACGGACCGGCCGAGGGGCAGTACCACAACCCGATGCAGGACGTCGCCCCCGACCTCGTCTCGCTGATCACGGAGTTCGCCTACGGCGACATCCACTCCCGGCCCGGATTGGACCCGGGGCAGCGCCAGCTGGTGATCCTCGGCGTACTGACGGCGCTGGGGGACACCGAGCGACAGGTCGCCAACCACACCCGTTCCGCTCTCGGGGCCGGCCTCAGCCCGCATGCCATCGTCGAGGCGATCTACCAGACGATCCCCTACGTCGGCTTCCCCCGGGCCATCCGGGCCCTGCAGTCCGTCACTGCCACCTTCGAGAAGTTCGACGTGGTGGGCGACCTGCCCTGGAACCGGCCGAACGGGAAGGGCAGGACGGACTGACGCAGGAACGGACCAGGGGCTCACCGGAACCACCCGGTGAGCCCCTTTCTCGTGAGTGCCCGATGTCGTCGGCCGTGCGCAGCGGCCTACTTCGCGACGGTCAGCGCGCTGACCTTGAGCGCGCCGATGTACTTCATCCAGAAGTTGTCGTTGAAGCCGCCGAGCTTGGCTGTGGTCGCGTAGCCGTTGTTGAGCTGGCAGAACGGGATGTAGAAGGCGTTCTGCGTGGCCAGCGACTCCGCCTGCTGGTAGAGCTTGGTGCGGGCCCCACTGTCCGGGTTCACCCCTGCCTGCGAGATCAGGTCCTTGTACTGCCGCCCGGCCGGCGAGTCGTCCACGTACTGCGGCGTGGCGAGGACGCCGGTGTTGTACCCCAGGGACGGGTCGATGCCCGCGCCGTTGGTGGCGTTCAGCGTGGCCATCTGTGCCTTGCCCGAGGTCAGCTGCGCCACCTGGAACACCCGGGAGGGCTGGCTGTTGATCGAGAGCTGCATGCCGATCTTCGCCAGCTCGGCCTGGAAGGCCTGGGCCGCCACGATGTCGTTCGACGCCGTCGAGGAGGTCACGGTGATCGGCGGCAGGCCCTTGCCGTCCGGGAAGCCGGCCTGGGCGAGCAGCTGCTTGGCCCGGTCGACGTCGTAGGCGAGCGGCTTGGCGTCCGGGTCGAAGCCGACCTGCCCCTGCTGCGGCAGCTGCACCGGCCGCCGGCTGGTGCAGTTCATCTGGTCGGTCAGGACCGGCGACAACGCGTCGAAGTTGATCGCGTGCGCAACCGCCTGCCGCACCAGCGGGTTGTCGAACGGCGCGGTGTAGGCGAACACGATGCTCATCATCGGGAAGCTGGGGGTGCGGATGGTGGTGAACTGCTTGTTCGTCGTCGACAGTGCCCCAGGTCCGTTGAGGCCCGGGGTGCCGGTCGCCTGCACCGCCTGGTACTGACCGCTCTTCAACCCGTTGAGCCGCGCGTTGCCGTCCTGGCCGTAGAGGTAGGTGAACGTCCGGGGAGCGTGCGGAATGCTCGCGGCGTCCCAGTAGTCCGCCCGCTTCGTCAGGACGATCTGCGTCGTCGGCTGGAAGCGCTCCACGGTGTACGGGCCGGTGCCCAGTCCGCCGGCGCCGGTGCGGATCGCGTTGTCGTCCCCGACCAGCTTGGGGTTGATGACCATGCCGGCCGGCGAGGCGAGCACGCTCAGCAGGGCGGGGCTCGGCTGCTTGACGGTGATCACGACCTTGGTCGCGCCCTCCGCCGCGACGTCGCTGATCGAGGCGAGGGACGCCTTCTGCGTCGAGGTCTCGCCCGAGCGCGCCCGGTTCAGGCTCGCGACAACGGCCGCGGAGTCGAACGGAGTGCCGTCCGAGAAGGTGACGCCCGAGCGCAGCGTGAGGGTGAGCTTCAGGTTGTCCGGCGACCACGCCCACTCCGTGGCCAGCCCCGGCTGGAGGCTCAGGTCGTTGGCCGGGCGGATCAGGGTGTCGTAGACGTCGATGATGCCCTCGACCTGACCGCCCGCCTTGTACGGGTCCAGGTCCTGGCCGATGAGCGTGCCGACGGCCGTGACACGGGCGGCGTCGTCGTACACCACCGGTCCGCCCGGGGTGGTGGTGCCACCGGTCCCGGCGGCACCTCCACAGGCGGACAGGAGCGTCATCAGCGCCGCCGACACGGCCAGCACAACCGCGCGGGGCACGCGTTCCCCACGGCCTTCGCGGCGATCTCGCACGTGCATCGTTCTCCTTGTCGGGTAGCCGGCGACTCGCTCAGCGCGCATGGCTGGGCAGCGGTTTGTCACCACGGAGGACCCGCTCCCCCATGAGGGTGTCGTCGTACATCCGCAGGCTCCTGATCTTCCCGTCGGACACCTGGACCAGGAAGAAGTACATGTTGTTGTACACCCGGTCGTCGAACGCTGCGTACCCCTCCACCTCGGCGGCGACCCGGTCGTCCTGGGCCGTCGTCGAGTTCACCGTGAAGGACATGAGGTCCTTCGCGCTCAGCGAGAGCTTGCGGATCCGCTCCAGCTGCGCGAGCGGTTCCCGGGCCGCCCGCCGCGCCAGCGACCACCAGGATCCCTCCGGGTCCAGGACACCGGCGGCGTCGTCGAAACGGCCCTCCGTGATCGCGGCGAAGAACGAACGGACGACCGCGACGTTCGCGTCGGTCTGCTCAGCCATTGTGCGTCTTTCTCCCGCCGCCGTCCTTGGCGACGTGGTTCTTGAGGCGGTCGGCGAGACTCCCGTCGTCGTACATCACGACGTCGGCGATGCGTTCCGCCTCGAGCCGGATGAGGAAGTGGAAGGTCTTGCTGACCCGGGTGCCATCCCCAGCTGTGGTGTAGCCGGACGCGAGCGCGCTGACCCGGTCCTCCTCCGCCGTGAGCTGCTCGATCGTGAACGCCATGCCCTCGGTGCTCAGCAGCCGTACCTGGTCAGCGAGGGACACGGTCGCGTGTCGGCGAGGTGTGGCCCACCCGCCGGTGGGCACGACGAGTTCCGCCGCACGCTCGAACTCCCCTGCGGTGACGGCCCCGAAGAAGTCCCGGACCGTCTGCTTCGTCTCCTCGATCGTCGGCGCCCCGCTCACCGCCGCCTACTTCGGGATGTAGAGCTTGGACGGGATGCCGTTGATCGTCGTCCCCGCCTGCTGGCGGTCGATGGCGATGGCCTGCAGGAAGGCGGCCGGGAAGTTCAGGGTGGGGGCCGACAGCTCGTCGAGCTCCGCCACCTCCTTCTCGGTCAGCACCACGTCCACGCCGGGAAGGTTGTCCTCGAACTGGGCCATCGTGCGCGGGCCGATCAGCGGGGACGTGACCACGGGCTTGGACAGCACCCAGCCCAGCGCGACGGCAGCCACTGATGTGCCCCGCTCGTCGGCGATGCGTCGCAGGGTGTCGATGATGTCGAACGCGTTGGGCTGGGCCAGGAAGCCGGCGGAGGTCCCGCCGCGCGCCGAGCCTGCGGGGTTCGGGTTCTCCCGGGTGTACTTGCCGGTCAGCACCCCGCCGGCGAGCGGGCTGAAGGGGGTGATGCCGATCCCGCGTGACTCGGCCAGCGGGAGCAGCTCGCCCTCGACGGTGCGGGCCAGCAGGCTGTACTCGAGCTGCATCGCGGTGACGGGCGCCCAACCGCGGAAGTCTGCGGTCGTCGCCGCCTGCGAGATCGTCCACGCCGGCGTGTCCGAGATGCCGATGTAGAGGATCTTCCCCTGCCGGACGAGGTCGTTGAGGGCGTCCATGGTCTCCTCGATCGGCGTGTGCCGGTCGAAGTGGTGCTGCCAGTACAGGTCGATGTAGTCCACGCCGAGTCTGGTGAGCGAACCCTCGATCTGGTTGCGTAGGGCCTTGCGGCCGCCACCGCCCCCGTTCGGGTCACCGTGGAACAGGTTGCTCGAGAACTTGGTGGCGATGACCAGGCGGTCACGGCGACCCGGGCGGCCGGCGAGGTACCGGCCGACGACCCGCTCCGACTCGCCCTCCACATAGGCGTTGGAGGTGTCGAGGAAGTTCCCGCCCAGCTCGACGAAGCGGTCCATGATCCGGAACGCCTCGTCCTCGTCGGAGCCTCGTTCCGTGCTCCCCCAGCCCATCGCCCCCATGCAGAGGGGGCTGACGCGCAGGCCCGAGCGGCCGAGGGTGCGGTAGTGGTCGAGCGGCATGGTCGGTGGGACCTTTCGGGTACGTCGCGCGGTGCGCCCGCGCGAGGATGTGAGCGGCGCGTGGACGGCGGATCAGACAGCGCTGGCAGGTTCGGCGCCCGGGACGAGTCCCTCCTGCTCAGCCTTGATGCGCAGCGCCAGGAACTTCGAGTAGGCCCTGGCCACCGGGATGCCACCGCCTGCGAACCACAGGCCGGGATGCCCCGACTCGCGCCAGAGCGTGCCGGGCTCGCCGTCCGCGCCGACCCCGTGGATCGGGGCCCGGCAGCGAGCCAGCACGCCGCGGCCCATCAGTGCCTCGACGGAGCTCTCGAACGAGTGGTAGCCGGTGGCCAGGACGACGGCGTCGGCGCCGATCTCCCGCCCGTCCTCGAGGACCAGACCGTGCGGTGTGTACCGAGCGACGCCGGACCCGTGGCGCACGTCGATCTTGCCGTCCGCGATGATCTGCGACGCGCCGACGTCGATGTAGTAGCCGTGCAGGTTGTTGAGCGATTTCCAGGTCATTCCCGCGTCGTCCGGGCCGAGGTCGACGGCGAACCCGTGGGCGGTCAATCCGTCGAGGAGATCCCGGTCCTCCTCGGCCATCGCCGCCGTCGTGGTCTTGCCCAGCACGGG
Organism: Pseudonocardia sp. CA-107938; assembly: GCF_050936315.1. Taxonomy (NCBI): domain Bacteria; kingdom Bacillati; phylum Actinomycetota; class Actinomycetes; order Pseudonocardiales; family Pseudonocardiaceae; genus Pseudonocardia; species Pseudonocardia sp. CA-107938. The sequence continues at coordinate 4,837,598 of NZ_JBNJNA010000001.1, read as the reverse complement.
GATCAACCCCATGGGCGTGGACACCGCCATCATGTCGGCGTCGTCGAGCGGCGGCCCGCCGTCCTCCCATAGTCCGAGGACGTGTTTGCGCAGCGTGGCGTGGCGGACCACGTAGGTGGAGGACCGCTGCACCAGCGTGACCTGGGCACCCTGCTCGTAGAGGTCCTGGACCACGTCGTGCGCGCTGTTCCCGGCGCCCACGACCGTGACCCGCTTGCCCCGGTACGCCCGGCCGCCCCGGTAGTCGGCGGAGTGCAGGACCTCGCCGTGGAAGGCCTGCCGGCCGGGGAACTCAGGCGATGCCGGCGCCCCCGAACGGCCGGTCGCCAGCACGACGTGGCGGGAGCGGATGGTGCGCGGCGTGCCGTCGCCGCGGCGGAGTGCGGTGGTCCAGACCCCGTCGGCGTACTCGCACCGCTCGACGGTGGTGGAGGTCCAGACCGACAGGCCCATCAGGGTCGCGTAGCACTCCACGAAGTTCGCGAACTGGTCCCGGGACAGGCAGATCGGCCAGTTCCGGGGCAGGTCCATGTAGGCGAAGTGGTTCATCCCGATGATGTCGTGCAGGTGCAGCGACGGGTACCGGTGCCGCCAGCCGTCGCCGATCCGCTCGTGGCGGTCCACCACCAGGTTGCCGACGCCGAGCTGGTCCAGCCGCGCGGCGAGCATCAGCCCGGCCTGCCCAGCCCCGATCACCAGCACGTCCGTCTCGTCGCCGGGCAGCTCGATGCGGTCCCGCTGCCGGTCACCCCAGTAGAGGCGGCCGACCCACTCGCCGTGGCGCGCCCCCATCGGCCGGTTCGCGCCGATCCCCTCCTCGAAGCCGCGCAGCGAGTCGAGCTGGGTGAGCACGGTCCACGCCCTCCAGGGCCGGGCCGGGTCGCCGGTCGCGGTGAGGCGCACGAGTCCGCGCGCGCTGCCCACCGCGGTCTCGAACTCGAAGAACGCCGACAGCAGCTCGCCACGCGCGTCCTCGCTCAGCGCGGGCGGCGTCCGAGTGGTCAGGGCGAATCCCCGCGCCCCGGCGGCGGCCAGGAGCGGGCCGATCTCGCGCGAGATCCGGCCGGCGCCCTGCACCGTCCGGAAGTCCCAACCGACGGCCAGCAGGTCGCGCCACCACCCGTCGGGGTCGACCAGCTCGGCGAAGAGCTGCGGATCGTCCGCGTCGACCGCGACCTGGAGATCCCCCAGCCAGCGGGACACGGCGACGGTGAGCGAAGTGGTCTCGTGGGCTGCGGCGGCCATCGAGGTCGGTACTCCCCTCTGCCCGGCGGGACACCCCGCACCGGGAACGTCGAGGGGTCCCATCGTCGAACCGGCCTTCCCGAACCTCAACGACCCAGATCACGGGTCCGTGCGAGCTAGGTCACCGGGTACTTCGTGTGGAGACTGTTCCAGGTGACCTGGGACACGGGGGCCGGTGATCGGAGTCGTACCGGTGGACAGGCCCGCACCCCCACCATCGAACCGGCCGGCGTCGTTCCGCGCCCAGGACCGCTGCGGCCGTGACAAGGGGAGGTACTGGTGGGGGAACAACGGATCCCCGGGATCGACGGGACCGGCGTGATCGTGACGGGCGCTGCCAGCGGTATCGGTCGGGGGGCGGCACTGCTCGCCGCGCGCTCCGGCGCCTCGGTGGTGGCGGGCGATCGCAACGACGCCCTCCTCGCCGATCTCGACGTCCAGGCGAAGGAGGAAGGCCTGGCCATCCGCACCGTGCACCTCGATGTCGGCAGCTCGGAGAGCATCTCGGCGTTCGTGGCGGCCGGGTCGGAGGCAGGTAGCGGGCTGTACGGCGTCGTGCACGCAGCAGCCGTGGCCGTCGAGCGTCCCTCGCTCGACATCGACCCCGCGTTCTGGGACGACGTCCTGCGCATCAACCTCACGGGCACCTTCGTGCTCGCCCGGGAGGCCGGTCGGGTCATGATCGCTCGCGGCACGGGCGGATCGATCGTCAACGTCGCCTCCGCGGCAGCGGTCGCCGGCAGCGTCCGCCTGGCCCCTTACACCGCCACCAAGGCCGGCGTGGTCGCACTGGGCAAGTCGCTCGCGCAGGAGTGGGGACCCCTCGGCATCCGGGTCAACACCGTCTCGCCCGGTGCCGTCGACACCCCGCTGTACCACAGTCAGCCGACCCGGCGGGACACGATCGACAAGCTCCCGCTACCCCGCATCGGGACTCCGGAGGACATCGCGTTGGCGATCGGGTTCTTCCTCGGCGACCAGAGCCCCTGGATCACCGGACAGAACCTGAACGTCAACGGCGGCGCCCTGATGATCTGAGAGGACCCTCGTGACCGCACAGCCTGCCCCGACCATCACCCTCCCCGGTCTCGAGGGCGCGGCGGTCGCCGTCACCGGTGGCGCCAGCGGCATCGGCCGGGCCACCGTGCTGCTCGCCGCCCGCTCCGGCGCCACCGCCATCGCCGGCGACGTGAACCCGCAGATGCTCGACGAACTCGCCGACCTCACCCGTGCCGAGGGCCTCGACGTCCGGTGCCGGCAGCTCGACGTCCGCGACCCCGACTCCGTCACCGCGTTCATCGCCGACGCGGACCGCGACGGGAACCTCCGCGGAGCCGTCAACTCCGCCGCCATCTCCGTCGACCGGCCCACGCTCGAGGTCACCGACGAGTTCTGGGACGACGTACTGCGGATCAACCTCACCGGCACCTTCCTCGTGGCCCAGGCCGCCGCTGAGCGGATGGTGGACCGGCCGGGGGGCGGCGCGATCGTCAACGTCTCCTCGAACGCGGGTTCCGCCGGTCGCCCCCGCAAGGCGCCCTACACGTCGAGCAAGGGGGCGGTGATCGGCCTGACCAAGGCGCTGGCGAAGGAGTGGGGCCCGCGCGGGGTGCGCGTCAACTGCATCTCCCCGGGGGCCGTCGACACTCCTCTGCGGGCGACGCACACCACCGCGCACGACGTGATCGGCAACCTGCCGCTGCCCCGGGTCGGTACGCCCGAGGAGCTGGCGCTCGCGATCGGCTGCTTCCTCACCGACCTCACCCCGTGGGTCACCGGGCAGACGCTGAACGTCAACGGCGGCTCCATGATGTACGTCTGACGGGACCTGACCAGCGGAGAGGACGTTCGGATGACCGCACCCGAGCGGCCCGTCACGCTGCCCGGCCTCGAGGGTGCCGCGGTGGCCGTCACGGGTGGTGCCAGCGGGATCGGCCGGGGCACCGTGCTCCTCGCCGCCCGCTCCGGCGCCTCGGTGACCGCCGGCGACGTGAACCCGGAAACGCTCGACGAGCTCGCCGACCTCGCCCGTGCCGAGGGCCTCGACGTTCGGTGCCGCCGGCTCGACGTGCGCGATCCGGACGCCGTCACGGAGTTCGTGGCCGCCGCGGACGTCGACGGCCGACTGCGCGGTGTCGTCAACGCCGCCGGCATCGCTGTCGAGCGGCCCACGCTCGAGGTCACCGACGAGTTCTGGGACGACGTGCTGCGGGTCAACCTCACCGGGACGTTCCTCGTGGCGAGGGCCGCCGCGGAACGCCTGGTGGACCGGCCCGGTGGCGGCGCGATCGTCAACGTCGCCGCGACGTCGGGCTCGCACGGTCGGGCCCGCATGGTGCCCTACGCGAGCAGCAAGGGCGCCATGATCGGCCTCACGAAGGCGCTCGCGCAGGAGTGGGGTCCACGCGGCGTGCGCGTCAACTGCGTCTCGCCGGGCGCCGTGGACACCCCGCTGGCGGCCGCGCAGATCTCGCGCCGGGACGTCATCGCCGCGCTCCCCCTGCCGCGGATGGGCCAGCCGCAGGATCTGGCGCTCGCCATCGGGTGCTTCCTCACCGACCTCACCCCGTGGGTCACCGGGCAGACGCTGAACGTCAACGGCGGCTCCATCATGTACGTCTGACCCGTCGAGCAGCCCTCAGAACTCCGAGTAGGGATCCACCTGCTCACGCCGCCCTGACGCCGCCGCCCGACCGACCGCTTCGACGGCGTGGTGGTACCGCGCCGCCGTGGCGAAGTCGAGGTGCGGGGAGATGCCCGTGGCGACGGCCCGGGCGAGCTCCGCGTACATGATCGCCACGTTGCGCGCCGGCACCGGCAGGCCCGGGGGCAGGTCCGGGGGCGGTGGCACCTCGAGCTGCCACGACGTGCCGTCCGGCTTCGCCAGCGTGACCGTCCAGTCGCCGACGTTGACCGCGGCACCCAGCTGGTCGATGCCGATGAGCAGGGCCCCGGCTGTGCCGACGATCTGCATCGACAGTCGCCGGGCACCCGACGGGGCACCGCCGTGCAGCGCGAGCGTCGCCAACGCCCCGCTGCGGAGCCGGCCGACGATCCCGAGCTCGTTGGGCGTGCTGTTGGCGACCTGCTCGCCCGTGTCGGTCAGCGTGACCTTCGGGTGCCGCACGGTCAGCGTGGCGTCGACGTCGGCCAGGTCGCCCACGCAGCGCGCGAGCGCCGCCAGGAGGTGCGCGGTCGGCACGGTGATCAGGGTGACCCCGTTGGCCGGGTCGAGCATGTAGCTCATCGGGCCGGTGCTCTGCGGCCCGTAGAGGTGGGGGGTGAGCACGACCGCGCTGACGCCCATGACCTCGCCGATCGTGCCGCGGTCGATCAGGTCGCGGACGAAGACGGCCCCCGGACTGTGGTACCCCTGCAGCCCCACCACGTGGACCAGTCCGGACGCGGCCGCGAGCTCGGCGAGCGCGTCCGCCTCGGCCGCGTCCACGCCGAGTGGCCACTCGCAGAAGACGTGCTTGCCGGCCGCGATCGCCTGGCGGACGAGGGCGTCGTGGTCGGGCGCCTTGACCGTGATGGCGACCGCGTCCACCTCGTCGCAGGCGATCAGGTCGGCGGGATCGCCGAACGCGTGCGGGACGCCGAACTGCTCGGCGACCTCGCGGGCGCCGTCGATCCGGGTCGAGGCGACCGCCGACGTGGTCAGGCCCGGAAGTGCGGCGAGCGCCGGCAGGTGCGCCATGGACGCCCAGCCGCGGGTCCGGCTGGCGCCGACGACGCCGATCCGCAGCGCCGGTGGCGGGTGCTCCGTCGGGGCTCCTCTGCTGATGGTCACAGGAATCGCAGGTCCAGCAGCTCCTCGCTGAGCGTCCACAGCTTCCGCGCCGTGTCCGGGTCGACCGCGTGGGCGAGCACGCCGCGCAGGCGGTGCGCCTGGTCCATGCTCGTGCCCTCGGTGAGGGGCTCCATCATCGGTGCCACGTCGCAGTTCTCGCAGTACAGCCCGCCCAGCCCGGCGAGCATCGGGCTCGTCGCGGCCCAGACCTGGGTCGCCGCACCCTGCTCGACGGTCTTGAGCTGTCGCGCCGGGTCGATGATCGGGTTGCCCTCCTCGTCGATGATCTTCGCGGCGATCAGCGACTCGCGGGGGATGTACTTCTCCAGTCCCGTGCCGGGTATCCCGCCTGGGTGCAGGGAGAACGCCCGCACCCCCTCGTCCCGGGCCCGCCGGTCCAGCTCCAGGGCGAAGAGGACGTTGGCGGTCTTGGACTGGCCGTACCCCTCGTGCGGCACGTAGGGACGGTGCTCGAAGTGGGGGTCGTCCAGATGGACGTCCGAGTAGCGGTGCCCCATGGACGACACGGCCACCACGCGCGCGCCGCCGTCGGCCCCCGCGGTGTGCAGGGCCGGCCAGAGCCTGGCGGTCAGCTGGAAGTGTCCGAGGTGGTTCGTGGAGAACTGCGACTCGAAGCCGCGGGCGTCCCGGGTGAACGGGTTCGCCATGATCCCCGCGCTGTTGACCAGCAGGTCCAGCCGGTCGTGCTCGTCGAGGAAGGCCGCGGCGAAGGCGTCGATCGATTCCGGGTCCATCAGGTCCATGGGCCGGACCTGCGCGTCGGGGGTCGCCTCGAGCGCCACCCGGGCGCGGTCGACGTCGCGGGCCGGCACGACGACCTCGGCGCCCGCGGACAGGAAGGTGCGGACCGTCTCGCGGCCCAGACCGGAGTAGCCGCCGGTCACGATCGCGATGCGGCCGGCGAGGTCGATGCCCTTGATGACCTCGTCGGTCGTGGTCGCCGGGCCGAATCCCGAGCCGAGGGGCTCCTGGGCAGGGATGTCCGTCATGCTCGGTCCTCGATCTCGATGGCGAACGACGGGCACGCCGCCACCGCGTCAGCCACGCGGGAACGCTGCTCCTCCGGCGGGGCCCCGTGCAGCACGACCACCTTCCCGTCGTCGTCCAGGTCGAAGACGGCCGGGGCCAGAACGACGCATTGACCGGCACCGACGCAGGCGTCCGCATCGCTGTGGACTCTCATGCAGATTCCTCCGGGACAGGGATCGGGTCCCGGAAAGCTAGGAGCACCGCGGTCCGCCGGCACAGGACGAAAGTCGCGGCCCGGCGTGACGCCGATCACCCGCCCCAGGCCGCGACCGCGCGTGACTCTTGTCGCTGTCCGCACCTTTCGACCCCCTTACCGTGGCGCAGGAGACACCGTCACCTTCACGAGCGGGGTGGTCATGACCGCACTGGACGCACATCCTTCCCGACGGCCGGCGGTCGACGACGACGCTCGCCCGCTGCCGATCATCTCCGTCGACTCGCACATCGGCCCACGCGTCGTCGAGGACCTGAGGCCGTACTGCCCGAAGGGGCATCTCGACCTGTTCGACGAGTTCTGCAGGGCGACGGCGGAGGCACGCGGCAAGGAGCCTCCCGGCGGCGCCTTCGGGCGCGGCCGCACGGCGTTCATCGCCCAGCACGAGGTGAACATGCAGACCGACGGGCACCACGAGATCGGCGCCCGGCTGGCGGACATGGACCGCGACGGCGTGGCGGCCGAAGTGATCTTCCACGGCAGCATGAACGGCGAGCCGCTGCCGTTCGCCGACGGGCTGTTCTTCAACGGCTCGTTCCTGGGTGACGGCATGCCCGACGGCGCGCGGCAGCGGCTGATCGCCATCGGCATCCACATGTACAACGCCTGGCTCGCCGAGCTCGTCGCCAGCCAGCCGGCGCGCCACGTCGGCTGCATCCAGGTGCCGGTGTGGGACATCGACGCCACGTTCCGCGAGATCGAGTGGGGCCACTCCGTGGGGCTGCGCTCGGTCAACTGGCCGAGCCCGCGGGGCGGCATCGTCGAGTACGACGACCCGGCCTGGGAGAACGTCTGGCGCCTGTGCGAGGAGCTGGAGCTACCGCTGACCACGCACTGCGGCGCACTCGTGCCGGGGCTGTTCTCCCGCGACGTCTCCCAGATCCCGCACGCCCAGCCGCTGGTCCAGATGGAGTCGGGCGGCTGGCCCTCGCGGCGCGGGCTGCACCGGATGCTGTTCAGCGGTGTCTTCGAGCGCTACCCGAACCTCAAGCTCGTGCTCACCGAGCAGGCCGGCGGCTGGTGGCCCTACGCGATGCGCGAGATGGACTCGTCCTACGTGGACAGCTACACCGCGCTCAAGGACTACCTGCCGCGCAAGCCGAGCGAGTACTGCGCCACCAACGTCTTCGTCGGGGCCAGCTTCATCTCGGCCGAGGAGGCCAAGGAGGCGGTCGAACTCGGGTACTCGGACAACGTGATGTGGGGCAGCGACTACCCGCACCCCGAGGGCACCTGGGCCGCGGACGACCGGGACCGCACGCGCAAGCACCTGCGCTGGGCCTTCGCCGGCCTCGCGCCCGACCGCACCGAGGCGATCCTCTCCACGAACGCCGCACGCGTCTACGGCTTCGACCTCGCGGAGCTCGGGCAGATCGCGAAGGACATCGCGGCCCCCTCGCTCGCCCAGATCGCCGAGCCGATCGACGAGCTGCCCACCGGCTACTCCAAGGCGTTCCGCACCGTCGGCCCCTGGGCCTGAGGACTCCCGTTGTCCCCGTTCGAGATCATCGACGCCCAGCTGCATGAACCCGCGATCCGGTTCGACTGGAGCGGGACCGACCCACGGGTCCGCCGACGGGTCCTCGACGAGGTGCTGGTCGCGACGATGGACGCCGTCGGCGTCGACGGGGCGGTGCTGTTCCCCGCGGACACCGGGTGGGCCACCGAGCTCGCCGCCGCGCTCCCCCACCGCTTCCGGGTGGTCCCGCCGCTCGCGCCCGGCGGGCACCTGCGGGGGTTCACTCCCGATGGGGTGGTCAACGAGCTGGACCCGCTCGCGCCGGACATCCCCGAGCGGATCAAGGAGTTCGCCGCGCGGCACCCGTGCGCCGGCTTCCGGATGATGGACCGGCGCACCCTGCCCGAATCCGTGGCTGGTCGGGAGTCCGTGGAACTGTTCGCGCCGGTCCTGCAGGCCTGCGAGGACATCGGGGTCGCGATCTTCCTGTCGGCCGCGGGCGACCGGGCCACGCCGCGCGCCATCGCGCGGGCCCATCCGCAGCTCACCGTGGTCATCGACCACCTGGGCCTGCGCCAGCCGCCCACCAACCCCCGCGACGTGCCGCCCTTCCGCGAGCTCGACTCGCTGCTGGCGCTGGCCGCGGAGCCGAACATCGCGCTCAAGGCCACCGGCGTGCCCACCCTGTCCGAGGCGGCCTATCCCTTCGCGGACCTGTGGCCCTCCCTGCGCCGGCTGCTCGACGCGTTCGGCGCCGATCGGCTGATGTGGGGTTCGGACATCTCCCGCATCCAGGGCCGGATCGGCCACGACCTGCGGATCCTGCCGGATTATCAGCCCTACCATGGCCTGCACACCTACTCCGAGGCCGTGCACTACGTGCGGGACTCCGACCAGCTCACCGCCGCGGAGAAGGCCGCCCTGCTCGGGGGGACGGTTCGCCGGCTGCTCGGCTGGCCCGCCGAGCAGCCGGCCCGACTCACCTCGTGACGGTGACCGCGCTCGCCTTGACCGCGCCCTTCAGCGTCCAGTAGCTGTCGACGAAGCCGCCGATCTTGCTCGTCGTCGCGTACCCGTTGTTCTGCCGGCAGAACGGGACGTAGAACGCGTTCTGCGCCGCGATGGACTCCGCCTGGCGGTACAGCGCCGCGCGCTGGTCGGCGGCGGGTGTCCTGGCGGCCTGCCCGACCAGCTCCTTGTACTGCGCGCCCTGCGGGGTGCTCAGATCGACGAACGCCGGATTGGCCAGCACGCCGGTGTTGTATCCCAGCGAGGGGTCGATCCCGCCGCCCGCGTTGAGGTTGATCGTCGCCATGTTGGCCTTGCCCGAGGACAGCTGCGCCACCACGTACACGCGCGAGGGCTGGCTGTTGAGCGTGGCCTGGATGCCGATCTTCGCGAGCTCGGCCTGGATGGCCTGGCCCGCCACGACGTCCTGGGAGGACATGGACGAGGCCAGCGTGATCGGAGGCAGGCCCCTTCCGTCCGGGTACCCGGCCTGCGCGAGCAGCTGCCTGGCCTGGTCGAGGTCGTAGACGGGCCCGCGAGATCCGGGTTGTAACCGATCTGGTTCGGCATCGGGACCTGCCAGGCCGGCGTCCTGTCGCACCCCATCTGGTCGGCGAGCACGCCCGGGACCAGTGCCCCGAAGTTGATCGCGTGCGCGACGGCCCGCCGCACCAGCGGGTTGTCGAACGGCGCGGTGAACACGAACGCGACCGCCATCGTGTTGAAGCTCGGGCGCACCGAGTTGCGGAACCGGTCGTCGACGGTCGGCAGGGCCCCCGGACCGATCAGGTTGGGTGTGCCCGTGTACTGGACGCCCTGGTACTGGCCGCTCTTGAGACCGTTGAGCCGGGCGTTGCCGTCGAGCACGTAGTCGAACTGGAAGCGGGCCGGGGCGTGCACGATCGACGCGGCGTCCCAGTAGTCCGCGCGCTTGACCAGGACGGACCGGGTGCTGGGCTGGTAGCTCTCCAGGACGTACGGGCCGGTGCCGACACCCTTGGCGCCGCTGCGGATCGCGCTCTCGTCGTTGATCAGCTTCGGATTGATCATCATCCCGGGCATGCCGGCCAGGGTGTTGAGCAGGGTCGGGTCGGGCCGCGACACCGTGATCATCGCGGCGTTCGGGCCGTCCGGCCGCACGCCGGTGATCGTGGCCAGGTTGACCTTCTCCAGCGAGGTCTGGCCCGAGCGCGCGCGGTCGAGGCTGGCGACCACGGACGAGGAGTCGAACGGCGTCCCGTCCGAGAACGTGACGCCTTCCCGCAGCGTCAGCCGCAGGGTGAGGTTGTCCGCCGACCACTCCCACTTCGTGGCCAGGCCCGGCGCCAGGGTCAGGTCGACCTGCGGGCGGATGAGCGGGTCGTACATGTCGATGATCCCGCCGATCGCACCGGCGGTCTTGTACGGGTCGAGATCCGGTCCGACCATCGCGCCGGCGAACACGACCGAGGCGTTGTCGTCGTACTGGACCGGCCCGTTCCTGCTCGCCGAGCTGGAGGCCCCGCCACATCCCGACAGCACGGTCACGAGGACCGCCGACACGGCCAGGAGTGCACCGGACAGAGAACGCTTGCGCATCGACCACCACTTTCACGCCGTTGCGAGAGGGCTACCAGGACGGAACGGGGTCAGTGTTCGCAGTCGCTCTCGCCGCCACCACGACAGCGGTCACCGAGTGGCGTGATGCAGGTCGCTCCGGCCCGACGTCGGCGCACCTGCCCGTCAGGGAGGTCAGTGGCGGACGTCGATGATGCCCTGCTCCGGCGAGATCTTCGACTCGAACTCCTTGCGCCACCACGCGGCGACCTCGCTGTAGTTCGTCACCCAGACGTCGTCGTAGCGGTGGATGTGCTCCAGCAACCCGCGCATGACGGCCGCGTTGTCCGGGCGGCCCGAGATGTACGGGTGGGTGCCGTAGTTGTAGAGCAGCGGGGTCCTGCTCGCCGCCTGGTAGTACGCGTCGAACGCGTCGGTCAGGAGCCGGACGCCCTCGGACACGCCGCGCACGTTGCGGGTGAACAGCGGCAGGTCGTTGAGGTTGCCGGCGAGCCGGTACGGGATCTCGACGACGGTGCGGTCCCCGCCGTGGACGAAGTAGGGGAGCTCGTCGTCCTGCAGGTCGCCGTGGAAGTCGTACCCGGTCTCGGCCAGCAGGTCCAGGGTGTCGTCGTTGGCCTCGGCGGCCGGCGAGACCCAACCGCCCGGGCGCCGCCCGAGGATCGACTCGACGGCGTCGCGGGCCGTCAGCATCGTCTCCCGCTGCTCCTCGCGGCTCATCTGCCCGATCACGCGGCCCTGCGAGTAGCCGTGCGGGTTGAGGTCGTGCCCGTCGGCCGCCAGCGCCCGCAGCACGTCCGGGAACTGCTCCACGGCCTGCCCGCTCGTCCAGAGCGTGACCTTCATGTCGAAGTCGGCGTAGATCTCCCGCAGCCGGTGCAGGCCGACAGTGAACCCGTAGTCGACGGTGCTCTGCGTACTGATGGACGGTGCTGTGCCCCGTCCGGCGGCGAACGTGCCGGCAGCGCTGATCCCCTCCTTCTGCGTCCAGTCCCACTGCTCGGGGGCGGTGTAGACCAGGACCGCGATGCGGGCCCCGTTGGGCCACGCCGCCAGACCCGTGCGGTCCGCGTACGGGATCCTGCTCGACTTCACGCGCATGCTCGCTACCTCTCCGATCGTCCCGATGCGTGGTGTCCCGCCCGCCGGCCCATGGTGAGGGCGCTGGCGATCGAGGTCGCACCGATGTAGTGGGGGCCGAGGATGCCGCCCGCGGCCTCGCCGGCGGCGTAGAGACCCGGGATGACCCGGCCGAACCGGTCGATCACGCGGGCGTGCTCGTCGATCTGCAGTCCGGCCTGGGTGACGATCAGCCCGATGGGCAGCGTCCGCACCGCGTAGAACGGCGGCTCGGCGATCCGGGCCGGCGTCGGGTAGCCGTAGGCCGCGAGCGACTCGTGGCGCAGGAACTCCGGGTCGTACCCGTTCGGGAGGGTCTCGTTCCACCGCTCGAGCGTCGCGACGAGGGTGTCCGGGTCCGCCCCGATCATGCCGGCGAGGGTGCGCAGGTCACCGGCGCGGTGGGTGCGCCCGGCGTCGGCCTCGGCCTGCACGGGCTCCGGGGACCAGGCCGGATAGCCGGGCGGCAGCCCGCGCCGACCTGCCTCGTCGAAGACCATCCAGGCGTGCCCGCCGATGGCCTCCATGAGGCTCACCGCGACCGAGTACGGGGCGTCCTCGTCGCTGTAGCGCCGGCCGGTGCCGTCGACGAGAACGCGCGCCACGGGCGGGAAACCGGACTGCCAGTGGTGGTCGCGCTGGAAGTACGCGCCGATGAGCAGGCTGCCCCAGTCCTCGCCGACGATAGCGGCGCCGACCTGGTCGGCGAAGGCGACGTGGTCGCCGCGGCTGCCCTGGCCAGCCACCACGTACCGGTCCGCACCGGCACGGAGAGCCCGGGGGAACAACCGGGCCAGCAGCTCGTCGTTGCGGGCGAACCCGCCGCTCGCCACCACCACGGCGGGGACGCGGACCTCGACGTCGTCCGCGACGACGCCGGTGACCCGGCCGTTCTCGATGAGCAGACGCTCGACGCGGGTGCCGAGCACGAGCTCGACGCCACGGTCCTTGCGCGCCCGTTCGAGCACCTGCGCGAGCGCGTAGCCCTCGCCCACCGGGATGTGCCCCCGGCGCGGCACCTCGACGCCGAGCTTGCGGATGCCCGGCTGGTGCGAGTTCTCGGACAGGTGCGGCGGAACCTCCAGGCCCATGCCGAGCAGCCACTCGAAGGTCGGGGTCGACTCGTAGCAGAACGTGCGGATCAGCCCGGGCCGCAGGACCCACTGGTTGAGGTCCATGTAGTGGCGGTAATAGAGCTCGGGCGAGTCCTCGAGGCCCAGGGCCGACTGCACGCTGGTCCCGGCGGCGCAGAACACCCCACCGGACAGCGCCATCGAGCCGCCGAACTCGCGCTCGGACTCGAAGACGAGCACCCGGCAACCGCCCTCGGCGGCCGATACCGCGGCCGACAGCCCACCGGCTCCGGAACCGATCACGACCAGGTCCCACTCGTCGTCCATCCCGGACCCTCCTCCCCGTCGAGCAGTGCCGCGTCGACCACGGATCGGCATCGACACTAGGCAGCCACCACGGCACGATCTAGAACCGAACGCACACTCGCGGTGACCTGGGTCGCATCCGGCGGCTACCTGCGTCATTGCCCGGCGCGACCGACGCTCAGCACAGTGGCCGGAGTTCGTGTCCCCGCACACATGGCAGGAGCCCATGGTCTCCGCGCAGAAGTGTCCCGTCGAGCTCCCCGACGGGTACGACCCGTTCTCCGGCGCCCAGCTCATCGATCCGCACCCCGTCTGGGAGCTCGCCCGAGCGGAGATGCCGGTGTTCCGCAGCCCTGTGCTCGACGCGTGGGTGATCACCCGCAACGCCGACGTCGTTGCGGTGCTGCGAGATCCAGCGACCTTCGGGTCCGTGGTGTCGCGCAAGATGTTCGCCGAGACGTGCCCCGAGGCCGACCGCCTGCTCGACGCGCTCCCGCCGCTGGCGGAGACCAACCCGCTCGCGTCCTCGCCACCGGTCCACACCAAGCTGCGGCGCTACCTGCAGCCCAGCTTCACCCCACGCCGGGTGGCCACCCTCGAACCCGACGTCCGGGCGATCGCCGATTCGCTCGTCGACCGGATGGTCCCCGCCGGGCACGCGGACTTCTACGCCGCCTTCGCCTACCGCTACCCGCTGCTGGTGATCTTCCGCTTGCTCGGCATGCCGGAATCGGACCAGGAGAAGGTCAAGGGCTGGGCGAACCAGCGGCTCGCGCTGCGCTACGGGAAGCTGGCGCCGCAGGAGCAGCTCGTCGCCGCCCGCGCCCAGCACGACTACCACCGCTACTGCACGGCCCTGGTCGCCGAACGCCGGCGCGACCCGGGGCAGGACCTGCTCTCGTGGATGGTCGCGGACTCCGACGCCGGCGACGACCCGCTCACCGAGGACCAGCTCGCCTCCCAGGTCACGTCCCTGCTCACCGCCGGGCACGAGACCACTGCGCACTGGCTCACCCTCGCCCTGCGCCGGTTGCTGTCCGACCGGCGCCAATGGGAAGCCCTGGTGGCCGACCCGCACCCGACCACCGCACAGCTGGAGGAGAGCCTGCGCATCGACGGCCCGGTCCTGTCGCTCTGGCGGGAGGCCCGCACCGACGTCGAGCTCGGCGGCGCGACGATCCGGGCAGGGGAACGGGTCTCGGTCGTCCTCGGCTCCGCCAACGCGGACGGCGAGGTGTTCCCCGAGCCGGCGAGGTTCGATCCGAGCCGGCCCAACGTCGCCGCCCACTTGGCCTTCGGTCGCGGCATCCACACCTGCGTCGGCGCCGGGTTGGCGCGCCTCGAGGGCCGCATCGCGTTGGAGGTGCTGGCCACGCGCCTCCCGACCCTGCGGCTGGCCGCGCACGACGGGTTCCGGATCGTCCCGAGCGCCACCCAGCGCGCGGCCCAGCGATTGTTCGTCGAGTGGTAATCCGGCGGTTCGGCACACACCACGACAGGAGAGATCGTGAGTCTGGTTGACGGGAAGACCGCGCTGATCACCGGCGCTGCGAGTGGCATCGGCCGGGCGCACGCCGTCCGGTTCGCCGAGGAGGGCGCGAACGTCGTCGTCTTCGACATCGAGAAGGGCGTCGAGTCCAACGGCTACGGCCCGCCGGACGACGGCGGTCTGGAGAAGACGGCGGAGCTCGTCCGCAGCGCCGGCGGCAAGGTCCTCACCGCGATCGCGGACGTCCGCGACCAAGGTCAGCTCGACGAGGTCGTGGCACGCGGCATCGCCGAGTTCGGCCAGATCGACGCGCTGGTCGCGAACGCCGGCATCCTCAGCGTCGGCAACATCTGGGACCTCAGCGACGAGCAGTGGACCGTCCTGCTCGATGTCAACCTGACCGGCGTGTGGCGCTCGATGAAGGCCCTGATGCCGCACATGATGGAGCGCCGGTCCGGATCGATGGTGCTCATCTCCTCCATCAACGGTGAGGAGCCGGGCCCGAACTACGCCCACTACACCGCGGCCAAGCACGGGGTGATCGGCCTGATGCGGGCGGGCGCGCTCGAGCTGGGCCCCTGCGGCATCCGGGTCAACGCGATCATGCCCGGCATCATCGACACGCCCCAGAACAAGTGGCAGGGCGCGCTGGACATGATGGCCGGCCATCCCGGCGGCACGCTCGAGCACCGCGCCGAGATCGGCCGCAAGTTCGCGCCGCTGGCGGAGTCCGGCTGGCTGCCGCCCGAGGCGATCGCCGACGCCTCGCTCTGGCTGTCCAGCGACCTCGCCCGTTACGTCACCGGCATCCCGGTGCCGGTGGAGGCAGGGCACATGCTGCTGTCCGGCCGGATCGAGTGACCTCGCCGCACCGGTGCGGCTCAGCGAGCCTCGGCCTCGTCCAGCTGGTGACCGAAGCGCCGGCGCTTGGTCTCGAGGTAGGACACGTTCTCCGGGTTGGGCGTGGTGACGATCGGTTCGCGGGCCGCGATGCGGATGCCGTGTCCGGCCAGCCCCCGGTACTTGGCGGGGTTGTTCGTCATGAGCCGGACATCCTGGACCCCGAGGTCTCGCAGGATGAGCGCACCGATGCCGTACTCGCGCGAGTCGGCGGGCACGCCCAGGGCGAGATTGGCGTCCACGGTGTCGAGGCCGGTGTCCTGCAGCCGGTAGGCGCGCAGCTTGTGGCTCAGGCCGATCCCGCGGCCCTCGTGCCCGCGCAGGTAGACCACGACTCCGCGGCCAGCCTTCCCGATGCGGGCGAGCGCCACGTCGAGCTGCTCGCCGCAGTCGCAGCGGCGCGAACCGAAGACGTCGCCGGTGAGGCACTCCGAGTGCACCCGGACCGGTACGGGTGCACCGCCGCCGAGCCGCTGGTCCACGTCGCCCAACACGAGCGCCACGTGCTCGATGCCGTCGAGCTCGGACACGTAGGTGACGGCGGTGAACTCGCCGTGGTCGGTCGGGATGCGCCCCTCGGCGGCCCGCCGCACCAGGCTCTCCGACCGGTACCGGACGAGGTCGGCGACGCTCAGGAGCACCAACCCGTGCTCGTCGGCGAACCGCCGCACGTCCGCGCCGCAGGTCATGGTGCCGTCGTCGTTGGTGACCTCGGCCAGCACGCCCGCGGGAGACAGGCCGGCGAGCCGGCACAGGTCGACCGCGCTCTCCGTGTGGCCGGCGCGCTTGAGCACGCCGCCGGGGCGGGCACGCAGCGGGAAGACGTGGCCGGGTCGCACGAGGTCCGACGGCTGCGTTCCCGGATCGGCCAGTGCCCGCACCGTGGCAGCGCGGTCCGCCGCCGAGACGCCGGTCGTGATGCCGACGCGCAGGTCCACCGACACCGTGAACGCGGTCTGCCGCGGGTCCTCGCCGTGCTCGACCATCAACGGCAGGTCCAGCTGGTCCGCCCGCTCGTCGGGCACGGCCACGCAGATCAGCCCGCTGGTGTGCCGGATCACGAAGGCGATGGTCTCGGGCGTGGCGAGCTCGGCCGCCAGGATCAGATCGGCCTCGTTCTCCCGGTCCTCGTCGTCGACGACGAGGACCGGGCGGCCCGCGCGCAGCTCGTCGAGCGCGCGATCCACCGGTCCCGGCTCCCTCAGGAACTCCACGACCGCGTTGTTGGCGTCCATGTCCCCACCCCGTTCTCACGTCACCGATCGGGGGCGGGTCGGTGGAACCGCGGATCGCGCCGGTCCGTCCCCTGTCCCGGACAAGCGTGGTCCCGTGGCAGGATCCCGCCGAGGACCGCGGTCGCCCCGCCGGGTGAGCTAGGTTGCCTTGCGGGCGGACGTGGGTCGGCCCGTCCGATCCCGGCTCACACCGGACGGGCGGTGAAGACGGAGCGCGCGGTGCCGGCGAGGACGGCCTCGAGCTCGGCCGGCGAGCCGGCGGACTCCTCCACCGCTGCGGCCACCCGGACGCCGGCCCGTTCGCGTGCCGTGGCCCCGAAGTCGGACCCGAGCATGATCCGGTTCGGCCCGACGACCTGGTGCAGGAAGCGCAGCGCGGGTGCGGTCATCAGGACCGTGTCGTAGTAGAGGGCCCGCAGGAGCTCCGGCACCGGGCGCTCGCCCCGGCGCGGGTGGTCCTGGGCGAAGCGTCCCGCCTGGTACGGCAGCATGCCGCCGCCGTGGACGGCGACGAGGCGCAGGTCCGGGAAGCGGTCCAGCACCCCGGTCACCAGCAGCTCCGCCGTCACCAGGGTGGTCTCGATGTTGCGCGCGTAGAGCCCGCGCAGCGCCGGGTGCCCGGCCAGCAGGCCGGCCGCGCCGGACGAGGTCGTCGCGTGCAGGACGACCGGGGTGCCGAGATCGGTCGCCGCCGCCCAGAGCGGATCTCTGGCGGGATCGGACAGGGGGACGCCGGGAGGCGAGCAGGGAATCATGACCCCGCGCATGCCGAGCTGCGTGACGGCGCGCCGCAGCTCAGTCGCCGCGGCCTCCGCATCGCCCAGGTGAACGGTCGCGTGGGCGGAGAGCAACCCGTCCGAGTCCCCGACGGATGTCGCGAGCGCGTCGTTGAGCAGAGCTGCCCAGTCCCGCCCGAGCGGGGCGGGCAGCTCCTGGCCCTGCACGTCCAGCCACGGGGCCACGATCTGGTGCGCGAGCCCCTGGTCCGCCATCCAGTCGATCCGCTCCGGCCCGTCGAGCATCACGCCGGCGATCGGCCGCAGCGCCGGCGCGCCCGGCAGCTGCACGATCCAGCTGCCGCCGACCTGCTCCACTGCGGTGCCGAAGGCACGGGTCCCGGCGATCTCGGAGAGGAACACACGCGGCACGCAGTGGCCGTGGACGTCGATCGCTTTCATCAGGTGCCCCGCGGCCCACCCGGGTCACGAGTGATCGCTCATTCGATCTCGGCCTCGTGGCCGAGCGCGGTCGCATCCAGGATCTCCAGCTTTCGCCCGGAGTAGCGGACGATGCCCCGGGAGCGGAACTGGGCGATGATCCGGGTGACGACCTCGCGCACGGTGCCGACGGCATCGGCCAGCTCCTGCTGGGACAGCCAGACTGTGGGCAGCCCGGTCCCCGGGTCCTTCACCGCCAGCTGCGAGATGTGCTGCGCGATCCGGGTGGAGGTGTCGGCGAAGACGCTGGCCTCCAGCGCGCTCGTGCGGAGCATGACCACTCGGCACAGCTCCCGTGCAAGCGCCAGGGCCACCGACGGGTTGGCCTGGACCGCGCTCATGAAGCGGGAGCCGCGGATCATCAGCACCCGGGAGGGCACGAGCGCCTGGAACATCAGCCGCTGCTCGAAGGCGGGGCTCTCGCTCAAGGTCCGGACCAGGCCCCAGACATCACCCGGTCGCATGTACTGCAACGTCGCCTGCCGACCGCTCGGGCTCCGCAGGTAACCGCGGAAGACACCCTCGACCACGAGGCTCACCGGGTGCGGCTCGGTGAGCCACTGGTAGTCGGTCTCGTGCACCAGATGACCCGCGGCGAACGTCGAGACGACCGACTCCGCCAGCAGCTCGCTGCGCAGATCGCTGCCCGGCAACTGCCCCAGGAAGCTGTCGTTCCACGCAGCCCGCACACCCGAGTCCTGCTCGTGCAGGGTGCCCGCTGCCATCGCGCCCCTTCCACTGCCGTTCGTCGGCCGGTTGCGTTCCACCGTGCCGACACGAGGATCCTGTCCCTGGGCGAGACGCATGTCCAGCATCCTTCCGCCGATCCTGACCCAGCACGCGGACGTGGGGCACGTCGCCGGACCGTGCTTCCCGCGGTCCGGCGACGGCACGATTCAGACCGAGGCGAGCTCCCCCAGGCGGGGGGCCACCTCCGTGGCGTAGAGCTCGAGACTCCGCGAGGTCTCCTTGAACCCCATCGGTCCGGCGTGGCCCATCATCAGGATGTGGCCGAAGCCGCCGACCGCGTCGTGGAAGCGCCGGATCTGGTCGACGACCTGGTCCGGGGTGCCCGCGAAGAGCACGCCCTTCTCGATCATCCAGTCCAGGCTCTGGTTCTTGGCCTGCCGGGCCTGCGGCACCGGCGCCGTCGACGTGCCGATCATCGCCAGCCGCGCAGGTGCGGTGTACCCCGGCGGCTGCGCGAGGTACGGAGGCACCTTGTTCGCGTCGAAGTACCAGCGCAGCTTCTCCGCCCCCACCCGCGCCTGGGCCTCGGTCTCGCCCACGAACACCTGCACCCCGTAGGCCAGCCGGTCCGCCGGGCACTCCACGCCGTTCGTCGCCGTGTAGGTCTCGCGGTAGCTGTCGTAGAGCTTCTTGGTCATGTCCCAGCCGGTGACGAAGCACGCCATGGTGTGCCCGCGCTGCGCGATCGGCGGGATGCTGCTCGGGCTCGTCCCGGTCACCCAGACCGGCGGCCGCGGCTGCTGGTAGGGCCGCGGCCAGATGTTGACGTACCGGTGGTGCCAGGTCCCCTCCCACGAGAACGGTCCCTCGTGCTCGTCCCAGGCCTTGAGGATCAGGTCGTGGGCCTCCCACATGCGCTCGTGCATGCCCGTCGGCCGGCTGTTGGCCGGCAGCACCTCGAACGGCACGCCGCGGACGAACCCCACCTCGAGCCGTCCCTTGGACAGCACGTCGATCATCGCCATCTCCTCGGCGATGCGCAGCGGATCCCGCCGGTTGGCGATCGGGTTGCCCAGGATCAGGATGCGGGCCTTCTTCGTGGTGCGCGCGAGGATCGCCGCCATCAGCGGGGTGGCCGGCACGATGCAGGTCGCCGTCGCGTGGTGCTCGTTCGTCATCACGTTCAGGCCCTGCTCGTCGGCCTGCTGCCACAGGTCGAGGTACATGTCGTACAACCCGGCGCCGACGACCGGGTCGAAGTTCTTGTTGGGCAGCGAGACCCTGATCGAGTCGTAGGTGTCGGGATCCGGCAGGGCCGGGTACGGGCACTCGCTGAAATACCAGGTCTGCACTACTGGGTGTCCCTTCCGGCGGTGGCCGCCAACGCCGGGGCGTTGCCGGCCGAGAACTTGGTGATCAGCTCGGCGGTCTCGGTCGGCTTCTCGATCTCCGGGTAGTGGCCGGCGCCCGCCACCCGCTCCAGCTGCGCGTCCGGGAAGCAGTTCGCGAGCGACTCGTAGTAGTCCTGGTCGACGAGCCCGTCCTCGTCCCCGGCGATGACCAGCACCGGGGCGGTGATCCGGGGCAGGAGCCCGGGCAGGCGCGGGTTGTGCAGGTAGGGCTCCCACACGTAGTGCATGAACGACTCGCGGTACTCCGCGCGCTCGATGACGTCCTCGGTGGACATCCGTCCCCGCCAGGGGTCGAGCTCGCCGTCGGCGTAGAGGGTGTCGCGGATGGTGTCGGGTGCGGCCACCAGCACCTCGGCGAAGCTGCGGTCGGTGCGTCCGTTGAACTTCGCCCCCACCGGCGAGATCACCGTCAGCGAGGTGAACCGGCGCGGCTCCATGACCGCGGCCTCGAGCGCGACCCATGCCCCCAGCGAGGCGCCGACCAGGGAGCACTCGACGATGCCGAGGTCGTCGAGCAGGTCGAGGTACAGGTACGCGAGCTCCTGAGGGCGATCCACCCCGGGCACCCGCCCTCGACGGTCGAAGCCGGGGTGGGTGATCGTGAGCACGCGGCTCGACTCGGACAGCCGGTCGACGAGGGCGCGAACGGTGTCGGGGCCCTCCTCGCCGTGCAGCACGACGACCGGCGGAGTCGGGTCCGCGGTCGAGCCGGTGTCCGCGATCGTGACCTCTGCGCCCCAGGCCCGGAGCTTTCGGCGATCGCTGTGCACGATGGCCCCTTTCACGACGTCACGGGCGCGCCGCGAACGTCAGAGCTGACGAGAGTGGTCGACGTCGCTGCTGGCGACGACGCCGACGATGGTCGCGGTCGCGCCGGGCAGGGGCTACGACCGGCGTCACGGGCCGAAGTGAGCTGAGTTACCTGCTCCCCCGCATCCGCCGGACAGGTACCCGGACAGGTATCGGAGTCACAGCGGCCGGCGACATCCGTCCTGTCGCGCGGGAGGCGTGCGGACGACGCTGACACGCCCGTCGACGAGGAGATCGATCGTGAGCATCATGTCCGCCGCTGTCCGCTCCCGGTACGTCCGGGTCGACGACATCCGCACCCACTACCTCGAGGCCGGCTCCGGGCACCCCGTCGTCCTGCTGCACAGCGGCGAGTACGGCGCCTGCGGCGAGCTCTCGTGGGAGTACACGATCGACGCGCTCGCGCAGCACTTCCACGTGATCGCACCGGACTGGCTGGGCTTCGGCGGCACGGACAAGATCTACGACTTCGAGACCGGCAGCGGCCGGCGCTTCCGGCACATGGCCCGCTTCCTCGAGACCATCGACGTCCCGGCCGCCTTCTTCGTGGGCAGCTCGATGGGCGGCAGCGTGCTCTCCCGCATCGCCGCCACCGACGACCCCGTCCTGCCGATCCAGGCCATGGTGCTGTCCGCCGGCGGCGGCTTCGTCCCCGCCAACGAGGCGCGGGCCGCGACCGTGGACTACGAGTGCACTCCCGAGGCCATGCGCCGCCTGGTCGAGGTGTTCTTCCACGACCCGAAGTGGGCCGCCGACGAGGAGTACATCCGCCGGCGCTACGAGTCGAGCATCCGGCCCGGTCAGTGGGAGGCGACCGCGGCCGCGCGGTTCCGCTCGCCGCTGACGCCACCGCGACAGGCCATCGGCCAGCCCGACCGGACCCCGTACGAGAACATCAGGGTGCCGACGCTCGTCATCGCCGGCGCCGACGACAAGCTGCGGGAACCCGGCTACGCCGACGAGATCGCCGCCCGCATCCCGGACTCGCGGCTGCGCGTGTACGACGACTGCGGGCACCTGCCGCACATCGAGAACGCCGCGGAGTTCAACGCGGACGTGATCGAGTTCCTCCTGGAGTGCCAGAAGCGGCTCGACGGCTGACCCCTGCAGGCTGCCGGAGCCTCAGGACCGGGCGTCCCGGGCGGCGTCGTTGATCGCCCCGACGATGCCGGCGTGCGAGGACACCAGGTCGAAGTGGGTGCGCAGGTCGATCGAGCCGGACTGGCGGACGAGCCTGCGGATCATGGCGACCTGCACCGGCGGCGCGCCGGCGATCCGCGCGGCGAGGCCCGCGGTGGCCGCGGGGAGGTCCGCGTCCTCGACGACGGTGTTGACGATGCCGAGCCGCTCGGCCTCCGCCGAGTCGACCCAGGCGCCGGTGAGCAGCAGCTCCATCGCCTTGCCCGGTCCGACGAGGCGGGGCAGGAGCCACGCGCCGCCGTCGCCGGGGACCAGCCCGACCTTGATGTAGGCCTCGCAGAACCGCGCCGAGCGGGCGGCGATCCGCATGTCGCACAGCAGCGCCATGTCCATGCCCGCACCGACGGCCGCCCCGTTGACCGCGGCGATCGTCGGCTTGTCCAGCTCGTCGAGCGCGAGGGCGACCCGGTGGATGCGCCTGGTCAGCACCTCCTTGCGCGCCAGCGGCGTGGGCTCGACCTCGGCGAACGCGTCCAGGTCGATCCCCGCGCAGAAGACGTCGCCCGTGGCCGCGAGCACCACGACCCGAACCCCGTCGTCCGCCGCTGCCGCGTGCAGCGCGTCCACCCAGGCGTCGATCGTGTCCAGGGTGAACGCGTTCTTGCGCTCCGGGCGGTCCAGCGTGATCGTGGCGATCGCACCGTCCACCGCGTAGCGCAGACCCGCATCCGTCATCCCGCTCATCCCGTCTGCCTCATCCCGCCAGCGCCGGCCAGAGCCCGGACTCGGGGGACGCCGCGATCCGCCGGGCCACCGCGCCGACGAGCGCCGCCCCCAGATCGACGTCCGCGCCCAGCTCGTCACGTCGCGCCAGCATCAGGGTCGTGCTGCGGTGCAGCGCGTGCTCGAGGGTGACGCCGATCGCCCCGTGCACCTGGTGCGTGACCGCCGAGACGAGCCCGGCCGCTCGGTTGCACCGCAGCTTGGCCGCGGAGACGGCGAGCTCGGCGAGCACGAGATCACCGCCATGCTCGGCGTCCTCGTCAACGGCGGCGACGGCGACGACGGCCTCCGCGGCCGCGCACCGCGCGGCTGCCGCCTCCGCCGCTGCCTGGGCCAGCTGCTGCTGGATGGCCTGGAACGCGGCCAGCGGCCGGCCGAACTGCACCCGCTCCCCGGCGTGCCGCACGGCGAGCGCGGTCGCCCGGGACGCGGCGCCGGCGATGGTCGACGCAGCGTGCAGCCGGGCCAGCAGCAGGGCTCGGCGCGCGACGGCCTCGCTCACCGGGGTGACCCGCACGCGGACCGGGGTGATCTCGTCGCGCGGCTCCCCGGCGAGATCCGCGCCGTGGACCACCTCGGCCCCGGCCACGGGAGCGTCGACGACGGCGTGGCCGTCCTCCGTCGGGAGCAGGGCGACCACGTGGTCGGCGTGCCGGCCGTAGGCGACCCGGCGCAGCGGACCGGTGTGCCGGCCCTCGACCAGCGGCCCGCCCCCGACGTGCGCCGAGGAGGTCAGCACACCGTCGGGCAGCGGCAGCCCGGCGGCCGCCAGCAGCCAGGCCGCCACCAGCCCCTCGGCGACCGGGACCTGCGCGGCGTACTCGGCCGCGAGCCGGACGACCGTGCTTGCCTCGCGGACACCGCCGCCGCTGCCGCCTGCGTCCTCCGGCACCCCGAGGCGCAACAGCTCCGCCTCGGTGAACACCCGGAGGAGGGGCCGGTCGATCTCGCCGGGCTCCAGGGCGCCGGCCACGTCGTCGAGCATCTCGCGGGTGACCTGCTCGAGCAGTGCGGTGCTGTGCTCGTCGGATGCCGTCGTCATGCCGTCCTCAGTCCACGCGCGATGAGCCCGCGCAGGATCTCGTTCGTCCCGCCTCGGAGGGTGAAGGCGGGCAGGCTGCGGAGGGCCTGCCCGAGGAGGCGCGCGGCGGGGTCGGCCGACGACGCGTCCGGCTCGACACCCAGCAGCCGCCGGGCGACGTCCACGCTCTCCACCTCGAACCGGGTGCCGAGCTCTTTGACCAGGGCTGCGGGTACCTCCGCGGAGCGGCCGCGATCGAGCCTGGCGGCCACTCGGAACGACATCCGGCGCAAGGTCCAGAGCTGGGCGAGCACATCACCCGCCAGCGCCAGCGCCGATCGGTCGCCGCTGCGGCACGCCGCCGACACGGCCAGTTCCACCAGCGGGAAGGTGGACAGGAACCGCTCCGGCCCGGCGCGCTCGACGGCCAGCTCCGCCGTGACCTGCGCCCAGCCCTGCCCCTCGACGCCGAGCAGGGCATCGGCCGGCAGGACGACGTCGGTGAAGATCACTTCGGCGAGGTGCTGGGGGCCCAGCAGCGAGCGGATCGGCCGGACCGTGACCCCGGGGGTGTTCGCCGGCACCAGCAGCTGGGAGAGCCCGGCGTGCCGCTGTGCGGGATCGTGCGGCGCGGTGCGCGCGAGGACGAGCAGGGCGTCGGCGTGGTAGCCACCGGTCACCCAGACCTTCGCCCCGTTCAGGCGCCAGCCGTCGTCCGTGCGCTGCGCGCGGGTGCGCACCGATGCCAGGTCCGACCCCGAGTCCGGCTCACTCATCCCGATGGCGAAGCTGCACTCGCCGCGCGCGATCGGCGGCAGCCAGCGGGCGCGCTGCGCGGCGGTCCCGAGGCGCTGGATCGACGGGCCCATCTGCCGGTCGGCGGCCCAGTGGGCGGCCAGCGGCGCACCCGCCGCAAGCAGCTCCTCGACGACGACGTACCGCTCGACCGCGGTGCGCCCGGCACCCCCGTACTCGGTCGGGAGCGTCATGCCGACCCAACCCTGCTTCGCGAGCAGCCGGCTGAAGTCGGGGTCCCAGCCTGCGTGCCACGAGTCGCACATCGGCTCGAAGCGACCAGCCGCCCGCGCATTCGCGGCGAAGGCGCGGGCCTGCAGGCGGAGCTCCCGCAGCTGCGGCGTCGCCGGGCCGGGGTCGTCGAGGGCGAGCCGGTCCACCACCGCGGACGGCGCCGCCGCCGGTCGTGCCGTCGTCGCGGTCACCTGTCCAGCCGACGGCCCATGACCGTCAGACCCTCGAGCGCGAGGCCGTAGCCGATGTGGTCGAGCATCTTCTGGCGCTGCGCGTGCACCATGATCTGACGCGCGTAGCGGCGGACGAGGCGCGGTCGCTCCAGGATCATCGCGGCGAGCTCGTTGGCGCGGGGCAGCAGGTTCGCGCGATCGACGATCTCGCTGACCACGCCCAGGTCGAGGGCCTGCTTGGCTTCGATGCGCTGTCCGGTGAGCAGGAAGTAGCGGCCTCGGTTGACCCCGAGGAGCTCCGGCCAGATGAGCGCGACGCTGTCGCCCGGCGCGAACATGCCGGACTCGAAGTGCGGCTGGTCGGCGAACACGGTTTCCGGCGTGCAGATGACGATGTCGCTCTGCACGACCAGGTCCGCGTGCGACAGCGCGGGTCCGTTGACGGCACCGATGACCGGGCACTCGATGTTGAGGATGTTCATCTGCATCTGGGCGACCGCGCTCCGGATCCAGTCCCAGTCGTGGATGTCCACCGCCGGGACGCGGCCGACCGCGGCGGCGCCGGTCTCGTCGTCGGGGACGAAGACGCCCTCGTGGCCCTCGACGTGGGCGAGCCGATGGTGGCCGGTGAACCGGTTCCCCGCGCCGGTCACGATGACCACCTCGTTCTCGAGATCGCGGGAGATGTCCTGGAACAGGTAGGACCACTCGACGAGCGGCGCGTGCCAGTCGATGGGCCGGGCGCCGTAGTCGATCGACTGCTCCGGGTTGCCCGGCTCGTGGATCGTCACCGTCAGCACACCCTCCGGGGTGCGCTCCAGGGTCGCGGTCTCGTAGCGGTCCTTGTAGGCGTCGAAGTCCTGGGGGCGCATGGTCGGTCAGTGCTCCTTCGTGAGGACGGCAGCGGTGGCGTCGGCTCGGGTGGAGATCGGGATGTCGATGGGCTCCGGGTCCGCGGCGGGTCCGGCGATCCGGTCGACGACCGCCGGGTCGAGACCGATCTCGGTGAGGACCTCGCGGGTGTGCTCACCGGGCAGCGGGGCGTGCCGACGGATCGTGGTGGGCCCGCTCGAGAAGCGGACCGGCGCGGGGATCGAGCGGTACGGGCCGGCGACCGGGTGCTCGGCCACCGGCAGCCGGTCGACCAGTTCCTCGAGGGTGGTCACCGGTGTCGACGGGATGCCGTTGCGCTCGCAGACCTGAAGCCACTCCGCCGTGGTGAACAGCGGGGTGACGGACTGGACGGCCTCGTAGAGGAAGTCCGAGTTGACGATGCAGGCCCGCAGGTCCGCGTACCGCGGGTCGCCTGCCAGGTCGTCCCGCCCACCGACGGAGAAGATCGTCTCGTAGTGCGCCGAGGTGTACGGGAGGATGTGGATCCAGCCGTCCGCGGTCTCCTGGGGGCGGCGGTTGGGCGTGAGGATGCGCTTGTAGCCGGGGGCACCACCCGCGGACACCGCGTCGGCCCCGTGCTCGACCAGCATGAAGGCCGACATGGTCTCGACCATCGGCACCTCGATCTGCTGGCCGCGGCCGTCCCGCTCGCGCTGCAGCAGGGCCGCGAGCACGGCGTAGACGATCGTCAGCCCGCACACCTTGTCCGCCATGATCGTCGGCGCGAGACCCGGCCGGCCCATGACCCGGCCGAACAGGTCCGCCACACCGCTCGCGGCCTGGATGACGTCGTCGTAGGCGGGGTCGTCCGCCCGTGGGCTGTCGCTGGCGAAACCGGCGGCCTGGCAGTAGACGATGTCGGGGCGGACCTCGGCGATGTCCGCGTAGGTCAGCCGCAGGCTCCGCAGCGACTTCGGGCGCAGGTTCGTGACCACGGCATCGCAGGTGGCGGCGAGCCTGAGCACCGCTTCGCGCGCCTGCGGCTCCTTGAGGTCCAGGGCGACGTTGCGCTTGTTGCGGGAGATGTTGAGCGCGATCCCGCCCAGCCCCGCGACGGCACCGGCGCTCATGATCCGGTTCGTGTCGCCCGTCGCGCTCTCCACGACGATCACGTCCGCGCCGAGGTCGGCGAGGATCTGGGTCGCGTACGGCCCCATGATCACCGAGCTGAGGTCGAGGATCCGGTAGCCGCTCAGCGGCCCGCTCGACTCAGCCATCGCAGTCCTCCCGGTTCCAGCGCAGGACCTCGGCGAGCGGACGCCGGCGCGCGGCCCTGAAGACCTGGTGGTCGGGATGACCGACGGCGATGATCCCGGCCTGGGTGGTGCCCGGGTACTCCAGCCCGAGGACTTCGGCCAGCTCCTGCTCGCGGTCGCAGCCGCGGGCGGTGTAGGAGGTCACCAGACCTCGCGAGCGCGCGGCCAGCATGAAGCTCCACGCCGCGGGCAGGATCGAGGCCCACCACGACGCCTGCCCCGCGCGCTCCTGCGGCGGAACCGAGTGCCGCACCGGGATCATCAGGACGGGGACGCGGTGCATCGTGTCGGCCAGCTGGTGCGCCGACTCCCACACGCCCTTCGGCAGGCGCTCGCCGGCCGCGCTCGGGCGGGACCGGGTGCCGTAGTGGTCCACGAACGCCGCCCGGTAGACCGCGGATACGCCGGCCTTCACCGCGGGATCGTCCACGGCGACGAACGCCCAGTCCTGCCGGTTCGCCCCGCTCGGCGCCTGCAGCGCGAGGTCGAGGCACTCCTCGACCACGTCCCGGTCGACCGGGCGGTCGAGGTCCATCCGCTTGCGGACCGAGCGGGTCGTCGTCAGGACCAGATCGATGTCGCTGTGCACTGCGGCCACCGTGCTGTGCGCGCTGCGCGTGCTCACGTCAGGCCGAAGGCGCCGACCAGGCCGGCCAGGCAGCGGTAGTAGGTGATCGTCACGACGACCTCGACGGCGAGGGCGTCACCGAGCGACTCCCGGGCGCGGGCGAGCGCGGTCGTGGCATCCGTGCCGTCGCACAACGCGCCGGCCAGCGCCACGGCGGCCCCGGCCGCCCCGTCGAGGGACTCGGGATCGTTCTGCACGGCCTCGATCTGCGCCGGGGTGACCCCGGCGGCCGCGGCCGGCGGGAGGTGATGGCGCCACTGGCGCGCGGATCCCGTCACGTGGGCGGCCCGCAGGATCGCGAGCTCCTTGACGTCGGCCGGCAGGTCGCCGGGGGCGCGCAGCGGGGCGGCGAAGCCGTGCCATGCCTGGAGCATCCGCGGAGAGTGCGCCAGCATCCGGTACACCGGCGGAACGGCGGCCCCGGTCCGGGCGAACTCCGCGAAGAGTTCGGCGACCGGCGGAGCGGCCTGCTCGGCGGTGACCGGCGCGAGCGGTGCGGGTGCGGTCATCTCAGACCTCCGCCGACGTCTTCTCGGCGATGATCCGGTCCACGATGGAGAGGGCTTCGCCGACCGACGGCCACCCCGCGTAGAACCCGACGTGCTGGATCACGGCCAGCACCTCCTCGACCGACACGCCGTTGGCGTCGATCGCGGCGCGGATGTGGTTCTCCAGCTCACGAGCGCGGGTGGTGGGGAGCAGCGCCGCGATCGTGATCATGCTGCGGGTCTTCAGCGACAGGGTGGCGTCCTGCCACAGGTCGCCGAACAGCACCTCGGTCGTCCACCGCTGCCAGTTCGGGGCGATCGTGTTGCGCTGGGCGATGCGGTCGACCAGTTCCTCGCCGAGCATGTCGACCATCAGCGCCCGGCCGCGTTCGGCGCGCTCCTCCGCCGTGGTGGGGTCGTCGCTCATCCGCTCGCTCCTTCACGTGCTCGGTCCCGGTACCCCGGGAGCCCGTTGCGATCCTGGGCGGGAGCCGGGCCGAGGTCGACGACGAAGGTCGCCCCGCACTGTGACTCAGATTCACCCGCTGCCTGTGCCCCCGAAGGGCCGGCCGTCAGGTCCGATCCTTGAACTCGCCCAGCACGACCTTCTCCCCCGCGAACGGGCCGATGTGGACCTCGCGGCTCACCTCGAAGCGGTCGACGAGGCCCTGCGGCGGCGCGGGGTCGAACGTCGTCTCGGTGAGCGGGCGGCCGAGTTCGGCCGACCGTGCCATCGCGGCGTCGAGGTCCTGCACGCCGATGACCATGGAGGCGAGCTGCATCCCGCGTTCCGCGATCATCTCCGTGAAGACCGTCCCGGAACGGACGGGGCACAGCAGCTCGATGCCGCTCCCCCACGAGACCTGCACGCGGATGCCCTGCTTCTCCAGCGTGCCGTAGTCGTCCCAGTCCTCGATGGCCAGGACCTCCCGCAGCTCCGCCCGGGCGCGCACCAGCTCGTCGAACCCCTCGTGCAGGAAGACCGCGTGGTCGATCCGGCCCACGTTCCGCCGCCCCTCGCGACCCACGACGACGGCGTCCGCCGGGAGCGCGCACAAATGCAGGTCGATGCCGCCCACAGGCTCGCGCAGCGTGGCCATCGCGACCGGGGCGCCACCGGCGCCCGCGGCCTCGATCGTCGTCGCCGCGCGGCCGCGCCCCGCCAGCCGCGCGCACGTCTCGCCCAGGTCGGCAACCCCGAAGACCAGTGCGCGGAAGCCCGTGGAGGCGGCCGGGAACTGGTACTCGATCCCGGCGGAGGCCGACACAAGCGCGCTCTCGGCGGCGGTGTCGCCGGTCGGCGCGACCCGCTCCCAGTCGGTGATGTCCAGCAGCCGGCCGAACCAGTCCGCCACCTCGAGCGCCGCCTGCTCGTCCACGACGCCGTAGATCATGCGCATGATCCGGCCCGGTTGATCAGTCATTCGCAGCACCTCATCGTGGTCGGGACGCGGAGCGGTCGGAACCGGCCGCCGCGCTCACGGGCGCGCGGTAGTCCCAGAAGGGCCGCACGAGCCGGCCGGCCAGCGCGATCAGCACGGCGCACAGCAGGCCGCCCCCGACCCAGCTCAGCAGCGTTCCGGTGAACTCGGCGGCGGCGCCGGCCCGCAGGTCGCCCAGCCGCGGGCCGCCGGCCGAGACCACCACCAGGATCCCCTGGAGCCGGCCGCGGAACTCGTCGCTGCCGTGGCTCTGCAGGATCGTGAGCCGGTAGACCCCGCTGACGAAGTCCGCGGCTCCGGCCAGCGCCAGCAGGGCGACGGCCACCCACAGCGGGCCCGCGAGACCGGCGAGCCCGATCGCGAGCCCCCAGACGACGACGGCGAGTGTGAGGGCCCGACCCTGCCGGACCACCCGCCCGACCCAGCCCGACGCCATCCCTGCCCCGATGGCACCGATGGCGATCGCGGCGTACAGCGGCCCGACCTGCCCGCCCCACCGCTCGTCGGCGACGGCCGGGAAGAGGGCCTTGGGCATGGCCAGGGTCATGGCGACCAGGTCGACGACGAAGGACATGATCAGCACCGGGCGCAGCCGGACGTAGGCCAGGCCGTCGCGGATGGCGCGCAGCCCGGCTCGGCGGGTCTCGCCGAGCGGCGGCAGCCGGGGCAGCCGGACCGCGGCGTAGAGGGCGCCGGTGAACAGCACCGCGTCGACGGCGTAGGCCTCGGCGAAGTGGCCTCCCACCACCAGGAGGCCGGCGACCAGGGGGCCGACCACGATCCCGATGTTGGTCATCGTGAAGACCAGGGTGTTGGCGGAGGCGACCAGATGCTCGTCGACCAGCCGCGGGACGATCGCCCCGCGCACAGCGGTGGACAGCGCGAAGGCCGCGGCCTGGAGCGCGACGAGGCCGAGGATCGTCGGCACCCCGCCCACGCCGAGCATCGTGCGGGCGAGCAGTCCGAGCGTGACCAGCCAACCCACCACGGACGCGATCAGGTAGAGCGTGCGCCGGTCCACGGCGTCGGCGATCGAACCGCCGTAGATCCCGAAGAGCAGCAGCGGCAGCAGCCCGGCCAATCCGACCATGCCCACCGCGAGCGTCGACCGGGACAGGTCGTAGACCTCCACCGCCACGGCCACGTTGGTGATCATCGAGCCGGTGTACGCCGTGCCCTGGCCGAGCAGCTGGCGCCGGAACGCGGGCACCGCCAGGGGGCGCGTGTCGACCACCAGCCTGCGGCCGAGTGCGCCCAGGCGCCGTCGGCCACCGGTGGGGTCTGCCGAGGACGTCGTCACGGCATCAAGGTGCCGCCGTTGACGTGCACGGTCTGCCCGGTGATCCAGGAGCTCTGCTCCGCCAGCAGGAACGCGATGCACCAGGCCAGGTCGGCCGGCTCCCCGATCCGGCCGAGCGGGATCTGACCGCCGGCCAGCCCCTTCGCCGCCTGCCGGGCCCGGAAGAGAGGAGTGTCCACCGCCCCCGGTGCGACGGAGTTGACCCGCACCCCGCACGGCCCGAGCTCGCGGGCGAGCGTCCGGGTCAACCCGCCCACCCCTGCCTTGGCGGCGTTGTAGTGCCCCAGCCCCGGCGTGCCACGGTGCGGCGCGGCGGACGCGATGGTCACGAGCGCGCCCCCGCCCACGGCGGTCAGCGCCCGAGCCATCGCGCGAGTGACCAGGAAGGTGCCCGTGAGGTTGATCCGCAGCACCCCCTCCCACTCGTCGACCGGCATCTCGAGCAGGGCGCGATCCGGCGAGACTCCGGCGGCGGTGACTGCGCCGCGGAGGTCGCCGCGCGCGGCCGCGATGTCGGCGAACGCGGCCACCCCGGACTCGTCGGTGACGTCCAGGTGGACCGGGACGATGTCGAGGCCTCCGGCGGTGGCCTCGAGCGCGGCCAGCGCTCCCTCGTCCCGGTCCCCGGCCACGACCCGGGCCCCGGCCCCCGCCAGCAGCCGCGTCACGGCGAGGCCGATCCCGCTGCTGCCACCGGTGACGGCGAAGCTGTTGCCCGCGAACCCGGTGAGCGCCAGGTCGGTCGCTCTCACGACACCGTGGCGGGGACCATCGGGCTCACCATCGCACCGCCGTCCACGACGAGCTCCGCACCGGTGACGTAGCTGCTGTCGTCGCTCGCGAGGTAGAGGACCGCACGCGCGAGGTCCTCGGCCAGACCGGCCCGGCCCAACGGCACGTGGGCGCCGCGGAAGCCGCCCGTGGTGGCGATCTCCTCCGTGGTGGTGGCCGCGGACTCCACCCGCGACGCGGTGAAGCCGGGGTGGATCGAGTTGACGCGGATGCGGTCCGCGCCCAGCTCGGTCGCGGTCGACTTGGTGAGCCCGCGGACCCCCCACTTGGCGGCCGTGTAGGCCGCCATGGCGGGGAAGCCGAGCATCCCGGCCAGCGACGAGATGTTCACGATCGACCCGCCGCCCCGCTCCCGCATCGGCGCGATGACGGCCTGCATGCCGAGCCAGACCCCGGTGAGGTTGACCGCTACGACGTAGTCGTAGTCCTCCCGCGTCGTCTCCTCCAGTGATCCGCGCCGGCCGAACGTCCCGCCTGCGTTGTTGACCAGCACGTCCAGCCCGCCGAAGCGCTCCAGCGTCACCGCGACGGTGACCGCCCAGTCGTCCGCCGAGGTCACGTCGTGCTCGACGAAGCCCGCCCCGCACGCCGCCGCCACCGCGCGTCCCCGCGCGACGTCGATGTCGGTGACCACGACGTTCGCCCCGTGCTCGGCCAGCAGCGCGGCCGTGGCGGCCCCGATCCCGCCCGCCGCGCCGGTCACGATCGCGGTCCGGCCGGCCAGCCGCCGTGCCTGCGGCGCCATCACACCCCCGCGCTGAAGAAGGCGTCGTCGACGTGCATCAGGGCACCGGTGTGCCCGTCGGACAAGAGGACGACGAATGCGTTCTCGGTCACTGTCTGCTCCATCGCATCGCAGAGAACTACGCACGTCGAGGCTCCGCGAGCGGGTCGCTTCGCCCAAGAACATCGGTTACGCCGGCACGTGACCGGTGTCACCGCCCTTGATCAGGTCCGACATGCGCTCCGCGATCGCGATGGTCGTCGCGTTGGTGTTGCCGCGGGTGGGGCGAGGCATGACGGACGCATCGATCACGCGCAGCCCGGCGACGCCGTGGACCCGGCCGTACTGGTCCACCACGGCACCGGGGTCCGATGCCGGGCCCATGCGGCAGCTCGACGTGATGTGCTTGGCCGAGTCGATGTTGCGCAGGATCCACTCCGCGAGCGCGGCGTCCGAGGCGAGCGCCGCGTCGTCCACCGGGACCAGCCGCTCCCGGAGGTACTCGGCCATGCTGGGGTGCTCGGCGAGCGCCACGCTGAGCCGCACGGTCTCGACGACGCGTTCGAGGTCGAACGGGTCCGACAGGTACCGGAAGTCGATGATCGGGTCGACCCGCGGGTCGGCGCTGCGCACCCGCACCGAGCCCGTCGTCAGGGGCGCGTAGGTGCCGGTGAAGAAGGTCAGTGTGTCCTCGACCTGCACGAGCCGGATGAACATGTCCGTCTCGTACCTGGCGGACTTCGAGGTGTAGCGCAGGAACGCCTGCCCGTAGGGGTCGTCGGGGCCGGGCTGGACCTCGGGGACGGTGCGGTAGGTGATGCTGATCGCGGTGTGGTCCATCAGGTTCCGCCCGACGCCGGGCAGGTCGTGGACGACCGGGATGCCGACCTCGGTCAGCTCCTCCGCCGGCCCGACACCGGAGCGGAGCAACACCTGCGGCGAACCCATCGCTCCGGCGCTCACGATGACCTCGGCGCCCCCGAGGACCTCGACGTCGCCGTCCCGCTCGACCTCGACGCCGACGGCCCGCCTGCCCTCGAACACCACGCGATGCACGAGCGCCTCGGGCATGATCGTCAGGTTCGGCCGCTCCCGTGCCGGGGCGAGGTAGCCCAGCGACGTGCTGATCCGGATCTTCCCGGGGTTGTTGTACGGGCACGGCCCCACCCCGTTGGAGTCCGGGCTGTTCGCGTCGGTGAACTCCTTGTACCCGGCCGCGACGCAGGCCTCGGCGAAGGCCGTGGTCGTGGGCAGCCAGGTGTCCTTGTCGCAGTGGTAGTTGGTGATCGGCCCGCCCTTGCCGTGGTACTCACCGGAGCGGTCCAGGTCGTTCTCGGAGCGCTTGAAGTAGGGCAGGAGCTGCTCGTAGCTCCACAGGTCGTTGCCCTCCTCCGCCCAGCGGTCGTAGTCGGCCGGCAGCCCGCGGATCCACAGCTGGCCGTTGATGGCGCTGGACCCACCGGTGACCTTGCCCGCTGGGACGCGCAGCTCACCGCCGAGGGCCGACCCCTTCGCGGGGTAGTCCCAGTTGTGGGCCAGCGAGACCAGGTTCATGTGGCCCGTGCCCAGGCCGATCTTCAGCTCGTCCGGCAACGTCGCGAAGTCCGGGTAGTCGGGTCCGGCCTCGACGAGCAGGACCGATCGGTCCGGGTCCTCGGAGAGCCGAGCGGCCAGCACACCACCGGCCGAGCCGGCGCCGACGATGATCACGTCGTACGTCATGGGTACGCACCTCCTGTGCGGGTTGACCTGTGCGGGGTCGGACGGGGCGGATCACCGCGGCCCGGCCGCACCGCGCGCGGCCGCGGCCACCGGGTCCGCGGACGCGTCGTACGCGCGGCGCGAGACGAGGGCCGTGACGATGATCCCGGCCACGACGAAGCAACCCACCGAGATCAACGACGCCACGGTGTACCCGAACTGCTGCGGGTAGGCGGCGCCGGCGGGCGTCGCGGCGGCCAGGGCCGTCGTGCTGACCGCGCTGCCGACCGCCGTCCCGATGACGCGCAGCAGCTGGTTGAGCGCGACGGCGCTGCTCGTGTGGGTCGCCGGGACCGAGCGCACGATCAGGCGCGGCAGGACCGGCAGGGAGCAGGCCACCGCCGTTCCCACCAGTGCCATCTCGAGGAAGACGATCCACAGCTGGGACCGGAAGAGCGTGAAGGACGCCATGGACAGGCCGAACAGCAGCGCGCCGAGCGGCAGGATCCGGTGCGGTCCGATCACCCGCGCCACGCGGTCGACCACGCGGCTGCCGGCGAACCCGAGCACCGACATCGGGGCCTGCAACAGGCCGGCCACGAGCGCCGGGGCGCCGAAGCCGTAGCCCTGGTCGGGCGGGGTCTGGACGTAGCGGGTGAACAGGACCAGCAGGATGAAGCTGCCCACGCCCACGAGGAAGGCCATGACGTTCGCGCTCAGCACGACGCGGTTGCGCAGGAGCCGTAGGTCCAGGACCGGGTTCGGCAACCGCAGGTCGCGCAGGACCAGCAGGACCAGCGCGAGCACCGAGCCCCCCAGCAGTGCCCACCCCGGTGGCGACGTCCAGCCCCAGCGACTCCCCTCGCTGAGGTACAGGACCAGTGCCGCGATCCCGACGCTGAGCGCGCAGGTGACCACGGGGTCGATCCGGGTGCGCGGCAGGAACCGGCTCGCTGGTAGCACGAACAGGCACGCGACCAGGGCGGCGGTGCCCAGTAGCCCGGCCAGCCAGAAGGTTGCCCGCAGGCCGAGGACATCCGTCGAGAGCCCGGAGAGCGGGAACCCGATCGCCACTCCGACCACCGTGGTGATCCCCAGGTTGGCCACCGTCCGCTTGCCGCGGTCGGGCGGCAGGTGGTCGCGGGCGATGCCCATCGCGACGGGGATCATCGCCATCCCCACCCCCTGCAGCGCCCTGCCGAGCAGGAACAGCGGGAAGGTCGGAGCCAGGGCCGCGAGCACGCAACCCAGCACCATGACGGCCACGTTGACCAGCAACACCTCCCGGCGGAACCGGCCGGCACCGAGCCGGCCGACCACCGGCAACGACACCGATCCGCTGAGCAGGCCGACGGTGAGCGACCACTGCGCGTCGGTGAGCGAGACGGAGAAGTCGTGCGCGATGGCCACCAGCAGCGGCGCGCCGAGGCTGCTCACCGCCGCCACCAGCAGACCGACGTAGATCAGGCAGGGCACCAGCAGGCGGCCGCGGACCGTTTGCTCGTCGACGAGGTTGACCTGCGACACCGACCCCTCCCGCGCCGTCGAGGTCGCCCGGTTCGTCCGCGCACCCGCCGTCGACCGCACGCGCTCGGCTTCGTCGTGCGGTCGGCCACCAGGTCACAGACCTTCGATCGACTGCTGTCGGGACGCGCGTGTCGCCCGGCCGGAGAAGCGCGCGGCGATGGGTCCGGTCACGGCCGGGTCCGGCCGCCCCGCGCCGTGGGAGCCCAGGAACCCGCCGTCGACGGCGAGGTGCTGCCCGGTGACCCAGGACGCCTCGGACGAGGTGAGGAACATCGCCGCGGACACGACGTCGTCGGGCTCGCCGATCCGGTCGACGAGCATCCCGTCCCGGTAGAGGGCGTGGAACGGCGTGCCCGGCTCCCCGAACACCGGCTCGGTCGTGACGGTCCGGATGGGCCCGGGCGACACCACGTTCACGCGGATCGGCGCCAGCTCGATGGCCAGCACGGAGGCCATCCGGATCACGGCGGCCTTGGCGCAGCCGTAGGCGAACGTCTCGCTGCTGCCGCCGGGGAAGCCGGTCCAGCCGCCGATGCCGGCGATCGACCCGATGAAGACGATCGACGCGCCGTCGCGGTCGCGCATGTAGGGGTACGCGCGCTTGGTGGCCAGCCAGCTCAGGTCCAGGACGTTGGTGATCGTCCAGCGGAAGGCGTCGGGGTCCATCGTCGTCGGTGAGCCCCCCGCCCACCGGGTCGCGTTGTTGTAGAGCACGTCGATGCCGCCGAACCGGTCCGCGGCGAAGCCCATGACCCGCTCGGCCTCCGACTCGACGGTCAGGTCGACGTCGGGCAGGCACTCGATCGTGCCGCCGGCCGCCCGCACCAGGCGCTCGGTCTCGTTCGCCGCAGGACCGTCGACGTCACATCCGACGACCAGGGCTCCTTCGGCCGCGAAGCGCAGGGCTGCCGTTCGCGCCTGGCCCGCTCCGGTCCCCGTGATCACGACGACCTTGTCGCGGAATCGGTCGGCCATGCCCGTCAGCCAACACCGGAGGCCGCCGTTTCCGTAGAACGGACGTCACGGGCCTGCGCAACCCACGTCACAGGCCGTGCTCTGCGAGCTTGGCCGCCAGCCCGCACTGCGGGTGGTAGCCGGCCTCCCGGAACGGGGCTGCGAGCTCCTGACCGCAGGCGGGGCACAGCAGTTCCGGGCCCAGTCCGCCGCGCGCGTCCAGCATCGCGTCCCGGGCCTGGAGCTTGCCGGCGATCAGCTCGCCGACGATCGCCGTCACCGGGAGCGTGACGCCGACCCGCCCGGCGGCCAGCGCGGCACCACGCAGGTCCTTGCCCAGCATGGTGTACAGCTCGGGGGTGCCGGCGATGGTGTGCGTCCGTCGGAGTCGGTCGTAGCGGCCCCACGTCCGGATCCCGGCCGAGTCGCCGGCGCTCACCGACACGAACGCGACGGCGGTCTCCTCGGCGATGCCGTAGGCGTCGGCCAGCTGCATGGCCTCCACCTGCAGCGCGTACTGGCCCAGTGCCATGAGGTTGTTGACGAGCTTGCCGGCGCTGCCGGCGCCGACGGGACCGACGTGGAACACGTTGGCGCTCATCGCGTCGATGATCGGGGCGCACCGTGCCACCACGTCGTCCGGGCCGCCGATCAGCAGGGTCAGGGTGCCCAGTGCGCTCTTCTCCGCACCACCGCTGACGGGCGCGTCGATCATCGCGATGCCCGCCTGCTCCAACCGCGCCGCCGCGGCCTGCGCCGTCTGCGGCGTCACCGTGCTGCTCACGATCACCGCCCGCACCCGGCCCCCGGCCGCTGCGATCTGCTCGGTGACGCCGAGGACCTGCGTGTCGTCGAGCACCATGACCACGATCGCGTCGCACCGGGCGGCGAGATCGGCCAGGTCCGTCGCCGCCGCGGCACCCTCCGCGACGGTCTTCGCGACGGCCTCGGCGCGCAGGTCCGCCACGATCGTCTCGAACCCGCCGCGCAGGATGCTGGACGCGATGCCGGCACCCATGGCCCCGAGCCCCACCACACCCACCGCCGCGGTACCGGGCTCGAACCGCCCGCCGTCGGACACCTGTGTCATCGAGCAGTCCCTTCTGCGCACCAGCGTGCCGCCACGGTAGCCACGCATCCCGCAGCACTCCGTGATCTGATTCACCGCCCGCGGTGACAAGGGTCGTTGGCCGCCACATCGGTGCCTGACGAGAGTGGGTCTCCCGACCGGCACGTGGAAGGGTCCGCCGATGGTGGCAGCTCCCGAACGATCCGTAGCCACCCCGCTCGCGACGGGACGCAGCAAGGTGGATTTCTGGTTCGACCCCGCCTGTCCGATGGCGTGGGTGACCTCACGCTGGATGCTCGATGTCGCGTCGGTGCGGCCGATCGACCTCGACTTCCGCGTGATGTCGCTGGCCGTGCTGAACGAGGACAGGGGCGAGGGCCCGGAGCACGATGCCCGGATGAAGCGGCTGTGGGGCCCCGTCCGCGTGTGCATCGCCGCCGAGGTCGCGCACGGCGTGTCGGTGCTGCCTCGGCTGTACTCGGAGCTGGGCCACCGCCGCCACAACGCCGGCCGGGCGTTCGACCGGGACGTGATCGTCGAGGCACTGGAGGCCGCGGGGCTCCCCACCGCGCTCGCGGACGCCGCGGAGACGACCGATCTCGACGAGGCGGTGCGCGCCTCGCACCGCCGCGGGATGGAGCCCGTGGGCAGCGAGGTGGGCACGCCGACCATTCACATCGACGGGGTCGCGTTCTTCGGCCCGGTCATCACCCGGCGGCCGCCCGTCGAGGAAGCCGTGCGGCTCTGGGACGGAGCCCTGTTGCTCGCCGGCTACCCCTACTTCTTCGAGCTCAAGCGCAGCCGGACCGAGAAGGCGCAGTTCGACTGGGCGGAAACGCCGTGAGCACCGATGTCGGGGTGCGGGAGGTGACCGGTCCGCTCGACCCCGCAGACGCGGTGGTGGGGATCATCGGCGTCGGCGACATGGGCGAGGGCATCGCCAACTCCCTGCTGCGCAACGGCTGGACGGTCCTGGCCTACGCCCGGCGCGCCGGTGTCCTCGACGCCATCGTCGAGCAGGGTGCCCGAGTCGCGGGGACACCCGCCGACCTCGCCGCCGGCTCCGACGTCGTCCTGGTCGTGGTGACGGACGACGAGCAGGTCACGGCGGTGATCCGGCAGATGCTGCCGCACGCCCGTCCGGGCACGGTGTTCCTGGTCTGCAGCACGGTCCTGCCCTCGACCATCACCTCGATCGCCGACGAAGCCCGGGCCGCCGGCACGGACGTGGTCGACGCCGGGGTGGCCGGCGGCCGCGAGAAGGCCGACCTCGGCCTCTTGACCGTCATGATCGGCGGGGAGGACGGTTCCGTCGCGCGGTGCATGCCGGTCATCGCGTCCTTCGGCGCGAACCCGTTCCACCTCGGCCCGGCCGGTGCCGGTGTCGCCGGCAAGCTGGTCAACAACGTGCTGGTCGGCGGCACCCAGGCACTGGCGATCGAAGCCATGCGGCTCGGCGCCGCCTACGGCATCACCGAGGACCGCCTCACCGAGATCGTCACCGTGTCCGGGGGTGATTCGAAGGTCATCCGCACCTGGGGCCGCTACGACCGGGTCCGCCGCGACTTCTGGCCCGGCCGGCCCCGCTCGGAGGTCTACGAGTACGTGTGCAAGGACCTGCGCAACGCCGCCGTCGCCGGTGGCCAGCGCAAGCTCGTCCTGCCCCTGATCTCGACGGCCGGTCAGCTGCTGCCGAGCATGTTCGCCGAGCGCGACGCCCTGCTCGCCGACACCGATCTCGACGCCATCCCGCGCTGCTCCCGGTGCAACCAGGAGCTCTCGGTCACCTATCGGGAGCGGGGCGTCCACCCTGAATGCGTCTTCTTCGACCTGTAGATCTGTGGAGGTAGGGGACCAGTGCCCGACATCGAGTTCTCCCGGACCGTGCTGCCCGGCCTGGACGGCGTCACCGTCGCCGTGACGGGTGGGGCCAGCGGCATCGGCCGGGCGGCAGCGGTCCTCGCCGCGCAGTCCGGTGCCCGGGTCGTCGCCGGCGACCTGAACGACGAACTGCTCGCCGACCTGTCCCGCGAGGCGAAGTCCCGCGACCTCGCCCTGGAGACGACCCACCTCGACGTGGCCGACTCGTCGAGCGTCGAGGAGTTCATCGGGCTGGCCGACGCCCGGTCCGACCTGTTCGGCCTGGTCGCCTCGGCGGGCATCTCCCCCGACGTGCCGTCGCTGGAGATCACTCCGGAGCAGTGGCACCAGATCATGGACATCAACCTGACCGGCCTGTTCCTGTGCAACCAGCTCGCCGCGCGCGCGATGGTCGCGCACGGCCAGGGCGGCTCCATCGTCAACATCGGGTCCGCCGTGGGCCAGACCGGCGCCGGGACCCTCGCGCACTACGCCGCCACCAAGGGCGGGGTCGCCGCGCTGACCCGCGCACTCGCGAAGGACCTCGGTCCGCACGGGATCCGGGTTAACTGCGTGTCCCCGGGCGGCGCGGTGGACACACCCCTGATGTGGAGCCGGGTCACCGAGGAGTACGTCGCGCAGCGCGTCGCCGGCCTGCCGCTGCGCCGGATCGGCCGGCCCGAGGACCTCGGCTACTGCATCGGCTTCCTGCTCAGCGGGCTCTCATCGTGGATCACGGGTCAGAACCTGCAGGTCAACGGCGGATCGCTGATGCTGTGACCTGCCAGCCCGGAGGCCGGATGGACAGCTATCGGATGTACGTGGACGGCGCCTGGGTCGACGCCGCCGACGGTCGCAGCTTCACCTCGAACGACCCCTGGACGCTGCAGGACTGGGCCGAGATCCCCGAGGGCGACGAGCGGGACGTCGATCGTGCGGTGAGCGCCGCCGGGCGGGCGTTCGAGGAGTCCTGGTGGCGCCACGACGCCCGGCGGCGTGGTGCGGTGCTGCGCCGGTTCGCCGATCTCGTCGAGACGTCCGCCGAGCGGATCGCGGAGGTCGAGAGCCGCGACAACGGCAAGGCCCTCACCGAGGAACGCGCGGCCTGCGCCGCGATCCCCGCGTACTTCCGGCACGCGCCCGCGCTGGCCGAGTCCTACCCGGACAGCGCACCGCGCGGCGGGGACCCGAACGTGCGCGCGGTGACCCACCGCGTGCCATACGGGGTGATCGGGATCCAGACCCCGTGGAACACCCCCGGCCAGCTGCTCTCGCAGAGCGCGGCGCCGGCGCTCGCGGCGGGCAACACGATCGTCGTGAAGCCGTCGGAGGTGGCGCCGTGCTCCACTCTGGAGCTGGCCCGGCTCGTCGAAGAGGCCGGGTTCCCGGCCGGTGTCGTCAACGTGGTCACCGGATTCGGGCAGGTCGTGGGCGCGGCGCTCTGCGCCCATCCCCGGGTCGCCAAGCTGGCCTTCACCGGCAGCACGCAGGGTGGCGTGCTGGTGGCCGAGCACGCCGCCCGCCGGCTGGTGCCGGTCGTGATGGAGCTGGGCGGCAAGTCGGCGAACATCGTGTTCACCGACTGCGACCTGGACCGAACGGTCGACGCGCTGGTACGCGGCTTCACCGTGGCCAGCGGCCAGACCTGCATGGCCGGCAGCCGCGTCCTGGTGGAGCGGCCGATCCACGACCTGGTCCTCGACCGGATGCTCGACGCCGCGGCGAAGGTCCGGATCGGCGACCCGCGCGATCCGGCGACGGCGATGGGTCCCATCGCGACGGAGGCGCAGCTGGCGAAGATCCGCCAGTTCGTGGCGATCGGTGTCGAGGAGGGCGGCCGGGTGCGCTGCGGCGGCGGGCCGCCCGAGGGGGCAGAACACCCGCGCTTCTTCGCACCGACCGTCTTCACCGACGTCACCAATGACATGACGATCTGCCAGGAGGAGATCTTCGGGCCGGTCTGCGCCGTCATGCCGTTCGACACCGAGGAGGCGGCCGTGCGGATCGCCAACGACACCCGCTACGGCCTGTCCGGCGCGGTGTGGACGAGCGATCTCGCCCGGGCCCACCGCGTCACCGACGCGATCCGGGCCGGTGTGGTGTGGGTGAACGACCAGCGGGCGGGTGACCCGGCCTTCGCCACCGGTGGGACCGCGATGAGCGGCTACGGCAGGCTCAGCGGGGTCGAGGGCCACCACGAGATGACGCAGGTGAAGAGCGTGCAGATGCGCATCGCCTGAGCACGCCTCCGGTACGACGCAGAGGTGACGGAGGGGCGTCCCGGCCCGGGACGCCCCTCCGTCGGTGGCCCGGAGTCAGATCGCCGGCGCTGCGTCCACCGTCACCGGCTTGAGGGAGGCGCCCAGCAGCTCCTTGGCGTAGGGGTCCTCGGGCGCGGTGAACACGCGCTCGCACTCCCCGTACTCCTTGACCCGGCCCTGCTTCATGATCACGACGTCGTCCGCGATGTGCCGCACCAGGTGCAGGTCGTGCGAGATGAACAGGTACGACAGCCCGCGCTCGGCCTGGATGTCCATCAGCAGGTTGATGACCTGCGCTCGGATGGAGACGTCGAGCGCAGCGACGGGCTCGTCGCACACCACCAGGCTGGGCTCGACGCTCAGCGCCCGCGCGATGGACACCCGCTGCAGCATGCCGCCGGACAGCTCGTGCGGGCGCCGGCCCGCCAGCCGGCGGCTGAGCCCGACCTGCTCGAGCAGCTCCTCGGCCTTCTTCCGCCGAGCCGCGCGGTCCAGGTCGGTGTGCAGCAGCAGTGGTTCGGCCACCGAGTCGCCGACGGTCATCAGCGGCTGCAGCGAGCTGTACGGGTCCTGGAAGACCATCTGGATGTCCCGGCGGTACTGCTGGAACCGGCTGCGGGACAGCCCGGCGATCTCGGTTCCCTTGAACCAGATCTCGCCGGCGGTGGGGTCGATCAACCGCAGCACCATGCGGGCCACGCTGGACTTCCCGGCCCCGGACTCGCCGACCACGGCGAGCGTCCTGCCCTCGTCGAGGGTGAAGCTCACGTCCTCGACGGCCCGCCGCGATTCGCTGACCCGCCCGATCAGGTTGCGCTTGACCGGGTACTCCTTCACGAGGTTCTTCACCTCGAGCAGTGGGCTCATCGCACTCCTCCGATGGTCAACGTCTCGGAGGTGCGCACGCACCGGCAGAGCCGCTCCGTGCTGTCCCGGGACTCGAGGGTGATGGGCTCGGTGGTGCAGAGGCCCTCCACCGACAGCGGGCAGCGCGGGTGGAAGCGGCAGCCGCTCGGCAGGTCGTCGAAGCGCGGGATGGTCCCCGGGATCGACACCAGCCGCGAACCGTCGCCCTGCGGGGCCGAGCGGATCAGGCCCTGCGTGTAGGGGTGGGCGGGCCGGCGCAGGATGTCGCGGGTGGCGCCCTGCTCCACCACCTGCCCGGCGTACATGACCCCGATCCGCGAGCTGCTCTCCACGATCACGCCGAGATCGTGGCTCACGAGGATCACCCCGAGGCCGAGCTCCTCCTTGAGGTCTGCGATGAGCCGCAGGATGCGGTCCTGCACGGTCACATCGAGTGCCGTCGTGGGCTCGTCGGCGATGAGGATCTTCGGATTGCAGGAGAGCGCGATCGCGATCATGATGCGCTGCGCCTCGCCGCCCGAGAACTGGTGGGGGTAGTTGCGGGATCGCTTCTCGGCGTGGTGGATGCCCACCCGGTCGAGCCACTCCACCGCCCGCGCCCGCGCGTTTTTGCGGCTCAGTCTCAGGTGCCGGCGGACCGTCTCCGCGATCTGGTCCCCCACCTGGAAGGCCGGGTTCAGGCTGCGGGTCGGCTGCTGGAAGATCATCCCGATCGTGCCGCCGCGGATGCGGTCGAGCTCGGACCGCGACATCGTCAGGACGTCCCGGCCCGCGAGGGTGACGCGCCCCGAGCTCACCCGGCCACCGACCGCCGGGATCAGTCCCAGGCACGCCAGGGCCGAGACCGACTTGCCCGATCCCGACTCGCCGACGATGCCCAGGGTCTCGCCGGGGTTCACCCCGAAGCTCACGTTCTCGACGATGGTGGTCCAGCTCCCGCGGGGGCTGCGGAACTGGATGCTGAGGTCCTCGACCCGAAGGAGCGCCTCCCCGTCGCGGACGCCGTCGTCCGACAGGGTCGCGGTGGCGCCCCGCAGGGCGACGTCGGTCTCGGTCATGTGATGGGGGCCCTTCCACCCAGGGAGTCCTTGAGTCCCTCGCCGACCAGCACGACCGACAGGACGCACAGCGACGTGACCAGGCCAGGAGCGACGATCGTGAACGGGTACTGGCTGATCAGCGGCGCCGCGTCGGCGATCAACGAGCCGAGGCTGGACTGCGGGCTCTGCACACCGAGCCCGATGAAGCTCAACGCGCTCTCCGCGAGCACTCCGGCGCCGAACAGCAGGGTCGCCTGGACGATCGTCGGCGACAGGGAGTTCGGCAGGACGTGCCGGAACAGCAACCGCCCGGTGCGACAGCCGACTACCCGCGCAGCCTCGATGTAGGTCTCGTGGCACACCGTGATGGTCGAGGCGCGCTGGACCCGGAACATCCGCGGCGCGAGGAAGACACCGACCGTCGTCATCGCGATGGTCAGCGACGGGCCGAGCGCCGCGATGACCGCGACCACGGCGAGGATGGTGGGCAGGCTCATCATCCCGTCGGACACCGCGTTGGTG
This sequence comes from Pseudonocardia sp. CA-107938, assembly GCF_050936315.1. Classification (NCBI taxonomy): domain Bacteria; kingdom Bacillati; phylum Actinomycetota; class Actinomycetes; order Pseudonocardiales; family Pseudonocardiaceae; genus Pseudonocardia; species Pseudonocardia sp. CA-107938. The sequence continues at coordinate 4,793,550 of NZ_JBNJNA010000001.1, read as the reverse complement.
ATCTGGTCGAAGCGACCCTGCCGGTAGCCGGCGAGCAGCCCGGTCGGGACCCCGATCACCAGCGCGACGCCGAGCGAGAGCAGGGCGGCCCCGAGCGTGACGTGCACGCCGTGCACGAGCCTGCTGTAGAGATCGCGCCCCAGCTGGTCCGAGCCGAGCAGATGGCCGTTCTCGCCGAACCCGCTGAAGGGGTGGTAGATGTCCTGCGCGTTCGGGTCGGTCGACGCGAACAGTTCGGGGAAGATCGACATCACGACGAGCAGGAGCAGGATCGCCAGGCCGACCACCGAGCCGGTGCTGCGGGCGTAGCGCCGCCAGAAGGACGTGGTCTCCCGCTCCTTCTTCCCGGGGACGCCACGGTCGGTCGCGTCCGGCGGCGGGACCGCGGCAGGGCTGTCGTTCATGGTCATGTCCGCACCCGGGGGTTGAGGTAACCGTAGGACAGGTCGACGAGCAGGTTCACGATCAGCACGAACACCAGCGTGAGCACCACGACGCCGAGGACGACGGCTGTGTCGGAGGTGAGCGCCGCGCGGGTCACGACCGAGCCGAGGCCGTTGAGCGCGAACACCCCCTCGACCACGACCGCCGTGCCGGGCAGCTGCGCCAGCCGGAAACCGGTGATCGTGGCGACCGGGGCGGCGGCGTTCTTGAGCGCGTGCTTGCACACGAGCGGCAGCGTGGGCGTGCCCCGGGCGCGTGCGGCGAGGATGTAGTCCGAGCTGAGCACGTCGACCAGCGAGCCGCGCAGCTGCCGGGCGATCTCGCAGGCGGGCTGGATGCTCAGCGCGATCACCGGTAGGAGGATGTGCGACGCCCAGGGCAGGACTCCCTCGGTGATCGGTGTGTACCCGACGGCCGGGAGCCAGCCCAGCTGCACCGACAGCCACACGACGAGCAGCAGGCCGATCCAGAACTGCGGCAACGAGATGCCCAGCACCGACACGCCGAGGACGGCTCGGTCCACGAGGCTGGTGGGCCGCATCGCGGCGGCGATGCCGAGCGCCATGCCGACGACCACCGACAGCACGATGGCGCCCACCACCAGGGAGATCGTGACCGCGACGCGCGAGAGGAGCACGTCGGTCACCGGCTGGAACCCGAGGGTGATCGCGTTCCCGAAGTCGCCGTGGGAGATGTTGCTGAGCCAGCCCCAGTAGCGATCCCAGAGCGGACGGTCGAGCCCGAGCTGCACGTTCAGCGCGGCGATCTGGTCCGGCGTGGCCTGATCACCGGCCAACGACGTCGCGGCGGTCGCGGGGTTCAGCGAGATCAGCCAGAAGACGATGAACGTGACCCCGAAGAACAGCGGGATGGCGGTCAGGAGCCGTTTACCGAGGAGTTTCAGCACGGGGGCCTCACCGCCGCACCTCCGACGCCCGAGATCGTCCGGCCAGGCACGGCTCTGGCGGTCGCCGGGCCGGCTTCCGCGGTCCGCGGTGACCCCCGACGCCTGCGGACGTCCGATCGCACGAGCATGTTCACCTCTCACGTCGTCGTGACCAGGTTGTGCCGGTCGACACCGGTCAGCCGCGAGTCGGCTCCGTGCCGTCTAGCTGAACGGGGTCACCGGCGCCTACTGGCGAGGTCGAGGATCGGCACCGGACCAGCGGCTGTCAGTGATGTCAGTCACCGGGGCCACACTCACAAGTCCTCGTCGTGGCTGGTCGGCGCCGCGATCATCGGGAGCGCAGCAGGTCGTCGAGGTCGAAGCGGATGCGGCCGACACTCGTCCGAGCGACCCCCGTGGAAAAACGGAGAACTGTCCGGTACTGTTCCTGTCGACGGAGAACCTCCGTCGAGCGGCCACGGCGCCAGCCCACGGGCGGAGGCGGAGCCGCCCGGCGACGCATCGCCCGGTGAAGCCGGGCGACGCGGAGCCCGACGCACGGCGCAGTCCTGGAGGCCCCTCGAGGCGACCTCACAGGGCGACGTCGCCGCGTCCTCAGGAACCGTCCATTGAGGACGGTCCACACCGCGCACGTCGACGAGGAGATGCTCCGCCATGCCGTCCCTGCTCCACTCCGGCACGAGGGCCCGAACCGGCGCCGCCGTGCTGCTGGCCGGACCGTTGCTGTCCTGGCTCGCCGAACTCGTCACCGCGGCCGCGTGGCAGGACCCGCCCTACGCGCCACTGCACAACTGGATCAGTCACCTGGGTACCCGCGGCCCGGAGGCCCCCTTCGGCCAGGTCGCGAACTCCCCGCTGGCGTGGGTCATGAACACCGGCTGGGTCGCCTACGGCGCCCTCCTCGTCGTCGGCGTCCTCACGCTCGTCGACCTGCGGTCCGGCTGGCGCGGGGTGGCGCTCCCGGTGCTCGCCGTGCTGTCCGGCGTCGGAGTCGCGACGGTCGGCCTCGTGCACGGCTCCCAGGAGAGCATCGACAACGGCCAGATCGTGCTGCACATGCTCGGCGCGCAGACCGTCATCGCGACCGGCAACATCTTCGCCATCGTGGCAGGCGCCAGCGCTGCACGACTCGGACTCGGCGGCGGCTACGCCCGCACCGCGATCACGCTGGGCATCATCGGCCTGATCAGCTTCGCGATCTTCATGGTGGACGCGCGCGGTGGCATCGGATGGAACCTCGGGATGTTCGAGCGCGGCGCGGTGTACCCGATCATGGTCCACCACGCGCTCCTCGGCAGCCTGCTCCTGCATCGCCGGGCCGAACCGCGCAACGGCGCCCTGCCGGTGCTCGCTCCCGACCGCGTCGAAGCCGCGTGACCCCGATCCAGCTGCGGGAACAGGAACAACTACGTGAAGGCGGCGAACAGCCATGGCAGAGATCCTCGTGACCGGCGGATCCGGGTACATCGGCAGCTACTGCGTACTGGCCGGCCTGGCGGCGGGTCATTCCGTGCGGACCACGGTGCGCGACCTGTCGAAGGAGCCCGCGCTGCGGGCGATGCTCGAGAGCGGCGGTGCCGGCCCGGAGCCACAGCTGCGCGTGCTGCGCGCTGATCTGGAGAACGACGACGGCTGGCACGCGGCGGTGGAGGGCTGCGACTACGTGCTGCACGTCGCCTCACCCACCCTGACCCGGGTCCCCAGCTCGGACGACGAGATGATCGTCCCGGCTCGTGACGGGGTGCTCCGGGTGCTGCAGGCGGCCAAGGACACCGGTGTCCGCCGCGTCGTGCTCACCTCGGCGTTCGGTGCGGTCGGCTACGGCCACGCACCGCGCTCCACCCCGTTCACCGAGGAGGACTGGACCGAGGTCCGGGACGGCATCCCGCCGTACCAGAAGTCGAAGACACTCGCGGAGCGCGCCGCCTGGGAGTTCGCCGACCGAACGGGCCTCGAGCTGGCCACGGTCAACCCGACGGGCGTGCTCGGCCCGGTACTAGGCCCCGACTACTCCCCCTCGCTCGGAGTGGTCGCCCGCATGCTCGACGGCTCGATGCCCCTCATCCCGAAGGTCGCGAGTGGCTTCGTCGACGTCCGCGACGTGGCCGAGCTGCACCTGCTGGCGATGACCGACCCCGCCGCGGCCGGCGAGCGGTTCCTCGCCACGGCCGGCCACAGCCTCTGGATGCGCGACATCGCCGCCATCCTCCGCGCGCGACTCGGCGAGGACGCGAGCAGGGTTCCGACCCGCGAGCTGCCCATCTGGGCCGCGAAGGCGTTGAGCAGGTTCAACCCGGCGATGCGGATCCTGCGCCCGCAGCTGGGCCTCGACCTGGATGCGTCCTCGGCCAAGGCGCAGCGGGTACTGGGCTGGCGGCACCGCCCCGTCGAACAGACCATCGTGGACACCGCCGAGAGCCTGCTGGCCCTGCACCGGCAGGCGGCCTGATCCGCCCTCCCCCACCACCGGAGAAGCCATGCCCCTCGACCACTTCCGCTCCCTGGGCCGTACCGGCCTGCGGATCAGCCCCCTCGGTCTCGGTGCGATGCTCTTCGACGACCCCAGTTGGGGCGCCGACCGCGAGACCTCGTTCCGGATGCTCGACCACTACCGCGACCGCGGCGGCAACTTCGTCGACACCTCCAACGGCTACGCCCGCGGGCGCTCCGAGGACACCATCGGCGAGTACCTGCGCCGCCACCCCGGCCTGCGCGACCGGATGGTGATCGCCACCAAGTTCGCCAGCAACCTCCACCCCGGCGATCCGAACAGCGGCGGCGGCGGGCGCAAGGCGATCTACTCGCAGCTCGACGGCTCGCTGGAACGCCTGGGCACCGACTACGTCGACCTGTACTGGTTCCACCACTTCGACCCGCACACGCCGATCTCCGAGACCGTCGCGGCGGTGCACGACCTCGTGGCGGCCGGCAAGGTCCGCTACTTCGGCATCTCCGACTCGCCGGCCTGGGCGGTAGCCCGCGCCGGCACCATCGCAGAGTTCCGCGGCTGGGCCCCGGTCTCGGCCATCCAGATCGAGTACTCGCTGCTCGAGCGCACCCCGGAGGGCGAGCTCTTCGGTGCCGCCCGGGAGCTGGGCGCCGGCGGGGTCAGCTACAGCCCGCTGGCCGGCGGCGTGCTCTCGGGGAAGTACACCCGCGAGAATCTTCGGCCGGCGGGATCCGGTCGCGCGGCGTGGCCGATGTCGCAGGCGAAACTGACCGAGTCGACGTTCGCGCTGCTCGACCGGCTCCGGGAGATCGCCGACGGGCACGCGACGACCGTGTCCGCTGTCGCGATCGCCTGGCAGATCCGCCGCCCCGCGATCACCTCGGCACTGGTGGGCGCCCGGACGGTCGAGCAGCTGGAGGCCAACCTCGCCGCGGCGGACCTCACGCTCTCCGCCGAGGAGTGCACCTCGCTCGACGAGCTCACCGAGCCCACCCTGCAGTTCCCCTACGCATTCCTGCGCGACATCGCGGTCCACGTTCAGCAGGGCGGCGCCACCATCAACGGCGTGACCTCGCGGCGCTGGAGCGTCGACTGAGGCGAGGGCCCGCCACCACGCAGCTCCACACGAGGACTGGACTACCTGATGACGCAGAAGGTGCTGGTGACCGGTGGCACGGGATACGTGGCGGGCTGGTGCATCGTCGAGCTGCTGGAACGCGGGTACTCGGTGCGCACGACGCTGCGCGACCTCGCGAAGGCGGACGCTCTGCGCGCGGCCGTCGCGACGCGGACCGATCCCGGCGAACGGCTCGAGTTCGCCCGTGCCGACCTCGTGTCGCCGGACGGGTGGGCCGAGGCCCTGGCCGGGATCGACCACGTGCTGCACGTCGCCTCACCGCTCGGCAGCCAGGGGGTGCGCGACGCCGACGAGCTCGTCGTCCCGGCGCGGGAGGGCGTGCGGAACGTGCTGCGCGCCGCTGCCGCGGCCGGGGTGAAGCGGGTGGTGATGACCTCGGCCGCTAACGCGGCCAGCCCCTCGGAGTACACCGCCGAGGGCGTCTACGACGAGACGACCTGGACCGACCCCGACGACCCGTCGCTGATCCCCTACCGGCGCTCGAAGACCGTGGCCGAGCGCACCGCGTGGGATCTCGCCGCCGAACCGGGTGCGCCCGAGCTGGTCACGGTGCTGCCCGGAGCAGTCTTCGGACCGATCCTGTCCACCTCGACGATCGGCTCGGTCGGGATCATCGCCAGGATACTGCGGGGCGAGATGCCCGGAATGCCCAAGATCGGGCTCGAGGTCGTGGACGTGCGCGACCTCGCCGACCTCCACGTCCGAGCGATGGAGTTCCCTGCCGCGGCCGGAGAGCGGTTCCTCGGCACCGGCGAACTCATGTGGATGGTCGACGTGGCCCGAACCCTCAGGAACGGCCTCGATCACGCCGATGGCGCACGGGTGCGCACACGAGAGCTGCCGAACCTCGTCGTCCGGCTGGCGGCCCGCAGAGACCCCGCGCTGCGAACAACCATCCCCGCACTCGGTCGGCGCAGCCGGCACACCACCGCCAAGGCCGAGAACCTCCTCGGCTGGCACCGGCGCCCCGCGCAGGAGACCGTGCTCGACTGCGCACGCAGCTTGGTGGAGCACGGAGTCGTGTAGCCGGCGACCCGCCGGGTGTCCGACAGCACGCACAGACACGGAGTCGACATGACACAACCCGTCGGGCGACTGGGATCCATCGCCCTGGACTGCGACGATCCGCGCACTCTCGCCGCGTTCTGGGCGACCGTGCTCGACGGCCGGATCACCGTCGAGACCGACCGCTTCTGCGGTGTCGAGCTCGGCTCCCTGCTGCTCGTCACGGTCCGCGTGCCGGCCTACGAGCCGCCGCAGTGGCCGGACGGTCGGCCCAAGCAGTTCCACCTCGACGTGGCCGTGCGCGACCTCGACGAGGCGGAACGTCGTGCCCTCGCCGCCGGGGCGACCAAGGCCGCGGAGCAACCCATGCCGACCAGCTGGCGGGTGCTGCTCGATCCGGCCGGTCATCCGTTCTGCGTCACGACCCTCATCCCTGCCTGACGCAGCATCCCACCCGTCAGGCCGCGGTCAGGTCAACCACCGACGGCCACCAGCGGCGCACCGCTGTGAGCCGCGCGGTCCATCGCCTCCCGCAGTGCCGCGAGGGGGAAGTGCTCGGTGGGGATCCCGTCGAGGTCGAGCAGGCCCGCTGCCACCAGCTCCAGGAGCCGACCAGGGGCGCTGCGCGGGTACATGAAGTTCCCGATGACCTCCTTGCCGGTCATCATCAGGCCCGTGTAGTCGATCGGCAAGGCGGCGGTCATGCTGCCCATCAGCACCTGACGGCCGCCGCGACGGAGCGCGGCCAGGGAGGCGAGCGTGCTCTCCGGATCCCCCGCGCCGCCGACCAGGTCCAGCCCCAGGTCGATCGGAGCGCCCGCGGCCCGCCGTAGGGCCTCGGCGTCGGCCTCGACGTCGCCGCTCAGCGCGACCGTGACCACCCGGTTCTGCGTGGACAGCCGCTCCAGCACGGCCCGGGTGCGCCCGGCCGCCACCACCCGGCGCGCCCCCATCGCGACGGCCACCGTCACGCCGGCCGAGCCGAAACCGCCGGTCGCGCCGTTGACCACGACCGTCTCCCCGGCCTGGAGCCGGCCGCGCAGCAGCCCGCCGTAGGGCACCAGGCATCGGGTCACCCCGATGAGCGCCGCCCCACCGATACCGTCGAGGGCGGCCGGCAGCGGGGTCACCGTCGACACCGGAGCTACGACCTGCTCGGCGAAGGTGCCGTCCCGCCACGTCTCGAGCACTGCGCCCGAACCGGGCGGCGCGGTGATCCCGAGCAGGGCCTGCGCTGGCTCGGCCACGTTCTCCGCCGACGTGTAGTGCCCGGTCGCCACGACCCGCTGCCCGGGCCGGAGACCGTAGACCTCCGCGCCGACCTCCTCGACCACCCCGACGGCGCTCGTGCCCGGCGTGAACGGATCGGGGGGCGGGTCGTAGTCCGGCAGCCGGCCTGCGACGTACTCGCGCAGGTAGCTCACCACCGGGGCCGCCTCGACGCGCACGACCACCGAGCCCGGCCGGGCGACGGGCGCCGGCACGTCGGCGAACTCGAGCGAGCCCGTCGCCATCGTGAGTCGCCAGGCCTTCACCGCGACCGCCCTCCCACGAGCGCCTCCGAGACGTCCCACAGCCGCCGCGCCCCCTCGGGGTCCACGGCGTACCGGGCCACGCCGCCGAGCCCCGGATTGCGCCGGTCGACGACCTCCTGCTCCTGGCAGTCGGAGAAGTACCGACCCCCGACGCCCTCCAGGAGCGCCGAGGTCGCCAGGAAGACCGAGGTCGCCGCCCCCTGCTCCACGGACTTGATCAGGTTGGGCGGCACCTTCCCACTGCCCCCGCCACCGATGTGGCGCTGCAGGTTCGTGTAGATCGCACCGGGCATCAGGGCGTTGGCCGTGATCCCGTCGCCCGCCCACCGCTGCGTCGCCTCGACGGCGAACAGCACGTTCGCGGTCTTGGACTGCCCGTACGCCAGCCAGGGGTCGTACGGCCGGAAGGCGAAGTGCAGGTCGTCGAGCACCACCGGCGAGGTCATGTGCCCCTTGGAGCTGACGACGACGACGCGCGCACCCTCTGCGGCCAGCGCCGCGTGCAGGCCAGTCGTGAGCGTGAAGTGCCCGAGGTGGTTAGTGGCGAACTGCAGCTCCCACCCCTCCGGCGTGTGCGCCTCCGGGCTCGCCATCACGCCGGCGTTGTTCACCAGCAGGTGCAGCGGACCGTCCCAGGCGCGGGCGAACGCGTGTACCGACTCCTGGTCGGTAAGGTCCAGCGGCGCCACGTGCAGCCGGTCGCTGCCCGTCGTCGCGTGGATGTCGGTCGCCGCCCGCTCCCCCGCTGCCAGGTCGCGCACGGCCAGCGTGACCTCGGCCCCGGCCGCGGCCAGCGCCCGCGCCGTCTCCGCACCCAGCCCCGACGACGCACCGGTGACGACAGCCCGGCGGCGGGCCAGGTCGATCCCCTTCGCGACCTCGTCCGCGGTGCTCGAGAACCCGAATGGCGATTCGATCTTCTGCATGTCCGTTGCGTTCCTGATCTCCACGTGATCGAGGCTAGGAAGGCGTCGGCGATGCGTCCAGCGAAAGATCGGAAGATGTGCTATTCCTGGGACGCATGGCACTGGCGGACGTCCCGACCTCCACACTGCGAGTGTTCTGCGAGATCGCCGAGCGCCGCACGCTCACAGCCGCCGCGCAGGCACTCGGGTACACCCAGTCCGCGGTCTCCCGGCAGATCGCCACACTCGAGCGCGCCGCCGGGGCCTCGCTGCTCGACCGGCGCCGCGACGGCGTGATCCTCACCGCGGCCGGGCGCGTGATCCTCCGGTACGCGTCCGCCGTGCTCGACCGGGTCGACGCCACCGAACGCGAGCTGGCCGGGCTCCCGGCGCACGCCGGGACCGTGCGCCTGGGCTGGATCACCAGTGCCGGGGCGACGCTCGTCCCCCGCGCGCTGGCCGCGCTGCGCCGCACCCAGCCGTCCCTGACCGTGACCAGCCGGGAAGGCGGCACCCCGGCGCTGGTGCGGGCTCTACGGGTCGGCAGCATCGATCTGGCCGTGCTCGCCTGGACCCCGCCGTTCCATCCCTTCGACAGCGAGACGCCGGCGTTCGAGATCCGGATGCTGACCGAGCGCTCGCTGCGCATCGCCGTCCCCGCAGCCCACCCGCTCGCCGGCCGCGACACGGTCGACCTCGCCGACCTGCGCGGGGAGCGGTGGATCGCCGGACCGCCCTCGGGCGAAGAGCGGCTCATGGGCGTCTGGCCGGGCCTGGACGAGCGCCCGACGATCGCCCACACCGCCCGCGACTGGCTCGCCAAGCTCCGCCTCGTCGAGGCCGGCTGCGGCATCACGACCGTCGGCGACGCCCTCGCCGACGTCCGTCCGCCAGGAGTGGTCTTCCTGAGTGTCCGGCAGGCCGAGCCGGAGCGCCGCCGGATCGTCCTGGCCGAGCTGCCCGGGCGCGAGACCCCTGCCCGTCGACACGTCGTCGAGGCTCTGGCGGCGGCCGGTGCGCAGGGCTGACCGGCCACCGCCGTGCGGTCGAGCCCGCTACCTGGCGACAGTGACCGTGCTGACCTTCATCGCGCCGTAGCGCAACCAGTAGTCACCGTCGAACCCGCCGAGCTTGGCGGTCGCCGCGTAGCCGTTGTTGAAGCGGCAGAACGGGATGTAGAAGGCCTCCCGTGCAGCGATCGACTCGGCCTGCGCGTAGAGCTGCGTCCGAGCGCTGGTGTCCGGCTCGGTCGCGGCCCTGGCGATCAGGGACTTGTACTGCTGCCCGGCCGGTGAGTCGTCCACGAACTGCGGGTTGGCGAGGATCGCGGTGTTGTAGCCGAGCGAAGGGTCGTTCCCGGCGCCGGTGGTCAGGTTCAGGGTCGCCAGCTGCGCCTTGCCGGAGGTCAGCAGCGCCACCTCGTACACCCGCGAGGGCTGGGGGTTGATCGCCATCCGGATGCCGATCTTCGCCAACTCGGCCTGGAAGGCCGTGGCTGCGATCGTGTCCTGCGTGCCCTGGTTCGCGGCGATCGTGAGCGGCGGCAGGCCAGTGCCGTCCGGGTAGCCGGCCTGTGCCAGCAGCTGCTTGGCGAGGTTCAGGTCGTACGGGAGGGCCTTGGCGTCGGGGTTGTAGCCGATCTGACCCTGCATCGGTAGCTGGACCGGCCGGGTCTCGTTGCAGTTCAGCTGGTTGGCCAGCACCGGACCCAGACCCTGGAAGTCGATGGCGTGCGCGACGGCCTGGCGCACCAGCGGCTTGTCGAACGGAGTGACGAAGCTGAACGCGATGCCGGTCGTCGAGAACGCCGGGATGGCGATCGTCCTGAAGTCCTTGTTCACCTGCGGCAGGCCGCCCGGGCCGCTCAGCCCGGGGGTCCCGGTGGACTGGACCGCCTGGTACTGACCGCTCTTCAGACCGTTGAGCCGGGCGTTCCCGTCCGCGCTGTTGATGTATGTGAAGGAGGCAGGGGCGTGCGGGTTGGCGGCCGCGTCCCAGTAGTCCGGCCGCTTCTTGAGGACGATCTGCGTGGACGCCTGGAACCTGTCCATCGTGTAGGGGCCGGTGCCGAGTGCTCCCGTGCCGGTGCGGATCGCCGTGTCGTCGCCGACGAGCTTCGGGTTGATGACCATGCCTGCCGCCGAGGACAACACGCTGACCAGCGCAGGGGACGGCTGCTTGACAGTGATCACGGCCTTGTCGGGCCCGTCCGCCGCCACGTCGGTGATCGAGGCGAGGGTCGCCTTCTGCTGGGAGGTCTCACCGCTGCGGGCGCGGTTCAGGCTGCTCACCACGGCCGAGGAGTCGAACGGGGTGCCGTCGGAGAACGTGACGCCCTTGCGCAGGGTCAGGGTGAGCTTCAGGTTGTCCGGCGTCCACGCCCATTCGGTGGCCAGCCCCGGGGCGAGGCCGAAGTCGGCTTTCGGGCGGATCAGGGTGTCGTAGACGTCGATGATCGCCTGGACCTGGCCGCCCGCCTTGTACGGGTCCATGTCCGCGCCGATGAGGGTACCGGCGACGACGATGCTGGCGTTGTCGTCGTAGCTCGCCGCACCCGATCCCGCGCCGGCAGGCTCCCCAGCGGCGCCGCACGCTGACATGAAGGTCGCCAGGACAGCGGTGGTCAGTATCGAACCGGCGCGCCGCCGTAGCGATGGCGAACTACTGCGATGTTCTACGCGCATCTTTGCCTCTCACATCATTGTGGCGTGACAGATCGGCATATCGAACGGCGCGCAATGGGGGGAGCCAGAAATCCCGCTGCCACCATGAGCAACCCCGCGATCGAGACATGGGGACGCATTGGCCGTGCCGTATCCAGCGGACATCCTAGGCATCGCCGTTTTCAGGAGCAGCGACAACGATCGCCCCATTCAGTGACGGAAGTCACGAATGAATTGCGTCATCGTAGCGGGACAAGCATTGACCGGCTAGAACTCCGATCCTGTAGGCCCGCAGTCCGTGCCACCTACCTTGTCGGAAGAAATACATCCGCCGGTTCATCAGGGAGTCTGTTCGTGGTCGTTGATCTGCGCAACGCAGTGAGGATCGAAGAACCTGCGTTCTACGACGAAGGAAACGCAGATGTCCTGCGCAGGCTCCGCGCCGAGGCGCCGGTCTTCCGCTACGAGCCCCTCGACATGTGGGTGCTCAGCCGATACGACGACATCAAGTACGTGGAACGGACACCGCAGCTGTTCACCGTCACGGACGGCAAGCTGATCAATTCCGCCAAGTTCGGCGGGCCGGTGGAGCGCGACTTCTTCGACGACGGCGCCGATCTGCTCGCCACTCTGGACCCGCCCCGCCACGGCGAGGTCCGCCGCGTCATCGCGCCCGCGTTCACGCCAAAGGCGATCGCACGACTCGAGACGGCCGTCCGGGACACGACCCGGAGGCAGCTGGCGCCGGTCGAGCCAGGCATCCCGATCGACGTCGTCCGCGACATCGCCCGTGTGGTCCCCACCAAGGCTGTCGGGACGCTCCTGGGGATCCCGGAGGACGAGGTGAGCCTCGACGAGCTCGTCTTCTGGACCGGCGAGCTCAACAAGCTCGGCGCCCCGCTGTCGCGCGCCGAGCTGGACCAGGCCGCCCGCACGGTGCAGGAGATGCGGAAGTACCTGCTCGACCTGCTCGATCGCAGGAAGAAGGAGCCGGCCGACGACCTGCTGACCCGCCTGGTGACGGCCGAGGCGGAGCGGCCCGAGATCACCGCGGCGAACATCCTGATGCTCGCCATGGTCGTCTTCCTCGCCGGGATCGACACGACCCGCAACTCGCTGGCCGGCCTGCTCTGGTGTCTGGCCCGGCACCCGGCGGAGATGGGCGCGCTGGCAGCCGACCACGGCCTCGTCGACCAGGCCGTCCAGGAGTCGCTGCGCTGGGTGACGCCCGTCCCCGGGTTCGTGCGGCGGGCCACCACCGACACCGAGATCCGCGGCACCCGGATCGCGAAGGGTGACTGGCTCTACCTCCTGTACTACGCGGCGAACCGCGACGAGCAGTACTGGTCGGATCCCGACACGTTCGACATCACTCGCCCCACCACGCACGGGGTGCTGTCGTTCGGCTTCGGCAACCACGTCTGCATCGGCGAGGCGCTGGCCCGGCTCGAGCTCCGGGTCGTCCTGCAGGAGCTCCTCGCCCGTTTCTCCACCGTGGCGCTCGCCGGCACCCCGACCCGGATCGACTCCCACATGCAGCACGGATGGGACACCCTCCCGCTGACGTTCGGCACCGGATCGTCGAGGCCGGCATGAGCGCGAACGGACCCACCGAGGACGAGCTCCGGCGACTGTTCGCCGAAATCTGCAACTGGGGCCGCTGGGGCGCCGAGGACGAGCTCGGCACGATCAACCTCATCACCCCGGCGGTCCGCGCTCGTGCCGCCGCAACGGTCACCGAGGGCCTCTGCGTGAGCTGCGCCCGCGCCGTCGAACTCGACGGGTACCGAGAGGACGGGCCGGGCGACGAGTGGCGGGAGCCGCCAGTGCTCTCCCTGCATCTGCCCGACACCGGGCAGCCCGGCCGCGGCGTCGGGATCGCCGTCGACCGTTTCGCGATCACCGCGCACGGGAAGCACACCACCCACCTCGACGCGTTGTGCCACATCACGTTCGACGGCCGGATGTACAACGGCCGCACGGCCGAGCACCTGACCTCCGCCGGCGCGACCGCAGGCGACGTCGCGCTGCTCGCCGACCGGTTGTGCACCCGCGGGGTGCTCCTCGACATCGCTGCTCTACGCGGTGGCTACGCCCGCCCCGGCGAACCGGTCCGCACCGACGAGCTGCTCGAGGCGGAGCGGGCCGGCGCGACGCGTGTCGGCCCGGGTGACGCCCTGCTGATCCACCTCGGCCGGGACGCGCGGTGGCGCGCCGAAGGAACCGGCGTCGCGGAGCCGCAGGCGCCCCCGATGGTCGACTACGCGGGCCTGCATCCCGAATGCCTGCGCTTCTTCCGCGAGCGCGATATCGCGGTCCTGGTGTCGGACATCGGCCACGACCAGGTGCCACCCGTCGGCGGGATCGGTATGCCGGTCCACATCGGGGCCCTCGTCCACCTCGGCCTGCCGCTGATCGACGGGGCCATGCTCGAAGGCGTGGTCCGCGCCGCCGACCGGTTGCAGCGCCGCGAGTTCCTCTTCACCGCTGCCCCACCGGTGATCCCCGGCGCGACGTCGGCCCTCGTGAACCCGATGGCGCTCTTCTAGGCGCAGACGGGCTGGCTGCCGTCCCATCGGTTGGCGGGCGCCGCGAAGGCGGCGCCGTCGGTCTGCACGCGCTCGCGAGCCTGCTCCCAGAGGGAGGCCCACTCCCGCCAGTCGGTCACCGCCGTCTCAGGGGCGGTGCGGCTGCGGGCCACGAACGACGGGTACAGCGGGCGCCCGGTCGGCTGGCCCACCGGCTGGTAGCGCAGGTCGAAGCTCCACCGCGCACCGTCTCCCTCGTTGGACAGCGACGAGTGCATGGTCTGGCGGTGCAGCAGCACGATGCCGCCACGCCGCACCGGGAGCGGCACGACGTCGTCGCCGACCAGCCGGTCCGGAATCGCGAGCGGACGCTCCTGCCCACCCGGGCAGTGCGTGATCAGACCTCTGCGGTGGCTGCGAGGGACGACGCACAGGCAGCCGTTCTCCACGGTCGCGTCGCTGACCGCGATCCACACGGTGAGCATGTTCGTGTCGTCGACCTCGGGCAGCGCCACACCCTGGTCCTGGTGCCACGCCGATGCCGTCAGCAGGGAGGCGCCCATCCGGTTCGGCAGCATCCGCTCCGGCGGCTTGATCCGAACGTGCTGGATCGGGTTGGCGAGGATCTCTCCGCCGACGAACTGCTCGACGACGTCGAGCAGGCGCGGACTGGTGAGCAGGGCGAAGACCCCGGGGCCGGCGTGCATCGGCGTGTCCGCCGTGACCCCGCGCGACGGCAGCGAGATGTCGAACGGCTGGAAGCCAGGTGCCCCGGTCTCCACCAGCACGCGGGCGAACCGCTGCGCGAAGGGGAGGTCCTCGTACGTCGAGCTGATGGTCCCGTCGGCGTACCACTGCTGCGCCTGCCGGTCCAGCAGCTCGGTGTACTCGGCGACCACGGCGTCGATCTCGGTCTCGATGTCGAACACGTCCTCGATCACGAGGTAGCCGTGCTCGTCGAAGAAGTCCCGATCGACCCGGGCCGCGGCGTCGAGCGTTGTCACGAATCCTCCAGAGATTCCCCGAACGGTTCGCTTCGACAATCACCGCGCGATCTGCTGATGTCAGTGACACCAGTCACCCGCGGCTGCTGTAGAAGTCCTCGTCGGGCCGGGCGCCGACACCGAGGGTGACGTCGTGACCTCCCCCGCCCGAACCGCGACCGGTTGGACCGACCCCTGGGCAGAGCGGCCCGGCGACGAGGACGCCCGCCTGGGCCTGGCGCACCACGGGCTCGCAGTCGCCTCCACCGGTGAGGTGCTCTCGGCCCATCCGGGCCGCCCCGAGCTCCTCGTGCACGACGGGTCCGGCGCCCTGCTGCGCAGCGTGCCCCTCCCGGTCACCGAGCTGCACGACATGACCGTCGTCGAGGGCCCCGACGGCGACCACGTCTGGGTGGCCGACATGGGGCTCAAGGTGCACCGGCGGCCGGACGGCACCTACCCCATCCCGACGGATGCCGGTGAGGGCAAGGCCGTGCTCGTGACCCTTGCCGGCGAGGTCGTCCGGGAGCTCCCCACGCCCCCCGGACCCCGGACCGCGACCTACCGCCCCACCTCCATCGTCGTGGACGAGGTGTCGGCGGGCGGCACCGGTGAGATCTGGGTCGCCGACGGCTACGGGGCCAGCACCGTCCACGTGTACGGCCCCGAGGGCGATCACCGCTCGACGCTCGACGACGTGCCGGGCGCCGGCCGCTTCGACTGCCCGCACGCGATGCTCCTCGACCGTCGCACCGCGGAGCCGCAGATCTACGTCGCGGACCGCAAGAACCGGCGCCTGGTCGTGCTCGACCTCGCGGGCAAGGTCAAGCGCATCGTGGGCGCCGAGCACCTGAACAGCCCCAGCGGTCTCACGGTCGCGGGCCGGCTGCTGGTGGTCGCCGAGCACCGGGCAGCCCGGCTCGCCGTCTTCGACGAGGACGACCAGCTCGTCGGGTTCATCGGCGAGGACCCCACCGCGATCACGCGCGCGGGCTGGCCGAACGCGGTCGACGCCGACGGCCTGCCGGTCGCGCCCGACTTCGCTTCGGGCCGGTTCAACAGCCCGCACGGGCTCACCGCGGGGCCCGACGGGACGGTCTACGTGGCCGAGTACGTGATCGGAGGCCGTGTCGTGCGCCTCGCGTCGGACCTGTTCGCCCGCCCCTGCTGACCGACCGTCCCTGTCGATCACGTCGGGGCCGATCGGTCAGGCGCGCACCGCGTCCAGGATCAGGTCCAGCAGGCGTTCGGCCTGCTCCCCGGCCGGTACGCGCCACACGCAGCTCATCACCATCAGCACGTCATCCGGGTCGAGGCCCGGCCGGAGGCTCCCGTCCGCCTCCCCCGCCCGCAGGATCCGTGCGATCGCGGAGATCACCGGGCCGTGGCTCTCGGTCGTCATGGCGTCGTGTCCGGCGGCCGTGACCGCGTCCGCCAGCCCGCGCTTGATGCGGAGCAGCTCGGCCAGGTGGGCGAACCACGCCCGCAACGCCACCGAAGCGGTCGCGGAGGACTCCACGAGCTCCGGCGTCCAGTCGACCACCCGCTGGATCTCAGCCCGGTACACGGCGAGGACGAGGGCCTCCCGGGTGGGGAAGTGGCGGTAGAGCGTTCCCTGCCCGACCCCGGCCTTCTTCGCGATCGAGTTCAGGGAGGCGTCGCCGTCCACCGCGAGCACCTCGCGGGCCACCTCGAGGATGCGCGCGCGGTTGCGCTGCGCGTCCGTGCGCTCCGGGCGGGGTGACTCGGCGACGGGCATTCCGATCCACCTTCCGGGAGCGGCCGACCGCTGCAGGGGGATGCACCGCCGTCGTCGGCCGGGTGACACTCGTCCGGTCGAACACTACCGGCTCGGGCCCGGCCGCCCGTGTTCGCTCAGAAGGAGCGGGTGAGCCAGCTCTCCCGGAAGTGCTCCAGCATCGCGGCGGTGACCGGCAGTTGCCCCGCGGTGGGTGCGTGGGGATCCAGCACGGCACGGAGGTCCTTCTCGAGGTTGTCGACGTTGTGCTCGAGGATCGTCGCCGCGATGTCGGGCATCCGCACGGACAGCCAGCTGGACCCGCTGCACTCGTCGATCCAGCGGATGGCCTTGCCCGGGTCGATGCCGCTCGCCTCGGCGATCTTCTCCACCTCGCAGATGGAGATCGCGTTGAAGGCCAGGCCGATGGCGTTGACCAGCTTGAGCACCTGGCCGAGCCCGGGGCGGTCACCGATCACGTGGATGTTGCGGCCGATGTTCTCCAGCGCGATCCGCGACGACGTGATGGCGGCCGGGCTCCCGCCGAGGAAGAACGTCAGTGTGCCGGCCTGGATCGCGGGGTAGGAGCCGGTGTGCGGCGCGTCGAGCACCTCCGCGCCCCTGGCCTCGATCACGGTCGCGAGCTCCTGGACCGGGATCTGGCCGAAGGTGCCGGTGATGACCACGGTGCGCCCGTCGACGTGCTCGGCGAGGCCGTCCCCGTCGTGCAGCACCGCGTACACCTGCTCCAGGTACTGCACGTTCACCAGGATCGGGCCGTCGCTACGACGGGCCACGTCGCCGGCGCTCTCGGCACGCACCGCGCCGAGTCCCACAGCCTCGTCGACGCGCGCTGGATCCACGTCATGGCCGACCACGGCCACACCGCGCTGCAGCAGACGAGCAGCCATCGCACCACCGATCTCGCCCAACCCGATCATCCCGACGGTCACCATTCGGGCTCCTCCTGCGCAGCTCTGTGGACCTGAGCAGAGGATGCGAGAGATCCGAGCAGGCCCGCCACGACCGGAGTCACAGCGGGCTGGAACCTGTGTCCTCCACGGACCCGCTGCACGCGGCAACCATGACGGTCGGCAGACATCGTCGTCCGGGAGGCGCTCCACACCATGAAGACGGTTTCCACGACCGGTTGTCCCCGACATGCGCTCGCCGACGAGTACAACCCGTTCCGCTCACCGCAGCTGGAGGAGCCGGGCCCGGTGTGGGCCCGCGCCCGGTCCGAGGCACCGGTCTTCTACAGCAACGTCCTGAGCGCCTGGGTGGTCTCCCGGTACGCGGACGTGGTCGAGGTGCTCCGTCGGCACGACGTCTTCGCCCCCGGGGTCCAGCGGAAGATGTTCGCGGTGGACAGCCCGGAGGCCGACGCGCTGCTGGCCCAGCTGCCGCCGCTGGAGACCATCAAGATCCACAACAGCGAGCCGCCGCAGCACACCAAGCTGCGCCGCTACCTGCAGCCGGCGCTGATGCCCCGACGCGTGCAGCCGCTCGGGCCGGAGTTCCACCGCATCGCGAACGAGCTCGTCGACGCCTTCGAGGCGAAGGGTCACGTCGAGTTCTACGAGGAGTACGCGTTCCTGTTCCCGATGAACGTGATCGGGAAGCTCCTCGATCTGCCGGAGGACGACTTCGAGCAGATCAAGGAATGGACCGACCTGCAGGTGCAGCTCCGCTACGGCACGCCGTCGGCGGAGGAGCAGGTCGCGCTCGCCCAGAGCCAGCTCGACTCGTTCGAGTACACGCGCACGCTGGTGCGGGACCGCCGGGCCAGGCCCGGTCAGGACCTGCTGTCGTGGATGATCCAGGACAGCGACGCCGGCGACGACCCGCTGACGGACGACCAGCTCGCCGCCCAGGTCACCACGATGATCACCGCGGGGCACGAGACCACTGCGCATTTCCTCACGATGCTGATGCACCGGATCCTGACCGAGCGCCACCTGTGGGACGCGCTCGTCGCCGATCCGAAGGAGTGCGCGGCGCTGGTCGAGGAAGGCCTGCGCATCACCGGTCCCGTGCAGTCCCTCTGGCGCCGCACCAAGGTCGACACACAGGTCGGCGGCGTGGACATCCCGCACGATGCGCGCATCGCCGTTCTCGTCGGTTCGGCCAATCTCGACGACGACGTCTTCGCCGACGCCGCCGCGTTCGAGCCGTACCGCGCCGACGTCGGGAGCCACGTGGCCTTCGGCAAGGGCATCCACAACTGCCCGGGTGCCGGCGTCGCCCGCCTGGAGGTGCGCGCGACGCTGGAGGTGCTGGCGACCCGTCTGCCCACCCTCCGGCTGGCCGACGATCCCGGCTACCTGTTCAAGCCCGGTGCCACCCAGCGGATGGCCGAGAGCCTGAACCTCGTGTGGGTCTGACGGGGCCGGACGACATGACGAGCATCGATTCCGATCTCACCGGCCACGTCGCGATCGTCTCCGGCCGAGAGCCGGAGCGGGTCGGCCGCATCGCCGACCAGTTGCGGCAGCGCGGCGCCACCGTGGAGGTGGTCGCCGCCGCCACCCGCGCCGAGGCCGAGGCCGCCGTCTCCCGCTGCGTGGCGCAGCACAGCCGCCTCGACATCGTGGTGAACGCCGGCTGGCCGCGGCCTGGCCCCGGGCTGCTCGCCACCACCGACGACGAGTTGCTGGCGGCGTGGCGCGATGTCGTGGCGACCGCGTTCCACCTGGCACAGGCCGCGATCCCGCAGATGGTGTCGCGGGGGTACGGGCGCATCGTCGAGATCGCCGACGCCGCCGGCCTGCTCTACGCCCACGACGGCGAGCTGGCCGCGCACGACATGACCATGGGCGCGCTGACCGCGATGATGCGCACGATCGCCGCCGAGGCCAAGGCGGACGGGGTGGCCACGAACGCCGTCCTCGCCGTCCCGGTGGACGGCGCGGCGGTCGCGCCGGTCGAGGACAGCACGGTCGTCGCCGCCGCGACCTGGCTGGCGGGCCCGCGCTGCGACGTCTCCGGTCGCTTCTTCGCCGCGGGCGGTGCGCGCCTCGCCGAGGTCTTCACCTGGGCCGGACACGGGTACCAGAGCCCGGATCCGAGCACCCTGTCGATCGAGGAGGTGCGGGACAACTGGGCGGCCGCCCTGTCCCCCGCAGACGGCATCGCCCCGGTCGACCAGGTCGAGTACAACGGTTTCCGCACCTCGGTGTACCGGGCGACGGTGACCTGACCGATGCGTTCGCCCGCACCACTGAGGGAGCACCCGTGACCGATCACCAACGCTTCGACGGACGCGTCGCCGCCGTCTCCGGTGCCGGCCGAGGGCTCGGCCGGGAGTTCGCGCTCCTGCTGGCCGCGCGAGGGGCCGCCGTCGTCGTCAACGACATCGGTGTCTCCGCCGATGTCGACCGCTACGACACCGACGGCGGCGTGCCGCCGGAGGTGTCCGCCGACGCCGGCCGGCGCGACGTTGCCCAGGAGGTCGTCGACGCGATCGTGGCCACGGGCGGGCGGGCGGTCGCCAACACCGCCGACATCTCCGATCCCGCGCAGGCCCGCACCATCGTCGACGACGCCGTGACGGCGTTCGGCCGGATCGACATCGTCGTCAACAACGCCGGCGTCGTGATCACCCACCCGCTCGCCGAGCTCTCGACGGCGGACCTGCAGCTCACCCACGCCGTGCACGTCCTCGGCGCGCTGAACATCCTGCGCACCGCGCTCCCGCACATGCAGCGGCAGGGCTACGGCCGGGTGGTCAACATCGCCTCCGTGGAGGGCGGGGTGATCGGCAGCCCCGGCTTCGAGGCCTACGCCGCCGCCAAGGGCGCATTGATCGGCCTGACCCGCCACCTCGGCGGCTCGGCCGACATCCGCGTCAACGCCGTGCTCCCCGGCGGGCGCACGCGCGCGGCGATGCGCTCCGGCCGCAAGCGCAACGACGGGGTCGAGCGCAGCGCCGCCGCCGTGGCCCCGCCCGTCGCGTGGTTGTGCCACGAGGCCTGCGAGGTGACCGGCCGGCTGTTCGCGGTGTCGGCAGCGAGCGTTCGCCAGATCACGACGAGGGTGGCTGCGGGATACTGCGACCCGTCCGGGGCGCCGCTGAGCGTCGAGGACATCGCCGCCCACTGGGGCGAGATCACCGAGCGTACGGAGCCCTGGACCCCCGAGGGTCTCGAGGACTTCCTCGACCGATGGAACACGGTGGACACGGTGGCGGCCCGGTGAGCTCCACCAGCCCGCCGTCGGTCGTGGACGCGAACAAGGCGATCGTCCGCGAGCTGTTCGAGGCCTGGTCACAGAGCCGGTTCGACCGGGTCCGCGAGCTGGTCGACCCGGACGGCGAGTGGTGGAACCTGGCCAGCCGAAGGTCCCGCTCCTGCCGCGCGCAGATCGACCGGTTCGCGGCGCTGAACAGCGAGACCACGACCGGGGGCATCGAGTTCCGGGTCGGCACGCTGACGGCAGAGGAGGACAGGGTCGCCGTCGTGGTGGAGAGCCATGCGGAGTTCGCCGTGCAGGGCGACTACGACAACATCTACCACTTCCTCTTCCAGCTCGACGGCGGCCGGGTCGTCCGGGCGTGGAACTACTACGACACGGACCTGGCCAACCGGGTGCTGCGGGGCCAGGGCGTCGAGACCCCGCCCCTGCCCAGCCACGCGAACGACTGACCGTCGTGAGAGCGGCGAGTCCCCGGTGTGCGCTCGGTGTTCGGCGACGTACCGGTCCGAGGTGGACCGCGGTCGCCTTCGGCGGTGAGTTCGGTCGCCGACGCGATGCGCGTCGCCACCTACTGTGCCCCTATGGCGCCACGCAGTGATGCGCCGATCACGTGCTCTGGAGGTCGCCCGGTGAGGACCGAGACCGCCCGCCCGCCGGCTCTGCGGGAAGCCCGGGTGAGGATGCCGTGAGCGGGCTGGCGGACAACCCCTGGGCAAGCCTGGTCGGCTCTGTCACCACGACACCCGAGCGCTGGCACACCGCGACGGTGGACCGGCGCACGTACGTGGCCGACGGTGTCGTCGCGCTGGAACTCGTGGCCGAGGACCTGTCGTCGTGGGAGCCCGGCGCCCACATCGACGTACGGCTGGACGGGGAGCTGATCCGCCAGTACTCGCTGTGCGGGGACCCGGCCCAGGACGGCCGCTGGCGCATCGGCGTGCTGCGCGAGTGCGCCGGCCGTGGCGGCTCGCAGCGGATCCACGACAGCGTGGTCGAGGGCAGCACCGTCGAGGTCCGCGGCCCCCGCAACCACTTCCCGCTGGTCGACGCGCAGGCGTACCTGTTCATCGGCGGAGGCATCGGCATCACCCCGCTCCTGCCGATGATCGGCCAGGTGCAGAACTGGGGTGTCCCGTGGCGTCTGGACTACGGCGGTCGCAGTCGAAGCACCATGAGCTTCGTCGAGGAGCTCGCGCGCTACGGCGACCGGGTGCGCCTGCATCCCCAGGACGAGGTGGGTCTGCTCGACATCCCGGCCCTGATCGAGGATCTCGAACCGGGCACCGCGGTGTACTGCTGTGGGCCGGAGCCGCTGATCGAGGCCGTCGAGGCGGCGTGCGGTGCCGCCGGTGTCGATCTGCACGTGGAGCGGTTCGCCCCACTCGAGTTCGACACGTCGAAGGACACGGCGGTCGAGGTGGAGTTCGCGCAGTCGGACGTGACCATCGAGGTCCCCCCAGGGATGTCGATCATCGATGCGGCCGCGGAGCAGGGAATCCTGATCACCTGGTCCTGCGGCGAGGGCACCTGTGGGAGCTGTGAGACCCGCGTCATCTCCGGCACGCCGCTGCACCGCGACGCGGTCCTGAGTCCCGACGAGAAGGCGGCCAACGACGTGATGATGCCGTGCGTCTCCCGGTCCCGCGGGGGCCGTCTGGTGCTGGACCTCTGAGCGAGTCGGGGAGCGACGGGTTCTCCTGGCGCTTCACCACACCGCTGTACCTCGCCGCAGCGCTGAACCCCGCGAACACCTCCTTGCTGGTCACGGCTCTGGTCCCCATCGCGGCCTCCGTCGACGTCCCGGTGGGCGACACATTCGGTCTGGTCATGGCTCTCTACCTGACGAGCTCGATCGCCCAACCCACCGCCGGCACGCTCGCGGAGCGGTTCGGTCCCCGCCGGATCGTGCTCGTCGGATCCGGCCTCGCGATCGCGGGCGGGCTGCTCGGCGGGCTGGCGAGCGACCTGGCGCTGCTGGTCGGGGCGAGGGTGCTCATCGGGCTGGGGACCTCGGCCGCCTTCCCGAGCGCCATGCTCCTCATCAGGAGGCGCGCCACCGTCCTCGGGCTGACCCAGGCCCCGGGCGCGGTGCTGAGCGGCCTCGCTGTCTTCGGCCAGGCCACGATGCTGCTCGGCCTGCCGCTGGGCGGCCTGCTCATCAGCGCGGCCGGCTGGCGAGCAGCGTTCCTGGTCAACGTTCCACTCGCCGTGCTGGTCGTGGTGCTCGCCCTCTGGTGGCTGCCCTCCGATCCGCCGACCGAGGAGCCCGGTCATCCCCTCGCTGCCCGGCCGGGGCTGATGTCGCAGCTCGACGTCGCCGGGATCGTCGCGTTCGGTGCGATGGTCCTCAGCTTGTTGATCCTGCTGACCGGCCTCCCGCCGGTGAACTGGTCTGCCGCGGCCTTGGCCGGCGGCGCCGCCGCATGCCTCGCGCTCCGGGAGCGCCGCGCGGCGTACCCGTTCATCGACCTGCGGCTGCTGGCCACCAACCTGCCGCTGCTGCGCGGCTACGGTCGCGCGGTGCTGTGCCTGTTCGCGGGCAACTGCGTGATGTACGCCGTCGCCCAGTGGCTCCAGGGCGCCCGCGGCCTGGATCCCGCGCACGTGGGCCTGGCGGTGCTGCCGCTGTCCATCGCCACCATCCTGGTCGTCCGACCGCTGGGCAGGTCCGGCCGCACGCGGACGGCGCTCGTCATCGCCTGCGCCGGCCTCTTCGGCGGAGCGCTCCTGCTGGCCGTGCTCACCCCGCGGGCACCGCTCGTCCTCGTCATGGCGCTCATGGCCGTGTTCGGCGCGGCGGTCGGCGCCGCGTCGATCGGCAACCAGACCACGACCTACCACCACGCCCCTCCGGGACGGACCGGCACTGCCTTCGGCCTCTACCGCACCGCGACCTACATCGGCTCGGTCGCGGCGTCGACCTTCACCGGCCTCGTCGTCGCCGTCGATCCCGGGGTGGGCGGACTGAACACCATCGGCTGGCTGCTCGCCGCCATGACCGCCGCTCTCGTGCTGCTGACCGTGGCGGATCTCCGTAAGGCGGGCAGGACGATCCGTGATCCGGGTCACCGGGAGCCGTGATGCGCGTTCTACGCCGCCGGTCGCTCGGCTGGTCGGATGGGCATCGCCCGCCCGGGCACCTTCGACAGGGAGACCCGCTGTGACCTCCGTGAATCCCGACTTCTACCGGGCAGCGTCCGTGCTCGTCGACGCCACAACGGAGACGTTGTACGACATGGTGTCCGACGTCTCGAGGATGGGTGAGTGGAGCCCGGTGTGCACCGGGTGCACGTGGGACCCGGGTGCCGGGCCCACGGTCGGCAGCCGGTTCACCGGACGCAACGCGACACCGGCGAACAGCTGGCAGACCCGCTGCCGGGTGATCGCGGCCGACCGAGGCCGGCGCTTCGCGTTCACGGTCGAGGGCATCGGCGTGGACTGGACCTACACGTTCGTCCCCGAGGCCGGGGCCACCCGCCTCACCGAGTCCTGGCACCTGCTGCCCGAGGGTGTCGAGAACTACCGGAATCGGTTCGGCGACGAGGCGGACACGCAGATCACGATCCGCCGCGACCTCGCCGTCAACGGCCTGCAGCACACACTCCAGGCACTCAAGCAGGCGGCAGAGCAGGTCACGTCGCGGCACTGAGGGAGGGGGCATCGAGCCGGGTCCGGCGGTGAGCGGGCTCACCGGTTCGCGTGACATGGGTCGTACCCCCTGCCGCGACGGCTGATGACACTGGAGGACGCATCGGAGGGGCGCCGCGTCGCCCACTCCCGGATCGCATTCACGGTGACGTGAACCTTGTGGAGGAACACATGAGCACGGTGGCCCCGCCGAAGGCCGATCTCGACTTCTTCGACAGGAACGGCTACCTGGTCGTCAACGACGTGTTCGACCAGGAGACCGAGATCAAGCCGCTCGTGGCCGAGTACATGGAGCTCATCGATCGGCTCGTCGCAGGCTGGGTCGCGGACGGCACGCTCTCCTCCGACTACGCGGACCTCGCGTTCCCGGAGCGCCTCGCCCGGGTGCTCTCGGAGACCGGAGCGAAGGGCTACATGCCGCTCGACATCTCGCTGCCGAGCAAGAGCGTCGACCCGAGCATCACGATGCATTACGGGCCGGCGCTGTTCAACCTGCTCAACAGCCCGCGCCTGCTCGACGTCGTCGAGCAGTTCATCGGACCGGAGATCCAGTCGAACCCGATCCAGCGAACCCGGATCAAGCCCCCGGAGCGCCTGCTGTCCGACACGTTCGACCACACCAACGTCAAGCGCTCGGCGTGGCACCAGGACCAGGGCGTGGCCATGCCCGTGGTTGACGAGTCGAACATGCTCACCGTCTGGGTCGCCGTCACCGACGCCACCGTCGAGAACGGCTGCCTCTGCGTGATCCCCGGTAGTCACAAGGGCGGCATGGTCAAGCACTGCATCGGTGACCACGGCGGCACCCACATCCCGCCGAGCGCGCGCAACTACGACGACGGCCTGCCCCTGCCGGTCCGCAGTGGCGGCATCGTCCTGTTCCACCGGCGCACCATCCACGGCTCGCTCGCCAACGTGAGCGACGGCATCCGGTGGAGCTTCGACCTGCGCTTCCAGCCCATCGGCGAGCCGACCGGCCGGGACTGGTGCCCGGTGTACAACGCCCGCAGCAAGGCGCACCCCGAGAGCGTCGTGACGGACTGGCGCGAGGTCGCGACCATGTGGAAGGAGACGCGCGAGCGTCTCATCGCCGAGCAGGTCGTCCACGAGTCCAACCGCTGGGGCGGCGTCAGCTGCGCCTGAGCGGCCCCGAGGAAGGAGAACTCCGCATGGAGATGTCCGACCAGTGGGACGTCGTGGTCATCGGGGCGGGTGGTGCGGGCCTGTCCGCGGCCATCCACGCCGCGTACGGCGGAGCGCGCGTCATCGTCTTCGAGTCGGAGCGGCGGATCGGCGGCTCCACGGCCCTCTCGGGCGGCGTCTTCTACGCGGCCGGGACCAGCGTCCAGGCCGCGCTCGGGCTGGAGGACTCGCCAGAGCGCTTCTACCAGCACTACATGGACCTCAACCAGTGGTCGCTGCAGCCCGGGCTCATCCGCCGGTACTGCACGGAGTCCGCGGCCACCTTCGAGTGGCTGCTGACCCTGGGCCACGAGGTGCCACCGCATCTGTCGACCAACTCGCACCAGCCGGGTATCCGCCGGGTCGAGACGGAGAGCCCGAGGCGGGGGCACATCCCCGCCGGGGAGGGGTACGGACTGGCCCGGATGCTCGACGCGGAACGCAAGCGCCTGGGCGTGGAGGTCGTCCTCAACACCCGGATCGAGCGCATCCTCGTCGCCGACGGCCGCGTCACCGGCGTGCTCGCCGACGGCATCGAGGTAACCGCGGACAGCGTGGTCGTCGCCAGCGGCGGCATGGCCCGCAATCCGGAGCTGCTCGAACGCTTCTTCCCCGCCGCGCTGCGGCCGGGCGACGAGCTGTTCGTCGTCGCCGCCGACGGCAGCCGCGGCGATCACATCGCGTTCGCCGAGCAGACGAACAGCTCGATCGTGGGCACCGGGTGGGGCGTGTTGATCATCGGTGCCTACTTCCAGCAGTACCACCACTGGGAGGCGGGGTTCCCGCCGGTCGCCCGCGTGCTCGTCGACCCGGACGGCCGGCGCTTCATGGACGAGGACGCCCCGTACACCGCGGCGTGGACGTTGTTCGAACGCATCGGCGGCAGCGCCTGGATGATCTTCGACGAGGCCGGGCGGCGTGCGCTCCAGCCTGGGTATCCGGCGTGGTCCCCCGATCGGATCCTGGCCGAGGTCGAGGCCGGGCGGACGTTCGCAGCCGACGACCTGGCCGGGTTGGCCGCCCAGCTCGATCTCCCGGCCCAGGCCCTCGAGGCCACGGTGAAGCGGTGGAACGACACGGTGCCGACCGGCACCGACCCGGACTTCCTGCGACACGAGAGCCTCGAAGACCACGGCTACGGAACGCCCGATCCCATCGCCGAGCCCCCGTTCTACGCGGTGCGCACCCTGCCCAACCAGCTCGTCCTGACCCATCCCGGCATCGAGATCGACGAGTGGGCCCGTGCAGTGGACCGGTACGGGCGGGTCATCCCCGGGCTGTACGCGGCCGGTGAGGCCGGCGGCGGGGTGCTGGGACCCCACTACGTGGGTGCCACCAGCATCGGCAACGCTCTCACCATGGGCCGCCAGGCCGGCCGGCACGCCGCCGCGACGGTGGCCCGCTCGGCGAGGACCTCGTGAGCCATGACA
Organism: Pseudonocardia sp. CA-107938; assembly: GCF_050936315.1. NCBI lineage: Bacteria > Bacillati > Actinomycetota > Actinomycetes > Pseudonocardiales > Pseudonocardiaceae > Pseudonocardia > Pseudonocardia sp. CA-107938. The sequence goes on along the minus strand of NZ_JBNJNA010000001.1, from coordinate 4,766,801 downwards.
GTCGCGTCGATCCGATGAGCGCGACCGATCGCACCGCCGAGACCGCGAAGCAGATCGTGCGCGACTTCTTCGCCGCGATCTCGGAGTCCGACTACGAGCGCGCGGAGGCCATGCTCGATCCGGACGGCGAGTGGTGGACGCTGCAGACGCGATCCGTGCGGTCGCTGCCGGAGCAGCTCCGCCGGATCCGGTCGATGGCCGAGGACTCCCGCATCGGGGTCCGGTTCACGGTCAAGTCGCTGCTCGCGGAGGGACACCAGGTCGCAGCCGAGCTCGAGAGCCACGCCGAGCTCCCGAGCTTCGACTACAACAACTGGTACTTCGTGCGGATCGACGTCGACCAGGACCGTCGGATGATCACCGGGTTGCGGATGTACATCGACACGGCCTACACGAACCGGGTCCTCGCGGAATGGGTCGCCCCGATCAACCGAGCGGACGCGAGGAGCACCGGCAGCTGATCGGACTCGTCGAACGGCGAACCGGATGCCCCTCATCTCCGTGGACAATGACCGGCCGAATGAGCCAGGCAGGCGGCCGCCGCGGGACCGGCGGCGAAGTCGGGGGATTGATCCGGTGATCCGCGTCCTCGGGCCGCCCGGCTGGGAAAGCCGAGGGACGAGGCCCGCCCCGGTCACGGCGCGATGTCGGCCCACACGGCCTTGGTGACGGTGTGCCCATCGATCGCCTCCGGGCCCAAGCTGCTGCCCCATCCGCTGATCTTGTGGCCGCCGAAGGGCACGCCCGGGTCGAGGTGCAGGTAGGTGTTCACCCACACCGTACCCGTCCGCAGGCCCTGGGCCACGCGCATGGTCCGGCCGATGTCCCGACTCCACACACCGCCGCCAAGGCCGTACTCGGAGTCGTTCGCCCGCGCGAGCACCTCGTCCTCGTCATCGAACACCAGCACGGACGCGACCGGCCCGAAGATCTCCTCGCGGGCGATGGACATGTCGTCGGTGACGTCCGCGAAGACGGTCGGAGGCAGGAAGTACCCGCGGTCACCGACCCGCTCGCCCCCGGACACCAGCCGTGCGCCTTCCTTCTGCCCGCTGGCGACGTACCCGCGCACACGGTCGAACTGGTTTTGCGATACCAGTGGCCCGATCATCGTCTCCGGATCGAGGCTGTTGCCCACCCGCATGCCTCGGCCTGCCTCGGCCAACCGGGCACACACCTCGTCGTACACCGCGCGTTGGACGAAGATGCGGGTACCCGCGCAGCAGATCTGACCCGAGTTCGAGAACACGCCGGTAGCGGCGCCCGGTACGGCCTTGTCGAGGTCGGCGTCGTCGAAGATGATGTCCGGCGACTTGCCGCCCATCTCCAGCGAGAGCCGCTTCAGGTTGCCGGACGCCGCCCGGACGATCTGCCTGCCGGTCTCCGTGGAGCCGGTGAAGGCGATCTTGTCGATGCCCGGGTGCGCCGCCATTGCGGCGCCGACCGTCTCCCCCTTGCCCGTGACGACGTTGACGACTCCGTCGGGCAAGCCGGCCTCCTGGACCAGTTCGCCAATGCGCAGGGACGACAGCGATGCCTCTTCGGCGGGCTTCAGGACGACCGTGCACCCGGTCGCCAGCGCCGGCGCCAGCTTCCAGAGCACGGCGCCCCAGGGCCCGTTCCAGGGGATGATGGCGCCGACGACGCCGACGGGTTCACGGTAGGTCATCGACAGCAGACGCCCGGGCCGCGAGTTGGGCAGCGTCTGGCCAGCGATCTTGGTGGTCCAGCCTGCGAAGTACCGTAGGACGTCCGCGGCGCCGCTCGGGTCGGCCGGCCCGAGCCGCAGCGGCTTGCCCATCTCCAGCGCGTCCAGGGTGCGTAGCTCGAGCAGGTTCTCCTCGATCAGATCCGCCAGCGTGAGCATCATCCGGGTCCGCTCGGCGGGGTTCACCCGGGCCCAGGCGCCGCCGAAGGCGCGGCGGGCGGCGGCCACCGCCCGGTCGACGTCAGCGGCCGTCCCGGCAGCGATCTTGGCGATCGGCTCCCCGGTGGACGGGTTGATGCACGTGAGCGCGGCGCCGTCGGATGCGTCGCGCCAATCACCGTCGATCAGCAGCTGCTGCCCTGCGGGGGTGACGCCGGCCAGCAGGTCGTCGATCAACGCACCGCTCATCGGAGGAAGGCTCCGGCGTCGATGCGCACGGCGTTGCCGGTGAAGTACCGCGACTCCGCCGAGCACAGCCACAGGACCGTGTTCGCGACGTCGATCGGCTCAACCCGGTTCACGGGAATCGCGTTGACCAGCACCAGCCGGTCCTCGGGGTTGGCGATATCCGAGTGCTCGTCCATCATGCTGTTGTTGATCATCGGCGTGTCCACGCCGGTGGGATGGACGACGTTGACCCGGATGTGGTGGTAGGCGAGGAAGCTCGCATAGTTCTGGGCGAGGTTGACCAGTGCGGACTTGGCCGCGGCGTACCCGAGCAGACCGAGCGTGTGCGATCCCTCGGTACGCATCATCGGCTTCGTCGCCGCCATCGATCCGGTTATCACGATCGAGCCACCCTCGCCTCGGTCACGCAGGATCGGGTAGGTGAGCTCGACGGTGTTGAGGACGCCGGTGAGCATGACGTCCAGACACACTTGCCAGGCCTCCCGGTGCTGGGCGAACCGCCCCCAGGTGGGCATCACACCGGCGTTCGCGAGGACGAAGTCCAGCCGACCGAGCCGATCGACGCCCTCGTCGAGGACAGCGCGCATGCTCGCGGGCTCCCGCACATCAGCTTTCCCCACGACGATCCGGCGGCCGAGGGCCTCGACCAGCTGCACCGTCTCGAGGAGGTCGTCCTCGGTGGCCAGAGGGTAGTCGACGTAGGGGAGGTCGGCGCACACGTCGATGCCGATGATGTCCGCGCCCTCCTCGGCCAGACGCACAGCGTGGGCGCGACCCTGGCCGCGTGCGATTCCGGTGATGAAGGCGACCTTTCCGGCCACGCGATTCATCTATCACACAGCCTTGGCGACGGTCAGCGAGCTCGCCTTCACGGCGCCGTAGTGCGACCAGAACGTCCTGTTGACGTCGACCTTGGCAGTGTGCGCGTAACCCACCTGGGTCCGACAGAACGGGATGTAGAAGGCGTTCTGCTGCGCGACCTGCTCGGCCTGCTGGTAGAGCTGCGTGCGCTGCTCGTTCGCCGGGTTCTGGCCCGCCTGCTGGATGAGGCTGGCGTACTGCTTGCCCTCCGGGCTGGCCGAGTCGACCCACCCGGGCGGCGAGAGGACGCCGATGTTGTAGCCCAGCGACATGTCGATGCCACCGCCGTTGGTCAGGTTCACGGTGATCATCTGGGCGTTGCCGCCGGTCACCTGGGCGACCTGGAAGGTACGGGAGGGCTGACTGTTGATGTTCAGGGTGATGCCGATGGCGGCCAGCGCGGGCTGCATGGCCTGGGCGGCGACGATGTCCTGGGATGCCGTCGACGAGGTGACGGTGACGGGCGGAAGTCCCTTGCCGTCCGGGAAGCCCGCCTCGGCGAGGAGCTGCTTGGCCAGGCCGACGTCGAAGGCGGGCGCCTTGGCGTCCTTGTTGAAGCCGAGCTGCTCGGCGGTCGGGAGCTGCGCGGGCGGGTTCGGCTCGCAGAGCATCGCGTCCGAGAGCACCTTCGGGGTGATCGAGTTCCAGTCGACCGCGTGCTGGATCGCCTGCCGGACCTTCATGTTGTTGAACGGGGCCCGGTCGAAGGCGAAGGAGACCCCGAAGATGTAGAGGCTGGGGGCCAGCGTGTTCTCGAAGTCCTTGTTCGTCTGCTGGAGTGCGCCGGGCCCGGTGAGCCCGGGGGTACCGGTGGACTGCACACCCTGGTACTGGCCGCTCTTCAAGCCGTTGAGCCGGGCGTTTCCGTCGTTGGTGTACAGGAAGGTGAACTTGGTCGGCGCGTGCTGGATGCTCGCCGCGTCCCAGTAGTCCTTCCGCTTCGTCAGCTCGAAGTTCGTGGTGGGCTTGAAGCTCGTCACCTCGTACGGACCGGTCCCGATGCCCTTGGCTCCGCTCAGGATCGCCTGCTGGTTGTTGATGAGCTTCGGGTTGATCTGGAAACCCGCCGGAGATGCGAGCAACGAGGGCAGTGCCGGGAACGGCTGCTTCACCGTGACGACGGCGGAGTGGGGCCCGCTCGCGCTCACGTCCGTGATCGGCGCGAGCGCGTTCTTCTGGGTGGAGGTCTCCCCGGAGCGGGCGCGGTTCAGGCTGGCGACCACGGCCGACGAGTCGAACGGGGTGCCGTCGGAGAAGGTGACGTCCTGGCGCAGGTTCAGAGTGAGCTTCAGGTTGTCCGGCGACCAGGACCAGTCGGTCGCCAGGCCGGGCTTGAGGCTGAGGTCGAACTGCGGGGTGATCAGCGGGTCGTAGATGTCGATGATGCCGCCGATGAGGCCACCGGCCTTGTAGGGATCCAGGTCGAGACCCACGAGCGGTCCGGCGAAGGTGACGGTCGCGTCGTCGTCGTAGGCGACCGGGCCGGAGGACCCTCCCGAGGACTGGCTGTTCCCGATTCCGCCGCACGCGCTCAGCGTCAGGACGGCCGAGAGCAGACCCGCCAGAACTGCCGCCGACCGATTCCGGTCGCGTCTCTGTGGAAAAGACATCGGTGTCCTTTCAGAGGTTGAGTGAACGACGAACCTGAGCAGGTGCTGTTCCGAACCTGTGCCGAACGAGCGGGAGTCTCGGGCCCCCGTCGCGGAAGTGCGACGACGGCCATCACACCTGGTCGTGACGTGAGTCACGCAGTTCCAGACCGGGTGGCTGGACTATCGCGCGTCCCTTTGCTCGTGACCCACCGGCATCTCACGGTCGCTCGACGTGAGCCACGACGACGGCGCCGCCATCCTTGATCCAACCGTTGGACTCGGCGTAGGCGAGCATCTCCCGCCAGCCGGCCAGGTGGGGAGACGCTGCGGTGAACAGTGCGCTCGTGCTCAGATGGGCATGGCCGTCGGCGGCGAGCTGGCCGAGCCCGGCCCGCCGGAGGGCGGCATCGGTTTCCGCGAGCGACACCCTCGTCGAGACCTCCAGGCGGGTCAGGTCGTCGCCGTCCTTGACGACGGCATGGGACCCGGTCACTTCGACGACCATCGTTGCTCCCCCGATCTCGCGGTTGTCGATCGCACCTCTCTCGCGGACCGCTCAAGCCGAGCGACTCAGGGCGACCAGGCGCCGGAACCTGCTCCCGTGGAAGATCAGCGGCGCTACGCCCGGGGTCGTCTCCATCCCGCGGATCTGCAGCAGGACGATCGAATGGTCTCCGGCGGGCACCTCGGAGTGGAGGTAGCACTCGAGCCAGGCCGTCGCACCGTGGACGATGACCGCGCCGCTCTCGGTCGCCTCCCAGTCCACGTCCGTGAACCGGTCGCCGGTCTTGCGGGACAGGCTCACGCACGCGCTGTCGTGGGCCTCGGCCAGCACGCTGATCCCCAGCCGCGGCCGAGTTCGCAGGCGCGGCCACGTCGCGGACGCGGTCTGCGCGCAGAACGACACCAGCGGCGGAGCCAAGGAGACCGAAGTGAACGAGCTGGCCGCCATTCCCACGGGGGATCCGTCGATCATCGCGCACACGGCGACGACGCCGGACGGAAAGCAGGCGAAGGCTTCGCGCAGGCCCCGGGGATCCGCGTCGACCGGACTCAACTCGAACATGGCGCCTCCTCTCGACGCCTGCAGCCAATCAGCCTCCCCGGGTTCGTGCACGGACCTCGGTCGCGTTCCTGGGCGACGTGGGTCGCAGACCCGCGCCAGGTGGACCCGCGCACTCGACGGCGCGCCCCGAGGCAGCGCACCCAGGAAACGCGAGCGAGTCGGCGTCGTCCTGGATCGGCCGCGGCGGTTCGACCTGCCGGACCGCAGCGGGGGCTCACTGCGGGTTCCAGCCGGTGCCGGTCGGGTATCAGCTCGCGTGCGTGGATCGCTCAGTCGGTCCCGGCGACGGTCCGCACGGGATCGCTCGGGAACCGCTCCGGCGCCGGCGTCGCGTCGCTCACCTCGGCGAGCTCGATGCCCCGGGTCTCGGGCAGGGCGAGGACGGCGAGGAGGCTGATGACGGCGGTCGCCATCATCGCCACCGCCAGGAGGGCCGGGTCGCCACCGCGCAGCGCCACGAGCACGACGGCGATGACCGGGGCGGGGCCGGACAGCACAGCGCCGGTGATCTCCCGGCTGAGCGCGAAGCCGCTGAACCGGTAGGCCGACGGGAACAGCTCCGCGTAGTAGGCGGCCTGCGACCCGAACACCGCCAGGCAGCTGCCGAACGCGAGCCCGAACGCGAGCAGGATGAGCGCGGTGTTGCCGGTGTCGAGGAGCCAGAAGAACGGGAACGGCACGATCGCGCAGATGGCGGTCACCGCGAGGTAGGCCGGTTTCCGGCCGGCGCGGTCGGCGTAGATGCCCACCAGCGGGATGGCCACGGCACCGACCGCGCACCCGAACAACAGCGCGACCAGCGCGGTCGAGCCGGACACGCCCCTCCCGGCGAGGTAGCTCAGCGAGTACGTCTGCACGACGTAGATGTTCAGCGCGATCACCACGTTGGTGAGCATGACCAGCACGAACCGCTTCGGCATCACCTTGATCATCGTCAGCGCCGGCACCTTCGTACGGGCCCGCGCGGCGCGCAGGTCCTCGAAGACGGGCGTCTCGGGCACCCGCAGGCGGATCAGCAGACCGATGCCGACGACGACGATGCTCAGCAGGAACGGCACCCGCCAGCCCCAGCTCAGCAGCTGCTCGCGCGGCAGGGTGGCGACCGCAGCACTCACCGCGGCGGCCAGCCCGATGCCGAGGAACACGCCCGCGGCCGGCAGGGACGCGTAGTAGCCGCGGCGCCTGGTCGGCGCGAACTCCGCGACCATCGTGACCGCACCCACGTACTCCGCGCCCACCCCCAGGCCCTGGAGCAGCCGGCACAGGACCAGCAGCACCGGTGCGAGGATCCCGATCGCGCCGTAGGTCGGCAGCAGCCCGATCGCCACGGTCGCGATGCCCATCAGCAACAGCGTCCCGACGAGAGCGATGCGGCGGCCGTACTTGTCGCCGATGTGGCCGAACAGGATCGCCCCGAGCGGGCGGGCGAAGTAGCCGACGCCGAACGTGGCGAACGCCGCGACCAGCCCGGCCGTGCTGGAGAACTGCGGGAAGAACAGCGTGCTGAACACCAGCGCCGCGGCCTGGCCGTAGATGGCGATGTCGTACCACTCGATGACGCTGCCGATCACCGTTCCGGGGATGAGCCGCTTGCGCGACTCCTCCCAGACCTGCGCGCGGTCCTCGCTCGGGTTCATGGCGGCTCCTCCTTGAGCTCAGGTGATCAGAGACCTTGCAGCTGTGCCGCGCGGACGACGTTGCGCAGCGGTTCCCCCGAGACGAGCCTGTTGACGTTCTCCGCGATGACCGCGTAGCGGCGGCGCGGGAGCTGGTTGGTCCACGCGCTGGAGTGCGGCGTGCACCACGCGTTGGGCAGTTCCCAGAACGGGTGGCCGGCGGGCGCGGCGGTGTCGCGCTCCGAGGCCGGGTAGCGGTACCAGACGTCGAGGATCGCTCCGCCGATCCGGGCGTCGCGCAGTGCCGCGTAGAGCGCGGCCTCGTCGACGATCTCGGCGCGCGAGACGTTCACCAGCACGGCGTGCGCCCGCATCCGGCGCAGGAGCGCTGCGTCGACGAGCCCCGCGGTCGACGGGGTCAGGGGGCAGGCCAGCACGACGGCGTCGCAGCCGGCCACGACCTCGGGCAGCGCAGCGCTCGGGGCGAGCTCGGCGATCCCGTCGGGTGCTGGTCCGGCCGCGGTGACGTGCTCGTCGACGGCGCGCACACGCATCCCGAACGCCGCTGCGCGGGTGGCGATGGCCCGCCCGATCCGCCCGTACCCGACGATCCCCAGTGTCTGGCCGTGCAGCTCGCCGTGCGGGGTGCGGTGCCGGTAGAGCTGGGTCCACGCCGACGGGGTGAATGCCTCCTGCATCGCGGCGGCGCGGATCTGCCACTCCAGGAGCCGGCCGAGCACGAACTCCGCGATCGGGATCTCGTGCTCGAAGACGTTGGCGACCGCCGTCGCCGGGGCCAGCGCCGCCATGTCGATGCCGTCGAGCCCCGCGCCGGGGACGTGCAGCAGCCGGAACGCCGGGACCGCATCAGCGGGCCGCGACCACCGCAGGGACACGACCACGTCGTCGGGCTCGATGATCGCGTCCCGATCGGGCGACGCCGCGGACTCGGCCGGCAGGCCGACGATGTCGCAGCGGTCGCGCAGGCCCCGGCGGAGATCCTCCTCGTGGGCAGCGGACTCGCCCACCAGGACGATCTTCACCGCGGGCTCCCGGGCCGCGCGCCACCGGCCGCGGCCACGAGCACCGCGCGGACCGCGTCCTCGGTGACGGGCACCGGGTTGCCGGCCAGCCGCGGGTCCTCGTGGTCCTCCGCGGTGGTGGCGATCTCGATCGCGCGACGCAGGGCGTCCGGGCCGAGGCCGACGTCCGCCAACCGCAGCGGCAGACCGGCCAGCCCGACGAGGTCCCAGAGGAAGCCCGCGAGCTCCCCGTCGGCACCGACGGCGTCGGCGATGCGGGCCATCGGCTCCGGAACCGTGGCCTCCAGGTGCGCGGCGACGTAGGGCAGCACGACGGCGTGGGCCACTCCGTGCTCGACCCCGAAGCTGCCGCCGAGCATGTGCGCGATGGCGTGCTGCAGGGCGAAGCCGCCGGTCAGCGCGGCACCGGCCAGGTAGCCGCCGTAGAGGAGGTCGCCGCGCACGCCGAGGTCGTCCGGGTCGGCGAGCAGGCGCGGGACGGCGTCCGCCACCACCCGGGCGCCCTCGATCGCGGCCGGCACCAGCAGCGGGCTGATCGTGGGCAGGTACACGGAGTCGACGCAGTGCGCGAGCGCGTTCATCGCGCTCGCCGCGCTGGCCGGGACCGGAAGGGTGCGCGACAGCTCCGGGTCGTACACGACGGTCGTGGGCCGCATGGCGAGGCTCTCGTGCATGCGCTTCACCCCGTCGATGGTCATGCCGCAGAAGCCGGTCATCTCCGAACCGGAGTACGTCGTCGGCACCGCGATGATCGGCAGGCCGGACTCGTAGGCGATGCCCTTGCACAGCCCGGTCGCCGCTCCCCCGCCGACCGCGACCAGGCAGTCGGCGCCCGCGCTGACGGCCTTGTCGCGGCCGCGTCGGGCCAGCTCGATCGGCACCTGGCTGACCGCTTCGGGCAGCAGGCCCGCGCAGCGGTCCCCGATCAGGGCGGCGACCCGGTCACCCAGGGCCACCCGGCCCGGGGTCGTGACGACGAGCGCGCGTTCGGCGCCCAGCGCCTCGACCTCCCCGCGCAGGCTCGCCGAGGTGCCGGCGCCGAACACGACGCGGGGCGGCGTCGCGTTGAACACGCCGCCGGGCTGGGCGAAGGTCCGTCCCCCGCCGCTCACCAGTCCACCACCGTTCCGTCGGCGAGCACGGCCGAGCCGCTGTGCAGGACCTCCGGCTGGAACGGGTGCTTGGCGGCCTCGCGCTCGTCGACCTCCACCCCCAGGCCCGGCTCCGTCGGCACCGCCCAGTGGTTCCCGGTGCGCCGCATCGGGGTGCGGACGACGTCGTCGTACCAGCTCACCGCGCCGCTCATCTCCTCCTGGATCAGGAAGTTCGGGGTGCTGGCCGCGAAGTGCAGCGCCGCGGCACCGGCCAGCGGGCCGTTCGGGTTGTGCGGGGCGACCCCGACCTGCTCGGCGTCGGCCACGGCCGCGATGCGCTTGCCCTCCAGGAGTCCGCCGGTGTGGTTGAGGTCGGGCTGGACGACGTGCACGGCCTTGGCCGCGAACACCGGGAGGAACTCCCGCAGCCCGACCAGCCGCTCCCCGGCGGCGATGGGGCAGCGTGCGCGGGCCGCGACCTGCCGCAGCGCCTCGGTGTCGCCGGGCTGGACCGGTTCCTCGCAGAACAGCGGGTCGTACGGGGTCAGCACCTCGATGTACTGCAGGGCTGCCGCGACCGACGCCGGGCGACCGTGGAAGTCGACCATGATGTCGACGTCGGGACCGACCGTGGACCGCAGGGCCGACATGAGCTTGTCGACGTTGCGCCGCTCGGCCGCGACGGTCAGGTGGTGGCCGTAGGGGACGATGACGACCTTCAACGCGTCGTACCCCTGCTCGACGACCGCGGCTGCCTTCTCCCGGATCGGGCCGATGTCGACGGTCTCGTACACCGAACGCATGTCGCCGAGGCCGAGGTGGGTGTAGACGCGGACCCGGTCGCGCACCCGGCCACCGAGCAGCCGCCACACCGGCTGCCCGACCGACTTGCCGAAGATGTCCCACAGCGCGTGCTCGATGCCGCTGATCGCGGTGGCGCCGATGATGCCAAGCCGGTAGTAGCTGTGCTTGGTCAACACGCGCACGATCTGCTCGATGTCGCGCGGGTCGCGCCCGACCAGCATCGGCGCCAGGTCCTCAAGCGCACCCACGACGGCACGGGTCTTCCAGTTCAGGCTCGCCTCGCCCCAGCCGTACAGGCCGTCCTGATCGGTGCGGACCTTCACCATGATCCAGTTCCGCATCTCCGCGTTCACGACCGTCGACTCGACGGCGGTGATGCGGATCGGTGGACCGTCCGATGGCGCGAGCGACATGCGGGGCGACTCCTCGTTCGGGTGCCGTCACGCTAGGAGCGCCGCATCGATCGCGTCCAACTTCTAGTTACGATCTATTGATCCGCCTTGCTTATCACCGGATGCTGGCTGCATGGACCGCACCGCGCTCGACTGCTTCATCGCGCTGGCCGAGGAACTGCACTTCCACCGCGCCGCCGAGCGCTGCCACATGAGCCAACCGGCTATGAGCCAGCAGATCCGCAAGCTCGAACACGAACTCGACGTCCGGCTCGCGCACCGGACGAAGCGGGTCGTGTCGCTGACCCCGGCCGGCGAGGTGTTCCTGACCGAGGCACGCAAGACGGTCCGGCAGATGGAGCTGGCCGCCGAGCTCGCCCAGCGCACCGACCGCGGCGAGATCGGGCAGCTGACCGTCGGGGTGACGGCGCCGGCGCTGTTCGTGGTCTTCCCCGAGATCGCCCGCCGGTTCCGGCAGCTGCTCCCCCACGTCGGCCTGGTCGTGCGCGAGCTGACCACCGCCGAACAGGAGCGGTCGCTCATGCGCGGCGACATCGACGTCGGGATCATCCACCCGCCGCTCGACGAGGCCGCCCTGCACAGCGAGCAGATCGGGCGGGTCGCCTACCAGCTCGCGATCCCCCAGGACCACCGGCTCGCCCGGCGCGAGTCCGTCACCCTCGCCGACCTCGAGGGTGAACCCATCGTCATCTTCCCCCGCCAGATCGCACCGCAGATCTACGACACCGTGCTCGCCCTCTGCCAGGACGCCGGGTTCACCGCGAAGATCGCCATGGAGGCCTTCCCCGCCCAGTCGATCATCGCCCTCGTCGCGTCCGGCGTCGGGATGGGCTTCATCGCCTCGGAGACGCAGCGCCTCGCCCGCACCGGGGTCGTCTACCGCCCGATCACCGGCCCCGCACCCCACCTGAGCGTCGGGGTCGCCTACCACGTCGACGGCGTAGCGCCGGCAGCGCAGACGTTCCTCGCCGCCGCGCGCGAGGCCGGAGCGGCCATCCGCTGAGCGGCCGCGCCCCTCCGTCACCCTCCCGCGGCGGCTGCAGGAAGCCGGATCAGTCGCGGAACCCGTCGCGAGCGTGGCCGCGCAGGTGCTCCATGTCGAACTCGAGCCCCAGACCCGGCCCCGACGGCAGCGTGAGCCGCCCGCCGCGGTTGTCCAGCGGCGCCGTGAGGAACCGGTCGTAGCCACACTCAGGTCGTGCCGGCTGGACTCGATCCGGTAGAAGTTCGGCACCGTGATCATCACCTGGCCACCGGCGACCAGGTTGACCGGCCCCGCCGCGTCGTGCGGCGAGATCGGCACGTAGTAGGCCTCGGCCAGGGTCGCGATCTTCTTCAGCTCCGAGATCCCACCCGTCCACGTCACGTCCGGCATCACGAAGTCCGCCAGCCGGTTCTCCAGGACCGGCACGAAGTCCCAGCGCGTGTGCAGCCGCTCCCCCACCGAGATCGACGTCCGCACGTGGCTGCGTACCTGTTCGAGAGCGCGGTAGCTCTCCGGCGGCACGGGCTCCTCGTACCAGTGGGTGCCACCCACCTCGTCCAGTGCCCGACCGATCCGGATCGCGTTCGGCACGTCGAACCGGCCGTGCGCGTCGATCAGGATCTCCACGTCCGGGCCCGCGGCCTCCCGGATCAGCGCGATCAGGTCCATCGCCTCACGGAGCTCCGCTCGGCTGATCCGGCCGTCCAGGTAGCGGTCGTCGGCCAGCGACACCCCCGGCCGGGCCGGGAACGGATCGAACTTGATCGCGGTGTGCCCCGAGGCGACGATCGCCCGGATCTCCTCCACGACCCCTTCCGGTGTGCCGAACCGGCGCTGGTCGGGATGCGTGTAGATCAGCAGGTCGTCCCGGACCGGACCGCCGAGCAGCTCGTACACCGGCAGACCCAGGACCCTGCCGCGGATGTCCCACAGCGCGATGTCGATCGCGCTCACGACGTTCGTGCCGGCCCCGCGGCTGCCCATGTAGGTGAACGCCCGGAACACCTTGTTCCAGGTGTCCTCAATCCGCGCCGGATCGTCCCCGGCGAGCAGATCGTCCACCTGCCCGACCATCGCCGCGATCCCCCGGTTGGCCGTCGGCGTGGTGGTCGTGATCTCCCCCCAGCCGCTCACGCCCTCGTCGGTGCGAACCTCCACGAACAGGTACTCGCCCCAACCGGTGCCCTCCGCTGCGACCAGCCACGGAACCACTCCAGCGATCTTCATCGACTCTCCTCGGGATGCGTCGAGATCCTCTCGCAGAAGTGCAGACCCCGCCGATCATGAGCTCGGGTTCTCAATCCGATCGACAGGATCTGTTGGACGTCTGGATCGAGCAACCAGATCATGGCGGCACCGGCTCGACCCGAGCCGTCCCGACAGACGAGGACAGACACCCCATGAAGACCCGCCGGATCGGCACCACGAACGTGAGCGCCATCGGACTCGGCGAGATGCCGATGTCGATCGAGGGCAGGCCCGACGAGGAACGGTCCATCGCCACCATCCACACAGCACTCGACGCCGGCGTCACGCTGATCGACACCGCCGACGCCTACCACCGCGACAGCAACGAGGTCGGCCACGGCGAGACGCTGATCGCCCGCGCACTCGCGAGCTACGGGGGCGACACCTCCGACGTCCTCGTCGCCACCAAGGGCGGCCACCTGCGCCCCGGGGACGGCACCTGGACCCTCGACGGCTCACCGCAGCACCTGAAGCAGGCCTGCGACGCCTCGCTCAAGCGCCTCGGAGTCGACGCCATCGGCCTCTACCAGTTCCACCGGCCCGACCCGAAGGTCGACTACGCCGACTCGGTCGGCGCCCTGCGCGACCTGCTCGACGCCGGCAAGATCCGGCTCGCCGGCATCTCGAACGCGAACCCGGAGCAGATCCGGCTGGCGAACGACATCCTCGACGGCCGGCTCGCCGGCGTGCAGAACCAGTTCTCCCCCGCGTTCCGGTCGAGCGAGCCCGAGCTCGAGCTGTGCGCGGAGCTGGGCATCGCGTTCCTGCCCTGGAGCCCGCTGGGCGGGATCGCGCGCGCCGGCGCACTCGGCTCCCGGTTCGCCGCGTACGCCGAGATCGCCGCGGCGCACGGGGTGAGCCCCCAGCAGGTGTGCCTCGCCTGGATGCTCGCGAAGTCGCCCACCGTGGTCCCCATCCCCGGCTCGTCCCGCCCGGAGACCATCCGGGACTCCGTGCAGGCCGCCGACCTGTCGCTGTCCGCCGACGAGCTCGCGCGACTCGACGCCGCCTGACCACCGACGCGAGGGGTCGAGCTCGCGGACACCCTTGACCGCCTGCGATCCGGGCTCTACCGTCATTCGAAACTCACTTTCCGCTTGCCGGAAGGAATCTCCCCGTGTTCACCGGTGTACACAAGGCCGCGCACTTCGAAAACGTTTTCGATCCATGGGAGCCCGTTCAGGCCGTCCCCGCCGCGCGACTGCAGACCCGCCGCGGATGACCACCGAGATCGAGCTCACCGGCCCGAGCGCGCCCTCGGGCGCTCCGGCCGCCACCGTCGGAGGGGCGGAGCCGCCCCGACTCTGGCGCCCCCGCCGCGACCCGGTGGCCTACCTGTTCCTCGCGCCCTGGTTCGTCGGCCTCGCCCTGCTGACCGCCGGCCCGCTGATCGGCTCGCTGTACCTGTCGTTCACGAACTTCAACCTTCTCCAGGCGCCGACGTGGACCGGGTTCTCGAACTACGTGCGGATGTTCACCGACGATCCGCGGTACCTGCAGTCGCTGAAGGTCACGTTTGTCTACGTACTGCTCACGGTGCCGCTGCAGCTCGGCTTCGCGCTCGCAGTGGCGATGCTGCTCAACCGGCGGCTGCGCGGGATCGCCTGGTACCGCTCGGTGTACTACATCCCGTCACTGCTCGGCGGCAGCGTCGCGATCGCGGTGATCTGGTCCCAGATCTTCGACGACGACGGCGTGCTCAACGGGTTCCTCGCGTTCTTCGGGATCGCCGGGCGGAGCTGGATCTCCAGCCCCGACACCGCGCTGTACACGCTCGTCCTGCTCAACATCTGGCAGTTCGGGTCGCCGATGGTGATCTTCCTCGCGGGGCTCAAGCAAGTGCCCCAGGAGTTGTACGACGCGGCCGCCGTCGACGGCGCGGGCGCGTGGCGGAAGTTCCGCTCCATCACGGTCCCGATGCTCACGCCGATCATCTTCTTCAACGTCGTGCTGCAGATCATCCAGGCGTTCCAGGCGTTCACGCCGGCGTACGTGGTCAGCGGCGGAACCGGCGGCCCGTCGGACTCCACGCTGTTCTACACGCTCTACCTGTACCAACAGGGCTTCACCAACCTGAACATGGGCTACGCCTCGGCGATGGCCTGGGTGCTGCTGCTGATCATCGCGACCTTCACATTGATCAACTTCGGGTTGGCCCGCCGTTGGGTCTACTACGAGGAGAAGTGATCCGATGACGACGACGGCTCCGCCCCGGCGGCACGGCAAGCCCCGCTGGCACGTCCACCTCGCGTTGCTGGCCGGCGCGGCAGTGATGGTCTACCCAATGGTCTGGATGGTGGGCGGCTCCTTCAAGCCCGAGAGCGCGATCTTCTCCGACCTGAACCCGCTGCCCGGTTCGCTCGACCCGCGCAACTACCTCACGGGGTGGACGGCGACCGATCCGTCCTTCACGCAGTTCTACCTGAACTCGTTCGCGATCACGCTCACCTGCGTGGTGGGCAACGTCGTCTCCTGCAGCCTGACCGCCTACGCCTTCGCCCGGTTGGAGTTCCGGTTCAAGAGGGTGTGGTTCGCGATCATGCTCGGCTCGGTGATGCTGCCCGCCCACGCGCTGCTCATCCCGCAGTACGTGGCGTTCTTCAACCTGGGCTGGGTCAACTCGTTCCTGCCGCTCGTGGTGCCGAAGTTCCTCGCCACCGACGCGTTCTTCATCTTCCTCATGGTCCAGTTCATCCGGACGATCCCGAGAACGCTGGACGAGGCCGCGATGATCGACGGCTGCGGGAGGATCCGCATCTTCACCCGCATCATCCTGCCGCTGCTCGGGCCGGTGCTGATCACCACCGTGATCTTCACGTTCATCTGGACCTACAACGACTTCTTCTCGCAGCTGATCTACCTGTCCTACCCCGAGACCGAGACCGTGCCGGTCGCCCTGCGCCGGTTCGTCGACGCCACCGGTGACTCCTCGTACGGCCAGCTGCTCGCGATGTCGGTGCTCTCCCTGGTGCCGACGTTCCTCGTCTTCCTGATCGCGCAGAAGCGCATCGTCGAGGGCATCGCGACGACCGGCGTCAAGGGCTGACACCTCGGATCAACGCTGATCGACACCACGAGAGGTACCACGACATGGACTCCACGATCAGCCGGCGGCGGCTCCTGCAGGCCGGCGCGGTGCTCGGCATCGCCACGCCCGTGCTCGCGGCCTGCGGGTTCGCCCCCCGGCAGGCCGACGGCATCCGCTTCAGCAGCTACGGCGACCCGAAGAAGCTCGGCCTGCGCGGCCAGCTCGCCGAGCTCTACACGAAGAGCCACCCCGACGTGAAGGTGGCCTTCGAGGGCACCGCAACGGCGGAGTACTGGGACAAGCTCGCCACCCAGATGGCGAGCGGGAACGCGCCGGACGTCATCAACATCGACGTCGCACGGATCGGCCAGTACAGCGCCGGGGGCGCGCTCGCCCCGCTCGACGAGTTCGTCCCCGGAGTGGTCAAGACCGAGTACTTCGACGAGAACCTGCTGGTGCAGGGCCGCGTCGACGGCAAGCAGTACGGCATCCCGGTGGCGATGAGCACCTACAGCATCGGCTACGACGTCACCGCGCTCGACAGCATCGGGGTGCCGCACCCGGACGGGAGCTGGACCTGGCAGGAGTACGCGGCGCTGTGCAACGAGATCCGGCGCGCCTCCCGCAACACCCTCTACGGATCCGAGGACCCCAGCGGCGACCCCGCACCGTTCGAGATCTTCCTCCGGTCGAAGGGCGAGGCCCTCTACCGCGGCGGGAAGGACTTCGGGTTCGCCGAGGACAGCCTGGTCGAGTGGTTCGAGTACTGGGCCGCGCTGCGCTCGTCCGGGGGTGTGATCCCCGCGGACATCGCCGCACAGGCCCAGTACGGCGACTGGCCGACCATGCCCATCGTCAAGAAGATCGCCCCGCTCGGGCACATCTTCACGGCGAACGTCCAGGGCGGACTCCAAGGCCTCACCGACCACACCATCGAGATCACCCTGCCGCCCAGGTACACCAAGGACGGCAAGGCGCCCCAGTTCCCGGCGCCGAGCAGCTTCCTGTCGCTCAACGCGCGCAGCAGCCGCAAGGCCGACGCCGCCGACTTCATCAACTGGTTCGCCAACGGCGAGGACGCGGCACGCACGCTGCGCCTCATCAGTGGCCCGCCGGCGTCGTCGGCGGCCCGCACCGTACTGCTGGCCGGCCAGCTCCAGCCCAGCGAGAAGCAGGTGCTCGACTACACCGACACGGCGTTGAAGAGCGCCTTCACTCCCCCACCGCCCGCGCCGGCGGCGTCCACCGCGGTTGCCGACCTGCTGCTGAAGGCCAGCCAGGACATCGCGTTCGGGTCCACGTCCGTGCGTGACGGCGTCCGCACGTTCCTCGCCGCCGCCCGCAAGTCCCTCACCGCCTGACGGTGCCCGACGGCACGCCCTCGATCCCGATCACCGACCTCCTCTGATGGGAACTGATCGCTGACATGTCGAACCTGGAAACCGGCCGGGCCTCCGTGCACCTCGTGTGGAACGACGGAAGCGCCGGCGATGGTGGGCGGCCCGTCGCGTGGGCGCTCGGGGAGCTGAGCGCGACGCTCACCCACGCGGGCGTGCCCTGCACGACCGCCGCCACCCCCACCGACACTGCCTCCCTCACCGTGCAGGTGCTGAGCCCCGAGGAGGCGGAGGGGCAGATCGGCGGCGCCGAGCCACCGGCCGCTGCGGAGTCGTACCTCGTCGCGCGCGACGGTGAGCGGATCACCGTCGTCGGCGCCGACGCGTCCGGCACCGTCCACGCCCTGCTCGAGCTCGCCGCCCGCGTCGCGCACGCCGAGGACCCGCTCGCGGCACTGACCGCGACCGGCGTCGAGAGCGGCGCGCCCGCCGTGCCCGTGCGCGGGATCGTGCGGTCGTTCTCGAGCGTCGACGAGGACCTGCCCTGGTTCCACGACCGCGACTTCTGGACCGAGTACCTGACCTGGATCGCCGCGGCCCGGTTCAGTCGGTTCCACCTCGCGCTCGGGATGCAGTACAACTACGGGGCCGATCAGCACGGGGCCACCGACAACTACCTGTGCTTCGCCTACCCGTTCCTGCTCGACGTGGACGGTTTCGAGGTGCGCGCCGAGGGCGTCGACGCCGCGGAGCGCGACCGCAACCTGGAGACGCTCCGGTTCGTCGCCGCCGAGACGAAGCGGCGCGGCATGCGCTTCCAGCTCGGGCTGTGGAACCACGCCTACGACTACGGCCGCGACTCGGTGCACCGCTACCCGATCGTCGGGATCGGGCCGGACAACCACGCCGACTACTGTCGCGCCGCCATCGCCCAGCTGCTGCGCGCGGTGCCGGACATCGACGGGCTGACCTTCCGGGTGCACTACGAGGGCGGCATCCACGACGAGAACCACGAGGTGTTTTGGAGCGCGGTGTTCGAGGGCGCCGACTCCGTCGGCCGGCCCCTCGAGATCGACATGCACGCCAAGGGGGTGGACCAGGCGCTGCTCGACGCGGTCGACCGGCCGATGCTCTCGCCGGTGCTGTCGGCGAAGTACTGGGCAGAGCACCTGGGCCTGCCCTACCACCAGGCCTCGATCCGGGCCCGGGAGGCGGCGAAGCCCATCCCCGCCGGTCACGAGATGAAGGGCATCACGGAGTTCTCCCGCCGCTTCACCCGCTACGGCTACGGCGACTTCCTCCGTGAGGACCGCGAGGTCGACCTCATGTTCCGGGTCTGGCCGGGCACGCAGAAGCTCCTGCTGTGGGGCGACCCGGCGATCGCCGCCGGTTACGGCCGGCTCGCGACCTTCGGTGGCTCGCGCGGCGTCGACGTCTGCGAACCGCTGTTCTTCAAGGGCCGCAAGGGCAGCGGCGAGCCCGGCAAGCGGGACCCCTACGTCGACCCCGAGCTGCAGCTCGGTGGCCACGAGTGGACCAAGTACCGCTACACCTACCTGCTGTGGGGCCGGCTGCTCTTCGACCCCGAGTCGGACCCCGAGGTCTGGCGGCGCCACCTGCGCGCCGGCTACGGCCCGGCCGCGGGCGACGTCGAAACCGCACTCAGCGCCCTGAGTCGCATCCTCCCGCTCGTCACGGTCGTGCACGGCGTCGGCGGGTCGAACAACGGCTACTGGCCGGAGGTGTACGTCAACCTGGCGATCTCCTCGCGGGTGCCGGCCACGCACTACGCGTCCGACACCGACGACCCGAAGAACTGGGGCGGGGTCAGCCCGTTCGACCCGACGACGTTCTACGGGGTCGACGAGTACGTGGCGGACGCCGCTCGAGGCGCGGTCAGCGGCAAATACACGCCGCTCGAGGTCGCCGGCTGGATCGAGGACCTTGTCACCGAGGGCCGCAAGGCGCTCGACGGGGCGCGCGCCACGGCCGATCCGTCCGACGCGCAGGTCCGCCGGACACTGATCGACCTCGAGGTGCTCGTCCGCATGGGCACCTTCTTCGCCGGCAAGTTCCGGACCGCGGTCGACTACTCGACGTTCCGCTACACCGAGGACCCACGCCACCTCGAGTCGGCACTGACGCACTACCGGCCCGCCCGGGACGCCTACGCGTCGATCCTCGACGTCGTCGACGGGGTCTACCAGGCCGACCTGCGGTTCGGGGTGGAACGTTCCGAGCACGGGCACTGGGCGGACCGGCTGCCGGAGATCGATGCCGACCTCGCGGCGTTGGAGCAGGAGCTCGCCGAGGCCGCTCCGGACGTCGAACGGGCGGACCTGCCGCAGGTGCCGCCCCGGCCCGTGCAGCCGGGCGTGGAGCACGTCCAGCCGCCGCGCTTCCAGCGGGGCGCACCGCTGACGCTGGCGCTCGACGTGCTCGCCCCGGATTCGGTGGCAGGCGCCACCCTGCACTACCGCCACGTCGACCAGTCCGAGTCGTTCCGCGCGGCCGTGATGCAGCCGAGCGACGGCGGGCTGCGCGGCACGATCGACGCGGACTACACGGCCTCGCCGTACCCGTTGATGTACTTCTTCGACGTCGAGCACCGCAACGGCGGGCGCACGATGGTTCCGGGGCTGGCGCCGGACCTGACCAACCAGCCGTACTTCACGCTGGGCAGCGCGGGCGAGGCGCGCTGAGGGAGGGGCCCGGTCATGGATCCGTGCCGGACCCGCCCGGGTGGTCTCGTCGATGCGGGATCGGGGCCCTCGGCTTCCGAGCACCGTCGCCCGACCCCGCGGCTCGGCACGCACTTAAGCTCGGTGGGTGGCGAAGCAACGGGCGACCATCCGCGACGTGGCGACGCGCGCGGGTGTATCGGTGGCGACCGCCTCGAAGGCGATCAACGATCGCTACGGCGTCGCCGCCGACACGGTGCGCCGGGTCCACGAGGCGGTCGCCGACCTGGGCTACGAGTCGAGCATCGTCGCGCGCAGCATGCGCATGCCGCGCACCGGAGTGATCGGCATCCTCGTCTGGGACATCGAGCCGTACAGCGCCGAGGTGCTCAAAGGCGCCGCCCAGGCGCTCCGCGACACCGACTACGAGCTGCTCGTCTACGCCGCGGCAGGCCGGTCCGCCGACCGCATGGGCTGGGAGAACCGCCACCTCCCGCGGCTGTCCGGGACGTTGATCGACGGTGCCGTGCTCGTGACCCCGACGGTCGAGCGGACACCCGGCCCGACACCGGTCGTGGCCGTCGATTCGCACATCGGCGAGGAGGGGCTGCCCGCCGTCGACTCCGACAACTTCGGTGGAGCCCGGCTGGCCACCGACCACCTGCTCGGGCTCGGACACCGCCGGATCGGGTTCCTCGGCCGCCCGCCGCGCGAGCTGGAGTCAGGGCTGCAGCGCGAGCACGGCTACCGCGCCTCGCTCGCCGCGGCGGGTGTCCCGTTCGACCCGGACCTCGTGCGGGCGGGCGGATACGGCGCCACCGACCTGCAGGACGCCGCCCGCGCACTCCTGGAGCTGCCGCACCCACCGACCGCGATCTTCGCCGCGAACGACGTGTCCGCGATCGCCACGATCGACGTCGCGCTCACCCTCGGCCTCGACGTGCCGCGCGACCTCTCGGTGGTGGGATTCGACAATGTTCCGGAGAGCGCGCTGTGCCGGCCGGCCCTGACCACGGTGGAGCAACCCCTCCAGCTCATGGGCCAACGCGCGGTGGAGATGCTCCTCGCGGTGCTGGCCGGCGACCGGCTCGCGACCTCGCAACTGCGCCTGCCCACCCGGCTCGTCGCGCGCGACTCCACGGCCGCCCCGGTCCCCGCAGCCGGCGGGCCACACGCGGGCGTCCACGCCCGGCCCGTCACATGAGGTGATCCACCCGCATCTCATTAGCGGTCCCAGCGCCGGCGGCGTCCGGAGCGCGCTGCACGAGTTCGGCGAGCTGCCGGCGTCGGGCGGCGGCAATGGCGGAAAGGCATGTGGGGCGCGGTCTGGTACTAGTACGCCGTGCCGGAGACGGCGTCCTGCCGTTCGAGCAGGCCGTGCTCCCAGGCGCCGATCTGCTGCATGGTCACCCGGAGGCGTTCCTGGAGGTGGATCTCGTCCGGTGCACCGGTAGATTCCGTTCTGGGTGGGCAGGCCCGTCGCGAACAGGGCAGCCTTGGTCGTGTCGGTGAGGGACCGGAACGGGTATCCGAAGACGGGGCGCGCTGCAGTTCAGCACCTGCAGGGGGCGGGTTGATGCGCAGCCGGTCTCAGAACGCCCACATCCCTCCGGCGTAGTCCTCGGTCCGGTGCTGCACAGGGTCGGGGTACTCCTCGTCGTCGTGGATGAAGAACGTCACCTCGCCCTCGCCCCACCAGTAGCGGTGCAGGCTCGCCGGCGCGATGTAGGTGCCGAGGTAGGAGCCGCTGCCAAGGTCGACGTGCTCATGGGAGGACGAAGGCGGGAGGACCACTCAGCCTGAGCACCTTGAGCCCGAGATGCATCGCGAGTCGGTCCCCCCCATCCCTGAGACTCATTCCGGTGATCTCTTCGATGCGGCGGAGCCGGTAGTAGAGGCTGGTCCTGTGCAGGGTGAGGCGCCGTGCGGTGACCGCCGCATCGCCCGCCGAGTCGAGGTAGGCCTCCAGCGTCGCCATCAGCATCTCGCCGTTGTCAGCAGCTGACAGCGCCAGGATGCC
The DNA here is from genome assembly GCF_050936315.1 of Pseudonocardia sp. CA-107938. Lineage (NCBI taxonomy): Bacteria > Bacillati > Actinomycetota > Actinomycetes > Pseudonocardiales > Pseudonocardiaceae > Pseudonocardia > Pseudonocardia sp. CA-107938. The sequence goes on along the minus strand of NZ_JBNJNA010000001.1, from coordinate 4,744,897 downwards.
GTTAGGGACCGCACTGCCGGTCAGGACATCGGCCGGCAGCTGGACGAGCAGTCGGTAGATCCCGATCTCCTCCCAGAACGCCACCGGACCGACCTCCGGGATGGTGCGCGCGACGGTAACGGCCTCGCGGGCACGGTCGTGGCTGGTCACGACGCTCGTGAGGGACGGCGAGACGGGACCGACGCCGATGTGCACCGCACCCTCGCCGGCACGGGAGCCGACGAGCTCGCGGTGCAGTGCGTCAACCATGCCACCGAGTCGGTCGCGGTCGACACTCCGTTCGTCGGCCACGACGAGAGTGGCCCACGTCGCGCCCATCGTCGCGGAGAGCCCGACCCGCGGAGCGAGCCGCTGCAGGGCCCGTTGCAGGTGCAGGTCGAGGACGGTCCGCGCACCGGGCTGGTCACCGCCGGTGACGTGCACCGAGAGCGCGAGGGCCGGCGCCGACGGCGGGAGGTCATGGTCGTCGGACAGGCGTCGGGCGGTCAGAGCGCGCACGTTCGGGTCGGCGCCGAGCAGGTCCCGCACCTGCTCTCCCTCCTGGGCTCTGCGGACGTCGTCCAGCAGCTGGGCCCGCAGCAAGGCCTCCCCGGCGGAGCGGGCTGCGTCTGCGGCCAACTGCAGGTCGGACTCGGGCAGTGGCGGGTCCGTGTCCATGAGCCAGAGGTAGCCGAGCAGCAGCCCCTGGCACCGCACGGGCGTGCAGACCCGCGCGAGCGAGCCGAGCTCGGCGCTGGCGGGGATGCGGACGGGCCCCTCGGCGGTGGCGATGCCGAACTGCTGGGCGTACTCGGTGACGGTGCGGGCCGACCCGGCGCGGCGCCGCATGACGGACTCGACGCGGTAGGTGTCGACGGGTTCGGCGTGCGCGGTGTGCGCGAGCAGTCGCATGTCGAGGTCGTCGATCGCGACCGAGCGGCCCAGGCGCAACGCGAGCGCCTCCGCAATTCGCTGGACGTCCTCCATGCGGCCGGACTCTACAGATGTCGGAACGCAGGGCGAACGTTCTCGACATCACCACGATGCATGTCCGTCGATCGCTGTCCTACTGTAGGAACCTACCTCGCCGCCGAGTTGGTTCACATCCACCGGATCACCGTCCGCGATGGGTTCGGCCCGCGACGAACAGCGTGCGGGAGCGCAGGAAAGCACGCGGCGACCTCGGGCGCACAGAAAAGCCCAGAGCGAGGATTCTTCGACGAGGTGAGGAGACACGTTGCCGTCCGACTCGGTCCCCGCCATTGCCCGCGCCGCGGGCATGACGGTCCGGCTACGAGCGGGTGCCGGTGCCGCCGGAGATCGCGGAACTGAGCCTGCGGGCCGCGAGACGGGCTGTGGCGGCGAGCGCGTCGAGGCGGTCGACGACTCGGAAGCTCGGGCCGGAGACGTTCAACGAACCGACGATGCGCTGGGTGGCGTCGCGGACGGGGACCCCGATCGAGGCCAGACCGTCCTCCAGTTCGTCGACCGCGACGCAGTAGCCGACCTCGCGTTCCCGCGCCAACACCTCGAGGACCCGCTCGACGGACGGCAGCGCTTTCGACCCCAGACCGTCGGCACCGATCCCGGGGGCGACCAGCTCGGCGACCTCCTGGTCAGCCATGTCGAGGATCAGCGCCCGGCCGGAAGCGGCGGCGTGCAGCGGGGAGGTGCGGCCGATCCAGCCACCCGCCTGCACGACCCGTTCGGGCCGGTGGGCCAGCACCGTGTGGGAACGGTTGCCGACGAGCACCGAGAGCAGCGCGGTCTCGCCGGTCTCGGCGACGACAGCACGCGCCACCGCGGCCCCGGCTCCGACAAGTCGATGGTCACCGGCTCGGGCGGCGAGGGTGAACAGCTGCCAGCCGAGCCGATAGGCCTTTGTCTCGTGGTTCTGCTCCACGAGACCGGTGTCGGCGAGCGCCTTGAGCATCCGCGAGACCTGGCTCCGTTCGCGGCCGACGAGTCGGGCGACGTCGCTCCCGGACATCCCGCCCGGCCCGTCCTCGGTGGCGATCGCGCGCAGCACAGCGGCGATCCGCGCGACGGACGACTTCTCGGCCTCTGGCACCGGCGGAGCATACGTCGTCCTGATGACGCGCGCCTGTGCTCCTGAAGCAACGGATCATCGACGTTCGTGGCTCTGACAGCAACGCTTGTAGACATCAGTGCGCGGCGCGGCAGATGGTCTGTGCCGCTGGACGGTCATCCACCCCCAAAGACTCACAGGACACCAACGTCTCCCGGAGGTCCCATGTCCACGACTGCGGCCGGGTCCGTCACGTCGACGGTGGCGCAGCTGCACGCGAGCGCCACCGTGGTCGACGCCCACAACGACCTCCTCATGGCCTGCACCCGGCACCGGCACGCCGAACAGGCGCACTACTTCCGCACGGCATGGCTGCCCCAGCTGCGCGCGGGCGGGGTCAAGGTGCAGGTCCTGCCCGTGTTCATCGACGCAGACCACCGACCCGAAGGCGCGCTGCGGCAGACCCTGCAGATGCTCGAGACCGGCTGGCGGATCGCGGCCGGCAATGCCGACACCGTCACCGTCTGCGTCGACGGGGCCGACATCGAGCAGACCCTCGCCGAGGGCCGCATCGCGCTGGTCCTCGCGCTCGAGGGCTGCGAGGCCGTCGGCACCGACGTCGGGCTGTTCGAGACCATGCATCGCCTGGGCGTGCGGATGGCGTCGTTCACCCATTTCGGCCGTACCGCACTCGCCGACGGCTCGGCCGAGGACGCGGCGGGCAGCCGGCTGACCAGCGCCGGGATCGAGGCCGTCGCAGCATGCGAGGAGCTGGGCATCATGCTCGACGTCTCGCACCTCGGCGCGACCTGCACGGACCACCTCCTCGAGTTGGCCACGCGCCCGCTGGTGGCATCGCACTCCTCGGCGTACGCGCTGCGCGCCCACCACCGCAACCTCACCGACGACCGGATCCGCGGCATCGCCGGGACCGGCGGGGTGGTCGGCGTCAACGTCTTGGCCACCTTCGTCGACGAGAACGACCACACGGTCCGCCGCGTCGGCGACCACATCGACCACGTCGCCTCGCTCGTCGGTCCCGGCCACGTCGGTCTCGGCCCCGACTTCATCAAGGAGGTGTCGTCGGTGCTCGACCGGCCCGGCGACGTCGAGTGGGGCCTCAAGTCGCGCCGGCCGTACGTCCCCGAGCTGGAGGGGCCGGCCGGCCTCCCCCACGTCACCGCCGAGCTGTCGCACCGCGGCTGGTCCGACGACGACGTCAGGTCGGCGCTCGGCGGCGCCTTCCACCGGTTGTTCTCGACCGAGCTCGGCGTCCCCGCCTCGGCGCGGCGCGGCGCCACCGAGGAGAACGCGTGACGACCGCTTCCGAACCCGACACCGCGACCATCCTGTATGGCCAGGAGACCCGGCTGGCGCTGCGGAACTTCCCGGCGCACGGCCGGCTGCTCGCCGACGTGCCCGAGCTGATCCGCGGCTACGCGTGGGTCAAGGCCGCCACCGCGCGTGCCAACCTCGAGCTGGGAGTGCTCGACGAGCGCCGGACGACCGCGATCGTCACTGCCGCCGCCGAGCTGGCCGACGGCCGGTTCGACGAGCAGTTCGGGCTGCCGCTGGTCCAGGGCGGCGGCGGCACCTCGACGAACATGAACGTCAACGAGGTGCTCGCGCGACGCGCCACGGACCTGCTCGCCGCACAGGGCCTCGGTGAGCTGCGGGTTCACCCGAACGACCACGTCAATCGGTCGCAGTCGAGCAACGACTCCTACCCCACTGCGATGGCTCTCGCTCTGGCCCAGCTCGCGCAGCCCACCCTCGGTGCGCTCGCGACGCTGGAACGCTCCCTCACCGCGAAGGCCGTCGAGCGTGACGGGCGCTCGCGGTTGGGCCGAACCTGCCTGCAGGACGCGGTCCCGCTGACCGTCGGCGAGACCCATCGGGCGCAGGCCCACGCGGTGCGGCGCACCGCCGACGGGCTGAGTGCCGCGGTGGCTGCAGTGCTCGCGGTGCCGCTCGGAGCGACCGCGATCGGCACCGGCTTGGGCGCGCCGGACGGGTTTCCTGACGTCGCGGTCGCCCGTCTGCGCGAGCTGTCCGGGCTGGACGTGTCCGTCGCGCCCGACTTCATCGACGCGTTGTCGAACGTCGATCAGTACCCGGCGCTGGCTGCTGCTGGCGTCCGGGCGGCCACCGTCATGGCCAAGATCGCCGCCGACCTGCGGATCCTGTCCGCGCCCTCGCTGCTCGGCGGCGCCGAGGTGACCCTGCCACGGCTGCAGGCCGGCTCGTCGATCATGCCCGGCAAGGTCAACCCGGTCATTCCCGAGCTGGTCATCCAGCTCGCGCACCGCGTCCGCGGCGCTGCGCTCACGGTCGATCTCGGCGCAGCTGACGGCGAGCTCGAGCTGAACGTCATGGAGCCGGTGATGCTCGACGGTCTGGTCACGATCCTCACCGACCTGGCCTACGCCGCAGACCTCCTCGCGACCCGCGCCATCGACGGGCTCGTCTGGAACGACGACGTCCTCGACCGCAACCTCGGCCGCTCGCTGCACGGGCTCGTCGAGGCCGCCGCCGACCTCGGCTACGACGAGGCGACCCGGGCCGCGAGCAGGAGGACAGCGGCTCCCGCGTCCCCCTGATCCCCGATCGGCTCCCACCGTCCTTCCCGAGAAAGAGGCCCGCATGACCGGCGACCGCTCCGCGCGCTACCGCGTCGCGTTCGACATCGGCGGCACGTTCACCGACTTCGCGATGCTCGACACGCACACCGGCACGATCGAGATCTTCAAGACGCTCACCACCCCGGACGATCCGACCCGTGGCTCGATGGCGGGCATCGGTGCCCTGCTGGAGCGCACCGGCACCGACGGCACGCAGGTGCAGAACGTCATCCACGGCACGACGCTGGTGACCAACGCGCTCATCGAGCGCAAGGGCGCGAAGGTCGGACTGCTCACGACGGAGGGATTCCGCGACAGCCTCGTCACCCGGGAGGAGGCACGCTACGACATCTACGACCTCGCGCTGCGCTTCCCCGAGCCGCTCGTGCCCCGCTACCGACGGCTCGGCGTCGACGAACGCGTCGACGCGCAGGGCCGCGTGCTGCGCGCCGTCGATCCGGCGAACGTCGGCGAGGTCGTCGCCCGCATGCGCGAGGAGGACGCGAAGGACCTCCGGTACGGCGGGCACTCCGAACCGCTGCGCAGCCTGGCCATCTGCTTCCTGCACTCCTACCGCAACGCCGAGAACGAGCAGGCGGCCGCCGCAGTGGTCCGCGAGGTCTGGCCGGAGGTCGACATCTCGCTGTCCAGCGCGGTCGCCCCCGAGATCCGCGAGTACGAGCGCACCAGCAGCACCGTCGCCAACGCCTACGTCCGCCCCATCACCCGCCGCTACCTCGGCAGCCTCGCCGAGGCCCTCGCCGCACTGGGCTACCGCGGACGGATGTACCTGATGCTGTCCTCGGGCGGCATCGCCACCGTCGAGACGGCCACCGAGTTCCCGGTGCGACTCATCGAGTCCGGCCCTGCGGGCGGCGCGATCGGGGCGGCGTTCGTCGGGCGCACGTGCGGCGAGGACGACCTGATCGCCTTCGACATGGGCGGCACCACCGCCAAGATCTCGCTGATCCAGGACGGCAGGCCATCGGTCGCCCACGAGCTGGAGGTCGCGCGCGTCCACCGGTTCAAGAAGGGCTCCGGGATGCCGATCCGGTTCCCGTCCGTCGACATGATCGAGATCGGGGCAGGCGGCGGCAGCATCGCGCGGATCGACGAGCTCGGCCTGCTCAAGGTCGGGCCCGAGTCGGCGGGCGCCGATCCCGGCCCCGCCTGCTACGGCAACGGGGGCACGCAACCCACCGTGACCGACGCGGCACTCATGCTGGGCTACCTCGACCCGGCCAACTTCCTCGGCGGCGCGATGGCCCTCGACCGGGCGGCGGCGGAGAAGGCGATCGACGAGCACATCGCCCGCCCGCTCGGCCTGTCGACGGCCGAGGCCGCGTGGGGCATCCACCAGTTGGTCGTCGAGAGCATGGCGGCCGCAGCCAAGATCCACATCATCGAGCGCGGCCGGGACCCACGGCAGTACGCCCTGCTCGCCTTCGGCGGCGCCGGCCCGATCCACGCCGCCGGCGTGGCGCGCCTGCTCAAGCAGCGGCGCATCATCTACCCGCTGGCGGCCGGCGTGCTGTCGGCGATCGGTTTCCTGGTGGCCCCGGTGTCGTTCGAGTTCTCCAGGTCCGAGCCCCGGCTGCTCGACACCCTGGACTGGGACGGGGTCAACGCGCTCCTCGGCGACCTGGAGCAGCAGGGCCGGGCCGTGGTCGAGGAGGCCGGCGTGCCGGCCGCCGAGATCACCGTGGAGCGCCGCCTCGACGCCCGGTTCGCCGGCCAGATCAACGAGATCTCCGTCGACCTGCTCCCCGGTCCGCTCGGCGAGCACAGCCGCGAGCAGCTGCGCGCCGCGTTCGAGAAGGCCTACAACGACCTCTACGGCCACCTCTACGACGGCGTGCCCGTCGAGATCGTCACATGGCGCGTGGTCGCCGGTGGCCGCCTCGGCGAGGTCCGGCTGGAGGAGCACGTCGCCGACCCGGGCGCCGAGGTCCGCCCGCACGCGCGCCGGCCGGTCCACTGGTTCGAGAGCGACGGCTACGCCGACACCGCCGTCTACGACCGCTACACGCTCACCCCCGGCACCACGATCACCGGCCCGGCCGTCGCCGAGGAGCGCGAGTCGACCGTCCTGGTACCTCCGGGCTGCACCGGCACCGTCGACGCCCACCTCAACCTCGTCGTCACCCGCGACGCCGACTCCTGAAGGGACCCATCATGACGAGTCAGGAAACCGGTGCGTCGATCTTCGACGACCCGATCACCCTCGAGGTCGCGTGGGGCCGGCTGGAGACCGTCGCCGCCGAGATGCAGTCGGTGCTGCGACGCACCGCGCTCTCCACGCTGATCTCGGCCGCCAACGACCTCGGCTGCGAGATCATGGACGCACGCGGCTGGTCAGTCGCCCACGCCGCCACCAGCAACCCGACGTTCAACCTCACGCTGCCCCGCGTGGCCGGCGAGCTCATGCGGCACTTCCCGCCCGAGACCCTCGCCGAGGGCGACGTGCTGTTCACCAACGATCCGTGGATCGGGGCCGGCCACCTGCCCGACGTCAGCGTGGTCACGCCGTTCTTCAAGCACGGCAGGCTCGTCGGGTTCGCGGGCTCCATCGCCCACGTCTCCGACATCGGCGGGCTGCTCAACCAGACCGAAGCCCGCTCCGTGTACGAGGAGGGCGTCTACTTCCCGCCGATGAAGCTGTACGACGCCGGCCGACTCAACGAGGCGGTGTTCGCCACCCTGCGCGGCAGTGTCCGCGCACCGGAGATGGTGATCGGCGACATCAGCGCCATCGTCACCGCCAACCAGGTGGCCTGCCGGCACGCCGTCGAACTGCTCGACGAATACGCCCTCGACGACCTGCAGGGTCTCTCGGACGCCGTGCAGTCCCGCGCGGAGAACGCGATGCGCCAGACGATCGGGGCACTGCCAGACGGGGACTACGCCTACGAGCACACCTTCCAGGGCCCCGACGGCACCTTCACCATCGGCGTCGAGATCCGGATCCGGGGCAGTGAGCTCGCCGTCGACTACGTGCGCGTCCCGCCACAGCACCCGCACGGCGGCATCAACTCCACGCTGAGCTTCACCACGGCGCGCACCACCTACGCGCTCAACGCTGTGCTGACCCCGCACATCCCCAGCAACCAAGGTCTGTTCCGGCCGATCACGGTGACCGCGCCGGAGGGCACGATCCTCAACCCGACCTACCCGGCCTCGGTCAACGACCGTACCAAGACCGGCTGGCAGACCGTACCGATCGTCCAGGGTGCGCTCGCCGCCGTCGCGACCGACAACACCGCGCCGAGCGGGTTCCAGAGCGGCATGCGCTTCATCGGAGAGGACCGCAACGGCGTCCCGCTGAGCACGATCTTCATGCACGGCGGCGGAATGGGCGCCGGTACTGACACCGACGGCGTCGACGCCATCTGCTACCCGACGAGCTCCACCACCATCCCCGTGGAGATCTTCGAGTCGACCATCGGCGCGCACGTCGTCGCCAACGAGCTGCGGGCCGGATCGGCCGGCGCCGGCCGCACGCGCGGCGGACACGGGATGCGGACGGTCGTGGCCGCGCCGCGGTCGGGGGAAGGCCGCTTCACCGTCGCGGCCAGCATCAACCAACACGGAGATCACCCACTCGGGATCGCCGGTGGCCGGTCAGGGGGTACCACCGAGGTGCTCATCGGCACCGAGGCCGTGCCCGTCGGGAAGGCGGGCGAGCGGCTCGGCGCCTACGCGCTGTCCGGTGACGCCGAGCCCGTCACCTTGCACACCGCAGGCGGCGGCGGGTTCGGACCGCCCCGCGAACGACGGCCCGAGCTCGTGCTGCGCGACGTGCGCGACGGCCTGCTCACCGTCGCCGATGCCCGCGAGGTCTACGGGGTGGAGATCGACCTGGCGACGCTGCGGGCCACCCGCAGCGCCTGACCGAACCCCGAGATCGCGACGTTCCGCAGTTCCCGTCTCCACCATCCGCCTCCCGTGAGGACCACAGACATGGACAGTGCACGTACCGAGAAACCAGCTCTCGACACCGTCGTCGAGTCCACGGGACCGGCCGGGGATCCGACGGGAACACGTCCGACAGAAGGTGAGCTCCTCGAACAGGAGCGGAAGGGAGCGCTCAAGCCGAGGGTCATCGCCACCCTGTCCATCGGGACCATGGTGGAGTGGTTCGACTTCGGCCTCTTCGCCTTCTCCGCCACCGCGATCGCGGCAGCGTTCTTCCCGCAGAGCAACCCGACCGCGGCGCTGCTGCAGACGTTCGCCGTCTACGGCGTGGCTTACGTGGTCCGCCCCCTCGGCGGCATCGTGTTCGGGCGGATCGGCGACCGGGTCGGACGTCGCGCCGCGCTGTCGCTGTCGCTGGTGCTGATGGGCATCGCCACCGCGGGCGTCGGGCTCATCCCGACCTACGCGTCGATCGGCCTCATGGCGCCGATCCTGCTGGTCGTGTGCCGGCTCCTCGGCGGATTCTCGGCCAGCAGCGAGCTGACCGGCGCGAAGACCTTCGCCGCCGAGACCGCTCCCGCCCATCGGCGGGGGTTCTGGCTCAACCTCGTCGGCAGCTTCGGCAGCATCGGGTCCGCGCTCTCGACGGTCCTGGTGCTGGTGTTCCGGCTCAACCCTGAGGCCTACGACGCCGGGCTGTGGCGCTGGCCGTTCATCATCGGCGGGGTTGTCGCACTCGGCGGGATGTTCCTGCGCCTCACCATGGACGAGAGCGCCGTCTACCAGGCGGTGAAGAAGGACACCTCGATCCGCATTCCGACCTTCGCCGAGATGTTCCGTCGCTATTGGCGGGTCATCGCCGTGGCGTTCGCCTTCTACACCCTCGTCGGCGTCGGCTACCAGACCCTGCTCGCCTACATGCCGACCTACATGACCAGCGTCGGGCAGATCTCACAGAACGCCGCCCTGATCATCAGTCTCTTCGCGTTCCTCGCGTTCGCGACGTCGTGCACCCTGTTCGGGCTGCTCACCGACAAGATCGGGCGCAAGCCGGTGATGATCGCGGGTGCCGTGGCGATCATCGTCATCACCGTGCCGGCGTACCTGCTGATCATGACGAAGTCCCTGCCGCTGATCCTCCTCGCCCAGTTCCTGCTCGTGCTCCCGATCGCAGCGGTGCAGGCCGCGGGCAACGCCGCCACGATCGAGGTGTTCCCCGCCTTCATCCGGTACTCGGCGGTGTCGGTGGCCTACACCTTCGCCTACGCGATCTTCGCCGGGACCGCCCCACTGATCGACACCCTGTTGGCGCAGGCCTGGGGATCGCTCATGCCGGCGGTCTACGGCATCGTGATCGCAGTGATCGCCACGCCGATCCTGCTGCGGGGCTTCCCGGAGAGCCGTGGCTTCTCCATCCGCACCGGCGCCCCCGCCGGGCAGGGCTTCCGCATTCCTGACTGACATCCACTCACCCCGTCCGCCCGTCAGGGACGTGAGGGCGTCCCTGACGGCGAACGACTGCGACGGCCTGGAGGAGCGCGCCCAGCCGCAGGTGAACGGTCCTCCACCCGGCCGCGCCAGGCCGTGCTTCAACGCGGCGAGCGCTTCGCCTCCCGTTGACGGCCACCAGGACCCGCCGGGATCCGCGCTGCGAGATACGCGCCGATCGCCCTCGTCCACAGCTCTGCACCAGCGGAAGTCGTCTTGGCCCCATGCCCGACGGGCCCGCGACCACCCCTCGACAAGGTCTGCCGAATCCGACGCGGACCGATCTCGTCGCACCGATGAAGGAAGCATGTTCGCCGCACTCGCAATGTCCGACACCCGACCAGGAACCCCGTCCGCACCACTCGCCGCGCACATCGCCAGATGCACCAGATCGCCGCACACGGTCCACACCGTGCCAGGCCGGACCACGGCACACCTGCCCCACGCACCTTCGGTAAGCCGCGCCCGCGATCGTCGGGCCGCGACGGGGTCGGATCACACCGAGCCGAGAGGGCTGCACCGTTGAACGACACGACCGAGTTCCTGATCGTCGGCGGCGGTTTGGAGGGCCTCGCCATCGCGTGGTCACTCGCCGAACAAGGCGCCACAGACGTCACCGTCGTGGAGCGTGCCACCCTCTGCTCCGGGATGACGGGCAAATCCAGCGCGGTCGCCCGCTGCCACTACGGAGTCCCGTCACTGGCCGCGATGGCCCTCTACGGCATCGAGTTCATGGCTCGGGCGAAAGACATCCTCGGCGAAGACGTCGGCCTGCGCCGATGCGGATACGTCATCGGCGTCGACGAGAACAACGTCGACGCGCTCAAGAACAACGTCGCCATGCAGCAGGGTCTAGGCGTCGACGTCGACCTGTTGCCCACCGACCGGGTCGCCGAGCTGTGGCCGGGCCTGTACCTCGACGACTTCGCACTGTTCGCCCACGAGCCGGGCAGCGGGCGGGGCGAGGCCTACCTCACGGGAATGGCGTACGCCACCGACGCCCGTCGTCGCGGCGTGCGGATCCGGCAGCACACCACCGTCACGTCACTGCTGCACGCGCACGACCGCGTCGTCGGCGTGCACACAGAGACCGGCGAACGGATCGACGCTCGAACAGTTGTGCTGGCCAACGGCGCCTGGTCGGCCGCGCTCGCCGCGGGTGTCGGGGTCGACGTGCCGGTGTGCCCCTTGCGCACCGAACTGGTTCTCGTCGACCAGGGTGATCCCACCCCGGACGTGCCAGTGCTGTCGGACCTGGTCGAGATGCAGTACCTGTGCCGCGAACCCAACGGCGACCTGCTCGTGGGCAACTCCGACCACTCCATCCCGGACTACGTCGACCCCGACCGGTACCGCGACCGTGCCGACGACCTCACCATCGAGCGCGTCGTCTCCCGGCTCGCACACCGGCTGCCGGACATGCCAGACCCACGCGTCACCGGTAGCTACGCCGGTGTGTACGACGTCACGCCCGACTTCAACCCGATCATCGGGCCCTCACCCGTCGGCGGCCTGTTCCTCGCAGTCGGGTTCTCGGGACACGGGTTCAAGATCGCACCGGCGGTGGGGCGGCTCGCCGCTGCCCAGCTCACCGGCGAACGTGTCTCGCTCCGCGAGGTTAACCCGCTCGACTTCCGGCACGCTCGGTTCGCCGAGCAGGACCTCCTCCAGAGCCCACACCCGTACGTCGGAGCCGACGGCATGCGCTGAGCTGGCTTGCCCACGCAGTATCACCGTGTTGCACTCGTCCGCGGAACGAAACTGTCGAGACGGCCCATTCGCCGGTGCGATGGGGACAGCGCCGGGAGGATCCGGGGACCCGAACGTTGGAACCTGCGGCCCGCAGTCGACGCTGCAGACGGCGGTTTCCACGCCGGACAGCACATCACGGAGACGGACCGAGGGCTCAGCTCCCGCCGTCGTCTCGCACGTCGCAGGCACTGCGGGACCGCAGGATCCCATCCGCATAGCGCTCCGTCCCGGCGACGAGCCCGCTGCGGAAGTCGCGGCCCGCTCGGTGAGGGCGTAGGCGACCTGCGGGCCGTGATGTGCCGGACCGTCCGAATCGCCAGGCCGTCGCGTCCGAGGCGCGCAGGGTCGCAGCAAGCACCCGCTGGGTGATCCCCTCGGTCGCGCGGCGCAGCTCGTTGTGGCTGAATGCCCCCAACCCAGCCCAACCCAGCCCGACCTACAGCGGGCCGTACAGCGGGTTGTCGAGCACCTCGCCCGCAGCCGCGACGGCCAGCACGCAGGCGTCCACGTCGTCAGGGAACGCGTCCCGCCGAGACCGAGCGCGAGGGGCTGGTCGACCTGGAGGGCACCGAGGTGTCGATCGGCGAGATCGGCGAGACTGGGGCGGGAAGTCATCCTCGGACACTGGCGACCCGGAGCGCAGAGCGGCCACGGTCGACGCATGCGCTGGCCCCACGCCGGCGACCTCGGCCGGTTCGACGCCGAAGGTCACCTGCGGGTGCCCGGTCGGATCACCGTCTTCCGTGGGGAACGAACCTCAGTGCCGCCGAGAGCGAGGGCCATCGAGCTTCGCCAGATGTCCCTCCTTCCCTCCCTAACCGGACGAGCGGCTGGCCGAGAATGCCTGTGCGATCGTCGTACCGAGGCCGGGCACCTCGCCAACGCTGGCCGACCTCACCCCGTACCGCCTGAAGTCGGAGATCTCAACGCAGAAGCTCCCAAAGCGCCTGCGACTGATCGACGAGTTCCGACGATCGCGACCGGCAAGGTACGGAAGTTCCGCTACCTGGAGCTGGCTCGCCCCCCGCACAAGAAAGGCCGGTGCGTTGCCTACTGCCCCTGCGCAGATCAAGGGGCCCCACCTCGGGCGGTGCCGGTCCTCACGCCCGCGCCGCGGTGTCATTGAGGGTCTCGAGTGGCCGTCCCGTCGTGCGAGGTCCGAGCACGGCTACGTCGATCGCGACGAGTGCCATGGCGGCGGCGACCACGGCGAACATCGCGCCGGGGCCGGCGCCGGCCAGCAGTGGCACCAGCACGAACGGCATGGCGGCGGTGGTGAGGCGGGACAGCGCGTAGGTGCCGCTGGACGCGGTGGAGCGCAGCTGGGTCGGGAAGATCTCGGCCTGGTAGATGTGGAAGGCGTTGGAGAAGACGTTGCTGGCCGAGGTGTAGAGGAAGCCGAACACCAGGATCGCGGCCATGCCGGTGGACAGTCCGAACGCAAGGCCACACCCGACCATCGCGACGAGCGCGGCGATGAGCAGGAACTTCCGCTCGAAGCGCTCGACCAGCGGCAGCGAGAGCGCCGATCCGACGGGGTAGCCCATGAAGGTCAGGGCGGTGAACAGCAGCGAGTCCGAGAGCGCGTATCCCTTCGCGGCGAGCACCAGCGGCACCATCGTGCCGAAGCCGTAGTAGCCGAAGGTCTGGAACAGGTGGAACACGATCATCATCGCGGTCCGCCGACCGTAGGGCTGACGAAACAGCGCGCGGAGCGGTGCCGGCGCGGTATCGGCCGTGATCACCGGCCCCTCGACGCGGTCCAGCACGTGACCGGCCGCGCGGGCCTCGGCCTCGAGGTCGGCCACGATCTGCTCGGCTTCGGTCTGCCGGCCTGCGGACTCCAGCCAGCGCGGTGACTCGGGCAGGCCGCGGCGCATCACGAAGACGACGAGGCTGCCCAGCGCGCCGAGCACGAACATCCACCGCCATCCGGCAATGCCGAAGACCTCGGTCTGGGCGATCCCGCGGCCCAGGAAACCGACGACCGGGACCCCGAGGAACGCGAGCGTGTAGGCCCAGGCGATGTACCGGCCGCGGCGCTTGGAAGGCAGCAGGTCGGTGAGGTAGGTGTCGGCGAGCGGGGGTTCGGCGCCCAGCCCGATACCGGCGACGAACCGGGTGGCCATGAGCATCAACGCGTTCACGCTGAAAGCGCCGACCAGCGAGAACGCCGAGTAGAGGCCCAGGTTCAGCAGGAACGCGCCGCGCCGCCCGAAGCGGTCGGCCACGCGCCCGAGCAGCAGGGCGCCGAGGAACATCCCGATGAAGGTCGAGGCGAGCACCGCAGGCAGCTCGGCCTTGCTGAGGTGGAACTCGTTGACGAGGACCCCACTCAGCACTCCGGCCAGGAAGACCTCGTAGAACTCGAAGAACAGGCCGAGACCGACCGCGGTGACGGCCCGGCGGTGGGTCGTGGTGATCGGCAGCCGGCTCAGTCGGGCTGCGACGGACGGCGGGCCGGCGGTGCTGGTGGGCCTGTCACTCCCGGTGGTGGCGTTGTCGTCCGTCCAGGCTTCGTTGCGTGCTTCGGACATGTGCTCCCCTGACGTCAGCTCGGGACGCGATCCACGATGTGAGTCGATGACTCAGAATGTGACGGTCCCGGGGACACCTGTCAACGCGACATGTCCGGTCTGGGCAGAATGCGTCGGGAGTCAGGATCCCAGCGTGTCGACGCGACTGCCGGGGCGGTGCCCGAGGCGCGTCGACGCCTCGGCGGCGGCGTCGACGACGGTAGGGGCGAGGCGCTCGACGTCGTCCGGCCCCAGTCGCTGGGTGGGTGCGCCGATCCCGATGGCTGCGACCAGCTCGCCGTTCAGTCCGAACACCGGGGCGCTGACGGAGGCGGCTCCACTGTCGCGTTCCTCGAAGCTGGCGGCGAACCCGGCCTGGCGGATCTCGGCGAGCTGCGCGGTGAGCACGTCGATGTCGACGACGGTGTGCGGGGTGAACCGGCGCAGGCCCTGCTGCACCGCGTCGTGGCGGGCCGTGGGGTCCCACGCCAGGAACACCTTTCCCGCCGACCCGGCGTGCAAGGGCATCACCATGCCTACGACGAACAACCGGATCACGGGGTGGCGTGACTCTGCGAGCGCGATGACCGTGCGGAAGGCCCCGTCCCGGACGTAGAGGCAGGCCGTCTCGCCGGTCTCGTCGCGCAGCTTCTGCAGCGTCGGCCGGGTGAGCTGGACCAGGTCAAGTCCGAACGTGCCGGGCGCGGCCCACTGGACCAGTCCGATCCCGATCCGGTAGCGGTCGCCGACGCGGTCGAGGAACCCCTCACGGACGAGGTTCTGCACGAGCCGCTGACAGGTGCTGGCCGGCAGCCCGGTGGCGCGGGTGATCTGCTGCAGCGACATCTCCGACTGCTCCACGGTGAACGAGCCGAGGATCTGGCTGATCTTGCGCAGCACCAGGAGGGTCGCGCCGGGTGCGCGGCCGTCCTCGGTCGTCATCGGTCCTCCCGTGGTCACGTCGCCGGGAGGTGATCGTAGTCAGGGCCGGCTCCGGTGACGGAGGAGTCATTGACCGCCCGTCCTTCGCCCATATCATGAGTATATGACTCATGATGCGAGTAACAGTAAGGGGCCGTTGGCAGGTATTCGGGTGCTCGAGCTGGGCAACTTCATCGCGGCACCCACGGCGGGCCGGTTGCTGGCGGACTTCGGGGCGGAGGTCGTCAAGATCGAGCGCCCCGGGTCGGGCGACGAGCTGCGCCGGTGGCGGCTCCACGAGGGGGACACGTCGCTGCTGTTCCGCACGCTGGCGCGCAACAAGCGGTCGGTGACACTGGACCTGAGCACTGCGGAAGGGCGGGCCGTCGCGCTGCGCCTCGTCGAGCGCTGCGACGTGGTGGTCGAGAACTTCCGCCCGGGCACCCTGGAGAAGTGGGGACTCGGGCCGGATGAGCTGCGAGCAGTGCGGCCGGATGTGGTGCTGGTGCGGGTCTCCGGCTATGGGCAGACCGGGCCGTACCGGGACCGTCCCGGATTCGGTGGTGTGGCCGAGGCGATCGGCGGCCTCAGGGCTCTCACCGGCCACCCCGGGCAGCCGCCGACCCGGGTCGGGATCAGCCTCGCCGATTCCGTCGCCGGTTTGTACGCCGTGATCGGCGCCCTGCTCGGCCTGCTCGCGCGCCGGTCCGGTGCACGCGGTGGTGAGGTCGTCGACGTCGCCCTCTACGAGGCCGTGTACTCGCTGATGGAGTCCCTGGTCCCCGACTACGACGCGCACGGGGTGCTACGGGAACCCGCCGGAACCGCGCTCCCCGGCGTCGCACCGTCCAACACCTACCGCTGCGCCGACGACCGATACATCGTCGTCAGCGGCAACGGCGACGCCATCTTCCGCCGCCTCATGCGCGCCATCGGACGACCCGACCTGGCCGACGATCCACGGCTCGCCGACAACGCCGGCCGGGTACGGCACTGCGCCGAGCTGGACGACGCGATCGGGAAGTGGACGTGCGAGCGGACCCAGGAGGAGGCCACCGCGGCACTGGTGGACGCCGGGGTCCCGAACGGCCCGATCCTCACTGCTGCCGAGATCCTCTCCGACCCGCACTACCTCGCCCGCGGCATGCACCAACGTCACCACCTCGAGGTCGACGGAGCCGAACGCCCGGTGTCCTTCCCAGGCGTGGTACCCCGGCTCGACCGTCACCCCGGCGCCGTCCGCTGGCTGGGACCCGAGCTCGGCGCCGACACCCATGCAGTGCTGGCCGACGTCGGCGTCACCGCGGAGCGGCTGGCCGAGCTCCGCGCGGCGGGGGTCGTCTGATGGCCGCGGAGCTGCGCGAACCCGACGTCCTGATGCCCGACGTGCTGATCAGTGACGTCGCCCTGCGCGACGGTCTGCAGGACGAGGACGTCGTCGTCCCCACGGCGGCGAAGCTGGGGCTCGCCCACGGGCTGCTTGCGGCAGGCGTGCGCTCGCTCGAGGTCGGGTCGTTCGTCCACCCGGATCGGGTCCCGCAGATGGCCGACACCGACCGACTGCTCCATGCCCTCAGCAACGGGGTGGCCACCGGGGCGACCCTGCATACCCTCGTCTTCAACGACCGCGGCGCGCGGCGCGCGATCGCCGCGGGCGCCCGCAGCGTGCGCGTGGTGGTGTCCGCCGGGGACGGGCACAGCCGCGCCAACGCCGGAGTCGGAACGGTCGAGGCGCTGGACCGGCTGCAGAGCAGCATCGCGATCCTGCACGACGGCGGGGTCGCGGTCGAGGCGTGCATCGCGACCGCGTTCGTATGCCCGTTCGACGGGGATATCCCGCCGGGGACGGTGGCGCACCTCGCGACCCGGCTGGCCGCCATGGGAGCCGGAGTGGTGCACCTGGCCGACACCGTCGGCGCCGCACATCCGAGCCAGATCGGCCGGACGGTCGCGACCGTCCGCGACGCCTGCCCGGACCTCCCGCTCGGCCTGCACCTGCACAACAGCTACGGGATGGCGTCCGCCGCAGCGTGGACCGCGCTACAGCTGGGTGTCCGGCGCTTCGACGCTGCGCTCGGGGGCCTCGGTGGCTGCCCCTTCGCGCCGGGCGCCTCCGGCAATGTCGCCACCGACGACCTCGTGCACCTGCTCCACCGGGAGGGGCTCGACACCGGCATCGACAGCCAGCTGCTCGCCGACGTCCGCGACCACCTTCGCACCGCCGTCGGACACGAGCTCGCCTCGGCACTGGCCCGCGTCCCAGCCCCACCCGCCCAGCGGCCCCGACCAGCAGCGCAAGGGTGATCAGAAGGGCCAGGACGTCGCGACGTCGCGTCGAGCAGTATCGGGTGACGCCCTCGGTCCGCCGCCGACCCGCCGGTGTTCGAATCCCTGGTGCACCGCGTCGGTTCAAGTCCCCGGCGCGCGAGGCGATGTGCGGCACGGAGAGCCCGCCGCCACTCGAGCGCGGGCATTCGCTTCTTCCGGGCGGGCTCCGCTGCCCTCGGCGGTCATGCCGCCCTACGACTCGCAGTGGGCAGCGATCTGTGCGGTCGCGCAGAAGCTAGTGGCTCGGTAACTAGATAGCTTTACCGGCAGGCTGCTTCGCGGGATCATGGTGTGTGGCGTTGACTGTGTCGGTGGAGGTGCCGGGGCGGGATCGTGAGGTTCTGCAGTCGTGGTTGCGTGCTACCTCGATTCCGGCCGGGCTCGCGCAGCGAGCGCGGATCGTGCTGCTGGCCGCGGACGGGGTCGCGGTCAAGGACATCGTGGAGCGGGTCGGGGTATCGAAGCCGACGGTGATCGGGTGGAAGAAGCGCTACGCCGCAGAAGGCATCGCGGGTCTGGAGGATCGCCCGAAGCCGGGCCGGCCGGCGGTGATCGACGAGGTCGCGGTGGTGCTCGCGACGCTGGAACCGCCACCGGAGCGGCTCGCGGTGACGCACTGGTCGTCGCGGTTGCTCGGTGTCGAGCTGGGGATCTCGCACGTGTGGATCGGCAAGATCTGGCGCCGGTGGGGGCTGCAGCCCTGGAAGGCCGAGACGTTCAAGTTCTCCACCGACCCCGAACTCGAAGCCAAGGTCCGCGACGTCGTGGGTCTGTATCTGAACCCGCCCGACAAGGCCGTCGTGCTCTGCGTGGACGAGAAGTCCCAGGTCCAAGCCCTGGATCGGACCGCGCCGATCCTGCCGATCCGGCCCGGGATCCCGGAGAAACAGACCCACGACTACGTCCGCCACGGCACCACCACCTTGTTCGCCGCGCTGGAGGTTGCCACCGGCAGAGTTGAGCAGGTGTGCCTGCCACGGCACCGCCACCAGGAGTTTGAACCGCCCTGGGCGCGGGAGAGGCTCCTGATCTAACCAAGGAGACTGGGGCTATGTCCGCTCCCCGGAAGTTCGACGACGAGACACGTGCCCGTGCGGTGCGCCTGTATCAGGACCGGTTGCGTGAGCACGGTGACTCGAAGCTGGCCGCGCGTCGCCATGTGGGCGCGCTGTTGGATATCAACCAGTCCACGATCCGGAACTGGATTCGCGCCGAGGAGGGCGAGGGATCGGCATCGGCCCGACCTGTGGCGGCTGCGGATGATGTACAGGCAGAGTTGCGGCGGTTGCGCGCGGAGAATGCGGAATTGCTCCGCGCGAACGACATCTTGAAGACGGCGTCAGCGTTTTTCGCCCAGGCGGAGCTCGACCGTCGACTTCGCTGATCTGCGAGTACATCGCAGACCATCGTGACCGTTTCGGGGTCGAGCCGATCTGCGCCGTGCTGTCGCAACACGGCGTCACGATCGCCCCGGGCACGTTCTACCGCTGGCTGACACGGCCGGTGAGTGATGCGCAGCTGGAGGAAGCGTATGTGGTGAACGCCATCGTCACGCTCTATCGAAAGAACAGGTCGGTGTACGGGGTGCGGAAGCTGTGGCGCGTCGCCCGTCGTGCCGGGCTGCGCGTGGGCCGGGACCAGGTTGGGCGGCTGATGCGGATCGCCGGTGTCCAGGGTGTTCGCCGCGGTGCGCACCGGACCCGGACCACCACCCGCGACGAGCGGGCCGCGCGACATCCCGACCTGGTCAAGCGTGGGTGGGCGGCGCCGACGAAGCCGGACGCGATCTGGGTGGCGGACTTCACCTACGTGTGGACCGCGGCCGGGTTCTGCTACGTCTCGTTCATCACCGATGTGTACTCACGTCGTATTCTTGGCTGGCGGGCATCGATGGACAGATCCGCAGATCTGGTCACCTCGGCGCTGGAGCAAGCATTGAGCACCCGACGCCGGACGGTCTACGGTTTCACCACCAATGGACTGATCCATCATTCCGACGCCGGCTCCCAATACACCGCCATTGCGATGACCGAGGCGTTGGCCGAGGCCGGTATCTCCGGGTCGATCGGGACGGTCGGCGACGCGCTGGACAACGCGCTGATGGAATCGACGATCGGACTGTACAAGACCGAACTGATCAACACCCGTGACCGGGGCCGAAACTGGACCGGACGCCTCGAGGTCGAACGCGAGACCGCCGACTGGGTTCACTGGTACAACAACGACAGAATCCACTCATCAATCGACTACATGACACCCGTAGAACGGGAAATGGTGTACGCTGACACCATCACCCAACGGGTAGCCCACCCAGCCGAGGTGGCCTGAACCCGAGCCTCTCGCGAACCCAGGGCGGTTCAGTTCCTGCGCTTCCTCAAACAGGTCGCCAAGGCCTACCCGCGGCGGAAACTGCACCTGGTCGTCGACAACTACGCCACCCACAAACACCCTGCCGTGCGCGCGTGGCTGGCCCGCAACCCGCGGATCACCCTGCACTTCACCCCGACCTCGGGCTCGTGGCTGAACCTGGTCGAGGTCTTCTTCTCGATCATCACCCGCCAGGCCATCCGCCGCGGCAGCTACAGCAGCGTCAAGGACCTGATCGCCGCGATCGGCCGGTTCATCGACGGCTGGAACGAACGCTGCCACCCGTTCGTCTGGACCAAGACCGCCGACGACCTACTCGACCACTGCAGACCAGGTCAACGAACATCGTTTACGCGACACTAGGTGTCGGGTCCGCGGAGCCGGTCCGCAAGTGGGTGCGTCAGGCCGAGGCCGATGGCTGGCTGTAGGGATCGACGCGGCCAAACAGCTGCACTGGGCCTGCGTGTTCGACATGGGCAAAGGGAAGCACTGCTGAGCCGGAATGCCGGGTACACCCCCGACGCGATCGATGCAGTGCTGCTCGGGATCGGCGAACTCTCGGCCCGGCCAGGATCGGATCGACATCCCTGGGCGGGGTCGCCAGCCTGCCGACCGCGATGCTGCTCGGCCGCGAGCTGCACCTCGTCCACGTTCTCGGGCTGCTGGTCAACCGGTCCCGACGGGCCATCCGCGGCGGGGAACGCAAGAGGGTCATCGCCGATCAGATCCGGCTGCGCGCCAGCCCGACGAACTGCGCACGATCGACGCGCTGTCCGAGCCCGAAGCCGTGCTGCGACTGCTTCTCTCGCGTCAGCCAGAACTGGTCAACGAGCAGACCAGTCGCGTGTCGCGGACGCGTGACCCTGCTCGCCATCATCCACCCTGGTCTGGAACGACAGCTCGACCTGACCACGAAGACCGGGCTGTGGCTGCTGACCCGCTACGTCACCCCGACCGGGATCCGCGAACTCGGCACTGAGGCGCTCACCGCCCGCGACCGCCTGGCACTACTCGACGCCGAGATCGCGGAAACCCTCGACCGCCGCCCTAACAGGACCCTCATCCGCAGCCTGCCCGGAATGGTGGTCGTACTGACCGCGGAATTCCTCGCCGAGGCAGAGAGACTGCACCACTTCAATCCGGCGAGCTGGACTACCTGCGGCGCGCCACCACGGGAAACCGGGTTCTCAATCGCGTGTTCTACAAAGCCCGCGTCTGCGCGATCCGCTCTCCAGAGCGTTCAACCAGCGCAAGAGAGCCGAGGACGAACGACACCACCAAGCCCTCATCGCGCTCGCCCGACGACGAGTCAACGTCCTGCGGCGATGCTCCGCACCCGCATCGAATTCCGACACGATCACCAGCGGGCTTTGCTTAACAGCAGCGTTAGGCAGCCACTTCCCGACCCGCTGATGCTTGAGCGTGCCGTCGCGCCGGCGGCCAGCAACCGAAGCAACGTAACGAGCAGAGGATCCACAGCAGCAGGACCGCGGCCCCGCGAGGCCCCGCCGATGGTCGAGGGCTGGCCGAGCACGTCCACCCCGACCACCAGCACCCGCGCCATCGCCGACTCAAGCAGCACCGCAGCGACGAACCCGCTCAACGACTTCCAAAACCAGGCGGCCGTCGTGTTGGCCAACAGTTCCGCTGCGATGGTCGACACCGTTGCGAGCAGCACCACGATTGCAGCGTGGGCGTACGATATTTCTAGGACCCAGTCGATCGAGGTCAGGATCAGCCCGAACATTCCGATCAGGTCAAGCAGAACCGTGCGTATCGTGCTGTCGGTGATCTGCACGCGTGGTCGGCCAGCAACAATTCATAATTGTTCCGCATGCTCGACAGAACTAGGTCGCGCTACGGCCATGGCCGAGAAGGCCGCATCCATCCTTCGATCCGGGCAGTGTTGCGCCAACGAGAGATCGCGTTCACCAGCCCCGAGATGTCAAACCGCCACTTCAGCCGCATCAAGCTCCGAAGGCCCTGCAGGAGTTCCCCGAGACTCCTGCAGGCGCCGGGCCGCAGGCTGTGCTCGACCGGGTCGACATGGATGCGGGACCACCGACCACTTCCGCGCAGGCGAGCTGTTCGTGTGGCCGCAGGGTCGACGACTGACGTCTCAGGTTTACGGCGCGCTCTCACAGGCCCGAGGCGAGCCGGCCTCCGTCCACCGCCAGCACCGCCCCCGTCGTGAACCCAGCCGCAGGCCCACACAAGTACAGCGCCGCCCCCACGATCTCCGAAGGCAGACCCGCCCGCCGCGCCGGCGTAGTCGCATTCTCCGCCTCCACCGCCTCCACGTCCCACGCCTTACCAATATCAGTCAGGAACCGCCCCGCCAAAATTGCATTGACCCGGACCGACGGCGCCAACTCCTGCGCAAAACCGACCGTCATCGCATTGAGCCCCGCCTTCGCCGCCGCATAGGGCAAGAACGCCGGCTCCGGGCGCACCGACCCGATCGACGAGATGTTGAGCACGGCCCCTCCACGACGGGACACCATCCGCGACCCAGCGACAGCGGTCAACCGGAACGGACCCTTGAGGTTGACCGCCATAACCTTGTCATAAAGCTCCTCCGACAGCTCATACAAGCTCGGAAACAGCGGCGAGATCCCCGCATTGTTCACCAGCACATCCACCGGACCGATCGCATCCTCGACCTCGTCGAGCATCCCCTCCAACGCCCCCCACTCACCAACGTGAACCCCGTGAGCGCTCACCCGACGGCCACTCGCAGCCGACAGCCCCTCAGCGAGCTCCCGACACGCCCCGACCTTCCGCGAGACAACCGCGACGTCCGCCCCGTTCGCCGCCAGCGCCACCGCGATCTCCCGCCCAAGGCCCCGCGAACCCCCCGTCACAAGCGCCCGACGACCGGCGAACGGCTGCTCGGCCTGCCGGACAGCCACAACCGCCGCGGCCAAGTCCTGCGGCTCCGCCATGCCCGCCGCACGCCCCACTCCCGAGCCAAGATCGCTGATCATCCTCGTGCCCTTCCAATAGTTACCTGTTCCCGGACGAGGCGGCGCGGTCGTGCGAACCACGAAAAGCCCGAGGGCCTGCGCGAGGTTCCCGGCCGCGCCGAGCATCGGGTCATCGCGGTCCACCCACCCGTTCGGATGCTATGAGCGACGTGAGGTCCAGCAGCTGGGCCAGCCACTCGCGGTGCCAGCGCGCGCTGCCGTGCGCGGTAGCGAGGCTCTTCGCCTTGCGCAGGTAGAGGTGTGCGACGTGCTCCCACGTGAAACCCGTACCACCGAGCACCTGGATCAGGGTCTCGACCACACCGGGTCCGGCTTCGGAGCAGTACGCCTTGACCACGGAGGTCAGTTCTGCGCGGTCGGCGTCGGTGAGGGCGTCGGACCCGACTGCCGCGACGGCGAAGTCGATGGCGGCGCGCATCTGCTCCACCGCGGCGAAGGCGTCGGCGACCAGATGCTTGACTGCTTGGAAGCTGCCGACGGGGCGGCCGAACTGTCGGCGTACGCGCACGTGCTCCACGGCCAGCTCTAGCGCGCGCGTCGCCACGGCGACGATCTCGGCGGACGCCAGCAGGGCCGCAAGGTCCAGCAGCGCCGCCCCCTCCGCGGCGAAGTCGCCGGAGAGCGAGACCCCCGGCACCTCCTCCAGGGTCAGCTCCGCCTGCCTGCGCGTCAGGTCCAACACGGTGAGGGGAGCCGCCGTGAGGCCGGCATCGCGAGCATCCACCACGAAGAGGCTCCGGCCGTCAGGGGTGCAGGCGCTGATCAAGAACCGGTCGGCGAGCTGCCCGTCCACCGCCCGCAGACCCGTGGCCGAGAGCTGCGACCCGGACAGGGTGACCGATCCGCCAGTGGCCATGACGACCACCGTCTGTCCCGCAGCGATGCCGGTGAGCAGCTCGTCCCGCCCCGCTGAGGGCGGGCACCGGAGCAGGGCCAGGGTGGCGAGCGCGGTCGACGGGAACGGGGAGCACAGCAGCGCCCTAGCCGACTCCTCGACGGCGACGGCCAGATCGGCGAACCCCACCCCCTGGCCGCCGAACTGCTCGGGGACGGCGAGACCCGGGAGACCCAGTTCCACGGACAGGCGCTCCCACAGCGCGGGATCGTGGCCTGTCGGACTGTCGATCAGCTCGCGGACGGCGCTCTCCGGCGAGAGCCGCTCCAGCGCCCGCCGGACCTCTCGACGGAACAGCTCACGGTCGGACTCGGTGCTCTGCACGATTCTCCGATCATCAACTCGGTCCGTCAGTCCCGGGGGAGCTGCAGGACCCGCTCCGCCAGGATGTTGCGGACGATCTGGGATGTGCCGGCGGCGATGGTCGCGGATCGGGCCGTCAGGTACTCGACCTCGAGCTCGCCGGGGGCAGCGGCGGCTCGGCCGTCCGCATCGTCGAGGTCGAACATCGTGCCGGCGAGTCGCTGGCGGATCTCGCTGAACACGAGCTTGATGACGGACTGGGTCGCTCCGGGCTCCTCCCCCGCCGCCAGCTGGTTGATCATCCGCCGGCTCAGCAGCGAGAGCACCCGCGCCTCGACGTGCCGGCGGACCAGGTCGTCGGCCAGTACCGCCGGCAGCGCCTCTCGCCGGGCCGCCCGGGTGTGGCGCGCGATCAGCTCCCCCACCTGGTGCTCCAGCCGCGCACAAAAGATCGCCGCACCGGAGCGCTCGTGCCCGAGGGTCGTTCTGGTGACCCGCCAGCCCTCGTTGAGGGGGCCGAGCAGGTTCTCGGCCGGGACTCGGACATCGGTGAAGAACACCTCGGCGAACTCCGCGTTCCCGTCGATCTGACGGATGGGGCGCCGCTCGATCCCCGGCGACGACAGGTCCACCAGCAGCACGGAGATCCCGCGGTGGCGGGGCTCGTCCGGGTTCGTCCGCACCAGCAGCTCGATGTGCGTCGCCTCCATGCCCTGCGACGTCCAGATCTTCTGCCCGTTCACCACGAACTCGTCGCCGTCGCGCACCGCCCGGGTCCGCAGGGAGGCGAGGTCCGAGCCGGCCTCGGGCTCGCTGAAGCCCTGGCACCAGATCTCGTCGGCCATCATGATCCGCGGCAGGTGCTCGCGCTGGCGCTCGGTGCCCCACGCTGCGATCGTCGGACCGACGTTCTTGATCCCCATGGTGCCGATCAGCAGCGGCATGCCGAACTGCGCGTTGACCTCCTCGAGAGCGAGCAGGTCGTCGGCTCCGGCCCCCCGCCCTCCGTTCTCGACCGCCCACGCCGGCGCTGCCCACTTCCCCGCCGCCATCGTGCGTTGCCAGTCGATCCGAGCCGCTACGGTCTGCTCGCGGCCCGACCAGCGCTGGTGGAAGCGGGGCACCTCGCGATCGAGGAACGCGTGGAGCTCGCGTGCCAGCGGTGATTCCTGGCTGTCGTGCACGGTGGTCCTCTCGTCGGCGGCGTCGGCGGCCCGCGGATCGCGGCACCCGACCGGTTCGGCAGGTCGCTCGGGACGGCCGCCATTCCGCGGAGCGGCCACGGGTCAGGCGGACCGGGCGAGCAGCGTCGCGGGCTCGCCGGAGCCGGCGGGGGCGGCGAACCCGGGAGCCGGAGGTCCGTCGAGCCGGGACCGGAGCTCCTCAGGGAGCGACAGATCCGCCGCGGCCAGCAGCGCGGCCGTGTCGTCGACCCCAGCCGGGGTCGCGAGCGCACACGTCACGGCCTGCCGGGTCAGCTGCCAGGCCAGCGCGACCTGCGCCGGCGTCGCGCCGAGGGCGGCGGCGACGCCGGCCGTCGTCGTGCCCGCCGTCCCCGCCGTCACCACGAGGGCGAGGTTCTCGGCCATGACCATCGGGACCAAGTCGCGCTCGGCCTGCCGGTCCTCGGGTCCGTACGGCGACTCGACGGCGACGAAGGCGGCCAGCCCGTGCAGCGCGGACACCCCGAGCGCCTTGGTGACCCGCCACGCGGCCAGCCCCGAGCAGGCGACGTACCGGACCTTGCCCTGGTGCACCGCGTCGTCGAGCGCGAGGAGCGTCTCCTCGACCGGGGTACAGGGATCGACCCCGTGCACCCGGTAGAGGTCGACGTGATCGGTGCGCAGCCGGCGCAGCGTGTCGTCCAATGCCTGCGAGACGTGGAGGCGGGACTGCCCGGTGCGGTGCGGGGCGACGCCGTGCCGCGAGCGCAGGCCCGCCGCCAGCACGATGTCGCGGCGGCGGTCCCCGAGCACCCGGCCGAGCACCTCCTCGGCCCGGCCCGACGCGGACTCGGCCGCTTGCACGAAGGTCACCCCCGCGTCGAGCGCGGTCCCGACCAGCCGTTCGGCCGCCTGCTGGTCCACGCCCTCGAGAGTCGCGGTGTCGAGACCGATGCGGGACACGAACGCGCCTGCGGCTCCCAGCTGCCGATACTCCACGATGAGCTCCTCTCGTCGGCCGGCCGAGCGTAGGACGACGAAAGACGGACCATCTATAGTGAATCGTCCACTTATTTTGAGCGATACTCCAGATCCTGGCCGGGAGGTGCCGTGGATCCGCTGTCCGAGGTGCTGGCCCTGCTCGACGTCCGCAACGCCCTGCTCGCCCGGCTCGAGGCCGGCGGCGACTGGGCGATCGACTTCCCCCGCTACCGGCACGTGAAGTTCGGGGTCGTGCTCCGCGGGTCCTGCTTCTACCAGTCCGAGAGCGGGGCCGAGCCGCTGCGGCTCACCGAGGGGGACTGCTACCTCCTCGGCGACGGCAGGCCGTACCGCCTGGTCAGCGCCCCCGGCGTCGAAGGAACGTCCGCGCGCGAGGTGTTCGCCGACGTTCCCGCGGACCATGTGGTCCGCCTCGGTACGGCGAGCGGCACCACTGCCGCCACGGTGGTGGTGGGCGGTCGGTTCGTCTTCGACCAGGCCCACGCCCGCGTCCTGCTCGACGTCCTGCCCCCGGTCATCCGCGTCGCCGCCGACACGGTGCCCGCGGACGCCATGCGCAGCCAGCTCCGGCAACTGGAGCAGGAAACCACCCACAACGAGTTCGGGGCCGCACTGGTCACTGAGCGGATCGCGCACATCATGCTCGTGCAGACCCTGCGTGCCCACGTCTCCGCGGGTGGGGCCGGCGGCGCCTGGCTCACCGCCCTGCACGACGAAAGGATCGGCGCGGCACTCGCCAAGATCCACCACCGCCCACTCCACCCCTGGACCGTCGCCGGACTCGCAACCGAGGTGGGCATGTCGCGCTCCGCCTTCGCGACACGCTTCACCACGCTCGTCGGGACCTCGCCGCTGAACTACCTCCTCGGCTGGCGCATGCGCACCGCCGGGCGAGAGCTGCGGTCGAGCCGGCGCAACATCGCCGACATCGCCCAGGAATGGGGATACGGCTCCGAGAGCGCCTTCAGCAATGCCTTCAAACGCGTCATGGGCTGCTCCCCCGGGCGCTACCGGGCCACCGCAGAGGTCGAGCACGACCTCGTCACCCCGTAGAGCCCGCGCAGAGCCGCCCGAGCCGCCGCTCCAGCAGGTCGAGGGTGGCCGCCGAGGACGAACACGATCTCCGCCTCGATGCGGGGCTGCAGCAGCCGGTCGACGTCGATTGGCTCGGCCTGCGCGCCGGTCGCCGGCCCCGGCCGAGCCAGACCTCGGTGAGCAGCGACTGCACCGCGTAGCCGACCGGAACCTCGGGGAGGATGTCCGGGACCGGGAGGACGTGCGCCGGGTGTCGGCAGCCGCGAGCAACCGGTCGGCAGCTGCGCGGACCTCGTCGGTCACGGTCATCGCTGTCATGGAACAGGGCCTTCCGCACCGGAGCGGGCGGCGGCCCGTTCGAGGCCGCTCCCCGGAAGAGTCGGTCGGAGTCGCCGCATGTCGAGCTCCGCCACCGGCGGACGGGCACGCCGCTACTGCGCTCCCCCGTTGACCCCGACGACCTATCCCGTGAGGTAGGACGACAGCGGACCGCACAAGACCTGCACTGCCCTGGCGATGTCCTCTGGGCGTACGAGCCGCCGAAGCGGGATGACCGCGGCCTGTTCCCTCGCCGCGAGACCCGAGTCCGCGCTCTGCGCGACGGTCCGCGCCGTCTCGATGACGCCCGGGGCGACACAGTTCACCCGGATGCCCCACTGGCCCACCTCGTTGGCGAGGTAGCGGGTGTACTGGTGGACGGCTGCCTTCGTCGCCCCGTACCGACCCAGGTGACCGGTCGGGGTAGTGGTCAGGCCGGCAGCACTGCCGATGGTGACGATCGACCCGCCTCTGGAGCTCCCCAGCGCAGGCACCGCCGCCCGGCAGGTCGCATCGACCGTGCGGATGTTGGTGTCGACCAGACAGGTCAGGTCGGCCTCGGTGACCTCGCTGGCCCGGCTCCGGGTGTAGGGCGTCACCGCGCCCCCGCGGCGGCCACGACGATGTCGAGCCGTCCCCGGCGCTGCACCACCCGTCCGATCGCGTCGGCCGCGCCGGCCTCGCTCGCGAGGTCCACCTCGACACCGAGGCCGTCACCCGCGCAGGCCGCGAGCTCCTGCTCCACGGCGTTCGCGTCGAGCTTCTCGCCGAAGGTCGCGGCGCCGTCGAGATCGCGGTCGACAACGGCGACGTGCGCGCCGAGATCCCCCGGCGGGCTCGCCCCGACCGAGCTGCGGGAGGTCCCGGCGGCCGTGGAGTTCGTCAAGGCCGTCGTGGGGCGCGGCACCCTGGTCGGAGCGGTCTGCCACGGCCCCCAGATGCTGGTGACGGCCGGCCTCGCGGCCGGTCGCCGGCTGACCTCCTGGCGCGAGGTCGCGCCGGAGATCCGTGAGGCCGGCGGGACCTATGTGGACGAGGCGGTCGTCGAGGACGGCCAGTTCGTCACGTCCCGCAAGCCCGGCGACCTCCCGGTCGAGATGGCCCGGATCCTCGAGCGGCTCGCCGCGGTCCGACCCGCCGTCTGACCCCGCTCTGATGCCCGGTGCCCGACCGCGCCGGGCGTCGGGTCACCGCGCTCCGCGCCGCCAGCTCGGGGGCGATGGGCGGAGCGAGGTCCAGCAGCTGGGCCAGTCGCTGGCGGTGCCAGCGCGCACCACCGTGCGCGCATTCAGCAACGCCTTCAAGCGCGTCATGGGCTGCTCCCAACGGGCGCTACCGGGCCACCGCGGAGGTCGAGCACGACCTCGTCACCCCGTAGAGCCCGCGCCCGCGCAGAGCCGCTCGAGGCGCCGCTCCAGCAGGTCGAGGGTCGCTTGCGGGTCCTGACGTGAGGTGTCGACATGCACCTGGGCCCGGGCGTACTCCGCCGACCGCGCCCGCAGGATCGCCCGCAGGTTGGTCATCGCGCGCCGGTCCCCCGACATGGGCCGGAGGTCGCCTTGCGCGACGACCCGCGCCATGTGGTCCTCCGGATCGGCCATGAGCCACACGCTGTGTGCTGTGTCGAGCATGCGGTCGTACAGGGTGACGTCGGCGACCACCCCGCCCGGCGCGGCCACAACGAGCCGCTCGTGCGTCTCGACCAGCCGCTCCCACGCCACCGACTGGTGGTGCCGCAGCCCGGCGCGGCCCTCGAGTTCCATCAGCAGCCGCAGCTCGCCCCCGAAGGAGTCCTCGACCACGCGGGTGAGCTCGACGAACGGACACCCGAGACGCCTGGCGAGCGCCTGCCCCATGGACGACTTCCCGGCACCGCGCATGCCCAGCAACACGATCCGCGACGCCCGATCCACGGCGGAGGACGCCCGGAGCTGATCGATCAGCAGTCCGAGCCGCCGCCCGTTCAACCGTCGCACGGCAGCGACTGCCTCGGCCGTGCGCTGGTCCCGCTCGCCCCCGAGGGGCAGCAGCTCGGCGACCGGGACGACGAGCGCGGACGCCAGGGCGGTCAGGACCGCGACGGAGGGGTTGGCGGTCCCGGCCTCGACGTGGGCGATGTAGCGCTCCGAGGTACCGGACGCCGCCGCGAGCTCCTTGCGCGTCGCCCCGGCGGCGGCACGGGCGGCCCGCAGGCGCTCCCCCATCTCCGGGAACCCCTGGGCCCTTGAGCCCGCCGCCCCGAACGCCTCCACCGCCACGCCCCTCAGCGGCCCAGCGCGCCGCTCACCCGCAGCGCCTCGATCGCCCCGTCGTCCAGATCCAGCACCTCGCGCAGGATGTCGGGACCGGCGGCGCCCAGCGCGGGCACGCCGGAGCCGGCACCGACCGACACCGCCGAGAACCGGAACGGCTGCTGCGGAACCGCGAACTCGCCTGCCGGGTCCGTCACGGTGGCGAGCGCCCCGCGGTGCAGCACCTGCGGATCGGCGATCGCCTCGCCCACCGTCCGGTACCGGGAACAGGGCAGGCCCGCGTCGGTGAGGATCTTCTCGCACTCGGCGGCCGAGCGCCGAGAGGTCCACTCCTCGACCAGGCCGGTGAGGGTGTCCCAGTGCTGCTCGCGCTGCTCGATCGTCGCGAAACGCGGATCGGTGCGCCACTGCGGCGAGCCCACGACGTCGCAGAGCTTCTCGAAGAGGCGTTCGCTGACCGGGGCGACCACGACGAAGCCGTCCGTGGTGCGGACCGGCGCGTAGACCGGCCGGCGGCGTTCGGTCGGGAACTGCGCTTCCTGCGCCTCGAACACCAGCATGGACAGCATCCCGTCCATGAGCGCGACGTCGACGAACTGGCCGACCCCGCTCCGTTCGCGATGCAGCAGTGCGGTCTGGATCGCCCCGAAGGCGTACACGGCGCCCAGGACGTCGGCTATGAAGATCCCGGTCCGGCCAGGCGTGTCCGCGTCGTCCTGGTACTGCAGGTTCGCCATGTCGTAGCCGCTCGCGGCGTGGATGATCGGCGCGTACGCCGCGCGCCCTGCATCCGGCCCGGTCTGCCCGAACCCGGAGATCGAGCAGAACACCAGTCGCGGATTGTCCACCGACAGCGTCTCGTAGCCCAGGCCGAGCCGGCTCATGACGCCCGGCCGGTAGTTCTCGACCACCACGTCACTGCTGGCGGCGAGCCGGCGCGCGACGTCAGCGCCCTCCACGGTGCGCAGGTCGAGCACGATGCTGCGCTTGCCGCAGTTCAGCTGGCCGAAGTAGGTGCTGTGCCCGTCCCCTCGAGCCGGCGGGCGCCCGCGGATCTGGTCGCCGGCCGGGGGCTCGACCTTGATCACCTCGGCCCCGAGATCTGCCAGCATCCGCGTGCAGAACGGTCCCGACATGATCATCGTGAAGTCGAGGACCCGCAGCCCCGCGAGCGGTCGAGGGCCCGTTCTCGTCTCGGTCATGGCTCGCCTCTCATCGTCCGGTGAAGGAGGGCTTGCGCTTCTCGATGAAGGCCGCGACGGCTTCCTTGTGGTCCTCGGTGTGGAAGGTCGCGATCTCCAGTGCCATCGACGCGTCCAGGATCAGGTTGACTTGCTCCTTCAGCCACTTGTTGACCGAGAGCTTCGTCCAGCGGATGGCCCAGGTCGCCCCGTCCGCGAGCTCACGGGCGATCTCGTGGGCGCGGCCGTAGACCTCGGCGGCCGGGTAGGTGTAGTTGACCAGGCCGACCTCCTGGGCCTCCCGTCCGGTCAGGGCCGTGCCTCGCATGAGGTACTCCTTCGCCCGCGCGGGGCCGACGAGCAGCGGCCAGATGGCCGCGCCGCCGTCGCCGGCGACGAGCCCGACCTTGACGTGCGGATCCGCGATCTTGGCGTCCTCGGCCGCGACAGTGATGTCCGAGAGCAGCGCGATCGTGGCGCCGAGCCCGATCGCGTGGCCGTTGATGGCGCAGACGATGGGCTTGTCGCAGTCCAGGAGGTTGTTGACGATGCGCCGTGCCGGCGCCGGGTCCAGGACCGCGCCCTCGGCGACGACGTCCCCGGCGGGCCGGTCCTTCATGCCCTTGACGTCCCCGCCGACGCTGAAGGTCCTGCCGGCCGCGGTCAGCAGGATGGCGTTGACGTCGGTGTCCTCAGCCAGGTCGACGAACAGCCGCACCAGCTCCACGTGCGTCTGGTGGTCGATCGCGTTGCGCGCCTCGGGCCGGTCGAGTGTGACGATCGCGAGCTTGTCGTCGACCTCGATGCGAAAGCGCTGGTAGTGGGAGTAGTCGCTCATGAACAGTCCTTCCCGCGGGGAGTCGGGGGTGGGTGACGTCGTCGTCACCAGGCCGACTCGAGGATCTCCAGCACGTCCGCCACCGTCCTGACGGGACGCGGATTGCCGCCGATGGCCATGTCCCCCATCGTCTTCCGGGCGATGGTCGCCAGCTCGGAGCGCTCGATCCCGATGTCCTGGAGGCGCACCGGGAGCCCGACGGACACGACGAGATCCTCGACGACCTTCGCCGCGTCGACTCCCGGCCGCCCCATCGCGGAGCTCACGAGCTGTTGCCGCTGGGGGCACGCGTCACGGTTCCAGCGCAGCACCGCGGGCAGCATCACGCACGAGGTGATGCCGTGCGGCACGCCGCTGTGCGCGCCCAACGCGTGGCCGATGGCGTGGCTGGCCCCGACCCGGGATCCGGCCGCCGGCCCGATCATCCCGATCGCCATCCCGGCCTGGCACTCGGCGCGCGCCGCGAGGTCATCCTCGTCCGAGGCGACGGCCGGCAGGGCCCGGGCGAGCAGGCGCAATGAGTGCACGGAGTGCGCCTCGGTCAGCGGGTTCAGAACGGGTGCACACAGTCGCTCGACGGCATGGTCCACGGCCTTCACACCGGTGGAGGTGACCAGGTGCAGCGGCGCGGTCCGGGTCGCCTCCGGGTCGAGCACGATCATGCGCGGGATCGCCAGTGGGTGGGCGACGGGCCCCTTGGTCCCACGCTCGGGGTCCATGACCCCGCCCCACCAGGTGAACTCGGCCGCTGACAGGGTGGTCGGCACCGCGATGAAGCGCACCCAGGACGCTTCGTCGGCCGGTCGTCGGCTCGCGTCCGACACCGATCCGAGGCCCCGGTAGGGATCCAGACCAGCGGGCTCGGTGAGGTCCGCTCCCAGGCAGATCACCACGACCTTGGCCGCGTCGATGACCGAGCCGCCACCGACGGCGACGATCAGGTCGGCACGGACGGCGCGGGCATGCTCGGCTGCCGCGAGCACCTGGGCGGCGGACGCCTGCACGGGTACGTCCGAGTAGACACCGGCGCAACGCTCACCGAGTGCCGCGACGATGCCCGTCACCAGCGCGGTCGACCTCACGGACCGGCTGGTCAGCACCAGTACCCGGGTGTGGTCACGGCCGGCTGTCTCCTCGGCCACGACCTCGGCCGCAGGCCGCTCGAACACCACCTTCTCCAGGGCCGGCACCAACCAGGTCGCACCGCCGGTCACGATCGGCCTCCTCGCCCGGTCACAGGTTGGCCGTCGCGAGTTCGAGGTGCGCCGCGAACTTGCGACGTGCTGCCTCGCGCCGGGTCGGCACGTGCTCGGTCGGCACCTCGACCGGCTCGTAGCCCCGCAGCAACCTGCGCGCCACGCTCTCCTTGTGCACCTCGTCGGGCCCGTCGTAGATGCGGGCCGCGCGGGCGGCACGGTACATCTGCTCGAGCGGTAGGTCCGCGGAGAAGCCCAGGCTGCCGTGGACCTGGACTGCCCGGTCGATGACGTCGTGCAGCACCGCCGCACCCCAGTACTTGATCATCGCGATCTCGTTGCGCGCCGCCGAGGCCCCGACGCGGTCGATCGTCCAGGCCGCGTGGAGGGTCAGCAGTCGGGCGGCCTGCATCTCGGCCGCCGACCGGGCGACCCAGTCCTGGACCATCTGCTTGTCCGCGAGGCGCGAGCCGTGCGAGTGCCGGCTCACCGCGCGCTCGCACAGCATGTCGAAGGCACGCCGGGACTGGCCCAGCCACCGCATCGCATGGTGCAGGCGTCCGGGCCCGAGGCGGTGCTGCGCCAGGGCGAACCCCTGCCCCGGCAGGCCCACCAGATTCGCCTTCGGCACCCGTACGTCGCGGTAGAGCACCTCGGCGTGCCCGGGGTCCAGCTCGCCCCCGATGAAGGGATGGTCCATCACCGGGATGTCGCGCAGCACCTGCACACCCGGCGTGTCCGCGGGCACCACGAACATCGACGTGCCCCGGTACGCGCTGACGGTCGGGTCGGTCACTGCCATCACGATCAGGAAGTCGGCGACCGAGGCATTCGAGGTGAACCACTTGTGCCCGTTGATGACGTAGGAGTCGCCGTCCTCGACGGCGCGCGTGCTCAGCATCGTCGGGTCGGCCCCCGCCCCCGGCTCCGTCATGGAGAAGGCACTCCGGAGCTCCCCGCGCAGGAGCGGGTGCATCCAGGTCTCCTTCTGCTCCGGGGTGCCCCCGATGGCCAGCAGCTCGGCGTTCCCGGAGTCGGGTGCCTGGTTGCCGAAGATGCCAGGGGCGTAGCGGCACTCCCCGAGGATCTCGTGGATCAGCGCGAGCTTGACCTGACCGAACCCGCCCCCGCCGAGTTCGGGGGGAAGGTGCGCGGCCCAGAGCCCGCGCTCCTTCACCTGATCCTTCATCGGCGCGGTCACCCGCTCGAAGGTCTCGACGTCGAGGTCGAGGGTCTCGAGCGGGATGATCTCCTCGCGGACGAAGCGGCGCACCCAGTCCAGCGTGTCCTGGAAGTCGGGTTCGGTCGAGAAGTCCCATGCCATGGTCGTGCAGGCCCTTCGTGTGGTGGGTCAGGAACGCAGCCCGAGGCCGCGCCGGGCGATCAGCGTGCGCTGGATCTCGTTGGTGCCCAGGCTGATCACCCACATCAGGGCGTAGCGCAGTCGCTGCTCCAGGCGGCCGCGCAGCGGGGCGTCCGGCACGTCCTCGGAGAGGGTGCCCGGGAGGCCGAGCAGGTCGAGCGCGGCCTCTCCGAAGCGTTCCATGAGCTCGCCGGAGAACACCTTGCTGATGGCGGCCTCGGTGAGCGGGGTGACCCCGCCCTCAGCCATCTCGGCACAGCGGATCATCAGGCGGCGGCCGACCTCGAGCTGCGCCGCGAAGTTGCCGACGACCGCGCGGGCCGCCGGGTCCGTCCGGCCCTGTTCCCGTAGGTGGGCGCAGAAGACCTCGAACAGGTGCATCAGCTGGAGGACCATCACGCCGCCGTAGAAGCCCCGCTCCGTGGCCAGGGCGCTCATCAGCACGTCCCAGCCCCCGTCCTCGGGCCCGACCAGGTCGTTCGCCGGAACCCGGACGTCATCGAAGAAGATGTTGGCGAAGGAGCCGTCGTACATCGTGGTGGAGGGCCGGATCGTGATGCCGGGGGCGTCCGTCGGCACGAAGAACAGGCTGATGCCCGCGCTGCGCGGTTCCATGTCGGTCCTGGTCCGCGCGGCCACGAGCAGGTGCGTGCCGAGGTACGAGGTGGTCCAGATCTTCTGGCCGTTGATGACCCACCCGTCGCCGTCGCGCACCGCAGCGGTCCGCAGGGACGCCAGGTCCGAGCCGGCGTCCGGTTCGGAGAGGCACATTCCGAACAGCATCGAGCCGCGGAGGATGCCGGGCAGGTAGCGCTGCTGCTGCTCCTCGGTGCCGTGCACCATGAGCATCGGGGCCTGCACCGGCGCACCGGCCCGCGGCGCCTCGTGCTTCTCCATCATCTCCAGGTAGGCGACCTGCTCCAGGGCACGGCGCCCCTGACCGCCGAACTCCTCCGGCCACGACATGCCGATCCACCCGGTCTCCCCGAGCTCGGCCGCGAAGCGCGGGTCGTACTCGCGCTGCTTGTACGGGCGGGTGTGGAACTCGGCCTGCCGCTCCGCGGTCCACGTCCGCGTCAGCCAAGCGTCCACCTCCTCGCGGAACGCGTTGCCGGCCGCGCCGAGGTCGATCGTCGGAAACACACCGGGGCCGTCGAGGAAGTGGTCGGCGAGCTCGGCCTGCGCGGCCCGGACGCCGCCGTGGCGGAGCAGGTCGACGTGCACGCGCTTGAAGTGCCGGGGGGCCTCGTGCTCCTCGGCGTACCCGATGGCACCGAGGGTGTGGTGAGTCTGCAGCGCGACCTGGCGCAGCGTGGAGGCCGCCGTCGCGAAGGCGGACGCGGCCGCGAAACGCCACCCGGGGTCCGCGGCGTCGTACTGCCGGGCCGCGTGCTCGACGACGAGCCGGCATCCGTCGAGCGCGATCAGGCTGTCGGCCAGCTTGTGCTGGATGGCCTGGAACCCCCCGATCAGCCGGCCGAACTGCCGCCGCTGCGTCGCGTGCCCGACGGCCAGGTCGAAGCCGCGGCGGGTGGCGCCGAGGCTGCGGGCCGCGTAGCCGATCCGGCTGAGCCGCACCAGGTCCGCGATGTCGTCGGCGGTGACGGGGACGACGTGGAACGCGGCCCCGTCGAGGTGCACGGTCGACAGACCAGGGGCGCCGAGTGCCCGCGTCGGCTCGATCCGGACGCCCGGCCCTTCGAGCTCGACGACGGCCACCTGTTGCTCCCCCGCGTCGAAGGCCAGCAGGTGGGTGGCGCACTCGGCCCACTCGGCGAAGTCGACCCGGCCGCGGAGGGTCGCCCGGTCGAACCGGACTTCGCCGTCCCCGTCGCCGAAGGACACCACCGGCGCGGCGGACCCGTCGTGGATGCGGCCGAGCAACTCGACGGCGGCCGGATCGGTCGCGCCACCCAGCGCCCGGTTGACCAGGACGGCGGCCGGCACGGGGGCCAGCGACGAGGCCCGGCCCAGCTCCTCGAGCACGACGGCGGCCTCGGCCAGGCCGCCGGCCTCTCCGCCGAGCTCGCCCAGGCCCATCTCGCACAGGGCGCGCCAGACCGCCTGCATCCGCTCGGGTTTGGCGACGTTGTCCGGGTACGCCTCAGCCGGCCACTCGGCCTCCAGCAGGCTGCGCACGCTGCCGCGCAGCAGGTCCCGTTCCTCCTCCGACATCGACGAGCCGGTGGTCCCTGGCATCGGTTCCGTCCTCACGTGTGGGCACCCGCCTCGTGGGACTCCCGGTAGGAGTCCCGGAGCAGGCGCTTGTAGAGCTTTCCGGTGGCGTGGCGCGGCAGGCGATCGACGACGTCGACCTGGCGGGGCACCTTGAGTCGGCCGAGGTCGCGTTCGACCATCGCCTGGATCTCGTCGACGAGCGTCGGTGTGCGCTCCCGGCCGGGCAGCAGCTCGACCACTGCGACCAGGCGTTCGCCCAGGTCCTCGTCCGGCGCGCCGATGACCGCGACATCGGCGACGTCCGGATGCCCGACGACGACGTCCTCGATCTCGCGCGGGTAGATGTTGACCCCACCGGAGATGACCAGGAAGCCCTTGCGGTCGGTCAGGTAGAGGTAGCCGTCGGCATCCACGCGGCCGATGTCGCCGAGCGTGCTCCACCCCGCGGCGTTGTAGGCCGCGGCCGTGGTCTGCGGGTCGTTGCGGTAGCGGAACCGCACTCCCCCGCCGAAGTAGACGAGGCCCTCCTCGCCCGCAGGCAGCGGTTCACCCTTGTCGTCGCAGATGTGGAGCTCGCCGAACACCGGGCGGCCCACCGACCCGGGGTGCGCCAGCCACTCCTCCGCGGTGATCGCCGTCATGCCGTTGAACTCGGTACCGGCGTAGAACTCCCGCAGGATCGGCCCCCACCACGCCATCATCCGGCGCTTGACCTCGACCGGACACGGCGCCGCGGCGTGGAAGACCACCTTCTGCGTGGACAGGTCGAACCGCTTCCGGTCGGCCTCCGGCAGCTTCAGCATCCGCACGAAGTGCGTCGGCACCCACTGCGACACCGTGATCCCGTATCGCTCGATGCACTCAAGCGCACCGAGCGCGTCGAACTTCGGCATCACCACGACCGTGCCGCCGACCTTGTGCACCAGCATCGACCAGCGCAGCGGCGCCGAATGGTACAGCGGTGCGGGGACCAGGTAGACCATGCCGGGTTCGTAGCCGAAGTGGTCGACGGCGATCCTGGTCAGTTGGTCGACCTGGTCCAGCGGACCCTCCGGCAGGGAGACCTCGACGCCCTTGGGTCGCCCGGTCGTCCCCGAGGAGTACAACATGGACGATCCGCAGCTTTCGTCCGCCACTGGCACGGTCGGGAACCCGTCGCGGGCGGCGAGGTAGTCCTCGAACCCGTCGGCCGACCCGTCGACG
The DNA here is from genome assembly GCF_050936315.1 of Pseudonocardia sp. CA-107938. NCBI lineage: Bacteria > Bacillati > Actinomycetota > Actinomycetes > Pseudonocardiales > Pseudonocardiaceae > Pseudonocardia > Pseudonocardia sp. CA-107938. Next base: position 4,707,067 of record NZ_JBNJNA010000001.1, on the reverse strand, counting down.
AGGTAGCACCGCACCGCCGGAGCCGATGCCCGCACCTGCTCGGCCAGCGGCTGCATCCGCCGCGAGGTGAGCAGGATCGACGCGCCGCAGTCGGCCAGGATGCGACCGACGTCGGTGGCGGACAGCTGGGTCGACAGGCACGTGTAGTAGAGCCCGGACCGGTCCGCCGCCCAGGCCAGCTCGTAGTAGCGGGCGTGGTTCTCCAGGAGGATCGCCACGACGTCCCCGCGCCGCAGACCGAGCGACCGGAACAGGTGCGCCGCCTGGTTCGATCGGGCGTCGAGCTCACCGTAGGTGACCACCTCGCCGGAGGGCACGATGCGGTAGGCGATCCGGTCGGGGTCGGTGCGTGCGTGCACGCTGGGATGCATGGTCGATCCTCCAGACCGGGAACGGGATCAGTGGGTGGCCGCCTGCGGCGCCGCGACCGTTCCGGCCCCGGCGACGTGCCTGCGGCGGACTGCCCGGGTGAGCGCGAGGCCGATCACCAGGGACAGGGCGAGCCCCGGCAGCATCAGCAGCATGACGCTCTCCGCCTGCAGGCCCGCCGAGAGCAGCAGGCCCGTCAACAGGGGTCCGACCACCGACCCGACGCGGCCGGCGGCCACCATGGCGCCCAGCCCGGTCGTCCGGCCCTCGTCCGGGTAGAACGAGGCGGTCAGCGACATCGCGACGAGCTGCGCACCGAGCACGAACAGGTTGGCACCGAACGCGACCACGAACATCCAGAACGCCTGGGTGATCATGGACAGCCCGAGCAGGCAGGCCATGATCCCGACGTAGGAGACCACGAATCCGGTGCGGGGCATGCCGCGGTCCATCGCCCGGCCGGCCACCAGGTTCCCGAAGATGCCGCCGACGGAGTAGACGACGGCGGCGATCCCCGCCTCGCGGCGCGAGAAGCCCTGCAGCTGCAGCATCGACGGCAGCCAGTTGATCAGGACGTAGCTGACCAGGATGGTGCAGAAGGCGATGACCCAGATCAGGACCGTGCCGACCAGCCGCCCTTCGCCGAAGAACACGGTCCGCATCGGGACTCCGGACGCACCCGGCGCCGGCGCCGCATCCTCGCTGCCGGGCCGCACGACCATGAGGATGGCCGGGATCGCCACCAGCGGCCCGATGCCGCCGAACAGGAAGACCCAGTGGTAGTCCGGCGCGAGCCCGACCAGCGCCGTCGCCAGCGCGCCGACCGGGCCGCTCGCCATCACGATGCTGATCGCGGTCGACCGGAAGTCCGGCACCGCCGACGCGCGGGCAGCGGCGATGAGCACGGGGAACAGACCACCCATGCCGAGGCCGGCCAACAGCCGGACGACCAGCAGCGACGGGAAGTCCCAGGCGACCGCCGTCAGGACGGCGAAGATACCGAGCGCGAGGGCGGAGGTGAGCAGGACGGGCCTGCGCCCCTTGCGGTCCGCCCAGCGGCCGCCGACGGTCGCACCGATGACCACGCCGACCAGGCTGGCGCTCGCGCAGAGGCCGGCCTGCCCGGGGGACAGTTCGAGGTTCTTGGACAGGCGCGAGAGCGTGACGCCCATCGAGGAGAGATCAGCCCCGTCGAAGAACCCGAGGATGATCGCGAGCACGAGCAGTTTCGGATTGACGATCTTCGAGCGAAATCCGACAGCGCCGGCCATGTGGCGTCCTCTCGTCGTTGAAAGCGTGCGGCCCGGGCAGTGAGGGACGACGAGATCGCGTGTGATCCGCCAAGCGCGAGGCTAGCTATATAGTGCATCAAGGACAAGCACTATTTTGCATGTTGCTGCGCGCGGGGCCTGAACTGCCAGCTCAGGGCGGGTGTCACGGGCGAGGATCGGCCTCGATCAGCGAGCGAGCCCAGTCCTCCAGACTGGCGAGCGCGGCGTCGACGCCTACCGCAGAGGTGTTGAGCCGGCGACTCGCCCGCACCGCCACGGGTTCCAGCGCGGACAGCGCCGCGTAGATCTCGTCGAGCACACCGCGCGCCTCGGCCGGCACGCTGCCCGTCTCGGCGACCCGCGCGAGATGGTCCTCCGGGGCGGCGTCGAGCCACACGGTGTGCGCCGAGTCCAGCACCCGTCCGCAGAAGCCCGAGGCGTGCAGCAGGGCGTGTGGAAGCTCGATCACGGCGCGGGAGCTCCCCGCCACCACTGCTTCCCAAGCGTCGACCGCGAGCCGGCCCGCCGTCTCCGGGCCGCCGAACGCGACCCGGACCGGATCGATCCGCTCGGCCAGGTCGACGAAGGGGGCGCTGAGCCGGCCGGCTAGCTCCCGCCCGAGCGTCGACTTGCCCGCGCCGGGCAGGCCGAGCAGGGCGATCCGACCCTCCCTCCGCCCCTGAGCGGGATCGAGCCAGACGGCCAACTGTGACAAGCGATCCTCTGGGAGCCGCCGAACCGCCGAGACCAGTTGCTCCAGCCACTCGTCGCGCTCGCCACCGAGCGGGATCAGATCCGCAACGGGCACACGCAGCGACGACGCGAGCGCGGTGAGCACATTGAGTGTCGGGTTGGCAGACCCGGCTTCGAGCTGGGCGAGGTACCGCTCCGACGTACCGGATTCCAGCGCGAGCTGCCGGCGTGTCATCTGCGCGCGCGTCCGCGCGTTCCGCAACCGGGAACCGACGTCGGTGGGCGCGTCACGACTGCTCGACGACATCGCCCGGCTCTCGTCACTCATCACTCAGCTCGGCGATCGACCGTGCCGAGCTCCCTCACCTGCGGGATGCTAGCGGGCCGGGTAGACCGCGAGGCGCCCGCCTGCTGGCCGGGCGACGTCAAGTATCCCGTGCCGGCCGGCGGACGGCATTGGTCAGACGTTGCGCTCCGTCGGGGCCGCGGTCGCGGCGACCCGCTCGGCGGCGTGTCCCGCCATGTCACGCCACTGCGGCAGCCAGTGACCATGGCCGGACGATGTTCGCGTCGTAGCCGGGGTAGTCGCTGCCGAACACGCCGACGGCCGCGGCGTCCCAGGCGAGGAGGCCGGGCACGGGCTCCTCCACCGAGGACGACATCGACTCGGGCGGGCCGTAGCCGGTGGCCGCGGCCATCCGTGGCACGACAAGGGAGGAGCTGCGAACCGTGGTACCACCGTCGGGACATAGCGAGAAGCGCTGATCCGCGCGCAGGATCTGCGACTCGCGGTCGAGCCGCGGCGGTCGAGACGGCCGCCAACTTCCATCGGGAGGACTCCGCCCCTCAGACCCCTGGACGACGGGCGAGTCCGGTCCGACGGAACCCGACCGACCGACCGCAGAAGCGCCCCGAACTCGATGACGCATGCGTTCGACCAGCTCAGATTCGCCAGCGAATACTGACCGAAGGTCTCGCCGGCCGAAGAGAGCGACTTCGATGATCAACATGTCCAGGCCGGTCGTGAACAGCGCCGCACTCAGCACCACAAGCAGGACAACAGGGTGGGCACGGGTGCCCGACGGGAAGCAGGCGAAGGTCTCGCGCAGCGCACGCGGCTCCACATCGAACGGACTCACATCGATCACGTCGCCTCCTCGCATGGCATCCGAGCCAAGCAGGGCGACCCGGCGTGGCACGGACCCTGGTTGCGCTCAGGCACGACACGGGTCGCAGATCGTGCGATGCTGCTGCTCCGCCATTGCCCATGGGCGGGCGCAGGTCAGTGGCCTGACATCCCTCCGTCGACGGCGAGCGTGCTCCCGGTGACGTAGCCGGACGCCGGCGACGCGAGGAAGACGACCGCGGAGTCCAGCTCCGCCTGGTCACCGAACCGGGCGAGCGGGCTGCGAGCGGCGATGAACGCTTCCAGCGCGGCCCCTGGGACGTCCGCGGTCATCTCGCTGGCCACGTAGCCGGGAGCGATGGCGTTCACGCGGATCCCCCGGCGCCCGGCCCACTGCTGGGACAGGTCGCGCGTCAGTCCGATCAGGCCCGCCTTCGACGCCGCGTACGCCGCTTGCGGGGCGTAGGACGCGATCAACCCCAGCGTGCTCGCGACGTTGACGATGCTCGATCCCGGCAGCATCACCCGGGCGCAGGCCTGGGCCATCCAGTACGCGCCTTCGAGGTTGACCTCGAGCACCTCGCGGAACTGCCGGGGCGTCTCGCGCAGCGCCGGTACGGCGGTGCCGATCCCGGCGTTGTTGACGAGCACGTCGAGGCGGCCGTACTCGGCGATCGCGGCCTCCACCAGCGCCGTGCAGTCCTGCGGTTCGGACACGTCGGTGGGGACGCACAGCGCCCGCCGCCCCGTGCCTCGCACCGCTTCCGCAGTGCGCTGCAACCGATCGGCACGGCGGGCGCCGAGCACGACGTCCGCGCCGGCGTGCGCCAGCGCCACGGCGAAGCCCGCGCCGAGCCCGGAGCTCGCACCCGTCACGACGACGACCCGGTCGTCGAGCCGGAACCTGTCGAGCACGGGATTCACGACCGCCCCCGCAGCGCGTCGAGACCCGCCGCCGCGAGCGGCGCCGGTGTGTCGCCGACCCGGGCGAAGCCGTCCCCGCGGGTGTCGCCCCGCAGGTGCCGCTGGTGGATCCCCTCGGCGATGACAGCGATCTTGAAGTAGGCGAGCGCGAGGTGGAACCCGAGATCGGCCAGATCCCGGCCCGAGGCCGCGACGTAGCGCTCGACGAGCGCATCGCGCGTCGGCATCCGGGGGCTCGCCGAGGCGGCGGACCCGCCCAGCACCGCCGCGAACGCGGGATGGGCGTAGGCGAGGTGCAACGCGAGGTCCGCCAGCGGGTCGCCCAGAGTCGCCATCTCCCAGTCGACGACCGCACGGATCCGGGCCGGATCGTCGGGGTCGACGATCGCGTTGTCGACCCGGAAGTCGCCGTGCACGATCGACGCGCCGCTCTCGCTCGGGCAGGCGACGACGAGCCGCTCGTGCAGCGCCTCGATGTCGGGCAGGTCCCGGGTCCGCACCCGTTCCCACTGGCCGTACCAGCGTCGGACCTGCCTGCCGAGGTACCCGTCGGGGCGGCCGAGGTCGGCCAGGCCGACCTCGGCCGACGGCACCGCGTGCAGCGCCGCGAGGGTGTCGACCAGCGCCAGCCCGCAGCGTCGCACGTCCTCGTCGCTCAGCGATGCGAGGTCGTCCTCGCTGCGCAGCACGGACCCCGGCACGAACGCGACGACGGCGCACGGGACCCCGATCACGTCGCTGTCCACGAGCGCCACGGGCGCCGCGACGGGCACGCCGTGGCCGTGCAGTGCCGCGACCACTCGGTACTCCCGCCCCATGTCGTGCGCCGAGGGGGTGAGGGTGCCCAGTGGCGGTCGGCGGAGGATCCACGTGGAGCGGCCGTCGGTCAGCTTGTAGGTCAGGTTCGACCGGCCGCCCGACACGAGCTCGGCGGTGAGCTGCCCGGCGAACCCCGGCACGTGTGCGGCGAAGTACCCGCTCAGCGCGGCGAGGTCCAGGCCCTCGACCTCGGTCGCGGTCACGGGGCCGGCACCCGGGCTGGCTCGGTGGCCGCGGTGTGGCGGCCCACTACGCGCCGCGCGATGGACCAGCGGTGGGTCTCCGACGGGCCGTCGTAGATGCGGAAGGGGCGCACCTCGCGCAGGTACCGACCCAGCAGCAGGTCCCCGGACACGCCCAACGACCCGCACAGCTGCAGCGACCGGTCCACGACCCGCCACACCGCCTCGGCGGTGAACGTCTTGGCCACCGACACCGCCTGACCGGCGTGCCCTCCCTGGTCCAGCTCCCAGCAGGCCTGCATGATCAACCCGCGCGACGCCCGGATGTCGATCTCGTTGTCGGCGATCATCTGCTGGGCCATCCCCAGGTCGGCCAGCCGCGAGCCGAACACCTGCCGGTCCACAGTCCGCGCCACGGCGATGTCCTGCGACCGGCGCGCGATGCCGAGCCAGCGCATGCAGTGGGTCATCCGCGCGGGCCCGAGCCGCACCTGCGCGTACCGGTAGCCCTGGTCGACCTCACCGAGCACCGCGTCGTCGCCGACGACGCACCCGTCGAACACCACCTCGAGGTGCCCGGCGTACAGCGACTGGTCCAGCGTCGGGATGTGGCGCCCCACGACCATGCCCGGGTTGTCCGCGTCGACGAGGAACATCGTCGCGCCGCCGCGGTCGCCCGGGGTCCCGGTGGTTCGCGCCATCACGATCGCGAACGCCGCGCCGTCGGCTCCGGTGATGAACCACTTCCGGCCGTCGATGCGCCATCCGCCCGGCACCCGCGCCGCTACCGTCGCCAGCGCGTCGGGATCCGAACCCGCGCCCGGCGCCGGCTCGGTCATCGCGAAGCACGACCGCACCTCCCCCGCGGCCAGCGGCGCGAGGTAACGCACCTTCTGCTCCTCGGTCGCGATCGCCTCGAGCATGTGCACGTTGCCCTCGTCCGGGGCAGCAATGTTCAGCGCGAGCGGACCGAGCAACGAGTACCCGGCCTCCTCGAAGACCGTCGCGCGGCCCACCATGTCCAGGCCGAGCCCGCCGAACTCCGGTGCCACGTGCGGCGCGAACACCCCCGCTGCGCGGGCGCCCTGCTGCAACTCCTCCCGCACCGCCTCGGACGGCACCACGCCGTCGTGCGCGACCTCCACCGGGATGACGCGCTCCCGCACGAAGGCCGCCGTCCGCTCGGCGAGCTCCGCGACGGCTGGGTCGGGCGAGAGATCGATGGGCACGCCTACCTCCGTTGGCTAATGGCGGTTAGCCACATCCGATCGCGAGGCGTCGGCTCGCACAAGCCGATTGCCAAAGACGTCACACCGCAGGCTACGAGCGGTTAGCCTGTCGTCACCAGCACTCGGCCGGAGAGAGTCGTGAACCCCACGAGCACGCGCCACGCGCACATCCGCTCCGCCGCCCTCGACCTGTTCGTCCAGCGCGGCTACGAAGCGACCACCATGGGCGACATCGGTGCCGCCATCGGCATCCGGGGGCCGAGCCTCTACAAGCACGTCGCGTCCAAGCAGGACCTCCTCGCAACGATCATCGGCGCGACCATGGACGACCTGATCGCCGCGCACCGCGCCGCGATCGCCGGCACCGCCGACCACACCGAACGGCTCCGCCGCGCCGTCGACGCCCACGTCCGCTACCACGCCAGGCACCGGCGCGAGGCCTTTGTGGGCAACCGCGAGCTCCGCAGCCTCGTCGAGCCCCATCGCTCGACGATCATGGGCCAGCGCGCCGCGTACGCACGCGCCTTCGAGGACCTCGTCACCGACGGCGTCACCGCCGGGACCTTCCGGGTGCGCTCACCCCGGCTCGCCACATACGCGATCCTGGACCTCGGCATGGGGGTTGCGGTCTGGTTCCGCGAGGACGCCAAGCCCACCGAGAACGACGTCGCCTGGCACCACACCGAGGTCGCGCTACGCATCGTCAACGCGGCCCCGGCCGGCATCATCGATCGCGGGATCCAGCCGATCCAGTAACGCCTCGACGGGCAGCGGCGTGCGCCGGGCAACCGCGCGGCCAAGCCGGCTGGGGTGGGCGCTCAACACCGTCAAGCGCTACGCCCGCGCCGCGACGGGAGGGCGCGGCGTTGACCAAGAACGAGGCAGTCTGGCACACAACCGAGATCGCTCTCCGCATCGCCGGCGCACACCAGGGCCGTCCGTCGTGGATGCACCAATGGAGGAGCTCGCGCTCGTCCTGCGGCCGGTGCAGGCGGCGAAGCCGGGGACTGTCCGATCAACGGTGTAACCGGTGTTGATGGATGTCAGGTGTTGCTCGCGACAGGACGGCCTTCGAAGGTGATCGCGAACGCGTTGAGTGCTGGCTTCCACCGCATCGACCACCGTGCGCGGCCCTTCCCGGTCGGGTCCAGCGATCGCGTGACCAGGTAGAGGCACTTCCGGGCGGCCTGCTCGGTCGCGAAGTGCCCGCGGGCGCGGACCGCCCGCCGGTAACGGGCGTTGAGCGACTCGATCGCGTTCGTGGAGCAGATGACCCGGCAGATCTCCGCGTCGTAGTCCAGGAACGGCACGAACTCCGCCCACGCCCGCGTCCAGAGCGTCCCGATCGCCGGGTACTGGCCGCACCAGCGCTCGGCGAACTCGTCGTAGCGGGCCTTCGCGGCCGGCTCGGTCGGGGCGGTGTAGACCGGTCGCAGGTCCTTGGCCATCGCTTTCCCGTCCCGCCGAGAGGCGTAGCGGAAGGTGTTGCGGATCAGGTGCAGGATGCAGGTCTGCACCACCGTCTGGGGCCACACGGTGGTGATCGCGTCACCGCGCCCGGTCAGGCCGTCGCAGACTGCGATGCACACGTCGGCGGTGCCGCGGTTCTTGATCTCGGTCAGCACGGCGGGCCAGAACTTCGCGCCCTCGCCTCCGACACCGGCCCAGATGCCGAGCACGTCACGGCGCCCGTCGACGGTGACGCCGATGACAACGTAGAAGGACCGGTTGGTGACCTGGCCATCGCGGACCTTCACATGGATCGCGTCGCTGAAGATCACCGGATAGACGACATCGAGGGGCCGGTTCTGCCACTCGGTCATCTTCTCCACGACCTTGTCGGTGATCCGGGAGATCGTGTCCTTGCTGACCTTGGCGCCGTAGACCTCGTCGAAGTGCGCGACGACCTCACCGGTGGTCAATCCGCGCGCGGTCAGCGACAGCACGATCTCGTCGATCCCGTCCGGCCGGCGTTGACGCCGCGCACGATGACCGGGTCGAAAGCTGGCGTCGCGATCACGCGGGACCTCGATCTCGACCGGTCCGATCTCGATCAGCACCGTCTTGATCCGGGTCCCGTTGCGCGAGTTCCCACCATCACGGTGCTCGCCACGGGCGCCGGAGGCGGGAGCCTGCTCGCCGTGCACGTTCCGGCCCCGATGGCCGTTACGGGGATCGCCGTGCGGCAAGCCACCGGGTTCGTGCGCGTGCCGAACCTTGAGACCGGACGGCGTCGCCGCCCGGCCGCAGCGCCACGACCCTGAAGGCTCTGCCCGAACCGGTTCCGGCCCCGCACGATCGCCCAGGTCCGCGCCGGGTGTCGTTCAGGGACTCGAGTGCTCGTCCCGCGGTGAGCGGTCCGAGTACTGCGACGCCGATCGCGACGGAGCGCCGTGGCGGCGGAGACCACGCCGAACATCACGCCGGGTACGGGCAGGAACGGCATGGCGAAGATGGTCAGGTTCTCCGGGACGGGTTGCCGGGAGCGGTGCCTGCGTCAACTCGGCGGAGGGCTACATGCTGCTCTTGACCAAGTCAGCACCCTTCTCGGCGATCATCATCGTGGGCGCCATCGTGTTGCCGCTGACCAGCTTGGGCATGATCGATGCGTCGATCACACGCAACCCGTCGAGACCGTGAACCCGCAGGTTGGCGTCGACGACGGAGTCGGGGCCATCGCCCATCCGGCAGGTTCCGACCGGGTGGTAGTCGCAGGAGGCGTACTGGCGAACGTAGGCCATGATGTCCTCGTCGGACTTGGCGTGGGCCCCGGGGAGACGCTCCTGCTCGATGTGGCGGGCCATGTCCGGCTGGGCCAGTACCTCTCGGATGGTGCGGATCAGGTGCAGCGCCATCTCCCGGTCCCGACCGGCGGACAGGTAGCGGGGATCGATCGCCGGCGGCACCGCGGGATCCGCGGAACGCAGGCTCACGGTGCCGCGGCTCTCCGGGCGCAGATAGGTCGAGTTGATGGTGAAGCCGTTGCCGGGCAGGCGCGTCTGGCCTCCGCGCACGACGGTCGCCGGCGCGATGTGGATCTGCATGTCCGGGCGGGTCTGACCGGGGCTGGTGAAGAAGCCGCCGCCCTCGACGATGACCGAGGCGGCGGGTCCGGTCCGCCAGAGCAGCCAGCGCAGGCCGGGCCCGAGCAGGCGCGGGAACTCGTCGAGCCCGTCGTAGCTGATGGGTTCGCGGGTCAGGGCGTGGACGTTGGTGTTGAGGTGGTCCATCAGGTTCTTGCCGACCGCGGGCAGAGCATGGACGGGGTCGAGGCCGACGGCCGCGAGCTCGTCGGGTGCGCCGATGCCGGAGAGCATCAGCAGCCGGGGGGTGTTGATGGCGCCGCTGGCCAGCAGGACCTCGCGCTGTGCGCGGATGACCTGGGTACGGCCGCGGCGGTCGGCGACAACGACCCCGATCGCGCGCCCGCGGTCGACCACGATGCGGAGCACCCGGGCGCCGGTGCGCACGGTGAGACCGGGACGCCTGCGCGCCGGACGCAGGAACGACGTCGCCTGGGAGCGGCGGAACCCGGCCCGTGCGGTGACCTGGTAGAGGCCTGCGCCGGCCATGGTCTCGCCGTTGAAGTCGGGGTTGTAGGGCAGGCCCCAGGACTGGGCGGCCCTGACGAAGGAGGTGCTCAGCTCGTGGGGATTGGTCTGATCGGACACGGCTTGGGGGCCGCCCTGGCCGTGGTATCGGTCAACGAGGCGGCTGTTGTCCTCGGACCTGGTGAAGTAGGGCAGGACGTCGTCGTAGGCCCAGCCCTTGTTGCCGAGCTCGGCCCAGTGGTCGTAGTCCTCGCGCTGACCCCGGATGTAGATCATGGCGTTGATGGAGCTGGACCCGCCGAGGGTCTTCCCCTGCGGGTACCAGATCTCCCGGTTGTCCAGCTCGGGCTGGGGGACCGTCTTGAACCGCCAGTTCACGCTCGGCCCGAACAGCATCCCGACACCACCGGGGACATGGATCATGGGGTTCAGGTCGCGGCTGCCCGCTTCGAGGAGCAGGACCTGGATCCCGGGGGTCTCGGTGAGGCGGTGGGCGAGCACGGAACCCGCGGTCCCGCCGCCCACGATGATGTAGTCGAAGCTCATGACGTCCTCTCTGTCGCTCGGGTGGCCGGGGTGCCGAAGCGGCCCGAGGCGTGCGGGACCGGAGCGCTCACGCGCGCGCCTCGGCCACTGCGGCGACGGCGCGGCGCGCCCGCTCGCGCAGGTCGGGGGCAGGGCCGTCATCGACCGCGCGGCCGAGCAGCGGGCTGCCCAGGCCGACGGCCCCGGCACCCGCCCTGATCCACGCCGGGATGTCGTCGATGTCGATCCCGCCGGTCGGCATGATCGTGATCTCGGGGAGCGGAGCGTGCACGTCGAGCAGGTAGCGCGGGGACAGGGCCGCGGCCGGGAACAGCTTCACCGCCGAGGCGCCGCCGCGGTGGGCGGTGAGGATCTCGGTGGGAGTCATGGCGCCGGGATAGACGGCGGTCTCGGCGATGCGGGCGACCGCCAGGACGTCGGCGCAGTAGGCGGGGGACACCAGGAAGGTTGCTCCGGCCTCGAGGCACATCTCCGCCTGGGTGGCGTCGACCACCGTCCCGGCGCCGACCAGTACGTCGCTGCCGTGGTAGTCCTTGGCGATGTGCTCGAGTGCGGAGAGCGCGCCGTGGGCGGTGAGCGTGATCTCGAGGGTCCGGACCCCCGCCTCGACGAGGGCCTCGGTGACGGCGCGGTAGTGCTGTGCGGTCCCGGATCGCAGGACGGCGATCAGCCCGGAGTCCGCGATCGCCGCGGTGGTCTCCTCCGCGGGGAGATGAGCCGTCCCGTCGTGCGCGGCGCGGGCGACGTCGGGGCGGCTCATCGGGGGCTCGGCCCGGGGGTCGGGCCGGCGGCCAGATCGAGCGCCTCGACGAGGTAGTAGTCGCCCCACATCACGCTCTCGTCGATGCCGAGGCCGTTGCGCTCGTGGTACGTCGCGTGGCGCAGCACGCCCTCCCAGCCGGCGCTGTCCGCCGCCAGGTACTCGGTGGAACGCAGCCGCGCGAGGACGTCGAGGGCGTAGCGACGGTAGGCCCACCCGTGCTGCTCGCCGAGGGCGGCGCCCAGGTGCAGCAGGCCGGCCGCGGTGATGGCCGCGGCCGAGGCCTCGCGGCGGGGCGCGCGCCCCGGATCTAGCCAGTCGTTGGGCGGGACGCCGTCGGGGGTGTTCCGCACGTAGTAGTCCGCAGCGCGTCGGGCGGTGTCGAGCAGGTCGGCGTGGCCAGTGTGCGCATAGGCGGTGGTGAACCCGTAGATCGCCCAGGCCTGCCCGCGCGCCCAGGTCGAGTCGGCACGGTGCCCCTGGTGGGTGGCCGCGCGGAGGAACTCCCCGCTGTCGGTGTCGAACCATCCCTCGTGCAGCGTGCTGCCGTCGCCGCGCACCAGGTGGCGGCGGGTGGTGCGGCAGTGGCGCAGGGCGATCTCGGCGAGTTCCGGGTCGTCGGCGTATTTCGCCGCTCGGAAGATGATCCCGACGTTCATCATCACGTCGATGAACGTGCTGCCCGGATCGACCCATGTGCTGAGGTAGCCGCCGACCTCCTGCAGCCGCGCGGCCATGGTGCGGCCGCCCTCGACGAGGACCTCGCGGGCGTGGGCGTCGCCGGTCCAGTCGAACCAGCGTCCCCAGCTGGGTTCAAGGACGAACCCGATGTCGTGTGTCCCTGGGTCGGACTTGCGGGGCTCCACCTGGCGGCAGTACCGCTCGGCCTGCTCGCGCCACCAGGGATCGCCGGTGCGGCGGGCGAACACCCACATCATGCCGGTGAGGAAACCACCGGACCAGTTCGGCGCCCAGGGATCGTCGTCGAAGACCCACTTCCCGCCGGAGGTGTAGGTCGGGAGCTTTCCGGGCGAGTCTGTGACCAATCTCCGGACCTGGCCGGCGGCGAAGTCCAGCGACTCCTCGACGGTGAGGGTGCGGTGACCGGGCCCCGAGGTGGCACCGCGTGCGGCGCGTGCCGGGTCGTGGGCTGCGGCGTCCTGCAGCCCGATGGCGTCGGTCATCGGGGGGTCTCCTCCTCGTCGGTGCTGGCGGCAGCCGGGGCCGGTCGGCGTCGGTTCAGGAAGGCCTGCACCGCTGCCCGCTGCTCGGCGGTCCCGCAGCAGGCGGCGACGGCGTCGGCCTCGACCACGAGGCCGGTCTCGATGCCGTGGGTGAGCCCCGCGTGGATGGCCTCCTTGGCGCCGCGGATCGCGGTGGCGCTGTTGCCGGCGAGACGCGCGGCGAGCTCGAGGGCGGCGGTGACGGGATCGGCCACCACGCGGTTGACGAGCCCGATGGCCGCGGCCCGCTCGGCGTCGACCGGGTCGCCGAGCAGGATCATCTCGGTGGCCAATCCGCTGCCCACGAGGCGGGGAAGACGCTGGGTGCCGCCCCATCCGGGCAGGTTGGCCAGCGTGATCTCCGGCTGCCCGAGCCGGGAGCCGGGTGATGCCAACCGGATGTCGGCGGCCATGGCGAGCTCGAGACCCCCACCGAGAGCCACCCCGTCGATGGCGGCGACGACCGGGACCGGGAGCGCCTCGATGCGGTCGAAGACCGCTTGCCCGTGGCGCATCTGGGTCCGGGCGTCCAGGCCGCCGATGCCGTCGAGTTCGGTGATGTCGGCGCCCGCGCTGAAGGCACGCCCGCCGGCGCCGGTGAGGACCACCGCCCGGATGCGTCGGTCGCCCCCGGTCGCGTGGTCCGCGGCCACGTCGGCGGCGAACCGGTCGAGCGCGTCGATGAGCGGGCGGCTCAGCGCGTTGCCCTTGGTGGGCCGGTTGAGGGTGGCCAGCAGGACCGCGCCGTGGTGTTCCCGGAGCAGGACCGCCGGTGCGGGTTCGCCGGCCGACGGCGGGGGTGCTGCGTCGGTCATGGTCAGCGCGCCTTCGTGTCATCGGTCGGCAGCTCGAGAGACATCGCCGCCGCCCGGTAGAGGCGGTCGTCCATCTCGCCGAGATCGGGGCTGATGAGGGGTTTGAACTCCATGTGCGCCAGCACGTCGGCGTCGAGGTCGAGACCGGGGGCGATCTCGGTGAGCTCGATGCCGTCCGGGGTGAGGCGGAAGACGGCCCGCTCGGTGACGTAGACGACGGGCCGGCCGGTCTCCAACGCGCGGGCGGCGGAGAAGCTGACCTGCTCGACGTGGGTCACCAGCTTCGCCGCGCCGTGTTCGGGCACCTGCAGGGGCAGCTCGCCGCCGACGGTGACGGGCGCCCCGGCGACGAAGGTCCCGACGAACACCAGGCGCTTGGCCCCCTGCGAGATGTTGATGAAGCCACCGACACCGGCGATGCGGCCGCCGAACTGCGAGACGTTCACGTTCCCTGACGGGTCGATCTGGGCGAAGCTGAGTACCGCGATATCCAGGCCGCCGCCGTCGTACCAGTCGAACTGGTGGCCCGCGTCGAGCGAGGCCATCGGGTTCACGCACATGCCGAAGTCCGAGCCCCCGGCCGGGATGCCCCCGACGTGGCCCTGTTCGACGGTGAACGTGACCTGCTCCTGCAGGCCCTCCTCCGCCAGGACGGCCGCGACCCCGTCGGGCACGCCGAAGCCGAGGTTGATCACGTCGCCCCGGTGCAGCTCCAGGGCCGCCCGGCGGGCGATCACCTTCCGCACCGACAGCGCGAGCGGGGTGTGCGACACCGACGGCGCCCGGAGCTCGCCGGTGAGGAAGGGATCGTCGCGGGTGGCGAAGGACAGCCGCTGATCGGGGGCGACGACGAGGGTGTCGACGACGACGCCGGGGACCCGGACCCGTCGCGGGTCGAGCGTGCCCGCCGCGACAAGCTCGCGGACCTGGGCGATGACGATCCCGCCGCTGGCGCGCGCCGCCTGTGCCGCGGAGAGCGTCTCGGCCAGCAGTCCCTCCCCGTCCATGGTGATGTTGCCGTCGGTGTCGGCGCGGGTCCCGCGGATGATCGCGACGTCGATGGGGAAGGCCTTGGTGAACAGCCACTCCCGCCCGGCCAGCTCGATCACGTCGACCAGGTCGTCGGTGGCGGCGGAGTTCAGCTTGCCGCCGCCGTGCCGCGGATCCACGAACGTGCCGAGGCCGACCTGGCTGACCGTGCCCGGCCGACCCCCGGCGATCTCCCGCATCAGGTGCGACAGGGTGCCCTGGGGCAGGCAGTAGGCCTCGATCTCGCCGGACACGGCCAGCGCCTGCATCCCCGGGGTCCAACCCCAGTGCCCGCCGATGACGCGGCGCACCATCCCGGGGTGGGAGAAGCGGTCGATCCCGCCGCCGTGACCGTCGCCCATGCCGGAGATGTGGACGAGCGTGAGTCCGGCGGGTGCGGCCTGCTCGAGGAACCGCGCCTCCAACGCGGCGAGCACCGCGCCGGGCTCGTTGACGCCGCCGCCCGAACCGTCGACCAGCACGGTGGCGCCGTCGGGCACCCGGGCTGCCGCCTGGGCCGGGTCGCAGATGGTGACCATGAGACGTCCTCGGTTTCCTCTACTCGGTCGTGCGGTCTGCGCTGTCAGCCAGGGTCAGGACGCGGGCGGCGTCCCGATGGTGAATCGTCCCGGGCGGGTCCCGGTCCGGATGCTGACAGACTTGAGCTCGGTGAACTCCTCGAAGCCGGCCTGCCCCATCTCCCGGCCGATGCCGCTGGTCTTGTAGCCGCCGAACGGCATCGTCGGCGGCCCGTCGATCACCGTGTTGACGTAGACCGACCCGCTGCGCAGCCCCCGGGCGAACGGGAGAGCCGTGTCGATGTCGCGGCTCCAGACGCTGTTGGACAGTCCGTAGTCGACGCCGTTGGCCAGGGCCAGTGCTTCCTCGGTGGTGCGGAAGCGGGAGGCGGTGAGCACCGGGCCGAAGATCTCGTCGCTGAACGCCGCCATCTGCGGAGTCACGCCGTCGAGGACGGTCGGGACCAGGAACGAGCCTCCGGCCAGCTGTGGGGAGCTGGCGCGGCTGCCCCCGACCAGCACGGTGGCACCCGCCTCCTCGGCCCGGTCGATCGCGCCCACGACCGCACGGAGGTGGGCCTCGTGGATGAGCGCGCCGACATCGGTGGTCTCGTCCAGCGGCTGACCCACGCGCAGCGCTGCGGTCCGCTCGCGCACCGCAGCGAGGAACTCCTCGGCGATGTCGGTGTGCACCAGCAGGCGGGACTGCGCGACGCAGCACTCGCCGTTGTTGAAGAAGCCGCCGAACACCACGCCGGCCGCGGCGGCGTCGAGGTCCGCGTCGGGGAAGACCACGGTCGCGGCCTTGCCGCCGAGCTCGAGCGAGAGCTTCTTGAGGTTGCCCGCCGAGGCCGCGATGATGCGCCGCCCCGTCGCGGTCGACCCGGTGAACGACAGCACGTCCACGTCGGGGTGCTCGGCGAGCGCCGCCCCTGCGCGGCCGTCCCCGGTCACGACGTTGAGCACCCCGTCCGGCAGCCCTGCCTCGGCGTACAGCCGGGCGATCGCCGCCGCGCTGCTGCTGGTCAGCTCGGACGGCTTGACCACGACCGTGCAGCCGGCGGCCAGCGCGAGCGGCAGCTTCTGCGAGAGGATCAGTGCCGGGAAGTTCCACGGCGTGATCAACCCGACGACGCCCGCGGCCTCGCGCAGCACCAGCCCCGTGTGCTCCGGCCCGTTGTTGGTGTGGGTCGTCCCCTGCATCTGGATCGCGAGCCCGGCAGCGTAGCGGGTCAGCTGGGCCGCCCCGGCGACGTCGGCGCGGGCCACCAGGATGGGCTTGCCCACCTCCTCGGCGTCGAGCCGGGCCAGCGTCTCGGCGTGGGTGCTGATGAGGTCCGCCACCCGGTGCAGCACCGCAGCGCGCTCGAAACCCGAGACCTGTGACCAGCGGTCGTCCTCGAACGCCCGTCTCGCGGCAGCCACAGCCCGGTCCACGGTGTCGGCGGTCCCGGCGGCGACCTGCGAGACGAGCAAGCCGGTGGCGGGGGCCCGCCGCTCGATGATCTCTCCGGAGCTCCGCACCCAGTCGCCGTCGATGAAGTGGTCGTGGTGCCGGGGTCGGGTTCCTCCGGTCACGGGAGCGGTGTCGAGCTGGGTCATCGGTGTCACCTCGGCCTTTCTCGAAGGAGGGGAGTCACGCGCGACCGTGTGCGGCGCGGGTCCTGCGCGAGACCGCATCGACGATCACGGCCAGCAGCAGGACCCCACCGGTGATCATGTAGCGGACCGAGGAGTCGAGGTTGAGCAGCGTCAGCCCGCTGGCGATGGACTGGATGACGACGATGCCGAGCAGGGCCGACCACGCCGAACCACGGCCACCGAACAGGCTGGTACCGCCGATGACCGCGGCCGCGATCGCGTTGAGGTTGGTGTCACCGACGCCGCTGCTGATGCTGGCGGTGGCCAGCCGCCCGGCGGAGAGGAGCCCGCCCAGAGCGGCGAACGCCGAGCAGAGCACGAACACCGAGACATACACACCGGTGACGTTGATGCCGGCGCGGCGGGCGGCCTCGACGGAGCCACCCACGGCGAAGACCGAACGGCCCCACGCGGTCCGCTTGAGCAGGAACGCCATCCCGGCAGTCATCGCCACGAACAGCACGAACGGCGCGCTGATGCCCCGGTCCTGGTTGAGGTAGTAGGTCACGGCCTCGAGCACGACCAGCAGCAGGCCGGCCCGGGCCACGGTCAGCGCCAGTGAGCCGGTGGAGAGTCCCTCGGCCCTGCGACGCCGGTCCCGCAGGAGTGCGCTGAGCAGGTAAGCGCCCGCCACTGCGGCCACCAGCACGTAGGACAGCGGCCGCGTCACGAAGGAGGTCTGCATGAACACGACGATCGCCGTGTCGAAGGGGATGTTGATGGATCCGTTGGCGCCGAGGATCAGCAGCTGCAGCCCGAGCAGCCCGAGCAGGCCGGCGAGGGTGATCACGAAGGATGGGACGCGGAAGGCGACGAACAGCCCGCCGTAGAGCGTCCCCACGGCGACGCCGGCCAGCAACGCGGTGGCGAGGGCGATCCACAAGGGCCAGCCGTGCAGGGCCAGCCCCACGCCCAGCAGCGCCGAGGCGACGCCGCTCATCGAACCGACGGAGAGGTCGATCTGTCCGACCAGTAGCACCAGCACGATGCCCAGCGCGATCGTGCCGACCGCCGCGCATTGGGTCGCGAGGTCGACGAGGTTGGCGCTGGAGAGGAAGTAGGGGTTGAGGATCTGGAAGACCACGAAGATCAGCACGAGGCCGAGCACGATCGGCAGCGCGCTGACCTCGCCGTCGCGGACCGCCTGCCATCCGGCGCGCATCCGGGCACCGGTGGTGGTCGCGCGTGCGAGACGCTCGTCCTGCAGGTCCAGCGGGACCTCACGGTCCGTCGTCTGGGTCACGGGGTCGCCTCCTCGGCCTGTGGCCGGTCCGCCATCGCGGTCGCCCGCCGAGTCACGGCGCTGTCGGTCGCGCCGGTGATCGCCGCCACGATCTCTTCGTGGGTGGTGGACGCGACGTCGAAGGTGCCGTTGTTGCGGCCCAAGCGGAGCACCACGGCCCGGTCGGCCACCTCGCGCACGTCCGCCATGTTGTGGGTGATCAGAAGGACCCCGTGTCCGCGCTCACGCAACCGCTCGATCAGGTTGAGCACCTCCGCGGTCTGCGCGACGCCCAGGGCCGCAGTGGGCTCGTCGAGGATGACGATCGAGGGATGGCCGACCAGCGAGCGCGCGATCGCGACGGTCTGGCGCTGTCCGCCGGACAGGGCGGCCACCGGGATCCGCACCGACGGGATCTTCGCCGACAGCTGGCGCAGCAGCGTCCAGGCCTGCCGCTCCATGGCTTCCTCGCGCAGCGTGAGCCGCTTGTCCTCGCAACCGAGGAAGAGGTTGGCGACGACGTCGAGGTTGTCGCACAGCGCGAGGTCCTGGTAGACCGTCGCGATCCCCAGCGCCTTCGACGCCGTCGGACCGGAGATCTCGACCTGGCGCCCCTGGAAGGTGATCGTGCCCGCATCCGCTGGGTGCACCCCGGCGAGCACCTTGACCAGGGTGGACTTGCCGGCGCCGTTGTCACCGAGCAGCGCGACGACCTCGCCGGCAGCGATGTCGAGGTCGATGCCGGTGAGCGCCTGGACGGCACCGAAGCTCTTGTCGATCCCCCGCAGGGAGAGCAGGGCGCCGGCCGTGTCGTCAGCACGCGAGCTGGGCGCGGTCACAGAAGCCGAGGACATGGATGACCTCCGTCGGTGAGGTGGTCGTGGACTCAGCGGATGCCCGCTGCCGCGCAGGCCTGCTGGTACTGCGCCACGCAGATGTCGGCGGCGGTGTAGAAGCCATCGGCCAGGACGGTCGAGGCGATGTTGCTGCGCGTCACCGCGACCGGCGCATTGATCGAGGCGGGCCGGCCCTCGAGCTGCGTGGTGGCGTTCGGCTTCTCGCCGCGCGCGAGCTGCAACGCGACCGTGACCGCGGTGTTCGCCTCCTTCTGGAAGGCGTTGTACGTGGTCATGTACTGGTCGCCGACGAGGATCGACTGCAGACCCGCGACCGAGGCGTCCAGCCCGGTCGAGGGGGGCAGCGGAGTGAGCCCACCGGCTCGTGCCGCGGCGATGGCCGCGCCGGCGTTGCCGTCGTTCGCCGAGTAGAACCCGACGATGCGCTTCCCGAAGCGGGTGATCTGGCCGGCCACCCAGTTCTGGGCAACGTCCGGATCCCATGTGTCGATGGAGGAGAGGATCGGGTAGCCGCTCTGCTCCAGCACGCTCATCGCGCCCCGCTTGATCAGGCCGGCGTTGAAGTCGGTGCTGGCACCGTTCATCATCAGGACCCCGCCGGCGGAGAGCGCCACTCCGTCGGCCTTGAGCTTGTCCACCAGCGACTGCGCCTGCAGCCTGCCGACCTGCTCGTAGTCGTTCGATACGACATAGGCGAGGTCGGGGCTGTCGATCAAGCGGTCGTAGGCCACGACCGGAACCTTCCGCGACGCGGCCGCGGACACGATGCTGGCCGCGGCCTTGCCGTCGACCGGGTCGACCACGAGGACGTTGGCGCCCTGGGTCAGCATCGACTGCGCCTGCTGCTGCTGGGTCGCGGCACTCGAGTTCGCGTTCGAGTAGAGGAACTGGCAGCCCGGGCACTGCTGCTTGAGCGCCGCCTCGAAGTAGGGCCGGTCGCGGCCCTCGTACCGCGCCACGGCGGTCTCGGGGAGGAGCAGGCCGACCTTGAACGAGCCGTCGGCTCCGGCCGCGCCGTTCCCCGGCGCGGGAGCGTTGGCGCTGCACGCGCCGAGCAACGCCACTGCGGCCGCCGCGGCCACGCCGACCGCAACACGCACCTTGATACTGCGCATCTCACTCCGCCTTCGTCTCTGAAGGGCCACACCCCCGGGGATCCGGGCTCGGCCGACTCGAGGTCGAAGGGGAAATTAAGGCGCGCGTTTCGTCTTCGTGAACGGCGTTTGCACACTGCTAACAAGGGTGCAAAACTCGACCGCGGCGTGGGGCTTCCCGCGGCCGCTGTCGCAGAGGACGGAGGGCGCCGTGGCGTCCGAGACCACCGAGCTCGCCGCCCAGGACACCCCGACGAAGCCGGCCAGGCGCGTACGAGCCGTGGACCACGCCCTCGACGTCCTGGATGCGCTCGGTCGCGCCTACGGCGCGGTCGGGGTCACGGAGCTCGCTCGGCAGACCGGACTGAGCAAGGCCGCGGTCCATCATCTGCTCGCCACGCTGGAATCCCGCAACCTCGTGGCGAAAGATTCGGAGACCAGCCGCTACCGCCTGAGCTGGGGCCTCTACGAGCTCGGCGCCAAGGTGGTGCGCGACGTCGATCTCCCGAGGATCGCGCGACCCCATCTGGATCGCCTCGCCGCGCACACCGGGGAGTCCGTCCTCCTGGGGATCCTCGACGAGGACACAGTCCTCTACCTGGACCGCGGCGAAGCCCCGACGGGGCTGCAGATGCGCGCCAACGCCGGCCGACGCGGCCCGCTCCATGCCACGGCCTCTGGGAAGGTCCTCCTCGCCTTCGCCTCCGACGCGACCCTCTTCGAGCGACTCCTCGCGGCGCCGCTCGCGCGGTTCACCGCAACCACCGTCACCGACCCCAGCACCCTGCGCAACGAACTGGCCGGCGTCCGCTCGGAGGGCTACGCCGTCTGCTGGCAGGAACGGGAGGTCGGGCTCTGCTCACTGGCGGTCCCACTCCGGGACTACACCGGTAACGTGGTTGGATCACTCGCAGTGGCTGGTCCGGCGAGCAGACTCACCAAGCGCACGCTCCACGCGCACCTCGTGCCGCTTCAATCGGCGGGGAGGCGGATCGAGGTCCAGCTCGGCGGTGCCAAGCCGTCGTCCTAGCCAGGCGCCGCTCCCCGACCCCCCCCCGGACATCCACCGCGGCGACCCTCAACAGGCCGATGGCAACACCCGGGCCACCATTGACGAGCAACGCGCGGTGATCGAGCCCGGCGTCCGCGGCAGTCCACGCGGTCACGCGGCAACGGGTATCCGAGGGCTGGGCGGCGGTGGCGTTGCGGCTGGTGAAGCGGGCGCCGACGGCCGGACCGTCACCGAGGAGAGCGGACGTGGCGCATTGATGAGACCGAATCACCAGCTGCGTCGTCCCCTGTCGACGGGGACACGCTCGTAACCAGGTTCACCTACACGGTGACCCGGGTCATAGGCCGCCCCGCGAGTGGGCTTGCTCCGCGTCGAGCACGCCGGATTGCCGCCGCCGGTGTTCGCACTGCGCCAGGCCCGACGACTTCGGACGCGAGGGACGAGCGGCCCGCAGGCCGTCCACCCGCGCCCGTGCAACACTCACGCCGTCGAGATCGCGGCGCTCGGGGCGATAGAGGACCCTGAATCGCGCCCCTCGGTATCCCGACGGCGGCTCCCCGCGACGCCACCGCGGGGCACCATAGGGCCCCGCAGCGGTAAGGGGGCTCTGGGTACGACGCGGCCAGTGCACGTCGACGCCGGTCCGGGGCGCCGTCGCCCCGGGCGCCGTGGCCGACGCCGCCGGCGAGTCTCCGGCACCGCATCCGGTAGGACTGCCTGTGCTGCCTACGCACCGATCCGGGACCGGGTGACCACACTGTGCTGCAGCATGGAGGCCAGGTCGTGGACCTTCACCCGGCCCCGGCCGACCGGGCCGCCGAGCCCGGCCTCGTGGTCGTCGAGACGCAACCAGCCCGCCCAGTCGACGATCTGTGCTCCGCGCTCGTTCAGCAGCTCGATCAGGTCGCCGCGAACCTGGCGGGTGGAAAGGGTCGCCAGGTCCTTCACCACGGCGGCGGCGGTCTCCGCGCCGTCGGGTTTGTTGGTGCCGATCACCCCGCTGGGGCCACGCTTCAGCCAGCCAGCGACGTAGACGCCCGGAACGGCCGCGCCGTCGCGCACCACGCGGCCCTGCACGCTCGTGACGACGCCGCGCTCGTCGTGCGGCAGCTCGGCCGGCGGGACACCGCGGAATCCGACCGCGGTGATCACCGCACCGACCGGGATCTGCTCGGTGCGTCCGGTGCCGCTGATGCCGCCGTCGGCCGAGCGCTCGTTGTGCTCGACGACGATCCCCTCGACCCGCCCGTCCCCCACGATCTGCCGGGGAGACACCAGGAAACGCAGATGGATCCGCCGCGAACGCCCCGCCGGCGGGGTGGCGGCGAAGGTGCGGAAGGCCTCCAGGTTGAGCCGCACCCGGCGGTCCTCGGAGGTCGCCGGGTCGTCGACCCCCGCTCCCCCGTCGTGCAGGATCACGTCGGCGTCGGCGAGCTCGCCGAGCTGGAACAGCTCCGCCGGGGTGAACCGCGCGTCGGCGGGCGTCCGGCGGATCAGCACGTGCACGTCCGTGACCCGGCTGCGGTCCAGCGCGTCGAGGACCCGGTGCGGCACGTCGGTGTCCCGCATCTCCGCGCCGGTCCGGCACAGCACCCTGGCCACGTCCAGCGCCACGTTGCCGGCCCCGATCACGGCGACCGCGCGGGCGTCGAGCACCAGCGCGTGCTCCTCCGCGTCGGGGTGCCCGTTGTACCAGCGGACGAAGTGCGAGGAACCCAGGCAGCCGTCCAGGTCCTCGCCCGGGATGCCCACGCGCGCATCGTTCTCCGTGCCCGACGCGTACACCACCGCGTGGTAGTGCTCGAGCAGCTCGTCGTGGGTGACGTCCCGGCCGACCTCGACGTTGCCGAGGAAGCGAACGCCCTTCGCGAAGGGCTTGGCGAGCACGCGGGCGACGGCCTTGATCTTGGCGTGGTCGGGCGCCACCCCGTAGCGCACGAGGCCGTAGGGGGTCGGCAGCCGGTCGAGCACGTCGATCTCGACCGGCGGACCGGAGGACTGCAGGGCCGCAACCGTGTAGAGCCCTGCCGGACCCGAACCGACCACGGCGACGCGGGGCACGTCCGGGCCGCTCATCGCGACACAGCGGCCAGGACGGCCGGGGACCCCTGCACGGCGACCACCTGCATGTGGTGCCGCACGGACTCGAGCCCGCCGAGCTCCGCGCCGCCGCCTGCACGGCCAGGTCCGCCGTGCAGCAGCGTCGGCATCGGCGACCCGTGCCCGGTGGACTCGGGCGCCGAGTCGCGGTCCAGCACCAGGACCCGGCCGTGCCATGGCCCCAAACCCCGCACCACCCGGCGCGCGAACTGCGGGTCGGTGGTGATGACGGACGCGGCGAGGCTGCCCCGCCCACGCGCCGCCGTCGCGATCGCACCGTCGACCGAGTCGTACCCGATCACCGTGCTGACCGGCCCGAACGCCTCGACATCGTGCGGTTCCGTACGAGCCGGATCGTCGGCGACCAGCAGGATCGGCGCCAGGAACGCGCCTCGGGTCGGGTCGGCGTCGACCGGGTCGACCTTCTCCGGATCGCCGACGACGATCCGCGCACCGTTCGCGAGGGTGCGCACCGCCGTGCGCACGTCCTCACGCTGGGCCAGGCCCGCCAGCGCACCCATGGTGACGCCCGCGCTCGTCGGGTTGCCGACGACGACCTGGTCCAGCCGGTCCGCCACCGCCTCGACCACCGCGGGCACGTACTCGGACGGGACGAGCGCCCGGCGGATCGCGGTGCACTTCTGTCCCGCCTTTACCGCCATCTCGGTGACGAGCTGAGCGACGTAGAGATCGAACTCCGGCGTCCCCGGTCCCGCGTCCGGGCCGAGCACTGAGCAGTTCAGCGAGTCCGCCTCAACCGTGAACCGCACGGTCTCGCCGAGCACCGTGGAGTTGCCGCGCAGCCGCCGACCCGTGGCGGCGGAGCCGGTGAACGCCACCGAGTCCTGCGGCCCGAGCTGGTCCAGCAAGTCGCCCACGGAGCCGCAGACCAGCTGCAGCGCGCCCTCCGGGAGGATCCCCGACCCGATCACGTCCCGCACCACGAGCTCGGTCAGGAACGCGGTCGGCGTGGCTGGCTTGACGATCGACGGCACGCCGGCCAGCACCGCCGGCGCGAGCTTCTCCAACATCCCCCAGACCGGGAAGTTGTAGGCGTTGATCTGCACGGCCACACCGGGACGGGACACCGCCAGGTGCCGCCCCGCGAACCCGCCGCCACGCCCGAGCGGGTGCGGCTCGTCCACGGTCAGGACCGTGTCGTCCGGGAGCCCGCGGGCACCGATGCCCGCGTACGCGCTGAGCACCCCGATGCCGCCGTCGACGTCGAACTTCGAGTCGTACAGCGTCGCCCCGGTCCGGTGCGACAGCGCGTAGTACGCCGGCCGCCGCTCCTTGAGGTACCCGGCGAGCGCTTTGAGCAGCCCGGCTCGCTGCGGGAACGTCAGCTCGCGCAGCGCGGGACCGCCCAGCCCTGTCGCGTGGTCGCGGACCGCGCCCATGTCGAGCCCGGAGCTGGAGACCACGGCGACCGGGTCGCCCGTCACGGCGTCGGACACCACGATGCCGCTCTCGGTGTCGGGTGCGGTGTACCAGCGGCCGGCCGCATAGGACCTCAGCGGTGTGGTCACGGGTGTTCTCCCTCGTTCCTGTCGGTGCCTGGGTGCGCTTAGTCGGCGCGCCGGAACTTCTTGACGAAGTTCGTGTCGATCCCGATCGGGCCGACGTCGGACGCGCCGCCGGGCTGGCCCAAGGCCTCGCCGCGGCCCGGCAGCACGTCCGCGAAGAAGCGCAGGTTGTCCTCGACGAACTGCTCCTGCCCGGCGGGTACGGCACGGTCCTGCGAGATCGCCTCGACCGGACAGGCCGGTTCGCAGGCCCCGCAGTCGATGCACTCGAACGGGTTGATGTAGAGCTTGCGGCTGCCCTCGTAGATGCAGTCGACCGGGCACCCGTCCATGCAGGACCGGTCCATGATGTCGACGCAGGCGGCAGCGATCACGTACGGCATGGGTCGCTCCCTGGATGTTCAGCTGAGGTGGACGTACTCGTAGTCGAAGGGCCGGCCGTTGATGCCGCTGACGGGCGGGGCCACCCAGCCGGCGATCCGGCCGGGCGCGTAGACGGGCCGCATGAGGCTCTGGACGTGGGTCTTGTCGGCATCGGAGGGCAGCCAGCAGTCCCTCTTCGCCTCCCACGCGTCGGCACCGACCAACTCGCCCGTGGGCGTCACGTGGTGCTCGGCGAACAGCCCGACCGCGCGGTTGAAACCGACGTGCGGCAGTGACAGCGGGGTGTCGATCCCGGCCTTCTCGATCACGCGGTTCCACCGCTTGAGGCCGTTCTCGCAGTCCTTCACGTACTCGTTGCGCAGATCGAGGTTCAGGGCGAGCAGCGCGGACACCTCGTCCGCGGCGACCCGGCCGTCGCGCACGACGGCGATGGAGGTTGCGTCGTCGGTGAGGGTGTGGTCGTCCTTGCGGCGCTCCTCCTGCCAGCGGCCCTTCAGGCCGGCGGTGAAGTAGTTGGCCGCGTTCGTGGACTGCTCGGAGCCGAACAGGTCCAGCGACACCGAGTAGTGGAAGTTCACGTACTTCTGGATGACGTCGAGCGGGATGCCGCCGTGCGGGGCGATGTCCACGGTGTCGTGCTCGCGCATCAGCTCGCAGGTCCGCGTGACCACCCGGTCGATCCCGGTGGTGCCGACGAACATGTGGTGGGCCTCCTCCTTGAGCATGAACTCACACGTCCTGCTCAAGGGATCGAAAGCGGACTCCTTGAGGGTGCCGAGCTGGTACTTCCCGTCGCGGTCGGTGAAGTAGGTGAACATGTAGAACGACAGCCAGTCCGGGGTCTCCTCGTTGAACGCGCCGAGGATGCGGGGGCTGTCGAGGTCGCCGGAGTTGCGCTGCAGCAGCGCCTCGGCCTCCTCGCGCCCGTTGCGGCCGAAGTAGGCGTGCAGCAGGTACACCATGGCCCACAGGTGCCGGCCCTCCTCCACGTTGACCTGGAAGAGGTTGCGCAGGTCGTACAGCGAGGGCGCGGTCTCGCCCAGGCGGCGCTGCTGCTCGACCGACGCGGGCTCGGTGTCGCCCTGGATCACGATCAGCCGCTGCAGGTCGGCGCGGTACTCACCGGGCACCTGCTGCCAGACCGGCTCGCCCTTCTGCTCGCCGAAGGCGATGCGCCGGTCCGGGTTGCGCTCCGCGAGGAACACTCCCCAGCGGTACTCCTCCATGGCCACGTGCCCGAAGTGGGCCCAGCCCTCACGGCCGACGTCCACCGCCGTGCGCAGGTACACGTCCTGCGTCGGCACGGCCGGGCCCATGGTCTTCCACCAGTCGAGGAAGTTGGGCTGCCACGACTCGAGGGCTCGCTGCAGCTTGCGGTCGCCGGCGAGGTCGACGTTGTTCGGGATCTTCTCGGCGTAGTCGATGCTCATGCGGGATCCGTCCTCTCCGCCGCGGACGCGGGCGGGTCGAAGGTCGATCGGGGGTAGTGGCGGTCAGACCCGGGTGCGGTCGAAGTCGGCGCGCGTCCCTGTGCCGTACCTGCGCAGCGCGCCGTCCGGCCCGGAGGCGTTGGGCCGGACGAAGATCCAGTTCTGCCAGGCGGTGAGCCGCGAGAAGATCCGCGACTCCATCGTCTCCGGCCCCACGAACCGGTGGTTCGCCTCCATGCCCGTCAACGCGTCCGGCGAGAGCGATGTCCGCTCCTCCAGCATGATCCGGATCTCGTCCGCCCAGTCGATCTCGTCGGGGCCGTCGGTCACCAGACCCAGCTCGAGGGCCTCCCGGGCCCCGATCCGCCGGTCCGTCTCCTGGCGGAGCTTCGCCAGGTGGTCCCCGTCGCCGTAGAAGCGCGACTCGAGACGAGCGAGCCCGTTGGCCATCGGGAAGGTGTCGAAGTTGCTGGCCGACAGCATGATCTGCGCCTCGTCGCCCTGCTCGGAGCCGGCCTCGTCGAGGGTCCCGTCGAGCATGTACTGGCGGTCGCACGCCAGGGCCAGCTCCAGGAGCGCACCCGCGAAGCACGACCCCGGTTCGATCAGGGCGATCAGGCTGCGAGAGGTCACGTCCAGCCGCTTGAGCACCCGCTTGAAGTAGTGGCGGATCTCGTTGACCAGCCAGTCGTCCTTGCTGTGCTCCTCGATCAACCGCTCGAACGCCAGCGTGTCCTCGACCGCGCCCTTCGTGCGGAAGATCCACGTGCCGAGCTCGAGCTCGTTGGCCCGCAACCGCAGGATCAGGTCGTCGAGCTCGCGGGTCATCGCCAGAGGCCAGAACTCGTCGCCCAGCTCGTGCACCCGGTCCAGGGACTCCGGAACACCACCCTCGGGCCCCAGCACCGTGATCTCCACCAGGCCGCGCTCGCGGTCCAGGTCCGCCCGCACGTGGCGGTAGTGGTAGCCCTCCGGTTCGAGGGGTCGCAGGCTGATGCCCGGGACGTCGACCGGGCGCGACGAACCCTCGGCGGCCTGCACCGCACGCTCGGCGACCGTCTCGTCCCAGACGCGCTTCGGGATGGTCTCGTCGACGAGCTTCCACTCGACGGCCTGCTTGCCCCGGATCCCCTCGGGCCGAGTGGCGAACACGTCCGCCCGGTCCTTGCGGACCTTCCGCTTGTCGATCACCCGTGTCAGGCCGCCGGTCCCCGGCAGCACACCCAGCAACGGAACCTCGGGCAGGGACACCGCCGAGGAGTTGTCGTCCACCAACAGGATCCGCTCGCACGCCAACGCCAGCTCGTACCCACCGCCCGCCGCCGTACCGTTCACCGCCGCGATCCACGTCTGGCCCGAGTTCGCCGTGGCGTCCTCGATGCCGTTGCGGGTCTCGTTGGTGAACTTGCAGAAGTTCACCTTCCACGGGTGCGAGCTCTGCGCCAGCATCCGGATGTTCGCGCCTGCACAGAAGTTGCGGTCCTTGCCGCTGGTCACCACGATCGCGCGGACCCCGGGGTGCTCGAACCGCAGCCGCTGCGTGGCGTCGTAGAGCTCGATGTCCACACCCAGGTCGTAGCTGTTCATCTTCAGCTCGTACCCCGGCACGATCCCACCGGCCTCGTCGATGTCGAGGGTCAACGTCGCCACCGGCCCGTCCACATCGAGACGCCAGTGACGGTACCTCTCCGGCGAGGTGCCGAAGGTGACCTCCGGTGCGGCCGCCGGTGATGCGGCGGACGGGACCTCATTGCTGTGGGACATCGACGCCTCAGCGGTCTGGACACTCATGCGCGCACCCTCCTCATGATTCGGCCGGTGTCGACGACCCAAGGTTCTACACTGAGGACAGCTGGCGTCAAGGTTTTGTAGAATTATCTGCATGGCGCAGCTCACTCCGCTTGTCTCCACCCCGGGTGCGAGTGCCGCGCCTCTCGCAGCCCCCTGAAGGCCGCGACGACATCGGCGGCGGTACGAACCAGGACAGGCAACAAGCGCCCCTGGCCTCTTCGACCGACTCCTGCGGAGCGATCGTCACTCGGCGCCGCGACCGTGGTCCCACCGACATGCACCAGCACCACAGGCGAACGCGCAGGCCGGCGCGCAGATCCTCCGGCGGGAGAGAGGCGAGCAGCGGGGCAGCGCCGGGAAGGGATGCTTCACCCGTGACAGCTGCGAAGTACGGGCCGCCGTCGCTGCCGTCCGAGACCGGCGCCAGCGCGTTCCTCTGAGTGCAAGCCTCCCCGGCGCGGGCGCGATTCAGGCTGGCGACCACGGACGCCGAGCCGAACTTGGTGCGGTCCGAGAACGTGACGTCCGGCCACAGGTTCAGCGTCAGCTTCAGTTGCGTGCACGACGAACACATCACCGAGCCCGTGACGAACGAGCGGAAGTCTCGGGCCACCGCGCTCGAACGTACGACGAACGGCGTTGGTCGGCCAGGGGCCACCGCTAGGACTCACCGCCGGCGCCCGTTTGCACGATTGCGCGAACCATTGCGCAAATCGCGTGCAACTGAAACAATTTGGCCATGGGGGAACCGCCCAAACCCGCGCCGGTGACGATGAAGATGATCGCGGAGGAGGCCGGCGTCCACGTCTCCACGGTGTCTCGCGTGCTGCGCCAGGGGACCGATGAGACCGGCAGGCTCTCGGCGAACGCGAGAAGGGTCCACGAAGTGGCGCAGCGGATGGGGTACAGACCCGATCCGTACGCTGTGGGGCTGCGCGGCGGCCAGTCGAAGCTGGTCGGTGTCCTCATGCCCCGGCTTGCCGACGTCGCCCTGGCCAACATGTACGAGGGCATCGAGGAGGCCGTCGCCGCCCTCGGTTACCAGAGTGTCGTGGCGACAACTCGTGATGATCCACAGCGCCAGCGGCAGCAGCTGGCGCTGATGCTGAACCGCCGGGTCGACGCGCTCATCATCGCCGACGCCCATCTGGACGGCTGCTACGTCGACGAGCTCATCGACCATGATCCGCCCTTCGTGCTCGTCAGCCGCCGCTACCGGGACATGGTCTCCGTGACGTGCGACGACGAACTCGGCGGCCATCTCGCGGGCACGCACTTGGTGGACCTCGGTCACGAGATCATCGCCGTGACCGGGGGGCTGCCCTACGCCAGCACCGCGCGCGACCGCATCACCGGCTTCACTGCCGCCCTGGAGGAACGCGGCTGCTCGCTGCCGCCGGAACGAATCATCCTCAACGGTGTGACCGGGCCGGACGGACGGGAGGCCGCGGACCGACTGCTGCGGCTCGAACCGCGACCGACCGCGGTCTTCGCGCTCAACGACTGGGCCGCGATCGGGGTCATGGGCGCGTTGCGCGACCACGGCCTGACCCCGGGGACCGACGTTGCCGTTGTCGGGTTCAACGACATCTCGGTTTCGGCCGACCTGCCGATCCCTCTCAGCACGGTGCGCAATCCGGTCCGGCTCATCGGAGAAACCGCTGCACGGCTCGTGATCGACCGGATCGAGGATCGCAACATTGTCTCTCGCCAGTTGCAGCCGAGGCTCGTCGTGCGCAACTCCTCCGATCCGAGGATGGCGCGACGGCTCGAGCTGGCCACCCTCCGACAGCCGACCCCGACGGGCTGAAACCGCCCATCGACCGGACTCAGGGAGTCGATTGCCTACACGCCTGCCCGGGAGTGCGGGACAACACCGGCCCGCGTTCCCGGGAGAGGCGTCAGGCCGGTCGGCCGCTGTCGAGCAGCGAGAGCGCCGTGCCCCCTAGGACGGCCTCGTGGTTCTCCGCCGGGACGTTGCTCCGCACGAACTCCAGTGCCTTGCGCGTGGACCAGTAGGGGTAGTCCGTGGAGAACAGCAGGCGGTCCACGCCGACGAGATTGATCAGCAGCCCGAGGCTCTCCGGCTCGTTGCACACCGTGTCGAACCACAGCCCCTGCAGGTACTCCAGGAATGACCGCTGCATCTTCGGCCACCACCCCTTCGCCCTGTACACCTCCAGACGCCCATGGACGTACGGCAGCGTTCCACCGGCGTGCGGGTGCACCACGGCCATCTCCGGGAACCTGTCCAGGACCCCGTTCACGATCAATGCCATCGTCGCGAAGCTAGTGTCGACCATGTAGCCGAGCGACACCTCCATCCGGTACGGCAGCGCCTCGGGCGTCCGGAAGGACCGTGTGGGATGGAGGAAGACCGGCAGACGCCGCTCCTGGATCCGCTCGTAGAGCGACCAGAGCCGCTCCTCCGCCACCGACCGGCCGGCGACGTTGCCCGGCAGCAGGACGCCCTTGAGACCGAGGCGGTCGACGGCGTCGTCGAGCACCTCGATGGCAGCGTCGGTGTCGGTGAGCGGGAGGTGCGCGATGCCCGCGAAGCGGTCCGGGTAGCTCTTCTGCGCGCGCGACATCTCCTCGTTGAGCAGGATGCACAGTTCGCGGGCCTCACCGGTCGGCCGGTCGCTGAGGTCACCGGCGACCGACGCACTGACCACTGCCGTGTCGATCCCGACCGAGTCCATCACCCCGACCTGGAAGTCGAGGTCGGTGAAGCGCTCGTCGTAGGTCCAGACCTCCTCCGAGGAGACCTCGTAGACGTAGCCAGCGTCGGTGCGTCGGGCGCGCGGGTGATCGGTGCGGCCGAGGTGCTGGTCGAGCAACGCAGGGGGGTGCCAGTGCCATTGGCTGTCGACGATCTTCACGGTGGGGTCCTCTCTCGGATCGGGGTGCGGGGCGGGCGGCGTTCAGCGCCGCGAACGGGCCGGCAACATGTCCTCGACGACCACGGCACCGTCGACGACGATCGGTTCGTCGTCGAGAAAGAGGCTGCAGCCGCGCATCGGGATGTCCAGGTGGCAGGCGGTGTCGTTGGGCCCACCCAACTCGTTGTTGGGGCCAGTGGAGAACATCACGTTGCCCAGGATCGAGCGCAGTTCCATACCCATGCCGCCCGGGAAGGAGGGCTGCTGGAGCCCGTGCCAGTGGGCGCGCTCGTCGAGCCCCCAGCCGACGTGGGACATGCCGAAACCGCGGGGGTCGTCGAACGAGGCCATGTAGGACCTGATGAGGTCGGCGTCCATGCCACCGCGGATGTCGGTGATGAACCCCTTCTCGATGGTGTACTCGACAGGGCTGGTGATGTAGCAGTTCTGCGGCAGGAGGACGTCGCCGGGGCCGAGGACGATGCGTCCGTCGACACCGTCGTCGGCCGCACCGGTGAAGACGAACGCGGCGGGCCAGTGATCCCAGCGGCCCGGCTCATCGGTGTAGCCGTACTCGGTGACCGTCGGGTACCGGCCCAGCTGGTAGCTCACGTCGGTGCCGTGCGGGTTGGTGATGCGCATGACCGAGGCCTTGGCGAGGATCTCCGCGCTAATCTCGACCCGCTCCCGGTGCTCCGTGGTCGGGAACTGCCGGGCCAGCAGCTCGACCGGCTCGACCACGGTCAGGACGCGTGTGCCGCTGTCCTGGATGGCGAACTGCTCGGGTGAGAACAGCAGGAAGACGCAGTCGATGAGCAGGTCGGCGTTCTTCAGCGCCTCGACGGCGGCGGGGTTGGCCGCCAGCTCCGACGCCCCGACCGACCAGTTGCCCGAGCTGGGCAGCGGACGCGGCAGCCGCATGTGGAAGGTCTTGGCGCCGAGGCTACGGGCGGCGGCGAGGTAGGCGTCGGCGTAGTCAGCGCGCTCGGCGCCCTGGGAGAGGACCACGACCCGCTCGCCCTCGTGCACCGCGCACAGCTGCAGGTGCCGGCGGAAGAGCTCGTAGAGATCAGTCTGGGTGAACACTCGTTGCTCCTGTCCTGAGAAGTTCGTCGAGCAGCACGTCCCGGAACGCCGGCCAGTTGTCCCACGGGACCATGTGGCCGGCGTCCGGGACGGTGACGACCGGGATGGCGGGGTTGCTCGCGCGCAGCTCCGCGGCGCCGGCGTCGGTGACGACCGGGCTGTCGGCGCCGCGCACCAGCACGACGCCGTCGGAGAGCTGCCGCCAGTTGGGGAGGAAGTCCTCGCGGTGGAAGTTGGCGTGCGTCTCGAGCACCGCGGCCCGGTCGCAGGTCGGGAGTTCCTGCGCCCGGATGCGCAGCTCCCGCGCGTCCCAGCGGGGGTACCAGGCCCGCAGCTCGTCCTCCGTGGTGCCGCGGTAGGCCTGGTGGAGCTGGGTGTCGAAGGCCTCGGCCGACGTGGGGTACGGGTCCCTGCCGGGGCCCGACAGCGGCGGGTCGACCAGGACGAGGCCGCCCTGGCGGCCGGGCCGCGACACCGCGTGGGCGGCCCCGATCCGGGCGCCGAGGGAGTGCCCGACGACGATCGGCCGGGACAGCCCCAGGCCGTCGACGAGCCCGTCGACGTCCGCAGCGTAGGTGCCGAGGGTGTAGCTGCCGGGAGGCGTGGCCGGCGTGCCGCCCCGGCCCCGCAGGTCCGGGACGTGCACGCGGAAGCGGTCCGCCAGGGCGACGGCGATGAACTCCGCCGTGAGGGCGGTGCTGGTGATGCCGGTGAGGATCAGTACCTCAGGGCCGGTGTCGCCGTAGCTCAGGACCCGGTGCCGCAGGCCGTTGGCCTCGACGAACGACTCGGCTCCCCGCGGTGCGATCACGACGCAGCCCGTAGGGGCCGCAGCAGCGCCCCGCCTCCGGGAACGACCGGGTCGACACCGAGCGCGCACAGCACCTCGCGTGCGGTCGCCGTCGCCGCGGTCAGCACGGGGAGGCCGAACCGCTCCTCCACCGCCTCGATCGCGGCGAGCGACGGCATCTGCACGCAGGCGGACAGGACGATCGCCTCGGCGCCGCTGAGGTCGAGCCGCTCGACGTGGTCGGGCAACCGGGCCGGGTCGAGGCGGCCCACCTCCAGGTTGTCGGCGACCTCGAGGCTCAGCGCGTCGGTGACGGTCACCCCGTAGTCGGTCACGTAGTCGACCAGGCAGCTCGTGAGCGGCTTGACGTACGGCGTCACCATCGCCACCCGGGACAGGCCCAGCGCCTCGATGCCCCGGACGAGCGCGCCCGCGCTGCTGGTCACCGGGGCCGGGCATCCCGCCCGGCGGGCGCCGGCGGCGATACGCTCCTCCGCCTCCTGGTGTGCCTTCGGACCCTGTGCCGCGATGGCGATCAGGCAGGCGTAGGCGATCACGTCGACAGCGGCGTCCGCCACCTCGGCGGAGCACCGGTCGACCTGGTCGACCATCTGGCGCAGCGACCCGGGATCCACGGTGTGGAGCACGGCGCGGCTGGAGTGGAAGGTGAACGCGGCAGACGCGTGTCGCCCCAGCAACGCGGGCAGTTCCGTCTCCATGGTGGTGTTCGAGCTGGGGACGATCAGCCCGACGCGATGTGGTGAGCTCACGGTTCCTCTCCCTCAGCCGCCCTGGTGGGGCAGCCCCTTCAGATAGGTGACGACGTCGGTTCGGTCCACCACGTCGGCGTACTTCTGGTGCATGTCGAACAGGCTCGCGTCGTGCGGGCCCCGCGCCCGGTCGGCGACGCAGTCGCGTGGCACGACCGGGATCCAGCCCGCGGAGACCGCGTCGACGACGGTGGCCCGCACGCAGCCGCTGGTGGTGGCGCCGCACACGACGACCGTGTCGACGCGCGCGGTCGTCAGCAGCGTGGCCAGACCCGTGCCGAAGAAGGCCGAGGGCCCCTTCTTCACGATGACCACGTCGTCCTCACGACGGGGCAGCCGCGCGTCGACGTCGACCAGCGTCGTGCCCGCCCGCAGGGCGGACATGCCGCTCGCCTTCCGTAGCCAGGTCCCGCCCTCCGCCGGATGGGCGTAGGCGATCGTGGTGAAGACGACCGGCGCACCCGCGGCGTGGGCGGCGTCGACGACCTCGGCCGTCGCGGCGACCTCCGCGCCCATGTCGGCCCCGGTGGGCAGCGTCGGGTCGGTGAAGCCGTTGGTGAGGTCCACGACCACCACCGCGGGACGCTGTCCCCAGGTGACGGTGCCGCCGAAACCGGCCTGCCGGTACCGGTCGAGCACCCCGTCGTCAGTCATGCGTGTTCCGATCCTCGAGGGGTCGGCGTGGGTGCCGACCTGGTCGGGCGACCTGCGGCCGTGTGGCGTCAGGCTGGGCGGGCCGCAGGCTCGGCGGTGGTGGAGGTCGTGCGGCGACTCGAGCCGACGTGCTTGGGCAGAGCCGTGACGAGCACCAGCCCGATCACGGCGGGGATGGCGAAGGCGTAGAAGTTCCAGCTGGTCCCGACGTTGTTCGCCAGGAGCAGACCCCCGAACACAGGGCCGACGATCGCGCCGAGCCGGCCGATGCCGAGGGTCCATCCCAGGGCCGAGGCGCGCACCGCGACCGGGAAGTGGATCGCGACGTAGGCGTTCACGATGATCTGCGTCCCGATCGTGCCGAACCCGGCGATGGCCACCACCACGTAGCGCAGCACCTCCGGCATCGGCAGGCTGAGCAGGAAGATCGAGACGGCGGCCGAGGCGAAGGCGATCAGGGTGATGGGCTTCATGCCGAACCGGTCGCCCAGCGGTGCGGTCGCGATCGAGCCCACCGCGGCACCGACGTTGAGCACCACCAGGAACAGGAGCGAGCTCGACAACGAGAACCCGGCGGCCTTCATGATCTGGGGCAACCAGGTGTTGATCCCGTACACCAGCAGCAGCCCGAAGAAGCTGACGACCGCGAACAGGATCGCAGGCAGGATGTGGAGCGGGGTGAACAGAGCGCGGAAGGCCTTGCGTCGGTCGGTCGTGACGTCGGTGGCGACCGCGGCAACGGGAACCTGCAGGCGTGCCGCCAGCTTCTCGGCTTCCTCGGTCCGCCCCTTGGCCATCAGGAACCCGATGGACTCTGGCAGGTACCGCACCAGGAAGGGCACGATGAGCAGGAGCGGAGCGGCACCGACGAAGAACACCGACCGGAATCCGAAGCTCGGGACGAGCGCCAGAGCGAGGACGGCGGCCAGGATCCCGCCGACCGAGTACCCCCCGAACATCAGCGCGTTGTTGATGCTGCGACGATCTGCCGGGCTGTACTCCGCGGTCAGCGCGATGGCGGTCGGCATCGCCGCCCCCATGCCCAGCCCGGCCAGGAACCGGAATGCGCCGAACAGCTCGAAGTTCGGTGCCAGGGCGCAGGCGAGCATGGCCGTCGAGAACCAGGTGACGCTGATCAGGAGGATCTTCCTCCGGCCCAACGTGTCGGTCAGCTGCCCCGACAGCAGGGCGCCGATCAACATGCCGGCCAGCGCGTAGCTGCCGACCGTGCCGGCCTCGAGAGCAGTGACGCCCAGACTCGTGTCGGCGAGGATCGCCGGAACGGCCGCGCCGTAGACGATGAGGTCGAAACCGTCGCACATGATGACGGCGAAGCAGAGG
This sequence comes from Pseudonocardia sp. CA-107938, assembly GCF_050936315.1. Taxonomy (NCBI): domain Bacteria; kingdom Bacillati; phylum Actinomycetota; class Actinomycetes; order Pseudonocardiales; family Pseudonocardiaceae; genus Pseudonocardia; species Pseudonocardia sp. CA-107938. The sequence goes on along the minus strand of NZ_JBNJNA010000001.1, from coordinate 4,671,432 downwards.
ATCATCACCAGCTTTTCGCCTCGTCCGCGACGTCGGGTCGACGAGATGTCCATTGCTCGGTCCCCTTACCGGGAGGTGGGTACTTGAGATGGGTGGTGCCGCGGCACGCTGCAGCCCTGCGTGCCCTGCGTGCCCGGCGTGCCGTCGTGCTCTGTGTTCTCGCTCGCGTCAGCGGCGACCGGGTCGGGCGGCGGCCAGGAAGCGGCCCAAGACGAGCCCGATCAGCAGGGCGCCCACGAGACCGGGGACGCTCTGCACCCGTTCCTTGACCACCGGCCCCAGTACCGACGACAGGCTCAACTGGGAGCCGCCCTCGGTGGTGGCTCGCCGACCGGTCTCTCGCGGAGCGCCCGGGGCCGCCGCCGTCGCGTCCGGCACCGTCCGCGCCAGGGACGGCGAGAGCACCAGCGTCGGGACGGACGGTGTGCCGTCGTCGAGTCGGGCGGACAGGTTCCCCGCGAACTGCGTCAGCACTGCACCCCCGACCTGGTCCAGCAGGCCGCGGCCGAACTGGGCCGCCTTGCCGGTGACGGTCAGCCGGGTCTGCACGGTGGCGGTGGTGCCGCCGTCGGAGTCGGCGAGTGTGATGACGACGTCGGCGCGGGCGGTGCCGCTGCCCCGTGCGTCCTTTCCCGAGACCTCGAGAGCGGCGCGGCGCTCCCGTTCGTCGCGCTCGGTGAAGCGACCTTCACCCCGGTAGGTCATACCGATCGCGCCGACCTTGATCTTGACGGCACCGGTGAAGGACTCGCCGTCGGTGCTCGTCAGCGTCGCGCCCGGCATGCAGGGGACCACGGCCTCGAGGTCGGTCAGGGTCTTCCAGACCCGGTCGGGCGGGGCTGAGATCGAGATCGTGTGCGTCATCGAGATCTCAGGCATGGCGAACCTCCTGGCTGCGGCCGGACAGTGCGGCCGACGGTCGACACGGCGGCAGGATTGGCCACCTGGTGCCGGTGCGCCCGGGCACCACCCGGGCGCACCGGAGTCATGCGCGTTCTCCGCGGGCGCGCTCGACGAACCTGCGGACGCGCGCCGGGGTCAGGGGCAGCTCGTCGACGAACGGCCGCCCCAACGGCCGCAGCGCGTCGTCGACCGCCGAGGCGAGTGCCGGCCCCGGCGCGATCGAGCCACCCTCGCCCATACCCTTGATGCCCTCGATCGTGAAGGGCGAGAGCGTCTCCAGGTGAGACACTCCGATGTGCGGGATGTCCGTGGCACCCGGCAGCAGGTAGTCGAGGAAGGTGGTGGACTGCAGCTGGCACTGCTCGTCGTAGACGAACTCCTCCATGAGGGCGCCACCGATGCCCTGGGCGACGCCGCCGTGCACCTGCCCATCGACCACCAGCGGGTTGATCATGCGCCCGCAGTCCTCGACGACGTGGTAGCGCAGCAGCTTCACCGCACCGGTCTCCGGATCGACCTCGACCAGGCACAGGTGGGCCGCGTTGGCGAACGTCCCACCGCCCGGCTCGGCGTCATAGGAGCTGACAGCCTCCAGGACTGGTGTCATACCGGGCGGCAGCTTCTCCGGACGGTGGTAGGCCCACCGTGCCAGGTCACGGACGGCCACGGTTTGCCCTGGGACACCCTTGACGAAGGCCTGCCCCCCACCGAGCTCGAGATCCTCGGGTGAGGCCTCGAGTACGTGGGCGGCGAACTCGATGAGCTTATCCCGCACCTGGACGGCGGCGAGCTTCGATGCTCCCCCGCCGAGCACCGCGCTCCGACTCGCGAAGGTGCCGTGACCGTAAGGAGTCTGGGCCGTGTCTCCGAACTGCACCCGGATGTCGTCGAGGGACAAGCCGAGCTGGTCGGCGACGATCTGGGCGAAGGTGGTCTCGTGCCCCTGGCCGTGCGAGTGGGTGCTGAGCTGGACAACGACCTGGCCCGACGGGTCCATCCGCACGGTGGAGGTGTCGTAGCCGAAGATGATCGGGACACCGCGCTTGACGAACTCCGACGTGGCGTGCGCGCTCTGCTCGGTGTAGCACGCGATCCCGATGCCGAGGTACCGACCCTCCTCGCGCGCCTCCTTCTGCACCTGCACCATCTCGGCGTGTCCGCCGTCGACCAACAGTTTGTCCAGCGACTCGGTGAAGCTGCCGGAGTCGTACAGCAGGCCGGTGACCGACTCGTACGGGAACTGGTCGGGCTGCACGAGGTTGCGCTTGCGGATCTCGACCCGGTCCATCCCGAGCTCGGCGGCCACCGCATCCATGACCCGCTCGATCGAGAACGCGGCGGCCGGGCGAGCCACCCCCCGGTACGGCCCGTGCGGGCACTTGTTCGTGGCGACGCTGTAGGCGTGGCACTCGTAGTTCCGGATCCGGTAGGGACCGGGCAGGATGCCCAGCGCCATGCCAGTGTCCATCGTGGAGGTCCACGGATAGACGGAGTAGGCGCCGCAGTCGACGTGGACGGTGGCGCGGAGGGCCGTCACCTCGCCGTCGGCGGTGTAGGCGGCCTCGATCTCGTGGTGGTGCTCCCGCGCGTGGATGCAGGCGAGCATGTGCTCGACCCGGTCCTCGATCCACTTGACTGGCCGCCCGACCTGCATGGACAGCAGACTGATCGCGATCTCCTCCGGGAACAGGTGCCCCTTGATGCCGAAACCCCCGCCGACGTCCGGCGCGATGACCCGGATCCGGTTCTCCGGCAGGCCGATCGCGTCGGCCAGCCCGGTGCGCACGAGGTGCGGGATCTGCGTCGACGTGTAGAGCGTCAGCACCCCCTGGCCCGTGTCGTAGTCGGCGATGCACCCACGGGTCTCCAGCGGGATGGCCGAATGCCGGTTGTTCACCAACGACAACGACACCATGCCGTCGGCCTCGGCAAAGGCTTTGTCCACCTCTCCCCCGACGAAGTGGCGCTTGATGTAGAGGTTGTCGGTCCAGGACTCGTGCAGTCGTGGAGCGTCCTCGCCGATGGCCACCGGGATCGACGACACAACAGGCAGCTCGCTGTACTCGACGTCGACGAGCTCGCAGGCGTCCTCAGCCCTGTATCGGTCATCCGCCGCGACCACCGCGACGGTCTGGCCGGCGAACCGGACCCGGTCGGTGGCCAGCGCCGGGAACTCGGTGGACTGCCAGGTGTCCATCGTGGAGTCGCAGATGATGCCTCTCGCGGTGCCCTCGAGGTCCGCGCCCGTGAGGATGCCGCGCACCCCCGGACTGGTCACCGCCGCGCCGATGTCCACAGACACCACCTCGGCGTGCGCGACGGGGCTGCGGACGAACGCGGCGTGCAGCATCCGGGGAAGCTCGATGTCGTCGACGTACCGCGCCCGCCCCATCAGGAAGCGCGGGTCCTCCTTGCGTTTGACCCGCGCGCCGAGCAGCTTCGGCTGGGCGGTCTCGGCGGGGTCGACCTTGCCTCGACGGCCGACCATCACGCGGACCTCATTCCGGAACCGTCGACGGCGGCCGGGACGCCACCCTGCGGGACCTCGTGGACGTCGGGAGCGGACGCCGCCGCCATGTCCCGTGCGGCCTGTGCGATGGCTTCGACAATGAAGACGTAGCCCGTGCAGCGGCAGACCTGCCCGCCCAGCGCCTCACGGATCTCGCCCTCGTCCGGATCCGGGTTGCGTTCCAGCAGGTCGACGCCGGTCAGCACCATCGCGGGAGTGCAGAAGCCGCACTGCAGGCCGTGGCGCTCCCAGAAGGCGCGTTGGACGGGGTGCATGTCCTCGACGTTGTCGGCGAGGCCCTCGATCGTGGAGATCTCGCAGCCCTCGGCCTGCACCGCCAGCATCAGGCACGACCGCGCCAGCCGACCGTCGATGTTCACGGTGCAGGCGCCACAGGCACCGTGCTCACACCCAACGTGCGTGCCGGTCAGCCCGAGATCGTGGCGCAGGGCGTCGCTGAGCAGCCGGCGTGCGGGCACCACGATGGAATGCTCCTCGCCGTTCACCGTCAGCGAGATGTCGTGGACGTCGTCCATGTCAGTTCTCCAGCCTGGACAGAGCGTTGATGGTGGCCCGTCTAGCCAGGGTCTCGACGAGGTTGCAGGTCTCGCTCGAGCCCTCCCCGCAGAGCTCACGGCGGACCTCCGCGCCGATGCGGACCGGGTCGACATCCGCCGGATTCCGGCCGCGCAGGGCCGACTCGGACACCGTCGCCCGCAGCGGGGTCGCCGCGGCTCCGCCAACGGCGATGCGGGCCCGCCCGACCGTCGACCCCAAGAGATCGAGGTCCATGGCGACCTCCGCAAGGGCGAAGTCACCGGACTTACGGGTGAACTCTTCGAAGGCCCAGCCCTTGCCGGGCGGCGGGAAGCGGATCTCGGTCAGCACCTCGTCCGGTCGGAGGACGTTCACGAAGTGCGCCACGAAGAAGTCCGCTGCCCTGATGGTTCGACCACCGTCCGGCCCGACGGTCAGCAGTTCGGCGTCCAGCGCCACCGCGAGACATGGAAGCTCCGCGGAGGGGTCGGCGTGGGCGATGCTCCCGCCGGCGGTGCCCCGGTTGCGGATGGCGGGATAGCCGATGTGGCGGGCGGCGCTGGCGATCATGGGAAAGGCACGCCGCAAAACCGGTGACTCGACCAGCTCGACGTGCGTCGTCATCGCTCCGACACGGAGGACACCGCCGTCGAGACGGATCCCGCGCAACCCGGGTACCCGGCCGAGATCGACGACGACCCCCGGCCGCGCCAAGCGGAGGTTGAGCAGCGGCACCAGGCTCTGTCCCCCGGCCAGCAGCTTGACCTCATCGGCGTCGAGTCGACCCAACAGTTCGACGCATTCGTCGAGGGAGCGTGGCGCATGGTAAGTGAACGCCGCAGGTTTCACTGCGGACCTCCTCGGTGAGCCGGCCCGCGAACGCGCAGGCCGATTAGACAGCCGGACCGGAGGGGATCTCCCCGGTCCGCCACGCTCGAAGAGCTCCGACGGGCCTTCTCGCGCTCTGGTTCTTCGGACATCGGTTGCGCAACTGTACGAGAACGATTGCACTCGGTCAAGGACGCGTTTGCTTCCTTCTTGATCGGCCCGACGCCATCCTCGCCGAGCAAGTTCCGCCGGACAGCCTCCGAGTTGCGGACCGCACTACGGTGCGCCGCACACACGGGGACGCGGGGCAACGCCGGAGAGGGGTGCAGGGCGACCAACGCGGCTCGCGCGAAGTGCCGAATCCCACATCCGGTCTCCTTGAGCCAGCGACGCAGCTTTGTAAGGTTAGGCATGCTTAAGAGAAGGTTCTCGTTCGAAAACGCTCGCGTCTCGAAGAGATCTGCAAACGTGTGCGAAACCGAGAAGCAGCTCGAGCACGACCTTGCCGTCGGCCTCCGCACTGAACTCGCGGGCGCAGTCGAGTCGCCGCCGGCCACGGCCCGCATGGAGGGAACGCTCGGATTGGGGATCGCGATCGTCCTGGTCGCGCTGAATCTGCGGCCTGCGGTGACGAGCGTGTCAGCCGTGCTGGAGGACGTCCGTACCGCTCTCAGCGCCCCGAGCATCTGGACCAGCGCGCTGACGACCGTGCCGACGTTGTGCTTCGCGCTCATCGGCTTCACGGCACCCCGCATCGTTCGACGTCTGGGCAGTTCACGGACGGTCTCGCTCGCGGTCGGCCTGCTCGCCCTGGGCCTGCTGCTGCGACCCCTCGGCGATGCGTGGCTCTTCGTGGGTGCTACGGCGCTGGCGTGCACCGGGATCGCGATCGCGAACGTCCTGCTTCCCGCCGTGGTCAAGGACTCGTTCCCGCTGAGGATCGGCCTGATGACGGCGCTCTTCACGTCCGCCATGCAGGGCGGCGGGGCGGCCGCGGCCATGGGCGGGGTGCCCCTCGCAGCGCTCATGGGCGGCTGGCGTGGCGCGCTCGCCATGTGGGGCGGGCTCGCGGTGCTCGCGCTCCTGTTCTGGCTGGCGACGGCGCGTCACACCCCGAACGACGGGCGGGCCCGACCCGATGGAGTCCGGCCGGCCGTACCGATCGCGCGTAGCCGGGTCGCGCGGCGCGTGACCTTGCTGATGGGGACGCAGTCACTGGTCGCATACGTAGTGATGGAGTGGATGCCGCAGGTCTTCGTCGGGGCCGGGAGCTCGGCGGCCTACGGAGCGCTGATGCTCGCGATCACTACTGCCGTTGCCGTCCCATTCAGCATGGTCGTCCCCGCCCTTGCCGTGAAGCAGCCCAACCAGGGGTGGTGGATCGCGGCACTTACCGTGTGCGGGCTGGCGGGCGTCCTCGGGCTGCTGACCGATCCCCTCGGACCGTCGTGGCTTTGGGCCGTCCTGATCGGCGTCTCCCTCACTGTCTTCTCCGTCGACCTGGCCGTGATCAGTCTGCGCGCAGGAAACGCCCAGGTGGCGGCGAGCCTCTCCGCCATGGCACAGGGAGGGGGCTACCTCATCGCGTCGGTCGGCCCGTTCCTCTTCGGACTGCTGCACGATTGGACGGGGAGTTGGACGGTTTCCCTCGTGACGCTGCTGGTGGTCCTCGCCGGCCAGCTGGCCGTCGGCTTCCTCGCCGGACGAGAGAGCCAGGTCGGTGAGCCCGGTGACCTCCGCGGCTGGGCGGTCGGGTGGTAACCCGGGGCAGCAACTCCAGCTCAAGCAGGTGCTCGCCACCTGCTCGCACCGCAGGACACCTCCACGCTCGTCGCCGCGTTCGCTCAGATGCTCACCGGCCCGCCACGGCGACCGCTCGACGCCTGGATGGCGGCCGTCGACGCCGATGACCCACCGCGCCTGCACCAGTTCGTGCGCGGGCTGCGCCGCGACTACGACGCGGTCCGCAACGGGCTGACCCTGCCTCACAGCTCAGGATCGGTCGAGGGAAACGTCATCAAATGATCAAGATGTATGGCCGTGCCAACTTCGACCTCCTTCGCAACCGAGTCTTACTCGCCTCCTGACCAGCACAGGGCCAGCCTGATCACGCGAGGTGGGCCAGATCCAGATCCAGATCCAGCGCGCCGTTGACAGCGGCCAGTGCCCAGGTGATCGGCAGCCCGGCCGGGGTGCAGACCAGATGCAGGCGCAGGCCCCAGAACCAGCGGGAGTGGCTGGGGCAGTAGCTGTAGCCGGCCCACCCGGCCAGGTTCGACCGTTTCGCGGTCGGGCGGGAACGGGCGCACTCGACCGGGTTGGAATCCACGACCCAGACCGGATCGGCCCACAGATCGGTGTCGGCAGCCAGTTCCCGGATCAGCCGCTTGATCAGCGGCAATGCTGCGCGCAGGCGCTTGTTGTAGCCGGACTGGCCAGGCAGATAGGGAAACGCTGCGGGCAGCGCTCGCGGCACAAACCGCAGCCACCGCGCTTCGGAATGAACACCCAGCAGCACCTGCGCCACGGCCAAGGTAAGCAACTCGGCATCAGACAGCTTCGGAGGCCGCCCGATCCGGGCAGGCCTGCCCAACCAGTCATCGATCTTGACATACAGTGCGGTCAGGAGGGTGTTGAGGTCTGTCGTCACAAACGGATCTTCAACACCCTCCTGCCACGTCCCGGGCAGGCTCGCCGTTAGGACATACTCGTCTCTAGTTGCTCCGGCCGGACTTCGTGATCTTGTGGCGCGGTGGTCCTGTCCGCGCCCGGGTCAACGTCCAGCGCAGCCGCTGCCTATCGGGCGCAGACCAACGATGATGTCGCCGGCCCTGCGTTGTTCACGCCGTCCTCGGCCACCAGCACACGCGGCGAGCCGGCCTGCATATCCGCGGCACGGTCGTCCCGTGGGCGCACAGTGGTCGCATCGTGGTCATAGGTGCAAGGGTCGTGTCCGGGGACCGGATGGGGACCAGCTCCCCGCACGTTCCACCCGGCTACACCCGTCACGCTCCCCCACGAACGCGCGCATGCGCGTCGGACGTGTGCGAACGATTACCGCTCCCTACTCGGGGTCAAGGGGTCGCAGGTTCAAGCCCTGTCATCCCGACGGCGAAAGGGGCAATACCCCGTATTACAAGATGCCACCTTTTGCCTGCCTTGACCTGGGCAACCACGAAAGAACTCACGATCATGGAGTGATCGTCTTCCGAGTCGCTCGAAGATCACGTCCGGCGGCGTCTGGAGACCATGTGGGGACCAGCGGCCTCAAAGGTTCGAGCCCACCTGTTGCGGCAGGCTCGTGGCCTGCGGTTGCGCGGCCGCCGGCCGAACTCCCGCTGACAGACGCCAGGCGTGTCGCGCCGACCGACATGTCGACGCCGACTTCGGGAAAGTCGAAGAGCCGACCGATACGCCGCGACAGCTTGCGCCGATCAGGTGGGATCACCGCTAGTAATCGAGCGGCCGCGATCCACCGGACGACGACGCGGCGTCCGACAATGATCTCCGTCCCGCGCTGCGACGCGAGCGTCGACCGCATGCCCGGGCCTTGACCCCGGTTCGTGGACACGGGGGGTGGATTACGCCGCTTCCGGGACGGTAGCTGCGTAGGCGTTCTCGTAGGCGTTCGGAGTCTGGTAGCGGCACCAGGAGTGTCGGCGTCGGGTGTTGTAGCGGGTCAGCCAGCGGAACAACTCGCGTCGGCAGGTGGTGGCGTCGGGCCAGGTCCGGGTGTCTTGGAGGACTTCTCGTTTGACGGTGGCGTTGAACGACTCGGCCAGCGCGTTGTCGGCGCTGGACCCGACCGCGCCTCGGCGACGAACTGGAAGCGGCTCACCAGTTCGTCTCCCCGGCGAAATACTTGGCCGCCTGACGGAGGATCTCCCGCTCGGTCTCGATCTTGGTCTTCTCCGCGCGCAACGCGGCGTTCTCGGCCTCCAACCGGGCCAGCCGCTGCTCCGGCGTCTCTGGCTCACCGAGAGCAGACCGCGCACCCGCCGGTGGCCGGCTCACGGCACGGGCCCGCAGTGGGCTGGGGGCCGCGGTGCCGTCCGCGGCGGTCTTGCGGCCAGTGCCGAACAGGTCGAGCCAGGCTCGCAGGGTGCTGCGTTCGATCCCCAGGTCCTCGGCGATGCCACGCACCGTCGCACCCGGCGAGGACTCGTACAACTCGACGGCCTGCCGACGGAACTCGTCGGAGTAGTTCTTGCGGGCCATAGCTCTGGATCATCTCGCTCACTCCAGCAGCTGCTGGATTCGGCGTGTCCAAGATCCAGGGTCAAGGCCCCCCGTCGCAGTTGCGTCGAAGCCAGAGCAACCACGGTCACGACATCGCGTGCCCACCAGCCGAACACGTGTCAACCACAGACCGGGCCACCGCGTGCGGACGATCGGGCGACGTGAATGTTGCGTCCGGCGCGGATTCCAGATGAGCGTTGACGAACGATGGCTGAGCACGCACGACGTCGCCGCGACGTTGGGCGTCGATCCCTCCACCACGCGGCGATGGCGCTCGACCCATCCCGCCGCAAGGCGCCACCATTCGTGACGATGTCACTACGCCGGATCATCTACAGCGCCACCAACCTCGAGACCTGGCTACGCTCCCGCCGCGTGAACCCCGCATGCCCAGCATGAGCAGCGACCTTGTCGACCTGCCCGTCGGAGCCCCCGGCGGCGTCGGCGACGGATGCGACCGCTTCTCGGGGCGCACCCACCCGTTCTGCGCCGAACGGTGCGCGCAATTGGCCGGCCACAGCAACGACACAATCAATGCTTTTCGCGCGCGGCGTCCGCGATAGGCGGCCACGGTCCGATCACCGGAGACCGACCTTCTTCGCGGCCACCAGGCGCGACAATTCGACGAACCGGTCGCCATCGCGTAGACCCTATGAGGGCCCCGCGAACCGGCCCAAGATGCTTTGATCAGCGGCGGCCACTCCGCAACCACGTGTCAGCCATGCAACAGCACATCTTGGTCGCCAACCTCCGTCTTCGTCAGAAGGCGCGAGGAGGGCCAATGGACGACGAGTCTGAGGAACTGTGGGGCACCGAGGAGACGGCCTCGTACCTTCGTGTGCCGAAGGCGACGCTCTACCAGTGGCGCCATCGCAGCTACGGACCCACCGGACGACGAGTGGGCCGCTACGTCCGGTACGACCCGCACGAGGTACGCGCATGGTTCGCGGCGCAACGCGAGCACCACCATTCCGTGGCCGCCCCTCGATGACGACTGAGCGGTCCGATGGGGAGCATCACAAAGCGCAAGCGCGCCGGTGGGCACTCCTGGGATGCCCGATGGCGCGACCCGGACGGGCGCAGCCGACGACGCGCTTTTGCACGACGCGTCGACGCTGAACGATTCCTCGCCACGATCGTCGCCGACGTCGTACGAGGCGACTACGTGGATCCGAACGATCCCACCACCTTCCGGCAGTTCGCCGAGTCCTGGCGCGAGATCCAGATGCATCGCCCGACCACACGCGCCCACGTCGAGACGCACCTGCGCCGACATGTCTACCCCAGGTTCGGCGACCGCCGCCTCGCCTCGATCCGACCGAGCGAGATCCAGCACTGGGTCACCACCCTGAGCCAGACGTTGGCACCCGCCACCGTGCAGGTCATCCACGGAATCGTCGCTGCCATCTTCAAAGCCGCACTCCGCGATCGCCTCGTGAGTACATCTCCGTGCGAAGGAACTCGGCTCCCGAAGAAGCTCCCGGTCCAGATCAAACCGCTCGCGACTCCGATCGTGCTGGCCCTCGCCGCAGCAGTGCCCGACAGGTACCGAGCACTGATCATCCTCGCCGCGGGAACCGGCCTGCGGCAGGGCGAGTGCTTCGGTCTCGATCTCGATCACATCGATTTCGACGAGCGGTCTCTGCGCGTCGAGAAGCAGCTGATACTGCTACCGCGCAGAGCACCGTTCTTCGGACCGCCCAAGACCTCAGCGTCACATCGCACCGTTCCGCTTCCGGACACAGTGGTGCGCGAGTTGCGCCGGCACCTCGACCGATTTCCCATCACCCACCCGGCCCGACTGCTGTTCACCGACGAGCACGGCGACGCGATCCGCCGCACGGCGTTCTCGCGAGAAGTCTGGCGGCCCGCGGTCAAAGCAGCCGGCGCCCCGCCCCGCACCGGATTCCATGACCTGCGCCACTACTACGCTTCACTACTGATCCGACACGGCGAGTCGGTCAAGACCGTGCAACACCGCCTCGGCCACGCCACCGCCGCCGAGACGCTGGACACCTACGCCCACCTCTGGCCGGACTCCGACGACCGGACCCGAGATGCTGTCGACGCGGTACTGCAACCAAGCGACCGGCCACCTCCTACCCCGCGTCGAGCCGCGGCGGTGCGGCCGGTCTCATCTACATCGCGATCGCAGGCGCCGACGCTCTGAGGCACCGCCGGCTGATCTCGAACGATCCGTCCTCGACCTGCGGCGCCCCCGCTGCGGAGCCGCAACGGTCACAGAGGTTCCGCGAGCCGTTCCCGCAGTGGATCAGTCAGACCCTGATCCACACCCTCCTGTGTCAATCTCGTGTCAGAAGAAGGATCACCTGCGTTGTCGCTGCAGGTCAGCGGGTCGGGGCGGACGAGCTGGCCTGTAAGCCGGATCCTGTTCCCGGGCCCCTCGCGGGGCTCCGTTCGGCGACCATCCATCTAGGCCCGCCGTCACCGACGGGCTCGAGCGACCTACCCGCAGACTCGGACGGGCCGCCCTCGAACGCCTGCGCAGCGCCGCCGGGGCGGCGCCTCTTGGTCTTGCTCCGGGTGGGGTTTACCGAGCCACCCCGGTCACCCGGGGTGCTGGTGGTCTCTTACACCACCGTTTCACCCTTACCCCGCACTCGCGCGCGGGGCGGTCTGTTCTCTGTGGCACTGTCCCGCGGATCACCCCGGGTTGCCGTTAGCAACCACCCTGCCCTGCGGAGTCCGGACTTTCCTCGGCGGCGATCGCTCGCCGTCGCGGCCGCCCGGCCAGCTCGTCCGCGTCACCAGCCTAGCGGCTCACGGGCCCGTCACTCGTCCTCGGGGTCGCACTCGGGCAAGGGTGCGCCGCAGCGCCAGCACACGCGCACGTCCTCGGTGGGCATCGCGCCGCACTCCGGGCAGAGACGGTTGAGCCAGCAGACTTCGTCGCCCCCTTCGGGCGTGGATGCGGTCACCATCCCGACGGTAGTCCCTGACCACCGACTAGCGTTCCTCCGTGCTCGACATGTCCCCAGCCTCCCTGGCCTTCCTCGTGATCGCGGGGTTCGTGTCGGGTGGGGTCAACGCGGTGGCGGGCGGGGGCTCGCTGATCGTGTTCCCGGCCCTGCTCGCCGTCGGGTTCCCGCCGTTGACGGCGAACGTCACCAACTCGGTGGCGCAGTGGCCCGGTTACGTCGGTGTCGTGGCCGGCACCCAGCAGGAGCTGCCCGGTCAGGGCCGGCGGTTGGTGCTGACCGGCGTCGTCTCTGCCGTCGGGTCGGCGGTCGGGTGCCTGCTGCTGCTCGTGCTGCCCGGTGCGGTGTTCGACGCCGTCGTGCCGGTGCTGGTGCTGCTGGCCAGCGCGCTGCTGGCGCTGCAGCCGTCGATCCGCCGCTGGGTGGGCGCACCGGCGGAGGGCGGCCCGGACCGCAACGCCGTCCTGCTGCCGGCCATGTTCCTGGCCGGTGTCTACGGCGGCTACTTCGGCGGCGCGCTCGGCGTGATCCTCGTCGCGACGTTGGCCCTGTGCACGCACGACCGCCTGGTGCGCCTCAACGCGACGAAGGGCGTGCTCTCGCTGATCGTGGCCACGGTCACCGTGGTGATCTTCGCCGTGGGCGCGCCGGTGGTGTGGACGGCGGTGGCCGTGCTCGCACCGATGACGCTGCTCGGCGGTTACGTCGGCGCCCGGCTCGCCCGCCGGCTCTCGGAGAACGTGCTGCGCTGGTCCGTCGTGGTGCTCGGGGTCGCGGTCGGCGGCTACCTGCTGCTCACGTAGGCACCCCTTCCGACGCCTGGTCGAAGTGCGCGTCCAGTTCCGCCGGCCGTGGCCGCATCAGCGCCAGCGCGATCAGCGTGACCACGACGCAGCCGATGATGTACCAGGAGATTCCGGTGGTGCTCTTGGTGCCGCCGAGGATGGCGGTGGCGATCAGCGGTGCAGGACCACCGGCGATCACCGACGCGAGCTGGTAGCCCAGCCCGGCGCCGCTGTAGCGGACCTCGGTGCCGAAGCTCTCGGAGATCAGTGCCGCCTGCGGGCCGTACATCATGTCGTGGAACAGCAGGCTGAGCACCATCGCGAGCGCGATGAGCCCGCCGACCTTGGTGTCGAGCAGCGCGTAGTACGGGAAGGCGAACAGCCCGGTGAGCACCGCGCCCGCGCCGTAGACGAGCCGCCGGCCGAAGCGGTCGGACAGGTACCCGAAGAGCGGCACGGACACCAGCCCGAGCCCGGCCGCCAGCATCAGGTAGAGCAGCACGTCGACGCGCTGCAGCTTCAGCGTGCTGGTCGTGTACACCAGCACGAACGACGTGAACAGGTAGAACGGGGCCTGCTCGCCGGTGCGCACGAACATCGCCTTGAGCACGTCGGCCCACTGCTTGCGGAAGACGTCCACCACCGGCATCGTCGCGATCGCCTTCTGCTCGATCACCCGCGTGAACGCCGGGCTCTCCAGCACCGACAGCCGCACCCACAGCCCGACGCCGATGAGCACTGCGCTGAGCAGGAACGGCACCCGCCACCCCCATTCGAGGAACCCGGGCCCGGCCATCAACGACACCACGCCGGTGCCGAGCAGCAGGCCCAGCGGCACCCCCATCTGCGGCCACGACGCCATGAGCCCGCGCTGCTTGCGCGTGCCCCACTCCATGGACATCAGCACCGAGCCACCCCACTCGCCGCCGACGCCGATGCCCTGCGCGATCCGCAGGATGGTCAGCAGGATCGGGGCCGCCACGCCGATCGTCGCGTAGGTCGGCAGGCAGCCGATGAGCACCGTGGCGACGCCCATGAGGAGCAGCGTCGCGACGAGCATCCGCTTGCGGCCGAGCCGGTCGCCGTAGTGGCCGAAGAGGGCGGCGCCCACCGGCCGGGCGGCGAACCCGACGAACTGGGTGCTGAACGCCAGCAGCGTCCCGCCGACGGCGGACGAGCCGAAGAACAACTGCCCGAACACCAGCGCGGCCGCGGTGTTGTAGAGGAAGAAGTCGTACCACTCGATGGTGGTGCCGACCGTGCTCGCGATGACGGCCCGGCGACGCTGGCCGGCGACGTCGGCGGCGCTGGTGGTAGCCATGGGTGACCTCCCTCACTCGATCGTGTCGGAGTGGACACCCGCGCGGCACCGTTCGCAACCGCAGCGCCCCGATCTGACGTCGAACCGTTCGATGACGAGGTTCCGCGAACGGCCCCACGGCCCGCGGGGACCGCCGGATCCTTCCCCGCATGATCCGACACTCCGATCTCCCCGCCCTCCGCGTCGACGACGACGGGCTCGACCGCGTCCGTGAGCTGGTCGGCAACGCTGCTGCTCAGCGCAGGCTCTGGCTCATGTTCGTCGACGGGGACGGGCTCCAGTCACCGGTCGTCATGCCGGTCGACGACCTGCCGCCCGCACCCACGCCTGCACTGATCGGCGGCCTGCAGCACGTCCTCACCGGACTCCGGGACCATCTCGCCGGCGGCTCGGTCCTGCTCACGCTGGAGCGGCACGGGCCGGACGAGGTGCTGGCGGCCGACCTCGCCTGGGCCGCGGCGCTGCGGACCGCCTGCGGCGGCGCCGGTGTCGCGGTGCGCGGGACGTTCCTGAGCACGCCCGAGGGGGTGCGGCGGCTGTGACGCTCAGGCCGGCACGTGGTGGGTGTCGTTCACCAGCCGCACGCTCGCCCCGCCGTCGGGGTAGAACCGCACCTCGGAGAGGGCCGCCAGGTCCAGGTGCAGCCGGTAGAGCAGGGACGGGCCGGCGTCCAGGCCGGTGCGCAGCAGCATCTTGATCGGGGTCACGTGGCTGACCACCACCACGGTCTGCCCCGGGTACTCGGCGAGGATCGCCTGCCGCTCGGCCTCCACGCGGCGTCCGACGGCGGCGAAGCTCTCCCCGCCGGGCGGGGCGGCGTGCTCGTCGCCGAGCCAGCGGCCGTGCACCTCGGGGTCGCGCTCGCGCGCCTCGGCGAAGGTCAGGCCTTCCCACGCGCCGAAGTCGGTCTCGATGAGTCCCTGCCGGACGACGAGCGGTGCGCCGGTGGCCGCCGCCACCGCCTCCGCCGTCGCAACGGCCCGCCGCAGCGGCGAGGTGAGGACGGCCGCGATCTCGGTCTCCGCCGCGAGCCGGGCCGCGGCGCCGGCGGCCTGGGCCTGGCCGAGTTCGGTGAGCTCGGGGTCGCCGTGGCCGGAGTAGCGGCGCTCCACCGACAGCGCGGTCTGCCCGTGCCGCAGCAGGAGCATCCGCGTCGGCACGCCGACCTGGCCGGTCCAGGCCACGACGGCGGGCTCGGGCGCGGCGATTCCGGCCTGCTCGTCCATGGCCCGGTTGGCCAGTGCATCGGCGCGGGCGTTGCGGGCTCGGGGCACCCAGGTGAACGTGACGGCGTCCAGCTGCGCGACCAGCTCCTTCGCCTGCGTGGCGAGGGGTTGCATCGACGGGTGCTTGACCTTCCACCGCCCGGCCATCTGCTCGACGACCAGCTTGGAGTCCATCCGCACCTCGACGGCGGTGGCGCCCAGCTCGACCGCCGCCTGCAGGCCGGCGATCAGGCCCTGGTACTCGGCGACGTTGTTGGTGGTGGTGCCGAGGCCGGCCGCGCGCTCGGCGAGCACCTCGTCGGTGGCGGCATCGATGACGACGGCGCCGTAGCCGGCTGGCCCGGGGTTGCCGCGCGAGCCGCCGTCGGCCTCGACAACTACTTTCACAGGCCCGATTCCGGCGTCCGCACGAGGATGGTGCCGCACTCCTCGCAGTGCACGATCTCGTCGGCTGCGGCGGCCTTGAGCGCTGCGATGGCCGTGCGGTCCAGCTCGAGCCGGCACGCCTGGCAGCGCCGCGCCAGCAGCAGGGCCGCGCCGATGCCGCCCTTCGCGCGCCGCTTCTCGTAGTGGTCGACGAGGTCGGCGGGGATGCCCGCGACCACGCTCTCCCGGTCGCGGCGGCGGCCCGACTCGGCGGCGTCGATGTCGGCGAACGCCGTGTCGCGGCGCTGCGTGATGTCGGTGACGGCCTGCTCGGCGGCGGCCAGCGCCACCTGCGAGTGCTCGACGTCGGCACCGACCGCCTCGCGCTGCTCCATGATCTCCAGCTGCTCGTCCTCCAGCACGCTCTGCCGGCGCTGCAGGGTCTCCAGCTCGTGCTGCAGGTCGACGGCCTGCTTGGCGCCGATCCCGGCGCCGGCGAGCAGGTTGCGGTCGCGCTCAGTGCGCGCCCGCACGCCCTCGACGTCGCGCTCGATGCGGCGGATGTCGCGGTCCAGGTCGCCCGCGGCGGTCTCGACCTCGACGAGCTTGTCCTTCGCCGTGCGCACCGCTGCCTCGGCCTCGACGAGCTGCCCGATCTCGGGCAGGTTGCGCCGCCGGTGGGCGAGCTGGGTGAGCTCCTTGTCGAGGTCGGCGAGCGTCAGCAGGGTGCGCTGGACAGCGGGATCGGCCTTCATGACGTTCAGGTCCTCCCGAGGGTCCACGGATCGGTGCGCAGGGTGGAGACGCGAACGTCGACGCTACCGTCCGTCGCCGCGCGGACGACGGCGGCCGCCTGCTCGCACCACGGCCACTCGGACGCCCAGTGGGCGACGTCCACGAGCGCCGGGCCGGACGGGTGGGCGAGCAGGTGCTCGGCGGCGGGGTGGTGGCGCAGATCGGCGGTCACGTAGGCGTCGACGCCGGCAGCGGCGGCGGCCCCCAACGCGGAGTCGCCGGCACCGCCGCAGACCGCGACCCGCTGCACCGGCCGGCCCGGGTCGCCGGCGGCCCGCACGCCCCACGCGGTCGCCGGCAGCGCGGCGGCCACCCGCTCGGTGAAGGCCGCCAGCGGCTCCGGCTCGGCGAGCACGCCGATGCGCCCGAGTCCGCGCGCGGACGGGATCGGCGCCAGCTCCAGCACGTCGAACGCCGGTTCCTCGTACGGGTGCGCGGCCCGCAGCGCGGCGACGACGGCGCTGCGCCGGTGCCGCGGCAGCACCATCTCCAGGCGGGTCTCGGCGACCCGTTCCAGCCGGCCGACCTCGCCGATCGCCGGGTTCGCGCCGGTCAGGGGCTTGAACTGGCCGGTGCCGGCGCTGGCGAACGACGCGTGGCTGTAGTCGCCGATCCGCCCTGCCCCGGCGTCGGCCAGCGCCTCGTGCACGGCGGTGATCGACGGACCGACCGGCACGAACGTGACGATCTTGTCCAGCTCCTGCTCCGGCACCGCCTGCAACGGCCCCTCGACGGTGAGCCCGATGGCCGCGGCCAGCGCGTCGGACACCCCGGGATCGGCGGAGTCGGCGTTGGTGTGCGCGGTGAACAGGGCCGCGCCGGCCCGCACCAGGCGGTGCACCAGCGCCCCCTTCGGCGTGTCGGCGCCGACGCCGTGCACGCCGCGCAGGAGCAGCGGGTGGTGGGTGACCAGCAGCTGCGCCTGCGCCTCGACGGCCTCGGCCACCGTCGCCGCGACCGGATCGACTGCGACCAGCACCGAGCGCACCTCGTCGGCCGGGTCACCGCACACCAGGCCGACGGCGTCCCAGTCGGCGGCCAGCGCCGGCGGGTAGGCGGCCTCGAGGGCGGCGATCACGTCGCCGACGGTCGTCATGCGCGCACCCCGGCCAGCGCTTCGGACAGGGCCAGCACGAGCCGCGCCACCTGCGGGGCCGGCCGCACGGCCACCCGCAGGTGATCGGCGTCCAGGCCGGGGAAGGTGTCGCAGCGGCGGACCGCGATGCCGGCCGTGCGCAGGGCGAGCCGCACCCGCTCGCCGTGCCCGTCCGGCAGGCGGAGCAGCAGGTAGGGCGCGGTGCCGGGCAGCACCCGGACTCCGGGGACGGCGGCCAGCGCGGCCGCCTGCTCGGCCCGGGCCGCGACGAGCCGGTGCGCGGCCAGCTCGGCCTCGGCGACGGCAGCGGGCTCGCTGCACGCGACGACCGCTTCCAGCGCCGGCGTCGACACCGGCCAGTGCGGCCGGGCGTGGCCGAGCCGGGCCAGCACCTCCGGCGCGCCCAGCGCGTAGCCGGCGCGCAGGCCGGCCAGACCCCACGTCTTCGTGAGGCTGCGCAGGACCAGCAGCCCGGGCGCGGACTCCCCCGCGACGGACTCCGGCTCCCCCGGTACCGCGTCGGCGAACGCCTCGTCGACGACGACCGTGCGGCCGGGTGCGAGCAGCGCGCGCAGCGTCTCCGCCGGGTGCAGCACGCCCGTCGGGTTGGTGGGGTTGCCGACCACGACCAGATCCGCGCCGGCGGGGACGGCGGCCGGGTCGAGCCGGTGCCCGTCCGCGGCGTCCGTGAAGACGTGCACGACCGGCACGCCGGCCGTGCGCAGGGCCAGCTCCGGCTCGGTGAACCCGGGGTGCACGACGGCGGCCAGCCGCGGCCGCAGCGCGGGGAGCAGCGCGAAGCCCTCGGCGGCGCCGGCCAGCACCAGCACCTCGTCGGGCCGGCGGCCGTGCCGGGCGGCCACAGCGGCCCGGGCCCGCGCGTCGTGCTCGGCGGACGGGTAGCGGCCGAGGTCGTCGAGGGTGGCGGCGAGGCGGTCGCGCAGCCAGCGCGGCGGCCCTGAACCCTGCACGTTGACGGCGAAGTCGAGCAGGCCGGGGGCCGCGTCGACGTCGCCGTGGTGCCGCAGGGGATCGGCGCCGCTGTCCATGTGATCACCCTACGGTCAGCCCGTCGGGCGGTGTGCGAGGTCGGATGGTTCAGACTTGACACCGCACACCCGCATCGGAAGGACAGCCTGTTGGACGTGGTGTTCGTCTGCACCGGCAACATCTGCCGCTCCCCCATGGCCGAGAAGGTGTTCGCGGCGGCCCTCGCCGACGCCGGGCTGGCCGAGCAGGTGCGGGTCAGGAGTGCCGGCACCGGCGCGTGGCACGCCGGGGAGGCCATGGACGAGCGGGCCGCCGCCACGCTCGCGGCGGCCGGCTACCCCGTCGATCACGTCGCGCGCCAGGTCGACGCCGAGGACCTGGGCGCCGACCTGATCGTCGCGCTCGACAACGGGCACCGCCGGGCGCTGCAGCAGCGGGTCCCCGAGCCGGAACGGGTGCGGCTGCTGCGCACGTTCGAGGCGGCGTTCGAGGGGGCGCAGAACGACGGCGACGTGCCCGATCCCTACTACGGCGGCCCCGACGGGTTCGCCGACGTGCTCGCGATGATCCGGGCCGCCGTGCCCGGGTTGCTCGACCACGTGCGCGCCCGGGTCTGATCACGATGTCGTCGGAGCTGGAGCGGGCGGGCGACGGTCGTCGCGTGTTCGTCAAGCACGGCGACGTCCGCGCCGAAGCGGCCGGGCTGGCGTGGCTGTCCGTCCCCGGCGGCCCGCCGATCGTCCCGGTGCTGGAGGCGAGCGCCGACCGGCTCGTCCTGCCCTACCTCGACGACGTCGGCCCCGACCCGGAGGCGGCGCACAGGTTCGGCAGGGCGCTGGCCTACATGCACGCGGCCGGCGCTCCGGCGTTCGGCTCGGCGCCGCCGGGCGGCCCGACGGTCGCGGCGATCGGTGCCGCCCCGATGGTCAACGAGCCGGCGCGGGAGTGGCCGGCCTGGTACGTGGGCGACCGCGTGCTGCCCTACCTGCGCTCGGCCCGCGACGAGTGGGCGATCGACGTCGCCGACCAGGAGGCCGTCGAGCAGGTGTGCGAGCGCATCGACGACCTCGCCGGCCCGCTCGAACCGCCCGCGCGGCTGCACGGCGACCTGTGGTCCGGCAACGTCGTGTGGACGGCCGACGGCGCCACCCTCATCGACCCCGCCGCGCACGGCGGGCACCGCGAGACCGACCTCGCGATGCTGGCCCTCTTCGGCTTCCCGTACCTGGACACGGTGCTCGCCGGCTACGGCGAGGTGGCCCCGCTCGCCGCCGGGTGGGAGGCCCGGGTGCCGCTGCACCAGCTGTTCCCGCTGCTCGTGCACGCGGTGCTTTTCGGCGGCGCGTACGGGCGACAGGCCGGCGACGCGGCGCGGGCGCTCCTGAGCTGATCGGGACCGTGACCTATCGCGTGGTGTTCGTGTGCACCGCCAACATCTGCCGCTCCCCCGTGGCCGAGAAGGTCTTCGCGGCCGAGGCGGCGCGCGCCGGGCTGGCGGTGGACGTGTCGAGCGCGGCCATCGGGCCGTGGCGCGTGGGCGAGCCGGCCGATCCGCGCTCGGTGGCTGTGCTGCAGGCCGCCGGGTACCCCACCGAGCACGTCGCCCGGCAGGTCGGCCCGGCCGAGCTGGCCGCCGACCTGGTCGTCGCGCTCGACCACAGCCACGTCCGCGCGCTGCGCCACCTCGGTGCTCCGCCGGAGCGCATCCGGCTGCTCAGCTCGTTCGATCCCGCGGCTCCGCCGGGCGCGGAGATCCCCGACCCGTACGGGTACGGGCCCGACGCCTTCGCCGTCATGCTGGGCATGGTGCGAGCCGCGGTGCCCGGGCTGATCGCGTATGTCGCATCAGAAGCGGAGCACCCGCATGTGCGTGTGGCAGGTGGGACACGGCGCGCCCGGCCCCGCGGTCATCGGCGCCGGTAGGACGCGGGCCTGGCAGACCACGGTGAAGGTGCCGGCCCGCGTGGCCAGACCCTCGGCGTAGAGCGGCTCGCTGATCACGTGGGAGACGCCGCTGCGGGCGTCGGTCAGCTCGACGAAGGCCGGCCGCACGCGCGGGGCCGTGGGCTTCTGGCGGCGGAACATGCAGTCACTTTCGAGCGAGAAACGCCTCGGCGCAACGGCGCATTCTGGAACACTCACGCCCACGGTTGCGTAGCGCGATTCCGCAAGGGGTTGCCGATCGACGCACCTGTTCCAAGGTGAAACACTGTGGAGGTGACCATGACCGGAGGAGGCTCCGTCGTCGTGCGCCGCCAGCTGGGCGCCAAGCTGCGCCAGCTGCGGCTCGCGGCGGGGAAGGACGTCATCGACGTCACGGAGGCCGGACTCGGCAGCAAGGCGAAGATCAGCCGGATCGAGACCGGCAAGGGCCCGGTCCGGGTGGCGGACGTTCGCGCGCTGTGCTGGCTCTACGGCGTCGACGCGGCGTCGACGGACGCCCTCGCCGCCATGGCGCCCGGCACACAGCAGGACGACTGGTGGGAGGTCTTCGGGGAGTCGGTCGTTCCGGACTGGTTCGGGCTGGCGGCGAGCCTCGAAGCGATCGCGTCGAGGATCAGGTCGTTCGAGCCCGGGCTGGTGCATGGCTTGGTCCAGACACCCGACTACGCCAGGGCCACTTTCCAGGCCGATCCACGGCTGGACGAGTCGGTGATCGCGAAGCGGGTCGAGTTCCGCATGGAACGCCAGCGACGGGTGCTGGAGCGCGGTGGGCAGATCGACATCGTCCTGCACGAGAGCGCGCTGACGATGGTGGTGGGATCGGCTGACGTGATGCGTGCCCAGGTCGATCACCTGGTCTCGCAGGCCGCGCGGCCGAACGTCTCGATCCGGGTGCTGCCGTTCGCGGCGGGGGCCTACCCCAGCAGCGGCACCTTCCGGCTCATGGACTTCGACGACCCTGATGATCCCTCCGTGGCCTACGTCGAGATGCCGTACTACGGCGCCCGATACGTGGACACGCCTCGCGAGCGCGCCGAGTACGAGTTCGTGTTCGACCTGGTCGCCGCGAAGTCGCTCCCCATCGAGGACTGGAGGAAGCAGCATGAATGACACGCCTTGGATCAAGGCGAGCCGCAGCGGCAGCAACGGCGGCGAGTGCGTCGAGCAGCGCCGCCACGCCGGGATGATCGAGGTGCGCGACACCAAGGACGCCGGCGCCGGCCCCACCCTCCGCTTCACCGAGGCGGAGTTCGCGGCCTGGCTCGACGGCGCGAAGAAGGGCGAGTTCGATCACCTGATCACCCCGAGCTGACGACCAGGCACCGGTTGCCCGCTCCCGGACCGAACGCGTGAGCCGACGCGGCGCGCTGCGGCCGCGACCGCCCGCCGGGAGTTGGCGTTGATCATGGGCAAAACGTCGTCCGGAGAGATCGACAAGCGACGTTTTGCCCATGATCAACGAACGACCCTGGCGCGGAGCGGCCCAGCCCCGCGGCGGTCGCGGTGGCGGTCGCGGTTGCGGTGATCAAGGGCAAAATGTCGTTCGGAACGATCGACAAGCAACACTCTGCCCTTGATCACCGCGCAAGAGCACGGCCGACACAGTTCAACCCCACCACCAGAGCGCGGCGACCCCTCTGCCCAGCGGTGCCCAGCCCTGCGGCGGTGCAGGTGACGGTGATCAAGGGCAAAACGTCGTTCAGGAAGATCGACAAGCAACACTTTGCCCTTGATCACCGCACAATCGCACGGCCGCCCCCCGTTCGACCCCCCACCTCCAGGGCACCGCGACCCCGACATCCCCCGGCCCAGCGGTGCCCAGCCCCGCGGCGGTGGAAGTGACGGTGATCAAGGGCAGAACGTCGTCCGGGAAGATCAACAAGCAACACTTTGCCCTTGATCACCGCAACCCCCCACCGCAACTCGGTGGCGGACCACCGATGAGTTCAGCGCCCGCCGCCGGTCCTATCCCCGACACGACGAGGGAGCGGACATGTCGGTACTGCTGGACGAGCTGCATGCGACCTCGATCGAAGCGCACCGCCTCGAGCTGACCGGGTTCTGCTACCGCATGGTGGCGTCGGCGTTCGTCGCCGAGGACGCGGTGCAGGAGACGCTGCTGTTGGCGTCGCTGCACCACGACCGGTTCCGCGCGCAGCGGCGCACGTGGCTGTACCGCATCGCCACCTCCGTGTGCCTCGACGTGTTGCGCGGCGCCGCGCCGCGGGTTCTGCCGACGGCCGGGGGCCTCGTGCCCGGCCAGCTCGTGCTGCCGGTGCCCGACGACCACGTCCAGGACGCCGGCGGCGACCCGACCACCCTGCGGCTCCCCTACGTCGCGGCCCTGCAGCAGGTGCCGCCGCGGCAGCGCGCCGCCCTGCTGCTGCGCGACGTGGCCGGTCTGTCCGTCGCCGAGGTCGCGGACGTGCTGGACACGACCACGTCCGGCGCGGCGAGCACCCTGGCCAGGGCCCGCGCCGCGCTGGCCGCCGCCGCACCGGCCGCGACCGAGCCGCTGCGGCCCGACGACCCCGTCCAGCAGGACCTGCTCGTCCGCTACCGCCGCGCCGTCGAGCAGGACGACGTCACGGCGCTGGTCGCCCTCCTGCACGACGACGTGGTCGTGGCGATGCCGCCGCACGAGTGGTCGGTGCGCGGTGTCGCCGCAGCCCGCGAGGTGCTGGTGGCGGCGCGCCGGCCCGGCCGCGTCACCCGCCTCGTCCCGACGGTGGCGAACGGCTCCCCCGCCTTCTGGCTGACCACAGCGGCCCGCCGCGGCGGGGTGTACGAGCCGGAGGCGCTGGTCGTCCTGGAGACGGCGGGCGGGAGGATCACGGCGATCACGACGTTCCTGGACGGCCCCCGCCTCCTCACCCTCTTCGCGTACGGCTGAGCCTCCACCGCGGTCCCGAAAAGCAGGTAGCCGACTACCTGCGTCCGTCGTCCCGAGGCGTGTCACCGTCAGGCCGATTGGCGTGAGATGCCCGAAAGGCGGCGAGATGATGCGTCGAGTCCGATTCGCTGCGGGGGCGCTGCTGGTGTCGGCGTCTCTGCTGGCCGCGACGCCGGCACTGGCGGACACCCCCGTGCCCGACGTCAAGATCGAGATCGTGGGAGTGGATCCGGCCGACCAGAGCAAGGTCATCGTCCGGGCGACCAATGTCGGGCCCTCGTGGTCCCAGAACACGTCGGTCGAGGTCGAGGCGATTCCCCCGGAAGCCGGCTCTCGGGTGACGCTGCCGGTCAGCGACCTCAACGTGCCCGGGACGCCGGACTACAACAAGAACGATCGGTACTACGACGAGGTCGACGACGTCGTCTACACCCTGGCCTCCGCTTGCCGGCCCGGGGTCAAGGTCCGAGCGACGCTTGCGCCGGCCAAGGCGTACGACGGAACCCCCGAGACGAAGCTCGCCGACAACACGGTTGAGCGCGAGCCCTGCCCGGCCGGCGGCGAGATGGGCAAGGCGGCGGGCATGGCACCACTGGAGTCGAAGCCCGGCGCTCCGGCCGATCGGCCACGGCCGGCGCCGAACATCGCCCGATCGTTGCTCCCGCTCACATTGCCCAAGACGCCAGTGGTGACGCCGACCGTCCCGGACTTCGCCTCGCCAGGCCAGCACACCCTCACGCTGGGCGTGCGGACGTCACGCTTCGCCGGCCAGCAGAACACGTTCGAGGACTTCTGGGGAGGCTGCCGCGACAATCGCGGAGCATTCCCCGGGCCGCTGCGCGGCACCGTCGGATTCGGGAACACCGAACTCCCCGCAGGCACCCGCTGCGGCGCCACCAACTTCCAGGTGGCTCTGGACTTCGATGACAGCCCACTGCGGCAGATCCCGCAGGTCAGGATCGACAACGCGAAGCTGACCTACGACGAGTCGCCCGCACCGTTCTGCCCTCTGGTGCTGGGCCAGGACACGCCGTGCTGGAGCAGCGGCGGTGGCTCGCCCGAGCAGAAGCCGAACGGCTGCGTCGAGATCAAACTCCCGACGGTGGACTGGATCAAGAGCCCGCCGCCCGGCCTGATCCCGTACTCGGGCGACCCGAACCCGGCGAGGAACCGCGTGGACCCGCACACCTGGGACGTGACCGAACCGTTCCGCTGGCAGCTCAACCCGAGCAACCGGCCGCTCACGCCACCCGGGACGCCAGCCGCCCCCAGCGGCTTCGGGTTCCTGATGGCCGGCGCCATCCACATCGACCAGCTCGACGGGAACGACAACACGGTGTGCATCTCGCAGGTGTCCAACGTCAGCTTGCGCGTCACCTACACCGTGTTCAAGGAAGGGCCTCCGCCGATCGTCAAGTAGCGGTCGACCGCTCGACGAGCTCGGCCAGCGCCTCCTCCAGCGACTCGGCCAGCTCGTCCACGTCGGGCATGGCATCGCGGTCGGCGGTGAGGCCGTAGTGCACGTGCCCGTCGTAGGACGTGATGCCGATGGCGACGGCCTGCCGCCCGCCCAGCGGCACCACGGGGTACATCTCGACCATCCGGGCGCCCATCGCGTAGAGCGGCCGGGGCGGGCCGGGCACGTTGGTGACCAGCACGTTGTAGAAGTTGCTGGAGAACCGGCTCGCCATGCGCGCGCCGAGGCTGTGCAGCACCGGCGGCGCCAGCCCGACCAGGCCCATCAGGGTGGCCGCGCCGATCGCCTGGCCGCCGCGCTTGTGGCCTTCCATGGCCTCGCGCAGCATCCGCAGCCGCTCGACCGGATCGGTCTGCGCGACGGGCAGGTCCACCAGGTAGGCCGAGATGTTGTTGCCGGCGGGCCCGATCGTGCCGGTCTCGCGGGCCCGCGTGCGCACGCTCACCGGCACCATCGCGCGCACCTGCGTCGACGAGGTCAGCGGCTCGCCCCGACTGATCATGAACCGGCGCAGCCCACCGGTGACGACCGCCAGGATCACGTCGTTGACGGTGCCGCCGTGGGCCTTGCGCACCGTGCGGTGGTCGGCGAGTGTCGTGCGCAGCGTGCCGTAACGGCGTTGCTGGCCGGTCGCCGCGTTGAGCGCCCCGACGGGCCGCGACGCCGCTGCCCGGCGCCCGGCCGACAGCACTCCGCCGACCGTGCGGGTGACGGCGTCGGCGGTGGCCCGCACGTCGGTGACGGCCCGGCCGGCGGTCTCACCGGCCAGCTCGATCGCCGTCCACGGCCGCCGCAGCAGGTCCACGGTCGCCGTCGCAGCCAGCGCCAACCCGGACGGCTCCGGCGCCGGCCGCCACTCCTGCGCCGGTGTGGCCCGCGGGACCGGGGTGAGGTCCAGCAGGGCCGCCCCGATGTCCATCGAGGCGAGCCCGTCGACCATCGCGTGGTGGGTCTTCGTGACAACGGCGAACCCGCCGTCCGCCAACCCCTCCACGACGTTGACCTCCCACAGCGGGCGGCTGCGGTCGAGCTGGCGCACCAGCAGCCGCCCCACCAGCTCGCGCAGCACAGCCGGCGTGCCCGGCGCGGCGAGTGCTGTGTGCCGCACGTGGTAGTCGATGTCGAACTCGGGGTCGTCCACCCACACCGGCAGCCCCAGCCCGCCCGGCACCGTGCGCACCTTCTGCCGGTAGCGCGGCACGAGGTGCAACCGCTCCTCGATCAGCGCCGTGAACGCAGCGACGTCGAACGGGCCGTCAGCCGGTTGTTCGAACGTCATCACCCCGCCGACGTGCATCGCGGTGGTGCGGTCTTCAGCGAAGAGGAACGAGGCGTCGAGCGTGGAGAGCCGGTCGGGCACTCCGTGATTCTCCTGTCACCAACCGCGCAGGGGGAACCCCGACCGGCCGTGCTCCTCGAGCTTCACCCCCAGCACCTGGTGCAGCTGGATGTTGTCGCGCTCGAACCCGAGCCGCGACGCCGCCATGTAGAGCCGCCACACCTTCGCGCGGCCCAGCCCGACCTCGGCGACGGCCTCCTCCCAGTGCTCCTCCAGGTTGTCGCACCAGCCCTTGAGGGTGAGCGCGTAGTGCTCGCGGAGGTTCTCCTCGTGCCGCACCTCGAAGCCGGCGTCGTTCATCTCGCTGACCAGGAGCCCGATCGGCTCCAGCTGGCCGTCCGGGAACACGTACCGGCCGATGAACGGGTCGATCTTCTTCTTGGTGGGCGTGCGCGGCTGCGTGATGCAGTGGTTGAGCAACCGCCCGCCCGGGCGCAGCCGCGCGTGCAGCGACGAGAAGTACGCCGGCAGCTGGCCCAGACCGATGTGCTCGGTGAGCCCGATCGAGCTGATCGCGTCGAACTGGGACTCCGGCGCGTCGCGGTAGTCGAGGTGACGCACCTCGGCGAGGTCGCCGAGCCCGCGCTCCTCGATCGCCCGCTGCGCCCACTCCGCCTGGTTCTTCGACAGCGTGACGCCCAGCGCCTTGACGCCGTGCTCCTTCGCGGCGTGCATCACCATGCCACCCCAGCCGCACCCGACGTCGAGCAGCCGCATCCCCGGCTTCAGCGCCAGCTTCTGCGCCACCAGCTCGTGCTTGGCCGCCTGCGCCTCCTCGAGCGTGGCGTCCGCGGTCGGGAAGACCGCGCACGTGTAGGCCATCGACGGGCCCAGAACCCACTCGTAGAACGTGTTGGAGACGTCGTAGTGGTGCGAGATGGCCCGCTTGTCGCGCAGCTTCGAGTGCAGCCGCCCGCGCGGCGGGCGGTACTCGAGCTCCGGGATCGGCTGGCGGTGCTTCAACCAGATGGGCAGCATCCGCCGCGCCAGCGCCAGCTGCTCCGCGCGGGTGAGCCCGTGCATCGTGACGTCGGCCATCGCGTCGAGCAGCTGGTACAGCTCGCCGTCGACCTCGATCTCGCCCGTCACGTACGCGCGGGCGAGCCCGAGCGTGCCCGGCGCGGTGGCGAGCCGCGCGAGCGCGCGCGGCGACAGGATCCGCACCGCCACCTCGGAGCTGTCCGGCCCTGCCTTGCTGCCGTCGTACGCGATCACCCGCACCGGCACGTTACCGCCGATGACCTCGGAGATGATGTCCGCGACCTGCATCTACGACCTCCTGACCTTCGTGTACAGATCGGGCGACCGGCCGTTCGGGTCGTAGCGCTCCTTGAGCGCCCGGTAGGCGGGCCCGTTGTAGTGCTTCCAGAACTCCTGCTCGTCGTAGTGCACGGTCGAGTAGAGCGACTTGTGACCACCGAGCTCGGCCACCAGCTCCTCGACGCGGCGGTTGTGCGCCTCGGGATCACCGGGCACCTCGGGGACCGCCGACCAGAACCCGACGTTCACGTAGAGCTCGCCAGGGGCGAGCGGGTAGAGCGGCCACTGCTCCTTGTCGCGCAGCGCCAGCGGGCACAGCCACACCGGGGTGATGCCGATGTCGCGGTGGAACGCGTCGAGGAACTCCGGCAGCCGCGCCACCGGGATCTCGACGTCCTGGATCACCAGCTCCTCCTGCGGCCGGCCGAGCAGCCGGTACGCGCGGGAGGTGACGCCGTACCGGCGGTCGAGGGCGACCAGGCGGCGGTAGACGTCGGAACGGCGGTAGCGGTGCGGCCAGAACCGGCGCACCAGCGGGTGCTGCACGCCGAACGCGCGCGAGCACCAGAACCAGTCGGTGTCCCACCGCCAGATGTAGTCGTGCACGGTGAGCACGTCGGACGTGCGCTCCCGGATCGACTTGTAGAACACCTGCTGGCCGGTGTAGTCGCTCGGCCCGGCACCCGGATCGTCCGTGAACCGGCCCAGCGTGAGGTAGTTCTCGTCGCGGCCGAACACGGTGCCGTCGACGAACTCGATCTCCGGGTCCGCGCACACCGCCTCGGTGACCGCGGACAGCTCCGACGTGCCCACGCGGCGGTGCTCGATGGCGACGTACGGGCGCACCGGCTGCACGTCGATCACGATGCGCAGGGCGTAGCCGAGGGTGCCGTAGGAGTTCGGGAAGCCGCGGAACAGGTCGGCGTGCTCGCCGTCGGGGGTGACCGTGACGAGCTCGCCCTCGGGCGTGAGCACGTCCATCTCGCGCACCGACTCGTGCGGCAGGCCGTGCCGGAACGAGGTGGACTCGATGCCCAGCCCGGTGACCGCGCCCCCGAGCGTGATCGTCTTCAGCTGCGGCACCACCAGCGGCATCACCCCGCGGGCCAGGGTCGCCGCGACGATCGTCTCGTACGTGGCCATGCCCTGGACCTCGGCCGTGCCCGCCACCGGGTCGACGTCGAGCACCCCGGTCAGCCCGGAGGCGTCGAGCAGCTGCGCCCCGGCGCCCGAGCCGAAGCGGAACAGGTTGGACGTCGGCTTGCCCAGGCGCACGCGGGTGCCCGGTGGCACCGCGCGGTACTGGCGCTGCAACTGCGCGACGGCCGCGTCATGGGCAGCGCGCGACACCGGCCGCGCGGCCGGCAGGGCGGTCACGGTCATGACGATCGACGCTAGTCCGGAGATTCCCGCCTAACCAGTGGGTTCCCGGTAGTCGTCCGTTACGTCCGGGTCGAACAGGGTGTCACGTCACCCGAACAGGGGGTGATCAGCGAGGAAGGAGTCGATGATCGGCCAGGTGGTGGTGCGTGCGCGACGTCCGGTGAGGACGCCGAGGTGCCCGCCCGGCGCCGCCTCGAAGCGGACCTCCGGACTGCCTGTGAGCAACTCCACGATCTTCTCGACCGACTTCAGGGGCGCGATCACGTCGCTCGTGCCGGCCACCACGAGCACGGGCACGGTGATCGACGACAGCGAGATGGTGCGGCCGGACAGCGCCAGCTTGCCGTCGGCGAGGTCGTTGCTGCGCAGCATCAGGTGGTAGACCTGCCCGAACACCCGTCCCGGGTAGGCGTGCATGTTGTTCATCAGGTACTCGACGGCCTCGAGCTGGGCCAGCCCGTCGGTGTCGTCGATCAGCGACAGCTGGGTGAGCGGCTTGGTGATGAGCTTGTCGACGGCGGTCAGCTTGAACGCGGTGCTGACGAGCGTCGACGGGAACAGGCCGATCGCCTGGTAGACCGCGGAGAGCCCGCGACCGCCCGTCACGGCCGCGACCGGGCGCAGCGGCGCCACCAGCGGCACCGCCGCCACGTCGACGGGACTGCCGATCTCGACGACCGTGCGCACCGGCAACGGCGCCCCCGCCTCCCGCGCGGCGGCCACCGCGAGCAGGCAGAAGATCCCGCCGAGCGACCAGCCCAGCAGGTGCATCGGCCCGCCCGCGTCCTGCTCGGTCTCCCGGACCGCCCACGGCACCACCCCGTCCACCCAGTGCTCGATGCCGCGGCGGCGGTCGGCGAACGTGAGGCCGCCGTAGTCGACGAGGTAGACGGTGCGACCGGAGCCCAGCAGGTGCTCGACGAGGGAGCAGCCGCGGCGCAGGTCGTAGGCGAAGTCCGGGGCACCCAGCGGCGGGACGAGCAGCACCGGCGGCTCGTCCAGGGGAACGACCCCGTCGAGCGGGCGGTACCGGTAGAGCACGGACCGGCTCTCCCGCGGCGCGTCCGCCTCCCGCACCGCGACCCGGTCGCGAGGCATGCGCCGCAGGTCGGCCACCCCGCCGCCGAGCTTGTGCCGCACGTTGGACGCCGCGGCGAACAGATCCATGCCGGAACGCTACCCCCGCTCCGACCGTCCCCCGCCGGCGCCGACAGCTGCGCAGGGCCGAGCGCTGCACCTCGGCGCGGTCGGGTCCTCGGCGCGGTCGGGTCCTCGGCGCGGTCGGGTCCTCGGCGCGGTCGGGTCCTCGGCGCGGTCGGGTCCTCGGCGCGGTCGGGTCCTCGGCGCGGTCGGGTCCTCGGCGCGGTCGGGTCCTCGGCGCGGTCGGGTCCTCGGCGCGGTCGGGTCCTCGGCGCGGTCGGGTCCTCGGCGCGGTCGGGTCCTCGGCGCGCGAGCCGGGAGCGTCGCAGGCGCGACCGGACAAGCAGAACACCGGCACCTCGCGCCGCTCCCCAGCCACGCGAGGTGCCGGTCCCGTCCACGGCAGGCACGAGCCCCGCTCCCCAGCGGGCCCGCACCCTCGACTCACGTGGACCGGCGCAAGTTCGCTGCACCCAGATCCCCGGTCGCGCGACCTGCGTGCTGGGGGTCGCACGGGGTGATGGATCCGTTACGGGTTCGGGGCGGGCCGGTCACGGTGGTTTCGGTGATCAAGGGCAAAAGGTCGTTCCGGGCCGCCTTCGAGCGACACTCTGCCCTTGATCACCGCGCGGGTAGGGCGTTGTGCGGCTTCGGCGGGGCGCGCCGGCCGGTAGCGGGTTGGTGGTGGTGGCTGGTGCAGATCCACGTTCTGCCCCGGGCGCGTGTGGTGATCATGGGCAAACCGTCGTCTCAGGATCGGTCCAGAACCACGTTATGCCCATGATCGTCGGCTGAGGCGCGGGTGGAGGTGCGGATCAAGGGCAAAGTGTCGTTCCGGGCCGGCTTCCAGCGACACTTTGCCCTTGATCACGGAGACCCGGGCGTTGCACGGCTTCGGCCGGCGCACCGGTACGCGGTTGATCATGGGCTGAGGCGCGCGGGCGACGGTGCGGTGATCAAGGGCAAAGTGTCGTTCCGGGCCCGCATCCAGCGACATTTTGCCCTTGATCACCGACAACCGGCCCGTCGCGCCGCGCCCCGGCGCCCCGGCGTCAAGCCCCAGCACCCCTCGCGATCATGGGCAAACCGTCGCTCCCGAATCGGTCCAGAACCACGTTCTGCCCATGATCAACGCCACAACCGCGGCGCCGCCCCACAGAAACAATCAGTTCTGACCGTAAGTCTTCACAGGTTACCGACCGGTATGTGAGACTCGCCCGCATGGAGCGGAACATCTTCGACGCCGAGCACGTGGCCTTCCGCGATCTCGCCCGCACGTTCGTCGCGAAGGAGATCACGCCCTTCCACGAGCAGTGGGAGGTCGACGGGCAGGTCAGCCGCGAGGTGTGGCTCGCGGCGGGCAAGGCCGGGCTGCTCGGCACCGACGTGCCCGAGGAGTTCGGCGGCGGGGGCACCGACGACTTCCGCTACAACGCGATCCTCACCGAGGAGCTGACCGCCGCCGGCGCGTCGGGGCCGGGGTTCCCGCTGCAGAACGACGTCGTGGCGCCGTACCTGCTGCGCCTGGCCACCGACGAGCAGAAGCAGCGCTGGCTCCCCGGCTTCTGCTCCGGCGAGATCATCACCGCCATCGCGATGACCGAGCCGGGCACGGGCAGCGACCTGCAGGGCATCCAGACCACGGCCCGCAGGGACGGATCGGACTGGGTCCTCAACGGGTCGAAGACCTTCATCACCAACGGGATCATGGCCGACCTGGTGATCGTGGTGGCGAAGACCGACCCGGAGGCGGGCAGCCGCGGGTTCAGCCTGCTCGTCGTCGAGCGCGGGATGCCCGGGTTCGAGCGTGGCCGCCGGTTGAAGAAGGTGGGGCTCAAGGCCCAGGACACGGCGGAGCTGTCGTTCACCGACGTGCGGGTGCCGGCCGCGAACGTGCTGGGCGAACTGGGCCAGGGCTTCGTGTACCTCATGCAGAACCTGCCGCAGGAGCGGCTCTCCATCGCCGTCGCCGCGGCCGCCGGCACCGAGTACGCGCTGCGCACCACGCTCGAGTACGTGAAGGAGCGGAAGGCGTTCGGCAAGCCGGTCGCGGCGTTCCAGAACACGCGCTTCGAGCTCGCGGAGATGGACACGGAGGCGTCGATCACGCGGGAGTTCGTCGACCGGTGCATCAGCGAGCACGTGGCCGGCCGGCTCTCCGTGCAGGACGCCGCGAAGGCCAAGTGGTGGGCCTCGGACGTCCTCAAGCGCGTGGTTGACCGCTGCGTGCAGCTGCACGGCGGCTACGGCTACATGCTGGAGTACCCGATCGCGCGCGCGTTCGTGGACTCGCGCGTGCAGTCCATCTTCGGGGGCACCAACGAGATCATGAAGGAGATCATCGGTCGCTCGCTGGTGGGCTGACCGCATCGGCAAGGGCGCCACCGGGTATGAAAGCCGCATGGCATTCCGGCTGTCGCCACACGAACGCGGCTTCTACCCGCTCTTCACCCGTTCCGCCGAGAACATCGCCACGGCGGCCGACCTGCTGGCCGAGCTGGTCGCCGCGGCACCGGAGGAACGGGCAGCGCTCGCCGCGCGGGTGAAGGACGCCGAGCACGCCGGCGACGAGGTCACACACGAGATCATGGTCAAGCTGAACCAGACCTTCGTGACGCCGTTCGACCGGGAGGACATCTACCGGCTCGCCTCCTCCCTCGACGACGTGCTCGACGAGATGGAAGAGGCCGCTGACCGGATCGTGCTCTACCGGGTGAGCCACCTGCCGGCGGGCATCGCGAAGCAGGTGGCGGTGCTGCAGCGCGCGGCGACGGCCACTGCCGAGGCGATGCCGAAGCTCGAGAAGATGGCGAAGCTGCAGGAGTACTGGATCCACGTCAACTCCCTCGAGGACGAGGCCGACGCCGTCTACCGCGACCTGCTGGGCGACCTGCTGGCCCCCGCCGAGGGCACGACGCCGCTCGACGTGCTCACCGTGCTCAAGCACAAGGAGATCGTCGAGATCCTGGAGAACGCGGCCGACGCGTTCGAGACGGTGGCCAACACGGTCGAGAGCATCGCCGTGAAGGAAAGCTGATCGTGGAGCTGTTCGCGATCATCCTCGTGATCGTCGTCGCGCTGGTCTTCGACTACACCAACGGCTTCCACGACGCCGCCAACGCCATCGCGACGTCCGTCGCCACGCGCGCGCTGGCCCCGCGCACCGCGCTGATCATGGCGGCGGTGATGAACCTGGTCGGCGCGTTCCTCGGCACCGAGGTCGCGTCCACCGTCGGCAAGGGCATCATCGCGGCGCCCGACGGGATGGCCGGGCTCACCGTGGTGCTCGCCGCTCTGGTCGGCGCGATCGCGTGGAACCTCATCACCTGGTGGCTCGGCCTGCCGTCGTCGTCGTCGCACGCGCTCATCGGTGGTCTGGTGGGCGCCGCGCTGGCGTCGGCCGGCACGGTGCAGTGGGGCGGGGTCGTCGACAAGGTCGTCATCCCGATGGTGCTCTCCCCCGTCGTCGGGTTCGTGCTGGCCGGGATCGTGATGCTCGTGATCCTGTGGCTGTTCCGCGGCGCCCGACCCACCCGAGTCTCGCGGGGCTTCCGCATCGCCCAGACGCTCTCCGCGGCCGCGATGGCGCTCGGGCACGGGCTGCAGGACGCCCAGAAGACGATGGGCGTGATCGTGCTGGCGCTCGTGGTCGGCGGCTACCACCAGGGCTTCGAGATCCCGTGGTGGGTGGTGGTGCTGTCCGCCGGCGCCCTGTCCGCCGGCACCTACTCGGGCGGCTGGCGCATCATGCGCACCCTGGGCCGGCGCATCATCGACCTCGACCCGCCCCGCGGGTTCGCCGCCGAGGCCACCGCCTCGGCCGTGCTCTACACGACGGCGTTCGCCTTCGCCGCGCCGATCTCCACCACGCAGACGATCACGTCGTCGATCCTCGGGGTGGGCGCCACGAAACGGCTGTCGGCGGTGCGGTGGAGCGTCGGCGGCCAGATCGCGATCGCGTGGGTGCTGACGATCCCCGCGGCCGCGCTCACGGCCGCGCTGGCCTGGCAGCTGCTGCACCTGCTGCTGCCGAGCTGAGCCCGTCTCAAAGCGACACGCCGATCCGAACCCGCAGGTGGTTGGCTCGTGCCCTCGGGCGAGGAGGCACCATGATCCGTGCGGCGGAGCTGTTCGTGCAGGCCGAGGACATGCTGGTCGAGGTGCTCGGCCGGATCCGCGGCGACGACTGGCGGATCATGCTGCCGCCCATGGTGGCGGTCGTCGGGCATCCGGCCGCGCGCCGGCGCACCGTGCGCCAGGCCGTCGTCGACCACCTGCGTGAGCAGGCCGTGGTGCCCGACCTGCTGGCCGGCGCGACCCTCGCCGAGCCGCCGGCGAACCCCCTGGGAAGCGACCCGCAGGAGACCGTGGTCCGCCTGTCCGCCGCGGCCTGCGCGGCCGTCGCCGAGGTCGTGGACGGCACCGCCGTCGTCCACCTGCCCGGTGGCGACCGCACCGCCGAGGCGTACCTCTGGCAGCTCGACGTCAGCCGATGCTGGCTGGCCCACGACGTCGCCATGCACCTCGGCTCCCGCGCCTGCCCCTTCCCCGAGTCGCTGGCCAGGGCCATGTGGGAGCACACCGCCCCCGACGCCGAGCGGTGGCGGGCCGAAGGCTGGTTCGCCCCCGACCCGCTCCCGATGCCCGACGACGTGTCGTGGCGCGACCGCTTCCTGCGCACGGCCGGCCGCGACCCGCATCCGGCGGTCCACTGACGCGGCGCCGCGGGCGGGGCACGGTGTGTCGGTGATCATGGGCAAAACGTGGTCGTTCGATCTTGTGCAGCAACGTTTTGCCCATGATCGACGAGCCGCGCCACGGACGCGGGCGGTGCGGTGCCACCGGAACCAGCCGGCTCGTCCGAGCTGATCAGAGCCCAAACCGAGGTACACCCCGGCACCGAGGTGTCGGTGATCATGGGCAAAACGTGGTCCTTCGATCTTGTGCAGCAACGTTTTGCCCATGATCGACGAGCCGCGCCGCGGCCGGCGTCGGCCAACCCGTCACCCACTCGGGAGGGTTCCCGAGCCCGCTGACCTTCACTTCTCCCGTCGGACTCCCCCGCACGGAACGGAGAACTGAAATGATCGGACGGGCTGCACGGGCCGGTTTCCTCGCTGCGCTGATGGTGGTGGGGATCCTGTCGACGGCCCCGGCCACGGCGGCCGTGACCCCGCTGGCCGGGAAGACCTGCACGTCGACCGCGGCGGGGCTCATCGGCGATCGCTGGCGGGCCCTCGGCGGGATGGACGGGCCGCTGGGCTGCCCGGTCGGCGGGGAGCAGGCGGTGCCCGGCCGCAGCGGGCGGATCCAGACGTTCGAGCACGGCCAGGTCGCGTGGACGCCCAGCCAGGGCACGAACGCCACGGTCGCGCTCTACGCCCGCGGCAACCAGACGACGCTCGACTGGGGTTCGACGCTGCCGTTCACCTACAGCTTCTTCATCGTCCGGTGGGACCTCGACGGTCGCAACGTCGGCCAGAAGGACGTGGCCAACGTCGGTCAGGCGGGCCCCGGCGGCGTCCGCGACCGCGGCAGCTTCACCACCACCCACGGGCGGCCCGGCCGGTACACGTTCGTCGTCGAGGGGTGCGACGGCCGGTTCCTCGACAACTCCGTGTGCCGCCAGGGCTGGACGATCCCGCTGTCCGTGGCCGTCCCGCAGGCGGTGCCGGCGCCCGCGCCGATGCCCAAGCTGCCGCCGCCGCGGCCGGCGACGCCGGGCCCGTTCGACATGGAGCGCGCGGAGTTCACCAACTGCACCCCGGAACGGCGCCCGCTCACGTTCTGGGTGACCGACGAGGCCACCGGCCGCACCGACCGCCTCGGCCCGCTCGCCGCCCAGTACGACGAGAACGGCCGCTGCCCGGCCGGCGGCGACCCGCTCGACGTGAACTTCGCCGACGGGCACACGTACACGATCGTCGCGGTCGACCCGCAGGCGATCGGCTGCGGCGCCGACGACCCGCGCATCCAGGCGTGCCAGAAGAAGATCTACATCTTCCGGGGCCGCGCGGGTGCCGGCACGAAGACCTGGTCGGTGCCCTGAGCTACCGAGCGCTCAGATCTTCGCCGCCTGCACCCGCGCCCGCTCCGCCTTCACGTCGAAGCCGGGCTTCGGGAACCGCGGGCCCATCACCGCCAGGGTCTCGGCGAGCAGGGCGGCGATGGCCCAGTTGCGGTACCACTTGCGGTCCGACGGGATCACGTACCAGGGCGCGGCGTCGGTGGTGCACGCCCGCAGCGCGTCGGTGTACGCCTGCGCGTACTGCGGCCACTTCAACCGCGTGTCGACGTCGGACGGGTTGTACTTCCACCGCTTCGCCGGGTCGTCGAGGCGGGCGAGCAGCCGTTCCTGCTGCTTCTCCGGCGAGATGTGCAGCATGCACTTCACGATCGCGACGCCCTGGCTGTCCAGCTCGGACTCGAACGCGTTGATCGTGTCGTAGCGGGCGCGCCACACCTCCTCGGGCACCAGCCCGTCGACCCGGGCGACGAGCACGTCCTCGTAGTGCGAGCGGTCGAACACGCCGATCTGCCCGGGTCGGGGCACCCGCTTGCGGATGCGCCACAGGAAGTCATGGGCCAGCTCCTGCGGCGTCGGCCTCTTGAACGACGCGATCGCGAGCCCCTGCGGGTTCACCAGCCCGGCGACGTGGCTGATCACGCCGCCCTTCCCGGACGTGTCCATGCCCTGCAGCACCAGCAGCACGGACCGCGGCCCGCCGCCGGACGCCTCCGCGATGAGCGCTTCCTGCAGGTCGTCGAGCTGCGCGCCGAGCCCGGTCAGCTCGGCCGCGGCCGCCGACTTGTCCTTCGGCCCGATCGGGCGGCCCCGCGGATCGATGGCGGCGAGGTCGACATCGGAGCCCACCCGGAACGCCTGGCGCACCGACTTCCTACCCATGGCGCGCCACCCTACTGATCAGCCGCGGGTTCCTCCGCGCCGAGCGCGTCGAGATCGATCTCCACGCGGTACGGGTCCTCCAGCACCAACCGCCCGCCCACGCCGGCGCGGGCGAACTCGTGGTGCCGGCCGCCGATCAGCATGCTCGCCGACGCCACCCGCGCCGCCGAGTCGACGAGCAGCGCGTACGGGATCCGGCTGCGCGCGTACAGCTGCGGTTTGAACGACCGCTGGGTGATGCCGTGCGTGCGGTCCACGACGTCCACGACGATCAGCACGTCGGCGCCGTCGACCAGGTCCTGACCGGGCTCGTCCGCGGCCTCGGTCTCCTCGCCCCCCGCCGGCTCCTCGGCAGCGTCCGCTTCCGGTTCGCCCTCCGCCTCGGGAGCGCGCCCGGCTTCCGGCACGATCCGCGCCACGGCCAGCGCCGGCACGAGCACGCAGTCGTGTCCGAGCCGCAGCGGCACGGCGCCGATCACCCGCAACCCCTCGGGCAGCGCCTTCTCCAGCGCGGCCCGGACGGCGGCGACGGCCGCACCGAGCTCGGGGCCGGGCTGCGGCCCCACCAGCAGCGTCCCCTCCACCAGTTCGACGTGACCGGACGGCGGTGCCAGCCGGAGGTAGTCGTCCTCGGTGAACGGTCCGTCGTGGTCGAGCACGGGGCTCCCCACCGTGGCACCTCCCGTGGCATCGCGACCGGCGCCGGACGGCGTCCGGTCGGGCGCAGACTATCCGCCCTGACCGGCCACGGGCAGGCTCATCCTCTTCCGGAGCCGATGGGCACCACCAGCGGTGTGCCGGCGACGGGATCGGTGATCACCCGCGCGGCGAGCCCGAAGACGTCGGCGAGCATCGTCTCGGTCATGACGTCGGCGGGCGCGCCGTGCGCGACGATCCGCCCGTCCTTCATGGTGACGAGCCGGTCGGCGTAGCGGGCGGCGAGGTTGAGGTCGTGCAGCACCATGACGACGGTGCGGCCGAACTCGGTGTTGAGCCGCGTCACCAGCTCCAGCACCTCGATCTGGTGGGCGAGGTCGAGGTAGGTGGTGGGCTCGTCGAGGAGCAGCAGGTCGGTGCCCTGGGCCAGCGCCATCGAGATCCAGGCGCGCTGCCGCTGCCCGCCGGACAGCTCGTCGACGGGGCGGTCGGCGAGGTCGACGACGCCGGTCCACTCCATGGCCTGCCCCACCGCGCCCTCGTCGTCGGCGGACCACTGCCGGTACCAGGCCTGGTGCGGGTGGCGGCCGCGCGCGACGAGGTCGGCGACGGTGAGCCCCTCCGGGGCGGTCGGGGCCTGCGGCAGCATGCCGAGCACCTTCGCCACCTCCTTGGTGGGCACCGCGTCGATGCGCTTGCCGTCGAGCAGCACGTGCCCGCCGGTGGGGCGCATGAGCCGGGCCAGCGCGCGCAGCAGCGTCGACTTGCCG
This sequence comes from Pseudonocardia sp. CA-107938, assembly GCF_050936315.1. Lineage (NCBI taxonomy): Bacteria > Bacillati > Actinomycetota > Actinomycetes > Pseudonocardiales > Pseudonocardiaceae > Pseudonocardia > Pseudonocardia sp. CA-107938. The sequence goes on along the minus strand of NZ_JBNJNA010000001.1, from coordinate 4,633,128 downwards.
CACCCGTTCGGCCCGATGACGGCGGTCACGGTGCCCTGGACGACGTCGAGATCCAGGCCGTCCACCACGACCCGGTCGCCGTAGGCGAGTCGGACGCCCTCCGCGCGCAGCCGGACCGCCGCGCGCACCTCCGTCGGGTGGAGCGTCATGCGCGGGCCTTCCGTCCGTGACGGGCGATGAGGAACAGCAGGTACGGCGCGCCGAGCACGGCGGTGACGATGCCGACGGGCAGCTCGGTGCCGAACGCGGTGCGCGCCAGCAGATCGGCGACGACGGTCAGCGCCGCCCCGAACACCAGCGACACGGTGATCGGTGGCCGGCTGGCGCCGACGGCGCGCTGCGCGATCTGCGGCGCCACCAGCGCCACGAACGCGAGCGGGCCCGCCGACGCGGTGGCGACCGAGCACAGCCCGACCGCAGTCAGCAGGAGCAGGGTGCGCTCCTTGTCGACGCGGATGCCGAGGCCGCGCGCGCTGTCGTCGGACAGCTGCAGGGCCCCCAGCGAGTGCGCGAGCACCAGCGCGGCCGGCACCAGCACGGCGAGCGCCACCGCGACCGGCACGACGTGCTCCCAGCCGCGACCGTTGAGGCTGCCGTTGATCCACGTGTAGGCCCGGGCGGCGTCGGTGACCTGCGCGACGACCAGCAGCCACTGCACGATCGCGATGAGCATCGCGTTGATGCCGATCCCGACCAGCACCAGCCGGAACCCCTGCACGCCCTTCCGCCAGGCCAGCCCGTAGATCGTCAGCGCCGAGACCAGTCCGCCGACGAGCGCGGCGAGCGGCAGCCCGACCGCGCTCGCGGTGAACCCGACGGCGCCGAACCCGGCGCCCGCGACGATCACGAACACCGCCGCCGCGCTCGCGCCGGCGGTGAAGCCGATGACGTCCGGGCTGGCGAGCGGGTTCCGGGCGATCGCCTGGGTGATGGCGCCGGACGCGGCCAGCGCCGCGCCGACGAGCGCGCCCGTGAGCGAACGCGGCAGCCGCAGACCCATCACGATGAACCGCTGGCCGGGATCGCCGCCACCGACCAGCGTCACCAGCACGTCGGGCACGGAGATGCGCACCTCGCCGATGCCGACGTTGAGCGCGATGCCCAGCACGAGCACGGCGAGCCCGGCGAGCCCGATCAGGAACACCCGCGGACGCCAGACCAGCGAGACCGGGCCGACGCGCACCGCGGGCCGGGAGGGGACGGTGAACGGCAGGAGGGTGAGCGTCGCCATCAGACCTGCACCATCTTCCGCCGCCGCACCAGCCACACGAAGAACGGCCCGCCGACGAGCGCGAGCACGATGCCGACCTGCAGCTCGGCCGGCCGCACCACTACCCGGCCGACGATGTCGGCCGCCAGCAGCAGGATCGCCCCGAGCAGCGCCGACACGGGCAGCAACCAGCGGTAGTCGGGGCCGGTGACCGTGCGGGCCAGGTGCGGCACGACCAGCCCGACGAACGCGATGGGCCCGCACGCCGCCGTCGCGGAGCCCGCGAGCAGGGTGATCGCGACGATGCCGACCACGTGGGTGCGGCGCACCGAGTGCCCGAGGGAGGTGGCGACGTCGTCGCCCAGCGCCAGTGCGTTCAGCGCGGGCGCCCCGGCGAACGCGATGACCATGCCGACCGCGATGAACCACACCACCTGCCCGGCCACCGACCCGTCGCGGCCGGCGAGCGCGCCCACCGCCCAGAACCGGTACGCGTCGAGGGTCTGCACGTCGACGAGGATGATCGCGGAGGTGAACGCGGCCAGCATGGCGGTGACCGCGGCACCGGAGAGCGCGAGCGTGACCGGGGTCGGCCCGCCCCGCCCCATCGAGCCCAGCACGAACACCGCGACGCTCGCGGCCAACGCGCCGGCGAAGGCGAACCACACGTACCCGACGAGGCTGGTCACGCCGAACAGGTAGATCCCGATCACGACGAGCAGCGCGGCGCCGGCGTTGACGCCGAGCAGGCCGGGATCGGCGAGCGGGTTGCGGGTGTGGCCCTGGATCAGCGCGCCGGCCAGGCCGAGCGCCGCCCCGGCCAGCACCCCGATGACGGTGCGGGGCAGCCGCAGCGCCATGACGACGATGTCGTCCTCGGTGTTGGTGTAGTCGACGAACGCCTTCCACACGTCCGCGATGCCGATCTCCTTGGCGCCGATCGCGACGCTCGCGAAGCAGCAGACGACGAGCAGGGCGAACAGCACGGCGAGCGCGAGGATCCGGCGCCGCCGGACGCCGGAGGCGACGGGTCGGGGTCGGGAACGGATGACAGCGAGGCCACCTTCAGGACCGATTCCGTCCTGAAGGTGGCCTTGCTGACGCGACCCCAGCCGCGGCGGGCCACCCGCCATGCCGTCCTCCGATCCGGTCACGTTCCCCCGACTGCGCTCACCATAGGTGAGGCTCGCCTTCTAACCCAGCTCGCGGGTCCCCGTTCCGGTGCTGGTCCGGCCGCGCCTGCCGCCGTCGGACCGTCGAGCGTGGTGGGATGGCACCCGTGATCACGTTGTGGCCGCCCGGTGGCGAGGACGGACCCGACCTGGCCGCCGCGTACGCCTACCCGGACGAGTTGGCCGCGCCGTTCGTGCGGGTGAACTTCGTCGCGTCGGTCGACGGTGCCGTCTCCGTCGACGGCCGCTCGCGGGGCCTGCAGACCCCGGCCGACCAGGAGATCTTCCGGCTGCTGCGGCGGCTGTGCGACGTCGTGCTGGTCGGAGCGGGCACCGCGCGCGCGGAGGACTACGGCGGCGCCCGCAAGCCCGGTCACGCCGGCGTCGCTCCCCCACCGATCGCCGTCGTCACCGGAAGCGCCGACCTCGACCCGGCGTCGCGCCTGTTCACCGACACGACCGTCGCGCCGATCGTGCTGACCACGGCGGCCGCACCCGAGCAGCGGCTGGCGGCGATCGCCGACGCCGGCGCGGACGTCGCGCTGCTCGACGGGCTCACGCCGGCGCACCTGCTCGCAGAGCTCGACCGGCGCGGGCTGCACCGCGTGCTGTGCGAGGGCGGGCCGGGCCTGTTCGGCGACCTCGTCGCGGGCGGCGCGGTCGACGAGCTGTGCCTGACGGTCGCCCCGATCGCCGCGGGCGGCACCGCGGGCCGCATCTCCCGCGGGCCCGCCGGTGCCCCGCCCCAGCAGCTGGACCTGGCCGGCGCGATCCGGGACCACGACGGCACGCTGCTGCTCCGCTATCGTCGAGCCGATCGGCCGAACGGGTGACATGACGTGGGCGTCGGCCGGGTACGGACGTGCCGAGCATCCCGATGCTGACGCAGACTTCGAGAACGCAACGGAAGAGAGCGGACATGACCCAGAGCGCTGGAACACCCGAGGCCGCCACCCCGTCGGTGACCACCTCGGCGGGCACCGCGTCGTCGCCTGCGCGGCTCGCCGACGACACCGCCCATGGCAAGACCACGATCGCCGCCTCGGTGGTGCAGAAGATCGCCGGCATCGCCGCGCGGGAGATCTCCGGGGTGCACTCGATGGGCGGCGGGGTGTCGCGCGCCTTCGGGGCCATCCGGGAGCGGATCCCCGGCGGCGGCACCGGCGCGGCCAACATCGCCGGGGTGGCCGTCGAGGTCGGCGAGAAGCAGGCGGCCGTCGACCTGGACCTGGTCGTCGAGTACGGCGCGTCGATCGTCGAGCTGGCCCGCGCGGTGCGCCGCAACGTGATCACCGCGGTCGAGCGGATGACCGGCCTGGAGGTCATCGAGGTCAACATCGCCGTCAACGACATCCACCTGCCCGACGTCGACGCCCCGGCGGAGCCGCCGGCCGTGGCCTCCGCGCGCGTCGAGTGACCGAGCAGGCAGCCGTCACAGGGGACGCGACCGGGGATCCGGCCGCGGTCGCCGAGCGGATCGCGGCCGCGATCGGCCAGGTGCCCGGGGTCGCGGCCCTGCACGCCGGCACCTACGGCGACATCCGCACCTACCTGCCGAGCGGGCGGCTGACCGGCGTGCGGGTCGGCAAACCGGAGGAGCCGGTGGAGGTGGCGTTGGTACTCGAGCTGGGGCGGCCGATCCCGGCCGTGGTGGCGGACGTCCGGGCGGCGGTCGCGGCGGTGTGCGGCGAGCGGCCCGTCGACGTCACGGTGGCCGACGTGACCGGCACCTGGGACGCGTCGTGACGCCCGAGGAGGAGCGGTGGCGGGCCGAGTTCCGGGCCTTCGTGCGCGACCACCACCCCGACCGCGGCGGCGACCCGGACGCGTTCGTCGCCGGCATGGCCCGGTTCGCCGAGACTCGGCCGGTCCCCGGAGCGAGCCCGACCGAGGACCTCGACCCGCGCTACGACCGCCCCGTCGAGTTCACCACGCCGTACCCGCTGCCGTTGCGGGTCGCGATCGCCCTGATCCGCACGGTGCGCAAGCAGCGCGCCGCCCGCACCCTCGACTGACCCGCGCCTGCAAGGAGAGCTGTCATGACCGCCACCCAGACCGGCCTGATCGTGGGTCTCGCCCTCGGCGTGGCCGCGGCCGCCGGTGGGCTCACCGGATTCCTCATCGCGCTGGTGCTCGGCATCGTCGGGCTGGTCATCGGCCGCGTCCTCGACGGTGACCTCGACCTCGGCGGGCTGCTCGGCAGGGGCCGGGACCGGTGACCGGACCGCCGGGCGCGCTGCCCGAGCCGGGCGAGCGAGGCGCGCTCGACATCGACCCCGTGGTGCTGCGCAAGGTCATCGAGTACGCCGCCGACCAGGTGCCGGGCACGATGCGTCATGGCCGTCGGCTCGCCGGCATCGACGTCGGCGAGTCCGGCGCGCGCGCCCGTGTCGTCACGGGCAACGGCGACCCGACGGCCGTCGACGTGCGGCTGGAGGTGACCCTGCGCTACCCGGGGGAGATCCGCACGGTCGTCGACGCGGTGCGGACCAAGGTCGACGACGAGCTCGCGCGGATCACCGGGCACCACGTCCGGTCCCTCGCCGTCACCGTCGCCGGGCTGCGCACCGCGACCCGCGCGGCACCGGCCCGGCTGCAGTAACCCGACCCCCGATCCTCCCCCGATCACACGGAGACCCGATGCGTGTCCTGCTCCGGCTGCTGGCCCCGGTACTGGGCCTCGCGCTGGCCGTTGCCGGCGTGCTGCTCGCCATCGAGGTGGTGGCGGCCTGGACCCGGCTCGGCACCGACCAGGCCGGGGTGATCGTGCCGTGGCCGCAATGGCGAGCCGTGCTCGAGTCCACGAGCTGGGCCGAGACCGCGGTGGCCGGGATCGCCGTCGGGACGGCCGTGGTCGGCCTGGTGCTGGTGCTGGTGGGCATCGCCGCCCGCCGGTCGGACATCGACGTGACCGCGCCCCGCCCGGAGATGACGGTGACGACGTCGCCGCACGTGCTGGCGCGGCTCGTCGGCAAGCGGGTCCGCCGCGGCGAGGACGTCGCCGGCGCCGACGTGACGGCCACCAAGCGGCGCATCGCGGTGGCCGCGCAGGGCTGGGGCGACCTCGACGGGCCCGCCGGGAAGGCGCTGCAGGCCTCGGTGGAGGGCACGATCACCGCGCTGCTGGACGACGTGCCGCTGGCCAGGCGACCGCGGGTGACGGTCCGGCTCGTCGAGCAGCGAGGGCCGCGATGACGCAGGTCGATCCGGCGCTGCGCCGCCGCTCCCGCTCGGCCGTCGCGCGCTCGTCCGGCGGTGACCGGGCCCTGGCCGTGCTCGTCGGGCTGGTGCTGCTGGCCGCGGGCGTGCTGGTGGCGCTGCTGTCGTACGGCGTGTTCGGCACCGGGCGGGCCGCGCGCCCGCTGCTCGACCCGCTGATCGTCGAGTGGCTGCGGAACAACGCGCTGCTCGCCCGGCTCGTCGCGATCGGCGGCGGGATCGTGCTCGCCGTGCTGGGACTGGTGTGGGCCGCCCGGTCGGTCCGCCCCGAGCAGCGTCCCGACCTGCGGCTGGAGGCCACCGGCGACACCGAGATCCTGGTTCTCTCGGGGGCGATCGGCGAGGCCGTGGCCGAGCAGGCCCGCGCGCTGCCCGGCGTCGGCAAGGCCCGCGCGCGCATGGTCGGCACCACCCGGGCGCCGGCGCTGCGCGTGACGCTGTGGCTGGCCGACGACTGCAACGTGGCGACCGTGCTGGAAGCGCTGGAGGAGCAGGTCCTCGCCCCCGCCCGGGCCGCGCTCGGGCTCGGGCAGCTGCCCGTCGCCGTCCGCCTGGAGGTGGACGACCCGCCGCCGCCCCCGCGCGTCACCTGACGGCACCCACACCGGCGGTGCGCGAAGCTTGGCCGTACCGGGGTGGAAAGGGTGTGTGGAGGGGCAGTGAGGCAACGGCCGTCTGCACGTCGAGGGATCGCCGTTCTGCTGGGGACCGTCGCCGTGCTGGCCACGGCGTGCACGGTGGGGCCGTCGCAGCGACCGCCGGTGGCCGTGCGCGGCGACAACATGGTCGCGCCGGCGCCGCCCGGAACGCCCGCGCCGACCGAACCCGTCCCGTTGCCGAGCCCTGCCCCCGGCGCGTCGACGATCGCCTTCTCCGACTGCACGGCCGAGGTGGCGCTGGCGCTGCCCACGCCGCTGCCCCCCGACCGTGGCCTGCACGTGGAGTGCGGCACCCTCGAAGTGCCGGTCGACCCCGATGTGCCGGTCGCGACCACGCAGCTGCAGGTCGTCCGGGTCGGCACGGGCACGCCGGGCGAGCGGCCGCCGCTCGCCGTCGTCGGCGACTCCGCCACCGAACCGACGGCCCGGGCCGCGGTGCTCATGGCCGCGCAGGCACCCCCGGCGCTGCTGGACGCGTTCGACCTGATCGGGATCGACCGCCGCGGCGCGGGCTACGACACCCTCGACTGCGCCCCGGCGACCGCTCGCGCCGCGCTCGTCGACGCCGACCCCGGCGCCATCGACGAGGCCAGCCTCGGCCGCCTGCTGGACCGCGCCCGCGACCTCGTCCAGCAGTGCACGATCGACGTCGACAGCGGGCTCGCGCCGTACCGGTCCGCGTCGACCGGGGCCGACCTCGCCGAGCTGACGGGCGCGCTGGGGGTCCGGCAGCTGTCCGCGATCGGCGCGGGCGACGGCGCCGCGGCCGTGCTGGACTGGGCCCGCGCCGAGCCGGCGCGCGTCGGCCGCGTGGTGCTTGACGGCCCGCCGCAGCCCGGCCTCGACGATCCCGACCTCACCGACACCCGGGCGCGCGCCACCGAGGCCGCGTTCGACGCCTTCGCCACGGCCTGCACCGGGCGGGCCGACTGCCCGCTCGGGCCCGACCCGCGCAAGCGGGTGCAGGCGCTGGTGCAGCGGCTGGAAGGGCGTCCGCTGGCATCGCCGACCGGTGACCGGCTCACCGCCGGCACGGCCCTGCTCGCGGTGCGCACCGCGTTGCTGGAGCCGCGGCGCTGGCCGACGCTGGCCACCGCGCTCACCGCGGCCGACGCCGGCGACCCGGCACCGCTGCTGGCCGTGCTGGACCGGATGCTCGGCCCGCGCGGCACGTTCGACGGCACGCTCGCCACGGCCTGCAACGACACGCAGCGGCGGCTCGCGCCCGCGCAGGCCGCCGAGTTCGCGGCCAAGATGCGCGACGCCCACCCGTTGTTCGGCGCCGCGATGGCCCTTCAGGTGGTGGCCTGCGCGCCGTGGCCGACCGGACGGCCGGCTGCCCCCACCGGGGGTGCCGGACTGCCTCCGGTGCTGGTCATCGGCACCTCGGCCGACCCCAGAAGCACCCTCGACGGCGCCCGCCGGCTCGCCCAGGCCCTGCCCGGCGCGGTGTTCGTGAGCTGGCAGGGGGCCGGCAGTGGCGCCTTCCCGCGCACGGCCTGCGTCGCCGACGTGACCACGCAGATGCTGGCGGCCGGCTTGCTCCCGGCCGACGGCACCCTTTGCCCACCCTGAGGCGGCCCGGGTGGGCCGTGGCCGGGCCCTCGCTCGCGGACGTCACACAGCGGACGGCCACGGCACACACCGCCCAACCTGTGTGAGGGGGCCGCGCGCTGTGTGACGTCCACCGGACCGGCGTCCGCCGCGGCCCAGAAGCGCGGTCACCGCCACCAGGCCGCGGTACAGCAGCGCGAACCTCGCTCCCGACCTCACACAACGAACGGCCACCGCGCACACCGCACAACCTGCGTGACGTGGCCGCGCGCTGTGTGACGTGCGGGGTGGCTCAGCAGTAGTTCTTCTGCACCAGCTGCACGAACAGGGACGCTTGCTTCTTCGCGACGGTCGGCAGCTGCGTGGGCAGCGTCTTCGCCAGGTTCGCCTCGTCGGCGCCCTGCGAGATCTGCGTGCAGATGCCGGCGGCGGCCTGGGTCTCCGACACCCCCGACTTGCTGGTGGTGATGCCGCCCTCGCGTAGCGAGTCGAGGAACGCGACCGCCTTCGGGCTGGTCGGGTCGACCCCGTTGGCCGCGCCCGTGGGGGCCGCTGCGGTCGGCGCCGCCGGCTGGTCACCCGCGCCAGCAGCCGGCGCGGGCGTGCTGCGGCCACCACCCAGCACCATGATCAGGGCGACGATCAGCCCGATGATCACGAGCACCCCGCCGACGGCGTAGATGACGGGGCGCCCGAACCACGTCGCGCCGCCCTCCTCCTCGCCGTCCTCGTCGCTCTCGACCAGCGCCGAGCGGCGCCGCTTCGCCGCCGGGTCGTCCCGGTCGTACGGGGCGTCGTACGGGGGGTCGAACCCGTCGAAGTCGTCGCGGCCGTACTCGTCGAACTCCTCGTAGTCCGACCGCGGCCGGCCCGGGACGATCTGCGTGGCGGCGTCCTGGACCCGCGGCCCGCCCGAGTGCAGGCCGGCGGCACGGAGCTCGGTGACGTCGATCGCGTCGGTGACCGGGTCCCGCGACGCCTCCCGGGCCACCGCGGCAGCGGCCTCCTGGGCCCGGCGGCGGGCGGCGCGCCCGTCCGGGCTGCGCGGGTCGACGCGCTCCCGCGTCGTCGGCACGACGGCCGTCATCTCGGCCGGCTGCTCCGGCGCGGCCGGACCCGCCTCGCCGACGGGCTCGTCGGCGGTCCGGCGGTGTCGACGGCCCCCGGCCCGGACGGTGGCGATGACGGTGGTCTCGTCCTGCTCACCGGGGTGCGGCGGACGCGACGGCTCGCCGTCGGGCCGGCCATCGGTGGAATGTCCGTTGACCGCGTGTCCGTTGGCCGCGCGCACCGTGGGAGGCGCGGGCGGCGCGGCCGGCACCGACCGGTGCACGGCGTTCGCGCGGGCCTCGGCCTCGGCGGCGGCCAGCGCCTCGTCGGCAGCCCTGGCGGCCGCGTCGGCCGCGGCCTCGGCCTCCTCTGCGGCCCGTGCCGCAGCCTTGATGGCCGCGGCGGCCCGGCTCGCGGCCTCCGCCGCGGCCGCCTCGGCGGCGTCGGCGGCCGCTTCCGCGGCGAGCCGGCGGCGCGCGTGCCGGTCCAGCACCGAAGCCGGGCCGTCCCCGTGCTCGACACCGTGCTCGACACCGTGCTCGAAGCCTCGCTCGACACCGCTGTCGGTGCCGCTCTCCGGCCCGATCCCTGGCTCGATCCCTGGGCCCATGTCGTGGCCGCTGGACACGTCCGGACGCTCCTCCGTGATGACGGACTCCTGCGACGCAGCCGCTCCATGCCGGGCGGACCGCCGTCCGTTGACCTGTTCGTCGTCCATCGCGTTCCCCCCTCGAAGCCGGGTGTGTTCGGGTCGCTCTGTCATCAGCTCCAACGACCCACCTGCGGCGACGGCGCAAACACTGCCCGTTTGGCCTACGCGACTGTGACGGCCGTCACATGCGTGTTCGACGCTGTGTCGTTGCGCCGTCACACGGTCGTGTCATCAGGTCAGCCTGCTTCCCCGACCGAGGGTCAGGCCGCTCGACGCCACGCGCACGAGATCGGCGGCCGACGCGGTGCCCGGACCCAAGCCTAGGTCAACGGCTGCGTCGAACACGCGTCGGTGTCGGGCGGCGGCGGTGACGGCGGCGTCGAGGAACCGCGGGTGCGGCACCAGCCGGGCGAGCAGCGCGGTGTGCCGGTGGTGGTGGCCGAACGTCGCCCGCATGGCGGCCCGGTGCGCCGCACCCGCGTCCGGCCCGCGCAGTGCGGCCCGCCCGGCCAGCGCCCCGGACGCGACGGCGTCGTAGATCCCCTCCCCCGTCAGCGGGTTGACCAGCGCGGCGGCGTCGCCGGCGAGCAGGACGCGTCCGTCAGGGTGCCAGCGCGGGCCGGTCGACAGGGGCAGCTGGTGGCCGCGCACGGTGGCGGGGTCGGGCGGGTGGTCGGGCAGGAGCCGGGCCAGCTCGGCGAGCAGATCGGCGCGCGAGCCGCCACCGCGTCGGTCGAACACCCCGAACCCGACGTTCGACCCGCGGCCCGCCACCGGGAACGACCAGGCGTACGCCGGTCGGCGACCGCCCGCGAACTCGATCACCAGCGCATCCGGGTCCAGGACGGTCGGCGCGTACCCGCGCACCGCCACCGCGACCGTCGACTCCGGGCTGCGCGGTGCCCCCAGCAGCCGGCGCACCGTCGAGTTGGCCCCGTCCGCGCCGATGACGACCCGCGCCGACCAGCGGTCGTCGAGCACCACCCGGTCGGCGAGCACGCGCAGCGCTCGCACCCGGTGCTGCACCAGCCGGGCACCGGCCGCCGTGGCCGCGGCCACGAGGCGCGCGTCGAACACCGCGCGCGGGATCACCCGGTTCGGCCGCGCGCAGCGGCGCGCCACCACCCGCCCGCCCGGGCTGGTCAGGCGCATCCCGGCGACCGGCGGGCCGGCCCACGAGGTCGCGGGTACGCCGAGCGCGTCCAGCAGCTCCAGCACGTGCGCCGAGATCCCGTCGCCGCAGGTCTTGTCGCGGGGGAAGGCGGCAGCGTCGAGCAGCAGCACGTCGGCGTCCGGGCGCAGCGCCAGCACCCGCAGCGCCGCCGCCGCACCGGCCGGGCCGGCCCCGACGATCGCCACGTCCGCGGGAACCTGTCCGTCCTGCACCGCACCGGTCTACCTCACCGGGTCGGCAGCGCCGGGACCGCCCTCCTGCCCTCGCGCTGCGTGGAACGCGGCGTAGTCGGGCGGTACCGGAAGGTCGAACCGCGCGCAGAGCGCGCAGACGTCGTGCCAGTCGTCGACGTCGACCGCGTAGCCGGTGTGGAACTGCACCAGCCACGGCGCCGAGATGCACTGCACCGGCCGACCGGCGATCGCGCCGACGCCGCGCAGCGCGTCCGCGGGGTAGACCTCGTCCGTGCCGTACCAGCCGTTGCCCAGGTCGTCCAGCTCGATGACGTGCAGGTCCACCTGCCGGCCGTTCGGGTCGGCGAGCACGACGTTCTCGGCCCGGTCGCCGCCCTCGCGCTCGACGTACCCCCGCGCGCCGAGCGCCGCGACGAACGCCGCGGCGTGCTGCTGCGGCACCACGACGTCGACATCGCCGTGGTAGCGGGTCTGGCGGCCCAGCAGCGCATCGACCGCCCACCCGCCGTCGAGCCACAACGGCGTCCCGACGGCCGCAGCGACGTCGAGCACGCCGAGCACGTCCTCCTGTGCGGTGGTGGCCAGCGGCGGGACGAGCGCGGGGCGCGTGTCGTCGCCGCCGGACGGCATCGCGAGGTAGCTCCGCATCGATCGGCGCGCGATCCGCGACGCCGCCTCCCCGTCGCCGGCGCGGACCGCGGCCAACAGGTCGACATGCAGGTCGAGGGCCTTGGCGAGCAGCTCGGGTTCGCCGCCACCGGAGATCAGGCGGTGCGAGATCAGGCCCGTCACGACGTCCCGGACGGCGTCCTGGCACACCTGCAGCATCTCGTCGCCGCTGACCCGGGCCATGACCCGGTGGAACGCGACGTCGGCCGCGGCGAACGCCTCCGGCCCGTCCTCCGCGGCCGCGGCCATCGCGGACAGCGCGGCGTCCAGCTCGTCCAGGTCAGCAGCGGTCGCCCGCTGCGCGGCGAGCTGGTAGGCCCAGCCCTCGAGGAGGATGCGGAAGCGGATCAGGTCCGGGAGCCCCACGGCGTCCAGCTCGGCGAGCCGCTCGATGGAGCGGCGAAGCATGGTCGCCGAGAACGGCAGCATCTCCACGCCACCCGGCTGACCGGGCAGCCTGCGCACCAGGCCGCTGTCCTCGAGCACCTCGAGAGCGCCCTCGACGGTCTCGATGTCCACCCCGAACTGGGCGGCGAGCTCGGCGCCGGCCGGCAGCCGGTCCCCCGGCCCCAACCGGCCGCTGCGCACCCGCTGCTCGATCTCGGCGGCGATCCGTCGTCCGTCCGGCACGTCCCCCCACATGCCCCACTCCCTGGATCGGCGTCCACGGACAGGGTAGTCACCCGCAGTCGCCGAACAACCGCTATCCGCGTCCGACAAGGGGCATGGTCGTGGCCATCACCGTCATGAACTGGACGTTCGCCTCCAGCGGGAGCCCTGCCATGTAGAGCACCGCGTCCGCGACGTGGGACACGTCGAACGTGGGTTCCGGGCGGATCGAGCCGTCGGCCTGGCGGGCGCCCTGCGCGATCCCCGCCGTCATCTCCGTGGCCGCGTTGCCGATGTCGATCTGCCCGCACGCGATGCGGAACGGGCGCCCGTCCAGCGACAGCGATTTGGTCAGGCCGGTGACCGCGTGCTTGGTGGCGGTGTACGCGGCGCTGCCCGGCCGCGGGGCCTGTGCGGAGATCGAGCCGTTGTTGATGATCCGGCCGCCCTGCGGCTGCTGCGTGCGCATGGTGGCGAACGCCTCGCGCGCGCACAGGAACGGCCCGGTCAGGTTGGTCGCCACGGCCGCCTGCCACTCCTCGACCGGCACCTCGTCTACCAGGCCGGCCGGGCCGAACGTGCCGGCGTTGTTCACCAGCAGATCGACCCGGCCGAAGCGCACGAGCACCGCCCGGAACAGCGCCGCGACCGACTCGGGATCGGTGACGTCGGTCGGCACGACCAGCGCCGGACCGTGCTCGCCGGCGTGCTCTCCCGCGGTCTCGCGCAGCGCCGCGGCCCGGCGGCCGGCCAGCGCGACCCGGTAGCCCGCACCCAGCAGCGCCCGCGACACCGCCCGACCGATCCCCGAACCCGCGCCCGTCACCACCGCGACACCCGCCATGGAGATCAGTCTCTCCGACTAAAGAGGGCCCGGCAGCAGAGGGTCCGGGCTTTCGGCGCCCAGGCGGCCCCTCGCGGCGTTGCCGCCCTTGCGAAGACGCCCGGTCTGCGCTGCGGGCGGCGCCTGGCGAGGAACCACCTGGACACCGAAAGCCGCACGAACCCTCAACTGCCGGACCCTCTAATCAGGGTCTCCACCCGATGGGGGCCGTCACGCGATCACCCCCTCGCGCAGCGCCAGCACCAGCAGGCTCGACCGGTCCGGCACGCCGAGCGTGCGGGCCAGCCGGCGGATGCTCGTCGCGACCGTCCGCTCCGGGATGCCCAGCCGCGTCGCGATCACCACGTCGCTGCACCCGTCCGCCGCCAGCTGCAGGTACTCCTGCTCCCGCGGCGTCAACATGCGGGTGATGCCGTGCCGGCCACGCAGCCGCCGGCGCCGACCCCGCAACCGGATCACGACGCCGTCGGCGTCGTCGAGCGGCTCGCGCGGCGCTGGGACCGCAGGCACCTCGGCGACCTGCGTGAACTCCCGGCGAGCCGCGTCGGCCACCGACCGCAGCGCACACGGCCACGGCGTGTGCCGCGTCCCCGTGCCGCCGTGGGTGCACGCCGTGCAGTTGTGGTCGACGTCGGGGACGTGGTCGTTCAGCATCTGGAACCACACCTCGACCATGGGGGCCAGCGCCGCAGCGGCCGCGGCCTCCGGGCGGACCGGCGGAAGCGTCGCCCCGTCCGCGGAGATCGACTCGAACGCCATCGGTCCCGTCCTCACTTCACCGTGATGCGGACGGAGTCGACGGCCGGGGTCTGGTTGGCGCGCTGCATCATCGGGATGCGGTGCGAGCCGTCACCCGCCCACGACGTGCACTGCGCCGTGCCCTTCTTCGACAGACCCGTCACCTCGACGTCGACGGTGTCGGTGCCCGCACCGCCCTTGTTGTCCTGCGTGGCGAGGAAGAAGTCGGGATCCGGCGAGGAGTCCGGCGCCTCGTCCAGCGACGGCAGCATCCGGCAGGCCGTGTGGAAGTGCCCGCGCTGGATGCCGTTCTTGTCCAGGAACGAGCTCTCCAGGTAGTAGCCGCCTGCGGCGGCGCCGAGGAACCGGTCGCGCACCAGGTTGCGGGTCGACACCTTCAACGTGAACGCCTCGCCGACCTTCACCTCGCGCGGCGCCTCCGTGATCAGCAGCGCCGGGCTCTTGTCCGCCCCGGCCACCTCGCCGAACGCGGTGTCGACGCACGCCGGAGCCACCTGGAAACCGGTGTGCTCGGGCAGGTCGCTGTTGTCGCAGTTGCGGCCCAGCACGTCCAGGCCGTTGTTGGGCTTGCCGCCCTTGTCGCCGTCCTTGTCCTTGTCGTCCTTGTCCTTGCCGTCGTCCTTGCCGTTCTCCTTGCCCTCGTCGTTGCCGTCCTTCTTGTCGGCGTCGTCCTTGTTGCCGTCGTTCTTGTCGCCGTCGTCGTCGCCGTCCTGCTCGTCGGCCGACGGCGAGCCGTGCCCGGCGTGGCCGCCCTTCTGGACGACTCCGGCTGTGTCGACGCGGCCGGTCCCCGGCGTGGCCGCGTTGGCGGTGCCGCAGGCCGCGGTCACCACGGCAGCCGTGAACGCCACCACGGCCAGGACGATCCGGTTCCTCCCGACGCGCTGCCGAGCCACTGCCCGGGCCAGGTCGGCCCGGTCGGCACCGGGATCGTCGGGACGCGCAGGGTGGTCAGGTTTGTCCAGCATGTGTCGGATCCGATCGGGGTCGGGGAGCGGGCCAGCGGTCGGTGGACCGCCGGCGGGTCCGGCGCCATCGCGGGGAGCGCTGCCCGGAGGCAGTTGCGCCGGAGGGTCGACGCCGCTAGGAGCGGCGTACGGCGGAATGTCGGGGGCCGGTGTCCTCGACGGTGGCCCTGCGGTGCGCACGCCGGGAACCGCCCGGCGTGCCGGGGTGCACGACCGGCGGGAACCGGTGCGCGCCGGTGATCGTGGCCGTGGAGTCGCGGCCACCCAGGACGGCTTCCAGCGTCTCGGCCAGCGCGGGAGCCCGCTCGGCCGGAGGAACGTCGACGGCGACACCGGCGTCGGGTTCGACGACCGTCGGGTAGCCGCCTGCGACGCGGTGCGCGCCGCTGATCTCGTTGATCCGCGGACCGGGGATCGCGGCGATGGCCGCGGACGGACCGCTGCCGGGCACCGGTCCCACCGGCGGGGCGACCACCCGGGCCGGCTTCGCGGCGGCCCGCTTGCGCAGGCCGATCACCAGGCCGATCGCCCCGAGCAGCGCCGCGGCGAAGATCAGGATCGGGACGACGAGGTCGCCGAACGTGCGGTCGCCGGAGAACAGGCCGGGCGACGGGGGGTCGGGCAGCTCGCCGAAGTCGACCAGGCTGGTGGCCTCGAGGTGCTGGATGTGGCGCGTCACGAACTCGGTGGAGGTCTCGGCGAACTTGCGCACGAGGTCGTTGCGGGTGCTGACGCGGACCTCGCTGATGATCGGCAGCACGATGCCGTGCGCCTCGCGGAGCCGCTGGACGAAGATCCGGTCGTAGTCCGAACCGGTGGCCGCCGAGATCTCCCGCATCCAGGCCTGCTGCTGTGCGTTGGCCTGGGTCGGCAGCAGCACGCCCAGCTGGTCGGCGACCTTGCGCACCTCCGCGTCGAGCTCGGCGTGCTGGCTGGCGAGGAAGGCGCCCAGCTCGCGCACCTGCGGCGAGCTGGCCTGCTGGGAGGCCTGCTGGCCGGTGGGGGCCTCCCACAGCCCGGCCAGCCGGACCTTCACGAGCAGGTCGCGGTCCGCGGGGCCGAGCGGGCCCCACTGCGTCTGGGTCCAGCCGCCGGTGCCCGGCGTGCCGGAGGACCACGACTGGAACACGGACAGCGAGACCGCGAGCACGACGGCGACGAGCACTGAGACGCGCAGGAACCAGGGGATCCGGCGGAGCATCGGGGTACCTCTCTTGCGGGGAGCGGGCAGCGGGGGAGCGTCCCGGTAGAGCAGGGCAGAGCGGGGAGCAGAACGGGTCAGAACGGGTCAGAACGGGTCAGACGAAGTCGAAGAGTTCGGTGTGCACGCGCGACGGGGCGACGTCGAGCGCGTCGAGCACGTCCATGGCGTCGGTGACGAGCCCTGGCGGCCCGCAGACGAAGTAGTCGAGGTCGTCGGGGCGGGCGACGGTGCGCAGCACCATCGCGAGGAGCCCGACGCCGAGGTCGCCGGTGTGCCCGTCCCACCCGTCGCGGGGCCGGCGCAGCACCTCGGTGACCTCCAGGTCGAGGGTGGCCCGCAGGAACCCGAGCTCCTCGCGGAACAGCAGGTCCTCCGGCGATCCGGCGACCACGATGAGCCGGTACGGGCGGCGGTCGGCCCGGTCGGCCGCCGTGCGCAGCATGCTCATCATCGGGGTGATGCCGACACCGCCGGCGATCATGACGAAGCCGCCGCACGCGCCGATGTCGGTGGTGAAGGCGCCGTGCGGACCGTCCACCCAGACGGGGCTGCCGGGCGGGAGGGAACGCAGGGTGCGGGTGAAGTCGCCGGTGTGGCGGACCGTGAACTCGGTGCAGCCCAGGTGCGCGCTGGACGCGATCGTGAAGGGGTGCTCCTCGGCGGTGATGCTGCGCTGCAGCCGCAGCCACGCGAACTGGCCGGGCGCGAAGACCCAGCTGCCGGTGCCGGTGGCGAGGTCGCGGGGCTGTAGGACGAGCGTCGAGACGGTCGGGCTCTCGAACCGCACCTCGCGCACCAGGAACTCGGTGGTGGGGTCGAGCAGGGCCCGCCACACCCAGCGGTAGGTGGCGACGCCGGCGACGGCGGCGATGAGCAGCACGATCACAGAGAACATGGCTGCGGTGCGGATGGCGTGGTCGAGCCACCACACGTGCAGCATCGCGGCGACGATGGTGAGCGCGGCCAGCGCGACGTGGGTGAAGCGCCACACGTCGTAGGGCAGGCGCAGCCGCTTCCGCATCCCGGCGGCGCCGATGAGCAGCAGCATCGCCACCGTCGCGACGACCGCGGCGACGGCGCGCTCGGGGGCGGACGACACGTCCAGGAGGGCGATGTTCGACGGGTCCAGCGCCACCACGCTGGCCAGGTGGAGCAGGGTCAGCACCGCGGTCGAGATGCCGAGGAAGCGGTGCACCTCGATGACGCTCTCGATGCCGAAGGCGCGGTTGAGCCCGCGGATGCGGCTGGGCACGATCGCCGCGCACACCAGTGCGGTGAGCGCGAAGAAGCCCGTCACCACGGACAGGCGGTCCCACAGGGGGGCCGGCGGGGCCACCGCCAGCCACAGCAGCGCCGGCCCGGCGATGACGACGCCGAGCGCCGTCATCCAGGCGGTGCGGACCATGCGGTCCCGCCGTGCCTGGGCGTCGACGGGTGCGCCGACAGTCAGCGTGCTCATGCCGCCAGACGTTAGGAGGCGGGTTCCGCGGGGGGTTGCGAACCTGAGAACCCCGTAAGCCCGGAGAAGCCCGAGCCGCGACGAGCGGTCGGATATTGCTCCGTCCGCAGCAACGGTTGAGCCGATCGCGCCGAGAAGGCCCTCAGGCAGGCCGCCACCGGACACGGTCGACCGCGCACCACGCCCACTCGGCGATCCACCCACAGTGACCGACCGCCCGTCGAGCGGTGAGCGGGCGGCAACCGGGGCGACGGTGGTTGTGGACGGGTGAGCGGCACGGTTCTCAGCCTGAGAGCGGAGCGCGGCGTTCGGCTCAGCGGTGTGGCCCGTCCGGCGGAAGCCGGGTCCGTCCGTCGCGCACCGGCAGCCGCGCACCGGCGATGCGGCTCAGGCTGGCAACCCCCTCGATCGCCCCGTCCCTACCCTTCGACGACCGTCGCTCACGAGGAGAGGAAACCATGACCCGCAACCGGCACGCGGCGCCCAGCGCACGGCGGATCCGCAGGGACCGGGCGCGGGGCGGGCCGGCCTCCGGAATCGTGGGCGGCATCGCCGGGTGCGCGGGTGTGGCGCTCAGCCTCCTGCTGGTGACGGCGGCCTGCGGCTCGACCGTGCAGAGCGTGCCGGCGCGGGAGGCCCCACCCGTCGGCGGGGCGGCCCAGGCCGCGGCGGCCACCCCCGGCCTCGCCACCGCGACCACACCGCTCGGCACCGTCGTGACTGTCGACGGGTACACCGTCTACCGGTTCGACAAGGACTCGGCCGACCCGTCGCGGTCGACGTGCACGGGCGACTGCGCGAAGGCATGGCCCCCTGTGCTCGGCGACGGCATCCCGAAGCTGACCGGCCTGCCCGCCGACCAGATCGGCACCGTCGGCCGCCCGGACGGCACGCAGCAGCTCACGCTGGCCGGCTGGCCGCTCTACCGCTCCGCGAAGGACACGAAGCCCGGCTCGACGGCCGGCGAGGGTGTCGGCGGCACGTGGCGGGCGATCGGCGTCGACGGCAAGCCCGCGGCGAAGACCTGACCTGACGCCCCGCTCAGGCGGGGCGGGTGAGGTCGGACTGGCGGGCGATCGTCGCGGCGGCCCGCCGCACCCCGCACACGTGGGTGGTGGGCACGAGGTCGTCGAGGAACCCGTAGCGGTTGCGCAGGCACTGCGCCGCCGGGTCGCCGGCCGCGGCGCGGGAGCGCACGCCGAACCACCAGTCGCGGACGTCGCCCCAGCCGGGCGCGGCCAGCGAGCCGCCGAACTCGTGCACCGCCAGTGCCGCGGACAGTCCGGCGAACAGCAACCGGTCGACGAGCGGCCAGCCGGCGAGCGTGCCCACGACGAACGCGGCACCGAACACGTCACCCGCGCCGGTCGGGTCGAGCGCGTCGACCTGCAGGGCGGGGACCGCGACCTCCTCCCCCGTCGTCGCGTCCAGGGCGATCGCGCCGTCCGCCCCGCAGGTCACGACCGCGAGCGGGACGTGCTCGGCGAGCTTGCGCAGCGCCGCCTGCGGGGTGTCGGTGCGGGTGTAGGCACGCGCCTCGACGTCGTTGGGCAGGAACGCGTCGCAGCCGGCGAGCGAGGCGAGCAGCGCCGGGTCCCAGGCGCCGGTGGGGTCCCAGCCGGCGTCGGCGAAGACCATGGCGCCGCGGGCGCGGGACTGCGCCACCCACTCCGGCAGGAGCACGTCGGCCGCGCCCTCGCCGATGCTGGTCAGCACGGCACGCGACGGGGGCGGGTCACCGATCAGCTCGGCCGTGCCGATCGGCAGGACGTGGCCGTGGGTGACCATCGAGCGGTCGCGGTCGACGGCCAGCGACACCGTGACCGGCGAGTGCCAGCCGGTGAACCGCCGCGACCGGCTGAGGTCGACGCGTTCCTGGTCGGCGAGCGTGCGCCAGCAGAAGTCGGCGTAGACGTCGTCGCCGAAGCCCGCGGCGAGGCTCGTCCGCAGACCCAGCCGCGACGCTGCGACGGCGAGGTTGGCGATCCCGCCCGGACAGGACGCCATGCCGTCGGCCCACACCTCGGTGCCGGCCGCCGGCGGGTGCGGCAACCCGGTGAAGACGATGTCGAGGAACACCGTGCCCGACATCAGCACGTCGATCGCCGGGTCGTCCGGGGTGCGCAGGGCGGCGAGCGGGTCCCACAGCATCGGGTCGTGCGGCAGGGCGAACGGATCGGTCGCGTCCGGTTGCGCGGCGCCGTTCACGATGTCGCTCACCTCGCCACAGTGCCCTCGTGGTGCGCGGATGGCAACCGTTGTGCGCAAGAACGCGCAGGAGTGCGCACGGATGCGCTACCGTGCTCGGGTGCTCCCAGCCAGCCGGCACGGCGAGATCCTGCGGATCGTGCGCACGTCGGGCATCGTCTCGGTCGAGTCGCTGGCCTCGGGACTGGGCGTCAGCCCGTCCACGATCCGGCGCGACCTGCAGGCCCTCGACGCCAGCGGCGCCCTGCGCCGCGTGCACGGGGGCGCCGGCTGCCTCGACGGGCTGGACATGGACGCCGACAGCCCCTTCGCCGAGGTCGCCACCGTCGCCCCGGCCGACAAGGAGCGGGTCGCCCGCTGCGCCGCCGCCCTCGTCCAGGACGGCGACGTCGTGCTGATCGACATCGGCACCACCACCGCCCGGCTGGCCGCGCACCTGCGCCACCGCCGGGTCACGGTGATCACGTCCAGCCTCGCCGTGGTGGACGCCCTGCGCGACGCCGACAGCGTCGAGCTGCTCGTGCTGGGCGGGATCCTGCGCCGCAACTACCTGTCGTTCGTCGGCGGGCTCACCGAGCAAGCGCTGCGGGAGGTGCGCGCGCACCGGCTCTTCCTCGGCACCAGCGGGGTGCGTGCCGACGGCACGGTCATGGACTCGACGCTGGTGGAGGTGCCCGTGAAGCAGGCGATGATCACGGCGGCCGAGCAGACGGTGCTGCTCGCCGACCGCGGCAAGTTCCCCGGCACCGGCCTCTCCCCCGTCTGCGGGCCGGACGCGGTGGACCTGCTCGTCACCAACGACGGCGCCGACCCCGCCACCCTCGCCCGGTTCGGCGCGGTGCGGCTCGCATGAAGCTGACGATCCTGGGCGGCGGCGGTTTCCGCGTCCCGCTCGTGCACGGCGCGCTCACCAGCGACTGCGGGGTCACGGAGGTCGTCCTGCACGACGTCGACGCCGCCCGGCTCGCTGCCATCGCCGCCGTGCTGGCCGGCCGTCCCGGACCGCCGGTGCGCACCGCCACCGATCTCGACGACGCGCTCACCGGAGCGCGGTTCGTCTTCTCGGCGGTGCGGATCGACGGGCTCGCCGGGCGCACGGTCGACGAGCGCGTGGCGCTGGAGCTGGGCGTGCTCGGCCAGGAGACCATCGGGCCCGGCGGCATCGCCTACGGCCTGCGCACCGTCCCGGTGGCGCTGGACGTCGCCCGGCGCGTGGCCGCGGTGGCCCCGGACGCCTGGGTCATCAACTTCACCAACCCGGCCGGCATGATCACCGAGGCGATGCAGCAGGTGCTCGGCGAGCGCGTCGTCGGGATCTGCGACTCCCCCATTGGCCTGGCCGCCCGCGCCGCCCGCGCGCTCGGCGTCGACGGTCCCGTCGTGCCGGACTACGTCGGCCTCAACCACCTCGGCTGGCTGCGCGGCCTCTCCGTCGACGGCGTCGACCGCCTGCCAGAGCTGCTCGCCGACGACGCCCGCCTCGCCACCATCGAGGAGGCCCGGCTGCTCGGCGCCGGGTGGGTGCGCGCGCTCGGCGCGCTGCCCAACGAGTACCTGTACTACTTCTACCGCACCCGTGAGGCCGTGGCGGCCATCCGCGACGCGCCCCAGACCCGCGGCGAGTACCTCTGCGACCAGCAGGAACGGTTCTACGCAGCAGCCGCCGCCGAGCCCGCGACGGCGTGGGCGCTGTGGCAGCAGGTGCGCGACGAGCGCGACGCCAGCTACATGGCCGAGAGCCGCGACGCCGCCGGCGCCGGCGAGCGCGACGCGGTCGACGTCGCCACGGGGGGCTACCAGCAGGTGGCGGTGGCGCTGATGCGCGCGCTGTCCGGCGGCCCACCCGCCACCATGATCCTCGACGTGCGCAACGGCACCGCCGTGCCGGGGCTCCCGTCCGAGGCGGTGGTGGAGGTGCCGTGCCTGGTCGGCCCGCAGGGGATCACCGCGCTCGCCACCAAGCCGCTGCCACTGGGCATGCTCGGCCTGCTGCAGCAGGTCAAGGCCGTCGAGCAGGACACCATCGCGGCAGCCGTCACCCGATCCGCCGAGCTCGCGCTGAGGGCGTTCGCCGGCCACCCCCTCGTCGACTCGGTGGGCGTGGCGGAGCAGCTGCTCGCCGGCTACCGCGCGCGGCTGCCCGGCGTGGCCGCGGTGCTCGGCTGACGACACGCCGCACGTCACACACCGCTGGGCCCGTTCACACATGTCAGAACGTGTGTGAGGGGGCCCGGCGGTGTGTGACGTGCGGTTGGCGGGCCGCCGGCGCCCGTCCACCCGACGGGCTTCAGCCCGAGTGCTGGGCGCACCCCGGCGGCAGCTCCGGATGGCCGGGGCGCAGGCCGTCGCACAGCAGCGCCAGGTAGCGGCGGGTCTCGGCCAGGTCGTGGCCGGTCACCCGGACCACCGAGAACGCCATCAGGACGACCGCGGCGAGGTCGCGGGGGGTGAGCTCGGGGCGCACCACGCCGGCGTCCTTGGCCCTGGCCAGCAGCCCCTCCACGATCTCGGCGTACGCCGTCAACGCGTCCGACCCGACGGCGCCCGACTCCTTCACCAGGCGCAGCAGCTCCCGGTGCTGCGCGACCTCCTCGACGGTCGCGTGCAGCGTGTCGACGAGGTCCTGCCACGGGTCGACGCCCTCGGCGACGACCGTCGGCGCGATGCGGGTCTCGAGGATGTGCTCGAAGACCGTCCGCAGGAGCTGGTCGCGGCTGCCGAAGCGGCGGTACAGCGTGGCGATCCCGACGCCGGCGCGGCGCGCGATCTCCTCCAGCGAGACCGCGCCGCCGATCTCCTCGATCGCCATCGCCGCGGCCGCCACGATGCGCGTGTGGTTGCGGGCGGCGTCGACCCGCAGCCCGCGCCCGTCACCGTCGACCGTCACCGATCAACGCTAACTCACTCCTGCAGCAAGGACAGCGCCCCGGACGGGCACAGCTCCAGCGCATTGCGCACCCGCTGCTGCTCGGACTCCGGCACGTCCTCGGCGAGGACGACGACGACCCCGTCGTCGTCCTGGTCGAACACGGCCTCGTCGGTCATGACGCACATGCCCGCGCCGATGCACCGGTCCCGGTCGGCCCCGATCCTCACCAGGTCACCTCCAACGACTGCAGCCCGTAGATGAAGTGGTACGCGCGGAACGGTACGTCCGCCGGGTCGCCGGCGAGCGCCAGGCCGGGGAACCGGCGCAGCAGCGCGGGGAACGCGATGCGCATCTCCATCCGGGCGAGTGGCGCGCCGAGGCAGTGGTGCACGCCGTGGCCGAACGCGAGGTGCCCGGGGGCGCCGCGGCGCACGTCGAACCGGTCCGGGTCCTCGACGATCGACGGGTCGCGGTTGGCGGCGGGCAGCGACACCACGACGATGCTGTTGGCCGGGATCGGCACGCCGGCGACCTCGGTGTCGGCCACGCAGAAGCGCGGGATGCCGGTGTGCACGATCGAGAGCCACCGCATCAGCTCCTCGACGGCCGGCCCGACGGCGTCGGGGTCGTCGCGGACGAGGGCGAGCTGGTCGGGGTGCTGCAGGAGCGCGAGGGTGCCGAGCCCGAGCATGTTCGACGTGGTCTCGTGGCCGGCGAGGAGCAGCAGGTTGGCGATGCCGACGAGCTCGTCCTGGGTCAGCTCGTCGCCGTGCTCGCGCACGAGCATGCCGAGCATGTCCTCGCCAGGGTTCTTCCGGGCGGCCGTGACCAGCGTGTCCATGTAGGCGCGGCTCTCGACCTGCAGCGCGGTCCGTTCCGGGATCGGCACGGAGAAGTCGAGCTGGCGGTTGCTGCGGGACTGGAACGCGGCCCGGTCGGCGTAGGGCACCCCGAGCAGCTCGCAGATCACGAGCGACGGGATCGGCAGCGCGAACTCGGCCACCAGGTCGGCAGGTGGACCCGTCCGATCGAGGCTGTCGAGGTGCTCGTCGACGATCTCGACGATCCGGGGCTCGAGCCGCTTCATCCGCCGCAGCGTGAACTCCGGCGTGAGCATGCGGCGCAGGCGGTGGTGCTCGGGCGGGTCGATACCGAGCAGGTTGCCGGCCTGCGACCGGCGGATCTCCTCGTCCGACATGTTGTCGGTGAAGGGCGAGAACTGGGGCGGACGTCGGTTGGAGAACCGCGCCGCGTCGGCCAGCACCTCCTTGACGTCCTCGTTGCGGGTGATCACGTAGACGTCCATCCCGAGAGCGCCCTTGACCCGCCGCACCCCCTCCGCCTCACGGATCTCCTGCAGCCCCGGGTCGGGGTCGAAGCTGTTGCGCCGCATGTAGACCGGCATCTCGGGCGGTGCCTGGGTCATGGTGTCCCCCGACTGTCGTGGGTGATGGGTCACAACCGAAGCTACCACCGAAACGATAGTCGCCTATCGTTTCTCTCAGCTTGGGCGAACGGGACGAAACGTGCGCCTCAGGTGCCCTCGACGCGGTTGCCGTGCTCGTCCCAGTGCTCGGCGACCTTCTTCGACGGCTGCACGCGCGGCGGCTCGCCGGGCATCTTGGGGTAGTCGGGCGGGAAGTTGAGCTCGCCGCCGGGCAGCGTCTCCCAGAGGTGCAGGAGGGGTTCGAGCGGGTAGCGGGTCTCGTCCATGTCGGCCCACGGGTCGCCGTCGGCGAGCAGCTCGGGGGCGCTGAACAGGGTGAACTCGCGCGGGTCGCTGATCTCGGCCAGGTGCTTCCAGCTCAGCGGCGTGCTGACGGGGGCGCCCGGCTTCGCCCGCAGGCTCCACGCGCTGGCGATGGTGCGGTCGCGGTTGTTCTGGTTGAAGTCGAGGAAGACGCGCTCGCCGCGCTCCTCCTTCCACCAGTTGGTGGTGACCCCGCCGTCGCGCCGCTCCAGCTCCCGCCCGAACCCGATCGCGGCGTGCCGCACGTCCTCGAACGTGTGGGTGGGCTCGATCCGCACGTAGATGTGGATGCCCCGGTTGCCGCTGGTCTTGGGGTAGCCGCGCAGGCCGAGCTCGGTGAGCAGCTCGCCGGCCACGGCGGCGACCCGCTGCACGTCGGCGAACGTGACACCGGGCTGCGGGTCCAGGTCGATGCGCAGCTCGTCGGGGTGGTCGACGTCCGGGCGGCGCACCGGCCACGGGTGCAGCGTGAGGGTGCCCATCTGCGCGGCCCACACCAGCGACGCGGGCTCGCTGGGGCACAGCTCCTCGGCGGTGCGGCCGCTCGGGAACGTGATGCGGACGGTCTCGACCCAGTCGGGGGCCCCCTTGGGCAGCCGCTTCTGGTAGAAGCCGTCGCCGTCGTCGCCGTACCCGGTGGACAGGCGCATGCCGTCGCGGTAGCCGTCGGGCCAGCGCTCCATCGCAGTCGGCCGGTCGCGGATCGTGCGCATCAGCGCGTCGCCGACGGCCGCGAAGTACTCGCAGACCTGCAGCTTCGTGACCTCCGGCGTGCGCTCGGTCGCCGCGTAGATCACGCGGTCGGGGCTCGAAACGCGCACCTCACGATCGCCCACCGCCAGCACCGCAGCCGGAGTCTTCGCCACGGGGGCACGGTACCGCGGGCCCGTACACTCCCCCGCATGATCGAGCGCCGCGACCCACGAAGCGGAGCCCGGTCACGCCGATTCGACGACGAGCTGATCGGCCTCGATCCCGACGATCCGGAGGCGCAGGAGTTCGCGGCCCACCTCGACCGGATGTCGGAGGAGCGCCCCGCCTACACGGTCGAGGGCTACCTGCACGGCGTCAGCACGTTCGCCGACTCCGCCAACCGGGCAGAGGGCGGGCGCCGCTGGGCGGCGTGGCTCGTGTGCGTGCTGCTGCTCGCCGTCGCGGCGTGGGTCGTGTGGGAGGCGCTGACCTTCGTGATCCTTACCTGGCTGTGACGGATCCGGGCGACCGCTCCACCGGATACGTAGGCTGGGACGCATGGAAACCGAACCTGCCCCCAAGGTCGTGAAGACCGACGAGGAGTGGCGGGCCGAGCTCACCCCCGCCGAGTACCAGGTGCTGCGCAGGGCCGGCACCGAGCGCCCGTTCACCGGCGAGTACACCGACACGAAGACCGAGGGCGTCTACACGTGCCGCGCGTGCGGCGCGGAGCTGTTCCGCAGCGAGACGAAGTTCGACTCGCACTGCGGCTGGCCGTCGTTCTTCACCCCGCTGGCCGGTGACGCGGTGATCGAGCGCTCCGACGTCTCGCTGGGGATGAAGCGCACCGAGGTGCTGTGCGCGACCTGCCACAGCCACCTCGGCCACGTCTTCGAGGGCGAGGGCTACGGCACCCCCACCGACCTGCGCTACTGCATCAACTCGATCTCGCTCCGGCTGGAGCCGACCGAGAAGAGCTGACGCACGTCAGGGCCGCTTGCCGTACCCGAGCGCCTCGACGATCTTCCCGTCCCGGACGCGCATGAGGTTCACGCCCCGGAAGGGCGCATCGGCGTGGTGGAGCCGCCAGCGAATGACGGCGCGGTCGCCGGCCACGTCGACGTGCTCGACCTCGAAGCGGATGTCCGGGTCGCGGATGAGGCCCTGCCACCCGGCGAGGCACTCGGCGTAGCCGTCCCACCGGTTCCCGTCGGGGGCGGGACCCACCCCTTCCATCACGCAGTCGTCGGCGATGATGTCGACGAGCATGTCGGGCGCCTCCAGCCGGAACGCCTCGTTGAACCGGTCGATCACGGTCTCTGTGTTCGTCATGCCGGCAGTGTCGGGTCGGCTGCGCGCACGTGGCGATTCCCGCGAAGGTATCGCCACGATGCCCTGCGACCGGTACGACAGGGTTCGTGACCAACCTGTTCCCGGCGCTCCTGCAGCGAGCGCGGAAGGCCAGCCGGCTGAGCCAGCTCGAGCTGGCCGTGCGGGCCGACACCACCCAGCGGTACGTCAGCTTCATCGAGCAGGGGCGGTCGCGCCCGGGCCCCGGAGTCGTCACGCGCCTGGCCGACGCGATGGAGCTGCCGCTCCGGCAGCGCAACGAGCTCCTCCGCGCCGCGGGCTTCGCGCCGGCGTTCCCGGAGTCCCCGCTCGACGACGCGGCGCTGCGTCCTGTGCGGCGCGCGCTCGACACCATCCTCGACGGTCACCTCCCGTACCCGGCCATGATCGCGCGCCCGCACGGCGTGCTCCTCACCGCCAACCGCGCGTTCGACGTCTTCTACGAGGACGTCGACCCCGAGCTGCTCCGCCCGCCCGTCAACACGTTCCGGCTGGCCCTGCATCCGCGGGGGATCGCGCCGCGGGTGGGCAACCTGCCGGAATGGGGTCGGCACATCACCGAGAACCTGCGCACACGGCTGGCGCGGAACCCCGACCCGTCGCTGGAGGTGCTGCTCCTCGAGCTCGAGGACTACCTCCCGCCGCTCACGAACGAGCCGGACGCGCTCGGGTTCGCCGTGCCGCTGGAGCTGGAGTCCCGAGACGGCCATCTCCGGCTCATCACGACGCTGACGTCCTTCGCCACCGCGACCGACGTCACGCTCGCGGAGCTGGAGCTCGAAGCCTTCCTCCCCGCCGACGAGGCGACGGCAGAGATCCTGGGAGAGCGGGAGCGTCGACGGTGACCCGCGAGTTCGCGCTCAGGGCAGCGTGGCCACCAGCGCGCCCGGCGCCACCCGCGGGCCGGTGAAGAACGGCGTCTCCTCGCGGACGTGCCGGCGGGCCTCGGTGGCGCGCAGGTCGCGCATGAGGTCGACGATGCGGTCGAGCTGGTCGGCCTCGAACGCGAGGATCCACTCGTAGTCGCCGAGCGCGAACGCCGGCACCGTGTTGGCGCGCACGTCGGCGTAGCCGCGCGCGGCCTTGCCGTGGTCGGCGAGCATCTGGCGGCGCTCCTGGTCGGGCAGCAGGTACCAGTCCAACGAGCGGACGAACGGGTAGACGCACACGTAGCCCTTGGGCTCCTCGCCGGCGATGAACGCCGGCACGTGGCTCTTGTTGAACTCGGCGGGACGGTGCAGCGCCACCTGGCTCCACACGGCGTCGCTGGCCCGGCCCAGCGCCGTCGAGCGGCGCAGCTCGGCGTACGCGGCCTGCAGCGCCTCGACGTTGTCGGCGTGCCACCAGATCATGAAGTCGGCGTCGGCGCGCAGGCCGGTGAGGTCGTACACGCCGCGAACGGTCACGCCCTTGCCGTCGAGCGCGTCGAGGAACGCCGTGGTCTCGGCGGCGACGCCGGCGCGGTCGTCACCCAGCACGCCCGGGCGGACCCGGAACACCGACCACATCGTGTAGCGGATGGTGCTGTTCAGTTCGGCGTAGTCCAGGCGGGCCATGACGCCATGGTAGGTCGGCGATGAGTTCCGGCCGCGGGCGTGGTCGGATCAGTCATGGACGTCTCACCGGTCCGGGATGCGGTGGCCGCGCACGGGCTGCCGGCCGTCGTCGCGCTCGCGCGGGTCGACGAGGTCGCGATCGACGCGCAGGGCGGGTACGCGCCGGACACCGTCGTCCGCATCGCCTCGCTCACCAAGCCGATGGTGGCCGTGGCCGCCCTGCTCCTCGTCCGCGACGGCGTGCTCGCCCTCGCCGAACCGGTCACCGAGCTGCTGCCGGAGCTGGCCGGGCGCCGGGTCCTGACCAGCCCGGCCGGGTCGCTCGACGACACCGTGCCCGCCGACCGCGAGATCACGCTGCGCGACCTACTGACGTTCACGTGGGGCTTCGGCGTCGACCCCGCAGTGCCGCCCGACGCGCCCGTCCTGCGCGCGGCCGACGAGCTGCAGCTCGGGCTCGGGCCACCGCTGCCGCCCGTCCCGCTCGGCCCTGACGAGTGGCTGGCCCGGCTCGGCACGCTGCCCCTGATGCACCAGCCGGGCGCCAGGTGGACCTACGACACCGGGTCCGACGTGCTCGGGACCCTCCTCGCCCGGGCAACGGGCCAGGACCTGGGCGCGGTGCTGCACGAGCGCGTGTTCGACCCGCTCGGGATGACCGCGACCGCATTTCACGCGACCGCACTCCCACCCCTGCACGAGCACGGACCCGACGGGCTCGTCGTCGCCGATCCGCCCGACGGGGCGTGGAGCCGGCCGCCGTCGTTCCCGCGCGGATCGGGCGGGCTGGTCTCCACCGCGGCCGACCTGCTCGCGTTCACCGGCATGCTCGCCCGCGGCGGCCACCTGCTGCCGGCGGATCTGTTCACGGCGATGACCACCGACCAGCTGATGCCGGAGCAGAAGGGTTCGGCGATCCTCGGCGACCGCGGTTGGGGCTTCGGCCTGTCGGTGTACGACGAGTCGTCGATCGGGTGGGCGGGCGGCACCGGGACCTACTGGTTCACCGACCTGCGCCGCGGCACGACCGCGCTGCTGCTCACGCAGTGCCTGTTCGGGGTGGGGAGCGGCGGCCTGATCGCGGACTTCGAGCGCACCGCGCGGATGGTGCTCGACGGGTAGCCGGCCCGCTGCCGGGGTAGCCGGGAGCATGGGAACCGATCAGTCGCCCGGCGCCGTGGGCGAGGAGCAGATCAGCAGCAGGGCCGAGCCGCCCCTGCCCGAGGAGGCGGCGGCCGAGGAGGGCGGCGAGGACCGCCGCGCGTCGGCGGCCGAGGTGCTGCGGGACTCCGAGGCCAGGGTCGCGGCAGCCACGCGGGCCGGTGCGCCCGCCGATGCCGCCGACGAGCGGCGGACAAGCGCCGAGACCGCCCCGCCCGAAGGCTGACTACTCGAACCGGCTGGGGTCGCCCGCGCCCACCCGGATGATCTCCGGCTCGTCCCCCGAGAGATCGACGACGGTGGTCGGCTCGGTGCCGCACTCCCCCGAGTCGATCACCGCGTCGACGAGGTGGTCGAGCTCCTCCTTGATCTCCCAGCCCTGGGTCAGCGGCTCGGCGCGGTCGGGCAGCAGCAGCGTGGACGACAGCAGCGGCTCGCCGAGCGCCTCCAGCATCGCCTGCACCACGGCGTGGTCGGGGATGCGCACGCCGACGGTCTTCTTCTTGGCGTGCAGCAACCGCCGCGGCACCTCCTTCGTGGCGGGTAGGATGAACGTGTACTGGCCCGGCGTCGAGGCCTTGACCAGGCGGAACATCGCGTTCGACACGATCACGAACTGGCCGAGCTGGGAGAAGTCGCGGCAGACCAGGGTGAAGTGGTGCCGGTCGTCGAGGTGGCGGATCTCGCGGATCCGCTCGAGCCCTTTCGCGTTGCCGAGCTGGCAGCCCAGGGCGTAGCAGGAGTCGGTGGGGTAGGCGACCAGGCCGCCGTCGCGGATCAGGTCGACGACCTGCCCGATCGCGCGGCGCTGCGGATCGACGGGGTGCACATCGAAGTACCGGGCCATGGTGGCGGAGCATAGGGCGCGAGACTGTGGGTGTGCCGGCTCCAACCTGTCCGTGTGGTCTTCCCCAGCCCTACGCCGCGTGCTGCGGCCGGTTCCACGACGGCGCCGCCCCGCCCACGGCCGAGCTGTTGATGCGCTCGCGGTACACCGCGTTCGTCCGGTCCGACGAGGAGTACCTGCTCCGGACGTGGGATCCGGCGACCCGGCCGCAGACCCTCGGGCTCAACCCACGTGCCCGCTGGACCGGGCTGGAGATCCGCGGCGTCACCGACGGCGGACTGTTCGCGCAGACCGGCACCGTGCACTTCCGCGCGCACCACGCGGGCGGCGTCGTCGAGGAGGACAGCGCGTTCCGTAAGCTCGACGGGCACTGGGTCTACGTCGGGCCCGTCTGAACCGGTAAAGTCCCAGCGTTGGGATGCCGCACCCGTCGTCGCGAGCGGCTCGTCATCACTCGACGGGAGCGTGCCCGTGACCGACCTGTCCCCCGCCGGTGTGGTCTCCGCAGCCGAGCACGACGCGCTGCGTGCCGACATCCGCAGGCTCTCCACGCTGCTCGGGCACACCCTCGCCGAGCACGGCGGCTCCGAGCTGCTCGACCTCGTCGAACGCGTGCGCAAGCTCGCGCGGGCCGGGGACGAGCGGGAGCTCACCGCGGTGCTGCACGACCTGGACTCGGGCACGGCGCTGGCTCTGACCAGGGCGTTCTCCCAGTACTTCCAGCTGGCCAACATCGCGGAGCAGCTGCACCGCTCGCGGGAGCTGCGCCACTTGCGCCCCGCGGACCGCCGCCCGCTGCGGGTGCTCATGCAGCGGCTGGCCGCGTCCGACCTGCCGGCCGCCGAGGTGGAGGACGTCCTGGCGCGGGCTCAGCTGCGGCCGGTGTTCACCGCGCACCCCACCGAGTCGTCCCGGCAGACCGTGCTGGCGGTGCTGCGCCGGGTGGCCGAGGCGCTCGACCACGACGAGCCCGACGAGCACCTGGCCGCGCTCATCGACACGCTGTGGCAGACCGACGAGATCCGCCCCGGCAAGCCGTCCGTGGCCGACGAGGCACGTGGCGTCGACTGGTTCCTGGAGCGCCTCGCCGAACGGACCGTGCCCGACCTCGTCGGCGCGTACGAGCGGGAGGCGCGCGCCGCCGGGTTCGCGCTGCCCGGCGCCGGCCGGCCGATCGTGCTCGGCAGCTGGGTCGGCGGCGACCGGGACGGCAACCCGAACGTCACCCCGCAGGTCACCCGCGAGATCGTCGCGATGCAGGCCGACCGCGCCCTGCGGATCCACCTCCGCTTCGTCGAGCGCCTGGCCCAGGAGCTGGGCATCTCCACGAAGATCGTCGGCGTCTCCGAGGAGCTGCGCGGGGCGCTGGCGCGCGACCGCCGCGCGCTGCCCGCCGTGTACGACCGCTGGCAGCAGACCAACGCCGACGAGCCCTACCGGCTGGCGCTGTCGTACGTGCACGCACGGCTGGAGAACACGCGCACCCGGATCGCCACCGGCGGGCCGCACGTGCCCGGCCGCGACTACCTGGGCACCGAGCTCTACCTGGCCGACCTGGCCGTCCTCGACCGGTCGCTGCGCGCGCACCGGGGCGCCCGCATCGCCGACGGCACGCTCGCCACCGCCCGCCGCGCCGCCGAGGCCATCGGGCTGCACCTGGCCGAGCTGGACGTGCGCGAGCACTCCGAGCGCCACCATGCCGCCCTCGGTGCGATCTACGACGAGCTCGGTGAGCTGGACCGCCCGTACGCCGAGCTCTCCCGCGACGAGCGCCGCGCGCTGCTCTCGCGGGAGCTGGCGAGCCCGCGCCCGCTCGTCCGCCGCCACTACGGCCTGCCCGCCGCGGCCGCCGACGTCATGGCCATCTTCGACGTCGTGCACGAGATCCAGCACGAGTTCGGCCAGGAGGCAGTGCGCACCTACATCGTCTCGATGTGCCGGGACGTCGACGACATCCTCGCCGTCACCGTGCTGGCCCGCGAGGCGTACATGGTGGAACTGCGCGGCAGTCGCGACACGGGGCCGCGCAGCTCGCTCGACCTCGTGCCGCTCTTCGAGACCGTCGAGGAGCTGGCCCGGGCGGGTGAGCTGCTCGACGGACTGCTCAGCGACCCCGGCTACCGCCAGCAGGTGCGCAACCGCGGCGACCTGCAGGAGGTCATGCTCGGCTACTCCGACTCCAACAAGGGCGCCGGCATCACCACGTCGCAGTGGGAGATCCACCGCGCCCAGCGGCAGCTCCGCGACGTCGCGGCCCGGCACGGTGTGCGGCTGCGGCTCTTCCACGGCCGGGGCGGCTCGGTCGGGCGCGGTGGCGGTCCGGCCGGTGAGGCGGTCGCCTCGGCCCCGCCCGGCGCCGTCGACGCCACCATGAAGCTCACCGAGCAGGGCGAGGTGATCAGCGACAAGTACTCGCTGCCCCCGCTCGCCACGGACAACCTGGAGATCCTGCTCGCGTCCATGATCGACGCGACGCTGCTGCACCAGTCCGGGCGCTGGCCCGCCGACATCCGCGCCCGCTGGGACGAGGTCATGACCTGCGTCTCCGACGCCGCCCGCACCGCGTACCGGCAGCTCGTGGACACACCGGGGCTGCCGGAGTTCTTCGCCGCCGCCACGCCCGTCGACGAGCTGGGGCGGCTCAACGTGGGCTCCCGGCCGGCGAAGCGGCCCCGCGCCGGCGCCCCCACCCTCGACGACCTGCGCGCGATCCCGTGGGTGTTCGGCTGGACGCAGACGCGCATGGTCGTCCCCGGCTGGTACGGGCTCGGCAGCGGACTGGCCGCGGCCCGCGAGGCCGGGTACGGCCGCGACCTCGAGGCGATGATCGAGTGGGCGTTCATGGCCAACCTGGTCGGCAACGTCGAGATGACGCTGACCAAGACCGATCTTCGGATCGCCCGCCGCTACGTCGACGCGCTCGTCGAACCGCACCTGCAGCCGATCTTCGAGCAGATCGTCGAGGAGCACGACCGCACCCGTCGCGAGGTGCTGGCGCTCACCGGCTCACCGACGCTGCTCGGGCGACACCCGGTGCTGCGCAACACCCTGGCCGTCCGCGACGGGTACCTGGAACCGCTGCACCGGCTGCAGGTGGAGCTGCTCGCGCGGCGCCGGGCCGGCGACACCGACCCCGACGTCGAGCGCGCCCTGCTGCAGACGATCAACGGCATCGCGGCGGGGCTGAAGAACACGGGCTGAGCCGCGGGGAACGCGTCGAGAACGACGTTACGGTGGTTTTGAATCGATTCAATTCACCGTAACGTCGTTCTCGACGCGGAACCCGGCCGTGGCTGAGGGCCCGCGCTCGGCGAGCTCCTCGACGTGCCCGTCGCGCAGCTGCCCGGCGCGCACAACGGCATGGCCACCCATCCGCGTGCCTTCGCGGCCGCCCTGCGGGAGTTGTTGATCGACGGGTCGTAGTGTGTCCCCGTGCGCGCACGGTCGGCGGTCCCGCTCATGATCATGATGGCCGGGCTGGTCGGCGGCTGCGCGACGCCGGTCGGCGCCGCCCCAACTCAGCCGCCCACGACACCGGCGCAGGCGTCCGACACCTCCTGCACCAACCGGATCGACTACGCCGGCGACCCCCGCAGCAACGCCGAGCTCAACTCCCTCGGCGAGCGGACGGGCACCTGCCCGACACCCCGGCCCTACCGCGCGGACACGTCGTGCACGAACTGGATCGACTACGCGGGCGATCCGCGCAGCAACGCCGAGATC
Organism: Pseudonocardia sp. CA-107938; assembly: GCF_050936315.1. Taxonomy (NCBI): domain Bacteria; kingdom Bacillati; phylum Actinomycetota; class Actinomycetes; order Pseudonocardiales; family Pseudonocardiaceae; genus Pseudonocardia; species Pseudonocardia sp. CA-107938. Next base: position 4,599,575 of record NZ_JBNJNA010000001.1, on the reverse strand, counting down.
AACTCGGAAGGCGAGCAGACGGGCTCGTGCCCGGCGCCGCAGAAGTAGCTCACCAGCTCACGAACCGGTAGTGCAGGCCGGTCGTCGACTCCTGCCACTCCCCCACCGAGTTCGGCGGGCGGCCCACGTCCGGCGCGTAGGTGTCGCCGTCGACGTGCTCCCGGATCTCGGTGACCTCGATGCGGTCCGCCCGCGGGAGGGCAGCGGCGTACACCGCCGCGCCGCCGATCACCCAGACGTCACCGGTCGCGGCGGCGAGCGCGGCCTCCAGGTCGGGGAAGGTCTCCACCTCCTGCGGCGTGCGCGAGAGGACGAGGTTGCGCCGGCCCGGCAGCGGCCGGAACCGCGGCGGCAGCGACTCCCAGGTGCGCCGGCCCATCAGGACGGTGGCACCGGCCGTGACGGTCTTGAAGTGCGCCATGTCCTCCGGCAGGTGCCAGGGCAGCGTCCCGTCGCGGCCGATGACACCGTTCGCCGACTGGGCCCAGATCAGCCCGATCACACCGCGACCGGCGCGGCGATCAGGGGATGCGGGTCGTAGCCGTCGACCACGAAGTGCTCGTAGGTGTAGTCGAACAGGCTCTCGGCCGGCTTCAGGTGCAGCGTGGGGAACGGGCGCGCCTCGCGGGCCAGCTGGGTGCGCACCTGCTCCTCGTGGTTGTCGTAGATGTGGCAGTCGCCGCCCGTCCAGACGAAGTCACCGACCCGCAGCCCCACCTGATCGGCGATCATGTGCGTCAGCAGGGCGTAGCTGGCGATGTTGAACGGCACGCCGAGGAAGAGATCCGCGCTGCGCTGGTAGAGCTGGCAGGACAGCTCGCCGTCGGCCACGTAGAACTGGAAGAACGCGTGGCAGGGCGGCAGCGCCATCCGCGGGATGTCGGCCACGTTCCAGGCCGAGACGATGATCCGGCGCGAGTCCGGGTTCTCCCGCAGCGTGCGCAGCACCTCGCTGATCTGGTCGACGTGCGTGCCGTCCGGCGTCGGCCACGACCGCCACTGGACGCCGTAGATCGGACCCAGGTCGCCGTCCGGCGCCGCCCACTCGTCCCAGATCGTGACGCCGTGCTCCTGCAGCCAGGTGGCGTTGCCGTCGCCGCGCAGGAACCACAGCAGCTCGTAGGCGAGCGAGCGGAACCCGACCTTCTTCGTCGTGACCAGTGGAAACCCGTCGGCGAGGTGGTAGCGCAGCTGGTGGCCGAAGATCGAGCGGGTGCCGGTGCCGGTGCGGTCGGCCTTGCGGGCGCCCGTGTCGAGCACGAGTCGGAGCAGGTCCTCGTACTGAGTGTCCGGCATGCGACCAGCGTAATCAGGCGTCGTAGTCGACCGTCACGGACGCGCTGACGGGCCGGCTCTGGCAGGTCAGCACGAAGCCCGCCGCCACCTCGTCGTCCTCCAGCGCGTAGTTGCGGCGCATCTCGACCTCGCCGTCGCGCACCTTCGCCCGGCACGTGCCGCACACCCCGCCCTTGCAGGCGAACGGCAGGTCGGCGCGGACCTTCTGCGCGGCGTCGAGCACGGTCTCGGCCCGGGGCAGGGTCAGCGTGGTGGCGCGCCCGTCGAGGACGACGGTGACCTCGCTCGTCTCCCCCGTCACCTCCGCCTCGGCGCGGTGGAGCTCCGGCGGTGGCTCGTCGACGTAGAACAGCTCGCGGTGCACCTTGTCCTTCGTGACGCCGCGGGCCAGCAGCACCTCCTGCGCGGCCGTGGTCATGCCCAGCGGTCCGCACAGCCACCACTCGTCCACGTCCTCGACGGCGACGAGCCCGTCCAGGATGCGGCCCAGCCGCTCGACGTCGAGCCGGCCGGAGAAGATCTCGGCCGCCATCGGCTCACGGGACAGCACGTGGATGAGCTGCAGGCGCGGGCCGTGGGCGTTCTTCAGGTCGGCGAGCTCCTCGGTGAACATCACCGTGTCGGTGCGCCGGTTGCCGTAGATCAGCGTGACCGTCGACGCCGGGTCGGCGAGCACGCTCGCCGCGATCGACAGCACCGGTGTGATGCCCGAGCCGGCGGCGATCAGGCCGTGGTGCTTCGGGGTGTCGAGATCGGGCGTGAACAGGCCGGCGGGCGGCGCCACCTCGACCGTGTCGCCCGGCGCGAGCCGGTCGACCAGCCACTCGGAGAACATGCCGCCGTCGACCTTGCGCACCCCGACCCGCGGTGGCGCCCCGGCCGGCGCGCAGATCGAGTACGAGCGCCGCTCCTCCACCCCGTCGGCGATGAGCCGCAGCGTCAGGTACTGGCCGGGCCGGAACGCGAACTCGTCGCGCAGGTCGTCGGGCACCGCGAAGGTGACGGCGACGGCGTCGTCGCACAGGCGCTCGACGTCGGCCACCGGGAGCTTGTGGAAGCCGGCCATGGCTACAGCTCCTTCATGTGCTCGAACGGCTCGCGGCAGGCGGAGCAGCGGCGCAGCGCCGTGCACGCCGTCGGCCCGAACCGGGACGTCTCCTCCGTGGCGGGCGAGCCGCAACGGGGGCAGCGCACGACCGTCGACGGCGGGGCCAGGGTGAGGGTCACGGGCCCGCGTGGCGCGGCTCCCGGCGGCGCGATGCCGTGCTCCTCCAGCGCCCGCCGGCCGGCGTCGGTGATCCAGTCGGTGGACCACGCCGGGGACAGGACCGTGCGCACCTCGACGTCGCGGTAGCCGGCGTCGGCGAGGCGGCGTCGCAGGTCCGCGCGCATCTCGGCCACCGCGGGGCAGCCGGAGTAGGTCGGCGTGATCGTGACCGTGACCCGGTCGCCGTCCTCCTCGACTTCGCGCAGCACGCCCAGATCGGCCAGCGTCAGCATCGGCATCTCGGGGTCCAGGACCGCACCCGCGATCTCCCGGGCGCTCACCACTGGGCTCCGGGGTGCTGGCGGGCGAGGCTCTGCATCTCGGCCAGCATGTGCCCGAGCTGCTCGGTGTGCACGCCATGGCGGCCGCCACGGCCGCCGATCGTGCCGATCGCCGGACGGTCCGGCCTGGTCAGCGTCGCCGGCGGGAGCACCTCGGCCAGTACGGCGTCGACGTCGGCCCGGGTCGCCGCCGGGTCGGCCGCGACCCCGGCCGCCATCAGCCGCTCCTCCACGTCCGTGACGCGGAACAGCTCCTCGACGTAGGGCCACACGACCTCCAGGGCGGCCTGCATCCGGCGGTGCGACTCGTCGGTGCCGTCGCCGAGGCGCAGCGTCCAGCGGGCGGCGTAGTCACGGTGGTAGGCGACCTCCTTCACGCCCTTCGCCGCGACGGCCGACAGCACCGGGTCGCGCGAGTCCACCAGCCGCTGCAGCAGCGCCAGCCGCCACGACGAGAACAGGAGCAAGCGGGCGATCGCGTGCCCGAAGTCGCCGGCATCGGTCAACTCGGCCAGCGCGACGTTGCGGAACTGGTCCTCGCGGCGCTGGTAGGCGAGATCGTCCTCGTCCGCGCCGGCACCCAGGTGCGCGGCGCGGGACAGCAGCACCCGGGCCTGGCCGACGAGGTCGAGCGCGGTGTTGGCCAGCGCGACCTCCTCCTCCAGCTCCGGCGCGTTCGACACCCACTCGGTGAGCCGGTGCCCGTAGACCAGCGCGTCGTCGCCGAGCATCAGGCAGTACGCCGCCAGGTCGGCGGCGTCCACCCCGTCCGGGACGGGCGCGGTGATCTCGGTCGCGACGTCCTCGATGCCGGTGCCGAACGCCCACTGCCCGTGCTCGTCGTGCGCGTCGGACAGCGCGTCGTAGACGGTCTCCTCCTTCACAGGTGCGGCACCTCCTCCGGGATCACGTAGAACGTCGGGTGGCGGTAGACCTTGTCGCCGGCGGGCGCGAAGAACGGGTCCTTCTCCCCCGGGCTCGACGCGGTGATCGCGTCGGCGCGCACCACCCAGATGCTCACGCCCTCGTTGCGACGGGTGTAGACGTCGCGCGCGTTGTGCAGCGCCATCTCGTCGTCCGCGGCGTGCAGGGAACCGACGTGCACGTGGTTGAGGCCGCGCTTGCCGCGCACGAACACCTCGTAGAGGGGCCAGTCGCGACTCATGCCGCCACCTTTCGCGACTGCTTCTCGGCGTACGCCGTGGCTGCCTCGCGCACCCACGCGCCGTTCTCGTGGGCGCGGCGCCGGTGCGCGATCCGCTGCGCGTTGCAGGGGCCCGCGCCGGCGAGGACGGCCTTGAACTCCGTCCAGTCGACCTCGCCGTAGTCGTGCGCCTGACGCTCCTCGTTCCAGCGGATCTCCGGATCCGGCAGCGTGACGCCCAGTGCCTCGGCCTGCGGCACCGTCATGTCGACGAACCGTTGGCGCAGCTCGTCGTTGGTGTGGCGCTTGATGTTCCAGGCCATCGACTGCTGCGTGTTGGGCGAGTCGCCGTCCGGCGGGCCGAACATCATCAGCGACGGCCACCACCAGCGGTCGACCGACTCCTGCACCATGGCGCGCTGCGCGTCGGTCCCGCGCATCATGGCGAGCAGCAGCTCGTAGCCCTGCCGCTGGTGGAACGACTCCTCCTTGCAGATGCGGATCATCGCCCGCGCGTACGGCCCGTACGAGCAGCGGCACAGCGGCACCTGGTTGCAGATCGCGGCCCCGTCGACGAGCCAGCCGATCACGCCGATGTCGGCGTAGGACAGCGTCGGGTAGTTGAAGATCGACGAGTAGCGCTGCCGGCCCTCGATGAGCATCTCGGTGAGGTCGGCGCGGTCGACGCCGAGCGTCTCGGCCGCGCTGTACAGGTACATGCCGTGCCCGGCCTCGTCCTGCACCTTGGCCAGCAGGATCGCCTTGCGGCGCAGGCTGGGCGCGCGCAGCAGCCAGTTGCCCTCCGGCTGCATCCCGATGATCTCGGAGTGCGCGTGCTGGGCGATCTGCCGCACCAGCGTCTTGCGGTAGGCCTCGGGCATCCAGTCGCGCGGCTCGATGCGCTGGTCAGCAGCGATGGTCTCGTCGAACCGCGTCTGCAGGTCGTCCACGCGCCCCTCCTCTACCGAATGTTCGGTCGGTTTAGGATGCCGCAGGGTGGGCGGAAGCGCAAGCCGGCGGACAGTCCCAGCGCACGTCACACACCGTTAGGCCCCTTCACACATGTCCGAACATGTGTGAAGGGACCCACCCGTGTGTGAGGTTGGCCGGGCGGCGGCTAGACCAGCCGGATCAGCCCCGCCGCCGTCGGCCGGAACCCGCACGCCGCGTAGAACGGCGTCAGCTCCTCGACGTGGTCGACGTGCAACCACGCGCACCCGGCCGCGGCCGCGGCCCGGGTCGCCGCGGCCACGAGCGCCCGCCCGATGCCGGCGCCCTGCCGATCCGGGTCGACGACCGTGTCGAGCAGGAACGCGTGGGCGCCGCCGTCCCACGCCACGTTGACGAACCCGACGAGTCGGTCGTCGGTCGCCGTGACCCAGGTGAGGCTGTGCGCGGCGAGCCGCGCCGCCCACGGCTGCAGCACCACTGGCACGTCGAAGGCCGCGGCGTGCAGCCGCGAGAGTTCCGCGTCGTCGACGGGCCCGCGGACCGCGTACTCGATCACCGCGCCGGCAGGATCCCCGCGAACGCGGCGTCGGCCACCGCCTCGGGCACGGACGCACCACTGGGGCGCCCCGGCCGGTACCACTCCGCCACCGAGTTGACCAGGCCGGACAGCAGCCGTGCGGCCAGCGTCGGGTCCAGCCCGGCGCGCAGCTCCCCCGCCTCCACGGCCTCCCGGACGAGCGCGGCGACCCGCCCGTCGAAGGCACGGCGACGTTCCAGCGCCCACCGCTCGGTCTCGGTGTTGCCGCGCACCCGCAGCAGCAACGTCACGTACGGCAGCTCCCGCTGCAGCACCGCCACCTGCGCGGCCACGATGTACCGCAGCCGCTCCGCGGGGGTCCCGGTCGTCGCGCCGGGCGCGTCGAGCACTTCGAACAGGCCGTCCAGCGCGACCTCGAGCCCGGCCCGCAGCAGCGCCTCCTTGCTGGCGAAGTGGTGGTAGAACGACGACTTCGTGATGCCGGCGGCGCGGGAGAGGTCCTCCATGCTGGTCGCGTCGTAGCCGCGGGTGTTGAACTCCACGACGCACACCTCGAGCAACGAGCCGGGCCCGCTCGTCGGGCGCCGCGGGCGCCGACCCGTGCTCGTACTCACGAACCGGAGAAGGTCGGGGTCCGCTTCGCGAGGAAGTCGGCGACCGCCTGCTGGTGGTCCTTCGTGGCGGCGAGGCGGGCCTGCGCGGCACCCTCGGCCTCCAGCACGTCCGGCAGCGCGGAGATCGCCCCGCGCCGGACGGCCCGCTTGACCTCGACGTACGCCTTCGTCGGCCCGGCGCCGAGCCGCCGCGCCAGGTCGAGCGCCGTGTCGAGCACCTGGTCGGCCGGCACCACCTGGCGCACCAGACCCCAGGTCGCCGCCTCCTCCGCCGTGAACGGCTCGTTCAGCAGCAGGAGGTCCGTCGCGCGGGCCACGCCGACGGCGTGCGCGAGGCTCGCCGAGAGCCCGGAGTCGGCGCTGAGCCCGATCCCGGTGAACGCGGTGGAGAACCGCACGCCGGCGGCGGCGACCCGCAGGTCGCAGGCCAGCGCGAAGCCCAGTCCGGCGCCGACGCACGGCCCGTTGATGGCGGCGATCACGGGGAACGCGAGGTCGACCAGCCCGGAGACGATCGGGTTGTAGTGCTCGTTGACGGTGTCGAACGCCGTGGACGGGTCGGCCTCCAGCGCGGCCGCGTGCTCACCCAGGTCCTGGCCGACGCAGAACGCGCGGCCGGCACCGGTGACCACGAGCGCGCGCACGTCGGCCTGCGTCTCCAGCTCGCGGATCGCGGCCAGCAACGCGGTCTTCAGCTCGGTGGTGAGCGCGTTGTACTTGGCGGGGCGGTTGAGGGTCAGCACCGCCACCGCCGGGTCGGTCTCGTCGCGGATCAGCAGGACCGCGGGATCGGTGCCCGGCTGGGGATCCGACGCCGCCACCTCTTCGTCAGCCATGGACCGCAGCGTAGCGCCCGACCGAACGATCGGTCGCGTCGTGGCCTGGCCGGCCCGGGCACCTTGCCGGGCACCCGGGCCGGGTGGATCGGCGCGGGTCAGACGGGCTTGATGTTGATGTTGCGGTGGAACACGTTGCCCGGGTCGTACTCGGCCTTGATCCTGGCCAGCCGGTCGAGCTTGGCGCGTCCGTACGCAGCCAGCACCCGGTCCTCGTCGATCTCGTCGGACATCGAGTTGACATAGCCGCCGATGCTGCGGCTCAGTGGCCGCAATGCATCCCAGATGTCCCGAGCCCAGGCCCGCTCGGGCACGAGGGTCTCCGCATCGGCGCAGATCGGGAAGATGAACAGCTCGTACCGCGGATCGCGACGCCCGCCGAACGCCGTCTCGTCCTCGCCGACCTCCGAGTAGGCCCCGTCGAGCCGGTAGGCGACGAGGACGGTGAGCGGCGACGCCTTCTGCGGCAGCCGCTCGGCCAGCACCTCGATCACCGGCTCGGTGAAGTCGTCGATCTCGATGCTCTTCTCGTAGCAGTGGAAGCCCCACGCCGTTCCTTCGTCGAGCAGCTTCTGCACCTCCGTGTACGGCATCGGCGTGACGAAGTCGAACAGCGGCGGCAGCTCCGCCCGGATCCGCTCGACGACCTGCCCGTGCTCGGCGGCATCACCGAACCCGCCCAGCATGAGCACGTACCCCGGCTGGTGGTGGTGCTGTTCGGGCACGAACGGCGCGGGCGGCGCGTTCGTGAACGCGATGAAGGCGTTGAGCGACCGCGGCAGCCCGCCGACGACGTCGCGCATCAGGCGCAGCGCGTCGGCGCCCCGCTCGACCTCCCAGAAGAACATCCCGAACTCGACCATGGGCCCGACCTCGTGCAGCCGGAACTCGAACTCGGTCACCACGCCGAGGTTCCCGCCGCCACCACGGATCGCCCAGAACAGGTCCGGGTTCTCTGCGGTGGAGACCCGCAGCACGCGCCCGTCGGCCACGACGATCTCCGCGGACTCCAGGTTGTCGATGGTCAGGCCGGCCTGCCGGGTCAGCCAACCCATGCCACCGCCGAGCGTGAGCCCCGCGACGCCGGTGTGGCTGATCGCACCGAGGGGTACGGCGAGGCCGTGCTCCTGGGCAGCGGCATCGAGGTCCCCGAGCAGGGCTCCGGCTTGCACGCGGGCGCGCCGCGCCTCCGGATCGACCGTCACGTCGCGCATCCCGCTCAGGTCGATCATCAGCCCGTCGTCGCAGGTGCAGCGGCCGGCGACGTTGTGGGCCCCGGACCGGATGGCGATCTCCAGCCCCTCTGCCTGCGCACAGGCCACCGCAGCGACGACGTCGGCCGTCGACACGCACCGCGCGATCAACGCCGGACGCTTGTCGACATCGGCGTTCCAGACGCGACGGGCCTCGTCGTAGTCCGGGTCGCCGGGCGCGATCACCGGACCGGTCATCGCCTCTCGCAGTTCCGTCACAGTGCTCATGGCCACTCCTCCTCGTTGAAGACCCGGGTGACTCGCACCCGAGAGGAGTGCCGTTATCCAGCCGTGATAGGCGAACGGGTGGACCGCGGCTCCACCCGTTCGGGCCGCGCCCGTCCGGCCGACGGTTCCGCGCGCACTCCTTCCCTGGTACGTTCCCGAACGAACGGTCGGTCGAGCCACTGGAGGCTACCCGTGTCGGTGCTGCGCAGCTACGTGTCCGGGGGATGGCACACACCCGCCGAGGAGGGGCGGCCCCTGCACGACGCCACCACCGGCGCCGAGATCGCCCGGATCTCCTCCGCCGGCATCGACTTCGCGGCGATGCTCGACCACGGCCGGCGCGTGGGCGGCCCGGCCCTGCGCGCGCTCACCTTCCACCAGCGAGCCGCACTGCTGAAGGCGCTGGCCACGCACCTGCGCGAGCAGCGCGAGGAGCTGTACGCGGTGTCGGCACAGACCGGCGCCACCAAGGGCGACTCGAAGTTCGACGTCGACGGCGGCATCGGCGTGCTGTTCTCCTACGCGTCGATGGGCAAGCGGGAGCTGCCCAACGACACCGTCTACGTCGACGGGCCGGTGGTGCCGCTCTCCCGCGGCGGCACGTTCGTCGCCCAGCACGTCGCGACCCCGCTGCACGGGGTCGCGGTGCAGGTCAACGCGTTCAACTTCCCGGTGTGGGGGCCGCTGGAGAAGTTCGCGCCCGCGTTCCTCGCCGGCGTGCCGAGCGTGGTGAAACCGGCCAGCCCCACCGCCTTCCTCACCGCGAAGCTGACCGAGCTGATCGTCGACTCCGGGCTGCTGCCGGAGGGCACCTGGCAGTTCGTCGCCGGCTCGCTCGGCGACACCTTCGACCACCTGACCGGCCAGGACCTCGTCTCCTTCACCGGCTCGGCGGCCACCGCCGCCACCCTGCGGGCGCACCCCGTGATCGTCCGGAACGGGGTGCGGTTCACCGCGGAGGCCGACTCGCTCAACTTCTCGGCGCTCGGCCCCGACGCCGAGCCGGGCACGCCCGAGTTCGATCTCTACGTCGGCCAGCTCGTCACCGAGATGACGGTGAAGGCCGGCCAGAAGTGCACCGCGATCCGGCGTGCGTTCGTGCCCGCCCAGCACGTGGACGCGGTCGTGGCAGCCGCCTCCGCCAAACTCGCCGAGACCCCGATCGGCGCGCTGGCCAGCCTGGAGCAGCGCGAGGAGGTCCGGCGCAGCATCAAGGCGCTCAGCGACGCCGGCCGCATCGCGTACGAGGGCGAGCAGCCCGACGGACCGGGCGCCTACCAGGCCCCGGTGCTGCTGGTCGGCGACCCGGAGCGGGCCGAGCCGCACGAGGTGGAGGCGTTCGGGCCGGTCTCGACGGTGCTGCCGTACGAGTCCACCGCCCAGCTGATCGACTACGCCGCACGGGGGCTCGGCAGCCTCGCCGGGTCCGTCGTCACGGGCGACCGCGCGTTCGCCCGCGAGGTGGTGCTGGGCGTCGCGCCGTTCCACGGGCGGGTGCTCGTGCTCACGCAGGCCGACGCGCAGGAGTCGACCGGGCACGGCTCCCCCATGCCGCAGCTCGTGCACGGCGGCCCGGGCCGCGCCGGCGGTGGCGAGGAGATGGGCGGCATCCGCGGCGTGCTGCACCACATGCAGCGCACCGCCGTGCAGGGCGACCCGGACACGCTCACCGCGATCACCGGCCGCTGGGTCACCGGATCGCAGCGCGCGGTCGGTGACGTGCACCCGTTCCGCAAGGACCTCAGCCGGCTCGCCATCGGCGACACGATCGTCGCCGGGCCACGGACCGTCACCCAGGAGGACGTGGAGCACTTCGCCGAGTTCACCGGCGACACGTTCTACGCCCACATGGACGCCGAGGCGGCCGCCGCGAACCCGCTGTTCGGCGAGCGGGTGGCGCACGGCTACCTCATCGTCTCGCTGGCCGCCGGCCTGTTCGTCGACCCCGACCCGGGGCCGGTGCTGGCCAACTTCGGCGTCGACAACCTGCGGTTCCTCACGCCCGTCAAGTTCGGCGACGCGCTGACCGTCACGCTCACCTGCAAGCAGATCACCCCGCGCGACACCGCTGACTACGGCGAGGTGCGCTGGGACGCCGACGTCACGCGCCAGGACGGGCAGTCCGTCGCGCGCTACGACGTGCTCACGCTGGTCGCGAAATGACCCGCCTCGGGGAGGCGGCCGCGCCGGACACGCTGGACCCGGCCGAGCGCATGTCGGTCGACGAGCTGCGCGCGCTGCAGCTGCAGCGGCTGCAGCAGACCCTGCGGAACGCGTACGCGAACGTGCCGCACTACACGAAGGCGTTCGACGCGGCCGGCGTGCACCCCGACGACTGCCGCGAGCTCGCCGACCTCGCGAAGTTCCCCACCACCACCAAGGCCGACCTGCGCGACAACTACCCGTTCGGGCTGTTCGCGGTGCCGCGGGAGCAGGTGCGGCGCATCCACGCATCGTCCGGCACGACCGGGCGCCCGACCGTCGTCGGCTACACCGAGAACGACATCTCGGTCTGGGCCGACCTGATGGCGCGCTCGCTGCGGGCGGCCGGGGTGCGGCCGGGGCACATCGTGCACAACGCCTACGGGTACGGCCTGTTCACCGGCGGGCTCGGCGCGCACTACGGCATCGAGCGGCTCGGCGCCACCGCCGTCCCCATCTCCGGCGGCATGACCCCCCGCCAGGTGCAGCTGATCCGCGACTTCGCGCCCGACGCGATCCTGTGCACGCCGTCCTACATGCTCACGATCGTCGACGAGCTGGCCCACCAGGGCATCGACCCGCGCTCGACGTCGCTGCAGGTCGGGGTGTTCGGCGCGGAGCCGTGGACCGAGCAGATGCGGCTGGAGATCGAGGACCGCATGGACATGCACGCCGTCGACATCTACGGGCTGTCGGAGGTGATGGGCCCCGGCGTCTCGCAGGAGTGCGTCGAGACCAAGGACGGGCTGCACATCTGGGAGGACCACTTCCTGCCCGAGGTCGTCGACCCGGAGACCGGCGAGCCGGTGCCCGACGGCGAGGAGGGCGAGCTGCTGTTCACCTCGCTCACCAAGGAGGCCCTGCCGATCATCCGCTACCGCACGCGCGACCTCACGCGGCTGCTCCCGGGCACCGCGCGGCCGGGCATGCGGCGCATGCAGAAGATCACCGGCCGCAGCGACGACATGATCATCCTGCGCGGGGTGAACGTGTTCCCTACGCAGATCGAGGAGGTCGTGCTGCGCGTCGCGGGCCTGTCGCCGCACTTCCAGCTCGTCCGCACCCGGGAGGGCCGGATGGACGCGCTCGGCGTCCGCGTCGAGGCCCGCCCCGAGACGCCCGCCGACCGGCGCGCAGCTGCTGCCGCGGAGCTCGTCCAGGCGGTGAAGGAGACGGTCGGCGTGACCGTCGGCTGCGAGGTCGTAGACCCGGACACGCTCGAACGCTCGGTCGGGAAGCTGCAGCGGGTGAAGGACCTCCGCGACGCCTGAGCGCCGGTAGGGCCGGCCCCACCTGCGACCTGGGGGCCGACCGTGATGTCCGACGGGCGCCTGCTTGGTGTGCTCGGGCCGTGCACCCTGCCTCCCTCTCGCCGGCCACGATCGTCGGCCGCTACCCGCTGACCTCGTTCTTCACCCTCTCCTACCTGCTCAGCTGGCTCGCCTGGACGCCGTACGTGCTGGGCACGACCGGGCTGGGCCTGCTGCCGATCAACATCCCCGAGCTGTGGGGCGACGCGCAGACCCTCGGCCTCCTGCCGGGCGCCTACCTCGGGCCGATCACGGCGGCGTTCCTGGTCACCGCGCTGGCGTACGGGCGGGCGGGGCTGCGTGAATGGGGTGCGCGGCTGATCCGGTGGCGTGTGGGGCTGCGCTGGTACCTCGCGGTGCTGGTCGGCGTCCCGGTCGTCTACGTGGCGACGACGCTGCTGCTGCCCGGCGCCTGGGCCGGCGTGCAGCCGCCGACGGCCGCGCTGGTGCTGGCGTACGTGCCGATGCTGCTCGCCCAGCTGCTGACGACCGGGCTGGCCGAGGAGCCGGGCTGGCGCGACTTCGCGCTGCCGCTGATGCAGCGCCGGCTCGGGCCGCTGGCTGGCACGCTGCTGCTCGGCGTCCTGTGGGGCGGGTGGCACCTGCCGCTGTTCCTCACCGAGTGGGGCGGCTGGCCGGACGTGACCTGGCGGATGGTCGGCGAGTTCCTGGTCGCCGCGGTGGCACTGAGCGTCGTCATGACGTGGCTGTTCAACCGCACCGGGCAGAGCCTGCCGATCGTGATGCTGTTCCACTGCGGCATCAACAGCACCGCGACCCTGGTGCTCGCGCCGATGTTCCCGACGCTGGACCCGAACACCGACTCGCTCACCTCCCTGCTGCTCGCCTCGGGTGTGCTCGCGATCGGCTGCCTCGTGGCGACGCGGGGGCGGCTCGGGTACCGGCCGGATCAGGCGTAGCTGCCCACCAGGACGGCCGGGACGCGCTCGCCGGTGGCGCCCTGCGCCGCAGCGATCAGACCGGCCTTGGTCAGCCGCCAGCCGGCGGTCTGGTCGCTGCAGTACCGCCCGTCGACGTAGAGGACGGAGCCGGTGCCCAGCTCGGCGTGCCCCGCGGCCACGGCACGCAGGATGGCTCGGTCGCGTCCGGTCAGTGTGCTCGTCCGAGTGGTCATGACCTGCTCCGATGTCGTTCCGGGTGGGGTAGGACAAGGATCGGCGTGACGCGCGTCACGCGGCAGTTGCTGCGGGGTCAGAAGACCCTTACCCACCGCTCAGTGATTTATTGACACAGAATCTACGATGACACCGTGTCCAACAGCGAGGTACGGCACCGGCGCGTCAGCACCACGGACGGGCTGACGCTCGCCGCGTACGCGCACGGCGATCCCGAGAGCCCGACGATCGTCGCGGTCCACGGCTACCCCGACGACCACACCGTGTGGGACGGCGTCGTGGCCGAGCTGGCCGACCGCTTCCACGTCGTCACCTACGACGTGCGGGGCGCGGGCGCCTCGGACCAGCCGGCCGACCGCTCCGGCTACCTCATGGACCAGCTCGCCGCCGACCTCACCGCCGTGCTGGACGAGGTCAGCCCGGACCGGCCGGTGCACCTGCTCGCGCACGACTGGGGCGCCATCCAGACCTGGCACGCGGTCACCGACCCGCGCCTGCGCGCGCGGATCGCGTCGTACACGTCGATCTCGGGACCGTGCCTCGACCACGTCGGCGCGTGGATGCGCCGCCCCTCCCCCGCGACTCTGCGGCAGGCGCTGCACTCCTGGTACATCGCGTTCTTCCAGCTCCCGGTGGTGCCGGAGCTGGCGTGGCGGTCCGGGCTCTTCGGCGGCTTCCTCGCCCGGCGCGAGCGGATCCCCCGGCCCGCGCTGCGCGACGGCGTCAACGGCATCGAGCTCTACCGCGCCAACATGCTCGCCCGCCTCGGCGGGCCGGCGCAGCGCCGCACCGACGTGCCGGTGCAGGTGCTCGCTCCCGAGGGCGACGCGTACGTGTCGACGCCGATGCAGACCGAGATCGGCCGGTTCGTCGACGACCTCGCGATCCGCACGCTGCCCGGCGGCCACTGGCTGCCGCGCGCCCGGCCGGACGTGATCGCCCGCTGCGTGCGCGAGCTGGTGGACGCGGTCGAGCACCCCGACCGGCCGGTCGCGCCCGCCCTGCGCAAGGCGCGCGTCCGCAGCGGTGGGCGCTGGGCCGGCCGCACCGTCGTCGTCACCGGCGCGGGGAGCGGCATCGGCCGGGCGACGGCGCGCGCGTTCGCGCAGCTCGGCGCGGACGTCGTGGCCGCCGACCGCGACCTCGACACGGCCACCGAGACCGTCCGGCTGGCGGGGAGCGGCCGCGCTTATCAGGTCGACGTCGCCGAGGGGGACGCCATGGAGGAGTTCGCCAAGCGCGTCGCCGCCGAGCACGGCGTGCCGCAGCTGGTGGTCAACAACGCCGGCATCGGGATGGCCGGCCCGTTCGCCGACACCACGGTGGCCGACTGGCGGCGCATCCTCGACGTCAACCTGTGGGGCGTCATCCACGGCTGCCGGCTGTTCGCCGCGCAGATGCGCGAGCACGGCGAGGGCGGGCAGATCGTCAACACGGCGTCGGCCGCGGCGTTCACGCCGGCCAAGGCGCTGTCGGCGTACGCGACGACGAAGGCCGCCGTGCTGATGCTGTCCGAGTGCCTGCGCGCCGAGCTGGCCGAGCACGGCATCGGCGTCACCGCGATCTGCCCCGGCGTCGTGCACACCAACATCACCGCGACCACCCGGTTCGTCGGCGCCGACGAGGCCACCGAGAAGCGCCGGCAGGACTCCGTCACGGCGCTCTACAGGCGGCGCAACTACACCCCCGACCGCGTGGCCGCGCAGATCGTCTCCGCAGCCGAGCGCAATCCCGCCCTCCAGCCCGTCACGCCGGAGGCGCACGTCTCCTTGGCCGCGTACCGGCTCACTCCCGGGCTGGTGCGCGCGATCGCCCGTCGAGACATCGGTCCCAGCTGAACGGAGGTCGACGATGACCCACCCCGACGCCGAGCGGGTGGCCCTGGGCGCCCGCGACGTGCAGTTCGACTGGTCGACGCTGCCGGTGCACTGGATCCCGGGGCGACCGTTCGCGACGCACCTCGTCAACGTCATGCACCTGCTGCTGCCGGAGGGCGAGCACTGGTTCGTCCGGCTGTTCAGCGAGGCGTTGCCGCTGATCCGCGACCCGCACCTGGCCGAGGACGTGCGGGGGTTCATCGGCCAGGAGGCCATGCACGCGGCCGCCCACGAGAGCGTGCACACGCACTTCGCGAGCCACGGCATCGACCCGGAGCCCTACCTGCACCAGGTCGAGTTCATCTTCCGCGAGGCGCTCGGCGACCGCGGGCTCGACGGCGCCGAGGGCCGGGAGTGGCTGGTCGACCGGCTCGCGGTCGTGGCGGCGATCGAGCACCTCACCGCCTTCCTCGGCGACTGGATCCTGCACGCCGACGCCCTCGACCGGGCCGGCGCGCACCCGACGATGCTCGACCTCCTGCGCTGGCACGGCGCGGAGGAGGTCGAGCACCGGTCGGTGGCCCACGACCTCTACATGCACCTCGACGGCAGCTACCTGCGGCGCCTGCGGATGCTCACCGTCGTCGCCCCGATGCTGCTGCGGCTGTGGGCGGCCGGGGTGACGCACCTGATGGCGCAGGACGTCACGGCACCGCGGCCGCGCTGGTCGGACCTGCTGCGCACCGCGGCGGCGGGCCTGTGCCCGGGCCCAGTGCAGACGGCGTGGTCGGTCGTCACCTACGTGAACCCGCGCTACCACCCGTCGCAGCACGGATCGACCGACGACGCCGTCGCCTACCTGGCCGTCTCCCCCGCTGCCCGGGCCGCCGAGGCGCGCGCCGACACCGGGCGCACCGCGTGACCGACGTGGCCCCGCGCAGGACGCGGCTCATGCAGCGCGCGGAGAAGGCCGCTGCCCTGGCCGCCGCCGAGGCGCGGCGCCGGGCCCGCCGCGGCGGCACGCGACCGCCGGCGCCCGTCGACCGGGACCTGCCGGTGCGGGTCGTCGAGGTCGCCGTCGAGGCGCCCGACGCCGTGGGGCTGCGCCTGGAGCACCGCGACCGGTCGGACCTCCCGGCGTGGCGGCCCGGCGCCCACGTCGACGTGGTGCTGCCGTCGGGCCGGGTGCGCCAGTACTCGCTGTGCGGCGACCCCCGCGACCGCTCCACCTACCGGATCGCCGTCCGCCGCATCGACGACGGCGACGGCGGCTCGAAGGAGATGCACGCGCTGACCCCGGGCGACGCGCTCGTGCTGCGCGGGCCGCGCAACGCGTTCCCGCTGGTCAGAGCTCAGCAGTACCTGTTCGTGGCAGGCGGCATCGGGATCACCCCGCTGGCACCGATGGCCAGGGCGGCCGCGGCCAGCGGGATCCCGTGGCGGCTGGTGCACACCGGGCGCGACCTGGCGTCGCTGCCATTGTCGGCGGCCCTGCTCGCGCAGTACCCGGCCCACGTGCGGCGCCGCTCCGACACCGGTCACGGCGGCCGTCCGTCGGCGGCCGAGCTGCTAAACGGGCTCACCGGCGACACCGCGGTGTACGTGTGCGGGCCGCCGCCGATGATCGAGCTGCTGCGGGCCGCGGTACCGGCCACAGTCGCGTTCCACTCCGAACGGTTCTCGCCGCCCCCGGTGCGGGCCGGTCGCCCCTTCACCGTCCGGGTGGGCGTCGACGGCCCCGCGGTCGAGGTGGCGGCCGACCGCTCCGCGCTGCACGCGATCCGCGCCGCGTACCCGGCCGTCCCCTACTCCTGCCAGCAGGGCTTCTGCGGCACCTGTCACGTTCCGCTGCTGGCGGGCGGCACGACCGGCGACACCGCAGGTCCGGGGCGTACGGCGTTGTGCGTGGCGCGCGCGGCAGGAACGGAGATCGTGGTCGACCTGCCGGCCGCTGCCCGATCGATGCAACGATGAGCGGTATGGCCCGCCCGCGCACCCCCCGTCGGATGTCGCCGCAGCGCCGCCGCGAGCACCTCATCGAGGCCGCGCTCGACCTCTTCACGACGACCGGCCCGGAGCTGGTGAGCGTCGACGACATCACCCGGGCGGCCGACGTCTCGCGGGCGCTGTTCTACCGCTACTTCTCCAGCATCGGCGAGCTGCGGGTGGCCGCGCTGACCGCGGTGGTGGAGGAGCTGTCGGCCCGCATCGCCGACCCCGGCGGCGACGGCCCGCTCGACCAGCTGCGCTTCGCGCTGAACGCGTTCCTCGACGTCACGGGCCGGCACGCGAAGGCGTACGTGGCGCTGCTGCGCAGCGGCTCGGTCGTCGCCAGCGGCGACACCGCGGCACTGGTCGACGGGGTGCGCAACCTCATCGTGCGGCTGGTCGTGGAGCGCAGCGGCGTACCCGACCCGTCACCGCTGTTCCTCATGACGGTGCGCGGCTGGGTCGCGCTGGCCGAGAGCGCCACGGTCTCCTGGCAGCAGGACCCGACCGTGCCGCGCGACCAGCTCGTCGAGTGGCTGATGGGCCAGCTCATCGCGATGCTGGCGGAGAACGCCCGGCACGAGCAGGTGCCGGCCGTCGCGTTCTGACCGCTCCCGACGGCGTCGAGGGTGCGTCACTCGTCGCGCTGACGTGCGGAAACGAGCTGGTCCGCCACGTCGACGGGCCGGCACCGGGTGGCCCGCCGCCCCGGACGGCACGCGGCCGGGGTCTTCGTGATCAAGGGCAAAGTGTCGCTCGTCGCTCTCGGCGAACGACATTCTGCCCTTGATCACCGCAACAAGCGCCCGCCTGGCGTCCGGCCGGCCCGGCGGCCGGCAACTCGCCGGGCCGGGGCAGCGGCTGAAGGACGGACGCATTGTTGATCATGGGCAAAACGTGGCCTACCAAGATCGAACAGCAACGTTCTGCCCATGATCAACACGCCCCGAGACCCGAACGCCGCACCCCTCGGCAGAGCCCTGATGAGCTGACCCATCTGCGCCCGCGGTCGTCTTCTACGGACACTGACCTCGGCCGGATCCTTGCGTCCGACCAGGGTGCGGCCGGATGGGTCGTGATCGAGGAGTCCAGATCGAGGGACTCCTGACGGCGTCGGCCGCGTCGGGCCGCGCGTCACTCGTCGCGCTGCTCGCGCTGGCGGACCGCCAGTTCTCGGAACTGCCGGCGCAGATCCTCGACGTCCCACCGATAGCGCGCCCGTTGCGGGCCGGCGAGCACGCCGGCAGGGACGAGCTTCCCCTCAGCGGCGTAGCGGTTCAGTGTCCGCGCACTGATGCCGAGCGCCTTCGCCGCCTCAGGCGTGCTGACCAGCGACGATCCACTCACGTTCGCGACGCTAGTCGACACTAAGTGACACTCTCTGCGCCTTTGTCCGTATAGAGCACTATCTGGCGCTAAACGACACAACAAGACGCTATGCTTCTCGCGTGCATCTCCACGACGAGGACGACGTCGTCGTCACCGACCTGCCCTCCGCCCGCCGCTACGAACGCGCTCTCACCGAGGGGGCACCCGGCGACGACACCCGCAACCGCTGCGCCCTGCACGAGTGCGCCGACGCGCTCGACAGCGTCGAGTGGGCCTGCACCCACATGAACCAGGGGTGGCCCGGGTGGTACCTGCGGGACCGCATCCTCGCGATCCTCGACCCGAACGCCGCACCCCCGGCAGAGCCGCGACGAGCGGCGACGTCACACAGCGCGCGGCCATCTCACACACCGCACAACCTGTGTGCCGTGGCCACGCGCTGTGTGACGTCCTCGATTACGGGACGGTCACCTCGGCCGGGTCCTTGTCCGGGCGCAGGCCGCGCCAGGCCGCGTGCCGCAGCCGGCCGTCGTGCGTCCAGTTGCGGAACTCGACCTCGCCGACCGTCACCGGGCGGGTCCAGACCGCGCCGCGGGCGAACTCGCGCGGGATCCCGTCGATCTGCGGCGCGGGCACCTGCAACGGGGCGAGCAGCGCGGCGATGTCGTCGAGCATCTTGTCGGTGAACCCGGTGCCGACGTCGCCGACGTAGCGCAGGCCGTCGGGGCCGTGCCCGCCCAGCAGGAGCGCGCCGAGCCCACCGCCGCGGCGACCCTTGCCGGGCCGCCAGCCGATCACGAGCACTTCCTGCGTCTGCACGAGCGCGGTCTTCACCCACGCCGGCGAGCGCCGCCCCGGCTCGTACCGCGACGCCGTCCGCTTGGCGACGATGCCCTCCAGCCCGTGCTGCTTCGCGACCTGCAGCACCTGCTCGGCAGGGAGGCCCTCGACGCTCGGCGGCACGACGATCAGCCCCGGCGTCCCGAGTCCCAGCTCGGTCAGCGCCGCCCGGCGTTCGCTGTACGGCGCGGTGACGAGCCGCTCGTCGTCGAGCACCAGCAGGTCGAACGGGTAGTAGAGCACCGGCATCTGCGCGAGCAGGTCGGCGGTCGGCGGGCGCATGTGCATGCGGTGCTGGAGCAGCCCGAAGTCGGGGCGGCCGCCGGCGTCGAGGGTGACCAGCTCGCCGTCCAGGACGAGGCGGCGGCCTCCCGCGATCTCCGGCAGCCGGGCGAGCTCCGGGTAGCCGCCGGAGATGTCGTTGCTGTTGCGGCTGTGCGCGCGCCACCGGTCGCCGGCGACCGCGACGACCGCCCGGATGCCGTCCCACTTGAACTCGCACGTCCACCCCGGGCCCGGCGGTGGACGCTTCGCAGCGGTGGCGAGCATCGGCGGGATGTACGGCGGCAGCTCGGTCATGGCGCCACGGCTTCCAGCGCGCGGCGCAGCGCCGCCGCGTCCTCGGGGCGGAGCGTCCCCAGCAGCTCGTCCTCCATCGCGGCGACGGCGGCGCGGCAGTCGGCCAGCAGGGCGCGGCCCTCGTCGGTGAGCGCGACGATGCGGTTGCGTCGATCCGCCGGGTCGGGGGTGCGCTCGAGCAGTCCGCGGGCGGCCAGCCGGTCGAGGATCGGGATGAGCCGGGTCTTGTCGCGCCGGACGGCGGCGGCGAGCTGCGCCTGGGTGGGTGCGGCACCGCCGGCGAGGCGGAGCAGGACGACGTACTCCCACATGTCCAGCCCGCGCTCCTCGAGCAGCGGCGTCTCCCGCTCGACGACGACGCGCACCAGCGAGGCGAGCAGGTCGCCGAGGTCCCTCCGTTCCACGCCGGAACCTTACCCCTGGACCAATCATCTACTGACGTTTATCGTCTACCCATGCACATCGATTCGGACCTCCGTTCCCTGCACCGGCGCGCGCTCGACGACGTCACCGCGCTGCTCGCCGACCTGTCCCCCGCCGACCTCGACCGGCCCACACCCTGCGCGGGCTGGGATCTGCGCGCCCTGCTCGCGCACATGGTCGGGCAGAACGACGGCTTCGCCGCTGCCGTCACCGACCCCGAGACGACGGCCGCGGCGTTCGCACCAGGTCCCCCGGACGGGTGGGAGAAGTCGGCGCACGCGCTCGCCGAGGCTCTGGCCGCGGCGCCGCTGGACCGGCAGGTGCGCCTCGCCGAACTGCACCCGACCATGCGGTTCCCGCTCCCGACGGTCGTCGGCATCCAGCTCATCGACACCGTCGTCCACGGGTGGGACGTGGCCACTGCGCTGGGCCGCAGCTACCGGCCCGACGACGAGCTGCTGGCCGCCGCCGTCACGATCACGGCGATGATCCCGGCCGAGGGTGGCCGCGGTGAGCCGGGCTCGGCGTTCGGCCCGGTCGTCACGCCGGCGCCGGACGACGAGTGGCTGGGCGTGCTGGCCCACCTCGGCCGTGCGGCGTAGCGCGGCGATCGCGTCCACGTCACGCTTTCCGCCCTGAGCAGGCCCTATCGACACGGGTGAGATGAACGTGAGCGGGGATTTCCGGCCGCACAAGCCCGCTGCTGTTCACCTCACCCGTCGCCCGCCCCCGGGCCACCGGGTCCTAGCATCGCTGCCGTGCCCGAGACCTGGTCCAGCGCCGAGTGCGCCGCCGCGTGGGGGATCAAGCCGGCGACCTGGCTCGGTTACGTCTCCCGCGGGCAGGCACCGGCGCCGCTGGCCGGCCCGGGACCGCGGCGGTGGGACCCGGAGGCCGTGCAGTCGTTCCCCCGACCGGGGGTCGGCCGCTCCCGCGCCGGCGCCACCCCGGCCGCCACCGAGCTGCTCGACCGGATGCGAGCGGTCGCGGCGGAGCTGGAGAAGCTGCAGGTCGCGCAGCGCGCCCTGCTGGTCGAGGGGGCCGCGGCCGGCCTGGAGACCAGCGCGATGGCCACCGCGCTGGGCATCAGCCGACAAACCGCCTACAGCTGGCTGAAGCGCTAGCGCCGGGGCGTCACGCACCCGGCAGCTGCGCCCCGACCTTCTGGTCGCGCTCGACCGTCCGGATCTCCGGCCGCGCGACCGCAGTACAGCTCGTCCCACAGCCGGGACACGTCGAACGGCAGGGAGTGCTCGAACGTCGGCCAATGCCCGTACTGCTCGTGGAGGGCGGCGCGGCAGACACCGACGCGGCCTGCTCGGCCAGCCGGGGCACCCATGCGAACTTCGCTGCGCGCGGGTGTTCTCGTGAGCGACGACGCGCCCAGCGCGCGGATGGCGTGCTGGTGCGAGCGCACACGCCGTCCGCGACCACGTCGAGCGTCTGCGCCTTGGGCACGACGTGCATCGCTCGGAGGGCGGAGACATGGGACTCCGGTCGTCGGTTGACTCCGCTCCCGGCTCGGCGGAACCTGCATCGTGGTCCGGGTCCAGCTGCACGGCTGCTTCGCGATACGGGTGGACGGCCGGTCGGTCGAGCAGGCGCTGCCGGGGCGCCGCGGTCGGTTGCTGGTGGCCTACCTGGCAGCGCACCTGCGCGCCGGGGCCGACCGGGCCCGGTTGATCGACCTGCTGTGGCATCCCGGCGTGCCCGGCCCGGGTGCCGCTCCCGGGTTCGCGGCCCTGCTGTCGAAGACCCGCGCGGCCCTCGCACCCGTCGAGGTGCGGGGCCGGCAGCACCTCCAGCTCGTCCTGCCGCCCGATGCGGTCGTCGACGCCGCGGTCGCCGCCGCGGCCCTGCACGCGGCGGAAGCCGCGATGGGCAGGGGCGACTGGCGCCGTGCCTGGACGGAGGCGCTCAGCACCCTGTTCGTCACCCAGCGCGAGTTCCTCGCCGACCTCGACCACCCGTGGATCGACGAGCGGCGACGAGCCGTCGGGCTGGACCACGACCGTGGCCTCGCCTGCTACGCGGAGGCCTGCCTGCACCTCGGCCCCACGGAGCTGCCCTCCGCGGAGCGCAGTGCGCGCCGGCTCATCGCCTCGCAGCCGCTCTCGGAGACCGGGTACTGCCTGCTCATGCGCGCGTTGGCCGCACGCGGTGACCGCGGTGCTGCGCTCGCCGTGTTCGACGATCTCCGCACGGTGCTGCGGGCCGAACTCGGGGCCGCCCCGGGCCCGGCGGCGGCCGCCGTGCACGCCGGGCTGCTGTGATCGGCGGCAAGGTCGCGACAACGTTGCGGCACGGTCGAGCGAGGACCCTGGCACGACACCCGAACCGATGCGGAGGAAATGCCATGAACCAGGTCAGCTGTGAGTGCGGCTACGCAGTGCGCGACGACGACGAGGAGCAGGTCATCACCACCGTCCTGCAGCACGTCTCGGCCGACCACCCGGAACTGGTCGGCTCCGTGACGCCGGCGGTCGTGCGCGGGTGGATCGAGGTCGTGCCGGCCTGAGCAGACCTCCCCTCCGGACGCTCGACGTGACATCGTGTCGGCAGCCGGACAAGGGGGTCAGGGATGGATCGGACGGCAGGGCCGGCGCAGTCGGTGGACCCGGTGCAGCTGCGCCGGGTGGCCATGGCCAGCGCGGTGGGCACGACCATCGAGTGGTACGACTTCTTCATCTTCGCGACCGCGGTGTCGCTCGTCTTCAACACCCAGTTCTTCTCGAACCTCTCGCCCGCCTCCGGCACGCTGGCCGGGTTCGCGACGCTCGGCGTCGGCATCGTCGCCCGGCCGCTGGGCGGCATCGTGTGGGGCCACTTCGGCGACATCGTCGGGCGCAAGGCGATGCTGGTGGCGTCGCTGCTGGTGATGGGGTTGGCGACGGTCGCGGTCGGCCTGCTGCCCACGTACGCGTCGGTGGGGCTGCTGGCGCCGATCCTGCTGGTGCTCGTGCGGTTCGCGCAGGGCATCTCGGCGGGCGGCGAGTGGGCGGGCGCGGCGCTGATGGCCGTCGAGCACGCGCCGGACGGGCAGCGCGGCCGCTACGGCGCCTACTCCCAGATCGGCGTGCCCGCCGGGCTGATCCTCGCCCAGCTGGCGTTCTTCACGGTGCGCAACACGACCTCGCCCGACCAGTTCGCGGCGTGGGGGTGGCGGCTGCCGTTCCTCGCGAGCATCGTGCTGATCGGGGTCGGCCTGGTGGTGCGGCTGAAGGTCGCGGAGAGCCCCGTGTTCGCCGGGCTGCGCGAGCAGCGGGCGCGCAGCAGCCGGCCCATCGTGGAGGTCTTCCGCGAGCGGCCGCGGGAGCTGCTGCTGGCCGCCGCCAGCTTCATCGCCAACACCACGATCGGCTACGTGTTCCTCGCCTACCTCCTGCCGTACGGCACCGGCGTGCTGAAGCAGAGCCCCAACCTCATGCTGGTGCTGGTGATCATCGGCAGCGTCTGCTGGCTGGTGACGATCGTGGCCGGCGCCCTGTGGTCGGACCGCACCGGCCGCCGCCCGGTCTACCTCGTGGGCTCGGTGCTGCTGGTCGTGTGGGCGTTCCCGTTCTTCCTGCTCGTCGACACCACGGACGTCGCCCTCATGGTGGTGGCGGTGCTCGTCCTGACCACCGGGCTCGGGCTGTCGTACGGGCCGCAGTCCGCGTGGTTCGCCGAGCTCTTCCCGGCCCGGTTCCGCTACAGCGGGGCGTCGTTCGCCTACGCCGTCGGCGCGGTGCTCGGCGGCGGCTTCGCCCCGCTGATCGCCGGTGCCCTGCAGACCGCCACCGGCACGTCGCTGGCCGTCTCGGCGTACATGATCGTGGTGGCGCTGATCAGCCTCGCCGCGGTGTTCGCCATGCGGGAGGGCCGCGGCAACCCCCTCGACTGAGCGTCACAGCCGGACGAGCATCTTGCCGGTGTTCTTCCCGCGCAGCAGGCCCAGGAACGCCTCCGGCGCGGCCTCCAGGCCGTCGACCACCGTGCTCTCGGTGCGCAGGCTGCCATCGGCGAGCCAGCCGGCGGCGCGCTGCACCCACACCGGCGCGAGGTGGGTCCACTCGGTCACCAGCATCCCGCGCAGGGTCGCCCGGCGGACGACCGACTGGTACGTGTTCGTCACGCCGACGGCGTCGCCGTTGTAGCCGCTGATGCCGCCGACGAGCGCGAACCTGGCCCCGAGCCGCGCCGAGGCGAGCGCGGCCTGCAGGTGGTCGCCGCCCACGTTGTCGACGTACACGTCGATGCCGTCGGGGGCGGCGGCCGCGAGCTGGTCGGCGATCGGGCCGGCGCGGTGGTCGAGCCCGTGGTCGAAGCCGAGGTCGGCGACGAGCTTCTTCGCCTTCTCCGGCCCGCCCGCCGACCCGATGACGACGGCGGCGCCGGCCTTGCGGGCGAGCTGCCCGGCGACGCTGCCGACGGCTCCCGCGGCTGCCGAGACGAAGACGGTGTCACCGGGGCGCACCGGCGCGATCTCGGTGACGGCCACCCACGCCGTCAGCCCGGTCATGCCGAGCGGCCCCAGCCACGCCTCCGGGCCCGCGAGCGCCGGGTCGACGACGGTGACGTCCGCGGCCTCGACGACCGCGATCTCGCGCCACCCGGCGAAGTGCACGACGGTGGCGCCGACCGGGACGCCCGGAGCTCGGCTGGCGATCACCTCGCCGAGCGCGCTGCCCTCCAGCGGCGCGCCGATCGCGAACGGCGGGATGTACGACGGCACGTCGTCCATCCGGCCGCGCATGTAGGGGTCGACGGACATCCAGGTGTTGCGCACCACGACCTGCCCGCGCTCGGGCTCGGGCACGTCGACGGTCACGAGCTGCAGGTCGGAGAGCCGCGGCTCGCCGGTGGGGCGGGCGGCGAGGTGGAATTCACGGGATCGCATGGCGCTGAGTCAACCGGGGATCGGTGAGCGCTTCGATGGTTGTGGCGCTCGATCCGATGCCTGATCGTCTAACGTGGCCGGCATGGACGCGCTCGCTTCGCTGCTGCACGAGGTCCGCTCGGAAGGCGCACTGTTCGGCCGCACCCTCGTGGCGCCGCCGTGGGCGATCCGCGTCACGGACGGGGTGCCGCTGACGCTGCTGACGATGCTCGCCGGCGACGCGTGGGTCTCCCCCGACGGCGGCGAGCCGGTGCACGTCGGCGAGGGCGAGGTCGCGGTCGTCACCGGCGGCACGCCGTTCACGGTCGCGGACCAGCCCGGCTCGACCACCACCCCGCTGTACGTGATGGCCGCGCCGAACGCCTGCACCTCGGCGGACGGGCAGCCGTTCGACCCGACGCTGGAGATCGGCGTGCGCACCTACGGCGCCCGCCCCGACGACCCGACGGCCCTGGTGATGGGCAGCTACCAGGTGCGCGGCCGGGTGTCGCAGCGGCTGCTCAGCGCACTGCCGACGGTCCTGACGGTGCCGCACGCGGGCGACCTGTGTCCGGTGCTCGAGCTGACGGCCGCGGAGATCGGTCGTGACGAGCCGGGGCAGCAGGCGGTGCTGGACCGCCTGCTGGACCTGCTGCTCCTCACCACGCTGCGGATGTGGTTCACCAGGCCCGAGGCCTGCGTGCCGGGCTGGTACCGCGCGCTCGGGGATCCCGTCGTGGGTCCCGCGCTGCGGCTCGTGCACGACGATCCCGCAGCACCGTGGACGGTCGCCGAGCTGGCCGCCCGCGCCGCCGTGTCGCGCGCGACGTTCGCCCGCCGGTTCACCGAGCTCGTCGGCGAGCCGCCCATGGCGTACCTGACGAGCTGGCGGCTCTCGCTCGCCGCCGACCTGCTCACCCGCACCGACGCCACCGTCGAGGCGGTCGCGCACCAGGTCGGCTACGCCAGCGCGTTCGCGTTGAGCGTCGCGTTCAAGCGGGTGCACGGCACCCGCCCGAGCGACCTGCGGCGGCCGGTCGCGATCTGAGGCGGACACGACAGCGCCCGCCGCCCCGCGGGAGGGGACGGCGGGCGCCGTTGCTGGTGCGGTTAGTGCTCGACGGCCTTCTCGACGCCCACCCCGGTCATGGAGCGGACCTCCATCTCGGCGTACTTGAGCGTGTCGGCCGGGTCCTTCCGGCTGGTCAGGACCGTGCCGAGGTAGCCGAGCAGGAACGACACCGGGATCGACACGATGCCCGGGTTGTCGAGCGGGAACCAGTGGAAGTCCACGCCCTGCAGCATGGACGCGCTCTTCCCGGTGGCCGCGTCGACGGGCTTGCCCGACACGACCGGCGAGAACACGATGAGGATCACGGTGACCGCGAGGCCGCCGTAGATGCTCCACAGCGCGCCGCCGGTGTTGAACTTCCCCCAGAACAGCGAGTAGAGGATCGTCGGCAGGTTCGCCGACGCCGCGACGGCGAAGGCGAGCGCCACGAGGAACGCGATGTTCTGCCCGTTCGCGAGGATGCCGCCGAGGATGGCCACGATGCCGATGACCACCGCGGTGCGGCGGGCCACCTTCACCTCCTCGGCCGGGCTGGCCTCACCCTTGCGCACCACGTTGGCGTAGATGTCGTGCGCGAACGACGCCGCCGCCGTGATCGTGAGCCCGGCGACGACCGCGAGGATCGTCGCGAAGGCCACCGCGGCGATGATGCCCAGCAGGAGCGTGCCGCCGAGGTGCGCGGCCAGCAGCGGGGCCGCCGAGTTGACCCCGCCGGGCGCCTTCTTGATCTCGTCCGGTCCGACGATCGCGCCCGCGCCGTACCCCATGATCAACGTGAACAGGTAGAAGATGCCGATCAGCCAGACCGCCCACACCACCGAGTTGCGGGCCTCCTTGGCCGTCGGCACGGTGTAGAAGCGCATCAGGATGTGCGGCAGGCCCGCGGTGCCCAGCACGAGTGCGAGGGCCAGCGAGATGAAGTCGAGCTTGTTCTTGTACTGCTTGCCCGGGTTGAGCAGCGCCTGGCCGGCCTCGCCGCCGCGCTGCACGGCCTCGCCGAGGATGGCGGAGAGGTTGAACCCGAAGAGGATCAGGACCCACGCGGTCATGATCAGCGCGCCCGAGATCAGCAGCACGGCCTTGATGATCTGCACCCACGTCGTGCCGCGCATGCCGCCGATCAGCACGTAGGCGATCATCAGGACGCCCACGATCGCGATCACCACGGCTTGGCCGAACCCGCTGGTCACGTTCAGCAGCAGGGCCACCAGGCCACCGGCGCCGGCCATCTGCGCCAGCAGGTAGAAGAACGACACCGCGAGCGTCGACGTCGCCGCCGCCGCGCGCACCGGGCGCTGCCGCATGCGGAACGCCAGCACGTCGCCCATCGTGTACTTGCCGGTGTTGCGCAGGAACTCCGCCACCAGCAGCAGCGCGATCAGCCACGCCACCAGGAAGCCGATGGAGTAGAGGAAGCCGTCGTAGCCGTTGAGGGCGATCGCGCCGGCGATGCCGAGGAACGACGCGGCGGACAGGTAGTCACCGGAGATGGCGACACCGTTCTGCCGGCCGGAGAAGGCGGCGCCGGCGGTGTAGAACTCGCCCGCGGCCGCCGACTTCTTCCGGCTGACCCGCACCACGATGGCGAGGGTCACGACGACGAAGACGCCGAAGATCGTGATGTTGAGGACGGGGTTGCTCGCCGCGACCCCGCCCTGCGCGAGCGTGGCGGTCACTTCTTCTCCTCCAGCTCGTCACGGATCGTCCCGGCCAGCGGGTCGACGCGCTTGTCGGCGAACCGCACGTACCAGGCGGTGATGGCGAACGTCGAGACGAACTGCAGCAGCCCGAACAGGAGCCCGATGTTGACGTTGCCGAAGACCTTGATCGACATGAACGCCGGCGCGTAGCTGGCCAGCAGCACGTACAGCAGGTACCACGCGAGGAACAGCGCCGTGACGGGGAAGATGAACCGCCGCAACCGCCTGCGCAGCTCCTGGAACTCCGGTTCCGCCTGCGCCTTCGCCCAGTCCTGCGACCCGGTCGGGGGACCTGCCTCCGCCGGATCGGACTTCCCCAAGGGAGTACTCATCGCTCGGATGCCTCCTCGCATTCGGCCGCGGACTCACCGTGACAACAGGTGCAGAGGATCGAGGTCACGCCGGGGCACCCGGTAGTGGCGCGCGACACATCGACCACTGCCGCGACCAACGGTCGACGAACGGTCGCGTTCTACGACGAACGGTTGCTCCGTTCAGGGCGTTCGTCCAGGTGGAGTCGCAGCATCGTGGCAGATGCCCACGCCGGCGCCGTGCCCCGCAAGGACACCAGGACCATGGTCGCGAACGCCAGCGGCACCGACCAGAGGGCGGGCTGGCCAAGCACCACCGACGCCAGGCCCGGCGGCGGGGCCACCACCAGCCCCGTCACGATCACTCCGGCCGAGGCGACGAGCCCCACCACCATGCCGACGGCGGCGCCGCGGGCGGTGAGCCCGGACCACCACAGGCCGAGCACGAGCAGCGGGCAGAACGTCGAGGCCGCGACGGCGAACGCCGAGGTCACGAGCACCGAGATGTCCAGGTGGGCGGCCGGCAGCGCGAGCGCCACGACGACCACCGCGGCGGCCAGGGTGGTGAACCGCAGCCGGCGCACGCTGGCCGTGTCCAGCAGGTCGTGCGAGACCGCGCCGGACAGGGCGAGCAGCAGCCCCAGCGAGGTCGCCAGGAACGCCGCGAACGCGCCGGCGGTCAGCATCGCGGTGAGCAGCTCCCCCGTCCACCCGCTGTCGACCCGCGCCGGCAGCGCGACGACGACGGTGTCGGTGCCGCCGGCCAGGAACAGCTCGGGCAGCAGCACCGCGCCCAGCAGCCCGTACACCGCCGGGAACAGGTAGAACGCCGAGAGCATCGCGACGGTGATGGCGGCGGTGCGCCGCGCGCCCCAGCCGTCCGCGCTGGTGTGGAAGCGCACCACGATGTGCGGCAGCCCCATCGTGCCGAGCACGGTCGCGACCAGCACCGACAGCGTCGCGAGCAGCGGGAACCCGGCCCCGGACGGGTCGAGCAGCGGCCGCGACCACCCTTCGCCACCGGGCGCGGCGGCGCCGGCGACCTCGGGCACGTCGGAGCCGGCGGCGAACGTCCACGTGCTGCCGGTGGTCGCGGTGTACGCACCCGGCGCGAGCACGGTGGGCGCGCCCCGGTTCACCGTGACCGTGGTGGGTTCGGTGATCGTGAGTCGGGTGTCGACCCGGAACTCGACGGGCGTCTCCCTGGCGAACGTCGTGAACTCGACCGGGGTCAGCGCCGACGACCGCGTCTCCGCGCCGACGTGCAGCAGCAGCCAGATCGCCGGCACCGTGAACAGCACCATCTTCAGCAGGAACTGGAACGCCTGCACGTAGGTGGCCGCGCGCATGCCGCCCAGCGCCAGCGTGATCGAGACCGCGGCGCCGGCCACCACCACCCCGACCCAGTACGGGGTGCCGCCGACGAGGTTGAGCAGCAGCCCGGCCGCCTTGAACTGCGGCACGAGGTACATCGCCGCGATCACGATCACGGCGACGGCACACAGCCGTCGCAGGCCCGGCGACCCGAGCCGGGCCTGGGCGAAGTCGGGCACGGTCAGCGCGCCGGTGCGCCGCATCGGGGCCGCCACCAGCGCGAGCATCAGCACGTAGCCGGCGGTGAAGCCGACGGGGTACCAGAGCGCCCCGATCCCGTCCTTCACGACGAGCCCGGCCACGCCGAGGAACGACGCCGCCGACAAGTACTCCCCCGACACCGCGGCGGCGTTGACGGTCGGCGAGAGCCGCCGCGACGCCACCAGGAAGTCCGACGTCGAGCGGATCACGATGCCGCGCGCACCGATCAGCAGCGTCGCGAGCACCACCAGCACCAGTGCCGTGACGATCATCGGACCCGCTCCGCCACCGGTCACGGCTGCTGCTCGATGCGCTCCGCCCGGCGCAGCTGCCAGCGCGACAGCGCGATCAGCAGCGGGTAGGGCAGCACGCCCACCGCGAGCCAGGACGCGGGGATCCCGAACACGCGCAGGTCGTCGAGGCCGGGGAAGGCGACGAGCAGCAGCGGGATGCCCACGACGAGCCCACCCAGCAGCACCACCGCGACCAGCGCCCAGCGCAGCTGCTCGCGGTGGGCGCGCCGGGCCCGTTCCAGGTCGGCGGGGGCCAGGTGCGGCGGGTGCGCGGCGCTGCCCGGACGGCGACGGGCGAGCGCGACGCGCGTCTGCGGGCTGGACACCGCGACCCGGCGTTGCCGCGTCACCGGCCACCCCCGTCGAACACGCCGCGGGTGGCCGCCTCCAGCAGCAGTTCCCGCAGCTCGCGCGCGTGCCGGCGGCTCACCGGCACGTCCCCCACGTCGGTGTGGGCGAGCAGGCCGCCGGTGAGGTCGCTGCGCAGCTCGCGAACGGCCGGCACGGCCAGGAGGAAGCTGCGGTGCACGCGCACGAACGACGCGTGGCTCCAGTGCTCCTCCAGCCGCGAGATCGGGATGCGCACCAGGTGCGCCCCGGACGGCGTGTGCAGCCGGACGTAGTCGCCCTGCGCCTCGACGTAGCGCACGTCGTCGCGGCGCACGAACCGGGTGCGCCCGGCCAGCTCGACCGGCACCGCGGCCAGCGCGTCCACCACCTCCGGCTCCGGCGAGCTCGGCGTGGCCAGGAAGCGCTTGACCCGGTCCAGTGCGGCCCGCAACCGCTCTGGCCGCACCGGCTTCAGCAGGTAGTCGGCGGCGCCGATGCCGTACGCCGTGGCCGCGTGCTCCTCGTAGGCGGTCACGAACACCACCACCGGCGGATCCGTCATGCGCGACAGCAGCGACGCCAGCTCCATGCCGTCCATGCCGGGCATCGAGATGTCGAGGAACACCACGTCCAGCGGGCCGGACTGGATCAACCGCAGTGCGGTCACCGTGTCGGTGGCGGTGGCGACCGAGCCCACCTCGGGCGCGTCCAGCAGCAACCGGCGCAGCTCCCCGACCGCCGGAGCGACGTCGTCGACGGCGAGCACGCGCCAGCCGCTCGTCGTCGGGCCGTTCACGCCACCACCCCGGGTTGGAACCGCGGGATGCGCAGCACGACCCTCGTGCCGGCGCCCACGGCGGTCTCGATGACCAGACCGTAGCCCGGACCGAACACGGTGCGCAGCCTCCGATCGACGTTGAGCAGGCCGACGCTGTTCGGGTTGCCCCGGCCGGCGAGGACGTCGGCCGCGTGCTCCGGATCCATGCCGGGGCCGTCGTCCTCCACGGTGAGGATGGCCTCGCTGCCCGCGGCCTCCCCGTGCACCTGGACGAGCCCGCCGTCGGCGGTCAGCTCCACCCCGTGCCGCACCGCGTTCTCCACCAGCGGCTGCAGCGTGAGGTACGGCAGCGCGACCGGAAGGATCTCCGGGGCGATGCGCAGCTGCACCTTCAACCGGTCCCCCAGCACGGCCCTGGCCAGCGCCAGGTACGCCTCGATGGCCCCGAACTCGCCGGCCACCGTCGTGTAGTCGCCGCCGCGGGCGAGGCTGTGCCGGGTGTACTCGGCGAAGTCGAGCATCAGCTCGCGGGCCCGTTCCGGCTCGGACTCGACGAACGACGCGATCGCGGTCAGCGAGTTGTAGACGAAGTGCGGCGAGATCTCGGCGCGCAGCGCTCGCAGCTCGGCCTGCTCGGCCACCTCTGCCGAGGCCTCCAACCGGGCCCGTTCCAGCGCCTCCCCGACCCAGGCGGCGGCCTCCTGCACGGCGGCCCGGTCCAGCCCGTCACCGGCCACGACGAGGGCTCCGACCAGCTCGTCCCGCGCGTGGACGGGCAGCCCGACCAGCCCGGCCCGGGTCGCGCGCGCGTCCGTGCGCAGCACCGCGGCCACCACCTCGCGGGCCGGGCCCGGCTCCGTCGCGCGACCGGCCCACACCCCGTCCCCGCTCAGGTCGACGAGCCCGACCGTGTCCGCGCCGAGCAGGCCGTGCAGGCGACGCACCGCGGACTGGGCGCCCGGCCCGTCGAGGCCAGCCCGCAGCTCGGCCACGATGCGTCGGCCGATGCCGAGCACGCCCATCGCCTCGGCGCCCGCGGACCGCGGGCGGCCGAGACCACGCCATCCCGCCATCCGGCGATGATGGCAGCTCCGCGCCCGTCCCGGCGCCGGCGACTCCGCACGGTGAGCACCAGGACCGCGAGTCCCCCATGCGCGGCCGTCACGGGGAGGAGGCGGGCGCCCGGACGATCGGTTGGGCCAGCGCACGCAGAGCGGTGCAGCCGTCGCACAGCACGGCGGTGATCAAGGGGAAAGTGTCGTGGCTGGATCGATCCCGAACCACCTTCTGCCCTTGATCACCGCCGCGGCCGTCAGCCCAGCCCGAGATCGACCCCGAACCGCTTCGACAGCTTCGACCCGGTGGCGATGAGCCGCTGGTAGGTGGAGCCGAGCACGCGCGGCATCAGGTCGATGACCCGCGCGTCCATGCCGATGAGGATCTTCGCGGAGTTGCGCTCCACGCCGCGGAGGATGGTCTTCGCCGCGTCGTCCGGTGAGGTGCCGGCGATCTTGGCGAAGCTGCGCGCCGTCTCCTCGTCGTCGACGCCGTCGGGCTTGCGGGCGGCGCGGGCGATGTTGGTGTCGATGCCGCCGGGGTGCACACAGCTGACGCCGACGCGGTGGCCGGCGATGAGCATCTCCTCGCGCAGGGCCTCGGTGAACCCGCGGACGCCGAACTTGGTGGCGTTGTAGGCGCTCTGCGTCGGCACGCCGATCAGGCCGAACACGCTCGACAGGTTCACCAGGTGCCCGTCGCCGGAGGCGATGAGGTGCGGCAGGAACGCCTTCGTGCCGTGCATGACGCCCCAGAAGTTGATCCCCATGATCCACTCGAAGTCGTCCCACGACATGTCCTCGACGGTGGCCATGAGGGCGACGCCCGCGTTGTTGACCACCAGGTTGACCTGCCCGAACTCGGCGACGACCTGGTCGGCGTGGGCGTACACGGCGGCGCGGTCGGACACGTCGAGCGGGTACCCGACGGCCGTGGCCCCGATCTTCTCGCAGGTCGCCACGGTGTCGGCGACGGAGACCGGGTCGATGTCGGACAGGGCGAGCCGGGCACCCCGCTGCGCGAGCTGGATGGCGAGCGCCCGGCCGATGCCGGAGCCGGCGCCGGTGATGACGGCGACCTTGTCGGTGAAGTCCCGCACGGTGTCTCCCATCGCCTACACTGCTGCAACAACGCAACTGTTTTGTCGCAGTGTTGCACACCGGGAGGGGGATCGCGATGGCGGTGTTACCGCCGGTACCCCTGGCTCCTCCCCCGGCCGCCCTGGACCCCTACCTCGACGCGACCGCCCGCTGCTTCGTCCGGTACGGGGTGCGGCGCACGTCGGTGCCGGACGTCGCGCAGGAGCTCGGGGTCAACCGCACCACCGTGTACCGGCAGGTCGGCACGATCGAGCAGGCGGCCATGCTCCTGCTGATCCGCGACGCCCACCGGCTCCTCACCGCGCTCCCGGGCTGGGTCGACGGCCCGGTCGGACCGGGCACGGTCGTCGACCTGGTGGCCACCGTCGTGCGGCGGGCGCGCGAGCACCCGGTGCTGGCGAAGGTGCTCGCCGACGAGCCCGACCTCGTCGGCACCTACGTCACACGCGACAGCGCCGCACTGATCGAGCTGGTCACGGGCCAGCTGCGGCCGCTTCTGGAGGAGGCGGCGGCGAGCGGCGCGATCGCCCGGCGCGATCCGGTGATCCTCGCGGAGTGGCTGGTGCGCAACACCGTCTCGCTGATCCTCACGCCGCCCCCGGTCGAGCTGGAGCAGTACCTGGGAGAGATCCTGCTGCCCGCCCTCGCCCCCTGAACGCCCGCCGGCGCGAGTCTTGCGTTCCGCCGGGCGAGTCTCGCGTTGTGAGCATTCGCCGGCGGCGGCGCCGGGACGCGCAACTCGCCCGCCGGAACGCGCAACTCGCCCGGCGGAACGCACGACTCGCCCGGCAGGACGCGCAACTCGTCCGGCGGAACGCACGACTCGCCCGGCGGGACGCGGGACTCGCGCGGGGCGCGGGCTATCGCGAGACGCCCGCCGGCGCGGCGAGCTCGTCCAGCCGGATGGCCGTCGTGGCCTCGGTGAAGGCGCGGTCGGGGCCCTGGCCGAGGCCGAGCCGGGCGGCGAGCGGCGCCAGCCGCAGCAGTGCGTTGCGGCGCCACAGCGCCGCCCGGGTCCGCGGCAGGATCATCCGGCCGCCGGCGGCCGCCAGGCCCTGGTTGCGCTCGACGTAGTCGCGCAGAGCGCGGTCGTAGGCCGGCAGTGCGGTGGCGACGTCCGGCGCCCCGGCCAGCACGTACGCCCCGACGACGGCGAGGCTGGTGCCCTGCCCGGAGAGGAACGACGGCGCGTACCCCGCGTCGCCGACGAGCGCGACCCGCCCGCGCGTCCACTCGGGCATGCGGACCTGGCTGACCGTGTCGAAGTAGAAGTCCGCGGCACCCTCCATCCGTCCGAGCACCTCGGGCACGTGCCAGCCCAGCCCGGTGAACGCCGCGGTGACCAGCGCCTGCTGTGCGGCGACGTCGTGGCGGGCGCCGGAGGGCGGCCCGGCGAACGCCAGCAGCGCGATCACCTCGGAACGGCCCCGCACGGCGTAGAGCGCTGCGGCGCGGCCGGGCACGTTGTAGATCACCGCCTCCTGGGCGAGACCGAACGTATTCGGGACGGAGAAGCCGGCGTAGTTCAGCCCGAGGTCGTGCCGGTACCGCTCCTCAGGGCCGAACGCGAGCCGCCGGACGATCGAGTGCAGCCCGTCGGCGCCCACGACCAGGTCGAACGTGCGAGGCGCCGAGCGCTCGAACGTCACCCCCACGCCGGACGGGTCCTGCTGCAGGCCGGCGATCGAGTCGGAGAAGACGTACTCGACGTCGTTCCGCGTGGCCGCGTAGAGGATCGCGGTCAGGTCGCCGCGGGGGAGCTCGACGTCCCGGTTCGCGGCGTCGCGGCGGTCCGCGGCGAGCGACGCGACGATGCGGCCACGGTCGTCGACGAAGGTGGCGGCACGGGTGGCGATGTCGGCAGCGACCACCTCGTCGAGCAGGCCCATCCGTTCCACGACGTCGATGGCGACGCCGCGCAGGTCGATCGGGTAGCCGCCGTCGCGGACGGCGGGCGAGCGCTCGACGACGGTGACCTCGTGCCCTGCCCGGTAGAGCCAGAGCGCGAGTGCCGGACCGGCGGCGCTCGCGCCGGAGATGAGGACCCTGGACATCACTCCCCCTTTGTTTACCTGCCGCACGGTAAATTACTGACCGTGCGGCAGGTAAACAACTCTGGCGCTGAGAAGCTCCTAAGATCCGATGGTGCCCCGCCAGCCCGCCGCCGAGACCCGCGCCGAGATCCGCGCCGTCGCGGGCGAGCTGTTCGCCCAGCGCGGGTTCGAGCAGACCAGCCTCCGCGAGATCGCCGAACGCCTCGGCATCACCAAGGCGGCGCTCTACTACCACTTTCCGTCGAAGAACGAGCTGATGAGCTCCCTCGTCCAGCCCTTGGTCGACGAGCTGCGGGCGCTCGCGGAGGCCGTCGAAGCCACCGCGCAGGACGGGGCGGTCAGCCGCGATCCGCGCCCGACCGTGCTGGCCTACTACGACATCTGCGTGCGTCACCGGCAGGTGCTGCGCGGGCTGATCCGGGACGTGCACGCCATCCGCGAGCTCGACATCCTGCCCGTCATCGTGCACTGGCGCGAACGCGTCGACGCCGTGCTCGTCGGCAGCGACGACCCCGCCGACCGGGTCCGCGCCGTGGTCGCGCTCGGGGGCCTGCAGGACACCGTCGCCGTCTTCGACGACGACGAGCTGGCCCGGGTGCGCGAGGCCGCGATCGAGGCCGCGATGCGGGCTCTCCTGCCGGGCTGAGCCGATGGCCACCGAGGATGGCTACCTGCTCGCCAACGAGCAGCGCGAGGCGGGCACCCGGTTCGCCGCGCTCGCGACCCTGTTCGACCCGGTCACGCTGCGGCACGTGCAGGACCTCGGCATCTCCTCCGGGTGGCGGTGCTGGGAGGTCGGTGCCGGCGGACCGGAGCTGGCGCGCAGGCTCGCCGACCTGGTCGGCCCGGACGGGCTGGTCGTGGCCACCGACATCGACACGTCATGGCTCGACGGCGCCGGCGACGTCCAGGTGCTGCGCCACGACATCGGCACCGACCCGCCCCCGGCGATCGGGTTCGACCTCGTGCACGCCCGGCTCGTGCTCACGCACGTGCCGCAGCGCGCGGCCGCGCTCGCGACCATGGTCGCTGCGCTGCGCCCGGGCGGTCGCCTGCTGGTCGAGGAGGCCGACCCCGGCCTGCAGCCGCTGCTCTGCCCCGACGACCACGGCCCGGAGCAGCAGCTGGCCAACCGGTTGCGGGGCGGGTTCCGCACCCTCATGGCCGGCCGCGGTGCCGACCTGGCCGTCGGCCGGACGCTGCCGCGGCTCCTGCGCGAGCAGGGGCTCGCCGACGTCGCCGGCGACGCCTACTTCCCGCTGACCCACCCGGCCTGCGCCGTCCTGGAACGGGCCACCGTCGAGCAGATCCGCGACCGCCTGGTCGACGCCGGGATCGCGACCGCCGCCGAGATCGACCAGCACCTCGACAACCTCGCGGCCGGCCGGCTGCCCGAGCTCGCCACCGCGCCGCTGGTCTCCGCGTGGGGACGCAAGCCTCAGTAGCCGACCACCACCAGCCGCGACGCGATCACCACGTCGGAGTCGGCCCGGCCCCTGGTCAGCTCCGCGGGTCGCGGCGCGAACCCCGGCACGGCGTCGAGCCCGGGTGTGGAGTCGGAGACGGCGAGCTGGAGCGGTCCTGGTCCGGCGACGGTGAGCTCGACGGTCGCGCCGGTCGCCGGCACGTCGGTGAGCTGCAGCCGGAACGGGAACCGCGGATCCTCGAGCGGGGTGCCGGGGCCGACCCGGCTGCGCACCGGGCCGTCGCCGTCCATCGTGACGCCGACGTCGACGGCGGGACGGGCGGCCTGCACGGTGATCGTGCCGGCGCCGCGCAGGCTGCGGACGCGCAGCGTGACGACCGTGCCGCCCGGAGCGTCCCGCGTGCCGATGGCGGTGACCTCCGGGGCCGGCACCCCGGTGGCCGGCGCGGGCCCGCGCCAGTGGCCGACGCCCGTCGGCAGCGGGGTGGCGACCGGGCCGGCCTGTGGCGTGTAGTGGCGCGTCCAGTCCGGCGGGGTCGGGTCGCTGGTCACCCACCAGGCGCCGCCGCCGGCGTCGGCGACGTAGGCCAGCGCCGTGGGACGCGGGTACGCCGGCCCGAACGGGTCCGCGGCCACCCCGGCCGCCACCAGCGCGGCCGTCACCACGAGCGCGAGCACCGGCACGAGCCGGGTGCGCCGGCCGACCGCGGCCGCGACGACCGGCAGCAGGAGCAAACCTGCTGCGGCGTACAGGACGGCGGCGAGCGTCGCCCCCGGCAGGCCGCCGAGCAGCACGGCGCTGCCCTGCAGCAGGAGCAGCAGCGCGGCGAGCAACGCTCCGGCCAGCGACACGAGCAGCTGGACCCTGGGGCGTTCGTCCCCGACGAGCAGCGCCGCGATCGCCCCCAGCCCGGCCGTGATCGCCGGCAGCGTCGCGACGAACGCGGTGCCGGGGGCGATGCCCGACAGCACCGCGCCGGCGACCGCGAGCCACAGGACCGTGCCAAACGCGACGCCCGGCCGGCCGACCCGGCGGCGGAGCAGCCCCGCCCACGTCAGCACGACGAACGCGGCCAGCACCGCCACCGCCGCGCGCAGGAACCCGGGCCGGTACGGCTCGACGGACGGCATCGCCGCGTACCCGGGCTGCACGGTGACCAGCAGCTGGACCAGCCCCGTACCGAGGGCGCCCGCGACGATCAGGCCCAGCAGCGCGAGCACGCTGCCGGCCACCAGCCGCGGACCGACCGCGCCACGCTGCCGCCGCGCCAGCATGGCGTACACGACGACGATCGCGAACGACAGCAGCACCAACGGCACCAGCGCGCCGTCCGGGTAGTGCAGGACCAGCCCGAACAGCGTCACGAACGTGGCGCCGTAGCGCTCCGGCACGGCCGCGTCGCCGTCGGCGAACCCCCGCACCAGCGACAACATCGTGTCGCCGTGCTGCTGCAGCGTGCCGCGGTCGAGGCGGTCCGGCGTGTCCAGCGGCGACTGGTGGTAGGCCCGGCCGTCCATCGGGGAGAGGGTGAGGCCCGCGTAGCCGGCGGCGCCGAGCGCGTCGAGGTCGGTGGCGTCGGGCAGCAGCGGGAACAGCGCAGGGGTGACCGAGTGGCCTGCCGAGTGGTCGGCGCCGGCGAACGCCGCCACCACCGGCCTGGCGCCTGGCGTGAGCTGCACCAGCATCGACGGGCCGGCGTTGCCCTCGCCCTCGCCGTTGACGACGACCCCGGGGCCGGGCTGCAGCCGCCCGAACAGCGCGGCACCCAGCTGCCCGGACTCCTCGCCGTCGGTCAGCAGGAACACGACGTCGGCCCGGGGCGGTGGGCCGGCCGTCAGCGCCCGCGCGATCTCCAGCACCGCCGCGACGGACGCGCGGTCGTCGGCGGCGCCGGGCGATCCCGGCGCGGTGTCGTAGTGGGCGACCACCACGACCCGACCCGCGCCCGGCGCCGTGCCGCGCAGGGTGGCGACGACGTTCTCCGCCCGACCCGCCGACGCGGTCTGCCCCTTCACCGAGATGCCGGTGCCGCGCTGCACCTGCGGGGCGAGCCCGAGCTCGGCCAGGCGGGCGACGAGGCGATCCCGCACGGCGTCGCCTGCCGGCGAACCGGTCACGGCCGGCCCGGTGGCCAGCGCGTCGAGGTCGGCCGCGGCCCGTTCGGCACTGAACAGGTCCGGCGGGGCGGCGGCCGAACGGGCGGCCGGCGGTCCCGCCGCCCACGATGCCAGCGCCGCCACCGCGACGACGATCAGCAGCGCCACCCACGCCACGACCGGGCGGACCGGGCCGCGCGCATCGGTGCTGGTAGCGGGCGGGGGTGGTGGCAGTGGTGGTGGTGGTGCGCTCGACGCGTCGACCGGCCTCGGCTCGGCCGGCGCGTCGGCCGATGCGGCATCCGCCGACGTGGTGCTCAGCGTCCCGACCGGCGAGGTTGCGGCTGCCGTGCTCGGTCCCGTGGCTGGTGGTTCCCCGGTCGCCGGCGCCGGGTCGGGGGTTGCCCGGCCCGGGCCGGCCCGTTCCTGGTCGATGTCGCGTCCTGCCGGCCCGTGCCACTCAGCCATGCGTGTACGGGACGGTGGTGCCGACCTGGGTGAAGCCGATGCGTTCGAGGATGGGGCGGCTGGTGGGGAGGGCGTCGGTGCGCAGCCAGCGGTGTCCGTGGACGCGGGCGATGGCGGCGCGGTGCGCCACGGTGGCGCGGTAGATGCCGCGGCCCCGCCACTCCGGGACGGTCCCGCCGCCCCACAGGCTGGCGAAGTCGGTGCCGGGGTGCAGGTCGAGCCGGGCCGCGCTCACGGGTTCGTCGCCGTGCAGCACGAGCACGGGGATCGTGGTGCCGGCGGCGACCGGGCCGGCGAGCAGGTCGGCCATCCACGAGTGGTCGCTGCCGAACGCGGCCCCGTGGACGGCGGCCACCTGCTCGAGACCGGCGCGGTCGTGCACGTCGACGAGCCGCAACCCGTCGGGCAGCACGGCCGCCGGCACGTCGGCGGTCGCGGCCACCATCAGCGCTTCCTCCGGCTCGGCGACGAACCCGGCGGCGAGCAGCCGGTCGGGCAGGTCGGCGGGCCGGTCGTGGCTGTAGTACTTCCACTCGAAG
This sequence comes from Pseudonocardia sp. CA-107938, assembly GCF_050936315.1. Classification (NCBI taxonomy): domain Bacteria; kingdom Bacillati; phylum Actinomycetota; class Actinomycetes; order Pseudonocardiales; family Pseudonocardiaceae; genus Pseudonocardia; species Pseudonocardia sp. CA-107938. The sequence goes on along the minus strand of NZ_JBNJNA010000001.1, from coordinate 4,559,885 downwards.
GGCAGCCCCAGCCCGGCGTAGAACCGGACCTGTTCGGCGATCGCGGCGTCGGCGGTCTCCTCGTCGAGCTCGGCGTACACCACGCCGTTCCAGCCACCCGGCTCCTTCGCCACCTGCCGGACGACCGGCCCCACCCGCTCCCCCGCCGTCGCGCGCAGCTGGGTGTCGATCATCCCGAGTACGTCATCCACGCGGGCGATCACACCGTGGTGCGGCCCCGGCTGTCCAACGGGATCACAGCAACCCCTCAGGCACGTCCACGATCCGGCTGCGCAGGTACTCCGCGAGCCCCTTCGCCTGCGGATCCGGTCGCGTGGAGCTGGCCACGCCGTCCCCGAGCAGCCCGTGCACGACGGCGTTGACGGCGTGCAGGTTGGGCAGGTCGTGCACCTCGACGTCGAGGTCGGCGGCCTCCGGCCCGAGGAGGTCCCGCACGACGTCCGGGGTGAGGAACCCGCGGAGCCACGCGTGTCCTGCCCGGTCACGCGCCCAGACGCCGATGTTCGCGTCCCCGCCCTTGTCGCCCGACCGCGCCCCGCACACCGTCCCGAGCGGGACGCGCCGGGTCGGGCCGAGCACCGGCGCGCTCGCGACCGGCGCCGGCGCCGGGACGGGCCCGGTGGGCGGGTCGGCGACCACCGTGCGGGTGCCGTCGTGGTGCACCACCACCTGCTCGACGGCGGACCGCGGCACGGCGGCCGGCCGGTAGACGCCGAACGCCGACTCGGGCGTCGGCGGCGAGGTCGTGTGGAACCCGGCGTAGCCGCCGAGCGCCAGCTCCACCATGGCGTTGGAGAAGGCGCGGCCCACCTTCCGCGGGTCCGGGTCCTTGACGGTGACGCGCAGGTGCGCGGTGGCCTGCTCGTTGGTCGGCGCGTCGGGGCGGTCGAACCGCAGCAGCCGCACGTCGACCTCGGCGAACCGGTCCTTCCCGCCGAGCACGGAGAACAGCTGCTCCTCCGCGAAGGCCGCCTTCGACTCGATGTCGAGCCCGGTCAGCACCATCGTCATGGAGTTGCGGAACCCGCCGACGTCGTTGAGCGCCACCTTCAGCGTGTCCGGTGGGGCGCTGCCGCGCACCCCGGAGATCCGCACGCGGTGCTCGCCCTCCTGCGCCAGCGCGATCGTGTCGAAGTGGGCGGTGACGTCGGGGCCGAGGTAGGCCGGGCCCTGCAGCTCGTAGAGCAGCTGGGCGGTGACCGTCCCGACGGACACGAGCCCGCCCGTGCCCGGATGCTTGGTGATCACCGAGGACCCGTCGGCGGCGACCTCGGCGATCGGGAAGCCGGGGAGGCGGCGGTCGGTGATCTCGTCGAGGAACGCGTAGTTGCCGCCGGTGGCCTGCGGCCCGCACTCGATCACGTGCCCGGCCACGACGGCGCCGGCGAGGGCGTCGAAGTCCTCCCGCGACCAGCCGTGCCACCACGCCGCCGGACCGACGACGAGCGAGGCGTCCGTGACCCGACCCGTGACGACGACGTCGGCGCCGGCCCCGAGCGCCTCCGCGATGCCCCACGCACCGAGGTAGGCGTTGGCGGACACGGGCTTGCTGTCGACCGCGGGGGTGATCGCGGCGAGGTTCCCGCGCAGGTCGTCTCCCTCGACGTGCGCCACGCTGGCCGACAGGCCGAGCCGGTCGGCGACCGCGCGGATGGCCGCGGCGAGCCCGGCCGGGTTCAGGCCCCCGGCGTTGGACACGATCTTGATGCCGCGCTCCAGGCAGGTGCCGAGCACGTCTTCCACCTGCGTGAGGAACGTCTTCGCGTACCCGAGCTGCGGGTCCTTGGCCTGCGCCTTCGCCAGGATGAGCATGGTCAGCTCGGCGAGGTAGTCGCCGCACAGCACGTCGATCGGCCCGCCGTCGACCATCTCCCGTGCCGCGGAGAGCCGGTCCCCGTAGAAGCCGGAGCAGTTGGCGACGAGCACCGGCCGGTCGGGCGTCACGCGAACGCCCCCGGCTTGCGGCCCGTGCCGGCGGCGCCGGCGTAGGCCTGCGCGATCGCCATCCACTCGGTGGCGGCGGGCCCGGTGATCGTGAGGGCGAGGTCGTCGAGGTGGCGGCGCTGGGTGACGGCGAGGCAGAAGTCCAGCGCCGGGCCGGTGACGACGTCGGCCGCGTCCTCGGGTCCCCACGTCCAGACGCCGGCGGTCGGGGCGTCCAGGACGACGCGGATCGGCGTCGTCGGCGCCTCCTTGCCGTGCACGGCGTAGCTGTAGGCGCGGGCGCCGACCCCGATGTGCGCGACGTGCCGGAGCCGGTCGGTCGGCTCCCGCGTGACGCCGAGGGTGTCGGCCACGTCCTGGCCGTGCGCCCAGGTCTCCATGATCCGCGCGGTGAGCGCCGAGGCGGCACTCATGGCCGGCCCGAACCACGGCACGCGCAGCGCGGGATCGAGCGGGCGGAAGGCCGCCAACAGGCCCGCGCGGGAGCGGTCGAACCACTGCAGCAGCTCGATGCCGGACAGGTCGCGGAACTGCGCGGCGATCGCGTCCGGGTCGACCGTGCCGCTCGCGACGAGCTGCTGCAGGCGCGCACGGAACGCGTCGGGGTCGGTGGCGGACTGCGTCGCGGCGTCGTCGAAGTACGCCAGGTGCGACACCTGGTCGGCCACCGACCAGCCGACGGCCGGGGTCGGCGCTCGCCACCCCTCCTCCGGCAGCGGCGCGACGAGCGCGCGCAGCACCGCGGTCTCGGCTTCGAGGTCGTCGGCGAGCCCCGCCATGGACACGGCCACGATCACTCCTCTCAGTCCGTCACGACGGCCAGCACCTGGCCGGTGTCGACCTGGTCCCCGGCCCGCACGGCCAGCTCCGCGAGCACCCCGTCCACCGGGGCGACGACGGTGTGCTCCATCTTCATCGCCTCCAGCACCACCAGCGGCTGGCCGTGCGTCACCGCGGCGCCGACCTCGGCCAGCACCCGAACCACCCCGCCCGGCATCGGCGCGAGCAGCGAGCCAGGGGCGGCGGCCGCGTTCGGGTCCGGGAAGCGCGGCACCCCGGCCAGTGCGGCCGAGCCGTCGGGACCGTCGACGTAGGAGACGCCGCCGGCCCGGTGCACCGCGTAGCGCCGGCGGATCCCGCCGATCTCCAGGACGACCTCGTCCGGCGTCGCCGAGACCAGCTGGGCGTCGAGCGGCTCGCCGTTCACGGTCGCGGAGAACGGCCGCATCCGGTAGCGGACGTCCAGCTCCTGCTCACCGCGGGTGAACGCGATGCGCTGGGGCAGCCCGCCCACGTTGCGGAACCCCGACGGGAGCGATCCCAGCACCGGCGCCTCGGCCCGGTTGCGGGCCTGGGTCGCCAGGGCGGCGGCGACGGCGAACGGGCCGGGCTCCGGCGCCGCGCCGAGTCGAGCGGGATCGTGCCTGGTCAGGTAGCCGGTGTCGGTCTTCCCGGCCTGGAACTCGGCCTCGCGCAGGATCCCGACGAGCAGGTCCCGGTTGGTCGTCACGCCGTGGATCCGCGCGGTGGCGAGCGCCCGCGCGAGCGTGCGGACGGCGTCTGAGCGGGTGGTGCCGTGCGCGATCACCTTGGCCAGCATCGGGTCGTAGTGCGGGGAGACGACCGAGCCACCGACGACCCCGGCGTCGACCCGAATGTCCCCCTCGATGTGGAACGTGTGCAGCGTGCCGGTGGCCGGCAGGAAGCCGGCCGTGACGTCCTCGGCGTAGAGGCGCGCCTCGATCGCGTGCCCGTCGATCCGCGCGCCGGTCACCGACGGCGGCAGCGGCGCGCCCTCGGCCACCCGCAGCTGCACCTCGACCAGGTCCAGCCCGGTGATCAGCTCGGTGACCGGGTGCTCCACCTGCAGGCGCGTGTTGACCTCGAGGAACCCGAAGGTGCCGTCCTGCGCCAGCACGAACTCGACCGTGCCGGCGCCGACGTAGCCGATGGCCTTGGCCGCCGCCACGGCCGCGGCGCCCAGCTCGGCCCGCAGCGCGTCGTCGACGGCCGGTGACGGGGCCTCCTCGACGATCTTCTGGTAGCGCCGCTGGATCGAGCACTCGCGCTCGAACAGGTGCACGACGGTGCCGTGGGCGTCGCCGACGATCTGCACCTCGACGTGCCGCGGGTCGACGACGTACCGCTCCAGGAACACGGTGCCGTCGCCGAACGCCGCCGCGGCCTCGCGGCGGGCGCCCTCGACGGCATCGGCCAGCTCGTCAGCGGACCGCACCACCCGCATGCCCCGCCCGCCGCCCCCGAAGGCGGCCTTGACCAGCAGCGGGTAGCCGATGCGCGCGGCCGTCGCGGCGAGGTCGGTGCCGGCCGTCAGCGTGGCGCCGGGCAGGACCGGAACACCGGCGGCGGCCATCAGGGCCTTCGCCTCGGTCTTCGAACCCATGGCCGCGATGGCGTCCGGTGTGGGACCCACGAACGTGATGTCGGATCCTCGACAGTCGCGGGCGAACCGTTCGTTCTCCGACAGGAACCCGTACCCCGGGTGGACGGCGTCGGCGCCGGTCCGGCGGGCCGCCTCGATGATCAGATCGCCGCGCAGGTAGGTGTCCGCCGGCGCGGCGCCGGGCAGCCGGACGGCCTCGTCGGCGAGTGCGACGAAGGGCGCGTCGGCGTCGGGATCGGAGAAGACCGCGACCGTCGGGATGCCCAGCCGGTGCGCGGTGCGCACGACGCGGGCCGCGATCTCCCCGCGGTTGGCCACCAGCAGCTTCTCGATCATGGTCATCTGCTGCGTCACATCCTGAAGACGCCGAAGCCGCGGCGTCCGGCAACGGTCTGGGAGTGGACGGCCGAGAGCGACATGCCGAGCACGGTCCGCGTGTCGCGCGGGTCGACGATGCCGTCGTCGTAGAGCCGCGCGGTGACGGCGAACGCGTGCGACTCCTTCTCGATCTGCGCCTCGATGTAGGCCGTGCGCTGCTTGTCGAACTCCTCGTCGAACGGCTTGCCCTGGCTCTTCGCGGAGGCCCGCCCCACGATCGAGAGCACCCCCGCGAGCTGCGCGGCCCCCATCACCGCGAGCTTCGCGCCGGGCCAGGCGAACATCAGCCGCGGGTCGTAGCCGCGGCCGGACATGCCGTAGTTCCCCGCGCCGAACGAGGCCGCCATGGTGATCGTGAGGTGCGGGACGGCGCTGTTGGTGACGGCGTTGATCATCTTGGCGCCGTCCTTGATGATGCCGCCCTGCTCGTACTGGGTGCCGACCATGTAGCCGGTGGTGTTCTGCAGGAACACCAACGGCGTGTCGGTCTGGTTGGCGAGCAGGATGAACTCCGTCGCCTTCTTCGACTCCTCGCTGAACAGCACGCCGCGGTGGTTGGCGAGCACCCCGACGGGATAGCCGTGGATCTGCGCCCACCCCGTCACGAGCGAGGTGCCGTAGAGCGGCTTGTACTCGTCGAAGTCGGAGTCGTCGACCGTGCGGGCGAGGATCTCGCGCGGGTCGAACGGCACCTTGATGTCGCGGGAGACGATGCCGAGGATCTCGTCGGGGTCGTAGCGCGGCTCGCGTGCGGGGCCCGGCGCGGGGCCGAGCTTGCGCCAGTTGAGCCGCTTGACGATGGCGCGGCCGAGGCGGATGGCGTCCACCTCATCGGTGGCGAAGTAGTCGGAGAGCCCGGAGACGCGGCTGTGCATCTGCGCGCCGCCCAGCTCCTCGTCGTCGGCGTCCTCGCCGGTGGCCATCTTGACCAGCGGCGGACCGCCCAGGAACACCTTCGCCCCGCGGTCGACGAGCACGGCGTGGTCGCACATGCCGGGCACGTACGCGCCCCCGGCCGTCGAGTTGCCGAAGACCAGCGCGATCGTCGGGATCGCGAGCGCCGACAGCTCCGTCAGCTCGTGGAAGATCCGCCCGCCCGGGACGAACAGCTCGAGTTGGGACGGCAGGTCGGCGCCGCCGGACTCCACGAGGTTGATCACGGGCAGGCGGTTGATCCGCGCGATCTCCAGCGCGCGCAGGCTCTTGCGCAGCGAGTACGGGTTCATCGCGCCGCCGCGCACGGTCGGGTCGTGCCCGATGACCAGGCACTCCACGCCGGAGACCACGCCGATGCCCGTCAGCACGGAGGCGCCGACGGTGAAGTCGGTGCCCCAGGCGGCCAGCGGCGACAGCTCGAGGAACGGGCTGTCGGGGTCGAGGAGCAGCTCCAGCCGCTCGCGCACGGGCAGCTTGCCGCGCCGGCGGTGCCGATCCACGTACTTCTCGCCGCCGCCGGCGATCACCTTCTCCAGCTCGGCGTTCAGCTCGTCGAGCACCGCGAGCTGGTGCGCCCGGTTGGCGACGAACTCCTCCGACGCGGTGTCGACCCGCGAGATCAGTGCGGGCATCCATCCTCCGAGGTGCTTCTCAGGACTGCAGATGTGATTGACGGTTCACTCGTGACGACCGTAGCGTCCGCCTGCGATGATGGCCAGATGGCCAGCCCGAAGCGGCGCGACCCCGAGCGGCGCGAGCGCATCCTCGACGCCGCGGCGCGCCTGGCGACCCACCGCGGGTTCCACACCGTCGGCATGGCCGAGATCGGCGCCGAGGCGGGGATCGTCGGCTCCGGGATCTACCGGCACTTCGCCTCGAAGGACGCCATCCTCGTCGAGCTGCTCGAGGAGGGCATGGCCCGGCTGGAGCGCGGCACCGCGGAGGCGATCGCCGCCGGCACCGACGACGCCGCCACGATGTCCGCGCTGGTCAGGGACCACATCGCGGTGGCGGTCTCGCACCGGGCGTTGCTGGCGGTCTACCACCGGGAGATCCACAACCTGCCCGAGGACGCGCGTCGCCGGCTGCGCCGCGCCCAGCGCCACTACGTCGAGGACTGGGTGCACACGCTCGCCCCGCTGCGCCGCGACCTCTCCGACGCGGAGCTGCGCCTGGCCGTCCACGCCGCCGTCGGCGCGATCCAGTCCACCCTCTTCTTCCGCAGCGGGCTGGAGCCCGACCGGTTGGCCGCCCTGCTCGACGTGATGGCGCACGGCTGCCTCGGCATCGATCCCACACCGAGTGAATTCACGTTCACTCCGATGGAGCACCGTCACCTCGGGGTGCCGGCGCCCGATCTTGCTACCGTGCCGGACCCGTGAGCCACTACTTCGACTCGCCGACCGGGCCTGCCGGCCCGCTGGGCTCGGTGGAGCTGCAGGTGGGTCCGCGCGCGCTCACGCTGCGCACGGCGGCCGGGGTGTTCGCACGGGACGGGCTGGACAAGGGGACCGCGGTGCTGCTCGACGAGGCGCCGCCACCCCCGACCACCGGGCACCTGCTCGACCTCGGCTGCGGGTACGGGCCGATCGCGCTGACCCTGGCCGCCCGCTCCCCCGGGGCGACAGTGTGGGCGGTGGACGTGAACGAGCGCGCGCGGGAGCTGTGCGCGGCGAACGCCGAGGAAGCCGGGCTCGGCAACGTGCGCGTCGTCGACGACGTGCCCGAGGACGTGCGGTTCGCGGCGATCTGGTCGAACCCGCCGATCCGCATCGGCAAGCAGGCACTGCACGAGCTGCTGCTGCGGTGGCTGCCGCGGCTGAGCGACGACGGGGTGGCGTTGATGGTGGTGCAGAAGAACCTGGGCTCGGACTCCCTGCAGCGCTGGCTCACCGAGAACGGCTGGCCGACCGAGCGCCTGACCAGCCGCAACGCCTTCCGCGTCCTCCGCACGACACGGGGCGCGCCAGCACCCACCACCCGCTGACAGCCTCGGGGCCCGCCGCCGCCCCGCGAGTCGTGGATTCCGTCCCGGCGAGTTGCGGATCTCGGTCCGGCGAGCCGCGGACTCCATGACCCCGAATCGAGGGTCCCGGACGGCGGCGCGTGCTCCGGGTGGCGGCGAGTCGTGGAAACCACGTCGAGGAGATGTGGATTCCGTACGGCCGCGCGGGTCGCACGGCGTCGCGGAATCCGCATCTCGCCCTCACGAGAACCACGACTCGCCATCGGGTGGGCGGCGGAACCGGCCCGCTGCACTCACCCGTTCGGGCGCATGGGAGTATTCCTGGCACCACTCGATTCCTCGTGCTGGAGGTGCCGTGCGGCTCGCGTTCACCTACAACCCGGTCCCCGATGTCGAGCAGGCGCTGTCGTTCTACCGCGACACGCTCGGGTGGACCGAAGCCTGGCGACAGGGCGACACCACCATCGCGTTCACGATCCCGGGCACCGACGTGCAGTTCATGGTCGGGCCACGGGTAGCGGGCGAGCAGCCCGGCCCGGCGTTCCTCGTCGACAGCGTGAAGGCGTTCCGCGCCGAGCACGGCGAGCGGCTCACCTTCACGGCCGAGCCACGGGCCATCCCCGGCGGGCACTGGGCGAGCTTCCTCGACCCGGGCGGCCACCCGGTGTACCTGCTCGACCAGATGGTGGAGCCGGCGCCCGTGCGCGTCCCCGCGTGACCGGTCTCCCCGAGTTCGCCCGCACGCTGGTCGACGCAAGGCACGTCGTCGCCCTGGCCACCCTCAACCCCGACGGGAGCCCGCAGACCTCACCGGTGTGGGTCGACCGCGACGGCGACGACGTGCTGGTCTCCACGGCTGCCGGGCGGCGCAAGGTCACCAACGTCGAGCGTGACCCGAGGGTGAGCCTCACGGTCTGGGACCCCGCCGACGACGAGCGGTACGTCGAGATCCGCGGCACCGCGGTGGTCGAGCCGGACCCGGGCCGGGCGTTCGCGATCGCGTTGGGCGAGAAGTACGACGGCCCCGGCGGCGGTGATTCCTTCCGCGACCTGCCCGCCGAGGTGGTTAGGGTGATCCTGCGCATCACACCGACCCGGGTCGTGCTCGGCTGACCTGCCCGGCGTGCCCGCGGAGTGTCGGACCCGCCCGATAGCGTGCAGGCGTGCGGGAACGGTGGGGCACGGATCGGGTGGCGGCTCTGGCGCCCGATCCGGCGTCGGTGAAGGCCGCGCTCGGGCTGGCCACCCCCGTCCGGTGGGAGGTCTACGGCGCCGACGAGCGGGCCGTGTGGGGCATGTGCGGCGGATCGGGGAAGCAGCCCTACCGCACCACCGTCGACCTCGACGGGCCGGCGTTCTCCTGCTCGTGCCCGTCGCGGAAGTTCCCATGCAAGCACGCGCTGGCGTTGCTGCTGCTCTGGGCGTCGAACCTGGTGCCGGAGGAGCCGGCCGCGCCCGCGTTCGCGGCCGACTGGTTGAAGGCCCGCGACTCCCGCCCAGCCCGCACCGCCGAGCCGCGCGAGCGCGACGAGGAGGCCGCCGCCAAGCGGGCGGCGGAGCGGCACCGGCGCGTCGGTGACGGGCTCGCCGAGCTGGAGCGCTGGCTGCGCGACCGGGTCCGCACCGGGCTCGCGCACGCCGCGGGCGAGGGCTACGCGCCCGTCGAGCAGGTGGCGGCGCGGATGGTCGACGCGCAGGCCCCCGGGATCGCCGGCATGGTGCGGCGCAGCGCGGCCACGCCCGCGTCCGGCTCGGGGTGGCCCGGGCGGCTGCTCGGCGAGTACGCCCGCATGCGGCTGCTCGTGCGCGCGTACGAGCAGGTGGCGACGCTGCCGCCGGAGCTGGCGGCCACCGTGCGCTCGCGGGTCGGGTTCACCGTCGCCCGCGACGACGTGCTGGCTGCGCCGGGCGTCCGGGACCGGTGGATCGTGGTCGCGGTGCGCGACGCGTTCGAGGGCAAGGTCGACACCCGCCGCGTGTGGCTCCGCGGGGCGGCGACCGGGCGGTGGGCGCTGGTGCTGCTCTTCGCCGCGGGCGGTGCGGAGCTCGGCTCCCACCCCGACGCGGTGCTGCTGCCCGGCACCGCACTCGACGCCGAGCTGCACCACTACCCCGGCCGCCCACCACTGCGGGCGTTGATCGGTAGCCGGCACGGGGAGCTGGGCACGGCCGGCCCACCGGCGCCCACCACGGTCGACGCGCTGCTCGACGGCTACGCCACCGCGCTCGCCGACGACCCGTGGCTCGCCGAGTGGCCTGCGGTGCTCCGGGGCGTCCCCGTCGAGGACGGGACGGGCTGGCAGCTGCGGTGCGCCGACGGGGTCGTGCCGCTCGCGGTCTCCGGCGTCGACGTGTGGCCGCTGGTCGCCACCTCGGGCGGGTCGCCGGTGACGGTGGCCGGCGAGTGGACGGGCAGCGCGCTGCGTCCGCTGACGTGCTGGCACCGGGCGCGGGCGGTGCGGCTGTGATCGGCCCACGCACACGGTGGTGCGCTCGCGCACATGTCAGAACGTGTGCGCCACCACCACACCGTGTGCGCGAGCAACAGACAGGGCCGCCGGCCTCCCTCCGCCCACGCACACCCTGGAGCGCCCGCGCACACGTCAGACCGTGTGCGCCGCCACCGCCCCCCGTGCGCGATCGGGGGCGGCTGTGAGCACCTGGGACGAGCTGGTCGCCGCGGCCACCGTCGGCACCGGGACGCGCGCCGTGGCCGTCACGGACCTGCCGGGGGTCGCGGCCGAGCACGGCGGCGCGGTGTCCACCGACGAGCCCGCCGCCGCCCTGCTCGACGCCGCGGCGCTGCTGCTCACCCGGCAGCGCGCCGGCCTGGTGCCCGCGCCGCCCGCGGGCGACGGGCCGAGCCCGGCGCCGGCCGAGAACTCGCCGGAGCTGACCCCGCTCGCCGCCGACGTGCTGTCCCGGCGGCTCACGGCCGCCGACGCGCTGGTGCTGCCCGTCCTGCTGGAGGAGACGGCGCGGGCCGGGCGGATCGTGCCCCCGCCGGTCCTGCCCGCCCTGCTGGAGGCCGCGACGCGCCAGCGGGAGCTGCGCACCGCCGCGGCTGCGGTGGCCGGCAGGCGGGGCCGCTGGCTGGCCGGGTTCCGGCCGGAGTGGTCGTGGCTCGCGGCGCGGCCGGCCGACCCGGCCGATCCGCAGGTGTGGGAGACCGGTGGCCGGCTCGCCCGGCAGGCGCACCTGGCCGCCCTGCGCGCCACCGACCCGGACGCCGCCCGCGACCTGCTCGCGACCGGCTGGGCGCGGGAGACGGGTGAGGACCGCGCGGCGTTCGTCGCCGAGCTGCGCGTCGGGCTCGACGCGGCCGACGAGCCGTTCCTGGAGGCCGCGCTGGACGACCGCGCGGCCGCCGTCCGGGCCACCGCCGCCGACCTCCTCGCGGTGCTGCCCGGCAGCGGCTACGCCCGGCGGGCGGCCGAGCGGGCGCGGGCGGTGCTGCACGTCCGGCAGGGCGTGCGGGGCACCGTGCTGGAACCGGAGCCGCCCGCGCAGTGGACGCCCGCGCTGGGCCGCGACGGCGTCGCGCAGGACCCGCCGCAGGGCGCCCGCATCTCCCAGCCGCGGTGGTGGCTGGTGCAGGTGATCGCCCGGGCCCCGCTCACCACCTGGGGCGACGATCCGGCGCTCGCCAGGGCCGCCGTCGCCGACGACCTCGCCCCCGAGGTGCACGCCGGCTGGCGGATCGCCGCCCGCCGCGAGGGCCACCAGCAGTGGATCACCGCCCTGCTCGCCACGGCCCCCCGGCTGGAGGAGCGCACCGCGGTGTTCCGATCGCAGATCTGGGTGCCCGACGGTGAGCTGGCCGAGGCGCTGCCGCCCGCGGTGCGGGCCGCGCGCATCGCCCGCCTGCTGCGCACCGACCCCGCCGCGCTGCGCCTCGCCGAGCTGCAGGCGTGCCCCCGCCCGTGGCCCGACGCGCTGGCCGCCGCCGTGCTCGCCCGCATCGCCGACGCGGCGTCGCGCGGCGAGCCCGTCACCCCCGCGGTGCGGGAGCTGGTGCGCCTGGCCGGCGCCGGCCTGCCCGCCGACCGCGCCGACACCGTCACCGCCTTCTCCCGCCGCGCGCCCGAGCACACCCTCTGGCCCGCCACGATCCGCGGGCTGGCCGCAGTCCTGCAGGTGCGCCACACGTTCGCCACCGAGCTCACCCGTCCCGACCCTTCGGAGCCCACCCCGTGACCAGCACCGATCTCCTCCGCCCGCACGCCGAGCAGGCCTACGCCGAGGAGCTCACCGCGCTCGCCGCGCACGACACGCGCCCGCGTCCGCCGTCGTGGCGCCTGTCCCCGCAGGCCGTCGTCGACTACCTGCTCGGCACCACGCTGCCCGACGGCACCGTGGTCACCCCGAAGTACGTCGGCCCGCGCCGGCTCATGGAGGTCGCGGTGGCCACGCTCGCCACCGACCGCGCGCTGCTGCTGCTCGGCGTGCCCGGCACCGCGAAGACGTGGGTGTCGGAGCACCTCGCCGCGGCCGTCTCCGGCGACTCGACGCTGCTGGTGCAGGGCACGTCCGGCACCAGCGAGGAGGCGATCCGCTACGGCTGGAACTACGCCCGCCTGCTCGCCGAGGGCCCCACGCGGGCGGCGCTCGTGCCCTCCCCGATCCTCACGGCGATGGCGGAGGGTCGCGTCGCGCGCGTCGAGGAGCTCACCCGCATCCCGTCCGAGGTGCAGGACGCGCTGATCACGATCCTCTCCGAGAAGACGCTGCCGATCCCCGAGCTGGGCACGCAGGTGCAGGCGGCGAAGGGCTTCACGGTGATCGCCACGGCGAACGACCGCGACCGCGGCGTCAACGACCTGTCCTCGGCGCTGCGCCGCCGCTTCAACACCGTCGTGCTGCCCCTGCCGGCCAGCGAGGACGAGGAGGTGGCGATCGTCGCTCGTCGCGTCGAGGAGCTGGGTGCATCGCTGGAGCTGCCCGAGGTGCCGTCCGCGCTGGAGGAGATCCGGCGCGTGGTCACCGTGTTCCGCGAGCTGCGGTCCGGGGTCACCGCGGACGGGCGCACCACCGTCAAGTCGCCGTCCGGCACCCTCTCGACGGCAGAGGCGATCTCCGTCGTGACCAGCGGGATCGCGCTCGCCGCGCACTTCGGTGACGGCACCCTGCGCGCCGCCGACGTCGCCGCCGGCATCCGCGGCGCGGTGGTGAAGGACCCGGTGAGCGACCAGGTCGCGTGGACGGAGTACCTGGAGGCCGTCGTGCGGGAGCGGGCCGGCTGGGGCGACTTCTACCGCGCGTGCCGGGAGGGCGGGTGACGCGGCTGCACGTCCTCGGCATCCGCCACCACGGCCCGGGTTCGGCCCGCTCGGTGCTGGCGGAGCTGGAGCGGCTGCGGCCCGCAGCCGTCGTCATCGAGGGCCCGGCCGACGCGGACGCGCTCGCCGGGCTCGTCACCGCCGACGGGATGGCGCCGCCCGTCGCGCTGCTCGCCTACGCCCCGGAGGCGCCGCAGACGTCGGTCTTCTGGCCGTTCGCCGGGTTCTCGCCGGAGTGGCAGGCGCTGTGCTGGGCGGCCGCGCACGGCGTGCCGGTGCGGTTCTGCGACCTGCCGTCGGGCTCGGTGCTCGCGCGGGCCACTGAGGCGAAGCCGGAGCGGCGGGCGCGGCCCGTCGACCCGATCGCGGAGCTGGCGAAGGCGGCCGGCCACGACGATCCCGAGCGCTGGTGGGACGGGGTCGTCGAGTCGCGCACCGCGGACGTCGAGTCGCCGTTCCCGGCGCTGCTGGAGGCGATGACGGAGCTGCGCCGGGACGCACCCGACGAAGGCGTGTGGGAGGCGCGGCGCGAGGCGTACATGCGCCGGACGATCCGGGCCGTCCTGAAGGAGCATGACGGCGACGTGGCCGTGGTGTGCGGCGCCTGGCACGGGCCGGCGCTGGCCGAGCCGCTGCCCCCGGCCGCCGCGGACGACCGCACCCTGCGCGGCATGCCGAAGCGGAAGTCCGCGCTGACGTGGGTTCCGTTCACGCACTCGCGGCTGGCCAGCTCGTCCGGCTACGGGGCGGGCATCGACTCCCCCGGCTGGTACCACCACCTGTTCACGGCGGTCGATCAGCCGGTGACGCGCTGGTTCACGCAGGTCGCGGGCGTGCTGCGGGCGCGGGACCTGCCGGTGTCGTCGGCGCACGTGATCGAGGCGGTGCGGCTGGCGGAGGCGCTGGCCGCGCTGCGCGGCCGGTCGCTGCCGGGGCTCGCCGAGATGCAGGAGGCCACGCTCGCCGTCCTCTGCGAGGGCGACGCGGTGCCGCTGCGCTACGTCACGAACGACCTCGTCGTCGGCGAGCGGCTGGGCACGGTGCCGGCGGAGGCACCGGCAGTGCCGCTGGAGGTGGACCTGCTCGCGCAGGCGCGCACGCTGCGGCTCAAGCGCGACCCGCTGGGCCGCGCGTACGCGCTGGACCTGCGTCGCGACATCGACCGTGGCCGCTCGCAGCTGCTGCACCGGCTGGCCGCGCTGGAGATCGACTGGGGCCGGCCTGCCGACGACGCCGTCGCCTCGACGGGCACGTTCCGGGAGAGCTGGGACGTGCGGTGGCAGCCGGAGCTGTCGGTCGCGGTGATCGACGCCGCCCGGTTCGGCACCACGGTGGCCGGCGCGGCCACAGCCCGGCTCACGCACGACGCCGCCACGGCACCCGACCTGGCCGGCGTCACCCGCACCGTCGAACGCGTGCTGCTGACGGACCTGCCCGACGCGCTGCCCGGCGTCCTGGCCGCGCTCGACGCGAAAGCGGCGCTGGACCTCGACGTCGCGCACCTGATGGCGGCGGTGCCGCCGCTGGTGCGGGCACAGCGCTACGGCGACGTCCGCGGGACCGACACGGCCGCGCTCGGCGGGATCGTCGAGGCGCTGCTGGTGCGGATCTGCGCCGGCCTGCCCGCTGCGGTCACCGGGCTCGGCGAGGACGCCGCCCGCGAGCTGCGCGGCGCCGTCGACGGGGTGCACGCTGCGCTGGCGCTGCGCAACGAGCCGGCCGACATCGCCCGCTGGACGGCAGCGCTGCGCGGGCTGGCCGACCGCCGCGACGTGCACGGCCTGCTCGCCGGGCGGATCGTCCGGCTCCTCACCGACGGCGGCGCGCTCGACCACGCGGAGGCGGCGCGGCGGCTGTCGGCGCAGCTGTCGGTCGGGACGTCGCCGCCCGCGCAGGCCGCATGGGTGGAGGGGCTGCTGTCCGGCGGCGGGCTGCTGCTGGTGCACGACCGTGAGCTGCTCGGCCTGCTCGACGAGTGGGTGGCCGGACTCGCCGAGGAGGACTTCCTCGTCGTGCTGCCGCTGCTGCGCCGCACGTTCGGGGAGTACACCCGGCCCGAACGCGTCGAGCTGGGTCACGCCGTGCACCGATTGGCGGACCCTGCGGCAGACACCGTCGACGAGGTGGTCGACGAGCGCCGCGCCGCCCCTGCCGTCGCCGCGGTCGCTGCGCTCCTGGCCGGCGCGCGCTGATCACCGCGGAAGGGGCAGGAACCGCCGGTAGGTCGGCACGGCGACGCCGGCGACGACCAGGTGCATCAGGCCGAGCGCGATGCCCCCGACGGCGCTGAACGACACCGCCACCAGCAGGTCGGGAACGAGCGACACCGCGACGACGGCCGGCACCAGCCACCTCAGCGTCCGCGCCGGGTCAGCAGCGCGCCGGCGCACGAGGTGCCAGCCGAGCCCGCCGAGGAGCGCGCCGATCAGGGTGAAGACCAGGAAGGTCACGGGCTGAAGCCCCATCACCAACCCGGCGTCGGCCCCCAACGCCTGGGCACCGAGGGAGATCAGGGTGTTGACGACGCCACTGATGACCGTGACGACCAGTGCGGAGAGGGCGATGCCGCGCAGCCCGCTGTCGGTGGCGGCTGCGGTGCTCGTGCTGCTCATGGGCGCTCCTCGGGGAGTTGATGACTTGCCTTGACAAGTGAACGCTAAAACAAAACGGTTGCCTGTTCAAGCCATACGAGTTTCCCAGGAAACCGTCACTGGCGTAGGCTGGCGGGATGAACGCGGAGGCGCCCCGGTGGCTCGACGAGCAGGAGATGTCCACCTGGATGGCCCTGTTGTGCGTCATGACGTGGTTGCCCCACGAGCTGGACGCACAGCTGCAGCGCGACGCGGGGATCAGCCACTTCGAGTACGGGCTGCTCGCCCAGCTGTCGGCGAGCCCGAACGACGAGGCCCGCATCAGCGATCTGGCCCGCGTCGGCAACGGCGCACTCCCCCGCGTGTCGAAGGCGCTCGACCGCTTCGAGCAGCACGGCTGGATCACCCGACGCCCGGACCCGTCCGACGGCCGCTACACGCTCGCCACCCTGACACCGGAAGGGCGGGCGCTCGTCGAACGGACCGCCCCCGGCCACGTCGAGCAGGTGCGGCGGCTGGTGTTCGACCGCCTCACCCCCAGCCAGGTCCGGCAGCTGGGCCGCATCGCGGGGACGATCGAGGCGGCCGTGCGGCCGGCCCCGCGCAGTAGGTTGCGTCCGTGAGCACACTCGACGAGCGGGGGCGGCGCTGGCGGCTCCTGCTGGGCGCCGACGCCGAGGAAGGGCTCGGCGAGGGGCTCGGCGCCGGCGACGCCGGCATCGACCAGGCGTTGACCGTGCTCTACGACCGGCCCGACGCCGACAGCACCGGCTCCGGCCGGACCGGCCGCCGCTCCGGCGGGCTCGGCGGTTCGGCGCCGGCGGTGGCGCGCTGGCTGGGCGACATCCGCACCTACTTCCCGTCGACGGTGGTGCAGGTGATGCAGCGCGACGCCGTCGACCGGCTGGGCCTGCACCGCATGCTCCTGGAACCGGAGCTGCTCTCCGCGGTGGAACCCGACGTGCACCTGGCCAGCACGCTGCTGAGCCTGAACCGGGTGATGCCCGAGACCACCCGGGCCACGGCGCGCAAGGTCGTCGGCGACGTGGTCGCCGCCATCGAGAAGCGGATCGCGCAGCACACCCGCTCGGCGGTGTCGGGGGCGCTCGACCGGGCATCGCGCACCCGCCGCCCGCGCCCGTCCGACATCGACTGGGGCGCGACGATCGCGGCGAACCTCACCCGGTACCTGCCCGAGCACCGCACCGTCGTGCCGGAACGGCTGGTCGGGCACACCCGCCGGCGCCAGGCGCTGGAGCGGGAGGTCGTGCTCGCCATCGACCAGTCCGGGTCGATGGCGGCCTCCGTCGTCTACGCGGCCGTGTTCGGCGCGGTGCTGGCGACGATCCGGTCGCTGCGCACGTCGCTGGTCGTGTTCGACACGGCGGTGGTGGATCTGTCCGACCGGCTCGACGACCCCGTCGACCTGCTGTTCGGCACGCAGCTCGGCGGCGGCACGGACATCAACCAGGCGGTCGCGTACTGCGCGTCGCGCGTCACCAAGCCGCGGGACACGCTGTTCGTACTGGTCACGGACCTCTTCGAGGGCGGGAACGAGGAGGAGATGCTGCGGCGCATCGCCACCCTGCACGCGGCGGGCGTGCAGGTGCTGGTGCTGCTCGCGCTCTCGGACGACGGCGCCCCGGTCTCGGACAAGGAGAACGCCGCCGCGCTCGCGGCGCTCGGCATCCCGGTGTTCGCCTGCACCCCGGACGCGTTCCCCGACCTCCTCGCCGTGGCCCTGCGCCGGGGCGACGTGGCCGGTTGGGTGGAGGGGTACCGCGCCGCGCGGCGGTGACGGTGTTCGGTGCGGGGGTGGCGTTGATCAAGGGCAAAAGGTCGTTGATCGATCGTGAACGACGACATTCTGCCCTTGATCAACGAAACCGCGCCGCACCGCCAGACCCGTCGAGGAGAACGGCGGCGGCCTCGCGAGCCGAGCGGGCGGCGTCCGGCGTTCCGAGCACCGCTGCCGTGACGATCGCGCCTTCGGCCAGCACGAACACCTGCGTGGACAGCGAAGGTGAGCCGCCGGCGGCGGTCACGAGGTCGCGGACGTACCCGGCGAACAGCTCCTTGTGCCGGCGGGCCTCGGCTGCGACGGCGGCCGACGTGGCGCCCAGCTCGCCGAACGCGTTGACGAACGCGCAGCCGCGGAAGTCGGGTTCGGCGAACCACTCGGCGAGCCAGCCGAAGACGGCGAGGACGCGGGCGCGCGGCTCCTCGACGCGGTCGACGTGGGCGGCGAGGCGGGCGCGCCACGCGGCGTCGCGGCGGCGCAGCCAGGCTGCGACCAGCGCTTCCTTGGAGGGGAACTCCTGGTAGAGGCGTTTGAGCGACGCCCCCGACGCAGTGCGCAGCTCGTCCATCCCGACGGTCTGGACCCCGCGGGCGTAGAAGAGCGCATCGGCGGCGTCGAGGATCTCGTCATTGCTCGGAGAACGCACGTTCTCTAGCCTACGGGACATGGCCGACCGCCCCCCGCTCCCACCGTTCACGCTCGAGACGGCGATCCAGAAGGTCCGCATGGCGGAGAACGCGTGGAACACCCGCGACCCGGAGAAGGTGTCGCTCGCGTACACCGAGGACTCCCGCTGGCGCAACCGCTCCGAGTTCGTCACCGGCCGGGCCGAGATCGTCGGCCTCCTGACCCGCAAGTGGCAGCGGGAGCTGGACTACCGCCTGATCAAGGAGATCTGGGCGTACGGCGACAACCGCATCGCCGTGCGGTTCGCCTACGAGAGCCACGACGCGGACGGCCAGTGGTGGCGCTCGTTCGGCAACGAGAACTGGGAGTTCGACGAGCACGGGCTGATGGCCGTGCGGCACGCGTCGATCAACGACGTGCCGATCACGGAGGCCGAGCGCGCCTACCGCTGGCCGTCCGGGCCGCGGCCCGACGACCACCCGGGGCTGTCCGATCTCGGGTTCTAGTCTCAGCGTGTGCTGATCACGAACGTCCGCAACGGTCCCGGTGGCTTGCTGGTCGACGTCGAGGTGGCCGGCGGCGTGATCGCCGCGATCCGGCCCGCCGGCACCGGGTCGGGGTTCGACGCCGACGGCGGCACGATCCTCCCCGGCCTGCGCGACGCGCACGTGCACATCGGGCAGTGGGCGGCCGCGCGGCAGAAGGTGCAGCTCGACGGCGCGCACTCCGCCGCCGAGGCCGTGGCGCAGGTGTCCGCGGCCGCCGGCCCGGGCACCGGTCTGGTGAGCGGCGCCGGCTTCCGCGACGCGCTGTGGCCCGATCAGCCGCACAAGGATCTCCTCGAAGCCGCGCTGCCGGGCCGCCCGGTCGCGCTGTCCAGCCAGGACCTGCACACCTTGTGGCTCTCCCCCGCCGCCCTCGCGCTGATCGGCGTGGACCACCCGACGGGCGTGCTCGTCGAGGACGAGTGCTACCGCGCAACGGCCGCGCTACCGGGCCCCGACACCGCCACCGTCGACCGGTGGGCGCGCGAGGCGCTGGCCGCGGCGGCCACCCGCGGGGTCACCGCCGTCGACGACTTCGAGTTCGCCGACACCGTCGTCGACTGGACCCGCCGCGCCGCGCAGGGCCCGCTCGCCACCCGGGTGCGCTGCGTCATCGCCCGGCACCTGCTCGACACCGCGATCGCCCGCGGCCACCGCACCGGCCAGGTGCTCGACGACCCGCAGCTGACCGTCGGGCCGCTCAAGCTGTTCGTGGACGGCTCGCTCAACACCCGCACCGCCTGGTGCTGCACGCCCTACCCGGGCACCGACTCCCGCGGGCACCTGGCGCTGCCCCTCCCCGAGCTGACCGAGCTGGTCGCGAAGGGGGCGGCGCACGGCATCACCCCGGCCGTGCACGCCATCGGCGACGCTGCCGCCACCGTGGCGCTGGACGCGTTCGCCGCCGTCGGCACGCCGGGTCGCATCGAGCACGCCCAGCTGCTGGACCCGGCCGACGTCGCGCGGTTCGTCGAGCTCGGTGTCACCGCGAGCGTGCAGCCGGCGCACCAGCCGGACGACCGGGACGTCGCCGACCGCTGGTGGGCCGGACGCACCGGACGCGCGTTCCCTTACGCCGACCTGCACGCCGCCGGGGTGCCGTTGGCGTTCGGCTCGGACGCACCGGTCGCGCCGCTCGACCCGTGGGACGGCATCGCGTCGGCGGTCACCCGCACCGACGACGAGCGGCCGCCGTGGCACCCGGAGCAGGCGCTGCCGCTGGCCGCGGCGGTCGCCGCGTCGTGCGACGGGCGGACCGAGCTCGCCGTCGGCGACGTCGCCGACCTGGCCGTGGTGGCCGGTGACCTCACCACCAGCACCGACCTGCGGGCCACGGAGGTGCTGCTCACGGCCGTCGCCGGCCGCGTCACGCACCAGGTGTGACGGATCAGAACAGCTCGAACGACGTGCGCGACACGGCGAACCCGTGCAGCGTGGCACCGTTCTCGCAGCGGACGCCGGTCTGGCGGCTGACGCACACCAGCTGGCCGAGCCGCACCGACTCGCCGTAGCCCAGCACTGCCGGACTGCCGCCGAGGTCGTCGGCCACGCAGGACAGCGTGCCCTCGCCGGACCCGCTGATCGTCGCCCCCGTGGCCCACGCGCCGGTGCAGCCCGGCGGCCGCGCGGGCACCGTCCACGTGCGGTCGCCGACGTCGCAGCGCACCTCGTTCGGGTCCATCCGGCAGGCGATGTTGCCCGACGGGGTGCGGAAGAGCGCTCCGCCGGTGCCGAAGCGGGGATCGACGGAGGCGTCGACGGGCTGGCCGTCGGAGGTGACGTCGGCGGGCGCCGCGCCGCTCTCGACCCCCGGGGCGCGGGTCGCCAACCACACCCCGCCGACGGTCACCAGGGCCAGTACCAGCGCGATCGCGGCCAGCCGGCCACGCGCCCGACGGGGCGTGGTCGGGACCGGCGTGCGGTCGGTCGGCGCCTCGGCGGGCAGCGGCGGCGCGGGGCGGGCCGCCAGCGGGACGGTGACCGGTGGAGGCACGGTGAACCGGTCACCGCCCAGCGCGTCCTGCACCTGCGCGGCCGTGGGCCGGGCGGCCGGATCGCGGGACAGGCAGGAGCGGACGAGCCCGCGCAACGGCTCGGGCACCGCCGACACGTCCGGCACGGTGTTCACGATCTTGTAGATGCTGCCGGCGACCGTGCCGGCGTCGAACGGCGACGCGCCGGTCGACGCGTAGACCAGCAGCGCGCCCAGCGCGAACACGTCGCTGTACGGGCCGACGTCACGCGACCCCGTCGCCTGCTCCGGCGACATGAACGACGGGGTGCCCATGAGGTTGCCGGTACCGGTGAGGTTGGTGGCGCCCAGGCCGCGGGCGATCCCGAAGTCGATCAGTCGCGGCCCCTGGGCCGAGAGGATCACGTTGGCGGGCTTCAGGTCCCGGTGCACCAAGCCCGTGGCGTGCACGATCGCGAGCCCGGCCGCGAGCCGCGCCCCCAGGGCCGCGACCTGCGCGGCGGGGAGCGGCCCGCCCTCGCGCACCCGTTCCTGCAGCGACGGACCGTCCACGAACGCGGTGGCCAGCCACGGCGGCGTCGCGTCCGGGTCGGCGGCCAGCACGGGCGCGGTGAACCAGGCCGGGATCGTCGACGCCATGCGGATCTCGCGGCGGAACCGCTCCCGGAACTTCGGATCCTTCGTCAGCTCGGAGTGCGCCACCTTGATCGCGACGCGCCGGCCGTGCGGATCGGCGCCGAGGAACACCTGCCCCATCCCACCTGCGCCGATCCGCCCGTCGACGCGGAACGGGCCGATCGTGCGGGGATCGGTGGGGAGGAGCGGATCCATCGGGGACGACCCTACGGCGTCCGGCCCGCGACGGAACCCGCGCAGCGGCCGACGACTCCCGCGAGTCCCGCGTTCCGCCGCGCGAGTCCTGCGTTTCGCCGGGCGAGTCGCGCGGCAGAACACAGGACTCGCGGGGGACGCGCCCTCAGCCGGCGGCCGGACGCCGCGCCGCGACGACGGACGGCAGGCGGCGCACCCGTCGGCTCAGCACGATCGCCCACACGAATGTGGCTGCGGATGCCGCGGTGGCCACCCCGGTCAGTACGGACGGAGCCACGTCCTCGTCGAGGGACAGGACCGCCAGCGCCACACCGGGGTACAGCACTCCCAGCGCGATGTAGTACCAGCCGAGCGTCCTCGTCTCGTCGGAGGTGAGGTCGACGTGCTTCCACCGCCATCCGACGGTGATGTACCGGTAGAACCGGTACGCCCGGCCCCTGACGATCATCAGGATCCCGGGCACGACGATCAACGCGCCCGAGAACCCGGCGAACACCAACCACACGAACCACTTGCCGGTCATCACCGTCCCCGTCGTGACTCGAGCTGCGCTCAGCGGCTCCGCTGAGCGCTCGCCTCGACGACCGACGGCAGGCGGCGCACCTGCCGGGCCAGCATGAACGCCCATCCGAAGAAGGCCACCGCCGCGGCCGCGACCAGCCAGGTCAGGACGGCCGGAGCGGATCCGTCGGCCCAGAAGATGATCACCCACGCCACGCACAGCCACATCACGCCCCGCACGATGCGCTGCCGGCCGAACGTCCGGGTCTCGTCCGGCGTGAAGTCGACGGGGACCCAGCGCCACCCGACGGTGACGTACCGGAACGCGTCGGGCGCCCGGCCCCTGAGAACCATCAGGATCCCGGGTACCACGCTGAACCCGACGACCAGTGCGGCGTACCCCACGAACAGCACCCAATGCCAGCTCACGTCGATCTCCTCCCGATCGAGGAGCACGGTGGCAGTCGGGGGTTGCCTCGGCGCTTCCGTGGCCTCTCACGCCGATCAGCGACGCAGCGCGGTCTCCCGCTCCATGAACGACAGCTTCGCGGGGTTGCGCACGCCGTAGAGACCGGTGATGACGCCGCCGTCCGACCGGACGGTGATGACGGTGTCGAGCTCGCCGTCGAGCCGGATGATCAGCGCGGGGAAGCCGTTGACCTGAGCCGGTTCGTACGCCAGCACGCCATCGGTCCGGGCCGGTCCGCCGATCAGCAGCCGGGCCACCCGGTCGGCCCCGACGATGGGACGCGGCACGGCCTGCTTGACGCCGCCGCCGTCGCCCATCAGGACGACGTCCGGCGCGAGCACGTCGAGCAGTCCCTGCAGGTCGCCCGTCTCGACGGCCCGTTGGAACGACGCGAGCACGTCGCGGGTCTCGGCCGAGGAGGCGGTCCCGCGCGGCCGGCGGGCAGCGACGTGCGACCGCGCCCGGTGCGCGATCTGGCGGACCGCGGCCGGGGACTTGTCGACGGCGACGGCGATCTCCTCGTACGCGACGTCGAAGACCTCGCGCAGCACGAACACCGCCCGCTCGGTCGGCGTCAGCGTCTCCAGGACCAGCAGCATCGCCGTCGAGACGCTCTCGGCGAGCTCGACGTCGTCGGCCACGTCGGGTGTGGTGAGCAGCGGCTCCGGCAACCAGGGCCCGACGTAGGACTCCTTGCGCCTGCCGAGCGTGCGCAGCCGGCCGAGCGCCTGCCGGGTGGTGATCTGCACGAGGTAGGAGCGCTGGTCGCGGACGGTGTCGAGGTCGACCCCGGTCCACCGCATCCAGGTCTCCTGCAGGACGTCCTCGGCGTCGGCGGCCGAGCCGAGCATCTCGTAGGCGACCGTGAAGAGCAGGTTGCGATGCTCGAGGAACGCCGCGGTGTGCGCGTCCTGGGTACTCATGGGTTCGTCCTCCTCGCGCCGACCATGCCACCCACCAGATGCCGCGCTCCACCGTCCTGTGACAGCTGACCGGCGTGGCGTGGGTCACGTCGGCCGGGCTGTCACACGCGGCGGGTCCGCGGCATCTGGTGGGCGTCCGATGCACATGCACCGGCCATCCGAGAGGACGACGTCATGGACGCACGGTTCGATTTCTTCGGCAACGAGCTCGCCACGAAGTTCGCCAAGCGCTTCGCCAACGCCGCGATGGTGATCGCGCAGTCGCCGCTGCCGAAGGCGACCCAGGAGCTGGTGAGCCTGCGCGCCAGCCAGATCAACGGCTGCGCCTTCTGCACCGACATGCACACGAAGGACGCGGCGGCCGCCGGGGAGACCGCGGTGCGGCTGCACCTGGTGGCCGTCTGGCGCGAGGCCGTCGTCTTCACCGAGGCGGAGCGGGCCGCGCTGGCGTTCGCCGAGGAGGCCACGCGGCTCGCCGACGCCCACGAGGGCGTGTCCGACGAGACGTGGGCGCAGGTGCGCAAGCACTACGACGACGACCAGACCGCCGCCTTGATCGCCCTGGTCAGCCTGATCAACGCGGCCAACCGGATGAACGTCGTCCTGCGCACCCCGGCCGGTTCGTACGAGCCCGGCATGTTCGGCGAGTTCACGAGCTGACGCCGGGCGTCGTCGAGCCGCGCACCACGATCCGGTGCGGGACGACGACCTGCTCCCACGGCCCGTCGGCGCCGTCGACCCGCGCCACGACGCGATCGACGGCGGCTCCGGCGAGGGCGGGGACGTCGGGAGCGACGGTGGTGATGCCGGGGTCGAGGTAGGCGGCGACGGGGATGTCGTCCCAGCCGGTGACGGCGACATCGCCGGGCACCGTGCGCCCGGCCGCGCGCAGCCCGTGCAGCACACCGGTGGCGAGGAGGTCGTTGGCGCAGACGATGCCGTCGACGTCGGGGGCGTCGGCGAGCAGCCGGGCGACCCCGGCGGCACCGCCGGCCTCGTCGTAGACGAGCGCCTCGACGAGCGCGGCCGGGGCGAGCCCGGCGGCGGCCAGCGCCTCGGTGAAGCCCTGCACGCGCACCCCGCCGGGCTCGGGCGCGCCGTCCGGCCGGTGCCCGACGAACGCGATGCGCCGCCGCCCGGTCGTGACGAGGTGCTCGGTGATCTCGCGGGCGGCCGCCACGTTGTCGATGGCGACCGTGTCGAGGCCGGCACCCGCGGTGTTCTCGCCCAGCAGCACGACGGGCAGTCGCGCCGCGAGCCGCAGCAGCTCGGTCGGCGAGGTGTAGGTCGGGCTGAAGATCACCCCGTCGAACGCGAACCGCAGCAGCGACGACGCCGCACGCTCCTCGTCGCGTGGCGCCCGTCCCGCCGTCTCGACGAACACGGCGTACCCGCGCACCTGCGCCGCCGCGAACACGGCCTCGATCAGCATCGAGAAGTACGGGTTGCGCACGTCCGGCACCACCAGGGTCAGGGTGTGCGTGCGGCCCTGCCGCAGCTGCCGCGCGGGCAGCGCCGTGCGGTAGTCCAGCTGCGCGATCGCGGCCAGCACCCGAGCGCGGGTGTCCGGCGCGACGTTGGTCCGCTCGTGCACGACGTTGGTGACCGTCTTCCACGACACCCCGGCCAGCGCGGCGACGTCCTTGATCGTCGGCGGCCTGCTGCTGGTCACCGCTCCTGCTCGCCGGCGCCCGGGCGCTGCTGGGCGGCGCGGACGCGGGCGACGTCGAGCTTCTCCGAGCGGTCGAAGCGGTAGATGCCGTTGCGTTCCTGCATGACGTCGGTGAGCTGGGTGTAGCAGTAGCCGAACATGTCGGGATCGCCCAGCAGCACCGCCGTGAGCCCGGCGAACCGCTGGTGGAACTCCTCCTCGTCGCGCACGCGGTCGCCGTAGCCCCACGACTCGCTGCGGTCGTCGCCGGCCGCCGCGGCGGCGTCGGGATCCCACCAGATGCCGCCGAACTCGGACACGAAGTAGGGCTGGCCCGCGTACGGCAGCGAGACCGCGCGCTCCTCGTGCAGGTTGACGAAGGGAGCGTCCTCGCCGAGGCCCTTCATCAGCTCGGCGAACCGCTCCGGGTCCTGCTCGTAGTGGTGGGAGTCGTACACGTCGGTCTCGGCGACGCGGTGCGAGTAGCCGGACGCGTCGATCACCGGGCGGGTCGGGTCGGCCAGCTTGGTGGCCAGGAACATCGCGCGGGTGACGTCGTCGAGCACCGTGATGCGGTCGTGCAGCGCCTGGTAGGTCTCGTTGAGCGGGCACCAGCCGACGATCGACGGGTGGTTGTGGTCGCGGGCCAGCACCTCCAGCCACTGCGTCACGAACGACGCCGTGGGCTGCTGGTTGTGCCCCACGGCGCTCTGCCCGGACGCGCCCCAGTCGCCGAACTCGCCCCAGACGAGGTAGCCGAGCCGGTCGGCGTGGTGCAGGAAGCGCTCCTCGAACACCTTCTGGTGCAGCCGCGCCCCGTTGAACCCGGCGGCCAGCGCCAGCTCGACGTCGCGGACGAGCGCCGCGTCGCTCGGCGCCGTCATCAACGTGTCCGGCCACCAGCCCTGGTCGAGCACGAGCCGCTGGAACACCGGTTCGCCGTTGAGCAGCAGCCGCTTTCCGTCGATCGAGATCGACCGGATGCCGGTGTAGCTCTCCACCTCGTCGACGACGTCACCGTCGGCGTCGACGAGCCGCACGGTGACGTCGTAGAGGTGCGGATCGGCCGGTGACCAGGGCCGCAGCCGCTCGGCCGGGACGGTCACGGTGACCGTCGGGGTGAGGTCCAGATCCGCCCTCGCGGACGCGGTCGCGACCGGCCCGTCCGCGTCCGAGAGGGCGACGACGAGCCGGTGGCCGGCCCGGTTCGCCGTGACCGGAGCCTCGACGGTGACGGTGCCCGCCGCCAGGTTGGGCGTGATCCGCACCGAGCGGACGTGCAGCGGCGGCACCGCCTCCAGCCACACCGTCTGCCAGATGCCGGTGGTGCGGGTGTAGTGGCAGTGCGTGTTCGCGTACCAGGTGGCCTGCTTGCCGCGGGCCTGCACGCCGTGCCGGGAGTCGCGGGCGCGCACGACCACGCGCACGGTCTCGCCGGCCCGCTCTCCCAGGTCGGCGGTGAAGGAGGAGAACCCGCCGCGGTGCCGGACCACCTCGACCCCGTCGGCCCACACCGTGGCGTCGTGGTCGACGGCGCCGAAGTGCAGCAGCACCCGCCTGCCGGCCCACTCGGCCGGCACCTCGACGTCTCGGGCGTACCAGACGGCCTCCAGGAAGTCGGTGTTCCCGATCCCCGACGCCGTCGACTCCGGCGCGAACGGCACCGTGATCTGCCCGGTCAGCGGCCGGTCGCGCAGGCCGCGCTCCAGGCCGGAGTCGCCCTGGTCGATCTCGAACTCCCACTGCCCGTTCAGCGAGCGCCACAGGGGGCGCACCGCCGTCGGGCGCGGGTGCTCGGGACGGGGGACGTCGTTCACGGGCGGAGACCTCTCGCAGGCGGCATTACAACGTGAGAATCGTGATGGCGACGACGCTCTGTCAACCCCCGGATTTCTGTCGGCGGTCCGCGGGACGATGGCCCCATGAGCGACATCAGCGCCGACATCTCCGGAGATCTGGCGGCGACCCCGGCCGGCATCCACGTCACCCACGAGGCCGCGCGGCGTCGCCGGAGCGAGGGCCCCGGCGCCGATCGCAGCTGGCGCATCGGGGCCGACGGCGAGATCGCCGTGGCGGCGGTGCTGTCCCGCCTCACGCAGGAGTCGGTGCTCGACCGCGCGCTCGGCCGGGCACCGCGGTGGCGGGTGCTGCACGCCGTGCCGCTGGGCCTGTCCGAGGGCCGGATGCGCGACATCGACCACCTGGTGCTCGGCCCGCCCGGCGTCGTCACGATCAACACCCACCACCACCCCCGCGGCCGGGTCGTCGTCGAGGGCGACTCGGTGCTGGTCGGCGGCCGGTCGGTGGAGCACGTCGCCTCCGCACGAGCCGAAGCGGCCCGAGCCGAGGAAGCACTCTCAGCCGCACTAGGGCGGCCGGTGCGGGCGCGGCCCATCGTCGCGCTGGTGGGCGCGCTGCTCTGGCAGCGGCGCGCGCCCGCCGGGGTCACCGTCTGCACGGCGGCCGACCTGGTCGCCACCTTGAACGCGCTGCCGCCGGTCTGGGGCCGGTCCGAGGTGGCCGATGCGTTCGCCGCGGCGCGCCGCCCGGCCACCTGGGTGGCACGCTGATCACCGTGGACGCACTGGAGGCCGCCAAGGCCGCGATCGTCGACCGCTGCCGGCGCATGGCGGGCGACGGGCTCACCGTCGGCACGTCCGGCAACGTGTCGGTCCGGGTCGGCGAGCGGATCGCGATCACCCCGTCCGGGGTGTCGTACGAGGAGCTGACGCCAGAGCAGGTGTGCGTCACCGATCTCGACGGGCACCCGGTCGGGCCGGGCCCGGTGCCCTCGTCGGAGGCGCCGATGCACGTGGCGCTGTACCGGGCCACCGGCGCTGGCGCGGTGGTGCACACGCACCCGATCTACGCGACGGCCGTGTCCACGCTGGTCGACGAGCTGCCGCCGATCCACTACATGCTGGCCGCGCTCGGCGGTCGGCTGCGGGTGGCGCCCTACGCCACCTACGGCACCCCGGAGCTGGCCGCGCACGCCGTCGCCGCACTCGACGGCGGATCGGCGGTGCTGCACGCCAACCACGGCGCCACCACCGTCGGGCCCGACCTCGCGAAGGCCTACGACCGCAGCGTGCTCGTGGAGTGGCTGTGCCGGCTCTGGCACCAGGCACGCGCCGCCGGCGAACCCCGCCTGCTGCCGGCCGCCGAGATCGAGCACGTGGGCGAGTTGCTGCGCGGCTACGGGCAGCCACCCCCTCCTTAGACGTGGAGCTCGCGCACAGCTGGGTCCGCGAGAGCCGCGGGTCGTCACCGCCGCGAGCGCCGGCGAGGTGCTGACCGCGTCCGGGGCCGATCCGACGCAGCCGGTGTCGCTGACCGACTGCGCCGAGCAGTTCGGCATCGAGCCGTGGTTGGGGGTCACCGAGGTGCCGGGCGCGGTGGTCGCGGTCGAGTACAACGTTTGGAAGGGCTCGGTCGCCGCCATGCCGATGCAGCTCAGCCTTCCGTGACGCCGCCGAGGTGCGCGAGCCGGCCTGGTGGGCCGTGCGGGAGGCGGTCGCGCACGCCGGCCTGCACGACGGTCCGGTCGTCACCGCAACCCTCGACGCACGTGCGCTCGGCGCCGCGGCAGAGGTGCTGGCTCGAGGCCACCGACCCGGATCCGTTGGCGTCGGCCCGCACATGATCCAGAACGCCGCATGCGTGTTCGGCGCCGACACCGACGTGTTCCTGGAGGGTCCGCACCCGTCTCGCCGTCGCCCGATCGTGATCTTCGCGCGGGCGCGTCGTGTCCGGTTCCGCACGCTTCCGCACCGAGCATGGTCAGGTGCGCCGAACCCCGCTCGCCGTCCTCGGCACCGTCCTCGTGGGCACGATCGTCGGCTGCGCCCTCGCCGTGCCGGCGGGGGCGTCGGCGCCGGTGGTCGCCGGGCCCGGTGAGGTGTGCGAGAAGTTCGGCTCCACCCCGGTGGCCGGTGGGCACTACGAGGTGCAGAACAACGTGTGGGGCTCCACCGACCCGCAGTGCGTGCGCGCGTTCGACACCGGCTTCGAGGTCGTGCTGGGCGACCACCACGCCACCGAGGCCCCGGCCGCCTACCCGTCGATCTTCGCGGGCTGCCACTACGGCACCTGCACCACCGGAACGGTGCTGCCGAAGGCCGTGCGTGAGCTCGGCCCCGTGACGAGCACGTTCGCGATCCGCGCGCCGCAGTCCGGCACGTGGGTCGCGGCGTACGACATCTGGTTCGACCCCACCCCGCGGCGCACCGACACCGTCACCGGTCTGGAGCTGATGATCTGGCTGCGCACCACGGGCCCGGCCCCGATCGGTGAGCGGGTCGGCACGGTCACGCTGGCCGGCACCGAGTGGGAGGTGTGGCAGGGCGAGAACGGCGCCCAGGTGCTGTCGTACGTGCGCGTGCAGCCCACCGACCGCGTCGACGGCCTCGACCTCATGGCGTTCGCGCGCGACGCGACCGCCCGCGGCAAGCTGCCGCCGGAGTGGTACCTGACCAGCGTGCAGGCCGGGTTCGAGCCCTGGACGGGCGGCAAGGGGCTCACCGCTACGCAGTTCGGGGTGACCGGCATCGGAGCCGGGTGAGCCTACCGGCGCGATGATGGGGCCGTGGTCCGCGACGGACCTCCCCGGACGAGCTTCGTGGTGGGGCTCGAGCTGCTGCGCTGACGGTCAGTCGTCGTCATCCCGGTCGCGATCACGGTCCCGCCGGGCCGGCTGGACGGGTTGGGCACGCCTCTCGGTCTCCGTGAGCACGGTGACGGTGCCGAACGCGCCGCTCGCGTCGACGACGACCTGCGGGCCGCCCGGCGGTTGCCGGCAGGCCTGCGCGCAGTCGAGCTTCCCGAACAGGACGGTGCCGGTGGTGACGGCGCGGGTGCCGTCAGGCACGACGATCTCGGCGTCGCCGAACAGCATGCCGACCTCGACGCGCTGCCGGCCCGGCTCGACGGTGGCCACGCGGTCGCCGAAGACGGCGGCGCCGTCGGCCGCGCCGACGATGCTGACGAGCGAGTACCCGACCACGGCCAGCACAGCTGCCCCGCCCAGCACGCTGCCGACGCGGCTGGAGAGGCTGCGGCGCGGCGCCGGAGCCACCGGCGGTGCCGCGGCCGGCACGTCGGGCGGCAGGTCCGCGCTGAGCACGTCCAGGTCGGCCTGGCTGCGCGCGGCCCAGCAGAGCTTGGCCCGCTCGTCGTACTCGGTGAGGGTGAGCCGGCCGTCCGCGTGCGCCTGCTGGAGGCGGGTGTCGACGGCCCGCCGTTCGACGTCGCCGATCCGCAGCTCCGGTTGCCCGGCCTCGGTCCCTTCTGACACGGGACCCATGGTGCCAGCGGCTCAATCCTCGGCGCGGAAGGCCGGCGCCCGGGTTCCGGCGGCGCTGGCGCGGGAGGCCAGCAGCGGCAACGCCCGCGGTTCGATCACGGTGGAGAGCACGATGACGCTGGTGGACCGCGTGACCGACCGGGCCCGCGTGAGCTCCACGAGGGTGGCCTGCAGGTCGCTGTGGGACGCGGCGGCGATCTTGCACAGCACATCACCGGAGCCGGTGGTGGCGAACGCCTCCAGCACGCCGGGCACGGCCGCGAGGTCGGCGGCGACGTCGTCGAGCGCGCCCTGCGAGATCTCCAGCGTGACGAACGCCTGCACCGGGAAGCCCGCCTGCGCGAGGTCGATGTCGGGCCCGTACCCGGTGACGATGCCGCGCTGCTCCAGCCGCTGCAGCCGCGCGGCGACGGTGGCCCGGGCGACGTGCAGCAGCCGCGACAGCTCCAGCACCCCCACGCGCGGGTTCTCCCGCAGCGCGGTCAACAAAGCGAGATCGAGCGTGTCGACCGCGGACTCTCCGGACATCGGTTCGGATTCTAGGGGCGCGGGCGCCGCTCCCGCGGCGATTCCGCCGAGCCGGTGCGGTTCCCTCGCGCCGGATCCACCGTCCAGGATGATCGGGTGACCCGCACACCGTTCGTCCCGAGCAGCACCCACTGGGGCACCTTCCTGGCCCGCGACACCCCCGCCGGCCTGCAGGTGCGGGCGCATCCGGCCGACCCGGCACCGTCACCGCTGCTGGACAACATCGCCGCGATGCGCGACCCGGCGGTGCGGATCGCGCGCCCGGCCGTGCGCGCGGGCTGGTTGCGCGACGGGCCCGGCCCGTCGGAGGCACGCGGGCACGAGCCGTTCGTCGAGGTGGAGTGGCCGGAGCTGATCGAGCTGCTGGCCGGCGAGCTGCGGCGGGTGTACGCGGAGCGCGGCCCGGAGGGCGTCTACGGCGGCTCGTACGGGTGGGCCAGCGCCGGGCGGTTCCACCACGCGCAGAGCCAGGTGCACCGGTTCCTGAACTGTCTCGGCGGATACGTCCGCTCCATCAACAACTACAGCTTCGGCGCGGCCGCGGTGATCATGCCGCACGTCGTCGGCGCCGGCGTCGACGTCACCGCCGGGCTGACCGACTGGCCGGTCATCGCCCGGCACACCGAGCTGATCGTCGCGTTCGGCGGGATCCCGCAGAAGAACACCAACGTCGCGCCGGGCGGCATCACGGCGCACTCGGTGCCCGCCCACCTGCAGGCGCTGGACGCGGCCGGCGTCGAGGTGGTGGCCGTCAGCCCGCTGCGCGAGGACGCGCCCGGCCTGCGCAACTCCCGGTGGCTACCGCTGCGGCCGGCGTCGGACGTGGCGCTCATGCTCGCGCTGATGCACGTCCTGTTCGACGAAGGCCTCGCCGACCGGGCGTTCCTGCAGCGCTACTGCACCGGCGCGGACGTGCTGGAGGCCTACGTCGCGACCACCTCGCCGGAGTGGGCGGCGCCGCTGTGCGAGGTCCCGGCGGCGGAGATCCGGGAGCTGGCACGGCACATGGCTGCGCGCCGCACGCTCGTGACGGTGACCTGGTCGCTGCAGCGCACCGAGCACGGCGAGCAGGCGCCGTGGGCCGGCATCGCGCTGGCGGCGGTGCTCGGCGGCATCGGGCTGCCCGGCCAGGGTTTCGGGCACGGCTACGGCTCCATGGGCGACGTCGGCACCCGCGGGCCGGGCACGCGCATGCCGCGGGTGCCGCAGGGCCACAACCCCGTCACGGCGTTCATCCCGGTCGCGCGGGTCGCCGACATGCTGCTGCATCCCGGCGAGCCCTTCCGCTACGACGGGCAGACGCTCACCTACCCCGACGTGTCGCTGGTGTACTGGGCGGGCGGCAACCCGTTCCACCACCACCAGGACCTCGGCCGGCTGCGTCGCGCGCTGGCCCGCGTGGACACCCTCGTCGTGCACGACCCGTTCTGGACGGCCGCGGCCAAGCACGCCGACATCGTCGTCCCCGTGACGACGGCGATCGAGCGCACCGACATCGGCGCCGCCCCCACCGACCACCACGTCGTGCCGATGCACGCGATCACCGAACCGCTGGGCGGGGCGCGTGACGACTACACCGTGTTCGCGCAGCTCGCGGCCGCGCTGGGCGTCGAGGAGGAGTTCACCGAGGGCCGCTCCGCGCAGCAGTGGCTCGAGCACCTCTACGACGGCTGGGCCGACGCCACCCGCCGGCGCACGGGCCTCGACCTGCCGGACGCGGCCGCGTTCTTCGCCGGCGACGTGCTGACGCTGCCGGAACGACCGGGCGAGGCGACGTTCCTCGCCGAGTTCCGGGCCGACCCCGACGGCCACCCGTTGCGCACGCCGAGCGGCCGGATCGAGCTCCACTCGGCCCGCATCGCCGGCTTCGGCGACGCCGACTGCCCCGGCCACCCCACGTGGCTGGAGCCGGACGAGTGGCTCGGTGCGCCGATGGCGGAGCGGTTCCCGCTGCACCTGATCGCGCACCAGCCGCGCGGCCGGCTGCACAGCCAGCTCGATCCCGGCGCCGAGAGCGTCCGGCGGAAGGTCGCCGGGCGGGAGGCGGTCACCCTGCACCCGGACGACGCGGCCGCGCGCGGCATCGCCGACGGCGACGTCGTGCGGCTGTTCAACGACCGCGGCGCCTGCCTGGCCGGGGCCCGCCTCTCCGACGGCGTCCGCCGCGGCGTGGTGGTGCTGCCGACCGGGGCGTGGTTCGACCCGCTGCCCGACGGCACCTGCGCGCACGGCAACCCGAACGTGCTCACCCGCGACCGCGGCACCTCCTCGCTGGCCCAGGGCTGCACCGGCCAGCACGCGCTGGTGGAGGTGGAGCGCTACGCCGGCACTCCGCCGCCGGTGCGGGCGTTCGGGCCGCCGGAGTTCACGGCGCGGTAGCCCGGGGGCCGCTGGGGTCCGCGGCCACGGTTCGGGGGCCGGCGCCGCGTCGTTGATCATGGGCAAAACGTCGCTCTCGAAGATCAACAAGCAACGTTTTGCCCATGATCAACGGGACACCGGGCGCCCGCACCGCACCACCTCAGCCCCGACAGGTCACTCCCCGACCGGGAGGGCCACCTCGGTGGCGCCCGCCGTCAACCGGGCGGCCAGATCGGTGAGGGTGGCCGCGGTGATCGGTGCGGTCCAGCGCTCCAGCTCGGCGGAGACCCGCACCACCCCGTCCGCCGTCTCCACGCCGACGAGCCGCACACCGGCGGGCAGCGCATCGGTCGGGATCTGCCGGCGCAGCATCCCCCACGCCGGCAGCCGGACGCGCCGCGAACCGAGCTGCAGGGCGCGCGCGACGACCGTCAGGCCGGTCTCGGCGTGCTCCGGCGCCACCTCCAGCCCGATGCGCGCGGTGGCGGTGGGGTGCAGCGTGGCGCGCCCGTCCGCGTCGATCACGAGACGCAGCCGGGGATGGATCGGCGGCAGGTCCTCCGGGGCGACGTCGACGTCGATCAGCACCGGGGCCGCGACGACGGTCGCGGAGATCGCGGCGGGCCGGACGTGCACGTTGCGACCGGAGAGCGTCACCCGCCGCAGGCGCGTGGCCGACCACACCACGTCCCTGGCGACCATCCGCACCTCGCCGAGCCGGCCCAGCACACCCCGCGGGTCCTGGCCGACGGTGAGCTCCTCGAGGACGCCGCGCACCCGGACGGCACCCGCGGTGACGGTGGACTCGCGGCCGCGCAGCGTGGCCACCGCGATCGCCGCGGTCGAGCGCAGGAGCACGACGAGCGGGTCGATGCCCAGCGCCGCGGTCACGTCGCTGACGATCGGGACGCGTCCGGGGAACCCGTCCGGCCACCCCCGCAGGGGCCAGCGACCGATCATGGGTGACCTCATCCTCGCGCCCGACGGCACCGACGGTAGCCGCCGGCAGCCGGTCGCTACCAGCCGGTACCGCCTGATCGCCGGTTGCCGGCCGGCACGTGGTCTTTCACGATTGAGTGATGGGCCGCGACGTCGACCACCGGGTGTTCAGCCGCGAGGACCGCCGCAGGTTCCGGGACAAGATCCGTCGGAGCCTCGACGCGCTCACGGTGATGCTGCGCGAGGCCCAGTTCGACTTCGAGCGCCCGATGACGGGCCTGGAGATCGAGCTGAACCTCGTCGACGAGGCCGGCGAGCCCGCCAACGTCAACGCCGAGGTGCTCGCGAGCATCGCGGACCCGGCGTTCCAGACCGAGATGGCGCAGTTCAACGTCGAGATCAACGTGCCGCCGCGCGAGCTGGGCGGCACCGCGTTCGCCGAGCTGGAGTCCGCGGTGCGGGCCAGCCTGAACTCGGCGAACGAGCGGGCGCACGCCGAGGGCGGCCGGATGGTGATGACCGGCATGCTGCCGACGCTGATGCCCCGCCACGTGAAGATCGAGTCGCTGTCGGCGAACCCCCGCTACGCGCTGCTCAACGAGCAGATCTTCGCTGCCCGGGGCGAGGACATGCACCTGTCGATCCGCGGCGTCGAGTCGCTGTCCACGTACGCCGACTCGATCACCCCCGAGGCCGCCTGCACCAGCGTGCAGCTGCACCTGCAGGTCAGCCCGGCCGAGTTCGCGTCGTACTGGAACGCAGCGCAGGCCATCGCCGGGGCGCAGCTCGCGATCGGCGCGAACTCGCCGTTCCTGTTCGGGATGGAGCTGTGGCGCGAGACCCGCATCCCGCTGTACGAGCAGGTCACCGACACCCGCTCGGAGGAGCTGAAGGAGCAGGGGGTGCGGCCGCGGGTGTGGTTCGGCGAGCGCTGGGTCACGTCGGTGTTCGACCTGTTCGAGGAGAACGCCCGCTACTTCCCGGCGCTCCTGCCGATCTGCGACCCCGAGGACCCGCTCGAGCAGCTCGACGCCGGCGAGGTGCCGTCGATGGCCGAGCTGGCGCTGCACAACGGCACCATCTACCGCTGGAACCGGCCCATCTACGCCGTCGTCGGGAGCACCCCGCACCTGCGGGTCGAGAACCGCGTGCTGCCGGCCGGCCCCACCGTCGTCGACGCGCTGGCCAACGCCGCGTTCTACTACGGGCTGGTGCGGACACTCGCCACCGCGTCCCGTCCGGTGTGGACGCAGATGAGCTTCCACGCCGCCGAGGAGAACTTCCACGCCGGCGCCCGCGACGGCATCGACGCCGACCTCTACTGGCCAGGGCTCGGCTCCGTCCCGGCCACGGAGCTGGTGCTGCGCCGGCTGCTGCCGCTCGCCCACGAGGGGCTCGCCGCGTTCGGTGTCGCCGACGCCGACCGCGAGCGGCTCCTCGGCATCATCGGAGAGCGCTGCACCACCGGCGTGAACGGCGCCGCGTGGCAGGCCCGCACCGTGCACGCGCTGCAGGACGGCGGGATGGAACGCATCCCCGCGCTGCACGCCATGCTGGAGCGCTACGCGGAGAACATGCACGCCAACCAGCCCGTGCACACGTGGGAGCTGGACGGCTGAGGCCACCCGCGGTCCCCCGTCGAGAACGAAGTTACGGTGATTTTGAATCGTTTCAGATCACCACAACTTCGTTCTCGACGCGTGCCTCGCTACTCGTACACCCACTTCTGCGGCCCCGGCAGCACCCAGCTGAGCGCGTCGCGGAGGGTGTCGCGCCAGTTCTCCCAGCAGTGCCCGTCCCGCGTCTCGACGAACCGGACGGCCATGCCGGTCGCCTCGAACGTCGGCACGATCGAGCGGTTCGCCGTGATCAGCGGTTCGTAGACCCCGCACCCGACCCACAGCCGGTCGGCGACGCGGCGCGGGCGTTCCCGGTAGCGGTTGACGAACCGGACGACGGGGTCGAACACCGGGTCCTCGCCGTGGTCGGTGCCGATGTCGGTGTGCACGAACGAGCCCGACATCAGCACCAGCGACCCGTACGCGGTCGGTGCGCGGTGGGCCGCAGCGAGCGAGGCGACCGCGCCGAAGCTGGCGCCGAGCAGGCAGCGCCCGGACCGCTGCCCCGCCAGCGGCAGCGTCGACTCCAGGTGCGGCACCAGCTCGGCGGTGAGGTAGCGGGAGTGCGCCGCCGAGTTCGCGTACTCGCCGAGCCGCTCGCCGGGGTGGGTGAAGGCGACGACGGTCTCGGCAACGTCGAGGCGGTGGATCAGGTTGTCCAGCACCGTCCTGGCGGCGGCGTACTGGAGGAAGTCGCCGCCGTCGTGCACGACCAGCAGCGGGTAGCTCGCGGTGCGCCGGAACCGCGCCGGCAGGTAGACGGTGACGCGCCGGTCGCTGCGCAGCGCCCGGCTGGGCACGGTCAGCTCGACGAGCTCGCCGGGGCGCGCGTCGGGATCGGGGGCGGTCCACTCGGGCGTCACGTAGCCGTGCGCGAAGCACACCGACGACGTGCCGACCGGGCTGTAGGACAGCTTCTCGTTGAGCGGGTCGTTGATGCTCTCGACGTGGTCGCCGCGGCGGATCTCCAGCTGGTAGTTGACGCGGGAGCCGGCCGGGAGCTCCAGCACCAGGTACCAGAGGTCGGTGCCGTGCAGGCGGCGCAGCGGGATGAGGTCGGGCAGCCCGAGCACCCGCTGGGCGAGGTGCACCGCGTCGGCCTCCCCGCGGTACAGGAACGTGCAGCGGCTGCCTTCGACGATCGGCACCTCGCGCCCGGCGAGGAACGCGTCGACGGCGGCCGCGTCCGGCCGGCCGGCGCGCAGGGCGTTGATGGCGAGGCGCTTCACCGGGCCACCGTCCCGTCGACCGTGAGGATGCGCGCGTGCGGGGGCAGCCCGTCGCCGGTGAGGTCGAGCCTGACGCCGTCGTCGAGGAGGACGCAGCGGTCGGGCGCGACGCGGCGGGCCAGCACGGCCGTGCGCGCGGGGTCGTCGAGGAGCAACCGGCGGCGCGGGTGCGGCAGGAACACGCAGCCGCGCACCAGCCCGAGTCCCGCGCCCGCGAACTCGGGGTGCGCGGGCCCGTGCGGGGCGCGGTCGTGGAACAGCAGCACGCGCTCGGTGAGCGCCATCGCCCCGGCCGACCAGGCCAGCACGAGCGGCGGCGGGCTCACCGCGAAGATCCGCAGCAGCCGCATCAGCACGCCGACGTGCCCGCCGGCGACGGCGAGCGCGGCCGCTCCCGACAGCACCCCGGCGATCTCCGCGCGGTGTCGCGCCACGGCCGCCCGCGCACCGGGCCGCTGCCGGTCGGCGAACTCGGCCTCGGCATCGGCGACCCGGGCCAGGTGGCGGGCGTCGACGAGCCGGACGGCGGCCTCCGCGTCGGCCAGCACGGCGTCGCGCACCGCGCTGGACGCGCCCCGGCGCGCGATCTCCCCCGCCGCCCCGAGCGCGCCGTCCAGCTGGAGCAGGTAGAGCTCCTGCAGCTCGTCGAGCACGTCCTGGTGGGCGCGCTGGGCGGCGGCGAACTCGGGGTCGGCGTCGAGCACGGCGAGCCAGCGCGACCACAGCAGCAGGTTCACGCTGCGCCCGCCCAGCTGCGCGTCCAGCTCGGTGTCGTCGGCCTCGCGGTCGCGCCAGCCGGCGGTGACGGTGGCGACGGGGCCGTCGGGCAGGTCGAGTGCCGCGACCACGCGATCGAGCACGGGCCGGCGCTGCGGTCCGAGCACGATCGTCCGACGCACGGTCGCCGACCTTACTGTGACGCCGACCGGGCAGGGCCTACGCTGCGACGATGGCTCGTTCTCCCGAACCTGCTGACGACGCCGAGGTCCTGCGCCGCTTCCAGGAGCAGCTGGCGCAGCTCGACAACGCCACGGCGGTGTCCTTCGCCCAGCGCCTGATGCGCGGCGGCAGCTTCGGAGGTGGTGACGCGTTCGTCGCCCCACCGCCGCCGCCCTCGGCGCGCCGGCCGCGGCGCAACGACGTGGTCACCCTGCGCGTGCGGGTGGACCTCCAGGGGACGCGGCCACCGCTGTGGCGGCGTCTCGAGATCGCGTCCGACATGCTGCTGAGCGAGCTGCACGACGTGCTGCAGGTGGCGTTCGGCTGGACCGACAGCCACCTGCACCGCTTCAGCTCGGGCACGAGCATCTACGACCGCTCGGCCGAGGCCTACCTGATGCCCTTCGAGATCGAGGAGGGCGAGATCGGGGTCGCCGAGGGCGAGGTGCGGATCGACGAGCTGCTCGTCGACGTCGGCGACCGGATCACCTACGGCTACGACTTCGGCGACGACTGGATGCACACCGTCAAGCTGGAGGCGGTGTCGCCGCGCGCCGCGTCGGCGCCGCGGGCCGTCTGCACCGGCGGTCGCCGCCCCGGCCCGCCCGAGGACTGCGGCGGGGTCGACGGGTACGAGCTGTGGTGCGCCGTCACCGATCCGGGCCATCCCGAGCACGCCGCCGCGGTCGCCGAGGTCAGGGCCCGGTACGGCGACGATCTCGAGCTGGACGCGTACGCTCCCACCCCCTTCGACGCCGACGAGATCACCGCGATCCTCGCCGGGCCCGCCTCGAGCGGGCAGGAGCTGCCAGCCGCGCTCGCCGAGCTCCTGGCGGGCGTCCGCAGTGCGCGCGACGCCGCGTGGCTGGAGGCGGCGATCTCCACGATCCCGTTGCCCGACGCGCCCGCCCCGGACGCGGCGGCGGAAGCCGTGCGGCCCTTCCTCTGGCTGCTCGACCGGGTCGGCACCGACGGCATCACGCTGACCGGGGCCGGCTACCTGCCACCCGCGCAGGTCGAGGCGTTCGCCGACGCGCTCGGCATCTCCGACGAGTGGATCGGCAAGCTCAACCGCGAGACCCACACCCTCCCGGTGCTGGAGTTCCGGGAGGCGGCGCAGAAGGCGCTGCTGGTCCGCAAGCACCGCGGGAAGCTCGTGCTCGCGCCGGCCGGGCGGAAGCTCCGCAACGACCCGGTGGGGCTGTGGTGGCACCTCGCGGCCCAGCTCCCCGTCCGGTCCGCCGACGAGTGCGCGCGCCACGCCGGACTGCTCCTGCTCATCGGGGTCGCTGCCGGCTGGGCCGACCTCGACGCCGGGATCGCGCGGGGGCTCGACGCGATCGGGTGGGTCGGCGACAGCGGCCGGCTCACGACGCACATGGCGTACAGCGTGTCCAGGCAGACGCGGACGGTGCTGCACCGGATGGGTGCGCTCGATCGGCGGCGCCTCGGTGAGGCCGAGGTCGCCACGGAGATCGGCGTCGCGTTCGCCCGCGCGGCGGTGTGGACCTGGCCCTGATCGTTCAGGCCGGCGCGAACGTGCGCCGCAGCGCGCCCACCAGGTTCGGCGCCAGGTCGGCCGACTCGATGAGCTGCTCCTCCGCTGCCGAGCGCGGGTCGCGCATGCGCAGCGCGCACGCCGCCGGCCCGTCGCGCAGCACGGCGGCCACCAGCCGCGCCTCCCGGTATCCGGCCTCCGGGGTCGGCGCGGCACCGGTGTCGGGGCCGGGCGGCGCGACCATGATCTCCTGGACGACGGCGCAGCCGGCCACCTCGTCCGGCCACATGATGGTCGCCAGCGCGTCGGCCAGGTCGGGCGAGGGCAGCGCGTCCTGCGCGATCGGCGTGAACGGTGCGGCCGCGTCGACCTGGCCGGCCAGGTGCGGCTGCGCGGCGAGCAGCTCCGCGGTCGGGACCACGGCGAACAGCTGAGCCGGCTGGTCCCAGCCGATCTCGGCCGTGTGCTGCTCGACCTCGCGCACCAGCGCCGTGAGCTCGTCCGCCTGCGTCACCCGCTACCTCCCTGCTCCTGCAGCCACAGCCCGAGCAGGCCGCGGAAGTGCGCGAGGAAGCGCTCGTGCTCGTGCTCGGGATAGGTCGCCCGCACAGTGTCCACGAGGAGGCGGTCGAAGTCCGGGCCGGCCACCCAGTCGTGCACGACCTCGTCGAGATGGCCGAGCCGGCTCGCGCAGAAGTCCTGGTAGCGGTCGGTGTCGAAGTAGTCGTCGGCGAGCTGCCGGTAGCCCGCGAGCTTCTCGGTGTAGCTCAGGTCGGCGCGGTCGGCGATGGCGAAGTACCGGGCGGTGTCGAGGTCGGTGCGCGGGGTGCGGCCGGTGACCGTGCAGAACACCGTCCAGCGCACGAGGGCCGTCATCGCCCACGGGAAGTAGTAGTGCAGCGAGGTCAGCGACACGTCCGGGCAGGCGTTGGCGTAGTCGATGGGGTGCACCTCGCTGCCCGCGACCAGGTTCTCGCAGGAGTTGAACTCCCACCGGAAGAACGCGTTGACCAGCCTCGAGATCGTGACCACCTCCTCCCCCACCTCGGGCGAGAGGAAGCCGTGCGCCACCTCGTACCGGTCGTGCATGGGCTCGTCGGGCCGGAACTTCATCACCATCGTCTCGGCGCCGATGGAGAGCGAACGGGCGAACGCGTCGTAGCCCTCGACGGACTTCTGCAGGTGCATCAGCCGCTGGCCGGACTGGTCGTAGGCGGTGTGCAGGTCGTCGGCGTCCTTGATCCGGGTGACGCCCACCCACGCGCCGCCGTCGTAGGGCTTCATGAACAGCGGGTAGCCCATCTCCTCGGCGATCGCGTCGAGGTCGAACGGGCGGTTGTAGCGGGCCGCCGTGTAGGCCCACTTGGCGTGCTCCGGCGGGTTCTTGAACGGCACCAGCACGGTGTCGGGCACCTTCAGCCCGAGCCGCATCATCGCGCAGTAGGCAGCGTGCTTCTCCATCGACTGGAACGTGAACGGGCTGTTCAGCAGGTACACGTCGTCCATGAGGGCGACCTTCTTCAACCACTCGCGCGGCACGTAGTACCAGTACGCGAGCCGGTCGATGACGAGGTCGTAGCGCGGCTTCGCGCGCAGGTCGAACGGCTCGATGGTGATCCGCTCGACGTCGAAGGCGTGCTCGGTGCCGGCGCCGTCGCGCACCGTGCCGAGCCGCCGGGTCAGCTGCTCGAACGCGGCCGGCCAGTCCTCCTCCGTGCCGAGCAGCAGGCCGACGATGTGGCGGTCCATCGATCTCCCCCTCACAGGATCCGGGCCAGGTGGTGGGCGATCTGGCGCTGCCACCACGGCCAGTCGTGGGCCGAGTCGTGGCCCCACAGGTCCAGCTCGTGCGGGATCCCCTTGGCGGCCAGCGCGCCGGCGAGCGCCCGCGTGCCCTCCAGCGCGCCGGTGGTGTCCTCCCACATGCCCTGCCCGCACACGAGCACGACGCGCACGTGCCCGCGCAGCCAGTCGAGGTGGTCGCCGCCGAGGTTCGGCACGAACGCGGCCGGGTTGTGGAAGTACAGCGCCTCCCCCTGCTCGCCCCAGCCGTGCCAGGTGCGCGGGTCGTAGTTGCCCGACAGGCCCAGCGCGATCGGGAACAGGTCGGCGCGGCGCAGCGCGGCCGTGACGGCGTGGAACGCGCCGAGGCTCACCCCGGTGACGAGGATCGGCTGCGGCCCGCCGCAGTCCGCGTGGACGAACGGCACCACCTGGTCGACGATCCACGACTCGTACGCCTCGTGCCGCCGGGCCCGCTCCTCCAGCGGCAGCGTGCGGTCCGACCAGGTGCGCTCGTCGATGCTGTCGACGCAGTACAGCTTCATCCGACCGTCGGCGAGCAGGCCCGCCAGCGCATCCGTCATGCCGGTCGCGTCGAACTGGTCGGCCCGGCCGGCCTCGGCGGGGAAGGCGAGCACCGGCCGACCCCAGTGCCCGTGCGCGACGACGGTGCCGGCGGCGCCCAGTGCGGGCGACCACAGCTCCAGCACCCGTCGGCTCACGCGCCGAACCCTAGTGCGGGTCGGGCGCTCTGGCGATCAGGCGAGGAACTCGCGCACGACCGTCGCGAGGTCGGCGGGCGCGCCCAGGACGCCGTGGTCGGCGCCGGGCAGGACGACGTGCCGGGCGCCCGGGACCTGTTCGGCCACCCACGCCGCGCCTGCCTGGAGCCACGCCGGGCTCGCCCCGCCGGCCACCGCCAGCGTCGGCACGGTGATGCCCGGGTAGCGCTCCGCGCCGCGGACGCCCTGGTCCGGCGCGAAGAGGGCCGAGTCGTGCGGCAGGGTGTGGGCGAGGCCGGTCATCAGGTCCCAGGTCGCGGCGTCGGCGCGCATGCCGTCGACGAACTCCGCCGGCACCAGCGCCGCCTCGGTGAGGAACAGCGCGACGGCCTCGTCACGCCGCTGCAGCGCGACGAGCGCGCTCAGCCGGCCGAACAGGTCGATCGCGCGCGGCCGGTCGTCGGTGACCACGAACGGCGGCTCGTAGACGGCGAGCCGGCGGACGGGCAGCCCGGCCAGCACGCACTCGATCGCCAGTACCGCCCCGGACGAGTGGCCGAACAGGTCGGCCTCCCCGCCGACCGCGGCGATCACCGCGGCGACGTCCTCGACCTCGCGGGCCGGGTCGTGGTCGGGGCGGTACCCGCTCGCGCCGCGGCCCCGACGGTCGACGGTGACGGTGGCGACGTCCGGGGCGAGTGCCGCGGCGAGCGCGTTGCCGGTGGAGCGGTCGTTGAACGCGCCGCCGATCAGCACGAGCGGTCGTCCTGTGCCGTGCCGCTCGTAGGCGATCGAGGTGCCGTCGGCCGAGGTGGCGACGGCGGTGCTCACAGCGGTGCTCATGGTGTTCCTCCGGGGATCGGGCGACAGATGGTCTCGCCGATCGGTCGGAGCCGACCACTGCCGCTCGACATCGATCCGGCATGCGTTTCTCATGTTGACATCTAATCGTTCGATATCTATCGTTCGTGCCATGACCTCCACCGAGAACGACTCCCAGCCCACCTCCACCCCGGCGCACCGCGGACCGAACCCGGCCGTGCTCGCCGGCCTCTCCCTCCTGTTCGTCGTCGCCGGCGTCGCGCTCAGCGCCGCCACGGGCGGCGTCATCCCCTCGCCGTTCGGCGACCCGGCCGGCATCGCCGCCTACATCGCCGGCAACCCGGCCGCGCTCACGGTCTCGGCCTTCTTCCAGTTCGCCGCGGCCGTACCGCTCGCGATCTACGCCGCCGTCGCGTACAGCCGCCAGCGCCACCTCGGCGTCAGCGCGGCCGGCCCCGCGATCGGCCTGGTCGGCGGGATCACCTCGGCCGCGATGCTGGCCGCGTCCGGGCTCGTCACCTGGGTGCTCGCCCTGCCGGCGGTCAGCACGGCAGGCGGCGCGGTCGTCCTCGCCCTGCACGGGCTGATGTTCGCCACCGGCGGCGTCGGCGCGGTCGCGTTCCTCGGCCTGCTCGTCGCCGGCGTCGCCGTGCCCGGACTGCTGTCGGGCCGCCTGCCCCGCACGTTCGCGCTCGTCGGGATCGCGATCGCGGCGGTCGCCGTCCTCTCCACGGTCTCCATGCTGGCCAGCGGGCTGGCGATCCTGCTGCCGCTGGGCCGGTTCCCCGGGCTGATCTGGCTGATCGTCGCCGGGGTCGTGCTGCCGCGGAGAAAGTAGTGGAACATATCGTTCCGTTCTGCTAGAGTCAGTGTCATGAACACGGACTCGCACACCAGCACCTGGACCGTCATCGACAACGCCCACGAGGCCCTGCGCGTCGCCCTCGCCGCCGTCGGCGAGGGCGACTGGCAGCGCCCGACCCCCTGCTCCGAGTGGTCGGTCACGCAGGTCCTGCAGCACGCCGCAGGCGACCAGCTCGGCTTCGCCTCGACCATCACCGGCGAGCCGGGCCCCACCGAGAACCCGTTCGCCCCCTCCGGCCACATCGACGGCTCCCCGATCGAGCTCGCCGAGACGACGATGGCGGCCGCCGCCCGCGCCTGGGCCACGATCGACCCCGCAGCCGAGAGCGCGCCCGTGCCGGTCCCCCCGAACTCGCTGCCCCCCGCCGTCGGCGCCGGAGCCTGCGCGCTCGACGCCGCGGTGCACGCCTGGGACATCGCGGTGGCCGTCGGCGCCCCCTCCCCGCTCACCGCCGAGCTCGCCACCCAGCTGCACGAGGTGGCGCTGCAGATCGTCGAGCCGCTGCGCCAGTACGGCGCCTACGCCGCGGCGCTCGAGCCGCAGCCCGGCGACGACGCCGTCGCGGCGCTCCTGCGCTACCTCGGCCGCGACCCGGAGTGGAAGGCCTGAACACGAGCGCGAACCGAACGGGGTGGGGTTCCGCGGAACCCCACCCCGTTCTTCACGTCGTCACCAGTGCCGGTCGCCGCTCCACCCACCGCTCGAAGAACAGCCCGGTGAACGGGGGGATCGCGGCGAGGAGGCCGACGATCCAGCGGGTCACCGGCCAGCGGTCAGCGACGGCCACCCACACCATCGTGGCCAGGTAGAACACGAACATCGCGCCGTGCACCCGGCCGAAGATGTACACCCCGATGTCGTCGTGCACCACGACGTACTTGAAGAACATCCCGATCAGGAGACCGACCCAGGAGATCGTCTCGGCGATCGCGGCACAGCGGAACCATCGGACAGCGGTCGTCACGCAGTCGATGCTACGGGTGGCGATCATGGGCCTGCGGGCGTAGCACGGCGGCATGCGGTGGTGGCGGGAGAGCCGGGTCGACGTGATCACCGACGCGCCGATCTCCCCTGCCGACGAGCAACGCCGCAGGCAGCGGACCTACACCGCGATCA
Source organism: Pseudonocardia sp. CA-107938 (assembly GCF_050936315.1). NCBI lineage: Bacteria > Bacillati > Actinomycetota > Actinomycetes > Pseudonocardiales > Pseudonocardiaceae > Pseudonocardia > Pseudonocardia sp. CA-107938. The sequence goes on along the minus strand of NZ_JBNJNA010000001.1, from coordinate 4,515,345 downwards.
TGGTGGTGCACATCGTCGGTTTCGCGCTCTCCGGCGTCCTCTACTACACGGCGTGGTGGGCGGGCCTGGTGGTGTTGATCGTCACCACGCCGCTGCCGTGGATCGCCGTCGTGATCGCCAACGACCGCAGCCGCCGCCCGCGAGCCGGCATCACGCCACCGGGGCGACGCCGTGGCGACGCTCCCCCAGCACCCGTTCGCAGTTGGCCGACTCCGCCGCTGCCGTGAAGCCGCGGCGAGCGGCCACGGCGGCCGCGGTGTCGGCGAGGACGAGGTCGTGGTTGATGCGCGTGGCCGCGGTCATGCCCCCGGCCGCCGACTGCACGACGGCAGCGGCGAGGTCGGTGACGTTGCCGGCCACCCAGACCCCGGGGACGGCGGTGGCACCGGTCGGGTCGGCCGGCACGTACTCGCCCATGGGGTGCTCGGCGACCTCGATGCCGAGCCCCGCCAGCAGGTCACCGCGGGCGGCGAACCGGGGCCGGACGGCCAGCGCGTCCACCGCCACCTCGGTGCCGGACGCGAGCCGCACGGCGGCGAGCCGATCGCCGTCGATCACCAGCTCCACCACCTCGCCGTCGACGACCTGGACGTCCCGGGCCGCGAGCTGCTCCCACTGCTCGGGCGTCGGGTCGGCCGAGGTGTGCAGGAACAGCACCAGGTCCTCGGTCCACTGCCGGAACAGCAGGGCCTGATCGACTGCTCCGACACCCGTGCCGAGCACGCCGATCCGCCGGTCGCGCACCTCCCAGCCGTGGCAGTACGGGCAGTGCAGCACGTCGCGACCCCACCGCTCGCGCAGCCCCGGCACGTCCGGCAGCTCGTCGACCAGCCCGGTCGTGACGAGCAGGCGGCGCGCGGCGATCTCGCGCCCGCTCTCCGTGGTGACCGCGAACCCGTCCCCGCGCCGGACGGCCCGGACCACCGCATCCTGCTCGACGCGCCCGCCGTAGCCCCAGATCTCGCGCCGGCCCTCGGCGAGCAGCCGCAACGGCGGGATCCCGTCGCGGGAGAGCAGCCCGTGCGCCGCCTCGGCCGGCGCGTTGCGCGGCTGCCCCGCGTCGAGCACCAGCACCGACCTGCGTGCCCTGGCCAGGGTCAGCGCGCCCGACAGACCGGCGACGCCGCCGCCGATCACCACCACGTCCACCGTCTCGTCGCTCATGTCCACCACCGTGCGCCCGGGAGCGCAAGAATGACAAATGTCGTTGCCGTTCCAGCAAACACACGCTCGCGTCGGAACGGCCGCCGGATTACCGTGGCCGGATGGCCGAACTGCTCACGGACAGCACGTGGACGATCCAGGGGCGCACGGTCACCCTGCCCGTCACGATCACCCGTGCGGAGGTCAGCGTCGCGGTCTTCGCCGCGGCGCCCGACGCCGCCGCCCACCACCTGCGCGGCACCGAGCTCGAGCCGTGGACGGTCGGCGGGCGTGCGTTCTCCATCCTGATGCTCGTCCACTACGACGAGTGGGAGCTCGGCGTCTACGACGAGGTCGGGGTCGGCATGCTGGTCGCCGGACCGGGCCTGAAGATGGGCCTGCACGTGCTCGACCTGCCCGTCACCGGCACGTTCACCTGCGAGGCCGGGCAGGACTTCTGGGGCCTGCCGAAGTGGATCATGCAGGCGGACCTGGCGTTCGCCGGCCGGACCGCCACGGTGAGCGTGCACGACGGCACCGAGTTCGTCGTGCAGGCGCGGCTCGTCGCGGGCCGCGTCCCGCTGCCGCCCGGCACCGGCACGTCGATGCCGGTCTGGAGCCGGCTGGGCTACGGCGCGCAGGCCGGGAAGCTGCTGCGCGGCGAGATGCCGATGGCGCTCTCCCGCGCCACGTTCGGCCGCGGAAGCGCCTCCGTCGAGCTCGGCGTGCACCCGATGGCGCTGCGGATGGCCGACCTCGGGATGGCCGGCCGGCCGCTGTTCGTCATGCACGCCGGCCACGCGACCGGCTCACTCGGTGCGTTCGCGACCGTCGGCGGGCAGCACCCACGACGCCCGTCCTGATCTCCGGCAGTCGTCGTCGTCGCACGACGAGCCGTACACCGGCACGACGATCGGCCACCACCGCGGTCCACCGCCCGGCGGCGCGGGCAGCTCGGCGACCGGACCGCCCGCCACGGCGTCCGGCACCTGCGGGGTGCCGGGCCCGCGCTCGCGCAGGGTCCGTGCCACGACGACGGCCAGCAGCGCGCCCGCCGCAGCCATCGCGGCGACGCCGGGCCAGCCCGCCGGCAACGGCGTGGCCCCGGTCCACACGAGCGTCCCGATGACCGAGACCACCACCTGGACGGCGAACTTCGCGATCGTCACCGCGGTCATCGCCATGCCCTGCTCGTCCGCGGCGACCCGCGAGCGGATCACCGTCTGGACGGGCAGCACGGCACCGGTGCCGCCGGCCTCGATCAGGTAGGCGGCCACGCCGACCGTCAGGATCGTGCCGACCGGGCCGAGCGCGCTGCCCAGCACCGCCACCAGCCCACCTGCGGCGAGCAGTCCGGCCAGCGTGGTGAGGAACCCGACGGGGTTGCGCTCGATCAGGCCGGGCGCACCGGCGCCGGCGCGCATCTGGTCCACCAGCACCGCGACCAGCGCGACCGCGCCGCCCGCGGCCACGGAGAAGCCGACCAGCGTCGCCACCGACGTGGACGCACCGCCGGCCGCGAGCGCAGCCCGCCAGAACCCGTCGAACGAGGTGACGGCGACCGCGACGGCGCTGTAGAGCAGCGCGACCGTCCGCACCACCCCGAGCCGGAACGTGCGCAGGGGTGCCAGGAGGGTCGCGCGCAGCCGCAGGTCGGCCGGGAGCGCACGGTCGGGCTGCTCGGCCGGCACCGTGAACCACAACGCAACCGCCGACACCGCCGCGGCCGCGACGAGCACGACCACCCCGGTCGTCACCGACACCGCCACGAGTGGTGTGACCAGCGCCAGCAGCACGGGTGCCACGAGGACGGACCCGAACAGCATGAGGGCGATCGCCCGGTCCCCGACGCCGACCCGGCTGCGCCACTCCTCGACCAGGAAGCTGAGCCCGGCCCAGCCGCTGGCCGTCACCCCGAGCACGAACGCGGCGACGAACGCCCCGACCGTCCCGGCTGCGAAGAGCGGGTACGCGGCCGCGACGACGACCAGCGACAGCGCCGCGAGCAACCGCCGCGACGACACCGACCACCGCGGCCCGAACAGCACGAGCCCGACCGCGTTGCCGACCATCAGCGCGGTGGTCAGCGGGCCGGGTGAGAGGCCGAGCGCCTGCGACAGCAGCGCCATCGCGTACCCGGCGGTGGCCAGCACGCCGAGACCCCACCCCGCGGCGGCCAGGAACGCCCCGGCCGACGACCGCGTGAACCGGTCGCGCAGGGAGCGCGCGGCTGCGGCGAGGCCGCCACGGCTGCGACCAGGATCGGGAGCGGCCAGCGCGGAGAGCAGGAGATCGTGCTCGTCGGCTGTGAGCCGGACCGCCTTGCGGCGCCAGTCCCGCAGCGCCAGCCGTCGGGTGGGCGCGATCCGCGGTGCCCACCCGGGGTCGACGAACAGCGCCGCGGCCGAACCGATGTCGTCGATGCCGCGGGAGGAGAGCTTGCTGGTGATCGTGGTCGCGGCGGTGGCGTCCCCGCCGAGGGCGATCATCCGGGCGCGCAGCTCGTCGAGGGTGCCGATGCGCAGCGCGCCGATCACCCTGGCCAGCACGATCGGCGCGACCAGCACCGGCACCGCCAGCAGCGCGAGGTGCAGGTTCGCGGAAGTGACCAGTTCTGCGACGGGCGCGCCGAGCGCCACCTGGGCCTTGATCGCCGTGGAGTAGCCCCCCATGACGGCCGCGGAGAGCGCCGCGCCGAGCGCGATCGAGCCGGCCTTGGCGGTGTTGTTCAACGACGCGCCGGTCGCGCCTTCCTTCCACAGCGCCACGGGCATCCGCGCCCACGCCGTCAGCACGGCCCCGGCGGTGAGCACCGTCCCGAACGCCGGCAGCCCGGGCGCGATCGCCAGCCACGCGACCGGCAGCGCCAGCACCAGCGACAGCACCGCGACCCCGGTCAGCACCCGCGCCTCGCTGACCGGCCCCACCTCGACGTCGCGGCCCAGCATCCGCGCGATCGCGCCCGGCGCACCGATGAGCCTCTTGAGCGGCGCCCACAGCGGTCCGACGAACATCGTCGCCAGGCCGCGGACCGTCACCAGCGCGGTCACCGCGGCCCCGGTCGTGGTGAACACCGCCTGCGTCGGGTCGTTGATCAGGGCCATCTGATCGACCATCGCGCCGCCGAGCGCCGCGGCGTAGAGGCCGGTCAGGGCGGTGAACAGCGGGATCGACGCCGCCAGCCGCAGCAGCCCGTGCCGGGTACCGACGAGCTGCGCCAGCGCGCCCTTGATCGACTCGCGGATCTTCGGCGGGGCCCGCGGGGACGCGCCGCGCCCCACGCCGCGCAGCACCCACCACGTCGCAGCGGTCAGCCCTGCCGCGATCCCGGCCAGCACCAGCGAGGTCGCCGCCACCCCGACGATCGCGACGCCCTGCGTGATCACGATCGGCAGGACGAACTGCACCGCCTTGAACGCCAGCTCGTACTGCCCGTTGCGGGCGTCCTTCAGCTCGACGGCTGCGGGGTGGTACCGCTCCATCCGGCCGCGCGCCAGCCCGCCCGCGGTGCCCATCATCCCGACCATGATCACCGCGGGCAGGAACAGCGCCGCGATGCCCGTCGCCCCGATCACCACCAATGCGGCCGCGCCGAGCACCCCCAGCGCCACGGTCGGCCGCATCGTCCTGATCAGCCGATCGCCCAGCGACGCAGCGGCCAGCCCCGCCCCCGCCGTGAACGACGTGCCGATCGCGCCCTGCGCGGTCACCCACTGCACCGACTGGCCCAGGTGCACGGCGAACGCCTCGGACGCGTACGCGGGCGCGCCGGCGGCCTGCCCGGCGAAGGCGCCCATCGCCCCGGCCGTCGGCGCCCGGAACCGGGCCCGCCAGCCGTACATCGTCAGGGTGCGCAGCGACGTCACCTGTCCGCGGGTGTACCCGGCCGCTGCAGCCGCAGCCGTCGCCGGCACGGCAGCGGCGCGCTCCCGCTCCTGCGCAGCGACCAGCCGTTCCTCGACGGCGGCCGCCTGCGCGGTCAGGGTGGCGACCACCCGTGCCGGCCGGTCCCCCCGCAGTTGCGCCGGCAGCGTCCGCACCGACCATGCGTGCCGGCCCGCTGCCCATGCCCAGCCCACCGCGGCGACGCCGACGGCCGCCGTACCGCGCGCACCACCGAGTCGCCCGGCGGCCAGCAGACGTTCCGTTGCCGTCGTGCGAGCCCGGCCCCGTCTCTCGATCCTCGCGACCGAGCCCGTCACCACGTCCAGCCGACGCTGCAGTCCCTCCCACTCGCGGGCGATCCCGTCGATCTCCCGGCTCACCACGCGCAGCTGCGCGAAGTGCGCCCGCAGCGCGGCCCGACCGCCGCGCAGCCACAGCGGCACCCACGCCCAGGCCGGCGGATGCGCCTCGGCCCGAGCCCACACCACGTCCTGCAGCTCGGCGAGCACGGCCGCCGCGAGCCGCTCGGCCGACAGCGCCTCCAGGTTCGGCGCACGCAGCACCACGGCCGGAGCTGCGGCCAGTGCGGCCCGCACCTCCGCAGGCACCTGACCCCACAGCTCCGCGAACGACCCGGCGGGTTCGACCGCGACCCCGTCCGGGGTGTCGGCCAGGCGCAGCAGACCGGCGGCGACGAGCTCGCCGACGATCCGGCCCGCGATCGTCCGGTCCGGCAGGCGGGCCAGCCAGGCCGACAGGGCCGCCCGGGTCGCGCCGTCGGTCCGGCCGCCCTCCAGATCGCCCAGCAACGCGCGGCCGTCCGCCTGGATCAGGCGCAGCACCCAGGTCAGCACGGCGCTCGGACTCGCGGTGCCGGACGGCGAGCCCGGCCGGGCGGCCAGCGCGGCCGACGTCTCCAACCGCGTCGTCCACGCATCCAGCCGTGCGGCCCGCGCCGCACGGACCTTGCTCCGCACCAGCACGACCACGCCGACGGCGGCAGCGATCGCTGCGCCGCCACCGAGCACCAGGGGCCACCCCACCGCAACGGCGGCCGTGGTGGCCGCGTACGCAGGCGACGCGGTGACCAGCAGGGTCGCCACGGCGGCGCCGGCGATCACGGCGGCGCGCACGCCGACCGTCCGAGCCGGGGCCGGTGCGGGGCGCGTTCCACGGCTCGCAGAGGTCCCAGCCATGACCGGTGGCCCGCGCCGGTTGATCGGCAGCCACTCGCTCGCCGGGGAGACCGTCCGGTCCTGGGGCGCGTTGCGCGGGTTCACCAACGCCGGCGGCGCCGGGACGGGCACCGCCCTGCCGTCGCCGTCGACCCGGACCCAGCCGCCGGTGGACTGGACCTTCACCTTGCTCGGTCCCGTCGGGGCCAGCAGCACCGGCGCCGTCGCCGCGACGACCTGACGGCCGACCGACCGCGACACGTCCCGCACCGCCCCGGCCGGGTCGGCGCCCACCGAACACGCGCACAGCACCAGGTCACCCGGGCCGGGACCGATGCCCAGCTCCGCCAGCACCCACGCCAGCTGCGCTCCGGACAGCCGGACCTCGACCCCGTCGACCACGTACCGGAACCCGTCCCTGGCCCCGTGCACCACGACCGTCACGTCGCCGACGACGGTCCGCAGCCGCTGCCCGAGACCCCGCAGCGGGTCCCCGGGCGCGACCAGCACCACGCTCTGCCCGTCCGGATGCACCAGCGCCTCACCGACGATCCGTGCCAGGTCCGCGTCGGTGGCCTCGCGGACCGCAGCGTCCAGGACCTGCACGCGACGATCGACCGCGGCCAGCGCCTCGGCCGTGACCTCGGCGGAGGTCAGCGCGACGTTCAGATCGGCGGGCTCGTCGGCCGGGGTGAGCAGCTTCAGCGCGACGCCCGTGCGGCCGCGGCCCGGGTAGGTGCTGTGGAAGTCCCCCAGCTCCAGCTCGCGGGCCTGCCCGTCCACCTCGAACGTCACGACCGCTCGGACGATCTCCGTCAGGGCCTCCCCGCGCAGTTCGAGCCGTTGCTCAACGGCCCGCCTCACGCCGTCGGCATCAGCGACCGTGCGGTACAGCGTGTCGAGCAGCCGCCGTTCCTTCTCCTCACGTTCGTCCTTCTCCTGGGGAGACAGCGCGGCGCGGTTCTTGACGCTGACCACCATCCGGGCACCGCGCGCGCCGATGATCAGGTAGTCGATCTCGGCGATGTCACCGAGCCGGGTGCCGTCGGCCCGCTCCGGCAGCACCCGCACGTTCTTGAGCAGGACGTCGTCCGGGCCGATCTCAGCCGCCCTGATCACGTCCAGGGCGAGTTCCTCCACCGCCCCACCACGCACGTTGCGGACCCAGCCGGCCCGGCTGAGGTAGGCATCCGGATCCGCGCGGTACAGCTCCCGCTCGGCCGTGGCCTCCAGAGCCTGACCGACCCGGGCAACCACCCGGTCGAAGATCTCCCGGTCGGCCGCAGATGCGCTGCCGGCCTGCACCGGCGGCGCCCGCGGCTCGATCGGCAACCGCACCCCCGGCGGGCCGACGCGCTGGGCACCGTGGACGGTGATCGGCTCGACCAGCGCGGCGGGCGCGGGCACCACCTCGGCCGGCCCGTCGCCGTCGATGCGGACCCAGCTGCCGGCGGACTCGACGCGCGAGCCGAGCATCCGGGTCCAGAACACGGTCACCGGAGCCGTCGCCGCGACGACCGGCAGCCCGAGCGCCCGCGACAGCTCCCGCACCGGCCCGTCCGGGTCGACCCCCACGGAGCAGGTGCACAGCACCAGCTCGCTGATGGTCCCCGCCGGCACGCCGAGCCCGTCGAGCACGAAGGCCAGCTGCTCGCCGGTCAGCCGCACCTCGACGCCGTCGATCAGGTACCGGAAGCCGTCCCGGTCACCGTGGATCACGATCGTGGCCTGGCCCGGCGCGGTGCGCAGGTCCAGCCCGAACGCCCGCAGCCGGTCGGTCGGCGCGACGAGGACGACCCCGTGACCGTCCGGGTGCACCAGCGCCTCGGTCGCGATCCGCGCCAGGTCGGCGTCGGTGGCGGCACGCACCGGGCGGACGCCCGGCGGCCCGCGGATGTGGCGCGCCCGCCAGTTGTCCAGGAGAGAGGCCACCCACATGGCGAGCGCGCTGCCGCCGGTGGCGAGGAGCACGACCGGCCACCCGACGACGGGCACGATCGCGTGCAGCCCGAACGCGAGCAGGCTCGAGGCCAGCACCAGGTTCGCCGTCACGCCCTTGCGCGGTGCGATGCGCCCCAGCCGCAGCTCGGAGGAGATGCCGAGCCAGGACAGGTACGCCGAGGAGACGGTCAGGCCGACGCCGGCGATGGCCATCAGGCTCTGGTCGACGAAGGCGACCTGGACGGAGAACAGGAAGTTCGCCACGGTGATCACCGGCATCGCCCAGGCCTGCGCGATCGCGCGGATGCGCGGCAGCAGGTTCGGGTCGAAGCCCACCCACCCGGCGATCATCGCCGGGAGCGCCTGGACCAGGAACAGCGTGTCGGCGATCGCGAACACGCCGTTGACGGCGAACGCCAGCGGTCCGGCCGCGCCGAGCGTGCCCGCGACGTGCCCGGCCAGGTTGACCAGGAACGTGCCGGCGAGCGCGGTGTTGACGAGCCGGCCCAGCAGGCCGGCGTGCGGGCTGAACCCGTACATCGACTGGGCCTGCACGCCCAGGACGCTCCCGGCCTTGTCCAGGAAGATCGAGAACTCCTTCACCGACGTCTGCAGCCGGCTCTCCGCGGTCTCCTGCGCGCCGAGCGGCGCCTCGAGCAGTGCCCAGGCGTCCACCAGCACCTGCTGGGCGAGCCGGTCGAACCCGGCCAGCCGCCACTTCGGCATCCGGTCCAGCGCGGCGTACTTGCCGATCACCGCGATCAGGCTGCGGACCGTGTCGTGGTCGATGTGGCTGCGCTCCAGGGCGAGCTCGGTCATCACCCGCAGCTCGGTGGCGTAGATCGTGCGGTGCACGTTCAACGCGCCGCGCACCGCGTACGCCCACCCGGCCGCGACGGAGGACAGCGGCAGCAGCCACCAGGCCGCGGCGACGATCCCGATCCCCGCGATGACGGTCGCGGCGACGGTCAGGCGGACGAACCGGGTACGCAGCTTCGCGATCTCGGCGTTGTCCGCGCGCTGGGCGATCTCGGTGTCCTGAACCTGCTCGACGACCCGCCCGGCCACGGCCGGGTCGTCGGTGGCCAGCAACGACTGGTGACCGGCGATCAACGCCTCGACGGTGACCGCTCGCCCGTCGGCGTCGACCAGGCCGAGCCCGCCGAGGTCGGTGGCCAGGTCCAACCCGACCCTGGCCGCTCGCTCGGCCGCCGCGCGCTCGGCCCGTGCGGCCTTCAGCGCCTTCGAGCTCGCCCGGGCCGCCCTGAGCGACGCTGCGATCAGCTTCGGCGAGATCAACCGGCCGGCGGTGATCCGGTGGTTGACCGACGCGGTCCACATCACGAGGTTCCGGGCCTGGTCCGAGCCGGGACGGGCCGGGTCGAACACGTCCCGCGGATCCACGATCTCGACGGCGGCCTGCTCCGCTGGGGTCGGCACGCCGTTGACCAGCTCGTACTGCGCGAGGAACCGTCGGACGACCGCGCGGCGGTCCGGGTCGAGCGTCTCGCGGAAGTCGTCCCACAGACCCGAGCGCCACTGGACGTACGCCCAGCGCTGCACGTCCGCGCGGGCCGCGACCAGCAACCGCTCCAGGTTGTCGTGGCGCACGTTGTGGAACGCGTCCATGCCCAGCTCGTCCCGGATCCGCTTGAAGATCCGCTCCATGTCGTGGGCGTGCCGGTAGTACTGCGGGTTCGACTCCGGCTTGACGGCGTCCGACCCGAAGAGGATCCGGGTCGGGTGCCGGCGGACCAGGTCGAGGAAGGCGTCGGTGATCTCCGGCGTGGCCTGCAGGTGCCGCGCCACCTCGTTCCACGAGATGTCGAACGAGATGTGCGCGTAGGCCGGGTCGTCGAGGATCTTCCCGATCAGCTGCAGGTGCTCCACCGACAAGGTCGTCCACTTGCCGACACCCAGGTGCGCCAGGATCACCTTCGACGTCGGGAACTTCTTCAGCAGCGCCAGCAGCGGCATCCCGTACCGCTCGTCGGGCACCTCCTCGCCGAAGCGGCCGTCGGCCAGGATCCGGGCAAGACCCCAGTCGTTGTGCAGCACGACCAGGTAGCCGATCTTCTCCGACGCCCGCAGGAGCTCCGCGACGTGCGGGTTGTGCACCGGCATGGCCGCCAGCTCGGCGCGCGAGCGGAGCTGCCCGGCCGCGACGTCGAGCCCGCTGTCCGCCAGCAGCTGCTTGATCGCGTCGATCTCCCGCAGCAGCGTGCCGATCAGCTGGGCCGACTCCACGCCGTCGAGGCCCCGCGGACCGGCGAGCAGGGGACGCAGCGCCACGGGCACGTCCGCGGCCGTCACGCCCGACCGCGGATCCGCGAGCATCGCTCGGAGCACGGTCGCCGCGGTGATCACGCGCCGCACCTGGCGGTCCCACTCCGGGTTGAGGATGTGGATCGCCTCGTCACCGAGCAGGTCGCGCACGGCTTCCTTCGCGATGGTCGTCTCGCCCACCATCACGGCGAGATCGGGGTTGATCATCGCCATCGTCTGCAGGTAGCCCTCGGCACCCGCGATGTCCAGGCGCGCACCCGTCACGCCCATCACCGCGCGCCACGCCAGGTGCGGCGGCAGCCGCCGCACCGCGTCCACCAGCCGGACGTCGGGGAAGGTGCCCCACATCTGCAGCATCGGCACCTTGAACACGAGCCCGAGCGTGAGCGCGTTGGTGACCGCGTAGTAGAACGTCCCGCCCGTCGTCGAGGCACCCTTCCCGCGCTGCGGGATCGGGTGGAACGTGATCACGCCCTGGTGCCCGTCACCGGCCAACCGCTGCAGGAAGCCCCGGATCGACGTGGCCCGCGGGTCGTCGTAGCCGATGTGGTGGAAGTGCCCGTCGGACAGGTCGAACACCGGCATGCGCGACATGCCGATCAGGTCGGCCACCCGCGGGTCCACGCCCAGGCCGGTCAGTCCGGCCGCCGTCACGCCCTCCCGGCGCAGCTGCTCGCGCAGCCACCGCGTCGACACGACCTCACCGCTCGGCAGCTTCACCTTGTTGTCGAGGTGCACCCGCCCGTTGAACCGCATCCAGGCGAGGAAGATCGGGTCCCAGATCGCGTTGCGCGCCTCCGGGTCCGGCCGTGCCAGCCCGGTCAGCCTGGAGACGACCGGCCAGCTCAGCCCGGTCCAGCGCGTGATCGCCACGAACGGCACCCCGGCCGCGCCGGCGGCCGCCACCGCCGGCTCGACCGCGTCGACGAACGCCTGCCTGGACCGGGCGGCCGCCGCGGCAGCGTCGGCGGCGACCCGTCCGGCCGCCCGCAGCCGGGCGATCGCGGCCTCGTGCGCGGCTTTGCGCTCCCGCCACGTCGCTGCGGTGTCGGTCGGTGCCAGCTGGTGGCCGCTGTTGTCGAGGACCGACAGCAGACCGCCCGCGGCCTCGACGAGCTCGTCGCGCAGTGCCCGGTACCGCGCCTGCGCCTCGCCGGCCTCGCGGTCGCGGTCCTGCCATTCGGTCCACTCGGCCGTCCGGCTCCGCAGCGCCGCCACGAGCGCGCGTCGGGCCGCGCCCAGCGCGGGGACCCGCCGCTCCCACGGCGGCCCCCGCACACCGGACCCGCCGTCGTCCACGCCCGTGCCGGACCGGCCGGCCGGCACCGCCCGCGGCCGCGCCAGAGGTGATCCGGTCGCCAGCCCGGCGAGGGCGGCCGCCGGCAGGGCCGGACGCAGGTCGAGGACGTCGGCCGGAGTGCTCGCGTCGGCGTCGATCGCAGCCGTCGGAACTCCGATCGCCCGTGCCACGTCGCGCGCCGAGTGCCCGTCGTGCAGGGCGGTGAACGCCCGGTTAGCCATGAGCGTCCGGTGCGCCGCGACCGCCGACTCCCAGGCCCGCAGGGCGTCGGCGTACGTGGCCTCCGCCCCCGCGAGCGCCCTCCGCGACTCCGCCAGCGCCTCGACGACGTGCGCGAGGTCGCCGGTGAACGACCGGTGCCGGCCCGGCTTGCCGCCCACCGCCGGGGGAACGTCGGCCGAGATGTCGGGGTCGGTCGCGTACGCGCGCGCCAGCTCGAGCGGAATGCCCAGCCGGTCCGCGATCCGCCGCAGCTGCCGCTCGTCACCCGGGCGACGGCCCTGCGGGAACATCACCCACCGCACGCCCGACTCCAGCGTCGACCGGACCCGCGTGCGGTACAGCGCCATCAGGACCGTCGCGTCGTCCAGCTTGTCCCGGGCGTCCTCCACCGTGCCGGTGGACTCCTCGACCTCGTCACGCAGCCGGGCGAGCCTGCGATCGGACACCAGCCCGAACCTCGGCGCCGCGGTGCGCGCGGGCAGCGTCGCGCGGGTGTCGGCGGTCAGTGCCGTGGCCACCACCACGGCGACACCGAGCGCCTTCGCGATGCGCCGGTCCGTGATCCCCAGACGGACGGCGTCCACGAGCAGCCAGCCCACGATCCCGGCGACCGCGTCCGACGCCTGCTCGCGGGCCGCCGCGGCCGCGCGCACCGCAGCCTGCGCCGCCGCGTCGTCGGGGGCTGCGGCCAGCGCGGCCCGGGCCGCCGCCAGCCGCCGCTCCGCCTCGACCAGTTCCGCGACCGCGTCTCCGCCGGCCGTGGTGCCCAGCACCACCGACAGCCGGTACAGGACGTCGTCCGCGGAGCGGGCCATCTCGGGCGACTCCGCGTCGGCCCGCCGGGCCTGCCGGAACCGCCGCAGCTCCCCGCGCAGCACGACGAGCGCCGCCGCGAGGTAACCGCCGACCAGCAGGCCACCGGTCAGCAGGACCGTCGACCAGATGCCGGAGCCGGACTGGGGCGCCACCACGGCCGGCGGGTGCGCGGTCCCCGGGTCGGGACCGGTCGTGCTCGTGGGCGGCGCAGTCGGGGTGCCGGTCTCCGGCTTCTTCGACGACCCGGTGCCCGGATCGACCTTGGGCGGCGCCGGCGGCGCCGGCGGCTCGAGCGAGGAGGCCGGCACCACGACGAACCGCTCGCCCGGGTGGATCAGGTCCATCGCCGCGGCGTCGATGCGACCGCCCACGCGGAACCGGTCGCCCTGCAGCTGCGCGAGCTCCTCCGGGGACATCCCGAAGCGCTCCGCGATCCAGGTCAGCCGGTCGTTCGGCCGCACCACCGTCTGACCGGTCCAGCCCTGCGGCACCGTGATCGGCGTGCCGACGGGCACCCGGTCACCCGGCCGGGCCGGCCCCGGCGCGTTGCGCGCGATCAGGCCCTCCGCGGTGACGCCCGGCAGCCGCGCCGCGAGCGTCGCCCACGTGTCGCCGGGCCGCGGGTGCACGACGGGTGCGGACGCGACGACCGACACGACGGCGTGCGCCGGTGCCACCGGGCTCGCCTCGGCGCTCGAGGTGAGCCCGAGCCACGACGAGCCGAGGAGACCGACCAGCGCCGCGGTCACGACGACCACCCTGGTGACGGCGCGCGCCATCGCCGCGGGTCGGGATCCGGCGCCGCGAGCCGCGGTGCCGGCGGTGTTCCGGGTCGACGCGATGCTCTGCTGCGTCGACGCGGTGGGCGGGCCGGCCGGCGGTCCCCGGTTGCGGACGAGGCCGACGATGCCGGCGACGGCGGCCGCGGCGACCGCCCCGGCCGTCGTGCCGATGATCAGACCGGACGCTCCCGCACCGCCGAGGACGGCGAGTCCGATGCCGCCCGCCGCGCCGGCGACGATCGCGAGGCCGAGCGTGAGAGCCGCCGTCGGTTCGCCCCGGGGCGCCTCCGGCCGCGTCGGGGTCGGCTCGCCGCGGCGGGCCTGCACGTGGGCGTCGAGCACGAGGAGCGCCTCGAGGTGCCCGACGGAGCCGGTCCGCTGCGGGTCGGCGGGCTGGCGCAGCGCGCCGGAGCCGCGGGCGACGAGCCCGGCCAGCTCGGCGTCGGTGAGCGCGCCGGCCCGGGCCCGCACCAGCAGGTCCAGCGCCGCCACGGGCAGGACCGCCCGGTCGGCGTCGGTGAGCAGGCCGGCCCGGTGGTGGTTCAGGAGCAGGTCCGCGAGCACGGCGAGCCGGTCGATGCCGGTCATCGCGCGCAGGTCGTCGAGCCGCTCCGGGGTGACGGGCACGTCGACGTCCTGCGGGAGGCCGGCCGCGATCCGCAGCGCCTCGGCGAGGTCGGCGTGGGTCCAGTCGGTGCGGGTCGCGAGGGCGGCGGCCGTGTGCCGGTCCCTGGCCTCGGCCGCGGGTGCGGCGTCGGGGTTCTCGGCGAGCCTCCGCAGCGCTCCTCGCAGAGCCGACCGCGGCAGGTCGAGCGCGGCGAGCTGGGCCGAGGGGATGCCCATGACCTGGGCGACCGAGGTGATCCCGGCCTGCAGGAGGGTGCGGTACACGTGGTCGCGGTGGCGGCGGGGCAGGTGGGCGATCAGCCGTTCGATCCGGTCGGTCGGGACCGACCAGAGCACGTCGTACTCGGCCGGGTCCAGCCGGTTGCCGCGGTAGAGCTCCCCGAGGTGGTCGCGGACCACCGACCACGTGCCCGGCGTGGTGTCCTCCGCGACGCGGCGGGCGAGCCCGTCGGGATCGATCGACGCGGCCCAGGCGAGGATCCGCTCCCGGACCAGGTGCTGCAGCTGCCGCTCGTCGAGCTGCGGCCGGCCGGCCTGCACCTCGTCGCGCACCATGTTCCGCACGGCGGCGGCGTCGCGTCCGAGCTCCTCCGCGAGCAGCGCCAGCGCGGCCGGCTCGGCCACCACCGCGGCCCGCTCCCCCGCCTCGGACCGCACGCGGCGACCGGCCGGCGTGTGCGGGCCGTGCACCGGGTCGTTGACGAACTCCCGCGTCAGCTTGTCGATCACGGTGCCCGGCTGCTGCGCGTCGAGGCGGAGGAACCAGCCGACACCGGCCGGGCCCTCGACCGGCACGCCGAGCCGGTCCGCGATCTCCGCCATGGGGACGCCGGCGGCGTAGTCGACCAGCGCCTGCAGCTCCCGGTCGGAGAGCGCCGAGAGGCGGAGCCGATCGGCCGGGTCGAGGTCCAGCGGCTCCGCGGACGGGAAGCGCCGGCGCTCGGCGAGCATCTGCTCCGCGACGGCGACGGTCGCCGCGAGCTCGGCGCGGTCCATGCCGAGCCGCTCGCCCAGCTCGTCGAGCCGTGAGAGCGCGGTCAGACCGTTCAGCAGCGTCCGCTGTGCCTCGACCGCCCGCTCCACGTCGGCCGCCGTGTACCGGTGCAGGTGGAAGGTGCGCAGCGGGATCAGCGCCGCGAGCTCGTCGGCCGCGTAGACCTGCTCCTGGCTGCCCGGGTAGTCCTCGACGGCGAACCGGCCGGCGATCTCCTGCGCCCGCTCGTTCTGCGCGTCCGTGAGGCCGGGGATCGGCTGGCCGGCGCGGGCCAGTGCCAGCTGCCGCAGGTCGATGCCGGCCGGGTTCGCCGGGACCGTGAACGGGGCGGGCGCCGTACCCGCCCGCTCACCGGACCGGGCCTGCTCGGTCGGCCGGGCCTCCTGGACGACGCTGCGCTGCTGCCGCCGGGCCGCGAGCTCGGCCTCGGACCGCGCGAGGTCGAAGAGCGCGTCCACCCCGATGGAGTCCAGGTCGATCGCGACGGCCTCGACGGCGGGGTCGACGGCGGGGTCGCCCGCCGAGAGCTCCTGCCGGCCGGCCGGCTGCAGCACCGGATCGTCGAACGAGCGGTGGACGGTGGAGCTGCCGTTCTCGCCCTGCCGGCCGGCGCGGCCGCGGGCCTGCATCTCGATCCGGCCGGACTCCATGAACTCGGTGATCACCACGTGCAGGCCGCCGGCCTCGTTCAGCATGTCGTGCGCCGACTGGATCCGGTCGCGGGCCTCGATGCGGGCGGCCCGGAGCAGCGACTCGTACCGGGCGCGGTCGACGGCCTCCAGGCCCGGGTACTCGCGGTGCACGGACTCGCGGGCCAGGTACTCGACGTCGCCACCGAGGCGGATGTCGATGCCGCGGCCCGCACGGTTCGTCGCGACCGTCACCCGGTTGGCCCGACCGGCGTCGGCGATGATCCGGTCCATCCTGGCCCCGGAGGCGAGCGCGGTGATCAGGCTGACGTCCACGCCTTCCGCGCGGAGGTCCCGGGCGAGCCGGACCGCGTCGAGCACCGACCCCGCCACGACGAGCACCGGGCGCCCGGTCCGCGAGGTGGTGATGATGTCGTCGCGGATGCCCTGCCACTTCTCCGTGGCGTTGCGGTAGGTGACGGTGCCGTCGATGCGGTTCTCGCCCCTGTGCGGCGTGATGTGCACGACGTCCTTGCCGTTCAACCGCGGCCCGCCGGCGGTGCCGGTCATGCCGCCGTACGGGCCGTCGCCGATGAAGTCGAGGATCGTCATCGAGTCGAGCACGCGGGTCGGCGCGCCGATCTCGACGTTCTCGCGGTACTCGATGGCCTCGTGCAGGCCGTCGTTCCAGCGCCGACCGTCGGTCAGCAGCTCGCCGTGCTTGTCGACGATGAGGACCTTGCCGTCCGTGACGACGTAGTCCACGTCCTTCCTGACGATCAGGTCGAACGCCAGCGCGTTCTCGACGTGCCGGGTGAGCCCTGCGTTCGCCCGCGAGCCCAGGTCGCGGGCCTCGGGCAGGTTCCGGCCCTCCGGCAACGTGCCGAGGAACTCGATGCCCTCCTTCGTCAGCCGCACCCCGTTGCGACCGATCGTGTAGTGCAGGCCCGGCTCGAGCTGCGTCGCGGCCTTGGCCGCCCACACGAGGTCCGCCACCGGCACGCCGGCGTGCTTGGCCGCCTCCGCCAGCACGTGCGGTGTGGCGCCTTCGTCGAGCAGGACCAGGTCGACCTCGTCGATCAGGCGGAAGCCGCCGCGGTTCTGGTGCACCGGGTCGCCCGGCTGGTTCCTGGCCCGCAGCGCGTCGAACACGAACTCGCTGGCCGTGCCGATCGCGATGTCGGCCTGGTAGGCCGTTCTCCTGCCGGTGGGGCTCCGGGTGGGGACGACGACGTCGACGGTCACGCCGAGCCGGTCGGCGATCGGTCGCAGCACGCCGAACGCGTCGCGGACGAGCTTCTCGTTGAGCGTCAGCCACTGCACGCCACCGCCCTCGACGGGCCGTCCAGCGGCGTCGCGCGCGTCCACGCTGCGCACGATCGCCGTCAGCGACCCGGTGAGGGTCTTGCCCTCGCCCGTGACCATCTGGACGAGGTCCTCGCGAGCCATGGCGATCGTCGCGGCGATCTGGTCGTCGCGCGGTGTCATGCCACTGCGTCGGGAGGCCTCGCAGGCGAGGGCGGTGCACTCGATCACCGCGTCCTCGACCGTGCGCTCCCCACGGCGCACCTCGCCGGCCAGCTGCTGGAACCTCCGCAGGAGGTGCTCGTCGGTGAAGCGCCGGAACCGCTCCCAGTAGGAGTGGGTCTCGGCGACCTCGGCCGCGAAGTCCGCCTCGGTCCTCGTGCTGGTCGTCGTAGCCGGGTCGGTGTCCTCGGTGGCCGGGACGGGCTCGCCGTCGAGCGATCCTGATCCTGGCCGTGCGGGGTCACCGTCGGTCGTCGTCCGCTGGGACGGCGTGCCGCCCTGCGAACCCCCGGCGTCGTCCGCCGGGTCCGTCACGCCCGGGCCGTCCTGCTCACCCTCGGCGTGGTTCGTGGTGGTGCTGTCGTCGGCTGCTCCTGGCAGTGCCTCCTCGCCTGCGTCGGTGGTCGTGCCAGTGTCGTTCTCGTCGGGTCGTACCGGCTCCGCGCCGGTGTGGGTCGGGGTGCTGCCGTCGCCCGGGGGCGGCAGGTCGAGGTTGTCAGCGGCCGGGTCCAGCTCACGCTGCTCGCCGGGGCGGGTGGGATCGGGCGCGGTGTCGTCCGTGTGCGGGCGCGGACCGCCGCCGTGGTCGGGATCGCCGGGCAACGGGTCCGGTCCACCGCTGCCGTTCTTCTGCCGTCCGCCGCCGAGCCGCTCGCCGCCGGGCTGCGGACCGGGCAGCGCGGGCTGGCCGGGCTCGTTGCCGGGCTTCGGGCCGGGCTGCCGACCACCGGGCGCGCCGGGATCGCCCGGGCCGTCCGGCGCCTGCCGGACGGACGAGGTCGGCCGGGCGGCATCGTCGGTCAGGCCGGCCAGCTCGTCGAGGGAGGGCAGCGGGTAGGCGTCGCCGTGGACGCCGCTGCGGAGCTCGTCCAGCTGGTTGCGGACGATGTCGGCGAACACCTCGCGGGTGATCGTCCCGTCGTGGAGGGCGTCCACGAGGCGGGAGTCGATGAAGATCCGGCCGTCGTGGGTGTAGAGGACGAGATCGCCCTGGTGCATCGGGGCGTCGCGCACGAAGTCGTCGACCACGCACAGGGCGTGGCAGCCGGCGGCGGTGATCTCCTCGACCGACAGCCCGGTCAGGTCGGCGAGCTCCTGCGGGGACAGCTCGGCGATCGGCACCGTGGGCCGGATCGTGGTCGTCCCACCGTTGCGCATCAGCTGGTCGAGCTGGACGAGCCGGTTGGCCCGGTCGAGGGCGGCCTGGCGGATCGCGTTGGCGGTCTCGGGTCCGAAGACCCGCGCGAGCAGGCTGGGCCGACCACCGACCGCGTCGACGCCCCACTCCCGCACCGAGGCGGCGCGATGGGCGGCGGCCACGGCCTCGGGCGTGGCCGTCTGGCCGAACGCGAGGCCCAGCCTGCCGTAGGCCCGCAGCGTCGAGATCAGACCGGGGATGTACCGGGTGCCGTCGAAGTTGTAGCGGCCGAAGATGCCGCCCCGCGCCACGACCTCGCTGGCGAGCGCACCCGTGCGGAGCCCGCCCGCGGTCCGGGTGAGGACGTCGGCGAGGCCGCCGGCGCGGAGCCCGCTCGTGAGCTCCCCGGCCTCGCCCACCGCCGTGCCGCGGCCCCGGAGCGCAGCCGCACCGGCCTCGGCCCCGGCGGCCAGGCGCGGGAGCAGCGCCGCGCCGCCACGGCCGAACACGAACCGGGCCACCGCAAAGTTGATCTTCAGCGGGAGCATGGCGACGTTGCCCGTCCTGATGGACCCGCGGAGCACGCTGCCTGCGACGCCGTCGAGCCCCGCCGACCACGTGCCGAGCCGCGCGCCTGCCGCCGTCATGCCCCGCATGCCGGCCGCCGCGCCCACCCTGCCGGCCAGCAGACCGGCGCCCTTGGCGCCCAGCGAGATGGCCTTGATGACCGCTCCGGCGCCGAGCGCGACCAGCGCCACCGTGCCGATGTCCTCCAGCGCCGTGGAGACCGGCCGGAAGTAGTAGTCGTTGCCGAGCTTGGTGGTGTCGCCGTCGATCCAGCGCTCCTTGAAGCCGACCATGCCGTTCCAGATCCCGCCCGTGAGCGGCCGGTTCTCGGCGTACTCGTCGCCCCACGGGGCGAAGGTGACCCAGCTCCACAGCTCCTTGCCGACCGCTCCGACGAGCCCGGGGATCGCGCCGGAGACGACCGCCCAGGTGTCGCGGCCGAGGTTCTTGAAGAACCCGCCCACCGTCTTCTCGGTGTTGCGGCCGAGCACGATGGCCTTGCCGTCGAGCGCCTCCGAGTAGCCGTCCTGGCAGCCACCCGACGTCTCGCTGCACTCCTTGTTGTCCTCCCCACCCGGCGCCTTGGTGTGCAGCTTCAGGACGGTCTTGTCGTCGTAGACGCGGCCGCCGGTCTCGGCCCGCTCCGCCTTCGCGTCGCCGTAGCAGAGCCCGTTGCCGCCGGTGCTGCAGTCGGCGAGGGTGTCCCAGTCGGAGTCGACGTGGGTGCGGACCTCGCCCTTGCAGGTGCCGTTGGTGTCCTGGCACGAGCCGGAGGCGACGGCGACCCCCCGACGGTCGTCGTCGCCCCCCATGGTGAACGCGCTCACCGAGATCGAGCAGCTGCCGGCCTGGTTCGTCCCGCAGGACTTGTGGGCCTCCGCGTTGTTCTTGTCCGACTCGTGCTTCGAGTCGGCCTTCGCCTCGTACGAGCAGGTGACGCCGGCGCTGCCCAGGCACCACGCGACCGCCTCGGCCCGGTGCTCCTCCTCGTTGATCTTCGCGTTCGCCGCGATCGAGCACCAGCCGCCACCGACGTTGCCCGACTCCGAGCACGCGCTCTTCGCGCTGGACGAGAGGTTGCCGTTGTCGCCGCTGGCCTGCGCGCTGCCGCTGGCGGAGAACTCGTAGTGGCAGTTGCCGGTCGGACCGTCGGTGTCGCAGCTGGAGCCGAACTCGAGGTGCGCCGGGATGGTCCTGGCCGGGTTCTGGAAGCACCCGTGCGGGCTGGTGCACGGCGGCGGCGCGTCGACGTACTCGTCCACGAACTTGGCCACCGACACCGACGAGCAGACGCCGGTGGTCTGCACGCAGTCCGACGGGTTCTGCGAGGTCTTGAGCGAGCCGTCCTTCGACTCCGCGTACGCCCGGGTGTGGGTCTCCGACCGGGTGCAGGCGGCAGCGCCCGCCCCCTGGCAGGAGGTGTAGGCCTGGACCTTGCCCTTGGTCGGGTCGTAGGCGACCGCCCCGGTGATGTTGCAGCTGCCGGAGGTGCCGGAGCAGTCGGCCACCGCGTCGCCGGTGTGCCACTCGTGGTCGCCGCGCTGCTCCACCTTGCCGTTGACGTGGGCTTCCTGGGAGCAGTGCGGTCCTTCGGGGTAGCAGCCGGTCTGGACGTTGACGCGGGCCGGCAGGTAGACGGGGATCTTGTTCCCGTCCTTGTCCAGGATCGGGTTGCCCTTGTCGTCGGTCTCATAGATGAGGATCGGCTTGCCGTCCTTGCCGAGGACCGGCTTGCCGTCCTTGTCGACCTCGAAGGCCTGCTCCGGGTCGAGCGCGACGAACTTCCCGTACACCGAGCACAGGCCCGACGTCTTCACGCAGTCGACCTTGCCGTCGCCCTTGATCGTGCCCAGCTCGGGCCCGTTCGGCACGGCCTGACCGGGACGGCTGATCTCGCCGACGATGTGCGCCTCGGACCTCGTGCACGTCGCGCCTTCGGACGTGCAGTTGGAGTAGGCGGTGATCTCGCCGGTCTTGGGGTCGAAGCCGCCACCGACCACGGTGGAGCACCAGCCGCCGGTGCCGGAGCACGCGTTGTCGGCCGTCCCGCTGATCTTGCCGTCGGCGCCGGAGATCCGCGCCGTGCCCGTCGACCAGTGCGAGCACGATCCGGCGCCCTGGTTGTCGCACCCGGTCCCGACCACCAGCGTCGGCGGGACCGGGTTGCCGTCCTTGTCGGTCTCGGCCGGGTAGTACTTCGCGACGCCGGTGAGGGAGCAGGCGCCGACGCCGCCGGTGCAGACACCCCCGCCGAGGCCCTTGAGCTCGCCGTTGGGCGACGAGGCGTCGATCTTCAGGTTGGCGTACCGGCTGCACGCGCCGCCCTCGGTCGCGCAGTAGGACGACAGCTTCAGCTGGCCCGTCTTCTCGTCGTAGACGGCCGTCGAGCCCGTGGCGCAGTACCCGCCCGACGCCTGGTCGCCCGAGCAGTGGCCGCCCGAGTCGCCGCTGATGCCGGTGCCGGCAGCCGACGACGCGGAGCTCGTCGCGTAGTGGGAGGCGCAGTGGCCGGTGCCCGAGCACCCGGCCTGGGCGAACGCGCTGTCGGCGTCGACCTTCACCGTCGCCTGCGTGCTGCACGAACCGCCGGAGCCACCGCCGGAGCACGTCGACCACGCCTCGCCGTGCTGCCCGCCGACCGTCTGCGCGGCCTCGGCATGGCTCGAGTAGGAGGCGGAGCAGTTCGCGGCGCCGCTGCATCCCGCCGCGGCCATCGAGTAGCCCTTGCCGGCACGGGCGATGGCGTGCACCGCGACCCCGCCGCCGCCCGGCCCGTTGCCGCCACCGCTGCCGGACGCGTGCGCGCTGGCCCACGAGCGATGGACGCCGTCGTCGTAGGAGGCGGAACCGGAGGCGCTCGCCGAGTAGGAGTAGCGGCAGTTCGGCGCGCCCGTGCACGACGCCGAGGCGGACGCCTGCCCCGGACCGGCCGAAGCGTGCGCCGTCACGGCCACCGCGCCGCGACCCACTCCACCGCCGCCGGACCCCGACGCCGACGCGTGCGCCCGGCTGCCGCCACCGGACGCCGACGCCGCCGCGCTCGCCGAGTAGGAGTGGCGACAGTTCGGCGCACCGGTGCACGACGCGGCCGCCGCCGCCTGTCCCGGACCGGCCGAGGCCTGCGCCGTCACGGTCACCGCGCCGCGGCCCATCCCACCGCTGCCGGACCCGGACGCCGACGCGTGCGCCCGGCTCCCCCCGCTGGCCGCGGAGTCGGAGGCGCTCGCGGCGTAGGAGTGGTGGCAGTCGACACCGGCGGTGCCGGCGCACTCGGCGAGAGCCTGAGCGACCCCGTGCTCGGCCTGCGCGCTCACCAGGGCAGCCCCGCCACCCACGGTGCCGCTGCCGTGGGCCACGGCGTCGGCCCGCGACGTCGCCGAGCGGGCGTGCCCCTCCGCGCGGAAGGCGAAGGAGCACTGGGAGCCGGCGGTCGCGCCGCACTCGGCCCCTGCCGTGGCGAAGTCGGGCGTCGCGCCGACCTGGGCACCGATCGCGCACTGCCCGTCCTGGCCGGCGGTGCACGCGGAGCGGGCGGTGGCGGTGTGCTGGCCGCCCGGCGCCGGCGACAGCGCGTTCCCCTCGGTCCGGGTCGTGCAGCCCGTCGCGACGCAGCCGGCCGTGACCTGCGCGGCACCGGCAGCCGCGGATCCACCCGTCGCGGCCTGGCAGTAGGGGCCGGCGCACTCTGCGACGGCGACGGCGTGGCTCGTGCGATCGGTGGCCGGCGCCGTGGTCGTGCGCAGGCCGCCGGCGAGGGTGGCGGGATCGTCGGTGGCGACCGTGACGCTGCGACCGCGGACCGGGCACGTACCCGTCGCCGTGGTGCAGGCGCCCTCGATCGTGGCGCCGGTGGTGCCGAACCGGCCGCCCCCGGCGGGCACGACGGCCACCTGGCCGCCGGTGCTCAGTGCTGCGGTGCAGGCCTGGGTCCCGGTGCACCCGGTCGAGCCCTCGGCGACGGAGACCGACGTCGGGTCGGTGGCGTCCCCGTTGGCGGCAGGCACCGGACCGTCACCGGCGCGGGCGGCAGCTGCTGCGCCGCCGTCCGGGCTGGCCGCGCTGGTCGTCCGGCCGGTGACGGTGCCGACGCACCCGGCCGGGCAGTCGAGCTGGGCCGTCGCCTGCGTCGATCCGGACCAGCCATCGGCCTGCCCGGCACCGGTGGTGGTGACCGCGGTGGCGGTGGATCCGACCGTGCAGCCTGCGGCCGAGCCGGCCATGCAGGCGGCTTCCATGTGGGAGTTGCTCACCGCTGCGTCGCCGGCCGTGTAGTCGGCGTCGCCGGTGACGGCGGCTGCGCAGCCGGGGCCGGCGCAGGCGCCTGATCCGCGGGAGGTGGCGTAGGTGGCCGGGGCGTCGGTCACGGGCTTGGCCGCGCGTGCCGCGGCGTCCTTCGCGGCCTTCTCGGCCTCGGTCGCCGCGGTGGCGGCGTCGGTGGCCTTCTTGATGTCTTCGGGTGTCGCGCCCTTGCCGGCGGCGACCCGCTGGGCCTGCTCGGCGTCCGCGCGGGCCTGCTTGGCCTGCTGGGCGAGCTGGTTGGCGGTGTCGGTGTTCTGCTCGGCGATGATGTCGGCAACGACCTGGCCGGTGCCGGCGGTGGAGCTGGTCTGGACCTGGCACCCGGACTGGGTGGTCACGCACGTGCCCGACGTGGTTCCGCGGCCTTCCGGGGGACCACGGGCACCGTTGGCGCCGTTGACGGTGTTCGGACCGTCCGAGCCGGCCGCGGACGTGCGCGCGGTGCCCGCGCAGCCGCTCGCCGCGCCGGCGCAGTCCAGCATCGCGTCGGCCATCGTCCACGAGGACGCACCGGCCACGGTCGGCCCGCCGGTGTTCGCGGACGAACCCGGCGCGACCGGGGCGGGCGGGGTGGCCGGCTGCTGACCCGGCTGCTGCTGGGCGGGCTGGTCACCGGTGTTGGTCGTCGTGGTCTTCGCGTTCTCGGTGGGGGCGGCGGCCATGATCGGGGCGATCCGGTTCGCGTCCGGCCCGGTCGAGGCACCGGAGTTCGTCACGCCCTGGCAGATGCCACCGGTGACGCCTTCGCACACGCTCTCACTGGAGGAACCGCGCGGGTTCGCCGACACGGCCGGGTCGGTCGCGGTCGCCGCGGAGGTGGCCTTCCCGGTGCAGGTGGTGGTGCCCTGGCAGACCACCAGCGCACCGGCCACCGACGCCGCCGACGGGCCGGCGGGCAGCCGGGCCACGTTGGTGGCCTGGTTGTCACCGGCCAGCGCCAGCGCGGCACCCGGCCCGGTGGCCGCGGTCGAGCTCGACCGCACCTGGCAACCGCCGGTCCCCCCGGTGCAGGACGCGGTACCGGTCGAGGTCCGCGGACCCGCCGTGGTGGTCTCGTCGTAGGCGGTCGTGGTGGTGGTCACCGTGCCGGTGCACGCGCTCTGGCAGTCCAGCGACGCGTTCGACCGCGCCACCGACGACGGACCGGCCAACGCCTGACCGGCCAGCGGCTTGCCGGTGGCCGGGTCCACCATCACGTAGTCCGGGGCACTGGAAGCGGCCGAGCTGGACTCGCCGCGACACCCACCACCGGTCACCGTGCACGCGCTGGTGGTCGAGGTACCCCGCGGCTTCTCGGTGACCGCGGTGTCGCGGGCACTCGTGGCCGCCAGCGTGGTCCCGCCGCACTCGGTCGCCGCACCCGCGCACTGCACGGTCGCCGAGGCGTCGGAGGTCGACACCGGACCCGACACCTGCGCCACACCCGACGTCAGGTCCGCCTTCGACACGGTCGGGGCGCGGTTGGCGACCGCGGTCGTCGCCTCGGTCGAGCACCCCCCACCCGTGCCGTGCACCGTGCACCCGGTGCTGGCCTGGCTGTCACGCACCCCGGTCACATCACCGGTCGCGCCCCCCGCCGTCGTCGACCCCGCCGCGCCCAGGCACCCGACCAACTGGCAGTCCGCGCCGGCGCCGGCGGTGCTGGACGCGGTCAACTCCCGCACCCCCGCCGCGGTCGCGGCGCGCGACCCGGTGGTGTCGCCGACCTGCGACCGGGCGTGGCTGCCGCAGGAGCCGCCGGTGGTGGAGCAGGTCGACGACGCCGTCGTGTCCCGCACCCCCGTCACCGGAGCAGCCGGCACCGGGGCAGCCGCCGGGTCGACAGGGGCCGCGACCGGGGCGGCGATCTTGCCGGTGGTCGCGGTGGTGGTGGCACCGGTGCAGGTCGCGGTGGCGCAGTCGACCCACGCGTTCACCGCCGACACCGCCGCACCCGCACCGTCCACCGTGGCACCCGGGATGCGGGTCACCGCACCGGTGGCCGCGTCCCACGTGTAGCGGGCCGCCCGGGTCTCGGTGGGGTTGTCCGCGCGGGTGTCCGACGAGGCCCCGCACGAACCGCCGGCCACCGTGCAGTCGGCCTTGCCCGACCCATCCCGGGTGGTCGCCACACCGTTGACCGTCGACGCCGTCGACGCCGCACCACGACCCGACCCGTCGACCTGCACGGTGGCCTGCGCCGCGCCCTGGTCGCCGCGGTCGGCGTCCGCACCGGAGTGCGCCGAGCACCCGCCGGCGGTGACCGCGCAATCCGCCGCGGCGTTCGTGGCGCGGGTCCGCGGCTTCTCCGCCACCGCCGCCGCGACCACCGCGGGGGTCTCGGTGTGCTCGCCGTTGCTCGCCGTGGCCGCGGTACCGGTGCACCCGGTCGCGCCCTGCGAGCACCGCGCCGACGCATCCGCCGAAGCCTGCTCGCCCACGTGCACCCGGGTGGTGACCTCGCAGCGGCCCGCCGTGGAGGCGCAGTCGCCCTTCGCCGTCGCCGCGCCGGAACGCTGCTCGGTCGGGCCGGCCGCTGCGTTCACCGCAACGGCGCCGGTCTTGTCGCCGGCCTTGTCGCTGTCGCGTCCGGTGCTGGCGGCCGCGCAGGTACCAGCCTCCGAGGAGCAGGAACCTTCCGCGCCCCAGCGGTCGGCCCGCCCGTCGATCGAGCAGGTCCCCGTGCACGACGCGTTCTGCGCCGTCTTCTGGGCCGTCTTCTGGGCCGTCTTCTCCCCCGCGACCCCGCGGCCGTCCTGGCCGGAGCGCGGCGGGCCGGTGGTGTCGCCGCTGCAACCGCCACCGCTGGAGCGGCACGCCATCGTCGCGCCATCACTCGTCGCTCGCGTCGACGCGCCACCATCGCCCTTGCCCAACTCGAACCGGGCATTCGCCACCACCGCGTCCTCGCCAGAACCCTTACGGCTCGACGTCGAACACGACCCCGCAGTCAGATCACACGACGCACTCGCCGCACTGTCGCCCGACCCGGCGGATGCCCCGCACCCGGACGACACCCCGGCCAAGGCGACACACCTGTCCCCTGAACCCCGGTCGCCCCGATCACCGTCGCCGTTGTAGCGGCCCTGCTCACGATCATCCGCGGTGACCGCGCGGCACTCCACGAACGCACCACTCGCGCCACAACCCGCGGCCGCACCGTCCCCGGCATCCGACGCAGCGTCCGACACGGTGTCCGGCGACCCACGACCCGTCGCCTCCCGCAACCGATCGGTCTGCTCGTACACCTGCTCACGGCGCTGCTCGTAGGCGGCCACGTTCTGCTCGTGCGCGTCCCTGCTCACCGCACCGGCAGCGACCTGCTTGTCCTCCGCAGCCAGCTTCGCCTGCGTCGCCGACAGCTCCGCATGCCCGTCGACCACCTCATCGACCAACTGCGCGTCCTCGTCGGAGACCTGCTCCCGCGACGCCGCAGCCTTGGTCTCACGCTCGGACTGCGCCTTCTCCGCCGCCGAATAGTCAGCAGCGGTCATCTTCCCCGCGTCGGCGTTCTTCTTCGCCTCGGCAAGGTCCTTCTCGCCCTTGTCCGCCGCGATCCGATCGTTCAGGTAGTCATCGGTCGCGTTCGGCTCGTGCTCATCGCCGTCGTGATCAGACCAGTCACCATCCGAGTCGTCGCCGTGCCGCGATGACCGAGCGTGACCATCCGCGT
The DNA here is from genome assembly GCF_050936315.1 of Pseudonocardia sp. CA-107938. Classification (NCBI taxonomy): domain Bacteria; kingdom Bacillati; phylum Actinomycetota; class Actinomycetes; order Pseudonocardiales; family Pseudonocardiaceae; genus Pseudonocardia; species Pseudonocardia sp. CA-107938. The sequence continues at coordinate 4,488,362 of NZ_JBNJNA010000001.1, read as the reverse complement.
CGTGCGATGGCGGGCCCCGACCCGACTTCAGCAGCACCGCGTTCTGCGCCGACCCCGCCCCCGCACAGTCGTGCGCCGAGCCGGTGCACTGCCCCGCCGACCCGCTGTCGTTCGACAGCACACCCATCTCGCCGTGCTTGCCCGAACCGTCCACCGCCGACATCGCGTACTCCGCGGCAGCCTGCACCACCCGACGCACCTCGTGCCCGCCCGGCAGATCCGACGTCGCGTCGACCAGATCGCGCACCGCACCCCGGACGTCACCACCGTCCTCCGCCGCCGAACGCACCGCGTCGACCTTGTCGCGCATGCGGTCGCCGAACTCCTGCCACTGCCCGGACAGTTCCTTCGCGAACCGCACCGCAGCGCGCGGGGAGTCGTCGCTCCTCTCGGCGTCGGCCTCGGCGGAACTGGTTTTCGCCGACGTCGCTCGCTCGGAATCGTCCATCCGCTCCTCGACGGTACGGACGGCGTCGCCGACCTTCTCCCGGACCTTCTCCTCGACCTTCTGCCTGATCCGGTCGCCGATCTCGTGAACCCGGTCGGCAGGGTCGTCATGATCGGCGCGGGCGTCGTGCTCGATCGTGTCGCTGACGATCCCGGCGACCGTCTTCCGCAACTCCTCGGCGCCGGCGTTGTGGTCGTTGTCGTCGCCGTTGCGGTGGTTGGTGGCACGGTCGCCGTCGGCGCGGTCGCGATCCGGGGTCTCGGAATCGTCGTTGTCGCGCTCGCCGAAGCGGTGCTCGATCTCCTTCGCGACGGCCTTGGTGTCGGACGCGAACCGATCCCGCAGTTCCTTGACGTCGTCCGCGGAGACCTGCTTGCGCTCGCCGTCGTCCGAGGAATCGGCCTTCTCGTGCTTCTCGGACTTCTGCTCCGATCGGGCCTCGTCGTCGCTCGACCGCTGCCGGTCTTCGTTCTTCGCGTTCTCGTCGTGCGACTGCTTCTTCTCGCCGTCGTCCGACTTCTGCTGCTTCTTCTCGCCGTCGTCCGACTTCGCCTGCTTCTTCTCGCCGTCGTCGTCGTGCGACTGCTTCTTGTCACCGTCGTCGTTCGACTTCTGCGACTTCTCTCCGTCGTCCGACTTCTGCTGCTTCTCTTCGCCGCCGTCGTTGTCCGACTTCGACCCACCGCCGTCGTCCGACTTGCCGCCGTTGTCGTCGCCGCCCTTGTCGCCGCCCTTGTCGCCGCCGTCGGAACCGTGCCCGCCGTCGTCGTTGCCGCCGCCGTTGTTTCCGCCGTCGTTCCCGTCACCGCCGTTGTCCCCGCTGTCCTTGCCTCCCTTCAACAGCGAAGTCGAGGCCATCGGAACAACCACCGCAGCCGACGCCGGAGTCGCCAACAACACCGACCCCAACCACAACGCGACAACAGCACCCGCCACCGCGAGCACCCACCGCAGCAACCGCACCGCCACGTCCGCCGGACCGAACCGCAACTGCACGCACACGGGCACGCCGACAGCGAGGCCGACGGCCTCACCCTCGTGCGCGCTGTGCCCGTACATGTGCAGGAACCCCTCGATGCAACCGCCCGAACGGCGGAGACGATGCAGAGACACCGACCCGAAAGGCCGGTCAGACAGGATTTCGCCAACAGGGAACCAAGCCCTGCGATGTCCGCACGTCGCGCCTGAGGCTGCAACCCGCGTCTGGAACCCTGGGCCGAGCTGCTCGCGCTACGTCAGCGACCAGTCCAACCCTGGGTTCCGCCCTCCCGAAGGGGGACGTGGGTCACAGTAACTCACGATGGGCCGATCAGTCCATCGTTCGGATGTCCTTCGATCGTGGGGCCGACGATCATGCAGCGGCACCGGGAGGCTCGCTCGGAGACTTCCGGGACCGCACGTGCCGCGGCTGCGGATCACCTGCGACGAGGCGCTTCCGTCCCCTGCTCGCGCATCGGAGCAGAGCGCCCAGCGACACGCCTCTTTCGGCGAGAACTGCGCATCCACTGCCTCCGTCACGGAAGTGCGCGACCGGGATGGGCGGCCGCGCACCGGCGAAACGGAGAGCTCGGAACGACGGAGTGCGGAGAGCGGGCCGATCAGGCAGACCGCCGCGCACATCGCGAGGAGCGGTTCTGCACCGAACTCGGTCACAGCGGGCGCGATGAGGGCGAGGCCCAGCGGAGCCAGTCCGTAGGAGAGCAGGAAATCGACGCTGGAGACCCGGGCCAGCAGGCGCGCGCTGGATCGCGGTGAACCATGCGACGTCGAACAGCTCGATTCCCACGCCGGTCGCCACATGGGCCGCGACGAGCACCGCCACAGGAACGGGAACAGCAGCGCCGAGCGGGGCCACCGCACAGGCGGAGAGGCCGAATAGGCAACCCAGATCGGCGCCACTGGACGCCGACTCACGATCAGGAATGCGCCGAGCAGCGCTCCCGCCATGTCGCCGGTGGTGACGCATGCGAGCACTGCGCCGGTTCCGTAGCGATCGCGGGAGACGAGCGGGAGCACGACGGCGGTGACCGAACAGCCGGTGGCTTTCACCGCCGTCAACGCGCCCGGTCCGGCGACGAACCACGGGTGCCGCCGGGCCTCCGCGAGACCTTCGACGAATCCGCGCAGGAATTCCCGGCGCTCGTCCCGCCGTGATCCGGTCGGAGGCCCCGGTAACCGGCGGCGGCGACCTGCCGCAGCAATCCGGTGATTCCGACGATGACCCCGCGCCGACGGCGCGAGGAGGACGCTGACCCGCCCGCGATCGTCATCGCGGCGTTGGCTTTCTGGCGCTCGCCGACATCGACCACCACTTCGGCCGTGAATGCCTGAAAGGCCGGCCGGCACGCGCCCCGCTCGGACAACCGCTGCCGCGGCGATGAACACCGCCGGCGACGTTCCGATGCCGAGCGCCGCGACCCCGCCGGCGATCGCGGCCGCGGTCGCCGACCACCCGACGATGCCGTGCCAGGAGTACCGGTCGGCGAGCACGCCCGCAGCGGGAACGGCGACGAGGAAGCCCACGGTGCGGGCTGCGAGGGCGAACCCGAGGTCGGTGCCGCCCAGCGACCGGTCGAGGACGGCGAGGCCGAGCAGGAACGGCAGGGCCCCCGTCGCGAGCCCGGACGCGGCCATCCGCACGAGAGCCGGACGAAGCGTGGACGCGCAGGACCGACCGCTCGGTCACTCTGAGTTCACCCCGGGGAGGCGCGCATGGCGTAGGCAACAGATCCGGCAAACAACTGGTATCGATAATCATTGTCACATACGCTGCGGCTCGCCTCGCCCGGCCTGGGCGACCCGACGGAACGGAGTCGATCGTGCGCCGCACGCTGAACGCCATCCTGGCCGCGCTCGCTGTGGCCCTCACGGCGTGCGGAGGTGGGGACGCGGCAAGGTCGACCGGAGACGCCCTCACGCTCGCGGTCTCGACGATCAACGCCACCCTCGATCCCGCCGAGCCGCTGACGACGAGCTACCTGCGTTCCTTCGGGGCCGGCGAGTCGCTGGCCAAGATCCGGCCCGATGGCAGCGTGGCGCCGGAGCTCGCCGCGTCGGTGCAGCAGACCGCCGCCGACGCGTGGACGGTCCGGCTGCGCGCGGGAGCGACCTTCCACAGCGGCGCGCCGGTCGACGCCGAGGCCGTGCGAGCGTCACTGGCGCGGTCGGCCGCCGACAACGAGCTCGCGGCGAACCTGCTGAAGGGCGTGACCGTGAGCGTCGTCGACCCGCGCACGCTCACCATGCGCACCGACGGCCCGTCGCCCTACCTCGGCCACACCCTCGCGCACTACGAGCTGCAGATCCACAACGTGGCGGCGTACGCCCACGGCGGGGCGACCGCCGACCTCACCGGCCCGTTCCGCGTCACCGGGTTCACGCCGGAACGGGAGATCACCCTGGAACGCAACCCGGGCTGGTGGGGCCCGCGACCGCAGATCGGTCGGATCACCGTCCAGCGGGTCGCCGACGGCGAGGCGCGGGCCCAGATCGCGCTGGCCGGGCAGGCCGACATCGTCGACCAGCTGCCGAGCTCGGCGTTCGCGAAGGTCCGGTCGACCGCCGGGCTGACGCTGCAGGGCAGTCCGGCGGCGAACACGGTCGCGGTCTACCTCAACCCGGCCTCGCCCGTGGCGCCCGCGCTGGCCGACCAGCGGGTGCGCCAGGCGCTCGCGTGGGGCGTCGACCGGGCCGCGATCGCCGAGATCGCCGGCGAGGGCCTGACCGAGGCCGCGCCCAGCTGGCTCGCCTCCAACCCGGCGTACCCGCAGGCCGACCAGCAGGGCTTCGTCCGGTACGACCCGCAGCTCGCGGGCCGGCTGCTCGACGAGGCGGGCTGGACGCGCGGAGCCGACGGCGCGCGCTCGAAGGACGGCGTGCCGCTGACGCTGCGCCTGCAGACGTGGGGCACCGAGGGCCCGACCGGCGAGGTGCTGCAGGCGCAGTGGACCGGGCTCGGCGTGGCCGTGCAGCTGTCGTACGTCGACAACGCGCTGGTCAAGCAGTCCCGCGACCGCGGCGACTGGGACGCGCAGACCGCGGCCTTCACCACGCTGGGCAACGTGCCGAGCCTGTTCGCCGTGCAGATCGGTCAGGGCGGCTCGGGGAACTACGGCGGCTACACCGTCCCGCGGGTCGCGGAGCTGGTGACGCGCGCCAACACCGCACCGGACGCGGCGAGCCGCACCGCGGCCGTGCTCGACCTCAACGCCCTGCACGCCGAGGTCGTGCCGGCGATCCCGCTGCACCCGCGGCCGCAGGCGACCGCCGTGAGCGACCGCGTCACCGGCTTCGTCCCCCACCCCCTGCAGTACGAGAACCTGGTGCAGCCGGGGTACGCGCTCGCGAGGCCCGAGTGAGGCTCCTGCGCTCGCTCGGCGGGCTGGCGGCGATGCTGCTGCTCGCCTCGGTCGTGGTGTTCGCGCTGGTCCGCTCGGCACCCGGCGACCCCGTCGACGTGCAGCTGGGCGAGGCCGGTGGGGCGGCGCTGACCACGGCCGACGAGGCCCGCATCCGCGCCGAGCGGCTCGCGGAGCTGGGCCTGGACCGGCCCCTGCCTGAGCAGTACCTGAACTGGCTCGGCCGGATGGCGACGGGCGACTGGGGCACGTCGTTCCGGTCGGGTCGGCCGGTCGCGCTGGAGATGGCCGACCGGGTGCCCGCCAGCCTGCTGCTGGGCTCCGCCGGGTTCGCCGTCGGCGTCGTGCTCGCCGTTGGCCTCGCGCTCGCGGCGAGCAGGCGCCCGGGCGGGCCGGTCGACCAGCTGGTCCGCCTGCTCACCCTGGTGACGGTCGCGGTGCCGTCGTTCCTGCTGGGGACGGTCGCCCTGCAGCTCGGGACGGCAGCGGTGGGCTTCCGCATCGCCGGCCCGGCGAGCACGGAGCGGCTCTGGCTACCGGCGCTCGTGCTGGGCATCTCGATCACGCCCACGATGTCGCGGGTCCTGCGCGCGTCACTGGTCGCCGAGGGCGGCCGGCTGTACGCGGTCGCGGCGCGCGCTCGAGGCGCGTCACCGGGCCGCGTCCTCGTCCGGCACGTGCTGCGCCCGGCCACCGCGCCGGTGCTCGTGCTCGGCGGCCTCGCCTTCGCCGCGCTCGTCACCGGTTCGATCATCACCGAGGCCGTGTACACGTGGCCCGGGCTGGGGAACTACGCGGTGGAGGCGATCGCGGCGCAGGACTACCCGGTGGTGCAGGCCTACGTCGTGGTCACGACCGCGCTGGTCGTCGTGGTGAACCGCGGGTTCGACCTGGCCGCACGCCTGCTCGACCCCCGCGGCGCGGCGGCGGTCGCATGACGCTCACCCGGCTCCGTCCCCCACCGCCGGTGCGCGTGGCTCCGACCAGCCGCGGCCTCGTCACGCTCGGCGCGGTGCTGCTGGCGGTCGTCGTGCTGGCCGCGCTCGTTGCGCCCTGGATCGCGCCCGTCGACCCGGCCGCCCAGAACGTGGGGGCCCGGCTGGCCCCGCCCGGTGCCGAGCACTGGTTCGGCACGGACCGCTTCGGCCGCGACACGTTCTCCCGCGTCCTGCACGGCGGCCGCCAGACCCTGCTGCTGACGGGAGCGACGATGCTCGCCGTCGTCACCGCCGGCACGGTCCTGGGAGTGCTGCTCGGCCTCGCCGGGCCGCGGCTGGACGACCTGGGCCGCCGGCTCGTCGACGGAGCCGTCGCCTTTCCCGCCGTGATCGTCGTCCTCGCCTTCGTCGGCCTGCGCGGACCGTCGCTGACGACCGTGCTGGGCGGCGCGCTGCTGGTGTGGTGGGCTCCGTTCGCACGCCTGGTCCGCGCACTCGTGCGCGCCGCGCTCGCCGAACCGTCCGCGGTCACGGCCCGCGCGCTCGGCGCGAACCGGTGGCAGCTGTTGCACGGCGAGGTGCTCCCCCGGCTCGTCGGCCCGCTGGCGGTGCTCACCGCGATCGAGACCGGGCAGCTCATCGCGACCGTCGCCGGCCTGTCGTTCCTGGGCCTGGGTGCGCAGCCACCGCTCGCGGAATGGGGCGCGATGCTCGCCGACGCCCGGGGGCTCGCGCTGTCGCAGCCGCACCTCGTGCTCGGGCCAGGCCTCGCCGTGCTCGTCACCGTGTTCGCGCTGACCTGCCTCGGCGAGGGACTGCGCGACCTGTCCGATCGGAGTGCGGTGGTGGTGGCGACGTGAACGTCCTGCGGGTGCGCGGGCTCGGCGTGGACTTCCGCGGGCACACCGTGCTCGACCGGCTCGATCTCGACGTCGCGGCCGGTGAGGCCGTCGTCATCCTCGGCGGCAGCGGCTCGGGCAAGTCCACCCTGCTGCGGGCGATCATGGGTCTGGTCCCCGCCCCTGGCCGGGTGCGGGCCGCGGAGATGCTGATGGACGGCGTGCACGACCTCACGTCGGCGCACGTACTCCGGCAGGTTCGCGGGCGCAGGATCGGGCTGGTCCTCCAGGACCCGGCGCTGGCGTTGAGCCCGCTGCGCAGGGTGGGTTCGCTCGTCGCGGAGGCCGCAGGCGCCGCGGCCCCGGTCCCCCGGCTGCTCGTCGACGCCGGCTTCGCCGAACCGGACGTCGTCGCCGGCCGGCGCTCCTTCGAGCTGTCCGGCGGCATGGCCCAGCGTGTCGGCCTCGCCCTCGCCGTCGCTGCCGATCCATCCCTCCTGCTCGCCGACGAGCCCACCACCGCGCTCGACGGGCCGGCGCGGGACGAGCTGGTCCGGACGCTCCGCAGGCGGGTGCATGCCGGCACGGCGCTGCTGCTCGTCACCCACGACGTCGGGGTGGCCGCGGCGCTGGCGGACCGCGTCGTGGTGCTGCACCGCGGACGGGTGGTCGAGAGCGGGCCGCCCGGGCGGGTGCTCGGGTCACCGACCCACGCGACCACGCGCGGACTGGTCCGGGACGTGCCGTGGGCGATGCCCGCGCGCACCCGCCGGCCGGCGACGACGGACCGCCCGGCCCTCCTGCACGTCGAGGGCCTCACCGCCCGGCACCCCGGGAACGACCGGCCCGTCCTGGACGGGCTCGACCTCCAGGTGGCCGACGGCGAGGTGGTCGGCATCGCCGGTCGCAGCGGCGGCGGGAAGACCACCCTGCTGCGCTGCCTGCTCGGCCTGCACCGCCCCGTGTCCGGAACGCTCCGGCTCGCCGGCACCGATCCCGCGACGCAGGGCTGGGCGGCCGTCCGGCGGGCCGTGCAGCTGGTCCCGCAGGACCCCCGGGCGAGCCTCAACCCGTGGCGCAGCGCGCTGCGGCTCGTCGCCGAGCCGCTCGTCTACCACCGCATCGGCGACCGGGCCACGCGCCGCGCCCGGGCCCACGAGCTGCTGGCCGAGGTCGGGCTGGCCGACCTCGCCGACCGGCGGCCCGGCGAGCTGTCGACCGGGCAGTGTCAGCGGGTGGCGATCGCCCGCGCGCTCGCCGTACGGCCACGGCTGCTGGTCGCGGACGAGCCCGCGTCCGCACTCGACGTGACGCTGCAGGCCGACGTCGTCCGGCTGCTGGCCCGGGTCGTCGCGGAGAACGGCACCGGCGCGCTCGTCGTCTCGCACGACCTGCACGTGCTGGAACGGCTGTGCGACCGGGTCGCCGTGCTCGACGGCGGGCGCATCGTCGAGGACCTGCCCGTCGAGCGGCTCCGCGCCGACGCCACGCATCCCTGCACGCACGCCCTGCTCGACGCCCACCCCATCGACCCGCTGGCCGTGTCCCCGCGGCGGGCGGGATGACCGACCCCGGAGGAACCGTGACCACCGCCATGCCCCGGCCCGTCCACGTGGTCCGTCGCGCCGTCACCGCCGCGGACCTGGCCGCTGCCCGCGCAGTCGTGCTGGAGACGGCCGAGACCGACCTCGGCTACGGCTACCAGCCCCAGTGGCACTGGGACCTGGACCGCCCCGTCGAGACCTACGTCGACAACCCCCGGCAGGCCATGTTCGTGGCCGTCGACGAGGAGGATCGCGTCGTGTCGACGGCGGCGATCCGGGTGGGCGGACCGAACGTCCCGCCGCACCCGGCGGAGCTCGGGCGCCGCTACGCCGACCGGCAGGCGGTGGCGCAGCTGCTGCGCGTCGCGACGCTGCCGGGTCACCGACGCGCCGGGCTGGCGCGGCGGCTGGTCGCGGCGTGCCAGGAGTTCGTCCGCGCCGACGGCGGCTATCGGGTCATCTACCTGCACACCAACACCCGTGTGCCGGCGGCCGAGCCCTTCTGGCGCTCCCTTCCGGTGATCGAGGTCGGCGACGACCGCGGCACCGAGCACGACCCCCGCTTCGCCACCGTGCACTTCGAGCTCCCGCTGGACGCGGTCGTGGCGTGACCCGCCGGCGTCACGGCTGCAAGGCGCGGACCGGCGGGACGCGGCCCGCGCGGATCGCCGGTGCCACCGCCGCCGCTGCTGCGACCACCACGACCCCGACGACGAGCCCGGCCAGTTGCGGCAGCACCCCGACGGTGAACCCCTTGCCGATGCCGAGCACGTGCAGCCCGAGCACCCCGTAGAGGACGCCGACGGCGGCCCCGATCACGGCCGCCCCGGTTCCGCCGAGCACCGCCTCCCACGCCACCATCGCGCGCACCCCGGTGCGGGACAGGCCCACCGCCCGCAGCAGGCCGGTCTCCCGGCCGCGTTCGGCCACCGACAGGGCGAGGGTGATCCCGACCCCGACGACGGCCACGAGCAACGTCATGCCGACGAGCCCGAACCCGATCGCGCGCATGATCGTGATCGACGTGCTCAGCTCGGCGCGGACGTCGCTCGCGTACTGGACGCTCACCCCCGGCACGCCGGTGAGCACGCGGTCGACGGCGGGGCGGACGGCGGCTTCCGCGATCCCCTCGGCCGGGTCGACCAGCAGGGTCGTCGGCCCCGCGGGGTCGATCCACACCCGGAGCTGCGGCTCCGCGGCCAACCGGTCGCTGACCGCCGCCACCCGCGACGCGTCGGTGACCCGCACGGCGACCGCCGCCGGGACGGCCCGCGTCACCCGGTCCGCCGCGTCCGCCTGACCGGAGTCGACGGCCACCAGCAGTGCCGAGGTCAGGCCGGCGCCCAGTGCGAGGACGGCCATCGTGGCGGCCGTGCGGCGGGGCACCTGCAGCGCGTTGGCTGTCGCCAACCGGCCGGGGGTGCGGCCGAGCAGGCTCACGACCCGCCCGAGGGTGGCGGCGAGCCCGCGGACCAGCACCGGTCCGGCCGCGACCAGCGCCGCGAAGGCGACGAGCCCGGACGCGGCCACCACCAGCAGGAGCAGCGCCTGGCCCTCGTCGGCGGCCACGAGCGCCGACGCCACCGCCGAGCCCGCGGCCACCGCGGCGAGCAGACCGGCCACGGCGAGCCGCCGCCCGGTCGGAGGCGCGCCCGTCTCGCCGGCCGCGGCGGCGCCCAGCGCCGCCACGGGTGGGATGCGGGACGCGGCGACGGCCGGGGCGACCGCGGCGAGGACGGTCGCGAGGACCGCGACGAGCAGGCAGGCGATCATCCCGAGCCACGGCACCCCGAGCTCGGGCAGGCCGGTGGCACCGAGTGCCGCGGCGGCCGCCAGCCCACCTTCGCCGAGCAGCAGCGCGATCGCGATGCCGAGGACGCCCGCGATCGTGCCGGACAGCGCCGCTTCGACCAGCACGGCGGTGACGATGCCGCGCCGTCCCGCGCCCACGCAGCGCAGCAGCGCGAGCTGGGTGCGCCGCTGCGTGAGCACGATCCGGAACGTCGAGGCGACGACGATCGCGGCCGCGACCAGCGCGACCACGGCGAACGTCCCGACCCCCAGCAGGACCGCGGTCGCGGCCGCCGACGCCTCGGCGAGCTCGGCCCGCCGCTGGTCGCTGCCGGTCTGCACCGTCGCCGCGGGGCCCAACGCGGCGGCGAGCCGCGCGGCCAGCTCGTGCTCGCCGACACCGGGGGCGGCGAGCACGTCGACCGCCTCGACGGTGCCGCCGAGCGCGGTGAGCATCTCGGGTGTGGTGACGACGTAGTCGGTGCCCTCCCAGTTGAGCGGCACGACCCCGGTGACGGTGACGGGCACGTCGCCGGACCTCCCGGCCACGGTCAGGTGCGTGCCCGGGACGATGCCGGTGCGCTGCGCGGTGGCCTTCCCGACGACGACCTCGTCGGGCGCGGTGGGCAGGTGGCCGGCGATCGGGGCGGCCAGTCGCGAGAGCGGGCCGAGCATGGGATCCGAGCGCACTCCCCACTCGGTGCCCGGTCCCGCACCGGTCACGGGCAGCGTCGCCGTCCCGTACGCGACGGCGGCCGCCACGCCCGGCACGTCGGTGATCCGGGACGCGAGCGGGGCGCCCGCGGCCGGGTGCACGACCGCCGCTGCGGCGGCCGGGGTCTCCTGGGAGCGCGAGCTGACGTAGTCGTCGAGGGTCTGCGACAGCAGCAGCGTGCCGGCCGCGAACACCGTCGCGACGAGGACCGCGAGCCCGGTGAGCAGCAGCCGCCCCGGTCGGCGCCGGGTCTCCGCGAGCAGCACCCCGGCGACCGATCCGACGTGCGAGGTCATCGGGACAGCTCCGCGAGCGCGTCCTGGATCGCCTGCGGCCGCGGGTCGCGCACGATCCCCGCGAGCAGGCCGTCGCGCAGCATCAGGACCTCGTCGGCGTAGGAGGCCGCCGCCGGGTCGTGCGTCACCATCACCACCGTCTGGCCGAGCTCGTGCACGCTGCGGTGCAGCAGCTCCAGCACCTCTCGACCGGAGTGCGAGTCGAGGTTGCCCGTCGGCTCGTCCGCGAACACCACCTCGGGACGGCCGAGCAACGCCCTGGCCAGCGCCACGCGCTGCTGCTGCCCGCCCGACAGCTCCGGCGGCCGGTGCTGCAGCCGGTCCCGCAGCCCCAGCAGACCGACGAGCTGGTCGCGCCACCCCGCGTCGACCGCGCGGCCGGCGAGCCGCACCGGCAGCTCGATGTTCTGCTCCGCCGTGAGCTGGGGCAGCAGGTTGAACGACTGGAACACGAACCCGACCCGGTCCCGGCGCACCACCGTCAACTGGGCGTCGGTGCAGCCGCCCAGGTCGGTGTCGCCGAGCACGACCGAACCGGACGTCGGCACGTCGAGACCCGCGAGCAGGTGCATCAACGTGGACTTGCCGGACCCGGACGGCCCCATGATCGCCGTGAACCGCCCTGCCGGGATCGCCACGTCGACGCCGGCCAGCGCGTCGACGGCGGCGTCACCGCGACCGTAGGTCTTGACGAGTGCGGTGGCGGCGACCGCGACGGTGCGGGCAACGGTCGGCCGGCGGTGGAGAGGGAGCGTCGTCATGGTGGTCGACGGTGCCGTGGTCACGCTGGGGCGCGCGTCGGCCGGAACGCCGATCGGGCCGGGGCCCGGGTCGTACTTCTGGCTGGTAGCGCGTTCCGGTCTCCGGTCTGCGTTCCGGCGCTAGTGACCGGAGCGCCGGAAGTCGCCGCAAGCACCGCAGACGGGACCGCCCGACTCAGCAGCCGTGCGGAGCTCCGGTGGAACAACCCGCAACCGCGTAGCACTCTCCGCACTCGCCGTTCACGCACGACTGCGCCCAGACGGCGCATCGGCCGCCGTACATGACGCAGGCGCCGCCGAAGCACGACTGCGTCCGATCCCGCAGCTCGGACATGGCCATCGCCGTCGCGTGCGGCACGAGCTTCGCGAGCAGGCGGTCCGCGATGTCACCGATCATGGTCAACCAGTCCCCCAGTGGTCTGCGATCCGATTCGAGTTGATCTTCGCACACAGGGTTGTCCGGCGCAGCACCGACCGACGATCGCTACCTCTTCTCCCGCCACGCCCGCTCGAACGGCAGCCGCCACGCGTTGGGCGCGATGAGCTGGTGGATGGCGTTCGGGCCCCAGGTGCCCGGCGGGTACGGCTTGACGACGGGCGGGTCGTCGAGCAGCGGGATCGACCGCTCCCACAGCGACTCGATGCCCTCGGCCGTGGTGAAGAGGGTGTGGTCGCCGCGCATCGCGTCGAGGATCAGCCGCTCGTACGCCTCCAGCACGTCCTTCGCGGTGTCGGTCTCCTGGGTGGAGAACTGCATCGAGAGCTTCTCCAACCGCATGCCCGGCCCGGGGCGCTTGCCGTAGAACGACAGCGACACCCGCGACGAGTCGGCCAGGTCGAACGTGAGGTGGTCCGGACCCGACTCCCCCACGCCGGAGCCCTGCGGGAACATCGTCCGCGGGGCCTGCTTGAACGCGATCGAGATGATTCGCTGCCCCTCGGCCATCTTCTTGCCGGTGCGCAGGTAGAACGGCACGCCCGCCCAGCGCCAGTTGTCGAGGCCGACGCGCAGCGCGATGAACGTCTCGGTGTCGGAGTCGGAGGCGACGCCGTCCTCGTCCCGGTAGCCGCCGTACTGGCCGCGGACGACGTCGTGCGGGTGGATGGGCAGCATCGAGCGGAAGACCTTGTTCTTCTCCTCGCTGATGGCGCGCGGCTCCAGCGCCGTCGGCGGCTCCATCGCGACGAACGCCATCACCTGCATGAGGTGCGTGACGACCATGTCCTTGTACGCACCCGTGGACTCGTAGAAGTTGGCGCGCTGGTCCAGGCCCAGCTGTTCCGGGATGTCGATCTGGATGTGGTCGATGAAGTTGCGGTTCCAGATCGGCTCGAAGAGCCCGTTGGCGAAGCGGAACGCCAGGATGTTCTGCGCCGCCTCCTTGCCCAGGAAGTGGTCGATGCGGAAGACCTGCGACTCGTCGAACGCCTCGTGCACGTAGTCGTTGAGCTCGATGGCGCTGCGCAGGTCGTGCCCGAACGGCTTCTCCATCACGACCCGCGAGCGCTCCACCAGCTTCGCGTCGCGCAGCATCGTGATCACCGCCTGCGCCGCCTTCGGGGGCACCGACAGGTAGTGCAGCCGCCGCACGTCCTCCCCGAGCTTCTCCTCCGCGTCGGCGACGGCGGCGGCGAGGCCCTCCGGTCCCGCACTGGTGCCGACGTAGCTGAGCCGCTCGGAGAACCGGGCCCACGCCTCGTCGGTGAGCTTGTGGACGCCGAAGTTGCGCATCGCGTCCTTCGCGAGGTCCCGGAAGGCCTCGGTGGTCAGGTCCTCCGTGGCGGTACCGACGATGCGCACGTCCGGGGCCAGCGCGGACTCCGCGAGGTAGGCCAGTCCGGGCAGCAGCTTCCGCTTGGCCAGGTCGCCGGTCGCCCCGAACAGCACGATCACGTGCGGGGCGAGCGGTTCGACGTCACGGCGGCGCGGACGGGAGGTGGGCGACGGGTACGCGATGGTCTGTGGATTGCGCGGAGACACGAACGTTCCTCCTGCGAGCAGCACCGAACGGGGCGAGATGGACCCTATCGACCGCGACGACCTGGAGCAGCCGCTGACAGGTCCAGGTCCAGTGGCGTGCCGCGGCAGCAGACCCGTTCGGTCCGCGATGTCGCAATCTGAGATCGCGGGACCTGCGGCGGGCTGCGAGACTCCACCCGTGATCCTCATCGTCATCCAGGCTCAGATCCGGCAGGACAGGCGCGACGAGTGGCTGGCCGGGATCGCCGAGTACACGGCCAACGTGCGCAGCGAGCCGGGCAACGTCTCGTTCGACTACTACCAGAACGGCGACGACCCGAACGAGTTCGCGATCATCGAGGTCTTCCGCGACGGCGACGCCGGAGCCGCGCACGTCAAGACGGCGCACGCGCAGCAGTTCTTCGTGGACATGGGCCGGTGGGTCACGAAGAAGCCGCTGCTGAACTACCAGGACCTGCCCGGCGACGCGTGGGTCGAGATGGGCGAGGTCACCCCGACGGACTGACCTCGCCCACCCACCGACCGGCCGCTCAGGCCGTCCGGTAGAGGTGCACCGACACCGCTGCCAGCCACGCCCAGGCGATGATCACCCCGGCCCAGAAGCCGAGCACCACGGCCGCGCTCTGCGAGCCCGACGCGATGCCCGCGAACGCGGCCAGGAACAGCACGCCCGACGCCGCCGAGTAGACCGCCCAGCCGGTGCGGCCCTGCCGGGCGAACCAGCGTGCGAACACCAGGCACCCCGCCACGAGCGCGAGGAACCCGAGGGCGCCGGCCACCAGGTGGCCGAACGAGTGCCACGTGGGGTTGGCGGGCGGGCCGTCCGGGGTGCCGAGCGGGAACCCGTTCATCGGGTCGGCGACGAACACCCCGGCCAGCACCAGCCCGACGCCGTATCCGGCGACGAGCCGCGGCCCCCACACGCCGCCCCCGCGGGCGGCGAGCGCACGCCGCATGCCGACCGCGGCGGCGATGGTCATGAGCCCGGACAGGACCAGGTTGGCGATCTGGATCCAGCCCAGCGGGCCATTGGCCAGCAGGCTCAGGTCGTGCCGTGCGATCTCGTAACCCTCCCGGGTGAGGGCCTGGGCGAGACCGACGACGAGGTAGAACGGCCCGGCCAGCACCCCGTACCCGAGCAGTGAGCGGGTGACGGCGGTCGGTCGGTCACAGGTCGTTGTTGACATGGCGAGCTCCTTCGGTTGGTTGGACTCGCGAGTACTGACTCATGGAACCACGCGTACTCATCGGAGTACGGTGAATTCCATGGAAGACGGCGTCATCGTGCGCATCGACGGCGTGAGCGCGCCGACCGCAACCGACCGCAAGCGGGCCGCGATCGTCGAAGCGGCCACCCGCCGCTTCCTCCGGCAGGGCTACGACGCCACCCGCATCGACCAGATCGCCGCCGACGCGGCTGCGTCCAAGCAGACGGTCTACAACCAGTTCGGCGACAAGGAGGCGCTCTTCCGACAGGTCGTGCTCGGCGCCACCGCCACCGCCGAGGCCTTCGCCGCGGCGCTGCCCGCCTCCTTCGACGACGTGCCCGACGCTGCGGTCCCCGACGCCCTGCGCGCCCTCGCGCGCCGCTACCTCGCCACCACCGCCGCCCCGCAGGTGCTGGCGCTGCGCCGGCTCGTTGTCGGCGAGGCCACGCGCTTCCCGAAGCTCGCCGCCACCTACCACGAGCGGGCTCCCGCGCTGGTCATGGCCGCGTTCGCCGAGCTGTTCGCCCGGCTGGGCGCGCGGGGGGTGCTGCGCGTGCCGGACCCGGCCGAGGCGGCGCAGCACTTCGCCTTCCTCGTGGTCGGCCCCGCCATCGACCGCGGGATGCTGCTCGTCGACGTCGAGGCGCCGGGCCCCGCGACCGTGCGGCGCACGGCCGACCGGGCCGTCGAGGTGTTCCTGGCCGGCTATCGCCGGTAAATCGGTGGCGGGCGGTCCTACGGTGGTGGTCGTCCCGTCCATCGTCGAGGAGCCCGACATGCGAGTGCGTTCCCGAGTGACCCAGGTGACCAGCACCCCCACACTCCCGGGAACCGTCCTTGCCCACGCCCTCCTCGCGCGTCACGATCGGGATCCTCGCCCACGTCGACGCCGGTAAGACCAGCCTCACCGAGCGCCTGCTGCACCACGCGGGCGTGCTCGACCGCCTCGGCAGCGTCGACGGCGGTGACACCCAGACCGACACCCTCGACCAGGAACGCCGGCGCGGTATCACGATCCGCTCGGCGGTCGTCGCACTGCCCGTCTCCGGGGTGCGCGTCCACGTCGTCGACACGCCCGGCCACCCCGACTTCGTCGCGGAGGTGGAGCGGGCGCTCGCCGTGCTCGACGGGGTGGTGCTCGTCGTCTCCGCCGTCGAGGGCGTGCAGCCGCAGACCCGGGTGATCGCCCGGACGTTGCAGCGGCTGGGCATGCCCACCGTCGTGTTCGTGAACAAGATCGACCGGCGCGGGGCCCGCACCACGTCGCTCGTCGACGAGCTGCGCGGGCTGTTCGATGCGGATCTCGTCGTGCTGACCGACGTCGAGGGCGCCGGCACGCGGGACGCGACCACGACACCGGTGCCGCTGACCGCGCCCAGCGTCGTCGAGACGCTCGCCGCGCACGACGACGGGGTGCTCGCCCGCTGGATCGACGGCACCCCGCAGCCGCCGGACGCGCTCGCCGCCGTGCTCGCGCGGGCGGACGTGGTCCCCTTGCTCTTCGGGTCGGCCGTCACCGGTGAGGGCGTCGACGCGCTGGTCGACGCCGTGCTGGGGTACCTGCCGCGATCCGGGGGTGACCCGGACGGCCCGCTCGACGCGACCGTGTTCGCGATGAGCCGCGGCCGCGGCGGCGCGAAGCTCGCCCAGGTGCGGGTGCGGTCGGGCACGCTGCGGCCGCGCACCGTCCTCGGCGGGGACCGGGTCACGGAGGTCGCGGTCTACGCGCGGGGCGCCGAACCCGTCGCCGGCCCGGCCGTGGCCGGCGACATCGCGCTGGTGCGCGGGCTGGCGTCGGCACGCATCGGGGACCGGCTGGGTGAGCTGACCGGCGCCGACGCCCGCCCCGCGCTGTTCGCCCCGCCCAGCCTGGAGACCGAGGTGACCCCGGCTCGTCCGGCGGACGGCCCGCGCCTGCACGCGGCCCTGCTGGAACTGGCGGACCAGGACCCGCTGATCGGGGTCCGCCGCGATCCCGGCACGGGCGCGCTCACCGTCGCGCTCTACGGCGAGGTGCAGCAGGAGGTGCTGCACGACACCCTGCTGGAGACCTACGGCGTCGAGGCCCGGTTCGCGCCGCCGCGGGTGCTGCTGGCCGAGCGGGTCGTCGGCACCGGGGAGGCGCTCTCGGAGATGGGCAACGAGATCGGCACCGACGTCGACGGTGGGCCGAGCTTCTTCGTCGCGACGATCGGGCTGCGCGTCGAGCCCGGGGAGCCCGGCGGGGGCGTGCAGTTCCGGCTCGCCGTCGAGCTGGGGTCGCTGCCGTTGGCGTTCCACACCGCGATCGAGGAGACCGTGCACGCGACCCTGCAGCAGGGGCTCGCCGGCTGGCCGGTGCTCGACCCGCTCGTCACGCTGACCCGCACCGGCTACTCGAGCCCGGTCAGCGCGGCCGGCGACTTCCGGTCGCTGACACCGCTGGTGCTGATGGCGGCGCTCGCCGAGGCCGGGACCCAGGTGCTGGAGCCCGTGCACGAGGTGGAGCTGGAGGTGCCGACCGAGGCCGTCCCCGCCGTGCTCGCGATGCTCGGCGCGGCGCGCGGCACGCCCGAGGAGGTGCTGCCGGTCGACGCCGGACAGACGCTGGTCCGCGCGTCCGTGCCGGCCGCCGAGCTGCGCGGGCTCGGGCAGGCGCTGCCCGGCGCCACGCACGGCCTCGGCACGCTCACGTCGCGGTGGAGCGGGCATCGGCCCGTCGCCGGCACCCCACCCACCCGTCCCCGCACCGACGGCAACCCGCTCGACCGCAAGGAGTACCTGCTGCACGCGTTCCGCACCCGATGAACCGGGTTACCGTCCGCGGATGGAGTTCGACCTCATGACCGGCCCCGGCAAGAGCTGGGCGGAGACCGCGGAGCTCGCGCGTTCGGCGCAGGCGGCGGGCCTGTCCGGGATGGTCTTCACCGAGACCAGCCTGACCCCGTGGATGGGACTGGCCGCCGCCGCGACGGCAGCACCGGAGCTGCACTACGCGACGGGCATCGCCGTCGCGTTCCCACGCAGCCCGATGGTCAGCGCGTCACTGGCGTGGGAGCTGGCGGGCAACACCGGCGGCCGGTTCCGGCTCGGGCTGGGCACGCAGGTGCGGGCACACGTCGAGCGCCGCTACGGGGCGGAGTTCGATCCGCCGGGCCCCCGGCTGCGCGACTACGTCCGCGCGGTCCGGGCGTGCTTCGCGGCGTTCGCCGGCGGCGAGCGGCTCTCCTACGAGGGCGAGTTCTACCGCCTCACGCTGCTGCCGCACGGCTGGGCGCCGCCCCGCCACGGCCACCCCGACATCATGATCGACGTCTCCGCCGTCGGCCCGTGGATGTGCCGCATGGCCGGCGCCGAGGCCGACGGCGTGCACGTCCACCCCCTGCACTCGGTGCACTACCTGCGCGAACGGCTGCTGCCGGCGGTCGCCGCGGGTGCGGCCGCGGCCGGTCGCTCCCCCGCCGACGTCGACCTGATCGTGCCCGTGTTCGTGGTGCCCGGCGACACCCCGGAGGAGCGCGCGCCGCTGCTGCGCCGCGCCCGCGAGCAGATCGCCTTCTACGGGTCGACGAAGAACTACGCGTTCCAGTTCGACGACCTCGGGTTCGACGGCACCTCCGCGCGGCTCAACGAGCTGCTCAAGGCCGGCGACATCGCCGGCATGGCCGCGACGATCACCGACGAGATGCTCGAGCACTTCGCCGTGGTCGGGCCGTGGGACACGATCGCCGACACCCTGCGCGAGCGCTACTCCGGCATCGCGGCGCGGATCGTCGGCTACCTCGTCGAGGAGTCCGTGGGCAGCGGCACGGCCATGGGGCGCTGGGGCGAGATCGCCCGCGCCCTCCGCTAGCGAGTCCCGCGTTCCCCCGGGCGAGTCCTGCGTTTCGCCGGGCGAGTCCCGCGTTTCGCCGGGCGAGTCCCGCGTTCGGTACCCGCGGTCGGATCGCTGCGCACTGCTCGGACGCATCGAGCGACGCGTTCGTGCGGTGACGCCGCGCCGGACGGAACGCAGAACTCGCCCGACCGGACGCGAGACTCGCCCGGCAGAACGCAGGACTCGCCGGACCGTGGGCCTACGACGGCAGCGCGAGCCGGTTGATCTTCTTCAGCACCTGCAGGTACTGCTTCCACAGCGGCCCGGTCGTGTACTCCAGCCCGTACTCGGCGCAGATGGCGCGGATCTCGGGGGCGATCTCGGCGTAGCGGTTGCTGGGCAGGTCGGGGAACAGGTGGTGCTCGATCTGGAAGCTCAGGTTGCCCGTCATGAGGTGGAAGAGCGGGCCGCCGTCCAGGTTGGCCGAGCCGAGCATCTGTCGCAGGTACCACTGGCCGCGGGTCTCGTCCTCCAGCTGGGCCTCGTCGAACTGGAGCGCGCCGTCGGGGAAGTGCCCGCAGAAGATCACCGCGTGCGACCACAGGTTGCGCACGAGGTTGGCCGTCAGGTTGCCCATCAGCACGGGCAGGAAGAAGGGGCCGGCCAGCGCGGGGAAGACCAGGTAGTCCTTGGTGAACTGGCGGCGGACCTTGCGGCCGATCGCCTTCAGCGTCGGCCACGCCTCCTTCCAGCTCTTCTCCCCCGACGCGATCTTCTCCGCCTCCAGGTCGTGCAGCGCGACGCCCCACTGGAAGAAGATCGCAAGCAGCTGGTTGACCACCGGGTTCAGCAGGTAGTACGGCCGCCAGGCCTGCTCCTCCGACAGCCGCAGGATGCCGTAGCCGACGTCGCGGTCCTTGCCGACGACGTTGGTGTACGTGTGGTGCTCGAAGTTGTGGGTCTTCTTCCACTGCTCGGCCGGGCTGTGGTTGTCCCACTCCCACGTCGACGAGTGGATCTTCGGGTCCCGCATCCAGTCCCACTGGCCGTGCATGACGTTGTGGCCGATCTCCATGTTCTCGAGGATCTTGGCCACCGACAGCATCGCCGTGCCTGCCAGCCACGCGGGCGGCAGCACGCCGGCGAACAGCAGCGCCCGGCCGCCGATCTCGAGCCAGCGCTGCTTCCTGATCACGCCGTGGATGTAGGCGGCGTCGCGCTCGCCGCGCTCGGCCTCGACGCGCTCGCGGATGGCGTCGAGGCGCCGGCCCAGCTCCTCGACCTGCTCGGCGGTGAGTCCCGCGGCCGCAGGGGACGGGGTCGACGCCGCGATGCGCATCGGCGGGCGGGGCGTGCCGGTGGGCGCGTCGGTGATGGCGGGGGTCTTCTTCGTGAGGGCGAGGGTCATGGCTCTCCCTAGGAGGTGGTCTCGATGCGGACGGGTCCGCTCGCGGTGTTGATGCAGGTCTGGACGAGGTCGCCGGGCTCGCCGTGCACCTGGCCGGTGCGCATGTCGCGCACCTGGCCGTCGCGCAGCGGGAGCACGCAGCCGTGGCAGATGCCCATGCGGCAGCCGCTGGGCATCAGGGCGCCGGCGGACTCGCCGGCCTCCAGCAGGCTCGTGGCGCCGTCGACCTCGACGGTGACGTCGCCGATCGTCGCGGTGCCGCCGGCACCGCCGGCGCTGCGCGTGGGCGGGGTGAACCGCTCGACGAGCACGCGGTCGCCGAAGCGTTCGCGCGCGGCGTCGAGCAGACCGTCGGGGCCGCAGGCCAGCACGACGCGCTCATGGGCGTCGAAGACGGGCAGGTCGGCGAGCTCCAACCGGCCGTGCTCCGCGGTGTGGTGCTCGATCAGCGTGAGCCCGGGCATGCGCCGCAGCTCGGCGCCGAAGATCACGTCGTCGGGCGTGCGCGCGGAGTGCACGAGCACGACGTCGGGCCCCGTCGTCGACCCCAGCGGGCCACGGGCGGCGAGCGTGCGCAGGATGCCCATGACGGGGGTGATGCCGCTGCCGGCAGTGATCATCAGCAGCTTCCGCGGGACCGGCGAGGGCAGCACGAACTCCCCCATCGCCGACTCCAGCCGCACGATCGTGCCGACGGTGACGCGGTGCGCGAGGAACCCCGACACCGTGCCGCCGTCCTGCGCCTGCACGGTGATGCGCAGTTCCCGCTCGTGCTCGGCGCTGCTGATCGAGTAGGTGCGCCAGTGCCGCACGCCGTCGATGTCGACGCCGAGGCGCACGTACTGGCCGGCGCGGTGCCCCGTCCACGTCCGGCCGGGCCGGATGGTCACCGTGGTGGCCCGCGCGGTCTCGCGCCGGACGTCCACCACGCGGCCGCGCAGCTCGGTGACGCTCCACAGCGGGTCGACGAGCCCGAGGAAGTCCTCGGGGAGCAGGGGCGTCGTCAGCGCGGTGGCGGCTTTCAGGACGCGGGAGCCCCGGCGCCGAGGCGGTGCGATGCGAAACATGACATCAGCATTGCACCACCTCATGTCACATCGCAATCGCTGTTACCGCCGGTACTGTGTTACATGCGTCTCGCCCGATCTCGATGTCTCATCGAATCGACGCTAAGCTATGGGACATGTCATCGGACGACGCCGTCACCGATGCCCACGAGGCGACGCTCACCATCGACGACCTCGCACGGGTCAGCGGTGTGACCGTGCGCAACATCCGCGCCTACCAGGCCCGCGGCCTGCTGCCGCCGCCGGAGGTGCGCGCCCGCACCGGCTTCTACGGCTCGGGCCACGAGGCCCGGCTGGAGCTCATCAAGGACCTGCAGGCCGAGGGCGTCAAGCTGGACACGATCAAGAAGCTGCTCGACACGACGGGCGGTTCCACCGAGGAGGTCGTGGCGTTCATCCGGCGGATCCGCAAGCTCTTCGCCGGCGAGGACCGCCAGATCTCCGGGCTGGGCGAGCTGGCCGAGCGCTTCCCCGACAGCGAAGAGTCGGTGATCAAGCGCGCGCTGAAGATGGGGCTGCTGCGCGAGGTCGGCGACGGCCAGTACGAGGAGGTCAGCCCGCGCCTCATGCGCGCCGCGCAGGACCTGCACGAGCTCGGCATCCCCGTCGCCCGCTCGCTGGACGTCGTCGACCAGCTGAGCCGGCACGCCTCCGGCATCGCCCGCGTCTACGTCGACCTGTTCCTCGAGGAGGTGTGGAAGCCGTTCGACTCGTCGGGGCGGCCCTCCGACCAGTGGCCGCGCGTCTACGAGACGATCGAGCGGTTGCGCCGCATCTCCGGCGAGGCGATGGTCGCGGTGCTGGAGATGGCCATCTCCGAGCGCCTCGACGTCACGTTCGGCCGTGATCTGGCTCGCACCGTCCGCACCACCAGTGAGCCCGCGACCAGGGCGAATCCCTGAGATCACCTGAGGGCGGCTGAGGAATCGCTGAGCGTCCAGGGGTCGGATCCGGGGAATCCCGGACGTCTTCTCAGGATCGCAGGAGCATCCTCGGACAGGTGAAGACGGTGGTGGGGGATCCGACGGCTGTGCCGGTGCCGGTGGGGGAACCGGCGACCGTGCCGATGCCGGTGGTGCACGAAGCAGCGACGGCGCCCGCACGGGGTGGGCGCGCCGCGCGGGCGGTGAAGCGCGTGATCGACGTGGTCGCCGCGCTGGTGGGGCTCGTGCTCGTGGCGCCCGTGCTGCTGCTGGTCGCCGTGGCCGTGCGCATCGAGGGCGGCCCGGGAGTGCTCTTCCGGCAGCAGCGGGTCGGGCAGCACGGACGGCTGTTCACGCTGTACAAGCTGCGGTCGCTGCGACCCGCGCCCGGCGAGGGCGACGTGCAGTGGAACATCGACCAGGACGCCCGGCTCGGGCCGGTGGGCCGGTTCATCCGCCGCACCTCGCTGGACGAGCTGCCGCAGCTGTGGAACGTGCTGGTCGGCGACATGAGCCTGGTGGGTCCGCGGCCGGAGCGGCCGTACTTCGTCGACCGCTTCTCCAAGACGGTGCCCGGCTACGCCGACCGCCACCGCGTGCCCGTGGGGCTGACCGGGCTCGCGGTGGTCCGGGGGCTGCGCGGCGACACGTCGATCCCGGAGCGGGCGCGCGCCGACAACGACTACGCCGAGCGGTGGTCGCTGGGGCTCGACCTGGCGATCATCGTGCGGACGGTCGGGGTGCTGCTGAAGCGCTGAGCGTCACGGCGTCGACGGCGGGCCGTCGAGCGCCCGGTCCATCACGGCGACGATCCGCTGCCACATCGCGCGGCTCCCGGCCACGGTGAGCGGTTCCGCCGGCACGCCGGCAAGGATCGCGTACGCCTCGGCGAGCGCGCCCCGGCGGAACGTGATGTACCCGCGGTAGTGGCGCTTGGCGACCTCGCCGTTGCCCTGGCCGGCGCCGGCGAGGTTGTAGCGCCACGCCGCCGGGTCGTCGTCGAACTCGGGCAGCGCGCTCGGGAACGGCGCCCCGCCCATCCGCAGGCGCAGCTTCTGGCCGCTGCGCACGAGCCGCAGCCGGCACCGCCAGTCACGGTCCTGGTCGGTGAACTCGGTGGCCACCGCGCGGGCCCGCGCCTCCCACGGCAGCTCGGCCTCCTCGCGCTGGTCCAGCGCGGCGACCCGGTCCGTCGCGTAGGTGCGCAGCAGGCGCACCGCGTGCTGCGACATCACCAGCTCCACCAGCCGGTGCGGCGGCGGCGCGCGCAGGTCGTCGGTGGGCAGGTAGCGGTCGAGGAAGTCGACGAACTCGGGCAGCGAGCGCAGGCTGCGCAGGTCGTCGTCGCCGGTGGAGAGCCACTGCGTGTAGGCGCCGACGAAACCGCTGTCCGTGGAGCTGACGGCCCGTTCCAGGTAGCGCACGGCGAGCCGCGCCCACGGCCGCAGCTCGTCCGGTGCGTCGTCGCGGCGCCCGCCCAGCGCGACGGCGGCCGCGCAAGCCGCGTTGTAGTACTCCTGCCACTCCCGCCACCGGGCCGGCTTGCGGCGCAGCACCCGCTCCAGGTCGGCCTCGACGACCGTGATGTCGGGCGGCCAGACCACGTCCGGCCAGCGCTTCGGCCGGGTGATCGTCCGCCCGTCGGGCCGCCGGTCGGGGCGCCGCTTCGCCTGCAGCTCGTCCCACACTGGGCCCTCGACCTTCACCGCGGCCCGCCGCTCCAGGAGCGGCGCCCAGACGCGCAGCACCCGCAGCGCCGTCTGCGACACCGCCATCCCCGGGCGGCGGCGCAGCTGCCACCACCGGTAGTCGGCCAGCAGGTGCTCCGTCTCCACCCAGCTCACGAAGCACAGCAGGTGGGCGAGCAGCCGCTGCCGGCGCACCGCGACGTCGAACGGCACGTTCTCGGCGCTGCCCTGCAGGTCGGCCAGGTAGTCCGGGTAGTACGGCTCCAGCCAGGTCCGCAGCCGCGCCCGCAGCTCGCGGCGCTCCGCGGTCCGCTTGGTGTTGCGCGCGTCGGGGTAGTCGTCGACGCGCCACCACTGCTGCGCGACGGTCTGGCTCGCCAGCCGGGTGACCAGTCGGTAGCGCGCGATCAGCAGCGCCTGCTGGCCCGTGACCAGCGCGCGCAGGCGAGGCGGCGGCGGGCCGTCGGCGCGGGTGCTGGCCCACGTGACGTCGTCCTCGGACGGGTCGGCGTCGCCTGCGACGTGCGCGCGCAGCCGCCGCCACAACGTCCGGTCGTGCCACGACTCGACGGCGACGATGTCGGCGTAGGCCACCACCGCGTCCATCGACAGCCCGAGCTGCTCCAGCACCTGGGCGCGCTCGATGCGCAGGTACGGGTTCTGCGGGTCGAGCACGAGCGCTTCGTGGAAGTGGCCGAGCGCCTCCTCGAACCGGCGCTCCGCCACGCACCGGCGGGCCAGCTGGGAGTGGTGGAACAGCGCAGGCGGCATCTGCAGGCCGTGCCAGCTCGTCCACGGCGCGCGCCGCGCCAGCCGGCTGCGCGGCAGGATCTGCGCGCCCACCCAATGCGCCGCCAGGTCCGCCGCCGACGCCCAGTCCGCAGCCCACAACGTGGCCACCTCGCCGCGGCCGCCCGGCTGCATCACCAGGTGCACGGTGATGCCGAACCGCTCCTCGCCGCGCCGCACCCGCATCTGCGCGGCGACCCGGTACGCGTACTGGATCCGCAGCGCCGCGCGGACCAGCGCGACCGCGGCACCGAACGTCGTCGTCGAGTCCGCGACCGTGCCGACGTCGTCGATGAACTCGTCCTGGCGGGGCGAGGTCGGCATGGACAGCGGCGTCGACAGGCTCATCTCGGTCAGCGTGCGCCGGAACTCGGCCGCGACCTGCGCGGTGTCGGCCGTCGGGTCGGGGGCGTAGCCGTCGTCGGCGAGCCCGTGGAACGCGGTGACCTCGATCGGACCGGGCCGGCGCGCCAGCAGCGCGAACAGGCCGCGACGCAGCGCGAACAGCCCCGCGATCAGGGTGAGCACCGCCACCAGCACACCCGGCGTCGCGGAGCCCAGCACCGGCTCGCCGCCGGGCGGCACCCAGCCGCCGATCCACGCGCGCAGCCCGCCGAGCCCGTCCAGCACCCCGACGTAGCCGGCGACGGCCAGCAGTGCTGCCGCCGTCAGCAGCCAGCGCCTGGGGTGCGGCAGCGGCACGCGGGCGGCCACCGATCGCGCGTTCGTCCGCCGGATCACCGCGCCCCCCTCGTACGCGCCGCCCCCCGCGACGCGTAGAGCCGCAGGCTAGTACAGCCGGCGCGTCGTGGCCCCGGTGCCGGCGAGTCGCGGTCATGGCGCCCGCGAGTCGTGGTTTCGGCGCCCGCGAGTCGTGGTTTCGGCGCGCGCGAGTCGTGGGTTTGGTGCCCGCGAGTCGTGGGTTTGGCGCGCGCGAGTCGCCGTTCTCGTCGCCGACGAGCGGGAAGCGTCGCGTCCACCGCGACGACGGTCAGGTTCACGCCGGAACCACGACTCGCGTGCGCCAAGCCGCAACTCGCGGACGCCGGATCCACGACTCGCGGACACCAGAACCACAACTCGCCGGCACCAGAACGACGGGCACCGCCGACTCCGGCGAGATGCGGATGCCCACCGCACGGTTCAGCTGGTCAGCCGCACGCAGCACCGATCGGAGCCCGGTTCGAGCACGGCGCGCTGCGCCGCACCCCGCTCGTCGAGCAGCGCGGTGACGAGGTGCAGGTTCATCCCGCAGACGAGCTCGGTGTGGTCGCGGGCGAGCGCGTGGAACGGGCAGTTGGCCAGCACGACACCCGTCTCGTCGGGCCGGGGTTCGTACCCGCACGCCGCGAGCGTCGCGACGACCGGATCGTCCGGGGCCGCGGCGCCCAGGCGACGACCTGCCGCCTCCGCTGCGCGTTCGACGGCGGCCAGGACGGAGCCGCCGGCCCGGGCCGCGTCGTCGACGGCGGCGGCGAGGATCTGGCCGGCGAGGTCGTAGTGCCGCGGCGGGAGGGAGACGGCGAGCTGCCGCGCGGACCGGCGGTAGAGCTTGCTCGGGCGGCCGGCGCCCGGGCCGCGCCGGCCGAACAGCCGCCGCGACTCGGTGTCGAGCAGGCCCTCCTCGACGAGCTTGTCCAGGTGGAACTTGGCGGTGTGGCGCGGCAGTGACGTGCCCTCCGCGGCCTGGTCGCGGCTGACGGGACCGGGTTGCGCCACCACGTAGAGGTAGAGGGCGCGCCGGGCCGGCTCGGCGAGCGCGCTCACCCCGTCCACCTGGCTCGCGAAGTCCTCCATGATCGCCGACCCTTCTAACGGACACGATCGTTGACGGAAGAGTACTCGCGTTCTAACGTCAAGCATATTGTCCGTTAGAGCTGGAGGCCGGCCGTGTCCCTTCCCCACGCAGCAACCGACGCCCCGATCCCGCTGCGGATCGTCCCGCCGTTCGACGGCGTCGACCTCGACCGCGCCGAACGCGCAGCCGCCGAGTTCCTCGCCGCGCTGGGCGTCGACACCAGCGTCCCGGCCCGCGCCGACACGCCCCGCCGGATGGCCGACGCGTACGCGGAGCTGCTCAGCCCGCGCTCGTTCGACCTCACCACGTTCGCCAACGACGAGCACTACGACGAGCTGGTGCTGGTCCGCGACATCCCGGTGCAGTCGCTGTGCGAGCACCACATGCTGCCCTTCACGGGCGTCGCGCACGTCGGGTACCTGCCGGCCGACCGGATCCTCGGCCTGTCCAAGGTGGCGCGCGTGGTGGAGCTGCTGGCGCGGCGGCCGCAGGTCCAGGAGCGGCTGACCGCCCAGATCGCGGACTGGCTGCAGAACCACCTCGAACCCGGCGGTGTCGGCGTCGTCGTCGAGGCCGAGCACTCCTGCATGACGCTGCGCGGCGTGCGGGCAGGCGGGACGGCCACCGTCACCTCGGCCCTGCGCGGCACGCTCCGCGACGACCCGCGCTCGCGGGCGGAGTTCCTCGGGCTGACCGGCCGGATCGGGCGCCGGGACGGTGCGGCATGAGCACGTTCGCCCTGGTCGGCGCCGGGCTGGCCGGCGCGAAGACGGCGGAGGCGCTGCGCGCGGCGGGCTTCGACGGCCGGATCACCCTGCACGGCGCCGAGGCCCACCACCCGTACGAGCGGCCGGCGCTGTCGAAGGGCTACCTGCAGGGCGGGACCGAGCGCGACAGCGTGCGGGTCCATCCCGCGAGCTGGTACGCCGAGCACGACGTCGACCTGCTGCTCGACGACCCGGTGACCGAAATCGACCTGGCCGACCACCGCCTCGCGACCGCGGGCGGTCACACGCTGCGCTACGACAAGCTGCTCCTGGCGACGGGCGCGACCCCGCGCCGCCTGCCCGTCCCGGGCGCGGACCTGGCCGGGGTGCTGCACCTGCGCACGCTCGACGACAGCGACCTCCTCCGGGCCCGGTTGCGTCCCGGCGCGCGGATCGTGGTGGTCGGCGGCGGGTGGATCGGCCTGGAGTCGGCGGCCGCGGCCCGCGGTGCCGCTGCCGAGGTCACCGTGCTGGAGAGCGCCGAGCTGCCGCTGCTGGGTGTGCTCGGCCCGCGGATCGCCCGCGTCTTCGCCGACCTGCACACCGGTCACGGCGTCGACCTGCGGTGCGGAGTCACCGTCACCGGGATCCGACCGCGGCCCGACGACCCGGGCGTCGTCGGCGCGGTGGCGCTCGCCGACGGCACCGAGATCGCGGCCGACACCGTCGTCGTCGGCATCGGCGTCACGCCGAACGACGGGCTCGCGCGGGCCGCGGGACTCGCGGTCGACAACGGCATCGTCGTCGACGAGCACCTGCGCAGCAGCGATCCCGACGTCGTCGCGGCCGGCGATGTCGCCAACGCCCACCACCCGCTCCTGGGCCGGCGCGTGCGCGTCGAGCACTGGGCGAACGCGCTGAACCAGCCGGCGGTCGCCGCGGCGACGATGCTCGGCACCACGGCCACCTACGACCGGCTGCCGTACTTCTACACCGACCAGTACGACCTCGGCATGGAGTACACCGGGCACGTCGTCCCTGGTCAGGATGCGGAGGTCGTCGTGCGCGGCGACGTCGCGGGACGGAAGTTCATCGCGTTCTGGCTCCAGGAGCGGCGCGTGGTCGCCGCCATGAACGTCAACGTCTGGGAGGTGACGGCGACCCTGAACGGGTTGATCCGCTCGGGCGCGGTCGTCGACCTCGCCCGGCTCGCGGACGAGCGGGTGCCGCTGGCCGATCTCAGCTGACGCCGAGCAGGCGCTGCGCAGTGGCCGGGTCGGAGCGGAACTCGGCCGTCGACGCGCTGTGCACGACCCGGCCGCGGTCGAGCACCGCCACCTCGTCGGCGGCGCCGAAGGCCAGGTGCAGGTCCTGCTCCACGAGAAGGACGGCGACGCCCTCCGCGCGCATCGTCGCGATCACGGCGCCGACCTGGTCGACGATCGCCGGGGCGAGGCCGTCCGACGGCTCGTCCATGAGCACGAGCCGCGGGTTGGTGAGCAGCGCGCGGGCGATCGCGAGCATCTGCTGCTCCCCGCCGGACAGCCGCCCGGCCAGCTGCCCGCGGCGCTCGGCGAGCCGCGGGAGGAGGTCGAGCACGGCATCGACGGTCCAGGTGCCGCGCCGCCGACCGGTGGCGAGCGCGAGGTGCTCGCCGACGGTCAGGGTGGCCCACACCCGCCTGCCTTGCGGGACGAGCGCCACGCCGGCGCGGGCGACCCGGTCGGGCCGCAGCCCGGCGATCGGCTGCCCGTCGAGCAGGATCTCCCCCGCCGTCGGCGCGACGAGCCCGGCGACGGTCATGACCAGCGTCGACTTGCCGACGCCGTTGCGGCCGAGCAGCGCCAGCGCGGCGCCGGCGTCGACGGCCAGGTCGACGCCGTCGAGGACGGTGCTGCGGTCGTAGCCGGCGACCAGCCCGCGGATCTGCAACGCACTCATGGGCCGAACAGCTCCTCGCGCCGGCGGGTTCCGAGGTAGGCCTCGCGGACCGCATCGCTGGCGCGCACCTCGTCCGGTGTGCCGGACAGCAGCACGCGGCCCAGGTGCAGCACGGTCACCGCGTCGGCCAGCGCGAACACGAGGTCGAGGTCGTGCTCGACGAACAGCACGGTCACCTCGGCCGGCAGGCCCTGCACCAGCTCCACGAGCCGGCCGCGCTCGGCGGCCGACATGCCGGCCGCCGGCTCGTCGAGCAGCAGCAGCGACGGGTTGCAGGCCAGCGCCAGCGCCACCTCCAGCTGCTTGCGCTCGCCGTGCGCGAGCGCCGGCACGACGACGTCGCCGCGGCCGGCGAGCCCGACGTCGGCGATCAGCTGCTCGGCCCGTTCCCGCACCTCGGGCCGCTTGCGCGGCAGGAGCCCGATCCGCCACCCGGAGTGGCGCTGCACGGCCAGCGCCACCGTCTCCACCGCCGTGAGCGACGCGAAGAGGCTGGCGTGCTGCATCGTCTGGCTCATCCCGAGCCGGCAGCGCTGCACCTCCGACAGCCGCGACACGTCCTGGCCGGCCAGCTCCACGACGCCCGCCTCGGCCCGCATCGTGCCCGTGACCAGCTTGAACAGCGTGGACTTCCCGGCGCCGTTGGGTCCGATCAGCGCGTGCCGAGCGCCGGGCTCGACGGCGATGTCGACGCCGTCGACGGCCTTGAGGGCGCCGAACGACCGCGCGAGGCCGGTGCAGCGGAGAACGCTCACGTCCGCCGCCCTGTCCTCGCCGGCAGCAGCCGCACCCCGGCCGCGCCTCGCGGCAGCAGGTACACCACGAGCACGAACGCGATGCCGAGCACGAGGGTGCCGTGGCCGTCGAGGCTGGGGCCGAGCGCGTCGCGCACGACGATGACGAGCGCGGCGCCCAGGCAGGCCCCCCACAGCGACCCGGCCCCGCCGATGATCACCGCGAGCAGGGCGAACGACGCCGTCATGAAACCGAGGTCGGCTGGGGTGACCAACCGCTGCTGGGCCACGAGCAGCGCGCCCGCCGCCCCCGCCACACCACCGGCCACGACGAAGACGGCGTACTTGTACAGCGCCGTGGCGTAGCCCAGCGCCCGCATCCGGGGCTCGTTGTCGCGGATGCCGCGCAGCGCGGCGCCCCACGGCGAGCGGGCCAGCAGCACCACGACCGCGAACCCGAGCACGGCCGCGGCCAGCACGTACCAGTAGGTGAAGCCGGCGTTGGCCAGCGGCGTGCCGGCGATCCGGGTGGCCGGGATGCCGGCCATGCCGTTGGCGCCGCCGGTCACCGATTCCCAGGAGTCGGCGAGCTGCTGCAGCGTCTCCCCGATCGCGAGGGTGAGCATCAGGAAGAACACCCCGGACGTGCGCACGGTGATCCAGCCGGTCGCGGCCGCGGCGAGCGCCCCGAACACCGCGCCGACCAGCAGCGGGATCGGCGCCTCGGCCGTCACGTTGATCGACGTCCAGCCCGCCGCGTACGCGCCCGCGCCGAAGTAGCCGGCGTGCCCGAGCGACGGCATGCCGGTGACCCCGACGAGCAGGTCCAGGCTCACCGCGAACAGCGCGAAGACGACGATGCGGGTCAGCGTGGTGGTCGCGAACGGGGCCAGGAACAGCGGTGCCGCGGCGAGCACCAGGAGCACCGCCACGGCGATCACCAACCCGGGCCCGCGGGTGACCCGGGGCGGCGCGGCGGCCACACCGCCCGGCACCTCGACCTGCGGCGCGGCCGTCATCGCGCCCCCACCGGGCCGGCGAAGATCCCCTGCGGGCGCAGCACCAGCACGATCGCCAGCGCGATGAACAGGATGAACGACGCGAGATCGGGCAGCAGCACCCGGCCGAGGGTGTCGACCTGGCCGATCACCAGCGCACCGACCAGCGCGCCGCGCACCGAGCCCAGCCCGCCGATGACGACGACCACCAGCGCGAGGATGAGCACGGCGGCGTCCAGCCCGGGACGAGCGCCGTAGATCGGGCCGCCGAGCACGCCGGCCGTGACGGCCAGCAGCGAACCGACGGCGAACACCGCCACCTTCACCAGCCGGTTGTCCACGCCCAGCGTCGCGACCATCTCCCGGTCGGCGACCGTGGCGCGCACCAGCGCGCCGACCCGCGTCCGCTCCACGACCAGCCAGACGACGAGTGCGAGCAGCGCGCCGATCCCGATGATCGCCAGCCGGTAGCTGGGGTAGACCGCGCCGAGCACGGTGACCGAGCCGTCCAGCCCGGGCGGTGCGTCCACCGACAGCGGGTCGTCGCCGAACACCATGATCAGCAGCTCGGCCACGACCAGCGCGACGCCCAGGGTGAGCAGCGCCTGGTCCAGGTGCGAGCGGCGGCGCAGCGGCTCGGTCATGAGCGAGAGCACCGCGCCGGCCGCCGCGCCGGCGACAGCGGCGATCGCCAGTGCGGTGAGGAACCCGCCCCAGCCCCCGGCGAAGGCTGCGCCGAGGTAGGCGCCGCCGAGGAAGAGGGCACCGTGCGCGAGGTTGAGCACGTCCATCATCCCGAAGACGAGCGACAGCCCGACCGCGAGCACGAACAGCAGGAAGCCGATCGCGAAGCCGTTGAGGATCGAGACGACCATGGGTCAGGTCGGCTGGCTCTGCGGGCCGAGGTCCTGCGTGATCGCGTTGACCAGGGTGCCGCCCTTGTCCTGCACGGTGCGCAGGTAGATGTTCTGGCGCGGGCTCTGCCCGTCGAACGTCCACGGGCCGCGCGGGCTGTCGTCGACTGTGCCGATGCCGCCGAGCGCCTTCGACAGCGCGTCGCCGTCGACGCCGGTCGCCGTGCGCAGGGCGCGGTCGAGCACGTTCGCAGCGTCGTAGGTCTGCACCGAGAAGCAGCTCGGCGAGGCTCCGTTGTTGGCCTTCTTGTACGCCTCGACGAAGGCCTTGTTGCTGGCGTTGTCGAGCTGGTCGGAGTAGTGCAGCGTCGTCTGCACGCCGACCGCGGCCGCGGCCTGCTGCTTGAGCACGCTGCCCTCGGTGAGGAAGCCGCTGCCGTACAGCGGGATCGCCGGCGCCAGCCCGAACTGCGCGTACTGCTTGACGAACGTGATCGCCTCGGCGCCGGAGAAGAAGCAGAACGTGGCCTTGGCCCCGGACTGCTGGATCTGGGTGAGGAACGGCTGGTAGTCCGACGTCTTGCCGAACGCCGGCTTCGCCGAGCCGACCACCTTGCCGCCGCCGGCCTCGAACGCCTTGGTGAACCCGGAGATGACCTCGGAGCCGGCGGCGTAGTCGGGGGCGATGGCGAACACGCCGTCCTTGAACCCGGTCGCGGCCAGGTGCTGGCCCATCGCCGCCGAGATCTGCGCGTTCACGAACGACGTGCGCCAGATGTAAGGATTGCGCGCCTTCCCGGTGACGTCGGCTGCGCCCGCGTTCGTGACGAGCAGCAGCTTCTTCGACTCCGCGAACAGGTTCGCCACACCGAGTGCGGTCGAGGAGTTCACGAGTCCGACGACGACGTCGACGCCGTCGGACTGCAGGACCTTCTGCACCGCGGGCTGCCCGGTCTGCGGGGTCTCGCCCTCGTCCGCGACGACCGTCTGGACGGTGACGTCGCCGAACTTCCCGCCGTGCTGGGCGAGCCACAGGTCCCAGCCGGCCTGCATGTCGGTGCCCAGCGCGGCGTAGACGCCGGACTTCGGCACCACCAACCCGACCTTGATGCTGCGTGCGGCCCCACCGGCGGCCGGAGCCGAGCCGCCGCCGAGGCTGCTGCCGCACGCGGCGAGGGCGGGGACGGTGGCGGCCGCTCCGAGGAGTCCGAGCAGGCGGCGGCGGGACAGATCGGACACGGCGGGCTCCTCGGCGTCGGGGAGAGGAGATGGTCGACGGATCGTTGTCGACCGTCCATCCGGTTGTCAACGATTCGGGTGAAGCGGACATCGGATCGCGACCTCCGCTCCCCGCGCACCGGGCATAGGGTGGCCCGGTGGACGTCATCCCCTACACCGGGCACACCGACCCCGGTGGCCCGGCCGCCCGCCGCGACCTCGACGCGCTCTCCATCACCAAGGTCTCGGTCGGCCCGATGGACAACAACGCCTACCTGCTCGTGTGCCGCGCGACCAACGAGGCGCTGCTGATCGACGCCGCGAACGAGCCCGACCGCCTCGCCGACCTCGTCGGCGCCGCGGACGACCGGCCCGACCTGCGCCACGTCGTCACCACCCACCAGCACTGGGACCACTGGCAGGCACTCGGCGCCGTCACCGGCATGTTCGAGACGCGCACCATCGCGCACCCCCTCGACGCCCCCGAACTCCCCGTGCCGGTCGACGAACTGGTGGAGCACGGCGACACCGTCCGCTTCGGCGAGATCGAGCTCGACGTCGTCCACCTGCGCGGGCACACGCCGGGCTCGATCGCGCTGGTCTACCGCGGCGACGAGCGCCCGCACGTCTTCACCGGCGACTCCCTGTTCCCCGGCGGCGTCGGCAAGACCTCGACGCCGGAGAACTTCACCTCCCTCATCGACGACGTGGAACAGCGGATCTTCGGCGAGCTGCCCGACGAGACCTGGGTCTACCCCGGCCACGGCGACGACACCACGCTCGGCGTCGACCGCGGGAACCTGCCGGAGTGGCGGGCGCGGGGCTGGTGAGCCCAGAGGTGCTACGTGGTAGCACGGGGTAGCACACCCGACGTGTCATCGACGGTCGTGACACAACCCGAGATCACCCAACGCGACCTCCGGCAGCGGTCGAAGGAGATCATGGACGCTGTCGAAGGGGGCCAATCGTTCATCGTGACCCGCGACGGTCACCGGCTCGGCGAGTTGATTCCGCTTCGGCGGCGCCGGCGATTCGTCACGCGCAACGAGTTCGCAGCCATGTCGCGCAATGCCGCGGTCGTCGACGATGCGGCGTTCCGCGCCGACCAGGACGCCGCCGCAGACCACGACACCCTCGATCCGTACGAGCGCTAGGAACCGTGTGCAGGGGCTCCTCGACACCAACATCCTGATCCTGCGCCGGTGGATCGAACCCGCCGAGTTGCCGGACGAGATGGCGATCAGCGCGGTCACCCTCGCCGAACTCTCGGCCGGACCACATCAGGTGCGATCGAGGGACGAGCAGGACGAGTACGACGCGCCGACCGAACTCGCGCGACGGCTCGATGTGCTCCAACGCGCCGAGCACGAATTCGATCCCATTCCGTTCGGAGTCGAAGCTGCCAGGGCGTACGGCCGCGTCACGGCAGGTGTGATCGGCGCCGGCCCGAAACCGCGGCGTCGGGTCGCCGACCTGATGATCGCGGCAACGGCCATCGCCGAAGGACTACCGCTGTTCACGACGAATCCTGCCGACTTCGAGGGACTCCGAGACATGCTCACCATCGTTCAGGTCACCCGTCCACGCACGCTCGACGAACGCCGCTGACGCAGCCGCGGTCTGCACCGCTGACGCGACTCACTGTTCCCCGGCACGGTCGGCCCGACCTCGGAACCTGCCGGAGCGGCGCGGGGCGGTGACCAACGGGTGCCGGGCTGCCGGCAGCGCCGCGACCGTACGTCCCGGGCGACCGGACGTGCCCGGCCAACGGCCCCCCTGGCCGGGCTCGGCGCCTCGGCCTCGCCCGGTGGCGCTTGTCGGTGATCAAGGGCAGAACGTCGTCGGTCGATCTTGGTCGGCGACCGTTCGCCCTTGATCACCGCAGCGAACCGGCGACCAGGCCTCCCCCGCGCCCGCCCTCGGCCCCGCTCCCCCGGTGTCACTGCCTTCGACGTGACACTAGTTTCTGATCATCGATCCCGAACACAGGAGGAGCCGTGGCCAAGGGCTACTGGGTCAGCGTCTACCCCGCCATCACCGACCCCGCGAGTCTTGACGCCTACGGCGAACGGGCCCGTTCAGCCGTCCGGGCGGCCGGCGGGCGGGTGCTCGCCCGCGGCAGTCGGGTCGCCGGATACGAAGCCGGGATCGCCGAGCGCGTCGTCCTGATCGAGTTCGACAGCTTCGAACAGGCCGTCGCCGCACGCGAGAGCGCGGCCTACCAGGAGGCGTTGGCCGAACTCCCCGACGGTTTCGAGCGCGACTTCCGCATCGTCGAAGGGCTCGGCTGACGGGTGCGCGTCTGGTGAGCTCCCGCCTGCTCACCAGCGCGCGCTGCCCGCTGTCAGCGAGTGCCGGGGTGCAGGGTCGGGCGGTAGACCAGCACCTGGGTGTGGCCGTCGAGCGTGCGCTGTTCGAGCAGTTCGAGGTCGAAGTCCTCGCTGCCGCGGAAGATCGGTTCGGTCCCGGTCCGCGCGTTGATCACCGGGAAGATCGTCAGCTGGATGCGGTCGACCAGCCCGGCGGCCAGCAGGGCGCGGTTCAGGGTCAGGCTGCCGTGCGAGCGCAGCGGGACGTCGGACTCCTCCTTGAGCTTCCGCACGACCTCGACGGCGTCGCCGCTCGCGACGGTGGCGTCCGGCCAGTCGAGCGGGCCCTCCAAGGTGGACGACACCACCGTGGCCGGGGTCTTCCGCATCTGGGTGACCCACGGGTCGAGCACGTCGGACATGTCCTTGCTGGCGGGGATCATCTCCAGGAACTCACGGAACGTGGAGCCCCCGAACACCATGCGCTGTTCGGTCTCGAACGAGGCGAGGCGGTGGTCGAGCAGTTCGGGTCCTTGCTTGCCCCAGTAGCCGCCCCAGTCGCCGTCGAGGCTGGGCGAGCCGTAGCCGTCGAGGCTGGAGAAGACGTCGAAGGTGAACGTGGCGGTCATGCGTCCTCCGGTGTGCGATGCGACCGGTCCGTCACCGGTCTCGTACACCCTGGCCAGACGCGTCCGCGCCGTGCAGATGCACCGATCACCGATCCCGGATGTGACGTGCCATCGTGATCCTGTGACATTTGGTTCTGCCGGGAGAGGTGGCCCCGGTCCGATGATCGAGAGGTGGCGCTCCTGCTCGCCCCGGCGTGGCCCGGCCCCCGGTCTGCCGGGCCGACGCGGCGAGCAAGCAGGCGCGTGATGCGGCGGCAGCTGGATCGGGCGCGCAGCTGGATCCGCAACCGCTCGACCTCGCTCGCCGTCTGGGCGGGGACGGGCGCGGTCGTCGCCAGCGTCGCGCTCCCGCTCAACGAGGTCTTCCGGCTCATGTTCGGCGTCTACGGCGGGTACGCCGCGCCCGACCCGACCGGCGGGATCGTCGCCCTGGTGGCGACGCTGGGCTTCGTTCCGCTGCACCTGCGGCACGTCGCACACGGCCTGCGCGGCATCCGGCTGCGCAGCGATCGGTGGACGCTGGCGGTGATGGCCGTGCTGATCCTCGCCCCCTTCGCGGTGCTCGGACTGCCCTGGACGGCGGCACTGTCGTCGCTGGCCATCTCGGCGCTGGTGGTGCTGCGGCCGTCCGTCTCGGTCCCGCTGACCGCGCTGTTCGTGGCGACCCCGCTGGTCATCGGGGTGGCGTCGGGCGCGGTGCTGGCGGGCGTCTACTTCGTCCTGGTCGTCAGCTTCCGCACCGCGGCCGTGTTCGTGTTCGTCTGGCTGGTCGGCGCCGTCCGCAGGCTGGAGGCGGCGCGACGGGCGCTCGCCGTCCAGGCCGTCAACCAGGAGCGACTGCGCATCGACGACGAGCTCAACCAGGCACTGGGCTCCACCCTGCGGGAGATCATCACGGTCGGCACCGAACTCGCCCCACTGACCGAACGCGACCCCGACGCCACCCGGCGCGGGCTTGCCGAGCTGGTCGGTCGCTCGCGCGCGACCCTCGCCGACGCCCGCCGGATCGCCGCCGGCTACCGGCACGCGTCCGTCCGCGCGGAACTCGACACCGTCCTGTCGCTGCTGCGCGCCGCCGGCGTCCGGCCGCAGCTGGTCGTGACGGACGGCGAGCTACCCGAGACGATGGACCCGGCCGGCCGCCGCGATCTGTACCGCGCGCTGGGCGAGGTGCTCGGCGACGAGGGGGTCCGATCCTGCGTCCTCACGGTACGGACGCGCGAGGGTGCGACACGGTTCGAACTGAGCCCGCGTCTGCAGGGTGTGGCGGCATGAGGACCGACAGCGTCGCCGGGCTCCCCCTCTGGACGCACGGCCGAGCCCGCCTGGCCCTGGTGCTGGTGCATCTCCCGGTCTTCGCGATCCTGCCGATCAATGTGCTGCAGAGCTACGTCACGGGCGCGGTGTCGGCGTCCACGGCGGCCACGACCATGGCCCTCGCCGTGGTGCTCGCCGTGCTCCAGATGCGGACCGACCTCGCCCTCGCCGAGGACCGCAGGCCGAGGCACGTCGCCGCGACCGTCTGCGCGGTCGCCGTCGCCGCCTTGCTGCTCGTGGTCCTCCTGGGTTGGACGGGCACGCTCGGTCTGTTCTTCCTCATGGCGACCGTACTGTTGCTGCTGCCGGTGCCCGCCGGGGTGACGGTCTGCGTCGCGGTCCTCGTCATGTACGTCTACGCCGACTTCATCGAGAGCGACTTCGCCCGGTCGAGCCTTCCGACGAAGATCGAGGGGTTCGCCTACAACGTGCTCCTCGCCACGGTGGTCGTGGCGTCCATGGTCGGCTCGACCCGACTCGTCCGCCTCCTCGACGAGCTGCACACCTCCCGGGTCGAGCTCGCCGAGATGTCGGTCACCGCGGAACGGCTGCGCATCGCGCGCGACCTCCACGACCTGCTCGGCCAGAGCCTCACAGCCGTGTCGCTCAAGGGCGATCTCGCCGCGGCACTGCTCGATCGTGACCGGGCCAGGGCCAGGGCCGAGATCGAGAGCCTCACCGAGACGGCCCGCACCGCGCTGCGCGACGTGCGCGCGGTGGCCTCCGCCCCCGAGGCGATCCGGCTCGCGACCGAGCTCGACGGTGCATCCACGCTGCTCGGCGCCGCCGGCATCGACGTGACCATCGACGTCGACCTCGGCCCGGCCGACGAGGTGGACGAGTTGGGCTGGGTCATCCGGGAAGGCGTCACGAACATCGTCCGACACAGCGCAGCCGAACACGTCACCATCACAGGCCGGCGCCGCGCGGACGGCGTCGGCCTGGTCATCCGCAACGACGGTGCCGGCCCGGCCGGCTCTCCCGGCTCCGGCCTGGACGGGTTGCGGGCACGCATCGCGGCCCGCGGCGGCAACCTGGCCGTCAGCCAGGAGGACGGCTGGTTCCAGCTGGCGGTCGACATCCCGCATTCGGCACCTGGTGGAGGTACCCCGTGATCCGCGTGCTGGTCGCCGAGGACATGCACATGATCCGCGGCGCCCTCGTCGCACTGCTGTCGCTGGAGGACGACATGGCCGTCGTCGCCGAGCTCGACCGCGGCGACACCATCCTCGCGGCCGCGCTGGACACCACGCCGGACGTCGCGCTGCTCGACATCGACCTGCCCGGGATCGACGGTTTGAGCGCCGCGGGCCTGCTGCACGACCGGTTGCCGGACTGCGCCGTGCTGATCCTCACCGGCCACAGCCAGCCGGGGAACCTGCTGCGCGCCCTGCACGCGCACGTCCGCGGCTTCCTGGCCAAGGACGCGCCCGCCGCCACGCTCGCCGCCGGTGTGCGCCGGGTCGCCGCCGGCGAACGGGTGATCGACCCCGACCTGCTGGCCGCAGCCGTGGAGACCGGGGCCAGCCCGCTCACCGACCGCGAGACCGACGTCCTCCGCTCAGCAGCCGACGGGCACACCACCGAGACCATCGGCACGCTCCTGTCCCTGGCGCCCGCCACCGTGCGCAACTACCTGTCCAACGCGATCACCAAGACCGGCGCCCGCAACCGGATCGACGCCATCCGCATCGCGGAGCGGGCCGGTTGGCTGTGATCGTCAGTTCGGTGATCACCGGATCTTCGACACATGCGCTGGTCGGAAGCCACTGAATCCATCTACTGTGGTTGGTCAGCCGGTCGCTCGGGGTACTGACCGTCTCAGGCTTTCGGGTGACCAGGGGTTCGCTGTGGGGTTGCAGGGTTGGCGACGCGTGCTGCGCACGGTGGTGCGCACCGCCGTCGCGCTCGTGTCGGCGGGCACTCTGGTGGCCACCGGGCTGGCCTGGACGCTGCAGCACCGCGTGCAGGCGGCCCTCGTCACCAGCGAGGCGGTCACTCCGGCGGCCCCGATCGCGCCGGGCGAGGCGTTCACCGCGCTGCTCGTCGGGCTGGACGCGCGCACCGACGCGGCCGGCAACCCGCTCCCCCAGCCGCTGCTCGACGCGATGCACGCCGGCCCGGACGAGGGCCAGCTGCACACCGACACGATCATGCTCCTGCACGTGCCGGCCGACCCGGGCCAGCCGCCGGTGGCGCTGTCGATCCCCCGCGACTCGTTCGTGCCGATCGCCGGGGACCGCGGCACCCACAAGATCAACTCAGCGTACGGGCGCGGTGTGCGGGAGGCGCAGCAGGAGCTCGGCGCCCAGGGCATCACCGGCCCCGAGCTGGACCGGCGCGCCCGCGAGGTGGGCCGGTCGGTGCTGGTCCAGACCGTGCAGAACCTCACCGGGCTGACCATCGACCACTTCGCCGAGATCAACCTGGCCGGGTTCCTCGAGCTCACCGACGCCCTCGGCGGCGTGCCGGTCTGCCTCAAGGAACCCGCCCGCGACAGCTACTCCGGCCTGGACCTGCCGGCCGGCCCGCAGACCGTCTCGGGCCCGACGGCGCTCGCGTTCGTCCGGCAGCGGCACGGGCTGGAAGGCGGCGACCTCGATCGCATCGGCCGCCAGCAGGCGTTCATCGCCGGGCTCACCCGGCAGCTGCGCACCACGGGCGCGCTCACCGATCCCGACCGGCTCAACCAGCTCGTCGGCATCGTCACCCGCTACGTCGTGCTCGACCGCGGCTGGGACGTGCCGCAGTTCGTCGCCCAGCTGCGGTCGCTGCAGCTCGACCGGCTCACCCTGCACACCATCCCCACCGGCCGGCCGGACCTGGAGACGCCCGTCGACGGTGTCGCCGTGCAGATCGACAGGTTGGCCGTGCGCGAGTTCGCCATGGCCCTGATGTCCGACGAGGCGCGCACCCCGGTCGCCGGAACGCAGCCCAGCACGTCCGCCACGTCGACGCCCGCACCGACCCCGACGTCCGCACCGGCACCGGCCGACCCGTCCGCTCCCTCATCGCGGGTGATCACGGCCGACAACGTGCCCTGCGTGTCCTGACGGGCACTGTCCGGCGGGCAGGCAGACTGGCCGCGTGACCGACAGCTTTCCCCGTCGCCAGGCCCGTACCCGGGGCTTCACCCTCGGCGCGCCCCGCACGTTCACCGTCTCGCCGGACGGGCGGCGGGTCGTGTTCCTGCGCAGCAAGGGCGGCACCGACCCGGTGACCTGCCTGTGGACGCTGGACCTGGACACGGGTGAGGAGCGGCTGGTCGCCGACCCGGCCGCGCTGGACCGGGCCGGCGACGCCGACCTGCCGCCGGAGGAGCGCGCGCGGCGTGAGCGCAGCCGCGAGCGGGCCGGCGGCGTGGTCGGGTACGCGACCGACCGCCCGGTGACGATGGCGGCGTTCGCCCTGGGCGGGCAGCTGTACGTGGCCGAGTTCGCGGCGTCGCTGTCGCCGCGACTGATCGAGACGCCGGGCGGCGTGATCGACCCCCGGCCCGACCCGACGGGCCGCTACGTCGCGTACGCCGCCGGGGGTGCGCTGCACGTCCACGACCTGGGTGCGCGGACCACCGTCACGGTCGCCGAGCCAGAGGCGCCCGGCGTGACGTACGGGCTGGCCGACTTCGCCGCCGCCGAGGAGATCGGGCGGATGCGCGGGTTCTGGTGGTCACCCGACGGCGAGGCGCTGCTGGTGGCGCGGGTCGACGAGAGCCCGGTGCAGCGCTGGCACATCGCCGACCCGGCCAACCCCGACCGCACCCCCACCGTGATCGCCTACCCGGCGGCCGGCACGCCGAACGCGCACGTCACCGCGGAGGTCATCGCCCTCAACGGGCGGCGCACCGACGTGGTGTGGGACACGGTCCGCGACGAGTACCTCGTCGACGTCACCTGGGACAACCAGGGCCTCGTGATCGTGGTGCAGCCCCGCGACCAGCGCGCGCTGCGCACGCTCGCCGTCGACCCGGAGACCGGCGGGACCACCCTGGTCGCCGAGCGCACGGACCCGGACTGGGTCGACGTCGTGCCCGGGGTGCCCGCCCGGCTCCCGTCCGGCGCCCTGCTCGACGTCGACGAGAGCGGGGACACCCGCCGGCTCACCGTCGACGGCGAACCGGTGACGCCCGAGGGGTTGCAGGTGCGCGGCGTCTGCGACGTCGACGGCGATGTCGTGCTGCTGCGCGCCGGCACCGACCCCGCGTCGATCGGGCTGTGGACGTGGGGGCCGGACGGGCTGGTGGAGCGCACGCCCGGCGTCGGGGTGCACAACGGCCGCCTCGTCGGCGGCACCCTCCTGGTGGCCGCGCAGACCCTCGACGAGGACGACACCATCGTCACCGTGCATCGCGGCGACGCGACCTGGACGGTGCCGTCGCTGGCCGACCCACCGGGCCTGCGGCCGGCGCCGCGGTTCGCCGCCGTCACCGAGCGCGGGCTGCCGACCGCGCTGCTGCTGCCGTCGTGGCACCGGCCGGGCACCCGCCTGCCGGTGCTCATGGACCCCTACGGCGGGCCGCACGCGCAGCGCGTCACCGCCTCCCGCAAGGCGCACCTGACCAGCCAGTGGTTCGCCGACCAGGGCTTCGCCGTGGTCGTCGTCGACGGGCGCGGGACGCCGGGCAAGGGACCGCGGTTCGAGCGGGCGGTGCGCGGCGACCTCGCCGGGCCCGTCCTCGACGACCAGGTCGACGCCCTGCAGGCGCTGGCGAAGGACAATCCCGACCTGGACCTGGACCGGGTCGGCATCCGCGGCTGGTCGTTCGGCGGTTACCTGG
This sequence comes from Pseudonocardia sp. CA-107938, assembly GCF_050936315.1. Lineage (NCBI taxonomy): Bacteria > Bacillati > Actinomycetota > Actinomycetes > Pseudonocardiales > Pseudonocardiaceae > Pseudonocardia > Pseudonocardia sp. CA-107938. Next base: position 4,446,530 of record NZ_JBNJNA010000001.1, on the reverse strand, counting down.
CGGCGCTGGCCGTGCTGCGTCGCCCGGACGTGTTCCACGCGGCGGTCGCCGGCGCCCCGGTCACCGACTGGGCGCTCTACGACACCCACTACACCGAGCGCTACCTCGGCACACCGGCCGGCGACCCGGACGCCTACGAGCGCTCGTCGCTGATCGCCGACGCCGCGAAGCTGACCCGGCCGCTGCTGCTCGTGCACGGCCTCGCCGACGACAACGTCGTGGCCGCGCACACGCTGCGGCTGTCGTCGGCGCTGCTCGCGGCCGGGCGTCCGCACAGCGTGCTGCCGCTCTCCGGGGTCACGCACATGACGCCGCAGGAGGTGGTGGCGGAGAACCTGCTGCTCCTGCAGGTGCGGTTCCTCGAGGACGCGCTGGGCGTCTCGAGGTAGGGCTGCCCGGCGCGGCGCGACGCGCGAACGGCACACCACGGCTGTTTCGGCATGATCGAACTACCGTGGTGTGCCGTTCGTCGCGTCATCGGCCGAGACCCACCGGGCGGCGGTCTCGGCGGCCTTCCACAGCGTGCACGGGAAGGCGTAGCGACCGGTCATGGCGCCGCCACTGCACACCTTGCAGCGCCCGGTGCCGTCATCGGCGTGCTCCCTCATCAAACGGTCAGCCATGCCCTTCTGCCCGGAGATCAGGTCCACCAGCGGGTCACGCTCAGCGGTCACTCTCCCACAGTAGGCCAATCAAGCCAACCAAGCCATTTCAGCCATAGCAGCCGTCTCGGCCATCGGCGCTGACCAGGCCATACGTGCCGACGTATCGTGCGGGCGTGGCGAATGATCGACTCCTGAGCACGGGCGAAGCGGCCCGCGCGCTCGGGCTGTCGACTCGATCGCTGGCGAGGTGGGCGAAGGAGGGCATGGTGACCCCAGCGCTGGTCACGCCCGGCGGTCAGTATCGCTGGAACCTCGACGACCTTCGACGTCAACTCCGCGAGTCGCGCGCGAGGAGCGAGTCGTGAGCAGCCTTGAACCGCGCCGGCGGGTCGCCTAGTCCACAGCAGGGACGGCCACTGCCGCGTCGACGGCGCGGCGGTCGCTGCGCCAGTCGTACACGCCGATCGCCAGCGCGGCCGTGCCGAGGCCTGCGGCGACCGCGAGGGTGACGCCGACGGCGTCCGGGTACGACCCGCCAGTGGCGCCCAGCACCACGTAGAACAGGCCGGCCAGCCCGGCGCCGCCGAACGCGGCGCCGATGCGCTGGCCGGTCTGCAGGGCCCCGCCGGCGGAGCCGGCCATCGCGACGGGGACGCAGCGCAGGGTCATCGTGGTGTTCGGGGAGATCACCCAGCCACCGCCGATCCCGGCGGCCAGCATGGGCAGCGTGATGGCGATGCCCGCGACGGCGGCCGGGGCCAGCCACAGGACGAGCGCGGTGGTCGCGAGCCCCGCGACGACCATGCTCAGGCCGACGACGGTCAGCCGCCGCCCCCAGCGCTCGACGAGCCGGCCGCCGATCACCGACGAGACCGCGCTGCCGAGCGCGAACGGCGTGACGGCCAGCCCCGACTGCAGCGGCGTGTAGCCCAGCCCGTTCTGGAAGTACAGGGCGAACACCAGCCAGATCCCGGAGAACCCGACGAAGTAGACGCTGCCGAGCGCGAGCCCCGTCGCGTAGCCGGGGGTGCCGGTGAGCAGCGCGATGTTGAGCAGCGGCGGGCGGCCGCGGGCGATCACCCGGCGTTCCCAGACGACGAACACCGCGGCGAGCACGGCGGCGACCGGGAAGAGCCACCACAGCTGACCCAGACCGCCGGCCTCGGCCAGCACCAGCGGCAGCAGCGCTGCCAGGACGGCGCCGCCGAGCAGCGCGACGCCGACCAGGTCCATGTGCTCGTGCCGCCCCGAGCCGCCCCGCGGCAGCAGGCGGGCGGCCAGCACCAGCGCGAGCACCCCGATCGGCACGTTCACGAAGAAGATCCACCGCCAGCCGTCCGGGCCGCCGGCCAGCGCGAGGATCAGCCCGCCCGTCAACGGCCCGACGGCCGTGGAGATGCCGACGGTGGCGCCGAAGAACCCGAACGCCCGGCCGCGCTCCGCCCCGCTGAACAGCTGCTGGATGAGCCCCGAGTTCTGCGGCGCGAGCGCGCCGGCCGCCAGACCCTGCGCGAGCCGGGCGATCACCAGCAGCGTCGGGTTCGGCGCGGCGCCGGCGGCCGCGCTGCAGAGCACGAACAGGCTGAGCGCCCCGAGGAACATGGTGCGCCGGCCGATCGCGTCGCCCAGCCGGCCGGCGGGCACCAGGGCCAGGCCGAACGTCAGCGCGTAGCCGGACACCACCCACTGGATCTCCGCCGGGCTCGTGCCCAGCCCCTGCTGCATCGACGGCAGCGCCACCGACACGATGCTCACGTCGAGCAGGCTCATGAACCCCGCCGTCAACGTGACGGACAAGGCCTTCCACCGGCGGGGATCGGGTTCGGGCACGAGTCGTGTCTACCCGCCGCGACGGGCTCTGGCACGCTTGGGGCCCCCAACCTGGAGGTTACGGACGTGGCCCTCACCCGACCGGACGTCGACCCGCACGACGGACCCGCACCGACCGATCTCGTCACCGAGGACATCTCGGTCGGCGACGGCGCCGAGGCCACGGCCGGCCGCACCGTCGAGGTGCACTACGTGGGCGTGGCGCACTCCTCGGGCGAGGAGTTCGACGCGTCCTGGAACCGCGGCCAGACCCTGCGCTTCCCGCTCGGCACCGGCCGCGTCATCGCCGGCTGGGACCAGGGCGTGCAGGGCATGAAGGTCGGCGGGCGGCGCCGGCTGGTGATCCCGCCGCACCTCGGCTACGGCGACCGCGGCGCCGGCGCCGTGATCAAGCCGGGCGAGACGCTGATCTTCGTGGTCGACCTGGTGGGCGTCAGCTGAAGCTCCTGATCATCTCCGACACCCACGCCCGGCCGCTGCCGACGGAGCTGTGGGCGGTCGTCGATGCCGTCGACGTGGTGGTGCACGCCGGCGACTGGGTTACCACCGACCTGCTCGACGACCTCGAGGCCGTCGCCTCGCGGGTGATCGGGTGCTGGGGCAACAACGACGGCCCTGAGCTGCGCGAACGGCTCCCCGAGGTGGCCCGCGCCGAGCTGGACGGGGTGCGGCTGGCCGTCGTGCACGAGACCGGTGGCGCGCAGGGGCGCGAGCAGCGCTGCGCCCGCGCGTACCCCGACGTCGACGTGCTGGTGTTCGGGCACAGCCACATCCCCTGGGACAGCACGGCGCCCAACGGCCTGCGCCTGCTCAACCCGGGTTCGCCCACCGACCGGCGCCGCCAGCCGACGTTCACGTGGATGACAGCGGAGATCATCGACGGCAAGCTGGGCGCCGTGGACCTGCACCACAAGGAGCCCTCGTGAGTCCCGCGGCCAGGGAGGAGCGCGGCGGCGTCGAGCTGTCCAACCTCGACCAGCCGCTCTTCGACGGCGCCGGAGCCACCAAGCGCGACCTCGTCGACTACCTCGACGCGGTCGCCGACCGGTTCCTGCCCGAGCTGGCCGACCGCCCGCTGTCGGTGATGCGGGTGCGGGTGGGGCAGGAGCCGTTCATGCAGAAGAACCTGCCCAAGTACGCGCCGGACTGGATCGCGACGACGCCGGTGTGGTCGTTCGCGGCGAAGCGGGAGATCACCTACCCCGTCTGCGGCGACCGGCGGACGCTGCTGTGGTTCGCCAACCAGCGGGCCGTCGAGTACCACGCGCCGCTCTACCGGATCGGCGCCGAGAGCCCCGACTACCTGGTGCTCGACCTAGACCCGCCGGAAGGTGACGACTTCGGGCACGTCGTCGCGGCCGCGGAGTCGGTGCGGCAGGCGCTGGCCGACTCCGGGCTGCAGGGCGCGGTGAAGACCAGTGGCTCCAAGGGCCTGCACGTCATGGTGCCGCTCGCCGCCGGCACGTCCGGCGACGACGCCGCGGCCGCCACTCGGGCGCTGGCGAAGCGCGCCGAGCGCGTCGACCCGGTCGCGGGCACCACGGCGTACGTCAAGGAGGAGCGGGAGGGCAAGGTCTTCCTCGACTCCACCCGCGCCCACGGCGCGACCGTCGCCGCCGCGTACAGCCCGCGGATCCGGCCGGGTGTGCGCGTGTCGTTCCCGCTGGAGTGGTCCGAGCTCGGGTCGGTCACCCCGGCCGACTTCACCATCCACACCGCGCTGGAACGGCTAGGCGACAGCGACCCGTGGCACGAGCGCATGCCGGCGCGGCAGGAGCTGCCCGCCGACCTCGTCGAGGAGGGCCACACCATCCCGGTGGCCCGGGTGATCGCGATGCACGAGGGCAAGCGCCGCAAGCGCGCGGCCGAGCAAGGCTGACGTCACACACTCCTGGGCCCGTTCACACACGTTCGAACGTGTGTGAACGGGCCCAGCGGTGTGTGAGGTCGGACCTCAGCGGGGCAGCTCCGTCACCAGGATGCGGGCCGAGCGGCGTTCCTGGACCTCCAGCAGGCGGTCCACGCCCTCGAACTCGTTGCACAGCAGGAAGAGGTGCCGGCCCTCGGGGCCGCCGATCGCGCAGGCGAAGCACGGCAGCGGCGTCTCGACGCGGTGGGTGATCTCCCCGCCCGGCAGCACCCTCACGACGGCGCCCTGCGGGGCGTCCGGGTCGCCGGAGTGGGCGAACGTGTCGGCGGTCTGCACCCAGATCGCGCCGGTGGCGTCGACGGCGATGCCGTCCGGCCCCAACCCCTCCGCCCAGACGCGCCGGTCGGTGAGCGATCCGTCGTCCTGGACGGTGAAGGCGGACAGGCGCCCGGCGAACGACTCGGCGACGACGAGGGTCGCACCGGCGTCGGTGAGCACCATGCCGTTGGGGAACTGGATGTCGCCGGCGACCTCGCGGTGGCTGCCGTCGGGTTCGACCAGGTTGATCCAGCCGGGCTTCGGCGCGCCGCCACCGGCGAAGTCGAAGTCGGCGCCGTTGCTGTAGATCCGGCCGGCACGGTCGACGACGATCTCGTTGCCGCCGCGCGCGCAGTGCGTGACGGACGTGCCGTCCGGCTCGTGGCGGGTGATCTCGGGTCCGCTGGTGACGAGCCGGCCGTCGGGCAGCCAGTCGATGGCCCAGCCCATCTGCGGCGGACCGGCGGCCATCACCTCCGCCTTCCCGTCCAGGTCGACGGCGACGACCTCACCGATCCCCCAGTGGGCGAACCAGAGCCGCCCCTCGTGCCAGCGCCCGGACTCGACCATGACGAGCCCGTCCAGCAACGTCCACGGTGCGGGAATGTGCTCCATGGGGCCGATCCTGCCACCGTAGGCTCGCGCTCATGATCCTCGAAATCGCCGACTTCCGCGTCGTCGCGGACCGGGCCGACGAGTTCCCCGCCGCCGTCGAGCAGGGCCTGCAGCACGTGGCCGCCACGCCGGGGTTCCACAACGCCCGGCTCACCCGCAGCATCGAGACGCCGACGCGGTTCGTGCTGCTCATCGAGTGGGAGGACGTCGAGGCGCACGTGGTGAACTTCCGCGAGTCGGAGAACTTCGGGAAGTGGCGCGCGGTCGTCGGCCCGTTCTTCGACGGCGCCCCGCACGTGGAGCACGCGGAGATCACGGTCTCGCGCTGATCGCCTCCAGCGAGCGGCCGGTCGTGGGCGGGCCGAGCACGGCCACGTCCACGACGAGCACCACCATCGCAGCGGCGACGATCGCGAACATCGCCGCCGGGCCGGCCCCGGACAGCACCGGCACCAGCACGAACGGCATCGCCGCCGTCGCCAGCCGCGACAGCGAGTAGGCCGAGCCGGCAGCGGTCGCGCGCAGCGACGTCGGGAACAGCTCGCCCTGGTAGGTGTGGAACGAGTTGGAGAAGACGTTGCTGGTCGCGGTGTAGACGAAGCCGAGCAGCACGATCGCCACGTCCGACGTTGCGAACCCGAACGCCAGCCCGAAGACCGCCATCCCGACGGCGCTGCCCACGATCAGCCACTTCCGCTCGACCCGCTCGATGATCGGGATCGAGAGCGCGGAGCCGATCGGGTAGCCGAGGAACGTGAACGCGCTGAACGCCAGCGACGTCACGACGTCGAAGCCCTTGGCGGCCAGCACCAGCGGCACCAGCGTGCCGAAGCCGTAGTAGCCGAAGGCCTGCAGCGACTGGAACACGTACAGCATCACGGCGCGGCGCCGCCACGGCGGACGCAGCAGCGCGCGGGCCGCGACGGGCTCCGGCTCCGGCTCCACCGGCGCGGGCTCGGGCAGCGGCTGCGGCGCGCCGGCCTCCAGCCGCTCGACGATCGCGTGCGCCTCCTCCGTGCGGCCCTGAGTGGCCAGCCAGCGCGGCGACTCGGGCAGCCGCATCCGCAGCAGCCACACGATCACCGCGCCGAGCGCGCCGACGACGAACAGCCAGCGCCACCCGTCGATGCCGAGCGGCGCGCTCGGGACCAGCGCTCTCGCCAGGAACCCGGCGGCCGGCACCCCGCAGAACCCGATCGTGTACGCCCAGGCCAGCGCGCGGCCGCGGGATCGGGCTGGCAGCAGGTCGGCCAGGTAGGCGTCGGCGAGCGGCAGCTCACCGCCGATGCCGACGCCGGCGAGGAACCGGCACAGCACCAGCATCCACACCTCGGTGGAGAACGCGCCGAGCAGCGTGAACAGCGAGTAGAGGCCGAGGGTGAGCAGGAACGCGCGGCGCCGGCCGATGCGGTCGGCGAGCCGGCCCAGCGTGACGGCACCGACGAACGCGCCGAGGAACGCCGACGCCAGGATCAGCTTGGCGTCGAGGCTGTCCTTCGCCACGCCGAACTCCTTCGTCAGCACCGTCGCGACGGTGCCGGCGAGGAACAGGTCGTAGAGATCGAAGAAGGTGGCCACCCCGACCACGGCCACGAGGTGGCGGTGGGCCCTGGTCACGGGGAGCCGGTCGAGGCGGGCGGCCACCGCGGCCCGCGCCGTCGCGGGATCGTCGAGCATGCCTCGCAGACCTACGCCGGTGCTGGTGCCTCCGCAACCGGTCGTCCCGCCAGATGGACGATCCGCCGTGCCGCCTCCCGGGCGCGCTCCACCGCCTCGGGGTCCCCGCCCGCCGTGGCCATCACGGAGGCGCCTTCGTAGAGGAGGTGCAGCTCCGCGCCCAGCTGCGCGGGAAGCCCCTCCTCGACGACCAGCTCGACGAAGTAGCGGCGCATCGCCGCCTTCTCCGCCCGCACGACGGCCTCGCCGGGGTGCCCGGTGCCGCCGAGCTCCGCGTAGGCGTTGACGAACCCGCAGCCCCGGTCGGCGTCGGCGAGCCACTCCCCCAGGACGTCGAAGACGGCCGGGGCGCGGTCGGGGCCCGGCGGCACGGACGCCATCCGCTCGGCCAGGAACGCCTGCCAGCGGGCCATCCGGTGCTCGAGGTAGAGCGCGACCAGCGCGTCCTTCGAGCCGAAGCAGTCGTAGAGCGTCTTCTTGGTGGTGCCGGCCGTCTCCGCGATCAGGTCGACGCCGACGGCCCGGATGCCGCGCCGGTAGAACAGCTCGGCGGCTGCGGCGAGCAGGCGCTCGCCTGCGGGCGTGAGTGACACGGGACACCTCCTGAAGCTTCTGCACTGCGAGTATACCGACCGGTGTGGTTACGTGGCGGACATGAACCGGAACACGCTGCTCGGGGCCACTTTCGTGCTCTTCTGGAGCTCCGGGTTCATCGGTGCCGAGCTCGGCACGCACTACGCCGCTGCCGACACCCTCCTGGCCTGGCGCTACGTCGCCGCCGTCGTACTGGTGTGGGCGGTCGTCGCGATCCGGCGCATCGCGATCCCGCGCGGGGCGCCGCGCCGGCAGCTCCTGCTCGGGATGCTGGCGCAGGTCGGCTACCTCGGTTCCATCGTCACCGCCGTCGGGCTCGGCGTGCCGGCCGGCACCACCGCCCTGATCGCCGCGCTGCAGCCGCTGGTCGTCGCCATCGCCGCCGCACCGCTTCTCGGCGAGCGCACGACGCCGGCCCAGCGCGTCGGCCTGGCCATCGGCATCGTCGGGGTCGCGCTGGTGGTGGCGGGTGACCTCGGGCCCGGCTCCGCGCCGTGGTGGGCGTTCGGGTTGCCGGTGCTCGGCGTGCTCTCCCTGTCCGCCGCGACGGTCTGGCAACGGCGGCTGCAGGCACCCGAGGGTCCGTTCGTGACGCTGGCCCTGCAGGTCACGGCGGCGGCGATCGCGTTCCCGCTGGCGGCGGCGGTCGGCGGCCGGCTGGCCCCGCCGGCCGAGCCCGGCTTCTGGGTCGCCGTCGCGTGGGTGATCGTGCTGTCGACGTTCGGCGGCTACGGCTCGTACCTGCTGGTGCTGCGCCGCAGCGGCGCCACCCGCGTGAGCACGCTGCTCTACCTCACCCCGCCCACCACCATGCTCTGGTCGTGGCTGATGTTCGGCGACGTGCCGGGGCTGCTCGCGGTGCCCGGTATCGCACTGTGCGCGGTGGGCGTGTGGCTGGTCCTGCGCGCGGGCACCTCGCAGAACTCGGAGCGTCCTCGCAGCAGTTCCAACGTCTGCGAGGACGACCTCCGCTCTGCGAGGAGCGCTCGCTAGCTCGCCCGACGGCGCGGCAGGAGCGTCGCCGCCAGCGTCCCGGCCACGATCAGCGCCACCGCCGTCCACATCGCGGGCCCGAACCCCGTCACGAACTGCGCTGCCGAGCCGTAGCCGCCGCCGGAGCCGGTGAACACCGCGACCATGACGGCCAGTCCGAGCGTGCCGGCCAGCTCCCGCACCATGCTCGTCACGCCGGAGGCGATGCCGACCTCGTCCGCGGACACCGCACCGATGACCGCCGTCGTCGCCGGAGGGATCGCCAGCGACCCGCCGATGCTGATCACCACGAGCGGAACGACCAGCTCGACGTAGGACGTCCCGCTGCCCGTGACGAGCGCGACCCACACCATCCCGACGACGATCATGCTCAGTCCGCCCAGGATGGGCAGCCGCGGGCCGACGCGGTCGGCGAGCCGGCCGCCGAGCGGCCCGACGACGATCATCATCCCGGTCCACGGCACCAGCGCCAGGCCCGCCGCGGCCGGGTCGAACCCGAGGCCCACCTGGAACAGCTGGCCGAAGAAGAACAGCCCGCCGAAGACCTGCACGAACAGGGCCGCGACCGCGGCGATGCCCGCGATGAACCCGCGGTTGCGCAGCAGGTGCGGCGGCAGCAGGGGGTGCGCGGCGCGGCGCTCCCAGGCGAGGAACGCGATCGCGAGCAGCCCGGCCGCCACCAGGGCCGCAGCGACCTGCGGGCTCGTCCACCCGGCGAGGTTGCCGGTGCTCAGCCCCCACATCGCGGCCAGTACCGCGCCGGCGACCAGCGTCAGCCCCACGACGTCGACCGGGGTGGGCCGGCCCGTGCTCTCCGGCACGGCCATGAGCAGCAGCGGCAGCAGCACCAGCCCGACCGGCACGTTCAGCCAGAAGATCGCCTCCCAGCCGACGAGCTGGGTGATCAGCCCGCCCACCACGGGGCCGGCGAGGATGGCCACCCCGGCGCCGGCCTCCATCATCCCGATCGCCGTGCCGCGCCGCTCCGGCGGGAACGCCGTGCCGACCAGCGCGAGCCCCAGCGCGACGACCACCGCCGCCCCGGCACCCTGCCCGGCCCGCCCGATGATCAGCATCCCGGCGTCCGCCGCGGTCGCGCACACCGCCGATGCCGCCGTGAACAGCGCCAGGCCGGCCGCGTAGATGCGGCGGCGGCCGAACCGGTCGCCCAGCGCCGCCGCTGGCAGCAGGCACACGGCCATCACCAGGTTGAACGTGTTGACCGTCCACTCCAGCTGGTCCGGGCGCGCCCCCAGGTCGCGCTGGATGCTGGTCAGCGCCGTCGCGACGGCGAGCGTGTCGAGCGCGGTCATGAAGGACGCGACCGCGGCGACGGCGAGCACCCGCCGCCCGCGCGTCCGCTCGGCGAGGTCAGGGATCTTCGTGATGGTCATGCCCACCGACGCACGGGCGGGGCGGTAATCGACAGCGGGCGGAGAAGAAGTTCTGCCAGAACGTCAGCAAGGCCACCATCAGGACGGAATCGGTCCTGAAGGTGGCCTTGCCGTCATCACCCGAGCCTGGCGCTACCCGCCGAGCTCGGCCAACCGCTTCTCCAGGAACCGCTGCTCCGCTGCCGTCGGGGCCAAGCCCAGCGCTTCCCGGTACGCGGCCTCCGCCTCCGCCGTGCGGCCGAGACGGCGCAGCAGGTCCGCCCGGGTGGCCGGCAGGAGGTGGTGGCGGGGCAGCTGCCCGGCCAGCTCCTCCACGAGCGGCAGGGCCACGCCGGGCCCGTCCGCCTCACCGACGGCGATGGCCCGGTTGAGCCGCACCACCGGGCTCGGCAGCACGCGCAGCAGCTCGTCGTAGAGCCGGACGATCTCGGCCCAGTCCGTCTCGGACGCGCTCGGCGCACGGTCGTGCTCGGCGGCGATCGCGGCCTGCAGTTGGTAGGCGCCCGCCCGGCGGCGCCGCAGGGCCCCGTCGAGCAGCGCGACGCCCTCCTCGATGAGCGCCCGGTCCCAGCGCGTCCGGTCCTGGTCGGCGAGCAGCACCAGCTCGCCGGCACCGTCGAGCCGGGCCGGGCGGCGGGCGTCCTGCAGGAGCATCAGCGCCAGCAGCCCGACGGCCTCCGGCTCGTCCGGCATCAACGCGACCAGCGCCCTGGCGAGCCGGATCGCCTCCGCCGACACCTCCGACCGCACCAGGTCGCCCGTCGACGCCGCGTAGCCCTCCCGGTAGAGCAGGTAGAGCACCGCGAGCACGCCCGCGGTCCGTTCGGGCAGCAGGTGCGCAGGCGGCACGCGGTACGGGATGCCGGCGTTGCGGATCTTGCGCTGGGCGCGCACGAGCCGCTGCGCCATCGTCGGCTCGGGCACGAGGAACGCCCGCGCGATCTCGGGCGTCGTCAGTGCGGTGAGGGTGCGCAACGTCAACGCCACCCGCGCCTCCGGTGCGAGCGCCGGGTGGCAGCACGTGAAGATCAGTTTCAGCCGCTCGTCGGGGAAGTCGTCGAGCGGTTCGGGTTCCAGTTCGGGCAGCATCTCGGCGACCTCCGCGAGCTTGCGCTGCTCCACGCCGGCCCGGCGCAGCCGGTCCCGTGCGCGGTTGCGCGCGACGACCGTCAGCCATGCGCCGGGCCGGTCCGGGACGCCGTCGCGCCGCCAGGCCGTCAAGGCCCCGGCGAACGCGTCGGCGACGCAGTCCTCGGCCAGCTCCCAGTCACCCACCAACCCGATGACGGTGGCGAGCACCTGCCCGCGCTCGTCGCGGAACGCGGCCTCGACGGCAGCAGCAACGGGATCGGTCACGCCTGCGAGGCCGGGCCGAGCCACTCCCACACCGGCCGCAGCTCGATGCCGCCGTACGCGGCCCACGGGTGCTTGCCGGCCACCTCCAGCGCCTCGTCGAGATCGGCGCACTCCAGCAGGTCGAACCCGCCGATCACCTCGGTGCCCTCGGCGAACGGGCCGTCGGTCACCAGCGGCTCGCCGTCGCGCACGCGCACCGTCGTCGTGTCGGCGACGGGCCGCAGCCGGTCACCGGTGACGCGCACGCCGCGACCCTCCATCTCCGCGACCCACGCCTCGGTCTCGGTGGACAGGTCGACGTCGGCCTCGGTGCCGTCACCACAGATGAACATCACGTATCGCATGTCTCCTCCTCCGGTTCGGATACTCACCGACGAACGGCGCCCGTGCCGCTCGACACACCGCTGAGAAAGTTCTGAGGTCGTCCCGTCGGGCGGGGACGTCCGTCGCATACCGTCGTCAGGTGCGCCGAGCCCTCCTCGCGGTCGCCACCGCCCTCGGCGTGCTGGCGTTGCTGCCCGCGCCCGCGTACGCGACCACCAGCCCGACGCCCGGACCGCCGCCGCCCGGGGCGACCGAGCAGCGCATCACCGTGCCCGGCGGCCCGGGCGTGAACGGCTCCGTCGACCTGGACACCACCCTCTACCTGCCGGCGACGACCCCGGCCCCGGCGGTGCTCGTCGCGCACGGGTTCGGCGGCAGCAAGGCCTCCGTCGACGCCGACGCGCGCGAGCTGGTCGCGCGCGGGTTCGTGGTGCTCACGTGGTCGGCGCGCGGGTTCGGGAAGAGCGGCGGGCAGATCGGCCTCGACTCCCCCGACCACGAGGTCGCCGACGCGCAGCGGCTCGTCGACTGGCTCGCCGCCCGTCCCGAGGTCGTGCTGGACGGGCCGGGCGACCCGCGGGTGGGCGTCACCGGCGGGTCCTACGGCGGCGCGCTGTCACTGCTGCTCGCCGGGTACGACCGGCGCATCGACGCCATCGCGCCCGTGATCACCTGGAACGACCTGGGCCAGGCGCTGTTCCCGAACGCCGCCGCGGCCACCGCGCCGCCCGTCGACAGCCCGGCGCGCACCGCGTTCGCCCCCGACGGGGTGTTCAAGCGCGGCTGGGCCGGGATGTTCTTCTCCGCCGGCCTCGGCCCGGCCGTACCCGGCGCCCCGCCGCCGCCCGGCCCGGCGACGTGCGGCCGGTTCCGCGCCGACATCTGCGCCGGCTACACCGAGGCGGCCACCACCGGGCGCCCGTCGGCGGCCCTGTCGGCGCTGCTGCAGCGCTCCTCCCCCGCGTCGGTGACCGACCGCATCACCGCGCCCACGCTGCTCGTCCAGGGCGAGTCGGACACGCTCTTCGGGCTGGACCAGGCCGATGCCAACGCCCGCCAGATCGCGGCGCACGGCACGCCCGTGTCGGTGATCTGGTACGCGGGCGGCCACGACGGCGGCCCGCCCGACCCCGCCACCCGCGCCCGCATCGGCGACTGGTTCGACCAGCACCTCGCCGGGATCGCCCCGCAGGGCGAGCAGAGCCCGTTCCGGTACGCCGTGCAGAGCGGGATCCGGGCCGGGGCAACCACCCCGACCGGACGCACCGTGCTCGCCGACGCCTACCCGGGCATCGCCGGCGCCGCCCCCGTCGTCGACGACCAGCAGGCGCTGACCGGCGATCCGCAGCCGGTACTCAACCCGGCCGGGGGCAACCCGGCCGCGCTCACGTCGATGCCGGGGTTCGGCAGCGCGCTGGGCAGCGTCGCCGGCCGGGTGGCCGCGCTCGCCGCCGAGCTGCCCGGCCAGTCCGCCCAGTTCAGGACCGCTCAGCAGGCACAGCCGCTGCTGCTCGCCGGGGCACCACGGGTGACGCTCACCGTGGCGCGGGTCCCGGGCCAGCCCGCCGGCCCGGAGGCCGTGCTGTTCGGCAAGACCTACGAGGTCACCCCGGACGGCACCCGCACCCTCCTCGGCAGCGCGGTCGCCCCGATCCGGGTGCTGGTGCCGGACGCCGGCGCCGCGACGGTCACCGTCACGCTGCCCGCGGTGGTGGCGCCGATCGAGACGGGCAACCGCCTGCTCGTGTCGTTCTCCACCACCGACCAGGGCTACTCCGGCAGCACCGCGCCGGCGGTCTGGCTGGTCGGTGTGAGCGGCGGGCTCGCCGTCCCGACCGTCGCCGGCCGGGCGGTCGCGCCGAACACGGTGCCGACCGGCCCGCTCGTCGGGATCGGGATCGTGCTGGCCGCCGCGCTCGCGGCGTGGATCGTGGCGCGGCTGCGCCGGCGGCCGGCCGCCGTAAAACCCGACCCGACCGCCACCCCGCTCGTGATCGACGGTCTCGCCAAGACGTACAAGGGCGGGTTCACCGCGGTGCGCGAGGTGTCGTTCACCGTCGAGCGCGGGATGGTGCTGGGCCTGCTCGGCCCCAACGGCGCCGGCAAGACCACCGTGCTGCGCATGCTCATGGGCCTGATCCAGCCCTCGGCCGGCACGATCACCGCGTTCGGCGCACCCGTCGTCGCCGGCGCCCCGGTGCTGGCCCGCATCGGCGCGTTCGTCGAGGGTCCCGGGTTCCTGCCGCACCTCTCCGGCGCGGAGAACCTGCGGCTGTACTGGGCCGCCACCGGTCGTCCCACCGCCGACGCGCACCTGGAGGAGGCGCTGGAGATCGCCGGGCTCGGCGGCTCGATCGAGCGCCGCGTCGGCACGTACAGCCAGGGCATGCGGCAGCGGCTCGCCATCGCCCAGGCCATGCTCGGCCTGCCCGACCTGCTCGTCCTCGACGAACCCACCAACGGGCTCGACCCGCCCCAGATCCACGCCATGCGCGACGTGCTGCGCCGCTACGCCGCGGGCGGGCGCACCGTGCTCGTGTCCAGCCACCTGCTGGCCGAGGTGGAGCAGACGTGCACGCACGTCGTCGTCATGCACCACGGCGCGGTCGTCGCCGAGGGCACCGTCGACGACGTGATCGCGGGCGGCGGCGCCGCCTCGTTCACCGTCGACGCGCCGGAACGGGCCGCGGAGGTGCTCGCCGCCCTGGACGGCGTGCGTGACGTCGCCGTCGACGGCACCGCCGTGCACGCGATGCTCAACGGGACCCCGCGCGCCGCCGCCGTCCGCGCGCTGGTCGGGGCCGGGGTGGACGTGGCGTCGGCCGGGCCGCGGCGCCGGCTGGAGGACGCGTTCCTGCAGCTCGTGGGAGAGGACACGACGCCATGAGCACCATCGAGGTGGGACGCACCCTCCCGATCCACGTCGAGCTGCGCCGCCAGCTGCTGCGCCGCCGCACCCAGGTGGCGTTCGGGCTGATCGCGGCCCTGCCGGTGATCCTGTGGTTCGCGTTCACGGTGGCGCCGGCCGCGCAGCCGACGGGCTCGCTCAGCCTCGTCGACCTCGCCAAGGGCAGCGGCCCCAACTTCGCCGTGTTCACGCTGTTCGCCTCGGCGTCGTTCCTGCTCGTCGTGGTGGTGGCGCTGTTCTTCGGCGACACGGTCGCGTCCGAGGCGTCGTGGTCGAGCCTGCGCTACCTGCTCGCCGCGCCCATCCCCCGGGCCCGGCTGGTGCGGCAGAAGGCGATCGTCGCCGGGCTGCTGTCGTTCGCCGCGATCGTGCTGCTGCCGCTCGTCGCGCTCGTCGTGGGCGCGCTCGCGTACGGAGCCGACGACCTCGTCAGCCCCACCGGCGAGTCCCTGCCCTTCTGGACGGGCGCTGGCCGGGTGCTGCTCGGCGCCGTCTACCTCGTCCTGTACCTGGGCTGGGTGGCGGGGCTGGCGCTGCTCCTGTCGGTGTCCACGGACGCGCCGCTCGGCGCCGTCGGCGGCACCGTGATGGTGGCGATCGTGTCGCAGATCCTCGACCAGATCACGGCGTTGGAAGGCCTGCGCGACTACCTGCCCACCCACTACGGCACGGCCTGGGCCAACCTGCTGGCCACCGACGTGGACTGGGACGCGATGACCCGCGGCGTCTTCTCCTCGCTGCTCTACGCCACCGTGCTGGGCGGGCTCGCGGTGTGGCGGTTCACGAGGAAGGACATCACCAGCTGACCCACGGCGACCTCACCTGCCGTCGGGTGGGAGACGCACGCGGTCGATCCCGACGCGCTGGCCACGAGCGCCGAGCGGGGCGGGGTCGAGCTGGTACTCGACCAGCACCGTCGTCCGGTCGCGGTGCGTCACCACGGCCTCTCGCCACGCCCCGCGCACCTCCGCGATCACGGTCTGCCCGACGGCGAGGTCCAGGCCCGACGCCACCTCCGCCAGATCGTCGACGGGCACCAGCGGTGGCGCGTCCTGCTCGGCCGGTCGTTCGGCTGCGGCCACCGGTTCCGGCGTGGCCGCTGCCGGCACGTCCGGCGGCGGCAGGGCGGTGCGGGGTTCCGGTGCAGGTGGGCTCGGCGGCTCCGGGTGCTCGTCGGGGAGATCGGCCGGTTCCGCTGCCGGCGGATCGGTCGCGGTGACGGCGATGTCACCTCCGCGGGGGCGCCCTCGACCGCGCGCCGCCTGACGTGGACGGGATCCCCACTCCTCGATCGTGCGCCGGAACCACAGGGCCACGCCGCCGATCTCGGCGTCGGCGTTGGGCAGACCGCCCTGCTCGGCCGAGCGCCACCGGCGTCGCCTGGCCGTTCCGGGCGCCCACCCCATCGCGTCGTCGATGTCGACCAGCGTCATGCACTCGGCCAGCGCGCGACGGATCGCGGCGTCGTCCGGGCGCAACTGGTCAGCGGGCACACCACAGTCTGACGCGGTCGCCCCCACCCGGCACCACCTGCGACGATCCCCGTCGTGTGATCCCCTCTACGACCAGGGGGTCACCGGGCGGGGGCGGGCCACCCCGTCGACCGTCACGTCGAGGCGCTCGTCGAAGAAGCAGACGAGGTCGCGGAGCCGTGTCAGCTCCTCCTGCGGTTCGGGGTAGCTCCAGGCGATGTCGGGCAGCCCGGCCGCGGTGAAGTAGCTCGCGTGCCCCTTGTAGGCGCAGGTGGTCCGGGTGGGGCTGGGCTCCAGGGCGGCGCGCACGTCGTCCCGGGGAAGGTAGAACCGCGTCGGGAGCATCGTCTCGAACACCAGCACCGGCCGGCTCGACTCGGCCAGCACCTGGCCGTCGTGCTCGATGCGGACCGACCGGGTGGAGGGCAGCGCGTCGATGCGGTGGAACGGGTCGCGCGGGTGCCCGACGGTCGGCCGCTCCTCCTCGAACCAGGCGTCGAACGCGGCGAAGTCGAGAGCCACGTAGCCGGGCAGCTCGGCCGGGGCGAACCCGGCGCGGCCGCCGACGTCGAGCACCCGGCCGGGGGTGGTGTGCACCGCGAACGGGATGGACGGGTCGAGCACCGGCCGCTCCGACACCGCGGGCAGGCGCAGGCCGACCAGGTCGCTGCCGCTGCCGTCCACCTCCGCCCCCTCGACGACCGCGGTGCGGATCGCGGCGAGCGGCACCGCGTAGCAGGGCACCACCCGGCGCGGCTCCCAGAACAGCTCCGCCTCGGTGGTGTCGACGACGACCTCGTCGCCGACGAATGCACGCACCCGTTTCGCGGTGGGCTCGTGGCGCAGCTCGCCGAGCACCTGGGAGAACGTGTCGCGGACGCGGATGGCCATGCCCGCAATGCTCCCAGGTCAGGAGAGTTCCGCGCGGCGACGTTGCAGGAACGCCCGTTCGGTCTCGTTGCCGGCGAGCGCGATGGCGGCGTCGTAGGCGGCCCGGGCCTCGTCGTGGCGGTCGAGGCGGCTGAGCAGGTCGGCCCGGGTGGCGGGCAGCAGGTGGTAGCCGGGGATGTCGAGCTCGTCGACGGCGGCGAGCGCGGCCGCGGGCCCGTGCACCTCGGCGACGGCCACGGCCCGGTTGAGCGCGACGATCGGCGTCGGGACGTGCTGGAGGAGCTGGTCGTAGAGGGCGAGCACCTGCGTCCAGTCGGTGGCCGGGCCGTCGGTGTGCACGGCGTTGATCGCGGCCTGGATCTGGTACGGGCCGGGCCGGTCGCGGCGCAGGCAGCGGCGGACCAGCTCGTGGCCCTCGGCGATCAGCTCGGCGTTCCAGAGGCTGCGGTCCTGGTCGGCGAGCCGCACCAGCTCACCACACGGGTCGACGCGGGCCGGGCGGCGGGCCTCGCTGAGCAGCAGCAGTGCGAGGAGCCCCAGCACCTCGGGCTCGTCGGGCATCAGGTCCGCCAGTGCGCGGGCCAGGCGGATCGCCTCCTGGCACAGGTCGGTGCGCAGCAGCGGGCCCGTCGACGCCGCGTAGCCCTCGTTGAAGATCAGGTAGAGGACGGTGAGCACGGGCGGCAGGCGGTCGGGCAGCTCCGCCGCCTCGGGCACGCGGTACGGGATGGCGGCGTCGCGGATCTTCTTCTTGGCCCGCACGATGCGCTGGGAGATGGTGGCCTCGGGCACCACGTAGGCGCGGGCGATCTCGGGTACCTCCAGCCCGCCGAGCAGGCGCAGGGTGAGCGCAGTCTGCGCCAGCGGGGAGAGTGCCGGGTGGCAGCAGGTGAAGATCATGCGCAGCTGGTCGTCACGCACCGGTCCCACCTCCTCCTCCGGCTCGTCGGGTTGCTGCAGCATCAGGGCCTGCACGTGGCGGGCCTCGCGGGTGGACTCGCGGCGGATCCGGTCGATCGCCCGGTTGCGCGCCGTGGTGACGATCCAGGCGCCCGGGTTGGGCGGCAGGACCTCCCACTTCTCCACGGCCACCGCGAACGCGTCCTGGACGGCCTCCTCGGCGAGCCCGATGTCGCCGAGGAGGCGGGTCAGGGTGGCGACGCAGCGGCCGTACTCGTCGCGGTAGACGGCCGAGATGTCCGTGCGATCCATCGCGCGCCGCTCAGGCGAGCCCGTCGAACGGGCGCACCTCGATCGGGGCCCCGCAGGCCACGGTCGCCTTCTCCGCCCAGGCCAGTGCCTCGTCGAGGTCGTCGGTCTCGATGACCCAGAACCCGCCCAGCTGTTCCTTCGTCTCGGCG
Organism: Pseudonocardia sp. CA-107938; assembly: GCF_050936315.1. Lineage (NCBI taxonomy): Bacteria > Bacillati > Actinomycetota > Actinomycetes > Pseudonocardiales > Pseudonocardiaceae > Pseudonocardia > Pseudonocardia sp. CA-107938. Next base: position 4,428,322 of record NZ_JBNJNA010000001.1, on the reverse strand, counting down.
AAGGGCCCGTCGGTCGTCGTGGCCGTGCCGTTCTGCACCTTGACGACGGTGGCGTTGTCCGAGCTCAGCAACCCCCCGCCGAACACCCAGACGCCCTTCGCCTTCATCTCGTCGTTGACCTCGCCGGTCCGCGCAAAGCTGGCGTCCCGGTCGGCGTCGCTCAGCGGGGGCAGGCTCTCGTCGTTGATGACGCTCAGCAGGTAGTGCACGGCAAAGGCTCCTTCATCGTCAGGACAGCCGACGGGCGACGGCGGGGATCACGATGGCAGCCGCCACGACGTGGGTCACCATCAGGAGGACCTTGGTCGACACGGCGGCGTCGGCGAGCACGTCGGGCACGAACGACAGCGCGGTCAGCACGACGGTGGTGCGCAGCCACGCGGTGCGCGGGCGACGGGCGAACCGGCGCAGCGCGGTGGCGATGACCAGGCCGAGCACCGCGAAGATCACCGTCATGACGCCGAACCCGGACGCCGGGATCTCCTGTCCCGCGACGGCGGTGCTGATGCCGACGGCCTGACCGGCGGCGGCCACGAGCGCGGTGGCGACGGCCGCGCCGACGGTGGCGGCCGCCCCGGAGAGCAGCAGGGAGCCGTACGACGGGGCGGCAGCGGCGGTGCGGGCGGCGGAGACGGTGGCGGTGGACATGGGGACCTCCGGTGGTTGGGGAGACCGGCGCGGTTGCCGCTCTCTCACCATGGCCACGAACGGGCACGACGCCGTTCGACACGTCCGCCGAACTTTTTCCGGAGTTTTTTCCTCAGCCCTGCGCACGCTCCCCGCGCGCGGCCTTCTCGGCGGTCGTCGCGATGCGGGACGCCCTGGTCGCGGGCCGTTTCGCAGTCACGATCCAGGCGAGGATCGCCCGGCGCACCGACGGCGGGAACGCGTCGAAGCGTTCCCGGGCCGGAGGCACGGCCGCCAGCGCGTCGGCGAGGTCCGGTGGCACGACGAGGTCCTCGACGTCGTCGAGGAGCGTCCAGGAGCCGTCGGCGCGCGCGGCGTCGATCACGGCCTGCCCGGCCGGCGCCATCAGCCCGGCGGCGGTGAGCCGTTCGATGCGCGCCTTGTTGGTGCGTGCCCAACCGCTGCCCGGCCGGCGCGGGGCGAACCACAGCATCGTCCGCTGCTCGTCGAGGCCGCGGGCGCTGCTGTCGACCCAGCCGAAGCAGAGCGCCTGCTCCACGCATTCCTCGTAGCCGAGGGTGGGGCCGGGTGCCGATGCCTTCCACGTCACCAGCCACACCCCGCTGCCGCGGGCGTGGTGTTCGGCGAGCCAGGCCCGCCACTGCTCGATGGTCTCGGGCTGGATCCGCTCGGCGTCCTCGCGCACGCCGGCCATGGTGGCAGGTGATCGTGTCCGATCGGTCCGGTCCTGTGCCAGGATCGCGGCCATGCAGTCGTTCCGGCTCGACAGTCCCCGCATGCTGGCGGTGGACATCTCCGGCGACGCCGTCCGCGCGTCGACGGGCTCGATGGTCGCCTACACGGGCCAGGTGCAGTTCAAGAACGCCGGCATGGGCGGCGGCGACGGGTTCATGGCGGGCATCAAGCGGCGCGCCACGGGCGAGTCGCTGCCGCTGATGACCTGCTCCGGCAGCGGCACGGTGTGGTTCGCCAAGGACGCGATGGACGTGATACTCGTCGAGCTGCAGGGCGACACGCTCAAGGCCGAGTCGGAGCAACTGCTCGCGCTCTCGGACAAGCTCACCACCGACGTCGCGTTCTCCGGGATCCGCGGGATGTCGTCGGGCCAGGGCCTGTTCACGACGTCCGTCACGGGGTACGGCACGGTGGCCCTGCTGTCGGCGGGCGGGCCGCCGATCGCGCTGGAGGTCACGCCGCAGTTCCCGCTGGTGGTCGACAAGGACGCGTTCATCGCGAGCCGCGGCCAGCTCAACCAGACCGTGGTCACCGACGTGTCGTGGCGCAACCTGATCGGCGAGTCCAGCGGCGAGGCGTTCTCCCTGCGGTTCGACGGCCAGGGTGTCGTCTACATCCAGCCCGAGGAGCGCTGACATGGGTTTCTCGAGCGTCAACAGCAAGGTCGTCTCCACGACCGTCGAGCCCGGCCGGGAGATCCTCGCCCGCCGTGGCGCGATGCTCGCCTACACCGGCGCCGTCTCGTTCTCGCCGGTGCACATGGGCGGCGGCGGGGTCGGCGGGTTCGCCGGCCGGATGATGTCCGGCGAGCAGGTGGCGATGATGGTCGCCCAGGGCCAGGGCAGCGTCTACTACGGCTTCCGCGGCCTCTACGTCACGATCATCGAGCTGGACGGCAGCGGACCGCTGTCGGTGGAGGCCGACCGGCTGCTCGCCCACGACGCCGCGCTGCAGTCCACGGTCGTGTTCCTCGGCCAGCAGGGCGGCATCCGCGGCGCCGTCCGCGGGGCGGTGAGCGGGCAGGGCCTGTTCACCACGCAGCTGCACGGCTACGGCACCGCCGCGGTCATCTCGCACGGCGGCACGATCGCCGTCCCCGTCGGGCCGATGGGGCCGGTCTCGGTCGACCCGCAGGCCTACGTCGCGCACGTCGGGCAGGTGAACGTCGACATCTCGGCGTCCGTGGGCTGGCGCGACGCCGTCGGCCGGGGCTCCGGCGAGGCCATCCAGCTCAAGTGCACCGGCACCGGCACCGTCTACGTCCAGGCATCGGAGCAGAAGATATGAGCGACGGCGCACCCCCTGCCCCGCTGAACCCCATGACCCTGCCGGACAACGACAACATCCCCGGCAACCACTACGCGTACTGCGTGAAGCTCGACGGGCAGCTGTTCATGCAGACCGGCCGCATGATCGCCTACTACCCGGCGCCGCACAGCCAGGGCATCCGCTTCGAGCCGCTCGCGGCCACCAGCCTGGCGGGCATGGTGGCGACGCGGTTCTCCGCGCCGCTCTACACGCGTGACTGGGTGGTGGCCAACGGGTCGGGGCACCTGATCCTCGGCGACCGCGGCTACGACATCAACAGCTACGACCTCGACGACGGCAACCTGACGCTGCGCGCGGCCAACCTGCTGGCGTTCGACGCGACGCTGGAGCTGAAGCAGTCGATCGTGCCCGGGTTCCTCACGCTGATCGGCACGGGCAAGTTCCTCGCGTCCAGCTCGGGGCCGGTGATCTTCGCGGAGCCGCCGATCCGGGTCGACCCGGACGCGCTCGTCGGCTGGGCCGACTGCCCGTCGCCGTCGCACCACTACGACGCCAACTGGATGCAGGGCTTCCTCGGCGCCGCCATGGGCTTCTTCGGCTCGAACTCGGGAGAGGAACGCCAGTTCGACTTCACCGGCGCCGGCACGGTGCTGCTGCAGTCGAGCGAGAAGGGGGTCTCCGACCCGCAGCTGCTGCGCCAGTTGGAGGGCCAGGTGCAGACGCTGGGCATCCCCGGGCTGCAGCAGCTGCAGCAGACCATCCAGTCGCGGTTGGCCGGACAGCAGCGCTGATGGAGGTGCTGCGCTACTCGGCGTTCACGACCGATCCCGCGGGTGGCAACCCGGCCGGGGTCGTGCTCGACGCCTCCGGGGCCACCGAGGCCGAGATGCAGGCGGTCGCCGCCGACGTCGGGTACTCGGAGACCGCGTTCCTGGTCAACAGGGGTGTCGGCGTCGTCGACGTGCGGTACTTCAGCCCGCTCGCCGAGGTGCCGTTCTGCGGGCACGCGACGATCGCCTCGGCCGTCGCGCACGCCGACCGGAACGGGACGGGGCTGCTGCGGCTGATGACGCCGGTCGGCGAGGTGCCGGTGCAGACCGTCAAGGGAGCGGACGGCACCGTCGCGACGCTGGTCAGCGTCCCGCCGCGGACCTCGGAGATCGCGGAGGAGGACGTCGACGAGCTGCTCGCCGCGCTGGGCTGGAGCAGCGGCGAGCTCGACCCGGCGCTGCCGCCGCGCGTCGCCTACGCGGGGGCATCGCACCCGGTGCTCGCGGCGGCGACGCGGGAACGGCTGGCCGACCTGGACTACGACTTCGAACGGCTCGGCGCGCTCATGGCCGCCCGCGACTGGACGACGGTCGCGCTGGTGCACCGCGAGTCCGAGACGGTGTTCCACGCGCGCAACCCGTTCCCGCCCGGTGGCGTGGTGGAGGACCCGGCCACCGGTGCGGCCGCGGCCGCGTTCGCCGGCTACCTTCGCGGGCTCGGCCTGATCACCCCGCCCACCCGGATCACGATCCACCAGGGCGTCGACATGGGGCGGCCCAGCCTGATCACCGTCGACGTGTTCGACGCGACCTCGGGTGTGGGCGTCAGCGGGACGGCGGTACCGATCACATGACGTTGGAAGAGGTCGTCGATCGCCTGTACGAGGCGCGGCCCGACGAGTTCGTGCCCATCCGCGACGACGCCGTCGCCGCGGCGAAGGCCGACGGCGACAAGGACCTGGCCAAGGCCATCGCGCGCCTGCGCCGCCCGACGAAGGCCGCGTGGCTGGCGAACCTGCTGGCCCGCAAGCGCGGCGAGCAGCTCGACGGGCTGCTCGCGCTCGGCGGCGACCTGGCCGACGCCCAGCGCACACTCGACGGGCCGCAGCTGCGGGCGCTGTCCTCGCAGCGCAACCGGCTCGTCGCCGCGATGGCTCGCGAGGCCGGCCGGCTCGCGTACGAGTCCGGTGACAACGCCGGCGAGTCGGTGCTGCGCGAGCTGCAGGAGATCCTGCAGGCCGCACTGGCCGACCCCGCCGTCGCCGACGAGGTGCGCTCGGGCCAGCTCACCCGCACCATCGCCTACAGCGGGTTCGGCCCGCCGAGCGACCCCGACGCCGTGCCCACCCGGGCCACCCGGCCGGCGCCACCTGCGCCGCGCGAACCCGCCCCCGAGCCGGAGCCGGCGGACGCGGGCAAGGCCGAGCGGGAGCGCCGCGAGCGCGAGCTGGCCGAGCGGCGCCGGGCCGTCGAGGACGCGGAGGCGGCGGAGTCGGCCGCGATCGCGCAGCGCGACGAGGACGAGGCCGCCCGCGAGGACGCCGAGTCCGCCCACGCCGACGCCAAGGAGCACGTCGCCGACCTGGTGCACGAGCTGGAGGAGGCCCGCGAGAAGGAACGCACCACCGCGGCTGCGGCCCGCGCGGCCGCGTCGACGGCGAAGGAGTCGGCCAGGGCCGCCGGCGCCGCGACGGCCCGCGCGGAACGGGCCCGAGCCCGCCTCGCCGAGCTGGAGCAGTGACGTCACACACCGAGTGCGGTCGTCACACATGCTGCAGCGTGTGTGAGGACCGCACTGGGTGTGTGACGTCGTGAAACTGCCGGCCCTGCCCGACCTGCCCGTGCGCGGGCACCTCGACCGCATCACCGCCACCCTCGACGAGCACGGCGCCGCCGTGCTCGTCGCGCCGCCCGGTACCGGCAAGACCACGCTCGTCCCGTTGGCGCTCGCCGCGACGGGGGAAGGGCGGGTGCTCGTGGCCGAGCCCCGGCGGCTCGCCGCCCGGGCGGCCGCCGCCCGCATGGCCGCGCTGCTCGGCGAACGGGTCGGCGAGACCGTCGGGTACGCGGTGCGCGGTGACCGCAAGGCGTCCGCGCGGACCCGCGTCGAGGTCGTCACGTCGGGTCTGCTGCTACGCCGGCTGGCTGCGGACCCCGAGCTGGCCGGCATCGCCGCCGTCGTGCTCGACGAGTGCCACGAGCGCCACCTCGACGCCGACCTGCTGCTCGCGCTCCTGCTCGACGCCCGCGCCGGGCTGCGGCCGGACCTGCGCCTGCTCGCCACGTCGGCCACCGTCGCGACCGGCCGCCTGGCCGAGCTGCTCGCCGGGCCGGTCATCGAGGTGCCGGGCGTCGCCTTCCCCGTCGAGACCGGGTACCTGCCGCCGGTGCGCGGCGAGCGGGTCGAGGCGTGCGTGGCCCGCGCCGTCCGGGCGCTGCTCGACGGCCCGGGCGACGTGCTCGCGTTCCTCCCCGGCGCCGCCGAGATCCGGCGTACCCAGACCGCCCTCGGCAGTCTCGACGCCGACGTCCTGCCCCTGCACGGCCGGCTGCCGGCTGCGGAGCAGGACCGGGCGCTCACCCCGGGCCCACGGCGGCGGATCGTGCTGGCCACGGCCGTCGCCGAGTCGAGCCTCACCGTGCCGGGGGTGCGCGCCGTCGTCGACGCCGGACTGGCTCGCGTGCCGCGCACCGACCACCGCCGGGGTCTCGCCGGCCTCGTCACCGTGCGGGTGTCGGCCGCGGTCGCCGACCAGCGCGCCGGGCGGGCCGGCCGGGAGGGTCCGGGTCGGGTCCTGCGCTGCTGGCCGGAGGGCGAGCTGCTGCCGCGCTATCCGGAGCCGGAGATCCGCACCGCCGACCTCACCCGGCTGGCCCTCGACCTCGCCGAGTGGGGCACGCCCGACGGTTCCGGCCTCTCCTGGTGGGACCCACCGCCGGACGGCCCGCTGCGCGCCGGCCAGGAGGTGCTGCGCGCCCTCGGCGCGCTGGACGGCGACGCGATCACCGACCGCGGCCGCCGCATCGCCGCCCTCGGCCTGCACCCGCGGCTCGGGCGGGCCCTGCTGGACGGGTCCGCGCTGGTCGGCCGCCGGCTGGCCGCCGAGGTCGTCGCGCTGCTCGACGACGACTCGGTCACCGACACCGACGACGTCGAGACGGCCCTGCGCGCCCTCCGCGGTCGAGGTGGGCGCTGGCGGCAGGAAGTGCGGCGCCTCGAGGACCGCGTGCCGGACGCCGCCGCGCCGGGCGCTCGATCGTCGGCGCTGGTCGTGGCGCTGGCCCAGCCAGAGCGGCTGGCCCGGCGGCGTCCGGGCGGCGGGAACGTCTACCTCCTGGCCGGCGGCACCGCGGTCGAGCTGGCCGCGGGCAGCCCGCTGACCGGCCAGGAGTGGCTGGCCGTCGCCGTGGCCGACCGGACACCCGGTGCCGTGCACGGCCGGGTGCGGCTGGCCGCGGCGGCGGATCGTGAGCTGGCCGAGCTGGCCGCCCCCGCCCTGCTCACCGAGGACGACGAGGTGGCGTGGGAGCGCGGCGACGTCGTGGCCCGGCATGTGCGCCGCCTCGGCGCGATCGTGCTCGACGAGCGCCGGCTGGACCGCCCGGATCCCGACCGGCTGCGCGCCGCGCTGCTCGCCGGCCTGCGCGCCGAGGGCCCCGGCCTGCTGCGCTGGACCGCGCACGCGCGCTCGCTCCGGGACCGGATCGCGACGCTGCACAGGGTGCTGGGCGATCCGTGGCCCGATGTGAGCGATGATGCACTGACGGGCCAACCCGACGAATGGTGGTCCCCGCACCTCGGCCGCGCCCGCACCCGCGCCGACCTGGCGAAGATCGACGTCGCGCCGCTGCTGCGCGCCCTGCTCGACTGGCGCACGGCCGGGCGGCTGGACGAGCTGGCGCCCGAGCGCGTCGAACTGCCGTCCGGCCGGAAGTACGCCGTGGACTACTCCGCCGACCCACCGGTGCTCGCCGTCAAGCTGCAGGAACTGCTCGGGGCGACGTCGACACCGGCCGTGGCCGGCGGACGGCTGCCGCTCGTCCTGCACCTGCTCTCCCCGGCCGGCCGGCCGGCGGCCGTGACGAGCGATCTCGCGTCGTTCTGGACGACCGGCTACCCGCTGGTGCGGGCGGAGCTGCGCGGCCGCTACCCCAAGCACGCGTGGCCGGAGAACCCCGTTAGCTGATCGCTTGCTACAGTTAGCACCATGAAGGTTCGCGACGTGCTCGACCCTTCGTTCGAGACCAGGATGACCCCGCGCCTGCTCCCCCTGATCTACCTGGGCCTGGTCGGCGCGCTGGCGGTGGCCGCGATCGGTTTGGTCGTCGGCGCGTTCCTGCTCGCCTGGTGGCTGGGGCTGATCGCCCTGGTCGTGGTGCCGATCGGCGCGGCGGTGGCGTTCGCCGTCCTCCGCGTCGTGGTCGAGCTGGTCGTCGAGTTCTCGCGGCTGCCGCAGCTCACCTCGGGCCTGGCCGAGGGCTTCGCCCGCGTGGAGGGCATGGTCGACGACATCGCCGAGGGCATGCCGCGGATCGCGTTCCTGCGCGGCCCCCGCAGGCCGGCGGCGGCGCCGCCGAGCCCTCAGGAGAAACTGCAGGCATGACGTTGCTCGACCCGGGGATCCTTCCCGGCATCGACCCCGCCGATCTGCGCACGGCGCTGGCCGTGCTGTCCGCGGTCGAGGACCTGCCGGAGGACCACCCCGACGCGGTCGCCGTGCGGCGCGCGACGGCCCGCATCTTCAAGGCGGTGCGCAAGCAGCGCCGCGCGGCCAAGCGGGCTGAGGTACTGGCCGCGGACCGTGCCGTCACGGCGGCCACCGCGACCGGCGCCCCCGGCCGGATCGACGACGAGACGGCCGGCCTGCCGCTGTCCGCGCGGGCGGCCGGGCCCGTCGCGGGCGAGCTGCGGGTGGCCCGCGCCTGCTACGTCTGCAAGCAGCGCTACACGCTGGTCGACGCGTTCTACCACCAGCTCTGCCCCACCTGCGCCACCCAGCACCACGCCAAGCGGGACGCGCGCACCGATCTCACCGGCCGCCGCGCGCTGCTCACCGGCGGCCGGGCCAAGATCGGCATGTACATCGCGCTGCGGCTGCTGCGTGACGGCGCCGAGACGACGATCACGACCCGCTTCCCGAACGACGCGGTGCGCCGGTTCGCCGCCCTTCCCGACAGCGCCGACTGGCTGCACCGGCTGCGCGTGGTGGGCATCGACCTGCGCGACCCCGCCCAGGTCGTCGCGCTCGCCGACGACGTCGCGAGCCGCGGGCACCTCGACATCCTGATCAACAACGCCGCGCAGACGGTCCGCCGCCCACCCGGCTCGTACGCGGCGCTGGCCGCGGCCGAGCAGGAACCGGCTCCGGAGCTCGTCGAGACCATCACGTTCGGCCACGTCGGGTCCGCGCACCCGCACGCGCTGGAGCAGGGTGCGGCGATCCCCGCGCACGCCGTCACGGCGCTGGCCCTGACCGCCGCCACGCCCACGTTGGAGGCCGCCGTCGACGCGGGCGGTCTGGTGCCCGACACCGCGGCGGCGAACAGCTGGAGCCGGGTGGTGCACGAGATCGACCCGCTCGAGCTGCTCGAGGTGCAGCTGTGCAACCAGACGGCGCCGTACCTGCTGGTCAGCCGGTTGCGGCCGGCGCTGGCAGCCGCGCCCGCCCGGCGGAAGTACGTGGTGAACGTGTCGGCGATGGAGGGCCAGTTCTCCCGCAAGTACAAGGGCCCCGGCCACCCGCACACCAACATGGCCAAGGCCGCCCTGAACATGCTCACCCGCACCAGCGCCGGTGAGATGCTGGCCACGGACGGGATCCTCATGACGGCCGTCGACACGGGCTGGATCACCGACGAGCGGCCGCACCCGACCAAGGCCCGGCTGGCCGAGGAGGGCTTCCACGCACCGTTGGACCTGGTCGACGGGGCAGCCCGCGTGTACGACCCGATCGTCCGGGGCGAAGCCGGCGAGGACCTCTGCGGCTGCTTCCTCAAGGACTACCAGCCGTCCCCGTGGTGACGTTCTCCTGAATCGCGCTTTCGCCCGATTCGCCCCTTCCTGGATGTGGTTGCGCGTTCACGTTCCGTTCGTTCCGGCCTCGTAGCGTCGCTCCGACACCCGAAGGAGGGGCGCCTCGATGGATCTCACCCTGATCGTCGTCGTGGTCGTGGTGACCGCGCTGGCGTTCGATTTCACGAACGGATTCCACGACACGGCCAACGCGATGGCCACGTCGATCGCCACCGGCGCGCTGAAACCGCGCACGGCCGTGATCATCGCGGGCGCGCTGAACTTCGTCGGTGCCTTCCTGTCGGTCACCGTCGCGACGACGATCTCGAAGGACCTGTTCGACCAGAACCAGATCATCGCGAGCGGGATCGGCCCGCAGATCATCTTCGCCGGGCTGTGCGGCGCGATCCTGTGGAACCTGCTGACCTGGCTGCTCGGGCTGCCGTCCAGCTCGTCGCACGCGTTGTTCGGCGGCCTGATCGGCGCGATGCTGGTGGCGCTGGGCACCGGCGCCATCAAGTTCGGCGGGATCATCACCGCCGTCCTGCTGCCGGCCGTCCTCTCCCCGATCGTCGCCGGGATCGTGGCGCTCGTCGCCACCTACATCGGCTACCGGATCGCCGAACGGGGCGGGGAGAACACGGTGCGCGCCGGCTTCAAGGCCGGGCAGATCGTGTCGGCCTCGATGGTCGCGCTGGCCCACGGCACGAACGACGCGCAGAAGACCATGGGCGTGATCACGCTGACCCTTATCGGTGCGCAGCTGCTGACCCCCGCCGACGGGGTGCCGTTCTGGGTCAAGTTCGTCTGCGCGGCGGCGATCGCGCTGGGCACCTACCTGGGCGGGTGGCGGATCATCCGCACGCTGGGCAAGCGGGTCGGCGAGATCGAGACGCCGCAGGGCTTCGCCGCGGAGACCACCAGCGGCGTGCTGATCCTGGCGTCGTCCTCGCTCGGCTTCGCGCTGTCCACCACGCAGGTCGCGTCCGGCTCGATCTTCGGCGCAGCCGCCGGTCGACGCCTCGCGACCGTCCGCTGGAGCGTGGCCGGGCAGATGGCGCTCGCGTGGCTGCTCACGCTGCCCGCCGCGGCGGCGGTCGGGGCCATCGCCGCGCTCGTCACCAACACGGGCGCGCTGGGCACGGTGCTGGTCGTCCTCGTCGTGGTCGCGCTGTCCGGCGGGATCTTCGCCGCGTCCCGCCGCAAGCCGGTCACCGCCGACAACGTCAACGACGTGCCCGCCGGCAAGCAGCCGGTCGCGGCCGCGGCCTGAGAGGGGCACCGCAATGACGATCAACTGGGGTGCGTTGCTGCTGGTCGCCGGTGTCTCGCTGGCGGTGACGGTGATCGTGGTCGCGCTGGTCGCGTTCGCGATGGTCGGCTTCTCGGCGCGGGAGAGCGGGCCGCAGAGCGCGCTCAGCCCGGCCGCCGGCACGGCCGTCGGGTACGCCTGCCTCGCCGTCGTGACGCTGATCGTGCTGTTCGGGCTGGGCATCGTCGCAAAGGACGTGCTCGCCCACCTGTTCGGCTAGCAGGATCGGTCGGGTGGAACCCACGCACACGCTGATCCAGCTGACCGACCTGCACGTCCGCGAGGAGCACGACCCGTGGCCGACGGGCGACACGCTGCCCGTGCTCGAACGGGCGCTCGCCGCCGTGACGGCGGCACGCCCGGTCACGGCCGTCCTGCTCACCGGCGACCTGACCGAGCACGGCCGGCCGGCGGAGTACCGGCGGCTGCGGAGCGTGGTGGAGCAGGTCCCGGTACCGGTCGTGCTGGTCGCCGGCAACCACGACGACCGGACGGCCCTGCGCGTCGAGCTGGCCGGGCTGGCCGCGGACGACTCGCCGTTCGACCACGTCACGTGGCTGGACGGGCTGCGGGTCGTGGTACTGGACAGCACCGTGCCCGGCGAAGGGCACGGCGAGCTGCGGCCGGCCCAGCTGGAATGGCTGCGCGCCGAGCTGGCCGAGCCGGCGCCGGCGGGCACCGTGCTCGCGCTGCACCACGCCCCGCTGCCGCACGGCCTGGCGGCCGCCCGGGAGATCGAACTGCGTGACCGGGCCGCGCTCGGCGCCGTCCTCGCCGGCACCGACGTGCGGATCGTGGTCGGCGGCCACGTGCACTCCGCCACGGCCGGCACGCTGGCCGGGATCCCCGTCTGGACCAGCGGATCCGTGCACGTCGCGCTGGACTCGCTGCCGCCGCGCGGCACCGACCTGCGCGTGGTCGTCGCGCCGTCGCTGAGCCGCATCGACCTGTTCCCCGACACAGCGCTCGCCACCTCGGTACCGCTGGACGCCCGCCCCGCCTAGACGTCGGGTCTCAGCGCGACGTGGGCTCGTCCAGCCAGGCGCGGACGGCGTTGGTGTGCTCGCCGAGCGCCGGGATCGGGCCGAGGTGCGCGGGCTCCAGCGGGGGCCGGAGGCTCCGTACCGGCCCGGCCGGGGAGTCGACCTCGGTCCACCGCTCGCGCGCGACGAGCTGCGGGTGGTCGAGCACGTCCTCGACCTCGCGGCGGCGGGCGTTCGCGATCCGCGCCGCGTCCAGCCGGGCGACGACCTCGGCGGCCGTGAGCTGCGCGAAGACGGCGTCGATCGCGGCGTGCAGCGCAGGTCGGTTGGCCAACCGGGCCGCGCCGGTGGCGAACCGCTGGTCGGTGGCCAGCTCGGGCCGCTGCAGCACCTGCGCGCAGAACGCCGCCCACTCGCGCTCGTTCTGGATGCCGAGCACGACCTCGCCGCCGTCGCCCGCGGCGAACGCGCCGTACGGGGCGATGGCGGCGTGGCTGATCCCGGCCCGCTGCGGCGCCGACCCGCTGCCGGCGGTGTACTGCAGCGGGAAGCCCATCCACTCGACGAGCGCGTCGAACATGCTGATCTCGACGTGCCGGCCGCGGCCCGTGCGCTCGCGCTCGTAGAGGGCGGCCAGGATGCCGGAGAACGCGTACATGCCGGCGGCGATGTCGGCGACCGGGATCCCGGCCTTGGCCGGCTCGTCCGGGGTGCCGGTCACCGCCACCACCCCCGTCTCCGCCTGGACGAGCAGGTCGTACGCCTTGGCGTCGCGGTAGGGCCCGTCGGGGCCGTACCCCGAGATCGAGCAGGTGACCAGCCGGGGGAAGCGGGCACGCAGCGCGTCGGCGCCGAGCCCGAGCCGTTCGGCGGCACCCGGGGCGAAGTTCTGCACGAAGACATCGGCCCGCGCCAGCAGCCGCAGCACCGTGTCGGCCTCGGCCTTGAGGTCGAGCGCCACCGACTCCTTCGACCGGTTCAGCCACACGAAGTGGCTGGACAGGCCGTGCACGGCGGTGTCGTAGTCGCGGGCGAAGTCGCCGGAGCCCGGCCGCTCCACCTTGATCACGCGGGCGCCCAGCTCGGCGAGCTGGCGGGTGGCGAAGGGGGCGGCCACCGCCTGCTCGCAGGCCACCACGATGATCCCGTCGAGGGGAGAACCGGTCACTGCTCGATCATGCACTGCAAGGGGGGAACGGGATGGACATCACGGCGTTCGTCGGTGACGCGCAGGTCGTCGCGATCGGGGAGAACAACCACCACGTCCGCGAGTTCGGCGAGGTGCGGCGGGACCTGGTGCGCCGGCTCGTCGACGAGCTGGGTTTCACGGTGGTCGCGATGGAGAGCGGCTTCGCCGAAGGGCTGCACGTCGACGCGTGGCTGCGCGGGGAGGTCGCCGACCTCGACACCGCGGCCGGGTTCACCTTCCGGTTCGGCGACGCCCCCGAGACCCGGGAGCTGCTGCAGTGGCTGCGCGAGCGCGGCGGCGTCACGTTCGCCGGGCTGGACGTACCCGGGTCGGGCGGCACCCCACGACCCGCCCTCGACCTGCTCGCGGGCCAGCCGGTGGAGGCGGCGATCGCCGCCACCGAGCGGTACGCCGCGGCCAACAACGGCGCCGCGCCCGAGCGGTACGCGGCGCTCTCCCCTGCCGAGCGCGACGCCGCCACCACGGCGCTGGCCCGGTTGCTGCTGCACGTGGAGGCCACCACCGCCGACCCGGTCGCCCGGCACCTCGCCCTCGGCGCGCTGCGGCTCGACGAGCAGCAGCGGGAGCTGACCGCGCTGCTGTCCGGTCAGGCGAGCGGCCTGGTCGTGTCGTCGCGCGACGTCTACATGGCCGAGAGCGTGCGTCTGCTGCGCCGCCTCCACCCCGGAGCCCGGATCGTGCTGCTCCTGCACAACGGGCACGCCCAGCGGATCCCGGTCCCGCTGGTGCCGGGCGTCCACGTCCGGTCAGCCGGCACCTACCTGGCTGCCGAGCTGGGCGCCGGCTACCGGGTCCTCGGCCTCACCGCGGTCGCGGGCACGACCACGCTGGCCCGCCTGGACGACGACGCCCGCCACGGCATAGCCGTCGACGCGCACCCGCTCGACCCGCCGGCCCCCGGCAGCGTCGAGGCCGCGGTAGGCGCGATCGGCGAGCCGACGTTCCTCGACCTGCGGTCCGGTGACCTGCGCCCCACGGGCCTGCGGCACGCCCACCTGCACGCCGAGGTGGACGTGGCCGCCGCGTTCGACGGCATGCTGGTGCTGCCGACGATCAGCCCGGCCGCGCTGGAGTGACGCGTCGAGAACGACCTTGTCGTGATCAACAGGGCCTGTTGATCACGACAAGGTCGTTCTCGACGGAGGGGCGGGACCGGTCAGGGCTTTCGCGCCAGCCCGGCGTGGTCGGCGGTGGCCGGAACGGTCTCCCCCGGGTCCGGTCGCCACTGCGCCACCCGCACGAAACCCGGCTCGACGAGCTCCAGCCCGTCGAAGAAGGTGCGCAGCTCGTCGACGCTGCGCAGGTGGTAGGGCGCCATGCCGGACTCGGTGTAGTCGGTGGACGCATCGCCGGCAGTCGCATCCAGGTCGGTGTGGTCGCGCACCACCAGGTAGCTGCCCGGCGGCACCGCGTCCATGATCGTCCGCACGATCGCGCGGGCCTCGTCGAGATCGGGCAGGTAGCCGAAGATGCCGAGGAACATCACCGCGATCGGGCGGTCGAAGTCCAGCACGGTGCGTGCCTCGGCGAGGATCCGCTCCGTATCGCGGACGTCGGCGTCGACGTAGGCGGTGGCACCGGTCGGCGACGTGTCCGTGAGCAGCGTCCGTGCCCGCGCGAGCACCAGCGGATCGTGGTCGACGTACACGACCCGTGCCTCCGGCACGAGAGCCTGCGCCAGCTGGTGGGTGTTCTGCGTCGTCGGCAGGCCGGAGCCGACGTCCAGGAACTGGTCGACGCCGAGCTCGCCCGCCAGCAGTCGCACCGCGCGCTGCAGGAACTCCCGGGCCTGGCGCGCCACCGTCGCGATGCCCGGGTAGTAGGCCAGCACCGCGTCACCGACGGCCTGGTCGACGGGGAAGTTGTCCTCGCCGCCGAGCCAGTAGTTCCAGACGCGCGCGGAGTGCGGCACGTCCGTCCGCAGCTCGTCCTCGTTCGCCGTCATGCGAGCGCCGACACCTCGGCCAGTGCCGCCACCATCCCTGCCACGAACACCTCCGGCGCCGTCACGGCCTCGCGGTCGAGGTTGAGCCCGACGCAGCACACGCCCTCGTGGACGACCATCGTGATGGTCGCGCCGCACCCGGTGAGCGCGCCGAACGGGTACATGCGCGTGATCCGCGACCCCGCGATGAACGCCGCGTGCCCGATCCCCGGCACCGGGGCGGCCTGCACGTCGTTGCCGGCGGAGAGCCGGCCCGACAGCGCGCCCAGCACCGGTCCGGGCACCCACGCCAGCGCCGGGCCGAGCGCCCCGCCGGCGTCGCTCCCGCCCGCCCGCGCCCCCAGCACGAACCGGCGCACCGCGCGCACCCGGTCGGCGGCATCGACCAGCTGCAGCGGGCCGTCGAACCGGGCCGCGGTCCAGCGTCCGGCCTGTGGGTCGTCCTCCGGCCGCAGGCCCAGCGGCAGCCCGATCGGCACGGACTCGACGTCGACGGCGCCGAGCTCCTGGTGGTAGTGCCGCAGCGCGCCGAGCACCCCGGCCAGGAACCCGTCGTTCACCGACCCGCCGGCCGCCCGGGCACCGGCCCGCAACGCGTCGTGGTCGATGTCGAGCGTCTCCAGGTGCCAGGTGCCGCCGCGCCCGGCGAGCAGCGGCGAGCCGCCCGCGGGCCCGACGACGACGTCACCCAGCGACCGGGCGGCCGACGCCGAGCGCGCCACGGCCGACAGCGGCCGCGACAGCGTCCTGGGCAGCCCTTCGAGCAGCGCCGGCACGCTCCGCGCCACCTCACCGACCTGCTCCACCAGCAACTCCGACGGGGACGGCGACGGCGGCGGGATAGGCGCGGGCGGCTCGGGGCGTTCGGGGTCGTGCTCGGCGGTGCGGCTGTGCAGCAGGCTCATCAGCTGCACCACGCCCATGCCGTCGGTGACGCTGTGGTGCGTGGTCACCACGTACGCCGCGGCGTCGCCGGCCAGGCCCTCGACGAGGGCGGCCCGCCACAGCGGGCGGTTCCGCGGCAGCGGCGGCTCGGCGAAGGCGGTCACCGCGTCCAGCAGCTGCCGCTCGGTGCCCGGCGCGGGTAGCCGGATGCGGGAGACGTGCAGGTCCAGGTCCAGCGCGTCGACGGTGACCCAGGTCGGCGCACCCACCCCGAACGCCGGTTCCACCACCCGCTGCCGGATCCGCGGCACCATCCGCGACGCCCACTCGTGCGCCGCCACGAACCGCTCCCACTCCGGGGCGTGGTCGAGCAGCTCCAGCAGCGTCACGTTGGCGCGCAGGCGCTCGTCGGCCGCCTCCGCCCGCCAGATCGCGGTCTCGGCGGCCGACATCTCCGTGGACGTGCGCCACTGCGGCGCCACCGGCACGGGGCCGCTCGGCCCCGGTGTGACCGTCACCTTCCCGCCGCGTTCGCCGCCGTCCCAGTCGGCGAGGGTGTCCAGGAACATGCCGCGCACCTCGGCGACGTGCTCGTCGATGTCGGCGGTGCGCCACCCGTCGGTCGGCACCGGCGGCAGCACCGCGACCTGCACGGTGCCCTCCCGGATCGTGCTGGCGCCGCGCCACATCAGCTCGCCCGCGTTGCGGATCACCACCGGCACGATCGGCACGCCGGCCTGCATCGCGACGTGGAACGCGCCCTTCTTGAACGGGCCCAGCGCGGGCGTGGGCGACCGGGTGCCCTCCGGGGCCATGACCAGCGAGATCCCGTCGCGCAGCCGCTCGACCGCCGGCGCCAGCGCGGCCTTCGCCTGGGAGGTGTTGCCGCGGTCGACGAACGCCATGTCGGCGTAGCGGAAGATCGGGCCGAAGCCGGGCGTGTTCGCGGCCTCCTTCTTGGCCACGCCGGTGAACCCACCGCGCAGCAGCTTCGCCAGCACCAGCACGTCGAGCTGGCTCTGGTGGTTGAACACGAACACCGCCGGCCGGGCGTTGAGGTGCTCGGCCCCGCGCACGTCCAGCTCCACCCCGGCCAGTGCGCTGCCCAGGTCGCCGGCCAGCGCGATCCCGAGGTCGATGCCCTCGCGGCGCGACCCGTTCAGCAGGCCCAGCACCGCGCCGGCGCCGAAGCCACCGAGCATGCCGCCCACGCCGGCGACCGTGCGCACCGCGCGCCGCAGCGCCCCGCTGCGCCCCCGCGAGGTGAACCGGACGACCGGCCAGCCCCGTTCCTCCGCCACCGCCGCCAGGCCCGGTTCCGGGTTCAGCGGCCGCGACACCCCCACCGTCGACAGGAACGGGACGTCCTCGGTGCCGTTCGAGTAGGCGAAGCTGCGCTCCAGGTCGATGCCGTGCGCGGCGGCGAACGCGGTGACCGCGGCCGCCTTCCCGGCCCGCCACAGCGGGGGCCCGCCAGGACGGCCCGTCGCCACCCCGTTCTCGATCTCCACCGGCGTGACGAGCACGTGCTCCACACCCATCGCGCGGGCCGCGGGCTCCACCTGGAACCGCGTCGCCGAGGACGCCAGCACCACGGTGTGGCCGGCGCGGCGGTGCGCCTCCACCAGCCGCCACGCCTCCGGGTAGAGCGACCCGGCGATGCCCTGCACGAACAGCCGCTCACCCAGCTCGGCCAGCTCGTCCTCGCTGCGCCCGGCCCACGCCCGCATGCCGGCGACGAAGAACTCCTCGAAGTCCTCCTCGGTGGTGACCCCGCGGAGGCCGAGCAGCAGCATCCGGCCCGCGTCGGTGGGCGTGACGTGCCCGGAACGCAGGTGGTGCTTGGCGAACGCCGACAGCGAGAAGCCGTCGATGAGGGTGCCGTCGAAGTCGAAGAACGCGCCGATCTGCGGGCCGTGCGGGCCGGCCGCGACCTCGGCGACCAGCCTGGCCTCGTCCCACGTCTCAGGACTCAACGCCGACCACCTCACGCCGCCGGGCGGCATCGATCTCGTCGATCCGCACGACCGTCGCGACGGTGGCCCGGATCTGCTCCAGGAACGCCTGCCGGCGCTGCGCGAGCTCGTCGCGCCCGGCGTCGACGAGGTCGCGGTTGGCGGCGAGCTTCAACGCGCTCGCGAACAGCTCCCGCGACAGCGACTCCGGCCCGTGCAGCCTGCCCTGCAGCAGCATCTGCTGGCCGATGCCGCCGCACTCGTCGAGGAACTCCTTCTCGACGACGGGAGTGCGCGGGTTCCGCGCGGCCAACCGCTCCGCCACCACGAGCTGCGCGTCCAGGAACGACCGCAGTACGCGGTGCGCGATGAGGAACCCGGACGCGGCGAGCAGCTGTTCCCCGTCGTCGTTCGAGCCCTCCTCGCCCCAGCCGGCACCCAGGCGCTTCAGCTCTGCCGCCACCTCCGCGCGGAACGCCTCGCGCTCGGGGAAGAAGAACTCGAACTTCAGCAGGTCCCGCAGGGCGAGCGCCCGGTCGAACCGCTCCTGCGGCGGCGCCAGCAGCGCGCACTCCGCGATCGCGCGGTTGACGAAGTGGTGGATCGCCGAGTTGCGGTAGAACGCCGCCACCAGGTGCGATCCGCGCTCGATGGCGTAGACGGGCTCCTCGCCGCCCGCGTACGTGGTCACCACCTTCGACTCGGTGAGCGCACCCAGCACCCGCCGCAGGCCGCGGTCGGTGTGCAGGCTCTGCGCCGACCCCATGAGGTCGCGCTCCGACAGGTACTCCTGCACGGGTTCCAGCACCCGCCGCACCTGGCCGAGCGTCAGCGCCCGGTCGCGCACCCCCAGCAGCGCCAGCGTCACCAGCGCCGTCGCCACGACGGGCGTGACCCGGTTGATCCCGACGGCGACCTCGAACGCGACCTTCTGCAGGGCCAGCCGGCGTCCGGCATCGGAGTCGTCGGCGTCGCGGCCGGTCTTCAGCGCGGTGCCGAGCGAGATCGGGTCGGCGAAGCGGACGTAGGCGGAGCCGATCGGTGACAGCTGCGCCTTCGCGTAGCTCGCCAGCCACGCCAGGCCCTCGCCCTTCTTCGCGGCGCCCGCCTGCTCGGCGGCCATCGCCGACACCTCGCGCAGCTGGTCGTAGGTGATCGACACCGGCACCAGGTACACGTCCTCGGTGCGGCCGCGCTCCACCGCCTCCGCCACGTTGGCGAGCAGCCCGTACTTGGGCGGGCGCAGCTTGCCGGTGCGGGAACGGCCGCCCTCCATGTACCACTCCAGGTTGAACCGCTTCGACAGCAGGAACCCGAAGTACTGGCGCACCGCGAACTTGTAGATCTCGTCGCCGCCGAAGCTGCGCCGGATGAACACGATCCCGGCCCGCTTCGCGAGCGGCCCGACGGGCCAGAAGTTGAGGTTCTCCCCGCCGAGGACGTGGTTGCGCGGGAAGTCGTGCTCGGCCAGCACGTCGGCGAGCAGCAACGGGTCGGCGTAGGAGCGGTGGCTGGGCAGGAACACCAGCGCGTGCTTCTTGTTGAGCTCGCGGAGCCGCTCCAGCCCGTCCGTGTCGACCTGCACGTTCCACGCCCGCGAGTGCAGCGGTCGCAGCACGCCGGACAGGACGTCGACGGCCATCGGGCTCATCGCCGCGACCAGCCCGTACAGGTCGCGGGTGGCCTTGCGGGCCACGTCGTCCTCGGCGATCTCCAGCTTGGCCGCGAGCTCCGTGACCTCGCGCCGGAACTCGGGACTCGCCTCCACCGCCTCGACGATGCGCTTGGGCACCTTGTAGCGGTCGCCGACGAGCGCCCGCTCGGCCCGTTCCAGCGCGAGGGCGGCCTGCCGGGCGACGAACTCGCCGAACGCCGCCGACGCACTGCCGCCGCGCTGGGCACCCCCGGTGGCGAAGCGGCGCCGCAGGTCCGCGACCGTCGCCGGCTCGGCGGCCACCACAGCGGCCCGGTCCGGCTCCCGACGCACGATCCGCGCCTGTGCGCGGGCCGGTGGCCGCCACGGGTTGGTGAGCGACATCAGGTCCGAGAGGTGCACGCGGCGCTGGCCGTCCCGCTCACGCGGCAGCCACGCGACCCGCACCGGGGTGATCAGCGTGTCCCCTGGCAACCGGCCCAGCGGCCGCGAGAGGGCTCCGGCGTCCACGGGCAGCACCATCGCGGGGTCGAGACCCTCCGCGCGCAGCCAGTCGCGCACCAGCGTGCGTTCGGTCTCGCTCGTCACGTCGGCGAGCACCACGGACCCGCAGGCGATCGACCCAGTGGGCGCTGACTCCTCGGCGTGCATCGGGCCATCCTGGCGCATCACCCGCGCGATGGTCACGTGCCGCGCGGCGCCGCCCACCGCGGGTAGGGTCGGCGGCCGGTCGTGCCGGCTCGTCACACGATCACGTGACGGTGCGACGCCCTGGCCCGCTTGCCGTCGTCACGCATCGGAGTGCTCGTGAAGATCGCCCACCTGGTCCCGACCCTGCATCCCGGCGGCCCCGAGATCGGTCTGGTCGACCTCGCGGCGGGTGCCCGCGAGCTCGACCCGGAAAGCAGCTTCGAGATGGTGGTCGTCGCGCTCGCGTCGACGTCGGACACCACGCAGGTGAGCGCACTGCGCCGGCTCGGGGTGCCGGTGGCCGAGCTGGGCGTGGGGCCGTGGGACCCGCGGGCCGTGGTGCGCACCGCCCGGCTGCTGCGCGAGCGCGGCGTCGACCTGGTGCACACCCACCTCCCCCCGGCCGACGTGGTCGGCGCCGCGGCCGCCGCCCGCAACCGCATCCCGGCGGTGTCGACGCTGCACCGCGTCGAGAACGACCCGGCCGACCGCGGCGACCGGCTCAAGCGCAGCGCCAAGATCCTCGCCAGGCAGCGGTTCATGAGCCGCACGCTCGCGATCTCGCGCACCCAGCTCCAGTGGTACCGTGGGCTCGCCGGACCCGATCCGACCGTCGTGCTCGAACCCAACGGCGTGGTGGACCCCGGCCCGGCCGACCCCGCAGTCCGCGCCCGCCGCCGGGCCGCGCTCGAGGTCGACGACGGCGACGTCGTCGTGCTGGCCGCGGAACCGATGCGCCGCGAAGGCGGGCACGCGCTGCTGTTCGACGCGCTGGAGGCGCTGCCCGACGGCGTGCCGGTCGTCGTGGCGCTGGCCGGCGACGGCCCGCTGCGGCCGTGGCTGGAGGCGCGCGCGGACGCGTCCGACGAGCTGGGGGCGCGGGTGCGGTTCGTCCACCGGGCGCAGGCGCCCGCCGAGCTGCTCGCGGCCGCCGACCTCGCCGTCTACAGCGCTGCGACGGGCGCGCTGCCCACCGCGCTGCTGCGCGCGATGGCCGCCGGCCTGCCCGTCGTGGGCACGCGCGTGGGCGGCGTGCCGGAGATCGTGACCGCCGGGACGGGCGTGCTGGTGCCGCTGTCGGCGACCGCGCTCGCCGACGCGCTGGCCCGGCTCGCCGACGACGGGGAGGGCCGCGCCGCGATGGGCCGGGCCGCCCGCGCCCGCTACCTCGCCACGTACTCGGCGACGGGCTGGGCCGCCCGCCTGCACGCCGTCTACGCGGACGTCCTCAACGATCGGGCAGCCGCGGCGGGCTGACCGGTCGGATCGCCGATCAGCGGCAGAAGCGGCCGCCGGTGCGGCGTGCAGCCGCGCGGCGGCGGGCGGCGGTGATCAAGGGCAAATGTCGCCCAGCAAGATCGACGAGCCACCCTTTGCCCTTGATCACCGCACCACCGCAAGGCCGACCCACCCGGCGGTTGCTCGGCTGCGCCGCTTTCAGCTCGTGGCCGGGGCGTACACCACGTGCAGGGTGCCGTTGTCCAGCACCGTCGACGACGCCAGCGGAAGCGGGTGGTGCGGGCCGTCCGCGGGGAACAGGCGCCGACCCTTCCCGACCACGACGGGGTGCACGAGCAGGTGCAGCTCGTCGAGCAGGCCCTCGGCGATGAGCGAGTGGATGAGCGTGACGCTGCCGCTCATGCCGAGGTCAGGGCCGTCGCCGGCCTTGATCTCGCGCAGCCGGTCGGCCCAGTCCTTGCCGAGTACGGTGGCGTTGCCCCAGTCGGCCGACGTGAGTGTGGTGGAGACGACGAACTTCGGCGGCGCGGCCATCTGGTCGGCGAACTCCTGGCCGGCCAGCGGGCCGAAGTGCTCGGCGAACCCGACGTAGGTCGTGCGGCCGAGCAGCATCCGCGGCTTCATCAGCTCGCCGACGACCGCTCCGACCGAGTCGTCGAAGTAGGGGAAGTGCCAGTCCTGGGGATCCTCGACGACGCCGTCGACCGAGGTGAACAGGCCGGCGATGATCTTGCTCATGGGGTCCTCCGCACGGGGGCTCGAGATGTCGGAGGAGAGACCGCCCGCACGCGCCGAACTCATCGGAGGTCCGCGCAATCGCGTCGACGGGCAGCGGCCCGGACGGCCAGACTGGGCGGTTGTGACCGACCTGATCATTCGCCCCGGCACCGACGACGACATCCCGGCGATCGTCAGCGCCGACGAACGCGGGTTCAGTGCGCGGATGTCCGAGCTCGAGCGGGCCGACGCGTTCACCGTGCTGCCCCCGGAGAACTTCCTCCTCGCCGTCGACAGCGGCGACCCGGTCGACGGGGTCGTCGGCGTCGCGGCCGCCTACGACATGGCGATGACGCTGCCCGGCGGGGCCGCGCTCCCGTCCCGCGGCGTGGCCTGGGTGTCCGTCCCGGCCACGCACCGCAGGCGCGGCATCCTGCGGGCGCTGATGGCCGAGCAGCTGCGCGGGTTCGTCGAGGCGGGCACCCCGCTGGCCATCCTGACCGCCAGCCACGCGTCCATCTACGGCCGGTTCGGGTACGGCGAGGCCACCCGCAACCGGACGGTCGAGATCGACCCGCGGTTCGCGCAGTTCCGCGCCGGCGCGCCCGACCCGGGCGGCGTCCGGTACGCCGAGACCGCCGAGATCGGCGAGCACGCCGCCGAGATCCACCGTCGCTGGGTCGCCCGCACCCCGGGAGCCGTGTCGCGCAGCGCGGCGTGGTGGGCCCGGTTCCTGCACGACCGCGAGTACTCCCGCGGCGGCGGCACCCGCCGGTTCCACCTCGTGCACCCGGACGGCTGGGTCACCTACCGGTCGCACTGGGGTGGCGAGGCCCCCACGCTGCGCGCCGAGGTCTTCGCCGTCACGGACGAGTCGCACGCCGCGCTCTGGCGCGTGCTGCTCGCGCAGGAGCTCGTCCGGTCCGTGACCGCGCGGATCCCGCTCGACGACCCGCTGCCGCTGCTGCTCACCGACCCGCGGATCGTCGCCACCACAGAGGTGGCCGACGGCCTGTGGGCGCGGGTGCTCGACGTGCCCACCGTGCTCTCGGCCCGCCGGTACGCGGTGGAGGTCGACACCGTGCTCGACGTGCAGGACGACTTCCTCGGCCGCGGCGGTCGCTTCCGGCTGCAGGGCGGCCCGGACGGTGCCACCTGCACGCCGACGTCGGACGCGGCGCAGGTGACGCTGGACGTCGCCGACCTCGGCAGCCTCGTCACCGGCTGCGTGCGGGCGCGCACACTGGCCGCGGCCGCGCGGCTCGCCGCGGAGCCGGCCGAGCTGGCCCGCCTCGACGCGGCGTTCGTGCCGGAGCGGGACCCGGTGCACGGCACCGACTTCTGACCGGCGCAGTGGCAGGACGGCTGCTTTCCCACCCCCCGATGGCGGGAAAGCAGCCGTCCTGCAGGCCTCTTACTTCTTGGCGGGCCCCAGGCAGAGGACGAGCCCGCGCTCGCCGGCGCCGGACCGGCCCTGCCAGTACACGTCGGTGGTCTGGGGGAACGGGCTGCAGGCCGACATGCTCGCCTCGATCTCGGTGCGGCTCTCCAGCCGCCCGAGCACGGTGAACGTCGCCTTCGCGTCCGAGCAGGGCACGACGACCGCGCCGTCGCCGGAGCGGGCCAGGCAGTCGCCGACCACGGCGGATGCCGGGGCGTCGCTGAGGTTCCCGATCACGTAGGCCCCACCGATCAGCACGCCGGTCGCGACGGTCACGCCCGACAGCAGGGAGATCCACACGTTGCGCCGGCGTCGCTTGCCCTGCTCGGCGACCGCCCGGCCGGACGTCGCCGCGGGGGACGGCAGGTCGGCGTAGCGGACCGTCTCCTCCTCGGTGATCCAGCCGCTGCTCGGCGGCGCGAACTGCGGTGCGGGGGCTGGGTGGTAGGGCTGCGGCGCCGGGAAGTGGCCCGGGTACGGCGGCTGCGGGTACTGCGGAGCCCACTGCGGCGCGGCGTACTGCTGGGGCATCCCGTACTGGGGCGCCATGTACTGCGTCGTGGCGTTCGGGCCGTGGGAGGGCAGGTGGGTGGTGGCCTCGGCGACGGCGGGCCAGGACTGGTCCTCGATCCGCGCGGTGGCGTCGTCCATCTGCGGCGCGAACGGTGTGCTCATCGCGGATCCTCCCCAGTGCGGCGTCGTGCTGGGCAGAAGCATCCGCCGAACGGCCGCCCGCCGGACTCCCTCCACGGTGCAGGTGCGTTGCCGGGCGGGTAAGGGTTTCCTTGCGGGTCGGCAACCCCCGTCGCGACGCCGGCGGCAGGATGGGGTCATGCCAGGCACAGGAGCAGGCCGCCGCACCCGCCGGCACGACCACGACGCCGGCGGCGATCCCGAGGTGCTGGCCGCCAAGGCCGCCCTGCGCGACGAGGTGTGGACCGCGCTCAGTGCCGCGAAGGTCGCCCGGTTCCCCGGTGCCCGCAACCGGATCTCCAACTTCACCGGCGCCGAGGCCGCCGCTGAGCGGCTGCGCGCCCACCCCGTGTGGCAGGCCGCCCGCACGGTGAAGTGCAACCCCGACTCGGCGCAGCTGCCGGTGCGCCAACGAGCGCTGGAGGACGGCAAGCTCGTCTACATGGCGGTGCCGCGGCTGGCCGAAGCGGACCCGTTCTTCCTGCTCGACCCGGACGACCTCACCGACCCGCCGCGCAAGGCCGCCTCGATCGCGGGCGCCACCCGTTCCGCCCGCCGCGTCGCCGTCGCGGACCTGGAGCCGGTCGACCTCGTCGTGACGGGCTGCGTCGCCGTCGGAGCGGACGGGGCCCGGCTCGGCAAGGGCGGTGGCTTCGCCGACCTGGAGTTCGCGCTGGCCGGCGCCGCGGGGCTGATCGGTGCACACACCACCGTCGTGACGACGGTGCACGAGCTGCAGGTACGCGGCCCGGGCGAGATCCCGACGACCGCGCACGACGCGCCCGTCGACCTGGTCGTGACGCCGGAGCGGGTGCTGGACTGCCGCCCGCTGCGCGCAGCCCGCCCGAACGACGGGGTGCGGTGGGCCGAGCTCACGCCGGAGAAGATCGCGACCATCCCCCTGCTGGCGCGGCTGGCGGAGACAGCCGGCTGATCGAACCTCAGTGCTGGTCGTACCTCGTGCCGTGCTCCTCCCAGGCCTCGTCGGCGGCGTCGTTGGCCGCGGTGCGCTGCCGGGCGAGCTCCACGGCGTGCGCCGCGGAGTCGCGGTCGGGGTAGGGCCCGAGCCTATCCGCGGCGCGGCACCCCGCGAGCGGTTCGACCTTCTCGTGGACGAAGCACCAGAACCATTGCTCGGGAGCCATGGGTCGAAGTATGCCGCCGACGTGGTCGGACTGCCGGTTGTCGCTTGCCGTGATCGGCATCGTCGGATTCGATGCACCCGTGACCCGGATCGAGGACGCGATCCTGCGCGCCGCCGCCACGCGGGTGCTGCGCCGCAACGACCGCGGCCGGGTCGTCGTCGCCGCGGAGCCGGACCCGCGCCGGCACCACCGCTGGCACTGGGAGGCCACGCTGACGGCGCTCGGGCTGGCCAGGGTGGATCTGCCGCGCGCGATCACCGAGGTCCGCGCCCTGCTCGCGGCCCAGCGGCCCACGGGCATGCTGCCGTTGTCGATCTTCGACGAGGGCCGGGCGACTGGACCCGGTCCCGTGCAGGCGGTGGGTCTCTCGTCGTTGCCCGGCCAACCGATCGCCGTGCGCGCCATCCTGGACCGCGGCCGCGACAACGGCGGCGCCGACCTCGCGGCGGCCGAGGAGTTCGTCGCGGAGTCGTTCGACGCGCTGCTGGCGTCACACCGCTGGTTCGTGACCGAGCGGGATCCCGAGCGGACCGGGTTGATCGAGATCCTGCATCCGTGGGAGTCGGCCTTCCCGGCCTCCCCGCGCTGGGACGGCCCGCTCTCGCGGTCGGGTCCGCATCCGCGGGCCACCAGGGAGGAGCGCGAGCGCTGGTTGCTCGAGCAGATGCGCGCGGTGGGCTGGGCGGACACGGCGATGCGGGAGGTGGCCGACTTCCGGGTGCGCGACGTGATCGTCTCGGCCGTGGTGGCGACGTGCGCCGACCTGCTGGCCGGCCTCGCCGACGAGGTCGGCCGCACCGACGTCACGGAGGAGCTCAAGGAGGACGCCGCCCGGTTCCGCGAGGGCGTGGCCGCGACCGTCGATCCGCGCACGATGCTGGCGCGGGACTTCGACGTGCGGGCAGGTGTGTGGATCGAGCCGGCGACGGTGGCCGGGTTCGCTCCGCTGCTCGCCGGCGGGGACGCCGAGCTGCTGGCGGCCCAGCGCGCGATCCTGTTGGGCGAGGACTGGATGGGGCACCCCGTGCTGCGGCATCCGCTGCCGCCGATGGTGTCCCCGTCGAGCCCCGGGTTCCGGCGCCGCGAGCTGTGGCACGGACCGATCTGGCCACCGGTCGTGGTGATGCTGGCCTGGGCGGCCACCCGCGACGGTGCATGGGACCTGCGCGCCGTGCTCCGCGACGCCATGCTCGAGCTGCTGTCGGACCACTCGTTCGCCGAGTTCTACGAACCCATCACCGGCGAACCGCTGGGCGTGCACGACCACTCGTGGACGGCCGCGACCGCACTCGAACTGCTGGGCTGAACGGCGCCGGTCGATCGACGCCCGTGGCGGGCCGCTGTCGGCGGCTGCTCCCGGCAGTGGAGCAGTGCTGCCGACAGCTCGGCCCACAAGAGATCAGGCCGAGAGATCAGGCCGAGCGGTTGTGGCAGCGGCGCGCCAGGTCGGCGATGCCGTGGATGGAGCAGGGCCACCGGGTGGCGGGCAGCCCGGTGCCGCCCTTGGTGCAGGTGCGGCAGCGCCCTGCCCGGTCGGGTAGGTGTTGGTCGAGGAGCCGCTGCCACACGTCGACCATCGGTGCGAGCTCCGCGGCGAGGCGGCGCAGCTCGAGGTCGGCGGGTTGGCGGTCCTCGTCGGGGTACCCCGCCGACGGCTGTTCGGCGGGCACGGCAGATTCGGTCGTGGGTCCCGTCGCAGGTCCGGCGGGCGCGGCAGCGCCGGAGCCGACCTCGACGATCCCGACGGAGGCGTGCAGCGGTGCGAGGACCGGACCCCGGCCTGCACCGCCTGACCCCCAGGCGTAACTCATGTGAACCCCCACGCAGCTGGATGTGACAGCCCGTGACACGCGCTTAGCCGATCGGCTGACACCCGATCGGGCCCGTGCCTACGAGAATCGTGGACCTTCCGGCTTGCGCGCGCAAGCTCTGATGCATGACCATCTGCACGTGCATCTGAACGAGCAGAACCTGATCTGGCGCAAGGCAAGCGCGAGCAACCCGACCGGAAACTGCGTTGAGCTGGCCAAGCTCACCAGTGGCGAGGTCGCGATGCGCAACTCGCGCTTCCCCGAGGGCGCCGTCATCGTCTACACGCGGGCGGAGATCGCCGCCTTCCTCGACGGCGCCCGCGCCGGCGAGTTCGACGACATGGCTGTCTGAACGGACCACGCTTCGTGTCCACGACCTGCCGGACCACCCGTCCGCGGCTTGCCGAGAACGGCACGTTCACGGCAGAGTGTTCCCCCGAACGGGGAGGTCCTGCATGAACGTGCTGCGGGGTGAGTCCGCGGACGGATCTGCGGCCCACGGCGAGACCAACAGCGGTGCCACCACATCGGCTGCTTCTGGTCCGACCGTGCTGCGGATCGCGCTGGGCGCGCAGCTGCGCCGGCAGCGGGAAGCTGCTGGCGTCACGCGGGAGGAGGCCGGGGAGGCGATCCGCGCTTCGCCTGCGAAGATCAGCCGGCTGGAGCTGGGTCGCGTCGGGTTCAAGGAGCGCGACGTCGCCGACCTCATCTCCCTGTACGGGGTGTCCGACCCCACCGAGCGCTCGGAGTTCCTCGCGCTGGCCCGGCAGGCGAACGCGCCCGGCTGGTGGCACCGCTACTCCGACCTGCTGGAGACCTGGTTCGAGACCTACCTGGGCCTCGAGCAGGCGGCCTCGCTGATCCGCACGTACGAGCTGCAGTTCCTGCCGGGGCTGCTGCAGACGCGTGACTACGCCCGCGCCGTCACCCAGCTCGCGCGCACCGACACCCTCGAGGTCGAGCGCCGCGTCGAGCTGCGGATGCGCCGCCAGCAGGTGTTCCTGTCCGGCAACGGCCCGCGGCTGTGGGCGGTCATCGACGAGGCGGCGCTGCGGCGCGGTCTGGGCAGCCCGAAGCTCATGCGCGACCAGATCACCCGGCTGCTCGAGCTCAACGAGCTGCCCACGATCTCGATCCAGATCGCGCCGCTGCGCTACGGCGGGCACGCCGCCGCCGGTGGCCCGTTCAGCATCCTGCGGTTCGCGGAGCCGGATCTGCCCGACATCGTCTACCTCGAGCAGCTCACCAGCGCGCTCTACCTGGACAAGCGACCCGACGTCGAGCACTACGCCGCCGTCATGGACCGCCTGTGCGCCCAGGTCGAGCAGCCGGGCCGCACCGAGCCGATCCTGCGCGCGATCCGGGACGAGCTGTAGCAAGGAATCCGCGTCCGGCGTCACCGCTCGAGCAGCGTCACGGGCTCGACGCGGTGCGCCTGCGCACGCCCGTCGAGACCCGGTGGTCGACGATGCGCGAGCACCTCGTCGAACGGCTCCCGCGCGTCCCGGCGGAGCGGATCGACGCGATGCTCGCCGAGCAGCGGTTCGTCGGCAGCGACGGCCCGATCGCGCCCGACGCCGCCTACGAGCCGCTGACGTACGTGTGGTTCCACCGCGACCTGCCGGTCGAGGCGCCGGTGCCGTTCCCGATCGAGGTCGTGCACCGCGACGAGCACCTCCTCGTCGTGGACAAGCCGCACTTCATGGCCACGATCCCGCGCGGGCAGCACATCCTCGAGACGGCGCTGGTGCGGCTGCGGCGCGAGCACGACCTGCCCGACCTGTCCCCCGCGCACCGGCTCGACCGGATGACGGCGGGGCTGCTGATGTTCGTGGTGCGTCGCGAGCACCGCGGCGCCTACCAGACGCTGTTCCGTGACCGCCGCGTGCACAAGACCTACGAGGCGGTCGCCCGCCACGACCCGGCGCTGGAGCTGCCGCGCACCGTGCGCAGCCGCATCGTGAAGGAGCGCGGCGTGATCCGCGCCCAGGAGGTCGCCGGCCCGGACAACGCCGAGACGCTCGTCGAGCTGCTGGAGCACCGCGCCGGACTCGGCCGCTACCGGCTGACCCCGACCACCGGGCGCACCCACCAGCTGCGCCTGCACATGAGCTCGCTCGGCGTCCCGATCGTCGGTGACGACTTCTACCCGGTGCTGACCGAGCGGGCGCTCGACGACTTCGGCACCGGCATCGACGCAGACGGGACCCCGCTGCAGCTCCTGGCGGCGACGCTGGAGTTCACCGATCCCGTCACGGGCGCGCACCGCCGGTTCCGCACCCGACGGACCCTCGCCGCGTGGCCCGTGGCGCCCGATTGAACCTCGCGGCACCCGGATCCGTGAGTGTCCAATGAAGGCGCGGTGAAAGCCGGAGCCGCGATCCTGGCGACCGCAACCGGAACCGGAGTGAGCTCATGACGAAGCGCGGCCCGCTGTTGACGATCCTGGCGGTCGTCGTACTCGGTCTGGGGTTGTTCACCGTCAACATGACCGGGGAGAAGACCCGCGAGCAGGACACGGCCGGAACGGTCACCGCCGTGACCGGTGCGGCCGCGCCGGCGGCCACCACCGCAGCGGCCGCTGCCCCGGCGGCCGGGTTCCCAGCGGAGGCCGCCTACGCCGGGCGCACCGCCGGCAACGAGGCCACGATCGCCATCGCCGTGAAGGACGGCAAGGCCGTCGCCTACCTGTGCGACGGCAAGCAGGCCGAGGCGTGGCTCGAGGGCACCGCCACCGGCGCCGCGCTCTCGCTGACCGGTCCCGACGGTGCGTCGCTCCAGGGCACCCTCGACAATGGCGCGGTGTTCGGACGGGCGAGCGCCAAGGGCAAGGAGTGGGCCTTCTCCGCGGCCACCGCGAAGGCGCCCGCCGGCGCCTACCGCGGCCAGGTCTCCGTCGCCGGGGTCACCAAGCGCATCGGCTGGACGGTGCTGCAGGACGGCACGAAGACCGGCCTCACCAACACCGGCGGGCAGCTCTCCGCAGCGCCCGATCTCGACCCCGTCACCCGCACCGCCACACTCGACGGGGTCCCGGTGCAGGTCACCCCGCTGACGGGCGCCCAGTGATGGCCGCGCGGCACGACGGCGAGGAACCGACCGTCGACATGTCGGTCGGCGCCGGCACCGCGCGGATGCCGGCGCCTGCCCGCACCGGCCGCGTCTTCGCGCTGTTCGCGATCGGCTCGCTGGTCGCCGTGACGCTCGGCGTGTACGGCAGCTTGCACGAGCCGCAGCTCGTCTCGATCAACGTCGCCGGGTTCTCCGGGCCGCAGGCGGTGAAGGCCTGGCTCACCACGCTCGCGTTCGTCCTGGCGCTGGTGCAGCTGTGGTCCGCGCTGGTGATGTGGGGCCGCATGCCGGGGCTGCGCACCGCGCCGTCGTGGATCGGCGGGCTGCACCGCTGGGCCGGCCGGCTGGCCGTGCTCACCACCGTGCCCGTGGCCGTGCACTGCCTCTACGCGCTCGGCTTCCAGCACTCCGACGGGCGGGTGCTCGCGCACTCGTTGATCGGCTGCCTGTTCTACGGGGCGTTCGTCACGAAGATGCTGGTGCTCAGCCGCCCCGGCACGCCGTCGTGGTCGCTGCCGGTGCTGGGCGGCGTCGTCTTCTCCGCGCTCACCGGGCTGTGGGTCACGGCGTCGCTCTGGTTCTTCACCACCGCCGGCCTGACCTTCTGACCTCCCCACACCGGACGGAAACCTCGATGACCACACCTGTGTCCCGCCGTGCCGCCGTCGTCGGCGTCACCGCCGCGATCGGCTGCGCTGCCTGCGCCACCTACGGTCAGCGCCCCGGTGACGCCGCACCCGCCCCTGCCGCTGCGCCGGGCGGCGCCGCGCCGTCCGCAGCGGCCGGAGCGTCGGCCCCCGCCCTCGCCGCGAAGGCCGACGTCCCGGTCGGTGGCGGGATCGTGCTCGCCGACCAGCAGATCGTGCTCACCCAGCCGACGGCAGGGCAGTTCAAGGGCTTCTCCGCGATCTGCACCCACCAGGGATGCACGGTGAACGCGGTCGCGGACGGCGTCATCAAGTGCCCCTGCCACGGCAGCTCGTTCGCCATCGCCGACGGTTCCGTCGTGACCGGCCCGGCCCGCAAGCCGCTGCCCCCGCGCGCCGTCACGGTCCAGGGTGACTCGCTGACCTCGGGCTGACCGTTGGAGAGCGCTTTCTTGACACCCTGATCGTCGGCCGGTCACGCTGGCGGCGACGCGGGCCTGCTCCCGCCCCGCGTCCCGCGAGCGGAAGGCACCCCCCTCTCTCCATGACCTCCATCCAGCACGACCAGGAGACCGGCACGCTGCGCTTCCCCGAAGGGTTCGTCTGGGGTGCGGCCACGGCCGCCTACCAGATCGAGGGCGCCGTGGCGGAGGACGGCCGCACACCGTCGATCTGGGACACCTTCTCCCACACCCCCGGCAAGGTCCTCGACGGCGACACCGGCGACGTCGCCGTCGACCACTACCACCGCTTCCGCTCCGACGTCGCGCTGATGGCCGAGCTCGGCCTGACCGCGTACCGGTTCTCGATCGCGTGGCCCCGGATCACGCCGCACGTCACCGCCGACGCGATCGGGCCCGTCAACGAGGCGGGGCTGGCGTTCTACTCCGCGCTGGTCGACGAGCTGCTCGCCGCAGGGATCTCCCCCACCGCCACGCTGTACCACTGGGACCTGCCGCAGGCCCTCGAGGACGCCGGCGGGTGGACGAACCGCGCCACCGCCGACCGTTTCGGCGAGTACGCCGGCATCGTCGCCGCCGCGCTCGGCGACCGCGTCGGCGTGTTCACGACGCTCAACGAGCCGTTCTGCTCGGCCTACCTCGGCTACGCCTGCGGCGTCCACGCGCCCGGCCGCACCGACGACGCGGCCGCGCTCGCTGCCGTGCACCACCTCAACCTCGCCCACGGCCGCGCCGTCGCCGCGGTGCGCGCCGCCGCCCCCGCGGCCCGGGTGAGCCTCACCCTCAACCTGGGCTGGATCAACCCCGCCACCGACTCCGCACCCGACGTCGACGCCGCCCGCCGCATCGACGGGCTGCAGAACCGCGTGTTCCTCGATCCCGTCCTGAACGGCCGCTACCCCGAGGACGTCCTGGCCGACACGTCCGCGGTCACGGACTGGTCGTTCGTCCGGCCCGGGGACCTGGAGGTCATCTCCGCCCCGATCGACGTGCTGGGCCTCAACTACTACAGCCCCACCCACGTCCGGCACTGGACGCGGGAACGGCCCCGGGAGAGCCCCACCGGCCTCGACGACGGCAGCCCACGGCCCTGGATCGCCGCCGACGACGTCGAGTTCCCGACCCAGCACGGCCCCCGCACCGAGATGGGCTGGACGATCGACCCGCGCGGGCTCACCGAGCTGCTCTTGCGTCTGGCCGCCGAACATCCGGGCCTCGATCTGATGGTCACGGAGAACGGGGCCGCGTTCGCCGACGTCCCCGAGCCGGACGGCAGCGTCCACGATCCCGAGCGCGTGGCCTACCTGCGCGACCACCTCGCGGCCGTGCACGAGGCCATCAGCCGGGGCGCACCCGTCACGGGCTACTACGTGTGGTCCCTCCTGGACAACTTCGAGTGGGCGTACGGCTACTCCAAGCGGTTCGGCATCGTCGCCGTCGACTACGCGACCCAGCAACGCACCCCCAAGGACAGCGCGCACTTCTACGCCGCGACGGTCCGCGCCAACGCGGTCGAGCCCGCACCCGGCTGATGACCAGGCCGCACGGGGGCCGGACGTGCAGGTCGTAACACCTCGGCCACAAACTACGAGCTGACCTGTGGGCGACGCGGCCGTGTCCCCCGGGTCGACGACAGGTACAGTGCGTCCGCGTCGACCGGTACGGATGATCGACGACAGCGCCCGATGGGAGGGGCTCGGCTTGCGCGACGACGACCCGCATCGCGGTCCCGAGTCGGGCGATCCGCTCGACCTCGCCGCATTGCGAGCCGACGACGAGTTCGTCGAGCACTTCGCCGGCGCCGGAACCCCCCGCGACGCCACCGGCGACCCCGTCGAGGACGAGCTGGCCGCGATGTTCGCCGCCTGGGTGCAGGAGGTGCGCCCGGAGTCGGCCGACGCCGTCGAGCAGCCACCGGTCGCCGCGACCGCCGCGACCGCCGGCAGCGTCACCCCCATCACCGAACAGCGCAGCAGCCCCAAGCACGCGGTCGCCGCGTCGCCGCCCTACCTGCGCCGTCTCGCGGTCGCCGCCACCATCGTCGCGATCGCGGGCTCCGGCCTGGCGCTCGGTGCGTGGGAGTCCGAGCCGGGCGAGGCGCTGTGGCCGATCGCGAAGGTGTTCTACGCCGAGCGGGCCCGCTCCGTCGAGGCCGCCGCCGACGTCACCAAGCTGCACGAGGCCGCCCGCGCCGCACTCGCCCGCGGCGACCGCGTCGCCGCCGCCACCGCGCTCGCCGACGCCGAGCAGGAGCTCGCCGCCGTCCGCCCCGACGAGAACCGCGAGGGCCTGTCCCGCGCGCAGGCCGACCTCGCCGGCGAGGTCAGCGGTCAGGCCGCCGGGCAGACCGGCACCGGCCCGGGCGCGGTCGCCGCCGGACCCACCACCGGACCGAGCGCCGCGCCGCAGGCCGCCGCGCCGCCCGGCACCGCGCAGCCCTCCGGCGCCGCCGGGCCCGCGCCGTCGAGCGGACCGTCCGCGGGTCCCTCCGCCGGCCCGACGTCCCAGCCCAACTCCGGCCCGAGCGCGGAGCCCACCTCGGCACCCTCCGCGGAGCCGACCACCCAGCCCGAGCCCACCACGCGGCCCTCGGTCGAGTCGGGCCCGAGCGAGCCGACGTCGCAGCCGAACTCCGCGCCGACCTCCGAGCCGAACTCTGAGACGAACTCGGAGCCGACTTCGGAGCCGAGCGCCGGTCCGGCACCCGCCGAGTCGAGCGGCTCCGGGTCCGACGCCGCCCCCGCCGAGAGCAGCGCCGGCGGCGGGACCGGTCCGGCAGAGGACTCGTCCGCCGACAGCTCGTCCGCCGGCGGCAGCGACAGCGCCCCGTCGGAGAACCGGCAGCCCGAGAACGTCGCTCCACAGAACGAGCCCGAGAACACGCAGCCCAAGGGTCTCCTGGACGTCATCCTGCCGGAGAGCACCGCCCCCGAGGGTGGCACGTCGAGCACTGAGAAGGGTCGCAGCGCCCCCGAGCGGAGCACGCCCAGCACCACGTCGAACCGCGAGGTCGCCGACACGGACGAGAGCACCACCCGGGCCGTCGGCCCCCGCGAGCGGAGCACCGACGACCGGAGCAGCACCGACCGCGGCGACGAGAGCGACGACGCCGACGGGAACGACGGCCGTTCCCGCGGCGACGGCAGCTCCGATGACGACAAGCGACACGAGGACGAGGTGGCGCCCGCCGAGCGGCCGCCGGGTCTGATCGGCAAGGTCACGCGGGCGGTGACCACCAGCCTCAGCTCGCTGATCGGCTGACCGACACGCAGCGATGCCCGGCGGGAACCCGCCGGGCACCTCCCGGGATCAGCGGCCGGCGAGCGCCTCGACCCGCGCGTCCGCCTCGGGCATCCGACGCCGGGCCCGCACGATCGTCACCGTCGCTGCGGCGGCGGCCAGCGCCAGCACCGCGGCGGCGGCCAGGAGCGTCGCGGCGTCCGGGTGGATCAGCGACTGCCCGCGCGCGGCCTGCCACGCCGTGACCGCGAACTGGCCCCCGTACCCGATCACGACCGCCCCGACCAGGGCTGCCCGGGTCCGCTCCGACTGCAGCCACGGCACCCGCCGCGCCAGCACCGCGAGCACCACCACGGCCAGCACGAACACCTGCACCGCGTGCAGCCCGATGAAGTGCGGCACCCGCAGGTCGCCGCCCACCGTGCTCCAGTTGGTGACCGGCATGCCGCCCCCGTCGGGCACCGCGAGGCCGTGCCCGCCCGACATCGGCACCGGCCGACCGGACGCGTCCACCGCCGTCCACTCCCCCGCCGCCGGCACGAGCGAGAACGCGACCACCATCCCGAGCACGGCGAGCCCGATGCCGGCGCGCAGCGCGCGGGTGAGCCCCTTGTCGCCGATGCGCTGCCACAGCATCGCCACGGCGATGGCGAGGCTGACGCCGAACAACCCGATCACGCCGGACGAGAAGACCTGCTGGCCGACCACGTTCACCAGGTCCGTCTCGTCGACGTTGAAGTGGCTGTAGGTGCCGCGCGCCGCCTGCAGCGCGATGAACCCGACGTCGACGATGCCGGTGACCGCGAACAGCGTGCCCAGCGCCCACATGGTGCGGCGGGCGCGCTGCAGCTGCGGAAGCAGCCAGGCGAGCGTGAGCCCGTAGATCACGAACGACATGCCGAACTTCAGCGGCTTCGCCCAGATCGCCTCGTGCCCCAGTGTCCGCCCGTCGACGACGAGCCCGATCGCCGCGGCGACCACCAGACCGGCCATCACGGCCACCGTCACCAGCAACGGTCGGTGCCACGCCCGGCCGCTCTCCAGCCCTGTGATCTGCATGCTCCGATGCTCGGCGCGCGGCCGCCGCGGAACACTGGAGCGCGTGCCCGGTCCGGGGTGGGGCTGTCCCCCGCCCGGGTCTCAGGTCACCCCGCTGGGACGGCCGCGACGACCGGGCCCACCGCCGGCACGAAGTACCGGAACACCGGCAGCCCGGGCGTGGGCCGCGCGCCGGCCACGGTCACGCCGTGCCCGCCGGGCAGGACGGCCGTGCGCACGTCGAGTGCCGGTGACCCGAGCAGCGAGGGCAGCCGCGGGTCGGCGTACAGCGGCGGCAGGACGGCCAGCACCGCCGGCCGGACGGCCGGGTCGGCGCGGGGCGCGCCGTCGACGGTCACGGCGAACGGGACGCGGATCGGCGGCGCGTCCTGCTGGCTCACCACCGGCAGCGCGACGAGGTCGGGCGCGCTCGGGACCGAGCGGTCGAGCAGCAGCGTGGCCGCGGTGTCCGGCACCTGCTCGGCGGGGCCGAGGGTGCGGTCGGGCACGACCCCGAGGTCGAACACGCCGTCGGCCACTCGTCCGGCCGGCGCGCCCGCCCCGATCACCTGCACGGCCGTGACGTCGACCGGGGCGAGGTAGTGGCCGGACAGCGGCAGCACCACCCCGGCGGCGACCTCGTTGCCGACCACCACCGGGTAGCCGACGGCGGCGCGCCGCGGCCCGGCGCCGCCGAGGCGGACCTCCGCGATCCGCAGCAGCTCGGTGGCACCGGTGCGGGTGGTCTCGAGGAACACGACCGTCGACGCGCCGTCCGGACCGACGTGCCCGGCGTAGGCCAGGCAGGAGCGGTCCAGCACGGGGCGGGAGCCGTCGAGGCCACCCGCCGCGCCGTCGTTCTCGACCAGCGCCGACCACGCGCCGGCGACGAGCCCGGCGTCGGCGCGCTGGT
The DNA here is from genome assembly GCF_050936315.1 of Pseudonocardia sp. CA-107938. NCBI lineage: Bacteria > Bacillati > Actinomycetota > Actinomycetes > Pseudonocardiales > Pseudonocardiaceae > Pseudonocardia > Pseudonocardia sp. CA-107938. The sequence goes on along the minus strand of NZ_JBNJNA010000001.1, from coordinate 4,391,836 downwards.
CCCCACGGGCGGGATCGAGCAGGCGCGTGCCGCAGTCGTCCGGCCGGACGTTCCAGGACCGCCACGCGTCGACGGCGACGACGGCGAGCGCCGCCACGACCGCGACGGCGACCAGCGCGACGAGGAGGCGGACGAGGAGGCGCACGGCGGGAAGCCTCCCAGAAGATCAACGTGATCCTGCACCCGCGACCGCCACGGATCCCGTCCACGTTCGTCGAAGTGTGGCGGCTGCGGGCCGGGAGTGGGGGCAGGGTGAACCGCATGATCTTCGATCGCCGGCGCGTGGCCCGCGCGGCCACCGCTCTCGCCCTCGCCGCGACCGCGACCGTCGCGACCGCGTCCACGGCGTCGGCGCACCCGCTGACGTGCTTCGTCAACAAGACCGCCCCCTACTACGACAGCGCGGGCGGCACGATCATCGCCTGGATCGGGGCCGGGCAGGGCATGGACCTGGAGAGCAGCAGCGGCATCTGGCGCGGCGGCCGCTTCTGGGGCGGCGACGGGCGGAAGATCTGGATGCAGGCCCAGAACCTCAACGGGCCCGGCGGCGGCCCCTGCTGAGCGGCCGACGGACCACCTCGCAGAGGTCGGTCAGCGCCGGCGGCTCGCCAGCGCGGCCAGGCCGTCGGGTGTGGGTCGACCGTGCAGTCGCAGGCGGGCCATCCCGCCGTCCGGGTAGGCGTCCAGCCGCACGTGCGTGACGGGCTTCGGGTCCCCCAGCACGAACCGGTGCCGCGTGTCCGGTGTGAGGGGTGTGCGCGGCAGCAGCGGCCGCCACGCCCCGTCGCCGGAGTGCCCGGACAGCTGGGCTGCGCCCGGCGCGTTGTGCAGGAACCAGCTGGTGTCGAGCTCGGCCACGTGGATCATGCCTTCGGTGGCGAGGGCGATCTCGACCCAGTCGTTGCCCTCGCCGCGACGGCGGGCGGTCTCCCAGCCCTCCCCCATCGACCGGGCGGGTCCGGGCAGCAGCAGGTTCGCCGCCGAGCCGTAGAAGCGGTTCGAGCAGTCGGTGACGCGCCCACCGAGCTCCATCGCGGCCAGGTCGACCGTGCCCAACGCCGTGAGCACCGCCGGGTCGGGGGCGGCCTCCCCGTGCACGCGGAGGCGAGCCACACCGCCGTCCGGGAAGATCCGCAGGCGCACGTGGGTGGCCGGTCCGGCCTCCGCCGCGGCGAACGAGTTGGCCGTGTCGCCGGCCAGCGGCGAGCGCTCCACCAGCGGGAACCAGTCCTGCGCCGCGACCGGGTCGCCGTCGGGCAGGAACAGCCCGTCGACGGCCGCGGTGGGCGGGTAGTTGCCGCGGAACCAGGCGGTGTCGATCACGACGCCGCGGACGATCGCCGGCGTCGCCAGCCGGACGATCGCGACGTCGCAGGCGTCGGGATCGCCGTCGCGGCGCCGGCGGGTCTCCCACCCGTCGTACACCTTGCCGTTGGGGCCGAACACGGCCGGGTCGAACACCGACGGGCCCGGCGTGATCAGGTTCTGCCGGGCGGCGAACGCCTCGTCGTTGGCCCAGACGACGGCACCGCCGAGGTCGCGGCGGGCGAGGTCGGGCAGGTCGGCTGCGCTGAATGGTGCCCTCGCAAGCTCGGTCACGTCCGTCATGCGCGCTCCAGGAGTCGGCCGCGGGGGGCGTCGCCGGTCAGCGGGCGGCCGGCGAGCCACGTCGAGCGCACCACCCCGGTCAGGGTGCGGCCCGTGTACGGGGTCAGCGGGCTGCGGTGGTGCAGGGTGCCCACCTCGAACGTCGCGTCGGGGGCGAACACGACGAGGTCGGCGGCCGCACCGGCCGCGATGCGCCCCTTGCCGGCGGACCCGGAGAGCCCGGTCAGCCGCGCGGGTGCGGTGGCCATCCAGCGCACCACGTCGGCCAGCCCGTGGCCGCGCGCCCGGGCCTGCGACCACACGACCGGCAGCCCGATCTGCAGCGACGCGATACCGCCCCATGCCTGCCCGAAGTCGCCGGAGTCGAGGCGCTTCAGGTCGGGGGTGCACGGCGAGTGGTCGCTCACCACCATGTCGATGACGCCGTCGGCGAGGCCCTGCCACAGCGCGTCCCGGTTGGCCGCCTCCCGCACCGGCGGGCAGCACTTGAAGCGGGTGTCGCCGTCCGGCACCTCCTCGGCCGTCAGCGCCAGGTAGTGCGGGCACGTCTCCACGGTGACGGCGACGCCGTCGGCGCGCGCGGCGGCGAGCAGCGGCAACGCGGCCGCCGACGACAGGTGCACCACGTGCACCCGCGCGCCGGTCGTGCGGGCGGCGTCGAGCAGCCGCGCGATCGCGGACTCCTCCGACGCCGCCGGGCGGGACGCGACGAAGTCGGCGTAGCGGCGGCCGTGCGCGTCGGTGAGCAGCGCCCCGTCCTCGGCGTGGGCGATGAGGAGCCCGTCGAACTCGGCGATCTCGCGCAGCGCCGGCTCGGGATCGAGCAGCGGCGGGAACTCCGGCACCCCGCTGTCGACCATGAAGCACTTGAACCCGACGACGCCGGCGTCGTGCAGCGCGCGCAGCCCGCCCAGGTTGCCCGGCACCGCACCGCCCCAGAACGCGACGTCGACGGAGCACTGCCCGTCGGCCGCCTTCCGCTTCACGTCCAGGGCGGCCGGGTCCAGCGTCGGCGGCAGGGAGTTCAGCGGCATGTCGACGATCGTGGTGACGCCTCCGGCCGCGGCCGCCCGGGTCGCCGTCGCGAAGCCTTCCCACTCGGTGCGCCCCGGCTCGTTGACGTGCACGTGCGAGTCGACGAGCCCCGGCAGCAGCACCTCGTCGTCGGCGAGCACCACCTCCTGGGCGGGCTGCCCGGCGACGGGGGTGTCCACCGGCAGCACGGCCTCGATCCACGGCCCGTCGACGACGACGGCCGCCGGCTGCTCGCGCCCGTCGACGACGACGCGGCGGCCGCGGAGCACGGTCCTCACGATCGCCCCCGCCGGCTCGTGCTCACGGCTGCTCCCGGTACGCCCGCCAGCTGCCCCGCTCTGTGATGTCCACCGTCGGCAACTCCGTGTGCGGGCGGCGCAGGATCATCGCCAGGGAGCCGGAACCGTCGGCCAGCTCGATCACGCCGAGCTCCAGGCCTGCCGGCTCCCCGGGCAGCAGCACCTCGCGCAGCTGCTCCCACGACATCTCGTACACCTCGCCGGCGACCGCGCCCCCGTTGCCGGGCCCCACGTCCTCCAGGCCGGGGTAGGCGCCCTCGACGGCGTGGAAGCGGTAGCGCGGGGCCGTGGTGGTCTCCGCGACCAGCTCCGCGTCGCCGACGAGGTGGTGCAGGGCCCCGCCGCGCATCGCGGTGCCGTTGAGGAACATCCGGGGCATCAGGTCCGCCTCGCCATGATCATCTCGCCATCCTAGCGTCCCGCTCGTCGCAAGAAACGAACGATCGTGCTATAACTGACGCATGGGCAAGGGAGAGCACACCCGCGAGGTCATCCTCGACGAGGCCGGCGGGCTGGCCGCCCGCGTCGGGCTGGGCGGGCTCACCATCGGCGAGCTGGCCGCTCGCACCGAGCTGTCGAAGAGCGGGCTGTTCGCGCACTTCGGGTCCAAGGAGTCGCTGCAGCTGCAGGTGTTCGAGCGCACGGTCACCCGGATCACCGACGTGGTGATCCGCCCCGCCCTGCGCGCACCGCGCGGCGAGCCCCGCCTGCGCACGCTCGTCGACCGCTGGCTGGACTGGGCGTCGGCCAACGGCGGCTGCCCGCTCCTGGCCGCCACCTTCGAGTTCGACGACCAGCCGGGCCCGCTGCGCGACCGGGTGGCCGCCGCCCAGAACGACTGGATCGACACCCTCACCACCGTCTGCACCACCGGCATCGCCGAGGGCCACTTCCGGCCCGACCTCGATCCGCGCCAGCTCGCCGTCGACATCGAGGGCGTCCTGCTCGCCTACCACGTCATGCACCGGCTGCTCGCCGACCCGGCCGCGCGCGACCGCGCGCTCCACAGCATCGACGCCCTGATCGCCGCCGCACGCTGAACCCGTCCCGAGGAGGACCCGGTGACCGTCTGTGCCGAAAAAAGCACGATCGTTCGTACCGTAACGCCGGAGGACGGGGACCACGTGGTGGACACGGTGTTCGCCGGGCTCTCCGTCCGCAGCCGCTACCTGCGCTTCCACTCGCCGATCCCGGTGCTCACCCCGGACCTGCGCCGCGTCCTCCTGCCGATCGACGGGCACCGGCGCCTCGCCGTCGCCGCCTGGTGCGGCCGCGTCCCGCTGGGCATCGCGCGCGTGACCGTCACCGCCCCGGGGACGGCCGACATCGCCGTCGCCGTCGTCGACGCGTGGCAGCGCCGCGGGCTGGGCCGGCGGTTGCTCGCCGCGGTCGCCCGGCTCGCCGAGCGTGCCGGCGTCACCGAGCTGCAGGGCGCGGTGCTGCCCGACAACGTGGCGATGCTCGGCCTGGTGCGCCGCGAGTACCCGCTCGCGCTGCGCCACTTCGACGGCGACGCCGTCCAGTTGCGGATCCCGATCGGTTCGGCCGCTTGGACGATCACCGACGAGGACGTGTACGCGAGCCTGCTGACGCCGTATCAGCTCCCGCGGTAGGTCGAGTACGCGAACGGCGAGAGCAGCAGCGGCACGTGGTGGTGGCGCTGCGGATCGGTCACGGTGAAGGCGACGACCACCTCGGGGTAGAACCCCTCCTGCCCGGTCGCCGCGAAGTACGCGCCCGTGTCGAACACGAGCCGCCAGGTGCCGGCGTCGAGGTCGCCGAGCTCGCGCACCCGCCCGTCGGCGTCGGTCACGGCCTCGGCGACGACGGCGCCGTCCCGCTCGAGGCGGACGGGCACGGACGGCGCAGGCAGGCCCGAGGCGGCGTCCAGGACGTGCGTGGAGAGGCTCATCCCCGTTCCCGCACACCCTCGTGCGGCCGCGCACACGTCCGACCGTGTGCGTCGGCACGTGAACCTGTGCGTGAGCTCATGTGACCAACCCTTCCAGACGCAGCGCGTTGATCTTCCGCAGCTCCGACAGGGCGACTTCCCGTTCGGTCTCCGGGTCGTTGCCCAGCCGCTCCTGCAGGGTGGCCAGCAGCTCGGCGCCGCTGCGCCCGCTCGCGCACACCAGGTAGACGTGCCCGAACCGCTCCTCGTAGACGCGGTTGCCCTCGACCAGCGCGGCCCGCACGTCGTCGCCGACGCCGCTCTGCTCGCGCGCCGAACGGCCGGAGACGCGCTCCCCGATGCGCGGGTGGCCGGCGAGGCCGTCGTCGAGATCGGTGGCGGACAGCTCGGCATCCGCGCAGGCCTGCAGGGCTCCGACATCGGGGAACGGTCGTTGCGCCGCGACGGCGGCGGCCCAGCGCGGTGCGGAGCAGACGGCCTCCAGTGCCGCGCGGGCCTCGCCGTCGGACAGCGCGTTGAAGGTGGGGAGATCCACCCCGGCATTACACCAGCAGCGGGGCCAGCTCCTTCGCGAACCGCTCCGGGTCCTCCGTGAAGCCGGTGTGCCCGCCGACGAACGTCACCGGGTCGCGGTCGAGCAGTCGCGCCAGCTCGCGGGTCGCCCGCTCGGCGGCCTGGTCGGACGTCTCCCCCACACCCAGCAGAACCGGTCGCGACCGCAGGGCCTCGACGTCGGCCCGGTAGGCGCCGATGCCCGCCCACATCTGCCCGAAGAACACGTCGAAGTTGCCGACGAGCGAGGCCATGAACGCCGGGTCCGGCGGCGGACCGTCCTGCGCCTCGCGGTCGAGCCCCGTAGCGCCCAGGAACGCCGCCATCGCCGCCGCCGGACCCTGCTCGCGGTAGACGCGCATGACCGCCTCGGCGTCGTCCGGCTCGTCCAGCAAGTACGTGAGCGGGGGCTCGTGCGCCACCAGCAGCCGCACCCGGTCGGGGTGGCGGGTGACCAGGTCGAGCCCGGTGAGCGCGCCGCCGCTGCTGCCGAGCACGAACGCCGGCGCGTCCGGGGAGAGCGCGTCGAGCAGCGCGAGCGCGTCGTCCGCCTGCCCGGGCACGGTGATCGGGTGCGGCTCACCGGCGAAGGAGCTGCCGCCGAGACCGCGGGAGTCGTAGCGGACCACCGTGAACCGGTCGGCGAGCGCGGCCTGCAGGCCGGTGAACGCCGCCCCGGGCATCGCGCCGCCGGGGATCAGCAGGAGCAGCGGTCCGGCGCCGGCCACGTCGTAGGAGAGGCGGGCGCCGGGAACGTCGAGAAGGGTCATGTCCGTCATGACCCCCCGACGAACGGGATCCTCATCGCTCGACAGTTCCCGCGAGCAGAGGTTCGAGTTTCGCGTCGGGGAACTTGCGCCGCACGGTCTCCAGCCGCCACCTGTTGACGAACACCGCGAGCAGCACCCCGTCGGAGCGCCGGGTGAGCACCTCGACCTCGGACTGCCCGTTCAACACCTCCGCGCTCTCCGCATCGGTCACCCGCGCAACGGAGTACGCGAGGGTCTCCAGCGACACCGGCGCCCGGAACTCGTTCTCCAGCCGCTCGGTGACGACCTCGAACTGCAGCGGGCCGACCGCGGCCAGCACCGGCGCCTGGTCGCCGCGCAGGTCGGACGTCAGCACCTGGATGACGCCCTCGCTGTCGAGCTGCTCGATGCCGCGGCGGAACTGCTTGAACCGGCCGGCGTCCTTGCCGCGGACGACGGCGAAGTGCTCGGGTGCGAAGCTCGGGATCGACGGGAAGACGACCTTGTCCTCGGCGTAGAGCGAGTCGCCTGGCCGCAGCGCACCCGCGTTGACCAGGCCCACGATGTCGCCGGGGAACGCCTCCTCGACGGTCGTGCGCTCCTGCCCGAACACCGACTGCGCGTACTTCGTGGCGAACGGGCGACCCGTCGGCGCGTGCGTGAGCACCATGCCGCGCTCGAACCGGCCCGAGCAGATCCGCAGGAACGCCATGCGGTCGCGGTGGCTCTTGTCCATCCCGGCCTGAACCTTGAACACCAGCCCGGCGAGCGGGCGGTCGATCGGGCGCGGGTTGCCGTCCTCGTCGTCGCGGGCGGACGGGGCAGGTGCCAGGTCCACCAGCGCGTCGAGCAGCCGGCCCACGCCGACCCCGATCAGGGCCGCCCCGAACAGCACCGGGGTGGCCTTGCCGGCCAGGAAGTCCTTCTCGTCGAACTCCGCGCCGATCTCCTCCAGCAGCGCGATCTCCTCCTGCGCCGCCGGCCAGTGCTGCGGCTCCTGCGCCGCGGCCACCTCGGCGGGCACCGTCTCGACCTCGGCCTTCGTCGCCCCGCCCGCAGTGCGCGTGTAGCGGTGCAGCTCGCCGGTGCCGATCTCGACGACACCGCGCAGGTCCCCCGCGACGCCCAGCGGCCACGTCACCGGCATGGGGCGCAGCCCGATCGTCTGCTCCACCTCGTCGAGCAGTTCGAGCGCCTCGCGGCCGGGCCGGTCCCACTTGTTCACGAACGTGATGACGGGGACGCCGCGCGACCGGCACACGTCGAACAGCTTGAGCGTCTGCGGCTCCAGGCCCTTCGCGGCGTCGAGCAGCATCACCGCGGCGTCGACGGCGGCGAGCACGCGGTAGGTGTCCTCGGAGAAGTCGCCGTGGCCGGGGGTGTCCAGCAGGTTGATCACGCAGTCGCGGTAGGCGAACTGCAGCACCGCCGACGTGATCGAGATGCCGCGCTTGCGCTCCATCTCCATCCAGTCCGACGTCACGCCCTTGCGCCCGGACTTGCCGTGCACCGCGCCCGCCGAATCGATCACCTCGGCGTGCAGGGCCAACGCCTCGGTCAGCGTCGACTTGCCGGCGTCGGGGTGGGAGATGACGGCGAAGGTGCGCCTGCGCGCGGCCTCCGCGGTGATGCTTGCTGACACCGTGTCCATGCTACGGACCGCTGTGCGAGCGCCACGACCAGCACGGCGACCGCCGCGACCGCGCCCCCGGCGGGCATCAGCACGGCCAGGGACGTCGCGTCGAGCACGGCTCCCCCAGCCAGCGCGCCCAGCGCGATCGTCGCCTGGAACGACGCCGTGAACAGCACCGACGCCGCCTCCGACGCGTCGGGTGCGGCGGCGGCGAACCACGCCTGGGAGCAGACGGGCACCGCGCCGTACGCGATACCCCAGACCGCGAGCAGGACCAGCGCGCCCACCGCCGTGCCGCCCGCCGGCGGCAGCAGTACCGTCACTGCGGCCAGCAGAGCGGCAGCCCAGCCGAACGCCGCCGGACCCGGTCGGCGGGCGGCCAGCCAGCTCCCCACGACCCCGGCCGCGCCGTAGACCAGCAGGAACGCCGTCACGAGAGCCGGCCCGGCCTGGGTGACCTGCTCCAGGAACGGCGTCACGTACGTGTAGGCGCCGAAGTGCGCGGCCACGACCAGCACCGTCACGGCGAGCGCTGCCCGGGACGGCCGCCTGCTGATGACGGCGCGCAGCGTGGCCGGACGGGTCGGCCGGCCCGGCGGCAACGCGGGCAGCGCGCACAGGAGCAGCAGCACCACGCCCGAGAGGACGGCGAGCACGGCGAACGCCGCCCGCCAGCCCCACGCCGTCGCGAGGAGCGTGCCGGCCGGGACCCCGAGCACCGACCCGAGCGGCACCGCGGAGAAGATCAGCGCAGTGGCAGCAGGGACGGCGCGCGGCGGCACGAGCCGGGGCGCGAGCCCCACCCCCACCGCCCAGAACCCGCCGATGACCACGCCGAGCAGCACCCGCGAGACCAGCACGGCCCCGTAGCCGGCGGCGAGCGCGGCCAGCACGTTCGCGCCGGCGAGCAACGCCGCCAGCGCGAGCAGCACGCGTCGCCGGTCCGCGCGCCCCGCCGCCACCGTGACCAGCGGGGCAGCCCCCGCGGCGAGCAGGCCGGGCAGGAACATCGTGAGCCCGGCGGTGCCGTCGGTGACGTCGAACGTCCTCCCGATCGGCACCAGCAGGCCGATCGGGAGGATCTCGGTGGTCACCACGGTGAAGATGCCGAGCGTGATCGCGAGGACGCCGACGCGGCCGCGCGTGGAGGTTCCGGTCATGCCCCCAGTCGACCGGCGCGCAGCGGTGGCGTCCGGCGGGTTCCGGCCCTCACCGCCGCTCAGCGCGACCTCACACACCTGCGGGCCCGTTCACACACGTTCGGACGTGTGTGAACGGGCCCGGCGGTGTGTGAGGTCGTCAGGCGGCGGGGACCAGTGCCGCGGCCACCCGCTCGGCGGCCGCACGGGCCGTCGCGATGCACGCCGGGACCCCGACGCCGTGCAGGGCGGCACCGGCCACGGCCAGCCCGGCCGGCAGGCCGCCCTCGATCGCCGCGACCCGGTCCAGGTGCCCCGGCGCGTACTGCGGCAGCCCGCCACCCCACCGCTGGACGTGCACGGCCACCGGGGCGGCCGTGGTGCCGGTCAGCGTGGCCAGGTCGGCGCGCACCCGCGCGACCAGCTCGGCGTCGTCGACCTGCAGCGTGGCCGCCTCGCCGAAGCGGCCCAGCGAGGCGCGCAGCCGCACCAGCCCGTCCGGGGACAGGTGCGCCCACTTGGTGCTGGAGTGGGTGGCGGCCTTGATCGCGAGCGGCTCGTCGGTGGCGACCAGCACCCCGGACGTGCCCGGCAGGGTCACGTCAGCCGGCCGGTAGACCAACGCCACCACGACCGACGACGCCAGCTCGATCCCGCCCGCCGCCCGCGCGGCGCCCGGGGCGGCCGTCGCCAGCAGCCGGGCCGCGGCGGGCGCCGGCACCGCCAGCACCACCGCGTCGACGTCGAGGTGCTCGGGAGCGGGGACCGGACCCAGGGTCAGCCGCCACCCGGCCGCCGTGCGCTCCAGTTCGCGCACGGTGGTGCGCAGCCGCACCTGCGCACCCGACGCGGCGGCCAGCGCGTCCAGCAGCACCCCGTAGCCGCCGTCGACGGCTCCGAAGACGGGCCCGCCGGCCGGGGTCGGGCCGGTGGCCCGGTCGGCGGCAGCGGTGAGGCTGGGGGCGCCGGCGTCGAGCTCCGCGGCCAGCGCCGGCAGGGTCGCGCGGACGCCGAGCGCGTCGACGCGGCCGGCGTACACCCCGCCGAGCAGCGGGTCGGCCAGCCGGTCGGCCACCTCGGCGCCGAACCGCTGCCGCAGCAACGGGCCGAGCGCGGGATCGGCGTCCCGGCTCCAGGCCAGCGGTGCGGACGGCTCCGCAGCGACCGCGGCGAGCCCGGCCGTGGACAGCAGGCCGTTCAGTTTGGCCGCGCTCGTGGGCACTCCCATCAGGGTGCCGCCGGGCAGCGGCCCCGTCCGGCCGGCGGCCCGCACGCTCGCGCGAGCGGCGGTCGGGTGCACCACCCGTCCGGCCAGCCCGAGCTCGGCGAGCAGCGCCGGCACCTCGGGACGGCGGGCCAGGAACGACTCGGCGCCGACGTCGAACGGCACCCCGGCCAGGTCCACGGTGTGCAGCACGCCGCCGACGCGATCCCGCTGCTCCAGCACCGTGACGAGCGCGTCCGGGCCGAGCAGGGCGCGCAGCCGGTGCGCGGCGGCGAGCCCGGAGATCCCGCCACCGACGACGGCGACGTGCCGAGGACTCACCCCGGCAGCTCGTGCACCAGCTCGACGAGCCAGGTCAGCACGTCGGGGTCGGTCTCCGGCAGCACGCCGTGGCCCAGGTTGAACACGTGCCCGCCACCGGCGGCGCGGCCCTCGGCGGCGATCCGGCGGACCTCGGCCTCGATCGAGGCGCGGTCCGCGAACAGCACCGCGGGATCGAGGTTGCCCTGCACCGCGCGCGGCCCGCCCACGGCCCGCTCGACGCGCCGGGCGGCCTCGTCCAGCGGCACCCGCCAGTCGACGCCCACGACGTCGGCACCGGCCTCGGCCATGGCGCCGAGCAACTCACCGGTGCCCACCCCGAAGTGGATGCGCGGCACCCCGCTGTCCTCGAAGGAACCGAGCACCCGGGCCGAGTACGGCAGCGCGTAGCGGCGGTAGTCGGCCTCGGACAGCGCGCCGGCCCACGAGTCGAACAGCTGGATCGCATCGACCCCGGCGTCGACCTGTGCCTGCAGGAACGTGACCGTGATCTCGGTGAGCGCGCTCATCAGGCCGTGCCACACGGCGGGCTCGGCCCGCATCAGCGCCTTGGTGCGCTCGTGGTTCTTGCTGGGGCCGCCCTCCACCAGGTACGAGGCGAGCGTGAACGGCGCGCCGGCGAACCCGATGAGCGGGGTCTGCCCGAGCTGGGCCAGCAGCAGCGCGATCGCGTCGGTGACGGGCCGCAGCGCGGTCGGCAGCAGCCGCGGCATCTTCTCGACGTCGTCGAGGGTGCGGATCGGCTTCGCGACCACCGGCCCCGTGCCGCGGACGATGTCGACACCCACTCCGGCCGCGTGCAGCGGGACCACGATGTCGGAGAACAGGATCGCCGCGTCCACCCCGTGCCGGCGCACCGGCTGCATCGTGATCTCGCTGATCAGCTCGGGCGTGTCGCAGGCCTGGAGCATGCCGGTGTCGACGCGCAGCTCGCGGTACTCCGGCAGCGAACGCCCCGCCTGGCGCATGAACCACACCGGCAGGTGCGCCGGTCGGCCGCCGCGCGCAGCCACCAGGAACGGCGCGTCCTGCAGGTCGCGGCGCGGGGTGGCGGGAGCGGTGGTGAGCGCGGGCGTGGTGGTCATCAGGACCTCATCATTCCACGCTGCGAACTGACGGGTCGTGTGACCCGCGTCTGCCAGGAAACGGGCCCCGACGCAACCGCGCCACGCCGACGACCGGCCACGACCACTCGGAGTGATCACGCGTGCGGCGCGCCTCGCGCCACCGCCCGTGTGGGCGACATATGGTTCCGCTCGTGTCCGCAGCCACCGCCCCTCCGCCGGAGTTCCGGCGCGCCGTGGCCACGCTCAGCGCCAGCATGGGTGCGGGGCGTCTGCGTCCGGAGCTGTACGTGACGGCGCTCGACGCGCCGCCGCGGCTGGCCCCCTACACGTGGGCACTGCAGGTCGAGGCCGACGCCGCCAACCCGGGCGAGGACCTCGACGAGCCGGACACGTCGGGGCGGCTGATCCTGCTGCACGACCCGGCGGGTCAGGACGCGTGGGAGGGCACGTTCCGGCTGGTCTGCTTCGTCCAGGCGAGGCTGGAGCCGGAGCAGCTGGGTGACGAGATGTTCCCCGAGGTGTCGTGGTCGTGGCTGACCGAGGCACTGGAGGGCTGCGGGGCGGAGTACGTCGCGCTCGGCGGAACGGTCACCCAGACGTCGTCGGTGCGGTTCGGTGACATCGCCGGACCCGCCCGGGACGACGACGTCGAGATCCGGGCGTCCTGGACGCCCGTCGGCGGCGGGCCGGACGGCACGAGCGGGCCGGACCTGTCCCGGCACGCGGAGGCGTTCTGCCAGCTCGTCGCCGCAGCGGCGGGACTCCCACCCGTCGGGACGGTTCCGCTCGGCCGCAGGACGGTCTGAGCGGGATGCCGTCACGATCACTCGACCGGGGTGTCACCAGGGGGTTCTACCCCGATGGTGATCATGTCCAGCACACGATCGTGTGGACACCCCCGGACAAGGCTGTAACTTTCCTCGGGCAAACTCCGAATCGACACACGACGTTAGACCGCTTGGGGGGTTACGCTTCCTCCACGACACCTCCTCGGGCGGTCGGGCGACACTTCTTGGCCGCAGCCGGGGATCCGGTTGCGGTCGGGGGGCAACGACCGACTCCAGGGAGGTAGTGACGTGGCCGTTGTGGGCCAGGGCACACCAGTGCGCGGTGGAACACCCGGTGCAGTGCTGTCGCCCGCGATGGTCCCGCACCCGCGGGAAGAGCTGTTCTCGGTGCTGGTGGTCGATGACCACCCGCTCCTGCGCGAGGCGATCGCCGCGCGTCTGCGCTCGATGGGCGCGGGAACGGTGTACGAGGCAGCCTCGATCGCCGAGGCACGCGCTCGAGCTCACGCCAACGGGCCGTGTGACCTCGCGATCCTCGATCTCGGACTGCCCGACGGCAGCGGGCTCGACCTCGTCACCGAACTGCGCACCCTCGGCTGGAACCGCCTGGTCGTGCTCGCCTCGTCCGACGACCCGTACGCGGTGCGGTCGGCGTTCCAGGCCGGCGCGCAGGCGTACCTGCTGAAGTCGGCGTCCGCGGCGATCGTCACCGACGGCGTCAAGCGGGTGCTCGACGGCGGCGTGTACGCCGACCCGACGGTCGCTCCGCTGCTCGCCACCGGCACCCGGGTCCCGGGCACCGACAACACCCCGCGGGAGCTGTCCGCCCGCGAGGTCGAGGTGCTGCAGCTCGTCGCCGACGGCCAGTCCAACAAGGAGATCGGCGAGGCGTTGTCGCTCTCGGCGCTCACCGTCAAGAGCCACCTGTCGCGCATCGGGCGCAAGCTCGGCACCGGTGACCGGGCGCAGATGGTCGCTCTCGCGATGCGTGCCGGGGTCATCCGCTGATCCACCAGCACGACCCGACGACGGCCGCAGCGGAGGCCGGTGACGAGCACGAACCGACCCCGTTGCTGCGGCCGGCCGACGGGCTGCCACCCGTCGTCGGCACACCGGAGGCGTTGGCCGACACCGCGCAGGCCATCGCCTCCGGCTCCGGGCCGGTCGCCGTCGACGCGGAGCGGGCATCGGGGTTCCGGTACTCGCAGCGCGCCTACCTCGTCCAGCTCCGGCGGGCCGGGGCTGGTACGGCACTCGTCGACCCGGTGCCGTTCGGTGGCGACCTCTCCCCGCTCGCGCCGGCGCTGACCGGACCCGAGTGGGTGCTGCACGCCGCCAGCCAGGACCTGCCCTGCCTCACCGAGGCCGGGCTCGCCCCGACGCGGCTGTTCGACACCGAGCTCGCCGGCCGCCTCGCCGGGCTTCCCCGGGTGGGCCTCGGCCCGATGGTGGAGCAGCTGCTCGGGCTGTCGCTGGAGAAAGGCCACGGCGCCGCCGACTGGTCCCGGCGGCCGCTGCCCGAGGACTGGCTCGTCTACGCCGCCCTCGACGTCGAGGTCCTCGTCGAGCTGCGCGACGTGCTCGCCGGCATGCTGGCCGAGCAGGGCAAGCTGGAGTGGGCGCTGGAGGAGTTCGAGGCCGTCCGCACCGCCGGCCCGCCCGCGCCGCGCGCGGAGCCGTGGCGGCGCACCTCCGGCATCCACAAGATCCGCAAACCGGCCGCCCTCGCGATCGTGCGGGCACTGTGGGAGGCGCGCGACAAGCTCGCCGCCGAACGCGACATCGCCCCCGGCCGGGTGCTGCCCGACGCCGCCATCGTCGACGCCGCCGCCCACGTGCCCGCCTCGGCCCAGGCGCTCGCGGCGATGCCCGTCTTCCGCGGGCGGGCGCAGCGGCGGCTCACCTCGTACTGGTGGTCGGCCGTCGAGAGCGCCGTGCGGCTCGGCCCGGGCGAGCTGCCCGTCGGGTCGCCGCCCAGCGACGGGCCCCCGCCCGTCTCCCGGTGGGCCGACCGCGACCCCGCCGCCGCGGCCCGCCTCGCCGCCGCCCGTGCCGCCGTCGCCGCGATCGGCGCCGAACGCACCGTCCCCGTCGAGAACCTCCTGCTGCCCGACCTGCTCCGCCGGCTGTGCTGGGCTCCGCCGGAGGACGGCGACGTCCCCGCCGCGCTCCGCCGCGGCGGCGCCCGCGAGTGGCAGGTCGAGCTGCTCGCCGGGGTGCTCGGCGAAGCCCTGTCCGCGCGCCCCTGATCGGGCCGCTGCGCCGGTGATCGACGCGCGCGACGCCCCGTACTGCCGGACGATCCGGTCATGACGAACTCAGCGCGGCACCCGGCAGCCCCGACCGCAGTTCTCGCCCTCCTCGGCTTCGGGCTTGCGGTGGCCGTGGTCGCCGTCGTGGGCGGGCTGGCGGCCGCGACGTCCGCCCAGCAGTACGCCGGGCTGGTGCAGCCGGCATGGGCACCGCCGCCATGGCTGTTCGGGCCCGTCTGGACGGTGCTGTACGTCCTGATCGCCGTGTCCGGGTGGCTGGTGTGGCGACGCGCGGGCCTGGCCAGTCCCGCGCACGTGGTCTACGGGATCCAGTTGCTGCTGAACATGGCGTGGACGCCGCTCTTCTTCGGTGCCGGCCTCAGAGGGCTCGCGTTCGTCGAGATCGTCCTGCTGTGGATCACGGTCGGCACGACGATCGCGCTGTTCGCGCGCATCGACCGGCAGGCGGCCTGGCTGCTCGTCCCGTACGCGGCCTGGGTGACCTTCGCCGGCGCACTGAACCTCGCGATCTGGGTGCTCAACCGACCGGGGTAGCCGAAGGGTGAGAAGGGCATTACCCCTGCGTGCGCGGAGTGTGCCTGCCGCGGGGAGAGTGCGGACGGGGTGCTCGGCGCGATCCTTTCTGCATGAACGACACCGCCACCCTCCAGCTCCCGGCCCTCCCCGCGCTGGCACTGCCCCAGCAGTCGGGCGCGCGGCTCGTCAAGCGGGCCATGGACGTGGCCGGTGCCCTGATCGGACTGCTGCTGGTGCTGCCGATCCTGCTGATCGCCGCCATCGCCGTCCGCATCGAGGGCGGCCCCGGCGTCATCTTCCGCCAGACCCGCGTCGGCCAGCACGGCCGCCACTTCACCCTCTACAAGCTGCGCTCGCTCAAGCCCGAGACCGGCGAGGGCGACGTCAAGTGGAACATCGACAACGACGCCCGCCTCGGCCGCGTCGGCCGCTTCATCCGCGCCACCGCCATCGACGAGCTCCCCCAGCTGGTCAACGTCCTGCTCGGCGACATGAGCCTCGTCGGCCCCCGCCCCGAGCGCCCGCACTTCGTCGACCAGTTCTCCGCCACCATCCCCGGCTACGCCGCCCGCCACCGCGTCCCCGTCGGCCTCACCGGCCTCGCCGTCGTCAAGGGCCTGCGCGGCGACACCTCCATCGCCGACCGCGCCGCCGTCGACAACGACTACGCCGACACCTGGACGATCGGACTCGACCTGCTGATCATCGTCCGCACCGCGCTCTACCTGATCAAGCACTGATCACCGACCCGACTTGCCCACGGCTTCGCCCCGGCGCCATGCTGAGGGGGTGAGCGAGAATCCGGCCGCACTGGACACCGACGACTCCGGGCTGGCACGAGCACTGCCGCGCCCCTCGCACGGTCAGGACGAGATCCAGGAAGTGCCGTTCCGCCCGGTCGGTTTCCGGGACGACGACCTGCCCACCGCACTGGAGCGCTCGGCGCGATGGCTGCGCGAGGTGCAGGAGTGGCTCGGCGAGCCGGTCGACGTGATCGGGATCCACCTCGACTACGACGACACCCCGGGCGCCATCTACTACGAGGTCAAGCTGCTGTGCAACGACGAGGACCTCGCCGGGGTCCCGATCGCGCTGCGCGCTCGGGGCGCGACCGACGGAAGCACCGCGGGCGGGGCCTGACCTCCCGGGCGCTCAGGCGTGGGCGACGCCGGCGATCTGGGTGTTGAAGGTGATGAACGGGGAGTGCAGCCGGTACTCCTGGATGTCGACCCGGGCGAATCCCGCGGCGCACACCGAGGCGGCCAGGTCGCGTTCGCACGAGCAGCCCTCGAACGTCCAGGCCCACGGCCTGCGCAGCACCCGTTGGAGGAGGCGCGTGGGCGTCCCGGCTCGGGCGGCCACGTGCTCGACGAACCGGAACGTGCCTCCGGGCCGCAGGATGCGCCGGACCTCGGCCAGCACGGCGGCGGGATCGGTCACCGTGCACAGCACGAGCGAGGAGATCACGCAGTCGACGCTCCCGTCAGGGAGTTCGGTGTGCTCGGCCACCCGCTCGCGCAGGTCGAGGTGGACGCCGCGGCGCTCGGCGGCGGCCCGCAACCTGCGGTGCATGTGCGGGTTGGGCTCGACGGCGACGAGCGTCGACCCCGGAGCCAGATGACGGAGGTTGGCCCCCACCCCGGGGCCGAGCTCGACCACCGTCCGCGGCAGACCGGCGAACACGCGCCGCTTCTGCCCGCGCACGTTCCATTCGATGTACGGGCCCATCAGGCCGAAGAACGCGGCGTTGAAGGGCCCCCGCGCCCCGTGCACCTCGAAGCCGGTCGCCGGGGGAACGGTCACGTCGTCGATCACAGGAGTCCTCGTCTCGTTCGTCGGTGAGGGCACTCTGCGCCGCCGGCACCGGCCGTGTCAGGCGGGGAACTACCCCAACGTCGACGAACCGCCCCCGCTCCACCACGCGGCGATCTGGGCGCGGGACCGGAACCCGAGGCGGAGGCGGATCCGTTCCACGTGCCCTTCGGCGGAACGCTCGTCGATCCCCAGGCGCGCGGCGATCTCCCGGTTCGTGCACCCGTGGCTCACCAGCTCCGCCACCTCGCGCTGGCGGGGCGTCAGTCCCGCGGTGCGGCGGCGCGGGACGGGCAGGCCGAGGAACGTGCGGACCGCGCGCACGAGCTCGTCCCGATCACCCGCGTACGGCATGTGCGACCGGCCGCCCAGCAGCACCAGGCGGGCGCCGTCGATGCCAGCGGCGAGTGCTTCGGCCTGCGCGACGGGCGCAGCACGATCGCCGGTGCGGTGCACCACCAACGTCGGGGCCCGCACCTGGGCGAGGCGGTCGCCGACGTCGAGCTCGTAGCTCAGGGCCAGCAACGCCCTGGCGGTCGCGGCGCTCGAGCACGCGCGCTGGTACCGGGCGAGCTCCGCGCGCGTCGAACGATCGGCGTCGGGCGCGAAGATGTCGGTCAGCACGTCGGAGCCGAGCCCCCAGTGGGCCTCGACGAGCCCCAGCACGTGGTCCCGCACGTCCGGCGGCGACAGCTCACCGCCGCGCACCCACCCGCCGTAGAGCACCAGTCGGCGCACCGTGTCGGGGTGGGCGGCCGCCCACGCCACGGCCACCGCGGCCCCCATCGACGTGCCCATCAGGTCGAACGGCTCACCCAGCGCCCCGGCGACCGCCCCCAGCTGCTCGAGCTCGAACTCCAGCGATGCCGGCCGATCGGTCGGCGCCGACACCCCGCACCCCGCGCGGTCGTAGCGCACGAGCCGGCATCCCTTCGCCAACGCCTCGTACAGCGCCCGCTCGGCCGGCAGGTCCCAGCCCAGCCGGAGGTGCGTGAGCCAGCCCATCACGTAGACCAGCGGCCGGCCCGCACCGACCACGGCGTAGGCCACGACCGTGCCGTCGGCCAGCACCACCTGGTCGAGCCGCTGCTGCACCGGGCGATTGTCGCCCACGCGCCGTGCTCCGCGGCGACGCGTGCGCGGAGTTCCTGTGGCACCGAACCCGCGACTCGCCCGCCCGAGAACCACGACTCGCGGGCCTGGAACCCGCAACTCGCCGGCACGATCTCCACGACTCGCCGTGCCGAAAACCGCGACTCGCGGAGTCAGGCGGGGAGGTGCACCGTCACCGCCAGGCCGCCGCCCGGGACCGGTTCGGCCGCTACCGAGCCGCCGTGCGCGGTCACGACGGACCGGACGATCGAGAGGCCCAGCCCGGCACCGGGGGCCGCGGTGCGCTGCACCTGCCCGCGCCGGAACGGCTCGAAGAGCTCGGCCACCTGCTCCGGCGGCACGACGGGGCCGCTGGAGGCGACGCGCAGGAGGGTCGAGCCGGGGCCGGTCGGGCCGGTGACCAGCTCGATCCAGCCGCCCGGGACGTTGTGCCGCACCGCGTTCTCCACGAGGTTGCCGACGACCCGTTCCAGCAGCGCGACGTCGCCGCGGGTGGGTGCCGGCGCGGTGTGCACGGAGATCCGCAGCCCGCGCTCCCCCACCTGCGCATCGACGGCGGCCAGCGCCGGCCCCACGAAGACCGCGAGGTCGACGGGGACGACGGTGCCCAGCTGGGCGTCGTCGGTGCGGGCGATGAGCAGGAGGCCCTCGATGAGGTCGTCGGCGCGGCGGGTGGCGTCGCGCACGACGGCGCCCATGCGGCGCAGTTCCGCGACGTCGGCGTCGGGATCGGCGAGGGTGACGTCGACCTCGGTGCGCAGCACGGCCAGCGGCGTGCGCAGCTCGTGGCTGGCGTTGGCGACGAACCGTCGTTGGGCGTCGAACGCGGCCTGCAACCGGTCGAGCATGGCGTCGAAGCCTGCGGCGAGCTCGGCGACCTCGCCGCGCGCGTCGGCGACGCCGGTGCGGGTGGTGTCGAGGGACTCGACGCCCAGGCGGCGGGCCGTCGCCGTCACCTCGTGCAGCGGCCCGAGCACCCGCCCGACCAGCCACCACGACACCAGTGCCGCCGCGAGCACGGCCAGCGGGAACGCGACGAGCCCGGCCTCGAGGACGTCCCGGCGCGCCGAGTCGCCGACGGCCTCGGCGAACTGCTCGGCGGGCACGATCCGCTCGCCGACGCGCACCGTGCTGCCCGGCGGCAGCGCCGGGACTGCCCGCGCCACCCCGCCGACGAGCAACCAGCCCAGCCACAGCAGCACCACGCTGACCAGCGCCACCAGCCCGGTGGCGAGCAGCGTGAGGCGCGGCCGCAGCCCGCTGGGCACCCGGTGCGCCTACGCCGCCGCCGTCGGGACGCGGTAGCCCGAGCCCACCACCGTCTCGATGACCCCGGGCTCGCCCAGCTTCTTGCGCAACGTCATGACCGTGACGCGCACGGTGGTGGTGAACGGGTCGGCGTTCTCGTCCCACACCCGTTCCAGCAGCTCCTCGCTGGAGACGACGGCGCCGGTCGCGGCGAGCAGCACCTCCAGCACGCCGAACTCCTTGCGGGTGAGCTCGACGGGCTGCCCCGACCGCGTGACGGTGCGGCGGGCCGGGTCGAGCTCGACGTCGCCGGCGACGAGCAGCGGCGGCACGGCCGGAGTGGCGCGGCGGCCCAACGCGCGGCAGCGAGCGACCAGCTCGGGGAAGTCGAACGGCTTGGCGAGGTAGTCGTCGGCGCCGCGGGACAGCCCGTCGACCTTGTCGGCGAGCGTGCCGCTGGCCGTCAGCATGAGCACCCGCGTGGTGGCGCCGGAGGCGACGATCTGGTCGCACAGGTCGTCGCCGTTCATGCCGGGCAGGTCACGGTCGAGGACGACGACGTCGTAGCGGGTGATGCTGGCCTTCTCCCAGCCGCTGTCGCCGTCGTAGGCGACGTCGACGGCCATGCCCTCGCGACGCAGGCCGCGGGCGACGGCGTCGGCGAGCGGGTGTTCGTCCTCGACGACGAGGACGCGCATCAGCGACGCTCCTCGGTCTCGCTCAGGGTCGGGACCACGCCGCACTGGGCCACGGCCCACTCGGTGACGCGGCGGGCCACGTCCTGGGCGGTGAGCCCGACCGCAGCCAGCACGTCGGCGCGGCTGCCGTGCTCGAGGAACTGCTGCGGGATGGCGAGGTCGCGCAGCGGCACGTCGCTCTCGGCGGCGCGCAGCGCGTCGGCGACGGCCGAGCCGAAGCCACCGTGCCGGCCGCTGTCGGACAGCGTGACGACCAGCTGGTGCTGCCCCGCCAGCTCGACGACGGTCGGCGAGACCGGCAGTACCCAGCGCGGGTCGGCGACCGTGACGCCGATGCCCTGCTGGGCCAGTCGCTGGGCCGCGGCCACCCCGAGCTCGCCGAACGCGCCCGCCGTGAGCAGCAGCACCGACGCCGGGTCCTGCTGGTCGGCTGGCACCGGCTCGTGCAGCACGTCCACCCGGTCGCGGCCCGCGCCGAGGTGGCGCAGGGCCGGCACCGACTCGATCACCGCGCCCTTGGGGAACCGCACCGCGGTGGGCCCGTCCTCGACGGCGACGGCCTCGCCCAGCTCCTCGCGCAGAGTGGCGGCGTCGCGGGGTGCCGCGACCCGCATCCCCGGCACCACGCCGAGGATGGACAGGTCCCACATGCCGTTGTGCGACGGCCCGTCGTTGCCGGTGACGCCCGCCCGGTCCAGCACGAGGGTGACGGCCTCGCCGTGCAGCGCCACGTCGAGCAGGAGCTGGTCGAAGGCGCGGTTGAGGAACGTCGAGTACACCGCCACCACCGGGTGCAGGCCGGCGTGCGCGAGACCTGCGGCCGAGGTCAGCGCGTGCTGCTCGGCGATGCCGACGTCGATGCAGCGGTCGGGGTACTCGGCGGCGAACTTCGCCAGCCCGGTGGGGCCGAGCATCGCCGCGGTGATCGCGACGAGGTCTGCGCGCTGCGCCCCCAGCTCCACGATCTCGTCGGAGAACACGCTCGTCCAGCCCACGGACGCCGGGCCGGTCGGCCGGCCGGTGGCCGGGTCGAACGCCGACGGGCTGTGCATCTGCTCGGCGATGTCGTTCTCGGCCGGCGGGTACCCGTTGCCCTTGCGGGTGACGGCGTGCACCACCACCGGCCGCCCGGCCCGCCGGGCGCGGCGCAGCGCCGACTCCATGGCGGCGATGTCGTGCCCGTCGACCGGGCCGAGGTAGGTGAGCCCGAGGTCGCCGAACAGCTCCTGCGGGCTCAGCGCGTCCTTCACGCCGACCTTCATCGCGTGCAGCGCCGAGTACAGCGGGCGACCCACAACCGGGGTGCGGCGCAGCGTGCGCTTGCCGGTCTCGAGCAGCCGCTCGTAACCGGGCTGCAGGCGCAGCGACGCCAGCCGGTCGGCCAGCCCGCCGATCGTCGGCGAGTACGAGCGGCCGTTGTCGTTCACCACGATGATCAGGTTGCGGGTGTGGTCGGCCGCGATGTTGTTGAGCGCTTCCCACGCCATGCCACCGGTCAGGGCGCCGTCGCCGATCACGGCGACGACCGTGCGGTCGCTCTGCCCGGTCAACGCGTAGCCGCGGGAGATCCCGTCCGCCCACGACAGCGACGTCGAGGCGTGGCTGTTCTCCACGTGGTCGTGCTCGCTCTCGGCGCGGCTCGGGTAGCCGGTGAGGCCGCCGGTCTTCTTCAGCTCGTCCCAGCCGTCCTGGCGGCCGGTCAGCAGCTTGTGCACGTACGCCTGGTGCCCGGTGTCCCAGATGAACGTGTCGTGCGGCGACCGGAACACCCGGTGCAGCGCGATCGTCAGCTCGACCACACCCAGGTTGGGGCCCAGGTGGCCGCCGGTGCGCGACACCGAGTTGATCAGCTCGGTGCGGATCTCGGCCGCCAGCGCGGCGAGCTGCGCCGGACCCAGCCGCTGCAGGTCGGCCGGACCCCGGACACTGCGCAACTGGCTGATGGCCCTTCCCGCATGGTCGCTCACCGGACTCAGTCTAGAGGTGACCGAACCTCAGCCCGCCCGCCGCTGCACCCCGGCCGGGGGCAGACCGTCCGGCGTGCGCGGTGCCGGGATCGCCGGGATCGTGCCCGACGGCCGCCCGTCGGCGCCCGACGCAGCGGCCTCCTCCAGCTCGGCAGCGCCGGCCACCTGCACCTGGTTGCGCCCGCCCGCCTTGGCGGCGTACAGCGCCGTGTCGGCCGCCTTGAGCAGGTGCTCGACCCCGGCCTGACCGGCCGAGACGGCCCCACCGACCGAGATCGTGATGGCGTCGATGGTCATGGGCCCGTCCGGCGTCTCGACGGCGAGGTCCAGCTGCTCGACGCGGCGCCGCAGCCGCTCCGCGACCGCCACGAGCTCGGCACGCCCCTCCGGGCCGGTGTCGAGACCGGGCAGCAGGACGACGAACTCCTCGCCGCCGAACCGGCCGACCACGTCGTCGTCACGGACGCAGGCGCGCAGCACGTCGGCGACCGAGGCGAGCACGTCGTCGCCTGCGAGGTGGCCGTAGCGGTCGTTGACGGCCTTGAAGTGGTCGAGGTCGAGGATGAGCACGCCCACGGCGGTGCCGTTGCGCTGGCTGCGCCGCACGGCGCGGCGCGCCTGCCCCTGCCACGAGGCGGCGTTGTAGAGGCCGGTCTTGCCGTCGGTGCTGGCGGCCGTCTCGAAGTGCCGGACGAGCACCGCGCGGTGCAGCACCAGGATCGGCGGCAGCGCCAGCACGGCCAGCCCGGGTGAGTCGGCGAGCGCGACGGCGGCCAGCGCACCCATGCACAGCGTGGCGAGCTCGAGGACGTTGTCGTCCCACTGGCCCAGCAGCCGCTGCAGCGCGACGGTCTGCCGGCGTCGGGTCGACAGGGCGATCGCCAGCGCCACCAGCAGCGTGTTGACCAGCACGTACACCACGACGGCCGCGGCGAGCCCGAGCACGCCGCCGACGTCGTCGGAGCCCGCCGGCAGGCCGCCGCACGCGACGAGCACCGTGCGGGCCGCCAGCGCCGCCAGCACGACCGTCGCCGTGGTGTAGACGTGCCGGTACAGCGGCACCTTCGCAGGCTGCCACACCCGCTTCCACAGGTGCGCGTAGATCACCGCGATGACGAGCGCGGCCGGCAGCGGGGGCAGCAGCATCGCGGCGGCGAACGTCCAGACCGAGCTGAGGTCGAAGTAGGAGGCGGCCGCGACCCGGCGGCGCACGCGTTCGATGCCCGTCGCGAGCTCGGTGTGCACGACGCTCAGCAGGACGAGCAGCCCGGCCAGCCCGACGTCCTGGAGCCGCACCGGCTCGAGACCGGCGAGCAGCACCAGCACGACGGCGAGCACCTCGACGGCCAGCACGCCGACCAGTGCCGGACGGGGCAGCCGCCGCAACGCGGGCCCCGGATCCCCGGTCGGGGTGCTCGCGATGTCGCTCATGCGAGACCTCCTCCCGCGCCGGTGCCGTCCGGTGACCCTCTGAAGGCGAGGTTAGTGATCGCCCCGATGCATGTCAGGGGGAGGATGGTCGCTCATCGGGGTGGACTCGGCAACTGTGCCGTGCACGAAGCGTGAGCACATCGACCGGTTCGGGTCGTCGTGGCCGATGCGGGGTGAGAACGCTCACGCGGACCTGGTCCCGGCCGTTCCGCTTGGCCGTGTAGACGGCCGCGTCGGCGATGCCGACGAGCTCGCCCAGCTCGCCGCGGGCCGCCGGATGGCCGGCCTCCCGCTGCACCCCTGCTCCGATCGACACCCGCAGCCCCGCGACCGTCCGGGCGCCCTCCGGGGTGTCGATCGCGACCCGCAACGCGGCGACGGTCCGGCGGATGCGCTGGGCGATCTGCTCGACGGCCGCCCCGCCGCCCTCGTCGGCGCGCGCCAGCAGCACCACGAACTCCTCGCCGCCGAACCTGCCCACCAGGTCACGTGCCCGGACCGCGCCCCGGATCGCGTCGGCGACCGCGGCCAGCACGACGTCGCCCGCGACGTGCCCGTAGGTGTCGTTGACGGCCTTGAAGTGGTCGAGGTCGACGACGAGCACGGCCCGCGGCCCGTCACCGGGGCGCGTCGCCGCCAGGTCGACGACGGCGCGCTCGTGCCAGGTGGCGGCGTTGAGCAGGCCGGTCTTCCCGTCGATCTGGGCGTCCTCGGCGAGCTGCGGCACCAGCATGGCCCGGTGCATCACCACCATCGCCGGGAACACGGCCGGCACCAGCCACGGGTTCGCGACGACGGCGGCGGCGGTGAGCCCGCCGAGGCCGAGCGCGGCCAGGTCGTGCAGGTTGTCGTCGAACGTGCCCAGCACGGGGCGCCGGGGCCGGCGCGGCGCGGTCCGGGCGGCCGCTGCGGCCGCGGCGGTGGCGATCCCGGAGTCGACGAGCGCGAAGACCGCCACCGCGAGCAGCACCAGGCCCACCCCGCCGGCCAGCGCGGTTCCCCCACCGGCGGCCCACACCCGGACCTCCCAGACGGCCAGCACGGCGAGCACCGCCGCACCGGCGCTCAGGACGACCCGGTGGAGCGGCCCGGCCGTGCCGAGCCTGCGGGCCTCGTGCACGCACCCGACGACGGGCAGCAGGGCGGCGACGGCCGGTGGCAGCAGCAGGGCGCCGGCGACCACCACGACCGCGGTGAGGCCACCGCGCCGCGGCGGAGCCGTCCCGGCCCGGCGCGGGCGGGCCATCCGCAGCGCCTCGACGTACCCGATCTCGAGCAGGAGCAGCAGGGCGGCGATCCGCAGGTCCGCCAGTTCGAGCGGCACGGTCAGCGCGGCCCACACCCAGCCGCCGGTGGCGGCCACCGCGACGCCGACCGCCGCGGCGCGGGTCAGCGGCACCCCGCCCGCCCGAGAGCCGGTGATCACCGCAGCGCGGAGCGGAACGTGCATGCCGTCCATGGCCATGATCGCTCCCGCAGTCGCACGGTCGGCACCGGCGTCCGACGACCGGGGCGGCGACACCGTACACGGTCGATCGCGGAGCGCAACGGGTCACGACGGCCCCGACGCGGCGGGCACGACGTCGTCGCGGGTCCGGTGCCACACCACCGCGACGACCGCTGCGGCCACGAACCCGAGAGCTCCGGCGACCGCGACCGCCACCGCGGGCGTGGCCGCGTCGGCGAGGATCCCGGCCAGCACGATCGCGATCCCCTGCGACGCGATCATCGCCGAGGAGGCGACGCCGAGCGCCTGCCCGCGCTCCGCGTCGGGGGTGCGCCGCACGAAGCTGGCCTGGCCCTGCAGCAGGTACGCCGTCGCGAACGCGCCGCTGACGGCCCAGCAGCCGAGCGCGAGCGGGACGGGCGGCGCGGCGAGCACCGGCAGCATCGGCACGGCGGCGAGCACCGCGACCACGCCGACCTGCCGCTCCCTGGCGGCGAGCGGCACGAAGCGCACGAACGCCCATGCCCCGACGACGCCGCCGAGCGGGCCGGCCGCCATCAGCAGCCCCACCTCGGTCGGCCCGGCGCCGACCTGCGCCGCGTACGGCACGGCGATCGCCTCGGGCACCACGTAGGAGCCGCAGATCGTGGCCATGAGCACGAGCGTCCGCCGGGCGGGATCGGCGGCGATCGCCCGGGCCCCCGCCAGCACGTAGGTGACCGCCCGGACCGCGGCCGGCCGCCGGTGCCCGTCGGGCCGCGCCCTGGCAGCGGTGCCGAAGCGCACGAGCACAGCCGACACCACGAACGTCGCCACGTCGATCAGGAGGGCTCCGGCGGGCTGCAGCAGCGCCACCGCCAGTCCGCCGACGGCGAACCCGCCGACCTGCGCGATCTGGCTGCTGATCTGGCGCAGCACCAGACCCTGCTCGTAGCTCTCGCCGAGGACCTGCGGCAGCACCGCGCCCTGCGCCGCGGTGTGCGGCGCGCGCAGCACCACCACGAGCACCAGGAGCGTCGCGATCAGCGGCACGGGCAGACCGGGCACCGCCATGACCGCGACGAGCAGCGCGCGGACGAGGTCGGCCACCACCATCACGGTGCGTCGCGGGTAGCGGTCGGCGGTCCAGGACAGCAGCACCCCGCCGAGCACGGACGGCACGATGCTCAGCGCGTAGGTGGCGGTGGCGGCGGTGGCCGAGGACGTCCGCTGGAACACCAGCACGGCCACGGCGACCCTGGCGAGCTGGTCACCGACCAGCGAGCCGAACTCGGCCGTCCAGAGTGCGCGGAACTCGCCGTTGCGCAGGACGGGCGCGAACGTCGACTGGCGCATGTCCGTGCGGTCCCCCTCCGACCCGGAACGCTCAGTATGCGGTCGGATCCAGCCCGTGGCTACCGACGCCCGGGGACGGGTTCGAGCAGATCGGCGACGTGCCCGATCTCGTTCACGGTGCGGATCCGCCGCAGGCCGTCGCGGGCGGCGACGACGCGCGTGATGCCGGTGTAGTCCAGCGGGAACGGGAGCGGGTGGTCGATCCCGAGCAGCCGCGCCAGCCACACGTTGATCACGCCGGCGTGGGCGACGACCACCACCGTCACCCGGCCCGGGTGGGCCGCGACGACCGCCTCCATCGCCTCAGCGACCTGCTCGGTGAAGGCGCCCGCGTCGACGTGCGCGGGCAGCAGGCCCGAGCGCATCCGCTGCCAGGTGGCCGGATCCGCGGCGGCCAGCTCGTGCACGGGCACGTACTGGCCGGCACCGGCGTCGAACTCGCAGAGGTCGGGGCGGGCGGTCGGGGTGATCCCGAGCGCCCGGGCGAGCGGCGCGGCCGTGGCGACGGCCCTGGCGAGCGTGCTCGTGTAGACGGCGACGGGCGCGGGGTCGGCGAGCGCCGCGACGAGCCGCTCCGCCTGCTGCTGCCCCAGCTCGGTCAGCCCGGGGTCGGCGCGCCCTGCGGCGAGGTCGACCCGCACGGGCAGCGCGTGCCGGACCAGGACCAGGTGCACGCGGTCAGTCCGGGACGGAGGCGCCGTGCCCCGCCGCGCGCAGGGTGGCCCGCAGCGCCTCGCGGTGCGCGGCCTGCTCGTCGGCGTCGACGCTCGTTGCGGCGTTGGCGAAGTCGAAGGCCCCCAGCCCGTCGGCCGGGAAGACGTGGACGTGCAGGTGCGGCACCTCGAAGCCGGCGATGATCAACCCCACGCGCGGCGGCGCGAACACCTCCTGCAGGGCCGCGCCGACGGCGTGCGCGACAGCGGTGAGGTGGGCCAGCAGCTCGGCATCGGCGTCGATCCAGTGGTCGACCTCCTGGCGCGGCACCACCAGCGTGTGGCCGGGTCCGAGGGGATTGATCGACAGGAACGCGGCGCAGCGCTCGTCGGACCAGACGAGGTCGCCGGGCAGCTCGCCGTCGATGATCCTGGTGAAGATCGTGGGCACGGACCGATCCTGCCATCGGGTGGGGACGTCCCCACCTGGGCGGGGGTGCGCACCCGGCTGTGCCGGGCGCCCCACCGGTCGAAGCTCGGTGCATGACCACCACTGCACCGGCTCCCGCCCGCCTGCCCACCGAGCTGCTCGCCGCCACCTCGATCTGGATCGCCGCCGTCGGCGCCGGGGTCGCGGAGGCGCTCGTGAACGTCTTCCTGATGCCCGACCCACCGAGCACCACCCAGCTGCTGGTCCGCGGCACGATCTACGCCGGCGTGCTCGCGCTGATCCTGACGCTCCCGACCGGCCGCGCCGCCGTCCGGTGGGCGTTGGCCCTGCTGCTCGGTGTCGTCGGCACCCTGTCGCTGGTGTTCGAGCCGATCGGCTGGCTGGCCGACGGCGGCGACGTCGCGGCGTTCCTCGCGACGGCCGACGGGCCGACGTTGCTGGTCGTGGCCCTGCGGGTGCTGCACCTGGCCGCCGTCGCCGCCGCGATGGTGCTCATGTTCCGGCCGCGGGCCGGCGCCTACGTCCGCGCCCGCACGGCGGAGCGCCGGGCGGCTGTCGGGGCGCGGGCATAGTCTCCCGTCCATGGGACGGACCATCGCCACGAACACCACCGTCGACCGCGCCGGGCTCGTCGAGTTCCTGCGCGACCGTCACCACGTGATCCTGCTGACCCACCGGTCCGACGGCAGCGTGCAGGGCTCTCCGGTCACGGCCGGTGTCGACGGCGAGGGGCGCATCGTCGTCTCGACCTACCCGGAGCGCGCCAAGGCGCGCAACGTGGCGCGGCACGGCAAGGCGTCGGTGATCGCGTTGTCGGAGGACTTCAACGGCCCCTGGGTGCAGGTCGACGGCGACGCGGAGCTGATCACGCTGCCCGACGCCGTCGAGCCGCTGGTGGAGTACTTCCGCTCGATCGCGGGCGAGCACCCGGACTGGGACGAGTACCGCGAGGCCATGGTCACCCAGGGCAAGGCGCTGATCCGCATCACGCCGACGCGCTGGAGCCCGATCGCCACGGGCGGGTTCCCCAAGCGGCTGGCCTGACCCGGTCCCCCGCTAACCTCTGACGACGGGCTCGGCGCGCCGATGGCGGCGCCCGACCGGGCCGACCCCACCACCCCTTCGGAGGACCCCATGCGGCCGTGGCCCGGCCACGCCTACCCGCTCGGCGCCAGCTACGACGGCTCCGGCACCAACTTCGCGCTGTTCTCCGAGGTCGCGGACAAGGTCTTCCTGTGCCTGTTCGACGACGACGGCGTCGAGGAGACGATCGAGCTCACCGAGGTCGACGGGTTCGTGTGGCACGGCTACCTGCCGGGCGTGGAGCCGGGCCAGCGCTACGGCTACCGGGTGGAGGGGCCCTACGACCCCGCCACCGGGCAGCGCTGCAACCCCGCGAAGCTGCTCATCGACCCGTACGCGAAGGCGCTCAGCGGGCCGGTGGACTGGGACGAGTCGGTGTTCGGCTACCCGTTCGGCGCACCGGACGAGCAGAGCAGCACCGACTCGGCCGCGCACGTGCCGAAGTCGGTGGTGGTGAACCCGTTCTTCGACTGGGGCACCGACCGCGCGCCGCGCATCCCGTACCACGAGACCGTGATCTACGAGGCGCACGTGCGGGGGCTGACGATGCAGCACCCCGAGCTGCCCGAGGAGCTGCGCGGCACGTACACGGGCCTCGCGCACCCGGTGATGATCGAGCACTACAAGCGGCTCGGGATCACCGCGGTGGAGCTCATGCCGGTGCACGAGTTCCTCAACGACCACCACCTGCAGGAGCGCGGGCTCGCCAACTACTGGGGCTACAACACGATCGCCTACCTGGCCCCGCACCACGCCTACGCGACGGCGGGCAGCCGCCCGGGCGCGCAGGTGCAGGAGTTCAAGGCCATGGTGCGCGACCTGCACGACGCCGACATCGAGGTCATCCTCGACGTGGTCTACAACCACACGGCGGAGGGCAACCACATGGGCCCGACGCTGTCGCTGCGGGGCATCGACAACGCCGCGTACTACCGGCTCGTCGAGGACGACAAGCGCTACTACATGGACTACACGGGCACGGGCAACTCGCTCAACGTCCGCAACCCGCACACCCTGCAGCTGATCATGGACTCGCTGCGGTACTGGATCACCGAAATGCACGTCGACGGGTTCCGGTTCGACCTGGCGTCCACGCTGGCCAGGGAGTTCTACGACGTCGACCGCCTGTCGGCGTTCTTCGACCTGGTGCAGCAGGACCCGGTGATCAGCCAGGCGAAGCTGATCGCCGAGCCGTGGGACGTCGGTCCCGGCGGCTACCAGGTCGGCAACTTCCCGCCGCTGTGGACCGAGTGGAACGGCAAGTACCGCGACACCGTGCGCGACTTCTGGCGCGGCGAGCCCGGCACCCTCGGCGAGTTCGCCTCCCGCCTCACGGGCAGCTCCGACCTCTACCAGGACGACGGCCGCCGCCCGTACGCGTCGATCAACTTCGTCACCGCGCACGACGGGTTCACCCTCGCCGACCTCGTCTCCTACAACGAGAAGCACAACGAGGCCAACGGCGAGGGCGGCAACGACGGCGAGAGCCACAACCGCTCGTGGAACTGCGGCGTGGAGGGCCCCACCGACGACGAGGGCGTGCTCGCGCTGCGGGCGCGCCAGCAGCGCAACTTCATCGCCACCACGCTGCTGAGCCAGGGCGTGCCCATGCTGCTGCACGGCGACGAGCTGGGCCGCACCCAGCAGGGCAACAACAACGTCTACTGCCAGGACGGCCCGATCTCCTGGGTGGACTGGTCGCTGGCCACCAAGAACGCCGGCCTGGTCGGGTTCACGTCGGGGATGGTCGCTCTGCGCGCCGCGCACCCGGTGTTCCGCCGCCGCCGTTTCTTCGACGGGCGCCCCATCGCCCGCGCGCGTGGCGCCTCCCTGCCCGACATCGCCTGGTTCACCCCCACCGGCGAGGAGATGGCCGAGCCGGACTGGGACTCCGGGTTCGGCAAGTGCGTCACCGTGTTCCTCAACGGCGACGGCATCACCGAGCCCGACCCGCGCGGGGAGAAGGTCCACGACGACTCGTTCCTCGTCGCCTTCAACGCGCACTACGAGGACATCGACGTCACCCTGCCCGCCGGCTACGGCCGCACCTGGGCGGTGGTGGCCGACACTGCCACCGGCACGGTCGTCACGCTGTCCCAGACGCCAGGTGTGACCGCCGCCGAACCGGTTACCCACGCGGGGGGCGCCACCGTGGCGGTGACCGCCCGGTCGCTGCTCGTCCTCCAACGCCTGACTTGATCTCACCCACCCCGGCCCTCCTCCGTCGGGCCTTCCATCCCCTAGGGAGCCCAGTCCGTGGTCCCGTCCTCCACCTACCGCTACCAGTTCTCGAAGGACCAGACCTTCGCCGACGCGGTGGAGCTGCTGCCCTACCTCCACGCGCTGGGGGTGGGTGCGCTCTACGCGTCGCCGCTGCTGGAGTCGGGTGCCGGGTCCAACCACGGCTACGACGTGGTGGACCCGACCCGGGTGTCCGCGGAGCGCGGCGGTGAGGCGGGCCGGCGGGCGCTGGTGGACGCGGTGCGCACGTACGGCATGGGGTTCGTGCTCGACATCGTGCCCAACCACGTCGGCGTCGACGTGCCGCAGGTCAACCCGTGGTGGTGGGACGTGCTGCGGCTGGGCCGGGAGTCGCCGTACGCGGGCTACTTCGACATCGACTGGGCCGCCGGGCCGATCCTGCTGCCCGTCCTGGACGCGGACGAGGAGAAGGCGCTCTCCGAGCTGTCGCTCTCCGACGACCGCACCGTGCTGCACTACTACGAGCACGCCGCACCCGTCGCGCCCGGCACTGGCGACGGCACGCCGCAGGAGGTGCACGAACGCCAGCACTGGCGGTTCGGGTCGTGGAAGCGGGGCGCCGCGGAGCTGACCTACCGCCGGTTCTTCGACGTGTCGACGCTGGCCGCCGTGCGGGTCGAGCTGCCCGAGGTGTTCGAGGCCACCCACCGGGAGATCCTGCGCTGGGTGGCCGCCGGCGACGTCGACGGCATCCGCGTCGACCACCCGGACGGCCTCTCCGACCCGGGCGGCTACGTGCGCCGGCTGCGGGCCGCGATCGGCCCGGACCGCTGGCTGTTGGTGGAGAAGATCCTCGCAGCAGGTGAGGAGCTGCCGGTGTCGTGGCCGGTCGACGGCACGTCCGGATACGAGGCGCTGCGCGAGATCCAGGGCGTGCTCGTCGACCCGGCCGGTGCCGGCCTGCTCACCCAGTTCGCCGCCGAGCACACGGGCGCGAAGCCGGCCCTGCACACCGTCGAGCACGACGCACGGCTGGAGGTGGCGCGCACGATCCTGGAGGCGGAGATCCGGCGGATCGCGGCGCTGCTGCCCGGCGACGATCACGAGCGGAACCGGGCTGCCGTCGCCGAGTTCCTGGTGGGCTTCCCCGTCTACCGCTCGTACCTGCCGGAGGGGCGGGCCGCGCTGGACACCGCCGTCTCCGCGGCGCGGGTGCGCCGCCCGGACCTCGCCGACGTCCTCGACGGCATCCACGCGACCATGCTCGCCGAGCCGCAGGGCGCGCTGGCGACGCGCGTGCAGCAGACGTCCGGCATGGTCATGGCGAAGGGCGTGGAGGACACCGCGTTCTACCGGTGGAACCGGTTCGTCGCCCTCAACGAGGTGGGCGGGGCGCCGGACCGGTTCGGCATCTCCCCCGCCGAGTTCCACGCCGCGCAGGCGGCCCGCGCGGCGTCCTGGCCGGCGACGATGACCACGCTGTCCACCCACGACACGAAGCGCTCCGAGGACGTGCGGGCCCGGCTCGCCGTGCTCGCCGAGATCCCCGGCGAGTGGACGGAGCTGGTGCGCCGCTGGTCGGCGCGGCACCCCCTGCCGGAGCGCTCGCTGGAGCTGCTGGCCTGGCAGAACCTCGTCGGCGCGTGGCCGATCCCCGAGCAGCGCCTGGTCGACTACCTGCGCAAGGCCTCGAAGGAGGCCAAGCTCGTCACGAGTCACGTCGATGCCGTGCCGGAGGTGGACGAGGCGATCGCGGCGTGGCCCGGCGCGGTGCTCGGTGACGCCGAGCTGGTGGCCGAGATCGAGGAGTTCGTCGAGCGGATCGCCGGCCCGGGCCGGTCCAACTCGCTGGCGCAGAAGCTGCTGCAGATCGCCGGGCCGGGGGTGCCCGACGTCTACCAGGGCACGGAGCTGTTCGAGTACTCGCTGGTCGACCCCGACAACCGGCGGCCCGTCGACTGGGCGGCGCGGCGCGAGCTGCTGGCCCGCATCGACAGCGGCGAGCTGCCGGACGTCGACGCGTCGGGCGCAGCGAAACTGCTGGTCACGGCCACCGCGCTGCGGCTGCGCCGCTACCGGCCCGAGGTGTTCGAGGGCTACCGGCCCGTCCCCGCGCAGGGGGCGGCCGCCGAGCACGCCGTCGCGTTCGCGCGCTCGCCGCACCTCGTCGCCGTCGTCACGCGGCTGCCGGTCGGGCTGGCCGCCCGCGGTGGCTGGGGCGACACGGTGCTGCCGCTGCCGGGTGGCGCCGCGGACTGGCACGACATGATCACCGACGTGCCGGTGGACGGCAGCGCTCCCCGGCTGGCGACCCTGCTGGACCGCTACCCGGTGGCCCTGCTCGCCCGCCCACTCTGACCGCGCGGACCGGTCGCGGGGGCCGGGGCGATCATGGTGGCGTGCGCGTTCTCCCCGCGGTCCTCGTGGCCGTCGCCGTCCTGACCGCCGGGTGCGGAGCACCGCAACCACCCGCTCCGCCGCCGGTGCAGCCGCTGCCGGGCACCGCGCAGATCTGGACGAGGACTGAGGGCTGGCAGCAGGCTCCGGCGATGCCCGCCGCCGCCGCGCAACGGCGCTGGTCGGTGCCGGTGCCCGCCGGCGCCCGCACCGCCGCGAACGGCACCGGCGTCGTGGTGCTGGCGGTCCCGCAGGGCGGCGGCACCCGCGTGGACCGGCTCGACCTCGCCACCGGCGCGCCGCGGTGGAGCGTCACCGTGCCCGGCACCGATGCCCGGGTGGGCCTGGACGGGTGGGCCCGGCCCGTGGTCACGGTGGAGGCGGACACCACGACCGTCCTCGACGCCGCCGACGGCCGCGTCCTGTGGCAGGCGCCGCGCGATCAGGGCGACAGCGTCGACGCACTCCCCGACCTGTTGCTCGTCCGCTCCCACACCGCCACGACAGCCGTCGACCGCGGCACCGGCGCCCGGCGCTGGCAGGTGCGCCACCAGATCGCCCCGCGCGACGGCGCCCTCGTCGTCGAGGACCTGGCGCCCACCGCGGGCGGGCCCGGCACCGACGGCGTCGCCGACCCGGCCACCGGCGAACCGCGCTGGACGCAGCAGAACCCGCTGTTCACCGACGTCACCGTGGTCGGCGACCGGTTCGTGCGCACCGCCGACGTCGAACCCGGGCCGGACACGGTCACCGCGTACGACCTCGCCACCGGTGCGCAGCGGTGGACCGCGGAGGTCGACGGGATCGCCCGGGCCGAGGTGACCCCGCTCGACCCGGACACCCTGCTGGTCAGCGGGGGCGGAGAGGTCGGGCTGGGCGCCGTCGCGGTGTCCGCGGTGGACGGGCGGGTGCTGTGGCGGACCGACCGGTCACCGTCGACCGTCCTGCGGCTGGACGGCGCACCCTGGGCCTACCGAGAGGGCGACCACGCCGTGACGGTGCTCGACGGGCGCACCGGCGCCGCCCGGCAGCACCAGAACGCGGGGTCCGCCGTGCTCGCCGGCGGCGGCATCTACGTCACGGACGGGGTCGACGTCGTCGCGAACGGCCTGCTGGACCTGGCCGAGCACTGGCGGTTGCCCGGCGTCGGCGACGTGTACGGGCTGGACCCCGTTCCGGGCGGGCTCGTCACGGTCGTCGGGACGGCGGAGCCGCGCACGCTGGCCGCCTACCTCACCTGAGTGCGCGGTCCCGGCGAGCGTTGGGCACGATCACCTCCGTGACGTCGCGCGCAGTGGGAGCTGGTCGGAGGTGAGTGCGGACCAGCCGGCGACCGTGCGCGAGCTCGCGCAGCTGGGGTTCGCCGACGCCGTCGAGATCGGGCGGGGCGGCTTCGGCGTCGTGTTCCGCTGCCACGAGGTGTCCGTGGGCCGCACGGTGGCGGTGAAGCTGCTGCACACCGACCTCGACGCCACGAACCGGGCCCGGTTCTTCCGCGAGGGCCGGGCGATGGGCCGGCTGTCGGGACACCCCAACGTGGTCGAGGTGCTGCAGGTCGGCGAGACGCCCGGCGGTCGCCCGTTCATCGTCATGCCGTTCCTCGCGCGGGGATCGCTGGCCGACCGCATCGAGCGGGACGGTCCCGTGCCGTGGCCGGACGCGACCACGATGGGCGTGCGGCTGGCGGGCGCCCTGGAGAGCGCGCACCGCGCAGGCACGCTGCACCGCGACGTCAAGCCGGGGAACGTGCTGCTGTCGGACTACGGCGAGGCCCAGCTCACCGACTTCGGCATCGCCCGCATGCAGGGCGGCTTCGAGACCCAGACCGGTCAGTTCACCGGCTCGGTGGCGTACAGCGCCCCGGACGTGCTGGAGGGCGAGCCACCGTCGCCCCGCTCGGACGTCTACGCGCTCGGCGCGACGCTCTTCACCGTCGTCGCCGGGTACGCGGCCTTTGCGCGGAAGCCGGACGAGGAGCTCCTCGCGCAGGTCCTGCGCATCGGGCGCAGCCCGGTACCGGACCTGCGGGCCGCCGGCATCCCCGACGACCTGTGCGCGGTCCTGGAGCACGCGATGGCCAAGAAGGCGACGGACCGGCCGCAGATGACGGAGTTCGGGAAGGCGCTGCAGGAGGTGCAGCAGCGCGCCGGGCTCGCCGTCGCCGAGATGGCCGTGCCCGCCGCAGCGCCGACGGCGCCGGCCGATCCGATCACGGTCCGGGCCGCGCCCCCGCCGCCCCCGCCGCTCCAACCGACCGAGCGCGCCGAACCAGCACCACCCGCCACGGCGGGCCGGCGGTGGCCGCGGACGCTCGCCATCGCGGTGCTGGTCCTGCTGCTGATCGGGGTGGCGACACTACTGGTCGTCATCGGGGTGCGGGCGGTCTCGACGTCCGTGGGCGCCGGCGAGGCCCGGGAAGCGGTGACGGCGGCGGTCGGGCACGATCGTCTTCCGTGACGGACTTCGCGGTGTGGGCGCCGCAACGGGAGAAGGTGCAGGTACTGGTCGACGGCTCGCCGTACCCGATGCGGCGGGACAGCTCGGGCTGGTGGCGGGCCGCCGTGCTCGACGCCGGCACGGGCAGCGCGTACGCGTTCCTGCTGGACGACGAGCCCGACCCGCTGCCCGATCCTCGGTCGTGCTGGCAGCCGGGCGGGGTGCACGCCGCGTCGCGCCTGTACGACCAGGACGCCCACCCGTGGTCCGACGCCGCGTGGACCGGCCGCCACCTGCCCGGCAGCGTGCTCTACGAGTGCCACATCGGCACGTTCACCCCGGAGGGCACGTTCGACGCGGCCGTCGAGAAGCTGGACCACCTGGTGCGGCTCGGCGTCGACATCGTCGAGGTGCTGCCGGTGAACGCCGTCGACGGGCCGCGGAACTGGGGCTACGACGGCGTCGGCTGGTACGCGGTGACCGAGAACTACGGCGGGCCGGACGCGTTCAAGCGGTTCGTGGACGCCTGCCACGTGCGCGGGCTGGGCGTGTGCCTGGACGTGGTCTACAACCACCTCGGCCCGTCCGGCGCCTACCTGGACCGGTTCGGCCCGTACTTCGCGGGCAGCAACATCTGGGGCCCGACGGTGAACCTCGACGGGCCGCACTCCGAGGTGGTGCGCCGGTTCATCATCGACAACGCGCTGATGTGGCTGCGCGACTTCCACGTCGACGCGCTGCGCCTCGACGCCGTCCACGCGCTGCGCGACACCCGCGCCCGGCACGTGCTGGAGCAGCTGGCCGTCGAGGTGGAGGCGCTGTCGGCGCACGTCGGGCGGCCGCTGTCGTTGATCGCGGAGTCGGACCTGAACGACCCGAAGCTGGTCACGGCGCGGGAGGGCGGCGGCTACGGGTTGACGGCGCAGTGGTGCGACGACATCCACCACAGCCTGCACACCGTGCTGACCGGCGAGTCGCAGGGCTACTACGCCGACTTCGCCGCCGCCGACCTGGCCGGGCTGGCGCACGTGTTCACTCGCGCGTTCCTGCACGAGGGCACGTGGTCGAGCTTCCGGCAGCGCAACCACGGCGCGCCCGTCGACACCCGCCGCGTCCCCGGCCACCGCTTCCTCGCCTACCTGCAGAACCACGACCAGATCGGCAACCGCGCCACCGGCGACCGCCTCACCCACACCCTCTCCCCCGGCCTGCTGGCCTGCGGGGCAGCGCTGGTGCTGTGCTCGCCGTTCACGCCGATGCTGTTCATGGGCGAGGAGTGGGGCGCACGCACTCCCTGGCAGTTCTTCTCGTACTTCCCCGACGAGAACCTGCGCACCGCCGTGCGGGAGGGCCGGTTCGCCGAGTTCGCCGAGCACGGCTGGGGAGACGTCGACGTGCCCGACCCCAACGCCGAGTCCACCTTCCTCGACTCGAAGCTCGACTGGGACGAGCCGAGTAGCGAACCCCACGCCACCCTGCTCCGGATGCACACTGAGCTCATCGCGCTGCGCAAGCGCTTCCCGGAACTCTCCGACCCGTGGCTCGACGACGTGGAGGTGGACGTCTCCGAGGGCACGCAGGACCGCACGGTGGTGCTGCACCGCGGCCGCCTGCGGCTGATCTGCAACCTGGGCGCGTCCGAGGTCACCCTGGAGCTGGGCCAGCACATCCAGCGCATCCTGCTGGCGTCGGAGCCCGTGGAGGCCCTCGACGACGCCATCACGATGGGCCCCGAGCGGTTCGCGGTGGTGCTGGTCGGCTGACCTCAGAACTCGGTGACCCCGGCGTCGGGAGCGATCTCGTGCGCGGTGATGTACCGGGACGCGTCGGACGCGAGGAACAGGACGGTCTCCGCGACGTCCTCGGGTTGGGTGATGTCGACGGGCAGCAGGTTGGTGAACATCGGGGCCAGGCGCGGGTCGGTCGCGATCGCCTTGCCCAGGACGGCCTGCATGTCGCCGGATCCCATCGGGGTGGCCACACCCGTGGGGTGCAGGCTGTTGACGCGGATGTGGTGCTTGGCGAGCTCGACGGCGAACGCCTTCGCCATACCGCGGACGGCGAACTTGCTCGTCGTGTACGGGACCATGAACGGCTGCACCTTCAGCCCGGCCGCGGAGCTGACCAGGATGATCGAGCCGCCGCCCGCGCGCACCAGATGCGGCGCACCGACCATGACGGTGTTCCACGTGCCGGTGACGTTGATCGACAGCGTGTCGTCGAACATCGTCGGGGTGATCTCGTCCCAGGCGGACGGGACGCAGATCGCGGCGTTGGCGACGACCACGTCCAGGCGCCCCAGTCGCTCCACGGCCCCGTCGACCGCGGACCGCAGGCCCGCGAGGTCCCGCGTGTCCACCGTCGCGGCGACGACGCGACGCCCCTCCTTCTCCACCATCGCCACCGTCTCGGCGAGGTCCTCCGGCGTGGCGGAGTCGTACGCGACGCTGGGCAGCGGCCCCGCGATGTCGACGGCGATGACGTCGGCGCCCTCCTGCGCGAGGCGCACGGCGTGCGCCCGTCCTTGGCCGCGCGCGGCTCCGGTGATGAGGGCCACCTTGCCCGCCAGCTGTCCGGTCATCGGGGGCTCCGTTCGAGTCAGGGTGTCAGACGTGTCAGACGAGATCACCTTTCCGTAATTCAAGCATCTGACTGAGATTTATGGTCGGCTGACCTCAGCTCAACGAGATCCCGGCGCGCAGGCGGAACGTCCGCTCGGGCGTGGGACCCGCCTGCAGCTGGCCACCCGTGCCCGCGGACACGGGTGGCGAGGTCGTCGATCCCCGCTGCCGGCAGGCAGGCGGCGCGCAGCTCGTCGGCGATGCGGCGGCGAGCGCCTCCTTGTTGCGGAAGAATTAGTAGATCGAGCCGGGTGACACCGTGATCCGCCCTGGCGTGGTTGAACCCGCCCGGCGGCAAGCTGGTGGAGGGCGTCCACCTGGCCGAGGTTTGAGGAGCGTCTCGGGGCTCCGCCCCGAACCCCGGCCCTCCTCCGGTGGAGCGGGAACGAGCGGGTCGGCTCCACCGTCGATCGGTCGCCCTGACGGGATGCCACACCGGCGGCCGGGCCGCAAACGAACCGCGTGTTTGCACCCCGACCACCGGCGCGGCGTTGCTGCGCACGCCCGATCGACGGTGGAGCCTCAGAACCTGTGCTGGGCACAGTGCTGCCCTGGTCATGGCGCGGTCCAGAGGTCGGTCATCCAGGGTGGCGGGATGAACTCCGGCCTGCCGGACGACATGTCGATGCGCCACTCGGTGGAATGGATTTGATCATGATGTTGGCAACACAACATGACCAGGTTGCGTAGGTCGGTCGGGCCGCCGTGTTGCCACTCGATCACGTGGTGGACTTCGCACCAGCTCGGTGGTCGGTCGCAGCCGGGGTGGGCGCAGCCGTGGTCGCGGGCGGCGACCGCGCGGCGCAGGCGGGGGCTGATGGTGCGGCTGGCTCGGCCGATGTCGACCGGTTCGCTGCGCTCGTCCAGCAGTACCGGGATGAGCTGGGCGTCGCAGGCCAGGCGGCGCAGTTGGCCCGGGGTGAGCTGACCGCCGGTGTCGAGCATGGCGGAGCGGGCCCGGTTCTCCAGGTCGGTCAGGCTGATGGTGACCACCAGCCGCGGTCGTTCCCCGGCCACCTCGCCGGTGTCGTCGAAGTCGAGGGCGAACCCGCAGATCTCCGCCAGCGCGGCCGCGTTGCGCTCCGCCGCGGTGGTGCCCCGGTTCTCCGGGGTCGGTCGGGTGCGGGCCTCGATCGCGGTACGGATCGCGGCGAACGCCAGCGGGTCCTCGAACTGGCCCCGCAGCCACCCGCTGCCATCAGCGTTGGCGCCCATCTGCAGTTCGTTACGACCGGGCCGCTCATCCGGCTCCGGCCCGTCCAGGTCGGCGGCGGCCAACAGTTCCAGCCCCATGACACGGACTTCCCGCGGGGTGAAGGTGCGCGCGGCCTCGCCGAGGCTGGCCTCGATCGCGATCCGATCGGCCAGGCTGATCCGGGCGGCGGGCCGGGAGTTCATCAGTGAGGCGATGATCTCGACGTGCCGCATGGTGACCGCGCCGGCCTCGAAGGCGGCCGCGGTCGCCGGGAGCACCGGCTCCAACGGGGCACCATCCAACGCGGTGCGCGGCCCGACGTGCTCGGCGACGGTGACATGCCGGCGGGCGGTGTCGTGATCCCAGCCGAGCAGATCCTTCAACCCCGCAACAGTGTTCCGATAGCCCTTCTCCGCCAACACGCCATCGCGCTCCACAGCAGCGATCGCGGCGACCTTCGCGCGATCGACCTGCCGCGCCACACCCTCGAGAACGAGGAGCGCGGCGAGGGGATCGGCGCTGTCGGAAAGGGCCGTGAACGCCTGCTCGATCAGGCTCGCGGCCTGTGCGAGCGGGTTCTCGGTCATACCCTGATTTTACCCGAACACAGGTTCGAACGGGTGCCGATTATCGCAGGTCAGACACCATTCGGCGCCGGGTCGAGCGAGGAAGATCGACACGGGTGAGATGAACATCAGCGGGGTTCTGGGCGGGCGGAAATCCCCGCTCAGGTTCATCTCGCCCGTGTCGATCACGAATAGGCGCGGGTAAGAGGCTCCACCGTCGGTCGGGCGTGCACAGCAAAGCCGCAGCGCCGGCCGAGCCGCAAACACGTTCCATCGTTTGCGGCTCGGCCGGCGATGTGGCATCCCGAAGGGCGACCGACCGACGGTGGAGCCGGCACGGAAAAGCTCCACCGGAGGAAGGGCCGGGGCCCGGGGCGGAGCCCCGGAAGCAGGAACCGCAACAACCGGCGGCCTGAGGGCGGAGCCCCGGAGGCAGGAACCGAAACCCAAGCATGACTGGACTGTCTCGACACGCGTCACGGGGCAGCACAGAGCTGATCGGTCCCGTGCCCCGCCAACGCCCACGCCAGCAACGCGAACGCCCCGGACGAGGTGACGACGCGGGCTCCGTTCCACCTCGCCCACCGCTGCTCGTCGAACTGCCGGCGGACCGTGGCGAGGTCGATGCGGTCCGGGTCGCCGGCCCCGGTGATGGCGTTGTTGAGCGGGAGGTTGACGCGCGCGGTGATCGCGACGGCGGCGAGGTAGAGGGCCAGTGCGGCCGCGATCTGGACGCGCTGCTTCTCCCGCCGGTTGGCGATGGCGGCGGCCGCGGTGGCGATCACCGGCCCGAGGAAGGTGACGCCGAGGAACCGCGGGTTGGTGATGGCCCGGTCGATGTTCTGGAAGGCGGCGACGAAGGTGCGGTCGTCGGTCTTCCGCAGTCCGGGCATGATCGTGTGGGAGAAGACGTCGAACGCGCCGGCCGCGAGGCCGGTGGTGAGGGTGGCGCCGACGAGTGTGGGGCCGCTCCAGCGGTTCGTGGATCTGCTCACGGGACCTGCTCTTTCGTGTCGGGTCATGCGACGGCGTCGGTGCGGCCGTGCAGCACCAGCGACCAGGCCAGGAGGGCGAACGACGCCACCGAGAGGGCGACGCGCAGCTTGTTCCACGCCTCCCAGCGGGCGGCGTCGAAGGCGGCGCGCACGGCTGCCGGGTCGGCCAGCGCGTCGGGCGGTCCGGCCGCCTTGAGGGCATCGTTCAGCGGGACGTTCACGGCCATCGTCACGCCCATGAGCACCACGTGCAGGGCGACGGCGGCGGCGATCCACGGCAGTTCGGGGCGGCCGAGGCAGAGCAGGGCGGCCAGCGCGCCGAGCACGAGGGAGCCGACGAAGCTGCCCCCGAGGAACCACGGGTTGAGGATGGCGCGGTCCATGGCCTGGAAGGCGCCGATGAAGGTGCGGTCGTCGGTCGTCCCCAACCCGGGCATGACGGTGTGGGCGTACAGGGCGTAGG
The DNA here is from genome assembly GCF_050936315.1 of Pseudonocardia sp. CA-107938. Classification (NCBI taxonomy): domain Bacteria; kingdom Bacillati; phylum Actinomycetota; class Actinomycetes; order Pseudonocardiales; family Pseudonocardiaceae; genus Pseudonocardia; species Pseudonocardia sp. CA-107938. Next base: position 4,350,606 of record NZ_JBNJNA010000001.1, on the reverse strand, counting down.
CACCGGCGCCCACGCCGACCGACAGGGTGGCGGCGAGCAGGACGAGGGTGCGCAGGATGGTCATGACACGTGCTCCGTGGTTCTCGTGCTGGTCAGGGGTCCCACACCCGTGCCCTCGCCGGCCCCGGTCGAAGGGTGGTGCACCGGTCCGGGAGCCCAGCCGGACGGCGGTGGTGGTCACGTGATCAGTGAAGCTGCCGCAGGGTCTGGTCAGACATCCCTGAGGCGCTCGCCCGCATACGCTCCCGTCCAGCCTGGGCTCGGGCTCGTGGACGCCATGGCCAGCCTGCTCGACGGCCCGCGCGCCCGTGGCACTGATCGCGGTCGCTCGCGGCGAGGCCTGGGTCGGCATCGCCGGTGACGGTGCGCCGACGCGGATGCGGGCCGGCGATGCGCTGGTCACGCTCGGTCGCACACCGTACGTCGTCGCCGACGGGCCGGACACGCCGCCGCAGGTGGTCATCGACCCGGGGCCGACCTGCCGCACGCCGGACGGGGGGTGCGGCTGAACGAGCCGCTGCAGCCGGTGGCGGGTGGCTGGGGGACGCGGTCACACGGCCACTCGGGTGTGCGGACCTGGGGCAACACCGCCGGCGGCGCCACCCGACTGCTCGTCGGCACCTACCAGGCCGACAACGCGGTCGGCCGGCGGCTCACCGGTGCGCTGCCCGCGCTGGCCGTGCTGCCCGGGTTCGGCGCCCGGTCCGACCTGTTCCGGATGCTCGCCGACGAGGTGGGTCGCGAGGGGCCCGGGCAGGCCGTGATGCTGGATCGGCTGCTGGACCTGTTGCTGGTGGCGGCGCTGCGGGAGTGGTTCGCCCGTCCCGAGGCGACGGTGCCGCGCTGGTACGGCGCCGCCGCGGATCCCGCCGTCGGGCTCGCGCTGCAGCGCATGGTGGACGGCCCGGCCCACCCGTGGACGGTGGCGGTGCTCGCCTCCGCTGCGGGGCTCTCGCGCGCCACGTTCGCGCGGCGGTTCACCGAGCTGGTCGGCGAACCGCCCATGGGTTTCCTGGCCGGCTGGCGGCTCGCCCTTGCCGCCGACCTGCTGCGCGACACGGACGACACCCTCGCCGCCGTCGCCCGGCGCGTCGGCTACGGCAGCCCGTTCGCGCTCAGGACCGCGTTCAAGCGCGCGCACGGTCGCAGCCCGGCCGAGCACCGCCGCCTGGCCACCGCCGCTGACAGCACGCAGCCCCGACCACCAGGTGGCCGGGGCTGCGGATGTGGAGGTCAGAGCAGGCCGAGACCCTTCACGGCCTCGCGCTCCTCCTGCAGCTCAGCGACGCTGGCGTCGATCTTGGAGCGGGAGAAGTCGTCGATCTCCAGGCCCTGCACGATCTCCCACTTCCCGTCCTTCGACGTGACGGGGAAGGAGGAGATGATGCCCTCGGGCACGCCGTAGGAGCCGTCGGAGGGCAGCGCGACCGAGGTCCAGTCGCCCTCCGGGGTGCCGTTGACCCAGTCGTACACGTGGTCGATCGCCGCGTTCGCGGCCGACGCCGCCGACGAGGCGCCGCGGGCCTCGATGATGGCCGCGCCGCGCTTGGCGACCGTCGGGATGAACACGTCCTTCAGCCAGGACTCCTCGACCTGCTCCGCGGCGACCTTGCCGCCGACCTCGGCGTGGTAGAGGTCGGGGTACTGGGTGGCCGAGTGGTTGCCCCAGATCGTGAGCTTCTTGATCTCGTCGAGGCCGACGCCGAGCTTCTTCGACACCTGCGCGAGCGCGCGGTTGTGGTCGAGCCGGGTCATCGCCGTGAACCGCTCGGCGGGCACGTCGGGTGCCGCGGCCTGCGCGATCAGGGCGTTCGTGTTGGCCGGGTTGCCGACCACCAGCACGCGCACGTCGTCGGCCGCGCCGGCGTTGATCGCCCGGCCCTGCGGGGCGAAGATCCCGCCGTTGGCCTCCAGCAGGTCGCCGCGCTCCATGCCCTTCGTGCGCGGGCGGGCGCCGACGAGCAGCGCCACGTTCACGCCGTCGAACGCCGCCGTGGCGTCGTCGAAGATGTCGATGCCGGCCAGCAGCGGGAACGCGCAGTCGTCGAGCTCCATCGCCGTGCCCTCGGCCGCCTTCACCGCCTGCGGGATCTCCAGCAGGTTCAGCTTGACCGGGACGTCGGCCCCGAGCAGCTGACCGGACGCGATCCGGAACAGCAGCGCGTAGCCGATCTGGCCAGCGGCTCCGGTGACGGTGACGGTGACGGGGGTGGCTGTCGACGTAGACACGAGGCGCAGGTTAATCCTCGTCGCGCCGAGTCGCTGCGACGGGGAGCACGTTCCCCGGTCCGGGTTCGTCACACCGGCGGAAGCGGTCACGGACCGTCCTCCTCCGGGGTTGCGGCCGCGTGGCGGTGATCAAGGGCAGAAGGTCGTTCCGAGATCGATCCAGAACGATCTTTTGCCCTTGATCGACGCCACCGCGCCACGCCCGTCAGTACCGTGCAGCCATGACGCCGTCCGACGACCGGGAGCCGGACGAGCGGCCCTCGTGGGCGGGCGCTGCGGGCTACCACCCGGCCGACGTCCCGGAGCCCGACGTCCCGCCCGCGCGCCCCGGCTACGCGCAGGTGCCCGAGGGCATGGCGCCGCACGCGCCGCTGCCCGGCGCCCCGCCCTACCCGGCCCGGATCGAGCCGCCCGCGACCGGCCCGATGCCGCCGTCCGGGCACACGCCGCTCCCCCGCGCGCTCGCCGCCGCGGCGGTGTGGCTGGTCGTCGACCTGCTGTTCACGCTCGTGCTGGTCGGAGGGTTCGGCTCGCTCCTCCGATCACTGGCCGCGACCGTGGTGAGCAGCGTGGCGCTGTGGCTGGTGCTCCGCCGGCGCAGCCCGCCGTTCTGGCAGCTCGTGATCCTCGTGGCGCCGCTGTACTGGGCCGTCCGGCTCCTGGTGCTTCCACTGGGGTTATGAGCTGCTGCGCCGCCGGGAGCTGATCACCCCGGTGTCGAAGCCGGCCAGGTGCAGGCCGCCGTGGAAGCGGGCGTGCTCCACCTTGAGGCAGCGGTCCATCACGACCTCGAGCCCGGCCGCCTCCGCCCGCCGCGCGATCTCCTCGTCGAACAGGCCGAACTGCAGCCAGAACGTGCGCACGCCGTCGAGCGCGAGCACCTCGTCCAGCACGCTGGGGAGGTCCTGCAGGCGGCGGAACACGTCCACCAGATCCGGCACGACGGGCAGGTCGGCAAGCGTCTTGTACACCGGCCGCCCCAGGATCTCGGTCGCGTTCGGGTTGACGAAGTACACGTCGAACGACGTGCTCGCGAGCAGGTAGGTGGCCACGAAGTTGCTGGCCCGTGCCGGGTTCGGCGACGCCCCCACGACCGCGACGGTGCGGGTGGCGCGCAGGATCTGCTGGCGGCGTACCGCCGACGGGTTCTCCCAGGTCATCACGCCTCCTTGACCGCGGCGGCCAGCGCCTGGTCGAGATCCCACAGGATGTCCTCGGGATCCTCGATGCCGACGCTGATCCGCACCAGGTCCGGCGGCACGCCCGCGTCGCGCAGCTGGTCGTCGGTGAGCTGCTGGTGGGTCGTCGAGCCCGGATGGATGACGAGCGTGCGCGCGTCGCCGATGTTGGCGAGGTGGCTCGCGAGCTGCACCGACTCGATGAAACGCTGCCCCGCCTCCCGCCCACCGGCGACGCCGAACGAGAACACGGCGCCCGGGCCCTTCGGCAGGTACCGCGCGGCCCGATCGTGGTGCGGGTGGTCGGGCAGGCCGGCCCACCGCACGTACGAGACGCGCGGGTCGGCGGCCAGCCACTCCGCCACGATGCGCGCGTTGGCGACATGCGCCTCCATCCGCTGCGGCAGCGTCTCCACGCCCTGCAGCAGCAGGAACGCCGACTGCGCCGAGAGCGTGGCGCCGATGTCGCGCAGCTGCTCGGCGCGCAGCTTGGTGAGGAACCCGAACTCCTTGAAGTTGCCCCACCACGTCAGCCCGCCGTAGGACGGGACGGGCTCGGTCATCAGCGGGAACTTGCCGTTGCCCCAGTCGAACCGGCCCGACTCGACGACGACCCCGCCGATGGTGGTGCCGTGCCCGCCGAGGAACTTCGTGGCCGAGTGGATGACGATGTCGGCGCCGAACTCGATCGGCCGGCACAGGTACGGGGTCGCCATGGTCGCGTCGACCACCAGCGGCAGCCCGGCGGCGTGCGCCACGTCGGCCAGTGCGGCGATGTCGGCGACGTCGCCCGACGGGTTGGACACCACCTCGGCGAACAGCAGCTTCGTGCGCGGGGTGATCGCCGCGGCGAAGTCCTCCGCCCGGCCACCCGACACGAACACCGTGTCGACGCCGAACCGGCGCAACGTGACGTCGAGCTGCGTGATCGTGCCGCCGTACAGGCCGGCAGCAGCGACGATGTGGTCACCGGCTCCCGCCAGTGCGGCGAAGGTCAGGAACTCCGCGGCCTGCCCGCTCGCCGTCGCGACGGCGCCGAGGCCGCCCTCGAGGCTCGCGATGCGCTCCTCGAACACCGACACCGTCGGGTTGCCGATGCGGCTGTAGATCAGGCCGTACTTCTGCAGCGCGAACAGCGTGGCCGCGTCAGTGGTGTCGGTGAAGACGAAGCTGGTGGACTGGTAGATGGGCGTCGCCCGGGCACCGGTGGCGGCATCGGGCACCGCACCCGCGTGGACGGCGCGCGTACGGAAACCCCAACGGCGGTCCTCTGGGCGGTCTCCGGCGCCCGGGCGATCGGTCATGACTCCATCCTGCCCGTCAGGCGGTGCGGACGCTGGTGGTCACCGGCGTCGCGTTGCGGAACAGGTCCAGCACCGGGCAGTGCTCGTCGACGGTGGCGGCGAGCTCCCGGTAGCGCTCCGGCTCCGCCGGGCCGTCGAGGGTGACGACGACCCGCACCTCGCCGAAGCCCGGGCGGACCGCCGAGTCGACGCCGAAGAAGCCGCGCACGTCGAGATCGCCCTCAACCTCGATGGCGATGTCGTCCAGCGGGATGCCCAGGTGGGCCGCCCAGAACCGGTAGGTGACGACCTGGCAGGACAGCAGCCCGGCCAGTGCGGTCTCGACCGGGTTCGGGGCCTCGTTGTCGCCGCCCAGCGCGGGCGGCTCGTCGATGAGGAGGGTGTGCTCGCCGATGCGCAGGTGGGTGCGGACGCCGGCGCCGCCGGTGCCGGAGGCGCGGAACACGACCTGGGCCTTGTCGGGATCGGTCGAGACGGCGTCGGTGGTGGCGGAGACGATCGCGCGCAGGGCGTCGTCACGGGTGGGTGCAGCTGAGGACATGACGGGACTCCACGGTCAGGAGGTGCGGGTGTCGGGGTGCTGGATCAGCGGGAACCCGGACACGCGCAGCTGGTGACCAGCGCGAAGTCGACGTGCCGGCGGCGCACGAGGAGCAGGGGCGGGACCGGCACCCCACAGTCGTAACCTGCGACGGCCTGATCTACAAGTGTTCGCGGAAGAAAGTGACGATCCGCCGGTGCGCGTCCTCCGCGCTCGGCTCGTGGTACTCGCCGTGGATCGGCGATCGCTTCGCGATCTCGCCCATCAGGCCGGGTGTCACGGTGTAGAACGAGTGCCCGACGTCCGGGTAGACCTTGACGTCGTGCGGCACGCCGAGGGCGTCGAGCTGGGCCTCGAGCTTCTCCGGCACGCCGCGGGTCATCAGGTCGCGTCCGCCGTAGCTGGCCACGACCGGGCAGGACCGCGGCAGGTCGACGGCGGTGTTGTAGAACGGCGCGCTCACCTTGTACAGGCCGGTGCGGGCCAGCAGGAGGGCGAAGCTGCCGCCCATGCAGAACCCGATGGTCCCGATCCGGTCGGCGTCGACCTCCGGGCGTTCGGCGAGCCAGCGGCGGGCCGCCTCCAGGTCGTCGAGGGCCTGGCCACGGCCGGTCAGGACGGTCCGCATCACGTTCGCGATGCACAGCGGGCGGACCGGCCCGCGGGCGAACAGGTCCGGGATGACCGTGGCGTACCCGTCGTCCGCGAGGTCGCGGGCGACCCGCTTCATCTCCGCCGTCATGCCGAACGCCTCGTAGATCATCACGAGTGCGGGGAACGGCCCGTCGCCGTCCGGCACGGTCAGCGTCGCGGGCAGCGTCGTGTTGCCCGCGGGGAAGCGCACGTCGGTCTGCACGCCGCGACCGTACTCGATCAGCGGCTCACCGGGGCGGCAGCCTGACGAGTCCTTCCTGGACGGTCGTGGCGATCAACGTGCCGTCCGACGTGCGGAAACGGCCCGTCGCCAGCCCGCGCGAGCCCGACGCCGTCGGCGAGTAGCAGGTGTAGAGGAACCACTCGTCGGCGCGGAACGGGCGATGGAACCACATCGCGTGATCGAGGCTCGCCATCTGCACCCGCCCCGACGGTGCCTCGTGGCGGGCCAGCACCGAGCCCAGCAACGTCATGTCGCTGGCGTAGGTGAGCAGGCAGACGTGCAGCAGCGGGTCGTCGGGCAGCCGCCCGTCGGCGCGCATCCAGACCCGCATCGGCTCGTCCGACGGCGGGCGTCGGTCCGGGGAGAACATCGGCTCGTCCACGAAGCGGACGTCCAGCGGGCGCTCGAAGCGCGCCATCCACCCGGCCTCGCCACCCGCGCGGACCCGCTCGCCGAGGTCGGGCAGCGACTCGGGCTCGGGCACCGGCCGGTCCGGCGGCGGCTCCGTGTGCTCCAGCCCGTCCTGCGGGAGCTGGAACGACGCCGACAGTGAGAAGATCGCCTCCCCGTGCTGGATGGCCAGCACGCGGCGCGTCGTGAACGAACGACCGTCGCGCACCCGCTCGGTCTCGTAGATGATCGGCACGCTGGGATCGCCGGGCCGGATGAAGTAGGCGTGCAGCGAGTGCACCCCGCGGTCGGCCGGCACCGTGCGTCCCGCCGCGACCAGCGCCTGCCCCGCAACCTGCCCGCCGAACACCCGCACCGGGCTGTGCGCCGGACTGTGCCCGCGGAACAGGTTCACCTCGAGCTGCTCGAGGTCCAGCAGCTTCACCAGCCGGTCCAGCGCGTACTGCCCGCGCGGCACGCCGTCCACGGCGAGCTGGCCGGCGGGCTCGGGGTCGGGATCGGTCACGGTGGTCAGTCTGTCAGGCCCCGCGGACGTCACACATCGCGTGGCCACCTCACACACCGCCGAACCTGTGTGAGGGGGCCGCGCGGTGTGTGACGTGCAGCGCCGCGCGGCCGCCGGCTCCGCACGGGTGCGGCCGGCCGGGCGGCGGATAACGGGCGGGTCAGCCGTGGTCGTCCTCGCCCAGCCGGTGGACGCGGATGAGGTTGGTCGAGCCGGCCGTGCCGGGCGGGCTGCCGGCGACGATGACGACGAGGTCGCCGGGCTGGAACCGGTCGATGGCGAGCATGGCGTGGTCGACCTGGTCGACCATCGCGTCGGTGGAGTCCACGTACGGGACGAGGAAGGTCTCCACACCCCACGTCATCGCCAGCTGGCTGCGCACCTCGGGCATCGGGGTGAACGCCAGCAGCGGCAGCCGCGTGTGCAGGCGGGCCAGCCGGCGGACCGTGTCGCCGCTCTGCGTGAACGCGACGATCGCGCGAGCCGACAGCCGCTCCCCGATGTCGCGGGCCGCGTAGGACAGCACGCCGCGCTTGGTGCGCGGCACGTGGTTGAGCGCCGGCACGGTGACCGGCCCGCCCTCCACGGCCTCCACGATCTGCGCCATCGTGCGCACGGCCTTGATCGGGTAGCGACCGACGCCGGTCTCGCCGGAGAGCATGACCGCGTCGGCGCCGTCGAGCACCGCGTTGGCGACGTCGGACGCCTCGGCGCGGGTGGGCCGCGAGTTCGTGATCATCGACTCGAGCATCTGCGTGGCCACGATCACCGGCTTGGCGTTCTCGCGGGCGATCTGGATGGCCCGCTTCTGGACGAGCGGCACGTGCTCCAGTGGCAGCTCGACGCCGAGGTCGCCGCGGGCGACCATGATGCCGTCGAAGGCGAGGACGATCGCCTCCAGGTTGTCGACGGCCTCCGGCTTCTCCAGCTTCGCGACCACCGGCAGCCGGACGTTCTTGCTGTCCATGATCTTGTGGACGAGGTCGATGTCGGCCGGGCTGCGCACGAACGACAGCGCGATGACGTCGACCTGCAGGTCGAGCGCGAACTCCAGGTCGGCGATGTCCTTCTCCGACAGCGCCGGCACGGACACGTTCATGCCGGGCAGCGAGATGCCCTTGTTGTCGCTGACGGGGCCGCCCTCGGTGACCCTGCAGACCACGTCGAGCCCCTCGACGGCGGTGACGCGCAGCGCCACCTTGCCGTCGTCGACGAGCAGGCGGTCGTCGGGGCGGGCGTCGTCGGCCAGGCCCTTGTACGTGGTGGAGACGCGGTCGTGGGTGCCGATCACGTCGTCGACGGTGATGCGCACCTCCTCGCCGGTCTGCCACTCGACCGGGCCACCGGCGAAGCGGCCGAGCCGGATCTTCGGGCCCTGCAGGTCGGCGAGGACACCGACCGCGCGCCCCTCGGCGTCGGCGGCCTGGCGCACCAGCTCGTAGACCCGCTTGTGGTCCTCGCGGTTGCCGTGGCTGAAGTTGAGCCGGGCGACGTCCATCCCGGCCTGGACGAGCTCGCGGATGCGCTCGGGGGACGCAGTTGCCGGCCCGATGGTACAGACGATCTTTGTGCGACGGCTCACACGGGAGAGTGTAGCCCGTTCTCTGGAACGATCAGGAAGGCAGGTCCCCGAGATTCGCCTGATGTTCATCCAGTATCGCCCTGACCAGCACCTTCACTCGACCGAGTGATCAGGCCGCGTACTGACCTTTCGGTCGGAATCGATCCAGCTCGGCGAGGCGCCGCTCACGCCTGCGGCTGCGTGTTCCCCCACCCGTGCGCCCGCTGCCACTCCAGGATGGCGAGGACGCGCTGGTTGCCGTCCGGGAGGCGCAGCTTGGTGAAGATGCGGCTGATGTGGTTCTCCACCGTGCGCTCGGTGATCCCCAGCTCGACCGCGATCCCCCGGTTCGAGCGGCCCTGCGCTGCGTGGGCGAGGACGAGCCGCTCGCGCGGGGTGAGCGCCTCGAGCGGCGACGTCCGCGGCGCCACCACGTCGGCGACGATCTCGGGGTCGATCACGACCCCGCCGTCGACCAGCCGGCTCAGGGAGTCCTGCAGCAGGCTCGCCCGGGTCACGTTGTGCTTGAGCAGGTACCCGACGCCGCGCGGGCGCAGCGACACGAGCCGCAGCACCCAGTCGGGCTCGCGGTGCGCCGACAGCACCAGCATCCCGACGTCGGGGTGGTCGGCGGCCAGCTCCTCCACGGCGAGCAGACCCTCGTCGGTGAACGAGGGCGCCATCGCCACGTCGGTCACGACCACGTCCGGCGGGTCGGCGCGCACCGCGGCCACCAGCTCGGCGGCGTTGCGGGCCGTCGCGAGCACCTCGACGCCGATCTCGCCCAGCCAGGCCCGCAGGCCGTCCAGGAACAGCGGATGGTCGTCCGCGATCGTCACCCGCACGGGAACCGTGCCGTGATCGTCGTGCCGCCCCCGACCGGGCTCTCCACCTCCACGGTGCCTCCCCATCCCTCGACCCGCTCCACGATCCCGGCCAGGCCGCGACCGGCGCTCGGATCGGCGCCGCCGCGACCGTCGTCGGCGATCCGCACCACCACCTGGTCCGCCAGCCGCACGACGGAGACGGCCGCACCGGCCGCCCCCGAGTGTCGCCGCACGTTCGTGAGCGCCTCCGCCACGACGAACCAGACCTGCCGCGCCAGCGCGTCCGGCAGCGCGGGCCCGCGCACGTCCAGCTCGACGGGCACCTCGCTCTGCGCCGCCAGCTCACCGACGGCGGCGGCGAGGTCCAGGTCCGCTTCCCCGGGCGCGGGCTCCTGCACGAGCCCGCGGATCTGCGCGAGGGCGGCGTCGACCCCCGTCCGCGCCTCGTCGATCGCGGCGCCGACCCCGTCGTCGGCCCGGTTGCGCGCGATCGCCAGCCGCAGCATCGCGCTGAGCAGCGCCTGCTGAGCGCCGTCGTGCATGTCGCGGGCCATGGCGCGGCGCGCCGCCGCCCGGGCCTCGGCGATGCCGGCCTCCCGCTCGACGGCGATCCCGGCGGCCGAGACCACGACGTCGACCAGCCGCCCGTGCCGGCGCAGCGACGGGCGCATGCCCAGCGTGGCGAGGGGTTCGCCGTCGGTCGAGCGCACGGTGACCAGGTACCGGCCGTCCCGGTCGGGCTCGACGGGCGTGCCGTCGACGTCGCGGTGGCCGCCGGTCTCCGGGTCCCACCGCCACAGCTCCAGCTCGGGGTCGCCGAGCGTGCCGCGCAGCTCCGCGCGCAGCTCGACCGGCGTGCGGGCCCGGTAGATGCGGGGCATCGCGGCGGCCGCGGTGGCGGTCACGAGGTGCCGGTGCAGGATCACGACGACGAACGACAGCGGCGTGCCGAGGGCCGTGATGGCGGTGCCCACGCGCAGCAGGTCCTGCACGGCGGGTGCGCTGTCGAGCACCCTCGCGACCAGGTAGGCGACACCGGCGAGTGCGATGCTGGCCGCGGCGACCACCGCGGGCAGCGCGTCCACCCGATCAACGAAGATCCCCCGCCGGATCTTGCGCACCAGCACGGCCAGGAGCGCCAGCACGAAGCACACGAGACCGACGTGGAACACCGAGGTCAGGCCGTCGTAGAAGCCGCGGGACGGGGCGAGCGCGGGCCACCACGCGGCGGCGTCGAACCTGGCCCACTCCGGTCGCGACACGACCGCCAGCACCAGCTTCAGCCCCACGACCCAGAGCGCGAACGACCACAGCAGCCGCCGCTCGTCGCGCTGCAGGCGCTCGTTCGGGTAGCGGGTCAGCGCCGTCCCGAGCAGCACGAACCACACGTAGCCACCGACGAACGACAGCATCGGCAGCGGGCTCTGCTGCCACCACGGCGGCCAGGTCCAGCCCCACGACAGGATGTAGCAGAACGCCGCGCCGCCCATCTCCCGGGCGGTGGTGCGCTGCTCAGGGTCCGCCGCCAGCACGGCGGCGGTCATCGCGAACGACGTGACGACGAGCAGGTTGAGCAACCCGACGACCGGTTCGCCGCCCCAGCGGAACCACCACGCCAGCACCGAGGCGGCGACGCCCACGCCGGCGCCGCCCACCAGGGCAGGTCCGTACCTGCCCGGGCGCGCTCGGGGCCCGACCACGACGGTCGCCCCGGCGTCAGCTCCGTCCACCAGTTCCCCCTGACGGCCGACCCCGGGCGGATCGTATCCGCGCGCCCTGATCAGCGACGGGGCAGCTCGCTGCGACCGACGTGATCACCCAGCCACTCCACGAGCGGCCGCAGCGCCCGCCAGGTGCTGACGACGCGGTCGAGCGCGCCTGCGTCGTGCAGCACGTCGTCCGGGGACCAGCGCCGCCACCCGTACAGGCCCTTGTGCCGCAGCAGCTCGACCCGGGGGTGATCGGGCCCGATCCCGCGCGGGCGGGTCTTGAGCTGCTCGCCACCGATCTCGATGCCGGCCTTGCGCAGCGCCGCGAGCCGCCGTTCGAGGTCCTCCCCGCGGCGGTCCTCGGCCGCCGCCGTGCGGAAGGCCGTCAGCTGGTCGGGGGCCATCCGCCAGTAGCCGCCCGCCGCCATCAGCCCGTCCGGGCCGACCTCGACGTAGAACGGGCCGGCGATGCCGCCGCAGTGCGTCTTGTACGGGGTCTTGTCGGCGGAGAACCGCACGTCCCGGTAAGGGCGGAAGATCTTCCCGGGCCCGAACTCGTCCTCCACCGCGGCGAGCAGCGCCTGCATCGGCGCGCGGACGTCCGACTCGTACAGCTCGCGGTTGTCGGTCCAGTAGGCCTTGGAGTTGTCGGCGACCAGCCCGTCGTAGAAGTCGATCGCGGCCTCGCCGAACCCGGCGAACCCGGTCACGACGGGCGGTCCGCCGCGTCGCCGGGTGCGGGTTCGGTCGGGGAGGACGGTTCCGGCGCGGGTTCCGCGGTCGGGTCACCGGCCGAGACGTCGGCCAGCGGTTCCTCGGCGGCCGGCTTCTCAGCGGCCGGCTTCTCAGCGGCCGGCTTTTCGGCGGCGGGCTTCTCGACTGCGTCACCGTCGGGCGCCGGCTCGGCGGGCGGGTCGGTCGCGGGGTTCTCGACGGCGGGGTTCTCGACGGGGTTCTCGACCGCGGCGTCGGCGGCCGGGTCGGTGGCGGCCGCACCCGACCCCGCGGCGTCGGCCGCGACCGCGGTGGCCGACGGGTGGTCGGGCTGTTCGACGGCCGCATCGGCAGCCGGATCGGTCGCGGAACCGGCGGACCCGGCCGCGTCCCCGTCGGACGAGGTCGGCGTGGCGGCCGGCTCGTCGGCCGCTGTTGGTACGGCGGTCGCGCCGGCGGCGGCCGCTCCGACCCCGACGGCGACGGGCTCGCGCTCGGGCACCGCCGTCTCGGCGACGGCGAGCACCTCGCGGCCCTTCTTCGCCAGCAGCACGTAGAAGACGGCGCCGACGAACACGACGGCCGCCACGACGACGTTGACGCGCAGGTCGCCGAGCACGCGGGTGGCGGGGTCGGTGCGCATCTGCTCGATGACGAACCGGCCGGCCGTGTACCCGGCCACGTACAGGGCGAACGCGCGGCCGTGCCCGAGCCGGAACCGGCGGTCGGCCCAGACGACGAGTGCGGCGACCAGCAGGTTCCACAGCAGCTCGTACAGGAACGTGGGGTGCACGATCTCGACCGGCGTGTGGTCGAGGGCGACGCCGCCGAGCGGGTCCGGTGCGCCGGTGGCCGGGTCGACGCGCCGGTAGATCTCCAGCGCCCACGGGACCGTCGTCGGCGCGCCGTAGAGCTCCTGGTTGAACCAGTTGCCGAGCCGGCCGATCGCCTGCGCGACGACGATGCCGGGCGCGACGGCGTCGGCGAACGCGGGCAGCGGGATGCCGCGGCGGCGGCACCCGATCCACGCGCCCACCCCACCGAGCGCGATCGCGCCCCAGATGCCCAGGCCGCCCTGCCAGATCTTCAGCGCGTCGATCGGGTTGCCGCCGGGGCCGAAGTAGGTGTGCCAGTCGGTGGCCACGTGGTAGAGCCGGCCGCCGACCAGGCCGAACGGCACCGCGAAGACCGCGATGTCGACCACCGCGCCGGGCGCGCCGCCGCGGGCGACGAACCGCCGCTCGCCCCATAGCACCGCGACCACGATCCCGGCGATGATGCACAGCGCGTAGGCGCGGATCGGGATCGGCCCGAGGTACCAGACCCCGCGGTCGGGGCTCGGCAGGTACGCCAGGACGGTGGTCGCGACGGCAGTGCTCACCGCCCCACGCTATCGCTCCCGCTCAGCGGCCCCGCGGCACCCGTCGAGAACGAGGTTGTGGTGATCGAATCGCCCTGTTGATCACCACAAGTTCGTTCTCGACGGGATGGCGGGGGCCTCAGCGAGAGCGGACACCCGAGGCCAGGTCTCCCGCGAGCTGACGCACCCCGTCCGGACCGCCCTGCTCGGCCGCCGTGACGAACGCCGAGCCGACGATGACGCCGTCGGCGAAGCCGGCGACCTCGGCGGCCTGCTCGCGCGAGCGGACCCCGAGGCCGACGCCGATCGGGAGCTCCGTGTGTGCCCGGGTGCGGGCCACCAGGTCCGGCGCGGCGGAGGCGACGGTGTCGCGCGCTCCCGTGACGCCCATGGTGGACGCGGCGTAGATGAACCCGCTGGACGCAGCCGCGGTGCGGGCGATCCGCTCCTCCGACGACGACGGCGCGACCAGGAAGATCCGGTCCAGCCCGTGCGCCGTCGACGCGGCCAGCCAGTCGTCGGCCTCCTCGGGGATCAGGTCGGGCGTGATGATCCCGAGCCCGCCCGCGTTGGCGAGGTCGCGGGCGAACGCGTCGACGCCGTAGCGCAGCACCGGGTTGAAGTACGTCATGACGACGGCCGGGCAGCCCGCCGCCGACACGCGCTCCACCACGGAGAACACGTCCCGCAGCCGGACGCCGCCGCGCAGCGCCGTCTCGGTGGCGCGCGCGACCGTCGGCCCGTCGATGACGGGGTCGGAGTACGGCACCCCGACCTCGAGCATGTCGCAGCCGCCCTCGACCAGGGCGGTGAGCAGCTCCACCGACGCGTCGACGGTCGGGAAACCGGCCGGCAGGTACCCGATCAGGGCGCCCCGGTCGTCGGCCTTCGCCTTGGCGAAGACGTCGCTGACGCTCACCGGTGTCCCCCTTCGGCGCTGATGCTCGGGCCCGCAAGCGACCCTTCGGCGCTGATGCTCGGGCCCGCAAGCGACCCTTCGGCGATGGCGGTCCCCGACGCGTCCTCCGCGCTCTCCCCCTCGGCGATCATGCCGAACCACTTCGCGGCCGTGTCGACGTCCTTGTCGCCGCGCCCCGACAGGTTCACCAGGATCACGGCGTCGGGGCCGAGCTCGCGGCCCAGCCGCAGGGCGCCCGCGACCGCGTGCGCCGACTCGATCGCCGGGATGATCCCCTCGGTGCGCGAGAGCAGCGCGAACGCGTCCATCGCCTCGGCGTCGGTGACCGGTTCGTAGGTGGCGCGGCCGATGTCCTTGAGCAGCGCGTGCTCCGGGCCGACGCCGGGGTAGTCCAGCCCGGCGGAGATCGAGTACGACTCCTGCGTCTGGCCGTCCTCGTCCTGAAGCAGGTACGAGAGCGCACCGTGCAGCGCGCCCGGCGAGCCCTCGGTGAGGGTCGCGCCGTGCCGGCCCGTCTCCACGCCGTCGCCGCCCGGCTCGTAGCCGACGAGCCGCACTCCCGGGTCGTCGAGGAACGCGTGGAAGATCCCGATCGCGTTGGACCCGCCGCCGACGCAGGCCGCGACGGCGTCGGGCAGCCGGCCGACCCGGTCGAGCACCTGCTCGCGCGCCTCCAGCCCGATGACGCGGTGGAAGTCGCGCACCATCGTCGGGAAAGGGTGCGGGCCGGCGACCGTGCCCAGCACGTAGTGGGTGGTGTCGACGTTGGTGACCCAGTCGCGCAGCGCCTCGTTGATCGCGTCCTTCAAGGTGCGCGAGCCCGTCTTGACGGGGATGACGGTGGCGCCGAGCAGCCGCATGCGGGCCACGTTGAGCGCCTGCCGCTCGGTGTCGACCTCACCCATGTAGACCACGCACTCGAGGTCGAGCAGCGCGCACGCGGTGGCGGTGGCGACGCCGTGCTGCCCGGCGCCGGTCTCGGCGATCACCCGCGTCTTGCCCATGCGCTTGGTGAGCAGCGCCTGCCCCAGCACGTTGTTGATCTTGTGGGAGCCGGTGTGGTTGAGGTCCTCGCGCTTGAGCAGGATCCGCGCGCCGCCCGCGTGCTCCCCCAGCTTCGTGGCGTCCGTCAGCGGCGACGGGCGCCCTGAGTAGTCGCGGTGCAGCCGGTCGAGCTCGTCGAGGAACTCGCGGTCGCCGCGGATCTTGTCGTAGACGGTGGTCAGCTCGTCGAGTGCCGCGATGAGCGCCTCAGGGACGAACCGGCCCCCGAACTTGCCGAAATGGCCCCGCTCGTCGGGCTCGTGCCCGGACGGGGTGGCGATCCCGTCCGAGGCCTTGCTCCCGGGGGCCTTGCTGCTGGGGGCGGTGCTGGTCACCGCACCATTCTGGAGCACGACGGGTGGAAGCCCGCGGCGACCAGCCCGCGCACGGCGGCGAGCGGGTCACCGCTGGTCACGAGGCCCTCGCCGACGAGCACGGCGTCGGCACCCCAGCCCGCGTAGGTGAGCAGGTCGCCCGGGCCGCGCACACCGGACTCTGCGACGCGGATGACGTCGGTGGGCAGGCCGGGCGCGATCCGGCCGAAGATGGAGCGGTCGACCTCGAGGGTGTGCAGGTTGCGCGCGTTCACCCCGATGACCTTCGCCCCGGCTTCGAGCGCGCGGTCGGCCTCGTCCTCGGTGTGCACCTCGACCAGCGCGGTCATGCCGAGCGACTCGACGCGGTCGAGCAGCGCGTCGAGCGCGTTCTGCTCCAGCGCGGCCACGATCAGCAGCACGACGTCGGCGCCGTAGGCCCGGGCCTCGTGCACCTGGTACGGCGAGACGACGAAGTCCTTGCGCAGGATCGGGACGTCGACCCGCTCGCGGACGGCGGCGAGGTCGGCGAGCGAGCCGCCGAACCGGCGCTGCTCGGTGAGCACGCTGATGACGCGCGCCCCACCCTCCGCGTACGCGGCGGCCAGCTCGGCCGGGTCGGCGATCGGCGCCAGGTCGCCCTTGGAGGGGCTGCGCCGCTTGACCTCCGCGATGACCCCGATGCCGGGCTCGTGGAACTTGGCGAGTGCGTCGATCGGCGGCGGCGCGGCCTGCGCGCGGCGCTTGATCTCCGTGAAGTCGATCTCCGACTCGCGCACCGCGAGGTCGGCCCGGACGCCCTCCACGATCGAGTCGAGGACGCTGCCGCCGCGCTGGTTCATGCGGTCGTGCTCCTCTCGCACTGCGGTGGGATGCAGAACATGCTAGCTACGTCCGATCTCACGGCCGCCCCCAGGTTGTCGGCCGGTGTTCACGTGAACTGCGGCCTGCCCTCTGCGTCGAGCGCGACGTCGAGCTCCGGCCACCGCTCCGGCGGATCGGGCACGTCGATGCGGACGCCGCGGGCGAACGTCCGCAGGTCGTGGTGCACCGGGCACGGGCAGTCCGTGCGCAACGGGTCGGGGCAGGTGGCGAGCCCGTCGCGGAGCCGGGCGGCCGCGGCCGGCGGCAGCGTCGCGGCGAACAGCATCTCGCGGTCCTCGTCGCCGTGCGGGTACGCCGACCAGCCGTCAACGTCGCGGTGGCGCGCCTCCCCCGTCCCGCACGACGTGCAGATCCCGACGACGACGTCGTCACCGCGGTCCTCCATCCGGTACTCGCCGCTGTGGTGCTGCGACAGCGCGAAGACGGGCCGGACGTCGCCGCCGCACGTCCGGCACGGGCCGACGGGCAGCGGCGGACCGGTCGTCGCCGTGGGGTCCTGGCCGGCGTCGAGGGCGTCCCAGGCGGCCCGGTCGGGATCCGCGGCCGGGCGGTCGTCCGGCGATCGGTCGTAGCGGGCGCCGAACCGGGCCAGCCGCGGCTCCCGCCAGGCGACCAGCGCGCCGGTGCCGATCAGCAGCAACCCGCCGCCGACCAGCGCGGCCGTGCCCAGCGGGGCCGCGCCGATCCCGGACACGCTGCCGGCGAGCACGGCGATGCCGGCCACCGCGAGGACGGCACCGACCGCGCGCCGCGCGACCCCGGCCGTGGCAACGACGCCGGCCACACCGGCGAGGGCCAGCAGCGCGACCCCACCCGTCCACGACGGTGCGCCCGCAGGCCACGGCAACGCTGCGGCGCCCCACACCAGCAGCGCGGCGATCACCAGCCCGGCGGCCGCGGCGGCCAGTGTCCGGCCCGACCGTGCCGGCTCGGTCACGGCGCCGTCATCGTGCCGGCGGTCGCGATGGCCGACAGCACCGCGCGTGCCTTGTTCAGGCACTCCTGGTCCTCGGCCTCGGGATCGGAGTCGGCGACGATCCCGCCCCCCGCCTGCACGTACGCGACGCCGTCGCGCACGAGCGCGGTGCGGATCGCGATGGCGGTGTCGGCGTCGCCGGCGAAGTCGAGGTAGCCGACGACGCCGCCGTAGAGGCCGCGCCGGGTCGGCTCCAGCTCGTCGATGATCGCCATGGCCCTCGGCTTCGGCGCGCCGGACAGGGTGCCGGCCGGGAAGCACGCGGCCACCGCGTCGAACGCCGTGCGACCCTCGGCGAGCCGTCCGGTGACCGTCGACACCAGGTGCATGACGTGGCTGTAGCGCTCCACCGCGAAGAAGCTCGTCACCTTCACGGTGCCGGGCGCGCACACCCGGCCCAGGTCGTTGCGCCCCAGGTCGACGAGCATGACGTGCTCGGCGCGCTCCTTCTCGTCGGTGCGCAGGTCCTTCTCGAGGAGCTGGTCCTCCTCCTCGTCGGCGCCGCGCCACCGGGTGCCGGCGATCGGGTGCGTGGTGGCCACCCCGTCCCGCACGGTGACCAGGGCCTCCGGGCTGGAGCCGACGATGTCGAACCGCTCGCCGGCCGCCGACTCGAGCCGCAGCAGGTACATGTAGGGGCTCGGGTTGGTGGTGCGCAGGACGCGGTAGACGTCCAGCGAGTCGGCCCGGCACTGCGCCTCGAACCGCTGCGACACCACGATCTGGAACGCCTCGCCGGCGCGGATCTGCTCCTTCGCCGCCTCGACGGCCGCGTGGTGCTCGGCCGGGGTGCGGCGGCGCACGAACTCCGGCTGCACCACCTGGTAGGTGGCCACCGTGGACGCGGCGGGCGCCGCCAGCTCGGCGGTCATCCGGTCCAGCCGGCGCACCGCGTCGTCGTAGGCCTCGTCGACGCGCTCGTCGCTGTCGTCCCAGTTGATCGCGTTGGCGATCAGCGTGATCGTGCCCTCGTGGTGGTCGACGGCCGCCAGGTCGGTGGCCAGGAGCATCACCAGCTCCGGCACGCCGAGGTCGTCGACGGCGTGCTCGGGCAGCCGTTCCAGGCGGCGCACCACGTCGTAGCCGAGGTAGCCGACCATGCCGCCGGTGAGCGGCGGCAGGCCCGGCAGCGGCTCGCTCTGCAGCCAGTCGAGCGTCGTGCGCAGCACCGCGAGCGGATCCCCGCCGTCGGGCAGGCCGGCGGGCACCTCGCCGGTCCAGGTGGCCTCGCCGTCGACGGCCGTCAACGCGGCCGCCGACCGGGCGCCGACGAACGACCACCGCGACCACGAGCGGCCGTTCTCCGCCGACTCCAGCAGGAACGTGCCGGCGCGGTCACCGGCGAGCTTGCGGTAGACCCCGAGCGGGGTCTCGTCGTCGGCGAGCAGGCGCCGCGTCACCGGGATCACCCGGTGACCGGCGGCCAGCGCGCGGAACTCCTCGCGACTGGGTGCGACGGTGCCGAGCGCTCCGGGGGTGCCGACGGGTGAGCTGACCGGAGCAGACATGCCTCGCATTCTCGCAGGGGTCGTGGTCGGCCGTTCGATCGCGCGGCAGGATGGGGAGGTGACACCCAGCCGGACCGACACCTCACCCGAACCCGCAGCTCCGCGCCGACGCGGACGCCGTCCGGGCGGCGGCGACACGCGCAGCGCGCTGCTCGCGGCCGCCCGGGAGGCGTTCGTCGAGCTCGGCTACGACGGCGCCACCGTGCGCGGCATCGCCGAGCGGGCCGGCGTCGACGCGGCCATGGTGAACCACTGGTTCGGCAGCAAGGAACAGCTGTTCATCGCGGCGATGCAGCTCCCCCTCGACCCGACGCTGATCCTCGACCAGGTGCTGCCCGGCGACCCCGAGCGGCTCGGCGAGCGCATCATCACGATGTTCCTCACCGTCTGGGACGCCACCGGGGGCGGTCAGCTCGCGGCGCTCGTCCAGAGCGTGTCGAGCCACCAGGAAGCGGCCAAGATGCTGCGCGAGTTCATCATGAACGTGCTGATCAAGCGGCTCATCGAGGCGATCGCGCCGGACCGGGTTGCGATGCGCGCCAACCTCATCGGCTCCCAGCTGATCGGGCTCGGCATGGCCCGCTACGTCGTGAAGCTCGAGCCGATGGCATCGGCCGACCACGCGACGCTCGTCCGCGCGCTGGCCCCGACCATCCAGCGCTACGCGACGGGCGACCTCGGCTGAGGTCCCCGCCCGCGTCACCCGGGGGCTGCACCTCCCCCGGCCTCCTCCGCGTACCTCCGGAACCTCGCCGCGCGGGCTCCCGCGTCCAGGTGCGGGCACGTCGAGCAGTAGGCCGCGTCCCGCTCCGCAGCCGGGACGGTCGTCCACAGCAGGCAGCACGTCACCCGCACGGCGACCTCGACGCCCGCGACCTGCTCGCGGTGGGCCGGCCGGACGGGCACCCCGTGCGCGGCGAACCCTGCGACCAGCGCGTCCGCGACGGCGTGCGCGCCGTGGTGCCCGTGCAGCGCCAGCGTGGTCGCGGCGCCGCGGGCGGAGTCGGCGACGACGTCCCACAACGGCGCAGGTCGGGTCGCGGCGACGACGGCGTCCAGCACCGGGCCGAGCACGGCGACGGTGCGGGCGGCCGGATCGTCCACCATCGCCGATCCGCACAGCGCGACCGCGTCGACGAAGCCCCGTTCGTGGCGGTGCAGCTGGAGGTCGGCAGGGTCGAACGCCGACCCGGTCAGCGCGAGAGCGGCGACCAACCGGCCCACCACGGCGGTGCCCAGCACCTCGGCGAGCCCGAGCGCGGTGGCCGCGGAGTCGTCGGGGCACCACCGCGCGACGTCGAGACCGGGCAGCGGGTGCCAGCCGGGTCCCTCGGGCTCCACCAGCCCGAACGCGGCCGGGTGCCCGGGGAGTGCGCCGGCCAGGGCGGCGCGCAGGGACGTCACTCCGGCGGACGGCGCGGATCGATGAAACCCGATTCGTACGCCGCGATCACGGCCTGCGTGCGGTCCCGCGCACCCAGCTTGGCCAGCACGTTCCCGACGTGCGTCTTCACCGTCTCCACGCCGACGACCAGCTCCCGCGCGATCTCGGCGTTGGACAGCCCGCGCGCGACCGCGCGCAGCACCTCGCCCTCGCGCTCGGTGAGCCCCGCCTTCGCCAGCCCGTCGGCGCCCACCCGGCCCTGCACGGCGATCAGGTCGCGGACGGCGGCCGGGAAGAGCAGCGAGTCCCCGACGGCGACGGTGCGCACCGCCTGCGCGATCTCCGCGGGCCGGGCCCGCTTGAGCAGGAACCCGGTGGCGCCGGCCTGCAGGGCGTCGTAGACGTAGCCGTCGTTGCCGAACGTGGTGAGCACGAGCACCCGCGGCGGCTCCGGGAACGACCGGACGAGGTGCCGGGTGGCGCTGATGCCGTCGACGGCCGGCATCCGCACGTCCATCAGCACCACGTCGGGTGTGAGGGAGCGGACCAGCCCCGGGGCCTCGGACCCGTCCCCGGCCTCGCCGACGACCTCGATGTCGGGCTCGGCGTCGAGGATCACGCGCAGGCCGGCCCGCACCAGCTCGTCGTCGTCGACCAGGAGTACCCGGATCACGGAGATCATGTTGTCAGAGCGTCAACGGCAGCGTGGCCCGCACGCGCCACGTGTCGCCGTCCGGCCCGGCGGCCAGCTCGCCGTGCAGCAGCACGACCCGTTCCCGCAGCCCGGCGAGCCCCCGCCCGCCACCGGGTCGGGACCGTGCGCCGGCGCCCAGCGGGTTGGTCACCTCCACGGCGAGGGCGTCGTCGGTGATCGCGACCCGCACGCCGACCGGGACGGGGCCGGCGTGGCGCAGCGCGTTGGTCAGGCATTCCTGGACGACCCGGTACGCCTCGCGCGACACCCCGGCCGGCACCGCGGTCGGCGGCGCGTCGACCTCCGCTGTGACCGGCACCCCGGCCGCGCGGGCCCCGGCGACGAGGGCGTCGAGATCGGCGAGGTCGGGCTGCGGCGCTCGGTCGGCCGGCTCACCGGCGGGATCGCGGAGCAGCCCCAGGACGTGGTCGAGATCGGCCATCGCGGACCGGCCGGCGTCCGCGATCGCGTGGAGCGCGCGGGAGACGAAGGCTGGGTCGACGTCGAGCTTGCGGGCCGCGGCCTCGGCCTGCAGCGTCGTGACGGTGAGGGCGTGCCCCACCGAGTCGTGCAGCTCGCGCGCGAGCCGGTTGCGCTCGGCGAGCACGTGCGCCGCGGCGCGTGCTGCCGCCAGCTCGCCGGCCAGCCGCTCCGCCGGCGACGGCCCGATGAACCGGGGTGCGAGCCGCGCCAGCCCCTCCCCGACACCCCACACCAGGTAGAGCAGCGCCGGCACCAGCAGCACCGCGACGAACGGCGCCCAGGCGGCCGACCACCCGTCGGAGAGGCCGGGCAGCAGGACCCAGGGCGCCACGGCGAACCCGACCGCCGTCGGGATCGCCACGAGCGTCGCGAGCGCGACAGCGCTGCCCGCGAGGACCACGACCACCAGCCAGGCCGCGGCCCGCCACCGGGCCGGCCAGGCGTCGGCGGTCGCCGGGTCGGGATCCGGAACGTCGGCCCCGAGCAGCGCCCGGGCCGCCGTCACCTCCAGCGCCCGCACCCCCGGCACGAGCAGCGCCCCGATCCCCGCGACCACCGAGATGACGCACAGCACGACCGACGCGACCGGGTCCAGCCCACCCTGCCCGGCGGCGGTCACGAACAGCGCGACCAGCGCGCCGTACGGCAGCGCGACCACCGCGCCGAGCAGCAGGTGCACGTAGCGCCGGTAGGTCAGCCCGCTGACGAGCGGGGCGAGCACCGACCGGAGCATGGACCGATCGTCGCAGACCAGCGGGCCGCCACCCCTCCCACTCGCGGGGGACGGCGCTCCGCCGCGGGCGGGAGGCCCGGCGATCCCCCGCGGCGCACAGTGCTCGGCATGGAGATGACCGACCGCACCCGGCGGACGCTCGGCCTGCTCACCGCGGCCGGCGCCCTCCCGTACCTGACGCTCAAGGCGATCTGGCTGGCCGGCGGCACGATCGGGGTGCGCGACGCCCCGTTCCTCGCCGACCCGTCCGTCGTCGTGCTCAACACCGTGACGGTGCTGCTGGACGCGATCCTGGTCGCGCTCGCGCTCGCGCTGACCCGGCCGTTCGGGGCGCGGCTGCCGGCGTGGATGCTGCTCCTGCCGATCTGGGTGGGGACCGGCTTCCTGCTGCCGATGGTGGTCGCGATCCTGCCCGTCGCCGCGCTGGGTTCGCTGTCGGATGCGACCGGACCGCTGGAGCCGTGGGTCCAGCCGCTGGTCTACGGCGGGTTCGCGTGGCAGGGCGTCGGGCTGGCGCTCGCGTTCGTGTCCTACGCGGTCCGCCGGTGGGGCGCGGTGATCACACGTGGTGGAACCGTCGCCGCGCCGCTGCGGCCGCTCCTGCGCGTGCTCGTCGGCGGCGGTGCTGCGGCCGCGGGCCTCTCCGGCCTCCTGCACGTCGTGGCCGGGATCGCGAGCGGATCGGGCTCGGCCGTGCTGGTCGATGTCGCGAACGCGCTGTTCGCGGCGGCCGGCGCGCTCGGGGTGGCCCGGTTGGCCGGGGGTGCGACCGAGCACCGCTTCGCGTCCGCGGTCGCCGGCTGGGTCGGGACGGGCGCGATGTTCGCGTGGGGACTGTGGTCGGCCGTGCTGACCATGGCCGGCACCGCGCTGGCCCACCCGGACCCGATCAGCGGCCCGGCCGCGCTCGCCGGCCTCCTGGGCGGTTTCGCCCTCGCCGTGGCCGGGCTGGTGGCGCTGGCGGGCGCGCAGCAGCCGGTTGCGGCCGAACCGGCACGCGCGTGAGTGAACCGGGGTCAGTGCACCCCGAGCAGGATGTCCGCGTCGAAGCAGGTGCGGTCGCCCGTGTGGCAGGCGCCGCCGGTCTGGTCGACGGTGAGCAGCACGGTGTCGCCGTCGCAGTCCAGCCGCACCTCGTGGACGCGCTGGATGTTGCCCGACGTCTCGCCCTTGACCCAGTACTCCTTGCGCGAGCGCGACCAGTACGTGGCCCGACCGGTCGTGAGGGTGCGGTGCAGCGCCTCGTCGTCCATCCACGCGACCATCAGCACCTCGTTGGAGCCGAGCTGCTGGGCCACCGCGCACACCAGGCCCTCGTCGTCGCGCTTGAGCCGCGCAGCGATCGCCGGGTCCAGTGCCGATCCCGCCGGCTTGTCGTCGATCACCGGATCTCCAGTCCCGCGTTCTTCATCGCCTGCTTGACCTCGCCGATCCTGATCTCGCCGAAGTGGAACACGCTCGCCGCGAGCACGGCGTCGGCGCCCGCGGACACCGCGCGGGGGAAGTCCTCGACCGTGCCCGCGCCGCCGCTCGCGATCACCGGCACGGTGACGGCGGCGCGGACGGCGGCGATCATGCGCAGGTCGAACCCGTCCTTGGTGCCGTCGGCGTCCATCGAGTTGAGCAGGATCTCCCCCACGCCGAGCTCCTGGCCGCGACGCGCCCACTCGACCGCGTCGATGCCGGTGCCCTTGCGGCCGCCGTGCGTGGTGACCTCCCAGCCCGACGGCGTCGGCTTCCCACCCGCCGGGACGGTCCGGGCGTCGACGGAGAGCACGATGCACTGCGAGCCGAACCGGCGGGCGGCCTCGCCCAGCAGTTCGGGCCGCAGCACGCCGGCGGTGTTGATGCCGACCTTGTCGGCACCGGCCCGCAGCAGCGTGTCGATGTCCTCGACGGACCGGATGCCGCCGCCCACCGTGAGCGGGATGAACACCTGCTCCGCGGTGCGCCGCACCACGTCGAGCATCGTGCCGCGGTCGTCGGACGATGCGGTGACGTCGAGGAACGTCAGCTCGTCGGCGCCCTCTGCGTCGTAGCGGGCGGCCATCTCGACGGGGTCGCCGGCATCGCGCAGGTCCTCGAAGTTCACGCCTTTGACGACGCGCCCGGCGTCGACGTCGAGGCAGGGGATCACGCGTACTGCGACCGGCACCTGTCGATCCTACGTGCCGGACGGGCGGGTCATGCCGTGCGGCCGGCCGCCCGGTCCACGTCGGCGACGGCGGCCAGCGCCTCGGGCAGGGTGAACCGGCCGGCGTAGAGCGCCTTGCCGACGATGGAGCCCTCGATGTTGACGCCGTCTGCGGCGAGCCGGGCCAGCGCCACCAGGTCGTCGAGCGCGGAGATGCCGCCGGACGCGATGACCGGTGCCGGGGTGGCGGCCGCGACCTCGCGCAGGAACTCGATGTTCGGACCGGTCAGCATGCCGTCGCGGCCGACGTCGGTGACGACGTAGCGGGAGCAGCCGTCGCGGTCCAGCCGTGCGAGGGCCTCCCAGAAGTCGCCGCCGTCGCGCGTCCAGCCGCGGGCGGCGAGCCGCGGCCCCTGCTCCCCGATCTTGGCGTCCAGCCCGATGGCGACGCGCTCGCCGTACCTGGCGATCACCGACGCGCACCACTCCGGGTCCTCCATCGCGGCGGTGCCGATGTTGACCCGGGCACAGCCGGTGGAGAGTGCCCGCTCCAGCGACGCGTCGTCGCGGATGCCGCCCGACATCTCCACGGCGACATCGAGGCGCCCCACGACCGACGCGAGCAGCTCGGCGTTGCTGCCGCGGCCGAACGCGGCGTCGAGGTCCACGAGGTGGATCCACTCGGCGCCACCCTCCTGCCAGGCGAGCGCGGCGTCCCACGGGTCGCCGTAGGCGGTCTCGGTGCCGGCCTCGCCCTGGACGAGGCGGACGGCGGCGCCGTCGGCCACGTCGACGGCAGGCAGGAGCGTGAACGTCACGCCACGGAGGGTACCGACGGTCAGGTCGCGGGCGGATCGACGGGTTCGGCAGCCGTCCGACCCCGCCGGGCCGCCCACACCAGGCCGACGAGCAGCCCGGCCACGACCAGCAACACCCAACCCCACCAGGGCAGACCGCCCAGCAGCGCGGTGAGCAGCCCGGCCAGCGCGGCACCGACGGCGGTGCCCAGCGTGCTCGCCGTCGACGTGCGGCGGCGGGTGGTGCGCCGGCCCGTGGTGCGACGTGCGGTGGTGCGGCGCCGCCGGGTGGTCATGCGCCGACGACGTCCTGCAGCCAGTTGCGCAGCACCTGCGCGCCGGCGTCGCCGGACTTCTCCGGGTGGAACTGGGTGGCCGCGAGCGCACCGTTCTCGACGGCGGCGACGAAGTCCTCGCCGTGGTGCGCCCACGTGACCAGCGGGGGTCGCAGCGGCGAGCTGCCCGGGTTCTCCGTGTCGGGCAGCTCCCAGTGCCGCACACCGAACGAGTGCACGAAGTAGAACCGGGTGTCGGCGTCGAGCCCCGCGAACAGGGTGGACCCGGTGGGCACCCGGACGGTGTTCCAGCCCATGTGCGGCAGCACGTCCGCCTTGAGCTGCTCCACCGCTCCCGGCCATTCGCCGCAGCCCGCGGTGCGCTCCCCCCACTCGACGCCCTCGTCGAACAGCACCTGCATGCCCACGCAGATCCCGAGCACCGGACGGCCACCGGCCAGCCGCCGCCCGATGATCCGCGGCCCGCCGACGGACGTGAGCCCGGCCATGCACGCCGCGAACGCACCGACCCCGGGCACGACCAGGCCGTCGGCCTCGACGGCGGCCTCCGCGTCGGAGGTGACGGTGACGTCGGCACCGACGCGGCGCAGCGCCCGTTCGGCCGAGCGCAGGTTCCCCGACCCGTAGTCGAGAACGACGATCCGCGGCATGCGTCCAGGATACGGGCAGCTGCTACCGCGATCGGGACGCCACCGTCGGTACGGTGCCCGGAGTGGACGGCCAACTGCAGCTCGTCGAGCACGACGATCCGGTGTTCGCCCCAGTGCTGGCCGCGCTCGCCGTCGAGTACGTGCGTCGCTACGGTCAGGACCACACGGCAGCCGACACGAGCCCCGGCGATTTCGCACCGCCCGGCGGTGCGCTGCTGGTTGCTCGCGTCGACGGACGGACCGTCGCCGCCGGCGGCTTCCGCCGCGTCGATGCCGCCACCTGCGAGATCAAGCGGATGTGGACGGCGCCCGATCTGCGCCGCCGCGGCCACGCCCGGCGGCTGCTCGAAGCACTGGAGGAGCTCGCGGCGGAGCGTGGCTATCGGACGGTTCGCCTGGAGACCGGTCCGGCGCAGCCGGAAGCCGTCGCTCTCTACCGTGCTGCCGGCTACCTGCCCGACGAGCGGAGCGCACGGCACGTCGGCGCGCTCGGGTTCGTCAAGCACCTGCCATCGGGTCGCGCCGACGGCTGAGGGCGTACTCGACCTCGCCGTGCTCGCTGCCCGGGAGCGGGTCGGGCCAGTCGAGGTGGAAGGTCCGCACCCACCGCAGCCCGGAGCGCTCCAGGACACGCCGCGACCCGATGTTGACGGCCATCGTGGTGGCCACCACCCGGGTGGCGCCCAGATCGACGAATGCCCGGCGCACGAGCATGCGGGCGATCTGCGTGGCGAACCCGCGACCCCAGCGCGCGCGGACGATCCGGTAGCCGAGCTCGAGACCGTCGGCGACGAGCCCGCGGCTGGTCACGGGGCCCAGCGAGCCCTGCCCGACGAACGTGCCGTCGTCCGCCACCGCTGCGAAGACGCCTTGCCCCGCAGGAAGCTGCGCGTAGGAGCGCAGGATGCCGGGCAGCGTCTCCCGTTCGACGACCGCGCGCGGTACGGGCGCGTCGATGAACCGCATGACCTGCGGGTCGCCGTGCAGGGCTGCCAGATCGTCGAGATCGGCTGCGGCGAACGGACGCAGCTCGATCCGAGGTGCGCCTACAGCGCACCCTTCGTGGACGGGATGCCCGTCAGCCGGCCGTCCGGCTCGACGGCCGCGCGCAGCGCCCGCGCGATGGCCTTGAACTCGGCCTCGGTGATGTGGTGCGGGTCCCGCCCGTCGAGCACCCGGATGTGCAGCGCGATCTGGGCGTGGAAGGCGAGCGACTCGAACACGTGCCGGTTGAGCACCGTCGGGTAGTGCCCGCCGACGACGAACCCGGCGAGCGACTCCGGCTCGCCGGTGTGCACCGTGTACGGCCGCCCCGACACGTCGACGACGGCCTGCGCGAGCGCCTCGTCCATCGGGATCAGGGCGTCGCCGAAGCGGCGGATGCCCTTCTTGTCGCCGAGCGCCTCGCGCAGCGCCTGGCCCAGCACGATGGCGACGTCCTCGACGGTGTGGTGGACGTCGATGTCGATGTCGCCCGAGGCGCGCACGGTGAGGTCGAACGCGCCGTGCTTGCCGAGCGCGTCGAGCATGTGGTCGTAGAACGGCACCCCGGTCGAGATGTCGGTGATCCCGGAGCCGTCCAGGTCGATCTCGACGACGACCTTGGTCTCCTTGGTGATCCGTTCGACCCGACCGATGCGTGTCACGCGTTCCGCTCCCTCTCCACCACTTCTCCCACCAGCAGGGACGCCGCAGCCTCCAGGAACGCGTCGTTCTCCTCCGGCGTCCCCACGGTGACCCGCAGCCGCTCGGGGATCCCCACGTCCCGGATCAGCACCCCGCGATCGAGGAAGGCCCGCCAGGCGCGGGGAGCGTCGGCGAAACGTCCGAACAGCACGAAGTTGGCGTCGCTGGGTACGACGTCGTAGCCCTGATCGGTCAATGTTGCCACGACCCGGTCACGTTCGGAACGGAGCGCAGCGACCGAGCCGAGCGTCGCCCCGGCGTGCCGCAGCGCCGCGCGCGCCGCCGCCTGGGTGAGCGCCGACAGGTGGTACGGCAGCCGGACCAGCAACAACGCGTCCACGACGGCCGGTGCGGCGGCCAGGTAGCCCAACCGTCCGCCGGCGAACGCGAACGCCTTGCTCATGGTGCGCGTCACGATCAGCTTGTGCGCGTGCTCACTCAGCAGGGTGATCGCCGACGGCCGGTCGGAGAACTCCGCGTAGGCCTCGTCGACGACGACCATGCCGGGCGCGGCGGCCACGAGGCGGGAGAGGTCCGCCGGCTCGAAGGACTGCCCGGTGGGGTTGTTCGGGCTGGTCAGGAACACGACGTCGGGGTGCCGTTCGCGGAGCACCGCCGCTGCCGCGTCCACGTCGACGGAGAAGTCGGTGCGCCGCGGCGCCGCCACCCACTCCGTGCGGGTGCCACCGGCGATGATCGGGTGCATCGAGTAGGACGGTTCGAACCCGAGCGCCGTGCGACCGGGGCCGCCGAACGCCTGCAGGATCTGCTGCAGCACCTCGTTGGAGCCGTTCGCCGCCCACACGTTCGCGCGGGTGAGCGGAACACCTGTGCTTGTGGTCAGGTAGGTGGCCAGATCGTCGCGCAGCGCGACGGCGTCGCGGTCGGGGTAGCGGTGCAGCTCGCCGGCCACCTCGTCGGCGGCCTTCGCGATGTCGCTGATCAGCTCCGGCGGCGGCGGGTAGGGGTTCTCGTTGGTGTTGAGCCGCACCGGGACGTCGAGCTGCGGGGCGCCGTACGGGCTCTTGCCGCGCAGGTCGTCGCGCAGCGGGAGCTGGTCGAGGGTGACCTCGTCGCCGACCGTGTTCACCGGCCGAACCGTGCCGTGACGGCCTGCCCGTGCGCGGGCAGGTCCTCCGCGGTGGCGAGGGTGACCACCGAATCGGCGACGTCGCGCAGCGCGTCCTCGGTGTACTCGACGACGTGTACGCCACGCAGGAACGTCTGCACGGAGAGCCCGCCGGAGTGCCGCGCGCAGCCGCCCGTGGGCAGCACGTGGTTGGAGCCGGCGCAGTAGTCGCCGAGCGACACCGGCGACCACGGACCCACGAAGATCGCGCCGGCGTTTCGCACCCGGAACGCGACCTCGCGGGCGTCGCGGGTCTGGATCTCCAGGTGCTCGGCGGCGTACGCGTCGACGACCGCGACGCCGTCGTCGACGCCGTTCACCAGCACGACGCCGGACTGCGGGCCGGAGAGCGCCGTCGTGATCCGCTCGGTGTGCTTGGTGGCCGCCACCTGGCGCGCCAGCTCGGCCTCCACCGCCTCGACCAGCGCGTCGGAGTCGGTGACCAGCACGGACGCGGCGTTCGGGTCGTGCTCGGCCTGGCTGATCAGGTCGGCGGCGACGTGCACCGGGTCGGCGGTGTCGTCGGCGAGCACCGCGATCTCGGTGGTGCCGGCCTCGGCGTCGATGCCGATGAGGCCGCGCAGCAGCCGCTTGGCCGCGGTGACGTAGATGTTGCCGGGGCCGGTGACCATGTCGACGGGTTCCAGGTCGCCGTCGCCGTAGGCGGCCAGCGCGACACCCTGGGCGCCGCCGACCCCCCACACCTCCTCGACGCCGAGCAGCGCGGCCGCGGCCAGCACCGTCGGGTGCGGGAGACCGCCGTACTCGGCCTGCGGCGGCGACAGGAGCACCAGCGACTCGACCCCGGCCTCCTGCGCGGGCACCACGTTCATCACGACGCTGGACGGGTAGACGGCAAGCCCACCCGGCGCGTACAGCCCGACCCGGCGCACCGGCAGGAAGCGCTCGGTGACGGTGCCGCCGGGCACGACGCCCGTGACGACGTCGCGCCGACGCTGGTCGGCGTGCACCTTGCGGGCGCGCTCGATCGACACCTCCAGCGCCGCGCGCACCGCAGGGTCGAGCGCGGACAGCGCCCCGGCCAACGTCTGCGCGGGCACCCGCACCGCGGCGGGGCGCACCTTGTCGAAGCGCTGGCAGAAGTCGAGCGCCGCCTCCGCTCCGCCGTCGCGGACCGCCTCGATGATCGGCCGCACCTGCTCCACCGCCGAGTCGACGTCCACCGCGGCGCGCGGCAGCAGGCCGCGCAGCTCGGCGGTGCGGGGCAGTCCGGTGCGCAGGTCGAGGCGGCGCAGGAGAGGGTCGAGCATGGTCCGAGTCTACGGCGGGGACGTCGGGCCTCCTGCGGCGTCGGCAGAGGTCACGTCCGGGACGACGCGGTCGACGTCACACAACGCGCGGCCACGTCACACAGGTTGGGCGGTGTGTGAGGCGGCCGCGCGCTGTGTGAGGTCGATGATCGGGCGTGCCGACGTGATGGGAGGCCGCCACGGCGTGATCAGACGAGCCCCAGCTCCCGCGCCCGCACCCCCGCCTGGAACCGGGAGCTCGCGCCCAGCGCGGCCATCAGCTCGGCGACCCGGCGGCGGTACGTGCGCAGGCCGATGCCCAGCGCGCGGGCTGCCGCCTCGTCCTTGCACCCCGAGGAGAGCATCTCGAGGATGTGCGGCGCGAGCGCCCGCGCCTCGGCGAACCGCTGGTCGAACAGCTCGACGTCGGTGGCCCGGCGCCAGGTGGCCAGGAACAGCGTGGCCACGCTCCGCACGACCTCCGGCCGCGCGACGACCCCGTAGCTGCGCACCCCGGAGGACCGGTCGCCCGCCAGGATCGCCACCCGGCCGTCGAGGATGATCGTCTCGTTGAGCGCGTCCGGCGTGACCCGGACGTCGGCGCCGCGGCGCCGCAGCTCGTGGATGTGCTCGCGCAGCACGCCGTCGAACAGCGCGGCCGGCCGGTACAGCTTCCGCGCCGTGTGGGGACCGGGCGGCCGGCGCAGCGACGCCCGGTGCCGCGACGCTGCCCAGGTGTTCGCGTCATTGGCCGCGCAGCTGACCTCCGTGGCGGCCGAGAACAGGGGCCCGGTCAGCGCGAACAGCTCGTCCTCGCCGTGCACGACCGTCACGTCGGCCTTCGTCTCCACCATTCCAGTGTGGCAGCAAGCTGCCGATCAGGAGCGCGGGCGCGGGACGCGCAGCAGGCTGGGCGCATGACGACAGGAACGATCACCGCGGACGTCGCCGGCACCTGGCAGCTGGGCGACCTGACCGTGAACCGGCTCGGCTTCGGCGCGATGCGCATCCCCGGCGGCGTCGACCACACCGCGAACCGCGAGCGGTCGGTGGCCGTGCTGCACCGCCTCCTCGACCTCGGCGTGAACCACATCGACACCGCGGCCTTCTACTTCTCGCCGCTGCTCTCGGCGAACGAGCTGATCAACAGCACCTTGCGGGCGCACTACGCCGAGCTGGTGATCACGACGAAGGTCGGCGCGTCCCGCACGCTGTCCGGCGAGTTCGTGTTCGCGCGGCCGCAGGACCTGCGCGGCGAGGTGCTGGAGAACCTGCGCCAGCTCGGCCGCGACCACCTCGATGTCGTCAACTACCGCGTCGGCCGGGGCATGGACAAGCCCACCGGGTCGATCGCCGACGGGTTCGCGGAGCTGGCGAAGCTCCGCGAGGAGGGCCTGATCCGGCACCTCGGGTTGTCCAACATCGGCCCGGAGCACCTCGCCGAGGCGCAGGCCATCGCCCCGGTCGTGTGCGTGCAGAACATGTACGGGTTGGGCCTGCGGGGCGACGACGAGCTGCTCCGGCTCTGCGGCGAGCAGGGCGTGGCGTTCGTGCCGTTCTTCGCGCTCGCGCACGCCGACCCCGCCTCGACGCCCGTCCGGTTCGACGGCGTGCAGGAGGTGGACGGGGACGTCATCGCCGACGTCGCCGCCGCGCACGGCGCGACCCCCGCGCAGATCCGGTTGGCCTGGACGCTGGCGCAGGGCGACCACGTCCTCGCCATCCCCGGCACCGGCGACCCGGCGCACCTGGAGGAGAACGTGGCCGCAGGTGCGCTGCGACTGACCGACGACGAGCTGCACCGGTTGAGCACCGCGGTCAGGTCCTGAGTCCGGTCAGACCGTCAGCGGTTTCGGTCTCGCCAGGCCGAAGACGGCGACTCCGATCACGGCGCCGGCAGCAATGCCACCGACCACGGCGAACCACACCGATGCGCCGACACCGAACAGCAGGAGGAGGGTCGCCACCGCCGCACTGAGCATCCCGATGCCTGCTGCGGACTGCATGAAGCCGAGATCCCCACCGAACCGCTCCGTCAGCAGGAAGACAGGTGCAGCGGCAACACCCACCACGCCCCATCCGAGCACGGTGATCGCGACGTGCCACCACCAGTCGAGCGTGAACGTGTGCAACGAGACGGCCAGGGCGCAAGCCACGGACGCGACGAATCCCAGCCCGGTTTCGATGTTGCCGACATCGCGGCGCTGGGCGGGGGTCTCCGCGCGCGCGTTGTTGGCGACGAGGAGGAAGAGCGCGGCGAGGGCGACCCCAGCACCGATCACCACGGCCCAGAGGGTGCTGGCCGTCGCCCACAGCACCAGCAGGCCCGGCACCGCGCCGACGAGGACCGCCGCGATCAGCAACCTGGCAGGGTGCACCGGGAGGTGATCGAACCGGTGGAGGTCTGCGCCGTCGGGGTCCACGTCCGCGACCGCGGCGGGGCGGGCGGGCGCCTCCGGCGTGGCGACGCGGGTCCGCCGGGGTGGCACCGGGTCGGTCGGCCGAGCCGCCACAAGCGGATCCGTGTCGGTATCGGTGTCGGGGCCGACGACCTCGACAGCGGCCAGCCGGACCAGCTCCGCCACGGACGGACGCCGCTCCGGCGCGCGGTCGAGGCACCTCTGCACCACGGGCAGCAGGCCCTGCGGGAGCCCCGACAGGTCGGGCTCGCCCGTCATCGTGCGCAGCATGACCTCGGCCGGGGTCGCGCCGGGGAACGGCACCCGCCCGGTGGCGGCGAACGCGAGCAGCGCACCCAGCGCGAACACGTCGCTGGCCGGGGTCGCGCCGGCGCCCCGGAGCTGCTCGGGAGCGAGGTAGCCCGGGGTGCCGACGATCATGCCGGACGGTGTGACCGTGAGCGGATCCCCGGGCACGTCGGCGACGCGGGCGATGCCGAAGTCGATGAGCCGTGGTCCGTCTGCCGCGACCAGCACGTTGGTCGGCTTGGAGGGTCCGGCAGTTGAGGGTTCGTGCGGCTTTCGGTGTCCAGATGGTTCCTCGCAAGGCGCCGCCCGCAGCGCAGACCGGGCGTCTTTGCAAGGGCGGCAACGCCGCGAGGGGCCGCCTGGGCGCCGAAAGCCCGGACCCTCAACTGCCGGGCCCTCTCAAGATCGCGGTGGACGAGACCGGCCTCGTGGACGGCGGCGAGCGCCTCGGCGAGTCCGGCGCCGAGCTCGCGCGCCCGGGCCTCGCCCAGCGGGCCGTCGTTGCGGACGACGTCGGTCAACGTCGGCGCGTCGATGAAGGCGCTCGCGTACCAGGGGGACGGTGCGTCGGCGTCGCCGTCCACGACCGCAGCCGTGTAGAAGCCACCGACCCGCTTCGCCGCCTCGATCTCGCGCCGGAACCGGGACCGGAAGCTCGGGTCGCGGTCCAGCAGGTGCGCGTGCACCACCTTGACGGCGACGACCCGTCCGCCCGGTGACCGCCCCAGGTAGACGACCCCCATCCCGCCGGATCCGAGCCGTCCGACGAGCCGGTAGCGCCCGATCGTGGCCGGATCACCAGGCTTCAGATCGTGCACGCGCCAACGGTAGCGGGGATCGAAGATCGAGTGGCCCGTTCGTCAGCCGGTGGCCAGGTCCAGCCCCAGGTCCAGCGCCGCGACGGAGTGGGTGAGCCCGCCGACGGAGAGGAAGTCGACACCCGTCTCCGCGTAGGCGCGGGCGACGGCGAGGGTGAGCCCGCCGGACGACTCCAGCCGGGTCGGCCGGTTTCCCCGCCGCCGCACCGCCTCGGCGGTCTCGGCCACGGTGAAGTTGTCCAGCAGCACCAGCTCGGCGTCGAGCGCGAGCACCTCGTCGAGCTGGTCGAGGGAGTCCACCTCCACCTCGCACGGCAGGTCGGGGGCCTGCGCGCGGGTGGCCGCCAGCGCGGCCGACACCGAGCCGGCCGCCGCCACGTGGTTGTCCTTGATCAGCACCGCGTCGCCGAGCCCCAGGCGGTGGTTCACCCCGCCGCCGCAGCGCACCGCGTACTTCTGCAGCAGCCGCAGCCCGGGCAGGGTCTTGCGGGTCTCGCGGATGCGCGCGCCCGTGCCGGCGACGGCGTCGACCCACGCCGCGGTCGCCGTCGCCACCCCGGACAGGTGGCAGAGCAGGTTCAGCGCCGTCCGCTCGGCGGTGAGCAGACCCCGCACCGGCGCCCGTACGACGAGCGCGGCGTCGCCGGCGGCGAGCCGCTCCCCGTCGGCGCGCTCGGCGAGCACCTCGTAGTCACCGAGCACGGTGTCCAGCACTGCCCGCGCCGCGGGCACCCCGGCCAGCACCCCGGCCGTCCGCGCCGCGAACGAGCCGGTGGCGACGAGGTCGGCCGGCACGGTGGCGGCCGTCGTGGCGTCGGGCCCGTAGCGGAGGTCCTCCTCCAGCGCGGTGGCGACGACCCTGGCGAGGTCGTCGAGGTCGAGCCCGAGTTCCACAGCGCTGCTCATGCCGCACCCGCCACTCGCGCCTGCCGGACGACCGGTTGACCGCCCGCGTCGAGCACGATCTCGATGCTCTGCACCTGCCACACGTCGTCGCGGTCGGGGAAGTCGGTGCGCACGTGGCTACCGCGGCTCTCGGTGCGGGTCCCGGCGGCGGCGAGCACGGCCTGCGCGAGCAGGGTGAGTGCAGCGTCCTCCACGCCGCTGCGATCCACCGGCGCCGCGAGCACGGTCGCCGCCTCCACGGTGTCGGACGCGGCCGCGAGCCCGGCGGCGTCGCGCCCGATGCCGGCAGCGTGCGTCATGGCCCGCTGGACGACGGGCCGCGGCGCAGTCCGCATCGCCGGCGCCGGCGCCACCAGCGGGCCCGGTGGCGGCAGCACCGTACGGTCGGCCGCGACGGTGCGGGCCACCCGCCCGCCCATGACCAGCCCTTCCAGCAGGCTGTTGGAGGCGAGCCGGTTGGCGCCGTGCAGGCCGGTGCGCGCGACCTCGCCGGCCGCGTACAGCCCCGGGACAGCGGTGCGCCCGGCCAGGTCGGTCACGACGCCGCCGCACGCGTAGTGCGCCGCCGGCGTGACGGGGATCGGCTCGCGGACGGGGTCGATGCCGGCGGCCCGGCAGGCCGCGTACACGGTCGGGAAGCGGCTGGCGAACCCGTCGAGGGCGCGGGCGTCGAGGTAGACGCAGTCGGCGCCGGTCTCGGCGAGCCGCCGGGTGATCGCCGCGGCGACGACGTCGCGCGGGGCGAGGTCGGCGAGCGGGTGCACACCGGTCATGAACCGCCGCCCGGCCCGGTCCAGCAGCACCGCACCCTCACCGCGGACGGCCTCGGTGACCAGCGGGCGCCGTCCGGTGGCGGGCCCGTCGAACAGGACGGTGGGGTGGAACTGCACGAACTCCAGGTCGGCGGCCGCGGCCCCGGCGCGCAGGGCGAGCGCGACGCCGTCGCCGGTGGAGGTCTCCGGGTTCGTGGTGGACGAGTAGAGCTGCCCGTACCCGCCGCTCGCCAGCAGCACCGCGGGTGCGCGCAGCGTGCCGGGCCGGCCGGCGTCGTCCAGCAGGGCGAGGCCCGCCACGGCGCCGCGCTCGTCGCGCAGCGCGTCGACGGCGACGTGCCCGGTGAGCAGCGGGAGTCCGTCGGCGGCCGCGACCAGCGCGCGCTCGATCTCCGCACCGGTGGCGTCGCCGCCGGCGTGGATCACGCGGAACGCGGTGTGCCCGCCCTCGCGGGTGCGGTCGGGACGGCCGGTGGCGTCGGCGTCGAAGCGCGCCCCGCGCGCCCGCAGGGTCGCGACGGCGGCCGGCCCGTCCGCGAGGATCGACGCGACGGCGACGGGATCGCAGAGCCCGGCACCGGCGGTCAGGGTGTCGGCGACGTGCGCATCGATCGAGTCGCCCGGCTCGTCGCCGAGCACGACGGCGACGCCGCCCTGCGCCCAGCGGGTGGAGCCGGAGTCGGTGGCGTCCTTCGTCACGACGACGACGCGCAGGCCCAGCTCGGCCGCGTCCAGCGCGGCGGTGAGCCCGGCGACCCCCGACCCGACGACGACCAGGTCGGCGTCCGCCTGCCACGTCATTCCGCACCCCCGGGCTGCCCGATCTCGATCATGCGTTGGACGGCGGCGCGACCGCGTGCGGCCAGCTCGGGGTCGACGTGCACCTCGTCGCGGCCCTCGCGCAGCGCGCGCAGCAGCTTCTCCGGGGTGATCATCTTCATGTAGCGGCAGGACGCGCGGTCGTTGACTGCCCGGAAGTCGATCTCCGGCGCGGCCCGGCGCAGCTGGTGCAGCATGCCCACCTCGGTCGCCACCAGCACCTCCGTGGCGCGGCTGGCGCGCGCGGCGTCGAGCATGCCGCCGGTGGAGAGGATCTTCACGCGGTCCGCGGGCACCGCGCCCGAGCCGGCGAGGTAGAGCGCCGAGGTGGCGCAGCCGCACTCGGGGTGGACGAACAGCTCGGCGTCGGGGTGCTCGTGCGCCTGCCGGGTGAGCGTGGCGCCGTTGATCCCGGCGTGCACGTGGCACTCCCCCGCCCAGACGTGCATGTTCTCCCGGCCCAGCGTGCGCCGCACGTGCGCGCCGAGGAACTGGTCGGGCAGGAACAGCACCTCGCGGTCGGCCGGGATCGACGCCACCACCTCGACGGCGTTGGACGACGTGCAGCAGATGTCGGTCTCGGCCTTCACCGCTGCGGTCGTGTTGACGTACGACACGACGACGGCGCCGGGGTGCTCGGCCTTCCAGGCGCGCAGCTCGTCGACGGTGATCGAGTCGGCGAGCGAGCAGCCGGCGGCCGCGTCCGGTATCAGCACGGTCTTGTCCGGGGCGAGGATCTTCGCCGTCTCGGCCATGAAGTGCACGCCGCAGAACACGATCGTCGACGCCTGCGACGCCGCGGCGATGCGCGAGAGGGCCAGCGAGTCGCCGGTGTGGTCGGCGACGTCCTGGATCTCGGGCAGCTGGTAGTTGTGCGCGAGCAGCACGGCGTCCCGCTTGCGGGCCAGCTCGCGCACCTCGTCGGCCCAGGCCTGCACCCCGAGCGGGGCCGTTGCGGTGACCGTCATCCCGTCCTCCTGTTTTCGACTATGAGTCGTAAACTAGTCGGGATGCTATCAGCGCGACCCGCGCCGTACACCGTCCACGTGACCGGGGCCTCACCTCCCGGCAACCCGGAGTTCACGTCGACCGCGCCCCTATGATCGCCCCGTGAGCGAGCACGCCGCCGAGCACGAGGTGCTCGCCGCCGTGCTCGCCGTGCGCGCCGGCACCCTCTCCACGCTGCTGTGGCAGCGGGCGCTGCCTCCCGACGCCGGCCGCTGGGCGGTTCCCGGCGGCCGCCTCGGCGCCACCGAGGACGTCGAGCAGTCCGTGGTCCGCCAGCTCGCCGAGAAGGTCGACGTCCGCGAGATCACCCACGTCGAGCAGATCGCGGTCTTCTCCCGCCCCGACCGCGTGCCCGGGCCCCGCCGCATCGCCACGGCGTTCCTCGGGCTCGTCCCCTCCGACGCCGACCCGGCCGTGCCCCCCGACACCGCATGGCACCCGCTCGCCGAGCTTCCCCCGACCGCGTTCGACCACGCCGCGATCGTCGACGCGGCCCGCGAACGGCTGCGCGCCAAGCTCTCCTACACCAACCTCGGGTTCGCGCTCGCCCCGCGCGAGTTCACGATCTCCGCACTCCGCGACCTGTACGTCGCCGCGCTCGGCCACCCCGTGTCGGCCACCAACCTGCAGCGCGTGCTCACCCGGCGCGCCGTGCTCGAGCCGACCGGCGCGATGGCCCCGCCGGGCCCGTCCGGCGGGCGGCCGGCCGCCCTGTTCCGGTTCGTCGAACGCGCGCTGCGCGTCACGGACGCGTTCGCGGTGCTGCGGCCCCCGGGCGACAACCCGCGCGCGGTAATACCGTAGTCCGGTGGCCGCGATCGTTCCCCTGTTCCCGCTCGGGACGGTGCTCATGCCGGGGGTCCCGCTGCCGTTGCACATCTTCGAGCCGCGGTACCGCCAGCTGACCGTCGACCTGGTCACCGGCGCCGTCCCGGACAAGGAGTTCGGGGTCGTCGCCGTGCGCGAGGGCTTCACCCCCGACGACGCCGGCATGGCCGCCCTGCACGAGATCGGCTGCACGGCGCAGCTGCGCGAGGTGCGCCGGCTGCCGGACGGCCGCTACGACATCGTCACGCACGGGTCGCGGCGGTTCCGGCTCCTCGACCTCGACGCCGGCGCCAAGCCGTACCTCATGGGCACCGTCGAGTACCAGCCGGACACCGAACCCGAGGGCGCCGACCTCACCCGCATGCTCGCCGCCTCCGCCCGCGCGGCGCATCGCCGCTACTGCGCCACCGCGTGGAAGAAGGGCGACTGGACGGAGCCCACCGACGACGTCGAGCCGGCCGTGCTCGCGCACGTGCTGGCCGCCGACTGCCTCCTGCCGATGGCCGACCGGCAGGCTCTCCTCGAGGAGGTCTCCCCCACCGAGCGGCTGCGCATGGTGCGCGTGTTCCTCGCCCGCGAGACGGGCCTGCTCGCCCAGCTGCGCGCCGTCCCCGCCCCGATGACCACGTACAGCGTCGAGCACGGGCACAACTGAGCTCCGTCGACGTCCCGGGTCACGTCCAGCCGTAGCGCTCCCGCAGCAGCACGGCGACCCGGTCGAACCGGTCCCGGGCCAGCACCGCGCCCTCGCGCCGGATGCCGCGCTCGGCGACCTCCAGCACCCGGTCCAGGCGCGCGAACGACTCACGACCCGCGCGGTCCCAGGCACCCGACCCCACGGACACCCAGTTCCGGTCATCGGCCCGGTCGTGCTGGCTCGACAGCATCAGCCCGAGCAGCCCGCCCCCGCCGTCCCGCCCGACGACGAGCAGCGGCCGGTCCTTGCCGCGCCCGTCGCCCTCCTCGAACGGCACCCACGCCCACACGATCTCGCCAGGGTCGGCGGCGCCGTCGGGATCGGGCGCGTAGGCGATGCGCCGCGCCCGCTCCCCGGTCGGGGCGCTGCGCACCTGCGCCCGCCCCCACGAGCGCACGGCGCGGGTGACGAGCGGCAGGACGGCCTGCAGGAACCCCGGCATGCGCGCCATCGTCCCAGCCGGGTCAGCTGATCCAGGTGACCGCCCGCCGGTACGGCGCGTAGCCCACCCGTTCGTACACGCCGAGTGCACCGGTGGCGTTCTGGCTGTCGACGGTGAGCACCGACGTGGTGAAGCCGTCGGCCTGCGCCGCGGCGAGCACGTGGTTGAGCAGCGCGCCGGCCAGCCCGCGGCCGCGCCACCGCGGCAGGGTGCCGACCGTCGCGACGTACAGCTCCCGGCCAGCGCCGGACGTCGGGTACTCGTAGCCGAGCACGTACGCCGCGATCTCGCCGTCTGCGAGCGCGACGGCCGAGTACGCCGCGCGGAACGCCGAGACGCCCGTGCGCAGCGCCCGCCACGACTCCGCAGAGACCCGGGAGGAACCCCAGTGCTGCGCGAACGCCACGTTGTGCGCCGCACGCAACGGCTCGTCCCACCGGTCGTGGTCGTAGTCGGGCCCGAGCGATGCCACCTCGACGCCGTCCGGCAGCACGACCGGGGCGACGGGCGCGGCGAGGTCCCGGCGCAGGTCCGACCACCAGCGCACGGCCCGCAGGCCGGCCGCCGCGCACACCGCGGCCGCACCGGCGTCGCCCTCGGGCACCCGGACCATCAGCGTCGCCCCTGCTTCGGACGCCCGGTCCAGCCCGCGGCGCACGAGGGCCGTGCCGATCCCCCGCCGCCGCCACCGCGGATGCACCACACCGTGGCTGCCCATCGCCCGCCCCACACCCGCGGTGTCGCCGGGGCGCATCGTGATCTGGTACGCCACGAGCTCGGTTCCGTCCATCACGGCGACGGAGTCGGCGGGCAGGTCGAGCGCGGGGTCGGCGAGCTCGTCGCGCAGGTCGTCCTCGGAGAAGTGCTCGCCGGTGTCGTCCACCTCCTCGGCGGCCGCGAGGAGCCGCGCCCACGCCGGGACGTCGTCGGCGCCCATCGGGCGCCAGGTCAGCACGCCAGCCGTCATGTCGGGCACGGTAGAACCACCGGGCCCACCCGATCGACCGGAATTCGGCCGGCTACTCCCCGATCGGCCGGAACCCGTCGCGGGTGAGGACCAGCACGCTCGCGTTGGGGATGTCGAACCACAGCCCCATCAGCTCGGTCGACACCCCCGTCGCACGCAGCTCCTCGAGCTGCACGGCCACGTTGACCATCGAGAGCGCGTCCCACTCCGACCGGCCCGCCCGCAGCGCGGCTCGCCCCACGGGGTGCCCACCGCGCAGGGCGGCCAGGCTGCGGGTCGCCGGGTCCAGCCAGCGGCCCAGCGCTCCGGTCGGCGCGGTCGCGGACAGGAGCGCGCGCATCGCGCCGCAGCCGGAGTGCCCGCACACCGCGATCAGCGGCACGTCCAGCACGCCGGTGGCGTACTCGACGGCGGCGCGCGCGTCGTCGCCGGCGACGAGGTTGCCGACGTTCTGCACGGTGAACAGGTCGCCCGGGCCGCTGCCCGTGATCACGTTGGGGACGACCCGGGAGTCGGCGCAGCTCAGGAGCAGGCCGGAGGGCTGCTGGCCGCCGGCCAGCTCCTGCAGCCGCGGCCGGAGGCGCTCGGCGTCGGTGCGGTGGAACGCCGCGACCCCGGCGAGGACGGGCGCCGTCACCGGGGCACCGTCCCCTCGCCACTGGCTCCACGTCGCGAACCGGCCGGACGCCGGGTGGTCCGGCCGGTCGCCCGGCTCGGTGACGCGCACCCACGCGCCGGTCGCGCGATGCCGGCGCACCCACGCGTCGAGGTGGTCGAACGCGGCGTGGTCGAGGTAGTCGACGACGAGGTCGACGTGCACCGGCGCACCGGCCGGCACCTGGCCGAGCACCCTGGCCAGCAGCGGCACCGACAGGAACGACAGCGTGCCGCCGATCGCGACCCGCCGCGGCCCGTCGTCAGGCGTCTCCAGGTGCACGCGGGTGCGGACGGCGCGGCGCACCATCAGCAGCCCGGCCACGGCGAGGCCCAGCCCGACGCCGGCCAGCAGGTTCACCAGGAGCACACCGGCGAGCGTCACGACGTAGACGGCGAGCTCGCCGTGCTCGCGGGCGGTGCGCACGTCCTGCGGCCGGACGAGCCGCGCCCCGACCACGACGAGCAACCCGGCCAGCGCCGCGAGCGGGATCAGCTCGATCACCCCGACCAGGGCGATCGCGAACACCGCCACCCAGACGCCGTGCAGCACCGCCGAGGTGCGGGTGCGCGCGCCGGCGGCGACGTTGGCCGAGCTGCGCACGATCACCCCGGTGACGGGCAGACCGCCGAGCAGGCCGGAGACCGTGTTGGCGGCGCCCTGCCCGATCAGCTCGCGGTCCACGGCCGTGCGCACGCGCGGCTGCATCCGGTCGACGGCGACGGCGGAGAGCAGGCTCTCGATGCTCGCGATCAGTGCCACGGTGAGCACGGCACCGGCCACGGCGGCCCAGTCGTCCTGCGGCAGCACCGGCAGCGCGATCGCGTCCAGAAGGCCGCCCGGCAGGTCGACGCGGGCGACGTCGGCGAAGAAGCCGGCGAGGACCGTCGCCACCACGACGGCGACCAGCGGTGCGGGAACGGCCCGGGGAAGGCCGAGCAACGGCCAGGCGACGACGATCGCGATCGTCAGCACCCCGATCGCGGCGGCGCCGGTGACGTGCGCGGACAGCTGGGCCGGCAGCCCCAGCACGTTGTCCAGCACACCGGTCTGGGGGCTGCCGCCGAGCACCACGTGCAGCTGGGCCAGCGCGATCGTGATGCCGATGCCGGCGAGCATCCCGTGCACCACCGCCGGCGGCACGGCCTGCGCGAACCGGCCCAGCCGGGTGGCCCCGAACAGCACCTGCAGCAGGCCGGCGCCGACGGTGATCGCGCACGTCACGCCCCAGCCGAAGCGGGCGACCAGCTCGGCCACCACCACGGCCAGCCCGGCAGCGGGCCCGCTGACCTGCAGCGGTGAGCCGCCGAGCAGGCCGGCGACCACGCCACCGACGACGGCGGCGATCAGCCCGGCCATGATCGGGGCACCGGACGCCAGCGCGATGCCCAGCGAGAGCGGTACGGCGACGAGGAAGACCACCAGTGACGCATTCACGTCGGCGCGCAGGGTGGTCCAGGTGAAGCGGCGGCGCGGCTCGCGGGAGGCGGTCTCGGGCGGGTCGGTCGTCAGGGTCACGTCATGCCGAACGGACGAGTACGGTTGGTCCGTTCCGCCCGATTCCGATCGGGCGCGGAGTCCACACGATCGAGTGGCAGATCGAAAATCGGCGGGTCCGGCAGGCGACATCCGTGCGGCGCGCCCGGGGACGGACCAGCCGATCGCCCGGATAGGCTCCCGAACATGTCCGCAGCGGAGGTCGCGAACGCGCATCCCGCGCTGTCGCGCCGGCGCGGACTCGGCGCCACCAGCGCCCGGTCCTTGCTGCTCACCGTGCTGGGCGAGTTCGTGCTCCCGCGCGGCGAGCCGGTGTGGACGCAGGTGCTGCTCGACGTGCTCGGCGGGCTGGGCGTGGAGTCGAAGTCGGCGCGGCAGGCGCTGGCCCGCACCGCGGCCGAGGGCCTGCTGGTGTC
The DNA here is from genome assembly GCF_050936315.1 of Pseudonocardia sp. CA-107938. Lineage (NCBI taxonomy): Bacteria > Bacillati > Actinomycetota > Actinomycetes > Pseudonocardiales > Pseudonocardiaceae > Pseudonocardia > Pseudonocardia sp. CA-107938. The sequence goes on along the minus strand of NZ_JBNJNA010000001.1, from coordinate 4,307,974 downwards.
GGACCGTTCCGGCCGGCGCGTGCGCTGGTCGCTGTCCGACCAGGGCACGCGGCTGCTGTCCGACGGCGCCGCCCGCATCTACGGGTTCAGCGCCGCCACCCGCCCGTGGGACGGGCACTGGCTGGTGCTGCTGGTCAGCGTGCCGGAGGCGCGCCGGCAGCTGCGGCACCGGCTGCGCACCCGCCTGGCGTGGGCCGGTCTCGGCTCGCCGGCGCCCGGGGTGTGGCTCACCCCTGACCCGAGCAAGCAGGCCGAGGTCGCCGAGGTCGTCGCCGATCTCGGACTGGGGGCCGTCACCAGCTCGTTCGTCGGCGCGTTCGGCGATCTCGGGAGCCCGCAGCTGCTCGTCGAGCAGGCGTGGAACCTCGACGAGGTCGAAGCCGCCTACGAGGCGTTCCTCGAGGAGTTCGCCGACGCCGAGCCGAACGGCCCCGCCGACACCCTCACCCACCAGATCCACCTGGTGCACGCATGGCGCCGCTTTCCGTTCCTCGACCCGAAGCTGCCCGGCGAGCTGCTGCCCCAGGAGTGGGCGGGCGCCCGCGCTGCGGAGCTGTTCGACCGGCTGCACCAGCGCTGGGACCGCGCCGCGCAGCAGCAGTGGCAGCGGATGACCTCGTCCTGATCGGGATTTGACGCCGTTTACATACGGGCCAGCATGTATCCATGCGACGCACCGCTGCCGCGGCGGCCGAGACCCGTGCCCGGGTCCTCGACTCCGCGCTCCTGACCTTCGCCGAGCACGGCTACGACGGCGCCACCTTCGAACGCATCGCCGCCCGCATCGGCATGACCCGCGGCGCCGTCCACCACCACTTCCGCGGCAAGGACGAGCTGCTCGCCGCCGTCCTCACCGAGCAGTGGCGGCGGTACGGCGAGCAGGTGCTCGCGCCGCTGCGCGCCGCGTCCGACCCGGCCACCGCGCTGACCGGCTTCATCGAGGAGCACCTGCGACTCCTGCGCGAGGACCCGATGTTCCGCGCGCTCGCCACCGTGGGCACGTTCGTCGCGGCCCGGTCGAGCTTGGTGGAGCAAGGGGTGCGCGACCACCGCAGCGCACTCGACGGGTGGCGCGCCGAACTCGCGCCCGTGCTCGCCGCCCCCGGCCTGCTGCGCCCCGGCGTGACCGTCGACGCCGCACTGTTCGTCCTGGTCAGCGTCGCGATGGGGGCCAACGACACCGCCGCGATCGAGCCGGAGCGGCTTCCCGCCGACGCCGCGGCCCGCCGGGCCGTGGCGTGGGCCGCGGTCGCCGGCCTGCTGGCGCACCCCGACCCCGCGTCGAGAACGACGTTGCGGTGATTTCGAATCGATCCAGCTCACCACAAGTTCGTTCTCGACGATCGTCCGTCCCGACCGGGGAGAACCCGTGACCACTCGTACCTCCGCCACCACCCCGCGAGCGGCGATCACCGTCGCCTGCCTCGCGCTGTTCACCGACATGCTCGTCTACGGCATCGCCATCCCGGTGCTGCCGCTGCTCCCGGCCACCGTCGCCGCCGGGCCGGCCGCGACCGGGCTGCTCTTCGCCGGCTACGCGGTCGCCACGCTCGCCGTCACCCCGGTCGCCGGCCGGCTCGTCGACCGGGCGGGCCCGCGCCGCCCCCTCCTCTACGGCATGCTCGGGCTCGCCGCGGCCACGCTGCTGTTCGCGTTCTCCACCTCGTTCGCGCTCCTGGTGCTCGCCAGGGTGCTGCAGGGCGTGGCCGCCGGGATGTCGTGGATCGCCGGCCTCGCCCTCATCGCGGCGAGCACCCCGATCGCGACCCGCGGCCGCTCGATGGGACTGGCCATGAGCATGGTGGCGGTGGGTGTGCTGGTCGGCCCACCGGTGGGCGGTTTCCTGGCCGAGGCGTTCGGCCCGCGGGCCCCGTTCCTCGTGGCCGCCGCGCTCGCACTGGCCGACGGGATCGCGCGCTACCTGCTGGTCCGCGCCGACCCGCCGGCCACCGACGACGTCGCGGGGCCGTTGGCCGTGATCCGGGTGCCGGGCACGGTGAGCGTGCTGGTGGCCGTGCTGCTCGGCGCGGGCGCGCTCGCCGCGATCGAGCCCGTGCTGCCGCTGCACCTGCAGGTGACGCACGGGCTCGGCCCGCTGGCCGTCGGCGGGCTCTTCGCGGTGATCGTCCTCACCAGCGCGGTGCTCAACCCCCTGGTCGGGTCGCTCGTCTCCCGCGTCGACGCACGCGCGCTGGTCGGCGCCGGCGGCGTGCTGGCCGCCGGTGCCATGGCCCTGCTGGGATTGGCGGGGCCGCTGTGGCTGGTCGTCGTCGCGATGATGGCGCTCGGCGCGGCCAACGCGCTGCTCCTCGCGACGGCGACCACCCTGATCGGCCACCAGGGAGAACGCGCACAGCCGCCCGCACTCGGCGGCTCCTACGCCGCGTTCAACGCCGCCTATGCATGCGGCATGGTCGTCGGGCCCGTCGTCGGCGGTGCCGTGACCGGGGCCGGCGGGTTCGCCGTGGCCGCCGCCGCGCTGGCGGTGCTGACGATCGCCGGCACCGCCGGCGCGCTCCCCCGCCTGCCCACCGGGCGGTGATCAGACCGCGACCGCGATCCCCGGGATGCTCTTCAGCTCCCCCAGCAGCGCCGAGCTGACCGTGACGGAGAACTTCTCGTCGACGGCCAGCGCGGTCTCCCGGTTCTTGTAGCAGAGCACCAGGTGCAGCGGGGTCTCGCCGCGGTGCGCGGTGAGGGCCGACTTCAGCTCCGCCACGACCGCCTCGTCCATCCGCAGCGCGTCGGCCTTCAGCACCAGCGGCGGCTCGGTGCCGGGGCTGGCCTGCGCGGCCGTGATGTCGAGGGTGATCACGCCGGACGCGAACACCGACATCCGCTCGTCCCGCCAGTTCACCCGGCCCTTCACCGCCACCGCCGAGTCGGGCACCAGCTCCTCGTACATCACCGAGTACGACTTCGGGAAGAACAGCACCTCCATCGAGGCGTCGAGGTCCTCGATGGTGACGATCGCCCAGGGCTCGCCCTTCTTGTTCACGCGCCGGTCGACCGACGAGATCATCCCGGCCAGGACGATCTCGCCCTCCTTCTGCTGCTCGTCGATGAGCTGGGCGATCGACTTCGGGGCGTGCTTGCGCAGGATGCGCTCGGTGCCGTCGAGCGGGTGCGCGGAGACGTACAGACCGAGCATCTCCCGCTCGAAGGCGAGCTTCTGCTTCATCGGCCACTCCTCGTCGCCGATCTTGAAGCTGGCCAGCGGCGAGTGCTCCGGCGCGGCCGGCTCGTCGTCCACCCCGCCGAACAGGTCGTACTGCCCCTCGGCCTCCTTGCGCTTCAGGCCCGTGATCGCGTCGACCGCGTCCTCGTGGATCATGAGCAGCGCCCGCCGCGGCTGACCGAACGAGTCGAACGCGCCCGCCTTGATCAGCGACTCGATGGTGCGCTTGTTGCAGCACACGAGGTCGATCTTCTCGAGGAAGTCGGTGAACGAGGTGAACCGGCCCTTGGCCTTGCGCGTCGCGATGATCGACTCGACGACGTTGGCGCCGACGTTGCGGACCGCCCCCAGCCCGAAGCGGATGTCCGACCCGACCGCGGAGAACCACAGGTCGGAGTCGTTGACGTCGGGCGGCAGCACCTTGATGCCCATGCGCCGGCACTCGGCGAGGTAGATCGCCGACTTGTCCTTGTTGTCGCCGATCGAGGTCAGCTGCGCTGCCATGAACTCGGTCGGGTAGTTCGCCTTGAGGTAGGCCGTCCAGTAGGAGACGAGCCCGTAGCCGGCGGTGTGGGACTTGTTGAACGCGTACCCGGAGAAGGGCAGCATCACGTCCCACAGCGTCTGGCAGGCCTCCTTCGAGAAGCCCTTGCCGAGCATGCCGGCCTTGAAGCCCTCGTACTCCTTCTCGATGATCTCCTTCTTCTTCTTGCCCATCGCGCGGCGCAGCAGGTCGGCCTGGCCGAGCGAGTAGCCGGCCAGCTGCTGCGCGATCGCCATGACCTGCTCCTGGTACACCAGCAGGTGGTAGGTCTCGCCGAGGATCGGCTCGAGCGCGGCCTCGAGCTCCGGGTGGATCGGGGTGAGCGGCTGGCGCCCGTTCGAGCGCTCCGCGTAGTCCATGTGCGCGTTGGCCGCCATCGGGCCCGGCCGGTACAGCGCCAGCGCCGCCGCGATGTCACCGAAGTGGCTGGGCTCCATGGCCTTCAGCAGCGTGCGCATGCCGCCGCCGTCGAGCTGGAACACGCCCAGCGTGTCGCCGCGGGAGAGCAGCTCGTAGGTGTTCTTGTCGTCGAGCGCGAGCGTGGCGGTGTCGATCTCGACGCCGTGGTTGGCCTGCACCGCCTTGATCGTGTCGTCGACGACGGTGAGCGTGCGCAGCCCCAGGAAGTCCATCTTGAGGAGGCCGATCTCCTCGCAGGACGGGTAGTCCCAGCCCGTGATCACCGAGCCGTCGTCGCGCTTCCACAGCGGGATCACGTCGAGCAGCGGCTGCGAGGAGAGGATCACCGCGCAGGCGTGCACGCCCGCGTTGCGCACCAGGCCCTCCAGCCCGCGCGCGGTGTCCATGATCCGCCGGACCTCGGGGTCGGTCTCGGTGAGCGCGCGCACCTCGGCGGCCTCGGCGTAGCGCTCGTGGCTCGGGTCGAAGATCCCGTACAGCGGGATGTCCTTCGCCATGATCGGCGGCGGCAGCGCCTTGGAGATGCGGTCGGCGATCGCGAAGCCCGGCTGGCCGTGGATGACGCGCGCGGCGTCCTTGATCGCGGCCTTCGTCTTGATCGTGCCGAACGTGATGACCTGGGCGACGTTCTCCTCGCCCCACTTGTCGACCGTGTAGCGCATGACCTCGCCGCGCCTGCGCTCGTCGAAGTCGAGGTCGATGTCGGGGGGGCTCACGCGCTCGGGGTTGAGGAACCGCTCGAACAGCAGGCTGTGCTCGATCGGGTCGAGGTCGGTGATCTGCAGGATGTACGCCAGCAGCGACCCGGTGGCCGAACCACGACCCGGCCCGACCGCGATCTTCTGCGCCTTCGCCCAGCGCACCAGGTCGCCGACGACGAGGAAGTAGCCGGGGAACCCCATCTTCGCGATGACGCCGAGCTCCAGCTCGATGCGGTCCTTGTACTCCTGGGTGAGCCCGTTCGGAAACCTGGCCGGGGTGTACTTCTCGACCTCGGAGCGCAGCAGGTCGTTCTCGGTCTGGCCGGGGGCGAGCGGGAACCGCGGCATGCGGTCGACCTCGGCGAACACCTCGTCGTACGGCTCCACCATCTCGGCCACGAGGAGCGTGTTCGCGGCCGCGCCGGGCACCGCGGTGTCCCAGTACTCGCGCATCTCCGCGGCGCTCTTGAGGTAGTAGCCGTCGCCGTCGAACTTGAAGCGGTTGGGGTCGTCGAGGGTCTTGCCGGCCTGCACACACAGCAGCGCGGAGTGCGCCTCCGCCTGGTCCTTGGTGACGTAGTGGGAGTCGTTGGTGGCGAGCGGGCGCAGGTCGAGCTTCTTCGAGATCTCCAGCAGGCCCTCGCGGACGCTGCGCTCGATCGACAGCCCGTGGTCCATCAGCTCGAGGAAGAAGTTCTCGGCGCCGAAGATGTCGCGGTAGTCGGCCGCGGCCTGCAGGGCCTCCTCGGGCTGGCCCAGCCGCAACCGCGTCTGCACCTCCCCCGACGGGCACCCGGTGGTCGCGATGATGCCCTCGGCGTACTGCGCGACCAGCTCGCGGTCCATGCGCGGCTTGCGGTAGTAGCCCTCGTAGGAGGCCAGGCTGGAGAGCTTGAACAGGTTGCGCAGCCCCTGCGCGGTGCGCGCCACCATCGTCATGTGCGTGTAGGCGCCGCCACCGGAGACGTCGCCGCCCTCACCGAACTCGTCGGCGCCGCGCTGGCCGGCCTGCCCCCAGAACACCGGCTTCTTGTGGTGGCGCGACAGGGGCGCGAGGTAGGCCTCGATGCCGATGATCGGCTTGACCGGGCTCTTGCGCGAACGGCGGAAGAACTCCGCGGAGCCGTACATGTTGCCGTGGTCGGTCATCGCCACCGCGGGCATCTCGAGCCGCTCGACCTCGTCGAACAGCGCGTTGACCTTCGCGGCGCCGTCGAGCATCGAGTACTCGGTGTGCACGTGCAGGTGGACGAAGGAATCCGTCACGGAACGACGCCCCCAAACAGGTCGAGCAAACTTCGAACATCAGTTCTACTCCTGCTGCCGGCGGAGCGCGACCACCCGTTCGAAGGGGAGCGGGACGGTCACGGCGACGGCGGCGGGATGCCCCATGGTGCTCCTCCCCGGCACTGGCTCCGGAACCGCCACGCCGACGTCGACGAGCCCGTCGGCGACACGCCCGGAACGTGCGCCGACCGCGGCCACGGAGGGTGGTGGACCGGTCGCGTAGGCCGTGTTGACAACGTCCTGATCGATGGCCTTCGTGATCCAGATCGTTCCTGGCAAGGCGCCGATCCGTGACTCGTACCTGGCGTACTCGAGCGGATCGGCAACGCCGCCAGGGACGATCTGGGCGCGAAGGCCGCGGTCAGGACGTTGTCAACGCGGCCTGGCACCCACGCTCTACGCTGGTGAGGTGGCCACGCCGTACGGGGATATCGTCGCCCGCACCCCCGTCGACGCCGTCACGGTGACGGTGCGCGGCACGCCCACCCGGGTGTGGCGCTACGGGGCCGCCGAGCCGCGCACGGTGGTGCTGTTCCTGCACGGGTTCCGCGGCGACCACCACGGGCTGGAACCGATCGTGGCGCACCTGGTCGACGCCGATCCCGGTCTGCGGGTGCTGGTGCCCGACCTCCCCGGCTTCGGCGCCACCCCTCCCCTGCCGGACGACGCGCACGACGTCGCGGGCTACACCGCGTGGACGCGTGAGCTCGCCGGGACCGTCGGCGGCGACCTCGTGCTGGCCGGGCACTCGTTCGGCTCGATCGTCGCGACGGCCACCCTGGCCGCGGACGCAGCAGGGTTCACCTCGTTGGTGCTGGTCAACCCGATCGCGAGCAACGCGCTGGCCGGCCCGCGGGCCGTGACCCGCCACGTCGCGGCCGCCTACCACCGCCTCGCCGGGATGCTGCCCGAGCCGGCGGGCGACCTGCTGCTGCGCAACCGCGTGATCAGCCGGATCTCCGGCCTGGCCCTGCTGACGACGAGCGACCGCGCGCTGAGGCGCTGGATCCACGCCGAGCACGACCGCTACTTCTCCACGTTCGCCAGCAGGACGAGCCTGCTGGAGGCGTTCGCCGCCTCCGTCGGTCACGATGTCGCCGAGTACGCGCCCGAGGTCAAGGTGCCGACGCTGCTGGTCGCCGGCGAGCGCGACGACCTCGCGCCGGCCGCGGCGCAGCGCGCGCTGCTGCCGCGCTTCCCGGATGCCCGGCTGGTGCTGCTGCCCGGCACCGGGCACCTGGCGCACTACGAGCAGCCGGCCGAGGTGGCCGCGGCGATCGCGGCAGGCCTCTCGTGAAGATCGTCTTCGACTGCCGGTACACCCGCATCGAACGGCACGACGGGATCAGCCGCTACACGGCCGGCCTCGTCACGGCGCTGGCGAAGCGGCACCCCGTCACGATGCTGATCAGCGACGAGCGGCAGCTCGCGCAGCTGCCGCCGTGCCCGTACGAGCTGGTGAGCGCGCCGACGAGCCCGCTGGAGCCGCTGGTGGCCCGGCAGGTGCGCCGGCTGCGCCCCGACGTGGTGTTCACCCCGATGCAGACGATGGGCAGCTGGGGCCGGGACTACCCGCTGGTGCTGACCGTCCACGACCTCATCTACTACCGCCACCCCACGCCGCCGCCGGAGTTCGCGCTGCCCATCCGGGCGCTGTGGCGGCTCTACCACCGGGCGTGGTGGCCGCAGCGACTCCTGCTGAACCGCGCCGACGCCGTCGTCGCCGTGTCGGAGACGACGAAGGCGCTGATCGCCGAGCACCGGCTCACCCGGCGACCCGTGACGGTGGTGCCCAACGCCGCCGATCCGGTGGCCGACCCGTCGCGGCTGCCGCGCACGAACGCGCTGGTCTACATGGGTTCGTTCATGCCGTACAAGAACGTCGAGACGCTCGCCGCGGCGATGGGACAGCTGCCCGACCACGAGCTGCACCTGATGAGCCGGGTCACGGACGCGCAGCGCGCCCGGCTGACCGCGGCCGCCGGTCCGGGCCGACTCGTCTTCCACGACGGCGCCTCCGACGAGATGTACCGCGAGGTGCTGCGCGGCGCCACCGCCCTGGTGTCGGCGTCCCGCGACGAGGGCTTCGGCATCCCGCTCGTCGAGGCCATGGCCGTCGGGACGCCGCTCGTCGTGAGCGACATCCCGGTGTTCCGCGAGGTGGGCTGCGCGGCCGGCGCGTACGTCTCCCCCGACGACCCCGCCGGCTTCGCCGCGGCCGTCCGGGCGCTGGAGGGGCGCTGGGAGGCCGCCAGCGCGGCCGCCCGTGAGCGCGCCGAGCACTACACGTGGGAGCGCTCGGCGGAGGCGCTGCTGGAGCTGCTCACGAGCCTCGCCCGCTGACGCACCTCACACAGCGCTGGGCCCGTTCACACACGTTCGGACGTGTGTGAACCGGCCCAGCCGTGTGTGACGTCGGTCAGGCCGCGCGCGCCTGCTCCTGTTCCCCGGCCATGAGCTGGCGGTAGAGCCCCTCGAACCGGTCCAGCGTGGCGTCGATGGCGTGCTCGGCGACGATCTCCCGGCTCACCGCGCCCATCCGCGCGCGCAGGTCGGCGTCGGAGAGCAGGGTGGTGAGGCGCCTGGTCAGCTCGGCGACGTCGCCGGGCGGGAACAGCCAGCCGTTGCGGCCCGGCCGGACGAGGTGCGGCAGCGCCATCGCGTCGGCTAGCAGCACCGGGGTGCGCGCGGCCATCGCCTCCAGCGTCGCGAGGCTCTGCAGCTCGGCGATGCTGGGCATGCAGAACACGTCGGCCGTCGCGTAGGCGGTGAGCAGCTCCTCCTCCGACACGAAACCGTGGAACGTGACGCGCTCGGCCACGCCGAGGCTCTCGGCCAGCGCCGTCCAGTCGGCGCGCTTCGCGCCGTCGCCGACGATGTCGAGCCGCGCCGGCAGCCCGCCGGGCAGCGCCGCGAACGCGCGGATCAGGTCGTCGACGCGCTTCTCCTGGTCCATCCGACCGACGAACAGCACCGACGGCACGTCGTGCGCCGGCGCGGGCGCGCTGTAGCGCTCGGCGTCGATGCCGCAGGAGACGGGGAAGGCGTCGGTGAGGCCGGCGTGGCGGACCAGCAGGTCCACCGCGCGCGGGGTGGGTGCGGTGACCGCGTCGGCCTTGCCGAAGATCCGGCCGAGGTCCCGCCAGGCGATCTTCGACGCCGGCCGCATCACGAACCGCGACAACGGCACGTGCGCAGACAGGTTCTCGGGCATGAAGTGGTTGGTGGCGACGACCGGGATCCCGGCCCGCACCCCGGCCTTGACCACGCCGCGGCCGACGACCATGTGGGCCTGCGTGTGCACGACGTCGGGCTGCAGCGCGGCGACGAGCTCCCTGGCCGCGGGCAGGGCCTGCCACGGCATGCTGACCGGGAAGTCCGGGTGGAAGGCGTAGCGCACCGACTTCACGCCGTGCACGGTCACGCCGTCGCGGACCTCGACGACCGGCTTCCCGACCGGCGACGGCGTGGCGACGTGCACCTCGTGGCCGCGGCGGGCCAGTCCGGTGGCGAGCCGCTCGGCGAAGTTGGCGGCGCCGTTGACGGTGGGCGGGTAGGTCTCTGCGCCGATCAGGATGCGCATCGAGGTCACGGAGCGGTCCTCTCGTGGGGGGAACGGAGCGCGCGGTGCAGCGGCGGTCACCGGCGGTGCAGCGCGTGCTCGCGGCGGCTTCCGGCCGCGGCGGTGGGGCGGGTCGCGGGCACTCCGGCGAGCTCGGCGGCCTCGCGGCGGGCCAGCGCGTCGGGGTGGTGGCTGGCCAGCGCCACTACGCCCACGATGGCGAGCGCGGCGGCGACGATCAGTGGCAACCAGGTCAGGATGGGGGTGGAGGCGCCCTCGCCGAGCAGCACCACCCCGAGGAGGACGGCGACGATCGGGTCGACGACCGTCATGCAGGCGACGACGACCTCGGGCGCGCCGGACGCGAACGCCTGCTGCACCAGCCAGCCGCCGACGAGCAGGGCGGCCACCAGCCCGACGAGCGCGGTGAGCACCGCCGGGGAGAAGAGCGCCGACGCGCCGGTGGTGACCATCTGCGAGACGGCCCGCATCAGCGCCGACACCAGCCCGAACGCGACCGCACCACCCGTGGCCAGCGCGACGCAGCGCACCCAGCCGGACCGGGCGAGGCCCAATGCCGCGAAGGCGGCCACGACCAGCGCCACGATCAGACCGGCCAGCGCCATGGCGCTGTCGGCGGCGGGGGTGCTGGTGGCGGTGCCGGCCGCGGTGAGCACGAAGATCGCCACCCCGGTGATGGCGAGCACCACCCCCACGACCACGCCGGTGGTGGGGCGTGTGTGGGTGCGCCGCACGCTGATCAGCACGGCGATCGGGACGGCGAGCACCCCGATCGGCTGGACGACCGACAGCGGCGCCAGCACCAGCGCCAGCGCGTGCAGGGTGGTGCCGCCGACGGCCAGCGCCAGCCCGAACAGCCATCCGGGGGTGCGCGCCGCCGCGGCGAGCCCGGCACGGGACAGCCCGTCGCCGGTCTCCGGGTCGCGCGAGCGCTCGGGCGCGTGCTCGGCGTTGACGGCCCGGTGCTGCAGCACGGCGGCGCCGGCGAAGCAGATGGCGGCCGTGGCGGCCAGGCCGATGGCCACGCCGGGATGGGAGGTCGTGGTGTGCAGCGCGACGTTCATGCCGCCTGCCCCAGCTCGATCGCGACGGGTGCGACCGCGACCGGTCCGACCACCCCGACGGGCGTCGCCGTGCGGGCAGCCCGGACGCCGACGGCTTCAGCGGTCGCCGTCCACATCACCCGCGCAGTCGTCACAAGCACCACCATCACCGTGGCACATGCAGCCCGCTCGGCGCCGCCCACATAGGGAAATAAAGGTGAATCGCCGATAACGATCGGGATCTGCGCCCCGAGGAAGACGATCGTGACGAGCCCGGCGACCGCGGCCGACCAGCGCAGAACCGCGGCGTGGGCCCGCCATTCACCCGATGCGGTGGCGGCGCGGCGGGCGATCAACCAGCCGGCGAGGGGCAGTGAGACGAACGTCGCACCGCCGGCGACCCGGTGGAGCATCGCCCCTAACCCGACCGGCTGCCCGGGGAGGTTGGTGGGCACGGCACCGGCCACGAGGAGCCCGATGGCCCCTGTGACCAGCAGCGCAGCCGGCAGCGCCGGGTGCGGCAGCCCGGAGCGGCGCAGCCCGACGGAGAGCGCGAGGCTCGCCGCCGCCAGCGCGACGGCGGCCAGCGCGAGCAGCGCGTATCCACCGGGCACCATCACATAATCGCTGATCACCGTCCGCAACGGATCGACAGGGCCGGATCCGGCGACGTGCAGTGCTGCTCCGGCGACCGCCGCGGTGGCCACGAACCCCACCACGACCGCGCTCTCTGCTCCTCGTGCCCCCCGCGTCGTCATGGCCCAACCGTGCCAGCGCGCCGCTGCGCCAGGTATCAGGTGAACCCCCCAACCCCGTACGGGGGTTACCCCGACCTCCCCGGCACGGGGCCGTCGTCGGGCAGCGGGTCGGCGCGGCCGGTCTGCGCCGGCAGGAGGGGCGACACCGCCAGCTCGACGGGTGCCGTCCCGGGCGGGGCCGCCTGCACGGCCCGCACCCCGGGACGGGCCGAGAGCGCGTCCAGGGCCGGCCGGTCGCCCCGTACCACCAGCGCGACGACGCACGGGCAGCCGGCACCGGCGAGAGCGGCCCGTTCCGCCGCGGCGACGGCGCGCTGCCGGTCGTTCCCCGCTCCCACCCGCGCCGACGCTGCCGTGGCCGCGCGCTGCCGTGCCGAGTCGAGCGCCGTCGCGGCCGGCACCTGCGGTTCGACGTCCTCGAACGCGAGGGCGGTCTGCACGCGCGGGAGCTGCACCTGGAACACCGCGGTCACCGGTGCGGTGCCGGCCGTGACGACCAGGGCGTCCGCGGTGGTGCGCGCCGCGTCGAACTGCACCAGTGCCAGCACCGCAGGACCGGGCGGGGGCAGCTCGGCCGCGATCCGCGCGCGGTAGGCGGCGACGTCCTCGCCCGGGTCCGGGCCGAGCCGCACCGAACCCGCCGGCGGCGGAGGCGGCCCGGACGGCATCGACTGCACGCCCGCGTACCACGCCGTGCCCAGCGCGACGACCACGCAGGCGACGACCACGCCGAGGCGCCCGCGGGTCACACGCGCAGCCGGTCCAGCGCGCTCGCCAGGTCGTCCGGGTACGGGCTGCTGAACTCCACCCAGCGGCCGTCGGCAGGGTGCGCGAAGCCGAGCGCGCGGGCGTGCAGCCACTGCCGGGTGAGCCCGAGCCGGGCGGCCAGCGTGGGATCGGCCCCGTAGACGAGGTCGCCGACGAGCGGGTGCCGCATCGCCGAGAGGTGCACGCGGATCTGGTGGGTGCGGCCGGTCTCCAGGTGGATGTCCAGCAGCGACGCAGCCGGGAAGGCCTCGAGCGTGTCGTAGTGGGTGACGCTGGGCCGGCCGCCCGCGACGACGGCGAAGCGGTGGTCATGCCGGGGATGGCGGTCGATGGGGGCGTCGATCGTGCCGCTGGACGGGTCCGGGTGGCCCTGCGCGACGGCGTGGTAGCGCTTGTCGACCGTGCGTTCCTTGAAGGCCCGCTTCAGCACGGTGTAGGCGTGCTCGGACGTGGCCACGACCATCACGCCGGTGGTGCCGGCGTCGAGCCGGTGCACGATCCCCTGCCGCTCGGCGGCGCCTGAGGTGGACAGCCGGTGGCCGAGCGCGGCGAGCCCGCCGGTGACCGTGGGGCCGGTCCAGCCGGGGCTGGGGTGCGCGGCCACGCCGACCGGCTTGTCGACCACGACGATGTCGTCGTCGGCGTGCAGCACGACCAGACCGGCGACCTCCTGCTCGTCGCCCGCGATCGGGGCGGCCGGCTCGGGGTCGGGCAGCGCCACCTCCAGCCAGGCGCCTGCGGTGAGCCGGTCGGACTTGCCGGCGCTGCGCCCGTCCACCTCGACACGCCCGTCCTCGGCCAGCGCCGCGACGACCGTGCGGGAGAGCCCGAGCAGCCGGGCCAGGCCGGCGTCGAGGCGCATCCCGTCCAGGCCGTCGGGGACGGGGAGGCTGCGGGTGTCAGGCACCGGCGTCCCCCCGGCCGCGGGAGCGCGTGCCGTCGAGCTCGCGGCCGGTGAGCGCGAGCAGCACGAGCAGGATGCCGCCGCAGACGATCGACGAGTCGGCCACGTTGAACACCGGCCAGACCCGCCCGTCGGGCGCGAACAGCGACACCATGTCGACGACGTGGCCCTGCAGCGGGCCGGGCGAGCGGAAGATCCGGTCGGTGAGGTTGCCCAGCGCGCCGCCGAGCACCAGGCCGAGCGCGATGGCCCAGCCCGGCGAACGCAGCCGCCGCGCCACCCGCACGATCACGACGACGACGGCGATCGCGACGATCGTGAGCACCCACGTGTAGCCCGTGGCCAGGGAGAACGCCGCCCCCGGGTTGCGGATCAGCTGCAGGTATACCAGCCCGCCGAGCAGCTGCACCGGCGGCCGGCCCTCGAACGCCGCAACCGCGAGCACCTTCGTGACGACGTCGGCCGCCAGGATCACGGCGGCGATTACCGACAGCAGGGCGACCCTCGTGGGTCCGGTGGTCGCCGTCGGCGGCGCTGGTTCGGTCGTCACCCCTTCATCATCCCGCATCGTCCCGGCGGGCTCGATCGGCGTTCCAGCGGGCGAGCCGTCCGCGCAGGTCGACGGCCCGGATGCGCTCCTCGGCGGCCTCCCGGACGGCCTGCGTCGTGACGACGAGGAACTGGTCGCCCTCGCGCAGCCGCGTCTCCAGCGTCGGGGTGAACGCCTCGCCGCCGCGCACGACGAGGCTGACCGTGGCGCCCGGTGGCAGGCGCAGCTCGCGCAGGTACACCCCGCGCAACCGGGAGCCGACCGGCACCGTCACCTGCAGGAGATCGGCGCCCAGCGCGTCCAGTGGGGCCGCGTCGACCGCCACGTGCCGCGGCTCCGACGCGCTCGCGACCGCGAGCCGGCGCGCCACCCACGGCAGCGTCGTCCCCTGCAGCAGCGTGAGCACCACCACCAGCACGAACACGGCGTCGACGAGCGTGAGCGCGCCGGGCGCCCCGGCGGTGAACGCGATGAGCGCGAGCACGATCGGCACGGCACCGCGCAGGCCCGCCCACGACAGGAACGCCTGCTCCCGCCACGGCAGCCGGAAGCCGACGGTCGCCACCCACACCGACAGCGGCCGGGCGACCAGCAGCAGCACCGCCCCGGCCACCAGCGCCGGCACGAGCGCGTCCACCAGCCGCGCCGGGGACGAGTACAGCCCGAGCAGCACGAACAGCCCGATCTGGGCGAGCCAGCCGGTGCCCTCGGCGAACGAGCGGACGCCGTCGCGGTGCGGCAGGGCCGAGTTGCCCAGCACCAGCGCCGCGACGTAGGTGGCCAGCAGGCCTGACGCGTGCAGCGACTGGCCGGCCGCGTACGCCAGCACGCAGGCGGCGATGGCCGCCAGCGGGTACAGGCCGGTCGAGGGCAGGGCGATGCGGTGCAGCGCCCACCCGCTCGCCCAGCCCAGCGCGGCGCCGACGAGCGCGCCCGCCGCCAGCTCGTAGACCACCAGCACCGGCTGCAGCCAGGTGACCGCCGTGTCGGACGCCAGCACCACGACGGCGATCACGACGGGTGCGTCGTTGAGCCCGGACTCCAGCTCCAGCGCCCCCACCAGCCGCCTGCGCACCCCGATCCCGCGCAGCACGCTGAACACGGCGGCGGCGTCGGTGGACGACAGCACCGCGCCCCACAGGAACGCCGTGCGCCAGTCCAGGTCGAGCAGCAGGTGCAGGGCCACGCCGACCACGCCGATGCTGACGGCGACGGCGACCGTGGAGAGCGCCAACCCGATCCCCAGCGCCGGCCGCACCGCGGCCCAGCGGGTGGTCAGGCCGCCCTCGACGAGGATCAGCACGAGCGCGGCGAGCCCGAGCGACTCGGTCAGCCGGGCGTCGGAGAACGGGATGCCCAGCACGGCCTCGCCCAGCAGCACCCCGATGCCGAGGTACAGCAGCAGCGACGGCAGCCCGATGCGGGTCGAGGCGCGCACGGCGAGCACGCCGACGAGCACGACGGCGGACGCGATCCCGAGAGTCGTCGCGAGGCTCGGCATGCCACCTCCTCGCCGAACTGTATCGGCGCAGGTGGGACGGCCTTCACACAGTCCAGGTCAGCGTCGCGACCCGGTTCGGGCGGGGCAGGCCCGGCAGTGCTGCGGCCACCTCCGGCACCCGTTCGGCGGCCAGGCACAGCCGCCGGGCGACCCACTCCGGGTCGGCGGGTGGCCGCGCTGAACGCTCCCAGCTGGTGACCGTGGGTTCGATGCCGCACTCACGCAGCACCGCGAGCGCGTCGGCGTCCGTGGCCGGTGGCGGGCGGTGCAGCCCGTGGAACCGCTCCCAGAGCGGGTCGAGCCACGCCATCGGGTGCTCGCACAGCATCTCGACGACGACCCCGCGGCGGGCCGCCGCCGTCAGCGCGCTGACGAACGGCGGCAGGTCCACCACGTTGTGC
The DNA here is from genome assembly GCF_050936315.1 of Pseudonocardia sp. CA-107938. Classification (NCBI taxonomy): domain Bacteria; kingdom Bacillati; phylum Actinomycetota; class Actinomycetes; order Pseudonocardiales; family Pseudonocardiaceae; genus Pseudonocardia; species Pseudonocardia sp. CA-107938. Next base: position 4,292,336 of record NZ_JBNJNA010000001.1, on the reverse strand, counting down.
AGCACCAGGTGCGAGACGACGACGTCGGCCGGCCCGGCGGCGGCCGCCGACCCGGGCCAGGCACCGAGCACGGTCCGGTGCGGGATGCCGCGGGCAATGGCGTCCGCGGCGAAGAGGTCGAGCATGTCCTGCTGGGCATCGACGCCGGTCACGTGGGTCGCTCGGGCGGCGAGCGCGAACGCGGCATCGCCTCCCCCGCAGCCGACGTCGAGCACGGTGCCGCCCGCGCCGAGCAGCTCCAGCGCGGCGGCCCGCGACGGCGTGTCCTGCGCGACGGCCGGCGCCCGGAACGCCGCCGGATCGAACCCCCACGGGTCGGCCGGCGCCTGCGCCAGTATCGCGGCCGGGATGCCTCGGCCCTCCTGCAGCCGGGCCCAATGCGCTGCAGCTGCACTCATCCGTTCTGCCGCCGCTTCAGCCGCGCGCGCAGGACCTGCGCGAGGACTGCCTCGGGGGTGTCGGCCGGCGGGCTGATCGTCCGGTGGACGGCGGCGGCCGTGTTCAGGAGGGCCCGGTGCAGCGGCACGAACGAGCCGGCCAGCGGGCCGTCCCCCGAGAGCTCCCCCACCTCGTCGACGAGCTGGCGAATCACCGCGACGACGGTGGGATCGGAGCTGGTCAACACGGCCTTCTCGCCGTCGAAGGTCAGGCGGAGCCGGGCGGCCGCGCTCAGCTCCGGGGTGAGGTCGGCGGTGGTGTCGAGATCCACGCCGTCCACGGCCTCGGCCAACGAGTCCCGCGTGACGCCCAGCCCGTGCAGCACCTTGCCCGCCACCCCGTCCTCGACCCAGGCCAGCGCTTCCAGGAGGTGCTGGCTCCCCACCGGGGCGCCGCCCGCGAGCTGCGCGGCCAGCTCCAGCACCCGTTCCGTCGCCGGTGTGTTGACCACGTCGGCGGACGCCCGCGCGGCCGCGGCGCGCTCGACACCCGTGGCCGTCGCGACGGCGGACCGCACCCGCTCCTCGGTGCGACCGTCGCTCAGCAGCACCTTCGCGGCGATCCCGTCGGGCTCCTCGAGGAGGCTGAGCAGCAGGTGCTCCGGGCCGATGACGGCGCTGCCGAGCCGCTGCGACTCGCGCAGCGACAGCTCCAGCACCCGCCGCGCCCGCGGGGTGAACGGGATGTGCCCGGTGACCGGGCGGGAGGTCCGAGGGACCATCGCCAGCACGGCCGCCTCGGCGGCCTCCGCGCTCAGCCCGACCCCGTCGAGCGCGAGCCGCGCCGGCGCGTCGTCGGGCAGGCGCAGGAGCGCCAGCAGCAGGTGCTCCGTGCCGATGTGCTGGTGGCCGAGCGCGCCGGCCCGCTCCTGCGATCCGACGACGACCTCGCGTGCCTGCGCGGTGAACTTCTCGAACATGGGACCATGCTCGCAACCCTGTCAATACAGTGATATTGATAGGGTCACCGTATGACGGAGAGGGACTGGGAAGCACGCCTCGACGCGTGGCGCGCCGAGCTCGACGTGCTCGCCAGCGCCAGCGGCACCACCTGGGTCCCGCTCGGCGACGCCGAGCGCGAGGCGGGGGTGTCGCGGTCGGCGCTGCGCGCCTGGTACCGCAACGGGGAGATCCCGTCCCGGCTCGCCGACGGGCCGCACGGCCCGCAACGCCTCGTCCCGCTGGAGGCGGTGCTGGAACGCGCCGGCCGCTCGGCCCGCATCCGCCGCCGCGCCGAGCGCGAGGTCTCCCTGGAGGCGCAGGTCGCGCTCCTGCGCAGCACGGTGGAACGCCTGGAGATCCGCATCGCAGCGCTGGAGGAGCAACAGCGCCGCCCGTAACCCCGCGAGTTGCCCGGATCAGGACGGCGAGTCGCCCCGATCAGGACCGCGAGTCGCCCCGATCAGGACCGCGAGTCGCCCCGACCGGGACGGCGAGTTGCCCCGATCGGGACGGCGAGTTGGCCGGCTCAGCCGTCCCGCAGCCGGACGAGCAGGGCCGGATCGCCGCCCACGACCTCGACGATCTTGTCCCTCCCGCGGTGCCCGCTGACGATCGAGACGTCCGCGCGGCGCACGCCGAACGCGTCGGCCACCGCGGCGACCACCGCTGTGTTCGCGGCGCCGTCAACCGCCCGGGGTTGCACGCTCACGACCAGCGCCGGCCCGTTCCGGCCCGGGCGCGCGCCGCCGACGTGGTCGTGGCGCGCGCCAGGACGGACGTGGATCGCGAACCGCATGGTTCCGCCCCCTGCCTCCGGCTCGCCGATCGGCGGACTCACTCTGCCGACCCGACCGCCTCACCGTCCTGACCCGGTCAACTCGCCGACCCGAAGCAGGCAACTCGCCGACGCGAACCGGGCAACTCGCCGACCCGAACCAGGCAACTCGCCGACCCGAACCAGGCGACTCGCCGTCCTGATCCGGGCAACTCGCGGGATCGGGGCCGCGCTCTCAGGGCTGGGCGACCTCGACGCCGACCGTGATCTCTGCCGACTTCCCCGCCGGGTCCAGGACCGTGCCCGTGCGCGTCGCCGCCGCCACGGGGCCGCGGGTGAGCCCGGTGGCCAGCACCTCGCCCTTCACGAACTCCTCGTGCGCGGCGACGGCGTCGAGCACCTCCGCCGGGCCGTCGACGACGAGCACGATCCGGTCGGAGACGTCCAGGTCCGCGTCGCGGCGGGCCTGCTGCACCACGCGCACGACGTCGCGGGCCGTGCCCTCCACGGCGAGCTCCGCCGGCACGTCGGTGTCGAGCACGACGAGACCGGTGTTGCCCGGCAGCGCCGCCGTCGACGACGGGTCGACGGCCACGAGCCGCGCCGAGTACTCGCCCGGCAGCAGCGTGATGCCGCCCGCGACGAGCCCGTCCCCGGTCTCCTCGTACTCACCGGCCTTGACCGCGCGGATCACCTTCTGGGTGTCGCCACCCAGCCGCGGCCCGCACACCCGCGCGTTGACGGCCACGTCGAACCGGCCGTGCTTCTCCACCTCGGTGGTGAGCACGACGTCGCGGACGTTGACCTCGTCGCGCAGGATGTCAACGAATGGCGCGAGCGCGTCGACGTCGGTGGTCGCGACCGTCATCGACGCGAGCGGCAGCCGCACGCGCAGCCCGGCCGACTTGCGCAGCGACAGCGCCGCCGACGCCACCTGCCGAACCCGGTCCATGGCGCTGACCAGCGCGTCGTCGTGCGGCAGCAGGTCGCTGGCCGGCCAGTCCGCCAGGTGCACCGACCGCCCGCCGGTGAGCCCCTGCCACAGCTTCTCCGTCGTCAGCGGCAGCAGCGGCGCGACGACGCGGCAGGTCACCTCGAGCACCGTGTGCAGGGTGTCGATGGCGTCCTGGTCGCCGTCCCAGAAGCGCTGACGGGAGCGGCGCACGTACCAGTTGGTGAGCGTCTCCGCGTGGTCACGCACCCGCTCGCAGGCACCGGCGATGTCGTAGACGTCGAGCTCCGCGGTGACCTCGTCGACGAGCGCCGCCGTGCGCGCCAGTACGTACCGGTCGAGCACGTGCGGCGACTCGGTGCGGAACCGTCCCGTCCGACCGGCGGCCCCGGCGTAGAGCGAGAGGAAGTACCAGGTGTTCCACAGCGGCAGGATCGCCTGGCGGACCCCTTCCCGGATGCCCTGCTCGGTGACGACGAGGTTGCCGCCGCGCAGCACCGGGCTCGCCATGAGGAACCAGCGCATGGCGTCGGAGCCGTCGCGGTCGAACACCTCGTTGACGTCGGGGAAGTTGCGCAGCGACTTGGACATCTTCTGGCCGTCGTCACCGAGCACGACCCCGTGCGCGACGCACGACTGGAACGACGGCCGGTCGAACAGCGCCGTCGCCAGCACGTGCAGCGTGTAGAACCAGCCGCGGGTCTGCGCGCTGTACTCGACGATGAAGTCGCCCGGGTAGTGGTACTCGAACCAGTCCGCGTTCTCGAACGGGTAGTGCACCTGCGCGAACGGCATCGACCCCGAGTCGAACCAGCAGTCGAGCACCTCCGGCACCCGGCGCATCGTCGAGCGCCCGGTCGGGTCGTCCGGGTTCGGCCGGGTCAGCTCGTCGACGAACGGGCGGTGCAGGTCGGTCGGACGCACGCCGAAGTCGCGCTCCAGCTCGTCGAGCGAGCCGTACACGTCGATGCGGGGGTAGGCCGGGTCGTCGGACTTCCACACCGGGATCGGGCTGCCCCAGTAGCGGTTGCGGGAGATCGACCAGTCGATCGCGTTCTCCAGCCACTTGCCGAACTGCCCGTCCTTGACGTGCGCGGGCACCCACGTGATCTGCTGGTTCAGCTCGACCATGCGGTCACGGAACGCCGTGACCTGCACGAACCACGAGTCCACCGCCTTCTGGATCAGCGGGTTGCCGCAGCGCCAGCAGTGCGGGTACGGGTGGTCGTAGGTCTCGCGGCGCAGCAGCACACCGTGCACGTACGGCTTCGTGCCGTTCTTGAGGTCCTCGATGATGTGCGGGTTCGCGTCGAACACCTGCATGCCCTCGTACGGGGGCACGGTCGAGTCGAACTCGCCGACGGCGTCGACCGGCACGACCACGTCGATGCCGGCGGCGTCGGTGACGACCTTGTCCTCCTCACCGAAGGCGGGCGCGATGTGCACGATCCCGGTGCCGTCGTCGGTGGTGACGTAGTCGGCGGCGAGGATCCGGTGCGCGTTCGGGCGGCCGACGAAGAAGTCGAACGGCGGCGTGTACGACAGGCCGAGCAGGTCCGAGCCGCGGTAGGTGCCGAGCACTTCCGGCTCCTCCCCCAGCTCGCGCGCGTACGCGCCGACCCGGGCGGACGCCAGCAGCCACTTCTCGCCGTTCGCGGCGACGAGCGAGTACTCGACGTCGGGGTGCACGGCCATCGCGAGGTTCGACGGCAGCGTCCACGGCGTGGTGGTCCAGATCAGGGCGAGCGCCCCGTCCAGCTCGGTACCGGGCGCGGCCAGCCGCAGCCCGACGGTGACCGCGGGGTCCTGCCGCGGCTGGTAGACGTCGTCCATCTTCGTCTCGGTGGCCGAGAGCGGGGTGCCGTCGTGCCAGCAGTACCAGAGCACGCGGAAGCCCTGGTAGATCAGGCCCTTGTCCCACAGGGTCTTGAACGCCCAGATGACGCTCTCCATGTAGGTGAGGTCGAGGGTCTTGTAGTCGTTGTCGAAGTCGACCCAGCGGGCCTGGCGGGTGACGTAGGCCTGCCATTCGTCGGTGTAGCGCAGCACCGACTCCTTGCAGGCGGCGTTGAACGCCGCCACACCCATCTTGTCGATCTCGGTCTTGTCCTTCAGCCCGAGCTGGCGCTCCGCCTCGGTCTCGGCGGGCATGCCGTGGGTGTCCCACCCGAACCGGCGCTCGACGTGCTTGCCGCGCATCGTCTGGTAGCGCGGCACGATGTCCTTGACGTAGCCGGTGAGCAGGTGCCCGTAGTGCGGCAGCCCGTTCGCGAACGGCGGGCCGTCGTAGAAGACGAACTCGTTGCTGCCGTTCTCGCCCGCCGGCCGAGCCGCGATGGAGGCGCGGAAGGTGTCGTCGGCCGCCCAGAAGTCGAGCACCTCGCGCTCGAGAGCGGGGAACGACGGGTGCCCTGGCACCTGGGGGTAGCGGTGCCCGGAATCGGTGGCGTCGGTGCTGGCCATGCGGCGGTGCTCCTCGTGCGGCTCGTTGCTCCTGCCTGCACGGGGACGACTGCCTTTCGGCTGCCGCGGTACCACCCCGCTTGCCGCGCGTGCGCCACGCGACCTCTCGTGTGCGGCTGTGACGGGCCTACCCGTCCGGTTCTACTCCGCGCCCGTCGAGCGCGTTTCTTCCGGAGGCTCCCCGGTGATGGCCGGATCGGTGCCTGTGCGACAAGGGTAGCGCCGGCGTCGACCGGGTTGTTCCCGGCCCGGTGTCAGCGGGTGGCGGCGGGGTGGCGCTCGGCGAGGGTGCGGTCGGGGCTGCACCAGCCGCACGGGGTGAAGCCGAGCTCGACGGCTTCGCGGGCCGGGATCGGGATCGGCTCGTGCGCGGTGAGTCCCTTGCAGCCGACCACGTGGTAGCGCGGCTGCTCGTCGATGACGACGACCTCGTCCTCCAGCGTGGCGACGAGCGCGGCCGCGGCCGGCTCGCTCTGCTCGACCGGCGGCTCGCCCAGGGTCGCGGCCTCCTCGGGAGCAGCCTCGGCAGGCTGCTGCGCGGCGGCCGGCTCCTGGGCCGCCCGCTGCTCCCCGGCGCCGAACAGGTCGCTGCCCGAGAGCTGGCTGTCGCCGGCCCGGGTCTGCTCCGCCGCCGCGGCCGGCGCGGGGGCCTCCGTGACGGCCGGCTCGGCCTTCGTGGCAGGAGCGTCGGCCGCGGGTACGGCGCTGCGGTCGACGGTCGTGGTCGGCGCCTCCGTGGCCGGTCGCTTCCGGGTGTCGACGAGCACCGTCGCACCGGCATCGGCTTGGGCTGGTTCGGCGACCCGGTCCCCCTCGGACGGGTCGTCCGCCGCCGCCGTCGACCCGTCTTTCGTCACGCTGGGTGACGAAGGGCCGCTCGAAGGGGCGGTTCCGTCGGGTGCGCTGGACGGTCGAGCGGAAGAGCCGGACGGTTCAACCGCGGGCATCAGAACGGTCTGCTGGCTGTCGTCCAGGCCGTCGAAGCGGCTGTCGACACCGGCATCGGCGACGTTCTCCGCCGCGCCCTCGGGTGCACCGGCGTCCGCGCGCGGTGTGAGCGCGGTGGGCCCCTCCACCTGGGCCGGCTGGCCCGGCTGCGGCCCGGGACCGGCCGGCGGGATCACCGGCAGCACCTCGGTGGCCGGCTCGGGATCCTGCTGGTACTCCAGGTCACGGTTCGGCGGGCGGTGGCCCGCCGCCTCCAGCGAGGCCGCACCAGCCCGCATCGCGGACCGTCGCTGCATCCAGTCGACCAGCAGGACCAGCCCGGCGATGGCGCTCAGCGCCACCGCCGCCCAGGCCGCCAGCACGCTCCCTGCCTGCGGCGCGAACACGAGCAGGCCGAAGGCGAGCACGACCAGGATCAGGACCAGCAGCAGCACGATTCACTCCGGGTGCGGCGGAGCGATCACAGGTGGCCGCACCGCCGGATGTGGTTGGTTGCGCGGCGGTTGTCAGCTACCGGCGTCGGCACGCGGGCCGTAGCCGGAGGCCGCGTAGCCGCCGTTCGAGCCGGCCCTGCTCTCGGACGGGGCCGCGGAGGCTCGTTCCCCGAGGTCACGCAGCTGCGACTCGAGGTAGGTCTTGAGCCGGGTGCGGTACTCGCGCTCGAACGTGCGCAGCTCGTCGATCTTCTTCTCCAGCACCGACTTGTCGCGGGTGATGGAGCCGATGATCTCGGACTGCTTGCGCTCGGCGTCGCCGACCAGCGACGCAGCCTTGTCGCGCGACTGCCGCTCCAGCGTCTCGGCGCGGGTGCGGGCGTCGTTGAGCATCGTCTCGGCGCGCGAGCGCGCGTCGTTGACCAGCGCATCCGACTTCGTGCGCGCCTCGGAGAGCAGCTGCTCCGACTTGGTGCGCGCGTCGGTCAGCATCGAGTCGGCCTCGGACTTGGCCTCGGCGGTGAGCCGCTCTGCCATCTCCTGGGCCATCGACAGGACCTTCGCGACCTGCACGTGGTGGTCACCACCGTCGGCGTCGCCGAGCGGGCCCATGCGCTGCGGCTCCATGGAGCGCTGCATCGGCGGCGGCTCGACGGACCGGATCTGCTGCGTGGGCGGCGAGACCGGACCGTTCATGGCCGGCTGGGGGCGCGAACGCGCGTCCTCCAGGTCGGCCTGGGCGTTGCCGAGGCGCTGCTCGAGGTCGGAGACCTGCTCGCGCAGGTCCTCGTTCTCCTCGATCAGCCGGGCCAGCTCGGCCTCGACCAGGTCGAGGAACGCGTCGACCTCGTCCTCGTTGTACCCCCGCTTCCCAATCGGGGGCTTGCTGAACGCGACGTTGTGCACGTCGGCGGGAGTCAGCGGCATCGGATCACCTCATGCAGTCCTCGGCGGCGGCGTAGTGCGACTGGGGCTCGCGACTACGTCGGCTGGGCAACGTTCATCAGTATGAACACGACCAGCAACAGAACCATAATCGACAGGTCCAGCCCGACGCCCCCGATCCGGACGACCGGGATCACTCTCCGCAACAACTTCACGGGAGGGTCCGTGATCGTGAAGATCAGCTCGAGGGCGATGGCACTGGGCCCTGCCGGTACCCACTGGCGTGCGAAGGCACGGACCAGTTCGGCGACGATCCGCGCTGTCAGCAGGAGCCAGAAGAAGAACAGCGCGTAGTAGATCGCGATCTGGACGGGTAGCGGCACGCCCTCAATCCTGGCGGAACCCGCCGCGATCCGCATCCACCCTTGTCGCACCCACGGTGCTGCTCACCGATCGAGTTGCCAGCATGCGGGCGTCGTCGGCCGACACCTCGATGTTGGCCGGCGTGAGCAGGAACACGCGATTGGTGACCTTGTCGAAGCCTCCACGCAGGGCGAACACCAGTCCGGCCGCGAAGTCGACCAACCGCTTGGCGGACGCCGCGTCGAGCTCGGTCAGGTTCATGATCACGGGCACGCCGTCGCGGAACCGCTCACCGATGGCGCGCGCCTCGGTGTAGCTGCGCGGGTGCAGGGTCACGATGCGGGCCGGAGCGGACGCCGGACGGGCCGCGGGCTGATCACGCTGCTCGGGCACGGTCGCCCCGCCGCGGGCCGTCCCGCCGGTCGTTCCGACATCGGCCGAACCATCTCGCGCACCCGCCGCACGCAGGGAGAACTCCCGATCGCGACGGGTGTCGGTGTCGATCGCGAGAGCACCCCGGACGGCCGGTCCGCCACCCGCGGCACCCGCGAGTCCGGAGGCGCGGACGTGATCGCGGACGGTGGTGACGACCCGCTCCCCGCCGCGGTCCGCGCGCGCTGCGCGGGCCGGTCGGCGGTCCCACTCGTCGTCGTAGGAGGACCGTTCGTCATCGGCCCAGCGGCGGTCGGAGCGCTCGTCCCAGCCGTCCGCGCCGTCGCGCACCGACCGTTCGTCGTGGCGTCCGGACGCGGATCCGGCGGCGTATCCCGGCTCGTAATCGCCCTCGACGTACTCCCCCATCTCGTCGGCGGGAACCATGCCGAAATAGGCCTTGAGCCGGTACATCGCGCCCATTGCGCTCCCATCATCGACGCCTCGCAGGCCGGCCGCCCCCGCGAGCGGGCCAGCGATCACCGGGAGGTTATCCGCCGTTCCCCCACAAGGGCCGTTCCGACACGCACCACGGTCGAACCATGACGGATCGCCACGTCCAGGTCGCCGCTCATGCCGGCCGACAGGACGGCCGCCGCGGGGTGCTCCGCACGGAGCTCGGCAGCGGCCTCGGCGATGTCCGCGAAGGCCTCCTCGGTGCCGGTTCCGGTGAGCGGCGCGACCGCCATGAGACCGTCGAGCCGCAGCCCGGCGCACCCAGTGACGTGCTCGGCGAGCGCCAGCAGGTCCGCTCGGGGGACGCCGCCGCGCGCAGGGTCACCGTCCACGCTGTACTGCAGCAGAACCGGTAACGGAGCAGAACGCTGATCGGCATCCAGGGCGCGCCGAACGGCAGTGTCGAGGGCGTCTGCGAGCCGCGCGGAGTCGACGGATTCCACCCGATCGGCCCAGCGGACGGCGGCTTTCGCCTTGTTCCGCTGCACCCCGCCGACCACGATCCATCGCGGTTCGGCGTCCGGACGCAGTCCGGCGACGGCCGCGACCTTCGCCCCGGCCTCCTGGATCCGGTTCTCGCCGAACGCCGTGAGGCCCAGGTCGAGCAGCGCGGCGACGTCGACGGCGGGCACCGTCTTGGTGACGGCGAGCAGGTCGACGGACGACTCGTCGCGCCCCGCAGCGGCGCAGGCGGCGGCGATCCGGGCGCGGACGGCGGCCAAGCGGTGCGTCAGCTCGGCCACCCGTTCCGGGGTCGCCCTGACCGGTGACGGTCCCGTCACCGCCCGCCGTCCGTGTCTCGTGCGGGGTCTCGTACGGGATCGAGCCAGGTGATCGCGGCGAGGCGGCCGGTGCGTCGGTCCCGCCGGTGGCTGAACAGCGCGCGGTCCTCGCGGGTGCAGCGCGGGTCGGCCCCCACCTTCGCCACCCCGAGAGCGACGAGCTGGTGGTAGAGCCCGGCCCGGATGTCGAGGCCGCTGGTGCCGGTGCGGGTGCGCACGGCGCTGCCGGGCAGCGCCGCGTCCACCTCGGCCTGCATCGCGGCGGGCACCTCGTAGCAGGCGCCGCACACCGCCGGGCCGAGCAGCACCTCGATGCGGCCGACGTCGGCGCCCAGCTCCGTCATCGCGGCGACGGCGGCCGGCACGACCCCGGCCGCGGCACCGACGCGCCCGGCGTGCGCCGCCCCCACGACTCCGGCGACCGGGTCGGCGAGCAGCACCGGCACGCAGTCGGCGGCCAGCACCGCGATCCCGACGCCCGGCGTGGCCGTGACCAGCGCGTCCGTGTCGTCGATGTCGGGGTCGTCCAGCCCGGTCGGCTCCGTCACCGTGGCGACGGCGGTGCCGTGCACCTGCCGCAGGAACGTCACCGGCACCTTCAGCTCGCGGCGCAGCCGCGCGCGGTTGGCCCGCACGGCGTCCGGGTCGTCGCCCACGCCCGCAGACAGGTTGAAGCTGCGGAACGGCTCCCGCGAGTGGCCGCCTGCGCGGGTGGTGACCACCCGCCGGACGCGCGCAGCGGTCACCGCTTCATGAAAGGGGGAACGTCCACGTCGTCGTCCAGGTCGTCGAGCTCGACGGCGGCGGCCGGCGGTGCGATGCCCGGGGACGGGCGCTCGACGGCCGGAGCCGGCGGCGGCGCGGTCTGCACGGTCTGCACCGTCTGGACGGGCTGCTGCGCGGCCGGCGGCGTGGCCGGGACCTCGGGCCGGCGCGGCTCCGGCGGCGTGTACGCGGCCGGCGGCAAGGTGCCGGTCTGGTTCGGGCGGGCCGGCGGTGCCGCGCTCGCCGTCGGACCGGCGGCCCCGGTGTGCCCATTGCCCTGGCCGTTCGGCCGTGGCGCCGGCTGTCCGGTGGCGCTGCCGTTTCCGTTGCTGGTCGTGGCGCTGCTGGTGGTGCTGCTGCTGGTGGTGCCGCTCACGCCGGGCGCGATCGCGCCGGTGCGGCGGCCGAACGCCTCCGGCTCCAGCTTCTTGTGCGTCGGCCCGCCCGCCTCGAACCCGGCCGCTATCACGGTGACGCGCACCTCGTCGCCGAGCGAGTCGTCGATCACGGTGCCGAAGATGATGTTCGCCTCGGGGTGCGCCGCCTCCTGGACGAGCGACGCCGCCTCGTTGATCTCGAAGAGTCCCAGGTCGGAGCCACCCGCGATGGACAGCAGGACGCCCTGGGCGCCGTCCATCGACGCCTCCAGCAGCGGCGAGTTGATCGCCTTGCCGGCCGCGGTGACGGCGCGGTTCTCCCCGCGCGCCGACCCGATGCCCATGAGCGCGCTGCCGGCGCCGGACATGACCGACTTCACGTCGGCGAAGTCGAGGTTGATCAGACCCGGGGTGGTGATCAGGTTCGTGATGCCCTGGACACCGGAGAGCAGCACCTCGTCGGCCGAGCGGAACGCGTCCATCAGCGAGACCCCGACGTCACCGAGCTGCAGCAGCCGGTCGTTGGGGATCACGATCAGCGTGTCGCACTCGTTGCGCAGCTGCTGGATGCCGTCCTCGGCCTGGCCGGCGCGGCGGCGGCCCTCGAACGTGAACGGCCTGGTCACGACACCGATGGTGAGCGCGCCGAGCTTGCGCGCGATCGACGCGACGACCGGTGCCCCGCCGGTGCCGGTGCCGCCGCCCTCGCCCGCGGTGACGAAGACCATGTCGGCCCCCTTGAGGACCTCCTCGATCTCCTCGCGGTGGTCCTCGGCGGCCTTGCGCCCCACCTCCGGGTTGGCGCCGGCACCCAGGCCGCGGGTGAGCTCGCGGCCGATGTCGAGCTTGACGTCGGCATCCGACATGAGCAGGGCCTGCGCGTCGGTGTTGACCGCGACGAACTCGACACCCTTGAGCCCGACCTCGATCATGCGGTTGACGGCGTTGACACCGCCGCCACCGATGCCGACGACCTTGATCACGGCCAGGTAGTTGTGTGGGGGTGTCATGAGGGCACCTTCCAGCTCAGCTCTCGAATGTCCGACCCGGGGAGGTCGGGCCACCGCCTCGCACGCTAGGTGCGCGACCCACCCCGGGTCCACCAGGCGCGCCGTGCGAGTTGCCTTCTGTGTCGCGTCTACCTGCTGACTTTCTCCGCTCGGCTAGCGCGTGACGGTCGGCAGGTCGGGACTCGCGACGTCGAACACGTGGCCGGGTTGAGCGAGCAGCGGCACGAGCACCGCCGCCTTGTCCGGCCCGCGATCGGGTGAACCCCACCGTACCCGGCGGTTCTTCGTCAGCTCGAAGGTGACCTGTGTCGAGCCCGCGGACGCGGTCGCGTCGACTGTCTGCAGCTCGGCCCGCACGGACGGTGGCAGGTCGCCCAGCGCGGCGACCGCTGCCCGCGTGGCCGGGTCGTCCGGGCCCGCGCCGGAGATGTCGAACCGCGGCAGGCCGGGCGGCGCCTCCCCGGCGTAGACGGCGCCGGTGGTGTCGACGAGCGCGTCGCCCCGACCCGTCGCGACGACCCCGACGGGCACCCGCTCGACGACGGTGACGGCGACCGTGTGCGGCCACGCCTGCTCCGCCCACGCCGTCGCCACGGCGGGGAGGGCGGCCACCCGAGCGGCGACGGCGGCCGTGTCGACGTCGGCCAGCGGGACGCCGCGGGCGACCGCGGCGGCCGCGATCACCTCGTCCGGAGAGAGGGTCACCGTGCCCGTCACCGACACGCCCTCGACGTCGAACAGGCCGGCGTCGTGGATCAGCACGCGGGCGCCGACGCCCAACCCCGCCAGCACGAGCACCAGCACCACCAGCGCGATCACCCGGCGGCGCCGGAACACCCGGGGGTGGACGGCCGGTGGCCGCTCCTCCTGCACCGGGACGCCGGGTGGCGGTTCCTCCAGGGCCACCGCCCCCCGCCGCCGCGGGCGCGCCATCAGCTGCTCGCCTCGAGCTGCAGCAGGATCTCCGGCCCGAGGACCGTCACATCGCCGGCACCCATGGTGATCACCAGGTCGCCGGGGCGGGCGAGCCCGGCCACCACGGCCGGCACGTCGGCCCACCGCGGCACGTAGTGCACGTGCTCGGCCGGCAACGGCACCGCGTCGGCGACGAGACCGCCGTTCACGCCGGGCTCGGGGTCCTCGCGGGCCCCGTACACCTCGAGCACGACGACCTCGTCGGCGAGCCCGAGCGCCGTGCCGAAGTCGGCGGCGAAGTCGCGGGTGCGCGAGTAGAGGTGCGGCTGGAACGCCACGACCAGCCGACCCGGGCCGTCTGCCAGCACGTCGCGGGCGGCCCGCAGCTGCGCGGCCACCTTGGCCGGGTGATGGGCGTAGTCGTCGTAGACGGCGACGCCCTTCGCGCGGCCGCGGAACTCGAAGCGCCGCCGCACACCGTCGAACACGGCGAGGCCCTCGAGCATCCCCTCGACGGTCGCCCCCAGCTCCAGGCCCGCCAGCAGCGCGCCGAGCGCGTTCATCGCCATGTGCTCGCCGGGCACCGCCAGCCGCAGCCGGTGCTCGACGCCGCCGTGGCGCAGCAGCGTCCGCGAGCCGGTGCCGTCCGGCTGGTAGTCGAGCAGGGTGGCCTGCGTGTCCGCGCTGCGCCCGTAGCGCAGCACCCGGACGCCCGCGGCCTCGGCGTCGGCGGCCAGCGCCGCGGCGCCGGGGTCGTCGACGCAGGTCACGAGCGCACCGCCGGGTGTGATGCAGCGGGCGAAGTCGCGGAACACGGCCTCGTACGCGGCGGGGGTGCCGTAGTGGTCGAGGTGGTCGGGCTCGACGTTCGTCACGACCGCGACCGCCGGGGAGAACGCCAGGAACGAGCCGTCGCTCTCGTCGGCCTCGGCGACGAAGACCTCGCCGCTGCCCTCGTGCGCGCCGGCGCCGGACGTCAGGTCGCCGCCGATCGCGAAAGACGGATCGAGACCGCAGTGCTGCAGCGCCACCGTCAGCATCGACGTGGTGGACGTCTTGCCGGCGGTGCCGGCCACGCAGGCCAGCCGCCGGCCGGCCGTCAACGCGGCGAGCGCCTGGGCGCGGTGCACCACCGGCAGGCCGCGCTCGCGGGCGCCGGCCAGCTCCGGGTTGGACTCGCGGATGGCGCTCGACACCACGACCGTCGCCGGGGCGGGCGGCAGGTGGGCGGCGTCGTGGCCGACCGACACCTCGGCGCCGAGCGCCCGCAGCGCCATGACGGCCCGGGAGTCCTTGGCGTCCGATCCCGAGACGGTCAGCCCGCGGGCCAGCATGATCCGGGCGATGCCGTTCATGCCGGCACCGCCGATCCCGATGAGGTGCACCCGCTCGGCGAGCTCGACGGGGCCGGTGCCGGCGGTCATCGCCCGCCCCCGTCCACCACGCCGCGAGTTGCCCCGTTCGGGACGGTGAGTTGGCCGGACCGGTACTTCCACCGGCCGTCAGGATCCGGGCAACTCGCCGTCCCGATCCGGGCAACTCGCGGTCCTGGACCGGGCAACTCGCGGTCCTGGACCGGGCAACTCGCGGTCATCCGCGCGCCACCTCCAGCACGATCTCCGCCATCCGGTCGGCCGCGTGCGCGTGGCCGGACGCGCGGGCCGCCGCGCCCATCGTGGCGAGGCGTTCCGGGTCGGTCAGGATCGGGACGAGCTCGGCGAGCACCCGCGGCCCGTCGCACTCGGCGTCGACGACGAGCAGGCCGCCGCCCTTCGCGACGACCGGGGCGGCGTTGAGCGCCTGCTCGCCGTTGCCGATGGGCAGCGGCACGTACATCGCCGGCAACCCGACCGCCGACACCTCGGCCACGGTCATCGCGCCCGCGCGCCCGAGCACGGCGTCGGCGGCGGCGTAGGCGAGCGGCATGTCGTCGAGGTAGGGCCGGGCGACGTAGCCGGGCAGGTCCGGCCCCGGGGTGCCGGCCTTGCCGTAGGAGTGCAGGACGGCGATGCCGGCGTCGACGAGCCCGGGCAGGGCCTCGGCGACCGCGTTGTTGATGGTGCGCGCGCCCAGCGAACCGCCGAACGCCAGCAGCACCGGACCCTCGGCGGGCAGGCCGAACTCGGCGCGGGCCTTGGCGCGCAGCCCGGCCCGGTCGAGCCCGGTGATCGACGCGCGCAGCGGGATGCCGACCAGCTCGGCGCCGGGCAGCCCGGTGTCCGGGGTGGCGGCCGCGACCCGCGCGGCGAACCGGGCGCCCACCTTGTTGGCGAGGCCTGCGCGCGCGTTCGCCTCGTGCACCACGATCGGGACGCGCCCGCGCGCGCCCAGGTAGGCCGGGAGCGCCACGAACCCGCCGAACCCGACGACGACGTCGGCGTCGACCTCGCGCAGCACCTCGCGGACGCGGCGCACGGCCGCGCGCACCTTGCCGGGCAGCCGCAGCAGGTCGGCCGTCGGCTTGCGGGGCAGCGGCACGGGCGGGATCAGCTCCAGCGGGTAGCCCCGCGCGGGGATCAGCGTGGTGTCGAGGCCGCCCTTCTCGGTGCCCAGCGCCGTCACCCGTGCGTCGGGGGCGAGCCGGCGCACCGCGTCGGCGACGGCGAGGGTGGGTTCGATGTGACCGGCGGAGCCTCCACCGGCCACCACCACCGAGACGGACATTCGGGACTACCTCCGGGAACTGGTGCGCTGGGCAGGGGGACGGGCGGCGGGCGCCTTGTACGGCTGCGGCGCCGGCAGGCGCAGGAACCGGGTGACGCGCCCGGTGAACCGGCCACCGCCGCCCTGCTGGCGGAGCGCCGCGATCGCCTCCGGCTCGTGCCGGGCGGCGTTGGCGAGCAGGCCGAACACGAACATCGTGACGACCAGCGACGTGCCGCCGGAGCTGATCAGGGGCAGCTGCAGGCCGGTGACGGGCAGCAGGTTGACGACGTAGCAGACGTTGATGGCGGCCTGGGCGACCAGCCACGTCGTGCAGGACGCGACGACGATCTTGAGCCACGGGTCGGTGTTGCGGGCGGCGATGCGCAGGCCGGTGTACGCAAGCAGGCCGAACAGGGCCAGCACGAGGAACGCGCCGACGAACCCCAGCTCGCCGCCGATGACGGCGAAGATGAAGTCGTTGTGCGCCTGCGGCAGGTAGTACTTGGCGCGCCCCTGGCCGAGGCCCACACCGAACAGGCCGCCGTCGGCGAGCGAGTACAGCGACTGCTTGATCTGGTAGCCGCTCTTGAGCGCGGCGTCGCTGTCGGGGGCGAAGAACGCGGTGACGCGGGCGAGCCGGTAGCTCGCCGACAGCGCCAGCACCAGCGCGCCGATCATCGCGCCGCCGACGAGCACCGCGAGCAGCCGCAGCGGTGCCCCGGCGTAGTAGAGCAGCGCGATGACGACGATGCCCATCGAGATCGTCATGCCCAGGTCGGGCTGCAGCACGAGCAGCGTGAGGATCACGACGGTCACCGGCACCACCGGCGACAGGGCGTACTTCCAGCGGTGCATGACGGCGCGGCGGGCGGCGAGGACGTGCGCGCCCCACAGCGTGAGCGCCACCTTCACCCCTTCCGACGGCTGGAAGGAGAAGCTGCCGATCGCGAACCACGCCTTCGACCCGTTGCGCTCCACGCCGACGGCGAGCACCGCCACCAGCAGCAGCACCGAGATCACCAGCAGCGCCGGTGCCCAGGAGCGCAGGGTGCGGGGAGGCACCCGCATCGCCAGCCAGAAGAGCGCGAGCCCCGGCACGCAGAACATCAGCTGCCGGGTGAACACCGAGTACGACGAGCCGTTCACCGTGTAGGCCTGCACCGACGACGCCGACAGCACCATGACCAGCCCGAACAGCGTCAGGATGGCGAAGATGCCGAGCACCAGGTGCAGCGAGGTCAGCGGGCGGCGCAGCCACTGCTGCACGGCGAGCAGGGCCCGGCCGATGCCGTGGCGGGCCTTGCGCATGCCGTCCTTGGGTGTGACGGGCGGTGCCGCGGTCATGCGCCGATCCCTGCGCCGGCCTGCGCGCGGGCCGCGTCGGCGAAGGCGTTGCCGCGTTCGGCGTAGTCGCGGAACTGGTCCATCGACGCGGCTGCCGGGGCGAGCAGCACCACGTCGCCGGGTTCGGCGAGCTCCGTCGCGGCGCGGACAGCAGCAGGCATCACCCCGGTCATGGCCCCATCGTCACCCGCGGTGACCTCCCGTACGGGGACGTCGGGCGCGTGTCGCGCGAGAGCCGCCAGTACGGCCGAACGGTCGACACCGATCACGACCACCCCGCGCAGCTGCCCGGCCACCTCCGCGACGAGGTCGTCGACGGACGCGCCCTTGAGCAGCCCGCCGACCACCCACACCACGCGGTGCCCGTCCTGCGCGGCGAAGGAGGCGCGGGCGGCGTGCGGGTTGGTGGCCTTGGAGTCATCGACGTAGCCGATGCCGGCGTGCTCGGCGACGACCGCGCCGCGGTGCCCGCCGGGCCGGAAGGCGGCCAGGCCGGCGGCCACGGCGGCCGGGGTGACGCCGTGCGCGCGGGCCAGCGCTGCCGCGGCCAGCGCATCGGTGAGGCCGGGCGGGCCGCCGGGCGTCACGGAGGCGACGTCGGCGAGCGCGACGTCCCCGAACGCGCGGTCGACCAGCTCGCCGGCGGCGATGCCGAGCTGGCCGGGGCCGGGGACGTGCAGCGTGACGCCGACCCGGCGCGGCGCGGGGGCCGCGGCGAGGAGCACGGCGGCGCGCGGGTCGTCGATGCCGGCGACGGCGACCGGCCCGACCAGCGCCCTGGCCTTGGCGGCGGCGTAGGCGGGCATCCCGCCGTGCCAGTCGAGGTGGTCCTCGGCGACGTTGAGCACGCACCCGGCCGCCGGCACGACCGACGGCGACCAGTGCAGCTGGAAGCTCGACAGCTCGACGGCGAGCACCCGGTGCCCGGCCGCCACCGCGGTGACCACGGGCAGGCCGATGTTGCCGCAGGCCACGGAGTCGTGGCCGGCCGCGCGCAGGATCGAGTCGAGCATGCCGACCGTCGTCGTCTTGCCGTTGGTGCCCGTGACGACGAGCCACGTCGGCGGCTCCGGCCGGGCTGCGCCGAGCCACCACGCCAGCTCGGGCTCCCCCACGATCGGCGCGCCGGCCTTCGCGGCGGCGGCGACCAGCGGGTGGTCGGGGCGCCGTCCGGGCGAGGTGACGACGAACGCGGTGCCGTCCGGGACGGCGTCCGGGTCGTCCCCGGCGACGGCACCGGCCGGCAGGTCGGCCAGGGCGGCCGGGTTCGCGTCGGTGACGGTGACGTGCGCACCGGCGGTCACGAGCGCCTCGGCGGCGGCAAGGCCGGAGATCCCGGCCCCGGCCACGAGCACCCGGGATCCCGCGATCACCGGCGGCGTCACAGGCCTGCCGATTCCGTCAGCCACTCCGAGTAGAACAGGCCGAGGCCCAGGGCCGCGCACATGGCGGCGAGCAGCCAGAACCGGATGATCACCGTGGTCTCGGCCCAGCCGGCCAGCTCGAAGTGGTGGTGGAACGGGGCCATGCGGAAGACCCGCCGTCGGGTCGTGCGGAACACCGCGATCTGCAGCGCCACGGACAGTATCTCCACCACGAACACCCCGCCGATGACGACGAGCAGCAGCTCGGTGCGGGTGACCATGGACAGGCCGGCGACCAACCCGCCGAGCGCCAGCGAACCGGTGTCGCCCATGAAGATGCGGGCCGGCGCGGCGTTCCACCACAGGAACCCGATGCAGCCGCCCATCGCCGCGGCGGCGACGATCGCCACGTCGAGCGGGTCGCGCACCTGGTAACAGCCGGCCGCCGACAGCACCGCGCAGCTGTTGCGGAACTGCCAGAACGCAATGATCGTGTACGTGGCCAGCACCATCGCCGACGTTCCGGCGGCGAGCCCGTCGAGCCCGTCGGTGAGGTTGACCGCGTTCGACCACGCCCCGATGACGACGTAGGCGAACACCACGAACCCGACCGCGCCGAACGACAGGATCGCGATGTCGCGGACGAACGACAGGTTCGTCGAGGCCGGGCTGAGCCCGTCGGCGTTGCGGAACTGCAGCGCCAGCACGCCGAACACGATCGCGATGACCAGCTGGCCGACGAGCTTCGCGGTCTTGTTCAGGCCCAGGTTGCGCTGCCGGCGGATGCCGATGAGGTCGTCGAGGAACCCGACGATGCCCAGCGCCGTCGTGAGGCCCAGCACGAGCAGCGCCGACACCGACACCGGCTCGTTCGACAGCAGGTGCGCGACGACGTAGCCCAGCCAGATCGCGATCAGGATCGCGACGCCGCCCATCGTCGGCGTGCCGCGCTTGGCCTGGTGGGTGGTCGGGCCTTCGGCACGGATCTCCTGGCCGAAGCCCTGCCGCGCGAAGAACCGGATCAGGTACGGGGTCAGCAGGATCGCGACGGCCAGCGCCACCCCGGCCGCGATGAAGATGCCCCTCACCGGGCGTTCTCCCCGGCGAGCAGCTGCGCGGCGATGCGTTCCAGACCGGCGACCCGGCCGGCCTTGATCAGGACGACGTCACCGGGGCGCAGCGCGTCGCGCAGCAGCTCCACGGCGGCGTCGACGTCGGGGACCTCGTGGGCGCCGGCGAACGTGGCCGCGTAGCCCGTCGGCCCGACGGCGACCAGCTCGGCCACCCCGGTCTCGCGGGCGGTCGTGGCGACGGAGGCGTAGGCGGCGTCGATCTCCGTGCCGAGCTCGCCCATCGGCCCCAGCACCGCCCACGTGCGCCGGCCGGCGCCCAGCGCCTCCAGCGCGCGGAGGCCGGCCCGCATCGAGTCCGGGTTGGCGTTGTACGCGTCGTTGACGACAGTGACGCCGTCGGACCGGTCGGTGACCTCCATCCGCCACCGCGACGCCGGGGTGGCGGCGCTGAGCAGCTTCGCGACCGTCTCGACGTCGACGCCCAGCTCCACGGCGACGGCGGCCGCGGCGAGCGCGTTCGACACCTGGTGCTCGCCGACGAGCTGCAGCGCCACCGGCGCGCTACCGGCCGCCGTGACCAGGGAGAACCGGGGACGGGCCGCCTCCAGCCGCACGTCCTCGGCGCGCACGTCGGCGCCGGCGCTGCGACCGAACGTGACGACCCGGCCGGCGGTGCGCGGGGCCATGCCGAGCACGTTCGGGTCGTCGGCGTTGAGCACCGCCACCCCGCCCGGGGCCAGCGACTCCACCAGCTCGCCCTTGGCCTGCGCGATGCCCTCGACGGAGCCGAACTCGGCCAGGTGCGCCGAGCCGACGTTGAGCACGACCGCGACGTCCGGCGTGACGATCCGGGCCATCCCGGCGATGTGCCCGGCGCGGCGCGCCGAGTACTCCAGCACCAGCGTGCGGGTGGTCTCGTCGGCGCGGAGCGCCGTCCACGGCATCCCCAGCTCCGTGTTGAACGAGCCGGGCGGCGCGACCAGCGGCCCCAGCGGCGCCAGCAGCGCGGCGACCAGGTCCTTCGTCGACGTCTTCCCGGCGCTGCCCGTGATGCCGACCGTGCGCAGCTGCGGCAGCTGCGCCATCTGGTGGCGGGCCAGTGCCGCCAGCGCGGCCAGCACGCCGGCGCCGGACCCGTCCGGGTCGGTGGCGCCCAGGTAGGTGTCGGTCGAGCGCTCCCCCAGCGGCACGACCACGCCGGGAACGTCCAGGTCGCGCGCGGTCAGCACGCCCGTCGCGCCGGCGGCCAGCACGTCGGGCACGAAGTCGTGCCCGTCGACGCGGGCGCCGGGGAGGGTGAGGAACAGGGTGCCGGGCCCGGCCGAGCGCGAGTCGAACTCGACGGCGGTGACCCGCTCGTCCCCGCTCGCGCGGTGCAACCGGCCTCCGGTCACGGCGGCCACGTCGGCCAGCCGCATCTCGATCATGAGTCGTGCTCCCGTAGTGCTGCCTCGAGTTCTGCAGCATCGTCGAAGGGGTGCACGACCCCGTGCACCTCCTGGCCCTTCTCATGTCCCTTGCCGGCGACGATCACGGCGTCGCCGGGACGAGCAGCGGCGACGGCGGCGGCGATGGCGGCGCGCCGGTCGCCGATCTCCCGCACCTCGTGGTGCGCGGGCTCGGCGAGCGCACCCTCCAGCATCGCGGCCCGGATGGCTGCCGGGTCCTCGCTGCGCGGGTTGTCGTCGGTGACGACGAGCAGCTCCGCCCGCGCGGCCGCAGCGGCTCCCATCAGCGGCCGCTTGCCGCGGTCCCGGTCGCCACCGCAGCCCAGCACGACCAGCAGCCGGCCCGGCACCTGCGCGCGCAGCGTGTCCAGCAGGGCGGCCACCGCGGCCGGCTTGTGCGCGTAGTCGACGATCGCGAGGAAGTCCTGACCGGCCTCGATCCGCTGCATCCGGCCGGGCACCCGCACGTCGGCGAACCCAGCCGCGGCCACCTCGGGGGCGACCCCCACCGCGTGCAGGCAGGCCAGCGCCACGAGCGCGTTGGCCACGTTGAACAGGCCCGGAAGCGGCAGGCGCAGCGGCACGGCGATCCCGTCCGGGCCGTCGACCACGCAGGTCTGGGTGCCGTCGGCCGCCGACGTGACGTCCCGGGCGCGCCAGTCGGCCGCGCCGCCCGTGGCGACGGTGACCGCGTCCGGCACGCGCGCGGCGAGCGTGCGCCCCCACTCGTCGTCGACGCAGATCACGGCGCGCGGTGCGCGGCCGTCGAACAGGCTCGCCTTCGCCGCGAAGTAGTCGTCCATGTCGCGGTGGAAGTCCAGGTGGTCCTGCGACAGGTTGGTGAACGCCACCACCGCGAACCGGGTGCCGGCGACCCGGCCCTGCACCAGCGCGTGGCTGGAGACCTCCATCGCCACGTCGGTGACGCCGGCCTCGCGCATCACCGCGTACGTGGCCTGCAGGTCCGGCGCCTCCGGGGTGGTGAGCGCGCTCCGCACGTTCCGTCCGGCGATGCGGGTGCCGGCGGTGCCGATCAGTCCCGCGACCCGGCCCGCGGCGACGAACCCGGCCTCCAGCAGGTGCGCCACCGTCGTCTTGCCGCTGGTCCCTGTGACGCCGACGACGCCCAGGTGCTGCGTCGGGTCCCCGTAGACGCGGGCCGCGGCCACGCCCAGCACCGCGCGCGGGTTCTCGTGGACCAGCACGGTGCCACCGTTCAGGTGCTCCGCCCCGGCCGGATCGGTCAGCACCGCGGAGGCGCCGCGGGCCAGCGCGTCACCCGCGTACTCGGCGCCGTGCGCGCGGCTGCCCGGCAGGGCCGCGAACAGGTCGCCGGGGCCCACGTCGGAGGCCCGCAGCGTGACCCCGGAGACGAGCGCGCCGGCCGCGCCCGTCATGTCGGCGCCGGTCAGCGCGGCCAGCTCACCCGCGGTCGCAGGGACCACGGTGCGCGGCCGCGTGATCGCAGCCGGCACGGTCGTCGGGCTGGCGGATGGCACGCGCGGAAGGCTACCGAGAGCCCCACCGGCCCCCTCGGGCGCACCGCTCGTGCCGCGGCCGTCACGGCCCGGAACGTCAACAAGCCGAACCGTGTTCAGGGCACCACCAGCGTCTGCACCGGCGGCGGCGCATCCGAGACGGGGAGCCGCTCGCGCTGGCCCAGGTAGCTGGCGATGTCGTGGAAGAGGGGTGCGGCGCTGGTGCCGCCCTGCGGGGCGTCCAGCATGATCGCGATGACGTAGCGCGGGTCGTTCGCGGGCATCATCCCGGCGAACGTGATCCAGTACGTCGACGCCGAGTAGCAGCCGCAGCGCGGGTCCACCTGCTGCGCCGTGCCGGTCTTGCCGGCCACCTCGTACCCGGGCACGGCGGCCTGCGGGCCGGTGCCGGTCTGCTTCGGCGCCTTCTGCGTGACGGCGACGAGCATCGTGCGCAGCTTCGCGGCGGTCTCCGGCGACACCACCTGGACCCCGGCGGGTGCCGGGGGCACGGTCCGCACCCCGTCGGGGCCGGTGGTGGACGCGATGATCCGCGGCGGGATGCGCACGCCGTTGTTGGCCACCGCCTGGTACATGCCGGCCATCTGCAGCACCGTCATGGACAGGCCCTGCCCGATCGGCAGGTTGCCGAACGTCGACCCCGACCAGGTGTCGCGCGCCGGCACCCGGCCGGCCGACTCGCCGGGCAGCCCGACGTCGGTGCGCTGGCCGAGCCCGAAGCGGGCGAGCATGTCGGCGAACCGCTCCTCCCCCACCTTCTGCGCGGTCATGATCGTGCCGACGTTGGACGACTTCGCCAGGACCCCCGTCAGCGTGTAGTTCTCGGTGCCGTGCTTCCACGCGTCGTTGACGGTGCGGTCGGCGACCTTGATGCTGCCCGGCACGGCGAGCACGTCGTCGGGCTTCGCGACGCCGTACTCCAGCGCCGCCGCCATCGTCACGACCTTGTTGACGGAGCCGGGTTCGAACGGGCTCGACACCGCGGGGTTGCCCATCTGCTCGCTCCGCGCGTCGGCGAGGTTGCGCGGGTCGAACGTCTCCCCGGTGGCGAGCGCGCGCACCTCACCCGTCCGGGAGTCCAGCACGACGGCCGACGACGTCGCCTTCGCGCCCGTGCGGGCCACGTAGTCCGACAGCGCCTTCTGCACCGTGAACTGCAGGTCCGAGTCGATGGTGAGCTGCATGCTCGACCCCTGCACGGCGGCCCGCTCGAACCGGGTGCTGCCGGGGATGACGGTGTTGCTGTTCTCCGCCGTGTCGACGACGCGCAGCCCGTCCGAGCCGGCGAGCAGGTTCTCCTGCGAGCTCTCCAGGCCGATCCGGCCCGTCAGCTTCTTCCCGTCGGCGTCCCAGGTGGCGACCCCGACCAGGTTCGACGCGAGCGATCCGGCCGGGTACTGCCGGTCCTCCCGGCGCTCCTCCGCGATCTCGACGAACCGGTCCTCCAGCTGCCGCGCGTCCGCGGGGTCCACCAGCTTCGCCAGCACCACGTACCCGCTGTCGCGGGTGATCAGGTCGTACATCGCCTGCTGGTCCTGGTGGGTGACCTGAGCGACCTCGGCCGCCATGCGCGTGACGTAGGCCTGGTAGTCGTCCTTGTGCCCGTCCCGGATGGTGCGCGGGTTCGTCACCAGTGCGCGGGCGTCGACGCTGAACGCGAGCGGGCGCCCGTCCCGGTCGACGATGGCGCCGCGCTCGGCCGGCAGCAGGATGGGCGTGCTGGCCTGGCGCTGCGACGCCTTGGTCAGGTCGCCGGCGTCGATCGTCTGGACGGTCACCAGCTTCAGCGTCGCGACCGCGAGGACCCCGACCAGCAGCAGGCGGCCCATCCGCAGCCGCACCGGCAGCCCACCCGTGCGGGCGGGCCGGCGCGGCGCCGGGCGGCGGACCGGCGGCGGCGGTGCCGCGCGCACAGGTCTCCTGCGGGTCGGGGCAGTGGGCATCAGCCGCGCCCTGCGCCGGCAGCGGGCGGGTTCTGCTCGGTGGGGGTCTGCTCCTGCTGGGTGGACGCCTCGGAGGTCTCGCCACCGGGCTGGGCGGCGGCGTCCGGCGCGGGCGCCGGCTGCTCGGCCGCGGGGGGCGCGGGCGGTGCCGGACGGCTGGCGGCCCGCGGCTGGCCGACCACCGACGACGTGCCGTCGGGCGCGACGACGATCCGGGCCGGGTCACGGACCACGACCAGCCCCAGCGCCTCGGCCTGGCGCGCGATCTCCGGGGCCGACTCCTTCGTCGCGACCTCCCGGCGCAGCACCTCGCTCTGCTCCTGCAGCGTGCGGGCCGCCGAACGGGCGTCCGTCAGCTTGTAGGAGTCGGCCGCGGCGGCGGTGGACAGCCACAGGATCGCGACGAGCCCGATCCCCAGCAGCGCCATCACCAGCAGGACGAACGGGGTGCGTCCCGGCGTGGCCGCGGCGCGCCCCAGGCGGTAACCGGCCCACAGCCCGCCCAGGCGCCGCAGCCGGTCGTCGCGACGCTGGTACGCGCGCTCGGCAGCTCCCCGACGGGAGACGCCCTCGGTGCCGCGCCCCCGACCCGCGGCACCGGTGCGGCGCGACCTGGTGCGCTGGTCGGGGATCGTGGGCGTCCCGGTGCGCGGACGCTCTGTCACCGGTGCACTCATGCGACCCTCCCGTCGGTCGTCCGCCTGATGGTCATGGCTGGCGCCGTTCAGCGATCCGCTCGGCGGCGCGCAACCGCACGGGCGCCGCCCGCGGGTTGGCGGCGATCTCGTCCTCGTCGGCCTGCTCGGCCCCGCGGACGAGCAGCGTGAACTCCGGGCCGTGCCCGGGCAGCTCGACGGGCAGCCCCACCGGGGTGGTGGACGCCGCGCGCGCCGCCAGCTCGCGCTTGACGATGCGGTCCTCGAGCGACTGGTAGGAGAGCACCACGATGCGCCCGCCCACGGCGAGCGCGTCGAGCGCGGCGGGCAGGGCGGCGCGCAGCGCGTCCAGCTCGCCGTTGACCTCGATGCGCAGGGCCTGGAACGTGCGCTTCGCCGGATGCCCGCCGGTGCGCCGCGACGCCGCCGGCACGGCCTCGTACAGCAGCTCGACGAGCTCGGCGCTGCGCCGCAGCGGCGCCTGCTCGCGCCGGCGGGCCACGGCGGCCGCGATGCGGGAGGCGAACCGCTCCTCGCCGTACTCGCGCAGCAGCCGGGCCAGCGCCGGCACCGGGTAGGTGTTGAGAACGTCGGCGGCCGTCGGCCCGGTCGTGGGGTCCATCCGCATGTCGAGGTCGGCATCGCGGGAGTAGGAGAAGCCGCGCGCCTCCGCGTCCAGCTGCAGCGACGAGACCCCGAGGTCGAACAGCACGCCGTGCACCCGGGGGATGCCCAGCCCGGCCAGCGCTTCGCCGATGCCGTCGTAGACGGTGTGGACGAGGTGGACGCGCTCGGCGTGCGCGGCGAGCCGGCGCCGGGCGATCTCCAGCGCGTCCGGGTCACGGTCGAGCCCGACGAGCGTCAGCCCCGGGTGCCGCGCCAGCAGCGCGGCGGCGTGCCCGCCGAGGCCGAGGGTCGCGTCGACCAGGACGGCCCCGTCGACGGACAGCGCCGGCGCGAGGAGCTCGGCGACACGGGGTAGGGCGACCGGTACGTGCCTGGCCCCAGCCGGCACGGCCCCGTCGTCAGGGTGCTGTCCCACCCTTGCCTCCCTAGCCCCGTGTCGCCGTCACCCCCGATGCCCCGATCTGCCGGTCACGAACGTTCCCGACGTCACCGCCGTGGGCCGAGTGCCGCGGCGATGCCCCCACCCGGCGGACCTGGCACCGGGGAAGGTGCGCCAGGGCCACCGGGTCGAGACACCGCCGCAGCGCGCCGGGTCCGTCCCACCGTCAGATCAGGCCGGGGAGCACCTCCTCCTGCGCCTGGGCGTAGGTGTCCTCGTGCCTGTCCTGGTAGTCCTGCCAGGCCTGCGCATCCCAGATCTCGGCGCGCGTGAACGCGCCGATCACCACGCAGTCCTTGGACAGTCCGGCGTAACGGCGGAGCTCCGGGGTGATGGCGATGCGGCCCTGACCGTCGGGGTTCTGCTCGTCGGTGCCGGAGAAGAGGTTGCGTTGGAAGACGCGCGCCGACTCGCTGGTGAGGGGAGCCGAGGCCACCTTCCTGGCGAGCTCGCCGAAGGCCTCCTTGGTGAACACGTACAGGCAGTGGTCCTGCCCCTTCGTGATCATCAGTCCGCCTCGCAGCTCGTCCCGGAACTTGGCGGGCAGCGTGAGCCGCCCCTTGTCGTCCAACTTGGGGGTGTAGGTGCCGAGAAACACCGGCCCGACCTCCCCTGGGCTGGGCTGGAGGACCCTCGTGCCCCCAGCGATCACCACATTACCCCACTTCCCACCACCGTCAAACCGCGAAGCGCCCCCAAGTCCCCCGGTCGGTGCATGCTTTCGCAGGTCAGAGCCGGTGGGGCGAGGTGGGGAGGCCGGCGGCCGCTTCACCGCTCCGGGTGTCGAAATCGGCCGGAATCGCGCGCGGAACGGCCCGGGAACGGGTTTCCGCGGCGGTGGTGGGGTGAAGTGGGGGGCCCGGGTGGGGGCGCCGCGGGCCCGGGTGGCTGCGATGGGGAGGTCGCGCCCTCTCAGCGGTTTGACAGACTGGGTGCGACGCTGGACGCAGCACAGAGGGTGGGGCCCAGGACCGCGGGCCCCACGGGGCACACGCGAGGAGGTCGGGTGACCGCGACGAGCAGCCGGGCCGGAGCCGACGGCAGCCCCGACACCGGTCTCGCCCCGGCCGCGCTGGCGGAGGTCGCCGACCTGGCCAACCGGATCGCCGGCTCGATCGGCCGGATCATCGTCGGCAAGCCGGAAGTCGTCCGGATCGCGCTGATCACCCTGCTCGCCGAGGGTCACCTGCTCGTGGAGGACGTGCCGGGGGTCGGGAAGACCACCCTCGCCAAGGCGCTCGCCCGCACCATCGACAGCGCGGTCAGCCGCGTCCAGTTCACGCCGGACCTGCTGCCCGGCGACATCACCGGGATGTCGATCTACAACCGGCAGACCTCGGAGTTCGAGTTCCGGCCAGGGCCGGTCTTCGCCAACATCGTGATCGCCGACGAGATCAACCGCGCCTCGCCGAAGACGCAGTCGGCGCTGCTGGAGGCCATGGCCGAGCGCCAGGTCACCGTCGACGGCAACACCTACCAGCTGGCCAGCCCGTTCATGGTCGTGGCGACGCAGAACCCGATCGAGATGGACGGCACCTACCCGCTGCCGGAGGCCCAGCGCGACCGCTTCACGTGCCGGGTCAGCGTCGGCTACCCGGACGCGGCCGCCGAGCTCGCCATGGTCGACGAGCACGCGGGCGCCGACCCGCTGCGCGTCCTGCGCCCGGTCACCGACGGCCGGCGGGTCGCCACCGTCGTCGAGATGGTCCGCCGCATCCACATCGGGCAGGAGGTGCGGCAGTACTGCGTCGAGCTGGTGGCGGCCACCCGCCGGATGCCGGACGTGCGGCTCGGCGCGTCCCCGCGGTCCACGCTCCAGCTCGTCCGCGCGGCGCGGGCGCAGGCCGCGCTCGCCGGGCGCGCCTTCGTCGTGCCCGACGACGTGCAGGCCGTGGCCGTGCCCGTACTCGCCCACCGGCTGCTGCTGACCCCGGACGCGGTCGCCGCCCGGCGCTCGGCCACCGATCTCGTCCGCGGGCTGGTCGGCCGCTCCCCCGTGCCGGCGCCCGGCCGGCCGGGCTGACGTGTCGTCCGGTGCCACCCGGCAGGCCCTGGCCCGGGGGCAGCGGGGACGCCTGGCCGGGCTCACCACCCGGGGGCGCTGCCTGATCGCCGGCGGCATCGCCACGGCCGCCTGCGGGCTCGTCCTCGACGAGCGGGACCTGCTGCGCATCGGCGTGTTCGTCGGGCTGCTGCCGCTGCTCGCGGTCCTGTTCGCCGCGCGGGTGCGCCGGGTGATGGCCGTCGCGCGGACCGTCGACCCGCCGCGGCTGCCCGTCGGATCGGACGCGGCCGTGGTGCTCGCGCTGCGCGGGCCGGCCCTCGTCGGGGCGCTGCGGCTGATCGACACCGTGCCCGACGCCGCCGGTCCCCTGCCCGCGGCGCCGCCGCGGTTCACCGTGCACCGCCTCTCCGCCCGCGGCCGGGCCGAGCTGCGTTACCCGATCCGGCCGGTGACGCGCGGCGTGCACCGCATCGGACCGCTGACCTGCACGATCTCCGACCCGCTCGCGCTGGCGGAGTTCGAGCGCGAGCTGGCCGGCGCCACCCGCGTGCTCGCGCTGCCGCGCACCGCGCCGCTGCGCGGCCTGCCCCCCGCGCTCGGTGCCGGCGAGGGCACGCCCGGTGCCGCGCTCGCCCACCAGGGGCAGGGCACGTCCGACGTGCTGGTGCGGCCGTACCGCGCGGGCGACGAGCTGCGCCGCGTCCACTGGCGCAGCACCGCCCGCCACGACGAGCTGATGGTGCGGCTCGAGGAACGGCCGTGGCGCGGCGGCATGACCGTGCTCCTCGACCGCCGCGACGAGGCGCACCGCGGGCGCGGCGCCGACTCCAGCCTGGAGTTCGCGGTGAGCCTCGCCGGCAGCGTCTGCGCCCACCTCATCGGCCGCGGCGAGCCCGTCACCCTCGTCACCGAGGACGGCGTCGAGGTGCTCGGCAGCGGCGGCCCGTCCGGCGAGGCCGCCACCGGCGGCCACGTCACCGCCATCGACCCGCTGCTCGACGCGCTCGCCTCCCTGCGCGCGTCCGCGCGCAACGACCTCGTGGGACCGGCCTTCGACCGCACGGGCGACGTCGTGGCCGTGCTCGGCGCGATCCGGCCCGGCCAGCTCGACGCGTTCCTGGCCCGGCGGGCGAGCGGCGGGCACGCCGTGCTCCTCGACGTCGACACGTGGGACCCGGCGAGCGGCCGGGCGGGCAGCGCCGACGCAGCCGCCACGGCGCTGCGACGGGCCGGCTGGCGGGTCGCGGTGGCCCGGGCCGCAGATCCGCTCGAGCAGGTGTGGGACGACCTCGTCGCCGGTGCCGCCCCGGAGCGCACCGGGGGCAGGTCATGAACCACGGTGCGGCCGGGCCGAGGTCGACGTCGATCAAGGGCGGAATGTCGCTCGCGGAGATCGACTGGCGACAGTTCGCCCTTGATCGGCGCGACCTCGCCCGGCCGGTCGCCGCCGTGAACGCGCCGACCGGGAGCGGAGCACGTCGGCGCTCGCCGGCGCCGTGCCCAGGTCCGACACTCGCCCCGGCCGGTCGACGCGTCCCCGCCGCCAGGAGGCCGCGATGAGCCCCCCGACCGCTGAGGGGCGCAAGCCGGTGCCGTGGGGCATCGCGCTCTGCTCCGGCCTGGCGGTCGCACTGGCGTCGGCGCCCGTCTCGGCCGTCGTGCTGGAGCTGAGCTGGCTCGGCGCCGTGATCATGACGGTGGTGGTCGTGGTCGCGGTCGGGCTGGCCCTGCACCGAGCCGGACCGGCCGTCGTCACCATCGGGCAGCTGGTGGCGGTGCTGATGCTGCTCACCGCCCGGTTCGGCGACGGCGGGTTGTTCGGTCTCGTGCCGGGGCCGGCCACGTTCGCCAGGTTCGGCGAGCTGCTGACCGGCGCGGGCGACCAGATCAGCACCACCATCGCACCGGTCCCGGCCACGCCGGAGATCCTCTTCCTGATCACGATGGCGTTCGGGCTGGTCACCACGGCGGTGTACCTGGCAGCGGTCGGGGCCGGCGCGCCCGCCGCGGCCGGGGTGCCGCTGCTCGCGACGTTCGCGGTGCCCGCGGCGCTGGCCGACGCCCTGCTGCCGTGGTGGGCCATGGGCGCCGCCGCCGCCGGGTTCGGCCTGCTCCTCGTCGCCCGACGAGGCGCTCGCCGGCAGCTCGTGGGCGGCGTCGCGCTCGTCGTCGTGGGCGGGGTGCTGGCGCTCGCGGTCGGGTCCGTCACCGGCTTCGTCGGCACTGCCGGACGGTTCGCCGACCTCGACGGGCCGGGCGGATCGGGCGGATCGACGGGGGTCGGGCTGTCGCCGTTCGCCGCGCTGCGCGGCCAGCTCACCCAGAGCGAGCCGACGCAGCTGTTCGCGGTCGGCGGCCTCCCCCGACCCACCTACCTGCGCGCGCTCACCCTGCGGGACTTCCAGCCCCAGTCGGGTTGGACGGTCGCACCGCCCGATCCGGGGCCGCCCCTGCCCGGCACGCTCACCGCCGACCCGGCCGGGGGCGACATCGCCGACGTCACGATCACCAACCTCGCCTTCCGCGACTACTGGCTCCCCCTCTACGGCCAGCCCCTCGGCGTCGGCGGGCTGACCGCGAACCGCTGGTCGTACGACGTCCGCGACGGCACCGCCTACACCGCCCGGCCCCGCCAGGAGCAGGGGTGGACCGAGCGCACCCTGCTGACGCAGCCGACCCTGCAGCAGCTGCGCGACGCGCGCGGTCCGGGTCCCGGCTCGGAGTTCCTCGACGCCGCGCGGGTGGACCCGCGGGTCCGCGACATCGCCCGCCAGGTCGTGGGCGACGCCGACACCGCCGTCGACAAGGCCGTCGCGCTGCAGGAGTACTTCACCGGGCCGGCCACGCAGTTCCACTACGACCTGTCCACGGCGCCGAGCGGCGGCGACGACGCCCTCGTCGAGTTCCTCACGGTGGGCAAGCGCGGGTTCTGCGAGCAGTACGCGTCCGCGATGGCGGTGATGCTGCGCGCCGTCGGCGTGCCGTCCCGCGTCGCGATCGGGTTCACCGGCGGCGTCCAGGACGGCGACCGGCGCGTCGTCAGCACCTCCGACGCCCACGCCTGGGTGGAGGCGTGGGTCGCCGGCGTCGGGTGGACCACGTTCGACCCCACCCCGCTGGCCGACGGCCGCACCATCACCCCGCCCTACGTCGCGGAGGCGCTCGCCGAACGGCAGGCCGGCGGCACCGATCCGCAGGACGAGCAGGCACCGGACGCGAAGGGGCCGGACACCGCACCGGTGGCCGAGCCGCCGCCGCCGTCCGAGCCGCAGGTGCCGGCAGCCGCCGACGACCCGGCCGGTGGCGGCCTCCCGCTGTGGCCGTTCGTGGTGGTGCTCGTCCTGGGGGCGCTCGGGCTCGCGGGGGCGGCACCGTCGATCCTGCGCCGGCGGCAGCGGGGGCAGCGGCTCGCCGCCGTGGCCGGCGGCGGTCAAGGAGCCGCGGCCGCGGCCTGGGAGGAGCTGCTGGCCGAGTCGGCCGACCGCGACCTGATCACCCGATCGAGCGACACCGTCCGCGGCACGGCCCGCCGCATGATCCGCGAGCACCGGCTCGACTCGGAGGCGCAGACCGCGCTTCGGCACGTCGTCGGATCCGTCGAGGCCAGCTGGTACGGCGGCGGGCATCCCGCGCCGGGTGAGCTCGTCGAGCCGGTGCGGGTCGTCCGGGAGGCGATCGTCGCCGGCACCCCGCTGACCCTGCGCGAGCGGGTGCTCCCCCGCTCCGTCCTGCGCCGCGGCGCCGGATCGGTCCCCGACGAGGAACGCGTGCCGGCCCACACCTGAGAACCACGACGGGCCGCCACCCCGGAGGTGATCCGGTGCGACGGCCCGTCGAGAAGACCTGAGAGCTGCTACTCCTGCTCGAAGCGGCGGCGGAAGCGCTCTTCCATGCGGCCGGTGAACCCGCCGCGCTCCTTCTCCGCGTCGGACGACTTCTTCTCGGCGCCCTGCTGGCCGCCGGACCCGATCGACGTGACCGCGAGGACCGCGCCGGAGAGCATCGCGAGGAACCCGACGATGCTCAGCACCGGGAGGCCGCCGAGCCACAGCTGGCGCACCGCCACCCCGACGACGAGGAGCACCAGCCCGACAACGAATATGGCCGCACCCTGGAACCGGCGCCGGCGGGTCGGTCTGCCCAACCCCTTCCCGCGCACGGTGGAGGCGAACTTGGGGTCCTCGGCGTAGAGCGCGCGCTCGATTTGCTCGAGCAGCCGCTGCTCGTGCTCGGAGAGGGGCATCGCTTGGCCTCCGGCACTTGTCATCCAGTCGGTCATCATCCCTGGTGCCGGAACGACGCGACAACCGCCCAGGACGGGCGGTTACTCATCAGGATACGAGTCCGACAGCGTTGCGACTACCCGGACTCTTCAAGCGGCCGGATCGGATGTATCGATGGCCGCGTAGACGTCGCCAAGACACCATTATGACGTCAGATCCTGATGCTTGACATCACGATGGCGTCACGACTCTCCGTCATGCGAGTGGCCGCCGCGCCAGCGCGTGCAGACGGGGGGCGACGGCCAGCAGCCCCGGCTCCCCTGCCCCGAGTGCCTCCAGCTCCGTGACCAGACCCGGGCCGTCGTCGCGTGCCGAACCAGGCACCCAGCTCTCCAGCACGCCGTCGCCCTGCAGCAGCTCGACGAGCAGCCCGCCGTCCTCGAGCAGGGTCCGCAGCGGGCCGGCGTCGAGCCTGCGGCGCACGCCGTCGCGCTCGCCGAGGCGGCCGTCGGGATCGGTGAGCAGTGTGCGCGCCTCGGTCAGGCGGCCGGCGATCGTGCGGGCCAGCACCGCGGCCAGCCGGCCGGTGACGAGCACCGACACCGCGCCACCGGGCTTCCCGGCCGCCGCGAGCGCGGCGACGGCGGCGCGGGCGTCGTCGACCACTTCGAGCAGGCCGTGCCCCAGCACCAGGTCGGCCCCGCCGACCGGCACCGCGTCGGCCAGCGCGTCGACGTCGCCCTGGACCGCGGTGACCAGGCGATCGACCCCGGCCTCCCGGGCGCGCCGCTGCAGCGCGGCCAGCGCGTTGGGGCTGTGATCCACGACGGTGACCGCGCACCCGAGCCGGGCGAGCGGAACGGCCCACGCCCCGCTGCCGCCGCCGACGTCCAGCACGGCGGGCGCCGCACCCGGCGCGCGCTCCTGCGCGGCAGCCACCTCGGCCGCGACCGCGCGGAACACCTGGCCGCCTCCGGCGCGATCACCTGCCTGCACAGCGGCAGCCTAGGACACGGCCCTCGGGCGCCGTCGCCGGCGCGACCGGGGCCCGAAGGTCGCGAACCAGCCAGGGTCGACGGTGGACCTCGCAGAGGTTGAGGCGTCCTCGCAGAGGTTCGACCTCCTGCGAGGTCGACCTGAGGTCTGCGAGGTGCTGGTTGCAGCGTCGGTCACACGAGTGCGCGAGGCGGGAGCGCCGCAGGCGCGGCCGAACAAGCACAGAGTACGTTGGCCGGGTGCTGGTGGTCGCCGCGTTGAGCCTCAAGGGCGGTGTGGGCAAGACGACGGTGGCGCTCGGACTGGCCGGCGCCGCGCAGCAGCACGGCGTGCCCGCGCTGGTCGTCGACCTGGATCCGCAGGCCAACGCCACGATCGCGCTCGACGTCGGCCCGACGGCCGCCACGGTGGCCGATGTGCTGGACGATCCGCGCCCGTCGGTGGTACGCCGGGCGATCGCACCGAGCGGCTGGGGCGAGGGTCTCGACGTCCTCGTGGGGGCGGAGCAGAGCGAGCGGCACAACCATCCCGACCCGAGCGGCACGCAGCTGACCCGGCTGCGCCGGGCGCTCGAACGGCTGGAGGCCACCGACGAGGACCTCGCCGGCCCGTACCGACTCGTGATCATCGACTGCCCGCCGTCGCTGGGGCAGCTCACGCGCAGCGCGCTGGCCGCGGCGGATCGTGCGGTGCTGGTGACGGATCCCACGATGTTCGCGGTGTCCGGGGTGCAGCGGGCGTTCGACGCGGTGCAGGCGGAGCGGGCCCGGGGCAACCCGGAGCTGCAGCCGCTCGGGGTGTTGATCAACCGGGTGCGTCCGCGCAACACCGAGCACGCGTTCCGCATCGACGAGCTGCGCGAGCTGTTCGGGCCGCTGGTGTTCACGGGCGTGCTGCCCGACCGTTCGGCCGTGCAGCAGGCGCAGGGTGCGTGCCTGCCGATCCAGCGGTGGGACACGCCGGGCGCGCGGGAGATCTCGGCGGTCTTCACCGGGCTCCTGGGCCGGCTCCTGCGCTCGGCCCGCCGCGCCGAGCTGGCCGCCCCGCCGCCGACGCACTGAGCCGACGCACTGAGCCGACGCACTGAGCCGACGCCGGCTGAACGGGTCAGCCGGTGAGCATCCCCCGCACCAGCTCCACGAACTCCTCGGACTGGCGCAGCAGGTCGTCGGCCTCCCGGCGGCCGACGAGCCGGGCGATGCCCGCTTCGGCCGCAGCCCGGGTGGCGGAGCAGGCGGCGAAGAACGCGGCCCACTCCCCCAGCTCCGGTGCGACCTCGGCGGTGAGCTGCCAGACGTTGCGGCTGCCGCGCCGCCGGCTGGGCGGTGCGGCGGGTGCTGCCCGCACGGCGAGCACGGCGGCGGCCGCCCGCAGGGCCGCCAGGTAGGCGGCCGGGTAGCGGACGAGCGGGGCCGGGTCGCGTCGGGCCTCGGCGAGCCCTTCCGCGGCCTGCCGGAGCAGCGCGAGCGCGCTGCGGGACACGGGTGGCGAGACGGGCGCGCGCCGCGGCGCGGGCACCCGGGACCCGATGGCGGGCCGATGGTCGGTGACGGTCATGGTGCACTCCTCCCGGAGACTCGGCTGCTCATTCACGGACCCGGACGAGGTCCCAGACGCCCGGCCCGGACCGCATCCGCAGCACGAACTCGCGCGGGTCGGCCTGCGGGTCGTCGGCGGCCCTGGCGACGACGTGCCAGCAGCGCAGCTGGTCGCCGCCGATCGGTTCGGGCGACGGGAACGGCCAGGGCGAGGTCTCGATCCAGCGGCGGCGCACGTCGGTGACGAGGAACCGCGATCCCTTGCGCAGTGGCCGGCGTTCGAACTCGACCGGCTCGCCGTCCTGGTAGCGCACCTGGATCGAGGCCGGTTCCCGCGATCCGAACACACGCGCCCACGTGTCCACGGTCTGCACATCCCCTCCCCGGAGCCCCCGGCGACACGGCCCGGCAGGCGGAGCGCTTCCCCCGCCCGCCTGCCGGGCCCAGCGTGATCGAACTAATGTTCGATGTCTCCAGTAGGCCATGCCGGCGGTCCGGAGTCAAGCCGGGGCGACACCGTGCCCGCACCGCGACGGCGTGGTGAGATGGAGGGCGTGACCACGGCACCTGCGCGCCGTCTCGTCGAGCTCGGACCAGAGGACCTCGCCGCCCGCCTCGACGAGGCCCTGCAGGTCTACGTCTCCGCGATGGGCTACCCGCCCAGCACGGCGCGGCAGCGCCGGGCGCTGTGGCTCGACCACGTCCGCCGTCCTGGCTGGCGCGCGGTCGGCTGGGTCGACGACACCGGCGCGCTGCTCGGCATCGCCTACGGCTATCCGGGCGGACCGGGCCAGTGGTGGTTCGAGGAGGTCCGTCGGGGTCTCCGCACCACGCCCGGCGGCGACCCGGGCTGGGTGCGCGACTACTTCGAGCTCACGGAGCTGCACGTGCGCCCGGACGCGCAGGGCTCCGGGCTCGGCGAGAGCCTGCTGCGCACGCTCGTGGCCGGCAGCGACCGCTCGCACGTGCTCCTCTCGACGCCCGAGTACGGCGCCGCCACCCCGGGCCGGGCGTGGCGGCTCTACCGCAGGCTCGGCTTCCGGGACGTCCTGCGCGACCACCGCTTCACCGGCGACACCCGCCCGTTCGCCGTGCTCGGCCGCACGTTGCCGCTCGATCCGCCGGCGGCGGAGCTCGGGACGGACCCCGGACCCGCCTGACCGGGATGGCACGATGAGGCCCGTGCGTCCCCCGGCCCCGTCACCGACCTCCGCCATGGGCCGTCGCCGCGTCCTCGGCGTCCTCCTGCTCGCGGTGATCCTCGCGACGGGGCTGCTCAGCGGTTGTGCCCGGGTCCGGGCCGCGCTCGCCGTCCAGCCCGACGACACCGTGACCGGCGAGATCGTCGTGGCCACCCCGCCCACGTCGCCGACCGACAAGGGCCCGTCGATCACGCTGCCCCCCGGGTTGGCCGACCGCGTGACCGTGACGGCCTACCAGCAGGACAACTACACCGGCTCGGTGCTGCGCTTCTCCCGGCTGTCGTTCGAGCAGGTGGCCGCGCTGACGACGGCGGCGGGCACGCGCGGGAAGCAGGCGACGTTCCAGATCCGCCGGCTGGGTGGACGGGTGCTGGTCTCGGGCGCGGTCGACCTCACGACCGTGTCGGTGGACCGGGCGGACTTCCAGCTCAAGATGAGCTTCCCCGGCGACGTCGTCGACGCCAACGGCGACATCGACGACACGACGGTGAGCTGGGTCTTCACCCCCGGCGAGGTGGGCGACTTCAGCGCGGTCGTGGCCTACGCCGACCCGAACGCGCCCTCGCCGCTGAACTGGACGCTGCTGCTGGCCGGGGTGGTCGTGGTGGCGGCGGGCACCGTGGTGCTGGTGGCGCGCCGCACGCGCAACCCGCCGGTCAGCCCGCCGATCCGCTGACCGGCGCCCCGACGGGCTGCCCGGCGGCCGTCGCCGGGGCGAGGTCGAGCATGCGCACGAGCTCGGCCGTCGCCGGCGAGCGGTTCAGCGTGTAGAAGTGCAGCACCGGCACGCCCTCGGCGACGAGGTCGGCGCACAGCTGCGCCGTCGCCTCCATGCCGGCGGCGCGGAACGCGGCCGGGTCGTCGGCGAACCGCTCAAGCCGCGCGGTGAGCGCGGCGGGCACCGGGGCACCCGAGAGCTCGGGCGCGCGCTGCAGCGTGCGCACCGACAGCAGCGGCATGATCCCCGGCAGGACGGGCTCGGTGACGCCCGCCGCGGCGAGCCGGTCGCGCAGCCGCAGGAAGCTCCCGGGGTCGAAGAACAGCTGGGTGATGCCGAAGTCGGCACCCGCCCGGAACTTGGCGACCAGCCGTTCCAGGTCGGCGTCGAGGTCGGCCGAGCGCGGATGGCCGTACGGGAACGCCGCGACGCCGACGCAGAAGTCGCCGAGCTCGCGCACGAGCCGCACGAGCTCGTCGGCGTACTGCAGACCCTCGGGGTGGGCGATCCACTCGCCCAGCGGGTCGCCGGGCGGGTCGCCCCGCACGGCGAGCACGTTCGGCACGCCGACGGCGGCGAAGGAGCCGATGACGTGGCGCAGCTCGGCCACCGAGTGCGAGACGGCGGTGAGGTGCGCCATCGGCACGAGCGTCGTCTCGGTGGCGATCCGCTCGACGGCCCGGATCGTGCGGTCGCGGCTGGAGCCGCCGGCCCCGTAGGTGACGGAGACGAACGCCGGGTCGAGCCCCTCGAGGCGGCGGATGGCGCGCCACAGCTCCACCTCGCCGGCCGCGTCCTTCGGCGGGAAGAACTCGACGGAGAACGTGGGTCGCGTCACGGCGATGCGCTCGGTCACCCGGCGCCCGCGCTCCTGGCCGGAACCACCCGTTGCCGTCATGCCACCCCTCGCGATCCTGGCCCGTGCATGCCCCGAGCCTAGTGATCTGCGGCCCGTCGCGGGCGAGGACGGCGCGCCACGGGAGGTGCCGTCGACACCCTCCCGGCCTTCCGTCGGGGGACCTCGATCGGGCGGTGAGCCCGCGCGGAACGGCACGGACGGCTACCCTCCATCCCGTGGCCCCCCGATCCACCAGCGACGACCCGAAGGCAGGGCAGTGACCCGCGCCGGGCACCAGCCCGGTCCGCCGGCGGCCCCGGCCTCGGACGACGGCGAGCTGACCGGGCGGATCGAGGCTGCCCTCGCCGAGTACCTGGACGTCCGGCGGCGCGGTGCGGCAGCGATCGACCCGGCGTTCGCCGAGGCCGTCGACGCGCTGGCGGCGTTCGTGCTGGGCGGCGGCAAGCGCATCCGCCCGACGTTCGCCTGGTGGGGCTGGCTGGGCGCGGGCGGCGACGAGCAGTCCCCCGAGGCCGACGCGGTGCTGCGGGCGGCCGCGGCGCTGGAGCTCGTCCAGGCCTGTGCGCTCGTGCACGACGACCTGATCGACGCCTCGGCGACCCGGCGGGGTCGCCCGACCGTGCACATCACGTTCGCGCAGCGGCACGCCCGCGCAGGCTGGTCGGGCCGCCCGGCCCGGTTCGGCGCCGCCGCCGCGGTGCTGCTCGGCGACCTGGCCCTGGCGTGGGCGGACGACCTGTTCCGCTCCAGCGGGCTGTCCGCGATGGCGCTGGAGCGGGCCACCGAGCCGTGGCAGGCCATGCGCACGGAGGTGCTGGGCGGCCAGTTCCTCGACGTGCTGCACCAGGCGACCGGTGACCTGTCGGCCCGTGCCGCGCTGCAGATCGACCGCTACAAGACGGCCGCGTACACGGTGGAGCGTCCGCTGCACCTCGGTGCCGCCATCGCGGGCGCCCCCGTCGACCTGATCGCGGCCTACCGGCGGTTCGGCGCCGAGATCGGCGTGGCGTTCCAGCTGCGCGACGACCTTCTCGGGGTGTTCGGCGA
This sequence comes from Pseudonocardia sp. CA-107938, assembly GCF_050936315.1. Taxonomy (NCBI): domain Bacteria; kingdom Bacillati; phylum Actinomycetota; class Actinomycetes; order Pseudonocardiales; family Pseudonocardiaceae; genus Pseudonocardia; species Pseudonocardia sp. CA-107938. The sequence continues at coordinate 4,253,773 of NZ_JBNJNA010000001.1, read as the reverse complement.
CCCCGCCGTCACCGGCAAGCCGGCCGGCGACGACCTGCGCGAGGGCAAGCGGACGCTGCTGGTCGCGCTGGCCGTCGAGCGGGCCGAGCGGCGTGGCGACACCGCGGCCCGTGAGGCGGTCGTGCGCGCGGTCGGCGACGCCCGCCTGGACGAGGCCGGCGTGGAACGGATGCGCACCCTGTTCTCGGAGCTGGGCGCGGTGCAGGCGGTCGAGCAGCGGATCGCGGCGCTGACCGGGTCCGCGCTGGACTGCCTGTCGGCGGCGCGGGTCGCCGAGCCCGCGGCGTCGCGCCTGGCCGAGCTGGCCGTCACGGCCACCCGACGGCGGCGGTGAGCCGGAGCGCTCGCCGGGTGCCCGGCCGCACCGACCACGTCGTCGTCGTGGGTGCGGGGTACGCGGGCCTGTCGGCCGCGTTGCACCTGCTGGGTGCAGGGCGCCGCGTCACGGTGGTCGAACGGGCCGACCACCCGGGCGGCCGGGCCGGCCGGCTGGACCTGACGACGGAGCGCGGCACCTGGCGGATGGATCCCGGCCCGACCGTGCTCACCATGCCGGGCCTGCTGGCGGAGGCGTTCGCCGCGGTCGGCGAGCGCCTCGAACAGCGGCTGGACCTGGTGCGGCTGGACCCGGCGTACCGCGCGCACTTCGCGGACGGCAGCACGATCGACGTGCACACCGACGCGGCCGCGATGGCCGACGAGATCGGCCGGACGTGCGGGCCGGCGTCGGTGGCCGGGTACCGCCGGCTCCGCGACTGGCTGGGCGCCCTCTACCGCGCGGAGATCGACCGGTTCATCGGCGCCAACCACGACTCCCCGCTCGGCCTGCTCGGCCCGGACCTGGTGCGGTTGGCGGCGCTGGGCGGGTTCGGCCGGCTCGGCCCGCGCGTGGCCCGCTTCCTGCCCGACGAGCGGCTGCGCCGCATCTTCTCCTTCCAGGCCCTCTACGCCGGTGTGGCGCCGGCGCGGGCGCTGGGCGCGTACGGCGTGATCGCCTACATGGACACCGTGGCCGGGGTGTGGTTCCCCCGGGGCGGGATGCGCGCGGTCGGGACGGCGCTCGCCGACGCGGTGCGCGCCGCCGGCGGGAAGATCCACTACGGGCGCACGGCTGTCGGGCTCACGCGGGCGCACGGCCGCGCCACCGGGGTCCGCCACCGCCCGACGGGCGATCCGTCCGCCGACTCCGACGTGCTGGCGGCCGACGCCGTCGTGCTCACCGCGGAGCTGGCCACGAGCTACGCGCTGGTCGGCGGGGCGCCGCGGCGGCCGGTGCCGCTGCGGTTCGCGCCGAGCGCGGTCGTGCTGCACCTCGGGCTGCGGGAGTCTCGCCCGGCGGCGGCGCACCACACGATCTCGTTCGGTGGCGCGTGGGAGCGCACGTTCGCCGAGATCGTCGACGAGGGGCGGCCCATGTCCGACCCGTCGCTGCTCGTGACGCGGCCGACGGCGACCGACCCGACGCTCGCCCCCGACGGCGCCGACCAGCTGTTCGTGCTCGCCCCGTGCCCGAACACGGTGATCGGTCCCCGCGACTGGTCGGGGCGCGCGCAGGCCTACCGCGACGAGATCCTCACCACGCTCGCCGCACGCAACCATCCGGGACTCGGCGCGCTCGCCGACGCCGTCGAGGTGGAGCGGATCGTCACGCCGGACGACTGGACGGCGGCCGGGATGACCGCCGGCACCCCGTTCTCGCTCGCGCACACGTTCGCCCAGACGGGCCCGTTCCGCCCCGGCAACCTGCTGCGGCGGCTGCCCAACGTGGTGCTCGCCGGCTGCGGCACCACGCCGGGGGTGGGCATCCCGCCCGTGCTGATCTCAGGTCGGCTGGCCGCGGAACGGATCACCGGGGGTCGTTGAGCGCAGCCGCGCGACCACCGCCCGCGGGCCGGCCCCGGGGGGAAGGGGCCAGGACCGGTCGTGGCAGCATGGACCGCGTCATGAGTCTCTCACCACCGGTCGACGAGCCGGCGCCACCCGCGGTGGACGTCGCGCGGACCTGGAGTGACCGGCTGGGGCGGCCGTCCCGTGGCCCGCTGCTCCTCGGGTTCGTCGCGTCCCTGATGATGCTGGTCGGTTCGTTCGGTGCCGGGGGTGTGCTCGTCCGCGACCCGATCCTGACCAACTCGCCGCTCGGTTTCTGGCGTTACGGGCACGGCAACCAGCTGGCCGCGTTCCTCGTCTACGGCGGGGTCGGGCTGATGGTGTGGGCCTGGATCCGGCTGGGCCGCGACGTGCTCGCCGGCCGCACCGGGGGCCGCGCGGTGCTCACGACGTCGCTGGTCTGGACGTTCCCGCTGCTGTTCGGGCCGCCGCTGTTCACCCGCGACGTGTACAGCTACCTCGCCCAGGGCGCGCTGCCGCTGTTCGGGTTCGACCCGTACGCCGTCGGGCCGGACGCGATGCCGGGCGTGATCGCGGACAACGTGCACTCGTTCTGGCAGGGCACCCCGGCGCCGTACGGGCCGCTGTTCATCCTGGTCGCGAAGGGCGTCGCCGCGATCGTCGGCGACAACATGATCCTCGGCGTGTTCCTGATGCGGATCGCGCTGCTGCCCGGCCTGGCGCTGCTGGTGTGGTCGCTGCCCGGGCTGACCCGCCGCCTCGGTGGCCGGGTGCCCGTCGCCGTCTGGGCCCTGATCGCCAACCCGGTCATGGTCATCCTCATGATCGGCGGCGGCCACAACGACCTGCTGGTCATCGGCCTGCTGTGCGCGGGCGCCTGGGTCGCGCTGCGCGGTGTCGAGATCGCCGGCCGCGACGCCGGCCCGGCACTGGGCGTCGCGCTCGTCACGATGTCGATGGCCGTGAAGGCGAGCGCTGCGGTCGCGCTGCCGTTCCTGGTGCTGCTGTGGGCGATGCAGATGCACGGCACCCAGCTCGTGCGGATCCTGAAGGCGATCGGCGCCGGCGTGGTCGTCTTCGGCGTCACCTTCGCCGCGTGCACGCTGGCCGCGCGCGTCGACCTGGGCTGGCTGCCGGCGCTGTCCGCGCCGTCGATGATCGTGAACTGGATGTCGCTGCCGACCGGCGCCGGCGAGCTCCTGCACTCCCTGGTGTCGATCTTCGTGACGGTGCCGAAGCAGCCGTTCGTCAACGTCATGCGGGCCATCGGCGTGATCATCCTGGTCGTGGTGGCCGTCAAGCAGTGGCTCGCGGCCCGCGACGGCGGCCCCGACGCGATCCGTCGGGCCGGTGTCGTGCTGCTGCTCGTCGCGATCCTGTCCCCCGCGCTGCTGCCGTGGTACGTCAGCTGGGGCTTCACGCTGCTGGCCGCCACCGCGCTCTCGCTGCGCTGGCTGCAGCTCGTGGCGTTCGTCTCGCCGATGCTGGTGATCTGCTACTACCCCGCCGGCGAGGACGCCCTCTACAACCCGCCGTACCTGCTGTTCTGCGCGGCGCTGTCGCTGCTGGCCGCCGTCTCGCTCGCCCGCGTCGACCCGCTGCGCCTCGCGGCCGGAGCACGCACCCGGGTCACGTCACCCCCGACGCTGACCGCCGTGCCGACGCCCGAGGCGCCCGCGATCACCCCGCCCGTCCCGGTGGAGGAACCGGCTGGCCCCACACCGGCCGGTGCCCAGCAGCACGCGGGCTGAGCTCGCCGAGCTCGCCGCCGCCGGGATCACCGACGCGCAGCTGCAGCAGGACTACCGCAGCTGCCGGGCGCTGTTCGCGCGTCACGGTCGCACGTACTTCCTGGCCACCCGGCTGCTGCCGCCGGCGCGCCGGCCGGCCGTGCACGCGCTCTACGGCTTCGCGCGCTTCGCCGACGAGATCGTCGACAGCCTGGACGACGCCGCACCCGGGGAGCGCCGGAACCGCATCGACCGGCTCGACGAGCGGCTGCAGGCGGCGCTGGCCGGCCGGCCATCCGCCGACGCCGAGCCCGTGGTGCGGGCCGTCGCCGACACCGCCGCCCGCTACGGGATCGCCGCCGCGCACTTCCGCGACTTCATGGCGTCGATGCGCATGGACACCACCGTCGCCGGCTACGCCACGTTCGACGACCTGGGCACCTACATGCACGGCTCGGCCGCCGTCATCGGGCTGCAGATGCTGCCCGTGCTGGGCACGGTGGTGCCGCGCGCCGAGGCCGAGCCCGCGGCCGCCGCGCTGGGCGTCGCGTTCCAGCTGACGAACTTCCTGCGCGACGTCGGCGAGGACCTCGACCGCGGCCGGCTCTACCTGCCCGCCGACGTCCTTTCGGCGCACGGCGTCGACCGCGACCTGCTCGTGTGGTGCCGCCGCACCCGCCGCACCGACCCGCGGGTGCTGGCCGCGCTGCGCGAGGTCGCGGCGCACACCCGCGGCGTGTACGCGCAGGCCAGGCCGGGGATCGCGCTGCTGGAGCCGGTGTCGCGGGCGTGCGTGGGCGCCGCGTTCGTGCTCTACCGGCGGATCCTGGACGAGCTGGAGCGCGCCCGCTACCCCCTGCACCGCCGCGTGACGGTGTCGAAGACCCGGCGCGCGGCAGTGGCCGGTCCCGCGCTGGTGCGGGCACTGGCCGCGCGGGTCGGCGCGCGCTGGTGACCCCCGACGTCACACACATCGATGCGGTGGGTTTGCCGGAACGCCCGCCTGACGGGCGGCGAGCGGGCACTCCGCCCGTCGTGGAACTGCACCGCCGCGCCGACCTCGCCGTCGTCAGCCGTGGGCAGCCCAGGCGCGGCGATCAGGACGCGACTGCGGAACTCGCCGACTCCGCCGCTGCGCCCGTCGGCGAACTCCAGCACGCGTCTGGCCGACGGCACACCCGGCCATCTCCGCATCGCCGCGAGGAAGCCCCACGCCCGCTCGCGGTCGGTGACGGTACGCGCGAACGCGGCGTCGGGATGGTGCGCTGGACGTGAGCGGAACTGGACGCCTTCGCCCCGGTCGCGCACCGCATCCGGCCGCGACTGCGCCGCGCCTGTGTCGGTCTACCTCGTGCGGGTCGCGTTCACACGATCTCCAGGTTCGCCATCATCCCCATGTCCTCGTGTTCGGCGTTGTGGCAGTGGAACAGGTACCGCCCGCGATAACCGTCGAAGCGGGTGATGATCTCCGCGGACTCGCCCGGCTGCAGGGAGATCGTGTCCTTGAGACCGGCGTCGTGGGGCAGTGCCGGCCTCCCGCCACGCGACAACACCCGGAACCCGACCAGATGCAGGTGAACGGGGTGCTGGACGTCGGCGACCAGCCGCCACACCTCGACGTCGCCGAGACCGACGGTGACGTCGGAACGGGCGGGGTCGAACGGCAGCCCGCCGATCAGCCAGCCGTGACCGTCGTTCATCCGCCCGGCGCGGAACGAGAAGTCCCGAACCCGCACGGCGTCCGACCGGCTCCAGGTGGGCAGGTCGTTCGACAGGACAGCGGGAACGCGGCTGTCGTCAGCAGCGCGACGGGCGACCCGGAAGGCCATCACGTCACGGGTCCGGCCCGAGCCGAGCCGGTTGGTGATCGTGACCCGGCTGCCGACCGGGACGGACCCGAAGTCGACGACGACGTCGTAGCGTTCGGCCGGGGCCATGGGTAGGGACCGGTGGGTGACCGGCCCCGCGAGCAGACCCTGGTCGGCGCCGACCTGGACGAGATCGAGACGCCGCCCGTCGTCGGTGACCGCTTCGAGCTCGTAGTGCCGGGCGTTCGAGGCGTTCAGGAAACGCAGCCGGTACCGGGCCGCGTCGACCTCGTGCACCGGCCACGGCGCGCCGTTGACCAGGATCACGTCGCCGAGCACACCCGCCAGGTAGGGGGCGCGGACGCCCGGCTGTCCCCGCAGAGCGGGGTCGAGGGCAGGATAGGCGAGGTTGCCGTCGCCGTCGAACGCGCGGTCCATGATCGCGAGCGGCAACTCGCGCGGCCCCGCGGGCAGGCCGAGCGCGTCCTCGGCGTCGTCGCGGATGATGTGCAGCCCGGCGAGTCCCCGCCAGATCGCGGGCGCGGTGAAGTCCATCCGGTGGTCGTGGTACCAGAGCATGGCCGGCCGCTGGTCCGTCGGGAACGTGTAGTCCCGCGTCAGCCTCGTCACCACCGCCCGTGGATCGGACATCGTCGGCATGTGCATCCCGTGCGTGCCGTGCATCCCGACGATCCCCAACCTCGGGTCGGGCCAGCCGTCGGGCAGGACGAGGTCGGTCGGGTACCCGTCGGACTCCGGCGGGGTCCGGCCGCCGTGGAGGTGCACGACGGTCGGCACGGGCAGCTGGTTGTGGTGCGTCACGGTGACCGGCCGGCCGCGACGAGCCTCGATCACCGGACCCGGGAACGTGCCGTTGTACGTCCACAAGGGAGTCTTGATGCCCGGCAGGATCTCCAGCACCGTCTCGCGCTGGGTGATCTCGTACCGGTCGGCGCCGACCGGCTCCAGTACGGGCGGCAGCGGCAACGGCACCGTGAACGCGGCAGGCAGCGGCACCGCGCTGCGCAGCTCGGCACCGGTCGTCGCGGGGCGGCGGGACAGGACGGCCGTGCTCGACAGCCCGGTCGCCGCCATCAGCCCGAGCGCCCCGCCGATGCCCAGCACCTGGCGCCGGGTCATGGTCAGCTCACGCACCGGTGGCCTCCTGGCGGGAGGTCGGCTGCTGCCACACGGCGACGAACAGCAGGACGAGTCCGGCGATCGTCAGCACGCCCAGCGGGAAGTGCAGCCACAGCGCCCCGTCCAGCCCCGCGAAGTACTGCACCGTCTCGGCCGTCACCACGGCCAGCGTGGCGAGGAACGGCCACGCCCGGCGCGCCCGGACCCAGACCACGACCGCGGCGATCAGCTGCAGATAGCCGATCGAGGTGACGACGTCCGCGCCGATCGCATGCCAGCTCAGGCCGTCGAAGTCACCGCTCAGGTACACGCCGGCGAACACGGGCTGGGCGAGGATCGCGACCACGTGCGCGCTGACGAGGGCCCGCATCACCATGGGCGTCCTCCCTTGCTTGTCCTTGTCTCGCCTCGAAGCTATGCCGGCGGAGCTATCGTGTCTAAGATCAGTATTGATATGTGGTTATGACGGAAAAGGCATGGCGCAGTGGACCTGAACTCGCTCAGGCAGTTCCTCGTGGTGGCGCGACTGGAACACCTCAGCCACGCAGCCGACGAGCTGCGCGTCGCCCAGCCGTCGCTGAGCCGCACGATCGCCCGCCTGGAGGGCGAGCTCCGCACGCCGCTGTTCGATCGGGCCGGGCGGCTCCGGCTGAACGACGCCGGCAAGCTCTTCCGCGACTACGTCGAACGCGCGCTCGGCGAACTCGAAGCAGGCCGGCGGGCCGTCGCCGAGGCCAGCAGCGGGACCTTCGGCACCGTGCGACTGGCCTCGGAAACCTTCCTCACCTTCATCGGGCCTCTCACGGCGTTCAAGCGGGCTCGTCCTGGCGTCGAAGTCGAACTGCGCCAGACCGCTGCCGCGGAGATGGCCCGCCGCCTCCTGGCCCACGACGTCGACCTCTGCGTCGCCTCCCAGCCGATCCACCCCGACGGGCTGGAAGCCGTCCCGCTGCTGGACGAGCCGATGTGGCTGGCCACTCCGCTCGATCACCCGCTGGCGGGCCGAACCTTGGTGACCATCGAAGAACTCGCCGACGAACCCTTCATCGCCGCCGGCGAGGGGCACTGGCATCGCCGGCTGCTCGACCGGCTCTTCGCGGCCCGCGGCCTCACCCCGAAGATCGTCTGCGAGGGCGACGAGCTGAGCGCCATCGCGGAGCTCATCAAGGCGGGCCTCGGCGTCAGCCTCGTCCCCGACCTCGCCGCACGCCTGAACCCCAGCCCCTCGGCCGCCGCCTTGATCGCCGTCGACGCCCCGGACTGCCGCCGCACGCTCACCCTGTACTGGGGCGCCGGCAGCCACCTCTCGGCCGCCGCCCGCGGGCTGCGCGACACGATCATCGGCTGGGACTGGATGCCAAGAGAGGCCATGCCTCCACGGCTATAGCTCCATAGCCATATTGGTCTTAGTCAAGATGCTCTTGGCGTCATATCTTTCTCGATGTCGGACGAAGCCCGAGACGAGGAAGAAGATCATGTATCGCAAGACAGCGCTGAGGAGAAGCATCGTCGCGGTTGTCGCGGGGTCGCTGCTGGCCGGCGGGCTCAGCGCCTGCGGGGCGGAAGCCGGCTCGGCGAGCCCGTCAGAGCACACCGAGATCCTGGAATTCGCGGTCGAGAACGACCAGTACGCGGCCCCTGACCTGGCGCCGGCCGGCCCCAGCGTGGGTGATCTCTACGTGTACTCCGGCTGGCTGCTCAAGGACGGCCGCCGGGCGGGGCAAGGTGGGGGTTCCTGCCAGATCATCCAGATCGACGGCGCCAAGATCACCACGCAGTGCCTGCTCACGGGCAAGCTCGAGCAGGGGTCGCTGACCATGCAAGCACTCTGGGTCACCGGCGAGAGCCCGCTCGACATGGCCATCACCGGCGGCACCGGGGCCTACGCCGATGCGCACGGCACCGTTCGGGTGTGGGACATCGCGACGCCGAACGAGCGGATGCGAGCCGAGATCACCCACGTGGCAACGGGACACGCGAAGGACGTCGAACGATGACCAGCGTCGATGTCGAGGTCGACGAGTTCTCCGAAGCGCCGCCCAGCAGTCCTAGGAGCTAGGACATCGATCTCCTGATGTCGCACTACTCGCCCGGAATCGTCCATCACGACGCCGTGCCCCCGCTGCGGTTCCGAGGTACCGACGAGGTGCGCCGCACCTTCGTCCGATGGTTCGACGGGTACGACGATCCCATCAGCCTGCAGGCCTGGCTCCCGTCGGAACGGGACGACCTCGCCTGATCGTTCCGACCTGGCATTCCGGCCGACGTCGTTGCCGGACGGTCGACGATCGCAACCATGACAGGAGTTCAGAAGATGACCCGAATAGGCATCGTCCTCGGCAGCACCCGCCCCAGCCGCAACGGCGAGCAGATCGCCCGGTGGGTCCTGGAAACGGCGTCACAGCGCGACGACGCCGAGTTCGAACTGATCGATCTGCGCGACCACCCGCTGCCGCACCTGGACGAGCCGGTGCCGCCGATGTTCGGCCCGTCGGTCCATGCCCACACCCGCGCCTGGGCCGAGCGGATCGCTCCGTTCGACGGATTCGTGCTGGTGACCCCGGAGTACAACGGCGGGATGCCCGGAGTGCTGAAGAACGCGCTCGACCACGCGTTCGCCGAATGGACGAACAAGGCGGTCGGCTTCGTCTCCTACGGCGTCAACGGCGGCGCCCGAGCCGTGGTGCAGCTGCGGACGGTCTGCAGCACGCTCGGTATGGCCGACGTGGGTTACCAGGTCACGATCTCGCTGCTCACCGACTTCGAGAACCGCACCACCTTCACACCACGCGATCACCATGTCGCCGCCCTGGGCAAGACGCTGGACCAGCTCATCACCTGGAGCACCGCCATGGCCCCCCTGCGGGCCACCGCCGAAACCGTTCCCGCCCATTCCTGAGGAGACGAGTGATGACTACGGCCGACGAATTCCGAGCACCGGCGGACCGCGACGAGGTCGAGATCCGCGGGCAGATCGACAAGGTGGTCGAAGCACTGCGGGCCAAGGACCTCGAGGCCCTGCGGCAGCTGTACACGGACGACGTCGTGTCCTTCGATGTCGATCCGCCGCTCCAGCACATCGGAATCGACGCGAAACTCGAGAACTGGGCGCGGGTGTTCGAGTTCTTCGAGACCGTGACCTACGAGGTTCGCGACCTGACGTTCACCGTGGGCGACGAGGTGGCGTACGGGCATGCTTTCGCTCGCCTGCGCGGCACGCTGCCGAGCGGGGCGCAGACGAACGGCATGTGGGTCCGGGTCACCTACGGCATGCGAAAGATCGACGACGTCTGGTTGATCGCCCACGACCAGGTCTCCGTGCCGTTGGACGTCGCCAGCGGCAAGGGCGTGGTCGATCTCGATCCCTGACGGTTCGGGGACGGTGGAGGTGCTGGCCTGGCTGGGACCTCAGCGGGCCGGGAGCTCCACCGTCACCGTCAGGCCGCCAACCCGGCACATGTTCGGACGTGGGTGAAGGGGCTGGCGGTGACGTCGACCCGTCAGAAGGCCATCGCCTGGGCGCGGCGCTTCACCTCGCGGTGACGGCCTTCCCGCAGGGACGCGATGGGCGTGCCCGGCAGCGAGTCGTCCTCGGAGAAGAGCCACCGCAGGATCTCCGGGTCGGCGAAGCCGCCGTCGCGGAGCACGACGATCGTGCCCTGCAGACCCTTGACGACGGTCGTGCCGTCGAAGAAGTCGGCCGGTACGTGGGCGACCCCGTCGCGGCGGAACGAGAGGTAGAGCCCGTCCCGAACGTGCTGGTGCACCCGGGTGACGGGCACCGACAGCAGCTCCGCGACCGCCTTGACCGGCAACGCCTCCACGTCGGCGGACAGTTCGGACACCTCGTTCACGCCGCGATCCCACCCGGTACCGCGTGCCACATCCGGTTCACAGCCCGACACCTTGCCACAGAACCTGCGCCACGCCACCGGGTTCGACCGGACCGATATCGGGCGGACGGTACCGTCGGGGCGTGAATGCCCCACCCGCCACCGGCACGCTGCTCGACGGCCGGTACCTGCTGGGGCCCGTCATCGCACGGGGCGGCATGTCGGTGGTGCACCGCGGGCTCGACACGCGGCTGGACCGTCCGGTGGCCGTGAAGGTGATGGACCCGCGGCTGGCCGGCGACCCCGCGTTCCGCGCGCGCGTGGAACGGGAGGCCCGCACCGCGGCGCGCATCGACCATCCCGCCGTCGTCGACGTGTACGACCACGGCATCGACCACCACGCCGACCCCGACGGCGGGCCGCTGGTCTTCCTCGTCATGGAGCTGGTCGACGGCGGCACGCTGCGCGACGTGCTGCGCGCCCGCGGCGCGCTCGGGGTGCCGGCGGCGTTCGCCGTCATGGACGGGGTGCTGTCCGGCCTGGCCGAGGCGCACCGGCTCGGCATGGTGCACCGCGACGTCAAGCCGGAGAACGTGCTGATCAGCACGGCTCGCGAGCTGCGGGTGGCCGACTTCGGGCTGGTCACGGCCGCGGCCCAGGCCGGGCAGAGCCACGCGGGAATGATCATGGGGACGGCGGCGTACCTCTCCCCGGAGCAGGTCGCGACGGGCGCCGCCGACAGCCGCAGCGACGTCTACGCGGCCGGCATCCTGTTCTACGAGCTGCTCACCGGCGCGCCGCCGTACACCGGCGACACGGCGCTGTCGGTGGCGTACCGCCACGTCAACGCGGACGTGCCGCCGCCGTCGCTCGTCGCGGGCGACGTGCCGCCCGAGCTGGACGAGCTGGTGGTGCGGGCCACCCGCCGCGACCCGGTCGCGCGTCCCGCCGACGCCGCGGCGATGCTCGCCGAGCTGCACGCGCTGGCGATCGCGCTGGAGGTTCCGCGGGTGCCGGTGCCGGCCCCGCCGCCCCGCCCGATCGAGGAGCAGGTCACGGTCCCGCAGGCGCCGCGAAGCGAGCTGGACGGGACAGCTCGACCGGCGACCGGCACCCGCGCGCTGCCGCGGTCCGAACAGGGGCACACGCTGTTCGGCGAACCCGTACCGGACGGGCCACGGCACGTGCGGGCGCGGCGGCGCAGCCGTCGGGTCTTCGCGATCTGGATCGCCATCGTGCTGGTCATCGCGCTCGCGCTGGGCCTGATGGGCTGGTGGATGGGCAGCGGGCGCTGGACGGCGATGCCGTCCCTCGTCGGACTGGACCGGACCGCGGCCGAGCGCGCCCTGGAAGCCGCCGACCTCGTCGGCACCGTCACCACTGCCGTCGACGACCGGATCGCCGCCGGCGTGGTCACGAGGACCGACCCGGCCCCGGAGTCACGGCTGCTGCGCGGCAGCACGGTGGGGGTCGTCGTCTCCTCGGGACGGCCGACCGTCCCCACCATCGCCCCCGGCACGACGGTCGCCGCCGCCGAGCAGGCCGTCCGCGCGGCCGGTCTGCAGCCCGTCCAGGCGAGCAGCCGGGAGTACAGCGAGGCCGCGCCGGAGGGCACGGTGGCGCGCACCCAACCCGGCGCCGGCACGGCGCTGGCCGTCGGCGGCACGGTCACGCTGGTGCTCTCCAAGGGGCCCGAACCCGAGAAGGTGACGGTTCCGCGGCTCGTCGGCCTGTCCTACGGGGAGGCGAAGGCCGCGCTGGCCGAGCTCGGGTTGAAGGCCGAGGAGTCCGATCGCAGCTTCTTCGGGCTCGGCGCGCACCGCGTGATCAGGCAGGATCCGCGGCCGGGCACCGAGGTGGAGCCCGGCGCCACGGTCACGCTCGAGACGATCTGAGCCGGGTCGGTCAGCCCCGCAGCATCTCCGCGACGAGGAACGCGAGCTCCAGGCTCTGCTGGGTGTTGAGCCGGGGGTCGCAGGCCGTCTCGTACCGGCCGGCCAGGTCGGCGTCGGAGATCTCCTGCGCACCGCCGAGGCACTCGGTGACGTCCTCGCCCGTGACCTCGACGTGGATGCCGCCCGGGTGGGTGCCGAGCGCGCCGTGGACCTCGAAGAAGCCCTGCACCTCGTCGACGATGCGGTCGAAGTGGCGGGTCTTGTAACCGGTGGTGGACTCGTGGGTGTTGCCGTGCATCGGGTCGCACTGCCAGATGACCTTGTGCCCGGACGACTCGACCTTCTGCACGATGCCCGGCAGCACGTCCCTGACCTTGCCGTTGCCCATTCGGCTGATCAGGGTCAGCCGGCCGGGGACGTTGTGCGGGTCGAGCCGCTCCACGTACTCCACCGCCTGCTCGGGCGTGGTGGACGGGCCGATCTTGAGCCCGATCGGGTTGGCGATCAGCTCGGCGAGCGCGACGTGCGCGCCGTCCATCTGCCGGGTGCGCTCCCCCACCCACAGGAAGTGCGCGGAGACGTCGTAGAGCTTCGGGTCCCGGTCGTCGCGGGTGTCGAGGCGCAGCATGGCGCGCTCGTAGTCGATCAGCAGGGCCTCGTGCGAGGCGTAGAACTCGACGCTGTGCAGGTTGTGGTCGTCCACCCCGCAGGCGTCCATGAACCGGACTGCGCGCTCGATCTCCGCCGCGATGGCCTCGAACCGGGCGCCGGCGGGCGACTGGCGGACGAAGTCCTTGTTCCAGTCGTGGACCTGGCTGAGGTCGGCCATGCCGGTGGCGGTCAGCGCGCGCACCAGGTTCATGGCGGCGCCGGCGTTGGCGTACGCGCGCACCATGCGGGACGGGTCGGGGATGCGGGCGACCGGGTCGGCGGTGAGCGAGTTGACGATGTCGCCGCGGTAGGACGGCAGGCCGAGCGCGTCGATGGGCGCGCTGCGCGGCTTGGCGTACTGCCCGGCGATCCGGCCGATCTTCACCACCGGCAGCGACGCGCCGTAGGTCAGCACGATCGCCATCTGCAGGATCGTGCGGATCGTCGCGCGGATGTGCGGCTCGGTGTTGTCGACGAACGTCTCCGCGCAGTCGCCGCCCTGCAGCAGGAACGCGCGCCCCTCGGCCACGTCGGCCAGCCGGCTCTGGAGGCGGTCGATCTCGGGCGGGAGCGTCACCGGCGGCACGCTCTCCAGCACCGTGCGCACGTGGGCGACGTGGACGGGGTCGGGCCACTCGGGCTGCTGGGCAGCCGGGAGCCCGAGCGCCTTGTCCAGGCGGGCCCGCAGGTCGGGCGGCAGCGGCGGCAGCTCGGGCAGCACCTCTACCGGGGCGTCGACGGTCCAGTTCACAAGGGTCGAGCCTAAGCGAACGCTCCGCCCGCCCGTCAGGCGGTGTGGGCGGCCGTGGCGGCCTCGATCGCCTGCCACCGGAGCAGGTTCAGCCGCGCGTCCGCCAGCGCGTCGTGGGCGTCGGAGGTGGGCGGCGGCAGCGCCGGCCGGCCGCGGTCCTCCCAGCGTTGCCGCAGTTCCCGGGTGAAGCGCGGCAGCGCCCGCGGCAGCGCCGGCATCGCACCCCACAGCTGGCACAGCGCGACGTGGTCGTACGCCCCGATCCAGGCCCACAGCTCCACGTCGCCCGCGCCCGCGGTGAGGAACTCCAGCAGGTCGGAGCGCAACCGCGCCCGCGACCGCCACGCCGGGTCGGCCGGCGACGGCAGCTTGGGCAGCACGTTCGCCCGCACCCACGCCCCGGCCCGCGCCGGGTCGAACTCGGTGGAGACGGCGTAGAACTCGCGCCCGTCCTCGCCGACCACTCCTATGGACACCAGATCGATCGTCGTCCCGTCCTCGATGAACTCGGTGTCGTAGAAGTAGCGCACCCGGTGAGCCTAGGTGCAGGGGTGGACAGGCGCGTCGCCGGACCGATACCGAGGAGTACCGGCGCTACTCTCGCCGGATGCGGATCACCAGCAAGGGCCGGATCACCATCCCACAGCAGGTGCGCCGCGAACTCGGTCTCGAGCCTGGCGACGAGGTCGAGATCGTCGTCCAGGGCGGTTGCGCAGTGATCGTCCCAGCGACGAGGCCGGCCCAGAGCGGCAACGGGGTGGTCGCGTCATCGTTGGAGCGAGGCGACGTCGTCCTGAGCACCGACCAGATCATGGCTCTCACCAGCATCGGGTGAGAGCCCGTGCCGCGGAGCTCGACCCGGATGCAGTGATCATGGGCAGACCGTGGTCCTGGATCGATTCGGGAGCGACGGTTTGCCCATGATCACCGAACTCTCCCCACTGCGGCGCGGCCGACGCGCGCTGCCGGACCGTTGGGCATGAGCTGCCGCGATCAAGGGTAGATGGTCGCTTCCGCATCGATTCCGAACGACCTTTTGCCCTTGATCAACGCACCCGACCGCCACCGGCCGCCGAACCCGGCGCCGGACGCGAGAGGGGACGCCCACCCACTGATCGTCGATCTTCCGGCGCTCCGCCTTGACGCGGCGTCCGGCCGAGGGATTTGCTACGCCGGGTGCGGGGGCGGCGCGGGCAGACGGCTACGGCCTACCTGTTGCTGGCCCCGAGCCTGTTCGGGGTGGCGGTGTTCCTCGTGCTGCCGATCCTCGTGGTGATGTGGCTGGCGCTGCGCCGCTGGGACATCATCTCGCCGAGCACGTTCGTCGGGCTGGCGAACGTCGCGCAGGTGGCGCAGGACGGCCGGTTCGCGCACTCCTTGCTGGTCACGGCGCTGTTCGTCGCCATCACGATCCCGGCGCAGACGGTGCTCGGCCTGGCGGCCGCGCTGCTGATCAACCGGGGGCTACGCGGCTCGGTGGTCTACCAGGTGGTGTTCGTGCTGCCGTGGATCTGCGCGCCGCTCGCGCTGGGCGTCGTGTGGCGGTGGATCCTCGCCCCCACCGACGGGGCGCTGAACGCGCTGCTCGGCACGCGCATCGAATGGCTCGCCGACCCGGCGCTGGCGCTGCCCTCGGTGGCGGCGGTGACGGCGTGGACGCAGGTCGGCTACGTGGCGCTGTTCTTCGTGGCGGGGCTGCGGGCGATCCCGCCGACCGTGCACGAGGCCGCCGTGCTCGACGGGGCCGGCGCGTGGCAGCGGTTCTGGCGGATCACGCTGCCGCTGCTGCGGCCCACGACGTTCTTCGTGCTGGTCACGGGCGTGATCGCCAGCTTCCAGACGTTCGACGCGATCTACGCGCTGACCCCGAAGGGCGGCCCGCAGCTGGCCACCGACGTCGTGGCGGGGCGGATCTACTACGAGGCGTTCCAGACGCGGACGGTCGGCAACGCGGCGGTGATGGCGCTGGGCCTCTTCGTGATCCTGGTCGTCGTCACGGTCGTCCAGCAGCGGTGGTTCGCCCGCCGCACGACCTACGACCTGTCGACGTGACGGGGCGCAACCGGCTCGGCGACGCCGGGGTCTACCTCGCCCTCACCGCGGGCGCCGTGCTCACCCTGGCCCCGTTCCTGCTGTCGGTCATGACGTCGGTGAAGACGCCGCAGCAGTTCGCGTCGGAGGGGCCGCTCGCGCTGCCGTCGCCCGTGACCGGGGTGAACTTCGCGCTGCTGTTCTCGCAGTACGGCTTCGTCGCGCCCGTCGTGGTGACGGCGCAGGTCGTGGCCGTGATCCTGGTGGGGCAGCTGCTGTTCTCGGTGTTCGCGGCGTACGCGTTCGCACGCTTGGAGTTCCCCGGCCGCGACGCCCTGTTCTGGGTGTACCTGGCCACGCTGATGGTGCCGCAGGCCGTCACGATCATCCCGCTGTACTCGATGATGACCGACCTCGGGCTGCGCAACACGTTCTGGGCGCTCGTGCTGCCGCAGGTGTTCGGCTCGCCGTACGCGATCTTCCTGCTGCGCGAGTACTTCCGCGGCATCCCCGGCGAGCTGCTCGACGCCGCGCGCATCGACGGCTGCGGCACCCTGCGCCTGCTGCGCTACGTCGTCGTGCCGGTGTCGAAGCCGATCCTCACCACGCTGACGATCATCACGGTGGTCACGCACTGGAACAACTTCCTGTGGCCACTGGTGATCACCGCCGGCCCGCAGTGGCAGGTCATCACGGTCGCCACGGCCGGGCTGCAGAGCCAGTACAACGGCAACTGGACGATCGTCATGGCCGCCACCACCCTGGCCATCGCGCCGCTGCTGGTGCTGTTCCTGGTCTTCCAGCGCAACGTCGTCCGGTCGATCACGATCACCGGCTTCCGATGAGGAGAGCGGAATGAAGATCACCCATCTCGCGGCGGCGGTGGCCGCGGCGGTCGCGCTCGCGGTGACCGGGTGCTCCCCGGCCGCACCGTCGGGCACGCCGCCCACGGGCGGCGGTCCGACGACGGTGACGGTCCGGCTGTGGGACCAGCAGGTCGCCGCCGCCTACGAGAAGTCGTTCGCGGAGTTCACCAAGCAGCACCCCGACATCACGGTGAAGCTCAACGTGGTGCCGTACAGCAACTACTTCACCCAGCTCCCCCTCGACGTCTCCAGCGGCACCGTCGACGACGTGTTCTGGGTCAACACCACCTACTTCGGCGCGTTCGCCGACTCGGGCAAGCTGATCGACGTCGGCAAGGAGCTCGCCGACGCCGTCCCCGGGCTCGTGCCCGCCGCGGTGGCGCAGTACAGCCGCAACAACACGCTGTGGGGCGTGCCGGCACTCACCGACGGCCGCATCGCGCTCTTCTACAACAAGGCGATGGTCGCCGCGGCCGGCGTCGACCCGAACAACCTGACGTGGCACCCGACCGACCAGTCCGCCGACACGTTCCTGCCGGCCGCGCGCAAGCTCACCAAGGACTCCGCGGGCCGCACCGCCGACCAGCCGGGCTTCGACCCGAAGGCGATCACGCAGTACGGGTTCAACGCCGCCCGCGACCTGCAGGCCATCTACTACGACTTCGTCGGCTCCAACGGCGGGCGGTTCCAGGCCCCCGACGACACGTTCGTCTTCGCCAACCCGCAGGCCGAGCAGGCCTTCACGTACCTCGTCGGGCTCATCAACACCGCGCACGTCGCCCCGTCGGCCGCCGACACGAACTCCAACGGCGACTTCAGCCGCGACCAGTTCCTGCAAGGCAGGATGGCGCTCTTCCAGTCGGGCACCTACAACCTCAAGAACGTCGCCGACGGCGCGAAGTTCGAGTGGGGCATCGCGCCGATGCTCGCCGGCCCCGCCGGGCGCGTCAGCGTCGTCAACAGCGTGATCGCGGCCGGCAACGCGGCCTCCCCGCGCCGGGCGGCGACGCTCGAGGTGCTGCGCTGGCTCGCGTCGCCGCAGGGTGCCGGCTTCGTCGGCGCCGAGGGTGCTGCGCTGCCCGCCGTGACAGCCGCCCAGACCGCCTACTACGACTACTGGAAGGCCAAGGGCGTCGACACCCAGTACTTCGGGCAGGCCGGCGGCACGGCGACGATCGCCGCCCCGTCCGGGCCGAAGTACGGCGCCGCCGACGCGGTCATCGAGCCGATCTTCAACGAGATCTTCGCCGGACGCACCCCGGTCGGCCCGGGCCTGCAGCAGGCCCAGGACGCCGCGAACGCCGCCGTGAAGTAGCTGCTGCCCTGCCGGGCTAGGACAGGTCCTAGTTCTGGGTGCAGGCGAAGAGGCCGCAGGTCTGGCCGCGGTCGGGTTCCTCGGGGGTGTCGGTCTGGCCGTTGTTCGGCGGTTCGACCGGCGCCTTCGAGGTCTTCTGCGCAGCGGACGTCGGCGCGGCGGCCTTCGACGACGGTGCCGGCGGCGGCACCACCTTCGACGGCGTGACCGCCTTCGGCTTCGGCTTGGGCGTGACGACCTTCGGCGCCGACGACGGCACGACCGCGGAGCTGGGGAACGGGGCCACCGGCGCCGTCGTGAGGCCGGCTGCGGGCCGCGGCGCCGGAGGGGCCGCGGAACGGTCCTGGGTCGAGGAGATCCAGGCGGTGATGCCGGCGATCAGCACGACCACGACGATGCTCATGCCGACCAGCGGGGCGAGGCTGCGCGCGTACGACGCGGCGCCGGTGCGCTTCACCGGACGACGCGGCCCGGAGTGCGGCCGGTCCTGGCTGACGACCGGCCCCATGCCCGGGTACGAGTCCTCCATCGGGTGACCCATCGGCGGCCGCGGCGGCGGGCCGACGGGCGTCACCATCGTGGGCGCCTGCGGGCCACCGGGGGTGACGGTCGTCGGCAGCTGCGGGCCGCGCAGCCCGGGCTGCGGCGCGCGCAGGACGGTCGTCTGCCCCTGGGACGGGGGAACGGCGGGTGGCCGCCCGGCCTGAGGTGGCTGCACGATCGTCGTCCGCTCTCCCCGCATCGAGTACCCGTCCGTGGTCGACTGCATACTAGTCGGGCGCCCCGCTACCGGCAAATGGGTGGTCTCTTGCCGGCCGAAGGGTCCCTCGACCGGATGCCGTGGTGCCGGCGCCGGTATCGATCCTGGTGAGGACGCTACACCGGAGGGCGGACCCGCCTGCCGCGGGAGCGGAGCAGGCGGCCCGTCCAGGCGAAACGTCCTGGGTGCCACGCCCTGGACATCGACCGGGCATCGGCGGGCATTACAGAACGCGACCCACGCCACGCCCACGAACGGGTGATCACCGCCGGTCAGGCGGACTTCGCGCGCTCCGCCGCCGCCTGCCGCTCCTTCACCGACGCGGCGTACATGTCCACGTACGTCTGCCCGGAGAGCTCCATCAACGCGTACATGATCTCGTCGGTCATCGACCGCTCGGTGAAGCGGTCACCGGCCAGCCCCGCGTACCGGGAGAAGTCCAGCGGCTCCCCGATCTTGATGCGCACCTTGTGCGGCCGCCACATCCGCGAGCCGATCGGGTTGACCTTGTCGGTGCCGATCATCGCAACCGGGATCACCGGCACCCCGGCCTCCAGCGCCATCCGGGCCACGCCGGTCTTGCCCTTGTAGAGCTTCCCGTCGGGCGAACGGGTGCCCTCCGGGTAGATGCCGAGCAGCTTGCGCTCGTTGAGCAGGCGCACCGCCGTGTCCAGCGCCGCCTGCGCGGCCGAGCCCGACTGGCGGTCGATCGGTACCTGCCCGACCCCGCTGAAGAACGTCTTCTTCGCCCACCCGACGAGACCGGGCTGCGTGAAGTACTCGCGCTTGGCCAGGAACGTGATCCGCCGCGGCACCATCAGCGGGAGCACGAACGAGTCGACGACGGCCAGATGGTTGCTGGCGAGGATCGCCCCGCCCTGGGCGGGGATGTTCTCGAGCCCCTCGACGGCGGGCCTCAGGAACAGCCGCAGCAGCGGTCCGAGGAGGACGAACTTCGACCACCAGTACAGCACCCGGACGCGCCCCTCTCGAGTTCGAGGGCGCCAGCCTACGAACAACCGTCGGGACACGACAACGCGGCACGACGAAGCTCATCCGCGCACCACCCGGCCTCGCGCGCACAACGGGTTCGGAGGAGACTCCTCAACACGGCCGCGAGATGTCAGGATGGGGTCACGCCGGCAACGTCGGCCGGGGTGAAGGCTGGGGGTGTTCCGTGAGCGGTGGTTCGAACGAGGGCGGACGGGAGCTGGGCCGCGACCCCGTCCGTGACGAGTTCGACGCCATCGTCGCGCAGTGGCGGTCCGAGGGTCGGGTGCCCCAGTGGCCCGGCGCCCCCGAGGAGCCCACCACGCGTCCGCAGCCCGTGGTCGGCGCCGACGCCACCACCGCACCCGTGCCCGTCACGCCGTGGGACGAGAACCAGGAGCACTTCGTCCCGCCCGAGCCCCCACCGCTGCCGCGCATCGGGCCGCCCGCCATCGTCGGCGGCGTCCTGCTCGCCCTCGGCCTGGTGCTCGTGATCACCCCCGGCTGGCTGGGCATGAGCGACGTCTACGGCCTGCCGCTCGGCCTGATCTCGCTGGCCGCCGGGCTGGGCTGGCTGGTGCTGCGCCTGTGGCCCGACTCGGTGTCGGCGATGGACCGCGACGACGACCCCGACGGCGGCGCGATCCTCTAGCGACCTCACACACCGCTGGGCCCGTTCACACACGTCCGAACATGTGTGAACGGGCCCAGCGGTGTGTGACGTGCGCTCAGGACCGCCGGGCCCCGTCCCTGATCCCCGCCGTTCCGGCCCGTTCCCGCGCCAGCTGGGCCGCGCCCACCACGGCGGCCGCCTCGCCGAGCTGCGCAGTGCGGATGCGCGCGAGCGGGCGGTTCCCCGCGCCCGTGACCAGCGACGCGTAGTGCTCGCGGGCCTCGTCGAGGAACAGCGGCGCCGAGCCCGACACCCCGCCGCCGATCACCACCAGCTCGGGGTCGAACACGTCGGCCACCAGTGCGAGCCCCTGGCCCAGCCAGCGCGCCAGCTCCGCGACGGCGTCCACGGCGACGGGATCGCCGCGGTGCGCCGCGGCCGCGACGCGGCGCCCGGTGACGCTGCCCGGGTCCGCGACGACCATCCGGTGCAGGGCCGGTGACCGGCCGGGATCGCGCGCCAGCAGCTCGACCGCGGTGGTCGCCAGCGCCGTGCCGCTGCAGTAGCGCTCCCAGCAGCCGGACTTGCCGCACGGGCAGGGTCGCCCGTCCGGCACGACCCGCAGATGGCCCAGCTCCGGCGCGACCCCGAACGCGCCGCGGTAGAGGGCGCCGTCGAGCAGCAGCGCCGAGCCGATGCCCGTGCCGATCGCGATGAACACCACGGTCGCCGCCCCGGCCGCGGCACCGAAGTGCCGCTCCCCCAGCGCCGCCGCGTTCGCGTCGTGCTCGACGACGACGGGCAGGCCGAGCCGGGCCGAGATGCGGTCCGCGACCGGTGCGTCGCGCCACGACAGGTGCGGTGCGAAGCGGACGCCGCGCAGGTCCGGGGTGATGAACCCGGCCAGCGCCAACCCCACCGCCGTGACCTCGTGCCGCTCGGCCAGCGCCGCGACCAGCCCCGCGATGGCCGCCTCCAGCGCGGCGTCGCTGCCCGGGGTCGAGGTGCGCACGGTGTCGAGGACCGTGCCGTCCACGTCGACCACGCCGGCGCGGACGCTGGTGCCGCCCACGTCCACCCCGACGGCCACCCCTGCCGGGCTCACCGCACGACCGGGATGTGCTGCACGGTGCGCCGGGCCGGACGGGGCGCCGGCGTCGGCCTCGGCGGGCGGTGCGCCGCGGGGTCGCCCTCCTCCAACGCCGCCCGCAGCACCGCCAGGAGCCCGCCGGCGTGCTCGGCGAGCCGGATCGACAGAGCGGTGCGTTCCCCGCGCAACGCCGCCAGCACCGCGCAGACGGGGCAGACGGCGCACGTCGTGGCGTGCGTGGCGTCCGGTGCGCCGGTGCGGGCCGCCTCCAGCAGCGGGTCGAGCCGGTCGATGGTGTCGAGCAGGAGCTCGCGGAGATCGCTCCGCAGCTCGTCGAGCCCGTCGTGGTGGTGGTCCTCAGCCACGGCGGTCTCCGTCCTGCTGGCCGCTCGACCGCGGCCACACGGCCGGGTCCGGCACGAACGTGACCTTCAGGTCGTCGCCCTCCAGGCGGGCCGCCACGACGGTGCACCGGATCAGCACCGACGGGAGCGCGATCAACCGGCGCACGCCACCCAGGGAGACTGCGAGGTCGTCACCGACCCGGGCCAGGTCCAACGGGCCGTCCGCAGCGCCGGGCAGGCGCAGCGACAGCTCGAACTCCGAGTCCGGCGACGTCCCCTCCCCCGCAGTGCGATCCACGCTCAGCAGCGGTGGGGCGACCGAGCCGGTGTCGGCCGGGTCGGTCGACCCGTACAGGGCGTCGGCCACCTCCAGCAGCGCGGCAACGCCGGTCGGCTCGGCCGCGGTGTACGGGGCGGTCCGCACCGCCGCGCCAGCCAGCGTGCTGCCCTCCAGCGCGACGATCTCCGCGAGCACGGCCTGCTGCTCGAGGTGCCGCTCGCGCAGCCAGCGCGCGGCGGGGCCGCGCAGCGACGGCGGCGGGCCGGGCAGCAGCCGGTTCACCACGACGCCGTCCACGCGCAGGCCGTGCAGGGCCAGCGCGGTGAGGGTGCGGCGGGTCTCGGCGGCCACGACCCGCTCCGGGGTCAGCACGAGCCGGATCGACGTGCGCGAGTGGTCGGCGAGGAACTCCCGCAGCCCGCGCAGGTGCGCGGCGAGCCCGTCCAGCGCGTCGGCCGTGGCCTCCCACGTCGCCGCCTTCTCGCGGTCGGCGCCGGCCATCCCGGCCAGCAGCCCGCGCACGGCCCGCCGGTGCACCGGGAAGAGCCGCTCCAGGTAGCCGCTGATCGCCTCCGGCAGCCCCAGCAGGCGCAACGTCTCCGCCGTGGGCCCGCAGTCGACGACGACGGCGTCCCACGAGCCCTCCTGCGCTGCCCTGGCGACCTCGCCCAGCGCCAGGATGTCCTCGACGCCGGGCAGCACGGTCAGCTCGTCCGCCACCAGCTCGTCGACGCCGGCACCGGCCAGCACCGTGCGCAGGTGCGCCTGCAGCGTGCTCCACGAGGAGTCCAGCAGCGCCCGGCAGTCGATGTGGGCGGCGTGCAGGCCCGTCGTCAGCTCGACGGGGTCGCCACCGAGGTCGGCCTCCAGCGCGTCGCCGAGGGAGTGCGCCGGATCGGTGGACACGACGAGCGTCTTGCGCCCGGACCGCGCCAGGCGCGCGGCCGTGGCAGCGGCCAGCGTCGTCTTGCCGACGCCGCCCTTGCCGGTGAACAGCACGACACGCACGTGGAGCACGGTATCCGGCCGGGTGCTGCGACGACCCGGCAGGTCAGGCCTTGTCGAGGGCCTCCACCCGCCGCTTGAGCCCCTTCAACGCGGTATCGATGATCACCTTCTCGGCCTTGCGCCGGAGCATGCCGATGATCGGGATCGCGAGGTCGACCGACAGCGCGTAGGTGACCGACGTGCCGTCGCCGGTCTTCTCCAGCACGTACGAGCCGTCCTGGGCGCGCTGGATCTGGCCCTTCACCAGCGTCCAGCGCACCGACATGCCGTCGGGCGCCCACGTGTAGTCGAGCGTGTAGGAGTCCTTGATCGGCCCCGCGTCCATGGTGAACCGGACCTGCTCGGCCCGCCCCTGCTCGTCCTCGGTGAGGATCTCCACCCCGTTGATCTGCTCGGCCCACGTCGGGTAGGCCGGGAAGTCGGCGATCACCGCCATCACCAGCTCCGGTGGCGCGGCGATGTGGATCGTGGACGTCGTGGCGTCGGCCATGCGGGCAGGCTACCCAGCCCGTCGCGCGATGACCTCACCACCGCAGGACGTGCGCCCGGCCCGTCCGCCGGAAGTGCCCCACGTTGACGCACTCGGTCCGCCCCACCCGCATCCGGGCGGCCAGCGGCTGGTGCACGTGCCCGAACAGGACCGTGCGCGGCTGGTGCTCCCGGATCACGTCGACGGCGGCCGCCGAGGCCAGCTCCGGCCGGCGGGTGACGACGTCGTAGCGCAGCTCGGGCACGGCGGGTGGGGCGTGCAGGCACAGCACGTCGACGGGGCCGAGGGCGTGCAGGGCGGCGTCGTACTCCTCGACGGCGCGCAGGTACGGCGTCCATCCGGCGCCGCGGGTGGGCGCCATGCCCGGGGGCAGCGGCACCCCGCCGACGAAGCCGAAGCGGAGTCCGCCCAGCTCGACGACCTGCCCGTCGACCAGGTGGACGCCGGGGCGGGCGTACTCCGGCCACAGCGCCGCCACGTCGACGTTGCCGGGGATCGCGTAGGTCGGCGTGGGCAGCACGGCGAACTGCTCGGCGTACTGGGCCCGCACCGCCTCCTCGATCACGGCGGCCGGGTCCTCGACGCGCGACCAGGCCTCGGCCGCGAACGCGCGCAGCTCGCCCGGCCGCCCGGACTTGCGCAACCTGCGGAACGTCTCACCGGCCTCCCGGCCGAGCACGGTGCCGATGATGCCGCGGGACGGATCGCCGTAGTCGGCGAAGTCGACCAGGTCGCCGAGCACGATCAACGCGTCGGCCCCGGCGCCGGCCTTGGCCAGCGCGTCCGTGTTGCCGTGCACGTCGGAGACCACGTGCACGCGCATGCCTCGACCCTACCCGGACGTGGGCGGATCCGTCGGCGCCGGAGGCGGTTCCCCCGGGGCCCGTCCGCGCTCCAGCCGCGCCTTCAGCGCGAACGCGATCGTCTTCGCGGCCCGTTGCCGCTCGCGCGCCATCGCGGCGCCGCGGCGGACGGGCAGGGGCCGCGGCGTGCCGTCCGGTCCGGGTGGGTCCGCCCGCAGGAAGTAGTGCAGCACCGTGCCGTCGAGCACGGGCTCCAGCCACACCTCCATGCTGCCCACCAACGCGCCGCGCACCGTCCAGCGCACGCCCTGCACGCCCCGGTCGGTCGCCACCTCGAGATCGAGGTCGGGCCACAGCGCCCGCCACGCGCCCGGCGCGGCGAAGGCGGCAGCCACCACCGCGGGCGGGACGGCGAGGAAGGTCTCGTCGACGACGTCAACCGACGGCATGCCGGGAGTCTTCCACCCGCGCGCGGACGTTGCCGGTCAGGAGGTCGTGCAGGTGGGCGGCGGCCGCGTCCCACGTCCACTCCGCCGCCATCCAGGACCGCCCGGCGGCGCCGAGCTCCGCCGCGCGGTCCGGGTCGGCGAGCAGCGCACCGACGGTGTCGGCCACCGCGACCGGGTCGCGCCCGTCGACCACGGCGCCCGTCCGCCCCGGCCGGACCGTCTCCGGGGCCCCGCCGGAGCGCCCGGCCACCACCGGCACCCCGGTGGCGGCGGCCTCCAGGAACGCGATGCCCAGCCCCTCGACGTCGAGGCCGCGTCCACGGGTGCGGCACGGCATCGCGAAGACGTCGGCGACGGCGTGGTGAGCGGCCAGCTCGTCCTGCGGGACGTTGCCCGTGAACACCACCGCGTGCGCAACCTCGCAGTCGGCGGCCAGGCGGCGGAGCCGGTCGCGGTCCGGCCCGTCACCGACCAGCAAGAGCCGGGCGCCCGGCGCGGCTGCCCGGATCCGCGGCAGGGCCCTGACCAGCACGTCCTGGCCCTTGCGCGGCACGAGACGGCCCACGCACACGACGACGGGGGCGTCCCCGAGGCGGTGGCGGTGCCGCAGGTCGGCGCGCGCGCCCGGGTCGGGCCGGAACACCGCCGTGTCCACGCCGGGCCGCAGCAGTTCGAGCGCGGCCGCGGGCCCGCAGGCCGGTGCCACGCGGCGGCGGGTGTGCTTCGAGACGACGGTGACGACGTCGGCGGTCGTGGCGATGCGGCGCAGCGCCTGCCGGGCGCCGGGAAGCATCGACCAGCCGATCTCGTGGCCGTGCGTGCTGGCCACCACGCGGTCCACGCCCGCGCGGCGCAGCCCGGGCCCGAGCAGGCCCAACGGGGCGGCCGCGCCGAACCACACGGTGTCGGCGCCGTACTCCCTGGCCAGCCGGGCGGCCCGGCGGGCGACGTCCGGAGTCGGCAGCATCAGCTCCGTCGGATGCCGGTGCACCGGGTAGGCACGCGAGGCGTCGAACGCGGCCGCACCCCGCCACGCCGGCGCGTACACGGCCAGCTCACCGGCCGGGAGCCGGTCGGCCAGCGCCTGGAGGTAGGACTGGATGCCCCCGACGCGGGGCGGGAAGTCGTTGCTGACGAGCAGGGTCCCCACGGTCAGACGCTATCGGGCCGCCGGTGGAGCGGGGACGGCGACCGGCCGGAGCCGGTCGCCGCCCGTCGCCCTGGGGAGCGGACGAAGTCTCTAGAGCCGGCGTGCGCCGGAGAACGCCTCGGTGGAGACCTTCTGGTACTTCACGACGTCGCCGCTCTGCGGCGCGTTGATGTAGGTGCCGTTGCCTGCGTAGATCCCGACGTGGCTGACCGGGTCGTAGTAGAACACCAGGTCACCGGGTTGCAGCTGGCTGAACGACACCGGTTTGCCGATGCCGGCCTGCGCGCTGCTCGACCGCGGCAGCGTGACCCCGACCTGCTTGAAGGCCCAGGACGTCAGACCCGAGCAGTCGAAGCTGCCGGGCCCGCTGGCCCCCCAGACGTACGGCTTGCCGAGCTTCGTGGCGGCGGCCCGCAACGCGGCCACCCCCACCCCGCCGCCCGACGGCAGGGCCGGCGCGTCGACGGCGTTGCCGTTGCGGTCGCGCCGCTGGGCCGGGGTGAGCTGCTGGAGGAGCTTCTCCGCCTCGTCGATGCGGATCTCGGCGTCCTTCTTGCGCTGCTCCAGCTGCTTCGCGGCCGCGTCGGCGGCGTCCACGGCGGCCTGGGCGCGCGTGATCGCCGAGTCGGCGTCCTCACGGGCCTGCTTCGTGGTGCCGACGACCGCGAGCAGCTTGTCGAGGATCTCCTTGTGGTCGGCGGCCAGCGTCTGCAGCGCCGACATCTGGTCGAGGAACTGCTGCGGGTCCGAGCTGTCGAGCAGCGCGCTGAACTGGTCGAGGTTGCCGCTGTCCAGCGCGGACAGCGAGAACATGTCGATCTGCTGGCGGTAGGCCTCCTCGTCGGCCTTCGCCTTGTCCGCCGCCTGCTGGGCCGGCTCCACGGCGGCCTGCAGGGTCTTGACCTGACCCTTCTTGGCCTCGAGGTCGTCGGTGGCCGCGTGCCACTGCTCGGTGAGCGCCTCGGCGTCCTTCTGGACGGCGTCGAGCTGCTTCTGTGCGTCGGCCGCGGTGGTGGGCTTCGGCGCAGGCGACGGCGAGGGATCGGCAGCGGGAGCGGCCTCGCTCGTCGGCGGGGTCGGGTTGGGAGGCGTGGGCTCGGCGAGCGCCGGGAACGCGCTCACCGGGACGAGCAGGAGTGCCACGAGTACGGATGCCGCGGTGGGCAGCGCGTGCCGGAACCACCGCGGGCGACCGGTCGAAGTACGCCGAGGCGTCGCCACGGGGACAGATCTCCCTCCGGAGACCGCCGCCGAATCGTTCGGAGCAAAGGGGGACCCGAACGGCCCAGCTTGGCGGTGACCTTGCGTCGCCTTCGGGGGTTCGAATGGCTGACGGCCGCAAGGTCTCGGGGAGATTACGGACCCCAGGACGCGGAGTCCACACCACCCCCCTTCCGGTGTGTCGCCCGTTCGCCCCAGCCTGGTTGCTCCACCTGCGCGGAACTCACCCGATCGCGCCCCGATTCAGCTACCCCACGTCACGGTGCGTGCGCGCAGCGTCGGGCGAGCCGGACACTCGGCGCGGAACTTCGGCCACCAGCCGCAATCTGGGGATGAGGCCTTGATCCGCGAACAGATCCAAGGCGCGCCGCTCCGCTGCGGCGAACTGCACCGTGGGCGCGCCGGACGGCACGTCGACGGGAATGAACCGGGTGTCGGGACCGATGGGCCCGGGCTCCTCGACGCGGTAGGTGACGTCCTCCGGGTCCTCGTGCAGAGGCGCGATGAGCTCCGCCGGGGTGCTCAGCAGGACGCCGATCACGCAGTCGCCGCATGCGAGCCCGCGCACCGCGCAGGTGTCGCAGTCGATGATCATGATGCCTCCGTTCGGCCGGGGATCGACCTGGCACGAACGCTAGGGGCGACCACCGACAATTTCCGGAGACCGCGGTCAGGGCCGCCCGAGGCGGGTCAGCAGCACCGCCGACGGGACGGCGTAGGCGCCGCACTTGCGCACCGAGGCGACGACCGCGCGGTCGGCCGTCGCGACCAGCACCGGCCGGCCCTCCGGTTCCGCCGCGACGATCGAGCGGATCACGTCGTCGGCCAGCACGCCGGGGTCGCTGAACAGCACCCGCAGCCCCCGCGAGCCGCGCGGTGGCGCGGTGACCACGCCGGCGCCGTCGAACACGACGGTGATCTCGGCACCGGTGCGCGCGGCGAGCGCCGCGAGCTGCCCCACCAGCCGCGAACGCTGGTCGGCCAGCGGCAGCTCGGGGTATCCGGTCTTGCTGACGTTGTAGCCGTCGACGACCAGGTGCAGCGCGGGCACGGCGAGCACGGCGTCCAGCGCCGCCTGCGACTCGACGGCTGCGCCGCGGCGCAGCACCGATGCGCCCGCGACCAGGTCGCCGGGACGCGGACCGCCGCCGGTCACCCCCAGCTCGCGGCGCAACCCCTCGACGGCACCGCCGACGGTGTCGAGCAGCAGGGCCAGCCGCACCTCGTCGGCCTGCCTGGCCTCGCGGGCCGCCTGCCGGGCGGCGAGCACCTCCGCGGCGGCGCGGTCGGCGCGCTCCCGCTCGGTCTCGGCGCGGGCGCGTTCCCGTTCGACCTCGGCGGCCGCCTTCGCCAGCTGTGCGGTGGCGACGGCGCGAGCGGTCTCGGCGGCCTCCTCGGCCGCGGCCTGCGCCTCGGCCGCGGCCCGCAGTCGCGCCCCCTGCTCGGAGACCCGGCGACGGAGCTGCTGGTACTCGTGCTCGCGCTCGGCCCCGGCCACCCGGGTCTGTGCCCTGGCCTCGGTGAGCTCGCCGCGCAGCCGTTCCAGCTCCGCGGTGAGCTTGTCCACCCGCGACAGCGCCGCGTCGAGCTCCGCGCGCAGCTCGCTGGTCTCCCCGACGCGGGCCGCGTCGGCGACGATCTGCGGGGCCTCCGGGACCCCGCGCAGCACCGCGGCGGCCGCGGCGGTCAGCCCGTCGTCGGCGGCGACCTCCAGCTCGCCGGTGCGGTGCTCGTCCCACCAGGCCACGACCGACGCCCGGAACGCGTGCGACTCCGACAGTTCGCGCAGCATCGGGCCCGAGGCGAGCTTCGCCCGCTTGGCCGGGGCGAACCGCACGAACCGCCGCAGGCGCGCCGGCACGTCGGCCGCCGGGAGCTCGCCCAGCGCGGTGGCCGCCGACTCCGCGATCCGGGCGCGGACGGGCTCGGGCAGGCGGTCCCAGTCGACCGGTTCGGGCCCGGCGTCGGGCACTGCTTCGGCGGGATCGGGCGAGGGGCTGCTCGTGACCGGATCGACGCCCCCCAGGCCGAACCGGACGCGGCGCCCGTCGCCGAAGGACGGCTCGGGCTGCGCGGACATTGCACAAGGCTAGCCGCGATCGGCCCGGAACACCCCGTTGATCGCCAGTTCTGTCGGGGGTCGTCGCTAACGTCCGCCGCCGTGGCGCTCCTCAGCTCCCCGCCGGACCAGCCAACCGTGCAGCGATCGAACCAGCTCTCGTTCGACGAGCTGGGCACGCCGTTGCGCGAGGTCACGTTCGTGGTGCTCGACCTGGAGACCACCGGCGGGTCGAACCGCACCGACGCGATCACCGAGGTCGGGGCGGTGAAGGTGCGCGGCGGGGAGGTCGTGGGCGAGCTCGCCACGCTGGTCGACCCGGGCACCGGGCTGCCGCCGAACATCGTCGCGCTGACCGGCATCACCACGGCGATGATCGCCGACGCGCCGCGGCTGCCGGCCGTGCTGCCGTCGGTGCTCGAGTTCCTGTCCGGTGCCGTGCTGGTGGCGCACAACGCGCCGTTCGACGTCGGGTTCCTGCGCGCGGCCTGCGAGCGGCACGGGCACGTGTGGCCTCGCCCGCCGGTGGTGTGCACGGCGCGGCTGGCCCGCGCCGTCCTCTCCCGCGACGAGGCGCCCAGCGTGCGGCTGGCGGCGCTGGCGCGGCTCTTCGGCGCGTCGACGGTGCCGATCCACCGGGCGCTCGCCGACGCCCGCGCCACGGTCGACGTGCTGCACGGGCTGATGGAGCGGGTGGGCAACCTCGGCGTGCAGAGCCTGGAGGAGCTGCTCGACCTGGCCAGGGAGTCGGCGCCGCACCGGCCCACCGAGGCGCAGCGCCGCAAGCGCACGCTGGCCGACGCGCTGCCCGCCGCGCCCGGGGTCTACCTGTTCCGGGGTGCCCGCGACGAGGTGCTGTACGTCGGCACGTCCGGCGACCTGCGCCGCCGGGTGCGCAGCTACTTCACCTCGGGCGAGCGGCGCAAGCGGGTGCGCGACATGGTGGCGCAGGCCGAGCGCGTCGACTCCGTGGTGTGCGCGCACGCGCTGGAGGCCGCGGTGCGCGAGCTGCGGCTGATCTCCGCGCACCAGCCCCGGTACAACCGGCGCTCGCGCAAGCCGCACCGCGCGTGGTGGGTCACGCCGACCGCGGAGGCGTTCCCGCGCCTGTCCGTCGTCACCACCCCGCGGGACGGGGCGTTCGGCCCGTTCCGCTCCCGGCAGCAGGCCGTCGCCGCCGTCGAGACGGTGCTGGACGCCGTCCCCCTGCGGTCGTGCACGCAGCGCATCCCGGCCCGCGGCGCGTCCGCGAGCCCGTGCGCGCTGCACGAGCTGGGCCGGTGCGCGGCGCCGTGCGCCGGGCTGCAGAGCGTCGAGGAGTACGCGCCGGCCGTCGCCGCCGCTGCGGCGCTGGTCGACGGCGTCGACGACGGGCCGATCCGCCGCCTCGCCGCCGAGGTGGCGCAGCTGGGCGAGCAGCAGCGCTACGAGGCGGCGGTGCGCCGCCGCGACCGGCTCGCCGGCCTCGTCGTGGCGCTCACCCGCAGCCAGCGGCTGGCCGCGCTCGCCGCCGTCGAGGAGATCGTCGGCGCCCGTCCGGACGGCAGGGGCGGCTGGGAGATCGCGGTGGTGCGGTACGGGCGGCTGGCGGCGGCCGGGGTGGCCCGCCGCGGCGTGTCGCCGATGCCGGTGATCGACGCGCTGCGCACCGGAGCGCAGACCGTCCTGGCCGGTGAGGGGCCCCTGCGCGGCGCGCCGGCCGAGGAGGTGTGGCTGCTGCACCGCTGGCTGTCGTCCGGCGGCACGCGGCTCGTGCACTCCGCGCCGGCGTGGACCGAGCCGGCGCGCAGCGCCGCGGCGTGGACGGGCTGGGCGGAACGGGCTCGCCCGGTCGGCCCGCTGCCGGACTGACCCCTGGCTCACGCAGCGACGGTGTGCGTGAGCGGGATGGGCCGCGCGCTAGGAGACTGCTGAAGAAGGCGGGTTCGGTGGGCAGGGCGCCTCGGCAGTCAGGCTGCGAGGGTCAGCACCCGTGGGTGCGACAAGAGGTCACTCCGCCCGGTGGGCAGCGTGGTGGTGTGGGTGGTGACCGTCAAGGCGGGTTTAGGTGATCGCCCATCCGGTGGTGGTGCGGTGCAGGCCCAGGGCGAGGAGTCGGCGCAGGTTGAGCGCGGCCGCGCGGTGGGACAGCCAGAGGTCGTTGGCTCGGGTGCCGCGGAAGCGCAGGCGGCGGTTGCCGCGGGTGAGCCAGGCGATGCTGCGTTCGACCATGGGTCGGTGCCGCCGGTATATCTCACCGAAATCGGCAGCAGCGGCGTGGGCGCGGTGCGCGCGGTGCAGTGCGTCGTGCGGGTGCAGCCGCAACGTTCGTCCGGTGGCCGAGGTGGTGCAGCGCGAGGCGAGGGGGCAGCCGCGGCAGCGGCGGCCGAAGGTGACGTTGCGGGTTCGGGTGATGTGAGCGGTCATCCCATTGGGGCAGGTCACCAGGCCGGTGGTCTCATCGATGGTGAAGTCGTCGATGGTGAACCCGCCGGGAACCGGGGGGCGCAGCGGCCAGGGTTTGATCACCGCGCGGTGCCCGGCATTGGCCAGCGCGGCGAGCATGTCCCCCGTGCCGTAGGCAGAGTCAGCCAGCACCTCCACCGCGTCGGGCGTGGTCTCGGGTGTTGTTGGGGACTGGTCGAGGTCGCGGTGGAGGAGGTCGATCCCGACGGTGGCGTCGGAGTTGTCTGGGCCGGACGCGGGGGTCAGGGCGGTGGCGGTGATGATCCCGGTGTCGGGTTCGACCACGAGGTGGGCTTTGTAGCCGTCCTGGCGCCGGTTGCGGGTCTTGTGGGCATGGCGGGCGTCGGGGTCGACGGTGGAGATGACGCGGTCCGCGGCGGTGCGCCGGGCGATGCGCCAGCGCCCGTCAGTGCCGTCTGAGCCCTGCGCGGGTTCGACGTCTTGACCCGCGACCAGCGCCAGCAACCCGACCGCCTCTGCCGCAGCGGGGCCCAGTTCCTGGTCAGGCAGATGTCCCAGGACCCGGTGGGCGTCACCGATCAGAGCGTCGACCAGCTCGGCCCGCGCTTGCTCGTCGTCCCAGGCGATGCGGGGCTTCCCGGGCTGGGTGTAGTCGTGTCCGCGAGCCTGGGTGGCGATCACGTGCGCGGCGTCGGGGACTTCCCGGGCGACGCGGCGGATCGCGGCGATGATCTGGGTGACCGTGTCCTGGGTGGCCACCGCGTCGTCGAGGATCGTGGAGTCCAACGCGCGCCGGTGCTTACCGGCCAGCGCGCCGGTCGCATCCACGACCGCGCGGACCGCGTCGAAGATCCGTTCCGGGTGCTGTGAGGCGCTCAGGCGGCGCCGCCAATAGGTCAGCGTGGTCGGGTGGAAACCCGTGTCGGTGATCGCGAGTCCGCACGCGGCCTTCCACCGCAGATCGAAGGTGAGTGCCTCGATCGCTTCCCGGTCCGACAGCCCATGCAGGGTCTGCAACACCAACACCGAGGCGACGTGCTCGACCGGCACCGATGGACGCCCCCGGCCGCTCGCGAACAGATCCGCGAACAGCTCGTCCGGGAACAGCTCGTGGCGGTGCGCGGCCAGGAACGCGAACACCCCGCCCGGCGGCAGCAGATGACCGGCTACGGACTCGACATCGAGCAGCTCACGCTGCGGATCAAACCGACCCTGCACACACCAGATCGTCCCAGCCCGCCGAGATCAACAACCGAACCGACATCCGCGATTTTCAGCAGTCTCCTAGCCTGCGTCCAGCCGATCCTAGGAGCTCTTGTGATCACCGCGATCGTCCTGGTGCAGACCGTCGCCGACCGCATCCCCGAGACCGCGCAGACGATCGCCGACCTCGACGGCGTGGCCGAGGTGTACTCCTGCGCGGGCGACGTCGACCTCATCGCCGTGGTGAAGGTCCGCGAGCACGAGCAGCTGGCCGACGTCATCGCCGGC
This sequence comes from Pseudonocardia sp. CA-107938, assembly GCF_050936315.1. Lineage (NCBI taxonomy): Bacteria > Bacillati > Actinomycetota > Actinomycetes > Pseudonocardiales > Pseudonocardiaceae > Pseudonocardia > Pseudonocardia sp. CA-107938. The sequence continues at coordinate 4,220,751 of NZ_JBNJNA010000001.1, read as the reverse complement.
CGCCTCAGCAAGGTCGACGGCGTGGTGTCCACCGACACCCACATCGCGTTCCGCTCGTACTCGCGCGCGGACACCGAGGGCGGCTTCGCCATCGGCACGGGCTGAGCCCGAGCCGGCTCGCCAGGCGCACGTCACACACCGTCGGGCCCGTTCACACACGTTCGGACGTGTGTGAACGGGCCCAGCGGTGTGTGACGTCAGCGGAGCGCGCTGGAGACCTTCACCCAGGTCTCCAGCAGCTGCGCCGCCGCGCCGGAGTCGATCGCCGCGGCGGCCCGTTCCAGGGCGGGCGGGAACGCGGCGGCCAGGTCGTCCGTCGTCCCGTCGAACGCCAGGAGCGCAGCGGCGGCGTTGAGCAGCACCGCGTCGCGGACGGGGCCGGTGGCGCCGCCGACGAGGTCGCGGAACACCTGGGCGTTGACGTCCGGGGGGCCGCCGCGCAGGTCCTCCCGGGTGGCCCGGGCGATGCCGAAAGCAGTCGGGTCGAGCGTCTCCGTGCGCACCTCGCCCCCGGCGACGACCCAGACCGTGCTGGTGGTCGTGGTGGTCAGCTCGTCGAGCCCGTCGTCACCCCGGACGACCAGCGCCGACGCGCCGCGCCCTGCGAACACCTGCGCGAGCACCGGCGCCATCCGCGCGTCGGCGCACCCGGCGAGCGACGCCCCCGGCTGGCCCGGGTTGGTGAGCGGCCCCAGCACGTTCATGGCCGTGGGCAGGCCCAGCTCGCGCCGGACGGGCCCGGCGTGCCGGAACGACGGGTGGAACACCGGGGCGAAGCAGAACCCGATGCCGACCTTCGCGACCGTCTCCTCTACCCCGGCGGGCGGCAGGTCGACGGCGACGCCGAGCGCCTCCAGCACGTCCGCCGCCCCGCTGGCCGACGAGGCCGCGCGGTTGCCGTGCTTGACGACCGGCGCACCGGCCGCGGCCACCACGACCGCCGACATCGACGAGATGTTGACCGTGTGCGCCTGGTCACCGCCGGTGCCGACGACGTCGACGGCCGGGCCGTCCACCCGCACCCGGCGGGCGTGCGCGAGCATCGCCTCGGCGAGGCCCGCGATCTCGGCCGGGGTCTCCCCCTTCGCCCGCAGCGCGACGAGGAAACCGGCGAGCTGCGCCGCAGTGGCCTCGCCCGCGAGCACCTGGTTCATCACCCAGGCGGTGTCGTCGGCGTCCAGGTCGTGGCGACCCAGCAGCCGCCCGATCAGCTCCGGCCAGGTCGGCGCACTCACGTCCGCGCCACGGCGCCCGAGCGGCGGAGCACCTCGGCCACCGTCTCGGCGGCCGTCAGCGGGTCCAGCGGGTGGACGAGCACGGCGTCGGCCTGCGACCAGGTGGCGAGCCAGCGGTCGTCCCGGCGGCGGACCGTGACCACGATCGGCGGGCAGTCGTCGATCTCGTTCTTGAGCTGCCGCGAGACGCCCATCCCACCGGTGGGCTGCGCCTCACCGTCGAGGATCACCATGTCGATCCCGCCACGGTCGACCGCGAGGATGACCTCGGCGACCCCGTCGGCCTCGACGAACCGGACGCGCCCCAGGTCGGGCGCCGGGCGGCGGCCGATGGCCGTGGTGATCGCCTCGCGGACCTCGGCGCGGTGGCTGTAGACGAGCACCGTCAGCGGCTGGGTCTCGGCGGGGCTGCTCACGGGCACTCCTACGAATCGCGGGCCGTACTGGGCGTGGGGGAACTCTAGTGGGTGGCCGCACGTTCACCGATCGGTGGCCGATGCCAACCCCGACAGGCTGTAGAAGTTGGCCGGGGGCCATAATGCCCCACGTGACGACAGCCGCTCCCAACATCAGCGCGCGGATCCATTCGCTGAACCGGCCCAACCTGGTCAGCATCGGCACGATCGTCTGGCTGTCCAGCGAGCTGATGTTCTTCGCCGGGCTGTTCGCGATCTACTTCACCGCGCGAGCGCAGAACCCGCCCGACGAGACGTGGCCGCCCCACCCGTACGAGCTGAACGTGCCGTACGCGCTGGTGGTGACGATCGTGCTGGTCGCGTCGTCGTTCACCTGCCAGTTCGGCGTGTTCGCCGCCGAGCGCGGCGACGTGTTCGGGCTGCGCCGCTGGTACCTGCTCACCCTGCTGATGGGCACGTTCTTCGTGGCCGGGCAGGGCTACGAGTACTACAACCTCGCCACCCACGAGGGCCTCACGCTGGCCTCGAGCGCCTACGGCACCGTGTTCTACCTGGCCACCGGCTTCCACGGCCTGCACGTCACCGGCGGGCTCATCGCCTTCATCTACCTGATGATCCGCACCAAGATGGCGAAGTTCACGCCGCAGCAGGCCACCGCCGCGATCGTCGTGTCCTACTACTGGCACTTCGTCGACGTCGTGTGGATCGGGCTGTTCGCCGTCATCTACTTCATCCGCTGAGCCGGCCCGTTGACGACTGCCGAACGACGATCAGAAGCTGGAAGTCGCTGATGACCACCACACCCACAGCGCCCCCCGCGAAGCGCGGCCGGGGCCCGCGCACCAGGGCCCGCAGGCGCTTCGCCGGCGCGATGGCGCTGGGCATCGCCCTGCTGTCCGTCGGCTCGATCTACTCGGCGTTCACGCCGCAGGCCCAGGTCGCGAGCGCGCAGCAGGACGAGGCCGCGAAGATCGCGAAGGGCCAGGAGCTCTACACCAGCGCCTGCATCACCTGCCACGGCTCGAACCTGCAGGGCGTGCAGGACAAGGGCCCGAGCCTGATCGGTGTCGGTGACGCCGCCGTCTGGTTCCAGGTCTCGACCGGCCGCATGCCGATGGCCCGCCAGGAGGCGCAGGCCGAGCGCAAGCCGGTGCGGCCGGAGTTCAACCCGCACCAGGCCGACCCGGAGAAGGCGAAGGAGGCCACCGAGAACCTGGAGGCGCTCGGCGCCTACATCCAGGCCAACGGCGGTGGGCCCGAGGCGCCCAAGGAGGACGGTGCCGCGCTGCGCGGGCCCGACCCGGCCCGCGGCGGTGAGCTGTTCCGGCTGAACTGCTCCTCGTGCCACAACTTCACCGGTCGCGGCGGCGCGCTGTCGTCGGGCAAGTACGCCCCGACGCTCGACCCGGCGACGGAGAAGGACATCTACACGGCGATGCTCACCGGCCCGCAGAACATGCCGAAGTTCTCGGACCGGCAGCTCACGCCGGAGGAGAAGAAGGACATCATCGCGTACGTCAAGTCGGTCACGAACGGCAACAACAACCCCGGCGGCAACCCGCTCGGGGGGATCGGCCCGACGTCGGAGGGTCTGATCACCTTCATCGTCGGCGTCGCCGCCATGATCGGCTTCGCACTCTGGCTGGGAGCGAAGAATTGAGCACCGCCACCGATCCGCACGACGCGCCGCGCACACCCACGCCGGCCGAGCTCGACGAGATGACTCCCGACCAGCTCGCCACGCTGGCCGCGAACCTCGACGACGTCGTCGTCCTCCACAACACGCCGAAGTTCCCCATCCCGGGCACCCGGGCGGAGAAGCGGGCCGAGCGCGCGGTGGCGCTGTGGTTCGCGATCTCCGCCGTCTCCGGGCTGGCGTTCCTCGGGGCGTACCTGTTCTGGCCGTTCGAGTACCAGGCGCCCGGCTCCCCCGGGTACGAGCTGTACGCGCTGTACACGCCCGTGATCGGGGCGCTGCTGGGGCTGTCGGTGCTGGCGCTGGGCGTCGCCGTCATCACCTACGTGAAGAAGTTCTTCCCCGACGAGGTCTCGGTGCAGCAGCGCCACGACGGCCCGTCGGACGAGGTGGCCCGGCGCACCGTCATCGCCCAGCTGGCCAAGGCCGGTAAGGACACCGACATCGCCCGGCGCTCGCTGATCAAGCGCGCGGCGGGAGCCGCGGCCGGCGTGCTCGGCCTCGGCGTCGGGGTGGCGGCGCTCGCGCCGCTCATCCACAACCCGTGGAAGGGCCGTGACCAGGCCGACCTGTGGGTCACCCCGTGGCAGCCGGTCAACGGCGAGAAGGTCTACCTGCGCCGCGACACCGGCCACCCGGACGAGATCTCGCTGGTCCGCCCGGAGGACCAGGACGCGGGCTCGATGGAGACGGTCTTCCCGTTCCGGGAGAGCGAGCGGGGCAACGAGGAGGCGCTGCACGCCGCGCTTCGCCGCTCCGACACCCCGGTCATGCTGATCCGGCTCCGCCCCGGCACCCCGGTGATCAAGCGCGCGGGCCACGAGAACTACAACTACGGCGAGTTCTACGCGTTCTCCAAGATCTGCACGCACCTCGGCTGCCCGACCTCGCTGTACGAGGCGCAGACCCAGCGGATCCTCTGCCCGTGCCACCAGTCGCAGTTCAACGCGACCGAGTACGCCAAGCCGATTTTCGGTCCGGCAGCGCGCGCACTGCCCCAACTTCCCATTACCGTGGACGAGGAGGGCTACTTCGTAGCCGTCTCCGACTTCACCGAGCCCATCGGCCCCGGCTTCTGGGAGCGGCCCGGATACGCGAATCGAGGGAAGTCATGAGCTCCATCACGACCCCCACCGGCTCCGCGGGTGGGCTGCAGGCCAAGGCGGCCACCGCGCTGGACGAGCTGGACCAGCGCTTCCACCCCGCCGCCGGGATGCGCAAGCAGTTCAACAAGGTCTTCCCCACGCACTGGTCGTTCATGCTGGGCGAGGTCGCGCTCTACAGCTTCATCATCCTGCTGCTCACGGGCACGTTCCTCGGGCTGTTCTTCGACCCGTCGATGGTCGAGGTCAAGTACAACGGCTCGTTCGACAACCTGCGCGACGTGTGGATGAGCCGGGCCTACGAGTCCACCCTGCACATCTCCTTCGACGTGCGCGGTGGCCTGTTCATCCGCCAGGTGCACCACTGGGCAGCCCTGCTGTTCATGGGCGCGATGGTCGCCCACATGCTGCGCACCTTCTTCACCGGCGCGTTCCGCAAGCCGCGCGAGACCAATTGGATCCTCGGCGTCCTGCTGATGTTCCTGGGCGTCTTCGCCGGCTTCACCGGCTACTCGCTGCCCGACGACCTGCTGTCCGGCATCGGCCTGCGCATCGCCTCCGGCATCACGCTCACCGTGCCGGTGATGGGCACGTGGGTGCACTGGGCGCTGTTCGGCGGCGAGTTCCCGGGCACCGAGATCATCCCGCGGCTGTACATCGTGCACGTGCTGCTGATCCCCGGGATCCTGCTCGCCCTGATCGCCGCGCACGTCGGGCTCGTCTGGTACCAGAAGCACACCCAGTTCCCCGGCACCGGCCGCACCGAGAACAACGTGGTCGGCGTGCGGATCCTCCCGGCGTTCGCGGCCAAGGGCGGCGCGTTCTTCGCCGTCACCACCGGCGTCATCGCGATCATGGCCGGCGTCTTCCAGATCAACCCGATCTGGAACCTCGGGCCCTACAACGCCGCGCACGTCTCGGCCGGGTCGCAGCCCGACTGGTACATGCTGTTCTCCGAGGGCATGGGCCGCATCTTCCCGGCGTGGGAGATCAACGTCGGCGACTACCTGGTGCCGGCCGCCTTCTGGGCCACCGCGGCGTTCCTGCCGGTGCTGTTCGTCATCGCGGGGGCCTACCCGGCGATCGAGCGGCGCTTCACGAAGGACAACGCGCGGCACAACCTGCTGCAGCGCCCGCGTGACGTGCCGGTGCGCACCTCGCTCGGGGTCATGGCCATCGTCACGTACGCGTGGCTGGTGCTGTGCGGCGTGAACGACTGGGTGGCGTACTTCTTCGACATCTCGCTCAACGCCACCACGTGGGCCGGCCGCATCGGGCTGCTGATCCTGCCGCCGCTGGCGTACTGGGTCACCTACCGGCTGTGCATCGGCCTGCAGCGCGCCGACCGTGCCGTCCTCGAGCACGGCATCGAGACGGGCATCATCAAGCGGCTCGCGCACGGCGAGTTCATCGAGGTGCACCAGCCCCTCGGCGGCGTCGACGAGCACGGCCACGCCATCCCGCTGGCCTACCAGGGCGCCCCGGTGCCGAAGCGCATGAACCAGCTCGGCATGGGCGGCTCGTCCGTCCCCGGCTCGCTGCTCAGCCCGGACGACCCGGAGGAGACCGCGCGCCTGGAGGCTGCCCGGCTGGAGGCCGCGCGCCGTGAGCTCGAGGCGCACGGCGACGCCCACACGGGCGAGCGCACCGTCGGCGGTGCCGGGGAGCGCGAGAAGGCGCTGTCCGCGGGCGACTAGCCCCAGCACGACACGGAACGGGCCCTGCCGGAGTCTCCGGCAGGGCCCGTTCCGTATGGCCGGCCGTTGCCGCGGCGGGCGGCCGTTGATCATGGGCAAAACGTCGCTTCCCACGATCAACGGACGACGTTTTGCCCATGATCAACGCCACCGCGGGCCAGCGGGCGGAGGGCCGGCGGCCGGAGCTGGACCGCCACCACGGCCAGGACGAGCACCGTCAGCACCGCGTAGGTGTCCGGCCACAGCGACACCAGGCCGGTCGACGGGATCGGGCCGACGCCGGGGCCGGGGAGGCGGGTGATCACCGCGGCCGTCGCCACGACGGCGAGGGCCGCGAGCCGGCGGCGACCGGGGCGACCGGCCAGTGCCAGCACGAGCGGCACGACCCACACGTAGTGGTGCGACCACGCGAACGGGGCGGCCGCCGCGGCGCCGAGCCCGCACACCGCCGCGGCCAGCACCTCCTCCCCCGCCCGGTGCGCCCGCCGGGCCACGAAGAGCGTCGCCACCGCCACCGCTGCGGACACGACGAGCGGGACGACGGGCAGCTCGCCGAACCGGCGCGCGATGGTGCCGGTGAGCGCGTGGTTCGACAGCGCGTCGGCCGGGGAGATCCGGCCGGCGGCGGCGAAGGTGCCGCGCAGCCAGAAGTCGACGGAGTCGGCGGGCGCCAGCGCGAACCCGATCCCGGCGGCGACGGCGAACGTCGCGAGCGCCGTGACCGCAGCCCGGATCCGGCCCGTGACCAGCAGGTACCCGACGAACAGCAGCGGGGTCAGCTTGATCGCGGCGGCGACCCCGATACCGACGCCGCGCCACCGGCTGCGCGCCGGTCCGAGCACGTCCAGCGCCACCAGCGCGAGCAGGACGAGGTTGACCTGGCCGAGGTAGAGCGTGGTGCGGACCGGATCCAGCCAGGTCGCGGCGAGCACGACCGCCGTCACGACGGGTAGCGACGACGGGGCGTCGACCAGCCGCAGGCACCGCCGCACGACCGCACCGAGCAGCAGCAGGGAGCCGGCCGTCCACACGGCGTTCAGCACCGGCACGGGCACCGCCGTGAGCGGGGCGACGAGCAGCGCCGCGAACGGCGGGTAGACGAACATCATCGCGTCGAGCACGGGACCGACGTAGAGCGACCGGCCGGCCAGCAGGTGCTCGGCACCGGCTCGATAGACCTGCAGGTCGATGAGCAGCAGGTGCGCCGCGGGCCACACGAGCAGCACGATCGCGTGCCCGACCAGTGCCGCAAGCGCGACGGGGACGGCCCATCGCGGGGCCCTGAGCTGCACGGCCGTCATCCGGCGACCGTAGCGACGGCGCGGCGCGTCCCGTTCGGGTGGTCCGCCCCCGGACTCCAGGTAGCAGGAATGGCGCGCGTCACCGCCGGTGCTACCCTCCGTGTATGCGCACCGCCCTTGCTCTCGCCCTCGACGCGGCAGTACCGCCGCGCGTCGGCTGAGCCAGGTCGTCGGCGCGCACGTCCGGAACTCCCCATTCCGAGACCTGGCTCGGGTCCCCTCCCCGGATCCGCCTAGGAGTTTGATCATGACCGTCATCGATGACGCGACCCGCACCAGTTGGACCCCGCGCACGCACCGCCGCCACGAGATCGTCACCACCGACGGCATGGAGGGCGTGCTGCGCGTCGGCGCCGCGCTCGCCGGCTGCGGCTTCGCCGTGCGCGACTTCGCCGCCGAGGTCCACGAGGGCGTCCCCTACAGCTCGATCACCTGCACCGTCTCCCTGACCGGCGGTGAGTGCGACGCGTTCGCGCAGAGCCTGCAGGCCGTGCCGAGCGTCGTCGCCGTCACCCCCTGCTGAACGCAGGATCGAGCTCAGCGTCGGCGGCGCGCGCCGCGGCGAGCATCTCCGCGACCTCGGCGACCTTCACGCGGTCCGTGCCGCGCAGGCCGCCGCGGCGCAGCTCCTCGGCGTCCAGGCGCAGCCACGCCGTCCAGTCGATCGGCTCGACGGCGTGCCGGGCGAGCACGTCGGCGACGTCGCCGGCGGCCGGCGGTAGCGCGTCGAGGTCCTCGAGCAGGGCCTCGACGGTCTCGTGGGCGTCGCCCTTGTTGGTGCCGATGACGCCGGTCGGTCCGCGCTTGATCCACCCCGTGACGTAGGCGCCGAGCACCGGCTGTCCGTCGCGCAGGACGCGGCCGCCGGCGTTCGGGACGGTGCCGGTGGCGGTGTCGAACGGCAGGCCGGGCACGGGCTCGGCGGCGTACCCGATCGCGCGCACGACCAGTCCGACGTCGAGCACCTCCTCCTCGCCGGTGCCCCGGACCCGCTCGCCGTCGACGACGTTGCGTTCCAGCACCACGCGCGACACCCGGCCGTCGGTGCCCTCCAGGCGGACGGGTGTGCGCAGGAAGTGCAGGTGGATGCAGCGCGGCCGGTCCTGCGGCGCGCGACCTGACCATTCGGTGAGCATCGCGATGTTCTGCTTCTGCCGGCGCTCCGGCGGCTCCGGCACGCCGGCGGCGAGCACGCCGTCGTCGTGCACCACGACGTCGGCGTTGGCCAGCTCGCCGATCTGCCGCAGCTCGGCCGGCGTGAACTTGACGTGCTGGGGGCCGCGGCGGATCACCACGTGGATGTCGCGGACGGCGCTGCCGCGCAGCGCGTCGAGCACCGGGCCGGGCACGTCGGTGTCGGCCATCTCGTCGGCGGTCTTCGCGAGCACGCGGGCCACGTCGAGCGCGACGTTGCCAGCGCCGACGACGGCCATGCCCGGATGGTCGAGGGGCGGGTCGAGCTCGGTGAAGTCGGGGTGGCCGGAGTACCAGCTGACGAACGCGCCGGAGCCGAGCGACCCCGTCAGCTCCTCCCCCGGCACCCCCAGCGCGCGGTCCACCGAACTGCCCGTGGCGTGCACGACGGCGTCGTAGCAGGCCCGCAGCTCGTCGAGCGGCACGCCCTGCTCCCCCACCCGCACGTTGCCCAGGAAACGGACGGTGGCGGGGTCGAACGGCTTGGCGAGCACCCGGATGACGGCCTTCATCTTCACGTGGTCGGGCGCCACGCCGTAGCGGACGAGCCCGTACGGAGCTGGAAGTCGGTCGATGACGTCGACGTCGACGGGCCGCCCCGAATCGGCGAGTGCTGCCGCCGCGTACAGGCCGGACGGGCCTGCTCCGATCACCGCGATCCGACGGCGGACCTCTGCTGACGGTGCTGACGGCATGTGGCGACTCCCGCGTGGTGGTGATCCCGATCCTGCCCGTCCGGCGCCGCTGCCGCGAGGGCTGCGTTCGGTGCAGCGCTACCCGGGGTACGGGCGGAACCGCGGAGCCCGCTTCTCCACGTACGAGGTGAGCCCCTCCCCGAGGTCGGGGCCGCCGATGAACTCGTCGACGAGCTCCCAGGTGCGGTCGAGCGCGGTGGCGAAGTCGGTGTCGGCGGCCTCGCGGGACTGCCGCAGGATCGCCGCCAGCGAGTGCGGCGCGCAGTTGACGGCGATGTCGCGCGCGTACTCCTGCGCTGCCGTCACGATGTCGTCGCGCGGCACGACCCGGCTGACCATGCCCAGCCGCAGCGCCTCCGCGGCTTCGAACGTGCGGCCGGAGAGCAGGAGGTCCAGCGCGTTCTCCTGGCCGACGAGCCGCTGCAGCGTCCACGCGATGCCGTACTCGGCGGGCAGGCCGCGGCGGGAGAACGACGTGGCGAACTTCGCTCCCTCCGCAGCGAACCGCACGTGGCAGAACAGCGCCGTCACCAGGCCGACGCCGGCGCACGCCCCGTTGATCGCGGCGATCAACGGCTTGGGGAACTCCCGCACGTGATCGACGGGGAAGTGCGGCAGCGTCGCCCCGGGCTCGGCCAGCCGGCCCAGCCGGGACAGGTCCGCGCCCGGGCAGAACGTGGTGCCGGCCCCCGTCACGACGACCGCCCGCACCTCCGGGTCGACGGCCGCCGCACGGATCTGGTCGTCGAAGGCGGTGCGCAGGTCGTCGTCCCAGCCGTTGCGGCGCTCCGGCCGGTTGAAGGTGAGCGTGAGGACGCCGTCGGCGTCGCGGTCGGCGAGAACGGCGTCGGTCACGGCTGCTCCTCCGTCGGGATGTCGGCGGCTCGAACCTAACCCGCGGAGACTCGGCTCACACCGCCGACACCGCATGACTCGCGAGCAGGCCGGCAACCCTCACTGCATGACTGTTCGCAGCAACCCGACAACCGACCGTCAGCTCCACGTGTCGGCGCTGGTCGCCCAGCTGCGCGCGCTGGAGCACCTGACGCGCACCGAGGCCCGCATCGCGCGGCTGCGCACCGCGCAGGCGCGCACGGCCGCCGTCCGCCGCGAGCTCGAGCAGAACGCCGCGGCGGCCGACCGCCGGGTCGCGCGCATCGCCACCGCCCTGCGCTCCCTCGACGCGGTGCCGGACGTCGTCGCTCCCGTCGTGGGCCGCGTCCTCGCCGTTGCGAAGGCCGTCGCGGAGCAGGTCCAGCCCGTCGACGAGGCGGTGCTGGCGGATCTCCTGCTGGAGAACGAGCTGCTCGACCGCGCCCGCTACGCGCGCGAGCTCGCCGGCCACGCCGGCCTGCCCGACGTCGTGGCGCTGACCGACTCGTTGGTCGACGCGCACTCCGAGACCGTCGAATGGCTGAACACGGTGCTCGCCCAGGAGGCCGCGGGCGGGCCGCGCGCACTGGAACCGACGACGCTGCAGCGCATCGCGGGCGGTGTGACCCGGCTGGCCGGGCTGCCGGCGCGGTTCGCCGTCGAGCGGGTCAACCGGACCGTCGACGCGCTCACCCGCCGAGGCCGCGACGCCGCCGGGCGCCTGCAGGGCACGGCCGACGGCGTGCGCACCCTGGTCTCGGACGTCCAGGAGGTGGCCGGGGCGGGCCGCGACGCCGCGCTCACCCGCGCCGAGGACGTGGCCGAGCGGGAGCGGGCCGGCACGATCGCGGACACCGCGCACACGGCGCGGGCCCGGGTCGGCGCCCTGTCCGCCGGCGAGCTGCCGATCCCGCGCTACGCCGACCTGACCGCGCAGAACACGATCGCCGCTATCCGGCGCCTCGACGACCCCGACGACGTGCGGGTGGTCGCCGCGTTCGAGGAGCAGCACAAGAACCGCTCGGGCGTGCTCAGCGCCGCGGACGCGCAGATCGCCGCGCTCTCCGGTTCGCGCTGATCAGGAGGCCGTGCGGAAGGTGCGCCGGAAGTCGCCGGGCGAGACGCCGACGACGTTGCGGAAGTGGTGGCGCAGCAACGCGCCGCTGCCGAACCCGCAGCGCGCGGCGACGGCGTCGACGCCCAGATCGGTCTCCTCCAGCAGCCGCTGCGCGTGCAGGACGCGCTGGCCGATGAGCCAGCGGTGCGGGGTGGTGCCGGTCTCGGCCACGAACCGGCGGGCGAAGGTCCGGTCGCTCATCGACGCGCGCCGGGCCAGCTCCGCGACGGAGTGGTCCTCGGCGATGTGGTCGAGCATCCACTCCAGCACGGGCGCGAGGCCGTCGCTCGTGCAGTGCGGCACCGGCAGCTCGACGAACTGGCGCTGCCCGCCTTCCCGCTGGGGCGGCACGACCATGCGCCGCGCCACGATGTTCGCCATCCCGCTGCCGAGCTCGCGACGCAGCACGTGCAGGCAGGCGTCGATCCCGGCGGCCGTGCCGGCGCTGGTGATCACGTCGCCGTCGTCGACGAACAGGACGTCGGGATCCACGCGGGCCTTCGGGAAGGCGGCGCGCAGCTCGTCGGCCTGCATCCAGTGGACCGTGCACGGGCGGTCGTCGAGCAGGCCGGCGGTGCCGAGCAGGAACGCGCCCGAGCAGATCGACAGGATGGTGGCGCCGGCCGCCCACGCGTCCTGCAGCGCGGCGACGGTGGCGTCGCTGAACGTGCGGGCCGGGGTGGCCGCCACCGCCACGAGGTCGGCGCCCTTGAGCCCGTCGAGACCCAGTGGCGGGACCATCTGCAGCCCGCCCGTCGTGGCGGGAAGTGGCCGCCCGGCGACCGGGCCACAGATCCGCAGATCGAAGGACGGGCCGCCGTCGGCGGTGCGGTCGATGCCGAAGACCTCGCAGATCGTGCCCGCCTCGAACGGGGCGACCGGGCCGGGGAGCAGCATCGCGACGTTCTTCAGCATGCCCCCACTGTAGATGGCAGATTCTTTGCTGTCATCGGCATTCTTGCCACTGTCGGCAGGATCTCGCCCCGCGCATAATTTCTGCCATGGACATCCTGCTGAGCCTCATCGCCGTCATCACCTTCATCGCCGTCGTCGCCCACTACGCCCCGGCCGCCCGCTACGCGCCCAGCGAAGACCGGGAACGCCAGCTCGCAGAGCTACGAGGACTCGCGGACTACCGCGGGGATCCGCGGATCTGAGCCGCTACGCCGCGGTCGGGACAGCAGCCACGACCAGGCCCGCGATCGCTGCCATGCCCCGCGCGTTGGGGTGGTAGATGACGCCGCCGTTCGTCGGCACCAGCGGTTCGTAGTACCGGGTCGTCGCCGCGGCGCACATGTCGTGCCCGACCGTGGCGTCCCGCAGGTCGACGAACGTCACGCCCGCCGCCGCCGACTGCGACCTGAGCATGTCGCTCAGCGCGCCGAAGCTCGCCTGGACGTAGTCGGCGTCGGCCGGGTACAGCGGGACCGACGGCCAGCACCCGCCCGGCCGGGTGTAGGTGCCGTAGCCGGTCACGATCACGGTCGCGTGCGGTGACCGGCGCTGGATCTCCGCGAGTGCCGCCGCGATCTTCGGCGCCGTCGCCGTCGCCCGCGCCTTCAGCTCGTCCTTGCCGCCCGCGGTGAACCGCTGCGCGCACGACAGCCCTGCCGGCGGCGGCAGCAGGTTCACGCACGTCGGGATGGCCGTGCCGAGCTCCATGTCGTTGGCGCCCATCGACAGCGTGACGAGGTCCGTGTCGGGGGTGAGCGCGTCGAACTGCGGCGGGATGAAGCCGAACCGCCGGCCGGCGAGGTCGTCGGTGGTCGCCCCGGAGCACGTCACGTCGGTGAGCCGGGCACCGAGCCGGTCGGCGACGACCTGGGGGAAGTTGCGGTCCGAGCGCAGGCAGGCCAGGTTCGGGTCCTGGTTCGGGATGAGCGGTCCGGCCGCGCTGGAGTCGCCGAGCGCGACGTAGTGCAGCGGTTCCTCCGCGGCGGCGCCGGCCGTCAATCCGCCGAGCACGGCGACGGTCAGGGCTGCGGTGATCAGCCAGCGGTGTCGGGGGCGCATCCGCGTTCTCCTACCGGTCGGTAACGTCTTGACGTCCGAGGATGGAGCCCCGCGGGAGGCCTGGGTATGGGCCGGCGACGCGACCTTCCCGCCGGATGTTGTGATGGACCACAGTCACCTGCTGCCCGAACGACGAGGACGTCGCGATGACCGAGCCACTGCGCCTGGGCGGTGTGCCGATCGACGTGCTCCTCGCCCGTGACCGGCCGGGGCTGGTGCGCACGCTCCTCGACGCGGTCCGGGCGGCGATCCCGGAGTACGAGCTGCTGCCCGCGGAGGCGATGACCAGCGACGTCACGAGCGCGATCGAGAACGCGCTGCGGCTGTTCATCGAGACCCTGCGATCGGCCCGGTTCCCCGACGACGACGAGCTGGCGGTGCTGCGCGAGTCCGCCGCCCGCCGGGCCGAGGAGGGGATCCCGGTGGCGTCGGTGCTCGCCGCCTACCACCTCGGGGTCGAGGTGGTGTGGGACCACGTCACCCGCGACGTGACGCCCGCGGACATCGCCGACCTGATGACGGTGAACCGGCTCATGCTGCGCTACCTGCGGCTGGTCAGCGCCGCGGTCTCGGCGGGATACGTCGAGGAGCGCCAGATCATGCTCGGCGACGAGCACGCCAGCCGGCACGCCCTGCTGACCGCGCTGCTCGACGGCGGCCCCGTCGAGGACGCCGCGAGCCTGGCCGGGATCCCACTGCCGCCCGCCTACCAGGTGCTGAGCATGGCGATCGGCCCGCACCCCGACGAGCACGCCGCGGGCGTCGACGCCGCGGTCGCGGCGCGGCGGAAGCTGCGCAGGCTGCGGGCCGAGCTGGACCGGCGGGCCCACGAGCCGGTGCTCGTCGCGCTGTCGGAGTCCGGCGGGGTCGCGCTGCTGCCGGTCGCCGTCGAGGTCGACGAGCTGACGCCGGCGCACGACCGGGAGCTGGCGGCCACCGTCCACGCGCTCGGCCGGGCCGCCCGCGCCGACCTGACGGTGGCCGTCGTCGCGGCGGCGCCGGCCGGCGTGGCGGCCGCGGCGACGCTGGCCGGCGAGGTCCTCGACGTCGTGCTCGGCCTCGGCCGGCCGCCCGGGCTGTACCAGCTCGACGACGTGCTGATGGAGTTCCACCTCAGCCGGCCCAGCGCCGCCTCGCCGAAGCTGGCCGCGCGGCTCGGCCCGCTCGACGAGCGGCCCGAGCTCCTCGAGACGCTGACGTGCTTCCTGCGCACGGGGCAGAACCGCCGGCAGACCGCGTCCGAGCTGCACCTGCACCCGAACACGGTCGACTACCGGCTGCGCCGGGTCGCCGCCCTCACCGGGCTCGACCCGACCCTGCCCCGGCACACGATCATGATCGAGACGGCCCTGGCGGCCCGCCGACCGTCACGATCGTGACGAGGGATCCGGCACGGCGGCGGCGCGCGCGTTGCGCCGCACGTCCGACCAGGCCCGATCGGCGCAGACCGCGCAGCCGGGACCGAAGAACACGCCTGCCGCTGCCTCGTCGTCGCTCAGCCAGAACCGGAACCAGGCCGTCGACACGCCCCGGAAGCCGCCGCCGCTGCCGGCCGGGGTGGCATGCCCCGCCCCGGCCAGCTCGGCGTACACGGCGACGACGTGGTCGGCCTGGGCGTACCGCGGGATGATCAGCACGGGTGGCGGGACGACGAGGTCGAGCTGGCCGCCGAGGAGCAGCAACGGCCCGTGCAGGGCCGCGATCGAGCCCTGCGGGCCCGGCTCGATCGGCACGGTCGTCGACACCCGGGGATCCGCGCCGGCCGCGATCGCACCCCCGCCGCCCTGCGAATGGCCGCTCGCGCCGATGTGCGCGGTGTCGATGCGCTGGTGGTACGGGCTGTCCGGCCGATCGTTCTCGCTGATCAGGCGGGTGGCACCGGCGAGCATCTCCGTGCCGCTCCCGGCGTTGGGGGTGTTCGCCGCCGCCACCACGAACCCGTGCGACGCCCAGTGCCGCAGCAGTCCGTCGTAGAGCTTGGGCGTGACGCCGGTGCCGTTGCCCCAGAGGATCACCGGGTGCAGCGTGCCGGGAGCGCCCAGGTCCGCCGGCCGGTACACGGTGTGGGCGGCGTCCAGCGCCTCAACGGTCACCGACCACGGCCCCGGCTCGGACCACTGCGCGTCGATCGACGCGGCGGCGACCCGCTCGACCTGCGGCTGCGGCTGTGGCTGCGGCGCTGCCACCGCGCTCAGCGCGAGGAGTACGACCCCGACCGTCCAGAACCGCATCCTTGCTCCCGTCGTCGATGGCGCTGCTGGGGTGCCGACAGCATGGATGCGCCGGGGCCGGCGGCGGCCTGGAAGTTCCCCAGGGCTGGACGAGCGGCCCTGTTACGCGTCACAACCCGGTGGCGGCGGCGGTGGTTGCGGTGATCAAGGGCAAAGTGTCGTTCGCGGAGATCAACTCACGACCTTCTGCCCTTGATCGCGGGCACCTGGACCCGCGCCTGGGGCTGCTCAGCCGGCGCGGTGGAACTCCGTCAGCCGTTCGGCCTCCGCGGCCACCTCCGCCGCCGCGTCGGCGGGGAGCGGCTCGAACGGCTCCCACGTCACCGCGTCCGCGGCCTTGTCGTACCGCCAGGTGCCGGCCACCTGCCCGTCGACGAGGAACGTGGGGGTCGACTGGGGCATCGTCACGGCGAACACCTTCTTGCGGTGCTCCTCCGGCAGCACCAGCGCGCGCCGGGCGTGCACGAGCAGGACCGCCTCCCACTGCCCGATGAACCGGACGGGCGCCGGGGCGTCGGGGTCGGGCAGGAGGCCGTCGGGCAGGTCGAGCAGCTCACCGCCGGACTCGTCGCGGAAGGTGCGCAGCTCCAGCCCCTTGAGCACGGCGCGGGCCTGCCCGATCGTCCACCCGCAGAACGACGCCACGTCCTTCGCCGACGCGGGGCCGAACCCGCGCAGGTACCGCTGCACGAGGTGCGCCCGCGCCGCGTCGACGTCGATCTCGGGGACCGTCGGGGCCAGGCCGTAGACGTGCGCGCGCGGCAGCTCCCACGTGCCCGCCGGCGGCACCCGCACCAGCTCCGTCCACAGCTGCAGGCCCGGCCACACCTGCTTGGCGAAGCCGTCCGCGGCGAGCCGCTTCTGGATCTCGGCCTGCTTCAACGGGCCGTCGGCGAGGTAGCCGCGGACGGCCTTCGCCGCCCCTTCGACGTCGACCTCCTCCTGGTTGAACCCGGAGCGCCGCCACCACGTCTGCCGTGCCTCGCGCACCGCGGCGCACAGCACCGGGTGGTCCTCCGCGGAGAGCATGTGGATGGTGCACCGCATCGCCCAGCTCTGCACGATCGTGCCGGCGTGGAGCGCGTCCGTCAGGTCGGCCCTGGTGAAGCCGGCGATCCGCGACCACAGCGCCACGTACCCGGACGGCGCGTACTGCGTCTGCAGCCCGGCGACGGCCTCCACCGCCCGCGGCAGCGGCAGCTCCGCCCGCTCCAGGAGGAGCTGGCGGGCGAGGACGGCGCGGTTCAGCGCGCGGACGGTGAGCACCTCGGACACCTGCGGAAGTCTGCCGCACCACGAGACGGTGGCGCGGATGACTGGCCGGGCCGGCGCGCTCCATGATCGACACGTGCGAGATGACCATGAGCGGGGTTCCGGACGCCGCAAACCCCGCTGACGGTCATCTCACCCGTGTCGATCATGGAACGGGGGCTCAGGCCCGGCCGACCCGGTCAGGACCCACTCACCGATGCCGCACGTCGGCACCGCGGGCGGCCCGCCGCCCGCCGCGAGCCGAGCGGCGCGCTCCGCGATCCCGCGCAGCCGGGCCAGCTCAGCGGTCTGGACACGGACCCACCCGACCCGCTCCTTCGCCGCCACGCCGAGCACGATCCCGTCGATACCGGTGCACGTCGTCAGGCGCACGTGCTCATAACCGCGCTCATGACCCCGGAACCGCACCGGCTGACCGCACACATCGCACTCGAACGTCACGACCGCCCCGCGATCGCCCGAGCAGCCTGCGCCACGTCGTGCAGAGGGCAGGGCCAGACCAGGCGTCCGGCCTGCGGGCCCGCCGAGCACACGAGGCAGTGGCCGGTGCCGTCGTCGACGTGCACGGCGAGCAACCGCTCGGCCGCGCCGGGCTGGGAGGCGATGAAGGTGACGAGGGCGTGCGTGCTCATGGCTCGTGACGCTAGGGACCTGCGGCGGAACGACAGGTACGGTCTGTACCCCTATCCGGCCAGGCCCACGCGATCGCAGAGGGCGCGGACATCCACGCGCAGTCCGGTCGGCGGCCGGTCCCGCAGCGAGAGCAGCATCTGCCGCGCGTACCCGTTGTACTTGATCGTCTCCGGCGCGGTGCGCTCCGACCGGTCCAGCATCGCCCACGCCGCGGCACCTTCTGACCGCTGGTGGTGTGCCCGCGCCACTTCGATGAGGTGGCGGCTCCGCCGGGCCAGCGACGGGATGGTGTCGGGGTCGAACGACTCGGCCGCGCGGAGAGCCTCGCCGGGGCGCTGCAGCTCCACGCCGAGGGTCACCGCATGTGCGCCCATCACCGGCCGGGAGAACGACGACTGGACGTGCCGGTAGCCGGGGCCGAGCCGGGCGGCGATCCGGTCGGCGCTCTCCAGCCGCGCCCACGCGTCGCCGTGGCGGCCGCGGCGGGCGTGCACGTAGGCGATCTCGGCCTCCAGGGCACCGACGATGCCGCGCCAGTCGTCCGGCGCGGTCTCGAGGTGCGGCTCGAGCTGCCTGCGGGCGTCCTCGGCGAGCGCGATCGCCTCCTCCCACCGTCCGGCGTCGCGCAAGGCCTGAACCATGGCCCACGCGCCGCCGGCGGCGACGTACGGGTCGTCGGCCTCCTGGCCCTCGGTGAGGGCACGGTCGGCGACCATCCACACGAGTTCGGGCGCCGGCTGGTAGGCGACGTAGAAGTCGGTGAGCTGGTAGACGCCCGAGAGGACCCGCCGGGCGTCGCGCCGGCGTTCGCCCGTCGCCGTGCGCACCGCACGCTGCGCGTCGCGGATCAGGTCGGGCAGGAGAATGCCGAGCTGCGTGCGGTGATCGGGGCTGGCGTGCCGGACGCGCCAGGCGTCGTCGAGCCGGTACCGCAGGTGGGCGACGTTCGGGGGCTGGGCTCCGGTCGTGATCCGGTAATCGGTCAGCGCGGCTTGCACGCGCGCGAGGGCGGCGTGGCGAGCGCCCGCGAACGCGACGACCGGGAGGGCGGCAGGGCCCTCGACCAGCTCGGCGACATCCTGCACGCCCAGCACCGACGCGATCTGGGTGAGCATCGAGAGCCGGGGCGGGAGCAGGCGGCCGTTCTCGACGGCCTTGACCCATTCCTCGGAGCGCCCGACGCGCTGCCCGAGCACCTTCCGCGACATGCCGGCCCGGCCGCGGGCCTGCTTGATCCGCTTGCCGGTCGTGCGGTCCGCGGAGTCAGGTCCGCGAGCACCGTCCGCCATGCCGAGACGCCCTCTCGGTCCGCGCCCAGTGGGCACTTCCTCCGCTGCCGTCCCAAACTACCGCGGCCAGCACGTCGGCGTGGTGGCTCTGCGTCGGCGCGCGGAGCCTCCTTCACGACCTCACACAGCGCGTGGCCGCGTCACACAGGTTGTGCGGTGTGTGCGGTGGCCGCGCGCTGTGTGACGTCGTCAGTACCGGCCGCCGTCGGCCTCGGCGGGAACGGTCGCGTCGAAGAACTTCTGCAGCGCCGCCGCCAGTGCCTCCGGCGCCTCCTCCGCCACGTGGTGGCCGGAGTCGATGTCGTGGCCGCCGCGCAGGTCGTCCGCCCAGTCGCGCCAGATCGCGAGGGGGTCGCCGTGCAGCTCCTCGAGGTCGTCGCGGCGCGACCACAGGACGTACAGCGGGCAGCTGACCCGGTGGCCGGCTGCGCGGTCCGCGGCCTCGTGCTCGCGGTCGACGGTGAGCCCGGCCCGGTAGTCCTCGAGCATGCCGGTGACCGTCGCGGGGTCGTGGACGGCCGCGCGGAACTCGGCGTACGCCTCGGCGCCCATCGCGTCGGGGTCGCCGCCGTACCAGGCGTCCGGGTCGGCGAGGATCGCGCGTTCCGGCTTGCCCGGCTGGGCGAAGAAGAACCAGTGCCAGTAGGCGGCGGCGAAGCGGTCGTCGCAGCGTTCGAGGTGCTCGACGATCGGGATGCCGTCGAGGATGGCCAGCGCGGTGACGGCGTCGGCGTGGTCGAGGGCGAGCCGCAGCGCCACGTAGCTGCCGCGGTCGTGCCCGGCGACGGCGAACCGGTCGTGCCCGAGGCGCTGCATGAGCGCGCGGATGTCGGCCGCCATGGCGCGCTTGCTGTAGGGCGCGTGGTCCGGTGTGGTGGGCGGGCTGTCGGAGCCGCCGTAGCCGCGCAGGTCCGGGCACACCACGGTGTAGCCGGCCGACCGCAGCAGCGGCGCGACCCGGTGCCAGGTCGCCGACGTGCGCGGATGGCCGTGCAGCAGGACGACTGGCGGGCCGCCGGGCGCGCTGTGCCGCACCCGCAGCGTCACCTCGCCGACGTCGACGCGCTCGTCGATGAACCCCTCGAACATGCTGCTCCCCCGTCCGTCACTCCTCGCTGACGACGGCCCGGATCGCCGCGTTGAACGCCGCCGTGGCCGGCGGGTCCGGCGGATCGCCGAAGGTGGCCAGCAGGACGCGGCGGCGGAACGCGGCGATCGGGGTCGCCTGGATCCCGGGTGCCCTGTGCGACCGCAGCGCCAAACCAGGCAGTGTCGTGACCCCCAGGCCGGCCGCCACCAGCGCCTGCTCGACGACCACGTCCTCGCTGGTGAACGCGATGCGCGGGGTGAATCCGGCGGCCGCGCAGGCCGCCACGAAGTCGCGGCGGCACCGCTCGCAGCCGGCGATCCACGCCGAGTCGCGGTGGTCGGCCAGCGTGTCCCCCGCCCGGCGGCTGACCAGGTGCATGACGTCGTCGAACAGCGGAACGCAGCGGAAGCCCTCGGGGACCTCGTCGTCGTAGCGGAAGATCACGGCGCAGTCGAGCTTCCCGTCGCGCAGCATCTGCAGGGCCAGGTCGGGGTGCAGGTCGGTCATCTGCAGCTCGATCTGCGGGCTCGCGGCCAGCAGCCGGGCCGCCGCCTGCGGGATGAGGGTGCTGAACGCCGACTGGAACCCGCCGACCCGGACGCGTCCGGTGCGCAGCCCGACCAGTGCCGCCAGCTCCTCGTCGGCCGCCGCGAGCCGCCCGACGATCTCGGTGGCCCGGCGCGCGAGCAGTTCCCCCTCCGCGGTCAGGCGGATGCCGCGGCCGGCGCGCTGCACGAGCCGCACCCCCGTCTCGGCCTCCAGGCGGGCCAGGTGATGGCTGACGGCCGGCTGGGAGTAGTGCAGCTGCTCCGCCGCCCGGGTGATCGAGCCGTGTTCGGCCACCGCCGCCAGCACCCGTAACCGCACCGTGTCGAGCATGCATCAACCATATCGATGAGTTCCTCGAACACCGTCATTAGACGAATAACTCCAGGCGGTCGACGCTTCTGGACATGACCACCACCGCGTTCTCGCCCATGTCCGAGCTCGTCACGGCCTTCCGTGCGGGGCTGCGCTCCGCCGATCCGGCCGGCGCCGTGGCCCGCGCTCTCGCCGTCCGGCCGCCGGTCCTCACCGGCATTCCGCACGACGTCTCCAGCCACCTGCTGCACGCCGAGACCGAGCTGTCCCTGGTCGCGCTCGTCTGGCGGCCCGGCCGCGTGACCCCCGTCCACGACCACCTGTGCTGGTGCGTCGTCCACGTCGTGCAAGGCACGGTCACCGAGACCCGCTACCGGACGCAGGACGTCCTGGCCACGACGTCCGTGACGCGGCAGCGCGTGGGCGCCACCACCGTGCTGCGGCCGCCCGACGACATCCACCGGATCGCCAACGACACCGCGGACACCGCGATCACGCTGCACGTCTACGGCATGGACCTGCGCACCGGCGGCTCCACCCGCCGCCGCTACGCCGACCCGGCACCGCTGCGATGACCGGCATCGTGCTGTGGCACGTCACGGCGTCCCTCGACGGGTTCGTCACCGGCCCGGACGACGACATGAGCTGGTCCGCCGGCTACGGCGGCACCTCGCTCGCCGAGGAGACGATCGCGTCGATCGGCGCCGGGCTCGCCGGCCGCCGCGGGTACGACGTCGCCAAGGCGGCCGGCATCGACCGGCCGTACGGCGGCGCCTGGGACGGCCCGATGTTCGTCCTCACCCATCGCCCGCCGGCCGAGCCGGACCCGCCCTTCACGTTCCTGACGGGCGACCTGGCCGCCGCGGTCGCCACCGCGCGTGCTGCGGCCGGCACCCGCGACGTCGTGCTGTTCGGCGCGGACCTCGCCCGGCAGTGCCTCGCCGCCGGGCTGGTCGACGAGGTGCTGGTGCACCTGGTGCCGGTCCTGCTCGGCGACGGCGTGCGGCTCCACGACGTGCCCGGCGGCCGGACGGTCCGACTGGAACGGACCTACCTCGGGCAGTCGGGCCAGATCACCGACCTGCGGTTCCGACCGGTGATCACAGGGCCGCCATGACGGCCCGGGTGGCGTCGTCGGCCGGCACCATCGTGCTGAGCCGGTTCTCGGAGCGCCGGCCCAGCCACAGGTGGGTGCAGTCGAACAGCAGCATCCCGGCCTCCGGGTGCAGCACCCGCTTCACCAGCCCGGTGATGGGCTGCACCTCGTGCCGGCGCCATTCGCGGTCGAACTCGGGCGACTCCCGGCGCAGCCGCGCGACGAGGTCCTTGAGCCCGGGGTCGTCGACGTGCTCGGCCATGGCCGCCCGCAGCGCGCCGGCCGAGCGCGACATGCCGTCGGACAACCAGTCGGGCAGCCTCGCCTGCCAGGCCGGGTTCGTGTAGCGCAGCAGCGTCGCGTTGCGGTCGGCGAACGGGACGGACTCGATGTCGAAGAGCCACTGGTAGGCCCGGTTGTGGGCGAGGACGTCGGTACGCGCGTTGTAGACGGCGGCGGGGAAGGGGTGCAGCCGCTCCATCATCGCGAGGACGCCCGGCGGCACGGCGCGGCAGTTCAGCTCGGCCGGTGGTTCCGGCACCCCGGCGAGGGCGAACAGGTGCCCGCGCTCGTGCAGGTCCAGCCGCAGCGTGCCCGCGATGGCCGCGAGCACCTGCTCGGACGCGCGGATGTCGCGGCCCTGCTCCAGCCACGTGTACCAGGTGACCCCGACGCCGGCGAGCTGCGCGACCTCCTCCCGCCGCAGGCCCGGTGTGCGCCGCCGCCCGGTCACCGGGAGCCCCACCTGCTCCGGCGTGATCCGCTCGCGCCGGCTGCGCAGGAACCCCGCCAGCTCCCGGCGGCGCTCCTCGTCGGCTGCCGGGGTGAGTTCAGCGATCGCCGTCACACCACCAGCCTGGCACTCCGGCCATCCCGTTACCAGGTGCTCCCGATACCTGGATAACCACGCTCTGGTACCTGGCTACGCGGCGGCCGAGCCTGGACGCCATGGCAATCGCACCACCCCGCCCGGCGCCCTCCCCTGCGCTCACCCCCGCAGCACTGGGCGTGCTGCTCCTGGGGACCGCACTGGTCCCGATCGACATGTTCGTCGTCAACGTCGCACTCGCCACCATCGGCGCCGATCTCGGCGCGTCCACCGCCCAGCTGGAGGCGGTCGTCGCCGGCTACGGGGTCGCGCTGGCCGTCACGCTCGTGATCGGCGGCCGGCTCGGCGACCGCTTCGGCCGCCGCCGGATGTTCCTGGCCGGCATGGCCGCCTTCACGCTCGCGTCGCTGGTCTGCGGGTTGGCGCCCGGGATCGCGGTGCTCGTGGCCGCCCGCGTCGCGCAGGGTCTGGCAGCCGCGCTGCTGCTCCCGCAGACGCTCTCGATCATCCAGGCCTGCACGACCGGCGCCGCCCGCATGCGCGCCATCGGCTGGTACGGCGGGGTCGGCTCGCTCGCCATGGTCCTCGGGCTGCTCGCGGGCGGGCTGCTCGTCGGAGCCGACCTCGCCGGCACCGGCTGGCGGCCCATCTTCCTGGTCAACGTGCCCGTCGGTGTCCTCGCACTGGTGCTGGTGCCGCGGTTGGTGCCCGAGTCCCGCGCCACCGTCCCGCACGGCATCGACCGGGCCGGGACGGCGCTGCTCTCGACCACGCTGCTGGCGCTCATGATCCCGCTCCTGGAGGGGCGCGCGCTCGGCTGGCCCACCTGGACGCTGGTGCTGCTGGCGGCGACACCCGTCGCCGCGCTCGCGTTCGTGCTGCTGGAGCGGGGCGCCGAACGGACCGGGCGGCCCGTCCTGCTCCCCCCGTCGCTGCTCGCCGTGCCCAGCCTGCGACGCGGCCTGACCGTCGTGGCGCCGTTCTTCCTCGGCGTCGGCGGCTTCCTGTTCGTCATCGCGCTGGTCCTGCAGCACGGGATGGCGCTCGATCCGGTCGCCGCCGGACTGACGATGACGCCGTTCGCGGTGGCGTTCGGGGTGGCCGCGCTGGCCGCACCGCGCCTGGTCGCCCGGCTGGGGCGCCGCGTGGTGCCGACCGGCGCCGCCGTGCTCGGCGCCGGTCTGCTCACGACCGCGACGGTGGTCGCGGCCGGGTGGCCGCATCCGTCACCGCTCGGCGTCGCCGCAGGGCTCGCGATCGCCGGGTTCGGGCAGGGCACGGCGGCCATCCCGATGTTCGGGGTGGTGCTGGCCGGGGTGCCGGCCGAGCACGCCGGTGTTGCCAGCGGCGTGCTCGCGACGACCCAGCAGGGCAGCCTGGCCGTCGGCGCCGCACTGTTCGGCACGATCTACGCCGCGGTCGTCGACGCCGCCGGACCGCTCGCGGGCTACCTCGCCGTCACCGCGGGGCACCTGGTGCTCCTGGTGGCGCTCGCACCGGTCGCCGCAACGCTGCAGGAGCCTGCGTCCGAGGTCACATCCCCGGCGGGGTGAATCGAGACACCCCGCAGAGACGGCGCTGTCACCGTCCCGTTACCTTCTAGCCAACCCCCGGTCAACCGTGTCCCGGTCAGACGACGCGGTGCTCGTGCAGAAGGTTGCGATGACCCTCGCTGTCCGTCCCGCGCCGCTGTTCCCTGCCCGCTTCACCGCCGGTCCCGCGCCTGACCCGCGCACCCTGCTGGACGTGCTGGACACCACGACCGCACTCCACCCCACCGCCGCTGCCGTCGACGCCGGTGGCCGGGTGCTCAGCTACCGCGCGCTCGCCGACGAGGTCGAGGCCCGGCGCAGCGAGCTCGTCGCGGCCGGTGTCGGCGTCGGCGACCGGGTCGGCATCCGCATCTCCTCGGGTACCGCAGAGCTCTACGTCGCGATCCTGGCCGTGCTGGCCGCCGGCGCCGCCTACGTGCCCGTCGACGCGGACGACCCGGACGAGCGCGCCGAGCTCGTGTTCGGCGAGGCCGGCGTGTGCGCGGTGCTCACCGACGGCGGTCTGGTGCGGGCGAGCGCCCCGATCGGGCGCCCCGGCCGGCCCGGCCTGCGCGACGACGCCTGGATCATCTTCACCTCCGGCTCCACGGGGAAGCCGAAGGGCGTGGCCGTGAGCCACCGGTCGGCGGCCGCGTTCGTCGACGCCGAGGCGCGGCTGTTCCTGCAGGACGAGCCGATCGGCCCCGGCGACCGGGTGCTCGCGGGCCTGTCGGTCGCGTTCGACGCGTCCTGCGAGGAGATGTGGCTGGCCTGGCGCAACGGCGCCTGCCTGGTGCCGGCACCGCGGGCGCTCGTGCGCACCGGGGTCGACCTGGGTCCGTGGCTGCGCGAGCAGCGCATCACGATCGTCTCCACGGTTCCGACGCTGGCGGCGCTCTGGCCCGCCGACGCGCTCGAGGACGTCCGGTTGCTGATCTTCGGCGGCGAGGCGTGCCCGCCGGAGCTGGCCGAGCGCGTCGTCGTCGAGGGTCGTGAGGTCTGGAACACCTACGGACCCACCGAGGCCACCGTCGTGGCGACGGCGGCGCAGCTCACCGCGGACGGGCCCGTCCGCATCGGGCTGCCGCTGGACGGCTGGGAGCTGGCCGTCGTCGACGGCGAGGGCGAGCCGGTCGAGCTGGGCGAGAGCGGCGAGCTGGTGATCGGGGGCGTGGGCCTGGCCCGCTACCTCGACGCCACCAAGGACGCGGAGAAGTACGCCGCCCTGCCCGCGCTGGACTGGGACCGCGCCTACCGCAGTGGCGACATGGTGCGCGCCGAGGCCGAGGGCCTGGTGTTCCTGGGCCGCGCCGACGAGCAGGTCAAGCTGGGTGGACGACGGATCGAGCTGGGCGAGGTCGACGCGGCTCTGCAGGCGCTGCCCGGGGCGCGCGGCGCCGCGGCCGCCGTGCGCCGCACGAAGGCCGGCAACCAGGTGCTGGTCGGGTACGTGGCCGGCGAGATCGACCCCGACGCGGCCGCCGCGCTGCTGCGCGACCGCCTGCCGGCCGCGCTGGTGCCGCTGGTCGCCGTCGTGGACGAGCTGCCCACGCGCACGTCCGGGAAGGTCGACCGGGACGCGCTGCCGTGGCCGCTCCCGCAGCGCGACCTGGTCGCGGGCGCGCTGACGCCCACCGAGGAGTGGCTCGCGCAGGGCTGGGCCGAGATCCTCGGCGTCGCCGTCGACGACCCGAAGGCCGACTTCTTCACCCACGGCGGCGGCAGCCTCACCGCCGCGCAGCTCGTCGCGATGATCCGCTCCCGGCACCCGCAGGTGTCGGTCAACGACCTCTACCGCAACCCGAAGCTGGGCGGCCTGGCCGCGCACCTGGACGCGCTCACCGGCGACACGGGCCGGCGGCCCGACGTCGCACCGGTCCCGCGCCGCGCGGCGCTGCTGCAGGCCCTGCTCATCGCGCCCGCGCTGGTCGTCGTCGGCCTGCGCTGGACGGCGATCGCCGCCGCGCTGGCCTCGGTGGCCGCGTGGACGGGCCTCGTCGCCAACGCGCCGGCCGTGCCGTGGTGGGCGCTCGTCCTCGCCTGGCTCGGGCTGTTCAGCCCGCCCGGGCGGATCGCGATCGCCGCCGGTGGCGCGCGGCTGTTGCTGCGCGGGGTCCGGGCCGGCACGCACCCCCGTGGCGGCTCGGTGCACGTTCGGCTGTGGGCGGCGGAGCGGCTCGCCGAGCTGTCCGGCGCGACCGGCCTGTCCGCCGCGTCCTGGACCACGCGCTACGCCCGCCTGCTCGGCGCGAAGATCGGCGACGGCGTCGACCTGCACTCCGCTCCCCCGGTCACCGGGATGCTGAAGGTGGGCCGCGGCGCCGCCGTCGAGCCCGAGGTGGACCTCGCCGGCCACTGGGTGGACGGCGACGTCGTGCACATCGGCAAGATCCGCATCGGTGCCGGCGCCCGCGTCGGCTCCCGCAGCACGCTGCAGCCCGGCACCCGGATCGGCAAGAACGCCGAGGTCGTCGCGGGGTCGACGGTGCACGGTGCCGTCCCGGCCGGGCAGCGGTGGGCCGGCTCGCCCGCGTCCCGCGCCGGCCGCTCCGCGCTGACCTGGCCGGCCGAGCGGCCGCGCCGGTCGCGGTTCTGGGTCGGCGCCTACGGTGTCACGTCGGCGCTGCTGGGTCTGCTGCCCGCGATCGCCGCCGTGCCCGGCGCGTTCGTGCTCGGAGCCGGTGTCCCGAACCTCGGCGCCGTGCTGGCGCTGGTGCCCGTCGCGACGCTCGCCTACCTGCTCGCCTACGCGCTGCTGGTGCTGGGCGCGGTGCGCCTGCTCGGCGTCGGCATGGTGGAGGGCTACCACCCCGTGCACAGCCGGATCGGCTGGCAGGTGTGGACCACCGAGCGGTTGATGGGGCTGGCCCGGATCGGGCTGTACCCGCTGTACGCGAGCCTCGCCACGCCGACCTGGCTGCGGCTGCTGGGCGCGCGGATCGGCCGCGACGTCGAGGCGTCGACGGTGATCGCGCTGCCGAAGATGACCACCGTCAACGACGGCGCGTTCCTCGCCGACGACACCATGGTCGGCACGTACGAGCTGCGCGGCGGCTGGCTGCACGTGGCGCCGTCGCGGGTCGGCAAGGAGGCGTTCCTCGGCAACTCCGGGATGACCGCCGCCGGGCGCTCGGTGCCGAAGCGGGGCCTGATCGGCGTGCTGTCGTCGACGCCGCGCAAGGCGAAGAAGGGCTCGTCCTACCTGGGGCTGCCGCCGATGCCGCTGCGGCGCGCCGTCGAGCGCGGCGACACCTCCCGCACCTACCACCCGCCGCGCCGGCTCAAGGTCGCCCGCGGGCTGGTCGAGCTGTGCCGGGTGCTGCCGCTGATGCTGTCGGCGGCGCTGGCCGTGCTCGTGCTCGCGGACGTGCTCGCCGTGGCGGCGGCCGCCGGTTGGCTGGTCGCGGCGCTGGTCGCTGCGCCGCTGCTGGTGCTCGCCGGGATCGTCGCCGCCGCCGTCACGTCCGTCGCGAAGTGGGTGCTGGTCGGGCGACTGCGTGCGGTCGAGCACCCGCTGTGGAGCTCGTTCGTGTGGCGGGGCGAGCTGGCCGACATGTTCGTCGAGCTGCTCGCGGTGCCGTGGCTGGTCGGTCCGGCGTCCGGCACGCCGGTGCTGACCGCGTGGCTGCGGACGATGGGCGCGTCGATCGGGCGCGGGGTGTGGCTGGAGAGCTACTGGCTGCCCGAGTCCGACCTGGTCCACCTCGGTGACGGCGCCACCGTGAACCGGGGCTGCGTCGTGCAGACCCACCTCTTCCATGATCGGATCATGGCCATGGACACCGTGCGCCTCGACGACGGGGCGACCCTCGGCCCCAACGGCATCGTCCTGCCGGGGGCCGGCATCGGCGCACGCACCACGGTGGGTCCCGGCTCGCTCGTCACGCGCGGCGACGCCGTTCCTGCCGACACCCGGTGGCTGGGCAACCCGATCAGCTCGTGGCGGGGCTGAGCCGGGGCCCGGCGGACCGATCCGGCGACTCCTACCTCCCCCAGCACGGCAACGGCGGCTACGGCGTCCGCCACTACGACCTGGACCTCGACTACAAGGTCGGGCCCAACCGGCTGACCGGACGCGCGGTGCTCACTGCCGTCGCCGAGGCACCGCTGGCCCGGTTCTCCCTGGACCTGGGCACGTTCAAGGTCGCCCGCGTGCTCGTCGACGGGCGCGCGGCAGGCTTCACGCACCGCGGCGGCAAGCTGCGCGTGACCCCGACGAAGCCGGTCGGCGGCACGTTCACCGTCGAGGTGCGGTACGCGGGCAACCCGAAGCCGGTGCGCAGCCGCTGGGGCGACGTCGGCTGGGACGAGCTCACCGACGGCGCGCTGGTCGCCAGCCAGCCCGTCGGGGCGCCGTCGTGGTTCCCGTGCAACGACCGGCTGGACGACAAGGCCGCCTACCGCGTCACCGTGACGACCGACGCCGACTACACGGTGCTCGTCACCGGCGTGCTCACCGACCGGCGCCGCTCCGGCAGCACCCGCACCTGGGTCCACGAGCGCCCGGAGCCGACCGCCACGTACCTGATGAGCGTGCAGATCGGGCGGTACGCCGACCTGCCGCTCGGCACGCCCCGCGCCCGCGCGTGGGTCCCGCCGCGGCTGCGTCGCGCCGCCGCGTACGACCTGGGGCGCCACCCGAAGATCATGAAGGCGCTGGAGGGGTTCTTCGGCCCGTACCCGTTCGGCAACTACCAGCTCGTCGTCACCGACGACGAGCTCGACGACCCCGTCGAGGCGCAGGGCATGGCCGTGTTCGGCGCCAACCACGTCGACGGCAGGCGCACGCACGAACGGCTCGTCGTGCACGAGCTGGCGCACCAGTGGTTCGGCAACAGCCTCACCATCGCCGACTGGCGCCACATCTGGCTCAACGAGGGCTTCGCCACCTACGCCGAGTGGCTGTGGTCGGAGGCGTCCGGCGGCCGCTCGGCCGCGGCGCACGCCCGGGAGTGGCACGCCATCGTCTCGGACCGACCCGCCGATCTGGTGCTCGCCGACCCCGGCGTGACCAACCTGTTCGACCAGCGCGTCTACAAGCGGGGAGCGCTCACGCTGCACGCCCTGCGCGTCCGGGCCGGGGACGAGCGGTTCTTCCGGCTCCTGCGGACGTGGGCGGACGAGCACCGGCACGGCTCGGTCACGACGGACCAGTTCCTGGCACTCGCGGGAGCGGACGTGGCGGACCTGCTGCAGGCATGGCTCCACGCCAAGCCGCTGCCCCCGCTGAGGTGACTGCCTCCGTCGAGAACGAACTTGTGGTGATCAACAGGGCCTGTTGATCACCACAAGTTCGTTCTCGACGGGTTACGGGGCGAGCAGGGCCGCGTACCGGTCGATGTCGACGTTGCCGCCGCTCACCACCACGCCGATGCGCTTCCCCGGCAGCCGCCCGGCCAGTGCCCGGACGGCGGCCATGCCGAGGCACCCCGTCGGCTCGACGACGGTCTTGTACGTGCTCGCGAAGACGCGCATGGCGGCGACCAGCTCGGCGTCGCTCGCGGTCAGGACCTCGGCGACCTCGCGCTGCAGGATCGGGAAGCCGGTGGCGCCGAGGTGCTGGGTCTGCGCACCGTCGGCGATGGTGACGGGCACGTCGATGTGGACGATCTCGCCCTTCGCCAGCGACTGCCGCCCGTCGTCGCCGGCCTCGGGCTCGACGCCGACGATCCGCACGTCCGGACACAGCGCGCGGGCGGACAGGCACGAGCCGGACAGCAGGCCACCCCCTCCGAGCGGGACGAACAGCGCGTCGAGCGGGCCGGCGTCCTCGATCAGCTCCATGACGGCAGTGCCCTGGCCGGCGATCACGTCGGGGTGGTCGTACGGCGGGATCAGCGTGAGCCCGCGCTCGGTCGCGAGGTCGGCGCCGATCTGCTCGCGGTCCTGCGTGTAGCGGTCGTAGGTGACGACCTCGGCGCCGTAGCCCTTGGTCGCGGCGATCTTGGTGACCGGCGCGTCCAGGGGCATGACGATCGTCGCGGGGATGCCGAGGATGCGCGCCGACAGCGCGACGGCCTGCGCGTGGTTGCCCGACGAGTACGCCACCACCCCGGCCCGGCGCTGCTCCTCGTCGAACCGGGAGAGCGCGTTGAACGCGCCGCGGAACTTGAACGCGCCCATCCGCTGGACGTTCTCGGCCTTGACCAGCACCTCCGCCCCCACCTCCGCGTCGAAGCGGCGGGAGGTGAGCACCGGCGTGCGATGGGCGTGCCCCCGGATGCGCGCGGCTGCGGCCTGGACGTCGGCGAAGGTCGGGGTGGGCATGCGTTCAGTCTGCCTTGACCTCCACCCGGGTCCAGCTCATAACGTCGCGCGGGTGACGCGACCCATGCAGCCGCCTGCCAGCCAGCCGATCGGGTTCTGGACCGTCCGCGCCGGGGAGGCCATCCGCGCCCGCATCCGTTCCGCCCTCGCGGAGGTCGACGTGACCCAGCCGGAGTGGTGGGTGCTCCACCAGCTCTCCCTGCACCCGGACGGGGTCGAGCGCGCCGCCGTCGTCGACGTGATCGACTCCAACGACACGCCGGCCGTGATCGAGGAGGCGATCGACGCCGGGATCGCGCGCGGCCGGATCCACGCCGACGGCACGGTCCTGCGGTGGACGGACAGCGGGGCGGCGGCGTTCGCCCGGGCCGTCGAGGTGCAGAAGGGGCTGCGGGAGGAGCGGATGCAGGGCATCACGGTGGACGAGTACGCGACCACGATCTCCGTGCTGCAGCGGACCATCGCCAACGTCGGCGGCGAGGCCTGGCACTGGTAACTCAGACCGTCGTGTAGCCGCGCTCCCCGTACGGGAAGCCGTCGAGCTCCGTGGTGTGCTCCCGCTGCTGGTAGTAGCTGCGGATCTCGGTGATCCGGCCGCCGGGGGCGAAGGTGAACCACTCCGCTCCCCGCGTGGCGATCCGCTCACCGCTGCCGCCGGGCCGCCAGGTCATCGTCCACTCGATGACGGCCTCGTCGGCACCGGCGAGGCAGTGGTCCACCAGCCACCGGGCGTCGATCATGCGGGCGACCTTGCGCCAGTAGCGGGCCAGGTGCTCCCCGCCGCGGACGGGCGCCGAGCCGACGTTGGGCGCGAGGAACCAGTGCACGACGTCGGGGTCGAGCGTGCTGGTCATGAGCTCGACATCGGCGGTGGAGCAGCCGAGGTAGTAGCGCTCGATCGTCTCCCGGTGGGTCACCGGGACAGCCTGCCCGATCGCAGGTCGGTCTCGATGGCGGCGACGGTCGCGCGCAGGTGCGGCAGCACGTCCGCCACGAGGTCGACCGGCCCCGGCCGGGCCGCGACGTTGACGGCCGCGACGACGGCACCCCGCGCGTCGTGGACCGGGACGGCGATCGACCGGACGCCCAGCTCCAGCTCCTCCTCGACGAGCGCCCACCCGGCGGCGGCGACGTCGTCGAGGGTGCGGGCGAGGACGGCCGTGTCGGTGACGGTGCGGTCGGTCAGGGCGGCGGGCGCGGCCAGCAGCTGAGCGCGCTCCTCCTGCGGACGGGCGGCGAGCATGACCCGGCCCATCGCGCTGGCGTAGGCGGGCAGCCGGGTTCCGATCGTGATGGCCGCGGTCATCAGCCGGGAGGTGGCCACCCTGGCGACGTAGACGATGTCGGCGCCGTCCAGCACCGACATCGACGCCGACTCGTGCACCTGCGCCGACAGCGCCTCCAGGTGCGGCCCGGCCACCTCGGGCAGGGTCAGCGCCGACAGGTACGCGTAGCCGAGCTCCAGCACCTTCGGCGTGAGCTGGAAGAGCCGCCCGTCGCTGCGCACGTACCCCAGCTCGGCCAGGGTCAGCAGGAAGCGGCGGGCGGCCGCGCGCGTGAGACCGGCCCGGCGCGCGACGTCGGAGAGCGTCTGGACGGGGGCATCGGCGTCGAAGGCGCGCAGCACGGCCAGCCCGCGTTCGAGCGAGCGGACGTGGTCGCTCACGGCCGCGCTGCCAGCAACCGGTCGCACAGCTCGCCGGCGTGCCCGGGGTCGGCCCGATCGGTGGTCAGCGCGAGGTTCGCCGCCATCCGCTCGGGGTCGACGACGAGCCCGTCGAGGCTGGTGCGCAGGCGCGCGGCGGCGCCGCCGGTGGCGCGCAGCAGGTCGGTGAGCGCCTGCCACTCGGCGTGCCAGGCCCCGGCCGCGCGCTGGTGCTCGTGCTCGCCCCCGATGAGGACGGCGGCGAGCGCGGGCGCGCGGCGGGCGGCGGCCCTGGCGGTGATCGCGGCGATCGGGTTGCGCTTGTGCGGCATCGACGACGAGTCGCCCGGCGCTGCCTCGCGCACCTCGCCCAGCTCGGTGCCGGCGAGCAGCACGACGTCGGTGGCCGGCGTGGCGCAGGCGGACGCGGCGACCGCGAGCGCACCGGCCAGCGCGCCGATGCGGGTGCGCTCGGTGTGCCAGGGGGCGGCGTCGGCCAGTCCGAGGCGCGCCGCGAGCGAGGCCGCGACGGCCGGGCCGTGCGGGTGCAGCGCCGCGAGCGTGCCGGCCGCTCCCCCGAGCTGGACGGGCAGGTGCGCGAGCTCGACGGCCAGCGCGGTGCGGGCGCGGTCCAGCCCGGCGCACCAGCCGGCCGCGACCAGCCCGAACGTGGTGGGCACGGCCTGCTGGCCGAGGGTGCGGGCGATCATCGGGGTGTCGCGGTGGGCCGCGGCCAGGCGGGCGGCGGCGTCGGCGGCGCCGCGCAGGTCGTCGAGCACGACCTCGCCGGCCCAGCCGACCAGCAGCATCGCCGCGGTGTCCATGACGTCCTGGCTGGTCGCCCCCGGGTGGACGGCCGCGCCGGCCTTGCCGGCTGCCGCGCGCAGCATCCGCACGAGCGGGATCACCGGGTTGCCGCCCTCGACCGCGGCCCGCCCCAGCTCCGCCGGATCGACGGGCAGGTGCGCGGCCGCCTCCGCGACGGCCTCGGCGTCGGCGGCCGACACGATCCCGTGCTCGGCCGCCGCGGCGGTGAGCGCGACCTCGACGGCGACCAGCGCGGCCACCCACGACGCGTCGTCGAGCCGGTCGGCCACGCGGTCGGCGCCGAGCAACGGGTCGAACAGGGTCATCGGGACACCGCCTCGTCGATCGGAACAGGGATGCGCACGCGGGCCAGCACGGCGCGGTGGTCGCTGCCGGGCACGTCGACGATCGCATAGCGGGGCACCGCCGATCCGGTCGGCACCAGCACGTGGTCGATGTGGATGCCGATCAAGGCCGGCCAGTTGGGGCGCAGCGCAGTGGGGAACGTGCCGACGAGCCCGCGACCGCTGCCGATCGACGCCGACGCGACCGGCCCGAGCACCGCCCGCAGCAACGCGTGGTCGAGGGTGGCGTTGAGGTCGCCGGCGATGATCGGCGCGACCGGTTCGTGGCTCCAGCGGGCCAGGTCGGCGAGATCGCGGCGCCACTCCCGGGTGCCGGCGACGGTCGTGGGCGCCGCGGTGTGCACCGCGATCAGCGCACGCTCGCCGAGGATGCCGCCGGTGGCGCGCAGGTACTGGGTACGCACCTCCGGCCCGCCGCTGACGGTCAGCTCACCCGCGCGCGGCCCGGCCAGCAGCGCGACACCGTCGCCGTCGGGGGCGTCCGCCGCCGCGGACGTCCATGTGCGGTAGCCGAGCGGGGCGAGGTGCGGGCGCAGCGCGTGGAGGAACGGGTGCCCGGCCTCCGACACCGCGACGAGGTCGGGCCGCTCCCGCTCCAGCAGCGCGGCGAACGCGACGGGGAGGGCGCGCCCGTGCCACACGTTGGCGGCGAGCACGACGAGGTCGTCGGGGTGTTCGGCCACGGCCGGCCGAGTGCCGAGCCGCTGGACGAGCGAGGGAGCCGCGGCCGCCGCGAGGCCGGCGAGGACAGTGGCGGCGACGGGCCGGCGCGATGCGAGCACCGCGGCGGCACCGGCGGTCGCCGCGGTCACGTACGGGCGGAGCGCGGCGACCCCGACCAAGGGGTGCCGGCCGTCGAGCCCGAGCCGGTCGCCGTGCAGGGCCACGGCGGCGGCGACGGTAGCCGCGGAGAGCAAGCCTGTGCGCACAGCGAACAAGTGTACGGGAGCCGCACAACTTGCTACCATCCCCCTCATGCTCGACAAGGTGGTCCCGACCGCGGCCGAGGCGGTGGCCGACATCCCCGACGGCGCGTCGCTGGCCGTCGGCGGGTTCGGCATGTCCGGGGTGCCCGCGGTGCTGATCACCGCCCTGCTGGAGCACGGGGCCGGCGGGCTGGAGATCATCAGCAACAACCTCGGCACCGACGGCTACGGGCTCGGCCTGCTGCTCGCCGCCGGCCGGATCCGCCGCACGATCGGCTCGTACGTGGGCAACAACAAGGAGTTCGCCCGCCAGTACCTGGCCGGCGAGCTGGAGTTCGAGATCACGCCGCAGGGCACGCTGGCCGAGCGGTTGCGCGCCGGCGGCGCCGGCATCCCGGCGTTCTTCACACCGGCCGGGGTCGGCACGCTCGTCGAGGAAGGCGGGCTGCCCTGGCGCTACGCGACCGACGGGTCGGTCGCGCTGGCATCGCCGCCGAAGGAGACGCGGGAGTTCGACGGTGTGACCTACCTGCTGGAACGGGCGATCGTGCCGGACTACGCGCTGGTGCACGCCTGGCAGGGCGACCGGCACGGCAACCTCGTCTACCGGCGCAGCTCGCGCAACTTCAACCCGGTGGCCGCCGCCGCGGGCCGGACCACGATCGCCCAGGTCGAGCACCTGGTCGAGCCGGGCGAGATCGACCCGGACGCCGTGCACACCCCCGGCATCCACGTCCAGCGGGTGGTGCCCGTCGCGGGCGTGGAGAAGCCGGTCGAGATCAGGACGGTCAGGTCATGAGCTGGAGCCGGGCGGAGCTGGCCGCGCGGGTGGCCGCCGAGCTGCGCGACGGCGACCACGTCAACCTCGGGATCGGGCTGCCCACCACCGTGCCCGACCACATCCCGCCCAGCCGCACGGTGGTGCTGCACTCCGAGAACGGCATCCTCGGCGTCGGCCCCTACCCCACCGACGACGAGGTCGACCCCGACCTGATCAACGCCGGCAAGGAGACCGTCACCGTGCTGCCGGGGGCGAGCTTCTTCGACTCGGCGGACTCGTTCGCGATGATCCGCGGCGGCCACGTCGACGTCGCGGTGCTCGGCGGCATGCAGGTCAGCGCGCGCGGCGACCTGGCCAACTGGGCCGTGCCCGGCAAGATGATCAAGGGCATGGGCGGGGCGATGGATCTCGTGCACGGCGCCGCCACCGTGATCGTCATGATGGAGCACCGCACGAAGAGCGGCGCCCCGAAGATCGTCGAGGCGTGCACGCTGCCGCTCACGGGCGTGGCGTGCGTCGACCGGATCGTCACCGAGCTGGGCGTCCTCGACGTCACCCCGGACGGGCTGGTGCTCACCGAGACCGCGCCCGGAGTCACCGCCGACGAGGTCGTGGCCGCGACGGGCGCGCCGGTGCGGGTGGCGTGCTAGCGACCATCCCCGTCACGGTCCGCGACCTGGTAGTCGACGACCTCCCGGCCTGCTCGTGGTCGGGTTCGCCGGTGCACCTGCGCTACGTCGCCGCGGAGCTCGAGCGCGTGCCGCGCGGCGAGGTCGACTACCTGGCCCTGTGCCCGCCGTCGGGGCTGCCCGTCGGGATGGCGCTGCTGGACTGGACGGTCGTGCCGGGCGCCGGCCACATCGGCCAGCTCGCCGTGCACCCGGCCCTGCGCTCCTGCGGGCTGGGCACGCTGCTGATCGGCCAGGCCGAGGCCCGGATCGTCGCGCGCGGCCGCGACCGCGCCGACCTGCGCGTCGAGGTGGGCAACGGTCGGGCCCGCGCCCTGTACGAGCGTCTCGGCTACGAGGCGTACGGCGAGGCGCCCGACGGCTGGGACCAGGAAGGCCCCGACGGCATGGTCGTGCGCTACGAGACGACCTCGACGCTGATGCGCAAGCAGCTCAGGTGACCCGGCTCAGCTCCCGGTCCGGCGCGAACAGCGCGGGGTCCTGCGGGGTGTCGGCGGGCGGGCGCTGCCCGGTCAGCACGGCCGCGGCATAGGCGGAGAGGGCGGGCGCCGTCTCGATGCCCGAACCGCCCTGAGCGGCGACGAACGCGAAGCCGGGCAGCCCCGGCCACTCCCCCACGACCGGCCGCCGGTCCGCCACGAACGACCGCAGCCCGGCCCAGCTCGTCCGCACCGACCGCAGCCCCAGCCTGGTCGCCTCCTCCACCCGCTCCAGGGCCAGCGCGACGTCCAGGGGGTCCGGTTTGGCGTCGCCGGGCTCGGTGGGCGTCTCGTCGACCGGCGAGCACATCAGGTCGTCGCCGTCGGCCTTGAAGTAGAACCGGTCGGCCGCCTCGATGACGAACGGGAGCCGCTCGGCCGGCCCGCGCAGCCGCGCCGGGTCGGGCACCCTGGCCAGCGCGATCGTGCGCCGGTACGGGACGAGCCCGAGCTGCGGCACCCCGGCCCGCTCGGCGACGACGTCGGCCCACGCCCCGGCCGCGTCCACGACGAGCGCGGTGTCGAGGACGGTGTCGCCGTAGTGGACCCGCCACCCCGAACCGGCCCGCTCGATCCGCCCGGCCGGGGCGCCCACCCGCACCTCGCCGCCGCGGCCGCGCAGGCCGCGCAGGTAGCCCTGGTGCAGCGCGTCGGTGTCGACGTCGGCGCCCTCGACGACACCGGCCGCGCGCACCGTGCCGGGCGCGAGCGCCGGGCAGAGCCGCTCGGCCTCGGTGCCGTCGATGCGCGCGGCGGCGCCGGGACCGCCGACGCGTTCGGCGAGGTAGCCGGCGAGCCCGCGCTCGCTCTCGTCGTCGACGGCGACGAACAGCACCTGCCGCGGCAGCAGCAGCGGCGGCGTGCCGAGCTCGTCGGCCAGCCGCGCGAACCGCGGCCCGCTGGCCGCCACCAGCGCGCGCACGTCCGCCACGCCGTGCCCGGGCACCCAGGTGGCGGCCGAGCGCGCCGTGGAGTGCCGGCCGGCGACCGACTCGGCCTCCAGCAGCACGACCGACCGGTGCGCAGCCAGCTCGTACGCCACCGAGGCACCGGCGATACCGCCACCGACCACCACCACGTCAGGCATCCCCATGTGGCCCGACGCTACCGCCGTTAAATCGGTGGCGTGGACGCGACGCCGGCCGTACCTTCGTCGCATGCGCCTCTGATGGAGATGCTCCCGCGCGGAGCTCCCGCGGCCCGGTTTCTCCGGTTGCCGCCGTCCTTCGGTCCCTCCGGCCGGCCTCGTCGCCGCCTGGCTCCCGTCGGCCGCATCCCTCAGCAAGGAGGCTCGTATGACCACCCAGCCGTCATCCAGCGAATCGCTCGACCTCACCGCCGCCATCGCCGCGGAAGCCGCGGCCGCCCCCACCAACCGGGCGGCTCGACGGGCTGCCAAGCGCGGCAAGGACGGCGAGTTCCACGTGTCCGACCAGGCTCGCTACCAGCCCCCGGCACACGCGCGGCCCCAGCAGGGCCGGCGGATCAACCCGGTGCGCCGCACCGGTTCCTGATCCGTGATCCGGCGCCGCCGGTCCCGCGTCCACGGGGCCGGCGGCGCCGCTGCCGTGGAACGCAGATCTGACAGGATGTCGCGAGTGGGCATCCCCGCGGCGACCTGCCGGATCTTCTGGGCCGCACCGGTCGAGCCGGCGACCGCGCCGCACCTGGTGCGGCTGCTCGACGCCCACGAACGCGAGCGCATGCAGCGGTTCCGGCGCCCGGTCGACCAGGCGCGCTACCTCGCCGCGCACGCACTGACCCGGATCGTGCTGGGCGACGCGCTCGGCTCGCCCGCCGACGTGCTCACGTTCGACCGCACCTGCCGCTGCGGGCGCCAGCACGGCAAGCCCGTGCTTCTGCAGGCGGGCGCGCCGGCGTTCTCGATGACGCACGCCGGCGACGTCGTCGGGGTGGCGCTGCACGCCTCCCCGGTCGGGCTCGACGTGGAGGAGATCCGATCGGTCGAGCTGCCTGCGATGGCCGAGCACGCCTGCTCCCCCGCCGAGCTGGCCGCCGGCGCGGGCGCGACGGTGGACACGTTCTTCTCCGTGTGGACGCGCAAGGAGGCCGTGCTGAAGGCGACCGGCGACGGGTTGTCGGTGCCGATGAGCTCCGTGACGCTCGGCCCCGGACGCGTGCAGGAATGGACGGGCGACGGGAACCCCGGAGCGCCGATGTGGGTGCACGAGACGTCCCCGGCCGCGGGGTACGTGGCCGCGGTCGCCGGGTTCGGCACCGACGTGCCGTCCGTCCTCGAGCAGGACGCTTCGACGTTTCTCCATTGACGGAGTGAGTACTCACTCCGTACCGTGGACGCATGACCGACAGCCCACCGGGGCGCCGCCGCGCGCCCAGCATGACCCCTGACCAGCGCCGCGCGATGATCGTCGCCGCGGCCCTGCCCCTCGTCGCCGAGCACGGCACCGCCGTCAGCACGGCCCAGCTCGCGCGCGCCGCGGGCATCGGCGAGGCCACGATCTTCCGCGCGTTCGGCGACAAGGACGCGCTGCTCGACGCCTGCGTCGCCGAGGCGCTGCGCCCCGACAACGCGCTCGACGCCATCGCCGAGATCCCCCTCGACCTCCCCCTGGAGGAGCGCCTCGCCGAGGCCGCGCGGGAGCTCGACGCCCACCTGCAGCGCATGGGCACCGTCATCGGCGCGCTGCACGCCACCGGACGGCGCGCCGAGCGACCCCCACCCTCCGACGCCGCCGCCGACCTGCGGGCGCGGTCCACCAATGCCACCGTCGACGCGCTCGCCGCGCTCATGGAACCCGACGCCGCCGACCTGCGCCTGCCCGTCGAGCAGCTCGCCGCCGTGCTGCTCACCCAGCTGTTCTCCCGCCACCGGCCGATCGCGGGCGGCGAACTCGGCGTCGAGGAGCACGTCGACCTCTTCCTGAACGGGGCCCGCGCATGATCGAGCTGGACCACGTCGCACTGCCCGCCCGCAGCTCCGCTGTGTCCGCGCGGCAGCTCGGCGACCTCCTCGGCGGCGCCCCCGTCACGCCGGAAGGCCCGGACGGCGACATGAACGCCGTGCACGTCGGGCACCGGGCGATGGTGCTGTACATGGACTCTCCCGCCGAGATCCCGCGGCAGCACCTCGCGCTGCGGGTGGACCGGGCGCTGTTCGACGGGCTGGTCGCGCAGCTCACCGCG
The DNA here is from genome assembly GCF_050936315.1 of Pseudonocardia sp. CA-107938. Classification (NCBI taxonomy): domain Bacteria; kingdom Bacillati; phylum Actinomycetota; class Actinomycetes; order Pseudonocardiales; family Pseudonocardiaceae; genus Pseudonocardia; species Pseudonocardia sp. CA-107938. Next base: position 4,181,454 of record NZ_JBNJNA010000001.1, on the reverse strand, counting down.
CGGCGGATCCCGTTCGGCAACGACCCGTCCGACCAGGCCAACGGACGCACGGACGACTGCATCGGCACCGGCCGCCGGGTCTACTTCGCCGATCCCGACGGGCACCTCCTCGAGGTGGTGACGGAAGAGGCCTGAGCGCAAAGGGACGGTGACCGGGCTCCGCGATCCCGATGGCGCAGGCCCGCTCGATCACGTCGCCCGACCTTCTCCCAGCCGTTGGCAGGTTCCATACGGTGCCGTACAGTCGCTCCCATACGCACCCGTACGGAAGCGGGTGGCTGACGAGGAGAAACCCATGGGGACATCCGGCCCGTCGACATCCCGGGTAGTTCGCGGCCTCCCGCCCGGCCAGCACCGGCGCCGCGACTTCCCCCGCTTCGGCATGCCACAGCTCGCACCCCCGGCGGTGCCCGACCGTCCGATCCTCACGGTCGCCGGCGCGGTCGAGGACGACCTGCACCTCCCGCTCACCGAGCTGGACCGCACGATCCCCCGGATCGAACGAGTGGCCGACCTGCACTGCGTCGCCACCTGGACGGCCACCGGCCTGAAGTGGTCGGGCGTGTCGTTCCGGCAGTTCTGGGAGCAGGTCGTGGAGCCGCGCTGCAAACCCGCAGGAGCCGTCGCGATCATCGCCCGCGGAGCGGACGGGGGGCGGGCGGTCCTGGACCTCCGCGACGCGTTGGCCGACGACGTCATGCTCGCCGACCGGCTCGACGGCGAGCCGCTCGACGCCCTCCACGGCGCCCCGCTGCGCCTCGTGAGCCCAGGGCAGTACGGCTACAAGAACATCAAGCACCTACGGACGATCGAGGTCTGCGACACCTTCCCGCGCCTCGGGTACAAGGGGATGGAGCACCCGCGGGCGCGCGTCGACCGGGAGGAGCGCCACCCCCGCTTCGCCGGCCCGCTGCTGCGCCTGCCGTACCGGGCGACCGTCCCGCTGATCGTGTGGCTGAACCGCCGCCCGAGCCGGGCCCCCGGCTCGTGAGGCTGTCCGGGCCGACGTGACCGAACAGCCCCGAGCAGAATGAGGCCGTGAACGGGCGGTGGGTGCTGCACCTCGACATGGACGCGTTCTTCGCCTCCGTCGAGCAGCTCACCCGGCCGACCGTCGCCGACCGTCCGGTGCTGGTGGGCGGGCTGGGTCCGCGGGCGGTGGTGGCCGGCGCCAGCTACCAGGCGCGGGTGTTCGGCGCCCGCTCCGCGATGCCGATGGCGCAGGCCCGGCGGCTGTGCCCGCACGCGGTGGTACTGCCGCCGCGGTTCCCGCTCTACTCGGCGCTGTCCGAGCGCGTGATGGCGGTGCTCGCCGACGCGGCGGGCGTGCTGGAGCCGGTCTCGGTGGACGAGGCGTTCCTCGAGCCGCCCGAGCTCGCCGGCGCGGACGCGGCCACCGTGCACGCGTTCGGGGTGCGGCTGCGCGCGGCGGTGCGCGCCGCCACCGGGCTCCCGGCGTCGATCGGCGCCGGTTCCGGCAAGCAGCTCGCGAAGATCGCCTCCGAGCTGGCCAAACCCGACGGCCTGCGCGTCGTCGCCCCCGACGAGGAACGGGCCGTGCTCGATCCGCTGCCGGTGCGGGCGCTGTGGGGAGTCGGCCCGGTGGCCGAGGAGCGGCTCCGCGGCATCGACGTGCACACCATCGGCCAGCTCGCCGACCTCGACCTGCGCGAGGTGACCGCGGTGCTCGGCGTCGCCATCGGCACCGAGCTGCACCGCCTCGCCCGCGGCGTCGACGAGCGGCCGGTGGCGCCGCGCGGGGCCGCGAAGCAGGTCAGCGCCGAGACGACCTTCGACACCGACCTCACCGCGATGTCCGCCGTGCACGAGGCGGTCGCCCGCATGACCGCGGCCGCGCATCGCCGCCTGCTCGGCACCGGGCGGGCCGCGCGCACCGTGACCGTCAAGGTGCGGGGAGCCGACTTCGCCACCGCCAGTCGCTCGGAGACCACGCCCGTGGCCAGCACCGACCTCGGCGCGCTCACCGCGACCGCGCAGCGGCTGGCCGGGGCCGCGGTGCCGGCCGGCGGGGTGCGGCTGATCGGGGTGTCGCTCGCCGGGCTCACCGACGACCCGCCGCCGGCGCTGTTCGAACCGGACCCCGGACCCGAACCCGCGCCGCTGCCCGAGGCCCCTGCCGAGCCATCCCCCGTTGCGACGCCGCGGCCGTGGCGCACCGGCGACGACGTGACCCATCCCGAGCACGGCCACGGCTGGGTGCAGGGCGCCGGGCACGGGCGGGTGACCGTCCGGTTCGAGACCCGGGCGACCGGGCCCGGCCGGGCGATCACCCTCGCCTCCGACGACCCTGCGTTGACCCCGGCGGATCCCCTGGCCAGCCTGGGCTGACAGCTGGGTGAACGTGCGGAAACCCGGCCCGCGGAACGTGGGCCGATGATCTGTCCGGACGTATCATCGAAGGGACCCGGTGTCCCGGCCCGACCGGCACGGACGACCGGTCGAGCGGGGGTGGATGGCGGTGCTGGTGACGTCTCGTCCGGCGCGGCGGTGGTGGGGCATCGGCACACTGCTCCTGGCGGTGCTCGCACTGCTGTCGGCCGCGCGCTGCGTGATCACGATGGTCTACCTCGGGTTCGCCTTCCGCGCCGAGGTCAACCCGATCCGCGTGCCGGCGAGCTACTACGTGTTCGTCGAGGGCGGCAGCGCCCCGTTCACCAGCGCCGCCGTCGCGCTCGCGGTCGCCGCGCTGGCCGTGCTGGCCGGCATGACCTGGGCCGGCGCGCACATCTCCGGCCGCCCCACCGTGCTGCTCGGCGTGTGGTCGTTGTGCCTGGTGCTGGCCGCGATCTTCCCCACCGACAACAGCCCGGACATCACCTCGTTCAGCGGCTGGGTGCACCAGTTCGCCGGCGCCGGCATCCTGCTGCTGCTCTCGTTCGCCGGGCTGGCCGCTGCTCCGCGGCTGGCCGAGACGCCCGCCTGGCAGCCCGTCGTGGGCGTGGTGCGGGTGATGTCCGTCGGAGCCCTCGTGCTCACCGCCACCTACCTGGCGTTCCGGGTGGTGCAGCTGGCGCCCGACGCCTTCGCCGCCATCGGCATCGTCGACGTCGGCGGCGCGCTGCAGCGCGCGTCGATGGCGTTCCAGATCGGCGTCGTCGTCGCCCTCGCGTGGCACCTGCTGCGGCTGTCGTGGCAGTCGCTGCGCACGACGGCACCGGAGCCGGCCGCGGTCGCCGAGCCCCCTGCCGCCTGCTAGTGCCGCTCGCGCACATGCTCGTGCGCCCGCGCACACGTCGCAGCATGTGCGCGGGCACCCGGCGGTGTGCGTGAGCGCTATTCCTTCTCGGTGACGCCCGCCGCGTCGAACGTGGCGACGTCCTGCAGGGCGCGCGCGGCCGCGCTCACCACCGGCACGGCCAGCAGCCCACCCGTCCCCTCGCCGAGGCGGAGGCCCAGGTCCAGCAGCGGCGTCAGGCCGAGGTGAGCGAGCGCGAGCGTGTGGCCGGGCTCCACGGACCGGTGCCCGGCGACGCAGTAGCCGAGCGCGTCCGGTGCCAGCGCGACCGCGGCGAGCGCGGCCGCACCGACGCTCACCCCGTCCAGCACGACCGGGACGCGGTGCGCGGCCGCGCCGAGCACGAACCCGGCGATCGCGGCGTGCTCCAGCCCGCCGACCGCGGCCAGGACGCCCAGCGGGTCGGCCGGGTCCGGGGCGTGCCGGGCCAGCGCCTCGGTGACGACCTCGACCTTGCGGGCCAGCGTGACGTCGTCGACGCCGGTGCCGCGGCCCGTCGCAGCTTCCGGGGAGGCGCCAGTGAACGCGCAGATCAGCGCGGCGGCCGCGGTCGTGTTGGCGATGCCCATGTCACCCGGGACCAGGCAGCGGCTGCCCGCCGCGACGAGCTCGTCGGCCGTCGCGATGCCCGCCTCGACGGCGGCCTGCGCCTGCGCCCGGGTCATCGCCGGGCCTGCGGTCATGTCGGCCGTTCCCGCAGCGACCCGGCGGTCGATCAGTCCGGGGGCGCCGGTGAGCGGCGCCGCCACCCCGACGTCGACCACGACGACGTCGGTGCACGTCTCCGGGCCGAGGCTGCGGGCGAACGCGTTCACGACCGCGCCGCCGGCGAGGAAGTTGCCCACCATCTGCGCCGTGACCTCCTGCGGCCACGGCGTCACCCCGCGGGCGTGGACCCCGTGGTCACCTGCGAACACCGCCACCGTCGCCGGCACGGGCAGCGGCGGCGGGCACTGCCCGGCGATGCCGGCGAGCGTGATCGCGAGGTCCTCGACCCGGCCCAGCGACCCGGCGGGCTTCGTCATGCGGTCGAGCCGCTCCGCCGCGGCGGCGCGGGCCGCTCCGTCGACAGGGTGGACACGGGCGACGGTGTCGTCGACGAGACTCATACGATTCCTCCGAACGGGGCGGCCTCGTCACGGTACGCGGTGGGATGTGAGGTGACACCGAGGTGAGGCCCCGGACGGGTACCCCCTACCGTGGATCTCGTCGAGGCACTGCCGGGCGGCACCATCACCGTCCGTTGTTCGGCCGCTAAGGAGCAGACCGATGACCACCCCCGGCCACGACGGCGAGCACAGCGGTGCCATGGACAAGATCAGATCGGCGTGGCGCGAGACCGTCGGCGGCCGGGACGACCACCCCGAACGCCGGGACGACGAGGGCCGCCCGGAGATCTGGGGCGGCCGGTACGGGAACCCGGGTGCCCAGCAGAACCCGCAGGCCGGGCAGCGACCGGGACAGCAACAGGGACAGCAGCAGGGCCTGCCGCAGCGCGTGCCGCGGGCGGCCGGCAGCATCGGGTCGGCCGAGGAGACCCTCGCCGCGCCCGTCCCGGGACCGCCCCCGACCTTCGGCCAGGCCACCCCGCAGGAGGGCAACCACAACGGCACCGGCCCCAACGGCGCTGTCCCCCACGGCGCTGCCCCCAACGGCGCCGTACCCAACGGCCGGCCGAACGGCCGTCCCGACAACGGCCCGTGGCAGGCGCCCGAGCCGCAGCCCGTGCCGTGGCAGGCGGCGCAGCCGATGGCGCGACCGGCCACCCCGCGCCCCCTCAACCGCCCGATGGCCCCGCCCGCGCCGCTCACGGCGACGGATGGTGGGCCCGCCGACCACCCGCCGGCGGTCCCGCAGAACGGTGCCCCGAGTCCGCAACCCGCCGCGGCGCGGCCCGAGCAGCCCGAACCGGCGCAGCCCCCCGTGGCCGAGGCGCGCGCGGTCGCCGAGCCCGTGACCCAGATGTTCCCGTCGACCCGTGCGCCCGAGCCCGCCCGGTCGGAGCGGCCCCCGCCGCGGGAGGAGCGGGCCGACGACACCGAAGCGGCCGCGGACCACGCCCAGGACGACGTCACCGAGGACGCCGCGGACCCTGCCGACCCCGCCGCCGACGAGCTCCCCGAGGACGAGGTCGAGGCGACGGCGGAACCCGAGCAGCCGGCCCGTCCCTCCGTCTGGACCGCACCCGAGCTGGCCGGGCCGCACCGCGGCCCGGGCGCCGACCGGTCAGCGCCGAGCGAGCGGCCCACCACCGAGCCCGACGAGAACCCGAACCGGTTCTCCGACCACGGCAGCGTCGCGCGCACCTGGCACGCTCCGCCGAACGGCTCGGCGAACCGTCCGCGGCGCCGGCACGAGCTGTTCGACGCGCCCGACCCCGCGCAACGGCCCCGCCAGGACCCCAACCCGGTCACGCCGTTCCGCCCCCGCATCGCTGCTCCACCCCCCGCCGCCGACACGCACAGCTCCTCTGCAGCCGGCGGTCCCTCCGACCAGGGAGTTCCCACGGACACCACCGCTTCGACCCAGTCCAGCACGAACACCGCCAACGGCCGCCCGGCTGTCGCCGCCGACAGCCGGACCCCGCCCGCGGGCCTCGAACGGTTCGTCGCCGACGACCGCGCCCAGGCCTACGCGGCCCGCTGGGCCGCGGTGAAGAGCGAGTTCGTCGACGAGCCGCGCGACGCCGTGCGCAAGGCCGACGCGCTCGTCGGCGAGCTGCTCGACGACATCGCGCGCGGGCTCGCCACCCAGCGCGCGCAGCTCGACCGCGGCATCGACGGCGACCGCACCTCCACCGAGGACCTGCGCCTGGCCATGCACCGCTACCGCGACTTCTTCGACCGCCTGCTCAAGTTCTGAGGCGCGCGGCCGCTGCCGCGGCGGTGTTGCGCATCAGCCACACGTCGGTGACCGGGCCGATCCCGCCCGGCACCGGCGTGACGGCCCTGGCGACCTCGGCGACCTCGTCGAGCGCCACGTCACCGACGAGCCGCACCCGCCCGTCGTCGCCGGTGACGGGGTTGATGCCGACGTCGAGCACGATCGCGCCCGGCGCCACGTGCTCGGCCCTGATCAGGCCGGGCACCCCGGCGGCGACGATCAGGACGTCGCCCAGCCGGGTCTGCGCGGCGAGCCGATCGGTGCGGCTGGCCCACTCGTCGCACGACACCACCACGGCCTGCCGCTGGAACGCGAGCGACACCGCGGGTCGGCCCACGTTGCTGGAGCGACCCACGACGGCGATCGTCGAGCGGCGGTAGAACTCGACCGGGTCGAGCTCCTGCTCGGCGAGCCACCCGTCCAGCACGTGGAACACCGCGGCCGGGGTGGACGGGACGAACCGCGGGGTGCCCAGTGCGAGCAGGCCCGCGTTCTCCGGGTGCACCGACTCGATGTCCTTCGCCGGCTCCAGCGCCTGGAAGATCCGGCCCTCGTCGAGGTGCGCGGGCAGCGGCCGCAGCACCAGCACGCCGTGCACCGCCGGGTCGGCGCCGAGGTCCCGCACCACCCGTTCGACGGTGTGCTGCTCGCTGTCGGCGCCCAGGAAGTAGTGGCGGTAGGTGATGCCCAGCTCGTCGGCCTCGGTGCGCAGCCGGCGCTCGTACGCCGCAGCGGCGTAGTCGGTGCCCACCAGCACGGTGGCGAGACCGCAGGTCACGCCGCGGGCGGCCAGCTCGGCCAGCTCGCCGCGCACCTCGTCGGCCAGCTGCTTGGCCACAGCGCGGCCGTCGATGACGTCGGCGGTCATCCTCCGTCCACAGCGGCGAGCACCCGGGACGACGCGGCCACCTCGGCGGCGCGACGCCGGCGCGGCGAGTCCGGCTCGTTCACCGCGACCAGCTCCGCTGCCGCGGCGGCGGAGGCAGCCGCGAGCGCGACGGCCGCAGCGGCGTCCGAGCGCAGGTTCGGGTTGCCCGCCCGGACCAGCTCCCCGGCGAGCTCGGCCACCCGGCCCGCGCACTCGGCCACCTCGGCGGGCACGGCGGCGGCTGCGTCGCGGGCACGTTCCAGCGCGGCCGGTCGACCCTCGTCGTCCGCGGCGAGCGCGGCGCGGTAGGCGGCGAAGGCGGCGGCGTCCGCGTCGGCGAGCACGGCGGCGCGGGCGCGCAGCTCGTCGACCTCGTCGGCGGGCAGGTCGGAGTAGCGCGCGGCCATCGCGGTCAGCGACGCGGCCAGGGCGGTGGTGACGGCGGCGACCGATCCGCCGCCGGGTGTCGGGGTACGGGCGGCGACCGCGTCCAGGAAGTCGCGCACCGGCAGGTCGAGCAGGGAGTCCGGCACTCGTCGAGCCTAGGCGGTGTCGTGCGGGGCGCTGGTCACGGGCCCGTCGACCAGCCCGGCGACCGGGCCGATCACGACGATCGCGGGCGGGCTGACCTCCTCCGCCCGCGCGACGTCGGCGACCGTGGCGAGGGTGGCCCGCACGGTGCGCTGGATGCGGGTGGTGCCGTCCTGCACGATCACGACCGGCGACTGCGGGTCGCGGCCGCCGTCGAGCAGGGCCTCGGCGAACGCGCCGAGCCGCTCGACGGCCATCATCAGCACGAGCGTGCCGCGCAGCCGGGCGAGCGCGGGCCAGTCGACGAGGCTGCGCGGGTCGCCGGGGGCGACGTGCCCGGAGACGACGACGATCTCGTGCGCGACGCCCCGGTGGCTGACCGGCACGTCGGCGATGGCGGGCACGGCGAACGCGCTGGTCACGCCGGGTACGACGGTGACCGGTACGCCGGCCTCCGCGCAGGCGAGGACCTCCTCAAAGCCGCGGCCGAACACGTACGGGTCGCCGCCCTTGAGGCGCACCACGAACTTGCCGGCACGCGCGTGCTCGATCAGCAGCTCGTTGATCTTCTGCTGCTGCATGGCGCGGCCGTACGGGATCTTGCTGGCGTCGATGACCTCCACCGACTCGCCGAGCCGGTCGAGGAGCTCGCGCGGGCCCAGCCGGTCGGTGACGACGACGTCGGCGCGGGCGAGCAGGCGCCGCCCGCGCACGGTGATCAGCTCCGGGTCGCCCGGACCTCCGCCCACCAGCGCCACGCCGGGACGGACGGGTTCCGCAGCGCCCTGGTCGACGGCGTCGGCGAGGCCGCCGGCGAGCGCCTCGACGATCGCCGTGCGCACGGCCGCCGAGCGGCGCGGCCGGCGACCGGCGAGCACGCCGACGGCCAGTCCGTCGTGATGCCCGACGGCGGGCGTGACCGCGGAACCGCCAGGGGCGTGGTCGGCGCGCACGCAGAAGATCTGCCGCTGCTCCGCCTCCGCGCAGACCGCGGCGTTCACCTCGGGGTCGTCGGTGCAGGCCAGCGCGTACCAGGCGGCGTCGAGATCGCCGGTCGCGAAGGGGCGCGCGGTCCAGCGCAGCTCCCCGGCCGCGGCCATGGCCTCCACGGCGGGGGTCACCTCGGGGGCGATCAGCTCGACGTCGGCGCCGGCCGCGACCAGCCCCACGACGCGCCGCTGCGCGACGCTGCCCCCGCCCACGACGACGACGCGCCGGCCGGTGAGGTCCAGCCCCACGAGGTAGGGCGCCACCGTCACTGGTCCTCCTGCCGTCGATCGTTGAACCCGCAAAGGATAGTCGCCGGTCAGCCGCCGCAGTCGCAGCAGTTGCAACACTCACAGCAGTCGCCGCAGCCGTCGCAGGCATCGCACCCGTCGCAGCCGCAGTTGGTGCACCAGCCCTCCCGGCGCTTACCCGACCACGGCCCCTCGTACTCGCCGCAGCACACCTGGCAGGTGCAGCACAGCACCAGCGCGACGCCGCAACCCTGCAGCAGCCCGCGGCGGCGGGTCGGCTCCATCTCGACGGGCTTCGGGTCGGCGTGCGCGAAGGCGTGCTGCACGGAGCGTTCCAGCTCGTGGACGAGCAGCCGGTGCGCGAGCCGGCCGCTCGCCGGCGACGCCCACGTGACGTCGGCCAGCGCGAGCCGCACGCCCAGCACGGCGTCGTCGGCGTGCCGGCGGGCCGAGGCCAGGTCGGTACCGGTCGCGACCAGCGGGTTCCACGCCCCCGTGCGGGTGTCGGCTTCGAGGTCCTCGACGGCGTCGAGCAGGTGGGCGAGGCGGCCGAAGAGCCGTCCGGCTTCCGTGAGCGGGACGACGTTCGCCGGTCGGTCGGCGAGCACCGCGGTGTGCGCGAACGCGGCGCCGGTGGCGGTCTCGGTCGGCTCGGTGACGGCGAGCAGCGACGCCGCGGCACGTTCGGCGGCGGGCTGGCGGGCCACCGCGTCCAGCAGCACGCCGGCGTCGAGGCCGAGCGCGGCAGCGTCGGCCCGCGCGTGGGTGGCCCACCGCTGCGCGAGGCCGGTGGCGGCGCGGGCGAGCCGGGGCCGGGCGAGCGGGCCGTCGCCGTCGACGGCGTGGTCGGCGAGGGTGGCCGACGCCAGCATCAACGACACGACCGCCGCGAGCCGGGCGCCCTCCCCCGTCGCGACGGTCGCCGTGCGCATGCCGCGCAGCGGGCACGGGCCGGCCCGCCGGCTGGTCGCCTCGGCGACCTGCGCCTGCACGAGCACGGAGATCAGCAGCCCGTCGTAGTTGGTCGCGACGCGGGCCAGGTGGCCGTGGGCGTCGCGCAGGGCCAGGCAGAGGCCGCACAGATGCCCGATCCACTGGTCGCGCAACGCCGGGCCGAGGGTGTGGCGACAGGGCCGGATCATGCCGAACACCAGCGCAGCCTAAGGGCGCAGGGCGGACCCACCGCTCACGCATACCTTCGGGTGCTCGCGCACATGCTGGGACGTGTGCGTGAGCGCATCAGGATGTGCGCGAGTGGCTAGGCGGCGCCGGGCCCCGCCAGCTGGTCGACGTCGTCGGCGTGCATCGGTTCGCCGCAGTGCGAGCAGCGCAGCTCGACGTGGCTGATCTCGCCGCAGGCGTGGTGGCGGAGGAGGACGGGCGGGCCGGCCGCCCCGGCCAGCCACTTGTCACCCCACGCAACCATCGTCATCAGCACGTCGACGAGCTCGGTGCCCATTTCCGTCAGCACGTACTCGTGGCGGGGGCGGTTGTCGTAGGGACGGCGCGTGAGCACGCCCCGGTCGACGAGGTGGGTCAGCCGCTCGGCGAGGACCTTGCGGGAGATGCCCAGCTCGGCCTGCAGGTCGTCGAAGCGGGTGATGCCGACCCAGATGTCGCGCAGGATCAGCGGTGTCCAGGGTTCCCCGGCGACGTCGGCCGTGCGGGCGATCGAGCAGGCCAGCTCGCCGAAGTGGGTGCGTTGCATGGGACGAGTCTAGCAATTGGGGTTCCCTGAGGGAACTCTGTCGTGCTACGGTCTCTGCGTTCCCTCAAGGAACCCAAACGACAGGAGACCCCGATGCTGAACGCCGACGTCCGCGCCGCCATCGACAACAAGGCCCTCGCGCACCTCGCCACCGTCACCCCCGACGGCGCCCCGCACGCCGTGCCCGTCTTCGTCACCACGCTGGGCGAGCGGATCGCGTTCTTCACCGGCCCGCACACCCGCAAGGCCCGCAACCTGCAGCAGGACCCGCGCGTCGCGCTCTCGCTGGCGAGCGCCGACAACCCGTTCACACCCATGGTCGTCCGCGGGCGGGTCGTCGAGTGGATCGACGGCGACGCCGGCTGGGCGCTCGTCGACGAGATCCAGATCAAGTACACCGGCGCGCCCTACCCGCGCGGCGAGGAGCGCGTCGTCGCGATCATCGAGCCCGAGCGGCAGACGGTCGGCGTGGGCTGAATGCGCTAAGCAGCGCCCTCCTGCAGGCCGTCGTCGTCGGCGGAGGCGGCGAACGCGGCGGCCAGTGCGCCGCGGGAGGTCGCCAGCGCGGTGTCCAGGACCCGTTCGCGCCGGCGCGGGTTCATCAGGTTGCCGCCCATGGCGGCGAGGTCGGCAGGGCCGGGCGTGAGCACGGTGACCCGCATGCCCGCGGCCCGCACGGCCTCCACCTCTGCGTCGAGCCAGCGGGTGAGCAGGCGCCGCAGCTTCCGTTCCAGCTGCGAGAGCGGGTCGCCAGGGCAGTCGTAGACGTGGCTCGCCATCGGCGCGAGGACGATCACCTCGTCCAGCTCGGGAGCGCCGGGCCGAGCGAGGAGCCCCAGCGACGTGGACGAGGCGATGCCGCCGTCGACGTAGCGGCGGCCCCCGATGACCTGCGGGGCGAACCAGCCGGGGATGGAGCAGGACGCGAGCACCGCCTCGCCGACGCTCGATCGCGGCCCGCCGGCGCGGCCGAACACGACGCGCCGACCCGAGTCGTAGTCGACGGCCGCGATCCACAGCGGGTTGCCCGGGATCCAGCCGTCCTCGGTGACACCGACCCGGGTCTGCATCGCGGCGACCATGTCGACGACCGAGTGCATCCGGGCCCGGCCGAGCGGCACCAGCGCGGACGCGACGACGACCGGGTTGAGCGAGCGCGGGCGCATCACGGCCGAGGCGAGCAGGCCGGGCGAACCCAGCCACGGCCACGGCACCGGTGGCAACCCGTTGCCCGTCTCGCGCTCGATCCGGCGGATGTCCGGCAGCGCGACGACGTTCTCGAGGTCGGGCGCGAGATCGCCGGGGTCGGCGCCCTGCTGGTGGGCCAGCAGCTCGTCGACGCTCTGGCCGCAGCGCAGCGCCGAACCGAGCACGCTGCCGGCGCTCGTTCCGACGATCAGCTCCAGGTCGCCGAGCGGGCGATCGATCATGTCCTGCAGCGCGACGAGCGCGCCCGTGGTCCAGGCAGAGCCGAGCAGGCCCCCCGCCCCCAGCACAAGTCCGGTCCGAACCATGTCACCCTCCTCGCTGAAGGCCCCTACTCAAGAGTAGAGAGCCTCAGCGTAGATCGGGATACATCGTTCTGCACGGCGGACACGAACTTGTCGACGATCGACGGCGTGCCCGCGGGGTGCGTGTGCAGGAAGGATGCGTGCACACCGCCCAGCACGAAGCCCTCCGGATCGGCTCCGCGCCAGGCCCAGGCCGGGTGCGCGCCGGCGCGCGGCGTCACCGCGCAGCGGTGGAACTCGTGGCCGCTCACCCGCTCTCCCGCGGAGAGCAGCGGCGAGTCGGAGAGCGCGACGGCGCTGCGGTAGCCCAGCGTCAGGCGGGCGGTCATCGCGGCCCGCGCCGGGAGCACCCCGCACATGGGCGCCCCGCCGAGGCTCTCGCACAGGTACAGCAGCCCCCCGCACTCGGCGTGCACGGGCGCCCCGGACGCGGCCAGCGCAGCGACGTCCGCGCGCAGCCCGGCGTTCGCGCCCAGCTCGGCGACGTGCTCCTCGGGGAAACCGCCGGGCAGGACGAGCGCCTGCGTCCCGGTCGGGAGCCGCTCGTCGCGCAGCGGGTCGACGACGGCGACGTCGGCGCCCGCGGCGTCCAGCAGCTCCCGGTGCTCGGCGTACCCGAAGGTGAAGGCCGGGCCGCCGAACACCGCGACCAGCGGATGTCGGCCGCGGGGCCGCTCCCCCGGCGACCACACGGGCCCGTCGGGCAGCGGGGTCGCCAGCGCCGCGACGGCGTCCAGGTCGACGTGGGCGGCGACCAGCTCGGCCATCGCGTCCACCGCGGCGTGCGCCGCCGGCCCGTGCTCGGCCGCGGTGACGAGGCCGAGGTGGCGCGACGGCACCGCGAGCGCGTCCCGGCGCGGGAGCGCACCGAGCACCGGCAGACCCGCCTCGTCGGCAGCGGCGCGCAGGACCTGCTCGTGGCGCTCGCTGCCGACCCGGTTCAGCACGACCCCCGCCACGCGGACGTCGGCGTCGAACGAGCGGAACCCGTGCAGCAGCGCGGCCAGGCTGCGCGCCTGCCCGCGGCAGTCGACCACCAGGACCACCGGAGCCCCCAGCAGGCCCGCGACCTGCGCCGTCGAGCCCTCCCCGTCGTCGATCCGGCCGTCGAACAGACCCATGACGCCCTCGACGACCGCGATCTCCGCCCCCGCGGCTCCGTGCCGGGCGAGCGGCGCGATCCGCTCTGCGCCGACCAGCACGGGGTCGAGGTTGCGGCCCGGCCGGCCGGCGGCGAGCGTGTGGTAGCCGGGGTCGATGTAGTCGGGCCCGACCTTGAACGGGGCGACGGTCGTCCCGCGGCGGCGCAGCGCGGCCATGAGCCCGGTGGCGAGGGTCGTCTTGCCGGAGCCGGAGGACGGAGCGGCGACGACGAGAGCCCGGGCATTCACGTCCCGGGGTCCAGCCGCTGCAGCAAAGCCAGTTGCATGCCGGAATCTTGCGTGAAGGTGGCTTTGCTGTCACACCCCGCCGTGACGTGCGGAATCGGCCCCGTGCCAGGGGAGGTCACTCGGGCCGCCGCGGTGCTGGCCTGCATCGCGGGCGAGCAACGCCAGGCGGCACGGCCACCATGCACCCGGTGTCCCAGCACCGGGACGGGTGCACCCTCGGCACCGCCCGTCAACGTCTGCGATGTGCTCCACAACCAACCGCGCGACCACCCCGGGCCACAACGCCAGCACCTCGACCGCGCCCCGCCACTGCGCCGCTTCGTCTCCGTTCACGCGCCGACCACCCGACGGATCACCCATGCCGGGCGCGGTCGAACCGGCGGACGGCCCCGGGACACGACGACACGGCGATGAGACGTCGGAGGCGACGATGCCGGGGATCGCGTCCCGGATCGGTGCAAGGCGAACGTGCCGTGCACGTTCCGCCGCCGCCGATGACGACCACCAGGAGGCCGCACAGGCCTGGGCAAGATCGAAAGCAGCGATGCGGCGACACAGCGCGCCGCCGTCGCCACTACCGCCGCGAACGCACCGCAACCCATGCCAGAACCGTCCGGTGCGCCACCCGGTACGGGGAGGCCACGCACACGGGCACCTACCGGTCAGCCACGGGCAGCCCACGGTCAACGGGGCAAGGAGGGGCAACGTCGCACGGCGAGCCCAGCACCGCCCGTGAAACCCTAATATCGCGCGGCAGGGTGAGCGGCAGGGCAACTCGAGGTGCGCCTGGCGCGGGGCGATCAGGGAGGTGACTGGCGGTGGCGACCGAGCAGAACCGTCTGCTGCGCGCCGCTCGCGAGTCCACCCCATCCCCCGGCGCACCCGGCGAGCCGATGTCCCGTGCCGAACTCGCCGATGCCGTCAACACGTGGTTGTGGCACCACACCGGCACCCGATACGAACTCGACGATCATTTGATCGGCAAGTGGGAACGCGGGATCGTCCGTTGCCCGATCCGCGAGTACCGGGCCGCGTTGCGCGCGGTGCTCGGCGTCGACTCCGACGCAGCCTTGGGGTTCTACTCCGTTCGCCGCACTACCGCCTCCGCAGCCGCTGTCATGCCGACGGCAGGGTCGGGGCCGTGGACCCGCGACGACATCGCCGTCGACGCCACCGAAGCGGCGCAGCAGTACTTGATCAGCCGTAGAGCGGCCGTGCGCGGTGCCGCCGCCATCCTCGGCGGCCCTACCCTGCTGGCCCCGCTGGCGCCGTGGCTGTCCCCGCTCGCCGACGATCCCGGACTCGCAGCGCGACGCGGTCCGTTCGCGCTCGCCGAGGTGGAGGCCATCGAATCGGTCACCGCAGGGTTCCGCGCCTGGCGCTCGACCGCTGGGCTGGGTCGCACCGCCGTCGTCGGGCAACTCGCCGACATCGTCGACCGCGTCCACACCGCACCCGAGGGACCCCTGACGAATCGGGTGTTCTGTGCCGCTGCCGAACTGGCCAAGATCAGCGGGGCGATGGGGTTCGACGCGGGCCATTACCCGTCCGCCGCCGAGCACTACGTGATGGCGGCCCGCCTGGCGAAAGCAGGCGGCAACACCTCGTTCGGTGCTGTCGCACTCGCCGCCCTCGCACGACAGTTGTTCGATCTCGGACGGCCCGCAGACGGTTTGGAAGTCGTCGCGCTCGCCCAGCGCGGCACTGCGCACAACACCACTCCGGCCCTGTCGGCGATGCTCGCCACCCGCCAGGCATGGGGCCACGCCCAACGCGGCGAGACGTACGCGTTCGAACGCGCCGTCGACATCGCCGAAACCGCCCACAGCGACGCGGACCCCAAGACGGAACCGCGCTGGCTGTCCGGCCTCGACAGTGCCGAACTCGCCGGGGTGATCGGCGCCCGGTACCGCGACCTCGCCCGGCACGAGCCCCGTCACGCCCACAACGCGATCGTCTACATCGGACGCGCGATCGCCACCCGCGACCCGCGCCGCAGCCGCAACCGCGCCCTCGACATGATCAGTCTCGCCCGTTCCCAAGTACTGACCGGCGACCACGAGCAGTCCGCCGTCAGCATCGCCACCGCGTTGCCGCTCATCGACCGGGCCCGCCCCGGTCGCCTCGCGCGCAAGCTCGCCGACTGGCACCGCGAAACCGAACCGCTCACCCGCGTGGCCGCGATCCGCGAAACCCGCGACATCATCCGTGAGCTACTCCCGACAACCGCATGAGAGGCGAACGGCGTGCGCGTAGGAATCACCGGCCACTCCAACATCACCGTGGACTCGGTACCAGCCATCTCCGAGGCTCTGCGCGCCACCCTCGCCGACGCGGCGAAGCCACTCGTCGGGATCTCGTGCCTTGCCCGCGGCGCGGACCAACTGTTCGCCACCGTGGTCCTGGAACTCGGCGGAACCCTGGAGGTCATCCTCCCAGCCGCGGACTATCGCGAGAACAAGGTCAAACCCGCCAACCGCGAGCAGTTCGAAACCCTGATCGGCAAGGCTGACAAGGTGCACGTCATGCCGTTCGAAACCTCGAACCGCGAGGCATACGAGGCGGCCAACGAAAACCTTCTCGACACCGCCGACGTGCTCGTCGCCGTCTGGGACGGCGCACCACCCGACGGCAGGGGTGGGACCGGGGACACCGTACGAGTCGCCCGGGAAAGGCGCATTCCCGTCACCGTTGTGTGGCCCCCTGGCGCGCGCCGGGAGTAGCAGCCACACGCAACGCACCAGGCGACCGCGCGCCTCACACGTGCCCGGACACCGCACGCGGGACGTACGGCGACTCCAGCGACTCGATCTCCTCCGCCGACAGCTCCAGGTCCACCGCCGCGACGGCGTCCTCGACGTGCCCGGGCTTGGTGGCGCCGATGATCGGCGCGGTGACGGCGTCGCGGTGCAGCAGCCACGCGAGCCCCACCTGGGCACGGGAGACGCCCCGGCTCTCCGCGATCTTGCCCACCGCGGTGATGACGGCGTCGTCGGCGGCCGCGACGGAGCCGTAGAGGCTGTCACCGATCACGTCGGTGGCGGACCGGACGGTGCTGCGGTCGTCGGCGGGCCGGCTGAGCCGCCCGCGCGCGAGCGGGCTCCACGGGATCACGCCCACGCCCGTCTCGACGCAGTACGGGAGCATCTCCCGCTCCTCCTCGCGGTAGAGGAGGTTGTAGTGGTCCTGCATCGAGACGAAGCGGGTCCAGCCGTTCAGGTCGGCGACGTGCTGCGCGGTCGCGAACTGCCACGTCCACATGCTCGACGCGCCGATGTACCGGGCCTTGCCGGCGCGCACGATGTCGTGCAGCGCCTCCATCGTCTCCTCGATCGGCGTGTCGTAGTCGTAGCGGTGGATCTGGTAGAGGTCGACGTGGTCGGTGCCGAGGCGGCGCAGGGACGCGTCGATGGACGCCATGATGTGCTTGCGCGACAGGCCCTGGTCGTTGGGTCCGTCACCGTGCGGGTAGTAGACCTTGGTGGCGAGGACGTAGTCGTCCCGGCTCGGGAACAGCTCCCCGAGCAGCGTGCCGGTGACCTCCTCGCTGGCGCCGAGCGAGTACATGTCGGCGGTGTCGAAGAACGTCACCCCGGCCTCGACGGCGCTGCGCACGAGCGGGCGCGCCGCGTCGAGGTCGAGCACCCAGTCCCGCCACGACGGCGAGCCGTAGCTCATCATGCCGAGGCAGATGCGGGAAACCTTCAGTCCGGTGGTGCCGAGGCGCGTGTACTCCACGCCTCGACACTAGATCAGGCCGGCGGGCTGAAGCACAGGACGGCCACGGCCAGAGCTCGCCGCCGCGCGCCCCTGAGCCCGCGTCGAGAACGACGTTGTCGTGATCGAACAGCCCTGTTGATCACGACAACGTCGTTCTCGACGGAGGTCCGAAGCGGGTCACCACTCGATGCCGCGCTGACCCTTCTGCCCGGCGTCCATGGGGTGCTTGATCTTCGTGGTCTGCAGCACCAGGTCGGCGGCCTCGATCAGCTCGGGCGCGGCGTCGCGGCCGGTGATGATCACGTGCTGCCGCCCCTGCCGCGTCGCGAGCACCTCGACGACCTCGGCGACGTCGACCCACCCCCACTTCATGGGGTAGGTGAACTCGTCGAGCACGTACATGTCGTGGGTCTGCGCCTCGATCCGGCGGCGGATCTCCGCCCAACCCTCGGCCGCGGCGGCCGCGTGGTCGGCCTCGCTGCCCTGCTTGCGGGCCCACGACCAGCCCTCGCCCATCTTGTGCCACTCGACGGGCCCGCCGGCGCCGGTCTCGACGTGCACCCGGTGCAGCGCCTTGAACGCCTCCTCCTCGCCGACCTTCCACTTCGCCGACTTCACGAACTGGAACACGCCGATCGACCAGCCCTGGTTCCACGCCCGCAGCGCGGTGCCGAAGGCGGCCGTGGACTTGCCCTTCATCTCGCCGGTGTGCACGACGAGCAGCGGCCGGTTGCGCCGCTGCCGGGTGGAGAGCCCGTCGTCGGGCGTGACGGGGACCTGTCCCTGCGGCATCAGGCGGCCCACACAGCCTGGACGATGCCCGCCACGCGATCGGCGGACAGCTCCCCGATCCCGACCAGTGCACCCTGCGCGGCCTCGGCGAGCTGCGCGGCCAGCCCGAGCCGGACGGGCCCGGCCTCGCAGTCGACGACGACGGTCGCGACGCCGTCCGCGGCGAGCAGGGCAGCTGCGCGGCACGCGTCGCGGACCGGGTCGCTGCCCGGCCGTGCGGCGACCGTCGCCCGCCCGTCGGTCAGCACCACCAGCAACGGTCGCCTGCGCGGATCGCGCAGCCGCTCCACCTGCAACACCTTCCGCGCGCGCAGCAGGCCGTCGGCCAGCGGGGTGCGCCCGCCCGTGCTCAGGTGCGCGAGCCGGGCCTGCGCCGCCGGCACGCTGGACGTGGGCGGCAGGGCGACCTCGGCCCCACCGGCCCGGAACGTCACCATCCCGACCTTGTCGCGACGCTGGTAGGCGTCGCGCAGCAGCGACAGCACGGCCCCGGTCACGGCGGACATGCGCCGCCGCGCGGCCATCGACCCGGACGCGTCGACCGCGAACAGCACCAGGTTGCCCTCCCGACCCTCCCGGACGGCCCCGCGCAGGTCGGCGGCCGTCAGCTGCAGCCGATCGTCCGTTCTCCCGCGACCGGCAGCCGCCACCACGGTGGCCGGCAGGTGCAGGTCACCGGGCCGCTGCGGCGCCGATCCGGTCGCGCGCACGACCCGGCCGGAGTCGGTGCGCGCCCGCGAGCGCTTCCCCGGCGCACCTTCACCGAGCCCGGGCACGCGCAGCAGCCGCGCCCGGAACGGCTGGCCGGGCGGCGGGGCCGGACGGGTCGCGCCGTCGCCCGACGGCCGCTCGGCCCCTTCGCTCGGGTCGGAGCGGTCGGGCGGAGGAGCGCCCCCACCCTCGGGCGGTTCCGGCGGCTCGTCCGGTGGACCGGCCTGGTCCAGCGCATCCTCCAGGGCCTGCTCGTCGATCCCGGGCTCGTCGAACGGGTCGCGGCGGCGCCGGTGCGGCAGCGCCAGCCGGGCCGCCACGCGCACGTCCTCCTCGTCGACCCGGGCAGCGCCGCGCAGGGCCGCGTGGGCACGGGCGGCGTGCGCGATGACCAGGTCGGCGCGCATCCCGTCGACCTCGAACGCCGCGCACACCGACGCGATCCGCCGCAGCTCCGTGTCGGGCAGCTCGACGGCCGGGAGCTTCTGCTGGGCCGCCTCGATCGACTCGGCGATGTCCCGCTCGGCGTCGGCCCACTGCGCGACGAACCCGGCCGGGTCGGCCTCGAACGCCATGCGCCTGCGCACCACCTCGACCCGGGTGTCGACGTCGCGCGCGGCCCGCACCTCGACGGCGAGCCCGAAGCGGTCGAGCAGCTGCGGGCGCAGCTCCCCCTCCTCCGGGTTCATCGTGCCGACCAGCAGGAACCGGGCGGCGTGCGTGACCGACACCCCGTCCCGCTCGACGTGCACGCGACCCATCGCGGCGGCGTCGAGCAGCGAGTCGACGAGGTGGTCGGGCAGCAGGTTGACCTCGTCGACGTAGAGGACACCGCGGTGGGCCTGCGCGAGCAGCCCCGGCCGGAACGCGCTCGTGCCCTCCTGCAGCACCTTCTCGAGATCGAGCGAGCCGACCAGCCGATCCTCCGTCGCACCGACGGGCAGCTCGACGAGCGGCGCCCGTTCCAGCCGGAACGGCACCGCTCGACGCAGCGGCGTGACCGGGACGGGCGGCGGACCGGCCGCCGCGCGTTCGGCCAGGACGCGCGCAGCGAGCTCGATGCGGAACTCGCTCGCGTCCGGGTGCCGGCGGCGAGCCTCCGCCAGAAGCTCCTCGCCCGTCATCTCGACGAGCCGGCGGTGCTCGGCCAGCTCCTCGGCGTGCCGCGCCCGGGCCTCTGCTGAGGCGGACCGTTCGTCGGCGTCGGTGCGGTGCGGGCCGTCCGGGCAGCTCGGATCGGGTGCGGTGGCGTCGCAGCGGAAGCGGCACCCGTCGGCGACGAGCTGCTGGGGCAGCAGCGCGGCGAGCGCGCGCACGACCGTCGACTTCGCGGTGCCCTTCTCCCCGCGCACCAGCACCCCGCCGATGCCCGGGTGCACGGCGTTGAGCAGCAGCGCGAGGCGCAGGTCGGCGTGGCCGACGACGGCGGAGAACGGGAAGGCAGGCGTGGACATCACCGGTCAGCGTGCCAGACCGGAGGTGACGATCGGGAGATCCGTCGGCGCCCCGTGATTGATCACATGTTCAAGTGCGCAGAGGTCGACGTGCCGCTCGACGAGGTCGCCGAGCAGGTCGAGCTGTGCAGCGCGCACGGCGGCGAAACAGGTGTCCGGTGCGGCGACGAACCCGGTGCGGCCCGCCTGCTCGGCCACCCGCGCGAGCAGCAGCCTGCGGAACGCGTCGTTCTCCAACAGGCCGTGCCAGTGGCTGCCCAGTACGACGCCCGCGTCGCTGCCCTCGCCGTCGCCCAGTTCGGGGTCACCGGAGCGCACCACCTGCCCGTGGTGGATCTCGTAGCCGGTGACGGGCACGCCCCACGCCGTGCCGGACGGGGTGGCGAGGGTCTTGCGCGGCACGAACTCGATCTCCAGGTCGAGCAGGCCCAGCCCGTCCGCGGACGCGCCCTCGACGCCGTGCGGATCGGCGATGCGCCGCCCGAGCATCTGGTAGCCGCCGCAGATCCCCAGCACCGGGCGGCCGGCTCGGACGTGGGCGAGGAGGGCGTCGGCGAGGCCCGTGCGGCGCAGCCAGTCCAGGTCGGCGACGGTGGACTTGGACCCAGGCAGCACCACGAGGTCGGCGTCGGCCAGCCGCGACGGCTCAGTCACGTACCGCACGGACACCCCCGGCTCGCTGGCCAGCGCCTCGGCGTCGGTGGCGTTGGAGATGCGGGGCAGCCGAACGACCGCGACCCGCAGCCACTGGCTGCCGTGCGGCGGCGCGGGCGCGCCCAGCACGCCGTCGGCGACGGCGGACAGCGAGTCCTCGGCGTCGAGCCACAGCCCGTCCGCCCACGGGACGACGCCGAACGTGGGCCGGCCCGTGAGCGCGTGCAGCTGGTCGAGACCCGGCGCCAGCAGGGCCGGGTCCCCGCGGAACTTGTTGACCACGAACCCGGCGATGCGCGCCTGGTCGGCGGCGTCGAGCACGGCGACCGTGCCGAACAGGTGCGCGAGCACGCCGCCGCGGTCGATGTCGCCGACCACGACCACGGGCAGGTCGGCGGCCTGCGCGAGCCCCATGTTCGCGATGTCGTTCGCCCGCAGGTTGATCTCCGCCGGGGAGCCCGCGCCCTCGCACACCACCACGTCGAACCGCGTGCGCAGGTCGGCCAGCGACGCCGTCACGACGTCGAGCAGGGCGGCCTTGCGCTGCTGGTAGCTCTGCGCGCTGACCACGCCGTCGGCGCGTCCGCGCACCACGACCTGCGACGACCGGTCGCTCCCCGGCTTGAGCAGCACCGGGTTGAAGTCGACGCTCGGCGCCAGCCCGCACGCGTGCGCCTGCATCGCCTGCGCCCGGCCGATCTCGCCGCCGTCGACGGTGACCACCGAGTTGTTCGACATGTTCTGCGCCTTGAACGGCGCCACCGCCACCCCGCGGCGGCGCAGCACGCGGCACAGGCCGGCCACGAGCACGCTCTTGCCCGCGTCCGACGTCGTACCCGCGACGAGAAGCGCACCCTGCACGGGCCTACCGTAGGCACGTGCGATTCCTGCTGCGTCCGGGCTGGGTGGCGCTGATCGTCGCCGTGATCGGGTTCGCGGTGGCCTGCTACACGCTGCTCGCCCCGTGGCAGTTCGGGCGGGAGGCCCAGCGCGACGCCCAGCAGCAGGCGATCGACACCGCGAACGCCGCACCACCCGTCCCCCTCGCCGAGCTGTCGCCGGCCGGCACCGGCGTCACCCCGGGGATCGAGTGGCGGAAGGTGCAGGTCAGCGGCACCTACCTGCCGGCAGCGGAGACGCTGGTGCGGCTGCGTGTCGTCGACGGGGCGCCCGCGTTCGAGGTGCTGACCCCGCTGCGCACCGACGACGGCCGGCAGGTGCTCGTCGACCGCGGGTACGCGGCCGCCGGTTCCGGGGCGAGCGTGCCGCAGATCGCCGCGCCACCCGCCGGACCGGTCACGCTCGTGGCCCGGCTGCGGGTCGACGAGACCGACCCGCAGGCCCGTCCGGGCACGGTGCTGGACGGGAAGCGGCAGGTCTGGGCCGCCGACTCGCGCACGGTCGCCGCGGCCGCCGGCATCGAGCTGGAACCGGGCTACCTGACGCTGGAGGCAGGGCAGCCGGGCGTCCTGCAGCCGGTGCCGGTCGTGCCGACGGCGGCGGGGAGTGCGCCGTTCACGAACTTCTCCTACGCCCTGCAGTGGCTGACCTTCGGCGCGATCGCGATCTTCGCCCTGGTGTGGTTCGTGCGGCTGGAGCTGCTGCAGCGCGGCGGCCGCAAGCGCACCCGCAGCGAGCTGCGCGCCGCGCTCGCCGGCGACGACGAGGTCAGCGAGCGACGGTAGCGGCGACCACGGCCGCGAGCGCCGCGACCGCACGGGAGAGCCGCGCCGCCCGGCGCAGGTCACCGGCGTCCGGCGGCGGCCCGTCACCGAGCCGGGGCCGCTCCTCGACGCCGTGCCGGTAGACCGTCAGCCCGCCGAGGGTGACGCCCAGCGCCCCCGCCCACGCCGCCTCGACGGGACCCGCGTTGGGGCTGGGGTGGCGGTGCCCGTCGCGGCGCGCGGCCCGGAGCGCGGCCCACCCGGAGTCGCGGGCCGACGCCGCCACCAGGCCCACCGTCACCCGCGCGGGCACCCAGTTCGCCACGTCGTCCAGCCGCGCCGCGGCCCAGCCGAAGCTCGCGTACCGCGGGTTGCGGTAGCCGATCATCGCGTCCAGCGTGTTGACGGCGCGGTAGCCGAGCAGCCCCGGGATCCCCGCCACCGCACCCCACAGCAGCGGCGCGACGACGGCGTCGGACGTGTTCTCCGCCATCGACTCGGTGCCCGCGCGGGCCATGCCGGCGACGTCGAGCAGGTCGGGGTCGCGCCCGCACAGCGACGGGATGCGCGCCCGCGCGGCCGCCGCGTCGCCGGCGTCGAGCTCGTCGGCCAGTGCTGTTCCGTGCCGGGCGAGCGACGAGCCGCCGAGCACCGTCCAGGTCGCGGCGGCGGTCAGCACCGCCCGCGCGACGGGGTGCCGCACCCGTTCAGCGAGGACGCCCAGCCCCACCGCGCCTCCGACCAGCAGCGCGACGTGCGCGGCGCCGGCTGCCCGGGAGTCGGCGTACGTGCGGCGTTCGAGCGACGCCGCGACCGTCCCGAACCCGGCGACGGGGTGGAGGCGCCGCGGGTCGCCGAACGCGACGTCGGCGGCCCACCCCAGCAACAGCCCCACCGAACGTGCCCGCACGCCGCGACGTTAGGTCATCCCGGAGAAGCCGCGCAGGAGGGCACCGGTGGTGCCGGGGTCCTCGAACATCGGCGTGTGGCCGACCCCGTCGAGGATCTCGATGCGGACGCCCGGCACCGCGCGGTACTCCTGCGCCGACGACGGCTGCCACCGCCGGTCCTGCGCGCCGAAGATCACCAGGACGGGCAGGCCCAGCCCGGCGAGGCGGTCCGGGACAGGTCGCTCCTCGAGGTACGCGGTGGCCGCCGCGTCGGCCGCGGTGAGGCTGCGGTAGGTCATGCCCCGCACGTCGGCGACGAGCTGCTCGGGGATCTGCACCTCGCGGGTGAACGCCGTGCCGAGCGCCTGGCGGATCATGCCGTCGGTGCGCAGCCGCCAGATCAGCTGGCCCACCACCGGCGTCGTCATCAGCGCGGCGGCCGGGCTCTCCCCGAGGAACGCGTCCACCCGCGGGCCGGTGGAGATCAGCACGATGCCCGTGACGAGGTCGCGCCGCTGCTCGGCGAGCGCCGTCGCGACCGAGCCCCCGGTCGAGTGCCCGACGACGGTCGCGCGGCGGACGCCGAGCCGGTCGAGCGCCATACCGACCCGGCGGGCCTGCTCCGCGATGCCGTAGCCGTCCGCGGGCTTCGCCGACGCGCCGTGGCCGAGCAGGTCCACCCGCACCACGCGCAGGTCGTGCAGCGCCGGCAGCACCGGCGACCAGTACGCCGTCGAGCCGGCCAGTCCGTGCAGCAGCACCACGGCGGGAGCGTCGGCGGGCCCGTCCTGGACGACGTGCAGGTCACCGCCGGGCAGGTGCACGACCTCGGCACCGGAGGCATCCGCCGTCTCGGTCCGCACCAGGATCGCGTTCCCGACGAGCAGGGCGACGAGCACGCCGACGATCGGCACCGCGATCCGCCGGCGTGGGGTTGTTCGGGGCATCACTCCTCCTCGGGTTCCGTGCCGTCCCACCCTCCGGTGATCGACGGCGGCGGTCTTGCAGAAATGTCGGCGGTAACGTCGAGGAGTGCGACCTGCACCTCCGACCGTCGAGCCCCCGGCCGGCTGGGAGATCGCGCGACCGGCGCGGCCCCGGCTGCCCGGGGTCGACATGGCCGGGTTCCGCCTCCCCGGCGGGCGCCCGACCGATCTCCGGGTCATCCCGCACCCGGCCGTCACCGTGGCCGTCGCGTTCGGCGGCGGAGCTGTCGACGTCGGCGGCGGGGCGCGTGTGGCGACCCTGGTCGCCGGGCTCGGCTTCCGCGCGTTCGACGTCCGCGCCGGCGACGTCGAGTGCGTGCAGGTGCGGCTGTCCCCGTTGATCGCCCACCGGGTGCTCGGGGTGCCGCTCGCCGAGCTGCGCACGGGCGTCGTCGGCCTGGATGACCTGTGGGGCCTCGACACCGCGCGCCTGCGCGACCGGCTCCACGACGCGCGGGCGTGGCCCGAGCGGTTCGCGCTGGTCGAGACGACGCTGGCCGCGCGGCTGGACGCCGGCCGCGCGGTCGACCCCGAGGTGGCGTGGGTGTGGCGACGGATCGTGGCCGACCGTGGCCGCAGCCGGGTCGGTGACCTCGCGGCCCGGGTCGGGTGGAGCCGCCAGCACCTGTCGGCGCGCTTCGGCGCGCAGCTCGGCCTGAGCCCCAAACGTGCCGGCATGCTCATCCGCTTCGACCACGCCGTCCACCGGCTCGTCCGCGGACACGCACCCGCGCAGGTCGCCGCGGACGGCGGCTACACCGACCAGTCCCACCTCCACCACGACGTCCGCGCCTTCACCGGCGCGACCCCCGCGGCCGCCGCCGACGAGCCGTGGCTCGCCGCGGACGCGACCGCGTGGCCGGGCGCGTGATCGCGCACCTGCCTCACGCGTGCGCGGCCGGGACCGGTGGCAGTCTGCGGCTTCGCACTGCGGCGCCGCGCCGCCACACGGCCTCGCGGATCTCGGCCGGGTCCGTCGGTGCGTCGCGGCCCGCGAGCAGTTCGGCGCGCGCCACCCGGGCGGCGGTGACCCGGGCGCGGTAGTCGGCGAACACCTGGACCTCGCCGACGTCCGTCGGCCAGCGGGCGCCGTCGTGGAGGTAGGCGTAGTCCATCCCGCTCCGCATGCCGTCGCCGAGTCTGGCCACCTGGACCGCCCAGGTCCGCAGCAGCTCCGGCTCCGCCAGGTGCACGAACACCCCGCTCGCCTCGGCGACGCGGGTCGCCCGGGCCGACATCGGGGCCTGGTTGTCCTGCTCGGCGAACAGGCGCATCTGCTCCGCCGTAGGCGGCCCGCCGTACGCGCGTGACCGGGCGACGGCAGCGTCCAGGCCGTGGGTCTGCAGGCGCACCGTGCCCGCCGACGGGCTCCGCAGCGGCAGTGCCCGCCGAAGCCCCCGCAGGACGGCCGTGTCGAGCACGGTCCGCCCGGCCACCCCGAACACGGCGGGCAGCGAGGGCTCCGCGTCGAACGGGTTGGGATCGAGCCGGTCGAGGAGCACGATCGTCTGCGGGTGCCGGTCGTAGGACAGCGCCCACAGCAGCCGCCCGAGGACGCGAGCCCCGTGCAGGTCCGAGAGCACGTGCGGGGTGCCGTGGAACCAGTTGGTGGCGAACCGCGCCGACGAGCCCGGCCGAAGGGTGAGGACGGTGAGCTCCCGACCGGCGAGCCGCAGCACGCGTCGATGCACCTTCATTCGGTCAGCGGTCTCCCCCATGGGTGGAGGAGACCATGCCCCACAAGCGAATTCCGCCGGGTGACCTGCATGATCGGGGCGTGCGCACCGACATCGTGCCCGGCGAGCTCGGCCACCGGGCCTTCTACCGGATCCTCACCGCCACGGTGGTGCCGCGCCCGATCGCGTGGGTCTCGTCGATCTCCGCGGACGGCGTGGTGAACCTGGCCCCGCACTCGTTCTTCACGGTGTCGTGCGTCGATCCGCCGATGGTGCAGTTCACCAGCGTCGGGAAGAAGGACTCGCTGCGCAACGTCCGCGAGACCGGCGAGTTCGTCGTGTGCCTGGCCCCGGAGTGGCTGTTCGAGCAGGTCAACGCGACGGGCACGAACTTCCCACCGGACGTCGACGAGTTCGCGGCCGTCGGGCTCACCCCGGAGCCCAGCGCGACGGTGACCCCGCCGCGGGTGGCCGAGTCACCGGTCGCCCTCGAGTGCCGGCTGCACCAGGCACTGGAGCTGGGCGACTCCACCGTGGTGATCGGCCGCGTGCAGCACGCGGCGATCGACGCCGCCACCATCGACGGCGACGTCACCGAAGGCGCCCTGCCCCGCATCGACGCCCTGCGCCCGCTGGCCCGCCTGGGCCGCGACGAGTGGTCGACGATCGGCGAGGTCCGCGAGATCACCCGCATCCGGTACGGGGACTGGCCAGGGCATTTCATGCCCCCGCCGCGCTGATCGCCCACCTGAGACGGGCGTGAAACCCGGCTCCGGCATCGTCTGCTCGCGGCGCGCCCACGGTGAGGTCCGGCGCCGCATCGGGGGAGCATGATGGTGGATCTGCAACGCGACGAGGTCGAGGCGTGGTTCCGCGGACGCGGCCTGCCTCTGATCGTCCACCGTTCCGAACAGAGGCGGGCGTTGATCACCCGCACGGCACCGGCCGTGGTCTTCCTCGCCGGAATCTTCGTGATCCTCATCGTCCTCTACGGGATCGGCACAGCTCCCGAAGCGGAGGATCCGACCGAACCGACCATCGGCTACGTCGACACGGTGATCCTGCTGCCGCTGGTGCCGCTGACCTTCCTGGTGCTGCCGAGCCTGGCTGCGTGGGTGACCCGTGGGCTGCTGCGTCGGCTCTCGGGCACGGTCGGGCTCACCGTCGGCTGCGTCATCGTCGTGGTGGCGGCCTCGTTGGTCCCCGTCCTGGCCGAGGCGAACGACTTCGCCCCCTACCTCGACGCCGTGATCACTGCCGTCACCGTGGTCGCTCTTCTTCTGCTGCTGACCCGGCTGGGCGTTGGAGCCATAGTGGTCTGGGCGAGCCGGAAGGCGTTGCAGCAGGTCCGCGGCGTCGGTGCCATGGCCTCCCGGGTGCTGCCGCTGCTGTTGCTGGCCGTGCTGCTCGCCTTCTTCACCGGCGAGCTGTGGCAGGCGGCGAACTCGCTCAGCCGTGCACAGATGTGGGTCGTCGTGGCATTCCTGGCGGTGATCGCCCTCGGGTTCATGATCACGACGTTCTCGGACGAGCTCCCCGCGCTGCGCGAGGCCTCCCGAACACGGACCGACCTGGCGACCCGGCTGCAGGACACTCCCCTCGCCGGCTGCACCGCACCAGCCGGGCGGAACCGGCTGACCCGACCGGAGCGGCTCAACGTCGTGCTCGTGCTCTTCCTGGCTCAGGCGGTGCAGGTCGTCGCCTTCGCGGCGGTCGTGTTCGCGTTCTTCGTCGTGTTCGGACTGCTGATGATCACACCCGCGACGATGGAGAGCTACCTCGCCGGCGCGCCGCACGCCGAGGCCACGCTGTTCGGCCTGCCCATCCCGGTGAGCAACGCGCTCTTCCAGGTCTCGCTCTTCCTCGCCGCCTTCTCCGGTCTGTACTTCACCGCGTCGAAGACGACGGACGAGCGTTATCGCCAAGCGTTCTACGAACCACTGATCGACGAGATCGCGCTGAGCCTCGCAGCACGCGACATCTACCGCGAGCGCTGGCCCCGGTGAGAGCGCGTCACTCCCCGACGGCGCGGCCGAGCTCCAGCCCGTAGATCCGCTCGGCCTCCTCGGCGATGCGGCGCAGCGAGCAGGGCCACCGCTCGCCCGAGCCGCTGGAGGTGCGGCACTCGGCGCATCGGCCCAGCCGGTCGGGCACGTGCGCGAGCAGCAGGCGCCGCCAGACGACGGGCATCCCCGCCATCACCGCGGCCATCGACGGCGCGTCGTCCCGCGCCTCGCCAGCGTTCACGCGCACGACGGTACGTGGCGTGTTCCGGCGCCGCTCGCCGGCACCCGCCCTACAGGGTGAACTCCCCGCTCACGGCGTCGGAGCCGGACCCGTGCAGCTCGGTCTCGCGCCCGCGCAGCTCCACGCGGCGGATCTTGCCGGAGATCGTCTTGGGCAGCTCGGCGAACTCCAGGCGGCGGATCCGCTTGTACGGCGCGAGGTTCTCGCGGGCGAACGTGAGGATGTCGCGCGCGGTGTCCTCGGTGGGCTCGTACCCGGCCGCGAGCACCACGTACGCCTTCGGGACGGCCAGCCGCACCGGGTCCGGGGACGGCACGATCGCCGCCTCCGCGACGGCCGGGTGCTCGATCAGCACGCTCTCCAGCTCGAACGGGCTGATCCGGTAGTCGCTGGCCTTGAACACGTCGTCGGCGCGCCCGACGTAGGTGATGTAGCCGTCGGCGTCGCGGGAGCCGACGTCGCCGGTGTGGTAGACGCCACCCGCGAACGCCTCGGCGTTGCGCTCGTCGTCGCCGAAGTAGCCGACCATCAGTCCCAACGGGCGATCCGCGAGGTCGATGCAGATCTCCCCCTCCTCGACGCCCTTCTCGCCGGTCGCCGCGTCGACGAGGACGATCGGGTAGCCGGGGATCGGGCGGCCCATCGAGCCGGGCTTAACGGTCTGCCCTGGCGGGTTGCCGATCTGCACGGTGGACTCGGTCTGGCCGAACCCGTCGCGGATCCGCACCCCCCACGCCTTCTCGACCTGCTCGATCACCTCGGGGTTGAGCGGCTCCCCCGCCCCGACCACCTTCTGCGGCGGGTTCTGCAGGCCCGAGAGGTCGGCCTGGATCAGCATCCGCCACACCGTCGGCGGCGCGCAGAAGCTCGTGACGCGGCAGCGGTCCAGCGTCGCCATCACCGACTCGGCGTCGAACCGCCCGTTCATCACCAGCACGCACGCCTCGGCGATCCACGGCGCGAACACGTTGCTCCACGCGTGCTTCGCCCAGCCCGGCGACGAGATGTTGAGGTGCACGTCGCCGGGCTCCAGCCCGATCCAGTACATCGTGGACAGGTGCCCCACCGGGTACGACGCGTGCGTGTGCTCGACGAGCTTCGGCTTCGCGGTGGTACCGGAGGTGAAGTACAGCAGCAGCGTGTCGGAGCCGTTCGTCACGCCGTCGGGGGTGAACGACGCGTCCGCCGACGCCGTGTCGGCGTAGTCCAGCCACCCCGCGGGCACGTCGCGCACGGCGATGCGCGTGTAGTCGCCCTCGACGTCGTCGAACTTGCCGGCGTCCGCCCCGGTCACGACGACGTGCCGGGCGTTGCCGCGGTCGATCCGGTCGCGCAGGTCCGCCGCGGTGAGCAGGGTCGTCGCCGGGATGACGACCGCGCCGAGCTTCATCGCGGCGAGGATCGTCTCCCAGAGCTCCACCTGGTTGCCGAGCATCAGGATGATCCGGTCGCCGCGGGCCACACCGTGCCCGCGCAGCCAGTTCGCCACCCGGTTGGACCGCTCCGAGAGCTCCGCGAAGGTCCAGTGCGCGTCGCTGCCGTCCGCCTCGACGATCCACAGCGCCCGCTGCGCGCCGCGCTCCGGGTCGGCGGCCACGGCGTCGAAGTGGTCGAGCGCCCAGTTGAACTCGCCGATCTCCGGCCAGCGGAAGTCCCGGACGGCCGTGTCGTAGTCCTCGCGGTGGTCGAAGAGGAACTGCCGTGCCGCGTAGAACGCTGCCGCCGACGGATTCTGGGTCACCTCGTCGTCACCTCACCCGTTCGTGCCCGTGTGTCCTGCCGCCCGCACCTTAGCCGCGATCACCCGATGCGGCGCACCTCCGATCGGACGGGTGAGACGGCCCGACACGCCGACGACGAACGCCCCCTACCTGCACGTTCGCCCCATACCGTGCACCCGTCGAACGCAGCAGCGGGTTGCGGCGCCAGGGGGAAGCCGAGCGCCGGGGAACGGCCCAACGCCAGGCAGGTGACCATCACCCGTCCGGAGCAGCTTCGTAACGATGTGTTCCAGCACACCGAATGGATCACTGGTTCGGGTGAAGTAGTCGAAGACGTGCAGCGTTCCGGTCCTCCGCGGCGATTGCCTCGGTGAGACCGCCGCACCAGCGGCGGGACCGGATCGCCACAAGGGGGCGCCGATCATGAAGACCGACACGGTCCAACAGGACATGTTCACCGTGCTGCACGGGCAGCCGGCTCCGGTCGTGACCCGCTGGACCTACCGCGCCGAGGACCCGTTCGCGGTCACCCTCGCCGTCCGTACCAGGCACGACCGGTGGGTCGAGTGGCTGCTGGCCCGCGAGCTCGTGATGGAGGCCCTCGACGGGCCCGCCGGCATCGGCGACATCCGCATGAGCCCGCAGGAGGTCCAGGGCTACGACATCGTCGAGATCGAGATCCGTTCCAGCGACGGCCGGGCCGTGCTCGAGGTCGACCGCGACCTGCTGCGTCACTTCATCGACGCCAGCCTCGACGTCGTCGCTGTCGGTGACGAGGCCGCCGAGATCGACTTCGACTCCGAGATCGCCCGCCTCACCCAGGGCTGCCCCGAGTAGGTCGCACGGCCGCACCATCCCGGACGTCTCGCCGCTCGCGCGCCGGCGGAGTCCGCTCGCACCACCCAGCGCGCCGCGCTCCCGGTTCCCCGCGCCACCGCGCAGGTGATCTGATGCACCGGATGAGCCCCCGATCCCGTTCGGACGCATGACCGCGTCCAGCAGGCCCCGTGACGCCGAGGCGACGCGCAGGGCCCTGCTCGGCGCGGCCAGGGCACTGTTCGCGCAGGACGGCTACGACGCGACGACCGTGCGCGCGGTCGCCGAACGGGCGGGGGTCAACCAGGCCCTGCTGTTCCGCTACTTCGGGAACAAGGAAGGGCTGTTCGCCGAGGCGGTGCGCGGGAGCGCGATGGACGTGCTGACCAGCGGCCCGCCGGAGGAGCTGCTGGAGCGGATCCTCGCCACCGTCCTGGAGCGCGACCAGGAGCCGTCGGCGTTCCTGGCGGTGCTGCGCGGCACGGGCAGCACGCAGGTCGGCGAGCGGTTGCGCGTGGAGCTCGGGCAGGCCTACCGGGCGGCGCTGGCCGACCTGGTCGGCGGCACCGACCGCGCCGACGCCGAGGCGCGGGCCGAGCTGCTGATGGCCTGGCTCCTGGGCATCTCGCTGGTGCGCACCGTGGGCCACGCCGACGCGCTGCCGCCGGACCTCGCACTGCCGCACCTGCGCCGCGCCGCGCACACGCTGCTGCACGGCTGACCGACGATCGTTTGACACGCCGTCGGGACGCTCCTACCTTCGGATGTAAGCAACTGCTTACACGAGATCGGGGACGTCACATGACCGGCACCAGCACCGTCCGCTCCTACCCGTTCGGCGAAGCGCACGCACTCGACCTCGAACCGCTCTACCGCGAGCTGCGCAGCGAGGAGCCGCTCGCGCGCGTGGTGCTCCCCCACGGCGGCGAGGCCTGGCTCGCCACCCGGTTCGCCGACGCGCGCACCGTGCTCGCCGATCCGCGGTTCAGCCGCGCCGCCACCGTGGGCGCCGACACCCCGCGGGTGCGCCCGGAGATCGACCACAACGCCACCAGCATCCTCAACATGGACCCGCCGAACCACACGCGGCTGCGCCGGCTCGTCGCCACCGCGTTCACCGCGCGTCGGGTCGAGCAGCTGCGCCCGCGCGCCGCCGCGCTCACCGCCGAACTCCTGGCGGGGCTGCGGGCCGCCGGACCGGGCGCCGACCTCGTCGAGCACGTCTCGGTCCCGCTGCCGGTCACGATCATCTGCGAGCTGCTGGGTGTGCCCGTCGAGGACCGGGCGATCTTCCGGGCCGGCGCCGACGCCGCGCTCTCCACCACCTCCCGCACCGCGGCGGAACGGGCGCAGGCCCGCGACGACATGAACGCCTACATGACGGGCTTGATCGAGGCGCGCCGCGCGGAACCGGGCGCGGACCTGCTCAGCGCCCTCATCGCCGCGCACGACGAGGGCGACCGGCTCAGCACCGCCGAGCTGCTCCAGCTGGGCACCGGCATCCTCATCGCCGGCCACGAGACCACCATGAACATGATCGGCAACATGATGTTCCTGCTGCTCACCCGGCCCGACCGGGGCGCAGCACTGCGTGGCGACCTCGCCAAGGACGCGCTGACCCGCGGGATCGAGGAGCTGCTGCGCTACACCCCGCTGGGCGCCGGCGCCGGGTTCGCCCGCATCGCGCTGGAGGACGTCGAGCTGTCCGGGGTGCGGGTACGCGCAGGCGAGGCCGTCCTGGCCGCGGTCGCCGCCGCCAACCGCGATCCCGAGGTGTTCGACCGGCCGGAGGAGCTGGTGCTCGACCGCCCCACCGGCCCCACGCTCGCGTTCGGCTACGGCCCGCACCACTGCCTCGGCGCCCAGCTGGCGCGCATGGAGCTGCAGGAGGCCGTCGGCGGGCTGCTGAACGAGTTCCCGGACCTGCACCTGGCGATCCCCGCCGACGAGGTGCCGTGGCGGCGCGGTGCCCTGGTGCGGGGCCCGGAGCGGCTGCCGCTGGCCTGGTGAGAATGGGCTGATGACCGTCCGCCTGCGGCCGAGCACCCCGTCCGATCTCACGGCCGTGCTGGCCGCGGAGACCGATCCGACGACGCGGCAGTGGCTCGGCGACGCGTCGATCGCCTGGCACGAGCGGCATCGGGCCGACCCCGCGGCCGAGCACCTCGTCGCCGAACGGGACGGCGCCCCGGTCGGGCACGTCGTGCTGGTGTCGGCGGACGGCGTGGCCGAGCTGCGGCGGATCGTCGTCTGGCCGGACGCCCGCGGCACCGGCGCCGGCCGCGCGACGCTGATCGCCGCCGCCGACCACGCGTTCGCACGGCCGGGCACCCACAGGCTCTGGCTGGACGTGAAGGCCGGCAACGCGATCGCCCGCCGGCTCTACGCCGGCGCCGGGTTCGTCGAGGAGGGCGTGCTGCGCGAGGCCATGCTCGAGACCGACGGGAGCTGGTCGTCGTTGGTGGTGATGTCCGTGCTCGACCGGGAGTGGGCGGCGCGGGACCTCAGGTCAACGGCTCCACGTGCACCCGGACCGACCGCCGATCCGCGCTGAGCCACCCCTGCTCCTGCGCGTACCCGACCATCGCCGTCCACCGCTGTGCCCAGTCGTCAGCGGTGGCGACGAGCTTCGCCCGCGACCGGAGCACGGAGAGGTCGAGCCACACGTGCTCGCCGTCGACCGCTCCGGTGTCGGTGGTCGCGAGTGCGGCCCGCAGCTTGCCGCCCCGCAGATCGGTCTCGAGGTGCAGCGCGGTGCAGTCGTCGGCGTCGAGGACGACGGCACCGGCCGCGGTGAGTCTGACGATCATCGACCCGATGATGCCCGATGCGCCGCGTAGCGTGCAGGCGTGCGGGTGATCGGGCTCATGTCGGGCACGTCGATCGACGGGATCGACGCCGCGGCCGCCGATCTGCGGCTCGACGACGACCTGCTGGTGCTGCAGCCGCTGGGTGCGTTCACCGCCCCGCTGCCCGCGGAGTACCGCGAGCTCGTCGCGGCGGTGCTGCCACCTGCGACGACGACCGCGGAGGCCGTCTGCCGGCTCGACACCGCGGTCGGGCAGGCGTTCGCCGAGGTCGCTGCCCGCGCCGTCGACGAGCTGTGCGACGGCCGCGCCGACCTCGTCGTCTCGCACGGGCAGACGGTGCACCACTGGGTGGACGGGCCCACCGCGCGCGGCACCCTGCAGCTCGGGCAGCCGGCGTGGATCGCCGAGCGCACCGGGCTGCCCGTCGTGGCCGACCTGCGCCCACGTGACGTGGCTGCGGGCGGGCAGGGTGCGCCGCTGGTCAGCGCTGTGGACGTGCTGCTGCTCAGCGGCCGACCCGCCCCGGCGGCCGCGCTGAACCTGGGCGGGATCGCCAACGTCACCGTCGTCGCACCGGGGCGGGAGCCGGTGGCGTTCGACACAGGACCGGCCAACGTCCTGCTCGACGCGGCGGTGACCGCGCGAACCGGCGCCCCGCACGACGCTGATGGGGCGCTCGCCGCGCGCGGCCACGTCCACGAGGAGCTTCTGGCCAGGCTGCTGGCCGATCCCTTCTACGCGCTCCCGCCACCGCGGACCACCGGCCGCGAGCGCTTCCACCTGCCCTACCTGCAGGAGGCGGGCGCCGACGACGTCGGCACCCCGGACCTGCTCGCCACGCTGGTCGCGCTCACCGCCCGGACGGTGTCCGCGGCGCTCGCCCGGTACGGCGTCGGGGAGGTGGTCGCGGCCGGCGGCGGCACCCGCAACCCGACCCTCATGGCCGCGCTCGCCGCGCAGCTCGCCCCGGCCCGGCTGCGCACCACGGACGGTCTCGGCCTGCCCGTCGACGCGAAGGAGGCCTACGCGTTCTGCGTGCTCGGCTTCCTCACCGCGCACGGGCTACCCGGCACGGTCCCGGCCTGCACGGGTGCTCGCGGCCCGCGGATCCTCGGCTCGCTCACCCCGGGCATGGCGGGCTTCCCCGCGGCGGGAGCGGCGACCCCGCCGACCCGCATGGTGATCACTTGACGAACACGCCGAGCCCGTCGGGCACCCGCCGCGCCGACGTGCCCGACGGGTCGCTCACGATCGCCACCTTCGGCTGGCCCTTCTCCCGGTAGACCAACGTCGACGAGCCACCACCGTCGAGGTTGACGGCGTCGTCGAGGCCGAGCTCGGCCAGCAGCGCCGAGAGCTCCGACAGGGTGGCGCCCACGCTGTCGGTCTGGCGCCCGTCGACGGTCACCAGCATCACGGTGTGCCCGTCCGCGGTGTTGCCGGCGGCGCTGCGCGGGGCGCGGATGCGGTCGTCGAGCCGCTCGGTCGGCTTCCCGTTGACGAGGATCGGCTGGCCGCCCACGGCCGCGTACGGCTTCACGCCCGAGGCGGGGGTCAGCTCGTACTCGATGTCGACGGGTTCGCCCACCTTGAACGCGCGCAGCGCCGTCGCCCCCTGCTCGCGCCCGTCCAACGCGAGCTCGTCGGCGGCCAGGGCACGGGCACCGGTGCTGCCGACCTCGGTGACCACCTTGTTCCTGACGACGATCTCCCAGCGGTCGGCGCACCCCGCCTGCGGGTCGGTGTCGGTGCCGCACAGCGTCTGCGCGCGGCTGCGGCCCCAGTCGGCGGTGAACAGCCCCACCCCGCCGACGGGCACGGCGTGCTGGTTGTAGGCGACGATCGGCAGCGTGCCGTGCGGGCTGCTGACCTCACCGGTCAGCGGCAGGCGGTCGATGCGGCCCACCCCGTCCGTGCCGATCGCGTACACGTAGTCCATCTCCGCGCCCGGCACGGCGGGCGCTGCGCGGCGACCCTGCGGCACCGCGGCCTTGATCGGCTTCCCGCTGCGCACGGCCGGGCCGGTCGCCGCACCGGTGGCGGAGATGTCGAAGAAGTCGCCGTTGATCCCCGCGACCGCGCCGGCGGCGTCGGCCATCGCGGTGACGGGCGCGGTCGAGGCGACCTTCCCCGCGCTGAGCAGGTCGATCCGCACGCCGGGTGCGCGCAGGTCGACCTGCACGACGTCCCCGATCACCTTCCCGGCGGCCTTGGTCGTCGTGAACTCGCGATGGCTGACCCCCGGCCCCACGGCCTCGGCCGGCAGCAGGCGGTCCAGCACCCGCTCGGGTGCCGCGCTCGCCGGGAGCGGCGCGAGCAGTGGCAGCCCGAGGACGGCGGCGCCGAGCACGCCGCGCAGCGCCCAGCGTCGTGCCCGCATCCGCCCGATCCCCCTCGCTCGCCGGACGCGATCCGATCACGGAGCGTGCGCCGGTGGGGCGCCGACACGCGGAACTCACCCGCACGGGGCGGCCGACGGTCAGCGCCGACGGTCAGCGCCGACTCAGCGCCGACTCAGAGGCTGCGCAGCCGGCGCGGCACCCGATCCGTGACCGGGACGTCCTCGGCGCTGCGCCGGGGCGGCGGCGCGGTCGCCTCGACCAGCGGGACGGATCGGCTGGTCATGGTCACGACGGTGCCGCCGTCGTCGTGCCGGATGCGCACGCGCTCCATGCACGCGCGCACCGTCGTGAGCCCGTAGCCGTCGCCGCCGTCCTGCCGCCAGCGCCCGTGGTCGCGCACGACCACGACCAGGTGCCGTTCGGCCCGATCCAGCACGACCCGGCCCGTCACCTCGACGTCCCCCGGCTCCCCCACGGGATACGCGTGCTGGACGGCGTTGCCGCACGCCTCGGCGATCGCGAGCACGGCGTCGACGCGTTCCGACTCGGGCCAGCGCAGTCCGGCGAGCCACCGGTCCAGCCCGTGCCGGAAGAAGACCAACTGGACGGGGTCCGCGCTGAAGCGGATCGCGTAGTAGTCCGTCGGTTCCTGCACGGGCAACAGGATGACAAGTCCGCGGCCCGCGCGCGACCGCTGCACGATCTGCGCAGCTCCGGCCGCCGGGAACACCCGTCCGCACCGGCGCCGGGCACCGGCAGGCGGCACATCGTGATGCTGTAACCTTGATGTCCGCGCCCAGTGCGTGTCCGGCTGGAGCCGCTTGACCTAGCGGTATGGGCCACGTGGACAAGATTGCTGAGATGGAGGACTCGCCTTGACTGGTGGCCTGACCCCGAAGGGGAAGACGTCGAGGTCGCGTACGCGGCACCGGCGCTCCAAGAACATGAAGCTGACGCTTCCTGCGTACGCGCAGTGCAGCCGGTGCAAGGAGAAGAAGCCCGGCCACATCGCGTGCCCGCACTGCGGCTACTACAACGGCCGTGAGTACCCGGAGGCCGTCGTCTTCAAGAGCTGACGCGACAGCGTCGCCACCTCACCGGCCACCCTCTCCCGCGGGAGACGGTGGCCGGCGTCGTTTCCGCTACCCGAGCACGGACGTGCTGCGGCTCGGGTGCGAGACGGTGCACGCGACCACCGGGTGCCGCGCCCAGGTGGCCGCGTCGCGCGGCAGGATGAGCCCGCGCTGGACGGTGGCGTCCTTGGCCGCAGCGGCCGACAGCTTGGCCGCGTACGCCTTGTCGCAATCGGCCCCGGCCCGCCTGTCCCGCACCGCGTCGAGGTCGTCGGCGACCCGATAGCTGATCTTGTCGATCACCTGGTCGGTGTGCGGCGTCGTGCACGGCACGACCTCGACCGTGCTGATGAACTGGGTGCTGCCCGGCTCGGGCGGCAACTGCCCGGCGTTGTAGCAGTCCCCCGGACGCAGGTCGATCGCCGACAGCCGGCCGGCCTTCTCGGTGGCGCCGTCCACCGCGTTGCGCGTCGGCGCAGGGGCGCTCTTCCCGACCACCGATCCGAGGAGCACGAGCGCGACGAGCAGCAGCATCCCTCCGCCGAAGATGCCGAGCAACACCTTCAACACCCGCCGGCGCGGCCGGGGCGGTGGCGGTGCCGGTGGGCCGGGCGGGTAGGGGGACGGGTAGGTCGACTGGCCGTTCTGGTACATGTGGACTCCTCCCACAGGCCGAGCGCCGTCGTGGACGTGGCAGTGTGCGCGGGGGCGGGAGCCCATACCGCTTCCCGGACGGCCCGATCAAGCCGCAGATCCGTCAGGGTTGTCTTACCTGGTTGACACCCCTCCCCGGTCTCGGCAGATTCGGGTCGATGACCGACGGCACTCCGAGGTGGGTCGACGCGGCCACCGTCGCGCGGGCGCTCCCGGTCGCCGACGCCGTCGACGTGCTGGAAGCGGCCCTGCGGGCCGGTCTCGACCCCGAGCAGGACGGGCAGCGCTCCCGCCTGGCCACCGCCGACGGTGTGCTGCTGCAGATGCCGTCGACCAGCGAGCGCTTCACCGGCACCAAGGTGCTGACGGTGCGCCCGGCCAACGAGGGCACGTCGTATCCCGCCATCCAGGGCGTCTACGTGCTGTTCGAGGGCGCCCACCTGGCGCCGATGGCCCTCCTGGACGGCGCCGCGCTCACCACGCTGCGCACGCCCGCGATGTCGGCGCTGGCGGTGCGGCACCTGGCCCCGCCCGGCGCGCGGCGCGTCGCCCTCTTCGGCACGGGCGTGCAGGCGTTCGCGCACGTCGATGCCGTGCGGGCGGTGCTCGACGTCGCGCACGTCGACGTCGTCGGTCGCACGCCGGCGCGCGTCGAACGGCTCGTCGCGGGGATCGCGGACGCCGGGATCTCCGCAACCGCTGCCGCTCCGGCCGCCGTCGCGCACGCCGACGTCGTGATCTGCGCGACCGCCTCCCCCACTCCGCTGTTCGACGGCGGGCTCGTCGCCGAGCACGCGCTGGTGGTCGCCATCGGCTCGCACACGCCCGACGAGCGCGAGGTCGACACGGCGCTGGTGCGTCGCTCGACGGTCGTCGTCGAGGCGCGGTCGGCAGCCCTGAGCGAAGCCGGTGACGTGCTCGTCCCTGTCGCCGAAGGCGCGTTCGACCCGGCGCAGCTGGTCGCGCTGGCCGAGGTCGTGCGCGGCGCGGTGATCGTCGATCATGGCCGGCCGCGGTTGTTCAAGGGCACCGGCATGCCGTGGCAGGACCTCGTCACCGCGGGTGCCGTCGTCGAGCGCCTCCGATGACCGACGTCGAGCAGGCGAGCGTCGTCATCGTCGGCGGCGGGGTGATGGGGGTCAGCGCGGCGTTCCACCTGGCCGAAGCGGGTGTTCGCGACGTCGTGCTGCTCGAACGGGACACGCTGGGCTCCGGATCGACGTGCAAGGCGGCCGGCGGCGTCCGCGCGCAGTTCTCCGACCGGCTCAACATCGAGCTGGGGCTGCGCAGCCTGGCGGCGTTCCGCCGGTTCCGCGAGCGGCCCGGGCAGGAGATCGACCTGCACGAGGTCGGCTACCTGTTCCTGCTGGACTCGGCCGACGCCGTCGCCGCGTTCGAGCGGAGCGTCGCGCTGCAGAACGAGCTGGGCGTGCCGAGCCGGCTGCTCTCCCCGGACGAAGCGCGGCGGCTCTCCCCGGTGATCGACCCGGGCGGGCTGCACGGCGCGGCCTTCTCCCCCACCGACGGCCACTGCACGCCGGAGTCGGTCGTGCTCGGCTACGCGACGGCGGCTCGGCGCCTCGGCGCGCGGCTGCACACCGGCCGGGCAGCGACCGGCATCGAGACCCGTGACGGCCGGATCACCGCGGTCCGCACCGACGCCGGACCGATCGCGACCGGTGCCGTGATCTGCGCGAGCGGGGCGTGGGCCCGCGAGGTCGGCGCGTGGGTCGGCGTCGACCTGCCCGTCACGCCGCTGCGCCGCCAGGTCCTCATCACCGAACCCGTCCCCGACCTGCCGCGGAACCTGCCGATGACGCTGGACTTCGGCACCACGTTCTACTTCCACGCGGAAGGTGCCGGCCTGCTGATCGGCATGTCCGACCCGGATGAGCAGCCCGGCTTCGCGCTGCACACCGACGACGCATGGCTGCCGCGGCTGCACGCGGCGATCGAGCGCCGCGCCCCGCGACTGCTCGACGTCGGCGTGCGCAGCGGCTGGGCCGGGCTCTACGAGATGACCCCCGACCACAACGCGTTGATCGGCGAGGACCCGTCGATCAGCCGGTTCATCTACGCCACCGGCTTCTCCGGCCACGGCTTCCTGATGGGCCCGGCCGTCGGCGAGGTGTTGCGCGACCTGTTCCTCGACGTCGAGCCGGTCGTCGACGTCAGCCCGTTCGACGCCCGCCGCTTCGCCACCGCCGCGACCCGGCCGGAGCTGAACATCATCTGAACCCGCTGTTCGTCGGTCCAGCACCAGCGTCGCCTCGACGGGCTCGTCGAGCACCTCGCGCTCGGCCGGTGAAACAGCGTTCGTCGTCGCACTACTGTTGAGGTGGGGGCGGGAGGTCCGACGTGATCGAGGACTGCGCGGTGTACCGGTCGGGTCGGCGACTTCCGGGCGATCTCTGGATCAAGGAAGCCGCGGAGGCGTCGGCGGCACCGGACAGCTTCGCCTGGGTCGCGCTGGTCGAGCCGACGGACGATGAGCTCGACCGCGTCCGGGCGGCGTTCGGCCTGGACGCGCACGCGCTGGGCAACGTGGTCCGCAACCAGGGCCGGCCGAGGATGGCGATCGTCGACAACGTCCTCTACGCGGTGTTCAAGACGGCCGAGTACGTCGCGGACGAGCAGCGCGTCGCGCTCGGCTCGCTCGTCGTCGTCGCGGCACCGACGTGCTTCGTGTCCGCCCGCTACGGCCGGGCCGGCGACCTGAGCAGCACCCGCAAGGAACTGGACGCCGATCCCCGGCTGCTGCAGACCAATGGCACCTGCTCGGCCACCTACGCGGCCGTGGACCGGCTCGTCGACGAGTTCGTGCCCGTCCTCGACGGCCTGGACGCCGCGCTCCGCGAGATCGAGCACGTCGTGTTCTCACCGGTGGTCGCCGAACACTCCGAGCCGATCTACCGGCTCAAGCGCGAGGTGCTCGAGTTCCGCCGGGCCACCGCCCCGGTGGCCGACATGATGCTGCACCTGGCCGCAGGCCGCTTCCCGCCGGTGCCGCAGGTCGTCCGCGACCACTACGGCAACGTCGAGGACCGGCTGATGCGCGTCGCCGAGGAGATCGAGCGCGTCAACGCCCTGCTCAGCAGCATGCTCGACGCCAACAGCGCCCAGGTGGGCATGCGCCAGGCCCAGCTCGCGCTGGAGCAGACCGACATCGCCACGCAGCAGAACTCCGACATGCGCAAGATCTCGGCGTGGGTCGCGATCGCCGCCGTCCCCACCGCCATCGCCGGCATCTACGGGATGAACTTCGAGGCGATGCCCGAGCTGCGCTGGCCGTTCGGCTACCCGCTGGTGCTGCTGGTCATGCTCGTGCTGTGCCTGGTGCTGCTGTGGCTGTTCCGGCGCAGCAAGTGGCTGTGAGCCGCCACGGGAGTACGACCGGCTCGAACGCGGCCGCGAGCGTGCAAATGTCCTGGTCAGGTCGGTGGGCGCGGCAGGGTTCGAACCTGCGACCGCTCGGTTGTAAGCCGAGAGCTCTCCCGCTGAGCTACGCGCCCGGGAGCGCCGGGGACGATACCTCCCCGGCGCCACGGAAGGCGAACGACTACAGGGCCGCGAGGGCCTTCTTCCACGCCGTCTGGTCGCGGGCCTCGCCAGGGGCGTTGACCTCGGCGAAGCGGACGATGCCGTCCTTGTCGACGAGGAAGGTGCCGCGGACGGCCATGCCGGCCTTGTCGTTGAAGACGCCGTACTCCTGGGCGACCTTGCCGTGCGGCCAGAAGTCCGAGAGCAGCGGGAACTGGTAGCCCTCCGCGTCGGACCACGCCTTCAGCGCGAAGGGGTGGTCGACGGAGACGGCGAGCACCTGGACGTCGTCGTTCTGGAAGCTGCCGAGGTCGTCGCGGACGGCGCACAGCTCGCCGGTGCAGATGCCGGAGAACGCGAACGGGTAGAAGACCACCAGGACGGCGCGCTCGCCGCGGAACGACGAGAGCGTGACGTCCTGCTTGTTCTGGTCGGGGAGGGTGAAGTCGGGGGCGGTGGAACCCACCTCGGGGGCCATCGGTGTCTCCTTGCACGGGGTCTGGTCGTGGTGAGCCTATCCACAGCCGTGGCCGGCCCGCCCGTGCGAGGAGACGCCCCCGTCGGTCACCGCCGGGACTTCACCGACTTCGGCGCGACGAGCCGGGCACCTGCCCACTCCTCGCTGACGCTGACGTTGGACGTCTGCGAGAGCCCTGCGGTGGTCGCCGCCTCGGCGATCTCGCTGGGTTCGACGTGCCCGCGCCGCCCCGTCTTGGGTGTGAGAACCCACACCACGCCGTTCTCGCCGAGCATGCCCATGGCGTCGACGAGGTCGTCGGCGAGGTCGCCGTCGCCGTCGCGCCACCACATCAGGACGACGTCCATGACGTCCTGCGCGTCCTCGTCGAGCATCTCGTCGCCGGAACGCTCCTCGACGGCGTCGCGCACTGCCTCGTC
The DNA here is from genome assembly GCF_050936315.1 of Pseudonocardia sp. CA-107938. Classification (NCBI taxonomy): domain Bacteria; kingdom Bacillati; phylum Actinomycetota; class Actinomycetes; order Pseudonocardiales; family Pseudonocardiaceae; genus Pseudonocardia; species Pseudonocardia sp. CA-107938. Next base: position 4,139,421 of record NZ_JBNJNA010000001.1, on the reverse strand, counting down.
GACGTCGGAGTCCCAGCCCAGCTCCTGCACCACCATGCCCGGCTCGACGCCGAGCTTGCCGGCGATGTCGGACTGCCGTCCGGCATCATCCGCGGTTGCCACCCATGTCCCCTTTGCCTCGATCCACCTTCCCGGGTAACAACGCTCGACGTCGTCTCCGGATGCGGAATCCGAACACGAGACGGATCGGTGCGCAACCACTCGTTACGAGATCGAGCACCGAGGGGCACGATAGGACCCGAACCGGAGAAGCACCCCGCTCCAGCCCCTACAGGGAGATCCCTTGACCGGCCAGTCCAGCCCAGAGTCGCCGCGACGGGTCAACGTCATCCGTGACGGACTCGCGGCCCACCTGCCCGACATCGACCCCGAGGAGACGGCCGAGTGGCTCGACTCCTTCGACGCCATGCTCGATGCGGCGGGTCAGCAGCGGGCCCGCTACCTGATGTTGCGCCTGCTGCAGCGTGCCCGTGAGCGCCACGTCGGTGTGCCGTCGCTCACCAGCACCGACTACGTGAACACGATCCCGACGGACCGGGAGCCGTGGTTCCCCGGCGACGAGGAGGCCGAGCGGGCCTACCGCCGCTGGATCCGCTGGAACGCCGCGATGACGGTGCACCGGGCGCAGCGGCCGGGGATCGGTGTGGGCGGCCACATCTCGACGTACGCGTCGTCGGCGACCCTGTACGAGGTCGGGTTCAACCACTTCTTCCGCGGCAAGGATCACCCGACCGGGGGTGACCAGGTCTTCATCCAGGGTCACGCGTCGCCGGGCGTGTACGCCCGCGCGTACCTCGAGGGCCGGCTGACCGAGGACCGCCTCGACGGGTTCCGCCAGGAGCTGTCGCACGGCGGCGCCGGGCACGGGCTGCCGTCGTACCCGCACCCGCGGTTGATGCCGGACTTCTGGGAGTTCCCCACGGTCTCCATGGGCCTCGGCCCGATGAACGCGATCATGCAGGCGCGGTTCAACCGCTACGCGCACGCCCGCGGCTTCATCCCGAGCGCCGACCAGCACGTGTGGGCGTTCCTCGGCGACGGCGAGATGGACGAGCCGGAGTCGCGGGGCCTGATCCACATCGCGGCCACCGAGGGCCTGGACAACCTCACGTTCGTCATCAACTGCAACCTGCAGCGCCTCGACGGGCCCGTCCGCGGCAACGGCAAGATCATCCAGGAGCTGGAGGCGTTCTTCCGGGGCGCCGGCTGGAACGTGATCAAGGTGATCTGGGGTCGCGAGTGGGACGCGCTGCTGCACGCGGACCGCGACGGCGCGCTGGTGAACCTCATGAACACCACGCCGGACGGCGACTACCAGACCTACAAGGCCAACGACGGCGGCTACGTCCGCGACCACTTCTTCGGCCGCGACCCGCGCACGAAGGCGCTGGTCGAGCCGATGTCCGACGCCGACATCTGGAACCTCAAGCGCGGCGGGCACGACTACCGCAAGGTCTACGCGGCCTACGCGGCGGCCATGGAGCACCACGGCCAGCCGACGGTGGTGCTCGCCAAGACCATCAAGGGTTACGGCCTGGGCAGCCACTTCGCCGGCCGCAACGCCACGCACCAGATGAAGAAGCTCTCGCTGGACGACCTCAAGCAGTTCCGCGACGAGCAGCGCATCCCGATCAGCGACAAGGTGCTGGAGCAGGACCCCTACCTGCCGCCGTACTACCACCCCGGCACCGACGCGCCGGAGATCCAGTACATGCTCGAGCGCCGCAGGGCGCTCGGCGGCGCGCTGCCGTCGCGGCGGGTGGCGGCCAAGCCGCTCGTGCTGCCCGGCGACAAGGTCTACGACACCGTGCGCAAGGGCTCCGGCAAGCAGGAGGTCGCCACGACGATGGCGTTCGTCCGGCTGCTGCGCGAGATGATCAAGGATGGCGAGTTCGGTGCCCGCTTCGTCCCGATCATCCCGGACGAGGCGCGCACGTTCGGCATGGACTCGATGTTCCCGACGCAGAAGATCTACAACCCGAACGGCCAGCAGTACACCTCGGTCGACGCCTCGCTGATGCTCGCCTACCGCGAGTCGGAGGAGGGGCAGCTGCTGCACGAGGGCATCAACGAGGCCGGCTCGATGGGCTCGTTCATCGCCGCCGGCTCCTCGTACGCCACGCACGGGCAGCCGACGATCCCGGTGTACGTCTTCTACTCGATGTTCGGGTTCCAGCGCACCGGCGACTCGATCTGGGCAGCTGCCGACCAGATGGCCCGCGGGTTCCTCGTCGGCGCGACCGCCGGCCGCACGACCCTGACCGGGGAGGGCCTGCAGCACAACGACGGGCACTCGCTGCTGCTCGCGGCCACCAACCCCGCCGTCGTGGCGTACGACCCGGCGTTCTCGTTCGAGATCGCGCACATCGTGCGAGACGGGCTGCGCCGCATGTACGGCGAGTCCACCGACGAGGGCGAGCTCGCCGGCGAGAACGTCATCTACTACCTCACGGTCTACAACGAGCCGTACGTCCAGCCGGCCGAGCCGGAGGACCTGGACGTCGACGGCGTGCTGAAGGGTCTCTACCGGTACGTGGGCAGCCCGCGCTCGGAAGGCCCGCAGGTGCGCCTGCTCGCCTCCGGCGTGGCACTGCCGTGGGCCCTGCAGGCGCGCGACACGCTCGCCGAGGAGTTCGGCGTGGGCGCCGAGGTGTGGTCGGCGACGTCGTGGGGCGAGCTGCGCCGCGACGGCGTGGCGGCCGAGCAGCACAACCTGCTGCACCCCGGCGACGAGCCCCAGGTCCCGTACGTCACCGAGGCACTGGGCGGCTCGGACGCCCCGGTGGTCGCGGTGTCGGACTGGATGCGCGCGGTCCCCGACCTGATCCGGCAGTGGGTACCGGCGCCGTTCACGTCGCTCGGCACCGACGGGTTCGGGCTCTCCGACACCCGCCCGGCCGTGCGGCGGCACTTCAACGTCGACGCCGAGTCGATCGTGGTGGCCGCGCTGGCGTCGCTGGCGCAGCGCGGCGAGTTCGACCACGCGAAGGTCAGCGAGGTCGCGGAGCGGTTCAAGATCGACGATCCGCAGGCCGCCGGCCCGCAGACCAGCGACGCCGGGGTCGCCTGACCCCGGTAGCGTCGCCGCGGTGATCACTCGACTCGCTTGGTTGACCACCGCGGCGGCGCGCGGCCGCGACGACGACGAGCCCGCTGCGCTCGCCGCGCTCGCGGCCGCCGGGGTGCAGGCGGACGTCGTCGACTGGGACGACGAGGACGTCGACTGGGCGTCCTACGACCGCGCCGTGCTGCGCTCGACGTGGGACTACCCGGAGCGCCTCGCCGACTTCGTGGACCGGCTCGACGTGATCGACCGCGCCACCGAGCTGGTCAACCCGGCGGCCGTGGTGCGCTGGAACCTCGACAAGCGGTACCTCACCGAGCTGGCCGCTGCCGGCGTGCCGACGGTGCCCACGGAGGCCGTCGAACCGGGTGGCACGCCGACGTGGCCGGACGGCGAGTTCGTCGTGAAGCCGGCCATCGGGGCCGGCAGCCGCGACGCCGCCCGATACGGCCCTGCCGACCGGACGGCGGCCCTGGAGCACGTGCGACGGCTGCACGGACGCGGCGCGACCGCGCTCGTGCAGCCGTTCCTGCACTCCGTGGACCGCGACGGCGAGTGGCCGCTGGTGTTCCTGGCCGGCGCGTTCAGCCACGCCGCGAGCAAGCGGGTGCGGCTGCCCCGTGCCGGGTCCGTCGAGGGCCTGTTCGCCCACGAGGAGAACGTGGCGTACCGCGCCGACCCCGCCCAGATCGCCGTCGCCCAGGCCGCGCTCGACGTCGTCACCGCTCGTTTCGGGCCGTTGCGCTACGCGCGGATCGACCTCGTCCGCACCGCTGCAGGTGGCTACGCGGTGCTGGAGGTGGAGCTCATCGAGCCGTCGTTGTTCCTCCCGCAGGCCGACGCCGGGGCGGCCGACCGGCTGGCCGCGGCCCTGTCCGCGCGCTGAATCGCTCTGAATCGATCTTCCACACCCCTGACCGGCCCGCATCGGGAGAACCAGCCCAAATCCGCAGCTTTTTAACCCTCGGCAGGGCGGTCCGAACGCGATACGCTCCGCCCGACGTCAGGCCCCGTGCACGGCGAAACGGCACTGGTACGGGCGTCCCGATCGGAGCACGGACCGCATGTGCCCCGACGGCGCGATGCCGGGGGCAGTGCCCCGGCGCCAGGTACGAGGAGAGCAAGAATGGCTGAAGGCACCGTCAAGTGGTTCAACAGCGAGAAGGGCTACGGCTTCCTCGCTCCTGACGGTGGTGGCGCGGACGTGTTCGTGCACTACTCGGCGATCCAGATCAACGGGTACAAGAGCCTCGAAGAGGGCCAGCGCGTGTCCTTCGACATCGAGCAGGGCCAGAAGGGTCCGCAGGCCACGCAGGTCACCCCGCTCGGCTGACGGGCGGGTGCGGCGGTCCGCCGCACCGACACGTCCAGCACCGCGCCCCGCGGGCCGTCGTCCGTCCCGCGGCGGATCGAGTTGTGCGCTCACCCGAGCGACGCGTGCATCTCCCACGCCAGGATCTCGGCGCCGCCCGCCCCCGCGGACAGCCGCTGCCCCTCGCCGACGGTGATGCGTGCGGAGTCGCCGGTGTGCAGCGTGCCCGCGCCCTCGAGGTCCACCGACCCGCGGGCGACGAACAGGTGGACCAGCGGCGCCGTCGGGAGCGCCGCCGTGCCGCCCGGACGGAGCCGAGCCGCGTGCAGCGCCGCATGCTGCTGCGCGATCGAGATGGCCCGCTCGTCGGCGTGCTTCGGCATGCCCGAGGCCACGACGAGCAGCTCACCGCGATCCAGCTCGGCGCCGATGTCGAGCTGTTCGTAGCCGGGGTCGATGCGCGCGGTGTCGGGGACGACCCACATCTGCACGAAGTGGACGTCGTCGCTGTGCTCGGCGATCGACGCGTCGAGCCGCCACGCGTCGTTCTTCTCCGAGTGCAGGATGCCGCGGCCCGCGCTCATGCGCTGTGCGAGCCCGGGATGGATGACGCCGGAGTGCCCCTCGGAGTCCTGGTGCACCAGTGATCCCGACAGGACCCAGGTGACGATCTCCATGTCGCGGTGCGGATGGGTCTCGAACCCGCCGCCGGCCCGCACGACGTCGTCGTTGGAGACCATGAGCAGCCCGAAGTGGGTGTTGGCCGGGTCGTAGTGGCCGCCGAACGAGAAGCTGTGCTTCGAGTCCAGCCAGTCGATCGCGGTCGCGAACCGGTCGCCTGCCCTGCGGACGTCGACGTTCGGGGTGAGCAGCTGGCTCGTCATGGCGGCACCTTCCGTCCGATGTTGTTGCTCGTGCAACCACATCGCGGTCGCGGGTGTTCCCGTCCAGCATCGCGCACGGCCGCGGACGCCCTGCGCGTGCCATGCTCCCCCTGTGACGGCGACCGGATCGGGCACCAGGTCCGTGTCCGCCGCGACGCGGCGCCGCATCGGCCTCGCGGCCGGCGACCTGGCTCGCGCCTGCCTGCACGAGATGCGCGACCGGCACCCCTGGTTCGCCGAGCTGGCCGCCGACCAGCGCGCCGGCGTCGCGCTGGTCACGCAGACCGGGGTGGCCAACTTCGTCGCCTGGCTCGGCGAGCGCGGCGAGCCGATCCGGCTCACCGCGGAGGCGTTCCGCATCGCCCCGCACGACCTGGCCGAGCGGCTGTCGCTGCGCCAGACCGTCGACCTGGTGCGCATCGCCACCGAGGTGTTCGAGCGCCAGCTGCCGCCGCTGGCCGCCGACGAGGCCGAGCGCCGGGTACTCGTCGACGCGATCCTGAGGTTCGGCCGCGAGATCGCCTTCGCCGCCGCCACCGTCTACGCCGGCGCGGCGGAGAACCGCGGCGCGTGGGACGCCCGTCAGGAGGCCCAGGTCGTCGACGCCGTCGTGCGCGGCGAGACCGACGACGCGCTGGTCTCCCGGGCGTCCGCCCTGGGCTGGAACCCGACCGCGACGGTGCGGGTGGTCGCCGGCAGCACCCCCGACGACGTCGCCCGCGCGCCGGCGCTGCTGCGCCGCGAGGCCGACCGGGCCGGGCGCGCGGTGCTCGTGGGCACCCAGGGCGGACGGCTGATCGTGCTGGTCGCCGACCCGGGCGGGCTCGACACCGCGGCCCTCACCGGCTCGCTGTCGGAGGCGTTCGGCCCGGGCCCGGTGGTCGTGGGTCCGCCGGCCGCCGGCCTCGACGGCGCGCACGCGAGCGCGCGGGAGGCGCTCGCGGGGCTGCGCGCGGCCCCGGGTTGGCCGGAGGCACCCCGTCCCGTCGACGCCGACGCGCTGCTGCCCGAGCGCGCGCTCTGCGGCGACACCACGGCACACGCCCGCCTGCGCGACCGCGTGGTCCGCCCGCTCGACGAGGCCGGGGGCGAGCTCGCCCGCACCCTGGAGGTCTACCTGGAGGGCGGCGGGTCGCTCGAGTCCTGCGCCCGGGCGCTCTACGTCCACCCCAACACCGTGCGCTACCGGCTGCGCAGGGTGGCCGAGATCACCGGCCACGCGCCCGGCGACCCGCGCTCCGCCCTCGTCTTGCGCGCGGCCGTCATCCTCGGCAGGCTCGACCCGTGACCTGCCGATTTCCTACAACGATCAGGCCAGGCGACCTGCGTCACCTGGGGTGTCCTGCACCACGAAGTGTAGGAACCCCACAAACCCGATCGTGCTACTTGGTGGATGGCGGCATCCCGCCGGTCGCCGTCCAGGGTGTTGGGTGGCCCTTGTGATCGCCCTCCTCGCGCCCGGCCAGGGTTCCCAGAAGCCCGGCATGCTCGCCCCGTGGCTCGACGACCCCGCGGCCGAGGAGACGCTGGCCGCGTGGTCGGACGCCATCGGCCTGGACCTGAAGCGGCTCGGCACCACCGCCGACGCCGACGAGATCAAGGACACCGCCGTCACCCAGCCGCTGGTCGTGGCGGCCGCACTGCTGGCCGCCGAGCGGTTCACCGCGAAGACGGCGCTGCCGGCGGGCTCGCCGATCGCCGGACACTCGGTGGGCGAGCTGGCCGCCGCGGCGATCGCCGGCGTGCTGCCCGCCGCCGACGCCGTGGCGCTCGCCGCCGTCCGCGGCCGGGAGATGGCCGCGGCGTGCGCGCTGGAGCCGACGGGCATGAGCGCCGTGCTCGGGGGCGTCGAGGACGAGGTGCTGGCCGCGATCGAGGGCTTCGGGCTCACGCCGGCCAACCGCAACGGCGGCGGCCAGATCGTCGCCGCCGGGCCGGCCGAGGCGCTGGCGCAGCTCGCCGCGAACCCACCGGAGAAGGCGCGGGTCATCCCGCTGCCGGTCGCCGGCGCGTTCCACACCCGGTTCATGGCGCCCGCCGAGGAGGCGCTGCGCACCCACGCCGCCGGCATCTCCCCCGCCGACCCCGCGCTCCCGCTCCTGTCCAACGCCGACGGCGCCACCGTCGCGGCCGGGGAGGAGGCGCTGACCCGCCTCGTCGCCCAGGTCACGCGGCCGGTGCGCTGGGACGCGTGCATGGCCTCCCTCGCGCAGCTGGGCGTCACCGCGGTCATCGAGCTGCCGCCGGCCGGCACGCTGGTCGGGCTGGTGAAGCGCGACCTCAAGGGGACCGCAACGCTGGCCCTCAAGACCCCCGACGACCTCGACAAGGCCGCCGCCCTGTTCGCCGACCACGCAGATGCCAACTCTGGGAACGGTGGTGCCGCATGACCGAACTGAACCTCGCCCCGACCGTCGCGGGCGCACGCCTGCTCGGGTTCGGCAGCTTCCAGCCCGAGCAGATCGTCTCCAACGACGACCTCGCCAAGACGATGGACACGAACGACGCGTGGATCCGCGACCGCGTCGGCATCCGCAACCGCCGGGTCGCGCCGAAGGACCTCTCGCTGGTCGACATGGCCGTCGAGGCGGGTGCCCGGGCGGTGAAGGACTCCGGGCTCACCCCGGCCGACATCGACACCGTCATCGTGGCCACCTGCACGATGCCCAGCCAGATCCCCAACGCCGCCGCGCAGACCGCCGAGCGCATCGGCATCACCGCACCGGCCGCGTTCGACCTCAACGCCGCCTGCGCCGGCTTCTGCTACGCGATCGGCACCGCGGCCGACCTGGTCCGCGCCGGATCGGCGAAGCACGTGCTGGTGATCGGCGCGGAGAAGCTGTCGGACTGGGTCGACTGGACCGACCGCTCCACCGCCATCATCTTCGCCGACGGCGCCGGCGCCGCGGTCGTCGGACCGGCCACGGACCCCGCGTCCGTCGGGATCGGACCGGTGGCCTGGGGCAGCGCAGGCGACCTCGCCTCCACGATCTACATCAAGGAGGAGAACGCCGCGCTGCACCAGGAGGGCCAGGCGGTGTTCCGCTGGGCCACCACGAAGATCGCCCCCGTGGCCGCGCGGGCGATCGAGCTGGCCGGGCTGACCCCAGCCGACATCGACGTGCTGGCGCCCCACCAGGCCAACCTGCGCATCGTGGAGGCCATCGCCAAGCGGCTGCGCAAGGACGGCGCCCGCGAGGACATGGTCGTGGCCGACGACATCCAGGAGTCCGGCAACACCTCGTCGGCGTCGATCCCGATGGCGCTCGACCACATGCGCGCCGAGGGCCGGGTCCGCTCCGGCGACACGGTGCTGATCGTCGGGTTCGGCGCCGGCCTGTCCTACGCGGGCCAGGTCGTCGTCTTCCCGTAGGTTTCCCCCGAAGCCCCCAGTTTCCCACCAGAAGGAGAGCCACCGTGGCTGACAACGCCGAGATCCTCGCCGGCCTCGCCGAGATCGTCGAGGAGGTCGCGGGCATCGACACGGCCGACGTGACCACCGAGAAGTCCTTCGTCGACGACCTCGACATCGACTCGCTGTCCATGGTCGAGATCGCCGTGCAGGCCGAGGACAAGTTCGGGGTCAAGATCCCCGACGACCAGCTCGCCGAGCTCAAGACCGTGGGCGACGCCGTCGACTACATCGCGAAGAACCAGTGAGCTCGGCGCGAGCCTCCGGCGTCGAGGTCGTCGTCACCGGGTTGGGGGCGACCACCCCCCTCGGCGGTGACGTCGCCTCCACCTGGGAGGCCGTCCTCGCCGGCCGCTCGGGCGTGCGCCGCATCGACGACGACTTCGACTTCATCACCAAGTACGACCTGCCGGTGAAGATCGCGGCACCCCTCGCGGTGGCGCCGACCGACGTGATCCCGCGCGTCCAGGCCCGCCGCCTGGACCGCTGCGAGCAGGTGGCGCTCGTCGCCGCCCGCGAGGCGTGGGAGCACGCCGGCGCACCGGAGGTGGAGCCCGAGCGGCTCGCCGTGGTCGTCGCCACCGGCATCGGCGGCGCGCTCACCCTCCTCGCCCAGGACGACCTCCTGGAGGACGGCGGGCTGCGCAAGGTCTCGCCGCTGACCGTCCCGATGCTCATGCCGAACGGGCCGGCCGCGTGGGTGGGCCTGGAGTTCAAGGCGCAGGGCGGCGTCCACTCCCCCGTCTCGGCGTGCGCGTCGGGTGCGGAGGCGCTCGCATGGGCGCTGCGGCTGCTGCGCGCGGGCGAGGTCGACGTCGTCATCGCCGGCGGTGCGGAGGCCTGCATCACCGGCATCACCGTCGCCGGGTTCGTGCAGGCGCGGACGCTCTCGCAGCGCAACGACGAGCCCGAGCGGGCGTCCCGCCCGTTCGACGTCGACCGCGACGGGTTCGTGCTCGGCGAGGGCGCCGGGGTGATGGTGCTGGAGCGGGCCGAGTTCGCGGCCGCGCGCGGCGCCACCGTGCACGGCAAGCTCGCCGGCGCCGGCCTCACCTCCGACGCCTACCACATCACCGGCCCCGAGCCGGAGGGCATCGGCCAGTCGCGGGCCATCCGCAAGGCCGTCGAGTCGGCCGGGCTCTCGCCCACCGACGTCGGGCACGTCAACTGCCACGCCACGTCCACCGTCGCCGGTGACGTCGGCGAGACCCGGGCGGTGCGCAAGGCGCTGGGCGACCACCCGATCCTCACTGCGCCGAAGTCGCAGCTCGGGCACATGGTGGGGGCCGCGGGGGCGGTCGAGAGCATCATCACGCTGCTGTCGATCAAGGAGGGGATCATCCCCGCCACCCTCAACCTGGAGAACCTCGACCCGGGGGTCGAGCTCGACGTCGTCGCCGGCGAGCCCCGCAAGGTCGACCTGCAGGCCGCGGTGTGCGACTCGTTCGGGTTCGGCGGCCACAACGCCGCCGTCGCGTTCACGAAGGTCTGACCCGCTCCGCTTCACGCGACGCAGCAGAGCCCCTTTCCCGCACGCTTCCTGCGGGAAAGGGGCTCTGCTGCGATCTCGGGGCGCTCAGCCGACCTGGTGCAGCCAGGTCACGGGGGCGCCGTCGCCCGCCGAGCGGTACGGCTCCAGCGCGTCGTCCCACGCGGTGCCGAGGAGGTCGTGGATGCGGCCGGGCACCTGGCCGGCCGGCGTCTCGGCGAGCAGGGACCGCAGCTGGTCCTCCGGGATCACTGTGTCGCCGTTGGCGGACATGCGGCCGTGCCAGAGTCCCAACGTCGGGACGTGGCAGTAGCGCTCACCGTCGACCCCGGGCGTGGCCTCCTCGGTCACCTCGAAGCGCAGCATCGGCCACGCGCGCAGCGCCCCGGCCAGGGCACCACCGCTCCCGACGGGCCCGGTCCAGGTGCACTCGGCCCGCATCTGGCCGGGCACGACACCTTGAGGTGACCACTGCAAGGACACCTTTGTACCGAGCACGCCGGACATCGCCCACTCGACGTGCGGACAGACCGCAGTCGGCGACGAGTGGACGAAGACCACGCCGCGTGCGTTCACTGCAGACCTCCAACGTCGACGAGGATCGTCTTCCCCAACGTCCTCGACCGTCGGCGTACCGCAGCGTGTTCAGTTGTCGATCTCCGTTGTCGATCTCCCACGGTGATCGGCTACTCATTGATCAGTTTCGTGCGCCCAGTGTGCCTGCATCCGGGTCATGGTGGCCAGCACCAGCGGCGTGTCGGGCGTGTCGGACGCCCGAACCGGGCCTAGATCGTGTAGTGCGCCACGTCACCCTCGTGACGCACGGTCAGTGCGCCGCGTTCGACGAGCACGTCGAGGTGGGCCATCGTCTCCAGCACCGCGAGCATCTCGTTGAACACGTCGAGGTCGGCGAGCGCGTGCTCGCGACGGGTCCAGCGCAGGGCTCCCGCCACCTCGGTGGCGGTCGAGCGACCCTCCCGCACCGCCGCCAGCGACTTCTCGAGCCGGTCGGCGTGGTGGGCGAGCAGGGCGTCGACGCGCTCGTGCACCCGCATCCCGACGGGCCCGTGCGCGGGCAGCAGTGTGGCGTCCGGCCGGCTGCGCACCAGCTCGAGGGAGGCCAGGAAGTCGGCGAGCGGGCTGACCGCCGGCACCGGCTCCAACGCGATCGACGGGGTGATCCGCGGCAGCACGTGATCGCCGGCGAAGAGCAGGTCGCCCGGTTCGTCGGCGAAGACGACGTGCCCGCGCGTGTGGCCCGGGGTGGCGATGGCGGTCAGCTCGCGCAGCGCGTCACCCTCCCCCACGGTGATCACCGAGCCGTCGGTGATCCACTCGTCGGGCAGCTCCCAGTCCGACACGTCGAACTCGGGCCGCGGGAACGCGTTCAACCGCCGCAGCAGGTCGTCGGCGCCGGCGCGCAGCAACCGCGGCAGGTGGGGCGACCGCTCACCTGCGCCCGGCGAGTTCAGCTCCTCCAGGCCCGGCTTCTCCCCCTCGCCCAGCAGGATCCGGCCACCGAACTCCCGGCGCAGCGCGACGGCCAGCGTGTAGTGGTCGCGGTGCGAGTGCGTCACGAGGAAGCGCCGCACGTCGCCCAACCCGCCACCGAGCTGCGCCAACGCCGACACGAGCAGCTCGCGCGACTCCTGCAGCACCCAGCCGGAGTCGACCAGGCTGAAGCCGGAGCCGTCGGCGATCGCGTAGACGTTCACCGCCCGCAGGCCGTCGTTGGGCAGGGGCAGCGGGATGCGGTAGACGTCGGGCGCGCAGCGGAACACACCGGGCGCGGTCCAGTCTCCTGCGGGATCGTCGTCGGGGACCACCATCGGACCCTACGTGGCGCCTCCGTCCCTGGCGCGGTGAGCTCGGTCGCGTCCGATTTCATCCGTCGGCGCAGTTCGCGTACCCCGGAGGGTGACGCCACCTCGGCTACCGTCCGAACCAGCGCACACCAGGTGCCCGTGGGGGGCACGGAAGACGGGGCATGGAGGACACGCACGATGGTCGTAGAGCCCACGAGATCACCGCACGTGACGCCCGACGGCACGGCGGACGTCGTCCCTGCACCCTTCCTCACCATCGCCGAGGTGGCGCAGCGGATGCGCGTGTCCAAGATGACCGTCTACCGGCTCGTGCACGGCGGTGAGCTGCCCGCCGTCCGGTTCGGGCGGTCCTTCCGCGTGCAGGAGTCCGCCGTCGACGACCTCATCCGTGCCGCGCGCTACGAGGCCGGATAGCGATCTCCACCCGGATCTCCACCCGCGGGCCGTGCCGCTCCACCCGGTCGGGTTCCTAGCGTCGCCGTCATGGAGGCATTCATGACGTTCATGCTGATGCGGGCGCTGCTGATCGGGCTGGTGATCGTCGGGGTCGCGGTGCTCGTCGCGGTCGTGGTGGTGCTGGCGAAGCGCGCCGGCCGACTCGACGACGCCAAGCGGCTCGCCGCCCCGATCGCCCGCGCCGCCGGCAACCGCGGCGGCGCCATCGGCGCGGTCGGCCGCGGCGCCGCCCACTACCTCGAGCACCGCGACGAGCAGCGATGACCGCCCAGGAGATCTTGATGGACCTGCTGTGGGAGCGCATGGCGGTGATCGGAGCTGTGTTCGTCGCGCTGCTGATCCTGGTGCTCGTCACGGCGTGGGCGTTGCGTGCCCGACGGCGCTGAGCAGGGCAGACTGTGCCGGTGCGGGTGTGGTCGGCGATCAGTGCGGGGGAACCGGAGTTCGGGTGGCTCGGCCGGCTGATCGGCACGGCCGTCGTCGTCGGTTCGCTCGTCACCGCGAGGGTGCCCGCCGACGCAGTGTGGGTGTGGCTCCTGCTCGGCGGCGCGGCAGCCTGCTGGGCCGCGTTCGTCGTCCTCGACCACCGCGTGCCGCGCCGGGCGGCTACCGCGCTCGCCGTCGGCGCGATCGCCGCCGCCGCGACCGTCGCCGGCACCACCGACAGCGCGGGCGCGGCGATCGCGTTCTCCTGCCTGGTGATGGTGGCGCTGCACCCGGCGGTACCGCCGCCGGCCACCGTGGCGGTGGCAGCGGTCGTGGGCCTGCTGCTCGTCGTCCCGTCGCTGGACCGCGGAACCGAGCGGCTCCTCGTCCTGGCGGCGGTGACGGTGCTGATCACGCTGTCGGGCCTGCTGCGGCGCAGCTACCACCTGCGTGCGACCGAGACCGCCCAGCTGCTGGAGCAGACCCGCCGCGCCCAGGACGAGCACGCCCGCGCCGCCGCGCTGGACGAGCGCGCTCGCATCGCCCGCGAGCTGCACGACGTCCTCGCGCACTCCCTGGGTGCGCTGGGCGTGCAGCTGGAGGTGGCGGAGGCGCTGCTGGCCGACCGGCGCGACGTGCCCGCAGCGCTGGAACGGGTGCAGCGCTCCCGCCGGCTCGCCGCGGACGGGCTGGTGGAGGCCCGGGCCGCGGTGGCCGCGCTGCGCCGCGACGTCCTCCCCCTGCCCGACGCGCTCGGCGAGCTCGCGGCCGCGCACGCCCGCGACCACCTCGGCGAGCCGCCCGACCTGCAGGTGGTCGGCACCCCGCGACCCGTCCGCGCTGCGGTCGAGGTGTCGCTGGCCGGAGCCGCGCGGGAGGCGCTCACCAACGCCGCCCGGCACGCCCCTGGCGCACCTCTGCACGTGGTTCTGGAGTTCCGCCCTGACGCGGTCGCGGTGGCCGTGCGCAACGAGGCTGCGCGCGTCCCGGCTGCGTCGAGCGTGCCCGGGCACGGCCTCACCGGCATGCGCGAGCGGTTGGCGCTGGTCGGCGGCCGGTTGACCGCCGGCCCGGACGGCGCCGGCTGGGCCGTGGTGGCGGAGGTGCCGGGCGCATGACGGACATCCGGGTCCTCGTCGTCGACGATCAGCTGATCGTGCGGGAAGGGCTGGTCGCGCTGCTGGAACTGGCCGACGGGATCACCGTGGCCGGATCCGCCGCCGACGGCGCCGCGGCCCTCGACCTCCTGGCGCACACCCCGTGCGAAGTCGTCCTGATGGACCTGCGCATGCCCGTCCTCGACGGAGTGACGGCGACCGCCCGCATCACCCGGGAACACCCCGGCGTCGGGGTACTGGTGCTCACCACCTACGCCGACGACGAGTCGATCGTCGGCGCGCTGGCCGCGGGCGCCCGCGGCTACCTCACCAAGGACACGGGCCGGGCGGAGATCGCGGCGGCCATCCGGTCGGCCGCGGCCGGCCAGTCCACGTTCGACGCCGAGGTGTCGCGCCGGCTCATCGCGGCGCTCGCCGCCGACGCGCCGCCCCGCAGCGTCGACCCGGACCGCGACGGCCTCACCGCCCGCGAGCGCGAGGTCCTCGCCCTCATCGGCGCCGGCCTGTCCAACGGGGCCATCGCCGAACGGCTCGTCGTCTCCCCCACGACCGTCAAGACCCACATCAACAACGCCTTCGCCAAGATCGGCGCCACGAGCCGCACGGAGGCCGCGCGCTACGCGTTCCGGGCGGGGTGGGCGCAGCCGTAGCGGCCCCGGCTCCGCGTCGAGAACGAAGTTACGGTGAACTGAATCGATTCAAAATCACCACAAGTTCGTTCTCGACGGAGCGGGCGGGCGCAACATTCCGGAAATGCGCCGTACCTAAGCTCCACCGATGGTCGCCGACCTGCAGTTCCGCACCGTGCACGGGTACCGGCGCGCCTTCCGCATGGTCGGCAGCGGGCCGCCGCTGGTGCTCGTCCACGGGATCGGGGACAGCTCCGCCACCTGGGAACCCGTGCTGGACGAGCTGGCGCAGCGCCACACCGTGATCGCACCCGACCTGCTCGGGCACGGGGCGTCCGCGAAGCCGCGCGCCGACTACTCCGTCGCCGCCTACGCCAACGGCGTGCGCGACCTGCTGGGCGTGCTCGACGTCGACCGGGTCACGCTCGTGGGGCACTCGCTCGGCGGCGGCGTCGCCATGCAGTTCGCCTACCAGTACCCGGAGCGCACGGAGCGGCTCGTCCTGGTCGGGTCGGGCGGCGCCGGGTCGGGGGTCAGCCCGGTCCTGCGCGCCGCGACGCTGCCCGGCGCGACCATGCTGCTCGCGCTCCTGCGGCTGCCCACGGCGCGCTGGCAGGTCGGGCAGGTCGTCGCACTGCTCCGCGCGCTCGGCACCGACCTCGGCCAGGACGCGCCCGACCTGCTGCGCGTCGTCGACGCGCTCCCGGACGCGACGGCACGCGCCGCGTTCACCCGCACGCTGCGGTCGGTGGTGGACTGGCGCGGCCAGGTCGTCACCATGCTGGACCGCTGCTACCTCACCCTCGGCATGCCGACGCTGCTCATCTGGGGCGACCGCGACGCCGTCGTGCCCGTCACCCACGCCTACGACGCCCACGCCGCCATGCCCGGCAGCCGGCTGGAGATCTTCGCCGACGCCGGGCACTTCCCGTTCCACACCGACCCGACCCGGTTCGTGCGCGTGCTGGAGAACTTCCTGGCCACCACGGACCCGGCCACCTGGAACGCGGAGCAGTGGCGCCGGCTGCTGCGCCGCCCCACCAGCACCCTCGCCCCGGTGCCGGACGAGCGCAGCGCCGTCTGACCGTGACCCAACCGTGACGGCCCTTCGGTAGGACAACGCTGCACTTCGGGCGGCCGGAACGGGATGGTCTGCACATGTCGACACCGCACCGCGACGAGGACCCGCTCGGCGCTCTCGCCGGCGAGCTCGCCGCCATCGGGCACCGGCTCGACCGGATGGCAGCCGAGCTGGCGCAGCTGCGCCAGCACAAAGCCCCTGCGGTCCCGCCTCCTGTTCCAGCAGATCCCGCGCGCACGGCTGGACCGCCACCGGCAGGTCTCACCACGTACCCACCACCGCCCGGACCCGGCTTCGGCCCGGCAGGCTTCGGGCCCGGGCAACCGTTCGGCCCTCCGCCGCCTGCGACTCCGCCGCCGTTCCGGCCCCCCGCCCCTCCCCCGGCGCGCCCGTCGCTCGCCGACCGGGCCGCCGCCATCGGCGGAGCGCGCCTGCTGGCCTGGACGGGCGCCGCGATCACCCTGCTCGGGGTCGCGATGTTCCTCGCGCTGGCCGTCTCGCGCGGCTGGTTCGCACCACCCGTGCGGATCGGGGCTGGCGCCGTGCTCGGCATGGCGCTCGTCGGCCTGGGTCTCTGGCTGCACCGGCGGGCCGCGTCCTCGGTCGGTGCCGTGGCCGTCGCCGCCACCGGCTTCGCGACGCTCTACCTCGTCATCGCCGGCGCGACCGCCGTCTACGACTACCTCGCGCCGGCCCCGGCCATCGCGCTCGCCTTCCTCGTCGCCGTCGGCGGGCTCGGGCTCGCCGACCTCTGGCGCTCGCCCTGGCTCGCCAACGGCGTCGTCCTGGGTGCGCTCGTGCTCGCGCCCGTGCTCGCCGACGGTTGGCTCCTGGTCGCACTCGCACTGGCCATGTCGGTCGCCGCGCTGCCGGTCGTGTGGCGCCGGGAGTGGTCCGTCCTGGCGCTGCTGGTCGGGGGTCTGAGTGCGCTGTACGGGACGTTCGTCGGCGCCACGCTGGCCCAACCGCCGGCGTCCGCCGGCAACACGACCCAGGCGATCGCGGTCGCGGTCGCGGCCCTGCTGGTCGGGCTGGTCACCGCCGGAGCCGCCGGCCGGCGCATCGCCCCCGGCGCGACCGCCACCCTCGCCCCGATCGCGGCCCTGCCGGCGCTCGTCACGGCCCTCGTGCTCACCGGCCGGCTGGGCGCCGTCGTGGCCGCCGGGGCCGGCCTGGCCCTCGTGGCGGCCTGCGCGCTGCCCTGGCTCCGGGGCGCGCCGCGACTGGCCACCGCGACGTCGGCCGCAGTGGCGCTGCTCGCCGCGACCGGCCTCGCGTTCGACGGCGCGACGCTCACGCTCGTGCTGCTCGGCCAGGCGCTGGTCGCGGCCGTGGTGGGGCACTGGATGCGCAGCCGGTTCGCCGTCGTCCTCGCGGCCGCGCTGGCCGTGCCGGGTGTGCTGCGCGCGCTCGTCCTGGACGCACCCGTCGCCGACCTGGTGACGCGCCGCTGCGTGCTCGACGCCGGCTCATGGCTGCCACCCCCCGACCTGGTCGCAGCGTCCGTGGCGTCCCTGCTGGTGATCGCGCTGGCCGTGATGCTCCTGGCCGGTTTCGCCCGGCTGGGCTGGGTCCGCTCGGACGCCGAGACGGCGCCGCTCTGGGCGGGCATCGGCATCGTCGGCCTGTACGGCGTGACCGGCCTGGTGGTGAACCTCGCGCTGCTCGTCGACAACGACAACGGGTTCACCGCCGGCCACGCGCTCGTGACGGTCTCCTGGACCGTCGCTGCGCTGGTGCTGCTCGCGCGCGGCATCAGCCGGCCCGCCCTCCGCGTCGCCGGGATGGCGCTGGTGGCCGCCGCCGTCGCCAAGCTCGTGCTGTTCGACCTCAGCGCCCTCGACGGCATCGCCCGGGTCGGCGCGTTCGTCGGCGCCGGGCTCGTGCTCCTGGCCGCGGGCACCCGCTACGCGCGGCTCATCACCGAGCACCAGCACACCGCCACGGAGGAGGCCCCGCATCCGGTGGCCCCGCAGAGCTGACGAGAGCACGACGGGGCCGCCACCGGACGCGATCCGGTGGCGGCCCCGTCGGGTCAGGTCAGCTGCAGCCGCTGGTGGAGCCGCAGCCCTCGCAGACGTAGCACGAACCCGCCGGCCGCATCTTCGTGCCGCAGGTCATGCAGAGCGGCGCGTCGGCCGCCTTGCCCAGGTGCAGCTCCAGCAGCTCGGTGGAGCTGCCCACCTCCACCGGGGCCGGGGCGGCGGCCTTGTCGGTCTTGTCGGCCTTCGGCTTCGCGTCGACCGAGCCGCGCAGCGCCTCGACGTCCAGCTCTGCCGGGTCCGGCCCGTACGACTCGGCCACCTGCGCGCGCCGCTCGTCCGCCGAGAAGATGCCCAGCTGGGCGCGCTTCTCGTACGGCAGGTGGTCGAGCGCGAGGCGCCGGAACAGGTAGTCCAGCACGCTCGTGGCGATGCGGACGTCCGGGTCGTCGGTCATGCCCGCCGGCTCGAAGCGCAGGTTGGAGAACTTCGAGACGTAGAACTCCAGCGGGATGCCGTACTGCAGACCGACCGAGATCGACATGGAGAACGCGTCCATCACGCCGGCCAGCGTCGAACCCTGCTTGCCGAGCTTGACGAAGATCTCGCCGAGCCCGTCGTCGGGGTACGACCCGGCGGTGAGGTAGCCCTCCGCGCCGCCCACGGTGAACGACACCGTCTCGCTCGGGCGCTTCTTCGGCAGCCGCTTGCGCACCGGCCGCGCCTCGACGACGGTCGGCGCCGCCTCCGCGGTGGCCGTCTCGCTGGACTTGGCGCTCTTGCCCGCCGACAGCGGCTGGCCGACCTTGCAGTTGTCGCGGTAGATCGCGAGCGCCTTCAGGCCGAGCTTCCAGCCCTCCATGTAGATCTTCTCGACGTCCTCGACCGTGGCCGCCTCCGGCATGTTCACGGTCTTGGAGATCGCGCCGGACAGGAACGGCTGCACCGCGGCCATCATGCGGACGTGGCCCATCGGGGCGATCGACCGCTGCCCCATGGCGCAGTCGAACACCTCGTAGTGCTCCGGCTTCAGGCCCGGCGCGTCGACGACGTGGCCGTGCTCGCCCACGTACTCGACGATCGCCTCGATCTGCTCCACCGGGTAGCCGAGGCGGGCCAGCGCGCGCGGCACCGTCTGGTTGACGATCTGCATCGAGCCGCCGCCGACGAGCTTCTTGAACTTGACCAGGGCCAGGTCGGGCTCGATGCCGGTGGTGTCGCAGTCCATCATCAGGCCGATGGTGCCGGTGGGGGCCAGCACCGACGCCTGGGCGTTGCGCCAGCCGTTGCGGGCGCCGATCTCCAGGCCCTCCTGCCACACCTTCGTGGCGAGCTTGTGGATCGGGGCGCTCGCCACGAGCGTGCGCACGTCGTCGTTGGCGGCGGCGTGCTTGCGCATGACGCGCTGGTGGGCCGAGGCGTTGCGGGCGTAGCCGTCGTACGGGCCGACGACGCCGGCGAGCTCCGCGGAGCGCTTGTACGACGCACCGGTCATCAGCGAGGTGATGGCGGCGGCGAGCGCGCGCCCGCCCTCGGAGTCGTACGCGTGGCCGGTGGCCATGAGCAGCGCACCGAGGTTGGCGTAGCCGATGCCGAGCTGGCGGAACGTGCGGGTGGTCTCGCCGATCGGCTCGGTCGGGAAGTCGGCGAAGCAGATCGAGATGTCCATCGCGGTGATGATCAGCTCGACGGCCTTGGCGAACCGCGCCGCGTCGAACCGGCCGTCGTCGCCGAGGAACTTCAGCAGGTTCAGCGAGGCCAGGTTGCAGCTGGAGTTGTCCAGGTGCATGTACTCCGAGCACGGGTTGGACGCGGAGATGCGGCCGGACTCCGGGCACGTGTGCCAGTCGTTGATCGTGCCGTCGTACTGGATGCCGGGGTCGGCGCAGTTCCACGCCGCCTGCGCGATCGTGCGGAACAACTTGCGGGCGTCGACCTTCTCGATGACCTCGCCCGTCATCCGCGCCCGCAGGCCGAAGTCGGTGCCCTCCTCCACCGCGCGCATGAACTCGTCGGTGACGCGCACCGAGTTGTTCGCGTTCTGGTACTGCACCGAGGTGATGTCGGAGCCGCCGAGGTCCATGTCGAAGCCCGCGTCGCGCAGGACGCGGATCTTCGCCTCCTCCTTGGCCTTCGTCTCGACGAACTCCTCGATGTCGGGGTGGTCGACGTCGAGCACGACCATCTTCGCCGCGCGCCGCGTGGCGCCACCGGACTTGATGGTGCCCGCGCTGGCGTCGGCGCCGCGCATGAACGAGACGGGGCCCGATGCTGTCCCCCCCGAGGACAGCAGCTCCTTCGACGAGCGGATCCGCGACAGGTTCAGCCCCGCGCCCGAGCCGCCCTTGAAGATCAGCCCCTCCTCGCGGTACCAGTTGAGGATCGACTCCATCGTGTCGTCGACCGCGAGGATGAAGCACGCCGAGACCTGCTGCGGGCTGGACGTGCCGACGTTGAACCACACCGGCGAGTTGAAGCTGAAGACCTGGTGCAGCAGCATCCACGTCAGCTCGTGGGCGAAGATCTCCGCGTCGTCCTCGGAGGCGAAGTAGCCGTGCTCGAGGCCGGCGGCGTGGTACACCGAGACGACCCGGTCGATCAGCTGGCGCAGGCTCGACTCGCGGGTGGGGCTGCCCACGGCGCCGCGGAAGTACTTGCTGGTGACGATGTTGGTGGCGTTGACCGACCAGAACTCGGGGAACTCGACGCCGCGCTGCTCGAAGTTCACCGACCCGTCGCGCCAGTTGGTCATGACGACGTCGCGGGTCTCCCACACGACCTCGTCGTAGGGGTGCACACCGGGGGTGGTGTGGATCCGCTCGACGGTGATGCCCTTCGCGCGCGGTGTCGCCACCGGCTTGGACGCCGACTTCTTGCCGCGCCCGGAGCGCGACTCGTTCTGTGTCCGGCTCGATGTCTCGCTCGGTGTCCCGACGGTCTCGGCCATGCTCTTCCTTCCCTCGAATTCCGGCGGGCTGGGGACCGTCGGACTTCTGTTCGGACGTGCTCCCGGGCACACGGAGGCGCCCGGACGTACTGGATTGCTGTGCAGGTGGTGCTCGTGCGGATGGTGGTGCTGCGGCGGTGCCGGAGGCGCCGACTCAGGTCGGCGGAGCGGCCGCACCGCCGCCGTCGGGACGGCGGAGATCAGCGATTTCCTTCTCGAAGTCCTCGATTGAGGAGAACGAGCGGTAGACGCTCGCGAAACGGAGGTAGGCCACCTCGTCGAGCTCGCGCAGAGGCCCGAGGATGGCCAGACCCACCTCGTGGCTGGGGATCTCCGCCGTGCCGCCCGCGCGGATCGACTCCTCGACCCGGTGGGCGAGCTGCTGGAGCGCGTCCTCGTCGACCGGGCGGCCCTGGCAGGCCCTGCGGACCCCGACGACGACCTTGTCGCGGCTGAACGGCTCGGTGACCCCGCTGCGCTTCACGACGGCGAGGACCGCTTCCTCGACGGTGGTGAAGCGGCGTCCGCACGCCACGCAGGAGCGGCGGCGGCGGGTGGCCTGCCCGTCGTCGACCTCGCGGGAGTCGATGACCCGGCAGTCGGAGTGCCGGCAGAACGGACAACGCATGGCGGAACCGGCCCCTCGGGATCAACTCAGAACGCGACCAGCGGGCGAACGACACCCATGTAACCACAACATGTAGGGGTCGACCAACCCGGACACACCATTGGTGCCGACACGGCCCCCGAACGGGCTCGACGCCGCGCCGAACGGCATCCGCGTGCGCACAGCGTCAAGCGGCGAGCACTGCGAGCGCACTCCCGGGCGCCGCCACCACCGGTCCGAGCGACCGTCGCCGGCCCGCTCGGTGACCGCAGCCGTGCCCGACTGGGCCGTCCGGGTCAGCGGGTGACCGCGCCGCCCTCCGGCGACACCATGACGGTGGTGCCCGCGCCGCCGTCTCCAGCACCGGCGCCGCGCGCCTCGCCGGCCATCGCCGCGACCAGCCCCAGCAGCACGACGGTGACGACGACGGCCACCAGCAGCGCCAGCCCGGAGAGGAAGCGCCGCACGGCACTGTCGGCCGGCGCCGGCCGCGTCCAGCCGGCCGCCTGCATCGACTCGCGCACGGACGCCCGCGGGGCGCACGGCCCGTCGAACGCCGGGCGGTCGAGCAGCCGCTCCCCCGCCTGGTCGCCGAAGAGCGGCACCACGACCGCGACCGGTGCCGTGCGGTTCGCCGGGCGCACCGGCTGCACCGGCCGACTCGCCGGGAGCGCCGCGACCGGCCGCACCGGCCGCGGACCGGCCGTGCGCCGCCTGCCCGCACGGACCGCGCCGCGCGGCGCCTCCTCCGGGAACCCGCCCCGCTCTCCGATCGTCTCGTTCATCCCGCTCGCAGCCCCGTTCCGCATCGAGACCTCCTCCTCAAGCCCTGCCGAACTCCTCGTCGATCGGCATCGCACAAGCGTTCGAACGTTGCCGAGACGATGTCTACCACCCGGCACCGACAGAAATCGAGAAAAGACCGCGTGTCGTTCGAACATGTGTTTGGCGACGCTGCAGAATCGAGCTAACGTTCACCCGGAAGCACGACCGGCCCGGTCCGTGCATTCGATCCGCGAACCCGAAGGAGCGACGACATGGCACCCGATCAGCCCGCCAGACCGACCGGCAAGGGCGCCGGCGCCGGGCCGGGTGCCCGGGTCAGCGCCTTCCCGGAGCCACCTTCCGAGGCGCCGGGCCTGACCCCGCGCCAGCGGAAGGTCCTCGAGGTCATCCGCAAGTGGGTCAAGGAGTCCGGCTACCCGCCCAGCGTGCGGGAGATCGGCGACGCCGTCGGGCTCACCTCCACCTCCTCCGTGCACCACCAGCTGCGCGCGCTGGAGAAGAAGGGTTACCTGCGGCGGGACCCGAACCGCACCCGCGCCGTCGACGTGCGCAGCCCCGAGGAGCAGGCCGACACCGACCCGCACACCGGCGCGAGCCTCGCCGACGAGCGGCCGGCGCCGGCGTTCGTGCCGCTGCTGGGCAACATCGCCGCCGGTGGCCCGATCCTCGCCGAGCAGGCCGTCGAGAGCGTGTTCCCGTTGCCGCGCGAGATCGTCGGCGAGGGCACGCTGTTCCTGCTCAACGTGCGCGGCGACTCGATGGTCGAGGCTGCGATCACCGACGGCGACTGGGTGGTGGTGCGCCAGCAGCCCGACGCGGAGAACGGCGAGATCGTCGCCGCGATGATCGACGGCGAGGCCACGGTGAAGACGTTCAAGCGCAAGGACGGGCACGTGTGGCTGATGCCGGCGAACTCGGCCTACGAGCCGATCCCCGGCGACGACGCGAGCGTGCTCGGCCGCGTGGTGGCGGTGCTGCGCCGCCTCTGAGGCCTACCGGCGGCGGCCGCGCAGGGCCATCGCGAGCGCCAGCACGACGAGCAGCCCGACCGCGATCCCGCCGCCAAGGACGGCCGGCCACCAGGACGGCGACTCCGGTGGCGGTTCCGCGGCGGGCGGTTCGAGCGGCGCCTGCGGCGCCACCCCGGCCCGCGGATCGCCCACCAGCGCGGCCGCGCCGGGCACGGCGCGCAGCTGGGCGCGGACGCCGCCGCGGGTCTCGCCCGACGAGTAGAGCGTGCCGTCGGCACCGAACGCGATCGCCTCGCCCTGCGGCTCGTCCGGGAGCGGGACGCGCACGGCGGGCCCCGTGAGAGCCGCGGCGATGTCGCCGTCGCGGACCGCGTACAGCCACGCGTCGGTGTAGCTGCGCAGCGCGACGACCCGCCCGTCCGCCGTGGCGGCGGCCCCCGTGACCAGGCGCGACCCGACGCCGCCCAGCGGTCCCGAGGTGCCGTCGGAGGCGGGCAGGGTAACGGTGCCCAGCCGCACCAGCGGCGTCGGCCCGAGGCCGGTGGGCGGCTCGGCGGTGCGGTAGACCCCGGTGCCGAACGCGCCCTCCTTGGTCACGATCACCGGCCTGCCCGCAGCGTCGACGAGGAGCGCCTCGGCGTCGTGCGGGCCGTCGGGGTAGGTGAGCCGGCGCAGCTGCGGTGTGCCCTGCGTGGGCAGCACGATCACCGCCACGGTGTCGCGGACCCGGTCGTTGTCGCCGATGTCGCCCACCCACAGCGCACCGTCCGGGCCCAGTGCGAGGTCCTCGGCGTCGCGCGGGTCGATCGACGCCGTCCGCGTGCCGGCGACGGCGCAGGTGGCGCGGTCGATCCGGTAGGCGATCACACGACGGCCGCTGTCGGCGATCGCCCACATCGCGCCGGACCCGTCGACGACCAGCCCGGACAGCTCGTCCAGGCGCTTGTCGGTGACGGTGCACAGCTCCTGCGGGGCAGCGGGTCCGGTCGCCGCGACGACCGCCGCGGCCAGCGCCGCGACGATCCGGCCGATCACTAGTCCGGCACGCCGTTGCGCGCGAACGGCAGCAGCGCCTGCGCGAGCTCCGGGCCGACCCGCGCGTGCAGGAGGGTGCCCTCCTCCGTGTGGCGCTCGGCGAGCACCTCGCCGTCGGAGTGCACCCGGGCCACCAGCGCGCCCTCGGTGAACGGCACCATGGCGCGCAGCTCCACCTCCGGCCGTGGCAGCCGGGCCGCCACGATCTCCTTCAGTCGCTCGATGCCGTCGCCGCGGTGTGCCGAGACGAACACGGCGCCGGGCAGCAGGTGCCGCAGCCGGGCGGTCTGCAGGTCGTCCGCGGCGTCGATCTTGTTGACGACGAGCAGCTCGGGCGGCATCTTGCCCTCGCGCTGCTCACCGATCTCGACGAGCACCTGGCGGACCGCCTTGATCTGCTCCTCGGGCAGCGCGTCGGACGCGTCCACCACGTGCAGCAGCAGGTCCGCCTCGGCCGTCTCCTCCAGCGTGGAGCGGAACGCCTCGACGAGCTGGTGCGGCAGGTGCCGGACGAACCCGACGGTGTCGGTGAGGGTGTACACCCGCCCGTCGGAGGTGGCGGCGCGGCGCGTGGTGGGGTCGAGGGTGGCGAACAACGCGTCCTCGACCAGCACGCCGGCATCGGTGAGCCTGTTGAGCAGGCTGGACTTGCCCGCGTTGGTGTAGCCGACGATCGCGACCGACGGCACCTCGCGGCGCCGGCGGGTGCCCCGCTGGGTCTCGCGCACCTGCTTCATGCCGGCGATCTCGCGGCGCAGCTTCGACATGCGCGTGCGGATGCGGCGGCGGTCCAGCTCGATCTTGGTCTCACCGGGGCCGCGACCACCGATCCCGACGCCGCCCGCGGCGCGCCCGCCGACCTGCCGGGACAGCGCCTCACCCCACCCGCGCAGGCGCGGGAGCAGGTAGGACAGCTGGGCCAGCTCCACCTGCGCCTTGCCGTCCTTGGAGCGGGCGTGCTGGGCGAAGATGTCGAGGATCAGCGCGGTGCGGTCGATGACCTTCACCTTCAGCCGCTCCTCCAGCTGGCGCAGCTGGCCGGGCGAGAGCTCGCCGTCGCAGATCACGGTGTCGGCGCCCGCGTCGACGACGGCGTCACGCAGCTCGTCGACCTTGCCGGAACCGATGAAGGTGGCCGGGTCCGGCCGCGGACGGCGCTGCACCAGGCCGTCGAGGACCTGGGAGCCGGCGGTCTCGGCGAGCCGGGCCAACTCGGCCAGCGACGCGTTCATCTGGGCGGAGCTGCCCTCGGTCCACACCCCGACGAGCACGACGCGCTCGAGGCGCAACTGCCGGTACTCGACCTCGGTGACGTCGGTGAGCTCGGTGGACAGGCCCACGACGCGGCGGAGCGAGGAACGCTCCTCCAGGTCGAGATCGCCGGTGGTGGCGCGGGGGCCGGAGGTAGGGGTGGACAGGGCGGGTTCAGTCATCGTGGTAGCCATGCTCCCACGTCAACGCTGCGCCTGTCCGCCGTGATTCCCGGCGTGGCGGAGCTGCCGAGCCGCATCGGCGACCACCACAGGCGGCACGGCCAGTGCTCTGCAGGACCCGACGCCCGGCGGCACACGGAGCACCGGCCGGACCGGTCGGCGACGTGGAGAGTCAGCAGCGACTCCCAGACGCGGGGATCTCCGTCGGCGAGAGCGGACGCCACAGAGTCCTGCGCGCTATGCATAGTCATGAGTATTCAGACATATCTTAGCCTTCGTCAACCGATTCCTTGTCTGATCGCACCTAGTCGTGCATAGTTGGCACACCGTCGACGTGGGGGACCCATGACTGCATACGAGGTACTGGCTGCGGACTGTCACCCGCAGCCCGCCTGCCCGAAGGTTGTTCGCCTTGAGGACGCAACGCTGGTCGTCGTCGGCGAGCAGACCGCCAGCTCGAACCGAGTCCGCATCGGATGGCCACTGTTCACGAGAGCTGTGGCGCAACTCGGCGCCGAGATCCCTGCCGAGCGATCCGTTCCCTACGTGGACGTGGTCGGAACACCGATCGACGATGCGGCTGAACTGCTGCGGCTCGGTGCGGGGATCGGCGAGGCGGCAGTCAGCCTCGCCGAGGCCGACTTCGTCCGGTCGAGCACGGTGGAGGAGGCGGCATGACGATCGACCTCTACGCGGAGTTCGACGCGATGCAGCGCGAAGCGTTCCGCCTGCAACAGCACCAGAGCTACGGCGGTGTTCGTGGACCGGAATGGGACGCGTGGCAGGCGGGGAAACCGATTCCGCCGATCACGCCCGAGAGCAACCCGTTCCAGGCCAAGACGGCTGCCTGGACTGCTGAGGGCAAGCGCGTGTACGAGGTCGTGATCGTCGAGTGGCCGCTGGTCGAGTACGTCCGGTACGCGTTGGCGATCATCCCGATGTGTGCCTGGGACGGCTCCGAGACCTTCATGGTCGACCGCGATGTCCACCCTGACCTCGCCACTCTCACCGAGGACTTCTGGATGTTCGACGACGAACGGGTCGCCGTCATGAACTACGACGAGAACGAGGCGTTCGTCGGCGCGACACCGCCCGAGCTGCCGATCGCGGAGTACATCGCCCGGCGTGATCTCGCCATGAAGTACGCCGTACCGTTCGACCAGTGGATGCACGAACACCGGGATCAGCTTGATCGCTGACCACGGCCCGGACGTCGAACCCAGCAGGCGCCGCCGCACACTTGCGGCGGCGCTTGTCGCCATGCGCGAGGCGACGGGCCTGAACCAGACGGAGTTCGGCGCCCGCTCCGGCATGAATCAGCCGAAGGTCTCGCGATTGGAGACCGGCCGCCAAGTACCGACCCTCGACGAGGCGATGGCGTGGGCCGACGCCGCGGGCGCATCGCCGGATCGACGCGAGGACCTGGCCGAGCAGGTGCGGATCGCCTTGCGCGAGCCGGTCGAGATGGCCGAGTACCTGGAGCGCGGGGCACCCCATCGTCAGCGGCAGATCGGCATGCAGGAGCGCTCTGTCGGCCTGATGCGCGACGCGCAGATCTCGATCGTCCCTGGCCTGTTGCAGACCGCCGAGTACACCCGGCGGCAGGTCGGACTCAGCGGGCTCCTGCGTCCCGAGCTCGGGGGTGACAGGACCGCGAGCCTCGTCGCCTGGGCCGAACGCAAGGAGGCCCTGTACGACCCCGACCGCCGGTTCGAGTTCGTGATCACCGAGGCTGCGCTGCGCTGGCGCCCGGGCCCCGACGACGCTCCCCACGTGCTGCGCGCCCAGCTGCGACACCTCGCGTCGCTCTCCACCCTCGCCAACGTGCGGATCGGGGTGATTCCATGGCGGACGCCGATGCACAGCTGCCCCGAACACGGCTTCATCATCTACGGCGAGCCCGGGAAGGACCCGGAGGTCTGGGTGCACACGGGCACGAAGACCACCAGCACCGAGCATCGCGACCCCGACGATGTGGCGATCTACCAGCGGTTGTGGGAGCTACTGGTAGCCGACGCCCTCTTCGAGGACGACGCGCGCGCCGAGCTGGACCGGATCGCCTCGACGCTCTAGTGCGCCGACCACCACGCGTCGGAGAGCTCCCCCTCGGCCACCAGCACGGCCGGACCCGAGAGGGTCGTGCCGTCGGGGGTGACCGTGACGCGCAGCGGCCCGCCCGGAGTCGTGACGGCGACGGTGCCCTCCGCGCGGCCCGCGCGGTGCAGCGAGGCGGCCACCGCCGCGACGGTGCCGGTGCCGCAGGACCGCGTCTCCCCCACCCCGCGCTCGTGGACGCGCATGGTGATCGCGTCGTCGTGCAGCGGGGAGACGAACTCGACGTTCACCCCGTGCGGGAACAGTGCCGGGTCGTGCGCTGGGGGCCGGGCGAGGTCGAGCGCGTCGATCGGCTCGTCGGTGATGCAGACGAGGTGCGGGTTGCCGATGTCGACGGCGACGCCCGGGTACTCGCGCCCGTCGACGACGGCCGTGCTGGCCGGGCCGACCACGGCAGGCCCCATGCCGACCGCGACGTCGCCGTGGCGGGTGTCGCCGCCGGCGAACGCGACGGTGCGCAGGCCGCCGCGGGTGCCGATCGTGAACTCGGGCTCGGCCGCCAGGCCGGTGGCGGCGAGGTAGCGGGCGAACACCCGCACCCCGTTGCCGCACATCTCGGCGATGCTGCCGTCGCCGTTGCGGTAGTCCATGAACCACTCGACGCCGGGCTCGGGCTCGCCGACGCCGGTGTCATCGGCGGGGATCGCCTTCCAACGGACCACGCGCAGCACCCCGTCGGCGCCCAGGCCCTGCCGGCGGTCGCACAGCGCGGCGACGCGCGCCGCCGTCAGGTCGAGCGCGCCGTCGGGGTCGGGGAGCACCACGAAGTCGTTCTGGGTGCCGTGGCCCTTGCTGAACCGCACGTCACCAGGTTACGCGGGCGAGTGCCTGCTCGATCAGGTCCGGTGCCGAGCCGTCCAGCCAGGTGATGCGCTTGTCGCGGCGGAACCACGAGCGCTGCCGGCGCACGAAGCGGCGGGTGCCGACGACGGTATCGGTCGCGGCGCGTTGCAGGTCACCGTCGTCCAGGGCGGCGAGCACCTGCTGGTAGCCGAGCGCGCGCGACGCCGTCGGGCCGTCGCGCAGGCCGGCCGGCAGCAGCCCGCGCACCTCGTCGACGAACCCGGCGGCGAACATGCGCGCCACCCGCCGGGCGATCCGGACGTCGAGCTCGTCGGTGGGGCGGTCGACGGCGAGCAGCACCGCGTCGTATCGGGCGGGGCCCGGCTCGGGCAGGGTCGCCCGGAACGGCCGGCCGGTCAGGGCGATCACCTCGAGCGCGCGCACGATCCGCCGCCCGTTCGACGGGAGCACCGCGGCGGCCGCCGCCGGGTCGACGGCGGCGAGCCGTCCGTGCAGCGCGGCCGGCCCGGTCGCCGCGAGCTCCGCCTCCAGCTCGGCCCGCAGGGCGGGATCCGTGCCGGGGAACTCCAGGTCGTCGATCACCGCCTGCACGTAGAGGCCGCTGCCCCCGACGAGCACCGGCGTGCGCCCGTCCGCCCGCAACCGTTCGACGACGGCCCGCGCGTCGCGCTGGTAGGCCGCCACCGAGGCCGTCTCGGTCACGTCGAGCACGTCCAGCAGGTGGTGCGGCACACCGCCGCGCTCGGCCGGCCCCAGCTTGGCGGTGCCGATGTCCATGCCGCGGTAGAGCTGGGCAGCGTCCGCGTTGACGACCTCCCCGTCGAGTGCCTGCGCGAGCGCCACCCCGAGGTCGGACTTGCCCGTGGCCGTCGGACCTGCCACGACCACCAGCGGCGGATTCACCGGCGCCACACCGCGACGTGGTAGCCGACGCCGAACGGCGCGCCGCTGTACAGCAGCTCCCCCTGCCAGCCGCCACCGGCGGCGCCCGCGAGCACCTGCCATGGCGCTCGCCCGGACGCCCACAGCTCGGCGGCCAGGTCGGCATCGAGGCCGGCCAGCGCGTCGACGTCGGCGGCGGCGAGCGCGGCGGCCACCTGATCGTCGAAGGCGGCGGAACGCTCGTCGAGGTGGCCGGGGGCGCGCTCGGTGTGCTTGGCCGATCCGTCGCCGACGACGAGCAGACCGCCGTCCCGACGACCGAGCTCGGTCCCCAGCTCGACGCAGTCCCGGGGTGCGGCGTCCGGTGCCACCAGCTCTCCGCGCAGCGTGACGCCGTGGACGGCACCGAGCCAGGCCGCGACCAGCAGCGGCAGCGGCAGCGCGGGATCGACGTCCCCGTCCGCGTCGCGCGACATCCCGACGACCACGTCGGCACCGAACCCGACGAAGCTGCCGCGCGTCGCCGGACCGACGGAGCGCCGACCGCCGGCGTCCGCACCGACGACCGTCCACTCCTGGGCGGCCGCCGCGAGTGCGCCCGCCGCAGCGCGTGCCGCAGAGCGCAACGGCTCGGTCTCCGCGGTGGCGCCGGTCGCCAGCTCGGGGACGAGCAGTGGCGGCTCGGGAACGACCGCGATCATCGACAGCACCCGGGCGAGGGTAGAGCGCGATCGGGTGTTCGCCGACGCTGACCGGCCGTTGACTGAGAGGGACCGGTTCGAGGCGTTCCGTTGCCCCCTGCGGACCTGTTTCAATCGCCGGACGTCATCCGACCGACCGAACGGCCGATGACCGCAGCTGTGCACGGCCCCGCACCAGCGGCGGGGCGCCCGTCCCGCGTGGACGGGCCGGACGCAAGGAGGACCAGGTGTCGGAATCGAACACGGACACGGACACGAGCAGCGCCACCGCGGGGGACGACGCTGCTGAGCCCACGGAGCAGAGCGCGGAGCACCCCGTGTCGAGCGACACCCCTGCCGAGGAGCCTGCGGCCGAGGCTCCCGCGCCGAGCCCGGCGATCCCCGCGGCCCGTCCGGCCCCGCCGCCTGCCCCGCGTCCGGCGCCGCCGAAGCCCGCCCCGCCCGGAGCGGGTCCGCGACCGGTCGTTCCGCCCCCGGCCGTCCCGGCCGCGGCCGTCGCCGTGCCGCCGTGTCCGGTGCCGACCGCGAGCACCGACCCGGCCAGGTGGGGCCGGGCCGACGCGGACGGCACCATCTACCTGCGCACCGCCGACGGCGAGCGCCGCGTCGGGTCGTGGCAGGCGGGCACCCCGGAGGAAGGGCTGGCGCACTACGCCCGCCGCTTCGACGACATCCTCACCGAGGTCGAGCTGCTGTTCGCCCGGCTCGTCGCCGGTGGCGACCCGCGCCCCACCATCACCAGCGCTCGCGGCCTGAAGGAAGGGCTGAACGGGGCGAGCATCGTCGGCGACATCGACGGGCTCGTCGCGCGCATCGACGAACTGCTGGCCCACGCCGACAAGGCCGCAGGGGCCGCTCGCTCGGCGCGGGACGCCCAGCGCGCCGAGGCCGTCGCCCACAAGGAGCGGCTCGCGGCGGAGGCGGAGGCGCTCGCCGCCGAGGCGACCCAGTGGAAGCAGGCGGGCGACCGGTTCAAGGCGATCCTCGACGAGTGGCGCGCCATCCGCGGCGTGGACCGCAAGACCGACGAGCTGCTGTGGAAGCGGTTCTCGAAGGCACGGGAGGCGTTCAACCGGCGCCGCGGCTCGCACTTCGCCGACCTCGACCGCCAGCGCGCCGCAGCGCGGACGCGCAAGGAGGAGCTGGCGAAGGAGGCGGAGTCGCTCGCGAACTCCGACGACTGGGCCGACACCGCTGCGCGCTTCCGCGACCTGATGGCGGAGTGGAAGGCGGCCGGCCGCGCCCACAAGGACGCCGACGACGCGCTGTGGCAGCGGTTCCGCAGCGCCCAGGACGCGTTCTTCGCCCGCCGGTCCTCCACGTTCGCGGAGCGCGACGCCGAGTTCGCCGCGAACGCCGAGGCGAAGAAGGCGCTGCTCGCGGAAGCCGAGAAGATCGACGTCTCCGACCCGGACGCGGCCCGCGCCGCCCTGCGCGCCGTGCACGACCGCTGGGAGGAGATCGGGAAGGTCCCGCGCGACGACATCCGCCCGCTGGAGGCGCGCCTGCGGGCCGTCGAGGACCGGGTGCGGGAGGCCGCCGACCGGCAGTGGCGGCGCACCGACCCCGAGGCGGAGGCGCGGGTCGCGCAGTTCCGCGAGCGCGTCAACCAGTTCGAGGCGCAGGCGGCGAAGGCCGAGGCGGTCGGCGACAAGCGGCGCGCCGAGCAGGCGCACGCGCAGGCCGAGCAGTGGCGGGAGTGGCTGCACACCGCGGAGGCGGCGGTGCAGCAGCGCTGACACCGCTCAAGGGGTGCACAGGACCCAGCGGTCCTGTTCCTTGCGCAGCTGGACGCGGCCGCCGATCCCGTCGACGACGACCTCGGCGCTCGCGGTCGTCCCCTCGACCCGGACGTCGCGGATCTCGCGGTGCGGCCGAGCCTGCGTGGAGCGCTTGGCCGCGTCGGGGTCGTAGTCCTCGTCGTCGACGACGGCCTGCGCCTCCTCGGCGCACATCATCGCCACGGCGGCCGGCAGGTCGCCGCGGTCCACGGCGTCGGCGAACCCGGTGATGGTCGTCTCGACGGCGGTCGCGTCCCGGCCGCCGACGGCGAGCCAGACGGCACCGGCGCCGATCGCGACGAGCACCGCCGCGACCAGGACACCGACGACGACGCCCCGCCGGCGCCGAGCAGGCTGCTGCGGGTAGGGACCCTGCGGTGGATGCATCACGACGCGAACCTCCCGGCCATGAGCTGGTCCAGCTCGTCGAAGAAGTCGGGGCACGGCTCCACCTCGGTGCCGTCGACGACCGCGACGGCGCCGGGCGGGAGGTCGGGCGACGTGCAGTAGTGCAGCGCGCCGCCGTCCGTGGCGACCACCATGAGCCGGGTGGCGTCCTCGTCCACGCCGTCGAGGGGGCCGTCGGCGCCGCGCCACCGGGCGAACGTGCTCATGTGCCGGGGGTCGATCGGCCCGTACGACTCGCCGTCCGGGGCGGTGAAGCCGCCGTGGACGCTGCGCAGGAACTCCGTGGCGGGCGCCGGCAGCGTGTCCGGGAACGCGGCCTGCCGCACGGCCGCACCGGCCGGGAGGTACCCGGTCCACGCGATCGGCTCGTCCGCGTCGGTGCGGGTGAGGTAGGCCAGCGCGGTGCGGTCGTGCACGACGCACAGCCGCACGTCGACGAGCCTGTCGCGCAGCTGCGCGCTGAACCGCGGCAGCGCGGCGCACAGGTCGGCGTTCCACAGGGCCAGCGCGGCCGCGGTCCGTTCCGCGGGCGCGGCCGCCGCGGTGATCGGCTGCCAGGCGGGCGGCAGGTCGGCGGGCGTGCGGTCCGGGACGATGACCGGGGTGCCGGCGAAGGCTGCCGTCAGCTCGTCGGACGCGTTGCTGGTCACAGCGCTCACCCCTCGCCGTACGTGTCGTGGATGCGCTTCATGATGTCGATCAGCGCGGCCAGTGTCCGCTTCTCCAGCGCGACCTGATCGGCGCGCCACTTCGGGTCGATGCCGGCGACCACGGACATCGAGCCCGAGCCCTTCATCGAGTTCACGTCGCTCGCGATCCACTGCAGGTTGCTCGCCGCCGTGGCGACCGCCCACATGTCGTCGGGGCGCAGCCGGATGAACTCCGCCGTGTACATCAGGCGGGCGATGGTGATGATGTGGTCGGCCGAGACCGCGGCGTTGCCGTTCGACCGGGCCTGGATCTGGCGCCCCGGCCGCGACGGGTCGGGATCGCCGACCTGGGGCCGCGAACGGCCCTGCAGCACCGCGTCGACGTCCGGGTTGATCTTCGGGTTGCCCTGGCGGATCGCGTCGTAGAGCGGCCGGGCCGGGGTGCCCCGCGGCACCGCCGGCCGCTTGGAGACGTTGACCGGCGGCCAGCCGGCCGGCAGCCCGTCCCGCCCCTTGCGGATCGCGTCCCGGCGGGTCGAGCTGATCGTCAGCGGTGGCGGCGCGCCCGTCACCTGCGGGTGCAGCTCGTTGCGGATGGCGAGGCGGTTCTGCAGCTGCAGGAGGCAGCTGCGCAGCGCGGTGAGCGTGGTCTGCTGCTCGGCGTTGAGCGCCGCGGCCTCGGCGTCGTACGCCTGCAGCGCCGCGGCCTGGCGGGGCACCACGAACTGGTGCGGCCGGGCGTTGTGCGCGTCGATCTTCTGCTTGGTCGCCTCGGCGGCGGTCAGCTGGCCCTGGCAGGGCGGTGGCTCCGGCTCCTGCTGGCCGATCGGGTCGGGCGGGACGGGTTGCTGCGCGGCCGCCGGAACGGGCGCGAGCAGCAGGAGCAGGGCCGCGACGAGGGCGGCGACCAGCGCTGCCGAGCGTGCGCCCAGGGAACCGCCACCTCGCCGCATCCGGCACCCCCCGCGCTCGCCGGGCGGCCTCTGCGCCACCCGTCCGACGGTGACGACCCCGCGCGTCTCCGATCGGTTGGGGCGGATCCGTCAGAAGGTGAAGACCCGCAGCCACTCGGCGTGGCGCACGACGTAGCCGAGCCGGCGCAGCGCCGTCACCGCCGGCCGCACGTGCATCGCGCCGTAGACCACGGCGACGGTGATCTGCTCAGTGCTGCGCTCGTCGTGGATCGCGGTGAGGGCGGCCGCGAGCAGCGCGTCCCGGCGGTCCCCGAACAGCGCTCGCACCTGGCTCTCGTCGGCGTCCACGTCGACGAGGACGCCGTCGTCGAGCGCCATCTGACGGGCGATCTGGGCACGGGTGGCGAACGTGCGCATCCACCAGCCGACGGCCGGGGCGCCCACCGACGTGATCAGCCGCTCCCCCAGGTCGACGGCGTTCCAGTGCCGGTCGAACTCGGCGCCGTCCATGTCGGGCCGGATCACCGGCCGCCCGACCTCGACCATCTCCTGAGGCTGGACGACGAAGCCCAGCCGGGGATTGCCGGCCGCACCGGCGTAGGCACTCGTGAGCGTCGTGACGGCCCTGCCGCCGCGGACGCCTTCGGCGACCACGAGGTCGTGGCGGCGCAGCAGGTCGGAGACCGCCGCGAAGAACTCCGGCGGCCCGACGTGCAGCATCGGCACGAGCGTGAACCGCAGCGGGGTGCCGCGCCGCGCGAGGGTGGCGACCGCGACGCGCACCTCGGCGCCGGTCGCGTCGACGATGTCCACCGGCGCTCCCCCCGAGCGGCTCAGCTCAGCGACGCAAGGCGATGCGCGCCCAGTTGGCCGCCAGCAGCACCATCGCGACGACCGCCAGCACCATGCCGATGCCCGGGCCCGGCTCACCGATCGGCACCCCGACCTGGCGGGTCCACAGCGCCCACAGCCCGTTGATCGAGGCGATGCCGCCCCCGACGGCGCACAGCCAGGCCAGCGCCCACAGCCGGGTGGCCAGCGCCAGCGCGGGCAGGACCAGCCCGAACGCGAGCGAGGTGAACGTGAACAGCCGCACCAGCGGGCCGAGCGGCGCGAGCCCGGCCAGCACGGACCAGCCGGGCGTGTAGCCCACCCACGGCAACAGCAGGCCGACGAGCAGCACCAGCATCGCGACGCTGATCAGCAGAGCGGTGGGGCCGGGGTCGGTGCGCCGCAGGAACGCCTGCTCGGCGCCGCGCAGCTCTGCGTCCAGGGCGTGCAGCTCGGCGGGGACGGGGTCGCCGCCGGGGCGGTTGTCGCTGCTCACGAGGCACCTCCGCAGGCGGCCGCGACGGGTGCGAGCGGCGCAGGCGCGCCGAAGCCGGGCAGACCGAGACCGGTGGCCCGCACCGGCGTGCCGTGCGCGTCGCCCGCGCGGGTGCGGCGGTGGCTGCGCACCGGCCCGTCGGCGACGAGGTGGTGCGGTGCGCCGTAGGTGACCTCGACCTCGACGATGTCGCCGGGCCGGATCTCCCGGTCGCCGGGGGTGAAGTGCACGAGTCGACCGTCGCGGGCGCGCCCGCTCATCCGCTGGGTGGCGCCGTCCTTGCGGCCCTCTCCGGACGCGACGAGCAGCTCGACGACCCGTCCTTCCAGCGCCCGGTTCTGCTCCCAGGAGATCTCCTCCTGCAGCTCCACGAGCCGCATGTACCGCTCCTGGACGACCTCCTTGGGCAGTTGGTCGGGCAGGTCGGCGGCCGGGGTGCCGGGGCGCTGCGAGTACTGGAACGTGAACGCGCTGGCGAAGCGCGCGGTGCGCACGACGTCGAGGGTGGCCTGGAACTCCTCCTCGGTCTCGCCGGGGAACCCGACGATGATGTCGGTGGAGATCGCGGCGTCGGGGATCCGTTCCCGCACCTCGTCGAGGATGGAGAGGAACCGCGCCGACCGGTAGGAGCGGCGCATCCGCCGCAGCA
The DNA here is from genome assembly GCF_050936315.1 of Pseudonocardia sp. CA-107938. Lineage (NCBI taxonomy): Bacteria > Bacillati > Actinomycetota > Actinomycetes > Pseudonocardiales > Pseudonocardiaceae > Pseudonocardia > Pseudonocardia sp. CA-107938. Next base: position 4,103,732 of record NZ_JBNJNA010000001.1, on the reverse strand, counting down.
CGGAGTCCGACCCGCTCTGCAGCGGCATGTGCAGCTGCGGGCACACGTTGGGGGTCTCGGCCATCGCGGCGATCACCGACGAGGAGAACTCCCGCGGGTGCGGCGAGGTGAACCGCACACGTTCGAGGCCGGGCACGTCGCCGCAGGCGCGCAGCAGCTTCGCGAACGCGTCCCGGTCGCCGAACTCCACGCCGTACGCGTTGACGTTCTGCCCGAGCAGCGTCACCTCGAGGACGCCGTCGGCGGCCAGCGCCTCGACCTCGGCGAGGACGTCGCCCGGCCGGCGGTCGCGCTCGGTGCCGCGCAGCGACGGCACGATGCAGAAGGTGCACGTGTTGTTGCAGCCGACGGAGATCGACACCCAGCCGGCGTACGCGGACTCACGGCGCGTCGGCAGCGTGGAGGGGAACACCTCGAGCGACTCGGCGATCTCCACCTGGGCCGCCTGGTTGTGCCGCGCCCGTTCCAGCAGCACCGGCAGCTTGCCCACGTTGTGCGTGCCGAACACGACGTCCACCCACGGCGCCCGACGGACGATCGTGTCGCGGTCCTTCTGCGCGAGGCAGCCGCCGACGGCGATCTGCATGCCGGGCCTGGCCTGCTTGACCGGGCGCAGGTGGCCGAGGTTGCCGTAGAGCCGGTTGTCGGCGTTCTCGCGCACCGCGCAGGTGTTGAGCACGACGACGTCGGCCTCGTCGGTGGCGGAGCGCTCGTAGCCCGCGGCTTCGAGCAGCCCGGCCATCCGCTCGGAGTCGTGCACGTTCATCTGGCACCCGTAGGTGCGGATGGTGTAACTGCGGGACACGTACCGAGGGTATGCCGTGCGCGGCGGGTCGACCGAACCGGCCGGACACGACAGGATGGGCCGGTGCTCGATCGGCGCGCTCTGCTCCGCGGTCTCGCCGTCGCGGGCGGACTCGCCGTGGCCGGCGGCATCAGCGGGTGCGCCTCCCCGTTCACGGAGGTGCGGCTGCGGCTCGCCACCGGCGGCACCCAGGGCGTCTACTACACGCTCGGCAGCGCGCTGGCCGAAGCGTGGCAGCAGGAGCTCGGCATGCGCGTCGCCCCCGAGGTGCTCGCCACCGCCGGATCCGTCGACAACCTGCGCCTGCTCACCACCCGCGCGGCCGACGTCGCGTTCTCCCAGGTCGACGCCGCCGCCGACGCGCTCGCCACACTTCCGCCCGGCAGCTCCACGCGGCCGTCCGCGCTCGGCCGGGTCTACGACGAGTTCGTGCACATCGTGGTCCGGCGGGACGCCGCCGCCCACCGCCTGGCGGATCTGCGTGGCCTGCGCGTGTCCGTCGGGGCGAAGGAGTCGGGCGTCTACTTCGTCGCCAAGCGGCTGCTGGAATCGGCCGGGCTGGCCGTCACCGACCTGCAAGCCGCCTACCTGGGCATCAACGACTCCGTCTCGGCGATGCAGGAAGGGCGCATCGACGCGTTCTTCTGGACGGGCGGGGTGCCGACGGGCGGGGTCGACAACCTGGCCTCCCACATGCCGATCCGTCTCCTGGACCTCACCGACCTGCTCAAGACGATCCGCACCCGCTACCCCGTCTACGCGCCGGGCACCGTGCCCGCCCGCAGCTACGGCATCGAGAAGTCGATCACCACGGTGCTGGTGCGCAACTTCCTGCTCGTCGACGCGTCGATGCCGGACGACCTCGCCTACTCGCTGATCAAGGCGCTGTTCGAGGCCCAGTCGAAGCTGGTGGTGATCAACCCGCTGGCCCGCTCGATCGACCTGCGCGCCGCCATCAGCACCGAACCGATCCCCCTGCACCCCGGCGCGCTGCGCTACTTCCGCGAGGCCAAGGACGCTTGAGTCCAGTCACCCTCGGTGACGGTCCCCGCCGGCCCACGTGCGTCGAGAACGAAATTGCGGTGATCGAAAAGGCCTGTTGATCACCACAACGTCGTTCTCGACGGGTGACCGCCGGACAGTTGGCTACGCTGAGTGCTCACGGGGCGTCGTCCGGGGGTGGCCAGCCCGCGCGGCTCAGCACCGCCGTGATGCGCAGGCCGCCACCCGGCGGGAGGTCCAGCCGCAGCAGTCCCCCGCCGACCTCGACGGTGCGCGCGGCGATGGCCAGCCCCAGCCCGGAGCCCTCCACGTTGTCCTGTCCCGGCGCCCGCCAGAACCGGCTGGTCGCGCGGTCCAGGTGCTCGGGGTCCATGCCCGGTCCCGAGTCGCGGATGGCGATCTCCACCAGCTCGTCGTCCGCGCCGGCGGCCGTGGTGCAGACCGTGATCCGACCCCCCGGCGGCGTGAACTTGACGGCGTTGTCGAGGACGGCGTCCAGCACGGTCTCGATGGCTCCCGCCGGCACCATCGCGCGCAGTCCGCGGGTGCCGGTGATCTCGAGCGTGATCTCCAGGTGCTCGGCCAGCGGCCGCCACACCTCGACGCGCTCGGCGATCGGGGCGTCGATCGCCTGCACCGTCACCGGGACGGTGCGCTCGGCGCGGGCCAGCGCCAGCAGCCCGTCGAGCAGGGTGGAGAGCCGTTCGGCCTCCTCCAGCGCGGCCGCGTGGTCGTCCAGGGCCTCCGGTACGACCTGCCCCTCCAGGTTCGACAGGCGCAGCCGCAGCGCCGTGAGCGGGTTGCGCAGCTGGTGGCTGGCGTCGGCGACGAACGCCCGTTGCGCCGTGTACGCCTGCGTCACCGTCTCGGCCATGCGGTCGAACGACTCGGTCAGCCGGCGCAGCTCCGGCGGACCCGAGTTGTCCGACACCGGCTCGGGCGCGGCGCCGGCGAGAACGGCGGCAGCGACGCGGCCGGTGCCCTCGTCGAGCCGACGGACCGGTCGCAGCGTCCAGCGCACGATCGGCAGCGCGACCAGCACCGCCAGCGCCAGCGCCAGCACGGAGGCCGTGGCGATGCCGATCCACACCACCAGCTGCTCGGCGTGCAGCGCGCCCGTCGGCGAGATCGTCACGACCGCGCCGCGCACCTCCGTGTCGACCAGCACCGGCTCGGCCAGCACCATCGGCCGGTCGTCCCACGGCATGAGCAGCGGGTACGGCTTGGACGGGCGCGCGGCCAGCGCGAGGGCCAACCGGTCCTGCCCGTCCGCGTCCAGCTCGGGAGCCGGGACGCGCGAGCTCGCCCGCACCGTGCGGGCCGCGTCGATCACGAGGACGGTGACGCCGAAGGTGTCGTCGAAGCGGCGCAGCTGCGCGTCCAGCCCGGTCGGGTCGTCCTCCGTCAGCGGCCGCACCGCCAGCGACGCGAAGTAGACGGTGTCGGTGAGCCGGTTGGTGAACAGCTTCGACTGTGCCGCCTGCGCGCTGTAGACGGCCAGCGGTACGCCGAGCCCTGCGGCCAGCAGGCCCACCAGGAACAGCACGACGACCAGCAGGCGGGTGCGCACCGCGTCAGTCCCCCGTGGCCGCGGCCTGCTCGCCCGTGTCCGGGAGCCCCAACCGGTAGCCGACCCCGCGCACCGTCTGGACGAGCTCCGGCCGGCCCAGCTTGGTGCGCAGGGTGGCGACGTGCACGTCCAGCGTGCGGTTGGCGCCCGCCCACGTGCGACCCCACACCTCGGCGACGATCCGGCTGCGCGTGCACACGGCGCCGCCGGAGCTGGCGAGCATCGCCAGCACCTGGAACTCCTTGCGGGTGAGCGTGACCGGGGCACCGGCGACGCTGACCGTGTGCTTGATCAGGTCGATCGTCACGTCGGCCACCGTCACGACGTCCCCGGAGCCGGACGGGCTGCCCTGCCCGGCCGAGCGGCGCCGCCGGTAGACCGCGTGCACGCGGGCCACCAGCTCCCCGATGTCGTACGGCTTCACCAGGTAGTCGTCGGCGCCGGAGTGCAGGCCGAGGATGCGGTCGTCGACCTCGCCGCGGGCCGACACCACGATCACCGGCACCTCGCTCACCGCGCGGATGGCCCGGCACACGTCCACCCCGTCGATGTCGGGCAGCCCCAGGTCCAGCAGCACCACGTCGACGTCGGCGAGGTGGTCGACCGCGCCCTTGCCGCGCGCCAGTCGGGTGGTCGTCATGCCGTGCCGATGCAGCGCCGGGCGCAGAGCAGCAGCGATCCGGTCGTCGTCCTCCACCAGCAGGATGTGCACCGCTCCACCTTCCCAGGTCGGTCACGATCAGTTGCGGGCGTTATCGGAGCGAAACCTCAAGGGTTCCCCAAGGTGCTGGACTGTGGTGTCCGTCTCGCCCTAGCGTCCCGCCATGCCCGATACGCCCATGATCCGCATGGCGGCCGTCGACAAGCACTTCGGCGACCTGCACGTGCTGCGCGACATCAACCTGGAGGTCGCTGCGGGCCAGGTGGTGGTGGTGCTGGGCCCGTCGGGCTCCGGCAAGTCCACCCTGTGCCGCACGATCAACCGACTCGAACCCATCGACTCCGGCACCATCGAGATCGACGGCAAGACCCTCCCCGCGGAGGGCAAGGCGCTGGCCGCGCTGCGCGCCGACGTCGGCATGGTGTTCCAGAGCTTCAACCTCTTCGCCCACAAGACGATCCTCGAGAACGTCACGCTCGCACCGCTGAAGGTGCGCAAGACCAGCAAGGCCGAGGCCGAGAAGAAGGGCCTGGCCCTCCTCGACCGGGTCGGGATCGCCAACCAGCGCGACAAGTACCCGGCCCAGCTGTCCGGTGGACAGCAGCAGCGCGTGGCCATCGCCCGCGCGCTCGCGATGAACCCGAAGGTGATGCTCTTCGACGAGCCCACCTCGGCACTCGACCCCGAGATGGTCAACGAGGTCCTCGACGTGATGACCTCGCTGGCAAAGGAGGGCATGACCATGCTCGTGGTGACCCACGAGATGGGCTTCGCCCGCCGCGCCGCCCACCGCGTCATCTTCATGGCGGACGGCGAGATCGTCGAGGACTCGACCCCCGAGGAGTTCTTCACCAACCCCCGGTCCAACCGGGCGAAGGACTTCCTCGGCAAGATCCTCACCCACTAGTACGTCCGCTCCCCGGAAGGGAACTCTCGGAAATGAAGATCCGCAAGCTGGCGCTGGGGCTGCTCGTCGGCGCCCTCGCCCTCACCGCGTGCGGCAAGGAGGGCGCTCCGACTGCCCCGGGTGGCGGCAGCGCGCCCGCCGGGTCCGACGCCGCGCTCACCTACCCGGTCGCCTCGAACGTCGCGCTCACCGGCTCCACCACCTTCGACAAGATCAAGCAGCGGGGCAAGCTCGTCCTCGGCATCCGCGAGGACCAGCCCGGTCTCGGGTACAAGGACGCGACGACGGGCAAGCGCTCCGGCTTCGACGTCGAGATCGCCCGCATGGTCGCCGCCGGCCTCGGCTACGGCGACGACAAGATCGAGTACAAGGCCGTGCCGTCGGCCGCCCGTGAGGACACGATCTCCCGCGGCGACATCGACTACATGGTCGGCACGTACACGATCAACGACAACCGCAAGCAGCGCGTGTCGTTCGCCGGCCCGTACTTCGTCGCCGGCCAGGCCCTCCTGGTCCGCAAGGACGAGACCGCGATCACGGGCAAGGACACGCTCAAGGGCAAGAAGGTCTGCTCGGTGACGGGTTCGACGCCGATCCAGCGCGTCAAGGACCAGGGCCTCACCGAGCCCGCGAACATCGTGGAGTTCCAGACCTACAGCCAGTGCGTGGACCAGCTGATCTCCAAGCAGGTCGACGCCGTCACCACCGACGACGCCATCCTCAAGGGGTTCGCGGCGGTCCAGCCGGAAGACCTCAAGGTCGTGGGTGAGCCGTTCTCGAAGGAGCCCTACGGCATCGGCCTGAACAAGGACGACTCCGCCCTGCGCGGCAAGATCAACGATCTCCTGCAGGCCGCGATCGACGACGGCACCTGGAAGAAGATCTACGACGGCACGCTGGGCAAGTCCGGTTCGCCGGGCACCCCGCCCGCGCTGCAGCGCTACTGACGCAAGCCGAAGGGGTGGGCCCGTCCGCGGGCGGGCCCACCCCTTCGCCGTACCTCCACCCGGCCCGGACAGGGAGATCCTCCGGTGAACGTCCTCTTCGACAACCTCGCCTTGTACGGCAGCGGGTTCCTCACGACCATCGAGCTGTTCGTCATCTCGGCGATCGGGTCCCTCATCTGGGGCACCCTGCTGGCCGGCATGCGGGTCAGCCCGGTACCGATCCTGCGAGCCTTCGGCGCCGGCTACGTCAACACCATCCGCAACACCCCGCTGACACTGGTCTTCTTCTTCTTCGCCTTCGCCTACCCGCGCCTCGACATCGTGCGGCTCGACTTCTTCACGCTCGCCTGCCTCGCCCTCACGGTGTACACCGCCGCCTTCGTCTGCGAATGCGTGCGCTCCGGCATCAACACGGTGCCCGTCGGGCAGGCGGAGGCGTCGCGCGCCCTCGGCTTCGGCTTCACCCAGACGATCAGCCAGATCGTGCTGCCGCAGGCCATCCGCGCGGTCGTCCCGCCGTTGACGAACGTGCAGATCGCTCTGCTCAAGAACACCACCATCGCCGCCGGTTTCTCGGTCGTCGAGGCCGGCGGCATCTACCAGAACCTGTCCGAGCGGGGATACGACGTGTTCGTCGGCCTTCTGTGGGTCGCGGTCGGCTTCCTGATCCTCGTCACTCCGCTGACGATCCTGCAGCGTCGGCTCGAGAAGCGGTGGAGCGTGTCCCGATGACCTCCGTCCTGTACGACAACGCCGGCCCGAAGGCCAGGGTCCGGTACCGGTCCTACGGCGTGCTCGGCTCGATCGTGCTCCTCGCGATCTTCGCCTTCGTGATCTACCGGCTGGTCGCCACCGGGCAGTTCAGCGCCCGGCGCTGGGAGTTCATCCAGTACTCGCAGATCCAGGTTCTGCTGCTGAACGCGTGGTGGGCGACGGTGTCCGCGTTCCTGGTCGCAGCGGTCCTCTCGCTCCTCTTCGGCGCGGTGTTCGCGGCCGGCCGGATGTCGGACCACCGGTGGGTGAGCGTGCCCTCGACGGCGATCGTGGAGTTCTTCCGCGCGATCCCACTGCTGATCCTGATCTTCATCCTGTACTTCGGCCTGTCGCGCAGCCTCGGCCTGAACATCAACACGTTCTGGGCGCTGGTGCTCGGCCTGATGCTCTACAACGGCTCGGTGCTCGCGGAGATCTTCCGCGGTGGCGTCCGGGCCCTCCCGAAGGGCCAGACCGAGGCGTCGTACGCGCTCGGGATGCGCAAGACCCAGATGATGACCAACGTCCTGCTCCCGCAGGCGCTGCGCGCGATGCTCCCGACGATCATCAGCCAGCTCGTCGTGGTGCTCAAGGACACCGCGCTGGGCTTCCTGATCCTCTACCCGGAGCTGCTCTACCAGGCCCGCTACCTCGGCAGCCAGCCGAACCTGTCCTCGCCGATCCTGCAGGTCGGGCTCGTCATCGCGGTCATCTACATCGCGATGTGCCTGCTGCTCTCGCGGCTGGCGAACTACCTCGACCGACGGACCAAGCGCAGCCGCAAGGTCGGCCCGCTCGACCCGACGGCCGTGCACGACGCCGAGATGGAGGTCGTCGCGGCTTCCTCGCACGGCGGCGGCGGACCCAGCTGAGCACGAACGACACGGCGCACGGCGGGCTCCCCGCCGTGCGCCGTTCCTGTGTTCAGAGGTGCTCCACCACCACCGGCTCGATGCCCTCCCCCTCCGGCAGCTCGAACCCCAGCACCTGCGCGTAGAACGACAGCTCGGCCTCCAGCGCGCGGCGGATGTTCTCCGCGCGGCGGAAGCCGTGCTGCTCGCCCTCGAACTCGAGGTAGGCGACGGGGACGCCGCGGCTGCGGAGGGCGTCGACGATGAGGCGGCTCTGCGCGGGCGGGACGACGGCGTCCTCGCTGCCCTGCAGCACGATCAGGGGTTTGTCGAGGCGGTCGACGTGGTGGATGGGTGAGCGGTCGCGGATGACGTCGGGGTCGGTGCCGACGAGCCGGTCCATGTACCGGCTCTCGAACTTGTGGGTGTCGGCGGCCAGTACGGCGAGGTCGGCGATGCCGAAGTGGTCGGCGCCGGCCGCGAACGGCTGCCCGGGCGTGGTCAGCGCGGCGAGCACGGTGAAGCCGCCTGCCGAGCCGCCGCGGATGGTCATGCGGGAGCCGTCGACGCGACCCTGGGCGGCGAGCCAGCGGGCGGCCGCGATGCAGTCGCCGACGTCGAGCACGCCCCACGTGCCGCGCAGCTCCTCGCGGAACGGGCGGCCGTAGCCGGTGGACCCGCCGTGATTGACGTCGACGACGCCGAACCCGCGGCTGGTCCAGAACTGCCGCGACAGCGACAACGCCGGTGACGCCGCGGCCGTCGGGCCGCCGTGGATCTCCACGACCAGAGGCGGCAAGGACCCCTCTGGCCCGGTCCACTCGGTGTTGACGGGCGGGTAGTAGAGCGCGTGCGCGACCCGGCCGTCCGGGCCGGCGGGGAACGTGATCGGCTCCGCGACGGAGATCGCCGCCGCGTCGACGCCGAGGTCACGGGGCGCGCGCAGCACGGTGAGCGCGCCGGTGACGGGATCGAGCCGGTACACCCCGGCGGTCGACGTCGCGGTCGCCGCGATCAGCACCACGGTGCCGTCCGGGGCCGCGCGGACGGTCGAGACGTCGGTGAACGGCAGGTCGAGGTCGCGGACGGTCCCGTCCGCGGTGCGCAGGCCGAGGCCGTCGAGGCCGCCGGCGCACCGGGCGAAGACGACCGAGCCGTCGGCGAGCACCGCGTAGCGGGACAGGTCGAACCGCCACTGCGGGCCGCCGATCTCGGCGGCGATGCGCACGACCCCGGCGATGTCGGTCCGTGGTTTCCAGCGGTACAGGTTCCACCAGTCGGTGCGGTCGCTGCAGAACCACAGCGAGCCGTCCGGCTGCCAGCTCGGCTGGGTGACCGACTCGTCCCGCCCGCCGGCGACGACGGCCTCGGCGTCCGTCGTCAGGTTGCGCACCATGAGCGTGGCCGAGTCCCACGGCATGTCGGGGTGGTTCCACTGCAGCCACGCGAGGACCTGCCCGTCCGGGGAGATGCGCGGCGACGCGACGAAGTCGGGGCCGCTGACCAGCACCTCCGGTTCGGACGGCTGGTGCGCGGCGAGCCGGACGATCTCGTTGACGACGTCGGCAGCACCGGCCCCGGTGTGCCGTTCACGAACGCAGACAACCGTCTCGCCGTCGGGTGCGAGGTGGCCGTCGGCGTAGCGGTCGGCGCGCGGCTGCGCGGGTTCCGGGGTGAGCGCGACCGGGTCGCCGCCCGGCTCGAGCCGGTGCAGGCGCTGGTCGGCCCAGTCGACGAACCACACCACGCCGGCATGCACCCACCACGCCGCTCCCCCGTACTCGTGGACGGCGCTGCGCGCGTTGCGCCCGTCCGGCAGCAGGTCGGTGACAGTGCCGTCGGCGGCGCGGCGGACGAGCTGGGTGCGACCACCCTCCGCGGGTCGGCCCTCGTCCCAGTAGACGTCGGCGCCGTCGAGCCGCAGCTCGTTCAGGCGCACCGCCTCCTCGATGACACGCTCGGCGGTGAACGGGGTGGGCCATGATCCGTACGGGGCAGTGCGCACGAAGCTAGAGACTAATCTCGGCGCCGTGCCGACCGAACGACCCGAGATACCGTCCACAGCCGGCGAGCGGGAGATGCTGCGGGCGTTCCTGGACTTCCATCGCGCGACGCTCGCCATGAAGTGCGACGGCCTGTCCGACGACGAGCTGCGGCGCGCCGCGGTCCCGACGTCGGCGCTCTCGCTGCTCGGGTTGGTGCGGCACATGGCCGAGGTGGAGCGGGCGTGGTTCCGCCGGATCATAGGCGGCGAGTCCGACATCCCGCTGGTGTGGTCGTCCGACGGCGACTTCCAGGTCGCCTACGACGCGTCGACGGCCACCCGTGCCGACGCGTTCGCCGCGTGGGAGGCGGAGGTGGCGCACGCCCGGCGGATCGAGCGCGACGCGGCGTCGCTCGACGTCACGGCGTGGGCGCCGCGCTGGGGCGAGGACGTGTCGCTGCGCATGGTGATCCTGCACATGATCCACGAGTACGCGCGGCACAACGGGCACGCGGACCTCGTCCGCGAGGGCATCGACGGGACGGTCGGCGTATGAGCAGCTACCTCTCGCACGTCACGATCGACTGCCGCAACGCCTACGAGCTCTCGGAGTGGTGGAAGCCGGTGCTCGGGTACGTCGACATCGAGGGCGACCCGAACCTGCCCGGGCACGAGGAGTGCATGATCCGCGACCCCGAGACGGGGCAGCAGCTGCTGTTCATCGAGGTCCCGGACGCCGAGCTGCCGGCCAAGCGCATCCACTTCGACATCGCGCCGCGGACCGGCACCCGGGACGACGAGGTCACCCGCCTGATCGAGCACGGCGCCGTCGTCGTCGCCGACCACCGCGGCAAGTACGGGCCCGGCACCGGCTGGGTCACCCTCGCCGATCCCGAGGGCAACCAGATGTGCGTGGTGCGGAACGACGCCGAACGAGCGGCAAACCAGGAGACTCCTCCGGGGTCGGCGGGCTAGCGTCGGAGCTGACGGGAAGCGGGCCGGCGACAGTCGGTTATCTGGTATCCACGGTTCGAATCCGACCCGCCGTTCGCGGCGGAGATCCGGCGGTCATCCCCACGCCCGCCCCCGTCGGCGCGTGCGCAGGGCCGTGCCGAGCAGTTCCGCGGCCTCCGGCAGCTCGCGCCACCGCAGCAGCGGCAGCAGGCCGATCGCGCCGGTCAGGCCCGTCCACCAGCGGACCTGGCCGCTGCCACGGACGATGCCGACCGCCGGCGTCCCGCAGGACCGCACGCGGGGCGTCAGGCCCGGATAGGTGTCGGCGAGCTGCGGATCGCGGCAGGATCGCACGGTCACCGGCACCCGGACGAGGTCCGGCAGCTCCCGTGCGATCCGCGAGCAGTTCGGGCAGCTCACGTCGTACACCACGACGACCCCGGTGACCCTCATGCCGCCAGCATCGCAAGCACCAGCGCGCCGACGCACGCCACCGCCAGCACCGGCCGGACGACGGGTTCGGCACGCGCCCACACCTGCGACCAGGCGCCGTCGTCGCTCCACGCGTTGGACTGCACCGGCATCGCCAGCCGTCCGGCGGCGAACCCAACGGCCACGGCGAACGCCGCCGGGAACGGCACCACCAGCACCACCGCGAGCAGCAGCAGGTGCGGCAGCGCCGACGGCGAGTAGGTGCGCATCCCGGTGCCCATCTCGAACCCGAACTGCAGCGCACCCCACTCCCGCAGGTGCTGCACGTCCTCCGGCACGAGCCGGGCGTTCTCCGGCACCCGGAACCGCAGCAGGCCGGCCTCCCGGGCGAGCACCACGATGGCGGCGAGGCCGAACAGCACCCAGCGGACGGGCGCGGGCACCAGCGCCTGCGGCAGCGCGCCGAGCACGGCGGCCACGAACGCCACCAGCACCGCCCCGAGGAGCAGGCCGGCGCCGAAGAACCGGATCACGGGCTTGTCGCGCCAGACCGACGCGCTCAGCAGGAACGCCGAGTTGTGGCTTCAAGTGCTGCCGGAGTTGGCGTACCCGGCGGCCGCGCCGGCGGCGAGCACCGCGACCAGGCCGCCGAGACCGGCGGCGTCGCTGCCAGGTGCGGCGGTGAAGGCCCGCAGCCCGGCGAGCGCGGCGACGGCCAGCAGCGCCAGCGCCGTCGTCAGCGGGTGCAGGGTCCACCGCGGCGCCCGCGCGGGGGCCGTCATGCCGAGATCCCGCAGACAGCGATCGTCTTGCCGGTGTACTCGTCGCCGTCGTCCCACGAGATCGTGGTCATGGCGTCGGAGCAGCGCACGCTCTTCCAGCGCCAGGCGTTGCGGCCGTGGCAGTTGGTCGCCGCCCGCGTGGAGGTCACGGTCGCGGTGTCGTCGTCGTCGCGGAACTCGCCCTCGCGGTGCCAGCCGCCCTTGCACGGGAAGCTGCCGCGCCGGAACCCGCCGATGCACATCGGGCTGCCTCCGGACGGCCAGTTGTTCCGCTCTTCGTCGTAGCCGCCCTCCTCGCACTCCATGAACTCGGTGCGCGGGCCGTCGCCGGCGGCGTGGGCCTGGCGGCGCGCCAGGTACCAGTCCAGCGGCACGAGGCTGGCTGCGGCGGCGGCCACGAACAGGCCCTTGAGGACGGTGCGGCGGCTGGGTCGCAGGTCGCGGATGCGCGCGACGACGGAGCTGGGTCGGGCGTCCGGCGGCGGTTCCGCAGCGGACGGGATGTCGTCGATCCTCATGCCGCGGCCCGTTCGGTGCGTGCGAGGAGCCCGGTGACGAGCTCGACGCGGTCGGTGTCGGCGTAGACGAACGTGCGGGAGCGGATCCGGCCGGCGGCGTCCACGGCGAGGACCGTGGGGCTGTAGCCCTCGAACAGCTCGGCGCGCACCGCGGGATCGGTGATGATGTCCACACCGGGTGCGGGGGCGAACCCGGCGCGGTCGCACACAGCGACGCTGCGGTGGTCGGGCCCGGCCATGGCCGACAGCGTGGCGAGCACCTCGTGGCAGAGCGCGCAGTCGGCGTCCAGGACGGCGACCACGCTCACCCGTTGTCCGGCGAACGGCGCGACGGCCGGAGCCGGCGTGCCGAGCAAGGACGCGTAACCGCTCACCCCGTCGGCGCGACCGGCCTCGAGAGCGCGCACCCGCGCGTACACCGCGACGAGCGCGACCAGGGCGAACAGCCCCACGAGCAGGGCCAGCAGCGCGACGGCGAGCTCGACGGTCATCGCGTCCACCGGGCGGTGAGGGCCGAGAGGGCAGCGACCACGGCGTCCTCGGCCAGCCCGATGGCCGGTCGCCCGGACTCGGGGCCCAGCAGCACCACGTCGGTGACGGCGGACGGGCCGGCGAGCAGGTAGCGCCACGCGTGCGCCGTGTCCGCCACGAGGGACGCCACGGCCGGCTCCAGCGCACGTCCGGTGCGCCACAGCTCGCCGCCGGCGACGGCGAGGCCCGCCCACTCCGGCAGGGACGGCAGGGCCTCCGCCGCCTCGCGCACCGACACCAGCGCGTGGTCACTGCGCCCGATCACGGACACGCCGCTCTGCCGGACCAGCAGGTCCGACGCGGGAACCAGGCTGGCTCCGCCGGCGGCGTCGGTGAAGCGGAACGTCGAGATGAGGTTGTCGATGCCGCGCGGTCCCGGCGCCGGCCCGCCGAACCACGTCGTCGCCTCGTGGAACGGGCCGACGAGCGCGAGCGCGGCGTCCGAGCGGTCGGCGGCCTCGAAGAGCACGGCGTCGTAGCCGCGCATCGGGATCCGTTGCTCGCGCGCGCCGGGCAGGAGCTTGCGCGGGATCACCTGGTGCTCGCCGGCCGGGGCGAGGAAGAAGTGCCGGGCCAGCCGCGGTCCGGTGAACCGCGTGCTGCCGTACCAGCGCAGCGCGCCCAGTGCGGCCGGGACGACGAGGTCGACGACGGATCCCGTCGGCGCGATGCGCGAGATCGGCACCGTTTCAGTAGCGGTGCGATCACCCAGTGCTGTTGTCACGCTCCGACCAACGAAGGTGACTGCACGCCGTCACGACGCGACACGCGCGCAGCCGCTCGCAATCGGGTGATCGGCGGTAACGTGGCGTAGCAGCACTGACCACGGGCGAAGAAAGGTGCGAGATGCCCGATTCGTCACCCCAGGACGCGCAGAGTCCCGAGATCGTCGACGCCGAGATCGTGGAGGATCCCGCGGCGCTGCTCGCCGCGGCGAAGGCCGACCCGCCCGCGTTCACCCCGGACTACGACGAGCGCGGCGTGCCCAGCTTCGACTACGTGCGCGCGAAGATCGAGGGCCGCTCGGCCACCGCCATCGGCAGCACCGAACTGGCCGGCGAGACCGAGCAGGGGCGCGCGCTGGACGAGCAGCTGGCCGAGCGCGAGCGCAAGGCCAAGGAGAAGCTCGACGAGCTGCGGAAGAGCCTCGGCCAGAGCTGAGGCCACGTCACACATCGACTGCGGTCCTCACACATGCTGCAACCTGTGTGACGACCGCACTGGGTGTGTGACGTCGCTCTGGCCCGGTTGCGGTCAGGCCGGGGCCTGGATTTCGCGCCCCTCCCGTGCGGGGTCGATGAGGATCTTCGCGTGCGCCTCCGGGTCGCGCAGGGCCGTGAACGCCGTGTCCACGCCGTGCAGGCCCACGGTGCCCGTGACCAGCGGCGCCGCGTTCACCTTCCCGGCAGCGAGCAGCTGCAGCGCCTCCTCGAACTCGCGCGGCGTGTAGCCCAGCACGAACCGCAGGTCGATCTCCTTGTTGATCGCCATGGCCGGCCGGACAGTGTCGGGCTGCATGCACACGCCCACCACCACGACCTTCGTCGCCAGCGGCGCACCGGCGATGACCTGGTCGATCAGCCCGGGCACCCCGACGCACTCGAAGACGACGGGGTGCTTCGGCGTGGTCTGGCCGGCGAGCGCGGCGAGGTCCCAGACGCGCGTCCACGGGATCAGCGGGATCGCGCGCAGCTTCTCCATGCTGGACACGCCCAGCTCGAACAGGTCCGTCGCCATCTCGATGTGGCCGTGTCCCTGCAGCCGGTCCCACGGCGAGTCCTGCGCCGGATCGACCACCACGTCGGCACCCACTGCCGTCGCCAGTGCGCGCCGGCCGGGCGAGAGGTCGCTCGCGACGACCGTGCGCACCCCGGTCGCCTTGAGCATGCCGATGACGGCCAGCCCGACCGGCCCGCACCCCACGACGACGGCGACCTGCTTCTTCGTGATGCCGCTGCGGCGCACCGCGTGCAGGCCCACGGCCATCGGCTCGGTGAGCGTGGCGACCTCGGTCGACAACCCGTCGGGGATCGCGAACGACATCGCCTCCTCGACGAGCACCTCCTCGGCGTACCCGCCCGGCGCCGACGGCGAGAGCCCGGTGGTGTGCACCTCCGCGCCGCGACGCACCAGCGGGAACGACACCACCCGCGTGCCGGGCTTCAGCGACGTGCCGGGGCCACCCTCGAGCACCTCGCCGGAGAACTCGTGGCCGAGCACGGCGGCGTCGGTCGAGCGGAACAGGCCGTCGTAGCCGATCTCGGCGGCGATGTCGGCCAGCTCGTCGCTGTGGTCACGGGCGTGCAGGTCGGAGCCGCAGATGCCGCACCTCAGCACCTTCAGCCGCAGCTGCCCGCGGTCCGGGACCGGCGAGGGCAGGTCGACGACGGCGAACTCGCCCCCGGTGACGGTGACGGCCTTCATGGATGTCCTCCCCTGCAGACGCGAACGGCCCCTCCGCGGAGGGGCCGTTCGAGCTGGTGCGGCTACTTCTGCTCGGCGCGCGCGTCGCCGCGCTTGAAGATCTTGTTGCCGAGCCAGACGAGCGGGTCGTACTTCCGGTCGACGACGCGCTCCTTCAACGGGATCAGCGCGTTGTCGGTGATCTTGATGTGCTCGGGGCAGACCTCGGTGCAGCACTTGGTGATGTTGCAGTACCCGAGGCCGTGCTCCTCCTGCGCCGCGTGCTGGCGGTCCGCGACGTCGAGGGGGTGCATGTCGAGCTCCGCGATCCGCATCAGGTAGCGCGGGCCGGCGAAGTTCGCCTTGTTCTCCTCGTGGTCACGCACCACGTGGCACGTGTTCTGGCACAGGTAGCACTCGATGCACTTGCGGAACTCCTGGCTCCGCTCGACGTCGACCTGCTGCATCCGGTACTCGCCCGGCGCCAGGTCCGGCGGCGGCGCGAACGCCGGCACCTCGCGGGCCTTCGTGTAGTTGAAGCTCACGTCGGTGACGAGGTCGCGGATCACCGGGAACGTGCGCAGCGGCGTGATCGTGACGACCTCGTCCTCGGCGAACGTGTTCATCCGCGTCATGCACGCCAGGCGCGGTCGCCCGTTGATCTCCATGGAACACGAGCCGCACTTGCCGGCCTTGCAGTTCCAGCGGACGGCCAGGTCAGGCGCCTCGGTCTGCTGCAGCCGGTGGACGATGTCGAGGACGACCTCGCCCTCGTTGACCTCGGCCGGGTAGTCGACGAGCTCCCCCTTCTCGGAGTCGCCCCGCCACACCCGGAAATGGGCCCAGTAGCTCATGCCTTCTCCCCAGCCTCGGCGCGGTGCCCACCGAGCTCGTCGCCCGTGTAGTACTTCTTCAGCTCGTCCATCTCGAAGATGTCGAGCAGGTCGGGGCGCATCGGGATCTGCTCCTTGCGCTCCAGCTCGACGTTGTCCTCACCGAGCGCCGAGAGCACCAACAGCACGTGCCGCCAGTCGGCGTCCATCACGGGGAAGTCGTCGCGGGTGTGCCCGCCGCGGCTCTCCTGACGCTCCAGAGCCGCCTTCGCCACGCACAGCGAGACGAGCAGCATGTTGCGCAGGTCCAGCGCCAGGTGCCAGTTCGGGTTGAACGCCCGGCCGCCCGTCACGGAGACCGTGCGGGTGCGGGTGGCGATGTCCTGGAGCTTCTTGAGAGCCATCTCCATCTCGTCGGCCTTGCGGATGATGCCGACGAGCTCGTGCATCGTCTTCTGCAGCTCCAGGTGCACGACGAACGGGTTCTCCCCGCCCTCGGCCGCCGTGGTGAAGGGCAGCAGCGCCCGCTGCTCGGCCTGGTCGAGGTCGGCCTGCGCCACCTCGGGCCGGGCGGTGAGGCTGTCGACGTACTCCGCTGCGCCGAGACCGCAGCGGCGGCCGAACACCAGCAGGTCCGACAGCGAGTTGCCGCCGAGCCGGTTCGACCCGTGCATGCCGCCGGAGCACTCCCCCGCGGCGAACAGGCCGGGCACCCGCGACATGCCGGTGTCGGGGTCGACCTCCACCCCGCCCATCACGTAGTGGCAGGTCGGGCCGACCTCCATCGGCTCCTTGGTGATGTCGACGTCGGCCAGTTCCTTGAACTGGTGGTGCATCGACGGCAGCCGCTTGAGGATCTGCTCGGCGGGCAGGCGCGTCGACACGTCCAGGTAGACCCCGCCGTGCGGCGTGCCGCGACCCGCCTTGACCTCGGAGTTGATCGCGCGCGCGACCTCGTCACGCGGCAGGAGCTCCGGCGGGCGCTTGTTGTTGTCCGGGTCGGTGTACCAGCGGTCCGCCTCCTCCTCCGTCGTCGCGTAGAGGTTCTTGAAGACGTCGGCGATGTAGTCGAACATGAACCGCTTGCCCTCGGAGTTGCGCAGCACACCTCCGTCACCGCGCACCGACTCCGTGACCAGGATCCCCTTCACCGACGGGGGCCACACCATGCCCGTCGGGTGGAACTGCAGGAACTCCATGTTGATCAGGGTGGCGCCGGCGCGCAGGGCCAGCGCGTGGCCGTCGCCGGTGTACTCCCAGGAGTTCGACGTGACCGAGTAGCTCTTGCCGACCCCGCCGGTGGCCAGCACGATCGCCGGCGCGTCGAAGCGGACGAAGTTGCCGGTGGAGCGGAAGTAGCCGAAGCAGCCCGCGATCCGCCCGTCCGTCTTGAACAGGTCGGTGATCGTGGTCTCGTGGAAGACCTTGATGTGCGACTCGTAGTCGCCGGTCTCCTTGAAGTCGTCCTGCTGCAGCGACACGATCTTCTGCTGCAGCGTGCGGATCAGCTCCAGGCCCGTCCGGTCGCCGACGTGCGCGAGCCGCGGGTACGAGTGGCCGCCGAAGTTGCGCTGGCTGATCTTGCCGTCCGGGGTGCGGTCGAACAGCGCGCCATAGGTCTCCAGCTCCCAGACGCGGTCCGGCGCCTCCTTGGCGTGCAGCTCGGCCATGCGCCAGTTGTTGAGGAACTTGCCGCCGCGCATGGTGTCGCCGAAGTGCACGCGCCAGTTGTCGTTCGGGTTGGCGTTGCCCATCGCCGCGGCACAACCACCCTCGGCCATCACGGTGTGCGCCTTGCCGAACAGCGACTTCGTGATGATCGCGGTGCGCTTGCCCTGCAACCGGGCCTCGATCGCGGCCCGCAGGCCGGCACCGCCGGCACCGATGACGACGACGTCGTACTCGTGGCGTTCGATCTCTTCACTCGGTGTTGTCATCGGTGCGTCACCCCACGATCCGCAGGTCGGAGATCCACCCGGCCGAGACGGCCATGATGTAGAAGTCCGTGATGGCCAGGGAGGCCAGTGTCGTCCACGCCAGCTGCATGTGCTTCTCGTTGAGCTTCGAGACGAAGCCCCACGCCTTGTAGCGCAGCGGGTGCTTGGAGAAGTGGTTCAGGCGCCCGCCGATGATCGACCGGCAGGAGTGGCACGAGGCCGTGTACGCCCACAGCAGGATCACGTTGGCCAGCAGGATGATGTTGCCCAGCCCGAGGCCGAAGCTGCCGTCCTTGTTGATGAAGGCGACCACCGCATCGTAGGTGTTGATCACCGAGATGATCGCGGCGGCGTAGAAGAAGTAGCGGTGCAGGTTCTGCCCGAGCAGCGGGAACCGCGTCTCACCCGTGTACTTCGCGTGCGGCTCGGCGACGGCGCAGGCCGGCGGCGACAGCCAGAAGGCCCGGTAGTAGGCCTTGCGGTAGTAGTAGCAGGTGAGGCGGAACAGCAGCAGGAACGGCAGCGTCAGCGCCGCGTAGGGCAGGAACCACCAGTCCGGCAGGAACTGCCCGAAGTGCGACGCCTCCGGCACGCAGCCGAGCGAGAAGCACGGCGAGTAGAACGGCGTCAGGTAGCTGAAGTTCTGGTCGGTCGTGAAGTACCAGTCCTGCTGGAACGCCCGCACGGTCGCGTAGGCGACCCACAAGACGAGGAGGGTGAAGTCCCGCAAGGGCGGGAACCACCACCGATCGGTTCGGAGAGTGCGTTCCGCGATCTGCGCCCGACCAGCGGACGCGTCTGTGGTGGATGACACGTCAGTGGGTTCCTCGTCTTCCCGGTACCGCCGTCGCGGGCGGGTCCCACGGCGACGGGGCTGAAAACTTGCCGGGAGCCTACGACGAACGGACCCCCTCAGCCCTACCGGGTGACACCGCTGTGATGCTGATCGTGACGTGTTTCACCCGCCGCCGGTGATCACCAGGGCAGCGGGTGCCCGTCCCGGAAGAACCCACCGGTCGGTCCGCCGTCGGGCAGGGTGGCCGCCCACACGACGCCGGCCGCGCCCTCGCGCACCGGACGGCCGCCGGGCCCGCCCATGTCGGTCGCGACCCACCCGGGGCAGACGGCGTTCACCAGCACGCGCTGCCCGCGCAGCTCCGCGGCCAGCACCCGGGTCAACGCGTTCAGCGCCGCCTTCGACGTGCTGTACGCCGGGGTGCCGCCACCCATCGACGCGAGCGAGCCGCCCTCGCTGGAGACGTTGACGATCCGCGGGTGCGGGCTGCGGCGCAGCAGCGGCAGCAGCGCCAGCGCGGTGCGCCAGGCCCCGAACAGGTTCGTCTCGAACGCCGCGTGCACGCGTGCCAGGTCGGCGGTGACGGCGCGGGCGTCGGTGTCGTAGTCGATCGCGGCGTTGTTGACCAGCACGTCGACCCGGCCGAACGCGCTGGTCACCTCCTCGGCCATGGCCGCGACGCTCGCGTCGTCGGCGACGTCGAGCCGGCAGGCCGTCACGCCCAGCTCCGCTGCCACGCGGCGACCACGGTCGAGGTCGCGGGAGCCGACCACGACGCGGTGGCCGCGCGCGGCCAGCTGCCGCGCGACCTCCCGTCCGATGCCGCGGTTCGCCCCGGTCACCACGGCCACGGGCCGGTCGTCCTGCGCGCTCACGACTGCGACGCTACGCGTGCCGCCAGGCCGTCGAGGATGATCTCCACGCCCAGCTCGAAGACCGCGTCGGCGGTCTGGGACGCGAACGTGGGCGCCACCCGGCGGAGACTCGGGTAGCCGGCGAGGTCCGGCCACTCCGTGCGCGCAGCGGGCGGGCCGCCGGCCGGCACGGAGTCGAGCACGTGGGCGGTGAGCAGCCGCGCGATGCCTGCGGCGTCCTCCTCGGTGAACCCGGCGTCGAGCAGGATGGTCAGGGTCGTCTCGACGTGCCCGAGGCGGTGCGGGCCGCGCGGCGGCCGGTCGCGCAGCAGCCGGGCGGCGTCGCGGTGCGCGAGCAGCATCGCGCGGAACTGACGCAGGCCTGTGGCCAGCTGGTCGCGCCAGGACAGCGCCGGGTCGATCGCGAACGCGTCGGCGCAGATCGCCTCGGCCACGAGGTCGAGCAGCGCCGCCTTGTCCTTGACGTGCCAGTAGAGGCTCGGCGACGCGATGCCCAGCCGGGCGGCCAGCCGGCGCGTGGAGAGCGCGTCGAGGCCGACCTCGTCGAGCAGCGCGACGGCAGCCTCCGTGATGCGGGCGGGATCGAGCGCCATCTGCTCACCCTATCGGTGATAGATTGCTCCCTATCGGCGATAGGGGGAATCGTGAGGGCACGCCTTTGGACCCGCCCGCTGCAGGTCCTCACCGCAGCCTGCGGGCTCGTCTTCGCGCTGGGCACGGCCGCGCAGACGTGGCTGATCATCACCGAGGAGACGGTCGGCCGCGCAATGGCGCTGGCCGGCCGAACGCCGGCGGAGATCGCCGCGGGCGCGCCCGAGCTGGTCGCGACGCTGCGCATCGTCGGCGTCGCGTTCCTGGTGGCGAACCTGCTGCTGCTCGCGGCGGTCCGTGGGGGGGCCTGGACGTTCTGGCTCGCGCTCGCGGTCACCGTGGGTCAGGCGCTCGGGGTCGTCGCCGGCATGGTGCCGTGGGTGGTGCTGCAGGCCACCTACGAGCGGTTCGGCCCGCTCGGCCTGCTGCCCACCCTCGTGACGGACGGCGGGTCGGCGGTCCTCGCGGTGCTGCTGCTGATCTCCCTCACGCGGAGCGGTGCGCGTGTCGCTTCGCGTTCACGAAGTCGCGGTTGAGCTGCGAGATCACGTCCAGGGGGATCTCCTTCGGGCAGGCCACCGCGCACTCACCGGTGTTGGTGCAGCCGCCGAAGCCCTCCGCGTCGTGCTGCTCGACCATCGCGAGCACCCGCGAGTCGCGCTCGGGCTGACCCTGCGGCAGCTCGCCGAGGTGGGTGATCTTCGCGCCGAGGAACAGCGACGCCGACCCGTTCGGGCACGCGGCCACGCAGGCCCCACACCCGATGCACGCGGCCGCGGTGAACGCGCGGTCGGCCTGCGCCTTCGGGACGGGCACGGCGTGCGCGTCCGGCGCGGTGCCCGTCGGGGCGGAGATGTAGCCGCCGGAGGCGATCACGCGGTCGAACGCCGAGCGGTCCACCACGAGGTCGCGCACCACCGGGAACGCGCCGGCGCGGAACGGCTCGACGGTGATCGTCTCGCCGTCGCGGAAGTGCCGCAGGTGCAGCTGGCAGGTGGTCGTGGCCTTCTGCGGGCCGTGCGGCTCGCCGTTGATCACCATGCTGCAGGCGCCGCAGATGCCCTCGCGGCAGTCGTGGTCGAAGGCCACCGGCTCGGCCCCGTCGAGCGTGAGCTGCTCGTTGAGCACGTCGATGAGCTCGAGGAACGACATGTCCTCGTCGGCGTCGTCGACCCGGTAGGTGACGAGCTTCCCGCGGTCGTCCGGGCCGGCCTGGCGCCAGACCTTGAGCGTGAGCCTCACGCGTAACTCCTCTGGCTGGGGTGGACGTACTCGAAGACCAGGTCTTCCTTGTGCAGCACCGGCGCGGCGCCGCTGCCGGTGAACTCCCAGGCCGCGACGTAGGAGAAGTGCTCGTCGTCGCGCAGCGCCTCGCCGTCGGGGGTCTGGCTCTCGGCGCGGAAGTGGCCACCGCACGACTCGCTGCGGTGCAGGGCGTCCAGGCACATCAGCTCGCCCAGCTCCAGGAAGTCGGCGACCCGGCCGGCCTTCTCCAGCGCCTGGTTGAGCGTCTCGGCCGAGCCCGGCACCTTGACGTTCTCCCAGAACTCGCGGCGGAGCTCGGGGATGCGCTCCAGCGCCTTGCGCAGGCCCGCCTCCGTGCGCTCCATGCCGCACAGGTCCCACATGATGTGGCCGAGCTCGCGGTGGAACGAGTCGACCGTGCGGGTGCCGTCGATGGAGAGCAGCTTCTCGATGCGTTCGCGCACCGCGGTCTGCGCCTCGGTGATCTCCGGCTCGTCGCCGGCCAGCTTCGGCACGCCGCGGGCGAGGTAGTCACCGATCGTCGTCGGCAGCACGAAGTAGCCGTCGGCCAGGCCCTGCATCAGCGCGGACGCACCGAGCCGGTTGGCGCCGTGGTCGGAGAAGTTGGCCTCGCCGATCACGAACAGGCCGGGGATCGTCGACTGCAGGTCGTAGTCGACCCACAGCCCGCCCATCGTGTAGTGCACCGCCGGGAAGATCCGCATCGGGACCTCGTACGGGTCCTCGCCGGTGATGCGCTGGTACATCTGGAACAGGTTCCCGTACTTCGCCGCCACCGCGGCCCGGCCCATCCGGGAGATCGCGTCGGCGAAGTCGAGGTAGACGCCCAGGCCCGTCGGGCCGACGCCGCGGCCCTCGTCGCACACGTTCTTCGCGGCGCGCGAGGCGATGTCGCGGGGCACCAGGTTGCCGAACGCCGGGTAGCGGCGCTCCAGGAAGTAGTCGCGCTCGTCCTCGGGGATGTCGCCGGGGGCGCGCTTGTCGCCGTGCGCCTTCGGCACCCACACGCGGCCGTCGTTGCGCAGCGACTCCGACATCAGCGTGAGCTTCGACTGGTGGTCGCCGCTGACCGGGATGCAGGTCGGGTGGATCTGCGTGTAGCAGGGGTTCGCGAAGTAGGCGCCCTTGCGGTGCGCCCGCCAGCTCGCGGTGACGTTGCAGCCCTTGGCGTTCGTCGAGAGGAAGAACACGTTGCCGTAGCCGCCGGAGGCGAGCACCACGGCGTCGGCGAGGTGGGTCTCGATCTCGCCGGTCACCATGTCGCGCACGACGATCCCGCGGGCGCGTCCGTCGATCACGATCAGCTCGAGCATCTCGTGACGGGCGAACATCTCCACGCCGCCGGCGTCGATCTGGCGCTCCAGTGCCTGGTAGGCGCCGAGCAGCAGCTGCTGGCCGGTCTGGCCCTTCGCGTAGAACGTGCGGGAGACCTGCGTGCCGCCGAACGAGCGGTTGTCCAGGAGGCCGCCGTACTCGCGGGCGAACGGCACCCCCTGCGCGACGCACTGGTCGATGATCTCGACGCTGATCTCGGCGAGCCGGTGCACGTTCGACTCGCGCGCGCGGAAGTCGCCGCCCTTCACCGTGTCGTAGAAGAGGCGGTGCACGCTGTCGCCGTCGTTGCGGTAGTTCTTCGCGGCGTTGATGCCGCCCTGCGCGGCGATCGAGTGCGCGCGACGCGGGCTGTCCTGGTAGCAGAACGACTTCACGTGGTAGCCCAGCTCCGCCAGGCTCGCCGCCGCGCTGCCGCCCGCCAGGCCGGTGCCCACGACGATGACCGTCAGCTTGCGCTTGTTGGCCGGGTTCACCAGCTTCACGCCGAAGCGGCGGTCCTCCCAGCGGCGCTCGACCGGCCCTTCGGGAGCCTTGGTGTCGGCGATCGGCTCGCCGACGGTGTAGTCGCTGTAGGTCATCAGCTCACCAGCCCAGTCATCACGGCGAACGGAACGGAGAGGAACCCGGCGGTCAGCACGACCGCGACGGCCAGCGCCACGCCCTTGAGCGTCGCCTGCGTGGCGGCACTGGAGCGGCCGATCGTCTGCAGCGCGCTCCACAGGCCGTGCCGGACGTGGAACCCGACCGCGACGACGGCCAGCACGTAGAACAGCGTCACGTACCAGCGGTCGAGCGCGAAGTCGGCGACCAGGTTGTTCGCGACCTCGCCGTGCACGCCGTGCGGGTTCAGCGTGCCCGTCGTCAGGTCGAGCAGGTGGTAGACGACGAACAGCGCGATGATCACCCCGCCCCAGCGCATCGTGCGCGCGGCGTAGCTGCCGTTGACCGGGTGGCGGTGCGCGTACTTCACGGGGCGAGCCCGGTGCGCGCGGCGGGTCAGGACGATCGCCGAGGCGATGTGGCCGACCACGGCGGCCAGCAGCACGATCCGGAGGATCCACAGAACCGTGCCGTACGGCACTGCCGGTTCGAGCATCGTGCGCAGCCACGCGGAGTACTCGTCGATCGCAGCGGCGCCCAGGAACAGCTTCAGGTTCCCGATCATGTGCAGGACGAGGAACCCGAGCATGATCGCGCCGCTCACGGCCATGACCAGCTTCAACTGCACCGAGGTCACGCGCACGGGATGGGCCGGACGCGCCGGGGCCCGCTGGCCGAGAGTCACCATGCGCTGAGCCTGAGCGTGCGGGTCCTCGACGTCCAATGCATCGGAATGGTTCAAGCGATAGCCGTACGCTATGCGAGTGACACTTCAGCAGCTCGCGTACTTCCTCGCCGTCGCCGACGTGGGCAGCTTCACTCGCGCGGCCGAGGCCATCGGCGTGGCCCAACCCACACTGTCGCGGCAGCTCAGGGCCCTGGAAGACGATCTCGGCGCCCAGCTCGTCGACCGCGGGGGCCGCGACGGGCCCACCCTCACCCCCGCCGGCGAGGCCGTGCTGCCGCTCGCGCGCCGCATGCTCGCCGACGCCGCCGGCGCCCGACGCACGGTCGCCGAGATCGTCGGGCTGCGGCGTGGTCGCGTGCGTGTCGGCGCCACCCCGTCGCTCTGCATCGGTGTGCTCGCCGACGTGCTGCGCGTGTTCCACGAGCAGCACCCCGAGATCCGGCTGGAGCTCACCGAGAGCGGCTCGCAACCGCTGGTGGCCGGGCTCGTCCGCGGCGACCTCGACGTCGCGCTGGTGATCGTGCCGAGCGAGGGCGTCGACCCCAGCCTGGCGACCGAGCCGGTGCTCCGGGAACGGCTGTCGATCGCCTCCCCCGCGGCCGCTGCGCCGATCTCGGGCCGCGGGTCCGTCGGGCTCCGCGAGCTCGCCCGCCGCCCCCTCGTGCTCCCTCGCCCCGGCTACGACGTCCGCGAGACCGCCCTGCGCGCGTTCCGCGAGGCCGGCATCACCCCGCACATCGCGGTGCAGGGTGGCGAGATGGACGCCATGCTGCGCCTGGTCGAGGCCGGCACCGGCGTCGCCGTGGTGCCCGATCTCGTGTTCGCCGGACGACCGCGGCTGCGACGCACCGTGCTCACCCCGCCGGTCTACCGCACGGTGGCGCTCGCCCGCCGCGCCGACCTCACACCGACCCACGCCACTGCGGCGTTCCGGCTCACCCTGCTCGACTTCCTCGACGAGCTGTCGAGCGCCGGGGGTCTGGCCGGTGACGTCCAGGTGCTGCGTCCGCGCGACAGCTGATCACGCTGCCGCGTCGACCTGACGCGCGAGTGATCGGAGGCGGAACGCCCACACGATCACGACGACGCCGAACACCACGGCGAACGCGCCGAGCAGCCACACGAACGCCAGGATCCCCGCTCCCGGCTGCACGAGCAGCGCGATCCCGAACAGGACGCCGAGCACGCCGCCGGCCACCGTCCAACCCCAGTCGACCGCGCCCATGCGCCGGGCACCGAGGCCACCGGCGATCTCCGCCACGCCCACCACGATCGCCCAGACCCCGATCAGCACCAGGATCGTCAGCGCCGTGGCACCCGGCCACACCAGCGCGACGACACCCGCGAGCAGGCTGACCACGCCCTGCGCGACCAGCCACCCCCAGTGCGGCATCACGGCGCGGGCTCGCACACCGGCGACGATCGCCGTGACGCCGTCGAGGATCGCGTAGACGCCGAACAGCACGATGAGCCCGAGCAGCGCGATCCCCGGTGCCAGCAGGGCGACCAGACCGAGCAGGACGGCGAGCACACCGCGGAGCAGCACCATCGACCACAAGGCCTTGGCGGCCGAGGTCAACGTCACGACCGGAACCTAGCGTCGTTCCCCCGTCCCGATCGTGTAAATACGCGGTCAGAGCAGGTCGGACCGGCTGACGATCCCGACCAGCCGGCCCCTCGACACCACCGGGACCACCCGCAGCCCGCGTTCCACGAACTCCCCGAGCAGCACCTGCACCGACGCCTCCGGCGGCACCGTGACGACCTCGCGGGTCATCGCGCCGCCGACCGTCCGGGCCCGGGTGGAGCGACGGCCGTCCAGCGGGTCGCGGAGCAGGTCGGCCTCGCTGACGAGGCCGACCAGCTTGCCGTCGCCCGAGACCACCGGCAGCGACGAGAACCGGTGCTTCGTCAGCAGGTCGATCGCCTGGTCGGTGCTCATGTCGGCCCGAGCCGTGATCAGGTCGCCGGCCGTCATGACGTCGGCGACGTTCAGCTCCCGGTTCCAGTCGGGCGACTCGTGCCGCGGCGGCCGCCGCGCCGCCGTCAGCGTCGCCGACTCCTCCGCCTTGGCCGCGCCGCCGCGCGCGGTGCCGATCGCCCACCCGGCGGCCCGGGCCAAGGGGCTGCCGCGCCGGCGGGGACGCAGCAGGTCGCTGCGGGTGATGACGCCGACCAGGTGGCCCCGATCGACGATCGGCATCACCCGCAGCTCGCCGTAGGCGCGGAGCCGGTGGGTGAGGATCGAGATGTTCGCGTCGGGCTTCATCGTGATCACGTCGGCCGTCATGACGTCGGCCACGATGGCGTCGCCGGACTCGGTGCCGCGGTCGGCCCGGTGCCGCAGGATGTCGATCCCGCTGATGATGCCGACGAGCCGGCTGGAGCGGTCCAGGACCGGCAAAGCACTGAAGCTGTACTCCTTGAACAGCTGTTCCGCACGTGCCAGGGGAGCGTCGGCACGCACGGTCACCACGCGGGTGGTCATGATGTCGCGAGCGCGGAGAGCCATGTACCAGACGGTAACGTCGGACACCGACGGTTGCCGGCCCAACGCGCAGACTCGGCCCGACTACCCGTCCGGGTGAATCTCCTCCTCCAGCTCGGCACCCCGCTCGGCCAGTGCCCGCCGGACGACGCCGTACGCCACGCCGGCCCCGTAGCCCTTGCGGGCCAGCATCCCGACCAGTCGACGGGCCGCCGACTGCTGCTCCTCGGCGGTCGTGACGGCCATCGATCGCAGCTTCTTCACGACCAGGTCGTGGGCCCGGGCCTCCTCGGCCGCGGGGTCGACCTCCTCCAGCGCCTCCTCTGCCACCTCGTCGTCGATGCCCTTGCGGCGCAGCTCGACCGCGATCGCCCGCCGGGACAGCCCGCGAGCACGGTGCCGCGACCGCACCCACTGCCCGGCGAACGCGGCGTCGTCGATCAGGCCCACCTCGTCGAAGCGGGACAGCACCGCCTCGGCGGCCTCGTCGGGGATCCCCTTGCGCTGCAGCGCCTGCGCCAGCTCCTGACGGGTGCGGGCCCGGTCGGTGAGCAGGCGCAGGCAGATCTCCCGCGCCACCCCGACCGGATCGGCCTCGATCGCGGCCCTGGCCTGCTCCGCGGCGCGCTCGCTGCGGGCCTTGCGGCGCTCGGCCCGCGACCCGGTCTCGTGCTCGGGGTGCGGCTCCGCGGCCTGGTAATCAACCGGCCGAGGACGCCGACGCTCCGCCACCGTGCCCGACCCGCCGTCGGAGCGGGCGGCCCGGCGGCGGTCGTCCGCCTTGCCGACGCCACTCGCCCGGCTCGCTCGGCCGATCATCCGGGCCAGGTCGGCGACGGTCGCCGAGCGCTCGGCAACGGGCCCGGTGCCGACCGCAAGCTCGGCGGCCGACACCGTGGTCGCACCTGCTACGCCATCGCCGGCGGCCCGCAGGTCGGCCACCTCCGCGGCCGGCCCGGGCGCACCGCCGAACTCGGCGAGTTCCGCGGTGGCGCCGACCTCGGCCTGCTGACCGGCGATCCCGGCCAGGGAGGCCACCTCGGGTGGGCCGCCGAACTCGCCCTCCTCGGTGCCTTTCCCCGTGCGGACCTGGTCGAGCCGGAACGAACCGCCGCTCACCCCACCTGCTCCGCTCAGAAGTCGACCGGGGCCGGCACGGCATCCACGCTCGGCGCGTCGACCTGCGGGCCGACGCCGAGCTTCTCCTTGATGCGCTTCTCGATCTCGGCCGCGACGTCGGGGTTCTCCCGCAGGAACTTGCGGGCGTTCTCCTTGCCCTGGCCCATCTGGTCGCCCTCGTAGGTGTACCAGGCACCGGACTTGCGGACGATGCCCTGCTCCACGCCCACGTCGACGAGCGAACCCTCCCGGCTGATGCCGACGCCGTAGAGGATGTCGAACTCGGCCTGCTTGAACGGCGGCGCGACCTTGTTCTTCACGACCTTGACGCGGGTGCGGTTGCCGACCATGTCGGTGCCGTCCTTCAACGTCTCGATGCGGCGGATGTCGAGCCGCACGGACGCGTAGAACTTGAGCGCCTTACCACCCGTCGTGGTCTCCGGCGAACCGAACATCACGCCGATCTTCTCGCGCAGCTGGTTGATGAAGATCATGGTGGTGCCCGAGGAGCTCAACGCGCCGGTGATCTTGCGCAGCGCCTGGCTCATCAGCCGCGCCTGCAGGCCGACGTGGCTGTCGCCCATCTCGCCCTCGATCTCGGCGCGAGGCACGAGCGCGGCCACCGAGTCGACGACGATGATGTCGAGCGCGCCGGAGCGGATCAGCATGTCGGCGATCTCCAGCGCCTGCTCACCCGTGTCGGGCTGCGAGACCAGCAGGGCGTCGGTGTCGACACCCAGGGCCTTCGCGTACTCCGGGTCGAGGGCGTGCTCGGCGTCGATGAACGCCGCGATGCCCCCGTTGGCCTGCGCGTTGGCCACGGCGTGCAGGGCGACCGTGGTCTTACCGCTGGACTCCGGGCCGTAGATCTCGATGATGCGCCCGCGGGGCAGGCCGCCCACGCCCAGCGCGACGTCGAGGGCGATCGACCCCGTGGGGACGACGCCGATCGGTGGGCGGGTGTCGTCGCCGAGGCGCATCACCGAGCCCTTGCCGTGGTTCTTCTCGATCTGGGCGAGGGCGAGCTGCAGCGCCTTCTCGCGGTCGGGTGCGGTCATCGCCGTCTCCACCTCGTGCTCGGTATGCCGGTCATGTCTCACGTCATGTCATGCGGGGAACGAATCGTGCTGATGGAAATGACGGTAGAGGCGACCACCGACATTTCGCGGACGACCTCCGGATCTGTGGATGGCCGACCCCCGATGTGGACAACATCCTAGCGAACGGGTGTTCGAAAGCGGAAACTGACACGCCGGACGGCTAGGATCCCGCGCCCACCGGCGCGCGCGGGAGGAGAACACGTCTCAGCGCCGGGCCGGCGGCACGTCGTAGACCTCGCAGACGGCCTTCCAGACCTCGCGCGGGTCGATGCCGAACTCCAGCGCCTGCTCGACCGTCCGGTCGCCGAGCTGGGCGAACACGTGGTCGCGTGCCACAGCGGCGGCACGCGCGGGACCGAACTCGGTCTCCATGAGATCGCGGAAGTGGGTCAGTCGCACCCCGCCACGGTAGATGGCACGCTGCGACCATGACCGACGCACGGCTCGGCACCGCACGGGTGTGGGCCGCGCTGGGCGGCGACCCCGCGGATCTCGACCGCCTGCAGATCGTCGGACCAGCGGAAACGCTCCCGGCGCGGCACGCGGTGACTGTCGCCGGTGCCGCCGCGGTGGGGGCGAGCCTGCTCGCCGGTACCCGTTCCCCGGTCGTGCTGGACACCCGTGGGCTCGCCGTGGCTCTGCGCAGCGAGCGGCACCTGCGGATCGACGGGCGGTCGCCGGGCAGCGGGTTCGCTCCCCTGTCGGCGTTCCATCGGTGCGCGGACGGCTGGATCCGGCTGCACGCCAACTACCCGTGGCACCGCGCTGCCGCGCTGCGCGTCCTCGACGCAGCGACCGACGAGGAGGCCACGGCGGCGATCGCGGCCTGGCCGGCCGTCGAGCTGGAGACGGCGCTGCACGCGGCAGGCGGGGTCGGCGCTGCGGTCCGCACGACGGCGCAGTGGCGCGCCACGGTCGGCGAGCCGCCCCCGCTCGTCGAGCACGCGGACCTCGGGCCGGCGGCGCCCCGGCCGGAGCGCAGGCCCCGGGTGCTCGACCTCACCAGGGTCATCGCCGGGCCGGTCGGCACCCGCACGCTCGCCGTCCACGGCGCCGACGTGCTGCGCCTGGACCCGCCCGACCGGCCCGAGATCCCCGCGCAGGCCTGGGAGGCACTGCCGGGCAAGCGCAGCGCGCTGCTGGACCTCGGCGCATCCGGCGCAGTGCTGGAGGAGCTGCTGACCGGCGCCGACGTGGTGGTCACCGGATACCGGCCCGGCGCGCTCGACCGGTTCGGGCTGGCTCCCGAGGCCCTCGCCCAGCGGTTCCCGGGCCTGGTCGTGGTGACGTTGTCGGCCTGGGGCCACCGCGGGCCGTGGGGTGCCCGGCGCGGGTTCGACTCGCTCGTCCAGGCAGCGTGCGGCATCGCCGTCGACGAAGGCAGCGCGGACGCGCCGGGGACACTGCCCTGCCAGCTGCTCGACCACGCCACCGGCTACCTCGTCGCCGCGGCGGCGCTGCTCTGCCTGCGTCGCCAACGGGCGACCGGCGGGACCCCGCACGTCCGGTTCGCGCTGGCCGGGACGGCGGCGTGGCTGCAGAGCCTCCCGCGCGGCGAGCCCGGCCACGTCGAGGACGTCGATCCCGCGCCCTACCTCGTCGACGTGCCGACGGCCGACGGGACACTCACGCTCGCCCGGCCGCCCGGCGCCGTCGACGGGCAGGCGCTCGACTGGCCGGCTCCGCCGCCCGCGTACGGCGCTGCCGTGGCACGCTGGGTGGCGAGATGACCGAGATGACCGATCTGTCCTCGCCGTTGTGGCAGGTGTTCGCCCTGCTCGCGATCGTGGCGTCGCTCGCCACCGTCGTCCGCTGGTGGTTCATCAACCGGCGCAAGTGAGCGTGGCCGGGGCTTGTCGTCGGACGGCAGGAATCCTGCGGACGGGCGGTCCGGGCAGTGGTGGGATCGGGGTATGAGCGTCCTGTCCGTCCCGTTCCACCTCGACGAGCGACTCCCCGACTTCGAACCACCGCTGCGCCCGGACCTGGTGCTGGACCCGCCGCTGCCCGCCGGCGGTCCCTGGGAGCGCATGGCCGTGCTCTACGAGCAGGTGGCGCAGGCGGTGGCCGTGGAACGGGCGGCGGGACGGGTACCGATCGTGCTCTCCGGGGACTGCACGACGTCGTTGGGCGTCGTGGCGGGCCTCCAGCGGGCCGGCACGGACCCTGCACTGGTGTGGTTCGACGCGCACGGCGACGTGCAGACCCCGCAGACCTCCACGTCGGGCTACCTCGGCGGGATGCCGATCCGGCAGCTCGTCGGAGGGGCCGACCGGACCGTCCCCGACGCCCTCGCGCTGCGGCCGGTCGCCGAGGCCGACGTCGTGCTCGTCGACGGGCGTGATCTCGACCCGCCGGAGGCCGAGTTCCTCGCCGGATCGGCCATCCGGCACGTCGGCGGGGACGCCGTGCCGCTCCCGGATCGGCCCTGCTACCTGCACCTCGACGTCGACGTCTGCGATCCGGCCGAGGTGCCGGGCCTCCTGTTCCCGGTGCCGGGCGGGGTACCGCTGGCGATGCTGGGCACGGCGGTCCGGCGGCTGCTGGACACCGGTGACGTGGTGGCGATCGGACTCGCCTGCACCTACCGGCCCGGCAGCGGTGCCACCCCGGCGCTGGCCGAGTTCGCCTCCGCGCACCTGCCCTGACCTGCGCAGATCGGAGGCGGGCGGAAACTGTCGGGGGTCGGGCGCATGATGGTTGCCGTGACCGGACCGTCGGCGCTCGAAGGGTTCTCCCCCGCCACCCAGGAGTGGTTCCGGGGTGCCTTCGTCGCGCCGACCGCCGCCCAGGAAGGGGCCTGGCAGGCCGCGCAGGCGGGGAAGCACGCGCTGGTCGTCGCGCCGACGGGCTCGGGCAAGACCCTCGCCGCGTTCCTGTGGGCGCTCGACCGGCTGGCTGCCGAGCCGCCGCCCGCGGAGGCGGTCCGGCGCTGCCGGGTGCTGTACGTGTCGCCGCTGAAGGCACTCGCGGTCGACGTCCAGCGCAACCTGCGCTCTCCGCTGGCCGGCATCCGGCAGGCCGCGCAGCGGCTCGGCCTGCCCGTCCCCGACATCACGGTGGGCATGCGCACGGGCGACACCCCGGCCGACGAGCGCCGGTTGTTCGCCCGTACCCCGCCCGACGTGCTCGTCACCACCCCGGAGTCGCTGTTCCTGCTGCTCACCTCCGCGGCGCGGGAGTCGCTGCGGGGCGTGCGCACGGTGATCCTCGACGAGGTGCACGCGGTGGCCGGCACAAAGCGCGGGGCGCACCTGGCGCTGTCGCTGGAACGGCTCGACGAGCTGCTCGAACAGCCCGCACAGCGCATCGGGCTCTCGGCCACCGTGCGACCCATCGACGAGGTGTCCACGTTCCTGGCCGGCGCCCGGCCGGTCGAGGTGGTGTCGCCACCGATCCCGAAGACGATCGAGGTCGCCGTCGAGGTGCCGGTGCCCGATCTCGCCGCGCTCGACGAGCGGCCGGCACCAGGGAGCAGCGACGAGGAAGTGGTCGGCTCGGCGGCGGGCACGGCGCAGCGCCCGTCGATCTGGCCTGCGGTCGAGCGGCGGCTGCTGGAGCTGGTCCGAGCACACCGGTCGACGATCGTCTTCGCCAACTCGCGACGGCTGGCGGAACGCCTGACCTCGCGGCTCAACGAGCTGGCCGCCGAGGACGCTGAGGAGATGATCGATCTCGACACCTTCCCCGCGGAGGCGGTCGGGGCCTCCGGGATCGGCGGCGGCGCGGCACCCACCGTCGCGAAGGCCCACCACGGCTCGATGGCCCGCGAGCAGCGCACCCTCGTCGAGGAGGAGCTCAAGAGCGGGCTCCTGCCGTGCGTGGTGGCCACCTCCAGCCTGGAGCTCGGGATCGACATGGGCGCGGTCGACCTCGTCGTGCAGGTGGAGGCACCGCCGAGCGTCGCGTCGGGGCTGCAGCGGGTCGGCCGGGCCGGCCACCGGGTGGGAGCGATCTCCCGCGGCGTCGTGTTCCCCAAGTACCGGGGCGACCTCGTCTCCTGCGCGGTCGTCGCCGAGCGCATGTCGGGCGGGGCGATCGAGTCGATGCGCTACCCCCGCAACCCGCTCGACGTGCTGGCTCAGCAGATCGTGGCGATGGTGGCGCTGGAGAGCTGGCATCTGGCCGATCTGGCGGCGGTGGTGCGACGGGCTGCGCCATTCGCGGCGCTGCCCGATTCGGCGCTGCACGCGGTGCTCGACATGCTCGCCGGGCGCTACCCGTCTGAGGAGTTCGGTGAGCTGCGGGCCCGCATCACCTGGGACCGCGTCACCGACGAGCTGAGCGGCCGGCCGGGCGCGCAGCGGCTCGCCGTCACCTCCGGCGGCACGATCCCGGACCGTGGGCTGTTCACGGTGATGACCCCGGGCGGGGCAGACGGTGCGGGTTCGCGGGTCGGCGAGCTAGACGAGGAGATGGTCTACGAGTCCCGCGTCGGCGACGTGTTCCTGCTGGGCACCTCCAGCTGGCGCGTCGAGGACATCACGCACGACCGGGTCATCGTCACCCCGGCGCCGGGTCAACCGGGCCGCATGCCGTTCTGGCGCGGCGAGTCGATCGGGCGCCCGCTGGAGCTGGGCCGTGCCGTCGGCGCCTTCGTGCGCGAGATGGCCGCGCTCGACGACGACGCGGCCCGGGGGCGGGCAGCCGCCGCCGGGCTCGACGAGTGGGCGGCCGACAACCTGCTGGCCTACCTGCGCGAGCAGCGCGAGGCCACACGCCAGGTGCCGAGCGACCGCACGATCATGGTGGAGCGGTTCCGTGACGAGCTGGGCGACTGGCAGCTCGTGGTGCACTCGCCGTTCGGCTCGCAGGTCAACGGGCCGTGGGCGCTGGCGATCTCGGCACGCATGCGCGAGCGGCGCGGCGTGGAGGCACGGGCCGCCGCCGGCGACGACGGCATCGTGCTGCGCCTGCCCGACGCGGTCGACGAGTCCGGCGCCGAGATCGTGCCGACGGTCGAGGACGTCCTGCTCGACCCCGGTGAGGTGGAGCAGATCGTCGTGGCCGAGCTGGGGTCGTCGTCGCTGTACGCGGCCCGGTTCCGGGAGTGCGCGGCGCGGGCGCTGCTGCTGCCGCGGCGCGATCCGCGGCGCCGCACCCCGCTCTGGCAGCAGCGTCAGCGCGCATCGCAGCTGCTCACCGTGGCCAGCAAGTACGAGGGCTTCCCCGTCACGCTCGAGGCGATGCGCGAGTGCGTGCAGGACGTCTACGACCTGCCCGGGCTGAAGCAGCTGATGGGCGACGTCGAGTCGCGGCGGGTGCGGATGGTCGAGGTGCAGACCCCGGCGCCGTCGCCGTTCGCGCGGAGCCTGCTGTTCGGCTACGTCGGGATGTTCCTCTACGAGATGGACGCGCCGCTGGCCGAGCGGCGGGCGGCCGCGCTGGCGCTCGACTCCACGCTGCTCGCCGAACTGCTCGGCACCGAGGCGATCCGCGAGCTCCTGGACCCGGCCGTGCTCGCCGAGGTGGAGACGTCGCTGCAGCGGTTGGCGCCGGAGCGGCACGCCCGTGATGCCGAGGGCGCAGCCGACCTGCTGCGGTTCCTCGGCGATCTCACCACCGAGGAGGCCGGGCTGCGCGGGGTCCGTCCGGAGTGGCTCCGCGAGCTGGAGTCGGCGCGCCGGGTGATCCGGGTGCGGATGGCGGGCGAGGAGCGCTGGCTGCCGGTCGAGGACGCCGGCCGGGTGCGCGACGCGCTCGGCGCGGCGCTGCCCGTCGGCGTGCCCGAGGTGTTCACCGAGCCTGTCCCCGACCCGCTGGGCGATCTCCTGCTGCGCTACGCCCGCACCCACGGGCCGTTCCCGGCGGCAGCGGCGGCGCACCGCTTCGGGCTGGGTGTGGCCGTGGTGGCCGGGGTGCTCGATCGGCTGGTCGGCGTCGGCCGGCTGGTGCGGGGCGAGCTGCGGCCGGGCAGCGACGGCATCGAGTTCTGCGACGCCGAGGTGCTGCGCCGGCTGCGGCGGGCGTCGCTGGCGCGGCTGCGCGCCGAGGTCGAGCCGGTCGAGCCGCGCGCGCTGGGCCGGTTCCTGCCGGCCTGGCAGGGCGTGCAGGCCGCGACGTCCGGCGACCGGCGGGGCCGGATGCGCCGGGCACCCGGCCCGGAGGACGTGCTGGGCGTGGTCGAGCAGCTCGCCGGAGCACCGTTGCCGGCCAGCGCGCTGGAGTCCCTGGTGCTTCCGGCCCGCCTGCCCGGCTACTCCCCCGCGCTGCTCGACGAGCTGACCGCAGCCGGCGAGGTCACCTGGACCGGGTGCGGCACGCTCGCCGGCAGCGACGGCTGGCTCGCCGTCGCCCCGGCCGATGTCGCTGACCTGCTGCTTCCCGATCCCGAGCTCGACGCCGTCGCCACGCCGGTGCATCGGGCGCTGCTGGCCGCGCTCGGCCGGCCCGACCTCGACGTGCCCGTCGAGCACAGCGGGGCAGCGCTGTTCTTCCGCCCACTCGCCGATGCGGCCGGCCGCGTGCTGATCGACGCCGGGGAGGCCGCCCCGGCCGACGACGTGCTGCTCGCGGCCCTGTGGGACCTGGTGTGGGCAGGTCTGCTCACGAACGACACGCTCGGCCCACTGCGGGCGCGACTGTCCGGCGGGCGGAGCGCGCATCGTGCCCGGCGGGCGCCGGCGCGCGGCCGGTACGCGCAGTTGCGCGCCGCGCGCCCGGCGATGCCGAGCCGGAGCGGGCCGCCGTCCGCGGGCGGGCGCTGGGCACTCGTCGCGGATCGGGAGCCGGACCCGACGCGCCGGATGCACGCGCGCGCCGAGTCGTTCCTGGAGCGGCACGGCGTGCTCACCCGCGGTGCCCTGGGCACGGAGCGGGTGGTCGGCGGGTTCTCCGGCATCTACCGGGTGCTGCGCTCGATGGAGGACTCGGGACGGGTGCGGCGCGGCTACGTCGTCGACGGGCTCGGCGCGGCGCAGTTCGCGGTGCCCGGAGCGATCGACCGGTTGCGGGCACTGTCGCGACCGGTGGGTGAGGACGGCCCGCCGAGCGCCCCGCCCGTGCCCGCAGCAGTGGTCCCGGCGAACCCGCCCGCGCCCCGCTGGCAACCCGAGCCGCCCGCCGGCGGGGACTCCGGAGAGGCACCGGCGGAGCAGCCCGAGCGCTGGATGCCGGAGCCGGGCTGGCAGCAGCCACCTGTGCCACCGCCTCGGCACCCCACCGGTCGCGCGAGCCCGGCGGCTGTCGTGCTCGCAGCCGCCGACCCGGCGCAGCCCTACGGTGCGGCGCTGGCGTGGCCGGCCACGGTCGGCGACAGCAGCCATCGGCCGGCGCGGAAGGCGGGATCGCTGGTCGTGCTGGTCGACGGGGCACCGGTCCTGTACGTAGAGCGGGGCGGCCGGTCCCTGCTGTCGTTCACCGCCGACCGGGACGAGCTGGCCGCGGGCGCGCGAGCGCTCGCCGGTGCGGTGCACGAGGGTTGGTTGGGCGCGCTCGCCGTGGAACGGGCCGACGGCGCCCACTCGCTCACCAGCGACGTCGCCGAGGTCCTGACCGAGGCCGGCTTCCGGGTCACGCCGAAAGGACTGCGACTGCGGGCGTAGGGGATCAGCCGACGGGCGGTCGGAGCGCGGCCGCGGTGGCCCCGTCAACCACAGTGCGGGCGACGGTGGAGCGGAGGTTCGCCGTGTGCCGGCTCAGGACGGCGGCCACGCCGGCAGGCTCGCCCCACCCGCTGCGACGGGGTGGTCGGTCGGGGCTCTGCCGGTAGGGCCAGCCAGGTCGATGGCGCCGACCCGCGGTGTCGGCGTAGGACTCCCCGGGGCGCTGCGGTGAGGCGCGCCCCGGGCCGGTCCGGTGGCGACGGCTGCGACGTCCGACTGCGGTCCGCTGCTGCTGAGGCTGTCGCCGGCGGCCTGGTTGCCCGGTAGCCGCCGCCGTGCTGCCGCAGCGGCGCGCGGCCTGCGAGACACGTCCGTTCCGAGCTGCGCATCCTCTGTCGATCACGGTCGTTGAGTGGGCACACCCGACGCACCGGAGGCTGTTGATGCGTGCCCGAATCCGTCATCGGGCCGTTCCGGTCCTCCTCCTCGCGGTGGCGGCCGGCCTGCTCGTGCAGGCGCCCGTCGCGCACGCCGCGCCGGCCGGGTACCACAAGTACGTCGCGCTCGGTGACTCGTGGACCGCCGACGTCGTGCTCCTCGGCACCGCCGGGACGCCGACCGGGAAGTACGTGCCGGTGGACTGCTTCCAGTCGACCTTCAACTACCCCAAGCAGGTCGCGAAGGCGCTCGAGGTCGAGTCGTTCTTCGACGCGAGCTGCGGCTCGGCGACCACCGAGCACTTCTTCCAGCCGCAGTCCGGCCTGCCGTTCGGCGGCACGAACCCGCCGCAGCTCTCGCGCCTCACGCCGGACACCGACCTGGTCACCGTCGGGATCGGTGGGAACGACGCGGAGCTGGCCGGCGCGGTGATCGACTGCCTCAACGTCACCGGTTCGCTGGTGGCACCCCTCCTGCCGTTGCCGTACCCGCTCGCCGCGTCGTGCAAGGCGAGGTGGACCGCCGAGGGCGTGGACCGCATGTCGGAGAACATCGCTGCGGCCGAGCCGAAGGTCGTGGCCGCGCTGCAGGCCGTCCACGACCGGTCCCCCGACGCCGACGTCTTCCTGGTCAACTACCTCGCCGGCATCCGCGGTCCGGGGTGCTATCCGCTGGTCCAGGCGAGCAACGCCGACCAGGTGTGGCTGGCCGAGAAGCTGCAGGAGCTGAACGCGATGCTCGTGCGGGCGGCCGAGGCCGGCGGCGCGCGGCTCGTCGACACGTACACCGCGACCATCGGGCACGACGTGTGCAAGCTGCCCACCGTCCGGTACGCGGAGGCGTTCCTGCCGGTGTCGCTCAACCAGCCGGCGGTCGCGGTCCCGTTCCACCCCAACTCCGCCGGCGCCGACGCGCAGGCCACCGCCGTCCTCTCGGCCATCACCAGTTCCCGCGCGTAGGGCTCAGCGGCGGGGCTTGCGGCGCCCGCTGCGGGACCGGCTGCGCCGCCGGCCCGGGTTCCCGGTCGCGCCGGGAGCGGGCGCGGC
Source organism: Pseudonocardia sp. CA-107938 (assembly GCF_050936315.1). NCBI lineage: Bacteria > Bacillati > Actinomycetota > Actinomycetes > Pseudonocardiales > Pseudonocardiaceae > Pseudonocardia > Pseudonocardia sp. CA-107938. The sequence continues at coordinate 4,065,976 of NZ_JBNJNA010000001.1, read as the reverse complement.
GGCCGGCACGAGCTGCGGTGCGGGCGCCGGCACCGTCCGCTCGACCCACGCGGTGCCGACCCGGTGCTGGGCCAGCGTCCAGATGTTGCTGATCAGCCAGTAGAGCAGGACGCCGACCGAGAGCGGGAACAGCAGCCCCGCGACGACCGCCACGGCCGGCGCCAGCCACGGCAGCCAGCGAAGCCCGTCGAAGGTGCTGGTGGCGAGCGACTGCCGCATGGTCAGGTGGGTGGCCGCCGCGGCCAGCAGGAGCAGCGGCACGGCGACCGCGAGGACGGCGACGCGGTCGACGCCGAAGCCGTCGAGCAGCGTCGCCGGCATCGCCGCGTACGCCGACAGCGGCACGCCGGCGATGCGCGCGTCCAGGAACGACGCGACCTCGACCGGCCCGAACGCGTAGTTCGCCGTGCCCGTGTGGAAGCCCTGCAGGACGTGCAGCAGACCGAGGAACACCGGCGCCTGCACCAGCGCCGGCAGCAACGTTCGCCAGGTCGACGCGCCGTGGGCGCGCTGCAGGGCGCTGGTCTCGCGCAGCATCCGGACGGGATCGTCGGCGTGCCGCGTGCGCAGCGCGGTGAGTTCGGGACCGATCCGCCGCAGGGTGGCCGCGGACCGCAGCTGGGCGATGGCCGGCACCAGCAGCACCGCCCGCAGGGTGACGACGAGGAAGACGATGGCGAGCACCCACGCCGCGGACGGATCGACGAAGGCGGAGAAGAGGCCGTGCCACGCGCGCATGAGGGCGGAGACGGCGTAGTAGACGGGGTTCAGGACGGCATCGAAGAAGGACATGACGGCACTCCGAGGACAGCCGGGACAGGGACACGTGTCCGGCGGAGTGCGCGAGCGACTACCCCGCCGGGGTGCCGACCGACGGGGCTCGGGAGCGGGTGTGGCCTGCGGCGTCGGGATCGCGCTGGCGGGGTACGGCGCGGCCGGCGAGCGTCCGGTGGTGGGCGCGGGCGGCGACGGCCGGCACGGCGGGATCGGTGCGGGCGGCCACGACGTGGGCGAGGCCCCACGCGCAGACCAGGGCGGCCCCCACGACACCGGCGATCAGACCGGGTTCCCCCACGCCGCCGGCGAGCGCGACCAGCGCGGACCACAGCATGACGAGTGCCGTCGCCCGATGGATGGTCCCCCGCACGAGTCCATCGTAGGCGAACCGGCGTTCGGCACCCGGCAATGAGACTCCAGTCGCGCTACGGTCCAGGAACGATCTGCCCACATGATCAGGTCAGGTGAAGGAGCGCGACGATGTCGGGGAAGTTCGAGATCTACGAGGGCAAGGACGGCAAGTTCCGGTTCCGGCTGAAGGCCGGCAACGGCGAGGTCGTGGCGACCGGCCAGGGCTACTCGTCCAAGGCTGCCGTGAAGAAGGGGGTCGAGGCGGTCCAGAAGGCCGCCGAGGGTGCAACGGTCGTCGAGACGGAGTCCTGACCGCCGGCTGATCACTGCTGAATCCGCTCGCCACGTGACCCCGCGGGCGAGCACAGTCGCGGTATGGACGTCGTCCCCGCGAAGGACACCGCAGGCTGCGCCGCCCGGTTCGCCCCGGAGCGTCCGGGCGGCGCGATGATCGCTGCGCACGTGGCGCAGGCGGGCGTCGGCCGGTTCCGCGTCGATCGCCTCGACGCGCCGCAGGTCGTCCTGGCGGAGCTGCCGGGCAACGCCGCGCTCCGCGGCGATCCGGCGTGCCTGCCGCCGGACGCGCTCGACGGGTGCGCCGGCTTCGTCGCCGCCCCCGCGGAGTTCCTGCCGGTGCTGCGGGCCGCCGATCCAGGCGTCGCGGCATGGGACCGGCTCGTGTTCGAGCTGCCGGCCGACGTCGGTGTGCCGGGCAGCGACGCGGTGCTGCTCGGGGCGGCCGACGCGCCCGCGATCGCCGCGTTCGAGGCCGACGGCGCCTGGATCCACGAGACCTGGGGCAGCCCGGCCGCCCTCGCCGCTTCGGGGCTGGCCCGCGGTGTGTTCGTCGACGGACGGCTGGTGTCGATCGCCGCGACGTTCTACCTCGGAACGCGGTACGAGGAGCTCGGCGTGGTCACCGACTCGGCGCACCGGCGCCGCGGCCACTCCTCCGCGGCCGCGGCCGCGCTGATCGCCGACATCCGCGCGCGCGGCCGCGTCCCGGTCTGGTCGACGTCCCCGGACAACGCCAGCAGCCTCGCCGTCGCGCACCGGCTCGGGTTCCGCCCGAGCGGCACCGGTGTGCTGTACGCGCTGCGGGTGCCGATCCCCGTCAGCTCGTGACGCCGGTGCCGCTGCCCCCTCAGCCGCTCGTGCTCAGCAATCCGCGCCGGTACCCGGCCGCGACGGCCGACGCGCGGTCGCGGACGTCCAGCTTGGCGTAGATGTGCAGCAGGTGCGTCTTCACCGTGGCCTCGCTGATGAACAGCTGCTTGGCGGCCTCGCGGTTGGTGGCACCCTCGGCGACGAGCCGCAGCACCTCCAGCTCGCGCGCCGACAGCGACTCCTGCGGGGCAGGCTCCGCCGAGCGGTCACGCACGCTGCCCATCAGCCGCCCGGCCACGGCCGGCGACAGCACGGCCTCGCCGCGGTGCGCTGCCCGGACCGCCCGGAGGAGCTCCTCGCGCGGGGTGTCCTTCAGCAGGTATCCGGTGGCGCCGGCTTCGATCGCGGGCAGGACGTCGCTGTCGGTGTCGAACGTGGTGAGCACCAGCACCCGCACGTCCGGCGTGGTGCGCCGCAGCTCGCTGATCGCCTCGACCCCGCCCATGACCGGCATCCGCAGGTCCATGAGGACGACATCGGCGCCCGAACCGGGCAGCCGCGCCAGCGCCTCCGCGCCGTGCCCGGCCTCCCCGACGACCGCCATGTCCGGCTCGCCGTCGATCACGCCGCGCAGCCCGTCGCGCACGACCGGATGGTCGTCGACGATCAGCACCTTGATCATTCTTCCGCCTGCTCCTGCGCGGGGATGGCCGGCACGCTCGCCGAGACGGCCGTGCCCTCCCCCGGCGCGCTCTCGATCTCCCACCGGCCCGACACCCGCCGCAACCGCTGCTCCATCGCCGCGAGCCCGAAGCCGGAGCCGCCGACGGGCCCGCGGTAGGTCGCGGGATCGTATCCGCTGCCGTCGTCGCGCACGTCGAGCACGACGACGTCGTCCATGTAGCTCAGCGTGAGCCCGACGCGGCTGGCGCCGGCGTGCTTGCCGACGTTGGCCAGCGCTTCCTGGGCCACCCGGTACAGGGCGACCTCGAGGTCGGGCAGCAGCGGTGTCGGCTCGCCGGTGGTCTCGACGGTCAGCGCGACGCCGCTGGTCTCGGCCCAGCTCTTGGCCATCTCGGCGATCGCGTCGGGCAACCGGGCCTCGGCGAGGCGGGTGGGCGCGAGCGCCGCGACGGATCGACGGGCCTCGGCGAGGCTCTCCCTGGCCAGCCCGCGGGCGGTGTCGACGTGCCGGCGGCGGACCTCCGGCTCGGCCTCGGCGACGTCGGCCGCCTCCAGCTGCGCGACGATGCCGGTGAGCCCCTGGGCGATGGTGTCGTGGATCTCGCGCGCCATGCGGGCCCGCTCGTCGCGCACCCCGGCCTCCCGCGCCGCCACCAGGAGCTGGGCGTGCAGAGCGGCGTTCTCGTCGAGCGCCGCCGAGAGCCGCGCGTTGGCCTCGTCCAGCTCCTCGATGATCGCCCGGCGGGTCGAGGCGAGCTCGGAGGTGAAGTTCCCGTACCAGGTGAAGAGGCCCGCCACACCCATGTTCACGACGACCAGCACGCCGTACCCGATCACCATCAGCGTCGTCACCTCGGCGAACCGCCCGCCGAGGTAGGTGTACGACACGATCGCCGACGCGACGAAGAGCCCCACGTAGCGCCAGCGCCGCGGCAGGAACCCGAACGCCGCCGAGTAGGCGGCGACCGCGAGGAAGCCGAAGATCGGCGAGAACCACACCAGCGGCGCCATCAGGCCGAGCAGACCGGTCACGTAGACCGGTCCACCGATCCGCCCCTCGGCGCGCATCGGCGTCGTGCCGACGAACCACCAGGCCCACGCCGCGAGCGCCACGGTCAGCGGCAGCACCCCGGACCAGACCCACGTGTCGTCCTTGACGATCAACGGGGTGGCCGCCACTCCGATCGCCAGCCCGAGGTACGGCGTCCAGCGGGCGAACAGCGACTCCATCCGCTGCTCGACCGACGCCATGCGGTCGTCGGCGAAGCGGCTGGGCCGCGACGCCGCGACGCCGGTCACTCCCATCGGAAGAGCCTCACCGCTGCCACGGTAGCGACCACGGCGATCCCGGCCAGCACCGCGAGCTGCACGGGTGCGGCGCCGTCCCCCGTCCAGGCGGACTGGAAGGCGCCGATGCCCGGCGGCACGAACTCCCCGATCCGCACCACGACCTCGGGCAGCAGGAACCTGGGCAGGTACAGCCCGCCGAAGAACTGGGTGACGAGCAGCGCGATGGTGCCCACACCGGCAGCGGCCTTCGCCCTGGGTGCGCGGGCGGCGATGAGCAGGCCGAGCCCGAACATCGACGCCGTCCCGACCACGAACGTGACGGCGAACGCGACGGGGTGGCGCGGCGGCTCGATGCCGAATCCGGCGACGGCGACCGTCACCATCAGCAGCATCCCGAGCACGGCGGTGGCGACGTTGAGCGCCAGCTGCACCTGCAACACCACGGCCGGCCGGACGGGCGTGATCGCGAGGCGGCGAAGGATGCCCTTCTCCCGGTACGCGACGAGCCCGGCCGGCATCGTCTGGAGGGCGAGGAACGCGAGGCTCCAGCCGAGCAGCGACGGCGTGAAGACGGTGAGGAACGCCTGCCCGCCGAACCTGGCCGCGGGTTCGCGCAGCGCCGGAACGGCGCCGAGCCCGACGAGCAGGGCGGTCGGCAGCAGCAGCGCCAGCAGGACGTTCCCGGGTTCGCGCAGGAACAGGCGGGCCTCGGTGCGGGCGAGGACGGTGGTGGCAGACACGCTCGGCTCCTCAGACGTTCTGCGGGACGGACTCGGTGAGCGCGACGACCGCGTCGTCGAGGCGGGCCTGCTCGACGCGCAGGCCGCTGGGGACGATGCCGTGGCCGGCGAGTGCGCTGGTCACGGCGGTGAGCAGCTCGCCACGCCCGGCGACCTCGACGATCGGCCCGTGCCGGAGCACGGTGTCGACCTCGGGCAGGGCTCGCAGCACTGCGTCGTCGACGGGGGCGGACGGGCGGAAGCGCAGCCGCTGCCCGCCGGCGAGCCCGGCGATCAGCCCGGCCGGGCTGTCCATGGCGACCACGCGGCCGGCGGCGAACACCGCGACGCGGTCGCAGAGCCGCTCGGCCTCCTCCATGATGTGCGTGACCAGCAGCACCGACACGCCCTCGTCGCGGATCTGCTCGATCGCCGCCCACGCGTCGCGCCGGGCCTGCGGATCGAGCCCGGTGGTGAGCTCGTCGAGGATCGCCACGCGCGGGCGCCCGACGAGCGCGAGCACGATCGAGAGCCGCTGGCGCTGCCCGCCGGACAGGTCGCGGAAGGCGGTGTCCCGCTTCGGCCCGAGGCCCCAGCGGTCGATCAGCTCGCGCGGATCGGCCGGATCGACCGATTCGGCGCGGTAGAAGGCCGCGAACAGCTCGACGGCCTCGGCCACCCGCAGCCGTTCGGGCAGCTCCCCGGCCTGCAGCTGCACGCCGAGCACGCGACGCAGTGCCGCGCGGTCGCGCTGCGGGTCCAGCCCGAGGACCGAGATCGAGCCCGCGTCCGGGGAGCGCAACCCCTCGATGCACTCCACGGTCGTGGTCTTCCCGGCGCCGTTGGGGCCGAGGATGCCGACGATCTCGCCCTCCCCGACGTCGATCGACACGTCGGCGACGGCGACGTGGTCGCCGTAGGCCTTGCGCAGGTGACGCACCTCGATGACCGGCATGCAGCGATGCTGCGGCCTGCCACCCCTTCGCCGGATCGACCGGCACGGCGGAGCGCGATCAACCGATCGGTGGATCAGGGCTATCGTCCGGGAGTGCCCGAGGGCGACACCGTCCACCTCGCCGCAACGCGGTTGCACGCCGCGCTGGCCGGGAAGCTGCTGGTCCGCGGCGAGCTGCGGCACCCACGGCTGGCCGGGGAGGACCTCGCCGGCCGGATCGTGCTCGGCACCGTCCCCGTCGGCAAGCACCTGTTCACGCGCTTCGACGACGGCCGCACCCTGCACTCGCACTTCCGCATGGACGGGGCATGGCACATCTACCGGCCGGGCCAGGGCTGGCGGCGGCCGGCCCACGAGGCGCGCGCGGTGCTCGCGTCGGCGGACCAGGTGGCCGTCGGCTTCGCGCTGCACGACCTGGAGCTGGTGCCGACCGCCGAGGAGGGCCGGCTGGTGGCGCACCTGGGGCCGGACCTGCTCGATCCCGGCTGGTCGGACGCGCACGCCGCGGAGGCGCTGCGCCGGTTCACCGCCCGCGGCGCGTCCGAGGTGGGGCTGGTGCTCGCCGAGCAGCGGGTGATGGCCGGGGTGGGCAACCTCTACAAGTGCGAGACGTGCTTCCTCACCGGCGTCACGCCGTGGACGCTCGCCCGCGACGTCCCCGACCCTGCCGCGATGATCGCCCTGGCCCGGGACCTGCTGGTGCGCAACGCCGACCGGCCGCAGCAGTCCACCACCGGCCTGCTCGGCCGCGGCGAGCAGCACTGGGTGTTCGAGCGGACGCGGCTGCCGTGCCGGCGCTGCGGCACCACCGTGCGCGCGGCCGAGCAGGGCGAGAGCGTCTACGCGCGGCCGGTGTACTGGTGCCCGCGGTGCCAGGCCGGGCCGCAACCCGCCTAGCTACTCCTGCCGGCTGTACGCGCGCACCGCGAGCGGGCAGAAGACGAGGAACAGCCCGGCCGACCACAGCAGCGCTGGTCCAGTGCTGGTGTCGGGCGTTCCGTTCAGGAGCGCGCGGCAGGCGTTCATGACGTGGCTGACCGGGTTGATCTCGGCCCAGGCCCGCAGCCAGCCGGGCAGGGTGTCGGTCGGGGTGGCCATGCTGCTGCCGAGCTGCAGCGGCACGAACGCGACGAAGCCGATCGCGAGCACCGCGTCGGGGTTGCGCACGACCACCCCGAGCCACACCGTGACCCAGCTCAGGCAGAAGCCGAACAGGATCGCGAGGCCGACGGCGCCGAGCGCGGCGAGCGCACTGCCGTGGACGCGGAAGCCGAGCGCCGCACCGACGCCGAACACGATCGCCACCGCGCCGACGTACCGCAGCACGTCGGCCAGCACCGCGCCGAGCAGGGGCGCCGCGCGCCCGATCGGGAGGCTGCGGAACCGGTCGGTGATGCCCGCCTTCAGGTCGAGGTTGATCGCCGTCCCCGTGGCGACGGTGCCGGCGAGCCCGGCGGCCATCACGAGCGCCCCGGGCAGGAGGTACTGCAGGTACTCGGCGGTGGAGCCGGCGACGGGCCGGCCGAACAGGTAGAGGAACAGCACCATGAACAGCACGGGTGTGACGGCGCCGTTCATGATCGGGCCGGCGGTCCGGCTGGGCTTGGCGAGACTGCGGCCGGCGAGCACCGCGCTGTGCCGGACGACGGCGATCATGCGGCCTCCTCGGTCGTGGCGGCGCCGGTGAGCGAGCGGAACACGTCGTCGAGGCTGGGGAGGCGCAGTGCGAGCTCGGCGACCGCGACGTCCTGCGCCCGCAGCGCGGCGGCGAGCTCGAAGAACTCGCCGTCGCCCGTGACGGGCACGACGAGCTCGTCGCGACGCCGATCGGGCAGCCGGCCCACGATCCGCGTGACGATGCCGGTGACGGCGCCGAGATCGGCGGTGTCGGCTGGGCGCAGCACGACCGTGTGCCCGCCGACGCGGCGCTTGAGCTCGGCCGGCGTGCCGGCGGCGAGCACGCGGCCGCGGTCGAGGACGGTGACGGCGTCGGCGAGCGCGTCCGCCTCCTCCAGGTACTGGGTGGTGAGCAGCACCGTGACCCCGTCCGCGGCCAGGCCGCGGATCAGCTGCCACAGGTCGGTGCGCGTCCCGGGGTCGAGTCCGGCCGACGGCTCGTCGAGGAAGACGACCTCCGGGCGCCCCACCAGGGCGGCGGCCAGGTCGAGGCGGCGACGCATCCCGCCCGAGTAGGTGCCGACCCGCCGGTCGGCGGCCTCCTCGAGACCGAACCGGGCGAGGAGCTCGGCGGCCCGCTGCCGGGCGCCGGCGCGGCCGAGGTCGAGCAGCCGACCGATCAGCACGAGGTTCGACCGGCCGGACAGCTCCTCGTCGACGCTCGCCTGCTGCCCGGACAGCGCGATGCGGCGCCGGACCCCGGCCGGGTCGCGCCGGGCGTCGATGCCGGCGACGTGGACGGTGCCCGCGTCCGGTCGCAGCAGCGTCGCGAGCACCCGCACGACGGTCGTCTTGCCGGCGCCGTTCGGCCCCAGCAGGCCCAGCACGTGCCCGCGGGGCACCGCGAGGCTCACTCCGTCGACGGCGGTGAGCCGGCCGAACCTCCTGACCAGCCCGTCGAGCTGGATACCCATGCCTGCCATGTTCTCACCATTCCGATGTCGTCATCATCTGGATGGTGACCGTATCATGGTCGTGTGATGGCGAGGCTGACCCGCGCGCAGCAGCAGGAGCGGACCGGAGCGGCGATCCTGGCCGCTGCCCGGCTCGAGTTCACCGAGCACGGCTTCGCGGACGCGAAGATCGACCGCATCGCCGAGCGGGCCGATCTCACCCGCGGCGCGGTCTACTCGAACTTCCCCGGCAAGCGCGCGCTGTACCTGGCTGTGCTGGTCGACGCCGTCGAGAGCGAACGCGCCGAGCCCCCCGACCGGTCACCGTCCTCCGCGGGCGGCGCGCTCGGCGCGTTCGCCCGGGTGTGGCTTGAACGGTTGCCGCTGGTCGGCGACTCGGCGGGGAGCGGCCACCTCCAGCTGCGGTCGCTCGCCGGGGTGCTCGACTCCGAGCCGTCCCGCGCCGTGCTCGCGGAGCTCCTGACGTTCGAGGCCGTCCTGCTGGCGCTCGCGGTCGAGCCGCGGACGGCGCTGCGGATCCGCACCACGCGCCTGGCCCAGCTGGCGCTCACCCTGCTGCACGGTGCGGCCGCGCTCGCCGAGAACGCCCCGGGGTCCGTCGACCCGTTCGACGTGGCCCGGGGCGTCGAGCAGCTCGCCGGCACCGTCCTGACGGCCGAGGAGGAGCCGCCGCACCTGCAGTACGTCCCCCCGGCCCGCGCGGTCGAGGAGCGGTGGACGGTCCCGCGCGGGCTGCGCAACGAGGTCACCGGCCGCTTCCTCGACCTCGCCGAGGACGGTGTGGTCGTCGTGCTGGGTGCCGGGCGGCTGTCCGCCGCCGGCGAGGCGCTGCGCGCGGCGCGGATGCGCGACGACGTGACACTCGTCGTCGTGACCGGCGATCCGGCCGAGACGGGGCGGCTGGTCCGGCTGCGGATCGCCGACCTGCTCGGCTGCCTGCGCCGAACCGTCCCGGCGGCGGATCTGCCGCAGCCGCGGATCGTGCTGGACGACGCCGGCGTGGTTCCGGGGGCCTTGGGCGTCGAGGCCGTCGACGACACGACCGAGCTCGCCGTCCGGGTGCGGGACGGGCTGATCGTCGCCCGCGCGGAGGGCCGCAGTGCCGGCTACGCGGCGGCCGTCCACTGAACCCTGCCGACGACGCGTCGAGAACGACGTTGTCGCGAACTGAATCGATTCGATTTCACGGCAACGTCGTGCTCGTCGGGTGCCGCGGCCGTGCCGTGCCCCACAGCGCGGCCACCACCGGACGCCGCAGGTCCTCCCGGCGCACGCAGAGCCCGACGCGCATCGCCGCCGGACCCGGTTCCGCGGCGAGGACCTGCAATCGGGGTGCGACCGCGCTGGTGTCGAGCACCAGCCGCGGCACGATCCCGATGCCGTAGCCCAGCGCGGCCAGGGTGAGGACGGCCTCGTGCCCGTCCGGTTCGGCGGCGACGGGCGGCATCGCGCCGCGGGCGCGGAACCAGCGCTCGGCGGCGTCGCGCACCAGGCCGCGCCGGGGCAGCACGTACGGCCCGTCGGGTGCCGCGGGTCCGTCCACCGCCGCGACGAGGACGAGGTCGGTGCTGGTCACGGTGCGGACGAGCATCGACTGCGGCACCCGGTCCGGCACGCCGGCCACGGCCGCGTCCACCTCGCCCTCGTCGAGCCGGGCCAGCGCGGCCGCGGCGTCACCGGTGCGCAGGTCGACGTGGACGAGCGGGTGCGCAGCTCGCAGCGGGGCGAGCAGGTCGGGCAGCAGCGCCTGGCAGGCCGTGACGGTGGCGAAGATCCGCAGGACGCCGGCGAGGTCACCGCGGGCCGGGTCGGCGGCGCGGAAGGCCTGCCAGGCCTGAGTGACCTCCTCGGCGTAGGCGCGGAACCGCTGCCCGGCCGGGGTCAGGGCGACACCGCGCGGGCCGCGGTCGAGCAGCCGCTGCCCGGCGCGCGCCTCCAGCCGCTGCACCGTGCGCGTCAGCGTGGACGGGCTGACGTGGCAGTCCAGGCTCGTGCGTCCGAAGTTCAGTGTGTGACACAGATGGAGGAACAGCCGCAGCTCGGTCTGCTCGTCGGACATGCTCGCTGACCTGCCCATTCCGTGTTCTGCAACGCTGCGCATCGATTGTTGCGCTTGGCGCAGGATGGTAGCCGCTCTACAACCGAGACATGCGTCCTGACCTGCAGTCCTCGGTGTTCGCCCTCGAGACGATCGACGTGCCCGGCGGCACCGAGACCGTCCTGCGCGGTGGCCGGCACCTGTTCCCGCTCCTCCCGGAGGCCTTCGCCGGGATCTCGTCGATCGGCGTGCTCGGCTGGGGGCCGCAGGGCCGGGCCCAGGCCCGCAACCTGCGCGACTCGCTCGCCGGCACCGGCATCACGGTGCGCGTCGGGCTACGGCCCGGTTCTGCCTCGGCCGCCGACGCCCGTGCCCACGGCTTCACCGAGGACGACGGCACCCTCGGCGACTGGCTCGCCGTCGCCGCCGCGAGCGACCTCGTGATCCTCCTGATCGCCGACGCTGCGCTCGCCGCCCACCACGAGGCGGTGTTCGCGGCGCTGCGACCCGGCGCCACCATCGGCCTCTCGCACGGGTTCCTGCTCGGGCACCTGCGGGAGATCGGCAGCGACTTCCCCGTCGGGCACCCGGTGATCGCGGTCTGCCCGAAGGGCATGGGCGACTCGGTGCGCCGCCTCTACGAGCAGGGCCGCGAGATCAACGGGGCGGGCATCAACGCCAGCGTCGCCGTCCACGCCGATCCGGACGGCCGAGCGACCGACCGCGCCCTCGGCTGGTCGGTGGCGCTCGGCTCGCCGTACACCTTCGCGACCACGCTGGAGAGCGAGTACCTCTCCGACATCGTCGGCGAGCGGGCCATCCTGCTCGGCGCCGTGCATGGCCTGGTCGAAGCGCTGTGGCGGCACTTCCGCATCGCCGGCGACGACCCCGTCACCGCGTACGAGCGGTCGTGCGAGAACGTGACCGGCCCGATCGCCCGCACCATCTCCGCGTCGGGGCTCGACGGCGTGCGGGCCGCCCTGGACGACGCCGGGCGGGCCGTGTTCGACCGCGCCTACGCGGCCACCTACGGGCCGGCCGGCGAGCTGGTCGCCGAGATCTACGACGAGGTGGCCGACGGCACCGAGCTGCGCAGCGTGATCCTCGCCGAGGCGCGGCTGGCGGACCGGCCGATGACGCCGATCGCCGGCTCCCCGATGTGGGCCGCGGCGACCGCGGTGCACGCGCGGCGCGGCACCGCGGAGCTGCCGATCGACCCGCTCACCGCCGGCATGTTCGTCGCGACGATGACGGCGCAGGTGGACGAGTTCCTGCGCCGCGGCCACCCGTGGTCGGAGATCGTCAACGAGACGATCATCGAGGCCGTCGACTCGCTGCTGCCGTACATGCACGCCCGCGACGTCGCGTTCATGGTGGACAACTGCTCGCGCACGGCCCGGCTCGGCACGCGCCGCTGGGGCCCGCGCTTCCAAGCGGCCTACGAGCAGATCGCGCTCCCCCGCGCCGCAGCGGACGGCGACCCGGCCCTGGTCACGGCATTCGCAGCGCACCCGGTGCACGCGGCGCTGGCGACGGCCGCGAAGCTGCGCCCCTCCGTGGACATCGCGGTCCAGTAGCACCGCACACACGGCTGGGCCCGTTCACCCACGTTCGGACGTGTGTGAACGGGCCCAGCGCTGTGTGACCTCAGGCGGTGCCGGTCTGCTTGTTCATGTTCGGGGTCGGCGACGCTGCCGCGTCGCCGGCCGTGACCTGCGGCGTGACCGAGCCGCCGTGCAGCGACGCGCGGATCTGCTCGAGCCGGCTGGCGCCCGCCATGTCGATCGAGGCCTGCTGGACCTCGAGCATGCGGCCCTGCACGGAGTTCTGCGCGAGCTCGCCGGCACCGATCGCGTTGGCGTAGCGGCGCTCGATCTTCTCGCGCACCTCCTCCAGCGACGGCGTGTTGCCCGGCGCGGCCAGCTCGCTCATCTGCTGCAGCGACTTCGCGGCCTGCTCCTGCATCTTCGCCTGCTCGAGCTGGCTGAGCAGCTTCGTGCGCTCGGCGATCTTCTGCTGCAGCGCCATCGAGTTGCGCTCGACGGCCTGCTTCGCCTGGCCGGCCGCCTGGATGGCCTGGTCGTGCAGCGTCTTCATGTCCTCGACGGACTGCTCGGCGCTCACCAGCTGCGACGCGAACGCCTGCGCGGCCTGCTCGTACTGCTGGGCCTTCGCCTCGTCGCCGGCCGCGCGGGCCTGGTCGGCGAGCACCAGCGACTGGCGCGCGGACGCCTGCAGCTTCTCGACCTCACCGAGCTGGCGGTTGAGCTTCATCTCCAGCTGGCGCTGGTTGCCGATGACGGCGGCCGCCTGCTGCGAGAGCGCCTGGTGCTGCCGCTGCGCATCCTCGATGGCCTGCTGGATCTGCACCTTGGGGTCGGCGTACTCGTCGACCTTGGACGAGAACAGCGCCATCAGGTACTTCCAGGCCTTCACGAAACCGTTGGCCATCTTTCCGCCTCTTTCCGGGTGCCGTTTGTCACCGCTGCCATCGCCGCATGCCCGGCCGCCGGTGTTACTCCCCCATCGTGGCATCGCACCGGCCCGGCTTCCACCAGACCGGGACGATATCGGGGATCATCCCGAGACCGGTTTCGGGGCGACCCGGAGGGCAGGCTACCTGTTCCGAACGGCGAGGTCCCGCGAATCCGGGCCGGATCCGCGGGACCTCAAAGGCCTCTCAGTATGTGCTCAGGCGGCCACCCGCACCGCCGCCGAACCGCTGCCGGACGCGGTGACGGGCGTGCCCGGGAGGGTCTCGACGGGGGTGTCGGCGAGGACGAGCCGGCGGTGGTCGGCGCGGAACCCGAGCGGGAAGCGCGGCGCGGCCACGGGCGCGGCGGCCCCGATGGTGCCGGCGGCGTCGACGAGGAGATCGGCCAGGCTGACGTCGAGCGCCTCGCAGATCGCCGCGAGCAGCTCCGACGACGGCTCCTTGCGCCCCCGCTCGACCTCGGACAGGTAACCGAGGCTGACCCGGGCGTTCCGCGACACGTCGCGCAACGTGCGCCGGCGGGCGGTGCGCACCCGACGCAGGCTGTCGCCGATCGCCTCGCGCATCAGCAGCGCCATGCGTACCTCCCAGACTCGTGCAGCCGGCGGGGGAGCCGGTGTGTCAACCGTACCGAGAACCAGCGGCCCGCGTCGCCGGGCGCGCGCCGTTCGGGCGTCCGCTCACGGCGAACACCTAGCCGGTGGGGGCGGCCGATCGCAGCCGGATGGCGCGCAGGATGTAGTCGACACCGGTGGCGACGGTCAGCAGCACCGCCACGAGGAGGAACGCCCACCGGGCCCCGTCGAGCAGCTCGGAGCCGCCGAAGAGCTCCGGGAGCGGCAGCACGTAGAGGCCGATCGCGACGGTCTGGACCAGCGTCTTCGCCTTGCCGCCGCGGCTCGCCGGGATGATGCCGTGCCGAAGCACGGCGAGCCGCAGCAGCGTGATGCCGATCTCGCGGCCGAGGATGACCACGGTCACCCACCACGGCACGAGGCCCAGCGCGGACAGCCCGATCAGCGCCGATCCCATCAGCGCCTTGTCGGCGATCGGGTCGGCCATGGTGCCGAAGGCGGTGACGAGCCCCCACCGCCGGGCCAGCTCGCCGTCGAAGCGGTCGGTGATCGCCGCCAGCACGAAGACGGCGAACGCGCCCAGCCGCCACTCGACGTCGTGCCCGCCCTCGGCGACGAGGGCCCACACGAACACCGGCACCAGCAGCAGCCGGAGCACGGTGAGGACGTTCGCGATGTTGAGCACCGGGGGCGGGCTGCCGCCCGATGCGGAGGTCATCCCGAGCCCCGGACGGAGCCGGCGAGATCGCTGCGCGGGACGAACTCGAGCGGCTCCACCACGAGGTCCGCTCCGGCGCTGCCGGTGACGACGCCTCGCACGAGGTCGCCGACGGCCAGCTCGGTGATCTCCAGATCGCCGTCGAGGAGGATGACCTCGCCGTCGACCTCGGGGGCCTGGTGGGCGGCGCGCCCGGTCGCCTCGCCCTCCCCCACGCTCTCCACCAGCACCGTGACCTCGGAGCCTTCCCGCTCCTCCGCCCGCTGGTTGATCAGCTCGTCGACGAGCGCGGTGATCCGCTCGACCCGCTCGGCCACCACCTCGGGGTCGATCTTGCCGTCGTACCCGGCGGCCTCGGTGCCGTCCTCGTCGGAGTAGCCGAAGACGCCGACCGCGTCGAGCCGTGCCTCCGTCAGGAACGCCTCCAGCTCGGCGACGTCCTCCTCGGTCTCCCCGGGGAAGCCGACGATCACGTTGCTGCGGATCCCCGCATCGGGGTTCAGCGCGCGGATGCGGGCGCACAGGTCGAGGAAGTCGGGCCGCGAGCCGAACCGGCGCATGCGGCGCAGCACCGTCGGGCTCGCGTGCTGGAACGACAGGTCGAAGTACGGCGCGACGCCGGGCGTGGTGGCGATGGCCTCGATAAGGTCCGGGCGCATCTCGGCCGGCTGCAGGTACGACACGCGCACGACGTCGATGCCGGGCACGTTGGCCAGGCGCGGCAGCAGGCGGGCCAGCGCGCGGCCACCACCGGGCAGGTCCTTGCCGTAGGACGTCGAGTTCTCGCTGACCAGCACCAGCTCACGCACGCCCTGCGTGCCCAGCCACGCCGCCTCGGCCACGACGTCGTCCGGCGGGCGCGAGATGAACGAGCCGCGGAACGACGGGATGGCGCAGAAGGCGCACTTGCGGTCGCAGCCGGAGGCCAGCTTCACGTTCGCGACCGGGCCGTCCTTCAACCGGGTGCGGGCGAGACCGGTGACCCATCCGTGCCCGGGCACCGCGACCTCGGCGGCCGCGGCGGGGCGGGCGACCGGGGAGATCGGCAGCAGCGTGCGCCGGTCCACCGGCACGTGCGGCGCGGGTGCGTGCCCGTCGAGCACGTCGCCGAGGCGTTCGGCCAGGTCGGGGTAGGAGTCGAAGCCGAGCACGGCGTCGGCCTCGGGCAGGCTGTCGGCCAGCTCCTTGCCGTACCGCTCCGCGAGGCAACCGACGGCGACGACCTTCGCGCCGTGCTCCTTCGCCACGTCCGACGCCGAGAGCAGCGTGTCGATCGAGTCCTTCTTCGCCTGCTCCACGAATCCGCAGGTGTTGACGAGGATCACGTCGGCCGGCGACTCGTCGTCGTCCAGGCCGACCAGTTCCCAGCCGCTGCCCTCCAGCCGTCCGGCGATCTCCTCGGAGTCCACCTCGTTGCGGGCGCAGCCCAGGGTGAGGACGGCAGCACGCCGCGGTGCGGGCAGTTCAGACACGTCCTACAGGGTAGGTGACGAGCAGGACCGCGGCCTGCGGCGGGACGCCAGTGCCGCGCTAGTCTGCTCCCCCGTGAGCGATCCGGTGGTCCGGCGGGCCCGCACGGCGGACGTGCGGGCGATCAAGCACCTCGTCGACGAGTACGCGGGCCGGGTGCTGCTCGCGAAGGAGATCATCACCCTCTACGAGGCGGTCCCCGAGTTCCTCGTCGCCGAGCTGGACGGCGAGGTCGTGGGCTGCGGGGCGCTGCACGTGCTGTGGGAGGACCTCGGCGAGGTGCGCACGGTGGCCGTCGACCCGAAGGTCGTCGGCCGCGGCGTGGGGCACGCGATCGTGAGCGCGCTGGTCGAGCACGCGCGTGAGCTGGGGCTGCAGCGGCTGTTCGTGCTGACGTTCGAGAAGCAGTTCTTCTCGCGGCACGGGTTCGCCGAGATCGACGGCACCCCCGTCGAGCCGGACGTGTTCGCCGCGATGCTGCGGTCCTACGACGCCGGTGTGGCGGAGTTCCTGGACCTCGCGCACGTCAAGCCGAACACCCTGGGCAACGTCCGGATGCTGCTGCACCTGTAGCTCTCTACCCTGGAGCCGTGACCTTCGCCCCGGTGTGGCGCAGGCCCGCGCCGCAGCTGCGGCCGTGGGTCAGCACCTACGTGGGCTACCGCACCGAGGCCAGCCCGCCGAGCGTGCACCAGGGCGTCGCCTCCGGGCACCTGACGCTGATCCTGTGCGTCGACGGTGCCGTCGAGATCCTGGAGAACGCCGATCCGACGAACCCGCCGGGCCGGTACGCGGCGATGGTGGCGGGCCTGTCCGACGGGCCTGCGCGGGTCGCGAGCGGGGAGGCGCAGACCGGCGTGCAGCTGGACCTGACCTGGGAGGGCGCGCGGGCGCTGCTCGGCACGCCGGCGGCCGAGCTCGCCGGCGACTCCGTCGACCTGAACGCGGTGCTCGGCCGGCGCTGCGCGCACCTGCTGGAGCAGCTCGCCGAGGCGCCGGGCTGGGGAGCGCGGTTCGCCGTGCTCGACCGCGAGCTCACCGCGCTCGCCGACGCCGGCCGCGCGCTGTCCGGGATCCGGCCGGAGGTGCGCCGTGCAGCGGGCCTGATCCGTGCCAGCGGCGGCACCGCCCGCGTCGCCGACCTCGCCGACGACGTGGGCTGGAGCCGCCGCCACCTGACCGACCTGTTCCGCCGCGAGACCGGC
Source organism: Pseudonocardia sp. CA-107938 (assembly GCF_050936315.1). NCBI lineage: Bacteria > Bacillati > Actinomycetota > Actinomycetes > Pseudonocardiales > Pseudonocardiaceae > Pseudonocardia > Pseudonocardia sp. CA-107938. Next base: position 4,049,002 of record NZ_JBNJNA010000001.1, on the reverse strand, counting down.
CTCGGTCCCAAGGCGATGGCGCGGGTGGTGCGCTTCGAGCGGGTGTGCCGCCGTCTGCGCCGACCCGACCGGCCGGCGCTCGCGACCGCGGCCGCCGAGGCCGGCTACGTCGACCAGGCGCACCTGGCCCGCGACTTCCGCGACCTCGCCGGCCTCACCGCCACGGAGTGGATCGCCGAGCGCACCTCGTGAGCTAGACCCGGCCGATCAGGGCGCGATTGGCGTCGATCAAGGGCAAAAGGTCGTCAGTTGATCTTCGCCGGCGACGTTCTGCCCTTGATCACCGACACCCCTCGTCGGCCTGCGCCATGAGCCGGCGACGCCGCTCAGTCCTCGTCGTCCGGTTCCGGGCCGCCCCCGCCGCGGATCAGCCAGAGCACGCTCTCCAGCTCGTCCGGCTTGATCAGGACGTCGCGGGCCTTCGACCCCTCCGACGGGCCGACGACGCCGCGGCTCTCCAGCAGGTCCATCAGGCGCCCGGCCTTTGCGAACCCGACGCGCAGCTTGCGCTGCAGCATCGAGGTCGAGCCGAACTGCGAGGTGACGACCAGCTCCGCCGCCTGCAGCAGCACGTCGAGGTCGTCGCCGATGTCGGGGTCGATCTCCTTGGCCTCGCCGGCCTTCTGCGCGGTGACACCCTCGGTGTAGACGGGGTCGGCCTGGTCCTTGGTGAACTGGACGATCGCGGAGATCTCGTCGTCGTCGACGAACGCGCCCTGCATGCGGATCGGCTTCGACGCGCCCATCGGCAGGAACAGCCCGTCGCCCATGCCGATCAGCTTCTCGGCGCCGGGCTGGTCGAGGATGACCCGCGAGTCGGTCAGCGACGACGTCGCGAACGCCAGCCGCGACGGCACGTTCGTCTTGATCAGGCCGGTCACGACGTCGACGGACGGGCGCTGCGTCGCGAGCACCAGGTGGATGCCGGCGGCGCGCGCCTTCTGCGTGATGCGCACGACCGCGTCCTCGACGTCGCGCGGCGCGGTCATCATGAGGTCGGCGAGCTCGTCGACGATGCACAGGATGTACGGGTAGGGCCGGTACTCCCGCTCGCTGCCGGGCGGCGTCACGATCTCCCCCGACCGCACCTTGCGGTTGAAGTCGTCGACGTGGCGCACCTTGTTGGCCTGCATGTCCTGGTAGCGCTGCTCCATCTCCTCCACCAGCCAGGCCAGCGCCGCGGCGGCCTTCTTCGGCTGGGTGATGATGGGCGTGATCAGGTGCGGGATGCCCTCGTACGGGGTCAGCTCGACCATCTTCGGGTCGATCAGGATCATCCGCACCTCGTCCGGCGTGGCCCGGGACAGCAGCGACACCAGCATCGAGTTGACGAAGCTCGACTTGCCCGAGCCCGTCGATCCCGCGACCAGCAGGTGCGGCATCTTCGCCAGGTTGGCGCACAGGAAGTGGCCCTCGATGTCCTTGCCCAGCCCGATCACCATGGGGTGCTGCTGGTCGCGGGCGCTGGCGCTGCGCAGCACGTCGCCGAGGCGGACCATCTCGCGGTCGCTGTTGGGCACCTCGATGCCGACCGCGGACTTGCCGGGGATCGGCGCGAGGATGCGCACGTTGTCGGTGGCGACGGCGTAGGAGATGTTCTTCGTCAGCTGGGTGATCTTCTCGACCTTCACGGCCGGGCCCAGCTCGATCTCGTACCGGGTGACCGTCGGGCCGCGGGTGAAGCCGGTGACCTGCGCGTCGACGGCGAACTGCTCCAGTACGCCCGTGATCGACTCGATCATCGCGTCGTTGGCGCTGCTGCGGGTCTTCGGCACCGGGCCGGTGGGCAGCATGTCCGCCGGCGGCAGCTTGTAGGGCGGCGCGTCCGGGCCGGACTGGACGACCATCCGCAGCTCGCCGGTGTCGTGGCCGGCGTCCGGCACCGTCTCGGCGGGCGGGGTGGCCGTGATGGCCTTGGCCGGGCGCTTCGGCGGGGTCGGCGGCTGCTCGGGGTCGACCGGGTCGACGTCGATGACGATGCCCTTGCCGTTGCCGAGGTCGGGACCGTCGAACGTCTCGCGGACGAGATCGGCCACGCTGCCGGCCTGGCGCCGCCGCGACGGGCGCCGGGTGCGCGGCGCCTCGGTCGGCTCCAGCTCCTCGCCGACCGCGTCGGTCTCCTCGGTGGGGGCGTCGTCCGCCACCTCGCGACCGAGCAGCCGGCGCACCCGCTGCGGCACCGACCGCACCGGTGTGCCGGTGAGCACGAGGAAGCCGTAGCCGGCCAGCAGCACCAGCACCGGCACGGCCACCCACGCCGTGAGCCCCTCGGCGAGCGGGGTGGCGGCGACGTAGCCGAGCGCGCCACCGCCCTCCAGCCAGCGGGCCGGATCGTCCGGCCGGCCGGTGACCAGGTGCACGATGCCCAGCAGACCCAGCGTGAGCAGCAACGTCCCGACCGCGACCCGGGGCCGCGACTCCGGCTTCGGCGCGACCGCCATCAGGACGATCCCGATCCCCACCAGCAGCACGGGCAGCACCATGGCGCCCAGCCCCACCACGTAGCCGACGGCGGCCGAGAGCCACCGTCCGACCGGTCCGCCGGCTCCCCACCAGATGCCCGCCGCGCTCACGACGGCCAGCACCAGCAGGATCACGCCGAGGCCGTCGCGGCGGTGGTCGGGGTCCAGCTCGCGCACCCGGCCGAGCGCGCGGCCGGTGGCCTTGCCCAGCTTCGCGATGCCGCGGCCGACGCCGTCGATGCCGCGGTCGAGCAGGTCGGGGCTCTTCCGGGACGGCTGCCGGCGGGCCGGTGCGCGCCGGCTCGACGACGAGTTACGGGTCCGCGACGCGCCGGAGCGGCTCCCGGCACCCCTGCCGCCGGAGCCGCGGTTCGACGTCGCCCGTGTTGCCATGACCCCACGGTATCCGGGACCGGTGATCCACACCGGGACCGAAACGCCCCTGTGCCCGGTGACCAGGGGCACCCGGTCAGCCGTCCAGCTCGATCGGCGTCCACACCCGAGGCAGCGGCTCGGGGCCGTCGTAGCGGCGGCACGGGCACGGGTCGAGGTGGTGGATGCCGTTGCGCTTGGCCCGGTTCCGGCCGTGGCAGGCGTGCTCGTCCTCGTGCATGCCGTAGCCGTGCCCGCAGGAGCACATGGTGCCCGCCGGCAGGGCGCGCTGCGCCTCGGCGCGGCCCGCGCGGCGTCCGGCGAGCCAGCCGAAGGTGCCGGCCGCGGCGGCGATTCCGGCGCCCACGAGCAGGGTCAGTGCGGTGATCATGCGTCCTCCGTGGTCACGGCTGGGCCGGAAGTCGTTCGTAGCGGCTGCGCGCCCAGCCGTAGCCGGCGGCGGCGATCGCGAGCGACCAGCCGACCGCGGCGGCCAGATCCGCGCCGGCGACCGGCGTGCCGGCCAGCAGCGCGCGGACCGTCTCGATCATCGGCGTGAACGGCTGGTGCTCGGCGAACGCGGCGAGCCAGCCCGGCATGGCGTCCGTGGGCACGAACCCGCTGCTCAGGAACGGCAGCAGGACGAGCGGCATGGGCGTGTTGCTCGCCGACTCGACGGTGCCGGCCGCCATGCCCAGCGCGACGGTCAGCCAGGTGAACGCGAACGCGGCGAGCATCAGGACGGCGAGCGCGCCGAGCAGGTCCGCGGGCGATCCGGCCGGGCGGTAGCCGAGCAGGACCGCCACGAGCACGACCACGACGACCGCGACCAGTGACTGCAGCAGGCTGCCCACCACGTGCCCGGTCAGCACCGCGCCCCGCGCGATCGACATCGTGCGGAACCGCGCGACGATGCCCTGGGTCATGTCCATCGCGACGGTGATCGCGGTGCCCTGCGACGCGGACGCGAGCGTCATCAGCAGGACTCCGGGGACCACGTAGTCGAGGTAGGCCGCGCGGCCCGCCGCTCCGGCGCCGGGTTGCAGGCCCGCCCCCAGCGTGCCGCCGAAGACCAGCACGAACAGCAGCAGGAAGACGATCGGCATGGCCACGATCAGGAAGGTCAGCGACGGATAGCGGAGCATGCGGCGCAGGTCGCGGCGCACCATGATCAGGGCGTCGCGCAGCGGCCGGACGGTGACCTGCGCCGGGAGCGTCGTCATGCCGGCACCCCTGCCGCGACCCCGCCCGTCAGGGCGAGGAACACGTCGTCGAGGTCGGGCGCGTGGATCGCGAGCTCGTCGACGGCGACACCGTGCGCGGCGAGCCGCTCGAGCACGTCGCGGACCTGGTCCGGGCTGCCGTCCCACGCCACGGCCACGGTGAGGTCGGTGGAGCGTTCGTCGCCGTGGTGCACGGTGGCGCCGACCGCGGCCACCGCTCCGGCGAGCGCCGCCAGATCGGGCACCCGCAGCAGCAGCTGTCCCCCGCCGACGCGCCGCTTGAGCTCCGCGGCACTGCCCTCGGCGACGAGGTGCCCGCCGTCGAGCACCCCGACCCGGTCGGCGAGCTGGTCGGCCTCCTCCAGGTACTGCGTGGTCAGCAGCACGGTGGTGCCGTCGTCGACGAGCCCGGTCACGACGTCCCACACGTCGCGGCGGCTGCGCGGGTCGAGGCCGGTGGTGGGCTCGTCGAGGAACAGCACCTGCGGGTTCCCGACCAGGGTCATCGCCAGGTCCAGGCGGCGCCGCATACCGCCGGAGTAGGTGCCTGCCGGCTTGCCGGCGGCTGCGCCGAGGTCGAAGCGCTCGATCAGCCCGTCGACGACGGTGGCGCCAGCGCGACCGAGGTGAGCCAGGTCGGCCATCAGCCGCAGGTTCTCGCGGCCCGTCAGCAGCGCGTCGACCGCGGAGATCTGCCCGGTCAGGCCGATCGCGGCCCGGACCCCGGCGGGGTCGTCGCGCAGGTCGTGCCCCGCCACGCGCACCTCCCCCGCGTCCGGTCGCAGCAGCGTCGCCAGCACGTGCACGAGCGTGGACTTGCCCGCCCCGTTCGGTCCGAGCAGCGCGTACACCGTGCCTTCCGGCACCTGCAGGTCGATCCCGTCGAGCACGACGTGCTTGCCGTACGCGACGCGCAGGCCGGCGACCTCGATCGCGGCCGGACCGTGGACGTCACGCACGGCGCACCACCACGTTGCCGTCACGGGTGTGGGCGCGGACCTCGACGGTCCGCTCGAACCCGTCCGGTCCGGGCCGTGTGGTCAGGTCGTTGCGGACCGAGCCGCTGGCCGAGCTGACGTCGAGCCACGCCGCGGTGCCCCGGGCGATCCCGATCTCCAGATCGCCGTAGGTCGTGGACAGATCCACCGAGCCGGCGACGACCTCCTCCACCCGCACGCCGCCGTACGCGCTGCGTGCCCGCACGTCCGAGCAGGCCCGGCCGACCCGCATCTCCCCGTGCGCCCCCGAGAGCCGCAGCGTGCCGGTGATCGTGCCGATGTCGATGTCGCTGTGGTCGTTCGAGACGGCCGCTGTGCCGTCGACCATGCCGAGACGCACGTCGCCCGACGACATCACGATCTCGGCGTGGCCCGTCACGTGGTCGACGGCGACGTCACCGTGCCGGACGCGCACGTCGATCGAGCCGGTGCGGTCGAGCCGCGCCTCCCCGTAGCTGCTGCGCACCCGGCAGGTGCCCAGCGGCCCGCTGGCCCGGACGACCCCGTAGGAGGTGTCGACCTCGAGGTGGGATCCCGACGGCACCTCGATCCGCAGGCTGTGGGGCGAGCCGGTCAGGCGGTCGATCAGGTCCCGCACCCAGGGACCCCGCCGCTTGCGCTCGGCGGCACTGATCATGAGGCGGCCGTTCACGAGCTCCACCTGCGTGCCGTCGCCGCCGTCGGTCGAGTCGACGGTGACGACGGTGTCGGTGCGGTCCGAGGCCAGGATCTGCGTGTCCCCGTACGGGAGCGTGAGCACGATCGTGACCGGTTCGGGCGTGTCGAAGACGGGCATGGCGATCCCCCTCCGCGGAGCCACCGCCCCGCTGCCGATGATCGAGTGCGGGTCAGCCGGCCCAGCCGACGACCCGGTTGCGGGACGAGCCCTCCGGCACCGGGCCACCCCGCCGGTCGAGCGCTGCGGTGGTGGTGCGCACGAGCCAGGAGTTCACCGAGACGCCGGCCTGGGCGGCGGCCTCCTCGATCCGGGCCTTCAGCGCCTCGGGCGGGCGGAAGTTGATGCGGGCGGCCGGTCCGTCGGCCGGTTCGGCCTCCGTGGGCGCGGCCGGCGCCGGGTCCTGCTGCGGAGCGTGCGGCACCGGCGGCGGGGTCACCACGAAGTCGGCGTCGCGGCCGCGCAGCCGGACGTGGACCGACCCCGGGGCGAGCTCGCGCGTGATCGCGTCAGCGGCCTCGGAGAGGGCCTCCAGCAGCACGAGCCGGGTGGCCGCGTCGAGGCCGGCGGCGACGCGCTCGGCCGCGGCCCGCATCTCGTCGGTCGCCGAGGACGCGGTGACCGCGAGCTCGGACTGCAACCGATCGACGAAGACACCCAATTCCATGGCGCAAGCATGGCGCCACGATGGCGCCATCGTCAAGAGTCGTGACGTCAGGCGTAGCGGCGCAGCACGACCCACGTGGTCGTGCGCACCGTCTCCCGCCACCGGGAGATGTCGTCGAGGACCGCATCCAACGCGTCCGCCGTCGGCGCCGTGACCAGCACGAACAGGTCGTACTCTCCGGTGACCGTCTCGATCTCGGCCACCCCCGGCAGGCCCGCCAGCCGGCGCACGTACCCCGCGACGTCAGGCGTCCGGTGCACGATCCCCACGCGGGCCCGGTGCGCCGCGGCCAACCCCGGATCGGCCACCTCCGCGTGGTAACCGCGGATCACGCCGACCCGTTCCAGGCGCTGCACGCGGGCGAGCACCGCGGTGCGCGAGAGCCCCACGGCCCGACCCAGATCCGCCATCGACGCCCGGCCCTCACGCCGCAGCAGCTCCAGCAGCCGCAGGTCCAGATCGTCGAGCTGACGATTCGTCGGCGCCATGGCGGACATGGTGGCACTTCGCCGCACAGTTCCGACGCGCGGGACGCTGTGCCGTCAGGATCGGGTCAGGAGACTGGACACATGGTGAACCCGACGGTGGTCCCGCCGGCATCGGTGCACGACACCCTTCGCCGGCACATGCTGGTCGACGGCTTCGAGCTCGTCCTCGACACGAGGGCGAGCCGGGGCTCCTGGATCGTGGACGCGCGGGACGGCTCGCGCTGGCTGGACATGTTCAGCTTCTTCGCGTCCTCCCCGCTCGGCATGAACCACCCGGGCCTGGTCGAGGACCCGGAGTTCATGGCCGAGCTCGGCGCGGTCGCGGTCAACAAGCCGTCGAACTCCGACGTGTACACCACGCACATGGCGGCGTTCGTCGACACCTTCGTCCGGGTGCTCGGCGACCCCGCGCTCCCCCACCTGTTCTTCGTCGAAGGCGGCGCGCTCGCCGTCGAGAACGCGCTGAAGACGGCGTTCGACTGGAAGCGCCGGCACAACGCGGCGCACGGCCGACCGGCCGAGCTGGGCACGAAGGTGCTGCACCTGCGCAAGGCGTTCCACGGCCGCAGCGGCTACACGCTGTCGCTCACCAACACCGAGCCGACGAAGACCGCGCTCTTCCCGACGTTCGACTGGCCGCGCATCGACGTGCCCGCGCTCCGCTTCCCCGTCGACCTCGCCGAGATCGAGGCCGCCGAAGCGCGCTCGCTCGAGCAGGCGCGTGCCGCGTTCGCCGCGCACCCGCACGACATCGCCTGCTTCATCGCCGAGCCCATCCAGGGTGAGGGCGGCGACAACCACCTGCGTCCGGAGTTCCTGCAGGCCATGCAGGCGCTCTGCCACGAGCACGACGCGCTGTTCGTGCTCGACGAGGTGCAGACCGGCGGCGGCATGACCGGCACCCCGTGGGCGTACCAGCAGCTGGGCGTGCAGCCCGACGTCGTGTCGTTCGGGAAGAAGCTGCAGGTCTGCGGGATCATGGCCGGCGGCCGCGTGGACGAGGTCCCCGACAACGTGTTCGCCACGTCGTCGCGGATCAACTCGACGTGGGGCGGCAACCTCACCGACATGGCCCGCTCCCGCCGCAACCTCGAGATCATCGAGCGCGACGGGCTGATCGAGAACGCCACCGTGCTCGGCAAGCTGCTGGTGGAGGAGCTGCAGGGCGTCGCGGGCATCGACAACGTGCGCGGCCGGGGCCTCTTCGTCGCGTTCGACCTGCCGAGCACCGACGCCCGCAACACCACCCTCGCCCGCCTCCTCGCCGCCCGCGTGCTCATGCTGGGCTGCGGCGAGCGCAGCATCCGCCTGCGCCCCACCCTGACGGTGACGGAGGACGAGCTGCGCCAGGCGGTGGCGGCGATCGCGGCGGCGGTCCGGTAACCCCACCCCCACTCGTCGAGAACGACGTTGTCGTGATCAAACCGCCCTGTTGATCACGGCAACGTCGTTCTCGACGTTGTCGCGGGCGGTGCGCTCGGCGAGCCGGCGCGCGATCAGGGAGACCGTCGCCCGTGGGGTGCGGTAGTAGTCGTCGCGCGTGAGGCGCAGGGTCAGCCAACCCAGGTCGCCGGTCTGCAGGTCACGGGCCCGGTCTCGGCGCGACTGCTCGTCGTCGAAGTGGGTCACGTCCACGGGAGTGGTGGATGGAGACGGTCCACCTCGTGTCCTTCGTGGGTGCAGGTTAGGCGCTGATCGCGGTCGGTGTCACCACTTCTTCTGGCGGTGGTGGTGCGGGTTGGCGGGTTTGGCGGGCTTTGGCGAGGACTTCCACGCCCATGTAGCGGCGTTGCTCGGCCCATTCGTCGGTCTGCTCGGCCAGCACGGCCCCGACCAGGCGGATGACCGCGGCCCGGTCGGGGAAGATCCCGACCACGTCGGTGCGGCGGCGGATCTCCTTGTTCAACCGTTCCTGGGGGTTGTTCGACCAGATCTGGCGCCAGATCACCCGCGGGAACGGGGTGAACGCCAACAGGTCGGCCCGCGCGGAGTCCAGATGCTCGGCTGCGGCGGGGAACTTCGCCTCCAGGCCCTCGACGACCCGATCGAACTGGGCGTGGACCTCGTCGGCATCGGGTTGGTCGAAGATGGTGCGCAACAGCGTCAGCACCCACGGCTGCGCCGATTTCGGCACCTTGGTGGCCAAGTTACGGGCGTAGTGGGTGCGACACCGTTGCCAACTGGCCCCGCTCAAGGTGGCGCCGATGGCCTCGACCAGCCCGGCATGGGCATCTGAGACCACCAACGCCACCCCGGACAAGCCCCGGGCCACCAACGAACGCAGGAACGCCAACCAGCCGGCCCCGTCCTCGCCCGAGGCCACGTCCACACCAAGCACCTCGCGTTGCCCACCCTCGGTGATCCCCACCGCGACCAGCGCGTGCACCAACACCGTGCGCCCGCCTTCGCGCACCTTCTGAGTCAGCGCGTCCAGCCACAAGAACGTGTAGGGGCCGGCGTCAAGTGGCCGGGACCGGAACGCCTCGACCTGGGCATCAAGGCTCTTGGCCATCTCCGACACCTGCGACTTCGACAACGCCTCGATCCCCAGCTGAGCGACCAACTTCTCCACCCGCCGGGTGGAAACCCCGAGCAGATACGACGTGGCCACCACCGACACCAACGCCTGCTCGGCGCGGCGACGCCGCTGCAACAACCAGTCGGGGAAGTAACTGCCCGAGCGCAACTTCGGGATCGACAACTCGATGCTGCCCGCCCGGGTGTCCCAGTCCCGGTGCCGATACCCGTTGCGCGAGTTCACCCGCGCAACGCTGCGTTCGCGATACCCCGCCCCGCACACCGCGTCAGCCTCCGCAGCCATCAACGCCTCAGCGAACTGCTTGACCATCGCCCGCAACAGATCCGGGCCCGCCCCGGCGAGCCGGTCATCAAGCCAGCCCGCGACATCGTCCACACTGTCCAACGCGGCCATCGCGTCTCCTCCCTCGAGAACCTGAGCACTCGAAGGATCACGCGATGGCCGTCTCACACCCCGACACCACGCCGCTGATCAGCGACGAAGTCGTACACCACCTCCGTGGACGTGACCTCGAAGTGGTCGGCGCTGTCGTACTCGATCGCCAGCTTCGCGCGCGGGTAGGCGAGATCGAACCGCGCCAGGCACACTCCGTAGCGGTCGAACAGCCGGTACTGGAGGACCGGCTCGGGCAGCCCGGCGAAGTGGAACAACAGCCGGACGCGGGACTCCATCGCCGACTCGGCGAGAGGGTTCGCGAGCAGCACCGCCTTCGCCAAGTGCCGACATCCCCGTGCGCCCGGCGGGCCGTTGAGCAGCGCCATCGGGTCGAACTCGCCGACCCGGCAGAGCCCGTCGATGGCGGCGACGGCCTCGGTCAGCCGGAGCCGGCGGCCGAGGTCCCACGCAGTGCGGAACGGCGTGGTGACCCGGCAGCCCTTGACGACGTCGATCTCGGATGGTGCGAGCACCGCTTGCCGGACGATCAGTCCTCGGCGCTTGCGGACCGAGCCGGTGGGGGCGATCAGTTCCGCCGGCGCCGAGGCGGGCGCGCAGTCGACGCCGTGCAGCTCTGCCGCCGAGTAGCCGCAGAGCGCTCCGTCGGCCGGGAGCAGCAACGCCGCCGCGCGAGAACGGAGGTCGAGATCGTCCTCGACGTCTGCTGCGACGTACACGTCGCGGAAGACCGATCGGAACTCCGCGGTCCGCAGCCGCGCTTCCGTCAGCAGGCCGGCAGCGACTGCCGCGGATCCCAGGAACGGTTCGGTGGACACCGGCACAGCATGGGAGACGGCCGGTGTCCCCGTGGCCGTTTCGTCGAGAACGACGTTGCCGTGATCAACAGGGCTTGTTGATCACGGCAACGTCGTTCTCGACGCGTACCCGGGTCAGTTCAGCTGCTTCGCGAACGCCCGGAGGTCCGCCACCAGCAGGTCGGCCGCGTCCTGCGTGGCCCAGTGTCCGCCGGTGTCGTGCATCTGCCAGCTGACGATGTTGGCGTGGTCGCGCTCGGCGAAGGGGCGGAGCGGGCGCACGTCGTTGGCGAAGCTGGAGAGGCCGAGTGGCACCGTCGTCGGCTCGGTGGGGTGCTCGGTGTGGGCGTCCTCGTAGTAGATGCGTGTCGACGACGCCCCGGTGCCGGTGAGCCAGTACAGGGCGGCGTTCTCGATGAGGTGCTGCGCGCCCGCGCCGGCGAGCAGCTGGGCGCTCCAGCCGAGCTGCCCGGCCGGGGAGTCGAGCAGGGCGTGGGCGAGGTGGTGCGGCTTGGTGCTCTGCAGCGTGTTGAACGCGGACTCCTCGGCGTTCCACTTCTGCAGGAACTCGAGGTAGCCGAAGTCCTCCGGCGTGAGCTTCTCGAACTCCGCGGGATCGCCGCTGGGGAACGAGAAGATCTGCGTGACGTGGACGCCGCGGACGGCGTCGGGGTGCCGGCGGCCCAGCTCCGGGCCGACGATGGAGCCGACGTCGTTGCCGGCGACGAGGTAGCGCTCGTAGCCGAGCCGGCGCATCAGCTCCGCCATCGCATCGGCGACGCGGTAGCGGTTCCAGCCGCGCTCGGTGGTCGGGCCGGAGAACCCGAAACCGGGCAGCGACGGCAGCACGACGTGGAACGCGGGCGCGTCCGCATCGGCCGGCTCGGTGAGCTCGCCGAGCAGGTCGAGGTACTCGAGCACCGAGTTCGGCCAGCCGTGCAGCAGGATCAGCGGCGTCGCGTCCGCCCGCGACGAGCGCGCGTGGATCGTGTGCACCTGCTGCCCGTCGATCTCGGTGAGCAGGTTGGGCCACGCGTTGAGCCGGGCCTCGGTGTCCCGCCAGTCGGTCTCCAGCCACTGCGCGACGAGCGTGCGCACCAGCGACCCGGGGACGCCGAGTTCGAACTCGGGCGGGAACGGACCGGTCTGCACCGTCCCCTCCGGCAGCGGCAGGTCGTCGAGGAAGCGGGTGCGCAGCAGGCGCGCACGCAGGTCGTCGAGGGCCTCCTGCGGGACCTCGATCCGGTGGTCGGTCAGCTGGGCCGGGACGACGGCGGTCATGGGTGATCCTCTCGGGGTCGGGACGCGGGTCAACCATGCGGATCCCGCCCGGTCACCGGCAGGTACTGCTGTGGGTCACCGCATGTGACATCCGCACCTGGCAGCAGCCGCCGCCGGCGGCCATCGTGGGCGCGTGACGTCCGTGCTGCTGGACACGGGCCGCCCGACGAGCGCTGGACGGTCTGCCCGGGTTGCCTACGATGCCGACGTGGGGGAACGGACGTCCGCCGCGACGAGCGCGGGGTACATCGCGCACGCCGCGTTCGGGTTCTGCGTGCTCATCCCCCTGGTCGAGCTCGGCCGGGCCGCGTCGTGGCCGCCCTACCGGCCCGAGCTGGGGCTCGTCGCGATCGCCATGGTCGTCACGGTGCCGCTGCACCTGTACCTCGTCTGGTACGCGGTGCGGGACGTGCCGGCGCCGCGGGGTCGCGTGGTGTTCGCGCTGCTGCTCGTCACGTCGAGCGTGGCGGCCTGCGTCATCGGCGAGACGTGGACGTTGATGCTCGCCTTCGCCGCGCTCGGCGGGTTCCTGGTGCTCCCGCTGCGCGCGGCCGTGCCGGTGCTGGCCGGCTGCTGGGGTCTCGTCCTGCTCGTCAGCACGGGTTACGCCGAGAGCTGGTCCCCGCTGTACTTCTCCTTCTCCGTCGTCTTCCGGGCGATCGCGCTCTACGGGTTGATCTGGCTGGTGGCGGCGCATCGGCGGCTGGTCGCCGCACGGGACCGGCTGCGCGACGCGGCCGTCGTGCGCGAACGCACCCGCATCGCCGGGGAGCTGCACGACGTCGTCGCGCCGGTGCTCGAACGGGCGGTTGCCGCGACCGCGGACACCCTGCCCACGGTGGTGGCGGACTTCCGCGCGACGCTGCTGCAGGCCCGCCGCATCATCGGCGGCTACCGGCGGCTCAGCCGCGCCCGCGACCTCGACACCGCCGTCGCCCTGCTGGCGGCCGCCGGCGTGCCCACGGAGCTGCGCACCACGGGCGTCGACCTCGACGCCCCGGCGACCCCGGATTTCCGCGCGGCCCTGCGCAGCGCGATCACCGACGTGCTGACCCGCGACGACCGCGGGCCGGCGACGATCCTCGTCGCACCCGGAGAGGACGAGCCGCGCATCACCGTCGAGCAGCCGGCGGTGCACCGTGCCTGAGCGCACCCCGCAGCAGCGGCAGGCGATGCTGGTCTTCGTCGGCATGCACGTCACGATCTTCGGCTTCTACCTCGTGCAGGCGACCACGAACTTCGGCGATCCGGGCGGGACACCCTGGGGCCTTCTCGTGCTCGTGCCGATCGCGTGCCAGGCGCACCACAGCCGGGCGGCGGCCCGCGGCGAGCGAGCCGCCGCCTGGCCGGTCACCCTGACCCTGCTGGTCGCGTCGGTCGTGGTGGTGACGATCCTGCCGATCCCCAGCGGCCTCGGGTGGTGGCTGGTCGGGGCGTCGGCGGCGATGCTGCTGCCGGGTCGGTACTCGACCCTGTGGTTCGTGCCGCCGCTGGTGGTGATGCTGGCGACCAACCTGCCGCAGGCGATCGAGTACGACCCGGCGATGGCCGTGTGGTACGTCTTCTACGTCCCGACGGTGTACCTGCTGGGCGCAGGCGGTCTGGTCGTCTCTGCCCGGCTCGTCCGCGAGCTGGACGAGCTGCGGTCGGCGCGCATCGAGCTGGCCGAGGTGGCCGTGCAGCGGGAGCGGCTGCGCGTCTCGCGCGACCTGCACGATCTGCTGGGGCACAGCCTCTCCGCGGTGGCGCTGAAGGGCGAACTGGCGATGCGGCTGCAGGACGCGGACCCCGAACGGGCCGCGCGCGAGATCGACGACCTCTCCACCATCGCGACCACCGCGCTGGCCGATCTGCGCGCGACCACCTACGAACGACGCGACGTACGGCTCGCCACCGAGCTGCGCGGTGCCGTGCGGCTGCTCGCGGCGGCCGGCATCGCCGCGCATGTCACGGGGTGCGACGACGCCGGGATCGACGACCTGCCCGAGCCCGTCGACGCGCTGCTGGGCTGGGCGGTGCGGGAGGGCATCACGAACGTGCTGCGCCACAGCGAGGCCACGACCTGCACGATCGCCCTCGACCGCGGCCCTGCGACGGTCTCGCTGGTGATCAGCAACGACACCCCCGGCATTCCCGGCGACGAACCCGGGTCGGGTTTGGTGGGCCTCGCCGGGCGGGCCCGCGAGCTGGGGGGCGAGCTCGACGTGGAGCACACCACCGATCGGTTCCGGCTCCGGCTCGACGTGCCGCTCATGGCACAGGACGGTGAGGCGTCATGATCCGCGTGCTGGTCGCAGAGGATCAGGACATGATCCGGGGCGCGCTCGTCGCGCTGCTCGGTCTGGAGACCGACATCGAGGTCGTCGCCGAGCTGCGCCGCGGTGACCAGGTGCTGCCGGCGGCGCGGGAGCACCTCCCCGACGTCGCGGTCCTCGACATCGACATGCCCGGGGCCGACGGGTTGAGCGTGGCCCGCGACCTGCACGAGGAGCTGCCGGCGATCCGCACGCTGATCCTCACGGGGCTGAGCCAGCCCGGTCACATGCTGGCGGCCCTGCAGTCGCATGTCCGCGGGTTCGTCCTGAAGGCGGCACCGGCCACCACGCTCGCGCAGGCCGTGCGCCGGGTGGCCCACGGCGAGCGGGTGCTCGACCCCGACCTCGTGGCAGCCGCGCTGGAGACCGGCGCGAGCCCGCTGACCGCGCGGGAGACCGACGTGCTGGCGCTGGCCGCCACCGGGCTCACCACGGAGGAGATCGGCCGGCAGCTGTTCCTGTCCCCCACCACGGTGCGCAACTACCTGTCGAACGCGATCGCGAAGGTCGGCGGCCGCAACCGCATCGACACGATCGAGATCGCCCGCCGGGCCGGTTGGCTTCAGCTCCCCTGACGCGTCAGAGCCGCGACGGCGACGACGGCGACGGCCAGCACGGCGACGAAGAACAGCAGGCTCTGCCCCATGGCCGCGGCGTGCCCTGCCGTCCCGGCCGGCTCGGCCGCGAGGCGGATCTGCATGACGGCGCCGACCCCCGCGGCGCCGGCCGCCGCGCCGACCGACCGCATCGTGTTGAACACACCGGACCCGGCGCCGGCGACGGCGGGCGGCAGGGCGTTGCTGGCGATGGCCGAGACGGACGTCCACGCGATGCCGTTGCCGACGCCACCGAGCCCGACGACGAGCAGCAGCGCCCAGGTCGGCGCGGCGGGCGAGACCAGCCCCGCGAGGAGGCCGAGCGACGTGGCGAGCAGGCCCAAGCCGACGCCGGCGATCAGGGCCGGATGGACGCGGGCGACGTACCGACCGGCGAGCGGCGACACCAGCCCGCTGACGACGGCGCTCGGCACCATGAGCAGGGCGGCCGTGAGCACCGTCTCGCCGCGGTCGGCCTGCGCGTACAGCATGAACGGCAGGCCCCAGTTGTTGCAGGCCGCCAGCACGGCCACGGCGATGCTCGCGACCGTGAAGTTGCGTGCCCGGAAGAGGCCGAGCGGGATCAGCGGTTCGGCGCGCCGCGCCTGGACGGCGACGAATACCACCAGCAGGAACACCCCGACGACCATCAGGAGCGGGATCGACAGTGGCCCTGCGATGTGCCCCCAGTGGTGCGCCGGCCCTTCCTGGATGGCGTAGACCAGGCAGAACATCGCTGCCGCGCTCAGGGCGACGCCCGGCAGGTCGAAGCGGTGCGCGTGCGTCGGCAGGTCCGGCACGACCCGCCAGGCGAGCAGCAGGCCGAACAGCCCGATCGGCAGGTTGACGAGGAACACCGCCTGCCACCCGAACGGCTCGACGAGCAGCCCGCCGAGCACCGGCCCGCCGACGCCGGCGAGCCCGGCCACCGCACCCCAGACGCCCATCGCGGTGCCGCGCCGGTCGGCGGGGAAGATGCGGGTGATCACGCTCATCGTCTGCGGGCTCATCAACGCCCCACCCAGCCCCTGCACCACCCGCGCGGCGATCAGCTCCGCCACCGAGCCGGCCAGCGCGCACGCGAGCGACGCCAGCACGAAGATCACCATGCCGGCGAGGTAGACCCGCTTCGGGCCGAACCGGTCGCCCAACCGGCCGGTGATCAGCAGCGGCACCGCGAACGCCAGCAGGTAGGCCGAGGTCACCCACACCACGGCGGCGACGTCCGTGTGCAGGGAGCTCACCAGCGCGGGCGTCGCGACCGCGACGATCGTGCCGTCGAGCAGGATCATGAAGAAGCCCAGGCACAGCGCGACCAGCGCGGACCAGGGAGCTGTCGTTGGCGAGGCGGTCGTGCGCACGTGCGTTCCTCCTGCGACTGGCCGCCGGTTCTCCGTCGGCTACGCTCAGCCTTCAGACTGAAGTTGACTTGAGCGCAAGCACGGAGGCGGGCACATGAGCGGGGAACGCCTCTACTCGATCAGCGCAGTGGCGGAGGCCTTCGACACCACCGTCTCGGCGCTGCGCTACTACGAGCAGGTCGGGCTCGTGCCGGCCACCGCGCGCCGGGCCCGCGTCCGCTTCTACGACCGGGCGGCCGTCCACCGGCTCGCGTTCGTCCAGCTCTGGCACAACGACGCCATGATGAGCCTCGACGACACCGCCGAGATCCTGGCCGGCCCCGATCGCAGCGAGCACTGGCGCGAGCTCGTGTCGCAGCGGGTCGCCGAGCTCACCGACACGATCGAGCGGCTCACCGCCGCCACCGCTGCACTGGAGCACCTCCTGGGCTGCCCGCGCGACGACCCGCTGGACTGCCCGGTCACCGGCAAGCGGCTCGACGCCCGCGTCGACACGGCCCTGGCCCGCATCCGCGACCACAAGACCTGACCACCCCCACCCCGCGGGCGAGTCCTGCGTTCCGCCGGGCGAGTCCTGCGTTTGGCCGGGCGAGTCGCGCGTTCCGCGGGGCGAGTTGCCCATCTCGCACGCCGGCGACCCGCCGGTCCGCGCAGCGAGACTCGACCCACCGAACGCGAGACTCGCCCGGCGAAACGGGAGACTCGCCCGGCGAAACGCGCAACTCGCCCGGCCAAACGGGAGACTCGCCCGGCGAAACGCGCAACTCGCCCGGCCAAACGGGAGACTCGCCCGGCGAAACGCGCAACCCGCGCGGCGGAATGCGCGACTCGCCGGGTCAGCCGCCCAGTGCGCGGGCCAGCGTCGCCGCGATGCGGCTCGGGCGCCCGGTGCGCTGCTCCTCCGCGTCGGCCGCGGTCATGAGGCGCAGGCCGGCGTTGACCAGGAGCCAGCGCAGCGGTTCGGGTTCCCAGCGACGGGAGCGGTGTCCGACCCACGGCAACGTGGTGATCGGGTCGTCCCGGCCGAGGATCAGGGCGGCGAGGGTGCGGCCGGCGAGGTTGGTGGTGGCGACGCCGTCGCCGACGTATCCGCCGGCCCACGCCAGACCGTCGGCGTCGAGCCCGACGCTCGCGTGCCAGTCGCGCGGGATGCCCAGCGGCCCGCCCCAGCTGTGCGTGAAGTCGTCGGGGCGCAGGGCCGGGAACAGGTCGATCGCCGCCTCGCGCAGGCCGGCGAACACCCGCTCGTCGCGGTCGAACGCGAGCTCGATGCGGGAGCGCCAGTGGTAGGGCGCGCCACGGCCGCCGAACACGAGCCGGTCGTCGGCCGTGCGCTGGCCGTAGACGATGAGGTGGCGGTGGTCGGTGAACGTCTGCCCGCCGGCGAGCCCGGCGGTGTCCCAGAAGTCCGCCGGCAGCGGCCGGGTGGCGACGATCAGCGAGTACACCGGCGCCACCGAGCGCGGCGCGAGGTGCGCGCTCCACGCCTCGGTCGCGCGCACGACCGTCGCGGCCCGGACGGTGCCGCGGTCCGTCACGACCTCTCGCGGACGCAGCGCGAGCGCGCGGGTGCCCTCGACGATCCGCCCGCCGCGCCGCTCGACGGCGGCGGCGAGACCGCGGACGAGCCGCAGCGGCTGCACCCGCGCGCAGTCGGGCGTGACCGTCGCGCCGAGCACGCGAGTGGCCCCGACCAGCGCCGACGCCTCGTCCGCCGACAGGAGCGAGACGGGATCGACGCCCCACTCGGTCTCCTCGGCGACCTCGGCCCGGCCCCGCGCGAGCTGTGCCGGGCTGCGCAGCAGCGAGACGGTGCCGCCCTTGACCCAGTCGCAGTCGATGCCTTCCTCCGCGACGACCCGCCCGACCTCGTCGACCGTGGCCCGCATCGCCGCGCGCATCGCGAGCGCGGCCGCGCGCCCGTGCCGGCGGGCGAGCGCCGCCGTCCCCGCCGGGAACAAGGCGGAGCACCAGCCGCCGTTGCGCCCACTCGCCCCGAACCCGGCGTGCTCTCCCTCCACGATGAGCACGCGCAGGTTCGGGGCGCCCGTCATCAACGCGTAGGCCGTCCACAGGCCGGTGAAGCCGGCGCCGACGATGCAGACGTCGACGTCGGCGGGTCCGTCGAGCGCTGCCCGGCGCTCGACGGGACCGACCTGGTCAGCCCAGAGCGATGTCACATGCGATCCAGCGCCTGCGTCAGCACGTCCCGCAGCACCTGCTCCATGCGGTCGAACTCGGCCTGCCCGGCCACCAGCGGCGGCGAGAGCTGGACGACGGGGTCGCCGCGGTCGTCGGCACGGCAGTACAGGCCGGCCTCGAGCAGCGCCTTGGACAGGAACCCCCGCAGCAGGCTCTCCGACTCCGCGTCGTCGAACGTCTCCTTCGTGGCCTTGTCCTTCACCAGCTCGATGCCGAAGAAGAACCCCTCCCCGCGGACGTCGCCGACGATCGGCAGGTCGTGGAGCTTCTCCAGGGTGGCCCGGAAGTTCGGCGACTCGCGCCGGACGTGGTCGAGGATGCCTTCGCGCTCGAAGATGTCGAGGTTCGCCATCGCCACGGCAGCCGAGACGGGGTGCCCGCCGAACGTGTACCCGTGCAGGAACGACGTGTCGCCGTGCTTGAACGGCTCGAAGAGGCGGTCGCTCGCGATCATGGCGCCGATCGGCGAGTAGCCCGACGTCATGCCCTTGGCGCAGGTGATGATGTCGGGGACGTAGCCCAGCTCGGCGCACGCGAACATGCCGCCGACCCGGCCGAACGCGCAGATCACCTCGTCGGAGACGAGCAGCACGTCGTGGGTGTCGCAGATCTCGCGCAGCCGCTCGAAGTAGCCGGGCGGCGGCGGGAAGCAGCCACCCGCGTTCTGCACGGGCTCCACGAACACGGCGGCGACGGTGTCGGCGCCCTCGGCGAGGATCGCGTCCTCGACGCGGTCGGCCGCCCAGCGCCCGAACTCCTTGCCCTCCAGGCCGTGCGGTGCCCGGTACGCGTTGGTGTTGGGCACCTTGAACGCGCCCGGCACGAGCGGCTCGTACGGGGTGCGCAGCGCCGGCACGCCCGTGATCGACAGCGCCCCGTGGGTGGTGCCGTGGTAGGCGATCGAGCGGCTGAGCACCTTCCGCTTGTTCGGCTTGCCGGTGAGCGCGAAGTACTGCTTGGCGAGCTTCCACGCGCTCTCGACGGCTTCCCCGCCGCCGCTGGTGAAGAAGACGCGGTTGAGGTCGCCGGGGGCGTGCCCGGCCAGCCGCTCCGCGAGGTCGATCGCGGCCGGGTGCGCGTAGCCCCACAGCGGGAAGTACGCCAGCTGCTCGGCCTGCTTCGCCGCGACCTGCGCCAGCTCCCGGCGGCCGTGCCCGGCCTGCACGACGAACAGCCCGGCGAGCCCGTCGAGGTACTCCCGGCCCTGGTCGTCCCAGATGCGGCACCCCTCGCCCCGCACGATCACGGGCACCCGCGCACCGGCTTCCAGCGGCGCGTGCCGGGCGAAATGCATCCAGAGGTGGTCGCGGGCGGCGGCGCCGCGGTCGGTGCCGAGCGGCGTGCTCGTGTCGGCGATGGTCACCGTGTTCCCCAGTCGTAGTGCTGCTTGCGCAGCTTCAGGTAGACGAACGTCTCGGTGTTGCGGACGCCCGGGAGCGCCCTGATCCGGCTGCTGACCAGCTCCAGGAGGTGCTCGTCGTCCTCGCAGACGGCCTCGACCAGCAGGTCGAAGCTGCCCGCGGTGATCACGACGTAGTCGACCTCCGGGAACGCGGAGACGGCGTCGGCGACGGCCGTGAGATCGCCGTCCGCACGTATGCCGACCATCGCCTGGCGGCGGAACCCCAGCTGCAGCGGGTCCGTGACGGCGACGATCTGGATGACCCCGCTCTCCTGCAGCCGGGCGACCCGCTGCCGCACCGCAGCCTCCGACAGCCCGACCGATTTGGCGATCGTGACGTAGGACCGGCGCCCGTCGGCTTGGAGCTGCTCGACGATCGCCTTGCCGACGTCGTCGAGCAGAGGTGCGTTCACCGCAGTGGTCACGGGCTTCACACTAGGGAATCAGTCGCGAGGATGGCAATCACCTACGAATTTCGTTGTTCGTAACCCGTGCGGCCCTCGAAACCGGACGTGGAGGGATTTAGAGTCCCTCGGACGCATCCACCTGGCCGGGAGGTACGCCCATGAGCACGGACACGTCGACGGACCAGCGCCCAGGCGGTCGGGAACCGGGATCGAAGGGCCTGCGCGGCGGCGCGATCGGGTTGATGAGCAGCGTCGTCATCGGCATGGCGTCCACCGCGCCCGCGTACAGCCTGGCGGCCAGCCTCGGCCTGATCGTGGTGCTCGCCGGCGAGAAGGCGCCCGGCATCATGCTGCTCGCGTTCGTCCCGATGTACCTCATCGCGGTGGCCTACCGGGAGCTGAACTCGGCCGAGCCCGACTGCGGCACCACCTTCACCTGGGCCGGACGGGCGTTCGGGCCGTGGGCGGGCTGGATGGGCGGCTGGGGAATCATCGCCGCCGACATCATCGTGATGGCGAACCTCGCCCAGATCGCCGGGCAGTACACGTTCCTGCTCTTCGGGCTCACCGAACTCGCCGCGTCCACGCTGTGGACCACCGTCGCAGGCGTCGTGTGGATCGTCGTGATGACGTGGATCTGCTACCGCGGCATCGAGGTCTCGGCCCGCATCCAGTACGGGCTGCTGGGCATCGAGCTGGTGGTGCTCGCCGTCTTCGCCGTGGTGGCGCTGGTCAAGGTCGGCACCGGCGACGCGCCGGAGGGCTCGATGGTGCCGAGCATCTCGTGGTTGTGGCCGTCCGGGATCGGGCTGACCGAGCTGGTCGCCGCCATCCTCATCGCGGTGTTCCTGTACTGGGGCTGGGACAGCGCCGTGGCCTGCAACGAGGAGAGCGACGAGCCCGGCCGCACCCCCGGGCGCGCCGCGGTGCTCTCCACCCTGCTGCTCCTCGTGACCTACGCGCTGGTGGCCGTCGCGACGGTGGCATTCGCCGGCACCGGCACCGAGGGCATCGGGCTGGGCAACCCCGAGAACGCCGACGACGTGTTCGCCGCGATCGGCCCGGCCGTGTTCGGTGACAGCTGGCTCGGCGGCGCCCTGGAGGTCCTGCTGATCGTCTCGGTGCTGACGTCATCGGCGGCGTCGACGCAGACCACCATCCTCCCAACGGCGCGCGCGGCCCTGTCGATGGGCGCCTACCGGGCCATCCCGCAGACGTTCGCCAAGATCCACCCGCGGTTCCTCACCCCGACCTGGGCGACCTGGGGCATGGGCATCGCGTCCGTGGCCTTCTACGTCGGCCTCACGCTGCTCTCCACCAACGTGCTGGCCGACTCCATCGCCGCGGTCGGCCTGCTGATCGCCTTCTACTACGGCCTCACCGGCTTCGCCTGCGTGTGGTTCTTCCGCAAGCAGCTGCGCGGCCGGGCGCTCTGGACGAAGGGGGTGCTGCCGCTGCTCGGCGGGCTGATGCTGCTGGCCGCGTTCGTGCTCTCGTGCATCGACTACGCCGACCCCGGCCGCGGCGAGACCGTGATCTTCGGGATCGGCGGGGTGTTCGTGATCGGCATCGGCGCGCTGGTGCTGGGCGCGGTACTGATGGGTGTCTACAGCCGGATCGCGCCGGCGTTCTTCCGCGGCGAGACGCTCGTACCCGGCGACGCCGACCTGCTCCTCACCCGGCCCCAGCCGCCCCACCTCATGCTGCCCGACTCCGAGGAAGGCCTGGTGGTGGCGCCGGACCTGTCCAACCTGCCGCCCGGACAGCGGCCCCTCGACGGCGACAAGGGTTGACCTAACCGACGAGCGTGTTCTGCCGGGCGACGATCCACCAGCGGCCGTCCTCCTTGGCCAGCACGTACAGCGCGGTCATGGCGTGGCCGACGTCGATCAGCTCGCCGTGCTCGTCCAGGGCGCGGGCGTGCTTGCGGGCCAGCGCGACGTCCGGGCGCACGAAGGTGATGCCGACGACGTCGTAGCGGGCCCGCTGACCCTTGAGCGGGCCCGCGAAGGCGGCTCGGCCGGCTGCGAGTGCCTCCTCGCGGCCGGCGACCTCGGCACCGGTGACGCCCACGGCGTACACGTTGGCGGCCATGTGCGCCACCAGCAGCTCGGCGTCGCCGGTGTTGAACGCCTTCTCCGTGTCGGCGACGATCGCGCGGATCGCCTCCTCGTCGGCGGCGTGGTCAGCAGTCTCCTCGACGTGCGGGATGTCCATGCGGAGAACTGTCCGACATGAAGCCGACTTCAGGGCAAGAGCGACGAGAACGGGATCTCCAGACCAGGCAGCAAGGGACTGGAGAACACGCCCTCGGCAGTGATTTCCGCCGCCTCCACGAACTCGGTCACCTCGGCTCCGGCGCGCCGCAGGAGGTACGCGACCGGCTCTTCAGGATCGATCAGCCAGTATTCGCGCACCCCGACGCGGGCGTAATCGGTCCGCTTGCGGATCTGGTCGTGCGTGCGTGTGCTGGGCGACAGCACCTCGATCGCCAGATCGGGGGCGCCGACGAGATAGGGCTCGCCCGGCGCCGGGCGATCCCGACCATCTGCGTACCAGGCCACATCGGGCAGGTAGGCACGTCGGTCCGTGATTCTCACCGGCGGATCGGTCGTGACCTCGCCGCGGCCGGGGACGGCATCGCACCAGGTACCGATCGCGATCACCAGGCGATTCACCACACGCTGGTGCAACCATGTTGCGGCGTTCGCGATCAGCAACTCTCCGTCGAGCAGTTCGGCATGGTGATACCGCGGATCGTCGGGGAGTTCGAGGAACTCCTTCCACGTCAGGTGGTGGCCCACCGGCGCAGTGCTCATGACGGAAGGATACGACCCGACTCGCCGCGGCGGACCGGTTCGCCGCGAGTCAGACCGCGATCACCGTCGGCACGATCATGGGCCGGCGCCGGTAGGTCTCCCCCACCCACTTGCCCACGACGCGGCGGACGGCCTGCGCCACGCGGTGCGGGTCGGTGATCACCTCGGCCTCGGTGCGGGAGAGCTCGTCCTCCACCATCGGCAGCACCGCGTCGAGGGCCTTCGGGTCGTCGGAGAACCCGCGGCCCGAGAGCGTCGGCCGGGTGACGGCCCGGCCGGTGGTGGCGTCGATCGCGACGGTGATCGAGATGAAACCGCCCTCGCCGAGCACCAGGCGGTCGCCCAGGGTGGACTCGCCGATGTCGCCCACGGCCAGGCCGTCGACGTAGACGCGGCCGACCTCGACCTTCCCGGTGACCCGCGCCCGCCCGTCGACGAGGTCGACGACGACGCCGTCCTCGGCGAGCACGACGGACTCCTCGGCCACCCCGGTGAGCACCGCCAGCGCGGCGTTGGCGCGCAGGTGCCGCCACTCCCCGTGCACCGGCATGACGTTGCTCGGGCGCACCGCGTTGTACAGGTAGAGCAGCTCGCCGGCCGTCGCGTGGCCGGAGACGTGCACCTTCGCCGTGCCCTGGTGCACGACGGTGGCGCCGAGCCGGGTCAGCCCGTTGATCACGGTGAACACGGCGGTCTCGTTGCCCGGGATCAGCGAGCTGGCGAGGATCACCGTGTCCTCGGGGCGGATGCGCACCGACCGGTGGTCGCCGCGCGCCATCCGCGCGAGCCCCGACAGCGGCTCGCCCTGCGACCCCGTCGAGACGATCACGACGCGGTCGTCGGGCAGCGTCATCGCCTCGTCCATCTCGACGAGCAGGCCCTCGGGGATGTCGAGGTAGCCCAGCTCGGCGGCGATGCCCATGTTGCGCACCATCGAGCGCCCGACCAGGCACACCTTGCGGTCGTGCGCGACAGCGGCCTCGAGCACCTGCTGGACGCGGTGCACGTGGCTCGCGAAGCAGGCGACGATGACCCGGCCGGGCGACCGGTGGAACACCCCGTCGATCACGGGGCCGATCTCGCGCTCGGCGATGGTGAACCCGGGCACCTCGGCGTTGGTGGAGTCGACCAGGAACAGGTCGACGCCCTCGTCGCCCAGGCGCGAGAACCCGCCCAGGTCGGTGAGCCGGCCGTCGAGCGGCAGCTGGTCGAGCTTGATGTCGCCGGTGTGCAGCACCACGCCTGCGGACGTGCGGATGGCCACCGCCAGCGCGTCGGGGATGGAGTGGTTGACCGAGAAGTACTCGCAGTCGAACGCGCCGTGGGTCAGCCGCGCGCCCTCCTTCACCTCCAGCAGGTGCGGGGTGAGCCGGTGCTCCCGGCACTTCTCCGCGACGAGCGCGAGCGTGAACCGCGAGCCGACGACGGTGATGTCGGGCCGCTGCCGCAGCAGGAACGGGACCGCGCCGATGTGGTCCTCGTGGCCGTGGGTGAGCACGAGCGCGTCGATGTCGTCGAGGCGGTCCTCGATGGCCCGGAAGTCGGGCAGGATCAGGTCGACGCCCGGGGAGTCCTCGGCGGGGAACAGCACGCCGCAGTCGACGACGAGCAGCCGCCCGACGTGCTCGAACACGGTCATGTTGCGGCCGACCTCGCCGATCCCGCCGAGCGCGACCACGCGCAGGCCGCCGTCGGGCAGCTCCGGCGGCGGGCCCAGCTGGACCTCGGGCGGGTTCTCGGCGTCGGCGGGCACGGCGACGGGCCGGCCCCGGTCGCGGCGGGGCGGCCGGCCCCTGCGGTCGTTGCGGGCGGGCGGGCGGCTCATGCCGACCGGCCCGGTCGTGCGGGGATGCGCTCGATGCGCAGGATCACGTGACGTCCTTCGGTCATGTGGATGGGAAGCTCAGCGGGGGTAGGCGACCTCGGCACCGAGGTCGGCCGGGACGCGGGCGCCGAGCGCGCCGAGCCCCGGTGCCGTGCCGGCGCGGACGCTGGGATCGAGGGCGACGCCGGCGGCTGCGAGGTCGCCCGCGATGGCGGCGACCTGCTCGTCCGTCGCGGGCGGCAGCGGCAGGCGGGTGGCTCCGACGTCGAGGCCGCGCAGGCGCAGGGCGGTCTTCGCGAACACCGCGCCGCCGACCCGGCCGATCCCGCGGATCAGGGGCAGCATCGACGCGTTGAGGGCGCGGGCGCGCGCCACCTCGCCCGCCTCGAACGCCGTCAGCATCGCGCGCAGCCGGTCCGCCACCACGTGCCCGGTGACGGAGACGAACCCGACCGCGCCGACGGAGAGCCACGGCAGGTTCACCGGGTCGTCACCGCTGTAGTAGGCGAGGGTGGTGGTGGCCAGCACCTCGGTGCCGACGCGCAGGTCGTTGCGGGCGTCCTTCACCGCGAGGATGCGCGGGTGCTCGGCGAGCCGCTGCAGCGTCTCCAGCTCGATCGGGACCACGCTGCGCGGCGGGATGTCGTAGAGCATCACCGGCAGCTCGGTGGCGTCGGCGATGGCCGTGAAGTGCGCGAGCAGGCCGGACTGCGGCGGCCGCGAGTAGTACGGCGTGACCAGCAGCAACCCGTGCGCGCCCGCCTTCTCCGCGGCACGGGCCAGGTGGACGCTGTGCGCGGTGTCGTACGTGCCGGCGCCGGCCACGACCCGCGCCCGGTCGCCCACCGCACCGACGACCGCGCGGATCAGCGCGTCCTTCTCGTCGTCGCTGGTGGTGGGGCTCTCGCCGGTGGTGCCGTTGACCACCAGCCCGTCGCACCCGAGGTCGACGAGGTGGGTGGCGAGCTGCTCCGCCTTGGCCAGGTCGAGCGAGCCGTCGGCCGCGAAGGGGGTGACCATCGCGACGAGGACCTGGCCGAACGGGCGCGTGGCGGACGTCATGCCCTGACGGTACCGCTCGACCCCGACGGCGCCGGGGCCCGCCGGTTCCCACACCGTCAGAGTCCGCGCCCCGCCGTGCCGAAGGCCACGACGGCGTCCGGCTCGCCCTCGATCTCCACCTCGACGGCGCTGCGGCCGAAGGCCTGCAGCAGCAGCTCCCCCGGCTCGCCGACGACGGTGACGCCGGCGCCGGGCCGGGCGACGACCTCCCGCCCGTCCGGCGTGCGCAGCCGCACCCCGACCGGGCTGCTGCGGTGCATCGTGCGGCCCGTGCGCTTGACGATCGCCCACACCTCGGCGTCGCGCGCCGCGTCCGGGGGCCGCGGGGACCAGCCGGGCTCGCCGCGCCGCACGTCCTCGTGGTGGACGAAGAACTCCGCGGCGTTGGCGAACCGGTCGACCAGGCCGAGCCAGAACGGCGACCAGATCGGCGGCCCGGAGCGCAGGGCGTCGATCATCTCGCTCCACGGGGTGGCGGCGTAGCCCTGCATCGCCTTCTCGGTGATCGGCTCGAGGGCCTTCACCAGGATGCCGCCCGACGCCCACGGCTGGCGTTCCCGGACGAGCAGGTGGGCCAGCAGGTCGCGGGTGGTCCACTCCCCGCACAGGGTGGGGCGGTCGGGCCCGGCCGCGGCGAACGCGTCGCAGATGGCGGCCCGCTCGGTCGTCGCGAGGGTCATGGTCAGCCTTCCGTCACGTACGGGCTGGAGGCGATCTCGGTGCCGTCGGCGAGGGTGCCGATCTCGAAGTCCGCGAACACGTTGGGCACCTCGCGCTGCAGCTGGCGCAGGCACTCGATGGCCAGCGCGCGGATCTCGACGTCGGCGTGCTCGGTGGCGCGCATCGCGATGAAGTGCCGCCAGGCCCGGTAGTTGCCGGTGACGACGATGCGCGTCTCGGTGGCGTTGGGCAGGACCGCCCGCGCGGCCTGCCGGGCCTGCTTGCGCCGCAGCGTGGCGTTGGGCTCGTCCGCGAACCGCTTCTCCAGCCCTTCGAGCAGCCCCTCGTACGCCCGCACCGACGCCTCGGTCGCGGCGAGGAACAGGTCGTGCAGCTCGGGGTCCTCGGCGATCACGTCCGGTTCGACGACGTCGGCGTCGTGCTCGGGCACGTAGCGCTGGGAGAGCTGGCTGTAGGAGAAGTGGCGGTGCCGGATCAGCTCGTGGGTGAGCGAGCGGGACACCCCGGTGAGGTAGAAGCTCACGGAGCCGTGCTCGAGCACGGACAGGTGGCCCACCTCGAGGATGTGCCGCAGGTAGCCGGCGTTGGTCGCGGTGGCCGGGTTCGGCTTGGACCACGACTGGTAGCACGCGCGGCCGGCGAACTCGGCGAGCGCCTGCCCGCCCTCCGCATCCGTCGACCACGGGACGCCCTCGGGCGGGGTGAACTGGGTCTTCGCCACCAGCTGCACGCCCAGCGGCACGATCTGCGGCACGCTGGGAGCGTAGCCGCGGCGGATCTCGCCCAGCCGTGACGTCACGGATTCCTTGACTGACGTCACTTATGACGCCACAGTGGTGTCATGGACCTCAGCCAGTACGTGAACCAGCTGCGGGAGGACCTCGCGTCCGCCGCCGCAGCCGGTGACGAGCAGACCCGGCGCACCGCCGCCCTGCTCGGCTCCGCCATCGAACCGGCGGCCCGGCTGGCCGTCATGAGCGCGCTGTCCGACCTCGCCGCCGAGGTGACCGCGGCGCTGCCCGACCACGTCGTCGAGGTCCGCCTCGACGGCCGTGACGTGCGCGTGTCGGTCACCGGGCAGCCCGGGGCCGAGCAGCACGAGGAAGAGGAGGCGCCCGCCCCGCAGACCGGTTTCGGCGCGTTCACCGGCGACGCCGGCGACATCTCCCGCATCACCCTGCGGCTCGTCGAGCAGATCAAGAACCAGGCCGAGCAGGCCGCCGCCCAGCAGGGGATGTCGCTCAACTCGTGGCTGGCCCAGACCGTGCAGGGCGCGCTCTCCGGGCACGGGCGCAAGCCGGGCAAGCCCTTCAAGCAGCCGAAGCAGGACAGCAGGCGGATCCGGGGATGGGTGCAGGGATGACCGACTTCACGAAGGACACGACGCCGCAGGACGGCCCGGACGACAACGCTGACCACGGGGCCGAGGTCGTGCGGCAGGAGACGTGGGAGTGCGCCGGCACCGCCGAGATCGAGATCGCGGTCGACGTCGGCCGGGTGACCGTGGACCTGGTCGAGGTGCCCGAGGGCACCACCGGGGAAGTGCGCGTCGACGTGCGCCACGACCCCGACGTCGGCGGCTTCTTCGCCCAGGGCGTGCGCGGGATCATGAACTGGGTGAGCAGCGCGTCCTCGAACTGGTCGGGCGGCCGGGGCTTCCCCGGCTTCGGCGGCATGTGGGAGAGCGGGCCGCTCGAGGGCGCGCCGTGGGAGAGCGGCGCGTGGGACCCCGGGCGGCTCGGCGCGGAGGCGGTGCGCGCCGCCGAGATCACCTGGACGGAAGGCGGCCGGCGGCTCGTCGTGCGCTCGGCGCAGCAGATGCCGCTGCGGGTCGTGCCGCTCGCGGTGAGCGTGACGGCCCCGGCCGGCTCGCGGTTGGCGGCCCGCACCGGCGCCGGGGACGTGACCGCCACCGGTCGGACGGGCTGGACCGCCCTGCGCACCGGCACCGGCCGGGTGCGTGCCGGCGAGGTGGACGGCGACCTCGACGTGCAGACCGGGTCCGGTGACGTCACGATCGCGGCGGCCCGTGGCCGGTCGCGAGTGCGCACCGGGTCGGGCGACATCACCGTCGACGCCGCCGGCGGCCCGATCGACGTCAAGGCCGGCAGCGGTGACGTGCTGGTGGGCCGGCTCGACGGCGACCTGGACGCCCGCACCGGGTCCGGCGACCTGCGGGTGAGCGACGTCGTGTCCGGGCGCGCCGACGTGACCACCGGCACCGGCGACCTCACGATCGGCGTGCACGCGGGGGTGTGGGCCGAGGTGGACCTCTCCTCCGGCTCGGGCACTGCCCGCAGCGACCTCGCGGTGAGCGGATCGGCGCCCGGCGAGCACGCGACCGTGCACCTGCGCGGGCGCACCGGCACCGGCGACGTGCTGGTCACGCGGGCGCGGGTCTGACCCCTCGAAGAGCGGCGGCGAGCGGGGCGGACAGACCGCCCCGCTCGCCGGCCACCACCCCGTCGAGCCCGAGCCACGCCGCCATGGTGCGCAGCTCGGCGGCCAGCTCGGCCACGACCCGCGGCTCGTCGACACCGGGCTCGGCGAAGGCGCCCGGCACCCGCAGCACGCCGGCCGCCCGGTCGGCCTTCAGATCCACCCTGGCCACGAGGTGGCCGTCGAGCAGGAACGGGAAGACGTAGTAGCCGTACTCCCGCTTCGGCTCCGGCACGTAGATCTCGATGCGGTAGCGGAAGCCGTGGAGCGACTCGGTGCGGTCGCGCTCCCACACCACCGGGTCGAACGGGCAGAGCAGCGCGCGACCGGTGATCCGGCGCGGCACGCGGGTGCCGGGGCGGCGGTAGGCCGGGTTGCGCCAGCCACGCACCGCCACCGGCTCCAGCTCCCCCGCCTCGACGAGCTCGGCGAGCGCCTGCTGGCTTTGCTGCGGGCCGAGCCGGTAGTAGTCGCGCAGCTGTGGCTCGGTGGCGATGCCCAGCGCGGTGGCCGAGCGGAGCAACAATGCGCGGGCGGCCGCGTCCGGCTCGGCCGGGTGCGCCGCCAGCACCTCGGGCGGTAGCACCCGTTCCGGCAGGTCGTACAGCCGCTGGAAGTGGACGCGGGTGCCCGTGGTGAGCTGGCCGACACCGAACAGCAGCTCGCAGACCCGCTTCACCTCCGACCGCTCCCACCACGTGGCGCCGGGCGGCCGCGGCTTCGAGACCCCGCCGAGCTCCTTCTCCAGGGCGCCGGCGCCGATCGGGCCGAGCTCCTTCACCGCGGCCAGCACATCCTCGACGATGCCCGGGTTGCGGTCGGCGAGCTGCTGGTAGTGGCGCCACCAGCCGCTGCGCTTCGCCCCGGACATGAGCAGCGGCCAGTCGGCCACCGGCAGCAGGCTCGCCTCGTGGGCCCACGCCTCGACGAGCAGCCGTGGCTTGCGCGCCGAGTGCGCCCACGCGGCGTCGTCGACCAGCGCGGGATCGTAGGGCCCGAGCCGGGCGAACAGCGGCATGTAGTGCGCGCGGACGGCGACGTTGACCGAGTCGAGCTGCAGCAGCTGCACCCGGTCGAGCACGCGCGTGAGGTGGCGCCGGGTGACCGGCCCGGACGGGCGCGGATCGGCGAAGCCCTGCGCGGCCAGCGCGGCGCGGCGCACCACATCGGTGCTGATCGTGTCGACAGGTGGCGGAGACGTGCGCACCCCGCGATGCTGCCACGAGCCCCCGACAGTTCTTGGCACACACCGGTGGGGTATCCATGGCCCATGGCCATCGCCGCGGTGCGCACCGCCACCGCCTCCGACGTCGCGGAGATCGTCCGCATCCAGGCCGGGACGTGGGCCACCGCGTACGCCGAGCTCGTCCCGCCCGCCGCGATCGAGCAGCTCAGCACCCCTGAGGCGCACGCGGCGTGGGAGCAGGCCGCCGGCGCCGGCGCCGTGCTCGTCGCCACCGAGGGCAGTGCCACCGTCGGGTTCGTCGCTGCCGGACCCGCGGAGGCGCCGGAGAACGCCGCGCCGGCGGACGGGCCCACGCTGGGCCCGGAGTCGTGGGGCGAGATCGGCGTGCTGCTCGTCGAGCCGCGGTGGGGCCGCCGCGGCCACGGCGGCCGGCTGCTGGCCGAGGCGGCCGCCGCCCTGCGCACCGCCGGCGCCGTCTACGGGCTGGCCTGGGTGCCGGAGGCCGACACCGCGTCGCGCCAGTTCTACGCGCGCGCCGGGTGGGAGCCCGACGGCGCCGTCCGCGCCTTCGACACGGGCGAGGGCACGCTCCGCGAGATCCGGATCACCGGCTCGCTGGACCTGAAGCTGGTGGAGTAGCCCCGGGCCGGAGGCTACAGGCCGAGCAGGGGCTCCAGGCCCACCGTCAGGCCCGGCCGGTCCCCCACTGCCCGCACCGCCATCAGCACGCCGGGCATGAACGAGGTGCGGTCGAGCGAGTCGTGCCGGATCGTCAGCGTCTCCCCCGGCGTGCCCAGCAGCACCTCCTGGTGCGCGACCAGCCCGCGCAGCCGCACCGCGTGCACCGGCACCCCGTCGACGGACGCGCCGCGCGCCCCGTCGAGCGCGCTCGCGGTGGCGTCGGGCATGGGCGCGCACCCGGCCTCGGCGCGGGCGGCCGCGACCAGCGACGCCGTGTGCGTGGCCGTGCCGGACGGGGCGTCGACCTTGTTCGGGTGGTGCAGCTCGATGATCTCCACCGACTCGAAGAACGGCGCCGCCTGCTTGGCGAACTGCATCATCAGCACGGCGCCGATGCCGAAGTTGGGGGCGATCAGCACGTGCCCGGGGGTCGCGTCGAGCAGGGCGCGCACCTGCCCGAGCCGCTCCTCGTCGAACCCGCTCGTGCCGACGACGACGGCCAGCCCGTGCTCGACGCACCACGCCAGGTTGTCCATGACGGCGCCGGGATGGGTGAAGTCGACGACCACCTGCGCGCCCGCGGCGGTCAGACCGTCCAGCGCGTCGCCGTCGTCGAGCTGCGCGACGAGCTCCAGACCGTCCGCACCGTCGACCGCCCGGCACACCTCGGAGCCCATGCGCCCGCGCGCACCCAGCACACCCACCCTGATCCCGTCAGCCACGAGGCGAGCCTAGAAGGCGATGAGCGCGCCCACCCACACGGCCGCGGCCAGCAGGCCCGTGAACAGCTCGATGACGATGCTCCAGCCGACGGCGGCCAGCGCGTGCTTCGTCGACGGCCAGGCCAGCGCGCCGCTGCCCAGCCGCTGCAGCTCCGACAGGTACACCCCGAGCACGAACCCGAGGAACAGCCCGATCACCGGCACGACGAAGAACCCGACGATGCCCAGCAGCGCCCCGATGAGCATGGTGCGCGTCGGCACGCCGCTGTCGCGCAGCCGCCGCCCGGGCAGCACGTACTTGACGACGCTGCCGACGACGATGATCGCCAGCGCGATGCCCAGCACCCACCAGCCGACGGCGTCGTTGCGCGGCACCGCCCACACCGCGATGCCGGCCGCAACGAGCAGCAGGCCCGGGAGCACGGGCAGCAGGATCCCGATGATGCCGACCACGACCAGTACGCCGGCGATCACGGTCTCCGTCACGGGCGCACCCTACCGGCGGCGGCCAGGGTGCGAGGCCAGGGTTGACCCGGTACCCGCGATTCCCGGCGGTTCGGCGATCCTCGCAGGCACCCTGTTGGCGGTGACCCAGCTCGGCATCGTCGCGACGTTCGACCGCACCGACATGGTCGTCAGCTCGACCGGCACCGTGTTCCGGGCGTTCCTGATCGGCCATGCGCCGGCGTTCGCGGTGCTGGTCCTGGCGCTGGTCGCGCTGCACGTCCGATGGCGCTCGGCGCGGACATGTGGTTCGAGGCGTTCGCGATGCCGTGGCCGATGGAGACCGTCCCGCAGGTCCTGACGGTGCCCAAGACGGCGTGGGTGCGGCGCGCGGACCGCGCCCAGCGTTGATCGCTGCCCACCGGTCCCAGGGTTTTCCCTGCCCTGGACGCGGGCTGACCTGCTGCCGGGTCGCCGCCGACCGGCGGAGGCTCGACGGCACCCGACGGGAGGGATCCGCGATGCACGAGTGGCTGACCGAGCTGGTGTCCTGGGCCTGGGCCCGGCACCACAACATCCTGAGCTGGTACGTCCACCCACTGTTCTTCCTGCCGTTCTGCTTCTTCGCCTACCGCCGCAGCATCGCGGGCATCGTCGCGACGGTGCTCGCGCTGATCACGTCGATGGCCTGGTTCCCGGCCCCGGCCGAGCCCTCTCCGGCGGTGATCGAGATGCTGCGCGTGGAGCAGGAGTACCTGCTCGGCGAGTGGACGGTCGGCAAGATCGCCGTCGCCCTCCTGGTGCCGGTGGTCTTCGGCGCGCTCGCTGCGGCGCTGTGGCGGCGGTCGCTGGGATGGGCGCTGGTCGTCATCAACGGGGCGGTCCTGTTCAAGATCGCCTGGACGTTCGTCTTCGACAGCGACGGCGACGGCGCGCTCGCACACCTGCCGGCCGCGCTCGTCGGGCTCGCGGTCGTCGACGCCGTCCTCGTCGGGGCCGGCCTGTGGTACCGGAAGCGCACCGCGCCCGTCCCGGCCGAGGTGAACCGATGACCACGACAGCAGTGGGCGCGTTCCGGGACCGGCTCCCCTACGTCCGCATCGGCGCCGGGCCCGTCCCGCTCGTGGTGCTGCCGGGACTCGCCCTCACCGACGAGCCGCCGGCCGGCCTGGCCCGCGCCGCCTACGCCCGCGGGTTCCGGCGCCTCGCCGCCGACCACACCGTCTACATCGTGCAGCGCCCGCAGGGCCTGCCCGATGGCGCGTCGACGGCCGACATCACGGCGGCGTACGCAGCGACCCTCGGTCCCGAGCTCGGTCCGTTCCGGCTCATGGGGCTCTCGACCGGCGGCCTGATCGCCCAGCAGGTCGCGATCAGGCAGCCGGAGCTGGTGGAGCGGCTGGTGCTCGTCGTGTCAGGAGCGCGGTTGGCCCCGGCCGGGCGCGCGTTGTGCGAGCGCTGGTTGGAGCTCGCCGCCGCGGGTCGCTGGCAGGAGCTGCACGGCGACCTCGGCGCGATCGCCGTCGACGGCGCCGTCGCGCAATGGCTGGCCCGCCGGTTGATCGGCCTGACCGGCGGGACCCCCACCGCACGGCAGGCCGCCGACTTCACCACGACCGTGGCCGCCGACCTGGCCCACGACACCCGCGCCGAGCTGCGCGGGGTCGCCACCCCGACGCTCGTCATCGGCGGGGCGCTGGACCCGTTCTTCCCGGCGGCCACGCTGGAGGAGACCGCCACCGCGCTGCCCAACCGGCGGTTGCTGGTGTTCCCCCGCAACGGGCACGGCGTGCCGAAGCACCGCGCGCGTGCCGTGCAGGACGCGGCCGCGACGTTCCTGAGCGGTCGGTGAAGGAACCCGGGTCAGGTCAGGTCGCGCAGGCTCCCCGGCAGCTCGGCCTCGTCGTCGTACGGCCCGACGACCGCGGCCGTGAGCGGCTGCGCGAGGAGCTCGCGCGCCAGCTCGTTGACCTCGTCGACGGTGACGGCGGCGATGCGGTCGAGGCTCTCGGCGATGCTGCGTTGACGGCCGTGGTCGATCTCGGAGCGACCGAGGCGGTTCATCCGCGACGGGGTGTCCTCCAGGCCGAGCACCAGCCCGCCGCGCAGGTTGCCCTGCGCGCGGACGACCTCTGCCTCGGTGATGCCGTGCGCGGCGACGTCGGCGAGGACGGCGCGCACGACGGCGACGGTCTCGTCAAGCCGTTCAGGCGCGCAGCCGGTGTACACCGACAGGGCACCGGCGTCGGAGTAGCCGGCCACGGCCGAGTACACCGAGTACGCCAGCCCGCGCTGCTCCCGCACCTGCTGGAACAGTCGCGAGCTCGGCCCGCCGCCCAGCGCCGTGTTGAGCACGGTCAGCGCGGTGCGCCGCGGGTCGTGGCGGTCCGGCGCGGGCACGCCGAGCAGCAGGTGCGCCTGCTCGGAGTCCTCCCCCGACAGCACCAAGCGGGGTTCCGCGACGACGGGCACGGCGACACCGGCCGTGCGCGGCGGCACCGGGTCGGCCGAGCCTGCCCGGCCCATCGCCCCGGCCAGCGCCGCCCCGACCAGGTCGACGACGTGTTCGTGGCGGACGTTGCCGGCGACCGCGACCACCATCGCGGGCGTGGTGTAGCGGTCACGCCAGAACGTCTGCAGGGTGTCGCGGCGCATGCCGCGGATCGACTCCTCGGTGCCCAGCACGGGCAGCGCGAGCGGGTGCCCGGCGAACATCACCTCGTCGAACAGCTCGCCGACGAGGTCCTCGGGGTCGTCGTCGCGCATCGCGATCTCCTCGAGCACCACGCCCCGCTCGACCTCGACGTCGGCCGGGTTCATGGTGGCCTCGGTGACGACGTCGGTGAGCACGTCGACCGCCAGCGGCAGGTCGGTGTCGAGCACCTGCGCGTAGTAGCAGGTGTGCTCCTTGGCGGTGAACGCGTTGAGGTCGCCGCCGACGGCGTCGAACTCCTCCGCGATCCCGGCCGCGGTGCGCCGCGCCGTGCCCTTGAACAGCAGGTGCTCCAGGTAGTGCGCGGCACCGGCCTGGTCGGGCGACTCGTCGCGGGCGCCGACGCCGAGCCAGATGCCCATCGCCACCGAACGGACGCCGGGCACCGCCTCGGTGAGGACCCGCAGGCCACCGGGGAGGTCGGTGCGGAAGACGCCGGGGGCGGAAGCAGCTGCTTCCGCCCCCGGCGCCTGGATGAGCTCGGTCACCCGAGCTCCTCGCTGACGCTCGTCGCGCGAGTGACAGTCGCTGCGCCTATCGGCGACCTCGCAAGCTCGGTCACCCCGCAGGGACCTCCGCGGTCTCCACCGCGTCCGCCGGCGTCTCGGGCGTGCCGTTGGCCGCAGCGGCCTCCTCGACAACCGGGACGAGGCTGATCTTGCCCCGGTTGTCGATGTCGGTGACCTCGACGCGGAGCTTGTCGCCGACCTTGACGACGTCCTCGACCTTGCCGATGCGCTTGCCGCTGCCCAGCTTCGAGATGTGGACGAGGCCGTCCTTGCCCGGCACCAGCGAGACGAACGCGCCGAACGCGGCCGTCTTCACCACGGTGCCGAGGAAGCGCTCGCCGATCTTCGGCAGCTGCGGGTTGGCGATCGCGTTGATCATGCCGATCGCGGCCTCGGCCGAGTCGCCGTCGGCCGCGCCGACGTAGATCGTGCCGTCGTCCTCGATCGAGATGTCGGCACCGGTCTGCTCGGTGATCGAGTTGATCATCTTGCCCTTCGGGCCGATGACCTCGCCGATCTTGTCGACGGGCACCTTGATCGCGACGACGCGCGGCGCGAACCGGCTCATCTCGTCGGGCCGGTCGATGGCCTCGCCCAGCACCTCGAGGATGGTCAGGCGGGCGTCCTTGGCCTGCGAGAGCGCCGCCGCCAGCACCTCGGACGGGATGCCGTCGAGCTTGGTGTCGAGCTGCAGCGCGGTGACGAACTCCGCGGTGCCGGCGACCTTGAAGTCCATGTCGCCGAACGCGTCCTCGGCACCGAGGATGTCGGTGAGGGCGACGTAGCGGGTGTTGCCGTCGACCTCGTCGGAGACCAGGCCCATGGCGATGCCCGCGACCGGCGCCTTCAGCGGCACACCGGCGTTGAGCAGCGACATCGTGGACGCGCAGACCGAGCCCATCGACGTCGAGCCGTTGGAGCCCAGCGCCTCCGACACCTGCCGGATCGCGTACGGGAACTCCTCGCGCGTCGGCAGCACGGGCAGCAGCGCCCGCTCGGCCAGCGCGCCGTGGCCGATCTCGCGGCGCTTCGGCGAGCCCACGCGGCCGGTCTCACCGGTCGAGTAGGGCGGGAAGTTGTAGTGGTGCAGGTAGCGCTTGTGCGTCTCCGGGCCGAGCGAGTCGATCTGCTGCTCCATGCGCAGCATGTTCAGCGTGGTGATGCCCATGATCTGGGTCTCGCCGCGCTCGAACAGCGCCGAGCCGTGCGCCCGCGGGACGACCTCGACCTCGGCCGACAGCGGCCGGATGTCGGTGATGCCGCGGCCGTCGATGCGGACCTGGTCGCGCAGGATGCGCTGGCGCACGAGCTTCTTGTTCAGCGACCGGAACGCGGCGCCGAGCTCCTTCTCGCGGCCCTCGAACTGCTCGCCGAGCTTCTCCAGCACGGCGGCCTTGACCTCGTCGGTCGCGGTCTCGCGCTCCTGCTTGCCGGCGATGGTGAGCGCCTTGGCCAGGTCGTCGGACGCAACGGCCGAGACGGCCTCGAACGCGTCGGGCTGGTAGGCGGGGTAGGTCGGGAACTCGCCGGTGGGCTTCGCGGCCACGTCGGCGAGCTGCTGCTGGGCGATGCACAGCGAGCGGATGAACGGCTTCGCCGCCTCCAGACCCTGCGCGACGACCTCCTCGGTGGGCGCCTGCGCGCCACCGGCGACCAGCTCGATCGTCTCGGTGGTGGCCTCGGCCTCCACCATCATGATCGCGACGTCATCACCGACGACGCGGCCCGCGACGACCATGTCGAACACGGCCCGCTTCAGGTCCTCGAACTGCGGGAACGCGACCCACTGGCCGTCGATCAGGGCGACGCGGACGCCGCCGATCGGGCCGGAGAAGGGCAGGCCCGCGAGCTGCGTGGACGCCGACGCGGCGTTGATCGCCAGCGCGTCGTAGGGGTCCTCGGGGTCGAGCGAGAGGACGGTGACGACGATCTGGATCTCGTTGCGCAGGCCGTCGACGAACGACGGGCGCAGCGGCCGGTCGATCAGGCGGCAGGTGAGGATCGCGTCGGTGCCCGGGCGGCCCTCCCGGCGGAAGAACGAGCCGGGGATCTTGCCGATCGCGTACATCCGCTCCTCGACGTCCACCGTGAGGGGGAAGAAGTCGAAGTGCTCCTTGGGCTGCTTCGACGCCGTGGTGGCGGACAGCAGCATGGTGTCGTCGTCGAGGTAGGCGACGACCGATCCGGCGGCCTGACGCGCGAGGCGTCCGGTCTCGAACCGGATGGTGCGGGTGCCGAAGCTCCCGTTGTCGATCACGGCACTGGTTTCGTGCACGGTCTCGTCTGTCATGTAGTGGTTTCTCCTTGGCGGAGACCCCACGCCACCGTCTTCTCGATCCTCGGCGCGAGCCGGTCATCGATCGAAGCCCCCGGGGACCTGTCGGGCCCGGGAGCCACTACCGAGGACCGGCGGATCGGCTGCCGGCGGCGTGGCGTCTGAGTTGAGTCAGTGCTTCAGTTGTGGACCGGCCCGGACCGCGGGAGGCGATCCGGGCCGGAGGGGGTCAGCGGCGCAGGCCGAGGCGCTCGATCAGCGACCGGTAGCGCGCCACGTCGACCGAGGCGAGGTACTTCAGCAGCCGGCGGCGGCGCCCGACCAGCAGGAGCAGACCACGACGCGAGTGGTGGTCGTGCTTGTGCTGCTTCAGGTGCTCGGTGAGGTCGCTGATCCGCTTCGTCAGCAGCGCGACCTGCGCCTCGGGCGAGCCGGTGTCGCCCTCGTGGATCCCGTAGGTCTCCAGGATGCTCTTCTTGGTTGCGGCGTCGAGTGCCACGTGCTCCTCTTTCGTTCTGCGTGCCGTGTGGCCTGCCCGCGAGCCCGGGAGATCCCCTGGGGCGGGTGGAAGACGGTCGCGGCCGCCACGGACTGCAGCCGAACCCGAGACACCACGTTACCAGCAGCGATGCGTCGACCCCGCACCGGTGTGTCGGCGCGGGGTCGGCGGTGGTTCGTGATCAGGAGCGACGTGTCAGCTCGAGTGGCTCGGCTCGGAGCTGCCGGAGTCGGTGTGGCTCGAGTCGGTGTGGCTCGGGTCGGTCTGGCTCGGGTCGGTGTGGCTCGAGTCGGAACTGCCCGAGTCGTGCTTGTCCTCCTCGTGCTTCTTCTCCTCCTCGTGCTTCTTGTCTTCCTCGTGCTTCTTGTCCTCGTGCTTCTTCTTGTCCTCGTGCTTGGGCGGCTCGTGGTACTCCGGCTTGGGCTTGCTGTCGCCTCCGGACCGGGCAGCCGGGACCGCGCGCACAGGCTGCGGCGCGGGGACGGGCTCGGGCGCCGGCGGGGGCACCTCGGCGACCGCAGCGGCGGCGGGATCGGCGGCCGTCTCGTCCACGTTCGCGACCGGGGACGACACCACCACGGGCGTGATGCGGGCGGGGCCGGTGCTGCACCCGGACAGGGCGCCGGCGGCGAGAGCGGCGAACAGGACTGCGGCAGCAGCGCGGCGAGCGGACATCGGTTTCACCCTTTCCAGTGACTGCGTCCAGGTTCGCCGGATCGGGCGCTCGGCGCGCTCCCCTGCGCAGGCACAGCCCGCTGCGGGCCAGGTGAGGAAAGTGTCACCGTCCGGCAAGGACGACCCGGTGCACGGGCGTGTGCACCGGTCCGCCCGCGCGCAGCTCGCTCGCCATGAGCACCACCTCGCGGGCCTCCCACCAGGGACCGGCCAGCGGAGGCAGGCGCGGGGCGGCCACTCGCCTGCGGCCACGGCGGCGCAGCAGCGTGAGGTGCGGCACGAACGCGTCCGGGTCGCCGCCGACGGCCGCGACCAGCGCGGTCAGCGCGGCCGGCGGATCAGCGACGACGCGGGCCCAGCGCACCCCGGGGAACCGGCCGGCGCCGTCGACCCGCAGGCGCGGCGCCGGCAGCTCGGCGACCCGGTCGAGGGCGGCGACCGGCCCCGCCGGCTCCACCTCCCCGTGGAACGCGAGGGTGAGGTGCCAGGTGGCCGGGTCGACCAGCCGCCAGCCCTCCGGGACCGGACCGGACAGGGCCGCCACCACCTCCGCGACGGCATCGGCGGGCGGGACCACCGCGGTGAACAGCCGCATCAACGGGCGGCCTCCCGCAGCACGTCCGCCAGCTCCGGGAACGCCGGGGACAGCGCGTCAGCCGCGGCGGCGAGCCGCCCGGGGTCGGTGAGGCGACGCAGCGCGTCGGCGGCGGCCCGCGCCGTGCCGGCATCGGCCGGATCGCCCGCCCCAGACCACCGCATCGCCGCCACCTCGTCCAGCAGCGCCTCCACCGTGGAGTCGGGGACGGGTCGGCGCAGCTCGTCGATCCGGCGGTCGAGCTCGAGCAACCGCGCCAGCACCGTCGGGTCGCCGATCTTGACCCGGCGCCCGCTGACCAGCTGGCTGAGCATCGCCGGGCTCATGCCCAGCGCCTTCGCCAGCCGGGCCTGCGAGATCTGCAGTACGGCGACGAGCCGGTGCACCCGCTCCCCGAGCGGCGCGCCGTAGAGCGCGCGCTGCCGCTGCTGGTTCAGCGCGTTGCGCTCCCGCTGGGACTCGATCGCCACCACCGGATGGTCGCAGCTCCGATCGCCTGCCCGAGGCCGAACGGACAAACTCAGGCGAGGAGTTCGCGGGTGCGCGCGACGTCGCGGTGGATCGCCTCGATCAGCGCCTCGATGCCGTCGAAGCGTTCCTGGCCGCGCAGCCGCGCCACGAAGTCGACGGCGACGTCGAACCCGTAGAAGTCCTCGTCGACGTCGAGGACGTACACCTCGCAGGTGCGCTCCCGGCCCGAGAACGTCGGGTTGGTGCCGACCGAGATCGCGCCGGGCAGCTCCCGCCCGTGGATCACGAACCGCCCCGCGTAGACGCCGTCGGCGGGCAGCGCCGTGAACGGCGCGGTCGCGATGTTCGCGGTGGGGAAGCCCAGGTCCCGGCCCCGTTTCGCCCCGTGCACCACGACGCCCTCGATGCGGTGCGGGCGACCCAGCGCCACCGCCGCGGCGGCGACGTCGCCGGCGTCGATGCACGAGCGGATGTAGGTGGAGGAGAACGTGACGTCGTGGTCGGAGATCAGGTCGAGCCCGTCCACGCTGAAGCCGAACCGGCGGCCGAACCCGGT
This sequence comes from Pseudonocardia sp. CA-107938, assembly GCF_050936315.1. Taxonomy (NCBI): domain Bacteria; kingdom Bacillati; phylum Actinomycetota; class Actinomycetes; order Pseudonocardiales; family Pseudonocardiaceae; genus Pseudonocardia; species Pseudonocardia sp. CA-107938. The sequence goes on along the minus strand of NZ_JBNJNA010000001.1, from coordinate 4,008,671 downwards.
CAGCATCGCCACGTCGCCCGCGGCCTTGTGGCCGAACGTGAAGTTGCTGCCCACCAGGACCTCGGCGGCGTGCAGCCGGTCGACGAGCACCTCGTGCGCGAACGTGGCCGGCTCCATCCGGGAGAGCTCCACCGTGAACGGCAGCACGCAGAACGCGTCGATGCCCAGCTCGGCGACGAGCTCGGCGCGGCGGCGCAGCGAGGTGAGCCGGGCGGGGTGGCTGCCCGGGCGGATCACCTCCGCGGGATGCGGGTCGAACGTGATGAGCACGGCGGGGAGCTGCCGTTCCTTCGCCCGCGCGACCGCGCGGCCGATCAGCTCCTGGTGCCCTCGGTGGACGCCGTCGAACACGCCGATGGTGACGACGCTGCGCCCCCATCCGGCCGGTACGGCCTCCAGTCCCCGCCAGCGCTGCACTGTCCTTACCCGCCCCGCCTCCTGCGTCGGCTTCCATCCCCGGTCGGCAGGAGCCTACGCAGCGACCGTCACGTCGCCGCGGGGGCCAGCACGACCACCGGGCGTGCCTGCCCGCCCTCGTCGCGCATCAACGCCACGACGTGCCCGTCCGGGCCGAAGACGCCGTACACGCCGTCGTCGCCGAACGGGGCGAGCCGCTTGCCGTGCGAGACGTCGATGGCTCCGGCCTCGTTCAGGTCGTGCCGGGCGAACGCCGTGTCGACGGCCTGGTCCAACGGGAGGGACAGGGTCGGGTCGGTCTCCAGCGCGTCGAGCGTGCGGGCGTGGGAGAGGTCGAACGGGCCGACGCGGGTGCGGCGCAGCACGGTCAGGTGCCCGCCGACGCCGAGCGCGGCGCCCAGGTCGCGCGCGAGCGCCCGCACGTACGTGCCGGAGGAGCAGGCGACGACGACGTCGAGATCGGTGCCGTGCCGGGCGACCAGCGTGAACTCCGAGACCGTGACCGGGCGGGCCGGCAGCACGACCTCCTCCCCCGCCCGGACCCGCGCGTAGGCCCGCTGGCCGTCCACCTTGATCGCGGAGACCGAGCTGGGCACCTGCTGGATGTCGCCGGTGAGTGCGGAGATGCCGGCGGTGATCGCGGCGTCGGACACGCCGCGGGCATCGGCGGTCTCGACGATCTCGCCCTCGACGTCGTCGGTGGTCGTGGTGGCGCCGAGCCGGATGGTGGCCGTGTACGCCTTGGTGTCGAGGGCGAGGTGACCGAGCAGCTTCGTGGCCCGCCCGACCCCGCACACGAGCACGCCGGTGGCCATCGGGTCGAGGGTGCCGGCGTGGCCGATCTTGCGGGTGCTGAAGATGCGCCGCAGCCGGCCCACGACGTCGTGCGAGGTCATCCCGCCCGGCTTGTCGACGACGACCAGTCCCGGTGGAGGTTCGGCACGCATTCGTCGGATTCTGCCTATCTCGCTCGACGGCTGCCCGTTCGGGCCACCACCATCTCCCACTCGTGGGACATGTGGAGGCCATGGCCGTCGGTTACGTGCTGCCGGACGGCCGCGAGCTGCTCGCCGACGTGTCGTTCCGGGTGGGCGACGGGCGCAAGGTCGCGCTGGTCGGGCCGAACGGCGCCGGGAAGACGACGCTGCTGCGCATGGTGGCGGGCGAGCTGGCCCCGCACTCCGGCTCGTTCGCGCGCAGCGGCGGGCTCGGCGTGATGGGTCAGTTCATCGGCTCGATCTCGGACGAGCGCACGCTCGCCGACCTCGCCCTGTCGCTGGCCCCGCCGGCCGTGGCGACGGCGGGAGCACGGCTGCGTGCCGCCGAACGGGCACTGGACGCGAGCGAGGCCACCCAACTGCGCTACGCCGACGCGCTGGCCGCGTGGGGCGAGGCCGGCGGGTACGCGGCGGAGGTCGAGTTCGACACCGCGTCCGTCGCGGCGCTCGGCCTGGCGTGGGAAGCGGTGCGCGACCGGCGGGTGGCCACGCTCTCCGGCGGCGAGCAGAAGCGGTTCGCGCTGGAGCTGCTGCTGCGCGGCCCCGACGAGGTGCTGCTGCTCGACGAGCCCGACAACTACCTCGACGTGCCCGGCAAGCGCTGGCTGGAGGCACGGCTGCGGGAGACGCCGAAGACCGTCCTCTACGTCAGCCACGACCGGGAGCTGCTGGCCAACACGGCCGAGCGCGTCGTCACTGTCGAGGGCGGGTCGGCGTGGGTGCACCCCGGCGGGTTCTCCTCGTGGCACGCGGCGCGCGTCGCCCGGCACGAGCGGCTCGACGAGCTGCGCCGCCGCTGGGACGAGGAGCGCGCCAAGCTGGAGCGGCTGGTGCAGGAGTACAAGGTCAAGGCCAGCCACAACGACGGGATGGCGTCGCGGCTGCAGGCCGCGCGAACGCGGCTGGCGAAGTTCCTGGAGGCCGGGCCGCCGCAGGAGAAGGCGCGCGAGCAGTCGATCCGCATGAACCTGGGTGGCTCGCGGACCGGCAAGCGCGCCGTGGTCTGCGAGCAGCTCGAACTGGAGGACCTCACCTTCCCGTTCGATCTGGAGGTGTGGTTCGGCGACCGGGTCGCGGTGCTGGGCGCCAACGGCACCGGCAAGTCGCACTTCCTGCGCCTGCTCGCCCGCGGCGGCTCCGATCCCGAGCCGGGCGCGGTGCCGGCGAGCGGTGCGGCGCTGGCCCCCGTCGCGCACTCCGGGGTGGCCCGGCTCGGCGCACGGGTACGACCGGGGCACTTCTCGCAGACCCACGACCACCCGGAGCTCACCGGCCGCACCCCGCTGCAGGTGCTCGTCGAGGGCGACGCGGACCGGCCCGGCCGCACCCGCGAGAACGCCATGAAGTCGCTGGCCCGCTACGAGCTGGCCGGGCAGGCCGAGCAGCGGTTCGAGTCGCTGTCCGGCGGGCAGCAGGCGCGGCTGCAGGTGCTGCTGCTGGAGCTGTCCGGGGCCACCCTGCTGCTGCTCGACGAGCCCACCGACAACCTCGACCTCGCGAGCGCCGAGGCTCTGGAGGAGGCGCTGGACGCGTTCGAGGGCACGGTCCTCGCGGTCACGCACGACCGCTGGTTCACCCGCGGCTTCGACCGCTTCCTGTTGTTCGGCGGCGACGGCGAGGTGCAGGAGACCCCGGCCCCGGTGTGGGACGTGGCCCGGGTCTGACCCGGTCGACGCCGCGGGGTTACCGCACCGCCCCGGGGACCGCCCAGGCTCCGCCGCGTGCGCGGCTCAGCACCGCTGCCAGGCGCACCAGCATGAAGAGGGCCAGGCCGGACCAGATGCCGGCCAGGCCCCAGCCGAACGCGAGGGACGCCCAGATCAGCGGCAGGAACCCGACGAGTGCCGCCGCGAGCGTGCTCGTGCGCAGGTAGGCGGCGTCGCCGGCGCCGAGCAGCACCCCGTCCAGCGCGAAGACGGCGCCGGCCACCGGCTGCAAACCGACGAGGAACCACCACGCGACCGGCACCACCGCGAGCACCGCGACGTCCGGGGTGAAGAGCGGCGGCGCGACGCCGACGAGCGCCGCGAACACCACCGCGAAGACCAGGCCCATCACGACCCCGTAGCGCAGGATCCGGCGGGCCAGCTCGCGGGCGCGGTCGCCGTCACCGGCGCCCAGCGCCGCCCCGACGAGCTGCTGCGCGGCGATCGCCAACGCGTCGTGGATCAGCGAGACGAACACCCACACCTGCAGCACGATCTGGTGCGCCGCCGCGGTCTGCGCGCCGAACCGCGTCGCGACGGCCGCCGCGGACAGGAAGCAGGCCTGGAACGCGAGGCTGCGGGCGATGAGATCGCGACCCAGCGCCAGCTGGGCGACGATCACCCGCGGCCGCGGACGCAGCCCGACCCGGTCCCGCGCCCGCTCGGCCACGAGCGCACCGGCGAACAGCAGCGCGGCGAGCGTCTGCCCGAGCACGTTCGCCCACGCCGAACCGACCAGCCCCCACCCGAACCCCAGCACGAACACCGGGCAGGCGAGCGCCGACACCCCGTTCCCGGCCAGCACGAACCACAGCGGCCGCCGGGTGTCCTGGACCCCGCGCATCCACCCGTTCCCGGCGAGCGTCACCAGCACCAGCGGGGCACCGAGCAGCGCCACCCGCAACCACGTCACGGCGGCGTCGGCGATCGCACCGCCGTTGCCGAGTGCCTGGGTCACCGGCGCGGCCACCAGCTGGCCGATCACCACCAGCGCCAGCCCCACTGCGATCGCGAGCCACGTGGCCTGCACACCCTCGGCGACGGCCTCGGCGCGCCGCCCGGCGCCGTGCAGCCGCGCCGCCCGGGCCGTGGTGCCGTACGACAGGAACGTCAACGACGTCGTGACCTGCGCGAACAGCACCCCGGCCACGGCCAGACCGGCCAGCGGCACCGCACCCAGGCGGCCCACCACGGCCGTGTCGACGAGCAGGTACAGCGGTTCGGCGGCCAGCACCGGCAGCGCCGGAGCGGCGAGCCGCAGGACGTCCGACGCCGAGCCGCGGGGTGGTGCGTGCGGCATCGCGCCAGCGGGCGGCGACACACGTAGACGAACGCGGGCGGCACGTTGCGCCACACCGTCGAACTCACCAGCACCTCCTCGAACGAGCCGCGCAGGGTGCGCCGGAACTGCCGCGCCGCCGCCAAGGTCATCCCGTGCAGGTAGGCGAACGTGGTGAACGCGCCCGTGTCGCCGATCGCCCGGCTCACCTCGCCCAGCACCGCCTGCTGCGTGGCGTCGTCGAACAGGGCCCACGGCAACCCGCAGATGACGGCGTCGGCGTGCTCCACACCGCGCGCGGCCAGCACCGCGGACAGGTTCCGCGCGTCGCCCTGCACGACCTCCAGGTCGGGCCGGGTGCGCTGCAGGTAGCCCACCATGTCGCCGTCCAGCTCCACGGCCAGGTGCCGGGAGCCGGCCGGGAGCCGCTGCGCGATCACCGCACTGACGGCGCCGGTGCCCGGACCCAGCTCCACCACCGTCGGCGTGCCCGTGCGCGGCACGATCGACGACAGCACCGCCGCCAGCTGCGGCGAGCTCGGGGCCACCGCACCGACGGTGCCGGGCGCCCGCAGCGCCGCCCGGAGGAACGCGCGCCGCGCCGCTCGGTGATCGGTCGCCGCTGGGTGCCCCCCGGTCCGTGTCATGGGATCACCGTATCCGCGCGACCCGGCGCCGGTACCCAGGTGGTCCGGGCCGTTGCGTCGATCAAGGGCAGAAGGTCGCTTGTCGATCACAAATGACGACGTTTTGCCCTTGATCGACATCACCCGCCGTCCGTGGCCTCCTCGCTGCGGCGGAGCAGGATCGTCGCGGCATCGGCGGCGACACTGAGCGTGCACGGCCACCACCCCATCGGCGTCCCGGTGCCCGGACGGGTGCAGCCCCGGCAGCGGCCCTTCTCATCCGGGACGTGGTCGGCGAGCAGCCGCGCGACGACCTCCGGCTGCGCGGCCAGCGCTTCGGCCAGCTCGCTCATCGGGCGGACCCGGCCGGGACGGTCCACCAACCAGGCCCACCCCGCCCGGTGGCCCGTCGATGGCGTCCACGAGGGCCGGTGAACCCGAGTCCGAACAGGCGCACCAGGCGCACCGCAAGCATGCGATGAAGTATGTCGTGTGGATATCCACAGCACAAGTCCCGCGTTTGCACGAGGGGTCAGCGGGCCGATACGGTGCGCCAACCATCGCGAAGGAGGTGCCGTGGCCGCGCGGAAGGACCCGTTCGCCATCGCCTGGCTCGTCGGCAACGAGCTGCGCCAGGCCCGCACGCGGGTCGGCGAGACCCAGGCCGAGGCCGCCGCGCGCATCGGGTCCAGCACCTCGCGCATGAACTACATGGAGACCGGACGCTCGGTGCAACGTGCCGACGACGTGCGCAAACTCATGGAGTTCTACGGCCGCGCAGAGGACGGCGAGCGGCTGGCCGGGATGTTGATTCCGCCCACTCGGCGAGTCTGGTGGGCTCCGTGGGAGCCAGTCATCCCGCAGTGGCACCGGTTGTTCATCGGCCTGGAGGGCTTCGCCGCCGCCGAGTTCGAGTACGAGCCCTTGATCGTGCCGGGACTGCTGCAGACGCCTGACTACGCAGCGGCGCTGACCGGGGTCGGCCAGGTTCCGCCACTGCACCGCGATCGCATCGTCGAGGTCCGTACCGTTCGGCAGGAGCGCCTGTTCGACGACGCCGAGCCGCTCAGCGTCTCGGTCGTGATCGAGGAACATGCGCTGGATCGGCAGATCGGCGGGTCGGACTGCATGCGGGCGCAGCTCGACCATCTCCTGGAGATGGCAGAGCGGCCGAATGTGACGTTGCAGGTGATGCCGGACGCTGTGCCCGTGCACGACGGGATCGCGGGGAAGCTGATCTTGTTCGACTTCGCAGACGCTCAATCGATCGGCTACGTCGAGTATGCCGACGGCGCCGTCTACGTGGGCGACTACCATCAGGTCGCGGGCTACATCTACCGGCGCGAGCAGCTGCGCGCCGCCGCCCTCGACCGTCACTCGTCGCGGGAGGTGATCTCAGCCCGCCGCGCGGCGATGGACTGACACGGGAGCACGGCGATGGAGCACCTGGCCTGGCGGACCTCCAGCTACAGCAGCAACGGGTCGAGCTGCGTCGAGGTCGCTCCCGCCACGTCGGGGGTGCTGCTGCGCGACACGAAGGACCACGGCTCCGGTCCTGTGATCGCCTTCTCCCCCGCCCAGTGGTCCGCGTTCCTCGCCGAGGTGGCCGCCGACGCGCCCAGCGCGAACGGGGCGGCGACGGCCGAGCCGTCGGAGTCCGGGGTGGCGCTGCACGCCCCCGACGGTGTGACGCTGCGGTTCACCCCGTCGGAGTGGGCCGCGTTCCGCGCGGGCGTCCGCGACGGTGAGTTCGCCGCGCTGGTCCCGGCCTGACCAGCCACGTCACACAGCGCTGGGCCCCTTCACACACGTTCTGACATGTGTGAACGGGCCCAGCCATGTGTGACGTCAGGCCGTTCCGTCGGCCTCGGCCTCGTCGTCCTCGACCTCGCGCGGCTTCTTGTACGGGTCGGGGTCACCGGCCGGGGTGGCGTTGGCGGCGAGGCGGGCCAGTTCGGCGTCGGCCTCGCGGGTGCGGGCCAGGAGGTCCTCCATGTGCCGCGCGGTGTCGGGCACCTGGTCGGGCACGAACGTCAGCGACGGGGTGTAGCGCACCCCGGTGCCGGCCCCGACCATCGACCGCAGGACCCCGGTCGCGCTGGCCAGCGCGGCGGCGGCGCCGGCGGTGTCCGGTTCGGCGTCGACCCGCTCGCCGAGCACCGTGTAGTAGACGGTGGCCTCGCGGAGGTCCCCGGTGACGCGGGTGTCGGTGATGGTGACCATCGACAGCCGCGGGTCCTTGACCTCGTGTTCCAGTGCCCCCGCGACGATCTGCGAGATCCGCTTCGCCAGCTTGCGGGCGCGGGCCTGATCGGCCATGACGTGCTCCTGTGCAGAAAGGTGGTTACTCGTCCTCCGGCCCCAGCATGCGCCGCCGGGCCGAGAGGAGTTCCAGCTCCGGGCGCGCGGCGACGAGCCGCTCGCACCGGTCGAGCACGTCGCCGACGTGCCCGGCGTCGGCCGCCACGCAGCTGACGCCGATCAGCGCCCTGCGGTGCAGGTCGAGATGGCCGGCCTCGGCCACCGCGACCTCGAACCGGCGACGCAGCTCGGCCACGACCGGTCGCACGACCGAGCGCTTCTGCTTCAGCGACGCGACGTCGCCGAGCAGCACGTCCAGCTCCAGCGCTCCGACGAACATGAGGCGATCGCCCGCCAGGTGCCCGCAGCGCCCGGGGCAGCGAACCTGCCCCGGGCGCCGACGCGGGTCAGGCGCGCGGCTTCTCCTTCATCTCGTAGGTCTCCACCACGTCGCCCTCCTTGATGTCGGAGTAGTTGCCCAGCGTGAGGCCGCACTCGAAGCCTTCGCGGACCTCCACGGCGTCGTCCTTCTCGCGCCGCAACGAGGCGATGGTGAGGTTCTCCGCCACCACCTTGTTGTCGCGCAGCAGACGGGCCTTGGCGTTGCGGCGGATGATCCCACCCATGACGAGGCAACCGGCGATCGTGCCGAACCGCGACGAGCGGAAGATCGCGCGGATCTCGGCGCGGCCGAGCTCGACCTCCTCGAACTCCGGCTTGAGCATGCCCTTGAGGGCCTGCTCGATCTCGTCGATGGCGTTGTAGATCACGGTGTAGTACCGGATCTCGACGCCCTCGCGGTTGGCGTTCTCGGTGGCCTTGCCCTCGGCGCGGACGTTGAAGCCCATGACGATCGCGTCGGACGCGGTGGCCAGGTTGACGTCGCCCTCGGTGATGCCACCGACACCGCGGTGGATGACCCGCAGCTCCACGTCGTCGCCGACGTCGATCTTCATGAGCGCGTCCTCGAGAGCCTCGACGGAACCCGAGTTGTCGCCCTTGATGATCAGGTTGAGCTGGTTGGTCTCCTTCAGCGCCGCATCGAGGTCCTCGAGGCTGACGCGCTTGCGCCGGCTCGCCAGCTCGGCGTTGCGCTCGCGGGCGCGCCGCCGGTCGGCGATCTGGCGGGCCACCCGGTCCTCGTCGACGACGAGGAACGTGTCGCCGGCGCCGGGCACCGAGGTGAACCCGATGACCTGGACGGGACGCGACGGGTAGGCCTCGATGATGTCGCCGCCGTGCTCGTCGAGCATCCGCCGGACGCGCCCGGAGGCGTCGCCCGCGACGATCGAGTCGCCGACGCGCAGCGTGCCGCGCTGCACCAGGACCGTGGCCACCGGACCGCGACCGCGGTCGAGGTGCGCCTCGATCGCGACGCCCTGGGCGTCCATGTTCGGGTTGGCCCGCAGGTCGAGCGCGGCGTCCGCGGTGAGCAGGATCGCCTCGAGCAGCTGCTCGATGTTGGTGCCCTGCTTCGCCGAGATGTCGACGAACATCGTGTCGCCGCCGTACTCCTCGGCGACCAGCCCGTACTCGGTGAGCTGCTGGCGGATCTTCGCCGGGTTGGCGCCCTCGACGTCGATCTTGTTGACCGCGACCACGATCGGCACGTCGGCCGCCTGGGCGTGGTTGATCGCCTCCACCGTCTGCGGCATCACACCGTCGTCGGCGGCGACCACGATCACCGCGATGTCGGTGGACTTCGCACCACGGGCACGCATGGCGGTGAACGCCTCGTGACCAGGGGTGTCGATGAAGGTGATCGGCCGGACGACGCCGTCGAGATCGGTCTCGATCTGGTAGGCGCCGATGGCCTGGGTGATGCCGCCGGCCTCGCTCTCGCGGACGTTGGCCTTGCGGATCGTGTCGAGGAGCCGCGTCTTTCCGTGGTCGACGTGACCCATGATCGTGACGACCGGCGGCCGGAACTCGAGGTCGTCGTCGTCGCCCTCGTTCTCGCCGAACGAGATGTCGAACGAGTCGAGCAGCTCGCGGTCCTCCTCCTCGGGGGACACGACCTGGACGACGTAGTTCATCTCCGAGCCGAGCAGCTCGAGGATCTCGTCGGACACCGACTGCGTGGAGGTGACCATCTCACCGAGGTGGAACAGCACCTGCACCAGCGAGGCCGGGTTGGCGTTGATCTTGTCGGCGAAGTCGGTGAGCGAGGCACCGCGCGGCAGCCGGATCGTCTCGCCCGAACCCTTCGGCAGGCGCACGCCGCCGACCGAAGGGGCCTGCATGGCGTCGTACTCCTGGCGCTTCTGGCGCTTCGACTTGCGACCACGGCGCGCCGGACCACCGGGACGCCCGAAGGCACCCGCGGCACCGCCGCGACCACGACCACCGCCGCCACCGGGACGACCACCACCGCCACCGGGACGGAAGCCGCCACCGGCCGGGGCGCCACCACCGGGACCACCGGCACCGCCACCGGGACGGAAACCGCCGCCACCGCCGCCGGGACGGAAACCACCGCCACCGCCGCCGGGACGACCACCGCCGCCGGGACCACCCGGACGACCACCGGGGCCGCCACGGCCACCAGGACCGCCGGGTCCACCACGACCGGGACCGGCCGGGCGGGCCGGCATCATGCCCGGGTTGGGCCGAGGCGGCATGTTGCCCGGGTTGGGCCGCGGGCCGCCCTGACCGGGCGCGCCGCCCGGACGCGGGCCACCGGGCCGCGGGCCCGGACGCGGACCACCCTGGCCGGGCGCACCCTGCGCCGGTGCCTGGCCGCCACCCTGTGCGGGCGGGCCGGGACGCGGCGGCGGGGTCGGGCGCGGCGGAGCGCCGGAACCGACACCGAACGGGTTGTTGCCCACCCGCGGGGCACGCGGGCCGGGCTTGGGCGCCTGCGGACGCGGCGGGACCGTGCCCGCGTCGGCGGCAGCTGCGGGCTGCTGCGGGGCGGGACGGGCCGGCGGGGGCGTCGACGGACGCGCCGCGGGCTGCTCGGGCTGCGGGCGCGGACCCGGCCGGGGGCCGGGGCGCGGCGCACCCGTGCTGGGTGCGGTCGGGCTGCTCGGGCCGCTGACCGTGCTGCTCGGCGCGGCCGCGGCCGGCGCGGACGGGCCGGGCACCGGGCGGGACTGCCCGGGCGCCTGCGGACGAGGACCGGGGCGCGGGCCGGGCGCCTGCGGGCGCGGACCGGGCTGACCGGGGGTCGGGGCGCCGGACCGCTGCGGGCGGGCGCCACCTTGACGGTTCTTGCCGTCACCACCGCCGGCGACGGACTCCCGCAGCTTGCGGGCGACCGGGGCCTCGACGGTGGACGAGGGAGACTTCACGTACTCCCCGAGGTCCTGCAACTTGCTCAGGACCTGCTTGCTGCTGATACCGAGCTCCTTGGCGAGCTCGTGCACGCGGGCCTTGCCTGCCACTGCACTCCTTGTATTCGGAGGCCGGCGGCGGGACCCGCTCGACCTCTAGGCCTGGTGTCGAAGCACGTTCATGGTGCGATCTTCACGACTGGCTCATGACGGGTCGACCTTGCTTTCGGATGTGTCGGACCCGGGTCGGTCCCGGGTCCCGTACTGCTCGTCCAGATGCATCCGCACCGCGTCGACCGGGAGCGGCCCCGGCACGCGCAAGGCGCGCGGGAACGCTGAACGGCGATCGGCTCGGGCGAGGCACTCCGGAGCGGGGTGCAACCAGGCACCACGTCCAGGGAGCCGCCGGCGCGGGTCAGGGGTGAGGACCCCGTCCACCACGACGACACGCAGGAGAACGCCGGCCGCGGATCGGGAACGACATCCGATGCAGGTGCGCACCGGTCCCGTCGCCCGTTCGTGGGCCGGTGCTGAGTGTAGCGCAGCACCCTTGCGCGCCGTGCCCCTGCGCTCGCCCCTACCCACCCCGGCCCTCCTCGACGGCACCGGCCGGCATCCGCCGCATCGATCGTCCTCCCGGCACACGACGTCGCGAACGCCGACGTGGGACCGTCGGCGATCTCAGCTCGTGCCGGACCCGGATCCGGCCGGGTCAGCGCCGGTGGGGACCCCGGCGCGCGGATCGGCGTCGCTGCGGATGTCGATCCCCCAGCCCGTCAGCCGCGCGGCGAGGCGGGCGTTCTGGCCCTCCTTGCCGATCGCCAGCGACAGCTGGAAGTCGGGCACCACGACCCGTGCCCTGCGCATCTTCTCGTCGACGATCGTGACCGACACCACTTTCGACGGCGAGAGGGCGTTGCCGACGAAGGTGGCCGGATCCTCCGACCAGTCGATGATGTCGATCTTCTCGCCGGCCAGCTCGCTCATCACGTTCCGGACACGAGCGCCCACCGGACCGATGCATGCGCCCTTCGGGTTCACCCCGGGCACCGTGGACCGCACCGCGATCTTGGAGCGGTGTCCCGCCTCGCGGGCCACGGACACGATCTCGACCGTGCCGTCCACCAGCTCCGGCACCTCGAGCGCGAACAGCTTGCGGACGAGGTTGGGATGCGTACGGCTCAACGTGATCTGCGTCCCTCGCATTCCCCGGGTAACACCGACGACGTAGCAGCGGATCCGCTCGCCGTGCTCGTAGCGCTCCCCCGGCACCTGCTCGGCCTGCGGCAGCACGCCCTCGGTCTGCGGCGACAGCTGCACGATCACCACGCCGCGGGCGTTGGCGCGCGCGTCGCGCTGCACGACACCCGCGACGATCTCGCCCTCCTTGGCGGAGAACTCGCCGTAGGTGCGCTCGTGCTCGGCGTCGCGCAGGCGCTGCAGGATGACCTGGCGGGCCGTCGTGGCGGCGATGCGGCCGAAGCCCTCCGGGGTGTCGTCCCACTCCGCGGTGGTGCCGTCCTCGCGGGTCTCCCTGGCCATGACCCGGACGAGACCGGTCTTGCGGTCGATGTCGATCCGCGCGTGCGGCTGGTGGCCGTCGGTGTGCTTGTAGGCGGTGAGCAGTGCCGTCTCGATGGCCTCGATCACGGTCTCGAACGGGATGTCCTTGTCCCGCTCGATGGCGCGCAGCGCCGCGATGTCGACGTTCATGACCCTTCCTCCGCCTGCGCCGGGCGCGCGGCGCCGAGGGCGCGCAGCTCCGCCTCGGGCGCCGGTTTGAACTCCACCTCGACGGCGGCGCGGCGGACGTCGGCGAAGCGCAGCTCCCGCTTCTTGCCGTCCACCAGCACGACGACCGACTCCGGCCCGGCCGTGCCCACCCGGCCGGTGAACTTCTTGCCGTCGGTCGTGGTGACCGCGACCTTGCGCAGGTGCGCACGCTGCCAGTGCCGCTGCTTGGTGAGCGGCCGCTCGGCACCCGGCGAGGTGACCTCGAGGGTGTACGAGCCGTTGATCAGGTGCTCGTGGCGGTCCAGCTCCGCCGACACCGACCGCGACAACCCGGCGAGCGCGTCCAGGCCGACGCCGCCGTCGGAGTCGACGATCACCTTGACCGTGTGCCGCCGCCCCGCCACTCGCACGTCGAGGTCGTCGAGCTCGAAACCGGCGCCGGTGACGATCGGTTCCAGCACGCCGTACAGCTGCCCGGGCAGCGGCCCGGGATCCGGCTGTACGGGTTTGGACGGCGGCATGACGAACTCCTCCTGCGACGCGGCGATCCGAGGATCCGGCGCGGACGGTGGGCGGTGGGCAGTGACCGCGGACGCGGTGCGGTCCGTCAGGGTAGCGCGCCGCACCCGCTGCTCCGTGCGACCGTCGACCGCCGCACCCGCTCGGGTACCCGCCTGGCAGGATGGCGGGTCGGCGGCACGGCGCGCGCCACGACGACGACGCCGACCGCGCACCGGCGACCCGACGTGGTGAGGAGGCCCGTGGACCCGCTGCACCGGCCCTTCGGCAGCCGCCTGACCAGGCGGCACGTGCTCACCAGGGTGCTGCCCGCCGTCGTCGTGCTCCCGACCGCCGTCAGCGGCTGCTCGCTCGGGCAGAACGCCGCGAAGGCGCCCGACCCGCTGCCCGGCCTGGCCGACGCCGCGCGGGCCGACGCCGCACTCGCCGCCGCCGCGATCGCGGCCGACCCGACGCTGAAGGCGCGCCTCGAACCGCTGCGCGCCGCGCGCACCACGCACGCCGCCGAGCTGGACCGGCTCCTGGGCCGGCCGCCGGCCACGGGCGCGGCCGCCCGCACGACCGCACCCGCGGCCCCCTCGGGCACCTCCTCGGCCAAGCCGTCGGCCACCCCGTCGAGCACGGCCCGCCGCGACGCGCCCGGGGTGCGCGAGGTGCACGACGCGATCGCGGCATCGGCCGCCGCCGCAGCGGACGCGGCCATGGTCCTGCCGGCCGAGAAGGTCGGCCTGGTCGCCTCCGTCGCGGCCTGCTGCTCCACCTACGCGGCGCTGCTGTAGCGGCCGGAGGCTCCCATGACCCACCCCGAACCCGCGCAGCAGACCCCGTCGCCGAAGCCCCCGCGCCCGCCGCGGCCCCCGAACATCGACGAGGTCGCGGTCGCCGCCGTGCAGCGCGCGCTCGGCGCCGAGCACGCCGCCGTCTGGTGCTACTCGCTCGCCGTCGCGTTCCTCGGACCCGAGCAGCGCGCCGCCGCCCGCACCGACGCCGACGCGCACCGCGAGCTCCGCAGCCAGATCGCGCGCACCCTGTCCGACATCGGGTCCCAGCCGGTGTCGGCGCAGCCCGCCTACGCGACGCCGGAGCCGGTCACCTCGGCGGCCACGGCGGCCAAGCTGCTCGTCGTCGCCGAGACCGACGCGCTCGCCGCGTGGCGCTCGGTGATGGAGCGCACCGCCGACCGCACCCTGCGCAAGGCCGCCCTCGACGCGCTCACGTCGACGGCCGTGCGCTGCGCGCGCTGGCGCGGCGTCGTCGGTGCCGACCCGGCGGTGCCGCAGCTGCCCGGGGCCCCCGAGACCGCTCGCTGACTCAGCCCCAGAATCGTCAGCGCAGCGCCGCCACCACGCGGTCGAGGTCGTTCTCGTCGTTGTAGAGGTGGAACCCGAGCCGCACCGCGCCGGCCCGCACGCTGGAACGCACCCCGGCCGCCGCCAGCCGCTCGCCCACCTCGGCGCCCGCCACCGAGACGATCGCCGACCCGGCCGGTGGCAGGCCCAGCTCGGCGCGCAGCGCGTCGGCCAGGCCGACGCAGTGGGCGTGCACCGCGGCCCGGTCCAGCGTCGCCAGCCACGGCAGCGCCACCGCCGCACCGACGTGGGCGAACCACACGGGCGAGATGTCGAGCGCCCGCGCGTCGGGTGCGAGGCGCAGCGGCAGCCCGTACACGGTGTCCCACGGGTCGTCGCCGGCGAACCAGCCGGCCTGGTGCGGCACCACCCGTTCCCGCACCGCGTCGCTGACCGCCAGCCACGCGGCCCCGCGCGGCGCGAGCAGCCACTTGTAGGACGCGCCGACCACCACGTCGGCCCAGCTCACGTCCGCGTCCAGCCAGCCGAGCGCCTGCGAGACGTCCAGGACGACCGTCGTGCCGGCGGCCTGAACCTCGCGCAGCGCAGCGAGGTCGGCGAGCGCACCGTCGGCCGACTGGACGACGCTCACCGCGACGAGGTCGGCGTCGGCCGCCCGCTCGGCCAGCTCCGCGTCGGGCACCTCGTCCACGACGACGCCGCGTCCGGCCTGCGCTGCGAACGGGAAGGTGACGCTGGTGAAGTCGCCGGCCCGCACCACGACCCGGGCGCCGTCGGGCAGGCTCGCCGCAATCTGCGCGACGAGCGGTGACACGGCGCTCCCGATCGCGACGCGGTGGTGCGGCACGCCGACGAGCTCGGCGAACGCGGCGCGCGCGGTGGCGATCGCCGGGTCGTAGTCCGGCGGCGACGCGACGCCCCGTCGCCAGTCCTCGACCGCTGCGGCGACCGCGTCCGCGACCACCGCGGGCGGGATGCCGATGCTCGCCGTGTTGAGGTATCCGTCAGGGACGTCGAACTGCTCGCCGAAGGCCTTCCGCACGTCCTCCATCATGGTCGGCATGGAGTCGATCGTCATCGAGGTTCGCACCGGCACCCACGAGACCGTCGTCGATCTCGACGCCGAGGTCGAGCGGTTCCTGCGCTCCATCCGGGCCGGGGACGGGTTGCTCAACGTGTGGGTGCCGCACGCCACCGCGGGGGTCGCGATCATCGAGACGGGGGCCGGCAGCGAGACGGACCTGCTGGCCGCGCTGCGCACCGTCCTGCCTGCCGACGACCGCTGGCAGCACCGGCACGGCAGTCCCGGGCACGGCCGCGACCACGTGCTGCCCGCCTTCATCGCCCCGTCCGCGACCGTGCCGGTGCTGCGCGGCCGCCCGGCGCTCGGCACCTGGCAGTCGATCTGCCTGGTCGACACGAACGGCGACAACCCGGTGCGGAAGGTCAGGCTGTCGTTCCTGTCGGGCTGAGCGTGCCGGACGGCCGGACGGCAGTCCCGTCAGCGGGCGCCCCAGCGCCGTGATCAAGGGCAGAATGTCGTTCCCCGCGACGGAAGAACGACGTTTTGCCCTTGATCAACGCCACCACCGTCGCCGGGATCCGACCGCGCCCGCTACTGCGCCCCGCCCGGCGACTCGAACACGAACGTCCGACCGCCCATGCGCACCCGCGTGCCCGGGACGAGACGGCGCGAGCGCCCCGGCTGCAGCGGCGACCAGCCCTGCTGGGTGGGTCCGGCGACGAACGTGCCGTTGCGCGACCCGGTGTCGGCGAGCAGCACGTCCCAGCCGTCGATGCGGATCTCGGCGTGCACCCGTGACACGGCGCCCGACCGGTCCTCCACGACGATGGAGCGCAGCTCACCGGCGGAGACGCGCTGGTCCGACTCGGGCATCCGGCCGACCAGGTACTCGGCGTCGACGGTGTAGGAGGCACCGTCGTCGAACACGAGCACCCCGAGCGTCGGGCGCGGGCCGGAGACCAGGGCGCCCTGCTCGTTGATGCGTGCCCCGCACTGGTTGCAGAACTGCGACCGCGGATCGTTGAGGTGGCCGCGCGGGCACAGGTGGCCCTGCACCTCCGGCGGATCCGCGTGGGTGAGCGCCTCGGCGCTCTGGTGGCCGTTGCGGGCCGTCACCGGCTCCGCCGGGGCCGACCGCGGTGCCGGCACCGGGCCGGCCGGCTCCCGCTCGGGAACGGCGGTCGGGACGGGGGCGGCCTGCGTGACCTGCTCCGGCGCCACCTCCGGCGGCGTGGCGACCATGACCTCGCTCCCGGCGCGCGGTGTGGCCGGCTCCTCGGCGCTCGCCGCGACAGCACCGTTCACGCCCTCCACCGGCCCGGACCGGGAGTGGACGGCGTGCCGGCCCGGCTGCCCCGACGCGGGGGCCGGAGGGGCCGGAGGCGGCGGCGCGACCCAGGGCGACCGCTGATCGGGGGCCACGGCCGGCTCGGGTGCCTCGGTTCCCGTGGCGCCGAACCACTCGCCGGGCGAGAACTCCTCGTCGGCGCCGGGCTCGTCGGCCCGCTCCTCCGCGACCGTGTGCTCGGGCTGCGGCGCCGGCGGCGCCGGGACCGACCGGAGCACCGGCGCGGGCGGGGTCGGCGGGGTGAGGGTGGACAGGGGCGACCGCGACGGTTCCGGGGAGACCGGCATGCGGACGTCCAGCGCCGGGGCGACCCCGTTGCCGTGCGCGCGCGGCAGCGGGTCGGGCGCCAACGGGGAGCGGTCCAGCGGCGACACCGGGCGGCGCACCTCGTGCGGGAGCGACCGGGACGGGATGGAGCGACCGCCGAGCGGGCCGACGGACTGCAGGACGGCACCGCCGCCGGGCACGACCCCCGCCCGCAGGTCCAGCACGTCGGACACCGATCCGGCGTGGCCGAGGGTGCCGTGCAGCGCCAACCGGATCGGCCCGTCGGGCGCGGTGACCAGCCGGTCGGTCCACGCCGCCGCGTCGGTGCCGGACAGCACGGTGTCGCCGACCTCGGCCGCGGCCGCGCCGGAGAGGAACACCGCGAGCTGCTCGCCGGCGGGGGCGATGGTGCCGAACACGATGCGGTCGGGCAGGTCGTCCTCGCCCGACAGCCAGCGGGCGAGCGACCGCGCCAGTGCCCGGCCCGGGTCGGGGCCGGCGGCATCGGAGCACAGGCGCAGGAGCCGGCGCAGCAGCTCCGGCTCGGGGCAGCGGGCCACGCACACCACGCCGGGGAACCGCGCGACCACCTCTCCGGGATCGCCGGACAGCACCGCCACGCGGGCCGCGTCGAACTCCATCAGACCACCCTCCCCCGGGCCCGATCAGGCCTGAGCGACCCGACTATCCCCGGGGCGGCCGGAGACGGCAAGGACGCCCGCCACAGCCCGTGGACCTGGGTGAACCTCGGCGAGTACGGGGTGTGCACGCGTGCCCACGCAGCGCGTTCGGGCATGCCCGCGAGGGGTGGACGCCCGATCCTCGGCCTTGTCGTCGTCGGCCCCTGCATCGTCGCCCTCCCCGACCGCCCGGATCAGCCTGCCCTGATGACGTCGCGCACGTGCGCCACGGCTTCTGCCACCGCGACCTCGACCCGCTCGCCGCTGCGGCGGTCCTTCACCTCGACCACGCCGTTCGCGAGACCACGGCCGACGACGAGGATCGTCGGCACCCCGATCAGCTCGGCGTCGGCGAACTTGACGCCCGGCGAGGAGTTGCGGTCGTCGAGCAGCACGGTGAGGCCGGCGGCGTCGAGCTCGCCGGCGAGCTGCTCGGCACCGGCCTTGATCTCGTCGGTCTTGCCGGCGATCACCACGTGCACCTCGAACGGGCTGACCGCGCGCGGCCAGATCAGGCCGTGCTCGTCGTGGTTCTGCTCGGCCAGCACGGCGACCAGCCGCGACACACCGATGCCGTACGAGCCCATCGTGATGCGGATCGGCTTGTTGTTGGCGTCGAGCGCGTCGAGGCCGAACGCGTCGGCGTACTTGCGGCCGAGCTGGAACACGTGCCCGATCTCGATGCCGCGCGCGGCCTCCAGCGGGCCGGAGCCGTCGGGAGCGGGATCACCGGGGCGCACGTCCGCGGCCTCGATCGTGCCGTCGGGGGTGAAGTCGCGGCCGGCGACCAGGTCGACGACGTGGTGGTCGGCCTTGTCGGCGCCCGTGACCCACGCCGTGCCCGTCACGATGCGCGGGTCGACCAGGAAGCGCACGCCGTTGGCGGCCAGCGCGCCCGGCCCGATGTAGCCCTTCACCAGGAACGGGTGCCGGGCGAAGTCGGCCTCCTCGAGCAGCGCGACCTCGGCGGGGTCGAGCGCCGCCTCGACGCGCTTCATGTCGACCTCGCGGTCCCCCGGCACGCCGACGGCGAGCAGGCGCCACTCCTCTTCTCCGGGGGCCCGGGTCTTGAGCAGCACGTTCTTGAGGGTGTCGGCCGCGGTGAACTCGCGGCCGAGGCCGGCACCGTTGAGGAAGGCGACGAGCGACTCGATCGTCGGGGTGTTCGGCGTGTGGTGCACCTGGGCTTCGGGGAGCCCGTCGAGCGGGCGGTCCGCGGGCGCCGGCGTCGTGACGGCCTCGACGTTGGCCGCGTAGCCGCCCGGGCTGCGCACGTAGGTGTCCTCGCCGGTCTCGGAGACCGCCAGGAACTCCTCCGACTTCGAGCCGCCCATCGCGCCCGCCATCGCGGACACGATCACGTACTCGAGGCCGAGCCGGTCGAAGATCTTCACGTAGGTGTCGCGGTGCGCCTGGTACGAGCGCTCCAGACCTGCGTCGTCGAGGTCGAACGAGTACGAGTCCTTCATGAGGAACTCGCGCCCGCGCAGGATGCCCGCGCGCGGCCGCGCCTCGTCGCGGTACTTCGTCTGGATCTGGTAGAGCGCGACCGGGTAGTCCTTGTACGAGCTGAACTCGCCCTTCACGAGCTGCGTGAACAGCTCCTCGTGGGTGGGGCCCAGCAGGTAGTCGCCGCCCTTGCGGTCCTTGAGCCGGAAGATGTTCGGCCCGTACTCGGTCCACCGGTTGGTCTGCTCGTACGGCTCGCGGGGCAGCAGCGCCGGCAGCAGGATCTCCTGGGCGCCCATGGCGTCCATCTCCTCGCGGACGATCCGCTCGACGGCGCGCAGCACCTTCAAGCCCAGCGGCAGCCAGTCGTAGATCCCCGGGGCGACGCGACGGACGTAGCCGGCGCGGACGAGCAACTTGTGGCTCGGCACCTCCGCGTCGGCCGGATCCTCACGCAGGGTACGCAGGAACAGCGACGACATCCGGGTCAACACGCGACGAGGGTAGCGACGTGCCCCGCGCGCGGTCGCGCCGGTTACCCCCGGACGTAGCGCAGCAGGACGAGGTCGCCCATCGGCCGGGCCTCCGCGAGGCGCAGGTCCAGCCGTCCCGCGCCCGGTGAACCGCCGAACCGCGGAGCCGCCGACTCGCCCACCACCAGCGGCGCCACCACGAGTTGCAGCTCGTCGACCATGCCCGCGCCGAGCACGAGCCCGTGCACCCGGGCGCCGCCCTCGACCATCAGCCTGGCCACCCCGCGCGCGTGCAGATCCGCCAGCACGAGATCGAGATCGAGCGGGTCGCCGGCGTCGACGACGGTGGCCACGTGGCCCACGCGGGCCTTCGCCACGTCCGGTCGAGCGGTGTAGACGAGCCGCGGGGCGTCACCGACGGTGAAGAACCGCGCCGCCGGATCCAGCTCCCCGGAACCGGAGAGGACCACCTTCGTCGGGTCGCTGCCCCGGGACCGGTCCCGCAGCACCAGGCGCGGGTCGTCGCGGCGCAGGGTGCCCGCACCCACCATGACCGCGTCCACGCCGGCCCGCTCGGCGTCCACCCGGTCCAGGTCGGCCGCGTCGGAGAGGAGGAGCCGCGTCGACGACGTGTCGTCGATGGCGCCGTCGAGGCTCATGGCGGCGGACAGCAGGACGAACGGCCGGGGCACGGTCGTGATCCTCCTGCCCGACCTCAGTTGAAGTCGAGGAACTCGACCTTCGCCGTGGACTCGGCGTGGGTGGGCTTCTGCGCGCCCCCGACGGCGACGATGGAGTTGCCGATCACGTCGAGCGCCATGCCGTGGCGCGGGGTGCCGAGCGGGGCGAGCGTGGTCCACAGCCCGGTGTCGACGTCGTAGGCCTCGACGGTGCCCAGCACGTCGCGCGGGAGCTCGCCCCCGGCGACGACGAGGCGGCCGTCGAAGCAGGCCGCGCCGAGCCCGCCGCGGGCGGTGGGCATCGGGGGCAGGGACGTCCACGTGTCGGTGGCGGGGTCGTAGCGCTCGAACGTCGCCAGGTTCTTCGACGAGGAGAGCTGCCGCCCGCCGATGGCGAAGACGAAGCCGCCGCCGGCGCTGCCGCCGAGGTGCTCGCGCGGGGTCGGGATGGGCGCCGCGTTGTGCCAGGCGGTGCCGTCGAAGACCTCGGTCTCGGGGATGAGTGCGCCGTTGGTCTGCCCGCCGAACACGACGATCTTGTCCTTGACGACGGCGGCGGCCGCGGCGACCCGCGGGTGCAGCAGCTTCGGCTGCTCCACCCAGGTGCCGCCGCGGAGGGCGAACACCCGGTCGGAGTTGAGCCCCGACTCGTTGCCGCCGGCGGGTGTCCAGCCGCCCAGCACCCACAGCTCGTCGTGGTAGTTGACGGCCATGACGTGGTGCAGCGGGATCGGCAGGTCCGGGCCCTTGGTCCAGGTGTCGATGGCGGCGTCGTAGGCGTAGACGGCGGGCGTGGACACGTTGACCGTGAGCCCGCCGACGACGTACAGGCGCCCGTCGACGACGGCGGAGCCGGTGAACTGGCGGGCGACCGGGGCGTCGTTGGCGGGGCGCCACTTCGGCGCCGGCCCGAGTCGCCGTGGCGGCAGGACGAGCGACTCGGCGGTCGCCGTGGACGCGTCGTGCGCCGGCTTGGCCGCACCGTCGAACGCGTAGACGGTGGTGCCGACGGCGGCGAGCGCGAGCCCGTGCCGCGGGGTGCGCATCGCCGGCAGGGGCGACCACGTGTTGGTCGCGACGTCGTACTGGTCGACCCGGTCGATCGTCGTGGCCGGCGCCTCGCCGCCGGCCACGACGATGCGGTTGTCGACGAAGACCGCGCTGCTGCCGCCGCGCGGGGTGGGGAGGGCGGCCAGCTTGTCCCAGACGTTGCGCTCGGGGTCGTAGCGCTCGACGGCGTCCGAGTTCTTGTCCGACGACATCGCCCGCCCGCCGATCGCGTAGAGGTAGCGCCCGTCGGTGACGACGGCGAGGTGCTCGCGCGGGGTGGGCATGGGCGCGCCCTGCTTCCAGACCTTCCCGTCGAAGACGTCGGTGGTGGTGACGAGCTGGTTGTTGGCCTGGCCGCCCACCAGGACGATCCGGTTGCCGATGGTGACGGCGCCGCCGGCCACGCGCGGGCCGGGCATCGGCGGCAGCTCGGTCCAGTTCTGGCTCTGCAGCGCGTACACCTTGACGTTCTGGATGGCGTTGAGCTGGGCACCGTTGGGCTGCCAGCCGCCGAGCACGACGATCTGGCCGTTGTAGGTGGTGGCCATCTCATGGTGCAGCGGCACCGGCAGCGGCGTGGCGTCCTTCCACGCGTTGATCGCCGCGTCGAAGCCCTGGACGGCGGTGCTGGCCTCCTTGTTGGTGAGGAGTCCGCCGGCCACCCAGACGACGCCGTCGGCCATCGTGGTGGCGACCTGCTGGCGGGCCACCGGGGTGTCGGCGAGCGCGCCCCACGCGAGGCCGATCCCCGGCTTCTGCACCGGCTGGTCGACGGGCGTCGCCGGGCCGCGCAGCAGGACGACACCGGCCACCGACAGCCCGGCCAGCACGAGCACGGCGACCGCGACGAGGGCGATCACCCGCGCCCGGCGGCGCTTGCCCGGCGGCTGCTCCGGCGGTGGCGGCGGCTGGTCGGGGATGGTGGGGCCGGCCGGTGGCGGGTACCGGCCGGACGTCGACCCGCCTCCGGTCCACCCGCCGGACGGCGAGTTGCGGTACGGGACGGGACCGGGAGCGGGGCGGGCCGGCGGCACCAGCTGGGTCGCCTCGGCGCTCGTCGCCCCCCAGGGGTGGTCCACCAGCTCCAACGATCGGGAGACGCGGGACGGGGACCGCTCGTCCGGGCTCGGCGCAGCGGCGGTCTCGGTGACGTCCGCGCTGGTCCGGCGGGTCGCCGGGAGCGCCATCTCGGCGATCGGCTGGCCGGTGACCCGCTGCACCTCCTGCAGCTCCCGCCCGAACGCCTCGGCCGACGCGGGCCGCATCGCCGGATCCTTGGCCATGGCGTGTTCGAGCGCGAGGCACAGGGGCTCCGGCACGCCGTGCCCGCGCAGGTCGGGGATGGGCTGGCCGGTGATGCGGAGGAACTGCGCGATGATCTCCTCGCCCTCGCGCCGCTCGAACGCGGCCCGGCCCGCGATGATGGAGAACAGGGCGGCGCCCAGGCCGTAGATGTCGGACTGCGCGGTGGGTGGGTTGCCGTTGAGCACCTCGGGGGCGCTGTAGGACAGCGACCCGGTGAACGCGCCGGTGGCGGTCTCGAACCCGCCCTCGATGCGGGCGATGCCGAAGTCGGTGAGCTGGGCCTCGCCGTAGTTCGACATGAGGATGTTGCCGGGCTTGATGTCGCGGTGCAGGGTGCCGACGCGGTGCGCGCTCTCCAGCGCCCCGGCCAGCCGCACGCCGAGCCGGGTGGCCTCGGCCCACCCGATCGGGCCCTCGCGCCGCACCCGCGCGGCGAGCGAGTCCAGCGCCTGGAACGGCATCACGATGAACGGCCGTCCGCTGCCGGTGACGCCGACCTGCAGCACGTCGACCACGTTGGGGTGGCCGGACAGCCCGCCCATGGCCCGACCCTCGCGGAAGAACCGCTCCCGGCTGACCTGGTCGAGATCGGTGTGCAGCAGCTTCACCGCGACCGTCCGGTTCAGCTCCTCCTGCCGGCAGCGGTACACCACTCCGAACCCGCCGCGCCCCACCTCCACCGCATCGGTGAACCCGGCCCGCGCGAGGTCGATGACGACGGCGGGGCGGCCGCCTGCCGTCGGCGGGTGCTCGAAGTCGGTGGCCACGGCGGGTGCCCGGTCAGTTCGCCGGCTTGCCGGAGGTGGCGGCGCGCACCTCGGCCAGGGTGATCGCGCCGCGGCGCAGTGCCTCGTTGGCCAGGCGCGTGCGCCGGCGCTCGCCCTCGCCGCCGACGCCGAACTTGTCGTAGAGCCGCAGCAGGTGCTGCTTGACCGCGGCCTCGCTCACCCACAGCTCCTGGGCGATCTGCCGGGTGGACGCGGGCTCGGTGAACATCTCCGCGCCCGTCATCGGCCGGAAGAGCGCGATCAGCACGTCGCGCTCACGCGGAGTGAGCTGCGGCGGCGGCGCCTGGGCCTCGGTGACGTCGGCGGTGTCGTGGCTGCGATCGCCGCGCACGACGATGCGGGTGCGGCCGATCCGGACCTCGTCGCCGGGGCTGACCCGCGCTTCCCCGGTCACCCGGTTGCCGTTGACGAAGGTGCCGTTGCGGGAGCTGACGTCACGGACGCTCCACGAACCGGCCAGTCGCTCGAAGACGGCGTGCACACGCGAGACCTGGCCGTCGTCGGCGAGCACGACGTCGTTGCCCTCGGCGCGTCCGACCGTCAACCGGTCGCCGTCGAGCTGCACCAGATCCGCGCCTGCCTGGCGCCACACCTCCAGAAACGGGTTCATCTCACCACCTTCAGGAACGGTATCCCGTCACGAACCCCACGCACAGGGCCCTGACGGGCGGTCACTACTCAAGAGCGCCATCGTCTCCTGGCAGGACGTCGGATCTCGTATCGGATTCATTACGACGATCCTTGACGCCGCATTCGTCCGATCGGGGGTACGGCCCGACCGTCCCGTCAGGTTTCCAGCAGCTCACCCAGCAGGCGGCCGACCGTCTGCCACTCGATCAGGAACCCGTCGTGGCCGTACGGGGAGTCGATCGTCCGCGCGCGGCCGCCCGGGACGCCGGCGGCGATCGCGGTCTGCTCCTCGACCGGGTACAGCCGGTCCGACGAGATGCCGACGGCGAGCGTGCGCGCCCGGACGCCGGCGAGCGCCGCGCCCACCCCGCCCCGCCCGCGACCCACGTCGTGGGCGTTCATCATCTCGGTCAGCCGCACGTAGGAGCCGGCGTCGAAGCGGCGCAGCAGCTTGTCGCCGTGGTGGTCGAGGTAGGACTCGACGGCGTAGCGCCCGCCGTGGAACGGGTCCTCACCCGCCTGCGGCTCCCTTCCGAACCGGGTGGCGAGCTCGTACGGGCTGCGGTAGCTCAGGTGCGCCATGCGCCGCGCGACGGCCAGCCCGGCGTGCGGGCCGGTGCCGGGGGCGGCGTCGTAGTAGTCGCCGCCACGCCAGCCCGGGTCGGCGCGGATCGCCGCGAGCTGGCACGCCGCCCACGCGATCTGCTCGGCCGACGACACGGCCGGGGCGGCCAGCACCATCAGCCGCTCCACCCGGTCGGGTTCGGTGGCGGCCCACTCGAGCGCCCGCATGCCGCCCATCGAGCCGCCGATGACGCACGCCCAGCGCTCGACGCCCAGCGCGTCGGCGAGCACGGTCTCGGCGGCCACCGTGTCGCGCGGGGTGACGAGCGGGAACCGGCTCCCCCACCACCGGCCGTCCGGCGCGATCGACGACGGGCCGGTGCTGCCCTGGCAGCCACCGATCACGTTCGGCGCCACCACGAACCAGTGGGCCGGGTCGAGCGCCTTGCCCGGCCCGATCAGGTCGCCCCACCAGCCCGGGGTGGGATGGCCGGGCTCGGCCGGCCCGGTGACGTGGGTGTCGCCGGTGGCCGCGTGCAGCACGAGCACGGCGTTGGCGCCGTCCGGGGCGAGGGTGCCCCACGTCTCGTACGCGATCCGCACATCGGGCAGCTCCCCGCCGGCCTCCAGGGCGAGCGGCGCCGGCAGGGTGATCCACTGCCGGCGCCCGACGGGATCGCCGTCCCGCCACGCGCCGGTGACGGGAGGGAGGGTGATCGCCGTGCTGCTCACGTCGGCCGTTCCTCAGTCGTCCTTGGCCGCGCGGAAGCCGGCGTCGAGGTCGGCCGTGATGTCCTCGACGCCCTCCAGGCCGACCGACAGCCGGATCACGTCGCCCTGCTGGACGGCCTGGCTGCGCACGTCACCGACGTCGCCGAGATCGCCGTGCAGCTCCAGCGCGTCGAGGAACCGGCTCGCCGCGCCGCCGGCGAGCTCGAAGGCGACCACGGCACCTGCACCCTTGGGCAGGTACCGCTGGGCCGCGGCGTGCCACGGGCTGGACGGCAGGCCCGCGTAGTGCACCTGCCGCACGTCGGCCCGCGCCTCGAGCCACTCGGCGACGGCCTGCGCGTTCTGCACGTGCCGCTCCATGCGCAGCGACAGCGTCTCGATGCCCTGGAGGAGCAGGAAGCAGTCCTGCGGCGAGATGACCGACCCGAGGTCGGGGCTCTCGCGCCACTGGACGTCCCCGGAGGTGACCACGACGCCGCCCCGCGCGGTGCCGTGCCCGCCGAGGAACGCCGCCGCCGAGTGCACGACCACGTCCGCGCCGTGCTCGATCGGGCGCAGCAGGTACGGGGTGGGCACCGTGTTGTCGACGACCAGCGGCACGCCGGCCGCGTGCGCCGCGTCGGCCACCGCGCGCACGTCCAGCACGGCACCGCGCGGGCCCAGTGCCTCGGCGAAGAAGAGCTTCGTGTTCGGGCGCACCGCGGCGGCCCACCCGTCTGGCTCCTCCACGACGGTGACCTCGATGCCCAACTCCGGCACCGTGCGACGGAACAGGTCCGCGTCGCTCGCCACGACGTGGTCGCCGGGCCGGGCGGCGGCGAGGACCGCGAGCACGGTGGCGGCCCGGCCGGACGCGCACGCGACCGCCGCGACACCGCCCTCCAGCGCGGCCACGCGCCGCTCCAGCACGTCCTGCGTCGGGTTGGGGGACGCGCCGGGCGGGTGGATCGGCGTCGCCCGGGCACCGGTCGTCGGATCGGGTCGGGCCCCGGCATGGACCTGCCGGGTCTCGAACGACCACGCGGTCGGGTTGGAGGTGGACAGGACGTTCTCCCGTGGTGCTCGTGCGCGAAAGGGCTGGTCAGCGCGGGAGCGGACAGCCCGCGCTCGCGACGCGCATGAGGTCGACATGGCGTCGGACCACGAGGCGGAGCACGTCAGCAACGTAGCTGCGGCCCCCGACGGGCACAACCGCGCTCACCCGCACCGCGGCGATCGTCACCAGCGGCGATCGGTACCGTCGCCCCGTGCTCGTGCTGCTGCCGCCGTCGGAGACCAAGCTCGACGGCGGCGACGGTCCCCCGCTGCGGCTCGACGCGCTGAGCCACGCCGAGCTGGAGCCGGCGCGCAAGGAACTCGTCGAGCACGTCGTCGCGCTCGCCGACGACGTGCCGGCCAGCCGGGCCGCACTCGGCCTCTCCCCGCGGCAGGACGGCGAGATCGCCCGCAACGCCGCGCTGTGGACGGCACCGACGGCGCCCGCGCTGCTGCGCTACACGGGCGTGCTCTACGACGCCCTCGACGTGCGGTCGCTGAAGGGTGCCGCCGCGGCGCGGGCCCGTGCCCGCCTCGCGGTCGGGTCGGCCCTGTTCGGGCTGCTGCGCGCCGACGACCCGGTGCCGGCGTACCGCCTCTCCGCCGGCTCGATGCTCCCCGGACGGGGCACGCTCGCGGCGTTCTGGAAGCCCGCGCTGGAGCCGGTCCTCGCCGCGATCGCCGCCGACGAACTGGTGGTGGACCTGCGCTCGGGCTCCTACGCCGCGCTCGCCCGCATCCCCGGCGCCGTGACGGCCACCGTGCTCGCCGAGCACCCGGACGGGCGGCGCACCGTCGTCAGCCACTTCAACAAGGCCCACAAGGGCGCGCTGGCGCGGGTCCTCGCCGGCACCCGGGCCGAACCGGCCGACGCCGCCGCCGTCGCCACGCTGGCCCGCCGCGCCGGCATGCGCGTGGAGCGGCCCGGACCGCGCGCGCTGGAGATCATCGTCCCGGCCTGAGGTCCGTCACTCTCCGCAACTTCCGTGCCCGACCGGTGGCTTCGTGCCGCCCGGGTGAGCGTCGGCAACCCGTTGGGGTCACCTTCCCGGCACGAACAGGTGAGTCCCTGCGGTCTCACTGGACTCTCCGTGCCCAACAGCCTCAGCTGTAACAGCAACCCCAGGAGCAACGCGGAGCACGGAGGCCGTCATGACCCGCACACCGACTCATCGGCTGCGGACCGTGGCCGTCGCCCTCACCGTCGCCCTCCTCGCCGCCCCGGCGGTGTCCGGTACCGCCGAGGCGGCCCCGGTCGATCCGTGCGCGCTGCTCCCCCGGCCACTGCTCCCCGGCCTCGCCGCGGCTCCCACGACTCCGGCAGCCCCGGCGCAGGCCACCGCACCGAGAGACACCGCACCGAACGACACCGCACCGGACGACGGCGCACCGAACGACACCGCACCGGACGACGGCGCCGACGAGGGTCACCCCGCCGCGCCTGCGCCGACCACCGTCCCCGCGGTCCCGCCGCCGGGGACCACGCCCGACGGCGCGCAGCGCGCGGCTGCCGCGTCCCCGCTGCCCGCCGCGCCGCGGTCTGCCGCCGCCTCGCCGTCCGTCGCCCCGCCCGCTCGGCCGTCCGTGGCCCCTGCAGCCCCGCGGCCCGGCACTCCCGCTCGGGCCGTCCCGGCTCCGGTCGTCCCGCCCGTCGAGGAGCCGGCCCCGCGTTCACCGATCCCACCCGGCGTCCCCGGCCTGACGTCGCCCCTGCCCGTCGCGTGCCACCCCGGGCACGACCGCCCGTACTTCGGGAAGGCGGACTGGCTGTGGGGCGCCATCCCACCGAACCCGGTGCTCGACGCTGCGTCGGCCGGCATGGTGGCGGGTCTCGCGAGCGGCGACCACATCGCCAACATCGGCGACTTCGGCGTCACCCTGCGCGGGCCGGACGGCATCACGGCGGCGACCCCACGGTTCCCGGTGACGTTCTCCGAGACGGGCAACTGGGGGCCGGACCCGTTCGCCGGCCGCCTGATGCCCATCCCGCCCGGCACGCCGATCGCCCCCGGATCGGACGGGCACCTCGCCGTCGCGGACCCGCTCACGAACTCCGTCTACAACCTCTGGATGGCCAAGGACGGCGGCAAGTCGTGGACCGCGGGGTGGGGCTCGATCACCCCGCTCGACGGCGACGGCCGGGAGACCAACGGCAGCTCCACCGGCGCCGGGATCGCGCGGTTCGCCGCCGTGGTGCGGGAGTCGGAGATCGCGGCCGGGGAGATCCCGCACGCCCTGTTCTTCTCGACGAACATGGCCAAGCCCGGCGAGTTCCGCTACCCCGCCACGAAGACCGACGGCAGCAACGACGACGGGATGCCGAACCCGATCCCGGAGGGTGCGCGGGTCCAGCTCGACCCGAGCCTCGACGTCGACGCGCTGCCGAACCTCACGCCCGCCGAGAAGACGGTCGCGAAGGCGCTGCAGACCTACGGCGCCTACTGCGGCGACAACGGCGGCGCCCGGATGGCGTTCCTGTTCGAGTACGCACCGGGCGGCTCCGCCTACGCCGCCAACGGCCTGACCGGCAGCTTCGCGAGCCTGGAGAACATCCCGTTCGACAAGCTGCGGGTGCTCGCGAGCTGGGACGGGCGCGCGGCCGGATAAACCGGTTGCCGGCGCATCAGCGGTCCGGGAAGATCGCCGCAGATCGCTCACGCGTGCTCCTGAGGAGGTGCCACATGTCGACAGCTGTCCTTGACGTGTGCCTGCACCGTCCTCTTCCCTCCCCGCGCTGAGCCACTTCTCTGCCGCGGGGCCTGCATCCAGGAGCACCCCCGTTGTCCCAGCACGACTCACGCATGAAGCGTCGCCGCCGTTTCGACGACCTGATCGACGAGCGCGACGAACCGTTCTCCCGCCGCCGCACCCACGCTCCCGCCGTCGACACGGCCGAGTGGGACGAGCGCGGCGGCACCGACATCGACGGCCCACCCGAGGGCGACCGCTGGTCCACGTGGGACGGCGCCGCCCACGGACCGGAGCCCCGACCCGACTGGGTGATCACCGACCACGCCGCCGTGGACGCCGAGCTCGGCGTCCTCAAGACCGGCAAGGAGGCCGACGTCCACCTGCTCGAGCGGTGGGTACCGGGCACGGACCGGCGGGTCCTGCTCGCCGCCAAGCGCTACCGCACGGGCGAGCACCGGCTCTTCCACCGCGACGCCGGGTACCTCGAGGGGCGGCGGGTGCGCCGGTCCCGCGAGATGCGGGCGATGGCGAACCGCACCGCGTTCGGCCGCGACGTCATCGCCGGGCAGTGGGCGGGCGCGGAGTTCGCCGCACTCTGCGTGCTGTGGTCGGACGGCCTGCCGGTGCCCTACCCCGTCTCCTACGACGGCACGGAGGTGCTGATCGAGTTCCTGCGCGGCACCGACGAGGCCGCGGCGGCGCCGCGGCTCGCGCAGCTGCGGCCCGATCCCGACGACCTGGTCGACCTCTGGCACCAGCTCTCCGACGCGCTGCACGGACTGGCGCGGCGGGGTTGGGCCCACGGTGACCTGTCGGCCTACAACGTGCTCGTCGAGCCCGGGCCGGGTGCCGGGCGGCTGGTGCTGATCGACCTGCCGCAGGTCGTCGACATCGTCGGCAACCCGAACGGGCCGGAGTTCCTGGCCCGCGACGTGACGCGCATCGGCGAGTGGTTCGTCGCCCGCGGCCTCCCGCCGGAGATCGGGCAGCCAGAGAGCCTGCTGGCGGACCTGGCGGAGGAGGCGGGCATCACGCCGCACTGAACGCTGACCGGCCGGGCGCTCCGGTACGATGATCGTGAGCGCCCGGCCGGCACGTTCCCCGCACCGGCCCACCGCGGACACCCGCGGAGCGCCACCAGAAGCTTCATCCATCAACGGGCGCGACCGCGCCCAGGGCTCCACTCGTCGCTGTTCGACGTGCCGAGGGCCCCGTACCGGAGGTCTCGTGCCGTCCCAGACCGGCCGCCGTGGCTCACGCCCGGCGCCGAACCGCAGGTCCCGCCGCGCCACCCCGCGGCCCGCCGCAACCGCCCCCGCGGTCGCATCCACCCCCGAGCCCACGTGGAGCGTGCCGGAGTCCGGCATGCCCACGTTCGCCGAGCTCGGCCTGCCCGCTCCCGTCGTCGCAGCGCTCGCCGAGCGCGGCTTCGAAGCGCCCTTCCCGATCCAGGCCGCGACCTGGCCCGACGCGCTCGCCGGCCGCGACCTGCTCGGCCGCGGCCAGACCGGCTCCGGCAAGACGCTCGCGTTCGGCCTCGCCGTGCTGGCCCGCCTCGCCGGCGGCCGCCGCACCCCGCAGCGCCCGCGCGGGCTGGTGCTCGTGCCCACCCGTGAGCTGGCCCAGCAGGTCGACGAGGCGCTCGTGCCGTTCGCCGCCGTGCTGGGGCTGCGCACCACCGTCGTCGTGGGCGGGTTGTCGTTCGCCAAGCAGGCAGCGGACCTGCGCCGCGGCGTCGACCTGGTCGTGGCCACGCCCGGCCGCCTCACCGACCACGTCCAGCAGCGGACGATCGACCTCGGCGACATCTCCGTCACCGCGCTCGACGAGGCCGACCGCATGGCCGACATGGGCTTCCTCCCGCAGGTCCGGGCCATCCTCGACCGCACCCCCGCGGACGGGCAGCGGCTGCTGTTCTCCGCGACCCTCGACGGGGCCGTCGGTGCGCTGGTCACCCGCTACCTCACCGACCCGGTCACCCGCTCCGTCGCGCCGCCGACCGGCTCCGTCACGACGATGGAGCACCACCTGCTGCACGTCGACGGCGAGGCGAAGCAGCAGGTCGTTGCCGAGATCGCCGCCCGCGACGGGCGCACCATCCTCTTCGTGCGCACCAAGCACGGCGCCGACAAGCTGGTCAAGCGCCTGCGCCGGGACGGGATCGTGGCCGGCGCCCTGCACGGCGGGAAGGCGCAGAACGCGCGCACCCGCGCCATCGAGGCGTTCCGCTCCGGCAGCGTGCCGGTGCTCGTCGCGACGGACGTCGCCGCCCGCGGCATCCACGTCGACGACGTCGGGCTGGTCGTGCACGTCGACCCGCCGGCCGACCCCAAGGACTACCTGCACCGGGCCGGCCGCACCGCCCGCGCCGGCGAGAACGGCGTGGTCGTCACGCTCGTGACGCCCGAGGAGCGGCACGACGTCGACCGCATGACCCGGCAGGCCGGCATCCGCCCGGCCCGCGCCGAGGCCGTTCCGGGCGGCGCCGAGCTGGTGCGGATCACGGGCGCTCGTGAGCCGTCCGGGGTGCCGCTGGCGCCGCCGGCCCCGGCCGCGCCACCGCAGCGGTCCCGTCGGCCGCAGCGCCCCGGCGGCAACCGGCGGCGTCGCGCCGCCTGAACCGGCCTTCAGTGGCGCCGGGTCGCGACCTTGTTCGCGGCCCGGCGCAGCTGCATGATCCGCAGCCCGCCCGGGATCGCCACGAGCAGCAGTCCAGCGATGGCCGACAGCAGCATCGCCACACCCACCGGCAGCTCGCCCGCGAAGCCGAGGAACTGGATCTGGACGGGCGTGAGGTTCTGCAGGATGAAGACCAGCAGCACGAGCAGCACGATCGCGGAGAGGATCAGGCCCGCGTAGAGGCCGCCCGTGCGGGTGCGCTCGACGTGCCGCCCCGCACCCGGCACGGGCACGGTCGGCGGCTCCTCGCCGCGGCGGACCGGGCGCAGGTTCGGGTCGGTGGCCGGGTCGGTCAGGTCACGGCGCGGGTCGTGGACAACGGGCAGCCCGGGGTGCGTGTCGGGGTCGGCGTGCGGGTCCTCGCGTCCGACGTTGCCGTGCTCGGGTCTCTCCGGATCCAGGGGCATCGCTCGTGTCGGGTCCTCGCTCATGCCACTCCTCGGTCGTGCCCCTGCTCGTGCTCTGCTCATCGAGCGCAGTCACGCCGAATTATCCCGTACCCGCGGCGACTGCGCCCGCACCTCGGCATGATCAGCGCGCCGCGCGCAGCATGGGCAGGTGCGGCACCCCGTCCCACTCGTACACCGGCCCGGACGGGACGAAGCCGTACCCGCTGTAGAACGCGGCGAGGTGCTCCTGAGCGTCGAGGACGCAGGCGCCGTCACCGGCCTCGGCGAGCGCGGCGGCGAGCAGCCGGTGCGCCAGTCCGGTGCCCCGGGCGGTGGCTGCCGTGCACACCCGCCCGATGCGGTGCGCGCCGTCGGGCTCGACGAGCAGCCGGAGGTAGCCCAGCACCGTGCCGGGGTCGCCGGCCGGTGCGAGCCAGAGGTGGCGGGTGCGGCGCTCCAGGTCCCGGCCGTCGAGCTCGGGGTAGGCGCAGTGCTGCTCCACCACGAACACGTCGGTGCGCAGCCGCAGCAGCCGGTAGAGCTGCTCGGCGGTCAGGTCCGGCGCCCACACGCGATGCAGGGTGATCTCGTCGGTCACGGCGGCGAGGGTAGGCCGTCGCTGTGGCACGGTGTGCGCGTGCTCGGACGTGGCGTGGTCCTCTCGCTGACCGCGGCGGCGCTGGCGGCCTGCGCACCGGCGCCCGCCGCGCCGGCTCCGGTGCCGGCGGTCGCCACCGCGGCGCCCTCCCCCACCCCGCGACCGCCCCTGCCGCTCGACGGCGACGGAACCCCGCAGGTGCTGCCCACCCCACCGGACCTGGTCGACCGCCGCCTGCCCACGGTCGACGAGCTGCCGCCACCGGCCGACGGGACGTTCACCAGCACCGTCTCGCCCGTGCCGCCGGACGTGCTGGCGCGGTCGACGTGGGCACCGCAGTGCCCGGTGGCGGCGACCGACCTCCGCTACGTCACGGTCGCCTTCCACGGCTTCGACGGGCGCCCGCACACCGGCGAGCTGCTGCTGAACGCCTCCGTGGCCGAGAAGGTGGCCGGCGCGTTCCACTCCCTGTGGGACGCCGGCTTCCCGATCGAGCGGATGCGCATCACCAGCGTCGCCGAGCGGGACGCGCCGGCCACCGGTGACGGCAACACCACGGGCGCGTTCGTGTGCCGGGCCGCGCGCGGCCTGACCCGCTGGTCGGCGCACGCGTACGGCCTCGCCGTCGACGTCGACCCGTTCCAGAACCCGTACCGCAACGGCGAGCGCGTGCTCCCCGAGCTGGCGTCTGCCTACCTGGACCGCGCGAACGTCCGGCCGGGCATGATCCGCCCCGGCGACGCGGCCGTCAGGGCGTTCGCGAGGATCGGGTTCACCTGGGGAGGCACCTGGCGCTCCCCGGTCGACCTGCAGCACTTCTCGGCGACGGGGGACTGACGTGATCCTCTACTGCAGGGCATGCGGAAGCCCTTTCCGCGAACCGCTGGCCAATCCCCGCGCCTGCGCGTGCGGGGTCACCGACCGGGACAACCCGATCGCCAGGGTCGCCGTCCTGGTGCCGGTCGAGAACGGTGTGCTGGTCGTGCGCCGCGGCGGCGCGGGAGGCTCGGGCCACCTGTCGCTGCCCGGCGGCTTCGTCGAGACCCCGCAGACGTGGCCGGAGGACGCAGCCCGCGGGGTGTGCTCGGAAACGGGCCTCGACCTCGATCCGGCCACCCTGACGCTGTACGACCTGGTGGCGCGGGATTGGCGTCCCGCACACGCCGTCCTCGTCGCGAAGGCACCTCCGCTCGTCGAGCTGCCCCGCTTCACCCCGAACGAGGACATCGTCGAGCGCGGCATCGTGTACGGGTCCCGCGCCCGTTCGAGGTTGCTGCTCGACGTCGACCTGACCGGCATCGGGGACTACTTCGACGCCCGGCACCTCAGCGGTCCGTCAGCATTCCGCCCGGCATGATCCGCCCCGGCGACGCGGTCGTGAGAGCGTTCGCGAGGATCGGGTTCACCTGGGGAGGCACCTGGCGCTCCCCGGTCGACCAGCAGCACTTCTCGGCGACGGGGGACTGACGTGCACTGCGTCCACTGCGGCACCGCGTTCCCCGACCCGTCGACGTCGCCGCGGACGTGCTCGTCGTGCGGCGTCACCACCTGGGACAACCCGATCCCGGTCGTGGTCGTGCTCGTCCCGGTGGCCGGTGCGGGACTGCTGGTCGTCCGCCGCGGGATCGAGCCGGGGCGCGGCCTGCTGGCGCTGCCCGGCGGGTTCCTGGAGGCGCACGAGACCTGGCAGGACGGCGCCGCGCGGGAGGTGCGCGAGGAGACGGGGGTCGAGCTCGATCCCGGCGCGCTGGTGCCCGCCGGCTTCGCGTCGACGCGGCCGCGGCCGAACCGGGTGCTGCTGTTCGCGGAAGCACCATCGGTCGACGCGCTGCCCGCGTTCACCCCCGACGCGGAGACGGCGGAGCGGGGCACCGTCCACGGACCCGACGGGCTCGCCCACGAGTTCGCGTTCGACCTGCACGCGGCCGCGGCCGAGCGCTTCTTCGCCGCCCGGCACGTCACCGGACCGTCAGGATTCCACGCGGGGTGATCGTCCGGGCCGGCGACTAGCCTCGATCCCGTGCGTCACCACGATCTCGTCATCATCGGCACCGGCTCGGGCAACTCGATCGTCAACCACCGCTTCGACGGTCTCGACGTCGCCATCATCGAGCACGGCGTGTTCGGCGGCACCTGCCTCAACGTCGGCTGCATCCCCACCAAGATGTTCGTGCTGCCCGCCGACCTGGTCGAGTCCGCCCGCGGCGCCGCGCGCCTCGGCATCGACGCAACCGTGGACAAGATCCGCTTCACCGACATCCGCGACCGCATCTTCAACCGCATCGACCCCATCTCCGCCGGCGGCCGCGACTACCGCATCAACCTGCCCAACGTCACCGTCTACGAAGGCCACGCCCGCTTCACCGGCCCCCACGCCCTGACCGTCGAGCACACCGACGGCTCCGGCACCGACGAGATCACCGCCGACAAGATCGTCATCGCGGCCGGCGGCCGCCCCGTCATCCCACCCGTGATCACCGACAGCGGCGTCACGTTCCACACCTCCGACACCGTGATGCGCATCGACGCCGTCCCCGACCGGCTGGTCATCATCGGCGGCGGCTACATCGGCACCGAGTTCGCGCACGTCTTCTCCGCCTTCGGCGCCCACACCACCCTCGTCGTGCGCGGCCCGGAGCTGCTGCGCGACCACGACGCCACCATCCGCGAACGCTTCACCGCGCTCGCCCGACAGCGCTGGGACGTGCGCACGCACACCGAGGTCACCGCCGCCACCGAACACGACGGCGTCATCACCCTGACGCTGTCCGACGGCACCACCCTCGACACCGACCTGCTGCTGGTGGCCACCGGCCGCCGCGCCAACACCGACCTGCTCGACGTCGACCGCGCCGGCCTCGCCACCCACGACGACGGCCGCCTCGTCGTCGACGACCAGCAGCGCACCACCGTCGACGGCATCTGGGCGCTCGGCGACATCTCCTCGCCCTACCAGCTCAAGCACGTCGCCAACCACGAGGCCCGCATCGTCAAGCACAACCTGCTGCACCCCGAGGACCCCAAGCGCACCGACCACCGGTTCGTCCCGCACGCGGTGTTCACCCGCCCCCAGATCGCCGCCGTCGGCCGCACCGAGGAACAGTGCCGGGCCGAGGGCCGCGACATCACCGTGAAGATCCAGGCCTACGGCGACGTCGCCTACGGCTGGGCCATGGAGGACACCACCGGCTTCTGCAAGGTCATCGCCGACCGCAGTACCGGGCAACTGCTCGGCGCGCACGTCATGGGCCCGCAAGCGGCCACCGTGATCCAGCCGCTGATCCAGGCCATGTCCTTCGGCCTGGGAGCCCGCGAGATGGCCACCGACCAGTACTGGATCCACCCCGCACTGCCCGAGGTGGTCGAGAACGCGCTCCTGGGGTTGGACCTGGCCTAGGAGACTGCTGAAAATCGCGGATGTCGGTTCGGTTGTTGATCTCGGCGGGCTGGGACGATCTGGTGTGTGCAGGGTCGGTTTGATCCGCAGCGTGAGCTGCTCGATGTCGAGTCCGTAGCCGGTCATCTGCTGCCGCCGGGCGGGGTGTTCGCGTTCCTGGCCGCGCACCGCCACGAGCTGTTCCCGGACGAGCTGTTCGCGGATCTGTTCGCGAGCGGCCGGGGGCGTCCATCGGTGCCGGTCGAGCACGTCGCCTCGGTGTTGGTGTTGCAGACCCTGCATGGGCTGTCGGACCGGGAAGCGATCGAGGCACTCACCTTCGATCTGCGGTGGAAGGCCGCGTGCGGACTCGCGATCACCGACACGGGTTTCCACCCGACCACGCTGACCTATTGGCGGCGCCGCCTGAGCGCCTCACAGCACCCGGAACGGATCTTCGACGCGGTCCGCGCGGTCGTGGATGCGACCGGCGCGCTGGCCGGTAAGCACCGGCGCGCGTTGGACTCCACGATCCTCGACGACGCGGTGGCCACCCAGGACACGGTCACCCAGATCATCGCCGCGATCCGCCGCGTCGCCCGGGAAGTCCCCGACGCCGCGCACGTGATCGCCACCCAGGCTCGCGGACACGACTACACCCAGCCCGGGAAGCCCCGCATCGCCTGGGACGACGAGCAAGCGCGGGCCGAGCTGGTCGACGCTCTGATCGGTGACGCCCACCGGGTCCTGGGACATCTGCCTGACCAGGAACTGGGCCCCGCTGCGGCAGAGGCGGTCGGGTTGCTGGCGCTGGTCGCGGGTCAAGACGTCGAACCCGCGCAGGGCTCAGACGGCACTGACGGGCGCTGGCGCATCGCCCGGCGCACCGCCGCGGACCGCGTCATCTCCACCGTCGACCCCGACGCCCGCCATGCCCACAAGACCCGCAACCGGCGCCAGGACGGCTACAAAGCCCACCTCGTGGTCGAACCCGACACCGGGATCATCACCGCCACCGCCCTGACCCCCGCGTCCGGCCCAGACAACTCCGACGCCACCGTCGGGATCGACCTCCTCCACCGCGACCTCGACCAGTCCCCAACAACACCCGAGACCACGCCCGACGCGGTGGAGGTGCTGGCTGACTCTGCCTACGGCACGGGGGACATGCTCGCCGCGCTGGCCAATGCCGGGCACCGCGCGGTGATCAAACCCTGGCCGCTGCGCCCCCCGGTTCCCGGCGGGTTCACCATCGACGACTTCACCATCGATGAGACCACCGGCCTGGTGACCTGCCCCAATGGGATGACCGCTCACATCACCCGAACCCGCAACGTCACCTTCGGCCGCCGCTGCCGCGGCTGCCCCCTCGCCTCGCGCTGCACCACCTCGGCCACCGGACGAACGTTGCGGCTGCACCCGCACGACGCACTGCACCGCGCGCACCGCGCCCACGCCGCTGCTGCCGATTTCGGTGAGATATACCGGCGGCACCGACCCATGGTCGAACGCAGCATCGCCTGGCTCACCCGCGGCAACCGCCGCCTGCGCTTCCGCGGCACCCGAGCCAACGACCTCTGGCTGTCCCACCGCGCGGCCGCGCTCAACCTGCGCCGACTCCTCGCCCTGGGCCTGCACCGCACCACCACCGGATGGGCGATCACCTAAACCCGCCTTGACGGTCACCACCCACACCACCACGCTGCCCACCGGGCGGAGTGACCTCTTGTCGCACCCACGGGTGCTGACCCTCGCAGCCTGACTGCCGAGGCGCCCTGCCCACCGAACCCGCCTTCTTCAGCAGTCTCCTAGAGCGTGTCCTGTAAGGCTTCTGAGCTGCGGCCGGTGATCATGCTCCTGTGGTGGGACGCGGTGAGCTGACTGAGAAGGCCTGGGCTCGGATCGAGCCACTGCTACCACCGGTGGAGAGCGGGGGCCGGCGCTGGCGTGATCACCGCCAGGTGATCAACGCGATCTTGTGGAAGCTGCGCACCGGGGCGCCGTGGCGGGACCTGCCCGAGCGGTACGGGCCGTGGAAGACCGCGCACGAACGGCTGCGGATCTGGACCGCGGACGGCACCTGGGAAACCATCCTCGACCAGGTCGTGGTCAAAGACGACTCGGTCGGCAACGTGGAGTGGACCTTCAGCATCGACTCGAGCAGCGTCCGGGCCCACCAGCACTCAGCTGGAGCCCGGAAAAAGGGGGCTGCGCCACCGGATGGGTCGAAGCCCTCGCCGTCGAAGGGGAGGCCCTCGGACGCTCCCGCGGCGGACTGACCAGCAAGATCCACCTCGCCGTCGACGGGCGCGGGCTGCCGATGTCGGTGATCCTCACCGCGGGCCAGGCCGGGGACAACCCCCAACTGCTACCCCTGCTCGACCAGATCGCCGTGGACCGGATCGGACCTGGCCGGGCACGGACTCGTCCCGAGCGAGTGCTGGCCGACAAGGCCTACTCCCACCCCTCGACCCGCGCGGCGCTGCGGGCACGGCGGATCGCGTTCACCAGCCCGGAGCGGATCGATCAGATCCAGCGACGCCGCGCGAAGGGATCCCGCGGGGGACGTCCACCCGCCTTCGATCCCGACCTCTACCGCGGCCGCAACGTCGTCGAGCGCTGCTTCAACCGGCTCAAGCAGTTCCGGGCCCTGGCTACCCGCTACGCCAAGCGGGTCGCCTACTACCGCTCCGAGATCATCATCGCCGCCATCGTGTTGTGGCTGCGTGCCGACTTACAGGACACGCCCTAGGAGACTGCTGAAGAAGGCGGGTTCGGTGGGCAGGGCGCCTCGGCAGTCAGGCTGCGAGGGTCAGCACCCGTGGGTGCGACAAGAGGTCACTCCGCCCGGTGGGCAGCGTGGTGGTGTGGGTGGTGACCGTCAAGGCGGGTTTAGGTGATCGCCCATCCGGTGGTGGTGCGGTGCAGGCCCAGGGCGAGGAGTCGGCGCAGGTTGAGCGCGGCCGCGCGGTGGGACAGCCAGAGGTCGTTGGCTCGGGTGCCGCGGAAGCGCAGGCGGCGGTTGCCGCGGGTGAGCCAGGCGATGCTGCGTTCGACCATGGGTCGGTGCCGCCGGTATATCTCACCGAAATCGGCAGCAGCGGCGTGGGCGCGGTGCGCGCGGTGCAGTGCGTCGTGCGGGTGCAGCCGCAACGTTCGTCCGGTGGCCGAGGTGGTGCAGCGCGAGGCGAGGGGGCAGCCGCGGCAGCGGCGGCCGAAGGTGACGTTGCGGGTTCGGGTGATGTGAGCGGTCATCCCATTGGGGCAGGTCACCAGGCCGGTGGTCTCATCGATGGTGAAGTCGTCGATGGTGAACCCGCCGGGAACCGGGGGGCGCAGCGGCCAGGGTTTGATCACCGCGCGGTGCCCGGCATTGGCCAGCGCGGCGAGCATGTCCCCCGTGCCGTAGGCAGAGTCAGCCAGCACCTCCACCGCGTCGGGCGTGGTCTCGGGTGTTGTTGGGGACTGGTCGAGGTCGCGGTGGAGGAGGTCGATCCCGACGGTGGCGTCGGAGTTGTCTGGGCCGGACGCGGGGGTCAGGGCGGTGGCGGTGATGATCCCGGTGTCGGGTTCGACCACGAGGTGGGCTTTGTAGCCGTCCTGGCGCCGGTTGCGGGTCTTGTGGGCATGGCGGGCGTCGGGGTCGACGGTGGAGATGACGCGGTCCGCGGCGGTGCGCCGGGCGATGCGCCAGCGCCCGTCAGTGCCGTCTGAGCCCTGCGCGGGTTCGACGTCTTGACCCGCGACCAGCGCCAGCAACCCGACCGCCTCTGCCGCAGCGGGGCCCAGTTCCTGGTCAGGCAGATGTCCCAGGACCCGGTGGGCGTCACCGATCAGAGCGTCGACCAGCTCGGCCCGCGCTTGCTCGTCGTCCCAGGCGATGCGGGGCTTCCCGGGCTGGGTGTAGTCGTGTCCGCGAGCCTGGGTGGCGATCACGTGCGCGGCGTCGGGGACTTCCCGGGCGACGCGGCGGATCGCGGCGATGATCTGGGTGACCGTGTCCTGGGTGGCCACCGCGTCGTCGAGGATCGTGGAGTCCAACGCGCGCCGGTGCTTACCGGCCAGCGCGCCGGTCGCATCCACGACCGCGCGGACCGCGTCGAAGATCCGTTCCGGGTGCTGTGAGGCGCTCAGGCGGCGCCGCCAATAGGTCAGCGTGGTCGGGTGGAAACCCGTGTCGGTGATCGCGAGTCCGCACGCGGCCTTCCACCGCAGATCGAAGGTGAGTGCCTCGATCGCTTCCCGGTCCGACAGCCCATGCAGGGTCTGCAACACCAACACCGAGGCGACGTGCTCGACCGGCACCGATGGACGCCCCCGGCCGCTCGCGAACAGATCCGCGAACAGCTCGTCCGGGAACAGCTCGTGGCGGTGCGCGGCCAGGAACGCGAACACCCCGCCCGGCGGCAGCAGATGACCGGCTACGGACTCGACATCGAGCAGCTCACGCTGCGGATCAAACCGACCCTGCACACACCAGATCGTCCCAGCCCGCCGAGATCAACAACCGAACCGACATCCGCGATTTTCAGCAGTCTCCTAGCCGGCCTTGCGCTCGGCGTCCGGGTCGTAGGCGATGGCCGGGGGCTCCTCGCCGCGCAGGTCCGCGACGAGCTTCGTGACGTCGGCCATGATCGCCGCCGTGACCGCGTCCATCGCGGTGCGGGTGCGCGGGCCGCCCCGCCACTGCTCGAGGTCGACGGGCGGGCCGGCAGCGACGAGCACGCGCTTGCGCGGGAACGGGTGCGGGCGACCGTCGGGCGGGAGCAGGTCCTGGCTGCCCCAGTTCGCCACCGGGATGACGGGCACGCCGGTCATCAACGCGATGCGGCCGATCCCGTTCTTCGACTTCATCGGCCAGAAGTCGGGATCGCCCGTGTAGGTGCCCTCCGGGTAGAACGCGACGACCTCGCCGCGCTCCAGCGCCGCCACCGCGTCCTTGAACGCGTTGGCCGCGCGGGTCGTCTCCCGGTAGACGGGCACGTGCTTGCCCCCGCCGAGGACGCTGCGCACGATCGGGGTCTGCCACAGCTCGGCCTTGGCGAGGAAGCGCGGCATGCGGCCGTGGGAGATCACGAACGCGACGTCGTAGATCGGGTCGGTGCCCGAGACGTGGTTGCAGGCGAGCAGCACGCCGCCGGTCTTCGGGATGTGCTCCCCGCCGCGGAAGCCCACCTTCGCACCGAAGATCGCGAACGGCCACAGCAGGAAGATCGCGAGCCCGTACCAGAAACCGGAGTCCGACCAGCGGCGACGGAAGGTGAGCACCACCTTCTGCCAGAAGGTCAGCAGCGGCACCGGAACAGGTGTCTCGGTCATCTCGTCCCTCCCCTGGGTGGCCGTCCGGGCCGGCGCCCGGCGCACCACCGGCTCGCGGATCGTCGCGCGAACCGGCACCGATCGTCGTCGGTAGCCCTACCGATCGCCCACCCCGTGTGACGTCCGTCGCACCCGCGAACCGGACGACGGGCGCCGTCGAACGCCCTCGTGACTGCTCCCCGTCTCCCGAGAGGTGGTCGTGCCCGATCCCGCCCTGCCCCGGCTGGAACCCGTCGGTTCCGCTGCCGGTGGGCCCGCCGTGGTACTCGTGCTGCACGGGGGCCGGTCGACGAGCCTGGAGAGCGGGCAACGCCGCCGGCTCACCTACTGGCGCATGCTGCCCTTCGCCCACGACCTGGCCGCGGCCGGGCTGCCGGTGTTCCTGCTGCGCTACCGCGTCCGCGGCTGGAACGCGCCGGTCCGTGACGCGCTGCGGGACGCGCAGTGGGCGCTGGCCGAGCTGGACCGGCGGTTCCCGGGCGTGCCGGTGGTGCTGGTCGGCCACTCCATGGGCGGGCGGGCGGCGCTCGCGGCCGCGGGGGCGCCGAACGCGACGGCGGTGTGCGCGCTGGCGCCGTGGCTCGACGGCTCCGACCCGGTGCGGCAGCTGGCCGGGCGCACGGTGCTCATCGCGCACGGGGACCGCGAGCGGTGGACCGATCCCGCCCAGTCCTACGCGTACGCGGTGCGGGCGAAGGCCGTGACCGGACGGATCGCGCGGTTCACCGTGCCCGGCGCCGGCCACTTCATGATCACGCGAGCGCGGGACTGGGCCGCGCTCGTGCGCCGGTTCGTCCTCGGCGCCGCCGGGATCGAACCGATGGACCCCCGGATCACGAACGCCTTCACGCAACCGTCCCCCGCGGGGCTGGCGATCCCGCTGGCCTCGACCGACCGATCGGGAGCTGCACGATGAGGGACACCGTCGCCGTCGTGGGTTCCGGCGTGGCCGGACTGACCGCCGCCCACCTGCTGCAGCGCCGCTACGACGTCACGCTGTTCGAGGCCGACCACCGGCTCGGCGGGCACGCGCACACGCACGAGCTGCCCGGTCCCGGCGGGACGGTCCGGGTCGACTCCGGGTTCATCGTGCACAACGAACGCACCTACCCGAACCTGCTGCGGCTGTTCGGCGAGCTCGGGGTGGCCACCCAGGCGGCCGAGATGTCGATGAGCGTGCGCTGCCGCGGCTGCGGTCTGGAGTACGCCGGCGGCCGCCGGCTGGGCGGGCTCTTCGCGACGCCCTCCACCGCGCGCCGACCCGCGTACCTGCGGATGCTCGTCGAGGTGGGCCGGTTCCACCGGCACGCCCGGCGCGTGCTGGCCGACGAGCGGGCCGCAGACGTCACCCTGGGCGCGTTCGTCGCGATCGGCGGGCACAGCCGCTTCTTCGTCGAGCACTTCCTGCTGCCGGTCGTCGCCTGCGTGTGGTCCGCGGACGAGCTCACCTCGCTGCGCTACCCCGCCCGCTACCTGTTCACGTTCCTCGACCACCACGGGATGCTCGCGGTCGGCGGCTCCCCGCAGTGGCGGACCGTGGTCGGCGGCTCCCGGAGCTACGTGGAGCGCGCGGTGAAGGGGCTCACCGCCGTGCACGTGGCCACGCCGGTGCGGGCGCTCCGCCGGCTCGGCCGCGGGGTCGAGGTCCGCGACGACGCCGACACCGCGCGCGCGTTCGACCGCGTCGTGATCGCCACGCACCCGGCGCAGGCGCTCGCGCTGTGGACCGCGCCGACCCCGGCCGAGGTGGCAGCGCTAGGCCCGATCACGTACGCACCCAACGTCACCCAGCTCCACCGCGACACGTCGCTCCTGCCTCGCGCGCCCCGGGCCCGGGCGTCGTGGAACTACCTCAAGCTCGACTGCGCGAGCAACGGGTCGCCCGTGCTGGTCAGCTACGACATGAACCGGCTGCACCGGCTGGACACCGCGGAACCGCACGTCGTCACGCTCAACGGTGCGGCGCACGTCGAGCCGTCGAGCGTGCTGGCGACCATGCAGTACGCGCATCCGCGGTACACGCCGGAGTCGGTGGCCGCGCAGCGCCTGCTGCCCGCGCTGAACGACGGCACCGTTGCGTACGCCGGCGCGTACCACGGCTGGGGCTTCCACGAGGACGGCTGCGCGGCGGGTGTGCGCGCAGCGGCCTCGCTGGGGGTGTCGTGGTGACACCCGCGCTCTACGACTGCACGATCCGGCACGTGCGCCGGCAGGGCATGCACCGCGCGTTCCGCCACGGCGCCTACCTCTGGCTCGTCGACCTCGACGACCTGCCCCGGCTGCCGCCCGTGCTGCGCCCGTTCGCCGGGTTCGCCGCGCGCGACCACCTCGGCGACCCGACCCGCACGATCCGGCAGAACCTCGACGCCTGGCTCGCCACCCGCGGCATCGACCTCGCCGGGGGCCGGGTGCTGATGCTCGCCCACGCGCGCGTGCTCGGCCACGTGTTCAACCCGATCACCGTCTACTGGTGCCACCGGCCCGGCGGCGAGCTCGCGTGCGTCGTCGCGGAGGTGCACAACACCTACGGCGAGCGGCACAGCTACCTGCTCACCCCGGACGCCGGCGGCCGGGCGCGCACGGCGAAGGAGTTCTACGTCTCGCCGTTCCTCACCGTGGAGGGCGAGTACCGGATGCTGCTGCGCGAGCCCGACGAGCGACTCGCGCTCTCGGTGTCGCTGTGCCAGGGCGGACGCGCGGTGTTCAGCGCGACCGTCACCGGGGTCCGTCGGCCCGCCGGACCGCGGGACCTCGTCCGCATGCTGGTCCGCCGCCCGTTCATGCCGCATCGGACATCCGCGCTCATCCGCCGGCACGGCGTCGCACTCTGGCTGCGCCGGCTGCCCGTCGTCCCCCGTCGGCAGGAGGAGATCCGATGACCACGGAACCCGCCACCAGGCCGGACGCGCACCGGTGGCCCGACCTCGCGACTCCCCCGCGCTCGCCGGTGCGGGCGCGGATCGCCGAAGCCCTCTTCCGGCACGCCGTCCGCCCGCTGCCGGTGCGCGTCGTGTTTCCGGACGGGCGCTGCCTCGGCGCCGGTGGCCGCGGTGCCCCGGTGATGCGCATCGAACGCCCGGCGGCGTTCTTCCACCGCCTCGGCGCCGGCTCCAAGATCGGGTTCGGCGAGGCGTACATGGCCGGCGACTGGACCACCGACGACCTCCCCGAGCTGCTCACGCCCTTCGCCGCGCAGCTGAGCTCGCTCGTGCCGCCGCTTCTGCAGCGGATCGGCCGGCGGCTCGCCGAACCGCGCCGGCCGGCGACGGAGGAGATGACGCTCGACGGGGCGCGCGCCAACATCCGCCGCCACTACGACCTGTCCAACGAGCTCTTCGCCACCTTCCTCGACGAGACGATGACCTACTCGGCGGCGTGGTTCGAGGCACCCGACGAGCC
This sequence comes from Pseudonocardia sp. CA-107938, assembly GCF_050936315.1. Lineage (NCBI taxonomy): Bacteria > Bacillati > Actinomycetota > Actinomycetes > Pseudonocardiales > Pseudonocardiaceae > Pseudonocardia > Pseudonocardia sp. CA-107938. The sequence goes on along the minus strand of NZ_JBNJNA010000001.1, from coordinate 3,964,030 downwards.
GCTGGCCGACGCGCAGCGCCGCAAGATCGACGGGGTGCTGGACCTGGCCAGGGTCACCGCCGGTCAGCACGTGCTGGAGATCGGCACCGGCTGGGGCGCGCTCGCGATCCGGGCCGCGCAGCGCGGCGCCCGCGTCACCACGCTGACGCTCTCGGTCGAGCAGGCGCGGCTGGCCCGGCAGCGGATCGCCGAGGCCGGGGTCGCCGAGCGGGTGCAGGTGCTGCTCCGCGACTACCGCGAGGCCCACGGCAGCTACGACGCGGTCGTCAGCGTGGAGATGGTCGAGGCGGTCGGCGACCGGTACTGGCCGACGTACTTCGCCACCCTCGACCGGGTGCTGCGGCCGGGCGGCCGGGTCGGCCTGCAGTCGATCACGATGCCGGACGACCGCATGCGCGCCACCCGCCGCGACCACACCTGGATCCACAAGTACGTGTTCCCCGGCGGGCTGATCCCGTCCGTGGAGGCGATCGAGGAGAACCTCGCCGAGCACACCACCCTGCGCGCCGTCGAGCGGCGCAGCCTCGGCCCGGACTACGCGCGCACCCTCGCCCACTGGCGACGCGCCTTCCTCGACCGCTGGGCCGACGTGGCCGCACTCGGCTTCGACGAGACGTTCCGCCGGATGTGGGAGTTCTACCTCGGCTACTGCGAGGCCGGCTTCCGGGTCGGCTACCTCGACGTCCACCAGTTCTCGTTCGCCCGCCGCTGAGGAGATCGATGGCACCCCCTGCTGCACCCCGTCTCGTCGGTCTCGTCGAGCGCCTGATCAGGGCTCCGCTGCCCGTCCGCGTCCGGGCGTGGGACGGGTCGGAGGCCGGCGCGCTCGACGGACCCGTCGTCGTGATCAAGCACCGGCGGGCGCTGCGCCGGCTGCTGTGGAACCCCGGCGAGCTGGGCCTCGCCCGCGCCTTCGTCGCCGGGGAGATCGCGGCCGGTGGATCCGACGCAGGCGACATCGCCGAGGGCCTCTCCCGCTTCTGGAAGCTCGCGAAGGCGCAGGACCTGACGGGCCTGCGGTTCGGCGCCGCCGACGTCGTCGACGCCGTGCGGACGGCTGCTGCGCTGCGGGTGCTCGGCCCACGGCCGCGGCCGCCGGCGTCCGAGGCGCGGCTGTCGGGCCGGGTGCACACGCGACGGCGCGACCGGGCCGCCATCGCGCACCACTACGACCTGTCCAACGACTTCTACGCGTTCCTCCTCGACCCGCGCATGGCGTACTCGTGCGGGTACTGGACGCAGGAGGAGTCCGCCGGGTACGGCCTGGCCGAGGCCCAGCGCGACAAGCTGGACCTGATCTGCCGCAAGCTCGACCTCGGCCCGGGCATGCGCCTGCTCGACGTCGGTTGCGGGTGGGCCGGGCTGCTGATCCACGCCGCCGAGCACTACGGCGTGACCGGCGTCGGGGTGACGCTGTCGGCGCAGCAGCGCGAGCTCGGGCTGGCCAGGGTGCGCGCGGCGGGGTTGGCCGACCGGATCGAGATCCGGCTGCAGGACTACCGGGCGATTTCGGACCAGCCGTTCGACGCCGTCAGCTCGATCGAGATGGGCGAGCACGTCGGCGAGGCGAACTATCCCGAGTACGCGGCGCAGCTGCACCGGCTGCTCGCGCCGCAGGGGCGGCTGCTGCTGCAGCAGATGTCGCGCGGAGCCGCGGGCACCAACAGCGCGCCGGGCGGCGGCGCGTTCATGGAGCGCTACGTGGCCCCGGACATGCACATGCGCCCCCTGGGGTCGACGCTCAACCACCTGGAGGCGGCCGGCCTGGAGGTCGTGGACGTGCAGTCGCTGCGCGAGCACTACGTCTGGACGGTGCGGCCGTGGCTCGCCACGCTGCAGGAACGCCGGGCGGAAGCCGTCGCCCTCATCGGGGAGGAGCGGTGGCGGGTGTGGCTGCTCTACCTCGCCGGCGCGTCGCTCGCGTTCGCGGAGAACCGCATGGGGGTGCACCAGGTGCTCGCCGTGCGCCCCGACGCGGACGGTCGCACCGGGCTCCCGCGGGCCCGGTCCGAGGTGCTCGGGCTCGATCCGGCGCGCGCTGCCACGACGGCTGCGCCAAGGTGAGCGCATGAGCTACCCGTGGGGTGCCCTGGGCACCAACCTGTGGGTCACCGCGGTCGTCACGGTCGTCGTCTTCGCCGTCGCGCTGGGTGTTGCCGTCGGGCTCCGCAAGGGCCGCCACGACGGCATCGACGTCGTGTGGGGGCTCGCCTTCGCCATCATCGCGGTGACGACGTTCGTGCTCTCCGCCGGCCACGGCGACGACCTGCTGCGCTGGCTGATCACGGTGCTGACCTGTGTGTGGGGCGTGCGCCTCGCCGTGCACATCTTCCTGCGCAACCGCGGCGGCGCGGAGGACCCGCGCTACGTGAAGATCATCGAGGGGGCGCGGGGCAACCCGACGCTGCACATGATCCGGAAGGTCTACGTGCCGCAGGCGGTGATCGCGTGGATCGTGTCGCTGCCCGTCCAGCTGGGCCAGTACGGGATCGCCGACGGGCCGATCGCCGTGGTCGTCACGGTGCTCGGGGTGCTGTTGTGGCTCGTCGGGTTCGTCTTCGAGACCGTCGGCGACGCGCAGCTGGCGCGCTTCCGGGCCGATCCCGCCAACCGCGGCACGGTCATGGACCGCGGGCTGTGGCGCTACACCCGCCACCCCAACTACTTCGGCGATGCGGCCGTCTGGTGGGGTCTGACCGTGCTCGCCCTGCACCACGTCGCCGGGCTGATCGGGCTGATCAGCGCGGCGCTGATGACGTGGCTGCTGGTGAAGGGCACCGGGGCCGCGCTGCTGGAGCGCAGCATCGGCCGGCGCCGCCCCGGCTACGCCGACTACGTGCGGCGGACCAGCGGGTTCCTCCCGCTGCCGCCGAAGAAGGGAACGGGATGAAGCCCGGCGACCAGATCAGCGACTTCGCCCTGCAGGACGAGACCGGCACCGAGCGGAAGCTCTCCGAGCTCACCGCGACGGGCCCGGTCGTGCTCTTCTTCTACCCGATGGCCTCCAGCGGCGGCTGCACGCGGGAGGCGTGCCACTTCCGCGACCTGGCCGCCGAGTTCGCCGCGCTCGGCGCGCGGCCCGTCGGCATCTCGTCCGACTCGGTGGCGAAGCAGAGCGCGTTCGCCGGCGCGCACTCGCTCGGCTACCCGCTGCTCTCCGACACCGGCAACGCGGTGGCCAAGGAGCTCGGCGCGTACCGCTCGTGGCTGCCCGCGGGCCTGCACACCCGGCGCATGACCTTCGTGATCGACAGCGACCGCCGGCTCGTCGCGTCGTTCGGCAGCGAGACGCAGTTCGACGAGCACGCCGACCGCGCGCTGGCGATCCTGCGCGCGCACCAGGAGTCCGTGTAGGCCGACGGCACGGGCCTGACGGCGATGTGGTCGACTCTTGCCGTGCGGATCTTCGGTCGCGTCCTGCCCCTGCTGCTCGCCGCGGTGGCGGCCGGCACGCTGTCGGCGTGCTCGACCCCGCCCGGGCCGGCTCCTGCAACACCCGCCCCCACCCTCCCGGCGGACGCCGTCGCCTACGACGACCTGCTGTCCACCGACCGGGAGTTCCCGTTCAGCAACTCGTGCGACCAGATCACCCCGAAGGCGGTCAGCGCGATCGGCGGCACCACCGCCCACGACCTGCGCGGCATGGGCGGGACGGCCGGATGCTCGGTGGAGGTGGGCTCGCCGCAGCTGGACGCGGTGTGGGCGGAGGGCAAGCCGCCGCCCAACCCGTCGGAGCCGCGCTTCTTCCCGCTGATGTGGAACCTGCGCAGCGGCCTGGAGCCCTACTTCCGCCGGCTGATCCTCGACGGCCGCTACTACGCCGTGGAGCGCATCGACTTCCTCGGCGGCAACCCCGGCTGCTACCTCACCGTCGACACCGGCTCGCCGTCGGCCGTGCAGTTCCGCGGCGTCGTCCCGGACCAGTACGGCGCGACCTACGGCGAACTCAACCCCACGCAGCGCGGCTACACCGTCGACCGGGCGGGCATCGACAAGTTCATGGCGGAGAACTGCCCGGTCGTGGAGAAGGCGGCGATCGCCATGCTCGCCGACTTCGACCCGCGCGGCGGCTCGCTCGCCGTCGGCTGAATCAACCGGTAGGACTCACAGCCGGATCAGGTCGGCGACCTCCTCCGGCAGCCCCGGCGACGTCATGACGTGCCCCATCCCGGGCACGACGTGCAGCACCGCACCCGGGATCGCGGTGGCCAGCGCTTCGCCGTGGGCGAGCGGGTAGAGCGGGTCCTGGTCACCGTGCACGATCGACGTCGGCGCGGTGATCGCCGACAGCGGAGCCCGCAGTTCCGGGTCCGGCAGCCACACGGCCTGGTGGTGGTGCGCCGCAGCCGCCGGGTCGACGGCCCGCGACTGCGCCAGCTCCAGCATCGCCCGCGCCGCCGGCTCGTCGAAGGGCCGGACGGGCCCGTTGAAGACCCGGAACAGGGCCACGTCGGACTCGATGCCCGGCGGCAGCTCCGCAGCCTGGTGAGCGAGGAACGCCGGTGACGGCGGCGGCAGGTCGTCCGGGTCGGCCGGCTCGCCGGCGAGCGCCCGCGCCCACACCGGGCGCGGATCGTGCCCCATCGGCGAGCTGGACATGACGGTCAACGACCGGACCCTGGTCGGCGCGTGCACGGCCAGCCACTGGGCGAGCATGCCGCCCAGCGAGGCACCCGCCACGTGCGCGGACGCCAGCCCGTGCCCGTCCAGCACGGCGAGGCAGTCGCGCGCCATGTCGCTGATCGTGTACGGGTGCGCGTCGAAGTCGACGACGCTGGAGCGGCCGGTGTCGCGATGGTCGAACCGGAGCACCTGGACCCCGCGCTCGACGAGGCGAGCCACGAACTCGTCCGGCCAGCTGATCCCCTGCGCGGCCGACCCCGCGATCAGCAGGACGGCGGGCAGCGCCGGATCGCCGGTCCGCTCCGTCCAGAGCCGCAGCGGCCCGGACGCCACGAACCGCACGTCGACCACGGGTCAGGCCACGTCGCGGCGGGCCACCCGGAAACCGGCGAGCGCGAGCAGCCCCGCCCACAGCAGCAGCGCCACGATCACCGGGCCGGGCCCGGGGATCGCCGAGAGGGTGGCGAGCGTGGCCGTCGGCGTGAGCGGGTCCAGCCACACGAACACCTTGGGCGCCAACCCGCTGATCGTCAGCATGACGGGGACGGTAACGAAGTAGATCGCGAGCGCGCCGGCCGCGTTCGGCACCAGCATGGCGACGGTGAGCGCCACGATCAGCGTCAGCAGCGAGCCCAGCACGCACACCCCGACGACCCAGCCGATGCGGTAGGAGAGCAGGTAGCCGGCGCCGACGCCGGTGACCGCGCCGGGCGCCACGATCAGCGTCGTCGCGGTCTGCAGCACGGCGGTGACCAGCCACACGAGCAGCACGACCGACCCCTGCGCGAGGAAGTAGCGGGCGCGCGAGGGCTGGGCGAGCAGCGTCGGCTGGGCGCTGCGGTGCTGCCACTCCCCCGCCACCAGCTTGATCAGCGCGGCGTGGAAGAGCAGCGCGCCGACCCGGACCCCGTAGAAGGAGGGCGTGATCTGGTCCTTCGCTGCGGCGTAGTCCGAGGCGTACTTCACCGCGTTGTGGATCAGCAGCGTGACCCCGACCAGCACGATCGGCGCCAGCGCCAGCAGGATCCGGTCGGACATCGTGCCGGTGAGCTTGCGCAGCTCCACCAGCACGAGCGTGCCGAAGCCGGTGCGCTTCAACGCCTGCGGGTTCACCGGCGGCGCGGGCGGGGGCCCGGGCGGCGGTCCCTGCGGAGGTCCGGCGAACCCGCCGAACGGCGGCGGCCCCGGCGGCAGCGTCGGCGCGCTCATCGGCCGGCCCCCGACAGCCGGAAGAACAGTTCCTCGAGGTTCTGCTGGTGCTCGGCGATGCCGTGCACCCGCACCCCGGCGGCGAAGACGGCGTCGGACACCGCCGCCGTCGGCGCGTCGGCCATGATCTGCCCGTTCGGGCCCGGCTGGATGCGGATGCCGGCCCGCATCAGGGCGTCGGCGATGGCGTTCATGTCGGGCCCGTGGACGAGGGAACGGTGGGAGGCGAGCAGCTGCCGGATCGGGCCGTCGGCGACGATCCGCCCGTTGCCGATCATCACGATGCGGTCGGCCGTCTGGTCGACCTCGGACAGCACGTGGCTGGACAGCAGCACGGTGCCGCCGCGGGCGGCGTGCCCGCGCAGCAGCTCACGGGTGGCGCGGATGCCGACGGGGTCCAGCCCGTTGATCGGCTCGTCGAGCACGAGCAGCGGTGGGTCGGCGAGGAGCGCGTGCGCGAGGCCGAGCCGCTGGCGCATGCCGAGGCTGTACTTGCCGACCTTCTTGCCGGCGGCGTCGGCCAGGCCCACCTGCCCGAGCAGCTCGTCGGCGCGGCGGGCCGGCACGCCCATGAGGAGAGCGGCGTTGCGCAGGTGCGCGCCGCCGGTGCGCCCGGGGTGCACGGCCGACGCGTCGAGCAGCACCCCGGCGACGTGGGCGGGGTTGGGCCACTCGCGGTAGGCGCGACCGGCGACCCAGCTGGCGCCTGTGCTGGGCGGGGTGAGGCCGGTGACCATGCGGAGCGTGGTCGACTTGCCGGCGCCGTTGGGGCCGAGGAACGCCGTGACAGTGCCGGGCTGCAGGTCGAACGACACGTTGTCGACGACCGTGCGCCCCCCGTAGACCTTCGTCAGCCCCCGCACGCTCAGCACCTGATCACGATAGTCAGGCGCCGCGCGGGACCCGGGGACGGGTCAGGCGGCCTCGGCCAGCACCGCGGCCACGGCGTCGGGGTACTCGTCGACGAGTGCGCGGATCAGGTCCTCGCGGTCCTCGGCGACCGCCTCGTTCACGCGGGTCGTGTAGAGCTCGTCGAGGGCTCGCAGTCGTGCGGTGATGTCGTTGTCCACACCTGTACGAACGCGTCGATCATGCGCGACATTACCAACCTTGGCGCAGGTCACATCGATTCAGTAACACAGCGCAACGAGAGGCTGCACCCCGACGCGTCGAGAACGACGTTGTGGTGATCAACAGGGGTTTTTGATCACCACAACGTCGTTCTCGACGGAAACGCCGGCGGACACCGTCACCGGGTGTGACCGGGTCAGGGCAGGGTGAGGATCTCCGACCCCTCCGCTGTGACGAGCACGGTGTGCTCGAACTGGGCGGTGCGGGCGCGGTCCTTGGTGACGACGGTCCAGCCGTCCTTCCAGATGTCGTACTCGATGGTGCCGAGCGTGATCATCGGCTCGATCGTGAACGTCATGCCCGGCTCCAGCACCGTGTGCACGCTGGGCTCGTCGTAGTGCAGCACCACCAGCCCGCTGTGGAAGCTGCGGCCGATGCCGTGCCCGGTGAAGTCGCGCACCACGCCGTAGCCGAAGCGACGGGCGTACGACTCGATCACGCGGCCCACGACGTTGAGCTCCCGGCCCGGCCGCACCGCCTTGATCGCGCGGGCGGTGGCCTCCTGGGTGCGCTCGACGAGCAGCCGCGACTCCTCGTCGACGGCGCCGGCGAGGAACGTGGCGTTGGTGTCGCCGTGGACGCCGTCGAGGTAGGCGGTGACGTCGATGTTGACGATGTCGCCGTCCTCGATCACGGTGGAGTCGGGGATGCCGTGGCAGATCACCTCGTTGAGGCTCGTGCAGCACGATTTCGGGAAGCCCTTGTACCCGAGCGTGGACGGGTACGCGTGGTGGTCGAGCAGGAACTCGTGCACCACGCGGTCGATCTCGTCGGTGGTGACGCCGGGCTGCACGGCGGCCCCGCCCGCGGCGAGCGCCTGGGCTGCGACGCGGCCGGCGACCCGCATCTTCTCGATGATCTCCGGGGTCTGCACCCACGGGTCGGTGCTCTTCGACGGGCCCGGCTTCCCCACGTACTCCGGGCGCGGGATGTCGGCGGGCACCGGGCGCAGCGGGCCGACGACGCCAGGGGTGAGCAACGTGCGGGAAGGCATGCCGGCCAGTGTAAGCCGCGCGCTAGGCCGCACTGACGAAGTCCTGATCGCGGCCTTCGCGCCCAGATCGTCCCTGGCGGCGTTGCCGGCCCGCTCGAGTACGCCAGGTACGAGTCACGGACCGGCGCCTTGCCAGGAACGATCTGGATCACGAAGTCCATCGATCAGGACTCCGTCAGCACGGCCTAGGAGACTGCTGAAAATCGCGGATGTCGGTTCGGTTGTTGATCTCGGCGGGCTGGGACGATCTGGTGTGTGCAGGGTCGGTTTGATCCGCAGCGTGAGCTGCTCGATGTCGAGTCCGTAGCCGGTCATCTGCTGCCGCCGGGCGGGGTGTTCGCGTTCCTGGCCGCGCACCGCCACGAGCTGTTCCCGGACGAGCTGTTCGCGGATCTGTTCGCGAGCGGCCGGGGGCGTCCATCGGTGCCGGTCGAGCACGTCGCCTCGGTGTTGGTGTTGCAGACCCTGCATGGGCTGTCGGACCGGGAAGCGATCGAGGCACTCACCTTCGATCTGCGGTGGAAGGCCGCGTGCGGACTCGCGATCACCGACACGGGTTTCCACCCGACCACGCTGACCTATTGGCGGCGCCGCCTGAGCGCCTCACAGCACCCGGAACGGATCTTCGACGCGGTCCGCGCGGTCGTGGATGCGACCGGCGCGCTGGCCGGTAAGCACCGGCGCGCGTTGGACTCCACGATCCTCGACGACGCGGTGGCCACCCAGGACACGGTCACCCAGATCATCGCCGCGATCCGCCGCGTCGCCCGGGAAGTCCCCGACGCCGCGCACGTGATCGCCACCCAGGCTCGCGGACACGACTACACCCAGCCCGGGAAGCCCCGCATCGCCTGGGACGACGAGCAAGCGCGGGCCGAGCTGGTCGACGCTCTGATCGGTGACGCCCACCGGGTCCTGGGACATCTGCCTGACCAGGAACTGGGCCCCGCTGCGGCAGAGGCGGTCGGGTTGCTGGCGCTGGTCGCGGGTCAAGACGTCGAACCCGCGCAGGGCTCAGACGGCACTGACGGGCGCTGGCGCATCGCCCGGCGCACCGCCGCGGACCGCGTCATCTCCACCGTCGACCCCGACGCCCGCCATGCCCACAAGACCCGCAACCGGCGCCAGGACGGCTACAAAGCCCACCTCGTGGTCGAACCCGACACCGGGATCATCACCGCCACCGCCCTGACCCCCGCGTCCGGCCCAGACAACTCCGACGCCACCGTCGGGATCGACCTCCTCCACCGCGACCTCGACCAGTCCCCAACAACACCCGAGACCACGCCCGACGCGGTGGAGGTGCTGGCTGACTCTGCCTACGGCACGGGGGACATGCTCGCCGCGCTGGCCAATGCCGGGCACCGCGCGGTGATCAAACCCTGGCCGCTGCGCCCCCCGGTTCCCGGCGGGTTCACCATCGACGACTTCACCATCGATGAGACCACCGGCCTGGTGACCTGCCCCAATGGGATGACCGCTCACATCACCCGAACCCGCAACGTCACCTTCGGCCGCCGCTGCCGCGGCTGCCCCCTCGCCTCGCGCTGCACCACCTCGGCCACCGGACGAACGTTGCGGCTGCACCCGCACGACGCACTGCACCGCGCGCACCGCGCCCACGCCGCTGCTGCCGATTTCGGTGAGATATACCGGCGGCACCGACCCATGGTCGAACGCAGCATCGCCTGGCTCACCCGCGGCAACCGCCGCCTGCGCTTCCGCGGCACCCGAGCCAACGACCTCTGGCTGTCCCACCGCGCGGCCGCGCTCAACCTGCGCCGACTCCTCGCCCTGGGCCTGCACCGCACCACCACCGGATGGGCGATCACCTAAACCCGCCTTGACGGTCACCACCCACACCACCACGCTGCCCACCGGGCGGAGTGACCTCTTGTCGCACCCACGGGTGCTGACCCTCGCAGCCTGACTGCCGAGGCGCCCTGCCCACCGAACCCGCCTTCTTCAGCAGTCTCCTAGAGCGACTTGACCGTCCGCAGCACCGGTGACGTCTCGACGTCGTGCACGGCGCGGACGGCGGCGAGCGGCCCGGTCAGGTAGCGGTGCAGGTCCTCGGGGTCGGTGGCCAGCACCTGCGCGACGAGGGCGTGCGTGCCGGTGATCGCGGCGACGTAGGCCAGCGCGTCGTGCCCGGCCAGCTCGCGCGCGACCGCGTCGAGGTCGCGCGGCGCGACGGCCAGCCACAGCAGGGCACGGGTGCCGACGCCGAGGACCGTGTCGTCGAGGTCGACGTCGAGGAACAGCTCGCCCGCGGCGCGGAGCTCGACGAGGCGGCGGGCGACGGTGGCGGGCGACCAGCCGGTCAGCGCGGCGAGGTCGGCCAGCGAGGTGCGCCCGTCGCGGCCGAGGACGACCCGCAGCCGCCGCTCCTCCTCGCCGCCGGCCCGCGATGACGCAGTGGAGGCGCGGGCGGGGCGCAGCGCGTCCTCCTGCTCCGGGGTCAGCGCGCGGAAGCGTCCTGGCCAGGTCGTCGGCCCGCCGCGATAGGTGTGCAGCACCAGGTGCGCGGCCACGGTGCCGACGCTCGCCGCCTTGGGGAGGTCCTGCAGCAGCGGTGGCGGGCTCCCGGTGCGGCCGTGGGACGCGATCGCGACGATCTCGGTGCCGCCGGCGAGCAGCCGCACCCACGACGTGTCCGGCCGGCGCGCGATCGCCTCCGCGACGACCTGCGCCCCCGCCGGGGTCGTGGTGAGCCGCACCAGCCACTGCTCGCGCCGCGGCGCACCGGGCGGCGGCAGGGCCGCGACGCGCAGCCCGGCGTCCCGGCGCAGCCGCTGGTATCGCCGCGTGACCGTCTGCGTGGAGACGCCGAGCACCTCCCCGATCCGGCGGAACGACGCGCGCCCGTCGACGTGGAGGGCGTGCACGATGCCGCGGTCCAGATCGTCGAGCACGGAACATTCCCTCCTCCATCGGCCACCGATGGAACAGATCTACAGGATGACCCGCATTCAGTGGAACGCGCACTCATCTGGCCGGACCGTCCCGTCCATGACCGACACAACCGTGCTCCCCCACCGCGGGCGGTGGGCCGGGCTCGTCGCGCTACTGCTCGCCGAGTCCATGAACGTGCTCGACACGACCGTCGTCCAGGTGGCCGCACCGACCGTCCGCGCCGAGCTCGGCGCCTCCGACGCGACGCTGCCATGGCTCACCGCGGCGTACACGCTGCCGTTCGCGGTGCTGCTCGTCTCCGGCGGCCGCCTCGGCGACGCCTGGGGCCGACGCCGCCTGTTCGTCGGCGGGGTCGTCGGGTTCGCGCTCGCGTCGGCGGCCTGCGCGTGCGCGCCGTCCGTCGCACTGCTCCTGGCGGCCCGGGCCGTGCAGGGAGTGGCGGCCGCGGCGATCGTGCCGCAGACGTTCGGGCTGATCCGCGCGATGTTCGACGGGCGGGAGCTGCCGCGCGCGCTGGGCTGGATCGGCCCGGTGATGGGGCTGACCGCGGTGTTCGGGCCGCCGCTGGGCGGCCTGCTGACCGCCGCCGACGTCGCCGGCCTGTCGTGGCGCGCGGTGTTCCTCGTGAACCTCCCGCTGGCCGCCGTGGTGCTGGCGCTGACCCGCCGGCTGCGGGAGGACCGCGCCGGCACCCGCCCCGGGTTCGACCTGCCCGGGACGCTGGTCGCGGTGCTCGCGCTGGGCCTGCTGACCTACCCGTTGATCGACGGCACGGCCACGACCCGGCCGATGCTCCTGGTCGGCGCGGCCGCACTCGGCGGGCTGGTGCTCGTGCAGCGCGCGGCGGCCCGGGCCGGCCGGCCGACGCTCGTGGAGGTCGCGCTCTTCCGCCGCCTCGCGTTCCCGTGCGCGCTCCTCACCTCCACGACGTTCTTCGCCGCGGTGAACGGGACGGTCTTCGTGGTCGTCCTGCACCTCCAGCTGCACGCCGGGGCCGACGCGGGCACCGCCGGCCTGGCGCTGCTGCCGTGGTCCGTGGGCTCCGCGGTCGCGTCCCTGGTGTCGGGTCGCGTCCTGGTGGCCCGCTTCGGCCCGCGGACGATGCTCGCCGGGCTGGCCGTGCTCGTTGCGGGGCTGGCGACCGCCTCAGGGCTGTCGGTGGTTGCGCTCGCACTCGGCGGGATCGGGATGGGCCTGTTCACGGTGCCGTTCTTCACCGCGGCACTCGGGCAGGTCGCGCCGCAGGAGACCGGCTCGGCAGCGGGACTGCTCAACGCCGTCCAGCAGTTCGGCACGACGTTCGGCGTGGCCCTGCTCGGCGGGCTCTACCTCGCCGACGGCTCACTCGGCCGCGCGCTGGTCGCCGCGCTGGTGCTCACGGCCGCAGCGGCCGGCACAGCGCTGGTGCTGGTGCGCAGCCGCAGGTCGTGATCAGCGGGACGAGCCGACGACGCGACGGGCCACCAGGAGCGACAGCCCGCGCCATCCGACGAGGAGCACTGCGAGTGACACGGTGGCGACCAGCACGAACGAGATCGGCAGGCGCCCCAGCAGGATCGCCCGCAGCACGAACCCGACCAGCGCGGTGCCCGCCAGCACGGCCGCGCCGGAGCCGAGGCTCGCCGGATCTGACCGCACGTACGGGGTGGCCCAGGCGAGCGCCAGGCCCGCCAGGAACGGCCCTGCGGTGGTGAGCAACCCGGCGACGTCGAAGGCCTCGGCGTGGTTGGTGCGGCCGACGGCGGCGAACACCAGCACGGCGACGACGTCGGCAGCGACGGCGAGCAGGGGGATCCGGCGGTCCACGAAGGGCCAGGGTAGCCGCTGCCGCCGCGTGCTGTCCCGCCGTCACCCACCGATGGCCGCCAGGAACCGGCCGGCCGCGTCCACTGCCGGGGCGGAGCTGCCGCCGTCGACGACGAGGACGGCGAGCGCGACGTCGCCGCGGAACCCGGCGAACCAGCCGTGGGCGCCGCGGCGCCCGTCGAGGTCGAACTCGGCGGTGCCGGTCTTGCCGTACACCTCGCCCAGCGCGTTCAGCCTGGTCGCGGTGCCTTCGGTGACGACGGCGCGCATCATCGTGCGCACCTGCGCGAGCACGGCCGGGTCGGGCTGGGTGGCGGGCGTGGTGACAGCGGTGGGCCGGCCGCGGATCAGCTGCGGCACGACGGGCGCCGCGTGCGCGACGGTGGCGGCGACCAGCGCCATCCCGAACGGGCTGGCCAGCACCCGGCCCTGCCCGAACCCGTTCTCCGCGCGGAGGACGGGGTCGTCGGCGACCGGTACCGAGCCGGTGACGGTGAGGATGCCGGGCACCGCGTAGTCGGCGCCGAGGCCGAGCGTGCGCGCGGCTGTGGGCAGTGCGTCCGCCGCCAGCGTCGACCCGAGCTGGGCGAACGTGGTGTTGCAGGAGCGCGCGAAGGCCTGGCGCAGCGGCACGGTGCCGAGGGCGAACCGGTCCTCGTTGGGCACGGCCCGCCCGCCGATCACGGTCTGGCCGGGGCACGCGACCGGCGAGTCGACGGTGAGCCCCTCCGTGCCGACGGCCGCCACCGCCGTCGCGATCTTGAACGTGGAGCCGGGCGGGTACCGGCCGGTCAGCGCGAGCGCGCCGCCGGTGTCGGCCGGCCCGTTCTGCGCCACGGCGAGCACGTCGCCCGTCGACGGCGAGATCGCGACCAGCATCGCCTGCTGCGGCAGCGGCTCGACGGCGTCCTCGGCGGCGGCCTGGATCGCCCGGTCCAGACCCGTCGACACGGCGGTGCCGGCCTTGGGAGCTTCGTCGACGAGGGGACGCACCGTCTGCCCGCTCTGGTCGACCACCCGCACACCCCAGCCGGGCACGCCGTCGATCTGCGCGGCCATCTCGGTGCGGACGCCGGGCAGCACCTGCTGCCCGAACGCCGGTGCGGGGCCGAGCAGCCGGTCGGAGCTGGTGAACCGCACCCCCGGCAGGTCGTGGATGGCGTTCTTCACCCGCTCGTAGTCGGGGCGGCGCAGCACCGCGACGGTGTAGCCCTGCCCGTCGGGGGTGCGCGCGGCACCGTCGGTGATCGACTGCTGGGTGATCCGGTCGTCGATCGGTCGCAGCGCGGCCGCCAGCGCGCCGGTGACGGTCGGGAGGTCGCCGGCGGCCAGGCGGTCGAGCAGCACGGTGACCACCGGCGTGGCCGAGAGCAGCGGGACACCGGCGCGGTCCAGCACCGGCCCGGGTTCAGCGGGTGTGGTGGAGACGGCGAGTCGCTGCCCGGCACCGAGGTCGGGATGCACGACCGACGGCGCCCAGTGCACCAGCCAGCCGTGCTCGGCCTTGTCGGCGCGGACCAGCTCCACCGAGCCGAGGTAGTGCCACGTCCGGCCCGGTCCCAGCGCCCAGGTCACGTCCATCGAGGCGGTGGCCTTGTCGGTGGCCTCCCGCACCTGGCCGACAGTCACCGTCAACCCGCTGGGGGCCAGCGCCTCCCGGGTGGCGCGCAGCTGCGCGGCTGCCGTGATGGCGTTGTCGGTGAGTCTCCCCGCCGCCTCGTCGTCGGCCTTCGCCCAGGCCTCGGCGAAGGCCTTGGCCACGGGCTCGGGACCGCCACCGAACAGGCCGCACCCGGCGACCCCGGCGAGCACGACCAGCGCGGCGAGCAGGGCGAGGAACGTCCGTACGCGCACGGCCCGAGTATGCCGCCCGGCGGGTCGCGCCTCTCAGGTCACGCCGGGGACGCGAGGAACACCGTCGAGCGCGGGGTGTGGCGACGCACGACCGGCCCGATGTGCCGGCCCAACGCGGCCTCGATGCGGGCGAGCTGGTCGTCGGTGAGCCCCAGCCCGCCGCGCGCCCCGCGGTCGCCGCCGTGCCAGCTGACGAGGGCCCGGCCGCCGGGGCGCAGCACGCGCGCGATCTCGGCGGCGCCGGCGTCCAGGTCGGGCCAGATCGCCACCGTGTTGACGGTGACGACGACGTCGACGGCATCGTCCGGCAGCCCGGTGGCGTCCGCCGCGCCGGCCCGCACCTCCACCCGACCCGCGGCGATGGCCTCGGCCAGCCGGCGGGTCGCGAGGCGCCGCATCGACCGTGACGGCTCGACCCCGACGACGTGCTCGACGTCCCGGCAGGCGGCGAGCATGCCCAGCAGGATCCCGGGTCCCGGCCCGATCTCGACGACCCGCGCGCCGTCCAGCGGACCCAGCAGGGCCAGCACCTCGTCCTGCTGCGCGCGGTTGAGCGCGAGCAGCCGGCCGCCGAGCGCGCCCAGCCAGCCCTCGGGTCGGCCCGCGATCCGGTTCGGCACGTGGCCGGTGCTCCATGCCGGTGGTATCGATGGCTCCATGGCCGCCACCGTGCATCCTCCAGTGCACTCGACGTCAACCCCGGAGCAGCCGGACGGGCTCGCGATCGGCGCTGCGGCCCGGCGGGTCGGTCTCGCCCCGACGGCCCTGCGGTTCTACGAGGAACAGGGCGTCGTCACCCCGGCCCGCGGGCGGGACGGGCGGCGCCGCTACGACCGCTCGGACCTGCGCACGCTGGCGTTCGTGGCCTTGGCCCGGGAGCTGGGTTTCGGCGTCGCCGCGATCCGGTCGGCAGTGCGTCCGGGGCCGACGGGCTGGGCTGCCGCCGTCGACGAGCAGATCGCCCAGCTCGACACCGTGATCGCGCGGGCCCGCCGTGCCCGGGAGATCCTGGCTGCTGCGCGCGACTGCCCGGCCCCGAGCCCGGTCCACGAGTGCCCGCACCTGCACGCCGTGCTCGACGAGCTGATCGACGGTCAGGCCTGACGTTCCGCCACCAGCACCGCGATGCCGTCGAGCAGCCGCTCCAGCCCGAAGCCGAACGAGTCGAAGTCGCCGGACCACACCCCGGCCTCGCCGAGGCGTTCCAGCATCGGCATCGTGCCGGGGGGCAGCGCGGTGGCGAAGACCTCCGAGTGCACCGACCACCAGTCCTCGTCGCTCAGGCCGGTCTGTTCGGCGGCCTGCAGGTTCTCGACGGTGCTGCGGGCCAGCCCGGCGACGAACGAGTTGACGGCGATGACGACACCGGTCATCTCGTGCTCGTCCAGCCCGAGGCCGTCGACCTGGCCGAGCGCGATCTCGGTGGCCCGCATGGAGTTCGGCCCGAGGAGCGGGCGCCCCTGCGGGATCTGCAGCATCCAGGGGTGGCGCAGGTAGGTGGCCCACTGCAGCTGCGCGCTGCGCGTGATCCGCGCCCGCCAGTCCCCCTCGACGGCGGCGAGCTCGTCGAGGTCCTCCCCGTAGACCTCGTCCACCATCAGGTCGATCAGGTTGGTCTTGCCCGGCACGTAGCGGTAGAGCGACATGGCGCCGGCGTCCAGCTCGGCGGCGATGCGCCGCATCGACAGCGCCGCGAGCCCCTCGGCGTCCGCCACGGCGACGGCGGCCCGCACGATGCGCTCCAGGGACAGGCTGTGGCGGGGCCCGCGGGCGGGCTCGGGCACGCCCTGCCACATCAGGTCGAGGCTGCGCCGCAGCTCGCCGCCGGGTTCCGTGCTCATGCCGACACGGTATTCACCGGCCGAAGCCTCACACCCGCAGGCGCACCACGACCTCCGCGTCGGTCACCCGCTCGACGCCCACCTGCAGCCCACCGGCCTCCGTCTGGCCGCCGACCGGCACGCTGACCTGCTGCCCGGCAACCTCCAGCCGCGCGGTGCCGTTCTGCACGTCCACCAGCCGGGCCTGCACGCCGAGCACGGACACCGCGGTCTGGCCGCCGCTGCGCGGGAACGTCACCGTGCACCCGTCGAGGCCACAGTTCGTGCTGGAGCCCTGCCCGCCGCAGCCGACCAGCACGAGCACAGCGAGAACGGAAACAAGGGACGAAAGGGATCGCACAGCAGCCGAGAGTACGGGCGTCGACAACCGGGTCGACACACCCCCCGAAAAGTGGGTACCGTGTACGCATGACGTACATCGTACCCAGTTTGGTGATCCCGTGAGCGGCATCCGCGCCGTCGGCCTCGGCCACTCGTTCGGCGCGAAGGTGGCCCTCGACGGGCTCGACCTCGAGGTGGCGGAAGGCACCGTCTGCGGGCTGCTCGGCCCCAACGGCGCCGGCAAGACGACGGCCGTGCGCGTGCTGGCCACGCTGCTGCGCGCCGACCGCGGGCGCGCCGAGGTGGCCGGCATCGACGTGACCGCCGACCCGGCCGGGGTCCGGCGGGTGATCGGCCTGACCGGCCAGGCCACCACCGTCGACGACGTCCTCACCGGCCGGGAGAACCTCGAGCTGTGGGGCCGGCTCTTCCACCTCTCCCGCGCCGACGCCCGCCGCCGCGCCGACGAGCTGCTCGCCCAGTTCGGGCTCACCGAGGCGGCCGACCGGCGGGCCAAGCAGTACTCGGGCGGCATGCGCCGCCGGCTCGACATCGCCAGCAGCCTCGTCCTCGCCCCGCGGGTGTTCTTCCTCGACGAGCCCACGACCGGCCTCGACCCGCGCAACCGCGGCGAGGTGTGGGCCGCGCTGCGCGGCCTGGTCGCCGACGGCACCACGGTCCTGATGACCACCCAGTACCTCGACGAGGCCGACCAGCTCGCCGACCAGGTCGTGGTGCTCGACGGCGGGCGGAAGGTCGCCGAGGGCACCCCGGCCGAGCTGAAGTCGCAGCTCGGCGGCGACCGCATCTCCGTCCAGGTGCGGGAGGAGCACGACCTGCCAGCGGTCGCGTCCGTCCTCGCCCGCATCACCGGCACCGACCCCGAGCTCGACCAGGTGCTGCTGCGAGCCAGTGCGCCCGTCCGGGACCGGGTCGCGGCGCTCACCGCGGTCGTGCGAGGGCTGGACGACGCCATGGTCGACGTCGACGACATCTCGGTGCGCCGCCCCACGCTCGACGAGGTGTTCCTGCACCTCACCGGCCCCCAAGCTGCCGAGAACCCCGAGAAGGTGCCCGCATGAGCGTGCTGACCGTCCCCACGCCCGGCTCGTCGCTGCGCTGGCTCGCCGCCGACTCCTGGACGATCGCCCGTCGCGACCTCGTCCACTGGGTGCGCAACCCGGCCGTGATCGTCTCCAGCGTGACGTTCCCGGTGATGTTCGTGCTGCTGTTCGGCTTCGTGTTCGGCAGCGCGATCACGGTGCCCGGCGGAGGCGACTACCGCGAGTTCCTGATGCCGGGCATGTTCGCCCAGGCCATGGTGAACGGGGCTGCCGCCACCGTCGCCGTGGTCGCCGCCGACCAGGCCCGCGGGGTGACCGACCGGTTCCGCTCCATGCCGGTGTCGCGCGGAGCGTTCCTGATCGGCCGCAGCATCGCCGACCTCAACAACTCCGTCCTCGACCTCGCGGTACTCATGGGGTGCGGGCTGCTCGTCGGGTGGGTCACGCGGACCGGGCCGCTGGAGACCCTCGCCGCCGTCGCGCTCCTGCTGCTCCTGCGGTTCGCCATGATCTGGGTGGGGATCTTCCTGGGGTTGGTCGTCACCCAGGAGGCGGCCGGGCTCGCCTGGGCGCCGCTCTTCCCGTTGACGATGGTGGCCAACACGTTCGTCGCCCCCGAGCAGATGCCCGGCTGGCTGGGCGCGGTGGCCGACTGGAACCCGCTCTCGGCGACGGTCGGCGCGATCCGCGTGCTCTTCGGCAACGCGGGCGCCGTCACGTCGGCGACGGCGAGCTGGCCGGCCCAGCACGCCCTGTTCCTGGCCATCGCGTGGCCGGTGCTGATCGTCGCGGTGTTCCTGCCGCTGGCGGTGCGCCGCTACCGCGCGGTCTCCCGCTGAGCGAGACGCTCCAGCAGGCCGTCGAGCGCGGCCAGGTACGCCGTGCGCACCGGGGTCGGGCCGAGGTGGATCACGTGCCCCACGCGCTCCAGCACGGTGACGGTGGCGTGGGGGATGCTGCGCTGCCACTGCGCGATGTCGGCCGCGGTCATCGCCCCACCGTTCGTCAGGTGCCGGCGATGACCGCGGTCGGGCAGCCGATCGTGGCCAGCGCGTCCGGCAGCTCCGGCGGGACGAGCGTGCCGTCCAGGATCGGGTCGAACACGCATGGGTCGACCTGCCGCAGCACGCTCGCGCGCAGCTGGAGGAACCGCGGGCTGGCCACGTCGCGCATCCGCACGTCGCTGCCGGGGACGCCGACGGGGAGATCACCGACAGCGGCGAGGAACGCCGCGTCGTCGGCGGGCGGGTCCGCCAGGAGCGCCTGCGTGCGGCGGAACACGTCGAACCACGGCGCGTCGGCGCGCTCCGGGTCGCGCAGGGCGAGCAGCGGGCTGTCCTCGACGAAGAACCCCGCGACCAGGTCCGGTCGGGTGCTCGCCAGCCGGGCCGCGACGACCGAGCCCAGCGAGTGCCCGGCCAGCACGGCGGGCGCGGTGCCCTCGATCAGCGCGACGACGTCGGCGCAGTAGTCGGCGAGCATGTACGAGCCGGCGCGCGCCGAGCCGCCGTGGCCGCGGAAGCTGACCGCGCGCGCCGGGTGCCGGCCCTCCAGGTGCGCCAGGACCGGCCGGTAGCCCGCGGCGCTGTCGCTCACGCCGTGCAGCAGCACGACCGACACTCCCGGTCCCTCGACCGCGCGGACCTCCAGGTCCACCGTCTTCAGAAGAGGATCGTCGCGAAGCTGCCGACCTGCGTGAACCCGATCCTGCGGTACACCGCGCGGGCGGTGTGGTTGAAGCTGTTCACGTACAGGCTCGCGATCCGGCCCAGCCCGGCGAGCCGGTCCGCGACCGCGGCCGTGCCGGCGATGCCGAGCCCCCGGCCGCGGTGCGCGGGATGCACCCAGACCCCCTGGATCTGCCCGACCCGGCCCGACAGCGCACCGATCTCGGCCTTGAACACGACCTGCCCGTGCTCGAACCGCGCGAACGCGCGCCCGGCGCCGACGAGCTCGGCGACCCGCGCCCGGTAGCCGGCTCCGCCGTCGCCCGCGCCGTGCAGCAGCACGACCGGCACTCCCGGTCCCTCGACCGCGCGGACCTCCAGGTCCATCGTCTTCAGAAGAGGATCGTCGCGAAGCTGCCGACCTGCGTGAACCCGATCCTGCGGTACACCGCGCGGGCGGTGTGGTTGAAGCTGTTCACGTACAGGCTCGCGATCCGGCCCAGCCCGGCGAGCCGGTCCGCGACCGCGGCCGTGCCCGAGATGCCGAGCCCCCGGCCGCGGTGCGCGGGATGCACCCACACGCCCTGGATCTGCCCGACCCGGCCCGACAGCGCACCGATCTCGGCCTTGAACACCACCTGCCCGTGCTCGAACCGCGCGAAGGCCCGACCGGCGCCGACGAGCTCGGCGACCCGCGCCCGGTAGCCGGCTCCGCCGTCGCCCGCGCAGGGGTCGATGCCGACCTCCTCGGTGAACATCGCGATGGCGGCCGGCAGGTACGCGTCGAGCTCGGCGGGCCGCACCTCGCGGACGTACGGGTCGGGCGGGACGGCCGGCGCGCCGGCCAGCACCATCAGCGGCTGGTCGTCGCGCACCTCGCGGGCCGGGGCCCAGTGCGCGGCCAGCTCCTCCCACAGCGGCAGCACCAGCTCGGCCCGGCCCACCACCGACGAGCAGGTGCGACCGTGGCGGCGGGCGCGGTCGGCGAAGCTGCGCAGGGCGTGCCGGTCACCGCGCAGCGGCACGAGGTTCGCGCCGGCGAAGCACAGGCCGTCGAACCGGGAACCGACGCCCCACAGCTCGCCGCCGAGCCGCCACGGGTCCAGCCCCGCCAGCTCGACGCGTGCCGCGACCATGCAGGAGGCCACCGGATCGTCGTCCAGGACCGCGCGAACCCCTGGGCGGTCCCGATCATCGAGAAGCCGCGCGCCGGCGACACGTAGCACGCTCCTACGGTGCCACACGGACGCGCCGGAGGACATGGCGGATCCGCCGATCGCGTGTGGCGTGCGTCAGCCGACGGTGACCTGCGGCGCGCCCTCGCCCTCCATCGACTCGGCGATCTTCATCGCCTCCTCGATGAGGGTCTCGACGATGGCGTGCTCCGGCACGGTCTTCACGACCTCACCCTTGACGAAGATCTGGCCCTTGCCGTTGCCGGACGCGACGCCGAGATCCGCCTCGCGGGCCTCGCCCGGCCCGTTCACCACGCAGCCCATGACGGCGACGCGCAGCGGCACCTCCATGCCCGTCAGACCGGCGGTGACCTCGTCGGCCAGCTTGTAGACGTCGACCTGTGCGCGCCCGCAGGACGGGCAGGAGACGATCTCCAGCTTGCGGGGGCGCAGGTTGAGCGACTGCAGGATCTGCGTGCCGACCTTGATCTCCTCGACCGGCGGCGCCGACAGCGAGACGCGGATCGTGTCGCCGATGCCCTGGCGCAGCAGCGCCCCGAACGCGACGGCCGACTTGATGGTGCCCTGGAACGCCGGCCCGGCCTCAGTCACGCCGAGGTGCAGCGGGTAGTCGCACTGCTCGGCCAGCAGCTCGTACGCCCGGATCATCACGACCGGGTCGTTGTGCTTCACCGAGATCTTGATGTCGTGGAAGTCGTGCTCGGCGAACAGGCTCGCCTCCCACATCGCCGACTCGGCCAGCGCCTCCGGGGTGGCCTTGCCGTACTTCTGGAGCAGCCGCTTGTCCAGCGAGCCCGCGTTGACGCCGATCCGGATCGGGGTGCCGTGGTCCTTCGCGGCCGCCGCGATCTCCTTCACCTGGTCGTCGAACTTGCGGATGTTGCCCGGGTTCACCCGCACCGCGGCACAGCCGGCCTCGATGGCGGCGAACACGTACTTCGGCTGGAAGTGGATGTCGGCGATCACCGGGATCTGCGACTTCGCCGCGATCGCCGGCAGCGCCTCGGCGTCGTCCTGGCTCGGGCAGGCGACGCGCACGATGTCGCACCCGGCCGCCGTCAGCTCCGCGATCTGCTGCAGCGTGGCGTTGACGTCGGCGGTCAACGTGGTGGTCATCGACTGGACCGAGATCGGGTGCTCGGAACCGACACCGACCGTGCCGACCTGCAGCTGGCGGGTGGGCCGGCGCGGCGCGAGCGTCGGCGCGGGCGGGGTGGGCATGCCGAGGGAGACGGTCACGACCTCCAGTATCCCCCTGCCCGTGCCAGCTCGACGCGGCCGTGGCCAGAAGCACTCCACCGAGGCGGCAGGAGGTCAGTTGATCGTGACCGGGTTGATGATGTCCGCCACGAACAGCAGCCCGCTCCACGCCACGAAGACCAGCGCCACCACGTACGCGAACGGCATCAGCCGGGCCACGTCGACCGGGCCGGGGTCCGGCTTGCCGCGCAGCTTGGCGATCCGGCGCCTGATGCCCTCCCAGATCGCCGGGAAGATCTGCCCGCCGTCGAGCGGCGGGATGGGGAGCAGGTTGAACAGGAACAGCGAGATGTTCACCAGCGCCAGCAGGTTGAGGAAGATCGAGATCTCGGTCTTCACCGGCAGGTCCTGGTCGAGGATCTGCCCACCCAGCCGCGAGGCGCCGACCACCCCCACCGGACTGTCCTGGTCGCGCTTCTCACCCAGGAAGACAGCGCCGAACAAGCCCGGCACCCGCTGCGGCAGTGCCACGATCGCCTCACCCGTGCGGGCGATGACGTCGCCGATCCGGTCGACGACGACCCCGAACCCCTGCGGCTCGTAGAACGTGACGGGGCTCAGGCCGAGGAAACTCCCCCGCACGATGGCCTTCGGGTTGTCCAGGTCCGGCAGGTCGGTGGTCACCAGCGTGGGGTGCAGCTCGACCTGCTGGCCGCCGCGGTCGACGACGACGGTCACCGTGCCGCTGGCCGCGCGGATGGCCTTCTGCAGGTCGCCCCACTGGTCGGGCGCGTACGGCCGCCCCTGGAACGAGACGATCCGGTCGCCTGCCTGGAAACCGGCGGCGGCCGCCGGGGTCAGCGGAGCGTCGGGCGGGCAGACCGCGGTGGTCGCGGTCGCCGGCACCACGCACTTGGAGACCGCGCTGACCGTGGTGTTGGTGCCGGTCGGTGCCCCGATCACCATCAGCGAGAACGTGAAGATCAGTACCGCCAGCACCAGGTTCATGAACGGGCCGGCGAACATCACCACGACCCGCTTCCACGGGGCGCGGGTCCAGAACTGCCGCTCGACGTCCTCCGGCCTGACCTCGGACGCCGACTGGCTGCGCACGTCGTCGATCAGGCTCTGGAACGGCCCGGTGCGCCGGCTCGAACCGAGCATGCCCTCGCCGCGCGCGGGCGGGATCATGCCGATCATGCGGATGTAGCCGCCGAGCGGGACGAGCTTCACCCCGTACTCGGTCTCGCCGCGCTTGACCGACCAGAGCGTGCGGCCGAACCCGACGAAGAACTCCGGCACCTTGATGCCGAACCGCTTGGCGGCCAGCAGGTGCCCCAGCTCGTGCCAGGCCACCGACAGCAGGATCCCCAGGAAGAACAGGACGATCCCGAGGACGGTCATCATGAGGTCACTCCTGCTCCGGCCAGCTCCCGTGCCCGTGCCCGCGCCCACTCCTCGGCGGCGAGCACGTCGTCCACGGTAGCCGGGTCGCCGTGCCACCCGTCGGCGGCGTCGATGACGCGCTCGACGACGTCGGTGATGCCGGTGAACCCGATCCCGCCGGCGACGAACGCGGCGACGGCCTCCTCGTTGGCGGCGTTGAACACGGCGGGCACGCACCCGCCCGCGGCGCCGGCGGCACGGGCCAGCCGCACCCCCGCGAACGTGTCCTCGTCCAGTGGCTCGAACGTCCAGCTCTGCGCCGTGTCCCAGCGGCAGGCGGCGGCCGCTCCGGCGATCCGCTCCGGCCAGCCCAGCGCCAGCGAGATGGGCAGGACCATGTCCGGCGGGCTGGCCTGCGCGAGCGTGGAGCCGTCGGCGAACGTGACCATGGAGTGCACGATCGACTGCGGGTGCACCACCACGTCGATCCGCTCGTAGGGGACGTCGAACAGCAGCCGCGCCTCGATGACCTCCAGGCCCTTGTTGACCAGGGTGGCCGAGTTGATGGTGATCACCGGGCCCATGTCCCAGGTCGGGTGGGCCAGCGCGTCCGCGACGGTGACGTCGGCCAGCTCGGCCCGCGTGCGGCCGCGGAACGGGCCGCCCGACGCCGTCACGACGAGCCGCTCCACCTCCGCGGCGCGGCCGCCGCGCAGGCACTGGGCGAGCGCGGAGTGCTCCGAGTCGACCGGCACGATCTGGCCCGGCGCCGCGGCTGCGAGCACCAGCGGACCGCCGGCGATCAGCGACTCCTTGTTGGCCAGTGCCAGCCGGGCACCCGCGCCCAGCGCCGCCAGCGTGGGCCGCAGCCCCACGGATCCGGTGATGCCGTTGAGCACGATGTCGACACCGGACGCGCCGGCCAGCTCCGTCGCGGCGTCCGGCCCCGCCAGCACCTCGACGCCGGGCAGCGCGTCGCGCACCGCGGCCGCGGCGTCGGCGCGCGCCACGGCGACGCGGGAGACGCGGTGCGTGCGCGCCTGCGCCACCACCAGCTCGACGTCGCTCCCGCCGGCGGCCAGCCCGGCGACCCGGTACGCGCCCGGGTGGCGGGCGATCAGGTCGAGCGCCTGGGTGCCGATGGAGCCGGTGGACCCCAGCACGGTGACGGATCTCGTGGTGCTCATCGCCTCCCATCATCCTCGGCCGGGTGTTGTGCGACGATGAGGCCGCAGATCGGTTGATCAGGAGGACGGCAGTGGCGACCAACTCGCGCGAACTGGCCCAGCGTGGTGCTGGTGGCACAGAGGAGGACGTGCCGGACCCGCACAGCGAGTGGGGCTGGAACGGCGGCTTCCCGCGCGGCGGCATGGCTGCGGGCATCTTCTGCATCATCGCGCTGCTCGCGATGCTGATCGGCAACCACACCGGCAAGATCGAGGACCTCTACCTCGTCGGCTTCGCCGTCATCCTCGCCATCGGGCTGGTCATCTCCGTGCGCAACAAGCGCAACGCCTGGCGGCGCTGAGCCCGATCATGCCCGGGTCCGCGGTCGAGCTGGAGGTCGGCGACCGCACCGTGCGGATCTCCAACCCCGACCGCGTGTACTTCCCCACGCGCGGGGAGACCAAGCTCGACCTGGCGCAGTACTACATCGCCGTCGGCGACGGCATCGTGCGCGCGCTGCGCAACCGGCCGTGCATGCTGCACCGCTTCCCCACCGGCGTGACCGGCGAGAAGGTGCACCAGAAGCGGCTGCCGCGCGGCGCCCCCGACTGGGTGCAGACGGTGCGCGTGCACTTCCCGCGCTGGAACCGCACCGCCGACGAGCTGTGCGTGCAGCACGTCGCCGACGTCGTGTGGGCGGTGCAGATGTCCACCGTCGAGTTCCACCCCTGGAACTCCCGGCGCGGGCACGTCGAGCAACCCGACGAGTGGCGCATCGACCTCGACCCGATGCCCGGCGCCTCCTACGCGGACGTGCGCCGCGTCGCGCACGTCGCCCACGAGGTGCTCGACGAGCTGGGTGCGGTCGGCTTCCCGAAGACGTCCGGCGGCAAGGGCATGCACGTCTACGTGCGGATCGAGCCGAACTGGGGCTTCCAGGACGTGCGCCGCGCCGCGCACGCCTTCGCCCGCGAGGTCGGCCGGCGCTGCGACCTGGTCGACCTGACGTGGTGGCGCAAGGACCGCGACCCGAACTCGGTGTTCGTCGACTACAACCAGAACGCCCGCGACCACACCATCCGCAGTGCCTACTCGGTGCGCGGGGTGCACGAGGCCGTGGTGTCGACGCCGATCCGCTGGGACGAGATCGACGACGCCGAGCCCGCCGACTTCACCATCGCCACGGTCCCGGTGCGGTTCGCCGAGCTGGGCGACCTGCACGCGAGCATCGACGAGCACGTGTTCGTCCTCGACGAGCTCCTCGAATGGGCCGACCGCGACGCCCGCGAGGGCGCGGAGGAGCCGCCGGAGCCGGAGGCGCAGGAGCTGGACTGACCGACTGGGAAATCGTTGGTAGCCTGTTCCCATGGAGGTCACCATCGATGCGGTCGGTCGCATCGTCATCCCGAAGCAGCTGCGCGACGAGCTGGGCCTGCGACCGGGCGGGACGGTGGACATCAGCCGCTACGGCGACGGCGCCCATCTCAGCCCGGGTGGACGTACGGCCCGAATCGTCGAGGAGGACGGCCTGCTGGTCGCTGTCAGTGACACCGTGGTGACCGACGAGATGATGTTCAGGATCATCGACGACGGGCGTCGATGACGACCGTCGGCACGGAGATCGGGCTCGACACGAGTGT
The DNA here is from genome assembly GCF_050936315.1 of Pseudonocardia sp. CA-107938. Taxonomy (NCBI): domain Bacteria; kingdom Bacillati; phylum Actinomycetota; class Actinomycetes; order Pseudonocardiales; family Pseudonocardiaceae; genus Pseudonocardia; species Pseudonocardia sp. CA-107938. Next base: position 3,938,015 of record NZ_JBNJNA010000001.1, on the reverse strand, counting down.
GGCGGTGCCGCTGCTGCTCAAGAGCCATCCCGACCATGCGGGGGTGGTTTCGTGGCTCGACGGTCGACGGCCTCCGCTGTGCGGGCACGCACTTGCGGAGACGTACTCCGTGCTGACCCGCTTGCCTGGTGACGCACGCCTGTCCGCAACCGACGCGGTACGGCTCATGGCGCAGTTGGACGATCCGTTGCTGCTCGGTCCTGGTCGCGGAGGGCACATTCCCGCGATGCTCGCCGAGGCCGGGGTCAGCGGTGGCGCCGTGTACGACGGGCTGGTCGCGCTTGCTGCGGCGCAACACCGCGTGACGCTCGCCACCCGCGATGCTCGAGCACGCCGGACGTACGAGGCGGTCGGCGCAGACGTCGTCGTCGTGGGCTGATCAGCGCTGCGCTGCTTCCCGCAGCCGCGCGTACTCCTCGATCATCGCCGGCAGCTGCCAGTGCGCGTTGAGGCCGCTCGGGTTGGGCAGGACCCACACGCGGGTGTCGCCTACCGTCTCGTCCTGCGGCCCGACCTGGGCCTTCGGCCGGTCGAACGCCGTGCGGTAGGCGCCGACCCCGGCCACCGCGAGCCAGCGCGGGCGGGTGCGCGCCACGAGCGCCCGCAACCTCTCTCCCCCGGCGCGCAGCTCTGCGTCAGAGAGCTCGTCGGCGCGGGCCGTCGTGCGCGCGACGACGTTCGTGATGCCCAGCCCCAACCCCCGCAGCTCGCCCTGCTCGGCGGGCAGCAGCAGCCGGGGCGTGAACCCGGCGCCGTGCAGCGCCGGCCAGAAGCGGTTGCCCGGGCGCCCGAAGTGGTGCCCGGTGACCGCGGTGACCAGGCCCGGGTTGATGCCGCAGAACAGCACGCGCAGCGGCGGGTCGTCAGGACCGGGCAGGAGATCGGGCACCACCAGCGAGCGGGCCGCCTCCAGCTCCTCGCGGGTGAACCGAGCCACCCACCGAGCCTAGGCAGGGGGTGCCGGGCGGCCGATCGCGGCCTCCAGCGCGCGGGCCAGGTCGAGCAGCCGGTGCTCCTCGTCCCAACGGCCGACCAGCTGGACGCCCAACGGGAGCCCCGCTGCGGTGGCGCCGACCGGGGCCGCGATCGCCGGCGCGTGGCAGGCGGTGGCCAAGGCGATCCAGTCGAACAGGTGGCCGTAGGGCACGGCCACATCGTCCACGTCGAGGTCGCGGTCGAACACCGTGCCCTCGTGCTGGTGCGGGAACGCCGGTACCGGGCCGACGGGGCACAGGATGGCGTCGAAGCCGGTGAACCACTCGGCCAGCCGGTCCCTGAGCCGCTGGCGGGCCACCGCGGCCGCGGCGTACTCGCGGTAGCTCGCCGTGGCGTGGTACGCGTAGGACCCGGGCCGGTACCGCGGCCCCGGCTCGGCGCCCCGGTGGGCCGCGAGCTGCTCCCACTGCTCGGCGGTGAGGTTCCTCGCGCCGAGCACGGCGAACAGGAGCGCCAGGTAGACGTCATTTCCCGCGCCCGTCCCGTCGCCGAACGGCGGGGCTGCCACCTCGACCTTCGCCCCCTGGCCGCGCAGCACGTCGGCGGCCCGTTCGACGGCACCCCGGACGTCGGCGGCGAGCGGGTAGCCGGGCTCGCCGACCCACAGCGCCACGCGCATGCCGGCCACGTCACCGCGCGGCACCGTACGCCCGGCGAGGACCTCCCACAGGAACGCGAGGTCGTCGGCCGTGCGGGCCATCGGTCCGGCGACCGACAGGTCCGACAGCATCCAGTTCTCCGGCAGCGGCGGCACCACCCCGCGCATCGGCAGCCGGTCCCACGTCGGCTTCAGCGCGTACACCCCGCAGTAGTTGGCGGGGTGGCGCAGCGAGCCGCCGATGTCGGTGCCGATCTCCAGATCGGTGACGCCCGCGGCGAGCGCCGCGGCCGAGCCGCCGGACGAGCCACCGCACGTCCGGTCCGGGTCGTACGGGTTGGTGGTGGTGCCGAAGACCTCGTTGTAGCTCTGGATGTCGCCCAGGTTGAGCGGGGTGTTCGTCTTCCCCCAGACGACCGCACCCGCGGCACGCGCGATCGCGACCGTCGCCGCGTCGACGCACTCCCCGCGCCCGACGAACGCGGGATTGCCCGAGACCGCCGGCATGCCGGCGACGTCGAAGCAGTCCTTCACCGTGATCGGCAGGCCGGCGAGCGGGCCCAGCTCGGCGCCGCGGGCCCGCGCCTCGTCGACGGCAGCGGCCTCCTGCCGGGCACGCTCGACGTCGGTCTGCACGACGGCGTTCAGCACCGGGTGGACGGCCTCGTGGCGGGCCAGCCTGGCGTCGAGCAGTTCGCGGGCAGACACGCGACGGGCGGCGAGGTCGGCGAGCACCTCGCGGGCGGTGGGCAGCATGGGCTCATCTTCACCGGACGGCGAGGTTCCCCGCCATCCGCCGGAGGACGTCCACGGTGGCGACGTACTCGGCGTCGCTGATGCCGTCGGTGATGCGGCGGCGCTGCTCGCCGATGATCACCGTCAGCCGGGCGCGCAGGGCCGTGCCGTCGGCCGTCAGCACGAGCCGGTCGCCGCGGCGCTCGACCCATCCGCGCTCGACCAGCACGGCGACCGCGTGATCACGGTCGGCCGGATCCGGCAGGAACGGCGCGAGGACATCGGCGGAGCCCTCCCGGGCGATGGCGTTGAGCAGCTGCCACTGCCGGCGGTCGACGCCCTCGACGGCGAGCGCGCCGGCGAACGACTGCTCGAGGAGGCGGTCGACCTCTTTCAACCACCATCCGATAGGCTTGTTGTCATCAGACATATACATGCTCATGAACATACACTTGCTGCCGTCGAGGCCGCCATGGTGGCCATCCGACGCCGGCAGACCCGCCGCACCCTCGCCCGGGTGGCGGGCGCGGCCGACGACACCCTCCAGCCGGTCCTCGACGCCGTCGAGGCCGCGGACGGGCCGGTCGGCGTCGGGGAGATCGCCGAGGCGCTCGGAGTCGACCAGCCGCGCGCGAGCAAGCTGGTCGCCGCAGCCGTCGGGGCGGGCCTGCTGCGCCGCGAGGCCGACCAGTCGGACGGCCGCCGGGCCTGGTTGGTGCTCACCGACGCCGGTGCGGAGCGGCTGGCCCGCGTCCACGCGTTCCGGCGAGAGGTGTTCGCGACCGCGATGGCGGGCTGGAGCGAGACCGAGCAGGCGACCTTCGCGGAGCTGCTCACCCGCTTCGTCGCGGCACTGCCCCGGCCGTGAACTTGCGCGGCCGGGCAGGATGACGTGGGTGGACCTGCCCGTGATGCCCCCGGTGAAGCCGATGCTGGCCAAGCCGCAGCCGAAGATCCCGCCCGGCAAGCTGTACGAGCCCAAGTGGGACGGCTTCCGCTCGATCATCTTCCGCGACGGCGACGAGGTGGAGATCGGCAGCCGCAACGAGCGGCCGATGACCCGCTACTTCCCGGAGGTCGTCGAGGCCGTGCTGGCGAACTTCCCCGAGCGCGCCGTGATCGACGGGGAGATCGTGGTGCTCGACCGGGCCAACAACACGCTCGACTTCGAGGTGCTGCAACAGCGCATCCACCCGGCGGCGAGCCGGGTGCAGCTCCTGTCGGTGGAGACGCCCGCCAGCTTCGTCGCGTTCGACCTGCTGGCGGTGGGCGACGAGGACCTCACCGAACGCCCCTTCGCCGAGCGGCGGGCGCGGCTGGTGGACGCGCTGGCGCAGGCGGCTCCGCCCGTGCACGTCACCCCGCTCACCGACGACCACGACGTCGCCCAGCAGTGGTTCGAGCAGTTCGAGGGCGCCGGGCTGGACGGGCTCATCGCCAAGGACCCGGCCGTGACCTACCAGCCCGACAAGCGGGTCATGACCAAGATCAAGCACGAGCGGACGTGCGACGCTGTCGTCGCCGGCTACCGCGTGCACAAGTCCGGCGACGACGTGATCGGCTCGCTGCTGCTCGGCCTCTACGACGACCGCGGCGTGCTCGCCTCGGTGGGCGTGATCGGCGCGTTCCCGCTGGCCCGGCGCAAGGAGCTCTTCCAGGAGATGCAGGAGCTCGTCACCACGTTCGACGACCACCCCTGGGCCTGGGCGAAGCAGGAGGAGGGCGAGCGCACGCCGCGCAAGGGCGAGGGCAGCCGCTGGAACAACGGCAAGGACCTGTCGTTCGTGCCGCTGCGGCCCGAGCGCGTCGTCGAGGTGCGCTACGACTACATGGAGGGCGTGCGGTTCCGGCACACCGCGCAGTTCGTGCGCTGGCGGCCGGACCGCGACCCCAAGAGCTGCACGTACGAGCAGCTGGAGCAGCCGGTGTCGTTCGACCTGGCCGAGGTGCTCGGGCTACCCTCTTAAGCCCTCGGTGGTCATCCGCACGCGGTCGATCAGCCCGTCCGGGCGGTGGTGCAGCCGGTCGACGCACACCGAACGGCGCCTGCTGCCCCCGCCCGGCAGCACCCCGTTGTGGTAGAAGAACACCCACTCGCCGTTGAACTCGACCGGGCACGGGCGGTTGGTCTCGCAGTTGCCGGCCACCTCGTTGAGGATCCCGACGAACTCCCACGGACCGTCCACCGAGCGGCTGCGGGCGTAGCCGACGCGCTGCGGGTTCAGGTAGCCGTAGGACAGGTAGAACCATCCGTCGCGGTGGTGGACGTGCGCACCTTCCTGGAAGCCGGGCAGCTCGATCTCGGTGATCGGGCCGGCGAGGTCGGTCATGGAGTCGTCGAGCAGCGCGTGGAAGCAGCGCAGCTTGCCCCAGAACAGGTGTGCCTGCCCGTCGACGACGATCACGGCCGGGTCGATCGTGTGGTCGGACTCGGTCGGGAACGGCACCTCGTCGGTGACCAGGGCCGAGTCGCGGGCGTCGCGGAACGGGCCGGTCGGGTGATCGGCCACCGCCACACCGATCGCCCCGCCCGGGCGGTCGGGCCGGTCGACGGCGACGTACCAGTAGAACCGACCGTCCCGCTCGACGACCGCGCCGGCCTTGGCGCCGGTGCTCGCCGCCCACGCGAAGTCGGTGATCGCGAGCGGGGAGCCGTGCGCCTTCCAGTCGACCAGGTCGGTCGAGGAGAACAGCAGCCAGTCGCGCATCAGGTAGTCGGGGGAACCGGGCTCGGCCTCGTCGTGGCCGGTGTAGAGGTATGCGGTGCCGTCGTGCACGAGCACCGCGGGATCGGACGTGTACACGTCGGTGATGATCGGATTGCCGACGATCACCTCGTTGGTCACTGCCGGGGTGGCCATGGCGGACAGGATAAATCGGACGCGGGCCGGCCGCCGGACGAGATCAACTCCCGGGCTCTCGAGCACCGCGCCCGGGCGGAGGCTGGACGGGAGGCCGACGAACGCGCAGGCTGCACGTCGGTCCCCCGCCGTCTCCCCCGAAGGGGCGCACGATGACGTCACCCACCCGCATCCCGGTCACCGGCCGCGACGGCACCACGATCGCCACCTACCGCTGGGAGCCCGCCGGCTCGCCGCGCGCGATCGTGCAGCTCACGCACGGCATGGGCGAGCACCTGCTGCGCTACCAGCATCTCGCCGAGACGTTGACCGCCGCCGGGTTCCTCGTGCAGGGCCAGGACCACCGCGGCCACGGCGCCACCATGGCCGGCGAGCCCGGGCACATCGGCGCCGCCGGCTGGACGGCGCTCGTCGACGACATCGACGTGCTCGTCCAACGTGCGCACGACGAGCACCCCGACCTGCCGCTCGTCCTGTTCGGCCACAGCATGGGCTCGTTCGCCGCCCAGCAGTACGTGCTCGACCACTCCGCCGACATCACCGCGCTCGTCCTCTCCGGCACCGCCGCGATCGACCTCCTGGAACCGGCGCTCGACCTCGACGCGCCCATCGACCTCTCCGGCTTCAACGCGCCGTTCGCGCCGGCCCGCACCGACTACGACTGGCTCTCCCGCGACGAGGCCCAGGTCGACGCCTACATCGCCGACGAGCTGTGCGGCTTCGGCCTCGACGCCGAGGCCGGCAAGGCGATGTTCCACGCCGCCCGCGCCCTCGCCGACCCCGCCCGGCTCGCCGGCATCCGCCGCGACCTGCCCGTCTACATCGCCGTGGGCGACATGGACCCGGTCAACGGGCAGCTCGCCCTCTCCTCCGCGCTGGTCCAGCGGCTCGAGGCGGCCGGGCTCACCGACGTCACCAGCGTCGTGTACCCGCAGGCCCGCCACGAGATCCTCAACGAGACCAACCGCGCCGAGGTGGAGGCCGACCTCCTGGCGTGGCTGGACCGGGTGGTCCCGCGGTGAGTGCCCGGCGGGCATCATAGGCGTCTGCCGCTCGAGCGCACGACGGTCTACGCCGACGCCGACGACCTCTCGCCGAGCGCGCCGACTCCTACCTCGCCGACGGGTTCGGCGCCGACCTGGCTGACCCGTTGACCGAGCACGCCGCGTTCCGGGTCCTTCCCGACGACCTCTGACGAGGGCTACGCCCCGGTGGCCGCCAGCTGCCCGCAGGCCGCGGCGATCTCCTGGCCGCGGGTGTCGCGCACGGTGCAGGCGACCCCGGCGGCCTGGACACGGCGCACGAACTCGTCCTGCACGGGCCGCGGCGACGCGTCCCACTCGCTGCCCGGGGTGGGGTTGAGCGGGATCAGGTTGACGTGCACGCGCTTGGTGCCGATCTCGCGGGCGAGCCGCTGCCCGAGCAGGTCGGCGCGCCACGCGTGGTCGTTCACGTCGCGGATCAGCGCGTACTCGATGGAGACGCGCCGGCCGGTGGCGACGGCGTAGCGCCGGGCCGCGGCGAGCACCTCGGCGACCTTCCACCGGTTGTTGACGGGCACGAGCGTGTCGCGCAGCTCGTCGTCAGGGGTGTGCAGGGAGACGGCGAGGGTGACCGGCAGGCCCTCCGTCGCCAGCTTGTCGATTGCGGGCACCAGCCCGACCGTCGACACCGTGACGCCGCGCGCCGAGATCCCCAACCCGGACGGGGCGGGCTCGGTGATCCGCCGCAGCGCCGCCACGACCCGTTTGTAGTTCGCGAGCGGCTCCCCCATGCCCATGAACACGATGTTGGAGAGCCGCATGGGCTCGCCGAGGGCACCGTCGCGGGCGGCGGCCGCTGCCTGCCGGACCTGCTCCACGATCTCGGCCGTCGACAGGTTGCGCTGCAGCCCGCCCTGACCGGTCGCGCAGAACGGGCACGCCATGCCGCAGCCCGCCTGACTGGAGACGCACACGGTCGCGCGGTCCGGGTACCGCATGAGCACCGACTCGGCGCGCGTGCCGTCGTGGCCCTTCCACAGGGTCTTCCGGGTGGCGCCGTCGTCGCAGGCCTGCTCCAGGACGGGCTGCACCAGCTGCGGGAGCAGCGGGCGCAGCGCGTCGCGGGCCGCGGCCGGCAGGTCGGTCATCGCATCAAGGTCGGTGGAGAACCGGCCGAAGTAGTGCCGGGCCAGCTGGTCGGCCCGGAACCCGGGCAGCCCGAGCTCCGTCACCGCACCCCGACGCTCGTCGGGTTCGAGGTCGGCGAGGTGGCGGGGCGGGAGGGCGCGCTTGGGCGCGTCGAAGACCAGCGGAAGAGTCATGACCTGCTCAAGTGTACGAGGCGGTCCCGCGGCGCAGCGCGTAGCCGAGCACGGCCAGCCCCAGCGCCGGTCCCCACAGCCAGAACGGGAAGATCAGCAGCATCTCGAACGCGCCCTCCGCGACCGCCTGGATCGCCATCGGCACCGCGGCCGCCGTCAGCAGCACCGCGACCAGCGCACCGGGCACGACCGCTGCGGCGCGCGGCACCGGCCGGCCGCGCAGCACCGGCACCCACCGCGGCCACACCTCGCCCCAGCGGGAGACCAGGCCCAGCGTCAGCACGCCGCCGGCCAGCGCGGCGAGCCCCAGCAGGAGCCCGTGCAGGCGGATCTCGGGTACGACGGCCAGCTCGTCCGCCGACATGCCGAGCGGCCACGGCGTCAGCCAGGTCATGCGCAGGAGGAAGTACGGCAGCACACAGGCGGCGGCGACGAACGCAGCGGCGCGGCCCCACCGGGCCGCCGCGTCGGGTTCGGCCCACGCCGGCCTACGGTGTCCGGCGAGGGCCAGGCGCCCCGCCAGCGCCCCCCAGAGCACCGCCCCGGCCAGCAGGAACGTCAGCGCGGCCGGCGGCCCGAACTTCGCAGCGCTGCCGGTGACGACGTCCACGTAGCGCCGCAGGACGGCACCGTCGGCGATCCCGGTGAGCCACGCCGCGGCTCCGATCGCGACCATCAGCCCCAGCGCGACGGGCCCGCCCCGCCACCGCCACGCCCCGACGACGAGCGTGCCGGCGAGGACGACCGGGCCGAACATCGCCATCGCGTACCCGGCCAGGGCGAGCGGGGCGACGCCGGCCGCGAGCAGGCCGAACGCCACCGCGACGAGCACGCCGACGGTGACCAGCACCGGCCGGGACCGGGTCAGGACCGCCGCCAGGCCGACCACGCCGACACCGACCAGTGCCGGCGCGGTCACCGACCCGGGGACGAGGTCGAGGAGCGTCGGGAAGCCGTCGTCACCCGGCCGGGCGAAGGGATGGTCGGCGGGCCGCAGCGACCACCACGATCCGATCACGACAGCGCCTGCGCTCCAACCTCCGACGACGACGGGCAGCCGCCCGGTGGGTGTCTTCGTGTCCATGCCGGAAGCGTCTTCCGACGGGGCCGGCGCGACCTCCCGCGCGCGAGGGAGCGGCCTCCCCCTTCTACGCCATCTGCCGGTCACCGGAAAGGAGGATAGAATTCATCGCGCGTTGAGTTAATCTCGTGTTCATGATGGTCATCGGTCTCGACGCCCCCGACGCTCGCCACCTCGACGTCGTCGGCGGCAAGACGGCCAACCTCGCGGAACTCACCGCCGCGGGCTTCGCCGTACCACCGGCGTTCTGCGTCACCACCGCCGCCTACCGCGACGCCGCGGCGTCGGCCGGCATCTCGGCCGTGCTCGACGAGGGCGGCCCGGACCTGCCCGCCACCGCCCGCGCGGCCCTGCTGGACACCCCGATCGCGCCCGACGTGGCCACGGCGATCACCGAGGCCTACGCCGCCCTCGGCACGGACGTGCCCGTCGCTGTGCGCTCCTCGGCCACCGCAGAGGACCTGCCGGGCGCCAGCTTCGCGGGCCAGCAGGACACGTTCCTCAACGTCGTCGGCGCCGAGGCGGTGCTCGACGCCGTCCGCCGCTGCTGGGCGTCGCTGTGGACCGACCGCGCCGTCGCCTATCGGAACACGGCCGGCATCGACCAGCGCACCGTCGCGCTCGCCGTCGTCGTCCAGGAGATGGTCGACGTTCAGGTCGCCGGGGTGCTCTTCACGGCCGACCCGGTGAGCGGCCGCCGCACCACCACCGTGATCGACGCCGCGCCGGGCCTCGGCGAGGCTGTGGTGTCCGGCGCGGTGAACCCCGACCACATCACCGTGGATGACGGCCGGATCGACTACGCGCCCGGCGACAAGGCCGTCGCCATCCGGGCCCTGCCCGGCGGGGGCACCGAGCGCGTCGAGCTGGGCGGCGACTCCGGCCACGCCCTCACCGACGAGCAGGTGCTCGCGCTCGTCGCGCTGGGCCGCGCCGTCGAGCGGCACTACGGCAGCCCGCAGGACATCGAGTGGGCGCTCGACACGTCCGGTGCACTGCTGCTCACCCAGGCCCGCCCGATCACCACGCTGCACCCGGTGCCCGTCGGCAACCGTCCCGGCAAGCGGGCCTACCTCAACTTCAGCCTCGCCCAGGGCCTGACCCGGCCCATCACCCCGCTCGGCATCGCCGCCTTCCGCGCTGTGGGCGCCACGGCGTCGCGCAATGCCTTCGGCTTCCCCGCCGACGACGAGCAGGGCCCCCCGGCGATCCACGCCGCCGGCGGGCGCACCTTCTTCGACTTCACCGACGGGCTGCGCAACGAGCTCGGCCGGGTGCTCATCCCGAAGGTGCTGGGGGTGATGGAGGCGCGGTCCGCGGTCGTGATCCGGGGGCTGCTCGACGACCCGGCGTTCGCGCCGCGGCGGGGATCACGCCGGAGGTTCGTGGCGAAGGTCGTGCGGGTGGCGTTCCGGTACCGCATCCCGCCGCAGATCCTGCTCGCGCTGGCCAGCCCGCAGGCCGCCCGACGCCGCATCGACCGGATCGGCGCCCGCGTCTACGCCCAGCATCCGCTGCCCGACGGCACCGCCCCGCTCGCACGGATCGACCACGCCGCGGACGTGCTCCGCGAGTGCTTCCCGGTGCTGCCCACGGTGGTGCCGGCGGCCGGCGCGGGCTTCGCGATGCTGGGGCTCGCCCGGTTGGTGGCCGGCCCGGCCATCGACGCCGACGCCGTCCACGAGCTCCTGCGGTCCCTGCCGCACAACAGCACCACCGAGATGGACCTCGAGCTGTGGGCGCTGGCCGTGCAGCTGCGCGACGACCCCGAGTCGGTGCGAGCCCTCGCCGAGGCCACCCCCGTCGAGCTCGCGGGCCGGTGGAGGGACGGGCTGCTCCCCCGGGTCGCCCAGGACGGCCTCACCCGGTTCCTGGAGGCGCACGGGCACCGCGCCGTCGCGGAGATCGATCTCGGCATGCCGCGCTGGTGGGACGACCCGACGTACGTGCTCGGCGTGATCGCCAACTACCTGCGCCTGACCGATCCCGCCCAGGCCCCCGACGCCGTGTTCGCACGGGGTGCCGCGGCCGCCGATGCCGCCGTCGCCGGTGTGGTGGGAGCGGTGCGGCAGCGTTCCGCGCTCCGGGCCGCGCTGACCGGCTGGGCGCTGCGCCGCATGCGCGAGCTCGCCGGGCTGCGCGAGACCCACAAGGACTACCTCGTTCGCCTGTTCGCGGTGGTCAGGGCCGAGCTCGTCGCGGTCGGCCGCGACCTGACCGAGCGCGGCCTGCTCGACCACGCCGACGACGTCGTCTGGCTCGACCTGGCCGAGCTGCGTCGCGCCGTCGGCGGGGTCAACCTGCGCGAGCTCATCGCCGAACGGCGGGCCGACTACGACCGCGAGCTGCAGCGGCGGCACGTGCCGCGGATCCTGCTGTCCGACGGCACCGAACCCGAGGCGCTCGCCACGGCCGCCGTTGCCCCCGACGGGGCGCTCACCGGCACCGCGGCCTCCGCCGGCACCGTCACCGGCATCGCCCGCGTGGTGCTGGACCCGGTGGGCGCGCACCTGGAGCCGGGCGAGATCCTCGTCGTCCCGTCCACCGACCCGGGCTGGACCCCGCTGTTCCTCACCGCGGGCGGGCTGGTCATGGAGATGGGCGGCGCCAACTCGCACGGCGCCGTCGTGGCCCGCGAGTACGGCATCCCCGCCGTCGTCGGGGTGCCGGACGCGACCATCACCATCGCGACCGGTGACCGCATCACCGTGGACGGGGCCGCCGGCATCGTCACGCCGGTGGCGGCCGAGGTCGCGGTGGCGGCCACCTAGCACGTCACACACCGAGTGCGGACCTCACACATGCTGCAACGTGTGTGACGACCGCACTCGGTGTGTGACGTGGGTCAGCCGCGGCGGCGGGCGAGGAGCTCCGCCACCAGGCCGCCGCGCACCGCGGCGGCCGCGCAGCACAGCGCGCCGGCGCCCATACCCACGAGGCCCTGCGGGTACAGCGCGCCGGGGGTGCCGAAAGCCAGCGAGGCGCCAACGGCGGCGAGCACCAGCAACGCCCCGGCCAGCGCCACGATGATCCGCTCGTCCACCAGCCGGACGAACGCGAACAGCGCCAGCCCCGTGATGCCGCAGGCCAGCGGCACGGTCACCTCACCGAGGCCGAGCAGGCGCAGACCCCAACCGCCGAGCACGATGCCGGCCACCGCCACCAGGGCGATGCGCAGCACGCGCAGGCGCCCACCCGGGGGGAGCGGCGCGCCCGTGCCGAGCCGGCGGTGCAGCGCGATGCCCAGCGCGACGGCGAGCGACAGGCCCAGCGCGAGCACCAGCGTGCCCGCACCGGTGTCGAGCGCGGACGCGCCGACCGCCCACCAGGCCCCACCGATGGCCGGCAGGAGCAGGGGCAGCGGCATGGGCCGCACCGGCCGCGGCGGCCGCTGCGCCCGCGGCGGCTCGGGCAGCGGAGCCTGCAGCGTCGGCGGCAGCCCCGGACGAGCCGGCGGCGGTGCTACGGGGCGGGGTCGGCTCGGCGGTACGGGCCGCCGCACGGTGGGCGGCTCCGGGCGCGTCGGGTGTGCCCGGTTGGGCACGGTGGGCTGCTCGCGCATACCGTCCACGGTAGCGGCGGACGGGTCACGACGCGGTCACGACCACCCCGGCCGGCCGGACGTGCACCCGGTACCCGACCGGCAGCTCCACCCCGGCGACGGTCGCCAGGGCGCGGGCGGCCACTCGTGCGGAGAACTCGATGCGCAGCACCGCCTCGCAGGTGCGGCGGTCCGGGAACCGCCAGGTCGTACGGACGCGGCGCATCGTGAAGCCCTGCCGGGCGAAGAACCGCTCCGCCGCCAGCGGGTCGTAACGGGGCAGGTCGGCCCGCATCCAGTCGCCGTACGGCGGCACGGTCGCGTCGAGGTCGATGATCGCGAGCACGCCGCCGGGGCGCAGCACCCGCTCCGCCTCCGCCAGACCGGGCTCACAGCCCGGGCCGAAGAAGTACGCGGTGCGCGCGTGCACCACGTCGACGCTCGCATCGGGCAGCGGCAGCCGTTCGGCGCTGCCGGCGCGCACGTCCAGCCCGCGCGCCTGAGCACGGCGCACCAGCGGCAGGTGCGGCTCCACCCCGACCACCGACGCCGCCTCGGCGGCGAACACCGGCAGGTGGAAGCCCTCGCCGCACCCGACGTCGACGACGTCGCGGCCCGCGAACGGCGCCAGCTCCCGCAGCGCGGCCCAGATCGCGCCGTCGACGTCCTGGGCGGCGTTCTCCAGCGCGTAGACGTCGGGCCAGTGCCAGATGTTCGGGCTGGGGATCGGGCGGACGCGCCCGATCACCCGGGCACGACGAGGGTCAGCGCCGCCCACGCCACGAGCGCGGTGGGGAGCAGCGAGTCGAGCCGGTCCATGAGCCCGCCGTGGCCGGGCAGCAGGTTGCCCATGTCCTTGATGCCGATGTCCCGCTTGATCATCGACTCGACCAGGTCGCCCAGCGTGGCACACACCACGAGCAGCGCACCGGTCAGCGCGCCGGCCCACCACTGCCCGTTCAGCAGCAGGGTGACCGACAGCGCGCCGGCGACCATGCCCGACAGGAGCGAGCCGCCGAAGCCCTCCCAGGACTTCTTCGGGCTGATCGTGGGCGCCATCGGGTGCCTGCCGGCCAGCACGCCCGCCGTGTAGCCGCCGACGTCCGAGGCCACCACGCAGATCATGAACGTGAGGATGCGCCCGACGCCGTCGGGCGCGACCGTCATCAGGGTGGCGAAAGAGCACAGCAGCGGCACGTAGGCCGCGGTGAACACGCCGGCGCTGACGTCACGCAGGTAGTTCTCGGACCCGCTGTGCATCCGCCAGAGCAGCACCGCGAGCGCGGTGCCCGCGAACGCCACCGCCATGGCCGCGAGCCCGAACGGCCACGCCAGCCACACCATCGCCTGCCCGCCCACCAGCAGCACCGGCAGCGGCACGGCGATCCCCGCGCCCCGGCGCAGTGCCCCGGCCAGCTCCCACGTGCCGACCGCAGCGGCCGCGCCGAGCACGCCGATGAAGAAGTGCCGCTCGATCAGCAGCGAGGTGAGGATGACCGCGCCCAGCACCACGCCGACCGTGATCGCGGCGACGAGGTCCCGGCCGGCACGCGAGGTGCGTGGCGGCACGGTCGCCGCACCTCCGGCGGCACCCGATGCGGGCGGACTGGACACCGTGCTCAGACTTCGAGGAGTTCGGCTTCCTTGTGCTTCACCAGGTCGTCGATCTGGTGGACGTACTTGTCCGTGGTGGCCTGCAGCTCCTTCTCCGCGCGGGTCACCTCGTCCTCACCGGCCTCGCCGTCGCGCACGATGCGGTGCAGCTCGTCCATCGTCTTGCGCCGCACACCGCGGATCACCACGCGCGCGTCCTCGCCCTTGCCGCGGGCCACCTTCACCATCTCGCGGCGCCGCTCCTCGGACAGCTGCGGGATCACGCAGCGGATGAGCTGGCCGTCGTTGGACGGGTTGAGCCCCAGGTCGGACTCCCGGATCGCCTTCTCGATCGCCTTCATCGAGCCCGCGTCGTAGGGCTTGATGACGACCAGGCGCGCCTCGGGGACGTTGATCGAGGCGAGCTGGTTGATCGGGGTCATCGCGCCGTAGTACTCGACCGCCACGCGCGAGAACATGTTCGGCGTGGCGCGCCCCGTGCGGACGCCGGCCAGGTCCTCCTTGGCCACGGAGACGGCCTTCTCCATCTTCTCCTCGGCCTCGAACAGCGCCTCGTCGATCATGGCTCGTCCCTTTCGGCGTTTCCTGCGCGCTCCGACAAGCTCCGCGCGGCATCCTGCGAGTGGTCCGGCGTGCTGACCAGCGTGCCGATCCGCTCTCCCCGCACAGCACGGGCGATGTTGCCCTCGGTGAGCAGATTGAACACGATGATCGGCATCTTGTTGTCCATGCAGAGGCTGAACGCCGTGGCGTCGGCGACCTTCAGCCCACGCTCCAGCACCTCGCGATGGGTGATCTCGGTGAACTGCGTCGCGGTGGGGTCGGTCTTCGGGTCGGCCGTGAAGACCCCGTCGACGCCCTTGGCCAGCAGCAACACCTCGGCGCCGATCTCCAACGCACGCTGCGCGCCCGCGGTGTCGGTGGAGAAGTAGGGCATGCCCACCCCGGCGCCGAAGATCACGACCCGGCCCTTCTCCATGTGCCGGATCGCGCGCCGCGGGATGTAGGCCTCCGCGACCTGCCCCATCGTGATCGCGGTCTGCACGCGCGTCTCGATGTGGTGCTCGCGCTCCAGGAAGTCCTGCAGCGCGAGGCAGTTCATGACCGTGCCCAGCATGCCGATGTAGTCGGCACGCGCGCGGTCCATGCCGCGCTCCTGCAACTCCGACCCGCGGAAGAAGTTGCCACCCCCGATGACGACCGCCACCTGGGCGCCGGTGCGCACGACCTCGGCGATCTGGCGGGCGACCGTCTCGACCACCCACGGATCGACGCCCACGGCCCCGCCACCGAACATCTCACCGCCGAGCTTCAGCAGCACGCGGTTGAATCCGGTACGGGTGCCTTCTGCGCCGATCCGCGGGTCGGTCAATGTCATCGGGCCGGGGTTCCTCTCGACAGGACGGAGCTGCTCGGGTGGGACCGGCTCAGGCCTGGCCGACCTCGAAGCGGGCGAAGTCCTTGACCTCGACACCCGCCTCGTCGAGCAGCTTCTTGACCGTCTTCTTCGCGTCGTGCACGGAGGCCTGCTCGAGCAGCACGACGTCCTTGTAGAAGCCGTTGATCCGGCCCTCGACGACCCGCTGCAGCACCTGCTCCGGCTTGCCCTCCTCGCGGGCGGTGGCCTCGGCGATGCGGCGCTCGTTCTCCAGCAGCTCGGCGGGCACCTGCTCGCGGGTGGTGAACTGCGGGCGGGCGGCGGCGATGTGCATGGCGACCGACTTGGCGGTCTCGTCGTCGGCGCCCTCGTACGCGACCAGCGCGCCGATGCCGGGCGGCAGGTCGGGGTCGCGGCGGTGCAGGTACAGCGCCACCGGGCCGTCGATGTGCACGTAGTTCTTCAGCTCGAGCTTCTCGCCGATGCGGGCGGACAGCTCCTGCACGGCCTCGCCGACGGTGCTGGAACCCAGCGCCTCGGCCTTCAGCGCCTCGAGGTCCTTGGGCGCCTTCTCGACGGCCACGGCCAGGATGTCGGCCGCGAGCTTCTGGAAGTCGGCGCTCTTCGCGACGAAGTCGGTCTCGGAGTTGAGCTGGATCATCGAGCCGCCCTCGGCCGCGACCAGCCCGTTGGCGGTCTCGCGGCCGGCGCGCTTGCCGACGTCCTTGGCGCCCTTGATGCGCAGCAGCTCGACGGCCTTGTCGAAGTCGCCGTCCGACTCCTCGAGCGCCTTCTTGCAGTCCATCATCCCGGAACCGGTGAGGTCCCGGAGCTTCTTCACGTCGGCGGCGGTGTAGTTCGCCATCTGCCTTTCGTCCGTTCTCTGGGGGCGGTGCGTGGGGGTGGGCCGAGCAGGGGCCGGGTCCGGGTCGGGACCCGGCCCTGCATCAGCTCAGTTGGCGGACTGCGACGCGCCGTTCGTCGTGCTGGCGGGCGCGGCGGCAACCGCGGCCTCGGCCGGAGTGGTGTCGGTGAGGCTCGCGCCGTCGGAGCCGGCGCCCTGCTGCAGCAGGTCGTTCTCCCACTCGGGCAGCGGCTCGTCGGCGGCGACACCGTCGGCCTTGTCGGCACCCTCGCCGCGGGCGCGCTGCGCCCGGGCCATCAGGCCGTCGGCCGCGGCACGCGCGATCACCTTCGTGAGCAGCGCGGCCGAGCGGATCGCGTCGTCGTTGCCCGGGATCGGGTAGTCGACCTCGTCGGGGTCGCAGTTGGTGTCGAGGATCGACACGACCGGGATGCCCAGCTTGCGGGCCTCGCCGACGGCGATGTGCTCCTTCTTGGTGTCGACGACCCACACCGCGCTCGGCACCTTCGACATGTCGCGGATACCACCGAGGGTCTTCGCGAGCTTGTCCTTCTCACGCGTGAGCATGAGGATTTCCTTCTTCGTGCGGCCCTCGAACCCGCCCGACTGCTCCATCGCCTCGAGCTCCTTGAGGCGCAGCAGGCGCTTGTGCACGGTCTGGAAGTTCGTGAGCATGCCGCCCAGCCAGCGCTGGTTCACGTACGGCATGTTGACGCGGCCCGCCTCGTCGGCGATGGCCTCCTGCGCCTGCTTCTTCGTGCCGACGAACATGATCGTGCCGCCGTGGGCGACGGTCTCGCGCACGAACTCGTACGCGCGGTCGATGTACGACAGCGTCTGCTGCAGGTCGATGATGTAGATGCCGTTGCGCTCGGTGAGGATGTAGCGCTTCATCTTCGGGTTCCAGCGCCGGGTCTGGTGCCCGAAGTGGACACCGGAGTCCAGCAGCTGCTTCATGGTGACGACGGCCACGGCCGGGTGCACCTCTCGTTCAGGCGCGGCCGCTTCCGGCCACGCGCGCGGTTCGTCGCGGTGTGCCGGGTGGCGGCACCGCCCTGGCGCCCGTGCCGGTGGCCGGACCCGCCAACTGCACGGGACCGCCCGTCCACCGCACCCCGACTCGGCCGGGATCACGCGAGCGCGCGAAGTCACCTCGGACGGCCCGAGGCGCAGATCGAGTGTACGCCGCTGGGCCGTGGCGCCCGCCGCGAGGCCCGCAGTTGTCCACATCGGGGTGCGGCCATCCACAGATCAGCGGTCGTGGGCCCGACACGACCCGATCCGTGCCAGCGTCGAGGCATGGACCGAGCAGGCCGCGCGCACCCACCGACCGGGCGGCGTCCCGCCCCGTTCCGGCCGGTCGCCGGGCAGGTGATCGTGGCGGTGGCGGTGGCGCTGGCCGCGGGGCTTGCCTCGGCGCCCGGGCCGACTGCAGCGCACCCGCAGACGACCGGCGCGGTCGCCGACCTGCCGGCACACCGCACCATCGCCACACGCGCCACAGCGGCGCTGCCCGCGACGATGGCCGGGCCGAGCCCGCCACAGTGGCGCCCAGCGACCGCAGCCATCGCCGGCGCGTCGGCGCACCGGGGCACCGACGTCGAGGACGTGTCCGGGCCCCAGTTCCTGGTCGCAGCGGTGGTCGGTCTCGCCGGCCGGGTCCTCCCCGTCGCTGCTCGGCGGACCGGCACTGCAGCGCTCGACACCATGGCAGGGCGGCTCAGCCAGGATCCGCCGCTCCCACCGGTCCCGCCCGGCGCCCAGGCGCCGGCTCCTCCGGCCGTCCCGCCCGCTCCGCCGGGCGCCGGAGTGCCCGCACCAGGTGCGGGGTACGCGTGGCCGTTGCTGCCGGCGCCGGAGGTGGTGACGCCGTTCCGGGGGCCGGACCAGCCGTTCGGTCCCGGGCACCGCGGGGTCGACCTCGCCGGGTCTCCGGGACAGGCTGTGCTGGCCGCACGCGGTGGAGTCGTCGTGTTCGCCGGGCCGGTGGCCGGGCGCGGGTCGGTGTCGGTGCAGCACGACGACGGCCTGCGCACCACCTACGAACCCGTCACACCCTTCGTCGCGGCCGGACAGCCCGTAGCGGCCGGGCAGGTGCTGGGCCTGCTCGAGCCCGGGCACGGAGCCTGCCCGAGCGCGTGCCTGCACTGGGGTGCGCGCCGCGACCGGCTGGTCTACGTCGACCCGCTGGTGCTCCTGCGCCCGCCGCACGTCCGGCTGCTGCCGGTGCCGGCGCAGTGGCCGCCGCGACCCGACTGAGCGGCCCTGCGCAGCCAGCCGCGGCGCGTCAGCCGGCCAGCTCGGCGAACTTCCCGCGCAGCCGCAGCACCGCTCGCGAGTGCAGCTGGCACACCCGCGATTCCGTCAGCCCCAGCGTTCGCCCGATGTCCGCGAGTGTGCGGTTCTCGGCGTAGTAGAGCCGGATCACCGTGCGGTCGCGTTCCTCGAGACGCTGCAGCGCGGTCCGCAGCATCTCGACGGTCTCGCGGGCGTCCAACTGCTCACCGGGGTCCGACTCCTCGGCCTCGACGAGGTCGGCGATGCCGCCTCCGTGCTCGTCGAGCGCCTCCACGGACACCAGCTGGACCGGCTGGCGGTGGGCGCGCAGGTCGTCGACCGTGATCCCCAGCTCGGCAGCCACCTCCTCCTCCGTGGCCACCCGCCGCAGCCGCGACTCCAGCTGTTCGCGGGCCCGGGCGCGGTCGCGGACACGGCCGCGCACGGTCCGCGGCACCCAGTCCTGCGACCGCAGGTCGTCGAGGATGGCGCCGCGGATGCGCTGCGCCGCGTAGGTCTCGAACCGCAGCCCGCGCTCCGGGTCGAACCGTTCGATCGCGGCGAGCAGGCCGAAGTAGCCGATCTGCGCGAGATCGGCCACCTCGACGTAGGTCGGCAGCCCGGCCGCCACCCGGTGTGCCACGGCGCGCACGAGCGGCGCGTAGTGCAGCAGAAGTCGATCTCTGCTCGGGCGTGTCGCGGTGGTGCGGTACAGCTCCCAGAGCTCGTCGGTCGCGGTGCGGGGCGGTTCCTCCAAGGGCGGTTCGGTGATCTCGACGGGCGGAGGTGGGGGCAGCTGGAGCGCGTGCACGACCGGTCGAGGCTCCGACCGCCGCCGGCGTGGTTCGGCCGGAACGCTCGCAACAGGCGCATCGAGCTGCAGATCGTCGACCCGCGGGAGCTCACGCTCGAGGGTGCGCCTGCTCATGAACCACCTTCAGCCGCTCGACGGTGACGTGCGTGTAGAGCTGAGTGGTTGATAGCTTAGCGTGACCGAGCAACTCCTGTACGTAACGGAGGTCCGCGCCGCCCTCGAGCATGTGTGTGGCCGCGGCATGCCGCAGCCCGTGCGGGCCGATGTCGGGCACACCCGGCACGGCGGTGACGGCCCGGTGCACGACCGCGCGTGCGACGCGGGGATCGAGCCGGCCACCCCGCGCTCCGAGGAACAACGCCGGCCCCGACCGCGGGGTGACGAGTGCCGGACGTCCCGCCTCCAGGTAGCGACGCAGCGCCTGCTCGGCCGGCACCCCGTAGAGGACGGTGCGCTCGCGGGCGCCCTTGCCGGTCACCCGCACCGCCCGCCGTCCGGCGTCGATGTCGTCGAGGTCGATCCCGCAGAGCTCCGACACCCGCACCCCGGTGGCGTAGAGCAGCTCCAGGACGAGCAGGTCCCGCAGCGCGACGGGTTCGCCCTCCTCGGCTCCGGTGGTGGCAGCGTCGAGCACGTCGGCCGTCTGCTGCGCCCCGAGCACCGCGGGGAGGTCGGTGTGCGGCCGAGGTGAACCCAGGCGGGTGCCCGGGTCGGTGTCGGTCAGGCCGGCGCGCTTCGCCCAGGCGGTGAACGTGCGGGCCGCCGCCGCCCGTCGAGCGAGCGTGGTGCGGGACAACCCGGCGGCGTGGCCTGCGGCGAGCCAGCCCCGCAGGTGCGCGAGGTCGAGCGCGTCGATCCCGGGCAGGCCGGCGAGCAGCCCGCGCAGGTCGCTCCGGTACGCCCGGACGGTGTGCTCCGACCGGCCGCGCTCGAACTGCAGGTGCTCGGCGAACGCGTCGAGCGCGGCACGCAGGGCTGGTGCGAGCTCGTCGGCTGCCGGCGGGGTGGCCATCCCCCGACGGTCCGTGCCGGCCCGGGCGTGGTCAAGTACCGCGCCCGCGCGTCGGGGCGCGCCACCCTCGTGAACGTCGGCGCACATGTCGACGAAGCCGTCAACACCGTCGCCACCGACCCGCATCGGCGACCGCGAGCCCGCGGCGCTCCAGATCCACGAGCGCGGCCCGCGCCGCCGACAGTGGGACGCCCGCCTCGGCCGCCAGCCACGGCGCTGCCCGCGCACCGTGGGCCGGGAGCGCGTCGTGCAGCAGGGCCGCCACGGGCGCCAACCCGTCGGTGGGGCGCGCACCGATCGGCCGTTCCTCGGCGAGCAGGTGCTGCCCGATCGGACCGGCGATCTCCAGCACCTCCTCGGTGCGGGTGACGAGCTCGGCGCCTTCCCGGATCAACCGATGGCACCCTGCGGACGAGCCGGACGTGACCGGGCCGGGCACCGCCATCACCGGCCGGCCCAGCGCCTGCGCGTCGGCCGCGGTGCGGTGCGCGCCGCTGCGGACGCCGGCCTCCACCACGACGGTGGCCGTGCCGAGCGCCGCGATCAGGCGGTTGCGCACGAGGAACCGGTGCCGTCCGGGGACCGACCCGGGCGGGTACTCGCTGATCACCAGCCCGTCCGTGGCGATCCGAGCAAGGAGCGCCTCGTGGGTGGTCGGGTAGGCGCGGTCGATCCCGCACGCCAGCACGGCCACGGTCGCGCCGCCGCCGGCGAGCGCTCCGCGGTGCGCTGCTCCGTCGATGCCCAGCGCGGCCCCGGACACCACGCAGACCTCGTGCGTGGCGAGTCCGGCGCCCAGTTCCCCCGCGACGTGCAGTCCGTAGCTGCTGGCGGCCCGCGCGCCGACGATGGCGACGGACAGCTCGGTGAGCCCGACCAGATCGGCGGGCCCGCGCACCCAGAGCGCCAGTGGCGGCGCGAGTGTCGGCACGCCGCACACCTCGAACGCGGCGAACGACGCGGCCGGCCACTGCGGTGACTCGGGCACGACCAGCCGCGCGCCACACCGGTGGGCCAGCTCGAGGTCGGCAGCGGCACAGTCGGTGGCGCGCCGCCCCGCTGTCTCCGCCGCCACCTCCTCCGGCACCGCCCCCTGCCGGACCCGCGCCGCCGCCTCCACCGCTCCGACGGCCGCGGTGAACCGGGCCAGCGCCGGCGCCGGAGCCTCCGCGACCCGTGAGAGATAGGCCCGGGCCAGCAGGATCTCGTCGGGCACCGGCGGCGCCTGCTCGGGCGGACCGCGGAACTGCGCAGGGACGGTCCCCGACCGGCCGACCTCCAAGAGCGGTGGGGATGCCGCCGAGGGTGCGTCGCCCGATCCCGCGACGGGGCCGTGGCCGAGGGACGGGCGGTGGGTGACCTGCGACGGTGTGGTGTTCATGCTGCTCTCCGTTCTCGGAACGAAATGGCTGATTCGACCAGTTGGGTGTCGGGGTACGGGGCGCCGGCGAGGTCGGCGAGGGTCCAGGCGACGCGCAGGGCGCGGTCCGCGCTGCGGGCGCTGAGCAGCCCCGAGCGCAGGCCGAGGTCGAGCGGGCGCACGATCTTCGCCGGCAGCGCGAACCGCGATCGCAGAGCCGGCCCGGGCACTTCGGCGTTGGTCTTCCAGCCCTCCCCCGCCCATCGTTCGGCGGCTGCCTCCCGGGCCGCCAGCACGCGGCTGCGGACGGCGGCGGAGCTCTCGCCGCGGTCGGGCACGGCGAAGGTGGTGACCGGGTAGAGGCGGGCGTGCAGGTCGACGCGGTCGAGCAACGGTCCGGACAGCCGGCCGAGGTAGCGGCGCCGCACCGGCGAGGTGCAGACGCAGTCGCGATCGTGCGCCGGCGCGCACGGGCACGGGTTGCCCGCCAGCACGAGCTGGAACCGCGCCGGGTAGGTGACAGTGCCTTCCGTGCGGGCGAGGCGCACCTCGCCCTCCTCCAGCGGGGTGCGGAGGGCGTCCAGCAGGCGCGGGCTGAGCTCTGGCGCCTCGTCGAGGAACAGGACGCCGCGGTGGGCGAGCGACACCGCGCCGGGCCGGGCGATGCCGCTGCCGCCACCGATGAGCGCAGCGGTGGAGCTCGACGGGTGCGGCGCCACGAGCGGAGGGCTGTGCGAGAGCGCCTGCCCCTCCGGCAGCCGCCCGGCGACGGATCGGATGGCGGCGAGCGTGAGCGCGTCCTCGTCACCGAGTGCCGGCAGCAAGCCGGCGAAGCGGCGGGCCAGCATGGTCTTGCCGGTGCCCGGTGGCCCGACGAGCAGCATGTGGTGGCCACCGGCGGCCGCGATCTCGCAGGCGAGCCGGGCGTCCTCCTGCCCGACGACGTCGGCGAGATCGAGCTCGTCGGTCGCACCGGTGCCGGCCTCCGCAATCCGCTCGGGACGAGGCAGCTCGCAGAACCCGCGCAGCCACACCAGCACGTCGGAGAGCGACGCGGCCCCGAACACGTCGATGCCGTCGACCAGCGCCGCCTCGCCGAGCATCGACTCGGGCACCACCACGCGGCGCAGGCCGGCCCGGCGCGCGGCCAGCAGGCACGGCAGGAGCCCGCGGACCTCGCGCAGCCGCCCGTCGAGCGCCAGCTCCCCCAGCAGTGCCGTGCCGGCGAGCGCCTGCTGCTCGACGACCTGCTCGGCGGCGAGGATGCCGCAGGCCAGCGCCAAGTCGAAGGAGCTGCCCGTCTTGCGCAGTGCCGCCGGGGACAGTGCGAGCACGACCCGCCGGTTGGGCCAACCGCACTCGGAGTTGACCACTGCGGCGCGCACCCGGTCCTTCGACTCGCGCAGCGCCGTGTCGGCCATGCCGACCATGTGCACGCCGGGCAGCCCGTCGCCGACGTCGGCCTCGATCTCCACCACGTGCCCGTCGACGCCCTGCAGCGCCACCGACCACGCCCGCCCGATGCCCATCAGAACGCCGACCGGTAGTGGGTGACGCGGGCCGGCGCGCCGGGTGCGGCCACCACCGCGAGCACGTCGAACCGCAGCTCGCACCAGCGCACCCCGTGGGTGGTGAGCCAGGCCTGGGTGACCCGTTTGATGCGGACGGCCTTCCTCAGGTCGACCGCTTCCGCCGGACCGCCGAACCGTTCGCTGCTGCGGGTCTTGACCTCGCACACGACCAGCCGCTGCGCGTCGGTGGCGATGACGTCGATCTCCCCGACGCGGCATCGCCAGTTGCGCGAGAGCACCACGAGCCCGTGGTGCTCGAGGTAGCGCACCGCGATGTCCTCACCGCGGCGGCCGAGCTCGTCCTTCGCTGCCATGCCTCAACGATGACGGTTGATCGGCCGTCGTGGGCGTGACCTGCGAAATCTGTGGACAGACTGGCGAGTTGGGGACAACTCGGCCGGTGCGCGGCGGAAACGTCGGGGCGTCGTGGTAAACGCGCCGCGCTCAAGCGCGATGGAGACCGGCCGCGCCGGCACCTACGCGAGATCGGCCAGCATCTCGTCGAACTCCACGACGGCAGGCGCGCTGCTCCACCGCTCCAGCGCGCGGCGCATCCGCCGCAGGTCCGCGACCGTGTGCGCGCCGCCAGCCACCAGCGCGAGCGCGACGGCCTCTCGGCCGGCGGCCGTGGCCTCGTCGATCCGCCCGTCCAGCGCGGCAGCGAGCGCGAGACGCGCCGCGTACCGGCCGTGGTCCCGTCGGTAGCTCGGGCCCAGGTGCGCGCGAGCTTCGCGGAACAGCTCCACGGCGCGCGCGTGCCGGCCGAGTTCGACGTAGGCGACGCCGCGTTGGAACAACACCCGGCCGGGGTCGGTGAAGTACACCCACGGGGGCTCGTCCTCGGGGTGCTCGGCGGCATCGAGCGACAATCGTTCGGCTCGGTCCAGCAGACGATCGACCTGTTCACCGTTGCCGTCGAGGGCGTGGCCGCGCGCCTCCTGCTGCGTCACCAGCGACAGCACGCCGGGGCTGACTGCGCCAGGGTGTCGGCCCCCGGCGGCTGCGAGTCCCACGGCAAGCGCTGCATCACACAGCGACCACGCCAGGTGCGATTTCATCGACAGCACCGACGTGATCATGTTGGCGTCGCCGGTCTCGGTGGCCGCGTCCATCGCGCGGTCGTAGTGGGCGGTAGCCCCGGCGTGGTCGCCGAGATCCTCGCCCATCCAACCGGCGAACTGGTGGTACTCCGCGAGGAGCTGGACGGCCGCCGCACGGACCGGGCCGCGCGCCTCTCGGGCCATCCGCTCGAGCAGCGTGATCTCGGCGAGTACCGCGGGCGCCATCGCACGGGCGCCGACCTCGTCCTCGATCTTCCGTTGCCGGGCGAGGGTCTCGGCGAGGTGTTCGACCACGGTCAGGTCGACGCGCCTCGGCTGCTCGACCGCGCGGGCCAGCCGGTCGAACGCGTCCTCGTCGGCGGCCGCCGTGGCATCTGTCCGCCGAGGGTCGTCGAGCGCGACGGCCAGCTCGTCGAGCGGTAGTCCGAGCACCTTCGCGAGCTTGCGACGTGCCCACGGCTGCGGGTCCGACTCCCCGGCTTCCCAGCGGCCGACCGTGGACCGGTCGACGCCGACGCGGTGGGCGAGGTCTTCCTGGGTGAGACCGGCCGCGCGTCGCGCTCGCGCGAGCCGGGCACGTCGAGCGGTCACTGCCGGAGTATCCCTGTCTGCCCACACCATCGATGCCGCACTGACGCGCTGTAGCGAGCCCGGGCGGTGTCGCGTGTGCTCCGCCGGGCCGCACGCCTCGTCTGGCCGTGCAGCCTGCAGAGGTATGCGCAGTCCGCCGCCGAGCTGTGAACCGGTGCGGTTCAGCGGGCCGGGACGAACCTATGAACAGACCCGCCGATTGGTCGGGACTCCCCCGGTCAGCCGAACTCCTTGCCCTCCGGCAGCCGCAGGTCGGGCTTGTCCAGCTCCTCGACGTTGACGTCCTTGAACGTCAGCACGCGCACGTTCTTCACGAACCGGGCGGGCCGGTACATGTCCCACACCCACGCGTCGGACATGCGGACCTCGAAGTAGATCTCGCCGTCGGAGTTGCGGGCCGCCACGTCGACCGAGTTGGCCAGGTAGAAGCGGCGCTCCGTCTCCACGACGTAGGAGAACTGGGAGACGATGTCCCGGTACTCCTTGTAGAGCGTGAGCTCCATCTCGGTCTCGTACTTCTCGAGATCCTCGGCGCTCACGACTCGACTCCTCCTCCTGCGCCCACGTCGGACATCCCGACGGGCATCAGCTCGGGCAAGGGTCCATTGTCCACCAGGTCGCCCGCGAAGCCGACGGCGGACCGTCCCGCGCCCGCCAAGGCGGCCCTGACGTTCACGAACGAGTAGCGATGCACCGGTGACGGACCGTGATCAGCGAGCGCTGCGTCGTGGACGGGCGTGCAGTAGCCCTTGTGCTCGGCGAAGCGGTACTGCGGGTACTCCGCGTCGAGCTCCACCATGATCCGGTCCCTGGTGACCTTCGCCAGCACCGACGCGGCGGCGACGCAGGCGGCGACCTGGTCGCCCTTCTGCACGGCCAGAGCCGGACGGCCGAACCCGCGCACCGGGAAGCCGTCGGTCAGCACGTACCCGGGCGGCTCGGCCAGCTGCGCGACGGCCCGGCGCATCCCTTCGACGTTCGCGACGTGCACCCCGCGCCGGTCCACCTCGGTCGGCGGGATCACGACGACCGCGTACTGCTCGGCCCGCCGCACGATGATCTCGTAGAACTCCTCGCGGGCCGCGGCGGAGAGCAGCTTCGAGTCGGTGAGGCCGTCGAGCCGCTTGGCGTCCGCCGCGCGCAGCACGCACGCCGCCACCACCAGCGGCCCGGCGCAGGCACCGCGACCGGCCTCGTCGACGCCCGCCACGGGGCCGAGGCCGTGCCGTTGCAGGGTGGCCTGGAACGTCCAGTTGCCGCTGCGGCGCACGATCGCCCGCTCCGGCAGCAGCCCCTCGCGGCGGAGGTCCGAGGTCGCCGCGCGAACGGCACGACGACGTGAGGCGGCATAGCGGGACATCACGGCAAGTCTAGAGCGGACGGCGTCGCTCAGCGGCGCCGCATGGGCCACGTGTCGACGTCGTCGAGGTCGAGCAGGCCGGACCTGCGCCGACGCCGGAGCAGCGGCAGCGCGGCCGCCAACGCGACCGCTCCGAACCCGGCCGCGTCGCCTGCCGGACCGAGCCCGACGCTGAGGTTCTGCGGGTCCGCGCTGGGGATCCAGCCGAACCGCGGGAACGGCAGGACGATCAAGCGGGCCTTGCCGATGACGTTGGCGACGGGCACCGCGCCGTGCCCGGCGATGCGGGAGTCGGCCGAGTTGTTGCGGCTGTCGCCCATCATCCACAGCTCGCCCTGCGGGACCGTGACCGGCCCGAACGCCTGCTGGCGCGGTTCACCGGCGCCGGGCAGGTAGTAGATGTAGGGCTCGTTGAGCGGCTTGCCGTCGACCATCACCTGGCCGTTGGTGGTGCAGCACTGCACCGTCTGCCCGCCGACGGCGATGACGCGCTTGACGAAGTCCTTCTCGTCGGGCGGCGCGAGGCCGATCAGCGAGCCCAGCTGCTGCAGTCCGGCGATGAGGAAGTTGCTCGGCGGCGCGATCTGGATCTCGCTGTTCCAGCTGTCGGGACCGCGGAACACCACGACGTCACCGGGCTGCGGGCCGGAGAACCGGTAGGTGACCTTGTCGACGAGCACGCGGTCGTTGTTGCAGCCGGTGCAGCCGTGCAGCGTCGTCTCCATCGAGCCCGACGGGATGACGTAGACCTTCGCGATGAACGTCTGGATGAGGAAGGTCAGTACCAGCGCCACCAGCACCAGCAGCGGCAGTTCCTTCCAGAACGACGAGCGGCGCCGCCGTCCCGTGCGCTGCTTGCGGCCGTCGGCGGCGGCCAGCTCGCGGTAGGCCGCGGCGGGGCGTTCGTCGGCGGACTCGCCGGCTCGGCGGCGGTGCCGGCCGGGGAACTCCGGGGACGAGGGGTCGACGTGCGTGGTGGCCTCGGTGTCGGCGGCGGGGCCGGCGATGACGTCGTCGACGGGCTCCAGCGGCTCGACGGGCACACCCCGTGGGGCGGTGCGGTTTCCGGCGCGGACGGTGGGCTCGTCGATCGCGCCGCGGCGGCCGTCGGGCGCGCGGCGGCGACCCGGCTCGCGGCGGGGCGCTGCGTCCTGGGGGCGGCCGTTGCGGCGGCCGCCGTCGTAGCGCCCCGGTTCCGGGCGACGCTCGACCGGCGGCTCGGGGGTGAACAGCTCGGCACCGACCGGTCCGCTCGGGCGGTCGTCGCGGACGGCGGGTCTGCGCTCCTCGCGGCGTACGGGCGGAGGCTGGCGGCGGCCCTGCTCGGCGTCGCGTGGACGCCGCTGGGGCAGCTCGGGCGGTGTATCCGGTGGCTCCGGGCGTCGGCGGCGCCCGGCGGGTCGACCGTCCGGGTTCTGCCGCGGGTCGGGCGCCCGCCGCTCTCGCCTGGGCTCGTCGGCCGGCGGCGCTCCGCGGCGCGCGGGATCGGCCGTCCGGCGGCGACCATCGCCCTGTGCGGGGGCGCGCCGGGCCGGCCGGCTGTCCTGCTCGGGCTCCTCGACGGGCACGGCGGGACCACGCCGGACCGGCGGCGCCGGCACCCGACGCCGCGGCGGAGGCGGTTCGCCGTCCGGCGTCTGCCGTCGAGATCGGCCCCGCCTGTCGTCGGGGAGCTCGGGGAGGGCCACGCCCACGAGGCTACGTCAACCGACCTTCAAGGTCAGGACGCCGATGGGGTCTCGCGCTTCTCCTTGATCTTCGCGGCCTTGCCGCGGAGATCACGGAGGTAGTACAGCTTGGCGCGGCGCACGTCGCCGCGGGTGGCGACCTCGATCTTCTCGAGGTTCGGCGAGTGCACGGGGAACGTGCGCTCCACGCCGACGCCGAACGACACCTTGCGGACGGTGAACGTCTCGCGGGCGCCGGCGCCGTGGCGGCGGATGACCACGCCCTGGAACACCTGGACGCGGGAGCGGTTGCCCTCGATGACCTTGACGTGCACCTTGAGCGTGTCACCCGGCCGGAAGGCGGGGATGTCGGAGCGCAGCTGCTCTGCGTCCAGGGCGTCCAGGGTGTTCATCGCGAAGATCCGTCCTCGGTACGTGATAGCGGTGGTGCGGCGCTCGTTACTCGTCAACGGCGCGGGCAGGCCCGTTGGGGCGCTGGCAACTCATCAATAGTGCCAGACGCGTCCGGAGGGCATGCACTCACCCGTCCAGGGACTCGAGGAAGGCCCGGTCCCGCTTGTCCAGCGCATCCTCGGGCAGCGCCGCGAGCAGGTCGGGACGGCGCGCCGCCGTGCGCTCCAGCGCCCGGTCGCGACGCCACCGCGCGATCGCGCCGTGGTCGCCGCTGCGCAGCACCTCCGGCACCTCGAGCCCGCGCCACGTCACGGGCCGGGTGTAGGCGGGGCCTTCGAGCAGCCCGTCGGAGAACGAGTCCTGCTCGGCGGACTGCGGGTTGCCCAGCACACCGGGCAGCAGGCGCGCGACGGCCTCCACCATCACCAGCACCGCGACCTCGCCCCCGACCAGCACGTAGTCGCCGATGCTGACCTCCTCGACGGGCATCCGGGTCGCGTAGTCGTCGACCACGCGCTGGTCGATGCCCTCGTAGCGGCCGCAGGCGAAGACCAGCCGCGGCTCCTCGGCCCAGCGCCGGGCGGTGGCCTGCGTGAACGGCACACCGGCCGGTGTGGGCACCACCAGCCGGGCCGGCTCCTCCCCCAGCACGTCGTCGAGCGCGGTGCCCCACACCTGCGGGCGCATCACCATGCCCGGCCCGCCGCCGTACGGGGAGTCGTCGACGGCCTGGTGCACGTCGCGCGTCCAGTCCCGCAGGTTGTGCACCTCGACCTCGACGAGCCCGGCCGTGATCGCCCGCCCCAGGAGGGCTTCGCGCAGCGGCGCGAGGTAGCCGGGGAAGATGGTCACGACGTCGATCCGCACGCGGCGATACTCGCAGGAGGGAGCACCGGCCGTGCCACCAGCGCTGTGGTCCACCGACGGCCAGTGGTCGGTCCTGCTGCCCGTGGCGCTCGCACTCGTGCTCTCGGTGCTGGTGGGGCTGGAGCGCGAGGCGGGCGCGAAGAGCGCAGGGCTGCGCACGCACGCGCTGGTCGGGCTGGGGTCGGCCGTGATCATGGTGGTGTCGAAGTACGGCTTCGCCGACATGCTCGTGCTCGACCACGTGGCCCTGGACCCGTCGCGGATCGCGGCGCAGATCGTGTCCGGCATCGGGTTCATCGGCGGCGGGCTGATCTTCGTGCGGAAGGACGCCGTCCGTGGGCTCACCACCGCGGCCACCGTGTGGCTGGTCGCCGCCGTCGGGATGGCGTGCGGCGCCGGCCTTCCGGTGCTCGCGGTCGCGACGACCGCGGGGCACTTCGTCGTGACCCGCGGGCTGCCGCCGCTGGCCAGGGCCACAGCTCGGCGGCGCAAGGAGCAGCCCGTGCTGCGCCTGGGCTACGCCGACGGCCACGGTGTGCTGCGGGCCGTGCTCGCCGCGTGCACCGAGCGGGGCTGGGCCGTGCACGGGGTTGAGGTCGACCGGGAGGACGTCGACGACGCCGGCGTCCGGGTGGCCGCGGTGACCCTGCACCTGGACGGTCGCGGCGATCTTCCGGCGCTGGCCGGCGAGCTGGCCGAGCTGCCGGCCGTCCGGTTCACGGCGACGGGCCGGGAGCCGCTGGACGAATGAGGCCCTAACCGGCGCGCTTGCCCCTGACCAGCTCCTCCACCATCACGCGGGCGACGTGCTGCTGCACGTTGCGGGCGGCGAGGATCCGCTGGGCGGCGCCGGTCTCGCTGTGCAGCATCCCGAGCAGGATGTGCTCGGTGCCGATGTAGTTGTGCTTGAGCGCGATGGCCTCGCGCAGCGCCAGCTCCATCACCTTCTTGGCGGTGCGGTCGAACGGGGTGCGCCCGTTCTTCCGGCCGCCGCGCGCGGCCATGGTCCGGTCGAGCGCGCCGGGCCCGAAGGCCTCCTCCACCTGCCGGCGCACCTCGTCGAGGTCGATGCCGATGCTGGCCAGCGCCTCGCTGTCGGACGGCGTGGTGCCGAGCGCGTCGACGTCGGCGAGCACGTCGGCGGGGGTCACCGAGAAGCCGGTGAGCACCATCAGCGCGATCGTGTCGGGCACCTGGACCAGCGCCGCGAGCAGGTGTTCGCTGCGGATGGCGTCGGCGCCCCGGGCGATGTCCTCGGCCTGCGCACGGATGACGACGTCGCGAGCCTTGGCCGTGAACCGTTCGAACATTGGGCTGTTCCCCTCTCAGAACCCGAGCCGGCGGTACTTCTTGTGCACCGCCTGCTTGGACACGCGCAGCGACTCGGCGATCTGCTGCCACGACCAGCCCTGCTGGCGGGCGTTGCCGACCTGCAGCTCCTCGAGCGATTCGAGGAGTTCGCGCAGGGAGGCGACGGCCGCGAGGCCGATCGCGGGATCCCGATTGGAGGCCGCGGCGGCCACCTCTGTCGCATCCGTCATGGCCGTCAACCTACGTTGACGGCAGCGGGCGTGTCAACTCAGGTTGACGACTCGAGGTCGAGGAGGCCTTCGGGGGGATCGAGGACGACCTTGCCGCCGGCCACGTCCACGGTGGGGACGATCGCGCGCACGAACGGCACCAGCGCGTCGGGGAGCTCGGGTCGGGCGAGCACGAGCAGCTCGCCGCCAGGCCCGTGCACGACCTCGCGCACGGTGCCGACGGGGGTGCCGTCGACCAGCTCGGCCGCGAGGCCCTCGAGCTGGTGGACGTGGAACTCGTCCGGGTCCTCGACCGGCGCGAGCTCGTCGACCCCGACGAGCAGGCGGGTGCCCCGCAGCGCCTCCGCTGCGGTGCGGTCGGGGACCTCGACGAACCGGACGAGCATCCGGCCGGAGTGGGGACGGGCCGACGCGACGGTGAGCGCGCCCGCCGGGCTCCCGGGGCGGCTCGTGGCGAGCCGCGCACCCGGGGCGAACCGCTCCTGCGGGGAGTCGGTCCTGACCTCGACGGCGACCTCGCCGTGCAGGCCATGGGCCCGCACGGCGATGCCGACGAGGAACTGCGTACTACCGATCGGTGTCGACGACATCGACCCGCACACCCTTGCCGCCGATACCACCGACGACGGTGCGCAGGGCGGTGGCGGTGCGACCGCCCCGCCCGATGACCTTGCCGAGGTCCTCGGGGTGCACCCGCACCTCGAGGGTGCGGCCGCGGCGGGTGGTCACGAGGTCCACCCGCACCTCGTCCGGGTGATCGACGATCCCGCGGACGAGGTGCTCGAGAGCGTCGGCGAGGACCGCCGTCACGACTGGGCCGCGGAGTCAGCGGCCTCAGCGGCCCCCTCGTCCTTGGCGCGCCGGTCGGCCTTCTTCTTCGGGGTGGTGGCCTCGGTGGTGGGCTCCTCGCCGGCTGCGGCGAGAGCGGCCTGGAACCGGGCCAGCTTGTCGGCCTTCTCCGGCTGGGCCTTGAGGGTGCCCTCGGCGCCCGGCAGGCCCTTGAACTTCTGCCAGTCGCCGGTGATCTCCAGCAGGTGCTGGACGGGCTCGGTGGGCTGCGCGCCCACACCCAGCCAGTACTGCGCCCGCTCCGAGTCGATCTCGATGAGGCTCGGCTCGAGCTTCGGGTGGTACTTGCCGATGGTCTCGATGGCCCGGCCGCTGCGGCGGGTACGGGCGTCGGCGACGACGATGCGGTAGTACGGCTGGCGGATCTTGCCCAGTCGCGTCAGCTTGATCTTGACGGCCACGCTGCTTGCTGCTCCTCGCGATGTGTCTTTCTCGGCGTGAGGCCGCGCTGCGCGTGTGGGGTACGTGCGACGCGTCTCGAGGTTCGATGGGCGCGGCTGGTAGAGGGCCGACCGCGCAGCCAGTCGGCCATTCTGCCAGATGCCCTGCTCGGACGGGGAGCTGGGCTACTACCGGCCGCTGCCGTCGACCGGGCGGCCGCGCAGCATCACGAGCGCGGGCTCGTGCAGCACCTCGGGGTGGCGCCGCGGGTCCTCCCGGTACACGGCCAGGTCCGCGGGCGCGCCCGCGTCGAGCAGCGGCTTGCCGAGCCAGGCCCGGGCCGACCAGCTCGCCGCGCCGAGCGCGTCGGGGTGCCCGGCCGCGTGCAGGGCCAGCACCTCGTCGGCGATGCGGCCGTGGGCGATCCCGCCGCCGGCGTCGGTGCCGGCGTAGACCGGGACGCCGGCCTCGACCGCGCGTCGCACCACGTCGCGGGCACCCGCGTGCAGCGCGAGCATGTGCTCGGCGTAGCGCGGGAACCGCGACGCCGAGGCCGCGATCTGCGGGAACGTGTCGACGTTGATCAGCGTGGGCACGAGCGCGGTGCCGCGGGCGGCCATCTCGGCGATCAGGTCGTCGGTGAGCCCGGTGCCGTGCTCCAGGCAGTCGATCCCGGCCCGGATCAGGCCGGGCATCGCGGAGGCGCCGAACACGTGCGCGGTGACCCGGGCGCCGGCCGCGTGCGCGGCGTCGATGGCCGCCACCAGCACGTCGTCGGGCCACAGCGGGGCGAGGTCACCCTCGTCGCGGTCGATCCAGTCGCCGACCAGCTTCACCCAGCCGTCGCCCGCCGCGGCCTGCTCGGCCACGACCTCGGGCAGGGTGGCCGGCTCGTCGACCTCGACGGCGACGCCGCGGACGTAGCGCTTGGGCCGCGCGACGTGCCGGTTCGCCCGGATGATCTCCGGGAGGTCGTCCCGCGCCTGCAGCGGCCGGGTGTCGATGGGCGAGCCGCAGTCGCGCAGCAGCAGGGCGCCGGCGTCGCGGTCGACGAGCGCCTGCTCGACGGCCTCTTCGAGGGTCGTCGGCCCCTCGGGGCCGAGTCCGACGTGGCAGTGCGCGTCGACCAGCCCGGGCACGATCCAGCCGCGGTCGAGCAGGGTCTCCGCGCCGGCGATGGGCCCGTCGGCGATCCGGCCGTCGGACCCGACGAACAGCTCACGGGACTCCTCCGCCCCGCCCGGCCCCAGCACCACACCGTGCAGCCGGTACATGCGCTACTACTTCCCCTTCGGGAACCGCAGCTTGCTCGGATCGAAGCCGGGCGGCAGCTGGTCGAGACCCGGCGGCAGCTCGCGCAGCGACGGCGGCAGGTTCGACAGGTCCGGCATCCCCGCGCCGAACGGCTGGGCGCCGGCGCGCGGGGTGGGCCCGCGACGGCCGCCCTTCTGGTTCTTCTTGCCCCGACGCGGCTTGGCCTGCTTCTTCGTGGCGCTGCGGCTGCCGAACCCGAACTGCCCGGCCATCGCCTTCATCTGCTTGCGGGCCTCGAAGAACCGGGTGACCAGGTCGTTGACCTCGCTGACCGCCACGCCGGAACCGTTCGCGATGCGCAGCCGGCGCGACCCGTTGATGATCTTGGGGTCGGCCCGCTCCGCCGGGGTCATGCCGCGGATGATCGCCTGCAGCCGGTCGAGCTGCCTGTCGTCGACCTGCGAGAGGGCTTCCTTCATCTGCGCCGAGTTGGCGCCCGGCAGCATGCCCAGCAGGTTCCCGATCGGGCCCATCTTGCGGATGGCGAGCATCTGCTCGAGGAAGTCCTCCAGCGTGAGCTCGCCGGTGCCCAGCTTGTGCGCGGTCTCCTGCGCCCGTTCCTGGTCGAAGACCTGCTCGGCCTGCTCGATCAGGGTGAGCAGGTCGCCCATGCCGAGGATCCGGCTGGCCATCCGGTCGGGGTGGAAGACGTCGAAGTCGGCGAGCTTCTCGCCGCTGGACGCGAACAGGATCGGCTGGCCGGTGACCTCGCGCACCGACAGCGCCGCACCGCCGCGGGCGTCGCCGTCGAGCTTGGTGAGCACCACGCCGGTGAAGCCGACGCCGTCGCGGAACGCCTCCGCCGTGGTGACGGCGTCCTGGCCGATCATCGCGTCGACGACGAACAGGGTCTCGTCGGGCTGCACGGCGTCGCGGATGTCCGCGGCCTGGCGCATCAGCTCCTCGTCGACGCCCAGCCGGCCGGCGGTGTCGACGATGACGACGTCGAAGTGCTTCTCGCGGGCGTGCGCGACACCGCGGCGGGCCACGTCGACCGGGTCGCCGACACCGTTGCCGGGCTCCGGCGCGAACGTCGTGGCGCCGGCCCGCTCACCCACGATCTGCAGCTGGTTGACCGCGTTGGGTCGCTGCAGGTCGCAGGCCACGAGCAGCGGGGTGTGCCCCTGGTTCTTCAGCCAGTGCGCGAGCTTCCCGGCGAGCGTGGTCTTACCGGAACCCTGCAGACCGGCCAGCATGACGACCGTCGGCGGCTCCTTGGCCAGCGCGATGCGGCGCGTCTCGCCGCCGAGGATCGTGATGAGCTCCTCGTTGACGATCTTGACGACCTGCTGGGCCGGGTTGAGCGCCTCCGACACCGCAGCGCCCTTGGCGCGTTCCTTGATGCGCGCGATGAAGGTGCGCACCACCGGCAGCGCGACGTCGGCCTCGAGCAGCGCGATGCGGATCTCGCGGGCGGTGACGTCGATGTCGGCCTCGGAGAGGCGACCCTTGCCGCGGAGGTTGGCCAGCGCTCCGGACAGCCGGTCGGAGAGGGTGTCGAACACCCGTCCCAGCCTACTGGCCCGTGCGGGAACCGCTCACTGCCGGCAGTGCCTGCAGGACCAGGCCGCCGGCGGCCTCGGCGCGGTCGGCCACCGTCACGCTCTCCCACCCGTCGGCGGCGGGCGGCACGGCGGCGGCCCGCACGTGCCGCTCGAACGACGAACCGGGCACGACCCGGCCGCGGTAGGCCTGCCCGCTCCGCGCGGTGGCGGCGTCGACGTCGAGCCACAGCAGGTGCGGGGCCCGTCCCGACAGGGCGGCGACGCGCAGCACCGCGGCGCGCGTGCCGACCGCCGTGGCCGGCAGGTGCACGACCACCGTCGGGATCGAGGAGAACGCCGCCACCAGCACGGACAGCCGGTGCCACAGGTGCACCAGCCACCGGTACCAGCCGTACGGGAGCGGGTGCAGCACGCCGCGCAGCGCGGCGCGGTGGGCGTCGGAGTCGAGCACCACCGTGCCGGGATCGGGTGCGAGCGTGCCCAGCAGCGTGGACTTGCCGGCGCCGGGGATCCCGGCGACGAGGACGAGCGCGCGACCGGGCACGGAGAGCATCAGCGGGGCCACGTGTCGTCAACGTACGGTTCGCCCGATTCGTTCCGAGTCGTCACACGGCGTCGGCGCCGCGCTCCCCCGTACGGACGCGGACGAGCTGCTCCACCGGAGTCACCCAGACCTTGCCGTCGCCGATCTTGCCGGTGCGCGCCGCCTCGACGACGGCGTCGACGACCTTCTCCGCGTTCTCGTCGCCGACCACGACCTCGATCTTGACCTTCGGGACGAAGTCGACCGTGTACTCCGCGCCGCGGTAGACCTCGGTGTGCCCCTTCTGCCGGCCGAAGCCCTGCACCTCCGAGACCGTCATGCCGAGCACACCGATCTGTTCCAGTGCCGCCTTCACATCCCCCAGGGCGAACGGCTTCACGACGGCGGTGACCAGCTTCATCGGGCGGACTCCTCGCGGACGGCGGTGCCCGTGCTCGGGCGGGTGCCCAGTATCGAGGATCCGCCGGTCGCGAGGGGGGAGAACTCACCGGGCCGCCGTCATGGAGTCATGACGACGCGGTGATCGGCGAGGTGACCGCCGCCGCCCGCACCGCCTCGGCGTGGAGGCCGCGCGCGATGGGTTCGAGTGCCTCGAAGGCACCCGGCGGCGTGCCCGGGAGAGCGCGCCCCGCGTCCCGGACCCGGCCGAGGATCGCGTCCGCGGCGGTGTCGGCCTCGGCGGTCAGCCCTGGCAGGTCGACGCCGATGAGCACACCGTCGCGCTTCACCAGGCGGCCGTCGACGAGGACGGTGCGCACGTCCGCCGCCGTCGTCTGGAAGATCAGCGTGGCGTAGGGATCGATCCGGGGGTGCTGCTCGATCGCCCCTCCGCCGACGAGCTGCAGGTCGGCCCGCTTGCCCGGCGTCAGCGAGCCGATCCGGCCACCCAGCCCGAGCGCATCGGCCGCGTTGACGGTGGACCAGGCCAGCGCCTCCTTCGCGGTGATGGTCACGGTCTCGGGCATCGCGTTCGCGAGGGTGGTCGCCTCGGTCGCCGCCCAGCGCGCGAAGCCGAGGCCGAAGCGCAGCTCGTGCCAGAGGTCGCCGGAGTTGAGTGAGATGACGTCGGCCGAGAGCGTGGGGGCGAGCCCGTGCCGGCGGCAGCGCTCGAAGATCGGCCGGCCCATCCCCATGTTCAGCTCCGTCTCGACGGAGATCGACACCTTCCCGCCGCTGCGGACCAGCGCCGCCCACTCCGCGTCGTCGAACGTGTTGCAGTGCACGTGGACCATGTCCGGGCCGAGCAGGCCGAGGGCGTCGAGCTCGGTGATCCCGCCGGTCAGCACGCTGCCCCAGACGCAACCGGCGTGGTTCACGATCAGCGCCTGCCGCTCGCGCGCGGCGGCCAGTTCCGCGACCGTCCGGTCCCACGGCAGCCCGAACAGCTCCGAGAGCGACACCCCGAGGGTGAGCAGGCCGTCGTTCGACGGGAAGTAGGTGTCGGCGATCCGGTGGAAGTCGGCGAGCCGTGCTGAGTGCTCACCGAACCGCGTGGCCTCGGGCGAGCTCTCGAAGAAGCCGTAGCAGAAGGCCGCGCGGATGCCGGCGTCCTGCAGACCGAGGACGGCGGCGTCGCTGTGGTCGGGGGTGTTGTTGCAGTGCGAGAAGTCGAGCAGCGTGGTCACGCCGGCGTTCAGCGCGTCGAGGGCGCCGAGCCGGTTGCCGAGGCGGACGTCGTCGGCGGTGTAGGCGGGGGAGATCGCGAGCCGGATGCCGAAGTAGTAGTCCCCCAGCGTCCAGTCCCCGCAGATCCCGCGGACCAGTGACTGCCAGGTGTGCCGGTGGGTGTCCACGAGCCCGGGCAGGACGAGGTGCCCGCGCGCGTCGATCACCTCCGCGTCCGTGACCGGCAGGGCAGGGCCGACGGCCGCGATGACGCCGTCCTCGACCAGGACGTCGCCGACGGGCAGGTCACCGAGGGCGGGGTCCATCGTCAGGACGTGCCCGCCGCGGATCAGGGTGCGTGTCATGCGGCCCAGCGTGGCGACGCCGGGCGGCCGGAACATGTGCCGAAGAGGTTGCGATCGCGCGGCCCGTCCGACGTAGCATCGCGCGGAACACGAGGTGGTGAGGACATGGACGTCCGATCGCTGCGCTACGCGGTGACGCTCGCGGACACCCTCCACTTCGGTCGCGCTGCGCAGGTCCACTACATCGCGGCCCAGCCCTTCGGCCGCCGCATCCAGGCCCTCGAGCGCGAGCTCGGCACGCCGCTGTTCGCCCGGACCAGCCGCCGGGTCACGATCACCCCGGCCGGGGAGCGCTTCCTCCCCCGGGCCCGCCAGGTCCTCGCGCAGCTCGACGCGCTGGTCCGGCAGGCCGAGGGACCCCCGGCGGATTCCGGCGTCCTGCGGATCGGCGTGCTCGGGTTCGGCCTGGCCGACCTGTGGCCGGACGTCCGCGACCTGGTCAGGTCCCGCTGCCCCGATCTGGCCCTGACCTCGATGGAGCTCGACTGGGAGAACCAGTACGACGCCGTGCGCGCCGGGGACGTCGACGTCGCGATCGTCCACGACGTCGGCGGAGCGGAGGACCTGGAGCTGGACCGGGTGGCCGACCTGGACCGGTACGCCGTCGTCCCGGTCGGGTCGGAGCTGGCTCGGGCCGAGCAGCTGACGGCGGCGGACGTCGAGGGGCAGCGGTGGATCTCCCCCGTCGGCGGGTTCCCCGGGCTGGCCGAGTGGGGCGAGGACGCCGGACGCCGGGACGGCGTGCACGTCCGGTCGCCGTCCGGGGTCCCGACGGCCGTGGTCACGAGCGGGTGGCTCGGACTGCACGCGGAGCCCGCCCGCCGGTTCTTCCCGCACCCCGGTGTCCGATACGTCCCCCTCGCGGGTCCCCGGGCCCGGATCGCCGTCGCGACCCGCCGAGGTGAGCGGGACGAGGGCGTCGCGGTGTTCCGCGCCGCCACCCAGGCGATCGCGGATCATCACCGATCCCGTGCATGATCGGTGCCGCCGGGCACGGCAGGCTGACCCCGACGTGAGGAGCGCGATGCGCTGGAGCAGCTACGCCGAAGCCGACGGCACCGTCCGGGCGGCGGTCTGGGCGGGCGACCGCCTGCATCCCGCGCCCGCCGGGACCGCACTGGTCGACCTCCTGGGCGACCTC
Source organism: Pseudonocardia sp. CA-107938 (assembly GCF_050936315.1). Taxonomy (NCBI): domain Bacteria; kingdom Bacillati; phylum Actinomycetota; class Actinomycetes; order Pseudonocardiales; family Pseudonocardiaceae; genus Pseudonocardia; species Pseudonocardia sp. CA-107938. The sequence continues at coordinate 3,899,802 of NZ_JBNJNA010000001.1, read as the reverse complement.
CCCGCGGCCGCGGACCGCGCGCTGGCCGGCCCCGCCGTCGACCCCGAGTCGGTGACCCTGCTGCCGCCGGTGCCCCGGCCGCCGTCGATCCGGGACTTCATGGCTTTCGAGGAGCACGTGGTCACCGCGAGCGCGGCGATCGGCCTCACCGTGGACCCGCTCTGGTACGCCCAGCCCGTCTTCTACTTCACGAACCCGGCTTCGCTGCACGGCGCGCACGACCCGGTCGCGATCTCGCCCGGCAGCTCGCTGTTCGACTACGAGCTGGAGGTCGCCGCCGTGATCGGGCGCGAGGGCTCCGACCTCAGCCCCGAGGAGGCCGTGGAACACATCGCGGGCTACACGCTGTTCTGCGACTGGAGCGCCCGTGACCTGCAGGGTGCGGAGATGCGGCTGAACCTGGGTCCCGCCAAGGGGAAGGACTCGGCGTCGAGCTGCGGCCCGTGGATGCTCACCCCTGACGAGCTGCCGGCGGCCGCCGCGATGACCGCCGAGGTCAACGGCAAGCCCTACAGCGCGGGCCGCCTCGACGCGCTGTACTGGACCTTCGGCGAGATGATCGCCTACGCCTCGCGCGGCACCCGGGTGCTGCCCGGCGACCTGATCGGGAGCGGGACGGTCGGCACCGGTTGCATCCTCGAGCTGTCGCGGGTGCACGGCCCGGACGCCTACCCGTACCTCGTGCCGGGCGACCGGGTCCGCCTGGAGGTGGAGGGACTCGGGGCGATCGACGCCCCGATCGTCGCCGGTGCCCCTGTCCGGCCACTGCGGAAGGAGCACGCATGAGCGCGCACACCCACGACATCACCGTCCCCGGCCCGCCGCGGCTCGAAGAGGTCAGCGACGGGATCCACGCCTACATCCAGCCCGACGGCACGTGGTGGATCAACAACACCGGGTTCGCGGTGGGCCCGCAGGGCGTGGTCGCCGTCGACTCGTGTTCCACCGAGCGACGCACCCGGGCATTCGTCGACGCGATCCGCTCGGTGACCGCGGCACCGGTCCGCACGCTGGTCAACACCCACCACCACGGCGACCACACCTGGGGCAACGCCCTGTTCGGCACCGCCACGATCGTCGCGCACGAGCGCACCCGGGCGGAGATGCTCGCCTTCGGGCCGCCCCGGGAGCTGCCGTTCTGGGACAGCCCGGACTGGGGATCGCTGCCACTGGAACCGCCGTTCCTGACCTTCACCGAGGGCGTCACGGTGCACGTGGGCGACCTGCGGGCCGAGGTGCGCCACGTCGGGACGGCCGCGCACACCACGAACGACTCCCTCGTCTGGTTCCCGGAGCGGGCCACGCTCTTCTGCGGCGACCTGATCTTCAACGGGGGCACGCCGTTCCTGCTCATGGGCTCGGTCGCCGGCGCCGTCGACGTGCTGGAGAACGTGGTGGCGCCGCTGCGCGCGACGACGACGGTCCCCGGCCACGGCCCTGTCTTCCACGATCGCGGCCCGCTCGACGCCACCCTGGACTACCTGCGGTTCGTGCTGGACCTGGCGGAGCGGGGCCGGGCCGCGGGCATCACCCCGCTGCAGGCCGCGCAGGACACCGACCTCGGCCGGTTCGCCGACTGGCCCGATGCCGAGCGGATCGTCGGCAACCTGCACCGCGCCTACGCCGAGCTCGACGGGCACCCCCGCGGCGGACCGATCGACGTCATGGCCGCTCTCGCGGACATGGTCACCTACAACGGCGGCAAGCCGCTGACCTGCCTCGCCTGAGGAGCTACCCGGTCTGGACGGTGCCGTCGGGGCTGGGCCGCCACTGGTCGAACGGGCGGTCCAGCCGCCAGCTCCCGTTCTCGCTGGTCAGCACGTGGAGGGCGCAGTAGCCCGGGTTGGAGAGCGACTCGAACAGCTCGACGCTCCAGGAGAACACCCGACGGCACAGCAGCCGCGTCGTCAGCCCGTGCGAGACGAGGAGCGCCGTGTCGGGGTGGTGCGGGTCCTCGGCGACGCGGTGCTCGAGCTGGTCGACGAAGCTCGCGACGCGGTCGTCGACGTCGGCGCCGGACTCGCCGTGCGCGAGCCGGTAGAAGAAGTGCCCGAACTCGTGGCGCAGCCGCTTCTGCACGACCTGCTCGGCCGGGTCCTGCAGGTTGCCCCAGTCCTGCTCGCGCAGCCGCGGCTCCGGCACGTAGCGGCTGACCAGGTCGTCGATGCCGAGCAGCCGGTAGGTCTCGACGGTGCGCACGTACGGGCTGACGTAGGCGGCGACCGGGCCGGTGCCCAGTACCGCCCGCACGGCCGGTCCGGCGGCCGCGGCCTGTGCCCTGCCGGCGGCGGTCAGCGGCAGGGCGTGGTCGGGGATGCGGCAGTAGGCGCTCTCGTCGATGTTGCCGAGGCTCTCGGCGTGCCGCAGCACCACGATCCGCACGCAGGCATCCTGCCGGGTCTGGTGCGTCACGATCGGGTCGGCTCTGTTAGTTAGCTGTGCTATACAAATAACCCATGAGCAGTCCCTTCCGCCAGCCCCGTGCCGTGTGGGCCGTCGCGTTCGCCTGCGTGATCTCGTTCATGGGCATCGGCCTGGTCGACCCGATCCTGCCGGCGCTCTCCACCCAGCTGCACGCGTCGCCGAGCCAGGTCACGCTGCTGTTCACCAGCTACCTCGTCGTCACCGCCGTCGCCATGCTCGTCACGGGGTGGGTGTCGACGCGCATCGGCGCGAAGAACACCCTCATCGCCGGGCTCGTGCTGATCGTCGCGTTCGCCGCACTCGCCGGCGCGTCCGACACCATTGGCGGCATCGTCGGCTTCCGCGCCGGCTGGGGCCTGGGCAACGCCCTCTTCATCGCCACCTCCCTGGCCGTCATCGTGGGCTCGGCCAGCGGCGGCTTCGCCGGCGCGATCGTGCTCTACGAGACGGCGCTGGGCATCGGCATCGCCTGCGGCCCGCTGCTGGGCGCGCTGCTGGGCAACATCAGCTGGCGCGGCCCGTTCTTCGGCGTCTCGGTGCTCATGGCGATCGCGCTCGTCGCCACCGTCGCGTTCGTGCCGGCGACCCCGCGGCCGGCCCACCGCGCGTCGATCAGCGAGCCGATCAAGGCGCTGCGCCACCGCGGCCTGCTCGTCATGGGTGTGACCGCGCTGCTCTACAACTGGGGCTTCTTCACGATGCTCGGCTACGTCCCGTTCCCCATGGGGCTCTCGATCTACGAGCTGGGTGCGGTGTTCTTCGGCTGGGGCCTGCTCGTCGCGATCTTCTCGGTGCTCGTCGCGCCCCGGCTGCAGACCCGGTTCGGCACCGCCCCGACCCTGTACGTGAACCTGCTGCTCTTCGCGATCGTGCTCGCGGTGATCGCCACCTTCACCTCGTCGACCGCGACCCTGGTCGTATGCGTGATCGCGTCCGGCGCGCTCATCGGCATCAACAACACCCTCACCACCCAGGCCGTCATGCTCGTCGCGCCCGTCGACCGGCCCGTCGCATCGGCGGCGTACGGGTTCATCCGGTTCATCGGCGGCGGCCTCGCCCCGTTCGTCGCCGGCCTGCTCGCCGAGCACCTGAACGTGCACGTGCCGTTCTACGTCGGCGCGGTCGCCGTCCTGCTCGCCATCGGGGTGCTGCGCACCGGGCACACCCTCCTCGCCGCGGCCGATCGGCAACTGGTCGTCGACGAGGCCGCGCACGCCGGCCAGGCCGACCTCGACGGGGTCGAAGTCGCGGAGATCGCGATGGACGGCACCGGCGAGGCCGGCGTGCTGGAGCGGGCGGAGAGCTACCACCCCGTCCGGTGATGCTGATCCCCGCCGCAGGCGTCAGGCGCTCTCACCCGATGTCGGCCGCAGCCAGCACCGCCTCCTCGATCCGGACGCGGTCGCCGTCGGGGGCGGCCTCCAGGCAGAACGAGTCGACGACCGAGGCGCCGAGCGTCGCCACCCGGGCCCACCGCAGCTCGACGCCGGACTTCTCCAGCGCGGCCGCGATGCGGTGCAGCAGGCCGATGCGGTCGGTGCCGCGGAGCTCCAGCACGACCGCGCCGCTGGCCTCGTCGTCGAACCACAGGACCCGCGCCGGCGCGGCGTCGGCGACCGCCATCGCCGGCGCGTAGTCGCGCTCCTTGCGGGCCAACGCCTCGTCCAGGGCGAGCCCGCCGTCCAAGACGCGGACCAGGTCGGACCGCATCAACGCCGGGTCGGGCAGGCGGCCGAACCGGGGCGAGGTGGTGAAGGTGAACACCGCCACCTCGACGTCCCCGGACGTGACCGTGCGCAGCTCGGCGGCGTGCACCTCCAGCGAGTGCAGCGCCAGCACCCCCGCAGCGGCGGACAGCGACCCGCCGCGGTCCGGCATCGCGATCGCGACCGTGGCGGGCTCGTCGGAGCCGGACTCGGTGACGGCGAGCTGCGGGCGGCCCTCCGCCACCACGGCCGCGGCGAGCGCCACCTCGGCCGCCGTCGTGACCGCTGGCGCCGGCAGTGGCTCGCCGGCCAGGAAGGTGCGGCACCGCCGGGCCAGGTCGCCGATCAGCTGCTGCTTCCACGGGCTCCACACGCCCGGCCCGGTGGCCAGCGAGTCGGCCTCGGCGAGCGCCGCCAGCAGGTCCAGCAGCAGCCCGGCATGGGGGCCGACCTCCGCCGTGAGCGTCTCCGCGACCCTGGCGACCGTCGCCGGGTCGTCGAGGTCGCGGCGCGTGGCCGTGTGCGGGAGCAGCAGGTGGTGGCGGACCATCGCCCCGAGGATCGTGACGTCCTGCTCGGCGAAGCCCAACCGCCTGCTCACCTGCAGGGCCAGCGACTCCCCCACGATCGAGTGGTCGCCGCCGCGGCCCTTGCCGATGTCGTGCAGCAGCGATCCCACCAGCAGCAGGTCGGGCCGCGCCACGCGGGTGGTCAGCCGGGCGGCCTGCGCCGCCGTCTCCACGAGGTGCCGGTCCACCGTCCACACGTGGGCGCGGTCCCGCGGCGGGAGGTCCCGCACCACACCCCACTCCGGGAAGAGCCGGCCCCAGAGACCGGTGCGGTCCAGGGCCTCGACGACCTCCGCCATCGCCCGGCCGGCGCCGAGCAGCGACAGCAGCTCGCCGCGGGCGGCCCGCGGCCACGGCTCGCGCAGCTCGGGAGCGGTGTCGGCGAGCCGGTGCAGGGTGCCGGCGGCGATCGGGTAGCCGGTGCGCGCGGCGGTCGCCGCGACCCGCAGCATCAGGGCGGGGTCCCGGGCAGCGGTGGCGTCGCGGGCCAGCGTCACCTCGCCGGCGTGCTCGACGACGCCCGTGTCGAGCGGGCGCCGCACGGGCGCGCGGCGCAGCGCCGCCAACCCCCGGCGAGGCAGCGCCGACCGGGCAGAGCGCAGGCCCACCTCGGCCGCGAACGCGATCGACCGCGCCGCCCCGGACAGCGCCCTGGCCAGCTCGAACCGGTCGGCGATCTCCAACGCGGCAGCGACCTCGTCGGCGTCCTGCGCGCGCAGGACGTCGCGGGCGCGGCCGGCCAGGCGGTGCAGCTCCGTGCGGACGTCCAGCAGCAACCGCCGCGCCTCGACGACGTCGGCGGACGGCCGGTCGATCAGCTGCGCGGCCGCCAACGCGTCGAGGAGCTGGACGTCGCGGAGCCCGCCGTGGCCGCTCTTGAGGTCGGGTTCGATCCGGTGCGCGACGTCGCCGACCTTCTCCCAGCGCGCCCGCGCCGCGTCGGCGATCTCGTCGTAGCGCGTGCGGATGCCCGCCCGCCACGCCTGCCGGACGGCGTCGCTGACCTTCGTGGTGAGGGCGTTGTCGCCGGCGATGTGGCGGGCCTCGAGCAGGCCGAACGCGGCGCGCAGGTCCGTCGCGGCCACCTGCACCGCCTGGCCCGGCGTGCGGACCGAGTGGTCGAGCCCGATCCCGGCGTCCCACAGCGGGTACCAGAGCGCGTCGGCGAGCCGCTCGACGTCCTTGCGACCGTCGTGCAGCAGCACGAGGTCCAGGTCCGACCAGGGCGCGAGCTCACGCCGGCCCAGCGCGCCCACCGCGACGAGCGCGGCGCGGTCGCTGATCCCGATCGACGTGGCCCGCGACGACAGCCAGAAGTCGTGCAGATCCACCAGCGCGGCCCGGAGCGCCTCCGGGCTGAGCCGTTTCTTCCCAGGACCTGGCTCCAGCAGCACCGCCTTCGCCTTGACCAGGTCTCCTGCGTCCCCCGACGCCGCAGCCGTTCTCACCGCGCTCCGGCACCCCGTTCCGCGACCGTGGAGATCGTCGTGACCCACACCTTGCCGTCCCCGATCCTGCCCGTCCGCGCGGCCGCGGTCAGCTCCGCGAGTACCTGCTCGACGGCCTCGTCCGCGACCACGACCTCGACCCGCACCTTCGGCACGAGGTCGACGCGGTAGTCCGCACCTCGATAGATCTCGGTGTGACCGCGTTGGCGGCCCACCCCGGACACCTCGGACACCGTCTCCGCCGCGATCCCCATGCGGTCCAGCGCAGCGCGGACGTCCGCGACTGCGAAGGGCTGCACGACAGCGGTGACCAGCTTCACGCCGTTTGTCCGATCTGTCCGGATGTTCGGTGAAGCGGCCACGGGCCCGCCGCACGAGTCGTGCGACGGGCCCGGGCCGGTCGTTGCTCAGATGGCGTCGTTCCCGCGTTCGCCGGTACGCACCCGGATCACGCTCTCGACAGCGGTCACCCAGACCTTCCCGTCACCGATCTTGCCGGTGCGGGCGGCCTCGACCACCGCGTCCACGACCTTGTCGGCGAGGGTGTCGTCGGCGACGACCTCCACGCGCACCTTCGGCACGAAGTCGACGGAGTACTCCGCACCCCGGTAGACCTCGGTGTGGCCCTTCTGCCGGCCGTAGCCCTGGACCTCGCTGACGGTCATGCCGAGCACGCCGATCTGCTCCAGCGCCCCCTTCACGTCCTCCAGCACGAACGGCTTGACGATCGCCGTGACGAGCTTCATCGGCTCAGCTCTCCTTGCCTGCAGTGACGGTGACCTTGGCGTCGGACGACGTGGCGGGCAGGGAGTTGCTGCTCAGGCCGGTGCCACCACGCAGGGTGGAGAAGTCGTACGCGGTCTCCGCGTGCTCGACCTCGTCGACGCCGGTGACCTCCTCCTCGACACTGACGCGGAAGCCGATCGTGTACTTGATCAGCGCACCGATCGCGAAGGCCGTGACGAAGGAGAAGACCATCACGCTGACGGCCGCGAGGGCCTGCTTGCCCAGCAGCGACGCGTCGCCGCCGTAGAACAGGCCGTCGCCGCCGAGCGAGTTGACCGACGTCGTGCCGAAGAAGCCGATCAGCAGCGTGCCGGTCAGACCGCCGAACAGGTGGACGCCCACCACGTCGAGCGAGTCGTCGAAGCCGAACCGGAACTTCAGAGCCACCGCCAGTGCGCAGACCACACCGGCGATGAAACCGATCGCGATGCCGCCGATCGGGGAGACGTAGCCGGCAGCGGGCGTGATGGCGACGAGGCCGGCGACGGCACCGGAGGCGGCGCCGAGGGTGGTGGGCTTGCCGTCGCGGAACTGCTCGACGACGAGCCAGCCGAGCGTGGCGGCCGAGGTGGCGACCATCGTGTTGGTGAACGCGACGGAGGCGAGGTCACCGGCGGTCAGCGCCGAGCCGGCGTTGAACCCGAACCAGCCGAACCACAGCAGGCTCGCACCCAGCAGCGTGAACGGCAGGTTGTGCGGGCGCATCGGCTCCTTCGGCCACCCGCGGCGCTTGCCGAGCAGCAGCGCCAGCGCGAGACCCGCAGCACCGGCGTTGATGTGCACCGCGGTACCACCGGCGAAGTCCAGCGCGCCGATGCCGTGCGCGGCGTTGGCGATCCAACCGCCGATCGCGTCAGCGCTCACGAACCCGTCGAACGAGAAGACCCAGTGCGCCACCGGGAAGTAACAGATCGTCACCCAGAGCGCGATGAAGAGCGACCAGCTCCAGAACTTGACCCGGTCGGCAATGGCCCCCGAGATCAGGGCCGGCGTGATCACCGCGAACATCAGCTGGAACATCGCGAACGCGAGCACGGGCAGCGCATCGGGTCCGGGCCACGGGGCCGCCGCCACGCCGGTCTCCGGGTTCGCCGTGACGGCGAAGCCGGCCAGCTTGCCGACGGTGTTCTGCAGGCCGACGAAGTCGAAGTTGCCGAACAGGCCGAGGCCCGTCGCGTCGTTGGCGAAGGAGATGCTGAACCCGTAGAACACCCACAGCACGCCGACCACGGCGAGCGCGATGAAGTTCATCATGAGCATGTTGAGGACGCTCTTGCTGCGGACCATGCCGCCGTAGAAGAACGCCAGTCCGGGGGTCATGAGCATCACGAGCGCTGCGCTCGCGAGGACCCACGCGGTGTCGCCGGAATTGAGCACGGTTTCCCTCCTGCTGTCGGCCAGGCTGGAGGAATACTCAGTGCGTCGTGTTTCAGGCGCAGGCGACCAATGTTGCGCCTCCGTGAACGAGGAGGCGCACGAGGTTACGGGCCGGTTACCCGGACCGGAGGCCTTGGGGCCGATCTCAACCCAGCAGGGCCTCGACGAACGCGGCGGGCTCGAACGGCGCCAGGTCGTCCGGTCCCTCGCCGAGGCCGACCAGCTTCACCGGAACGCCCAGCTCGCGCTGCACCCGGAACACGATGCCGCCCTTCGCGGTGCCGTCGAGCTTCGTGAGCACCACCCCGGTCACGTCGACCACGTCACCGAAGACGCGGGCCTGGGTGAGCCCGTTCTGGCCCGTCGTGGCGTCGAGGACGAGCAGCACCTCGTCGACCTGCGACTGGCGCGACACCACCCGCTTCACCTTGCCCAGCTCGTCCATCAGGCCGGTCTTGGTGTGCAGGCGACCCGCCGTGTCGAGCAGGACCGCGTCGGCGCCCTCCTCGGCGCCCTGCTTCACCGCGTCGAACGCGACGGAGGCCGGGTCGGCCCCCTCCGGCCCGCGGATCACCGTGGCGCCCGCCCGTTCGCCCCAGGTCGCGAGCTGCTCGGCCGCAGCTGCGCGGAAGGTGTCGGCGGCGCCCAGCACGACCTGCCGGCCGCTCGCCACCAGCACCCGGGCCAGCTTTCCGGTGGTGGTGGTCTTGCCGGTGCCGTTCACGCCGACGACGAGGAGCACCGCCGGCCGTCCGTCGTGCGGCAGCGCCCGCACCGACCGGTCCAGATCCGAGCGCAAGGCGTCGGTCAGCACCTCGCGCAGCAGCGCCTTCGCCTCGTCGGGGGTGCGGACGGCGCGGCGGGCCAGCTCGGTGCGCAGGGTGTCGACCAGCTCGGCCGTCATCTCCGGGCCGAGGTCCGCCGCGAGCAGGGTCGCCTCGACGTCCTCCCACGACTCCTCGTCCAGCTCCCCGCCACCGAGCAGGCCGAGCAGGCTCTGCCCGAGCCCGGAACGGGACCGGGACAGCCGCCCCCGCAACCGCTCCAGGCGGCCCTCGGCGGGGGCGATCTCGTCGACGGGCGCGGGGGGCGCCGCACCGTTGCGGGACGGATCGGCCGTGGTGACCGGGGTCGAGGCAGCCGCAGCCGTGGTGGGCGCAGGCGCGTCCGGCTCCACCGGCGCAGGGGTGCTGGGGGTGGACTCGACCGGCGCGGCAGTCTCCGGCGCAGCGGTCTCCGGCGCGGCGCTCTCCGGGGGCGCGCTGCTCTCCGCGGTTGCGCTGGTCTCGGCAGGGGCGATGCGGTCGGGCGCAGCCGTCGGCGGCGCGGTCTCCGCCTTCGGGGTGCGCGGGCGCGGGGCCGCGGGCGGGGTGTCGGTGCCCGCGGAGAAGTCGAACCCGCCGCCGGCCTTGTACTCGTTGGCCTTGCGCGGCGGCGCGACCGCGGTGTCCCCACCGCCGCGCTCGACCTGCTCGGATTCGCGCAGGCTGATGCGCCGGCGCCGGTAGAGCACCAGCCCGGCCACGAGCGCGACGAGCACCACCACGGCGACGACCGCGATGACGGTCCACAGGGTTGCCGGAGTCACGCCCACACCCTGTCATGGAGCCCGCCGACCTGGCTCAGGGTGGGTGTGTCCGGTCGGTGGATCCCCTCCTGGCCGCGTACGTCGGCGAGTTCGTGGGCGAGCGCCGCCGGTGGGGAGGGATGCCCACCCCGCGCGAACCGGGGGCTGCGAACGCAGCGTGGTCAGCGCCTCGACCCTGTTCCGCGCGGCATCGCCGAGGACCCGGGGATCGAGCGCAGCACGCTACGGACCCCCCTCGACCAGCTCGGCACCGCCCGCAAGACCGCCGCGGACGGCACCGCAGCCGCCCGGCCGCTCGTCGAGCCGGCCACCAACAGGCGTGCGGCCCGAACTCAATGCGCCGGATTCTGCGCCGCAGGCCACGTTCGCCGGGCAGACGAACTGGTGAGCCGCTTCCACTTCGTCTGGCTCTCCAACGCTGACCACACCACGACCCCCAACCTCTGCCCGTCCGGGCAGGACGGTGAAGCGGCTGGGAACGCTCGTGGAGATCGAGCGTTCCCCGTTCTACGCATGGAAAGGCGCCGCCCCGCCCAGCCGCTCGGGCCGCCGCCAATGCCGCACTCGCCGCAGCGCATGCCGCGGACACCACCTGCGGGCGGCCGCGGATCACTGCCGAGCTACCGACGCAGTTGCACCCGGGCAGCGGTCAACCACAAGCGGGTCGCGCGGGTCATGCCGAACACCCTCCAACGCGAAGTCCCCCAAGAAGCCCGAACCGGTGCTCCGGGCTGCGATCACGGGTTCGACGGTGCTGTTGCCGCCGCCGTTCAGGGTGGGTCTGGGTCGGCGCGGTAGTCGTAGGGCCGGGTGATGTGGGTGTGCCCGGTCGGGGTGATCCACTCCAGCCCGCCGTCGGGCAGGGCGCGGACCTGCCAACCGCCACCGGCGTGTTTCAGGTGGTGATGCCGTACGCAGTAGCCGGCCAGGTTGGCCGCGCTCGTCGCGCCACCGTCGGCGAAAGCAGTGATGTGGTCGAGTTCGCCGTTGACGACCTTGCGGCGGCAGCCGGGGAAGCGGCAGTACACATCCCGCGCCCGCACGAACTCGGCCAGCGCGGCGGGCGGGGTGTAGGTGGTGCGGCCGTGATCGAGCAGGGCCCCGGTGGCGGGGTCGAACAACAGGCGCCGCCACACCGCGGTGGCGGCGATCTCGCGGGCCATCTCGGCGGTGATCGGGCCGTACCCGAGCAGCTCGCACGGGTCGTCGGTGAGCCCGAACAGGCTGGTCATCGGCATCAGCAGCTGCACCAGCGGTTTGCCCGGGTTCACCGGGGTCGGCAGCGCCAGGTCGGGGTTGGTGACCCGGCCGGACAGCAGATCCGCCAACAGGTCAGCACGCCGCTCATCCATCGACCGCGGATCCTCGGCGCCGCACCCGCGGGCCAGCCGGGTGAGCCACTCGTACGCGGCGACCGCGTCCGGGGCTGGGAGTAGCGCCCATAGCGAGGCCATGCCGTCGGGTTCGGGGTTGACCGCGACCCGCCGATCCCGGCGTGCCCGCTCGTGCCGTTCTTGCGCACCAGCGGGGTCGGCGGCGATGATCGCCCGCTTGACGGCGGCCCGCAGCTGCGCCGCGGTCTGCCGCGGCGCACGCGGCAACACCCGGGCTTCCACCAGGGCGGCGTGCTCGTCGGACAGATTCGCGGTGCCTTCGGTGATCACCGTGACCCGCCGCTGATCCAACAGGCCGGCTTCCCACGCGGCCAGGGTGTCCGGCAGCCGCGACACCAGCGCCTCGGCTTGGCGGGTGCGAAACGCCGCCGTCCCGGACGACAGGTGCAACGCGGTGCCGACCTCGTCGGCGGCCCAGTCGGTCACCCCGCCCGGTTCGGCCCGCCGCGCGGACAGTTCCGCGATCAGCCGGGCTTGCCTGGCCTGCGCCCACGCCACCACTCGTTCGTAGCCGACAAGCGCGTCGATCAGGGCCGGGTCGTCGAGGGTGGAGGGGTCGGCGAAGTACTGGTCGAGTTCGAGCGCCAACCATCCCGACGGCTGCACCGCCGCGGGGGACGGGGAGCCGTCGAGCAGCAGCGAGTCGGGTACCCCGACCCACTCCTCAGCATCGACCATGTGTTCGATTCTACCGCAGGATGGTGCCCGTGACCAGCGAAAACAGGAGGATGATCCAGGTTGTTCGGGGGGCAGGCTGACCCGCACCGCGGGCCCGTCAGGGCCGAGGGGCGGAAGCAGCGCGGCAGCGATCCGCACCCCGAGCAGGATCTCCTTGAACGGCTCAGCTCGCCGGCCGCAGCCTTTGAGAGATCACCGTGGTGATGCCGTCTCCGCGCATGGAGACGCCGTAGAGGGCGTCGGCGACCTCCATGGTCGGCTTCTGGTGCGTGATGACGATGAGCTGGCTGGTGGAGCGCAGCTCCTCCATGAGGGCGATGAGGCGGCGGAGGTTGACGTCGTCGAGGGCGGCCTCGATCTCGTCGAGGACGTAGAACGGGGAGGGGCGGGCGCGGAAGATCGCGACGAGCAGCGCCATCGCGGTGAGGGAGCGTTCGCCGCCGGACAGCAGCGACAGCCGCTTGACCTTCTTGCCGGGCGGGCGGGCCTCGACCTCGATGCCGGTGGTGAGCATGTCGTCGGGGTCGGTGAGCACCAGGCGGCCCTCGCCGCCGGGGAAGAGCGTCTGGAAGACGATGCCGAACTCGCGGGCGACGTCCTCCCAGGCCTGGGTGAAGACCTCGAGGATCTTCTCGTCGACCTCGCGGACCACCGTGAAGAGGTCGCGGCGGGTGTTCTTGAGGTCCTCGAGCTGAGTGGAGAGGAAGCGGTAGCGCTCCTCCAGCGCCGCGAACTCCTCCAGGGCGAGGGGGTTGACCTTGCCGAGCAGCGTGAGGTCCTTCTCGGCGCGCTGGGCGCGGCGTTCCTGGGTGGCGCGGTCGAACGGCATGGGCGGGGGCGCGGTGACGTCCTCGCCGCGTTCCTTCGCCGCCTCGTACTCGGCCATCTCCTGCGCCGACGCCGGGACGGGGACGTGCGGCCCGTACTCGCCGACGAGGTCGTCGACGCCGAGGCCGTGGTCGGCGAGCACCTTCTCGGTGAGCTGCTCGAGGCGCATCCGCTGCTGGGCGCGCAGCACCTCGTCGCGGTGGACGGCGTCGGTGAGCTTCTCCATGAGCGCCGTCAGCCGGCCGGTGACCACGCGGGCCTCACCGAGCGCCTGTTCGCGGGCGCGGCGGGCGGCCTCGGCGGCGTCGCGCTCGGCGACGGCCGCGGCCAGGGACTCCTCGATGGCCGCGCACGCCCGCTCCCCCGCGTCGGCGACGAGCGAGGCGATGGCGGCGTCGCGCTCGCGGGCCTGCCGGGCGGTGGCGGCGCGTTCGCGGGCCAGGCGCTCCGAGGTGGCCTGGCGGCGCAGCGACTCGGCGCGCCCGGCGATGGCGCGGGCGCGCTCCTCCGCGGTGCGCAGGGCCAACCGGGCGTCGACCTCGGCGGAACGGGAGGTGGCGAGTGCGTCGGCGGCGGCGTCGCGCAGTTCGGTGTCGGGTTCGTCGTCGACGGGTTCGTCCTCGGCGACGGCGAGCTGCTGCTCGGCGGCCTCCAGCGCGAGCAGGGCGTCGGAGCGGCGGGCCTCGACGGCGTCGCGGCGCTCCTTGAGCCGCGCGGCCTCGGCCTCGGCGGATCGGGTGGCCTGGTCGAGCAGACCGAGGCGGGCGGCGCCGGCGGCGCGTTGCTGCTCGGCGTCGCCGCGCGCCCGCCGCGCGGTCTCGACGTCGTTCTGGCGGGCGGCCTCCTCGGCGCGCGCCCCCTCGAGGGCGGGCCGCAGCCGGGCCAGCTCCTGCTCGACGGCTTCGCGGCGCTCGTAGGCCTCGTCGACGGCGGCCTGCACGTCGAGCGCGCTGGACGCGGTGCCGGAGCCGCCGGCGGCGCGGTGCGCGCCGAGCAGGTCACCGGCGGTGGTGACGGCGGTCAGCGCCGGCTCGGCCTGCACGAGGCGGACGGCAGCGGCGAGGTCGGGCACGATCACCACGCCGTCGAGCAGCGCCCGCACGGCGGCGACCGCCGGCCCCGAGCCACCGATCGCCTCGGCCGCCCAGCGCCCGCCATCCGGGACCGGGCCGCGGGCGGCGGGCGGCTTCCCGCCCGCGACCAGCAGCGCTGCGCGCCCGGCGTCCCGGCCGCGCAGCAGCTCCAGGGCCGAGCGGGCGCTGTCGACGTCGGCGACGGCGAGCGCCTCGGCCAGCTCGCCGAGCGCGGCAGCGACCGCGGTGCGCGCCTCGGGCTCGACGGTGATCAGGCCGGACAGCGGCCCCAGCACACCCTCGGTGTCGGTCAGGGAGGCCGAGCCGTCCTTGCGGGCGAGTCCCACCGACAGCGCGTCGACGCGGGCCCGCCAGTGCGCGCGCTGCTGCTCCAGCTCCCGCTCGCGGGCGACGAGCTCAGCGACGCGGGTGCGGGCCGTCTCGAACGCCTCCTTGGCCTGGTCCAGCCGCTGGTCGAGCTGGGGGTCGGCCTCGCCGGGCTCGCCCAGCTCGGCGCGCGCGTCGTCGAGCTCGCCGCGGGCCGCCGACGCGCGTTCCTGCGCCTCGGCCAGCGCCTCGGAGAGCCGCTCGATCTCGTCGGCGGTAGCGGCGGCGCCGCTGCGCAGCGCCTCGGCCTTGCCGGCGAGCGTGGCGAGCCCGGCCTTGCGGTCGGCCAGCGCCCGGACGGCGGCGAGGTGCGCGCGCTCGGCGGCGGCGAGGGTGCGCTCGTGCTCGGCACGCTCCTCCATCACCTCAGCGAGCGCCCGCCGCGCCTCGACGACGGCCTCGACCAGCAGGTCCTCCTCCTCGGCGATGGCGTCGGCCTCTGCCTCCAGCTCGTCGGGGTCGCGACCGGGGGTTCGGGTCTCGACCGGGTCCGCGAGGTGCCGGCGCCGCTCGTTCGCCAGCCGGACGGTGCCGGCCAGGCGCTCGGCGAGCGCGGACAGCCGATACCAGGTGTCCTGAGCGGCGGCGAGCTTCGGCGCGTCCGCGGCGAGCGCGGCCTCCAGCTCCTCCTGCTGCACGCGGGCGACGGAGAGCTGCTCCTCGGTCTCGGCGCGCCGGGCGCGGGCGCTGGCCTCGTCCGCCTCCTCGCGGGCGATCTCGTCCCGCAGGGTGACCAGGTCGTCGGCGGCGAGCCGGAGGCGGGCGTCGCGCAGCTCGGACTGCACGGCCTGGGCCCGCCTGGCGATCTCGGCCTGGCGACCGAGTGGCTTGAGCTGACGGCGCAGCTCGCCGGTGAGGTCGGTGAGGCGGGTCAGGTTGGCCTGCATCGCCTCCAGCTTGCGGAGCGCCTTCTCCTTGCGCTTGCGGTGCTTGAGGACGCCGGCGGCCTCCTCGATGTACGCGCGCCGGTCCTCGGGCTTGCTCTGCAGCACGGCGTCGAGCTGGCCCTGCCCGACGATGACGTGCATCTCGCGGCCGATGCCGGAGTCGGAGAGCAGCTCCTGCACGTCGAGCAGGCGGCAGGACGAGCCGTTGATCTCGTACTCGCCTGCGCCGTCGCGGAACGTGCGGCGGGTGATCGACACCTCGGCGTAGTCGATGGGCAGCGCGCCGTCGGAGTTGTCGATGGTCAGCGTGACCTCGGCGCGGCCCAGCGGGGCGCGGCCGGAGGTGCCGGCGAAGATGACGTCCTCCATCTTGCCGCCGCGCAGCGCCTTGGCGCCCTGCTCGCCGAGCACCCACGCGATCGCGTCGACGACGTTGGACTTGCCGGAGCCGTTCGGCCCCACGACGCACGTGATCCCCGGCTCGAGGCGCAGGGTGGTGGCCGAGGCGAAGGACTTGAAGCCCTTCAGCGTCAGGCTCTTGAGGTGCACGGGCAGGGTCTCCGGGGACGAGGCGAAGGTAGAGCGTACCGAGGGGTATGTGCTCTGATGGGCCCTGGTGCAATTCCAGGCGTGGCCGTCACAGTCGGCCACCTCCGCCCGGTGCGGAGCGACCCGGTGGGAGTCCGGGACCGTGCGGTGACACCCCGCCATCCGGCCCGACGTCGATCGGGCCCGTCCGCTACGTGCTGACGCAGAGGTGGGTGGATCGTGTTCACAGGACGGGTGGCCGAGATCGGTCACGTGCAGGAGATCGACGGCGCGGACGTGCGGGTGCACGCGCCGAAGGCGGCCGGGTCGTTGCGGGCCGGCGGGGCGGTGTGCCTGGACGGGGTGCGCCTGACGGTGCGCTCCGTCGAGGCCGGGACGGTCGCGGTGACGGTGTCGGCGGAGACCCGGCACCGCTCGACGTTCGACGCGCTCGGCGCCGGTGCCCGCGTCAACGTGGAGGTGCCGCTGGCCGTCGGCGACCCGCTCGACGGGCACCTCGTCCAGGGGTACGTCGACGCCGTCGGGAAGGTTGTCCGGGTCGACGACGAGGACGGCTGCGCGCGGGTGTGGATCCGGCCGCCGGCCCGGCTGCTGGACGGGCTGGTCGGGAAGTCGCCGATCGCGGTGGACGGGGTCAGCGTCACCGTCGCGGAGGTGCAGCGCGACCGCTTCAGCGTCGTGCTGCTGCCGCACACCCGCAGCCTGACCACGCTCGACGCGGTCACGCCCGGGCGGCGCGTCAACCTGGAGCTGGACGGGCTGGTCCGGCTGGCCACCCGGCGCGCGGTCGCGGCCGGGCCGGTGCTGGCGAACCTCCCGTGGGCGGGTGCCGTGCACGGGCGCAGCGGCGTCGACAAGGTGGTGCGACAGATCGCGGCCGGCGGCGCCGTGGTGGTGTGGGACCCGACGACCGAGGGCGAAGCCGATGTCGTCGTGGCCGCGAACCGGCTGGCCACCGACACCATGCGCTTCCTCGTGCGGGAGGTCTGCGGCATGCCCTGCGTGCCGAGCGCGCCGGAGGTCCTCGACCGGTTGGGGATCGAGCCGCTTCCCGGCGGCGGCGACCGGCACGGCACCGCCTGGTGCACGCCCGTCGACCTCGCGAGCCTGACCGGCACCGGCGTGTCGTCCCCGGACCGCGCCGCGACGATCCGCCGCCTCGCCGACCCGGACGCGGCCGCGACCGACTTCCTGCGTCCCGGCCACGTGCACCCGCTGCGCGCACGACCCGGGCTGCTCGACGAGCGGCCCGGGCACACGGAGGCGACGGTGGCGCTGTGCCGGGCGGCCGGCCTCGCGCCCGTCGGCGTCTGCTGCGAGATCATGTCGGCCGACGGGACGATGGCCGGTGCCGCCGAGGCCGAGGTGCTCGCGCTGGCCTGGGGTCTCCCGATGATCGACATCGCCGACCTGAAGGACTTCCTGTGACCGGGATCGACCTGGACATCGCGACGCGCGGGCTCGCGACCCAGCCGTTCGCCGTGCTGCTCGGCACCCGCGTGGTGGCCGTGGAGGCGGGCCGCGCGGTGCTGGAGCTCGACGTGCGGGCCGACCTGCTGCAGCAGAACGGGTTCGTGCACGGCGGGGTCCTGGCCTACCTCGCCGACAACGCCCTCACGTTCGCCGCGGCCGCACTCGTCGGGCCGGACGTGCTGACCGCGGGCCTCACGATCTCGTACCTGCGCCCGGCCGTCGGGAGCGTGCTGCGCGCCGATGCCGTCGCCGAGCACGCCACCGCGCGGCAGGTGCTGAGCCGGTGCGACGTCGTGGCCGTGACCGAGGACGGCGAGGAGAAGGTGGTGGCCGCCGCCCAGGGCACGGTGGCCGTCAGGCCTCGCTGAACCCGCGCAGCCCACCCCTGGCCGTGCCCCACTGCTCGGCGACCTGGTCGACGCGGCCGGGGGTGGTGTCACCGCGGAGGAGGTCGAGCAGCGACTCGCAGGACCTGCGATCGCCCTCGGCCACGACCACGACGCGGCGGTCCGGCAGGTTGCGCGCCTCGCCGACGAGTCCGAGCTCCAGCGCCCGCGACCGCGTCCACCACCGGAACCCGACGCCCTGCACCCGACCGCTCACCCATGCTGTGAGCCGAACGGCCGAATCGTCGTCACCACTCGTCACCCTGCTACGTTATCGCTTCGTGATCAACCTCGGGCGGCGTGGAGCGGCCGTCCTCATCGCGGTCGCGGGCATCGCCGCGTTCGGTGGCGGGGTCGGGATCGCGGCGCTGACGTCGCACCGGGCGAGCGCCCCGTCCGCCCTGGTCAGCGAACGTCCGATCGTCCTGCCCACGGCAGCGGCCAGCCGCACCCCGAGCGCCACCCCGCAGCCCAGCGCCACCCGCTCCCCCTCCGCCACTCCCCGGACCACGCCGACCCCGTCCGGCACGGCGTCGCCACGGACGGGCACGGTCGACGCGGCCAAGGAGTCACAGGTGGTGGCGCTGACCAACCGGGCACGCGTGAGCGCCGGCTGCGCCCCGCTGCGCATCGACTCGCGGATCACCCGGGCCGCCCAGGCGCACAGCGACGACATGGCCCGTCGCGGCTACTTCGACCACGACAGCCGCAACGGCCGCGACTTCGTCGACCGGATGCGCGCCGCGGGCTACCCGAACCCGGGGGCCGAGAACATCGCGGTCGGCCAGACCTCCAGCTCGGAGGTGATGCAGGCGTGGCTCGCGTCGCCCGGGCACCGGCGCAACATCCTCGACTGCACGCTGACCACGATCGGCGTCGGCTACGCGGCCGACGGGTCGTACTGGACGCAGGACTTCGGCCGTTAGACCTCGAACCGGTAGCCCATGCCCGCCTCGGTGATGAGGTGCTTGGGGTGCGCCGGCTCGGGTTCGAGCTTGCGCCGCAGCTGCGCCATGTAGACGCGCAGGTAGTTGGTCTCCGAGCCGTAGTTCGGTCCCCACACCGTGCGGAGCAGCTCCTTCTGGCCCACGAGCTTGCCGCGGTGGCGCACCAGCAGCTCCAGCACGCCCCACTCCGTCGGCGTCAGGTGCACCTCGGTGCCGTCCGCGCGGACCACGCGCTTCGCGGCGAGGTCGACCCGGAAGTCGCCCGCGTCGACGACGGGCTCGCCGTCGACGGTCGCGACGGCGGCCCGGCGCACCGCGGCCCGCAGCCGGGCCAACAGCTCGGCCATCCCGAACGGCTTGGTGACGTAGTCGTCGGCGCCCGCGTCGAGCGCGCGGACGGTGTGCGCCGACCCGACGCGGGCCGACAGCACGATGATCGGCACCGTGGTCCAGCCGCGCAGGCCCTCGATCACCTCGACGCCGTCCAGGTCGGGCAGGCCCAGGTCGAGCACCACCACGTCGGGGCGGCCGTCGGCGGCGGCGCGCAGCGCCGCGCCGCCGTCGGGGGCGAGGAGCACCTGGTAGCCGTGGGCGGTGAGGTTGATGCGCAGCGCGCGCAGGATCTGCGGGTCGTCGTCGACGACGAGCACGCGGTGCGCGGTCATCGCGGGGCCTCCGGGAGCGACACGACGACCGTCAGGCCGCCGCCGGGGGTGTCCTCGGCCGTCAAGGTGCCGCCCATGACGTCCAGGAAGCCGCGGGCCACCGACAGCCCCAGCCCGACCCCGGCGCGTCCGTCGCGGTCGCTCGGGTCCGCGCCCAGCCGCCGGAACGGCGTGAACAGCGCGTCCAGCTCGCGCTTCGGCACGCCCGGCCCCGAGTCCACGATCCGCAGCTCGACGCGGTCGGCGTACGCGCTCGCGCGCAGCACCACCGGGGCGCCGGCCGCGTGGCGCAGCGCGTTGTCCACGACGTTGGCCACGACGCGCTCCAGCAGCCCGGCGTCGGCGACGACGTCGGGCAGCGACTCGTCGATCTCGACGGTCACCCGTCCACGGTCCTCGATCCCGACCAGCGCGAGCGCCACCACCTCGTCGTAGCCGACGGGCGCGAGCAGCGGTTCGACGGCGCCGGCGGCCAGCCGGGAGGAGTCGAGCAGGTTGTCGACGAGCGCGCTGAGCCGGTCGACCGACTCCTCGACGGTCTCGGCGAGCTCGCGGCGGTCGGCCTCAGGGAGGTCCAACGTCGGGTCGGCGAGGCTGTTCGCGGCGGCCTTGATCGAGGTCAGCGGGCTGCGCAGGTCGTGGCCGACGGCCGAGAGCAACGTGCTGCGGATCTCCGTGGCCTCCGCGCGCCGGCGCGAGTCGTCGGCGGCGGCCGCGGCGCGCTGGCTGCGCAGGGCGAGCAGCGCCTGCCCGCCCACGACCTCCAGGAGCCGCCGGTCGGCCGCCGGCAGGGTCCGGCCCAGCCCGATGAGGTGCAGGTCGGTCTCCACCGCGACGTCGACGTCGGCGTCGTCGGGGTCGAGGCATCCGGCCGGTCCCGCCGACGCCACGCACGTCCAGTGGTCGCTGCCGGGCGGCACCTGCTCCAGCAGCGCCACCGCCGTCAGCCCGAACGCCTCCTGCACCTTCTCCAGCAGCCGCGGCAGCGGATCGGTCCTGGTCAGCACGGTGCGCGCGAACGAGGCGAGCAACGCGCCCTCGGCCCGCGCTCGCGTGGCCTGCACCGCCCGCCGCGCCGCACGGTCCACCACGAGCGCGACGAGCACCCCGACGACCGCCATGGCGACGACCGTGACGGCGTTCTCGGGCTGGCTGATCGTGAACGAGTAGATCGGCGGGGTGAGGAAGAAGTTGAGCAGCAGGCCGCCGAGCACCGCCGCGAGCAGCGCCGGACCGAGCCCGCCCACCAGCGCCACCACGACGGTGGCCAGGAAGAACAGCACGACGTCGGTGGACAGCCCGATCAGGTCGCGCAGCAGCACGCCCAGCACCGTCGCGATCGCCGGGAGCAGCAGGGCGAGCGCCCAACCCAGCACCTTCCGCAGCTCCGACAGCCCGGTGCGCAGTGCGGGCAGCCGCAGTCCGCGGCCCGCTTCGGCGTGGCTGACCATGTGCACGTCGATCGTCCCGGAGTCCTGGACGACCTTCGCGCCGATGCCCTCGTCGAACACGCGCGCGAGGCGGGAGCGCCGGGACGTGCCGAGCACGAGCTGGGTGGCGTTGGCGCCGCGGGCGAACTCCAGCAACGCCTCCGGCACGTTCTCGCCGCCGACGACCGTGTGGAAGCTCGCCCCGACCTCCTCGGCCAGGGCCCGCAGCCGCGGGATCGCGCCGACGGGCGGGCCGGCCAGCCCGTCCCCGCGCAGGACGTGCACGGCGAGCAACTCGGCGGCCCCCGACCGCTTCGCGATGCGGGCGGCGCGGCGCAGCACGGTCTCGCTCTCGCTGTCGCCGGTGAGCGCGACGACCACGCGTTCGCGGGTCTCCCACACCTCGTCGGTGCGGGCCTGCGCGCGGTAGCGCTGCAGCGCGACGTCGACCTCGTCGGCCACCCACAGCAGCGCCAGTTCCCGCAGCGCCGTGAGGTTGGACGGCTGGAAGTAGTTCGCGAGCGCCGCGTCGATCTTGTGGGCGGCGTAGACGTTGCCGTGCGCGAGGCGGCGGCGCAGCGCCTCCGGAGTGATGTCGACCAGCTCGAGCTGCTCGGCCCGGCGCACCACCTCGTCGGGCACGGTCTCGCGCTGGCGCACGCCGGTGATCCGCTCGACGACGTCGCCGAGCGAGGCGAGGTGCTGCACGTTCACCGTGGTCAGGACGTCGATGCCGGCGTCGAGCAGCTCCTCGACGTCCTGCCAGCGCTTGGCGTGGCGCGAGCCGGGTGCATTGGTGTGCGCCAGCTCGTCGACCAGCGCTACCTCGGGCTTGCGGGCGAGCACCCCGTCGAGGTCCAGCTCCTGCAGTGGCCCGCCGAGCGCCACCATCGGCACCACCTCGATGCCGTCGAGCAGCTCGGCGGTGCGGGCGCGGCCATGGGTCTCCACCACCGCCGCGACCACGTCGGTGCCGCGCTCGATCCGCCGGCGCGCCTCGCCGAGCATCGCGTACGTCTTGCCGACGCCGGGCGCCGCGCCGAGGTAAATGCGCAGCTCACCCCGTCTCATGCGGTCATCCTCCTCGCACGGCGAGGTTCAGCTCCGGCACGTTCACCGTGGGCTCACCCAGAAAGCCGAGGATTCGCCCGGACGTGGCCTGCGCGACCAGCTGCTGCACCCGCGCGACGGGCAGCCCGGTCACCCGCGCGACCCGGGTGACCTGCAGCTGCGCGTAGGCCGGGCTGATGTCGGGGTCCAGGCCGGACGCGGACGCCGTCACCGCGTCCGGCGGGACGAGCGCCGGATCGACGCCCTCCCGCTGGGCGACGAGCGCGCGACGCTTCGTCACGGCGTCGAGCAGGTCCGTGCTGGACGTGCTCTTGTTCGAGCCGCCGGACGCGCCGTCCGGTGCTGCGGACGGGCGGGTGTGGAACCACGGATCCGTGGCCGGATCGGCGGCGACCGGGTCGATCCCGATCAGCGCCGACCCGACGACGGTCCCGTCGGGCGTCGTGACCGGCGACCCCGCCGCCTGCCGGGAGAGCCCGGGGAGCTGGGCGACCGCCCACACCGCGGCCGGGTAGGCCACCCCGAGGAGCAGCGTGAACGCCACCAGGATGCGCAGGCCCGCCGCGGTCTGGCGGGTGAGGAGGGAGAGCATGGTCTACAGCCCCGGAATCAGTCGGACGAGCAGGTCGATGAGGAAGATCCCGACGAACGGCGTCACCACACCGCCGAGCCCGTAGATCAGCAGGTTGCGGCGCAGCAGCGCAGCCGCGCTCGTGGGGCGGTAGCGCACCCCGCGCAGCGCGAGCGGGATCAGCGCCACGATCACCAGCGCGTTGAAGATCACCGCCGAGAGGATCGCCGACTCCGGCGTCGCCAGCGCCATGACGTTCAGCGCGCCCAGTGAGGGGTAGATCGCGACGAACATCGCCGGCAGGATCGCGAAGTACTTGGCGAGGTCGTTGGCCAGGGAGAACGTGGTGAGCGCGCCGCGGGTGATGAGCAGCTGCTTGCCGATCTCGACGATCTCGATGAGCTTCGTCGGGTCGGAGTCGAGGTCGACCATGTTGCCGGCCTCCTTGGCCGCGGCCGTCCCCGTGTTCATCGCGACGCCGACGTCGGCCTGCGCGAGCGCGGGCGCGTCGTTGGTGCCGTCGCCGGTCATGGCGACCAGCCGCCCACCCTCCTGCTCCTTCTTGATCAGCGCCATCTTGTCCTCGGGCGTGGCCTCGGCGAGGTGGTCGTCGACGCCGGCCTCGGCCGCGATGGCACGGGCGGTGCGCGGGTTGTCGCCGGTGATCATCACCGTGCGGATGCCCATCGCGCGCAGCTCCGCGAACCGCTCGACCATGCCCGGCTTGACGACGTCGGAGAGCCGGATGACGCCGAGCACCCGATCGCCGTCGGCCACGACGAGCGGTGTCCCCCCTTCGTCGGCGACCCGCTCGGCGTCCGCCCGCACCGTCGAGAACGAACTTGTGGTGATCGAATCGCCCTGTTGATCACCACAAGTTCGTTCTCGACGCGTGGCCCGGGCGAGGACCGTCGCCGCCGCACCCTTGCGGATCTCGCGGCCGCCGATGTCCGCGCCCGACATCCGCGTCTGCGCCGTGAACGGGACGAACTCCGCGACCGCCTCCTCGGCGGTGGCCTCGGCCGGCAGCCCGTACTGCTGATGGCAGAGCTCGACGATGCTGCGGCCCTCCGGCGTCTGGTCGGCGAGGCTGGACATGCGCGCGGCGGCGGCCAGTTCCTCGACCGTGACGCCGGGCGCCGGCAGCAGCTCGGTCGCGCGCCGGTTGCCGAAGGTGATCGTGCCGGTCTTGTCCAGCAGCAGCGTGTCGATGTCGCCGGCCGCCTCGACCGCCCGGCCGGAGGTGGCGAGCACGTTGCGCTGCACCAGCCGGTCCATGCCGGCGATGCCGATGGCCGAGAGCAGCGCGCCGATGGTGGTCGGGATGAGGCACACCAGCAGCGCGGTGAGCACGATCAGGTTCTGCTGCTGCCCCGCGTACGCGCTCATCGGCGCCACCGCCACGACGGCCAGCAGGAAGATGATCGTCAGGACGGCCAGCAGGATCGTCAGCGCGATCTCGTTCGGCGTCTTCTGCCGGGACGCGCCCTCGACCAGCGCGATCATGCGGTCGACGAACGACTCCCCCGGTTGCGTCCTGATCTCGACGACGATCCGGTCCGACAGCACCGTCGTGCCGCCGGTGACGGCGCTGCGGTCGCCGCCGGCCTCGCGCACCACGGGCGCCGACTCACCGGTGATCGCGGACTCGTCGACGGTCGCGATGCCCTCGACGACGTCGCCGTCGCCGGGGATCGTCTCGCCGGCCTCGACGACCACGCGGTCGCCGATGCGCAGCTCGGTACCGGGCACCCGCTCCTCCCCCGTCGCCGTCAGCCGGCGGGCGACGGTGTCGCGCTTGGTCGCGCGCAACGCCTGGGCCTGTGCCTTGCCGCGGCCCTCCGCGACGGCCTCGGCGAGGTTCGCGAACAGCACGGTGAACCACAGCCACACCGCGATCAGCACCGCGAAGACGCTCGGCTGGAGGATCGCGAAGACCGTGACCAGCACGGACCCCACCCACACCACGAACATGACGGGGTTGCGCAGCTGCGCGCGCGGGTCGAGCTTGCGCAGCGCCTCGGGCAGGGACCGCCACAGCTGTGCCGGTGCGAACGCGCCCGCGGCGACCGACCGCGCCGCGGCGGGCGCGACCGGCCGTTCCTCGAGCTGGACCGTCATGAGAGTGCCTCCGCGATGGGCCCCAGCGCCATGGCCGGGAAGAAGGTGAGGGCTGCGACGAGCAGCACGGTGCCGCCGACGAGCACGCCGAACAGGGCGCCGTCGGTGGGCAGGGTCCCCGCGCCGGGCGCGACGCGGCGCTGCTCCGCGAGGACGCCGGCGAGCTTGAGCACGGCGAGGATCGGCACGAACCGGCCGAGGAGCATCGCGAGCCCGAGCGTGGTCTGGAAGAAGTCGCTGGTGACGGTGATGCCGGCGAAGGCGCTGCCGTTGTTGTTCGCGGCCGACGCGTACGCGTAGAGGACCTCGGAGAACCCGTGCGCGCCGTCGTTGCCGAGCGCGCTCAAGGTGTCCGGCAGGGCGATCGCCAGCCCGGCCCCGATCAGCACGATCGCCGGCATCGCGAGGATCGAGATCGACGCTGCCGTGACCTCCTGGCGGCCCAGCTTCTTGCCGAGGTACTCCGGGGTGCGCCCGACCATCAGACCGGCGAGGAACACGGCGATGACGGCGAGCACGAGGATCCCGTAGAGGCCGGCGCCCACACCGCCGGGCGCGACCTCACCGAGCAGCATGTTGAGCAGGGCGATCCCGCCGGCGCCGCCGGTGAAGCTGTCGTGCAGGGAGTTCACCGCACCCGTCGACGTGCCCGTCGTCGAGACGGCGAACAGCGTGGAGCCGGGGATGCCGAATCGGACCTCCTTGCCCTCCATCGCCGCACCGGCCGCGACCGCGGCCGGCCCGTTCGGGTTGGCCTCGGCCAGCCACGCCAGCGCGACGAACACGCCCCAGATCGCGCCCATCACCGCGACCAGCACGGTGCCCTGCCGGGTGTTGCGCACCATCGTCCCGAAGGTGCGGGTCAGCGCGACCGGGATCACGAGCAGCAGGAAGATCTCGAAGAGGTTCGAGAGCGCGTTCGGGTTCTCGAACGGGTGCGCGGAGTTGGCGTTGAAGATGCCGCCGCCGTTGGTGCCGAGCTCCTTGATCGCCTCCTGCGACGCCGCCGGGGCCAGCGGCAGCGTGTGCTGCGCGCCGTCGACGGCCGTCACGTCCAGCCCAGCGGAGAACGACATCACGACCCCCGTCGCGACCAGGACGATCGCGGCGAGGAAGGCGAACGGCAGCAGGATGCGGGTGACACCGCGGGTGAGGTCGACCCAGAAGTTGCCCAGGCGGCCAGAATTCGGCTCCGTGGCCGACCGGGCGAACCCGCGCACCAGCGCGACCGCGACGGCCATGCCGACCGCGGCCGACACGAAGTTCTGCACGGCCAGCCCGGCCGTCTGCACGGTGTTGCCGAGCACCTGCTCGGGGACGTAGCTCTGCCAGTTCGTGTTCGTCACGAACGAGATCGCGTTGTTGAACGCCATCGCCGGCTCGACCGGACCGTGACCGAACGCCATGGGCAGCAGCGGCTGCAGGCGTTGCAGCAGGTAGAGCAGCACCACCGAGACGAACGAGAAGCCGAGCACACCGGCCGCGTAGCCGCTCCAGCGCTGCTCGGCGCCGGAGTCGACCCGCACGAGGCGGTAGAGCCACCGTTCGAGGGCCCAGTCGCGCTCGTCGGAGTAGACGCGCGCCATGTAGTCGCCCAGCGGGCGGTAGGCGAGCGCGAGGAGGATCAGCAGGGCCGCGATCTGCAGCAGCCCCGCGACGACGTCCGGGAGCATCAGAACTCCTCCGGGCGCAGCAGGGCGACGACCAGGTAGCCGAGCAGGGCGAGCGCGACCAGCCCGCCCACGACGTAGGCGATGGTGTTCACAGGGCGTCGAGCCCCCGCAGCATCAGCACCAGCAGCGCGAAACCGCCGATCAGCAGCAACGCGTAGGCCAGGTCGGCCATGACGGACACCTCCGAGCAGCGGCCCGCCACCGTGGCGGGCCGTGTCGAAGGGTCGTCCGAGCCGGCCCCGATCGAGTGGGTCCGCAACGGCCCGTTGACGCCGGGACCGGTCCACGTTGACGCGTTCTTGACGCCCGCGTGGCCGCCGTCACCCGGTAGCGGGTCAGCCCGTCGGCGCGGCCGCGGGGGGTGCGGTGGTCGGTGCGCTGGTCGGTGCGCTGGTCGGTGCGGCGGCCGACGGCGTCGGCTGCGGCACTGCGACGACCAGCGGGCGGGGTGGGACGGTGTGGCAGCGGCCCGTGGCCGGGTCCTCCTCCCTGGTCCCGCGCGGGTAGGGCCGCAGGTCCGGGCCGGTCGGCGACGCGGCGGTCGGGTACGGGTCGTAGCAGTAGTCCACGGCGCGGGCGTCGATCGGCCGGCCGTCCTGGTCGAAGAGGTACACGCCGGTGAGGGGGTTGCCGAAGGCGTCGACGGGGCGGATGTCGCGGATCGGGCGGCCGTCGTCCTGGTAGAGGCCGGCCGGCGGGCGGTACGCGGTCGCCCGCGTGTGGCCGCCGGGGACGTTCCAGCCGTCGAGCGCCAGCGGCACCAGCGCCACGGCGAGCGCGTTGAGCGGCACGACCAGCCACAGCCAGCGCCGGTCCCGCTTGCTGGCGAACCCGAGCCAGACCGACACCGGGACGCCGACCACCGCCAGGACGGCGGCCGCGAGGAGGTCCCCGAAGAGGGCGCCCACCAGCAGCCCCGCGACCACCGCCCGCAGCAGCCACCAGGCCGGCTGCAGGCTCGCCAGGAAGTCGGTCACCGCGCGGGCGGCCGATCCGGGCGGCGGGACGGCACCGACGAACCGACGCACCACCGGCAGGGCCGCGACCGACGGCACGTCCTTGCCGTCGCGGGCGATGAGGGCCAGCGCCGGGATCGGGGCGAGCACGCCGATCAGCACGAGCAGCGGGTTGCGCGACAGCGTCCCGAGGGCGAGCCCGCCGGCTCCGACCAGGATCCCGGCCAGCGCCCAGCGGGCCGGCCACGGCGAGGTCGCCGCGACCGGTGCTGCGGCCGGGTACCCGGCGGCGGCCCGCAGCTCGGCCGCGTAGTCCGCGGGGGTGCCGAGGCGTGTGGTCAGTGGCTCGACACCCTCCCCCAGCTCGGCCGTCAGCTCGTCGAGGTGGCCGCGCACGTCGTCGAGGATCTCGTCGACCTCGGCCGCGGGGAGATCGGCGAGGGCGGCCCGCACTCCGTCGAGGTAGGCCTGCGCGGCGGTCGTCGTCTCCTCGGAGCCCGTGCTCATGCCCCCACCAGCCCTTCCATCGTGGCGGCGAACTCCCGCCACACCTTCGTGATCTCGCCCAGCCGGACCCGACCCAGGTCGTTGACGCTGTAGTACTTGCGGTGCGGGCCCTCGTCGCTCGCCACCACGTACGAGGTGAGCAGGCCGGCGTTGAAGAGGCGGCGCAGCGTGCCGTACACCGACGCGTCGCCGACCTCCTCCAGGCCGGCTGCGCGCAGCCGGCGGACGACCTCGTAGCCGTAGCCGTCGTCGCGAGCCAGCACGGTCAGCACGGCGAGGTCGAGCACCCCCTTGAGCAACTGGCTCGTGTCCATCGCACCCTCCTGCGCACCGCGAGCTACTGCGCATCGCACAATAGCCCGGACAGCGCAGGAGGTGAACCCGGGGTCCGGTCCCACGCGGTTACGCTGGCGCGGACCGTGGGAGGTGCAGCGGATGTCCGTGATCGACAACGCGATCTACATCGACGGCAAGCGGGCCGTGGTGCCCGAGTCGCTGGACCAGACGTTCGAGACGCTGCGCGACTGCGCGATGCGCGCCCGCGACGCCTTCTGCTGGATCGGCCTGCTCGATCCCTCGCAGGAGGAGATCGACGCGGTGGCCGCCGAGTTCGAGCTGCACTCGCTCGCCGTCGAGGACACGGTGAACGCGCACCAGCGTCCGAAGGTCGAGCGCTACGGCGAGGTCGAGTTCGTGGTGCTGCGCCCCGCCCGCTACGACGACGCCCGCGAGTCCGTGACGATCGGCGAGATCCACCTCTTCCTCGGCCCGTCGTTCGTGATCACCGTCCGGCACGCCGCACAGCCCGACCTCGGCCAGGTGCGCAGGCGCCTGGAGGAGGACCCCGGGCTGCTCGACCACGGCCCGTTCGCGGTGCTCTACGCCGTGATGGACAAGGTCGTCGACGACTACCTGCCCGTGCTCGAAGGCCTGCAGGTCGACATCGACGAGATCGAGACCCAGGTGTTCGGCGGCGACCCGGCCGTCTCCAAGCGGATCTACACCCTCAGCCGCGAGGTGATCCAGTTCCAGCGCGCCGTGGAACCCCTCGAAGAGGTCTTCGACGGCATCCGGGAACGGCTGAAGGAGAAGGCGGGCACGTTCGACCTGGAGCTGCGCCGCTCCCTGCGCGACGTCGCCGACCACGCCACCCG
Organism: Pseudonocardia sp. CA-107938; assembly: GCF_050936315.1. NCBI lineage: Bacteria > Bacillati > Actinomycetota > Actinomycetes > Pseudonocardiales > Pseudonocardiaceae > Pseudonocardia > Pseudonocardia sp. CA-107938. Next base: position 3,871,154 of record NZ_JBNJNA010000001.1, on the reverse strand, counting down.
CGTGCTGGAGAAGACCGAAGGCTTCCGGCAGCTGCTCACCAACATCCTCAGCGTCAACGCGGCGCTCGTCGGCCAGCGCCAGAACGAGGAGATGGCGCGCATGACCGAGGCGGGCTACGAGCAGAACGAGCAGATGAAGCGCGTGTCGTCGTGGGCGGCCATCGCGTTCGCCCCGAGCCTCGTCGCCGGCATCTACGGCATGAACTTCACGCACATGCCCGAGCTGGACTGGCCGCTGGGCTACCCGATGGCGGTGGGCCTGATGATCCTCGCCGCCGGGCTGCTGTACGTGCTGTTCAAGAAGCGCGGCTGGCTCTGAACGGAGTCAGTGCACGCCCTCCATCTGCCGGCTGATCCACGGCGCGATCGCGTACATCACCAGGCCGATCACGATCACCACGAACCCGTTGACGCCGAAGTAGGCGCCCTCGTGCTCCGGCGAGTAGAACGCGGCGAGCCTGCCCGACAGCGACGTGCCGATGCCGACGGAGAAGAAGTAGAGCGCCATCATCTGCGCGCGGAACGCCTCGGGTGCGAGCTTGGTGGTGACGGAGAGCCCGATCGGCGAGATCAGCAGTTCCGAGACCGCGAAGAACGCCAGGATCACGAGCACCGCGATCGCCGGCGTCGACTTCCCGGTGCCACCCGCGAACAGCAGGAACAGCAGGAACGCCACGCCCATGCCGATCACGCCGTAGGCGAACTTGCGAGGCGTGGACGGCGCCCGGTCGCCCAGCCGCGTCCACATCGCGGCGAACACCCCGGACAGCAGGATGATCCAGATCGGTTCCTCGGAGCCGATGAAGTTCGACGGCGCGGTCCAGCCGAAGACGTTCCAGTCCATGCGCTCGTCGGAGTACACGGCGAGGGTGGTGAAGATCTGCTGGAACAGCGCCCAGAAGGCCGCGTTCGCGATGAACAGCGGGATGAACGCGCCCACCCGGGCGCGCTCCGGCGCGGTCACCCTGGGGCTGGTCAACAGCAGGTAGAAGTACCCGACGGACGCGATGACCAGCACCGTCGTGACGACGTTCGACACGTCCGCCAGCGGGACGAGCCCGGTGAGCAGGACGACGGCGATCACCACCACGACCGCGACGATGACGCCGGCCGCCACCGGGTAGGCCGAGCGCGGCAGCGGGTTGGTCGGGTGGCGGCCCGCCGTGCCGAGGTTGCGGCGGAACACCACGTACTGGATCAGGCCGAGCGCCATGCCCACCGCGGCAGCACCGAACCCGACGTGGAAGCCCAGCGAGGTCTGCAGCAAGCCCGTCACGATCGGTCCGACGAACGCCCCGAGGTTGATGCCCAGGTAGAACAGGGTGAACCCGCCGTCGGCGCGCACGTCGCCCTTCGCGTACAGGGTGCCGAGCAGCGAGGACGCGTTCGCCTTCAACCCGCCGCTGCCCAGCGCCACCAGCACGAGGCCGACGCCCACACCGGCGAGGCCGGGCAGCACGGCCAGCGCCAGGTGGCCGAGCACCACCACGACCCCGCCGTAGAAGACGGTGCGCTCCATGCCGAGCACCCGGTCGGCGAGCCAGCCACCGAGCACCGTCGAGAAGTAGACGAACCCGCCGTACGCGCCGACGATCCCCGTGGCCGTGGGCTGCGGGAGGCCCAACCCGCCCTGCTCCAGCGAGTAGTACAGGTAGTAGGCGAGGATCGTGAGCATCCCGTAGAACGAGAACCGTTCCCAGAGCTCGACGCCGAACAGGTTGGCCAGGCCGATCGGATGGCCGAAGATCGTGCGGTCGGGCAGTTCACCCTCCGCCGTGCGCACCTCGCCGTGCTCGTTCCCCGTCTCCGACATCGCTCCCCCGTTCGTCGTCGGACGGTCACCCGGTGTACGCCGGCTCGCTACCGTCGTCAAACGCAGGCAGATGCCTACGTCGCGCAGACCACGCTCGCGCGGTTCGGCACGCCGGGTTGGCCTAACCTCCGGCGTATGACGCAACCGGGCCTCGTACGGCGCCTCGGACTCACCGACGCCGTGGTGCTGGGCATGGGGTCGATGCTGGGCGCCGGGGTGTTCGCGGCGTTCGCGCCGGCGGCGTCGGCGGCCGGTGCCGGCCTGTTGATCGGGCTGGCGGTCGCGGGCGTGGTGGCCTACTGCAACGCGATGTCGTCGGCCCGGCTCGCGGCCGTGTACCCGGAGTCCGGCGGCACCTACGTGTACGGTCGCCGCCGGCTGGGACCGGTCTGGGGGTTCCTCGCCGGGTGGGGGTTCGTGGTCGGCAAGACCGCGAGCTGCGCCGCGATGGCGTTGACGTTCGGCGCGTACGCGTGGCCGGCGCACCCGGCGCTCGCCGCGGCCGGCGCCGTCGTCGTGCTGACCGCTGTGAACTGCGCCGGCGTGACGAAGACGGCGGGTCTGACCCGCGTGCTGGTCGCCGTCACGCTGCTCGCGCTGGCGGCCGTGGTCGCCGCGGGGCTCGGCGGCGGGGCGGTCGACCCCGCGCACCTGGGCGGCCCGGTGTGCAGTCCGGCCGGGATCGGCCAGGCCGCGGCCGTGCTGTTCTTCGCCTTCGCCGGCTACGCGCGGATCGCCACGCTGGGCGAGGAGGTGCGCGAGCCGGCCACCACCATCCCGCGGGCCATCCCGATCGCGCTGGCCGTCGTGCTCGCCGTGTACGCGACGGTCGCGGTGACCGCGCTCGCGACGGTGGGGCCGGCCGCCCTCGCCTCCTCGCCGACACCGCTGGCCGACGTGGTGCGCTCGGGCACGTGGGCGGGGCTGGCGCCGGTCGTGCAGGTCGGCGCCGCCGTCGCGTCCGCCGGGGTGCTGCTGTCGCTGATGGCGGGCATCGGGCGCACCACGCTCGCCATGGCCCGCGACGGCGAGCTGCCGGCGTTCCTCGCCGCCGTCCACCCGCGGTTCCGGGTGCCGCACCGCGCCGAGCTGCTGCTCGGCGTGGTCGTGCTGGTGATCGTGCTGGTCGCCGACGTGCGCGGCGCGATCGGCTTCTCCAGCTTCGCCGTGCTCGGCTACTACGCGATCGCCAACGCCTCCGCGTGGACGCTCGACCGGCACGACGGCGGCCGTCTGCACCGGCCGGTCGCCGCGCTCGGCCTCGTCGGCTGCGTGGTGCTGGCGTTCACCCTGCCCGGCCCGACCGTGCTGGCGGGCGCCGCGGTGCTGGTCGCCGGCCTGGTCGGACGGGCGGTGGTCACTCAGCTGCGGGCGCGCGGGCGCGGCTGACACCGCGGGCAGCTGTAGGAGCTGCGGTTCATGAACTGCTCGCGGCGGATCGGCGTGCCGCAGCGCCGGCACGGCTGGTCCTCCCGGCCGTACGCGTCGAGCGAGCGGTCGAAGTAGCCCGACGCCCCGTTGACGTTCACGTACAGCGCGTCGAACGACGTGCCGCCGGCAGCCAGCGCGGCGTCCATCACCTCGGCCGCCGCGCCGAGCACCGCGCGGCCCTGCGCGCGGGTCAGCTTCTCCGTGGGGCGGCTGCCGTGCAGACGTGCGCGCCACAGCGCCTCGTCGGCGTAGATGTTGCCGATGCCCGACACGATCGTCTGGTCGAGCAGGGCGCGCTTCAGCTCGGTGCGGCGCCTGCGGATGCCCGCGACGGCCGCGTCGAGGTCGAAGGCGGGGTCCATCGGGTCGCGCCCGATGTGCGCCACCGGCTCCGGCAGCAACCCGCCACCAACGGCGGGCACGAGCGGGTGGATCGACATGCCGCCGAAGGTGCGCTGGTCGACGAACCACAGCTGCGGGCCGTCGTCGGCGAAGCGCACCCGGACCCGCAGGTGCGTGGCCGGCGGCCGCTCGGCCGGCGCGACCAGCATCTGCCCGCTCATCCCGAGGTGGGCGAGGACGGCGTCCGAGCCGATCCCGGCGTCGTCGAGCTCCAGCCACAGGTACTTGCCGCGGCGGGAGACCGCGGTGATGGTGCGCCCGGCCAGCCGGCCGGCGAAGTCGAGGTCGCCCTCGACGTGCCGGCGCACTGCGCGGGGGTGCTCGACCGACACCTCCGCGATCGTCCGGTCGAGGACGTGGTCGGCGAGGCCGCGCCGCACCACCTCGACCTCGGGCAGCTCGGGCATGGACGTCAGTCGGTGTTGCTCGCCGCGTCGGCCTCGGCCTTCAACGTGCGGTAGGCCAGCTCGGCGGCCTTCTGCTCGGCTTCCTTCTTCGTGCGGCCGGCGCCGTCGCCCAGCTCGCGTCCGCCGACCACCGCGGTGGCGGTGAAGACCTTCATGTGGTCGGGTCCGCTCTCGCCGATCACGTACTCCGGCACGCCCAGCTCGGCCGACGCCGTGAGCTCCTGGAGGCTGGTCTTCCAGTCGAGGCCGGCGCCGAGGAGCGGCGCGCCGAGGAGAAGCTGCTCGAACAGCCGGTGCACCACGTCACGCGCGGTCTCCAGCCCGTGCTGCAGGTAGACGGCGCCGATCAGCGCTTCCATGGCGTCGGCCAGGATGCTGCTCTTCGACCGGCCCCCGGTCAGCTCCTCACCGCGGCCCAGCAGCAGGAACGCGCCGAGCCCCGACCCGCCCAGCACCGCCGCCACACCGGCGAGGGCGTGCATGTTGACCACGCTCGCGCGCAGCTTCGCCAGCTGGCCCTCGTGCAGGTCGGGGTGGTCGCGGTACAGCCGCTCGGTGACGACGATCGACAGCACCGAGTCGCCGAGGAACTCCAGGCGCTCGTTCGTCGGCAGCCCGCCGTTCTCGTACGCGTACGAGCGGTGCGTGAGCGCGAGCGTCAGCAGCTCGTCGTCGATCTTGACGCCCACGGCTTCGAGCAGCTGGCCGCGGTCCTCGATCGGCCCCAGCGAGCCTCGTTCCACCACGTGATCCCCTGGGGTTGCGGTTCACTCCGCCGGCAGGCGGTCCTGCAAGGCGGCCCACCGGGGGTCCAGTGTCTCATGCCCGTGCCCGGGCTCCAGGTCGGCCCACTTCTCCCCGCAGCCCGTGCAGAGCCCGCGGCAGTCGTCCCGGCACAGCGGCGCGAGGGGCAGTTCCGTGATCATGGCGTCACGGACCGTCTGCTCCAGGTCGATCTGCTCGTCGACCACGCGGGGCAGCTCGTCGGAGTCCGTGGTCTCGTCCGTGGCGCTGTCCGGGTAGGCGAACAGCTCCCCGAGCTCGACGTCGATCTCGTCGGTGAGGGGGTCGAGGCAGCGGGCGCACTCCCCCTCCAGGGCGGCGTGCACGGTGCCGGACACGTAGACGCCCTCGGTGACCGCCTCGAGGCGGACGGCCAGCTCGACGGGGGAACCCTCGGGCACGCCGATCGTCTCGATGCCGAGACCGGGCGCCGGCGCCGGGATGGTGCGCTCGTAGGTGCGCATGTTGCCGGCGCGGCGGCCCAGCTCACGGGTACCGAAGACCCAGGGGCTCGCGGGATCGGGACGGCCGGCGGCGGGGTGGTGCGTACTCACCCTGACCAGGGTAGGCCTCGCACCGGGAACACTCAGCGCGGCGGGGTGACCCGCATCGTGGCCTTGCCGCCGCTCACCCCGTCGACGGTGACGGTGTAGGGGCCGACCGGGGTGGCCGGGCCGGGCCGCAGCGTGACGCTCGGCCCGCCCTGCAGCCGCACCTCGACGCCGTCGGCGGAGATCGCGGCGATCGTCATGGGCGGGCCGCTGCCGCAGGTCAGGGTGGTGACCCCGTTGACCGTGCTGACCCGGCCGCTGCCCCCGCGCATGCTGACGCTGCCGGTGCCCGCCTCGATCCGGCAGGTGCCCGGTCCGTCGGGGGCGGGAGCGGCCGCCGGCGACGTCGCCGGGAGCGGGACCGCCTGACCGGCCGGGACCGCGGTGCCGGGCGTGATCGCGCAGCCCGCGACCGTCACTGCGGCGAGCGCTGCGGCGACCACGGCCGGCGCCCTCACGAGACGGCCCGCTGCGGCGGCGCGCTGCCGAACTCGTCGGCGACCAGTGCGGCCAGTTCCAGGTAGGCGTCGGAGGTCGCGGGCCGCAGCCGCTCGACCTCGATCCGCCCGCCCGCGGCCAGGTGCGGGTCGCGCGGGATCTCCACGACCGCACGGCAGCGCTTGCCGAAGTGCTCCCGCAGGCGTGCGGTGTCGACCTCGCCGCTGGTGCGGTCGGCCGACAGCACAACGACGGCCCGCTCGACGGCCTCCGCGAACCCGTGCGACACGAGCCAGTCGAGGGTCTTGCTGGCCCGGCTGGCCCCGTCGACGGTCGGCGAGCCGACGATCACGAGGCTGCTGGCGCGCTGCAGCGTGGCCTCCATCGCCGAGTGCAGCAGCCCCGTGCCGGAGTCGGTGATGATGATGTCGTAGTAGCGCGAGAGCACGCTCGTGACCTGCTCGTACCCGCGCCGGTCGAACTCGGTGCGCGCCGTGGGGTCCTGCGCGGACGCCACCACCTGCAGCCGGCCGATCAGGCTCGTGAAGCGCGCCACGTCCGGCAGTGCCTGGATGCCGTCGAGGTTCTCCAGCAGGTCGCGCACGGACCGTTCCGAGTCGCCGGTGAGGCGATCGGCGAGGGTGCCGGCGTCGGGGCTGGCGTCGATGCCGACGACGCGGTCACCGCGGTGCTCCGAGAGCATCAGCCCGAGCATCGCCGCCACCGTCGACTTGCCGACGCCGCCCTTCAGCGACAGCACCGACACGAAGTGGGAGCCGGGCAGCGGGCGCTGGATGCGGGCGACCAGCTCCTGGCGGTGCCGCTCGAGCGGGCCCAGGCCGGGGTTCACCGCCCCGCCGGTGAGCGAGTACAGCGCACGCCGCCATCCGACGGTGGGGACGTCCGACCGCGGCTTGACGATCGTGAAGTCGGTGAGTTCGGCGGCCGAGCGCGGGTCGCCGGGGTTGAACGCCGGCGGTGGCACCTGGCCCGGCGCGAACCGGCCGGCCGGGGCGGCCACCGGCGGGCGGGGCTGCGGCGCCCGCGGCGCAGCGGGGGCGGCAACGGCGGCGCCGCCGGCGGCGGGGTGGGCGCGACCCTGGCCGTGACGGGGATGCGCTGCGTGGCGTCCTCGGGCGGGGCGGGACGCGCGCCGACGACGGGCGGGGACGCCGGCGTGCGCACCGGGGGCGCCGGAGGGGCGGCCGGCGGCGCGGGCGCGACCTGCGGTTCCTCCGCCGGCGGGGCGGGCTCGGCGACCGGCGCCTGCGCGGCACTCGGCTCGGGTGTGCTGGCGGTCGGCGCGTCCTGTCCAGGATCGGCCGGCTGCGCGTCCGGGTGCGGCGGCACGAACGCTCGTTTCGGCATGTGTCCTCTCCCCCGATGCCGGACGCGGAACGCCGGTGGACGGGCGACCGGCCCGTCAGTCGCGGATGATCCTACTCAGAGGTCCCGCGCGCGGCCGGATCCGGCGCGGTCGCACGGCGCGCCGCATCGGCTCCGTCACGGTCCGCGACGGCGTTGCCGCAGTGGACGGCGGGTCCACGAACGCGTGGTCCTCGATTCCCGCGCCCGGCACCCGAACGGTTCAGCGAAGGCCGAGCACCGCTGCAAGATCCCCCAGCGCGGGAATGGCGTTCACCCGATAGACTCGCCGGTGCTGTGGTGGTGTGCACGATCCGCAGTGGGCAGCCGTCGGGCGCTGGGGGGCGTCCCGGTCACTCGCTAACGAGAGTGCACAGGCGGGCGATGAAGGTCATGTAGGTGATGTGCCGGGGTCGCCCACGAACCGTCGAGGCCGGTTGGTCCGTTCGGTCGCAGGCGACTGCGGCTGCCGGGCGACGCCGGTCGGGGCGGGTGAACTGTCCTAGGGGGGACACCGTATGAGCGAGCTTGCGAGCCAGTCATCCACACAGCGCTCCGCGCAGCGCCGGCCGAGCATCAGCGGGGGAGCGCGATGAGCGACCAGCCGACGGATCCGACCATCTGCGCTCTGCCGGGGTGCGACGTCGTCATCGAGCAGCCCGACGCCGGCGGGCCGCCCCGGCGCTACTGCTCGTCCGCCCACCGCGCTGCCGCGCGCAAGCAGCGGCAGGTCGCGCGCGCGGAGCTGACGTCCGCCCTCACCGCGGCCGTCGCCGAGTCCGAGCAGCCGACCCAGCGCGTCGAGGTTGCCGCGGTCGCGGCGGAGCAGCCCACCCGGCGCGTCGTGGTCGAGGCGCCGACGCAGACGGTGGAGGTCGAGCCGCCCACCGAGCGCATCCAGCGGGAGGTCCCGCAGCCGGTCGTCGAGGACGAGCCGGCCACCGAGGTCGCCGCGCGGGGTGCGGTCGAGCCGGAGCCGGAGCCCGTCACCGTGCGGATCCGGCCGGCCCTGTCCGGCGCCGCTGCGCGTCCGGCGGCGTTCCGCAACCCGTTCCGCGCCGCGGCCACGAGCTCCGGCACCCAGACCAAGCGGGTCCTGCGCCCGGAGAAGCGGCCCACGCTCCGCAGTGAGCGCAAGGCCACGGCCACCGAACGGCGTCGCCGCGCGGTCGCGAGCATCGCGATCGCCAGCCTCGTCATCGGCGGCAGCGGCTACGTCGTCGCCAACCCGCCGGCCGCGCCGGAGCCCACGGCCCTGCCCGTGGCGCCCGACAACAACAGCGGCGACTGGGCCGCCCGCGCCAACATCGCGCTGGCCAGCCTGAGCAAGCAGCTCGACGACGTCACCCAGGTCGAGAACGCCTGGAACACCAGCGGGATGGCCAAGGCCGGCAGCACGCAGCCGGAGGCCGTGCAGGCCCTGATCGCGCGGAAGAACCTCCTGCTGCAGCAGCGGGCCACGCTCGCCGCTCAGCTCGAGTCCTGGCGGTCGCTGCCCGAGGCCGAGCGGAACCTCGCCAACGCCGAGACCCAGCTGGCCGCGATCGAGCGCACCATCGCGTCGGCGCCGCAGGCGTCGACCAGCCCCACCGCGGTCGCCGCGGCCGGCACGCTCGGCGAGCAGCGGAACGCGCGCGCCCAGCAGCGCGACAGCAGCAAGGCGGCGGTCGACTCGCTGCGCAACGACGTGGCGTCGGCGATGTCGGCGCCGCTGCCCGACACCGACGACGACAGCACCCGCTCGGTCCTCGACGGCGTCCTCGCGCTCGTCGGCGGCTCCGGGTCGGGTGGCAACCACGACGGCGGCAGCCACGACGGCGTCGTCGACGTCGTCGCGGCCGGGGTGCCGCGCGACGACGAGGGCAGCAGCGGCAGCAACGGCGAACGCCAGGACTCCTCCACCGCCGCCGGCCCGTTCCCGGGCCGCGGTGGCAGCCTCGTCGACACGGGCGCGGACCGCAGCAGCGACAACGTCGCCGGCAAGAGCAACAACGGCGGCGGCAACGGTGGCGGCAACGACGACCGGGGCGGTGGTCTCGGCGGCGCCGTCGACACCGTGTCGCGCACCGTCGGGAACGTCGGCAACAGCCTGCTCGGTGGCGGCTCCCGCGGCTCTGATGACGGCGACGACGGCGGCGACTCCGACAAGGGCAACAACGACTCGGGCAACCGCGGCCACGACGACGACGACGGAGACAAGGGCGACAAGGGCGGAAACGGCTGGGGCAACGGCTGGGACAACGGCCGTGGCAACCAGCACGACGACGACAAGGACGACAACGAAGCTGGTCTGATCGGCGGCATCCTCGGCAACAACCGGCCGTCGGGCAAGGAAGAGCACCAGCGCCGCACCGGCAACGACTGGCTCGACCGTCACGGGCAGGGCAACGACACCGACGGAGTGGGCTCCGGTGACAAGCCGGGCTCTGGCGGCAAGGGCACTGACAAGGGCACTGACAAGGGCACTGACAAGGGCACTGACAAGGGCACTGACAAGGGTGACGGGAAGGGCACGGACAAGGGCGACGAGAAGGGCCCCGGCAAGGGCTCCGACGCCGGCGACAAGGGCTCTGGCAAGGGCACCGACAAGGGTGACGGCAAGGGTTCGGACAAGGGCGGCTCCGACAAGGGCGGCGAGAAGGGGTCCGACAAGGGCTCTGACAAGGGGTCCGACGACGGCGGTTCCTCCAAGCCGCAGGGCAAGGGCGAGCGGAACGCCGGCAAGTCCGGCGGCGACTCGGACGGCTCGTCCGACAAGGGCGGCTCGGACAAGGGCGGCTCAGACAAGGGCGACTCCGACAAGGGTGGCTCCGACAAGGGTGGCTCCGACAAGGGCGACGACGGCGGCAATAAGGGCTCCGACGGCGGCGACCACGACTCCGACAAGGGCTCGGAGAAGGGCTCTGACAAGGGCTCTGACGGCGGTTCGGACAAGGGTTCCGACGGCGGTTCCGACAAGGGCTCCGGCGGCGACAACGGCGGCGGCGACCACGGTGGCGACTCCGGCGGTGACCACGGCGGTTCGGACGACTGACGCCTGACGCTCACGACGAGGCCCGGTGCTCCATCTGGAGCACCGGGCCTCGTTGTCTGTCGGGGGGCTCAGCCCAGTGCCGGCACCTGCCCGGACACGGCGGGCGCCGACGGCACCCGGCCGGGATCGAACCCGTCGGCCACGTGCGCTGCGACCTGCAGGAACGCATCGCGGGTGGCGCGACGGAGCCGGTCGAGCTCGATCCGCCCGCCGGTGGCGAGGTGCGGGTCGAACGGGATCTCGACGACGGCCCGGCAGCGGGCGGCGAAGTGCTCGCGGACCCGGGCGGTGTCGACGTCCTTGCTCATGCGGTCGCACGAGAGCACGACGACGGCGTCGGCGGCGGTCTCGGTGTGGCCCTGCGCCTCCAACCAGTCGAGCGTGAGGCTGGCCCGGCTGGCGCCGTCGACGGTCGGCGCGCCGACGACGACGAGGCTGTCGGCGACGGCGAGGGTGCCCTCCATCGCGGAGTGGACGAGCCCGGTGCCGGAGTCGGTGATCGTCACGTTGTAGTAGCGGGCGATCAGCGCGCTGACCTGCTCGTACTCCTCGCGGCGCAGTGCCGCGCTCATGGCGGGGTCCTGCTCGGACGCCAGCACCTGCAGCCGTCCGGCGAGGCTGGTGAAGTGGGCGATGTCGGTGAGCGAGCGGGTGTGCTCGAAGTTGCGGAGCAGTTCGCGCATGGTGACCGCGGTGTCGGCGGTGAGCCGGTCGGCGAGGGTGCCCGCGTTGGGGTTGGCGTCGATCGCGATGACGCGGTCGCCGCGGTTCTCGGCCAGCACGAGACCGAGGCACGCGGCCACCGTCGTCTTGCCGACGCCACCCTTGACCGAGGTGACGGCGACCCGGTGCACCCCGCGCAGCGGCCGCCGGATGCGGGCGAGCCACTCCTGTCGGGCCGTCTCGGCCGCGCCGAGACCGGGGTTGACCCAGCCGCCGGTGGCGGCGTACACGGTGCCGCGCCAGCCGCGGCGCGGGCGGTCACCGCGGAACCGGACGACGGCGTCCTCGGCGATCTCGGCGGCCGTGTGCGTCATGACCGGCGCGACCGGTGCCGGTCGCTGCAGGTGCGTCGTGTGTGCCTGTGTCTGTGTCACTCGTGAGTCACTCCCCCGCGCCGACCCCCCGGCCGGCGGCTAGCTCGCGGTGAGCCTACGTGACGAACTGGTCGGCCATGAGCGCGGCGAGCTCGTACGCGGCGGCGCGGGTCTGCGGCCGCAGGCGGCTGAGCTGCACGCGTCCGCCGGTGGCGAGGTGGGGATCGTGCGGGATCTCCACGACGGCCCGGCAGCGGGCGGCGAAGTGCTCGCGGATGCGGGCCAGGTCGACCTCGTGGCTGGTGCGGTCGCACGACAGCACTGCCACCGAGTCGGTGGCGAGCGAGCCGTGGCCGTGGGCGAGCAACCAGTCGAGGGTCTTGCTGGCGCGGCCGGCCCCGTCGACGGTGGGCGCGCCGACGATGATCAGGCTGTCGGCGAGCTTGAGGGTGCCCTCCATCGCGGAGTGCACCAGTCCGGTGCCGGAGTCGGTGATGATGACGTTGAAGAACCGGTCGAGGAGCGCGCAGATGTGCTCGTACTCCTCGCGGCTGAACGCGTCACCCGCGGCCGGGTCCTGCTCGGACGCCAGCACCTGCAGGCGGCCGGCGAGGCTGGTGTAGCGGGAGACCTCGGTCCAGGTGTTGATGCGGTCGAGGTCGCGCAGCAGCTCCCGGACGGTGACGTTGGACTCGCCGGTGAGCCGGTCGGCGAGCGTGCCGGCGTCGGGGTTGGCGTCGACGACGATCACGCGGTCGCCGCGGTTCTCCGCCATCACCAGGCCCAGCAGCGTGGAGACCGTGGTCTTGCCGACACCGCCCTTGATCGAGGTGACGGCGATGCGGTGCGACTGCAGCAGCGGGCGCCGGATGCGGTGCAGCACCTCCCGCTCGCGCAGCTCCTCCGGGCTCGGGCCCGGGTTGAGCAGGCCGCCCGACATGCGCAGCACCGCGCGCCGCCAGCCGCCGACGGGCTCGTCGGAGCGGGCGCGCAGGATCGCCTCGCTGGACAGCTCGGCGGCCGACTTGGGGCCCTGCGGTGGCGGCGGCGTGCCGTACTGGCTCTGCTGCGCCGGGAACAGCGGCGGCGGCGGTGCGGGCGGCCCGAACTGCGGGACGGCCTGCTGCGGACCCGTCTGCTGCGGCGGCCCCTGCGGGCCTACGGCCTGCGGTGGCGGGCCTCCGGGAGCCGGCGGCCCGGGGGGCGGGTAGGGCGGACCCGTCGGTGCCGACATCCCGCTGCTGCCCCCTTGCTGGTCGTGCTGCACGACGTTCGGGTCGCCACCCTGGGCGGTGAGATCGCGTGGCTCCAGGCGATGCCCATAGCGATCCCACCAGGTCGTTGGATCGGGCTCAACCCGGCGGTCCCCCACGCCCGGCACAATACCTTCATTCGGCCGCGGACGTGCTGGAACGGGTCCGACCGAGATCAGGGTCGAGATCAGGTCAGTCGATCAGGTCCATCCCGGTGCCGGAGCGCCCGTTCACCCCGACCGGCGCCGATCCGCCCGACCACAGCTGGCTGCGCCCGCGGGACACGGTGCGCAGCGCCCGGCTCAGGGTGTCCTCGAACTCGGCGAGCTTGGTGTCGACGTAGCTGTCGCACTCCTGGCGCAGGCGGGCCGCCTCGGCCTCCGCGCCGTCGACGATCCGGGCGGACTCGGCGTGCGCGGCGCGCACCACCTCGGTCTGGGAGACGAGCCGGGCCTGCTCGGCCTCGCCCTCGGCGACGAGGCGCTCGGCGTCGGCGTGCGCCCGGTCGGTGAGCTCCTGGTACTGCCGGCGGCCCTCGGCGAGGGCGCGCTCCGCCTCGTGCCGGGCCTGCGCCACCGTCTGCTCGGCCTCCTGCCGGGCCGCGGCGATCATCCGGTCGGCCTCGGCGCGGGCGTTCGCCTTCAGCTCCTCGGCCTCGGACTCGGCGGTGCTGCGGGTGTGCTCGGCCTCCTGGGCCGCCTCGTCGACGAGCTCGTCGCGGCGGTCCAGCACGTCCTGAGCGTCGTCCAGCTCCGCCGGGATGGCCTCCCGGACGTCGTCGAGCAGTTCGAGCACCTCGCCGCGGGGCACGACGCAGTTGGACGTCATCGGGACCCCGCGCGCCTCCTCGACGACGGTGACCAGCGCGTCGAGGGATTCGAAGACCCGGTACACGCCCGGCATCATCCCACCGGGGGCACACCGTTCCCGGCATTCGCGCACGCAGCGCGTGTCAGGTCTGCTCGGCGAGCCGTTCGATCAACCGCGTGTGCACGACCGGTGGCAGGAGGTCAGCGACGTCGCCGCCGAGCTTGGCCACTTCCTTCACGAGCGAGCTGGCCACGAAGCTGGCGCCGGGATCGCCGACCATGAACAGCGTCTCGATGCCGATCAGGTGCTGGTTCATCTGCGCCATCGGCAGCTCGTACTCGAAGTCGCCGGGTCCGCGCAGGCCCTTGACGATCGCCTGCACGTCGGCGTCGCGGCAGTAGTCGACGAGCAGCCCCTCGAACGCGACGGCGCGGACGTTGCCGAACGGCTTCGCGATCTCCTCGATCATCGCGACCCGCTCGTCGGCGGTGAACAGGCCCTTCTTGGCCGGGTTGACCGCCACCAGCACGACGACCTCGTCGAAGAGGGCCGCGACCCGGCCGATGATGTCGAGGTGGCCGTTCGTGGGCGGATCGAAGGAGCCGGGGCAGACGGCGCGCCGCATGGCGGGAGGCTACCCGCCGCCCACGTGCACGATGGTGTCCCCGTAACGACGCTCACGCACGCCGCGCAGCGGGGACGGCCACGGGAACGCGCCGTCGCGGGCCGTCCGCTCGACGGCGACGACGACGTCGTCGGTGAACCAGCCGTGCGCGGCACCGTCGGCGAGCCAGCGCGCCACGTCGTCGGCGGGGACGTCGTAGGGCGGGTCGACGAGCACGACGTCGTAGGTGCGCCGGGCCGGCCCGCGCAGCAGCGCCCCGGCGTCGATCACGGCGATCTCGGCGCCGGGCAGCCCCAGCTCGGCCACGTTGCGGCGCAGCACGGCCGCCGCCCGCCGGTCGGACTCGACGAGCAGCGCGTGCGCTGCCCCGCGCGACAGCGCCTCCAGACCGAGCGCGCCCGATCCGGCGCAGAGGTCGAGCACGGCGGCACCGTCCAGGCCGGGGTCGTGGTCGAGCGCCCCGAACAGCGCCTCGCGCACGCGGTCGGACGTGGGTCGGGTGCCCTTGGCCGGCACGGCCAGTCGCCGCCCGCCGGCGGTGCCGGCGATGATGCGCGTCATCAGGCCGCCGCCCGCGCGCGGTGCTCGCCCGGCCGCACCCCGTTGACCCGGGTGAACGCGGCACTCAACGCGTAGGCGTTGGCGTAGCCGACCTTGCCGGCGATGGTGGCGAGGGTGTCGTCGGTGTCGCGCAGCAGGTCACCGGCCAGGCACAGCCGCCAGCAGGTGAGGTAGGACATCGGCGGCTCCCCCACCAGGTCGCGGAAGCGGCGGGAGAACGCCGCTCGCGACACCGCGGCGTGGCCCGCGAGTTCCGCGACCGTCCAGGGGTGCGCCGGATCGTCGTGCATGAGGGTGAGGGCGCGGCCGACCACGGGATCGCGCTGGGCCGCGTACCAGGGCGGCGCGCCGGACTCGGGGCGGTCGAGCCACTCCCGCAGGGCCGCCAGCAGGAGCAGGTCCAGCAGCCGATCGAGCATGGCGTGCCGCCCCGCCCGTTCCCCGTCCAGCTCAACGGCGGCGAGCGCGATCACCCCGGCGACGCCCGGACCGTCCGCCCGCAGCAGCGCGGGAAGCCCGCCCAGCACGCGGTCGCAGACCCCACCGTGCACGTCGTAGTGGCCGGTGACGACTGCGGTGTCGCCGTCGGTGCCGGTCATGGCGTACGGGTGAGGGCCGACGACGAGCGCCACCTGGCCGGCGGTGAGGCGCACCGGCCGCTCCCCGGCGATCTCGACGGCGGCGTCGCCGCGCGCGACGGCGACGACGGCCAGCGCCGGCCGTTCGGTGCAGCGCACCGACCACGGCGCGCTCAGGGCGGCGCTCTCGACCACTGCCCGGCGCGGGCGGACGTCGGCGAGCAACCGGGACAGGGCGTCGTGCACGTCGCCAGCGTAGACGTAGCCGTATCCGGACGACGTTCTCGAATATCCGTCCGTAGCCCAGGGCCGGGTTGACTGCCGCCATGACCGATCTCGAACCCGTCGCGGTGCTCGGCACCGGCGCGCTGGGCAGCGTGGTGGCCCGCGCGCTGGCGGCTGCCGGGCACCCCACCACCGCCTGGAACCGCACACCCGCCCGCCTGGCCGACCTCGTCGCCGCCGAGCCGGCGATCCGGGCCGCCGGGACCCCCGCCGAGGCGGCGACCGCCGCCACCGTCGTCGTGCTCGCCGTCGCCGACGACGACGCCGCCCACCACCTGCTCGACGTGCTCGGCGGAACGATCGCCGGCCGCACCGTCGTGAACCTCGTGTCCACCACCCCGGAGAGCACGCGGGTGCTCGCCGCCCGGGTCGGCTCCGGCTACCTCGACGGCGCGGCGATGAGCGGCACACGGCTGGTTGGCGATCCCGCCGCGCTCTTCCTCTACGGCGGTGACCCCGGGACGTTCGCTGCTGTCGAGCCCGTACTGCGGGCGCTGGGCACCGCCCAGCACGTCGGCGCGGACCCGGGGGCGGCGTCCTTGTGGGACACGGCGTTGCTGGCCGTCATCCTCGGCGCGCTCGCCGGGTTCCACCACGGGGCGGCACTGGTCGGGGCGCCGGTCGCGCGGTTCGCGGAGGTCGTGCTGGGTCACCTGCCGTTCGTCGCGGACGTCCTCGGCCAGCACGCCGGCCAGATCGACGCGGGTCGCTACCCCGCGGACGACGGATCGGTGGCGGTGTTCGTGGGAGCGGTCGAGCAGCTGGCCGCGGCGTCCGTGGCACGCGGGGTCGCCACCGACGTCCCCGATGCCCTGCTCGCCGTCCTGCAGCGCGCCGTCGCAGCCGGTCACGGCGATGCCGGCCTCGGCAGCGTGGCGGAGGTGCTGCGGTGAGCCGCGCCGTCGCGTTCGACGTGATGCGCGAGGACGTCAAGGCGGTGCTGGGGCGCATCAACTACGCCACGATGACGACGGTCGACGGCCGGCTCCGGCCCCGGTCGCGGGTCCTGATCGCGGTCTGGGAGCTCGACGGGCCGCAGCCGATCGGCTGGCTCGGCACGTTCCGCACGCCGGTCAAGACCGCCCACCTGGCGGCCCACCCGTACGCCACGTTCTCCTACTGGGACCAGCGCCAGGACACCGTCTCGTTCGACACGGGCGCCGCATGGACCGACGACCCCGCTGAGCGGCGCCACGCGTGGCGGCTGTACGAGCAGGGCTCGCCGGCGGGCGTCGGGTACCCGCCGGCCCGCTTCTGGCCGGACGGACCGGACGGCGCGGCGTGGCAGGTGCTGAAGCTGCAGCCCTACCGGGTGCAGCTGCTCCTGGGTCGCGAGCTCGCCAGTGGTGTCCCGCCGCGCATCTGGCGGTCGCCCGCGGAGGGCGTCACTGCAGCTCTATGAGCAGGTCGCCACCCTCCACCTGCTGCACCTTGCCGATGGCCAGCCTGGCGACGGTGCCGGCCTGGTGCGCGGTGATGCTCGCCTCCATCTTCATGGCCTCGATGGTGGCGACGGTCTGCCCCGCCGACACCACGTCGCCCTCGCCGACCTGCAGCGTCACGACGCCGGCGAACGGGGCGGGCACGTGGCGGGGGTTGCCGCGGTCGGCCTTCTCGGTGGCCTTCACGTCGGTCTCGACCGCCTTGTCGCGCACGGTGAGGGGACGCAGCTGCCCGTTGAGCGACGCGAGCACGGTCCGGTAGCCGCGCTCGTCCGGCTCGCTGATGGCCTCCAGCTCGATGAGCAGGTTGACGCCCTTGTCGATCGTGACGGTGTGCTCGCGGTCGGCGTCCAGGCCGTAGAGGAAGTCCAGGGTGCCGAGCACCGAGGTGTCGCCGTAGGCCTCCTGGTGCGCCGCGTACTCCTTGGCCGGGCCGGGGAACAGCAGCCGGTTCAAGGTGGCGCGGCGGTCGTCGCGCAGGTCGCGGCGGTCCTCGTCGGACAGCTCGACCGTCGCCTTCTGCGGCGCGCGCCCCTCCAGCGCACGCGTGCGGAACGGCTCGGGCCAGCCGCCGGGCGGGTCGCCCAGCTCGCCGCGCAGGAACCCGATCACGGAGTCGGGCACGTCGAACTTGCCCGGGTCGGACTCGAAGTCGGCCGCCGAGACGCCCGCCCCGACCAGGTGCAGGGCGAGGTCGCCCACCACCTTCGACGACGGGGTGACCTTCACCAGCCGCCCGAGCATGCGGTCGGCGGCGGCGTACAGGTCCTCGATCAGCTCGAACCGGTCGCCGAGCCCGAGGGCGATGGCCTGCTGCCGCAGGTTGGAGAGCTGGCCGCCGGGAATCTCGTGGTGGTACACGCGGCCCGTCGGCGACGCCAGCCCCGACTCGAACGGCGCGTACACCTTGCGGACGGCCTCCCAGTACGGCTCCAGGTCGCCCACGGCCGCGAGCGACAGCCCGGTGGCGCGCTCGGTGTGGTCGGTGGCGGCGACCAGGGCGGACAGCGACGGCTGGCTCGTCGTCCCCGCCATCGACGCCACCGCCCCGTCCACGGCGTCGACGCCGGCGTCGATCGCGGCCAGCAGCGTCGCGAGCTGGCCGCCCGCCGTGTCGTGGGTGTGCAGGTGCACCGGCAGGTCGAACCGCTCCCGCAGCGCCGTGACCAGCTTCTTCGCCGCGGGCGGGCGGAGCAGCCCGGCCATGTCCTTGATCGCGAGCACGTGCGCGCCCGCCTCGACGATCTCCTCGGCCAGCCGCAGGTAGTAGTCCAGCGTGTACAGGTCCTCGGCGGGGTCGGCCAGGTCGCCGGTGTAGCAGAGCGCCACCTCCGCGACCGCCGTGCCGGTGGCGCGCACCGCGTCGATGGCCGGTCGCATCTGCGCGACGTCGTTGAGCGCGTCGAAGACGCGGAAGATGTCCATGCCGGTGGCCGCAGCCTCCTCGACGAACGCGTCGGTCACCGCGACCGGGTACGGCGTGTAGCCGACGGTGTTGCGGCCGCGCAGCAGCATCTGGGTGCAGATGTTGGGCACCGCGGCGGAGATCGCGGCCAGCCGCTCCCACGGGTCCTCGGCGAGGAACCGCAGCGCGACGTCGTACGTGGCACCGCCCCAGCACTCCAGCGAGAACAGCTGGTGAGCGGTGTGCGCCACCACCGGCGCGACGGCGAGCAGGTCGCGCGTGCGTACCCGCGTGGCGAGCAGCGACTGGTGGGCGTCGCGGAACGTGGTGTCGGTGACGGCGACGGCGGTCTGCTCGCGCAGCGCCCGCGCGAACCCCTCCGGGCCGAGCCGCTGCAAGAGCTGCCGCGACCCGGCCGGCGGCACCGCCGACGCGTCGATCGGGGGCAGCTTGTCGACCGGCTCGATGACCTGCGGACGCGGCCCGTTCGGTCGGTTCACGGTGGTCTCGGCCAGGTAGGTGAGGAGGCGGGTGCCGCGGTCGGCCGGCTGGCGCGCGCTCAGCAGCTCGGGGCGCTCCTCGATGAAGCTGGTGGTGACCCGACCCTCCTGGAAGTCCGGGTCGGACAGCACCGCCGCGAGGAACGGCAGGTTGGTGGCCACGCCCCGGATCCGGAACTCGGCGATCGCCCGGCGCGCCCGGCGCACCGCGTTGCCGAAGTCGTGGCCGGAGCAGGTGAGCTTCACCAGCAGCGAGTCGAAGTGGGCGCTGACCTCGGCGCCGGTGTGGGTCGTGCCGCCGTCCAGCCGCACCCCCGGCCCGCCCGGCGAACGGTAGGTGCTGATCAGACCGGTGTCGGGGCGGAACCCGTTGGCCGGGTCCTCCGTGGTGACCCGGCACTGCAGCGCGGCTCCGGAGATCGTCACGTCCTCCTGGCGCAGCCGCAGCTCCGGCAGCGTCTTCCCGGACGCGATGCGCAGCTGCGCGATCACCAGGTCGCGGTCGGTGACCTGCTCGGTGACCGTGTGCTCGACCTGGATGCGCGGGTTCATCTCGATGAAGTGGTGCGAGCCGCGCTCGTCGAGCAGGAACTCGACGGTGCCCGCGTTGACGTAGCCGATGTGCCGGGCGAACGCGACGGCGTCGGCGCAGATCCGCTCCCGCACGTCCGGGTCGAGGTTGGGTGCCGGCGCGATCTCCACGACCTTCTGGTGGCGCCGCTGCACCGAGCAGTCGCGCTCGTAGAGGTGCACCACGTTGCCCTCGGCGTCGGCAAGGATCTGCACCTCGATGTGGCGCGGGTTCACCACCGCCTGCTCGAGGAACACCGTGGGATCGCCGAACGCCGACTCGGCCTCCCGCATCGCCGCCTCGATCGCGTCGCGCAGCTGCGCGGGCTCGGCCACGCGGCGCATCCCCCGGCCACCACCGCCGGCGACCGCCTTCACGAAGATCGGGAAGCCGACGTCGTCAGCCGCGGCGACCAGCGCGTCCACGTCCGACGACGGCTCCGACGACGCCAGCACCGCCACCCCGGCCTCGCGGGCCGCAGCCACCGCGCGGGCCTTGTTGCCGGTCAGGTGCAGCACGGACGCCGGCGGCCCGACGAACGTGATGCCGGCCTGTTCGCACGCCTCGGCCAGGTCCGGGTTCTCCGACAGGAACCCGTAGCCGGGGTAGACGGCGTCGGCGCCCGCCCGCCGCGCCGCCTTGATCACCTCGTCGACGGAGAGGTACGCGCGCACCGGATGGCCGACCTCACCGATCTGGTAGGACTCGTCGGCCTTCGCGCGGTGCAGCGAGTTGCGGTCCTCGTACGGGTAGATGGCGACCGTCGAGATGCCCAGCTCGTATGCGGCGCGGAACGCGCGGATCGCGATCTCCCCGCGGTTGGCGACCAGGACCTTCTCGAACACACCGACCTCCTCGCTCGCCGGAGATCTCCCGGCGGGCGAACCGTACCCGGGCTCGCGGCCCCACATGCCCCACCGGGCGGGGGCCGGTGCACCCGATCGGCCCCTGCGAGCGCCGTAGGTCTCGGGTACCAAGAAATGATGCGGCACCACGCTCACGCAGTGGCATTCGCGGAAGGCCGACGACTCCGCGAGGAGGCCCGAATGCGGCATTCGTTCCCGCCCGCGCGAGCGCTGGTGATCCTCGCGCTCGTCATGTTGATCACCATGGGGACGGCCGCCCTGGTCACCGCCGCGGTCGGGTTCGCGATCGTGGGCACCCTGATGTCGCCGATCGTCCCGGTGCTCCTCGGGGTGGGGCTCGTCCACGCCGTCTCCGGGTCCGGGCGGCGGCGCCGCCGGCGGCTGCGGCAGGCGCAGGCGCGCCGCCCGGTGGCCGGCCCGTACCGCGGTCCCGCCCGGCCGCCGATGCCGCGCCCGATGATGCGCCCCGCGCCCCCGCCCCGGCCCGACCTCGTGTGGGCGCGCACCCGCAACCGGTTCCACGCCCTGCGCGACGCCTACGCCGCTCACGAGTGCGACACCCTCGCCGTGCTGCGGCTGCCCGCCCTCTCCGACGTGTCGGTGCCGAGCACCGCCCGGTTCGTCGACGCGTTCGCCGAGGCCCAGGCGCTGGAGACCGACCAGTTCCCGCCGCCGCCGCACGCCGTCGCGTTCGCGCACGCCGTCGACAAGGCCGAACGGGCCTGGGAGGCCGCGCGCGACGCCGCCGAGCGCATCCGCCTCTCCGGCCTCACCGCCGACGAACGCCGCACCATCGAGCGCGTCGTCAAGCTGCTCACCACCGCACGCGACTCCGACAGCGACCCGGAGCGCCACGCCGCCTACGCGCTGGCCCGCACCGAGCTGGACAAGCTCGACAAGGCCGGCGTCGTGCACGTGCCGCGGCTGGCGAAGGCCGCGCTCGACTCCGCGGCCCGCGGGAGCCTGCCCGCCGCCTGAGGCCCACGCACATCGTGGTGCGCCCGCGCACATGTTCGACCATGTGCGTGAGCACCCCACCGTATGCGTCAGCCGCCGGGGGCTGACTCAGACCTTGTCGAGGTAGGCCGCGCGCTCCTCGTCGCCGATCGTCTCCGCCACCAGTGCGCGCAGGCCGGGGTGCTCGGCGAGGCCGGGGTCCTGCGCGACGAGGTCCATGGCGTAGACCTGCGACTTCGCGATGATCTCCTCGTGGCGCAGCAGCGACAGCAGCCGCAGCCCGGAGCGCCGCCCCGACTGCACCGCGCCGAGCACGTCGCCCTCGCGGCGCAGCTCCAGATCGAGGCGGGCCAGCTCGAACCCGTCGGTGGTACCGGCGATGGCGTCGAGCCGCTCGCGGGCCGCGCTCGCCGCCGGCATGTCGGTGACCAGCAGGCACACCCCCGGAGCCGAGCCGCGGCCGACTCGGCCGCGCAGCTGGTGCAGCTGGGAGAGGCCGAACCGGTCAGCGTCGAGGATCACCATGCCGGTGGCGTTGGGCACGTCGACGCCCACCTCGATCACCGTGGTGGCGACGAGCACGTCGAGCTCGCCGCGCTCGAAGGCCCGCATCACGGTGTCCTTCTCGTCGGCCGGGAGCTTGCCGTGCAGGATTCCCAGCCGCAGCCCGTGCAGCGCACCCTCGGCCAGCTTGGGTCCGACGTCGAGGACGGCCAGCGGGGGTCGGCGGGCCGACTCCTCCGACTCGTCGTCCTCAGGGGGTTCTTCCGGGTCCTCTTCCGTCGCGGCCTCCCCCACCCGCGGGCACACGACGTACGCCTGGTGACCGGCCTCGACCTCCTCGCGCACCCGCCGCCACACCCGGTCGAACCAGCTCGGCTTCTCCGCCAGCGGCACCACCGTGGTGGAGATCGGCGAGCGGCCACCGGGCAGGCCGTGCAGGGCCGACACGGACAGGTCGCCGTACACCGTCATGGCGACGGTGCGCGGGATCGGGGTGGCCGTCATGACCAGCATGTGCGGGGCCAGCTCGCCGCGGCTGCGCAGGGCGTCGCGCTGCTCCACGCCGAACCGGTGCTGCTCGTCGACGACGACGAGGCCGAGGTCGGCGAACCCGACGCGGTCCTGGATCAGCGCGTGCGTGCCGACGACGATGCCGGCCTCGCCCGACTGCGCGTCGAGGAGGGCGGCGCGCTTGGCCTTCGTGCCGAGCGAGCCGGTGAGCAGCGTGATCTTGGTGGCCTGCTCCGCGGCGCCCAGCTCGCCGGCCTGGCCGAGCGGGCCGAGCATGGCCCGCAGCGAGCGCGCGTGCTGCGCGGCGAGCACCTCGGTGGGGGCGAGCAGCGCCGCCTGCTTGCCGGCGTCGACGACCTGCAGCATCGCCCGCAGCGCCACGATCGTCTTGCCCGCGCCGACGTCGCCCTGGACGAGGCGGTTCATCGGGTGCTCCAGCGCGAGGTCGGCGGCGATCTCCGCGCCCACCTTCTGCTGCCCCTCGGTCAGCGTGAACGGCAGCTGCTCCTCGAACGCCTCGGCCAACCCGCCCGGCTTCGGCGGGCACGCCGGCGCCGGCCGCTGCGCGGTGGCCTCGCGGCGGAGAGCGAGCGCGAGCTGGACGCCCATCGCCTCGTCCCACACCAGCCGGGCCCGCGCGGCGTGGTGGTCGGCCTCCGACTCGGGCACGTGGATGCGGCGCAGCGCGCGGCCCAGCTCGGCCAGGCCCTCGCGGCGGCGCAGGCTCTCCGGCAGCGGGTCGGTCGGGTCGTCGACCATGTCGAGCACCTGCCGCACGCACCGGGCGATCTGCAGCGACGTCATCTTCGCCGTGGCCGGGTACACCGAGACGAACGGGCGGATCTCGTCCTCGGGATCGAACGGCTCGAACTGCGGGTGCGTGAGCTGCAGCTTCTTGTTGAAGACACCGACCTTGCCGGAGAAGACGGCCCGCAGCCCCGGCTTGACGACGTGGCCGACCTTCCGCCCGTTGAAGAACGTGCAGTCGAGGGTGGCGCCCTTCTCGTCGCGGATGACGACGTTGAGCAGCTCGCCCCGGCGCTGCCGCATCGGGCGCAGGCTGGCCGACTCCACCTGCGCGATGACGGTGACGTGCTCGCCGATCTCGAACCCGGCGATGTCGGTGAGCTTGCCGCGGTCGACGTAGCGGCGCGGGTAGTGGCGCAGCAGGTCGCCGACGGTGTGGATCTCCAGCTGGGCGGCCAGCAGGTCGGCCGTCTTGCGGCCGAGCAGCGGCTCCAGGGGAGAGTCGAGGTCGGCGCGGTCGTACTGCGGCATCACTCCACCCCCAGCACCAGCGGGAAGTCGGTCTGACCGCCGCGGTGCACGATCACGTCGACCTCCGGGTGGGTGCGGCGCAGGTCGAGCGCCAGGCCCTCACCGAGCGCGGGGTCGGCGTCGGCGCCCAGCAGCGCCGTGACGATCTCGCCACCGGCCGTCAGCATGCGATGAGCCAACCACAGGGCACCGACAGCCAGATCGGGGGCGATGAGCACCACCTCACCGTCGGAGATGCCGAGCACGTCACCGGGCTCGCAGCGACCCACCCAGGTCAGCGCCTCCGACTCGGCCACCATCAGCCCGGCGGTGCGGGTGCCCGCGGCCGCTTCCGCCATCGCGACGACGTCGTCGCCGGCGCGGCGGTGCGGGTCGTGCACGGCCAGTGCGGAGAGCCCCTGCAGCACGGACGACGTCGGAATCACCACGACGTCCTGGCCGGTGCGGCGCGCCTTCGCGGCAGCCTTCTCGGCGACCGTGGTGAGCTCGGCGTCGTCCGGCAGCAGCACGACGTGCCGCGCACGGGTGGCCGCGAGGGCCGCAGCCAGCTCGTCGTCGCCGACCTGCTGGTCGGGATCGCGTTCCAGCACCTGGGCGCCGGCCTCCCCGGCCAGCTCGGCCACCTCGGCACCGGTGACGACCATCAGCACCGCCCTGGCCTTCACGAACCAGGCGTCCGGCGGGGCCGCACCCGGGGCCGGGGTGTCGCCGAACCGGACGACCGTGATCCGCCGCGGCCGACCCACCGTCAGACCGGCCTCGATGACGGCGCCGACGTCGCTGCAGTGCACGTGGACGTTCCAGGTGCCGGCGCCGTCGCCGACCACGGCGACCGAGTCGCCCAGCTCGTCCAGCTCGTCGCGCAGGACGTCGGCGGCGCGCCGGTTCACGCCGTCGAGCAGGTACATGACCTCGTACTCGAAGTCGACGGAACCGCCTTCGCGATCCCCCACCAGTGCCTCCCGGCTGCGCAGCGGGGGGCGGCCGGTCGTGGCGGGCAGCGGCACGGTCTCGGTCGGCTCGCGGTCGGTGACCAGCCCGGCCAGTGCGTCGAGCACGACGTAGAGGCCGAGCCCACCGGCGTCGACGACGCCGGCTCTGGCCAGCTCCGGCAGCTGCGCGGTGGTCTGGCGGACGGCGCGCTCCGCGGCGTCCGCGGCGGCGGCCGCGGCCGCGGGGAGGGCCTTCCCGGCGGCCGCGCCCGCCGCCTCCTCCAGGACGGTCAGGATCGTGCCCGGACGGGGCCGCGACAGTGCCGAGCGCGCTGCCACGGACGCGGCGTCCAGCGCGGCGGCCAGGTCACCGCGGTCGGCGACGGCATCGGCCACCCCGCGCAGCACCTGCGAGAGCAGCACCCCCGAGTTGCCGCGGGCCCCGGTCAGCGCACCCTTCGCCAGCGCTGCTGCCGGATCGGCCGCGCCCTCCACCTCGGCGAGCGCGGCCCGCAGCGTGAGCAGCATGTTCGAGCCCGTGTCGCCGTCGGCGACGGGGAACACGTTGATGCGGTCGATCTCGGCGCGGTGCCGCTCCAGGCCGTCGGCCGCCGCAGCCACCCACCGGACGAACAGAGGGGCGTCGAGGGCGGGGACCACGCCGGGGAGGGTATCCGGTGGTACGGGTGCTCCACGCTGACACACTCAGGGCCGACAGCACGAACTCCAGGGAAGGCACCTCGTGGCACGCGGCACCCGTTCGGCGCGCGGCGCCAGGCCCCCGCGGAAGGCGCCGGAGAAGGTGGGGCGGCGGGTCGAGTTCACGTTCCTGCCCGGCCTGGAGGCCGTCGTTCGGGACGAGCTGCGCTCCGTCGTGGGCGACAAGCCGGTGACGAGCGTGCGCGAGGACGCCGTCGCCGCGACCGTCACGGGCCCCCTGCACACGCTGATGGCGCTGCGGACGGTCGTGGCGCCGTTCCTCGTCCTGCACGCGGACGTGCCCCGCCCGACGTCGCTGCTGGACGGACGCCAGTTCCCCCGCCTCGTCGAGACGGTGCGGGACGCGGCCAACGCCGACCGGCGGGCCGTGTCGCGCTCGTTCCGCATCGACGCGGCCGGCCGCGACTCCGCCGGATTCCGGCAGGTCGCCGACCAGATCGCGGCGGCAACCCGGATGCGCCACGACCCGCAGGAGGGCACCACGCTGCTGCGGTTCCGCCGCTCCGGCGAGGGTTGGGACGTGCTGGTGCGGCTGGGGAACCGGCCGCTCTCGGCGCGGACCTGGCGGCGCTCCGGCTACGTGGCCGCCGCCAACGCGACGGTGGCCGCGGCGATGGTGCGCCTCTCCCGCCCGTCCCCCGACGACCGCGTCGCGGCCCTGATGTGCGGCTCGGGCACGATCCTCGTCGAGCGGCTTCTGGCGGCGCCGTCCCGCGTCGCCGTCGGCGTCGACCTGGCGGCGGACGCGATCGCCGCGGCGCAGGAGAACCTCGCCGGCGCTGGGCTGACCGGGCGCGCCCGGCTGTTCACCGCCGACATCGCCGATCAGGAATGGGCTGCGGGCGGGCCGTTCGACGTGCTGCTCTCCGATCCCCCGTGGGGCGACAAGATCGGCGACCACGCCGGCAACGAGGAGCTGCACACCCTGCTGCTGCGGCGCGCCCACGACGTCGCGGCACCGGGCGCCCGGCTCGTCGTGCTCACGCACGAGATCAAGATCATGGCGCGCTGCCTCACGGCCGCGAAGGACCTCTGGCGCCCGGTGAGCGAGCAGAAGGTGTTCAACAAGGGCCACCACCCCCGCATCTACGTGCTGCGGCGGCGTTGAGCAGGCCCGGTCGACGCGTCGAGAACGAAGTTGTGGTGATCAACAGGGCTTGTTGATCACCGTAAGTTCGTTCTCGACGCGTGTCCGGCCTCAGCCCATGCCGACGGCCGCGCGGACGCCGCCGAGCACCTCGCCTGCGCGGACCCTGGCCTTCGCCGCACCGGCCGCCAGCCGCTCGTCCAGGTCGCTGTCCGGCGCCATGAGCTCGTCGTAGCGCTCGCGGAGCGGGCCCATCTGCTGGTCGAGGGTCTCGAAGAGGATGTTCTTGAGGTCGCCCCAGCCCATGCCGCCGGCCTTGAGCCGCTCGCGCACGTCGGCGACGACGTCGGGCGCGGCGAACTGCTCGAGGATCTGGAACACCGAGGAGCTGTCGGGGTCCTTCGGCTCCTCGACGGGCGTGGAGTCGGTGGCGATGCGCCGCACCACCTTCTTGAGCTGCGACGACGGCGCGAACAGCGGGATGGTGTTGTCGTAGCTCTTGCTCATCTTGCGGCCGTCGGTGCCGGGGAGGGTCTTGCCGGCGTCGGCGGCGGGCAGCACGAGCTCGGGCACCTTCAGCCGGTAGGTCTCGCCGAAGAGCGCGTTGAACGACTTCGCGATGTCGGCCGCGTACTCGACGTGCTGCGACTGGTCCTTGCCGACGGGCACGACGTCGGTGTCCATGAGCAGGATGTCGGCGGCCATCAGCACCGGGTAGTTGTAGGTGCCCATGTTGATGCCGGCGTCGAGGTCCTCGATCCCCGCCTCGGCGTTGCGGTCGCGCGCGGCCTTGTAGGCGTGCGCCCGGTTCATCAGGCCCTTGCCGGTGACGCAGGCGAGCACCCAGGCCAGCTCGAACGTCTCCGGCACGTCGGACTGCCGGTACATGGTGATGCGGTCGGTGTCGAGGCCAGCCGCGATCCACGTCGCCGCGACGGACCGCGAGTAGTGGCGCATCTGCGCGGCGTCGCGCACCGTCGTCAGCGCGTGGTAGTCGGCGATGAAGTACATCGCCTCGTACGTGTCGGCCAGCTGCAGCGCCGGCCGGATCGCCCCGATCAGGTTGCCGAGATGCGGCTCGCCGGTGGGCTTGATGCCGGTCAGCGAGACCTTGCGTTGCGTCACGAGGCCACGTTATCGCGGCGCCCTCGGAGTCGACGCAGCACGACCGTCAGCTCGTGGCGGTTGTGGTGCAGCTGCCGGGCGAAGACGACGTCGTAGCGCGCGCCGAGGCGCTGCCGGCACCGCTGCAGCGTCTCCAGGGGGCGGTGGGTGCCCGTCTTCAACGTCATGACGGCGAGGGCGCCGGGACGCAGCCGCTGCGCGGCCTCCAGCATCACGTCGCAGGACAGCAGCGGGTCCATCCGCATGTCGTTGACGACGAGGTCGAACTCCAGGTCGGTCGCCCGGAAGAACTCCCCCGCCGTCGTGCGGACGTGGTGGACACCCGGGTCGCCGAGCACGCGCGGGTCCATGTCGCCCGGGTCGACGGCCCACACCTGCGGGCCACGCAGCCGCACGATGCGCGTCCAGCCACCGGGGGCCGCGCCGAGGTCGACCGCGTTGCCGCCCTTCGGGAGATCCAGGGGGACGAGCCCGAACAGCTCCTCCAGCTTGAACTCCGCCCGCGACACGTGGCCGGGGCCCTTGGCCAGGCGCACCCGGCCGCCGGGCCAGTCGCAGAGCGCGTCGGCGGTGCGGTTCAGGCCGAGCACCACGCCGCGCTCCGTCGTGCACACCGACAGGACGAGCTCGCGACCCGACCGCCCGACCGTCGTGCCGCGCTCGGCGAGCGCGTCGCGGACCCCCGCGAAGACCTCACCGGAGCCGTAGCCGGCCTTCGGCGAGCCGCTCGCCCACGCCTGCACGGCGAGATCGGCTCCGGGTGGGGCCAGCTCGACGGCCGCGGCCACGACGTCCGCGAGACCGGCGCCGGGCGCCAGCCGGGCCCGCTCGACCGCCAGGTGCTGCACGAACGCCATCCGCCCCGTGCTGGCGGCCTCCGCGACCTCCGCGATCGACGGCCCCTCCACCGCACCGAGGTCCGGTCCGATCCGTTCGAGCCGGATCGCGCGGCCGAACACGCTGCGCAGCTCGTGACCCGCCGTGTCCAGGTTCTCCTCGGACGCGGAGTAGAGAACGGACCCGGGCGCGGAGGCGGACACGGCCGGACGCTAACATCGGGGGCGGACCGGGCGGTCGGCCGCAGGTGGGCACGCCGCCCTCGACGCGGTGTGCCGGAGCAGGTCTGTAGACTTGACCGCTGGCACGCGCACTTCAGCAGGTACGGAGAGGATTCACCATCATGGCCGCAGTCTGCGAGATCTGCGACAAGTCGCCAGGCTTCGGCAAGCGCAACGCCCGCCTCGGCAAGGGCGCCCTGAAGCGGCGCATCAAGGCCAAGACGCTGCGGCGCTGGGACCCGAACATCCAGACCATGCGCGTCGCCGACGGCGGCAACACGAAGAAGATCAACGTGTGCACGACGTGCATCAAGTCCGGCAAGGTGCACCGGGCCGTCTCGGCCTGACCGAAGCCTCCACGAAGCCCTCCGGCCGGCGGCCGGAGGGCTTCGTCGTGTTCAGCCTGGGTAGTCCGCCGACACGGCCAGCTCCGCCACGGCGTCCAGGTCGGCGAGTCGCGCGTGCAGCCGTTCGCGGATGCGCTCGACGGCGACGCGCCCGAGCGGCAGCCGCAGCGGTGCCGCCCCTGCGTGCACCGTGTCGACGATGATCGCCGCGGCGCGAACCGGGTCGCCGGGCTGGTTGCCGTCCTGTTGGGCGAACTGCTCCCGCAGCGTGCCCGCAGGGGTGCCCGCGTAGTCGGCGATCGGCTCTGCCCAGGTCATGCTGGTGCCGGCGTACCGCGTGCGGAAGCGGCCGGGCTCGACGATCGTGACGCGGATGCCCAGCGGTGCGACCTCCCCGGCCAGTGCCTCGGAGGCGCCCTCCAGCGCGAACTTCGACGTCGCGTAGGCCGCGTGGCCGGGGTTGCCGATCACCCCGCCGACCGACGAGAGCTGCACGATGTGGCCGCTGCGCGCGGCCCGCATGTGCGGCAGGACCGCGCGGGTCATGGCGATCGCGCCGAACACGTTGGTCTCCAGCACGCGGCGCAGGTCCGGCTCGGCGACCTCCTCCAGCGCGCCGATGTGCCCGAACCCGGCGCTGTTGACGAGCACGTCGATCGGGCCGCGGGCCGCGACCGACTCGACGACCGAGCGCACCTGGTCGGGCTGCGTGACGTCGAGCGCCGCGGTCTCGGTCCCGCGCTCGGCCAGGTCGTCGAGCCTGCTCGGATCGCGGGCCGTGACGACCGCGGCGTCACCGCGCGCGAGGACGGTCTCGGCGATGGTGCGTCCGAAGCCGCTGGAACCTCCGGTGATCAACCATCGGAGAGTGGAAACATCTGCCATGCATTCATCATGGAAAGGCGTGTCCCCGCCCGTCCAAGACCGGTTCGACGTCTCATTCATCGCGTTGCATGATGAATGACGTGGAGCTGCGCCAACTCACCTACTTCGAGGCCGTCGTCGCGCACGGCGGGTTCGGTCGCGCGGCGCAGCATCTGCGGATCGCGCAGCCCGCGGTGTCGACGCAGGTGCGCAAGCTGGAGTCCGAGCTGGGCGTGACCCTCCTGCGCCGGACCACGCGCCGGGTCGAGCTGACCCGCGCCGGTGAGCTGTTCCTGGCCAAGGTTCGGGCCGTCCAGGACGAACTTGCGGCCGCCCGCACCGACCTCGCACTCCTCGCCGGTGGGGACATCGGCCGGGTGCGGATCGGGGCGATCCAGGCGCTCGACCCGTTCGACCTGTCCAGCTCGCTCGCGGCCTTCCATCGCCGCCATCCGGACGTCGAGCTGGTCCTGCGACCGGGCCGGGTCGCCGCACTGCTGGACGCCCTCGACCACGACCACATCGATCTGGCGATCTGCCCGCTGCCCGGCGAGCTGCCCGAGCACGTCACGGCAGCACACCTGTTCACCGACGAGCTGGTGCTGATCACAGCGCCAGAGCACCCGACGGCCACGGCCGGCGCCCTGCCCATCACCGCCCTGCGGGACGAGCCGTTCGTCTGCCTGCCGCCGGCCAGCGGCCTGCGTGCCCGCCTCGAACAGCTGGCCGCCGATGCCGGCTTCACTCCGCGCATCCCGTTCGAGAGCGCCAGCCTGCCGCAGCTGCGCGACCTCGTCGCGCACGGGCTGGGCGTCGCCCTGCTGGCCCGCTCGGTGGCCGAGGCACCCGGCCGGCCCGTGGCGGTGCACCAGGTGGACCCGGGACCGGTGCTGCGGCCCGTCGGGCTCCTGCACCGCACCGACCGGCCTCTCGTACCAGCGGCGCAGGCCTGCCGGGCGTTCCTGCTGCGCTCGGCCGGAGCACACCGCCGGCCACCGCACGCTTCGTGACGCGCGGTACCCGGTCAGCCCTGCGCCTCGTCGCCCGACCGCCGGCCGTCGTCGTCGGCCTCCACGCGGAGGTGGTCCCTGGCACGGCGATGGGCCGTGGAGGACGGGATGCCGGTGAGGCGTTCGATCGTTGGCCAGGAGAGTCCGTGGCGGTCATGGAGGACGGCCAACGCGCGCCCAGTGAGATCCAGGGCTTCCCTGCGGGAGGTCTCGGCGTCGCGGGCGAGCCGGACGAGATCGTCCGCCTGCATCGCCTCCAAGTCCACGGCCGGACACTACGTTCGACCCCCTTCCCACTCTGGGAAGCATCTTCCCACTATGGGAAGGTGTCACCGTGGAGGAGGCCGATCCGCTCATCACCTTGATTGCCGGCAACCCGGGCATGGCCGAGCGCCTTGCGAGAGATCACGCCGACGATGGGACGGGCCGCTGCCGCGTATGCTCCGGTGGCGCTCAATCGGGCCGCTACGTCTGGCCCTGCTCGCTCTACCGCGCCGCGATCAAGGTGCATGAGTCCCGCGACGCCCGGTGAGGGGCATCCAGCCCAGCTGGGAGGACGAGCTGCGCCGGGCGTTGTCGTTCATCGCCCAGGTGACGCGGGCCGGGCTGCTACGGCAGCTTCCAGTCGATGGGCTCGCCGCCGATCTCCTCCAGCAGCGCGTTGGCGCGGCTGAACGGGCGAGAGCCGAAGAAGCCGTTGGCCGCCGACATGGGCGAGGGGTGGGCGGACTCGACGCACGGCACGTCCTGCAGCAGCGGCACCAGGTTGCGGGCGTCGCGGCCCCACAGGATGGCGACGAGCGGGTCGGCGTCGCGCTCGACGAGCGCGCGGATCGCCTGCTCGGTGACGGCCTCCCAGCCCTTGTTGCGGTGCGAACCCGGGGCGCCGGGGGCCACCGTGAGGCACCTGTTGAGCAGCAGGACGCCCTGCTCGGTCCACGGCGTGAGGTCGCCGGTGGACGGGGCGGGGTGGCCGAGGTCCTCCGAGTACTCGCGGAAGATGTTCATCAGCGACCGCGGCAGCGGGCGGGTCTCCGGCGAGACGGAGAACGAGAGGCCGACGGCGTGCCCGGGCGTCGGGTACGGGTCCTGGCCGACGATCAGCACCCGCACCGCCTCGAACGGCTGCTGGAACGCGCGCAGCACGTTGGCCCCTGCGGGCAGGTAGCGGCGGCCGGCGGCGTTCTCGGCGCGCAGGAACTCGCCCATCTGCGTGATCACCGGCGCGACCGGGGCCAGCGCCCGCGCCCAACCGGCCTCGACGACCTCCTCGAGGGGCTTCGCGGCCATCAGCCGATCCTCCGCAGCTCCGCGCGGAACCGCTTGCCCCGCGCGATGTAGCTGTCGATGGCGTACTGGACGAGATCGGGGTTGACCTCGTAGCCCTCGCGCACGCGCGCCGGCACACCCATCGCCATCGTGAGCGGCGGGATCTGCGCGCGCGGCGAGACCACCGCACCGGCCGCGACGATCGCTCCCTCGCCCACCGACGAGCCGTTCAGCACCACCGACCCGGACGAGATGAGCGCGCGGTTGCCGATCCGTGCCGCCTCGATGTGCACGTTGTGCCCGACCGTCACCTCGTCGCCGATGATCGTCGGCTCGAACGCCGTGGTGTGGATGATCGAGCCGTCCTGGATGCTGGTACGAGCACCGACCTCGATGCGGCCGTCGTCGCCGCGCAGGACCGCCGTCGGCCAGATCGAGGACTCCGCGCCGATCGTGACGTTGCCGATCACCACCGCGTCGGGGTGCACGTACGCCTCGGGATGGATGTCCGGCTCGCTGTCGCCGAGTGCATAGACGGGCATCGGGTCAGCCTATGAGGCGCCCGTTCCCGGCCGTGAGCGGCCTCACCTGATCATCTGGAACGATCCAGACACGTCGAGCGATGTACTGGGTGCACGCACAACACCGACGACGCACCGAAGGGAATGAACTCCATGACCGACCGTCTCCGCCGCGCCATGCGCCGCCTCGACGAGTGGACGCTGATCGCGTTCAACCCGCAGCCGGTGCTGCGGCGCCGCTGAGGTAGATCCAGAGCCAGTCCGCTCCCCAGCGACCACCCCCGCCGACCCGTCAGGGCGCGGGGGTGTCGCGCATCAGGTGTTGGGACGCAGCCGCATCCACAGGAAGAACGCGGCGGCCACCACCAGCATCACGATCCCGGACCACAGGTTCATGTGCAGCCCGCCGGACTTGTCCAGCTCCGCCTGCGGGGTGTCGGTGATCGCGATGATCACCAGCAGCAGGCCGAAGACGCCGAACAGCAGCGCGATCACCGTGCGCAGGTCGAAGAGGGTCGACGCGGCGCTGGGGACCTCCTCGTCGCCCGCGGTCTCCTTCTCGAGATCAGCCATGGTCTACCTCCCCGATCGGAAGACTGCTCAGAAGACGATGTAGAGGACGACGGTCAGCGCGAGGACGATCGCGCCGAGCGTGGTCGGCGAGCGGTACCACCCGGCGTCCTCGCCCGTGGCCTCGTGGGTGCGCGCCTCCTTGGGCGTCAGCGACCACACGAGCCCGCGCAGCTCCTCGTCGGTCTTGGGCCGGGTGAACATCGAGACGACCACCGCGACCAGCACGCCGACGACGAACGCCGCGGCCGCGCCGATGAAGCTGCCGGCCTGGCTCGACACGTCGATGACCTTGCCGGCGACCAGCCGGTCGATCGTGAACGCCGCGGCCGTGCCGGCGACCAGGCCCGTCCATCCGGCGGGACCGGTCATCCGCTTCCAGAACAGGCCCAGGATGAAGATCGCGAACAGCGGCGCGTTGAAGAAGCTGAACAGGCTCTGGATGTAGTCCATCAGGTTCTGGCTGCCGCTCGCGATGAACGCGGTGCCGATGGCCAGCAGGCAGCCGATGACGGTGACGGCGCGACCGACCTGCAGGTAGTAGCGGTCGGAGCGGCCGGGCCGGATCCAGTCCTGCCACAGGTCGTAGGTGAACACGGTGTTGAGCGAGCTGACGTTGGCCGCCATGCCGGCCATGAACGCCGCGAGCAGGCCGGCCAGCGCGACACCGAGCAGGCCGTTCGGCAGCACCTCGCCCATCAGCAGGGTGAGCGTGTCGTTGTAGGTGACGGCGCCGTCGGGCGCGTTCCCGCCGGCCTTCTTCAGCTCCACCAGCTGCGGGACGAGCACCCCGGCCACCATGCCCGGCACCACGATCACCAGCGGGATCAGCGCCTTGGGGAACGCGCCGATGATCGGCGTGCGCCGCGCGGCCGACATGCTCCTGGCCGAGAGGGCGCGCTGCACCTCGGCGAAGTTGGTGGTCCAGTAGCCGAACGACAGCACGAACCCGAGGCCGAACACGATGCCGACCACGGACAGGAAGCCGTTGTCGATCTGGGTGAGCGCGGTGCCCGGCCACGACGAGAGGTCGTCGGGGAAACCGGCGGCCGCGACCTTCTGCTTGAGCCCGTCCCAGCCGCCGACGCGGACCAGGCCGGCCACCGTCAGCGGGATGAGCAGGGCGAGGATCACGAAGAACTGCAGGACCTCGTTGTAGATCGCGGCCGACAGCCCGCCGAGGAACGTGTAGGCGAGCACCACCAGCGCCGCCACCGGGATCGCCACGGCCAGCGACCAGCCCAGCAGCGCCTGCATCACCAGGCCGAGCGCGAACAGGTTGACCCCGGCGATCAGCACCGACGCCAGTGCGAACGCCACACCCTGGACGCGCTGGGTGGTGGGGTTGAACCGCTTGCGCAGGAACTCCGGCACCGAGCGGGCCTTGCTGCCGTAGTAGAACGGCATCATCACGATCCCGAGGAACACCATCGCCGGGATCGCGCCGATCCAGTAGTAGTGCACGGTCGGCACGCCGTACTTCACGCCGTTCGCGGTCATGCCGATCAGCTCGAGCGCGCCGAGGTTGGCGGAGATGAACGCCAGCCCGGTCACCCACGCCGGCAGCGAGCGGCCCGACAGCAGGAAGTCCAGGCTGGACGAGACCGATCTGCGCGCCGCGTAGCCGATGCCGAGCACCAGCGCGAAGTAGAAGACGATGAACACGTAGTCGTACCAGGCCGTGTCCAGGCGGGTATCGACCGCTTGCGCCAGCACCGTCGTCATCGTCCGTGTGCCCCCTGATGCGTTCGTGCGCCCCGTGCGCGGGACGCATCATGTGCCCTCGAACGGGTCGCCGCCACCGCAGGCGCGCGGCGCGTCGGGATCGTGATCAATCCTCGCCCGACGGAGCTACGGGCCGCAGCGTCGCCGGCCGATGATCAGGCGGTGCGCAGGACAGGGTGATCCACGTGCGGCTCGGCGCCGGCGACCTCCAGGAGCGCCTGCAGGCCGACGGCGACGCGGGGGTTCTCCCGGCTGCCACGGCGCAGGCCGGCGAGCAGCCGCCGGTGCGGGGTGCTGGGGCCGCTCAGGGGGATCACGTGGACCGTGGGCTCGGCGGGCACCAGGCGTGGTTTGAGGGAGACGCCGAAGCCGTGGCCGACCATGGCCACGACGAGTGGCCAGTCGGTCACCTCGTGGGCGATCCGGGGACTGAACCCGGCGGAGAGGCACGCCGCGGTGACCAGGTCGTGCTGGGGGCAGCTGCCGGGCGCGGCGAGCACCCAGGGCTCGTGCGCGACGTCGTCGAGGGCAGCGCTCGTCCGGCCGGCCAGGGGGTGGTCGGCGGGGACGATCAGGTCGAGCGGGTCGTCGAGCAGGTGGACCTGCTCGTAGCGGGCGTCGTCGACGCTCGGGCCGGCCGGTGCGGGCGTGGTGACGGCGAGGTCGAGCTCATCGGTCAGCAGCCGCTCGAACGCCTCGGCCGGCTCCAGCTGGGAGATGCGCACCTCCAGCCGGGGATGGGTCCGGCGCAGCCGCCGCGCGGCCGGCAGGACGAGCAGGTCCAGGCTGGACGGGAAACCGGCCAGCCGCAACGGCCCGCCGGGCAGGTCGGTGGCGGCCTCCAGCTCGGCCAGTGCGCGTTCCCAGCCGGCGGCGAGGTCGTCGGCGTGGCGCAGCAGGACGTGCGCCGCCTCGGTGAGCCGGACGCGGCGGCCGTCGGGTTCGAGCAGGGGGACGCCGAGCTCGTGGGCGAGCCCGCGCAGCTGCTGGGAGACCGCGGACGGGGTGAGGTGCAGCGATGCGGCGGCGGCGGTGATCGTGCCGAGCGCGTGGACGACGCGCAGGACGTGGATCCGGCGGTCCATCATGCAGCCAGGCTACAGGTTCGCGTCCACAAACGTGAAATGGACCTGTTGGTTGATGGCGGTCAGGCTGGTGTCATGCACACGATCTGCACCCTGCACGAGGTCTCCCGCCACCGCACCCCGACCAGCCGGCCGCGGCGGATCGCGGCCGGTGCCGGCGTGGTCGGCACCGCTCCGCTGGTGCTGATCGCCGCGGCGGCCGTGCCGACGGCCGGGCTGCTCGCCGCGACCGGGCTCGGCCTGCTCATCGGCTGCGTGGCCGGAGTCGGCGCCGGGTTCGTCGCTGCGGATCCGCGGCGGGGCGTGCGGGTCGCGCTGACGACCGCAGCAGCGGCGACTCCGGCCGCCGTCGCGCTCGCGGGGCTGGTCATGGCACTCGGGCCGGTCAGCGTCATCGCGCTGCCGGCGCTCTACGCCGTCGCCGGCATCGCGTGGTGGATCGGGCCACGGGCCGGGCAGAGGGTCCCTACGCTGGACGCGTGACCCGCACGCTGCTGGCCTGCGGCATGGTCGCCGGCCCGCTCTTCGTGATCGCGTTCCTCGTCGCGGGTGCGCTGCGGGCCGACTACAGCCCGCTGCGCCACCCCGTCAGCTCGCTGGCGATCGGCGACGCGGGCTGGACGCAGGCGGCGAACTTCCTCGTCACCGGTCTGCTGGTGCTCGCGTTCGCCGTCGGGCTGCGGCGGTCGGGCTCCGGGCGGTGGCTGCCCGTGCTCGTCGGGCTGGTCGGCATCGGGCTGCTCGGCGCCGGCCTGTTCACCTGCGACCCGATCAACGGGTACCCGCCCGGAACGCCGCTGGCGCCGGTCCCGACGGTGCGCGGCACGCTGCACCGGGCGTTCTCGGCGCTGGTGTTCCTCGGGCTGCCGATCGCGGCCCTCGTCGCGGCCCGCGGGGAGCATCGGCGCGGGTTCGCCCGGTACGGCCTGGTCTCGGCCGTCGCGTTCCTCGCGCTGTTCGTGCTCGCCGCGCTCGGCTTCGCCCAGCAGCCGGTCCTCCTGCCGGTCGGCGGGCTCCTGCAGCGGCTCTGCCTCGTCGTCGGTCTGGCCTGGCTCACGGTGCTCGCCGTGGATCGCGCACGTGGAGCGCCGACCGGTTGATCGGCGCGCGTCGACGTGTCACCGTCGGCGGACCAACGGCGGTGGGGGGACGACGGCATGGTGGACGCTGCCCAGCTGAGCCGGCCGGCGGTCCGCCGGGCCGGATCCGCGCCACCGCGCAGGCGCCGCGGCGGCGATGCCTGGCCGCTGCTGCTCCCGGCGCTGCTGCCCGTCGCGCTGCTGTCCGTGTGGCCGCTGCTGCAGGGGCTCGCGCTGGGCTTCACCGACAGCCGCGCCGGCCGCAACGTCGTCACGTCGTTCACGGGCCTGGACAACTACGTCACGCTGCTCGACGACACGCTGTTCTGGTCGTCGTTCCGCATCGGGCTGGTGTGGGCCCTGTCGGTGACGGTGCTGCAGTTCTGCGCCGGCCTCGGTCTGGCACTGCTCCTGAACGCGGACCTGCGGCTGCGCTGGCTCACCCGCACGCTCGCGCTGGTGCCGTGGGCCATGCCGCCGGTGATCATCGCGATCATGTGGCGGCTGCTGCTCAACCCGCAGTACGGGGTGGTGGGTGGCGTCGACTGGCTCGGCAGCTTCGCCACCGCGCTGCCCGCCGTGATCGTCGTCGGCGTGTGGGCGGGCATGCCGCAGACGACGATCACGCTGCTCGCCGGCCTGCAGGCGATCGACCCCACGCTGCACGAGGCCGCCGCCGTCGACGGGGCCGGGCTGTGGCGGCGGTTCTGGCACGTCACGCTGCCGGGGCTGCGGACCGTCGCCGTCGCCGTCACGACGCTCGACTTCATCTGGGCGTTCAACTCGTTCGGGCTGGTGTACGTGCTGACGGCCGGCGGGCCGGGCGGCCAGACGATGCTGCCGATGCTGTTCGCCTACAACGAGGCGTTCGGCGCCGGCAACTTCGGGCGGGCCGCCGCGATGGGCAACGTGATGGTGGTGCTGATCGTCGGGTTCCTGCTGTTCTACCTGCGTTCCCAGCTGCGGGGGCAGCGATGAGAGCGCTCGGCCGCCCCGCCCAGTACCTCGCGCTCGCCGCGTACCTGGTCTTCCTGGGCTTCCCGCTGCTGTGGCTGCTGTCCAGCGCGCTGAAGCCGGCCGCCGAGCTCGCGATCGGCGGCACCGGGCTGCTGCCCGCGAACCCGACGCTCGCCAACTTCGCCGCCGCCGCGACCGACGCCGACCTGGGCACCGCCGCGTGGAACAGCACCCGCGTCGCCCTCGGCGCGACCCTCGCCGTGCTGGTCATGGCACTGCCGGCGGCCTACGCGCTGGCCAGGATCCGGACCCGGCTCAAGATCGTCGCGAACGGGTGGGTGCTGGTCAGCCAGGTGTTCCCGGTGATCCTGGTGGTGCTGCCGCTGTTCCTGATCCTGCGCCAGTTCCGGCTCACCGACAGCCTGTGGGGGCTCACCCTCGTGCACGCCGTGTACGCGCTGCCGTTCGCGCTCTGGATGCTGCAGGGCTACATCGCCGCCATCCCGCGCGACGTCGAGGAGGCCGGGGCCGTCGACGGCGCCGGCCGCACCCGCATCCTCGCCAGCATCGTCGCGCCGCTGCTCGCCCCCGGGCTGGTGGCGACGGCGATGTTCACGCTGATCTCGTCGTGGAACGAGTTCTTCTTCGCGCTCGTGCTGATCCAGGACCCGGACAAGGTGACGCTGCCGCTGGCGCTGTCGCGGTTCGTCAGCTCCGAGGGGCAGGTGCAGCTCGGCGCGCTCGCCGCGGGCGCGCTGCTGGCCACCGTGCCCAGCCTGCTGTTCTTCGCCGCGGTGCAGCGCCGGCTCACGTCCGGCCTGGTCTCCGGGGCGGTGAAGGGATGATCCGCACGCTCGCCGCGCTCGTCGCGGGGCTCGTCGCCGTGGCCGGCTGCGCCACCGCCACGGTGCCGCCCACCCCGCAAACCACCGGACCGACCACGATCCGGTTCCAGAGCCTCGCCTTCCAGAACCCCACCGTCGCGGCCACCAAGCGGATCGTCGCGGACTGGAACGCCGCCCACCCCGACATCACCGTGCGGCTCAACCAGGGCAGCTTCGACTCGGTGCACAACCAGCTCGTCACCCAGTTCATGTCCGGCTCGGCGCCTGACGTGATCCACGACGAGTCGGTCGACATCACCGGCTTCGCCCGGCAGGGCTACGTGGCCGACCTGACCCCGTACCTCTCCCCCGAGCTGCGCGCCGCCATCCCGCAGGGCCTGTGGGACACCGTGACCGTCGACGGGCGGATCGTCGGCGTGCCGATCATGATGCAGTCCTACGTCGTGTTCGCGAACACGGACCTGCTCGCCGGTGTCGGTGTGCCCGAAGGCCAGACCCTGACGTGGGACGCGCTGGCGGACCTGGCGCGCCGTGCGACCACGGACACCCACAAGGGCCTGGGCTGGGGGCTGCGCCAGCCGACGGCGACGGTCATGTCGCTCGGCCTCAACTTCGGCGGCGGGTTCTTCAGCGGCAGCGGCGACGCCGTCACGTTCGCCGTCGGGGACGCGGAGCTGGAGGTGCCGCGGCGCATCCACGACATGGCGTGGGTGGACGGGTCGCTCGACACCACCTCGCTCACCCAGAGCGGCTCCGACGTGCTGAAGGGCTTCCTCAACGGCCGCTACGCGATGATCGTCGGCGGCAGCTTCCTCGCCCAGCAGCTCACCGAGACCGCGCCGCCCGGCTTCCACTGGACGGTGCTGCCGGCGCTCTCCGGCTCGGCGGACCCGACGTCGGCGCGGCAGTCCGCCAACCCGCAGGTGCTGTCGGTGGCGGTCGACAGCCCGGCCATCGCGCAGTCCGCGCGGTTCGTCGAGCACGTCGTGCAGCCGGCGAACCTCGCCGCGCTGACGCAGGGCGAGTGGCTGATCCCGTCGTCGATGCCCGCGCGGGCGGCCGTCGCCGCGGCCACGCACGGTCAGAACGGCTGGGCCGGCACGCTGGCCGGCGCGCAGCACATGGTGCGGGCGCCGTTCCAGTCGGTGCAGCGCTACCCGCAGTGGAAGGACCGGATCGCCACCCCGGC
Source organism: Pseudonocardia sp. CA-107938 (assembly GCF_050936315.1). Classification (NCBI taxonomy): domain Bacteria; kingdom Bacillati; phylum Actinomycetota; class Actinomycetes; order Pseudonocardiales; family Pseudonocardiaceae; genus Pseudonocardia; species Pseudonocardia sp. CA-107938. The sequence goes on along the minus strand of NZ_JBNJNA010000001.1, from coordinate 3,831,365 downwards.
GCTGCAGCGCTACCTGGGCAACCGGATCGACCTGCCCACCCTGCGCGCGCAGCTCACCGAGGGCTGGCAGCAGGTGGCGCGCTGAGCAGCGCCTTCGCGTAGCAGCGGCTCATCGGCGACGCCCGGTAGTGCCCGAACGACGGCATCCGTGCGTAGCCGGCCGCGGTGTAGAGCGCGATCGCGGCCGACTGCGGCGTGCCCGTCTCGAGGATGGCCCGCGTGCGGCCGGCTGCCAGCGCGCTGCGCTCCAGCGCGGCGAGCATCGCCCGGCCGTACCCGCGCCCCCGCCGGTGCGACGCCACGAACATCCGCTTGACCTCGGCGTCGCCGTCGCGGACGGCCGGGTCGGAGGGGTCGGCGTCGCGGGCCCGCCACCCGCCGGACGCGACGGGCTCATCGTCGACGTACCCGACGAGGAACGCGCCGCGCGGCGGGGCGAAGTCGTCGACCGCGACGACGGTCTCGTCGCCGGTGTCACCGTAGGTCTCGCCGTAGAACGCGTACAGCTCGGCGATCAGCTTCTGCGCGTCGGGATGGTCGATGGGCACGGCTCGCACGTCGATCACGCGTCGACAGTACGGCCGGTGGTGTTCGATGGAGGCCATGACGACCAGCTCGCCGGGGGGACCCGAGCCGGACCTGATGACCGACCGCGCGCACAGCGCCCGCGCCTACGACTACCTGCTCGGCGGCAAGGACAACTACGCGGCCGACCGTGCGATCGCCGACGCCGCGGAGCGGGCCTGGCCTGCGGTGCGGCTGGCGGTGCGGGCGAACCGGGCGTTCATGACGCGGGTCGCGCGGCACTTCGCCGAGCTGGGCGTCCGGCAGTTCCTGGACGTCGGCACCGGCATCCCGACCGAGCCCAACCTGCACCAGGTGGTGCAGGAGGTCGCCCCCGACGCCCGGGTCCTCTACGTCGACAACGACCCGATCGTGTTGGCCCACGCGGCAGCGCTGATGAACGGCGACCCGCGCGGCCGCACCACCTACCTGCAGGCCGACGCGCGCGACCCGCAGGCGATCCTCGACTCGCCCGAGCTGACCGGCATGTTCGACCTGACGCAGCCCGTCGCGCTGTCGGTGATCGGGCTGCTGCACTTCCTCGACGACGAGACCGCCACCCGGCTCGTCCACACCGTCCTCGACTCGGTGCCGTCGGGCAGCTGCCTCGCGCTGTCCCAGATCACCCTCGACCTCGACGCCGAGACCGTGCGCGGCGCCGCCGCCGGCTACGCGGGCGGCGGGGTGCAGACCCACCTGCGCAGCAAGGAGCAGCTGCACGAGCTGTTCCTCGACGGGCTGGACGTGCTGGAGCCGGGCGTCGTCGTCGTGCACCGGTGGCGCCCCGACGAGGGCTCGGTCATGTCCGAGGTGCCGGACGCCAAGATCTCCGTCTACGGGGTGGCGGCGCGCAAGCCGTGAGGGCGCGCCACACCCACGACGTCACACACGGTTGGGCCCGTTCACACACGTCCGGACATGTGTGAACGGGCCCAACCGTGTGTGAGGTCCGCGGGCCGGCGCCGCCTACGCGCCGGCCTTCGCCCGCTTCCGCCAGTGGGTCAGTGCGCGCTCGGTGTAGCCGTTGGGCTCGGTGCGGCCGGTGAACACCAGCTCCAGCGCCGCCTGGAAGGACTCGCTGCCGTCGAGGTCCTTCGCCATCGGCCGGTAGCCGGGCTCGGCCGCGTTCTGCTCGTCGACGAGCTCGGCCATGCGCGCGAAGGTGGCGCGCACGCCGGCCTCGTCGACGATGCCGTGGTGCAGCCAGTTGGCGATGAGCTGGCTGGAGATGCGCAGCGTGGCGCGGTCCTCCATCAGGCCGACGCCCTCCAGGTCGGGCACCGTGGAGCAGCCGATGCCGAGGCCCACCCAGCGCACGACGTAGCCGAGGATCGACTGGGCGTTGGTCTCCAGCTCGTGGCGTTTCTCCTCGTCGGAGAGCTGGTCGACGAGCAGGGGCACGGTGAGCATGCCGCGCCGGTCGGTGCCCCGGCCGGCGAGCTCGCGCTGGCGGGCGGCGACGTCGGTGCGCAGGTAGTGCAGCGCGTGCAGGGTGGCCGCGGTCGGCGACGGCACCCACGCGGTGCTCGCGCCGGCGAGCGGCTGAGCGCCCTTCTGCTCCAGCATCGCGGCCATCGCGGCCGGCTTGGCCCACATGCCCTTGCCAATCTGGGCGTGGCCGGCGAAGCCCGCGGCGAGCGCCACGTCGACGTTCGCGTCCTCGTAGGTGGTGAGCCACTCGGTGGACTTCATGGCGTCCTTGCGCACCACCGGGCCGGCCAGGAAGTCGGTGTGGATCTCGTCGCCGGTGCGGTCGAGGAACCCGGTGTTGACGAAGATGACGCGGTCGGCGGCCCGCGCGATGCACGCGCCCAGGTTCACCGACGTGCGCCGCTCCTCGTCCATGATGCCGATCTTGAGGGTGCGCGCCGGCAGCCCCAGCGCCTCCTCCACGGCGGCGAACAGCTCGACGGTGAGCGCCACCTCGTCGGGTCCGTGCTGCTTGGGCTTGACGATGTAGACGCTGCCCGTGCGGGAGTTGGCGAACCGGCCGAGGCCGCGCAGGTCGTGCAGCGCCGCCGTGGCGACGACCAGCGTGTCGAGGACGCCCTCCGCGACCTCCTGCCCGTTGACGAGCACGGCGTCGCTGGTCATGTGATGGCCGACGGTGCGGGCCAGCAGCAGCGCGCGGCCCGGCAGGGTGAGCGGGGAGCCGTCCGGTGCCGTCCACTCGCGGTCGCCGTGCACGGTGCGCTCGACGGTCTGCCCGCCCTTCTCGAACGTCGCGGTGAGCGCGCCGGTCATCAGGCCGAGCCAGGTGCGGTAGGCGTTCGCCTTGTCGGCGCCGTCGACGGTGGCCACCGAGTCCTCGAGGTCGACGATCGCGGTGACGGCCGACTCCAGCACGACGTCGGCCACGCCGGCGTGGTGCTGGCGGCCGATGCGGTGCTCGGGATCGATGCGCAGCTCGACGTGCAGCCCGTTGCGCACGAGCAGGACGCCGCCCTCGGTGGAGCCGGCGAACTGGTCGGCGTCGGCCAGCCCGGCCTCCCCCGAACCGGTGTGGACGACGAGGCGGCCGTTGTTGACCGTGTACGCGGTCGCGTCGGCGTGGCTGCCGGACGCGAGCGGGAACAGCTCGTCGAGCAGGCGGTCGGCCTCCTCGATGACCTCGGCGCCGCGCTGCTCGTCGTAGCCGGGGGCGAGCTCGCGGGTCTGCGGGAGCGCGTCGGTGCCGTACAGCGCGTCGTAGAGGGAGCCCCAGCGGGCGTTCGCGGCGTTCAGCGCGTAGCGCGGCACGGTGGCGGGCACCACGAGCTGCGGGCCGGCGATGGTGGCGATCTCCGCGTCGACGTTCGCGACGTCGATCTGCGGCTCCTCGACCGGCAGGAGGTAGCCGATCTCGGCGAGGAACTCCTCGTAGCCCGCCGGGTCGGCGCCGTGCTCGGTGTGCCAGGCGTCGACGCGCTGTTGCAGCTCGTCGCGGCGCGCGAGCAGCTCCGTGATGCGCCCGGCGAACCGCTGGTGGAGGCTGTCGAGCACGCTCCAGAAGCGCGCCGAGTCAAGCTCCGAGTCGATGTCGAGACCGGGCAGCAGCTCGTCGGCGACGAACGCGCGCAGGGCAGGGTCGATCTCCAGGGCAGCCACGGCTAGATTCTAGCATACGGATAATGTTTTCCGCATTGCGGAATGACCCGTGCCGTCGTACGCTTTGCCGATGGCGCTGGATACCGCGGTGCAGCGGGCGTTCGAGCGTGCCCTCGACCCTCGCGACGTGCTGAGCGACCCGGTCGCCTGCCGCGCGTACGAGTGCGACGGGCTGACCGGCTACCGCGTGGTCCCGCAGCTGGTGCTGCTGCCGCGCACGGCCGAGCAGGTGGCCGCCGCGGTCCGGGTCTGCGCCGAGCACGGGGTGCCGTTCGTGGCCCGCGGGGCCGGCACCGGGCTCTCCGGTGGAGCGCTGCCGGTGGCGGACGGGGTCGTGATCGGCCTGAACCGGCTCAACCGGGTGCTGGAGGTGGACCCGCTCGACCGGCGGGCGATCGTCGAGCCCGGCGTCTCCAACCTCGACGTCACGCGGGCCGTCGCGCAGCACGGGCTCTACTACGCGCCGGACCCGTCCAGCCAGCAGGTCTGCACGATCGGCGGCAACGTCGCGGAGAACTCCGGCGGCGCGCACTGCCTCAAGTACGGCTTCACCACCAACCACGTGCTCGCGATCGAGGTGGTGCTGCCCGACGGCTCGATGGTCACGCTCGGCTCCGACACCGGCGAGCAGCTGGGTCCCGACCTGCGCGGGGTGTTCCTCGGCTCGGAGGGCACGCTCGGCATCACCACGAAGGTCACGCTGCGCCTGCTGCGCACGCCCGAGACGGTGCGGACGCTGCTGGCCGACTTCCCGTCGATCGCGTCGGCCGGTGACGTGGTCTCCGACATCGTCGCCGCGGGGATCGTGCCCGCCGCCGTCGAGATGATGGACACGCTCGCGATCGAGGCCGCCGAGCAGGCCGTCCACGCGGGCTACACCGTCGGCACGCCTGCCGCCCTCGTCGTCGAGCTGGACGGGCCGGCCGAGGAGTGCGACTCGACGTTCGAGCAGGTCAAGGAGATCTGCGACCGGCACGGCTGCACCCGACTGCACATCGCCGGCTCCCCAGAGGAGCGCGCGGCGATCTGGCGGGGACGCAAGGCGGCCTTCGCCGCCGTCGGGCGGATCAGCCCCGACTACTTCGTGCAGGACGGCGTGGTGCCGCGCACCCGGCTGGCCGAGACGCTCGACCGGATCGCCGCGATGGGCGCGAAGGCGGGCATCCGGGTGGCGAACGTCTTCCACGCCGGTGACGGCAACCTGCACCCGCTCGTGCTCTACAGCGCGGCGGCCGGCGAGACCGAGCGGGCGGAGCAGCTCTCGTCGGCGATCGCCGAGCTGTGCGTCGAGATGGGCGGTGCGCTGTCCGGCGAGCACGGCATCGGCACCGACAAGGCCTGCTCGATGCCGAAGATGTTCGGCCGCGACGACCTCGCCGTGATGGCGCGGGTGCGCGACGCGTGGGACCCGCACGGCATCTGCAACCCGGGCAAGGTGCTGCCCACCCCGCGGCTGTGCGGGGAGCAGCCCGGCAAGTACCGCGCGCATCCGTTGGAGGAGGCCGGGGTGATCGAGAGGCTATGACCGCATCGATGCTGCGGCCCACCGATCTCGCGTCGCTACGGGCGGCGATCCTCGACACGACGGGCACCATCGGCATCGGCGGCGCGGGCACGGCCGCGGGGTGGGCCGGGGCGCTGCGGCCCGTCGACGCGGTGCTCGACACCACCGGGCTGTCCGGGGTGATCGTGCACAACCCCGGCGACATGACCGTCGCCGTGCGCGCCGGTACCCCGCTGCGCGACCTGCAGCAGGAGCTGGCGCCGCACGGCCAGCAGGTGAGCCTCGACGCCGCGCGCGTGGCGGACGGCGCGACCGTCGGCGGGTTGTTCGCCACCGGGGACGCCGGGCCGTCGGCGCTGGTGTTCGGCTCCCTGCGGGATCTCGTCATCGGCGTCACTCTCGTGCTGGCCGACGGCACGGTGGCCCGCAGCGGCGGGCACGTGATCAAGAACGTGGCCGGCTACGACCTCGCCAAGCTCGTGCACGGCTCGTACGGCACGCTCGCTGTGCTGGCCGAGGTGGTGCTGCGGCTGCACCCCGTGCCCGAGCGGCGGGCCACGCTCGCCGTGACCTGCCCGCTCGCCGACGCGGCCGAGCTCGCGGCCGCCGTGCTGGGCGGGCCGTACGAGCCGGCGGCGCTGGAGTGGGTGGGCGGCACCCTGCTCGTGCGGCTCGACGGCACCGACGCCGCCATGGAGGCGCGCCTCGGCCGGCTGCGCCACGTGCTGCCCGGCGCCACCTTGACCGACGGGTGGGCGGCGCACGCCGCCGCCGTCCGCGGCGGGCCGCAGGACGCCGTCCTGCGGATCGGCACCCGCCCGTCGCGGCTGCCGGGAGTGCTGGCCGCGCTGCCCGCGCGGACCGTCACTGCCGGTCTGGGCACCGGGATCGCCACGGTCGCCCTCGATCCCGGCGACGTGGCCGCCGCGCACGAGACGGTCGCGGGCGCCGGCGGCACGTCGGTGCTGCGGTCGCGACCCGCCGGCGCCGACGTTCCCGCGTGGGGCCCGCCGCCCTCGGCGCTCGGTGTGCTGCGCGCCGTCAAGCAGTCCCTCGACCCGGACGGCCGACTCGGCCCGGGCCGCCTCGACCCCTGGATGTGACGTGACCACCCCCGCCGGATCCGCCGAGACCAACATCCCCCAGCAGGGCCCCAGCGCGTTCGACGGGCACCGCCCGCCGGACCGGGACCTCCTCGACGACTGCGTGCACTGCGGGTTCTGCCTGCCCACCTGCCCCACCTACCAGCTGTGGGGCGAGGAGATGGACTCCCCGCGCGGCCGCATCCTGCTCATGGACCTCGCCGGGAAGGGCGAGATCACCCTGGAGGGCTCGTTCACCCAGCACATCGACGCGTGCCTCGGCTGCATGGCCTGCGTGACGGCGTGCCCGTCGGGCGTGCAGTACGACCGGCTGCTGGAGGCGGTGCGCCCGCAGATCGAACGCAACGTGTCACGCTCGCCGGGCGACCGGCTCTTCCGCACCGCGATCTTCGCGCTCTTCCCGTACAAGCGGCGGCTGCGGCTCGCCGCCCTGCCCGGCGCGCTCTACCAGCGGCTGCGCCGGATCCCGGCGGTCGCGAGGCTCGCCGGGAAGCTGCCGGGCCGGCTCGCCGCGATGGAGTCGCTGCTGCCGCCCGTCACCGTGCGGGACGCGTTCGCGCAGCTCCCCCGCCTCACGCCGGCGGTCGGGGGCAACCGGCGCGGACGGGTCGCCCTGCTGACGGGATGCGTGCAGGACGTGTTCTTCCACCGCGTCAACGCCGCCACCGTGCGCGTGCTCGCCGCCGAGGGCTTCGACGTGGTCGTGCCCCGCGACCAGCAGTGCTGCGGCGCGCTGGAGCTGCACTCCGGCCGTGAGGACCCGGCGCTGCGGCGGGCCCGGCGCACCATCGAGGAGTTCGAGGTGCTCGGCGTCGACGCCGTCGTCACGAACGTGGCGGGCTGCGGGTCGTCGATGAAGGAGTACGGCCACCTCCTCGCCGACGACCCGGCCTGGGCGGACCGCGCTGCCCGGTTCTCCGCGTCCGTCCGCGACGTGCACGAGGTGCTGGCCGACGCCGGGCCGCGGGCCGAGCGCCACCCCGTCCGGGCCCGGGTCGCCTACCACGACGCCTGCCACCTCGGGCACGCCCAGCAGGTGCGTGCGCAGCCGCGGGCCGTCCTGACCTCGATCCCCGGCGTCGAGCTCGTGGACCTCCCCGAGGCGGAGTTGTGCTGCGGCTCGGCCGGCATCTACAACCTGCTCAAGCCCGACGCCGCCGGCGAGCTGGGCGCGCGCAAGGCCGCGAACGTGCGGGCCGCGCAACCCGACATCGTCGTCACCGCCAACCCGGGCTGCCTGCTGCAGATCGGCAAGCACCTGGAGGCCACGCTCCCGCTGCTGCACCCGGTGCAGCTGCTGGACGCGTCGATCCGCGGGGTGCCCGTCCCCCGCACCTGATTCCGAGATGCCCCCGGGCGCCGGCGGGCGCACAATCCCACCCCATGTGGGGTACAACGCAGTACCTGGCCGCCTACCAGCAGAATCCGAACGCCGTCGGGGGCTCGCTCGGGCTCTCGGCGCTGGTGTCGTTGTTGCCGCTCGCGGTGGTGCTCGTGCTGCTGGGCGTGCTGCGGGTGCGCGCCCACTGGGCCGCGCTCGCCGGACTGCTGACAGCCCTGCTCGTCGCCGTGCTCGGGTTCGGGATGCCCGTCGGCATGTCACTGCTGGCGGCCGCCCACGGGGCGCTGTACGGACTGTTCCCGATCCTGTGGATCGTCGTGAACGCGCTGTGGGTGTTCAACATGACGGTCGCGACCGGGCACTTCGAGGTGCTCCAGCGCAGCTTCGGCGCACTGTCCTCGGACGTCCGCACGCAGGCGATCCTCGTGGCGTTCTGCTTCGGCGGGCTGCTGGAGGCGCTCGCCGGGTTCGGCGCTCCGGTGGCGATCACCGCCGTGATGCTGATCGCGCTCGGCTTCCGACCGATCAAGGCGGCGGTCGTCGCGCTGGTCGCCAACACCGCGCCGGTGGCGTTCGGGGCCATGGGTGTTCCGGTGATCACGTTGGCCAGCGTGACCGGGCTGCCGCTCGAGCAGGTGGCGTCGGTCGTGGGCCGCCAGACACCGTTCCTGGCCCTGTTCGTCCCGCTCGTGCTCGTGTTCATCGTCGACGGGACCCGCGGGATCCGCGAGGCGTGGCTGCCGGCGCTCACCTGCGGGATCGCGTTCGCGATCGGCCAGTTCGTCACGTCGAACTACATCTCGGTGCCGCTCACCGACATCGTCGCGTCACTGCTCGGCGCGATCGCAGTGCTCGTCCTTGCGCGGTTCTCTCGCGGCGCGCCGTGGGCCGCCCGGAAGCCGGCGATCGCGGCAACCGGAGGGCCCGGGACGGCATCCGCCCCGGACACACCCGCCGAGGTCCGGCGGGCCTACGCCCCGTACGTGATCATCGTGGTGGTCTTCGCACTGGTGCAGCTGCCGTTCATCAAGCCCGCACTGGACGCGGTGAAGATCGCCTTCCCGTTCCCGGGCATCGACGTGCTCACCCCGCAGGGCAAGCCGCACAGCACCACGGCGTACTCGCTCACCGCGCTCACCACGGCCGGCACGTTGATGCTCGTCGCCGGCGTGATCGTCGCCTTCGTGCTGCGGGTGGGGGCCGGGCGGGCCGTCGCCATCTGGGGCCGGACCGTGAACGAGCTGAAGTGGGCGATCCTCGCCGTCGCCGCCGTGCTCGCCCTCGCCTACGTCATGAACGCCTCGGCGCAGACCACCGCCATCGGCTTGTTCGTGGCCGGTGCGGGCGGGGCGCTGGCGTTCCTCGCACCGGTGCTGGGCTGGTTCGGGGTCGCCGTCACCGGGTCGGACACGTCAGCGAACGCGCTGTTCGGCGCCCTCCAGGTGACCGCGGCACGTGGAGCGGGCCTGCCGGCCGACCTGCTCGCCGCCGCGAACTCGTCGGGCGGCGTGCTCGGCAAGATGCTCTCCCCGCAGAACCTCGCGATCGCCGCCGTCGCCGTCAAGATCGAGGGCCAGGAGAGCGTCCTGCTGCGCAAGGTGATCGGCTGGAGCCTCGGCATGCTCGTCGTGCTCGCGACCCTCATCGCCCTGCAGGCGACCCCGGTGCTGGGGTGGATGCTGCCCTGACGCTCAGCTCTCCTTGACGATCTTCTTGCCGTCGACCTCCTTGACGCCGGGCGGCGCCACGTACGGCGGCGGGTTGTCCTGGTCGAAGTACTTGCTCGACATGTCGCAGGACGCGTTCGGCTCGGGGTGGGTGTTGGGGTTGACGCGCAGCGCGGTGATGAACTGGTCGATGCGCGGGTCCGTCACCGAGTCGACGGCCAGCTGGTGGCCCCACGACTGCAGCGAGATCGGGGAGGGCATGTCGGGGAACGGCGACATCACCATGTACGGCTTGCCCTCGACCAGCGCGGCGAGCGCGGCCACGTCGCCGCCCTGGATGCGGGCCGGGTCGTAGGCGATCCAGATCGCTCCGTGCTCGGTGGAGTGCACGAGGTTCTCGCTGCGCACCGGCTTCGTGTAGACGACGCCGTTGCAGGCGGCCCAGACCTGGTCGTGCCGGCCGCCGAACGGCGGGGTGTGCGTGTAGGCCACCCGCACGTCGCCGCCCACGTGCAGCGCACCGGCGTACTTCTGGATCGTGATGCCCTTGATCTTCTTCGACGGGTCGGGGTTGTCCGCCGACGGGACGAACGCCGACGTGTCGACGCTCTGCCGGATCGGGGCGGCCGACGCCCCGCCGAACGGCAACGACGAGCATCCGCTGAGCAGGAGCGCGCCGGCGAGCACCACGGCGGCGGAGCGGACGGGTCTGCGCAACGGTCTCTCCTTCTCGGCGCCGCGGTGGCCCGACGCTACGACACGCCTGGTCCGGGCTCGTCACCGGGATGATCGGTGTGGTGGCCGATGCGGTGCAGCAGCACCGGCTGCTCCCCCGTCGGGAACGCGTCCGGCGCCAGCGGGAGTGTCCCGCCGGGCAGCCCGAGCAGCGGCGGATCGGTCGCGAGGTCCAGGGTGATCTCGGCCCATCGGGCGCCGGCCAGCCGGCCGTCGGGGGTGCGCACGACGAGCCCGTCGGCGTACTCCCACACGCCGGGGTGGCGCCGGCCGCGAACCCGCAGCCAGCTCACCACGAGCGCCGCCGCGCCCACGCCCGCCAGCACGAACGCCGTGATCCCGACCGGGACGGCCCCGTTGAGCTGCGCCACCAGCCCGGCCGCCGCCGCGGCGAGCACCAGCAGCGTCCCGCACCCGAGACCGGCCTCCGCCGGGGACCGGTCGCCGTGCCCGAACGCGAGACGCTGCGGGCCCAGCCCCGCAGCCGCCGCGGTGACGTCCGCCGGCGGATCGCCGGCCGCCCGGCGCTTGCCCGCGACCACCGCGTGCCAGCGCCACAGCTGCGCCTCGGCGGGGTCGGCGCGGCGCAGCGCGCGGGCCAGGTGGCGCATCGCGGGTTCGTCGCCGCCGAACCCCGCCCTGCGCCACCATGCCCATGCCGCCGCGTCGTCGCCCGCGCGTTCCGCCTGCGCACCCAGGGCGGTCATGGCCGACGGGTCGAGCCGCGCATCGTCGTCGGCGTCCACCCGCGCACTGTCCCGCACCGCCCGGCGGCGGCGGTCGTGCGGGGCTACGGTCGGCCGATGGACTGGCCCGCGCAGCTCACCGACCAGCTGGAATGGCACTGGACCACCCAGCTCCGCCCGCGCCTGTCCGGCCTCACCGACGACGAGTACTTCTGGGAGCCCGTCCCCGGCTGCTGGAACCTGCGGCCGGGAGACGGCGGGTTGACGATCGACTACGCGTTCCCGAACCCGGAGCCGCCACCCGTCACGACGATCGCGTGGCGGCTCGCGCACGTCATCGTCGGGGTGTTCGCCCTGCGGGCCGCCTCGCACTTCGGCGGCCCGCCCGCCGACTACGGCACCTGGCCCTACGCCGCGACCGCCGACGAGGCGCTCGCCCAGCTCGACGACTCCCACGACCGCTGGATCGCCGGCGTGCGCGGCCTCGACGCGGAGGCGCTCGAGAAGCCCGTCGGACCGGCGGAAGGGCCGTTCGCCGAGCTGCCGATGGCGGCACTGGTGCTGCACATCAACCGCGAGGCGATCCACCACGGCGCCGAGGTGAGCCTGCTGCGCGACCTCTACCGCGCCCGATCCTGATCAGCGGAAGTGGTCCCAGCCGAGCGCGTCCGCGTCGAACGGCCGGCCGGCCACCAGCACCGCCGGGTCACCCTCGCGGACGGAGCCGATCGCGGACCACCCGTCCGGCAACGTGGTGCCGGCCGGGAACGTGGCGGCGAGGGCGTGGTCCTCGCCGCCGGTGAGCAGCCACGTCAACGGGTCGACGCCGAGCGCGGCCCCCACCTCCGCCATGCGCGGGGGCACCGGCGGCACCTCCAGGTCGATCACGACCCCGGACGCCGCCGCGACGTGCCCGAGGTCGGCCAGCAGCCCGTCCGAGACGTCGATCATGGCGGTGGCGCCGGCCCGCGCCGCCTGCGGACCGGCCGCGTACGGCGGAGTCGGCACGCGCTGGGCCTCGACGAACTCCCGCGGCGAGCGGAACCCGCGCGACAGCACGGCCCACCCGGCCGCGGCCCGGCCGAGGCTGCCGCACAGCGCCACCACGTCGCCCGGGCGCGCGCCGGCCCGGGTGACCGGCGGGCGGCCGCCGAGGTTCCCCAGCGCGGTGATCGCGAGCACGATCACGGGGCCGCCCGTGACGTCGCCACCGACGACGGCCGCCCCGGCCGCCTCCGCCTCGGCGCGCAGCGCCTTGCCGATCCCGACGGCGGTCGCGGTCGGCGTGGACGGCGGGCACACCAGTCCCACCAGCAACGCGGTGGGGGTCGCGCCCATCGCGGCGACGTCGGCCAGGTTGACCGCGGCGGCCTTGCGGCCGATCTGCTCGGGCGTCGACCAGTCCAGGCGGAAGTGCACGCCTTCCACCAGCACGTCGGTGGTGACGGTCACACGCGCGTCCGGCGCGGCGACGACGGCGGCGTCGTCGCCCGGGCCAAGCAGCGTCGTCGGCGGTTGCGCAAGATCGCCGGTCAGGGCCGCGATCAGCCCGAACTCGCCGGTGGCGGCCACGGTCGCGGCCATCGTCCCAGCGTCCGGCCCGCCCGGTCCGCCGGCCGCGGGTTCCCTCGACGGTGCTGCGGGCACGAGTGCCACCTCCGGTACTTTCGGCATCCGACAGTCGTACTCACGATCTCATCCGTTCGAGAGGGGCACGCCGTGGTGCAGGCCTACATCCTGGTCCAGACCGAGGTCGGCAAGGCCGCTGCGGTGGCCTCCGCGATCGCCCGGCTCGAGGGTGTGGTGTCGGCCGAGGACGTGACGGGCCCCTACGACGTCATCGTGCGGGCCGAGGCGCCCGACGTCGATCTGCTCGGCCAGCTCGTCGTGGCCAAGGTGCAGGGCGTCAGCGGCATCACCCGCACGCTGACCTGCCCGGTGGTCAAGCTCGGGTGAGTCCCCGGTCGGGCGGCCGGACCGGGGTGTGGTCACCGCCGGTCCTGCTCGCGGTCGCCATCCCGGCGCTGTTCGCGGTCGCCGTCGCCGTGCTCGCCGTGATCGCGCGGACCGGCGGGCTCGATGCCCGGCCCGTCGCCGAGACGGGGCCGTTCGCCGTCGCGCCCGTCGAGGCGCCGGCCGCCACGGACCCGGCCTGCGCGACCCTCCTCGACGCGCTGCCCGGCACGCTCGCCGGGTCGCTGCCTGCGCGCGAGATCACACCGCCGACGCCCGGCGTGCGCGCCTGGGCCGCGGCGCCCCGTCCGGTCGTGCTGCGCTGCGGGCTGCCCCGGCCCGCCGAGCTCGGCCCGACCTCGCCGTTGCTGCAGGTCAACGGGGTCGCGTGGTTGACCCTCGACGACGGGGTGCCCGACCCGGTGGTACTGACCCACGTCGCGGTGGATCGGCAGGTGTTCATCGCGGTGACGCTGCCGGTCGCCACGGGAACCGGGCCATTGCAGGAGATCTCCGACGTCGTCGCGCAGAAACTGGAAGTCCGACCCGTTCCCGTTCGGTAGCCTCGTCTATCATCTTCCGTCATGGTGGCTATGTCCCGGGCGACCGAGGACTACCTCAAGACGATCTACCAGCTCACGACCCGCGGCGAGGTGGTGACGACCGGGCAGCTCGCCCGTGAGCTCGGCGTGTCCTCGCCGTCCGTGTCGGCCATGGTCAAGCGCCTCGAGGACGGCGAGCTCGTCGACCGGCCGGACCCGCGGTCCCTGCGGCTCACCGGCACCGGTGAGCAGGCCGCGCTGCGGGTCGTGCGCCGCCACCGGCTCCTGGAGACCTTCCTCTTCCGGGCCGCCGGCGTGCCGTGGGACGAGGTCCACGCCGAGGCCGAGCTCCTCGAGCACGCGCTGTCCGAGCGGCTCGAGGAACGCATCGACGCCGCACTCGGCCACCCGACCCACGATCCGCACGGCGACCCCATCCCGCCCCGCACCGGCAGCCACGACGAAGGGTGGGGCACCCCGCTCCGCGCCGTGCCGGCCGGCTCGCGCTTCCGCGTGCAACGTGTGTCAGATCGAGACAGCGCAGCCCTACGGCATCTGGGCAAGCTGGGCATCGTGCCGGGCGCCGAGATCGAGGTCGCCGACCAGGAACCTTTCGGCGGGCCGCGCTGGGTCGTCGTGTCGGGAACCCGGCACGCGCTCGGCGGCCCGCTCGTCGCCATCGTGCACGGCCACGTGCTTCCCGGATCGGAGACGACGTCGCAGTGACCGCCACCGACAAGACCGTCAACCTGCCGACCGCGGCCGGCTGGGGACGGCTGCGCTACTTCGGGCCGGCCTTCGTCGCCGCCATCGCCTACGTCGACCCCGGCAACTTCGCCACCAACTTCTCCGCCGGCGCCGAGTTCGGCTACCTGCTGCTGTGGGTCATCGTCGCGGCCAACCTGATGGCGATGCTCGTCCAGACGCTGTCGGCGAAGCTCGGCATGGCGACCGGTCGCAACCTGCCCGAGAACTGCCGCGAGCAGTTCCCCCGCCCCGTGTCCCGCCTGATGTGGGTCCAGGCCGAGCTCGTCGCCATCGCCACCGACCTCGCCGAGGTCATCGGCGGCGCGATCGCGCTGCACCTGCTCTTCGGCATCCCGCTGTTCCTCGGCGGCGTCGTCACCGGCATCGTCGCGTTCGCGCTGCTCGCCCTGCAGGGCCGCGGCTACCGGCCGTTCGAGCTGGCCATCGCCGGGCTGCTCGGAGTGATCCTGCTCGGGTTCCTCACCACCCTGCTGCGCATCCCCGTCGACGCCGGTGACCTGGCCGGTGGGCTCGTCCCGCAGTTCGAGGGGACAGGCAGCCTGCTACTGGCCACCGGCATCCTCGGCGCCACCGTCATGCCGCACGTGATCTACCTGCACTCGGCGCTGACCCAGTCCCGGATGCCCGCCGACACCCCGGCGCGCCGGCGGTTCCTGCTGCGCCGCCAGCAGGTCGACGTCATCGTCGGGATGAGCCTCGCCGGCCTCGTCAACGCGGCGATGCTGATCATCGCGGCCGCCCTGTTCTTCGGCAGCGACGTGCCCGACACCGACACGCTCGAAGGTGTCCACGCTGGGCTGGCCCGCGTGCTCGACCAGCCGGCCGCGTTCGCGTTCGCCATCGCGCTGCTCGCGTCCGGGTTCGCGTCGTCCGGGGTCGGGACGTACGCCGGGCAGGTCGTGATGCAGGGGTTCATCCAGCGGCAGATCCCGCTGCTGCTGCGCCGCCTGCTCACGCTGGCCCCGGCGCTGATCGTGCTCGGGATCGGCATCGACCCGACCCAGGCGCTCGTGATCTCCCAGGTCGTCCTGTCGTTCGGGATCCCGTTCGCGCTGGTGCCGCTGGTGCTGCTCACCCGCCGCCGCGACGTCATGGCGGAGCTGGTGAACCGGCCGGTCACCACCTGGGCGGCCGGCCTCGCCGCCGCCGTCGTGATCGCGCTCAACGGGTTCCTGCTCTGGCAGTTCTTCACCGGCGCCTGACCCCCTGCCGCACAGCAGGGCTGACGGCCGCACCGGGGGAATGTTCTGCTCCTCCCCGACGCCGGAAACACCTCCGGCGACGATTCCTGGTCCACAGGAATCGTCATGGAAGGAGCAGAGATGTCGTACACCACTTTCGTTCAGAACACCGCCCGAGCATCGATGGGCGTGCTGGCCGCCGCCGTTCTCGCGGGGCTGGCTGCTCCCACCGCAGCGGCAGCGGAGATCCCCGTCCGGCCAGCCGCGCTCAGCGCCACGTGCGACAAGTACGAGTTCGCCGGCCTCCTGCAGATGGAGCAGCCGGGCGGCTACGTCGTCCAGGTCCCTGCGTCCGGCGACAAGGTCGGCGGGCGCGCCGCGTACGCGATACCCGGCAGAACCACCCTCACCCTGGGTACCGCTTCCGGCGGGATCACCGGGCGCGCCGTCGACTTCACCGTCACCTGGGACGAAGGCGTCGGCGCCGGCGTCTGGGGCCACTACACCGGCCAGATCGGCGACGACGGGCACGCCAGTGGCACCACTACCAGTTCCCGGGGCGACACGAGCACCTGGCGCAGCAGCGACGCGCTCAGCTGCGTCACTCCGGCGACGTCCGAATCGAAGCCAGGACCCATCAAGAAGATGCACAGGGTCTTCCGCGGGACCGCGACCGTGACCGACGACGTGGATCTCTATTCCGACGATTCCGGCGACGACGCCAAGAAGATCGGATTCCTGGAGAAGGGCCGAGTGGTCAAGGTGGTCAAGGCCTGCACGCCCGATGCCTTCTGCGAGCTGGCCGACAACGCCGGATGGGCCTGGGGCGAGTTCCTCAGGAACGACTGACCTGAACCACGTCACGACCTGTGCGGCCGGGCTCCCGGCCGGCCATCGTGATCGCGCTCAACGTGATTCACTTCCCGCTGTGGGCCTGCACAACGAGGACCTCTGCGGGCCGACCGGGCCGCTCTGCCGGATCTGGGCCGGTTCCTGCGACAGCCCGACCGAGTTCAGCTCGATCGCATCGGCCACCCCCGGGATCGGGTTCGCCCGGATCGGCGGCACCACGACCGTGCACCTGCGCGGGCCGCTGACGGCGGCACGGACCCTGTCGTGCCCTGCCGACTCGGAGTACTTCGGCGTCGACTTCCGCATCGGCGCCCACCTGACGACGTTCCCCCGGGCCGGCCTCGTGAACAGCGAGATCGTGCTGCCGACCCTGCCCGACGGCCGGATCCTGCTCGACGGCCACGCGTGGGAGCTGCCGACGCCGCAGAACGTCGACGTCTTCGTCGACCGGCTCGCGCGCTGCGGGCTGCTGGTCGTCGACCCGCTGGTCGAGGACCTGGGGCACGGCGAGGTGCCCCGCGGCATGCCGGAGCGGACGGCGCAGGGGCGGTTCCTCCGGGCGGTCGGCATCTCGCGCCGCACGTTGGCGGTGATCGAGCGCGCACGCACCGCCGCGCGCAGGCTGCGCGCCGGGGCGTCGATCGCCGACGTGGTCGACGCGGGTGGCTTCCACGACCAGCCGCACCTGACCCGGACGCTGCGCCGGATGATCGGTCACACCCCCGCTCAGCTGGACCGCGGCGGGATGTTCCTCGACCTGTAGGAGTGGCGGTTCGGTACAAGACCGCGCCCGGTCCCCGTCGCTACCGTCCGCCGCACGCGGAGCCTCATCAACTCGACCTACATCACCCTCGACGGTGTCGTCCGCGACCCGCAGGACTGGCCGTCGCTCGGCGGCTTCAGCGACGCCGGCGGCCAGGTGCAGGCGGCGCTGCTGGATCAGTGCGACGCCGTGCTGATGGGCCGCCACACCTACGACGGGTTCGCCTCGGTGTGGTCCGCCCGCTCCGACCCGTTCAGCGACCGGATGAACGCGCTCCCGAAGTACGTCGTCTCGACGACCCTCGCCGATCCGGCGTGGAACAACACCACCGTCATCAGCAGCGACCCCGTCGGGGCCGTCCGCGAGCTCAAGCAGCAGCCGGGCGCCGACATCGTGCAGTACGGCTTCGGCGTGGTCTCGCACGCGCTCATGGCCGCGGGCCTGATCGACGAGCTGCGGCTGTGGGTGCACCCGTTCATCGTCGGCACCGGCACGACCGACGGCCTGCTCTACCGGACCGGGAGCGCCGGGCGCTTCGAGCTGGTCGACGTGCACCGGCTCGACTCCGGCATCGTGATCCTCGGCTACCGCGCCGCGGGCTGATCAGCGCAGGCCGGTGCCCCGGGCCAGCGCCGTCTCGATCAGGGTGGTGACCAGGGTCGTGAAGTCCAGCCCGGTCACCGCCCACGCGCGCGGGTACATCGAGACCGGGGTGAACCCGGGCATCGTGTTCACCTCGTTGACGACGATGCGCCGGTCCGGGGTGTAGAAGAAGTCGACGCGGGCCAGGCCCTGCCCGTCGACAGCGCGGAAGGCGGCCACGGCGAGCTCGCGCATGCGTTCGCTCTCGGCGTCGTCGAGCTTGGCGGGGATGTCGAACTCGCAGACGTCGTCCAGGTACTTGGCGTCGAAGTCGTAGAACTCGGGCACGACCCCGTCGGCGCCGACGACACGGATCTCCGCCGGCAGGCTGGACCGCACCTCGCCGTCGGGGAACTCCAGCACGGCGCACTCGATCTCGCGGCCCACCACGGCCGCCTCGACCAGCACCTTCGGGTCCCGCTCCCGGGCGACGGCGAGGGCGTCGTCGAGATCGGCCCAGTCGTGCACCTTCGTGATCCCGATCGACGAGCCGCCGCGCGCCGGCTTGACGAACACGGGCAGGCCGAGCCGCTCCCGCTGGTCCAGGTCGAGTGTGCCCGAGCGCAGCGCGACGTGGTCGCCGACGGGCAGCCCGGCGGCGGCGAGCAGCTTCTTCGTGAACTCCTTGTCCATGCCGACCGCGCTGGCCAGCACCCCAGCCCCGACGTAGGGCACGCCCGCCATCTCCAGCAGGCCCTGGATGGTGCCGTCCTCGCCGTAGGGGCCGTGCAGGACCGGGAACACGACGTCGACGTCGGCGAAGACCTCGCCCCCGCGACCCGGGTCGAGCGCGACGAGCGCGTGCCGGGCGGAGTCGGAGGACAGCGTGACGGCGGTGCCGGAGGGGTCGACGGCGGGCAGGGCGCGGTCGCTGATCGTCAGCGCGGCCGGGTCGTCGGGGGCGATCACCCAGGAGCCCTGGGGGGTGATCCCGACCGGGACGACGTCGAAGCGGTCCCGGTCGATGTGCGACAGCACCGCCCCGCCCGACACGCAGGACACCGCGTGCTCGCTGCTGCGGCCGCCGAACACCACTGCCACCCGAGTTCGTCGTCCGCTCATGCTCAGCGAGGGTAGGTGGCCCGGTGACGGGGCGCAGAATCACCCCATGAGCATCGATCTCGCCGGGGTCCGCGCGCTGGTCGCGCAGGATCACGGCCTCGCCACCGTCACCGTCGTCCGGGCCGACGGCACCCCGCACTCGTCGCTGGTGAACGCGGGGGTGCTCGATCACCCGCTCACCGGCGAGCCGGTCGTGGGCTACGTGACGTACGGGAAGGTGAAGCTGGCGAACCTGCGCGCGCGTCCGGCGACGGCGATCGCGTGGCGGGTCGGGTGGCGGTGGGCCGGGGTGGAGGGTGCCGCCCAGCTGATCGGCCCGGACGACCCCGTCGACGGGATCGACGCCGAACGGCTGCGCGTGCTGCTGCGCGAGGTGTTCACCGCGTGCGGCGGCACCCACGACGACTGGGACACCTACGACGAGGTGATGCGCACGGAGCGGCGGGTGGCGGTGCTCGTCACGCCGACGCGGGTGCTGGGCAACGGCTGAGGTCCTGCGCCGGCGGGAAGGGTTGACGTAGCCGTAACAGCGCGGCCCGCACCCGGCGGTCGAGCGGCGGCGTTGCACGGGGTGTGCAGGGTCGCACGCTCCGTGCCCGCCGCGATCCGTGGAGCCGCAATGCCCGCCACCGTGCCCTGCCCCGAGTGCCGCGCCGACGCCGTCGTGGTCGCCCGCTTCGAAGACGACGGTGGCGACGTCTACCTGCGCCTGCGCTGCCCGGCGTCGCGGGCGCCGCTGCTCACGAGCGCGTCAGCAGCGAGCGCGCGAAGAACGCCAGGTTGGCCGGCCGCTCGGCGAGCCGGCGCATGAAGTAGCCGTACCACTCGGTGCCGTAGGGCAGGTAGACGCGCACGGTGAGGCCCTCGGCGGCCAGCTCGCGCTGCGCGTCGGGCCGCACGCCGTTGAGCATCTGCAGCTCGTAGTCGCCCGGGCCGCGACCGTGCTCGTCTGCGAGGTGCCGGGCGATGGCGACGAGCCGGGGGTCGTGCGTGGCCACCATCGGCAGCCCGTCGCCGGCCATGAGGATCTTGAGGCAGCGCACGTACGACGTGTCCACCTCGTGCTTGTCGCGGAAGGCGACGGCGGCCGGCTCGGCGTAGGCGCCCTTGCAGAGCCGCACCCGGGAGCCGGGGCCGGCGAGCGCGCGGCAGTCGCCCTCGGTGCGGCGCAGCTGCGCCTGCAGCACCGCGCCCACCCACGGGTGGTCGGCGCGCAGGTCGGCGACGATGCCAAGCGTCGAGTCGGTGGTGGTGTGGTCCTCCATGTCGACGGTGACCGTGGTGCCCGCCTCGGCCGCGGCCGCGCAGATGCGGCGGGCGTTGTCGAGCGCGATCTTGTCGGCGTCGTCGTCGGGCAGGGCTTGACCCAGCGCCGACAGCTTCACCGAGACCTCGGCCCGTCGCGCAAGCCCCGTGGCAGCCAGCCGGCCCAGGAGCGCGACGTACGCGTCGACGACGGCGTCGGCCGCGGCGCGGTCGTGGGTGTCCTCGCCGAGGTGGTCGATCGTCACCAGCCGGTCGGTGGTGAGTGCGGCGGTGGCCGCGAGCACCGCGTCGAGGGTCTCGCCGGCCACGAAGCGGTCGACGAGCGGCCGCAGCAGCGGCGTGTTCTCGGCGAGGTCGCGGCATGCCCGGGAACGGGCGGCGGCGAGCATCACGGTCCTGAGCATGCGACGACGGTAGGTCCGGGCCGGCGGCCGCGGGCTGTCCGATCGGACAACGATCGGGAGCGGTTGTCGTAGGATCGGACGGTGGAGACGAGTCTGCGGAGCCTCCTCGCTGCGCTGGGCACTCCGCTGGCAGAAGCCCTCTCGGCCCCGACCGGTCTGGACGTCCCCGTGTCCGGGCTCGCCATCGTCGACCCCGACGACGATCCGGACGACTACGCCGGCAGGTTCGTGCTGGTCATCGGCGCGCGCGGGCGCGAAGCCGTGGCCGCGGTGCGGGGCGTCGACCGGCGGGGCGCGGTCGCGGTGGCCGTGAAGGCGGGCGCGGACGCCGATGCGGTGCGCCGCGCAGCCCAGCGCGCCGCGGTCGTCGCCGTGCGCGACGACGCCCGCTGGGACCACGTCGAGCAGCTCGTCCGCGAGGTGCTGGAGACCGACGCCGGGCCGGACGAGCTGTTCACGCTCGCCCAGACCACCGGCCTGCTCACCGGCGGCCTGGTGAGCATCGAGGACACCGGCAGCCGGGTGCTGGCCTACTCCCGCTCCGACAGCGCGTCGGCCGACGAGCTGCGCCGGCTGTCGGTGCTCGGCTGGCAGGGCCCGCCGGACTACCTGCGGCTGCTGCGCGAGTGGGGCGTGTTCGACCGGGTGCGGGCGGGTGAGGGCGTGGTGCGCATCAACGAGCACGCCGAGCTCGGGATCCGCCGCCGGCTGGCCGCCGGCATCCACTCGGGGTCGCGCTGGCTGGGCACGATGTGGGTGCAGGAGGGCGCGACGCCGTTCACGTCGCGGGCGGAGGACGCGCTGCTCGGCGCCGCGCGGGTCGCGGCCGGGCACCTCGTGCGGCGCCGCACCCGCCGATCCCCCGGCACCGACCTGGTCGCCGGGCTCCTCGCCGGGCGGGTCGCCCCGGAGCTGGTCGCGGGCGCGTACGGGATCGACCCGGCCGCCCCGGTGGTCGTGGCCGCGTTCGCCGCCCCCGCCGCCGACGCCGTCGGGGTGGCCGACCTGGCCGACGTCGTGGCCGTGCATGCGGCGACCTACCGCCGCGCCGCCCCGACGGCCGCGGACGGCGGCCACGTCTACGCGGTGCTGCCCGGGGTGCCCGCCGACCGCATCGAACCGGGGCTGCGCGCGATGTGCGCCGAGGTCGTGGCGCTGGCGGCGCGACGCACCGGCGGACGTGTCCAGGCCGGGATCGGCGCGCCGGCCGCCGGGCTCGCCGGAGTGCCGGCATCCCGGGCGGAGGCCGACCGGGTGCTCGCCACGATGCCGGCCGACGCGCAGGTGGCCGCGCTCGCCGACCTGCGCGCGGAGATCCTGCTGGACGCCACCCTCGACCTGCTCGCCGACGCACCCGACGTGCGCGACCCGGCCGTCACCCGGCTCGTCGCGCACGACGCCGAGCACGGCTCCGAGCTCGCCGACTCCGTCCTGGCCTGGCTGGAGGCGCACGGCGACGTCCGCGCCGCGGCGGAGCAGCTCACGGTGCACCCCAACACGCTGCGCCACCGCCTGCGGAGGGCGACGGCGGTGTCCGGTTTGGCGCTGGGCGACCCGAGGGCACGCCTCATGGCACACCTGCAGCTGCTGCTGGCCCGCCGCTGAAAGCCGTTTACCGTCGGGGTGGACAACACCGGCCGTCGGATGTTGTCCGATCGGACAGCCTGACGATCGCGCCCGGTTCCTACCCTCCTCTTCATGGACGCCATCACCGGCACGCCCGCGCCCCGCAACGAGACCGTGCTCAGCTACGCACCCGGCTCCCCGGAACGCGCCGAGCTGGAGGCGGCGCTGGTCGCCGTCGGCGGCGAGCAGCACGAGCTCACCGTCACCATCGACGGGCGGCAGCACATGGCGTCCGGGAAGCGCGTGGATGTGGTGGCGCCGCACGACCACGGGCACGTCCTCGGGGTCACCGCGAACGCGTCGCACGAGGACGCGAAGGCGGCGGTGGAGTCGGCGCTGCGCGCGGCACCGGCGTGGCGCGACCTCCCGTTCGACGAGCGCGCGGCCGTCCTGCTGCGCGCTGCCGACCTGCTGACCGGCCCGTGGCGGGCGCGGATCAACGCCGCGACGATGCTCGGCCAGTCGAAGACCTGCTACCAGGCCGAGATCGACTCGGCGTGCGAGCTGGCCGACTTCTGGCGCTTCAACGTCGCGTTCGCCCGTCAGATCCACGAGAACCAGCCGGCCAGCTCGCCGGGCGTCTGGAACCGCATGGACTACCGGCCCCTCGAAGGCTTCGTCTACGCGATCACCCCGTTCAACTTCACCGCGATCGCCGGCAACCTGCCCACCGCGCCGGCGCTGATGGGCAACACGGTCATCTGGAAGCCCTCCCCCACCCAGGGCCTCGCCGCGCACCTGACGATGCGGCTGCTCGAGGAGGCCGGGATGCCGCCCAGCGTGATCAACCTGCTCACCGGCGACGGCAAGGACGTCTCCGACGTGCTGCTGGCCGACCCGGCGCTCGCCGGCATCCACTTCACCGGCTCGACCGCGACCTTCCAGCACCTGTGGGGCCGCGTGGGCGCGAACATCGCGAACTACCACACCTACCCGCGCATCGTCGGCGAGACGGGCGGCAAGGACTTCGTGTTCGCCCACCCGTCCGCCGACGTCGACGTGCTGCGGACGGCGCTGGTGCGCGGCGCGTTCGAGTACCAGGGGCAGAAGTGCTCGGCGGCCTCGCGGGCGTACGTGCCGCGGTCGCTGTGGACCCGCATGCGCGACGACCTGGTGTCCGAGACCGAAGCCCTGAAGATGGGCGACGTCGCCGACTTCTCGAACTTTCTGGGCGCCGTCATCGACCGCCGCGCCTACGACAAGGTGACCGCGGCGCAGCGGCTCGCCCACGACGACCCGGGCCTGGAGGTCGTCGCCGGCGGCACCGCCGACGACGCGACCGGGTACTTCGTACGACCGACGATCGTGGTGGGCGCCGACCCGACGCACGAGGTGTTCTCCACCGAGTACTTCGGCCCGTTCCTCGCGCTGCACGTCTACGACGACGCCGACGTCGAGACCGTGCTCGGCCAGATCGACCGCGGCGCCGCCTACGGCCTGACCGGCTCGGTCATCGCGCGCGACCGCGCCGCCGTCGAACAGGCGTCGAAGGCGCTGCGGTTCGCCGCCGGCAACTTCTACGTCAACGACAAGCCGACCGGCGCCGTCGTCGGCCAGCAGCCGTTCGGCGGGTCCCGCGCGTCCGGCACCAACGACAAGGCGGGTTCGGTCTACAACCTGCTGCGCTGGACCAGCCCGCGGGTGATCAAGGAGACGTTCGTGCCGCCGACGGCGTCGGGGTACCCGCACCAGGGCTGAACTCCGCCAGCATCGTCCGCACGGTGCGGGCGGGCCGACCGATGACGGACTCCAGCGTCGGGTCGGTCACGGCGAACTCGCCCCGCCGGGCGGCGAGGAACATGCCGAGCAGGAACTCGGCGTACGGGCGCGGCGCGGTCGACGCGGCCACCCACTCCTCGTCGTCGACGACCACGCGTTCGATCCGCCGGCCCGTGAGGTCGGTGAGGATCCGGGCGACGTCGGCGAAGTCGAGCAGCTCGGGGCCGGTCAGCGGGGACGTCACGCCGTCGAGCAGGCCGGGTTCGGTCACTGCGGCCACCGCCGCGTCCGCGAGGTCGACGTGCGCGGTCCACGAGACCGGCCCGTCCGCGGGCAGTGCGAGCCGCCCGCTCTCCAGGGCGTCGCCGAGCAGCATCGGGATGGCGCTCGCGTAGTAGCCGTTGCGCAGCGCCGTGAACGGCACGCCCAGCCCGGCGAGGTGCGCCTCGGATGCGGCGTGGGTGTGCTGCGCGGCGAACAGCGAGTCCGGCGACGCGGCCTGGTGGCTCGTGTACAGGATGCGCGCCGCACCGGCAGCCCGGGCGGCGTCCATCGCGGCGGTGTTGGCCGCCTCGGCGACGGGGCCCACGATCGAGGCGGAGATCACGAGCACCTGGTCGGCGCCCTCGAACGCCGCCGCGAGCGTCGCCGGCTCGGTGAAGTCGCCGCGGCGCACCCGCACTCCGCGGTCGGCGAGCGCGGCGGCCCGGGCGGGGTCGCGCACGCTGACGCCGACGTCGCCGGCCGGGACGCGCTCCAGCAACCGGTCGACGATCAGGGTGCCGAGACGCCCGGTGGCGCCGGTGATGACGATCATGATCCACTCCTTGGTATCGCCGATAACAGTTGCACGGTATCACCGATAAGACAGCGCTACCCAGAATCTGTTATCGTCGATACATGACCCGCGCCGGCATCGTCGACGCCGCCGCGACGCTCCTGCGGGAGCAGGGCGTGCACGCCGTCACCACCCGCGCCGTCGCCGCGGCGGCCGGCGTGCAGGCGCCGGCCATCTACCGTCTGTTCGGCGACAAGGACGGGCTCGTCGACGCCGTGGCGGAGCAGGTCATGGCCGCCTACGTCGCGGGCAAGCCACCGGCCGAGGGCGATCCGGTCGCCGACCTGCGCACCGGCTGGCACGCCCACGTGGCGTTCGGGGTGGCCAACCCCGAGCTCTTCGCGCTGCTCAGCGAGCCGGGGCGGGCCCAGCGGTCCCCGGCCACCGCAGCGGGAGCCGAGGTGCTGCGCGGGCGGATCCGCCGGGCGGCCGCCGCCGGGCGTCTCCGCGTCGACGAGGAGCGCGCGTTCGGGATGCTGCACGCCTCCGGCGTCGGCACGGTCCTGGCGATCACCGGCGCACCGGCGGATGCCCGCGACCCCGCCCTCGCCGACGCGATGTGGGACACCGTGGCGGCCGCGGTGTTCACCGACGCGCCGGCGAGCCCCGCCGACGACCTGGTCGCCCTCCTCACGACCGTCGCGACGGTCGTGCCGTCCCTGCCTGCTCTGACCGCCGCGGAACGCGCGATGCTCGGCGAGTGGATCAATCGCGCGCTGCACCACCTGCGGTGAGCAACGCCGTCAGCGTGGCGGTGATGAGCTCCGGGCGGTAGCGCTCCGGCTCCGTGAGCACGAGCCGGATCGCGGTCTCCACCAGCGACAGCACCGCGTGCGCCACGACGTCGGACGCCACGTCGGGGCCGATGCCGGCCGCCGCGAGCCAGGCGCGGACGTGCTGCTCGATCCGGGCGTGCAGCACCGCACGCGTGTGTTCGCGGGCGGCGAGGAACGCGGCGGGCATGTCCGGGATCGACATGACCACGCACGTCCAGCGCTGGGGCGCCATCCGCGCGGCGGCCAGCACGTCGTCGAGCACGGCGGCGACCTGCGGCCCGAGCGGCCGCCCCGGATCGATGCGCCCCGGGGAGATCGCGGCCAGCTGGGCCATGACGGCCTCCTGCTCGCGCTGCAGCAGCGCGCCGAGCAGTGCCGCCCGGTTCTCGAAGACCCCGTAGACGACGGGCTTGGAGACCCCGACGCGCTCGGCGACCGCCTCCATGGTGGCCGCGCTGTGCCCCTCGGTGACGACGAGGTCCAGCGCGGCGTCGAGCAGCTCGGTGCGGCGCTGCTCGACGGGCACGCGCGGCGCGTAGGCACGGCGTCCGTTCACGGATCCCCTCTCGACAAAGCTACGTTACCGTAGGATATTGCTACCCATGAGTAGGAATGGCGCGCGCGGGCTGCTGCTCGATCCGAACCGCTACGACCCCGAGCACTTCGACGCCGAGACGCGCCGGGCGCTGCGCGCGGTGATCGACTGGTTCGAGTCGCGGGGCAAGGGCAAGCTCCTGGCCGACTACCACGGTCACGTCTTCTACCAGGAGTTCCTCGACTTCGTGGCCGAGGAGAAGCTCTTCGCCACGTTCCTCACGCCGACCCGCGACGGCGGCCCCGGGAAGCGGTGGGACACCGCGCGGGTGGCCGCGCTCTCGGAGATCCTCGCCTTCTACGGGCTGAACTACTGGTACCCGTGGCAGGTCACGATCCTCGGGCTCGGCCCGGTCTGGCAGAGCGACAACGCCGACGCCCGCGCCCGCACCGCCGCCAAGCTCGACGCGGGCGGCGTCGGCGCGTTCGGGCTCTCCGAGCGGGAGCACGGCGCCGACATCTACTCGTCCGACATGGTCCTCACACCCGACGGCAACGGCGGCTGGACCGCCAGCGGCGGCAAGTACTACATCGGCAACGGCAACTGCGCGACGACCGTCTCCGTGTTCGGCCGGATCGACGGCGTCGAGGGTCCTGACCAGTACGTCTTCTTCCTGGCCGACTCGACGCACCCGAACTACCACGTCGTGAGGAACGTGGTGCCGTCGCAGATGTACGTGGCGCAGTTCCGGCTGGAGGACTACCCGGTCACCCCGGCCGACATCCTGCACACCGGCGACGCCGCGTTCTCCGCGGCGCTCAACACGGTCAACGTCGGCAAGTTCAACCTCTGCTTCGGCGGCATCGGGATGGCCACCCACGCGCTGTACGAGGCCGTCACGCACGCGCAGAACCGGGTGCTGTACGGCAAGCCGGTCACCGCGTTCCCGCAGGTCCGCCGCCAGCTCGTCGACGCGCTCACGCGCCTGGTGGCGATGCGGCTGTTCTCCGACCGCGCCATCGACTACTTCCGCAGCGCCAACCCCGACGACCGCCGCTACCTGCTGTTCAACCCGGTCACGAAGATGAAGGTCACCACCGAGGCGGAGGTGGTGCTCGACCTGATCGCCGACGTCGTCGCGGCGAAGGGCTTCGAGGCCGACACCTACGTCACCGTCGCCCGCACCGACGTCACCGGGCTGCCCAAGCTGGAGGGCACGGTCGCGGTCAACCTGGCGCTGATCGGCAAGTTCATGCCGGCGTACCTGTTCCAGCCCACCGAGCTGCCGGCCGTCGGCACGCGCCTGGACGCCGCCGACGACGAGTTCCTGTTCCGCCAGGGTCCGGCGCGCGGGCTGTCGAAGGTGCGGTTCAGCGACTGGCGCGCGCCCTACGCTGCGCACGCCGGCAACGTCAACGTCGCCGTGTTCACCGAGCAGGCCGAGGCGTTCGTCCAGCTGCTGACCACGGCGCCGCCGACGCCGGAGCAGCTCGGCGACCTCGACTTCGGGCTCGCGCTCGGCGAGCTGTTCACGCTGATCGTGTACGGGCAGCTGATCCTGGAGCAGGCCGACATCGTCGGGCTGGACGAGGACCTGCTCACCTCGATCTTCGACGTGCTGGTGCGCGACTTCTCCGCCCGCGCCACCGACCTGCACGGCAAGCGCGCCGCCACGGACGCGCAGCGCGAGTGGGCGCGGTCGGTGCTGCGGGCCCCGCGGACCGACGACGCCACGTTCGACCGGGTGTGGCAGCAGGTGGCGGGGTTGTCGGGCGTGTACGAGATGAAGCCATGACCCGCCAGGACTGGGGCTTCTTCGGCCCCGACTCCCCCACGTGGAAGGTGTGGGCGGCGCCGACGGCGCTGATCGGCTTCCAGCGCTCGGTGGTGCTGGAGCACTTCGATCTCGATCTCGCCGCGGCCGTTGCCGACAGCGCGGGCATCTACACCGATCCGCGCACGCGCCTCGACCACACGCTGGCGTACTTCCTCACCGTCGCGACGGCGGACGGCGCGACGGCGATCGCCGCGTCCGAGCACCTGCAGAAGGTGCACGCGCGGGCCACGGGCATCGAGCCGATCAGCGGGCGGCGCTACAGCGCCAACGCGCCCGAGTCGCAGCTGTGGATCCACGTGACCGGCTGGCACTCGGTGCTCAAGTGCTACGAGCTGTACGGCCCCGGCCCGCTGACGGCCGACGAGGAGCGGCGGTACTGGCGGGAGTCGGTGGTGGCCGCCGAGCTGCAGACCTGCCGTCCGGCGGACGTGCCGTCGTCGCGCGAGCAGGTGCGGGAGTACTTCGCCGCGGTCCGGCCGCGGCTCGCGTCGTCCGAACGGGCGCACCGGGGCATGCACTACCTGCTGCGCACCCCGTACCGGCGCGGGAGCGGGCGGACGGGTGCGGCGGTCGCCGGGCTGAGCCGGTTGATGGCGCCGGCGACGATCGCGTCGCTGCCGGCGTGGATGGGTGAGGTCGGCGGGTTCGGCCGGGCCGCGGCGCTCGGCCGCGCGTACCGGCCGGCGGTGCGGGCGGCGGTGCGCGCGGCCACCCCACGCGTGATGCTGGCCGTGCTCGGGGACACGCTGCCGGCGACCGCGGCGGTGCTGCGCCGCCACCTCGATCCCACCCCGCCCGTCCGGCCCGTGACGGTCACGCCCGACGAGGCGCGCGCGCCGGGCCTTCGGGTGACCCGCTAGCCGCCCGTAGCCCGTCGGCGACGACGGCGAGCCCGCGGCCGCGCGACTCCTCCGGCAGCGCGCGCTCGGTGGCGATCACGCCCGTGACCAGGGCGTGCAGCTCGACGGCCGTGACGTCGGACCGGACGCCTCCGGCGTCCTGAGCCCGGCGGAGCAGCTCGGCGAAGGCCGCCTGCAGTGCCTGGCCCGCCTCGGCGACGCGTTCGCTGAGCGCGGCGGGATCGTCGAGCGCGGACGCGAGAGTCATGTTCTGGCCGGCCTCGGCCGCGATGACGGCGAGGAAGTCGAAGAACGCCGCCGTCGGCTCGTCGGCGGCACAGCAGGCCTGCGCGCGGCGGCCGAGCTCCTCGAGCCGGTGCACGAGGACGGCCTCGATCAGCGCGTTCTTCGTCGGGAAGTGGCGGTGCAGCGTCCCGGCGCCCAGGCCGGCCCGCCGCGCGATCTCGTCGAGGCTCACGTTGGGTCCGTCCTGCGCGAAGGCCGCGGCCGCCGCGTCGAGCAGGGCGGCGCGGTTGCGCAGCACGTCCGATCGGACGGCACGAGCAGCGGGGCTCACCAATACTCCTTCGGTTGCAATACGGGGCGGCCGCCCCGTATTGTTCGAAACGGGGCGTACGACTCCACTTTAATCGACGAGGGGCAACCGTGATGATCCTGGTGACCGGCGCGAACGGACCGTTCGGCAGCGCGATCGTGGAAGAACTGCTGCGCCGGATGCCCGGCGAGAAGCTCGCGGTCAGCGTGCGCGACCCCGAACGGGCACGCGGGCTCGCCGCGCGCGGCGTGGACGTCCGCACCGGCGACTTCGACCGGCCGGAGACCCTCGCCGCGGCGTACCAGGGGGCATCGACGATCTTCGTCAACGGCACCAACTACGGCGCCGCCGTCACCGGCCAGGCGCACCGCCAGCTCACCGCCGCGATCCGCGCCGCCGAGCAGGCCGGCGCCGAGCGGATCGTCATCACCAGCTGGCAGGACCTCGACCACTGCCCGCTCGCGTACGCCGAGCCCTACCGCGCCGTCGAGGACGCTGCCCGGTCCGCCTTCGCCGGCGCCACGATCCTGCGAATGACCTGGGGAATGGCGGCCTCCGTCGCACGCGACGTGCACGACGCGATCCGCACGGGGACCCTCCGCGCACCGGCGGCCGACGCCACCATCGCACCGGCGGCGGTCGCCGATCTGGCGGTGGCCGCCGCGACCGTCCTGGTCGACGCGGGCCACGAGGGCCGGACCTACGACCTCACCGGACCCGACCTCATCGGCTGGGGCGACCTCGCCGCACTGGCCGGCCCGGCGGTGCACTACGTGGCGGCGACGGACGACGAGTTCCGAGCGCACGTCGTGCAGCACGGTTTCCCGGCCGCCGCGGTCGACATGCTCATCGACCTCTACGCGGCCTTCCGGGCCGGCTGGGGATCGCACACCTCCACCGACCTGGCCACGCTCCTGCCGACCGCGCCGACGCCGTCGATCGAGGCAGTGCGGGCTGCCCTCTGAGCCCGGATCAGGCGGCCCGGCCCGACGCGAACCCGATGGCCAGCCCGAGCCCCACCACGGCCGTACCGGCCCAGACCAGCGGGCCGGGCACCGGCCCGCCGAGCAGCACGCCCCCGACGGCCGCGGCCACCGGCGCGATGCCGGTGAAGAGGCCGGCGCGGCCGGCGCCCATCCGGCCCACGGCCGTGTACCAGAGCACGAACGCCAGCGCCGTGACGAAGACGGCGAGGTGCAGCGCGGCGAGGAGGTCGCCGGTGTCGAGCCGGGCGACCGCGGCCGGGCCCTCGACGGCGATACCGAGCACGGCGAGGGCGACCGCGGCGATCCAGACGGTGTGCAGCGAGACCACCCACGGCCCGAGCCGGCGGAGCACGGGCACCGCGAGCAGGGTGAACCCGGCCTCGCAGAGCATCGCCACCACCGCCCAGAAGACGCCCTCGGCGTCGGCCCGGCCCACCCCGACGACGAGCACGGCGCCCGCAGTCACGACCAGCGCACCGACGACGAGCACCGGCGACGGACGGCGTCGTGCGGCGATCGGCCCGGCGAGGGCCAGCGCGATGGGCACGGTGGCCACGGCGACGCCGATCGCGGCGGGTTCGGCGTGCTCGACGCCGCGGACGACGGCGACGTTGAACACCACCAGCCCGACGGCGGCCACGGCGACGAGCCAGCACCAGTCGGTGCCGCGCGGCCGCGGGAGCGGCCGGCCGCCGAGCCGGGCGATCAGCAGCAGGAGCACGGCGGCGAACCCGTAGCGCAGGGCCTGCGCGGTGAACAGCGGCGCGTCGACGAGCACCTGGGAGACCGCGACGCTGCTGCCGACGCACGTCATCCCGACGGCGGCGTAGAGGGCGCCGGCGCGGGTTCGGGTAGTGGTCTCGGGTTCGGCGGTGAGCGTCATGGGCCCACGATCGCCGCCGCTTGGCCCGAGCAACAGCGCCATACGACGCGTGATCGACTGGTCCAAAAACCGGAGTGACGCGTTCCACTTCCCGCATGGGCGAGTAAGATGCTTAGCTCAAGTAACTAATCCTCGATCACGTGGGGAAGCGACGTGCACTACAAATGGGTCGCCCTGTCGAACACGACGCTCGGGCTCCTCATGGCCACGATCAACTCGTCCATCGTGCTGATCGCGCTGCCCGACATCTTCCGCGGCATCGGCATCGACCCGCTCAGCCCCGGCAACACCAGCTACCTGCTCTGGATGATCATGGGGTTCCTCGTGGTCACCGCCGTGCTGGTGGTCGGGTTCGGGCGGCTCGGCGACATGTACGGCCGGGTCCGCATGTACAACCTCGGCTTCGCGGTGTTCACCGTCGCGTCGATCCTGCTGGCCGCCACCTGGCAGACCGGCGACGCCGCGGCCTGGTGGCTGATCGTCTGGCGGATCGTGCAGGGCGTCGGCGGCGCGTTCATCATGGCCAACTCCAGCGCGATCCTCACCGACGCGTTCCCCGCCCACCAGCGCGGCACCGCCATGGGCATCAACGGCGTCGCCGCCATCGCCGGCTCGTTCCTCGGGCTCGTCATCGGCGGGCTGCTCGGGCCGGTCAACTGGCACCTGGTTTTCCTCGTCTCCGTGCCGTTCGGCGTGTTCGGCACGATCTGGGCCTACCTCAAGCTGCGCGACAACGGCGTCCGCACGCCGGCTCGGATGGACTGGTGGGGCAACATCACGTTCGCCGTCGGGCTCGTCGCGCTGCTCGTCGGCATCACGTACGGCATCCAGCCCTACGGCGGCTCGGTGATGGGCTGGGGCAGCCCGCTCGTGCTGACCTGCGTGATCGGCGGGTTGCTGGTGCTCGCCGCGTTCGTCGTGATCGAGACGAAGGTGCCCAACCCGCTGTTCACGCTCTCGCTCTTCCGCAACCGCGCGTTCAGCCTCGGCAACGCGGCCAACCTGCTCGCGTCGCTCGGCCGCGGCGGCCTGCAGTTCATGCTGATCATCTGGCTGCAGGGGATCTGGCTGCCCCAGCACGGCTACTCGTTCGAGGAGACGCCGCTGTGGGCCGGCATCTACATGCTGCCGCTCACCGTCGGCTTCCTGGTCTCGGCGCCGCTGTCGGGCCTGCTGTCCGACCGGCTGGGCGCGCGCTGGTTCACCACCGGCGGCATGCTGCTCTCCGCCGTCACGTTCCTGCTGCTCATGGAGCTGCCGATCGACTTCGCCTACGGGTCGTTCGCGGTGATCCTGCTGCTCAACGGCATCGGTATGGGCCTGTTCTCCTCGCCCAACCGCGCCGACATCATGAACAGCCTCCCGCCCACCGCGCGCGGTGCGGGCGCCGGCATGACCGCCACGTTCCAGAACTCGGCGATGGTGCTGTCGATCGGCTTCTTCTTCAGCCTCATGATCGCGGGCTTGTCCACGGATCTGCCTGCGGTGATGTCGGCCGGGCTCGTCCAGAACGGGGTGCCGGCGGCGCAGGCCCAGCAGATCGCGGGGCTGCCGCCGGTGGCCGTGCTGTTCGCGTCCTTCCTGGGCTACAACCCGATCCAGCAGCTACTGGGCCCGACGCTCGCGAGCCTGCCCGCCGACCACGCCGCCTACCTGACGGGCCGCTCGTTCTTCCCGCAGCTCATCGCCGGCCCGTTCGCCGACGGGCTGGCCGCGGCGTTCCTGTTCGCCGTGATCGCGTGCATCGTCGCCGCGGTGGCGTCGTACTTCTCGGGCTCTGGCAAGCCCGGCGCGCCCGAGTCGGTGGGCGCGGAGCTGGCCGCCGTGGCGGGCGAGGCCGGCGGGCCGAGCGAGCTGGTGGTCGAGGCACCGCGCCGGGCGTGATCCGACGTCACACAGCGCGCGGCCACGTCACACAGGTTGGGCGCTGTGTGAGATGGCCGCGCGCTGTGTGACGTCCGCTGTTGCGCCGGCCAGCGCCTCCTGCAGGGCCGCCAGGCCGCGGCGCAGTGCGGGCCGGTCCGGGCCGGCGTACCCGACCACGACGCCGTACCCCGTCGGGCCGGTGAGCCCGTAGCTCGACAGCAGCCCGACGGTCACGGACCGCGCGGCCAGCGCCTCCGCCACCGCGATCTCGCCGGCCGCGTCCGGCAGCGGGGCGACGACGTGGCCGCCGGCGGCGTCACCGCGCACCTCGTGACCGGTGGCGCGGATCGCCGCGACCGTCTCCGCCCGCCGCTCCCCCAGCACCCGACGCAGCCGGCGCAGGTGCCGGGCGAGGTCGCCGTGCGCGGCCATGGCGGCGAACACCCGCTGCCCGGCCTCCGCCGGCCGGGCACCGGACGCCCGCGCGACGAGCAGCCCCGCGCGGACCGCCGGGGGCGCGACCAGCCACCCCACGCCGAGCGTCGGGCTGAGCACCTTGCTGGTGGTGCCCAGGTGCGCGACGACGTCCGGGGCGAGGGCGGCGAGCAGCGGCAGCGGTGCGACGTCGTAGCGCAGCTCGCCGTCGTAGTCGTCCTCGATCACGAGGAACCGGCCGGCGCGCGCCCGCTGCACCAGTGCCAACCGGCGCCGGGCCGACAGCCGCGCGCCGAGCGGGTACTGGTGCGCGGGCGTGCAGTACACGGCGTCGAGCCGGTCCGGGAGCGCGTCCACGACGAGCCCCTCGTCGTCCACGGGCACCGGCAGCACCGTCGTGCCGGCACGACGCAGCGCCGCGGCCACCCGCTGGTACCCGGGGTCCTCGACGGCGACCCGCGCCCCGCGCGGCAGCAGGGCCGCGAGCTCGGCGACCGCCGCCGTGGTGCCCGCCGTCGCCAGGACCGCGTCCGGTCCGGTCACGAGCCCGCGGTGCCGCAGCAGCTGGTCCGCGACGGCGGCGCGGTACGCCGGCAGCCCGACGTCGTCGGCGAGCAGCGCGGGCAGGGCGTCGGCCCCGGCGCGCCAGGCCCGTCGCCACGCCGCCGGGTCGAGCGCCTCGGTGCACGGCGAGCCGGGTTCGAGGCTCGTCGTGGCGGTGCCGGCCGGTGCGGTCGGCGGTCGCGCCGGGGTCGCGGCCGGGCCCGGCGGTGCGTCCGGCGCCCCGACGACGAACGTGCCGGCCCCGTGCCGGGCGGCGATCCAGCCCTCGGCGAGCAGCTGGTCGTACGCGGCGGCGGTGACGGTGCGGCTCACGCCGAGCGTCGCGGCCAGCGCGCGGGTCGACGGCAACCGGTCACCGCGGCGGAAGCTGCCCGCCGCGGCGGCGCCGCGCACCGCGTCGGCGAGCTGGACGGCGAGCGGGAGGCCGCTCGTGCGGTCCAGCGGCAGCGGCGGCAGATCCACCAGTGGCCTTCCCGTTCAGCGGCGAAGTGGCCCTGTCAGGATGCCACTGCGGCAGCCACGCTGGAACCATGACCGCGCTCTCCACCACCGCCCGCAGCACGATCACCCGCATCCGCGAGCGGGCGCGCACCGACCGCGCCGACCTGCACGCGATCCTCGACGCCGGGCTGATCTGCCACCTCGGCGTCGTCCGCGACGGCGCACCCGTCGTCATCCCGACCGGCTACGGGCGCATCGACGACACCCTCTACCTGCACGCCTCCACCGGCGCCGGGTACGCCCGCGGCATCGACGGGGCGCCGATCTGCGTCACCGTCACCCACCTCGACGGGATCGTGTACGCGCGCTCGGTGTTCCACCACTCGATGAACTACCGCAGCGCGGTGGTGCACGGCACCGCCCGGGTCGTGACCGATCCCGACGAGCGCATGGCCGCGTTGCACGCGATCGTCGAGCACCTGTCCCCCGGCTCGTGGACGCACGCCCGCCTGCCGGACCGGCGCGAGCTGGCTGCGACCGCGGTGCTCGCCCTGCCACTCGACGAGGCCAGCGTGAAGGTGCGGGCCGAGCAGGCCGGCGACGACGAGGCCGACCTCGCCGACCTCGACCGCTGGGCCGGGGTGCTGCCGGTCCACACGGTGTTCGGCGCCCCGGAGCCCTGCCCGACCGTGCCCGCCGACTTCCCCGTCCCCGCGCACGTGGCCGAGCGCCGCTGACCGCCGCTCAGCGGCGGCTCGGAACCGGCCGGTCGGCCGGGCGCACCTCGAACACCGCGACCCGGTCGGCCGCCGCCGCGAACTCGGCGGGCGTCGGCTTCTCGACGAGCCCGAGCGTGACGAAGAACTGGACGCCGTGCGGCACCTCGACGGGGAACGCGGCCATGACCGCGGCGCGCACCTGCGTATCCGTGACCTCGAGGAGCTCCACGGCCTGCCGCCTGCGGCCCTTCGCGAGCACGCCCCGGCGGGCCGCGCGGACGTTGCGCGCCCAGTCGCCCTCCGGCAGCCCGGCGATGACGTAGCGCCGTCCGTCCACCACCAGCGGGGAGACCGGGGTGGAGCGCGGCCGCCCCGACCTTCGCCCCGGCACGGTCAAGACGTGGATCGTGCCGAGCGAGAGACCGATCCGGCCCAGCCCGCGCACCACTCGGTTCATCGGCTTCAGCCAACCCGGCAGTCGTCCCGCAGCCATTGCAAATCCTTTCGGTAGCCGAAGTATTCTTCGCACAGTACAGTCCTTCGGGTGCCGAAGCAATCCGTCGTGGAGCGGGCCGCCCACGCTGCCGCCGCCTACGGCGACGCCGCCGACGCCGTCGACCAGGCGGTGGCCGACGTGATCGGCGTCAACCGCACCGACCTGCGCATCCTCGGCGTGATCTACCAGCAGGGGCCCACCTCGGCCGGCACGCTGGCGGCGGCCGTCGGGCTGAGCCCGGCCGCCACGACCGAGGCCGTGCAGCGTCTGGTGGCCCGCGAGCTGCTCGCCCGCGACACCGACCCCGCCGACCGCCGCCGGGCGGTGATCACGATCGGCGCGGCGGGCGTCGGGCTGGCCGAGCGCTTCTACGGCCCGGTCGGGGACGCCGGCATGGCCCTGCTGCAGCGCTACACCGACGCCGAGCTGACGACGATCGCGGACTTCCTCGAACGCGGCCGCGAGCTGCAACTGGCACAGGCGAGCCGGATCCGCGCCGACGATCGCACCTCGCAGAGGTGAGGACGTCCTCGCAGCAGTTCGAACTTCTGCGAGGTCGCCTCAACCTCTGCGAGGATCGCGTGCGGCGGCCGTCGCCGCGACCAGCCAGTCGGCCATGCCCGGGAGCTGCTGCTCCGGCCGGCCCGCCCACGCCGCCTCCAGCTCGGCCGCGTACCCGACGGGCGGGCGCCGGTCACCGAACACGGCCAGCCGCTTCTCGGGCGGCATGAGCACGCCGGAGCCCTCGGCCGCCAGCTCCTCCTCCACGGCCGCCGCCATCCGGGCGATCGCCGCGGCCCGCTCGGCGAGCAGCTCGCGCTGGCGCAGCAGGTGGGCGCGCACGTCGCCGTCGGCGAGCAGCTCGGCGATCTCGCCGAGGGCGAAGCCGAGCTCGCGGTAGGTGAGGACCCGGCTGAGCCGGGCGATGTCGTCGTCGGTGTAGCGGCGGTGCCCGCCCCGGCTGTGCGCGGAGGGCCGGACCAGCCCGATCGCGTCGTAGTGGTGCAGCGTGCGCACGCTGATCCCGGCCATCCGGGCCAGCTCGCCGATGCCGTGGCTCACACACCGATTGAACCTCACGTTACGTCAGGTCCCATCCTCGATCGCATGCACGGGATCGAGGTACGCCGGGACGACGGCGAGCTGGTCGGGTTCGTCGCCGAGCAGGACGGCCGGTGGCACGCGCGCACCGTCTTCGGTGCGCAGCTGGCCGTCACCGACGACGAGCGGGCGGCCGAGTCCGCCGTGCGCAGGGCCGGGCTCGCCGCGCTCGCCGAGCCGTGGTGGCTGCACCGCGACGGCCGGTGGGTGCCCGTGATGCTCGTCGAGGCCGCACCGGGACGGGTGACGCTGCGGATCGGGCGCTACCCCGACCCGACGGAGCGGCCACTCGTCCTGACGGGTGCGGACGCGGCCGGGCTGCGCCGGCGGCCGTGAGTCACGCCCAGTGGCCGACGAGGTCGGTGTAGAGGGGCGAGCTCGCCAGCAGCTCCTGGTGCGTGCCGAGGTGCGCCCGCGCCCCGTCGAGCAGGAGGATCCGGTCGGCGCGCAGCGCCGAGCTGATCCGGTGCGCGACGATGACGAGGGTGCCGCGGCGGTCGTGGAAGGCGTGCTCGACGAGCTCCTCGGCGGCCGGGTCGAGGTAGCAGGTCGCCTCGTCGAGGAGGACGACGTCGGCCGCGGAGAGGTGCACCCTGCCGAGCGCGACGAGCTGGCGCTCGCCGGCCGAGAGCGCGGCCGGAACGAGTGGCGCATCGTGGCCGCCCAGCCGCGCCACCAGGTCGGCGAGCGGCGGCATGGCCGCGCAGGTGGCGTCCAGCTCGGCGGACGTGGCGCCGGGGCGGAGGTAGCCGAGGTTCTCGCGCACCGTGCCGGCGAAGACGTAGGCCTCCTGCGGGATGAGCGCGAGCCTGCGGTGCCGCTCCTCCGGCGCGACGCGCTGCAGGTCGACGCCGCCGAGCCGGACGGTCCCGGCCTGCGGCGTGGCCATTCCCGTGATCAGGTTCGCCAGCGTCGACTTGCCGATCCCGCTCGGCCCGACGACGACGAGGTGCTCGTCCGGCGGGATCGACAGGTCGAACCCGTGCACGACGGGGTCGGCGTGCACTCCGTAGGCGAAGGTCAACCCGCTGACCTGGATGTCGTGGCCGCGCGGCGTCCGCGCATCCGCGGGGGGAGCGATCGGCGGCACCCGCGACGCCTCGTGCAGCCGGTGGAGCACGACCCCCAGCTGGACCCCCACCGCCCCGATGCCCTGCACGAGGACCGCGAGCATCGGCGCCAGTCCGGTCGTGATGTACGTGACCGCGCCCAGCAGCTCGCCGGGCGTGACGAGCCCGTCGCCGACCAGCCAGGGCGCCGCGACCAGCAGGAGGACGACCGGTAGCTGCGCCCCGACGGCGACCGCCGGCACCCGTGCCGACTCGACCCGGGCGAGCCGCCGCTCGGCCGTGGCCTGTGCCGCGATGGCAGCACCGGCCTCGCCGGACGCGCGCCGTTCGGCACCGCTCGCCACGGTGTCGCGCACCCCACCGACCATGGCGCCGAGGACCCCGGAGGTCGCCTCGCCGGCGAGGATCGCCGTGCGTGACCGGGGCGCGACGCCCTTCAGGAGCCACCAGAACAGCACCAGCGCCACGACGAGCGGCGGGAGCACCGCCACGAGCAGCGCCGGGGCGAGCGCGGTGATGCCGGCGAGGGTGGCGACCGCGGTGAAGGCGAACTTGCGGACCGTCATCAGCAGGGCCGCGGTCATCTCCCGGACGGCCTCGACCTGCCCGGTCAGCTGCGCCACCGCACCCGCGCTCGGCCGTTCGACACCGGCGGCCGCCCGGCGGATCGCGCCCGCGGCGACCGCGCCGAGGACCGTGTCGCGCAGCGGCTCCACGACGTCGGCGAGGCTCCCGAACGTCTGCCGGGCGCCGACCGCCCCGAGGAGCATCAGGACCGCGAGCCCGCCCAGCCACGCCACCCCGACGGCGGCGTCACCCCGCACGAAGCCCTGGTCGACCGCGCGGGCGACGACGAACCCGGACGCCGCTGTCGGCAGGACCTCCAGCAGCGACCACCCGGCGAGCCGCCACAGCGGTCCGGGACGCCGGCGCAGCTCCACGCTCAGCGACTGCCACCCGGCCCGGCTGAGCGCCTGCTGGTTCATCCCGCTCCCCCGGTGACGCCGAAGACCGCGCGGTAGGCGGGGTCGTGCCAGAGGTCCGCGTGCCGGCCCGCTCGCCGGACCCGTCCCTCGTCCAGCCACACGACGTGGTCGGCGCGGGCGGCCGTGCTGGTCCGGTGGGCGACGACGAGCCGGCTGCGGCCGGCCAGCGCGGTCGTGATGGCGTCGACGACCTGTGCCTCGGTCACGGTGTCGAGGCTGGACGTGGCGTCGTCCATGATCAGCAACCGGCCGCGCCGCGCCACGGCCCTGGCCAGCCCGAGCCGCTGGGCCTCGCCGCCGGAGAAGGGCGCGTCCGCGATCGGGGTGTCGTAGCCGCCGGGCAGCCGGCGGATGAAGCCGTCCGCGTGCGCCGCGGTCGCGGCGGCCACGAGGTCGGCCCGTCGGGCGTCCGGGCAGCCGTAGCCCAGCGCGTCGAGCACCGTCGTGCCCAGCAGGACGGGGTGGGCGAACGCGATGCCGATGGCCCGCCGCAGCGCGGCCGGGTCGAGATCGCGCAGCTCGACGCCGTCGAGCTGCACCGAACCGGCGTCCGGGTCGATCAGCCGGCCGGCGACCGCGCCCAGCGTGGACTTGCCGGATCCGGAGTGCCCGACCAGCGCCACGACCGCGCCTGCCGGGACGCGCACGTCGACGGCGTCCAGCAGCACCCGCTCGGCGACGCGCACGGTGACGCCCCGGAGCTGCAGCTCCCCACCGCGATCCGGCAGCGCCGACGCGCCGGGCTTCGGGTCTGCGTCCGGGTCGCCGAGCACCTCGGCGGCCCGCCGCGCCGCGGCCCGGGAGCGGGACAGCCCGATGAGCAGGCTGCCCTGGTCGAAGAACCGCAGGCCCAGGGTGGTGTAGGCGGCGGCAGCGACGAGATCGCCGGGCGTCAGGCGACCGGTCGTGACCAGCCACCCGACGAGCATCAGCACCCCGATCTCCATGAACGGGGCGAGCACCTGGATCCGCCAGGTCACCATGCCCTGCATCCGCCAGATCCCGCGGCCGGCCGCGGACAGCTCGGGCAGCGGGGCCAGCACGCGCCGGACCTCCCGGTCGGCGGTCCCGGCGGAGCGGATGGTGCGGATGCCGGCCATGGCGTCGACGAAGCGGCCGGCGATGCGGCCCTGGAGCGCCTGGTAGCGGCCGTAGAGGTCGGAGCTCTGCCGCACGAAGTACGTGAGGACGACGAACCCGATCGGGACCCCGACCACGAACAGGCCGCCGACGAGCGGGTCGAGCAGGAAGAGCGCCACGATCGCGCCCCCCGACGTGACGAGCCCGACCACCGAGCTGAGCACGACCGACCCGGCCGCGGCCGCGGTCGCGGTGTTGCTGCCCAGCCGCGTGATGAGGTCGCCGGTGTCGAACCGGCGCCGGCCGGCCACTCCGGCGGCGAGCACGCGGTCGACGAGCCGCCCCCGCAGCCACCTCGTCGCCGCGGTCGCCGCGTACGGCTGGGCGAGCTCCAGCAGGAACGCCGCGCCGACAGCGGCCACGACCAGCAGGGCGAAGAGCGGCAGCGCTCCCGTCGACGTACCGGGTGCGAGGACGGCGTCGAGCGCGGCGGCGAGTGCGGTCGGCAGGAGCAGCGTGGAGACCGCCACGCCGGCGTGGGCCACCACCATCAGGAGCACCCACCAGCCGCCCTGGCGGACGGCGTCGACCAGCAGCCGGTCCGCGCGCACCGGTGGCGCCGCGACCGGGGGTGCTTCCGTCGGCGGACGGACGGTCGTCGCAGTCATCGCGGTCCCTCGCCGCACTGCGCCGCAGCCAGCACAGTCGCCAGGGTCGTGTGGTAGCGGGTGGCGAAGCGGTAGCCGGCCAGCTGCCCCGCGGGCACCGTGGCCTCCACCGCGGCGTCGTACGGCGGGCTCGGCACCGCCCCGTCGGGGTGCTGCGCACGGCGCAGGGCCGCCCAGCCCTCCCGGACAAGCGGGTCGGCGCCGAGCCCGACCAGCTCCGCGCAGGCCAGTAGCTCCGCGGTGAGGTCGTGGTCGCGGCCGATCTGCGCGGGGAGGAGCTCCCGGACGAGCCGGCGGGTCGGCGCCGGCTCGAACGGGAGCGGGTCCGCGCCGAAGTCGCTCGCGTAGAGCAGCAGGTGGGTGAACCCGTAGACGTCCATCTCGTCGAGGCTGTCGGCGTCCCGGTCGAGTGCGCGCATCGCGGCGCGCGCCACGTCCGCCATCGGCGGTGTGGGATGCCGCAGCGCGCCGAGATCGAGCAGGTACCGGCGCACGACGAGCTGGACCGGGTGCTCGATCGGGCCGATGTCGGGGTCGTCGTCGAGGCCGGTCTGCAGCGCGGCCAGCAGCTGCGGTCGTGGACTCCCGCTCGCGTGCACCACCGTGAGCAGGAAGAGCCACTCCTCGAAGCGCGCACCGCGGTCGAGCAGCGCGGTGCGCACGTCATCGGAGTCGACGACGCTCTCGGCGATCGCGAGCGCCCGCCCGGTCACCGCCGTGGCGAGATCGGGCCGGCGCGGCGCGAGGCTGCGGCCAGCGAGCAGCAGCTCCAGCACGGGCTGCGCGTAGAACTCGCGGCGGATACCGAGCTCCTGCTCCCACTTCTCGGGCCGGAACCAGTCGCCGTTGGCCGTCAGCCAGTCCAGCGCGCTGTCGAGGAGCAGCGGTGCCGGGTGAGCGGCCGTCGTCGCGCCGGTCATCGCCCGACCTCCCCGCCCAGCAGCAGCCGCTCCCACGCGGGCCGGGTTCCGGTCGCGACGGCGAGCAGCACGAGCGCGACCCCGAGATCGCCTTCGAGGAACGACGCGTTGCGGACCATGCCGGCGCCGCCGAAGTAGCGCAGCGGGCCGGCGGCCCGTTCGGCGCGGATGTGCCGCATCCAGTGCTCGACGCGCGCGGCTGCCGCCGGGTCACCCGTGGCCACGTGCATCCGGTGGGCGATCCACAGCAGGCCGGCGGAGCCGTGGCAGACGGTCGCGTCCACGACGCCCGCGTGCTCGGGTGGGCGGGTGACCACGGCGTGCGCGACCTCGTCGACGACCGCCGCGGCGGCCGCCGAACCCGCCGCAGCGGCGGCCGCGAGGCCGATCCAGATCCCCGGATCGCCGTGGCACCAGGCGCTGCGGGCCGGAACGTCCCGGGTCTCGACCGACCGCGGGAAGACCGACCCGCCGACCGGGTGCCGCTGGGCGAGCAGCCAGCCGGTCACGGCGTCCAGGAGGTCGGCTGCGCGCAGGCGGCACGGCAGGTCGGTGGCGCTCACCGCGGCGAGGTAGGCGACCAGCCCCGCGGCGCCGTGGGCGAGTCCGAGCAGGTGCCCGACGCCCCGCGGCGCAGCGGGCAGGTGGCGGCCGTCCGCGTCGAGCACCGTCCGGTCCTCGATGACGTCGAGGACCCGGCTGGTCAGCTTGTCGCGCACCGCGCCGTCCGGGTGCTCGGCAGCGGAGACGCCCAACCCGAGCAGGCCGCGGGGCAGGTCGACGGTGCCCCAGGCGGGGTACGCGTCGATCCAGCGGGCGACGCAGTCGTCGAGCGCCGCCACCTGGCCCATCCCGCGCCGTCGCGCGACCCAGGCCACCTGCGCGGCCCCGCGGTAGAGCCACGGGTCGATCGACGGGGCGGCGCGCAGGAGCTCGACGGCGCGCCGCCAGGCGGCCGCGGCGCCGAACGGCTCGCCGAGGACGCGCTCGAACTCCGTGGCCGCCATCGCCACGTCGAGGTGTACGGCGTAGTCGGCGCTCGTGGCTGCGTGCGCGGTCGCGTCGGCGCGCAGCCGGTGCGCCGTGTCGAGGATGCTGTCCATGCCGCCCGCCTACGCCGTCGGGGGCGGGACGTCGCGCACCACGAACTGCGGTTGGCCGTCGGTCGCCTCCACCGTGACGTGCTGCCCCGGCTCCAGCCGCCCGGAGAGCAGGAGCTCCGAGAGCCCGTTGTCCACCTCGCGCTGGATGGTGCGGCGCAGCCGCCGGGCGCCGTGGTCGTGCTGGCCGCGCTCGGTGATCCAGTCCAGGGCGGCCGGTGCGAAGTCGATCGTGATGTCCTGGTCGGCCAGCAGGCTGCGGGTCTCGTCCAGGATCCGCGTCGCGACGTTGCGCAGC
The DNA here is from genome assembly GCF_050936315.1 of Pseudonocardia sp. CA-107938. Taxonomy (NCBI): domain Bacteria; kingdom Bacillati; phylum Actinomycetota; class Actinomycetes; order Pseudonocardiales; family Pseudonocardiaceae; genus Pseudonocardia; species Pseudonocardia sp. CA-107938. The sequence goes on along the minus strand of NZ_JBNJNA010000001.1, from coordinate 3,788,905 downwards.
TGAGCGCCGGTGAGCGGCTGGAAGACGACGATCTCGTCGAGCCGGTTGAGGAACTCGGGCCGGAAGCGCTCCCGCAGCTTCGCGTACACCCGGCCCTCCAGGTTGTCCGGGTCGTCCGCGAGGCGCTTGGCGCCGAAGCCGAGCCCGGTCGAGGTCGTGAGGAGCTCGACGGCGACCCCGCTCGTCATGATCACGACGGTGTTGCGGAAGTCGACCGTCCGGCCCAGTCCGTCCACCAGCTGGCCCTCGTCGAGGATCCGCAGGAGGGCGCTGAACACGTCGGTGTGCACCTTGTCGACCTGCTCCAGCAGCAGCACGGAGTAGGGCCGGCGGCGCACCGCCTCGGTGAGGTAGCCGGCGTCGCCCGTAGCGGTCGAGCCCAGCGGGATCCCGATCAGCCGAGCCGCCGATGCGGCGTCGGTGAAGCCGCTCATGTCGAGGCGCACGAGCCGGTCGTCGGTGCCGAACAGCGCCTTGGCCAGCACCCGGGCGAGCTCCGACTTCCCGACGCCGGTCGGCCCCAGGAACAGGAAGCTGCCGATGGGCCGGCGTGAGCTCGTCAGGCCGGCCCGGGAGCGGCGGATCGCCTCGCACACCGTCGCGATGGCCGCGTCCTGCCCGACCACCCTGGCCCGCAGCACCTCGTCGAGGCCCTGCAAGCGCGAGCGCTCGGAGTGCACGAGCTGCTCGACGGGGATGCCCGTCGTCTGCGCGACGACGTCGGCGACACAGCGGGCGCCGACCTCGGGGATGCCGCCGGTGGTGGCCCGGGCCGCGCTGATCTCGCCGCGGGTGGTGGTGACCTCGTCGCGCAGGGCCGAGGCGAGCTCGTACTGCTCGGTGGCGACCGCGTCGTCCTTCTCCCGCACCAGCCGTTCGAGCGTCCGCTCCAGCTCCCGCAGGTTCGTCGTCGGCGTGTGGCGGCGCAGCCGGGCGCGGGCACCGGCCCGGTCGACGAGGTCGATCGCCTTGTCGGGGAGGAACCGGTCCGCGATGTAGCGATGGGCCAGCCGGGCGGCGGTGGCCAGCGCGTCGTAGCCGATGCGGACCTGGTGATGGGCCTCGTAGCGGTCGCGCAGGCCGTGCAGGATCGCGACGGTCTCCTCGACCGTCGGCTCCGGGACCGCGATCGGCTGGAAGCTGTTGGCGAGCGAGGGCACCTTCTCGACGTGCCTGCGGTAGTCCTCGGGCGACGTCGCCCCGATGATGTGCAGCTCGCCGCGCAGGAGGGCGGGCTTGAGCTGGTTGCCGATGTCGCCCCCGCTCGCGCTGATCAGCGTGTGCAGGTCGGGAAGGAAGACGACGAGACCCTCGCCGTACTCGCGGATCTCTCCGAGGACCTTCGCGAGGTGGGCGTCGGCGTCCTTCGTCCCCATCCCGGAGAGGTCCAGCTGCACCACCCGCCGCCGCGCCAACGGATCCGGGACGTCGCCGGCGGCGACCCGGCGGGCGAGCCCCTCCACGATCGCGGTCTTGCCGACGCCCCGCTCCCCGATGAGGACGGGGTTGTTCTTGTTCCGGCGGCTGAGCACCTCGATGATCTGCTCGATCTGCTCGTCGCGCCCGATGGTCGGATCGAGCTTGCCCCGCCGGGCCAGCTCCGTGAGGTCGTGGCTGCACTGGTCGAGCGTCGGCGTCTCCGACTCGGCGGGGAGCACGGTGGCCGGCAGCCGCGAGCCGTCCTGGCCGACGCGGATCACCGCCCGCTGGAGGGCGTCGGCGGTCGCGTCCGCGGCCATCAGGATCTGGCCGGCCCCGGACTCCTGGTTCTCCGCGAGCGCGATGAGCAGGTGCTCCGCGTCGACGTGGTCCGCGCCGAGCGCGCGGGAGATGCGGTGCGAGTCCAGGAGGGCGCGTTTCGCGGCGGGGCTCAACGTCGGGACGGAGTCGAGCGGCTGTCCCGCCCGCTCGCCGTCGCCCGCCTCGGCGGCCAGCGCATCGGGGTCGGCGCCGGCCTTGACGAGCATCGACCGGGTCGTGTCGCACTGGGTCGCCGCCGCCCACAGCAGGTGGTGCGTGTCCATGTCGCCGATGCCGCGCGACGCGGAGTGGTCCAGCGCGGCCGAGACGATCACCCGTGCCTGGTCACTGAGGTCGCCACCCAGGCCGAACGGCCCGCCGATGCCGCCCTCGGGGAGCTCACCACGTCCTGTCATTGCTCCCGCTCCCTCGAACGCACCGGGCCCTGCATTCAGCAGGGAGTTCCACCTTGGGTGTAGAAGAAGTTCACCTCGGCGGACGCCGAATCGGTCGGTTCGGGGGCCAGGTCGCCGGATCCGGGGGACGAGAGTGCCGCGGGATCGATGGCGAGTCCGAGTTCCTCGTCGCCCAGATCGGGATTGTGTTCGGGAATGTCGTTCACGGGACTGCTCCTCGGTCTCGCCTGGACTGCTGGGACAGTGTCGAACGGGTGACTAATCAGGTCCTAAAGAGGCGATCCGAAGGACGCCCGACGCGCAGTGGCTGGTACGGAGCCACTGCGCGTCGGGAGGGCCGGCCGACGGGTGCGTCGATCAGCAGGAGATGGTGTTGGCGCTCGGGCAGGGCGTGCCCCAGCAGGTGGTGCCGAAGGTGATCGGGCCGTCGGCGCCGTCCCGGGCCTCGTTGTCGCCGCCGAGCTCGCCGCCGCCGGGCGCCGAGAGGGACTCCGAGTCGACGTTCAGGTCGTCGTTCTCGTGGTTCAGCGGGTCGTTGCTCATGCGACTTCCTCCTATTTTCCGTGGCCCCCGAGGCGGAGGTTACGAGAAGAACTATGACGGTCCGGGCTAATCAGTTCCTAAACCGATCTTCAGGCCGGTCGAGAACGCAAAGATGCGCGGTGACCCAGCTGGTCACCGCGCATGCGGGGTTCGATTCGGGCCGTGCGTCAGTGCGGGGTGATGCGGCACCCCAGCAGCAGCTGCTCCCACGGCTGCCGCGTGCCGGTCGCGACGTACTGCAGCGCCAGTGCGACCCCGATGTCCCCTTCGAGGAACGAGTGGTCGCGGCCCGGGCCGTCCGGCCGGACGTACACCAGCGGGCCCGCGGATCGCTGCTGCACGACGTGCGACACCCAGGTCCTGGTGAACCGCGCAGCCGCCGGATCGCCGGCGCCGGTGGCGACCCGGTGACCGAACCAGATCAGCCCGGCCGCGCCGTGGCAGATCGTCGCGTCCAGCACCCCGGCCTCCGTCGGTGGGCGGGCGAGCGCGTCCGCCGTGATCGCGGCGGCGGCCGCCTCGACCGCGGCCGAGCGGGTCGCCGTGGCCACGACCGACAGGGCGAGCGCGATCCCGGGATCGCCGTAGCACCACGTCAGCCGGTGCGGCTGATGGCCGGTCCGCACCCAGCGCGCCTCGTCGGGAACGCGTTGGCGCAGCAGCCACCGCACGGCGCCGGCGAGGAGGCGGTGCGCCCGACCGCGGCCCGGCAGGTCGGCGTCGGCCACCGACGCGAGGAGTGACACCAGTCCCGCCATGCCGTGCGCGACGCCGAGCAGCACGAGGCCCGCCGACCCGTCCCGGCGCCGGTGCGGGGCGTCGACGAGCCGCACGAACATGCCGTCGACGTCGTGCTCGGCGCGGTCGGCGACGACGTCGAGCACCCGCTCGACCAGCGGCGCACGCACCGTCGGGTCGGGGTGGGCCAGCGCGTACACGCCGAGGCCAAGCAGCCCCAGCGGCAGGTCGACGTCGCGGTCGGCGGGGAACGCGGCGACCGTCTCGCCGACGACGGCGGCCCATCGCGGATCGGGTCCCGGGTCGCCGAGGCGGGCCGCGACCTGCGCGCTCACCCAGCCCAGATGAGCGGCGCCACCCCGGTACAGCCACGGCGGCGGTCGCCGGTCGCCGAGCAGCCCGATCGCCCGGCGCAGCTCCGCCCTGGCCCGTTCCGGCTCGTCGAAAGCGAGCTCGGCGGTCGCCAGGTCGAGGTGCAGCCCGACGTCGGCGGACCCGGCGATGCCCGCGCGCGCGTCGTCGAGCAGCGTGCGCGCCAGTGCCGCCACGTCCTGGACGGCCTCGGCAGCGGCCTCGTGGGAGGCCTCGTCGATCGTCATGACGCACGTCGGCGGGCTTCGCGGGCGCGCAGGGTCCGCCGGGCCAGCTCGTAGGCGAGGAACTCCAGGCGGTTGGCGTCGAAGGCGAACATCCGGTTGCAGTGCATGTGCAGCGCCGAGCCGAGGACGGAGTCGGACCGGCGGCGGTCGAGCCTGCCGCGCACCTGGGTCGCCAACGCGCGGAGCCGATCGAGCACCGCGTCGTCGGGAGCGACGCGGGCCAGGTGCTCCTCCAGCACCGTCCGGTGCTCGCGGTGGAACATGCCGTGCCGGTTGCCCTCAGCCAGGAACTGCAGCCCCTGCCCCGTCCCGCCGAGGCGGAGGAACTCCTGCGCGCTCGCCGGGTCGGCGAAGAGCGCGTCGCACCAGGCGACCATGTCGGCCACCGTCCGGTACAGCCGGTCCGCCTCTGCGGTGCCGGCCGCGATCACGCGGGCCACGTCGTCGCTGTCGGCGACGAACAACTCCTCGGCGAGCGCCAGCCCGGCCGCGCCGCCGTACCGCGCGACCTCGGGCACGTAGTCGTCCATGACGACCCGGCTGACCAGCGCTTCCGCGCGCAGCTCCCGGCCGAGCGCGCGCAGCGCGGCGACGACCGCGTCGGCAGCACCCTCCGCGGGCCGGATGCGCACCCGCACGTGGTGCCCGCCCTCGCCGTAGCGCAGGTAGAACCAGCCCGTCGCCGTCCCGGTGGCGCGCAGCCGGCGGGCCAGGTCGGCGGCCCGGGTCACCACGGTGTCGGCCGCGGCGAACCCGGTGTGGAAGCGGAAGTAGACCCAGCCGTCGCCGTGGCGTTGCTCGAACCGCGCCGGGACCGGGCCCACCGCGGCGGGCCGGCGGGCGCGGACCGGCACGACGACCTCGGCGACGTGCCGCCCGTTCGGCCCGCGCACGGCGGGGCTCTCCAGCTGCGGCATCTCGAACACGTCGATCGCACGGGTCCCGGAGCGGCCGAGCGCAGCGGCCACCGAGGCGTTCGTGGACAGGTCGATCGGCAGGACGTGGTCGTACACGCCCGTCCCGACCCAGCGGCGGTCGGCCACGCCGGGGAGCAGCTGCCGCAGCCGCGCGGCCGGGGACGGCGAGGCGAGCACCTCCGCCACCTCGGCCGCCTCGACGCGCCACCGCTGCGGCGCCACCACGACGGACCCGCACGTGATCCGCGGAAGCCGCGACAGGCGTTCGAGCGCGCCCCAGGACCACGCCGCGCCGCCCGGGGCGGCCAGGTGCCCGAGGAACGAGTACAGCGGGTCCTGCCCCGCCATGTCGACGTTGTGCGCGGAGCTCAGCTCCACGTGCACGGGCCGTCCGGTGCGGGCGTCGCGCAGCGCGAAGCGGTCGCCCTGCACCCGCAGCAGCAGCCGGTCCAGCGACAGCGACCCGCCGCCGGCGCCGGCCAGCGCGATCGTGTGCTCGTACACCCGCGGGCGGACCAGCACGTTCGCGATGCGCCCTCCCGGGTTGTGGACCAGCTCGGCGCGGATCGGCTCGTCGGGATCGGGCCCGTCGTCGGCCACCCACCGCGCCATCCGCCGCTCCAGGTCGTCCCGGCCGGGCGCGAACCGCGCCATCAGGGCGAACGGTGCGCGGCCCCCACCACCGACGAGCAGCGCGCGGTAGCGGCCCTCGTGGTCGTCGAGCAGCACGGCCTGGACGGACCGGACGGGGGTGTGCTCGGCCGCCGGCAGGTCGGCGATGTCGACGCCCTCCGCCGGGCAGCCCGCCCGCAGCCACGTGTCGAGCACCGCCAACCGCCGCGGGTCGACCCGTGGCGGGTCGTCGCTGTCGGCGAAGCGGACCCCGGCGCTGCCGGCCAGCACGGACGCGGCGCGGGCGTGGTGCTGCACCACGCCCACCTCGAGGTCGAGCGCCTCCAGCAACGGCACCTCGGCGTCCTCGTAGCGCGCGACGAACGCGTCGCGCACGTCGTCGAGCTCGTGGCGGCCGGACGACATCGCCCGCACCCGCAGCAGGGCCGCCTCCAGGTCGTCGACGGTGGCCCGGTCCAGCACCGCCGCGGGCACCCCGAGCTGGAGATCCAGGTGGAACCGGTGCGGCGCCCCGATGTCCGACCACGCAGCGGTCGCGGGCGCGGCAGCCCTCCAGGCCGCGCTCAGCCGCTGCGGCAGCGCCGCGTCGAGCGGCCGGGGGCCGCACCCGGCGGCGAGCAGTGTGCGCAGCGCGGCAGCGCGCGTGGTGTCCCCCATGCGTTCGAGCAGCGCGAGCGCGAGTTCTGCGGGCTCCTTGCCGGGTTCGAGCAGGTCGAGCGCCGGCACGAGCAGGCCGGTCCCGACCAGCTGCTCGACGAACGCCGCGAGCGCCGCCGGGCCGCCGTGCGCGGCCAGCCCGTCGACCAGCTCCGCCCCGGTGGCCGGCCCCTGGTCCAGGATCGCGAGCACGGTGCGGATCGCCGGCTTCGCCCGCATCGCGACGACGTCCGCGGTCGCGTCGCCGAGCCGCGTGAACCGCAGCACCGAGCCGTCGACGCGCAGTGTCGGGTTCGCCCGGAACGGCCTGTTGCCGAACGGCTGCTCGTCGTAGGACTCCTGGACGAGCAGGCGCAGCGCCTCCGCGTCGACCCGGACGTGGGCACGGTGCCGGACCCGAACGTCGAGGTCGAGCTGCCGCGCGTCGCCGATGTCCGCCACCGCCGTGCCGGCGAAGATCCCGAACGGGGTGGCCCGCCCGCCCATCCGGGCCAGGTAGCGCGCCCGCGCCGCCCGCGCCCGCTCGCTGTCGCCCGCGGCGACGCGCGGACCGGCCGCCAGCTCGACCGCGGCGAGCGCGACGGGGTCGTCGCACTCCCCGGCCGTGACCATGGCGGCCGCCTCACCCACGCTCAGCAGCGCCGTGCGGACCAGCGCGAACTGCGCGCTCATGCGACGGCCACCGGCAGGCCGGCACCAGCCGCGGCCACGTGCCCGGCGATCGCCGTCAGCGCCGCCGCGTGGTCCGCCGCGTCACGGGACAGCTCGGCGATCACGACCTCGTCGGCGTCGGTGCCCTGCAGCAGCGCGACCACCGCGGCGGCGCACTCGGCCGCGGTACCGGCCCAGCTGATGTGCACCCCACCCTGGACGGCGGCGTCGGCGCCTGCCCGGCGCCGGTCGTCGTTGGCGACGACGGCGATCGCCGCGGCCCGCCGGCCGGCCGGGTGCGCGTGGCGGTGAGCGGTGAGCGCGGCGCGGCACACGTCCTCGTCGGGATTGAGGAAGAGGCCGTGGCAGTAGTCGAAGCCCGCCTCGCCGGCCTGCTGCGCGGACGTGGCGCGAGCGCCGTGCATCCAGCGCTGGAACGGCGTGTCCAGCGGCTCGATCCAGGAGCAGCCGTGGTCGAGCAGCGCCATCACCGTCGTGACGGCCTGCCGCGTGGCGGCGTCGTCCTTGTGCAGCCCGGCGAGCGCCGTGGCCGCGTCCCCGGCGACGTCGCCCCGGCCGAGCCCGACGTCGAGGCGGTCACCGCAGAACAGCCCGCAGGTGACGAGGTCCTCCGCGGTGAGGTGCGGGTGCCGGACCCGCACGAGCGACACCGCAGTGCCGACCCGGATGTGCCGGGTGTGGCTGCCCACCACGGCGACCAGCGGCACGGGGTTGGTGCTGGCGGACCCGATGCCGTGGTGCTCGGGGATCCACACCCGCCGGTACCCGATCCGGTCGGCGAGCACCGCGCCCGCGAGCGCGCGGTGCTGGCGGTCGCGGGTGCGCCCCACGGTGCCGGCCGACGTGTCGAGGAACTCGATCAGCCCGAGCGGAAGCCGGTGGTCAGTGACTGGCATGGGGCCCCCTTCACCTGGCCGGAGACCGACACCCCCGGCGAGCGCGAAGCTTCGCCGATCGACCTAACCGGCCGCCTAAACAGGACGGATCGCCCGGCCCGTGCGACGATCGGGGCGCGGGGGCGCTGGCCGCCCTGAACGGGTGATCCGGTGCGAATGTCCGGATCGGGCGCGCGAGCGTGCCGCACCCGTCGCGCTCACCATTGGGGGGTGGTGACCTGGACGCACTGCGGTTCTCGATCCTCGGGCCCATGTCGGTGCGCGCCGGAGCCACCGACCGCACGCCGCGTCCGGCGAAACTGCGGACGCTGCTGGCGTTGCTGCTGGTCAGAGCACCGAATCCGGTACCGACGGATGCACTGATCGACGGCTTGTGGGACGCGGACGCGCCGACGACGGCGACGACCGCGCTCCAGGTCTACGTCTCGCAGCTGCGCCAGGTCCTCGACCCGGGCCGGTCCGCCCGCGACCCGGCCCAGCTGCTGCAGACGTCCCGGCGGGGATACCGGCTCCGCATCGACCCGATGCAGTGCGATCTGCACCGCTTCCGGGCGCTCGCCGACCGCGGGTCCGCCGCACTGGCGAAGGGCGATCCGGCCGCGGCCGCCGACGCCTTCACCGCCGCTCTGCGGCTGTGGCGAGGTCCCGTGCTCGCCGATGTCGCGTCCGCGGCGCTGCACACCGCGTACGTCCCGGCCGCCACCGAGCTGTGGCTCGCGGTCCACGAGCAGCACGCCCACGCCCGGATCGTCCTCGACCGCCCGGCGCCGGTGATCGCCGACCTCTCCGCGATCGTCGCCGAGCATCCGCTGCGGGAGCGGCTCGTCGCGCTCCTCATGATGGCGCTCGACCAGGTCGGGCGGCGCGACGAGGCCCTGCGCCAGTACGAGCGGACCCGGACGGTCCTGGCCGACGAGCTCGGCATCGACCCGTCGCCCGAGCTGCGGGCCGTACGGGAGCGGATCCGGCTGGGCGCGCCGCTGCGCACCGCGCGGGCGCGAGCGACCGCGCAGCCGTCCACCACGCGCGGGGTACCGGCCCAGCTGCCGCCCGCGATCGCCGACTTCGCCGGGCGCGTCGACGACCTGGAACGGGTCGTCGCCGCGCTCACCGCTGCCCGGCTCGGCGTCGGCGCGCCCGCGTGCTGCGAGATCGTCGGGCCCGGCGGGATCGGGAAGACGACGCTCGCCGTGCAGGCCGCCCACCGCATCACCGACCGGTTCCGCGACGGCCAGCTCGTCGCCGAGCTCGTCGACGCCACCGGCGCGCCGGTCGATCCCGCCGAGGTGCTGCGCGACTTCCTGCTGGCGCTGGGGGTCGACGGCCGGCTGGTCCCCCGTTCGCTCGACGAGCGGGAGCGCCTCTACCGCAGCATCCTGTCGGACCGGCGCGTGCTGGTCGTGCTCGACGACGCGGCGTCCGAGCGGCAGGTGCGGCCCCTCATCCCGGGCAGTGCCGGCTGCGCCGTGCTCATGACCGGGCGGAAGCGGCTCGACGGCCTCGAGGACGTCGCCACCGTCGTTCTCGACGTGCTGCATCCCGCCGAGACCATCACACTGCTGGACCGGACCGTCGGCGGCGGGCGGGTCGCCGCGGAACCGGTGGCCGCCGCAGCGATCGCGGCGCACTGCGGGCACCTGCCGCTCGCCGTCCGGATCGCCGGGGCGCGGCTCGCGGTCAACCCCCAGCTGACGCTCACGGAGTTCGCCCAGTCCCTCGCGGACGAGCGGAGCCGGCTCGACGAGCTGGTCGCCGGCAACCTGGCCGTCCGGTCGAGCATCGGGCTGAGCTACCGCGCGTGCTGCCCCGAGGACCAGCGCGCGCTGCGCACGCTCGCCAGGCTGCGACTCGCCGGCTTCCCGGCATGGGTGCTCGCCGGCCTGCTCGACGTCGACGTGCGCACCGGGGCGGAGATCGTGGAACGGCTCGTCGACGCGCAGCTCGTGCAGGTCGCGGGGGTGGACCGGATGGGCGAGGTGCGCTACCGGCTGGGTGAGCTCGTGCGCCTGTTCGCCGCCGAGATGGCCGACGCCGACCCCGTCGACGAGATCAACCGCGGCATCGGGCGCGTGGCCGAGGCGATGGGCACCATGCTCGGCCGGGCCGAGCGGGCGGTGCACCCGGGCAGCCCGGCGCCCCCGCCGAGGCTGGTGTCGTGGTCGGTGGACGACGCGCTGCTCGCCGGGCTCGACGCGGATCCGCTCGGCTGGTCGGGGAGCGAGTACCGCACCGCCCTCGACGTGCTCGCGCTCGCGCACGAGGCGCGTCTGTGGGCGGTGACGGTCCGGCTCGCCGAGCGGATCGACTGGATCGTCGACGTCCACAGCGACTGGACGGGCCGGCGCACCGCGATCCGCCTGGCGCTCAGCGCAGCCCGTCAGGCCGGTGACCGCCACGGCGAGGCAGGGGTGCTGCGCCGCGCGGGTGATCTCGCGTGGGACCTCGGGCAGGCGGGCGCGGCCGTCGTCGCCTACACCCGGGCGCGGTGTCGCGCGCGCGCCCTCGGCGACGGGCACGGCGAGGCGCTCGCCCTGCTCGGGACGGCCGCCGTGTATGCCGACCGCGGACCCCTGCGGCGGGCCAGCGCACTGCTCGCCGCGGCGGCGCCCGAGCTCGCCAGATCCGGTGACCGGCGAGGGCAGGCGCAGCTGCTGCGCGCCCGCGGCCTGCTGGACCGCGACAGCGGGCGGCTCGACGAGGCCGGCGAGAGCCTCGCCCAGGCCGCGGAGATCTTCCACGAGCTCGGCGACCGCCGGTGGTGGGCCTACGTGCTCCGCGGTCTCGTGCGGGTCCGGCGGATGCAGGGCCGGGCGGCCGAGGCCGAGCAGCTCGGCGCCGACTGCGTGGCCGCCTTCCAGCTGCTCTCCGACAAGCGCTGGGAAGGGTTCGCGCTGTTCAGCCTCGCCGAGGTGGACGTCGACCAGCAGCGTTGGGCCTCGGCGGAGGAGCGCTTCCGCCGGTGCATCGCGCTGTTCGAGAGCGTCGGCGACACCCGGGCCGTCGTGCAGACCCTCTGCTACCTCGGCGACGTCCACCGGGCCCGCGGGTTCCCCGAGGTGGCCGTCGAGCTGCTCGGCGGGGCCATGCCGCGGCTCGCCGAGCTGGGCGATCCGCGGGCGCTCGCGAAAGCCGGTCTCGTGCTCGGACGGGCGCACCGCGACACCGGCCGCCTCGACGACGCCGCCCACTGGCTGCGGCGCAGCGTCGAGCTCTACCGGCGGATCGGGCTGGAGTCACTGGCGGACGAGGCCGCCGCCGACCTCCACCTGGTCCTCGCCGACCTCGCCGGATCGACCGGCTAGCAGGCGGGCCCATCCGCCGTTCGGCGCGCGTAAGTGAGCCGCTTAGGCCAACGTTAAGGCGCCGGGCACACGCTGTGAGCACCACGTCACACAGATGTGAGGGGAGCCCCGGTGATGACAGCGAACCGTCCGTCGATCCACACCGCCGCGCCGACCCGTTCCATCCCGCCGGACCCGCTGTGACCGACGGACACCGCTCCGGCCGGTCAGGACGCCTCCTCGGCCCACAGCTCGCTGGCCAGGGCGGCGCACAACGGCCGGAGCACGTACCCGGAGCCGGCCTTGTCCTCCAGCAGGCCCGCGGCGGCGATGCCGGCAGCAGCCCGCGGCGCGATGTGCACGCCCGGCACGACGTCGACGTCCGCGCCCGGGAGCGCACCCCGCAGCGCGTCCAACCTCCCCAACGAGCGGAACGCGCTGCGATCGGTGCCCGCGCAGCGCTCGTACCGGCGCAGCAGGCTCGACCGCACGCCGACGTCGCCGACGGCGAGCTCGGTGAGCAGCCGAGGACCGGCCAGGCGCCTGGCCACGGCCTGCAGGCTCCAGTGCGGTCGCCCGCCGGCGCGCGCGCCGACGATCCGGATCGCCAGCGGCATCCGGCCGCACCGGCGCACGATCTCGGTCGCCGCGCCGACCTCGTCCATGACGGCACGCCGGCCGACGCCCGCGGCGAGCAGCTCGAGCGCGGCGGCGTCCGGGAGCGGACCGAGCCGGACCCGCGCGCCCGGGCCGAGCTCGGGCAACGGGCCGGGCGAGTTGGCGATCAGCGCACAGCCCGGTGGCATCCCCGCGAGCGTCGCCAGTGCGGCGCCACCCCACTCGGCGGGGACGTCGTCGAGCACCATCAGCACCCGGCGCGCGGTGAGCTCGGCGACCAGCAGCCGGGCCCTGGCCACCCCGCCGATCGGCAGGTCGTCCCCGCGGTGCCCGAGCGCGGCCAGGAAGCTGCCGAGCACGTCGGCGGGCGTGGCGCCGGCGTCGACCGTCGCGAACAGCTGGCCGTCGGGGAAGCGGTCACGCACCTGGTGCGCCACCGCGACGGTCACGGCCGTCGAGCCGGTGCCAGGGCCGCCGCTCACCACGCACCGGCGCCGACCGGTCGCCAACGCCTCCACCAGCTCGTCCAGCACGGCGGTCCGCCCGTGCAGGGCTCCCGGGCAGCGCGGCAGCTGCGCCGGGGTCACGGGCTCGTGGGTGCGCATCACGGCGACGTGCCGCCGGCCCTGCAGCGCCGGGTCGCAGACGAGGATCTGCTGGTGCAGCTGCTGCAGCTCGCTGCTCGGCGCGCAGTCCAGCTCGGCGCGCAGCAGCGCGGCCAGCTCGGCGTACTCCGCGAGGGCGTCGCCCTGCCGGCCCGCCCGGTACAGGGCCAGGATCAGCTTGGCGCGCATGCGCTCGACGAGCGGGTACTCGGCCACGAGGCTGCGCAGCTCGGGCACGAGCGCAGCGCTCGACCCGGCCTCCATCTCGGCGGCGATGCGGCGCAGCAGGACGTCGAGCCTGCGGGCCTCCGCCCACGGCGCGAAGACCTCGACGAGCACGGGCGCGTCCGTGTCGGTCAGGGCCGGGCCGCGCCACAGCCGCAACGCCTGCCGGAACTTCGCGGCGGCCCGCGCCGGCTCGCCGGCGGCCATCGTCGCGTCGGCGTCGGCGACGAGCGACTCGAACGTGAAGAGGTCCAGCTCGTCGGGCCCGACCCGCAACAGGTAGCCGCCGCGCACCGTGCCCAGCCGCTGTGTCGACTCGGCCCTCGACCGCTCGTCGAACACCGTCTTGCGCAGCTGCGACACGTGGACGTGCAGCGCGGTGGCCGCCGTGGTCGGTGGCCGGTCGCCGTACAGCTCCTGGATGAGCACCCGGCTGCTGACCGGCGAGTTGGCGCGCAGCAGCAGCAGCGCGAGCAGTCCGCGCAGCCGCGAACGCGACGGCGTGCGGTCGCGACCGCCCTCGATCACCTGGACCGGGCCCAGCACCCCGAAGTGGATCGTGCGGTCCGGTTGGTCGCCCCGGTTGTGCACGTGCACGGCTGCCCCCGATGTGTCCCCCTGAACGGCATCGAGGCTAAGGGATCGGACGGATTGTGGTGAGCACCGAAAGGAGGGGCAGTCGATGAACGATCGGAAACGCTTCGCCCAGGACGGGTTCGTACTCCTTCGCGAACTGCTCGACCCCGCCGTGCGAGCGGCCGGCGAGACGGCCCTGCGGGGTGCCGTCGCCGACACCAGCGGCGCCGTCGCCTTTCCCTTCGCGACGGACGCGCTCAACGACATCGCGCTGAGCCCGTCGATCCTCGCGGCCATCGCCGCCCTCGGGCTGCCGGGGCTGCCCACCGTGCGCGCCAGCACGGCCGTGCTCAAGACCGGGGGCGCGGCCCGCTACGACCAGCCGCTGCACCTGGAGAACAAGGAGTACAGCCTCGTCGTACCGGTGGATGCGGACGACGACCGCGGGGTCGTGGCGCTGATCTACCTCACCGACGCCGGCACCGACGAGCTGGGGCCGACCGCCGTCGTCCCCCGTTCGGCGACCGCGCACCGCGACGTCGGCTCCGATCCCGTCATCCCCCGGCCGGCGCCGGAGTACGAGGTGGAGCAGCGGATCCATGCCCGCGCCGGTGACGTCCTGCTCTTCGGCTTCAACACCTACCACCGCGGCACCGAGCTGGCCGTCGGGGCGGAACGGCTGTCGATGCAGGTGTCGTACAGCCTCCGCACCACGCCCGGGTCGACGGTGAACACGCCGGGCTCGATGAGCTTCGCGGCGTGGACCCGGCTCACCGCGCTCGTCCCGCGGCTGTCCGGGGACCAGCTCACCTGCCTCGGGTTCCCACCCCCGACGGACCCGTACTGGACGCCGCGGACGGTCGCCGCCGTCGAGCAGCGCTATCCCGGGCTCCGCCTTCCCGCCGGAAACGCGCACACGAGCGGCGGCGGACGTCCCGCCGGATCGGCGCCGTGACGGGCCGCGGAGTCGGCGGGCCTCGACGCACGGCCCCGCATCCTGACCGGCGCGGAGGCCGCCGGACGGGGCCGGCGGCCCTGACCGCCGAGTGGTCGCCCGGTCGGCTGAACTAGGCTCGGTCCGCGTGACGGCCACGGACCACTACCCCGATGCTCCCCGGCTCGATCTCGTCGACGAACTGCACGGCCACCGCGTCCCGGACCCGTACCGGTGGCTGGAGGACCCGGACGACCTGCGCACCAAGTCCTGGTCCCAGGCGCAGGACGAGCTGGCCGCCGCCCGGCTGGCGGCACTGCCCGGCCGGGCCGGGCTCACCGCGACGCTGGAGCGGCTCACCGCCACGGGTTCGGTGTCGGCGCCGTCGTGGAAAGCGGGCCGGCGGTTCGTCACCCGCCGCGAGCCCGACCAGGACCACGCCGTGCTGCACGTCGTCGAGCCCGACGGCACGCAGCGACCGCTGGTCGACCCGATGGCGCTCGACCCCACCGGCCGCACCACGCTGGACGGCGGCGTGGTGGATCGCGAGGGCCGGCTGCTGGCCTACCAGCTGTCCTTCGGCGGCGACGAGAACTCCGTCCTGCACGTCATGGACGTGGACACGGGCGAGCAGGTCGAGGAGCCGATCGACCGCTGCCGCTACTCGGCGGTGGTGTGGCTGGACAGCACCGAGTTCCTGTACGTGCGCACGGTCGCCGAGCACGAGGCTCCCCCCGGCGAGCAGATGTTCCACCGCCGCATCTGGCGCCACCGGGTCGGCACCCCCACCAGAGAGGACGTGCTCGTCGACGGGCCGGGCCTCTACACCGACCACACCTACTACGGCCTGCACCTGTCGCACGACGGTCGCTGGCTCGTCGTGTCCGCCAACGTCGGCACGGCCCGCCGCGACAGCGTCTGGATCGCCGAGCTCACCCCCGGCGCGCCGGTGCCGCCGCTCACGCCCGTCCTCACGCAGGCCGACGGCGTGCGCGCGACGGTGTGGGTGGAGCGCGACCGCCGCCTCTACGTGCGCACCACCGACGGCGCGCCGCGCTGGCGGCTCGCCGTCACCGACCCGCGCACGCCGGGTCGGGAGCACTGGCGGGAGCTGGTGGCGGAGGACCCGGGTGCGAACCTCGACGCCGTCCGGTACCTGGAGGTGCCGGGTGCGGAACCGCTGCTGGTGCTCGCGCGCAGCCGGCACGCCGTCGGCGAGCTCGCCCTGCACGGGCTGGACGGCAGCCCGCGCGGCACGGTCGCCCTGCCCGGCCCGGGTTCGCTGACCGGCCTGTCCGTGGCCGACGCGCGCACCCCCGAGCGGTTCGGGCAGCTGTGGTTCGGCTGGACCGACTTCGTGACGCCCACCGAGGTGCACCGCTTCGACGCGGCCACCGGCGAGGTGGTGCGCGAGGCCACTGCTCCGGGCGCGGTCACGGTGCCGGCGGTCCGCAGCGAGCAGCGCACGTTCACCAGCCGCGACGGCACCACGGTGCGGATGTTCGTGCTCTCCCCCGCGCACACCGGGCCCGTCCCCACGTTGATGACGGGTTACGGCGGGTTCGCGCTCTCCCGCGAACCCGCGTACTCGTCGGCGGCGCTCGCGTGGGTGGAGGCCGGGGGTGCCTACGTGGTGGTCTCGCTGCGCGGCGGCAGCGAGGAGGGTGAGGAGTGGCACCGCGCCGGCAACCGCGGCAACAAGCAGAACGTGTTCGACGACTTCCACGCGGCCGCCGAATCGCTGGTCGCGGCCGGCACGACGACGCCCGAGCAGCTGGCGATCCTCGGCGGCTCCAACGGCGGACTCCTGGTGGGCGCCGCGCTCACCCAGCGCCCCGAGCTGTACCGCGCCGTCGTCTGCTCGGCCCCGCTGCTCGACATGGTGCGCTACGAGGAGTTCTCCCTGGGCCGCACCTGGAACGACGAGTACGGCACGGCCGCCGACCCCGGCGAGCTCGAGTGGCTGCTCAGCTACTCGCCCTACCACCACGTCCAGGACGGGACGGCGTACCCGGCCGTCCTGTTCACCGTCTTCGACGCCGACTCCCGCGTCGATCCCTGTCACGCCCGCAAGATGTGCGCGGCGCTGCAGCACGCCACGGCCGGTGACCCCGACACCCGGCCGGTGCTGCTGCGCCGCGAGACCGACGTCGGGCACGGCGCCCGCTCGGTGAGCCGCACCGTCGCGCTGTCGGTCGACCAGCTCGCCTTCCTCGCCGCCCACACCGGTTTGGAGCTCCCCTGATGTACGCCCCCGTCGACAACCTCGCCGACGAGCAGTTGCTGCCCTTCCGCCCCGCCTGCGCCGACGACCCCGGTTCGTGGTGCGCCACCTTCTTCCAGCTCACCAACTCCGACGTGCTCGCCCAGTCGGCCGACACGATCGTCAGCACGACCCTGCACATCGTGCTGATCGTGGCGGTGGCGCTGCTGGTGCGCTACCTGCTGCACCGCGCGATCAACCGCGTCGTCGACGGCGCCACCAGCACGCGGCTCACGCGGCTGACCTCGCGCCTGCCGCGCAACCCCACGCCGGCCGACAGCCCGCGCAGCGTGCAGCGGGCCCGCACGATCGGATCGGTGCTGCGGTCGATCGCGTCCGCGGTCGTGCTGGTGGTCGCATCGATCATGGTGCTGGCCGAGTTCGGGGTGAACCTGGGCCCGATCCTCGCCTCGGCCGGCATCGTCGGCGTCGCGGTCGGGTTCGGCGCGCAGAACCTCGTCCGCGACTTCCTCTCCGGCATGTTCATGCTGCTCGAGGACCAGTACGGGGTCGGCGACATCGTCGACCTCGGCGAGGCCAGCGGCGTGGTCGAGGCCGTCGGCCTGCGCATCACGACGCTGCGCGACGTCGGCGGCACCGTCTGGTACGTGCGCAACGGCGAGATCCTGCGCGTGGGCAACAAGAGCCAGGGCTACGCCGTCGCCGTCGTCGACATCCCGGTGGCGCACAGCGCCGACGTCGCCGACGCGACGGAGCTGGCGGGCCGGGCGGCGCAGGAACGGCTCGCGGAGAAGGACCTGGCCGCGCAGGTGCTGGGCGAGGTGCAGGTGCTCGGCGTGGAGCGCATCGCCACCGAGGGCATCACGCTTCGCCTGACCGTGAAGGTGCAGCCCGGGCAGCAGTTCGCCGTGCAGCGGGCGCTCAACGCCGCCATCACCGACGCGTTCGACGGCGCCGGCGTGCCGCGCCCGGCAGTCTTCCCTGCCCCGCCGACGGCACCGGCCCAGTAGCCGACCGACGTCACACACCGTCGGGCCCGTTCACACACGTCAGAACGTGTGTGAACGGGCCCAGCGGTGTGTGACGTCGCCCGTCGAGAGCGGGCTCGCCGGCAGGCCCCGCGGTGATTACTCTGTTGCAGACCGACGACCCGGGGGAGCGCGGATGCCGTCCTTGTTCGAGCACGCCGGTGGCGAGGACGCGCTGCACCGCCTGGAACAGATCTTCTACGACAGCGTGCTGCGCGATCCGCTGCTGCAGCCGCTGTTCGGTGCAGGCCGGCCGGAGCACGTCGATCACCTGACGGCGTTCACGGCCGAGTCCTTCGGCGGCCCGGACCGCTTCTCCCGCGAGCTGGGCTTCGCCCAGCTCATCGCGGTCCACCGCGGACTGAAGATCGACGAACGGCAACGCGCCCGCTTCGTCGAGCTGTACATGAAGGCGCTCGACGAGGCGCAGCTGCCGGCTGATCCCGCGTTCCGCGACGCCGTGCGCGAGCACGTCGAGTTCGGGTCACGCGTCGCGATGCAGAACTCCCACGCCACCAGTGACGACGAGCTGCATCCCCTGCGCGAGGTGCCGCGCTGGACGTGGCCGGGCGACCAGGACTGAACGTTCGCGCCCTGCGTACAACGCCCAAGGTCAACGGCCGCGATCGGCGTGAACTGCACCGGCACTGCGGACCTCGTCCCCGTAGGCGGCGAGCACGCCCGGCCAGCCGTTGCCGTACTCCTCGCGGGCGGCGGCCGGCTCGGGCAGCACCTCCCAGCCGCGGTGCTCCAGGACGACCTGGGTGCCGGAGCCGGCCGGCTCGAACCGCACCTCGACCTCGGTGGCCGGGCCGTCGGGTCGGCCGGGGTGCCAGGTGATCACGAACCGCTGCCCCGGCTCCCACGCGATCACCTCGCCCCAGACGTCGGTCGTCCCGTCGGCGCACGTCTCGACCAGCTGCCCGTCGGCGAACGCGACCGTGCTCGTCGCGCCCCCGACGCTGTGCCGGGCCAGCGGCCACCAGCGGCCGATGCCGGCGGTGAAGCGCTCGAACGCAGCGTCCGGGGCGATCGGCACGATGACCTCACGGCGCAGGGGTGTCATTCCGATGCCTCCTCGGCGAACGCGGTCAGCGCGGAGTCCCACATGCCGACGAGCCACTGCTGCAGGGGCACGAGCGCGGCGGGCGCCAGCGCGTAGAGGTTGCGGGTGCCGACGCTCTCGTGCGTGACGAGCCCGGCGCCCTCCAGCACGCGCAGGTGCTTGCTGACGCCCGGCCGCCCGGTGCGCAGGCTCGCGGCCAGCTCGCCGACCGGGGTGGGTCCGGCGGCGAGGCGTTCGAGGATGCGGCGACGGGTCGCGTCGCCGAGGGCGTCGAGGACTGCTTCTGCTTGGTCGCTCATGGGCAACGGTTACTCTGGAGCAACCAATATGCCCGGGTCAACCCCGGTTGCGGCGGAGCTGCGTGATCAAGGGCAAAAGGTCGCTCGGGATCGATGCAGGAACGACCGTTTGCCCTTGATCACCGCCACGCCCCGGCACCGGAAATTCGCGCCAGGCCCACCGGCCGGCCGGCCATACTCGGCCGGGTGCTGATCACCCTCTCCACCACGCGCCGGCCTGCGACCGATCTGGGGTTCCTGCTGCACAAGCACCCCGAGCGGATGCAGACGTTCGACGTGGCCGGCGGGCGGGCGCACGTGTTCTACCCCGAGGCGTCCGACGAGCGGTGCACGGTCGCGCTGCTTCTGGAGATCGACCCGATCGGCCTGGCGCAGCGCGGCCGCGACGACGCCTTCAGCCTCGGCCAGTACGTCAACGACCGCCCGTACGTGGCGTCGTCGATGGTCGCGACCGCACTGGGCAAGGTGTTCCGCACGGCCCTGTCCGGCCGCTGCGACGCCCGCCCCGAGGTGGCCGCCACCCCGATCCCCCTCGACGTGCACGTGCCCGTCGTCCGCGGGGACGGCGAGCTGATCGGTCGCTTGTTCGGCCCGATCGGCTGGCAGGTCGAGGCCACCCCGATCGAGATGCCGGGCTGGGGTGCCAGCCCGTACCACGAGCTGCACCTCTCGGGCACGCTGCGCCTCGCCGACGCCCTCTCCCACCTGTACGTGCTGCTGCCCGCGCTCGACGGCGGCAAGCACTACTGGATGGCCGACGACGAGGTGGACAAGCTGCTGCGGGCCGGCGCCGAGTGGCTGGCCGCGCACCCCGACCGCGACCTCGTGAGCCGCCGCTACCTGCGCCGCCCCCGGCTCGTCGCGGCGGCGCTGGCCCGGCTCGCGGAGGCCGACGACCTCACGGTGGAGGAGGTGGAGGAGGTGGCCGAGCCGCCGGCCGAGGTGGAGCCCCGCGCGCCGCTGGCCGTGCTGCGCCGGGCCGCGGTCGTCACGGCCCTCAAGGACGTGCGCGCCCGGTCCGTCGCCGACCTGGGTTGCGGCGGCGGGGCGCTGCTGCGCGACCTCGTGCGGGAGCCGGAGTTCACCCGCATCCTCGGCGCCGACGTGTCCGCGCACGCCCTGGAGACCGCCGAGCGCCGGCTGCACCTGGACCGCATGTCCGACCGCGCGGCCGACCGGATCACGTTGCGCCAGTCGGCCCTCACCTACACCGACGACGCGCTGCGCGGCTACGACGCTGCGGTGCTGATGGAGGTCGTCGAGCACGTCGACCCGCCGCGGCTGCTCGCACTGGCCCGCGCTGTGTTCGGGCACGCCGCGCCGGGCGCGGTCGTCGTCACGACGCCGAACGTGGAGCACAACGTGCGCTACGAGACGCTCCCGGCCGGGCAGCTGCGCCACCGCGACCACCGCTTCGAGTGGACGCGTGCCCAGTTCCGCGAGTGGGCCGACGCGGTGGCCGGCGAGTACGGCTACACCGTCGCGTACCGGCCGGTCGGCGACGACGACCCCGAGGTCGGCCCGCCCACGCAGCTCGCGCTGTTCACCAAGGCGGTGGCCGCATGATCACGATCCCGGACCTCTCCCTCGTGGTGCTCGTCGGCGTGTCCGGCTCCGGCAAGTCGACCTTCGCCGCGAAGCACTTCCGGCCCACCCAGGTGCTCTCCAGCGACTTCTTCCGCGGCCTCGTCGGCGACGACGAGAACGACCAGTCCGTCACCCCGGCGGCGTTCGACGCGCTGCACCACGTGGCAGGGCTGCGGCTGGCGGGCGGCCGGCTCACCGTCGTCGACGCGACGAACGTGCAGTCCACGGCCCGCACGGCGCTGGTGCAGCTGGCGCGGCAGCACCACGTGCTGCCCGTCGCGATCGTGCTGGACGTGCCGACGGCGCTGTGCGTCGAGCGCACCGAGGCCCGCGCGGACCGCGCGTTCGGCCGCGACGTCATCGCTCGGCAGCGCAGCCAGCTGCGCAAGGGCCTGCCTGGCCTGCGCCGCGAGGGCTTCCGCACCATCCACACGCTGCGCACCCAGGACGAGATCGACGCGGTCGAGATCGTCCTGGAGCCGCTCTGGACCGACAAGCGGACGCTCACCGGCCCGTTCGACGTGATCGGCGACGTCCACGGCTGCCGCGGCGAGCTGGAGGCTCTGCTGGCGAAGCTGGGCTGGGAGCTGCACCGCGACGGCGACGGGCGCGCGATCGACGCCCGCCACCCGGAGGGCCGCACGGCGGTGTTCGTCGGAGACCTCGTCGACCGCGGCCCGGACACCCCGGGCGTGCTGCGGCTCGTCATGGGCATGGTCGCGGCCGGCACGGCGCTCTGCGTGCGCGGCAACCACGAGGACAAGCTGGCCAAGGCACTGGCCGGGCGCAAGGTGCGCATCGCGCACGGGCTCGGCGAGACCCTGGAGCAGCTGGCCACCGAGACCGCCGAGTTCCGCGCGCAGGTCGCCGGCTTCGTCGACGGCCTGATCTCGCACTACGTGCTCGACGGCGGCCGCCTCGTCGTCGCGCACGCCGGCCTGCCGGAGAACTACCACAACCGCTCGTCGGGCCGGGTGCGCAGCTTCGCGCTGTACGGCGACACCACCGGCGAGACCGACGAGTTCGGGCTGCCGGTGCGCTACCCGTGGGCGAACGACTACCGCGGCCGCGCCACCGTCCTGTACGGGCACACGCCGACGCCGGAGGTGGAGTGGGTCAACAACACCCTCTGCCTGGACACGGGCGCGGTGTTCGGCAACGCGTTGACGGCGCTGCGCTGGCCGGAGCGCGAGGTCGTGGCCGTGCCGTCGGAGCGGGTCTGGTACGAGCCGGCCCGGCCGCTGCGGCCGCCGGCACCGCCGGAGCGGGCCCCGTACCTGCTGGACCTCGGTGACGTGGCGGGCAAGCGGATCGTCGAGAGCCGCCACCTGGGCAGGATGACCGTGCCGGCCGAGCGCGCAGCGGCAGCGCTGGAGGTGATGAGCCGGTTCGCGATCGACCCGCGCTGGCTCGCCTACCTGCCGCCGACCATGGCGCCCACGGACACGTCCGCCGTCGAGGGGATGCTGGAGCACCCCGCCGAGGCGTTCGCGTACTTCGCGCGCGAGGGCGTGCCGTCGGTCGTGTGCGAGGAGAAGCACATGGGTTCGCGGGCCGTCCTGCTCGTGACCCGGGACGACGGCGTCGGTCCGGCGCGCTTCGGCATCGACGGGCCGGGCGCCGCGTACACCCGCACGGGCCGGTCGTTCTTCGACGACGCGCTCACCGCCGAGCTGCTCGCCGGGCTGCGCGCGGCCGTCGGAGCCGCGGGTCTGTGGGACGAGCTGGACACCGGCTGGCTGCTGCTCGACGCCGAGCTGCTGCCGTGGAGCGCGAAGGCGGCCGGGCTGATCCGCGAGCAGTACGCGGCGGTCGGCGCGGCCGCGTTGACGGCGCTCCCGGCCGCGGGTGCGGCGCTGACGGCGGCCGCGGCGCGGGGCGTCGACGTCGGGGAGGTGGCCGGGCGGGTCGCCGGCCGGCAGCGCAACGCCGCGGCGTTCGATGCCGTGCACCGCCGCTACACCTGGCCGACGGACGGGCTCGCCGGCGTGCGCATCGCGCCGTTCCAGGTGCTGGCCGCGCAGGGTCGCAACCTGGCCGTCGTCGAGCACGCGTGGCACCTGGGCGTCGCGGACCGGCTGGCCGCCGCGAGCGACCTGATCGCTCCCACCCGGTCCCGCACGGTCGAGGTCGGCGACCCGGCGTCGGTCGCCGCGGGCACGGCGTGGTGGGAGGAGCTCACCGCGGAGGGCGGCGAGGGCATGGTCGTGAAGCCGGCCGGCTCGTACGTGCGCGGGCAGCGGGCGCCGGTGCAGCCGGGCCTGAAGGTGCGGGGTCGGGAGTACCTGCGGCTGATCTACGGGCCGGACTACACCGAGCCGGAGAACCTGGTGCGGGTGCGCCGGCGGCGGATCGCGGGGAAGCGCTCGCTCGCACTGCGGGAGTACGCGCTCGGGTTGGAGGCGCTGGACCGGCTCGCGGCGGGCGAGCCGCTGTGGCGGGTGCACGAGTGCGTGTTCGCGGTGCTCGCGCTGGAGTCCGAGCCGGTCGACCCTCGCCTGTGACAGGCGGTCACGCCGCTGGGCCGATCCAGCGGCGTGACCGGCCGCCGCTCCCCCGAACAGCCCAGTGGGTCAGGTGGCACCCGTCGACGTTTCGATCACGGTCCGCACCGCTCGTGTGAGGCGCGCCGCCCGAAGGGCGGACGTGGTGTACCCCCGAACGGGCTGCACCGTTGGTCTGGATGACAGATCTTCCGCTTCCGCCGACGTTGTCGCGAGCGATCCACGACCTCTCGTAAGGGCTCTCGCATGTCCCCATCCGCCGGACTCGCCGAGCAGTGGCAGCTGTTCCTGCCGCTCGGGGTCATCGGCGTCATCAGCTGGGCGGTGTGGCTGGTCCGCAAGCTGATGTCGATGGGCTACCGCCCCCTGGTCAACGACTTCCGCACCACCACCAGCGTGGTCGTGCCCTCCTTCCACGAAGACCCCGACGTCATCGACCGCTGCCTCGACACCTGGCTCGCCGAGAACCCCACCGAAGTCATCATCGTCCTCGACGTCGCCGACATCGAAGCCCGCGACCGCCTCATCGCCCGCGCCGACCGACGCATCCACGTCATGATGTTCGCCCACGCCGGCAAACGCTCCGCCCTGGGCGTCGGCATCCGCGCCGCCAAACACGACATCCTCGTGCTCACCGACTCCGACACCGCCTGGCAACCCGGCCTGCTCGCCGCCGTGCAGATGCCCTTCGCCGACCCCCGCGTCGGCGGCGTCGGCACCCGCCAGAACGTCTACCACCCCCACACCAGCATCTGGCGCCGCGTCGCCGACTGGATCATCGACCTGCGCTACCTCGACTACGTCCCCGCCACCGCGCGGCGCGGCGGCGTGGTCTGCCTGTCCGGGCGCACCGCCGCCTACCGCCGCTCGGCCGTCCTGCCCGTCCTCGACGACCTCGAACACGAGTACTTCCGCGGCCGCCGCTGCGTCGCCGGCGACGACGGCCGCCTGACCTGGCTCGTCCTCGCCCAGGGCTACCGCACCGAACACCAGGACTCCGCCCGCGCCCTGTCCATGTTCCCCGCCACCTTCAAAGCCTTCTGCAAACAACGCGTCCGCTGGAGCCGCAACTCCTACCGCTGCTACCTCACCGCCATCACCAACGGCTGGCTCTGGCGCCAACCCCTGATCTCCCAACTCACCGTGTTCCAGATCCTGTTCACCCCGGTCACCATGTTCGCCACGGTGTGGTTCCTCGTCGCCGCCGCCTGGAACCCGCACCCCGGGCTCGCGCTGGCCCTGGGCGGCGCCTGGCTGCTCGTCGGGCGGGCCATCCGCTCGTTCTCCCACCTGCGCCGCCGCCCGGCCGACCTGCTCATCCTCCCCCTGGTCACCGCCGTGATCATGATGGTCGCCCTGCCCATCAAGACCTGGGCCTTCCTCACCATGAACAAACAAGGCTGGCTCACCCGCCACGCCGACCAGATCGGCGGCGAAGGACAGGACGAAGCCAGCCTCGACGCCGGGAGCAACCGTGCGGCGGCGTGACCGTCGGCTTGCCCTGGCCGGCGCCGTGCTGCTCGGCGCCGCCCTGGCCGGCTGCTCCGACACCGCAGGCGTGCCCCTTCCTGCGTTCTCGGTGCCCGGCACCGAGGCCGAGGTCGGTCCGCTCGCGGGCGACGCGGCGCAGGAGCAGCAGGCCCGCCTCGTCGCCGTCGAGGACGACCGAATCTACGCCGTCTCGACCCTGCGCGACGGCGGCTCCCCCGCCTACGTCGCCCCCGCCACCGCACCGTCGCTGGTGCCGACGGCGGTGCTCACCGCCCGTCCGCTCCCCTACGGCCTGGCCGACCTGGCCGGGCTCGACGCCGCCCGGCAGCGGCCCGACGGCAGCTGGGACCTGCTGATGTCCGTGGTCGTCGAGCGCGGGGCGACCCTGCGGGTGCAGGCGCCGGGCGCGGTGCTGCGCCTGGCCAGCGGGCGCGGCGGCTTCGCCTCGATCGTCGCGGCCAAGGGCACGGTCGAGCTGGCGGGCGCGCTGGACCGCCCGTTGACGATCGCGAGCTGGGACCCGGACACCGGCAACCCCGACGGCACGGTCACCGACGGCCGCGCCTACCTGCGCTCGGCCGGCGGACGGCTCGACCTCGCCGACGTCGCCGCCTCCGATCTGGGGTTCTGGAGCGGCCGCACCGGCGGCGTCGCGTGGACCGGCAGCCGGACCGAGCTCGGCACCGGCGCCGCCCTGCGGACGGTCGTGCAGCGCAGCCGCTACGGGATGTTCGTCGCCCGCACCACCGGTCTCACGATCGACAGCGGCGCGGTCCGCGACAACGAGCTGGACGGGCTGCTCGTGCACCGCTCGTCCGCCGACGTCACCGTGCACCGGCTGGAGGCGTCGGGGAACGGCCGCAACGGGGTCACCGTCTCCGCCGGGGCGAGCCGCGTGGTGCTCAGCGAGCTCAGCGCCCACGCCAACGCCGGTGCCGGGATCCGCGTCGACGGCGCACCGCGGCCGGACCCGGCCGCCCCGCCCGGCACGGTGCCCGAACCGGGCCGCACGTTCACCGTGGAGCGCTCGGTGCTGGACGGCAACCGCGAGGTCGGCATCGTCGCCGACACCGCCGCCGAGCTGACCGTGGCCGACAACAGCGTCGCCGGCAGCCCGGACGGCATCCTGGTCCGCGGCGCCGGCACCCGTCAGGAGCTGCGCGGCAACACCGTGGAGGCCACCGGGTTCGGCATCGCGGTGCGCGACGGGGCCACCGACACCCGCCTCGTCGGCAACACGGTCCGCACGGCCACGATCGCCATGCAGGTGGCCGACGCCCGCGCCGACCTGCAGGGCAACGCCGTGGGCGCGGCCCGCCGCTACGCGGTGTCGCTCGTCGGCGCGTCCGGCGGCACCACCGTCGCCGCCAACCGGCTCGGCGGGCACGGCCCGTCCGCGATCGACACGGCCCGCGTCGCCGACGGCAGCTCGGTCGCCGTCGGGGCCAACGACGACACCGGCTGGGTCGTGCAGCGCGACGAGAGCGGCCGGTTCCTCGGCTACCTGGGTGATCACCCGTTGCTGCTGCTCTGGTCGCTGATCCTGGTGCTGCCCGTGGCGGCCGCGCTGTGGACGCGGCACCGGCGACGGGTGCCGGCCACCGTCGCCGCGGTCCCCGAGGACCGCCCGGCGGAACCGCCGGTCGTCGACACCGAGCGGACGCAGGCACTGCCGATCACGCGGGTGACGATCGTGTCGCAGGTGGACGCGTGAGGCGGGCCGTCATGGCGGCCGCGCTGGCCGGTCTGCTCGCGGCCTGCGCCGGGCCGGCGCCCGCCGCCCCGCAACCCCAGGAACCGGCGCCGCCGGTGCGCACGGTCGCGGACTGCGGCACCGGCGTCACCCTCGTCGACGGGACCGCAGCGCTCGTCGCGGCGATCGCGGGCGCCCGGCCCGGCACGGTGATCGCGCTCCAGCCCGGTCGGTACGCCGGCCCCGTCGTCGTCACGAGCGCGGGCGGCGCCGACGCGCCCATCACGCTGTGCGGGCCGCGCGACGCCGTCGTCGACGGCGGCGCGATCGAGGACGGCTACACCGTCCACGTGGCCGGTGCGTCCCGCTGGACGCTGCGCGGGTTCACCGTCCGGGGTGGGCAGAAGGGCGTGATGCTCGACGGCGCCCAGCACGTCGTGCTGGACGGGCTGCTGGTCACCGGCACCGGCGACGAAGGCGTGCACCTGCGCCGCAACAGCACCGACAACGTGGTGCGCGGCCTGACCGTGCGCGACACCGGGCTGCGCCGCGCCAAGTTCGGCGAAGGCATCTACATCGGCAGCGCGCAGGGCAACTGGTGCGAGCAGACCGGCTGCCAGCCCGATCGCAGCGACCGCAACGTCGTCGAGGACAACACGATCTCCGCCACGACCGCCGAGTCGGTCGATGTGAAGGAGGGCACCACGGGCGGTGTGGTGCGCGGCAACACCTTCGACGGCGCCGGGATGAGCGCCGCCGACGCCTGGGTCGACGTCAAGGGCAACGGCTGGACCATCACCGGCAACCGCGGCACCGCAGCCCCCACCGACGGCTTCCAGGTCCACGACGTCGCCCCCGGCTGGGGCATCGGCAACACCTTCTCCGCGAACACCGCCGCCGTGGCCGCCGACGGCTACGCGGTCAACATCACGCGCAACGCCGACCGCAACACCGTCACCTGCGACAACGTGGCGGTCGGCGCCGCACGCGGGATCACCCGCGAACCCTGCAGCCAGTAGAGGAGCCATCCGTGTTCGCACGACGGATCGCCGTCATCGGGACCGGTTACGTCGGGCTCACCACCGGAGCCTGCCTGGCCTCACTCGGCCACCACGTGGTCTGCGCCGACATCGACGAGGCCAAGATCGAACGCCTGCGCGCCGGGCGGGTGGACATCCTCGAACCCGGCCTGGCCGAGCTGGTCGGCGAAGGCATCGCCGCGGGTCGGCTGCGGTTCGTCGTCGGCGCGAGCGCCGCAGTGACCAGCGGCGGCCGGGGTGCGGAACTGCCCGCCGAGATCGTCTACCTGTGCGTCCCCACCCCCATGGGCGAAGGCGGCGCCGCCGACCTCGCCGCCGTCCGCGCCGTCGCCGACGAGGTCCGCGACCTGCTCCCACCCGGCTGCGTCGTGGTCAACAAGTCGACGGTGCCCGTCGGCACCGCCGCCACCACCCTGCAGATCCTCGACCGCCCCGACGTCGCCGTCGTGTCCAACCCGGAGTTCCTGCGCGAAGGCAGCGCCGTGCACGACTTCCTGCACCCCGACCGCATCGTCGTCGGCAGCGCCTCCCAGGAAGCCGCCGAACGCGTCGCCGCCCTCTACTCCCGCCTCGGCGCCCCCACCCTGCTCACCGACGCCGCCAGCGCCGAGATGGTCAAGTACGCCGCCAACTGCTTCCTGGCCATGAAGCTGTCGTTCGTCAACTCGTTGGCCGACCTGTGCGAACGCCTCGGCGCCGACGTCGTCGAAGTCACCGAAGGCATGGGCCACGACCGCCGCATCGGCCAGACCTTCCTCTCCCCCGGACCCGGCTGGGGCGGCTCCTGCTTCCCCAAGGACACCCACGCCCTGCTCCAGATCGCCGAGGCCGCCGGCATGGACTTCGACCTCGTCCGCGCCAGCCTCGCCGTCAACGAGAAGGCCCGCGCCCTCGTCGTCGACAAGGTGCGCACGGCCGTCGGCGGCACGCTGGCCGGTCGGCGCGTCGGCCTGCTCGGGCTCACGTTCAAGGCCGGCACCGACGACCTGCGCGACTCCCCCGCACTGGCCGTCGCGTCGCTGCTGCGGGCCGAGGGCGCCGAGCTCACGGGTTACGATCCAGCCCATCGGGTCGGCGTCCCCGGCGTGACCGACGACGTCACCGTCGTCGACGATCCGCTGACAGTGGCGAAGGAGGCGGACGCGCTCGTGGTGCTCACCGAGTGGCCCCAGTTCCGCACCCTCGACTGGAGCGCCCTGGCCGGGGTCACCACCACCCCCGTCGTGATCGACACCCGCAACCTCCTCGACGACGACATCCTCCGCCGCGCCGGCTTCACGTGGATCGGGGTGGGCCGCGGCTAGGAGCAGCACTGATCGGGTGGGGAACGGCCGGAACCGGCCCCGCGGACGGCGTCGATGGGCCACCATGGACGCCGTGATGATCGGTACGGCGGCACTGGCCGCGGCGGTGTGCGCCGCCGCCGTCTCGCTGTCCGCCGGTCCCGATCCGGCCCCGCGGCACGGTGAGCCGGCGCCGGTCGCCACCAGCGCCGCCGCCTCGGCACCGAACGCCGCGCGTCGCGCCCCCACCGCCGCTCCTGCGCCCGACCCGGACACCGCGCCCGTCACGCTGGTGGCCGGCCGCGGGCGACAAGTGGCCGTCCGCGACGACGACACCCTCGAGACCGCGCTGAACTCCGCCGCCCCCGGCGACGTGATCCGGCTGGCCCCCGGCCGGTACCGGCCGATCTCGATCACCCGCTCCGGCACGGCCGCCGCACCCATCACGCTCGCCGGACCCGCCGGCGCCGTGCTGGAGGGCAGCGACTCCGGCTACGCCGTCCACCTCGACGGCGCGTCGCACTGGCAGCTCACCGGGTTCACGGTCACCGGCGGCGAGAAGGGCGTCGTCGTCGACCAGGGGCAGCGCAACGTGCTCGACCGGCTCACCGTCGGCCGCACCGCCGAGGAGGGCATCCACTTCCGTTCGGCCTCCAGCGACAACGTGGTGCAGCACTCCCGCGTGCACGACACCGGTCTGGAGAAGCCCGAGTTCGGCGAGGGCGTCTACATCGGCAGCGCCAAGAGCAACTGGAGCAGGTACGTCGCCGGTGGTGGCCCGGACCTGTCGATGCGCAACCGCGTCCTCGACACCACGTTCGCCAACACCGCCGCCGAGAACGTCGACGTGAAGGAGGAGACGGCCGGCACCGTGCTCGCCCGCAACCTCTTCGACGGCTCGGGCGTGCAGGGCCGCAACAGCGCCGACTCCGTCGTCGACGTGAAGGGCTACGCCGCGACCGTGGTCGACAACGTCACCCATGGCAGCAGCGCTGCCCTGCACAACGTCATCGAGACGCACGTGATCACCGATCCGGCCACGTCCGGCTGCGGCAACACCTTCCGCAACAACACCGTGCGCGGCTTCGTCCCGACCGGCGCGCTCGTCGCCGTCGACCGGAAGTGCGGGTGACCGCGCTCGTCAGCGCTTGAGCTCGCGCAGCTGCGGCACCTGCGCCAGCAGCACGATCCCGTCCCACAGCCGCAGCGCCTCCGCCGCATCCGGCACGCCGGTGAGCACCGGCCCGAACACGGCACCCCGCACGCCGTCCGGTCCGGTGACGGCCAGGATCGGTGTACCGACACCCGGCCCGACGAGCGCCGTCGCGGCCGCGTGCGAGGCACGCAGCGCCGCGTCGTACTCCGTGGACCAGCCCGCGGCGGCCAGCTCGGCGGGCAGCCCGCACCGGGCCAGGGCGTCCGCCGGATCACCGATCCACTCGCCGTCGGTCCACAGCGCGTCGTGGAACCGGCCCAGCGCCGCCGAGCCGAACCTCGTCCGCACCGCGGTCGCGATCCGGGCCGGGATCCACAGGTAGCCTTCGTCGTCGCCCTCGGGGTCGACGTCGAGGTGCTCGTTCAGCACCTTCAGGCTCATGACCCGCCACTCGACGTCGATCGGGCGGGCCTCGGCGACCACGCCGAGCCACCGCGCGGTCAGCCGGCTGAGCGGGCACGCCGGGTCACTCCACAGATCGGCGGTCCACCGGTCGGCCATTCCGCGACCGTACGCGTGCGGGTGACGGGTCACGGTTCGCCGAGGTCGGCGAGCACCCCGTAGTGATCGCTGGCCTGCACGCCGTCACGCGGGGCGTCGAGCACCAGCCGGCAGTCGCGCACCCGGAGCCGCGCACCGCCGTGCTCGCCGCAGCGCACCAGCACGTAGTCGATCCGCCCGAACGGCCAGTCCTCGTCCATCAGCGGGTTCTCCGACGTGTACGTCGTGCCGGGCTCGCCGGGCCGCGCCGCCTCCCACGCGTCCCGGTAGCAGACGCTCGTGCCCTCCAGCGCGCAGCGACCCGTCCAGAAGCGGATGCTGTCGGCGGTCGGGTCGGCGTCGAGGTCGCCGGCCACGATCACCGGATCAGCGAGGTCCGGGCGCAGCCGCTCGATCTCCCGCGCCGCCCGGGCCGTCTGGACGCACCGTTCGTGCTCCAGGTCGAGGCGCCAGCTCGGGAAGTGGTTGACGACGAGCACCGGCCCGTCGGGGGTGGCGACGTCGGTCAGGAGCGTGGTGGCGGCGAAGCCCGCCGTCCGGGGCCCGGTCTGCTGGTCGATCTCGCCGACCGTGGTCAGTGGCCAGCGGCTCGCCGTCGAGATGCCCTGGCCGTCGGGTTCGCGGTGGCGGCCGTGCACCACGTGGACGGGGTCGACGACGCCGTCCAGGATCTCTGCGACCTGGTCGAGCCCGGGCCGGACCACCGTCTCCTGCAGCGTCAGCACGTCGGGTCGCAGCTCGGCCAGCGTCGCGCGCAGCACCTCCCGGCGGGCGGGCCAGTCGCCGCGCACTCCCCACACGTTCATCGTCATCAGGCGCACGCCCGGGACCTACCCGAATCGCACGACGCTCCACTCGACGATCCGGGGATCGGCCAGGCCTTCGAGGACGAACGGGTCCGCGGCGACGAACCGCTCCGCGTCCTCACGTGATCGGAAGATCCCCATCGATCCACCCGCCGGGTCCGGCGCGAGGAACGGGCCGAGCGCGATCAGACCGCCGCCGCTCGCGTGGAACTCCTCGTAGTAGCTCTTGTGGCGTGGGTAGACGTCCATGAGCCGATCACGGTCGACTCCTTCACGAACGGCGTAGAAGACAACGACCTCCATCCGCGGAGGCTACCGGTCCCTCCACGCGGCGGTGCGGGACAATGCAGGCGTGACCGAACCGCAGAACTTCTACGACGAGGTGGGTGGCGCACCGACCTTCCACAAGATCGTCTCGCGCTTCTACGAGGAGGTCGCCGACGACGAGGTGCTGCGCCCGCTGTACCCGGAGGAGGACCTGGGCCCGGCGGAGGACCGGCTGCGCATGTTCCTCGAGCAGTACTGGGGTGGCCCGCGCACCTACTCCGACCAGCGCGGGCATCCGCGCCTGCGGATGCGGCACATGCCGTTCAAGGTCGGCCCCATCGAGCGCGACGCGTGGCTGCGCTGCATGCGCATCGCCGTCGACGAGGCCGGGCTGGACGAGGCGCACCGCGCCCAGCTGTGGCAGTACCTGCAGTACGCCGCCATGAGCATGATGAACTCCGACTTCTGAGGTCTTCCGGGCCAACGTTTGGCAGGATCGTCCATCGTGCAGCTACCGGCGCAGTGGTGGCGCGACGCCGTGATCTACCAGGTGTACGCGCGCAGCTTCGCCGACGCCGACGGCGACGGCGTCGGTGACCTCGACGGGGTCGCGTCGCGGCTCGGCTACGTCGAGCTGCTGGGCGCCGACGCGGTGCTGCTCACGCCGATCTTCACCTCCCCCATGGCCGACCACGGCTACGACGTGGCCGACCCGCGCGACGTCGACCCGGTGTTCGGTGATCTGGCCGGGTTCGACACCTTGGTCGACCGCGTGCACGAGCACGGCCTGCGGCTGCTGCTCGACATCGTGCCCAACCACACCTCGGTGCAGCACGAGTGGTTCCGCGCCGCCCTGTCCTCGGCGCCCGGCAGCCCCGAGCGGTCCCGGTACCACTTCCGCCCGGGCCGCGGACCCGACGGCGCCACCCCGCCCAATGGCTGGACCAGCATGTTCGGCGGCCCGGCCTGGACGCGCGTCGCCGACGCCGACGACCGGCCCGAGGAGTGGTACCTGCACCTGTTCGCCCCGGAGCAGCCCGACCTGAACTGGACGAACCCTGAGGTCTGGGCCGACCTGGAGAAGACCATGCGGTTCTGGCTCGACCGCGGCGTCGACGGGTTCCGCGTCGAGGGCGCCCACAGCATGAGCAAGCCGGCGTCGCTGACCGACGCGGCGTCGGCCCGCATCCGCCCGTTCGACCAGCCGCCGGTGCACGACATCCACCGCATGATCCGCTCGGTCGTCGACCACTACCCGGGCCGCGTCGTGATCGGCGACATCGGCCTGCCCGACGACGAGCGGTTCGCCGCCTACCTGCGCGACGACGAGCTGCACCTGGGCTTCTCCCGGGAGCTGGCGGTCACCCCGTTCGACGCCGACGCGATCCGGGAGACCGTGGAGCGCGCGCTCGCCGCGACCGCGTCGGTCGGCGCACCGCCGACCTGGGCGCTGGGGCACCACGACGTGAGCCGCGCGGTGACCCGCTACGGCGGCGGCGAGGTTGGCCGCTCGCGCGCACTGGCCATGGCGATGCTGACCATGGCCCTGCCCGGCACCGTGTTCGTGTACTACGGCGAGGAGCTGGGCCTGGTCGACGTCGACCTGCCGGACGAGGTGCTGCAGGACCCGCTGTGGGAGCGCTCCGGCCGCCGCGAGCGCGGCCGCGACGGCTACCGCGTCCCGATGCCGTGGGAAGGCACCGCGCCCGGCTACGGCTTCACCACCGGAGCGCCGTGGCTGCCCATGCCGGCCGCGTACGGGCAGCTGGTGGCCGACGAGCAGCTGGAGAGCACCGAGTCGATGCTCTCGGCCTACCGTGCGGCGATCGAGCTGCGCCGCAGCCACCCCGGCTTCGCCGGCGACGCCGTCGAGTGGTTCGGCGCCCCGCCCGGCTGCCTGGCGTTCCGCCGCTCGGGCTCGACCCTGGTCTGCGCCCTGAACGCCTCCACCGCCCCGGTCCCCCTGCCGCCCGGCGAGGTGCTGCTCGCGAGCGGGCCGCTGGAGTCGGGCGAGCTCCCCCCGGACACCGCGGCCTGGCTCGCCTGAGGAGTGCCGGCGGGAGTTGGCCGCTCACCGCCACGTCGCGCTGGTGGAACGGGCTGCGCAGCGACCAGGCCGACGAGCTCACCGGCGAGGCCGGGCACCGCACCTTCGTGATCGACGCCGAGCGGAATTGGCCACAGGACGTCACACAGGTTCCGGCCGTCTCACACAGGTTGCAACCTGTGTGCGATGGCCGCGCGGTGTGTGACGTCGCCCGCGCGGGCCTCCCCGCACCGTGCGAGCTACCCGGGACACCGCGCCGACTCCCCGCCCACCGCCGCCCGACGCAATAGGCTCGGTCAGCGTGACCGCCTTCACGCTCCCGCCCGAGCACGTTCTGCGGGCCCGGCAGAAGCTCGTCCTCGACCACTTCCACGACGAGGTGCGCCACGCCTGGGACGACGTGCTGGCCACCTTCCCG
The DNA here is from genome assembly GCF_050936315.1 of Pseudonocardia sp. CA-107938. Lineage (NCBI taxonomy): Bacteria > Bacillati > Actinomycetota > Actinomycetes > Pseudonocardiales > Pseudonocardiaceae > Pseudonocardia > Pseudonocardia sp. CA-107938. The sequence goes on along the minus strand of NZ_JBNJNA010000001.1, from coordinate 3,755,385 downwards.
CACCCGCGCTACGAGCTGGTGGCCTCGATGACCGTGCACGACGGGGAGGAAGCCGTGCGCGGCTACTACGCGGACACTCGCCGGGCGTTCCCCGACCAGGACCACGAGATCATCGCGTTCCGGCACAGCGCCGACGCGGTGATCGTCGAGTTCTGGTTGACGGGCACCCAGCTCGGTCCCTACGGCGCGATCCCGGCCACGGGCGGGCGGCACCGCACGCGGATGACCGCGTACTTCGTGTTCGACGAGCACGAGAACCTCGTCGCCGAGCGCATCTACTTCGACCAGCTCAGCGTGCTCCGCCAGCTCCTGGGCAGCCTCGACCGGCGCAAGCCCCGCGACCTGCTCACACTCGCCCGCGCCGTGATCGGCATGCTGCGGATGGCGGGCCGCGAACCCGACCCGGCGCTCACCACGACGACCCCACCGGAGCTGTCATGAAGGTGCACCACCTCAACTGCGGCACGATGCGCCCGCCCGGCGCCGCCGTGGTCTGCCACGTGCTGCTGATCGAGACCGACGACGGCCTGGTGCTCGTCGACTCCGGGTACGGGCTGGCCGACCTCGCCGACCCCGGGAAGCGCCTGGGCGGCACCCGGCACCTCATGCGGCCCGCGCTCGACCCGGCGGAGACCGCGGTCCGCCAGGTCGAGCAGCTCGGCTTCACCGCAGCCGACGTCCGGCACATCCTGCTCACGCACCTCGACGCCGACCACGCCGGTGGGATCGCCGACTTCCCGGACGCCCAGGTGCACACGACCGCGGCGGAGTGGACGGCCGCCCGCAACCCGGCCACCGCCATCGAGCGCGCCCGCTACCGGCCTGTGGTGTGGGCGCACGGCCCGCGGGTCGTCACCCACGAGCCGCAGGGCGAGGCGTGGCGCGGGTTCCCCGCCGCCCGCCCGCTCGACGAGGTCGCCCCCGGCATCGCCATGATCGCGCTGCCCGGACACACCCGCGGGCACGCCGCGTACGCCGTCGAGCTGGACGACCGCACCGTGCTGCACGCCGGCGACGCGTTCTACCACCACAGCATCGTCGACGGGCAAGGTCGCCAGCCCGCCCTGCTCACGGTCATGGAACGGTTGGTCGCGCACGACTTCGCCCAGGTGCAGGACAACCACGCCCGCCTCGCCGAGCTGCACCGCGACCCGACCACGGGGGTCACCGTGGTCAGCGCCCACGACCCCGACCTGCTGGCCGAGGTCAGATCAGCAGCGGGAGCGCCGTGAGCCGCCGCCGGGCCACCGCGCCGTAACGGGCGTCCAGCCGCAGCCAGGAGCTGGTCGCCGACACCCGCACCGGCGCGGCGTCGGCGCCGATGAAACCCATCCCGGACAGCGCGAACAGGCAGCGCATCGGCACCTTCACCGTGATGCCCGCCCCGGTCACGGTGAGCACCGTCTGGTCGAGCAGCGACGTGGGTGGGCCGTGCGGGCCGGCGTTGTCGCGCGCCACCGCGAGACCGCGCTCGGTGAGCGCCTCCAGCTCCGCAGCGGGCACCTCGTCGACCAGCGTCCAGCCGGTGTCGGGCGGCAGGTCACCGGCCCACAGCCCGCCCCGGCCCGGGTCGACGGTCTCCGCCCGCTCCACCGTCAACGCCGTGAGCAGTGCCGACGCCGGCGCCGTCACGTCCGGCGGCTCGAGCTCGCCGGCGACGGTGCGGGTGGCGAGCACGTCGAACGGGGTGCTCGCCCACGCGCTCACCCGCCCGTCCCGGGCCCGCAGCCGCACCGTCGCGGCCGAGTCCAGGCGCACCACGCGCGCCACGAACGCGCCGAGGTCGGCCCGGTCGTCGGCGTCCGGAAGCGCCAGCGCGCTCATCCCGTCGCCTCCGCGAACCCGGCGAGGTAGTCCTTCTCCGCCGCCGAGAGCCGGCGCGGGCGCTGCGCGTCCATGTCGAAGAGCGCCATCCGCGTCCACGCGCGGATCGCCACCCGGTCCTCGGCGTCCGGGCCGTCGTGCACGTCGTAGAGGATGCGGAACGACGCCGCCCGGACCTCGTCGATCGCCATCGCGACGCGCAGCGTGCGGCCCGTGCGGTAGTTGACCTGGTGCCTGTACTCGACGTTCAACCCCGCCACCAGCAGGCCACCGCGGAACGACGTCCCGGCGCTCTCCGCCTTCGCCGTCCAGAGGAACGCGATGCGCGCCTCCTCCAGCAGGGTGACGGCGCGGGCGTTGTTGAGGTGGCCGTAGTCGTCGAGGTCGCTCCAGCGCATCGGCACCTGAGCGGCAAAACGTGCCTCCGTCATCGAGCGAGCCCCCGCAGCTGCCGCGACACCACCGACAGGGTGGCCAGGTCGAGCTGCCCCGCCTTGCCGATCTCGTGCAGCGCCGACCGGGCGCGCACCAGCCGCGACGCGTTCGCCCGCTCCCACCCGGCGATCGTGTCCTCGATCGACGCCTCCGGGCCGGCTTCGCGCATCGCGTCCAGCGTGATCGAGCGCAGCGACCCGTACAGGTCGTCACGCAGCGCCAGCCGAGCCAACGCGTGCCAGCGGTCGCCCCGCTCCAGCGCGCTCACCGACGTCAGCGCCAGATCGACGCCCAGGTGCTCGGACATCGCGTAGTACAGCGCAGCGACGTCACGCGGCTCCCGCGGCTCCCGGTCGTGCTCGGCCAGCTCGACCAGCTCCACGACGTCGAGCAGGCCGTAGGAGTACATGAGCGCACCGCAGCGGGCCGCGAGCTCGGGAGCGAGGCCCGCGCCCGTCAGCGCCGCGGTCGACTCGGCGACGACCTCGTGCTCCTTGCCCCGCAGCAGCTCGGGGATCTGGTCCTGGAGCTCCCGCACCGGCTTCGCGAACCGCGCGATGGCCGATCCGACGGTCAACGGCTGTGGGCGGTTGTTGAGGAACCACCGCGACGCACGGTCGAGCAGCCGCCGGGTCTCCAGCACCACCGAGTCCGACACGGCCGTCGGGATGTGCGGCTCCCGCAGCTGCTTCCACAGGGACGGCAGGTCGAAGACCGCGGTGGTGACCGCGTAGGCGCGCACGGCGTCGCTCGGGGACGCCGACAGCTCCTCGCCGAGGCGGAACGCGTACGTGATGCCCGCACCGTCGACCATCTCGTTGACCAGCAGTGTCGCGACGATCTCGCGGCGCAGCGGGTGCCCCGCGATGGCCTTGGGGAACCGCTCCCGGATCGGGCGCGGGAAGTACTCGGGGAGCCGGTCGGCGAACGCCGGCGTGTCGGGCAGGTCGGTCGCGAGCACCGCCGCGGTCAGGTCCAGCTTCGTGTGCGCGAGCAGGGTCGACAGCTCCGGGCTGGACAGGCCCGACCCCGCGGACTCCAGCGCGGCGAACCCGGCGTCGTCGGGCAGCACCTCGAGCTTGCGCACGAGTCCACGCCGGGACTCCAGGTCGCTGGTGAGCCGCGCGTGCACGCTCACCATCGACGGCGCGTGCGCCCGCGCGATCCCCAGCACGACGTTCTGGTCGGTGTTGTCGGCGAGCACCAGGCGGCTCACCTCGTCGGTCATCTCCGCCAGCACCGCGTTGCGGTCCTCGCGGGCGAGCTCGCCGGAGGCCACCAGCCGGTCCAGCAGGATCTTGATGTTGACCTCGTGGTCGGAGCAGTCCACGCCGGCCGAGTTGTCGATCGCGTCGGTGTTGATCTTGCCGCCGTTGCGGGCGAACTCGATGCGGCCCTTCTGCGTCAGCCCCAGGTTGCCGCCCTCGCCGACGACCTTGACGCGCAGCTCGCGACCGTCGGCGCGCACGCCGTCGTTGGTCTTGTCGCCCGCGGCCTCGTGCGGCTCGTCGGACGCCTTCACGTACGTGCCGATGCCGCCGTTCCACAGCAGGTCGGCCGGCGCGCGCAGGATCGCCGCGATCAGCTCCGGCGGGCTGAGCTTCTCCACCCCGTCGGCGATGCCGAGCGCCGCCCGCATCTCCGGGCCCACCGGCACCGACTTGGCGGTGCGCGGCCACACGCCACCACCCGCGCTGATCAGCGACCGGTCGTAGTCGTCCCACGACGAGCGCGGCAACGCGAACATCCGCTGCCGCTCGGCGAACGACGTGGCCGCGTCCGGGTTCGGGTCGACGAACACGTGCCGGTGGTCGAACGCCGCGAGCAGCCGGATGTGCTCCGACAGCAGCATGCCGTTGCCGAACACGTCACCGGACATGTCACCGATGCCGACGACGGTGAACTCCTCGGACTGGGTGTCCACGCCGAGCTCGCGGAAGTGCCGCTTCACGCTCTCCCACGCGCCCTTGGCGGTGATGCCCATGGCCTTGTGGTCGTAGCCGACCGAGCCGCCGGAGGCGAACGCGTCGCCCAGCCAGAACCCGTACGACGCGGCCACCTCGTTGGCCGTGTCGGAGAACTTGGCCGTGCCCTTGTCCGCTGCGACCACCAGGTAGGAGTCGTCGCCGTCGTGGCGCACCACGTCCGGCGGTGGCACCGTCTTGCCATCCACCAGGTTGTCGGTGATGTCGAGCAGCCCGGAGATGAACGTGCGGTAGCACGCCTCGACCTCCTCCGGCCCCTTCTCCGCGTTCCGCACGAAGAAGCCGCCCTTCGCGCCGACCGGCACGATCACGGCGTTCTTCACCGCCTGCGCCTTCACCAGGCCCAGGATCTCGGTGCGGAAGTCCTGCGGCCGGTCCGACCAGCGCAGCCCGCCGCGCGCGACCGCGCCGAACCGCAGGTGCACGCCCTCGACGCGGGGCGAGTACACGAAGATCTCGTACTTCGGCCGCGGCGCCGGCATGTCCGGCACCTGCGACGGGTCGAACTTGAACGACAGGAACGGCCGGTTGCGGTAGTAGTTCGTCCGCAGCGTCGCGGTGATCATGCCGAGGAACCCGCGCAGGATCCGGTCGCTGTCGAGGCCGGTCACGGCGTCGATGAGCTCGCGCACGCGGGCCAGCGCGGCCTCGCAGACGGCGTCGCGGTCGCCGGTGAGCGCCGGGTCGAACCTGGCCCGGAACAGCTCCACCAGAGCGCGCGCCACCGGTGTCTGCGCGAGCAGCGTGGTGGCCATGTACTGGTGCCCGTAGGGGCTGCCCAGCTGGCGGGCGTAGCGGGCGTACGCCCGCAGCACCGCAACCTCACGCCAGGCCAGCCCGGCCCGCAGCATCAGCGCGGAGAAGCCGTCGGACTCCGCGTCGCCGCTCCACGCCGCGCGGAACGACGAGCAGAAGCCGGCCTCGATGTCGTGGTCGGAGCGGCCCGCGGTCGCGGCCCGGGTCGGCTCGTCGAGGCGCAGGCCGAAGTCGTAGACGTGCACGCGCAGCCCGTCCGGACGGGTCAGCTCGGCCGGTCGCTCGTCGAGCACCTCGGTGCCCAGCTGCTGCAGCACCGGCAGCACCGCCGTCAGCGTCGCCGGCTCGCCGGCCAGGTAGAACGTGAACCGCCGGTCCTCGCCCGACGTGCCGGGGTACAGCCGCACCCCGATGTCGCCCGGGCCGGACAGCGCAGCGACGTGGCGCAGGTCCTCGACGGCCCGCTCCGGCGGCGCCACCGCCTTGTACGACTCGGGGATCCCGGGCAGCGCCGCGGTGATCTCCGCGGTGTCGCCGTCGCTGCCGCCGACGGCGCCGAGGAGGCGGTCCTCCCACGTGCGCACCGCCGCGCCCAGCTCGTCCTGCAGCGCCGTCAGATCGATCTCGTCGTCGCCCACCGCGTCGGGGTCGGTGTGCACCGTGAAGTGCACCTGCGCGAGCCGCGCCTCGCTGACCCGAGCGGTGTGGTCGACCGAGGTGCCGCCGAGCCGGCGCTGCAGCACGTCGGCCATCGCGAGGCGCGACGACGTCGTGTACCGGTCGCGGGGCAGGTAGACGAGGCAGGAGATGAACCGGCGGTACGGGTCGCGGTGCCCGAAGAACCGCACCGCGCGCCGGCCGATCACCGACAGCACGCCCATCGCGGTGTCGCGCAGCCGCTCCTCGGAAGCGCTGAACAGCTCCTCCCGCGGCAGCCCGGAGATCACCTCCAGCATCTGCTGGCCCGAGTACGACTCCAGTGGGAAGCCGGCGCCGCGGATCGCCGCGCGCACCCGCTGCTCCACCACCGGGATGTCGAGCACGCTCTCGTACAGCGCCGGCACCGTCAGCATCCCGACGAACCGGTCCTCGCCGGTCACCACGCCCTGGTCGTCGCGCTCCAGCACCGCGATCACGTACGGGTGCACCGCGCGGAGCGGGCTGGGCGCGCTGGCCCGGGTGACCACCACGTCGTCCTGGTCGCCGCCCGCCAGCAGTCCGCTGCGCGGGGCGAACGCGGCCGCCGCGGCGTCGTCGCGCAGGACCCCGAGGCCGGCGTCGCGCGCCGATCCGTCGGCCGCGTAACCGCGGTGGCCGAGGAAGGTGAAGTGCCCGTCGACCAGCCACTGCAGGAAACGGCCGATCTCCGCAGGCGGGGTGGCCGCGTCGGCGCGGCCGTGCTGCACGGTCAGGCGCTCGGCGGCCGAGCGGGCCCGGTCGACCATTGCCGTGCCGTCCCCGACAACGCGCCGCACGTTCGTGACCGCCTGCGTGACCGATCGCTGCAGCTCCTCCCGCGGTTCCGGCACGTGGTCGAGGTCGAGGTGGATCCACGACTCGACCACCGTGTCGGCCGGCGGATCGGCCGGGTCGGCGTCGCCCAGCACCTCGGCCAGCTTGCCGTCCGGACCGCGGCGAACCACGACGATGGGGTGGATGAGCCGGCGCACCTCTGCACCGGCCTTCGACACCGCCACCAGCACGGCGCCCACCAGGAACGGCATGTCGTCGGTGACGATCTCGACCGACCCGCCCGTCCGGTCCGCTCCGGGACGCACCTGGACCAGCGCCTCGCCCGGTGGACGTTCCGCGGCGAGCCGCAGGTGGTTCTCCGCGGCCACGTCCAGCTGTGGAAGCCGGTCGCCCGATCCGCCCCGCAGATCCGGGGCGTGGCGCGCGTAGAGCGCGCTCACGGCCGCCAGCTCCGGGTCGTTCGTGAGCGGGTGCTCCGCGTTCCGGCCTGTCACAGTGAACTCCGATGGTCGACGCTGGCCACCGTCCGGGTGGCCTCGGCGAGATTTCACCCTAGTGATGCGCGGCCAGCGTTCCATGCCCGGATCAGGGGCGTCCACAGCGCGCCATGGCGCACGTCGCGGCCCTCGCGACCTGCTCGTCGGGGCGCTCGCCCTGGCTCGCCGCCAGCCGCTCCGCCGCCGGTGGAATCGAGTCAGTGATCGAGTCAGAGAGCGTCAGATCGAGCGGTACGCGGCCAGCGCTCCGGCGAGCAGATCCGCGAGCCCGAGACCGTCGGCGTCGGCCGGCGTGAACGGCGCCTCCTCCGGGGCCGGCGCGGATGTGTCGGGTCTCACGCCCTCCTGCGCGGCTTGTGAGATTTCCTCCCGCATGGTGGGACGCTCGACGGGGCGCGGCGGAGGGCGCTCGAAGCCCGGTGCGGAGTCGGTCTCCTTCGTCCGCGCCCGACGCTCCGCGGTGCGGCCACCGTCGATGCGGTGCAGCAGCTGCGCACCCACCGGCCCGTCGACGTCGTGGACGGTGGCCCGCAGCTGCACACCGCGGATCTCCTCGCTCGCCGTGAACCCGGCGAGCAGCCCGGGCAGCGTCCGGTACATCCATCGGGTCGCGTCCGCGCCGGCCCAGCCCGGCAGGACGAGGGACAGCACGTCGGGCTCGTCGAACCGCACACGCGACCCGGTGGGCACGTGCTCGGCGACGAGCTCAGCGACCTCCCGGATCACCGTCGCCGCCCGGACGCCGGCGAACCGCCGCCCGTCCCTGGCCAGGTCGAGCACCACCGCGCAGCCGGCGGCCGCGCGATCCGCGGCGGGCGCCTCGGCCTCGGTGCCGCCGGCGGCATCGTCGGGCGGGAGCGGCATGCGCTGCGGCGCGACGGTCAGCCGCCGGGCGAGATCGGCCAGCGCATCCTTGGACACCGGCGCCTTGGGGGCGCGCAGCAGCGCGAACAGCGGATCCGTCTCGGCCGCCGCTCCGGACTCCGACTGACCCGCCGTCTCCCGCGGCTCGCGGCGCTCCCCGTTCCCGTCCGCGGACGGGCCGCCGGAGCCATGCCGTCCACGCGCCCCGGACAGGTCCAGCCCGGAGCGCTGCACCTGCCCCGCGCCTGCGCCGAGTCCTGAACGCTCGCGTGACCCGGCCAGGTCGGCCCTGGTCCCGGACCGTCCGGCTCCATCGGAGTCGCGGGAACCCCACGGTCCCTCGCCCGTCCCGAGGCCCGAACGATCCTGCTCCGAACGCCGCGCGCCCGCGCCATCACCAGACCGGTCTCGGCGCGCGCCCCGCGAGCCTGCGCCGCGTGAACCCCACGGCTCCTCGTCCGCCCCGGAGCCCGAACGATCCCTCTCCGGCGCGCCCGAGCGCCGCACACCTGCGCCATCGCCGGACCGCTCCCGGCCAGCACTTCCGGCGCCGGAGTCGCCCGCTCCACTGCGCGAACGATCCCGCTCCGACCGATCCAGCGGCCAGCTCTCATCGTCCGAACGCCGCACACCTGCGCCATCGCCGGGCCGATTCAACCGCACACCAGGCGCGTCGTCTGCGCCGCCAGGGGACCGGTCGCGGTCCGCATGCCGAGGGCCGCGGTCGGAGTCGCGGGAATCCCACGACTTCTCGCCGGCAGGTCTGCTCGAACGTTCCCGCTCCGGCCGGCTCAACGGCCAGACATCAGCATCCTCCGGCCCGCGATCCACGGCCTGGTCCTGTTCCGACGAATCGAACGGCCACCTGCCGCCCTCAGCGCCACCCGAGTGGCGCGCCGACCCGTGCTCGGTCAACCTCTCCCAGCCCGACCGGCCCAGGGGCCACGCGTCGGCTGAGAGGCCGTTCGACTCTCGCGACGTCATCGACGGGTCCCCGCTGCGATCGTCGAACCTGTCCAGCTCGGACCGGTCGGACGACCTGTCGTCGACGGACCGGCCAGGTGCGTGCGACCGCTGCCCACCCACGGTCGTCCGGTCGGAGCCATCGTCCGGATCGTTAGACCGGCCCGGCGGCCGTGCACCGTCCGCCGTACGTTTCCCGGACCGGTCGGCCCGGTGGTCTCCTCCGGTGGAGCCGGATCCGTTCCGCTCCGCCCGGCGACGGCCCGAGCGCCCACCATCGGGCGCCTCGTCCCGCGACCGTCGCGGCTCTCCCTGCCCGGGTCGATCGACCGACCCGGCGCGGTCCAGCTGCCACCGATCGTCGGCCGAGCGTCGAGTTGGCTCGCCCCCGGCGCCGGATGCCTCGCCGCGCCCCGCGGGTTCGTCGGTCTCCAGCCGGCCCAACGGCCAGGCCTCGGCCGCTCCACGTTCCGTGGACCCGTTCCGACCCGAGCGCCCCTGCGTCCCTCGCTCGTCGCCGGCCCCCGCACGGCTCACGGCGTCGTGACCGGCCGAACCGTTGGCCCGCGGAGCGCTGGTTCGGCGTCCCCACGTCGTCCACGGTCCGAGCGGATCGACGTCCACGTCCTCGGCGTCGCGGCCGGGCCGTCCACCCGGCTCGGCCCGACGCTTGCCGGACGCCGCGGCGTCCGCACCGCCACGACCCTCGGCCGCGGCGCGCCGACCCGGCCGGTCCGGGCCGGTGCGGTCACGGTCATCGCTCGCGAGGTCGCCGCGATCACGGACGCCGCTCGTCCCGTCCTCACCGGCGGTTCGCCCGTCGCCGTTCGGGCTGTCGGTCGAGCCGCCGCGGGTCGGCCCACTCGATCCGGCGCCGGAGGTCCGGCCGGTCATCGGACCCCACGTCCGGTCGAGGTCGTCGAGGGCGGTGCGCATCCACGACTCGATGTCGTCGCTGTCCGTGATCCGGTCGGCGGCAGTGTTCCCGGCCGCGTCCCCAGCAGGCGCTCGCCGGGCCGTCGCATCGTCCCGGACGGGTGCGCCGGGTCGTGCACCGTTCCGCGCCTCGCGACCGCGCAGCTGCGACGGATCCGGCTTCGCGTGCCGGGCAGGCCGAGCAGCGGTGTGATCGTGACCGTTGGTGGACCGGTCGGATCTGCGCACCTCACGCTGGGCGCCGCGACCAGCCGTCTCGGCCCCCGGGCCGTCCGTCACCCCGCGGTGGGCACCGTTCGACCAGGCTCCACCGGACCAGGGATTGGCAGCCGCGGTCGCCGCCTCGGCATCGGTCTGGTCGGGTCCGTCGGCAGGGTCTCCGGCCCACGGCGAGCCGGCGAACCACGAGATCCCGTCCGCCGACGACTCCGCGGGCAACGGACCGGCAGGCGCCGCCGGTGACTCCGATCCGAGCTGGGCCTCGACCGCGGCGATGAACCGCTGCTCGCGGTCGCGGTCGCGGTGCTGGGCGTCGACGCCGGCCTGGAACTCCGCCAGCGCCGCATCCAGCCGACCCGCCTTCTCGTGGATGGCGCCCAGCGCGGAGCGGCAGATCGCCTCCAGCTCCGGCGCGTCGCTGTCGGCGGCCTCCTGCGCGGCCGCGCCGAGCGCCGCCACGGTGTCGGCCATGTCCCTGACCCCGGCGAACGCGCTCACCACGGTGAGCTGCAGGAGCGCCCTCTGCCGACGGGGGCCCGGCGTCGTGCGCAGCAGCTCCGCAGCCAGCTCGGCCCGCTCGCGGGCGCGACGCGCGTCGCCGACGTCGATCAGAGCGGCGACCGACTCCGCGACCAGCGACAAGCGCAGATCGCGGTCACCGCCGGTGTCGTCGCCCAGCAGCCGCAGCCCTTCCTCCGCGAACTCGACCGCTGTGCGCGCCGCACCGTCGTGCCGGGCGATCGCCGCGCCGACGAGCACGACCTCCGCCCGCGCGATCCGGCCGGCCCGGTCGTCGGAGCAGTCCTCCCGCGCGGCCCGCAGCGCGGCCGTGCTCTCCACCGGATCGGTGGCCGACCGGGCCAGCGCGATCCGGGCCGCCGGACGCAGCGATCGGTCGGCGGCGCCCGAACCGACGCTGAGCACGGGCTCGACGAGCGTCCGCACGATCTCGGCCGCCCCGGCTCCGGCCGCGAGCAGAGCGAGCTCGACCCGCAGCCGACGCGCCGCTGGAGCGGTCAGCGCACCCGGACCCCACCGCCGCACGGTCGACAGCAGGTCGATCGCGGTGCGGCGACCGTCGCCGAACCGGCCCCGCGCGTCGAGGAAGACACCCGCCGCGGCGAGCCAACCGTTCCGGTCGTCAGCCGCAGCGGAAGCGTCCAGCGCCTGCGCGGCGATGGCAGCAGCCAGATCGGGACGCGCCGGGAGCAACGTCTCAGCGGCGGCAAGCAGGTCGACACCCACGTGACGTACCCACCTTCCTGGCAGCACGTGCCGCACGACGCCCATTCGGTGGGGGTGTGCCGCGACCGGAGGACCCGGACTGCACCCGACGGGCAGAAGCTTGCTTGCGGTCAGTCGCGAGTAAGCCTACGGTGCGTCACTCTGTGCGGTCGCGCCGCCTCCACCCCGAGACGCTGAACCTTGTTGGCCTCGTATGCTTCGAAGTTGCCCTCGAACCAGAACCACGAGGCCGGGTTCTCCTCCGTGCCCTCCCAGGCGAGGATGTGGGTGACCACCCGGTCGAGGAACCACCGGTCGTGGGAGATCACCACGGCACAGCCCGGGAACTGCTCCAGCGCGTTCTCCAGCGACGACAGCGTCTCGACGTCGAGGTCGTTGGTGGGCTCGTCGAGCAGGATCAAGTTGCCGCCGATCTTGAGCGTCAACGCCAGGTTGAGGCGGTTGCGCTCACCGCCGGACAGCACCCCCGCAGGCTTCTGCTGATCGGGCCCCTTGAAGCCGAACGCCGCCACGTAGGCGCGCGAGGGCATCTCGACGTTGCCGACCTTGATGTGATCGAGCCCGTCCGACACCACCTCCCACACCGTCTTGGTCGGGTCGATCCCGCCGCGGTTCTGGTCCACGTACGACAGCAGGACCGTCTCGCCGACGCGGACCGTGCCCGAGTCGGGCTTCTCCAGCCCGACGATCGTCTTGAACAACGTGGTCTTGCCGACCCCGTTGGGGCCGATCACCCCGACGATGCCGTTGCGCGGCAATGTGAAGGACAGGTCCTTGATCAGGACCCGCTCGTCGAAGCCCTTGTCGAGGTGGTCGACCTCCACCACGACGTTGCCGAGCCGCGGCCCCGCCGGGATCTGGATCTCCTCGAAGTCCAGCTTCCGGTGGCGTTCGGCCTCCGCAGCCATCTCCTCGTAGCGCTGCAGCCGGGCACGGCTCTTCGCCTGCCGCGCCTTGGCGCCCGACCGCACCCAGGCGAGCTCGTCGGCGAGCCGCTTCTGCAGCTTCGCGTCCTTGCGCCCCTGGACGGCGAGCCGCTCCGCCTTCTTCTCCAGGTACGTGGAGTAGTTGCCCTCGTAGCCGATGGCCCGCCCACGGTCGAGCTCCATGATCCACTGCGCCACGTTGTCGAGGAAGTAGCGGTCGTGGGTCACGGCGAGCACGGCGCCGGCGTAGCTCTCGAGGTGCTTCTCCAACCACAGCACGCTCTCGGCATCGAGGTGGTTGGTCGGCTCGTCGAGCAGCAGGAGATCCGGCTTGCTGAGCAGCAGCTTGCACAGCGCCACGCGGCGGCGCTCACCGCCGGACAGCTGCGTGACCGGCATGTCGGGCGGTGGGCACCGCAGCGCGTCCATCGCCTGCTCGAGCTGCGAGTCGATCTCCCACGCGTCGTTCGCGTCGAGGATCTCCTGCAGCTGCCCCATCTCCTCCATCAGCTCGTCGGAGTAGTCGGTCTCCAGCTGCTTAAGGATCGCGTTGTAGCGGTCGAGTTGCTGCTTGATCTCGCCGAGGCCTTCCTCGACGTTGCCGAGAACGGTCTTCTCCTCGTTGAGCGGAGGCTCCTGCTGGAGGATGCCGACAGTCGCCCCGGGAGCGAGCTGCGCGTCGCCGTTGTTGGCGTGCTCCAGCCCTGCCATGATCTTCAGAACAGTCGACTTGCCGGCCCCGTTCGGACCGACGACACCGATCTTCGCACCAGGCAGGAAGTTCAACGAGACGTCGTCGAGGATGACCTTGTCGCCGTGTGCCTTGCGGACCCGGCGCATGCTGTAGATGAACTCTGCCACTCCACGATCGTAGTTGCGGCGCGCCCTACGGCCTCATGGGCACCTCCGCCGCCGGACCGCCCGCTGCGGCGCCCACGAGCTCCCTCTCGGCGGCCACGGCCTCCCCGCCGGACCCGCGAGGCTCGCTCGCGCTGATGGCCTCCTGGCGCCCCGTTCCACGCCCGACCGGCTCGGCCCGCGTGACGACGGTGGTGCAGCGCGCCAGATCGGGCCCGATCGCCGTGGCGTCCAGCTCGACCACGGACGTGCGCCGGCCCTCGGGTGTCTCGTAATCCCGCGTGTGCATGCGGCCGCGCACGACGACCGGATCCCCCACCCTCAGCGAATGCTGGACGTTCTCCGCCAGGGATCGCCAGCAGCTCACCGAGAAGTAGACGGTGTCGCCGTCGACCCAGTTGCCGCTGGACCAGTCACGTCGTCGCTCGTTGCACGCGAGGCGGAAGGACGCCTTCGGCGGACCGTCGCCGAAGCGGTGGCTCGACACGATGGTGGCGACTCGGCCGACAGCGGTGACGATGGTCTCGTACATGGGGATTCTCCTCAGCTCGTGTCTCGTCCGGCTGACCCGGACGTATTCGAGCGTGCCCGCGTTGGAGACCCGCGCCAAGAGGGTCGTCATTTCTGTGGACAGCCACGTGCCGTTGGGGATGGATCGACGTCGTGGAACCGAAACTGTCGGTGCCGCGTGCGAAGATGGAGTCGCAGACCGTACGCAGACAGCAAGAAGGCCCCCGCGAAACTCGCGGGGGCCTTCTCGTTCACATTTGATGTCGGCGGCGACCTACTCTCCCACACCCTACCGAGTGCAGTACCATCGGCGCTGGAGTGCTTAGCTTCCGGGTTCGGGATGGGACCGGGCGTTCCCACTCCGCCATAACCACCGACAACACTATCCACAAATCAACCCCAACACCCACACCCAACAAAAGGGTGTCGATGTTCGGGCCGTGAGCACCACCACAGTGGTGTGCTCAGGGTCGCATAGTGGATGCAATAAACAAGTTGTGGTCAAGCCCTCGGCCTATTAGTACCAGTCAACTCCACCCCTCACGAGGCTTCCATCTCTGGCCTATCAACCCAGTGGTCTACTGGGAGCCTTACCCACTCAAGGTGGTGGGAGACCTCATCTTGGAACGAGCTTCCCGCTTAGATGCCTTCAGCGGTTATCCCTTCCGAACATAGCCAACCAGCCGTGCCCCTGGCGGGACAACTGGCACACCAGAGGTTCGTCCATCCCGGTCCTCTCGTACTAGGGACAGCCTTCCTCAAGTCTCCAACGCGCGCGGCGGATAGGGACCGAACTGTCTCACGACGTTCTAAACCCAGCTCGCGTACCGCTTTAATGGGCGAACAGCCCAACCCTTGGGACCTACTCCAGCCCCAGGATGCGACGAGCCGACATCGAGGTGCCAAACCATGCCGTCGATATGGACTCTTGGGCAAGATCAGCCTGTTATCCCCGGGGTACCTTTTATCCGTTGAGCGACACCCCTTCCACAAGGAGGTGCCGGATCACTAGTCCCGACTTTCGTCCCTGCTCGACCCGTCGGTCTCACAGTCAAGCTCCCTTGTGCACTTACACTCAACACCTGATTGCCAACCAGGCTGAGGGAACCTTTGGGCGCCTCCGTTACTCTTTGGGAGGCAACCGCCCCAGTTAAACTACCCACCAGGCACTGTCCCTGAACCAGATCATGGCCCGAGGTTAAGACATCCAATTCGACCAGAGTGGTATTTCAACAACGACTCCACAACCACTGGCGTGGCCACTTCACAGTCTCCCACCTATCCTACACAAGCCGAACCGAACACCAATACCAAGCTATAGTAAAGGTCCCGGGGTCTTTCCGTCCTGCCGCGCGTAACGAGCATCTTTACTCGTAGTGCAATTTCGCCGAGTCTGTGGTCGAGACAGCGCCCAAGTCGTTACGCCATTCGTGCAGGTCGGAACTTACCCGACAAGGAATTTCGCTACCTTAGGATGGTTATAGTTACCACCGCCGTTTACTGGCGCTTAAATTCTCCGCTTCGCCCCCAAAGGGACTAACAGGTCCTCTTAACGTTCCAGCACCGGGCAGGCGTCAGTCCGTATACATCGTCTTACGACTTCGCACGGACCTGTGTTTTTAGTAAACAGTCGCTTGGGCCTGGTCTCTGCGACCACCCACCGCTAGCCCGCAAGGAGCTTCACAGCAGATGGTCCTCCTTCTCCCGAAGTTACGGAGGTATTTTGCCGAATTCCTTAACCACAGTTCACTCGATCGCCTTGGTATTCTCTACCTGACCACCTGTGTCGGTTTAGGGTACGGGCCGCAACAGCACTCGCTAGAGGCTTTTCTCGGCAGCATGGGATCACTCTACTTCGCCTCAATCGGCTATGCATCACGTCTCACCCTTATAT